>NZ_FOWC01000006.1 GCF_900115345.1 Amycolatopsis rubida | reverse complement strand
AAAACCCCAGGCCCTTCATCTGGACCAAGACCGCCGCAGAGATCCTTGAGTCACTGGCGAACTTCTGCCGACGAATTTCCGGCGCAGGACACTAGTACCGCTTGTGGACCACGTCCGCGCGGACCTTGCCGTTGGAGCGCACCACCAGCTCCTCGATTTTCGGCAGGTACTCGTCGATCGGCCGCGCCCGGTGTTCCCGCTCGACCGGGCTGTCCCCGGCAGCCCGCAACGCGACATACCGCGCCACCGTGTGGTGGTCGCACCCGGCCAGCGCCGCCGCTGCCCGGTAGCTCCCCGTGAGGTCATACGCCTCGAGGATCTCCCTGCTGGTCTTCACATCGCGCGAGCCTTGCCGCACGACGAAACGGACACGTCACCGGGGAGATGCCTGGCCGTCCGCGGGGAACTCCCCGGCCACGAGCGGGGCGATGGCTGGCCGCCGATGGGGATCTTTCACTGTCCGCCGACATCCAGCGACAGAGACTTCACCCGCCTCGCCGCACGCCCGCGCGGATCCGGCCTCACCGCGTACGGATTCGGCAAACGCAAAACACCCCAGCCCTTCGTCGCCGCCTGCGACAAGTTCCTCTACACCAACAACCTCACCTCTCCCAGCACCGCTTCTTCCGCAGGAGCCGCGCCCAAGCAGAAACCCGGCATGTCCACTGCCCAGCTCACCACCGACGCCGCACTGGCCAACCAGCGCGTGCCCCAGCCAGCGCCGGGGTCTGTCAAACGAGCGGTGTAACTCGGGTTGAAGGGGAACTACTTGTGTCCGGCGGCCAGGCGGCCGTTGAAGGCGATCTCGAAGGCGTTCGAGGCGGGTTTCCGGCGTATGGTCCGGCGTTTGCGGCCGGTGCCGGTGGGGTCGGGGCTCGTGATCGCCATGTAGACGCACTTGAGCGCGGCTTGCTCGCCTGCGGAAGTGGCCGCGGGCTTTCACGGTGCGGCGGATGCGGGCGTTGACGCTCTCGATGGCGTTGGTGGAGCAGATCACCCGGCGGTTCTCCGGGTCGAACGCGAGGAACGGCACGAACTCGGGCCAGGTGGTGTCCCGTAACCGCACGATCGCCGGATACCGGGCGCCCCAGGTCTCGGCGAACTCGGCGCACCGCTCGCGCGCGGCGGCCTCGGCCGGCGCGGTGCAGACCGGTTTGAGGGCCTTGGCGATCGCGTCCCAGTGCTGACGGCCCGCGTAGCGGAAGCTGTTGCGCAGCAAACGCACCACGCAGGTCTGAGTGATCGTGGCCGGTCAGACGGTGTTGATCGCGTCGGGCAGGCCGGTCAGGCCGTCGCAGACGACCATGAGCACATCGGCCACGCCACGGTTCTTCGACTCGGTGAGCACATGCAGCCAGTACTCGGCTCCCTCGCCGCCGTCGCCGGCCCACAAGCCGAGAATGTCGCGGCGGCCCTCGCAGGTCACCGCCAACGCGACGCAGATCGGCCGGTTGGCGACCTGCCCGTCGCGGATCTTCACGTGGATCGCGTCGATGAAGATCACCGGATAGACCGGGTCCGGCGGCCGGTTCTGCCACTCGACCATGCCCTCGACCACCTTGCCGGTGATGGGGGAAATGGTCTGCCGCGACACCATAGACCTCGGGCAGGTGAGCGGAGCTCTCCCCGGTGGTCAATCCCTTGGCAGCCAAGGAGATCACCATCTCGTCGACCCCGGTCAAGCACTTCTGCCGCTTCGCCACGATCTTCGGCTCGAAGCTCGCGTCCCGGTCCCGCGGCACGTCGACCTTCACCGGCCCGACGTCGGTCAGGACAGTCTTGGAGCGGGCGCCGTTCCGTCAGTTGCCGGTCCCGCGGCCGGCCGGGTCGTGCTTGTCATAACCCCAGTGATCGGTGATCTCGCCGTCCACCGCGGACTCCAGCATCCGCTTGGTCACCTGCTGCAGCACCCCGCCCTCACCGGTCAGCTTCAACCCACCAGCCCTGGCACGACTCACCAACCGCTCGACGAGCTGGCCATCCAGGCCGTCCCAACCCGTCTCGGGCTTCGAGCCCTCAGCGTTCTCCACACCGGACAACATGTCGGTCATCAGGTGCACTTCCATCATCGGGAGTTACACCGAACGTCTTACAGTCCCGAACCGGATCACTCGAGCCGATGGCCACGCGTTCACCACCTACAGCCCGACTTACGAAACCTACGAACCGTCTTTAGTGGACCTCGTCGTCCGAGAGGATGGCGGCCTGCGTCTCACCTGCGGTCGCGGCACGTTCCCGTGGCAGAAGCAGAGCTATCCTCCCAGCGACCCAGCACCCGTCGTGGTGCCGGCGGTCGTTCTGGGGCTCACGCACACGTTCCTGGCGCTAGCTGGGCAATTGGGTGACGAGCACGCTGCTTACCAGGGTCAGTGGCGACTGGGGCTCCGCGTCGACCGGATGCGCAACGTACTTGCGGCCGACAAGATGAGTCCCGGAATGGGCTGGTACGCGCATCCGTACAGCAGAGATGACTACGTGCGCGTGACCTCTGCATCCACTGGTCAGCTCGTCGAGACCCCGCGCGAAATAGCCGAGCGACTCGTTGCTCCTCTTCTTCGCGGGCTGGACGTCGCCGACACGTACATCCCGGTAAAGCCGAACTGACTCGTCCGTGCCGGCCCCGGCCCAGGTCTCGGTCATCGCGACCTGCCCGGCTCGAGCCGCCTCGACGGCTTCTCCTCGCCTCCAGCGACTCCGAGTTCCGCTTTGCGCCTCGGGTCGCGTGTCGCGAGTCGCGGACGCTCAGGCAGGGGCGGCCGCTTGCCATCCACCGCCAGACCAGTCCGCGCCCGAGAGCTGCTGTCGTGCGGGTTCCGGGCCATCGCTTCCGGTCGCACTGCGGAGCTCGGTTGCCGGGGTTTCCTGCGCTTCCCATGACCGACCCACCTCAGTACTGGCGATTACGGGCCAAATCCATAAGATTGACTCATGACTCTCAACCAGTTGATGGCGTTCGCGTGCGCGGTGCGTCTCAGGTCGTTCACCGCGGCAGCCAAGGAGCTCGGCCTTACCCAGCCGGGCGTCTCGGACCTCATCCAGCGGTTGGAGTCCGAACTCGGCGAGGTGCTCTTCGTCCGGCATCGGCGGGCCTTGAAGCTCACTGCGGCCGGCCAGGAGCTGTACCCGTACGCGAAACATGCCATCGAAGCCGCTCACAACGGCGCGGCCGCCGTCCGGTCCCTGAAGACGCTCGAAGGCGGCAGCGCCGCGTTCGGGCTGCTTCGCAACAGCCCGTACTACATCGGGTCCGATTTGGCGGCGACCTTTCACCGCACCTACCCGAACGTCCGGCTGCGCCTGGTCGGCCAGAACAGTTCCGAGACCGGCGAGGACGTCCGCAACCTCGACCTCGAGGCCGGGCTGGTCACGCTGCCCATCGACGAGGACGACCTCGGCATCCTGCAAGTCGCGCGCGACGAGGTGTTCTACGCGTCCTCCGACAGTGCCGATTCCGGCGAGCCGATGGCCATCGCCGACTTCTGCCGCCGGCCGCTGGTCCTCTACGACGCCCACTACCGCGACCTCGATCCGGCCCGGCGGCAGCTCGCGCACCGTGCCGCCGTGGCGGGTCTGGCTGTCGAGCCGCACATCGAAGTGGAGTATCTGACGGACGCGCTGGATCTGGTCGCAGAGGGTTTCGGCGGCACCGTCGTGTGCGGCGCGGCCTTGCGCTCCCAGGTGGAATCCCGCGGCCTCACCGTCCGCCCCTTCGCGGAGCCGCTGTACGACACCTTGGCGTTGATCAAGCGGCCGGACCAGCCGTTGTCGTCCGCGACCCGGGAAATCGCGCTGCTGGCCGTCCGTACGCTGCTCGGGCACGCCGCCGCGCTGCCGACGGTCTCGCTGCTCCCCGGCGCCGACGAGACCGCGATCCGGAACTTCTTGGGGGTCAACGAAAGCGTCGAGGTCGCGTAGCCGCGGGTCAGCGGTCCCGCCGGGCCCACTGGAATGCTTGCCGCATGAGGCGTTCGACCGGCGGCGCGGTCAAATCTTCCAGGTAGTGGCCCAGCGCGCTGTAGAAGACGCGCCCCGCTCCCCACTCCTTCGTCCACGCCTGCGGCATCCGCTGCCCGGCCAGCCAAGGCATGTGCTCGCCGTCGAAAACGGTCTCCAGCAGCACGTGATTCCTCGGGTCGACGTTCATGTAGTACTGCTCGCTCGCCGCGTCGAAGTCCGTCACGCCGGCGGTGACCGGGTGCTCGCCGTCGACGACGTACAACGGATACGGATGGCGCACCCCCTCCCCCGCCGGGTGGTAGAAGACATCCGCGCCGAGCATCAGGTGGTACATCACGCTGCCGCGGAACGCCGCGCCGCCGCCGTGCCACGCCACGAATCCGGTTCCTGCTTCGACCGCGCCCAGCAAGTGCGACTCTTGCGAGGGTGTCAATGTCTCGCTCAGCAGGGCGTTGTTCCAGTTGTTGACGATCAGGTCGTAGCCGGTGAGATCCTGGTCGAGCGCGAAGATGTCGTTCGACTCTTCGACGTCGAAGCCGAGCCCCTCCAGGGTGGCAGTCGCCCATTCGCCCACGCCGTACGGGTTGTGGCCCGGCCATCCTCCGTAGAGGTAGAGCACGCGTGTCATGATCGTTCTCCCGTCGATGGAAAGCTTCAGAAGCCGCGGCCGGCCACGTACGCGTCGCGCTTCGCCCCGAGGTAGGCCGGCACCGTGATGTCCCACCATCCCGTCTCGTGCAGCTTGCTCCAGGGCAAGGCGTTCGCGCTCAACACCTCCACCACGTACGGCCCGGTGGCGGCGAGTCCCCGCTCGACCGCCGCGCGGACGCCGTCGGGATCCTCGACCCGCTCGCCGGGCACGCCCAGTGACTCGGCGAAGCCGACCACGTCGGCGAAATACGGTTTGCCGTCCGGGGTCTTCCACTGCGTGATGATGTCGCGGTCCTCGCCGAAGAGGTTGCTCTGCAGGTCCTTGATCGCCTCCCAGCCGCCGTTGTTCATCACGATCACGAGGACCGGGACGCCGAGCTGGGCGGCGACCGCCAGTTCGGTTCCGGTCTGCAGCAGGCTGCCGTCGCCGATGTAGGCGACCACCTGCTGGCCGGGTGCGCCGATCTGGGCGCCGATCGCGGCGGGCAGCCCGAATCCGATGCCGGAGAAACCGCCGGCGACGATGTTGGTCCTCGGCTCGAAGATCGGGAACTCGTTGAAGGCGCCGTTCGCCGGGTTGCTGGAGTCGGTGACCCAGACCGCGTCGCGCGGCAGCGCTTCCCGGATTTGGACCATGGCGCGGGAGTTGGTGACCGGCCGCACGTCGGCCTCGCGTGCGGGCCGCAGGTACTCCTCCCATTCCTTCTTCAGGAACTGCAGTTCCGCGAAGTAGGCGGTCTCCCGGTAATCCCCTTCGGCGGCGCCGAGTTCCGCGGCGAGCGTCGCGAGCGTGGACTTGGCGTCCCCGACGATCCCCACGTCGGCCTTGTAGTTGCGGCCGATCTCGAAGGCGTCGATGTCGATGTGGACGAGCTTCGTTTCCGGGAAGGTGAACGTGACGCCCTTGCGGTAGGACGAGGTGATCCGGTCGCTGAACCGCGTGCCCACCGCGAGGATGACGTCCGCCCGCTTCGTCACGCCGTTGCCGGGGATCGAGCCGAGGTCGCCGCACGGCCACGCGTAGAGGTCGTGGTCCGCGGGAACCGCGCCCTTGCCCATGAACGTGTGGGTGACCGGGGCGCCGAGCCGTTCCGCGACCGCGATGAGTTCTCTGCTCGCTTCTGCGGCGATCACACCGCCCCCGGCCAGGACCACCGGCCGTTTCGCGGACCGCAGCAGCTCGGCCGCCTGCCGCACGGCCTCGATGTCGCCGGTGGGCCGGGGAAGGTCGATCGGCGCACCCTCGACCGGTTCGTAGTTTCCGGCTTCCGCCTGCAAGTCCTGTGGCACATCGAGCAGCACTGGGCCGCGGCGTCCTTCGCGCAGGGTGGTGAACGCCTGCGAGATCACGCGCGGGATCTGGCCGAGCGTCACCGGACGCCACCATCGCTTCACGATCGGCTCGATGACCGCGCCCCAGTTCGAACCGTGCGGCCGGTCGATTTCCTGTAGCACGCCGCGGTTCTCGAGGTAGGTGTGCACCGATCCGGTCAGCACGATCTGCGGCTGCGAATCGGAGAACGCGGTGGCGATGCCGGTCACGGTGTTCGTAGCGCCTGGGCCGATCGACGTGCAGACCGCGGCGATCTTCCCGGATGCGCGGTAGTACCCGTCCGCCATGTGCGAAGCGCCTTGCTCGTGCATGGCCTGGATGACGGTGATCTCGTCTTCGCGGTCCACGAACGCGTCGAGCAGCGCGGTGTTGCCGTGGCCGGGCACGGCGAAGACCACTTCCACGCCCTGGCGGATCAACCCGTCGACGATCATCTGGCCGCCGGTCAACGTGTTCTCTGACATCTCGTGTTCTCCTGAGGAAAGGGGGCGCGGGCGGTGCCGGTCAGGGCGCGAGCGCCGCGCGGATCTTGTCGGCCACGCGCAACGCGTTGGCCGAGATGGTGAGGACTGGGTTGGAGGCCGCTGACGACGGGAAGACCGAGCTGTCCACGATCCAGAGGTTGTCCAGGTCGTGCGCGCGGCAGTTCTCGTCGACCACCGACGAGGCCGGGTCGGTGCCGGCCGCCGTCGTTCCGCACATGTGCGAATTCGTCGCGATTCCCATCAGCCTGGTGAGCACGAACGGGAACCCGGCTTTGCGGACCGCCTTGCGAACGTTGCCGACCAGGTGCTGGTGCGCCGCGAGGTTGTTGCGTTTCCATCGGACGACGATGCGCTCGCCGTCGGCAGTGACCCGGTTGCCCGGATCGGCGACGTCCTCGGAAATGAGGCACAGATCGATGCTGCGGTCGGTGACCCATTTCAGCAGGAACCGCGGCAGGAGGGGGAAAAAGCCCTTGAGCGTTTCGGCGCTGAGCTTCCCCAGCATTTGCATGTTCCCCAGCGGCGGACGATCGTCGCCGGCGAGGTACCAGTCGTTGACGCCGATCGTCTTCTGCCAGGCGGTCCGGTTGCGCCGCAAGGGATGCACGCCGACGAGGAACGTGGTGTTGTGGACCATGTAGTTGCGGCCTACCAGATCCGAGGAATTGGCGACGCCTGAACGCAGCAGCAGAGCAGCCGTGTTCGCCGCGCCCGCCGCGAGGATGATGCGCTCCGCGTGGATGGTCACCGGCTTGCCGCGGTACGTGCCTTCGGCGGCCACGAGCCGCCTCCCGTCCTTCGCGGCGATGAGGCGGGTGATCCGCAGCTCGGTGAGCAGCTGGATCCGCTCGTCCGCGTCGAGCGCCGGTTTGAGCAGGCGGTTCCACGCGTCGCTCTTGCGGTCGGCGAAGCTCGGCGTGCCGTCGGAGGCGCGTTCCTCCTCGCGTTCGGCCTGGCTGGTCACCTCAAGCCCGTTGGCCGTGTGGTACGGGTGCAGCCCCTGCGCCCGCAGCGAGGCCGCGAACCGTTCGATGTCGGGTTCGTGCTCGAGAGCGGGAAACGGGAAGTCCTCGCTGTGCTCGGGTTCCGTCGGGTCCTCGTCGAGCCGGCCGTGCACGCGGTAGAGCTTCTCCGCCCGCGTGTAGTACGGCTCCATTTCCGCGTAGCCGAACGGCCAGCCCTGCGAGAACCCCTCCTGCATCGGAGTGCGCTCGAAGTCCTGCCGACGGAACCGGGGCAGCGCGGCGCCGTAGAACTTGGTGTTGCCGCCCACGTAGTAATAGGTGCCGGGCGTGAACGGCTTGCCGTCGGACGCGTCGTACCACTTCTCGGTGTTCGCGTACCGCTTGTCGACGTGCATCGCGGTGACGATCTCGTCGCGCGGCACGCTCGGCAGATGCGAGCCGCGTTCGGCCACCAGAACGTCGAGACCCGACCCGGCGAACGCGTGCGCGGCTGCCGATCCGCCCGGCCCGGAGCCGACGATCAGCACCTCGGTCGCGATCGATCCGTCGACGGCCAGCCGTCCGCCGAGTCCGGATTCGGGGTCTGTCATGAAACGCTCCTCGATTCTGCACATCCGCGCCGAGCACGGTCCGGCGGCGTCAACGCAACCCGGCCGTCCACTCAGGCCACTCGCCGGTCACCCGCGCGGCACGGATGTCGCCGGACCGGGCGTGTCCCTCGAAGCGTTCGGCGCGCGCCGCTCGTCCGAGGAGCTTACCCAGCCGGGCGCTGGCTTCGTCGGACCGAATCTCCTGGAACGTCACCGTCTTCAGGTACTTTCCGACCCACAATCCGCCGGTGTACCGGGCGGCACGGCGCGTCGGGAGCACGTGGTTCGTCCCGATGACCTTGTCCCCATAGGACACTGCGGTCCGGTCGCCGAGGAAGAGCGCACCGTAATCCCTCAGCCGCTCCAGCGCCAGGCGAGGTTCGCTCGTGAGCACCTGGACGTGCTCGCTGGCGTACTCGTCGGAGATCCGGAAAGCCTCGTCCAGGTCCTCGGCGACGACGACCTCCCCGACGTTCTCCCACGCCGCGCCCGCGATCTCCGCGGTCGGCAGCACCTTCAGCTGCCGTTCGATCTGGTCGAGCACCGCGTGCGCGTTGTCCTCGGAGGTCGTCACGTACACGGCCGGGGAATCCGGGCCGTGCTCCGCCTGGCTCAGGAGGTCCACCGCGGCGACGAACGGATCCGTGGTCTCGTCGCCGAGGATGAGCACCTCGGTCGGACCGGCGAACAGGTCGATGCCCACGCGGCCGAACAGCTGTCGCTTGGCGTCGGCGACGTAGGCGTTGCCCGGCCCGGCGATCACGTCGACCGGAGCGATCGTTTCAGTGCCGACCGCGAGGGCAGCGATCGCCTGGACGCCGCCGAGCAGGTAGATCTCGTCGGCGCCGGCGAGGTGGATCGCCGCGATGCTCGCGGCCGGGATCTCTCCGTCCGGCGCGGGCGTGGCGGCGATGACCCGCTGCACGCCGGCGACCTTGGCCGTCACGATCGTCATGTGTGCCGAGGCGAGCAGCGGATACCGGCCGCCCGGCACGTACGCGCCGACGGATCCGACCGGAATGTTGCGCTGGCCGAGGAAAACGCCGGGCTCGACCTCCGCTTCGAACTCGGTCAGCGACGCGAGCTGCAGCCGGGCGAACCGTTCGACGTTGCGCTGGACGGTGCGGATGTCGTCCAGGGTCTGCGGGTCTACCTGGGCGATGCACGCCTGGATCTGCTCGTCGCTCAGGCGGAACGACTCCGGGCAGAACCGGTCGAACCGCTCGGAGTACTCGCTCAGCGCGGCGTCGCCGCGCTCTTCGATGTCGGCGATCACGTCGCTGACAGTCTGGGCGACGGAGGCCGCCGCGTCACCGCTCTGCGCGACAGTTTGCTTGCGGCCCTTGAGATGGAACACGACGATGAACCTTTCTAGCCGAATGAGGCAGAGCCCGACGGATGCCTCAAACCTCTTCCTGGACGGGGGACGGGAGCGCTTCGACGGTGAGCTGGCTGCCGACGTCGTCCCCTTCGGCGCTGCCGATCCGCGCGTACGCCGCGGGCCGCGTCCGCCGCCACCGGTTTCCCAGCACGATCCCGACGACGAGGATCACCGCCAGCAGCAGCTGTTGTCCGACGGCCAGCCACTGGGGACCGCCGATGGACATCGCGTAGAAGACCGAGCTGAGGACCAGCAGGAGAAGCAGGCCCAGGAAACCGAGCGCGGGCGCGACGACGGTGTTCCACACGCGCTCCCGGTGGGTGATCAGCCGGAAGTACCGGAGCACGGCGAGCGTGGTCAGCAGGAACAGGACCAGCAGGCTGAAGGTGCCCAGCGCGAACATCGAGGAGTACATCGTGACCGGGTCCAGACGGGAGGCCAGGAACGGGATCGAGACGAGAACGACCGCCCCGGTCGCGAACGCGGACGCCTTCGCGGGCGAGCCGTGCTTGCGGTGCGGTTTGCCGAGGAACGCGGGCATGATGCCGTCGCGTCCGAGGGAGAAAAGATAGCGGGACAACGCGTTGTGCGTCGAGAGCGCGCCCGCGAACACGCTCGACACGACGAGCACCGTCATGATCTGGGTGAAGGTCGAGCCCATGTAGTAGCGGAAGCCGCCGGTGAACAGCCGGGTGGGATCGGCCGCTCCGGAGGCCACGACCTTGCCCGGGCTCCAGAACGTCACGAGCGCCCAGGACGTCAGGACGTAGAAGGTGCCGAGGCCGATGATCGCCAGGTAGGTCGCGCGGGGAATGGTGCGGTCGGGATTGCGCACTTCTTCGCGGTAGATCGCCGACGACTCGAAGCCCATGAAGCAGGCGATGGCGAAGAGGACCGCGACGCCGAGATCGCCGGAGAAGACCTGGGTGGGGTGGAAGGAGTCGAGCTGGTAGCCGTGCGGTCCGCCGCTGAAGAGGACCGGCAGGTTGAAGAGCATGACCAGGACGACCTCGACCGCCATCAGGACGGCGAGCACCTTTCCGGAGATCTCGACGTTGAAGTGCCCCAGCGCGGTGATGATGACGCAGCACACGACGGCCCAGATCCACCACGGGACGTTCGGGAGCCCGAACTGGGTCAGCACGTTCTGCACCGACACCCCGAAGAAGGCGTAGCTGCCGACCATCAGCACCAGGTAGGTGAAGGCGGCGAGGAAGCCCGCGCCGAGGCCGACCGGCCTGGTCAGGCCGGCGGTGATGTAGGTATAGAACGCGCCTGCCCTGGGGAGGTTGCGGGTCATCGTGGTGAACCCGACCGCGAAGAGCAGGAAGATCAGGCCGACGAAGATGTAGATCGTCGGCGAGCCGATGCCGTTGCCGCGAGTGATGCCCAGCGGCAGCACGCCCACGACGTTGCCGATCGGCGCCGACATGGCCAGCACGGTGAAGGCCAGCTGGATCGTGCCCATGGTGCCGCGAAGCCGGCCAGTGCGTTCCGGCGCCTGCTGCGCGCGACCGTCAGAGGCGAACCCCGCGTCAGGTGCGGAGTACGCCTCGTCGCGCCTCCCAGTAAGACTCATGCCAGTGCCTTTCGTGCCAGTTGCGAGAGAGGAGCGGTCTTCTCTCCGTCATACGATCACCTAGAACAAGTTGATCGTATGCCAATTCCAACTTCCCCCTAGTGAAGCCTATGGACGCTCGCGACACAAGCCCATCGGGTGAACCGGTGCCGACTCCCGGCCGGGGTCGGCGTCGGCCGGGAGGGAACCCTCAGTTCTCGGGAAAGCCCAGGTTGAGGCCGCCGTGCGACGGATCGAGCCAGCGGCTGGTGATGGCCTTGATCTGGGTGTAGAACCGCACTCCCTCGGCTCCGTGCGCCTTGGTGTCTCCGAAGAGGGAGTCCTTCCAGCCGCCGAAGCTGAAAGTGGCGACCGGGACGGGGATCGGCACGTTGATGCCGATCATGCCGACCTCGATGTCCTTCTGGAAACGTCGCGCAGCCCCGCCGTCGTTGGTGAAAACGGCGGTGCCGTTGCCGAACGCCGACGAGTTGATCAAGTCCACTCCGGCTTCGTACGACGGCACGCGGACCACGGCGAGCACCGGCCCGAAGATCTCGTCGGTGTACACGGGTGAGGTGACCGGCACCCGGTCGATCAGGGTGGGGCCGAGCCAGAACCCGTTCGCGTCGCCGTCCGGTTTCACCTCGCGGCCGTCGACCACCACCGTCGCCCCGTCCGCGGTCGCGACGTCGATGTAGGACGCGACCTTGTCGCGGTGTTCGCGAGTGACCAGCGGGCCCATGTCGCAGCCGCGGCGGCCGTCGCCGGTGCGCAGCGTCTTGATCCGCTCGACGATCTTCGCGATCAGGTCGTCCGCGACCGGTTCCACCGCCACGACGACGGAAATCGCCATGCACCGTTCGCCCGCCGAGCCGAAGCCGGCGTTGACCGCCGAGTCGGCGGTGAGGTCGAGATCGGCGTCGGGAAGGACGAGCATGTGGTTCTTCGCCCCGCCGAGCGCCTGGACCCGCTTGCCGTTCGCGGTGCCGTTTTCGTAGACATAGCGGGCGATCGGCGTGGAGCCGACGAAGCTGATCGCCTTGACGTCGGGATGTTCCAGCAGTCCGTCGACGGCCTCCTTGTCGCCGTTGAGGACGGTGAAGACACCGTCCGGCAGACCGGCTTCCTTCCACAGCTTCGCGATCCAGAGCGCTGCCGACGGGTCCTTCTCCGACGGCTTGAGCACGACGGTGTTCCCGGCCGCGATCGCGATCGGGAAGAACCAGGCCGGGACCATCGCCGGGAAGTTGAACGGCGAGATGATGCCGACCACGCCGAGCGGGTGCCGGGTCGAGTAGACGTCGACGTCGGTGGACACCTGCTCGGAGAACTCGCCCTTCAGGTGGTGCGCCAGCCCGGTCGCGAATTCGACCACCTCCTGGCCCCGGGTGATCTCGCCCAGCGCGTCGGAGAGCACCTTGCCGTGCTCAGCGGTGATGATCTCGGCCAGTTCGCCCTTCCGTGCTTCGAGCAGTTCGCGGAACGTGAACAGCACCGCCTGCCGACGGGCCAGCGAAAGCCTGCTCCATGCCGGGAAAGCAGCCTTGGCACTGGCCACTGCGGCGTTGACGTCGTCCTTGTCCGCGAGCACGACCCGCTTGGCTTCGAGGCCGAGCGCGG
Organism: Amycolatopsis rubida; assembly: GCF_900115345.1. Classification (GTDB taxonomy): domain Bacteria; phylum Actinomycetota; class Actinomycetes; order Mycobacteriales; family Pseudonocardiaceae; genus Amycolatopsis; species Amycolatopsis rubida. The sequence goes on along the minus strand of NZ_FOWC01000006.1, from coordinate 528,326 downwards.
GGTCGTACACCGGCGCGGTGCGTCCGCTGGCGGAGGGGTGTTCGGCCCCGTCGATCCAGTGCGGGACCAGGGTGGGAGCGGATTCGGGCATGTTCGGTTCTCCTTTTGTGCGATACGGAGGGAATGTGCTCAGGCGTAAACGGCCGCGTAGAGCTGCTCGATCTCCTCGGCGGTCGGCACCCTCGGGTTGTTTCCGGGCGAGCCGGAGGCCAGTGCCTGCTCGGCCATGACAGGGACCAGGGCGTCCCACTCCTGCCGGTCGACGCCCCGGCCGGCCGGAGTGGGCACCTCCAGGTCCTGCGCGAGCCGGCGCAGCTCGCGCACGAGCGCCTCGGCGGCTGCGGCGTCGGAGTCGTCGTCGGTGGCGACCCCCAATGTGCGGGCGCACGTCGCGTATCGCTCCTCGGCTGCGGTGACGGAGAAAGCGGTGACCTCGGCGAACAACATGGCGTTGGCCATGCCGTGCGCGATGTGGAAATGCGCGCCCAGCGGACGGCTCATGCCGTGGACGAGCGCGACGCTCGAATTCGAAAACGCGATCCCTGCCAGCGTCGCCGCGGTCATCAGCTCTTCCCGGGCCCGCACGTCGGCACCGTCGGCGTACGCCGGCCGGAGCCAGCGGCCGATCCGTGAAATCGCCGAGAGTGCGAACGTGTCCGAAACCGCGTTCGCCTTCTTGCTCACGTACGCCTCGATGGCGTGGGTCAGCGCGTCGATCCCGGTGTCCGCGGTGAGCCGGGGCGGCATCGACATCGTCAGCTCGTAGTCCACGATCGCCGCGGACGGCAGGTACGCCCGTCCGGCGCACAGCATCTTTTCGCCGGATTCGCTGTCGGTGATGATCGTGAACATCGTGGCCTCGGACCCGGTTCCCGCGGTCGTCGGGACCGCGACCACCGGGAGCGCCTCGCCGTCGTAGCGGTACGGAGCCTTCAGCTCCCGCATCGGCCCTTCCCGGACCGCAAGCACCGCAAGCGCCTTGGCGGTGTCGATCGGGCTCCCGCCGCCGACCGCGACAATGCTGTCGGCGGCGTGCGCGCGGACCGCGGAGAGTCCGTCCACAAGGGACTCAGTGGTGGGGTCGGGGATGGTGCCGGCGAAGATCTCGACGTCCGCGCCCGAACCTCGCAGCCGCTCGGCCACCCGGTCCGCCAACCCGGACGAAGCCAGAAACCCGTCCGTGACGACGAGCGGACGGCGCGCGCCCAACGACGCCACGAGCGCGCCAACGGTGTCGACGCTCCCGGCGCCGATGCGGAGAACAGGAGAAATGTGGATGTCAACGCTCATCAGGAAACCTTCGTGTCGGCCGTCGGGGTGCCTGCTCCGTGCGGCCCTAACCTCTCCTGCAAAACTGCACCCGTCAACGGCCAAATTTGCAGTCGAGCCTGCACTATTGCAGACTCCGCGGATGGACATCGAGAATCTCCGGTACCTGCTCGAGGTCGCGCGTGCGAGCAGGCTGCGAGACGCCGCCGTCCGGCTGAAGGTCGACGAGACCACGGTTTCGCGGCGCATCAGCCGTCTCGAAAAAGAACTCGGCACACGGCTGTTCGACCGCCACCCGCACGGTTGGAGGCTCACCGAGCCCGGACGGCTCCTGTTTCCCCATGCGGAGGCCATCGAGCTGAGCATGTCGCGCGCGCTGGAAGCGGTGACGTCGCGTTCCGGCGAACTGACCGGGACAGCGCGGATCCTGGCCCCGGACGGTTTCGGCGCCTACGTCCTCGTACCCCACTTGCAGTCCCTTGTAGACGCTCACCCGCACCTGGACTTGGAAGTCCTGACCGCGACGACCCACGACATCATCACCGCGCGCGACTTCGACGTCGCGATCACCTTGGAACGCCCGACCCCGCGAGCCGCGTCCGTCCGGCACCTCACCGACTACGAGCTGCGCTTCTACGCTTCCCCCGGCTATCTCGAACGGCAAGGTCGGCCAGAGACCGTGGAACAGCTCCGCGACAGCCACGAACTCGTCTGGTACATCGATGCCGTCCTCGACGTGCAACCGTTGCGAATACTGGAAGATCTCGTGCCGCGCGCGCACGCCAGGGTTCAGACCAACAACATCTCCGGCCACCATGCGGCCGCCCGCGCGGGACTCGGCATCGTGCCCTTGCCGACCTACATCGGCGCGGACGACCCTCAGCTCGACGAAGTCCTCCCGGAGAAACTCCGCGCCCGGCGCTCCTACTGGATCACCACCCCGCGCGACCTCACGTCGCTGGCACGGGTCCGCGAGGTCGTCCTCGCGATCGACCAAATCGTCCGGTCGCACCCGCGGCTGAGCGGGCCGTCCGCAGCTGCGGACCGCCGTTGAACAGGACCCGGCTGGCCCCCGACTGTGCAGACGAATCGGTGGTCGCGGAGCCCGTCCGGCCACGCCACCAGGCCGAGTCCGGCTGCGGCGGCCCGGGCGGCTGGATCAGCATGGGCACCGCTGAAGAAACCGGCCGGGGCGGCGACAACCGGGCGTTCGGCTCGGACCGCTACCGATCCGAGGCGCCGTCTCGTAGGAACCGAACAAACTGGTAGGCACCGGGGCCCTCGTAGCGCTCCTTGCCGATGCCCAGGTACGGGTCCTGATTCGCGCCTCGCCGAACTGGTCCTCGGTGACCTCCTGCCGTTCGCTGTTCACGATGTGCCCTCTGCGTGTCAGCCAGACCTCGAGCCCGTCCCGGTCGATTCGGGTGCGCGACGACGATCGCGGGGTAGGTCCCGGACTCGTCGAAGTCCGGTGGGAAGTGGAGATCCGCCGCGATGTCCCAGTACATGTCGCGGTTGCGGAACTCGACGTGCTCGACGGCGCCGGTGGCCATCAAGCCCTCCTCTGTCAGGGCCGGGGCGTTTCCCCGGTCTGCCATCCACACTCGCCGATGACGCGCGGCCGTACCAGTTCGCGTTCTTTCCCAGGAAGGATCTGTCCCTGGATCCATGCGCGAGTCCTGATGCGCCGCCGCAAGCGGGTTTCGTTGGTCCCCGAGCCCTCAGGCGCGGAAGATCGTCTTCTGCTCCAGGTACGGGTCCAGCGCTCCGGGCCCCAGTTCCCGGCCCACGCCGCTGTTTTTCACCCCGCCGAACGGAGCCTCCATCGGGAACGACGCGCTGTTCACGCCGATGGTTCCGGTGACCACCCGGCGGGCGACGTCCGTCGCGCGTTCGCGGTCCGGCGAGAACACTCCCCCGCCGAGTCCGTACTCCGAATCGTTCGCGACGGCCACCGCCTCGGCGTCGTCGATGTACGGGATCACCACGAGCACCGGGCCGAAGATCTCCTCGCGGGCGATCCGCATGTCGTTGGTGACGTCGCGAAACACCGTCGGCTCCACGTAGTACCCGCGCGGGAACCGCGCCGGGCGACCTCCGCCGAGCACGATCTTCGCGCCCTCCGCCCGGCCCAATTCCACATAGGTCTCGACTCGCTCCCGCTGGCGCTGCGAGACCAGCGGCCCGAACAGGCTGGCCGGATCCGCCGGGTCGCCGAGCGGGATCTCCGCCATCGCCGCGCGCACCGCGTCCACCACCTCGTCGTAGCGCGATCGCGGGGCCAGCACCCGGGTGAGCGAACGGCAGACCTGCCCGGTGTTCGGCGAACACGCGGTAGCCACGAAGGGTTTGAAGGCGTCCAGGTCGACGTCGTCGAGCAGGATCGCGGCGGACTTCCCGCCCAGTTCCAGCGTGACCCGCTTCAGGTCGCGACCGCAGCGTTCCGCGATCGCCTTGCCCGCCACGGTGGACCCGGTGAACGCGACCTTCCGCACCAGCGGATGCTTCACCAGCGCGGCGCCGGTTTCCCTCCCGCCGGTCACCACGTTCAGCACCCCGGCCGGAACGCCCGCCTCGGCCGCGACGTCCGCGAACAGGAAAGCGTCCAACGAGGTCTCCGGAGCCGGTTTGACCACCGTGGTGCAGCCTGCCGCGAGCGCGGGGCCGAACTTCCACGCCAGCAACGGCTGCGGGCCGTTCCAGGGGGTAACCGCGCCCACGACCCCGACCGGCTCCCGTCGGACGAACGCATCGCCCACCGACGCGGCGACCGGTTCCTCCACCGCGAGTTTCTCCGCGAGCGTCGCGAAGTACCGGTAGTTCAGCGGAACTTGCGTCTGCATCGCCGTCGACAGGCTGATCGGGGTGCCGTTCTGCCGGGTGACGAGCGCCGACATCTCCGGAATGCGCCGCTCGAAAGCATCGGCTAGACGGCGCAGGGTCGCGGCGCGCTCAGCGGGTTCGGTAGCCGCCCAGGCACTCCCGGCCTCAGCGGCAGCCCGCACAGCGGTGTCCACATCGGTCGCGTCTCCGTCGGCGATCGAGGCGAACGTTTCCCCGGTGGCCGGGTTCACGACGGGGATCCTGCCTGCGGAATGGGACCGCACGGAGGACCCGCCGATGTGGTGGTCGTGCCGGTCGAGCATGCGAAGACTCTCCTTAACTCGTTTCGAAAGCGCCGGCCGCCTCGGTCGCGGTAACCGGTCGTGCCAGGTATCCGCCGATCAGCCGCTCGGCCGCGGCTTGGTCAGCGGCGGTCGAGGCGGCCGTGCAGTCGGTCAGCAGGTACTGCTGGTAGCCGAGGTCGAACCCGCCCGCGGCGGTGAGCAGGACGCACCGGTCGGTCACTACGCCCGCGTACAGCACCGTCCGCACGCCGAGGTTCCGCAGCACCTGGTCGAGATCCGAGCTGCCGAACGCACCCGAGCCGGACTTCGTGACCACCAGGTCGCCCGGCGCGTGAAGGCCGTCGAGAGGTTCCGCGGCCCAGTTTCCTTCCCACGCCTGCGCCGCCCGCACATACGCCCGCAACGCCGGGACGATGTCCGCGCAATCCGCCGCCCGGCTGGCCAGTCTCGAATGGACGATCGCCGCGCCCGCGTCCCGGGCCGCGGCCAGCACCCGCGACAGTGCCGGGAGCACGACGTTCTCGCACCGCGCGGTCTTGTAGTCCCCGGAAGCCACCCGCGCGCTGAACCCGTCGCGATGCGCCTGCCAGTTGATCAGGTCGACCAGCACCACCGCCGTGCTTTTCGGGGTGAAATCCGCCCACGGGTCAGCGAGGTCGAACGCGCGGGAGTTGTACCAGCGCCCGCTCAGCGCGTCCGGCAGCATCACGGGACCTCCTCAGTGGACGGTGAGGCCGCCGGTCGGGCTGGCGACCAGGCCAGTCAGATACCGGGACTCTCCGGAAGCCAGAAACGCGACGACGTCGCCGATGTCCTCCGGGGCCGCGACGCCCAGCGGACTGCGTTCGATGATCTTCTCGTACTGCTTGCGGTGCCGGTCGCTCACCGCGTCTTCCGCTTCGAACGCGGCTGTCCACGACGGCGAGTCGCGGACCACGGTCACGCACACGCAGTTGACCCGGATCCGGTCGCGCGCAAGCTCTTTCGACAGCACCTTGCTCGCCATGATCAAGCCGCCGGAGAAGGTGGCGATGGCGGTCTGGCCGGGCGTCGGAACCCGGCCGCCCTCGGAGGTCACGAAGACGACGCTGCCACCGCCGCGCGCCCGCAGGTACGGGACGGCAGCCTGCACGACGTTGAGTTTCGCCGCGACGGCCGCACCGATGAACGCGGTGACGCGTTCCAGGTCGATGTCGGCGAACGGCCCGCGCACCGCGGTGGTGCGGGCCTCGTCGTCGTTGCCGCCCGCGCTGGGCACGACGATGTCGATGCCGCCGAACCGCTCCGCCGTGCCGGCGGCTACCGCGGCCATGTCCGTTGCGGACCGGACGTCTCCCGCCGCGAAATGGCCCTTGCCGTCCAGTTCGGCCAGCACGGGCTCGGCTTTGCGTTCGTCCCGGCCGTTCAGCACGACCGTCGCCCCAGCGGCGGCCAGCCGACGCGCCACGCCGCGGCCGATTCCGCCGGTGCCGCCGGTGATCAGGGCGACTTTTCCGTCCAATGTGGTCATCAGGCCCCTCCGTGCCGGTTCGCGAAACTCACCACTCCGCGCACATTCAGCCCGTTGTGCAGGTCCGCGTACGCTTCGTTGACCTGTTCGAGGTCGTAGGTCCGGGTGATCAGTTCCTCCAGTTTCAGCGAGCCGTTCCGGTACAGGTCCAGCAGCAGCGGGATCTCCCGGGCCGGGCCGCCCATTCCGTAGAGCGCGCCCTGGATCCGCTTTTCCGACATGGTGAATTCGAGCAGCGGCACCGGAATCCCGACGAGGTCGTGCTTCGCCGCACTGGTCACCACGAGCGTGCCGCCCTTGCGGATCGCCGCGTACGCCTGCGCGAGATGCTCGGCGGCGAGCACGCCGACGCACACAATCGCCGAGTCCGCGCCCTGGCCGTTGGTCAGCGAACGGGCTCGTTCGGTCGCCTCGCCGATATCCGTGAACGCCTCCGTGGCCCCGAGTTTCAGCGCGAGTTCGCGCTTCATCGCCAGCGGGTCGACTGCGAGGACGTGCTCCGCCCCGACGTAGCGCGCGCCCTGTACCGCGTTCATTCCGATGCCGCCGGTGCCCATCACGATCACCACGTCCCCGGCGTCGATCCCGGCCGCGCGCACCGCGGAGCCCCAGCCGGTCGGCACCGCGCAGCCGACGATCGCGGCGACCTCGAACGGGACGTCGCGGCGGATCGGCGTCGCGGACACCTCGGGGATGACAGTCCATTCGGAAAACGTCGAGACACAGGCGTTCTGTGCCACGCCGCGACCGTCGGCGCGCATCCGGAACGTGCCGTCGAGCTGGGTGCCGACGGTGATCAGCGCCCCGTTGTCGCACAGGTTCTGCCGCCCGGCCACGCACATCCGGCAATGCCCGCACGCCGGGATGAACGACGTCACGATGTGGTCGCCCGGCGCGACCCGGGTGACACCCGGGCCGACCTCGCGGACGATGCCGGCTCCCTCGTGGCCGCCGCAGGCCGGATAGGAATGGAACGGAATGTCGCCCTGCGCGAAGTGGTCGTCGGAGTGGCACAGACCGGACGCCATCATCTGCACGAGGACTTCGCCCGCCCTCGGCGGATCCAGATCGACCTCGCGCACGTCCCACGTGCCCGGCGCTTCCCACAGCAGCGCGGCGGTTGTCTTCATGAAGCACCTCCGGGGTAGCAGGCACGCAGGAAACTCCGGTACGCGTCGGCCATTCCGGTGCTGTGCGATTCGCCCGGGATCAGCTCGGTGCTGACGCGCAGACCCGGCAGCGGCCGCTCGGTCACCACGTCGAGGAAGCGCAGGAACTCGATCGCCAGGTGCCGGTAGAACTTGCTCGGACCGAGCATTTCGTACGCGTTGACGGTCAGGTGCAGGAACGTTTCCCGGGGCAGCCGGTGCAGGTTTTCGTAGCGTTCGTAGATGCGGCTGTCCGGCACAACCACTCCGGGGCTGCTGGCGCCGAACCGGGTGAAGAGGGCGGAACCCGCGGTCAAGGCGAACAGGGTGAACAGACCGCCGTAGGAGTAGCCGAACAGCCCGACATCGCCGGAGCGGAACCGGTAGCGGGACTCGATCTCCGGGTGCAGCTCGGTCTCCAGGAACGCGAGGAAGCTGTCCGCGCGAGCGTTCTTCTGCTGCGCGAAGAACTCGTCGCACACCGATTCCGGCACCGCGCCCGAGTCGACGCCGAGCCGACCTCGGATGTGCGCGCGCATGAAGTCCGGCACGCCCTCGCCCGGCGGAACCAGGTCGCGGTTGCGCAAGACCAGCTGGTTCGGCGCGTCTTCCGCGACATACCCGACGTTCACCTGGACATACGGCTCCACCGGGCACGCCTGCTGCCGGTCAGTGAGTGCGCCGCGCAGGCCTTCGGTGAGTGGCGCGACGATATTGCCGTCCGTGGCGTATACCAGCGGCCAATCCCCGCCGCGGTCGTAACCACGAGGGAGAAAAACGCTCACCGCGAACCGGGCGCCGACCGCGGCGGAGTCGATCTCGAAGTACTCGGCGGGCATCGTCACGACACGCCCTGGGAGGCGAGCGAGGTCCACGTCCGGCGGGAGCGGCCGCGCAGCACCCGGCCGAATGCCGAGCCGGTGAGATGGCATTGCGCGGCAACGGTGTCCGGGTCGCCTTCCAGTTCGCCCAGGATCCGGGCGCGAGTCTTTTTGCCCAATTCCGCGTCCACCTCGAAGACCAGCGAGACCTCGTTGTCGGCGAGCTGCACCGGGCAGTGCAGGACGTCGCCGAGGAGCAACGCGCGGTCTTGCCCGGACGAAACGACCAGCGAACAGTGCCCCGGGGTGTGCCCGGGCGTCGCGACGACCGAGATGCCGGGCGCGATGACGCTGCCGTCCGAAACCGCGTCGATCCGGCCTTCGAGCGGAGCCAGCACCCCGTCCGGGTCGGGGCCGACCGCTGCCATCGGGTTGTCACCCAAGGACTGCCAGTATTCGACTTCGCCTTCGCCGACGAGATGGCGGGCGTTGCCGAAGGTGAGCGCGTCGTTCTGCGCGGTCCAGCCGACGTGGTCGATGTGCATGTGCGTGTAGAAGACCGTGTCGATGTCTTCGGGAGCCAAGCCTTCCTCGCGGAGGCTGGTGAGCAGCTGTCCGGAGCGGAACACGCCGTCCGCGGCGGGGAAGTCGACGGTGTGGTCGCCGAACCCCAGGTCGACGAGGATCTTGCGGTCGCCCGTGCGGATCAGGAACGTGCCGAGGGACAGCAGGAGCTTGCCGTCGGCGTCGAAGAGTTCCCGGTGCGCGTTCCACAGCTCCGGGGTGCCGGCCGGGAACAGCGCGGTCTCCGAGACGCTGGCCTCACCGTCGGGCAGGTAGGTGACGCTGATGTCGCCGACCGAGATCGTTTCCCGGGGCGGTGCTTCTGCGGACATCGTTGTCCTTTCGGTCGTCAGGCGGAGTGGACGATGACGCCGCGGAGGTTCCGGCCCGCTTTCAGGTCGTCGAAACCGGCGGCGACCTCGTCGAGGGCGTAGCGGGTGGTGATCAGTTCGTCGAGCTTCAGCACGCCCTGGCGGTACATCTCCAGCTGCGCCGGGATGTCCGCGGTCGGCGAACTCGCGCCGAACAGCGAACCTTGCAGACGCTTTTGGTAGAGGACCAGCTCGTGCAGGTTGAAATCGCCGTCGCGGACGAAGGTCTCCCCCAGCCCGACCGCGACGCACGTGCCCGCTTTGCGGACCGCGGCGAGCCCCTGGCCGAGGTGCCGCCCGGCCACGACGCCGATGGTGACGATCGCCGAATCGGCCCCCTGCCCGTTGGTCATCGACCGGGCCAGTTCGGTGGCCTCGGCCATGTCCGCGACCGCGTGGGTCGCGCCGAGCTTCAGCGCGGATTCCCGTTTGAACGCAACGGGATCGACCGCGATCACCGCGGCGGCGCCGGCGTGCGCGGCACCCTGGACGGCGTTGATCCCGATGCCGCCGATGCCCATCACGATCACGACGTGCCCGGGGCGGACCGCAGCGGAGTTGACCGCCGCGCCCCATCCGGTGCCGACGCCGCAGCCGGTCAGGCACGCGACGTCGAGCGGGATGTCCGGATCGATCTTGACCACCGACGCGGTGGAGACGGTGGTGTGCTCGCAGTAGGTGGAGAGCCCGGCCATCTGGCCGACCGGCCGCCCGTCGAGCGACAGCCGGAACGACGTCGGATCGTCCGGTCGCGCGCCGGTGCCGAGCGAGGCGCCGAGGTCGCAGAGGTTCTGCAGGCCGCGGGCGCAGAACCGGCACCGGCCGCAGACCGGGAGGAACGAGAACACGACGTGGTCGCCTTCGGCGAAACCCGGTGTGCCGGGCCCGACCGCTTCGACGATTCCGGCCCCTTCGTGCCCGCCGGCGAACGGGAGGATCGGCGGGGTCTGGTCGCCGGTGGCGAAGTGGTCGTCGGAGTGGCACAGGCCGCTGGCGACCATCCGCACCCGCAGCTCGCCCGGCCGCGGGTCCTCGACCTGCAGCTCCACGACCTCGTACCGGCCCGGCGTTTCCCGCAGCACCGCTGCGCGGGTCAGCACCCGACCACCGCACCCCGATGTGCGTTCATCGTTTTCGGCCTCCTATTTCCGGCAGCACGGAACAGCGCTCACCGCGCCCGATAACCTCAGATGATTTCTTTCCGCGTTTTCGATGCTAGCCGGAGCACACGACGGGAATCAATTCGAAATCTCCGAATCGGCAATTCGGCGAACGGAAACCGGGCCCTCAGCCGCCCACCGGAGGCTCGTCCACGGGCCGGTCCAGCAGCTGCTCGATCAGCGCCCGGCACGCCGGGCCCGGACGGCGGCCCGCGGCGGTGGCGAGGTGGATCTTCCGTTCCGCCCACGGTTCGGCGAGTTCGACCACCGCCACCCGATCGAGGAACTCCCGCGGCACCATGCATTCCGGCTGCGCCGCGACCCCGAGCCCGGCCTGGACCAGGCTCAGCGCGACCTCGCCGCTGCGCACGCTGAACGCCGGTTCGAACTCCTCGCCCAGCCGGCGCGCCGCGGCCCGGAACGCGCCCGCCATCGGGCCCACCGCGATCAGGGGTTCCGGCAGCAGCTCCGCGAACGTCACGCTCAGCCGGTCGGCGAACCGGTGCCCGCGAGGCAACGCCACCACGATCCGGTCCCGGCGGTACGGCGTCACGTCCACGCCGGTCAGGTCGAGTTCGTGCGCCGCGGCGAACACGCCGAGATCCGCTTCGCCGCGCGCGACCTCCCGCACGATTTCCTTGTTTTCGATTTCGTGGACGATCAACCGGACCTGCGGGTATTGCCGGTAGAATTCACCGAGTTCCCGCGCGAGAAACGGCGCGAAGATCGACCGCGCCGACGCGATCGTCAGATCTCCCTGCATTCCCTCGGTGAACGCCGCGATTTCCGACCGGATGTCCTCCAGACTGCCGAAGATCTTGCGCACGTGCCGCGCCAGCACCGCGCCCGCGGGCGTCGGCACCACGCCGCGCGGGCCGCGGTCCAGCAGTTCGATGCCGGCGATGGCCTCCAGGTCGTGGATCCGTTTCGTCGCCGTCGAGGCCGAGACGTTCTCCCGGATCGCGGCCAGCCCGATCTGCTTCTCCTCGACCGCGGACAGGAACAGCCGCAGGGTCAGGAGGTCGACCTGCCGGATCAGGTGCAGCCTGTTGAACGCGCTCACGCTCTACCTCTATCACGCGGTCTGCGCGGGCACCCGTTCGACGAGAGCGACTTTCACGTGGTCAGGGCGCTTCAACGAGCCGTCCGGGACCAGCGTGACGGCGGTTTTCACGTTCAGCGCGGACCGGATCCGGCTTTCCAGGGACGTCCGGAGTTCAGCCTGTTTCCCGGACGGGAGCCCGGCCGCGTGTTCGACCACGAGCGGCAGCGGCTGCTGCGTCGAATGCCCCTCGAAGTCCGCGCGGATCCGCATCTCGCCGGTGGCGGCCGGGGCCAGCTCCGCCACCAACTGCTTGATCGCCGACGGGAACACGTTGATCCCGCGGACGATCAGCATGTCGTCGGTCCTCCCGATGCACCGCACCGTGTATCCGGTCCTCCCGCACGCGCAGTCCGTGCCGGTCACGATCACGTGGTCGCGTGTGCGGAACCGCACCAGCGGCGACGCCTGCCTGCGCAGCGCGGTGTACACCAGCTCGCCCTGTGCGCCCTCGACCGGAGCGATCCGCTCGCCGGTGTCGGGGTCGATGAGTTCGGCGACCATGAGGTCCGGCGACAGGAAGTGCATTCCGTTCGCGGCCTCGCATTCGCCCCAGTAGGTGCAGGCGATGTCGGTGCCGCCGAGCATTTCCCGCGAGGTCGCGCCCCACAGCGATTCCAGCTTCTCCCGCACCGCGGGCAGCCCGCCGCCGGGTTCGCCGCCGACGCTGATCGCACGTACTCCCAGCTCCCGGGCGTCGAGACCGACGATCGAGGGGGCCTGTCCGGCGAGGTAGGCGAGGAAGTACGGCGTCCCGATGAGCGCGTTCGGCCGCTGGTCCGCCTGCACCCGCAGCAGCCGCTCCGCGCCCGCCTCGGCGCCGATCGGGATGTCCACGATCCCCATGTGCTGCAGGATCTGCACCACCGGCAATCCGCCGACGAAGCCTTTGCTCATCCCGAACGCGTGCAGCAGCCGGTCGCCGGGCCGGAACCCGTTCGCGTACAGCGCCCGCGCGCCCAGCTCGCACCAGGTTTCGATGTCGCCGCGAGTCAGCCCGACATACGACGGGCTGCCCGTGGTCCCCGAGGATGCCTGGATCTGCACGATCTCGTCCGGGTTCGCCGCCACGTGCGCCCCCAGCGGGGGTGCGGCGGCCAGGCTTTCGCGCAGCTCCTGCTTCTCCGTGAACGGCAACCGGGCCAGGTCCTCGGCCGTCCGCACCTTCGCCAGGTCGATTCCGGCGAACTTCTCCTGGTAGAACACGCTGCGCGCAGCCACATACGCCACCTGCTCCCGCAACCGCTCGTCCTGTACCGCCCGAGCCTCGCTGTCGGTCGCGGACTCGATCTCGCTCCACTGCTTTTCCGAATACGGCGCAGCCATGACACTTTCCACTTCTGTCCGGGGACGGGGTCAGGCCCGGGTCGGCAGCACCGAGCCGAGCAGGTCGTTGTCCGCGCCGATCGGGCGGACCGCGGGCAGCGGCGGCGGGCGCCTGCCGTCGAAGGACAAGGGCAGCCCGACGACGCCGATCTCGCCCTCGTCGGCCGCGCCGATGATGCCGAGTTCGCGGGTCTGCTCGTGGCTGACCAGCTCCGGGGTCGTCTGCACCGGCGCGCACGGGATCCCGGCCGCTCGCAGCCGGTCCTGCCATTGCGCGCGGGTGCCGGTCGCGATCCGCTCGCCGATCAGCCGATCGATTTCGGCGCGGTTCTCCAGCCTCGCGGCGTTCGTCGCGAACCTCGGTTCGTCCGCCCATTCCGGGTGCCCGAGCGCCGCGGTCAGCCGGGCGAACAGCGCGTCGTTGGCGCAGCTGATGATCAGTGCGCCGTCCGAAGCCGCGAACGCGCGGTGCGGGACGATGAACGCCACGCCGGACCCGTGCCTGCTGCCGGGGTAGCCGTCGGCCGCATAGCCGGCGATGCCGACCGAGTTCCACGCGATCGCCGTCTCCAGCAGCGACGCGTCCACCGCGGCGCCGGTGTGCTTCACGTGCCGCCGGTTGAGCGCCGCGAGGATGCCGATCACCGCCCACATCCCGGTCCCGAAATCCACAATGGACACCCCGGCGCGCACCGGCCCGCCGTCGTGCTCCCCGGTGATGTCCATGATCCCGGAGAACGCCTGCATCAGCGGGTCGTAACCGGGCAGTTCGCGCAGCGGCCCGGCCTTGCCGAACGCGCCGATCTCGCAGTGCACGAGTTCCGGCTTGGTCACCCGCAGGCTCTCCGCGTCGAGGCCGTACTTGGCCGCGCTGCCGGGCCGCAGGTTGTGCAGGAACACGTCGGCGCGCTCGGCGATCAGCCGGTGCAGCGTGGCGAGCTGCTCGCGGTCCTTGATGTCGAGGCGCAGGTAGCGGCGGCCCCGGTTGAGCGCGTGGAACGCCGCCCCGTCGCCCTTCCATTCGCTCGGTCCCCAGCCGCGCGCGGAGTCGCCGGCCGGCCGCTCCACCTTCCACACCTCGGCGCCGAGTTCGGCCAGGATCTTGCCCGCGAACGGTGCCGACGCGCTGTCGCTCAGCTCCACCACGACGATCCCGCTCAGGGGAAGCTCACGCGTCATCGCGCACTCCAATTCCGGCCGCGCCCGCTTCGCGCAGCGCGCCCGCCTCGTCCTCGCCGAATCCGTACTCCCGCAGCAGTTCTGCCGAATGCTCGCCCAGCCGAGGCGCGGGGTACCGCAGCTCAGGAGCGCTTTCGCTCCACTGCTGCGGGATGCCGATGGTGCGCAGCCGCCCCTCTGAGGGATGGTCCTGCTCGGCGAAGAACCCGATGTCGCTCATGTGCGGATCGCTCAGCAGCGTCTCCGGCGTGTTCATCCGGATCACCGGGATGTCCGCCTCGGTGAGCACCTTCAGCCACTCGCCGGTGGACCGGGTGGCGAACACCTCGGCCAGGAACGCGTACAGCTCGCCGATGTTCTCGGTCCGGCCGTGGATGTCGGCGAACCGCGGATCCTCCGCCAGATCCGCGCGGCCGACCGCGGCGAAGAACCGCTGCCAATGCCGGGTGGTGTAGATGTTGACGCCCAGGTAGCCGTCCAGAGTCCGATACGGGCGGCGGTCCGCGTTCAGCATCCGGGCGTAGCCCCAGTCCCCGATCGGCGGCACGAAGGTGTGCCCGTAGAGGTGGTCGCCCATCGCGAAATGCGCGAACGTCTCGAACATCGGCACCTGCACCTCCTGCCCGTGCCCGGTGCGCTCGCGGTGGAACAGCGCCGCGGCCACCGCGTTCGAGGCGGCCATGCCGACGACCCGGTCGGCGATCGCGGTGGCGACGTACTCCGGTTCGCCCTGTCCGCGGCTCTGCAGCACGGGCATCCCGACCGCGGCCTGGATCAGGTCGTCATACGCCGGTTTGCTCGCGTACGGACCGTTCTGGCCGAATCCGAAGCAGCCGCAGTACACCAGCCGCGGATTGATCTCACGAGCGTCCGCATAGGACAGTCCGAGCCGGTGCATCGCGGCCGGACGCAGGCTGTGCAGCAGCACGTCGGCCGAGCGCATCATGCGCACGAGCGCGTCGCGGCCGTCCGGATGCTTCAGATCGAGCACGAGGCTGCGTTTGTTCCGGTTCAGGTGCAGGAAAATCGCGGCCATCCCGGGATTTCGCCGCGGGCCGACGCCGCGGGTGGTGTCCCCTTCCGGGGACTCCACCTTCGCGACGTCGGCACCGAGATCCGCGAGCAACAGGGACGCGTACGGCCCCATGAAGTTCGAGGTCAGGTCCAGGATCCGCACACCGTCGAGCGGGCCTGCCATGTCATTCCTCCGTTGCCGGGGCGAACACCGGGAGCGTCTGCTCGCCGCGCCGCACGAAGCGGACCTCGACCGGCATGCCGATCTCGACCTTGTCCGGTTCCGCTTCGATCTGCGTGAACAGCTGGTAGCCCTCCGCCAGCTCGACGAACCCGACCGTGTAAGGCACGATCGCGGCCCACACCGGCGTCGGACCGCGCGTGATCGTGCTGTAGGACCACACCGTGCCGCGACCTCGCGACTCTTCCCAGTCCAGCGATCGCGCCGAGCAGTGCGGACAGTACGAGTGCGCGGGCCACACGACCTCGCTGCACGAACCGCAGCGCTGATAGGTGAGCCGTTCCTCGCCGAGCGCCGTCCAGTACGGTTCGGCGTCCGGCAGCCGGTACGGCTGCGGCCAGTCTTCGCTCATTACGGCCTCCCAGCGTCGTTGCCGGACAACACCATCACGCCCGCCGCGGCAAGCATTCCGCCCGCGCCCTGCACCAGCACTGTGCGCGGCTTCCGCTTCGGTGCCAGCCCCAGCGCGGTGCCGCGCAGCTGCCGGACCGCCTCGACCAGACTGTCCATGTTGCACGAGATCCCCGGCTGCCCGAAAGAGAGCCAGCCGCCGTTGGTGTCGGTCGGCAGGTCGCCGTCGACGCCGGTGCGGCCTTCGCGGTACACGTCGATGCCGTGGCCCTTCTTCGCGAAACCCAGGTCCTCCAGGACGATCGGGCCCATGTGCGCGAAGTTCACCGACAGCTGCAGCATGTCCACATCGGACGGAGTGAGCCCGGACCGGGTGAACGCCTGGCGCGCGGCCTCGACAGTCGCGGTGTGCGTGAGATTCGGGAACTCGCCCAGCCCGGCGAACCGGCCCGACCGCATGTTCATCCGGTCGGTGAGGTACTCGTGCGTGGTCGCCGACCCGTAGCCCCGCACCCACACCGGGTCGCGGGCTTCCTTCGCGCGTTCGGGCGAGGCGACCACCAGCGCGCCGCCGGTGCCGCCGCCCCAGGTGGAGCACATCCACCGGCGCAGCGGCGTGGCGACATACGGCGAGGAGAGCACCTTCTCGCGGTCGATCTCGCCGTGCTTGCGCTTCGCCGCGTGCGGATGCCGCGCGCCCCACCGCTGGTTGGCGATGGCGACGTCGGCGAGATCTTCTTCGGTCAGCCCGTATTCGTGGAAGTACCGGTGCGCGGCCTGCGCGTACAGCGACGGGATGGTCGGGCCGTAGGGCACCTCGTACTGCGGGTCCGAATCCGCTTCGGAGCCCATCGCCACGGCGTCCACGAACAATTCGGTCGCGTCGCTCTGCACGCACAGCACGTACTCCGCCGCACCGGCCGCGATCATCTGCGACGCCACCGCGATGGTCGAGGTCAGCCCGGCACCGTGCAGAGTGATCTCGCTGTTCAGCGTGACCGGCATCTGCAGGTGCGAGATGAAGATGTTGCTCCACTGGGACCGTTTGTCCGCCCACGGCGAGCGTCCGGTGAACACGGCGTCCACCTGGTGCTTGCCGATCCCGGCGTCGGCCAGCGCGGCCATCGTCGCCTCGGTGGCCAGCTGCAATGGGTCTTTCCGGTCGGCCTTCGACGCGTACGCGTCGCCCATCCCGACGATCGCGGCGACCGGTTCCCCCGCGCTCACTTCTTCTCCGGCTGCTTCTCCGTCGGCAGGGACGCCGCCAGCAGCGCTTCGAGGTCCTCACGGCGGCGCAGCATCAGCAAGCTCCACTCGCTGCGCTGCACCACGTAGCCGTCCTGGTTGAGCGCCTTCATCAAGAACGTGGTGACGCCGTACTTGTCGTCCTTTTCCTTCTTCGCGGTGACCTCTGCGGTCACGTAGATCGTGTCGTCGATCGCGACCGGCTTGAGGTAGCGCAGGTTGTCGATCCCGTAGTTCGCCTGGATCGAGGGGCCGAACTGGATCAGCCCGGTCATGATCGAGTACGTCAGCGAGCCCTGCACCAGCCGCTTCCCGAACCGGGTCTGCCCGGCGTAGTGCTTGTTGGAGTGGATCTCGATCCAGTTGCCGGTGAGCGCGCAGTAGTTGACGACGTCGGCCTCGGTGATCGTCCGCCCGCCGGTGCGGAAGGTCTGACCGACCTCCAGCTCGTCGAAGGGCAGGTCGACGCGGTTGTTGATCCCCATTGATCTTCTCTCCTCAGAACAGGTTCAGGCGGGCAGGCGCATCGACTTCGCGATGATCGTGCGCTGGATCTGGGAGGTGCCGCCGCCGATCGTCGACTGGATGCTTTCGCGCAGGTAGCGCTCCATGTCGCCCTCGGGCAGGTTCGCGTAGCCGCCCAGGATCTGCATGCCGTCGAGCGCGCACTGCTTCAGGGTTTCCGAGCCGTACAGCTTGGCCATCGACGTCTCGCGGGCGGCCGGCAGGTTGTCCGCCTTCATCCGCGCCGCGCGGTAGCAGAGCAGCCGGGCGGCGTCGACGCGCGTCTGGTTCTCCGCGAGCATGTGCTTGAGCACCTGGAAATCGCGGATCGGCTTGCCGAACTGGGTGCGCTGGTGGGCGTACCGGTTGGCGTTGTCCACCGCCTCCTGCGCGTTGCCGGTGTAGGCGGCGGCGACCGCGCAGCGCTCCAGCTCCAGGTGTTCGGTGATGATTTTCCAGCCCTGGCCGACCTCGCCGAGCAGCGCGTCCGCGGGGACCCGGACCTCGTCGAGGAAGATCTCGGTCGTGCCGGTCGCGTGCCGGGACAGCGTGGGCAGCTTGCGGATGTCCAGACCCGGGGTGTCGTTCGGGATCAGCAGCACGGACAGGCCGTTGTGCTTGTCGTTCTTGTCGGTGCGGACCAGCATCGCGATGACGGTGTCCTTCGCCGCCGCGCCACTGCACCAGAGCTTCGAGCCGCTGACGATCCAGTCGCCGTTCTCGTCCTGGCGCGCGTGGGTCTTGGTGTTGGCCGCGTCCGAACCGGCGTCCGGCTCGGAGATCGAGACGGAGAACCGGATCTCGCCGTCGATGAACGGTTTGACGTAGCGCGCCTTCTGCTCGGCGGTGCCGTACTTGATGATGTTCATCGCGGTGAAGGTGGGCACCAGCACCGAGCAGGCGAAGTCGAAGCCGAACTTGCCGAGGCCCTCGGCCATCAGGGAGTAGTCGAAGATGTCCCCGCCGGAGCCGCCCTCGGACTCCGGGATCAGGATGCCGAGCCAGCCCTGCTTCGCGATCTTGGCATACGCCTCGTACGGGTACTGCCGTTCGAAATCGCACTTGCGCACATATTCGACGGTGACCTCGCTGTCCATGAAGTCGTTGACGGTTTTCAGCCACTCGGACTGCGCCTCGTCCAGGAAATTCGCGCACATTTTCTCGTACTCCCATCGCGGTTTCCATCAGATTAATGCGACCGGCCCGGAAAGCCAATTGACGATTCCCGAAGGCGGGATTCGGGTTTTCCGAACCCGGTGCGCAGGGCCGCGGACTCTTCAGCGGAAAAGCCCCAGTCGGCCAGCGCCTCCGCCGCGTGCTCGCCCGGCGCGGCGGGAGGCCGCTGGATCGCTCCCGGCGTACGGCTGAACCGCGGTGCCGGAGCGGGCTGCACGACGCCGTCGACCTCGACGAACGTGCCGCGCGCCCGCAGGTGCGGATGCCTCGGAGCCTCGGCCATCGACAGCACGGGCGCGAGGCAGACATCCTGTCCTTCGGCGAGCGCGCACCATTCGTCCCGCGCCTTCGTCCGGAACACCTCGGCGAAGCGCTTTTTCATCTCCGGCCAATGCTCCCGGTCGTGCTGACCGGGCAGTTCGTCCTCGGCGAAGCCGAGCATCCGGAGGGTATTGCGCCAGAACCGGGTCTCGTTCGCGGCAAGGCTGATCCAGCCGCCGTCGGCGGTCTCGTAGACCTGGTACCAGGGCGCGCCGGAATCGAGGCGGTTCGTGCCACGGTCGTCGGTCCAGTAGCCCGCCGCGCGGAAGCCGTAGAACGCGGTCATCAGCGACGCCGAACCGTCGACCATCGCCGCGTCCACCACCTGGCCCTGGCCGGACGTGCGGCTTTCCAGCAGCGCGGACACCACGCCGAGCGCCAGGTAAAGCGACCCACCGCCGAAGTCGCCGGCCAGGTTCAACGGGATCACCGGCGGACCTCCCGCCTCGCCGATCGAGTGCACGACGCCGGTCAGCGACACGTAGTTGACGTCGTGGCCCGCGGCCCTGGCCAGCGGACCGTCCTGGCCCCAGCCGGTCATCCGGCCGTAGACCAGCGCCGGGTTGACCGCCAGGCACTCGCCCGGCCCGAGCCCCAGCTTCTCCGCGACGCCCGGACGGAACCCCTCGACCAGCGCGTCAGCCTGCCGGACCATCCGCAGCACGGCGGCGACCGCGTCCGGGGTCTTGAGGTCCAACGGCACCCCGCGGCGGCCTCGGTTCATCAGCTCGAAGCGCGGTTCGATCGGCGCGCCGCCGTCGTAACCGGGCGGGCGTTCGATCCGCAGCACCTCGGCGCCGAGATCGGCCAGCAGCATGCAGGCGAACGGCGTCGGCCCGACCCCGCCCAGTTCGACGATCCGTACCCCCGCCAGCGGCCCGGAATGCGTGTCTCCCATCCACGGGACGCTACGCGCGCGGGCGGAGCAAACCTATTTCGCAAACCCGAAGCAGCGCTTCGAGAACTCCGAATTGATTACCGCGAACGTCCTGCTTACGCTACGGCGACCCCGCTCGGGGCTCTGTTTTGATCATATTTCCCGGTCCGCCGCACCCCATTCGGAGAGGGGCGTTCAATGACGACGCCGAAATCCCCGTCCGCACCGGAACCCGCTGCCCGCGCCCGCTCCGGCCGCCGCGCCGTCGTGGCGAGCATGGTCGGCACCACCGTCGAGTACTACGACTTCCTGGTTTACGGGGTCGCCGCCTCGCTGGTCTTCGGAAAACTGTTCTTCCCGCAGGTCGATCCCGCCGCCGGGGTCCTGCTGTCACTGTCGACGTTCGCGATCGCCTTCGTGATGCGCCCGATCGGCGCGGCGATCTTCGGCAACCTCGGCGACCGCGTCGGCCGCAAACGCGTCCTGTTCCTGACCATGATGCTGATGGGCGTGGGGACCTTCGCGATCGGCCTGCTGCCGACCTACCGCACGATCGGCATCCTCGCGCCCATCCTGCTCGTGCTCTGCCGCTTGGTCCAGGGCCTCGCCCTCGGCGGCGAACAGGCGGGCGGTTTCGTGATGAGCGTGGAAAGCTCCGGCGACAACCGCCGCGGCCTGGCCGGCGCGTTCGTCAACTCCGGCGCGGGCTGGGGTCTGCTGCTGGCGAACCTGCTGTTCCTGGTGCTGAACGAACTCCCCGGCGACGCTTTCCTCGCCTGGGGCTGGCGCATCCCGTTCCTGCTGAGCGCGGTGCTGGTGCTGGTCGGCCTGTACATCCGGGTCAAGCTCGACGAAAGCCCCGAGTTCGTCCGTGTGGAGAACGCCCAAGCGGTGAAGCGCGTGCCGCTCGTCGACGCGATCAAGCGCGGCTGGCGTCCGATGCTCCTGGTGATGCTGTGCTGCCTCGGCACGCACGTGAATTTCTACGTCGTGACAGTGTATTCGCTGACCTACGGCACCTCGGTGCTGCACCATCCGAAGACGACACTGCTGTCGATGCTGCTCATCGTGACCGCGATGTACATGGTCAGCACCCCGCTGTTCGGCCTGCTCGCCGACCGGTTCGGGCGCAAGCAGGTTTTCGTGGTGTCAGCGATCGCCCTGGTGCTGACGCCGTTCGCGTTCTACCCGCTGCTGGGCAGCGGAAGCTACCTGCCGATGGTGGCCGGTTTCGTGTTGCTGTTCCTGGCGGTCAGCGCGAACTCCGCCGCTGAGCCTACGTTCTTCGCGTTGTCTTTCCCGCCTTCGATCCGGTACAGCGGACTCGCCGTGTCCTACGGGCTGGGCGCGGTGCTCGGCGGCTCGTTCGCCCCGCTGATCTCGGCGGCTTTGTTCAAGTCGAGCGGCAGTTGGACGACTGTCGCGATCTACAACGGCGGAGCCGCACTGATCTCCGTGGTGGCCGGGTTGTTGCTGCGGGAACTCCCCCGGCTGAGCACGAAAACGTCAACAGCACATTCCGGCTCCGCCCCGCAGGCCGTTTGACGGCCTCCGGGGCGGAGCCGCCCTAGATTGCCAGTGCGGGGCACTCTGTTCTGGCGGGAAGGAAAACGAGCGATGAGGAGCACAACTGGCACCGGCGCTGGCAAGAGCGCCACCAGCCCGTAGACCGCGTATTTCGTGCCGAGCGGGTCGTCCTGACGTCCGAGCGCGCTCGCGATCGGACCACCGGTCTCCGTGACAGCCTCGACCCGGCAAGGCAGGTTGTCTGGGTGCAACCACCTCACGTGCAGGAAAAGCGGCACGATGACGTCCGGGCCTAGGGCCGCAGCTCGCTCCAGCACGCTTCGCAGCCCGGTCTCGTCGTGCTCACCGACATACCCGGCGTCCGGAATCACGGCGGGCAGGCCCAGTCTCCGCTGCCGCCGGATCCAGCCGCGGTCGATGGGAGCCGACGCCAGCGACCGGTTCTCCGCGATACTCACCGCGCGAGCATCGCTTTCTGGAACACAATTCGCCGCTGCGCCCGGATCGGCCCGTTCAGGCGGCGGTGCCGGCCCTGCGGCGAGCGTGCAGTTCAGTGCGCGCGAGCACGACAGCCGGGACGGCGGCGGCGATCGCGCTCGCGAGGACCCACCAGAACGTGGCGGCGAAGCCGCTGGCCTGTCCGGCGGGTGTGGGGTCGACGCGGAGCTGGCCGGCGAGGACCACGGTGAGCACAGCGGTGCCGATCGCGCCGCCCACGCGCTGAAGGACGTTGAGCTGCGGGGTGGCGTCGGGGATCTTCTCCGGGGGCAGGGCACGGTAGGCGGCGGTCATCGCCGGGATGATCGACAAGCCGAAGCCGACGCCCCGGAAGACCATGACGAGGCACAGCAACAGGTACGGAGTGGTGGCGGTCAAGAACACGAACGGGACGGTCGAGATCGCCAAGACGGCGGTACCGGCGAAGGCGGTGCTCCCGGCTCCCCAGCGATCGGTGAGCGGAGCCGCGAGCAGCGCGCCGAGGCCGGTCGGGGCGAGCAGCAGCCCGGCGAGGACCACGCTCTCGCCGCGGACAGTCTGGAAATACAGCGGCATCAGGATCATCCCGCCGAAATTCGCGGCGCCGAGTGCGAACTGGGCGACCGACGCGGCGGCGAACGCTCGGTTGCCGTACAGCCGGAGGTCGAGCAGCGGCCGCTTCGCCCGCAGGGCCTGCCGGACGAAGCCAGCCAGCGCGGCCAGTCCGACCAGCAGCGTGACGACCGCCGCCGTGTCCCATCCGGCCACGACGCCGGTCTCGGCCAGGCCGTAGGTGAGGCACCCGATCCCCACGGAGGCCAGGACCAGGCCGGTCACGTCCAGCCGTCCCGCGTCGCCGCCTTTCCCGCGCGGCAAGAGCCGCAGAGCCAGCACAGTGCCGGCGACGCCCAAGGGGACGTTGAGCCAGAAGATCGCCCGCCACCCGATGCTTTCGATGAGCAGACCGCCGATCGCGGGCCCGAGCGTCGGGGCGAGCACGATCGGCACCGCAAGGATGCCCATCACCCGCCCCATCTGCGCCTTGGCGGACTGCGCGGTCCAGATCATCGTGCCGACCGGCATGATCGCCCCGCCGCCGGCGCCCTGCAGCGCCCGGGAGACGATCAGCATTCCCGCGCTCTGCGAACACGCGCACAACACCGACCCGACGGTGAACACCGCCAGCGCGGCGACATACAGCCGGGCGGCGCCGAACCGGCGGGCCGCCCAGCCGGTCACCGGGATCACCGCCGCGAGCGCGAGCAGGTAGGCGGTCACCACCCACTGCACCGTCCCCAGCCCGGCGCGCAAGTCGGCCGAAAGGGTGTGGACGGCGACGTTGACGATCGTCGAGTCCAGGAACGTCAGCGACGCGCCGATCATCACCACTCCGATCGATCGGCGCAGCGCGGGCGAAAACGGCTCAGCAGAGACGGTCATGCCCGCACCGCCTTCGCCGCGCGCACCGCTTCGGAAGATCCGCCTGGCTTCGCCAGGCCCCCGGTTTCGATCGGCATTTCGGTCATCAGCCACGCACCCCTCAAGTCAGGCCCCTAAGTTAGGCTGGCCGCTGTGCGCGCAGAGGCCAATCAATACCCCGAACCGGCCAACCAGGCGTGGCGGACCGCGAGCGGTTCGGCGGAAAAATCCCGGGCTGCGGGCACCGCGGCGGCCTCGCCCATCCTGTGCATCGACCGAGACACCGCCCGGGACCGCGAACTGCTGCGGCTGCACTCGCACCCGGAACCGATGCTCACCTGGAGTTCGTCCGCGACGCTGCTGGGCACCGTCGCCGGTCGCGACTGGCTGATCCCGCCCGGCTACGGGCTCTGGGTGCCCGGGGGCATCGAGCATTCCGGCTCCGTGCTGCACGCGGGCGAAATGGTGACCATCTCCTTCTCCGCAGGCCACTGCCCGCTCGCCTGGGCCGAGCCCGCCAGCTTCGCCGTCGGATCGCTGCTGCGCGAGATCATCGCCCACTTGCACGACATCGCCCCCGGCGACCACAGCCGTCCGGCCGCCGAGGCGCTCATGTTCGAACTGCTCACCCCGCTGCCCGCGCACCACATCAACGTCGCGCTGCCCGCCGACCCGCGCGCCCGCGCCATCGCCGAACGACTTCTCGCCCACCCGGCCGACCGCCGCGAACTCGCCGCCTGGGCCGAGCACGTCCATGCCAGCGTCCGCACGCTGTCCCGGCTGTTCCGCGCCGAAACCGGGCTCGCCTTCGCCGACTGGCGCGCCCAGGTCCGCATCCGCGCCGCCATCCCCATGCTGGCCGGCGGCACGTCAGTCAGCGCCACCGCCCGCGCGGTCGGCTACCGCAAACCGAGCGCGTTCATCGCCGCGTTCCGCAGGTCCACCGGCCACACCCCCGGCACCTACCTTCCCCGGCCGCGCTAGGCACGCCGCGGCCGGAATGCCCGAGGCGGCCGATCGACCGCACGAGCGGAGACGCACCGGTTCCCTCATCGGCGGCGAAGCGAGACGAGGGCGGCGCCGACGAGCCGGGCGCGGGTCCCTGTGCCCGCTGCCGGGCCGCGGCGCTGGCGATGTTCACGCGGGTTTCGCCGAACGCAAGCCGATTCCCGGCGTCCGGCGTTGTCCAGCCCGGACCCGATCGACTCGCACCGACGCGCCCCGCAGGGAACCCGCTCGCGACCGCGATGACAATCATTCTCGTTACCGCACCGAGCGAGAGGATCAGCAATGGCCAGGACGGCGCGTACCACCGAGCTGCCGCTCTCCGCCGATGTCGCGGCACGGCTCGCCCGCAAGCCGGAGGTGCTGGCGTTCGTCATGAGCCCGGTGCTGCGGCTGTATCGCATGGACGCGCCCGCGCGCATCGAAGCGGGAACGCACGGCAAGGAGGCCCGCCTGTGGTGGTTCGGCGTTATCGCAGTCGAACGGCTGGGCCCGCTGGAGATCCGCACCGACGAGCACGGCGGGCCCGTGCACACGTGGCGGCACCGCCTCACCTTCGTTCCGCTCGGCGAGCGCCGGTGCCGCTACACCGACGAGGTCGAGACCGACGACGGATGGCGCGGAGCGCCGACCCGGCTGTTCGGCCGCATTGTTATTCGCAATGATTTTCATGAATCTCCTCCAGGTGCCCCGGACAGCGCTCACTTGCGAATACGCCCGCGCCGGCGAGCAGCCGCTGCTGCTCGACCCGCATGCCCTCAAGTCGCGCCCGCGGTGGTCACGCCGACGCTCGGCGGCGGCGCGGACGGCACGTGGCGGATCGTGATCGCGGTGATCGTCGTGTCCAAGCGGCGCGGCAGCGTCATGGCGCAGACTCCAGCGGAGGCGAAAGCCTGACGCATTGCTCCATTCGGGCCTGGTACGCCTCCCGGGCCGGGGCCGCATCCGGTCATCCTGTGGATCGACGGCGGCGCTTGGTTCCTCGGCGACCGCACCGACGACGCGGTGCTCTGCGCGGGGCTGGCCGCCCGCGGAGTAGCCGTGGCCAGCATCGACTACCGGCTCGGCGAAGCAGGCGCGTTTCCCGCGTCCGTCCACGACGTCCGGGCGGCCGTGCGCTGGCCGGCCACTGGCAAGATCGCCAGCCGGGGCGCGTCGGCCGCCTCTCGCTGATGGCAGCCCTGTCCCCCGCCGACCCCGGCGGGACCGATCGGATCGACGCCGTGGTCGACTGCTGCGGGCCCACCGACCTCGTGGCCCGCCTGGCACGGACCGACCTGGAACGCGCGATCGTGCGCCTCCCGCCGGACGCCTGCTGCCTGCGCACCGGCATCGAAACCCCCGACCTGGACCGGGCGCGGCAGGCCGGCCCGCTCTGCCAACAGCTCGACCAGAGCCGGCGGCCGCACGAGACGCTCGTCGCGGGCTGCGAATCGCACCTGCTGGTGCTCGGCGGTGCCGGGCACGGCGACCCTCGCTACCAGTCCCCCTGGATCCTCGACGCCACCGCCGCTTTCCTCAAGCAGCATCTCGCCGCCTAGCGAAAAGAAGGCTCATGACGCAACGATCAGGCCCGGCCCCGACGGCTCCCTCCGGCAGCGAGGATCCCGCCGAGTTCTGGGAAAACCTGTACCGCCGGCAGCGCGACAACCACGACTTCCGGGGTGTCAGGGTCAATCCCAGGCCCGTCGAAGCGGCCGAGCCGCTCCAGCCCGGCATCGCACTCGACCTCGCCGGTGGTGCCGGAGGCGACACCCTGTGGCCGGCCCGGCGCGGCTGGCGGGTCACCGCCACCGACATCTCGGCGACAGCTGTCGAAAAGGT
Source organism: Amycolatopsis rubida (assembly GCF_900115345.1). Classification (GTDB taxonomy): domain Bacteria; phylum Actinomycetota; class Actinomycetes; order Mycobacteriales; family Pseudonocardiaceae; genus Amycolatopsis; species Amycolatopsis rubida. The sequence goes on along the minus strand of NZ_FOWC01000006.1, from coordinate 502,767 downwards.
GCTGCGTCTGGCGAAAGAGGAAGTTCTCGGCGGTCTGGTCACGACCGAACGACATGACCTCGCCGAGACTTTCCCCGGCGGCCGCCTGCTCGGACAGCTACGCCGGACTCGGCCTCGATCCCCCGGCCTGGACCGTGGAGCGCGCCGACACCCCGCAACGCACGGCGACCGGCCCCGGCGGACCGACAGCGGTCGTCACCGGCGACGTGCTGCTGATCCGCCGGGCCGGAGGCTAGCGAGCGGCCGGACGGCTACTGTGCCGCCGGGAAATGCAGCGTCGCGAACTTCGGGAAGTCGTTGATGGTCTTGCCGATGAGCCGGTCCGGCGCGTAATCCGCCAGCAGCGGGGAGCGGGCCCCTTCCAGCAGTTCCGCGCTGATCAGCTTGCCCAGCAACGGAGCCAGCGTGATCCCGCTGTGAGTGGCCACCAGGTACACCCGGGCCGGCTCGGTGACGAAACCCGCGGCGGGCAGGCCGTCGGCCGGCCGGGCACGCTGGCCGACCTTGATCTGCTCGATCTTCGCGCCCGCGGTGTTGGCGAACAGGCGGTTGAGCCTGCGCAGCATCTCCTCGCCGATCAGCGCGGTGGTGTCCGCGTGGTAGGCGGGGTCGGCCCGGTGGTCGAGGTCCGGGGTCTGCAGCAGCAGCCTGCCGCCGCCGTCGGGGCGCACGTTCATCTCCGGGGTGATCAGGTTGGAACTCAGCTGGACGTACTGCGGGTCGGTGCGGCCGAGGAAGCCGCACGCGAACTTGTTCGGCTGGTCCGGGTCGATCATCGCGAACTGCTTGCCCAGCACCTTCATGACCGACTCGCTCCAGCGGCCCGCGGCGCTCACGACGAAGTCGCCGCGCCAGTTCTCGCCGGTGCTCAGTTCGAGCGTGACGCCGGTGCTGTCCTCGGCGATGTCGAGCACGTCGGCCGGCGCCCGCAACCGCGCGCCGTTGGCGCGGGCCTCCGACCACAGCCGGGCGAGCAGAACGCTGGGCACGACGTAGCCCTCGCTCGGGAAGTGGACGATCTCCGAAGACCGCGGGTGCACGCGCAGCTCCGGGATCCGCGTCCGCAGCTCCTCGGCCGTCGTCTTGCGGATCGGGTACCCGAGGTCGGTCAGCCGCTGGACCCGCGCCTGCAGCCGTTCCCCGACCGCGGGATCCGTGGTCCACTCGTAGGTGCCGGTCTGCAGGTACCAGTGCGCCTCGCTGGCCGAGTCCCGCTGCAGCCGCTCGTGTTCCCGCATCCCGGCCAGGTTCAGCTCGTAATAGGAATCCGGCGACTTGCCGTTCGAGTTGACCCACGCGAACGTGCCGGAGCTGGTGCCGGCTCCGATGCGGTCTCGCTCGAAGATCGTGACCTCGGCGCCCGCCGCGGACAGGGAACGGGCGACGGACAGGCCCACGACCCCCGCCCCGACGACGGCGATCGACGGTCGGCTCATGGTGGTACTCGCTTTCTCGTTGGTGATGGTGCTCCCGGCTCAGGAAAGAGCCCAGGCCTCGCCCATGGCGACGAGCAGGGTTTCGAGAATGTGCGCCGGCGTGGCGAAGTTGAGGCGCACGAAGCCTTCGCCCGCCGCGCCGCAGAGCGCGCCTTCGGCGACCGAAACCCCGGCGCGGTCGAGGAAGTACTGCCCCGGCGGGGTTTTCCGGCCGGGGCCGCGGCAGTCCAGCCACGCCAGATACGTGCCTTCGGGCGGGGCGAAGCGCACCCCGGGAAGATGCTCGGCGACGAGCTTCCCGAGCAGGCGGCGGTTGCTTTCCAAGTACCGCAGCACTTCCGCCAGCCACGGCCCGCCTTCCCGGTACGCCGTGATCGTCGCCGCCACGCCGAGGTTCGAGGCTCCCCGGGACGCGCTGTGCCGGACTTGCTGCCAGGACCGGCGGTCCTGGCTGCCGAGAATCAGCTGAGCGCACTTCAGCCCGGGGATGTTCCACGCCTTCGACGCCGACGTGGCGGTGATCGCGTGCCGATCGGTGTCCTCGCCGAGCGCGGCGTAGCACTGGTGCCGGGCTCCGGGGTAGATCAGCGGAGCGTGGATCTCGTCCGCGAAAACCCTGGCCCCGTGCCGTTCCACGACCTCGGCGAGCGCACGCAGCTCCGAGCGCCGATACACCTTCCCGACCGGGTTGTGCGGATTGCACAGCACCACCAAACCGGCCCCGGCGGCGAGAGCCTCGCCGATCCCCTCCGGATCCAGCTGCCAGCCCCCGGCTTCTTCCCGCATCGCCACCTCGATCACCCGGCGGCCCAACCGGACAGGCGCGGTCAGGAAGGGCATGTACGCGGGGGTCGGGACGACGACCGGCGAGCCGGGGGCGGTGAACCGTTCGATGACCGCTTCCAGTCCCACGATGACGTCGCCGACCGCTTCGACCCGCTCCGGGGCGACGTGCCAGCCGTAGTGCTCGGCCTGATAGTCCGCGCAGGCCTGTTCGAGGCGTCGCATCAGGCCGGGCGGGTGGTAGCCGAACTCGCCCTCCCGGACCGCCTCGGCCAGCCGGTCGGCGAGCACCGGCGGCACGCCGAAGTCCATCTCCGCGACCGAAGCGCCGAGAGCGCCGGGCACCCGGCACCACTTCGCGCTGCCGCGCCGGATCAGCTCGGCCGGGGTGAGGCCGCTGAGCTTTCCGATGTCCAGCAACGGGTTCCGGTGCTCGCGCATCAGCGGCTCACGCTCGCGAAGAACTTCCGGGCCCGGTCGGTTTCGGGATGAAGCAGGATCCGCTCCGGCGGTCCCGATTCGATGATCCGGCCGTCGTCCAGCATCACCACCTCGTCCGCGATGTCGCGGGCGAAGGCCAGCTCGTGCGTGACGATCAGCATCGTGTAGCCCTCGCGCGCCAGCTCCTGGATGACCGCGAGCACCTCGGCGACCAGCTCCGCGTCGAGCGCGCTGGTGGGCTCGTCGAACAGCAGAACGCTCGGCTTCATCGCCAGCGCCCTGGCGATCGCGACCCGCTGCTGCTGCCCGCCGGAAAGCTCGGCCGGATAGTGGTCGAGCCGCTCGGCGAGTCCGACCCTGGCCAGCAGCTCGTGCGCCTGGTCCCGGGCGCCGCTCTTGCCGGCGCCGAGCACCTCGACCGGCCCGAGCATCACGTTCTCCGTCGCGGTCAGGTGCGGGATCAGGTTGAAACTCTGGAACACCATGCCGAAATTCGCCGCTTGCCTGCGTGCCGTCTTCTTGCGGACCGGTCGGCGGTGGTCGCCGTTGACGGTGAAGCCGAGCATCTCGCCGCGCAGGTAGATCCCCCCGCCGTCGATGGGTTCGAGCAGGTTGACCGTGCGCAGCAAGGTGCTCTTGCCCGAGCCCGAGGGACCGACGAGACAGGTCACGCTTCCGGCCCGCAGAGTCAGGCTGACACCCTTCAACGCGGCGAACTCCCCGAAGCGCTTTTCGACCGCTCGCAGGCACAGCAATGGTTCCTCAGGCATGCCGCGCCTCCTGCTCCGGCGCCTGGACGACGCGGCGGGAGAACCCGCGGCCGAACCGCTTCTCCAGTTTCGCCTGCCCGAACATCGCCAGGCTGGTCAGCACCAGGTACCAGACGACCGCGACGGTCAGCATCGGGATCGTCTTGAAGTTCTGCGAGTAGACGAGCTGAACGGTGGTCAGCAGTTCCACGTAGCCGATGACCGACACCAGCGAGGTGTTCTTGAACATCGTCACGACCTCGTTGGCCAGCGAAGGCGTGATCACCCGGACGATCTGCGGGCCGGCGACCTTCGTGTAGGTCCGCCACGTCGAGAGGCCGAGCGAATGACACGCCTCGAACTGTCCGGGGTGGATGGACAGCACGCCGCCGCGGAAGATCTCGGCGGAGTAGGCGCCGAGGTAGGCCGAGAGCCCGATGACCGCCGCCGAGAACTGCGAGATGACCTGGTTGGTCGGCACCTCCACCAACGGATCCGCGAACGGCAGGCCGAGACTCAGCGTGGGGACGAGAGCGGCGAAGAAGTAGACGAACAGGATCAGCACCAGGCCCGGGGTCGCGCGGATGACCCACACGTACGCGGCCGCCATCGTGCGCAGCACTTTCAGCTGGGAGAGCCGGAACGCGGCCACGACCAGGCCAAGCAGCAGACCGGCCGCAGTGGACACGATCGTGATCAGGACGGTGTTCAGCAGTCCGGAAAGGACTCGCTGGCTGAAGAGCCAGGCTCCGACCGTCGGCCACTCCCAGTGCGGGTTGAAGACGAAGAAGCGCACGGCGACGGCGAGCACGACCAGGCCGAGGACGTAGCTGGCCCAGTGGGCGAACCGCTTCGGATTCCGGATCGGCTTCTCGTGCGGCGCGGTGCCCTCGGACGCCCCGGTCGCCGGGCGGACGGCGTCATTGAGAGTCATCGGCTGGCCCCGTGTTCAACGGCATTTCCGCGAGTGCGTAGTCGGTGAGCCCGTAGTCCTTCAGCAACCGCTGGTAGATGCCGTCCCGCACGCACTTGACCAATGCGGCTCGCAGAGCGTCGCGCAGAGCGTGCTGCTGTTTGCTGACGCCGACGCCGTAAGGCCCGGAGATCTCCCGGTACAGCACCTTGTAGCCGGTGGGATTCTTCTCGGCGTTGTACGAGATCGACGGCGCGTCTCCCCACGCGGTGTCCATCTGTCCGCTTTGGACTGCCAGGATGGCCGCGTTGATGTCCTGGAAGGCCGACCCGGAGACCGGCTTGCCGCCGCCTTTCACGCAGTCGCGGCTGGCGGCGGCGACGAGGTTCTGCTGCACATTGCCCCGGACGTACCCGACCGAGAGCCCGCACAGCGTCGCCGGGGTGAGCTTGTCCCGCGGCAGTCCGGCGGAGCCGAGGATGGCGGTGCCGGTCTGGAGGTAGTCGATGAAGTCGGTCTTCTCCCGGCGCGAGGCGAGGTCGTTGATGGACAGGACGAGGTCGAACCGCCCGGCTTCCAGCCCGGGGATCAGCGCGTCGAACGACGTCTGCTGCATCGTGACGTCCAGTCCCATCATCTTGCCCGCGGCCGCCACCAGCTGGGGCGTGAACCCGGTGATCCGGCCGCTGCCGTCGATGAACTTCACCGGGGGCGAGGACGGGTTCACCGCCGCGGCGACCGAACCCCGCCGGGCGATGTCCGGCGGGACCATCGCCGCGATCGCCGGATCGCGGACCACCCCGGAAAGGAGGTCCTGGGTGTGCTGTCCGACCGAGCCTTCGGCGCCGTCGTCCGGATTGGCGCACGCGGCGGCCAAGCACGCGCACACCACCCCGGCAGCGAGTGTTCTCCGCGCTGGCGCGGGTCGCAGCAGTGTTCTCATCGCAATGCCTCCTGCCTGGTGAAGAGGAACTCGTCGCAGCCGTTGTCCTTTCGGGATTTCTCGGTCAGCGGTCCGGGCCGCCTGGTGCCACCACAGCTTCGGCGAGCCACCAGCATTTCGGTAGACCGAATCCTGCTACCGCTAGCGTTAAGCTGCGGCTATGTCCGCGCCGCAGCTGGAAACCATGGACCTCGAGGTCTTCGCCGCGATCGCCCGGCTCGGCAGTTTCAGCGCCGCCGCCGCCGAGCTTCGCGTCGCCGCGCCGTCGGTGAGCAACCGGATCGCCGCGCTGGAACGGCGGCTGGGCACGACGCTGTTCGTGCGCGGCGCGCGCGGCAGCACGCTCACCCCCGCGGGACAGCGGCTGGCCGGCTACGCGCGGCGGTGCCTGGACCTGCTGGACGAAGCCGTGCGCGGGCTCGACACCGGCACCCCGGAACGGCTGGTGCTCGCCGCCCCGAACAGCTTCGCCGCAACCGTCTTCCCGCTCGTCTTCCGCGCACTCGACGGGCTGCCGGTCGCCGCGCACGGACGGGTCGCGCACAGCCGGGAGGTGGTCGAGCAGGTGCGGGACGGCAGCGCGCACGGCGGCTTTCTCCTGACCCAGGTCGCCACGGGCTCGCTGCGCTCGGAACGGCTGGGTGCCTCCCCGATGGTGGCCGTCTGCCGCACCGGCCACGAGCTGTGCGACGCGGGCGAACTGCACCCCGACGATCTGGTCCGCGCGAAGCTCGTCGTGTACCACTGGGACGCCGAGGGCGAACCCCTCGCCGCCGCCTTCGATCATCCCCAGAGACGACGGGACGAGCCGGTCCACACCACCGGCTCACCCGAAACCGCCCTCTCGATCGCGCTGCGCTCCGACCATGTCGCGGTGATCCCCCGGTTCGCCGCGCGGGATTCCCTGCGCGCCGGGCAGATCCAGCTCCTGCCGGTCCGCCTTCCGCTGTGGAGCGTCGAGCTGCGATTCGTCTACCTCGCGGCCAACGCCGACCGGCCCGGGATCACCGCGCTGCTCAACGCACTGCCCTGGCTGCGCGAGGAACTGGGCAGCTGAGCAGCTCGGCTCAGCCTCGGCGACCACTGGGTCGGCTACCAGCGATATCAGACCAACGCCTACCACAGCTATCTGAGCACCAGCCGATTCAGCCGGGACGGCACCATCTCCGGCATTTCGAGGAGCTGAACACACCTTGTTCGACGCTCCGTCGCCATGGTGTTCCTCGCGGCGGTGATGATCTGCACTGCGGCCGTCCGGCCCGCCTACATCGTCGTGCCCGCCACCGCGCCCGACGGACGGAAAGTCACCCTCCAGACCGTCTCCGAGCCAGCCAACTGGTCGGCGATGGGCCCGCTGTCCGCCGACGACGCGCACGGACATCGCAAAGTCGGGTTCGCCCAGCGCACGCCGAGTCCACCGCAGGCAGGTGTGGGATCGAGCGGGTCAGCGCCGGTCTGGTGGGCCGTCGCCGCTTGGTTGGCGCTCTGCTCGCCCGCCGCGCAGGAAAGGCACGTCGTCCCGTCGAACACTGATCCGGAAGGGCCAACGCCAGCCAGCCGGTCTGCCCTCGGCCGCGCGCCTCGATCGTCACCGGGAAGCACAACCACTCCCCCGCCGCCGCGTCACCCTCCGATCGGCCGTACCGCCCAGCAGCACCCTCCAGAGCATGGTGTCCGGTTTCCCTGAGGACTCCCGCAGCCGCTCCAGCTCGTGCGTCCACATCGGACAGAGAAGATCCCCGCGCTCGATCGGGCCGCCTTCCGCGAGCTGGCAGGCTGCTCCCTGCGTGCTCCCCGAGAATCGAGCCGAGGCCAGCCCGGACGTTCAGAGGAAACGGGCTTGCACCAGCGCGGTCCCGCCGGAACCGGGAATTGCCCGCGACCGATTTCGCCGGTGGTGTCATCCGCGACGACGAGAAGTACCGCGCCATGGTGACCGCAAACCACGCTTCCGGGCGCGTGGGCGAACCGGAGGACATCGGCAAGGCGGTGCGCGCCATTGTCTCCACGAGCACCTCGTGGATTACCGCCCAGCGGATCGAGGCATCGGGAGGGCAAAGTCTCTAGCGTCGTGAGTTGTTGAAGCAGCGACTGCCAGTGTCGAGGGTCTGGTGGCTAGCGTGGTCCGCGTGATTGCGTCGGGCGACGTTCTGCTCGTTGTTCCCGAGGCGGACGGGGTTCCGAGCCGGACCACGCTGCCAGGACCTCCTGGCGTCGTGCGCGGCTGGCCTGGTTCGATGCGCGGGCTGGCGGCTGGCAGGGTGGCGGCGAATCGGCATCGACGGGATCAGCCGCAAGTATCGCCGCAGCACTTGACGGTCGAGGTGGATCACGACACCGGACAGCTCGCATGGGCCGCTGCAAGACGGGACAAGGCGGCCCTCGGCTCTTCGACCACTCGGCGGCGAACGTGCTCGGAGCGGAGGGCCGCAGTCCCCGAACCGGCCGAACCGCCAGGGGAACAGTCACGCCGTGGCTGCCGCAGTGTTCACGGACCCGTGAACAGATGCTGCGCGACAGCAGGACCGCCCCGGCGCAGGACCCGGGCAGCGATCGCCGAGCACGGCGTCCTCCGCAACGGGACCCCGACAGCGACCGCGACGCCAGCAGATCGGCGACCGCCGCGGCCGCGTCAAGGTTCCCTGGCAGACCTCGGCGCCGGCCGGACGGTCGCAGCCGCCGCGGTGCCAGCCGGTTGACGTCCCGCGGTCAGATTTCGGCGGGACCGCCCACCAGAATGCTCGCCATTCGGGACAACCGGGCACGCTGGGCGTCAGTGAGCACCGCAGTCAGCGCGTGGATCCGATGCGCCACTTCGGGTTCGCACTCACGCATCAGTTCCCTGCCGCCTTCGGTGAGGGATACCTGGATGGCCCGGCCGTCGTGCGGAGCCGGGCTTCGCCGGACCAGGCCGCGGCGTTCAGCCCGGTCCACCAGGCCGGTCATGCTGGATTTGTCCAGCCCCAGATGCCGGGCCAGACCCTGCATGCCGGGGGCTCGGTCGCGCAGCACACCGAGCAGGCGCAGCTGGATGAGCGAGAGTCCGTGTTCCGCGGCGACCTCGCTCAGTTCGCGCTGCACCACGAACGCCAGCTGCGCCAACGCGTCCACGATCCCCAGATCATCCTGTGCGGCGAGCGCGGAGTCGTCGGGCATCGGCTCATTCTAGTTCCCGTCTAGTACGTCGCACAAACTACTTGACCTAGTACGTCGCGCCAACTAATTTAATTTGTGTCACGTACTACTTACGATGCGAGGAGCCCGCCGTGCACGCAGCAGTGGTCAGTTCGTTCGACGAGCCGCCCCGCTACGCGGAATTCGCCACGCCCGTGCCCGCCGACGGCCAGGTGCTGGTCGACATGCTCGCCGCCGGCCTGCACCCGCGGGTGCGCTCCGGCGCCAGCGGCACCCACTACACCAGCGACGGCCGGCTGCCGATGATCCCCGGCGTCGACGGAGTCGCCCGGCTGGCCGACGGGCAGCGCGTCTACTTCGTTGCCGACGACGACGTACCCGGCACCATGGCCGACAAAGCGCTGCTCGACCCGCGGCGAGCCGTGCCCTTGCCCGAGGCCGCCGACCCAGCGGTCATCGCGGCCGCGATGAACCCTGCGATGTCCTCCTGGGTGGCGCTGCGCAGGCGGATCGCATTCCAGCCCGGCCAGAGCGTGCTGATCCTCGGCGCGACCGGCAATGCCGGACAGATGGCCGTGCAGATCGCCCGCAACCTCGGCGCGGCGCACATCGTCGCCGCAGGCCGGGACCCGCAGCGCCTGGACCTGCTCGCCGGACTGGGCGCCACCACGGTCGTCTCGCTGGCCGGCGACCCGGAACAGGCCGCAAGCGCGGTCGGCGAGGCCGCCGCGGACGTCGACGCGGTGATCGACTACACCTGGGGCGAACCCGCCCAGCTGGTCATCCCCGCAGTGCTCGCCCGCCGCGCCGAACGCGGCAAGCCACTGGACTGGATCCAGATCGGATCCATGGCCGGCGCCGAAATCACCCTGCCCTCGTTCGTGCTGCGCGCGGCCAACCTGCGGATCATGGGCAGCGGCCAGGGCTCGGTCACCGCCGCCGGCATCGTGGCCGAACTGCCCTCGCTGATCGATCAGCTCGTCGCGGGCACTCTCACCGCCGCGGCACTGCCGGTGCCGCTGGCCGAGGTGGAGACCGCCTGGACCGCGCCCACCGAACCCGGCCACCGCCTCGTGTTCACCACATCCGCTTGAGCGCGACGAAGACCAGCCCCGGACCACGCCGATGGAAAGCCCGGCTGCCGACGCTGAGGCAATTGCCCGCTGAGGCGTCCCGGCCGGAATTGCTCCTGACCGTCAACCTGGCCCGCAGTGTCTCATACCGGCTCCTCAAGGCAGCGATGATCGCGGCCAGCGCTTCGCTGCGGAGAAAACCGGACGAGGCCGGCCCTTTCGCGACCCGCAGCGACGCGGGCACCGGCAACGCCCGCGCCGCGAGCTTCGCTCGCGACGGCCCGTTCGGCCGGATCGACCGACCGACTCGGCCGTATCTCCAGGCAAACCCTGGACGCGGCGGGCCGGATCGCCGGCTGCCGGGACCCGAGCTTCCCACCGGTTTACGGTTCTCGCCCCGGCAAATGCACCGCGTCAGATCCGTCACCGCCGACAACGCAGCCACTTCCGCTCCCGTTATCGGTGCCGGGTCCTGGGCGGCCGCGACGCCACCGCCCAGGAAAAGCACTGCGTTGTTCGGCACCGCATTGCCGACCAGACCGAGCGTGCGAGCCGTCCTGTCGTCCGCCGCATACCTCAACCACCGAAGAAAACAGTGTCACCATGAGGCAGGGCAACAGCAGCCGCCTCGACACCGATCGCTCGGCGACGAAGGCGGGCAGCCCCGAGGCGAACCACCCCTTCGCGGGCTCCGGAGGCGTCGTGTTCACGGCGCTCGCCTCCCGGCTTACCGCCCGCCCGTGTCGTCGTGCCCACCCCGTGCTCGTCGAACGCATGACCGTCGGCCTGCGAAGTCGCAGTCTTGTGCACCAGGGCCTGCCCACGGCTCGCGGGAACGCCACCGTGCCGGTGAGACGGGCTTCACCCGACGGGTCCGGACACCCGCTGCGGCACGCCCCAGGGGTTGTCGTCGCGGAGCGGCTCGGGCAACAGGTGGCCGGGCCAGCCCTGATAGGCCACCGGCCGCAGGAACCGCTCGATCGACGCCGTCCCGACCGAGGTCGACATCGGGCCGGTGGTGGCGGGGAACGGGCCGCCGTGCTGCATGGCCGCGGTCACCGCGACCCCGGTGGGCCAGCCGCCCCACAGGACCCGGCCGCTGCGCGCGGCCAGGACCTTCCGCAGCTCGGTGAGCAGGAGTTCGTCGTCCGGCTCGGCGTGCAGCGTGGTCGTGAGCTGGCCGGGCAGTGCCGCGACGGCCGGGGCCAGCTCGGCGAACCGCGTGTACCGCACGACCACGCCCAGCGGCCCGAAACACTCCTCGGCCGCTTCCGGGTGGGCGAGGAAGCCGGTGAGGTCCAGCTCCAGAAGCCGGGGCGCGAGCCCGTCCGGCCACACGACGCGGCGCGCCCCGGGGATCGCGCCAAGTCGCTCCGCGCCGGTCAGGAAGCCCTCGGCGATGCGTTCGTTGAGCATCTCCACAGCCGGCAACGCCCGCAGCCGCTCGGCGACGAGGTCGACCAGCGGCCCGGTGTCCGGGATGAACAAGAGCCCGGGGTTGGTGCAGAACTGGCCGCCGCCGAGGGTGAGCGAACCGGCGTAACCCTCGGCCAGTTCCTCCGGACGGGCACGCGCGGCCGCGGGCGTGACGAGGACGGGGTTGACGCTGCCCAGCTCGCCGTAGAACGGAACCGGGACGGGTCGTTCGGCTGCGATCCGGGCGAGCGCGAGACCGCCGGCGACCGAGCCGGTGAAGGCGGCCGCGGCGATCGCCGGATGCCGCAGTGCGGCGACGCCGCCGGATTCGCCTTCGACCAGGCCGAGCAACTCCGCCCACGGTCCCAGCGCTTGCTGGGCGACGTCGGTCACCCGGCGCGACAGCCGGGGGTGGCCGGGGTGGGCCTTGACGATCACCGGACAGCCCGCGGCCCACGCCGCCGCGGTGTCCCCGCCGGCGACACTGAACGCGAACGGGAAGTTGCTCGCGGCGAAGACCAGCACGGGTCCGATCGCGGTGCGGTAGCGACGCAGGTCCGGGCGCGGCCCGATCGGCCACCCCGGATCGGCGCGGTCGATCCGGACGTCGTAGGTGCTGCCCCCGGCCGCTTCCGCGGCCAGCAGGCGCAGCTGGAACGTCGTGCGGGCGAGTTCGCCGGTCAGCCGGGCGGCGCCCAGGCGGGTCTCCGCGTCGGCGAGCGGGATCAGCTCCGGACCGGCCGCGTCGAGAGCGTCCGCCACCGCGGTGAGCACCGCCGCGCGCGTGGGCGGAGCGGTTTCCGCCCACCTCTGGGCGATGGTCGCCGCCCGTTCGATCGTCTTCACTTTCCCGCCTCCGCCGAATTCCGGAACCCGAACAACGCGTACACCGCCAGTCCCAGCACCATCCACACCGCGAACCGCAGCCACGTCAGCGCGTCGAGGTTCGCGATCAGCCACACCGCGAACGCCACGCCCGCCGACGGCACCACGGGCACCCAGGGCGTGCGGAACGTCCGCGGCAGCTCCGGCCGGGTGCGCCGCAGCACCACCACCGCGACCGACACGACGACGAACGCGGCCAGGATCCCGATGTTCGTCAAGTCCGCCGCCTGCTTGATCGGCAGGAAGCCCGCGATGGCCGCCGACCCGATCCCGACCGGCCAGATCACCCGCGTCGGCACGCGGCGCCGCGGGTGGGTGCGGGCGAAGTACCGCGGCAGCAGCCCGTCCCGGCTCATCGCGAACCAGATCCGCGACACCGCCAGCATGTTCGCGAACGCCGACGTGGTGATCCCGAGGATGCCGCCGACCGCGACGACCGTGCCCAGCCCGGCGAGCCCGACCGCGGCCAGCGCACTCGAGAACGGGCTGTGCACGTCAATCTGGTCGTAACGCTGCATTCCCGTCAGCACGATGGACACCAGCAGGTAGATCACCGCGGCGATGGCGAGCGACACGATGATCGCCTTGGGCAGCAACCGTTTCGCCTCGACGCTCTCCTCCGCGGCCGCCGTCATCGCGTCGTAGCCGTACACCGCGAAGAACGTCGTCGCCGCGCCCGCGACCGCGCCGCCGATACCGTAGGGCAGGAACGGGCTGAAATTCCCCGCCGAAATGTGGAACGCGCCGGCGACCACGACCAGTGCCACGATCGCCAGCTTGATCACCACCAGCGCCGTCTCGAACCGCGCGGACTGCTTGCTGCCGCGGGAAAGCACGAACGCCAGCAGCAGGCACAGCAACGCCGCGAACAGGTCGAGGCGGTGCCCCGGCCCGGTCCCGGGCGCCCCGAGCATCCACGACGGCAGGTCCAGGCCGGCCTGCTCCACGACGTAGGACAGGTAGCCGGAGACGGCGATCGCGACCACGGCGACGATCGCCGTGTACTCCAGCAGCAGATCCCAGCCGATCAGCCAGCCCGCGATCTCCCCGAGCGCCGCGTACGAATAGGTGTACGCGGATCCGGCACGCGGGATGAGCCCGGCGAACTCCGCGTAGCACAGGGCCGCCGCCGAACTGGCGACGATCGCGATCAGAAACGAGATCAGCACGCCGGGCCCGGCCTGCTGGTTGGCGACCACCCCCGCCAGCGAGAAGACACCGGCGCCGACCAGGCCGCCCAGACTGAGCGAGACGAGCTGCCAGAGGCCCATCGTGCGGGGAAGCCCGCCGGGGCCGCCCTCGTCCGGGCCTTCGAAGGACTTGCGCCGGAAGAGCCCGGCGCGGGAGAAGAGCCGGGAACGGGGCCGGATCGTCGTTGATTCGGGCATGACAAATCCCTTCCGGACCGCACGGGCGGACCGGGTCGGCAGTGGGGGTCTGGACGAACGTGTCAGGTCGCTTGTGGACAGTCAAGGACGCGTCGCGAAAGCCGCTTCCGGGACATCAGCCGTCGCGAAACGGCTTTCACGACAGAGCCGTTTGGCGCGGCCCAGCCGCCGGTCAGAGGACGAACCCCGCGGGGAACGGGTCGTCCGGATCGAGCAGATAGGTGGCGTTGCCGGTGATCCACGCCCGCCCGGAGAACTCCGGCACCACGGCGGGCACGCCGCCGACGACGGTCTCGGCGACCAGTTCGCCGGAGAACGCGGTGCCGATGAACGAGCTGTTCTCGAACGGCGTGTGCAACGGCAGCTCGCCGCGGGCGTGCAACTGGGCCATCCGGGCCGAGGTGCCGGTCCCGCACGGCGACCGGTCGAACCAGCCGGGATGGATCGCCATCGCGTTGCGCGAAGCCCTCGCATCCGACCCCGGGGCCAGGAACTGGACGTGTTTGCAGCCGCCGATCAGCGGGTCGGCCGGATGTTGCGGCGGACGCTGGTCATTGATCGCCGCCATGATGTCCAGCCCGGCGGCGAGGATCCGGTCCTTCTCCGCCCGGTCGAACGGGATGTCCACTTGGGACAGTTCGAGAATGGCGTAGAAGTTGCCGCCGTAGGCCAGGTCGTAGTGCACCTCGCCGAGGCCCGGCACCTCGACGACGGCGTCGCGTTCGGCGAGGAACGACGCGACGTTGCGGAGCTTGACGCGGACCGCGCGGCCGTCGCGCACCTCGACCTCGGCGTGCACGAGGCCGGCCGGGGTGTCCAGGCGGACCACGGTCTTCGGTTCGCGCACCTCGACCATGCCCGTCTCCACCAGCACGGTCGCCACGCCGATCGTGCCGTGCCCGCACATCGGCAGGCAGCCGGACACCTCGATGTACACCACGCCCCAGTCGGCGTCCGGCCTCGCCGGCGGCTGCAGGATCGCGCCGCTCATCGCCGGGTGCCCGCGCGGTTCGTTCATCAGGAACTGGCGCAGGTGGTCCAGGTGCGCCATGAAGTACCGGCGGCGTTCGGCCATCGTGTCGCCGGGGATGACGCCGACCCCGCCGGTCACCACCCGGGTCGGCATCCCTTCGGTATGCGAGTCGACCGCGGTGATCGACCGGATCGACCGCACCTACTCCACCCCCAGCGAGGCGAGCGCGCGGCGCAGGTCGGCGGTGACCTGCGCGCGGTGCTGCCCGGTCAGCGGTCCCCGCGGCGGGCGGCACGGCCCGCCGTAGCGGCCGACGAGGTCCATCCCGAGTTTGATCGCCTGGACGAACTCGGTGCGCGAATCCCAGCGGAACGCGGCCACCAGCGGCTCGTAGAGCGCCCGCGCCTCGTCGAGTTTCCCGGACCGCGCCAGGTCGAACAGGCGCACCGACTCGGCGGGGAACACGTTGGGGAACCCGGCGAACCAGCCGGTCGCGCCCATCAGCAGGCTCTCCAGCACGACGTCGTCGGCACCGCTGATCACGTCCAGGCCCGGTGCCTGTTCGCGGATCTCCAGCACCCGCCGGACGTCACCGGAGAATTCCTTGACCGCGACCACGTTGTCGATCTGAGCGATCTCGGCCAGCAGCGCGGGCGTGAGGTCGACCTTGGTGTCGATGGGGTTGTTGTAGACCATCACCGGCAGCCCGACCGACGCCACCGCTTCGAAATGCGCGAGCACCTCGCCGCGGTTGGCGCGGTACATCGTGGGCGGCAGGCACAGCAGGCCGTCGGCGCCGTCTTCGGCCGCGACTTCGGCCCACTGCTTGGCCTGGTGCGCCCCGGGACCGTGCACGCCGACGACGACGATACCGTCCTCGCCGACGGTATCGATCGCGGTGCGGGCGGCGCGGCGGCGCTCCTCGTCGGTCAGCGACGAGTACTCGCCGAGCGAGCCGTTCGGGCCGACGCCCCGGCAGCCGTTGTCGACCAGCCACCGGCAGTGCGCGGCGTAGGCGTCGTAGTCCACGGCCAGCCCGGCGGGCGCCGACGCGTCCTCCCGGTACGGGAGTGCGGTCGCGACGACGACGCCGCCGAGGTCGGGGGTGCTCATTCGGGTTCTCCTTCGGTTCGGGCGAGTTCGCCCAGCCGGATCGGCTGGACGATCGGGCGGTGGTGCCGTTCGGCACCACCGTGGAGTTCGGCCACGACCGGGCCGCAGATCCGGCCCTGACACGGGCCGAGGCCGGCCCGGGTGCCGAGTTTCAGCGCGTGCGGACCGGGACAGACCTCGTCCTCGGCCGCGCGGGTCAGTTCGCCGTACGTCGTTTCCTCGCAACGGCAGACGATCGTGTCCTCGCGCAGCCAGCTTCGCCAGGCCGCGCCGATCGGATGCGCCGTGCCGAGGCGTTCGGCGAAACCGCGGGCTCGGTCACGCGCACGGAGCAAAGCCGGATCGGGTCTCGCGCCCGCGGCTGCGCGGCCTGCCACGGCGCCTTCGGCCGCCGCCGTGACCGCGCCGCCGATCCCGGTGATCTCACCCGCGGCGAAGACACCGTCCACTGTGGTCTCTTGGGTGGCGTCGACGCGGACGAAACCCTCGTCCAGGGCACAACCCGCGGCGACGGCGAGTTCCGGCTGCGGCACGAAGCCGTGTCCGACGCAGACCGCGTCGACCTCGCAGGTGCGTTCCGTACCGGGAACTACCGACCAGTCCGCGCGCACCTTCGCGGTCACGACCTCGCGGACGCGCTCCGCACCACGGGCCTCGATCACCGCCCGGCCCGTCCGGTACGGGACGCGACGCCGGGCCAGCGTCGCGGCATACCGGACCAGCTCTCCCGCTTTCCCGGCGTGGACGGCCAGCCGCCACGGGCTGGCCGTCCATCCTTTTCGGACGGTCGCGAACGGGTTCGCTTCCAGTACCGCGACCACCTCGGCTCCGACGTCCAGCAAAGATTCCGCGACCGGCAGCAGGAACGGCCCGGTGCCGGCGACGAGGACCCGCTCGCCGATCGCGACCCGCTCCCCCTTGGCCAGCGCCTGTGCCGCGCCCGCGGTGTACACGCCGGGAAGTTCCCAGCCGGGGAACGGCAGAGTACGGTCGTGCGCGCCGGTCGCCAGGATCAGCGCGTCCGGGACGAGGGTCACCCGCCGCCGCCCTGAACAGTCGGACTGCCCCCGCAGGACGTGCAGCCGCTTCTCCGCCCGAGAGAACGCCCAGACCGTCGCCCCGGGCCACCACCGGCACCGCGGATGCGTGAGGACCCGCCGCCGCCGGTCGAACTCCGCCCGGCCGTGCCGGATCCGGTCCGGGCGTTTCGCCGCGTACGCCTCGGGAAGCATCCGGTGGTACTGGCCGCCGGGGGTCTCGGCCTGGTCCAGCACCGTGACGCGGGCACCGGCCCGCAGCGCGTGCTCGGCCGCCGCGAGCCCGGCCGGACCGGTGCCGACGATCACCACCTGACGGCTCACGCGCGTTCCTCCCGGGACTGGGTGCGAATCTCGTCGCCGTCGGCCGCCGGGCGGCGGCACGCGCGGACGTCGGGTACGTCGTTGACCGTGAGCAGGCAGTCGAAACACGCGCCGATCCCGCAGAACACCCCGCGCGGAGCCCCGGAACGCGTGGTACGCCACGAGGTCCGCCCGGCAGCGAGCAGGACACCCGCGACGCTCTGACCCGCGATCCCGGTCAGAGGTTCGCCGTCGACGGTGATCCGGATCGGCAGGTCGGTCCGGTCCACCGGATCGCGGTCGCGGGGAAGCAGCCGTCCGCTCATGCGGCCGCCTCCGCCAGAACGGCCGGACGGTCCACAGCGAACTCTTCGACCGGCATCGCGGGGTCCGTCCCGGTCAGCAGCTCGCGCAGCAAGCGCGCGGTGCCGACACTCAGCCCGATGCCGGCGCCCTCGTGTCCGGTGGCGTGCCAGAGGTTCCCCAGCCGCGGATCCTCGCCGAGCACCGGGAGGTGATCGTCGACATACGGCCGGAAACCGCCGTACGCCCGCATCACCGCGACATCGGCGAGCGCCGGAAACAGGCGCAGTGCCTTGACCGCGATGGCGCTCAGCACGTCCGGGCGGATCGTGTCGTCGAACTCCACGCGGCGACGTGACGAGCCGATCAGCACGGTGCCGCCCCAGGTCGACTCGACGACGGCGGAGGTCCGCAGTTCGCCCGAATCGGCGCCGACCGCGCCGACGTAATCGGCGTCGTAGACCTTGTGCCGGACGACGCCTGGCATCGGGGCGGTCACCAGGACCTCGCCCCGGCGGGGACGGACGGCGATCGGAGCGCCGAGGCGCGCCGAAACCTGCCCGGCCCACGGGCCCGCGGCGTTCACGACGACGTCGGCCTCGATCACCTCGCCGGGGACGCGGATCCCGGTGATCCGTCCGTTGCCGACGGTCGCGCCGACGACCTCGGTGTCGAACCGCGGCCGCGCGCCGTGGCGCAGCGCGGAGCCCAGCAGCGCCAGCGCCGCGCCCGCGGGCTGGACCTGAGCGTCTTGCGGGTAGTGGAATGCGGCGGTCACCTCGCGGGTCAACGCGGGCTCAGCGTCGGCAAGTTCTTCGCGGGACAAGGGTTCCGCACGGACCCCGGTCTGCGCGGCGGTGAACGCGGTGAGGGCGCGGGCGCCATCGCCGGTGGTGGCGACCACGATGCCGCCCTTCGGGTCGTACTCGATCGCCGAAGCGGCGCGCACGTCCTCGCCGGCGATCTCGGCGACCACCCGGGGCCACAACGCCGCGGAGAGCTTCGCGAGTTCGAGCTCGGCCCCGGGTCCCTTGTCAGAGACCAGGATGTTGCCCTCGCCGTGCGACGTGGTCCCGCCGGCGGGACGGCCGCGATCCACGACCACGACGTCGAAACCCGCCAGGCTCAGCTCCCGGGCACACGCGGCACCGACGATACCCGCACCGAGCACAGCCACCCGCGTTCGGTTCATCAACCCTCCATCGTTCGGTAAAGCGAACGATCGGAGAGTAGATTCCCCCTCGGAGAGGTGTCAATACCCGGGAGCGGTCAGCCGTTCAGCACCGGATGCGGCCTGCCGTCGAGCCGCTCGTCGGCGCGGTACTGCAACAGCAGGACCGAGTGCACCGGACCGTCCGGAGCGGTGTAGCAATGCGGCTCGCGGGCGTCGAAGGCGACGTAGTCCCCCGGCCCGGCCTCGACCCTGCGGCCCGCCACCTCGACCAGCAGCGATCCGGTCTGCACGATGGTGTGCTCGATCCCGACGTGCCCTTGCGAGCGCTGCGGCTCGTCGCCGCGCACCACCTGGTCGTACACCTCGAAAACGCCGTCGCCTGCCTCGATCCGCCGCAGCGGCCGAAGATCCACGCCCTCGCCGCGCAGCACCTCGACGTCGGCGCCGCGCACGACGGTGAGCGCGCCGCCCGCCCGGTGGTCGAGCAGATCGGAGATCGCCACCTCCAGCACCCTGGACAGGCTGAACACGGTCTCGATGGTCGGATTGCCGCTCCCGGACTCCAGCTGCGACAGCGTCGCCTTGCCGATGCCCGACCGCCGCGACAGCTCGGACAGCGAAAGCCCACGCGCCGCACGCGCCGCACGCAGGTTGACCGCCAGCATGTCCCGGATTGAGGGCGTCTCGTCCTCCACCACCGCTCCCGTCGTTCGACAAACCGTACGATCGGACAGGCGAATCGTTCGCTTTGCCGATCGATTTCCCGGATATCATGACACGTCTTCCGGTACCGGGGCATAGCCGCGGCCGATAGGGCGACGCGATGGCGGGCGGCGCGGCGCTTCGTCGCCAACCGGTGTGGCACCGTCGAGACGAGGTCACGGGCGCGGCCGATCTTCGCTTTGCCGAACTGGACAATGCGAAGCCCGCCCCCGGTTCGCCTTCAGCGAAGATCGATTCCTGACGCGGAACACTGTTTCGCCGACGGAGCGTTGGACTCCCGAGTTGTCCGCAGTCGCGAAACGTGGGCCGGCATCCCGCGCCCGGCCCACGTCGCGTCGATCCGCGGCGGCTACCGCTTGAGCTTGTAGGCCCGCAGAATCGTTTGTTCGACGGTGTTTCCGCCCTGGCCCTCAGCCTGCCCACGCAGGGACACCGACGAGGCGTCCGGCGGATGCGCCAGCGTCACCTTCCCCCCGATCACCGGTGCGTCGGCCCAGTTCTTTCCCTCGTCGTAGGACACCTGCACCGTCAGCCACGCGTACGGGACGGGCCCACCGTCGACGCCTTGGAGGAACACCGGCACGTCCAGCCGTTGCCCGGCGGGGGCGCTGCTGGTGAGGTCGAGCTGGGGCGTGAACCGGATCGCCGTCAGCGGCAACGTCCGCCGTCCGTCGACATGTGCGGAGCCGAAGCACCACGCGACGGTCTGGTGAGTGGACACGCCGGATTCGGACGGTTGGTCGACCTCGACGCCGAGCCGGTACCTGCCTGGCTCGGGGCCGACGGTGAAAACCGCGTGGCCCGGTGTCTCGTTCTGCCCGACGAGCTTGTCACCGCGGTGCAGAGTCGTGTGCCCCCGCAGCTTGGTGTCGCCGGTTCCCGCGTTGCCCGCGCCGTCGGTGAACATCGGAATGTCCGCCCAGATGTCGTCGTTGATGCGCTCGGCCCACGGCGGCCCGAGCATGGATTCGGGCAGTCCCGGCCCGAACGGACCGACGTTGAACCGCTCGTGGTATCGCTTGCCTGCCCGGTAGGTCTTCGGCGGCGACTCCAGAACAGTTTTCACTGTACCCTGTTCGGCGAAAACTCCTGACCACCGCGTAGCGCCGGTGCTGTAGAACTCGGTCCGGCTGCCGGGAATCGCGACCGGCTGGTACACCTCCAGGTTGACGGAGCCGATCCCGTCGGCCTGGCCCGGAAAGACCGAGCGCGCACCTTCCTTGACCGCGTCCGGAGCCCCGAACTCGACTTGCACCTGGGCGAGGTCCTTCTGGCGCACGTCTCGGCGGAAGCCGGTGGGATATCGCCCCGGCGCGAACCAGGCGAAGTTGTACTCGCCTTTCTTCCCGGTCGACTGGCTGCTGATGTGCGCGGCGAAGACGTCGGGGGCTGCGTCCGGGCCGACCTGCACGGTCGAGATCTTGTCCAGCGGCCCCTTCGTCACCAGCGAGTAGCGGGCCGGGAGGGCGCCCATGACTTGGCTGAACCCGACGGAGGACGTGTGTGCTTTCGCTGCCGGGTCGGGGCCGTTGACCTTGATCGGCTTTGCCTGCCGGGCGTCGAAGGTCAAGACCGCGTTCTCCGTGAGCTGGTGAGCCGGTTCGACCAGTTCGTAGTGGCGAACGTCCTGCCCGCCGGATATCTGTGAGGCAAGAACGGTGTAGCGGCCCTTGGGCAGCCGGATCTTGCCCTCCGGCGGCACCGTCTTCCATAGCTGACTGTCGATCCCGAGCACGTCCGCGCTCGACGTGCCCGGCGGCACCGGCTTCCCGTCCGGTCCGAGCTGGGCGACGGTGAGGTCGTAGCTCTCCGCTTCGCGTGTCACGGCCAGCGGCGTGACGATCTCGGCGGTTGTCGAGCTGGCGACCACCTGGCCCGAATACCCGCCGGCGAGGGATCCGAGACGCGTGTCACTGGTCACGTTCACTTTCGCCGTCTCGCCGCCCGGGATGGTGACCTGCTGCTGGTCGAGCGAGAACATGCCCTCCGGGGCTGGCTTGCCATCAGGCCCGGTCACTCGTACGGACAGCTTCAGCGTGACGTCCGCCGTGCTGTCGTTGCGGTAGGACAGCGGTTTGCTGACCGGTTTGTCATCCTCGTGCGGCCAGCTCTGGACGCCGAAGCCGAGTTTGGCCGGTGCGGTGACGACCTGCCGCGCCAGCGCCGCCGGGACGTCGATCCGTCCCGGACCCCGCTCGAACGCCCCGAACTTCGGTTCCGGCTTAGCCGAGGCGATCAGCAGCGCCTTGAGCTGCTGGCCCCTGAGATCCGGGTGAGCCTTGGCCACCAGCGCGGCGGCACCGGCGACGTGCGCGGTACCGATGGCCGTGCCCGGTGCGATGACATCCGGTTCGATGGCACCGTCATCGAACCTCGGGCCCCGGACGGAGGACTCCGCCAAGCCGCCTTCGCCGTTGACAGCGCCGACGGTCAGCGCGGCATCGGCACTGCCCGGCGACTTCACGGTCTCCTCCGACGGGCCGCCGTTGCCCGCTGCGACGACGAACAACGTGCCGGTCTTCGCGGACAGCGAGTCGACTGCCTCTTCCAGCGGATCGGCCTCGGGGGCGCCGACGCCGACGCCGAGGGTGACGATGTCGGCCCGTTGGCCGGCCGCCCACTGCATCCCGGCGATGATGTCCGAGTCCCGCCCGGACCCCGCGTCATCGAGTACCTTCCCGTCGAGTATCTGCGCCCCGTGCGCGATACCCTGGTACTCCCCGCCCGCGAACGCGCCGGTGCCCGCGATAATCCCGGCGGCACGGGTGCCGTGCCCGTTGCGGTCCACGTTGTCGGCAGCGTCGCTGAAGTTCCGCTGGCCGGTCACCCGTCCCTGGAGGTCCGGGTGCGTCGCATCCACCCCGGTGTCCAGGACGGCGACCTTGACCCCTTCGCCGGTGACGCCGCTCCCCCACGCCCGCGGCGCGCCGATCTGCCGTGCGCCGCCGCCGAGGGTCTGCCGTCTGCCGTCCAGCCAGACCCGTTCCACTCCGGACCTGAGCACTCGACCGCCTCCCGCGGCGGCCGTGACCGAGTTCCACACCTGATCGACCCGGGACTTCTCCGCCTTCACGGCGACTCCGCCGATGCTGGGCAGCTCCCGCCGCACCCGAGCGCCGCTGCGTGCCGCGGCCCGCCCGCCGGTGACGATCAGCGGCAGTTGGTCGCTGTCCGAATCGGCATACCCGGATCGGCGCAGTCCGGCCACGTCGAACAGCCGCTTGTCGACCGAACCGGCAGCGACCAGCGACTGCGCGTCCGAGGGGATCACGTAGGCGTGGCCGGCCCGGTCGAATGCCCGGAACGCGATGCGGTCGCGGCCGGGGCCGGGCTCGACCGCGTACTTGCCGTGTCCGTAGCTGATCACCTTGTCCCCCGTGATCAGGGTGACGGTACTGCTGGCGTGCTCGCCTCGTGGCGGATGGCCGGGCGGGGCGGCCGCCGCGGCCGAGACCGAGCCCAGTGACGCCGAGGTGGCGCCCAATGACAACGCCAGCACTACGACCGCGATTCGCGGCGTTCTTGCCAAGGACACAGGGACACTCCTGTCTTTCGGTTGAGACCTGGACGGGCAAGCAACACCGTCGGCGGCGGGCGGGCGTTTGGCCGTGGTGATCAGGAATGGGCGGATACCCGGCAGAGGACCCTGCGGGCATCCGCGAAGCGCTGTTTAATCGAGGCCGAGGTGAAAGTGTTCCTCGCCATTGGCACAGACGATCACTGCGGACAGCGAACGAAGGTCTATGTCCGCCGCTGCCGCAGACAAGCTTCCTTCCTGGCTGGGCATTACCGAAACAGGTCGCGATGGTCTCTTCTGTCCCGTTGTGTTCGGCGTACAGGGTGGTGTGCACATTTCCTGATTGGTCTGCCCTGAAGACGCTCGGCAGACTGGAGCCGCCGGGAGTCCGCGCCACGCAGAGGTTCGCCGCCCAGCACGCCCGGCGCTAATTCGTCGGCCAGATATATTATCCTCCTTGGTGGAACGCCGGGAGCGGTCAGGAGCTGGCAGTTTCCGCAGGGCCGAGACAAAGCCGGACCCGATGAATCCGTGTCGACCTGCGTTCACCCAGAGTCGCGTGGACGGGCACCCAGAACAATCGGGGATTCGTTAGGTATTCATCCCCAACACCCGGCTTCTCGCCACTCGTGCCGGACGCTTTGATCCTTGGCTTCGGCCTGGGAAAGGATGTGTCTGGTTCGCCGAGGCATCCGGAGGAGTTCCGGCGGGACGCGGTCGCGTTGGCGCGGTCGGTGTCTCGTCCGTTGGCGCAGGCGGCTCGTGAGCTGGGGGGATCACGAGACGCTGCGGACGTGGGTGCGGGCCTGATCGTGCCGAGCGGGCGGCCGAGACCGGGAGCTGCGCAAGCGGGTACCGGTTCATCTCCGCCCACCGGCGCGTATGGTGTCGCCCGCTGTGCCGTGTCCTCGCGGTGCGCCGCCGCGGCTTCTCCGAATGGCTCGCCTCCGCCCCGGCTGGGCCCGCTGATCGCTACCGACCAGACGGTCAAGGACATCGACCTGCTGCGCGTGCTGCTCGGCCGCGACAAGATCAACTGGGTCGGCTATTCGGCAGGCACCTGGATGGGTGCCCACTACGCCCAGACCTTCCCGGCCGGTTCGTCCTCGACGGAGTTCACCACGACCTGGCAGAAGTCGTTCGACGCACAACCGCTCGGCTTCGAGCGCCGCTGGCGGCAGGACTTCCTGCCGTGGATGGCGAAATACGACAAGCTCTACCACTTCGGCACCACCGGCGAGGCAGCCCGCCAGACCTACGAGCAGATCCGGTACGCCCTCACCCAGGGCCCGGTCACCCTGCCCGACGGCTCGCACGTGTCGGCCAACGGTCTCGACTCGTTCATCGCGGCGCAGATCTACTCGAAGCGCGCCTTTCCGGGGCTGGCCAGCGTGTCGGCGACGACACGTCCGCCGGACGAGGCGGGCACGGCTGCCGGCCGGATCCCCGGTCGAATGGCAGCCTGCCGTCCGGGAAACCCCGGATCGGGCGACGGACGCGAGCACCGCACGCCTAGCGCGATGGGCGGCACAGGACGGTCGAGCGGGAAGAAGGTACGGCCTGGCGGGGAAGTTCGAGGGCTACTACGACAAAGGCGGCAAGTTCCGGTTCCGGCTCAAAGCCGGCAACGGCGAAATCGTCGCCTCCGGCGAAGCCTACGAGACCAAAGCCGCGGCCAAGCCGTACAGCGCGCCGCCAGCGACGCGAAAAACGTCGAAACCGACGGCTGACTACCGCGATACTCGCAGAGATCAGGGCGTCCGCAGCGAAACCGCAGCACAAGAGCGAGCGACGCAGCGCCTGCGCCGGAGCAAACCACCAAAGTGCAGGCACCGCGCCATGGTCGCCGCCAGACTCGGCATCGACCCGCTCCGCGAAGCCTACGACGCGCGAGCCCGAAGCCCCACGACAACGCGGGCTGTCCGCGGCCACCGATCGCGTCCGCGGACCGGCCAGCGGCAGGTCCGAGACGACCTCTCCGCCCCAGTGCGCCGTCGCCGCGGCGGGCGTGAATACCAGTCCGACAACCATGAGCAACGCGAGAAAAAAGCGGGTTGCGCCCTTCGCGCTCATGACGGGACCTCATCCAGGTAGTCCGGCCAATGGGTGCCGCCGGGCACCATCGACTGCGGGTCCGGTGCGGTGAATTCAGTCCGCAGTTCCTCCGCCAGTCCTAGCGAGCGGTCCGGCGGCAAATGCGAGAGGTCGCCCAGCGACGTATCGATGCGGCCGAAAGCGCAGAGGAACGCGGGCACGCTGGAATTGAACAGCCGAAGCGGCCTGGGCACGCCTGGAATGACCCTCCGCACCGACCCTTCAGCAGTGTCGACGACGGTGGGCACGCCGTAGCTGTCACCGATTCCGACCAATTCGCGCCCTTCGATGAGCCGAGGCTCCTGGACTGGCAGGTCGTGGAAGACAAACTGCCAACAGTTCTCGACCGGAAGGCCGACCTCTGCGCGGAATTCCCGTAACCGCTCGGGCAGCGCCGGATGCAGTGCGTCCGGCGGGATCGGGCGCAGCTTTCCCCTCCATGCTGAGCGGATCTTTGCGACAAAGTCGTCTCCGCTGTCAGCGGTCGCAAGAACCGCCCCTGCCTGCGTCCCGTTCGAGCGCAGAGACCTGCACCGCTCGCGATCATCCGCCCCTCGCCGGTCACTCGATCAGCCGATGCCGCCGCGCCCGGCGGGCACGGGTCCGCCTGGGCGAGTTCCGCGCTGGGCGTGCGGTGCGCTAGCCCTTTTCGACTTGATGTACACGGTGACGTTGGTCGCGAACTTCCACCAACCCCGCTCGACGTGCCGCCAAGTCCGATTGTGGTGCGTAGTCGCGGGGAAGTGGACATAGTAGCCGGTGTAGCTGGTTCCGCTTGCGATATAGAAAGCCTCCGTTCCATCCTTTGCACACCAGTATGTGGGTGTCCGTGTCATTTCTTATCGTTCCGCAGATCGGGCCTGCGCAGCCTCCGTCTATCTGAGCCGCCGTCGTGCGGTCATTCAAATGGGACGGGACCCCTCCCTGACCGACGCCCGCAGACGTCGCCCAGACAGCAGCCGCGCGACAACGATCTGGCCTTCCGCCGGCCGAGGCAGGCCTAGGGCGGCTCAGGAATCAGCGCCGAGCCGGGCGGGCCACGTCGTCCATCGGATCAAGCCACGGCCCGGTTCGATCGATGGATCAGCTGAGCGTCGAATAGCCGCTGTGATCGGTGAGCCGGTTCGCAGTTCGCCACGAGGATGGTCTGGTGGTGACCTGCTTCGCGCACTACCCGGCCGACGCCGATCCGGCGCAGGAACTGGCCCGCTTCCCCGTGGCCGGCGCATCCGCGGCAGAGGTGACCGGCAGGGCTGGAGATCCTGCCGGGCCGGACTTCAGCACGAGGTCGCCGAGATCGAGCGTGCTGGTCATTTTCTGGAAGCTCGCGAGGTTACCGGGCCATTTGGTCACCACTTTGCCCGTCATGCCCAGGCGGTACCAGCTGTGGCACGCACCGGCCTCCCAGACAGAGTCCGCCATTGCGCCGTCGACCCAGGTGTTGAAGTCCCGCTGAGCCCGCTGCGACGGTTGGACGGAGACAGCGTCGTTCTCGTCGACCAGCCGAAGGTATTGCATGATCATCTTCATCTGCGCCTCGATGACCGCGACGATAGACCCGCTCGCCTGGGTGTGCGGCCCGGTCACGAGGAAGAGGTTGGGAAACCCCGCGACGACAGTGCCCTTGTAGGCGTGTGGCGCTTCGCGCCACACATCCGCCTTCAACGACCGCGCGGATTCACCGCGGAACTCGATCCCGGCGAACATGGCGGTCGCGGTGAAGCCGGTCGCGAGAACGACCACGTCGGCGTCCCAGGCGCGCCCGTCGCTGGTCACGACGCCGGTCTCGGTCATCGCTGAGATCTCTGCCGACCAGACAGTGGTTCTGCGGTCGGCGAGGGCGGGATAGAACGCGCTGGACATGACCGGCCGGCGGCAGCCGAACCGGTACGACGGCGTCAGGAGTTCGCGCAGGCCCGCGTCGCGGATCTCCGACTCCATGTAGTCCCGCCACTGCCCTTCGATCTTCGCGAGGCCGGCCTCGTCCATGACCGCCTGTGTCTCCGCCTCGACGTTGAACCTGTGCTCGGCCGCCGAACGCAGGGCGTCCATCCGCGCCGGTTCGTCCCGGAACCGTGCCTGCGCCTCGATGTCGTAGAACTGGTCGTCCTTCGGCATGACGTAGGGCGGGGTGCGGATCACCGCCAGCACGCTCTCGGCCACGTCGACTGCGTAGGGCAGAACCTGCGCAGCACTGGCGCTCGCACCGACGACCACCACGCGCCGACCTGCCAGGGAGATTCGCTCGTCCCATTGCGCGGTGTGGACCACCTCGCCGCGAAACGTCTCGCGCCCCGGAAGGTCAGGAATGCGAGGAGTGCTGAGCGAACCGCTCGCCACGATCAGGAACCGGCACGACAGCGATCCTCCCTCGGCGGTACGCAGGTTCCACACGCCCGCGGGTTCCGCCCAGCTCGCCGACACCAGCGTGGTGGCGAACCGGACGCGGTCCCGGACCCCCAGATCGTCGGCCACCGTGTTGATATAGGCGAGAATCTCGTCCCACGGCGCGTAGCTCCGCGTCCACGTCGGGTTCGGAGCGAACGAGAGACTGTAAAAGTGGGCCGGGACGTCGCAGGCCGCATTGGGGTATCGGTTGTCCCGCCACACCCCGCCCAGTTCGGCGGCACGCTCAAGAATGACGAAGTCGTCCCGTCCCTCGGCCAGCAGGTCGTGCGCAGCGCAGATTCCGCCGAAACCCCCACCGACCACGACGGTCTCGTGGTACTCGATCATGATGTCACTCCCACGTCGGCTCTGATCAAGCGGTTCTCGCGCGTGGCGGGCATCAGTTCACCCCGTGCCCGTCACCTCGCTTCAGATCGGCACCAACACTCCACGCTGCCGAGGCGGGACGTCCAAGGCTTGTTTCGCATCCCGTGACGCGTTTCAGGCATCACGGCCCGGCGAGCGGGCTATCTTGTGTGGGGTGCACCCGACCGACGCGCTGCCACCGGCCGAGTTCGACCTCCGGCTGGTCCGCTACTTCACGGTGGTCGCCGAGCAGCGGCATTTCGGCCGCGCCGCGGCACTGCTGCACGTCACACAGCCGAGCCTGAGCCGCCAGATCCGGACCCTTGAGCAGCGCGTCGGCGCCCGGCTGCTCGACCGCGACCGGCAGGGCACCCGCCTTACCCCCGCCGGAGCCGCGTTCCTTCCCCACGCCAGGCAATTGCTAGCCGTCGCCGCGACCGCCGCGGCGGAGGCCCGTGCGGCAGCGGCGCCCAGCCGGGTCACCGTCGGCCACACGCGCGGGCTGATCATCACTCCGGCAGTGCAGCGACTGCGCCACCACCGCCCCGAGGCCGAGGTGCACACCGTGCACCTGGAGCTGTCCGAGGTTCGGGCGGCCCTGTTCGGTCACCGTGTGGACGCCGTCGTGGCTCGACTGCCGTTCGCCACTGACGGGCTGCGCATCACCGTCCTGTACGAGGAGCCCCGGGTGCTGCTCGTGGCCGGGGACCATCGGCTGGCCGGCCGCGAATCGGTCGCCCTCGACGACATCGCGGCTGAGCCCATGCCGAGGCTGCCCCATGCGGAGTGGGACTCGTACTGGCGTCTGGACCCCCGTCCGGACGGTACGCCGGCACCCGACGGTCCGCTGATCGGCCACCTTGAGGACTCGTTCGAACTGATCGCCTCCGGGCAGGCCGTCGCCATCGTGCCCGCCGGGCTGCGTGCCGACAGCACCCGCCCGGACCTGACCTCGATCCCGCTGCACGGCTTCGCGCCCTGCCAGGTGGTGCTCGCCACCCGCGCCGGGGAGACCGCGCCCTTGGTGGCCGCGTTCCGCGAGGCCGCCCAGGCTCTGCTGAAGGGGGCGGGCCACCCCCGCAGCGACCGTGCTGCGCCAGCCGATCGGCCGCACTGAACCGATCCGCCACGACGACAGGCTCTTTCGTCCGCCCAGCGCGCTGGGGGCGCACATCGGCCCCTGGTGACGGGGAACGACGCCCAGCCCCGGCCCGAAGCCGCCGTCGGGTTCCGGAAAAGTGGTGACGGGGCTGCTGTTCGCCGCGCCGTATCCGGCTTCCATCGTCGGTACGGCCCTCGTCCACGACGTGTGCCATCGATGCGTCGTCAGGGGAGACAGCGGCGTACCGAGTCGAAGCAGTCCGGCGATGACGATGCGGAACAGAGCCGCCGTCACCACCCGGGCGGTGTCCGCATGCCTGACCTCGCCCCCATTACATAGGAACATTATCTACTCTGCCCCGAGCGGCGAGACGGTTCGGTGGCGAAACCCCACCACGATCGCGGCTAGAACCCAGACTTCGGTAACACCGAGGGCAGTGACGATCTCCGCACTGCTGGCCAATTACATAATCCTGTGATATAAATCGAGGATGGGCGAGAGCGAATGCGACCACGGGCGGGATGACGTCACGGAGGCTTTCGACGAGGTCATCCGCCTGATGATCCGGCACCTGAACGACCACGGAGGCCTGACGTTCCCCGCGATCACCTGCCTGGGCAGGCTCTACCGGGACGGCCCGGCCCGGCTGACGGCACTGGCGGCGGCGGTAGGTGCCAGCCAGCCCTCGACGAGCCAGCTGGTGCAGCGCCTGGAGCGGCAGGGACTGGTGGCGCGGGTCAGGGATCCCCAGGACGGGAGGGCGTCGCTCATCGTGCTCAGCGACGCCGGCCGCACCCTGGTGGCCAACCGTCTCCGCGAGCGCCATGACCGCCTGACGGAGTTGCTGGCCACGCTCTCCCCCGAGGACGACGCCTCGCTTCGGTTGGCGATGCAGGTGATCCGACCGATCGTCCGGCGGTTGACCGAGACCGCTCGCCGGTCGGAGGCCCAGGCCGGGTCCTGACGACTTGGCCACCCGATCCATTCCGGAGGTACACAATGACCACACCGTCCACAACCGCCGCCGCTTCCGCCTCGGCCGGGCATCCGCTCGACTATGACGTGGTGGTCGCCGGGGCCGGCCCCGCGGGGCTGATGCTGGCCGGTGAGCTGCGGGCCGGCGGCGCCTCGGCAATCGTGCTGGAACGGTTGGCCGAGGCCGATCCGATCCTCAAGGCAGGAACCCTGAACCGGCCCAATATCGAGACGTTCTCCCGGCGCGGCCTGCTTCCCGCGCTGCGGCAAGCCCAGCGGGAGACGGAGTGGACCGTCTCCTACATTTCCACCCGGCGTCAGGACGGCACGAGCGCGCTGCCCAGGTTCTCCGGACATTTCGCGGCAATCATGCTCAGCGACGAGATGCTGGACGAGTCCGACCCGGACCTGGCCGGGCTCCATCCCCCGGACATGGTCGCCCTGGTCCACCAGAAGCAGGTCGAGGCGATCCTCGCCGACCGCGCCGCCGGGCTCGGCGCGGAAATTCGCCGCGGGGTGGAAGTGACCGGCTTCGAGCAGGACGGCGAAGGGGTGACGGTCACGACCGGCCAGGGGCCGATCCGGTGCGGATGGCTCGTCGGCTGCGACGGCGGCCGCAGTACCGTGCGCAAGCTCGCCAGGTTCGACTTCCCCGGCACCGACCCGGAAATCACCGGCTACCACGGGATCGCCGACATCGTCGGCATGCAGGACCTCGGCGTCGGCTGGCACGCGACCGACACCGGCGTCTACCTCAACGACCCACCGCGCGGGCGGATCACCACGGTCGCGTTCGACGGCGCACCGGCCGACCGCGAGACCCCAGCGACCGCCGAGGACCTCCAGGCATCCATTCGCCACGTGACCGGCGCCGAGGCCACGGTCACCGGGGTCACGAGCCTGACCCGGTTCACCGACAACACCCGTCAGGCCACGACCTACCGGCAGGGGCGAGTGCTGCTCGCCGGCGACGCGGCCCATGTGCACCCTCCCTTCGGCGGACAAGGGCTCAACCTGAGCGTGGGCGACGCGATGAACCTCGGTTGGAAGCTCGCCGCCGCTGTGCGGGGGACGGCGCCGGACGGGCTGCTGGACACTTACACCGCCGAGCGGCATCCCCTCGGCGCCTGGGTGCTGAACTGGACGCGTGCCCAGATCACGGTGATGCGCCCGGAGCCCCATGCCCGCGCGCTGCGCGAGGTGGTGGCCGACTTGGCACGGACCGTGGATGGCGCCACCTACCTCGCGAAGAAGATCTCGGGCGTCTGGCAGCGCTACGACCTTTCCGGTGACCATCCGCTGGTCGGCGCCAGCGCACCCGACTACGCGCTGGCTGACGGGTCCCGGCTCGCCGACCACATGCACGACGGCAGAGCGCTCCTGCTGGACCCCTCCGGTGCGCTGCACGACCTCGCTGCCCCCTACCTCGACCGCGTGCGGACGATCACCACGGCCCCGCTGACCGACGACGCTCCGGCGTCCATGTTCCTACGGCCCGACGGTTACGTCGCCTGGGCGGGCGAACCCGACCGGAGCTCGCTGGACAAGGCACTGCAGACCTGGCTCGGCGTCCCACTGGCACATCCGAACCAGACTCCGGAAGCGGTCACCGCCGCCACCAACCCCTCTCTTGGCCAGAACCCACCCAGTGGCGAAGCAAAGCCTTGAGCAGAGTCTCGCGCGGTTCGATCATGGTGCGACACTGCCCAGCAGAGCTCCGAGCCGCGATCGGCCGCACCCGAGACCCCGGGACACAGCACGGTTCGAATACCGGCGCTCCACTAGCTCGGTGATCCGCCGAGGGCAGCTTCCGCACGAGAACGCTCGTTTCCGCCTGCCGCGACCGCACCATGATCACTTAGCCAGGTGTCGCGGAGAGAAGACCCCGGCCGTTCGCCAGGGTGACTGAATCTCTGCGGCGGCTTCTCTTTCCGGCTCGCGCGGTAAGTCCTCGCGGAGCTCCAGGAGCGTGCAGTCTTCCTCGACCCGCCGCCGCGTCCGCCAGCCCTCGCTGACTTTTTCGTCGCACGCCGCCCGGATCGCGGCGAAGCTCGTCTCCAGCCCGCACAATGCCAGCCGCCACCAGCATCGCCAGATCCGGCTCACGGGGTCCCGCCGGGCGGATGCCCACCGTGACCCGAACACCACCAAACTCGGTGCCACCACGCTCGCCTGCAACGCCACCTCACCGGCTCCACCAACCCCGCCGAAACCAACAACTGCAGCGACACCAGCCAATTCGTCTCCAGCAACACCTTCACCACCACCGACGGGTTCACCGCGACAGCGCTGGGCATGACCCCGCACGCACCAGCCTCACCCGCGATCCCCAAGGCCCGGCGTCACCAGCGGCATCGACGGCAACCACTTCACCGACACCGGTCGCGACGACGACGCGATCGGGAATTTCGTCACCGCCCTCGCCGGCGAGGGCCACCTCTTCCCGCCGGGCACCGTCTGCTCCTGGTCCAACAGCGGGCACGCGGCGCTCGGCAGACTGGTGGAGGCGTTGCGCGGCAAGCTCTTTCACGACGTGTTCGACGAGCGCCTGGTGACGCCGCTGGCCACGTAGAGGCCGGCGGGGAGCGCGTGCCCACCACGGCATGGGCGGTCCGCTACCTCTCCACACCCCAGCGGCTCGCAGCTGGCGATGAGCGCTACGAGCCCGGAGTGACCACTCCGGCCTCGTAGGCGTTGATGACCAGCTGCGCGCGGTCCCGTGCGTTGAGCTTGGACAGCAGGCGTCCGACATGCGTCTTCACCGTGCCGAGCGTGACGTACAGGTTCTCGGAGATCTCGGTGTTGGACAGGCCGCGGGCGATCAAGGCGAGGACTTCTCGCTCGCGTTCGGTGAGGCTCCGCAACGCCGCGGAGGCCAGCCCGGCGGAAGGCCCTTGGCGGACGAACGCGGCGATGAGGCGACGCGTGATCCGGGGCGCCAGCAGCGCGTCGCCCGCGGCGACCACTCGGATCGCGGTGACCAGCTCGGCCGCGGTCGAATCCTTGACCAGGAAGCCGCTGGCCCCGGCCCGCAGCGCGGCGTAGACGTATTCGTCGAGGTCGAAGGTCGTGAGGATGAGGACGCGGACCGACGCCGTCTCGGGGTCGGCGCAGATGCGCCGGGTGGCTTCGATCCCGTCCAGGTCCGGCATCCGGACGTCCATCAGCACCACGTCCGGCTGATGCCGCCGGGCCAGGCGGACGGCCTCGGCGCCGGTGCCGGCCTCGCCGACCGGCCGGAGCCCGGGTTCGGCCGCGAGCAGAGCGCGGAAGCTCTCCCGGATGAGCGCGTGGTCGTCGGCGAGCAGCACGCGGGTGTCCGGAACCGGGGCGGTCACGAGGCGGTCCTCGGCTCGGAGCGGGGGATCTCGGCCACGACCCGGAACCCGCCGCGGGCGGCCGGGCCGACGCTCAGCGTGCCTCCGTGGGCGGCGATCCGCTCCCGCATCCCGATCAGCCCCTGCCCGCCGCCCGGACGACCGCGCGGCATCGTGCGCGCCGGGCCGTCGTCGGCGATCTCGACGTGCACCGCGTCGCCCAGCCCGCGCACCACGATCCGGCAGTGCCGGGACTCGGAGTGCTCGACGACGTTGGTGAGGGCCTCCTGCACGATCCGGAACACTGCCAGATCGACACCCGGCGAAAGCCCCGCCGTTCCGGTGAGCGCGAGGTCGACCTCCAGTTCCGGCCCGCTGAGACGCTCGGCCAGGGCGGGCAGGTCCGCGCTGCCGGGCAGCGGGGTCAAAGCGGGACCTTCCGGTGCCGCGCCGGCGGAGACGGGACGCAGCACCCCGAGGATCCGGCGGATCTCGGCCATCGCGGCCTGGCTGGTCTGCTCGATGGTGCTCAGCGCGGCCTTCGCGTGCTCGGGCTGCGCGTCGGCGAGACGGCCCGCCACGGTCGCCTTGACCGCGATCAGGCTCATGCTGTGGCCGAGGATGTCGTGCAGCTCGCGGGCGATCCGGAGCCGCTCGCCGGCCACCGCCTCCACCGCCGAGCGGCGCGCGAACTCGGCTCTGTCCGCGCGCCGCGCGTGGACTACCAGCCCAGCCGCCCAGACCACGACGAGCTGGACCGCCACGGTCCCGAGTTCGAACTGCCACCACAGCGGCGCCTCGCTGTGCAGCGCGGCCGCACCCACCGGCACGTGGACGCGGTAAAACCTCGGGACGGTCACCGCGGCGGCGACGAGACAGCCGGCCAGCGCGGCGACGGCGACGGCGGTCCGGTCGGTCAGGTTCGCGACCGTGTAGGCCGCGACGGCGACAGGCGCGTAGGTCACCCACAACGCCCCTGCGCCGCCGACGCCGAGGAAGGTCGCCGACGCGGCGACAAGCACGATCCAGGACAGCACCGGAACGCTCCAGCGGCGGCGAAGCAGCAACGGCAACCCCACAGCTGCCCCGACCGCCCAGGAAACCCACGCCGGTCCTGGGTACGGCGGACCGGGCGGGTCGCGCAGGGTGTAGGCCACCAGCCACGTCGCGACCAGCGCCAACGCGACGTCAAGTACGACCCGGCGGTGACGCCGGGCCTCCCGGAACCGGTTCAGGCCGGCGAACTGCGGCACCCCGGCACGCTATCGCGGCTCCGGAGCCGCCGCGTCCTGCCCAGGTCAGACTTCGAAGATCCGACCCTGGTCAGATTCGGCAGGGCGCCCTCGCGCGGGAACGTGTGCCGATGACGACCTTGACTGAGCGCGAGAGCCGCCCCGCGTCCGACCTTCGGGCGATCACCGTCTTCGCCGTGGCCGTTGTGCTGGGCGGAGTGGGCGGCTTCGCGCTCGCCAAACTCTTCGGAGTCGGCGAACTGCGCTGGGGCGAAACCGAACTCTCGGCCATCTCCTCGACAGCCGGCGCGCTCGTGGTGGGGGCGGTCGCCGGGCGGCTGCTGCTGAGCGGTACCGGTCAGGCCATGCGGGTGCACGCGCCGGCACCCGTCGCCGGCTGGCCGGGCTCCCGGTTCGGCGCGGCCGCGCTCGTCCTGGCGCCGTTGCTGCTGCTGGCCGCGGAGGCCATCCGGTCGGGGACCGACTACTTCTACCCCGCGCAGCTCGCTGCCATGGCCAGCGCGCCGGGGGCCATTCTCGCCTCGTACGGCCTTTACACCGCCGGCCTGGTGCTGCTCATCCCCGCCTTCCTCGCGCTGACCGGGCTGATCGCCCGGGAACGGCCTGGATGGGCCTTCTGGGGAGCGACCATCGCCGTCGTGGGCAGCACGGTGCGCATCTTCCAGGACGGAATCAGCTTCCTGGCCCTGCACCTGGTGCCCGCGCAAGGGCTGGAGACCGCGACGACGGCGGTGAGCGAGACCTACCAGTCCTGGTACGTGCTGCAAACCCTCGACGGCAGCGACAACCTCGCCTGGGCGGTCCTCGCGATCGGCGCGTACCGGGCCAGGGTGCTCGGCTGGGTGCCCGCACTCGGTGTGGCGTTCATGCTGACCCACTACAGCGGCGTGCTGAAGGGAACCGACCT
Organism: Amycolatopsis rubida; assembly: GCF_900115345.1. Classification (GTDB taxonomy): domain Bacteria; phylum Actinomycetota; class Actinomycetes; order Mycobacteriales; family Pseudonocardiaceae; genus Amycolatopsis; species Amycolatopsis rubida. Next base: position 468,060 of record NZ_FOWC01000006.1, on the reverse strand, counting down.
CAGCACCCTCACCGGCGCGGCGCTGCTCGCCGCCGTGTTCGTCCCCCTCGGAGTCAGCCTGTGGCGGCGCGCCGAACCCGTCTCCCGCAAGGTGTGGTGGGGCGGTATCGCCTCGGTGGCGCTGCTGGCCGCGCAATACCTGGTCACCGCACTGAACGGATTCCGCAGCTGGGGATGAGTCCCCGGTGCGGCCGGGTGCGAGGCAGGAACCGACCTCGCTCGATCTCGGAACGTCCCTGCCAGATTCTGGACAGTGCTGGGATCTGACGGCAGTTCTTGAGGATGCCGCGCAGGACGGCCTTCCGACTGGCCGGCTCCTGCGACCCAGGCGATCGAACAGTGCTCGCCATCGAACCGTCCATCGAGATGCTTCGCCAGCGACCGCCTACCGCCGCACTCGCCGGACTACGGCGAATAGCGCCGCGCCAAATCGTCCTCGCCTACGACACCCACCGAATTCTGGCTCGTCCACGAGTACATTCCCGAAATCGCCGACCCGGGACTGTCTCGCCCTGTTCAACCGACATCGCGAACGCAATGAAAGCCGACAGCATCACACCCCTGCCCTGCGGTTTCACCGACGGCGTTTCCCGGCCTGCCAAGACCCGCTCAACCTCGACCAGTGGGACGTCGGCTTCCTGCTCATCATCTGGCGAGATATCCGCCGTCCACGGGAAGCACAGTTCCGTTGACGAAGGAGGTCCCAGGCGAACACAACCAGGCCACTGTTTCCCCCACCTCGCGCGCTGCGGCCACGCGGCCCATCGCGGTGCGGGAAACGACGGCTTCGATCTTGTCCGCTGGAGCGTTGGCGGTCATCCCGGTCTGGATCGGGCCCGGACCAACAGCGGTGATGCGTACGCCCTGTGGTCCGTACTCCGCGGCGGCGCTGCGGGTCAGTCCCGCGACCCGTGCTTGCTGGCCGTGCAGACGCTCTGGCCCTCGCCGTCGATCAGTCCCAGACCGACGACGGGGTGACGATCGCTCCGCGAGACGCGATCACGTACTTCACGCAGAGAAACACGCCGGTCAGGTTCCCGGCGACGACGCGGTGCCATTCGGCTTCGTCCAGGTCGGTCAGGAGACCGGGGGCGAAGTGCCGGCGTTGTTGCGGGCGAAGTCCAGACTGCCGAAGGCCTCCACTGCCGCCGTGACCACGTTCTGCACTGACACGTCGGTGCGCACGGCCAGCGCCTTCGCACCAAGCGCCTGAACCTCGGCGACGGTCTCGTCGGCGTCGACCACATCGCACAGGACAACCGACGCCCCGCGACGGGCGAAACGCCAGCGCGCCGGCCTGCCCGATCCCGCTGGCCGCGCCGGTGACCAGTGACTTTCCCGTCAAATTCGCCGTCCGTGAGGATTTCCTCGTCAAGTCCCGTCTCCGCCCGCGCACGATAGCTATGCCGGATCGGCCGATCCCGGCTGTCCGGCGCGCGAGCGAGGTGACCGTCTCTTGAGGACCGCTTGCCGTCTCGAAAGACGCAGGCGGCCTTCCCCGCGGAGACCAGCGATGCGGGCTCACGGTCCTTGCCGTGCCGTCCGCCCGGCGAAGCGTGGGACCCGCACGGCAGCGAGCCAGACGCCCGGCCCGCTGCGCCCTGACCGGAAACGCCGCCCATGCGTGCTGGCCGCAGCGGCCGGAGCCGACGTCGGTCCGTCCGGCGCCCGCCCCGGTCACAGCCCCATGGCGCGTCGTCCGGTCAAAGTCCTCGGCCAGCAAGCCAGTCGCTCGCCCGCGGCAACGGGGCCACGAAAACGTGCTCGGTGCGCGTTGAGCACGAGTGCCGAGCCGGTCCTTCCCCGCCAACCGCCCGAACCGGTTGTCCGTAGTACTCGGGCAACGGCGTATCGCGGAGAAACAGGCACCGTGCCTGAACCCGGCGGGTCGCCGCTTCCGCCTCCGGCGCTCCGACCCGGCCAGAAGCCGCAGAACGGTCACGATCCGAGGATTCATCTCGCATTCGTATTCCTCCTTTGGTTCAGGAACCCGGCACGTGGGGCAATGCGGCCAGACGAGCGGGGACGACACCGAATCCGTCGATCATCTGCACATAATTCCAGCAGTCGATGTTGTGCGCGATCTTCCCGTCGCTGAAACGATACGAGGAAAGCCCGTTGAACTCGATCGCGTGTCCAGTGCGATCGACTCCTTCGAACAATCCGTTCCAATGGGCGCGGATGACCCAGTGGCTGCTTCCTCGTTCCGGCGTCACGACTCTCACCGGGAAGGTCAAACTGAAGTCCGGCATCGTCTCGAACACTCCGCGAGCGAATTCGCGGACGCCCTCGTGTCCCTCGTGGCGCACTCCGAGCGCCAGATCCTCGTAAACACAATCTTCGGTGAACAGCTCCGTCAGCGCGCCGACATCCTTGGTCGACCACGCCAGCTCGAGACGGTCGAAAATCCACTCGCGCGCACGCATCTGGTTCTCCTCGCCTGATCGGCCTGGGCGGGTCATGGCCGGCCGGCGCCGAAGTGCGGAAGGACTTTCGTGCCGAGGAGTGCCAGCGCGCCCATCGGATCGGGCCCGATCGGAGGCCCGAAAGCCACGTGGTCGGCACCGGCCGCCACCATGCCCTCGACCCGCTCGATGACGTCGCCCGGCGTTCCGGTGAGAGTGAACGCCTCGATCGCCTTGTCGGTCACCAGCGCCTTGGCCTCCCGTACATCCCCGCGGTTGAATGCGTCGTACGACGCATTGATCTCCTCCTCGGCAATGCCCGCGGCCCTGGTCATGGGAGCGAGGAACGGCTGGAGCAGAGCCAGGAAGCCACGGATGTGGTCATCGGCCACCGCCCGATCCTCATGGATCGAGGTGAGCGGGCCCGCGATGATCTCAGCATCGTCGCCGGACCTGCCCGCGGCCGCACGGCCGGCCAGGAACTCGCTGCGCAGCCGCGCGATGTGCTGCGGCCCGGCCGTGCAGTCGATTTTGATACCGGGTGCGAACTTCCCGGCGAGCCGGGCTGTTTGCGGACCCCAGGTTCCGATGAACAGCGGCACGCGCCGAGGCACCTCGAATTGAAAGTAGAGCTCGGCCGTGGCTTCGAAGAACTCGCCCGCGAAGGGCGTCCGGTCGCCGGTGAGCATGCGGTCCATGAGATGCCAGGCCTCGCGGAGCATCGTCAACGGACGGTGCGGTTTGCTCGCGATGAGCGTGTTGAACCCGCCGCGGCCGAGACCGCAGACCATTCGCCCGCCGCTGAGCTCGTCGAGCGCCGCGAGGTTCGCGGCGTGGTAGACCGGATTGGCTACCGCGGGAGTGACGATGAACGGGCCGAACCTGAGTGTGGTGGTGTTGGCCGCGATCAGGGTCAAGATCGGCCAAGCGGGCCGGAAAACCAGGTCGTCGGCGATGTGCATCTCCGAAAAGCCGTAGGCCTCGACCTGCTGGGCGAGCGGGACGTAAGCACTCATGGGCAACGCACCCGTCGTCATGATGCTGAACTTCGTCATCGTTTCTCCCGGCGGTGTCGGAGGGGCTCAGAGGATGACGGTGACCGTCTTCGTTTCGGTGTTGGCGAGGATGCCTTCGTAGCCGAGTTCACGGCCGACGCCTGATGCTTTGACTCCGCCCCAGGGCAGCTGCGCGGCGAGCGGGGACCAGCCGTTGACACCGATCGCACCGGTCCGCAGCTCAGCCGAGACGTGATGGGCACGAGCGAGGTCCCGGGTCCAGACAGTCGCGGCCAGCCCGTAGTCGCTGTCGTTGGCCAATGCGATCGCCTCGTCGCCGGAATCGAATGGCACCACTGTGCCGACCGGACCGAAAATTTCCTCCCGCGCGATCCTCATGTCGTTGGTGCCGGCGAAAACGGTCGGGCGGACGAAAAATCCTCGCTCGCCGATGGCGTCACCACCGGCAACCAGCTCCGCCCCGTCCCCGATTCCCTTCGTGACATACCCGAGAACACGATCGCGCTGCGCGGCATTGACCAGCGGGCCCATGGTCGTCGCCGGGTCGCGGGGATCGCCGACGACCTGTGCCTCGGCCGCGTCCCTGAGTCCGTCGAGGACGGCGGAATAGACCGCCCGATGCACCAGGATGCGCGATCCGGCGGCACACGTCTGCCCGGAGTTCACGAAGATGCCCATGGCGACCCCCGCGATCGCACCGTCCAGGTCGGCATCGTCGAAGACAATCTGAGGGGACTTGCCGCCGAGCTCGAGCGCGGTGCGTTTGAAGGTGTCGGCCGAGGCGCGCAGAATGTCCCGTCCCACCGCCGTCGAACCGGTGAAGGACACCTTGTGCACGCCGGGGTGGCCAGCGAGGGCCGCGCCGGTGACTCCGCCGATCCCCGGCAGCACCTGCACGACGCCGGCGGGGAAGCCGGCTTCCTCCACCAGCTTCGCGAAGTGCAGAACCGACAGGGAAGCGTCCTCCGCCGGTTTGATGATGACGGTGTTACCGCAGGCCAGCGCAGGTGCGAGCTTCCAGCCGAGAATCATCAGCGGCGAGTTCCACGGGATGATCGCGGCGATCACTCCCACCGGTTCGCGGGTGGTGTAGGCGAACGCCGGCCTGCCCAGGTACCCGTCGTTGCGGATCGTCTCCCCATTGATCTTGTCCGCCCAGCCCGCGTAGTAGCGCAGCGAACCGACCAGATTCGGGACGAACATCGTGCGTCCCAGCCCGGCCAAGCCCCCCATGTCGAGTGACTCGATGGCGGCGAGCGCCTCGGCATCGCGTTCGACCAGGTCGGCGAGCCGGTTGAGCAGCTCGCCCTTGCACGACGGCGACGTCGCCGCCCATTCACCGCGCAACGCCCCGGTCGCGGCCACGACCGCGGTGCCGACGTCGCCGGTCGAGGCAGCGGCCACCTCGGCCAAGGCCTCGCCGGTGGCGGGGTTGAGGGTGGTGAACGTTCCGGCGCCGCCGCCCGTCCACGCTCCCCCCAGGTACAAGTCGGTCGTCAGATCCGGCCCGTCGGCCATGCGTGTTCTCCTCGCGTAGGAGCCTGGAAAAGAGGATTCGATCAGGCGGTCAGCAGGTCGGCGGCACGCTCGGCGATCATGGCCGTCGGCGCATTGGTGTTGCCGGTGGTCACCTTCGGCATCACCGAAGCATCCGCGACAGTGAGAGCGTCGACGCCGATCACCCGGAGATCCGGGGTGACGACGGCGCCTTCGTCAATTCCCATCCGGCACGTGCCGACCTGATGGTGATAGCTGTTGACGGCACGGCGCACCCAGGCGGCGAGTGCCTCGTCGCTGTCGTCGGTGGCCGGCCCGGGAAGAGCCTCGTAGGCACCCCATTCCTCCGCCAGCTGCGGCTCACGGCCGACCGCACGGCACTGCCGGACCGACGCGATCAACACCGCGAGGTCGCGTTCGTCTTCGAAGACGGCGAGATCGATCAGCGGCCCGGCCGTCGGATCGGTGCTGCTCAGGGTCACCGACCCCGTGCTCTCCGGGCGAATGAGCCCGGCGTGGATCGTGAAACCGGACGCCGGACCGGTCATGCCGGCATCGTAGTAAAACGGGATCGAGAAGGTGATCGGCTGCGAATCGGGGACGGCCAGGCCGGGGTCGGTTTTCCAGAACCAGTGCGTCTGATTCAGCGGCTGGTACGGCTGCGGCGGGCCGATCGCTTTTTCGGTCCCGAAGACGATGGGGACGAGGAGGTGATCGTGAAGGTTGCGGCCGACTCCGGGGACGTCGGCTACAACCTCGATCCCCCATGCCTCCAGCTCGGCCGCGGGACCGATTCCGCTGCGCAGCAGGATCGCGGGTGAAGCGAGAGCGCCTGCCGAAAGCACGACCTGCCCGGCTTCGATCACTCGCCGCTTCCCCGAGCCGTCGATCACCGCGACGCCGGTTGCCCGGCCGTCCGCCACCAGCAGCGAGGCCACGAGGGTGCCGGTCAGCATGGTGAGACGCGGGTGATCGAGGACCGGCTTCATATAGGCGGCCCATGTGGACAACCGTCTGCCGTCGCGCAGGTTCAGCTGCATCCGGGATACGCCCTGCTGGTCGCCCCCGTTGTAGTCCTTGTTCAACGGCAGGCCGTGCGCCACGGCGGCGTCGACGACCGCCTGGTGGATCGGGGCGAGCGAAGGCTCGACTAGATCCAGGAACCCCTCGCCGGTGTCGAGGTTTCGCTCGATCCGGTCGAACAGCGGCTCGACCGCGGCCCACTCCCACCCGGTGTTGCCCGCGGCGGCCCATCCGTCGTAGTCCCAGGCCGCGCCCCGGACCCAGATCGTGCCGTTCAGTTGGTTCGACCCCCCGACGACCTTCCCCCGGGGAACGTGCAGTCGCCGATTGTGGGCACCACGCTGCGGTACCGTGAACCAACCCCAGTCCTCGGGGCCGTGCCACAGTTCGCCGACCCGGGAAAGATCATGGATCGCCGGGTTCGTGTCGGCACCGCCCGCCTCAACGAGCGTGACTGTCATTCCGGCGTCGAGCAGACGCCGGGCGATGACGGAACCGGCGGTGCCGGCTCCAAGGATCAGGACATCGGAGGTCACGGCGAAGCTCCTGTCTGGTCTGAGGTGTTGTCACAGCATGAGCGGCCCATCGCCCTGCACCGGGGGCGCAGTACGCCCAGGTCCAGGGAGCCCGCAGCCCCTCGCACCGGGCCGGGGTCAGCAGATCGGTCCGCAATTCGACCGAAATCCCCGGCAGCCGCTGCTTGAGTGTCCTGGCGATCAGCGGCAGGTGTGAAAAGCCCGCGGCGCCGGTGAACCCCACTCGCACGGTCCCTGCTTGCCTTTGGCGGTACGGCGAACAGCGAGCACGCTCTGGTCCACCGCGGCGATCGCTCGCCGGGCAGAACTTTCCGGCGGGAGCGAGACTCACCTGACGAGTGGTACGGACGAACAGCGAAGTGCCAGCTCGCTCTCCACCTGTTTGATGGCCTGGGAGAGCGCCGGCTGGACGATCCGCAGCTCCTCGGCCGCCCGTCCGTAGCGGCATGTGCCGGCAACGGCAGCGAAGCAGCGCAAGTGCCGTGGCTCCACCGCAGGATTCTCCTTCCTGAACAGGCCCGGCGGGCCACCGAAGACGGTCCGTTCACCGTAGGCGCGAGCATTGGTGCGACACAAAGACTAATAATCCCCACATTGATAAGAAATGCGTCTTATTCGGCGGCGAAGTGGGCACCGGGGCTCTCGGGCGCGGTCCGGTCTTGGCCGCGACCCCCGAACAGCCCAGCCGAGAAGCCGCTCGGCCACGGAGCAGACGTCCGAGGCGGCCTTGAACCCCGCGGTGAGACAAGCCGGACCCGGCACCGCAAGACAGTCGTGTGCCGTGTCCGCTCGAACGCTGTCGACACCCGCCGCTTCGACGAACACGGCCAGCTCGTCGAGACCTCGCGCCGGGACAACGGAATGCTCGGCGACACAATCCTGGTCAACGGCACCGCCGTCACCCGCCCAGCGCACCCGGCTGAGGCTCCGCAACGCCTCGACGGCGCGCAGTTACGCGTTCGGATTCGCCGACGACCGCGAATTCGCCATGATCGCCAGCGACGGAGGGCTCCTGGCCGAGCCGGCCCGCTTGACCCGCATCATGCTCGCCCCGGGCGAACGCGCGGAGATCATCGTCGAGATGAGCGTCGGCGAGACCACCACGCTGCGCTCCTACCCACAAGACCTCGGCCTGGCCGAAAGCCGCAGTCGCAACACAGGAGCCGCCGATACCTTCGACGTCCTGTTGGCGAAATCAGCCGCGCGCCTCAATCGCTCGCCTCGCCTTCCCGATCGCCTGGCGACAATCGAAGACCTGGGGGCCTCCTCGTCCGCCGAAGTTCGCGAATTCGAGCTCGGCGACAACCGCATCGACGAAGTCGTCCCGGTCAACACCACCGAGGTCTGGAGCGTCCGGAACGCGCATACCAGTTCCAGATCGTCTCGATCGGCGGCCGGGTTCCTCCGCCCGAGCTGTCCGGCTGGAAGGACACCGTCTACGTGCCGCCGCAGGTCGAGGCGAAACTGATCATGCGCTTTGCCGACCACGCCGATGCGAAGGTGCCGTACATGTACCACTGCCACCTGCTCTGGCACGAGGACGAAGGAATGATGGGCCAGTTCGTCGTCGTCGCGCCCGGCCAGGAGCGCAGCACGATCGACGGCAACCCTGATCACGAACACTGACTGGGACTGGGTGTCGCCGTCGTCTGCCGGGTGAAACGGCGGCGGCAGAGCCGGTCCGGACTGGATATGCCCATCGCCGGGAAATCCCGGAAGACCCCGCGCGAGGACCGAGCGGGGCCAGCCGCCGTCCTCGATTCCGGATCGAGGAAAAGCAGGCCGAGGACGGGAGTTGGGGCCGCCGAAGACCCGGAGCCAGCTCGCCGGCACCGCCCTGCCAGCGTGTTACGCTGAGTTGGTTTTCGTTCACTCGCCACGAACTACTGCGGTGGCCGCCGGAGGGCGAGCATGCGACATTCCCGTGCCCCAGTTCGCTCCGCGATTTCGGTGCGCGGTGTCCCTCCGCCGCTGATCGGCCGCGACGACGAACTGCGCACGCTGGTGGACGTGGTGACGCACCCGCCCGCGACAGTGCTGATCGAGGGCGAGGCCGGGATCGGCAAGACCCGGCTCGTGCAGGAGATGCTGCGGCGCGCGGATCCCGGGCAGCGGTGGTCCGCGATCGCCCACTGCCGGCCGCTTGGCGAATCGTCCTCGTACGGGCCGCTGGCCGAGATGTTCGCGGCGCACAGCGAATCCGTCCTGGCCAGGCTCGCCACCGGTCCTCGGCTCAGCCCGGCCGTCGGCGCGCTCGGCCGGCTGCTGCCCGAGTTGTCGGCGGCGTTGCCCGAACCGCCGCCGATGCTGGGCGAGCCGAAGGCGGAGCGGCACCGTACTTTGCGGGCGCTGCGCGAGCTCCTCGGCGCGCTGGTCCCGGCCGTGCTGGTGTTCGAGGACGTGCACTGGGCCGACCACGGCACACGGGAACTGCTCCGGCTGCTGATACAGCGACCAGCCGACGGGCTGGCCGTGGCAGCGACATACCGGCCCGAGGATTCCGACGGGCTCGCGCTGAACTTGGCGCGCCGGCACAGCGGGACGGCTACGAGCGCGGCGCTCACGCTCGGTCCGCTGGACCGAGCACAGGTCGGGGAGCTGGCCCGCGCCCTGCTCGGTGTCCGGACGGTTTCCGCGGACTTCGCCGCCGCCCTGCACCGGCGCACCGCCGGGATTCCCTTCGTCGTGGAAGAAACCGCGCGCACCGTAAGCGCCGAGCAGGGGCCGGCGGGCGCCGAGGCCGGGCTGCTGCGGGAGCTGCCGGTGCCGGTGGTGCTCAGCCAGGCGATGTCCGAGCGGATGGCGACGCTGCCGGCGACGGCGGTCCGCGCGGTAGAGGCTCTCGCGGTGCTCGGCACCGCGGCGGGACATCAGCTCCTCAGCGAGGTCAGCGGCCTGTCGGAAGAGCAGACGAACACCGCGCTGCTGGAGGCGCTCGCCCGCGGGATGCTTGTCGAGCCGGAACCCAATCGCTACGACTTCCGGCATGTGCTGGCCCGCCAGTCCGTCTACGACCGCTTGCCGGGGCCGAGACGCCGGGAGCTGCACGCGTGCTCGGCGTCCGCGCTCGGCCGGGCGGCGAGCCCGGACCTGGTGCAGGTCGCCGAGCACCACCGGCGGGCCGACGCCGTCGGCGAGTGGCTGGCGACCGCGTGCCAAGCCGCCGTGCAGGCCCGGGACCGCGGCGATCCGTGGCTCGCCGCGGACCTGTACCGCCGGCTGCTGTCCGGGCCGGCCGCGGACGGGTTCCGGGCCGGCGAGATCGCGGTCCTGCTCGCGAAGACCGCGGTCGAATTCATCGACTCCGACGACGCGATCACATTGCTGGGCGACGTGCTCGGCGACGAACGGCTGGACCGCGCGGCCCGCGGGACCGTCCGGCTGCATCGCGGAGTGCTCCTGCGCCGCAAGTCCGGGTGCGTCGCGCAAGGGCGCGACGAGCTGGAGATCGCGGTCCGCGAACTGCGCGACACCGAGCCGGCCGCCGCCTTCCACGCGATGGCGGTGCTGGCCGAAGCGCAGTACGGGGACCTCCCGCTCGCCGAACACCGCACATGGATCGACCGGGTCGACGAACAGCTGCCCACGATCAGCGACAGCACGCTGAAGACCACCGTGCTCGCCAACCAGCTGCACACCATGGTGCAGATCGGCGACCCGGCCGGACGCGAACGAACCGGCGCGCTGCCCGAGCGGCTGCCCACCGCCGACGGCCGCAGGCAGCTGACCAGAGGACTGCTCAACCTCGCCGACGCCTGCGCCTGGACCGGCCACTACCGGCAGGCAGGCCGGCATCTGCGCGCCGGGCTGGCGCGGATCGAGCGCGGTGACGGAACCCCGTTCCTGCTGTGCGTGGCCCGCTCCACCGAAGTGCATCTCGACCTGCTCACCGGCCGGTGGGCCGGGCTTGCCGACCGGGCCGCGCAGCTGCTCGAACGCTACGGCGACGTACCGAGCGTGCGGGCCGAACTGTCCCTGGTGCGCGGATCGCTGGCGGTGGCCGAGGGGAACTGGAGCCAAGCACGCCGTTGGCTGCGCGAACCAGCCCGGCCCGATTTCGCCAACTCCTGCGTCCCGATGTCGCTGGCAGGCTCGGCCGCACTGATCCGGGCGCGGCTGCTCTGCGGGCAGCCGCGCTCCGCGGCGCAGGAGATCGGGAAAGCACTGGCCAGCACGCGGCGCAAGGGAGTCTGGAGTTGGGCGGCGGATCTCGTTCCGGTAGCGGTGGGCCACTATTGCCGGTCGGGCCGCCGCGAGGACGCCGCGCTCCTGACCGCGGAATTCGAGCGCGGGATCGACGGGCTGGACACGCCGCTCGCGGCGACCGGACTTCAGGTGTGCCAAGCGCTTCTCGCCGATTGCGCCGGAGACGCTGTCTTGGCGGCCGAAGGCTTCGCGCGGGCGTCGGCCCGCTACGCCGGTCTTCCGGCCCCTTACCACGCGGCGCTGGCCGCCGAACAAGCCGCGAGATGTGCGTTGCGCGGCGGCGGATCCAGCGGTGCGGCCGAGATGGCAGCCGTGGCCGAGCAGTTCCAGGCGCTCGGCGCGGCACACGACGCCGAGCGTTGCGCGGCCGCGCTGGGCGCGAGCAGGCAGCGCCGCAGCGGCCGTCCGGCATACGGGACACGACTCTCGCCCCGGGAACGCGAAGTGGCCGGGCTGGCCGCGCAGGGAAAGACCAACCGGCAGATCGCCGAGCTGCTGTTCCTGTCGCCGCGCACCGTCGAACATCATGTCGCGAAAGCGATGCGCAAATGCGGTGCCGGTTCCCGCCGGGACCTGCGCGGGCCGAGCGGGACGCCGGGCGCCGAGTGACCGGGCGGGGCGGGGCCCGCCCCGCCCCGCCCGGTTCTCCCCGTTCCCGGCCCGGATTCCCGTGCCGGAGACTGTGCTCAGACGCCCGCGGTCGCGGTGATCCAGTCCCGGACCTCCTTGCTCACCACGGTCTGGTACCCGCCGAAACCGTCTCCGGCGGTCGGCTTGTGGCCGAACGAGCAGACCCCGATGACGTTGCCGGTCGCCTCGTCGATCGCGGGTCCGCCGGAGTCGCCCCCGGAGGTCTCACCGTCGTTCTTGATGCAGAACGCGTCGCCGAAACCGGCGCCGCAGCCGACCTCCTCGATACTTCCGCTGGAGGTCTTCAGGTCCTCCGGCAGGTTCGTCCAGTCCGGGTTTTCGTACCCCCAGCCGAACACGTGCTCGGACAGGCCGACCTTGGCCTCGCCGACGTCGCCGACCTTGGCGTACTGCGCGACCTGGACCTCCTTGTCCAGCTTGACCAGCGCCACGTCGTTGTCTCCCGGGGCCTCCTGGAACTCGGTGCTGTCGGCGGTCTGGCCGCCGCTGGAGCGGTGCAGCGAACCGATCCGGAAGGACAGGTCCGAGCCGTCGACGCAGTGCTTGGCGGTAAGCACCCACTGAGCGGCGATGAGCGATGCGGTGCAATGGAATTTCTGGTCGGCCTTGCCGTGCAGCGCCGCGATGAACGGCACATCCTCGGTCACTTTGTGTCCACCGACGACGTTCGGCTGCGCCCCTGGGTGCGCGGCCGCTCCTTCAGCGGGCAGCGCGTGGGTCGTGACCGGCCCGGAACCGGTCGCCGCCTGTGCGGTTCCGCCGCACAACGCGGCGCCGATCGCGAAGGCGACACCGGCCACCGAAAGAAAACGGAGCTCGGCTCGTTGCACCATTCTATTCTCCTTACGGCCGACATTTCCCGGGCACTAATTTACCCACCAGGAAAGTCGTCAATTCGACGAGATTGCGGAAAATGTGCCATTCCGATGATTTCGGGCGGCGACGTCAACCATGAACCCCGGAGACTTCGGAAACAAGGCTCTCCGGGTTACGTAGGTGCACCTAGTTTATCCGAATTCCGCCGGCCGCCTTCTTTAGGTATGCGCCGCATACTTTCGTCGGTTTCCGTCCGGTTGCAGCCATCCGATGCTTTCCCGAGGCATCGAGAGAGGCAGCTTTCCATGCGAATTCCAATACTTGTTTCGTCCGTCGTGGCGGCCCTCGCCGGCGCCGGCGTCACCGCGACGGCCGCGGCAGCCCCGATATCCGACGTTCCAGGGCTGACCCCGTGGGCGGCAACGCGCGATCTGGGCCCGGCCGGCGAGCAGCAGCACGTCGTGCTGACCCTGAAGTCGCACGACCAGCCCGGCCTCGACCGCTTTCTCGCTGACCCACGGCATCCGTCGCTGAGCAGTGCGGAATACCAGGCTCGGTTCGGTCCGGCCCCCTCGGCCGAGCAGACCACGGAGGCCTGGCTGGCCGGCACCGGACTCGACGTGCGGCACCGGCCCGGAAGCCAGGTGTTCTCACTGCGTGGCCCGGCCACGCGGGTGGGGAAGGCGTTCCGCACCGAACTCCACCGCTTGGCCGGCCCCGGGGGAACCACGGTCGGCGCGATCCGGGCGGGTGCGCTGCCCGCGCCCGTCGCCGAGGTCACCGCGGGAGTCGCCGGACTGGCGGGCGCGGCGCACGCCCGCACCCCGGCACGAGTCAGCCGCGCAAACTCGCCCGCGGACGTGCATCCCATGGGCCCGCAAGACTTCGCTTCATTCTATTCGGTCCCTGCCGAGCCCTCGGGACGCGGGCAGCGCGTGGCCGTCGTCGGCTGGACGAACATGGACGGGGTCGTTTCCGACCTCGCCCAGTTCCAGCAAGCGCACAAGCTGCCGCAGGTGCCGATGACGGTCGACTACGTCGACGGCAAACCCACCGCGGTCAACGACCAGATGGAATGGGATCTGGACACCCAGTACGCGACCGCGATGGCCCCGGGACTGGACGAGGTCCACGTCTACGCCTCCCGCTCCAGCGAAAACACGGATCTGACCGTGGCATTCTCGAAATGGGCGGACGAAAACGCCTATCCGGTCGCCAGCGCCTCGCTCGGCGATTGCGAGACCGACGCCAAAGACTGGCTCGGCGCGCTGGAGCCTGTGCTGCAGAAAGCGGAAGCGCAAGGACAGACGCTGCTGGCCGCGAGCGGCGACGACGGCACCGGCTGCTTCAACGGAGTGCCGGACCAGCGGTCCTACCCCGGTTCCAGTCCTCACGCCGTCGCCGTCGGCGGCACGGAGATCACCGACATCAGCGGACACCAGGTGACCGGGTGGTCCGGCTCCGGCGGCGGCGAAAGCGCAGCACTGGCCAAACCCGCCTGGCAGACCGCGCCGATCCCGCACGGCACCGGCAAACGCGCGCTTCCCGATCTCTCGTTCGCCGCGACGAACTACAGCATCGTCGACAACGGCGGGTCGAACACGGTGGCCGGGACCTCCGCCAGCACCCCGGTGATCGCCGCGTTCCTGGCCCGGGCACGGGAAACCAACCCGAAGATCGGGTTCCTCGGCCAACGCCTCTACTCGCTGGGCGAAAGCGCCTACACCGACATCACCTCCGGGAACAACGGCGAACCCGCGGGTCCGGGCTGGGACTACGTCACCGGTCTCGGCGAACCTGCCGTCACCGCGTGGCTGGCGGCAGTGGCTCGCTGAAACGCTTTCTGGCAAGGGAATTTCCTGTCCGGGACAGTCTGTTCCGGACAGGAAATCCCGCTCTCGGCGAGCTGTCCGGCCGGAGATACTGTCGAATCCGGTGGATCGGCAGGTTTCAGGCGAGCACCGTTCCGGTCGTTTCGGCCGCGGCGCGAGGGATGCCGGTGTGCTGTCGCGAACTCGCGCCAGCGGGCTTGGGCGGATTCGGCAGACCACGGCGATCCCGGCCGCTCATGAGCGCGGAGCCTTGGTGACCTTGGTCCGCATGCGGACGAGCACGAACAGTGATTCGATCGGATGTGCGGTGCGCAGTGCAGAACTAGAGCAGCACGTCGAGGTCGTCGACGGTCTTGGCGACGGCCTGAGGGTACTTCGCACCGTGATCGATGTCGAACGCCTTCATCGCCCATCACGCCGGTCGAGGTCCTCGGCCCGATAGATGTCCTTCCTGGTCCCGAACGCGCCGGATGAGCGAGTCCCGGCGGTTCGGCAAGGACATTTCGCCGAGTTATGAACCCAGCGACGCTGTTGCCGGGCTTCCGGAACATGTCACGGAGTGCCTTCCAGAGCCCCGGTGCGCCGTCTTCGATCGCGAGCACGGGTGTGGTCGCGCCCCGGCGGCGGCAATCGCGCGGCAGCTCGGCCCACGATCCGGCGGATTCACAGCAGCCGTCACTGATCGGTGCCGGACAGGTCGCGCTGGCCGATCCAGGCGACGCCGCCGAGGTATTCGCCGCAGGCGCGTTCTCCCGGTGTGCCGGGGAAACGTGGCCCAGGCCGTCCTCGGTCGGGTCGCCGTTTCAGCTGGCTGGAACGACTCCCGGCCGTCGTGCGAGGCCGGCAGGTGTGGTGTTGGCACGGCCGCTTCGCGCGAGATCCGGTCGAGATCGGCCAGACCGAGCGCGGCTTGCCCGAGAGGAGTGAGCGTGATCGACGTGCCGCGCAGTCGGCCGAGCACCGGGCGGCGCTCGGCGGTGCCTCCGCGCGGGCATCTCGTCGACCTCGTCCGGCTCGGTTCGCCGGGGCCGTCCGGCTGGCGCGGCTCCGCCGAGACGTCGCCACACTGCGCGTCCCGGACGGATCGAGCCGGCGAAGTTCCCCCGGCCGAAGCCCCGCGCCCGGAACCGAAGCCCGCCCCGGCGAACACGCCGGGCCTGCGCCGGATGATGTTCGCGGTCGGCGACATCAACCACACCGTCGCCCGCCTGCGTGCCCACGGAGCCGAGCCGGACGGCGAGATCGCGCGCTAGGAGAACATTTTCCCGCTCCGCTACGGCCGCTCGGCGGAGAGCTCGGCTGAGGGCAGTCACGAGATCGTCATCCCGCTGTCGACCGAGACGATCTGCCCCGTCATTCGCCGGGACTCCTCCGATGCCAGGTACAGCGCGATGGCCGCGATGTCGCCCGGTTCGAGCAGGCCCAGCAGGTGCCGATCGAGCAGGGGCTGCGGGATGGCGCCTTGGTCGAGCCGCTTGGCCAATCGCTCGGTGACGGTGACGCCCGGCGCGATCGCGTTGACCCGGATGCCGTGCGGGGCGTACTGGACCGCCATCGAGCGCGTGAACGAGACGATGCCGCCCTTGGCGATGGCGTAGCAGTCCCGCGCGGGCGGCGGTTTGCCCATCAGCGCGGCCATCGACGTCGTGTTGATGACCGACCCGCCGCCCGCGGCCACGAGTTCCGGCAGCGCGTGCCGGCACATCAGGAAGGTCCCGAACAGATCGCGCTTCATCGTCTGCCAGAACACCTCGACCGGCACCTCGGTCACCGGGCCGTCGCCAGGGCTGGTGCCGCCGACGTTGTTGTACAGGACATCGAGGCGGCCGAACGCAGCGACAGTCAGCCGGACTGCCGCGCGCACCTCGTCCTCCTCCGAGGTGTCGACGCGGGCGAAGACCGCGGTGCCGCCGGCCCCTTCGATCTCCCGGACGACCGAACGCCCGGTGTCCTCGTTCAGCTCGGCAGCCACCACCCTGGCCCCGTGCTCGGCGAACAGGAGCGCGGCCGCGCGGCCGATTCCGGCCCCCGCTCCGGTGATCAGGGCGGCTTTTCCGGCCAGGCGTGCCATTTTCGATCCTTTCGCGACCGTGCTCATCCGAATCGCAATCCGCCGTTGACCTGGACGACCTGCCCGGTCACGAAACCCGCCGCCGGAGCGACCAGGTACAGCACGGCCGAGACGACGTCCTCCGGCGTGCCCATCCGGCGCACCGGCACTTGGTCCGGCGTGGCGCCGGGAACCCCGAACATCCCGCTGTCGATCCAGGCCGGGGACACCACGTTCGAGGTCACCCCGTCGGCGGCGAATTCCGCCGCCGCGGCTTTCGCCAGCCCCACGAGCCCGGCTTTCGAGGCGGCGTAGGCGGCGACGTTCCCCGCCCCGCCGGTCTCCGCGACGAGCGATGCCAGCTGCACGATGCGGCCGTATCCGGCCCGCCGCATGCCGCCGATCACCTCGCGGATCAAGTAGAACGCCCCGGTGAGGTTGACGCGCAGGGCGTCGTCCCATTCGCTCGCGGTGTCTTCCAGTCCGCGCCGCGCCACCACCGCGGCGCTGTTGACCAGGATCGACGGCTCGCCGCCCAGCACGGTTCGGGCCTCGGCCACCGCATTCGCGACCGCGCGTTCGTCGCCGATGTCGCAGGGGATGAACACCTCCTCCGGCGTTTCTCGCTCCGGCCGGCGCACGTCCAGGCCGCCGACCCGCGCTCCGGCGGCGCGCAACGCCGCCGCGATCGGCCCGCCCAGTCCCCCGCTCGCCCCGGCCACCAGCGCGACCTGGCCGCTCAGGTCAGGGGCGGTCACGACCGGGCGGCTTCGACCAGTGCCCGCGCCCGATCCCATTCCCGGGTCAGGATTTCGCGCAGGAACGCGACCCGCTCGCGGCCGCCGAGAAAGTCGAACCGGGCAGTGGCGAACGGATCGATCCGCTCGCGCAGCACCCTCAGCTGCGGCTCGGTCGGCGCCCGCGTCACCGGAACCCGGTCCGGCACCGCGAGCTCGAACCCGGTGTTGTCGACCACCTCCTCGACGCTCACCCCGGGATGCACGGACGCGAGGGAGAACGGCTCGTCGTCGGTGTCCTTGCGCAGGACCGCGAGCGGCGAGATCGCGATGACCGGACCGGGCAGCAGTCCCCGCTTTTCGCGCGCCCCGGCGCCGACCGGCGTACGCCGTCCGGTCGCGAAGTCCACCCGGGGCACAAAGGTGCGGCGGTCGTGCCGGGAGAAATACGCGACCACCGTGTGGTAGTTCTGCACCACCTCCGGCGATCCCGCGCCGCCCGGCAGCCGGACCTTGGGCCGGTCGTAGTCGCCGATCACCGAGAGGTTGATGGCGCCGTCCCCGCCGAGCTGGACCGACGACACGCATTCGATCATGCCCCGGGTGCCGATGTGGACAAGCTGGTTCGACTCGGTGAACGACCAGCGCCCGCGAGCCGTTTTGTAGATCGCCGCCTCCGCGCCCGAGAAGCCCAGCTCGATCGGGTCCATGCCGATCGCGTTGTACCCGGCGAGCCAGGCGTCGGGCGCGTGCGTGAGCTTGGCGAGCATGTAGGCGGCGTAGGCCAGCGGCGTGAACGAGCCGAGCACGGTGACCCGCTCGCCCTCCTCCCGCATCTCCTCGCTGATCCGGCACGCCATCAACTCGTGAATCTCGTACGTGGCCAAGGATATTCACCTTTCCAGGACGGTGGCGGCTTCCACCAGCGCGGAAAGCACCTGCCCCCGGTCGCCGGACACGGCGCGGGCGCGGTACTCGTCTTCGGTTTCGCCGCGGACGCGGTCGAGGTACCTGGCGAACGCCTCGGGGTCCGACGCCGCTTCCTGGTAGTCCAGAAGCTCCCAGGCGTCCATGGCGTACCGCGGGACATGCGAACAGGGATGCGCGCCGAACGGCGCTTCCACCACGGCGTCCACCAGGAAACCGGGGATGCGGGTCAGCTCGGCGGACTCGGCGATCCGTTCCCCGGACACGATTTCCTCGCAGGTCACGATGACCCGCGACGCCGCCCGCGCCAGTTCCGGGTCCTGGCCGTAGGTGCCGTCGAACTGCGCGTTGCCGAGTTCGTCGCAGCGGGACGCGTGCACGATCGCGACGTCCGGCCGGATCGCCCGCACCGCGGGCACGTCCTCGTCGCCGAACGACGTGCTGGCCCGCCCGTAGACCTCCGGGTGCAACGGCACCAGGTCCGACCCCTCCGGACCGGCCAGCGGCAGGAAGGGCACGCCACGGCCGGCGGCTTCGAGAGCCAGCTGCAACGAGATCGCGCTGACCTCGGTGATCGCCAGCTCCCCGGACTGCACGGCGCGCCGGAAGTTCGCCGCCATCCCCATCGCCTCCATGGTGACCATCGAGAACGTGAGATCAGCGAGCGCCCCGGCCCCGACCAGCAGGTCGACGTCGATCGAGCCGAGCAGGGCGATGCCCGAGACGTCCGTGCGCCCGGCCCGCACCAGCTCGCGGACCGCGGCCATCGGGTGGTTGGCGAACCAGGCGCCGCCCAAGGCGACCGTCGCCCGCTCGGGCACGAGCGCCGGGAGTTCGCTCAGTGCGACAGTTTTGCTGCGAATCGACATTCCGCTCCTTCGATCGTGACGACGCGGGCGCTATCCGGCGAACAACGAGCGTCCGATGATGTCTTTCATGATTTCCGTGGTACCGCCGTAAATGGTCTGGATGCGCGAATCCAGCCACGCCTTCGCCACCGGGTATTCGAGCATGTAGCCGTACCCGCCGTGCAGTTGCAGGCAGCGGTCGATCACCTTGTTCGCCAGTTCGGTCGTCCACCACTTCGCTTTCGCCGCGTCAGCCGGATCCAGTTCGCCCGCGTTGAGCGCTTGGACGCAGCGGTCGACGTACACCTGCGCGATGTCGATCTCGGTCGTGAGTTCGGCGAGCAGGAACCGCGTGTGCTGGAAATCGGAAATGGGCCTGCCGAACGCCTCGCGCTGCCGGCAGTACTCGACGGTGGCGCGGCACACGTGGTCCGCTCGCGCGAGAGCGGTGACCGCCACGGTCACCCGTTCCTGGGGCAGATGCCGCATCGAATACGAGAATCCGAGTCCCTGCTCCCCCAGCCGGTTGGCCGCGGGAACGCGGACCTCGGAGAAGAACAGCTCGGCCGTGTCCTGCGCCTTCTGGCCCACCTTCGCCAGATTGCGTCCCCGCGTGAAACCGGCCATCCCGCGCTCGACGACGAGCAGCGTGATTCCGCGCGCCCCGGCGGAAACGTCGGTCTTCGCCAGCACGATGACCAGATCGGCGTTGATTCCGTTGCTGATGAACGTTTTCTGGCCGTTGAGCACGTAATGGTCGCCGTCGCGCGTCGCGGTGGTGCGCAGGCCCTTCAGGTCGCTGCCCGCGCCCGGTTCGGTCATGCCGATCGCGGTGATCAGCTCGCCGCTGGCGAACCCGGGAAGCCAGCGAGCCTTCTGTTCGGCCGTGGCGAGGTCGGTCAGGTACGGCGCGACCACGTCGTTGTGCAGCGTGAACCCGGGCCCGGTCGCTCCCGCTCTCGCCATTTCCTCGCCGAGGACCGCGTTGTAGCGGAAATCCCGGACCCCGAGCCCGCCGTATTCCTCCGGCACGCTGAACCCCAGCAGGCCTTTTTCCCCGGCCCGCGTCCAGAGCGCACGCGGGACGATGCCTTCGCTCTCCCAGCTCTGCTGATGCGGCACCACTTCCCTGGCCAGGAACTCGCGCGCGGTCGCCCGGAATTCTTCGTGTTCTCGGTCGAACAGGTCACGTCGCATGGTCGCTCAGTCCCGCACCTTCCCTGTGCCGTCGCCGGGCCATTGCCGGCGGATTTCGCGTCGAAGCACTTTGCCCGTCGGGCTCCGGGCGAGCTCGCTGACGAACCGGATCCGTTTGGGGATCTTGTAGCCCGCGATCCGCCCGCGGCAGTGCTGTTTGAGGTCCTCCGCACCGGGAGCGGCACCGGCCAGCGGCACCACGGCCGCGGTCACGATTTCCCCCCAATAAGGATCCGGCGTGCCGACGACTGCCACGTCCCGGACGTCGGCGTGCTCCAGCAGCACGTTTTCCACTTCGGTCGGGTAGACGTTCTCGCCGCCGCTCACGATCTTGTCGTTCAAGCGGTCCACGAGGTAGTGGTAGCCCTCCGCGTCCCGGTACGCGAGGTCGCCGGTGCGGAACCAGCCGTCGCGAAAGCATTCGGCGGTCGCCTCGGGCTGGCGCCAATAGCCGGACATCAGGTTCGGCCCTCGGCAGGCGATCTCGCCGATTTCGCCCGGCCCCGCGTCTTTCCCGTCTTCCGTGACGACCCGCATCCGCATGCCGACCGCGCTCCGGCCGATCGACTTCAGCAACCCGGGCGCTCGCTCCGGCTGATGGTCCTCCGGCGGCAGCACGCAGACGCCCAGCGCCTCCGTGCTGCCGTAGCCGTTGACGAATTCGCATCCCCAGGTCTCGATGGCACGCCGCAGCAGGCCCGGCGGCATCGGCGCGGCACCGTAGAGCACGCGCCGGAGCCGCGAGGGCGCGTTCGCCGGCCACCGCGCGAGGACGTCCCGGATCATCGACGGCACGAGCTGCGCGTGGGTGATTTCGCCGCTGGCCAGCGCCGCGGCGGCGTCCGCCGGATCGAATCTGACGAGTTGCCGGCAGGTTCCGCCGAGGTAGGTGAACGCGTGGCCGAGCTGCGCTCCGATGTGGAACATCGGCATCGCCGCCAGATACACCCCGTCCGGCCGCGCGCCGATCTCCTGGCCCAGCGAAATCATCGCGGCGTGCAGCGCACCGTGCGTCAGCATGGCGCCCTTCGGCCGACCGGTGGTGCCGCTCGTGTACGAGATCATCGCGAGCCGGTCCGCCGGGAATTCCGCGGGCGCCGCCGCGGGTGCCGCCGCCGCGATCGCGTCCTCGTACCGGAGCACCCCGGCCGGAATCTCCGGATCCGCGGCTGCGAGGAAAACCATCGGCCGGTCCGCCGCGGCCCGCGCCGCCGGGTACAGCCGCGGACCGACCACGAGCAGGGCAGGATCGCAATCCTCGACGATTCGGCCAAGCTCCGGAGCCGACAGCCGGAAGTTCAGCGGCACGTGGACCGCACCGGCGCGCAACGTCCCGACCCGAACCTCCAGATACTCGATTTCGTTGTACGCGAGCACCGCGACCCGGTCCCCGGGTCCGATCCCCCGCGAGCGCAGGAATTCCGCGAACCGGTCGGCGCGGTCGCTGACCTCGGCGAAGCTCAGCGCGCGGCTCGCCACGCGCACACACGTCTTGCGCGGGCGGCGAGCCACCGCGTGCGCGAGCAGATCCGGTACTTCCACTCCGATCTCCTTCCGAACACGTGCGGCTACCGGGTGGTGAAGCCGCCGTCGACGACCAGGGTGTGGCCGGTGACGAAGCTCGCCGCGGCGGACAGCAGGAAGACCAGCGCCCCGTCCAGGTCCTCCGGACGGCCCAGCCTGCCCAGCGGCGTGCCGCCGGTGATCCAGTGCGGCGCGCCGCCGTCCGCGGAGACCAGCCCGTCCGTCATTTCCGAAGGGAAGAAACCGGGCGCGAGCGCGTTGACCCGGATCCGGTGGCGACCCCACTGCGAGGCCAGCTCCCTGGTCAACCCGATCAGTCCGGCTTTGGAGGCGACGTAGCCCGCCTCCGGCATCGGCGCGGTCGAGCGCAGGCCCATGATCGAGCTGACGTTCACGATCGAGCGGGCGCTCCCGGGAAGTTCGCGCATCGCCCGCGCGGCGAGCGCGGCCAGCGCAAAGGGCGCGACCAAGTTGATTTCCAGCTGCCTGCGGAACGTTTCGACCGCCTCCCGCGACGCGGGTCCGGGTTCGCTCACTCCGGCGTTGTTGACCAGGCCGTCGAGCCTGCCGTACCGGTCGAGCGCGGTCTCGATCAGCCGCACCCGGTCCTCGTCGACCGCGACGTCACAACGCACCGCCGTCGCGGAGGGCAATTCGCCGGCCAGGTCCCGCAACCGCTCAACGCGGCGGGCAGCCACGACGACACTCGCACCGGCCGCGCTCGCCGCGCGAGCCATCCGCTCGCCCAATCCGGAACTCGCTCCGGTGATCGCGACCACCTGTCCGTCGAGCGGCCGGTTTCCGTTCTCCTGCACGGTTTTACCGCCCCTCGCTCGCCCTGCCGCCGATCTGTTCGGCGATCGTGCGCAGGCCCGGGACCACCCCCGGCTCAGCCAGTGCGGCGGTGAACGCCTCGTCCTCCCGCCGCCGCGCCGCTCGCGCGTCGATCGCGCGCGACGCGGCCAGCAACCGTTTGGTGGCCGCCAGCGAACTCAGCGGAGCCGCGGCGATCCGGTCGGCCAGCGCCGCCACGGCCGCGCCCAGCCGCTCCACCGGAACGCTGCACAACGCCAGCCCCGCCTCGACCGCCTGTTCCGCGCTCAGCCATTCCCCGGAGTAAAAGAGATGCGCCGCGCGCTGAGGACCGAGAATGGCGGGCAAAGTGGCACTGCTGCCCGCCTCGGGAACGAGCCCGAGCGCGGCGAACGGCGCCCGGAACCGCGCGTTGTCCGCGACGATCACGATGTCGACGTGGCCGAGCAGGGTGAACCCGATACCGACCGCAGGCCCCGCGACAGCCGCGAGCAACGGCTTCGGAAACTGCTCAAGCCGGCCGAGGAACCGCTCATAGGCCGCGCGGGCAACGTTCCTGCGCGACTCCGACGCCGCGGCCAGATCATGCAGGTCGGCACCGGCGCTGAACCGGTCCCCGCCGCTCAGCACGACGCAGGAGACTCCGGAATCCGCTCCGGCCTCCGCCAGCAGATCGGCCAGCTCGCCGTAAAGCTCCGCGTCGAAGGCATTGCCCGCGGCGGGCCGGTTGAGCGTCAGTTCGAGCACTCGGCCCCTCCGCTCGGCGAGCACTCTTTCAGCCGTCCCCGTCTTCGCCGCGGAAGTAATCATGGCGTCAGGTTATCACGGCCGCGGCGAGGAGCCAACGGTCTTCTTCGGACAGTGCTTGCCGCGGATAGTCCACGCACCGCAACGAAAACACCTCAGCCGGGAACGACGGCGGTCAGGCCGGGCGGGAGAACCCTCCGATGAACAGCCGCTCGACACAGGTCGCGACCCGCTCGTCCGACAGGTCCGCGTCCCAGCCCAGGATCAACCGCGTGTAGACCACCGACTCGTCGCACAGCGAATAGATCTCGCCGACCGCCGAGGCGTCGCAGCCGGCATCGGCGATCCCGACCTGCTGCCCGAACCGGATCGCCTTCGTGAGCGCGTCGACGAAGTTCGCGCGCATGCCGATCCACGGTTCGGCCGCCTCGGCCCGCCGCTGCAGAAGCTCCTGCCACACCCGGAACAACGCGATGTGCCGCCGGTAGACCTCGAAATAGGCCAGCAGGGTCGCCCGGATCGCCAGCCTCCCCCGCACCAGCGGCAGGTGCGTCTCACGGACGATGTCCGCCTCGGCGGTGGCCTGCAAGCTGCGGAAAATGTCTTCCTTGTCGAGAAAATAGCGGTAGACCGTACCCGAGGAGACCCCGGCGATCCGGGAGATGTCCAATGCGGTCGTTCCCGCCAGGCCATGGTCCTCGAAGGCGCGCAACGCGGCCCGGCGCACGCTCTCCCAGGTCTTCTGCCCGCGCGTCGACCGCGGGCCTTCCTTGCCTTCGGCGGGTTTCCACTGGATGAAGGGCCGGGAACCGGGCCGGATGTCGTGCGGCCGGGTCGCGATGTCGATTTCCGACCGGGGCGGCACCGAGGTCTCGTCCGCGTACAGGCCGTTCCCGACCAGCCGGGCCAGGTTCGCGGCCAGCTGCGCGGCACGGTCGGCCGACCAGCCCGCCGAGATCGCGAGCGCGCAGTGCAGCAACAGGTCGACCAGAACCCGGGACAGCACGAGGCGTTCCTCGTCCGGAACCGGCAGGTGCGCCCCGAACGCTTCGACGACCTTCGCGCGCAGCCGGGCGAAACGGTCGATCTCCCCGGTTCCGGGGCGAGCCAGCTCGAAGAGCGCGCGCACCGTTCCGGCGTGCGATTTCGCGGCCGACAGCCAGCGCCGCATCG
The DNA here is from genome assembly GCF_900115345.1 of Amycolatopsis rubida. Classification (GTDB taxonomy): domain Bacteria; phylum Actinomycetota; class Actinomycetes; order Mycobacteriales; family Pseudonocardiaceae; genus Amycolatopsis; species Amycolatopsis rubida. Next base: position 444,062 of record NZ_FOWC01000006.1, on the reverse strand, counting down.
CCTCGGCCAACCCCTCCGACCGGCCGAGCGACTCCACGGCGTCCTGCTCGAAGAGGTCCACCAGCTCGGCGAACAACGCGCCCTTGCCGGGGAAATACCGATACAGCGCACCCGTAGTGACGCCGACGGCGGCGGTGATGTCGGCCAGCCGGGCCCCGGCGAAGCCGCATTCGGCCATGCACCGTTCGGCCGCGCCGAGGATGGCCTGCCGCGTCGGGATCCCGTCCTGCGCGCGGCTCGTCATTTCGCCCCCGCGACCACTGCGACCTCGCGGCCCATGCCGCCCCCTCTCGCTACGACCGGACCAGCCGCCGCGGCCCCCGCCGAACCAGGTCCACGAGGGTCTCCTCCACCGACGCTGTTCCCCTCACGACCACGACCGCCCGCCCGCACCCGCGTGCACGACTCACCAGCGCACCCGAACCCGGCCCGGCACTCCGATACGACCGGGAGCGAGAGGCAATCAGTCCCGCCACGATAACATGACACCACTCTATGCCTCCCCCGCGCCTGCCGAGCCGACCGCACACCTCTCCGGCTTCGGGCGCACCTCGCCGCACGTCTGCGCAGCTCCACGGTCTGGCTCATAACCTGGCGTCGTGTTAGCGTCCTCCCGCTCACCCCCAAGCCCGCGCATGTGCGCTGAGGGAGGACCCATGTCCCCGTCCGTCGGCAGCCAGTCCCGAACGCTCGTGGCCCGCCTCGACCGGATCCCGCGCTGGCCGTATCCGAAGATCCTGCTGTGGATCGTCGGCTCCGGATACTTCTTCACGTACTTCGAGACGAACAATCTCGGCATCGCCTTGCCCGCCATCAGAAAAGACCTTGCCGCCGGCGGAACCGCGATCTCGCTGACGATCACTTCGAGCCTGCTCGGGTTCGTCGTCGGCGCGTTCTTCACCAGCTTCGTGAGCGACAGATACGGCCGCCGGGCGGGGATCCTGGCTTCCCTCGGCGTCATTTCCCTCGGTTCGCTGGCGACCGCGGCGAGCCCGAACCTCGAATGGCTGATCGCGTGGCGCCTCGTCGCGGGCGCCGGGGCGGGCGGGGCCGTGGTCACCATCAGCACCTACATCGGCGAACTCGCTCCGGCCGGGCTGCGCGGCCGCTACAACGCGTGGGCCAGTTTGTTCGCCTTCGTCGGGACGACGGTGACGCCGCTGATCGCGCTGACGCTCGTGCCGTCGGTCAGCTGGGGCTGGCGGCCGTTCCTGCTCATTCCCATCGTGTCCGTGCTTTTCCTGGTCGCGACGAGGAAATCGCTGCCGGAATCGCCGCGGTGGCTGATCTCCCAGGGCCGGGACGCCGAAGCCGAGAAGATCATCGGCCAGGCAGAGCGTTTCGCGACCCGCCGGTCCGGCATCCCGCTGCCGCCGCCGGCTCCCGTCGCGGACGAGCCTCGCGCGACGTCGCGAGTTCCCTACGGAGCCTTGCTGCGCAAGCCTTTCCTCGCCCGCAGCCTCCTGCTCACGGCCATCTTTTTCCTCTTCTACCTCACCTCGTACGGATTCGCGAGCCTCAACCCGACGTTCATCAACCAGCGCGGGTTCGATCTGAGCGCCAGCATCGGGTTCGTCGCCATCGGCAACGTGGGCACGATCGCGGGGGCGCTGCTGGCCCCGTGGATCAGCGACCGGTTCGAGCGCAAGCACGTCGTCGCGGCGGCCTCGCTCCTCACCGCCGCGGGCTGCGCGCTGCTCGGCGTCTCCTCGCACCTGCCGGGGCTGCTCGCCGGAACCATTGTCACCTGGTTCGCCGCCGCGGTGTTCCAGCCGATCCTGTACACGCTGGGGACGGAAACCTTCCCCACCCGGGCCCGGACCGCGGGCATGGGCTTCTCCGACGGGATCGGCCACCTGGGCGGAGCGGTGGCGGCGCCGCTGCTCGTCGCGATCCACGGCGGCCTCGGCGTGACCGCCGCCTACCTGGGCATGGCGGCTCCGATGATCGTCCTGCTCGCGTTCCTGCCGTTCATTCCGGCCACGGTGCGCAAACCGCTGACGGAGATCAACCCCGAAACCGCTTCGTGAAAGGCCCGGCATGCCCGATCAGCACCTGCCCAGCGAAGACGAGGTGCGCCTGCTCCTGCGGCGCGACCGCAACTGGACCCGCTGGGGCCCCGACGACCAGCGCGGCGCGATCAACCTGATCGACGACGCCAAGCGGCGGCAGGCGGCCGGGCTCGTCCGGTCCGGACGCTCCGTCTCCCTGTCCCGCCCGCTGGACGCGGCGAAAAGCGCGCACAACCCGGCGCCGATCGGCCAGCGGCTCGCGCGGGAATCGTGGCGGGCCCCGGGAGCCGGATACGCCCACGACGAGATCGTCGTCGACTGCCACAGCCGCAACATCACCCACCTCGACGCGCTCTGCCACATCTGGGACAGCGAGGGAATGTGGGGCGGCAAACAGCCGGACGAGGTGCTGTCCGAATCGGGCTCGTCCTGGGGCGGCATCGACACCTGGTCCGACGGCATCGTCACGCGGGGCGTCCTGCTCGACATTCCGGCGCTGCGCGGCGCCGACTGCGTCGAAACGGACGAGCCGGTCCAGGGCAGCGAACTCGCCGCGGCCGCCGCGGCGGCCGGCCTGGCCGTGGAACCCGGCGACGCGGTGTGCGTGTTCGGCGGACGGGACGAATGGGACGCTCGCCACCGCCAGGACTGGACCGGCTATCCCCCGGACCCCCGGCCAGGACTGCACGCCTCTTGCCTGGAATTCCTTCGCGGCCACGACGTGGCGATGCTCGTGTGGGACGTCGCCGACGCGACGCCCAGCGGTTACGAAACGCCCTGGACCGTGCACGGCGCACTGATGTCCTACGGGGTCGCCCTGCTCGACCAGGCCCAGCTCGGCCCGCTCGTCCGGGAATGCCGGGCTTCGGGTCGCTACGAGTTCATGCTGTGCGTCGCACCGCTGCGCATCGCGGGCGGCACCGGTTCCCCGGTCAACCCGATTGCCATCCTGTAGTGCCGGTGCCGGTGCCGGTGCCGGTGCCGGGAAGGGGATGTTCGCCTGCCGGGGCCCGCGAGGGCGACGGTTGATCAACGAAGGGCCTCGTCCCAGGCGACCGGGGTCGAGGCCCCGCAGCGTGCGACAGCGGTTTTGTCCTGGCTCCAGCCGATGAACGCGCGGCGGGCGCTCGGCCGGTTTCGGTGTCTCGCGGACGCGCCGGTCGGCGCGGGCCCCGGCGCGGAAGGGGAACGTCTTGCCGCCGCGGCGAAGCTCAACCGCCTCGGTCCCGGACCTCAGGCGCAGCTCTTGCGGATCACCTCGTTGATCCGTGCGCCTTCGGACCGGCTCACCGGGTGCTGCGGGGTGCTGAAGCTCTGCACCGCCTCGCCGTCGGGGTCGGGGAGATGAGCGTTGAGCGCAGTGCATTGCCGGACCACCCGCTGCGGGAAGTAGGGCAGCTCCTGAAGAGTCCGCAACCCGTGCTGGACCAGATCGCTCTGCACCCCGGCCAGTCCGAGCGTGGCGTACGCCTTCGCCGACCTGTCGTCCGGGTTGTCGGCCATCCCTCGCATCCAGCTCGGCAGGTACTTCGGGTCCGCTTTGACCCGAGGCGGCATCAGTCCGGACTCCGCCGAGGCGGGCGCGGAAGACACGGCCGACGACGGTGCCGGCGCACTCGCGGGACGGCTAGCACTCTGCGGCGGCGGGGACGGTGCTGAACCGCAGGCGGTCAGCACGCAGGACGCGACCGCGGCGCCGACGACTGCGAACAATCGCGCTTTCCGGTCAGTGCCGGGCACCGGTCCGGCCGCCGCGCTCGTGAGATGCGTTGGGCGCCGCTGGCTTGATCGGTGTCCTGACATGAAATGCTCCGCTCCTGAGTGGACTGGTCATCTTCGGCAACCGTGCCAGGCCGCGGCGGGAGGGGTCCCGAAACGAGCAGTCCGGATTGCCGAGCCGCCCGGCCTTCGCGAGTCGCCGGCAGTGTTCGAAGTCGGCGAGACTTCGCTTGACGGCGCGCGAAAGTTTTGAGGTCCTCGCAAGCGCCGTTCGTCTGCGGCGGAGTACAAGATCGAGGCTGCTCACCCTGATCCTTGGCTCTGGCCCCGGGAAGGATGTGTTCGTGTCTGGTTCATCGGCGTATTCCGAGGAGTTCCGGCGGGATGCGGGCGCGTGAGCCGGGGGCGACCAGGAGACCCTGCGGACGTGGGTGCGTGCGGACGAGTCCGCCGAGAGGGAGCCGCGCCAGCGGGTCGCCGAGCCGGAGAAGGAGATTCCGCGGGCAGCGGCCGCCTATACCCGCGCAGGAGGCGGAACACTGAAACCTGGCACCGGCACCTGCATCGCGATCCGACATGCGCAATCGCGCACGGCCCGTCCTCGGTGGATCTCGGTCGGCGCGGCTGCGGATCCGACCCCGCCGCTACCGCATTCCGGAGCGGACGAACGCGTCCATCACCTGTCGCTGCAGGAACAGGTACAGCGCGAAGATCGGCAGGCACGCGATCCCCGAGGCGGCCATCACCGCGCCCCAGTTGTTGCCCTCGGCGGACAGGAAGCCACGGATTCCGATCTGCAGCACGGAATCCGAGCGGTGCAGGACCAGCGCCGGCCAGAAGTAGTCGTTCCACGCGGAGATGAACAGCAGGATCGCGAGCGACGCCAAGGCTGGCCGGAGATTCGGGACCACGACCGTCCACAGCGTCAGCCACGACGAGCGGCCGTCCATCCGGGCCGCGTCCAGGAGTTCGCGCGGAAACGCCTGCAAATGCTGGCGCAGCAACATGATCGCCATCGTCGAGCAGACCGTCGGCACCACCACACCGGCCAGGACGTTCAGCAGGCCGAACTGGGACAGGTACACGTAGTTCGGGATCATGGTGACCTGGAAGGGCACCAGCCACGCCCCGACCAGCAGCAGGTACAGCAGCTGGCGGCCGGGGAAGGCCCACGCGACGAACGCGTACGCGGCGAGCAGGGCCACGACCAGTTGCAGCACGCTCGTGGAGGCGGCTACGAGGAAGGTGTTGCCGAGCATTTTCACGATCGGCAGGACTTTCAGGACGTACTCGTAGCTTTGCGCCGACAGGGGCCAGGGCAGCCACGACCCGTCCAGCACGTCCGACGCCCGGCGCACCGAGGTCGAATACATCCAGTAGATCGGGAACACGGCGAACACGGCCAGCACGAGCAGCACCGCGTGCCCGGACAGCGCCCGGCGGCGGGAGGTCTCCCCCACCGGCCGGTCGTCGCGCTCGGCGGTCGGCGGCTCTGGTTCCCCGGCGGCGGGCGACGGGTCCAGCACAGCGAGCGGCATCGGTCTTCCTTCAGTTGTCGTAGAAGCTGAGCTTGTCGGACAGCCACACGAACAGCAGGGCGATCAGCCCGAACCCGGCGAAGAACACCGTTCCCGCGGCACCGGCGAACCCGGCGTCGAAGTTGCGGAAACCGGATTCCCACAGCAGGTAGTAGACGTTCGTGGTGGCTCCGTCCGGCCCGCCCTCGGTGAGCAGGTCGATGAGCGGGAAGGTGATCTGCACGGACAGCAGGGTGGTGGTGAGCACCAGGAACAGCACTGTCGGCGAAAGCAGCGGCAGCGTGATCCACCGGGTGATCTGCCAGCGGGACGCGCCGTCGAGCGAGGCGGCCGCCGGATAGTCGGCGTTGATGCCGGTGAGCCCGGCCGAGACGACGAGCGTGGCGAACCCGATCAGGCTCCAGCCGGACACCACGATGATCGCGCCGATCGCCGCGTGCGAGTCGCGCAGGAAGTTCACCGGGGCGAGGCCGAGCAGCGCGAGCACGCGGTTGACCGGTCCGCCCTGCGGGTCGAACAGCCAGCGCCACACCGCGGCGCTGGCGACCGGGGTGACGAGCGTGGGCAGGAAGATCAAGGCCTGGTACACGGTCTTCGCGCGCCCGCGCACCCGGCGGGTCAGCAACCCGGCGATGGTCGGAAGCACGACGGTGAAGGGCAGCAGGCCGACGATGTAGACCAGCGTGTTCCGCACCGCCTGGCCCAGCTCGGGCATCGACAGCACCCGGGCGTAGTTCTCCGCGCCGACCGGGGTCATCGGCGAGGTGGGCAGGAGATCCCAGTGGTAGAAGGAAAGCTGGAACGTCTGGAGCAGCGGCCGGTAGGTCCACAAGCACAGGAACGCGAGCGCGAGCGAGAGGTACAGCAGCGGGACGAGCAGGCCGCGCAGGCGCACCGCCGCCGAGGGCCGCGAGCTGCGGCCTTCGGCGGCGGTCGCCGGCGCGGCGTCCGGAGCGACGACGAGCACGGTCAGCGCGCCTGACCGGCCATCGCCAGCAGTTCGCTCACCCGGGCCTCGTAGACGGTGCCGGGCGGCGTGACCGGGACGGAGGTCGCCGTCGCGAGGCCCGGGTAGACGTCGACTCGCGTGCACGCCGCACCGACGACACCGCGCAGCATTTCCGGACCCGCGAAGCCGTCCTGGGTGTAGGCGGTGGCTCCGCTGATCCACACCGGAATCCCGGCGAGCACGGTGGCCGCGGCGTGGTGGGCGTGCCCGCTCAGCACGATCCGGACGTCGGTTCCGCGGATGACGCCGGCAAGTTCGTCGATCCCGCGGAAGCCCAGCTCCTCCATCAGCGGCACGGCCATCGGCATCGGCGGGTGGTGCAGAGCGAGCACGGTCCCGGCCGGCGCGGGCGTGGCCAGCTCTGTGCGCAGCCAGTCCAGCTGTTCGGGCGTGCATTCGCCGTAGTGGTGGCCCGGCACGGTGCTGTCCATGACGATGACGCGCAGGCCGTCGTGCTCGCTGCTGTGGTCGTAAGGCTCGATGCTCGGTTCCTCGCCCAGCAGGCCGGTGCGGAACGCGGCCCGCTCGTCGTGGTTGCCCATCATGTACAGCACCGGAATACCGGAGCGCGTCGTGAACTCGTCCACGATCGCCCGCAGCCGCCGGTACGCCGCCTGGTCGGCGGTGTCGGCGAGGTCGCCGGTGAGCACGACGACCTTGACGTTGCCGAGCGCTTCGGCGCCCGCCAGCGCTGCGGTCAGGTTCGCGGTGGTGTCGACCTTGTCGTGCAGCAGCGCGCCTTCCGGCACGATGTGGGTGTCGCTGATCTGGACGATGGTGTGCGTGGGGGCAGTCATGATGTCCTTTCCGATCACAGGGTTTCGACCAGCGCCGTGCGCAGCGCGGTCAGTTCTCCGGCGGTCGCGCCGTGGGCGCGCAGGTAGTTCTCCACGCCACCGTGGGCATCGGTGATCCGGTCCAGCGTGCGCAGGATCAGGTCCGGCGGACAGGCGAGCAGGTCGTCGCGCACCTGGTGCGGCACACCGAAACCAGCCAGCCGGGCTTGGGCCGCGGCGATGAAGCCGGCGCCGAGGTACTCGCCGGTCAACGCGTAGTCGGCGGCGATGACGTCGCGGTCCACCCCCGCGATCGCGAGGACGAGCGCCACCACGACGCCGGTGCGGTCCTTGCCCGCGGTGCAGTGCACGAGCGCGGGCAGGGCGCCGGGCCGGGCGAGGTCCCGGACCACGGCGGCCAGTTGCGGCCCGAAGTCGTCCACCATCCGCTCGTAGACAGCCGCCAGCCCGGGACGGTCGTCCGAGCCGAGGCGGCCCTCGAACACCGGCCGCGCCAGCACTTCCGGCACCGGGCCGGGGAACGGGTCCGGCGCGCTGTCGCGCTCGGCGGGCTCGCGCAGGTCGATGACGGTGCGCAGGCCGCGCCGGATCAGTTCCGCCACGCCCGCGTCGTCCATTTCGGACAATGCGTCCGAGCGGAACAGCCGCTGCCAGCGGACGATCCCTCCGTCGCGGGTCGGATATCCCCCGACGTCCCGGACGTTGTAGGTGCCGGGCAACGGCAGATGCCGGACCGGCGCGGAGCTGTCCACAGTGGTCATTTGGCCATCAGCTCCTGGCCTCGGGCCTGGGCGGCGGCCAGGGTGCTGTGCGCGTCCGCGCCGCGGTACACCACGTTCTCGACCGCCTGCAGCATCAGATCCCGGACCTGCACGTAGTTGTCGCCGGGCAGCGAAACCCACGGTTCGAGCCGGTCGAGCTGGGCCAGGTTCGGCTTGATCAGCGGATGCTGGTCGGCCCACGGCTTGAGCGTCGCCGGGTCGTCGACCAGCCCGGTGCGCAGCGGCAGGTAGCCGATCTTCGACGAGATCTGGGTGTAGGCCTCGTCACTGGTCAGGAAGGTGATCAGGTCCCACCCCGCGCGCTGCTTCGCCTTGTCCTGGGAGAAGACGAACAGCCCGGAGCCCGAGTTTGTCGGGACGGCGGGGCGAGTGCCGAACGACGGCTCCTGCGCCGCCCGCAGTTCCCACTTCCCGGTCGACTGCTGCTGCAGGGTGCCTTGCAGCGCACTCGATTCGAGCAGCATGCCGAGCTGCCCGCGGCCCATCGCGTCCATCGCCTGAGCCTGCGTGTAGTCCGGCGTCGCGCCGGACTTGACCATCTGCTGCATCGTGGCCAGGGCGTCCGCGGAGGGCCCGTCGGCGAAGGTCAGTTTCTTGCGGTCCGCGGAAAGGACCGCGCCGCCGTTGGACCGGACGACCGACTGCAAGCACCAGTCGCCTGCCGTCTTGGTGAAGCAGTCCGCGTATGCGCCCGCGGCACCAGTGGCGTTCTTGATCGCGAGCGCGTCCTGCTGGACTTCGGCCCACGTGGCCGGCGGCTTCGCCGGATCGAGGCCGGCCTTGCGGAAGAGGTCGGCGTTGTAGAACAGCACCGGTGTGGAGAAGACGTACGGGAGTCCGTAGGCCTTGCCGTCCATCGACGCCAGATTCCGGGCGCGCTCGTGGATCGGGTGCGCGCCGCCGAGGGCGTTCTGCACGGCGGCGGCGCCGACGAGGTCCGCCAGCGGCTTGGGCTTCAGTTTGGAGACCACGTAGCCCAGGTCGCCGAAGGTCAGCTGGGCCACGTCCGGTGCCTTGCCGACCATGAGCTGGCTTTGCACGCTGGACACGGTGCCGGTGGCCGCGCTGCCTCCGCCCTGCGGCGGCTGTCCGTGCACGGTGATGTTGGGGTGCTTGCGCTGGAACCGGGCGATCAGGTCGTTGACGGTGTTGGTCCAGGTGCCTGCGGTGGCGAGGTTGTAGCTCTCGAAGGTGATGTCGACGTGCTGGCCGGGGCTGAGCTCCGGGACGGGTGCGACGGCGGCGGTGTCGCCCGCCGTGGCGCCGAGCCCGCCGCACGCCGTGGCGGCCAGCGCCACGGCAGCGAGCATCGCGGCCGCGCCGGAGCGGCGAAGGGTTCTCACGGGTTTCTCCTCGATGGGGATGGGGTCAGACGGTGGCCAGGACGGTTTCCGGCCGCCAGACGAGCCGGCGTCCGCTCGGCCCGTCGAACAGGTGGATGCGTTCGGGCAGGGCGGTCAATGCGACCGCTTCGCCGGGGACGACGCCGAGCGGGCGCGGACCGCGCACGGCCACCGTGGCGTCCCCGACTGCGCACAGGGCAACTTCTTCGCTGCCCAGGTTTTCCAGCGCGGACACGGTTCCGCGCAGCAGCGGACGCGCGCCCGGCTCCTCGGTGAGCGGGGCGAAGGACAAATGCTCGGGCCGGATGCCCAGGATCACTTCCTGTTCAGGTGTGCTTCCGGTCCACAATGGAACGTCGACGGCCTCGGCGTGCACTCGCACCCGCCCGTCGGCCGTGCGCGCCGTCGCCGGTACGAGGTTCATCGGCGGCGAGCCGAGGAAGCCCGCGACGAACACCGACGCGGGTTCGTCGTAGACCTCCGCCGGGGTGCCGACCTGTTCGAGCCGGCCGCCGTCGAGCAGCGCGATCCGGGTGGCCATGGTCATCGCTTCGACCTGGTCGTGCGTGACGTAGACGAACGTCGAACCCAGCCTGCGGTGCAGCGCGGCCAGTTCCGCGCGGGTGGCGGTGCGGAGTTTCGCGTCCAGATTGGACAGCGGTTCGTCCATCAGGAACGCGGCCGGTTCCCGCACCAGCGCCCGGCCCAGCGCCACGCGCTGGCGCTGTCCGCCGGAAAGTTCCTTGGGGCGGCGGCGAAGCAGCGGGGAAAGGTCGAGCTGCGCGGCCGCCTTCTCGACCCGCTCCCGGATCTCGGCGCGCGGGCGGCGCCGGACCCGGAGCGGGAAGCCGATGTTCCCGGCCACCGTCAGGTGCGGATAGAGCGCGTAGCTCTGGAACACCATCGCCAGGTCGCGGCGCTTCGGGGCCAGATCGGTCACGTCCCGGCCCTCGACCGCGATCCGCCCGGAGCTCGGCGGGAGCAGCCCGGCGATCATCCGCAGCAGCGTCGTCTTCCCGCAGCCGCTCGGGCCCAGCAGCGCGACGAAGTCGCCGTCGGCGATCTCCAGGTGCACCTGGTCGACCGCGGTGACCGAGCCGAACCGGCGGGTGAGGCCTTCGAGCTGAATCTGTCCCACGACGATCCTTCCATGAATTCACGTTCCATAGATTTGATGATCTCTGGTACGCGCTTACACGGGAAGTGTCGGCGAAGGACGTGAACGCCAGGTGGCGGCCAGTCGAGGATTCCGCGACGGGCGGGACAGAATTGCCCCCGCGCGGGTGAAGGTCAGCTACGCCGCGTGTCGGAAGTGATGACCTGCCACACCTCGTCGAGCACTTCCGACGACCGGTCCGGACGGCGGAACCCGGCGGCCAGCTGGAGGGAAACCAGCAGGGCGAGCTGGGACATCGGACCCGCGAACACGTCATTGCGCTGGAACGGCGCGGTGCCGGTGACCAGGACGAGGTCCGCCAGCGCGGTCAGCGGCGAATGCGTCAGCGACGTGACCCCGACGACCGTCGCGCCCGCCTTCGCCGCCGCCTCGGCGGCGCGCAACGTGACCTCGTTGACCCCGCTGGAGCTGATCGCGACGCAGACGTCCTCGGACGTGAGCAGCCGGCAGACGATCTGCTGGCTGATCGCCTCCCCCGGCGCCTCGGCGATGAAACCGTGGGCAGTGAACCGGAAAGCCGCCGCCTGCGCGACGAATCCGGACCCGCCGTTGGCGACGAACACCACCCGCCGGGCCGAGACCAGCACGTCAACCGCTTCGCGCAGCGCAGCCGGCTCGACCGCGCCCATCCCGCCGGCGAGCACGCCGCTGGCCGTGGCGAACACCGCCGCCGCGACCGCCTCCGGCGAATCCCCAGGGCCGAAGTCCGGACTCGCCGGCTGCGCCGCGTTGCCGGCGTCGCGCGCGAGCAGCAGCCGGAGCTGCTGGAACCCCCGGAACCCCAGATGCTGACAGGCACGCACGGCGGTGGCCGAGGACGTCCCCGCGGCCGCCGCGAGATCAGCCACCGACCAGTCGATGACCTCCGTCGACCGGCTCAGCACCACCTCCGCGACCCGCTGCTCGCTGGGCAGCAAGGCAGGCAGGGCCGCCCGGATGACGGCGAGGGTGCTGCCGGCAGGCTGGTCGCTCATGCCACATGCATACCATCGCGACGGGACGCGAGGAGTGCCGTTCGGACGGCAAGGGGCGGTCGATGGCCGCACCCGCCCGAAGCCCGGTCACCGAGTCAGCGCGACGGCGCCCCGGGCTGTGCGACACCGCGTCGAGTCCGGCTCGTCGATCAGCGCGTTCGCCGGCCATGAACAATCCCGGCAACCATCCGAAGCCGTTGCCAGACCGGGCCCAGGGCCTGTGTCGAAGTCGTCTCGGGCAGGTTGGGCTGGTGCCGGGCGTGTCGGTGCTCGACAGGGGCGAGGTCTCCGGCAGCCGGTTCGCCGGCGAAGAAAACCTGAACACCGGAGACCTCGTGGACATCCCAGCGGCACCGCGTCCGCACCGGTGCCCCGTGGCGGGACCGGCAGGCGGGACACCGATCCTGGACCGCTGTTTACCGACTGTTCCGGCGGTGGCAGCGGACTGGTGCCCGACAGGGGATTCTGACCGCGCCGCAGACCTTGACCGAGGCGGCCGGGGATCACCTGGATGCCAGCTGCGAGGGCGGCCGCACGGCGCCGTCCGGCTCACGGTGCGGTCACGATCAGGGAATCCACCGTCACCGCGCCGGACGGGAGCACGATCACGGGGTTCAGGTCGAGTTCGAGGAGCCGGTCGCCCGCAGCTGCCGCGAGGCGGGCCACCGCCATGATCACCTCCGCCAGGGCAGCCACGTCGGCCTCGGGCCGCCCCCGGTTGCCGGTGAGCAAGGGATAGCCGGCCAGCGACTGGATCATCTCGGTCGCGTCCCGGACGTCCAGCGGCAGCGGACGCACCGCCGTGTCCCGAAGTATCTCGGCGAAGATCCCGCCGAAGCCGACGAGCACCGCGTGCCCGAGCACCGGATCACGGATCGCGCCCACGATCATCTCGACGCCGCCGGTGATCTGCTGCTGCACGAGGACGCCGTCGATCGCCGCGTTCGCGTTCGCCTCGCGGGCACGGGACATGATCTCGCCGAACGCGGCCCGTGCCGCGGTGCCATCCCGTACTCCAGTCTCGACCAGCCCGAAATCGGACTTGTGCTGAAAGTCGGCCGACGCGACCTTCAGCACCACCGGTCCGGGCGCGGATTCCGCGAGCGCCGCCGCCCGGTCAGCGTTCGCGGCGAGGTCTTCGGCGACCAGCGGAATCCCGGCGGCGGCGAGCAGATCCCGCGCGGAGAACGGCGGCAGCACGCCGCCGCGCCCCAGCGCGGTGTCCGACGCGGCGGACAGTGGTGCCGGATCGGTGTGCCGGACCCGCAGATCCGGCCGTCGGCGGTGGTAGTCCCGCCAGGCCCGCAACGCGCCGAAACAGTTGCGAAACGACCGGAACAGCGGAATCCCGGCCGCGACCAGATCGTCGAATCCGGGCTCGTCGACCTTGCTGGAGTTCCACGTCGCCACGACCGGACAGGGCGCGTCGGCCGCGAACGCCCTGAGGTCGGCGGCCATGTTGTCGCTCATCGTCCCGACCGCTCCGGTGACGCCGACGACGAGGAGGTCGACGTTCGGGTCGGCGGCGATCAGTTCGAGGACGCGGAGCCGGTCGGACTGCGGGCTGGTGAACAGGAACGTACCGCCGTTGTCCACAGGATTGGCGACGGTCAGGTAGCTCGGCAGCAGCGCGCGGAGCGCTCGCTGGGTCGGCTCGGCGAGTTCGGGGATCTCAAGGCCGGCGAGGTCGGCGATCTCGGACATGAGCGCGCACGACCCGCCGGACATCGAGTACAGCCCGACGCGCGTCCCGCTCGCGGTGCGCGGGAGCTTCGCGAACAACGCGGCGGTGTCCACCAGTTCGTCGAGGTCGCCGACCCTGGTCACCGCGTGCTGCGCGAAGAGCCCGTCGACGACCGCGTCCGAGCCGGTGAGGTGTCCGGTGTGGGACGCCGCCATCCGCTCGCCGGCGGCGGAACCGCCGATCTTCAGCGCGATCACCGGTTTGCCCGCCTCGCCCGCCGCGTGCAGCGCGGCGCGCAACCGGTCCGGATTCCGGAACCCCTCGAAGTATCCGGCGATCACCTGGGTGTCGGGGTCATGGGCGAAATACTCCATGAAGTCGGCCACGTCGAGATCGACTTCGTTGCCGGTCGGCACCCACCGGGAGAACGCCACGCCGGTGTGCGCGGCCTGGACAATGGGCCGGCCCTGGTGTCCGCTCTGGGTGAGCAGCCCGATCTTCCCGCCGGGCAGGCCCGGCGGGACCGGGATCGCCTCGAACGCGTTGGTGTTCGTGTTCGGTCCGATGATCCGGACGCCGTGCTCGCGACCGGCCGCGGCGAGCCGCCGTTCGTGGGCGGCGCCGGCGCCGCCCACCTCGGCGAATCCCGAGGTGAAGACGAGGGCGTAGCGCACGCCCCGCTTGCCGCACTCGGCGACGACGTCGGCGGTGATCGCCGGCGGGGTGCTGATCACCGCGAGGTCAACCGGCTCCGGCAGCTCAAGGGCCGATCGGTAGACCGGGATACCGCCGAGCGTGCCGCCTGCCGGATTGACCAGGAAGACCCGATCGGTGCCGTACCGAGTGCGGAGTTCCCGCAGGACCTCCGCCGCCGGTCTGGTCCGATCGAGGCGTCCGATCACCACCACGCCGTCCGGTGCGAAAAACTCCGCGATGTCGGCTCGCTTCTGCTCCATGCCTGCCCTTCTGTGGTCCGGATGGGGAATCAGCCGGCGTCGCGGACGGAGTACGGGTAGTCGAACGGTCCGAGCGGGGCCATGGCGCAGATGCCGAGACGGTCGAGCGGATAGCCGTTGTGGTTGGCCGGCGAGAACGTGTAGGTGTAGCTCGGCGAGGTGAACGACACGTTCTTCATTCCCTCGACAAAGGCGCGGATCTTGTCCGGGTCGACGGAATTGGTCCCCTCGATCGCCGCTTTGAAAATGAGCAGGTCGTCATTGCTGATCACGGCGCTGGCGAGGCTCGGCGTGACCCCGGTGACCGCGCTCACCGCCTGGAACACCTCGCGGAGCTTCGGGTCGAGCTGTTCGCCCGGTTTGAGCGGTGCGTTGCAATTGGCCGTGGTTTCGGCGGCGAGACTGCCGAGGGAGTCGTAGCCGACCGAATAAGCGGTGCTGTTGGCGTAGATGTGCGGCGTCCACCCGATCGTGCGCAATCCGTCGTAGATGTGCCCGAGCCCGGACGAGGACAGCAGCGCGATCGCTTGGGCGCCGCTGGCTTTGAGCTGCCGGAGCTGGGCGGTCATGTCGACGGCAGCGTGGTCGTAGGTCGCCGGGCCCAGCGCGGTGATGCCGTTGGGGCCGGCGGCTTTCCGGAAGCCGGCGACCATGGTGGTGGCGAAGGGCAGTCCGTCCGAGAGCATCCCGATCCTGGTGTCGCCTCGCTTCGCCGCGTAGTGGGCGAGCCGTTGGGCGGTGTACCCCTCCGACGGATAGTTGCTGAACATGTACGGGTAATGGCCGGGGTCGGCGAACCGGTCGTCTCCTTCCAGCATGACCACCGGCATCTTTTTCTTCATGAAGATCGGGATCGCCTGGTTCTTGGTGGCGGTGGTGCCCGCGTACACGATGCCGGCGAGGTGGTCGCTGACCGCCTTGCCGGCCTGGGAAACCGCGACGGCCGGATCTCCCTGGTCGTTGTAGATCTTCAGGTCGACTTTGTGCCCGGCGATGCCGCCCGCGGCATTGAGCCGGTCCACGAGTGTGGTGAAGGTCTTCTGCTGGGTCAGGCCGATGGCGGCGACCGGACCGCTGAGGCTCAGCAGCGCTCCGAGCTGGACGGATCCCTTCGGGATCGCCGTCGACCCGGCGCCGCCGGCACCGCTGCCGCACGCGGCGGCGAGCAGGCAGCTCAGCACGGTCGCGATTCCCGCCTTGATCGAGGGCCGGTTCATCTGTTCTCTCCTTCTGTCCACGCCAGCAGCCGGCGGAAATTCGCCCCGAGAACGGCGGCCTCGGCTTCCGGGCCGAGGCCGAGACCGGCGATCTCGCCCGGCCCGGTCATCGTGTAAAACGCCCCGCCTGAGTACAGGTCGGTGCCGAAGATCAGCTGCGCTGTTCCCAGTCGTGCCGCCCAGCGCCGGAGGAGGGCGGGATGCAGGACGCACGAGGTGTCGAAATAGAGATTCGGGAAGCGCTCGGCGATGTCCAGGTACGCCAGGTAATTGGTGGTGGTGGACATGGCGTCGGTGACCACGATCGGGAGATCGGGGAAGGCACGGGCGAGGTTCGAGACACAGGTCGGCGCTTCGAGCGCCGATTCGGCGTGCGCGTGCACGAACGGGATCAGGCGCAGTTCGCCCGCGACCGCCAGCCCGCGCTTGATCCACGGGTCGTCGGCGCTGACGCCCTGCCAGCGCGCGTGATAGGACACGCCGACGAAGCCCAGTTCCTCGCGGATGCGCCGGATCTCGTCGAGCCCGGCGGTGCCGTGCAACGGCTCGGTGATGCCCGCTGCGCAGGGGAACCGCGCGCGGTCGAGGTTCTGATAGGCGGCCAGGGCGTCGTTCACGGCCCGGGTGTCGGCGACGCCGTTCGGTCGCAGATACCGGTTGACCGGCATGAGCAACGCGGCGTCGACGTTCATCGCGGTCATGCGCGCGATGCGATCGGCAAGGTCGGCATGATCGCGGGAGTCCTGGCCGGACGCGGGCGTCTCGATGCCGCCGGCGTCGGACAGCAGCAGATTGCCGTAGTGCTGATGTGCGTCGAAGACGCCCGGAGGCGCGCTCATGCCGGCATCCACCGGGGATGCACGACGCCCGGAGCGATTTCGGCGAAGACGGCCCGCACCGGCAGTCCGATGCGGAGGGTGGCCGGGTCCACCGAGTTGATCGGCGCGTCCGGCGCGGCCACCACGTTGCCGACCACCCGGAGCCCGGGCTCGTCTTCGAGCTCCACGACGACGACCGGATAAGGCGCGAATCTCGCGAACTCGGGCAGCAAGGGCGGATGGGCGACGACGAACGACCAGAGCTCGCCATAGCCGGACGCCGTGGTCCAGATGACGGCCCGGGATCGGCACGCCGGGCACATGGGGCGCGGCGGGAAGCGCGGGGTCTCGCAGGCGCCGCACCGCTGGACAGCCAGCCGGCCTGAGCCGGCCGCCTCCCAGAAGGCGGCGCCGTCGTCGTCGATCAACGGGGTTGTGATCATCTGTCTTCCCTAGTTCCGCAGGAGCAGAGCGCTGGTCGGGACACATTCGCCGGAGGTCACCAGGCAGGTCCGCGCATCGGCGACCTGCGTCGTCGCGGTCCCGCGCAGCTGCCGGACGCCTTCGACGATCAGGTTGAAGCCGTGCACGTACGCCTCGGACAGGCCGCCGCCGGAGGTGTTGACGGGCAGCCGTCCGCCGAGTTCGATGCCGCCGTCCTCGGTGAACGACGCGCCTTCCCCGGGGCCGCAGAATCCGTACGCCTCCAGGGAAAACGGCACCAGCGGCGTGAACGCGTCGTAGATCTGGGCGACGGACACGTCCGCCGGAGTGAATTCCGCGGCGCGCCAGAGCGGGCGGGCGCAGGCGTAACCGGGGCCGCGCAACGGGTCCGGGCCCCAGTAGTTGGTCATTCCGTGGTGCTGCCTGGGCAAGCCTTGGCTGGCGCTGTGGACATACACCGGGCGCTGGGGCAGGTCGGCGGCGCGCTCTCCGGACACCACGACACAGGCGAGCGCACCGTCGGTCTCAAGGCAGCAGTCGTAGAGGCCAAGCGGTTCGGAGACCCAGCGCGCGGCATGGTATTGCTCTCGGGTCAGCGTGCGCTCGAACATCATCGCCCCGGGGTTGGCATTGGCGTGGCGGCGGCAGGCCAGCGCCACGTTGGCGAGGTGATCCCGGGTGGCGCCATAGGTGTGCAGGTACCGGCGGGCGAGCATCGCGATTTCGTCAGCCGGACGCAGGAGGCCGAACGGCCGCGTCCATTGCGCCCCGGTCGAGGGCTGGCCCTCGGCGGCGGCCCACGGCCGCAGACCGGAACCGCGCTTGCGCGACCGCCACGCCACACCGACGGTGCACCTCCCGGTCGCCACCGCCATGGCCAGCTGCGCGATCGTGGCGCAGCCGCCGCCCCCGCCGTAGCCGATCCGGCTGAAGAAAGCAATCTCGCCGGCGCCGATGTTCTTGGCGATCTCGACCTCGTCGGTTTCTTCCATCGTGTAGGAGCACATGCCGTCGACCTCGCCCGGGTCGAGGCCCGCGTCGTCCAGCGCCGCCACGATGGCCTGGCAGGCCAAGTCCTTCTCCGCACCGTCGAGGTGCTTGCCGAACGCGGTGGATCCGATGCCGGCGATCGCCGCGGCGTCCGTCAGCCGCATCGCGTGCTCCTTTCCGGCGCCGGCGCCTGCGGGCCGGCGGCTGACGGGGTGGACGGGTGCCGCGGTCATTCGGCGAGCCCGTGGATGATCGCGCCGACGCGGTGGTCGTCGCGCAGGTCGGCCGAGTCGCCCGTGAGGACGATGCGTCCGCTGTCCATGACGTAGGCCCGGGACGAGGCCGCCAGTGCACGGTCGAGGTTCTGCTCGACAACCACCACCGCCGTTCCCGCGGTGCTGAGCTGGGCGATGACGTCGTAGATGTCGTCGATCACGGCGGGCGCGAGCCCCGAGGTGGGCTCGTCGAGCAGCAGCACGCGCGGCTGTGCCATCAGCGCCTGCCCGATCGCGACCATCTGCTGCTGTCCGCCGGACAGCCGCCCGGCCTCACGCTGGGCGAACTCCGCCAGGACCGGGAACAGTTCGTACACCCAGGACAACCGGCCGCGCAATTCCGCTCCCCCGCGGCGCCGCCACGGGAACATGCCCATCCGGAGGTTTTCCAGGACGGTCAGATCGGGGAAGATCCGGTGCCCCTCAGGGACGAGCGCGAGGCCACGAGCCACGATGTCTTCGGGCGGGGCACTGCTCACCTCGGTTCCGCCGAGCCGCACCTGCCCGCAGGTGCGGCCGCGGCGCAGCCCGGCGACCGCGGCGAGGGTGGTCGTCTTGCCCGCTCCGTTGCGGCCCACCACCGCCACCACCTCACCGGCGGCGACCGTGAATCCGACCCGGTCGACCACTTGCATCGCTCCGTACCCCGCGCAGAGGTCCGCCACGACCAGCTCCGGCGCCGGCGGCGCGGGTTGTCCGCCCCGGCCGGCGATTGCGTTCGCGGCACCGCCGCCGGCGTCGGACGGCCGGCCGCGGGCGACGGAACCGTTGCGGTTGCTAAACATTCGCGGCTCCCAGGAACGAACGGGCGACTGTGTCGTCGCGCCGCAGCTCGTCGGGGGTGGCGGAGGCGATCCGGCGGCCTTCGTGCAGCACGGTCACCTTCGCCGCGAGATCCAGGACGAACGGAACGTTGTGCTCGATCAACAACACGCCCACACCAGCGGCGGTGACCGCTTCGATTGCGCCGCGGAGCACGGCCAGCTCGCGCGGGGAGAGCCCGGCGGCCGGTTCGTCGAGCAGCACGAATCGGGGGCGCAGCGCCAACGCGCGGGCGATCTCGATCAGCCGCCGGGTGCCGTGCGGCTGCACGCCGGCGGGCGCGCCGGCCAGGCCGGTCAGGCCGACGAGCGCCAGGCAGTCGCGAGCCTGGGCCGCCGCGGCCGCGTCGGCCCGGCGAGCGCGGGGCAGCCGAAGCACCGCGGACAGGTCGCCGCAGGGGTGCGACGACGAGGCCGCGACTGCGACGTTCTCCACCACGCTCAAGTCCGGCACGATCGCGGGCGTCTGGAACGTCCTGGCGATTCCCAGCCGCGTGATCTGGTACGGCTTGGCGGCGTCGATGCGGTGCCCGTCCAGGACGATCTCGCCCGCGTCCAGCCGGGCAAAGCCGCACACGAGGTTCAGCAGCGTCGTCTTGCCCGAACCGTTCGAGCCGATGAGCCCGTGCACCTGTCCGGCGGCCAGCCGAAGGTCCACTCCGTCCACCGCCGTCACGCCGCCGAACGCCCGCCGGACGTCGCGCACGACGAGTTCCGATTCCGCGGAACCGGCCAGCGGGGCGGCGACCGGAACCCGGACCTGCGGGACCACCGCGCCGGACCAGCCCGGCACCGCCGGCTTGCGGTTCCGGGGCAGGACGCCGCCGAACCAGCGGGCGAGGCGGGCCGAGCCTCGGCCGCGGCCGAGGCCGGCCAATCCGTCCGGCAGCACCAGGGCGCACACCGCCAGCGCGGTGCCCAGGATGATTCCGGTGTATTGCTGGAATCCGCCGAGGAACTCATACAGGCCCATCACGAGCACACCGCCGATCAGCGGACCGAGCGTGGTGCCGAGCCCGCCGATGACGCAGGCGGCCAGCAGGTAGATCGACAGGTCGGCGTTGGCGCTCTGGGCGTTCATGAACTGCTGGGTGAACGCGTAGTAGGCGCCGCCGAGCCCAGCGGGGACCGCGCTGAGCATGAAGGCCAGCAGCTTCACCCGGTATCCGGCGATTCCGAGGGAGGCAGGCAATTCGTCGCCCGTCGCGATGACCAGGAAGCGGCGGCCGAGCCTGGAATGCAGCAGCAGGGCCGACACCACGACGACCGACGCGACCATCGCGATCCCGGTCTCGTAGGCGGCCAGCCCGGTCAGGCGTGGCTCGTACAACGGATTGGCGGCCAGCGAGATGCCCACCGTGCCGCCGGTGAAGGCGAGGTTCTCGCAGATCACCGGGACGAGCAGGGCAATGAAGAGCGTGACCATTCCCAGGTAGAAGCCGCCCATGCGCAAGGCGGGAACGCCGATGACCAACCCGGCGATCGCGGCCACGGCAACGGCGCCCGCGCTCATCGCGAGCAGCCCGGCCCGCTGCGGGAAATGGTCGGCGAGAAGCGCCGCGGTGTAGCCGCCGAGCGCGAAGATCGCGCCTGGGCCCATCGACAGTTGCCCGGCGTATCCGGTCACGACGTTCAGCCCGACCGTGACCAGGAGCGCGGCCAGCAGGAACTCCAGCCGCTGCAGCAGATAGTCGTTGTCCGCATTGCCGATCGGCGCGAGCGCGAGCGCGGCCAGCACCGCGATCGCGATGAGCCGGCTCGGGCGTGCCGAACGGAGGATTTTCCGGGTGCTCATACGGTCCGTGCCCTTCGCGCGCCGAGAATCCCGTTCGGCCGGATGCCCAGGACGAGCAGCAACAACAGCAGCGCGGCCAGGATCTCGTACCGTGGGTTGACGTAGACGTCGAACAACTGCTCGCCGATGCCGAGCACCAGCGCGCCGGCCAGCGTCCCGCGAATGCTGCCGAAGCCGCCGATCGCCAGCGCGACGAAACCCTTGATGCTGTAGCTGAGGCCGAGGGTGACGTCGGAGAAGACGATCGGAGCGAGCACGAATCCGGTGACCGCCGCGGCGAACCCGCCGAGCAGGAACGCCAGCCGGCTGACGCGCGCGGGCGAAATGCCGCGCAGGGCCGCGACTTCGCGGTCGTGCGCGGCACCGCGCATCGCCTGGCCCAGCCAGCTCCGGCGGTAGAAGGACTCGATGGCGAACGTGGCGACGATCAGGGCCGCGACTGCCAACGCGAGCTGTGGCGTGGTGGACACTTCGCCCAGCCGGATAGGCGAAGCCGGGAGGAAGCTGGGCACGGCCAGCGGCGGGTGGTCGCCATACAGCACCGCCGCGACGGTTTCGATCACCAGCCCGAAGGCCAGTGTGGAGATGAACCAGCCGATGTTGTGCCCGGCGGAGTTCCGCTCGAGAAGCGGGCGCACGACGGTGCGCTCCTCGATCAAGCTGAGCGCGCAGATGCCGCCTGCCACCAGGAGAAACGCGACGGGCTGCGGCCAGTGCAGGACGACCAGCGTGTAGTAGGACAGCAGGACGCCGGCCATCACCAGGTTGCCCTGCGCCAGATTGAACACGTGCGTCGCGCTGTAGACGACGCTGTACCCCAGCGCGATCAACCCGTACACCGAGCCGACGGCGACACCGGTGACCAGTGCGTTGAGAAGCAGATTCATGACCCTCGCCTTGTGTGCTCACCTGCGGGAACCCCGGTGCGGGTGGCCGGGGGGGGGCGAAAGTGCTCGTGACGGCGGTCACGCTATTCAGGCGACCCTAATTCTGTCAAGCGACTGATTGAAGTATGCTGGGCGGGTGACCAACACACAGCGCGCTCGCGGAGCGGCCGCAGGCGCTCGCACCAGCCGCTCGGACGGAGCGGCCACTCGCGTCATGATCTTGCGAGTGGCCGAACGGCTGTTCTCCGAACGCAGCATCGACGCCGTGTCGACCCGGGAGATCCTCAAGGAAAGCGGCGTGAATCCGGCCGCGATCCACTATCACTTCGGCTCGAAACCGAACCTCGTCGAAGCCTTGCTCGAGGCTCGAATGAGCCACCTGACCGAACGGCAGGACCACTGGCTGCGCGCAGTGGAGTCCGCGGAGGCTCCGGAAGCATCCGAGGTGATCGCATGCTTCACCCGGCCGATCACCGAAATCGCGCACGAGCCGAACGGCGAGTTCACCGTGCGGTTCCTTGCCGAGGCCGCGAATCACCCCGGCTTCATGGAGTCCTACCTGGCGAAGTCCGCCGCGGTGTTCGACCGCAAACTCGCCGCCGTCAGCCGGATCACGCCGGGGCTGACCCAGGACCAGCGGGTGGCCTGGACCCGCTTCGCCTCCACGCTCGCCTTCCGCATCCTGGGTTCCCGCATCTACACCAGCGAGAGCGGCCGCCACCTCCCGGAGATCCCGAAGCTAGAAGACCAGGTCGCCTGGTTCCTGCGCGCCGCGATCCCGGGCGGCGAGGCGTAAGAAGATCCCACTGCCTTGCCGCGGCCCGAACAGGACTTCCGTCCTGTTCGGACACAGTTGTCGATCCCGGGCATCTCCTCGCTCCGCCGCCGGTTTCCGGCTCTCGGGCAGGCGGACTGATCGGCAAGCGCGCACGCCGCTGCCTCCGGACGCCCGCCAAGGCTGACGTGCCCAACCGGAACCCGGGCGGGAGCCTCGCTCCGCACGATCGGCCCGGGACCGCGGCGTTCCGTCCGGGGCGAGAATCCAGGAAGGCAGTCGCCGCGGTCGTGTGGCTGATGGTCCCTTGGCTCACCTCGAACCAGCGACTGTGCCGATCAGCGAGGATTGCCGCCGACAGCGCGGACCTTTGACGACTGGAATGCCTTCGCAGTCAAGCCCGCGATCCAGGCCGATGCCGAAGGACCGGCGGGCGGTCAACGCGGGGCAGGAGGGAAACCTGGAGGCGTTCAGTCACACGAGCGTCATCAAGGCCGCCTTCGGAGCGCCAGGAGCTGGCTGTTGCCGGTTCCGGAGCGGGGTCGCACAGCAGGCAGCCCGCAGCGGGGGCCAGGGCGCGCTCGCCTGCCTCTTGGCTACAGCGGGCACGGTGTGCCCAGCGCCTGCCAGGGCCGCGACGGCGCAATATTCGCAACTGCGGCCGGCTCTTCCTGTGCCCGAGTCACGCGATGCCGCATCGCGGCCCAGGAGCTCCTGACGAGTTCTCGCAAGCTTGAACGGCGAATATGCCGCAGCCGAATACAGCGCCAGCAACGAGGTATAAGCAGCCGCCGCACGAGCGAGGTGCAATTGGCACCGGTGACCGTCACCCGCCCGGGACGTTCTCCCTGCGGAACACCAGCAGAGCACTGCCCGGCAACTGGCCACTGACCGCACCGGAACCACTCGGGTTCGGCGGACGCTCGTTGTCCGGGCCCGGCGACCGACGGGCGGCCGCCTGCTCCATGGAGCCGCCGGATGTCGCACCACTCGATTCACGCGGCAATGGCGACGTCGGCACCATATTTTGCGCCTTGCGCATGTGGCTCAATCAACTCGGTTTCACAAAGCCCGATGGCGGATTCCGCGAGCGCATTGCCGGAGGATGCCACCAACTGGGCCGATTGGAGCGTCGATTCCGAAATCAGCGAGATACCGTGCGAACCGGAAGAACGCGCACCGGGCTTTCCGGCCGAGACAAAAGATCAGTCGGCCAGTTCCGGTCGTCAGCGACGAGCCCGGTGCACGCAGGTATGATGATTGACCATCCCGGGACTTTGTGAGAACACTCGTCCATGACCGCAGCAGGATGCACCCCTCCGGCGATCGCGCGGAGACAGCCGCGTGCCATATTTCGTCCGGGCGCTCGGCGAACGCGCGGCCGACCAGCCCAGCGAGCCGACCGCGGCGTGCATCGTCGCGGTCCTGCAGGGACGCGGGCAGACCACCGGCCGGACCCGCCCGGGCGAGCGAACGTGCCCCGCGGCGCCAGCTCGCAGCGCATCCGGCCGATACGGCAGCGGCCCTCATGCTCGCATTCGGACCCGATAATCTTGGCCGCCAATTCCTCGTCCCGCACCACGCGGGGGGACCTGCCGCGTCGAGCATGCGAAAATCCGGCCTGGGACGCCTCACGGGCGAACCCTCGGCAATTTTGGCAATAAATGCGAACCTCGCTGGCCTTGATTCGCAGACCGCGCCGCTTTTTCAGCAGATCACACTCCGCCTTCAAGCGCCAGTTTCCCCTTCCCGCTTCTTCCATCGCGCCACTCGTTCACTTCGAGCGGCTTCTCCTTGAACACGCCGTTCCGCCTTCGCCTTGTTCAGCCAGGCACCCGGCGTTGCCTTGCCGATTCCCAGGTCCCGGGCCGGGCAGTCTCAGCGACCGGCCGACCCGAGCCGACCAACGACCCTGCCGCCTCGGCCTCATGTTCCCGAGCATGCGTCCGGAGCGCGTCAGACCCATTGCGACGTCCCTCCGCGCGGGCCGGCATGCGCCTGATCGGCTCTCCACGGAACAGGCGGGGTCCACCAGCGACTCCCGCCGCCCCGGATCACGGCAACCCTTGACAAAGCACGTGCGGAGGTTATTACTATAGCTTAGAACAAAGTATCTTAGCACTGAGCGACCTGCGATCGGCCCGGCGAGGAGACCCACGACCATGGTCACGCCCACTCATGCCGTCACCGCCGAGGCGACCGGTGCGCAGCCCGGGCGGCGGGCCAGGGCAGGCCCTGATCGCCGGCACGGCCACCTTCGCCGGGCGCCGACGATCTCTTCACGATGAATCGAGCTTTCCGCCACCCGCCGCACGGGCGATTCCCGTGCACACCGCCGGCTGCCGCCGGCCCGGCACGCATGCTTCATTATCCGATTTGCGACAACGCAGTATGACAAGCGGGGATGGGCGACCGTCGCACCCATCGGTCCACCCTTCTAGGAGAATGAGATGAACGTAAGTTCCTTCTTTGCGCGACGTCGTCCACTGACGATTCTGCTCGCGGCTGGGTTGACACTCGCGGCGTGCAGCGGTGCTCCGGCAGCTCGCACTCCGGAACTGCCGCATCCGGGCCAATTGCTGACCGCTGAGCCGCAAGGCGGCTTGCCGGACGCTTCCCAGAATCTCCGAATCTCCTACGTCTCGACTTCCTACCTCGGCCAGAATACCGTCGTGTACGGTCGAGTGTCGCTCCCTGCCACTCCGCCCCCGCCCGGCGGCTACCCGGTGATCAGCTGGGGCGAAGGCGCGACCGGAGTCGCTCCTCAATGCGCCCCGTCGCTTGTGGGGAGCGCGAGCTCCGACGCGTACCTCGACGAGTGGCTTAAGCGAGGCTATGCGGTGGTGCGCACCGACTATGCGGGATGGGGTGCGGCAGGGCCGCGGCCCGAACTGAACCAGAAGAGCAATGCCGACGCAATCGTTGATATTGTCACCGCAGCTCATTCGGCGAGCGACAAGCTGAGCAACGACTGGATGGCAGCCGGGCACAGCGAGGGCGGAGGTGCCGCATTGTGGACCGCCGGCCTAAGCGATCACGCCCGTGCCAAGTATACGCTCAAGGGTGCCATAGCAATCGCCCCGACGGGTCCGGGCATCCTGAAGTTTATTGACGACGTAATTAACGGAAAGCCTATCTCTCAATTGGTCCAGATGCTTCTGGCATGGACGGTCGCGGGAGCGCACGTTACAGATCCCACGATCGATCTCCATCAGCTGGTGACAGATCACATGATGCCGCAGGTCGATGCGGCCAAAGCAAGCTGTAAGACCGCCCAGCTGCCACAGTTGCAGCCAGGACAGTATCTCAAATCCGGCAAAGAAACCGACAAACTCGCCGCATTCCTTCGCCGCCAAGACCCGTCCTCATTGACGATGAATGTCCCCGTCCTGATCATCCAAGGCGACAAGGATCAGACCACCGTCACTCCCGACACCACGCAGCAAATGATCCGAAGCCTGTGCGACCACGGCGCGTCGATCGAGTACAAATCCTACCAGGGCGAGAATCACGGCTCGGTGATCGGGGCGTCACGGATGGACGCGTTCAGTTTTGCCGCTTCCGCATTCGCCGGGAGCGCGCCGAAGAACTCTTGCTAGCCGCAGCCCCTGGGCAATCGCACCACATCCGCCGGAGCCGGCCGCGACAGTTTCGCCGCCGCGGCCGGACTCTCGGGCCCCGCCCGCCCAGCGGCCGGGCGCGTGCCGAATGCGCGGACCACCGCCAGCAGCGCATCGAAACCGTTGTTCGGCAACGCCAATCTCAGCTCGTGGAGGCCCCGATGCTCTGGGTCTCGCGAACCATGCCACACGCACTCAAGCTGGATTGCCGAAGGAGCAAGATGAGCTTGTGCCTGGTCGAGTACCAAAACCCGGTGAACCCGCCCCACGAGCTTGCCGCCCTGGTGGTGTCGCAGGCGGCCGTGATCGCGACGATTGAGCTGTCGCGGGCTGAGCTGGAACGGATGACCGAGCGGGCTGCCGAGCTGGAACGGCAACCCGCGGCCGGGACGCCATCCTGCCCGGCTTCGCCGGGACCGCAGCGCACGACGGATGGCGCCGCCGCACCTGCGACCTCACCCGCCCGCTCGGCAACGCCCACCACCAGGGCGAACTGCTCAGCGCCGCCGAAACCCACCGGCCAGGACTGGCGCGCCCGGCTCAGCGGTTTCCTCGACGAACTCAACGCCGCCGCCGGTGAACTCGACCCCCGCGAGACCCCCCGGCAACGTCCTCGCCGCAGGGCGACCCCGCACACCCGCAGCCACACCGGACGCACCCAGGGCGGCAGACCCGGCCAACCCAAAACCCGGGCCCGGCCCGAACGGCCGCACCGGCACCGCGAAGACGTCCTGCGATTCCCGTTCGACCTGACCGTTCCCTTCACCAGCAACCAGTCCGGACGCGACACCCGCATGACCAAACGCGACTCAACCTCGCCGACTGGCGCACCACCGTGCGCTCCCGCGTCTCCACCACCCCGCGAAGACGGCATCACCCCCACGCCGCACTCCGCCACGCCATCACGGGAAAACCCTGTCTGCCACCACAACCGGCAACTGCCCGACCAGTTGCCGGACGGTTCGGACCAGCTGTGTCTGCCCAGCCCCGACGGCGGATCGCGGACCGCCGAGACGTTCACCAGCGAAACGCGAAGGATGGACATCTGATCATGGTCAACGAAGATTCCAGCCCGCCGGCCGCACCGGTGCGGAGAAGAGCGTTCTTCGGGCTGGCCGCCGTCGCTTCCGCAGGAGGGCTTGTCGCGTGCTCGGAACCAGCACGTTCGCCTGAAGGCGCCATGAGCGGGATACCCGCCGCACCGGCGGGAGACCACGTGCGAGTGCTCGGGGTGAATGGGGGGCCCATCCTCAGCACCACCCGCTCGCAACCAGCGCTGGCGCTGGTGGTCGGCACCCGAGTATACCTCGTCGACTGCGGCGGAAATGCGGATCAGCAGTTAGTGGAGTCCGGTATCGGATTCGCCGGGCTGGGCAACATATTCATCACCCATCACCACGCCGACCACGTCACCGGCCTGACCGACGTAGCTATGCTCGGCTGGACCTACACCCCCTCTCCGGTAGGAGACCTTGACGTATGGGGCCCGCCGAAGATCGACGCGGTGGTCAGCGGAATGCAGCAAAGCCTCGGGGAGGCGACCAGGCTTTTCTCCGGCAACAGGCCGCCGCGACGAGTGACCGCGCACGTCATATCCGCCCCGGCGACCGGCAGCGTCGAGGTCCTCCGCGACGACTTGGTCAGGGTGACCGCGACGCGAGTGTTTCACGGGCCCGAGGTTCCCGACGCCTACGCTTATCGGTTCGACATTCTCGCTACCGGCCGCAGCGTTGTGTTCTCGGGAGACACCGCGGGCCCCAACGACAACCTCATTGCGCTCGCCCAGGGAGCCGACGTCCTGTTCCATGAAGTGCAGATGAACAGCGCGGTCGAAAAGCTGCTCGTACAGCAAGCCCCGGCGGCGAAGCAGCCGGGGCTTCGAAAACACCTGTTCAATTCTCATACCGATGTAAGCGTGGTGCCCCAGGTCGCGCATCAAGCGAAAGTCCGGCATCTCGTCCTGTGCCACTACGTGCCCGCAGACCTTCCGATCACCCAATTTTATTCCGCTGTCCAAGAGGCTTGCCGCCGGGTCGGATTCAACGGCCGGCTGACCGCCCCGTCGGAGCTGGACGTCATTTCGCTGTGAGCTTCCCTCGTGCCCGCGCCACACCCGCATGAGTTTCGTCAGCGTGCGGTCGTTTCACTGTCACAGCCACTCGTTGATCGCCGCGAGACGGACGGTGCCGGCTCGGTTGCGTTTGATCCGGTTGACGCGGCACCCGATCGCGTGCTGTTGCTTGCGATTCCGCGGGCCGAACGCGGGTGGCTGGCCGCGGCGATGCCGGACCTGATCAGCGGGCTGGGGAATCGTCCACACGATCCCGCGCCGCCGAAGACTTGGCCGGTCGGCGCGGGAACTGCGGGCCAGGACACGTTCCGGCCAGGTCCGGGCCCGCCCACCGCCGACGCGGGCCACCCGGCCCTTGCCCGGCACGGTCCCCGACTGCGGCGAATCACCACGTTGACCGGCCGTCACCAGCAACGACGATGGTTTCTGGCCCTTCTCGGCGGCCAGCTGCAGATTGCTCGTCCAGGCTCCCCGCGACCGCCCAGCACGTGGTCGGCCGGTTCGGGCTCGCCGATACCGCCTGGCGGTTCTTTCCGCGGATCGCTGCCGATGCGGCATCCGCCCGGGTCTGCACGCAGCCGGCGCGCCGCCAATGCCGGAACAAGCCGTAGACGGTTTGCCGCGGGCGAAGCCCATTTCGTGCTTGGCGAAGATCATCTTCATCCCGGACGCGGCCCGTCGAACAGCATCACCGGCGAATCCATCGCCAGCGTCCGCGATCGCCACCCGCTGCCGGACAGCTGGCCAGGGTAATGGCTCGTCCGATCGCAAAGCCCGACACGGCCGAGCAGCCTCTCGGCTCGTTCCCGCACGACGACCTCGCTCGCTCCATCGCTCGGGCCGCGGCGAGCGACACGTTGTCCTGCGCGCTCAGGTGGCTGAAGAGGGTGAACCGCCGATGGACCATGCCGGACCGGCGCCCTGCCGCGGCACGCTGACCCCCGGTTCGCACGCTCGGTGGAACCGGGCCGGCCTCACTTGCGTGACCTAGCACACAGATCTACCGTGGGTCGACTGCTCCCACCACCGAGCGCCAGGGAAGTGCCACGATGCCGTGGTCTGCGCAAACCGTGTTCGACCGCCGTGCGGAGCCGGCTCTCGGCCTTGTCGACCAGGCGGCCGCCGTGGCGGCGGCGTGCCATGACATGGCCGAGCGGTTCCACCGCGGCGGCAAGCTGGCGGTGTTCGGCACCGGCGGGTCCGGCACCGACGCGCAGCACATCGCGGTCGAGTTCGTGCATCCGGTCATCGTCGGCAAGCGCGCCCTGCCCGCGGTGTCGCTGACCGCGGACATGGCGACGCTGACTGGAGTCGCCGAGCGGGACGGGCTTGCCGAGGTCTTCGCCTATCAGCTGCGACTGCTCAGCGGCCCGCAGGACATCGCGCTGGGCATTTCCGCCGACGGCGGCGGACTCGACGTCCGCCGCGGGCTGGAGACCGCGCACGAGCTGGGCTTGCTCACCGTCGCGCTGACCGGCGGGGACGGCACCGCCGTCGCGGCGACCCCCGGCCTGGACCATCTGCTGGTCGCCCGCTCCGCCGACCCTCGGGTGGTGAAGGAGGTCCACGTGACGACCTATCACATCCTGTGGGAACTGGTGCACGTCTTCTTCGAGCAGCCCGGACTTCTCGATCCGGAGGTGACGCGATGACGGCCGGCAGAGACGCCGGCCCCGTCTGTGCGG
This sequence comes from Amycolatopsis rubida, assembly GCF_900115345.1. Taxonomy (GTDB): domain Bacteria; phylum Actinomycetota; class Actinomycetes; order Mycobacteriales; family Pseudonocardiaceae; genus Amycolatopsis; species Amycolatopsis rubida. The sequence continues at coordinate 414,673 of NZ_FOWC01000006.1, read as the reverse complement.
ACGGGGTGTGCGTGACCTGTTCGGACACCGCGGTCGAGGTCGTCGTGCTCGCTTTGCTCGACGACGGGCTCGCGGTCGTGGACACCGGCCGGAGCCGGGAAGAGGTCAGCGTGGCGCTGGTGCGAGCCGGCGTCGGCGACCACATTCTGGTGCACGCCGGGGAAGCCATCGCACGGCTGGAAAACCCTCGCTAGGGAGATGAGCGCCATGCCGCGGGAATCGGTTCCCGTGGGCGCGAACGGACTCGGGGAACTCTATCCGTTCCTGTACCGGGAAACCGGCGACCTCAAGGCCGTCCTCACCCAGGTTGAACAGTCCACAGCGGACAAAGCAAGGGAGATCGTCGCACTGCGCCGCGAAGTGCTGGCGCGAGACGGCGACCGGCTGGCCGCGTGCGCGGCCGACCTCGCCCGTGCCTTCTCCGGCGGCGGGCGGCTGCTCGCGTTCGGCAACGGCGGCAGTTCGACCGACGCGCAGGAGCTGGCGAGCCTGTTCCTCGCGCCGGAGCCCTCCCCCGCGCTGCCCGGACCGCGCCCGTTGCCCGCGTTCTGCCTGACCAACGACATCGCCGTGGTGACCGCGCTGAGCAACGACATCGGGTTCGACGTCGTGTTCGCCCGCCAGGTCGCCGCCTTCGGCCGGGCCGGGGACGTCGTGGTCGGGCTGTCCACGAGCGGCAACTCCGCCAACCTGCTGGCCGCCTTCGACGAGGCGGCCCGGCTCGGCATGGTCACCGTCGGCATCGCCGGCTACGACGGCGGGAAGATGGCCGAACTCGACTCGATCGGCCACCTGTTCGTCGTGCCCTCGCCCTCGGTGCACCGCGTCCAGGAAGCACAGACCACCCTTTACCACGCGCTGTGGGAGCTGACCCTGCACGCGCTCGACGACCTCGAGGTGCGGCCGTGACCCAAGCCTGGGAAGACCAGAAACCCATCCATGTCTTGTGGATCAACGCGGGACTGTCGTGTGACGGAGACTCCGTCGCGCTGACCGCGGCCACCCAGCCCAGCATCGAGGAGATCGTGCTCGGCGCGCTGCCGGGGCTGCCGAAGATCGCCGTGCACTGGCCGCTGATCGACTTCGAGTGCGGCCCGGACAAGGGCGCGGACACCTTCATCGAATGGTTCTATAAGGCCGATCGCGGCGAACTGGAACCGTTCGTGCTGGTGGTCGAGGGCTCGATCCCGAACGAGGCGATCAAGTCCGAGGGCTACTGGTGCGGCTTCGGGAACAACCCGGAGACCGGCCAGCCGATGACGACCAGCGAATGGCTGGACCGGCTGGCGCCCAAGGCGCTGGCCGTGCTCGCGGTCGGCACCTGCGCCACTTACGGCGGCATCCACGCGATGCAGGGCAATCCGACCGGCGCGATGGGCGTGCCCGATTACCTCGGCTGGGACTGGAAGTCCGGCGCGGGCATCCCGATCGTGTGCGTGCCCGGCTGCCCCACGCACCCGGACAACCTGTCCGAGACCATCACCTACCTGCTCTACCAGGCCGCGGGGCAGGCGCCGATGATCCCGCTGGACGACCACCTGCGGCCTCGCTGGCTGTTCGGCAACACCGTGCACGAGGGCTGCGATCGCGGCGGCTACTACGAGCAGGGCGAGTTCGCCGACGCCTACGATTCGCCGAAGTGCCTGGTCAAGCTCGGCTGCTGGGGCCCGGTGGTGAAGTGCAACGTGCCCAAGCGCGGCTGGATCAACGGGGTCGGCGGCTGCCCGAACGTCGGCGGCATCTGCATCGGCTGCACGATGCCCGGGTTCCCGGACAAGTTCATGCCGTTCATGGACGAACCGCCCGGCGCGCACGTCTCGTCGCTGGCCAGCGGCGCGTACGGCTCGGTGATCCGCAAGCTGCGCCACATCACCGAACGCAAGGCCGATGCCGAGCCCAAGTGGCGGCACAAGGGCGAAAAGCTCGAAACCGGCTACCACTCTTCCTGGCGGTGAAAGGGATCCGATGACACAGACCCGGCCCAAGAGCGGCGCCAAGGCCAAGACCGACCTGGTCGAGATGGCGTGGGATCCGATCACCCGGATCGTGGGCAGCCTCGGCATCTACACGAAGATCGACTGGGCCGCCAAGAAGGTGGTCGAGTGCCACAGCACGTCGTCGGTCTTCCGCGGCTACAGCATCTTCATGAAGGGCAAGGACCCGCGCGACGCGCACTTCATCACCAGCCGCATCTGCGGGATCTGCGGCGACAACCACGCGACCTGCTCGGTGTACGCGCAGAACATGGCCTACGGGGTGCGGCCGCCGCATCTCGGCGAGTGGATCATCAACCTCGGCGAGGCCGCGGAATACATGTTCGACCACAACATCTTCCAGGAGAACCTGGTCGGGGTCGACTACTGCGAGAAGATGGTCGCCGAGACCAATCCCGGGGTGCTCGAACAGGCCAACCGCACCGAGGCTCCGCACGCGGCCGAGCACGGCTACCGCACCATCGGCGACATCATGCGCTCGCTCAACCCGCTGGAGGGCGAGTTCTACCGCGAAGCGCTGCAAGTCAGCCGCAGCACGCGCGAGATGTTCTGCCTGATGGAGGGCAGGCACGTGCATCCGTCCACTTTGTACCCGGGCGGCGTCGGCACGGTCGCGACGGTGCAGCTGTTCACCGATTACCTGAGCCGGCTGATGCGCTACGTCGAGTTCATGAAGCGCTGCCTGCCGATGCACGACGACCTGTTCGACTTCTTCTACGAGGCCATTCCCGGCTACGAGGAGGTCGGCAGGCGGCGGATCCTGCTCGGCTGCTGGGGCAGTCTCAACGATCCGGAGCACTGCGACTTCACCTACCGGAACATGGAGTCCTGGGGCCGGAAGATGTTCGTCACGCCCGGTGTGGTGGTCGACGGCAAGCTCGTCACCACCAGCCTGCTGGACATCAACCTGGGCATCCGCATCCTGCTCGGCTCCTCGTTCTACGAGGACTGGGAGGGCATGGACAAGTTCGTCACGCACGATCCGCTCGGCAATCCGGTGGACTCCCGGCACCCGTGGAACCAGCACACCATCCCGCGGCCGGCGAAACGCGATTTCGACGGCAAGTACTCCTGGACGATGTCGCCGCGCTGGTTCGACGGCACCGACCACCTCGCGCTCGACACCGGCGGCGGCCCGATCGCCCGGCTGTGGACCACCGCGCTGGCCGGACTGGTGGACACCCCCTACGTCAAGTCCACCGGGCACAGCGTGGTGATCAACCTGCCGCGCACCGCGACCAAACCCGAGGTCAGCTTCGAGTGGAAGATCCCCCAGTGGAGCAACGCGCTGGAGCGCAACCGGGCGCGCACGTACTTCCAGGCCTACGCCGCCGGGCTCGCGCTGCACTTCGCCGAGCAGGCGCTGACCGAGGTGCGCCAGGGCCGCACCAAGACGTGGGAAAAGTTCGAGGTACCCGACGACGGCGTGTCCTGCGGCTTCACCGAAGCGGTGCGCGGCGTGCTGTCGCACCACATGGTGATCAGGGGCGGCAAGATCGCGAACTACCACCCGTATCCGCCGACGCCGTGGAACGGCAGCGTCCGGGATTCCTTCGGCACGCCCGGCCCGTACGAGGACGCGGTGCAGAACACGCCGATCTTCGAGGAGAACACCCAGGAGAACTTCAAGGGCATCGACATCATGCGCGCCGTCCGCAGCTTCGACCCCTGCCTGCCGTGCGGCGTGCACATGTACACCGGCAAGGGAAAGGTGCTGGAACGGCTGCACACCCCGCACGCGTTCGGCGGGGAACTGGGATGACCGACGTCGCCGCGACGAGCGAGCGGATCGACCGGCTGCTCGGCGAGCTTTCCGGCACCGGCCCGGAGGCCGCCGCGCTCGCCGAGGAGCTGGTCCACACCCTGCTGGAGTTCTACGGCGCCGGCCTCGCGCGGATCGTCGAGAGCGCGGGCCAGGACCTGGTGGCGAAACTGGCCGAGGACGAGCACGTGGCCGGTCTGCTGGTGTTGCACGACCTGCACCCGCGATCCACCGCGCAGCGCGTGGACGAAGCACTGGAATCGGTGCGGCCCTATCTCGGCTCGCACGCCGGAGACGTCGAACTGCTCGGCATCGACCCCGACGGCGTGCTCCGGCTCGCGTTGCGCGGCAGCTGCGACGGCTGCCCGTCCTCGACCGTGACGGCGAAGAACGCGATCGAGCAAGCGGTCCGGGCCGCCGCGCCGGAGCTGACCGGCGTCGTGGTCGAAGGCGCCGTGCCGGAACAGACCGGGCCCGGCGGACGGCCGCTGCTCCCGGTCGTGGACTGCCCAGCGGAGACCGGATGACCAGCGGACTGCGCAGATTCCGCACGCTCGCCCCGCGGCCCGCACCGGGCGAGCGGTGCGAACTGTGCGCGGAACCGGTCGGTGCCGGGCACGGGCACGTCATCGATCTGCAGACCCGGCAGATCCTGTGCTCCTGCCGCGGCTGCTATCTGCTGTTCGCCCCGCAGGGGTCGGGCGGGCGGCGGCATCGTGCGGTGCCGCAACGAATCCGGCACCGCCCGAAGTTCCCCGCCGGGGCCGCGCTCTGGGAGTCCGCCGGAATCCCGGTGCGCACCGCGTTCCTGTTCTACAACTCGGTCGAGCAGCGGCCGGTCGGGTTCTACCCCAGCCCGGCCGGTGCCACCGAATCGCTGCTGCCGCTGGATGCGTGGAACGACCTGCTCGCCGCCGAACCCGCCTTCGCCCCGATCGAACCGGACGTCGAGGCGCTGCTGATCACCCGCGACGACACCGGATACGAGGCGTTCCTGGCCCCGATCGACGCCTGCTACGAACTGGTCGGGCTGGTCCGGTCGCGCTGGCGGGGCTTCGACGGCGGCAGCGAGGCGCACCAGGCGATGGCGGAGTTCTTCGCGGCCCTGCGCGCCCGGGCGGAGGCAGCGGATGACTGAGCTGACCTTCGACTGCCTGCCGCCCCGCGCGCTGCGGTACGCGGCCTCGCCGACCCTTGCCTTCCCGCTGCGCATCACGGAGCTGACCGGAACGCGCGTGCACGCCGTGGCGTTGCGGGTGCAGTTGCGGATCGAACCGCAGCGGAGGAGGTACTCCCCCGATGAAGCCGAACTGCTGGAGCACCTGTTCGGCGACCAGTCCCGCTGGGGCGAGACCCTGAAGCCCTTCCAGTTCGCCACGGTGTCCGCGGTGGTGCCGAGCTTCGGCGGCAGCACCGAGTTCGGGCTCGACGTGCCGTGCAGTTACGACCTCGAAGTGGCCGCGGGCAAGTACTTCCACGGCCTCGCCGACGGCGTGGTGCCGCTCGTGTTGCTGTTCAGCGGCACGGTGTTCGGGAAGAGCGAGTCCGGTTTCCGGATCGAGCAGGTGCCGTGGCACACCCAGGCGGAATGCCGGATGCCGGTCGCGGTGTGGGACGAGCTGATGGCGCTCTATTTCCCGCAGGAGACCTGGATCAAGCTGCACCGCCACACCGTCGACGCCCTGCTCCGGTTCAAAGCCCGCCGCGCCATTCCCACTTGGGACGCCGCGATGCAGCAGCTTCTCGAACACGCCGAGGCCCCGTCGTGACCGGCCCGCTGGCGCAGGCACGGGCGGTCGGCGACGCCGTGCTGTACGAGGGTTACCTCCTCTACCCCTACCGCGCCTCGGCCGGGAAGAACCGCATCCGCTGGCAGTGGGGCGTACTCATGCCGTCGTCGTTCGCCGCCCGCTCCGACGGCGAATACGCGACCGCGCGGACGGAATTCCTGTTCGAGCCGCGTTCGCACGCGGTGCTCCACTTCGAACTGCGGTTCCTCCAGCACCAGAAACGGCTCGTGCTCGCCGGAGAAGAGGTCGTCGAAGCGGCCACTGTGGACGGTGTCGGCTACACGACCTGGGACGAGGCCGTGGAACGCGAGGTGCGGTTCGTCGTGCCCGCCGCCGAACTGCTCGCCCAGCCGGTGCGGCTGCCGTTCACCGTTCCGGGCGAACAGTCGAGCGAGGAGATCGGCGGCGGCTGCGCGCTGGTCCGGCAGTCGCGCGAGCTGACCGGCGTGCTCACCGCGAACCTGACCGCGCTGGCGGGCCCGTTCGGCGGCGCCCGGCTGCGGCTGGAACTGGCCAACACCGGCACCTGGGACACCGACGACACCGAGCGTGCCGACGCACTCGCGGGTGCGCTGCTGGCCGCGCACGTGATCGTGTCGGCCGCCGACGGGCATTTCCTGTCCATGCTGGACCCGCCGCAGTGGGCCGCGCCCGCCGTCGAATCCTGTGTCAACGAACGGCTTTGGCCGGTGCTGGTCGGCGGCGCCAGCCGGGCCGAGGTGGTACTCGCCTCGCCGATCATCCTGTACGACGATCCGGCGATCGCGCCGGAGAGCGCGGGCGCCCTGTTCGACGGCACCGAGATCGACGAGATCCTCACGCTGCGGACGATGGCGCTCACCGAGGACGAGAAGCGCGCGGCCCGCGCGACCGATCCCCGGGCCGCGGCGCTGGTCGACCGGGTGGACGGGCTGCCGCCGGAACTGCTGGACCGGCTGCACGGCACGGTCCGCTACCTGCGGTCGGTCACCGGCGAACCGGAACCGGACGTGCCCTGGTGGGACCCCGGCGCGGACGCGTCGGTCTCGCCGGAGACCGACGCGGTCGTCGTCGCCGGGGAACGCGTCGCGGCCGGTTCGGCGGTGCGGCTGCGCCCGTCGCTGCGCGGATCCGACGCCCAGGACATGTTCCTCGCCGGCCGGGTCGCCACCGTCCGCGCCGTCCTGTCCGATGTGGACGGAACGACGCACGTGGCGGTCACCCTCGACGACGACCCGGCACAGGACCTGCAGACCGCGCACGGCCGGTTCCGCTACTTCTCGCCGGACGAACTGGAACCGCTGGGGGCGACGCCGTGAAGGCCCGGGTGCTGGTGGCCGGAATCGGGAACGTCTTCCTCGGCGACGACGGTTTCGGGGTCGAGGTCGTGCGCCGGCTCGCCGCCGAGCAGCTGCCCGGATGGGTTCAGGTCGCCGACTACGGCATCGCGGGCCTGCACCTGGCCTACGAACTGCTCGGCGGCTACGACGCCACCATCCTCGTCGACGCGACTCCGCACGGCCGCCCGCCCGGGACGCTCTCGCTGATCGAAGCGGACGTCGACGAACTCGCCGGGGCACCGGAAATCGACGCCCACGGCATGCGCCCGGAGGCGGTGTTCCGGCTGCTCCGGCTGCTCGGCGGGGACGCCGGACGCGTACTGGTCGTGGGCGTCGAGCCCGCCCGGGTCGACGAGGGCATCGGGCTGAGCCCCGAGGTCGAAGCCGCCGTGCCCGCCGCGGTGCGCACCGTGACCCGGCTGGCCTGGGGCGCCCGGCCAGCCGAAACCGCACTCGAATCGGAGGTTTGACCATGATGGTGCGTGTGCTCCTGTTGCTGGTGTTCCTCGGCGCGGTCGCCTGGGCGGCCCGGCAGATGGAACCGGACGTCCGCCGCTACCTCGACATGAGCCGGATGTAGCCGTGTGCCTCGGGATTCCGGGCGAAGTCATCGAGATCAGCGAGGAGCGACCGGACCTCGCGAAAGTCGCGGTGAGCGGGGTGAAGCGGACCATCAACATCGGGCTCCTCGCCGACGACCCGCCCGTGCCGGGCGAATGGATCCTCATCCACGTGGGCTTCGCGCTGTCCAAGATCGACGAGCAGGAGGCGGCCGCCGCACTGGAGTTCCTGGAAAGCATCGGCAAGGCCTACGAGGACGAAATGGCCGCGCTGCTCGAATCGCGCATCGAATAAGGGGCACCCCATGCGTTTCGTCGACGAATTCCGCGACGCGGAGAAAGCCCGCGCACTGTCGGCCAAGATCACCGCGCTGTGCGAACCCGGCAGGCAGTACAAGATCATGGAGGTGTGCGGCGGGCACACGCACACCATCTACAAGCACGGGCTGGAGGACTACCTGCCCGAATGCATCACCCTGGTGCACGGGCCCGGCTGCCCGGTGTGCGTCATCCCGATGGGCCGCATCGACGACGCCATCCACATCGCCCGCCGTCCCGGGGTGCTGATGACCTCCTTCGGCGACATGATGCGGGTGCCCGGCTCCGGCGGGAACTTCTTCGACTCCAACGCCGAGGGCACGAACATCCGGATGGTGTACTCGCCACTGGACTCGCTGAAGATCGCCCGGCAGAACCCGCGGCTGCGGGTGGTGTTCATGGCGATCGGGTTCGAGACCACCTCGCCCTCGACCGCGATGACCCTGCTGCGGGCGAAGGCCGAGGGGCTGACGAACTTTTCGGTGTTCTGCAACCACGTCACCATCGTCCCGGCGATCAAGGCGATCCTGGACTCGCCGGACCTGCGCCTCGACGGGTTCCTCGGCCCAGGTCACGTCTCGACCGTGATCGGCTGCCGGCCGTATGAGTTCATCGCGCGCGACTACGGCAAACCGGTCGTGGTGGCCGGGTTCGAGCCGCTGGACATCCTCCAGTCGGTGTACCTGCTGATGCGGCAGCTGGCACAGGGCCGCGCGGAGGTGGAGAACCAGTACGCGCGCGTGGTTCCCTGGGACGGCAACCCGGTGGCGCTGGACGCGATCACCCGCACCATGCAGCTGCGGCCCTATTTCGAATGGCGAGGGCTCGGGTTCATCTCGCATTCGGCGATGCGGCTGCGCGACGAGTTCGCCGCCTACGACGCCGAGCGGATCTTCGAGGTGCCCGGGGTGCGGGTCGCCGACCCGAAGGCCTGCCAGTGCGGCGAAGTACTCAAGGGCGTGCTGAAACCGTGGGAGTGCAAGGTGTTCGGCACGGCCTGCACGCCGGAGACGCCGATCGGCACCTGCATGGTCTCGCCCGAGGGCGCGTGCGCCGCCTACTACAACTTCGGCCGGTTCAGCAGGCAGCGAGTCCGGGAGGCGAGCCGCGCATGACCACGACCGAACGCGAGCAGCAGGTGCTCGACCGGATCGAACGCGCGCGCCGCCGCCGCGCGAAGGTCCGCGAGGAGCGCATCACGCTTTCCCACGGCGCGGGCGGGAAGGCCACGCATACGCTGATCGAGGCCGTCTTCCTCGACGCGTTCCGCAACCCGCTGCTGGAACCGCTCGAAGACGCGGCGGAATTCACGGTGGACGGCGCGCGGCTTGCGCTGACTACCGACTCGTTCGTGGTGTCGCCGCTGTTCTTCCCCGGCGGCGACATCGGCGACCTCGCGGTCAACGGCACCGTCAACGACCTCGCGGTCTCGGGCGCGCGGCCGCTGTACCTCACCGCCGGGTTCATCCTGGAGGAAGGGTTCGAGGTCGCGAAGCTGCAGCGGATCGTCGCCTCGATGAAGGCCGCCGCCGAGGCGGCCGGCGTCCAGATCGTCACCGGGGACACCAAAGTGGTGCAGCGCGGCAAGGCCGACGGGGTCTACATCAACACCGCCGGAGTGGGCGCGACGATCCGGCCCGGCCTCGGCGTCGCCACCGTGCGGCCTGGCGATGCCGTGCTGGTCAGCGGGCCGATCGGCGACCACGGCGTGACGATCATGCTCGCCCGCGGCGAACTCGATCTCGACGCGGACCTGGTGTCGGACACCGCGCCGCTGGGCGATCTCGTGGCCGGGCTGCTCGCCGCCGTCCCCGGGGTGCGGGCGATGCGCGACGCGACCCGCGGCGGAGTGGCGACCATCCTCAACGAGATAGCGAAGGACGCCGAGGTCGCCGTGGTCGTGGACGAGAAGGCGGTCCCGGTGCGCACCGAGGTCCGCGGCGCCGCCGAACTGCTCGGCATCGACCCGTTGTACATCGCCTGCGAAGGCAGGCTGGTCCTGGTCGTCGAAGGCGGGCAGGCCGACGACGCGCTGGCCGCGCTGCGGGCGCGTCCGCTCGGCGCGGACGCCGCGGTGATCGGCCGGGTCGCCGCGGATCCGCCCGGGATGGTGCTGCTCAACACCGTCTTCGGCGGTACCCGGATCGTGGACCTGCTGGTCGGCGACCCGCTGCCGAGGATCTGCTGATGCACGAAATGGCGATCACCCAGAGCGTTGTCGACGCGGTCGTCGACCGGCTGGGCGACGCCCGGGTGTGCCGGGTCCGGCTGGAGATCGGGCGGCTGTCCGGCGTGGTGCCCGACAGCGTCCGGTTCTGCTTCGACGTGCTGTGCGCCGGCACGTCCCTGGACGGCGCGGAACTGGACATCGACGAACCGCCCGGCCGGGCCCGCTGCCGCAGCTGCGGCGGCGAATTCGGCCTGGACGACCCCATTCTGCTGTGCCCGTGCGGCAGCGCCGACGCCGAGGTGCTGGCCGGACGGGAACTGCGCATCATGTCCGTGGAGGTGGCTTCCCATGTGTGACACCTGCGGGTGTTCCGGCGATGCTGTGGTGCATCACGAGGGACACACCCACACCGTGCCGCTCGAACAGGACCTGCTGGCCAAGAACGACCATCTGGCCGGGCACAACCGCGCCCGGCTGCGCGAGCAGGACGTGTTCGCGCTCAACCTGATGAGTTCGCCCGGCGCGGGCAAGACGACGTTGCTGGAGCGCACGATCCGGGATCTGGGCGGCGAACTGCCGTTCGCCGTGGTGGAAGGCGACCAGGAAACCCTGCTGGACGCCGACCGGATCAAGCAGACCGGCGCGCCGGTGGTCCAGGTCAACACCGGCGCCGGCTGTCATCTCGACGCCGCGATGCTGGACCGGGCCCTCGTCGCGCTCGCGCCGCCCTCCGGCGCGGTGCTCGTGGTGGAGAACGTCGGGAACCTCGTCTGCCCGGCGCTGTTCGACCTCGGCGAGGCCGCCCGCGCGGTGATCCTCTCGGTGACCGAGGGGCCCGGCAAACCGCTGAAGTACCCGCACATGTTCGCCTCCGCCGACCTCGTCCTGCTGAACAAGGTCGATCTGCTGTCCTATGTGGACTTCGACGTCGCGGAGTTCCGCCACGACCTCTCGCACGTCCGGCCGGACGCACTGGTGCTGGAGATCAGCGCGACTCGCGGGGACGGTCTCGGGCCGTGGTACGACTGGCTGCGACGGCGACCTGGCCGAGGCTGATCCCGCCGTCGTTGGCCGGGATCCGGGAATGGGTGAGCACCCGCAGCCCCGCCGCCGCCAGCGCGGCGCAGGTCCGGTCGAGCAGCAGCACGTTCTGGAAGACGCCGCCCGACAGCGCGACGGTGCCGATTCCGGTCCGCTCGCGCAGCCGCACGCACGTTCCGGCGACCGCGTCGGCGAGGCCCTGATGGAATCGCGCGGCGATCACCGCCGGATCGGCACCCGCCCGGAGGTCCTCGGCCACGGCGCGCACCAGGTCCGAAACCGACAGCTGGACCGGATATCCGCCGAACTCCATCGGGTAGCCGCCGCGCTCGCCCGGATCGGCCAGCTGCTCCAGTTCGATCGCGGCCTGCCCCTCGTAACTGCTCGTGTCGCGCACGCCGAGCAGGGCGGCGACCGCGTCGAACAACCGGCCCGCGCTGGAGGTGGCCGGAGCCAGGCCGCTGTCCGCCAGCCGGACGACCGCGTCCCACTGCGCGGCGTGCCGCTCCCGCAGCGCGGGCGCCGAGACGCCGGCCGCGGCGAGGTGCGCGGCGGCCATCCGCCACGGCTGCCGGATCGCCGTCGCGCCACCGGGCATCGGCACCGGTGCGAGATGCCCGGCGCGCCGGAACCCGGCGAGGTCCGCGACCAGGAACTCGCCGCCCCAGATCGTGCCGTCCGGGCCGAAGCCGGTGCCGTCGAACGCCACGCCCAGCACCGGGCCGTCCTCGCCGTTGTCCGCGAGGCAGGAGGCGATGTGCGCGTGGTGGTGCTGCACCCCGACCAGCTCGACCCCGTCCAGTTCGAGCGCGTACTTCGTGGACAGGTACTCCGGGTGCAGATCGTGCGCGACCACGGTGGGCCGCACGTCGAACAGGCCGCGGTAGTGCTCGATCCCCTCGGCGAACGCGGTGAGCGTTTCGTAGTTCTCCAGATCGCCGATGTGGTGGGACACGAACGCGTGGTCGGCTTTGGCCAGGCAGAACGTGTTCTTCAGCTCCGCGCCGACGCCCAGTACGTGCACCGGTGCCGGGCGGTGCAGCCGTACCGGCTCCGGCGCGTAGCCGCGGGAACGCCGCTGCACCTGCTCGCGCCCGCGGCAGACCTGGACCACCGAATCGTCGGTGCGGACGTGGATGTCCCGGTCGTGGGTCAGGAACGCGTCGGCGATCGCGCCGAGCCGCGCGAACGCGTCCGCGTCCTGGTAAACGATCGGCTCGTCGGACACGTTCGCGCTGGTCAGCACGATCGGCACGGCCAGTTCCGCAAGGAGCAGATGATGCAGCGGCGTGTACGGCAGCAGCAGCCCGATCCGCCGGTTGCCGGGCGCCACCGACGGCGCCAGCACCGTGCCGGACTTCCGGGGCACCAGCACGATCGGCCGTCTGCGCCCGCACAGCAGCTCTTCGGCGGCACCGTCCACTTCGGCCAGTTCCCGCGCCGACCGCAGATCCGGGACCATGACGGCGAACGGTTTCTCCGCACGGTGCTTGCGCCCGCGCAGCGCACTGGCCGCGCCCTCGTCGGAAGCGACGACTGCCAGGTGGTAACCGCCGAGCCCCTTGACCGCCAGCACCGCGCCCGCGCGCAGCGCAGCCGCGGCAGCCGTCAGCGGGTCTCCCCCGCCCGCGGAAAAGCGCAGGCTCGGCCCGCAGCCCGGGCAGCAGACCGGCTGTGCGTGGAACCTGCGGTCGGCCGGGTCCTCGTATTCGGCCCGGCATTCGGCGCACATCGGGAACCCGGCCATGGTGGTCCGCGGCCGGTCGTAGGGCACCCCGCGCACGATGGTGAACCGCGGCCCGCAGTTCGTGCAGTTCACGAACGGGTAGCGGTATCTGCGGTCGCCGGGGTCGAACAGTTCCCGCAAGCAGTCCGGGCACGTGGCGCTGTCCGCGGACACCAGCGTCTCAGCGCTGCCTCCGGCCGGGCTCGCCACGATCTCGAACCCGCTCCCGCCGCGGGGCGGAGCGGCTTCCACCCGGACGTCGTCGACCACTGCCAGCGGAGGCGCCTGCGCACGCAGCGCCGCCACGAATTCCGCTACCCCGGACTCGTCCCCCTCGGCCTCGGCGAACACGCCTGCCGCGTCGTTGCCGACGAACCCGGCAAGCCCGAACCGTTGCGCGAGACCGTGCACGAACGGCCGGTATCCGACCCCCTGCACCACCCCGCGCACCCGGACGGACACTCGCGTGCGCGCATTCACGCTCACGATTGTCCTCCGCGTCGTCGATGTTGCCCAGTGCTCGGCCGCCGCGGTTGGCCCGTACGTCCCTGCACCTCCGGCGAGCACAGCGCCCGCCGGGTCCGTTTCCGCCGAAAGCGAGGCCCTCGCGTGTCCACCAGACCGTCGCGATCCACCGCGGACGGTGCCGCCCCGCGGCGCCGGGCCCTCAGCCGCCGCGACCGGGTGTCCGTCGCCGCCATGGCCGGATTCATCTTGCTGCTCAACGGCATCGGCTGGGGCGTGCTCAGCGTCGCCGTCGCTCCCGCGCACTACGACCTCGGCGGCGGCGCGGTGTTCGGCATGGGGCTCGGGATCACCGCGTTCTCCCTCGGCATGCGCCACGCGTTCGACGCCGATCACATCGCGGCGATCGACAGCACCACCCGCAAGCTCCTGGCCGAGGGCACCCGGCCGCTCTCGGTGGGATTCTGGTTCTCCCTCGGCCACTCCACCGTCGTGTTCGTGCTCTGCCTGCTGCTGTCGGCGGGGGTGCGGGCGTTCGCCGGGCAGATTGCCGACAGCTCCTCGGCCCTGCACCACGCGACCGGGTTGATCGGAGCCTCAGTGTCCGGGGTGTTCCTGTGCGCCATCGGGTTCCTTAACGCGGTCGTCCTCGTCGGCATCGTGAAGGCGGGCAGGCGGCTGCGCGCGGGTCACGAGACCGAGGCCGAGCTGGAACGGCGTCTCGACAACCGCGGTTTCGTCAATCGCGTCCTCAACGGCGCGACCACGGCGGTGCGCAAGCCATGGCACATCTACCCGGTCGGAGTCCTGTTCGGACTGGGCTTCGACACCGCCACCGAGGTCGCGCTGCTCGTGCTCGCCGCGGGCACCGCGGCTTTCGCGCTGCCCTGGTACGCGATCCTGGTCCTGCCGATCCTCTTCGCCGCGGGAATGACCCTGTTCGACACCACCGACGGCTGCCTGATGAACTTCGCCTACCGCTGGGCCTTCACCCGGCCCGCGCGGAAAATCTTCTACAACCTCGTCGTCACCGCCCTCTCCGCGGCAGCCGCCCTGATCATCGGCGCGGTCGAGCTGGCCACCGCGCTCGCCGCCGGAACCGGGGCGGAAACCGGTCCGCTGGCCGCACTCGCCCGGCTCGACCTCGACGACGTCGGATTCGCGCTGGTCGGGCTGTTCGCCGTGACCTGGATTGTCGCTCTGCTCGTCTGGCGCTTCGGCAAGATCGAGCAGAGATGGTCCGCGCACCGCTCCCCCGGCAGCACCACGGACCGGCGGCGATGACTGCTCAGTTCGCTGGACCGAGGAGCGGAGCAGACTCCGGCCAGCTTTCCAGGCCGTCGCCTGGCACACGCGCAGCCGCAACAGTCAGCCCGACGAAACCCGCTGCCGCCGAGCGGGCGCATCGTCCGGCACTGTCCATGACCGTCGTTTTTCAGGAGCAGTACCATCTTTGGTTCCGCCAGCGTCGGCCGCACGGCGTAACGAGACCGCGCCCGCCGCGGACCGGTACCGGTTCCTCTCCTCCGCTGCGGGGCTGGCCCGGATGCCGCTCGTGTTGGTCTGCAACGGCCCGCAGGGGTGCGCCGGTCGCGCGCCGACGATCGCCGCGACTTGCTCCGCCGCGCACCCGCAGTAGCAGGTGCCGTGCGCGGACGGGAGGCACCGCACTGCGGGCGAGGTCGGCGATATCGGGCCAGGCCAACAGGTACGGATCCCGATCGGCCGCCGGGAGCGGCCCGGGGACAAGATCGCCGCGCGATGCCGCGAACCGCATCGGCGAGCCTGAGTTCGCGGCCAGGCTCGTCCAAGCGGAGACGTCGCTCCGCGAGGCGTGGCCGCCGATCCTCGGCCAACGCCCCCGATCGGATCCGGTCGCGAACAGAATTCCGCGCCCGCCAACGCGAGCGGGCCGTGCGCACGGCCTGGATCCGCCCGGTCGAACAGTCGTAGCGCAGCGGGCCACGGCGCCATTCCGCGCCCGGTGAGTTGCCTGACCTGCCGCCCGGCGGGGCGGCCGCGTTTCCCGTATTCCGCTCGACAGTCCCAGGGCGGGAAGTCCGCGTTTCCGGGAACGCCCCTCAGGAACTCACGATCACGGGTCGGGTAACAACCCTGCGTCGTTGCCTGCGGACAGGAGCTTTTGCGGGGAGTCGCCGTCCGGGGCGGTGGCGAAGCATGTCTGCGCCGCGCGCAGGAACTTCGCTGCGAGCGGATCGGTGTGTTCTTCGGAGACAGCGACGAAGAGCCGGGAGACCGCGCCCTCGTCCGCGATGTGCCGGTAGACGAGCCCCGGGGGGTGGTTGGTGCGTACGGAGGCGGGCACGATGGCCACGCCCATCCCGCTGCCCACCAGGCCCAGGGTCGTGGTGAAGGCCAGCGCTTCGAGGGGGTAGCTGAGATCGATCCCGGCGGCCGCGGCCAGTTTCGCGATGACGTCGGACATGGCGGGCGCGACGGCGCTCGGGAGCACGATGAATTGTTCGCCGGCCAGCGCGGCGAGGCGGACTCGCCGGCGCCGGGCGGCCGGGTGCTCGCGGGGCAGTGCGAGCAGCAACGGCTCGGTGAGGAGGGGGAAGAGCCGCACCGAGGTCGCTTGGCTGGTGTCCCGCACCAGCCCGACATCCAGGTCGCCCTGAGCGACGGTGCGCAGCTGTTCCAGTGTCGGCATCTCCTGGAGCTGCAGCTTCACCTGCGGGTTCGCCCGTCTGAACGGCGCGACGATCCGCGGGAGCGTGCCGAAGGCCGCGGACGGCACGAAACCGATGCGCAATCGGCCTGCTCGTCCGGAGACGAGGTGGTCGATCCGCTCCGCGGCTCGGGCGTGCTGCGCCAGCAGGGCTTTCGCCTGCTCATGCACGGCGCGGCCCACGGGAGTCAGTCGCACGGACCGGGTTGTCCGCACGAGCAGTTCCACGCCGAGGCGGCGCTCCAACGCACGCACCTGCTGGCTCAGCGCCGATTGGCTGATGTGCTCCCGGGCCGCGGCACGCCCGAAGTGCAACTCGTCCGCGACCGCCGCGAAGTACTCCAGCTGACGCACGTCCCAGTGATCCATCTGCGTTCCTAATCAATCGATCAGCAAAACGGACTTCAACTTATCGATGGCCGGCCGCATCCTCGGTGCCAGGGGCACACTCCGGGCTCCGCGAGTACTCACCGGAAGGCAGGGCATGACGCAACCGCTGCTGATCGACGGATGCGAGATCAACAATTGGACGCCGCAGGTCATCGATGACCTCGCCAAGGGAGGCGTGGGCGCGGTACAGGCCACCTGCGCCGTGTGGGAGGACGCGCGCGGTACGCTGGACCGGCTGATGGGCTGGCGGCAACGGTTCGCGCAGTACTCGGACCGGCTGGTGCATGTCCGCTCTCCGGACGACATCCGCGCGGCCGCGGACAGTCATCGGCTCGGGGTCTTGCTGGGGTTTCAGAACACCGCACCGATCGAAGACGACCCCCGCCTGCTGGACCTCTATCACGAGCTGGGTGTTCGGGTGGTCCAGCTGACCTACAACGTGCAGAACGCCGTCGCCGCTGGTTGCCTGGAGCCGCACGACTCTGGTCTTTCGCTGTTTGGCCGCAGGGTCGTGGAACGAATGAACGCCTTGGGAATGCTGGTCGACTGCTCGCACGTGGGCGACCGCAGCACCCGCGAGGCGGTCGACGCCTCGAGCGACCCGATCGCGCTGACCCACACGAATCCCCGCTGGTTTTGCGATCATCCCCGCAACACCCCCGACGACATCCTCACGGCTGTCGCCGACCGCGGCGGCGTCGTCGGTGTGACCACCTACCCCACGTTCATCGGCGGCCCGCAGGTCACGCTGCGCCAATTCTGCACGATGGTGGCGACGCTCGTGGACCAGATCGGGGTGGACCATGTCGCGCTGGGCAGCGACTTGTCCCGGGAGTGGACCGATGCGGATCTGGTCACGCTGCGCAACGGCCGGCTGAACCCGGACCCGGAGCCGGCGCGCTGGCCTCGCTGGCAGGACTGGTTCGGCACCGCCGCGGACTTCCCGGTCCTGCTGGACGGTCTGCGCGCGGTCGGCTTCGACGAGCCGGCCCTCGCGGCTGTCGCGGGAGGAAACTGGCTCCGGCTGTACGACGCTGTGTTCCGCGAAGGGGCGACCGGAGGGACTCGGTCATGAGCCTGGCCCTGGGCCATGTCGGCTACACCGTTTCCGACCTGGACGCCGCGATAGCCTTCTTCACCGAGCACTTCGGCTTTGTCCTGCGGCATCGGCAGCTGCAGGACAACGACTACACCAGAGCCACGGTGGGAGTCCCCGATGCGGTGGTCGACAACGCCATCCTCACTCCCGCCGGCCATGTCGACGGGTGCGAGCTACAGCTTCTGCAGTACGTGGTACCGGCCCTCCCGGGGGCCTTCGCACCCGTTGCCCAGCCAGGTTCGGCTCACCTGGCGCTGGAAGTCACCGACCTGGCGCAGCTGTACCGCCGAAGCTCCGCAAGCGGCGTGCGGTTCACCTCCGCACCCAACCGCATCGACTCCGGCCGCAACGCAGGCGGCCTGATCGCCTATGCGCTGGGGCCGGACAACCTCCGCATCGAGCTCGTCCAGCGTCCCCAGTCCGGCACCCCGGCGAGCATCGCACAGCAGCGGGGCACACAGGAGGACCGATGAACACCGAAGCTGACTCCGGGACAGAGCTCACCAGCCAGACCCGCGGACAATTGATCCGCGCTGCCGTCGCCGGCAATTTCGCCGAGTGGTACGACTTCGGCGTTTACGGGGTCGTCGCTTCCTCGGTAGCGGCACACTTTTTCCCGTCCGGCGACCCGACCACGGCGCTTCTGAGCACCTACGCGGTTTTCGCGCTCACCTACGTGAGCCGGCCGCTGGGCGGCCTGGTAGCCGGTTGGATCGGCGACACCTGGGGACGCCGGGCGTCGTTGACCATCACCATCGTCCTCATGTGCACCGCCACGGCGCTCATCGGAGTGCTGCCTACCTACGCCGCCATGGGCGTCGGCGCACCCGCTCTGTTGCTGGCCTGTCGACTGTTGCAGGGCCTCGGCGCCGGCGGAGAATACGGCTCGGCCGCCAGCTTCCTCTACGAGCACAGCTCTCCGCGCACCCGCGCCCGCAACATCAGTTACCTCGTGGCCAGCACCTTCCTCGGGGTGCTCGCCGCTGTCGGAGTGGCGAGCTTGACCAGCGCCGTCCTGGGCAACGCCGCGTTTGACGCCTGGGGGTGGCGCATCCTGTTCCTGCTCGCGTTGCCGCTCGGCGCGATCGGTATCTACGTGCGCTTGCGGGTCCAGGAAACTCCCCAGTTTCGGCAACTCGCCCACGCCCGAGGAAGCCGGAACCAGCGGGCCACGCCCATCCGGGACGCCTTTGGGCAGCAGTGGAAGACGATGCTCGTGTTCTTCTTCGTGGTCGCGGTATACGCGCTGATCACGCCGACCGTGTCCTCGTACTTCACCACGTTCCTGAAGGGCCCCGGGCAGATGTCCAGCAGCGATGCCTACAGCATCACCCTGATCACGGACGGCATTCTGGTAGTCGCCGCACTGGCGGGCGGAAGGATCATGGAACGCGTCGGGTTGCACCGGTTGATGGTGGGAGGGGCAGCTTTCGTCGCCGTCTTCAGCGTCCCGGCGTTCGTCATCGCCGCCCAAGGATACGTGGGCGGGATCGTGGGCGGTGTCATCCTGGCGACCGGCAAGGGGATGCTCGCCGTCCCGGCGGCGCTCGCGATCGCGTACATGTTTCCGACCGAAACCCGGGTTACCGCCGGATCCTTCGCCTACAACGCCACCGTTGTCCTCTTCGGCGGCAGCGGGCCGCTGCTTGGCGTCTGGTTGAACTCGCAGGTGGGAAGCGAGTACGTCTTCGGGGTCTACCTGTCGGCCGTCGCGCTCGTGTCCGTCATCGCGGCCTCAGTCGGGCGACTCCGGCTGAAGCATCCGGCCGGATCCGTCTCAACGCTCCCGGCCGAGGGCGACGCGGTCGCCCCGTCATGAGGGCCGAGCCGCCCAAGAGGGTCCCGAGCGGCCTTCGAGAGTGGCCGCTCGATCACGCCGGAGGGCTTGCAGCCCCGCCAGCGGGACTGGGGTTGACCCGCTTTGACCGACAGGGCCGCTGAGGTCAGGTCAGGCTACGTGACGCGTGGTTGTTTCGTTGCTGGCGGGGCTGAGGCAGCCTTCGATGTCTCGAAGACCGCTTTGTGCGCGGCGGCGCGGGCGGGCCAGTCCCGCCGGTCGAGCAGTTCGGCTTTGCTGATCGCGAAGAACGATTCGGCGACCGTGTTGTCCCGGCATTGTCCCTTGCGTCCCACCGATAACCGTACGCCTTGCGTCGGCGAGCGCGTTGGACTGGGCGGAGGCGTACTGGCAGCCGCGGTCGGACCGAAAACCACTCCGGGTTCGGGGCGGTGCTGGGCGAGGGCGGTGCGCAGGGCGTCGGCGACCAGCTCGGTGCGCAGGTGATCCGCGGTGGCGCAGCCGACCGCCCGGCAGGAGTCCAGGTCGATGACCGCGGCCAGCCTTCCCAGGCGGGGATGTAGGTGTCGTCCCCGCACCAGCGGGTCTCGATGCTTGTTGCGGTGCAGGAGAAATCACGCTTGATGAGGTCGGCGGGCAAGGTCGCTGCGGGGCCGGGTGTGGTTGTGGTCCGCCACCGTTTCGGGGTCCGCCCCGCCAAGCCCGCGGTGCGCGAGAGCCGGGCGATCCGCTTGCGGAAGTGCCGCCGTCCGCGGGCGCGAAGTCCAGCGTGAACCCGGGGTGTTCCGCAGGCACCGTCCCGGCTCGCCGTGGAGCGCGAAGATCTCCTCGGTCAGCTGCGCGTCATCGCGTTCGCGCTGGGGAGGGTGGCTACGCGGTGGGCGGCTCGGGAGAGCTTGAGCAGTTCGCCGGCACGTTTGACGTTGCCGCTGCCGGCGTTCACCGGGTCTCCTTCGCGAAGAAAGCCGTCGCTCGCCTGAGGATCTCCACGTCCTCCGACAGGCGGCGGTTCTCCCGCCGCAGCCGGGCCAGTTCGGCCCGTTCGTCGCTGGTCAGACCGCCGCCGGTGCGGCTCCCGGCGTCGCGTTCGGCCTGTTTGACTCACTCGCGCACGCCGGTCTCGGTCAGGTCGAAGTCCTTCACGATCTGGCCGAGACCGGTCGCCCCTTGGCACAGCTCGACGATCTCGGCCTTGAACTCCGGCGTGAACGAACGACGAGGCCGAGGCTTCCTCCTGCCCATGGCCTCCATGATGGAACGTCCTTGCGCAGGGCGTCAGCCCTGATCTTGGATGTCCGTCGAAACGGGTCAGGCCCAGTCGTCGGTTCATGCGGCTACGTGCCGCGGCCGGCCGAACCGGCACAGGCGGACACAGTCTGCGTGGCGAGGCCCGGGGTTCTGGACCGTCTCAGCTGCGGCTGGCCTCGGGCCCCTGTCGTGTCACACGACTACAGATCTGCCGGGAGAACGGCATCACGGCCCGGTTGACCAAGCCGCGGTCGCCCACGACGACCGGGAGCGGCGACGACACGAGAGCACGGCCGGTCCATGCCCGCTGCGAGAGCTGGTATCGGCGTAGGTCGCGTCGGAGCATCACGAGGCAGGGCGCGAAAAGTTAATCCACTGTCCACGACGACCGCCCGGCGTCGAAGCAAGCCGACATGGCCATCCCGCCCCTGTGGCTGATCCGTCGGCTCCCGGCCGTCACCACGCAAGCACGTCATCGCGCGCTGCGCTTGCACCGCGCGCGCACTCACGACGCCCGACTCGACCAGATCACCTTCGAACTCGGCCGGGTCGGGTTCGGGCCAGCATCTTCGGTAGAGTCCGCTAATCACGAGCGATAGGCCTTGGGGGTAGTTCGCGGCATGACACCTGAGCAGCATGCTGAAGTGGAAGCGGCGATGCGTTCTTTCTGGGAAGTGCGAAGCAAGGCGCGGGATGCGCAAACCAGCCGTGGCGTGGCCGAACCCGGCGAACGAGCTGGCGTCACGGCAGGCGGGCACCTCGACCATGTCGCTCACATGCTTGCCAACGCATGTATCGCAGCCGGCGCAGCACCGACTAACGTCTACTACAAAGCCCCAAAAGAGGTCACCGACAGCAGTGTCGTGGCACCCGGCTCCATCTCCCCCGGATTCACCCTTCCAGGCTTCTACCGGCCTACCAAGATGTGGGATGTCGTGGTTCGAGCCAACAAACGACCTATCGTGGCGATCGAACTCAAGAGCCAACTGGGGCCCTCCTTCGGAAATAACGCGAACAACAGAGCCGAAGAGGCCATCGGTACAGCAACCGATCTAGCCAAGGCAGTCAAGAATGGACTACTGCCCGAAATGCCATGGATCGGCTATGTTTACGTCATAGAAGACGATCCTGCATCAAACGAAAAAAGCAGCGGGAAGCGGGATCGAATCCTCCACCCCAAGGACGAAATATTTAACAAAACATCTTATCAGGATCGAGTTCGAATTCTGTGCCGCCGCTTAAAAGAGGAACGCGTCTACGACAATACGTGGGCAATCGCAACAAAAAGGCCGTACTGCCCAAACGAGCATGCCACGAAAAGCGTCAAGGAAAGCACTCCGTGCTCGTATTTTACCAAGAAATTTAAAGATCGAAACCACGTGCATGAATTCGGCTTCAAAGAGCTTGATCAAGAACTCATCGGATACTCCGGATTCATCGACTCCCTGACGGCAGTCGTTCGACACCACTGCTCCCTTGACCGGAAGGAGAACCACTTCAGGGAGAACTGGGATCCGCGCGCGCCCACCTTATACGATCAGACCGAGTAGCAGTCTTTGGCCACTGATCTGACATGCACAGACACCAAATATCTACCGAGCAACCCTCCATGCATCCGATTTAGCAGACTTTTGACTTGAAAACCGGGCAACGGTCAGCGTGCGGCCACGCTTTCAACTTACCCAAGCTCCGGCACCCGCATATCCCGACACCACCCCTGGGCTGCCAGTTCGACAATGGACCGCGTGTCGACTTGGCCAGCACATTCAACGTGCCATTGCCACTTATGCGGTGATCATCTACTCGTCCCGCAGAGCCTGGACCGCGAACTTGACCCGCGATTCAATCTGCATCGCCAGCGTTTCTGCTGTGGCTGTGGAAATCGGCTCGTCGTAGCCGACAGTGCCATCGTCATTCACCCATGTTCTGACCATCCAGCCCGCCTGATAAAGATTCCTAGCGATCAGTCTCTCGATGGCTTTTCCATATTGACTGGCATATGAAAATGGCACGAACTCAGGGTCGAGAGGGAAATGCTTCGACCGCACTCCGTTGCGACGCCGGGGCTCGCAGTCACGATTGAACGTCATGCACCATGCGGCCCAGACTCCGAGTTTACCGAAGTTCTCGCTAATGTCCTGCACGGTTTTCGCATCAACGACACTGCCAATGGCTTCCTCAATGCGATTATTCGCGTTGTTTCCCGGACTATTCTCCTGAGACTTAAGCTCCACGACGCCTACCAGATGACCCTTATGAAGTGCCACAACATCCCAGTTCTTCGACCTCCGGAAGTAGCCCGGGATCACCGTATCTGTCGTGACTTCGTCTTCACTGAGGCCGGCGTCTATGAACATCTGACGCACGAACACAGCAAGCGATTGCATGTGCTTGGCGTCGCGAGCCTGGGCACCGATGCCCGATCGACCTTGAGCATCGAGTTTCGCAACTGCCGCACTCTTAGCCTTCCACCAGTTAACCAGAAGAGGCATAACATCAGGCGACATCGGTGCCTCCACCTTCGTCGAGCTCGTACTTCGCGGGGTCGATTCCATAGACCTTCGCTGCAACAGTCGTCGCCAAAGTGACGTCGCGGGCTTTGAATGCCCGCCGCAGCTCATCAGCGTCGTCAGCGTCGATCATGGCCGGGTCAGGAACGCGAATGCGCTTGAGGTACTGAGCTTGGAACCGCAGGGTTCCGCCGCGCATCCGCACGCAGTACGCCTCGATGAAGGCCTGCGCGATCCGGGACAGCAGGATCCCCCCCAGAACCTCCATGTCCCACGTGTCCGAAACGACATAGTAGAGGTTGTGGTGCGGGTAGTGCCTACCGTTTTCCAGAACCGGGTGGATACGCGCCTTCATATCCTGCAGCAGCAGCTTCGGCCTGCCGATGATTGAAGCGTTCACCTTATCGATGGTGCGATGCCAACTGCCAGGGTTTTTTTTCGCGACGAATCGATCTTTGATCGCCGGGTACGCGCTCAGATGGGCGGCGAGACGCGGGTAGTCGGCAAGATCGACGAGGTTGCCCTCAGCGTCCCACGGGTTCACCAGGTAGTTGCCCTGCCACTCGAACGAACCCGACATCAGGTCTCGCCGCATCGCGAGCGGCAGCATTCGGGACTCCTCCGCCGCGTCAGCGTCCTTTGTGACGTATGCCTTGTCGGCACCAGTGGCGATACCAATGGAAACGCGCGTACCGGTGGCCGCGTTGTGCAGCGAAGCGAAGCCGTCGTTGAGCCGTTCGATCAGGGCCAGGCGCGCCGGCGAACCGGTCGGCCACATCTCACCAGACGGAAACCAATGGGGAAGGCAGTGGGCACGAACTCCAGTGTCGGTGAAGTGCGTCAGAGATTCGTCACGCGACCACTTCACCAGCGCCTGCGCCGAAGACTCGCCGAACGCAGCAGTCGTGTCCGCTACGACCGCCGTGCCCTGCGGGTGATTGGCCAGCACCGTGATCGCCGGGTAGGCTGAGACTTCGGACTCGAACGCGTCAACGTCATGCATAGTCCAGACGTGCTGGACCGAATACCGGGACGACACCAGGTCCCGCAAGACCCCGCCGTACTGGTTCCGCATCCAGCGGTCGGCACAGATGAAGCCAACCCGGCCGCCAGGTTTCAGCATCGCGAGGCATCGCTCGTAGAAGCCCACGTAGATGTCTCCACGACCCTTCATCGTCTTCCAGGCGCGGCGATACTCGGCCGCCGTGCTGACGTCCAGATCGTCGTAACGGATATACGGAGGGTTGCCGACGGCGACATCCGCGGCCAAGTCGTCTACGCCAGGCAGCAGGAAGTCCTGCTGGCGCACCCAGGTCTTCGCGAGCCCGTCAGCTGTGCCCTTCGACGCGCCTGCGGCCGCCAGCAAGTCACGGCAAAGGCGACGAGCGGTCTTCACGTGCTCCGGCTGCAAGTCATACGCACGGACGGCGTCGCCGAGCAGCGCCAGGTCTCGGCCTCGGGCTTGCGCCGAGGAGATCAGACGTTCGACCGCCGGGCCGAGGAACGCCCCGGATCCGCACGACGGTTCGAGCAGATGCAGCGAGCCGAGGTCGCGATCGACGGTGTAGCCGGCGAGGTCGAGCAGCACGTCGACAACCCAGCGACGAGTGAAAATCTCGCCGTAGTTGATCGTCGGTACAGAAGCGGTCACGGTCACCCCGCCACTCTAGAGACGACCACTGACAGTTCTGCGGCCGACACGACGGGGACGGGTCTCCCGGCCGTCAACCACATGAACGCCTCACCAGCTGAGGCACCTTTCGACCGAGCAGTGATGTAACTCATAGTCACGACCTGCGTCGACTTGGCGGTAGAGAGTCGTCAGCCGCGCGCCAATGAACCGGCCAGCGTGCTCGCACAGGTTGGATAACGCCACATGCCGATACGGCCCTTACCCGGCGTCAGAGCCCCCGCGCGCACAGCCAGTCAGGCCCGGACGAACCCCACCGCAGATCTCCGCCGTTCAAGTGGCGATTTGGAGGCGTGCCGGTAGCGTGCAACTCGCCCCACGGACACACGCATTAACCCCACGGGGGGACGGATGGTCACAACGACCATCCGCTCTTTCGCGTCATAGACCAGCTCCACGCCGATTTCCACGTACAGCTCTTGCAGCCGGGCCGGGCTCGCGCTGATCGCATCCGCCAGTGAGTCGGCCAGCGCTTCCACATCCGCTCTCCCCAGCTCTGAACCGGCCGGAGTCCTCGCCAGCTCCTCTGCCGCCGCGGCGCGTTCTTCCCTCGCGCGGTTCAGCGGTTCGATCCGCGCTTCCAGGTCCGCACCGGGCTCGATGGCCTGCGTAAGCCTCGCCAACCGGGTCTTGGCCTGGGCGGCCGCCGCTGAGCATCCGCCGTGCGTTGCGGGTTGATGTTCACCTCGCCGGCGACGCCCAGCATCGCGTCCACAGTTGTGTCACGTTGATCCTCCGAGAACGCGTCGTTGATACAGCTGTTCAACGGCCCGAGCAACACCGCTTCCGGCAGGTAGATGTTCTTCGGGTGATCCGGGAACGAGCATCCGGGCGTCCCTTGGCGTTCCCTCCGCTTGCGCTTGCAGCGACCGCACCGGACTCGCCCGCGAAACGCGTACGTCGCCTTCGGTCCTCGCGCCAGCTTGCGCGACCAGACAACCCGGTCGGCCGACGCGCGCCGGAACCGCGTCACTCCAGAATTGACCGGATCGTGCTGCTCTGCCGCCCATCCGCGAGACGATGCGCGCCGAGGGACACGGAATCCCGTCGCGGTTCAACCCGTTGGCGATGCCACACCGTGCCCGAGGCGGCAGAGGGCTTTCGGTTGCGCACCCCAGCGATCGAAGAGGGGACGGCCGCCGCTGGCCGGTGGAGCACCTGAACGGCAACGACGACCGGGCCGCGATCACGGCTGCGCAAGCTCGGGTGCGGCAAACCGGCCGGACGCTCGGCACTTACCGCCGTCTCGGGTTCGCGCGCTCCACCGGAGAAGACATCAACCTGCCCCAGCTGCGCCAGTTCGCCCCACGCCCAGCTCGGCGCCGCACCGGCCGCGGGCGTTGCCGGACTCGTCGGGGGTACACCTGTCCGATGAGGAACAGCGACTGACCGAACCGTTGACACATCTGGGAACCGGACTGCGGTTCACCTGCTGAACGCACAACGAAAAGACGGAATCCGAATGACTGACCCGGCGGCGAAGGGCAGCAGCGCGGCACAAACCGGACCTGTCCCCAAGCCGGCTCGCGGAGTCCTCCGCCGCCCGTCAGCTCCTGAACCCGATACCGCGATTCGGAGATTGCCGCGGCCTGGTACCGATTCGCGCGCAGCGGTTCCGTGCCGCGCTCGGGATTGCGGGCAGCGAAGCGGGGCTGTGCGGCGCGGTTCGGGGACCGCGCCGCACAGTCATTGTCAGGTGAACGAGATGACTGCGCTGGCTCCGGTCTGGTGGTCCTGGGTTATGCCGATCCGGCAGGAGACCTTGGTGCAGTCGACGGTGCTCACCGGGCTGCCGGTTTCCGGGTCAGTGCCGGTGAACTGGGTGTGCACGGCGAGCGACTGCTTCACGGTTCCGGAGGAGTCGGACTTCACCTGAGTCAGTGTGTCGTTGTTGCAGAGGATCTTCGAGTCGACCGTGGCGCACTGGCCGACGAAGGCGTTCGTGTCGGGGTGGAAGCCGGTGCCGGTGGCGGCGACCTGCTGGCCGTCCGCCAGGCCGGTCGCCGGGGCCACCGAAACCGCGGGGCCGGCCGCCGACGCGGGGACGGAGCCGAGGACGGCCGCGGCCGCCGCGGCGGCGAGCAGACCGGCCGCTTTCACCGGCAGGGGCAGATGTTTCTGACGATCGCGAAACATGCGGGAGAAGCTCCTTTCACAAGGGACAGAGAGGTTCTTGATCAAGAACGCCGACGGTGATTTGGCAACATTCCGCCGATGTCGGCAAACAGCAACGGTGACAGTCCGGTCACCAGCTGTCAACGGCTCGAATCCCGTTGCGGGCGAACGTCTTCCCCGTTTGCACAGTGCTGGCCCACCTGCGGCGGACGGTTCTACCGTGTCCGGGTGCCTCAGCTACCGCCGCCGCCGGACGACCTTCCCCGGCTCGAAATCCGCGAACTGCGCAAGACCGAACGGCTCGCCGCCGCCGGGCTCACCGCCCGCGCGATGCGCGACAACCCCACTACGTACGCGATGTTCGGGGCGGAGCCGCTCGACCGGCTGGCCGGGATGCAAGCGGTGTGGACCGCCTTCTTCCACCGGCAGGCGCCCCCGCAGCTCGGCGCGTTCTACCGCGGCTGCCTCGTCGGCACCGCTGCCGCGAGTCCGCCGGGACACTGCATCGGCACCACTTTTCCCGGCGACGCCGCGAAAATCACCGCCGGGGCCGCGCCCGCCGCCGGCGATCCGGCGATCGGCGACTACGTGCGCGCCCACTACGTGCTGCACGACCTCGCCGCACCGCACTGGCACGTCGGACCGGTCGGCGTCGAACCGCGGTTCCAGGGCCGCGGCATCGGCGAATCCCTGATGCGCGCGCTGATCGACATCATGGACGCCGACGGCAGCGCGTCCTGGGGCGAGACCGACACCGAGGCCAATGTCCGCTTCTACCGCGCGCTCGGCTGGAATCTCGACCGCACCGTCACCGTCAGCGGCATCGACCTGTGGTTCCTCGGCCGGACCGCGCCCGGCGCGACGGCCGGGCGTGCAACTGCCGGTCCTCCGCAGTCGATCACCGCAAGCTGACCGGGAGGGGACCGCCCATGCTGGCCGGAGCACAGCCGTGGCCGCCGGAATTCGCCGCCCGGTACCGCGCCGAGGGCTACTGGACCGGAGAGACACTGGCCGACCTCGCGCGGGGCTGGGCACGCCGCGACGGCGCGAGGATCGCGGTCGTCAGCGGCGACCGCCGCGTCGGGTATGCCGAACTGGACCGGCGAGCCGACGAACTCGCCGCCGGGCTCGCCGAACTCGGCCTGCGTCCCGGCGACCGGGCCATCGTGCAGCTGCCGAACACGGTCGCGTTCGTCGAAGTCGCGTTGGCGCTGTTCCGACTGGGCGTCGTGCCGGTGTTCGCGCTGCCCGCGCACCGCGCACTGGAAATCGGCTGCTTTGCCGAACTCACCGGCGCCCGCGCGTATTTCGGGCCTGCCGAGCACGGCGGATTCGACTACCGGACACTGGCCGGAGAGGTCAGCGCGAACGCCCCGGACCTCGAATTCGTCGTGACGGACGGAGATCCGGGCGCGTACCGCCGGCTCGCCGACATCTCCGCCCCGCCGCGGCCGCTGCCTTCGCCGCGCGGCGAAGACGTGGCGTTCCTGCTGTTGTCCGGCGGCACGACCGATGTGCCGAAGCTGATCCCCCGGACCCACGACGATTACGCCTGTCAGCTGCGCGCCTGCGCCGAAGTGCTTTCGGCGGGCGAAAACAGCGTGTATCTCGCGGCGCTGCCCGCCGGGCACAACGCCGCGCTCGGCTGTCCGGGCGTGCTCGGCACCCTGCGCGCGGGCGGACGCGTGGTGCTCAGTCCGACGCCGAGTCCCGACGACGCATTGCCGCTGATCGAGGCCGAAGGCGTCACGCTGACGACGCTCATGCCGGCACTTCTGCCGGTGTGGTTCGAGCTTGCCCCGCTGTTCGGGGCCGATTTGAAGAAGGTGCTGCTGGAGGTCGGCGGCGCGGCGTTGCGCCCGGAGCTCGCGCGGGAGATGACCGATGCCGGCTGCCGGATCACCCACTGGTTCGGGATGGCCGAGGGCGTGCTGTGCTGCACTCGCCCCGGCGCCCCGGCCGCCACCGTCGCCACCACCCAGGGCACTCCCCTGTTCGCCGCGGACGAGCTGCTGGTGGTCGACGACGACGGAAACGCTGTCGTACCAGGCGAAGAGGGCGAACTGCTCTACCGCGGTCCGTGCACGTTGCGCGGCTACTACCGGGCCGACGCGCACAACACGCGATCGTTCACCCCGGACGGATTCTTCCGTACCGGCGACCTGGTGCGGCTCACCCCGCGCGGTGAGCTGCAAGTGACGGGACGGATCAAGGACATCGTCAACCGCGGCGGCGAGAAGGTCGGCGCGCAGGAGCTCGAAGCGCTGCTGGAACGCCACCCCGGGGTGGCGGCAGCAGCGGTGGTCGCGGAACCGGACCCCGTGCTCGGCGAACGGATCCGCGCGTTCGTCGTGCCCGCCGCGACACCGCCGAAACTCGAAGAGCTGCGTACCTTCCTGCACGAACAGGGCGCGGCGGCGTACAAACTGCCGGACCGGCTTGACGTCGTCGCCGGCCTTCCGATGACCGGCGCGCACAAAACAGACAAGAAACGGTTGCTGCGGGAGGCTCGTCCATGACCGTGCACAGGCTCACCGGGACGACGCATCGGGAAACCCACTGTTTCGTCTGCAGTCCCACCAACGAATCCGGGCTGCGCATCCCCTTCGACTACGACGACGTCGCGAAGGTCGTGCACGCCCGGTTCAGCTTCGGCGAGAACCAGTCCGGCGCGCCGACCTTCGTGCACGGCGGGATCGCGCTCGCAGTGCTGAACGAGGCGATGGCCTGGGCGGTGGTGAGCGAAACGGGCGATTTCGCCGTGGCGGCCTCGATGACGACGGACTTCCGGCGTCCTCTGCGCATCGGCTCCGGTTACTCCGTGCGGGGCACCGTGCTCTCCCGCGACGCGGGGCAAGTGCGCGCCGAAGCGACGATCGCGGACGATTCCGCGCGTGCGTGCGCGCACGCGGAAGCGTGGTTCCGCGTGCTCTCGGCGGCGACCGCCCAGCGGCTCAAAGCCCGGGTCGCTCGGCCTTGATCTCGCTCCATCCCTCGTCCAGTTCGACAGTGTCGCTCAGGTGCTGCCAGAACGTCCATTGGTGCCCGCCGGGATCGGTGACCATCGCGATCCGCGCGCCGTAAGGCTTGTCCTCCGGAGCGACCCCGTTGACGCCGGCCGCGCGAATCCGTTCCCACTGCGCGTCCACATTGTCGACGTACACAATGCACATGTGCCCCACCGGACCGGGCACGCCCTGTTCTGCCCAATAACCCGGATCCGCGCCGTGCAGGGAGACCGGCGCGTCGCCCGCTCGCATTTCGGCTTCGCGCACGATGCCGCCCTCGTCGGCGTACCGCGCGACCTCGGTGAATCCGAACGCTTCGGCCAGCCATTCCAGCGCGGCCGCCGCGTCCTCGTAGTACAAGTACGGGCCGATCCCGCGGAATCCGGCATTGTCGTTGCCTGCCATCTCGATTCCCCCGGTCGTTCGTTGCGGCGGCGTCGGTTCCGCCGCCACTATAAGGCAAGCCGATCTCCTCTGGAGGGACTGTCATGGCCGAAAGCGGACGGACACCCGCGGGGAAACCCGCGCGCAACGGCGCCGTGCTCGCAGTCGCGTGCCTCGCCCAGCTGATGGTCGTGCTGGACGTGTCCATCGTGAACGTGGCATTGCCGAGCATGCGCGACAGCCTCGGGCTCAGCCCGGCGGGCCTGCAGTGGGTGGTCAACGCCTATGCCGTCGCCTTCGCCGGTTTCCTCCTGCTCGGCGGCCGGTTCGCCGACCTGTTCGGCCGCCGCCGGATGTTCCTGTGCGGGCTCGTGCTCTTCATCGCGGCGAGCCTCTTCGGCGGTTTCGCCCAGAACGGCACGTGGCTGGTCGTCGCCCGGGCGGTGCAGGGCCTCGGCGGCGCTGTCCTCGCTCCGGCCACGCTCACTGTGGTCACCACCGGATTCGCCGATCCGGCCTGGCGCACCAAGGCCATCGGCGTCTGGAGCGCGACCGCCGCCGCGGGCGGCGCGGTCGGCTCGGTGATCGGCGGCGTGCTCACCCAGGCGGCGGGCTGGCAATGGGTGCTGTTCGTGAACGTGCCGCTCGGCGCGATCATCCTGCTGCTCGCCCTCGGGTCGCTCACCGAGTTCGTCCCCGGACGCGACCGGGGCAGGCCGGACTTCGCCGGCGCGGTCACCGTCACCGCCGGGCTCGCGGCGGTCATCCTCGGGGTCACCCAGCTCGAAGGTCATTCGTGGGGCGCGCCCGCGGTGTTCGTCCCGCTCGTGGCTGGCGTGCTGCTGCTCGCGGCGTTCGCGGTCGCCGAAACCCGGGCGCCGCGGCCGATCGTTCCGCTGGGCATCTTCCGGCGCGGGAACGTCGGGCCGGCCAACCTGTTCGCCGCGCTCGGCGGCGCCGGCACGGTAGCCGTGTTCTACTTCGTTTCGCTGCTGCTGCAACGGGTCTTCGGCTACGACGCGCTGCGGGCCGGCCTCGCTTTCCTGCCCATGTCGGTCGCCATCGCCGCGGGCACCGGGATCTCCACCAAACTGCTGCCCGCCCGGGGGCCGAAGCCGCTGCTCATCGCGGGCGGGCTGGTCGCGACGGCCGGGACGGCGTGGCTGGCCCAGTGCCCCGCCGGCGGCGGCTTCGCGGCCGACCTGCTCGGCCCCACGCTCGCCATCGGGCTCGGGATGGGCCTGGTGATGGTGCCGGTCACCGCCGCGGCGACGTCCGGGATCGAGCCGGCGGAAGCGGGCCTGGCGTCCGGGATCATCTCCACCACGCGCCAGTTCGGCGGCGCGCTCGGACTCGCCGTGCTCACCGCGGTCGCCGCGACCACCACGGCGGGCCGCACCGGCCCGGCGGCCGAGACGCTGACCGCCGGGTACACCCGGGCGATGCTCGTGGGCTGCGCGCTGCTGCTCGCCGGAACACTCGTGGCTTTCCTGCTGCCGGGCCAGGCGGTGCCCGCCGAGCGGGCGTCCGCGGCGACGGAGTGACGGCGTGGGAGACCTGGCCGAGGACACCGCACTCGCCGAACTGCCCGCGGAACCCGGCGAACATCGCTTTCGGGCCGAGCTGAGCCGCGACTGGGACCTCATGGGCCCGAACGGCGGTTATCTCGCGGCGATCGCCTTGCGCGCGGCGGCCGCGCACGCCGGGCAGGCGCTCCCGGTCAGCCTGTCCTGCCAGTTCCTCGCCCGGCCGAGATTCGGGCCGGTGCACGTGCGGACGGAGGTGCTGCGGGCGTCGCGACGCGCGACCGCCGTGCGAGTGCGGATGGAGCAAGGAGCCGATCGACCGGTGCTGGAAGCGCTGGTCTGGGCGGCGCAGTCCGGTCTGGCCGGGCCCAACGCGGACTGGACGCCCGCCCCGCGGGCTCCCGGGCCGGACGGCGTGCCCGATCTGCGCACCCATCTCGCCGCCGAAGGACGCGGAGTCCCGGCCTGGCACCGGAACGTGACCCTGCGCGAGATTTCCGGGCGCACCGGCGGGGCGGACGGCGAGCCCCGGGTGCGCTGCTGGGCTCGGTTCGAGCCGCGCCGGCGCTTCGACGACTGCTGGGTCGACGCCGGGCGCTCGGTGATCCTGCTCGACAGCCTGCAATGGCCCGCCGTGATGAACGCGTTCCCCGAGCGGGAAACGGTGCTGTTCGCCCCGAGCATCGACCTCTACGTCGCGTTCCACGGATCCGGCTCGGACAGCGAATGGCTGCTGGTGGAAACGACCGGGACCGCCGCGCACCGCGGGACGTTCCACGGCCGCGGCTCGGTGTGGACGCGGGAGGGCAGGCTGCTGGCGTCGGCCGGGCAGCAGATGCTCGGCACCGCGGTGCGGGAGCGGGCGGACCGGCTCTAGCCGGTCCGCCCGGCGACCGGTCACGCAGGCGGCGGAACCGGCACCGTGCCCGGCTGGTAGGTGCCGATCACCCACACGTTGCCCTCGGGGTCCCGCGCGGCGTAGCCGCGGGACGCGCCGAAGTCCTCGTCTTTCAGCTCGCGCACGATCTCCGCTCCCGCGGCCGCCGCGCGGGCGTGGTGCGCGTCCGGGTCGTCGACCACCAGGTACGTGCCCGCCTGGCCGATCTCGGTCGCCAGCCGCGGCCCGTCGCCCGCCGAGTTGACCATCACGGTGTCGCCGCGCCAGCCCAGCTCGGCGTGCACGACGCTGCCGTCCGGGCCGGGCACGCGGAAGTTCTCGGTGAACCCGAAGGTCTCCTTGAGCCAGTCGATCGCGGCCGCGGCGTCCCGGTAGAGCAGACACGGGAAGAAGGAAGATTTCTCAGTCATGGCAACGATTTTAGAGTCCCGGACGGGTCCGGGACAGGGCGTGCGACCGGCCACCGCGCGGGCAGCCGCGCCGGGGTGCGGAACGACGTGTTGGGCACGTCGCCTGCCGCATCAGCCGGTTCGAGGCGCAAGTCCGGGAAGCGGCGGGCGAGTTCCTCGACGAGCACGCGCACCTGGAGCCGGGCGAGGTGCGCGCCGAGGCACACGTGGTCGCCGTCGCCGAAGGTCAGGTGCCGCCGGGCGCCGGAGCGGTGCGGGTCGAATTCGCCGGGACGGTCGAAGGCCCGTTCGTCGCGGTTCGCCGAGGCCGTGACGAGCAGCAGGTTCGCCCCGGCGGGCAGGTCCGCCCCGCCGAGTGTCGTGGCGTGCCGGGCCCGGTGCCGCCAGGACACCACCGCCGGCCGGTAGCGCAGCGTTTCTTCCACCGCGCGGGCGGCCAGCCGCGGGTCCGTGGCCACGGCGGCCCAGAGGCCGGGACGGGACGCCAGTTCGCGCACCGCGTGCGCGGCGGCGCCGGCGGTCGTTTCGTGCGCCGCGGTCGATCCGTTGAGCACCAGGGACCGCAGGTAGTTGTCGGAGAACAGCTCGGGGTCGCGCCGCTGGGCGCGCACCGCGTGGCCGATCCAGCCCGGAGGAAAGCGCTGTTCGCGCAGCCGGGCCACGAATCCCCCGGTGTACTCCCAGTACCGGCCCAGCGCGTCCGCCGACCGCTCCTGTTCCTCCTCGGTGGGCTCGCCCCAGGTGAACCGGGCCTGCGACACGGAGAACTCGTGCACCGCCGGGATGTCCTCGGCGGGAATCCCCATGAACGCCAGGATCACGTGCGAGGGCACCGGCCACAGCAGCTCCGCCATCAGGTCGGCGTGCCCGCGCTCGGCGAACCGGTCGATGTGCCCGGCGGCGAGCGCCCGGATCCGCGGTTCCCACGCGTTCACCCGGGCCCGGGTGAACGGCCGCGCCAGCGCGCGGCGGCGCTGTCGGTGCCCTGGCTCGTCCTCCACCGCCAGCACCGGGGCTCCGGCGAACCGGTGCCGCACCAGCGCCCGCAGCGCGCGCCGGCCCGGCGGCCGGATCGAGTCCATCGCGTTGGCCGCGGAAAACGTCGCCGCGTCGGCGAAAACGCGCTGCACGTCGGCGTAGCGGGTCACGATCCAGTGGTCGATGCGCGGGCTGTAGAACACCGGCCGGTCCGCGCGCGCCGCGGCGAGCGCCTCCGCCGGGTCCTCGTGGTAGGCGCCGCTGAACGGGTCGAAGTCCTCGTCGGCGGCGGAGGTGAACGGGCACCCCGCCGGTTCGTCAGTGCGCACGCTGCCGTCCTTCCCGGCGGCCGCCCTCAGCAGGCGACCAGCGATTCGAATTCCGCCCTGCTGGGCCCTTGCGCGCGCGGTTCCGGCACGGCCGTCTCGCCCAGCCTGCGGGTGACCCGGCGGACGACTTCCCGGTCCGAGAGCAGCTGGGCCGGGGTGATCAGCAGATGCGCCATCCGGCCCAGCCCCCGCCCCACGACCTCGTCCTCGCTCGCCATCGCCTCCATGCCCGCCATCAGCCGGGCGAACGGATCGCGCGTGTCCTCGTGCCGGGCGCCGCGCAGCCCGGCCTCGATCCTGGCGACGCCGGTCCGGTCCGCGGCCAGCTGCGCCCGGAACCACACGCCGAGATGCCGTTCGGTCCACGCGCCGAACCCGGCGACGTAGCCCGCCGGATCGCCCTCGGCCTCCCCCGCGCTCCGCGCCAGGTGCTGCGCGTGCATCATCGCCATCGCGGCCCCGCGGCCGTAGGTGGGATTCGTCTGGATCGCGGCGTCGCCGATCGAAACCAGCCCGCCGATCGCCGGGCCGTCCGCGGCGGGCATCCGCTGCCAGCGGTTGTCGATGCCGGACATGCCGTCCACGCCGCCGCGCGGCACGCCCCGTTCGGCCCAGCGCGCGGTGTGCGGCACCGCGGCGACGAACCGGTCCCACACCCGCGGATCGCGCAACGCGTGCCGCAGCCGGTCTTCGGTGGCGAAGGTCAGCGACAGGGAGAACGTGTCGTTGTCCCCGGGGAAGACCAGTGCCGCGGCGTAACCGAGGTGCAACGCCAGCGGCCGGTCCATCGGCGGCAGCTCGCGTCCGGGGCTGAGCCGGTAGTGCCGGCTCAGGTACACGAATCCGCAGTGCTGCGTTTCCGGCGGCGGCAGCCGCGCGCGGAGCATCCGGCGCAGCACCGGCGAGCGCCGCCCGGAGGCGTCCACCACCAGATCGCTCCCCAGCCGCCGGCCGTCGTCCAGTTCGACGCCGCGCACCAGCACCGACTCGCCGCTCCGGTCGGCCCGCAGGCCGGTCACCCGGCGCCCCAGCACGAGTTCCACGCCCGACCGGCGCTCGACGGCCCGCCGCAGCACCGCCTCGAACACCGGGCGGCGCGCGGCGAGCGCGTACTCCGCCGGTTCGCCGCGGCCCGCGTCGAACCGGTTCACCGGCGTCTTGCGGACCCCCGCGGCCAGCAGTTCGGCGACGAGCGCCGGTTCCTCTTCCAGCAGCACGCCCACCGCGCGGCCGAGGAACTTGTGCGAATGCCGGAACTGCGGCACCCCGGGCCGCCGCCACGACGCGAACACCTCGTCCGCGCCGCCCTCGGGCCGCGCCGCGTCGCGCTCCACGAGCACCACCTCGTGCCCGCGCCGGGCCGCGAACAACGCCGCGGACAGACCGGCGATCCCGGCGCCGACGATGACCATCCGCACCACGTCGCGCCCTCCTCAGCCCGCGGCGGTCCTGGCCAGCACTGTCGCCAATGCCCGGCCGAACTCCGCCGCGGCGTCCGCGGACTCCTCGTCCGCCCGCCACGCGACATACCCGTCCGGGCGCACCAGCACCGCGGCCCCGGGCTCGAGCCGGTAGCGCCGCAGCATGCTCCCGGTGTCGTCGGTCAGGTCCCCGCCGAGGCTGTAAGCGGGCAGCGGCACGTCCAGCGTCCGGGCGGCCTCCTTGGCCGCGGCGAGCCAGCCGGAACCGGGCGAGCCGACGAACAGCACGTGCCCGCGCCCCGTCAGGTCCAGCACGGACATCCGCGTGCCGTCCTTGTCCACGAGCACGTGCGGGGCCCGGCTGCCCGGCTCCGCGGTCGCTGTCGCCGGGTCCTCCAGCAGCGTCTGGCGCCCGCGTTCCGCGCCGGGCACCGCGGCCGAGGCGACCCGGTAGCCCAGGTGCTCCCACTGCGCCGGGACCTCCGGCGGGAACGGGTACTTGCCCTGCAGGTGCGGGGCCATCCGGTCGGCCAGCCGGGCGAGCTGGCGGTCCGCGGTGGACTCGCCGATCTCCTGCCGTTCCGCGGCGTACCCGTCGAGCAGCGCCGGACCGGCGTGCCCGTGCAGCACCGCGGCGAGCCGCCAGGCGAGGTCGTGGCCGTCCTGCAGCGCGGTCGCGCCGCCGAGCCCGCCGGTCTGCGGCATCACGTGCGCGGCGTCGCCGGCCAGGAACACCCGGCCGCGGCGCATCTCGTCGGCCACCCGGTGCGCGATCACGAACGTCGACTGGTCGGTGATCTCCACCTCCAGCTCCGGCGTCGCGGTCGCGACGCGGATCAGCTCGACGCAGCGCTCGTCGGTGAAGTCCTCGTCGCGGTCGCCTCGCTCCGGGTAGTAGTTCACGCCCAGCAGGTGCGCGCCGGAGACGCCGAAGACCTCGATCGCGTTCTCCAGATACGAGTACAGGCCGGAGAAGTGCTCGTTCTGCAGGTAGGTCAGCAGCGCCTTGCGCCCGGCCAGCAGGTCGTCGAGATCGGCATTGAACAGGATGGTGCGGCACCGCCACAGCTCGCCGAGCCCGTGCGTGCCGATCCCCAGCTGCTCGCGCACCGGGGCCTGCCAGCCGTCGGCCGCGACGAGGTAGTCGGCCTCGACGGCGAACTCCTCGCCCGAGCCCAGGTCCCGCACCCGCGCGCGCACCTGGTCGGCGTCCTGTTCGAAGGATTCGAGGCGGTGGCCGAAAAGCAGCTCGGCGCCCTGCTCCTCGGCAGTCGCGCGCAGCACGGATTCGATCTTCGACTGGGGCAGCGCGCCGAACGCGGCGGGCGTCATCGACGCCAGTTCCTTCATCACGTCGTCGCCGCCGACGAGCAGCTCGACCTGGTTCTCGTCGCGCAGGTCGCGCCCGATGGTGATGGTGGCCTCGGCGGCGAAGTCGAGCACGTTCGCGGCCGCGATCCGCTCCGCCAGGCCGGGGATCTGGCGGAGCAGTTCCATGCTGCGGTGCACGATCCCGAACGCTTTCGGCTGGACCGAGGTGTCGGGATGGCGCTCGACGAGCGTGACCCGGATTCCCCGCCAGGCGAGGAAGAGCGCGGTGGTGAGTCCGGCGTAGCCGGCACCGACTACGAGGACGGAAGTGCGCCGGCCGGCCGGCGTGGCATCAGACATAGCTCATCAGTACCACCGCGCGGGCCGCCGATGAAGCGTTCAGGTTGGCGGGCAACGACTTCGCCGGAATCGCCGCACGCTCCGGCTAGACTCCGGGAAATGGGCACTGCGCATTTCCCGGCCTCGATCGGCCAGCGGCTGGTGTGGTTTCTCGAGCATTACCGTTCCGAGACTTCCTCGGTCAACTGCCCCGCCACCTTCCGGATTTCCGGAAGGCTTTCCGAAGACCTCCTGCGCGGGGCGCTCGCGGACCTGGTGCGCCGGCACGACGCCTTGCGCACCACGCTTTCCCGCGACGGCCGGAACCTCCTGCAGCACGTGCACGACGACCGCGGCGGCCGCGCCGCACTGTCGGTTGTGGACGTTTCCGGCGGCGAGGAGGAGATGCGCGCGCTGCTGCGCGCCGAACAGGCGGCCGGCCTCGACCCCGGGCGCGAGCCGGTGCGCACCAGCTGGTGGCGGCTGGGCCGCGAAGACCACGTGGTGTGCGTGAACATGCATCACCTCGTCTCCGACGCGTGGTCCTGCGGCATCGTGATCGCCGACCTGATCGCGCTGCTGGGCGGCCGCCGCCCGGATGCTCCGCCGTGGCAGTACTCCGACTTCACGACCTGGCAGGCCGGCCAGGAGAAATCCGGGAAACTGCGCGCACACCAGGATTTCTGGTGCGAACAGCTCGACGGCATGCGGCTGGCTCCGCTGCCGTGGCTGGCCCCGGAGGGCTCGCCCCGGCCCTCCCCCGGGCTGGAAACCCTTTCGCTGTCCGCCGAAACCGCCGGCGGGCTGCGCGAGTTTTCGCAGCGGAGGCGGCACACGCTGTTCTCGGTGCTGCTCGCGCTGTACTACCTGCTGCTCAACCACGAAACCGGGCAGGACGACCTCGCGGTGGCGTCGTTCTTCGCCAACCGGACCCGCCGCGAGGTGACCTCGACCGTCGGGTTCTTCGCGAACATGCTGGTGCTGCGCGCGAAAGTCGATCCGGACCGGCCGTTCGCCGACCTGCTCGGCACGACCCGCCGCACCGTGCTCGACGCCACCACCCACCAGGCGGTGCCCTGCCAGATGCTGCCGATGTCGCGGCTGCAGCGGACACCGGGACGGGTCAACGAGGTGGTCTTCCAGATGCTGCCGGACCGCAAGCCCGGTTCGTGGTCGCCGATCGATTCCGGCACCGGGCTGCGCATCGGCACGTTCCGCCCGGACCACGGCCTGAGCCGGTTCGGGCTCAACCTCACCGTGATCCCCCGCGAGGACCGGTTCGACGTCCGGCTCTCCTACGACCGCAACCAGCTCGACCGCGAGTGGGTGCGCGGGCTGCTGCGCTCGTATCGCGTGCTCGCCGAGGGGATGCTCGCCGCGCCGGACGCGCCGGCCGCGAAGCTGGCCGCCGCGCTGCGCTGACCCGGCCGCGAAAAAGGGGACCTGCCCGCGCAGGTCCCCTTTTTTCCTCGCGTGGTCACCGTTTTCCGGGGATCACCAAGCACCCTTCGGACGGCGTC
Source organism: Amycolatopsis rubida (assembly GCF_900115345.1). GTDB lineage: Bacteria > Actinomycetota > Actinomycetes > Mycobacteriales > Pseudonocardiaceae > Amycolatopsis > Amycolatopsis rubida. The sequence goes on along the minus strand of NZ_FOWC01000006.1, from coordinate 375,865 downwards.
AGCAGCACGTGCGAGCCGCGCTGCTGCTCGGGCGGCGCGCCGGCGCGCGTGCGCAGCCGGACCCGCTTGATCACCTCGGGGATCACCGCCTTCATCTCCAGCATCGCGAACTGCGCGCCAAGGCAGTGCCGCCGTCCGCCGCCGAAGGGCAGGAACGTCCCGCGCGGCAGGTCGGTGTCCAGGAACCGTTCCGGGCGGAACACCTCCGGGTCGTCGAACGACGCCTCGCGCCCGTGCAGCAGCGGCACCGACGGCGCCACCCACCAGCCGGCCGGGATGTGATAGCCGGCCAGCTCCAGATCGCCCGACAGCGCCCGCGGCATCACCGGGACGATCGGGCGGGTGCGCAGCGTTTCGTTGATCACCGCTTCCAGGTACTTGTCGTCCTTGTCGACCTCCTCGACGAGCCGGTCGTGCACCCGCGGATGGCGCACCAGCCGTTCGAACACCCACGCCATCGCGGTCGCGGTGGTCTCGTATCCCGCCTCCAGCAACGTCATCAGCCCGTCGCGCAGTTCGAGGTCGGTCATCTTCTCGCCGTCGTCGTCGGACGCGCGCAGCAGCTGCGACATCAGGTCGGTGCGCTCGGCGATGTCCGGGGCGGCCCGCCGCCGCTCGATCTCGTCGTAGAGGATCCGGTCGACGTCGGCCCTGGCCACCGCGAACCGCGCGGCCGCGCTGCCGGGGATCTTGCGCAGCATCGATTCCAGGCCAGTCCAGGCCGCGCGGGACAGCACGAACGCGACGGTCTCCATCCGCGCCGCGGCCGCGGTGAGCCGGGGCAGCATCTCGCGCAGCTGCGCGACCCGCTCCAGGTCGTGGATGCCGAACACCACGCGCAGGAGCACGTCCAGCGCGATCACCTGCATCCGGGGCCGCAGCACCAGTTCCTGTTCCAGGGTCCACCGCGCCACCTCCGCCGCGGCGATCTCGGCGATCTGCTCGCGGTAGCGCTGCAGGTAGCGCGCGTGGAAGGCGGACCCGAGCAGTTTCCGGTGACGCAGCCAGCTTTCGCCGTCCTCGACCAGGATCGAGTTGTCCCCGACCATGCGCTGCAGGAAATCCGCCCGGGTCTTGCCCGCCTCGCCGACGCTGCGGTCGGTCGCGAAGACTTGCCGGGCCAGCTCGGGGTTAGCCACGTAGACGATCGGCGGCATGCCGACGAGCGTCACCGTGAAGATGTCGCCGAACTGGCGGTGCAGGCCGTCGAGATAATCGATCGGGTCCCGGACGAAATTGCGGGTCTGGCCGAATTTCGACGCGGCCGGCCCGGGCGGGGCCGAGACACCGGCCGGGGACGTGTGCACTGAGGTCATGGAGTTTCCGCTTCCTCTGCAGGGGCGCGGCCGGACGCGAACCGCGGCAAACAACCGGTGCTGAAGGTAGAACACCCGCCCGTCCCCGGAAAACCGCGCGGTGTGCAACTGCTGATTGTCCCCAGTCGGGCAGCCGCGCCGATACGCTGGCCTCTCCTGGTCCGCGCTCTTTCGCTTGCCAGTTCCCGTTTTCCCGCGCCGAAACCGAGGTGTCATGTCGACCACCGAGCACAGCGCCGCCGGATCCGAGGAGGCCCCGGCGGTGAATTTCCCCGCGCTGACCGACGTGGTCACGCCGTTCGCTGTCCGCTGCGCGGCGACCCTGCGCCTCGCCGATCTGATCGGTGCCGGCTCCCGCGACGCCGCCGCGCTCGCCGAATCGGCCGGGGCCGATCCCGCCGCGCTCGCGCGACTGCTGGACCACCTTTGCGTGGCGGGCCTGTTCGCCGCCGACGGCGATTCCTACCGGGTCACCGCGGCGGGCGCCGTCCTGCGCGAGGACCACCCGGCCGGGCTGCGGGCCACCCTCGACCTGGAAACCTTCGTCGGGCGCAGCGATTCTTCCTGCGCCAACCTGCTGCACTCGGTGCGCACCGGGGAACCGGGGTACCAGAAGACCTTCGGCGCTCCGCTGTGGACGGACACGGTCGCGCACCCGGAACTGGTGACCGGCTTCGAGCATCTGCACGAGATGTTCGGCGCGTGGTCGGAGCCGACGGTGACCGGCGGGTTCGACTGGGCGTCGGCGAAACAGGTGGTGGACGTCGGATGCGGGCACGGCGCGGTGCTGCGGCGGCTGCTGCTGGCCTTCGGGCACTTGCGGGCGACGCTCGTCGACCTGCCGGAAATCGTGGCCAGGGCGGAACAATCGCTCGGCGAAGCGGGGCTGGGCGACCGGGTGAGCGGCGCGCCGGGCAGCTACTTCGACCCGTTGCCGGAAGGGGCGGACGCCTACCTGCTCTCGCTGATCGTCCACCAGGAGCCGCACGAGCGCGCGGTCGCACTGCTGCGCCGATGCGCGGATGCGGCCGGATCGCACGGCACGGTGCTGGTCATGCAGGCTCCGGTGACGCCGGCGAACCGGTTCGCGATGACCGCGCTGGACCTGCGCATGCTGGTGACCGTCGGCGGGCGGGAGCGCACCGTCGACCAGTACCGCGACCTGTTCGCCGAAGCCGGGCTGCGGATCGCCGGCCAGTACGCGGGCGGCTCGGAATCGCCGGTCGACCCGGTGCTGTTCGCCTGCGTCGCGAACTGAGCCGGTGCGCACGACCGCGACCGGACTGGTCGCCGACCTGGCCGCCGGACGCGTCAGCAGCTCCGCCGCGCTGGAGTACTTCCTGAGCCGGGTCAAGGAGCACAATCCCGCGCTGAACGCCGTGGTGGCTCTCGACGTCGCCGGCGCCAGGGCACAGGCCGAGGCCGCCGACGCGGCCGCCGCGCGCGGGCTCCGGCTCGGCCCGCTGCACGGGCTCCCGATGACGGTGAAGGACACTTTCGAGACCGCCGGCCTGGTCACCACGGCCGGAGCCCCGGAACTGGCGGGACACCTGCCCGAGCGCGACGCGGACGCGGTGGCCCGGCTGCGGGCCGCCGGAGCTGTCGTGTTCGGCAAGACCAACACGCCGCTTTACGCCGGGGATTTCCAGTCCTGCAACGACGTCTACGGCACCACCGGCAATCCGTGGGACCTCGCCCGGACGCCCGGCGGATCGTCCGGGGGTTCGGCCGCCGCGCTGGCCGCCGGGCTCACGCCCCTGGAGCTGGGCAGCGACGTCGCCGGGTCGATCCGCTCCCCCGCGCACTTCTGCGGGGTATGCGGGCATCTCCCGACCCGGGGAGCCGTCCCGGCGCGCGGGCACATTCCCGGTGCGCCCGGCACCCTCGCGGTGCCGCCGCTGGGCTCGCCCGGCCCGATGGCGCGGTGCGTGGCCGATCTCGAACTCGCCTTGGACGTGCTCGTCGGCCCCGACCTGGCCGGAGTGCCCGGCGGGACGCTCCCCGCCGCCGCGGTGCGCACCGGCGAGCTGCGCCTGGCGGTGTGGGCCGAGCATCCGGCGTTGCGCACCGACCCGGAGATCCGGGCCGCGCTCGACGAACTCGCCGGGGAACTGGCCGGCCTCGGCGTCCGAGTGCTGCGCAAGCTGCGCCCGCCGCGCCCGCTGTACGAGATCCACCAGACCTACGCGCGGCTGCTGCTCGCGGTACTGGCCCCGAGCTTCCCGGAACCGGTTTTCCGGCGGCTGCGGCGGATCGCCCGGCGTGCCTCGCCCGACGACCGCCGTCCGGCGGTGGAACTGGGCCGGGCGGTCACGCTCAGCTACCGGGAATGGCAGGACCTGGACGAGCGGCGCGCCCGGATCACCGCCGGGTGGGCCGCGGTGTTCGCCGAGGCGGACGCGGTGCTCACGCCCGCCGCGCCGCTGACCGCCTTCGCCCACCAGACGGCGGGGACCCCGCTCACCCGGGAACTCGAGGTCAACGGCCGGAAGGCGCCGTATCTGGCCCAGATGGCCTGGGCGACCCCGGCCAGCCTGTCCGGCCTGCCCGCGACGACGGTCCCGCTCGGCCGCAGCGCCGCCGGGCTGCCGTTCGGGGTGCAGGTGATCGCGCCCCGGTGGCACGACCGCAAGGCGCTCGCGGTGGCCCGGGTCGTCGAGCGGCTGACCGGCGGGTTCGAGGCGCCGCCGGGCTACTGACCGGGAGCCGAGGGTGCCGGGCGGCCGCGGCGTCCGGTCCGCCGCGCCAGCCGAAGCCTGCCGGACCGATGCGGCCGGCCGGGGCTACTGGCCGGCCAGCTGTGCCGACAGCTTCTTCGGCGCCAGCAGCCGGTAGGCGTCGGCCAGCATCGTGCGCACCTCGGTCCAGTCGACCTTGCCCGCTTCCAGGTCGAGGGCCACCCAGCCGCGGGAGCCGAGGTAGGCGGGCGCGTAGAACCGCTCCCCCTCCTGCTCGATCAGCTCGGCCTGCGCGCCCGGCGCGGCTTTGCACGCGATCGCGATCTTGCCGTCGCCGTGGTGGTCGTCGAGGAAGTAGGCGAAGTTCTTCCCGCGCACCGAGTACGCGACATGCTGCTCGCCCTTGCTCTGCACTTCCGGGAGCGCCTCGGCGAGTTCTGTCACGCGTGCACGTTTTGCGGTCGCGGAGTCCGGTCGGCCCATGCCGCGAGCCTAACGGTCATCGGGGCAGGCGGCAGTCGTCGGCCGCCGCGACGATGGCGAACCGGGTGGCCAGCGACGCCGCCCGGAGACAGTGCTGGGCGGCGCGCAGGCATTCCGGACGCGCCGGGCCCGGCGCGCTCCGCGCGTCGGCGAGGTGCTGCGCGGCTTGGATCGCGGCCAGCAGCGCGTCGTCCGCGCCGGTGGTCCCGGCGCCGAGGGCGGCCGACTCGGCGAGCGCGGCCAGCTCGGCGCGCAGCCGCGCGGCCGCGGATCCGTTGTGGACAGTGGAGGTTTGCGCACTCGCCGGAACCCGATCCATACTCGTTGCTCACCCCGCGTAAGAGATCGACCAGAACTTCGACGGTCATCAGCATTCAGCTGCTTTCCCTTATCGCGCAAGGAAGACAATGGAACACGAAAGTCAGTTCGGGCCGCTTCGCGGGCTCCGGGTGCTCGAAACCGCGACCGGAGTGGCCGGCCCCTACGCGGGACGGCTGCTGGCCATGCTCGGGGCGACGGTCGCCAAGGTCGAACCCGCGGGCGGGGACCCCGCGCGGCGGCTTTCGGCCGACGGGCGGGCGCAGCGGGACCCGAGCCCGGTTTTCGTCCATCTCAACGCCGGGAAGCGGCTGCTCTCCCCGGACGCGGCCGCGGTCCCGGAACTGCTGGAATGGGCCGACGTCGTGCTCAGCGACCGGGTGCGCCGCGAGTTCGGGCCGTGGGAACTGCGCGCGGGCCTCGCCGATCCGCCGCTGCTGGTGTCGGTGACCGCGTGGGGCGTCGATGCCGGGAGCGCGGGAGAGCCGTCCGACGAGATGCTGGTGCAGGCGGCCTCCGGGCTGCTCGCCGCGACCTGTCACGAGGACGGCGGCCCAGACCGGTTCCCCGGCTGGCAAACGCAGTATCTGGCCGGAACCTACGCCGCGGCGGCCGCGCTGGCCGGACGGCCCGGCGGGCACGCCGAGACGACCTGGCGGGCCGCCGCGGCCTCGGCGGTGGAGTCGCAGGCCGCGGCCGCGCTGTACGCCGCGACTTCGGCCAACGCCGCCGATCCGGAGGAGGAACGGCGCCAGGCCGGCTTCCAGACCCGCACGTTCCCGTCCGGGGTGTTCCGCTGCGCCGACGGGTTCGTGGTGCCGGGCACGGTCCGCGGCGAGGACTGGAACCGCCAGTGCCTGCTCTACGACCGCGGCGACCTGCTGCGCGACGAACGCTTCGGGTGGGCGCGCCGGTGGGCCAACCGGGAGCTGCTGCGCGGCGAACTGGCCGGCTGGTACGCCGGGCGCACCCGGCGCGAGGTCTTCGACGCCGGTCTGGCCGCGGGCTGGTCGGTCGGCAAGGTGCTCGACGCCGCCGACGCCCTCGACGACCCGCACCTGGCCGCTCGCGAGTTCCTCGGCACGGTCCGCGGCGCCTCGGCGGGCCGCGCGATCGTGCGGCCGTGGCGGGATCCGGCCGCGCCGGCGCCGCGCTCGGTGCGGCTCTCCGAACCCGCCGAGGACAACGGATGGTTTCGCTCCGGCGCGACCCGCGGCCGGTCGCCCCGGCTGCCGGACCCGCGCCGGCTGCGGGTGCTCGAACTGACCTGGGCCTGGGCCGGGCCGCTCGCCGGCCGGCTGCTGGGCGCGCTGGGCGCGGACGTGGTGCGGGTCGAGTCCGGTCGGCATCCCGACGGCTGGCGCACCCGGTTCCGCTTCGCCGAAACCGGGGCCCCGCTGCCCGAGGGCGCCGACCCGCACGAGTACACCTGGGACGCCGCGGCCCAGTTCAACAGCGTGAACCGCAACAAGCGCGCCGTGTCGCTGGACCTGTCCGCGCCGGACGGGAACCGGGTCTTCCGCGATCTGGTGGACGCCGCGGACGTGCTGGTGGTGAACATGAACCACCGCGTGCTCGAGGACCGGGGCGTCGCCGCGCACGTGCGCGCGCGGGTGGCCGAGGGGCTGGTGCTGGTCACCATGCCCGCGCTCGGCAGCAGCGGCCCGCACCGGGCGATGCCGGGCTTCGGCATGCTGACCGAGGCGATGGGCGGGTTCGCCGCCCGTTACGGCCCGCCCTCCGCCGGTGCCGAGGTGAGCCCGACCTACTACCCGGACGCGGTGGCCGGCGCGCACGCGGCGGTCGCGGTGCTGTCCGGGCTGGCGGCGCGGACGGCGACCGGGCGGGGCCGCGAGATCGACCTGTCCCAGCAGGAAACGCTGTGGCTGCAGTTCGGCGAAGGCATCGTGCTGGCTTCCCGCGAAGGACGTCCGCCGCGGCGGATCGGCAACAGCGAACCGGACGTCCCGGCCGGCGTGCTGGCGACCGCGGACGGGTACGTGGCCTACGTCGGCGGAGCCGCGGATCCGCGGTGGGCGGAAAAGCGCGACGGCGCGGCGGTGGTGGAGGCGTTGCGACGGAAGGGTTTCCGTGCGGAGCGGATGCGTACGGTGCGCGAGCTGTTCGAGAACGGCGAGCTGCACTGGGCCGAACGGGTCCGCCACCCGGTGACCGGGGAACGCGGATACCTCGGCATTCCGGTCGGCATGGACGGGAAGGGACTGGCGACGGTCCGTCCGGCGCCGTGCTACGACCAGCACACCGACGAGGTGCTGACGGAATGGCTCGGGACACCGGCGGAGGAACTGGCGGCGCTGCGCGCGGCCGAGGCGATCGGGACGGTGCCCCGGCAGCCCTACCGGGTACGGAAGGCGCGCCGGGCCTCGTGAGCTCCGTCGACGGGGTTCCCCGCTCGTGGCTGGGAAAACCCTCGGCCAGCGCGATCCGCGAGGCAGGAAACCCCCGCGCACCCGGCACCCCAGCTCCACCGGCGACGACACCGCCGCCCCGGACCGGCCGAGGCGACCGCGACGGTGCCCCGACAGCCCTACCGGGTACGGAAGACGCGCCGGGCCTCGTGAGCTCCGCCGACGGGGTTCCCCGGCCATGGCTGGGAAAACCCTCGACCAGCGCGATCCGCGAGGCGGGGAATCCCCCGCGCGCCCGGCACCCCAGCTCCACCGGCGACGACACCGCCGCCCCGGACCGGCCGAAGCGACCGCGACGGCACCCCGACAGCCCTACCGGGTACGGAAGACGCGCCGGGCCTCGTGAGCTCCGCCGACGAGGTTCCCCGGCCATGGCTGGGAAAACCCTCGACCAGCGCGATCCGCGAGGCGGGGAATCCCCCGCGCGCCCGGCACCCCAGCTCCACCGGCGACGACACTGCCGCCCCGGACCGGTCCAGCTGCACGCGGCCGAGGCGGTCGCGACGGCACCCCGGCAGCCGCACCGGGCCTTGCGGACCTTCACCGGCGAGGTTTCCCGGCCACGACCGGGAACTCCTCGCCCGGCAGCCCCCGCGAGGCGGGGAATCCCCTGACACGGCGAGAAACCCCGCTCAGCCAGGCTGCTCCCGCGACCACGAGAACCGCCCCGCCGGGCGATCGCGCGCCCAGCCGTCCAGCTCCACCGTGAACGGCACCGGGCTCGACACCGCCACCTCGGACCGGTCCAGCCGGACCTCCACCAGCCCGAACGGCGTCGGAACCGCGCCCGCCACCCGGGTCAGCGCGCCCGGCCGCGGTGCGATCCTCGCTCGCGCGAAGCCGGGCTCGGCGGGGCTGACGCCCAGCACGTACAGCGGCAGATCCCGGCTCGGCGTGCTCGACCAGCCGTGACAGTACGACCCGCCGTGCCACACCTCGCGCCACGTGCGCGTGCCGTCGCCGGCCAGTTCCGACCAGTCCCGGCAGAGGTCGGCGATGTGGTCCGCTCCGCCGAGCAGGGCCACGGCGTCGTGCACCACGTAGCGGAAAAACGGCTGTGCGGCGACGACTTCCCGCTCCACGTCCCAATCCGGCGCGGGCGGGCCCAGCGCGGCCCGCAGCGGCATCAGGCCGAACGACCACGCGCGCCGCACCAAAGCTGTCCGGTCCAGCAGGAAAGCCAGTGCCCGGGCATGGCGCGACGGCGGGATCAGGCCGCCGGCCGCGGCGGCGGCGGTGGCGTGTTCGCTCATCGCCGGCGCGAGCCCGGCCGCGGTCAGCCAATCGCGGTAGCCGCCCCGGTCCTCGTCCCAGTACTGCTCGAAGGCGGCGGCCAGTTCGCCGTGCCGCCCGCGCGCCCAGCGGGCCCGGCCCGCGTCGCCGAGCCACTCGGCCATCTCCGCGAAGTCCCGCAGCGCCCGGCCCCACAGCCCGTTCAGCACGCTGCTCGCGCCCCGACCCTGAACGCTCGCCCAGTCCAGCAGGACCCATCCGGTCACGTCCGTCAGCAGGCCGTCGCGCGAGAACGGCTCGAACCAGCGCACCACCCGTTCGGCGACCGGGAGCAGTTCGCCCACCAGCTCGGCGTCGCCGGTCCACCGGTACAGGTTGTGCACCGAACGCACCCAGTGCAGCGCCCAGTCCGGGATGTACGCCCCGTCGCGGTGCTCGTAGTCGCCCGCGACCGCCATCGGCAGCATTCCGTCCGGACGCGGCGACGCGGCCAGCCGGGGATGCCACCGGGCGAGCCGCCAGTCCGGATTGGACAGCAGGTCCACCGACTGGTGCACCACCGAATCCCCGGTCCACGCCCGCTGCTCGCGGGTGGGGCAGTCGATGTAGGCGTCCTGCGCGGTGAGGTCCACCGTGCGCAGCCCGGTCTCGTAGACGGCGTCGAGCACCGGGTCGCCGGATTCGAAGAACGGGCCCGGCGGACGCGGGCGAAGGCGCTCGAGCACGGAAAGCCCGCGGACGGTCACCTCGCCCTCGCCGCGCAGCACCAGCAGCACGAACCGGCCGCCGACCGGATCGGCCGAGCAGAACCGGTCGGACTTGCCGCGCGTGCGGTAGCGCGCCGCGTACCCGTGCTGGAACGGGCGCAGCCGCAGGTGCTCGTCGAGGTCCTCGGCGGGCCGGGCGTCGACCGTCACACCGGGCGGCGCGTCCAGTTCGAACACCAGGGTGCCGGCGACCACCTCGTCCCAGCCCGCGGTGAGCAGCACCGCGACGCCGGGTTCCAGCACGGTCGTGAAGGGCAGTCCGGCCGGGACCGGGCCGGGCGCGGCTCCGGCGTCCACGTTCGCGACGAGGTCAGCCGGTCCGTACTCGCCGCCGGGATCCGGGCCACGCCGCTCGCGCAGCCACCGGACCGGGCGTTCGACCGGCTCGCCGGGCGGCACCGGGTTCTCCAGCAGCGGGCCGTACGGGTCGGCGGGCGGCGTGGACCGGGCCGTGCCGCCGAGGTGCAGCGTGGTGAGCACGCGGGCGGGCGCCCAGCCGGTGTCGTCGAAGCCGGGTTCGAGCCAGGCCGGATCGCACAGCGCGCCGTCGAGCACTTCCGGCACCGCGTGCCCGACCCCGGACGGCTTCTGCGGCGTCCACGCCGGACTCGTCTGGTGCCGCCAGCTGCGGTCGGTGCCGAGCACCCCGGACGGCAGCTCGAGTTCGGCGAGCAGCACTCCCGCGCCGTGGCTGAAGGTGGGCGTGACCGGTCGCCACCACGCGTTCGCTTCGCCGTAGAAGCGCACCAGAACGCAGATCGCGTTGTCCCCCGGCACCAGCCACCGGGCGACGTCGACGACGTCGTAGAGCAGCCGTCCGGCCGCGCCGCGACCCGGACCGCGCGCCGCCTCGTGCCCGTTGACCCACACCGTGTACCGGGAGTCCGCGGTGATCCGCAGCGAGGCGGCGGCGGGCACCAGAGCGAGCGGGAAGACGCGCCGGAACCGCACCCGCCGATCGTGCGCCGCGGCGGGCACCAGCGGCACGTCGGAGAACTCCCCGGTTTTGGCGATCCGGCCGTCGGCGCACCAGATCCACTGGCCGGTCCAGCCGCGGCTCACCCGGCCACCGGCTCCCGCGCCGCGCGTTCCCGCAGCACCCGTCTCGCCAGCTTCCCGGTTGCGGTCACCGGCAGCTCGTCCACGAGGAACAACCGGCGCGGTCGGCGGTCGTCGGCGATCCGGCCGCGCAGCCAGTCGCGCACCTCGGCCAGTTCCAGCCGCCGTCCGCTGCGCACCGCGGCCGCGACCACCTCGCCCCAGCGCGGATCGGGCAGGCCGAACACCGCGCACGCCTCGACGTCGGGGTGCCCGGCCAGTACTTCCTCCACATCGGAGGGAAAGACGTTCACGCCGCCGGTGATGATCAAGTCGTCGTCCCGGCCGGCGAGGTGCACGTAGCCCTCTTCGTCGACGAACCCGACATCGCCGACGCTGCCCCAGTCGCCGTCGCGCCCGGCAGGCGTCTGGCCGGGACCGGAAACGTAACCGTCGAACGCCAGCGGAGTGAGCGCGCGAAGCGTCCCGGCCTCGCCCGCGGGCAGCCGCCGGGCGCCGCGGAAAGCGGCGATCCGCACCCCGTCGAAGGGCCGTCCGCACGACCCGGGGCGGGCCAGGAACTCCTCCGCGGGCAACGCGCACATCGGCCCGAGTTCGGTGCAGCCGTAGCACTCGACGAATCCCTCGCCGAAGACGTCCAGGGCGGCGCGCTTGAGCCGGTCGGGGAACGGCTCGCCGGACACCACGACGTGGCTCAGCGGCGGGCGCGGGCCGGGCCGGGCGCGGGCGAAGGAGACCAGCCGGGCCAGCTGGGTCGGGGTGAGGAACCCGCTGTCGCATCGGTGTTCGACCGCGGAGTCCAGCCAGGACCGTTCGTCGAAGCGGGGCAGCAGGACGACGGTGCCGCCGAGCGACAGCGTCATCAGCGCGCAGGTCCACGGGCCCGAGTGGTACAGCGGCCCGCCGACGAGGAACCGCGAGGACGGTCCGAGCCGGAACCCGCGGGCGATCGCGTCCGACAGCCGCCGATCGCCGCGGGTGCGCAGCGCCGCCTTCGGACTGCCGGTGGTCCCGGAGGTGAACAGCAGCGAAGCTCCCGCGCCCAGCCGTCCGCCGTCCGCGGCCGCGCGGGGAATCCCCGGGTCGCCCGCCGGCTCGGGCGGATCGTCCGCGTCGAGCACGTTTTCCTTGCCGTGCAACAGCTCCAGCAGCTCCCGGGCGGCACCGCTGGCCACCACCACCGCGGGCTGGGCGACCGCGAGCCGCCCGGCGAGTTCGCCCGGGGTGGAGCGGCCGCCGAGGGCGACCGCCTGCGCGCCGATCCGCCGCGCCGCGAGCGCGACCGTCAGCACCTCGGGCCGGTTGGGCAGCAGCCAGGCCACCCGGCCCGCCGGGCCGGCGCCGCGCGACCGCAGCAGCGCCGCCCAGCGGGTCACTTCCCGTTCGAGCTCGTCGCGGCTGAGCTGCCCGCTTTCGGAGACGATCGCCGCCGCCGTCCCGCTCATCCGGCCGCTCCGCGCGGCGTGCGGGACCACGACTCCGGGACCGCGTCAGTCGAGTACAGGGTGCCCGCCGACCACACGTGCCGCGTGCCGTGCCACTGCATCGCCGAGGCCGCGTCGGGGAAGAAGCCCCGGCCCGGGTGGTTGGCGCTGGTGTTGCACAGCACCGGGATCCCCGTCCGCGCCTCGTAAGCGGTCAGCAGCCGTTCCAGCAACGGGTTGTCCGCGCCGACCGTTTCCAGCCGCGCGCTGCCGTCGAGGTGCGCCACCGCCGGGATCTTGCCCTGCCATTCCGGGCGGACGAAGTGGTCGAACAGCATGTACGGATCCCGGGTGCCCGGAGAAAACACTTCCGGCGCCCGGTTTTCCAGGCAGACCGGGGCCACCGGGCGGTACCACTCGCGGCCCTTGATCGCGTTCAGCCGGTCCCGCATCGCCTCGTCCCCGGCCGGCGCGATGATGCTGCGGTGCCCCAGCGCGCGGGGACCGAGCTCCGCCGGTCCGTCGACGATCACCACCGGTTCGCCGGCTTCGGCCAGCAGCGCCGCGAGGTCCTCGACCGACGCCGGTTTCGCGGTCCAGCCCGGTTCGGCCGCGGCGGTTTCGCGCACCGGCGGCCCGGCGAACACCGACCAGTCCAGCCAGGACGTCCCGGTGCGGCGCACCATTTCCGTGCACGCCGCGCCGATGGCCGATCCCGCGTCGTTCGGGAACGGCGGCACCCACACCTCCGGCGCCAGCCGGCTCGCGCGCAGCCCGGAGTTCCACTTGATGTTGAGCGCGCAGCCGCCGGACAGGCACAACGGCAGCCCGGCCAGCTCCGGCCGGGCGCGCAGCACCTCGCCGAGACCGTCCCGCAGCCGGCGGAACAGATGCTCCTGGAAGGAGTTCAGGATCGACGCGTCGGAAAGCCCCAGCTTCGCCACGCCGCTGAGCACCCGCCTGCTCCACAGGTACGCGCGGATCGCGCCGTCGATCTCGCCCACCTGAGCGTCGACCTCCGCCATCACCGCGATGGCTTCCTCCGAAGCCGGGCCGAGCGCGGCGTACGCCATCGCCTTGCCCGAGACCGGGAGCAGCGCCTCGAGCCCCGGACCCGCGTCGGCGGCCCGGCGGGCGTCGTGGTCCACCCGGAACGGGCCGAAGTGCGACGCGAAAATCGGGTACAGCGCGCCGGAAACCCCGCACACCGGGCCGAAGCATTCGAGCCGCGGTCCGGCCGGGTCGAACCGGTACAGCACCGGCGGCACCCCGCCGTCCCACACCAGCATCAGAGCGGGCTCGCGCTCCCGCGCGAACGGGCTGGTGCAGTAGGCGGACATGACGTGGTCGGTGGTGTGGGTGAAGCTGCGGAAGGCCACCGGCTCGCCGCCGACGAGCGGGCTCTGCCCGGTCACCCCGGTCAGCATCGCCGCGCCCGCGCCCGGTTCGTCGTGGTACAGCGCGACTTCGACCGGCTGGACCGCGCCCTGCGCGTCGCGGATCTCCACCCAGCTCTCGCCCTCGCGGCCGCGCGCCCAGCCGTCGACCGCGAACACCGGCGCGCGCACGTCCTCGATCCCGTGCGCGCGCAACTGCCGCGCGATCTCCGCGGGCTCCGCGAACGGGCTGTGCCGCGGGTTGTTGCCCAGCTTCTCGGCCTCGACCGAAACCAGCAGCCGGTTGCCCTCGATCACGGCGAACCCGCCGTCGTGGGTGAGCTTCAGCCCGCAGATGACCTCGTGCTCTGGCATGTCGTCCTCCGCCCTTCGCCGGCCGCGCCGCTCAGCCCGCGGCTTGGTGCTCGCGGATGATCGCCGCGCATTCGGTCACCGTCGGGTTCTCGAACAGCAGGAACAGGTCGATCACCTCGCCGTAGGTCTCGTTCAGCCGGTTGCAGATGTCCATCAGCTGGATCGAGTCGAGCCCGAGGTCGAAGAAGCTCTGGTCGGGCGCGACCTCGACCTCCGCCACCTCGCTGACGACCTTCGCCACCACCGGGGCGGGATCTCCCGCGCCGGCCACCTGCTCGCTCGGTCGAGTGGTCATGGTGTCTCTTCCCTCCTGCGGAATCCGCTCACATCATCCAGGGGTCCGGCACCGGGAGGCCGAACAGCGACCGGCCCACCCGGGTCTCGTGGTATTCGGAGAAATAGCCGTGATGGCTGCCCGCGTTGATGTCGCGCCAGCAGCGCTGGATCGGCGAACGGTCGAACAGCGCGCCGCCTCCGGCCAGCTGGAACACGGTGTTCACGACGTCCACGCCGGTGCGGATCGCCTGGCCGGTCGCCAGCCGCACCGAGGCCCGGTCCGCCATTGTCGTCTCGTCGCCGGCGAGCGTGCGCTCCCACGCCGTGCCCAGCACGTCGCGCGCGTACGCCTCGGCCGAGCGCAGTCCCGCCTCGGCCCTGGCGTAGGCGATCTGCACCGACTGCTCCTCGGCCAGCGGACGGCTGCCGCGCGATTTGTTCGGGGCCAGCTCGCGGAACTCGTCGAGCGCGCGCCGGGCGATGCCCAGCGGGAACCCGGCGAACAGCACCCCCATCAGCGCGAAGAACGACCAGTTGAAGATCGCGCCCTCGTGCCGGGCGCGCTCGAAGATCGGGTTGGCGGTGTACTCCGGCGCCACCACGAGGTCGCTGACCGACACGTCGTTGCTCCCGGTGCCCTTCAGCCCGGCCACGTGCCAGGTGTCGAGAACGTCCACATCGGACGCGGGCACGAACACCAGCCGCCAGTCCGGCCGCCCCGGCGCCACGATCGCCGGTTTCCCGCCGTCCTGCACCATGACCCCGTTGGCGAACCACGAGGCGTTGCGGGCCCCGGTGTTGAACGGCCAGCGCCCGTTGACCAGGAGGCCGCCGTCCGGGCGCGGCTCGGCCTTGCCCAGCGGAGCGAACACCGTGGCCACCGCGCGCGGCCGCGCGGCGAGAATGCTCCGCGCGACCTCGGGTTCCAGCCAGGCGACGAAAAACGTGGCGTTGAGGCTCAGCGCGGCGAAGCCGGCGGAGCCGTCCGCGCGAGAGATCTCCCGGATCGTCTCCAGCACGGTCACCGGGTCCATCTCCAGCCCGCCGAGACTCTCCGGGAGCAGCAGGTCGAGCAGGCCGGCGTCGGAGATCGCGGAGAGCAGATCCGGCGGGACGCGCCCGCCCCGCTCCCCCTCCAGCGCCCGATCGCTGATCTGCGGCGCCAATGCGGCTGCTGCGGCCAGGACCTCGGTCCTCGACCGGGCGCGCTCGACGGTCACGGTCATGCCGGTCCCTCCAGTCAGAAGAAAGTGGTTGGCGTGCTGCGGAATTCGCCTCGCCGGACCCCGGACAGGAGTCTGGCCGCCCGGCGCGGCGAGGGCAAGGGCGGTCACGGCGGAGCCACCGCGGCGGCCAGTTCGCCGAGCAGTCCGACGGTTTCCGGCCCGGCGGTCTCCCCCGTATCCACAATGGACAGATGGACGCCGAGCGCGGCCAGTTCACCGTAGCGCTGCGCCGCCTCGGCCACCGTGCTCGTGCCCGGTTCCCCGGTCGCGGACAGCCGCGCCGTGCCATAGGTGGTCACGGTGATCTCCTCGAACGGCCTGCCCAGTTCGGCGCAGCAGTCGCGCAGCATCCGCAGCTTCAGCCCGACCACCGCGGGGTTCCCGTCCTCGTGCAGGCCGCACGCGTCTCCGTACCGGGCCACCAGCCGCAACACGCGGCGCTCGTGCGCGCCGCCGACGAGCACGGGCGGCGGGCGCACGAACGACGGCGCGAACCAGGGCTCCGGCAGCCGGTAGTGCTTGCCCTCGAACGGCTCCGTCGACCCGGACAGCACCTGCCGGGTCAGCGCCAGGGTGTCCTCCAGCCGTTCGAACCGCTCGCTCCACGGGCCGAGCGGCAGGCCGAACGCGCGGTGTTCCTCCTCGTGCCACGGCGGGCCCAGCCCCAGCCACACCCGGCCGCCGGACAGCGCGTCGAGCGAGGTGAGCATCTTGAGCAGCAGCGCCGGATGCCGGTGGGTGACCGCGGTGGTCATGGTGCCCAGCCCGATCCGTTCGGTGGCCGCGGCGAGGAAGCTCAGCGCGGTGTAGGCCTCGAGGAACGGCTCGCCGGGATCGCCGAACATCGGGATCTGCCGGAAGTGGTCGTTGACCCAGATGCTCGACAGCCCAGCCTGTTCGGCGTCGCGGCCGACGCGGGCGAGCGCGGGCCCGGCCGCGCCCGGCGGCCAGCCGAAGCGCTGCAGCAGAAGTCCGATCCGCATCGCCGGGTCACCGCCTCCGCAGCAGGGTCGCGGTGCCCATCGACCCGCCGCAGCACATGGTCACCAGCGCGTACTCGCCGTCGCGGCGCTCGAGCTCGCCGAGCGCGCAGGCGAGCAGCCGGGATCCGGTGGCCCCCATCGGATGCCCAAGCGCGATCGCACCGCCGTTGACGTTCACCCGGCCCGGATCGGCCCCGGTGCGCTCCAGCCACGACAACACCACCGCCGCGAAGGCCTCGTTCACCTCGACGACGTCCACATCGGACAGTTTCAGCCCGGTGCGGCGCAGGAGCCGCTCGGTCGCCGTCACCGGGCCGTCCAGCAGGAAATACGGATCGGCTCCGGCCACGACCTGCCCGGCGATCTCCGCCCGCGGCGCCAGCCCGTGCCGGTCCGCCGCGGCGGGCGACATCCACAGCACCGCGGCCGCCCCGTCGGAGACCTGCGACGTGGTGCCCGCGGTGTGCCTGCCCCCGCGCACCGTCGGACGCAGCGCGGCCAGGCTTTCCCGCGTCGTCTCGCGCAGCCCTTCGTCCCGGTCCATCCTCGCGGCGCCGCCGGGACCCGCGACGGCCACCGGCACGATCTCGCGGTCGAACCGTCCCTCCGCCCAGGCTTTCGCCGCCCGCTGCTGGGAAAGCGCGCCGTAGGCGTCGAGATCCTCGCGCGAGAGCCCCTGCCGCCGCGCGATCCGCTCGGCGCCGCCGAACTGGAGCCCGGGCGGGTCGTCCCACGGGTAGTCGGGGGTCTGGTAGTCGGCGCGGCCGCCGGGGATGTTCGCCCCGGCGGGCACCCGGCTCATCGACTCGACCCCGCAGGCGATCCCGATCTCGATCGCCCCGCTGGAGACCAGCGCCGACACCAGGTGGCTGGCCTGCTGCGACGAACCGCAGCTGACGTCCACTGTGGAGCAAGCGACGCCGTAGTCGAGCCCGGTGGACAGCCACGCGTTGCGGGTCACGTTGAGCCCTTGCTCGCCGACCTGGGTGACGCAGCCGCCGATGATCTGCTCGACCGCGCCCGGCGGCAGGCCGTTGCGGTCGAGCACGGCCAGCAGAGCCTGGCGCAGCAGTTCCGCGGGCCGCAGCCCGCTCAGCGCGCCGCCCCGCCGGCCGATCGGCGTCCGCACGGCGTCGACCAGCACCGCGCCGGTTCGTTCTCCGGTCATCTCGGCTCCGCTCGCACCGGCTGTTCCAGAAATCCCCGCAGCACCACGCTGCGCGTGCGCTTCCCCCGCCCGGCGGGCTCGATCCACCGGGTCGCGCCGAGCACCGCCCGCAGCGCCTCCGCGATCTCCAGCCGCGCGAGGCGCGCGCCGAGGCAGAAGTGCGGCCCGGCGCCGAAACCGACGTGATCGGTCGCGCCCCGGCCGGGCAGGAACCGGTCCGGCTCGGGGAACTTCGCGCCGTCGCGGTTGGCCGCGCCGAACACGACGAGGATGCGCTGCCCGGCCGGGATCCGGACGCCGGACAGCTCCGTTTCGACGGTGGTGCCGCGCCACAGCGCCTGCACCGAGGTGTCGTAGCGGATCGCTTCGTCCACCGCGGTGTCGATGAGTTCCGGGCACTCGCGCAGCCGCTGCTGGACCTCCGGTTCCCGGAGCAGCACCGCCATCGCGTTGGTGAGCAGGTTGGTCGTCGTCTCGATCCCGGCGACCAGCAGGAACGCGCAGAACGCCAGCACCTCCTGCGAGCTGACGCCGCTGCGGCCGGCGCGGGCGATCGAGTCGAACAGCGTGCGCCCGTCGCCGCGGCGGCGGCGCAGCTGGTGGCTGAAGTAGCGGAACATGCCCATGCCCCGGCCGAGGTGCTCCTCGGTGCGGCCGACCTGGTCCAGGTCGCCGGTGATGACCCGCGACCAGTGCCGGAACTCCTCGTGCATCTCCTCCGGCACGCCGAGCAGTTCGGCGAGCACCAGCACCGGCAGCGGTTCGGCGACCAGGCCGAAGAAATCGCCGGTGCCCGCCCGCACGAGCGCCTCCGCCCGCTGCCGCGCGAACTCCCGCACCTTGGCCGCCAGCGACCGCACCGACGCGGGGGTGAACGCGGCCGCGACGGCGTGCCGGAACACCTGGTGCTCGGGCGGGTCGGTGGCGATCAGCACGCGCACCTTCGGCGCGCCGATCCGGTAGCCGACGCCGGTCGAGGCGCCGCCGCGCGCGGCGAACTCCGGGCTCATCCCGATCTTGGACGAGAAGGAGACCGGATCGCGCACGACCCGCAGCACGTCCGCGTACCGCGTCACCGCCCACACGTCGTAGTCCGGCAGGTGCAGCACCGGCGCCTCCTCGCGCAGCCGGGCGAACACCGGGTACGGGTCTTCGATCAGCGCCGGGTCGAACGGGTCGAAGACCGCCGGGGCTCCGGACACCTGGCCGGGAGTGCTCATCCGCAGCCTCCCGCGGTGTCGGTGTCGTAGGCGCCGACCGGCACCGCCGGCTCCGGCGGCGCGGGCGGTCCGGGCACGGCCAGCTCGGCGAGGAACCCGTCGAGCCGGTCGAGGCCCCAGAACCGGTGCCGGCCCACCCGGAAGTACGGGATGCCGAAGATGTCGTCCTCGAACGCCCGCTCCAGGCAGTCGACGCTCTCGCGGCGGATGTCCGCCGACTCCGGCGCGGACAGCAGCGGTTCCGGATCGAGCCCGGCCGCCGCGGCCGCCTCCCGCAGCACCGGGCGCTCGCACACGTCGCGCCCGTGCTCCCAGCGCGCCTCGACGACCGCCTCGTAGAACCGGCGCGCCACGCCGAGCCGCCGGGCCCGCAGCCACGCGAGATGCGGCAGCTCCCACCACGGGTCGTCGTCCACCGGCCAGGTCATCGACAGCCCGAGCCGCGCGGCCTGCCGGCGAGTGTCCTGCAGGATGTAGAGGTGTTTCGCCTTGCTCATCGGGGTATAGGGGATCTCCGCGCCCCGGTCCGCGAGGGCCGCGGCGGTCTGCTCGTCGGGGTCCCAGAACGGGACGAACTCCAGCACCTCGTCCGCGTCCGGCATCCTGCGGTACAGCTCGCTCAGCGCCATCCAGCTGAACGGGCTGCGGAACGAGAAGTGCACCCGCGGCGTCCGGCGGCGGGTCATCGCGGCGCTCCCGGGGCCAGCGCGGCGAGCGTGTCCGGGTCGAGGGTCGCCAGCGTGCCTGCCCCCGGTCCCCGGCTGACCGCGTAGCCGTGCAGGATGCTCGCGGTCGCCACCAGCCGCGGGGCCCGGCCCGCGCCCAGCGTCCAGCAGTCCATGACGCCGTCGAACGCGCGGTCCTTCACGAAATCGGTCACCGCGAACGTCGTGCGCACGGTCTCGCCCATGTGCGCGTCGCCGAGCAGCCGGACCCGGGCCCGGGACACGACCGGGATCCAGCCGCGCTCCGCGAGCAGCCGCGGCACCCCGAGGCCGCGCTCGGCGAGGAACCGGTCGACCGTTTCCTCCAGCGCGGCCACGTAGGCGCCGTGCTGGACGCGGTCGGAGAACTGGCAGTGGAAATAGCGGGCGGTCCAGTCCCAGGAGAACGCCGCCGGGTCCGGTTCGGCCGGCCGGTCGCTTTCGGCCGCCGCCGGTCCGACAAGCGGCGCGAGCTCGTCCGGGCAGGCGCGGGCCGGCTCCTGCTCGCGCACCAGCGCGACGGTCGTCCTGCCGCGCAGCACCCGGTTCCCGGCTGCCTCGAAGACGACCCGGAACCGGCCCGGCCCGGCCGGTCCGACCCGCGCGCGCACCTCGTCGTCGATCTCCAGCACCGCGGGCAGCTGCACCGAAGAATCCACAATGGACAGACCGAGCCCGTGGTCGTGGTAGAGCGCCTGCGGGCCGAGACCGCGTTCGCGGAACCAGCACAGCACCGCTTCCTCGGCCATCGCCATGAACTGCTTGAACCCGATCCAGGTGCGGATGTTCGCGCTCGCGTACCGGGGCCGCAGCGCGAACCCGGTCCGCTCGTCGGCCAGCGACGTCATGTCCGGCTTCCTCTCTCCCGTTCCGGCGCGGCGGCCCGGTCGCGGACGAACCCGTCCACGATCGCGGCCACCTCCGCGGCGCTGTGCAGATGGCAGAAATGGTCGAAGTGCGGTGCGCAGTGCAGCCGTCCCCTCGGCAGCGCCCCGGAGAGCGCTTCGAGGTCCCGCAGGGAAAAGCCGATGTCCTGCTCGCCGCCGAGCACCAGGGCCGGTGCCGTCGTCTCGGCCAGCGGCAGATGCCCGCTGGCCACGTACTGCTCGAACACCGCGAGGAACCCGACCGGGCCGATCCGCTCGGCGGTCTTGGCGTGCATTTTCTCCAGCACCTCGCCGCACAGGCCGGCGGCGCGGGAGCCGAGCCGGGTCAGCAGGCCGCCGCGGATCTGCCGTTCGAAGGTCTCCCGGGACCGTTCCACCGTCCGCCACGTCACCGTCGCCTCCGCCGGCCGGTAGAACGGCATGGCCAGGACCGCGGCCGGGCACGGCCGTTCCGGCTCGCGCGACAGCAGTTCCAGAAGTGCGTTGGCCCCGAAGGAATGCCCGGCCAGCACCGGGGCCGGGTCGTCGACGGTGTCGAGCGCGGCGGCGATCCAGTCCGAGGGCGATCCGGCGAACCGCCACCGGTAGTCGTTGCCCGCGCGCCACGGGAGATCGATCGAGAGCACCCGCCAGTGCGGCAGCCTCGCGGCCACCGCGCTCCAGGTGCGCCAGTGGTCCTCCAGCCCGTGCGCGAAAACCAGCACCGGGCCGGTGCCCTCGTTCAACGGATGCACCTTGGGTGCGTCGGGTTTCACCGCTCCCCCTTGGTTTCGACCACCGCGCAACGCCAACCGTCGGCGTCGCTGCCCGCGACCACCCGTGCGGTCCGGTTCTCCGCCGCGGCGGCGGCCACCGCCAGCACGCCCGCGGCGCCGTAGAACTGTCCCAACCGGACCGGCCGGGCCGGCTCGCACGACTCCGGATCGGCGTGGTCGTGCACCGGGTGCAGCACCAGCGCGCTGTCCTCGGCGGCCGGTTCGAGCACGACGCAAGCCGCGCCCGCCCGCAGGTCCTGCCCGGCCAGCGCCGCCGCGGTCTCGTCGGCGGGCTCTGCGCCCACCACCACGACCCGGTCCGCCCGGCCCGCCGCCAGCAGCAGCTGCGCGAGGCGCACCGCGTCCAGTCCGGCCGGATGTCCCGAGCACACCATGAGGTTCGGGCCGCCGAAGCCGAACCGGATCGCCACCGTCGAGGCCAGGACGTTGCTCGACACGTTCGGCGCGTCCAGCGGGCTCACCTCGGACAGCGACCCGGCACCGGCGGCGCGCGCCACCGCGCAGACCGTCTCCAGGCTGCCCAGGTTGGAACTCGCGACCACCGCGGTGCGCGGATCCGGCTCCGGCGGCGTCCAGCGCCCGGTCACCGGGGCCAGGCCCAGCGCCCGGTGCACCGCGCACAGGCCGAGCCGCTCGGCCGGCTGCTTGTACAGCAATCCCTTGCGCCCCAGCAGGTCCGCCGCCCGCTCCGGCGGGCATGCCGGGCCCGGCGACCATCCGCCGGGCAGCGGCCCGGACCGCCCGGGCAGGTGCGCGCTCCACGCGCGGATCGCGACCGGCCGCATCAGGCCGCCCCGACCAGCGTCACGGCGTTGACCCCGCCGAACCCGAACGCGTCCACCTGCGCCAGCCGCGGCCGGGCCCGCACCGGCCCGGACCGCACCAGCCGCACCCCGCCGCAGTCCGCGGCCGGGCGGTCGAGCCCGGCGACCGGCGGCACCCAGCCGGTGGCCAGGCAGCGCAGCGCCACGTCAAGGCTCATCAGCGCGGACGCGCCCGACGTGTGCCCGGTCGCACCCTTGATCGCGGTCACCAGCGGGCCGTTCTCGCCGAGGTGCTCGCGCAGCACCCGCGCCTCCACGCGGTCGTTCAGCTCCGTGCCGGTCCCGTGCGCGAGCACGAGGTCCACTTCCTCGCCCCTGCGGCCGGAACGGTCCAGCGCCTCGCGCATCGCCCGTGCGATGCCCTCGGCCTCGGGCGCGGTTTCGTGCGCGGCGTCGCAGGACATCCCCGTGGCCAGCAACCGGCCCAGCGGGGCCGCCGCCGCGCCGTCGGGCACCACGACCGCGGCGGCCGCGCCCTCGCCGAGCAGCACACCGGTGCGGTCGGCGTCGAACGGGCGGATCCGCTCGGTGCGGTCCGGCGCGACCCGCCCGATCATCGCCAGCATCGACACGGTGAGCGAGTCCGCCCCGGCCACCACCGCCGCGGGCGCGGCTCCGCTGTCGACCAGGTCCTGCGCCAGCGCGAGCAGGTGCCCCGTCGCCGAGCAGGCGTTGCACACCGTCACCACCGGCCCGAGCCGGTCGTCGGTTTCGCGCAGCACACCGGTGAAATGCAGGTCCTCGACGGTCATCTCGACCGCGCCCGCCGACCACTTCTCGGCCGCGCCCAGCTCGCGCAGCCCGGTGCCCGCCAGCACCGGGATCGAAGCCCGCGGCACCTGGGGATCGGCCTGGCGCAAGGCTTCCCGGACACAGCCGGCCAGCCAGGTGCCCGCTCTCCGGTGCGAAGTCTCCTCGTCGATTTCGTACGCGGCGCCGACGTTGACCAGAGCCGCGTCGACGTACCGCAGCGGGGCGGCTCCGCCGCGACCGGCCAGCAGCGCGGCGAACGTGGCCGGGCCGTCGCCGAGGCAGCTGCGCACCGCGCTAGCCGCGATCGTCGCCACGGCTCCACCCCCTCACCACGGCGGCCGCGACCGCACCGGCCGGGCTGCTCGCCACCAGCAGCGCGATCTCGCCGTCGCGTGCGGGCTCGGCCCGGTGCCGGGCGAGGATCAGCGCCAGCTCGACCGCGGGCGTC
Organism: Amycolatopsis rubida; assembly: GCF_900115345.1. Classification (GTDB taxonomy): domain Bacteria; phylum Actinomycetota; class Actinomycetes; order Mycobacteriales; family Pseudonocardiaceae; genus Amycolatopsis; species Amycolatopsis rubida. Next base: position 353,142 of record NZ_FOWC01000006.1, on the reverse strand, counting down.
GCGGCCGGGGAGTTCCCGGCCAGCTCGACCGCGGCCAGATGGTGCGCGCCCTCGACCCCGAGCAGCCCCTCCAGCTCGTTCCGTGCCCGCCAGGCGGCCACCTCGTCCGCTCCGGAGGCCGAGGCCACCGTCCGGACGGTCTCCGCTCCGACGCGAGCCTGCTCCAGTGCGCGCCGCGCGCAGTCGGCCAGCGCGTACACCTGGTCCTCCCCGCTCGGGCAGAACCCGGCCGCAGTCGCCAGGATCTCCGCGTCCGGGCGGTGCTCAAGCCCTTCGGGGGGACGCAGCACGAACACCGCGGCGCCTTCGCCGGGCGCGCCGGCTCCGCCCAGCCCGGCCCACAGCCACGCCGCGTGCGGAGTGAATTCTTCGACCGCACCGGCCAGCAGGACGTCGGCCTGGCCGGTGCGGAAAGCGTTGGCGCTGTAGCGAAGCGAGGACAGCAGCGCGACCGGCCCGCCCGCGACCGTCGCGTTGACCCCGCGCAATCCGAAGCGGATCGCCGCCTGCCCGGCCGCGCCGTTCAGCACGGTGTTGGGGAACAGCGCCGGATTGACCAGGTAAGGCGGATCCTCGGTGAAGGTCTCCGCCGCGTAGTCGACCGCCGCCTGCGCGCTGCCGACCGTGGTGCCCAGCACCAGCCCGGTCCGGTGGCCGTCCTCGCCGATGTCCAGGCCGGCGTCCTCGATCGCGCGGCCGCAGGCGACCACGGCCAGCCCGGTGCGCCGGTCGAAGAACCCGGTCCCGCGCCGGCCAAGCTCGGCCCGCGCGCTGAACTCCGGAAGATGGTGCGCGGTCCCGGTGGGCAGCGTGACCTCCGGCCACTCCACCGCGCGGGCGGTGGAGCGGCCCGCCGCGACCGCTCCCGCCAGTTCGGCCGCGCTCGCCCCGGCGGGGCTCACCACGCCGAACCCGGTGATCGCCAGCACCCCCATCAGACCGCCCCCAGCATCACGATCGCGTTGTTCCCGCCGAAGGCGAAACCGTTGTTCTGCGCCACTTGCACGTCCGCGGCGCGCGCCTTGTTGGGCACCGGATCGAGCCACGCCATCTCCGGATCCCGGCTCCGCCAGTTCGCCGTCGGCGGCAGGAATCCCCGCGACAGCGCCAGCGCCGACGCGATCGCGCCGAAGCCGCTCGCGGCGCCCATGGCGTGCCCGAGCATCGATTTGATCGAACTCACCGGCGGCACCGCGCCGCCGAACGTTTCATACAGTGCCGCCGCTTCGGTCGCGTCGTTCGCCAGAGTTCCGGTGCCGTGCGCGCACACGTAGTCCACGTCGTCGGGCCGGACGCCGGCGTTGGCGTGCGCCAGCCGCATGCATCTCGCGATCGACGCGGCGTCCGGCGCCACCATGTGCGTGGCGTCGCAATTGGTCGCGTAGCCGAGCACCTCCGCGTACGGCGAGGCGCCGCGGGCCCGGACGAAGTCCTCGCTCTCCAGCACCAGCATCGCGCCGCCCTCCGCGGTGACCATGCCCGACCGGTCCCGGTCGAACGGCGCGCACGCCTCGTCGGCGACCGCGCCGAGCCGCAGGAAACCCGCGTGCGCCCACCGGCACACCGAGTCCGCGCCGCCGCTGACCACGACGTCGGCTTCGCCTTGGCGGATCAGGTCGTAGGCGTAGCCGAGCGCGTAGTTGCTCGCCGAACACGCGGTCGCCAAGGTGATCGATTCGCCGGTGACCGCCAGTTCCTCGCTCGCCGCCGCGGCGAGCCGGTCGGCGGGCAACTGCTCGAACACCTCCGGCGGCACCGCCGGGAACCCGCCCTCGGCCAGCGCCCGGCCGAACTCCTCGGTGATCTTGGCCTCGCCGCTGGTGGTGCCGACGACGACGGCCACCCGGTGCGGCCGCGCCTGGTCGGTCGAGAAGCCCGCGTCGCGCACCGCCAGCCGCGCACCGGCGGCGGCGAACACGCTGCTGCGGCCCCACGCCTTGACGTCGAGCCGGCGCAGCACCGTCTCCGGGCGGAACGCCTTCACCTCGCCCGCCAGCACCTTCGGGAAACCCGTGGTGTCGAAGGACGTGATCGGCGAAATGCCGCTGTGCCCGGCCCGCAGGCCGCTCTCGAACGCGGCCGAACCGACCCCGATGCTCGAGATCGGGCCGAGTCCGGTGATGAATACCCGGTTCATGGGCCTCCCGCCCGCCGCCGGCGCGCGTGCGCGCGCAGTGGCCGTCAGTGCCTCACGCGGTCACCGGCTGCCATCCGGCGTGGCGGGCCGTCACCTCGTAGACCGTCTTCAGGTTCCGCATCTCCGCGAGTTCCTTCTGCGGGATCTCGATCCGGTACTTCTTCTCGATCCGCGCGAGCATCTCGATCGCGCGCAGCGAGTCCGCCTCGTAGTCGGCCTGGAAGTCTCCCTCGTCGGTGAGCTCCTCGGTCTCCACCTCCAGCACCTCCGCGACCACGTCGCGCAGTTCCTCCAGCCGTTCGTTCGCCGTGCTCATCCCTGCCCTCACCTTTCTTCCCGCACTGGCGGGCCGTCCGCCGCGTCCGTTCCGGGCGCTTCGCGGGCGACGGCGATCAGCGACCCGAAGGCCGCGACCGGCTCCGCGCCCGCCCTCGTCCGGCCCGACACCATCGCCGAACCGTCCGACGCGTGTTCCAGTTCCAGTTCGTGGGTGAGCGTGGTCCCCGGCGGCACCCGCCCGGCGAACACGCAGTCGCGGGCGGCGGCGAACATCGGCAGCCGCCCGTCGCCCGCCCGGCCGTGCAGCCACAGCACCGCCGCCGCCTGGCCGAACGACTCGACCACCAGCGATTCCGGGTAGCCGCATCCGGCTCCCGCCTCGCGGAAGCAGTATTCGGTGCCGCTGACGGCTTTCGTCGCGACCGCCGACCGGCCGTCGCCGGCGATCCAGATCCGGTCCACCAGCACCATCGCCCGCCCGTGCGGCAGCAGCGCGCTGATCTCGCCGAAGCCGAGGTGCACGCCGCCGCTCACGCTCGCCTGCCGAACACCGCTTCGACGGTGGCGGTGCGCGGTCCCGCGGCGAGCCCGCAGCTCGCGGACACCTTCAGCCGTCCCGATTCTTCCCGCGAGACCAGCACTTCCAGCTCGATCCGATCATGCTCGCGCACCGGGCGCGTGAACCGGGCCGAAGTCAGTTCCAGCAGTTCCGGTCCGGTGCCGGCCGCCGCGCGCACCGCGTGCCGCACCGCCTCCAGGACGAACACCCCGGGCAGAATCGTCCGGCCCGGGAAATGCGCTTCCAGATAAGGGTTCCCGGCGGGACGCACGACCGCGGACGCGGTCACCCGGACCGGGTCGCCCGGCACTACCGCGATCTCGCGCAGCTCCGGCCACGCGCTCGCCGGGCCCGCCGCGGCGACCTGCTCGCTCACAGCACCATCCCCCCGTCGACCGGGAACACCCCGCCGGTGATGTAGCCGGCCTCCGCCGAGAGCAGGAAGGACACCAGCGGGGCGACGTCGCCGGGGGAACCGAAGCGCCGCAACGGAATCGCCTGCTTCGCCTGCTCCCGCGATCGCGGACCGAGCACGGCGGTCATGTCCGTTTCGATGAATCCGGGGGCCACCACGTTCGCCCGGCCGCCGTAGGGGGCGATCTCCTTGGCGATCGACTTGGTCATGCCGATGATCCCGGCCTTCGCCGCAGCGTAGTTCGACTGGCCCGCGTGGCCGTACACGCCCGCCGCGGACGAGATCGCCACGATCGCGCCGCCGCGCCGCTTGACGATCCGGAACGCCATCGCCCGGCAGAAGTTCCAGGCCCCGGTGAGGTTCACGGCGACGACCTCGGCGAAGTCCGCCGGGGACATCAGCGCGCTCATCGCGTCCCGGGTGATCCCCGCGTTCGTCACGAGCGCGTCGATCGGCCCGAGTTTTTCCTCCGCCGCGGCGAAGAACGCGTCCGCCGCGTCCGCGTCGGCGACGTCGCACGGTTCGAAGAACGCCCGCCGGCCGCGCCGGGTCACCTCGGCCTCGACGGCGGCGGCTTCCTCGCTCCCGGTGCGGAAGCACCCCGCGATGTCGTGCCCCTGCCCGGCCAGGTGCACCGCGATCGCGCGCCCGATGCCCCGGGACGCCCCGGTGACCAGCATTCGACCCATTGCGCACTCACATTCCCCGGAATTCTTCGCGACAAGTGTTTTCTGCGGAATTCAGCCGGCGATCGCCGCTGCTTCGACTCTACCCTCGAAAACCGAGAATCCGGACGGAAGCAGTTGCACGGGTCCGGGCGAAATCCCCGCTGCCGCAACGAGTTCCCGCAGCCGCGAAGCGTTCCGCTGCCGCCCGGCGAACAGCACCAGCATCTTCAGATCCGCGGCCGCGCCGTCGCCGCCCATGTCCTCGTCCGGAATGCGTTCGACAACAAGAATCCGCGCGCCCGGACCGGCCGCGGCCGCGCAAGCGCGCAGAATCCGTTCCGCGGTCCGGTCGTCCCAGTCGTGCAGGATGTCCACCAGCAGGTACACCCCGCCGCCCGCCGGAACGCCGTCGAGGAAGCTGCCCTCGACCAGCCGGCACCGCGCCGCGACCCCGGCCGCTTCGAGCGCCCGCCGGGCGGCGCGCACCGGAGCGGGCCGGTCGAACAGGCAGCCCCGCAGGTCCGGATGGGCCCGCAGGATCGCCGCCAGCGTCTGCCCGCTGCCCCCGCCGACGTCGACCACCTCGCCGCCGCCGGAGAAGTCCGCGTGCGCGGCGAGCTCGGCGGCCACCGCGGCGGCTTTGCCCGCCATCAACCGGTCGAACGAGTCCGACAGGTTCTCGTCCGCGCCGAGATCCGCCCAGAACGAGCGGCCGAACACCGCGTCGTAGCCCGGTTCCCCGGTGCGCACCGCGTGCAGCAGCCCGGTCAGCGCGAGGTCCATCCGCCCGCCCGCCGCGTCGAGGTCGAGCCATCCGGCCAGCCCGGCCGGATGGTCCTTGCGCAGCAGCCGCCCCGCAGGCGTCACCCGGTAGCCGCCGTCCTCGGCCCGGCACACGTTCAGCTGCGCCAGGTAGCGCAGCAGGCGGCCGAGCGCGTCCGCGTCGCAGCCCGCCGCGGCGGCCAGTTCCTCCGCATCGGACAGTCCGGATTCCATCAGGTCGGCGAGCCCGAGTGTCGCGGCCACCCGCAACGCGATCGGGGGCAGCATCTCCAGCCGCTGCGAGATCTGCGCCCGGCGCGGCGGGCCGGTCACGGCGCGTCCGGCACCGGCGCGTCCGGCCGGTGGTAGAGCCGGTCGCGGCACCACACGTACCGGGTCCCGCCCCAGCGCATCGCCGAAGCGGCGTCGGGAAAGAAGCCGCTCCCGGGATGGTTGGCGCTGGTGTTGCACAGCACCGGAACCCCGCTCAGCGCGTGATAGGCGGTGAGCAGCCGGTGCAGCAGCGGGTGTTCCGGCGAGACCGTCTGCAGCCGCGCGCTGTTGTCCGAGTGCACCACCGCGGCCACCCGCTCGCGCCACTGCGCCCGGACCTGGTGCTCGAACAGCATGTACGGATCGGGCACGCCCGGCTCGAAGATCTCCGGCGCGTGCGCTTCGAGGCAGATCGGCGCGACCGGCCGGTAGGACTCCCGCAGCTTGATCTCGTTGAGCCGGTCGCGCACCGCCGCGGGCGCGGCGGGGGCCACGACGCTGCGGTGGCCGAGCGCGCGGGGGCCGAGCTCGGCACGTCCGCTGACGAGCACCACCGGCTCGCCGACCTCGTGCAGCAGCCGGGCGACGTCCTCGATCGGGCACTCGCGCTCCCGCCATCCCGGTTCGGGTCCCGGCACCGGACCGGCGTCCGGACCGGAGAACACCGACCACTGCACGGCCGGATTCCCGGTGGTGCGCACCAGTTCCGCGCACGCGGTGCCGATGGCCGAACCCGCGTCGTTGGGAAACGGCGGCACCCACACCGCGGAGAAGACGCCGCTCTCCCGCAGCTGCGCGTTCCATTTGATGTTCAGCGCGCAGCCGCCGGACAGGCACAGCGGCAGGCCGTCGGCGACCATCCGCGCGACCGGGCCGTCGCGCAACCCGCGCAGCAGCAGCCGGAAAAGGTGTTCCTGGAACGAAGCGAGCACCGCCGCGTCCGGCAAGCCGAGCGGGGCCAGCGCCGCGCGCACCCGGTGGCTCCAGACGAACGCGCCGGCGACCCCGATCTGCCCGGCCTTCGCGGTGTGCTCGATCATCAGCTCGACCGCGCGCTCGTCCGGCTCGGCCAGCGCCGCGTAGGCCATCGCCTTGCCGGAAACCGGCAGCAGCGCCTCCAACTGGGCGAAATCGCCGAAGTCCCCCTTGTCCCGGCGCTGTTTCCCGGAAACCTTGAAGGGGTCGAACAACGACGCGAAGATCGGGTACAGCGAGCCAGCGACCGGCAGCACCGCGCCGTACGAGTGCAGCGACGCCGAATCCGGATCGAACCGGAAGACGGTGGCGGGCATCCCGCCGTCCCACACCAGCACCAGCGCGGGCTCGCCGGTCTTCGCGAACGGGCTGGTGCAGTAGCTCGCCAGCGCGTGCCCGGTGGCGTGGGGGTAGCTGGAGTACTCGAAGGTCTTCTCCCCGATCGGCAGCCCGCTGCCCGCGGTGCGCACCAGTGCGTCCAGCGGCTGTTCCGGGGAGCCGAGCACGCTGTATCCGGCGACGTCGAGCAGATGCGGCCCGTTGTGCAGCACCTCCACGGCGTTGCGGCCGTCGCCCGACTGCACCCAGCCGTCGACCGCCACCCGGTCGAGATCGCCCGCTTCGAGCCCGTGCGCGGCCAGCAGCGCGACCACGTCGGACATCTCCGCCAGCCGCGAGTGCCGGGCCCGGTTCTCCAGTTTCTCGGCCTCGGCCGAGAACACCAGGCGGTCGCCCTCGAACACGGCGAGCGCTCCGTCGTGGGTGGCCTTCAGGCCGCAGACGATCTCCTGCCCGGCCATCGCGGGCTCACTCCGCCGGCGCGGGCTCGGCGGGAACCCCGGACCCGGCTTTGCCGAGCTGGCTCAGCACGTAGTCCTCGATGTCCCGCGCCGTCTTGATCGTCTGCACGCTGGCCTCGTCGATGGGCGGCAGGTCGAATTCGTCCTCCAGGGCGAAGGCGAGCTCGAGCAGCGCCAGCGAGTGGTACTCGAGCTCTTCGACCAGCATCGGGTCGGTGGATGTCTCTTCCGGCGAGCCCGGAGCCAGTTCGAGGACGATCTCCCGGATCTGGCTGCGGACCTCCGCTTCGGTTCGCGTCGTCACACGGCGATCCTACGAACCTCCGGCGTCAGCGAAAACCTCTGTGCATCAACACTTTTCGCCCGGATCGGCCAGCGCGGCCGCGCCGATGAAGGCGCGCGCCTCGCCCGGCGAGAACGGCTGCATGAACCCGCCCGCGCGGGCGTCGCGGTAGAGCCGGGAAAGCGGGTCGCCGGACCGGTAGGAGCGGCCGCCGACCACCGCCATGGCGAGGTCCGCCGCGTCCACCGCGGCCCGGTTGAGGATCAGCTTGGCGCACTGGAACTCCGCCATCAGCTGCTCGGCTTCGCCGTCCCCGAGCGGCCCGGCGAGGTGCTCGTCCAGCAGCTGCCCGGTGCGCGACAGCGCGGAGCGGGCCCCGGTCAGCAGCAGCCGCAGTTCGGCCAGCTGCTCGGCCGAACCCGGCCGCGCCCTGGCGCGCACCGTCTGCCGTGCCCGTTCGGCCGCGGCTTCGGCGATCCCGAGATACGCGCCCAGCATCGGGTAGTTCACCGCGAGGACGCCGATCCATTCCTCGGCCGAGGCGACCCCGAGCCGGCCGCGCACCCGCACCGCGTCCGCCGGGACGGGGCAGCCGTCGAACACGACGTCGTGGCTTCCGGTGCCGCGCATGCCCAGTGCGTCCCAGGTGCGTTCGACACGCAGTCCCGGCGTGTCCCGGCGGATCATCGCGGTGCCCGCGCGCGGTTCGCCGTCGGCGCCGGGCACACGCAGGAAAACCGTGAACACGTCGGCGACTTCGGCGTTGGTGGCGAAGGACTTCCGTCCGGTCACCCGGTAGCCGTCCGGGCCGGGTACCGCCTCGGTCGCCGGGGCGAACAGGCTCGCGCCCGGCTCGGTGCCCGCGTGCGAAAGCACCAGCCGGCACCGGCCGAGCAGCATGAGCAGACCGCGCAGGCCGCGCTGGTGCGCCGGGTCGAGGCCGGCCGCGTCCGCGCTGCGGGCGAGCAGCAGCGCGGCTCCGAGATGCATGTTCGCCGACAGTGCGGTGGCCGGGCAGCCGCGCGCCAACCGCGACACCGCGACCGCGAGGTCGTGCAGCGACCGCACGCCGAGGCCGCCGAAGCTCTCGGGCACCGTGCCGGCCAGGAACCGGCTCGCCCGCATGGCTTCGACGTTCTCGGCGACGAAGGAGTTTTCCACGTCGTGCCGGGCGGCCGCGGGCTCGAACTCCGCGGCGTGCCGGTGGGCGAGCCCGGCCAGCTTCTCCCCCGCCGCGCTCAGCGGGGCCAGCTCGCCGTTCACTGCCGCCCGTCCCGGCGGTAGAGCGTGCCTTCCGACCACACGGAGGAGACGCCGCCCCAGCTCATCGCCGAGCCCGGGTCGGGGAAGAAACCGCGGCCGGAGAAGTTCGCGCTGGTGTTGCACAGCACCGGGATCCCGGTCAGCCGCTCGTAGCAGGACAGCAGTTCGTGCGCGGGCTGGTTGTCCGGTCCGACGGTCTGCAGCCGGGCGCTGCCGTCGACGTGCACGATCGCCGGGACCCGGTCCTGCCAGCCCGGCCGGATCGTGTGGTCGAACACCATGTACGGGTCCCTGGTGCCGGGATCGAACACTTCCGGCGCGCAGTGCTCGAGGCAGATCGGGGCCACCGGGCGGTAGGACTCCCGGCCCTTGATCTCGTTGAGCCGGTCCCGCATCGCCGGGTCGGTCGCCGGCGCGATGATGCTGCGCCTGCCCAGCGCCCGCGGACCCAGCTCGGCGCGGCCGGTGACCACCACGACCGGCTCCCCGGTGCGCGCCAGCAGCGCGGCCAAGCCGGCGACGTCGCACGGCTGCGCCGACCAGCCCTCGGGCACCTCCCCGTCCCAGCGCACCGGCGGTCCGGCGAACTCCGTCCACTCCAGCGCGAATTTCCCGGTGGTCCGCGCCATTTCGGCGCAGGCGGCCCCGATCGCGGACCCGGCGTCGTTGGGGAACGGCGGCACCCACACGTCCGGGAACAGGCCGCTGCCGCGCAGCCGCGCGTTCCATTTGATGTTCAGCCCGCAGCCGCCGGACACGCACAGCGGCAGCCCGGCCAGCTCCGGCCGAGCGGCGAAAACCTCGCGCAGGCCCCGTTCGAGCCCGCGGTAGAGCGCTTCCTGGAACGAGGCGAGCAGTTCCGCGTCGGACAGCCCGAGCGGGCGCACCCGGCGCAGGGCCCGCGCGCTCCACTGGTAGCACCGCATCGGGGTGGTCGCGGGCGCGGTCGCGGCGGTGACCTCTTCGAACCGGTCGACCGCCGCCTCGATCGGCTTGCCGAGCGAGGCGTACGCCATCGCTTTGCCCGACACCGGGAACAGCGCTTCCATCCCGAACCGGCGGTCCGGGTCCGCGGTCCGCCGGTCCACCCGGAACGGCGCGAAGTGCGAGGCGAAAACCGGGTACAGCGCACCGGAAACGCCGGTGAGCGCCCCGATCGGGGTGATCGCCGGCTCGCGCGGGTCGACCAGGTACAGAAACGGCGGCATCCCGCCGTCCCAGACGATGCCGAGCGCCGCGCGGCCTTCCTTGGCGAACGGGCTGGTGCAGTACCCGGACAGCAGGTGGCCGGTGGCGTGCGTGTAGCCGGCGTAGCCGCGCGGCCCCCGCTCGCCCAGCACCGGGCGCGTCCCGGAGAACGCCGCGGGCGGCGCGGGCGGGCCGGGTTCGTCCGCGTAGCCGGCGACCGGAAGGGCGATCCGCCGCCCGTCGAGCACGGTGAACCCGACCGCGGGCGGACCGTCCTGTTCGGCCGCCCAGCCGTCGACCGCGACCCGGTCGATCGCGTCCGGGCCGAAGCCGTTGCGGGCGAGCTCCCGCACGATCTCCGCGGCGTCGTCGAGCGCCGAATGCCGCGGCCGGTTGCCGATCTTCTCCGCCTCGACCGAAGCCACCAGCCGGGTGCCGCCGATCACCGCCACCGCACCGTCATGGGTGAGCTTGAGCCCGCAGACGACGTCCGATCGCGACACTTGACTACCTCCCTGAAGGACTGCCGGCGGTACGTGCAAGTGGGGAAATCCCCCAGTCGGACACCCGCCGGGCGCCCGCGGCGAGCGCGGGACGCGCGCAGGGAACGGTGCCGGACCGGTCGCGGCACCCGCAACGTCGGGCGGCCCGGTTGCACGCGAGACGCGCGGGACGCCCGTGCGCGACGATTGCCGCATGGACGCACCGAGAACCGACCGGCTCGCGCTCCTGCGGTGGCTGTGGGAACCGCGGCCGGACACCGGGATCCGGTTCGCCGGGGACGAGCAAGAGTGGAGCCGCTGGGACTACCCGCGGCTGGCCGCCGGCGCGCACGCGCGCGCCGCCGAACTGCTGGAGCGCGGCGCGGCGCGGGGCGACGTGGTGCTGGTGGTCGAACCGACCGGACCCGGTTTCCTCACCGGGTATTTCGGTGCGATGCTGGCCGGCGCGGTGCCCGCCCCCGCCAGCCCGCCGCTGTTCGGCCAGGATCTCGCGCAGTGGCGAACGCTGCTGGCCTCGCTGACCGGGACGGCCCGGCCGCGATTCGTCTGCACCGCACCGGGATTCGCCGAGACCGTGCGCCAGGCGGTCGGCCCGGAACCGGTGCTGCTCGAAGAGGCGCCCGGCGGCGGGCCGGTGCCGCCGGTCCCCGCCGCCGACCTCGCGATGCTGCAGTTCACCTCCGGGTCCAGCGGCAGCCCGCGCGGCGTCCGCGTCCCGTTCCCCGCGCTCACCGCGAACGTGCGCGCGATCCGGGAGTGGCTGGCGATGGGGCCGGACGACCCGACCGCGTCCTGGCTGCCGATGCACCACGACATGGGCCTGATCGGCTGCCTGCTCACGCCGGTGACCCACCAGACCGACCTGTGGCTGTGCTCGCCCCAGCAGTTCCTCCGGCGGCCTTCGCGCTACCTGCGCTGCTTCGGCGAATCCGGCGCGCGGCTGACCGCGATGCCCACGTTCGGCCTCGAACACATCCTGCGCCGGGTCCGGCCCGCCGAACTGTCCGGCTGCGATTTCTCCGAGTGGCGCGCGGTCATCGTCGGCGCCGAGCGGGTGGCCGAGCCGACGCTCCGCGCCTTCGCCGACCTGCTCGCGCCGTACGGATTCGCCCCGGAATCGCTGCTGCCCGCCTACGGCCTCGCCGAGGCGACGCTCGCGGTCACCGGTTCCCGGCTCGACGAACGGTGGACCACCCGGTCGATCGCCCCGGCCGGGCCGGGGCAGGCCGCCGGGGGCGAAGCGGCCACGCTCGTGGGCTGCGGCCGCCCGCTCGCCGGGGTTTCGGTGACGGTGCTCGACAGCGGCGGCGATCCGCTGCCGGAGGACCGCGTCGGCGAGATCGCGGTGGCCGGGCCCTCGGTCGCGGACGGCTACCACGCCGGAGCGGTCGCGCAAACGACCCGGTTCGGCCGCGGCGCGGTCCGCACCGGGGACGCTGGCTTCCTGAGCGGCGGACAGCTCTATGTGCTGGGCCGGATGGGCGACAGCATGAAAGTGCGCGGGAAACCGGTGTTCGCCGAAGACCTCGAAGCGGCGCTCGAAGCGCACGGACTGCCGCGGCGGCAGCAGGCGGTGCTGCTGGGAGTGGTCGACGGGGCGCAGGTGGCGGTGGTCGTCGCGGAACACGCCGACCCCGCGCTGCTCGACCTGGCCCGCACCGACCTGGCAAGGTTGGCCGAGGGCGCCGAGCTGATCATGCTGTCCGCGGCGACGGGCACGATCCCGCGCACGACCAGCGGGAAGCCGCGGCGCCGCGAACTGTGGCGACGATTCGCCGACGGGAACCTCCCGCGGGAAGGAGCCGGTCGGCTCCAGGGAGGTTGACATGACCGCAGCGCCCGACGCGCTGGTGCTCGGCTCGGGGATCATCGGCCTGACCACCGCGCTGGCCCTGCAGGAAGCCGGGAGCCGGGTGCGGATCCGGACCGCGGCGCCGCCGGAGGAGACCACCTCCGCGAAGGCCGCGGCGATGGTCGGGCCCAACCTCGACCCGCCCGGCTCGCCCGGGCACCGCTGGCAGCGAGAGACCCTGCGCAGGCTCCGCGCCGCGCCGCCCGGCGTGCGCGTGCTCGAGGGCAGGCTGGCCGCCCGTCCGGCGGGCGCGATCCCGCCCGGCGCCGACCAGACCGAGGGGTTCCGGCTGTGCGAGCCCGCCGAACTGCCCGAGGGCTACGGCACCGGGTTCTGGGTCACGCTGCCGATCGTCGACACCCCGAAGTACCTGCGGCACCTGCGGTCGGAGTTCGAGGCGGGCGGCGGGACCCTCGAGGTGCGCCCGGCGGCCTCGCTCGCCGAGGCGAGCGCCGAGTGCCCGGCGGTGGTCAACTGCACCGGGCTGGCCGCGCGCGAACTGGCCGCCGACGACCGGGTGGAGCCGGTGCGCGGGATCAAGGTGGTCGTCGCCGACCCCGGGCTCGAAACCTTCTTCCTCGAGGCCCCGATCAACCCGGAGTGGGCCACCTACCTGCCGCACGGGGACCACGTCGTGCTCGGGGGCGTGCAGACCGGCGGGACCGACCCCGAGCCCTCCGGCGCCGAGGTGGCCGCGATCCTGGAGCGCTGCGTGCGGGTGGAGCCGCGGCTGGCCGGCGCGGAGCTGCTGGAGGCGAGCGTCGGGTTCCGGCCCGGCCGCGACGAGGTCCGGCTGGAAGCCGACCGCGACGGCGGCTCGGTGGTGGTGCACAACTACGGCCACGGCGGCAGCGGCGTCATGTACTCGTGGGGCTGCGCCGCCGACGTCGTCGCGCTGCTCGGTTCCTGACGTCGCACGCTGCTGACTTTTCGTTGCCATAGCGGGAAACTGGGGGCATGCCGACCTTTTCTCCCGAAGCTGTGGCCATGTCGGCCGCACTCAACCAGCAGATCGACGCCGGCCCGGTCCGCGCACTCCTGTACGACGCCGGCGGCAAGTACCGGTGGCCGCGGTTCCGGGTCAACGAGGTCGAGCTCGAATGGCGGCGGTGGCGCATCCGCCGCCATCTCGGGGCCGCCGACGACCCGCCCGCCTCGATCGGCCTCTTCGAAAAGCTGATCGTGTCCGGCGGCGGGCCCGCGGTGTCCGCGATGGACTTCGAAAGCGCCGGGATCGCCCCGCTCACCGACGGCTACGACGCGATGTTCCCGCAGGGCCCGCTCGTGACGAAGGCGTTGCAGGGCCGGGTGGTCCGCGCGCCGGGGGAACGCGACGACGAGGACTACGCGCGGCTGCTCGCCGAGTCCACCCGCCGCCGCGACGCCTATCTGGCCAAACTGGACAACGACTCGTTCTGGTGGCACATCGACGATTTCGTCTCGGCGGAGACGCTGCGCCGGTGCGCGGCCGAACTCGACGAGCTGGACCCCGGAGCCGGAATGGCCTTCGCCGGCGGCCCGGATCCCGGCTGGGACGTCCTGCACGACGCGCTCACCAGCAAGTCCAGCAACACCTACCTCGGCGCGGGCCCCACGCTCGTGCGGATCCACGAGGACCCGGTGCTGGTGGCGGACGTGAGCAGGCGGATGGGCCGCGCGATGTACCCGACCCGCTGCACCTACCTGCGCTACCGCAAGGGCGATTTCCTCGGCGTGCACACCGACATGCCGACCTGCGAGGTGTCGCTGCTGTTCACCGTGGAGGGCGAGGCCGGCCCGATGCGGTCCTATCTGGACCAGGCGAGCGACACCGCGAGCTCGCTCGGGCAGTGGGTGGTCGCCGAGGGGCAGTTCCCCCGCGGCGGCAAGGATTTCGTGTACCAGCCGCGGGAGTGCCTCGCGCTGGTCGGCCGGGCCACGCCGCACGCGCGGCTGCCGCAGGACGACCACGCGGTGATCGGCGCGATGTTCTACAGCGGACTGACCTGATCCGCCGGACGGCACCGGACCTGCGCGGCGGTGTACTCGTGCAGGCCCGCTGTCCCGTTCTCCACCCCGATCCCGCTGTGCTTGAGCCCGCCGAAGGGCTGGTCCGGCGCGAAGTCCGCGTGCGCGTTGACCCACGCGGTGCCGCATTCGAGCCGGCCGGCCAGCCGCCACGCCCGCTCCGGGTCGGCCGACCAGACCGAGCCGCCGAGGCCGAAGCTGCTGTCGTTGGCGCGCGCCAGCGCCTCGTCCTCGGTGTCGTAGGCCAGCACCGGCAGCGCCGGGCCGAACTGTTCCTCCGCCGCCACCGCCATGCCGTCGGTGACGCCGGCCAGGATCGTCGGCGGGTAGAACAGGCCCGGGCCTTCGCCGGGTTTCCCGCCCGCGGCGCTCTTCGCGCCGTCCCGCAGCGCCGCGGCGACCAGCGCGGCGATCCGCTCGTGCTGCGCCGGGGTGCTCACCGGGCCGAGCTGCGTGCCGCGGACCATCCCGTCCCCGACAACCACCGAATCCGCCCGCGCGGCCAGCGCTTCGACCCATTCCGCGGCCCGCGACCGCGGGACGTAGAGCCGCTTGACCAGCACACAGGCCTGGCCGTTGTTCGCGAAACTGTCCCAGAACACCTGCTCGGCCAGTGCGGCCGGGTCCGCGTCGTCGAGGACGATCCCGGCGTCGTTCCCGCCCAGTTCCAGCAGCACCGGCTTGATCCCGTCGGCGGCCTGTGCGGCCACCGCCCGGCCGGTCGCCGTCGATCCGGTGAAGCTCACCTTGCGCACCAACGGATGCGTCGCCAAGGCGGTGCCGAGCGCACCGTCGCCGCAGACCACTGTGCACAGTCCGGGCGGCATCGCCTCGGCCAGGATTTCGCCGAGCCGCACCGTCGCCAGCGGCGCGTACGGGGACGGCTTGAGCACCACCGCGTTGCCCGCCCGCAGCGCCGGAGCGAGCTTGGCGGCCGCGACAGCGACCGGGAAGTTCCACGGGGTCACGGCCGCGACCACCCCGAGCGGCCGGCGCACCAGTTCGGCGTAGCCGCGGCGATCTTCGCGCAGCACCTCCGGCTCAAGCGCCAGACCCGCGTTGTACCGGAGAAAAGCCGCGGCGGCGAACGCCTCGGCCACCGCCATCGCCAGCGGCTTCCCCTGTTCGCGGGTGATCAGCTCGCCGAGCGCGCGCGCCTGCGCCGACACCGCTTTCGCCGCCGCGAGCAGCGCTTCCCGCCGGGCCCGCGGGGGCACGCCCGGCCAGGCCCGGTGCGCTTGCTCGATCACCTGTCCCAGCCGCGCTTCGTCGCAGACCGGCACTTGGCCTGCCACCGAACCGTCAGCCGGGTTGTACACGTCGAGCACGCTCACAACGCCCCCTTCTCCGCGGCCGCGGCGATGCTCGGGAATCCGGGGGCGAACCCGAGCTCCTGCCGGATCGCCTCGGCGGCCAGCACTCGGCCGAACGGCTGCGCGCCCGGTTCCGTTTCCGTCACCGCGCCTTCTTCGACCTGTCCGCGCACCGCGAATCCTGGTGCGGCGGCGAGCAATTCGGCCGGCCCGACCGGACGGTCGTCGGCGACGTTGTACACCCGGCGCGGCAGTTCCGGTGCGCTCAGCACGCACAGAATCGCCTGCCGGACGTCGGCGTGGTGCACCAGGTGCATCCGTCCCGTGCCGCCGCGCCGCGCCCAGCCGATCGCTTCGGCGAGGTGCGGATCGCCCTCGCCGTAGGTGAACGCCAAGCGCAGCACCGAGCTTTCCAGTCCGCGCACAGCGGACAGTGCGCGTTCGGCGCCCAGCTTGGCCGCGGGGAAGCTCGCCGCCGCGCTTTCGCGCACGGGGGTGTCCTCGGCCGCGGCACCGGCCCCGTCGGCGTAGACCAGGGAACTGCTGAGCTGGACGAACCGCCGCACCCCGGCGTCGCGGGCAGCCGTGGCCAGCTGCCGGGTCGCCTGGAAATTCACGTCCTCGGACTGGTCCGGCCGAAGCCCTTGGAAAGCCGCGGCGATGTGCACGACCGCGTCGGCCCCCTCGACCGCGGCCCGGCAGGCGCCGGCGTCGGCGAGGTCGCCGACGATCATCGTGGCGCTGCGCCGCACCCCCGGGCCGGGGCTCCACACCATGAGCCGCGTTTCCGCGCCCAGCTGCTTGAGCCTGGGCAGGAACCGCGCGCCCACCCGTCCGGTGGCCCCGGTCAGCAGGACCCGCCGCACCGGCAGGCAGGCCGCGACCGGCTCGGTTCCGGCAACCGCATCCATGTCCAACTCCTCTGTCCAGTGGGAATCCGCGGGATAGACCTAGCTTGGCGACGCCGCGGCGGGCACCCGCGCGCCGTCGCGGCGGACCGGTTCGCCGCTCGCGCCCAGCGTTTCGAGGAGGCCGACCGCCTCGTCCTCGGCGGGCATCGACCACAGCTCCGCGCGCAGCCGGTTCGCATTGGCCCGGTAGAGCGGTTCGCGCAGCGTCTCCTCGACCGCGGCGCGCACCAGGCCGGTGGTCAGTTTCCGGGCGTCCAGCCGGATTCCCGCGCCCGCGGCGGAGAGCCGGTGCGCGTGATAGGGCTGGTCGACAGCGACCGGGAGCAGCACCATCGGCAGGCCGTGCGCGAGCGCGCCGACGGTGGTCAGGTAGCCGGAGTGGTGCACGACGGCGTCCGCCTTCGGCAGCACCTGCGACTGCGGGAGGTACTCCGACGCGTGCACTCCGTCGCCGTCCAGCCCGCTGGGGTCGACACCCTTGCCGACCGTCAGCACGACCCGGAAATCCCCGCCGCGCAACGCGTTCGCGACGGTGGCGAACAGTTCCGGCTCGGTGTTGAACGCGGTGCCCATGGTCACGTAGACCAGGGGCCGTCCGTCCGGTTCGGACAGCCAGTCCGGCAGTGTCGCGGCGGCGGCCTGCCACAGCGGCGGCCGGACCGGATGCGCGATCGCGTCCTCCTCCCGCGACCCGAACCACAGCAAGGGATCCTCGGAAAGCGGTTGCATGCTCGGCAAATACGCGTCGAGGTAGAGGTAGGGGCACAGCCGTTCCAGCTTCGGGTCGGCCGGAAGGCCCAGCCGTTCCCGCGCCGAATTCCACGGCTGGGCAAGTGCTTCGGCCTGCAAGGCTCGCGGCATCCGCGGCAGCTGGCCGAGCGAGGCGAACGGAACCCCGGCGACGTCCGCGGCCAGCGGGCCAGCCCATTCCAGCGATTCGTGCACGAGCAGGTCCGCGCCGAACGTGCGCAGCGCGTCGACGATCCCGGGCAACAGGGCCGCGGTGCCCATGCTCATCAGCCGGAGCCGGCGGCTCTCGTTGTCGAACGACCCGGCGCGCGGGCGGCCGGAGAGCCATTCCGGCCCGGTCTCGACCACGTCGAAACCGCCGTCGCGCACCCACTTTCCCATGCCCCGCCCGGTGACCACCACCACCTCGTGCCCGGCGCGCACGGCTGCGCGCGCGAGCGGGGCGACGGCGTGGAAGTGCCCGACGGCGGGCTGGCAGGTCACCACGATTTTCACAATCGGCCGCCCTTTCCGGGATGATGGAACGGTTCCGCCGGACATCGTGTTACGACCGGTCCGTGCACCGCCACTTCCCGGGGACGCGAATATGAACGCCAGCGACTTCTTCGACCACGCGGTCACCGCGGGCTACGCGGACCAGCCGTACCCGCGCCTGGCCGGGATCCGCCGCTCGGCCGCGGTCCGCACGACAACCGGGGTCTGGCTGGCCGGGCGGTACGCGGACGTCGCGGCGGGGCTGCGGGACCCGCGGCTCAGCTGCGACCTGGCCCGCGGCGCCGGATACGCCGAGTACTTCCGCTCGCGCGGCATCGACGACCGGTTCCCGTTGCCGCTCAACGCCTTGGACCCGCCCGACCACCCGCGCATCCGCACCGCGGTCTCGGCCGAGTTCCTGCCCGCCGCGGTGGAGCGGATGCGCCCGGCGATCGCCGCCGCGGCGCGGACCGCGGTCGACCGGCTCGCCGCCCGCGCGCCCGGCGTCGTCGACCTGGTCGCGGATCTGGCCTATCCGCTGCCGATCTCGTTGATCGGCGGGCTGTTCGGCATCCCCGAGCCGGACTGGCCGCTGCTGGAGCGCTGGTCGCGCGCGTTCGGCGCGGTCTCGGACCCCGACTGGCTGCTCACCGGGGCGGCCCGGACCGCGGGAGCCGAGGCGACCCGCGAATGCGGCGAATACTTCGGCCGGCTGGTCCGGCACCGGCGGCGCGGCGGCGGCGACCTGCTGAGCCGGTGGGTGGCCGGAATGCGCGCCGACCGCCGGATGAGCCTGCCGGAGCTGCTGGTGAACGGCGTGTTCCTGCTGATGGTCGGGCACCACAACACAGTCAGCCTGATCGCGAACGGAATGCTCGCCCTGCTGCGCGCCCCGCGGCGGCTCGCGCAGCTGCGGGCCGACCCGTCGCTCGTCGACGTCGCGGTGGACGAACTGCTGCGCTACGACAGCCCGGTGCAGACCGCGACCAGGGTGACCGCCTGCGACTATCCGATCGGCGAGACGGTGATCCCGGAGGGCAGCACGGTGATGCTGCTGCTGGGCGCCGCGAATCGCGACCCGCAACGCTACCCGGACCCGGACGAGCTCCGCTTCGACCGCGGCTCGGGCAAAGCACACCTCGGCTTCGGCCGCGGTCCGCACGCGTGCGTCGGGGGGCTGCTGGCCCGGGTGGAGACCGCGGCGGCCCTGCGCGAGCTGATCACGCGCTTCCCGGTGCTGGAACAGGCGGGCCCCGAGGAACGTCGGGTGCCGTCGTTCAGCCTGCGGGGGCTGGAAAAACTTCCGCTGCGGATCGCGTGAGAGGGGCGGCTGAACGCGCTGTCGCCCGACACCGAGCGAGCCTGCCGGGCGTCGCCGCCATTCGCACCGTCCCCGGACGACGCCCGGTCCGGGAGTCCATTTCGGACACACCGGGCCGCTCCCCGGCTAGCCGCTGAAACCCGCCACGAACCCCTCCGCCGTCGCCCACCGGCAAGCGAACCAGCCGGGCCGCCCGGCGATTACCGCCCAGCGGACGACCTCTCCGGCAGTCCATTTCAGACACACCGGGCCGCTCCCCGGCTAGCCGCCGAAACCCGCCGCAGCCAACCCTTCCGCCGTCGCCCACCGCCAAGCGAACCAGCCGGGCCGCCCCGCGACACCCGCCCCGAAAGCCCATTTCGGACACCGGCCCACTCCCCCGGCTAGCCGCCGAAACCCGCCGCAGCCAACCCCTCCGCCGTCGCCCACCGCCAAGCGAACCAGCCGGGCCGCCCCGCGACACCCGCCCCGAAAGCCCATTTCGGACACCGGCCCACTCCCCCGGCTAGCCGCTGAAACCCGCCGCGAACCCCTCCGCGGCCAGCCCTTCCGCCGTCGCCCTCAGCCGTCGCGCGGCCTGGCATTCGCGGGGCGATTCCCCGTCGCGGAGACGGGCCACCACCTCCGCCAGTTCGGCCGCGAAGGCCGCCACCTGGTCGTCGGTCACCGCGCGGAAGGCCAGTTCGTTCGTTCCCAGCCGGATGCCGCTCGTCTCGGCCGCCTGCCGGGGGTCGTCCGGGACCAGGTTCTTGTTCACCAGCACCCCGCACGCGCGCAGCGCGTCCTCGACCTGTGCCCCGGTCGCCGCGGCGCCGCGCAGGTCGGCCAGGATCAGGTGGGTGTCCGTGCCGCCGCCGACCAGTGCGACGCCGCTGGCCGTCAGCGCGCCGGCGATCACCCCGGCGTACCGCGTCGCCCGGCGCATCCCCTCGGCGAACACCGGGCCCGCCGCGAAGCGCAGCGCGACGGCTTTCGCCGCGATCGCCCCGAAGTCCGGGGTGCCCTGCAAGCCGGGGAAGACCGCCCGGTCGAGCATCGCGCGGGTCACCGGCGACCGGCGGCTGCACAGCAGCAGCCCGCCGCGCGGACCGCACAGCTGTTTGTAGGTCGAGGTCGACACCACGTCGCAGTACGGCATCGGCGACGCGTGCGCTCCGGCCGCCACGAGTCCGCTGAGGTGGCTGATGTCGGCCATCAGCAGCGCCCCGGCCTCGTCAGCGGCCCGGCGGAACACCGCGAAGTCGATCTTCCGCGGGCAGGCCGAGCCGCCGCAGATGAGCAGGCGCGGCCGGACTTCGCGCACCAGGGAGAACAACTCGTCCTCGTCCGGTTCGCCGGCGCTGTCCAGGTGGTAATGCGCGGACTCGACCCACCGCGAAAGATTGGCCCGCCCGGAAACGTGCGACAGGTGGCCGCCGTGCGACAGCTCCAGCGACAGCACCGGTTCACCGGGCCGCAGCAGCCCGGTGAGCGCCGCCAGGTTCGCCGCCGAGCCGGACAGCGGCTGCACGTTCGCGCCCTGTGCGCCGAACAAGTCCTCCGCGCGGCGCACGGCCAGCCGCTCCACCTCGTCAACCTGTTCGGCGCCCGGGTGGTAACGCCGCCCGGGGTAGCCTTCCGCGGTCACCGATCCGAAGCCCAGCGCTTGTGCCGTCACCACTTCCGACCGGGTCGGCCCCGCGGCGGCCACCAGATTGAGCCGCGTGCGGCGGGTGGCGTGCTGGCGCCGCGCGAGCTCCACCAGCATCGGATCCGAGGCGGTGAGCGCGGCGAATCCGTCCTGCCACGCCCCGGCGGGCCCCGCCTCCAGCGGTGCGGCGGTCACGGCATGCTCGGCCAGCGCACGGCGGCCGGGGTCGTGGCGGACACCAGGTCCAGCACCGCGGCGACGACGCCGGGCCGCTGGTCCACGAGATAGAAATGCCCGCCGGGGAACGTGCGGTACCGCAGCGGACGCGCGGCGACGGCCTGCCAGCCCGGCAGCGAATCCGGATCGACCTCGGGGTCCCGGTCGCCGTTGCAGGCCAGCACCGGGCAGTCCAGCGGCCGCGCGGCACCGGGCAGATAACGCTCGCTCAGCCGGTAGTCGGCCCGCAGCACGGGCAGCATCAGCTCCCGCATTTCCGCGCTGCGCAGCACTTCCTCGCTGGTCCCGCCGCTGCGGCAGACGTCGTCCCACAGCTCGTCGTCGCTCGTGCGGTGCAGCATCCGGCCGGGATCGAGCGGGGCCGCCCGCCCGGACACCGCGAGCGCGGCCGGAGTCTCCCCCGCCCGCCGCAGCCGCAGCGCCGTCTCGTAGGCCGCCGCCGCGCCGAGGCTGTGTCCGAACAGGACGGCCGGGACCCGATGCCGGGCCAGCAGTTCCGCCGCCACCGCGTCGGCGATCTGGCTCAGATCGGTCGCGCAGGGCTCCCGGATCCGGTCCTCCCGGCCGGGATACTGCACCGCGCACAGCTCCACGCCGGGCGGCAGGCCGGCGCACCAGGACCGGAAGAACCGGGCCCCGCCGCCGGCATGCGGAAAACACACCACCCGCGCGACCGGGTCGCGGACCCGCTCGTAGCGCCGGAGCCAGTGCTGCGCGCTCATCCGGTCCCCTCTTCCCGTTGCCCGCCGGTCGCCGCGTTCTCCAAGTCCTTGGCCGACAGCACTGCCGGCGGCGCCCGGCGCACCATCTCGGGCGGGCCCAGCGAACCGGTCAGCCGCTGCACGAGCGCGCTGAGCGCCAGGTGGTACTGCCCCGCCGCGACCCAGTCGCCGGAGCGGAACCCGGCCAGCGCGCGGACCACCGCGGCGGGCCACAATTCGCGCAGCACCGTGCCCCAGTCCGGGGCCTCCGCCGGTCCGAGCGCGCACGCGGCCGGGAAGCCGAGATGCGGTGCGGCCAGTTCGTCGAATCCGGTCGCCTCGCCCGCGGACGCCGGCAAATGCGGCCGGGGGCACCACAGGACCGGACCGGCACTGCCCACGAGCGTGAGCGTTCCGCCTTCGGCGCCCACGGTGACGCGGTGCCACAGGTGCGCGTGGTTGTCCGGCTCGCGCGGGTCGAGCTGATGCTGCACCCGCAAGGTCAGCGGAACTCCGGCGAAAGCGCCCTCGACGGTCGTGAACGGATGGTCCGCGGCGGTCAGTGCGCGCAAGGCGGCCGAAGCCCGCACGGGTTCGTCGAACCCCCACGGCCGGATCCCGCCCAGCGCCCGGCCCAGGATGTCGAAAACCGTGTACAGGACTTGGACACTGGTGGTCACGGTGACGAAGAGCGGTCGCTGGGCGCGCCGCAACGCCTGTGCGGCGGCGATGAACCGGCGGATCGGCGCCACCTCCACGTGATGGCTGTTGACCTGGTACCGGACTCCGCACCGGCGCGCGGTCCGCAGGTGCCCGGCCAGTTCGCCGCCGTGCACCGGATGTTCCTGCAGCACGTCGAGGCCGCGCTCCATCAGCTCGTCCGCGAGCCGCGCGCCGGGACCGCCGGTGACCGCCGAACCCACCACCACGCACGCCTGCCGGACGTCGTCCGGCACCTCCGGGACCCGCTGCCACAACGGCACTCCGTACCGCTTCGCGCACGCCCGCGACCGCTCGCTCCCGCGCGCCAGCACCCCGGCCAGCTCGACCGGGGAGTCCGGCGCGGCGAGCCCGGCGAGGTACACGCGGCCGAATCCGGTCCCGCACACCACCGCCTTCGGCCGGACGCTCACAACACGCCCTCCTCGGACGCTTCCCGCAGCTCGGCGGCTTCGGTCAGCAGCTCGAACACGCTCAGCGCGTCCGTCTCGCGCAGGTCGGCCACCAGGGTTTCCGCGTCCAGCGCTTCCGCCGCGAACGCCCGGCCGGGCACGACCGCGCCGGACAGGACTTGCAGCGCGGCGAGCCCGCACACGGTGCCGGTGAGCACGGAAGTGTCCCGCGACCCCGCCACCAGCGTGCTCGGGGCCGAACCGTCGGCCGGATGCGCGGTGAACACCATCCGCTGGTACGGCTCGCGGCCGAACATGTCCAGCTCCGCGGCTTCCGCGAGCTCGGCCGCGGCGGCGGCCAGGTCGCCTTCGCCCGACATCGCGCCCTGCAGCCGGGCCAGCGTCGACATCATCGCGGCTCCGCCGTCGAACACCGAATACCAGCGCACGTCCGGGATCGCGAGCTGCTGGGCCAGCCGCTCGGGTTCGTAGCCCAGGTACGGGAACGCGCTGACCACGCCGGGGAAGAACGGGAGCCGCACGTCCACCTGCGGCGCCGCGGACCGCGTGACCCGGCGCCCGTCCTGCCACACCGCTTGCGATTCGGCGTCGCGCCCGCCGAGGCTCAGCAGATAGTCCACCGCACCGGCCGGGGTGAGCCGGTCCAGCACGCCGGCGTAGGTCTCCAGCCGCCCGACCGGGCCGGTCCGCGCCGCGAGCCACCGCGGCAGCAAGCCGCTCAGGCCCGGCATCATGCCCGCCGTCACCACCGCGCGGCGTTCCGTTCCGGCGAGGCGTTCGTAGAGCGGCAGATCGCCGCCCGCGTCGACGTAATCCGCACCGGCGGCGAACGCGGCGCGCGCCACCCGGTCGACCACCTGGTACGACGGCCCGCCGGCGTGGACGACGACCGCGCAGTCCCGGCAGAACGCCGCGAGCGCCGCGTCGTCCCACAGATCCACCTCGGCCGCTTCGCCGGCCGCCAGTGCGTCCGCCGCCGCCTCGGCGCGCTTCCCGTCCCGTCCGCCGACCCGCACGATCCCGTCGAACCGCGCGGCGAGCAGCCGGACCGCCGCGCTGCCGACCGCGCCGTATCCGCCGAGGACACCGATCCGCCGGGTCATCCCTTGACCGCCAGTTCGCCGAGGCAGACCCGCTGCCAGTAGTCCCTGACCCGCTTCGCCGCCGCCGGCCACGCGTCGGTGTCGAAGTCGAGCACCAGCGTCACGTCGCCGGTGTACAGCTCCGGTTCCGCGCTCGCCTGTTCCCTCGCGGCGCGTTGATAGGCCTCGAACCGTTCGGCCAGCTCCGGCCCGAAGCCGGACGGGTTCCACGCCGCGCCGGCCGGAGTGCCGGTGTCCAGCGCCGCCGCGACCTCCGCGTCGTCCGCGGCCGCCGGCAGGTCGAGGCCGAGCGTGCGGGCGAAGAAGTAGCCGGCCGGTTCGTCGTCGCGGTAGCCGATCGGGCAGCGCACCACCACGGTCAGCTCGGCCGGCGGACAGCCGGCCTCGGCGAGCCGCCGGGCGAGTTCGAGCGCCACCAGTCCGCCGGAATCGGTGCCGTACAAGGCGATTTCCCCGGCCTCCGGCAGGAGCGGCGCGTACGCGTCGGCGAGCCGCTGCGCCATCGGCGCGGGCACCGGCCCGGTGCCCGGCCGGAGCCCGGAAACCGGCCCGGACACCAGCGCCGGGTCCCAGCGCGGTTCCCCGGTGCCGTCGGCCACGACCACCCAGGTGCGGGCTCCGGATCCCGTTGCCAGCTCGACCAGTTCGGGACCGCTGTGCGCGGCGGGGGCCGCGGCGTCGCTCCCGGCGGAGAGCCGCCCGGCCAGTTCCGCGACGGTGGCGCCCTCCAGCACGTCGCGCAGCATCTCGTCGAAGAACAGCCCGGCCGCCTGCGGCAGCTGCTCCTTGACCTCGCCGACGATCTGCGCGGCGACCAGCGAGTCCCCGCCGAGTTCGAAGATGTCCTGGTCGCGGCCCACCTCGGACCGGCCGAGCACGCGGCACCACACCCGCGCCACCGCGGCCTCCAGTTCGCCCTCCGGACGGGACTGCGCGACCGGGCCCGCCGGGGCCGCCCGGTCCGGCAGCAGCTTCGCCAGCGCGGCGCGGTCCACCTTGCCGTTGCCGGTCAGCGGCAGTGCGTCCAGCACCTCCAGCCGGGACGGGACCATGTAGTCCGGCAGCCGTCCGGCGAGATCGTCGAGCAGGTCGAGATCGTGCGCGGGCGCGCGGCCGGATTTGAACCGCGCGGCGAACGCGTGCATGCCGATCCGGTCGAGCGCCTCGTCGCCCGCGGACAGCTGCACGACCGCGTCGGCCCCGGCCCCGGCGAGCAGTTCCCGCCATTGCGGCAGGGAAATGAACGTCTGGTCGCGGCCCGCCCGCACGTCGGCGAAATCGCCGGACTTGGCGTCGAAGAGGAATTCCATCGAGGTGAGGATCTGGTAGTTGTCGCGGGTGGTCTCGATGAACACCAGCCAGCCGCCGGGCCGCAACAGCTCGCGGAGACGGCCGAGCGCCTGCGCCGCGTCGCGCGCGTAGTGCAGCACGTTCGCGCACAGGATCACGTCGGTGCTGTTGGCCCGCAGTCCTTGCGCCCGGTAGTCCTCGTTCAGGTCGAACAGGCCGTAGCCGACCCACGGGTACTGCTCGCCGAACCGTTCGCGCGCCTGGTTGAGGAAGAACCGCGAAACGTCGGTGAACAGGTAGTCCACGTCGTACCGGGCCAGCGCGGGGATCAGGTCGATGCTCGCCCCGCCCACGCCCGCGCCGACCTCCAGCAGGCTCAGCGGGCCGTCGTGGTCCGCGGCCAGCCCGGTGACCGCGGCTTCGACCAGCCGGTTGAGCGAGTTGCTCAGGAAGTTGCCCTGGTAGGCCGATTCCTGGATGTCCACCCGGCCTTCGGGGAACAGCAGCTGCACCGGATCGGCGTCCTCGCGCAGCAGCTCCGGCAGATGGCCGCAGGCGGTGTGGAAGTACTCGACCAGCTCCGCCCGCTGCCCGCCGCCGGGCTGAAGCTCGTCCACCTCGCGCCAGGCCTGTTCGAGGTCCGCCGCGCTCACCGGCGGCACCCCGGTGAGCGCGCCGTCGTCCCGGACCAGCATTCCGTTCTGCTCCAGCGCGTTGATCCACCGCCGGACGAGCCGCTCGTGCTTGGCGGTGACGCCCGCCGTCCGGAACACCTCCTCGACGGTGTGCCGGGACTCCACTGTGGCGAACAATCCCTGCTCCCGCAGGGCGCGCACCATGGCCAGCAACGCGGTGCGGTCCAGCTGCCGGGCGAACGACACCGCCCGCGAAGCGTCCATTTCGGACCGGACGGCGGCCAGTTCCGCCGCGGCGGCCGAGGCGAGCACGGCCGGGAGCCGGTCCGGCGCGGGCTCTTCGCGCGGCGCGGGCTCCACGAACGCGGCCAGTCCGCGATCGAGCGCGCCCTCGCCTTCGACCAGCACCGCCGCCGCGCCCACCGAGGGGTGCTCGGCCAGCGCGCTTTCGATCTCGGCCAGTTCGATGCGGTGCCCGCGGATCTTCACCTGCTGGTCCTCGCGGCCGAGGAACTCGATGTCCCCGCTCGGCAGCCAGCGGCCGAGGTCGCCGGTGCGGTAGCGCCGCCCGCCGGCCGGATCGGCGCCGAACCGCTGCCGGGTCTGCTCCTCGTCGCCGAGGTAGCCGGTGGCCACGCCGGCCCCGCCGATGAAGAGCTCCCCGACCGTCCACTCCGGACACGGACGGCCGAGTTCGTCGAGCACGTGGAAGGTCTGGTTGGTCAGCGGCCGCCCGTACGGGACGGACGCCGCGTCCTCGGCCACCTCGCCGACCGGGTGCCAGATCGACCAGATCGCCGCTTCGGTCGCCCCGCCGAGGCTGATCACCTCGACGCCGGGCAGCAGTGCGCGGATCCGGTCGGGAAGCCGCACCGGGATCCAGTCGCCGGACAGCAGCGCCAGCCGCAGCGGCGGGGCGGCGGCGGTGTCCACCCGCAGGTACTCCGCGAGCATCTGCATCTGCGCGGGCACCGAATTCCACAGGGTCACCCGGTGCGCGCGCATCAGCTCGGCCCAGTGCGACGGATCGCCCCGGCGGCCGTGTTCGGGCAGCACCAGCGCCCCGCCGGCCGAAAGCGGGCCGAACACGTCGTACACCGACAGGTCGAACGCGAGGCTCGCCACCCCGAGCACGCGGTCGTCGCCGGTGACGGTGAACCGGCGGTTGATGTCGGCCACGGTGTTGCCCGCAGCACGGTGGGTCACCACCACGCCCTTCGGGTAGCCGGTCGAACCGGAGGTGTAGATGACGTACGCGCGTTCGTCCGGGTCGCCGGTCACCGGCGGCGGTTCCGCGGTGGAACCGTCCGCTTCGAGCACCACCGGTCCGGCCAGCGCCGCCGCGCCCGGCCCGACGAACGCGAAGCGCGCTCCCGACCGTTCGACCAGCTGCTGCTGGCGAGCGGGCGGCTGCCGGACGTCGATGGGCAGGTAGGCGGCCCCGGCCAGCAACGCGCCGAGCACCGCGACGATCTGCCCGGCTCCGGTCTCCGCCGCCACCGCGACCAGATCCCCGGCGCCGCAACCCTTTTCGGACAGTCTCCGTGCGACGCCCGCCGCCCGGCCGACCAGTTCGCGATACGTCAGCGTCTCCGCCGGGGTGATGATCGCGGGCCGGTCCGGGGTGCGCCGCGCCTGCTCGACGATCCCGCCGTGCAGCAGTCCGCTCGGCAGCGGCCCGGCGGTGGCGTTGGCCTCGGCCCTTCGCCGGGCCTGCGCCGGGGGCAGCGCGACCGGCGACTCCGCCGTCCAGCACCGTTCGCCGTCCGCCAGCCCGCGCAGCAGATCGGCGAAGGCCCCGAACATGTCCGCGGCGAGTCCGTCCGGGAACACGCCTTCGCGCACGTCCCAGTTGACCGTCAGCGCGCCCGAGTGTTCGAGCACCTGGCAGTCGATCCAGACCTGCGGGGTCTGGCTGATGCCGTAGCCGGGGGCGGAGGGCCCGCTCGAAGCCGAGCCGAGGCCGAGCGCGCTGGTGAACACCACCGGCATCAGCGCCGCGTCCTGGCCCCGGCGGCGCGCCATCTCGCGCAGCACCTCGACGCCGCTGAACAGCCGGTGGTCGAGGTCGGCCCACAGCTGGTCCTGCAGCGCCGCGGCCCGTTCGGCGAACCGCGGTCTCGCGCCCGCGTCCACCTCCAGCGGCAGGACGCCGGTGAAATCGCCGACCAGCCGGTCCACCTGCTCGTGCAGCGGAAGCCTGCTCAGCACGGTCAGGTCGAGGGTGAACCGGCGGCGCCTGCTCCACCGGCCGATGACCTCGGTGTACGCGGCCAGCACCGCGGTGGACGCGGTGACCCCGTGCGTCCCCGCGATCCGCGACAGCTCCGCGAACCGCTCGGCGTCCAGCGTCGCCGTGTGCCGGGCGAACCGCACCGGAGCGCCGTCGCGGACCTCCGGGCGGACCGGGAGTTCCGGCGCGGGCGGCAGGCTGTCCACCCGGGACAGCCAGTACTCGCGGTCGGCGCGGTAGCGGCGGGTGCCGCGCAGCCGCCGCTCCGCGAGCAGGTAGTCGCGGAAGCCGATCTCCAGCTCCGGCAGCACCAGGTCCGGATCGGCGAGGCAGCGCGAAAACTCGTCCAGCAGCACCTGGATGCTGACGAAATCGGCGATCAGGAAGTCGATCGACAGGTGCAGCGTCGCCCGGCCCGCGCCGAGGGTGACCCGCACGTCGAACAGCGGCCATTCGCCCGGCGGGTACACCCGGTGGTCCAGTTCCTCGCGGGTCCGCTCCCGGGCCCGGTCGAACTCCGCCTCGTCGCGCGCCCGCGCGACCGGCACCGCCAGCGGCGGCACCTCGGCGAGCACCCGCTGGGACCCGTCCGCGTCGACCACCGCGCGCAGCATCCCGTGCCGGGCCACCAGCGCCCGCCAGATCTCGCCGGCGCGCTCGCCGTCCAGATCGGGGAAGTCCAGTTCGCCGTAGGCGTGACAGCCCACCCGGCCGTAGGCGATCACGTCCCGGCGGCCGAGCAGATAGGCGGCCTGGATGCCGGTGAGCGGGAACGGCTTCCCGGCCGCCGCCGGATCCGGTTCCGCGCGCTCGTGGGCCGCCTCCCGCAGGTAGTGCAGCAATTGCGGTTTAGCCGCGCGCAGCGCCGCTTTGCGGTCTTCGGTCAGCACTCCGCGCGGCGCGCGGAACCGCAGCCCGCCGCTCTCGTCCTGCCACAGCTCGACGCCGAGCCCTTCCAGCTCCGCCACCAGCCGCGGCACGTCGACCGGGGCGGTTGCGGTGTCCAGCGCGTCCGTCACAGCACTCCCTCTTCCACGGTGGCGACCGGGCGTTCGGTCAGTTCGCCGATGATCCGGGCCTGCTCGGCGACGCTCGGCGAGCCGAGCAGCTGGCGCAGGGTGATCTCGACGGAGAATCGGGTCCGGGTCAGTTCGAGCAGCCGGGTGGCGAGCAGGCTGTCCCCGCCGAGGGCGAAGAAACTCGCGTGCCTGCCGACCGACTCGACGCCGAGCAGGCTCGACCACAGCCGGGCGACGCTGGTTTCCACCGGACCGGACGGCGGCTCGGCGGGCGCGGGCTCCGCGTCGGTCAGCCCGGCGCGGACCGCGGCGCGGTCGACCTTCCCGTTCGCGGTCAGCGGCAGCCGCTCCAGCACCGAGAACCACTGCGGGACCATGTAGTCCGGCAGCCGCCGGGCCAGGAACTCCGTCAGTTCTCCGGAGTCCGGCGGGGTCTCGCCGGCCCGGAGCGAGACCGCCGCGGCGAGCCGGACGCCCGCCGCGCGCACGTCCACCGCCACCGCGGCCCGCACCGCCGGGTGCGTGCCCAGCACGGCCTCGATCTCGCCGAGTTCGATCCGGTGCCCGCGCACCTTGACCTGGTGGTCGGTGCGGCCGAGGAATTCGAGCGTGCCGCCGGGCCAGTACCGGCCGCGGTCGCCGGTCCGGTACCAGCGCTCGCCCTCGCCGCGCACGAACCGCTCGGCGGTCAGCGCCGGGTCGCCGCGGTAGCCCTCGGCGACCCCGGCCCCGCCGATCCACAGCTCGCCGGGCACCCAGTCCGGCCGGTCCTCGCCGTCCGGCCCGACAACGCGGAACCGCTGATTGCGCAACGGGAATCCGTAGGGCACCGACACCCAGTCCGGATCGGGCGCGGACACCTCGAAGGCGTTGGACCAGATGGCCGCTTCGGTGGCGCCGCCCAGCGCGACCAGGCGGCAGCGGCCGCCGGTGCTCGCGGCGAGGCGGCCGGGCAGGTCGAGGCCCACCCAGTCGCCGGAGACCAGCGCGATCCGCAGCGATCGCGGCAACGGGCTGCCGCCGGCTTCGGCGACGAGCATGTCCAGCAGGGCGGGCACCGAGTTCCACAGCGTGACGCGGCGCCGCCGGGCCAGGTCGAGCCAGGAGCCGGGATCGCGCCGCTCGTCCTCGGCCGGGAGCACAAGGGCTCCGCCCACGGCGAGGAGGCCGAAGATGTCGTAGACGGAAAGGTCGAAGTCCAGCGCCGAAACGGCGAGCACCCGGTCCTCGGGGCCGACCGCGAACCGGTCGTTGATGTCCGCGATGGTGTTCAGCGCGGCCCGGTGCGCCACGACGACGCCCTTCGGCACGCCGGTGGAACCGGAGGTGAAGACGACATACGCCGGGTCTTCCGGCCGCCGCCCGACCGGTCCGGGCAGCGGCGGCGCGGCGTCGATCTCGGCAGGGAGCACGACCGGGCAGCCCGGCGGCGCCTCGGCGCCGGCTTCGGCCAGCACCGCTTTCACCTCGGCGGTGCGGTAGATGCGGTCCCGGCGGATCTCCGGCTGCGAGACGCCTACCGGCACGTACACCCCGCCCGCGCAGAGCACGCCGAGCACCGCGGCGATCTGGGCCGGCCCCTTCGGGAGGGTCACCGCGACCGCGTCTCCGGCCCGGACGCCGCGCGCGGCCAGCGCACCGGCGACCCGCAGCGCGCGGTCGTGCAGCGCGCCGTAGCTCAGGCTCCGGTCGACGCCCCAGCATGCCGCCGTCCGCTCCGGCCGGGCCTCCGCCTGCGCGAGAAAGCCGTGGTGCAACAAGCCTTCCGGCAGCGGGCCCCGGGTGTCGTTGACCTCCGCC
The DNA here is from genome assembly GCF_900115345.1 of Amycolatopsis rubida. GTDB lineage: Bacteria > Actinomycetota > Actinomycetes > Mycobacteriales > Pseudonocardiaceae > Amycolatopsis > Amycolatopsis rubida. Next base: position 322,628 of record NZ_FOWC01000006.1, on the reverse strand, counting down.
CGGCACCGGCGCTGCGCCTCGGGCAGCTCCGGACGCACCGGGACCGTCCAGTCCGCGCCGTCGTCCGCGAGCCGGTCCAGCAGCTCCCGGTACGCCGCGAACATCGCGTCGACCAGCCCGGGCGGGAACGCGGTCTCCAGCACGTCCCAGGTGAGCAGCAGCCCGCCCCGGTACTCGCTGACCTGGTGGTCGAGCCAGACCTGCGGGGTCTGCGACTGGCCCCAGCAGTACTCGCCGAAGGGCATCCGCAGGTCGAACGGGCTGGCCGAGAGCTGCCCCATGCCCATCGTGCTGGTGAACACCACCGGCATCGCCGCCGACGGGCCGCCGGAGCGCCGCGCCAGCTCGCGCAGCACGTCGATGCCGGAGAACGCGGTGTGCTGCATGTCGGTCCACACCCGTTCCTGCAGCCGCCGCGCCGCGTCGCGGAAACTCTCCCCCGCCTCCGGTTCGTCGGCGACCAGCAGCAGCGAGGTGAAGTCGCCGACCACCCGGGAGATGTCCGGGTGCAGCGGGGGCCGGTCGAACAGGGTCAGGTTCAGCGTGGCCGACCGCTCCTCGCTCCAGTGCCGCAGCACCGTCGCGAACGCGGCGAGGACCGCGGCGGACGGCGTCACGCCGTGCCGGGCGGCCCCGCGCGACATCCGCTGCCACTGCTGCGCGGACAACCGGAACTCACGGCGGGTGAAGGCTTCCGGCCCGGCCGGAGCCGCCGAGGCGACCGCGGGCAGCCGCGGCGCGGCCGGGAGCGTCTCCAGCCGCTGGAGCCACCAGGCCCGGTCCTGCTCGCGCTTGCGCGGGTCCGGGGCCCCGCCGAGCACGCAGTCGCGGAAGGACACTCCGATCGGCGGCAGCTGCGCGGCCGGGTCGGCGTAGAGCTGCGCGAGCTCCGCGAACACGGTCATGATGCTGAGCGCGTCGAGCACCAGGAAGTCCAGGCCCACCCCGAGCCGGGCGCGCCCGTCGCCGTACTCGACCACGGCGAGGTCGAACATCGGCCACACCGCCGGGTCGAACACCCGCCGGCTCAACCGTTCCCGCATCGCGGCGAGCTCGGATTCGCCGTGCGAGACCGGGATCCGGGTGTCCGGGACCTCGGGCAGCACGCGCTGGTCCCCGTTGTCGTCGAACACCGCGCGCAGCATGTCGTGCCGCCGCACCACCGCGTTCCACGCGCGTTCCAGCGCGGCCGCGTCGATCCCGGTGCCGTCGAATTCCCAGTACCACAGCGAACCGACGCTGCCCAGCGCGAATTCGGCGCGCCGGCCCACCCAGTAGGCCCACTGCACGCCAGTGGCCGGGAACGGGTCGTACCGGTGCTCCGGGTCCGCGGCCAGCACCGCCGCCGCGGGCGCTTCCTCCGGCGACAGCCGCTGCGCGAACTCCCGCAGCGTCGGCGCGGCGAACAGGTCCGCCAGCCCGGCGCCGCCCAGCTCCGCCTCGCGCAACGCGACCAGCAGCCGGGTGGCCAGCAGGCTGTTGCCGCCGAGCTCGAAGAAATCGTCGTCGCGTTCGATCCGCCCGGCGTTCAGCAGCCGCGTCCAGATCCCGGCGACGGCCAGCTCGGTCGCGCCCGACGGCGGCCCGCCCCGGTCCCGCGGCGCCTCCTCGCCGAGCAGTTCCCGCACCGCGCGCCGGTCGATCTTGCCGTTCGCGTTCAGCGGCAGCGCCGGCACGCCGACGATCCGCCGCGGCACCAGGTACTCCGGCAGCACCCGGGCCAAGGCTCCGGCCAGCTCGTCCGTCTTCGCCTCGGCTCCGGCGGCCGGCACCACCGCCGCGCCCAGCACCGGCCGGTCGCCGCGGTCGTCCACCACCGCGACCGCCCTGGCGACCTCGGGAAGCGCCGCCAGCGCGTGCTCGATCTCGCCGAGCTCGATCCGGTGGCCGAGGATCTTGACCTGGAAATCGGTGCGGCCCAGGAACTCCAGCTCGCCGCTTGGCCGCAGGCGCACCAGGTCGCCGGTGCGGTACCAGCGCCGCCCGGCGTGCGAAACGAACCGCTGCGCGGTCAGCTCGGGATCGCCGTGGTAACCCAGCCCGACCCCGGTGCCGCCGAGCCACAGCTCGCCGGGCACCCAGTCCGGGCAGTCCCGGCCCAGCCGGTCCACCACGCGGATCGCCTGATTGCGCAGCGGCCCGCCGTAAGGCACCGACGGCCAGCCCGGCAGCGGCGGCCCCGCCTCGTGCCAGGTGGAGTGGATGCCGACCTCGGTCGCGCCGCCGAGCGCGACGAGCCGCGCGCCGGGGGCCAGCGCGCGCAGCCGCTCCCACAGGTCCGGGCCGACCCAGTCGCCGCCGGCCAGCGCGATCCGCAGCGGCAGCGGCTCTCCCGCCGCCTCCGCGACGACCAGCAGCATGTCCAGCAGCGCGGGCACCGAGGTCCACACCGTGACGCGGTGCCTGCCGACGAGGTCGAGCCAGGCGTGCGCGTCCCGGCGGATGCCGTCGTCGAGCACCACCAGGCTCGCTCCGGCGTCGAGGAAGGCGAAGATGTCGTACACCGCCCAGTCGTGGTCGAGCGCCGAGACCGCGAACCCGCGGTCGTCCGGGCCGATCCCGGCCCGGTCGCCGATGTCCTCGACGGTGTTGCGGGCCGCCCGGTGCGACATGCGCACGCCTTTGGGCCGCCCGGTCGAACCGGAGGTGTAGATCAGGTATGCGCAGGACTCCGGGTCGGCCGGAACCCGGTCCGCGCGTTCGGCCGCCGCGGCGGTCACCGCGAGCACCGGCACCGGCGAGTCCGGTTCGGCCGCTTCGCCGAGCACGACCGCCGCACCCGAGTCGAGATACAGCTCGTGCCGCCGCGGCCGCGGGAGGTCCGCGCCGACCGGAACGAACACCGCGCCCGCGTGCACCGCTCCGAGCACCGCGGCGATCTGCTGAGGCCCCTTCGGCAGGGTGATCGCGACGACGTCGCCCCGGCGCACGCCGTGTTCCGCCAGCAATCCGGACACCGTGCGGGCCCGGGCCGCCAGTTCGCCGCGGTCCCAGCCCTCCCGCTCGCCCCAGCACAACGCCGGCGCGGCCGGATTCTCTTCTGCCGCACGGAAAAACCCCGCACCGAGCACGGTTTCGCGCTCCGCGCCCGCGGTGTCGCCGAGTTCCGCCCGCCGGGCCAGCTGGCCCGCGGGCAGCAGCGAGTCCACCGGCTCGGTCCACCGCCGGCTCGCGAGCAGTTCGTCGAGCAAGCCGGCATAGCCGTCGAACATCGCGTCCAGCACGCCGTCGGCGAACAAGCCCTCCACCGCGTCCCAGTTCAGCAGCAGACCGCCGGCCTGCTCGGTGACCTGGAAGTCGAGCCACACCTGCGGGGCCTGGGAAATGTTCCAGCCCGCCTCCCCGAAACACTCGCGGATCCGGTCGCCGAACAGCTCGCCGAGCCCGATCGCGCTGGTGAAGACGACCGGCGCGACCGCCTGGCGCGCCAGCCCCCTGGCCCGGGTCAGCTCGCGCAGCACGTCCAGCCCGGTGAACCCGGAGTGCGCCGCGTCCTCCCGGATCCGGTCCCCCAGCTGCCGCGCCAGCCCTGCCACCGTGCGCGCGCTGCCCGCGTGCACGCCGACCAGCAGCAGGTTGGTGAAGTCGCCGACGAGCCCGTCGACGTCCGGGTGCACCGGCTCGCGGTCGAACAGCGGGACGTTCAGCAGGAAATCCGGTTCCTCGCTCCACGCGGCCAGCACGTGACAGAACGCCGCCGCGAACACCATCGGCAGGGTCACCCCGTGCTCGGCCGCGTGCCCGGCCAGCACCTCGCGCTGCTGGGCGCTCAGCGTGGCGAAGCGCCGGGCCACCCGGTGCCGGTCGAGCCGTTCCGGTGCGACCGCGAGCGGCAGCGCGGGCGCGCCAGGCAGCCGCGGCAGCCGCTCCTGCCAGTACTCCCGGTCGCGCTCGCGGGCCCGTTCGCGTTCTTCGCGGCGCCGCGCCAGGTAGCGCGGGAAACTGAACTCCAGCGGCGGCAGCTCGGCCTCGCCCGCATAGCAGGCGGCGAGGTCGCGCAGCATGATCCGGAAGCTCAGCGCGTCGGCGGCGATCATGTCGAGGTCGAGGTGCATGCGCGTGCGCCCGCCGGGCAGCAGCGAGAGGGCGAGGTCGAACACCTCGCCCTCGGAGATGGCGAACGTCCGGTGCGAAAGCCGTTCCCGGATTTCCCCCAGCCGATGCCGGACCTCGTCCTCGGGCAGCTCGCGCAAGTCGTGCACGGCGAGCCCGCGCCACGCCGGTTCGGGAAGGATTTGCTGCGTGCCGTCGCCGCGCACGCGCATCCGGAGCATCCCGTGCCGCCGGGCGAGCGCCCGCACCGCGTGCTCCAGCCGGGCCGGTTCCACCCCGCTGCCGTCGAACTCCGCGTAGAAATGCGTGGTCACCCCGGCGAGCGCGAAGGTCTCGTCCCGGCCGACCCAGTACGCGTACTGCATCGGAGCGAGTTCGAACGGCTCGCTCTCGTCGATCTCCGGCTGCGGTTCCCCGGCCGGATCGCCCGCCTTCTCGCCGGCCGCCAGCAGATCGCACCATTCCCGCAGGGTCGGCCGTTCCATCAGCTCGGCGAACCGGACCTGCTTTCCCCGCGCCCGCCAGCGCGCGGCGAGCCGCATCACCGAAAGGGAATCCAGCCCGCACGCGATCAGGTCGCCGCCGGTCGCGGCGAGCCGGTCCGCGTCCGGCAGCATCGCGGCGACGTCCGCGCGGATGTTCTCTTCGGTGAGCTCCGCCGCCGCGGGCTCCGCCGCGTCGCTGAGGCCGTCCATCACGCTCCCGGGATTCGCGGGACGGAAAAAATGCCGTCACCAATTCGACTAAAAGCTGAACGCTCAAGCAGTTGCTTCGCCGCGATCGTCCAGTTCCTCCGCGAACTGCTTCCAGGTCTCCGCGTAACCGCGGGCCACCTCGGCGACCACATTCGTGCAATGCGAGGGCACCGAAGCGGCGAGACTGGTGCATTCGTCACTGGTGAGCGCGTGCACGTCGAGCCAGCGCAGCAACGAGCGGCCGGCGTCGGTGAACCTGAGCGACGGATCCTTTTTCAGATTCTGCAACATGCGCACGCTGTCGTGCACGGCCCGCCGCGTCGCGCCGCGGACGGTGCGCTGCGCCGGCAAACGGTGCGGCGCGACGCCGTCCTCGCCCATTCGCTGGCGGGGAGGCAACGGATCCTCGCCACGGCGGATCCGCTCCCGGACGTCCCGTGCGGTGCCGGTGGAAATACCGACGCTCTGCGCGATTTCCCGCAGCGAGGCGTCCGGGTTCTGCCGGATCATCTCGCTGGCCCGGTGCCGTCCCTCGGCGTGGTTCAACGGCCGCACCCGGCCGTCCCGGCCGACCCGGGCGTGCATCTGCGGCAGGTCGCAACCGACCCGTTTCCGCAGCGCCCCCACGGTTTTCGCGGAGATGCCGGAGGCTTCGGCGACCGCGCGGTCGGACCAGTCCGGGCGCAGTTTCACGATGCGCTGCGCGGCGACCTCGCGTTCCCGCAGGGTCAGCGGCAGCCCGTGCTTGATGTTGGCCTGCACGGAAAGGATGAACGCGGCCTCGGCGCTGCCGCTGAACAAGTACGCCTCGATCCGGTCGGCCCCGCGCAGCGCGGCCGCGCGGACCCGGTGCATGCCGTCGATCACCCGCATGTCCGACCGGTTGACCAGAATCGGCGGGAGGTCCGCCCCGCTCTCCACGAGAGTCCGGGCGTGCTCGAGGTTCTCGCCGCCGAGGCGCGGGCTGTCCGCGGGCAGCAGCGAGCTGATCTCGACCATCCGCTTCTCGCACTGGCCGAGGACCGCGGCGAACGGTTCCACTTCGTTGCCGGGGCACCCGTTGTCCGCTGCGCAGCGGGAAGGCCACAATCGTTCGTTCGAGTCGTGCATGGGCTATTCCCCCAGGAATGAACTCGCCGTGAAACTGCGTCTTACGAGGCGGTGCGGATTCCGCATATCTGCCTCCCCCGGGCCAACTATCCCAAAGCGTCCGCCACCGCGCAAACACCTGCCGACGGCACTCGATGCCACGTTTTCCGCAACCACAAGGAGAAAATACGAGCAATCGGACAATCAGGTGATTGGCGGTACGGAGGCGTCAAGTCACCGTGGGCGCCATCGGAAATATCCGGCCCGCGCGCTTATCGCAACCAGTAAAGCCGGTGCAATGGGTGTTCCACAGAAAGGACCGCGACAGACTGAAACCCTGCGGCGTGCGCATAACCGCGTACGACAGAAGGCCGGATGACCGTGCCCGTTCCGGCCGACGGCCGCTCGGACAACCCGACCGGCAAGCAGTGCAGCACGCTCACCGCGTAGAGAAACCGCTCGACCTCTCCGGCGGGCGCGGCGAACTCCTCGGCCGCTTTCGGCTCCATCAGCAGCACCCCGCCGCTCGCGTGCGCCGCCCGGCGGCACCAGCGCAGGACCTCCACCGGCCGCGCCATGTCGTGCAACGCGTCCAGGACGCACACCAGCGCGTATCCGCCGCCGGGCGCTTCGGCGGGCCCGTCCGCGGCTGCCCGCGCGAAGGCCAGCGTGTCCGGCGCACCGGCGGCGGCCGCGTTGGCCTTCGCTTCGCCCACCGCGGCCTCGTCGGAGTCGAACCCGGTCACCGCGGCTCGCGGATAGGCCCTGGCCAGCGCGATCGACGACCATCCGCTCCCGCAGCCCACGTCGGCGATCCGCGCTCCGCGCACGAGCCTGCGGTGCACCTCCGGCAGCGCGGAACGGATCCAGCCGGCCAGTTCGCCCTCGAACACCGCCCGGTTCAGCTCGGTCTGCGCACCGCGGAAGTCCTCGCCGTACTCGTGGTAGCCGAGCCCGCCGTCCCGGCGGTAGGCCTCGGCGATGCGCGGCAGCACCGGCGCGATCCCGGCCGCCGGAAGCACCGACGCCAGCGCGGGCGGCGGGTCTCCGGTCAGTGCGGCCCGGTGGGCGTCCGGAAGCAGGAACCGATGCTCCGGCGGCTCGCCGGAGACCGTCACGATCCCGGCCGCGGCCTGCTGTTCGAGCCACTCCCGCGCGTACCGGGGCCCGATGCCGGCCCGCCCGGCCAGCTCTCCGGCGGTCAGCGGCCGCCCGCACAGGTGCGCGTAGAGCCCCAGCCGCAGGCCGAGGCCGATGGTCAGCAGCTCGGCGGCGGCGATGCCGGCGGCGAAGAGCCGTCCGGCGAACGCCGCTTCGCCGCTGTTCATCCGCACCTCCCGCGCCGTCCGCGCATTCGATTTTCCCCGAATACTGGCCCTATATTGCCGACATGACTTTTCACGAGGCGCCCGCTTCTATCGGACAACGACTTCTGTGGTTTCTCGAACATTACCGACCGGATACCGCTTCCCTCAATTGCCCGGTGGTATGCAAACTGCACGGCCCACTCGATGTCGGCGAATTGAAAATCGCACTGCGCCGGTTGACAGAACGGCACGAGGCATTGCGCACCACCCTGGTCCGCGACGGCCGGAAACTGGTTCAGCGCATTCACGAAAGCGGCGAGCCGCCGCTGCGCGAGGAGAATCTCGCCGCCGGGGGCGCCGCGGCCCCGGAGACCGCCTTCGACCGGGCGCTGGAGGCCGAACTGCAGGTCCCGGTCGACGTCGGCGTGTGGCCGCTGCGCTGCACGCTCTGGCGGCTCGGCCCGGACGAGCACGCGCTGTGCCTGACCATGCACCACCTGGTGTCCGACGCCTGGTCCTGCGGAATCATTCTGCAGGACCTGATCAAGCTGCTGGACGCGGGCCCGGAAAACGATCCGGAACTGCCGCCGGTCGCATTCCCGTATTCGGCCTTCGCCCACCGCCAGCACGAGCAGGCGAAAAACGGGGGCCTGAAGGCCCATCAGGACTACTGGGTCGGCAAGCTCCGCGACATGCGCCTGGTGCGGCTTCCCGAGACCGGGCGCCACGCGCCCGGAGAGGGCCGGGCGAGCGGCATCGAAACCGCGGTGCTGCCCCCGGAAGTCTTCGGGAAACTGCGCGAAGTGGCCCGCGCCGAACGCACCACGCTGTTCACCGTGATGCTTTCGCTCTACTACCTGCTGCTGGCCCGCACGACCGGTCAGACCGACCTGCCGGTCGCGTCGCTGTTCGCGAACCGGTCCGGGCGAGAGGTCCAGTCCACCGTCGGCTTCTTCGCGAACATGGTGGTGCTGCGCAGCAAGGTCGACCCGGACGCCCCGTTCGCCGAGGTGGTGCGGTCGGTGCGGCCCACCGTCATCGACGGCTTCCTGCACGAGTGCGTCCCGTACCAGATGCTCCCGCTGTCGTTCCAGGACAACGGCGGCCGCGTCGACGACGTCGTCTTCCAGATGCTGCTGACCCCTCCGCCGGGCACGAAGGTGCACGCCAGGGGCGTGGACTTCGAGCTGTACACGCCGGACGTGCTGGGCAGCCGGTTCGGGCTCGAACTCGGCCTGATCCCGCAGCACACCGGCGACTGCCAGGCGATGCTCTTCTACACCACCGACCGGATCAGCCCGCAGTGGGCGAAGGACTTCCTCGCCGGCTACGCCGCCATGGCCGCCGCCGCCGCGGCCGATCCCACCGCCGTGGTCGCCGCCGCGAAGGGATCGGCAGCCCGATGAGCGCACCCGGCATCGAGCGCTACGACGCCGGCCGGATCGCGGCGATGGCCGACCCGTACCCGGCCTACGCCGCGCTGCGGGCCAGCGGGCGGCTGCTGCCCGCGGGCCCCGGCGCCTGGGCCGTCCCGCGCTACGAGGACGTCGCCGCGCTCCTGCGCGACCCGCGGCTCGGGCACGAGTTCCCGGACGTCATGTACCGGCTTTCCGGCGAGCCCGACGTGCTGACCGAGTTCTTCCGCGCCACCGTGCTCAATCGGGACGCGCCGAGCCATCCCGTGCTGCGGCGGGCGATGGCCGCGCTCCTCGCCCCGCGCGCCGTCGCGCGCCTGCGGCCCCGGATCGACGAGCTCGTCGCGCGGCTGCTCGGGGACCTGGCCGGGGCGGGGACCGGCGACCTGGTCGAGGGGCTGGCCTACCCGCTGCCGGTGATCGTCTCCTCCGAACTGCTCGGCATCCCCGCGGCCGACCGCGACCGGCTGCGCCCGCACGCCGTCGCGCTCGGCCGCGCCTTCGGCGCGGGCATCCAGCCCGCCGGGGACCGGGACGCGGCGATCGCCGCCGTGCACTGGCTGCGCGGCTACGTGCGGGGCCTGCTCGAACGCGCGGGCGACGGCCCGCTGTCCGGGGTGCTGGCCGCGGGCCGGGACGCCGGGCTGGCGGCCGCGGAGGTCGTGGACAACGTGATCTTCCTGTTCTTCGCCGGGTTCGACACGACCACGAACCTGATCGCCAACGGCTGCGCCGCGCTGCTGGAGAGCCCCGCGCTGCTGGAGACGCTGCGCGGGGACCCGGCGCTGGCCGAGTCCGCGGTCGAGGAGTTCCTCCGGTTCGAGGCCCCGATCCAGGCGACCGCGCGGGTCGTGCGGGAGCCGGTCGAGATCGGCGGGCGGGTGCTGCGCGCCCGCAGGCTTGTCCTGCTGCTGCTGGCCTCGGCCAACCGCGACGAGCGGCGCTTCGCCGCCCCGGACCGGATCGACCTCGCGCGCTCGCCCAATCCGCACCTGTCGTTCAGCTCCGGCGTGCACCACTGCCTCGGCGCGACGCTGGCCCGGATCGAGGGGGCCGCGGTGTTCGCGCAGCTGGCCGCCCGGCGCGGCAGGTTCGTCCCGGCCGGTCCGCCGCTGCGCCGGGACCACCCCAGCTTCCGCGGTTTCGCCCGGCTGCCGGTGCGCTTCGGCTGACCGCGCCACGTGCAACTGCCACATTTCCGCGTTTGCTCACCCGAACACGAGCGGGAGCGCCTTGATGCCGTTCATGAAGTTCGATTCGAGCCGCACCGTCCCGCCCGCCCGGCGCAGCAGCGGCAGATGCGGTGCCAGCTCCCGCAGGAACGCGATCCCCTCGGCGCGGGCCAGGTGCGCGCCGAGGCAGTAGTGCGGCCCCGCCCCGAAGGCCAGGTGCCGGACGTCGGGGCGGGCCGGGTCGAACCGCTCGGGCCGGGCGAACGCGCGCTCGTCGCGGTTGGCGGAGACGTAGTAGAGGACGACCTTGTCCCCGGCCGCGATCCGGCGGCCGTCGAGTTCGGTGTCGCGCGTCGCGGTCCGGCGGAACTGCATGATCGGCGTGATCCAGCGCAGCAGTTCCTCCACCGCGAGCGCGGGGTCGGCGCCCTCGCGCAGGGCGCGCGGCAGCACCGGGTCGTCCGCGCACAGCTCCAGCGTGCCGGACAGCAGGTGCCGGGTCGTCTCGTTGCCCGCCACCACGAGCAGCAGCCAGAGGTGGCAGAACTCTTTCTCGGTGAGCTTCCGGCCGTCCACGTCCGCGGCGACGAGCCTGCTCACCAGGTCGTCGCCCGGCCGCCGCTTGCGCTCCCGCGCCGCCTCCATCGCGTACGCGAACGCTTCGAAGAAGGTCCGCTGGAACGCCTCGACGTCCCCGCCGCCGTACTCCGGGTCGTCGAAGCCGACCAGGTTGTTGCTCCAGCGGTAGAGCAGGCCGCGGTCCTGCCTCGGCATGCCGAGCAGGTCGGCCAGCACCAGCAGCGGCAGTTCGGCGGCCAGATCGGCCACCGCGTCCGCCCCGCCGGCCGAGACCGCGTCCGCCACCAGGCGTTTCGCGTGCGCCGCGATCGAAGACTCCAGCGCGCGCACCGCTCTCGGCGTGAACGCGCCGGTGGCCGCTTTGCGCAGCTTCGCGTGCTCCGGCGCGTCCATCCCGACCAGCAGCTGGCGGGTCCGGTCGAGGTCCGCGGGCGATTTCGCGTCGGTCAGGAACGGCCCGCCCGCCGCCGAGGAGAACACCTCGGGCGCGCGCGACGCCTCGACCACCGCCGCGTGCCGCGTGACCGCCCAGAACCCGTCGCCGCGCTGCACAACCTCGCCGGCGCGGCCGCGGCGGCGCAGGCTGGCCTCCTCGACCCAGCTGACGGGCTCCTGCGCGCGCAGCCGCGCGAACTCGGCGTGCGGCGGACCGCTCCGATAGGCCGCCGGATCCGCGATCCCGGTCCGTTCGAGCACGTGCACCGCTCCCCTCTCGGGTCAGGTCAGTCCAGGAAATCGGGTTCGGCGCGGACGAGGTCGGCATACAGCGAGCGGAAACTCAGCCGCGCGAGCCAGGGCGCCCCGATGTCGGCTCGCGCGCTCAACGCCGCTTCGCGGCTGACGGTCGAGGGGGTTCCGGCTGCCTCGGCGAGCAACTGCACCTGGCACGCCCGGTCCATCGCGATGAACCACCACGCGGCCTCTTCGACCGAGCCCCCGACGGTGAGGAGACCGTGGTTGCGGAGGATCACCGCTTTGCCCGCCCCGAGCGCCTCGGCGATCCGCGCGCCTTCCTCTTCGGCGAGCACGACTCCGGAATAGCCGTCGAACACCGTGTGGTCCTCGAAGAACGCACAGGCGTCCTGGCAGATCGGCAGCAGCCGGCGGCCGAGGCTGGCGAACGCCCGCCCGTGCAGGGAGTGCGTGTGCGCGGCGGCGACCGTCTCGGGCCGGGCCCGGTGGATCGCCGAGTGGATGGTGTACCCGGCCGGGTTCACCCGGCCCTCGCCCTCCACCACCGCGCCCTCTTCGTCGACCAGCAGCAGGTCGCTGACCCGCACGTGCCCGAAGTGCGTGCCGAACGGGTTGATCCAGAACCGGTCCGGACGCCGCGGGTCGCGCGCGGTCACGTGCCCGCCCACTCCCTCGGCGAGGCCGAACCGGGCGAAAAGCCGCAGCGTCGCCGCGAGGCGCTGCTTGCGGTGCAGCAATTCCTCTTCCGCGGTCCGGGTTTTCGCCGCGGTCATCGGAGCGTGCCGGCCGCGAGCGGAGGCCGCGCCGGGGCGATGTCGTCCTCGGGCGCGGCGAGCACGCCGCGGCGGCGCAGGTGCGGCATGAGGCCTTCGCCGAGCCGGTACGCCTCCTCCAGATGCGGCTGCGCGGACAGGATCAGGTGCTCGACGCCGAGCTCGTGGTACTCGGCGATGCGGTCGGCGACCTCCTCATGCGAACCGACCAGCGCCACCGCGGGCCCTTGCCTGCCGAGGCCGTAGCCGGTCCAGACATTCGGGTGCACCTCGAGCCCGTCGCGGCTGCCCCCGTGCAGCGCGGCCATCCGCCGCTGTCCTTCGGAATCGCTCGCGGCGAACCTCCGCTGGCTCCGCTCGACCAGGCCGGCGCTCATCCCGGCCACGATCCGGTCGGCCTCGGCCCACGCCTGCGCGGCGGTGTCCCGGGAGATGACGTGCATCCGGGTGCCGAACGGAAGCACCCGGCCGGCCGCCGCGGCCTCCGCCCGCACCCGGGCGACCTGCGCGGCCATCCGGTCCGGCGGTTCGCCCCAGGCGAGGTACACGTCCGCGTGCCGGATCGCGGTGCGCATCGCGGGTTCCGAACTGCCGCCGAGGAAGATCGGCGGCAGCGGGTCCGGGCGCCGGATCACCGTCGCGCCCGAAACCCGGTAGTGCTCGCCTTCGTGGTCGACCGAACCGGTCCACGCCCCGCGCAGCACGCTGAGGAATTCCCCGGCCCGCGCGTAGCGTTCGTCGTGGCCGAGGTGATCGCCGTAGCGGCGCAGTTCCTCCGGATCGCCGCCGGAGACCACGTTCAGCAGCAGCCGGCCGCCGGTCAGGCGCTGGCAGGTCGCGGCCATCTGCGCGGTCAGCGTCGGGCTCGCGGCGCCCGGCCGGAACGCGACCATGAAGCGCAGCCGCGCGGTTTCCCGGCTCAGCGCGGCGGCGACGAGCCACGGGTCCTCGCAGAACAGCCCGAACGGCACCAGCGCGCCGGTGAAGCCCGCTTGTTCGGCGGCGCGCGCCACCTGGGCGAGATAGCCGGCGTCGGGATCGCGCCGGACGTTCGCCGCGCCGTCGCGCGCGACGTCCCGGCCGTCGCCGTGTCCGGGGATGAACCAATACAGGTGCAAGGCCATGGAAAACCGTCCCGGTGAAGGAAAAAGTGCCTGCCGCGGCGGTCAGTCGACCATCGCCGGGCCGCCTCGGTCAACCCTGGTTCCCCTGCGCGGCAACGGGTTGCACGGATTGACAGCGCGCGGGCGGGCCGCTTTCACTTGGACCGCAAGCGCTGGGAGGGAGCTCCGTTGATCGAGCACGTTCTTCCCGCCGCCGCGGCCGGGGCGGAGACGACGGCCGACGTCGATCCGTCCGCTTCGGACTTCCTGGAACGCGGGGCGCTGGCGCCGCGGACGCGGCGGCCCCGGCTCGCCGAGTTCGCCACCGGCCGCAGCTGTGCCAGGACGGCGCTGCGGGAACTGGGCGCGCCCGCCGGGCCGGTCGGCCGGGGACCGCACCGGGAACCGCACTGGCCGCCCGGGATCGTCGGCAGCATCACGCACTGCCCGGGCTATCGCGCGGCCGCGGTGGCCCGCGCGTGCCGGGTGCGCGCGATCGGGATCGACGCGGAACCGCACCGCCCGCTCTCGCCCCGGATGTTCGCCCGGATCACCTCCGCGGCCGAACGGCGGGAACTGGCCGCACTGCCCTGGACCGGCGCGCACGTCGACCGGATCGTGTTCTCCGCCAAGGAAAGCGTCTACAAGGCGTGGTTTCCGATGACCGGAGCCGACCTGGGGTTCACCGACGTGCGGCTGAGCCTCGATCCGCTCCGGCGCCGCTTCGTGGTCGAACTGCCCGCGCCGTTCGCGCCCGTACGCGGGCGCTACGCCGTCGCCTGCGGCCGGATCGTCACCGCCGTCGCCGTGCCCGCCGATGGCATCCGCTGAGAGGCGCCGGGTGACCGGCCCGGACGACGTGACCCCGGAATGGCTCGGCGCGGTCCTGCACCGGTCCGCGCCGGGGAGCGTGCTGACCGGGATCACCCGCACCGAGCTCACCCGCGGCAGGCTCGGCCGCTGTGTCCGGTTCGGACTGTCCTGGGACGGGCCGGGCGGTCCGGCGGCGGTGGTCGGCAAATTCCCCGCGGTGGGACCGGTGAGCAGGCAGACCGGGACGATCGGCAACCAGTACGCCACCGAGGTCGGGTTCTACCGCACGCTCGGCGAACGGGTGTGCGTCGACGTTCCCCGGTGCCACGTCGCCGAGACGCACGACGACGGCGGGTTCGTGCTGGTGCTGGACTGGGTGGACGGCGCGGCCGGCGACCAGGCCGCGGGCGCGAGCCTGGCCGAGGCCGAGGCCGCGGTCGACGCGCTGGCCCGGCTGCACGCCCAGTTCACCGGGTCCGCCGAGCTGCCGCCGCCCCCGGATGCCGCCGCGCACCGGCGTGCCGCGGCGCTCTACCAGTTGCTGTGCGACCGGTTCCTGGACCGCTTCGGCGACCGGCTCAGCGCCGAAACCGCGGCGACGGTAGCCCGGTTCAAGCGTTCGGTGCGCGGCTGGACCGCGCTCTGGGAACCGCCGTTCACCTTGCTGCACGGGGATTACCGGCTCGACAACCTGCTGTTCCGGACCGTTCGCGGGCGCCGCTCGGTCACCGTGCTCGACTGGCAGACGATGTCCGCCGGCCCCGGTCCCCGGGACCTCGCCTACCTGCTCGGCGGCAGCCTCGACCCGCAGCTGCGCCGGACCCACGAATCCGCGCTGGTGGACCGGTACGTCCGCACGCTGCGCGCGCACCGGACCGCCGTGCCCGCCGGCTGGCTGCAGCGGACGCTGCGGCTGGGCACGCTGTCCGGCCTGCACATGACCGTCGTCGGCGCGATGCTGGTGGAATCCGGCACGGACGCCGACCGCATGTTCGCGGCGATGGCCGAACGGCACGCCGCGCACGCCGCCGACCACGACGCCCTGCGACTGCTGGAGCCGATGTGCTGACCGACGCCGACGAACGACTCGCGCACCAGATCCCGGAACCGCTGCCGGCGGTGGCAGGCCCGGACCGGCACTGGCGGGAGAGCTACTTCTTCGCCGCGCACCATCCGGAGCGGCTCGGCGACGCACTGGTGCTGACGATGGCGGCCAACCCGGCCCGGCGCGCGATGGACAGCTACCAGATGGGCCGGCTCGACGGGCAGCTGTTCTTCTCCCGCACGTCGCGGCCGTTCGGCGACGATCCGCACACCCCGGTCGCCGGCCCGGTTTCGGTGGAGATCGTCCGTCCTTATCAGCAGATCGTGCTGCGCGCGGGCCCCGGCGCGCGGGGGTTCGGCGGGACGGAGCTGATCTGGACCGCACGGACCCGGCCGTACCTGACCCGCCGCGGCACCCTCGTCGTCGACGGCGCTCCGGTGTGGGACCAGCGCCAGGTCATGCAATCCGGCTGGTTCGACGGCGAGTACGTCAGCTCCGGCCGCACCGTCGCGGTCGAGCGGTGGTGGGGGCAGCGCGACCATTCCTGGGGCATCCGCCGCCACCCGCGCTGTCCGTTGTGGATCTGGCTGGCGGTGCAGCTGCCGGACGGAATGCTCGGCGCCTGGCTGTGGGAGCACGCCGACGGCCGCAGGCACTACCTCGACGGCTGCTGGGCCCCCGACGGGGGCGAGGAGCCGGTGCCGCTCGCGGATCTGCGGTACGACCTCGACTGGCTGGACGCAGCCGGGGAGCCGGTGCGCGGCACCGGCGCCGCACAGCGCGCGGACGGGCTCGGCGGCCGCGTCGTCTTCGTGCTCTCCGACGGCCGCTCGGTGACCGTCGACGGACGAGGGCACTGGATCGCGCCCTACGGTCGCCGAGGCGGTGGCCTGCACCAGGTTTCCGTGCACACCTCCGACGGCCGCGACGGGACCGCGATCTACGAGGTCACCGGCTGTGCCCACCACCGTTTCTTCCCGGAGGGAGCTTCGTGAACCCGGCCGAATCCGAGTTCCGCGACGAGCTGCGACGCTGGCTCGCCGCGATGCCCGCGCCCGCGAAGCGGTCCGCCGGTTTCCCCACCCGGGAGGAGACCCGCGAGTTCAGCTCCGCGCTGCACGCGGCGGGGTTCGCCGGGGTCAGCTGGCCCGTCGAGCACGGCGGGCGCGGGCTGCCCGCGGCGTTCGACGCCGTCGTCGCCGAAGAGCTGGTGCGGGCCGGCCGGGGCGACCACGTGGGGATCATCGGGCTCGGCATGGTCGGCCCGGCCCTTCTCGCCGTCGGCACCCCCGAGCAGCGCAACCGTTTCCTGCCGCGGATCCTGACCGGGGAAACTCTGTTCTGCCAAGGATTCTCCGAACCGGAGGCGGGTTCGGACCTGGCCGCGCTGCGCACCAGCGCGACCGAACGCGCCGGAACGTTCGTGGTCGACGGGCACAAGCTCTGGTCCACCGGCGCGCCGGTCGCCGACCACTGCCTGCTGCTCGCCCGCACCGAACCGGGCTCGCGCGGGCATCGCGGGCTCAGCTGCCTGCTGGTGGACCTGCGCACCGCGGGAGTCACCGTCCGGCCGCTGCGCCAGCTGTCCGGCGAAACCCGGTTCGGCGAACTGCTGTTCGACCAAGTGCCGGTGCCCGCCGACGCGGTGCTCGGACCGGTCGGCGGCGGCTGGCGGGTCGCCATGACCACCCTCGCGCACGAACGCGGCACCTTCGGCGTCCGGCTCGCCGCCGCGCTTTCGGCCGAGTTCGAGGATTTCACGGCCATGCTGCGGCGGCGCGGCCTCGACCGCGACCCGGTGACGCGGGACCAGACCGCACAAGTGTGGACCGAGATCGCCGGGGTGCGCGCGGCCGCGCACCGGGTCGCGGGCGCGGAACCGGGCCCGGAAGCCTCGATCGTCAAGCTTCGCTGGTCGCAGGCCGAGCAGCGGCTGGCCGCGCTGGCGTTCCGAGTGCTCGGCGACGGCGATTCCGCCGATCATGTCCGGTGGCGGCACGCGCGGCTGCGCAGCCGGGGCGCCACTTTGGAAGGCGGGACCTCCGAGGTGCTGCGCGACATCCTCGCCGAGCGGGTGCTCGGCCTGCCGAGGGGACGGTGAACCGGGCCGTGAACGTGCTCGCCGCCGAACACCGCGCGCTGGTCGAAGCCGCGCGCGACCTGCTCGCCAGCTGCCCGGACTGGGCGGCTCTGGTTCGGCAGGGCTGGCTCGACGAGGACCTGAGCCCGGCCGCGCTGGCCGTGCTCGCCCAGGAGAGCGGCACCGTGCTCCTTCCCCAGCCCTGGCTGATCACCGCCGCCGTCGCGCCGCTGCGCCTGGGCCTCCCGGCCGCCCTCGCGCTCAGCGGCTCCGCTACCGGTTCGGCTCGGCTGCGCGGCCGATTCCGGGTGCGGTGGCCGGGCCCCGGCGGCGTGCTGCTGGTTCCGGGCTCCGCGCTGTTCGCGGTCCGCTGCGCCGACGCGGACGCCCGGCTCATGTCCACAATGGACCCCACAAGACCGCTGGCCGAGGTCGCCCTCGAAGACACGCCTGCCGAACGCGTCGCCGCACTCGACGTCGTGCCCGGACTGCACCGCCGCTACCGGACGCTGGCCGCCTGCGAAGCGATCGGGGTCGCGCGAGCCGCGCTGGAGCTGGCGACGGAACACGCGAAGAACCGGATCCAGTTCGGCCGCGCGATCGGCAGTTTCCAGGCGGTGTCGCACCGGCTGTCCGACGTCTACGCTGAGATCGAAACCGCGGCCGCGCTGATCCCCCGGGCGCTCCCCGCGCTCGACGGGGCGAGCGCCGGCGAACCACCGCTGACCGCCCTGCTCGCCGCCGCCTCGGCCGCGGAGCACGCGACCGAGGCGTCCGTCCAGACCCTCGGCGCGCAGGGGTTCCTCGCCGACCATCCGATCGCGGCGCTGTACCGGCGGGCCCAGTCCTTCGCCGAGCCAGGCCTGCACGCCGAACTGGCCGAGCTGATCCTGGACGAGAACAGCCGAACCCGAGGAGGAGAACCGAGATGAAGGTGGAGATCGACGAGCGCCGGTGCTGTTCAGCAGGCCAGTGCGCGGTGCTCGCCCCGAATGTCTTCGACCAGCGCGAAGACACCGGCACCGTGGTGCTGCTGACCGCGAATCCTCCCGCAGAACACCACGACGCGGTGCGCGACGCGGCGGAATCGTGCCCGGGCATGGTCATCACGATCCACGAAGACGGCTGAGGGAAGGATCAGCAGCTGTGCGCTGAGCTTGCTGGTCAACCAGTGCGGCTCTGGCGTTGCCCGAGGGCGAGGTCGCGTTTGACGGTCTCGCCGACGTCGTCGCGGGCCATTGCGTCCCCGCCCCGCGAGGCCGCCAGCGCGGCGGCCGTCCCGCAGATTGACCGTCTTCGGATGGCTCTCCAGCACAGGTTCCAGGTGCCGACGTCCAGGCCACGCACCGGTGGCAGCCCGGCACCCGGATCGGCGCGCGCGGCAGCTTCCGGCCGCGGATCTCGCGGCGAACACGCTCTCGTCCCAGTTCGCCGCGGCCACCGCCGGACAACCCGCTCGGCCGCGGTGCTCGGCCGGCGATCGCGCAGGCCTGGCCGCCGGTTGCGGTCAGCGGCCCGGACCGGAAAAAACGGCGGGATCCCGCGGAATCGCTGTCGACTTGCCAGGGAGTGTCCCGTGCTGACCCTCGGAACCGGGATCTCGGTGCGGCCGGAAGCCGATCCGCTGGACGACATCCGGTGGGCGGACCGCGAACCCCGCGTCGCGGGCGCGTGGATGCTCGATCACCTGCAGGGCTGGGCGCCGCGCGGGGTGCAGGAAACGGATCCGCACCTGCTGCTGGAGCCGTTCTCCGTGCTGGCAGCGGGCGCGGCCGCGACGAGCCGGGTGCCGCTCGGCGTCGCGGTCACCGATCCCGTGCGGCGGAGCCCGGTCTCGCTCGCGCACACCGCCGCCACGACGAGCTGGCTGGGCGGCCGGAAAATGCTGCTGGGGCTCGGGGTCGGCGACCCGGGCCAGCTCCGCCCGTTCGGCCTGCACCCCGGCCGCGAACGGACCGGACGGCTCGACTACATCCGTCCGGCCCTGCGCGACCTGGCCGCGCTCCGGGACCAGGGCCGGTTGCGCCCCGAGGGGCCGGACCTGCCGCTGACCGGGATCTCCCCGTTCGAAGTGTATGTGGCCGCGCACGGTCCGCAGATGCTCCGGCTGACCGCCCGCTACGGCGACGGATGGCTGCCGACCAGCTTGCCGGTGCGGCAGTACCGATCGAATCTCGCCGCGATCCGGGAGGCGGCCGCGGCCGCGGGCCGGGATCCGGAGGCCGTTCGTCCCTGTTTGTTCCTCTGGGCCGCGCTCGGCGGCGACGAAGCGGAAAGTGCGGAATTGCTGCGGCGCCCCGAAGTCCGGGCTGTCGCGCTGTATCGCGGCCGGTCGGCGTTCGCCGAACACGGTGCCGGCTATCCCTTGCCGCACGCGTATGTGCCGCACGAAATTCCGGCAGAACAGGCCCCGGAGGTGCTCGCGAGCATCCCCGACGCTCTGGTGCGCGAGGCGGTGCTGCACGGTTCTCCCCAGCAGGTGGCCGGGAAACTGGGCGAGTACGCCGAGGCCGGGTGCCGGCACGTGATCGTGCAGGACATCGGCCGCTTCGCGGATCCGGAGGGCACTGAGCGCTCGCGGGCGGCACTGCTGGCCGTCGCGGACGCGCTGGGAGGTCAGTGATCCGGGCCGCGCCGGAAGGTCTCCCGCACCCCGAGCGCACAGCACAGTCCGGCCGCGCTCAGCACGAGCGGGACGATGAGGGCCCACCGGTAGTCGGCGAGGACCGGATGGCTCGACGCCTCCGGTGAACCAGGACGGGCGTCGAGGATCCAGCCGAAAACCGGCTGGATCACTCCCGACGCCATGAACGCGCCGACGTTCACGACCCCGAGCGCGGTCGCCGCGGCACTGGGCGCGGTCGACTCCTTGACCGCCGCGAACGCGGGCACCACCTGCGCTCCGGCGAGCCCCACCAGTGCGTAGAGCACGACCGCCGACCAGCCCGGCGACCACGGCAGGAAGGCGAACCCGGCCCAGCCCAGCACCGCGCTGGCCGAGCAGACCAGGATCACCGGGCGCCGCCGGCCCAGCCGATCCGAGAGCACGCCGAGCAGAACGTTGCCGCAGCCGTACACGACCAGCCCGATGGTGGTGTAGGCCGAGGCGGCCGCGTTGCTCAACCCGAAGCCGTCGCGCAGCAGGGGCACCCCCCACAGGCCGGAGAAAGCGTAGAAGGTGCCGTTGGTGCCGATCACCGCGAAGAAAACGAGCCAGACCTGCCTGCTGGCGAGCGCGGACCGCAACCGGCGCGACCCGCCCGCCGGCGCGGGCGCGGCCGGGCGGGGAAGCACGTCCGGGTACCCGGCCTCCTCCGGCGAATCCCGCACGACGACCAGGACCAGCACCGTCGTCGCCGCGGCGAGCAGTCCGACGACGAGGAATATCGACCGCCAGGTGAACGCCGTGAGCAGCAAGGCGGACGGCCCCTCCGCGAAGATGCTGCCGAGGTTGCCGACGAACATCGTGACGCCGGTGACCACACCGTAGTGGCGCTCGGGAAACCAGGTCGCGTTGCTCTTCAGCAGGCCGACGAAGATGCCGGACGTGCCGAGCCCCACCAGCAGCGGGCCGGCGGCGGCGACGCCGAACCCCGGAGCCGCGGCCAGCAGCAAGGTCCCCGCCGAGGTGACCGCCCCGCCGACCGCGACCACCATCCGGGTGCCGTACCGGTCGATCAGCAGCCCGACCGGTACCTGCATCACCGTGTAGACCCAGAAATTGCCCGCCGCGAAGAGGCCGAGCTGCGCCGCCGAGACGCCGAACGCCGCGCCGATCGGTTCGGCGAACGTGGCGGGCGCGAACCGCTGGAAGAAGCCGATGGCGAACAGGGCCAGCAGCAGCGCCGTCGATCCGGCTCGTGCCCGCCGGAACCCGCGGCGGAGCTCCGCGGGCGCGGACTCGCCCGTCCTCACCCAGACACCCCCTGCGCGCTCGGCGTCCGGTCGCCCGCCGCGCCGAGCACCCGGTCCAGGATCCAGTTGTCCAGGCGGTGCACCACGTGTTCCTCGGGCGTGTAGCAGCCGGGGGTGCTGCCGGGCAGGCCGCGCTGCTGGAATTCGGTGATCCAGTCGTCCTCGCGCACGACCTGGTCCCAGCGGCGGATATAGCGTGCCGAAACCTCGGCGTAGTCAGGGCGGTCGAGGCTGGCGCGCGGGAAGCAGTAGCCGACGTCGACCCGGGTCCGGGTCGGCGTCTCCGGGTATTTCTGGATCCACCACATGCAGTCCGGCGCGGTGACCAGGAAAAACCCCGGAGCGAGCACGGAGAAATGGGTGCCGCGGTTCGCCGCGCCGCTGATGCCCGGCGTGGCCGGGAACCCCAGGTGCCGCTCGCCGGGGGCCAATGCCGGGGTGTGGTCGCTCTCGTGGAAAACCGTGATCCACTCGCCGCTGGTGGGCGGCGAAACGACCGGTTGCTCGCCGATCGACCCGCGGTGGATGTGCTTGGTGTGGAGGGTCTCCATGTCCACCTCGACGTAAAGCTTCCAGTTCGAGGCGAGATGGTAACTGCGCCGGTGCACGCACGCCATCTCGGCGATCCGGTAAGGTCTGGCCACCCGCTCGGCGAAATCGCCGAAATACTGGTCCACGGGCGGGGCGTTCTCGTCCAAGGTGACGAAAAGCAGTCCTTCCAATTCGGCCCAGCGCACGTCGGTGAGCGCGTGCCGCTCCGGGTCGAAGGTGCTCGACTCCTCGGTCCCCGGGGCCCGGAGCAGTTTTCCTTCGAGGCTGTACACCCAGCTGTGGTACTGGCACCGGATGCCGCCGCAGGTCCCCTGGGCTTCCTCCAGGAGAATCGAGCCGCGGTGCCGGCAACTGTTCCGGAACGCCCGGATTCCCTGGTCCGACCGGACCAGCAGCACCGGCTGGCCGAGCGTCTCGGCAGTGAGGAAACTGCCGCGCGAGGGCAGCATCGAAGCCAGCCCGACAAAATGCCAAGCGGGACGGAAAATGGCGTCGATTTCCCGGCGATGCCATTCGGGCGAGGTGTAGCACCAGTGCGGCATGGTCTGCGCTTCCGGCAGCGCGCTGCGCACCCGCGCGTAGTTCTGCGCATCGAAAATATCCGGTAATTGCAACACAGTCGCTCCCCTTGGTGGCAGGGCATAATTCGACGGTTACGCCGATTCCGCCCAGAATCGCCAATGCCCTTCCCCAGCGCGCCCAACCCTAGGAGGGAGCCGAGCGCCAGGGCAAGCGGGCCGGCGGACATTCACTCGCCGCGACCAGCACCCGATGCTCGCCGTCGGCTCCGGGTCGACCTCCAAATTCCACCACCCGCTACGTTTTGAGTAGCAAAATCGGCAGCGGCACGCGGAATCAGCTGCTATTTCTCGATTTCCCTGCAACTGAGCACGCGACGGTCGTCGGAGAGCGAATTCATCGTCGCCGGCCGCGGGTCACGAGGCGGGACGGTGCCGCGTTCCGCTGGCCGTCATTGCGCTCGCGGAAGACCTCGCCACGATGGGCGCAGTTCGCGAATAGATCCCGCGAGCCCTAGCAACACCATGTCGCAGGGTTGTGCCATGATGCTCGCTGCCCGCACTGCGGCAGTCATATCCTCTTCATTTCCGGCGGCGAATATCCGCACTGGCGTATCGGGCGCGTGTCGTGCCAGAGCGGCGGCGAACGTGTCCCGATCCGCTCCGATCAGCACAGGCGTTCAGCGATCTGTGCGTCCAGCGACGCGCCTTTCACCTGACCTCCGGCGAGCCTGCTCACCCGCTCGTGAGCTTCCACCGGGACCAACGCCGCGTGCGGATTGGTTGCCTTGGAATCATCGAAGCACCACACGCCATCCGCCTCGGCGACGGCCTCCCCTCGGTGCGCCACAGGCCGGAGTGCCGCCAGGACCGCGAGCGGCAACGGCGGCCGGAACTTCCGCTTCGGCGGTGACGCAAGCCTTCGCCACGTCACCGCCGAAGCGGGCGAACGCGATCAGGCGTGGTTGAACTCCGGCGACCGCTTCTCCACGAACGCCGCCATCCCCTCCTTCTGGTCGTGCGTCGCGAACAGCGCGTGGAACACCCGCCGCTCGAACAGGACGCCTTCGGCCAACGTGGACTCGAACACCCGGTTCACCGCCTCCTTGGCCGTCGTCGCGGCGACGAACGACATCGACCCGATCTTCGATGCGACCGCGACTGCCTCGGTGAGCAGGTCCGCCGCCGGAACGACCCGCGAAACCAGCCCCGCGCGCTCGGCTTCGTCGGCTTTCATCGTGCGGCCGGTGAGGATCAGGTCCATCGCCTTCGCCTTGCCGATCGCGCGGGTCAGCCGCTGCGAACCGCCCATCCCGGGGATGACGCCGAGGGTGATTTCGGGCTGGCCGAAGCGCGCGGTGTCCGCGGCCAGCAGCAGATCGCACATCATCGCGAGTTCGCAGCCGCCGCCCAGTGCGTGCCCGGCGACCGCGGCGATCAGCGGGGTGCGGACGCGGGTGAGCGCGTCCCAGCCGGCGAACCAGTCCTCGGCGTGCATTTCGCTGTACGTGCGCGGGGCCATTTCCTTGATGTCCGCGCCCGCGGCGAACGCCCGGTCCGAGCCGGTGAGCACGATCGCGCCGACGTCTTCGGAACGGTCGAGATCGGCGGCCGCTTCGGTGAGTTCGCGCATGGTTCGCAGGTTCAGCGCGTTCAGCGCCTGGGGGCGGGTGAGGGTGATCTGCGCGACGCGTGGGGCCGGACGGTCGACGGCGATGGTCTCGGTCATGCGGTTCCGTTCTCCCGGAGTGTGGTGACGATGGCGGAGAAATCGCGGCCCGGGCCGTCTTCGGCGACGAACTCGGCGTAGCGGTCGGTGGCGTGTTTGCCCAGTGCGGTGCGGACGTCGGCGGCCTCGGCGGCGGCTTGGGACAGGCGCAGGTCTTTCAGCATCAGGCCGCTGGCGAAGCCGCCTTGGTATCCGCGGTTGGCCGGGCTCGCCGGGACCGGGCCGGGCACCGGGCAGTTCGTGGTGAGCGCCCAGCATTGGCCGGACGCAGTTGAGGCGACGTCGAACAGCGCCTGGTCGGTGAGCCCCAGTGCCTGCCCGAGCGCGAACGCCTCGCTCACCGCGATCATCGAGACGCCGAGGATCATGTTGTTGCAGATCTTCGCCGCCTGCCCGGCCCCGGAATCTCCGCAGTGGACGAACTTCGCGCCCATCCGGTGCAGGTACGGTTCCGCGGCGATGAAGGCTTCGGACCGGCCGCCGACCATGAACGTCAGCGTGCCCGCCGCGGCGCCGACGACCCCGCCCGACACCGGGGCGTCGACCGCCTGGTGTCCGGCGGCGACGGCCAGTTCGGCCGCGGCCCGCGCGTCGGCGACTTCGATGGTCGAGCAGTCGAGGAACAACGTGTCCGGCTGCGCGAGCGCCACGATGTCGCGGTACAGGTCGAGAACGTGCTTGCCGCTGGGCAGCATGGTGAGCACAACCTGCGCCTCGGCCACCGCGGCGGCTGGAGAATCCACAATGGACACTCCGGCTTCCGCCGCCGAGGCCGCCGCTTCGGGGACTGGGTCGTAGCCGAGCACCTTCTCCCCCGCTTTGACGAGGTTGGCGGCCATCGGCCCGCCCATGTTGCCCAGTCCCAGAAAAGCCACGGCCATCAGTTCCGCACCCCCGCCAGCTCGGCGTCGCCGAGATCGGCGAAATAGGAATCGACCAGTTCGCCGGTCACTTCGGCCACTGTGGACGGAGACCACCGCGGCGACCGGTCCTTGTCGATGATCTGCGCACGGATGCCCTCGACCAGCTCCGCGGAGGACAGTGCGCGGCGGGAGATCCGGTATTCCTGGGCCAGTGCGCTTTCCAGATCCGGCAGCGCGGCCGCGGTGCGCAGTGCGCGGAGGGTGACCTTGAGGGCGGTCGGCGATTTGCCTTCGATCTCCTTGGCCGCCGCGACCGCTGCTTCTCCGCCGTCGCGAAGCCGGACCAGGATTTCTTCGACGGTGTCCGGCGCGTAGCAGTGGTCGATCCACTCCCGCGCGGCGGCGAGCGGGCTCGGCGGCGGGGTTTCCGCGACCAGGTCCAGTGCCGAGTCCGGGGTGCGGGTCGCCAGGGCGTCGTAGAGGTCCGGGAGCCGGCCGGCCGGCACATAGCGATCGGCGAGTCCACAATGGATCGCGTCGGCGCCGGACAGCTGCGCGGTGGTGAGCGCGGCGTGGGTGCCGAGCTGGCCCGGCGCGCGGGAGAGCAGCCATGTGCCGCCGACGTCGGGGACGAACCCGATGCCGGTCTCGGGCATGGCGACGCGGGAGCGGTCGGTGACCACGCGGTGGCTGCCGTGCGCGGAAATCCCGACGCCGCCGCCCATCACCAGGCCGTCCATGATCGCCACGTACGGTTTCGGATACCGGCCGATCAGCGCGTTCAGCCGGTATTCGTCGGCCCAGAACTCCCATGAGGCGGTGCCGCCGGAGCGGGCGTCCTCGTAGATGGACCGGATGTCGCCGCCCGCGCAGAGGCCGCGTTCGCCCGCGCCCTCGGCCACGACCGCCCGCACGCCCGGGTCGGCGCGCCACTTTTCCAGGTGCTCGGCGATGTCCCGGACCATGCCGTGGGTCAGCGCGTTGAGGGCCTTCGGCCGGTTCAGGGTGATCCGCCCGAGTCCGCTGTGGACGAGGAACTCGACGTCGCTCATGCCGCCTCCTGCAACATCCGGCGGGAGATGATGACCCGCATGATTTCGTTGGTGCCTTCGAGGATCTGATGCACGCGCAGGTCGCGGACGATCTTCTCCACGCCGTATTCGGCGAGGTAGCCGTATCCGCCGTGCAGTTGCAGCGCGTCGTTGGCGATCTCGAAGCCGGTGTCGGTGCAGAACCGCTTCGCCATCGCGGACAACGACGTCGCGTCCGGATCACCACGGTCGTGCGCGTCGGCCGCGCGCCACAGCAGGGTGCGCGCGGCCTCCAAGCCGGTGCGCATGTCGGCGAGCCGGAACCGCAACGCCTGAGCATCCGACAGTGGACCGCCGAATGCGGTGCGTTCGGTCAGGTGGCGCACCGTCTTGGTCAACGCGGTGTCCGCGCCGCCGAGCGAGCAGGCTGCGATGTTGAGCCGTCCGCCGTCCAAAGCGGACATCGCTACCCGGAAGCCGCCGCCTTCGTCGCCGAGCAGCGCCGTCGCGGGCACCCGGACGCCGTCGAGGACGACCTGCCGGGTCGGCTGTGCGTTCCAGCCCATCTTGACTTCGTTGGCACCGAAGGAAAGCCCCGGCGTGTCCCGCTCCACGATGAACGCCGAGATCCCGCCCGCGCCGGGTCCGCCGGTGCGGGCCAGCACCACGTACACCTCGGAAGCGCCCGCGCCGGAGATGAACTGCTTCACGCCGTCCAGCACGTACTCGTCGCCGTCGCGCCGGGCCCGGGCGGACAGTGCCGCCGCGTCCGAACCTGCTCCCGGTTCGGTCAGGCAGTAGCTGCCCAGATATTCCATAGTGGACATCCGCGGCAGGTAACGGCCGCGCTGCCGGTGGTCGCCGAAGCGGTCGATCATCGCGGCGACCATGTTGTGGATGGACACGTATCCCGCGATCGACGGGCATCCGGTGGCCAGCGCCTCGAAGACCAGGACACCGTCCAGCCTGCCCAGCGCGGAGCCGCCGACGTCCTCGGGCAAGTACAATCCGCCGAGGCCGAGTTCGGCCGCTTTCCGCAGCACGTCGACCGGGAAATGCTTGTCCCGGTCCCATTCCAGTGCGTGCGGCGCGAGGTGTTCGGCGGCGAATTCGGCCGCCGTGTCGCGCAGCGCGCGCTGCTCGTCGGTGAGATGCACGGCGCGCCTCAGTCCATCGTCGGGATGACGAAGCTCGCGTTTTCCTTGGTCCCGGAGGGCCAGCGCGAGGTGACGGTCTTGGTCTTGGTGTAGAACCGCACCGCATCCGGGCCGTGCTGGTTCAGGTCGCCGAAACCGGACCGCTTCCAGCCGCCGAAGGTGTGATAGGCGATCGGCACCGGGATCGGCACGTTCACCCCGACCATGCCGGTGTCGACCCGCGCGGTGAAGTCGCGGGCGGTGTCGCCGTCGCGGGTGAAGATCGCGACGCCGTTGCCGTATTCGTGCTCGCTCGGCAGCCGCAGCGCCTCCTCGTAGCCGGCCGCGCGCACCACCGCCAGCACCGGGCCGAAGATCTCCTCGCGGTAGATCCGCATGTCCGGCGTGACTTTGTCGAACAGGCAGCCGCCGAGGAAGAACCCGTTCTCGTGCCCCTCGACCACGACGTCCCGGCCGTCCACCACCAGTTCCGCGCCCTCGGCGACGCCGAGGTCCACGTAGTCCCGCACCCGCTGCACCGCGGCCGAGCTGACCAATGGGCCGAAATCGGCGGTCTCGTCCAGCGCGGCGCCGACCTTGAGCGTCTTCACCCGGGCGGCCAGCCGCTCCACCAGCGCGTCCGCGGTCGCTTCGCCGACCGGCACCGCGACCGAAATCGCCATGCAGCGCTCCCCCGCCGAGCCGTACCCGGCACCGACGAGCGCCTCCACGACCTTGTCGAGATCGGCGTCCGGCATCACGATCAGGTGGTTCTTCGCGCCGCCGAAGCACTGCGCGCGTTTGCCGTGGTCCGCGGCCTGCGAATACACGTACTGCGCGATGTCCGACGAGCCCACGAAGCCGACGGCCTCGACGCGCGGATCGGTGAGCAGCGCGTCGACCGCTTCCTTGTCGCCGTTGACCACCTGGAACACACCCGGCGGCAGGCCTGCTTCGAGAAACAGTTCAGCCAGCCGCAACGGCACCGAGGGGTCGCGCTCGGACGGCTTGAGCACGAACGCGTTGCCGCACGCCAGCGCCGGCCCGGCCTTCCACAGCGGGATCATCGCCGGGAAGTTGAACGGCGTGATCCCGGCGACGACGCCGAGCGGCTGGCGCATCGAGTACACGTCGATGCCGGTGCCGGCGCTGTCGCTGAACTCGCCCTTGAGCAGGTGCGGAATGCCGATCGCGAACTCCACGACCTCCAGGCCGCGCTGGATGTCGCCGCGCGCGTCGGGGACGGTTTTGCCGTGCTCGGACGACAGCAGCCGGGCCAGGCTGTCCTCCTCCGCGCGGACCAGGTCGACGAACCGCATCAGCACGCGAGCGCGGCGCTGCGGATTCCATCGCGCCCATTCGCGCTGCGCTTCGGCGGCGACGCCGACCGCGGCGGCGACCTCGGCCGCCGAGGCGAGCGGGACCCGCGCCTGCACGGCGCCGGAGCTGGGGTCGTAGACGTCGGCGAACCGTCCGGACGTGCCGGGAACCGGTTTGCCGCCGACGAAGTGCGTGAGTTCAGCAGTCACAGCGAAGCCTTTCGGAAAGAGCGCAGGAGAGAGCCGCCGCACGGCGACCGCGCGGCGCGACAAGCACCGGATCCCGCCGCGGCGGGACGACGGCGCGGACCTACCGCGGCGGCGGGTCGGCGTCTTTCACGCAGGCAGGGGCGAGCCACATGCGTTCTGCTCCATCCTCGTGGACGAACACGGACGTCCACGGCCGGTATCCTGGCTCCCGGATCTGCCCCGTCCCGGCCTTCCCGGCTCTCGCCAGTGGCCTTTTCCCGCGTGGGACGGCACTCCCCGGTCACAGTGGCGGGACCGCGCCGGTTTCGCACCGGCTTCCCTGCACCGTGGACCTGTGGACACCATAAAGTAGGAAGTCCGAGTATGTCGAGAGTGGCGCACCCCTCATCCGGGTGGCGGATCCTTCGCTGCGCCGCCCGCGCGCTCGCCCCAGCTGTCCGTGAGGGGAACCCTGAGGGAATCAGATTCCGTCCGAGGGTGTTTCGAAACCCGCGTGGTCAGTCGCTGAATCCGTGTGTTGTGCGGAAGCTTGCACGCAACTGCCCAGCGAACGGCGCGCCACGCCGATATCACAGTCAACGCCCCCGACCACGCCACCGGGTTTCGAAACACCCGCTCAGGGTTCCCCTCACCGACCTCCCGCTGGCCCCAGCGGCGGGTACGGCAGGACGCTGCTCGCGTGATCGGCCACCCGCAGCGGGCGGCCGATCGCCGGGAACGCGCGCTGCGGGCACGCCGGGCGTTCGCACACTTTGCACCCCATGCCGATCGGCGTCACCGCCGCGTCCTTGCCGAGCGCCAGCCCGTCCGAGTACACGAGCCGGTTCGCGTGCCGCAGTTCGCAGCCGAGGCCGATCGCGAACGTCTTGCCCGGTTCGCCGTGCCCGCCCGCCGCACGCGTGACGGTACGCGCGAGCCAGAAGTACTTTTTGCCGTCCGGCAGTTCGGCGATCTGCGTGACGATGCGACCCGGCGACGAGAACGCCTCGTAGACGATCCACAGCGGGCAGGAGCCGCCCGCGCGGGAGAAGTGGAATCCGGTGGCCGACTGGCGTTTCGACACGTTGCCCGCGCGATCGACCCGCACGAACGAGAACGGCACCCCGCGTGCGCCGCGCCGCTGCAAAGTGGACAGCCGGTGGCATACGGTTTCGAAGCCGACTCCGAACTCTCCGGAAAGCAACGTGACGTCGTAGCGAAGTCGTTCCGCCGCGCCGAGAAACGCCCGATACGGAAGCACCAGGGCGCCCGCGTAGTAGTTGGCGAGGCCGATCCGCAGCAGCCGTCGCGCGGTCTCGCCGGCGAACCCGCCGCTCGCGGCGAGCCGGTCGATCTCGGCTCCGGATTCCAGCATCGCCAGCTCGGACCCCAGCCGGAACGCGACCTGCCCCGGCCGGAGCATCGGCGAGAGCCGCAGCACCTTGCGGCGACGGTCGAAGAAATGCTGCCCAGTACCGAGTTCTTCAGTGACCACCCGTACACCGTGCCGTTCCTCCAGCGCGGCGACCAGGCCCGCGCGCACTTCGCCGGGATGCAGCCGCAGCGCCGCCGAAAGGCCTTCCGCGGCTTGGTCAAGCGTGCCGACGTGATTGTTGCGGGCGTAGAACCAGTCGCGGACCTTCTCGTGCGGCTGCTGTACCGACGTCTGGTCCATCCCCTGCTCCGCGGTGAGCGCGGCGATGTTCTCGACCGCTTCGCGATAACGGCGGTGCAGCGCGACCATCGTGCAGGCGACGCCGGGCAGTTTCGCGGTCAGTTCGTCCACTTCGGCCGGTGAGATCGCACCGTCCACAGTGTCGTCGGCGAACACCTCGCGCACGTCCGCGACCAAGCGGGCGGTGTCCTGCGGCGCGAAGAACTCGGCGTCCACGCCGAAATGCTCGGTGAGCTTCAGCAGCACCGGCAGGGTCAGCGGACGGCCGTTGTGTTCCAGCTGGTTCACGTAGCTCGGCGAGATTTCCAGCAGCCGCGCGAGGTCCGACTGCGACAGCGACCGGTCCTCGCGCAGCTGGCGCAGCCGCGCCCCGGCGTACAACTTCTCCACAGGCCAACTTTAACAACTATTACAAGCCCCAGGAAAACCTTCACAACACTTCACCGGCCGCAGGGCTGGCTGAGCGTGCGACCGGGTGCCAGGCTGACTCTCATGCCTCACAATGTTCACAGCAGCGGCGAGATCGCCCGGGTCGGCGTGGCCGGGGCCGGGCAGATGGGCTCCGGGATCGCCGAGGTGTGCGCACGGGCCGGGCTGGACGTCGTGGTCTGCGAGGCGGACGCGCCGTCCGCCGAAGCGGGCCGCACCCGGATCCTCGCCTCGCTCGACCGGGCCGTCCGCGCCGGGAAACTGGACCGGCCCGCCGCCGAGCGCGCCGCCTGGCGGCTGCGGTTCACCGCCGACGTCGGGGAACTGGCCGACCGGCAGCTGGTGATCGAAGCGGTCGCGGAGGACGAGCGGAGCAAAACCGAACTGTTCGCCGCCCTGGACAAAGCGGTCGCCGACCCGGGCGCCATCCTCGCGCCGACCACGTCCTCGATCCCGATCATGCGGCTGGGCATGGCCACCGGCCGCGCCGCGCAGGTCGTGGGCCCGCACTTCTTCAACCCGGCCCCGGTGCTGCCGCTGGTCGAGGTCGTCGGATCGCTGCTGACCAGCCCGGACACCGTCGACCGCGTTCAGCGCTTCGCCACCGGAACGCTCGGCGAGCAGGCCATCCGGCCCGCGACCGGTCCGGGTTCGTGGTCAACGCGCTGCTCGTGCCGTATCCGCTCTCGGCGATCCGGATGGTCGAGTCCGGGTTCGCCGCGGCCGCCGACGTCGACCGCGGCATGGAACTGGGCGCCGCGCACCCGAGGGGCCCGCTGCGGCTGGCCGACCTGATCGGCTTGGACACCGTCGCGGCCATCGCCGAATCCCGGTACGCCGAATTCAAGGAACCGCTCCACGCACCCCCGCCGCTGCTGCCGCGGATGGTCGACGCCGGCCTGCTGGGCAGGAAGTCCGGCCGCGGGTTCTACGTCCACGAAGGAAAGTGATGACCGACCACACCGTCCGCACGTACCGCTCCGCCGAACCGCTGCCGCGCGAGGAGCAGCTGGCCTGGAAGCTGGCGTCCGTCGCCACCGATCCGGTGCCGGTGCCGCCCGAGGTCGCCGACATGGTGGTCAACCGGGTGATCGACAACGCCGCGGTCGCCGCCGCCTCGCTGTCCCGGCGGCCGGTGTCCGCCGCCCGCGACCAGGCGCTCGCCCATCCGGCGAGCCCCGGCGCGGCCGTGTTCGGCGTCTCCGGCCGGTACTCCCCGGAGTGGGCCGCGTGGGCCAACGGCGTCGCGGTGCGCGAGCTGGACTATCACGACACCTTCCTCGCCGCCGACTACTCGCACCCGGGCGACAACATCCCGCCGATCCTCGCCGTCGCGCAGCACGCCGGCCGCACCGGGGCCGATCTGGTCCGCGGGATCGCCGCCGGCTACGAGCTGCAGGTCGACCTCGTCCGCGGGATCTGCCTGCACGAGCACAAGATCGACCACATCGCGCACCTCGGCCCGTCGGTCGCGGGCGGGCTCGGCGCGCTGCTGCGGCTGGACACCGAAACCGTGTACCAGGCGATCGGCCAGGCGCTGCACACCACGACGACCACCCGCCAGTCCCGCAAGGGCGAGATCTCGTCCTGGAAGGCGTACGCCCCCGCGTTCGCCGGGAAGACCGCGATCGAGGCGGTCGACCGGGCACTGCGCGGCGAGGGCGCGCCGAGCCCGATCTACGAGGGCGAGGACGGTTTCCTCGCCTGGCTCCTGGGCGGACCGGACGCGCGGTACACCGTTCCCCTGCCCGCGCCCGGCGAGCCTAAGCGGTCCATTTTGGACACCTACACCAAGGAACACTCGGCCGAGTACCAAAGCCAGGCGCTCATCGACCTCGCCCGCAGGCTCGGCCCGCGGATCGGCGAACTGGGCAAGGTGGAACGGATCGTCATCCACACCAGCCACCACACGCACTACGTGATCGGCTCCGGCGCGAACGACCCGCAGAAGTACGATCCGAACGCCAGCCGCGAAACGCTCGACCACTCGATCCCGTACATCTTCGCGGTCGCGTTGCAGGACCGCAGCTGGCACCACGAAGCCTCTTACGCCCGGGAACGCGCGACCCGTCCGGACACAGTGGAGCTGTGGCAGAAGGTGTCCACTGTGGAGGATCCGGAGTGGACCCGGCGCTACCACGAGCCGGAACCGGCGTTCGGCGGCCGGGTCGAGGTCACGCTGGCCGACGGGACCGCGATCACCGACGAGATCGCCGTCGCCGACGCCCATCCCGCCGGGGCCCGGCCCTTCGCCCGCGAGCAGTACGTGGCGAAGTTCCGCACCCTCGCCGACGGCGTGCTCGCACCGGCGGACCAGGACCGGTTCCTCGGCACCGTGAGCCGGCTGTCCGAACTGGACGCCGACGAGGTCCGCGAACTCGCCCTGCCGTCGGCGATCGCCGCGGCCCCGAAGACGAAGGGGATTTTCTGATGCTCCACGCCGCTCCCCCAGCCGCGGAGAAGCGGACTGGGTTCCGCGAGGCTCTGAACTCCGGCCGGCTGCTGCGCCTGCCCGGCGCCTTCAATCCGCTCAGCGCGAAACTGATCGAACGACGGGGCTTCGACGGCGTCTACCTCTCCGGCGCGGTGCTGTCGGCCGATCTCGGCCTGCCCGACATCGGGCTGACCACCGTCACCGAGGTGGCCGGGCGTGCCCAGCAGATCTCGCGGGTCACCGCGCTGCCGACGCTGGTCGACGCGGACACCGGCTTCGGCGAGCCGATGAACGCCGCCCGGACCGTCCAGCTGCTGGAGGACGCCGGAGTCGCCGGGATGCACCTGGAGGACCAGGTGAACCCGAAGCGGTGCGGCCACCTCGACGGCAAGGACGTCGTGGACCGCGAGACCGCGGTGAAGCGGATCAAGGCCGCGGTCGGCGCGCGCCGCGACCCCAGCTTCGTCATCGCCGCGCGCACCGACGCCAAGGCCGTGCACGGCATGGACGAGGCGATCATCCGCGCGAAGGAATTCGCCGACGCGGGCGCGGACCTGCTGTTCCCGGAGGCGATGGCCGACGCCGCCGATTTCGAGAAGCTCCGGAAAGCGGTCGACATCCCGATTCTCGCGAACATGACCGAATTCGGGAAAAGCGAACTCCTCGATGCGGAAACGCTCGAATCCGCGGGCGTCAACGTGGTCATCTACCCGGTGACCTTGCTGCGCCTGGCCATGCACGCCGCGGAAACCGGCCTGCGCACGATCGCCGAAGAGGGCAGCCAAGTGTCGCTGCTCGAACAGATGCAGCACCGTCGCGATCTTTACGACCTGCTGGACTATTCCGAATACAACGCTTTCGACGAGAACGTTTTCACCTTCCGCGTCTGACCCGGCGCGCATTCTTTACAGGGGACACCTATGTCTGCACCCGCTATCCACAAAGGACTCGCCGGAGTCGTCGTCGACACCACCGCGGTCTCGATGGTCAACCCGGACACGAATTCGCTGACCTACCGCGGCTACCCGGTCCAGGACCTCGCCGCGCACTGCGGCTTCGAGGAGGTCGCCTATCTGCTGTGGCACGGCGAACTCCCGACGCCGGACCAGCTGGCCGAGCAGAACGCGGTCGAACGCGCCCACCGCGCGCTGCCGCACGACCTCGTCCTCACTTTGCTCGCGCTGCCCGAGTCCGCGCATCCGATGGACACCCTCCGCACCGCGGTGAGCATCCTCGGCGCGAACGACCCGGACGAGGACGACAACAGCCCCGCCGCCAACCAGGCCAAGGCGCTCCGGCTGTTCGCCGCGCTGCCGACGGTCGTCGCGCTCACCCAGCGCCGCCGCCGGGGCCTGCTCCCGCTCACGCCGCGCGACGACCTGGGCTACGCCGAGAACTTCCTTTACCTGGCACTGGGTTCGGTACCGGAACCGGCGATTGTCCGCGCGTTCGAAACCTCGCTGGTGCTCTACGCCGAACACAGCTTCAACGCGTCCACCTTCACCTCGCGCGTCGTGACGTCGACACTGTCCGATTTGTACAGTGCGGTGACGGCCGCGATCGGTGCGCTCAAAGGACCGCTGCACGGCGGCGCCAACGAAGCCGTGATGGAGACCTTCGAGGAAATCGGTTCCGCGGACAACGCCGGGAAATGGCTCAAGACGGCGCTCGCGGAGAAGCGCAAGATCATGGGCTTCGGCCACCGCGTGTACAAAAAGGGCGACTCGCGCGTCCCGACGATGCGCCAGGCCTTGCAGGTCGTCGCCGAACTCCGCGACGGGCACCGCCTGCTGGAGCGGTACGAAGCCCTCGCGCGGGCGATGTACGCGGAGAAGGGCCTGCACCCCAATCTCGACTATCCCGCCGGACCCGCGTATCACCTGATGGGCTTCGACACCCCGGTGTTCACGCCGATCTTCGTGGCCGCGCGCATCACCGGCTGGACCGCGCACATCACCGAACAGCTCGCGTCCAACAGTCTCATCCGGCCGTCGAGCACCTACACCGGCCAGGCACAGCGCGCCGTCGGCCGCGCCTGACCCGGGAGCTGCTCACCCCTGGACGTCGCGGAATTCGACCGGCGACTCGAACGCGGCTCGGCGCGCGGCGCGGCGCAGCGTCGCCAGGACCAGCGGGCCGAACACCGCGATCGCCACGACGTTGGTCACCGCGCGGCCGGTGTCCCAGCCCAGCGAGGTCGCCGCGTCGAAGAGCAGATAGCGGCCGAGGTTGGCGAGAGCGGAGGCGTTGGGGTCGAAGGACAGGGCGGTGTGCGCGCCGAGCGCGAACGGCCAGAACGACAGGTTCAGCGCTAGCCCGTAGGCGAACGCGGACACCGCGCCGTAGGCCGCCAGCAGGACGATTTCGGGGCGGCCGCTCGCCCGGGGAAGCAGCCCGGCGCCCAGGCCGACCCAGGCGCAGCCGAACATCTGGAACGGGAGCCACGGCCCGATCCCGCCGGTCAGCAGCGCGGACGCGAACAGGGAGACCGTGCCGAGGGTGAAGCCGAATCCGGGACCGAACACCCGCCCGGCGAGCACCAGCAGGAAGAAGACCGTCTCGATGCCGCCGGCCCCGGCCCCGAGCGGCCGCAATGCCGCGTTCACCGCGGCCAGGACTCCCAGCAGCGCCAACGCCTTCGCGTCGATCCCGCCGTCGCCCAGTTGGGCCAGCAGGACCCCGAGCACCAGCACCAGAAGGAGGCCGAACAACAGCGGCGCCTCGGCTGCGGCGCCGGCCAGCAGCGCACCGGGGGCGACGAAGAAGGGCCAGCAGAACGCCGCGACGCCCAGGACCGAAGACACCGCCAGCATGACCGTCGACCAGCGGCCGACGCGCACCGGGCTCACCGCAGCGCTCCGGCCACCTGGCCGACGGTCAGCCAGCCGCCGCCGAGGATCTTCGCCACCTGCGGAGCGAACAGCGGAGAAGACGTCACCACGTCCGCGGTAGGCCCGTCGGCGACCACTTCGCCGTCGGCGAGCACCACCGCCCGGTCGCAGGTCTCGGCCGCGAATTCCACGTCGTGCGTGGCGATCAGGACCGCGCCCGGAAAGGCGCGCACCAGCGCGGTGAGCCGGTGCTTGCCGGGGTAGTCCAGGCCTCGGGTCGGTTCGTCCAGCAGCAGTACGGCGGGCTCGGCGGCGAGCTGCACGGCGAGCGCGAGGGCGAGGCGCTGGCCTTCGGAAAGGTCGCGCGGATGCGAGTCCGGGTCGATGCCGGGGGCCAGTTCGTCCAGGATCTCGCCGGCCCGGTCCGTGGCCAGCTCCTCGCCGACGGTCTGCAGGTACAGCAGATCCGCCGGCGACTGCGGGACCAGCGCCGCGAGCACCCGGCGCGGCACCGGTTTCCGGCCCGCCGGATCCGTCCCGCGGATCGTGACCGCGCCGCTGTGCCGGGGGCCGCTGCCCTGCAACGCCCACAGCAGCGAAGATTTGCCGGAACCGTTGCGTCCCATCAACGCCACCGTTTCACCGGCTGCCACGCTCAGCGACACCTCCCGCACCGCAACCGTGCCGCCGTAGCGGACCACGACATCCCGGCACGTCAACGTCTCGGCGCCCGGCTCGATCGGCGCCGGCACTGGCGCTCCGGGAAGTTCGGCGCGCAGTTCCGGAGCCCGGCGGCGGGCGTCGCGGACCGACAGCGGCAACGGATCCCAGCCGGCGAGGCGCCCCAGCGCGACCACCGGCGGGGCGATCGGCGCGGACCGCATCGCCTGCGCGGGTTCGGCGGCGCTCACCCGGCCGTCGTGCACGGTCAGCACCCGGTCGGCGTACTGCAGCACCCGCTCCAACCGGTGCTCGGCGATCAGCACGGTGATGCCGAGGTCGTGCACCAGCCGGGTCACCGCGGCCAGGACCTCCTCCGCCGCACCGGGATCCAGCGCGGAAGTCGGCTCGTCGAGGACCAGCACCCGCGGACCGGCGGCCAGCACCGCGCCGATCGCCACCCGCTGCTGCTGTCCGCCGGAAAGCGCGCGGAGCGGACGGTCCCGCAGCTCCGCGATGCCCAGCAGGTCCATCGTCTCCTCGACCCGCTTGCGCATCGCGGCAGCGGTCACGCCCAGCTGTTCCATGCCGTAGGCCAGTTCCTCCTCCACCGAGTCGGTGACGAATCCGGCGACCGGGTCCTGCCCGACCACCCCGACCGTCGCGGCGAGTTCGCGCGGGCGGTGCGTACGGGTGTCCCGCCCCGCCACGGTCACCCGGCCGGCCAGCCGCCCGCCGGTGAAGTGCGGCACCAGCCCGTTCACCGCGCCCAGCAGCGTCGATTTCCCGGACCCGGTGCGGCCCACCGCCAGGGCCAGCTCTCCCTCGCCGATGTGCAGGGAAACCTCCCGCAGCACCGGCGTTCCCTGATAGGCGATGCTCACCTCGGAGAACTCGATCACCGCAGCTCCCCCGTCCGGTACCGCGCGGTCAGCGCCGGCGGGGGCGGGGCGGCGACCGCGGGCAGCGCCCCGGCCAGCATCCCGGCCAAGGCCAGCAAGTCCATCCCCGGCGCCAGCAACGGCGGGTTCAGCACGACCGGATCGGCCACCGCGACCAGCACGGCGACCACGGCACCGGACGCCGCGACCGCCCACTCCGGCGCCGACCAGGGATCCGGCCGGTAGCAGGTCCGCTGGATCCGCCTGCCGCCGAGGTACAGCCCCAGGCAGCACACCGCCGCGCCGGCGACCAGCATCGCCGGCCCGTAGCCGTGCTGGTCGGCCGCGAGCAACCCGTAGCTGCCCACGCACAATCCGAGCAGACCGGCCAGCATCAGCACCGCCGCGCTGCGGCGAGCCGCCGCGGACCGCTCCCAGCGCTGCCCGTAACCTCGCGAGTCCATCGCCGCGGCCAGCGCGATCGCCCGGTCCAGCGCGTCGGCCAGCACCGGCAACGCCACCGTCCGGAAGAGTTTTCCGGTGACTCCGCGCAATGCGCGCGCTCGCATGATCCGCTGACCGCTCTCGATCAGCTGCGGCGCCACCGTCAGCGCGATCACCACCGTGGTGCCGATCTCGTACAGCGCGCCCGGCAGCATCCGCAGCACCCGCTTGGGATTGGCCAGAGTGTTCGCCGCGCCCACGCACACCAGCAGCGTGGCCAGCCGCAACCCGTCGTAAGCGGCGCTGAGAATACCCTCCAGCTCGACCGGTCCGCCGAGGCGCACCCCGGCCATCCAGTGCGGCAACGGGATCCGCGGCACGGTGAACAGCAGATGCCCTCCCCCGGTGAAGGCGGAACCGAGCAGGATCCGGAACAGCACCCGGAAGCCGATCACCACCAGCGCCAGGATCAGGTACGCGCGGAACCCCTTGGCCCACGGGGCTTCCCCGCGCCGGGCGGCCACCACGACCCCGGCCACCGCGAGCACCAGAGCGAGCAGCAACGGGTTCGTGGTCCGGCTCGCCGCCGTGGCCATGCCGAGCGCCCAGATCCACCACGCCGCGGGATGCAGCATCCGCGGCAGCGCGGCGGCGCCGATCATCCGGCCTCCCGCTTGCGGCGGCGCCGGACCAGGACCGCGGCAAGGATTCCCAGCAGCCAGATCGCCCCGAACGCCACCACCGGGAGCGTCGGGAATCCTGTCGTGCCGGCGTTTTCGGACGCGGCCGCCGCCGGTTCCGGCGCACTGCCCGCCGCCGATGGCCGGGAAGACCCCGCCGAGGCCGTCGCCGATGGCGCCCGCTCTTCCGGCCTGGCGACGCCGGAGCTTCGCGGGGGCGGCTGTGCTCCGGCGGATGCCTGCTGCGGCGGTGCGCTGTCGCCTGCCGCCGGGCCCCTCGGAGCGTCCGGGCCTGCCGCGCCGCCTTGCGGTCGCGGCTGTCCCGGCGGGGCGATCAGCGCGGTCACCGCCGGGTGCGGCGGCTGCC
This sequence comes from Amycolatopsis rubida, assembly GCF_900115345.1. Taxonomy (GTDB): domain Bacteria; phylum Actinomycetota; class Actinomycetes; order Mycobacteriales; family Pseudonocardiaceae; genus Amycolatopsis; species Amycolatopsis rubida. The sequence continues at coordinate 284,158 of NZ_FOWC01000006.1, read as the reverse complement.
CACTCCCGAAAGACCATCCCTCGATCTGACCCGCCCGCGGGGTGGCGCTCATCGCGCCCTCGTTGCTGTACTCCCACCGGTTCGTCCCGGCGTTGCCGTCCCAATACGACCAGTACGCCGTCGTCGGCGGAGTGTCCGTGCACGGCTCCACCGCGGGCGAGGGCCGGTCGTCGATGCGGCACACGAAAGCCGGGCCGTCGTGCACGGTGCCGGCGGTGCGGAACCCCGCCGCGCGCAACGCGTCGTACCCGGTGTCCGGCGGCGTGCCCAGGCAGCGCTGCACCACGCCGCCGCCGAGGGAACCGAAGTCCACCACCACCAGCACCCCGGAAGTCGTCGTGCACGCCGGTGCCGCGGCCGCGACGGGAGCCGCGGCGACGGCGCCGCCCAGTGCCAGAAGCCCGGCCGCCAGCGCGGCCGTCCACCGCCTCACGAGCGGGATCCCTTGCGCCGCACCAGGAACCAGAAAGTGCCCGCGGCGAACAGCAACCCGGCCAGTACCGCGGCCGCCATTCCCTTCGGGCCCTCCCAGAACGACACCGGGCGAGGCTCCAGTGCCCGTGCCTGCCCGATCCGCTGCGGAGCGGCGGTTCCCGGCACCGGCTGCGCGCTCGGTGCCGGGGCAGGCGGTGCGCTCGCAGGCTCCTTGGCGACCGTGGCCGGGTTTTGCGGCGCGGCAGCCGTCCGGGTGCCTGGTGTGCTGGCCGCCAGCCCTGGTGCGCTGCGGACCGGGATGCCCGGCGGCGAGCCGTCGCCGGGCGTTTTCCCGTCGCGCGGCGGGTCGCCGGGAGGGCGGGGCGGCGCCGGATCGGGCACCGCGGCAGCCAACCCCAGCAACGCCTGTGCGCTCGCGCGGCGCAGGCCGTCCTGCTTGCCCAGGTTGTCGGCACCGCTGGACTTGAGCCAGAACGCCTTCGCGTCCCGGTTGATCGCGTCCAGGTCTGCCTGGCTCTTCGCGATCGCCCCGGCCATCGCCGGGACCGGGACGCTGCCGGGCACCTGCATGGCGGCCAGCCATCCGGTCGCCCGGGAGGCCGCCTTGCCGTCGCCGCCGAGCGCCAAGGCCATCGCGGCCAGCCCGGAGGAGTTGGTGTTGACCTGCGCCGGGCTTTTCGGATCCGCGCTGAACGCCCCGGTCGCCGGGTCCTGGTGCGCCCGCAGCCACCCCAGCGCACTGGACACCTGCGGCTGGTGGCCGCCGATCTCGACGAGCGCCCACACTCCCATCGCGGTGGTGTCCGCGCTGACCTCGGCGTCCGACGTGCACCGCGCGGTCGCGCCGCTGTCCGGCGGATTCAGCCGGAATCCTCCGCCCGGGCATTGCTGGCGCACCAGCGTCGCCGCCCCGGCGGAGTTGCCGATCCCCGCCTTGTGCAAGCCGATCAGCGCCAGCGCCTGGCCGAACACGTTGGACGGGGTGCGGGTCCCGCTCGCCGCGGTGTCCTCGAAAACGCCCGCGGAATTCTGCGCCGCGCCGAGCCGCGCGACGAGGTCGATGTTCTTGCCCGCGCTGTCGTTTCCCCACTGGCGCGGATTCACGCCCTGATCGAGCGCCACGATCAGGTCCTTGCCCATGACGCCCGCGGAGACGATCGTGGCGCTGAAGAAGTTCGCGCGCAGTTTCGCGGTCGCCTTCGCCTGGACAGCCGGCTCGACTCCCGCTCTGTGCATGGCCAGCAGCGCGTCGGCCATCAACCCCGCGTCGTTGTTGCCGGGCGAAGCCGGGTTCGGATAGCCGTCGCCGAGCCGGGTGAACTCATGCGCCAGGAACTCCGCGGCAGCCACGGCCGCCTCCGGCGCGCGCGTCTCCGCCGCGGGTGCCGGAAACGCCGCGGCCAGCAGCACTGCGCTGGCCACGGCACCGGCACCCCAACTCACGAACCGGTCCAGTTCGGGTCCTTGGCCTGCGCCAGCGTCAAGCTCATCTGGTTCGGGTCCGTCGCCGTGCCCGCGCCGAAGGAGAACCCGAGCACCGTCCCCGGAGCGGGGTCCGAGGTGTCCACACCGTCCTCGGCATAGGTCCAGTCGGCGTTCTGCACGTCCGGCACCCAGTACGCCCAGTACGGCGCGTTCGCCACGAACCCGGTGCACGGGTCGGCGGTGCTGGACGGACGGGCGTCGATGCGGCACAAGTACTGGTAAGGCCCCTGCTGGCCCTGGCCGGTCCCGTGCACGGGAGCGAAACCGGCCTCGCTGAGCGCCTCGAAAGCGGTGTCCGGGTCACCGGCGACACAACGGCGGGTCACCCCGGCCCCGGCGAAATGCGTGGCGTCCACGACGACTGTCACGCCCGAACTGCCTTGGCACGGACCGTCGGTGTACGAAGCGGGCGCGGCGGCAGCCGGGGAGGAAACGAAAAGGGGAACCGCGAGCACACTGATCGCGGCAGTCTTGGCCAGGGAGAACATAGCGATGTCCTTTGCGGTGAGTGGTCTGAACGCGACCCGTCACCGCGACACCCCAGTCAAGCGCACGCGCGGCCGGGCCCGTTCCGTAGTCTTCGACGGCAGGAGCCACTCGTGACCGTCAGGCATTCCGGCTTGCCCGCCACGAGGCGAGCCTACGGTTGCGAGTCAGCGCCGGCTCTTGCCCGGCTTCCCCTGACGATCACGGTATTCGGTTGTACAGCGAGCAAACGCTAGCACTCGGGCGTCGAGATCCACACCGCTGACCAGGTATCTCACCGGGAGCGAGGAAACGGTGACGCTGCGGAACTCGCGTGCCCTTCGAGATCGGCGACTTCCGCGACCGCCCCCAGTGCGCCGGTCCCGCCGCCCGCTCCCCCGGCTGCCGGGAACACGTGCGGCGCCCATGCGCCGGCGGCCGCGGCTTCTGGCTTCGCCTGGCAGCAGCGGCGCCGTTCGCGGCCGGGTTCGCGGACTTCCCGGTCGTCGCTTTCCGCTTCCAGCGGCACAGCACGGTCTCCGCCGGCCTGATCCCGGTCTTCTCCGCGGTCGCGATGGCCGTCCGCAGCGGGGTTCGCTGCTGTTCGGCCGCTTCGGCATCCGGCTGCTGACGATCGTCGCGACCGCCTACGGTCCGCCGGCTTTCCCAGGCGGGTTCTGGCCCGCGCTTATTCCGGCTGCCGTGGCGCCCATGGTCGGGTCCGGCGAGATGGTCTTCGAGCGCGGCAAAGCAGGAGTCGTCCAGTTCGTCGAAAATCATCGTGAAGAACCGGTGGAACCCGGCGTGCTCGCCGACGAGCGCGCACCGCTAGCACTTTCAGCATCTGCACAGACCGGTGCGGATGGTCTCCGGCGACGAGTGCGGGAGAATCTCGAACCCCGCTTTCCGCGGCTCCCGCACCGCCATCGCCGCCTCGGTCCTATTTCCGGCTCGCGTCGGAAAGCTTCGGGGTCAGCTGGCCCAGCGCCCATTCCAGGCTCACCGACGAAGGAAACGCGATCGCCTGGGCGAGAGCCGGCTGCAGCGGCAGGTACGCTCCCCGCTTCACCGCGGGCAGGTCGGTGAAGCCCGGCGTGGCCTGCGCGAGCTTCAGCGAACTCGGCGAACCGGTGGCCAGCAGCAGGTTCGCGTCGAGCTTCGACACGTTCTCCCAGCTGACCAGCGTGCGGCCGGGAATGGAGGAGTCCGGCATCGAGCGCACCGCCGGGCTCAGCGAGAGGCCGAGCTGGTCGAGGAACTGCGCCGAGACGTCCGCGGTGGAGTTCACCGCGTGCACTCCGGCCGCCTGCGGGGTGACCAGGAAGTTGTAGGTCTTCCCGGCCAATTCGGGGTGGGTCTTCTTCGCGGCGGCGATGTCGGCGGTCGTCTTCGCGATCGTCTGGTCCGCCTGGGCGCTCTTGCCCAGCGCCTTGGCGATGCCGCGCGTCGCGTCCTGCCAGGAATCGCTGTTGGGCGCCTTGGCGTAGGTGACGACCGGGGCGATCTGCGACAGCTGCTGGTAGCTCTCGCCGAGGTTGTAGTCCTTCGTCGCCAGGATCAGGTCCGGTTTGAGCGCGGCCACCTGGTCGATCGGGTCCCCGCTGTCGACGGAGAACAGCTTCGGGGAGTTCGCGCCGAGCAGCGGCTTCGTCCACGGTTCGATCCCGCCGTCCGCGGTGGCCACCTTCGCCATGCCGACGGGGGCGACGCCGAGCGACAGCGCGATGTCCGCCGACGTCCAGTCCATCGCCACGACCCGCTTCGGCGCGGACGGCACCTGCGCGGCGCCGAACTTGCCCGGCACGCTCACCGGGAATCCGGCCGACGCCGGCTGCGCCGCGTCGCTGTCCGCGGAATTGTTGGTGCACGCCGAAAGCGCCACGGTCAGCGCGCACGCCAGCGCGAACGGAATTGTCTTGGTCAGTTTCACGGTTTGCTCTTTCTTTCTCTTCGAGGCTCGTTCGCCGCGGTCCGGCGAAAGCTCAGGTCCCGGCACGCGGCCGATCAGCGCCAGCAGTCCGCCCAGCGCTACCGGTTCGCCGACCACGCCCGCCACAATCCGGCGTAACCACCGCCCGCGGCCACCAGTTCGGCATGCGTGCCGACTTCGGCGACCCGGCCGTGCTCCAGCACCACGATCCGGTCCGCGCGCGCCGCCTGCGTCAAACGGTGCGCGACCACCAGCGCGGTCCGCCCGGCCAGTGCCTTGTCCGCGGCGGCTTCCAGCACTTTCGCGCCGGTGCTGCCCGCTTCGGCGGTCGCCTCGTCGAGGATCGCGATCGGCGGGTCGGCCAGCACCAGCCGGGCCAGCGCCAGCTGCTGGGCCTGGGCCGGGGTGAGCGGATGCCCGCCCCGGCCGAGCACAGTGGACAGTCCGTCCGGCAGCGCGGCGAACCACCCCGCCGCGCCGACCTCGGCCAGCGCGGCGGTCATCTCGTCCTCGGCCGCGTCCGCGCGGGCGAGGACGAGGTTGGCCGCCAGGGTGTCGGCGAAGACGTGCACTTCCTGGCTCAGCAGCACGCACTTCCGGCGCAGTTCGGCCGTGTCGTGCCGGGCGGTGTCCACCCCGCCCAGCTCCACTCGCCCGCGCTCGGCGTCCAGCACTCCGGCAATCACCTTCACCAGCGTGGTCTTCCCGGCTCCCGAGGCCCCGACGATCGCCAGCCGTTCGCCGGGACCGACCGTGAGGTCCACTTCGGACAGCACCGGCCGTCCGGCGTCGTAGGCGAAGGACAAGCCGGACACGGTGACCGTTCGGTCCGAAGTGGACGGTCGCGGAGCGCGGCGCGGCGGGTCCGGCAGATCGGCGACCCCGACGAGACGGGCGAACGCGCCGGAGGCGGCCTGCGCGCTGTCGAAGCTGCCGAGAATCGCGTTGAACTGGTCGAAAAGCCGGTGGAAGTACAGTGCCGCGGCCGAAGCGGCGCCGAGGGTCGCCGTGCCCGAGCGGACGAGGAGGAAACCCGTCGCGAGGATCGCCGCCAGTCCGGCGAGTTCGCCGTAGTTGAGCCTGCCGAAGAAACGCCGCTGCACCGCGGCCATCCGGATCGACAGCTTGCGCGCGCGGTCCGAGGCCGCGGCGACCCGGCTGAGGTGTTCGGCTTCGACGCGCAGCGCGCGGACCGTCGCCGCGCCGTCGATCGAGTCCAGCAGTTGCTGAGCGCGCGCTCCTTCGGCGACTCGCTCCCGCGCGATCACCGGCACCGCGACCCGCAGATACCACCGCACCGCGGCGATCTGGAACGGCACGGCGAGCAGAGCCGCGACCGCGAATCGCCAGTCGAGCAGCACCAGGGCCGCCGCGGTGAACACGATGGCCAGCCCGGCGTCGATGAGGGTCGGCAGCACCCCGCCGACCGCTTCGTTGACCGCTTCCACGTCGCCCGACAGCCGGGCCAGCACGTCGCCGCTGCCCGCCCGCTCGACGCGTTCGGCCGGGATCCGCAGCACCTTCCGCACGACCGTCTCGCGGACGCCGGCGATCGCGGTCTGGCCCAGCCGCGCGACCATCGCCGAGCCCAGCGCCTGGAACCCGCCTTGGGCGAGCGCGACCAGGGCGAGCGCCGCGGCGATCGGGAGCACGGCCGTGCCGTCCCCGCGCACCACCAGGTCCACGATGCCGCCGAGCAGCCGCGGGGCGAGCAAGCCGACCGCTGTCGCGAGCACCAGCACCAGCAGCGTCGCCGCGGCGAGACCGCGATGCGGGCGGAGCACTCGCCACGCCGCCTGTCTGGTCCGGGCGGCGGTCGCGATCGGCAGCAGAACCTCCGCCGCCGGACCCCGTCCGGCCCGTGCGCCGGTCTGAGTCATGCGGTCACCAACTCCCGGTAATCCACGTCGGAGCCCAGCAAATCGGCGTGACTGCCGCTCGCCGCGACCGCGCCGCCGCGGACCACCACGACCCGGTCGGCCGCGGCGAGCAGCGCCGGGCTGGCCGAGATCACCAGGGTGGTGCGGCCGGCCCGCAGTGCGCGCAGGTTCGCGGCGATCTCCGCTTCGGTGACCGCGTCGAGCGCGGTCGTCGGTTCCTGCAGCACGAGCACCGGCGGTTCGGCGGCCAGCGCGCGGGCGAGCGCCACCCGCTGGCGTTGGCCGCCGGAGAGGGACCGGCCGCGCTCGGTCAGCACCGTGTCCGCGCCCTCGGGCAGCATCGCGGCCGCGTCCACGCACTCCAGCGCCCGGCCGACCGCGCCCGGATCGGCCGCCGCGGCGGACACGTTGTCCCGCACCGTGCCGCCGAACAGCACCGCGTCGTGCGCGGCGACCAGGACCACCGAGCGCACGACGTCCGGGTCCAGGTCGCGGGCGGGCACGCCGGCCAGCAGGATCTCGCCGGAGTCCGGGTCCTGCTGGCGGCCGAGGCACCGCACGAGCGTGTCCGCCGCCGCCAGGTCGTCGACCACCACCCCGACGAACTCGCCCGCGGCCGCCGCCAGGTCGAGACCGAACAGCCCGGGCCCGGACAGCCCGCGGATCCGCAGGTCCGCCCCGGCGGGCGAGTCGGTGCGCCCGCCCTCGGCCAGCGGCGGCGCGGACAGCACCTTCGCGATCCGCTCCGCCGACGCCCGGGCACGGGCGAACTGGGCGCCCACCATCGCGATCCGGGTGAACGGCCCGATCAGGAACTGGGCCAGGGTGAACGCGGTGACGAACTGCCCGACGGTGATCGCGCCGCCGGCGGCCAGCCGGCCGCCCAGCCACGCGACCGCGGCCAGGAACACGCCGGTCAGCAGGATGATCAGCCCGGACCGCAACGCCACCAGCCGGGCCGCCCGGATACCCGCGGCGCGCGCCTGCCCGCTGGCGTCCCGATACCGGCCGAACACCGCCGCCTCCGCGCCGAGCCCCTTGATCGCGCGCAGCCCTTCGACGAGATCGGCCGCGACCCCGGCGGCGTGCGCGACCGCCGACTGCTCGGCGGAGCTGCGCCGCACCAGCGGGGCCGAGATCGTCCGGGTCAGCAGCACCACCGGGATGAGGCCGAGCAGCACCACCAGCCCCAGCAGGACCGAGGCGCGCAGCAGGATCACCGCGGCCACCACGAGCGCGCCGAACGCGCCCGCGGAGGTCCACACCGCCGCGTTCACCATGCCGACCCGTCCGGCGTCCGAGGTCGCCGTGGACAGCAGCACGCCGCTGCGCGTCCCGGCCCGGTCGAAGCCGCGGGTGTCGAGCACCCGGCGGGTCAGCCGCATCCGCAGCTCGTGCCCCGCGCCCTGGGTGGCGTGCCGGACCAGCCTTCCGCCCAGCCGCATGGACGCGGTCAGCACGGCGAACAGCACCGCCAGCAGCACGAGTGTCCACAGCAGACCGGACCCGCTGCCGGGCGCGATCGCGTGGTCCACGATCAGCCCGATCATCAGCGGGACCGCCGCCTCGCACCCCTGGTGCACCGCGGCCAGCGCCGCCGCGGGCGCCAGCTGCCGGGCCTGGCCGCGGATCGCGCGGCGGATCAGCTCCCGTGGTTCGTTCACCGCTTCCCCGCCCTCCATCGCCTGCTGAGCAGCCAGCCGAGATAGACCCCGCCGACCGCCGCGGTCGCCACCCCGGTCGGCAGCTCGGCCGGGAACGCCTGCCGCGCCAGCGCGTCGCCGGCCACCAGGATCAGCGCTCCGGTCAGCGCCGCGGTTCCGGCGCCGGTGCCGGGCTCGCGGGTCAGCCTCCTGGCCAGCTGCGGAGCCGCGAGCGCGACGAACGAGATCGGCCCGGCGGTCGCGGTCGCCGCGGCCGCCAGCGCGACGCCGACCGCCAGCGCGCCCAGCCGGGCCGTCGCCGGGCGGACGCCGAGCGCCGTCGCGGCGTCGTCCCCCAGCTCCAGCACCGCGAGCCGGCTGCCGAACGCGGCCAGCAACGGCAGCAGCACCGCGACCGCGGCCAGCGCCGGCCAGACGTGCTCCCAGCCGCGGCCGTTGAGACTGCCGGTCAGCCAGACCTGGGCGGCCATCGCGGATTCCAGGTTCGCCCTGGTCAGCAGGAAATGCGTGAGCACCTGAAGCATGGCGTTGACCGCGATGCCGACGAGCACGAGCTGGTACCCGCGCGCCTGGCGGCGCACGGTGAGGCCGTACACCACCGCACCGGTCGCCAGCCCGCCCGCCAGCGCCCCGCCCGCGATCGCGGCCATCCCGCCGCCCAGCACGGTCAGCACGAACACCGCGCCCGCCGCCGAACCGCTGGTGAACCCGATCAGGTCCGGGCTGCCCAGCGGGTTGCGCGTCAGGTTCTGGAACACCGCGCCGCTCGCGCCGAGCGCCACGCCGACCAGCACCGCGCACAGCAGCCGGGGCACCGCGAGCCGGTAGAGCAGGAACTCGTCCGAACGGTCGCCGTGCCCGGCCAGCGTCCGCAGCACGTCGGCCGGGCTCAGCTCCCCGGTGAACGCGAGCGAACCGAACGCCGCGACCGCCAGCGCGGCAGCCAGCACCGCGGCCACCACGCACGCCCGCCTGCGCACCCGCACGGAAATCCGGTCCCCGCCGAGCCGCAGCGCCGTCAGCCCGGTCATGCCGCCGCCTTCTTCCGCGGAGCGAGTCCGGCGAACACCGACGCCCACAGCGGAAATCCGCCCCCACCGAGGCGCAGGGTCGCCAACCGCCTCACGCCGCCGCCTTCTTCCGCAGCACCAGCCCGATGAACACCGGCGCCCACAACCGAAACCCGGTCCCTGCCGAACCGCAGCGCCGCCAACCCGCTCACGCCGCCGCCTTCTTCCGCAACACCAGCCCAACGAACACCGGCGCCCACAACCGAAACCCGGTCCCCGCCGAACCGCAGCGCCGCCAACCCCCTCACGCCGCCGCCCTCTTCCGCAACACCAGCCCGATGAACACCGGCGCGCCGAGGAACGCCACCACCAGCCCGACTTGCAGCTCGCCCGGCGGCGCGACGATGCGGCCGAGGACGTCCGCCGCCAGCAGCAGCACCGGGGACAGCACCGCCGAATACGGCAGCAGCCATCGGTGGTCGGGGCCGACCAGCGCCCGCGCGATGTAGGGCATCGCCAGCCCGATGAACACGAGCGGTCCGGCGGCGGCCGTCGCGGCCCCGCACAGCAGGGTGATCGCCAGCGCGCCGAGGGCGCGGGTGCGGCCGAGATGCACGCCCAGCGCCCGGCCGGCGTCGTCGCCGAGGACGATGGCGTTGAGCGGCCGGGCCAGCGCCAGCGCGAGCACCGCACCGGCGGCGAGGAACGGCAGCAGCCGGCCGAGCACGCCGAGGTCACGGCCGGCCAGCGAGCCCAGCTGCCAGAACCGGTACTGGTCGAAAACCTGCGGAGACAGCAGGAGCATCGTCTGCACGAACGCGGTCAGCGCCGCCGCGACGGCGGTGCCGGCCAGCACCAGCCGCACCGGCGTCGCTCCCGCGCGCCCGCCGGAGCCGACGAGGTAGACCACGACTGCCGTCACGGCCGCGCCGGCCAGGCTGAACCACACGTACTGCCCGGGGGAACCGAGCCCGAAGAAACCGATGCCGGCCACGATCGCCGCCGCGGCCCCGGAGTTGATCCCGAGCAGTCCCGGGTCCGCCAGCGGATTGCGCGTCAGCCCCTGCATCAGGACCCCGGCCAGCCCGAGCGCGGCGCCGACACAGATCCCGAGCAGCGTGCGCGGCAACCGCAGGCTGCGCACGACCACGTCGTCCGGACCGCCGCCGTGGTGCGCCAGCGCGTCGAACACCGCGCCGAACCCGATCGACTTCGCGCCGACCGCGAGGCTGAGCAAGGCCATCACCGCCAGCGCCGCGGCAGCGAGCAGCAGTCCTCCGGCCCGGCGGAGCGCATAGCCGTGCCGCGGTGTCCGCTCCGTCGCTTCCGCTCGCACTGCCGTCACCGGCCAGACCATTGCAGAGGAACCTACCTCAGGCAAGGCTTCCCTAACGTGATCCTCGTCGGCCGTCGTGCCCGGCCGAAGCGGCGGATTCGGCCAGGCGTCCGTTAGCTCCCGTATCGGAGTCTCCGACGGGTTTCAGCGGCTAGCCGCACCGGTAAAGGTCGCCGACGCCTTGAGAGGCACCGGATTCCGCGGGCGGCACCGACTGGCACCGGGAGCGGACGAACTCGTAGTGGCTGCGTTCCGGCAGGAGCAGGACGAAGGCCGCGTCGCCGCGGTCGATCCACTCGCGGAGGCGGTCCGGGGAGGGGGCCGGGTCGCGGCCGGTGAATCCGGCCATGCCGACCACCCCCCGGCGGGTCGCGAGGAGGAACGGGGCGGCCGCGTCGGCCGTTTCCACCGCCAGCGTCACCTTCGCCGGACCGGCCCGGCGTTCCGCATAGGACAGCAGGGCTGCCGAGGGTTCGTCGAGTTTCCCCGCTGCCGCGCGGAAGTCCCGGGCCCCCCAGCCGCCGAGCAGGTGCCGGAAGTCGTCTCGGACGTCCGGGGCCAGGTAGTCCGTCTGCAGGGACACCGGGCCCGCCGCGGGCAGCATCGGCAAGCCCGCCGAGTAGCCGATCGTCGTCGCGGCGGACCAGGCCAGCGGGGCCGCCAGCACGGCGGCCAGTCCGGTCGCGAGCCCGGCCGTGCGCAGGCGCGGGGAGATCCGCCCGGACACGAGCAGGGCGACCGAAAGCAGCGCCGCCGCGGCGGCGGCCCAGGCGATCCAGCCGTTCCAGTCCGGGTCGCGGCGCACCAGCACCCACGCCCACGCGCTCAGGGCCGCGACTGTCACCGGCAGCAGGGGCCACCCGCGCCCGCCGGCTCGGTAAAGCCGCCACAGCGCGGCGAAAGCGGCAGCCGACAGCGCGGCGACGGCCGGAGCGAGCTGTGCGGTGTAGTACAGCAGCCAGATCCCGCGCATGAAGCTGAACACCACCGCGCAGACCAGCAGCCAACCACCCCAGAGCACCCAGCCGGCCAAGGCTTTCCGCGGCGGACGGCGTCCGGCGAGGGTCAGCACCAGCACGGCGGCGACCGCCGCCAGTGCGAGCGGCAGCAGCCAGGAAGCTTGGCCGCCCAATGACGTCCCGAACAGCCGCCCGGCGCCAGGATCGCTTTGGTAGAAGGATTTCCCGTGGTTCTCCGCGTAGCTGGCCGCCGCGGCGAAGTCCTGGCCGAAGATCCGGCCGAAGCCGTTGTAGCCGAACACGAGATCGCGCGCGGTGCCGTCGACGCTGCTGCCGATGAAGGGTTTCGGCGACGGCCAGAGATCGACCAGCACGACCCACCAGAACGAGGCCACCGCCAGCACCGCCGCGAAAAGCACGGCCGTCCATGTCTTCGTGCGCGCCGGGGCAGAAGAGCCGACCAGGTAGGCCGCGCCGATCGCGGGCAGGACCAGCCACGCCTGCACCATTTTCGTGGTGAACGCGCATCCGAGGAGCACCGCGGCGAAGACCATCCATCGCCGCTCGCGCGCCGCGCCGTCGAGCGCACGGGTCAGCGCGTATGCGGCGGCGACGAGCAGCAGGAGCATCAGCGGGTCGGGCAAGTTGTCGCGGTTGAGCGCGACGACGACCGGCGTCGAGGCGAGCATCGCGGCGGCGAGCAGGGCGACCCGTTCCCCTTGCCAGCGGCGGACCGCCAGGTACAGCAGCCAGACCGCCGCGACGCCTTCGAGCACCTGGGGCAGGATCAGCGCCCAGCCGTGGAAACCCAGCAGCCGCACGGAAAGCACCTGCACCCACAGCGCCATCGGCGGCTTGTCGACAGTCACCACGCCGAGCGGGTCGAGCGAGCCGAACGCGAAAGCCGTCCAGTCGCGGGACATCGAGCCGACGGCGGCGCTGTAGTACGGATACCCGAATCCGAGGTCCCAGCTCCCCCAGCCGTACGCGACGGCCGAGAGGACCAGGACCGCGGCGAGCCCGGCGCGCGGCCGCCAGGACCTGGCCGGGGCGGGCGCGAGCGCGGTGCTGTCCAATGGTTCCCCCTCACGCGACGGGGCTCGGCGGTCCGCTGTGCACCGCCGAGCCCCGGATCCGGTCAGTACTCCTTGAGGATCTTTTCGATCTCGTCCTGGAACGCCATCGCGGCCTTGTAGTGCAGGGCGTAGAAGTTGCCGGTCGGGAACGACTTGCCCGCCTTGACCGCCCGCAGCCCCTGGTACGCGGGCAGGTCGATGATCTGCTGGGTGTCCGGCCCGGCCTTGCCCTGGTAGTCCGCCTGGTACAGGATCACGTCGGCTTCGTTGAGCTTGTCCAGGTTCTCGATGGAGAACTCCGGCGTGTTGTTGCTCTTGTCGGTGACGCCGCCCCGGGCGAACTGGACGCCGAGGTCTTTGAGGATGGTGCCGCCCCACGACTCGTCGAGGTTCAGGTACCACTTCCCGCCGCCGCCGTTGATCAGCGCGAACTTCAGCTTCGCCAGCTTGTCCCGGTAGGTCGACTTGATCTGCGCGGCGCGGTCCTCGTACTGCTTCTTCAGCGCCTCGGCCTCGGGCTTCTTGCCCACCGCGTCGGCGGCCTGGATGACCCACTGCGGCCAGGCGACGCCGGGTTCGCCGGGCGCCCCGCCGAGGATCGCCGTCGGGGCGAGCTTCTGGTAGTCCTCGATCTTGTGCTTTTCCAGGGAGAGGAACTTGTTGCCGAGGATGAGGTCCGGGGCCTGGGCGCCGACCTGCTCGATGTCGATCTCCATCGAGCCGCCGACCTTCGGGGCCTTGGCGTACTCGGCGGCGTAGGGCGGGAACACCGCGAAGCTGTCGGTGTAGCCGGACGCGGTGGCCTTCGGGTGCACGCCGACGTCCAGCAGGCCGAAGTAGGTGTACTGGTCGAGCGCCACCACCGATTTCGGCGCGACCGGGATCTGCACCTGCCCGCTCGGGGTGTCGAACGGCCGCGTGGCGCCCTCCGCGCCGGCGTTCTCGTCGGCCGAGCCACAGGCTGCGGCGCCCAACGCCAGCACCGCGGCCGAAATCCCGGCCACTGTCGTGCGCCACTTCTGGAACTGCGTCCTCACGACGCCTACCTCTCTGCCAAACCCGCTGGTTTTGGTCATGTCCGTCTAATTAGGGCAGGCTATCCTAATCATCTTTCCGCCGGGAAGAGGTCACCAACCGGTCAAGATTGGCCGTCCAGGACCGCGTGATCCTGGCCACCAGCCCGGCCGGGACCACCTCCGGCAGGTACGACCAGTGCGCGGTCAGCACCCCTCGTTCGACCGACGCGTTGATCGACAACGCGTGCGTGGCCCGGGCTTCCGGGTCGACGTCGCCGCCGATGACGTTCTTCCCGGGCGCGACGAGCCAGTCCTCGTCCCGCGCCTGGCCGGTGTCGTTCTGGCCGATGTAGTTGAACAGCACCTCGGCACTGCGAAGCTTCTCCCCCGCGCCGTAGCGCAACACCCCGTACCCGATTCCGTTGTCGGGCACAGCTTTCTGCTCGCCGGACAACCGGCGGGCAGCGGCGGCCAGATCCTTGTCCAGCGCGACGCGCACCGGGTACAGCGACGTGAACCACCCCACCGTGCGGGACAGATCGGCGTCGCCGAGCAGCTTTTCCGCGCGGCCGTGGCTTTCGAGGTCGACCAGCAGCGCGTCGCCGCCCTGGTGTTCGGCGACCGCCGAAGCCAGCGCTGCCAGCAGGAGGTCCTGTACCCCGCAGCCGAGCGCCGCGGGCACCGGCCCGAGCAGTGCCCTCGTCGTCTCGGCGGACACGTGCACGACGTCGTTGCGGCCTCGCGAGATCGTGTCGCCAGGTCCGAGCGGCCGGGCGGCCACCGGCACAGTGCCCGAGATCCCCTGCCAGTACGGCAGTTCCCCGCTCCGGTCCAGTTCGGACAGCCGCAGCGCCCACTCGCGGAACGGCACCTCCACCGGCGGCAGGTCGAGCCCGCGGCCGAGGGCGGCGAGGTCTTCCGACAGCGCGCGCCACGACACCGCGTCGACCACCAGGTGGTGGATCATCAGCAACAGGCGGCCCGGCCGGTCGCCCGCGTCGAACCACACCGCGCGCACGACGTCGCCGGTGAACGGATTCAGCTCGCGGACGGTGCGCTCGAACTCCGGGAACTCCGTGGTGAACAGGTCGTCGTCCGGGCGGTCGCCGAGGTCGACACGGCGCAGCACCGGCTTGTTCGCGGTGCCGACGTGCACGGTCCAGTCTTCGCCGAGCCGGGCGCGCAGGATCGCGTGCCGGTCCTGCAGGGCGGTCAGCACCTCGGCGAGCCGGTCGAGGCCGGCTCCGGCCGGGACGCGCAGCACCGAATACTGGCTGAGCCTGCCGATCGGGCCGCCGCGCTCGCGCTGGGCGAGCATGATCGGCGTCGCCGGGAAGCTGCCCGTCGCCGGGACCGCCGTCCGCTGCGCGCCGTCGAGTTCGGTCGCGACTTCGGCTAGCGCGGCCACGCTGCGGCGTTCGAAGACGGTGCGCGGAGTGATCCGCAGGCCGGCCGCGCGAGCCCGGCCGACGACCTGCATGGACAGGATGCTGTCGCCGCCCAGTGCGAAGAAATCGTCCTCGACGCCCACCGACGGCAAGCCGAGGACTTCGGCGACGATCCCGGCCAGCGCGTGCTCGCGCGGGGTGCGCGGCGCGGTTCCGCCGCTGAGCGAGGACAGGTCGGGCGCGGCCCAGTCCGCGGTCGCCAGCGCGACGCGGTCGACCTTGCCGTTCGGGGTGACCGGGAGCGCTTCGAGCAGCACGACCGCCGAGGGGACGAGGAAGTCCGGCAGCGACTCGGCCAGCGCGGTCCGCAGCGCGGCTCCGTCCACTGTGGACTCGTCAGCGACGGCGTAGCCGATCAGCCGGTCGTCGCGGACGACCACGACCGCGTCCGAGACCGCCGGGTGCGCGGAGAGCTTCGCCTCGACCTCGCCCGGTTCGACGCGGTGGCCGCGGACCTTGACCTGGTCGTCGGCGCGGCCGCGGAATTCGAGCCGGCCGTCCTCGGTCCAGCGCACGAGGTCGCCGGTGCGGTACATCCGGCCGTTCTCGAACGGGTCGGCGACGAACCGGGTCGCGGTGAGCCCGGGCGCGCCGAGGTAGCCGCGAGCCAGTTGGGAGCCGCTCAGGTACAGCTCGCCGACGACACCGGGCGCGACCGGCCGCAGCGCGTCGTCCAGCACCCGGAGGCGGGTGTTGGCGACCGCGCGGCCGATCACCGGGCCTTCGGTGTCCCGCAGCCGCGCGATGACAGTGTCCACTGTGCACTCTGTGGGGCCGTAGAAGTTGTACGCCTCGGTTCCCGGCAGGCTGCGCAGTTCGGTCCACAGTCCCGGCGGCACCGCTTCCCCGCCGACTCCGACCACGGCGAGCGGGCACTGTCCGTCCCGCACGAGGCCCGCTGCCGCCAGCTGGACGAAATGCGACGGGGTGACCTCGACGAAATCGATCCGACGCTCGATCAGGAACCGGGCCAGCGCTTCGGCGTCGACCCGGACATCGTCGGTGACGACGTGCAGTTCGTGCCCGCGCAGCAGGCCTAGCGAGGGCTGCCAGGAGGCGTCGAAGGCGAACGACCAGTTGTGCCCGATCCGCAGCCGCTCCCGCCCGGTTCGTTCCCGGGCGGGCCCGAAAACGTCTCGGTCGTGGCTGTGCGCCAGGTTGACGATGCCGCGGTGCGGGACGAGCACCCCCTTCGGCTTCCCGGTGGACCCGGACGTGTAGATCAGGTGGACGGGATGCTGCGGCCGCAGCGGGGCGCGGCGGTCGGCGTCGGTGACCGGGTCCGCCGCGAACGCCCTGTCGTCGGGCCAGTCGTCGGCGAGCACCAGCAGCGGTTTCGCGTCGGCGAGGAGGTCCGCCGTCCGGTCTTCCGGCTGGGCGGGGTCGATCGGCAGGTACGCGGCTCCGGATTTGAGGACCGCCAGCAGCGCGACGAAGAACCGTTCCGTCCGGCGCAGGCCGATCGCGACGATCTCCTCCGGTCCGGCTCCCCGCGCGATGAGCGCACGGGCGAGGCGGTTGGCGCGGGCGTCCAGTTCGCCGTAGGTCAGCGTCCGGTCTTCGCAGGCGAGCGCGACCGCGTCCGGTCCGCGGCGGACCTGTTCGTCGAACAGATCGACCACAGTGGACTCCGGCACCGGCAAAGCGGTCTCGTTCCACTGATGCAGCACCAGGTTCCGCTGCCGCCGCGAAAGCACTTCGAGCCGGCCGACCGGCGTGTCCCGCTGTTCGGGGACTCCGGCCAGCAAGTCCACAAGGGACTGTCCCAGTTCCGCGATCCGTTCGGCGGCGAAGACGTCGGTGCGGTATTCGAGAATCAGTTCGAGCCGCGGGCCGGGCGCGGCGACGATGGTGAGCGGATAGTGCGTGGCGTCCTCGCCTTGGACGCCGGTGACCTGGACGCCCGCCTGCCGCTCGCTCTCGGCGAGCGCTTCGGCGTCCACCGGGTAGCTCTGGAAGATCAGCAGCGTGTCGAACAGCTCGCCGGACCCGGCTTGGCGCTGGATTTCGGCGAGGCTGAGGTACTGGTGGTCCAGCAGCGCGGCCTGCTCCCCCTGCACGCGCGCGAGCAGCGCGCCGAGCGTTTCGGCCGCCGCGGTGCGGACACGGACCGGCAGGGTGTTGATGAACAGCCCGATCATCCGGTCGGCGCCGGGCAGGTCGGCGGGACGGCCGGAGACGGTCGCTCCGAACACGACGTCCCGGCGGCCGGTCAGCCCGCCCAGCAGCAGCGACCACACCGTCTGCACAACGGTGTTGAGCGTGACGCCGTTCTGCCGCGCCCACGCGGCGAGCCGGGTCGTCTGGTCCTCGGTCAGGTCGGCGGTGAGCTTGTCCGGCAGGCTTTGGCCGCGTCCGATGCCGGGCGGGGCGAGCAGGCTCGTCCCGTCGAGTCCGGACAGGGCGTTCCGCCACGCCGTGCGGGCGGTTTCGCGGTCCTGGCGGCCGAGCCAGTCCAGGTAGTCGCGGTACGGGCGGGCCTTCGGCGGCTCGCCGGTGCGGTACAGCTCCAGCAGTTCCTGGCCGAGCAGCGGCGCGGACCAGCCGTCGAGGACGATGTGGTGGCTGGTGATCAGGAGCCGGTGCCCGCCGTCGCCGGTGTCGAAGAGCGTGAACCGGATGAGCGGCGGCTCGGCCAGGGCGAAGGGCCGCAGCCGTTCCTCGGCGGCGACGGCCTCCGCGTCGGCCCCGGCGAGTTCCCGCCAGTCGAGGCCCGCCGAGCGCGGAACGACCTGCACGGCCCGGCCGGAGGCGAGGTAGCGGAAGCCCGCGCCGAGGTTCGGGTGCCGTTCCAGCAGGCGCGCGGCAGCGGTGCGCAGCCTCGCCGGATCCGCGTCGCGCAGGTCCAGCATCTGCTGGGTGACATAGACGTCGAGGCTGTCCTCGTCGAACGACGCGAGGAAGAGCATTCCTTCCTGCAACGGCGAGAGCGGCCAGACGTCGGCCGCGTCGCCGATCTCCTCGACGTCTTCGAGAGTCAGGTCCAGCAACGGGAAATCCGCCGCGGAGACTCCGCCGACGCCGTCTGAGGTCAGCCGCTCGGCCAGTTCCGCGGCGGCGGCCATCCACGCGGTGCCGATGGCCTCGGCATCCACGGTGCCGGGCAGGCAGGCCAAGCTCGCTTCGAGTCCGGCGGGCGTCACCGAGCAGTTGACCTCCAGGGCGTGCGACGCCGGAGTGGCGGGGTCGAGGTCGCCGCCCAGCCCGCCTTCCGGGTGCCAGTCGGCTTCCTCGCCAGGCGCCTCGACGTCGAAGCGGCCGAGGTAGTTGAACAGCACCTCGGGATGCCCGTTCAGGTCTCCGGTGAGGTACCGCAGCAGTGCGTACCCGGCGGGAAGCCGCAGCCGGGCGTCCTTGGCCTGTTTGAGCTGGCGCACGGGATCGGGGTCGGCGGTGATCCGCAGCGGAGCCACCGTGGTGAGCCAGCCGACCGTGCGCGAGAGGTCGAGGTCTTCGTCGCGGCCGTGCCCTTCGGTTTCGATCAGCACCGAATCCGTGCCCCGCACGCGCGTCACGGCGGTGGCGAGAGTGCTCAGCAAGGCGTCTTGGATGCCTGCCCGGAACGACTTCGGGACGCCGGAAAGCAGCGTGTCGGTGATGTCGCGCGGCAGCGTCACGCGGACCTCTCGGACATCGCCGACGGTTCCGGTCACCGCAGTGGTGGTCCCCAGAACTTCGCGCCAGTACGGCAGATCCGCCCGCAGCTTCTCGATGCGCGGCCCCAGACTCGCCGCCCACGCGCGGAACGACACCGGCACCGGAGGCAGCTCGCTACCGGACGCGGCAGTGGCGAGGTCGTCGAACAGGATCCGCCAGGACACGCCGTCGATCACCGCGTGGTGGATCACCAGCAGCAACCGGCCGGGCGCGCCTTCGTGGTCGAACCACACTGCCCGGACCATGGCCCCGGCTGCGGGGTCCAGAGCGGCTTCGGCGGCCGTCGCTTCGCGGTGCAGCACCTCCTGGTCCGGCTCGCCTGGCACCCGCCGGACGGTGATCGCCGCGCCTGGCGGCGGGATGCGCAGCGTGGTGCCGAGGGCGGCCCGCAGCGCGCCGTGCCGGTCCAGCACCGCTTGCAGCACGCGGTTCAGCTCCGGCTCGGTCAGCCCGCGCGGGGTCCGCACGACGGCGGACTGGCTGAACCGCCGGGGCACGCCGCCGCGTTCGAGCAGGGCCGCGATCATCGGGATCTGCGCGACGACTCCGGCTTCGGACACGTCGGCCGGACCGGCCGCGGTCACCGGCTCGGCCAGTTCGGCGAGCGCCGCCACCGTCCTGGCCTCGAAGACCTGCCGCGGGGTGATCCGCAGCCCGGCCTGCCGCGCCCGGCTCACCACTTGCAGCGACAGGATGCTGTCCCCGCCGAAGCCGAAGAAGTCGTCCGTCACGGAGATCGACGGAAGGCCCAGCACCGCGGCGAACGCGTCGGCCAGCGTTTTTTCCTCGGGCGTGCTCGGGACGGCATCGCCGGTCAGCCCGCTCAGGTCCGGCGCGAACCCGTCCGCGGAAGCCAGTGCGCCGCGGTCGACCTTCGCGTTCACCGTCAGCGGCAGCCGGTCGAGCACCACGATCGAGGACGGCACCGAGTAGTCCGGCATCCGGGCCGCCAGCGCGGCACGCAGGTCGCCGGGCACCGGCTCGGCACCGGGCTCAGCCGTCACGTAGGCGATCATGCGGCGGACGCCGGGCTGGTCCTCCCGGATGACAGCGACCGCTTCGACGACGCCGGGCCGGTCGCACAGCGCCGTCTCGACTTCGCCGAGTTCGACGCGGAAACCCCGGATCTTCACCTGATGATCGACGCGGCCGAGGAAGTCGAGTTCGCCGTCCGCGGTCCAGCGGACGAGGTCGCCGGTGCGGTACATCCGTTCGCCGGGAGCCCCGAACGGGCAGGCCACGAACCGCGTGGAGGTCAGGCCGGGCAGGCCGAAGTAGCCGCGGGCCAGTCCTCCGGCGACGTACAGCTCGCCGGCCGTCCCCGGCGGCACCGGCCGCAGATCGGCGTCGAGGACGTAAGCCTGTTTGTTCGGGTCGGGCGGGCCGATCACCACGCGCTGTCCGGCCTCGCACCGCCAGAGCGTGGAGTTGACCGTGCATTCGGTGGGGCCGTAGGCGTTGAACATCCGGCGGCCGGGGCTCCAGCGGGCGACCAGTTCCGCGGTGAGCGCGTCGGTGCCCGCGATCAGCGTGACGCCTTCGGGCAGCTCGGCCCCGGCGAGGGCGCCCAGCGCCGAGGGCGGCACGAACATGTGGGTAAGACCTTGTGCGGCCACGAACTCCGCGAGGGGTTCGCCCAGGCGGCTCTCTTCCGGGACGACCACCGCGGTGGCGCCGACCAGCAATTGCGTGGACAGTTCGGCGAGCGAGACGTCGAAGCTCGGCGAGGCGAACCCGAGCACCCGGCTGCCCGGGCCGCTGCGGACCGAATCGGCGAACATCGCCACCAGGTCCGGCACCCCGCGGTGCGGCACCAGCACGCCCTTGGGCCGCCCGGTCGATCCCGAGGTGTAGATCAGGTACGCGGCACTGTCCGGATGCGGCAGCGGGAGATCCGCGGGCGGTTCGGGCAGGTTGCTGTCCAGCACGACGAGCGGGACGCCGTGCGCGCCCATAGTGTCCACAGTGGATGGATCGGCGACGATCATGGCCGGGCGCGCGTCAGAGAGCATGTAGGCGATCCGGTCGGCCGGATACTCCGGATCCAGCGGCAGGTACGCCGCCCGGGCCAGCTGGACGCCCAGCATCGCGGTCAGGAACCCGAGGCCCCGGTTGATCGCCACCCCGACGATCTGCTCCGGCCCGGCGCCGCGTTCGATCAGGACCCCGGCGAGCCGGGCAGCCCGCTCGTGCAGTTCGCCGTAGCTGACCGCGACTCCGCCGTCCTCGACGGCGATCGCGTCCGGTCTCGCCTGCACCTGCTGGACGAACAGCTCCACCAGCGACTCGCCCGCGCGCGGCAGCGTCGCGGAGTTGAACTTGCGCAGCACCAGTTCCCGCTCCTCGGCGGTGGTCAGCTCGACCGATCCGATCCTCCGCTCGGGTGCCGCCGTGAGCAGTTCCCGCAGCAGAGCGGCCGCCCGCCGGACCAGCGTCGCGTCGACGAGATCTTCCCGGTACACCAACGCGACGGCGAACTCGTCGCCGGGCAACGCGACCGCGGTCAAGGGATAGTGCGTGACGCTTCGGGTTTCCTCGGCTCGCACCGCGAGCCCGGAAGCTTCGTCGGCAGCGCGAAGTGCTTCGGCGTCCGCAGGGGCGCTCTGGAACACGGTGAGTGTGTCGAACAGTTCGCTGTGCCCGGCCTCGCGCTGGATTTCGGCAAGCCCGAGGTACTGGTGGTCCAGCAGCGCGGCCTGCTCCGACTGCACCCGGGAGACGAGGCCGGCGAGCGTCTCCGCCGGATCGAGCCGGACGCGGACCGGGAGCGTGTTGATGAACAGGCCGATCATACGGTCGACGCCGGGCAGTTCGGCGGGCCTGCCGGAGACGGTGGCGCCGAAGACGACGTCCCGGCGGCCGGTGAGCTTGCCGAGCACGACCGCCCACGCCGCTTGCAGGACGGTGTTGAGCGTCACGCGCTGTTCGCGGGCCCACGCCGCGAGCCGTTCGGTGTCCGTTGTGGACAGCCGGATTTCTTGCTCGTGCGGGAATTCCGCGGCAGGAGTGGCTCCAGGGGCCAGCAGCGTCGGATCGGCGAGCCCGGCCAGGGATTCGCGCCAAGCCGTGCGGGCAGCTTCGCGGTCTTGCCTGCCGAGCCAGGTCAGGTAGTCCCGGTATTTCGGCGCGGGCGGCAGGTCTTCGCGGCCGTAGGCGGTGAACAGCTCCTCCCCCAGCAGCGGACCGGACCAGCCGTCGAGCAGCAGGTGGTGTGCGGTGATCACCAGTTTGTGGTGCTCAGGGGCCAGCCGCAGCAGCCGGAACCGGATCAGCGGCGGCTTCGCCAGGTCGAACCGGCGCGCCCGGTCGGCGTCCAGCAGCGCGGGGACGTCGGCCTCGGCGACGTCCCCGGCCTGCCACGGCACCGGGACCGCTTCCGGGATCAGCTGGACGGTCTCGCCGTTCTTGCGGGGCCGGAAGGCCGCGCGCAGGTTCGGATGCCGTTCCAGCACGACGGCCGCCGCCGCGCGCATCCGTTCGGGATCGAGCGCCCCGCGCAGGTCGAACACCTGCTGGATGGTGTAGACATCGGTGGCCGAACTGTCCCAAGTGGACAGGAAGAGCAGACCCTCCTGCAACGGGGACAGCGGCAGCACGTCCTGGACACCGCGGGCGGCACTCACGAAACGCTCCAATCACCCGAGAACTCGGCGAACTCGTCCTCGTCCAGTTCGATCAACGGTTCCGCGGCGGACAGCAGCGCCTCCGCCGCGAGGTCGACAGATTCGGCGGCCTCCGCCAGCGCGGCGGCGGTGCGCAGCTCGAACACCTGCCGCGGGGTGATCTTCAGCCCCTCCGGCCGCACCCGGCCGACCAGGTGCAGCGACCGGATGCTGTCCCCGCCGAGCGCGAAGAAATCGTCGAACACCCCGACGCGGTCCAGTCCCAGCACTTCCGCCACGGCCGCCGCGAGCACGCGCTCGGTCTCGGTCCGCGGTGCGGCGGAGCCGGTTTCGGCCTGGCGGTCGGGTTCCGGCAGCGCGGCGCGGTCCAGTTTCCCGTTGGGGGTCACCGGGAACGCGTCGAGCCACACGAACGCCGAGGGCACCAGCTGTTCCGGCAGGCTCTCGCGCAATTCGGCGCGAAGCTCGGCTCCGGAGCGCGACGTACCGGTGAGGTAGCCGACGAGCCCGGTGTCTCGGACCGCGACCTGGGCCCCGGTGATCCCGGGCAGTGCCGAGAGCGCCGCCGCCACCTCGCCGGGTTCGATCCGCACGCCGCGGATCTTCACCTGGTCGTCGCCGCGGCCGAGGTATTCGAGAACGCCGTCGGCCCGCCGCCGGGCGAGATCTCCGGTCCGGTACAGCCTCGCGCCGTCCGGCCCGGCGACGAACCGGGTCGCGGTGAGGCCGGGCCGTCGCAGGTAACCGTGGGCCAGCTGGACGCCGGAGAGGTACAGCTCGCCGACACAGCCGCGCGGCACCGGTCGCAGCGCCGCGTCGAGGACGTGGGTGCCGGTGTTCCACACCGGATGCCCGAGCGGCACCGGCCCGCTGCCGTCCTCGCCGGAGGTGTCCCAGGCGGTGACGTCCACCGCGGCCTCAGTCGGCCCGTACAGGTTGTGCACGCTCGCTTCGGGCAGCAGCTCCCGGGCAGCGAGCACCAGGTCGCCCGGCAGCGCCTCGCCGGAGCAGAAGATCCGGCGCAGCGGCAGGCCCGCCGCCGACGGTTCGGCCAGGAACGGCCGCAGCATCGACGGGACGAAGTGGACCGTGTCGACGCGTTCCTCCCGGATCACCGCGGCCAGCTGCGCCGGGTCCTGATGCGCGTCCGGCGGCGCGACGACCAGCGTGCCGCCGGTGAGCAGCGGCAGGAACAGTTCCCACACCGAGACGTCGAAGGAGATCGGCGTCTTCTGCAGGGTTCTGGTGTCCGCGCCGAACCCGTACTCGTCGGCCATCCACCGCAGCCGGTTGACGACGGCTCGGTGGTCCACCACCACTCCCTTGGGGCGGCCGGTCGAGCCGGACGTGTAGATCACGTACGCGGGCGCGGTGTCGGGGACCCGCACCAGCGGTCGCCGCTCGGCGCCCAGCTCGGGCAGCGCCGTGATCAGCAACGCCGGGGCCGAGTCCGCAGCGAGGAACTCGCGGCGCGCGGGCGGGTAGCCGGGGTCGATCGGCACGTACGCCGCACCTCGCCGGTGGACCGCGTGCAGCACCGCGACCAGCTCGATCGACCGGGGCAGGCTCACCCCGACGAGGTCGCCGGGACCGGCGTCGAGGCTCGCCGCGATCCGGGCGACCAGATCCTCGAACTCCGCGTAGGTCAGCGATCGCCCGGCCGCGGCGACGGCGACCGCGTCCGGGGTGGCGGCGACCTGCGCGGCGAACAGCTCCGGCAGGGTCGCCGGTTCCAGGGCGACCTCCGCGCCTTGCGGTTCTTTCTCGGCGGCAAGGGGAATCCGGCCGACGAGCACCGCCGGATCAGCGGTGATCGCGTCGAGGACGCCGGTGAGCCGCGCCAGGACGGCGTCGGCGTCGACCGTGCCGGGCCGGTGGTCCAGGCCGAGGACGACCTCCTCCCCCGGCTCTACGACCAGGGCCAGCGGGTAGTGGGTGGCGTCCGTTCCCGCGACGGCCTCGACGGTCAGCCCGGCCGATTTCTCGGCTCCGGCGAGCCGGTCGTCGTCCACCGGATAGCTCTCGAACACGACCAGGGTGTCGAACAGTTCGCCAGTGCCCGCCCAGCGCTGGATCTCGGCCAGTCCGGCGTGCTGGTGGTCCAGCAGCCGGATCTGTTCCTCGTCCACCCGCCGCACCAGCGCGGCGAACGGCTCCGCGGCGAGCGTCCGGACCCGCACCGGGACGGTGTTGATGAACAGGCCGATCATCCGCTCCGCACCCGGCAGGTCGGCGGGGCGGCCGTGCACGGTGACCCCGAAGACGACGTCCGTGCGCCCGGTGAGCTGGCCGAGGACCAGCGCCCAGGCGGTGTTGAGCAGGGTGCTGACCGTGACGCCGAGATCGCGGGCCACCGCGGTCACCTTCGCCGACCGCCCGGCACCGAGGGCAGTGCTCGCCCGCTCGGGCCTTACGGTCTCGCGCGCGTCGGCTCCGGGCAGCAGCAGCGTCGGGCCGTCCAGGTCGGCCAGCGCAGTGCGCCACGCCTGCGCGGCGGCGGCTTCGTCGCGCGCTGCCAGCCATTTCAGGTACTCGGCGTACGGCCGGACCGGAGGCAGCTCACGGCCCGCGTAGAGCGTGAACAGCTCCTCGGCGAGCAGTGGGCCGGACCAGCCGTCGGCCAGGACGTGGTGATGCGCCAGCAGCAGCCGGTGCCGGTCTTCGCCGAGCCGCCGCAGGCCGAGGCGGACTGCCGGAGCCTCCGCCAGGTCGAAGCGCCGGGTGGCGAACTCAGTCTCGTCTTCGACGAGTTCCCACGGCAGTTCCGCGTGCGCCGGGACCACCTGCACGGTGACGCCTGAGCGCAGCTGCCGGAACGCGGCGCGGAGATTGGCGTGCCGGTCGAGCAGCGCCTGCCCGGCCGCGCGCATCCGCTCCGCGTCCAGCGGCCCGGTCAGCTCGAAGGAATGGCAGACCGAGTAGACGTCCTCGCTGTCGAACGAAGCCTGGAACGCGATCCCTTCCTGCAGCGGCGAAAGCGGCAGGATGTCCGCCGCGGCGGCCAGTTCGTCCACATCGGACTGTCCTAGTGAGACCAGCGGGAAGTCCGACGGCGTGCGGAACGGTTCACCGGCCGCGTCGGCGAGTTCGGCCAGCGCCGCGCGCCAGCCGTCGCCGAGTTCGCGGATGTCCTCGGCGGTGAACACGTCGCGGACGTAGGCGAGGTCGCAGTGCAGCCGCAGGCCGTCGTCGTGGCGCACCGCGACGGCGTTGATCTCCAGCGGGTGGCTGACCGGGGTGGCCTGGTCCGCACCGCTGTCCAGCTGTGCCGATTCCGGCGCCGGACGCCAGTATCCGGTCGCGGCCGGGCCGTCGAGGCGGCCGAGGTAGTTGAACAGCACTGTGCGGCCTTCGGCCGGGCCGGGGAAGGTGAGCGGTTCGGGCAGGGCGCGCAGCTGCTCCTTGACGGTTTTCAGCCAGGCGACGGCATCGCCGCCGGCCCCGCCGATCCGGGCCGGGTAGACCGTGGTGAACCAGCCGATCGTGCGGGACAGGTCGGTGCCGGGCACCAGGTGCTCGTCGCGGCCGTGGCCTTCGAGGTCGAGGACCAGGCCGCCGTCGTCGGGCAGGCCGCGCGCCGCCCGCCAGCGGGACACCGCGAGGGCCAGAGCGGTGAGCAGGACGTCCTGGACCCCGGCGTGCGCGGCGGCGGGGACGCCGGTCAGGAGCTTTCCGGTGAGGTCGGCCGGAATCTCGACGGCGTGTTCCTCGACCGTTTCCCGGGCGTGCGCCCCCGGGATTTCCGTGCCCAGCGAACCGGTCCCGGCGAGGACATCGGTCCAGCCGGCCGTCCGTTCGAGGTCGCGGACCGCGTGCGCCCAGTCGTGGAACGACGTTTGCTCCGGCGCGATCCGGGCCTCGGCGAAGTCGTCCATCAGGATGCGCCAGGAGACGCCGTCCACGACGAGGTGGTGCGCGACGAGCAGCAGCAGGCCGCGGTCGAACCACACCGCGCGCAGCATGACCCCGGCCTCGGGATCCAGCTCGCCGAGCGCGGTCTCGAACTCCTCGCGGACGGCACCGGTGCCGCGCCGCAGGACGTCGGCCGCTGTGACGCTTCCCTCGGGCCGGATCCGGTAGACCCAGCCGGGTTCGAGCTGGGCGCGCAGGGCGTCGTGCGCGGTCAGGATCGCGTCCAGTTTCCCGGCGAGCTGAGCCTCGGTGAGGTCCGGCGGAGTGGTCAGCAGCATGGACTGGCTGAACCGGCGGGTGTCGCCGCCGAGGTCGCGCAGGGACGCCATGACCGGCAGCAGCGGGACAACTCCGGTTCGGGTGCCGGTCTTGACCGCTTCGCTGTCGCGGCGGGCGAACGCGGCCAAAGCCGCCGGGGTGCGATGCTCGAAGATCTCGCGAGGGCTGAGCCGGTAACCGACCCGGCGCAAGCGCGCGATCAGCTGCAGCGACGAAATGCTGTCGCCGCCGAGGCGGAAGAAGTCCGCGGACGCGCCCACGGCGCCGAGGCCCAGCACTGCGGCGAACTCGGTCGCGATGGCGGCCTCGACCGGACTCGCCGGAACGTCGCCACTGTCCTGAATGGACAGATCAGGGGCCGGAAGCGCCTTGCGGTCCAGTTTTCCGCTGGGCGTCAGCGGCAACGAGTCGAGCACCAGGACCACGGTGGGCACCATCGCCGACGGCAGCCGCTCGGCCAGCCGGGCCCGGATTTCCTCACCGTCGACCGGGCCGGTGACATAGCCGGTGATTACCGGGTCGTGCACCGCGACGGCGGCGGATTCCACGCCGTCGAGGTCACGGAGCGCGTGCTCGATCTCGCCGAGTTCGATCCGCTGGCCGCGCAGCTTCACCTGATCGTCGGTGCGGCCCAGGTAGGCGAGCGTGCCGTCCGGGTTCCAGCGGGCGAGGTCGCCGGTGCGGTACAAGCGCCCGGTGCCGAAGGGATTGGCGACGAAACGCGTCGCGGTGAGCCCGGGGCGGCCCCGATAGCCGTCGCCGAGCTGCGCGCCGGCGAGGTACAGCTCCCCGGGCACACCAGGGGCGACCGGCCGCAGCGCCGTGTCGAGCACGTAGGTCTGCGTGTTCCACACCGGACGGCCGATCGGGACCGGCCGGGTGCCGTCTTCGGCGGCGGTGTCCCAGGCGGTGACGTCGACCGCGGCTTCGGTCGGGCCGTAGAGGTTCCGCACGGCGACGCCGAGCACTTCCCGGGCCCGCAACGCCAGATCAGCGGGCAGAGCTTCCCCGCTGCAGATGACCGTGCGGAGCCCGAGCCCAGCTGCCTCGGGCAGGAACGCCGCCAGCATCGACGGGACAAAGTGGACAGTGTCGACGCGCTGTTCCCGGATGATCGCGGCCAGCTGCGCCGGATCGCGGTGCGCGTCCGGCGCGGCGACGACCAGCGTGCCGCCGGTGAGCAGCGGGAGGAACAGCTCCCACACCGAGACGTCGAACGACGCCGGGGTCTTCTGCAAAGTACGTGTGCTGGGACCGAATCCGTATGCTTCGGCCATCCACAAGAGACGGTTGACGATCGCCGCGTGTGCGACCGCGACCCCCTTCGGCCGTCCGGTCGAACCTGAGGTGTACAGCAGGTACGCGGTGTCCTCCGGACGGACCCGCACCGAAGCGAACGGTGCCGAGTCCGCTTCGGACAGCCATTCCGGCGTGACGACCAGCGCGGGTTTGGCGTCCTCCAACAGGAAATCGACGCGTTCGGCGGGCAGGTCCGGGTCGATCGGCAGATAGGCCGCACCACACGCCTGCACCGCGTGCAGGACCGCTACCAGCTCGGCCGACCTCGGCAGCGACACCGCCACCACGTCGCCAGGACCGGCCCGCAGGGCACCGGCCAGTTCGCGGACCCGTGCGGCGAACTCCGCGTACGTCCACTCGTGAGCGCCGTCGACCACGGCAATGGCGTCCGGAGTGCGCTCGGCCTGCGCGGCGAACAGGGCGGGCAGTGTCGTGCGCGGGACGTCGTGCGCGGTGTCGTTCCAGGTGTGCACGACGGCCTGGTGCTCGTCCTCGCTGAGGAAGCCGGTGGGAATGTCGCCGCCGCGGACGAGCCACTCGGCCACCGCGCGCAGCCGCGCGGCGAGGCGGGTCACGTCCCGGCGGTGCCGCAGCGTCAGCACCGGGGTTTCGCCCGGCGCGACGAGCAACGTGAGCGGGTAATGCGTGTCGTCCCGTTCGGCGAGCCCGGCGACAGTGAGGCCGGAGCGGCGTTCGGCGTCGGCGAGCGCGGCGTCGTCGACCGGGTAGCTCTCGAAGACCAGGAGGGTGTCGAACAGTTCGCCGGTGCCCGCCGCGCGCTGGATGTCGGCCAGTCCGGCGTGCTGGTGGTCCAGCAGCCGCGCCTGTTCCGCCTGCACGCGCGCCAGCAACGCGGCAACGGGCTCCCCAGCCCGCAGCCGGACGCGGACCGGGACCGTGTTGATGAAGAGCCCGACCATGCGTTCGGCACCGTCGAGGTCGGCGGGCCTGCCGTGCACGGTGGTGCCGAACACGACGTCGTCGCGGCCGGTTTCGGCGGAGAGGGTGATTGCCCACAGGACCTGGACGACGGTGTTGAGCGTGGTGCCGTGTTTCCGGGCCAGCTCGGACAGCTGCGGCGGGAGGTCGACAGCGAGGTCCCGGGCGGGTCCTTCGGCCGCGCCGACCAGGGTCGGTCCGTCCACATCGGACAGCGCGGTGCGCCAGGCTTCTTCGGTGGCTTGCTGGTCCTGGCGGGCGAGCCAGTCGAGGTACCCGGCGTAGTCCGCTGCCGGGGGCAGCGCGGCCGGGTCGCCGCCCGCCGCGTAGAGCAGGAACAGCTCACGTCCGAACAGCGGACCCGACCAGCCGTCCATCAAGATGTGATGGTGCGTGAGCACGAGCCGATGGGTGCCCTCGGCGAACCGCACGCAGGCGGCGCGCATCAACGGCGGCTTCGCGAGATCGAAGCCGGTGGCCCGGTCGTCTTCGAGCAGCTTCGCGAACTCCGCGTCGTTCAGCGCCAGCTCCCGCCACGGCAGCTCGGAGTGCGCGGGAAGGAACTGGACCGGCCGGGAGGTCTCGCTGAACGCGAATCCGGCCCGCAGGTTCGGATAGCGCTCCAGCATCGCGTGCAGGCACCGGCGCAGCAGTCCCGCGTCGAGGTCGCCGGAGAGGGTGAAAACCTGCTGCACGAGGTAGCCGCCGGGCTCGATCTGGTCGAGGTAGAGCAGGCCCTCCTGCAACGGGGCCAGCGCGCGCGTCTCTCCGCTGGCGGCAGCCGGAGTCTCGTCGGCGAGCGGCGTGGCCGCGGCGGCGAGTTCGGCGATCGTCTGGTGCTCGAACACCTGGCGCGCGGTGATCCGCCAGCCCGCCGAACGCAGCCGCGAGACGACCTGGATCGACGAGATACTGTCGCCGCCGAGCGCGAAGAAACCGGTATCGACGTCGACCTCGCGCAGGCCGAGCACGTCGCCGAACGCGGCCGCGACAGCTCGCTCGGCTTCGGTCTCCGCGGCGCGACCTGCCGTTTCCGGCGGGGCCGCCCAGTCCGCTGTGGACAGTGTGCGCCGGTCGATTTTCCCGCTGGCGTTCAGCGGAAGGCTGTTCAGCCCGACGATCGCGGACGGCACCAGGTAGTCCGGCAGCGTCGCGCCGAGCTTGCGGCGCAGTTCGACGCCGTCCAGACCGGCCGGGGTGACGTACCCGACCAGCCGCCGCGGTCCGCCGCCGGCACGGGCGACGACGGCGGCCATGGAGACCTCCGGCAGGGCGGTCAAGGCGGCTTCGACTTCGGCCGGTTCGATGCGGAAGCCGCGGATCTTGAGCTGGGTGTCGGCTCGGCCCAGGAATTCGAGGTCGCCGTCTTCGGTCCAGCGGACGCGGTCGCCGGTGCGGTACATCCGGCCGCGGTCGAAGGGATTGGCCACGAACCGTTCGGCCGTCGCCGCCGGTGCGTTCCAGTAGCCGAGCGCGAGCGCGTCGCTGCCCACGTACAGCTCGCCTTGGTGCGCGGGCCGCAGCCAGTCGTCGAGCACGTACAACGTGCGCGCGGTGTCGGCGCGCCCGATCCGGACGCGTCCGGCGAACGGTTCCGGGCAGGCCCAGACCGTGGCGTTGACGGTGGTTTCGGTGGGGCCGTAGGCATTGAACAGCTTCCGCCCGGGCGCCCAGCGGGCCACCAGGTCGGCGGGAACCTCGTCCGAGCCGGCCACGATCGTCGCCGACGCGGGCAGCGACCCGGCCGGGAGGGCTTCGAGCGCGGCGGGCGGGAGGTCGACGTGCGTGAGGTCGTGGCGCCGGGCGAACTCGCCCAGCGCCGCGCCGAGCCGTTCGTTCTCCTCCGGGATGCACAGCGTGCCGCCGGAAAGCACGGACATCGCCAGTTCTTCGAGGTAGACGTCGAACGCGGGCGAGGTGAACTGCAGGACCCGCGCACCCGGCCCGGCGCCGTAGGTGTGCACGGCGGTGTGGACCAGGCTCTCGATCCCCGCGTCCGGCACCAGCACGCCCTTGGGGCGGCCGGTCGAACCGGAGGTGTAGATCAGGTACGCGGCGGGCGCGGCGGGACAGGACTCGCCCAGCGTCCGCACGCCGTCGGCGGTGATCTCGGCGACCGGGCGCGCATCGGCGACGATCTCGTCCCGGCGCGCGGCCGGGGCGCCGGACGCCAGCGGCAGGTAGGTGGCACCGGTTTTGGCCACCGCGAGGAACGCTGTGACGGCCTCTGCACCGCGAGCCAGCTGGACGAGCACGCGTTCGCCGCGACGCGCACCATGCGCGTCGAGTCGCGTCGCCAGCTCGGAACTGCGCGCGTCCAGTTCGCGATAGGTCAGGCCGGAAACCGCTTCCGTGTCCGGGAAACGGGTTACGGCGGAGGCGAACAGTCCGGCGATCGACCGGTGTCCGGGCGCCGCCGGGCCGCGGCCGAAGCCGAGCAGGCGCTCGCGGTCGGCCGGGGTCAGCAGGTCGAGGGACGTGATCGGGCGGTCCGGGTCCGCGGCCGCTTCGCCGAGCAACCGGACGAGACCGTCGGCGAGGCGGCGCGCGGCGGCCGGGGTGAACAGGTCGGTGCGGTGCAGGACCGCGCCCGCCACCCGGTCGCCGAGGTCGGCGAACTCGAACTCGAGGTCGAATTTCGCCACCGGGAACGGGAACCGGTACGGCGTCAGGGTCAGCTCGCCGTGCTCTTCGGCCTCGGCGTCCACGTGCTGATAGGCGACGCCGACCTGGAACAGCGGATGGTGCGCGGCGGAACGCTGCGGGCGCAGCTGTTCGACGAGCCGGTCGAACGGCAGGTCCTGGTGCTCGAAGGCGGCC
Source organism: Amycolatopsis rubida (assembly GCF_900115345.1). GTDB lineage: Bacteria > Actinomycetota > Actinomycetes > Mycobacteriales > Pseudonocardiaceae > Amycolatopsis > Amycolatopsis rubida. The sequence continues at coordinate 252,925 of NZ_FOWC01000006.1, read as the reverse complement.
AGGTCCGTCGCGCGGACGCGGTCCAGCAGCGTGCGGAACGCCGGGCTGCCCTCGACTCGGGTGCGCAGCACGATCGTGTTGGTGAAGAACCCGACCAGCTCGTCCAGCGCGCTGTCGGAACGCCCGGCGACCTGGGTGCCGAGCGGGATGTCGTCGCCCGCGCCGCTGAGGTGCAGCAGCGCGGCGACGGCGGCCTGCGCCACCATGAACTGGGTGGTGCCGGTCTGGGCGGCCAGCTCCCGCAGGCGGGCGGTCGTCTCGGCGGGCAGCTCGAACTCGGCCGCGCCGCCGTGCTGCCCGGCCACCGCGGGCCGCGGCAGGTCGGCGGGCAGCTCCAGCAGTTCCGGCAGTCCGGCAAGCTCTTTGAGCCAGAACTCGGCGGAAGGCTCGTTTTCTTTCTGCCACAACGCGAAATCGGCGTACTGCACCGGCAGCGGCAGCCAGTGCGGAGCGGTCCCGCCGAGCCGGGCCCGGTAGGCGGCGAACAGGTCGCGGCGCAGCGGGTGCGACGACCATTCGTCGCCCGCGATGTGGTGCAGCAGCAGGACCAGCACGTGGTCGTGCGCCCCGGTGCGCAGCAGCGCGGGACGGATCGGCGCCTCGGCGGTCAGGTCGAACGGATGCGCGATCAGCTCGGCGACCCGGTCCGCGAGGTCGGCTTCGGCGACGTCGGCGACCGGGCACGGCACCGGGCCAGGGTCGAGAATCCGTTGGCAGGGAACGCCGTCGCGATCCGGGTAGACCGTCCGCAGGATTTCGTGGCGTGCGGTGAGATCGGCGAGCGCGGCTCGCAGCGCGTCGGCGTCGAGGGGGCCGCGGATGCGCCAGACCAGCGGCAGGTTGTAGGTGGCGTTGGGGCCGTCGACGCGATGGAGGAACCACAGTTGCCGCTGCGAGGCTGACAGCGGCAGGAACTCCGGCCGCGGCCCCGGGAGCAGCGGAGGCCGGGCGGTGTCGGCGTCGGCCAGTGCGGCGGCGAGCGCCGCCGGGGTCGGGTGCTCGAACACCGTGCGCGGCGACAATTCGACGCGCAGCGCGGACTTGAGCCCGGCGACGAGCTTGATGGCCAGCAGGGAATGGCCGCCGAGGGCGAAGAAATCCTCGTCGGTGAAGACGCGCGGCCGGTCCAGCACGGCGGCGAACCGCTCGGTGATCAGCTGTTCGGCCGCGGTCCTCGGCTCCCGGCGCACCCCGCCCGGCCCGCGCCCGGGTTCGGGCAGCGCGGCGATGTCGAGCTTGCCGTTCGCGGTCGCCGGCAAGGCGTCCAGCGCGACGATCGTCGTGGGCACGAGATAGGACGGCAAGGCCCGGGCCAGCTCCGCGCGCACGGACGCGGGGTCGGCCGTTCCCGGGGTGAGGTAGGCGGCCAGTTCGCCGGACCGGACCACCACCGCCGCGTCGCGGATGTCGGGCAGCGCGGTCAGCGCGTGCTCGATTTCGCCGGGTTCCACCCGCACGCCGCGGATTTTGACCTGCTGGTCGGTGCGGCCGAGATAGCTGAGGGTGCCGTCGGAGTTCCAGCGGGCCAGGTCGCCGGTCCGGTACAGGCGGCCGGGGCCGAAGGGGTTCGCGACGAACCGGCTCGCGGTCAGTCCGGGCGCGCCGAGGTAACCGATGGCCAGCTGCGGCCCGGCGAGGTACAGCTCGCCGGGTTCGCCGGGCGCGACCGGGCGCAGGGCGGCGTCGAGGACGCAGGCGCGGGTGCCGCGGACCGGCCGCCCGATCGGGACCGGACGGCTGCCGTCCTCGGCGGAGGTGTCCCACGCGACGAGGTCGACGGCCGTCTCGGTCGGGCCGTAGAGGTTGAGCAGCGTCGCGGCGGGCAGGATTTCGCGAGTGCGCAGCACCTGGCCGATCTGCAACGCTTCTCCGCCGACCGACACCAGCCGCAACGACGTCGCCGCGGCCGCGGCCGGTTCGGCGAGGAACGCACCGAGCATCGACGGCACGAAGTTGACGACGGTGACGGCCTCGCGGACGATGAGACCGGCCAGATAAGCGGGGTCGCCGTGGCCGTCGGGCCGGGCGAGCACGACGGGCCGTCCCGAGTACACCGGCCAGAACATTTCGGTGAGGAACACGTCGAACGAGACCGGGGCTTTGAAAAGCATCCGGTCCGCGTCGCCCGGCTGCACGGCCGCGGCGAACCATGCCATCTTGGCCGCGATCGCCTCGTGCGAGACGACCACGCCCTTGGGACGGCCGGTCGAACCGGACGTGTACAGCACGTACGCCGGGTGCGAGCCGGGGACCGCGGTCGTCCCGGCGACCGGATCCGCGGGTTCCGCCAGCAGCTCGGGAGTGACGACCAGCGCGGCCCCGGAATCCTCGACGAGATGACGGATCCGCTGTTCGGGCAGTCCGGGCTCGACGGCGAGGAACACCGCGCCGAGCCGGTGCACCGCGAACAGGGCCGCGACCAGCTCCGGCGACCGGGGAACCGCGACCGCGACCCGGTCGCCCGGGCGAATCCCGCGAGCAGCCAGTATTCCGGCGTACCGGGCGGCCTGGCGGTCCAGCTCCGCGAAGGTCCACCGGGTGTCTTCGGCGATCACCGCGAGCGCGTCCGGGGACTGCCGCACGCGGTCCGCGAACTGGTCCTGCAGCGTCGTGACCGGCCCGGGGTGGGCGGTGTCGTTCCAGTCGCGGATTACCGTGCGGGCAACGTCTTCGGGCAGCAGCGGCAGCTGCCCGACCGGCCGTGCCGCGTCGTCGGCGAAGGCCAGCAAGGCGGTGACGACGCTGCGCAGCAGGTGATCCGCACGCTCCGCCGAAACCAGATCGGCGCGATGGGACAGGCCGATTTCGAGGCGTGGACCGGGAATCACCGTGAGGCCGACCGGGTAATGGGCGGCGTCGGCGGTCGTCACGGAGCGGACGTCGAGCCCGGCCTCGCGCTGGGTACGGGCCAATTCGTCCTGGTCGACGGGGTAGCTTTCGAACACCAGGAGGCTGTCGAACAGGTCGCGGCCGCCGGCGAGCTGCTGGATCTCGGTGAGGCCGAGGTGCTGGTGTTCCAGCAGGTTCGCCTGCTCGGACTGGACCCGGCTGAGGAACGCGGCCGTGGTCTCGGCCGGGCGCGCGGTGATCCGCGCGGGGACGGTGTTGATGAACAGCCCGACCATCTCGTGCGCGCCGGGCAGATCGGCGGGCCTGCCGTGCACGGTGACGCCGAAGACGACATCGCCGCGGCCAGTGGCCCGGCCCAGCACCAGGCCCCAGGCGGCCTGCATCAGGGTGTTGAGAGTGATGCCGCGCCGCCGGGCGAACGCGGTGAGCCCTTCGGTGTCCTCAGTGGACAGCCGGTGGCCGATCCGGTCCGGAACCGCGACGCCGGAACGGCTTCCTTCCGGCACGAGCAGCGTCGGACCGTCCACATCGGACAACGCGGTGCGCCAAGCGGTGCGGGCGGCGGACCGGTCCTGGGCGTGGAGCCAGCCGAGGTAGTCGCGGTACGGACGCACGCGCGGCAGCACCGACGCGTCGCCCGCGGACGCGTAGAGGGCGAACAGGTCCCGGCCCAGCAGCGGACCCGACCAGCCGTCCATCAGCAGATGGTGGTGGGTCAGCAGGAGGTGGTGCTCGTCGTCGCCGAGGTGCACCAGAGTGAACCGGATCAGCGGCGGCTGTTCCGGGTCGAAGCGCCTCGCGCGGTCGGTCTCGGCGATCCGGCAGGCCTCGGCCCGATCGGCCGCGACAACCTCGGCGAAGGGCACTTCGACCCGGCGCAGCACCAGTTGCACCGGCCGTTCGACACCGGTCGCGGTGACCGCCACGCGCAGGTTCGCGTGCCGGTCCAGCAAGGCTTGCGCGGCCGCCCGCAGCCGGTCCGCGTCCACCGTCCCGCCCAGCTCGAAGCGCAGCTGGACGGTGTAGACGTCCTGCTCCTCCCGGTCGAGGGAGGACAGGAAGAACAGGCCTTCCTGCAGCGGTGTGAGCGGGAGAACGTCCTCGAATCCCCCGTGCGTCATGCCTTTCCCCATTTCGCTTCGAGCAGGTCGATCTGCTGCTGGCTCAGCGAGACCAGGCCGAAGTCGGACGAGGTGTGCCCGCCCGTGCCCGGTCCCGCGGTGTGGTCGGTGAGTGCGGCGAGCGCGTCGGCCCACGCGTCGGCGAGCGCCAGGACGTCGGTCTCGGCGACCGCGCCCGGGGCGTAGGTCCAGTCGACGGTCAGCTCGGGCTGTCCGTCGTGCTCGGTGACCACCGCGGTGATTTCCAGGGCGTGCGCCATCGGCAGGTCCGGTTCGGTGGAGCCGTCGACGCCGACGCTGCCCGGCGCCGGCGCCCACGGTTGTTCGGACTCCGGGACGGCGAACCGGCCGAGGTAGTTGAAGCCGATCCGCGGAGCGTCGAAGGCGGCGAGTTCGGCGCTGGCGGCAGGGTCGAGATACCGCAGCACTCCGTACCCGAGCCCCTGCTCGCCCGGCACCGCGTGCAGCTGTTCCTTGACCGTCTTCAACGCGCGTCCGGCCGCGTCGCCTCCGCGCAGCGCGTCGGCGACGTCGATACCGGTCAATCGCAGCCGGACCGGATAGGCGGTGGTGAACCAGCCGACGGTGGCCGACAGATCCGCGCCGTCGAGCAGTTCGGTGCGGCCATGGCCTTCGAGCTGCACCACCAGTTCTCTCGGCCCGCGCTTGGCCGCCGCCAGGGCGAGCGCGGTGAGCAGGACGTCCTGGACGCCCGCGCGATAAGCCGCGGGCACGGTGGTCAGCAGCGGTTCGGTCTGCCCCGCCGGGAGGACCCGGCGGATCCGTTTCGCCGTGCCGACGCGGTCCAGTTTGGGATCGGGTTCGCCGAGACCGGGCTGGACCGGAGCGTCGGCGAGAGCCGCCCGCCAGTAGGGCAGTTCCTCCGCGAACTCGCCGTTCTCCCCCGCTTCGGCGAGGCGGTGCGCCCACGCCCGGAACGACGTCCCGGTCCCAGGCTGCTCGCCGGCCAGCGCGGCGGGCAGGACGCGCCAGCTGACGCCGTCCACCGCGAGATGGTGGACGAGCACCAGCAACCGGCGCCGGTCCGGCTGCCAGACGAACCGGGCCTGGCCGTAGCGCTCCGGGTCCAGGGTCGCGGCGGCCGCCTCGACGTCCGGCTCGCCGAGGGACAGCACGTCCTCGGCGCGGACGGTGCCGGGCGGCGGCACTTCCAGAGCCGAACCGGTCAGCCGGGAGCGCAGGATGTCGTGCCGGTCCAGGACCTGCTGGACGCGCTCGGTCAGCTCGGCCTCGGTCAGGCCCGGCGGGGTGGCCAGGAGCTGCGCCTGGCTGAACCGGGCGATCGGGCCGTCGAGTTCGCGCAGCCAGTGCATCACCGGGGTGAGCGGGACCGGGCCGGTGGCGGCGACCTCCGGCGCGGCGGCCTCGGCCGGGGTCCGTGCGGCGGCCAGCGCGGCGAGGTTCGCCACCGTTTTGCGGTCGAAGATGTCCCTTGGCCGGATGTCGAGTCCGGCCGCGCGGGCCCGGCCGGACACCTGGATCGACAGGATGCTGTCGCCGCCGAGTGCGAAGTAGTCGTCGTCGAGGCCGATCGAGGGCAGGCCCAGCACGTCCGCGACGATCCCGGCGAGCACGCGTTCGGCTTCGGTCGCGCCGGTCAGGTCTCCGGTCGCGGCGGGTTCCGGCGGGGCGGGCAGCGCCCGCCGGTCGAGCTTGCCCTGGGACGTCAGCGGCAGCTCCGGCACCGCGACGAACACCGCCGGGACCATGTGGTCCGGCAGCTTCGTCAACGCGGCCGCGCGCACCTCGGCGAAATCGGCTTCGCCCGCCACGTAGGCGACCAGGCGGTTGGCGCCGCGGGCGTCCGGGACCGCGAGCACGGCGACCCGGCGCACGCCCGGGCAGGCGGACAGCACGGCTTCGACCTCGCCCAGCTCGATCCGGAACCCGCGCACCTTGACCTGGTGGTCGGCGCGGCCGACGTACACCAGCGCGCCGTCCGCGCGACGGCGGGCGAGGTCGCCGGTGCGGTAGAGCCGGGTGCCGTCCGGCCCGGCGACGAACCGGGCCGCGGTCAGGCCGGGTGCGCGGAGGTAGCCGCGCGCCAGTCCGGTGCCCGCCGCGTAGATCTCGCCGACCGCGCCGGGCGGAACCGGCCGCAGCCGCCGGTCGAGCAAGTACACCGCGGTGTTGTGCACCGGGCCGCCGATCGGCACCGGACCCGGGCCGTCCTCCGGCCCGCACGTCCACAACGTGATGTCCACTGTGGTCTCGGTGGGGCCGTAGGAGTTGAACATCCGGCGCCGCGCCGACCATTCCGCGGCGAGCGCGGGCGGACAGGCTTCCCCGGCGGCGATCACGACGAGGTCATCCGGCGTCTGCTCGGGCCGGATCGACGCCAACGCGGCGGGCGGGAGGGTCGCGTGCGTGACGCGGTGCTCGCGCAGGAACGCCGCGAGGGGCTCGCCCGCGCGTTCGTCGTCGGGAATGATCACCAGCGCCGCGCCGGTCAGCACGCCCATCGCCAGCTCCCACACCGAAGTGTCGAAGCTGACCGACGCGAACTGCAGGACCCGGCTGCCCGGGCCGACGCCGAACGCCTCGGTCATCGTGTGCACCAGGCTGGCGACCCCGGCGTGGCTGACCAGCGTTCCCTTGGGCCGCCCGGTCGAGCCGGAGGTGTAGATGATGTACGCGCCCGCGGCGGTGGACGGCACCGGCGCGAGCGGGCGGCCCTCCGGCGGCAGGCCGAGATCGCGCAGGATCAGCACCGGGTCCGCGTCGGCGATCATCGCGGCCCGGCGTTCCGCTGGATAGTTCGGGTCGAGCGGCAGGTAGACGCCGCCCGCCTTCTGGATGGCGATCAGCGCGACGATCAGGTCGGCCGATCGCGGCAGTTCGACCCCCACCACGGCTTCGGGTCCGACGCCTCGTGCGGCGAGCGTGTGCGCCAGTTCGGTCGACCGGCGATCCAGCTCGGCGTAGGTGAGCGTGGTGCCGCCGTCGATCACTGCGGGGTGTTCGGTCCCGGCCACTCGCGCGAACAGCTGCGCGATCGTCAGGTCCGGAACGGCACAGGCAGTGTCGTTCGCCGCCGCCAGTTCCTCGTGCTCCGCCGCGGACAGCACGTCGATCTCGCCCGCGGGCTGATCGGGGTTCGCGAGCAGCCTGCGGCAGAGCTGGGTGAACCGTTCGGCGATCCGCTCGGCCTCTCCCGGGCCGAACGCGTTCTCCGCGTACTTCCAGGTGACCCGCCCGCCCGGTTCGACGACCAGCGCCAGCGGGTAGTGCGTGTCGTCCGACGCGCGCACCGAGCGCAGGTCCAGCTCGCCGGAAACTCCGTTGTCCAGCGGGTAGTTCTGGACGACGAGCAGGGTGTCGAACAGCTCGCCGGTTCCGGTGAAGCGCTGGATGTCGCCGAGACCGGCGTGCTGATGGCCCAGCAGCGCGGCCTGTTCCGCCTGGATCCGGGCGGCCAGTTCGGGCAGCGATCGCGTGCCGTCCGTCCGGACGCGCACCGGGATCGTGTTGGCGAACAAGCCGATCGTGGCGTCGGCGCCGTCCACTTCGGCCGGACGGCCCGAGACGACCGTGCCGAACACGACGTCTTCGGCGTCGGTCAGCCTGCCGAGCAGCAGACCCCAGACCGCCTGGACGACGCTGGTCAGGGTCAGCCCCGCATCCCGCAGCAGCGGGGTGAGATCCGGCAGCGTCGTCTCGAACTGGCGGCCGATCCGCTCGCCGGCGGCCGCCGGGGCCAGCAGCGTCGGCTCGTCGAAGCCCGCCAGCGCGGCGCGCCAGGCCTTTTCGGTGGCCGCACTGTCCCTTGTGGACAGCCAGGCGAGGTGGTCGCGGAACGGCCGGGACACCCGCGTCGGCGCCCCGTCCCGGCGGTAGGCCTCCAGCAGGTCGCCCACGAGCAGCGGGCCCGACCAGCCGTCGTAGAGCAGATGGTGCGCGGTGAGCAGCAGCGTGCGGCCGACCAGGGCGAGCCGCAGCAGCGGCGGGTCCGCCGGGTCGAACCGGTCCGCCAGTTCGGCGGCGGCCAGTGCTTCGACGTCGCCGCCGGGGTGTTCGGCCCAGCGGGGTTCGAGTGCGGCGGGGACGAACTGGACCGGCACGCCCGACGTGGTGTGGCGGAAGCCCGCGCGCAGGGCAGCGTGCCGGGCCAGCAGTGCCGCCGCGGCACGGCGCATCCGTTCGCCGTCGACCGGGCCGCCGAATTCCAGCCGCAGCTGCATCAGGTACGGGTCGGGTCCGGTGGCTTCGTAGTCGCTGAGGAACAGCAAGCCGGTCTGCAACGGCGTCAGCGGCAGGACGTCCTCGACCGCGCCGAGTTCGTCCACATCGGACTGGTTCAGCTCGGCGAGCGGGAAGTCCGACGGGGTGTGGAACGGCTCGCGCACGGCTTCCACGAGGCCGGCGACGGCGTGCCGCCACCGTTCGGCCAGCGCGCGCACCTCGGGTTCCGGGAGGATGCCGGGGACATACGCCCAGGACGCGCGGACGACGTCGCCGTCGACCGAGGCGTTGATCTCCAGTGCCGCCGCGACCGCCGTCGACGGATCGGCGTGCCCGCCCATCGGCTCGGCGACGGTCCAGTCGCCGTCTCCGCCGGTGAACCGGCCGAGGTAGTTGAAGCCGACCTCGGGCTCCGGCAGGCCCGGCACGCGGTCGAGATAGCGCAGTTTGCCGTACTGCAGACCGGCCAGTTCTCCGCCCGGCAGGCCGCGCACCGCGGTCTTGACGCCCTTGAGCGTCGCGACCGGATCGTCCGCCGGGTCGAGCGGGACGGGGTAGCGCGAGGTGAACCAGCCGACCGTGCGGGAGAGGTCCAGGCCCAGGTCGGCGCGGCCGTGCCCTTCGACGGCCACCAGCAGCGGCTGCCCGGCCGCGGTCACCAGCGCGGCGAGCAGGACGTCCTGCACGGTGCCGTGCGCGCGCACCGCCACGTCGGACAGCCCGGCCCACGGCAGTTCGACCTCGAACTTCGCGGCCGTGCCGACGAGGTCGGCCGCCGGATCGACCGGACGGCGGCCGAGCTTCGGGCACGGCCGGGCCAGGGCCGCCCGCCAAGCTTCCGGGTCGGCTTCGACCCGGACGGCTTCCCTCGCCCAGCGCGCGAAACTGCTGCTCCGCCCTGCCGGAGCCCCGGCGAGATCGTCCAGGATGATCCGCCAGGAGACGCCGTCGACCACGAGGTGGTTGGCCACCAGCAGCAGTTTCCGCTCCGGCGGGCACCAGACCGCACGGAACAGGACCCCGGCTTCGATGTCCAATTCGGACAGTGCGCGTTCGCGTTCGCCGGTCAGGTCCTCGACCACGCGGACCTTCGGCGCGGCGGTGCGGCCGGGCACCAGGCCGCGGGCGCCGAGTTCCGGGTGCCGGGCGAAGAGGGTGCCGAGGCGTTCTTGGAGATCGTTCAGGTCGGCCGGTGTCGTGACGACCAGCCACTGGGCGAACCGGTCGAGGTCGCCGCCGCGTTCGGCCGCCCACGCCATGATCGGGGTGCGCGCGATTTCGGCGGGCTCTTCGACGGGCAGTTCCGCCTCGATCGCACCGGTCCGTTCGGCCAGCGCCAGAGGCGTGCCGAGTTCGACGACGTCGCGGGCGCGGACCGCCAGCCCGGCTGCCCGGGCGCGGCCGACCACGCGCAGCGACAGGATGCTGTCGCCGCCGAGACGGAAGAAGTCGTCCCGCTCCCCTACTGACGGCAAGTCCAGGACGTCGGCGAAGATACCCGCGAAGACAGCCGCCGTGGGATTGCTGTCCCCGGATCCGGTGATCTGAGCGGCGGGTTCGGGCAGCGCGGCCCGGTCGAGCTTTCCGCTGGGAGTCAACGGGAAACGCTCAAGAGCAATGATCGCGTTCGGCACCATGTACGACGGCAGCCGGTCCGCGCAGTGCGCTGTCAGGTCCACAGTGGACGTACCGGTGACGTAGCCGGTGAGCGTGTTCCCGCGCGCCACGACCGCAGCTCCGGTGATGCCAGGGGCAGCGGCGAGAACGTGCTCGATCTCGCCCAGTTCGATCCGGAAACCGCGCACCTTGACCTGGTGGTCGGCGCGGCCGAGGTAGTCGATCCGGCCGTCTTCGGTCCAGCGGGCGAGGTCGCCGGTGCGGTACATCCGGCCGCCGGGCCCGCCGAAGGGATCCGCGACGAACCGTTCCGCGGTCAGCGCCGGGCGGCCCAGATAGCCGCGAGCCAGGCCGCCCGCCAGGTACAACTCCCCCGCGACGCCGGGCGGCACCGGGTTGAGGTCGCGGTCGAGCACGTAACAGCGGCAGCCGTCCAGCGGCGCGCCGATCAGCACCCGCTCACCGGCAACGACCGGCCAGCTGGTCGCGTAGACCGTGGCCTCGGTGGGCCCGTAGATGTTGACCAGTTTCGCCTCGGGCGCGGCGGCCCGGATCGACCGCACCAGGTCTGCGGACAAGGCTTCACCGGCGAGGGCGAACGTGCCGACTTCGAGGCCGGAGAGGTTCTGCGCGAAGACACCGGCGACCGCCGACGGGACCGCGCAGACCAGGCTGAGCCGTTCGCCCGCCGGAGCGTCGGCCAGTGCGAGAATGTCGGGGACGACGTCGATCCGGCCGCCGGACAGGAGCGGAGCGAAGATCTCGAACACCGAGACGTCGAAAGTCACCGGAGTCGCGGCGAGCACCCGGGAAAGCCCTTCGGCGCCGAAGACGCGGCGCCCCCACTCGACCAGCCGCAGCACGCTCTCGTGCGCGACGACCACGCCCTTCGGACGGCCGGTCGAACCCGAGGTGTAGATGACATAGGCCGCGTTGCCCGGGCGCACTTCGACGTCGGCGGTGCCGGACGGCTCGAATCCGGTCAGGGACAGGTGCTCGAACCCGTCGTAGTGCGCATCGGTGGTGAGGATCAGCGTCGGCTGCGCTTCGGCGAGCACGCCCGCGACCCGTTCGGCCGGGTGGGCGAGGTCGATCGGCAGGTAAGCGCCGCCGGCCTTGTGCACGGCGAGCATCGCGACGATCAGCTGCGCCGACCGCGGCAGCGCCAGCGCGACGACGGACTCCGCGCCGACCCCGCGAGCGACGAGCGCTCCGGCCAGGCCGCGGGCCGCCGCGTCCAGCTCGGCGTAGGTCAGCCGAGTGTGCTCATCGGTGACGGCGAGCGCGTCAGGCGTCCGGCGGGCTTGGGTGCGGAACGCGTCGGCGAGGGTCCCGTGCGGCTCGATTTCCCCGGTGTCGTTGAACTTCGTGACGACCAGCGCGTGTTCAGCCGGGTCGGCGATGCCGAGCGTGCCGACCGGACGCGCGCTGTCGGCGAGGAGGTCCAAGAGGACGCGGACGAACCGGTCGAGGACATCCGCCGCTCGCCGCGCGCCGAAACCGGGCTGGTACTTGATGCCGACGTAAAGCTGTTCCTCGGGTGCGACGACGAGCGTGACCGGGTAGTGCGTGGCGTCGACCGGCGGCCCGCCCGCGACGCGCACTGCGGGGCCGGCGTCCCAGTCCGCGGCTGCCGGATAGTTCTCGACGACCACGAGCGTGTCGAACAGAGTGCCGATTCCGGCGATCCGCTGCAGTTCGCCGAGGCCGATCTGATGGTGCTCCAGCAGCCCGGCCTGTTCGCGCAGCACCCGGGACAGCAGGGCGGAGACCGGTTCGCCGGAGCGGAGGGTGACGCGCACCGGAAGCGTGTTGATGAACAGCCCGGCCATCTCGGTGCTGCCGGGCAGGTCGGCGGGGCGGCCGGAAACCGTGGTGCCGAACACGACGTCGGCGCGGCCGGTGAGCCTGCCCAGCAGGATCGCCCAGGCGGCCTGGACCAGGGTGTTCACCGTGCAGCCAAGCTCGCGGGCGCGGGCCGCCACCCGCGCGGTCACCTCCGCGTCGAGAGTGCGGTCCAGCTGCTCCGGCCACTGCGGAGCGGCTCCGCCGGGGGCGAGCAGCGTGGGTTCGTCCAACCCGGACAGTGCTTCCGCCCAAGCGGCCTCGTCGGCGTCACGGTCCACTGTGGACAGCCAGGTCAGCTGGTCGCGATGCGGACGGCGGGCCGGGGGCTCGGCACCGGCGTAGGTCGCGAACAGTTCGCGCGCGAGCGCCAAGGACGACCAGCCGTCGAGGAGAATGTGGTGATGGCACACCAGCAACCGGTGACGACCGGGCGCGACGGGCGCCAGCGCGAAGCGGATCAGCGGCGCGCTGCCGAGGTCGAACCGGGCACGCCGGAACTCTTCGACGGCGATTTCGCCTTCCTGCCAAGCCAATTCCGGTGCCGGGCGCACGACCTGGATCGGATCGCCGTCCGTGCGCGGGCGGAATTCCGCCCGCAGGGCGGGGTGGCGGCGGACCAGCTTCTCGGCGCACGTGCGCAGCCAGGCCGCGTCGAGGTCGCCGTCCAGGTCGAACGACAGCAAGACCGTGTAGACGTCGGTTTCGTCGTCCTGTGCCAGCAAACCGGCCTGCAGCGGGGTGACCGGCAGAACGTCCTCGACCTCGCCGAGTGCGTCCGCTTCGGACTGCGTCAGCCGGACGAGGGGGAAGTCGGACGGGGTGTGCCCGCCGCCTCCGGTCAGTGCGGTGACCGCGCGCCGCCAAGCCGCCAGCAGCGCGTCGAGATCGACGTCCGGCGAGCAGGACCAGCGTGCTTTCAGCACCCCGTCTTCGACCAAAGTGGACACTTCGACCGGATGGCTCGCGCACAGTTCCGGATCGGCTCCACCGGCCAGGAAGTCCAAGCCGGACAGCTGGCCGGGACGAGCGGTTCCGAGGTGGTTGACCAGGAACGGCCGGGGCACGCCGGGTACGCGGTCGCGCAGCAGGCCGTAGCCGCTGCCGTCGCCCGGGACCGCGGCCAGGGTTTCCTTGACGCGCTGGAGAACCTGCTCCGGGGTACCGTCCAGACCGACGCGCACCGGATACAGGCTGGTGAACCAGCCTACGGCGGTGTCCGCGCCCGGGACACCGTCGCGGCCGTGGCCTTCCAGGTCGGCGCGCAGAGCGGTTTCGCCCCAGACCTCGCGCACGGCAAGGCCCAGCGCCGCCAGCACGACTTCGCGGACACCGGTGTGGAACGCGCTCGCGATGCCCGCGACCACCTCTGCGGGCAACTCGGCGACCACGTGCCGCAGGTCGCCGACCAGGCCGGTACGCAGCCTGACACCGGTTCCCCCGGCCATCTCGGTCCAGAACGGCAACTCGGCCTCGTCGGCGGCCAGCGCGGCGGCCCACGGCCGGGCGGCGAATTCCGCGGGCCGGTCCGGAACTCCGCTTTCCAGGTCGGCGGCGATGACCGACCACGACACCGCGTCCACGACGAGGTGATGCGCGACCAGCAGCAGCCGGTCGGTGCCGAGGAGGACCGCCCGCAGCATGGTCCCGCCGCGCGGGTCGAGCGCGGCGGCTTCGCGGGCCAACTCGGCGTTCGGGTCGGCGTCAGCGGGTGCCGAGCGGAGCGGAACCTCGCGCGGTTCGCCGATTTCGAGTGTGTCACCGGTCAGCCGGGCGCGGAGGAAATCATGCCGGGCGACCAGCCGGATCAGCAGCGCGCCGACGTCGGCGGTGGGCGACACCGGCAGCAGCGCCGCTTGGCTGTAACGGTCGATCGGGCCGCCGCGACCGAGGAGCCAGCGCACCATCGGCGTCGGGGCCACCGGCCCGGTCCGGTCGACGGCTGCCGCGGGCGCGGCGGAACCGACCGTCGCCCGGGCGGCCAGGTCAGCCACCGTCGCGGCCTCGACGACGTCGCGCGGAGAGACGGTCAGCCCGGCCCGGCGCAGCGCGGCGACCAGGTGAATGGCCAGGATGCTGTCGCCGCCGGCGGTGAAGAACCCGGTGTCGGCCCCGGCCTCGGCGAGCCCCAGCACCTCGGCGAACGCGGCGGCGACCACGGCCTCCCGCGCGTCTCGCGGCGCGACGACGGCCGCGGTCTCCCCCGGCGGTTCGGGCAGCGCGGACCGGTCGAGCTTTCCGTTGCGGCTCAACGGGAATTCCGCCAGCGGAACGAGGACCGACGGCACCATCGCGGCGGGCAGCGCTGCCGCCAGTTCACTCAGCGCGGCGGAGACGTCCGCCGTCTCGGGCACGCAGTAGCCGATCAGCCGCCCGGCCCGGGCCACGACCACGGCGGCGTCGACGTCCGGCCGGGCCGCGAGCCGCGCTTCGATCTCGCCCGGTTCGATGCGCTGACCGCGGATCTTGACCTGGTGGTCGGTCCGGCCGAGGTAGTCGAGCGCCCCGTCGCGACGGCGCCGCACCAGGTCGCCGGTGCGGTAGAGCCGTCCGCCGTCCGGTGCCGCGACGAACCGTTCGGCGGTGAGCGCCGGACGGCCGCGGTAACCGCGAGCGAGCTGCACCCCCGACAAGTACAGCTCCCCCGCGACGCCGTCCGGCACCGGCGCCAGCCCGGCGTCGAGCACGTGCGCGCCGGTGTTCCAGACCGGCACGCCGATCGGGACCGGCCGGACGCCGTCCTCGGCCGCGGTGTCCCATTCGGTGACGTCCACGGCGGCTTCGGTCGGGCCGTAGAGGTTGTGCAGCGGCGCGGCGAAGACCTCCCGCGCCCGCGGCACCAGGTCGGCGGGCAGCGCCTCGCCGCTGCAGAACACGCGGCGCACCGAACCGAGGTCGCGGCGCACTCCGGCCGCGACGAACGCGGCCAGCATCGACGGGACGAAGTGGACAGTCGTCACCCGTTCCGCCTCGATCAGCGCGGCCAGCCGCTCCGGGTCGCGGTGGTCGCCGGGTTCGGCGACCACCAGCGCCGCCCCGCTGAGCAACGGGAGGAAGAACTCCCACACCGAAACGTCGAAGGTGGCCGGGGTCTTCTGCAGCACCCGGTCGTCCTCGCCGAAGCCGTAGCGCTCGCGCATCCACCGCAATCGGTTCACGATCGCGCGATGCTCGACCAGGACGCCCTTGGGACGGCCGGTCGAACCCGAGGTGTAGATCAGGTAAGCCGCGTTGCCGGGCTGAACCGTCGCGGGGCGGAACCCGTCCGCCGCCGGAAGGTCCTCCGCGGTGACGACGGCGGCCGGGGCGGCGTCGGCGAGCAGTTCGCGGATCCGCTCGGCGGGCTGGTCCGGATCGACCGGCAGATAGGCGCCACCGGCGCGCAGCACGGCGACCAGCGCGACAACCAGTTCCAGCGAACGCGGCAGCACGACAGCGACCACCGACTCCGGGCCGACGCCGCGGTCTTGCAAAGCCGCCGCCAGCCGCGCAGTGCGGCGGTCGAGATCGCGGTAAGCCAGGCGCGCATCGCGGAACACCAGCGCTTCGCGGCCGGCGTGCTCGGCGAGCGCCTGTTCCAGCAGCGCGGTCAGGGTCGTGTCCGGCACCGCGTGGCCGGTGTCCGGGGCGAGCCGCTCCCCGGGCAGCCGGACGTCGAGCGCGGCCACCGGCTCGTCGGGCGCGGCCAGCAGGTCGCCGAGCACCTGGGCGAACCGGTCGGCGAACAGCGCGGCCTCGTCCGGTTCGAACAGGTCCCGGGCGAATTCGAGGAATCCGGTGAGCCCGCCGCCGGTCTCGGTGACGTTGAGGGTCAGGTCGACCTTCGCCGTCGCGGTGGGCACCAGCTCGGTCTCCGCGGCCAGCCCGGCGAACCGGCCGGTCCCGTCCGGGGTGTTGCGGTAGGCGAACAGCACCTGGAACAGCGGGTGCCGGGACGTCGAACGCGGCGGCGCGAGGCGGTCGACGACCTCGTCGAACGGGACGTCGTCGTGCGCCAGGGCGGCGAGGCCGGTGCGGCGGACGCGGGCCAGCAGCTCCCGGAACGTCGGGCGGCCGGACAGGTCGGTGCGCAGCACGACCGTGTTGACGAAGAAGCCGATCAGCGGATCGAGCGTTTCGGCGGCGCGCCCCGCCACCGGCACGCCGATCGGCACGTCCTCTCCGGCTCCGCACCGCGCGAGCACGGCGGCGAAGGCGGCGTGCAGGACCATGAACACGCTGGTGCCGGTTTCCGCGGCCAGCTCCCGGATCCGCGGCAGCACCGCGGCGGCCAGGTCGAGGTCGAGGACGATGCCTTCACCGGACGGGCGAGGCGGGCGGGTCCGTCCGGTGGGGACGGCGATCTCGTCGGGCAGGCCGTCGAGTTCGGCGGTCCAGAAATCAAGATCGACCGGCAGGCAGCGTTGCCACAGCGCGTAATCCGCGTACTGCACGGCCAGCGGAGTCCACTGTGGAGCGTTACCGGCGGTGCGCGCGGCGTAGGCGGTTTCGAGGTCGGCCAGCAGCGGCCGCAGCGACCATTCGTCGGTGGCGATGTGGTGCACGGTGAGCAGCAGGAGATGGTCGGCCTCGCCGAGCGCGATCAGGGACGCGCGGATCGGCAGTTCGTCCGCGAGCGAAAACGGGCGGCGGCTGAGGTCGAGAAGCCGCGCGGCGGCGGCCGCGGGCAGCACGTCGAACGGAACCTGTTGCGGCGGAAGGATTTCCTGCCACGGTTCGCCGTCGGTCTCGCGGTAGACGGTGCGCAGCGGCTCGTGCCGGGCGACGACGTCGTCGAGCGCGGCCCGCAACGCGGCGCGGTCGAGATCGCCGCGGAGGCGCAGGCTCAGCGGGAGGTTGTAGGCCGCGCTGTCCGGGCCGGACAGGGATTGCAGCAGCCACAGCCGCCGTTGCCCGGCCGACAGCGGCAGGCGGTCCGGGCGCGGCGCGACCGGTATCTCCGGCCGCGCCGGGGCGAGGCCGGTCAGCCGGTCCGCCAGTTCGGCGGGGGTCGGGGCGTCGAAGATCGCGGCGATCGGGACGTCCACGCCGAACTCCGCGCCGAGGCGCGTGCTCAGGCGCAGCGCGAGCAGGGAGTGCCCGCCGAAGCGGAAGAAGTCGTCGCCGGGCCCGAACCCGGGCACGCCGAGGACGTCGGCGAACAGTTCGCTCAGCCGGGCCGCTCGCGGATCGGCCGCGGCGGGGCCGGAGCCGGTGTGCCTACGGGCGGCCAGCGCGAGACGGTCGACCTTTCCGTTGGGAGTCAACGGCAATTCGGCGACCGGCACGAGCAGGCCGGGCACCATGTAGTCCGGCAGGTGCCGGGACAGTTCGGCACGGAGATCGCCGGTTTCGCCGGCCGGCACGTAGTATCCGGCCAGCCCGGCGCCCGCGGCGACGACCGCGCAGTGGCCGACGCCCGGCGCGCGGCCGAGCACGGCTTCGATCTCGCCCAGCTCCACGCGGAAACCGCGGACCTTGACCTGATGGTCGGTGCGGCCGAGACAGTCGAGGGCACCGTCATCAGTCCAGCGCGCGAGGTCGCCGGTGCGGTACATCCGGCCGCGCGCAAAGGGATTCGCCACGAACCGCGACGCGGTCAGCCCCGCCCGGCCGAGGTAGCCGAGCGCGACGCCCGAACCGGCCAGGTACAGCTCGCCGGTCGCGCCGGGCGGCACCGGCCGCAGCGCGGCGTCGAGAACGTAGGCGTGGGTGTTGTGCAGCGGCCGCCCGATCAGCGGCCGCTGCGCGTCCGCCGGGCCGATCTCGTGCGCGGTCGACCAGATCGTCGTTTCCGTCGGGCCGTACAGGTTGGTGACCCCGGCAGTGATCCGGCTGAGCAGCTTCGCCAGCGCCGGGGGCAGCGCCTCGCCGCCGACCAGCGCCCGGATGCCGCGCAGCGCCTCGGGAACCGACTCGGCGAGGGCCTGCCACAGCGAGGGCGTGGCCTGCATCGCGGTTACCCCGTCCAGCAACACCGCCAGCCGGGCCGGATCGCGCACGTCGGCGGAATCCGCCAGCACGACGGTCGCGCCGTCCAGCAACGGCAGGAACAGCTCCAGTGCGGCGATGTCGAAGCTGATCGTCGTGACGGCCAGGAACCGGTCCCGCGCGCGGAAAGCGAACCGGTCGCGCAACGACGCCAGGAGGTTGCCGAGGTTGCGCCGGGTGACGACCACGCCCTTGGGACGGCCGGTCGAACCCGACGTGTAGAGGACATAAGCGGGCGCGTCGGCCGGGACGTCCGGCAGCGCGACCGGTTCGGCCGGTTCGCCCGCGTCCAGCCAGTCCGGATCGACGACCAGGACCGGACCCGCGTCGTCGAGCATGAATTCCACGCGCTCGGCCGGGAACCCGGGATCGACCGGCAGGTAGGCGGCACCGCTTTTCAGCACCGCCAGCAACGCCGCGACCAGGCCGGTGCCGCGGGGCAGCCGGACGGCGACGAGATCGCCCGGACGCACCCCCTCGGAGATCAGCCGCGCGGCAAGGCGATCGGCGCGGTCGTGCAACTCGGTGAAGGTGAGCCGGGAAGTCGCGTCCTCCACCGCGACGCCCGCACCGCGCGGAATCTCGCGCAGCAAGTCGAAACTGTCGTGCGGACTCGGCTCGCTCCGCCCGGCGGCCAGCACGCCGGGCACGTCGGCGGTCACGTCGAAGCGGCCGACCGGCGTTTCCGGCGCCGCCTGGCCCAGGGCCGACAGCACGGCAGCGAACCCGTTCGCGTGCCGACGCACTCCTTCGGCGTCGTGCACGGCGGGGTTGGCGTCGATGTCCAAGACGAGCCCGCCCTCGCCCGGCAGACCCTGCACGGTAAAGGACAAGTCGTCGACCGGTCCCGCGGCGAGGTAGTGCGTCCTCGCGCGCAGCCCGCCGAAGGACAGCTCGGTGGGGAACGGCTTGATGTTGATCCACGGCCCGACAAGCCGCCGGGACCCCAGCAGCCCCAGATCACGGCGGACGTCCTCGCCGCGATAACGGTGGTGCGGCCGGGTCGTTTTCAGCTCGGCCGCCACGGTCGCGACGAGTTCGGCGACCGTGACCGAGGAGCGGACCGGGACGCGCAGGGGCAGCACGTTCACCGTCGTCGCCGGAACGCGGGCAGCCGGGCCGAGCCTGCCCATCACCGGCAGCCCGAGCACGATCTCGGCGGCGCCGGAGATCCGGTGCAGGTACAGCGCGGTCGCGGCGATGACGACCTCGGTCCAGCCGGTGCCGATCTCCTTCGCCAGCGCGGAAAGCGCGGCGAAGTCCGGCACGGCCGTGTGTTCCCGCAGGAAGCTGTGCGACGCCGGGACCGCCGCGGGCAGCTCCGGCAATCCCGCCAGGTGTTCCGTCCAGAACCGGCGGTCGTCCTCGAAGCGGTCCGACGCGCGGTAGGCGGCGTCCTGCTCCAGCAGTGCGGCCATCGGACGGAACGGGCTGTCGCCGATCGCTGCCCCGCCGGCCAATGCGGTGTAGACCTCGGCCACGCGTCGCTGGATCAGGCCGAACCCGTACCCGTCGAGCAGGATGTGGTGGCAGCCGAAGAACCAGGCGTACCGGTTTCCCTTGCCCCGGTAGAGGATCTGGGTGACCAGCGGCCCGGATTCCAGGTCGCGCGGCCGCGCCAGTTCGGCCCGCATCAGCGGTTCCGGGTCCCCGTCCACGTCCACGACCGCCAGCTCCGGCCGGGCGGCCGCGCCGGGGCGGGCCCAGGGACCGGACCGGTCGTGCCCGAAAAGGACAGTCAGGCCGTCCGCCTCGGACATCGCCGTGCGCACCGCCGCGCGGAACGCTTCGACGTCCAGCTCGCCGTGCAGTTCCACGTACTCGCCGGTCTGGTAGGCCGGACTCGGCGGATCGAGCCGCGAGCCGAACCAGATCCCTTCTTGCGCGGCGGTGAGCGGGTTGCGGGCGTCCTCGTACCCCGACGACACAGGTGATCCTCTCGTGGTGCCGGAACTCAGTGAGCGTGACCGCCGCCGGGCGCGGGCGGCAGTTCGTGCTCCATCGACTCGGCGACGGCGATGACTTCCTTCGGCTGCACGAGGAACGGGCGCATCATGCTCATGTCCTCGTGTTCGAGCATGTGGCAGTGGTAGACGAATTTGCCGGTGACGTCGGCGAATTTGGCGATCACGTCGACCGCCTCCCCCGCGTCCGCGTTCACCACGTCCTTCCAGCCCGCCTGCGCCGGCTCGACCGGCGGCGACTCCTTCCAGAACACCGGCGTGGCGGTGCCGCCGCCGATGCCGCCGCCGGGCAGGTCGATGAACTTGAAGCCGTCGATGTTGTAGTAACCGCGCTTCACCGGCTGGAAGGCGCAGACGTGCACGTGCATCGGATGCGGCCAGCCGGACCAGTCGAGGTTGAAGAACCGCCAGCGCTCCCAGGCGCCGGTCGCCACGGTGTACTGCAGCGGATCGGTCCACCGGTAGGCCATCCGCTGCCAGGTGACCACGGTGCCGTCCCGCTCTTTGACCTGCACGATGCCGTCGATCGGCAGCTTGCCCTCGGGCGGGCCGTCGATGCGCTTCATCTCCCACAGGCGGGCGTGCGATACGCCGACCGGGGTCAGCATCACCATCCGCTCGGCCTGCACCGGCTGCTTTTCGGTGACCCGCCGGAACGACCTCGCCAGCGTCTTCGGCAGCCGGAACGCCGAGGGACGGCCGAACCCGCTCACCCGGAACTGCAGGAAGTCCGGCCACGGCCCCGGGTCGTAGTTGACGTTGCGCAGCTTGAGGTTCCGCCCGCCCAGCGCGCGGAAATCGATCAGCACGTCGGCGCGTTCGGACGCGGCGAGGCTGAACCCGTCGCGGACGTCCACCGGCGCGCCGAGCAATCCGGCGTCGGTGCCGATCACGAAGACCGTGCCCGGCGGCACGGGTTTGCCGTCGTCGGTGACCAGCTGCACGTTGTAGGGCCGGGTGTTGGAGGCGTTGGCCATCCGGAAGCGGTACCAGTCCGGCTCGACGTCCAGATGCGGCCAGATCACCCCGTTGACGAGCGTGTACGGCCCGGCGAACGACCGCACCTGCTTCAGCGGGTCGGTGCTCATGATCGTGGTCTTGTGCAGCATCGTGCCGGTGAGCCGGTTCCGCGCGTCGGTGTCGAGGTTCCGGTCGCAGATCACCAGCGGGATTTCCCGCTCGCCCGAGGGCAGCCGGAGGGACCGCTCCTCGTCGTCGCGCAGGATGTACATGCCGAGCAGGCCGGCCATCACGTTCCAGCGGGTGATGTGCATGGCGTGGTCGTGGTACCAGAGCGTCGTGGCGGGCTGGTCGTTGCGGTACTCGACCAGCTGGCTGTGGCCGGTCAGCACGGCGTCCTCGGCCCAGCCGTCGCTGCTGCCGTCGCTGAAGTGCCCGTGCAGGTGGGTCGAGGTCCAGCCGGGCAGCGCCGCCACGTCCGCGCGCGGCGGAACGCCTTCCCGTCCGGGAACATCCCACTGATAGGGATCGGCGTTCTCGTCGAAGGGGATCTCGACGACGGGCACCGGCATGGTCCCGGCGATCTCGTTGCGCCACGTGACGCGCAGCGGGCGGCCGCGGCGGGCTTCGATCACCGGACCGGGGAACAGGCCGTCGAATCCCCAGATCTTCGTCGGCGGCAGCTGCGAATGCAGCCGGACGGTCGCCGCGCGCATCCGGATGGTCAGCTCGCCCGCACCGTTCCCGTATGCCGGCGTCAGCCGGGGAAGCGGGTCGAGGAACGGGGTCAGCTCGGTGACCGTGCCGCGGAACGGCGCGCCGGACGGCTCGCGGTTCGCCGCCGGACGCACCACGGCGGTCCGGTCGCCCTGCGCCCGCGGCCGGACGAGCGCCTTCGGGTCGATCGCGACGGGTTCGCCGCGTCCGGCCGGCATCGCTTCGCCGACCGCGGAACCGATTCCCAGCGCGAGCGCGCCCGCGGCCCCGGCTTTGATCAGGAATCCGCGCCGGTCGGTGCCTTCCCGGTCGTTCACGGCCGTTCGGCCGCTTCCGCCGCCATGCTCTCGACGAGGCTCTTGGGCCGGATGTCGGTCCAGTTCCGCTCGACGTAGTCGAGGCATTCCTGGCGGCTCGCCTCGGTTTTGACGATTCTCCAGCCGGCGGGCACCTCGGCGAAGGAGGGCCACAGCGAATGCTGGTCCTCGTCGTTGGCCAGCACCAGGAATCGGCCGTTCTCGTCGTCGAACGGATTGGTCATCACAGCTCCCTCAGTAGACTTAGGGAAGGCTAGCCTAAGGGGACGCGTCCAGCCATAGGCCAGAAAAGTGACAACGGCGGCATTTTCCGTTCAGGTGCGGCCCTTGCGGACTTCGCCGACGAGCAGCCAGCCGAGATACAGTCCGCCGAGGACGAGCGTCGTCACGCCCACCGGCAGCTGGACGCCCGCGATGAGCCGCTGTGCCAGCAAATCGGCCAGTGCCAGCAGGCCCGCGCCGGTCAGCGCCGAGACCACCAGCGAGGGCCCGGCGGAGCGGGCCAGCCGTTTCGCCGCCTGCGGCGCGGCCAGCGCCACGAACGAAATCGGCCCGGCGCACACGATCGCCGCCGCGCTGAGCACCACCGACACCACGACCGCCCAGCGCCGCACCGAACCCACGGACATGCCCAGGGATATCGCCGGCTCCTCGCCGATTTCCAGCGTCAGCAGCGCCCGGCTCAGCGAGAACGCCACCGGCAGCACCACGGCCAGCACGACGAGCAGGATCCGCACCTGGTCCCACCCTCGGCCGTTGAGGCTCCCGACGAGCCAGATCTGCGCGTTGAGCGAATCGTTCAGCTCCGCCCGGCTCAGCAGATAGGCGATGCCCGCGCCGAGCAGCGCGTTGATCCCGACGCCCACGAGGATCAGCCGGTATCCGCCCACTCCGCCCCGATACGCCAGCAGGTAGACCAGCACGGCTACGGCCCCGCCTCCGCCGACCGCGCCGATCCCGGTGGCGAGCAGCCCCGAATCGTGCAGCAGCACCAGGCAGATCAGCGCCCCGGCGGTGGCGCCGCTGTTGAACCCGACGATGTCCGGGCTGCCCAGCGGATTCGCCGACAGGCTCTGGAAAATCGCCCCGCTCACCGCCAGCGCCGCCCCGACGAGCAGCGCCACCAGCACCCGCGGCAGCCGGACGTCGTTGACGAAGTACCGCTGCTGCAGCGTTCCGTGCCCGCCCAGCGCGCGGAAAACGCCGGGAACGCTGATCTCGTACTGCCCGGACAGCAGGCTGGCCAGCACCGCCCCGAGGCACACCACGACGAGCGCGGCCGCCACGACGGCGGTCCGCCGGTGCACCCGCAGGGAAACCCGTCCGGAGCGGACCGTCCACTGGCGATTCGCGGTCGCGGTCACAGTTTCGCCAGCCGTTTCCGGCGGACCAGGTGGATGAACACCGGCGCGCCGATCACCGCGGTCACCACGCCGGCCTCCAGTTCCCCGGTCGGGAGGACCACCCGGCCGACCACGTCGGCCCCCACCACCAGCAGCGGGGCGACGGCCATCGAGTACGGCACCACCCACCGGTTGTCCGGGCCGGCGATCGCGCGCACCGCGTGCGGCACGGCGAGACCGACGAAACCGATCGGTCCCGCGGCGGCGGTCGCTCCGCCGCACAGCAGGACGATGGCGAGCATGCTGACGATCCGGGTCCGCCCGGCGTGCGCGCCCAGCGCCCGGCCCGCGTCGTCGCCGAGCGCCAGCGCGTTGAGCGCTCCGGTGACCGCGAGCCCGAGCACGACGCCGGCGGCGATGAAGGGCAGCACCTCCCACAGCACGTCGTAGCCGCGGTTGACCAGCGAGCCGATCGTCCAGAACCGCATGACCTGCCACGTTTTCGCGTGCATCGTGGTGAACGCGGTGATCACGCCGGTCAGCACGGCCGTCACCACCGTGCCCGCCAGAGCGAGCCGCACCGGGGTCGCCCCGCCGCGGCTGCTGGCGCCGAGGACGTAGACGAGCACGCTGGTCGCCGCCGCGCCGGCGAGCGCGAACCAGACGTAGCCGGAAAGGCTGGAGACCCCGAGGAAGGAAATCGCGGTCACGACGGCGACCGACGCGCCCGCCTCGACGCCGAACAGCACGGGATCGGCCAGCGGATTGCGCGTCACCGCCTGCATGAGCGCCCCCGCCCCGCCGAGCGCGGCCCCGACCAGCGCGCCCAGCAGCGTGCGCGGGATCCGCTGGTCCCAGACCAGGTTCGCGTCGTACGAGCCGTCGAAATGGAAGACCGCGTCCCAGACCACGCCGAGCGGCAGGTGCTTGGCCCCGACGGCGACGCTGACGAGCATGGCCGCGAGCACCAGGGCCAGGATGACGACCAGCCCGGCGATCCGGAGCGTGGTGAGCCGCCGCCGGTCGGCGCCCGGAGGGGCCGGCGAGACCGCGGTCATCGTTCGCCCGCCAGTACCCGGCCGGATTCCAGGCGCACCGCCGCGGGCAGCCGGTCGATGGTCGACTGCCGGTGCGCGACGACGATCAGGGAACGGCCGGCGTGCAGGCGGTCCAGTGCCCGCTCGATCCGGTCCCCGGTCGCCGGGTCGACGTCCGCGGTGGCCTCGTCGAGCACGAGCACCGCCGGATCCACCAGCGCGGCCCGGATCAGCCCGACCAGCTGCCGTTCGCCCGCGGAAAGCGAGTCGCCGGCCGGGGTGTCGAGCCCGGCGGGCAGGTTCGCCGCCCATTCGCGCAGGCCCAGCTCTTCGAGCGCCCGCGCGATGCGCTCGTCCGGCGGCGGATCGGGAACGAGCCGGATGTTGTCCCGCAGGGTGCCCGCGACCAGGTGCACCCGTTGCGGCACCAGCATGATCCGGCGGCGCAGGAGGTCCGGCTCGATCTCCTCCAGCGGGACGCCCGCGTAGCGCACGCAGCCGCCGTCGACCGGGTACAGCCCGGTGAGGATCTTCGCGAGCGTGGTCTTGCCCGACCCGGTCGGGCCGACGAGCCCGGTGCGCGAGCCCGGTGGGAACGTGCACGACACCCCGGTGAGCACCGGAACGCCGGCGGTGTACTGGAAGTCCACTGTGGACGCTTCGAGCACGCCGCGTTCGGGCACGTCGGCTCCGCGCCCGGAGCCCGCGGGCCGCTCGGCGAGGTCGAGCAGGTCGAGCAGCCGGGCGAGGCCGGTGCGCGAGGTCTGCAGCTGCCCGATCAGGGTGGTCAGCTGGTTGGTGGAATCGAACAGCTGCCGCATGGCGACGACGAACACCGCGACGGTGCTCAGCGGCAGGCCCCAGGCGAGCACGAGCCCGCCGCCGAAGACGAGGATCGTCGCGTCGGCGACGCTCTGGGCCAGGGTGACCCCGCCGGTGCGGAGAACGACGAACTCCGTGCGCAGCGCGGTCTTCCGCACCTCGGCCGCGTCTCGGTCGAAGCGTTCGCGCCACTGGTCTTCCGCCCCGCGCGAAACGATCGCCTCCCGGGCCTGCAGGCCTTCCCGGTAGGTGGCGGCGACAGCGGCCTGCGCGGCGGCTTCGGCCGCGAAGGCGGGACCGGCTCCGCGCTGGAACCACCGCATGACCAGCACCGACAGCGGCAGGAAGACCAGCACGACGACGAGCGTGAGCTGCCATGAGTACACGAGCAGCAGGATCGTGGTGAAAAGGAGATAGCCGGTCACCGAAAGCAGGTCCGGGAGGTCTCCGCGCACGAACGAGGCGAGGTCGGCGATCTCGGTGGTGCTGCGGCGGAGCAGATCGCCGGAACGCTGCGCTTCCAGGAACCGCAGCGGCGCGGTGGCCAGCCGCGAAACGACGAGGTCGCGCAGGCTCTTGACCACCCGTTCGCCCGCTTTGGCGAGCCAGATCTCCCCGCTGCGCAAGAGAATCAGCCGGGCGAGCACGAGCCCGGCGAACGCCGCGGCCGCGAACCCGAGCCCTTCGCCGTCCCGGCCGGCGACCCGGTCGACCGCCCACCCGACGACCGAGGGGACGAGGGTCAGCGCCAGCGTCGCGGCGGTCCCGAGGCCGATCGCCATGGCCAAGACGCCGCGGTGCGGCCGGAGAAACGGAACGGTCCGGCGCAGCACCCCGCGCAGGCGCGGTTTTTCGCTCAACAGCGGTGCTTCAGGCATCGGGCGCTCCCCTGCGGGAACGGCGGCCCGCGTCGTGCGTCGAGTCAGGCACGGCACGCCCCCACCGCGTCGGGAACCGCCCCGGCGGGCAGCGCCACCACGCGGTCGGCCGCTTCGGCGACGGCGCTCCGGTGCCCGGCGAACACCACTGCCCGGCCCTCCCCCGCGTCCAGCCATTCGCGCAGCCCGGCCAGAATCCGCTGCTCGGTCGCCGCGTCCACCGCCGAGGTCACGTCGTCCAGCAGCAGCACGTCGGCGCCGTGCAGGAACGCCTGCGCCAGCGCCAGCCGTTGCAACTGGCCGCCCGACAACGTGGCTCCGCCTTCGCCGGTTTCCGTGTCGTAGCCTTTCGGAAGGCTTGCGAGATAGTCGTGAATCGCCGCCGCCGCGCAGGCCGAGCGAAGCTCCTCCTCAGTCAGCCGCGGTCGCCCCAGCATCAGGTTTTCGCGGATCGTCCCGGAAAGCAGGGCGGGCCGCTGCGGCACGAAGACCAGCCGCCGCCGGATCTCCCCGCGCGCGGCCGTGCGCAGGTCGACATCGCCGTAGCGCACGGTTCCCGTGTCCGGGTCGCTCCAGCCCGCCAGCATCCGCAGCAATGTCGATTTGCCCGCGCCCATCGGCCCGGTGACCGCGACGAACTCCCCCGGCGCGACAGTGAGGTCGAACGGCCCGATCGTCCGGTCCGGCCCCGGGCGGGCCACCGCTCCCGACGCGACCAGAGCCGCCGGTCCCGGCAGCGGCTGCCCCGCGTCCGCCGCCGCAGGCGCGGCCAGGACCTCGGCGATCCGCCGCCCCGCCGTCAGCGCCTCGCCGAGCTGGGTGAACCGGTCGGTGAGCACCCCGACCCACATGCCCAGCATCGCCATCCACGTCGTGAACGCGACCAGGCCGCCGACGGTCAGCGCCCCGTCGATCGCCGCCCAGCCGCCGGCCAGCAGCCCGGCCGCGGTGGCGAGGCCCGGCACGAACGGCCCGGTGGCGGCCCAGTTCGCCGCCGCCTTCGCGGTCGCGACCGTCTCCTCGGCGACCGTCCGGCTGTGCTCGGCGTGCCGGTCCAGCAGCGGCCCGAAGCCGCCGATCCCGCGCACCGCGACACTCGCGGAAAGCAGTTCCTCCACCGAGTCGGCGCGCGCCCCGTGCGCGGCCGCCAGCCGGTTGTTGGCCGCCGAGAACCGTTGGGGCAGCACGATGTTCAGCGCGACCAGCGCGGGCACCGTGGCCAGGCCGACCAGCGCGAGCAGGCCGTCCAGCCTGCCGATCAGCACCAGGATGACGGCGAATCCGCCCAGCCCGGTGACCATCGAGGCGAATCCGGCCAGCCAGTGGTGCACGAAATCGACGTCGCGAGTGCCGCGGGTGGCGAGGTCGCCGCGGCCGAAGCGCGCCAGGCCGCGCCGGTCCATCCGCAGCCCGTGGTCCAGCAGCCCGGCCCGCAGCCCGTTCGACGCGGAGACCGCCGCGACGGTGATCTGCCACTGCATCAGCGCGAGCCCGGCCACCAGCAGCGCCGCCGCCCCGACGATGGCCAGCGCCCACCGCAGCGTCGCCGCCTGGTCCCCGGCGTTGATGCCCTGGTCGATGGCTTTTTCCACGCAGAGCGGGAAAATCACCGAAGAAAGCTGGAAGACCGCACCCCCGGCGATCGCGGGCAGCACGTGTTTCCACTGGGCGCGCAGGCACTGCCCCAGCAGCCGGACGGCGGCGCGCGGCGTCGTCGTTTCCCCCGCGTTCCTCACCTCAGCGGGCCTCAGTCCCGCGGTTCCGGCTCGAACGGGGCGTCCTCGGACTTCCCGTAGCGCCAGTACCCGCAGAAATCGATGCGCTTGCGATCCATCCCGCGTTCGCCGACCAAGTGCCGGCGCAAATCCCGCACCTGCCGCGCTTCCCCCGCCAGCCACGCATAACCGGGCTCGGCAGGCAGGTCGGCTTCGCGCACCGCGGCGAGCAGCGCCGCACTCGTCCCGGCCGGAGCGCCGTCGCGCGGCAGCCAGGTCACGGTGACCTCGCCCGCGGTCTGCCACTCCTGGCAGTCCGCCGCGACCGGCACCTCGGCGAAGACGTAAGCCCGCTGGCCCGGAGCCAGACTTTCCACGATGCCGCCGATCGCGGGCAGCGCGGTCTCGTCGCCGGCGATCAGCTGCCAGCTCGCGTCGGCCGGAGCACCGTAATCCGCACCCCGGCGGGCAGGGTCGCCGTCGTCCTCGAACCTCGCGTTCGGGCCGTAGACGACGACTCGGTCGCCCGGCTTCACCGCGGCGGCCCAGCGCGTCGCCGGACCGCTGTCGCCGTGCCGCACGAAATCGACGTCGATCTCGCCCGGCCGCGCGGCACGGATCGTGTAAGTGCGCATGTACGGCCGCTCCGCCTCGGGAATCTCGCGGTAGCGGCGGTACCAGTCCTCGCCGGTCGGCACCCGCGCGCCGGCCCCCGGCTCCCGGGGCAGGAAGATCTTGATCCGCTGATCAGGCCCGCACGTCGTCACGTCCCGCATCCCCGGACCGCCGAAGGTCACCCGGACCAGGCTCTCGCCAAGCGGAGCCACGGCGAGCACCTCGGCCTCGAAGTGCACGGTCGGCTCGGTGCCGAGGAGATCGACGGTCATGCGGAACCAGCTTTCGCTCGACGGACGGCAAGGCGAAGGTTAGCCTAACCATATCCGCGAGGGAAAGGCGTCCGGGTGCGGCGAAGACGGCCGGAGGAACCGCGGCGCCGCTTACGAGTTCTCGTCCACGGAGATCGCGACCCCGGGGCACACGCTGGCGGCTTCGCGGACGGTCGCGTGCAGTTCTTCGCCGGGGCGCTGGTCGAGCAGGAGCACGATGCCGTCCTCTTCGCGCTGGTCGAACACCTCCGGCGCGAGCAGCACACAGGTGCCCGCGCCGCAGCACCGTTCCTCGTCGACAGTGACCTTCATCGGCGTTTTTTCCTTTCGTTCGGCGACGCGGTGACCGGCGCCTGCCACAGCCCGATCAGCGCGTCGATCAGTCCGGTGGCGGCCTCGTCCCATCCCGGGCGCGGGGTGGGGGCTTTCCCGGCGAGGGCGCGTTCGCGTTCGGCGGTCAGGTGGACCAGCAGGGTGCGGGTCATGTCGCTGCGCTCGGCGGCCGCTTCGGGCGGAAGGTCGGGCAGCCGCTGCCGCAAACCCTCGACGATCCGCGCCAGCGACGGCGAGGACAGCGACTCCGCCACGACGATCGGCCGCAGCGTCGGATCGGCCATGGCCTGCTCGGCGAACCGCGCGTACCAGGTCGGACTGCCCAGCGCGGCCAGATGCTCGGCCAGCGGACGCACCAGGCAGTCGAGCCAGTCCCGCAGCTGCGCGCTTTCGCCGATCTCGGCCAGCCTCCGCTGCCGCCGCTCCTCGATCGCGGCGGAGTGCTTGCGCGCGATCGCGCGGACCAGATCGGCCTTGGTCCCGAAGTGGTAGCCGACCGCGGTGTTGTTGCCCTGTCCGGCGGCTTCGCCGACCTGGCGGTTGGACACCGCGAGAATCCCGTGCTCGGCGAACAGGCGCTCGGCGGCGGACAGGATCCGCTCTCGGGTCGCGTGCGCCCGCAGCGGTTTGTCGAGGTCGTCGCCAGTGGCTTTGTTCGGCATGGCCGTCACCATCGCACAGGCAGTTCCCGCAACCCGCCCACCGCGAGGCCCTCGATGCACCGCAGTTCCGCTGCCGGGACGGCGAGTTCCAGCGACGGCAGCATGCGCACCAGCACCTCCAGCGCCACCTGAAGCTCCGTGCGGGCCAACGGCTGCCCCAGACACGCGTGCGCGCCCGCCCCGAACGCCAGATGCGGATTCGGGCTGCGCCGCAAGTCCATCTCGGCGGCGGCCTCGAACGCGGACTCGTCCCGGTTGGCCGCGGCCATGCTGCACATCGCCGTGGTGCCACGGGGAAGCACGGTTCCGGCGACCTCGAAATCCTCGGTGAGATACCGCGACATCCCCACCCCCGCGTTCGCGTCCAGCCGCAGCGTCTCCTCCACCGCGGTCCGCACCAGCGACGGGTCGGCGAGCAGCTCCTCCCACCGCGTGCGGTCGGCCAGCAGCATCGCGACCATCTTCGCGATCATGTTCGCCGTCGTCTCGTGCCCGGCGATCAGCAGCCCGATCCCGGTCGCGGTCAGCAGCGCGTCCGACCAGTGCTCGCCGTCCGCGTCGGTGTCCGTGATCAGCGCGCTGAGCAGGTCCTCCCCCGGCTCCGCGCGTTTCGCCGCGATGTGGGCGCCCATGTACCGGCCGAAAT
Source organism: Amycolatopsis rubida (assembly GCF_900115345.1). Classification (GTDB taxonomy): domain Bacteria; phylum Actinomycetota; class Actinomycetes; order Mycobacteriales; family Pseudonocardiaceae; genus Amycolatopsis; species Amycolatopsis rubida. The sequence continues at coordinate 223,038 of NZ_FOWC01000006.1, read as the reverse complement.
CCGCCTGCGCGGCGTCGAACTCCTCCTGCGTGTAGCGGGTCATGCTGAGCATGACGTCCGACCAGTGCGCGAACCGGTCCCGATCAGCGTCCGGAACGCCGAGCATGTCGCAGATCACCCACACCGGCAGCGGAAACGCCAGCCCCGCCTTCAGATCCGCCGGACCGCCCTTCGCCACCATCTCCCCGACCAGCTGCTCGGCCATCGCCGCGATCCCCGGCCGCAACGCGTTCATCCGCTTGGCCGTGAACCACTTCCCGATCATCCGCCGCCAGTTCAGATGCGCCGCGCCGTGCTGCGGGATCACCGTCGCCATCTCGCTGTTGAACACCCCGCCGCTCTCCGTGTCCGCGACCCGCGCCGCGTCGTCCGCCGGAGTCGGACGCGTGAACCGGCGATCCGAGAGCACGGTTTTCACATCGGCGTAGCGGGTGATCAACGCCGCCTCGTCCCCGCTCGCCAACGCGACCCGCGCGACCGGACACCCCGCCCGCAGCTCGGCCCACTCCGCAGGCGGCGCCAACGCCCCCGGCTGCTCGAACGGAAACCGCGGCACCTGCTCCACGTCGCTCTCGGGCATCCCAACCTCCTGCTCGCAACCGGCAACCCCGGCGATCATGGCCAACCCGCGAGATTAAGTCAATCGCCTGACTTAATTGCGAGGTCTTCGGCGGCCCGCGCACCGATGACCTACACCGGTTCCGTCATCCGACGGGCGCACGCGCCGGGGGCCGCTCCGTACGGTCGAAGCACAGATTCGACCCGGTTCAGGAGTGTTCCCGATGATCAGCAGGAGAATGTTTTCGCAGGCAGTCGCCGCGGGGGTGGCGACGGCCTCGCTTGCCGCGTGTTCAGCGCGGACCGCGGCGGCGCCGGCGGTTCCCGCTGGCGGGCACACATCGTTCGGCCCGCTCAAGCAGGTGCGGGCCGGCGTGCTGAACATCGGGTACGCCGAAGCCGGTCCGGCGGACGGGCCGGTGGTCATCCTGCTCCACGGCTGGCCCTACGACATCCACAGCTACGTGGACGTGGCGCCCGCCCTCGCCAAGGACGGCTATCGCGTGATCGTGCCTTACCTGCGCGGCTACGGGACTACGGCGTTTCTCTCCGGCGGCACCGTCCGCAATGGACAGCAGTCGGCCGTGGCCTCGGACATCATCGCGTTGATGGATGCGCTGAAGATCCCGAGAGCGGTGTTCGGCGGGTTCGACTGGGGTTCGCGCACCGTCGCCGTGCTCGCCGCGCTGTGGCCGGAGCGGGTGAAGGCACAGGTGCTCGTGAGCGGGTACCTCATCACGAATGTCAAAGCACAGCAGCAGCCGCTGCCGCCCGCGGCCGAACTCGGCTGGTGGTACCAGTACTACTTCGCCACCGAGCGCGGCGTGCTCGGGTACACGCGCAACCGCGACGAGTTCAACCGGCTGATCTGGAAAACCGTCTCGCCCGCCTGGCACTTCGACGACGCCGCCTATCAGCGCACGGCCCAGTCCTTCGCGAACCCCGACCACGTGGCGATCGTCGTGCACAACTACCGCTGGCGGCTCGGGCTGGCCGACGGCGAACCGCAGTACGGCAAGCTGGAGGAGAAGCTCTTCGCCGGCCCGGTGCTGACCCCGCCGACGATCACGCTGGCCAGCGATTTCGACGGCGCGGCGGCGAACGGCGCGGCGTACCGGGCGAAGTTCTCCGGCAGGTACGACCACCGGGTGCTCAACGGCATCGGCCACAACGTGCCGCAGGAGGCGCCCGCCGAGTTCGCGCAGGCGATCCGGGACGTCGACCGGTTCTGAAGCGTCCGCGCAGCCGCCCCGGACAGGCGAGGGCTCGCCTGTCCGGGCGCTGTGCGGGGTTCAGCCGGGAATCACGTCGAGGGTGTCCGGGTGCGGGCCGGTCCGCCCCGCTTCCCCGCGGTCCAGCGCGTCCAGTCGCGCGCGCTCGGCCGGGGACAGCGTGAACTCCGTCGCGGCCAGGTTTTCCGCCAGCCGGGCGCGGTTCGCCGATTTCGGGAACACCACGTCGCCGCGGTCCAGATGCCAGCGAAGCACCACCTGCGACGGCGTCCGGCCGCGCTCGCGGGCGATCGAGGCGACCGCGGGATCGGTCAGCACGGCGCCGCGCGCGAGCGGCGACCAGCCCTCCACGAGCGCCCCGTGCCGGCGGGTCGCCGCGCGCACGGTCTCGTTGGCGAAATAGGGATGGACCTCGATCTGGTTCACCACCGGCGCGACCGCGGTTTCCGCGACGATCCGGTCGAGGTGCGCGGGCTGGAAGTTCGACACCCCGATCGAGGTCGTCAGCCCCTCCTCGCGCAGTTCGATCAGCGCCTGCCAGGTCGAGACGTAATCCCCGCCGCAGAGGGTCGGCAGCGGCCAGTGGACGAGGAACAGGTCCACCCGGTCGAGGCCGAGTTTCTCCAGCGACTCCGCCAGGGACGCCTTCGCTTTGGCCGGTTCGTGAAAGCCGTTGTGCAGTTTCGTCGTCACGTACAGCTCGTCCCGCGCGAGGCCGGAGCGGGCCAGCGCCCGGCCCACCCCGGCTTCGTTGTGATAGAGCTGCGCGGTGTCGACGTGCCGGTAGCCCAGTTCCAGCGCGGCACCGACGACCTGCTCGGTTTCGCCGTCCGGGACGAACAGCACGCCGAGGCCGAGCTGCGGGATGTCCGTCCCGTCGGACAGTTTCATCGCGCGGCGAGCAGCAGTTTGCCCGACGTGCGCCGCGATTCGATGTCGCGGTGCGCCTGTTCCGCGTCCCGCAACGGGTAGCGGCGGCTCACGTCGATGCGCAGCTGCCCCTCGCGGATCTTCCCGAACAGGTCGGCGGTGTGCCGCAGCAGCAACTCCCGCGTCGCGATGTGATCGGCGTACACCGCGTAGGTGAGCTTGACGCTCTTGGGCAGATCGAGCATCCGCACGGTCGGGATGTCGCCGTTGAGCGGCCCGAAGTAGACCAGCGTCCCCGACCGGCGCAGCACCTCCAGCGAGGACTGGAACGTCGCCGAACCGCCGCCGTCGAAGACCGCGTGCACGCCTTCGCCGCCGGTCAGGTCCAGGACGCGCTCGACGAAGTCGCCGCCGGAGGACACCAGCACGTCGTCCGCGCCGGCCTCCTTCGCCGCGGCGGTTTTCTCCTCCCGCGACACCAGGCCGATCACCCGCGCCCCGCGCAGTTTCAGCAGCTGCGTCACGGTGCGCCCGACCCCGCCCGCGGCCGAGTGCACCAGCGCGATCTCGCCCGCCGCCAGCGGCGCGGACTCGGTGACGAAGTGGTGCGCGGTGAGGCCTTGCATCATCGTCGCGGCCGCGACCTCGCTCGGGATGTCGTCCGGCACCGGCACCGCCCGCGCCGCGGGAACCGCCACCCGCTCGGCGTAGCTGCCGTAGACGCCGACCCAGGCCACCCGGTCGCCGACCGCGAAATGCGTCACCCCCTCGCCCAGTGCGGAAATCCGGCCCGCCCCTTCGACCCCGGGAATCAGCGGGGGCTGCCCGGCTAGGCCGAACCCCGCCCGGGACCCGGTGTCCATGAAATTGACCCCGGCGAACTCGACGTCCACCAGCACTTCCCCGGCGGCCGGTTCCGGATCGGGCCATTCGCGGTACCGCAATACTTCCGGCCCGCCGTATTCTTCCACTGCTACTGCGTGCATTTCCTCGTCCCTCGTGAGTTTTCGGTCAGGCCTGGAGCAGGGTCGCGGCGTAGGCCGGGTCCGGGTAGTCCCGCCACGCAGCGATCTTGCCGCCGGACAGTTCGCAGCCAGCCATGGTGCGGATCGGCGCGAGCTTCCCGCCGGGCGGCGCCAGCCCGTGGACCTGCTCCGCGATCACCGCGACGGCCGTGTCCCGCCCGCGCACCGGCTCGTCCTCGGAAAGGAACGGCGCGAGCGCCCCGGCGTCTTTCTTCGAAAGAGTCTCGGCGAATTCCCGGCCCAGCTTTGTCATTGCCGGCCGGACCCATGGCGAACTTCTCCTGTCTCGGCAAGAATTCCTGGCATCCGCCCGTTTCGGACGGCACCTCAGCGAGGATAGAAATCCAATTTTGGACCTGCAAGTCCAGAACGACGGCGGAAGCCGTCGGGTAGGTCACGGAATGAACCGCCGCCGCGAGAGAACCGCCCCGACGACCGAGAAACCGCTCGGCCTCGGGCGCGCCATCTCGCGCACTGACCGGCCTCACTGCCGAGATGGTCGGGCAGAAGGAAGGACTGGGCAAGCGGGTCGGACGCAAGCGCGCACTGGACGAGCGGCGCGCCTCGTGTTTGGCCGCTCAAGAACGTACGGCGGCGAAAATCGTCGAAGAAACCGACCGATGCGGCGAAGGCCCAGACCCGAGCCGCCGAGTTCGCGGTGAACGTCGCAACTCAAGCAGCGAAGCGAGCCGAGGGCGAGGAACGTCGAGCCGCCGGCCGTGTCCTCTTCGTGGCAAGCCGGAATTCGACGACCGCACGCGGCGCGTGTCACGAGCCGAGGAGGCGATCAAGCAGCGGAACTCCGCAGAAGCCTTCCTCGCCGTCTGCGCCCGGGACCAACCGGGCTTCGCGGCCCCCGAAGCCGCATACGCCGCATGGCGGGAAGCACGCGCGGTTCTCGAATCCGGTGCCCCGGCACTCGAAATCGAAGCGCTCGCCCGGTTCGACGGCTGCCGATCGCGCGGGACCGCATCAGGTATCCAGGCGACGGCACTGGCCTTCCTTGTCACGACACACGAGTGCGGCCGCCGGGAGGGACCTGCTCCGGCCCCTCCCGACAGCGCCCGAGGGTCAGGACTTGGGCAGCGTCACGCCGTACCTCTTCGCCGACAGCGTGGCCGGGAAGAAGCACGAGGTCTGGGTGTCTCCGCCGGAGAGGGTGCCGAGGCCCTTGCCCCCGTCGTAGGCCGGACCGCCGGAGTCTCCGTGGTCGGAGTGCGCGGTCGTGCAGAACTCGTGGTAGACCGTGTAGCCCTCCGCTTCGAAGGTGTAGTCGACCTTGGTGACCTTGCCCGACGTCACGCCGGAGGTGATCCCGGCGCGCTTCATCTGCTCGCCCACCGTCGCGTCGGCGAACTCGGTGATCTTGGTGCCGTCGTTGATCTCGCTCGGTCCCTCGCCCGAAGCGTTCTCCACGAGCATGTTGTCTTCGTCGGGGAACACCGCGTCGACGGTCTTGCCGTCATTCCACGGACCGCCGCCGCCGAGTTTCTCGCAGTGGCCGGCGGAAAGGAGCAGCTTCTTGCCGTCCTTCTCCACGTTGAACCCGTTGGAACAGGACGCTTGGCCGTTGCTGATCTGGTCGCCGCCCTTGATGAACAACGACATGGCGCCGGGATGGTGTTCGACGCGGACCATGTCGCCGTGCTGGCGGGCGGTCTCCAGCAGCGCGTCCTTCTCCGCCTTCGGGGTGGCGTCGTAGACGTCGACGACGACCTGGTTGCGGGCGAGATCGAGGCCCCAGCCGGCGCTGGGCACACCGCCGGTGGCGTCCAGCTGCTGTTTCACCGAGCCGAGCTGGCCCAGGCTGTACTTCACCACCCTCGCGTTCAGGCCGGAAGCGCGCACCTTGGCCGCGTCGGCGTTGTTCAGCACGGTGACGACCGAAGCGCCACTGTCGTCGAGGTAGTGCCCGCCGGTGGCGGAACCGAGGCTGTTCATGACCGCGGCCGGTGTCGCCGCCGCGGACGCGGCGGGCACGGTGGTCATGGCGAGGGCCAGCGCGCCGAACGAGCCGACGGCGAGAGCGCTCAGCCTGAAACGTGTCGATCGCATGTGTTTCCTCCTGCGCGGAACGGGAGAGAAAGGACGTGCACCGGATGGGGAGTCCGCATCCGGGCCTCCGGATCCGGTGCCGGGCTCGGCTAGCTGCGGAGGCATCCCCTCCCTGGGGCGTCGGGTGACCGGACCGCGGCCATCGGCGGTCCGGGCCGTCTCGTCGTCGAAACGGAACGTGATCAACCTCAGGTTCGTGATTCTCGAACAGATTCGGGCAAGGGCGACACCGACGAAGGTAGGTTCACGTTTGTCGCAATCCCGCACCCGGACGGCGCAGCGGCGGTGCCGGACGCGGCGCGCCCAGCCCGGCCGGCCGGGCTGGCCGTGTGTCCACTTGGGACGAACGTTTCCGAGTCCGGCAGCGGTGTCGCCGAGCACGACACCACCGTCGCCGAAGGCCCGGAACTACCCGTCGACGCTGCCGGAGCACCCGTCGCGCTCCGAACCCGAATATCGAAAGCGTCGATGCGACAGAAATCAGCGGCGAAATCGCCGCCCGCGAAGTCCTGGAGCCACCATCACGGCGAGTTCGCCCTGCCAGGACGAGCTTCGGCGCAGGCGGCGGAGCGCACTGGGCCGTTCGGGCCCTGCTGCCGCAGGCATTTCTGCCGTGGCGGACGCGGCCGGGAGTCGGCGACCCTGCCCTTGTCATGTTCGACAGGGCTTGAGAAAGGACAGCGCTGGTGCGCCGGACAACGAGATGGTGTGCCGTGGCGGCTATGGTCGCGACCACGACACTGACCGGAGTGACGGCCGCTTCGGCCGCGGACACGATGAACTGGGTCTACCGGGCGTACGGCTCGACCGTGGACAAGGCGGTGGCGGCCGTCCAAGCGTTGAAGGCGACATACGGCGGAACCCGCTGCGCTGGCGTCTCCGCCGGAGGAACCCCGATCGGATTCGGCTACGAGGCAGGCATGTCGTGCCAGATCCCCACGTTCAGCACCCAGAACATGCTCTACTGGAGCTTCGGAGCCAGCGGCAACACCGCGGACTCCGCGGAAGCCGCCGCACTCGAGATCGCCCGCAAGTCCGGCGGGCCCGGCACCACGATGTGCTCCGCGTTCGGCGACTCGATCACCGTCGACGGCGGCTTCGTGATGTCCATCAGGTGCTACGTGCCCAAGATCGACGTCGACCAGTACCTGCTCTGGCCTTACCTCGGCGCGGGCACCACCATCGACTCGGCGATGAACTCCGCGGTCGCCGGCATCGGCTCCGGCGACCGCTTCTGCACCGGCGGCCGAGCCACCCCCACCCAGGACGGCAACTGGAAGACCGGGATCCAGTGCTACACGCCGAAATAGCCCGCCCATGACGCCGCCCGCCGCGCCGGTTCTTCCGGATAGCGGCGGCCGCCGCGGTCCCGGGCGCCGGGGCCTGGCGATCAACTCGATCAGCGACTGCCCGTACGGCACGGTCTGGCTGTCCTACGACCTCAACGCGTCCGACGCGCACCCCGTTCATCCCCGGCTGCGGCAAGTTCGAGCTTCCGCCGACGCCGGCACCGAGCGACGGCCGTTTGCTGGCGTGTTGTGGTCAGGGTTGCTCCGGCCTGGCCACAACACTTCGCTTCCGCGATGATCCGCGCACTTGTATCGGGGAACCACGATGCTGCCGAACGACACCCGAGAAACGACGCCGGGAGACCGTTGTCGCGAACCGCCGGCACCGCACGTCATCACCGGCCCTGGACTGCGACGAGCCGCAAGGCCGCGGCCAGAGCGGTGCCGGGGTGTCGAACGGGGCGATACCTGAACAGCTCGACGGCCGGTTTTCTTTTTCGGGTCGAACCGCGGGCCAAGAGCCTCGTGGTGCCGAACTGGCAGCACCTGGGACTCGGCACGACGACGGTTTCGCACTATGCCGCAAGCTCCCCGAGCACGGGGACACCCGGCGCGCGGACTGACCGCACTTGATCAGCGAGAACCGGGCGTGGAGCACTTCGCGGCCCCGACCGGAGCCCGCCGGTCGTCGCGTCTGGCGATTCACCGGACGGCAGCAGCCAGCTCCCCGCGCGAGGTGAGCTTGAGTTTCCGCAGCACGCTGGCAACATGCTGCTCCACCGTACGGCGGGAAAGGAACAGCACCTCGGCGATCTCCCGATTCGTATGCCCGTCCGCCAGAAGCCGCGCGACGTCCTGCTCGCGCGGTGACAGTTCGTTGCCGTAACCCCGTCTGCCGCGCCGAGACGGGGTTATGGCTCCAGTCGCGCGGTGGGTGTGGCGGCAGCGGGCGGCGGCCCGGGTCGCGCCTAGGCGGGCGAATTCCTCTGCCAGGGCCGGGAAAGCCTCGGCGGCCCCCGGTTCGCCCATCGTCAGCTTGCTGCGCGCGAGCTGTTCTCTGGCCAAAGCAGCCGGATACGGGGCGGGCAGCCGGTCGTAGCCGTCGCTTGCTTCGCGGAGGAACTTCGCTGCGCGCGCGTGGTCGTGACGATGCGCGGAAAGGACGCCGTGGCAAAAGAGCAGCGAGACGGCCGCCAGCGGTGCGTCGAGGTCGCGGATCTTCTGTACGGCCTCGGCGACCAGCGCGGCGGCGGCTCCGATGCGGCCGATGCGGCAGTACGACTCGACGGCGACCGGCAGCAGCTCGCCGGACCAGGACCAGGCTCCTTTGGCGCGCAACAGTTCCAGCCCGAGGTCCGCGCGGGCCACGGCAGCCTCGTCGTCGGAGTGCGACAGCAGCATGCCCGCGATTCCGGCGTGCGCGGCGAGCACCACGGGGGTCACCGCGTTCTCCGGTTCGTCGGGGCCGACCGCGGCGAAATGGGCGGTGGCCCGGTCCCATTCCCCCCTCGCGGTCGCCAGCAGTCCCAGCACCAGGGAAAGCTCGCCGCTCATCGGCAGCAGTTGCCGGTATTCGGCCAGCAGCGAGCGGGCCTTCTCGTCGAGCCCGTTCCAGCGGCCGGTGAGCCAGTCGGTGTGGACGCCGGTGGAGCGTGCGATGCCGATCAGGTACGGCGCGCCGCAGTTCGAGGCGAGTTCGATCGCGCTGCGCACCATGCTGCCCGCGCGCCGGTGGTGGCCGATCCACGCGCACGCGTCGGCGACGTTGGCGTGCAACCGGGCCAGCTGGCGTTGCTGTTCGGCCGACGAGACCGCGGTCGGGACGGCGTCCATCGCCGCCAGCGCGCCGGGGTCGCCGATCTGGAGCCGGGACGGGAGGCAGTTCGCCAGGAGGGTCAGCACGAGGGTGCGATCGGTCGTGTTCGCGACGACCTCGTCCACCCGGGCGAGCCAGCGCAGGTGCTCGGCGACCGGGGTGGCCCCGAACCACGGCTGGCCCAGCACCGCTATGCCGCGGCCGGCGAGATCGGGCCGGTGGCCGAGCTCGTGCACGGCGAGCTCGATCTGGGTGCGGGCCGCCTCGATGCCGCCGGCCTGGCGGATCAGCAGCAGCCCGCGGCTGAGCCGGATCTGCCCGCGGTGCGTGCGGGACAGCCGGTCGTCGGACAGCAGCCGTTCCAGCGCGCCCGCCACCTCGTGCTGGGCGGTGCCGTAGTTCGCCAGCTCGCTCAGCTTCACCGCCATCCGGTCCACATCGGAGGAATCGAGTCCCGGTTCCGACAGCAGGGTGCAGAGCAGTTCGGTCGCGGTCGAGAGATCGCCGGCCGAGGTCGCGGCGTCCGCGGCGGCCTCTCCGTAGCGCCGCGCGTCGGCTATCGCGCCTGCCTTTCGGCTGTGCTGGGCCAATCGCGCCAGCGGCACGGGATTCTGTCGGCAGAGCACGGAAACCGCGCGCCGGTGCAGTTCTTGCCGATGGGGGCCGGGGATGGCGTCGTACACCGCCTGTCGCGCGAGCGTGTGCCGGAAGCCGTAGTGGAAATCCGCCAGTTCGACCAGTGCGTGCCGTTCGAGCGCGAGTACGAGCGCTTGTCTGGCCCGCGGTGGCGGCAGCCCCGCCACCGCGCCGAGGAGTTGCGCGGATGCGGGCGCGCCGAATACTGCGGCGGTCTCGGTGATCCGTCTCGCGGGTGCCGGAAGACCGGAAAGCTGTTCGAGCGCGGCTTCGCGGAGCCGCGCGGGCACAGCGACGCTGTCGAGGACACGGCGCGCGGTCATGCGGTCGGCGTGCGCGGCGGATTGCGCGTCCAGCGTGCGCACGGTTTCCTCGATGACGAACGGAATGCCGGCGGTGCGCTCGTGCACCAGCGCGGCGAACTCGGCGGACACGCTGCCGCCGAGCAGTTCGCCGGCGAGCAGCCGAGTCTGTTCGGCGTCGAGGGGACGCAGTTCCAGCACCAGATTCGTCACGCCGGCCGCGGGCCGGAAGGCGCTGCCGAGCGGGACGCCGCCCGGGGCCTCCGCTCTGCGGCAGGTCAGCAGCAGGCTGGTGTCCCTCGGCGGCTCGGCCAGGAGAAACCGCAGCAGCCGGCGCGACCCGTCGTCGCACCAGTGCAGGTCTTCGACCACCAGCAGCACCGGTCCGAGCGCGTCGAGGACTTCGCGGACCGCGCGGAAGAGCCGGTGCTGGTCGGCTCGGCGATCGCCCAGCGAGGCCGGGGTCGGGGGAAGGTGCGCGCCGAGTTCGGGCAAATACGGGCGGAGCGCACCGGTGACGCCGTTGAGCGGTCGCGCGTCGGGCAGGTACCGGTCGGCGTCGCGCAGCGCTTCGAGCACCGCGCCGTGCGGGAACGGCTCGCGCATCGCCTGCCCGCCCCCGGCGAGGACCCGGCGCCCGGTCAGCTCGCGGTGCCGGAGCAATTCCGTGACCAGCCGGGTCTTTCCGACGCCCGCCTCGCCCTCGACCAGCACGACCGACGGCGGCCGGGTGCTGGCCGCGACCAGCGAGCGCAGTTCCTCGGCCCGGCCGACGAGCACGGTGGCGCCCGCCGCGGCGTCGTCGCGCACCATGGCCTCCCGATCCCGGAAAAAGCGGCACAGCACCCAAACCATCCTTCTCGTGTGAACGGAGTTTAGGTCGCGCCGCGTGCGCACGGAACCCGCGCGGCCGGTTACCGGACTTTCGTAGGACCGGCGGCCGCGGGCCAATAGTTACGTAGTCCTACGGACCGCAGCCTCGCTTGTTCGGACCGGGCGGGCAGCCGAAGAGTGGTGGCTCTGTGGCTCTCCGTCACAGGAAATCGAGAAGTTTCGGGGTGAGTTCCAGATGCGCGGAAAGGCAACGACGGCTTTGGCGCTCGCCGTGTTCGGCGCGGCGGCGCTGGGCACGGCGGGCGTGGCACAGGCGGCCGAAGGCACCGTGGTAGCGGCGAAACACCACTATGGCGACCAATACATCGTGGCGCTCAAGGACGCTTACGGCGGGCAATCCTCGGCGGCTTCGCTCACGCAGCGTTACGGCGGCGAAGTCCGCTCGACTTACTCGGTCGCGCTCCGCGGGTTCTCCGTGCGCGGGATGACCGACCGGCAGGCGCGCCGGCTCGCCGCCGATCCGGCCGTGCGCACCGTCTACGAGGACGGCACCGCCAGGATCGCCGGCAGCCAGCAGAACCCGACCTGGGGCCTCGACCGGATCGACCAGAAAAACCTGCCGCTCGACCACGCGTACGCCTACCCCAACACCGGAGAAGGCGTCACCGCCTACGACCTCGACACCGGGATCAAGCCGGACAACCCGGAGTACGAGGGTCGCGCGAGCGTCGGCAAGGACTTCGTCGGCGGCGACGGCATCGACTGCAACGGGCACGGTTCGCACACCGCGGGCACGATCGGCAGCAAGACCTACGGCGTGGCGAAGAAGGCGAAGATCGTCGCGCTCAAGGTGCTCGGCAACGACTGTTCCGGCAACGGCCCGGACTCCGCGGCGGTGGACGCGATCGAGTGGGTCACCGCGAACGCGGCCAAGCCCGCCGTGGCGAACATGAGCCTGACCATGGACCAGGTCGGGGCCGGCGACGACGCGATCAAGAAGTCCATCGCTTCCGGCGTGGTCTACTCCGTCGCCGCCGGGAACTCCTCGACCGACGCGTGCGGCACCAGCCCGGCCCGCGTGCCGGAGGCGATCACGGTGAACGCCTCCGACGAGAACGACAACCGGGCGTCGTTCTCGAACTACGGTTCCTGCACCGACATTTTCGCGCCCGGCAACAACATCACGTCCCTCGGGCTGTCCAGCGGCAGCACCGCGAACATGAGCGGGACGTCGATGGCCACGCCGCACGTCACCGGCGCGGCAGCGCTCTACCTCGCCGCCAGCCCGGGCGCCACCGCGCAGCAGACGCAAGACGCCCTGGTGTCCGGCGCGGTCGGCGGCGTGATCAAGAACGCGGGCAGCGGTTCGCCGAACAAACTGCTGAATGTCTCCTTCATCGGCGGCACCGGGCCCGCCCCGAAGTGCGGCGTCAAGTCGAACACCACGCCGGTGGCCATTCCGGACGCCGGCGCCGCGGTGACCAGTTCGGTGACCCAGGACAGCTGCGACGGCAAGGCCTCGGCGACCCTCCCGGTGAAGGTGGACATCGCCCACACCTACACCGCGGACCTCGCGGCAGACCTCGTCGGCCCGAGCGGAAAGGTGTACTCGCTGCGCAAGTCCGGCGGGATCGGCGAGGCGGCCGGCGTGCACACCACCTACACCGTGGACGCCTCCGCGGAAGCGGCGAACGGAACGTGGAAGCTGAGCGTCAAGGACGTGAACCGGTTCGACACCGGTTCGATCGAGGGATTCTCGATCACCTTCTGACCCGGGGAGACGGTGCGCCGCGGTCCGGCTGGCCGCGGCGCACCGTGCGGTCACCGGACGGTGAGGGTGTAGGTGGCGCTGCCGCTCTTGCCGTTTCCGTCGGTGGCGGTGACGGTGATCGGGTAGGTGCCCGCCTGGAAGGGCGCGACCACCTGCATCGTCGAGCTGCCGCCGGAGGAAACGGCCTGCGGGTTGAAGAACGGGGCGATCGGCAGCCCGGAACCGGAGGCGGACAGCTTGAGCGAGCCCGTCCCGCCGGTCGCCGACACGGTCACGCTGCTGAACGAACCCGCTCCGGCCGAGCCGCTTCCGGGCGTCACGGCGACCTTGACGTCATCGGCCGGGGCGCCCGTGCCGACGGTGAGCGTGAGCTTCAGGGTGGCGGTGTCCGTGGCGCCCTTGCCGGAAATCGTGACCGGGTAAGAGCCTTCGGGGGTGCTGGCCGCGGTTTCGATGGTCAGCTTGGCGGTGCCGCCCGAAGTGATGCCGGCGGGCTGGAAGGTCGCTTTCGCGCCGCTGGGGAGCCCGGACGCGGTGAGATCGACCTTTTCGGCGCCGTTCTCGCCTGCCTGGCTGGTGACCGTGGCCGAGATGTACTTGCCCGGGTCGACCTGGACCGAACCCGGGCTGACGCCGAGGGAGAAGCTGTCGTTGCCGACGTTCCCGATCTGCTCGGCGACCCAGTCGCCCATGTCGTTGTTGAGCCTGCCGTAGACGCTGTACCACTTGAAGTCGCTGCGGCTCCACGAAGCGACGCCGACCACCTTGCCGTCCACGATCAGCGGGCCGCCGCTGTCGCCGGGCAGGATCGTCGGGTCGCCGTTGGAGTAGCCGGCGCAGATCATCGTGGCGTCCTGGAAACCGGCCCCGACGCCCTGGCAGTTCGAGCCCTCGCGGATCGGCAGCGTCGCTTTGTCGACGGTGACGTCCCGCGAGTCGTCGTTGAAGTCCTTCTTGCCGTAGCCGACGCCGACGCCGTTCTTGCCGGGCTGGTTGAGCTCGGTGTCCGCGGAGGTGGCCACCTTGGCGTACTGGCCGTTCGGCACCGGGATGTCCGCGTCCGTGGTGACGATCGCGACGTCGTAGCCCTGGTCGAAGTTCACGTATTTGGGGTGGGTCTCGTAACTGACGACGCCGAGCCGGGTGCCGCCGCCCGCGTTCAGGTCGTCGAGGCCGTACAGGAACGTCTTCTTGCCCTCGGAGGCCTTGCAGTGCGCCGCGATGAGGATCTTGCGCGGCGCGACGACCGAGCCGGTGCAGGTCTGGCCCTGCGGACGCGGGCCGCCCTCGCGCAGCCCGGCGATGATGAACGGGAACTCCGCGACCGAACTGTCCTGCCCGTGGTAGAACTGCGGCCGCATGGCGGGCGGGATGTGCGTGTCTCCGGTCGGGGCCACCGCGGCGGCGTTCGGAGCCGGGTGTGCCGGTTGTGCCGGTTGTGCCGCTTGGGCCGTGCCGTCGAGCAGCGGTGCGGAGAGGACGGCCAGCCCGGCGGCCAGCAAGCCCAGTGTCCGGTGGGGTCTCTTCACAGCGGTTTCCTTTCCTAGGACTGGAAAGTCACCTTCCGGTGCCCGGCCGCGCGGTCGCAATCCGGGAACCGGACCGTAGGGGTACGGATCTATCTCCGCTCCGGCCGCTCGAAGCACGGGGTCGTGAAGCACTCCGCCGCAGCGGTTCGGTGTTCCGGAATGCGAGGAATATTCCCGCGGACCCTCGATTCCGCTCTGCCGAGCCTCAGCAATCCGCAAGTTTCCCGCCGCCGGCCCCGGACCGGCCTAGAGTGGCGGCATCGGACCATGAGGGAGAACAGCGGGCCAACGGGGGGAATCATGCTGGAAGCATTCGTCATCCTGGGTGGGGTCGTCATCGTTCTGCTCGCAGCGGGGCTGATCTCGGCCTCGAAGGATATCGGCCGCAGGGGGCAGCCGAGCGCCGCGGGCCGCCGGGGCAAGCGGGACGGGGGCGGCTCCCAGCGCGGCTACCTGAGGTCCAGGACCGGCGGCCGCGAACGGAAATCGCGAAAACGAGGGGGTGTGCGGCGCACTCGCGTCATTCCCTCCCGGCGCGGACGATCGCCGGGGACGGGCGAACACGACCTCGCGGCCGCCGGGCAGCCGCACCAGCCGGTGGAGGCCGGGCCGTCGTGCCGGGAACCGAAAGCGATCATGATCGGGTCTTCGGTTGCCGGCGAGCGGAAGGAGACTGCAATCGGCCGGGAAAGAGACTGTCACGACACGAAAAGCGCCGCGTTCATGCGATCGGCTGGGCGTTTTTCACCATGCCGAGATCCATTGTTGCGCATGGGGGTCATCGTGAGATCGCTCGGTTCCGCCGTCCCGGTAATCAATGGGGAAACGTCCTCCGGGTCCGGTCGGTTGCCGGACATCTCGGTGCGCCGGGAACGACGGCCCGTGAGATTGGGTCCGGTACGAGGGGAATCAGACGCACCAGGGTTTTGTCCTGTCCATCGGCCGGGCGGCCGTGGCGATCGCCGCTGTCGCCGGACTGGCGGCGTGTTCGTCGGAGACCGCCGCGCACGCCGAGGTGTTCGGTGCGGCCGGGTATCGCGGCATCGCCACCGGGAAGCTCGCCAGCGCGCCGGTGTCCGCGCTGGAGGGCTGCACGGTCCTGAGCTGGCAGGGCGGTCCTGCGCCGGACCAGGCCAGGCTGGCGGCCGACTCCGCGCTGGCGAGTGCCGGCCTGGCGGGCAAGCGGGAGGAGCGCGACAAGGCGTTCGCCGCGGCAGGCGGCGCGTCGTTCGGCAAGAACGGCTTGCACGAGCTGGGCGCGCCGCCCGACGCCAGGACCGCGGAGGGCATCGGCGTCGGATCGCCGCTGGCCGACCTGCACAAGGCGTACGACGCGCGCGGTCTGAAGCTCGGCGCGGCCGGGCGGTTCGAGCCGCCCGTCGCGGAGAAGCCGGGCTGGCGCTTCGAGTTCACTCCCGCGGCCGACGGCACGGTCGGCGGAGTGGCGATCTCCGACGGCGTCGTGAAATGCCGGTGACGTCCCGCGCGCTTTTGAGTCCATAGTGGAGGGATGAAGGCCTCCTCGCCGCCCTGGGCGAGGAGACCTTCGCTTTCACACCGCGGGGCTGCTCCCCCGCCGCCCCCTCGTATTCGGCCGGATCAGGAAACGACCTCCGCCATCCCCGCCCCGTCGATCGCGGAGGCGGCGAGTGCGCGCATGCGGCGGAGCAGGCGGGACGTCACCGGGCGGACCAGCGGGTGGACGCCGCCGTTCGCCTCGGCGGCCTGGTGCCACTTCGCCAGGCGAGCCTGCCGGACGCCGGGGTCGGCCAGTTCGGCGCACTCGAGGGTGTCGGTGTTCAGGTCGACGGTGATCGTGTCGCCGTCTTCGACGAGGGCGATGGGTCCGCCGAGCGCGGCCTCCGGGCCGACGTGCCCGATGACCAGGCCGACCGATCCTCCGGAGAACCGCGCGTCGGTCATCAGCGCGACGGAGATGCCTTTCCGCCGGCACAGCGCGGTGATGCGGGAGGTCGGGTCGAGCATTTCGGGCATGCCCGGAGCGCCCCTGGGCCCTTCGTAGCGGATGACGACCATGTCCCGGTCCGCGAACTCGTCCGGCGTCTCGACGAGCGCCCGCAGCAGAGCCTGCTCGCTGTCGAAAACCCGCGCCCGTCCCTCGAACCGTCCGTCGACGACACCGGTCTCGACCCCGGCCAGCTTGATCACCGCACCGCCGTCGGGGGCGAGGTTGCCCGACAGCAGCCGCAGGCCGCCCGTGGGCTTGAACGGCTCGGTGACAGGGAAGACCACCCGCCGGTCCGGGGCGGGCGGGGCGAGCCGTTCGACCTGCTCGGCGAGCGTCTCTCCGGTGCAGGTCAGGGCGGAGCCGTCGAGCAGGTCGTGCCGGAGCAGTTCCGCCACCACCGCCTGGAGGCCGCCGGCCTCGTCGATGTCCACCATGCTGTACTGCCCGAACGGCCGGGCGTCGACGAGCACCGGGACGGTCCGGGAGAGCCGGTTGAACTCCTGCTGCGTCATGACCTCGGACCAGAAGTCGAGGCCGGCCGCGCGGGCGATCTCCGGCGCGTGCAGGACCACGTTCGTCGAGCCGCCCAGCGCGATCGCCACGACGGCGGCGTTGCGGAACGCGACCGGGGCGGCCAGCCGCCGCGGCGTGATCCCCCGCTGCGTCATGATTTCCAGGCAGTCCACGATCTGTCCGGGGAATTCCCCGGTCCGGCGCGGATCCTCGGACGCGGGCGACACCATGTGCAGCGGCTCCAGCCCCAGCACGGCGATGAAGGACTGCATCGTGTTGTAGGTGAAGATCCCGCCGCAGCTGCCGTGCCCGGGACACGCGTTGCGCGCCCACCGCTCGCGTTTGGCCGCGTCCGGGTCCCCGGCGACCTGGAAGCAGCTGACCAGGTCGATCCTTTCCCCGGTCTCGGGGTCCGTGCCCGGCCGGATGGACCCGTCGGACACCACCACCGCGGGCACGTCGCGCTCCAGGATCGCCGCCGTGGCCCCGACCGGAGGCTTGTCGCAGGCCACCACGGCGACGGCTCCCCGGATCTCGCTGCCCTCGAAATGCAGCGACAGCCCGTCGTTCGCCGTCTCGCGGCCGATCAGCGAGTACCGCATCTGCGGCGTGCCGTTGCGCTGGCCGTCCGAGATCCCGCCCGAGTAGTTCGGGGCCAGCAGCCGGACGGGCAGGTCGCGCTCGCGGATCCGGCGCGCCAGTGCTTCGTGGATCGCCTCGACTTTGTCCGTGACGCCGAGGTAGCAGACGCTGTCGCCCAAGGTGCCCACGACGCCCCAGGCGTCCCCGTGGATCTTGTCCACGTCCTGGCCCAGCGAGCGGGCCGTGGCCACCGCCTGGCAGTCCTGGCCCGGACGCCACGGATCCCGGCGGCTCGACTCGTCCATCAGCGCTCCCGTCGTCGACACGATCGTCACCATCGTCGCAGATCCGGCCGGGCTCGCAGCCCGGGCGAGGCGGGGCAGGCCGGGCGTGCCTCGCCTGCGCGGCGGGGAAGCCCGGTCGGCCCGGCTCGACCGGGCGAACCGGATCAGTCGAGCGGGCCGGGACCGGAGACGATGACGATGCGGCCCGCCCCTTGTGCGCGCATCCCGGGCAGGACCGAGCACCCTTTCGCCACAGGTCAGGCCTCCCACGCGACGGGCAGCTGGTGCACGCCGTAGATGAGCATGTCGGTGCGCATCGCGATCTCCGAAACAGGCACGGCAAGGCGCAGCGACGGGAACCGGGTCAGCAGAGCGGGCAGGGCGACCCGCAGCTGGACGCGGGCGAGTTGCTGCCCGAGGCACTGGTGGATGCCGTGGCCGAAGGCGACGTGCCCGCTCGGCTTGCGGCGCAGGTCGAGGTCGTCCGGTGCGGGAAAGTGCGCGGGGTCGTGGTTGGCGGCGGGCAGCGAGATGGTGACCGACTCGCCCGCGCGCACCTGTTCGCCGGCGAGTTCGACGTCTTCCAGCGCGGTGCGCACGGTGAACGGGATGATGCTCAGGTAGCGCAGCAGTTCTTCGACCGCGTTGCCGGCCAGCTCAGGATCGGCGCGCAGCAGCGCGAGCTGGCCGGGATGTTCGAGCAGGGCGAAGACGCCCAGTGCGAGCATGTTCGTGGTGGTGTCCAGGCCCGCGCCCAGCAAGGTGAAGCCGATGTTGACCAGTTCGGTGTCGGTGAGATCGCTGCCGGTCAGGTCGCTGAGCAGGTCGTCGGCGGGGGCTTTTCGCTTGGCTGCCACCAGTTCGCCGATGACGCCGTGGACCGCGGCGTAGGCCGCGCGGGTGTGCTCGGGAGTGCTGTCCAGCCGGAACAGGGTGAGCGCCTGCTGCTGGAACCGGTCCCGCTCGGCGTAGGGAACCCCGAGCAGTTCGCAGATCGTCTGCGCCGGCAGCGGCCGCGCCAGGGCCGGGACCACATCCGCCGGGCTGCCGCGCTCGGCCATGGCGTCCAGGCATCCGTCCGCGACGGCCTGGATCCGCTCGGTCAGCCGGCGCATCCGGCGGACGGTGAACTGGCCGGCGAGCAGCCGCCGGTAGCGGGTGTGCTCGGGTGCGTCCATGCTGGCGAACATGCCCGGCGGCGCAGGCTGATCGCCGGCGGGAGCACCGGAGATCGGCAGGTGCCGCACTTCGGCTCGCGCGCTGAACCGGCGGTCGGCCAGTACCTCGCGGGCCAGGGCGTGCCCGGTCACCAGCCATCCGGCGTGGCCGTCCGGGTAGTCCAACCGGCTGAGCGGACTCTTCTCGCGCAGTTCGGCCAGCCCGCGCGGCGGGTCGAACGGCAGGCCGGCCGGACGCTCGACCGGCAGTGTGCTGGTCATCGCCAGCTCCCTTCCCGTGAACCTCTTGCGGGAAACAGTAGGACGATGTTTTAGTGAGCCGCAAACACAGAATCTGCATATACGCAGGCAGAAGCCCTGCTATCGATGCATTGGCCTGAAGATGAATGCACCGGACGGGCTCTGGGACAAGCAAGGCGGAGACGATCTGATGCCATCCGGCAGGTTGAGCTACCCGGAACGACTGCGCGTCGCGGCCGGGGTGGCGGACGGACTGAGCTACGCCGAGATCGGCCGCAGGCTGGGCAGGTCGAAGTCGACGGTGATCCGCGAGGTCGCCCGCAACGGCGGGGCACACGGCTACCGGGCCGACCGAGCCGAGCAGGCCGCCCGGCTGCGGGCGCGGCGCCGGGCCCCCGCCGCGCCGCCGGTCCCCCCTCCCCGGGCCGCGGCCGATCCGCAGACCCGAAGCGACTTCGAGACGCGGTTCGCGCGGATGGCCGCCCAGACCGGGATGCCGTCGATGATGGCACGGGTTCTGATCTGCCTGTTCACCGCCGAGTCGGGCAGCCGGACGGCGGCCGAACTCGCCGCCCGGCTGCGCGTCAGCCCGGCATCGGTCTCCAAGGCGGTGGGCTGGCTCGAAGAACGGGGCATGCTGCGCCGCGAGCGGAACGGCCGCCGCGAGCATTACCTGATCGAGGACGACGTGTGGCAGCAGGCATGGCTGGCCAGCATGGAAGGCATCGCCCAGTGGGCAGGCTTCACCCGCCAAGGCGCCGAACTGTTCGGCGGGGACACCGTGGTCGGCGCCCGGCTGCTCGCGACCAGTCACTGGCTTCAGCACATCCGGCAGGACATGATCGAGGCCGCCGAACAGTGGCGGCAGGCCGCGCCGTGACGACGGCGGTCAGCCCTTGACCTCAAGTCGAGGAGAGATACCAGAGTGGCC
This sequence comes from Amycolatopsis rubida, assembly GCF_900115345.1. GTDB lineage: Bacteria > Actinomycetota > Actinomycetes > Mycobacteriales > Pseudonocardiaceae > Amycolatopsis > Amycolatopsis rubida. The sequence continues at coordinate 203,424 of NZ_FOWC01000006.1, read as the reverse complement.
GCACGACCGTTTGGCTGTGCCGAACGTGCGGGGTCGAACACCCGGACACCGAAAAGCCGCCCGCCGGGATCTGCCGGATCCGCGCGGACGAACGACAATACGTCCGCGCCTCCGGGCAGGGGCGGACCACGATGGACGAACTGGCGGCCCTCCCGCACGAACTGGTCCGCGAAGAACCGGAACCGGGAATCCACCGCCCGCATCGCGAACCGGAGTCCGGCATCGGCCGGCGGACCTGCCTGGTCCGGACCGAAGCAGGCACCCTGCTGCGGGATCCGCCCAACGCTCTCGACCGGCCGCTGCTCGACAAGCTCGCCGAACTCGGCGGAGCAGCGGCGATCGTGGCCAGCCACCCGCACCTGCAGGGCTCGCAGGCGGCCCTGAGCCGCCGTCTCGGGAACGTCCCCAGTGCTGGTGCATTCCGCGGACCGGCAATGGGTGCAGCGAGAAGACCCGGTGATCCGCGAATGGCACGGCACCGAAGGGATCCTGCCCGGGATCACCCTGGTCGAAGCGGGCGGCATTTCCCGGCTCCGCCGTCGCGCACATCGCGACGGAGAAGGGCGCGCCGCTCGTCGGCGACACCATCGTGCCGGTCGCCGCGCCAGGCTGGGTGACGTTCATGCGCAGCTGCCCAACCAGATCCCGCTTTCCGCCGGGCTCGTGCTTACGCGTTCGACCGCGCAGCGCCACATCGACTGGGTCGACGGCATGAACGACCATCTCGGATGACTGCGTTACGACGTCTCTTCCGCCGGTCGCGGAAACCTTTCCGATTTGCTTAGCCGCGAAGGTCAATAGCGCGTCAAAAGCGTCCGCTCCCGGGCACCTGCCCTTGGGTGATCCGGTAACCGCCGTCCAGCAGAATGAAATTGTCCCGGGGGGCCACGAGCGCGACCGGGCCGAGCCATCAGGAGAACGTTCGGCTGAGCAGTGCTTAGTCGAGCTGGAAAAGCAGCTCGTTACACCTTCTGGCACCCCGGTTAAAGGGAAAAAAGCGAAAAGATACTTGCGCACCGGGTGGGCCGCCGACACGTGCAGCTGCCGCACAGCAATTACTGACTCGCACACAGCAATCTCGAACGTTGAGGCAGGCCCCGCCCGGTCCTACGGTTCGGTGCGTGGCTGACTTTTCTGCGGGCGAGACGCCCGTCCCCGAACGCTTCGCCGTTCGCGTCGACGACGCGGACCTCGCCGATCTGCGGGCCAGGCTGGACCAGGTCCGGCTGCCCGAGCACGAGACCGTGCCGGACGCGTCCCAGGGAATCCAGCTGGCGCGGCTGTCGACCCTGCTGACGGCTTGGCGCGAGCACGACTGGCCCGCGCGGCAGGAGCGGTGGAACGCCGTCCCCCACTACCGGATCGTTCTCGACGGCTTGGGGATCGCCTTCTGGCACGTGCGTTCCCCCGAGCCGCACGCGCTCCCGCTGGTGCTGACGCACGGCTGGCCCGGTTCGGTTCTCGAGTTCGAGGACGTCATCGGCCCGCTGAGCGATCCGGTCGCGCACGGCGGTTCCGCGCGCGACGCCTTCCACCTGGTGATTCCCGCGCTGCCGGGATTCGGGTTCAGCGACCGGCCGCGGGAGCGGGGATGGCATCCCGGCCGTACCGCACGGGCGTGGGCGCAGTTGATGACCGTGCTCGGCTATCCGCGATTCGGCGCGCACGGCGGGGATTGGGGCGCGTTCGTGAGCACCGAACTCGCGCGCCTCGTGCCCGAGCGCGTCGCGGGCCTGCACCTGACGATGCCGATCGCCTCGCCCGTGCCCGACGACCTGCTCGCGCCCAGCCCCGCCGAACAACGCGTCCTGGACCGGCGAAACCTGCACCTCGCCGACGGCTACGGCTTCGGGATGCAAATGAGCACCCGGCCGCAGACCCTGGGCTATTCGCTGCTCGACTCGCCCGCCGGGCTGGCCGCGTGGCTGGGCGAGAAATTCGCCGCCTACTCCGATACCCGGCCCGAATCCGGCGGCGGGGTAAGCATTTCGCAGCAGATCGACACCATCGCCCTGTACTGGCTGACCGGCACCGGCGCGTCCTCTTCGCGCTGGTACTGGGAGGCGATGCGCTGGGTGGCCCGCGGCGCGGAAGCGGAGAACGCGCAGCCGGTGACCGTGCCGACCGCCTGCTCGATCTTCCCGGCCGACCCCTGGCCGGCCGTCCGCCGCTGGGCCGAACGCCGCTACCTCGACCTGCGCTCCTGGCACGAACTCGACCGCGGCGGCCACTTCCCCGGGCTGGAGCAGCCCGACCTGCTGGTGTCCGAGATCCGGGAAGCGTTCCGGCAGCAGCGCAAGCCCTGATGCCGGGGCCGTCAGGAATCGCGGTACGCCGAAGGCCGCGTCCCGGTGTGCCGCAGGAAGGCCGTCGACAGCGCGGCCGGAGTGGCGAACCCGCAGCGCACCGCGATCTGGGCGATGGTCAGCTCGGTGCCGCGCAGCAGCCGTTTCGCCTCGTCGATCCGCAACCGGGTCAGATACCGGTACGGCGTCTCCCCGGTCGCTTCCTTGAACACCCGGACCAGGTGGTAGACGCTCAGGTGAACCTCCCCGGCGAGGTCGGCCAGGGCGACCGGCTCGGCGAGCCGCTCGCGCATCGCCGCGACGACCGTCCGGACCCTCGCGTTCTCCCGCCTCGGCACCGCCTCAGCGGATCGTTGCGTGTGCCGGGTGAGCAGCTGCATCGTCAGGAACGCCGCCGCGGACTCGGCATACAGATCGCCGTCCCCGCCCGCGCCGCCGACGGCCCGGATGATCTCCTCGACCAGCGGATCCCCCGCCGTCAACGACGCGGCCATCGCGTCGAAGTCCACCGCGGCGCCGCCCAGCTGCGCGGCCGTCGCGTCGACGGTGTCCCGCGGAATGTGGACCTGCACGCTGTCCAACACGCCCGTTGCCCGGTAACGCCGTACAGCGGGCTGATCCGGAAGCATCAGCTCGACGCGCCCGGGCCTCCACGGAGTGCGCCCCCATCGGCCGCCCCGGCGCGTCTCCATCGCCGCGGTTCTCCCGACCGGCAACACCAAATGCAGATCCGCCGCGGCGGGCAACGCCATTTCCTCGGCGACGGGGACGTGCTCGAACCGCTGCACGAGCAGGGACTCCCAGCCGGCGTCCGCCCAGCTGCAATACGTGCGCCGGACGTAGCGCTCCATGGCGAACCCGGCGTAGGGCTGGAGATCCAGCCGCGTGGAGTCGAACACCATGGTTCCCAGGCTAGCGACGATCGACACCAGGAGGTTCGATGACCACCGACCATCCCGCGCGCACCGCCAGCCAGGCCTTGCACGCCGCCGTGCGGAGGCGGGACAAGCAAGCCTGGCTGGCGCTGTTCGCCGCGGACGCCCTCGTGGAGGATCCGGTCGGCCCTTCGCATTTCGACCCGGAAGGCAACGGACATCGCGGCCGCGACGCCATTTCGGCGTTCTGGGACCGGGCGATCGCGCCCAACGACTCGATCGAGTTCCTCTTCGACGACTCGTTCGCCTGCGGGGACGAGGTCGCCTTCACCGGCCACGTCCGCAGCGAGAACGGCGGGCAGGTGCTGGAGGCCGAAGGGGTGTTCGTCTACCGGGTCGACGAGGCGGGGAAGATCCTAGCGGTGCGCGCCTTTTGGGAGATCGAGCGCACCATGCGGACGATGCGGCCCGCGTGAGCCCTATGCGCGACGCGAGAAGGGGAAGCGGGTCCGCCGGCACGACAGCCAGTACAACGCGTGCGGGGTCCCGGCGAGCAAACCGCAACCGGCAATGCACAGGCCGGTCACGAAAATCGGGTGAGGATCGGTGCTGCGGTCGCGTCCGCCGGCGAAGACGAGAGCTGCCCAGCTCAGCACGAGCGCCCCGACCGTGACCAGGCCGGCCGCGGCCGCAGTCAAGCGCCGGAGACGCTTCTCCCAGGTCGGCAGACGAGCGTCGGGGCGCCCCTCGCGCCTCCGGACCCGCAGCGCGGCCACCGCTGTCGCCACGCCGAGCAGCAGACCCGCCGCGGTCGCAGCCAGGCCGAAGAGGAGGGCTCCTCCGGCGCCGATATTGGCGCCGCTGCTGGGCGGCGCGGCGATGAGCATGACGAATCCCGTGCTCAGCAGCACGGCCCCGGCAACGAGGATCCAGATCGTGACGAACGTCAAGGTCTTGACATTGGTTCTCGCGGTGCTGACAGCGGTACTCATGGTTCCTTCCGGCTGAATGACGCCTCCGCTCGGCGACCCGGCCGCCGGTGCACGGCCCCGGCTTCGCCTCGCAGTCCCCCTCCTGATCACCCAGCCGCACGTCGCTCGCATCGAGCGAAACGCATGAACAACTGATTTCAGGCAAACGCATCCTATCCGGTCACGGCCAGCCGGACGGGGTTCCGCGGCGGCGTCGCCAAACGGTTACCAGCGACAGCGGGCCGCGCGCCCTTCTCAGCCGACGCGCGGCGCGGGGATCGCGAACCCGTCCCCGGACCGGTTGCCGCGGTAGCGGGCCACGACGACCCGGACCCCGTTGCGGAACGCGTCGGGCGCCGCGGCGAGCACCGTGCTGCGCGGCACCGGATGCGGAACGTCGAGCCCGGTCATCGGCCGGGCGAGGCCGATTCCGCGGACGGTCCACCGCAGCTGCCCGTCTTTGCCCCGATCGGTGAACTCCAGCGAAACCGGGCGCAAGGCGGCCACGCGCACCAGCCCGCTGTCCGGCCCGGTCGGGATCAGCACGTCGCCCGTGTCGAGAAGAAGGCAGACGCGATCGACCGGCTGCAGCCCGTCGATCGCGACAATCCCGTGACGGCCCCGTTCGGGTGACCGGAGCAGCCGGACGCATTCGCGATGCGTCAGCTCCGCCTCGTCCATCGCCCGGCTCCTCCCCGGCGCCCGGTGGGCCCAGGATCCCGATTCCGCCTCGCGGAGCGCAAGAGGCCCACCGCCGGAGGGCACTTCCTCCCGGGCCGCAAGGCCTTCGCTCTCCGGAGCGGCGCATTTCCCGCTGTCGCTGAACTATTCGCCGGAAAACTCGATCACGCCAGCCGTGTTCACCGGGTCGTGGGACAGGTCAAGGCGACATCGCCGAAATCGATTCACGGTGGCTTCGCCCTTCCACCGACGTGCTGGACGTCAGGCGTTACCCCGGATCCCGGTACCAGCGGCGATGGACCATCGGCTCCACAGCCAGCACGATGACCGCGGCGGCTCACGACCGCCGGCCTCGCCAGCGTGAACGGTCCGAGCCCGATCAGGATCACGAACGTGCTCCCCCCGCATCGGCGGCAGCGAAACCACCACGACCACCGCGAACGGGGTCAGCACCTGGCGCCCGCGACGGCCAGTTCGGCGTAGCGGGCGCCGGGATCCGCCGAGGACGCCAAAGCCGGCGCGCTCAGCAACGCCGGAAAGCCGAGGTCCGCGGCGCCGCTCACCAGGCCCCGGCGGGAGGCCCTCAGGTAGCAGGGACTCTTGCGGATCCGGGCGTTGCGGCCGGTCGCGGCCTGGAAACCGGCTAGGGCGGCGTCGAGGAGCGCGAGTGTGCCCAGCGCTAGCGGAACCAGCACGGTCATCTCGCTGGGGCCAGCCCACGGGCCCGGCGTCCTAGCGCGCGAAGGACCTCGCCGGTCAACGGCGGGCCGAGGCCGACGACCGGACGCATCGCCGCGCAGAGCGGGTCGGTGTACCTGGTCGCTTCGAAGAAAAACGTCGCCATTCCCGCAGCTTGCGCGGCCGACAGCAGCACGGTGTCGCTGTGGGCACGCCGCGCGGAGGCGACGCCGTCGTGTCGTCCCAGCGGTTCCCGCATCCGGGCCCGATGGAACAGCCAGGCGCCGAATGGCGCCAGCCGGGTCGCGGCGAGGTCGTAGTGGACGAACGCCTCCGTGCCGGCGCGGTCTTGGGCGCGCAGACGGCCGACGCCGACAGGCAGGTCCGGACCGCACTGGACCGCCACCCGTTCCTCAAGCCGGACACACAACGCGCCGGAACCGTCGACCGCGCAGGGAAACCCAGCCGTCAAGGCAAATCCGCAGTGAGCAGACGCAGACCCTGCTCGAACAGTTCGGTCAAGTCCGCCCCGGTCAGATGGTCCTGAGCCTCCGCGAGATGCGGATAATCCCCGTCCTCGATCGCCTCGCGCAGACGGCCGACGCCGACAGGCAGGTCCGGGCCTGCCTGGATCGCCGCCTGTTCCTCCAGGACGTGGCCTGTCGCGAAGTGCAGGACCAGCAGCGCGGTTTTCATCGCCGCTGCGGCGTCGAGCCCGGTCTCGCGCAAGGCACCGTTGAGGGATTCGGCGAAGCCCAGGGTGTTCGGCCCGATGGCGTGCGTGCCCGCGTACACCCGCGCACCGTCGCGATAGGACAGCAGCGCGGTGCGCAGACCTCTCACGAAGGCCAGTACCCGTTCGCGCGGATCGGCGATTCCGTCGGCCGCGGCGCGACAGCCGCTCAGCATCTCCTCGGCCATGGCGGTCAGCAAGGCCGTTTTGGTCGGGAAGTAGCCGTAAAGCGTCCCCACTTGGACGCCGACTGCGCTGGCCAGCTTCCGCATGGTGAGCGCGTCGAGGCCCTCTTCGTCGAGCAGCCGGAGCGCGGCGGCGGTGACGTGGGCCCGGTCGGCAGCGGGCGGGCGTCCTCGGGTGCGGGGCTGGTGCGCGGTCATGTCGAGGTGAGCCTACCAGCGTGTTTGACAGCTTCGCGCTTCCTCAGGACACTAGCGGAAGGTTTAAATGAACGTTGTTCGGAAAATAGTGGAGGCGGTTGTGGACACCGAGGTCGTGATCAGCGGGGCGGGCCCGACGGGGCTGCTGCTCGGCGCCGAACTGGCGCTGGCCGGAGTGCGGGTCCGGATCCTGGAACGGCAGAAGGCGCGGCACGGGCAGTCCCGCGCGCTCACGCTGCACCCGCGCAGCATCGAGATCCTCGAACTGCGCGGCATCGCCGAGCGGTTTCTCGCCCAGGGCCGCACCGTTCCGAGCTGGCATTTCGCCGGCCTGTCGCGGAAACTCGACTTCTCCGCGCTGGACACTCGCCACGGCTACACCCTGTTCCTGGAGCAGACGCGGACCGAGCGACTGCTCGAAGAGCGCGCACGGGAACTCGGCGTCGAAATCTCCTACGGACACGAAGTCGTGTCGCTGGCTCAGGACGACGACGGGGTCGCTGTCGCGGGCGTCGGGCCGGACGGGGACTTCCGGCTTCGCGCCGCGTATCTCGTGGGCTGCGACGGCGGCCGGAGCAAGGTCCGGGAGTCCGCCGGCATCGGTTTCCCGGGCTCGGACGACACGATGAGTTCGATGCTCGGCGACTTCGCCGTCGTCGACCAGGAGGCGATCGCCGCGGCCGGGCGCATTCCCCTGCTGATCGCCCCGCTTTCCGGAGGACTGACCCGCATCGTGGTCACCAGCCCGGAGCGGATGCGTGTCCCGGCAACGGAACCCGTGACCTTCGAGGAGTTCCGCGCAACGCTGGTGCAGCTGACGGGCACGTCCTTCGGCATCGCTGAGCCGCGCTGGCTCTCGCGGTTCGGCAACGCCACGCGAGTGGCCGAGAATTACCGGTCCGGCCGCGTTTTCCTCGCGGGCGACGCGGCGCACATCCACTTCCCGGCGGCGGGCCAGGGCCTCAACACCGGCTTGCAGGACGCGATGAACCTCGGCTGGAAACTCGCCGCCGAGCTCAACGGCTGGGCGCCGCCGGGCCTGCTCGGCACCTACCACGCGGAGCGTTTCCCGGTGGGGCACCTGGTCGCCGGCAACACCCAGGCTCAGACACTGCTGCTGGAACTCACCCTGGTCCCCGATTACCGGCGCCCGGTCGCCGCGCTGCGCGGGCTGCTGGATTCGCTGCTCGAAATCCCCGAGGTCAACGCCCGGCTGGCCGGTCTGGTTTCCGCACTGTCGACGTCCTATCCGGCGCCGGACGGCGACCCGCTCGTCGGCACCCGCATGCTCGGGCCGCAAGGCCCGAATCTGGTGCACAGCGGCACCTTCGGCTATTTCGGAGACGGCGCGGAGCAGGTCGCCGAGGGCTGGAAAGACCGGATCACCGTGGCCGGCGCCAAACCCGGGGACCTCAGCGAACTTCTCCTCCGGCCGGACGGTCACATCGCGTGGGTCCGCCGCGAAACCGATCCTCCGGATGCGGCACGCCGGGAAGCCGCGATCACCGCCTGGGCCGGAGCGGCGGCGCGGGGATGACCGCGTACCTGGAGCCCACCGGACTCCACCGCGTTCCCGGCGCCTTCACCCCGGTCGTGCGCGTCGGCGACCTCGTTTTCCTTGCCGGGCAAGTCGCTCGGGACGAGCACGGGAACCTGTGCGGCGAGGACCACCCGACCCGGATGCGGCGCCTCGACGTCGCGCTCGCCGCCGTCGGCTGCGGACGCGCGGACGTCGTCGTCCTTGTCGGCCACAGGTACGGCGGAATGGCCGTCGCCGGTGTCGCGGACGCGCATCCGAAGCGGCCTCGCTCGACGCTTTCCTTCCCTCGCCCGGCGAATCCGCGTTCGACCTGATGCCAGTGCGGCGTCGGCTGTTCACCGAGGCGGCGCGGTCCCATGACTCGTCGGGCCGGACCGTACCCGCCACCCACGAAGAACCCTTGCCGCCGTCTTCGGGCACGCGACCGCCTAGCCGCTGCGTTCTGTTCGGCGAGCATTCTCCTTTCCCGGCCGTGCCCGGGAACGGGGGATGCAGTACCGGACTGTCGCGACCGGCCATTGAGGACTGTGGACAGCGGCCGCCGACGTGTGCGCGGCCATGACCGGGCCGGAGCGGTCTCTGCCCGGGCCACGCTGAAGCGTCCAAGTGCGCGCTGCCGAACGAATTCGGCTCCCGGATGGCGCAGGCCGCGCCGGCGGTCCCGTCCGATCCTGCTCGGGCGGCGCGCTGGCCCGGCAGCTCAATGCCGTGAGTTCAGCCGCTGGTCCAAGGCAGGCGAACGCGGCGAGGGCATCGAGTTCGCCTGGCAGCAGCACCTCGCCGATCCCCGACGGACAGCGCTCGACGCGATCGCCGGGGAAGAGCGCTTCCCCGTCCGCCCGGCCATTCCGCCGCTCGGTCGTTTCCGACATTCGTACGGCACCCGGGACATTCCCTACGAAAGTCGCCCGGGCGCCGAACGCGCGAAGAAACCCAGCACCGGCACGGCATATCCCAATTGACCGCCGAATCCGGAACATTCCGTTGGTCTGTTTGGAGCATTGACGCCCCCCTGCGCCGATCCTTTACTCGACTGTGCTCGGCCGCACACCCACCGTAAGCGGCCGGGCGCGTTCCCTCTCCCCGCACCCCATCGTCCTGCCTTCATGGAAGGAAGATCTCGATGCCTCATCGCGGATTCACCACGGGCTTGGCGGCCGCCGCCGGTCTTGCCATGTCCCTCGCGTTGCCGGCCGTCCCGGCGAGCGCGGCCGCCGAAGCCCAGCCCGCGTCCCCGGACGCGGCCGCCGCTCGCGCCGCTGACCAGGCAGTCGCCTCCGGGCTCGGCGGGCTCGGCCGAGGCCCGGCGGAGGCGTTCCGGCGCGTCGGCCAGACCGCGGGCGACGCCGGACTCTTCTACAGCGCCTACGAGCGCACCTACCACGGCCTGCGGGTCGTCGGCGGGGACGCGGTCGTCGTCGCGGACGGAGCCGGGAATGTCCGGGACACCAGCGCCGCGGAAACCGCGCCCATCGCCGTCGGGACGCGAGCCGTTCTCGACGCCGCGAAGGCCGCCTCCGCCGCACGCGCCCAACTGCCCACTGTGGACAGTGTGAGCACGCCCGAAAAGGTGGTGCTGGCCGGGTCGAATCCGAAACTTGCCTACGAGGTCGTCGTCACCGGGCGCACGGCCGCGGCGCCGAGCAGACTGCACGTGTTCGTCGACGCCGTCACCGGCGCGGTGCTCGACCAGCGGGACGACATCAAGACCTTCAGCTCCGGAGCCAAGTCCCAGGCCCAGCCGAACGCGGTGAACGCGGCGGGCACCGGCAACAGCTACTACGTCGGCACCGTCTCCATCGACACCACCGGCTCCGGCAGCTCGTACTCGATGCGCGACCCCGGCCGCCCGGGCATCAGCTGCGGCCGCGAGGGCGGGTCTGTCTACAGCGGTCCGGACAACAGCTGGGGCAACGGCTCCGGCACGAACCTCGAAACCGGCTGCGTCGACACCCTCTTCAGCGTCCAGACCGAGTGGAAGATGCTGAAGGACTGGCTGGGCCGCGACGGCATCAACGGCAGTGGCCGCGGTTACCCGGCGTCCGTCGGCCTGAACGACGTCAACGCCTATTGGGACGGCTCTTCGACGCATTTCGGGCACTCGCAGGACAACCGGCGCCAGGCCACCTCGATGGACGTCGTCGGCCACGAGTTCGGGCACGGCATCTTCCAGACCACGCCGGGCGGCGCGGGTTCCGGCAACGAGAACGGCGGCTTGAACGAGTCGACCGGCGACATCTTCGGCGCGATGACCGAGGCGTACGCGAACAACGCGAAGGACCGGCCGGACTACGAGGTCGGCGAGGGCGTCAACCTGGTCGGCCAGGGCCCGATCCGCTCCATGTACGACCCGTCGAAGGCCGGCGACCCGAACTGCTACTCGTCGTCGATCCCGAGCACCGAGGTGCACGCCGCGGCCGGTCCGCAGAACCACTGGTTCTACCTGCTCGCCGAAGGCTCGAACCCGGGCGGCGGCAAGCCCGCCAGCCCGACCTGCGACAACAGCAGCGTCACCGGGATCGGCATCCAGAAGGCCGCCAAGATCTTCTACAACGGCCTGCTGAAGAAGACCTCGTCGTGGAACCACAAGGCGGCCCGCAAGGCGACGCTGCAGGCCGCGATCGCGCTCTATCCGGGCAGCTGCACCGAATTCAACGCCGCCAAGGCAGCTTGGAACGCCGTCTCCGTGCCCGCGGTGTCCGGCGAACCGGCCTGCACGACGCGCTGACCTGACGCGGCCGGGTCCCGCTCGCCACCGCGCGGCGGGCCCCCGGCCCATCCCCCGAGAACAGCCGCTCCCCCCACTCCAACCGAAGGAACGCACTGTCATGAAGTGGAAGACAAGACTCGGCGCCGGGGTCACCGCCCTGGTGGCGGTACTGGGCGTCGTCAGCGTGCCCGCGGCCACCGCCGCGCCCGCCTCGGCGCTCGCGGCCCCGGACATCTCGCTGGCCAACATCAAGACCCACCTCACCCAGTTCCAGGCGATCGCCCGCGCCAACGGCGGCACGCGTTCGCCGCGCGGCGGCGGGTACGCGGCGTCGGTGTCCTATGTGGAAAACCTGCTCAAGAACGCGGGCTACACCACGAAGCGGCAGACCTGCACGAGCTGCACCGGCCAGTCGCAGAACCTGATCGCGGAATGGCCGCAGGGCGACGCGAACCAGGTCCTGATGCTCGGCGCGCACCTCGACTCGGTGAGCGCCGGCCCCGGCATCAACGACAACGGTTCCGGCAGCGCGTCGATCCTCGAGGTCGCGCTGACGCTGGCCCGCACCAATCCGGCGATGGCCAAGCGCGTCCGGTTCGCGTGGTGGGCCGACGAGGAGTCCGGCATGGTCGGCTCGCGGTACTACGTGAGCACGCTGTCGAGCACTGAGCGCGCGAAAATCAAGACCTATCTCAACTTCGACATGATCGGTTCGAAGAACTGGGGCTACTTCGTCTACGACGACGTCGCTTCGGTCAAGGCCGTCTTCGACGAGTACTTCGCCTCCGTCAACATCGAGACCGAGGGCGACACCGAAGGCGACGGACGGTCCGACCACGCGTCGTTCAAGCGCGCGGGCATCCCGGTCGGCGGTCTCGCGACCGGAGCCGGCGACATCAAGAGCTACGAACAGGCCGAGAAGTGGGGCGGCACGCCGGGCGCGGCGTTCGACAACTGCTACCACCGCGCCTGCGACACGACGTCGAACATCCCGGACCCGCCGCTGGAGAAGAACTCCGACGCGATCGGGTACGCGGTGTGGAAGCTGGCAGTCGCGGCGGCTCGTCGCTGATCCCGGGTTCGAGTGCCGGGATCGGGCAACCGCTCCGGGTCGTCGCCGCGAGGACGGCGGCCCGGGGCGTCCGGCCCTCCGGCGAGGACCGGTTCGATCGGGAACGGGCGGTATCCCGCGATTTCGGGCCGGTCGAAATGCCCGAACGCCGTGCGGCTGGGAGAAGACCAGGGTGCCGGGGGTTTCCCAGACCGGTGCGGCCGGCACGGTTTCGCTGAGGTCACACCCCTCGGGAAGCGGGTGCTGGGCGGCTGACCCGGTGGCCGGGTCGACCAGCTCCACGGCGGGCGGATCGTGCCGGAACGAATACCTCCGCCCGGCACGAAACGCCAGCGATAGGGTTCCGCAGCCTCCAGCCGTTCCCCGGACGAGGTGAACACCGCCAGTCCCCTGGCTTCTTCTCGCAGCTGGGTCCCGGACAACGGGTCGCGCCGATGCACCGGCGGCGCGAGGTCCACCGGTTCCGCACCCGGTGTCCAGCGGGAAGCGACGAACGCTCCGCGTCCCGGACCGGTGGCGGCATAGACAGCACCGTCGTGGATGCCCAGGACGCCCCAGGTCAGCTCAGGAGATTTCGGCGGGCCCCAAGCCTCTTGCGTTGTCACGTCGTATGACTGCCTGCCGACGCGGGACTGCACGCCCGCCAGGTCGCGTCCGTGCTGCGGACCGGCCGGACGTCCCAGTCCACCGCAAGGTTCCTGGCAGTGCCCGACCAGTCGATCAGCTGTCCTCACCCGCCGGACGCGGCGACGTCGCCGGAGACGAACCCGGCTCGCGGCGGAACACCGGCCGCGGCCGGTGGCTGATCAAGCAGATCGCCGAACGCACGAAAGCACTCGGGCTGCGAGAAAAAGCGTCCCGGTGCGACGTCTTCTGCCGCGCCGACCCGCGGCAGGCTCCCGACCAGCTCGCCGACCCCGGCCGCGTCGCCGCGCAGGATGCGGAATGGGGCAGTCGTCTGCGTGCGAGCGAGAATGGCGTGATAGCCGTTGACGGTCGTTGCGGCGGTGATCGCGGGCAATGCCGCGGTGAGCTGATAGGTACAGTCTTCCGTCAGGTCGATCGAGCTGCCCGGATGAGCGTTGGCGGTGGCGGCAGCGGTGGTCAGGCTCGCTTCGCCGCACGGGACCGGCACGACGGCTGCGCCAGCGCACCGGCCGCGAGCACACTCGAACCCGGCAACGATCTGGAACGCACCAGCACGACTCATCCCCTTCGCCCGTGAATACCGGGCTCGAGTTCACCACGAAGGGAGACAACCGAAAGCCGTTTCGCGAAGAATTGGGCCGAGCGGACCAGGAAAACCGTCCTGGTCGCGCTCGAACCGCCGTTGTTCGCGATCAGGTTCGCTCATCACGCTTGCCGCGGTCTCCCGGAGCGGTCAGCGACCAGAGCGCGGTTTCGTCCACCGGTATGGCGGCGATCCCGTCGTCGCCCCACCGCGCGCCTTCGTCGCAGTCCGCCCACAGCAGTTCGGTTCGCCAATGCAGTGCGGCCTCGTAGGTGATGCCCATCGCGCCGTGCAGCTGGTGCGCGGTTTGCGCGATCCTCGGGGCGACCTCCGCAGCGACCTCGCGGGCGGTGGCCAGCGCGAAGGCGAGCGCGCCGTCGTCGCCGAACAACCGGAGCCTGGCCTCGTGCGTGACCGTTTCCAGTTGCCGGACATCGACTTTCAGCTGTCCCAGCGTGGTCCGCACCGCGGGAATGGCGGCCAGCGGCTTGCCGAACTGCACGCGTTCGGTGACGTACCGGCGGGCTTCGGCGGACGCTCCTTGGGCCGCGCCCAGCATTTCCTGGCAGCGAAGGATTTCGGCCAGCCCGGTGAGCCGCAAAGGAATCTCCGGAGACGACGGCGAGACAGAATACGGCCGGTCCGCGAGATCTCGCCCGGCCTCGGCGGGCGCACCGGTCGTGACCCTGCCGTCCGCGCCGACGAGGACGTCCGCGATCGGAGCCCAGATTCCTCGCGCGGCGGGATGCACGGCAATGGCGTCCTCTGTGGACAGTGGGGTCTCGGCCGCGGCGCGGGCCACGAGCGTCTGGCGGAGCGGGAGCGCGATCCCGCCGCGGGCTAGGGCGGTGACCGCGCCGCACGCCGCGTCGAGGAGTTCCCGCCGGCCGGAGAAGTCGTCCAGGATGGCGGTCCAGCCGAGCCCGGTCGCGATCCGCCAGTGCTCGCGGAGGTCGCCGGGCCGGTCCCAGTCCGCGATCGCCTCGGTGACCGAGACGTCGAGGTCGGTTTCCAGAGAATGCGTGGTCATCGGTTGTCCTTGGCGATCATCGACAGCATGACGGGAGCCGCGCCGCCCCGCAGGCCGGAAGCGGGTGCGGCGGCCAGGGCTTGGTCGTAGAGCGCGCGAACCTCGGGCGCGGCGCGCGGCATGAGCGGCCGCGCCCACTCGATGACGCTCAGCTCGAACTGGTGGCCGAGGTATTTGCTCGTCGCGGCGGGCACGACCGGGGAACCGCCGGCGTCGAGCACTCGCGCGGTTTCCAGCACCCAGGCGCGCAGGATCTGCAACCGCGCCGCCAGCGCACGCAGCCCGCTCCGCGCGATGCCGTCCGCCAGCCCCGCGTCGAGCACAGCCGACAACAGCGGATATGTCGAGAGGAACCGCTCCGGGCCGCCCCGTTCGAAGGCGAGCTGGCCGACGACCTGGCGCCAGCCCTCGCCGGCGCGGCCGATCACCCACCGGTCCGGAACAGCCACCTCGTCCAAACCGACCTCGTTGAAGTGGTGTTCGCCCCGCACATCCAGGATCGGCGTGACGGTGATCCCCGGGGAGTCCAGTGCGACGACGAACTCCGTCAACCCGTCGTGCCGGTCGGCTTCGCGGGAGGTGCGGGCCAGGACGTACAGGTGGCTTGCCCGGTGGGCGCCGCTGGTCCAGATCTTGCGCCCGGTGACGCGCCAGCCGTCTCCGTCCCGGACGGCGGACGTGCGCAGCGAAGCGAGGTCGGAACCGGCGTCCGGTTCGCTCATCCCGAGCGCGAAGGTGCACTCCGCGCGCGCCAGCGGCGGGCAGAACTCCTCCCGCAGCTCCGGACTGCCGTGCCGGAGCAGAGCCGGGCCGATCTGCCGTTCCCCCACCCAGTGCGCGGCCAGCGGAGCACCGGCGCGCAGCAGTTCCTCGGTGACGGCCAGCCGGTCGACAGCCGTGCCGCCACCGCCGCCGAGACGTTCCGGCCAGGAGACGGCCAGCAGCCCGGCTTCGCCGAGTTCGCGGCTGAAGCCCAGGTCGTACGAGCCCGCCCAGGAATCGCAGCGCGGCGTGAACGGACGGGCGGCGAGGAAGTCCCGCACCCGGCGGCGGAGATCTTCGGTCATCTGGCTCACTCCCCGGTGTAGCGCGCAGGCCGGTCGCCGGCGAACGCAGCGAGCGCTTCGGCGGAGTCGGCGGTCGACTGGACGACGGCCTGGTGCGAGGCGATCAGGTCCAGCGAAGTCCGCAGATCCGCGTGTTCGCCCGCCCGGACCGCGCGTTTGATCAGCTCGACCGCGACCGGCGGCCGCGCCGCCAGTGTCCCGGCGAAGTCCCGGGCCCGCGCGGCCAGCCGGTCGTGCGGGCAGGTCTCGTCCGCCAGCCCCCAGGCCAGCGCCTGGTCCGCGTCGACGAACTCGCCGGTCCACAGCAGCCGCAGCGCTCGCGACCGGCCGATGATCCGCGGCAGGTAATGGCAGCCGCCGTCGCCGGGGACGAGACCGACCCGCACGTACCCCTCCGAAAACCGGGCCCGCTCGGAGGCGATCCGGTAATCGCACATCAGGGCCATGTCCATGCCCGCGCCGACCGCCGCTCCGTTGACAGCGGCGATCAGCGGTTTGGCGAGGTCTTCCGCGGCCATCGCGACCGGGTGCACGTGCTCGGTCATCAGCCGCCTGCTGCCCAGCGGGGTGCGGGACCGGCCGAGATCGCCGAGATCGGCTCCCGCGCAGAAAGCGTCGCCAGTGCCGGTGACGACCACGGCGCGGACCTGGTCGTCCGCTTGGAAACTTCGGTACGCCTCGGCCCAGGCACGCAGCATTTCGCCGGTGAAGGCGTTCTTCCGCCGCGGCCGGTCCAGGACGATCCAGCCGATCTGGTCTTCGACGCGGATGTCGAGACCGGGGGTGGAAGTCATCGCGACTCCTTCCTGATGGTGAAACGGGTTGCCGTCCAGACCGGGCTTCGGCGTTCGAGAAAGGACGCGATCCCTTCCCGTGCCTCGGCGCCGTCGCCGAGCCGCTCGGCGAGCGCGGTCAGCTCGCTCGCGTGGGTGCCGAAGAACTGTCGCGCGGCTGTCGTGGTCAGGTGCTTGGCGGCGGCGAGTGCCCCGGGCGCGGCGGAGCGCAGTCCGGCGAGCACTGGTTCGAGCGCCTCGTCGACGTCGTCCGCGGCGAGCGTGACGAGGCCGATACGGGCCGCTTCGGCGGCGTCGAAGCGTTCTCCGGTCAGGTAGTAGCGAGAGGCGGCCCGCGAATCCACGCGCGGGAGCACCGTGGTCGACAGGATGGCCGGGGCGAGCCCGATGCGCACCTCGGTGAACGCGAAGCTCGCGGCCGGGCTCGCCGCGACGATGTCGCACGCGCCGAGCAGCCCGAGCCCGCCCGCCCTGGCGTGCCCGGTCACGCGAGCGACCACGGGTTTCGGCATCTCGACCACCATGCGCAGCAGGTTCGTCAGCTGCTCGGCGGTGAGCCCCGTGCCCGTCCGGGCTTCAGCCAGGTCGATGCCCGAGCAGAACGTCTCGCCGGTGTGCGTGAGCAGCACCGCGCGGACGGCCGGATCCTCGGCGGCGCGGCTCAGCTGCGCAGTGAGTTCGCCGGCCAGCCGGACCGACAGAGCGTTGCGGTTGTGCGGCGAGTCGAGGACAAGGGCGGCGATTCCGTCTTCGTCGGCACGCCTCATGCGGCACTGACGCTTTCCAGCGAGCGCGCGGGCAGCCGCCGCTGGTCTCGTTCCGGATTGATCAGCACTGCACCCGCGACGGCGCCCGCCAGCAACAACGCGCCGCATACCCCGAACCCCGCCGCATAACCGTTTTCCGCGGTGAGGAAGCCGCCCATCGCCAATGGCGCGAACACTCCGGCGGAAGTGGCGACAGCGGTCGTCGCGGCGGTCACGGCGAGGCGGCGTTCCGGCGGAACCAGCTCTCCGATGAGCAGCCACACCATCGGATAGAACGCGCTCGGCAGCCCGAACGCGATCGTGATCAGCACGATCGCGGTGACCTTTTCCGTGTGCGGGAAGAGAATCATCGCGGCACCGGAAATCGCGAGCAGCGCCATCCCGGGCAGGCAGTACGCGCGGCGGCTGCCCGCTCCCCCGCGCCGGAACCGCGTGGAAACCGCACCCATCACCAGGATCACGACGGTCGCGAACAAGGACGGCAACGCGGAGAGAGTGCCTGCCTGCTGATGCCCGATCCCCAGCCCGGCGGACAGGTAACGGGGCAGGAAGCCCAACGCGGTGGTGGTCGCCCAGAAGGCGACGAAACCGGTGAGGATCGCGCCGAGCACGGTTCCCGACCGGAAGAACACCCGGTACGGCACCGGTTCGCGACTCACGCCAGCTGGTGTGGCGGATGTGGCGTAAGGGCCGTCGTTCGCGAACAACAGCCACGCCGCGGCCCACAGCACGGAAAGCGCGAACAGCACGCCGAACGCGGTCCGGTAGCCGAAGTCCGCGATGATCCAGCTGAGCAGCGGCGCGCTCGCCACGACGCCGAGCGTCGGTCCAATGTGGACCAACGCGTTGGGCAGCGCGCGGTCGCGCGTGGGAAACCAGCCGTAGACGGTGTGCGTCGCCGCGGGCACCGCAGGCCCTTCCGCCGCGCCGAGCGCGATCCGCGACGCGACCAAGGCGCCGAAGCCGAGCCCGGCCGCCATGGGCAGCGCGGTCAGTCCCCAGATCAGGGCGAGCACGACCATGACCCTGCTCGTGCGGCGTTTCGCGGCGGCGAACCCGACGACGACGCCGGAAACGCTGAACAGGAAATAGAAACCGGACTGGACGAAGGCGTACTGCTGCTCGCCGAGGCCGAGGTCGTTCATGATCGGCTCGGCGGCGAGGCCGACGACTGTCTTGTCCGCGTAGTTGATCAGCAGGAACAGCAGCACGAGAGCGGTGACGGTCCACGCCCTTCCTGAGCGCGGGACGAGGGGTTCGGATGCGGGCATAGGTTCTCCTCGGGACGACGGCGTTGTCGTGGGACGAACTCGGTTCAGCCGAGCCGGGCCGGGTCGAAACCCGCTTCCGCCAGCACCTCGGCGGTATCCGCGCCGACCGGCGGGAACTGCCGGTAGATCCCCGGCGGCGTGCGGGAATAGCGGACCGGCGGGGCCACGAGGCGGCAGGCGCCCTCGGTGGGATGCTCGACAGCCCAGACGAGACCGCCTTGCCGGGCGTAGTCGCTCTCGGCCGCTTCCTGGAGGCTGTACACGGGATGCGCGGGGATGCTGACGCGGTCGCAGAACTCCTGCCACTGGGCGGAAGTGAACTGCGGGGTGAGCTCGCGGACCTGGCCGTACAGCTCGTCGGCGTGGGCCACGCGGGCCGGCATGGTCGCGAAGCGCGAGTCGGCGAAAAGCTCGGGACGGCCCGCGTGGGCGAAGAAATCGCGCCAGTTGCGGTCGTTGTACGGCAGGATGCACATCCACCCGTCCGCCGTGCGGCACGCCCGGCGCTGTTTGCTCAGGACGCGCGGGTAGCCGTAGCCGGGTTCCTCGGTCGGGTCCAGCGAGGCTCCGGCGAGGTGCTCCACGAGGTTGAACGCGATCATGGTGTCGGCCATCGGGACCTCGACGTGCTGGCCCTCGCCGGTCTGGTCGCGATGGCGCAGCGCGGCCAGCACGGACTGGACGATGAACAGCCCGCACACCTTGTCCGCCAGCACTGTCGGCACGTAGCAGGCCTCGCCGGTGACCTGCTCGTTCAGCCAGACCAGCCCGGAGGCGGCCTGGAGGATGTCGTCGTAGGCGGCGTTGTCGCCGAGCGCGGAATCGCTGCGGAAACCCTGCGCGTTCACGTAGACGAGCCCGGGGTGCCCGGCCGCCAGGTCGGCGTAGGCCAGCCCGAGCCTGCCCAGCGCGCCCGGCCGGATGTTGGTGATGAACGCGTCCGCCGTGCCCAGCAACGCCAGCAGCGCGTCCCGTCCGGGTCCGGTCTTCAGGTCGAGGCACACGCTGCGCTTGTTGCGGTTGAAGTTCAGCGCCGCGCCCGCCATCCCGGAATGCCGGCGCGGCTCGAAATGCCGGGTCGGATCCCCGCCCGGAGCCTCGACCTTCACGACGTCCGCGCCGAGGTCGGCCAGCTGCGCGCCCGCGTACGGGCCCATGATCACGGTGGCCAGCTCGACGACCCGCACTCCGGTCAGCGGGCCTCGCGGCTTCCCGTCGTCCACCTCGCCAGGCGACATCGCCCGCACCTCCCTGTTTTCCTCGGCAGCCGCGCCCAGTCAAGACGAGGTCATTCATCTATCGCCAATACTTCTTGGCCCGCTATCCATATGCTGAGGGATATGGATCTGACGACTCGCCTGCTGGAGCAGTTCGTCGTGCTCGCCGAGGAGGAGCACTTCGGCCGGGCCGCCGCCCGGCTTTCGATGAGCCAGCCGCCGCTGAGCCAGGCGATCCAGCGCCTCGAACGCGGCCTCGGCGTGCGACTGCTGGACCGAAGCACCCGCGCCGTACGGCTGACCGCGGCCGGCTCCGCGTTCGCCCGCGACGCCCGGCACCTGCTCGAAGCGCAGCAGGCCGCCGTCGGCCGCGCACAGCGGATCGCGAGCGGCACCGAGGGCGAACTGCACCTCGGTTTCATCAGCGGCATCTCCTACACGTTCCTGCCGCGGGTGCTCCGGCTGACCCGGGACCGTTTTCCCGGGCTGCGCCTGCACCTGCACCAGAACACCTCGGCCGAGCTGGCGTCGATGGTCCGTTCCGGCAGGCTCGACCTCGCCTTCGTGCGCGGCCCGCTCGCCGACCCCGACGGACTCGACCTGCGCACAGTGGCGACCGAACGGCTCGCCGTCGCGCTGCCCGCCGGACATCCGCTCGCCGGGCGCGCGACCCTGCGCCTGGCCGACCTCGCCGGCGAGAACTTCTCGCTGCCCTCGCTGACCGCGCTGGCCGGGCTCGCCGAACAGGTCGCCGCCGCCTGCCGCGCCGCCGGTTTCGCCCCGCGCGACGGAGCCCGCGCGGACAGTCTTCCCGGCTTGATCAGCCATGTCGCGGCGGGGACCTGCGTGTGCCTGGTGCCCGAACAGGTGCCCGCCGGGGCGCTGCCCGGGGTGGTGTTCCGGACGTTGCACCCAGAGGACTCCGGCGGCAACCTGGCCCTGACCGTCGTCGCGGCGACCCGTGCGGGACAACGGGATCCGGCCGTGGAACGGGTCTTGACCCTGGCATGGTCCGGGCCGGAACGCCGCAGTTCGTGAGGGGAACCCTGAGGGAGTGTTTCGAAACCCGGTGGCGTGGTCGGGCGTTGACTGTGATATCGGCGTGGCGCGCCGTTCGCTGGGCGGTTGTGTGCAAGCTTCCGCGTAACACACGGATTCAGCGACTGACCACGCGGGTTTCGAAACACCCTCTGAGGGAATCCGATTCCCTCAGGGCTCCCCTCACGAACGTCTCGCCACCGGCTGGCCTCGGCCAGTCGTGGCGTCGCCTCGAGTTTCTGGCATCGGCGCTCAGAACAGCGTCGCGGGCTCCACCGGCTCCGGTTCGGGCAGCGCGTCCAGGCCGGGCACCAGCGCGCGCACGTCGTCATGGAACCGGCGGGCGAGCGCCGGTGCTTCGCCGTTGTCGGGAGTGTGCAGGAAAACCGTCGGCGAGCGGCCTTCGCGCAGCCAGCCCGCGACCACCCCGGCCCACGGCCGCCATCCCTCGACAGTCTCCTCCACCGAGTCCCGGCCCAGGTAGCGGACGACCGGCCGGTCGGTCAGCGCTCGCGTCCGGCGCGGCAGCCGCGGTTTCTTCGCCCAGGCGTCCTGCTCGGCCTCGCTGGTCGGCGGGCGCCGGAAAAAGACCGTGGTGTCGAAGGGCACCCACTCCGCGTCCGCGGTCGCGAGCGTCCCTTCCAGCAGCGCCGCCGCGCTGGCGTCGCCGAAGAACTCGGGGTGCCGCACCTCCACCGCGCGCCGCAGGCCGGCGGGGAGACGGCGCAGGAAGCGGCCGAGCACGCCGACGTCCGAAGGGCCGAACGAACCGGGCACCTGGGTCCACAGCACGGCCCGCTCGCCGAGCGGTTCGAGCGCGTCCAGGAACGCCCGCATCTCGGTCTCGACCCCGGCGAACCGCCGCTCGTGCGTCACGGTCTTGGGCACTTTGACCACGAACCGGAAGTCGGGACCGGTCTGCCGCGCCCACGTCTCGACGGTGCTCCGGGCCGGGGTCGCGTAGAAGGTGGTGTTGCCTTCGACCGCGTTGCACCAGCCCGCGTAGGCCCGCAGTCGTTCCGTGGCCGGCAGCGACTGCGGCAGGAACCGCCCCGGCCACGCCTTGTGCGTCCACATCGCGCAGCCGACATGAAGACGTGCCACTGTCGTCCGCTCCCCTCGCTCGCAAAGGAAATTACTACCCGGGCGCGGTCCTCCGCGGGTCCGGGGGCCGGTAGCCGCCGTACTGGTGGCGCCGCGCGGGCCCCCGGCGGCGGAGCAGGTGGGCGGGCACGCAGTGGCTGACCGGCCGCGACCATTGCTCGTCGCCGGTGACGAGCTGGTAGGTCACCCAGCCGAGCGGCGCGCCCATTCGAACAGCAGCCCCGGGTGCTCGGTCTCGATCCGCAGCCGGCACGGTCGCGCGGATCTCCGTGCCCAGCACGAGCAGCTTGCGCACGCCCGCCCACACCGGCATCGGCGGATCCACTTTCCGCACGGTCGACGGCCACTCGCTCACCTCAGGCTCACCTGCTCGCTTCCCCGGCCGCCCGCGGTTCCCGGCACCCCGGGACGCGAGTCGAACATGTGTTCGCATGGAGTGTCACATCGCAGGGGACCGGGGTCTCGCGCGCTGATCGGCCCGGCCGCAGTGAGACAGAGAGATTCAGCCGCGATCACGGATAAGCGCCGTGACGTCCCGAATGCGCGTACCGCGAGCTTCGCCGATCGCCGCCGCGAATCGCTCCGAATTGATGAACCTCGGCCCCTATCGCGGGCCATCGCGGGAGCGCACCATGGAAGCTGGCACCGACCGAATGCACTCCCCCAACTCGATTGGGAAGCAACAATGCCGAATTCACGGCCGAATTCGCGGGTTCCCAGCCCCGCCGCCGTCGAGGCAGCGGTCGCCGCGGCTCTCCTCGCGCCGGGAGCCTCAGACGCCCCGTTCTGGCACTGGCGCATCGGCTACCGCACTCTCCACCTGTACGCGGATCCGGCCCGCTGCCGAGCCGCCGACGACCCCGCCGGGCGAGGGCAGACGCTCGCCAGCGGCACGGCCCTGCACCACCTCCGGATCGCCTTCGCCGATCTCGGCTGGACCTGCGCGGTGGACCGGCTGCCGTGCCCGCCGGAGCCGGACCACCTGGCCGTCGTGACACCGCGGCCGGGCGAACCGCTTCCCGGAGAGGTTGTCCTGGCGAGGTCGATCGCCCGGCGCCGAGAGGACTTGCGGCCGTACGGCGGACGGCCTGTGCCGTCGGACTGCCTTGACCGGCTTTCGCAGGCAGCCGCCCGCGAAGGCGCGGTATTGCATCCAGTGGAAGACCGCGCAGTCCGCAGATACCTCATGACCGCAATCGGCGAAGGCGCGAGGGTTCCCGCCCAGATGCGTCGCGAAGAGGCGTACGTGCGAAGCACATCCCTCGCCGCTGCGCAGGGTGTTCTCGTCAGCGCCGCTGCGGGAGCGGCGGGAAACCGGTTCCCCCGAGGCGAAGCTGAACCGCGAAGCGACGGCGCTTCGCTGATGGTGCTCAGCACGCCCGGCGACGATCACCTCGCCTGGCTGCGCGCGGGAGAGGCGCTGAGTTCGGTGCTGCTGACCGCCACCGTGCACGAACTCTCGTCCGGCTGGGTGAGCCGGGCCAGCCGACGGTTGCGCGAAACGCTCGCGGACCGCGTCACGCTTGGTCACGCGCCGCAGGCGGTGCTGTGGGCGGGACGGCCTCCGGCCGGCGTGAAGCGGCTCCAGCGGACGCGATCGCAGGCCAGCGTCGACGACGTGCTCGAACCGCTCCAGGCGCAGCCGAGGCATGGCGGCTGACCGGCCTCGCCTTCGGCCGGCAGAAAGTCCGCGCTCGGCTGCCGGCGGAACCCGCTCACCGGCGCGTTGAGCGGCGGACGGTCCAATGTGGCCCGCTCGCAGGCGCCGGACACCGCGAACGCCTTCTTCGGCGAGATGTCCGCGCTGCCTCGATGCGGAGGAACGCCGCCGGGGACTGCTCATTCTGCTCGGCAATACCGATTTGCCGCCCGGGCCCCGCCGACGAATACGGCGAGGCGTTCTCCGAACTGCGTCCGCGCGGGATTTTCGTCACCACCGGCGGAAAGCCCCGGCTGTCGGCCGAAACGCCGGGCGTGTTCCTGCGAATGGGCAGCACCGGACGACGCGCCCAGCGTACTGTTCAACGACTTCGACGGTGCGCGGCTCGTCACCGAGCACCTGCTCGGGCACCGATACGAAGACATTCCGTACGCGGCAGGCGAGGTGCTCGCGTCCGTTGCTCGCCGCAACGCTGGCGGTGCCTGATCAGCTCGCGCCGACGCGGCGATAGCGGATGTGGGTGGTGAGCGGCGAATGCAGCACCTCGACGGGCTCGAAACCGAAGGACTCCACCCCGTCGAACATGCTCTCGCCCGACCCGAGCAGAACGGGCGCGATGTCGAGCGTGAACTCGTCGATCACCCCGGCGAGCAGCGCCTGCCGGACCGTCGACGCTCCGCCGGCGATGTCGACGCCCTTGTCCCCCGCGGCCTCGCACGCGGCCGCGTAGGCGGCGTCGAACCCGTCGGTGACGAAGTAGAACGTCGTCCCGCCCGCCATCTCGATCGGCTCGTGAGCATGATGAGTCAACACGAAAACCGGCGCGTGATACGGCGGTTCGGCGCCCCACCAGCCCGACCAGTCCTCGTCCCAGTCGCCGCGAACGGGGCCGAACATGTTCCGCCCCATCACATACGCGCCCCTCGGCCGCATCAGCCATTCATTCGCGGCCTTGTCGGCGTCGGTGGCGCGGGGGTCGCCGATGTGCCACCCGTGCAGCTCCTGCCCCCGCTTGCCGAGCGGATCTTCCCGGCTCTGCGCCGGCCCGGCGACGAAACCGTCCAGCGACATCGACATGTGACAGGTGGTGTCCGGCACGGCGGACCTCCCAAGTGATTGCGGTTTGCAAGCGGTTGGGAGGAACATAGCACCGGGGAGCCGGGAGCGCTACGCGGTGGACGGGATCGGTCTTCCGCCCTCCGAACAGCCAGCCTTCATTGAACGGCCGGCAAGACCCTGAGTTCCCCGGCGGAAAGGCGCCATGCCGCCGGGAACCGGAAAGTGCGGCGACGGCCCGCAGACGTCCGTGAGGGCCACCCTGAGGGAATCGGATTCGCTCAGGGTGGCCCTCACGGACTTCGGCATCGCGCGCCGGACCGGCCGGCAGAGGCCACCCAGCGATCAGAACAGCGAACCCACCCCGATCGCCGCGCACACCGACAGGAACAGCCCGCCCACCGCGAAGCCCAGCGGTTTCTGCCGCCATGCCGTATGCCGGTCCAAGGCGTACCACCCCGGGCCGGTCAGCAGCAGAGCCAGCGCCATCGCCGCGAGCGTCAGTTCCAGTTCGAACCCCGGGCCGCTGCCGCCGAACAGGCCGCCCGACCACTTCACCCGGACCGCGCTGATGGCCACGCCCAGCAGGCCGGCCGCGGCGAGCGGGGCCAGCAGGCCCAGCGCCAGCAGGACCGCGCCGGCGACCTCGGTGACGCCGGTCAGCCAGGTCAGGAACTCGATGTTGTGACTGAACCCGTAGCCGCGCAGCAGGTTCTCGAAGTGCGCCATGCCCGCGCCGCCGAACAGGCCGAAGACCTGCGTGAGCCCGTGCGCCCCCATCGCGACCGACAGCATCAGCCGCAGCACCAGCAGACCGAAGTCCAAGCCGCCATTCTCATCCGACCAACGGGACATGTTCGCCACGCCGGACACCCTAGCCATCCCGCGGGCCGGTCCCGGCGACCCACCGGACGTGTCGCGGAAACCGTCACGGCGCGGAGGCGGCGCCTTCGGGCAGATAGCTGTCGCGGAAACCGAACGCGCTCGGCGAGGACCCCTTTTCCCGCAGCAGTTCCAGCCGCTCGACGGCCTCCTCGACGGTCGGGATGTGCCCGGCGGGAATCCACCACAGCACCTGGAACGTCGCCTTCGGCAGCTCGAACCAGTCCGACCGGCGGCGCAGCATGTCCAGATGGCCGCTGCGGTAGACGTAGTCCCAGAGCGCGTCGCGGCTTTCCCAGACCGACATGTTGACGATGACGTCGTCGCCGAGGGGCGTGCGGATCTCGGTCGCGTCGTTGCCGCCGTCCCCGATCAGGCGCCAGACGAAACCGGGCGCGTTGTCGGCGACCTCGTTCAGCGTGTCGAGCATCGACGTGAAGCCGTGCATCCGGGGGTCGTCGAGGGGATATCTCGTGATGCCCACGTTGAGCTGGGCGAGGTGGTGTTCGGTCACTCCCTCACCTCACCATCGCCGGGCCTTCTATGTCAACTCTCATTATTTTTAGAAGGCCCGACGACGACACAGCACAGTCCGGGGCGTGGATCCATCCGGGCGCGCAGGCCTTCGGCGTCGTCGAGCAGTCCCTCCAGCAGTGCCAGGTTCATGCCGCACACCAGCCCCGGATGCCGTTGCGAGAGAACGTGGAACGGACAGTTGACGAGGCGCAGGAGGTCGCCGTCCTCGCGGGGTTCGTACCCCCGCGCGGCCAGCAGTTCTTTCGCGGCGGCGATGTCTTCGACCGAACCGGCGGCAGCGCGGCCCTCACGACGGGCGGCGGCCTGCAGTTCGGCGTCGAGACGCGCGACCTCGGCGACCTCGGCCAGCAGGTCGGCGGCGGTGCGGTAGTCGCGCGCCGGGACGGAGAACTGGCGTTCGGCTCCGGACCGGCGGTAGAGCTTCGCCGGACGTCCGGCGCCCGGGCCCGAACGTCCGCTCAGCCGTTTGCTTTCCGTGTCCAGCAGCCCGGCGTCCACGAGTTTGTCGAGGTGGAAAGCGGCGAGCGTGCGCTGGATCCCGGCCCCCTCGGCCGCCTCGTTCCGGCTCACGTCGTGGTCCTGGGAAACCACGTAGTCATACAGCCGCCGCCGGACCGGATCCTGCAGGACGGCGATCGCCTCGATGTCTTCCACGCCGCCAGTCTATGAACAACGACAATGCGCGTTAGAGGACGCCGCTCCCTTCGAACTTCGTGGAAACGACTGGAGCGGCGGTCACCCAGCTGGTCAACAGCCTGGCCAGCGCCGGTTACCTCACCCGCGGACGGGCCGTCTCGGAAGACCGCCGCATGTCGAGCGGCGCGGGCTGTCGACGGCACGAGAAGCGCGAGCAGGTCCTCGCCGCCGGGCCGCGCGAGCTGGCCGAAGACCTCGACGAGCAGGCGATCGACGCCGCGGGCGCGGTGCTCGCCCGGCTGGCCGCGCCGTACGACCGCCGCGGCAACCTCTATCACCTGATTGAAACGGCTGATAGAGTCCGCGCCATGGGCACCGAAGCCGCGCGGATCCCCGCTCGCGGGGAGGCGACCGAACAGCGCCTGATCGCCGCCGCGGAACGGCTTTTCGCCGAGCACGGCGTCGGCGCGGTGTCACTGCGGACCGTGATGCAGGCGGCGCGGACGAATGTCGCGGCGATCCACTATCACTTCGGTTCCAAGGAAGGACTGCTCGACGCGGTCCTGCGCAGCCGGCTCGACCAGGTGACCGGCGAACGGAACGCGGTGCTGCGGGAATCCCCGGGAAAAGACGTCGCCGCACGGGATTTGGCCCGCGCGTTCGTGCGGCCGGTGGTCGCGGTGCTCGAATCGGGCGGCGAATGCTGGATCCGGCTGGTCGGCCGGTTGCTGGCGACCGGCGGCGACGGGCTGGACGCGGTCGCCGAATCGTTCTTCGAGCGCAACGCCGCGTTCGTCGATCAGCTGGACCGGCTGAGCCCGGGCGTCCCCCGCCGGACGCTCGATTTCCGGCTGTCCCAAGCGATGACCGTGACGCTGAACGTCCTCGGCGACGTCGGCCGCACCCGCCGCCTGCACAGCGCGGACGAGGCGGGCTGGACCGACGGCCAGATCGTCGACGACCTCGTCGACGTCGTGACCTCGATGCTCGCCGGCCCGCCCGGGGCCCGCCGCAGGAAGTGAGGAACCGATGGGAACCAGCCAGCGAGCACAGATCGAGATGACCCCCGGGGAGGTGTCGGCTTACCTCGACGCGCAGCGCACCGCGACGCTGGTGTCGCTCGGCCCCGGCGGACATCCGCACGCGGTCGCGATGTGGTACGCGGTCATCGACGGCGTGCTGTGGTTCGAAACGAAAGCCAAGGCGCAGAAAGCAGTCAACCTCCGCCGCGACCCGCGCGTCACCGTGCTGATCGAGGACGGCCTGACCTACGACGTCCTGCGCGGCGTCTCGCTCGAAGGGCGCGCCGAGGTCGTCGACGATCCGGACGCGCTCTGGGCCGTCGGGGTCGACGTCTGGCGGCGATACCACGGCGAGTACACCGACGAGGCGAAGCCGATGGTGGAATTCATGCTCCGCAAACGGGTCGCGATCCGCGTCGACGTGGAGCGGGTCCGGTCCTGGGACCACCGCAAGCTCGGACTCGACCCGATGCCGCTCGCCGGATCGACCGCCGCGCGGTACCCGCAATCGCCTGCCCGCTGACGCGCCCGCCCCGCCAGGAGGCCACGATGGGACGCTTTTCCCTTCCCGCACAGGCGCCGAAAGGCCTGGACTCGCCGGTGACGGCGGCGCTCATGAAATGCGTGGCCCGCGTCCAGGTCAAGGTCTTCACCCTGACCAACGGCCGGGTCGGCCACACGTGGCGGGTCGGGGCGGGCTTCCGCAAGCCCGTGCCGACCCTGCTGCTCGACCACCGCGGCCGCAAGTCCGGACAGCTGTTCACCACTCCGCTGCTGTACCTGCGTTCCGGCGACGACCTGGTCGTCGTCGCCTCCCAGGGCGGGCTGCCGAAGCATCCGCAGTGGTACTTCAATCTGCGCGCGGAGCCGGAGACCCGCGTGCATCTCAAGGGCCGCCGCGGTGTTCCGGTCACGGCAAGGGTCGCGCCCGCGGAGGAGCGGCGCGAACTCTGGCCGCGCCTGGTCGAACTGTACGCGGATTTCGCGAAGTACCAGGACTGGACGGAGCGCGAGATTCCGGTCGTGGTGCTTGCTCCGCGCTGACTGCGTGCACGGGGTCCGCACCTCGCCGACCGTCACCCCACGCGCGAGGGCGCCCGGCTGGTGAACCGGAACTCGATCGAGACCGGAATGTCCTCCAGTTCCAGCGCTTCCTCAAGCCGCGGCAGGCTTTCCCCGGCGACGCGGCCGCGGATCTCGCCCAGGTCCGCGTCCTGCTCGCACGTGAGGATCAGCGCCAGAGACGGCGTCTCCCGGGTTCCGGCGAGCGACGCGCTCGCCTTGTGCACTCCGGGATACCCGCGCAGTTCCTCGGTGAAGGGGGCCACCGCGTCGTCTGCGCGCAACTCGGTGCGTCCGTAGGCGGGATCGGTTTCGAACCGCCACACTCCCGTGCGCGGCCGGTGCGCGAGCTGGGCCAGCAGCCAGCGCAGCGCGAGCAGTCCCACCACTACCGCCGCCGCGGCGATCGCGTAGAACACCCAGCTGGGCGGCTCCGCTGTCCCCGGTACGAGCGGCGCCTCGGGATCGAGGAGCCTGAGCACGCGGAAATGGGTGGCCAGACCGAAACCGCCCGCGGCGAGCAGCACCAGGCCGATCACCGCGAGCAAGAAGCGGTTGAGCGTGGCCGGGCGGTTCATGAAGCCTCCCTCTCGGCACGGACTCGCACCGACACCGCGGGCCGCCGGGCCGGTGCGATGTGGTCCAGCCGGGACTCGACGGCCGCGCGGACCGCGGCGGCCAGGCCGTCCGTCCGCGTGCGCGCGGTTTTCACCCGTACCTTGACCTTGCGCGAACCGGTCGAGAGCCAGGCTTGCTCGACGCCGTCCACGTCCGCCGCGGCCGCGCGCAACGCGGACCGGTAGCCCGTGGTGTCGGCCCCGGAATCCGGGTCGCCCGTCAGCGGGAGGATCCGGCGCTTGCCCGGCAGGAGCGCCGCCCACAGCAGCACCAGCCCGACGAGGGCTACCGCGGCCGAGACCAGCGCGGGGACGAGGTCCGTCCAGCGCGCGTTGTGGACGGCGGTGGCGGCCGCCCGATAGTCCAGCCACGGCTGGTGCCCGGTCAGCCGCTGGATCGCCGCGACGGCCGCCAGGACGCACACGGCCAGCAGCACGACGGCGGTCAAGCTCGCCGGAAAAGACCGGCGGGTTCGGCGTTTCACTCCACCCTCCTCTGCCCGGCGGCCTCAGCGTGCAAGGCCGTCACCGTGATGCCGACGCGGCGGACCGGCATCCCGGTCAATTCCTCGACCCGTCCGCGCAGGTGGCCGCGAACCCGTTCGGTGGTCGCGCCGACCGGGGCGGGGTACTCCAGCGAGATCCGCACGTCCAGCTCCACCTCGCCGCCCCCGATCCGGGCGGACGTTTTCGCCGACCGGTCCAGCGCTTCTCCGCCGAGAATGATCCCGAGCGTCCGCCCGGCGGCCCCGCCCACCCGGTCGAGCTCGCTCGCCGCGTGGGCGGCCAGCCGCTCGACGGCGTGTTCGCTGATAGTGAGGCTTCCCCGTTCCTCCGCTGCGACAGCCACGGCTCAGCCCCGATCGCGGCCGGTGAGCTGCGACAGATCGAGCTTGCCGTCGAGCAGGCGGCCGACGAGCAGCCCCACCGCGCCCAGCACGAGGACCAGCAGGAACGCCCCGAACCCGCCGATCGCGGCGGCGAGGCCCAGTGCGAGGCCGGTGATCAGCCCCAATCCCGTTGCGTTCACGACACCGTCTCCTTCCGGTTCTCCGGCGCGGTTTCCACCGCGGCCGGCACTTCGACGTCGGCGATCAGCACGTGCACCGGACGGCCGGGCGACGCGACGGCCGCGCGCACCGCGGCCGCCACGGCACCGGCCGAGAACGGGGCCCGGACCGTCACGCCGACGGTGACGTCCTCTTCGGTCACCCGCACTCCGCCGGCCCGGCCGCCCGGCCCGAGCGTCGCGACCCGGCCGAACTCGCCGCTGTGCACGTCCGCCACCTCCGGCAGCTCCCGCACCGCGGCGGCGATCCGGCGGGCTTCGTCCAGGGGGTTCATCGCACCCGCCCGCCCTCGCGGGACACGATCGCCTCGGCCGCCGGACGGTCCCCGCCGCGCACATCCAGCTTCCGCGCCGCAGCAGCGCTCCGGCTCGCGGCGCCCGGCCGGACGCGACCGGCACGCACGCCGGCCGCCGCGACACTCGCGGGATCAGCGAGCGGACCCGCCGCCCCCGGCCACCGCCGGACGCGACCGGCCTCGCTCACCCGGTCGCCCGGCCCGAGCCCCGCGGCCGGGCCGGACCGCCCGCCGCGCACGCCCGCCGTCACCGGCAGCCGCACCGCGGCGACGATCCGGCCCGGCCCCGCGACCGCGCTCACTGCACCCGGCCGCTGTCGCCGGACGCGTCCTCCTCGTCGTCGGACGGCAGGTGCAGGTCGCCCACGTTGATGTTGACCTCGACCACCTCCAGCCCGGTCATCCCCTCCACCGCGCTGATCACGTTCCGCCGGATCGAGCGCGCGACGTCCGCGATCGAGACGCCGTACTCGACCACGATCTGCAGGTCCACCGCGGCCTGCTTCTCCCCTACCTCGACCGAGACGCCCTGCCCGGCCGACGCGGTCGCGCCGGGGATCCGCTCGCGCAGCGCCGAAAACGCCCGCGCCGCGCCGCCGCCGAGGTCGTGCACGCCCGGGATCTCGCGCGTCGCCAGCCCGGCGATCTTCTGCACCACCACGTCCGCGACGGTGGTCGTCCCCTGCGAACTGGTCAGCGGACCGGCGTTGACCTTCTCCACGTCCTGGGACTTGGCCGCCGTGTCAGTCGTCGAAGCCATCGAATCTCCTCCAGTCGGTTCCCGTTGTTCAGTTCATCGGTTCGACCCGGCCGCCGCGCAAAGCTCACTCCCCGAACGAGTGGCGACAATCACATCATCGGGTGAATGACGATTCGGGATCCGCGTTGTCGTCCACTCTGACGCATTCCGCGTTCGTTGTTCGCCAATGAAGGAGGAGACCCATGTCGACGGGTGACAAGATCGGTGCCAAGGCAGACGACTTCGGCGGCAAGGCCAAGGAGGCCGCCGGTTCGCTGACCGGCGACGAGAAGCTGGAGAACGAAGGCAAAGCCGACCAGGCGAAGGCCGGGATCAAAGAAGCCGCCGAAAACGTGAAAGACGCTCTCGGCGACGCTGCGGGCAAAGTCAAGAACGCGCTGAAGAAAGACTGACTTTCGCGCGAAGAACGCGGGACCCCGGCACCGCGGCGGGGTCCCGCGTTCGCTTTCCGGCGGTCAGCGCTTCAGCAGGTTCGCGACGACCGCGTCCGGCCGATCCAGCGGGACGTCACGGGAA
Organism: Amycolatopsis rubida; assembly: GCF_900115345.1. GTDB lineage: Bacteria > Actinomycetota > Actinomycetes > Mycobacteriales > Pseudonocardiaceae > Amycolatopsis > Amycolatopsis rubida. The sequence continues at coordinate 171,843 of NZ_FOWC01000006.1, read as the reverse complement.
CGGTGCTCAGCGGTGGCCAGGGTCCGGTTCGGCGCGGCGTGCGCGAAGTCTTGCTGCGCCTGCCGCCACGAGCGCGCGTCCTCGGGAGCCGGAACCGGCGTCCCGGCGGACACGATCACGGCCGCCGGAATGCCGGACGGCCAGGTCGCCGGCTGACGGGTCTGCCGGGTGGACGGCGCCTTCTGGAACTCTTCGGCTTGTTCCTCGTTCAACGCCACCGGCTTGGCGGTCTCCTCCGGAGTGAAGAACTGCGGCAGATCGGCGTCCACCGCACCCGCAGCCCATTGCAGACGGCTCCGGGCGAAAGCGACTTCGCCCGCCAGTGAATGCGACACGAGGACGACGTTTCCCGCCACGCCCGACCGCGTCAGCCCGGCGGCGGAATTGTCCGCCCCCCTACGGACCCGGCGCCTCGTCGCTCTCGCCCGCCCCGGTCCGGTCGCAGGCGATTGCCTCGGATCCGGTCCTGGCCGCGAGTTCCGGGACGACCTCGCGCCATTCCGGAGAATCCGTCCCGCCGCCCGCGCCGAGCGCAATGGCGCGCGACCGGCCCGGAGTCACGGAAAACGCCGTCTCGCGGCCGTTCACCGGAACCAGGCGCGGTCCGGCGGCCGGAGGATCAGCCGCGCCAGCGGCGCACGCGGCCGCGACGACCGCCGCCACCCGCCAGAATCCGTCACTGGATCCCCTCCACGCGCCGGGAAGCAACCACAGCGTCGCGAACAACCCAGTCGAACGCGATACCGCTGGCTGCCCGAGCGCGGCAGGGACGACCCCGCCTCAATCGCCGAGCGGAAGCGAGCGTTCCCCGGCCGACGCGCGCCGTTCGGCCAGGTCTTTCTCCACTGTCGGGTAGATCCGCTCCAGCCGGTAAGCCCAGAACAGCACGATCAACAGCACGAACAACGCCATCGGCACATAAACGAACAACGCGTTGATCGCGGACAGCGCCGAATCCGGCTGGGTGCGGTTCAAGCCGTTGTAGCCCGCCGCGCCCATGACCCAGCCCAGCACCGCCGCGCCCAGGCCGTAGCCGAGCTTCTGGCCCATGCTGCCCGCGCTGTACAGCACGCCTTCCAGCCGGCGGCCGTTCTTCCACTCGCCGTACTCGATGGTGTCGGGCAGCATGCCCCAGATCGCGCCGAAGATCGGGATCCGCCCGATGCCGCGAAGGATCGAGCCGGTGACGGCCAGGGTCATGTCCGTCGGGTCGATGGCGATGACCAGCGAGCCCGCCACGAAGATCGCGGCCCCGACGATCATCGGCGCGACCTTGCCGAAACGCTGGTACACCGGCTGCATGAACAGCATTCCGAGCAAAGCCGGAATGTAGAGCAGGAACGACATCAGCGCGGCGAACCCGGCATTGCCCAGGAAGTACTGGGCGAAGTAGGCCGTCGCTCCGGTGTAGAGCGATTCCGCGACGCTGAACACGATGAAGATCGCGAAGAGCAGCAGCCAGTAACGGTTCCGTCCCGCGAGCTTCAGCGATTCGGCGATCCCCGGCTGGTCCTTCGGCGGCGCGGTGTCCACGATACGTTCCCGCGTGTTGCGGAAGGTGATGAAGAACAGCACCGCCGCGACCGCGCCGAACAGGCAGAAGGTGATGATCCACGCGCGCTGGTCGTCGCCGAGCGCGCTCACCAGCGGCAGAGTGAGGACGGTGACGACCAGCGAGCCGAGGGTGGCACCGAACATCCGGGTGACGTTGAGCCGGGACCGTTCGGTGAAGTCCCGCGTCATCCGGGTGTTCAGCGTTCCGTACGGGATCACCGCCGCGCTCAGGGCGATGTTCATCAGCGCGTAGGTGATCGCGATGTACACCAGCGTCGGCGCCGGTTCCATGCCCGGCACGGTGAACACCAGGATCAGCGCGAGGGCGAACGGCGCGGCGGCCCACAGCACCCAGGGGCGCGCCTTGCCCCAGCGGGTCGAGGTCCGGTCGACGATCGCGCCCATCCCGACGTCGACCACGCCGTCGAACAGCCGCGCGATGAGCACGATCGTGCCGACCGCCGACGCCGCCGCCCCGATCACGTTGGTGTAGAAGAAAACCACGTAGGTGGCCAGCGCACCCCAGGCGATGTTCGTGGCCAGATCACCGCCTCCGAAAGAGAGGCGTTCCTTCCAGGTCACCGTGGCGAATTCTTCGCTTCGTGCGCTCATCGTCGAGCGTCCCTTCGGATCGGGGCGGGGAGAGGGGGTCAGTGCCGCGCGGCGGCGAGGAGTTCGTCGGCGAGCGCGCCAAGGTCGAGATCGTTCGCGCGCTCCACCTCGGCGACGGCCTCCGCGTCGATCGCCTCGATGCCCCGGTACGCGCCGGCGATCGCGGCCGCCATGCAGCCGATGGTGTCGCTGTCCCCGCCCGCGTTGGCGGCCAGCCGCGCGACGCGCACCGGATCTCCGCCGGCGGCGACGAAGAACCCGAGCGCCGCGGGCACCGCTTCCGCGGCAGGCAGGCCGACGCCGATCTCCCCGGCGATCAGGTCGATCGCGTGTTCGTCGTCGCGAGCCGTGATGGCCAGCGCGACCGCCCGCTCGATCCGCCGCTCGACCGACGCGCCCGGCACGTCACGGCCCTCGGTCCGGCCGAGTTCGGCACCCGCTCGCGCGCCGTCGACGGCCGCGCGGACGATGTCGACGATCTCCGCGCCGGGAGTGCAAGCCCGCGCGACCGCGGCGGCGACGGCCGCGGCGCCCGCGACACCGGGCGGCGTGTTGTGGCTGGGCACGCAGGTGGTGAACGCCGTCCGGACGGCCGCCTCCGGGTCGCCGTGGTGGAACAGCCCGACCGGCCCGACCCGCATCGCGGCCCCGTTGCTGGCACCCTGGGTCATGATGGTCCCGGTCCGGCCGACCTCGCGGGGGTCCTCGCCGCGTTCCAGCCGGGCGATCGCCTCGCGGGTGGTCGGCCCGGCGAAGTGCGGGAAGTAGTTCTCGTTCTTGGACCATTCGATCAGCAGCTGCGCCATGTCGCCGGGGCTCAGCGCGGCTCCGGTCCGGGCGAGCAGCCGGGCCAGCAGGATCATCTGGCTGGAGTCGTCGGTGATCTGCGCGGCGGCGCGCCCCTTGGCGTAGGGCGCGCCGGGGAGCGGGGCGTGGAACTCGGTGACATAGCCGCCGAACGCGGCCCGGATCTGGTCCCGGCTCAGTTCCTCGGTCGGCGCGCCGAGCGCGTCGGCCAGGCAGGCCGCGGCGAGACTGCCGTGGATCTTGGAACGCAGCACAGAATTCAACTCGGTTGCCTCTCAGTCGTGATCGTGATCAGGTCGTCTGGCCGCTCGCCGCGCTGCGAGCCGGACAGATAGGTGCGGCCGCCGACGGCGGTGACGCACCGGGTCGCCTGGGCCACCGCCCGGCGAAGGCTTTCGGGCACTTCGGCCCCGGCCAGCAACGCGCCCAGGAACGCCCCGGCCAGCGCGTCACCGGCGCCGGTCGTGTCGACGGCAGTCACCTCGCCGGTCGACCGCGCGCGATGCACGACACCGTCACGGTCCACCGCCGACGCTCCGTGCGCGCCTTCGCTGAGGACGACGAGTTCCGCGCCGAGCCGGATCAGCTGCCGGGCCGCGTCGCGCGGGGTGGCGGCGAGTTTGGCCGCCGAGGCGGCGTTGAGGAAGACGATGTCGCTGAGCCCGAGCAGCCGCGCGAACTCCGGCTGATCCGGCTCGAACGCGTCCGGTTCGAGATCGACGGCGACCCGCGTTCCGCGCTCCCGGCCGAGTTCGGCGACGGCGGCCGCCCATTCGAGGTCGTCGGCCAGCGGCGCCACGATGTCCGCCCCCGCCAGGACCGACGCGTCGATCTCCTCGATCGCCGGAATCTTGATCCCGGTGTCCGCGCCGGTCAGCGCCTTCTCCCCGCTCGCGTCGAGCTGGACGAAACACATCCAGGTCGGATGCTCGAGGTCGCGCAGGGAATGCTCGATCGACACCCCGAGCCTGCGGAGTTCGGCCAGCGCGGCATCGGTGTCCGGCCCCGCCCCGGTCTTGGTGATCAGGTCGACCGCGATGCCGTGCTGCGCGGCCGCGGCGGCGAGGTTGGCGCTCATCCCGCCGCCGTACACGCCGGACAGGGAGCCGATGGCCTTGTTGTCGTTGCCCGCGATGTGCGGGACCTGGACGAAGTAGTCGATGCTCGCGTCCCCCACGACGACGAGCCGCGCCGCGGCGCTCATCGCTCGCTTCTGAGGTCGATGTCGAGGTGGTAGCGATCGCCGCGCAGGATGTAGCGGGTGAACTCCACCGGCCGCTGATCGGCGCCGAACGACGTGCGCTCGCGCAGCATCGCCGCGACCCCGGGCGCGACCTGGAGCCGGTCGGCCTCCGCCGCGGACAGGGTGACGGCGCTGACCCGCTCCCGCGCGTGCGTGGGCTGCGCGTCGCGGCCGGAGAGGAACGCATACAGCGAATCCCCGGTGAACTCGGCGAAGTCGATCCCGGGCTGGGGGGCCAGATAGTGGTCGAGGAAGACGAACGGATCGTCGCCGATCCAGTAACGCCGCTCGATGTGGCTCACGGTGTCGCCGGGTTCGAGGTCGAGCGCCTCGGCGACTGCTGTGGCGGCGGGTTCCTCGGCATTGCCGAGCAGCTCGGGCCGGATCGCGAAGCCGCGCTGCCGGAGCTCGCGCCCCAGGCCGAGCATCGGGCTCATCGCGCGGATCTCGTTCGACGCGACGATGCTGCCCCGGCCGTGGAACCGCTCCACCAGTCCGAGCCGCTGCAGCTCCTGAAAAGCGCGCCGGACGGACGTCTGGGACACCCCGTACTGCGCCCGGAGCTGACTCTCCGACGGGAGCCAGTCCCCCGGCTTCAGCCTGCCGCTCAGGATGTCGCGCTGGATCTCGCTCTGAATCGTGCGATAAAGCGGCGCACGACTGGGTCGACCGGTCATGCAACTTAGTGTACTAAGTGTGTCAACTGGCTCGCACTGCCCTCGCTTTTCGACGACCAACCCGGTCCGGTCGAGTAACAGCCAGCCGGGTACGGCCGGCCCGAAGGACACCCGCTGGGCCGGTCGGGCCCTCAGCGAACGACCGATCCGCGCCGGAACGGCCGTGGAGGTCGAACCGCGATGACGCCGCGGAAACGACCTGGCAAGCGGGTAATCGTCACCGCGCTCCGCGCATTCGCCTGCACCGCATGCGCGGGCCCCGGCACGGCGTCCTCGTCGTCCCCGGCTCTCCGTCGCCCGTCTCCGCCGGACGCGACCGCAGAAGCACCGGCGACAACCGCGCCCTCCGCACCGCTTCCGGCTGGCTGTCCCGAGATCGTGAAGGTCTCGTCGTTGCCCGGCCAGGTGCGCACTTGGTTCCAGCTGCAAGGCACCGCCCGGGCCGTACAGCTCGCGCGGACCGCGCTCCAGGAGGGTGCGACCGTGGAAGACGCCGTCAATACCGACGTTCTCGACGGCTTCCGCAGCTCGATCAAGGCTTTCGAACGCGTCTGCCAAGGCGGACGCACCCGCTCCGGCGCCCGCTGGCGAGTTCGCGGTCCCCGAGCGGGGCGCGCCAGCTCCTCCGGCGAGAATTTCCCTTGCACATCGCCGCGTTTCCCCATCGGAGTCCACTTCGGAACACCCGCGCTCCGGTATAGTCGGGCCCATGCGAACCCCTCCCGCCCCCGATTCCGGAGCAGCGCCGGATCCGGCGAAAACACTCGGGGCGCGGGTGCGCGAACTGCGGCGCGGCCGAGGGCTGACGCTCAAGCAGGTCGGCGAGGTTTCCCGTCTCTCGCACGCTTTTCTCAGCCAGTTCGAGCGCGGGCTGGCCGCCGCGAGCGTCAGCACGTTGCAGCGGATCGCGGTCGCGCTGGACACCACGGTGTCGGCGCTTCTCGCGGGTCCCGCGGAGCAGGGCGTGGGATTGCTGCGCGCCGACGAGGGAATGGTGATGCCGGGAGCCGAAATCCCGACCGGGTCCACGGCGCGGGCGCTGTCCCGGGCGGGTTTTCCGGTGCAGCCCATCGAATACACCGGCGGCCCGGCGGAGTTCGGCGAGTATTTCGAGCACGTCGGGCAGGAGATGCTGTACGTCGTCGCCGGGCGGATCGAGCTGGATTTCGCCGACGGGCGCCGCGAGCAGCTGGGCGAGGCCGACGTGGCGACCTACCCGGGATCGCGGCCGCATCGCTGGCGCAGGCTCGGCGAGGAACCGGTCCGGGTCCTGCTGATCAACGCCGGGGAATGACAGCGGACCGCGCGGCCGGGAGAGCCGCGCGGTCCGGAAAACAAGCTCAGCGCAGCAGCGGGACGACCTGCTCGCTGAAGCGCCGCATCTGCTCGGCGGCCATGTCGTAGGTGTGCCCGGGGAAATGCGGGAACACCACGAGCTGTTCGAGGCCGAGCGTGTCCTTGTGGTGCTGCACGATCTCCGCGACCTCCTCCGGCGTGCCGACCGCCCAGCACTTCTGCTGCGTGGACTGCTCCAGCGTCGGCACCAGCCCGGCCGGGGCCCGGTTGCCGTCGTCGCCGCGGTAGCCGCTGCTCCAGCCGAACGGCGCGAGCAGATTCCAGAACTCGTCGTGCCCGATCCGCCCGGTGCGCCAGGCCTCTTCGTGGGTGTCGGCGAGGTGCACCGGCAGCACCAGAATGCGGTTCTGCCCCGGGGCCAGCCGGATGCCGTGCCGCTGTTCGTACAGCTCGGCGTAGCGCTCCCACTGTTCGCGGATGTATCCGTGGTACTGGTTCCACCAGACACAGCCGTGGCCCACCTCGGCCGCGTAGTCCAAAGTGGGCGGACTGGTGACCGCCTGCCAGATCTCGACGGGATGCAACGGACCCGGCACCAGCGTCAGCGTGTCCGCCTCGTGCTCGGGGTCGCGGTTGTCCGGCGGCGGCAGTTCGAAGAACTTCCCTTGGTAGGAAAAGGTTTCCTGGCCCAACGCCGTGCGCACGATGTCCATGTACTCGGCGAAAACCGCACGGTTGTGCGCGTCGATGACCTTGCGTTCCTCGCTGGAGGTCAGCACCCCGATGTCCGCCTGGTGCGCGGTGAGGCTGCGCAGTTCGCGAGACACCGTGCCCCGGCCGACGCCGAGCACCGCTCGTCCGCGCGACAGGTTGAGCAGGCTGCTGAAATCCTCGGCCAGCCGCAGCGGATTCCACTGCGGGACGATGCTGAACATCGAGCCCAGCCGGATCCGCGAGGTCCGCGCGGCGAGATGCGCTTCGAGCATCATCGCGTTGGGCACGACCTCGTAGCCCTCGTGCTGGAAATGGTGCTCTGCCAGCCAATAACTGTCGTATCCCAGCTCCTCGGCCAGCTCGCCCATCCCGAGCAGCCGCTCGTGCGCGTGCCACACCTGCTCGCGGGTGGCGCGCCGCCGCGCGGCGGGCACCGGGTTCCCGGCCAGCACGTCCGGCATCTCGACCGAGCCGAAGAAAAACACTCCGTGCCGCACAGCGCCTCCATCCCGCCCGGGCTCGGCCGGGTCGTCCGCAAGAATGTAAGTAATATCAACACTGTGCGGTCCGACCTGCGGAGTGTCAAGCCCAAGAACCCTCTTGACATCTGCGGAAGGCGCGGCGCAGGCTGGGGCAGCCGTGTTACCTATATCAACACTGCCGCCGCAGGGGGCTCTCCGCTGGAGGACAGATGGTCAACGAAGCCCACGCAGTCCGCCCACCCGCCGTGTCCGTCGAGCACCACGGCATCGAAAGGATTCCCGACGACCAGCGCCACGGTTCGCCGCGTTCGGCCTTTTCCCTGTGGTTCGCGGGAAATCTGCAGTATTCCGCGCTCGCGGTCGGCGCCATTCCCACCGCGTTCCTCGGCCTCGGGTTCGGCGAAGCCGTCCTTTCGCTGGCCATCGGCATCCTGATCGGCAGCGTGCTGCTGGGCTTCGCCGCGTCGATGGGGCCCCGCGCCGGGGTGCCGCAGATGATCCAGTCGCGGATTCCGTTCGGCTACTACGGCAATTTCCTGCCGGTGCTGCTCCTGTGCCTGACCGGCCTCGGCTATTTCGCGGTCAACACCGTGCTCGGCGCCTACATCGTCCGCGAGCTGTTCGGGCTGCCTTTCCTGGTTTCGCTCGTCGCGGTGGCGGCGGTGCAGATCGTCATCGCGATCATCGGGCACGATCTGGTGCACCAGGCCGAACGCTTCCTCGCGATCGTCGCGTCCGCGCTGTTCGTGATCCTCACCTGGTACGGCCTGGCGAAAGGCGATCTCGCCGCGTCCGGCGACGTCGTGGCCCGGGGTGCGGGCGGGGTCGCCGGAGGCATGCTGACCACCGTCGCCCTCGCTTCGACCAGGACGTTCGGCTGGTCGATCGGCGGTTCGGACTACACGCGCTACCTGCCGCGCGACACCTCCCGCCGGCGTGTGCTGCTCGCGGCGTTCTCCGGCGCGTCGCTGGCCGGGCTGTGGATGGCGGTCGTCGGAGCGGCGATCGGCACCGTGATCACGGTGGACAGTCCGACCGATCTGGTGGCGAAGCTGATTCCGGCCGGCCTGGCCGCCGTGATCCTGGTGGCGTTGCTCGCGGCTTCGATCTCCGGCAGTGTCCTGGACATCTACACCGCTTCGCTCGGCCTGCTGATGGTGGGCGCCAAGGTTCGCCGCTGGATCTCCGCGATCATCATCGGCGTGCTGGGGACCGCGGTCGGTTTCGTCGCCGGGCACAACGCCGGGTCCGTCTTCGGCACCTTCCAGAATTTCCTGTTCCTGATGGGTTACTGGATCGGCCCCTGGCTCGGGATCGTCGTCATGGACGCCGTGGTCTTCGGCCGCGAGGAGATCGACCCGCGGCGGTATTTCGACCGCGCCCGCCGGTTCCGCCCGGGACTGGCGGCGTTCGTGATCGCCATCGCGGTCTCCGTGCCGTTCATGGACCAAAGCCTCTACACCGGCGCGTTCGCCGAGCGCTTCCCGCAGTTCGGCGACCTCACCCCGTGGGTCGCGGGCGCGGTCGCCGCCTTGGCCTACTACCTCATCCGACGCTACCGAAAGGCCGACGCGTGACGAAACAAGCACTTGGCCCGTTGAAGTACGGCGCCACGGTCCAGCCCTGGGGCAGAGGAGCCGCGGCAGGCGGCTTCGTCTTCCTCAGCGGAATCGACGGCGTCACCGACGAGCACGGCCAGCCCGCCCACGGCGTCGCCGCGCAAACCCTCGTCACGCTCAACCGCGTGCGCCGGCTGCTCGCCGACGCGGGCGCGGAGTTCGAGGACATCGTGCAGTTCGACCAGTTCCTCGCCGATCCCGCCGACCGCGCGGAGTACATGCGGGTGCGCGACGGCTGGCTGGCCGAGCACGCGCCCAAGCTGCTGTCCGAGCGTTCGTACGCGTCGCTGCTGATCTATCCCCCGCTGGCCACCCCCGAGATGCGGGTGGAGATCCGGGCCGTCGCCCATCTCGGTGCTTGAAGGAGATTCCTTATGGCTGCACGGATATTCGCTGAACTTCGGGCGTCGCAGGTCGAGGCTGCCTGCGGACCGTCCTCGGTCGCGGTGCTGCCCGTCGGCGCCGTCGAACAGCACGGCCCGCACCTCCCGCTGGCCACCGACGCGCTCGTCGCCGAAGCAGTGTCGAAAGAAGTCGTCGCCACCCACGACGAAGACCTCTGGCTGCTGCCGACGATCAGCTACGGCCGCTCCGTCGAGCACACCTGGGCGGCGGGCACCCTGTCCCTGTCCACCGCGACCTTCGCGGCGGTGCTCGACGACATCGGACGTTCGGTCGCCGCCGCCGGCATCCGCCGGATCGTCCTCGTGAACGGCCACGGCGGGAACGTGTCCGAGATCCAGACCGCGCTGCGCGATCTGCGCTTGGCCTACGGCCTGCTGACGTTCGGCATCAACGTGTTCCTCGCCGAGGAGCACGACCCGGCCTGGGCCGCGAGCGAAAACGGGCTCGGAATCCACGGCGGGGCCGCGGAAACGTCCCTGATGCTGCACCTGCGTCCCGACCTGGTCGACCTCTCCGCCGCGCGACGGCGGATCCCCGCGCAGCTGGCCGACAACGTCCACGCCCGATTCGGCGGCAGCGTCGCGTTCGGCTGGCTGGCCGACGATTTCGGCCCCGAGGGCTACCTCGGCGACCCGACCCTGGCCAGCGCCGAAGCGGGCGCGAGCGGGTTCACGTCGATGGTCGCCGCCTTGGGCGACCAGCTCGCGGAGGTCGCCCGCTTCGACTTCCCCGATTCCGCCCGATCGCGATAACCCACCGCAGGAAGCCGGTTCGCCATGCATACCGTCCAGGAACCCACGATCGTGGGCGTCGGCGGCACCGTCCGCCCCGATTCCTCCTCCGAACGAGCCCTCCGCGCGGTGCTCGAAGACGTGCGGGCGCACGGGGCCCGCACCGAACTGTTCACCGCACGAGACCTCGGTTTCGCCATGTACGAACCGGATCTCGCGCACCGCTGCCCGTCCGCGACCGCGTTCCTCGACGCCGTCCGCCGCGCCGACGGCGTGCTGATCTCGACGCCCGGATACCACGGCGGACTGTCCGGCCTGCTCAAGAACGCCTTGGACTACCTCCAGGACCTCGCCGGCGACGACCGCCCCTACCTGCACGGACGCGCCGTCGGCTGCATCGTCAGCGCGTACGGGCCGCAAGCCGGGGTCACGACGTTGACGTCGCTGCGCTCGACTGTGCACGCCCTGCGCGGCTGGCCGACCCCGCTCGGCGTCGTGGTCGACTCGACCGCTCAGCCCTTCGCCGCCGACGGCCGCGTCGCCGACCGGAAACTCGCCGCCCAGCTCGCGACCGTCGCCGAGCAGGTGGCCCGGTTCGCGACGGCGGAGATCCGGACGGTCGCATGACCATCTCGCTCGACGCACGCCCGCTCGACGCCGCACTCGACGCGCTCGCGCACGGCCAGCCGGTCGTGCTCACCACCCCCGGCGCCGCGGCCCTCGTCCTGCCCGCGGCGGAGGCGTCCACCATCGCGCTGGCGTTCGTCATCCGGCACTCGTCCGGACTGGTCGGCGTCGCTTTGCCCGGCGACCGGTGCGACGCGCTCGACCTGCCACCCATGCGACCGAGCTTCCGCCACGACGGCGAGCGCGGCTGGTGCGTCGCGGTCGACGCCGCGACTGGCGTCACCACCGGGATTTCCGCGGCGGACCGGGCGGAGACGATCCGGCGTCTCGCGGATCGCGGCACCCGGCCCGGGGACCTCCATCGACCGGGACACGTGCTGCCTTACGCCGTCCACCCGCGAGGGATCCTCGGCAGGCTCGCACTCCCTGAAGCGGCTGTCGGCCTGTGCGTGCTGGCCCGGCTGCCCGCGGCGGCCGCGTTCGCCGAGCTGGTCAGTCCAGAAGATCCGAGGCGGATGGCCACGCCGGGCGAAGCAGCGGCCTTCGCCTCCGCGCACGGCGTGCCGGTGCTCGATTCGGCAGTCGCCGCCGTCTCCGGTCGGTGCGGGGAACCCTGAGGAATCCGATTGCCTCGGGGTTCCCCGCACCGCCTTTCCCGGCCAGCCACCGCCCGGCCAGCCGCCGCCCGGCCGATCGACGCCGAGCTGATCCGCCACGAGCACAATGCCTTCCCACCGCGCGCGAAGCTTGCCGAACGCGATCTGCCGCGAGGTCGATTGGTCGTCCGCGAGCGGGAAAAGCGTCGCAAGTCGCCGTCTGCTCCACCGGAACGTGGCGGGCTGCGCGCAGAACCCGGTCGCGCACCTCTTCGGCCGTCTCCACGCGCGGGTGCGCTCAGCGCCAGCCCAGCTCCGGGGCGACGTGGGTCAGGATGCTCTCCAGCACGTGGGCGTTGTAGTCGACGCCCAGCTGGTTCGGCACGGTCAGCAGCAGGGTGTCCGCGGCTTGGACCGCTTCGTCCTCCTTCAGCTCCCGCACCAGTTCGTCCGGTTCGGCGGCGTACGAGCGGCCGAAGATCGCCCGGGTGTTCTCGTCGATCATGCCGATCTGGTCGCGCGAATTGCGGTCGCTGCCGAAGTAGGCGCGGTCCAGGTCGTTGGTCAGCGCGAAGATGCTGCGGCTGACCGACACCCTCGGCTCGCGCTCGTGGCCCGCTTCCTTCCACGCCCCGTGGTAGGCCTCGATCTGCTTGCGCTGCTGGACGTGCAGCGGTTCGCCCGTTTCGTCGTCTTTGAGCGTGGAACTCTGCAGGTTCATGCCGAGTTTCGCCGCCCAGACGGCCGTCGCGTTCGAGCTCGAGCCCCACCAGATGCGGTCGCGCAGGCCTTCGGAGTGCGGTTCGAGCCGGAGCAGGCCCGGCGGGTTGGCGAACATCGGCCGCGGGTTCGGCTTCGCGAAGCCCTCGCCTTCGAGGAGCTTCAGGAAGACCTCGACCCGGTCACGGGCCATGTCCGCCTCGGTCTCGCCCTCCGCCGGGGCGTAGCCGAAGTACCGCCAGCCGTCGATCACCTGCTCGGGAGACCCCCGGCTGACGCCGAGCTGGAGCCTGCCCCGCGAGATGAGGTCGGCGGCGCCGGCGTCCTCGACCATGTACAGCGGGTTCTCGTAGCGCATGTCGATCACGCCGGTGCCGATCTCGATCTTCGACGTCCGCGCGCCGATGGCCGCGAGCAGCGGGAACGGGCTGCCCGCCTGCCGCGCGAAGTGGTGCACGCGGAAGTACGCGCCGTCGACGCCCAGTTCCTCGGCCGCGACCGCGAGGTCGATCGACTGGTGCAGGAAGTCGGCGGCCGACCGGGTCTCGGAGTGCGGGCTCGGCGACCAGTGGCCGAACGAGAGGAAGCCAATGTTCTTCACGCATCGTCAAACGTTCAACTACCGTGGCTCATTCCCGGGCGTCCGCCGCCTCCTCCGCGCGGTGCCGCCGAGGTTCGTGAGGGGAACCCTGAGGGACTCTGATTTCCCCTCACGAACCTCGGGCGCTGCGCAGCGGAGAGTCAGGAGAGCGCCGGCGCGGGACGGCTGAGTGCCCGGTCGAACACGTTCCGCAGCAGCCGCCGCACCACCGGGTCCACCCGGATGGCGCCGTTGAACGTCATCGACGACGCGCTGAACACGAACCCGCCGCCGGGCAGCTCCTTGCACACCATCGCCGCGCCCGCGCGGTCGGTCGGGTTCGTCCCCTGCGCGATGACCCCGCTCGGCGGCGCCTCTCCGTCGAGGCCCTGGAGGGTGTCGAACTCCCAGGCGCTCGCGGCGCCGTTGCGGCCGTGCGCGCCGAACTCGCTGCCGGGCGTCAGGCCGGTCCCGGCCAGGAACGGGTGGTCGCGCAGCACGCGGTACGGCGCGAAGGTCATCCAGCCCTCGTATTCGAAATTCACCCCGAGCAGCTGCGATTCGGGCAGGTTGTAGTGGTCGAGGAACAGATCGCGGCTGCCGTCGGCGGCACGGAACGTCAGTGTGGTGCCGTCGGCGTCGAACTCCGCGCGCTCGTAGATCTGGTTGCCTCCGGTGGCGATCACGCTGCCCCCGGAGGCGAGGTAGTTCGCCAGATTGGTGCGCATGGCCATCGAGAAGTACTCCGGATGCGAACCGAGCACGACCGCGCTGTACGCCGGGAGCCAGCCGCCGACGTGCAGATCGTGGTCGATGTAGCAGTCGAACCCGATCTGCTCCGCGCTCAGCCAGCGCAGCAGCTCCAGGTCGCTGTACAGCTCCAGGTCGTATTGGCCCTTCGGCGCGATCAGCCAGGTGTAGCTGGGCCGCAGGAACGAGATCGGGCGCCGGACGCCTTCCTGGCCCTCGGAATACTGGTCGTGCCCGCTCCAGCCGTTGTACGCGTGGTAGGTGTTGGTCGGCAGGACCACGGCGATTTTCCGCGCCGGCGCCGCGGGCCGCACCACGAACGGGATGTGCTGCACCCGGCCGAACCGGCCGGTCAGCCGCGCGGCGTACACCCCGGACGGCCAGGTCGCGGGGATGCCGGCGGCGTAGCGCTCGGCCCAGCCGCATCCGGCGGACCGGTAGTTCGCGGCCACCGTCTGCAGGCCGCCTGCGACGGTGGTCGTCCCGGTGACCGCCTCCGGCGTGTCCCCGCCGGGGGCGACGCGCACGAGCTGCGCGGTGACCGAGCTGAACGCCGTCGACAGCGCGATGGAAACGCGGCCGCCGGCGGGCACGCTCTGCTGCCGCGGATACCCTTGCAGCCCGGCGCCGCGCTCGACGGTGAAACCCTTCCCGACGACGACACCGGTCCCGTTGTCGATCCAGCGCGGCCCGCCGTCGGTGTCGACCGTCTCATGGTTGGCGAGGCGCAGTTCGACGAGATCGCCGTCGTCGCCCGGCACCGTCGAATGATCGATCCGGATGAGATAAACCGCGCCGTTGCCGCCTCCGGCGAACAAGTCCCGGCGGAACAGCTCGAACCAGTCGTTGTCGCCGATCGCGACGGGCTGCCCGCCGTTCGCCCATCCGATGCCGTCGCGGTAGCGGAACCAGGTGAGCGCTCCGGTGCCGCTGACCGCGTAAAGGACATTCGCGGTGTCGGAGAACAGATAGCGCGCGGCGTTGAATCCGTCGCCGAGCGGTTGAGGCGTTTCGAAAGTGCCGTTGACTCGCCGTGAGCGGTACAGGACTCCGTCGGCGTCCACGCACCAGATGACGCCGCCCGGGCCGCCGAAAATGCGCGGGAAGGCGTTGAATCCGGTCCCCACGACGACGCCGGTGCCGTTGTTGGCCCACGTCCCCGCGCCGGTGTCCAGGTCGGCGACGAGCCGCTGGTAGCACAGCACCGTCCCGTCCCCGCGCACTCCGTAGAGGACGCCGTTCAGATCGCCGAGCACCGTGTCGAAGTCCTGCCAGCCGGATCCGATCAGCAGGCCGCCGCCCTGGTTGGCCCAGTCGAACGCGGCGGCGGGCCAGCCCCGGTGCCGGTACCAGTACAGGGCGCCGTCCGACTGCACGGCGTAGACGATCCCGTCGCCTCCGCCGACGAGCCTGCTCCACCGCTGGTGCGGATCGAACGCTCCGGTTTCCCGTGCTTCTTCCGGAGGTGCCTGTGCTGCTTCGGCGATCGGCAATGCCGGACGGCCGCTGATGGTCCCCATGTCTCCCCCAGGAGTTCGGTGTGCGTCCCCTTCGCACACTTCTGATGGGGCTCACGCTCGGGCGGCCGCAGGTCGTTTACCCGGCGGCGCCACGACCACCCGATCAGCGCAACGGCTCAGCGGGCGAGGCGTTCCAGCAGGACGACGGTCACCGTGTCCCCGGCCTCCTTGCCGATCGCTTTCCGGAGCGAGGCGTTGACCGGGAGTTTGTGAGTGCCGTCGCCGAGCGCCATGAAGGAACTGCGGAACGGCTCGCCGTCGACGGTGCCGCGGACCTTCACCAGGCCGCGGGTGCCGAAGAACTCCGCGGAGCCGGGCCAGATCAGGTAGGTGTGGCCGCCTTTGGCCGGGCTTGTGCGCAAGGTCGCGGTGAATTCCTCGTCGAGTTCGCCGGTCGTCATCGGGTTCTCCTTCGGGTCGGCGGAACGTTCACCCCGAGGTACGAACCTGGTCGCGGGATTTCGACACGGTACCGGCCTGCCGCCGGTTGTGAAGTGGATTCCGCCAGAGGCCGAGTCGTGGATTCCGTGTCCCGCAGCACGATGCCGGGGTTGTCCTTGCACTGGGCGAAGAACTGATCGCGCCGAATTTCCGCTGTCCGCCCCAGAAAGCGCCGCCGCAGCGGTGCGGGGCGTTGTCCGCGCTCAGCGGCTGCCCGAAGAACGGCAGCAGGTCGTGGCCGGTCGCCGGCATGATGCCCGGGTAGTTCGCGGAATACGTTGTCGTGCGCGATCTCCACGGCCGGATCCTTCACCTCCCGGTTCGCCCGGACCGCGAGCGAATCGGCGGAACGCACGAGTTCTCCACCCGCGAGTTCCGGGCGCCGTGCTCCGGCATCCTGATTCTTCCTGCTCCGCTCAGCGGGATCTCCTTGACAGCACTCCCGTGCACACCGACGATGATTCATCAGATGTATCGGCCGCATCCTCGCCCCGATCTCCCTGATGATCGAGAAAATCCCGCCAGGCATCGGACCACTGGACTTCACTGTGGAGGCTCCATGACGACCTATCCTCGCCGGCACGCACTCGGCATGGCACTCGGCGGCGCGGTGCTGCTCGGGCTGCCGGGCACCGCGGCGGCCGCGGGCGGGCCGGCGCGGCCGGTGGTCACGGACGGGGCGGGCGCGCCGGTCGTGCCGCCGCCTCCGCCGGTGCCGGTCCCGCTCGACGCGTGGTTCGACAACGACGGCATCGACTCCGCGAACGCGCACGACGGGAACTTCGACGGCTCCGGCTACACCTTCCCGGCGGAGCAGATCCCGGCGGGCAGCACGGTCACCGCGGGCGGCGTGCCGTATCTGCTCGGCTCGGCGGCCGCCGGGGCGAAGAACAACGTCGTCGCGCTCGGCCAGCGCGTCGACCTGCCGAAAGGCCGGTACTACGGCGCCGCGTTCCTCGTCGCGTGCAGTTACGGCAGCACCGGAGGCGACGCGACCGTCCACTACGCCGACGGCAGCACCAGCACCGCCGCCCTGTCCGGCTCCGACTGGTACGGCTCCGGCGGCGCCGTCGCCTCGACTTTCCGCTACGGCCCGGGCGGCGTCGCCGACCAGAACCCGGTGTCGATCGGCACCGCGCAGGTGTGGATCGATCCGGCACGCGAGGCGGTCGCGCTGACTCTGCCCAAGACCGCCCGACCGGCGGCGAATGCGGCGAGCCTGCACGTGTTCGCCTTGACGCTGCAGCCGGTCGCGCAAGGCCGTTCGGCCACCGTCCTCGACGCCCGGGCGACCGCGAACCTGCTGCAGGACGGCGGTCCGCAGGCAGTCGAGGCGACGATCGTCAACACCGGCACCGTCTGGCTGGAAACGCGCGACCGGATCACCGTCACGCTCGACGTGCCGGGGGGCCGGGTGCGCACGCCAGCGCCGATTCCCCGCCTCGCGCCGGGCGAACAGACCACCGTGCGGCTCGGCCTCGCCGCCGACCGCGGCCTGCCCGCCGGGACCCCGGCGACCGGCCGGATCCGGGTGCTCGCCGACCGGTCGACGATCGCCGCCCGGACCTTGCCGGTGCCGCTCGGCATTCCGGATTTCCGGCCGGCCGACGCGTCGCTGTCCACGCACCGCGCGCCGTATTGGTTCCGCGACGCCAAATTCGGGATCTTCATCCACTGGGGCGTGTACTCGGTGCCCGCGTGGGCTCCGGTCGGACAGCAGTACGCCGAGTGGTACTGGAACAACCAGCAAGACCCCGACGGCCCCACTTACGCCCACCACGCCAAGACATACGGCGAGTCGTTCGTCTACGACGACTTCATCCCGAGGTTCACCGCCGCCCGGTTCGATCCGCGTTCGTGGGTGCGGCTGATCGAGGACGCGGGCGCACAGTACTACGTGCTCACGTCCAAGCACCACGACGGTTTCGCCTTGTGGGACACGAAAGTCAGCGGCCGCAACGCCAAGAAGCTCGGCCCGCGCCGCGACCTCGTCGCCGACCTGTTCGCCGCCTCGCGCAAGTACACGCCGGGCCTGCGCAACGGCCTGTATTTCTCACTGCCCGAATGGTTCAACCCGGACAACCCGTGGATGGGCCACGCACCGCGCAATCCGTACACCGGCGCGCCGCTGCCCTACACCGGCTACACCGCCGGACGCGATTTCGTGAAGGATCTTCAGGCGCCGCAGGTGCTGGAGCTGATCTCCGGCTTCGACCCGGACGTGCTGTGGTTCGACATCGGCGGCGTGAACGACAGTCGCGAAGTGCTCACCGAATACTTCAACCGGGCCAAGAACCGGCGACGGCCCAAGGACGTCACGTACAACGACCGCGGCGGCATCCCGGACCACGACTTCACCACGCCGGAGTACACGACGTACCCCAACACGGTCGTCGCGAAGTGGGAGTCGAGCCGGGGCCTGGACCCGTTCTCCTACGGCTACAACCGCGCGACGCCGGAGGGCAAGTACATGACCACCGCCGACGTGGTGCACACGCTGGTCGACGTCGTGTCGAAGAACGGGAACTTCCTGCTGGACATCGGCCCCGATTTCGACGGCACGATCCCGGCGGTGATGCGGCAGCGGCTGCGCGAGACCGGGGTTTGGCTGCGCACCAACGGAGAAGCGATCTACGGCACCACGTACTGGTCGCGAATGGCCCAGCTCGGCGACCTGCGGTTCACCGTGCGGCCCGGTTCGGCGTTCTACGTCATGTCGCTCGTCGCGCCGGGCTCGCGGCTCGTGGTCGACGCTCCGGTCCCGATCCGCCGCGGCGACCGCGTGAGCATGCTCGGCTACGGCGGGCCGCTGCACTGGAGTCAGAGCGAGGGCCGGCTCGTCATCGACGTTCCCGCGGCGGCGCGTGCGGCGGGAAAGCACGCTTGGGTGTTCAAAGTGGACTGGCGCTGAAGCAGGCCGGGGCGGTCCGCGACGGGCCTCCCCGGCACCCGCTCTCCCGATCCTGCGCCCGGGCCGCCACGTCGGCGTCCGAGCAGAATCCGCGGCCGCTGCGCTTCAAACACAGCAAGCCCAGCAATCGCCCGCTCGCGTCCACTACCGCCAGCCTGCGCCGGGACATGCTCAGCCACGTCGCGTACAGGTCCGCCTCCGGACCCACCACCCGGCCGGTCACCCGGCCCGCCCGGCAAGCCGGAAGCGCGTCCGGCAGCCCGTCCAGATCCGGCCGCTCCACGACGCTCAGCAGCGTTTCCCCGGAAACGACCAGCGCGGCATGCACGTGATCGTCCTCGAAGAGCGCGCGCACCTCGCCGGCCGTCGCCGAGGCGTCGAGCACCTTCGGCACCCGGAGCATCGCCTCGCCGACGGTCGACGCGCCGCGGAAATCCGGTGCCGTCACTGCGGGTTGTCCCACTCCGCGTCAGCCTGGTCCTCCGCCTTCGTGCGTTCGCCCGCCAGCTCCAGAGCGCGCTGTGCGGCGGCCTCGTCCGGGTACGGGCCGAGCCGGTCGACGCCGCGCGCTCGGCGGCCGCGCTCGACCTCGTTCGTGCGCGTGTTGCAGTACCACTCTTCAGACATCGTCAGCTCCCCCGCGAATCGATCGAGCGCGCCGAATCGACCCGCAGCGCCTGCATAGCGGTGACCAGTTCGGCCAGGTCCCGCGGATCGGTCAGCGTCCGGTCGGTGAGTTCCCGGATCCGGCGCAGCCGGTACCGGACCGTGTTGGCGTGGCAGTGCAGCACCTGCCCCGCGCGGTCGGAGGAGCCGCCGTGCGCGAAGTACGCGTCCAGCGTCTCCAGCAGCACGTCGCGTTCCTCGGCGGGCAGTTCCAGCACCGCACCGAAGACCTGCTCCCCCAGCCTGCGGCCCTCGTCCGGGTCGTAGGCGACGAAGGCGGCCAGCGGGCTCGGGTCGAACGCGCGGACCTCGCCCCGTTCGGGCGGGATGCCCGACAGCGCGGTCCGTGCCAGGTGGACCGCGCGCGGGGTTTCGGTCAGCGAGCGGAACAGCGGGCTGACGCCGGTGCGGGCCAGCGCCAGTTCGCGCAGCAAGCCGAGCATCGCGTCGTACTGCTCCTCGCGCAGCGACACCACGCCGGCCTGCAGCGTCGGCGACAGATGCCACGCCGACACGATGCCGAGCTTGCCGAGCCGCCGCTCGACGCCGACCAGGCTTTCTTCGGCCAGCCCGCGCGTCTCGGCGGCGACCACGGTCAGCTTGCCGTCCAGCGACAGGCCGAGCAGCCGTCCCGCCTCCCACGGCCCGGAATCGGACCCGCGCGCGCCGGTCAGCAGCACCTCGGCCAGCGCGGACCGCCGCCGCTGCTGGGCGACCAGCAGTTCCGCGCTCGCCGCCCGGTACGCCTCGGTGACGCGGACCGCGTGCTCGTCGGTGACCCGCCACAGCAGGCTCGCGACATCGATCAGCACGTCGGTGCTTCCGGTCTCGCGAGCGCGGCCCACCAGCAGGTCCCACAGCATCGCGCAGGCGATCCGGTACACCTGCAGCACCTCGGGCAGCGGCGCGCCCTGGTGCGCCCGGCGGCGGCCGGTCTCCTTCGGCGCGCGCTGGTCCGGCGTCTCGCCGCCGCGGAGCGCGTCGACCATGAACCGGAGGTTCACCGCGATCGAGCGGCGCAGGTCGGCGCGCGGGACGATCTTCTCGTCCCGGTACATCCCGATCCGCTCGCAGCTCGCCGCGCAGACGTCGTCGATCAGCCGGGGCAGC
Source organism: Amycolatopsis rubida (assembly GCF_900115345.1). Taxonomy (GTDB): domain Bacteria; phylum Actinomycetota; class Actinomycetes; order Mycobacteriales; family Pseudonocardiaceae; genus Amycolatopsis; species Amycolatopsis rubida. The sequence goes on along the minus strand of NZ_FOWC01000006.1, from coordinate 151,782 downwards.
CGAACGCCTGCCCAGGCGACGAGTTCGGTCAGGGCGGCGGTCCGCACAGCGCTTTCGTCCCGGTCGGCCACGTCCGGGATCGTACCCGCGCCCCCGAGCGGCCGCCCCCGCGGATTTCCCTCCCGGGAAAGCGCTCTCCGATTTATCGCGCATTTTGTGAGCCGGAACAGAATTGTTTGTCGCGCTCCACAACAACCCCGTTCGCATTCCCCGGCCGGATGCCCGGCGCGGGCCGTCGTGCTTGAATCGACAGGGAAGCACAGTTCCGGCGAGAGGGTTACGGTGGACGAGCAGCGCGAGGGCCGGCCGGAGTTCAAGCCTTACCACCATCCGGCCGCGGGCTGGGGCGCGGCGAAAAGCGTGACGCAGTTCCTCGTCCGGGAACGGGAACTCGTCGCCGGCCCGCGCGCGATCGTGAAGATGAATCACGAGAACGGCGGGTTCGACTGCCCGGGCTGCGCGTGGCCGGACGACACCAAAGGCCTGCATCTCGACATTTGCGAAAACGGGATCAAGCACGTCACCTGGGAGATGACGCGCAAACGCGTCGGCGCGGAATTCTTCGCCGCGCACACCGTGTCCGAACTGGACGGCTGGAGCGACACCGCGCTGGAGGCGCAGGGCAGGCTCACCGAGCCGCTGCGCTACGACGAGAAAACCGACCGGTACGTGCCGATCTCGTGGGACAAGGCGTTCGAGCTGGTCGGCGCCACGCTGCGCGGTCTCGGCTCTCCCGACCAGGCGGCGTTCTACACGTCCGGGCGGCTCGGCAACGAGGCGACGTTCCTGTACCAGCTGTGGGCACGGGAGTTCGGCACCAACAACCTGCCGGACTGCTCGAACATGTGCCACGAAGCGAGCGGCCGCGCGTTGCAGGCCGCCCTCGGCACCGGCAAGGGCACCGCGGACATCCACGACTGGGAAGCCGCCGACGCGCTGTTCATCATGGGCGTCAACGCGGCGTCGAACGCACCCCGGATGCTCACCGCGCTCGCCGAAGCGCACCGGCGCGGCGCGCAGGTCGTGCACATCAACCCGCTGGTCGAGGCCGGGGCCACGCGCACGATCATCCCGCACGACTTCGTCCGGATGGCGACGTTCCGGGCGACCCCGACGTCCACCCTCAACCTCCAGCCGCGCATCGGCGGCGACCTGGCGTTCCTCCGCGGCATGGCGAAAGCCCTGTTCGAGATGGCGGAAACCGATCCCGGGGCGATCGACTCGGAGTTCCTGGAGACCTGCACCAGCGGCGTCGAGAAGTACCAGGTCGTCTGCGAAACCACGTCCTGGGCCGAGCTGGAACGGCAGTCCGGGCTGACCGAGGGCGAGATCCGCGCGGCGGCGAAGATCTACCGCGACGCCGACCGGTCGATCATCAGCTGGTGCCTCGGCGTGACCCAGCACGAGCACGGCGTCGACACCGTCCGCGAGATCGTGAACCTGGTGCTGCTGCGCGGAAACATCGGCCGCCCCGGCACCGGGCCGTCGCCGGTGCGCGGGCACAGCAACGTGCAGGGCAACCGCACCTGCGGCATCGACCACCGCCCGGCGCCGGAATTCCTCGACCAGCTCGCCGAGGTCTGCGGCATCGACCCGCCGCGCCACCACGGGCTCGACACCGTCGGCGCGATCGAGGCGATGCATCGCGGCGACGTGCGCGTGTTCGTCGGCATGGGCGGCAACTTCGCCCTCGCCGCGCCCGACACCTCCTACACCGCGGCCGGGCTGCGCAAGTGCGAGCTGACCGTGCAGGTCAGCACCAAACTCAACCGCGGCCACCTCGAACACGGCACACAGGCGCTGATCCTGCCCTGCCTCGGCCGGACCGAAAAAGACTTCCAGGCGGCCGGGCTGCAGTCGACGTCCGTCGAGGACGCGATGAGCATGGTCCACCTGTCCACCGGCATGAAGAAGCCGGCCTCGCCGCACCTGCTGTCCGAGCCCGCGATCATCGCCGGGATGGCGAGCGCCACACTGCCGGAGAGCCCGACGCCGTGGGCGGACTACGTCGGCGACTACGACCGCATCCGCGACACCATGGCGCGGGTGCTGGACGGATTCGAGGACTTCAACACCCGCGTCCGCGAACCCCTGGGCTTCCGCATCCGCCAGGCCGCGCGCGAACGGGTCTTCCGCACGCCGTCCGAGCGCGCCGAGTTCTCGACCGCGGACCTGCCGGACGTCGTCCCCGCCGCAGGCACGCTGGCGCTGGGCACGATGCGCTCGCACGACCAGTGGAACACGACGATCTATTCCGACGACGACCGGTATCGCGGCATCAAGAACCTCCGCACACTGGTGTTCCTGAACACCGAGGACATGCGGGACCGCGGGCTGAGCGAGTTCGACGAGGTCGACATCACGGCCACCGCGAAGGACGGAACGGAGCGTTCGGTGCGGCGTTACCGGGCGATCCCGTACGACATCCCGCGCGGGTGTGCGGCGGGGTATATGCCGGAGATGAACGTGTTGTGCGCCATCGGCGATTACAGCACGCAGAGCGACCAGCCGTTGATGAAGCATTTGAAGGTCACGGTCGAGCGCTCCGCTTGAGCGCGGCGGTCCGGCACGGGGCGCGAACCAGCACTGCCGCCCCGATCCCGGCCGCCACACCGACCAGCGTGTCCGCCACCCGCGCGGTGAGCAGCGTCGCGGGGGCGGCGGGCGCGGCCAGTTCCGTCATCACCAGGATCAGCGGAGTGAAGAACCCCAGCGCGATCCCGTAGTGCCGGGACATGAACAACTCCGTCGGGAACAACAGCACAATCACCGCCAACGCCAGCGGCGCGGCTCCGAATCCCGGCAAGAGCAGCAAAGCCGTGACGACCAGTCCGGCGAGCGTGCCGAGGACCCGGTGCGCGCTGCGGTCCAGCACGCTGCGCAGGCCCGGATGCACCCGGCTGCGCGGATCAGCCGCCGCCAGCTGGACCGCCGCCGAGGCCATCGCCCAGTTCGCGTGGTCCACGCCGAGCAGCAGGCCGACCGCGCCCGCGGCGGCGATCGCCGACGCGTACCGGGCGGCGTGCACGACGGCGCAGGCGGCGCCGCATTCCGGTGCGCAGGCCGGCTTCCCGGGAGGGGCCGGGCGTTCCGGACCGGTCAGTCCAATGAGGACACACCCGGCGATCGTGCCCGCGCACAAGGCGATTCCGGCCCACGGTTCGACCCGCCCGGCGGGCACCAGAGCGATCGCGCCGAGTGCGAAGATGCCGAAGAACGGTCCACGCGGGCTCAAATCCAAGCGATTCGTCACGAGTGCGCAGCCGAACGAGAACGTGGCCTCGGTGACCACCAGCAGCCAAGACGGCGCGTTCCCGGCCGACAGCAGCACCCCCAGCGAGACGCCGCTCAGCAGCACCGCACCCGCCTGGATCTGGTGCCGGAAACGGAGTACGCGCGACTCGGCCCGGCCGTACATCCCGGCGAAGGAACCGAACGCGGCGAAAATGATCAAGTCCGGACGGCCCCCCGCGAGCAGCGCCAGCCCGGGAATCAGCAGCCCGGCCGCGACCCGGCCCGCGTGCCACCATTCGCCGCCGTCGAACGAACGCGCGGCTGCGGCCGAGGTCGCCACCGGCACCTGTCCTCCGCTTGATCGTCTGACGGGACCGCACCGGGATCAGCCGGTCTTCCTACGGTATCTGCGCCAACGGCAGTACCAGGCCGGTTTGTGGGGCGCCACAATAATGTCTGCGCCGTCAGCCAAGCGCGCACCGCGGCGATTTTCGCCGAAACGAGATTCCAGGAAAACGTGGTCCCCTTCGACGTCGAAGAACATCGCGGCCTCGATTCGGTGCGTGGCCGCCCCGTCGTCAGCCTGCCGCGCCGCATGTCACTCTTGACGGGAAACGTGGTACTCACTGCCGCTGGCGCGCCGGTGCTCGCCGATTCCGGCGCACACTCTCCCCACGAAAGGACAAGAGACCACCAGCAGCCTCGGGAGCCTCCAGTGAGACGCACCAGAATCGCTCTCTTCGCCCTGCTCGTCCTCTGCGCCGCGAGTTTCGGCCCCGCCGCCGCGTCGGCGAATCCGGGACGCGCCGCCTTCGCCCTCTCCAGCGCCGCCTTCGCCGACGGCGGGATGATCCCCAAGGTCCACGACTGCGCCAGCAGCGGCGACGGCGACCCCGGAAAGAAGAACGAGTCGCCGCCGCTGGCCTGGTCCGGCGCGCCGGAGCAGGCCAAGAGCTACGCGATCGTCCTGCACGACCTCGACAACGGCATCATCCACTGGGTCGTCTACGACATCCCGGCGAACATCGCCGGACTGCCGCAGAACATCGACCACGTCTACCAGCCGACGGTGCCCGCCGGGTCTCGGCAGGCCTACTACCGCGGCAGCGCGAACTTCTTCGGATACCAGGGCCCGTGCACGACGAACCACACCTACGAGTGGGCCGTGCACGCACTGAACAAGGAATCGCTCACCGAACTCGGCTCCGCCTCGTCCACCCAGGCCGCCGAGGCCGCGATCGACGCGGCGACCATCGCGACCGCTTCGCTGCGCGGCAGCTCGTAGCGGAACCGGGGGCACGGTTCAGAAGGCGATCACCTGGCGGACCGCGCCTCCGTCCCGCAGCCGGGCGAAACCCGCGTTGATCTCGTCCAGCGTGCTCGAACGCCTCACCGGAAGCGACCTCGCCTGGTACAGCGCGATGAACCGGGGCACCTCCCGCCGCGGCACGCACGAACCGAGGTAACTCCCACGCGGGGTTTTCTCCTCGGCTACCAGGCTTTGCGCGGGCAGGGTCGGCCCGGCGGGCAGGGTCGGCCCGGCGGGCAGGGTCGCCTCGTGAGCCTGGCTCAGCGCAGCGACCACAACGGTCGTGTCGACCGCGTGATCCACCCGGCCGCCGATCACCGCGACGTCACCAGTCAGCAGCGCTATCGCGACCGCGAAGTCGATGCCGCAGGCGACGCCGACCAGCCCGCCCCGAAGCCGCCGCCGGTCGCGGTGAGCACCGCGCCGAGCCCGGCGGTCGAAGAACAGTCCGCCCAGGACCACGTACCACAGCAGGTTCGCCTTGCGCGGCAGCTTCGGCACCGTGTTGATCACCCCGGTGACCGCCGAACCATTCGCGATCGATCGCGGCATTGCGGCCGTGGGCGAACTCACGGACCGCCGGCTTTCTGCGCTGGCTGTCAGCGATCCCGGCACAGCACGGTTAACCGGCATCGCCACTCGCGACCCCCTACAGCACCTTCTCCAGGAAGGCTTGCGCGCGCGGATTCGCGTTGCCCGCGGAGAAGAACTCCGACGGCGGCAGGTCGGCGGCGATCTTCCCGCCGTCGACGAAGACCACGCGGTCGGCGACCTTGCGGGCGAACCCCATCTCGTGGGTGACCACGAGCATCGTCATGCCGTCCTTCGCCAGCTCGGACATGATGTCGAGGACGTCCTGCACCACCTCGGGGTCCAGCGCCGAGGTCGGCTCGTCGAACAGCATCAGCTTCGGGTCCATCGCGGCGGCGCGGACGATCGCGACGCGCTGTTTCTGCCCGCCGGACAGCCGGTTCGGGTACGCGCCGGCGCGTTCGAGCATGCCGACGCGCTCCAGCAGGGCACGTGCCTTCGCCTCGGCTTCTTCCTTGCTCCGCTTGAGCACGTTCATCTGCGGCAGCACGACATTGCGCAGCGCCGTCATGTTCGGGAACAGGTTGAAGTGCTGGAACACCATGCCCATCCGGGACCGCAGCCGGTCGAGGTCGACGCCGCGCCCGGTCAGTTCCTCGCCGTCGAACGAGACGCTGCCCGAGGTCGGGGTCTCCAGGAGGTTGAGGCAGCGCAGGAAGGTGGACTTCCCGCCGCCGCTGGGGCCGATCACCGCGACCACCTGGCCGGGTTCGATCGCGAAGTCGATCCCGCCGAGCACATCGGTGTCCCCGTAGGACTTGGTGAGACCGCGGACTTCCAACAGTGCCATCAGATGTACACCGCCATCTTCTTCTCCAGGGTGCGCGTCGTGAAGCTGATCAGGTTGGTGAGCAGGTAGTACAGCAGGCCGATGAACAGGTACACGGTCAGCGCGTCGAAGGTGCGGGAGATGATCGTCTGCCCCACCAGGAACAGCTCGTGAATGGTCACGAAGGACACCAGCGCGGAGTTCTTCGTCAGCGACACGAATTCGTTGCCCAGCGGCGGAAGCATCCGCAGGAACGCCTGCGGGATGATCACGTGCCGCATCGCCGACACCTGCGACATTCCGCACGACCGCGCCGCTTCCAGCTGCCCGCGGTCGATGGACTGCACGGCCCCGCGGAAGATCTCGGTCACGTACGAGCCGCTGTAGAGCCCGAGCGAGATGATGCCCGCGGTCATCGGCGGAAGCTGCACGCCGAGCTGCGGCAGTCCGAAGTAGATGAAGAACAGCTGCACCACGAACGGCGTCCCGCGGATCACCGACACGTAGACGTTGCCGATCCACCGGACCGGCGCGATCTTGCTGAGCTTGGCGAACCCGCCGAGCGTGCCGAGCAGCAGGCTCAGCGCCAGCGCGAGCAGGATGACCTGGAGGCTGACCAGCAGGCCCTGCCAGAGCTGTCCCGAGGAGTCGACGATGGTGGCGAAGTTGAACAGCGAGTGCCCGCCCGGCTTCGCGGCGGTGCTCTCCGCGCCGAACCACTTTTCGGTGGACTGCTGGTAGGAACCGTCGTCGCGCATCTGCTTGAGCGCGGTGTTGAACGCGGTCCGCAGCTCGGTGTCGGTCTTCTGGAAGGCGTAGCCGTAGTTCTCCTCGGTCAGCCGGTCGCCGACCTGCTTGAGGCCGCCTTGCTGCGCGATGAAGTACTTTCCGGCCGGAGCCCCGGTGACGACCGCGTCCGCCTGGCCCAGCTTCACCGACGAGAACATCTGCTCGTTGGTCTGCGCCGTGATCAGCCGCGCGGCCGGCTGGTGCTGGGTGAGCCAGTCGACCGACTTCGTGCCCACCTGGACCGCGACCCGCTTGCCGGCGAGATCCTTCAGCGAGGTGACGGAATTGTCCTGGTCGGACACGAAAACCGCGAGCCCGCCCGGATAGTAGATGTCCGAGAAGTCGACGGCCTTCTGCCGCGCGGGGCTGCTGTAGATCGCCGACGCGCCGACGTCGATCTGGTTCGCCTGCAGCGCCGGGACGATGTTCCCGAACGGCATCTGGACGAAGTCGACCTTCTGGATGCCCGCCCGCTGCGCGAGCGCCCGGACCAGGTCGATGTCGAAGCCGAGCTGGCCGCCCTTGGCGTCGGTGAACTCGAACGGCGGGAACGTGGCGTCGGTGCCGACCCGCAGCGCGGTCTGCCCGGACCGCAGCGCGGCGAGCTTCCCGCCCTGCGGTCCGGCCGCGCTCGCCGCGCTCACGGGCAGGAACGCGAGCAGGCAGGCCAGCAGCACGGCGCCGAGCCGCGGCCAGATTCGCTGAGGGGGCATGTTCAGTGTCCTTCCGGGACCGGACGGCTCGTCACGAGCGTGTGCGCGAGGCGGGCCGCGATCCGGGCTGTGCGGTGGTCGGCGTCGTAGACGGGGTTCAGTTCGGTGATGTCGGCGAGGGCGAGCTTCGGGTCGCTCGCGACCAGCCGGCACACCTCGAGGACGACCGCGGCGGGTACGCCGAGGGTCGCGGGAGCGCTGACCCCGGGCGCCTGCGCGGCGGGGAGCACGTCGAGATCGATCGACAGATACAGCGCGTCGACGTCCGCGACGAAGCCCCGGACGAAGTCGAGAACTGGTTCGAGACGGCGTTCCTGGCAGTCGACGTCCAGGAGGTGGCGGACGTTCAGCCCGGCGGCCGTCTCGAACAGCGCGGCGGTGTTGCCGGGTTCGCTGATTCCGGCCACGGCGTAGGCGAATTCCGCGCCGCGTTCGGCTTCCCTGGCCGCGATCTGCCGGAACGGAGTGCCCGAGGACGGGCGGTCTGCCGTCCGCAGGTCGAAATGCGCGTCGAGGTTGAGGATGCCGAGGCGCCGCCCGTCCAGCAGCCCGCTGCGGGCGAGGCCGAGGTAGGAGCCGTACGCCGTTTCGTGGCCGCCGCCGAGCACCAGCGGGAGGTTTCCGTCGCTGAGCTGCTTCGCGACCAGCTCGCCGAGGTTTTCCTGCCCCGCTTCCAGCTCGTCGCCTTCGACGACGACGTCCCCCGCGTCGCTCACCGCGAACTCCGGCCGGATCGCGAACGACGCCAGCGCTTGCCGGATCGCGTCCGGCCCGCCTCGCGCTCCCGGCCGTCCGCCGTTGCGCCGGACTCCGGCGTCGCTGGCGAACCCGATCAGCGAAACGCCGGTGCCGCTGGAGAATTCGTTGACGGCGTGATGCCATCGGCGGTGTTCCGGACCGCTGCCGTCCTCGCGTCCGGTCCATTTCCTGGTGCTCACACGTGCTCCTGCGATCGGCTGATGTCCTGCGCGGCGGCGTGGGTGAGCGTGACGAGGGAATCGCGGCGCGGGCGCACGCGAAAGTCGGGAGCCATCGTGCTCACCGTGCCGACGAGGTCGCGGTGCCGGTCCAGCACCGGCACGCTCACGCCCCACACCCCCGGGTCGACCTGGCCGACGCTCTCCGCGAAGCCCTGGTCCCGGACCCGTCGCAGCTCTGTTTCGAGCTTCGCGACCTGCTCCCCGCTCAGCCCGTGCGCTTCGGCGGTCGCCGCGACCCGGTCCTCCGGCAGATGCGCCAGCAATGCCTGCGCACTCGCGCCGAAGACGAGCGGTTTGCTCAGCCCCGGCGAGAAACTGCATCGGATCACGCGGGTCCCCTCGGCCGCTTCGACGCAGAGCACGTCGTTGTCGCGGGCGATGAGGAACGCGGCGAGCTCGTCGGTCTCCGCGGCGAGCTGCCGGAGCCGCCGCTTGACGCCGCCCTGGCCGAGCGCCTCGCGCCGGTAGTTCTCGGCCATCTGGACGGTGAGCGAACCCGCGCAATACCGGCCGCGAGTGCGCGCTTGGTGCACGAGCCCGATCTCGACGAACGTCGTCAGGTAGCGGTACACGGCACTGGACGGAATCCCCGTGCCGACGGAGATCTCCTCCGCCGTGGCGCTCTCCCGCTCGGCGAACACCGCCAGGATCCGCGCCGCTCTGGTCCCGGCTCTCCGGTTGGCATCCGCGCTTGTCATGGCGGGCACGCTACGTCGCGGGCGGGCGGGTTCCTAGCGGCTTTTCCCAGTTAATGGGAAGTTTATTCCCGGTGATTGGCTGTGCGCGGAGCGGAGCGATGCTCCGGTACCGCTTCGGCCGCCCGCTCGCCTGCCCGCACGGCCGAAACTCCGGCGACACCAGCGAAGCCATCCGGAATACTCCCCCTGGTGTTCCTGACCGTCACCACCACCCACCAGCCCGCCTCCGACCTGGGGTTCCTGCTGCACAAGCACCCGGGCCGGGTGCAGTCGTTCGAGCTTTCCGCCGGGCAAGCGCACGTCTTCTACCCCGAGACGTCCGAAGAGCGGTGCACCGCCGCGCTGATGCTCGAGGTCGACCCGGTGTCGCTGGTGCGCGGCAAGGCGGGCTCCGGCGACGGGTTCACGCTGGGCCAGTACGTGAACGACCGCCCCTACGCGGCCTCCAGCCTGCTTTCCGTGGCGCTCAAGGAAGTGTTCCGCACCGCGCTCGCCGGCCGGTGCGAGTCGCGTCCGGAGCTGGCGGCCAGCGCGATCCCGCTCGACATCCGGGTGCCCGCCTGTCCGGGCGGAGCCGACCTGGTGCGCCGGATGTTCGAACCGCTCGGCTGGACGGTCGAGGCGACGGTGCTCCCGCTGGATCCGCAGTTCCCGCAGTGGGGCGATTCGCGCTATGCCGACCTCCGGCTCACCGGCGAACTCCGGCTGGCCGACGCGCTCAACCACGTCTACGTGCTGCTGCCGGTCCTGGACAACGCGAAGCACTACTGGGTCGGCGAAGCCGAGATCGGCAAGCTTCTGCGCGCCGGCGGCGACTGGCTCGCCGGACATCCCGAGAAGGAGCTGATCACCCGCCGCTACCTCGCACACCGCCGGGCACTGACGGCCGCCGCGTTGACCCGGCTGGCCGAAGTGGACGATTCGGAGCCCGAGGAGATCGACAACGCGCTCGCCGGGCCCGCCGTCCTCGAAGCGCCGGACCGTCCGGTGCCGTTGGCCGAGCAGCGGCGCGGCACGATCATGGCGGTGCTGCGGTCGCTGCACGCGCGTTCGGTCGGCGACTTCGGTTGCGGCGAGGGGGCGCTGGTGCGCGATCTGCTGGCCGAAAAGTCGGTGGAGCGGATCGTGGCCGCGGACGTCTCGGCCCGCGCGCTCCAGGTCGCCGCGCGGAAGCTGCGGCTGGAACACAGGCCCGAACGGGAGCGATCGAGGCTGGAGCTGCTGCAGTCCTCGCTGACCTACCGCGACGACCGGCTCGCCGGGCTCGACGCGGCGGTGCTGATGGAGGTCGTCGAGCACGTCGACCCGCCGCGGCTCGAAGCGCTGGAGCGCACGGTGTTCGAGTTCGCCGCGCCGCGGGCGGTCATCGTGACCACGCCCAACCGCGAGTACAACGTGCGTTTCGAGTCGCTGCCCGCGGGCAAGCTGCGCCATCGCGACCATCGTTTCGAATGGACGCGCGCCGAGTTCCGCGCGTGGGCGGACCGGGTCGCGAGCAGTTACGGCTACGGCGTGCGGATGCTGCCGGTCGGTTCCGACGATCCCGAGGTCGGTCCGGCTACGCAGCTGGCCCTGTTCACTAAGGAGGTGCGCCGTGAGCACGCTTGAGATCCCCGGCCTGTGCCTCGTCGTGCTGATCGGCGCGAGCGGGTCCGGCAAATCGACGTTCGGCCGCACGCAGTTCAAGCCGACCGAGGTGATCTCCTCGGACTTCTGCCGCGGGCTGGTGTCCGACGACGAGAACGACCAGTCGGCGACCAAGGACGCCTTCGACGTCCTCAACTACATCGTCGGCAAACGGCTCGCCGCCGGACGCCTGACCGTGGTGGACGCCACGAACGTGCAGCCTGACTCGCGCGCATCGCTGGTCGCGCTGGCGAAGGAGCACGACGTGCTGCCGGTGGCGATCGTGCTGGACCCGCCGGAATCGCTGTGCGTCGCGCGCAACGCCGACCGGCCGGACCGGAACTTCGGCGCGCAGGTGATCCGGCGGCAGCGAGACCAGCTGCGCCGGGGGTTGCGGAGTCTGCAGAAAGAAGGCTTCCGGACGGTGCATGTCCTGCGCACGCCGGAGGAGACCGCCGAAGCGACGATCACGCGCGTCCCGCTGTACAACGACTTGCGGCACGAAACCGGGCCGTTCGACATCGTCGGCGACATCCACGGCTGCCGCGTCGAACTCGAAGCGCTGCTCGCCGAGCTCGGCTACGCCGTCGAGCGCGATGACGAGGGCCGGGCCGCCGGGGCGCGGCATCCGGAGCGACGGGCGGTGTTCGTCGGCGATCTCGTCGACCGCGGCCCGGACACGCCGGGCGTGCTGCGGCTTGTCATGGGCATGGTGCGCGCGGGAAATGCCTTCTGTGTCACCGGAAACCACGAGCACAAACTGCTGCGTGCGCTGCGCGGCCGGAACGTGCAGGTCACGCACGGACTCGCGGAGTCGCTTGCGCAGCTCCAGGCGGAGACGGCCGAATTCCGGGCTGAGGCACAGGAGTTCATGGACGGCCTGATCAGCCACTACGTCCTGGACGACGGCAAGCTGGTCGTCGCGCACGCGGGGATCACCGAACGCTTCCAGGGCCGCGCGTCCGGGCGCGTGCGGAGCTTCTGCATGTACGGGCAGAGCACCGGCGAGACCGACGAATTCGGCCTGCCGGTGCGCTATCCGTGGGCGGACGAGTACCGCGGCCGCGCGACAGTCGTCTACGGCCACACCCCGGTGCCCGCCGCGCAATGGGTGAACAACACCCTGTGCCTGGACACCGGTTGCGTGTTCGGCGGGACGCTCACTGCCTTGCGCTATCCGGAGAAGGAGATCGTCTCGGTCCCGGCGGCCGAGGTCTATTACGAGCCCGCCAAACCGTTCCCCGCCAACCCGGCGGCCGCGGAGCCGGTCGCACGTCGCGATCCGGGCGTTCTCGACGTCACCGACGTCCTGGGCCGCCGCGTGATCGAGACCGCCTACCAGAAACGGGTCGGCGTCCGCGAGGAGAACGCCGCGGCGGCTTTGGAGGTGATGTCGCGGTTCGCGATCGACCCCCGCTGGCTGGTCTACCTGCCGCCGACCATGTCGCCGGTCGCCACCGCGACGGCCGACGGGCTGCTGGAACACCCGGAGCAAGCGTTCGACTATTTCCGGGCAGAGGGCGTGGATTCCGTCGTGTGCGAGGAAAAGCACATGGGTTCGCGCGCGGTCGCGCTCGTGTGCCGCTCGCTCGACGCGGCCCGCGCCCGCTTCGGCGCACCCGGCGACGCTCTCGGCGCGGTGTGGACGCGGACCGGACGGCACTTCTTCGCCGAAACGCTGACGGCCGAAGCCGTCGACCGGATCCGCGCGGCCGCGGAGAAGGCCGGCCTGTTCGACGAACTCGGCTCAGACTGGCTGCTGCTCGACGGCGAACTGCTGCCGTGGAGCGTGAAGGCCGAGCAGTTGCTGCGCGATCAGTACGCGGCGGTCGGCGCTGCTGCCCGCTCGGCGCTTCCCGCCGCCGTGAGTGCGCTGGCCGCCGCTGATGCCTCCGGCCTCGACGTGTCCGCCTTGGTGCAGCGCACGCGTTCCCGCGCCACCAACGCGGAGGCGTTCGCCCAGTCGTACCGACGCTACTGCTGGCCGACCGACGGCCTCGACAGCGTGCGCTTCGCGCCCTTCCAGGTGCTGGCGTCGGCGGGCCAGGCTCATCACCAGCGGCCCCACGATTGGCACCTCGCGCTGGCGGACCGGCTCGTCGAAAGCAGCGACGGTTTCCTCGCCCCCACCGGACGTCTGCCGGTCGACACCACCGATCCCGCCTCGGTCGCGGCGGCCCTCGGCTGGTGGAGCGAACTCACCGCGAACGGCGGCGAAGGCATGGTGGTCAAACCGGCCGCGAACCTGGTCCGAGGCTCGCGCGGGCTGGTGCAGCCGGGGCTGAAGGTCCGCGGACGCGAGTATCTGCGAATCGTCTACGGCCCTGACTACACCGAGGAACGCCACCTGACCCGGCTGCGGCAACGAGGTCTCGGCCACAAGCGGTCGCTGGCGCTGCGGGAGTACGGCCTCGGCCTGGAAGCGCTGGACCGCCTCGCCCGCGACGAGCCGATGTGGCGCGTGCACGAGTGCGTTTTCGCTGTCCTGGCGCTGGAATCCGAGCCGGTCGACCCTCGCTTGTAGACGGTCAGGCGGCACACGGTGACCGGTGCGGTCCCGCAGTGTTCGCGGAACCGCACCGGTCACCGGGCAACCGCTCAAGCCGTATACGGCGACCGCTGCTCCAACGTCGGGCTCACGTCCGGATGCCGACCCTCCTGGCCGGGCACCGGCGTCACCGTCGGAGCCTGCAGATCCGTCTCCGACCGCCGCGCTGCCCGCTCGTCCCGATGCGCGATCGCGTCGGCCACGTCCTGCTCCCCGCGAATCCGCGCCAGCGCGCCCAGCGTCGCCGCGTGCGCCAAGGCCAGGATCAGCAGCAGCGCGCCCACCCGGCCGACCACGCCCGGCAGATCGCTGCCGCCGAGGTCGACGAGCGAGACCAGGGCGAGAACGCCCAATGTCACGAGGTGGAACAACACGGTCACCAGGCGGGTCATCGAGGCGCCGGCTCCGGGGTCCCCGTAGGCGTTCGCGAGGTAACGGCGGCCGCTGCGGTAGATGATCTGGCCGTCCACCAGGACCAGCGCGATCCCGATCGCGAGGAACGAGAGGTATGCGTTGGTGCTCATGCCGGGTACTCCTTTCCCTGCCGTGCTCCCCTGCTGCGGTTACCCGCCGTGCCGCGCCGGAAACGGGCCGTTCGGGTGCCGCCGGGCGGCGATGGTTGACGGGCGGCCGGGCGGGTAACCCGAACCGCATGATTCAGCGCGATGCGGACGGAACGGGCGGGCCGGCCGCGGCCGCTCCCGCGGTCGAGCTGCGCCTTCCGGCGAACGGAGAACTGCTCTTCCTGGCCCGGCTGGTGGCCGAGGACATCGCCTCCTCGGCGGAGTTCGCCCTCGACGAGGTCGCCGATCTCCGGCTGGCCGTGGACGAGGCGGTCGCGGCGCAGGCACGCCGGGCGGACGACGGCGCGGTCCTGGAATGCGCGTTCCGCTGCGCCGGACGGATGACGGTCACTGTCGCCACCACCTCGTCGTGGGCGTTCCCGCCGGGGCCGGACGAGGTGGGCTGGCACATCCTGCGCGCGCTGACCGACGCGCTCGACGCCTGGACCGAACCCGCGCCCGGCACGGACGGCTGGCGGCTGTGCGTCGAATTCGCCATGAAGCCGTTCCCCGGGCAACGCTGAGTTTTGCGTCCGCCCGAACGGGAATCCGGCACGCATGCGCCGAGTGGAGGAACTCCTCGCCGAACACGGCACGACGTTCGCCGAGGAAGCCGGGATCAAGCTGGCCGACAAACCGCAACCGCTGTACCGGTTGCTGGTCCTCGCCACGCTGCTGTCGACGCGGATCAGCGCCGGCATCGCGGTCGCCGCCGCACGCGAACTCTCGCGTTCGGGCTGGCGCTCCCCGGCCGCGATGCGCGATTCCACGTGGCAGCAGCGCGTTGACGCACTGGGCCGCGCCCACTACGTCCGGTACGACGAAAGCACTTCGCACCACCTCGGCGAAGGCGCCGAGTTCATCCGCGACCAGTACCGCGACGACCTGCGCCGCATGGCCGACGCCGCCGGCGGCGACCCGCGGCGGCTGGAGAAGCTCCTCACCGAGTTCCCCCGGATCGGCCCGACCGGCGCGCGGATCTTTTGCCGCGAAGCACAGGCGGTCTGGCCGTGGCTGCGTCCGTGCTTCGACCGCAAAGCCTTGGCCGGCGCGAAAAAGGCCGGGTTGCCCACCGACCCGAAACGCCTGGCGGAACTGGTGCCCGGAGACGATTCGGCCCGGCTGGCGGCAGCGCTGGTGCGGCGGAGCTTGCAGCGCTAGCCCGGGTGTTCCTCGACGCCCTCCCGCACGATCGCGACCGGACACGGTGCGTGATAGGCCATCGCGTGACTCACCGAACCGAGGAACGCGCCCCGCAACGCACCGCGACCGTGCCCGCCGACCACCAGCAGCGTCGCCGCTTCCGCGTGGTCCAGCAGCACCTCGGCCACGCTTCCGAGCGCGACCTCCCGCCGCACCAGGACGTCCGGATGCCGCTCGCCGAGGCCGGTGAGCGATTCCGCGAGCAGCCGTTCGCCCTCGTCCTGCGGGCTCTGCTGCCCCTCGCCGCCGGAGCGGGCCGGGCCGAACACGTCCTCCGGCGGTTCCGACCACACGTGCACCGCGTGCAGCGCGCAGCCGTGCCGGTCGGCGAAGTCGTACGCGTACCGCACCGCCGCGATGCTCGCCGGCGATCCGTCCAGGCCGACCACGACGCGCCGGGCGTTCTCCGCCGAAGGGCGGACCACGACGACCGGACGCGCGCTCGTGTGCACCACCTGCGAGGCGGTCGACCCGAGCAGCAGCCGGGGCAGCCCGCCGCGCCCGGACGCGCCGACCACGATCAGCTCCGCCCGCCGTCCGATGTCCGCCAGCTCCCAGCTCGCCCGCCCGAACCGCACCCGGGTGCGCACCGGCAGCTCCGGCCGCGACCGGGCGACCGCGGCGGCGACCGCGGCCAATTCCTTCTCCGCGTAGTCCACCACGGACTGATCGGCCACGATCTCGCCCGCGACCGGGGTGATCACGCCGGGCACGAAGTCCACGTTCGGCATCGGCGGCGTCATCGTCCGGACGACGACCAGGCACGTCCCGAGCGCCTCCGCCTCGGCGGCGGCCCAGTCGAGGGCCAGGCGGGCACCGTCGGAGCCGTCGTCCCCGACCACGACTCCCGGTTCGGCCCGATCCGCTTCGTCCATCGCCTGCCTCCGTTCCCGTGCGGCGCTTTTCCGGGAGGTACCCGGTCGCCTCGCCCGGCAACCGGCCCCCGCGACGCCGTCAGCGCGGATCGGGCGGGACGGGCGGCTCCGGCGGCGGCAGCGGACCCGGTCCCGGACGCGGCGGCGGCGCGGGCTCCGGCGGGAACGGCGGCGCCGGCTCCGGCGGCGACGGGACGGGCTCCGGTCCGGGCGGCACGGGGTGCACCATGACGGGTTCCTTCCTCAGCCGGTTCGAATCCTCCGTACCCGGCTACCCGGCGGACCGGCTCCGGACACGCCGGATCCCGCGGTCAGGCCCGCTGGCGCTGTTCAGCGGGCAAAACCCGCGACGACGCGCGACCCGGACCGCGGCGCCGGGGACTCGCCCCGGCCCTCACACCGGATCCGGCTCCCCCATTTCCGCGACCGGCCCGTCCAGCTCCTCGTGCCGGGCCACGAGCGTGCCCGCCAGGTGCACCAGCTTCACGTTCAGCTGCTGCGAGGTCCGGCGCAGCAGGTCGAACGCCTCCTGCGCGTCCAGCCCCCGGCGCGCCATGATGATGCCTTTCGCCTGGCCGATCACGTCCCGGCTGTCCAGCGCGCGCCGCAGCTGGGCCTGGTTCAGCTCGTTGCGGGTCACCGCGTCCGTTTCGGCCACCGCGAGGGTCGCGTGGCTGGCCAGGAGCAGCACGACGTCGCGGTCCACGTCAGCCAGGCCGCCGGGTGTGCGGGAGTAGAGGTTGAGCGCGCCGGAGAACCGCGACACGGCGTCGTCGACCAGCGCGGTCGCCAGTACCGCGCGCCAGCCCAGCCCGGCCGCCTCCGGGGACCAGCGCGGCCACTGCGCGTCGCTGTCCAGGTCGGCGGATTCGAGGAATTCCGGACGGCCCGGCACCGCCGCGTCGTGGCACGGGCCCTCGCCCAGTTTGTACTGCAATAGGTCCAGGTCGGCGGCTTTCGGGTCGGTGTAGGCGGCGGTGTGGAAGTTGCCGTCGGGCGCGCGCAGCGTGATCGACACCAGGTCGGCGGAAGGCGCCAGCGAAGCGGTCGCGTCCACGATCAGCTGCAGGACATCGCCGACGCTCCGGGCGGCCAGAAGCATCTCGGTGAGCGACCGGAACCGCTCGCCGGACGGCCGCGGCGGCTCGTCCTCGAACGCCAGCGCCTCGGCCGCCGAATCGGAGAACAGGACACCCTCCTCTTCGAGCACCTGGCGGGCCACCCCGCCCTCCCGGCAGGCGAATACCGCTTCGCTCGGCTGGGCGGTCTCGCGCAGTGCCGCGAGGTCTTCGCTGGAGAACGAGGTCAGCTCGCTCAGATCGAAGACCACTGTCCGCGGCTCCGCCGCCAGCGCCTCGCCCACTTCGCCGCGCAGCCCGGCCGGATCGCCGCTCAGCCGCACCACGGCCGAGCAGTCGACCTTCCCGCCGCTTCCGCCTTCCACAGTTCCCTCCCTGCCGGCCCGGGCTGCCCCAGCGCCTGCCAACGTACTCCGATCCTGGCCCCGGGCAGTGTCCCCGCCCAGCTCACGCGCACAATTCAGGCCCGGCCCTGCAGGGAAGGCCGGGCGTGGCGAACGGGGTTAACCGACCTCGGCCGCCAGCGTCCGCGCGGCGGCACTCGCTTCGAGGGCGTCGGCGAGGCGTTCGACCACCCGCAGCTCCCGGTCGAGTTCGAGAACGCGCAACGGCCGGAGGACGGCGCGCTGTGCGGCCACCACGAAGAACGCGACACCCGCCAGGGCAGCCGCCCGCGCGGCGTCGATGAGCACTTCCAGGCCGCTGACCGAGCAGAACGTCAGGCCGGAGGCGTCGACGATCAAGGCGGGCGGGCCCAGCGCGGTCTCCTCGGCCAGCACCTCGCGCAGCCGGTCGGTGGAGCGCCGGTCCAGTTCCGCGGACACCGCGACGACGGTTTCGCCCGCGGTGGCGGTGATCAGGGTCCTCGCCGGTGCTCCCGGCAGGCAAGCGAATTTTTCGTGCATCGAGCCCTCCTCGCCTAATGCGAGACCGGGCCGGCTCAGCGCGGCCCGGCCCTGGGCCCGGATCGAGCGGGCCGCTTGGGTCAGGCGGCGGCACGTGGGCTGAACCGCTCCTGTGCCGACCGTACCGCAGCGCAGTGCCCGCGACCAGCCCGAGCCCAGCTCACGCCGGAGGCACTGTGGACGATCCGGACCCCGCGCCCGCACTGCTGCGCGAAAGCACCGAGGACACCGCTTGAGGCCCGGCGGGAACGTCGTTCCTGATCTACCCGCCGTTCTTCCGCCGCGATCCGGAACCATCGCCGTACGCAGATTCCTTCGTTCCGGGCATCTGTTCCTTCGTTCCGGGCATCTGGCTGGACGGCCGCGCCAAAGCCACCCCGGCGTTCGTGCCGTTCAGCGCCGCGGCGACGTCGTGCCGTCACCGCGGCGACGCTGCTCGCTGCCCTGTTGCAGCGAGCGGGTTTCGCGCCGCGCGGCACCGCTGGCGATCTCCAGCCGGGGCGGCTCCCCGCGACGCTCAACCACTTCACGCTGTCCTGAGGTTCGCTTCGCCGAACCGCGCGGCTTACTTCAGGTGTTCCAGCAACGCGTCGCAGAACGCCGGCAGGTCGTCCGGATTCCGCGAGGTGATCACGCCGTCGTCCGTCACCACCTCGCGATCGACCCACTCCGCACCGGCGTTGCGCAGATCGGTCCGCAGCGACGGCCACGACGTCACCGTCCGGCCGCGCGCCAACCCGGACTCGGCGAGCAGCCAAGGACCGTGGCACACGGCCGCGACCGGTTTGCCCGCGGCCGCCGTTTCCCGGACCAGCGCGACCATCGGCTCGCTGGTGCGGATCTTGTCCGGCGAATACCCGCCGGGGACCACGACCGCGTCGAAGTCCGCCGCGGCCACGTCGTCCACGGCCTGGTCGGTCGTGATTTCGGTGCCGTGCAACGCGGTGAGCTTCTTGCCCTTCGCCAAGCCGACCACCACCGGCTCGTGCCCGGCGGAGCGCAACCGCTCGCACGGCACCAGGAATTCGTCGTCCTCGGTCATTTCGTCCACGAGCACTGCCACGCGGGCCATGCTGTTCTCCTCTCTGAACGGGTCTGAAGGGGCTTCGCTCCCAGGTCAGCTCGGGCATTCGACGTCGCCGTGCCACGAGCCCGTTTCGCGTCCGCGCTGTTCGACCGGGTCGCCCACCCGGTGGCAGGCGATCACCCGGGCGTGGTCCGGTCCGGAGCCCGAGCGCCCCGCGATCCGCTCGTCGGGATGCTGCTCGCCGAAACGGGTGAGCCCGGGGAACGGTTCGAACCGCGTCCGCTGGTCGTACGCGGTCGGCTCCGGGACGTCGGCGTCCACGATTTCGGTGATCGCGCTGCGCATGCGCTCCTCCTCGCGAGCGGGTACCGGACCCGGATGCCCGGGACGCGGCGAGGCGAAACCGGCGCGATTGCCCGGCCGCGCTCCGGGTACCCGTCGAGCGGAAGGAGGCCGCCCATGCGAGTTGTGATCGTCGGCGGCGGGTTCGCCGGATACCACGCCGCGAAGAAGCTGCTGCGCACCCTCGGGGACCGCGCCGAGATCGTCGTGCTGAACCCGACCGACTATTTCCTGTACCTGCCGTTGCTGCCGGAGGTGGCCAGCGGAATCGTCGACCCCCGGCACATCGCGGTGTCCATTCCAGACACTCTGCGCGGCGTGCGGCTGGCGCTGGGCACCGCCGAATCGGCCGACCTCGACGCCCGCACCGTGACCTACACCGACCCCGAAGACCGCGAGCGAAAGCTGGGCTACGACCGGCTGATCCTCGCCGCGGGCAGCGTCAACAAGCTGCTGCCGATCCCCGGCGTCGCCGAGTGCGCGCACGGTTTCCGCGGCCTGCCCGAAGCGTTGTACCTGCGCGACCACGTCACCCGGCAGATCGAACTGGCTGCCGCGACCGACGACCAGGCCGAGCGCGACGCCCGGTGCACGTTCGTCGTCGTCGGCGCGGGATACACCGGCACGGAGGTCGCCGCGCAGGGCCCGGACTTCACCGCCGCTCTCGCGCGCCGCCACCCCGAACTCGAAGGCCAGCCGATTCGCTGGCTGCTGCTGGACATCGCCGAACGCGTACTGCCCGAACTGGACCCCCGGCTCGGCGCCACCGCCGATCGGGTGCTGCGCGAGCGGGGCGTCGAGGTCCGGATGAAGACCTCGATCGACCATGCGGACCTCGAAGGCGTCACGCTGACCAATGGCGACGCCGTCCCGGCGCACACGCTCGTGTGGTGCGTGGGCGTCCGCCCCGATCCGCTGGTCTCCGACCTGGGCCTGGAAACCGTGAAGGGCCGGCTGGTCGTCACGCCGGAGCTGAACGTGCCGGGGCGCGACGACGTGTTCGCCTGCGGTGACGCGGCAGCGGTGCCCGACCTGACCCGTCCCGGCGAAACCACCCCGATGACCGCACAACACGCTCAGCGGCAAGGGAAACTGGCCGGGAACAACGTCGCCGCGTCGCTCGGCGCCGGCCGCGCGCGCAAGTACCGGCACCACGACCTCGGCTTCGCGGTCGACCTCGGGTCCGGCCAGGGCGCGGCCAATCCGCTGCACGTCCCGCTGGCGGGCCTTCCCGCGCGCCTGGTGACTCGCGGATACCACCTGCTGTCGCTGCCGGGGAACCGCCTGCGCACAGCCGCCGACTGGGCATGGGAAAAGACGGGCCGGCGGCAGACTGTCCAGCTGGGACTCGTCCGTTCCGGCGAGGTGCCGCTGGACACCGCCTCGCCCGAGCTGCCGCGGACCCGGTGAGGCCGCCCCGAACGCTGGGAGGAAAGAATCCGAAATGGACACACACGAACTGCGCGCGCTGCTGACCGACGGACCGTTCGTCTCGGTGCACTTCGACGAATCGCACGACACCGAGGACGCGGCCAAGCAATTGCGGCTGCGGCTCAAGGAGATCGAGGCCGCGCTCGCGGACCAGGGCGCGGACCGGCCGAGCGTCGAGGCGGTCCTGCGCGCGGTGGAGGAAAGCCCTCCGCCGGTCGGCCGGGCCGGGCGCACCGTCGTCGCCGCGCACGGCAGCGTCCTGCTCGACCGGCGGCTCGCGGCTCCGCCGCCGGCGCAGGAGGCGCGTTTCTCCGGACTGCCCTACTTCCTGCCGGCCGTGAGCCATCTCGAAGAAGCCCCCGCGCATCTGGTGGTGCTCGTCGACCGGACCGGTGCGGACATCGAGGTGCACCGGCCGGACGGCAGTGTGGAAACCGAGACCGTGCGCGGACGGGAACACCCGGTGCACAAGGTCCGCGGCGGCGGTCCGGCGCACCGCGACATCCAGTCGCACGCCGAGCAGACCGCGCGCGACAACCTGTCGGAAGTCGCCGGCCACATCGCGAAGACCGCCGAACGCGTGCGGCCGCGGGCGATCGTTCTGGCCGGCGAAATCCAGGCCCGCACTGACCTGCACGAGCGCCTTCCCGAACCGGCCCGCTCGCTCGCCGCGGAGGTCGACGCGGGCAGCCGCGCGTCCGGCGCCGGCCGGGCCGAGCTGGACCGCGCGGTGCACGAATTGCTGACTGGGCAACGGTTGCGCGAGCTGGACGACCTGGCCGACCGCTTCCGCGCGGACGCCGCTCGCGAATCGGCGCTGGCGGTCAGCGGATTGCCGGCCGTCACCGCCGCGCTGGCGGAGGCGAATGTGGCGACGCTGCTGGTCGGCGAGTCCGGCGAGGCCAGTGTGTACACCGGTTCCGAACCGGCTCAGGTCGGCGTGGCCCAGTCCCGGTTGGACGCGCTCGGCGTGGCCGACCCGGCCCGGCGGCGGGCGGACGAAGCCCTGCCGTACGCGGCGGTGGCGGTCGGCGCGGACGTCGTGGTGATGGACGAACGGCTCGACCTGACCGACGGATTCGGGGCGCTGCTGCGGCATCCCTGACGCGCGGCCGGGCCCGGTGTCCTTCGCGGACTGCTAGCGCAACGCGGGCAGCAACTCCTGCCGCGCGAACTTCATGAACTCCGGCTGCCGCTCCGGCCCGCCGATCTGCACCAGCGCCAGATCCGTGAACCCGGCCCGCGCGAACTGCTTCGCCGCGTCCACAATGGGCCCGGCGTCCGGGCCGCACGGAATCCCCGCCGCGACGTCCTCCTCGCGCACGTACTGCGTCGCGGCGTCGAACGCCTGCGGCCCCGGCAGTTCGGCGTTCACCGGCCAGCCCGAGCCGAACCACCGGAACTGCTCGTGCGCCCGCCGGACCGCCGCCCCGCGGTCGGCGTCCCAGCTGACCGGCAGCTGCCCGATCTTGCGCGTCGGCGGCCCGACCCGCTCGTGATCCCATTCCGCGCACAGCTCCGCTTTCGGTTCGACCGCGACCATCGCGTCGGCCACCGGCGCGAACCGCTTCACCGATTTCGGGCCGGACACCGCGATCGCGATCGGCACCCGTGTCGGCGACAGGTCCCACAGCTTCGCCCCGTCGGCCCGGTAATGCCGTCCGGTGTAGGTGAACGTGCCGCCGTCGAACAGGCCGCCGATGATCTGGACGGCCTCGGCGAGCCGGTCGTGCCGCACCGACACCGACGGCCAGCCCATGCCGACGACGCGTTCGTTCAGGTTCTCCCCCGCGCCGAGCCCGAGAGTGAACCGGCCCTCGGACAGCAACTGCACCGTCGCGGCCTTCTGCGCGACCACCACCGGGTGATACCGCATCGTCGGGCAAGTCACGAGCGTCATGAGTTCGAGCTGTCCGGTCGCCTGGGCCACCGCGCCGAGCACGCTCCACGCGTACGGCGCGTGCCCCTGTTCGGCCAGCCACGGCGAATAGTGGTCGCTGCAGGCCGCGAAGTCGAATCCGGCCTGTTCGGCGGCGATCGCGCAGCCGACCAGCTCGCGCGGCCCGGTCTGTTCGGTCATCAAGGTATAGCCGATGCGCATGGTCTCCTCGTTCGACGGGCTGTTCCGCTCGCGGCGCCAGCGCTGCGGCCGCCCCGGAACCTCTTCTCCCGCCCGGGTACCCGGGCGGGGCCGGGTTCACCCGTGCTGTCCCTCCGGGTCAGGACCCGGCCAGCGCCGCCTCGACCGTCGGGTACAGCGGCAAGGTCTGCTCCAGCCCGGTGAGCTGGATGGGCCGCATCGTCGCCCGGCCGGACGCGACGATCCGCAGGCTGGCTCCGCGGGCGCGGTGCTCGGTCAGCGTCACCAGCGCGGTCAGCCCGGCGGAAGCCAGGAATTCCACCGCGGCGAGGTCCAGCACCAGCACTGGCGGAGCCCCGTCGAGCGCCTCGTCGACCGCGGCGGTCAGCAGCGGCGCGGTGACCAGGTCGACCTCGCCGTGCACCGTGAGCACCGCGACCGGCGGCCGGTCCTCCCGCTCGACGCGGAACTCGCGCGCCGGGTCGGCGCTGGGGTCGGTCGGCTCGTCCATCGGCACGGTCCCGTCTTCGGTCTCTCCTGCCGGGCAGACGGCCCGGCCACCACCCCATGATGCCCGTCCGGGTGCGGCGGCGCGCTTCCTTGCGCCATTTGCCTTAGTTCCTGCCTGCGAACCGCTCAACGCGGTGACACATTCACCGCTCCGGAATTCTCCGCCGAGTCGAGGTTTCACTCGACCGAGTGAGGGTATCCGGGAGTGAGCACGCCACATTCCCCACCGAGAGAAGAAAGACGAGGTTCTCCCCGTGATTGTTCTCGGCGTCATTCTGCTCGTGATCGGGTTCATCACCTCGATCCAGATTTTGTGGAGCATCGGGATCGCCCTGGTGGTGATCGGCGCGATCCTGGCAGTGCTCGGCGGGACCGGACGCCGCATCGGCGGCCGCGCGCATTGGTTCTGACCCCGCGGCTACGGAAGCGCACGCCAAGGCTCTGGGAGCCTTGGCGTGCGCTTTGTCCGGGCAAGCGCCGCCCGCCCCCGTTCGCGAGCGAGTCACAGAACCGAATTCGCCGGGTCGCCGACAGCATCGATCTTCGCGTTCGACACCGCTTCCGCCATTCCGGGTTCCTCGCGACGGCGTCCGGAATCCATGCGATTTCCCGGTCCCGCAACACCGTCGCGACCTCCTCGGCCGCGCTCTGCTTCTTCGCCGGTCCCACGATCAGCGCCGTGCCGCAATCCGCCCGTCGCGGCGGGCACGAGCACGTCCAGCGGTTCCCGCACCGAATCCGCCGTGGTCCGCGTGGCGCCAAGCTGTTCCGCGACCGGCCGAAGCCTGCGCGGGGTCCCGCCCGCAGCACGACCGAGCTGTCCGCGGAGCAGCGCCCCCGGTCAGGTCCCCGCCCTCGCCCAGCCTCGTCCGGTTGTCAAGCGGCCATCCCCGGCTATCGGCCGCAACGGCTCGCTCTCAGCCCAGGTCTGCCTCCGGACGGATTTCGATCGCCGTCCCCGGATGGTGCATCTCCAGCACGACCAGTTCGTTCTTCCCCTTCCGCCACAACGACTTCGGTGCGTACAGCGTCT
This sequence comes from Amycolatopsis rubida, assembly GCF_900115345.1. GTDB lineage: Bacteria > Actinomycetota > Actinomycetes > Mycobacteriales > Pseudonocardiaceae > Amycolatopsis > Amycolatopsis rubida. Next base: position 127,477 of record NZ_FOWC01000006.1, on the reverse strand, counting down.
GCTGCGGCCCGATCTTCCAGTACCGGCCGAGGTTGAAACCGTTCAGCCACACCACGCCCTTCTCCCAGCCGGGCAGGGCGACGAAACCGTCCGCCGGCTCGGCGACCAGGGCGGTCGCGCGGTGGAAAGCCGGGCCGGCTCCAGGCTGGACGGAGGAGAACCGCAGCCGGGACAGGTCGTCCAGGGGCAGCGGGCGGATCTCCCAGCCGAACAGTTTCTGCTGGGTGTTCATCGCGACCCAGCCGTCGATGCCCTTGCGATCGGCCAGGTGCGGGCCGTAGTTCACCCGGCCCATGGTGTCGACCAGGACGTCCAGGCGTGTCCTCGGTTTCTCCAGTTTCAGCTCCAGCGTCGCGTCCGGGCGGTTGCGGTCCAGGATCCCCAGCTGCACCCCGTCGGCGAACACCAGCGCGCGGTCCGCCAGGCCGTGGATGCTCAGCGGGCCGGAATGCGGGCCCTGCACGGTCGTGCGGTAGTGGATCAGTCCGGTCGACTGGCCCACCCGTTCCATGGCGACCGGTTGCGCCGAGCGGACCACTGTGGACAGTGCTGGCAGAGAGTCCACAAGGGACACTGAGCCGGACGGAGCGACCGACTGGGCGGGCAGGCGCGGCGAGCGGGCGGGCGGAGGGACGAGCGGTTGCTTGGTGTACTTGGTGATCACCGACTGCAACGCGGTGAACTTCGCGCCGACGTCGCCTGCCTCGCCGACCGGCGAATCGTAGTCGTAGCTGGTCACCGTCGGCTGGTAGTGCGGACCGGAGGTGTTGGCTCCGGCGGTGAATCCGTAGTTGGTGCCGCCGCAGGCCAGGTACAGGTTTACCGACGCACCTGTCGCCAGCAGCTGATCGACGTGGGCGGCCGTGTGCCGGGGATCCGTCGTGTGGTGCGGCTCGCCCCAGTGGTCGAACCAGCCGTCCCAGTACTCGGCCATCATGACCGGCGCTCCGGGACGGAAGGCTTTCAGCGCGGCGATGCTCGGCGCCGGATCGCCGTCGCCGGTCCCGGCCTCCAATGTTGCGGGCAGTTCACCGAAGCGCATGAAGAATTCGGAAGCACCGTCGGCGACGAAGAGGAGACTTGTCATTCCGCGTGAACGCAGGCTGTCCCGCAAGTGCGCGAGATAGCTCGTGTCGTTGCCGTAGCTGCCGTATTCGTTTTCGATCTGCGCGGCCACGATCGGCCCGCCGTGTTGCGCTTCCAGCGGGGCGAGCTGCGGGATCAGCTGGTCGTACCACGCGTCGACCGCCTTGAGGTAAGCCGGATCGGCGCAGCGCAGCTCCATGTTCCGGTCGGCGAGCAGCCACGCGGGCAGACCGCCGAATTCCCATTCCGCGCAGATGTAGGGACTCGGCCGGACGATGACCTGGAAACCGAGTTCCCCGGCCAGCCGGATGAAGGCCGCGAGGTCGCGATCGCCGCGGAAATCGGCCCGGCCGGGTTTCGGCTGGTGGAAATTCCAGGCCACATAGGTTTCGACAGTGTTGAGGCCCAGCGCTTTGAGCCGCGACAGCCGGTCGTGCCACTGCTCCGGGCGCAGCCGGAAGTAGTGGATCGCGCCGGAAACGATCTGGAATGGCTTGCCCTCCAGCAAGAACTGGTCGCCGGACACGCTCAGCCCGCGGCGGCCCGCCGCGCCCGCCGGTCCGGCGAACACCGTGCTCGCGGCGACCGCGGCCGCGCCGCCGAGGAAGCTCCTCCTGCTCACGTCCATCCCTCCCCCGCTCAGCCGGCCGTCGCCGCGCGGACCTGGACGAGGAACGCGTCGAGCACGCCGTCGCCGACGAGTGCCTGCCGCACGCCCCACCGGTTGCTGTTGCCCGTCTTCACCGCTTCCGCCCGCTTGACCAGCGCGTCCGCGGCTGCGGTCAGGCGTTGGGCCTTCGCGTCGTCACCGCGGGCGGCTGCGGCCAATGCGTCCAGGCGGGTCAGCGTCGCCTCGCCCCAGAGCGCGGTCGCGTCCAGCCACGGGCCGGCCTCGCTGACGAACGCGTTCTGCACCTGCCCGCCCCGGATCACGGTCGGAGCATTGCGGATCTGTTCGGCGTACGAGCGCAGTCTGCCCAGAGCACGGTGGTCACCGGCGTTCCAGTGCTGCCAGAAATCGGCGACCGTTGCCGCGAGCACCGGTGCCTGAGGCTGCCACGGTGCGGGTCCGAAGACGGGTGCCAAGTGTTCGAGGTCCGCGAACACCTTCAGCGCCGCGGTCGCGCGTCGGTCGCCGCCCGCGAGCCGCGCCAGCGCCTGCGGCCATGAGCGCTCCGGCGAGTAGCCCGCGTCGTTCCAGGAGAAGTCGGCCACACCGAACTCGGCGACCTCGCTGGCCGCTTCCTGGTTCATCGGGTTGGAGACAATCCCGTTGAGGTACTGGGCCAGCCCCGCTTCGCGATGTGCGTAAGGCGCGAGCAGCAGCCGTCCGGCGGACTGCTCGTAATCGTTGACCGGATAGTTGTCCCAGAGGAACACTTTCCGCCCGTACACAGTGGAGACCTGCTGCGCTTCGTCGTTCGTCACGCTCGGCGGCACCACCGCGGTGCCGGTCCACTGCACGACTACGGACGGGTCGAGGTTCTCCCGCAGCTGCGTCTTGTACGGCGAATCCTTGAGATCGCTGTACTCCGTCGGAACCGTCTGCAATGGACGGACGCCGTCGTGCGTCCGCACGAAGTTCTCGGTGATCTCGTTCAGCAACGAAACCTGGGCCTTGCCCGCGGCAGCCTGGCCCGGTGCGCCGAACGCCGCCTGGTCGCCTGCGCAATTCCACTTGGTGTACGAGATGTCGTCGAACGGCAGCGAGAACGAACGCACGCCGAGGTCGTACACCGCCTGGAATTTCGCTTTCACCGCGGCGACATCCCGCGGCGACGAGAAACAGATCGAGACGCCGGGAGACAGGGCGTAGGTGAAGTCGACGTGGTTCGCGTTCGCCGTGCGCACAAGCTGGCCGAGCGCGTCCAGCTCCAGCTGCGGATACGGATCTCGCCACTGCGCACGCAGATACGCGTCGTCTTTCGCGCTGTAGATGTAAGTGTTCGCCTTGGTCTCGCCGAGAAACTTGATCTGCCGCACCCGGTCGTCGTTCGTCCACGGTGGACCGTAGAAGCCTTCGATCGACCCGCGCAGCGCCATGTTGGGCCAGTCTCGTACCGCGACACCGCGCAATGCCCAGCCGTGTCCATTTCGGGCAAACAGCTGCCGCAACGTCTGCACGCCGTAGTATTGCCCGGCACCGTCGCGGCCGTTGATTGTCACGCCGTCGCGCCGCACAGCGAGCGAATAGCCCTCCGCCTGCGTTGGCGCGTCCCCGCCGTTGCTGAGCCGGATGACGAACCCGCGCTGCGGACCCGTGCTGATCTTCTTGACTCCGTGCTGTTTCACCAGGGAGATCAGCAGTTCTTTGGCCGGGCCGTCCGTGGTGCCGTCCGTGACCAGTACCACCGAGGACGGCAGCGTCACGTCGGCGGCGTCGCGGTTGATCTGTTGCGGTGTCGGGGAAACCACCGGTACCGGACCCGGCTTGGCAGCAGCCGGTTGGACGACGGCGAGGGCACTCGTCGCGACGACAGCGGCGAGCCAGGCTCTGCGGCGTAGAGTCATGACTTCCTCTCAGGCGGCGGGGACAGTGCGGTACAACGCGAAGGCAGCCAGGTACGGCGTCGCTCTCGACTGCGTGACGACCACGCGCAGGTGGCGGGCGGTGACCGGGGACGGGAGGGTGACGAGGCGGTTGGCTCCGACAGTGGTGACGGTCGCGATCGTGCGCCAGGAACCGTCCACTTCGGCCTGCACGGTCGCGCCTTCGACGTGCTGACCGCGGGTGATGTCCTCTCCCAGCCGGATCTGGTCGAAGGCGACCGCCTTCGGCAACACGACGTCCATCGTCCCGGCGAGCGCACCACGCGGCGGCGACCACGAGGTGGTGAGCGAGGAATCCGTGACCGCATCCAGTCCGCGCGCGCCGGCGGCGAGGTTCTCGGCCTGCGTCCTGGCGATGGCCTGCCCGAAGGACGCCAACGCGGCGGCATCCGCCGGAGCGACGCGACCGTCCGGGCCGGGCGGAACGTTCAGCAACAGCGAAGCGTTGCGTCCGACCGAGGCGCGGTAGAGGTCCACGAGCTGGGCGGGCGTCTTCGGCTGTTCGTCCGGGTGGTAGAACCAACCCGGCCGGATCGACACGTCAGCTTCGGCCGGTGCCCATTCCAGGTATCGCACGGACGGGTCGGCGAGCACCTGCCGCGACCCGAGGTCGCCACCCTCCGCGCCGCCGACGAACAACTCCTCGTTGTGCGCGGTGTTCGGATCTCCCGTGGCCGGCAGGGCGCTCCACTCGCTCTCGCGAGCTTGGCCCTTCTCGTTGCCGACCCAGCGGACGCCTGCCGGTCCGGCGAACGTGACCGTGTCCGGCGACAGCGCGTGGATCATCCGGAACCAGGTCGCGAAGTCGTAGGTTTCGCTGATTCCGTTGCCGCGCCAGGGGTTCGCGCCGTCCAGCCACAGCTCGTCGATGGGGCCGTACTGGGTGAACAGCTCGTAGACCTGGTTCAGGTAGTAGGTGTTGTAATCGTCCTCGGTGACGGTGAATTTCGGCAGCTTCCCGGCGGCGAGCGCCGCGGCACGGTCGTCGTTCGGGACCAGCGACGGGATGGTGCGGACCTTCGCCGCGCTGCCCGTGCCGTACCGCCCCTGGCCAGCAGGCGTGTTGGCACGGTCGTCGTAAGTCGCCTGCTCCTCGATGCTCAACGGCTGTCCGGCGGCGACCTTCGCCTCGACCCGTTTCACCTGCTGCGCGAAGAACTGCTCCGGCAGCTCAGCGCCGTCCGCGGGCGACAAGTACACGCCGACTTTCAGCCCGGCCTTCCGCGCGGAATCGACGTAGCCGCGCAGGAGATCGCCGCGCGGATTGGCGCACCCGGCGGCGCGGGCCTGCCAGTATGCGGACGGATCCCGCGCCCTCCCGTTCTGCGCCGCCGCACGGGCTTTGGTCACCGCGTCGTCGGCACACCCAGGCGTGACCCACCACGGACTCGCGACGACGGAGTGATTCGTGTAGCGCGTCGGATAGAGGACGAACCCGTCGTGGTGCTTCGCGGTCAGCATCACCTGCGTCGCGCCGGCCGCCTTCATCGACCGCATCCACTGGTCGGTGTCGACGGCGGTGGGCGCGAACGTCGACTCCTTTTCCGCGCCGGAACCCCATTCCCGGTCGGTGAAGGTGTTCATGCCGAAGTGCGTGAACGCGGTGACCGGCCGCTGCTGCCAGGCAATCTGCCCGGACCGCGGCACGGTCGCGGCGGCTTTGGCGAGGATCCGGTCCATGCCGTCGCACGACCGCACGGCCTGGATCGCCGCCGGACGGATCGGTCCATGGCAGGCGGTGGTTCGCGCGACGGCGGGGGCAGCCGGTCCCCCGGCCGCCAGTACCGCGGCAAGCGCCAGGCTCGCGGGAATCGACACGGCGGTCCTCCTGTCGGATCCGTGACCGAACGGTGACGGCGGGGAGCGTAAGTCGAGCATCCATCGGATGTCTAGACCTGATCGGCGGAGGAGGTCCCGCTTTCACCCGAGCGCCGAGGCTTGGATCAGCGCTGTTCCAAGCCTCGCGCGCACGGCTTGGCCGAGGGCGCGGCGGAGGCCGAGTGATCTGATGGCTCACCGGGCAGGACCGTGCCGATCGTGCGCGCGACGTCGTGACCGTCCGCCGGGGATTCGCTCGTCGGCGACCAGGAGTGCTACCTCATATGGACAGGAATTTTCTCCGCACGGCGTTCGCGATCGTCGTCCTGGGATCCTGGCCGAGCCGCGTGCGTCGGGTTGCGGAAGAACCCTGGCCAGACGACGCAGATGCCCGCCCCCGCTGTGGTCACCAGGGTTCATCCGGCGGCTCGGTATCCATTGTGGACACAACCGCCGCCCGGCCGCGGTCAGCCGTTCAGGAAGCGCGCCAGCTGTCCCGCCACGAACTGCGGATTCTCCTCCGCCAGCCAATGCCCCGCATGCGGCACGTCCGCCGCCTGGACGATGTCAGTCACCCGCGGAGCCACCGTGGCCCGAATGGCGTCGAGCTGGCCCTGAGCAGTCAGCAGCAACGTCGGCACCTTCACCGGCGCCGCCGCCACGGTGTCGCGGACATCCTTGTCCAGCGCCCGATAAAGCTCGAAACCCCCGGACAAGACTGTGGGACGGCTGTAGGTCCGGGCGTACTCATTGACCTCCGCATCGGTGAACGGCGACCGCTCCGAGGTCCCGCCGAAAGCAGTCCCGCCGAAGGAAACCTGGGGATAGAACAGCGCGAGGTATTCCCGCACATCGTCGCCGACCACCGCTTCGGGAACGCGGCGCTGGGAGTGGAAGGCGATGTGCCAGCTCAACGTCCGATAAGCAGCGGCATTGATCGCGGGCCCGGGAAGCGGCAGATCGAAATAGCCGAGACGCGCGGTATCGCCAGGAAACTGGCTCGCGTACTGGAATGCCACGGCAGCACCGAAATCGTGGCCCACGACGGCAGCGTTCCGGACGTTGAGCCGCGAAGCCATTAAGGTGTGCACATAGCGCGCCAAGGTGGCTTTGTCGTAGCCGCTGGGCGAACCGGTGCTGTCCCCCAAGCCGGGAAGGTCGATCGCGTACACAGTGTGCTGTTTCGCGAGCTCCGGCATGACCGGCCACCAGCCGTACCAGGTTTGCGGCCAGCCGTGGATCAGGACGACGGGGCTGCCGCTGCCGCCGGTGACGTAGTGCATGCGGACGCCGTCGACGTCGGCGAATTCGTGCCGGAAGGCGCTCTGGAACGCGGGATCGTTCTGGGTGGCGGCGGCGTAAGGCTCGGCAGGAGGGGCGGCGCAGGCCACGCTGCCGATCGTGAGCAAGAGGGACAGGGCAAGTGCCGCGACAGAGCGGGACACCAGCCGGGATGCGGTGATCATGCGGTCAGTTTCACCGGCCGGGACCGGCGCTGGCACGGAAACTTGCCGTTCCGGCAAGGGGTTGCGTCCGATGCCCGTTCGATCAATTCCTTGTAGCCGAACAGGCAGGAACCGGTTCGCCGCGCCCCGGCGAGGGTAGCGATGGTGCAGAGGCGGTCGGCGCGACCGCCGGAACCGGAGGGATCGCACATGCGGAAATTCGTGGCCACAGCTGCCGTTTGCCTCGCTGCCACCGGCGGCGCGCTGCTGCTGAGCGGCACCGCGTTCGCCAGCCACCTCGAATACAAAGGGCCTTACGAAACCCCGGACGACTGCGTCCACGCACTGCGCGCCCTGCCGCCGGACCCCACGGTCGACGGTGCCGAGTGCATTCCCATGAACGGCAAGCATTACATCGAAATCTCGCACACGAACTGAGGGAAAAGCGGTTACCCCGGCCGGAAAAGCCGGGGTAACCGCTTTTCACCCGGCGGAGCACCCGGCAAGAAGCCGGGCCTTTCCGTCCGGGGCCAGGCACGCTCACCGGAATTCGCGCTGGCAGCCGGCCGAAGGCACCGCCTCCGCCCACCGGTGCCGGTGCCGATGCCGGAGCCGATGCCGGAGCGGGGTGCGACCGGGCCGGTGCCGGTGCCGAGTTCGATCGGGTCGGTTGCCGGTGCCGGAGCGGGGTGCGACCGGGTCGGTGCCGAGTGCGACCGGGCCGGTGCCGGAGCCGGAGCCGAGTGCGACCGGGCCGGTCGCCCCGCGCCAAGGGACGGGCATGCCCGCCCGGTGCGGGGCGGCGACCGCCGAATCCCCGGCGAACCTGCCCCTCGCCCGTCAACCGCCGCCGCGCCCCAGCCCGCGCAGATGCCGCCCGCTCTCCATGTGCTCCATCAGCAGCGCTTCCACGGCATCCGCGTCCCGCCGCGCGATCGCGTCGTACAGCGCCCGGTGCTCCCCCGCCACCCGCTCCAGATCCTCGTGCTGGCCGAGCAGCCACCGCATCCGGCTGCGCAGCGTGAGTTCCAGCTCGTTGAGCAGCTCGTTCCCCGCCATCGCCGTGACGGCCTCGTGGAAATCCGCCGCCGCGCGATGGGCCGCTACCGCGTCACCGGCAGCGGCCGCGGCCGTTTCCGCGTCCAACGCGGCACGCAGCTGATCCCGACCGGCACGCGAATGGCGGGTCGCCGCGAGCTTGAACGTCAGGACTTCCAGCGCCGCACGCACTTCCTGCAAGTCGGCGACGTCGCTCGCGGTGAACTCGCGCACCACTGCCCACGTCCGCGGGCGCGGCGTGACCAGGCCTTCGGCGACCAGCGTTTTCAGCGCGTCCCGCACCGGTACCCGGCTCACGCCGAGGTCCGCGGCGAGATCCCGTTCGACGAGCTTGCTTCCCGGTTTGCGCGCCCCGTCCAGAATCTCGTCCCGGAGCCGCCGCACGACCCGGTCCGTCTCGGACTCGACGCCCTGTTCCGCTGCCATCCGGCCATTCTCGCACCACCGCCCGGACCGTCCACTGTGGCCAGTTCCTTCTCAGCGCGGATTCGTCTTCCGCCACCCCGCGTAATCCGCCACCGCCGCCCGCACGCCGAACTCCGGCGCGAAAACCCGTTTCCTCCCGGAGCCGCGAAATATCCAGATACGGCCCGGTCGCCCCGCCGGGCCGCAGCTGATCCGGCAGGCCCGGCGCGATCTCCGCGAGCGCCTCGGCGAATTCCCGGTTCGTCACCGGCTGCCCGCGCGACACGTTGTACGTGTCGTGCTTCAACGACGGCACCGTGGTCAGCAACGCGATCGCGCGGCCGGCGTCGGGTGCGTAGCAGCAGTCGAACCCCTCGTCGGCAACCAGCGGACGCGGCGGGTCACCGCGCAGTCCGGCGTTGAGGTAGGCCGGAATCGGGAAGAACGGCGATTCCGGGTCCACCAGGGGACCCCACACCGTCCCGATCCGCAGCACCACGGGTTCGACGCCGCTCCCCCGCAGGCTGTGCGTCGTGAGCGGTTCGACGGCCTTCTTGAACGCCACGATCAGATGCGGCAGATCCGCGGGCGGCAGCGACAGGTCCTCGTGCCAGCTCGGCTCGTCGCGGCCGATGTACACGCCGAGGCTGCTCGCGACCGCGAACCGCCGCACCCGCCACGTGCGGGCCGCGTCGAGGGCGTTGGCCGGGCCGGTCAGGTCCGTCCGGAAGAACGCGACCGGGTCGTCGCCGGGGACGCTGCCCGCCAGGTGGACGACCTCGGTGATGTCGTACCGGCCGCCGAGTGCGAGAAAGGCGTCCCGGTCGGTCGCGTCGAGCGTTTCCAGGGCGGCCCGGCCCGCCAGGAACGACGGGACGTCCGTCCGCCGGTGCCCGGTGACCAGGACCTCCCGCCCCAGATCGGCCAGCGCCCGGGCGGTGTGCGCGCCGATCATGCCGAGGCCGCCGGTCACGAGGATCATCGCCGCACCCCGCATCGGGCGGTGGAGAACTCTGTCATGCGGCGAAGCTACGGCCCGCCCGCCTGCCGGTTCTTGACCACATCGCGCATCAGAAGTGCGTGCCGCCGTCGATGCGGACCTCGGTGCCGGTGATGAACGCGGCGTCCTCGCTGGCGAGCATCGCGACGACCGACGCGACCGTCTCCGGACCGGCGAAACCCTGGCCCAGCGCGGGAAGCAGCTTGCCGAGCAGGGTGAAGTCGGCGTCCTCGGGGAAGCCGGGGCCGACGCTCTGCTTGCTCTTGCCGCTGCCGTCGGTCATCCCCGAAGAGATCGAACCGGGCTGCACGGCGGTGAACCGGATGCCGTCCTTCGCGTATTCGGACGCCAGCGCGTGCGTCATCGACTGGATGCCGCCCTTGCTCGCCGCGTACGCCGCCATGTACGGGTGCGCGAACATCGCCGACGTCGAGCTGAAGTTCACCACCGCCGGGCCGCTGCCTTCGCGCAGCGCCGGGATCGACTCGCGGATCATCAGGAACGTGCCGACCAGATTGACGCGCAGGACCTGCTCGAACTCCCCGAGCGGCATCTCGTGGGTATGCGCCGACCGCAGGATGCCCGCAGCGTTGACGAGCGCGTCCAGCCCGCCGAGCTGCTCGACCGCCGACGCGACCCCGGCCTTCACCGACGCTTCGTCGGCGACGTTCACGACCACGGTGCTCAGCCGGTCCGCCGCGGCGCCCGCCTTCTCGACAGTGTCCGCCAGGCCCGCTTCGCTCACGTCCGCGGCGACGACACGTCCGCCCTCGGCCAGCATCCGCAGCACTGTCGCCTGCCCGATGCCCGAGCCCGCTCCCGTGACCAGCACACGGCGTCCTTCGTAACGGTTCATGGTCCGCTCCTTTCATCTACCGTCACGTTACGCCTATATGGCAGATTGTGCCACTTTGACTAGGCCTGCATGCTTGACAGTGATCGGGTAGCGTGGCGATGGTGAGCGGAAAGACCCCGACCCTGACCGAACGGCGCAAAGCGGCGACGCAACTCGACATCGCCCGGGCCGCCGCTCGCCTGTTCACCGAGCATGGCGCACAGGGGACGACAGCGGAAGCGATCGCCGCCGCGGCGGGTGTCGCTCCGCGCACCTTCTACCGCTACTTCCGCACCAAAGAGGACGCAGTCGCCCCGCTGCTGGTCGTCGGCGCCGACTCGTGGCGGGACCACCTCGCGTCGACGCCCGAAGGAACGCCGCTGCTGAAGGCGGTCGAGGACGCGATCCGCAAGACGATCTCCGCCGCCGACGCCACCCCGGAATTCAGCTGGACACGCGGCTTGCTGCGAGCCGCGAGCGGGGACGACCCGGCGTTGGCGGCCGTGTGGCACCGGGTGAACGGCGAATCCGAGACCCGGCTGCGTCCCGTGCTGGCGCGACTGGCCCCGGAGGCGGACGAGGTGACGGTGCATCTGGTCGCGGCCGCGGCGACGGATGCCATTCGGATCTCGCTGGAGCTGTGGGCTGGGACCGAGGAGAAAGCGGCGCCGGTGGAGTTGGCGGTTCGGTGTTTCCGCGGGTTGTCGGGCGGGCTCGCGAGTGCCGATCACGGTTAGAACCGGGACCGGCGGGCACGAGCCGGCCGGTCAGCGGAACTCGTGCACGGCCTCGATCTCCCCGGCCAGGTGGCGCGTTGAACTCCGGCGGCTCCTCGGCGGGAACCCACAGCTCCAGGATCGTCTCGCCGCCCGCCTGCCGCACCGGATAACGGGCGAGGAACGCGTCTCGACGCGGAAGCGGGTCACGTAGCCGGCGCCGTCGTACCGGACGTTCCAGTCTCGCTCGACCTTCACCGCGTAGCCCTCGTTCAGCACCGGGTAGAAGATCGGCTGCTCCGGCGACCACGCGGACCAGCCCCAGCTCCGCCGGACCGGCCGGGCGCCACAGCTCCGTCGCCGGGTTGTCCATCGCGTCCCCCTTTCGACGGCACAAGCTAGCCGTCGGCCGGTTTTGCCTCCTCCCGCCACTGCGATCCGGTCTACCAAAGCGAGCCCCAGTCTGGCCTCCCGCATCCCCGTCCACCAGCACCGGCTGGCCCGCGACGACGGAATGCGTTGCCTGGCGGGCGGTTCCGGAGAGCCGGAAAGTGCGGACCGGATCGTCCCGCACGCCGTCGCGGAGGTCGCCGGCGTGGAATGCGACGAGGTCCGCCTCCGCACCCGGAGCCAGCTTGCCGAGATCGCCGCGGCGGAGCGCACGGGCGCCGTCGAGCGTCGCCGCCTCGACGTACCACTCCGCCGGGGCCGCGTCGGCGCGGTCGTCGGTCACCTTCGCCAGATGCACGCCGACGTCCATGCCGCGCACCAGGTCCGGCGGGAAGGAATCCGTGCCCAGACACAGGTTCCGCCCTGCTTCGCGGCATTCGCGGAACGAGCGCGGGGCGTGGCCGTAGCGGAAGGACGTGAGCGGGCAGTGGATCACCCACGCGCCGGCCGCGGCCAAGGTCGCGACGTCGCCGTGGACGCCGGGATGGCGGTCGAGGACGTGGCCGTGCGGGATCAGCAGCCGTTCGCCGAGCAGGCCGGTGCGCTTGAGCATTTCCAGCGGCGTTACGCCGTATCGGTCCAGGATCAGTTCGCGCTCCAGCACGCCTTGCGGGCAGTGAAGCCGCACCAGGACGTCGCGCTCGCGCGCCGCGTCGGCGGAGGCGCGCATGAGGTCTTCGGTGAGGGTCTCGATGCGGCACGGCAACAGAACACCGTTGACGAGCGGATCGTCGAGTTCCTTCGCGTGGTCGAGGAACCGCAGCGCGTCGGCTAGCCCCTGGTCGCCGCGGGGTTCGGCGAAGGGTACCGTCCACAGTGGCCACGTTGACGCCGGAACGGTAAGCCGGGCCCAGATATCCGCGCAGCCCGAGGTTCCGCGAGAAGTCCGCCATCGCGACGAGTTCGTCGTACGGTTCGGCCCACGACGAATGGATCTCCGACGCGATCGGCATGAAGGTCGTGATTCCGTGCGGCGCCAGCTGAACGAGCGCGTACTCGCGAACGGTCTGCCGTTCTTCCGGCGTGAAGACGTCGCGGCGGCGGTGCGCGAAGTAGTCCTCCGACCATTGCAGACCGGCCGCACGGTCCGCCGCGGCCCAGGAATCGAGGACGAGATGGTCTGCATCGGGCAGCGCGTCCAGGTCGATCAGGCCCGGGAGGACGAGCGATTCGCCGAGGCCGACGTCCAGGCCGGTCGTTCCGGCGTACTGCGGGCCAACGTGGGCGGCGACGTCGTCCTCCCCGGCGACCTCGCCGTTCTCCAGCAGGGCGTGCCGCCCGTTCTGATGGGCCGGCACACGGCGGGCACGCCAGCGAGCGCGCATCGGGGTCCTTCCGCTCGGTGCGTTGCGGTATACCAAACGGCGGAACCTGGCGGCCAGACCTTGCCGGGTGCGGGTCTTTCCGGGAACCTGGGAGGAGATTCGCCGATCCTGTCGGTGACAGCGGCGGGAGGGGGCCGGATGGAGCCGGGTTTCGCGTCGGAGTCCGGCCGCGTCGCCGAACGGCTGCGGAACGAGATCCTCGACGGCACGCGGGCTCCCGGCAGCAAGCTGGTCGAACGGGATCTGGCCGCGGAGACGGGCGTGAGCCGGGTACCGGTGCGGGACGCCCTGCGCGCGCTGGGAAACGAGGGCCTGGTGACGCCGCGGCCGCGGTCGTGGTCGGTGGTGCGGGAGTTCACCGCGTCGGATGTCGCGGACCTCAACGAGGTGCGCACCGCGTTCGAGGGCCTCACTTTCCGGCTCGCCGCGCAGCGCCGCACCCGCGAGGGCCTGGCGCGGCTGCGGGAGGTGCTGGACACGGAACTGCGCGCCGCCCGCGCCGGCGACGCGGTCTCCGCCCGCCGGGCGGCCGCGGACTTCCACGAGGTCGTGACATCGCTGTCGGCGAACGAACTGCTCGGCGAACTGGAGCGGACGTTGCGCAGCCGGATGCGGTGGCTGCTCGGCCAGCACGACGACCTGGAAGCGATGGCGGCGGAGCACGAGCTCTTGTACGAGGCGATCGTGGACCGCGACGTCGAGCGGGTGGAACGGCTGGTGCTGGCCCATCTCGCGACGGGCACCAGCGAGGCGGCGCGGCGGCATCCAGCGGGGGAAGCCTCGACCGGTTGAGCCGCGCCCGTGAGCGCGGAGCTTCCCCAGCCAGGCTGGGCGCCGGGAGCCGAACGCCGGTGCGGCTCCCCGCTCCCGCTGACGTCCGTGAGGGGAACCCTGCGGGAATCTGATTCCTTCAGGGTTCCGCTCACGGACGCTCGCGCCGGCGAGACCGCGCCCGTCGATCAGAAACCCCATCGCGGCCGAGGCGCCGGCCCGGCGGCCTCTCCCGGCCCCGCCGGACTTCGCCCGTCAGAGGTCGGCGACCGCCAGCCCGTCCGCCACGACGACGCCGTCGTGCAGCACCGTCCGGTCCTTGCCGCGGTCCATCACCGCGCTGGTCGGCGTCTCGCCGTCCACCAGCACCAGATCCGCCCGATCGCCGGCCGCCACGCCGGGCCGGTCGGCGATCCCCGCCAGCCGGGGCACGTCGTGGCTCAGGATCGACGCGCCGCCGATCGTCGCGACCGCCAGCGCCATCTCGATCAGCTCGTCGCGCCGGAACCCGTGCGTGAAGGCCAGCTGCCACGTGCGGTCGAGAAGATCGCAGTTGCCGTACGGGCTCCAGTAGTCCCGCTGCCCGTCCTCCCCCAGCCCGACGCGCACGCCCGCGGTCGTCAGCTCCGCCAGCGGCAACTGCCGGTCGACCGACGGCGCGACCGTGGCCATCGCGATGTCCAGCTCCGCGAACGTGTCGATCAGCCGGCGGCTCACCGCTTCCGAAACCGAGCCCAGCTCGTACGCGTGCGACATGGTCACCTTGCCGCGCATGTCCAGCGCGCGGACCCGCTCGATCACCAGGTCCGTCGAAAACACGCCCAGATGCCCCGGTTCGTGCAGATGGATGTCCACCTCGACGCCGTACTTCTCGGCCAGCCCGAACACGACGTCCAGGTGCCCCTTGGGATCCTTGTCGAGCGAACACGGATCGATCCCGCCGACCACCGACGCGCCCGAACGCAGCGCGGCCTCCAGCACGTCGGCGGTGCCGGGCTCGCGCAGGATCCCTGCCTGCGGAAATGCCATCACCTCGACGTCCGCGTGCGCGGCGAAGCGCTGCTTGGCCGCGAGCACGGCGTCGAGTTTTTCGAGCCGGCAGTCCACGTCGACCTGCGCGTAGGTGCGCACGCGCGTGGTTCCGTTCGCGATCATCCGCTCCAGCGTGCCCGCGACGCGTTCCGGCAGCGGCACCTCGGCGTTCCGCCAGTTCTCGCGGTCGTTCAGCATCATCGCCCAGACGCCCGGCGCCCCGGTGTGCGGCCGGAACGGCAGGCCGATGCGCGTCGAGTCGAGGTGCACGTGCACGTCGCTGAACGACGGGAACAGCAGCCGCCCGCGCCCCTCGACCGCCTCCCCTCCGGACGCCGCCGGATCATGCGGGCGAACCGCGGCGATCCGGCCGCCGGCCACCTCGACGTCGCTGCGCTGACCGCCCCAGGGACGGACGTCACGGATCAACACGGAGAGCACCTTTCTCAACGGGAGCGCTTTGGTATACCAAGACTACCCCGGGCCGGTTCGGCCGGGACAGCCACCGGGAGACGCCGACAGCCGAGCGATACCGGCTGGATCCGGATCGGGCCAGCCTCTCCCGCCGGTGCGCTGACCGGCCCCGTGCCGCAGACGGCCGCGTTCGACGGCGGACAGCGGCGGATTCGCGTCGCCGAATCCGGCGAACGGACAGTCGCGGTGGAGTACTCGCAGGTTGTCCTCATCGCGGCCGGCCAATTCGGCCCCGCCGCTGTCTCCTGTCTCTCGCACGGCGATCGCGCCTTCGTGTTCGAGTGCGGAGCGCCCTACGTCTCCCGCGCACGGCCGTCGACGAGATGGTCGATACCGGACTCGTTGACTTCCCTCCACGCGCGTCGCCGGAGCTCAGCCAGCGAACGCAGAAGCCGAGCAGTCTCCGAAGCCATCCCCAACCGGAGGTAATTCCGCGGATCCGCCGCGTCCGGCTGCTCCTCCAGGAACTGCCGAACCGACCGCGTGAACAGGCCATTGAGATGCGTCGAGATAGTGACCTTCGCCGTCCCGCTCACCACGGCCCCGCGCAGTTCCTCGTCCGGCAGTCCTGACGAACCGTGCAATACCAACGGGACCAGTACCGCGTCTCGCAGCCGGGCCACCAGCGCACGGCCCGCCTGGGCCGTCCGCCCCACCATCGCGCGGGACGTCCCCGCGGCCACCGCCAGGGCGTCCGCTCCGGTCGCGGTCACGAAGTCCGCCGCTTCGGCCGGGTCGGTGCGGGCATCGGGCGCGTGTACCCCGTCCTTGCCGCCGGCATCCGCCCCACGCGGGTCGACGCGCTTCCGCCGCAGCTGGCCGCGCTCAACCGCACCTACCTGAGCACTGCCGAACTCGTGGTGCGCCCGGCGGCAGCGCGGGAGCGGCTATCCCGGTTCTAACCGGAATAGCCACTCACGACGTCTCTTCTTGACCGCGCGGCGCGGTGATCCGCTAAACCCAGCCGGGAAAGCGGATGTGCCCGCGAGCCCCGTCGCCAGGACGTCTTCGCACCTTCCGAGGCGGGGCCGTACTCACCATCGCCGGAGTCACCAGATGCAGTCGCTCCCTGGTCGGATTTCTCCCGCAATCGCGCGAAACTCAAGCCGCGCGGGCAAACCCCGCTCGCCGCGCCCGGCGAGGCGAGCGCGGCGGTTTTCCGTTCCGTGCGAGGCCGGATCCTGCACCTGCTCGAACGAGCGGACGGTGACGTCGCAGGGGCCGGGCAGGCGCTGGATTGCGCGCGGTCGGCAGCGCGCGGGTCGCGACCCGGTGGCGCGGCGGGCCGGAAATCCGGTTGCCGGCCGCGAATTCGGTGGAACTGGCCGAAAAGCCGGCCGCGGACGGCGTGCCGCCGGAGCAGTTCCGCCGGGTGCTCGCCAATCCGCGGTTCACCGTGTCGTCCTACCCCCCGTGCCGGGGTGGGGACGCGGTCAACGACGGCGGGAGATGGCTACGCCAGCCAGGCACAGCACGCCGCCGACGAGGCCGTACGCGGTCGGGGTTTCGGCGAGCAGCAGCCAGGACAGCAGCACGGCCGCCGCGGGCACGGCGTAGGACACCATCGTCAGCCGGCCCGCGTCCGTGCGGCGGAGCGCGTACGCCCACGCGGTGAAGCCGACCGCGGTGGGGAACACTCCCAAGTAGACGCTGCCGAGCACCGCGCCCGCCGGAGCCACCCGCAGTTCGCTGACCAGCTGCGGTGTCCAGGGCAGCAGGACCACGGTGCCGACGACGCAGCCGAGCCAGATCGCGGTCAGCCCGTCGACGTGGCGCAACGTCACCTTCTGGACCATGACTCCGGCGGCGTAGAGCACGGCGGCCAGCAAGCACAGCAGCACGCCGGCCCAGTCGTTGCTCCCGGTGGCGCCGGTCGCGATCAGCGCGGCCCCGCCCAGCGCGACGAGCGAGCCGATGACGAGCGAGCGCGAGAAGCCTTCGCCGAGGAACTTCCCGGCCGCGACGGCGACCATCAGCGGCGCGAGGTTCACCAGCAGCGCCGCGGTCCCGGCGTCGACCTGCCGCTCCCCCGCGTTGAGGACGACGGTGTACGCGGCCAGCCACAGCACGGCGTAGGCCGCGACCAGCAGGAACGCCTTGCGCGACAGCCGGATGCGAGCCGCGCCCTTGGCCACGGCGAACACGGTGAGCGTGACGGCCGCGACGGCGAGCCGCAGCAGTGCCAGCGGTGCCGGAGACAGGGCGTGCCCGACGCTGCGGATAGCGACGAACGACGAGGCCCACAGCACGACGGCGAGCCCAGCGGCGGCCGCGATCTTGCCGAAGTCGGACTTGCCGGCGGGCGGGACGGTTTCCACGAGATCGGTCACTCAGCCATCGTCGCCTCAGCCAGCTGTACAGCACAAGCGATGAGTTCTGTACCTCCGTTAAGGAGTGCTGTACATTCGCCGCATGCTGGACATTCCCCGGCTCCGCGTGCTGCGCGCAGTCGTCGCGTCAGGGTCGATCCGCGCGAGCGCCGCCGCGCTCGGCTACACGCCGTCCGCGGTGAGCCAGCAAATCACCACGCTGCACCGGGAGACCGGGCTGCAGCTGTTCGAACGGTCCGGCCGCGGCATCGAGCCCACCGAGGCCGGGCGCACCCTCGCCGCCGAGGCCGAGGCCTTGTTCGAGGCGTTCAGCCGGGTCGAGCAGGTGGTGAGCGAACTGCGCGCCGGACGCGTCGGCCGCCTGTCGATCGGCTACTTCGGCTCGGCAGGCTCCACGTGGCTGGCGCCGACCGTCGCCGCGCTCCGCACCGAGTTCCCCGGCCTGCGGCTGGACCTGATGCTGACCGAGTTCACGCCGGGCGACCCGGACATCGACATCTTCGTGGAGGAAACCGGGGCCGAGCACCCCGGGTCGGTCGTCGTGCACCGGCTGGCCGAGGACCCGTACCTGGCAGTCGTCCGCCTCGACGACCCGCTCGCCGGACTGGCGGAAGTGCCGCTGGCCGCACTCGCCGAACGGCATTGGGTCGACAACGACCTGCGCGAAGGCCCGTGCCGTCAGGTGCTGCTCAACGCCTGCACGCAGGCCGGATTCTCGCCGGGTTTCGTCGTCGAGACGCACGACTACCGGACCGCGATGTCTTTCGTGGCAACGGGAATCGGGCTGACGGTGGTGCCGGAACTCGGCATCGGCGAACTGCCGGAGGGCCTCACCACCGTGGCGCTGGCCTCCCCCGCCCCGGTCCGGCATCTCAGCCTGGCGGTGAAGAAGCCGATCGCGGCGCATCCCGCCGCCCGGCGTGCGGTGGAGCTGCTGGAAGGCCTGGTGCGTTCGGGGAAGACGCTGGCCGGGTGAGGCACTCGGGCCGGGGTGGCGCCGGAACGCCGTGAAGGACTCCTTGAGGGAATCGGATTCCCTCAAGGAGTCCTTCACGGCCGCGGCAGCCGGAGGCGAGAATCGGGCAGCACCCCGATTCTCCGGTAACGAATGCGGCACATTCCCGCCGCGAATGCGCCGCCGCCACCCCGAATGGACCAATCCGCACCGGGTTCGCGCCGCACGACGGACGGAAGCCAGGTCACCGGAACGGGTTGATGACCTTCCGCCAATTTCTCCGGCTCTTTCCGCGCCGACCTGGGTCGAGCGGCCGGGAAACATCTTCGTTACACCCCGATCGGGTAGGGATGACTCACGCGCAGTCCCCATTTTTGCGACCCAAACCCGCGTCCGTCACCCTCACGAGGAGCCGCGAACCCCCGGGTTGGCGGATTGGCCGGGACACCCCCCTCGTGCGGCAATGGTGTCACCGTCCGACATCGAAGTCGCCCGGTTTTCCTCAGGAAAAAGGGAAGGGCTCGTTTTCATGGACGTCCGGTACGAGGCTTTCTGCTTCGCCGATCCGCTGTTCTTCGACGAACCGCGGGAAACCCCGGGCGCGGCAGGCGACCTGGCCGCGGGGCTGCCCCGGCCGGGACCCGGGTGGACGGACGAGGCGCGCGGGATCTGGCGGTCGCTGCGCCCGCCGGGGCGGAAACTTCCCGCCCAGGGCTGGAAAATCCACGTCTCCGCGGGCCTGGACAACGCGGCGGACGTCCTGTCCCGCGTGCATCAGTACTGCGTGGAGCGGCGGATCGCGTACAAGCATCTGCGTTCCCGGGCGACCCTGGTGAGCCGCAATTCGAAATACGCGCCCCGCGCGGGAAGCGGCAAGCTCGTCACGATTTACCCGCACTCCGAAGAGGCGCTCGCCATGATACTGGCCGACCTTTCCGCCGAACTGGAAGGCGAGCACGGCGCGTATATTCTGAGCGATCTCCGCTACCGCGAAGGCCCGCTTTACGTCCGGTACGGCGGATTCGCCGAACAGTGGACCGAACACGCCGGAACCCGGGTGCTGGCAATCCGCCGTCCGGATGGCACGCTCGTGCCCGACCGGCGGGAACCGTCCTTTTCCGTGCCGGATTGGGTGCCGATTCCGTCCTGTTTGTCCGAGAGCCTGGCCGCGCGCAAGAACGGAGCCCGATTCCCGTACCGGGTGACCGGCTCCCTGCACTTTTCCAATGGCGGCGGCGTCTATCTGGCCGAACGAGGGGCCGAGGGGAAGACCGTGGTGCTGAAGGAGGCCCGGCCGCATGCCGGACTGGACCGGGAGGGCGCCGACGCGGTCGCCCGGCTGAACCACGAGCGGGAGGTACTCGAACGGCTGGCGGACGTTCCGGGCATCCCGCGCGTGTACGAGCAGTTCACCGTGTGGGAGCACCACTACCTGGCGATGGAGCACCTGCCCGGCATCGCGCTGAGCAGCTGGCTCGCCCGGCACTACCCGCTCACCAGCGGCACCCGGGCCGAAAGCGGGCTCGCGGCCTTCCGCGAACGCGCTCTGGCCGTGCTCGCCCAGGTCGAGCGCATCGTCGCGGACATCCACCGGCACGGGATCGTGTTCGGCGACCTGCACGGGAAGAACATCCTGGTCGACGAGCAGGACCGGGTGTCGCTGATCGACTTCGAACTGGCCGTCGACGCCGATTCCGGCGACCGCCCGGGGCTGGGAGCCCCCGGCTTCCGCGCACCCGCCGACCGCAACGGTTTCGAGATCGACGAGCACGCCCTCGCGGCGCTGCGGCTGTGGCTCTTCCTTCCGCTGGTGATGCTGCTGGAACTCGCGCCGGGCAAGCTGCGCGGGCTCGCGGACTTCGCGCAGCAGCGGTTCGGCCTGCCGGACGGGTACGCCGACCGCGTGGTCTCCGTGCTCGCCCCGCGCACCGCGCCGCCCGCGACGCACACCGCGCTCGACGAGCCGCGGCCGGACTGGTCGCTGGTCCGCAAGCAGATCGCGGAAGCCATCCTCGCCACTGCCACTCCAGACCGGACCGACCGGCTGTTCCCCGGCGACATCGAGCAGTTCCGCTCCGGCGGCGCGGGTTTCGGTGTCGGCGCCGCGGGCGTGCTGCACTCGCTGCACGTCGCCGGAGCCGGCCGCTATCCGGAGTACGAGCAGTGGCTGCTGGCGGCCGTCCGGCGGCAACCGCCCTCGCGGCCCGGGTTCTTCGACGGCAGCCACGGCATCGCGTACGTCCTCGAAGAATTCGGCTACGCGGCAGAAGCCGGCGAACTGCTCGCCGCGTCGCAGCCGCTGGTCGACCAGACCACCGACCACGGCCTGGAAAGCGGGCTCGCCGGGATCGGTCTCACCCGCCTGCACTTCGCGACGACGCGCGGCGACAACGAGTTCGGCCGCCAAGCGCTGGACGTCGCCCTCAAGCTCGCGACCGCGTTCGAGACCGCCGACCCGCCCGGCCGCTTCGCCAGGGCCGGACTGCTCAGCGGCTGGTCCGGGCCCGCGTTGCTGTTCCTGCGCCTGCACGAGCACACCGGCGAGCCGTCCTGGCTCACCCTGGCCGACCGGGTGCTGGCCCGCGACCTGGAGGAATGCGCTCCCGCGCCGGACGGGTCGCTGCAGGTCCGCGACGGCACCCTGCGCCTGCTCCCCTACGCCGCGATCGGCAGCGCCGGGATCCTGCTGGTGGCCGAGCAGGTCGCCCGGCGGCTGCCGGACTCCGCGGCCGCCCGGAGCCTGCCCGGGCTGCGGGCCGCCTGCCGCGGGGAGTTCGTGATCCACCCGGGCCTGCTCTACGGCCGGTGCGGGCTCGCCGCCGCGCTGTCCTTCGCCGACGAGCCCGATCGGGAAGCCCTCGACCTGCACCTGGCGCGGCTGTCCTGGCACGGCGTGCCGTACCGCGGCGGGCTGGCCTTCCCCGGCAACCAGCTGCTTCGCCTGTCGACCGACGTCAGCACCGGCAGCGCGGGGGTCCTCCGCACGCTCGCCGCACTACTGGACGGCGCGGAACTGCTGCCCTTCCTGGGCTCCGCACCGTCCCCGCACACCTCCGGCCGATGAGCGCCGGCGGACCCCGAGAGAAGGGAACACCCATGGAACACGTCTTGGAGCTGCAGGCGTTGGAGGCCCCCGAAGCCCTCGAAGGCCAGGGACTGGACCACCACGGCCACAGCCACTGCAGCACAGACTGCGGCGAGAGCACGCTCAGCTTGCTTCTCTGCGCCTGACCGCGCGGGCAGGGCGGGAACGGCGCAGGACAAGTGCGCCGTTCCCGCCCCGTTCATTCTGCCCCGCCCGCTCGCGGCGGTCGCGGCGAGGCTGGATGCCGGGAGTCGACCGGCGAGGCGAGGTCGACGTCGCGGACCCGGCAGAGCCCGATCGGAGCCTTCGCCGGACCCGCCTCGGTCCTCGTCAGGTACCTGACCTCGTCTCGACCGCCTCTCCGGCCCGCCGCGACCATCGGCGCCTCGCCGATCTCTCAGCCAGGACCGCCACGCGAAGGGAGCGACATGGCCGGACCCGCCGATCGCCTCCTGATCTCGGCCGCCCTCCTGGACCGTCCCCGGCTCGTCGCGCTGATCGTCGCGTCGCTGGTCTCGGCAGGCGCCGGACTGTTGCTGCCCGGTGCCCTCGCCACCGCCACCGACGCGGTGCTCAGCGGCCGAAGCAGCACCGGCGCGGTGGTGCGGCTGCTCGCCATAGGCGCCGCGGAGATCGCCGCGGACGCCGTCATCGTGGTCCTGCCCGCCCGCCTGACCGGCAACGCGAGCGCCTGGCTGCGCCGCAGGGTGACCGACCGCCTGCTCGCCTTGGGCACCGGCTCCCCGTTCGCCCCGGGTGACGCGGTCAGCCGGGTGAGCGGCGACTGCGCGGCCGCCGGCGGCGTCGCCGCGGTCGTGGTGCGGCTAGCCGCGACCGGGCTCATGTCCTCCGGCGCGGTGGTCCTGCTCGCGCTCTTGGACTGGCGGCTCGCGCTGGTCTTCCTCGGCAGCCTTCCCTTCGCTTTGCTGCTGGCGCGGTCGCACCTGCGCGGCACGGCCAAGGACGTGCTTGCCTACCAACGGGTTTCCGGGGAACTGTCCGCCCGGCTGCTCGACGCCGTCGCCGGGCTGCGGACGATCGCCGCGTCCGGCACCGCCGACGCCGAAGCCGCCCGGGTGCTGCGTCCGCTGCCTCGGCTGAACCTGGCGGGCCAAGGCATGTGGCGCACCCAGGCGAGGATGGTGTGGCGAGCCGGCCTCTTGCTCCCCACCGTGGAAATCCTCGCCCTCGCCGCCGCCGGTTTCGGCGTCCTGGACGGACGCTTGAGCGCCGGGGACGTCCTCGCCGCCCTCGGTTACGTCGCGCTCGGACTCGGCCTGGTCACGCAGATCCCGTTGCTCACCACCCTTTCCCGGATCCGCTCGGCCGCGCTCCGGATCACCGAAGTCCTCGACGCCGAACCCCCTCCTCGCGGCACCCTCGGACTGCTGCCCGGAAACGGCGCCCTGGAACTCCGCGGCGCCACCGTGCACGGGGCACTCGCCGACGTCGACCTCACCATCCCCGGCGGTTGTTTCGCCGCGGTGGTAGGGAGTTCCGGCTCGGGAAAGTCCACTGTGGTCTCTCTGCTGGCCGGTCTTCGCCGCCCCGACGCCGGACAGGTGCTGCTCGACGGCCGCGACCTCGCCGTGGTGCGTCCGGACGAGCTTCGGGCCGTCGTCGGGTACGCCTCCGCCGAACCCGCGCTGCTCGGCGCCACTGTCGCCGACGCTGTCGCTTACGGTTCCTGGGCCAGCGTCCCGGCGATCGACAAGGCTTGCCGGACCGCGCGCATTCACGACATCCTCGCGCGGTTGCCGCACGGTTACGACACTCTTCTTGCCGAAACTCCGTTGTCCGGCGGGGAAAGCGCCCGGGTGGGCCTCGCCCGGGCGCTCGCGCGGAACCCGCGGGTGCTCCTGCTCGACGACGCCACCGCCAGCCTGGACACGATCACCGAACGCGCCGTGACGGCGGAACTGGGCCGCCGGACCCGGGTGGTCGTGACGCACCGGGCCGCGATGGCCGCGCGGGCGGATGTGGTGGTGTGGCTCGCGGCGGGGCAGATCCGGGCGGTCGGGCCGCATGCGCGGTTGTGGCAGATGCCCGGGTATCGCGCGGTGTTCACGGAGGAAACGTGAGCAGGGTGCGGTGGGCCTTCGCCGGACACCGGGGCGAGGCGGGTTCGTGCCGTCACCTCGCGGCGCAGCCAGCCCGCACGCTCCACGCTCACGAAGCAACCACGAACGGCGCACCACAGCGCACCGATCCCCCCGCACCACCCACGTCCGCACCACCTACCGCACCCAGATTGCCGCGCCGCACTGACGAAACGAACGCCGCGCGACGACACACCTGCCTCGCGGCGCAGCTATCCCGCCTCCGCGACCGCACGGAGCGGCCATGAGCGTCGGCCGCCTCTACTGGAATGCCCTCGCCGGGCAATGGCGCGGCGGGCTGGTTCTCCTGGCCTGCTCGGTCCTCGAAGGACTGCCCGCGTTCTTCTCCGGACGACTCGTCGAACTGGCGGTCAACAGCGGGTTCGCGGCAGGCAAGCCCGGCGCCGGCCTCGGCTGGCTCGGCGTGTTCGGCCTCGCCGCGCTCGCGGGCGCGGTCGGTTCGCGGCTGGTGTGGCGGCAACTGGGCAAGGTCGTCGAGCCGTTGCGCGACGCGCTGGTGACCGCCGTCGTGCGCGGGGTGCTGCACGATCCCGCGCCGCCGCGGAGCGGGCCGGACGCTCGCGGCGTCGCGCGGATCACCCAGCACGTCGAGGTCGTGCGCGACGCCACCGGCGGGCTCCTCGTCCAGGCCCGCGGCATGATCGTCACCACCGCGGCGGCGATCGCCGGGCTGGTGACCGTCGCGGGGTCGCTGGCGTTGCCGGTCGTGGTCCCGGTGGTGCTCGCGCTGGCCGGATTCGGCGCGCTGCTGCCCTCCCTCGCCCGGCGGCAACGCGCGCTCACGCTGGCCGACGAAGGCACCGCGGCCGCCACCGGCTCGATCTTCGCCGGGATGCGCGACGTCGTCGCCTGCGGAGCCGAACCGGTCGCCGCGCTGGCCGCCGACCGCGCGGTGGACCGGCAGGCCGCGGCCGCGGTGCGGGCAGCAAGGTCGGCGGCGCTGCGGTCGACGATCGTCGCGCTCGGCGGGTTCGCCCCGCTGGTGCTCGCGCTCGCGCTCGCGCCGTCGATGGTCGCCCGCGGCGACCTGACCGCGGGAGCCGCGCTGGGCGCGCTCGTCTACCTGGCGACCACCTTGCAACCCGCGCTGCGCGGGCTCGCCGCCACCGCGTCCACGGTCGTCCTCCGGTTGCTCGTCGCACTGCGCCGGCTCGCCGAGACCACCGCCCCGCCCGAAGGCCGTCCGGCGACCGAAAGCCCCGCCGGACTCGGCCTCGCCGTGCGCGAGCTGACCTTCCGCTGGGGCGCGGCGCCGGAACCGGTCGTCCGCGGCCTGAACCTCGACCTGCGCCCCGGCGAACACCTGGCGGTCGTCGGCCCGAGCGGCATCGGAAAATCGACGCTCGCCGGTCTGCTCACCGGTCTGCTGGCACCGCACCACGGCGAAGTCCGGCTGGGCGGCGTCCGAGCCGGCGAACTGGCCGACCGCCCCCGGCATCTGGTGCTGGTCCCGCAACAGGCCTACCTCTTCGCCGGAACCCTGCGCGAAAACCTGTCCCTGTTCCACCCCGAAGCCGCCGACCGCCGCCTCGCCGCAGCCGCGGAAGCCGTGGGCGCCGCCCCGCTGCTGGCCCGCCTCGGCGGTCTCGACGCCGAACTCGGCCCTGGCGCGGAAGGCGTTTCCGCCGGGGAAGCCCAGCTCCTCGCGCTGGCAAGGGCCTATGCCTCGCCGGCCGGAGTCGTCGTACTGGACGAAGCGACGTCCACTTTGGACCCAGCAGCGGAGGTCCATGCGGAACGCGCCTTCGCCGCCCGGGGAGGCACCCTGATCGTGATCGCGCACCGCCTGTCGTCCGCGGTCCGGGCGCACCGCGTGCTCCTGATGGACGGACAGGAGACGCTGCTGGGCAGGCACGAGGAACTTCTCGCCGCGTCGCCGCGGTATGCCGAGATGATGCGGGCTTGGCTGCCGGAGCGATCGCGCCTCGAAGCCAGCTGAACGGCAGGGACCGACACCGGTGAAGGGCCGGAGCGGCAAGCCGTGCAGTTGCCGCCGGTGCTCCGTCGGCGGGCGGGTCGCTCCGCAACGCAGGTGCCCGGCCGGCGATCACCGCGGCCGCGACGATCGGGGCACTGCCGGTCGGGTTCACCCGCCCCGTCAGCGGCCACGTCGCCTTTCCGGGCTCGCGGCCGGTCCCGGCCGGCCGGACCTGATGCTGGCCGACCAGCCTTCCGGCGGTGCCGTGCTCCTTCCGGAAGCCCTGCGCAGCAAGGATTCCGGAGCTTCCGGTGCCGGTGAACGCCCCGGCTCAGACCTTGCGCGGCACCGAGGCGACGAGGATCTTGCCGGTGCCGTGGCCGAGGTAGATGTCCACCCTGCTGAACCCGCCGGACGGCCCGGGTTCGGTCCAGCCGAAGGTCTTGTAGTCGTTCGCCGCCGTCCGCGTCTGGACGTCGAAAAGCGTGCCCGCCTGCCGGAACTCGAAGGTCACCGTGGTGTTTCCGGACCCGGCGTCGTCGCGGACGTAACCGCTGACGCCGACCGAGCGGTTGTACCAGGTCAGCGTGCCTCCGACGGCCCCGCCGCTGATGCGGTCGCCGAAGTTCGACGTCGGGTGGCCCGCCGCGCTCGCGACCCCCGTTCCGCCGAGAACGGCGACCGCGGACACGGCGAGACTGACGGCGATGCGTTTCATGATGTCCCCCGGAGATGCTCGATGCTGGGCGGAATCGTACTGTGCCGCGGCGGTCGCCGCGGGATTATGCGGGAATTCCGGGGTCGGCTCGATGACGGCTTGCTCCTCTCCGCTGATCACGTTGGCCAGTGCCACGGCGGAGACCGCTCCTTCCCGTGCCCGCTGCCCCCCGGTGGTGCCGATCGCCCCGCGGAGGAAGGCGGCCGTCGCCTCCCGGACGGGGAAGCGCGGTGCCGCTGCCCACGGCCTCGGTCAGGAAGACGCCGCACGTTGACAACTGGAGATCGTCTCCATATCTTGACAAGTGGAGATTGTCTCCATTTCCAATGTGTCCGGTGAGGTGCGGCAGTGAAGATCCTGATGTTCGGACGCGGCGTGATCGCCGCGATGTACGGCTGGGCCTTGGAACGGGCGGGGCACGACGTCGAGTTCTATGTCCGTCCGGGCCGCGCGGCGGACTACGGGGAGTCGATCGACCTCGATGTTCGCGACCTGCGGGCGCGGCGGCGGGGCGGCGGGACCTGGCCGGTGCGTTACCGCGAGGAGCTGGAGGCGGACCACGGGTTCGAGCTGATCGTGCTGAGTGTCCAGCACTACCGGCTCGCGGAGGCAGCGGCCTTTCTGGCGCCGCGCGTCGGGAAGGCGACGGTGCTGGTTTTCGGGAACATCTGGTCCGAACCGCTGGCCGCGATCGGCGATCTTCCCGTCGAGCAGATCGCGTGGGGCTTTCCCCAGGGCGGCGGCGGTTTCGGCGAGGACGGCGTGCTTCGCGGGATGCTGCTGCCGCTCGCCGTGTTCGGAACCCTCGGCGAGCCTCCGACCGAACGCGAGCGGATCGTCCGCCAGGTGTTTCGCGACGCGGGGTTCCGGGTCCGGGAGCGGCCTGACTTCCGCGGCTGGTCGTGGGTTCACTTCGTCTCGGACGCGGGTCTGCACTCGCAGGGCGTGCGGGTGGGCTCGTTGGGTTCGCTGGCAAGGTCCCGGGACGATCTGCGCGAGGCGTTGCTGGCCGGTCGCGAGCTTGTGCCGCTTCTCGAAGCCCGGGGCATCGACGTGCGGCGGCATCGGGGCGCGCTGCTGCTGTTCCGGGCACCGACCTGGCTGACGGTCCCGGTGCTCGGATGGGTGCTGGCCCATTTCCCCCCGGCGCGCGTGAATCTTGAGGCGCACTCCGATCCCGACGCCCGCGAGCCGCGCGAAATCTGCCGCGACGTACTGGCCGAGGCCCGGCGGCTGGGCGTCCCCGTGCCGCGGCTGGAGGCGGCGGAACCGTACTTCGGTCTGGAAAGGACGGAGTGAGCCTCGGGGGTTTTCTGCCGGTGCCCGCGGATCGCTTGGCGGGCGAGGCGTGGCGAGAAGCCGCCCCGGCAGGATCGGGCGCCGGACGCCGGCGGAAGCCTCGGCTGATCGCCGCGCCGGGTCCCGGCGGTTCGCGCGAGCCCGATGGTCCGCTGCCCCGGACACCAGCCATTCGCGCGGGCCGGGTCACTCGCCACGACCACACCGCACACTCGCCACGCGGCCGGATCACTCCCCACAACCACGCCGCACACTCGCCACGCGGCCGGACCACCCCCCACAACCACACCGCACACTCGCCGCACGGTCCGGCTTTTGCCGCGCCGCGCCGCGAGCGCGCTGCCGGGCCGCCGCCGAACGTTCCCGGCACCTGGTGTCCGGCCGCCGGAAGACTCAGGCGAATCCGATGCCGCGCAAAGGATTCCCGGCCGTTTCAGCGTGCGCCGGCACGAGCCGTCGCCACGATCCGGCGACCTGTCCCGCCTTTCCCCGGACACCGGGCGGGCGCCCGTTCCGGCGAGGCGGGCTCAGACCACTCCGGCCGCGATGAGCTGTTCCCAGATCACCCCCTGGTCCACGACCTCGACGCCGAGTTTTTCGGCCTTCGTGAGCTTGCTCGCGCCGACGTCGGCACCGGTGATCAGCAGGTCGGTGCTTGCCGAGACCGAGGACGCGGTGGTCGCGCCTGCCGTCTCGCACAGGCGCTGGAAGGTGGGGCGCGGCACCTTCTCCCCGGATCGCGGGTCGCTGATCGCGCCGGTGACCACCACGGTCTTGCCTTCCAGCGGCGCGCCCGCGACGACCGCGGGCGGGAGGTCTTCCTCCAGGACGTCCAGGGAGACGCCGCGTTCTCGCAGGCGCTCCAGTTCGGGGCGCAGCCGGCTGAGGTGTTCGACCAGTGAGGCGGCCACCTTCGGTCCGATGTCTTCCACTGCCACGAGTCCGTCGGCGCCCGCGTCGAGCACCGCTTCCAGGGAAGCGAATCCGGCGCGGCACAGCCGGGCGGCGGTGCCTTCCGAGGCCATCGGGATCGCGAGCCCGATCAGCGCCCGGCGCAGGCCGACCTGGCGACTGGCGTCGATCGACTCGATCATCCGCGTCGCCGAGACCTCGCCGATGCGGTCGAACTCCAGCAGGCGGTCCTTGGTCAGCCGGTAGAAATCCGACGGGTGCTCCAGGATTCCGGCCTCGGCCAGCCGTTCGATCCACACGCCGCCGATCGCGTCGATGTCCGCGGCCGCGCGGGACGCCCAGTGGATCAGCCGCCGCACGGTCTGGGCGGGGCAGGAAACGTTGGTGCAGAACAGTTCCCGGCTGTTGCCCTGTTCGGTGAGCGGCTGCTCGCACGACGGGCACGTCGACGGGGGCACGATCTCCCGCTCCGCTCCGGTGCGTTGCGACTCGTCGAGCACGCCGGCGACGAACGGGATGACGTCGCCCGCCCGGCGGACCAGCACGGTGTCGCCGATCTTGATGCCGCGGGCGCGGATGACCTCCTGGTTGGCCAGCGTCGCGCGGGTGACCGTGGTCCCGCCCACGAAGACCGGCTCCAGCCACGCGACCGGGGTGATCTTGCCGGTTTTGCCGACGTCCCAGACCACATCGGACAGTACGGTCGTCTTCTCCTCGGCGGCGAACTTGTAGGCCAGCGCACCGCGCGGCGAACTCGAACGGGTGCCCGCGGCGGCGTACGCGGCGCGGTCAGCGAGCCGCAGGACGGCACCGTCGATGTCGTAGTCCAGGTCGTTGCGCTGCTGCTCGATCGTGGTGATCACGGCCTGTGCGGAGGCCGCGCCGGCGCAGCGGCGCATGTCCGCCGCGGTGAAACCGAGCGCCAGCAGGCCGTTGTCCAGGTCGGTTTCCGCGCTGCCGGGTTCGGTGTCCAGGTCGAAAGCGAAGAAGCGCAGCCGGCGCTCGGCGACCGCGGCCGGGTCCTTCGCGCGCAGCGTGCCTGCCGCGGCGTTGCGGGGGTTGATCAGCGGTTTGTCCGGGTGCGCGGTGTTGTAGGCGGCGAACGTCGAGCGCAGCATCACCGCCTCGCCGCGCACCTCGACCCGGCCAGGCGCGCTGACCTGATGCGGAATGCCGTCGGTCAGTGCGCGCACCAGCATGGTCACGTCGTCGCCGGTGGTTCCGTCGCCGCGGGTCACCGCTCGCGCGAGGCGGCCGTCCTCGTACACCAGGGCCAGCGACAGGCCGTCGAGCTTGGGCATCACGACCACGGGCTGGCCGGGGAACCGGTCGAAGAACGCCTCGACCTGCTCCGGCTTCGTCGCCTTCTCCAGCGACAGCATCGGCCGCGAATGCCGGATCGGCGCGTGCAGCACCGCGGGCCCGCCCACCTGGTCCAGCGGGTTCGGGTCCGGGGCCAGCTCCGGGCTCGCCTCGATCAGCCCGCGCAGCTCGTCCTCGATCGCGTCGTACTCCGCGTCCGCCACCGCCGGCGAACCCCGGTAGTACGCGTCGCGCAGCACTACGACCTGATCGGCCAGCTCCTGAATACGTTCCCGAACGTCCACGGACCGGAACGCTACCCGGCCCCACCGACAAAACCGGACTGCGACGCAAACCGGGCGGCCGCCGCGGGGCTGCCGATCGGGTGACCCCCGGATCACGCGGCTGCCCGGCCGAGGCGGCAGCCACGCATCCGAGGCCAGGATCGGTGCGGGCGGCGGGGGAATCGCCGTGGCGGGTGCGGAGGCGGGTCCTCGGCGGGATTGCCCAGGAGCACCGTGGCGGGCAGTTCGCGGTCACCGCCCCGCCGGGCGGCTCACGTCATTGCGGGCGGCACGACGGTGCGGTCACCGCTCCACCAGGCGACTCACGTCATTGCGGGCGGCACGACGGTGCGGTCACCGCTCCACCAGGCGACTCACGTCATTGCGGGCGGGCGGCGCGACGGTGGTGCTCCCGCCCGCCGAGGCCAAGGAGCTGGAGTCCGGTCCGGCCCGGATTCCCGAAGCTCCGCGAGGCGCGACGACCGCCGCATCGCGATGACGCGCGCGACCCGGCGGGCAGGGATCGTCCATCTTGGACTCGTGCCGGGCGAGCTGGCCCGGGTGCGGGAACGCGGGCGGTGAACTGGCCAGGCTTCGAGTTCCGTCACGGCGCGGGCCAGTCGCGTGATCATGGACCCGCGCCGGCCTGGAGGGGGCGAATTCGCAGCCGAGGACGCCTTCGCCGGCGACGCCGATCTGGCCCCGGAGCGCTTGCGCCACACCGGAGTTCAGTTCGGGTTCCGAGACCCAGGCGAGCTGGCCGGGCGACCGCAGCGGCTTCCCGGGTGCGACCCGGACGGCGGACAGCGCGACGCGGTGCAGGATGAACGAGAAGACGAACCGGCCCGCCGTCGAGATCGGCACTTGAGGGGCTTCGGTCAGCCCGCGGCGAGCGCTATGCCGGCCGCACCCGCGAGCGCGGCGGTGCCTGCCGCGCGGCGACCATCGTCTTCCGCACGCCGCTGGCGCGGAACGCGACCAGCACGCGCTCCCCCGGCGCGAGCTCTCCGGCGAGGTGGCTCTCGACCTTTTCCCGCAGTGTCACGATCCGCAGCCTTTCCGGCTCGCCGATACGGTCCGCTGTCGATCACGCGCCGGAGGTTGTGCGCGCCGGGACGCGGACGGTGACCGAATTTCTCCCCCGGAACTCCTCGTGGCCGCACCGGCCGGCACCGGACGAAACTCAGTGCTGCCGGGCGGCCTGGGCGCGTTCGCGGGCTTCGAGGATTTCGGGGACGTGGCTTTCGGCCCATTCGCGGACGGCGCGCAGCGGCACCAGCAGCGACTGGCCGAGGTCGGTCAGCCCGTACTCCACGCGCGGCGGCTGTTCGGTGTACTCGACGCGGGCGAGCAGGCCGTCCTCCTCCATCGCGCGCAGCGTTTCGGTCAGGACCTTCGGGGTGACGCCCTGGATCCGGTCCACCAGCGCGGTGAACCGCATCGGCCCGTGCTCCAGCGCGTTGACCACGAAGACCGTCCACCGAGCCCCGATCCGGTGCAGCACCACCCGGGACGGGCAGCGGGCGGACATGACGTCGTAGTCCACGGCGATTCCTCCGGTTCCGGTTACGTTGAAGTACCTGGTTACTTTTCCATAGCCTACTTCGGCCACGGCGAACCGACAGAACGGAGAAGGACCATGAGCAACCGGCTGGCCGGACAAACAGTGCTGGTGCTGGGCGGACGGCATCTGGGCGCGGCGATCGCCGAGGCCGCGACCGATGAGGGTGCGAAGGTGCGCGTCGCGTCCCATCGGCCCGGCGGGCTGCACATCGACCTGCGCGACGAGGCGACCATCGCGGCCGCGGCCGCCGAACTCGGACCGGTCGATCACCTCGTCAACACGGCGGCGGCACCGCACGCGGCGCGGATCGGCGAACTCGACCGGGACAAGACCGTCGACGCCTTCGCGGCCAAGGTCATCGGCCCCTTGCTGCTCGCGAAACACTTCACGATCCGGCGGTCGCTGCTGCTGTTCTCCGGTCAGGTCGGCTGGCGTCCGGCCCCCGGAAGCGTCGTGACGGGCGTGACCAACGGGGCCGCCGCCTTCGCCGCGAAACACCTCGCCGCCGAACTCGCACCGGTCCGAGTCAACGCGCTGTCGCCGGGCATCGTCGACTCCGGCGTCTGGGACAGCAAACCGGATGTCCTCGCGAACGCCGCGAAGCGAACCCTCGCCGGCCGCACCGGCACCGTCGCCGACATCACCGGCACCGTGCTGTGGATGCTGAACGCCGGTTTCCTCACCGGCGAAACCATCCACCTCGAAGGCGGCCGCCCCTGAACCCCGGGAAACCGGTGCCGGCAGGCGAAACCCTGTCGGCACCGGCACCTCACCGATGCCGCGCGAACGGAGCCAACGGGTTCCAAAGCCCGTCGCACCGGTGCTGCCGCGGGA
This sequence comes from Amycolatopsis rubida, assembly GCF_900115345.1. GTDB lineage: Bacteria > Actinomycetota > Actinomycetes > Mycobacteriales > Pseudonocardiaceae > Amycolatopsis > Amycolatopsis rubida. The sequence continues at coordinate 95,190 of NZ_FOWC01000006.1, read as the reverse complement.
TCTCAGTGGTGAGCTGGCTGTCCCCGGCCGCGTTGAGGGACAGGACGACCGGATTGCGCTCGGTGAAGCGATCCCACTGCGGAGTGCCGTCCACGGTGGGGTTCCCGGTGCGCGCGAAGCCGGTCCACTGCGCCACCAGCTGATCGGAGAGCACCTTCTGGTTGGGGTCGAGCGGAACTCCCGGCGGCGGCGTCAGCAGCATCCCCTCGGAGACGTGGTACGCGCCGTTCGGTTTGGCGGGATCGAGGAAGAACGCGGGCGGCACGTCAGTGTCGTCCATTTCGTAGGCGTAAACCGGAAGATGCCGAGACAGCCGCTCGTCGTTCAGCAGCGCGGGGCAGACCGAATTGGAGTCGGCCACGGCGGTCCGGTAGGCGAGGAACGGCGCCGGGTTCGGGAATCGCTTCAGCGGATAGCTTTCGCTGACTTCCTTCGCGTGTTCGCCGTACTGCTGCGCCACCATTGCGCGGTAGTCCTCCGGGGTCGAAGCGGACGGCAACTGGACCTCGTCGCGGGCCACGCCGTGCATCAACGCGACCTTGTTGACCCGCCCCTTGGCGAACGCCTCCCCCGGCGACATCGGCAGCGTGGTCCCGTTCACGATCGGCGCGATCGTGCCGCTGTCCGGTTTCATCCCGTTGCCCGCCTGCTTCAGCAGGGCCGCCACGGGCGCCTCGCGCAAGCACGCCCCGGCGTTCGACTCGCATCCCAGCGCTTTGGCGAATCGCGCGCCGGCCTGCTGAGCCTGCTCCTCGCCGGGCAGATCCGCCTTGCAGTCCTGCGCCTGCCACTGGATGTCGTTGCCCAGCAACGAGTTGTACTCGCCGTTCTGGGAGATGCCGCGCTGGAACAACCCCGCCGCGGTCGGCGAAACGGTGTGGTCGCAAACGCTCGACCCGCCCGCGGACGCGCCGTAGATCGTGACGTTGTGCGGGTCTCCGCCGAACCTCGCGATGTTGCGCTGCACCCAGCGCAGCGCGGCCTGCTGGTCCTGCAACCCGTAATCGCCCGCGTGCTCGCCGTACGCCGCGTGCGCCAGGAAGCCGAAAATCCCGAGCCGGTAGTTGACCTCGACGCTGATCACGTGCCCTTCGGTCACGAGCCGGCTCGCGTCCTGCGCCTGCAGTACCAGGAATCCGCCGCCGTGCAGCTGCACCATGACCGGAAGCTTCTTGTGCCCGGCGTTGGCGGGCACGCGGACGTTCAGGTTCAGGCAGTCCTCCGTCTCCGATCCCGGGCCGAGGCCGGGCAGCTGCGGGCACGCGTTGCCGGGCGCGGTCGCGGCGAACGGCTCGGTCCGCTTCGCCGGTCGCCGCGGCGGGGCCCAGCGCAGGTCGCCGACCGGCGGCGCGCCGAACCGGATTCCCTCCCACGACCGGACGTCCGGACCGGCGATCCCGCACACCGGGCCGTCGTCGGTGATCACCGTCGTGTCCGGCGAGCACGCCGGCGGCGGCGCGGCCTCGGCCCGGTCGCCTGCCGCGGCCGCCGAACCGGCCAGCGACGCCGCCAGCGCGACCGCCGCCACCGCGACGCCTGCCTTCCCGTCAAGTCTCATCCGTCCTCCTTCGCTCCCGCCTCGCCGGGAGAGCCGGACGGAAAGGCGCGGGACACGACGAGCGGCATCCGCGCACCGAACAGGCGGCCTGCCGGCATGGGCTCGACATCACCGATGGCCGTTTCCCGGCCACCGCCACGAGAACGGCACGGACCGCTCGTTCCCGCCTGACTCCAGTCTGGGCTCGGCGGGAAAAGACACAACCTCCGTTCGGTCGCGCCGAAACTGTCAAATTCCCGGGCAGAATGGTCTTTGTCAGGGATCCGGATTCGCCCGCCGGACCGGCCGCGGCGGCCCGGCGGGCGACCCGCTCGGCGAATGCGGTGAATTCTTCGCGGCAGCGGGGACGGAATCCGCGGAAAAACGCGGACCCTGCCGGTGTTCCGTCCGATTCGGGCCTCCAGTCTCCTCCGGCCCTGCCCGACGGGAACGGGGCGCGCCTACCGTGGTCTGCGCCTCGAAGGCAAAACCCGGCACACCGAAATGTGCCGTATCCGCTCGCGTCGAATGGCGTCTGCTCCGCAGCTGCGTGTTCCTGCTGTGCGCGCTCCCCGCGCGGCTGTTCGGTTTGGTGCTGGCGCTCTCGGCCAGCGCGGTCGTAGTGTGCGTGATCCGTCCGGGAAGGCCTTTCCGCGAACCCGAGCTGCGGACCGCCGCCTCGGCCGGTTTCCTGATCGTGGTGCTGCTGATCAGCCGGACCGCGCGGTTCTCCGGGCAGCGCGCAGCCCTCGCCCGAAGCTGCCCGCGGTCAGCAGGATTGCCCGCCCGGCAAGCACCGCAGCGGGTGCTCGCGGTCGTGGTTCCGCTCGATCGCCGCGTCGCGCCGGGCCTTCTCGACCAGCTGGGCCATGTGCTCGTCGCCGCACGCATGGACGAGCCACTGGCCGTGGCCGGCGCGACCGACGCGCGAGGAATCGGAGAATCGCTTCGGAGGACGGTCGGCACGGGTTCGGTGTCACAGATGTCAGAACGCCAGGGGCCGGGCACGCGGCATCTGCACTTGCCCAGGAGGCGTCCCTCCCGGGAAAACCCACAGTAACGGCGGCTCGCGGACCTTGCCGAGACGTCCGTCCGGGCTGCCCGCTCGCGCCGCCGGACGGTGCACGAAGCGGGGCCATTACGGGTGGTTTCCCGGCCGCGGCGGGTGACGCCAGCGCTCAGCTCGCGTCGCCGAGCATCTGCTCCGGACTCAGTTCTCCGCGACCGACCGCCTCGGCCACCTGGCTGAGGCGCGCGCAACGTCCATTTCCAGCCCGCCGGCACAGGCAAGCCTGTTCGACGACGACCCGGCTGCTTCAGCGCGTGCTGCAACTGCTCGGTCAGCAGCTCCCCGCGCCGGATCGCGCGCTCCTGGAGGATCCCGATGGTCGCGATGTCCGCCAGCACGCGGGCTCGCCCACCTGGCCGAACAGGTTCAGTGTGCCGATCGCCTGCCTGCGCAACCGCGGCGGAAGCGCTTGCGCCGGCCGGTTTCCCCGCCGCACCCGGCACGGTCCGCAATGGACAGTCGGGAAACCGGCCGTCCGCCGGGAATCTTATGGTCCGCAGTAGACCGGTCCCGCCGCGCGGAAACGGACATCCGCCGGAGCGCCGGTGACCTCCGGCCCTAGCGCCGCCCGCGCACGATCGGCCCGGGCGTGCGAAACGAAGAAGCGGCTGGTTCCAGCGACGGAATGCGAAGGCGCGCAGCGGACTTCCGGCCCGGTCCTCTCCCGGCCGGGTCCGCGACAGTGTACCCGAACGGAGCCGACATGACCGAGACCCCGCGGCAGTGGACCCTGGCCGTCGCGTTCGACCGGACCGGGCACTACACCCCGCGCCCGGGCCGTGCTGCGGACCGGCGACGGCGACGAATTCTCCGGCGTGGGCCTCGCGCACAGCGCGGCCGAGGACCGCGGGCTCACGCACGTGGCCGGTTATCTCGCCGCCGGACGGGCGTTGTGCGACCTTTCGCAGGAACTGCTGGAGGCGGTCGTAGATGAGCCAGCTCAGCGCGGCGGCCCCGGCCGCCCGAGCCCGGCAAGGTCCCAGGGCGGGCTCAGCTCAGCGGCGCCGACCAGTCCAGCCGGACCCCGCCGCCGGGGGGGGCGATTCGAGTGCGAAGGTCCCGCCGGCCGACTCCGCTCGTTCCCGCAGATTCCCCAGCCCGCTCGGCGAAACGTCCTCGGGCAGCCCGGTCCCGTCGTCGGTCACCGAAATCCGCACCACCTCGTCCCGGACCGCGACCGAAACCGACAGCGCCGACGCCCCCGCGTGCCGGACCGCGTTGCTGACCGCCTCCCGCACCACCGCTTCCACCTGCTCGGCCAGCTGGGCGGGCACCGCGTCCAGCGGACCGGCCATGCTGACCGCCGGATGCAACGGCGCGTCGTCGGTCAACTCCGCAACCGGTTCCGCAATCGCACCCCGCCCGCCGCCGCTCGACGGGCAGGCGAAGACCCCGCGCGACGGCACGGCCTGCTCCGATCAGCGGAGCGGAAATTCGCGTGGCACAGCGGTCCGCCTTCTCGGGCAGCAGACAAGGCGCGGCGCTCTGAGCTGCCGCAGCCGGCGAAAGCCTTCCGGGAGCGGCAGAACTCGCCAGTTCCGCTGCCCCGGCCGGAGGCCGATGGGAGCGGTCCGGCTACCCCGCAGCAGGCACACCTGGCCCCGACGCGCTGGCCGGTCGGCGAACCTGCCCCGCCGCTCAGCGCACCCCAGCGAAATTGCGCCATTCCCCGGGAAACGTTCCGCCTTCCGGCCGCCCCCGGGTACTCCCGCTATTCCACCGGACGGCCGGATTTCGCGCTCCGCCAATCAGCCGCCACCGTTTCGCGGAGGATGCGCTGCGCGGTCATCCGGGTCGCCTGCAGCGACGAATGCGCTTCCCGCGAATTGAATACCCGCCGCGGGGCCGCCACGCTCAGCGCGGCCACCGCCGTGCCGGTCACGTTGAACACCGGGACCGCCGCGGCGAGCAGTGCGCCGGGGACGCGCGGGTTGAACGACACCTCGCGCTGCCTGATCTCGCGCAGTTCCGCACTCAGCCAGGCCGGAAGGCCGCCTCCGTTCTCGTCCTCGCCGCGGTAACCTGCGAAAACCGCGAAGCGCGCGGCGAGACCCGGGTCGAACGCCATCAGCACCCGCCCCGCCGCGCTTCCGGCGAGCTGCGAATCGTTTTCTAAGCGCTCGGCCAGCGAGCAGTAGCCGCTGCTGTAGATCAAATGCACGAAATCGACGACATTCCCGCTGGCCACGCCGAGGCCGACCAGGTAGCCGGTCCGCCAGTGGATGTCCATCAGGGACGGGAGAATGCCTCTTCGCAGCCGTTGCAGTTCCTGCGTCGAACCGGGTTTGGCGAGCCGGCACACTGCTTCCCCGTGCCGGTAATGGTACCCCGCCCGCACGACCATTCCGTATCCCTGCATCTCGGCGAGAAGCCGGTGCACCGTGCTTTTCGGCAGCCGCGTCGATCGCGATATCTCGCTCAGCGTTTCGATCCCGCCCGAATCGCGAATAGCGCTCAGGATCGACAGCGCCCGGGGAATCGGCCTGCGCGGCACCACGCTCGTGCAAGCCCACCGTCCGTTGTCGTCGCTCATAGTCACGACCGCAACCTCCACCGAATCCGCAACGTCCCTCTCGTGCAAGCGCCGGCGGGAACCTCCGCCCCGCGTGCCCCGGAGCGGCCCGGCGACCGCTGCCCCGCGCGGTCCCGGCGCCCCGCCGCTCGCGGGCGGCGCCGCGCCTCGCTGCCGCCCGATTCGTTCGCCACCCGCGTCTTTCCCGAGACAGTCCTGCTCTCGCGCCTTCATGTTTGCCCAGTGACGCGTCCGGCACAACCGGTCGCACCCGTTCACTGAAACAGATCGCCCCAGTGGCGCAGCGCGGCGGCCCGCCCGCCTCGTCGCGCGACGGGTCCTTGCCCGGAAACGGTCGCGGACGGTCACTCTGCGTCGCCGTCCCGCGTTCCCGCGCCGTCGTGGTCGCACGCCGTGACAATTGCTTTCCACCGCTTTTCGTCCGTCGGAGAACCTGCGCGGAAATCCGGCACATCATCGGCCAGGCCCGAGAATATTCCCGGCGATCCCGCGTTTCCGCCGGAGCGCGTCGGCGGACTCCGGGCAGCGCCGCCGTCGCCGCGGTCCCGGCGCCCCGCGATCGGCGGGCGCCGCCGGTTCCGAAGCGACGATCGACCGGGCCGGCCACGACGACGGGTTGGTGCCGTCCGTGCCGGCCGCGGGAGAAGCAGCGGATGCCGCTCCTCCGCCGGAAGACGATACCAGCACTCGGTAGACGGCGAGCGACCAAACGTGGACGCAGAGCAATGTTCCAGCGCGCGGAACGAGGCCTTGACGCACGACGAGACTTCCCCGCACGACCGAGAAGTCCGTGCGGGGACAGCCACAACGCCGCGCCCGGTGGGCGGCGGCGGTGGTGAAGCGTCCGGTGGGCGGCGGTGGTAGCGCAGCGCCCAGCGAGCAGCGGCGGTGGTGAAGCGTCCAGCGAGCGGCGGCGGTGGTGAAACGCCCAGCGAGCAGCGGCGGTAGTGCAGCGTCCGGCGGGCAGCGGCGGCAGTAGTGCAGCTCAGTGGGCGGCGGCAGTGAAACGTCCACCGAGCAGCGGCCGTGAAGCGCCGGTCAGGCTGCTGCAGCGCGGGCGGTCAGCCGCGCGCACACCCGCAGGATCGTGCGCCGGTTGACGACGTGCCAGGGCCGGCCAGCGGCGAGCCGCCGAAGCTCCGCGTCCGGTTCGAAGGCCACCGCCTTGCCTACCGAAGCGAAAATCTCCGCGTCCGAGGCGGAATTCCCGATCGCGAGGGAGTTCTCCGCGTCGAATCCGGCCGCTTCGGCCAGGCAGCGCACGAAGGCGAGTTTGCCCCCGGCCGCGCCGGGAGCGGACAGCAGACGTCCGGTGAACCGGCCGTCGGCCACCTCTGCCACGGTGCCGTGCCCGCCGGACAGACCGAGGTCGATCGCCGCCTCCTGCACCGGGAAATCGGGATCGCCGGACAGCAGATGGATCCGGTGCCCGCTCGCCCGCAGCAGCGAAAGCAGTTCCGGGACAAAGGAAAACAGGTTCCCGCGGTTCGCCCGCCAGGTCTTCTCCGCCGCGAACCGGGCCTGCGCGACCGTCGCGCCTTTCATCGCGAGCGCGTACCGCCGGTAGATCTCGTCCAGCAGCCCGGGAGGCGCTTTTTCCGCGGCCGCGAACTGCCCGATCGCTTCCAGGCAGGACAGCCCCGCCCGCCGGTCGCAGGAGCCGTCGTCGACGAGGGCCTGCAGATAATGCCGCGAAGTGTGCCCGGGAAGCAGCGTCCCGGCCAAGTCCAGAATGGCGTACTTAGCCGCGGGGTCCCTGCCGCACCGATTCTTCGCAGCCACGAAAACAGCCCTTCCGTGCGCACTTCCACCGATTGTCCGGGCTGACGGTACAGCGGCGCGCGTCCGGGCAGAGCAGCTTGTTCCATGTCCCGGGACACCGCTGCCCCGGTCCGGCGACGAGGGGAAAGCCGGGTCAGCCGATCAGCCGGCGGGCGATCCCGGCGCGGGTGGCGAGGTCGAGTTTGTTCAGCACCCGAGCCACGTGCGCGTCCACTGTCCGCGGGCTCAGGAACAACTCGGCCGCGATTTCCTTCGTCGTCAACCCGCGCACCACCATTTCCGCCACTTGCCGTTCCCGGCGCGAAAGCGCCCGCGCGCCCGGCGGCGACTCCAGCTTCCGCCGCCCGGCCAATCGCCGCTGCACCTTCGTCGTCTCCCTCAGCAACGCGCCGGCCCCCGCGCTCTGGAACACCTCCCGCGCCTCGCCGATCCGCTGGGTCGCGGCGTCGAAGTTTCCCTGCTTTCCCAGCACTTCCGCGACCAGCAGCACCGCACGCCCGCGATGCAGCACCATCGCCGCCCGGCCGAACGCGACGGCCGCCGCGGAAGCGTCGGTCAACGCGGCAACGAGGTCGTTGCCAGCCGCTGACACCGTCGCGCGCGCCAGCAACGCGAGGCCGAGGTCGCTCTTCAACCCGGTGGCCGCGGCCCGTTCCATCGCATCCGCCGCCCACCGGCGCGCCTCCGCAGCCGCTCCCTCGGCGAGGGCGGCCCGGCAGTCCTGCGCCAATCTGGCTACCAGCAACGGATTCGCCGTCCGCTCCGCCGGCTGCTCGACCGCGCCGGGGAACATGCCGAGTTCGAGACCGGCCTCGGCGAGGATGTGCTCCACCGTTCGCCGCCACCATTCGACAGCAGGCCGCGGCAGTTTCTCGACCGCGCGCCACTGTTGCTCGGCCGCCGACCGGTCTCCGGTCGCGAGCAGCACCCGCAGCCGGATCGCGGCGGCCATCGGCACGACGTCGTGGTGGCCGAAGCGGGCCGCCGCGGTTTCCGCTTCCGCGGCGGCCTCCGCGGCCTCGGCGAGGTGCCCCAGCTTCCACAGCACATACCCGCGCGCCGAGTACAGGAACGGCACAATCTGCCGCAGCCCGGGCGCACTGAGGTGCGACGCGCGGTCCAGCAGGGCGAGCGCGCGCCGGTCGTCGTCGAGGAAGCACGAGGCCCAGCACAGCGCGGGCACGGTGTAGAGGACCGAACGCAGTTCGCTGTCGTCGAGCAGGTCGAATCCGTCGGCCGCGGCCTGCTGGGCGTGCCGGGCCTCGGCGGTCCGCCCGGCGCAGGCCAGCCCGATGGCGGCGAGCGCGGCGATCGCGGACTGCACAGCGGGCCCCGCGCTCGGGTCGGCCGCGGTCCGGCGCAGCCGCTCCTGCGCTCCGACGGTGTCGCCGTCCAGCAATTCCAGGTGTGCCAGTTCAAGTTGCGCCCGCGCGTCAGCCTTGCCCGAAGCGGCGATCGCGGCCTCGGCGATCGACCGCGCGCGCCGGGTGCGGCCGAGCGTGTGCTCGCACCGGGAAAGCAACGCCAGCACCCGGGGCGACTCCGGCAGCGTCACGAGCAGCGTACGCGCCGCTGCCGGTTTCCCCGACGCCAGCAGCGCTTCGGCCCGCAGCACGGACAGCCGGCAGTGCTCGTGCCCGCCGCGCATCCGTTCCGGCAGGTTCGCCACCGCCGCGCCGAGCCAGCGGGCGCACGCCGCGGGATCGGTGCCGAGCACTTCCTCTGCCGCCGACGCCAGTTCGCCGACCGCGACCAGATCGTGGCGGTAGGAAGACTTCTCGAGGTGATCCGCGCGCAAGGTGAGCGGCGCGTCGAGTTCGCGCAGGTAGGCCGCCGCCCGATGGTGCGCGCCCGCCGCCCAGCCGCGTCCGGACAGCCGCGCGGCGGCGGCACGGACCAGCGGGTGCCGGAACCGGAGCCCCGCGGCTCCGCCCGTCAGCACGCCCCGGCACAGCAGCCGTTCGATCGCGTGGCCGACCTCGTCCCGGGGCAGCACAGTCATCGCCTGGACCAGATCCGCGTCGAGGTTCGCGCCGCCGCACGCCGCGGCCTGGGCGACCAGCCGCTCGGGCTCCGGCAGCGCCGACACTTCAGCGAACAGCACCCGTTCCGCCGGCAGCATCGGCCGGTCTTCGGCCGCCGGGCCGTCGCCGCGGCCCGGCCATTCGTGCGGCGGCAAATCGGCCAGCAGCAACAGGTACAGCGGGATGCGCTCGGCCGCGGCGGCGATCCGCGCCCGCTCGGCGTCGTCGTGCCCCGGCAACAGCCGGGCGACCTCGTCGTCAGTGAACGCGGGCAGCGTCACGTACCGGGCCGGGACGCGCTCGGAGTGCAGCAGCCGGGTCAGTGCGGGCTGCCGCTGCCCGTCGCGGACCGACAGCACCAGCCGCCGGTCGTTCCCCGGTCCCGACACCAGCGCCGTCAACAGCCGCAGGGACGCTTCGTCGGCCCATTGCGCGTCGTCCACGACCACCAGCGATTCCGGGCCGAGCGCGTGCGCCAGGCGGCGGGAGAACTCCGGCGCGCCCCCGGGCACCGCGCACACCGGATCCGGCGCCCGCCGGGCGACTTCGGCCAGCAGCCGGGTTTTCCCGATCCCCGGCCGTCCCTCCACCACGGTCACCGCGGCGCGGCGGTCCAGGCACGCGGCCAGTTCCGCCGACCTTCCGACAAACTCCTTCTCGACCATGCTTCTCCCCCTTCGCCCGACCAGCGAATTGCGGTAATTCTACGGATGCTGGCACCCGATATCTTCCGGTTTATTAGATGCCCGGGACACACCCGGTAAAACAGCCGGGCAAGCGGGAACAGGCTAGTGCCCGCACCCCGCCCCGGGCTATCGGCCAACAGGGAGAACCTCGGCCGCGTGCCGGGCAGGCCACGAATCTCGCAGGAGGATCGGTGAGCAGCAGCGGACCTGGGCGTTTACCGCGACCGGGACGAAGGCCGGACGATCGATCGGATCACCCGGGGGAAACGTTACCGGAATGGTCCGAACACTTTCCGCAGCCGAACGGATACGCCTCGCCCGCGATTACTCCGGAGTTCTTCCGGATCACCACTGGTGAGCAGTCCCGGGGAAGTGCGTGCAATGCTGCTCCGATCGGCCGAATTGCGCGTCCGTCCGCCAATTGCCGCTCAACGGAAAAGCGCTCCGAACGGCGACGGCACAATTGCCCTCACGCGGATCGGCGGCGGCCGGAATGAACGCCAGACGGGTTCTGGTGGCCGGGGCCGGGCTGGCCGGTTCGCTCGCCGCGATCCACTTCGCGCAGCTCGGGCACCAGGTGGAGATCCACGAGCGCCGTCCGGATCCGCGCGGGACCGGCGCGGGCGCGGGCCGGTCGATCAACCTCGGCCTCTCCCAGCGCGGAATCCGGGCGCTGGACCAGGTCGGGCTGCTCGGCCCGGTGCTGGCCGCGGCCGCTCCGATGCGCGGGCGGGTGATCCACCAGCGCGACGGCGAGCTGGATTTCCAGCCCTACGGCTGCCACGAGGACCAGATCCTGCGCTCGGTGCTGCGCGACGACCTCAACCGGATCCTGCTCGCCGAAGCCTTGGAGTACCCGAACGTCAGCGCCCGCTTCGGCGTCACGCTCACCGATCTCGACCGCGGATCGGCGAGCGCCGGACCCGTCTGCTCTTTCGCCGGCGACAGTGGTCCATACCAAGCCTCCGCGGACCTCGTGGTCGGCGCGGACGGCGCGTTCTCGGCCGTGCGCACCCGGCTGCTGCGCGGCCTGCCCGCCGACTTCCGGCAGCGCGTCCTGCCCTGGGGCTACAAGGAGTTCGCGATCGCCGCGGGCCCGTCCGGCGAGGTACGCAGCAGCCCGGACGCACTGCACGTCTGGCCGGGAGACGACGGGCTGATCGTCGCCCATCCCCATGTCAACGGTTCCCTCACCGCGACCGTGTTCCTCCCGCTGGCCGGCGAGCGGAGCTTCGCCACCCTCACCACCGAGAAATCGGTTCGAGCACTGTTCGACACCCGGTTCCCCGACGTGCGGCGGCTGGTCCCGGACATCGTCGAGCAGTTCCTCTCGCATCCGACCGGGCATCTGGTGACCGTCCGGAGTTCGCCGTGGCAGCACGAGGGCCGCGTGGTGCTGATCGGCGACGCAGCGCACGCCGTCTATCCCTTCTACGGCCAGGGCATGAACTCGGCGCTGGAGGACTGCGCGGTACTGCGCGAATGCCTCGCCGACGACGACTGGGCCGAAGCGCTTCGCACCTTCGAACAGCGACGCAAACCGCACACCGACGTCCTCGCGGACCTTTCCGAGGAGAACTTCGACGAGCTGCGCACCCGGGTGGCCTCGCCGCTGTTCCTGGCCCGCAAGAAGGCGGATCTGGTGCTCAGCCGCGTCTTCCCGAAGCGCTGGATGCCGCTCTACACCATGGTTTCGCACACCACGATCCCGTACGCGGACGCCTTGCGCCGCGCCCGGCGCCAGCACGCCGCGCTGGCCTGGGGCGGCGGTGCCGCGGCGCTCGCCCTCGCCTTGACCGGCGGCGCGCTCGCCCGCGGGCGGGCCGCCGGACCGCACTCGCCTGGAGACCGAAGCTGATGCTCATCCATCCGACCGATCCCGGCCGCGTCCTGGTGGAGCGGCACGACCTCGACCCGCTCGCGCTGCCCGAACGCCTGCTGCGGTACGAGATCCACCTGCGGGCGATCTTCGACTGGGGCCGCGGCTACCTGTCCGGCCCGCATCCCGACCTCGGCCGCGGCGGCAACGTCTGCCCGTTCGCGCAGCCGTCGCTCGAGCGCGGCCGGTTCTACCTCGCCGTCGAACCGGGCATCCCGGCCGCCGGCCCGCGGCTCGCCGAAACCCTGCGCTGCTACCGGGACTGGTTCCTCGAACTCGCACCGCGCGGGCATCCGAGCGCGCAGCTGACCACGATCCTGCTGCTGTTCCCGGACGCGCCGCCGGACGACCGCTGCGACGTGGTCGACACCGTGCAGCACGCGCTGAAGTCGGAGTACGTCGCCGACGGCCTGATGCTCGGCGAGTTCCACAACGGCCCGCCGGACAAGGGCGGGCTGTGGAATCCCGCGTTCCGCCCGCTGCGCAGCCCGGTGCCGATGCTGGTGGTGCGGCACATGGTGCCGACCGACTACCCGTTCCTGCGCGCCGATCCGGACCAGGCCCGCGCCTACCTGCGGCTGTTCGGCGACCAGGTGCCGGTCCAGCTGCGCGAACTGGTGGAACACGACCGGCTGTCCCGCGAGCTGGTCGAAACCGAGGCTGACCAGGCCGGAATCGGGGCGCCGTGAACGTCTTCCCGTGCTCGCCCGGCCAGGAACGGCTGTGGTTCCTCGACCGGCTCGACCCCGGCTCGCCGGTCTACCACGTGCCCACGGTGCTGCGGCTTTCCGGGCCGCTCGACGTCGAGGCGCTGCGCCGCGCCTTCGCCGCGATCGCGGCGCGGCATGCCGCGCTGCGCACGGTTTTCCGGGAGAGCGACGGCGTTCCGGAGCAGGTCGTCACCGAGAACGGCTTCTCCTTCGCCGTCCGCTCGGCCGGCGAAGACTCGGTCGCGCAGGAGGCCGCGGCGGAGATCCGCGCCCCGTTCGACCTGACCGCCGGGCCGCTCGCCCGGGTCCTGCTCCTGCGCCGGGCCGAGGACCAGCACGTCCTGGTCGTCACGCTGCACCACGCGATCGCCGACGGCTGGTCGGTCGCGCTGCTGCTGGACGAACTGGCCGAGAGCTACCGCGCCGAGCTGTCCGGCGCCGAACCGGACCTGCCGCCGCTCCCGATGCAGTACCCGGATTTCGTGCGGTGGCAACGAGAACACCTCGACGGTCCGGAAGGCGCCGAGCTGCTTCAGGAATGGGCGGACCGGCTGCGCGGCGCGCCGGAGCTGATCACGCTGCCGACGGACCGCCCGCGGCCCGCGACCGCGACCTCCGAAGGCACCGTCCACGAGTTCCGGTTCCCGCCCGCGCTGACCGAGGCCGTCCGCGCGCTCGCGGAGACCTCCGGAGCCACAGTTTTCATGACTGTGCTCGCCGCCTACCACGCGCTGCTCGCCCGGTACAGCGGTCAGGACGATGTCGTGGTCGGCACTGTCGTCGGGCAACGCTCGCAGGTCGACACCGAGCGGCTGATCGGCTTCTTCGTCAACACGGTCCCGGTCCGGATCTCGACCGCCGGCGACCCGTCCTTCGCGGAGCTGCTCCTCGACGTTTGCGACGCGCTGGTCGACGCGCTCGGCGGGGCCGAGATCCCGTTCGAGCGCGTGGTCGAGGCCGTCCGTCCCGAACGCAGCCTCGGGCATTCGCCGATCTACCAAGTCGGCTTCAACGGGCACGGCGACGGCGCGCTGCCGCAGCTGACCGGTCTGGCCGTCACCGACTTCGCCGGCCCGCACACTGGCACCGCGAAACTCGACCTGATGCTCGGCGTCCGCGACGAAGGCGACTGCCTGCACGGATACGTCGAGTACCGCACCGACCTGTTCGACGAAGCCACCATCGTCCGCTTCGCCGAGCACCTGTGCACGTTCCTGACCTCCGTCACCGCCGACCCGGCCCAGCAGATCGGCGCGGTCTCCCTGCTCGACAGCACACAACGCCGCACGGCCCTCGACAACGGCATCACACGTCCGCTGCCCGCTGCGGCCACCGCGCTGGAACTGATCGCGCCGCACGTCCGGGACCGCGGCTCAGCGACGGCGATCGCCGGTTCACTGACCTACCGCGAACTGGACGCCCGGGCGAACCGGCTCGCGCACGCCCTGCGCCGCCGCGGCGTCGGCCCGGACGTCCCGGTGGGGCTCTGCGTCCGCCGCTCCGCCGAGATGGTGGTGGCGCTGCTGGCGGTCTGGAAGGCCGGCGGCGCGTACGTCCCGCTCGATCCGGAATGGCCGCTGGAACGGCACGCTTATGTCGTCGAGGAGGCCGGTGTCCGGATCGCCGTCGTCGACCGCGAAAACGCCGGACGGCTGCCCCGGTTCGAGACTGTGCTGGACGTCGACCTGGACTACGCCGAGCCGGACACCGCGCCCGACGTGGCGCACGACCCGGCCGACCTCGCCTACCTCATCTATACCTCCGGCTCGACCGGCCGGCCCAAGGGCGTCGCCGTGCCGCACCGCGGCGTGGTCAACCTGCTCACCGGTTTCGCGGACCGGCTCGGCGTGACCGAGAACGACGTCTGGGCGTCCGTCACCACGCTGGCGTTCGACATGTCGGTGCGGGAACTGCTGATCCCGCTGATCCGCGGCGGCACGGTCGCGGTGATCAGCGCCGAAGACTGCGCCGAACCGGTCGCGCTCGCGCGGCGGCTGGCGGACTGCGGCGCGACGATCCTCCAGGCCACGCCGACGCGCTGGCGGATGCTGCTCGCCTCCGGCGGGGTGCCCGCGAACGTGCGCGAACGGCTGTGCGGCGGGGAGGCGCTCGACCGGGAACTCGTCGACGCGCTGTCCGGCGGCCGGGTCTGGAACCTTTACGGTCCCACGGAAGTGACGATGATCGTTTCCGCGGGCGCCGTCAGCTCGCGGGAACCCGTGGTGCCGCTCGGCCCGCCGCTGCCGAACACCCGGCTGCACGTGCTGGACGCCGGGCTGAACCCGGTCCCGCCCGGCGTAGCGGGCGAGATCTTCGTCGGCGGCGCGGGGATCAGCCGCGGCTACCGCGGCCGTCCCGGCCTGACCGCGGAACGGTTCGTGCCGGATCCGTTCGCCGCCGGCGGAAGCCGCCTCTACGCCACCGGCGACCTCGCGCGACGGCGCGCCGACGGAAGTCTGGAGTTCCTCGGCCGGAGCGACCACCAGGTGAAGATCCGCGGCCTGCGCATCGAACCCGGCGAGATCGAAGCCCGGATGCGCGCCGATCCGCAGGTCTCCGACGCCGTCGTGCTGGCCCGTTCGGCCGGTCCGGACGACGTGCGGCTGGTCGCCTATGTCGTGTCCGAGAACACCGAATGGGCACCGCTGCGCGACCGGCTCTCCGGCCAGCTGCCCGCGTACCTGGTCCCGCAGACCGCAGTGTTCCTCCCCGCGTTGCCGCTGACCAAGAACGGCAAGACCGACCGGACCGCGCTGCCGGAACCCGTCTGGGAGTCCCGCGAAACCGGCCGGGTCGCCCCGCGCGACGCCGTCGAACGGGAACTGGCCGGGCTGTGGCGGGAGGTGCTGGCGGTCGAAGACCTCGGAGTGCACGACGATTTCTTCCATCTCGGCGGCCATTCGCTGCTCGCCGCGCGGCTGCTGGCGAAGGTGCGCGAGCACTTCCAGTCCGGCGTCGGCCTGCGGACGCTGTTCGCCGCCCGCACGATCGCCGCCTTCGCCGCGGCGCTGCGGGCCGCCGAGTCCGGCCCCGGGGTCACCGACGAGATCGCGCTCCTGCGGGAACGGATCGCCGCGCTGCCCGACGACGAGGTTCTCGCCCTGCTCCAAACCGATTCCCCGCCAGGAGCGCATCGATGACGCACCCCGAGCGAGAGCAGCTGTTCCGGCTGCTCGCCGCGCGCGACGGCCTCGGCGCCGCGACCGGCTCGATCCCCCGCCGGACCGGCGACGCCCCCGTCCCGCTGCTGCCCGCTCAACGGCAGTTGTGGTTCCTGGACCGGCTCGGCGCGCGCGACGGCGTGTACACGATCTCCCAGTCGTGGCGGCTTGCCGGCCCACTCGACGTCGAGGCGCTGCGCCGGGCGCTGGCGACGGTCGTCGAGCGGCACGAGGCGCTGCGAGCCGGGTTCGCCGAATCCGGCGGCGAGCCGGTACAGATTCCGGCCCTGCCCGGAACCGCACCGGAACTGTCCTATGCCGACCTCCGCGGAGCGCCGGAGTCCGCGGACCAGGTGCTCGCCGATGAACGAGCCCGCCCGTTCGACCTGGCCAGGCCCCCGCTCGTGCGCGGCCTGCTGGTCGCCCTTGCCGACGACGTGCACCTGTTCGTGCTGACGCTGCACCACATCGTCGCCGACGCCGCGTCTGTCGGCGTCCTGCTGCGCGAACTGTCCGCGCTCTACCCGGCGAACGCTCCGGCCCTGCCCGAACCGCCCGTGCGGTACGGCGATTACGCGGCCTGGCAGGCGACCAAACCGCTGGAAGCGGGCGAGCGGTACTGGCGCGAACAACTCCACGACGCCCCGGCGTTGCTGGAACTGCCGGCCGACCGACCGCGTCCGCCCGCCGAATCCTTTCGCGGCAACGGTCATTCCTTCCACCTGTCCGCCGACCTCGCCGCCTTCTGCCACCGGCACGGCGTCACCGCCAACACCGTGCTGCTGACCGCCTACGTGCTCCTGCTGGCCCGCCATGCCGGTCAGGACGACGTGGTGGTCGGCATGCCGATGCGCGACGAGACCGTGCCGGGGATCGAACAGTGCGTCGGGATGTTCGCCAACACCGTCGCCGTCCGGACCCGGCTGACCGGCGATCCGACCGTCGCCGAAGTGCTCGCGCGGGTGCAGGACGCCTGCCTCGGCGCGCTGGAGCACCAGAGCTATCCCTGGGAACGAGTGGCGCGAGACCTGCGGCCTGCCCGCGATCTCAGCCACAACCCGGTGTTCCAGGCGATGTTCGTGCTCAACTCGGCCGGAGCCGGGCTCGAACTGCCCGGCATCCGCGCGGACTGGCTCGACCTCCCGGTGACCACCGCGCGCTTCGACCTGACCCTCGCGCTGGCGACCGCTCCCGACGGCATCGAAGGACGGCTCGACTACGCGACCGACCTGTTCGACGCCGCCACCGTCGCCCGGTTCGCCGGCCAGTACGAACACCTGCTGCGGGCCATGCTCGCCGCCCCGGACGCTCCCGTGTCCACAGTGGACGCACTGTCCGCCGAGGAGCGGACCCGGCTGCGCAACGGCGGCCATCCGGCCCCGCCGGTGGTCTCCGACGGCACTCTGGTCACCACGCTCATCACCGGCCAGGCCGCGCGGACTCCGGACGCCATCGCCGTCGAGGACGACGGCCGCCTCACCTATGCCGAACTGGTTTCCCAAGCCCGCCGCATCACCGCTGCCTTGCACGCTTCCGGCGTCCGGCGCGGAGACCTCGTCGCACTCGGCCTGTCAACGGGCGCGATCACCGGCTTGCTCGGCGTCCTGCTGGCCGGTGCCGCGTACCTTCCGCTCGACCCCGGGCATCCGCCCGCGCGGCTGGCCGGGCTCCTGGCCGACGCCGCTCCAGCCGCCCTGATCACTGACCACGACCTCCCGTTCGACGGCCCGGTGCTGCACCCCGACCGCCTCCCGGAAGCCAGTCCCGCGCCGGAACTCCCGCTGGGACCGGGCGACCTGGCCTACGTCATCTACACCTCCGGCTCGACCGGCGCCGCGAAACCCGTCGCCGTATGCCATGGCGCGCTCGCCGAACTGGCCGAATCCTTCCGGAAGCTGCACGGATTCGGCCCCGGCGAACGGGTGCTGATGATCCCGCCGCTGACCTTCGACGCCGCTGCGGGCGACATCTTCCCCGCGCTGGTCTCCGGCGCGACCGTCCTGCCCTGGCGCGACCCGGCGTCGCTCACCGGCCCGGGCCTCGTCCGGCTCTGCCGCGACCACGGGATCACCATGGTGGACACCGCTTCCGCGCTGTGGCAGAAGTGGGTGGCCGAACTGGCCGTGGAAGACACCCCGTTCGACTGTCCGCTGCGGACGATGATGGTCGGCGGCGAAGCAGTCCCGACGACCGTTGCGCAGACGTGGGCAGCACTCACCGGCGGCCGCGTCGAACTGCACAATCACTACGGCCCGACCGAAGCAACCGTTTGCGCGACCAGCTATCTCACCTTCGACGCCGACGAACTCGACGGCCGGGTGCAGCTGCCGATCGGCGATCCGCTCCCCCACGTCCGCGCCTACGTCGTCGACGACCTGCTGCGTGCGGTGCTGCCCGGTGTCCCCGGCGAACTCTGCCTCGGCGGCGACGCCCCGGCCCGCGGCTACCGGGACCGGCCCGGCGCGACCGCGGAGAAATTCGTCCCGGACCCGTTCTCCCCGGCCCCCGGCGCGCGGATGTACCGCACCGGCGACCTCGCCCGCCTCGACGGCGAAGGACGGCTGGAGTTCCTCGGCCGCGTCGACCGGCAGCTGAAGGTCCGCGGCCACCGCATCGAACCGGCCGAGGTCGAAGCGGCCTGCCGGCGCCACCCCGGGGTCCGGGACGTCCTGGTCACCGCCCGCGCGGACCGGCTGGTCGCCTACCTCGCCGGCGACGTCGATCCGCTGTCCGTCCGTTCCGCGCTCCGCGCCGCGCTGCCCGGCTACCTGGTCCCGGACGCTTTCGCGGTGCTCCCGGAGTTGCCGCTGAACGCCCACGGCAAGGTCGACCACCGCGCGCTGCCCGAACCCGCCGGCACCACGACGTCCGCGTTCGCCGAACCCGAAGGCGAACTGGAACAGCGGCTGGCCGCGATCTGGGCCGCGGTGCTGGACGTGGACCGCATCGGCCGCGACGACGACTTCTTCCTGCGCGGCGGGCATTCCCTGCTGGCCGGGACGCTGATGGCGAAGGTCCGCGCGGAACTGGACGTCGAGGTCCCCGTGCGGACTCTCTTCGAAGCCAGCACTCTCGCCGCCTTCGCCGAGGCCGTCCGCGCGCCCGGCTACCGCGAGGACGACCGCCTCGCCGAGGTGCTCGCCGACGCCGTGCTGCCCGCCGACATCGACACGCGGTGCACTCCCGCGCAGGCCGAGGTCGCGATCCAGCGCGCGATGGCCCCGCGGATCGCCCTGCTCACCGGGGCGTCCGGGTTCCTGGGGCCGCACCTGCTCGCCGATCTGCTGCGGCACAGCGACGTCGTGGTGCGCTGCCTGGTCCGGGCCGCCGGCGCCGCCGAAGGCGCCGCCCGGATCGAGCAGGTGCTGCGGGACCACCTGCTGTGGGACGAGCGCTTCCGCCGCCGGATCATCGCCGTCCCCGGCGACCTCGGCGCCCCGCGGCTGGGTTTGCCCGCGGCCGAACTGGATGCGGTCGCCGCGGACCTCGACGTCATCTTCCATTGCGGCGGCGAAGCGAACTTCCTGCGCCCATACGCGCAGCTGCGACCTGGCAACGTCCTCGGCACCACCGAGTTGCTGCGGCTCGCCAGCCGAGGCGGCACCCCAGTGCATCTGGTGTCGTCGCTGGGCGTCTACCCGCTGGAGCGCGACGCGGTGATCACCGAAGACATCCCGCCCGACGACCCCGCCGGGCTGGACCGCGGCTACGAGCAAAGCAAATGGGCCGCCGACCGGCTGGCCAGGGCCGCGCGCGAACGCGGCCTGCCGGTGACCGTCCATCGCCCCGCCCGGGTGACCGGGCACAGCCGGACCGGCATCGGCCCGCTCGGCGACCGGTTCGCGAACCTGCTGCGCTGCCTGGTGCTGCTCGGCTCCGCGCCGGCGGAGGACTTCGCCGTCGAGGAGGACATGGCTCCGGTCGACCACGTCGCCGCCGCCATCGGCCATCTTTCGCGGCGGCGCGCCGGATACGGCTGCGATTTCCACTTCCACAACCAGCGCACGATGCGGTTCGGCGAGGTCGTCGCCGGATTGCGCGAGTTCGGCTACCCGATCGAGGCGATTCCGTTCGAGGCGTGGCACTCCGCGCTGGCCTCGGCTGCCGCCGAGACGGCGGACCCGGCGCTGAGCGCGATCACGGCGATGATCGAACGGACGTCGCCGCCCCGGCGGACGGTCTTCGACTGTTCGCACACCGAGGTGGTGGTCGCGGCGGGCGGGCTGGTGTGCCCGGCCGCGGATCGCGTGCTGCTGCAACGGTATCTGGCGCATTACGTCCGCATCGGGCACCTTCCCGCCGCCCCCCGGAAGGAGCACCGTTGACCACGATGGGAACGCGGGGATTCGTCCTCCTCTGGTCGGCCCAGCTGGTCTCGATCGTCGGCTCCGCGCTGACCGGGTTCGTGCTCGGCGTCTGGACCTACGAGCGGTCCGGTTCGGCCACCCAGTTCGCGCTGATCATGCTGTCCGGCGCGATCCCGGCGCTGCTGATCGCGCCGTTCGCGGGCGCGCTGGCCGACCGGTGGCACCGCCGCCGGATCCTCGTCGCCGCGGACTGCGTCGCGCTCGCTTCGCTCGGCGCACTGGCGTTGCTGATCGACGCGGACCAGCTGCGGGCCTGGCACGTCTACGTCGTGACCGCCTTGACCGCGATGTGCGGAACCCTCCAGCAGGTCACCTTCAGCGCGATGATTCCCCTGCTGGTGCCGAAACAGCACCTCAGCCGGGCGAACGGGCTGTCCCAGGTGGTGTTCAGCGCGCAGATCGCCGCACCGGTCGTCGCCGGGACGCTGCTGGCGCTCACCGGCCTGCGCGGGGTGGTGCTGATCGACCTCGTGACGTTCGCCGCGTCGCTGCTGGTCGTCGCGCTGGTCCCGCTCCCCGGCGCCGCCGTGCGCACCGCCGCCCCCGAACCGGGCGGCCCGTCGATCTGGCGGCAGGTTCCGGCGGGCTGGGCGGAACTGCGCCGCCGCCCCGGGCTGACCGGCCTGCTCGGCGTCCTGGCCGGGTTCTACTTCTGCTTCGGCATCGCCGGGACGCTCGTGCGGCCGCTGGTGCTGTCCTTCGCCAGCCCCGCCGGACTCGGCTTCCAGGTGTTCGCGGGCGGCTGCGGACTGTTCGCCGGAAGCCTCGTGATGGGCGTCTGGGGCGGGCCCAGGAAGCGGATGCGCGGGATCGCCGCGTTCATGGCGTTCGGCGGGATCGCGCTGGCCGTCCACGCGCTGGCGCCGTCGCTGGCGCTGGTGATCGCGATCGGGCCGTTCTTCCTGTTCACCCTGCCGGTGATCACCGGAACCGCGCAGACCGTGCTGCAGAGCAAGGTCGACCCGGCGAACCTCGGCAAGGTCATGGCGACCTCGCGGGCCGTGTCGCAGGCCGCGAGCCCGGTCGCGTACCTCGTCGCCGGCCCGCTCGCCGACGGCGTGTTCGAACCGCTCATGCGCCCGGACGGAGCACTGGCCGGTTCGGTCGGGCGGCTGATCGGCACCGGCCCCGGCCGGGGCATGGCCCTGATGTTCCTGCTCGCCGGACTGTTGCTGGTCGTGCTGGGCTGCCTGGCCGCCCGCCCCTCGCTGCGGCGCGCGGAAGACCTGCCGGACCTGCTCGAAGAACCCGTCGCGGTGGCGGCGAGCCGAGAGGAAAAGGGAAAATGACCACCCTCGAACGAACCGTCCCGGTGCGCGTGCTCGCCGCCGACCCGTTCCTGCGCGCCGGACTGGAAAGCGCGCTCTACGGCCGCGGCGAATTCGCCGGCGCCGACGGCGGAGTCGCGGTGCTGGCGGTCGACGAGGTCGACGACGCGGCCGTCGAGGCGATCCGGACGGCCAAGGAACGCAACGCCACCGTGCTGGTGGTGACCGGCAAAGTCGACGCACCCCGCGCGGCACGCGCGATCGAGGCGGGCGCTTGCGGGGTGTTGCGGCGGGAGCAGGCGTGCGAACAAACGCTGGTCTCCGCTGTCCGCGCGGCCGCGACCGGCCACGGCACGATGCCGCCGGATCTGCTGAGCGACCTGTTCGACGCCCGGCAGGCGGCCCCTGCCGCGCCGACCTTGGACGCGCGTGAACGCGACGTCCTGCGGATGGTCGCGGACGGGCATGAGACCGCCGAGATCGCTTCCGCGCTGGCCTATTCGGCCCGGACGGTGACGACGATCGTGCACGACATCACACACCGGCTGCGGTTGCGGAACCGGGCGCACGCGGTGGCGTTCGCGGTGCGGCAAGGGCTGATTTAGGGGCTGCGCCGGAGTCGGCATCGTCGCGTGATTTCCGCTGCCCGCTGTCCGCACCGGGCGGCACGGCGGCACCGCGGCACCGCGGCACCGCGGCACCGCGGCACCGCGGCACCGCGGCACCGCGGCACGGACGAGCCAACCCCTCGTCCCCTGCCAGGAAAATCCGCCCGGCCGCCGGGTCCCCAGCGCTGCCCTAGATCAGCCCGTTCCGCACCGCGTAAGCCGCCGCGTGCGCCCGGTTCCGCACTCCCAGCCGGGCCATCAGGTCGTACAGCGCGTTCTTCACGGTGTGCTCCGACCAGCCGAGTTCGGCCGCGATCTCGCTGTTGCTGTACCCCTCGGCGACGAGCCGGAGCACCCGCAGCTCGCGTTCGCCGAGCTGCGGCCGGTACGCCGCCTCGCCGTCCACCCGTCCAGTGTAGGAGATCCGCTCATCCAGGCAGCTCCGAGCCGCGCGTGCCCGGGGCCGCCGCGACCGTCCGCACGACCTGGACGAACCGGTCGGCCATCGTCTTCGCCGCGGCTTCGGTGAACAGCGCCCGGTCGTAATGCAGCGTCCCGGCCAGCCCGTCGGGATGCTCGCGCACTGTCACCAGCACGTCGAACGGATTCCCGCCCTGCCCGGCCCGCCACGGCTCGGCGCGGATGCCGTCGAGCCGGAGCCGGCCGGAGAGCGAGCCGAGCGACTGGAACGCCACCTGCGCCACCGGATTCCGGCTCAGGTCGCGCGGCGGCCGCAGCGCTGCCACGACCTGGTCGAACGGGACGTCCTGATGCCGGAACCCGCCGACGACCGCCTCCCGCACCGCGGCGAGCACCTCCGGATATGCCGGATCGCCAGGTACGCGCACCCGCAACGCGAGCGTGTTCACGAAGAGCCCGATCAAGTCTTCCGCCTCGACCGACGGCCGGTTGCCTGCGAAGGTGCCGACGACGAGATCGTCTCGCCCCGTCGTCCGGCGCAAGTCGAGGACGAACGCGGCGAGCAAAGCCATGAACCCCGTCGCGCCCGCCTCGGCCGCCACGGCTTCGAGCGCACTAATGACGTGCTGCGGCACGGAAAACTCGACGGTGCCTTCCAGCTGCGCTTGACGGGCCGGTCGCGGAAGGCTGTCCGGAAGTTCGAGCGCCGGCGGCGCACCTGCCAACGCCGACTTCCAGTACTCGAGACCGCCCTGGCCCGGCGTGGCATACAACGCCGCCAGCTCCGGCAGCGCGGACGCCCGCCCCGCGTAGCATTCGGCGAGGTCGCGCCAGAAGATCTCCATCGAGGTGTCGTCGGCGATGCTGTGGTGGATCACCGCGAGCAGTGTGAACCGCCCGGGCTCGCCGCGGATCACCGTGCACCGCAGCAACGGCCCGCGAGCCAGATCGAACGGCCGGCGAAGCTCCGCGTCGACGATCTCCTCCGCCGGCCCGTCCGCCACCGTCACCGGAATCTCACCCTCGGCGGACACCACCAGCTCCGGTTCGCCGCGACGGCTCCGGAACGTCGTCCGCAAGGTCCCGTGTCGCCGGACCACCTCGGCCAACGCGCGCCGCAATGCCTCGACGTCCAGCTCTCCCGTGCATCGGTAGGCCTCGTACATCGTGTACGTCGCGGACGGTCCCGACAACTGGTCGAGAAACCACATCCGGTGCTGTGCCGCGGAAACCGCGCTATGTCCACTATGGACTTCTGGGATAGGCGGCGCCGCCGCGACCACTTCGGCCAGCTCCGCGACCGTCGGCGCGGTGAACAGATCCGCGACGGACAACCGCCGCCCCGTGCCGCGGGAGACCCGGGCACAGATCCGGGCAGCAGCCAGCGAACGGCCGCCAAGCTCCAGAAACGGGTCATGGACGCCGACCGGGCCGATCCCGAGCACGTCCGCCCAAATCTCGGCGATCGCCGCCTCGGCCGCATTCCGGGGCTCGACATAGCCGGCCGCCAGCGCCGGACGGGTGCCGTCCGGCGCGGGCAGCGCATTGCGGTCGATCTTGCCACTCGGCGTGAGCGGCAGCGCGGCCAGCGACGTCCACACCGCAGGAAGCATCGACTCCGGCAGAGTACGAGCGAGACGGGCCCGCAACTCGGACGTCGACGGCGCGGCTCCGGCACGGTAAACGCAGTAGGCGACAAGCCGGTCGTCGTGCACCGCGGCAGCCGCCGCGGCGATCATCGGATGCGAATGCAGCGCGGCCTCGACCTCGCCGAGTTCGATCCGGTTGCCGTGGATCTTGACCTGGTGGTCGAACCGGCCGAGATACTCGAACGCCCCGTCCGCCCGCCGCCGCGCGCGGTCGCCGGTGCGGTACAGCCGCTCCCCCGGCGTCTCCGCGAACGGATTGGGCACGAACTTCTCAGCCGTCAACGCCGGACGGTTCAGGTAGCCGCGCGCCAGTTGCACCCCCGCGATGGTCAACTCGCCGTCCAGAAGGTGGATGCGAGTGTGCGCGATCGGGTGACCGATGGTGACCGCCTCCCCCGGCAGGCACCGGGTCGCCGTGACGTCCACTGACGCCTCGGTCGGCCCGTAGAGATTATGCAGCTCAGCGCCGACCAGCCGGTGGAACCGCTCCGCCAGCTCGTCCGGCAACGCCTCACCGCTGCACAACACTCGCCGCACCGGCAACCTCGGCACCGGTCCGGACAGAAACGCCCGCAGCATCGACGGCACGAAATGCGCCGTCGTGATCCCTTCCGCCACGAGAACTTCCGCGAGATATTCGGGATCGCGATGGCCGCCCGGCCGGGCCATCACGAGCGTCGCACCGACGGACAGCGTCCAGAAGAACTCCCACACCGACACATCGAAGCCAAAGGGAGTCTTCTGCAGCACCCGATCCCGCGGCGTCAAGCCGTACTCATCCTGCATCCACCGCAAGCGGTTCACGATCCCGCGATGCTCGACCACCACGCCCTTGGGTTTGCCGGTGGACCCCGAGGTATAGATCACGTACGCCGCGTTCTCCGGCCGCACAACGATATCCACCGGGCACCGTGGTTGATCGAGAGCCGTGAGATCGCCTGGCTCAATCACCACCTCAGCGCCGGAATCCTCGACCATGAACCGCAACCGGTCCTCGGGATGATCCGGATCCAGCGGCAGATACGCCGCACCCGCCTTGAGAATCCCGACCAACGCGACCACCATCTCCACCCCGCGCTCCAGCCGAACCCCCACCACCGACTCCAGCCCCACCCCACACGCCCGAAGCCAACGCGCCACCTGATTCGACAACTCGTCCAGCTCCGCATAAGACACTTCACAACCACCAGCGACCACCGCTGCCTCACCAGCAGCGACCCCCTCGGCGATGAGCGACAGCAACGTCCCGGCCTCGAAAGGAACGTCAGTTTCGTTCCACCCGGCCAGCTCGGCCTTTTCAGCAGCGTTCAACCAAGGAAGATCCGCCAGCGGTGCACCGGGATTCGCGACGATACCGCGCAGGAGCTCGGTGAAATGCCCGCCGATCCGCTCCACAGTGGACCGGTCGAACAGCGCGACCGGATACTCCAGCACGCCGTCCAAGGCACCGTCCGGCCGCTCGGTCACTTCCAGTGTCAGGTCGAATTTCGCACTGTGCCAGGGAGAATGGACTTGCTCGCCGCGCAGTCCGGCCGCCTCGAACCCGGCGTCAGCGGTGTTCTGGAGCACGAGCATGGCTTGGAAGAGCGGATTGCGGGACAGATCGCGGTCCGGCACCAGCTCGTCGGCCAGCCGTTCGAACGGCGCGTCCTGACGGGAATACGCGTCGAGGGTGTCCCGGCGGACGACGTCGAGGAAATCCGCGAACGGCACCGAACCGTCCACCCTGGCCCGCAGTACCAGGGTATTCAGGAACAGCCCGACCAAATCCTGCGCCTCGGCACGCGTGCGTCCAGCGACCGGAGTGCCGACGGCGACGTCTTCCTGCCCCGAATACCGGCTCAGCAGAATCTGATACGCGGCCAGCAGCACCATAAAAGTGCTCGCCCGATGCGTCCGGCCGAGCGCGGCGACCGCAGTGCCGAGTCCGGCGTCCACGGTGAATCGCAGGATGTCCCCGCGCGGGTCGTGCACCGGCGGACGGGGACGGTCCGTCGGGAGAGTCAGCGGCACGACCCCGTCGAGGCGCCGACGCCAGAACTCGACCTGCTCCGTCACTCGCTCACTGGCCGCGTGCTTCCTTTGCCAGGAGGCGAAATCGGCATACTGGACCGGCAGCCGGGGCAAGGCCTCCCCGGCGTAGAGCGCCTCCAGTTCCCGTGCCACGACGGACGTCGACCATCCGTCGTACGCGATGTGGTGCACGACGAGCAAAAGAACGTGCTCGGTCGCGGACTGCCGCAGCACCCGAACCCGCAACGGCCGGTCCCGCGCCAGGTCGAACGGCGCCGACGCCGCTTCCCGGGTGACCGCCTCGACGTCCTCCGCCGGGACGTCCTGGACGGCCAGATCGACCCCGGGTTCCCCGACGAGTTGTTCCGGCACGCCGGCGCGTTCGACGTAGGTGGTACGCAGGATTTCGTGCCGCTCCACGATCGTCTGCCAGCACGTCCGCAGCCGCTCGACGTCGAGCGGGCCGCGCAGCCGCCACGCCGCGGTCACCACGTACTCGGTTCCGCCGGGACGGAGCCGGTCCAGCACCCAGACCCGTTGCTGTGCCGGAGAAAGCGGCAGCGGACGGCTGCGGTCGGCCCGGATCGCGGATGCCGGAGCGGCCGGGGCCGGAGCTGCGGACAGGTAGCGCTCCAGCAGCTCGTCGCGCCGGGACTGTTCGGTGGTCATCGCTCCCCCTGCGGGTCGATCGGCGGGCATGCCGTGAAGGGGCCCTCACCGACTCTGATGGGACTTGAGGCGCCGCGGCCGCGTTCGAGGTATGTCCGGGCTGATCGCGGGGAAGGCGAGGCAAGCCCGGTGTGCGGTTCGTGAGGGGAACCCTGAGAGGGTGTTTCGAAACCCGCGTGGTCAGTCGCTGAATCCGTGTGTTAGGCGGAAGCTTGCACACAACCGTCCAGCGAACGGCGCGCCACGCCGACATCACAGTCAACGCCCGACCACGCCACCGGGTTCCACAACACCCTCTGAGGGAATCTGATTCCCTCAGAGTTCCCCTCACGAACCGGGCGGACGAACGCTAGGCCGGAGCGTCCGCCCGCATCCGCTCCCGCAGGCTCTTCGGCCGCATGTCCGTCCACACCTCGTCGATGTGGTCGAGGCATTCCTGCTTGGGCCCGCGCTTCCCCTCGTACCGCCAGCCCGCCGGCAGTTCGCGGCCGACCAGCCAGATCGAGTACTGCTCCTCGTCGTTGAGCACGACGCCGTAGGTGCGTTCGTCCTCGCTCATCCGGGTCCTCCTCGTCCTCGCGCCGGGCACACCCGTCCCGTCGCGAGCCGAGCCTTCCCGCGCGGGCGGCGGCGCGACAGAGAAGAACGCGCAGCAACGAGCGCACCGTCCCGGCTCTGGGCCCGCCGGGAGAGAACGGCCACCCTGGCGCCATGACCATGCCCGGCGACCTGCCGCTGTCCTTCTCGCAGGAACGACTGTGGTTCCTCGACGAGTTGCGGCCCGGCGGGACCGAATACCTCCTCCCGCTGACGCTGCGGGTCCGCGGCAAGCTGGACGTCGCCGCGCTGAGCTGTTCGCTCGACGCGTTCGTCGCCCGCCACGAAGTGTTGCGGACGCGGTACCGCAGCCGCGAGGGCGTGCCGGTCCAGGTGGTCGGGAAGCCGCAACCGGTGCCGCTGCCGATCGAGGGTGTCGCGGAAAGCGAACTGGACACCGTCGTCGCGGCCGAGCTGACCGTGCCCTTCGACCTCGCGGCCGACCTGCCGCTGCGGGCCCGGCTGTTCCGTCTCGGCGCGCGCGAGCACGTGCTGCTGATCGTCGTGCACCACATCGCCTTCGACGGCGCGTCCTGGGACGTCCTCGCCGCCGAACTCGCCGAGCTGTACCGCGCGTTCCACGCCGGCACCCTGCCCGAGCTGCCCGCCTTGCCCGTCCAGTACGCCGATTTCGCGCTCTGGCAGCGGGAAGACGCCGACACTCGGCTCGCGGGCCAGCTCGCCTACTGGCGCGAACGGCTCGCCGGGCTGTCGCCGCTGGAGCTCCCGGCTGACCGTCCGCGCGGACCGGTGTGGGATCCGGCCGGCGCGGCGGTCCGGGTCGAGGTCCCCGCCGCGCTCGCGGACCGGCTCACCGCGCTCGGCCGGTCCCGCCGGGCGACGCCGTTCATGGTCCTGCTGGCCGCCTACCAGGTCTTTCTCGCCCGGCACACCGGCGGCACGGACATCGCCGTCGGCTGCCCGGTCGCCGGGCGCGCCCCGGCCGAGGTCGAGGGGCTGGCCGGATTCTTCGTCAACACCCTCGTGCTGCGGGCCGACCTCGGCGGCGACCCCGCGTTCACGACGTTCCTCGACCAGGTGGCCGGGACCGCCTTGGAAGCCTTCGACAACCAGGACGTCCCCTTCGACTGGCTCGTCGGCGAGTTCGAACCGGACCGCGATCTGTCCCGCAACCCCCTGGTCCAGGCGTTCTTCGGCCTGCACGAGGTGCCCGGGCACCGGTTCCGGCTGCCCGGACTGGACGTCGAAGAGTCCGATGTGGACTGGACGGCCGCGTCGTTCGACCTCGGACTGCAGTTCGAACACCGCCCGGACGGCTCGCTGACCGGCACTCTCACCTATCCGACCGCCCTGTTCGAGCCCGCCGCCGCACACCGGCTGGCCGCCCGCTTCCAGTGCCTGCTGGAGAGCATCGCCGACCATCCGGCGCAGCGTCTGAGCGAACTGGCGCTGACCCCGGACGCGGAACTCGCGCTGCTGACCGGCTGGGCCCGGACCCCGGGCTACGAAGTGACCCCGGGCTGTTTCCCCGGCCTCTTCGCCCAGCGAGCAGCCGAAACCCCGGACCGCCTCGCCATCCACTGCGGCGGCCAGGAACTCACCTACGCCCAGCTCGACGCGGCAGCCAACCGGCTCGCCCGATACCTGCGCGCGAGCGGGCTCGGCCCGGAATCAACCGTCGGAGTCTGCCTCGAACGGAGCGTCGGCGCCGTGGTCGCGCTGGTCGGCGTGCTGAAATCCGGCGCGGCGTACGTCCCGTTCGACCCGGCCAACCCGCCCGGCCGGCTCGCCTATCTTGCGGAGGACGCCCGCGCCGCCGCTGTTGTCACCGAGGAACGTTACGCCGGGCTCTTCGCCGGCACCGGCTGCCCCGTCATCTCCCTCGAACAGACCGCGGATTCCTCTTCGGACAGTCCGGATTGGACCGTCGAACCGGATCATCTCGCTTACGTCATCTACACTTCCGGCTCGACCGGACGGCCGAAAGGCGTCCAGATCCAGCACGGATCCTACGCCGAACACGCCCAGATCATCGCCCGCGAATACGGGATCACCGCGGCCGACCGGGTGCTCTCGCTCGCCTCGCTGGCCTTCGACGGTTCGCTGGAGCAGATCGGCGGCCCGCTGCTGGCCGGCGCGTCGGTGGTGCTGAGCGATCCGCTGTTCTGGGAACCGGAGGAACTCGCCGGCCGGCTCAGCCGGCACCGGATCACGAGCGTCAACCTGACCCCGGCCTACTACCGCGAACTGCTCGGCGTGCTCACGCCGCGCGATCCGCGGGTCGCGTGCCTGAACATGGTGAACGTCGGCGCGGACGTCGTCACCGCCGAAGACGCCCGGCGCTGGCGCGAACTGCGCTTGCCCGGCCGCTTCCTGGCCTGCTACGGCCCGACCGAGGCGACGATCTCCAGCGTGCTGCACTGGGCCGACGACGCCGATCTCGACCTTCCGAGCCTGCCGATCGGCCGTCCGGTCGCCGCGACCAGCGCGTACGTGCTCGACCCCGCCGGAGCGCCTGCTCCGGTCGGCGTGCCCGGCGAACTGCACCTCGGCGGCCTGCGCGTGGCGCGCGGCTACCTCCGCCGTCCCGCGCTGACCGCGGACAAGTTCGTGCCGGACCCGTACTCGACCGGCGCCCGGCTGTACCGCACCGGCGACCGCGCCCGCTTCCGCTCGGACGGGACCATCGAGTTCCTCGGCAGGCTCGACCGCCAGGTGAAGATCCGCGGCTTCCGGATCGAACTCGGCGAGATCGAAGCCGTCCTCGACGCCCATCCCGCGGTGCGCGCGGCGGCTGTCGTAGTGAAGGACCTGCCGGAGCGGACGTTGGTCGCCTATGTCGTCGCGGCTGCCGGAGAGCCGGATTTCGCCGCGCTGCGGGCAAGTCTGCGGTCGCAGCTGCCGGACTATCTCGTCCCGGCGCAGTGGGTAGCGATGCCCGCGCTGCCGCTGACACCGAGCAAGAAGGTGGACCGCGCCGCGCTGCCGGACCCCTCGGCCGACAACGCGGTCCGCGCCGAACCCGTCGCCGAGCCGACGTCCGCGGTCGAGCACGCGCTGGCCGACATCTGGCGGGAGGTGCTGCGGGTGGAGGACATCAGCGTCCACGACGATTTCTTCCGCATCGGCGGGCATTCCCTGCTGGCCACCCGGGTGCTCGCGCGGATCAGGAAGAAGCTCGGCGTCCGCGTCTCGTTGCGGGATCTCTTCGCCGCCCGGACGGTCGCCGAACTGGCCACGGTCATCGAACGAGCCTGAAAATCCGTTGCTCCGCGGCGGCCGCCGGCGGAAGCTGTACTCGTGACGACGGGAACGAGGCAGGCGTGCGTGGCTTCGCTGCTGGCGTTGGCGAGCAGCCCGGCCTACCAGGATGGGGCCTGGCCCGCTTCGGCGAGGTCGCGGAGGTGCAACCGGCACTGGTGAGCCTCGTGCTGGGCAACAGGGGACACCGCCGTCACCCGCGCGACCGCGGAAGCCCTGCTCCGGAGATTCGACACCGTCGGCCTCCGTTTGGTGGCCACGGCGCTCGCATCCGGACCACGCCGGCTGGATCTACCCGGCGATCAGCGAGTTCTTGGGCATCGACTCCCGCGATCGCGACGCGGCGCGACACACCTCCTTGAGGAAATCACGAGCATCAGCCCGGTCCTCATCGCGATGGAGCCCTGACGGCGCTCAGCTGAGCGCGCGCTGGACGTCCACATCGGACAGCGCCGCCACGTACTCCGTCACCGCCCGGTGCACCTCGGCCGCCAGCAGCTCCACCGTCGACGCCTCGAACACAGTGCTCACCGGCAATTCCACCGGGAACCGCTCTCCCAGCAACGCGACCACCCGCGTCGCCAGCAGCGAATGCCCGCCAAGGTCGGCGAAGAAGTCGTCGTGCACGCCGACGCGTTCGAGATCGAGCAATTCCCGCCACACCTCGGCGACAGCTTCCTCAACCGGCGTGCGCGGCGCCACGAATTCCCCCGCCGGCCGGGCCTCCTCCGGCTCCGGCAACGCCGCGCGGTCCACCTTGCCGTTGGGCGTGATCGGCAACTCGTCGGGCCAGGACCACAACGAGGGCACCAGATGCGCGGGCAACCGGACGAGCAGGAATTCCCGCAGCTCGGCCGCCGCGGGCCGCGAAGCCACCACGTGCGCCGCCAGCACCCGGTCGCCGCCGTCGCGTTCGCAGGGCACCACCACTGCCGACCGCACGAGCGGATGCGCCGTCAGCGCCGCTTCCACCTCGCCCGGTTCCACCCGGAAACCCCGGATCTTGACCTGCTGGTCCAGCCGTCCGAAGAAGGCGAATGTCCCGTCCGGCCGGAGGGCGA
The DNA here is from genome assembly GCF_900115345.1 of Amycolatopsis rubida. Lineage (GTDB taxonomy): Bacteria > Actinomycetota > Actinomycetes > Mycobacteriales > Pseudonocardiaceae > Amycolatopsis > Amycolatopsis rubida. The sequence continues at coordinate 63,935 of NZ_FOWC01000006.1, read as the reverse complement.
CCTCGTCGCCGGTGCGGTAAAGCCGTCCGCCGCCGCCAGCCGGATCGGGAACGAACCGTTCCGCCGTCAGCGCGGGACGACGGAAGTAGCCGCGTGCGAGACCGGGCCCGCCGAGCAGCAATTCGCCACGCTCACCGGGCTCGACCGGCACGCCGTCGGCGCCGGTGACGAACGCGTGCGTGTTCGCGATCGGCTTGCCGATGGGAATCGGCCCGGCGGTGTCCGCGACGGTCATCCCCCGGTGCACGCAAGCGAAAGTGGTGCACTCGGTCGGGCCGTATCCGTTGCTCATCTCGGCCCCGAGTTCTTCGATCACCCGCCGCGCCTGCACCGGCGGCACGACGTCGCCGCCCGCGATGACGTGCCGCACCCCGGCGAGCGCGGTGACCCGGTCGTCCACCACGTGCCCGAACAGCCCGGAGCTGAGCCACACCGTGGTGACCCCGAACCGGCGCACCGCCGCCTCGATCGACGCCGCGGCCGGCACGCCCGGCGGCAGCACCGCCAGCGCCGCGCCGGTGGCGAGCGCGCCCCACAACTCGAACGTCGAGACGTCGAAGCACAACGACGTCAGCAGCAGGAACACTTCTCCCGCACCGAAATCGGCGAAGCCGGAACCGTGCACGAGCCGGACGACCCCGCGGTGGGTCACCTGCACGCCCTTCGGCAGGCCGGTGGATCCGGAGGTGTACATCTGGTAGATCAGGTTGTCCGGCACCACATCCGCGTCCGGCGGGGTGTCCGGCCAGCCGCCGAGGTCGGCCTCGTCGGCGAGAACGACCGTCGGCGCGGCCTGGACCCGGTCCGCCAGCGCCCGTTCGGTCACCGCGACCGCCGCGCCCGAGTCGCCGAGCATGAACGCGAGCCGCTCGGGCGGATAACCCGGGTCGAGCGGGACGTAATAGCCGCCCGCCTTGAGGATGCCGAGCATCGCGACCAGCAGCGTCGTGCCGCGCTCCAGGCACAGCACGACCGGCGTCTCCGGCCCGATTCCCCGCGCCCGCAGCAAGTGCGCGAACCGGTTCGCGCGCTGGTCCAGCTCGCCGTAACCGAGCCGCTCTTCGCCATACCACACGGCCGCGGCCTCCGGTGCCGCCGCGGCGTGCCGGGCGAACAGCTCGTGCACGCACAGGTCGGGCAGCGGCACGTCCGCGCCGCGTTCAGGCTGCATGGTCATGAAGGCGTCCTCCCGCGTCGAACGGTTCCGACTGGAGCATGACCAGGACCCCGCGCGCGGGCCAGAGACGAACGCGCAGACATGCCCGCGGAGTCAGCGTTCCAGCGGCCGCCGGACCCCGAGCCACGCGCTCCGCCCGAACAATCCGGCCAGCAGCGGCAAGTCGACCGGCGGCGCATCCGGATCCAGCTCGTCCGGGCGATGTGCGGCCACGACGACCACCACCGCGAGCTGTGTCGCCTCAGCCATCACCCTCAGCGGTCCGTGAGGGGAACCCTGAGATCTGATTCCCTCAGCCATGACCCGCACGGACATCCCGACCCGCCTGCGGGGTGCTCGTGCTCGATATCGGCCTGAACACCGTCCCGGCCGGGACGATGTTCGTCGGGATCGGCGCGTCAGGCACCGCGGTCGTCGGCATCGCCTGGCTCCGCGAACCGGTCAGCGTGCCGCGAATCCCCGCGCTCGCGCTGATCGCCGGCGGGGGCGACCCGCTCCAGCTGACCTCCCGGACGGCGTGACGGCCGGGCCGGTCCCCGGAGTTCCGCGGCCCGGAACCGCTTCGGCCCATCGGGCGTCACCCGTCTGCCAGGATCGTCCACGGGCTGTCGCCTGCCGTCATCCGCCCGTGTCCGCGGCGGCATCGAACGTGGCCCGGCGACCGGCCCGCGAACACCTCGCAGCAGTGGCTTCCTAGGCCAGAAGAGGCACGCCGGAGCGCTCCCGCCAGCCCGCGAGTGAATTCCCGCGAATCGTCTTGTCCGGGGAAAAGAATCCTCGCTAGCCTCGGACGCAGAGGGAGAAAAGCCGAGCGCCTCGCACCGAGCCGGTGCGCGCCGGCACAGTTCACCGCGTGCCGACCGGAAATTGCGACCCGAAAAGGGAGTACATGATGACGTCTGTTGCCCGTCCGGTTGCGCGCACCGCGTATCAGCAGTCGGTCGCCGACTACTGGAACGCCGAAAAGGATCCGGTCAATCTGCGCCTCGGCGACGTCGACGGATTTTACCACCACCACTACGGCATCGGCGACTACGATGCGTCCGTCCTGGACGGACGCGGGGAAAGGCGGGACAAGGCGATCATCGCCGAGATGCACCGGCTGGAGACCGCGCAGTCGCAATTCCTGTTGCAGCACCTCGGAGACATCGACCCGGCCGCCCGGCTGCTCGACGCCGGATGCGGCCGGGGCGGCACGAGCGTGCAGGCGCACCAGCGGTTCGGCTGCCGGGTGGAGGGCATCTCCATTTCCGAGCAGCAGGTCGATTTCGCCAATGCACAGGCCCGGCTGCGCGAAATCGACGGTTCGGTCCGATTCCATCTCCGGAACATGCTCGACACCGGATTCGAAAGCGGCGATTTCGCCGGAATCTGGAACAACGAAAGCACGAGGTACGTCGATCTGCACGAGCTCTTCGCCGAACACGCGCGACAGCTCGCCCCGGGCGGGCGATTCGTGACCATCACCGGGTGCTACAACGACCTGACCGGCGGGCGTTCGCGCGCGGTGAGCCAGATCGACCAGCATTACATCTGCACTATCCATTCGCGCGGCGATTATTTCACCGCGCTGGCCGCCAACGGATTCGTCCCGATCACCGTCGTGGACCTGACCGAGGCGACCATCCCGTACTGGGAGCTGCGCGAGCAGTCGTCCGTGGCGACCGGCATCGAGGGGCCGTTCCTGACCGCCTGCCGCGAGGGCAGCTTCCACTACCTGCTCATCGCCGCCGACCGCGTCTGAGCGGGCCGACATGTCCGGAATCGCAGCGACCCGGCCCGGCCTCGCCTGCCCGTCCCCGCTGTGGGCGGGCCCGCTCGGGCTGGGGACCTCGGCGGCGCGGATCGCGGCGCAGTTCGCGCCGCCGCACGGCACGGATCCGGCCTACGCGGAGCGGGAATGGGACGAGGGCAGCGCGTCGCCGCTGTACTGCCCGGTCGTGCGGCGGGTGGACGACCCGCTCGCCGAGGAGGTGGACCGGCGGCTCGTCGCGTGGGCGCGCGACTGCGGGTTCGAGAGCGCGGGGCTGGACCAGATCGCGCACGCCGGCTTCGGCAGGCTGGTGATGCTCGCCCACCCGGACACCTCCGACCCCGACCGGCTGCTGGTCGCCGCGCAGCTCAACGCGGTGTGGTGGGCGGCCGACGACTACTACGCCGACGACAGCTCCCTCGGCGCCTCGCCGACCGAGCTCCCGCCTCGGCTGGCGCTCGTCATGGCCGCGATGGACCCGGTCGCGCCGGCGGGCGAGTTCTCCGCGCCGCGGGAAGAAGCGCTGCGGGCCGATCCGATCCGGGTCGGGTTCCGCTCCGCGGTCGGCCATCTCGGCAGGCACGGTTCGCCGGTGCTGGTCCAGCGGGTCTGCTATTCGACCTTCGCGATGTTCGTCAGCTGGGACGCCTACGCCGCGTGGCGCCACACCGGCCGCTGTCCCCCGGCCTGGGAATACCTGGCGGCCCGCCAGCACGACAGTTTCTCCGCGTCGATGACCCTCATCGACCCGGTCGGCGGGTACGAACTGCCCGCGCCGTTCTACTACGAGCCGCGCGTGCGGGAGGCGATGATGCGCGCGGGCACCGCGACGGTTCTGGTCAACGACCTCCATTCGGTGGCCAAGGAAGCGGCCGACGAGAACCCGGTCTGCAACATGGCGCTCCAGATCGCCGCCGACCGGAACTGCCCGGTCTCCGAGGCGGTCGAGGCCACGGTCGCGCTGCACAACCGGATCGTGCGCGAGTTCGAGGAGGGGCACCGCGCCCTGCTCGCGATCCCGTCGCCGGAACTGCGGCGCTTCCTCGCCGGCCTCCGCGACTGGATGGGCGGCGGCTTCGAATGGCACGCCACGAACCCTCGCTACCGATCCTGATCCCACACCCCTGATCCCAGGCTTCGCAAACCCAGACAAGGTGGTTTCGCTGTGACTGTCACCGACCCGGTCGACTCCGCGGACGTGGAAGACCAGGAACCCTTGAGCCTAGGCCGCGCGGCGGCGCGGCAGCTGGCCACGACCACGAAGTCCGTGCCGCAGATGCAGGGCATCAGCACACGGTGGCTGCTGAAGGCACTGCCGTGGGTCGAGGTGTCCGCGGGCACGTACCGCGTCAACCGGCGGCTGTCCTACACCGTCGGCGACGGCCGGGTCACGTTCGTGACCAGCGGATCCGAGATCCGGGTCATCCCGCCCGAGCTCGGCGAGCTCGCGCCGCTGCGCGGATTCGACGACGAGGCGGCGCTGGCCGAGCTCGCCAGCCGGTTCGAGCAGCGCGAATACCAGCCGGGCGACGTGCTGGCCGAATTCGGCAGCCGCGCCGACCAGGTGTTCCTCATCGCGCACGGCAAGATCACGAAGGCCGGGGTCGGCGCCTACGGCGACCAGACCGTGCTGGGCACGCTCCTGAACGGCGACTACTTCGGCGAGAGCGTCCTCACCACCTCGGACGGGATCTGGGAGTACACCGCGAAAGCGGTCACCGCCGCGACCGTGCTGACGTTGTCGCGCCAGGAATTCGAAGGCGTGCTGAACCGCTCGGAAACGCTGCGCGCGCACCTTGACGCCTTCATCGCGGGCGGAGACACGGCCCGCAACGAACACGGCGAGGCCGAGATCGCCCTCGCCGCGGGCCACGACGGCGAACCGCGGCTGCCGGGCACCTTCGTCGACTACGACACCTCTCCGCGCGAGTACGAGCTGAGCGTCGCGCAGACCGTGCTGCGGGTCCACAGCCGGGTCGCCGACCTCTACAGCGAACCGATGAACCAGACCGAGCAGCAGTTGCGGCTGACCGTCGAGGCGCTGCGGGAGCGGCAAGAGCACGAGCTCGTCAACAACGCCGATTTCGGCCTGCTGAACAACGTCGACTTCGACCAGCGCGTGCCCACCCGCACCGGCCCGCCGGCACCGGACGATTTCGACGAACTGCTCTCGCTGGTGTGGAAGGACCCCGGGTTCTTCCTCGCGCACCCGAAGACGATCGCCGCGTTCGGGCGGGAATGCAGCAAGGCCGGGATCTACCCCGGCTCGGCCGACCTCGGCGGCCACCAGGTGCCCGCGTGGCGCGGGGTGCCGATCCTGCCGTGCAACAAGATCCCGGTCACCGAGACCCGCACCAGCTCGGTGCTGCTGATGCGGACCGGCGAACCGGCCCAAGGCGTAGTCGGGCTGCACCAGACCGGGCTGCCCGACGAATACCAGCCGGGCCTCAACGTGCGGTTCATGGGCATCAGCGAGCAGGCCATCCTGTCTTACCTGGTCTCGGCCTACTATTCCGCCGCCGTCCTCGTGCCCGACGCGCTCGCCGTGCTGGAAGCCGCCGAAATCGGCCGGGAGGGCTGAGCCCGGTGCCCGGCACGGAACAACAGGAGCAGCTCTCCCTCGGCGTCAAGGCGGCCCGCACTCTCGCCACGACCGCCAAGTCGCTGCCGCAGATGCGCTCGATCACCACGCGGTGGCTGTTGTCGCAGCTGCCGTGGGTCGAGGTGCCCGGCGGCAGCTACCGGGTCAACCGTCGGCTCGCCTACACCGTCGGCGACGGCAAGGTCAGCTTCTTCCAGACCGGAGCGCGGGTGCAGGTCGTCCCGCTTGAGCTGACCGAAATCGACCTGCTGCGCGGCTTCGCCGACGAAACCGCGCTCGGCGCGCTGGCCGACGCCTTCGAACAGCGCGAATACGAGGCGGGCAGCACGCTCGTCACCGCCGGGCAACCGCTGGACCAGCTCGTCCTCGTCGTGCACGGCAAGGTCACCCGGCACGGCGAGGGGCAGTACGGCGCGGAAACCCACCTCGGCACCGCGACCGACGGCGATCATTTCGGCGGCGAACTCCTCTCCGGCGACGACGCCGCCTGGGGTTTCACCGCCCGGGCCGCCACCAGGGTGGTCGCATTGGTGCTGCCCGCCGGCCCGTACGCCCGGCTCAACGGCAGGCTCGACTCGCTGCGCGCGCACGTCGCACAGGCCGCGTCTCAGCCGGGGAGACCGCACAACCGCAAGGGCGAGGCGAACATCGCCCTGTCCTCGGGCCACGACGGCGAACCGATCCTCGCCGGAACGTACGTCGACTACGAGCCCTCGCCGCGCGAGTACGACCTCGCGGTGGCGCAAACGGTCCTGCGGGTGCACAACCGCGTCACTGATCTGTACAACGACCCGATGAACCAGTTCGAGCAGCAATTGCGGCTCACCGTGGAGGCGCTGCGGGAACGGCAGGAACACGAACTGGTCAACAACCCGGATTTCGGCCTGCTGCACAATGCAGACCTCACATCCCGCATCACCACGCGCACCGGCCCGCCGACGCCGGGCGATCTGGACGAACTGCTCTGCCGGCGCCGCAAAACGCGCTTGTTCCTCGCGCATCCGCGGGCGATCGCGGCAATCGGGCGCGAATGCACGAGGGCGGGCATTTACCCGGAGCCGGTCGTGGTGGACGGGAAACGCGTCACCGCGTGGCGCGGGGTCCCGATCCTGCCGTGCGACAAAATCCCGGTCACCGAGGCAGGAACCACCTCGGTGCTCGCCATGCGCACCGGGGAAGACGACGCGGGCGTCATCGGATTGCGGCCGGAAAACCTCGCCGACGAATACCGGCCGGGCCTGAATGTGCGATTCATGGGCATCAGCGACCGCGCTGTCTCGTCCTATGTGGTCAGTGCTTACCACTCTGTCGCGGTTCTCGTGCCGGACGCGCTGGGGATCCTGGACGACGTCGAGGTGGCTCGCGCCTGAGGCATGTGGCTGCTCGCCGGAAGCGACGCGCTTCCGGCGAGCATCGGCGGATCAGCAGATGTGCTTGCCGGGCAAGCGAACCGGACCAAAATCTGCCCAGCGCACACCACACCGCCGCGAGCACCGGACACGCCCGGGACCCGGCGATGCTCGCCGGAAGCAACGCGCTCCCGGCGAGCATCGGCGGATCAGCGGTAGACGTGCTTCGGCAAGCGAACCGTCGCGAACCCGTTCGCGAAGTTCGCCTCCACCTGAGCCGACTCCTGGGCGTCGGGCATCGCGTTCTTGCACGTGATCCCCGGCCCGTGCCCGGACATCAGTTCCGAGCAGGGGCCCTCGTAGTGGTCGGGCAGGCCGAGGTTGTGGCCGATCTCGTGGGCGATGATCCTGGTCGGGTCATTGCCCTCGGCGACCTGCTGGGTGTCGATGTAGATGTCGCCGTTGCCGTGCCCGTCGGTCTGGGTGTAGGAACCGCCGCCGGTGGTTTCGTGCATGATGATGGTCGCGGCGCCGCCGCTGTTGAGGTGCACGTTGTGCACGGAGTTGTTCCAGTTCGCCGCGGCCTGGGTGGCCTCGGCCTGATAGTCGGGCAGACCGCTCGCGTCGTAGTACAGCTCGACCGCGTCCAGCGGTGCCGCCGACGCCGTGCCGGCTCCGGTCAGCGGCAGTACTAACGCGGCGGCCGCGCCTGCGGCCAGTCGGCCAAAGCGTTGCAGGGTCATGGTTTTTCCTCTCCGACGGAGGGTTTCCTGGTCAGGGTTCAGCTTCCGATCTGCTGCTGGATCCACGACGCGTACTGGGCGATTCCGGTGTAGAGGGTGCTGGTGGCGCATTCGCCGCCGTTGTCGCCGGGGCCGTGGGTTTCGCCGACCAGCGTCCAGTTCCCGGTGGTGCCGACGATCGCGGGACCGCCCGAGTCGCCGTGGCAGGCCGAATGCGAGTAGTCGCCGGAGATGCAGACGTCGCCCGAACCGCCGCCGCCCTCCGCGCAGGCGTTGCTGTCGAGGACCTGAAGGTCGATCTGCTGCAGGGTTTGCGGCGTCTGGCAGTTGGGCCAGCTCGTGCAGCCCCAGCCGAGCAGCCGCGCACCCGTTCCCGGCGACGGGTTGCTCTGCGCCATCGCGACCGGCGCGGACTGGGCGGGCTGGCTCAGGTGCATCATGGTGAGATCGGTGCCCGGATTGGTGGTCACGTTGTCGATCTGGCCGACTTCGCCGGAGTTGATGTCGGTGGACCCGATCCGCGCCTGCGAAGCCTGGCCGCAGTGGTGCGCGGTGATGATCCACTGGGGCGCGACGAGACTCCCGCCGCAGCCGTTGTCCAGGGACACCATGAACGAGTATGTTTCGGTGGCGTCGCTGCCTCCGATGATGGCCGGCTGCGCCGCGACCGCCGGTGCGGCGACCCCGAACAACAGGGCGGCCGCGCCCATCACCGTCAGCATTGTTTTCCGCATCGCTTTCCCTTCCATAGCAGCCAATCCCGCCAATCGCGGGAGTGGAGTTCGGCCGGGATACGGCCGGGGACGACATCGTGGGCGCCGGGCCCGCGACGGAAACCACAGAGTCCCAGGGCCGCCGGAGTCCGAACACCGTCGAAAGGAGGGATACGGCCGGATGCCGAACCGTGCGCGGCGGCACGAACCTCGATTACCGGGATGAACCGAACGCGGAATAACGTGGTCCGGTTCGGCGTCCGCGCTGTTCAACGAGCCGCTAATGACTCGGATGCGGCGACGTTGAGCGGATGGCGGGAGCCACTGAACAGCAACGCCGAACGGGATTCGCGACTTTCGTGGGTATAAGAGATCGTCAAGCGTCCCTAAACTGCGAATTGCGCACGCATTCGCTGACCGCAGTGTGCCATCGTCCTATTCGCAAGAACCGGAGATGCGCATGATCCCAGCACTCAGTCAACGACACGGCGGACAGGGCGTCATCGCCTTCGCCGCGGCGGTTCTGGCCGCTGGATCAGTTCTCGCCGCCGCGGGCGTCGCGACCGCCAGGTCCGCCAGCATCGCGAACTCGCTCGGCGACCGCGCCGCCGGCTCGTTCTACGACCAGGCTGGTTCGCGGCTGACAGTCACCGTCACCGACCAGGTCCGCGCGGCAGGAGCGACGCCGAAGTTCGTGAATACCGCGCGTCCCAGTTGAAAGCCGTCACCGCGGAACTGGCCCGCACGGCGCGCGTCCCCGGCACCGCGTGACGGGTCGACCCGCGGCCCGGACAGGTGCTCGTCACCGCCGATTCGACCGTGACCGGAGCCAACCTCTCCCAGGTGACCAGCGCTGTGCACCGCTTCGGCGACAAGGCCCGTTTCGCGCAGACGAAAGGCACACTGCGCCCGCTGATCAGCGGCGGAGACGCGATCCGGGGCCAGGGCCTGCGCTGCTCGCCAGGCTTCAACGTGCACACCTCAAGCGGCCAGCCCGCGATCCTGACCGCCGGGCACTGCGGCGTGACCACCAACGACTGGTGGGCCGACCAGGCAACTCGCAGCACATCGCCAGCACGTCCGCCGCGAACTTCCCGGGCACCGACTACTCCTACGCCACCTACGACGCCGGCGTCGACGCCCCCGGCACCGTGAACACCGGCCAGCAAATCACCGCAGCGGGCGACGCGACCGTCACCCGCAGCGGCTCGACCACCAGCGTGCACGACGGCCAGGTCACCGCGCTCAACTACCAAGAGGGCAGCGTGAGCAGCCTGATCGACACCACAGTCCGCGCAGAACCCGGCGACAGCGGCAGCTCGCTGTTCGACGAAGCCACCGCAACCTTCTTCCAGCCGGTTCCCGCCGCGCTGAGCGCCTACGGACTGGTTCTGCCGTAGTCTTCCCCCCTTTGTACGGTCCCGCGCGCCGCGCGCACCCAATGCCACAGTGGGGCGCTAGACCGCCGCCCGCGAACCCCACGCAACCCCGCCGCCCCCCACCGCAGCCAGCGCACCCACCCACCCAGGCAGCCACACTCCCCCGCCCCCCGATACGAAGCCAAAAACACGGCGCGGGGGTGCTTGTCAAGGCATCTTTCCCGCCTTGACAAGCACCCCCGCGCCGTAGTCACACTCACCCTTCGGGGTGCCCGCCCCACCACCCGGGCGCAATGTCGCCCCCAGGCGACGAGCCGCCCCCGAACTACCGCCCCCGAACTACTCAGCCGCCATCCGCTCCCGAAGAGAACGAGGCCGCATATCCGTCCACACCTCGTCCACGTGCCGCATGCACTCCTCCCGGCTCCCCCGGGTCCCGTCGGCCCGCCACCCAGCCGGGACCTCCTTGTCCGCAGGCCACAGCGAATACTGCTCCTCGTCATTCACCAAAACCTGAAAAACAGCACTGTCGTCCATCGATTCTCCCTTTCACCATTCACTGACCGGAAGTCTCTTCAAGCTCACGAACCCGAGGCGCGGCAGGCAACCCCCGCAAAGTCCGGCTGAACGTCGTCGCCAAAGTGACCACCGCGATAGAGCCGGTACACGTCAACACAGCAGACACCGCGGGCAACGCCTCGACCAACCACCCGCCCAGCGCGGGCCCGGCGGCAGCGGCCAACCCGCCAGTCACCCCAAGCACTCCCCCGAGCCGCCCCCGCAGTCCGTCCGGGGTGGACAGCAACTGATAAGTAGCAATAGCAGTATTAGCCGCGGGCGGCAAAAACGCAACAGCCGCGAACAACGCCCCCATCACATATCCATTGTGGACGAACACGGCAAGCGGCGTCAGCACGGTCAAGGCCCAGAACACCCCGATGACCAGACCGTACGCGCTAATCCGCCGATGCAGATAAGGCGCGGCCAGCGACCCGAGAATCCCCCCGGCGCCCAACATCGCCGCCATCACGCCGATTTCCCCCGAGGATACCCCCCGCTCAGTGGCCAGCACAATGATCACGAGGTAATAAGCGGAAAAGAACAGGTTCAAACTGACCACGCACAAAACCGTCGCCCGCAACGGCGGCCGGGTCCACACCCACCGAAGTCCCTCGGCGATCTCCCGCCCCAGATGCTTCGGCGGCCTGTCCTCCGCCCGCTCCGGCCGCCGGGGCAACCGCACGAACAGCAACGACACGAACGCGAACACGTGCGCGACCACGTCGAAGAGGAACGGCACCGCCCGGCCCACCGCGAAGAGAAACCCGCCGAGCGCAGTCCCCGACAACTGCCCCGCACTGGTCCGGGCGGCATTCATCGCCACCGCGGAGGGAACCTGCTCTTCAGCCACCAACCGCGGCAGACTGGCCTCCTCGGCCGGCTCGAACAACGCCCGGCTCAACCCCATCACGACGGCCACCACGACGAGCATCCACACCTCCGCGGCACCGCGGTACAACGCGAGCACCAATCCGCCCGCAGCGACCGCCTGCACTGCCTCGCACCCGAGCATGATCCGCTTGCGCGGCCACCGGTCCACCAGCGCCCCCGCGGGCAACCCGGCGACCAGCTGGCTGATCGCGACCGCCCCGAGCACCAGCCCCGACTGCGCGGCCGACCCGGTGAGCGCCAGCACCAGCAGCGGAAAAGCGATGGTGGTCGTGCTGAACCCGGCCTCGGAAACGACCTGGCCGGTCCAGAGAAGCCGATAGTCGCGATTGCCCGCGATCCCGCTCATGCCCCTCCTCCCCCAGCTCCCTCAGGACGAGCCGCAGTGGCGCCCCCAGCGACGGACCCCGGCTGACCGGCCCGCCGTGGCCAGTCGTGGCCGGCTGTCCGGCTCATCCTTCGTCCCTCCGACGGTCAGCGGCAGTGGCGGGCAACGCACCGGGCACGGCGAACCAAGCCTCGGAACAGCCCACAGGGGCAAGCCCGCTCACGCCCCGGCAATCCGCCACAACAGCCCGCACCGCACCCGCCGAACCGGACGCGGCGAACCAAGCCCCGCAACAGCCCACAGCGGCAAACCCGCTCACGCCCCGGCAATCCGCCACAGCGGCCCGCACCGCACCCGCCACACCGGACGCGGCGAACCAAGCCTCGGAACCTGCTTGGCCACGCCCCTTGCCGAGAGACCCGCTCACGCCTCATCACCCCGGCAATCCGCCGCGATAGCCCGCAACGCGTCCGCGAACCCCGCGGCCACCCCGGCCACCGTCTCTCGCGAATGCTGATCCGGCTGGTAGTACCAGGAAAACTCCAACTGTCCCTCCCGCGCCCCGCCGACGACCTCCAGCGCGTGCGGCGAGCGGTTCGCCGGGTCCTGGTCCCGGCCCAGCGGCGGAAGCGAGCGCAGGAACAGCCCGTCGCCCGAGCCGGTGTTCTCGCCCTGGCCCAGGTAGTTGAAGGCGACCCGAGGGGCACCCCGGCCCAGGTCCGGGAACCGGAAGCACCGCAGGACCCCATGCCCGAAACCGTTCCCGGGCACCGCGCGCAACTGCCGCCGGACCGACTTGACCTGGTTTCGCCAGCTCGCGGCCGGATCCACCGCCAAGGCGACCGGGAACAAAGTCGTGAACCAGCCGACCGTCCGGGTCAGGTCGACGTCGTCCAGGATTTCCTCCCGGCCATGGCCTTCGAGGTCGATCGCCACCGCTGACTCGCCGGTCCAGCGCGTGAGCGTCCAGGCCAGCGCGGTCAGCAAGACGTCGTTGATCCGCGTTCGATAGGCACCGGGCGCGAGGTGCAACAGGGCATCGGTGTCACGTTCGCCGACGCGGATCGACACCGATTCCTGCGGTTCGGGGGCCGCACCCTTCCGGTCCGCCGGAATGTCGCAGCCGGGCAGGTCGCGGGCCCAATGCGAGCGTTCGTCGTCCAGCGCACCGGATTCCGCGAACTCCCGCAGGCGGTGTGCCCAGTCCCGGAAGGACGTCGTCTTCGGGCCAAGGTCGGGCTTTTCCCCGGCTTCGATCTGCCGGTAAGCCCGTTCCAGGTCCTCCAGCAGGATGCCCCACGAGACCGCATCGACCACCAAGTGGTGCGCGACCAGGAAAAGGCACGGATGCTCGGCAGCATCCGACACGAGCGCACGCAGGTGCGGAGGCCGGGCCAGATCGAAGCTCGCCTGGGCCTCGCCTGCGGCTCGCTCCAGGTCCACAGTGGACACTCGGCGCAAGACGGACCCGGAGCCGGCCGGGTCGTTGTGCTGGATCCACCCCTCAGCGGTCCGCTCGAAGCGCAACCGCAGCGCGTCGTGGTGAGCCACCAGCGCGTCGACGGCCTGGCGCAGCACTTCTTCGTCGACCGGGCCGTTCAGCTCGATCAGCACGGACTGGTTGAAATGCGCGGGGTTGACCGGCGAAGCATCCAGGAACCACCGCTGGATCGGCGTCAGCGGGACGGCCCCGACCACGGCCTCGCGATCGTCCTCGGCCGCATCGGCGGGCTGGACCGCTTGAGCCAGTTCGGCGACCGTTTGATGGGTGAACAGGTCCTTCGACCGCATCGCCAGCCCAGCCTGCCGGGCGCGGTGCACGACCTGGATGCTGAGCAGCGAATCCCCGCCGAGTTCGAAGAAGTTGTCCGCGGCGCCGACCCGCGGAATTCCCAGCACCTCGGCCCACACGGTCGCCAGCAGTTCCTCCAAGCCGGTGCTCGGGGCGAGGTACCCGGCGGTCCGCAGCGCCGACAGATCCGGCGCGGGCAAGGCAATGCGGTCGATCTTGCCGTTGGGGCTCACCGGAACCGAATCGAGCGGCACGAACACCGACGGGATCAGGTAGTCCGGCAGCGTCTCGCCCAGGAAGGCGCGCAGCTCCGTGGTTTCGCCGACCACATAAGCGACCAACCGCTTGTGCCCGTTGGCTTCCCGAGCCACCACCACGGCCTCGTGAACCGCCGGATGCCGCCGCAGTGCCGACTCGATCTCGCCGAGTTCCACCCGGAATCCGCGGATCTTGACCTGGTCGTCCACCCGCCCGGCGAACTCCAGCTCACCCGAAGCGGTCAGCCGGACCACGTCGCCGGTGCGGTACATCCGCGCCCCGGGCGGGCCGTAGGGATCCGCGACGAACCGGTCGGCGGTCAGGCCGGGCCGGGACAGGTAGCCGCGCGCCAGGCCGACGCTGCGGACGTACAGCTCGCCCGCCGACCCGATCGGCGCCTCGCGCAAGCCAGCGTCGAGCACGCGCACTTCGGTGTTCCGGATCGGCTTGCCGATCGGCACCGTTCCGCCCGGTGCCAGCGGTTCGCTCCACGAGGTCACGACGGTGGACTCGGTAGGCCCGTACGCGTTGACCATCCGCCGCCCGGGCGCCCAGCGGGAGACCAGCTCAGCGGGGCAGACGTCCCCGCCGACGACGACGGTCCGCAGGTCCGGCAGCGCCGTCTCGGGCACGGTCGCCAGCGCGACGGGCGGGAACTGCGCGTGCGTGATCCGGTGCTCCGCCAGCAGATCGGCCAGTTGCGTGCCGAGCAGCGGGCCCTCCGGCGGCACGACGAGCGCGGCGCCGGAGGGCAGGGTCATGCAGAGTTCCGAGACCGACGCGTCGAAGCTGGGCGAGTTGAACGCCAGCACCCGGTCGCCCGGCCGGATCCGGAAATGCTCGATCTCGGCGGCGGCGAAGGACGCCAGGCCCGCGTTCGGCACGACGACGCCCTTGGGCCGCCCGGTCGAACCCGACGTATAGATGACATACGCGGGTTGATCGGGGTCGACGGGGACGTCGAGGTTCGTGTCGGCGTACTGCCCGGCGTCGAGTTCGCCGTCCACGACGAAGACCGGGTCGGCGTCGCGCAGCATGAACTCGATGCGCTCGGCGGGGTAGCCCGGGTCGACCGGCAGGAACGCGGCCCCGGTCTTCGCCACCGCCAGTTCGGCGAGGATAAGCGTGGTCGAGCGCGGCAGCCGGACGGCGACGATCCGTTCCGCCGCGGCACCCCGATCGACCAGCAGGCGCGCCAGCTGGTTCGCCCGCGCGTTCAGTTCGGCGAAGGTGATTTCTCCGGCAGCAGACACCAAAGCCGGAGCGTCGGGCGTCCGTACGGCCTGGGCTTCGAACAGCTGGGCCATCGACGCGGCCGGGACGGCCACCGCGGTGTCGTTCCAGGCCCGCAGCTGGTCCAGCTCGGCTTGCGGCAGCAGCGGCAGGCAAGACATCGGCTGGTCCGGCAGCTCGGCGAGAACGGTCAGCGCGGTCCGCAAGCGATCGGCGAGACGCTCGATCGTCGCGGCGTCGAACAGGCCGGTGGCGTAGTTGATCGCGGCGTGCAGCGACCGGCCGTCCGCCTCGAATTGCACGAGCAGGTCGAAGGTCGCGGTCGTCGCGGGCAGGGCGACCTCCTCGGCGACCAGCGCGCCGCCGCCCGGCCGGTCGCCGGTGTTCTGCAGCACGACCATCGCCTGGAACAGCGGCGTCCGGCTCGGGTCGCGGACTGGCTGAGCGGCGTCCACGACGCGTTCGAACGGCACGTCCTGGTGGGCGAACGCGTCGAGCACCGTGTCGCGCACGCCGCCGAGGAACTCCCGGAACGACCCGCGCGAGTCCACTGTGGACCGCAACACCAGAGTGTTGACGAAGAAGCCGATCAACCCTTCCAGCTCGGCCCGCTCGCGTCCGGCGGCGACGGTGCCGACGGCGACGTCCTCCTGCCCGCACCACCGCGACAGCACGACCTGGAAGGCCGCGACCAGCGTCATGAACAGGGTTCCGTGCTGTGCGCCGGCCAGTTCGCGCAGGTTCGCGGCGACCTCGGAGGGGATGGCGAAGCCGAACCACTCCCCCTCGTTCGCGCGGACGGCGGGACGCGGCCGGTCGGTGGGCAGTTCGAGCGGCGCCAGCCCGGCGAGCCGGTCCCGCCAGTGGCCGAGCTGCTCGTCGAGGTCGGGGCTGTCGAGGAAATCCCGTTGCCAGGCAGCGAAATCCGCGTACTGCACCGGCAGCTCGGGCAGCTGCGGCTCCTCGCCGCGGAGGTAGCCGGAGTAGCAGGTGTCCAGTTCGGCGGCCAGCACCCCGGCCGACCAGCCGTCGGTGACGATGTGGTGCAGCACCAGCAGCAAGACGTGCGCACCGGATTCCTCGCGGAACAACCGGGCGCGCAGCAGCGGTCCGGTGCGCAGGTCGAAGGGCCGGAGTGCTTCGCGCACCAGGGTTTCCTCGTCGAAGTCCTCCACCGGGAGGTCGATCGGCGCGGGCTCGTGGACGATCTGCACGGGGTGGCCTTCGATCGCGTCGAAGGTGGTGCGGAGCGATTCGTGCCGGGCGACGACCGTGTTCAGCGCCTTCCGCAAGGCGGCGATGTCGAGTTCGCCGCGCAAGCGCAACGCGGTGGGAGAAATGTACTCCAGGCCGCCGGGTTCGAATTCGTCCAGGAACCACAAGCGTTGCTGAGCGAACGACAGTGGCAGCGCACCGTCCCGCGCGACCACCGGGATCGCCTCGGGCGCAGCCTGCCCGACCGCGAGTTCCGCGGCGAACTGGCTGAGCGCCGGCGCGGAGAACAGCATCCGCGGCGACACCTCGACGCCGAACTCCGCGCGCACCCGGGAGGTGATCCGCATGCTGAGAATCGAATCGCCGCCCAGTTCGAAAAAGCTGTCGTCGGCGCCCACGCGGTCGATTCCGAGGACGTCGGCCCAGATCGCGGCGAGTCGCTGTTCCTCGGTCGTCCGCGGCGCGACGTACTCGGCGGTTCCGGCGCGGCCGGGTGCGGGCAACGCGCGGCGGTCGAGCTTGCCGTTCCGGGTGAGCGGGAGCGTGTCCAGCGACACGAACGCGGACGGGACCAGGTGCTCCGGCAGCCGTTCTCGCGTCCACTCGCGCAAGCCCCGCGCTTCGCCGACGACGTAGCCGACAAGGCGGCCTTCGCGGGCGATGACGGTGACGTCGGCGACCGCCGGATGCCGGCGCAGCACCGTTTCGATCTCGCCCGGCTCGACGCGGAACCCGCGGATCTTGACCTGGTCGTCGACCCGGCCGAGGTAGTCGAGCGAGCCCTCGGCGGTCCAGCGGACCTGGTCGCCGGTGCGGTACATCCGCTCCCCCGGCGGACCGAAGGGATCCGCGACGAACCGGTCCGCGGTCAGTCCCGGCCGGCCGAGGTAGCCGCGCGCGAGCTGCGGTCCGGCGAGGAACAGTTCGCCGGGCAGGCCGGGCGGCACGGGTTCGCCGGTGTCGCCGAGGACGTACGCGCGGAAGTTGGTCAGCGGACGGCCGATCAGCGGCTGGTCGCCGGTCACCGGCGCGTGGATCGAGTCGACGGTCGCTTCCGTGGGCCCGTAGTAGTTGTGCCCGGCGACGTCCGCGGCGGCCAGCTGCCGCCACAGCGTTTCGGTGGCCGCCTCGCCGCCGGTGATCACCGTGCGCGGCCGGACGTCGCCGGTCGCCAGCCCGGCCTCCAGCAGCTGCTGGAGGTAGGCCGGGGTGAGGTCGAGCAGGTTGAGCCCGTGCGCGCGGACGGCCCGGACCAGAGCGATCGGGTCGAGCCGGGTGTCGTCGTCCAGCACGTGCAGCTCATGGCCGTCGAACATCGCCAGCAGCGGTTCCCACGACGCGTCGAAGGCCAGCGACGCGGTGAGCGCCGCCCGTTCCCGCCCGCGGTCGAGGAAGATCGCGTGGTGCGCGACCAGCAGGTTCACCAGTGCGCGGTGCTCGACGACGACGCCCTTCGGCGTGCCCGTCGAGCCGGAGGTGTAAATGACGTACGCGGCGGTGTCCGCGTCCGGCCGCTTCGAGAGCCGCGCTGGCGGCGCGTAGCTCTCGTCCGGCCTGCCCAGGACGACCACCGGGCGCGCGTCGTCGAGCAGGAAGCGGACGCGTTCCTCCGGCAGGTCCGCGTCGATCGGCAAATACACCGCGCCCGCCTTGAAAATCGCCAGGACCGCGATGACGGCTTCGGCCGACCGCGGCAGCATGACGGCGACCACGCGCTCCGGCCCGGCGCCCCGCTCGATCAGCTCCTCCGCCAGCTGCGTGGCACGGGCGTCGACCTCCGCGTAGTCCAGGACGGTGTCGTGGAAGATCAGCGCGGTCTCGTGCGGCATCCGCGCCACGGTCGCGTCGAACACGTCCAGCACCGTCTCCGCGGGAAGGTCGGCGGTATCGCCGTGTCCCAGAGCCAGCACCTGGTCGCGCTCGCCGGCAGTGAGCAGCGAGAGCGAACCGACGCGACGCTGCGGGTCGTCGACGATCGCGCGCACCAGCTGAGCGAGGTGTCCGGCCAGCCGGTGCGCGGTCGAAGCATCGAACAGCTTCGGGTCGTAGGAAAGTTCGAGCCCGAGCCGGTCGTGGAGATAGGCGGTGAGGTTCAGCGGGTAGCTCGTGGTGTCCAGCGATTCGACGTCCAGCACCCGGACGCCGTCCTGTCCGCTGTCTTCGATCGGATAGTTCTCGAAGACCACCACGCTGTCGAACAACGACGAGCCCGCCGGCACCCCGGTGAAGGTTTGCAGCTGTGCCAGCGCCAGGAAGTCGTGCCGGCGCGCGTCCGCCTGCTCGGCCTGAATCGCGCGCAGCCATTCGGCGGTCGGCTGTCCATTCCGGACTTCCACCCGCGTCGGGACGGTGTTGATGAACATGCCGATCATCACCTCGACGCCGGGCAGCTCGGGCGGCCGTCCGGAAACCGTGGTGCCGAACAAGACGTCCGGCTCGCCGCTGTAGCGCGCGAGCAGCAGCGCCCACGCTCCCTGCACGACCGAGTTGACCGTCAGCGCGGCGGCTTTCGCCATGTCGCGCAGCCCCGCCGACTCCTCGGCGGACAGCTCGACCAGCACCGTCGCCCCGGATTCCGCGCGATGCGCCTCCGTGGGACGGCGGTCGTAGGGCAGCGGCGTCGGTGCGGCGAACCCGTCGAGCACGTCGCGCCAGTGTTCCTCCGCCGCGGCCCGGTCCTGCCCGGCCAGCCAGGCGAGGTAGTCGCGGAACGGCCGTCGCGGCGTCAGTTTCGCCGGCGTGCCTTCGACGATCGCCGTGTACTGCTCGCACACCTCGCCGAAGACCTGGGCGGTGCTCCAGCCGTCGAGCAGGACGTGGTGCGAGGTCCACAGCAGCTGCACCTCGTCGTCGGCGACCCGGGCGATCTCCAGGCGCATCAACGGCGGCGTCGCCAGGTCCATGCCCGCGGCCAGGTCGGCTTCGAGCAGTTTCGCCAGCTCAGCCTGCTGCTCTCCGGGAGCGAGGCCGCGCCAGTCGTGCTGCCCGACCGGCACCCGGACTCCGCGATGGACGCGCTGCACCGGCTCGTCGACACCGTCCCACACCGTGCTGCTGCGCAGGATCGGCGTCCGGTCCACCACGCGCTGCCAGGCCTCGGCCAGCGCGCGCGGGTCCCGGACGCCGGCCAGCCGCAGCCGGAACTGGTCGAAGTACGCGCTCGACCCGGTGTCGACCAGGCTGTGGAAGACCATGCCCGCCTGCAGCGCGGTCAGCGGGTAGATGTCCTCGACCTCGCGGCCGTCCCCGGCCAACCGGTCCACCGTCGTCTGGTCGAGCCGGGCGAGCGGGAAGTCCGACGGCGTGCGGCCGCCCGCCCCGGCGCAGTGCGCGATGATCTCGCGCAGCGCCTCGACGGTTGCCCCGGCCAAGTCGCGGACGGTCGTCTCCTCGTGCACCTCGGCGGAGTATTCCCAGGTCAGGTGCAGTTCGCCGGATTCGACCACGCCGACGACGTCCAGCAGGTACGGACGGATGCTGCCGGGTGCGCAGTCGTGGCCGAGGTTCTCCCCGCGGCCCTGGTACAGCCCGTCCTCGGCGGTTCCGACGTCCCAGCGGCCGTGGTAGTTGAAGGAGATCTGCGGTGTCGGGTCGTTCCGCAGCGGCGACTCGGTGAGGTAGCGCAGTGCTTCGTAGCCGACGCCCTTGTTCGGGATGGCGCGCAGCTGTTCCTTGACCGACTTGAGGATCGCGTCCCAGCCGTCTCCGGGAACGGTCAGCGCGACCGGGTACTGCGCGGTGAACCAGCCGATCGTCCGGGACAGATCGAGCGACGCGGCAATGTCTTCCCGGCCGTGGCCTTCCATTTCGAGCACGACCTGCGACCGGCCGGTCCAGCGCGCCAGCACGCGGGCGACGGCGCTCAACAGGACGTCGTTGACCTCGGTCCGGTACGCGCCGGGCACGTCTTGCAGCAGCGCGGAAGTCTCGGCCCGGCCCAGGGAAACCGACACCGAGCGCGCCGACTCCGCGGTGTTGCGCCCGGAGCGGTCGACCGGGAGCCCGGTCTCGACGCCGCGCAGCGCGCGCTCCCAGTACTCCGCCTCGCCGTCGAGCCCGCCGGAGCGGACGTAGCCGGCGAGCGTCCGAGCCCACTGGGTGAACGAACTGCCCGCCGGTTCCAGCGGTTCGCCCTGATAGGCGTGTTCCAAGTCGCCCAGCAGGACGCGCCAGGACACGCCGTCCATGACGAGGTGGTGCGCGGTGAGGAACAGCTGCGGGGAGCGGTCGCGGAAGGTGA
Source organism: Amycolatopsis rubida (assembly GCF_900115345.1). GTDB lineage: Bacteria > Actinomycetota > Actinomycetes > Mycobacteriales > Pseudonocardiaceae > Amycolatopsis > Amycolatopsis rubida. The sequence goes on along the minus strand of NZ_FOWC01000006.1, from coordinate 43,704 downwards.
ACAGGACCGCGCGCCACACCGGGCCGTTGACGACGTCCAAAGAGGTCTGCGCACGCAGGGCCTCCGCGTGCATCGCGGCCACCACGTCGTCCACTTCGGACAGATCGGCGTGCCGCAGGATGGCCGCCGGTTCCGCGGCAGCAGGTTCTTGCTGCCGGCTTCCGCCCGCTTCGGAGAACCGCATCCGCAGTGCGGCATGGCCAGCGGTGACTTCAGCGATCGCGGCGGTCAGCCGCGGAACGTCCACGCAGGACAGTACAAGGTGGACGGACATGGTCAGCCGCCACGGCGCGGCCAGATGCGCGAACAGCCACGACTGGATCGGCCCGAGCGGTGCGGGTCCGGCCTGCTCCGGCAGCTGCGCGACCGGTCCGCCGGTGCTGACGACGCGGCCCAGTTCGGCGATCGTCTGGTGCTGGAAGAGGTCCTTCGACGACACCGTCAGCCCGGCCTGGCGAGCGCGGGACACCACCTGGATGCTGAGGATCGAGTCGCCGCCGAGGCCGAAGAAGTTGTCCTCGACGCCGACCTGGTCGACGCCGAGCACCGCCGACCAGACCTCGGCGAGCAGGGTCTCGGTCTCGGTACGCGGGGCCGCATAACGGTTTTCGGCTCGCGCGCCGGGCGCGGGCAGGGCTCGGTGGTCGAGCTTCCCGTTCGCGTTGAGCGGCAGTTCGTCCAACGCGACGAACACCGCCGGGATCATGTGCGCGGGCAGCGACCGGGCGAGGAATTCGCGCAGCACCGCGGTTCCCGGCACGGTCCCGGTGAGGTACGCGACCAGCCGCCGGGCGTCGCCGGCACCGTGCGCGACAGCCACCGCGCCGGTCACGTCCGGATGCGCCGACAGGGCCGCCTCGACCTCGCCCGGCTCGATCCGGAAACCGCGGATCTTGACCTGGTGATCGGCCCGGCCCCGGTAGGCGAGTTCGCCGTCCGGGGTCCAGCACAGCAGGTCTCCCGTGCGGTACATCCGGGTGCCCGGCTCGCCGAACGGGTCCGCGACGAACCGGGAGGCGGTCAGGCCGGGCCGGTTCAGGTAGCCGCGCGCCAGTCCCGCGCCCGCGACGTACAGCTCTCCGGCGACCCCGGGCGGCACCGGTTCGAGGCAGGCGTCCAGGACGTAAGCGCGCAGGTCTGGGATCGGCACGCCGACGGTCGCGCGGTCGTCCAGTTCGCGGTACGTCACGTGCACGGTGGTCTCGGTGATGCCGTACATGTTGACCAGCCGCGGGCCGTCGGGATGCCGCCGTCGCCATTCCTCCAGGCGCACCGGGTCCAGTGCCTCGCCCCCGAAGATCACGTACCGCAGGCTCAACGGCGCGGACGGCAGCGAGCCGAGCCGGTAGAACGCCGACGGCGTCTGGTTGAGCACGGTCACCCGCTGTTCGGCCAGCAGGGCCAGGAATTCTTCCGGCGAGCGGACGGTGCCGGACGGGACCACCACGAGGCGGCCGCCGTGCAGCAGCGCGCCCCACAGTTCCCAGACCGAGAAGTCGAAGGCGTAGGAGTGGAAGAGCGTCCAGACGTCCTGGTCGCCGAAGCCGAACCAGTGCTCGGTCGAGGAGAACAGCCGGGTCGCGTTCGCGTGCGGGACGAGCACGCCCTTGGGCACGCCGGTGGAGCCGGAGGTGTAGATGACGTACGCGGTGTTCTCCGGCCGGACTCGCACGCCGGGCTCGGTGTCGGGCTGGTCGTCCGCGGCGACCGTGTCCACGACGCACACCGGCTGCGCGTCGGCGAGCATCGCCTCGATCCGCGCGGGCGGGTAATCCGGGTCGATCGGCAGATAGCCCGCACCGGACTTCAGCACCGCGAGGATCGCGACGACCAGGTCCGGCGAGCGCGGCAGCCGCAGGGCCACCAGGCGTTCCGGCCCGGCGCCCTCGCCGATGAGCCGGTGCGCCAGGCGGTTCGCTCGCCGCTCCAGCTCGCGGTAGGTCAGGTCGATGCCTTCGCAGGTCACCGCGACCGCGTGCGGGGTGCGGGCGGCTTGCGCGGCGAACAGCCGGTGCAGCGTCGGCTCCGGGGGCGCGACGGCGACCGGGTTCCATTCGCGCAGGACGCGGTCGCGCTCGGCGGAGGTGATCCACGGCAGGCGGCCGAGCGGCTGCGCGGGCGTCGCCGCGATTCCGGCCAGCAGGATCCGCAGCCAGCCGCTCAGCCGCTGGACGGTGGCCGCGTCGAACAGGTCGGTGTTGTAGTTGACGACCGCGTCGAGCCGCCCGGCGGTCTGCTGGAAGTGGATCGCCAGGTCGAAGCCGGCGGTCACGATCGGCGGCGCGACCTCCTCGACGGCGAGCCCGGGCAGCGCGGGCCGGGCGTCCGGGGTGTTGTGCAGCACGACCATGACCTGGCACAACGGCGTGCGGCTGGGGTCGCGTTCGGGTTGGACGTCGTCGACGACGCGGTCGAATGGCACGTCCTGGTGCGCGAACGCGTCGAGCACGGTGTCCCGGACTTCGCCGAGGAAGGCGTCGAAACCTCGGTTCAAGTCCACTGTGGACCGCAGGACGAGAGTGTTGGCGAAGAAGCCGATCAGGCCTTCCAGCTCGGTGCGTTCCCGGCCGGACACGACAGTGCCGACCGCGACGTCGTCCTGTCCGGACCACCGCGCGAACAGCAGCTGGCAGGCGGCGAGCAGAGTCATGAACAGCGTACTGCCCTGGTGCCGGGACAGCTCGGCGAGCCGCGCGGTGGTGCCGGCCGGGATGCTGAACTCGTGCAGGGCGCCGTTCTTCGTGCGGACGGCCGGGCGGGGCCGGTCGGTCGGCAGTTCCAGCGGCTCCAGACCGGCGAGGCAGTGCCGCCAGTAGCTGAGCTGACCGTCGAAGTCGGTGCGGTTCCGTTGCCAGACCGCGTAATCGGCGTAGTGCACGGGCAGCGGCGGCAGCCCTGGCTCGTCGCCGCGGGTGAACGCGGTGTAGCAGGCGGCGAGTTCGCTCAGGAGCACGCCGGCGGACCAGCCGTCGGTCACGATGTGGTGGAGCACCAGCGTGAGTACGTGGTCGTCGGGGCCGAGCCGGGTGAGCGCGGCGCGCAGCAGCGGGCCGGTGTGCAGGTCGACCGGGCCGGTCGCGGCGGCCAGCGCGGTGGCGAGATCGCCGTCGGCTATCTGGAGTTCGACGGCGTAGGGCGGGTGGACGATCTGCCCGCCCCGGCCCTCGGCTGTCGCGAAGGTCGTGCGCAGCGATTCGTGCCGGGCGACGAGTGCGGTGAGCGCCTGGTTCAGCGCACGCACGTCCAGGTCGCCGCGCAGCCGCAGCGCCGTCGGCGAGACGTACTCGGTGCTGCCGGGGTCGAATTCGTCGAGGAACCAGAGTCGCTGCTGGGCAAAGGAAAGCGGAGCTTCGAACGGTCCTTCGCCGCGCGGGATCAGCGGGATCGCTTCCTGCGGCGCGGAGGCGGCGGGCAGTCGCGCGGCCAGCAGCGCCGGGGTCGGTGCGGTGAAAACGAGCCGGGCGGGCACGTCGGCGCCCAGTTCGGCGCGCAACCGCGCGACCACGCGGATGCCGAGCAGCGAATCGCCGCCGAGGGCGAAGAAGTCGTCTTCGACGCCGACTCGCTCCAGGCCGAGCACCTCGGCCCAGACGTCGGTCACGAGCCGTTCGCGCTCGTCTCGCGGAGCGAGGTACTGCGCTGACGCGGAAACCTCCGGCTCCGGCAGCGCCCGGCGGTCCAGTTTTCCGTGCCGGGTCAGCGGCAGCCGGTCGAGGCGGACGAACGCCGACGGCACCAGGTGGGCGGGCAACGACTGGGTCAGCGCGGCGCGCAGTTCGGCGGGCTCGGCGTCGCCGACGAGATACGCGACGAGCCTGCCGTCACGCGCGTCGACGGCGGCATCGACCACCTGCGGCTGTGCGCGCAGCGCGGTCTCGACCTCGCCGGGCTCGATCCGGAAGCCGCGGACCTTGACCTGGTCGTCGGTCCGGCCGAGGTGTTCCAGCTGACCCTCGGCGGTCCAGCGGGCGCGGTCGCCGGTCCGGTAGAGGCGGGTTCCCGGCGCGCCGAAGGGGTTCGGCACGAAGCGGTCGGCGCTCAGGCCTGGCCGGCCGAGGTAGCCGCGCGCGAGCTGGGCTCCGGCGAGGCAGAGTTCGCCGGGGACCCCGGCCGGGACGAGGCGGAGCTGTTCGTCGAGAACGTACGCGCCGACGTTCCCCAGCGGGCGGCCGATCGACGGGCGGTCCCCGGTCACCGGAGCCCACGTCGAGTCCACAGTGGACTCGGTCGGGCCGTAGTAGTTTCCGGCGGCCACCCCGGATCCGGCGAGTTCGTGCCACAGGCTCGCCCCGATGGCCTCGCCGCCGACCATGAGGAACCGCGGCCGCTGTTCGCCGTCGAGCAGTCCGGCGGGCAGCAACTGCCGCAGGTAGGACGGGGTCACGTCGAGGAAGCCGATGCGCTCCTCGCGGACATAGCGAGTGAGCGCGGCCGGGTCGAGCCGGGTTTCGTCGCTGATCAGGTGCAGTTCGTGGCCGTCCGCCAGCAGCAGCGGCCCTTCCCACGACGTGTCGAACGACAGCGACGCGGTGAGCGCCGCGCGCACCCGTTCGCGGCCGAACGCGGACCGGTGGTTGGCCAGCAGGTTCGCCAGCGCCGCGTGCTCGACCACGACGCCCTTGGGCGTGCCGGTCGACCCGGAGGTGTGGATCACGTAGGCCGCGTCCGACGGCTTGGGCGCGGGCGGGCGCGGACCGTCGGTGAAGCCGCCGATGCGGTCCAGCACCACCGCCGGCCGGGTGTCGGCCAGCAGCGTCTCGATCCGCTCGGCGGGCAGGCCGGGATCGATCGACTGGTGCACCGCCCCGGCTTTGAGCACGGCGAACAGCGCGACGATCGCGTCGGCCGAGCGCGGGAGCAGCACAGCCACCACCCGGTCCGGCCCCGCGCCCCGGCCGGCGAGATCCGCGGCGAGCACGTCGGTGCGCGCGGCGAGTTCGGCGAAGCTCAGCCGGACGTCGCCGCACACCAGCGCGGTCGCCGCCGGCTGGGTCCTGGCCTGGTGGTCGAGGAGGTCGACGATCGTGCCGTCCGGGACGTCGAGCACCGGGCCGCGCCAGCCGAGCAACCGGGCTTCCTCGGTCCCGGTGGTCAGCGGCAGGTCGGCGATGCGGCGGCCCGGGTCGGCGGCGATCCCGGCCAGCAGCCGCAGCAGGTGGGCGATCAGCCGGTCGATCGTCCCGGCCTCGAACAGTTCGGTGCTGTACTCGACGAGCCCGGCCAGGCGGCCGCCGGATTCTTCGAACTCGACAGTGAGGTCGAAGGTGGCGGAATCCCGTGCCACCCCGGCCGGTTCGGCGGCCAGGTCCGGGAACACCGGCCCGGTCCCGGTGGCGTTGTGCAGCAGCACCATGACGTCGAACAACGGGTTGCGGCCAGGGTCCCGGCCCGCGTGCACCGCGTCGACCACTTCCTCGAACGGAATGTCGTCGTGGGCGAAGGCGTCGAGGACGGTTTGCCGAGCCGCGGCCAGGTGGTCGGCGAACGGAGCCGACCGGTCTACTTCGCAGCGCAGGACGACGGTGTTGACGAAAAACCCGACCACCCGCTCCAGCTCCGGGCGGTCCCGGCCGGAGACGACGGTGCCGAGCGCGATGTCCTCCTGCCCGGTGTAGCGCGCGAACAGCGCCTGGCAGGCCGCGAGCAGCACGGTGAACAACGTGGTTTCCGAGGTGCGCGCCAGGTCCGCGAGCCCGCGCGCCACGTCGGAGGGAACGGCGAACTCGCGCACCGCACCCGCTGTGCCGCGAGCAGCCGGACGCGGCCGGTCGGTCGGCAGGTCGAGCGGGGGCACGCCGGCCAGCTGCCGGGTCCAGTGCTCCAGCCCGGCCGCACGGGTCGGGCGATTGTGCTGCCACACCGCGAAATCCGCGTACTGCAACGGCTGCGGCGGCAGGTCCGCGCGCTCGCCGTCGCGGTAGAGGAGGCCGAGTTCTTCGGTCAGCACGCCCATCGACGCGCCGTCGGTGGCGATGTGGTGCACGCACACCAGCAGCACGTGCTCGGCCGGACCAAGCCGCACGAGCACGGCGCGCAGCAACGGCCCGTGCGAGAGGTCGAAGGGCCGCGAATACTCCGCCTTCAGGACAGCGTCGAGGTCTTCCGGCGCGGCGTCCGCCACTGCAAGCGCCACCTCGTACGGCGGCCGGATGACCTGCCGGGGTTCGCCGCCGGCTTCTTCGAAGGTCGTGCGCAGCGGTTCATGCCGAGCGACCAGCAGCCGCAACGCCGTCGCCAACGCCTCGACGTCCAGCTCACCGGTCAGCCGCAAGGCGAACGCGCTGTTGTACTCGGGATCGTCCGGGCGCAGCTGGCTGAAAAACCACAGCCTGCGTTGCGCGGACGACAAAGGGACTGGACCGGAACGGCCGGCGGCCGCCGGGATCTCCGGCGCGCGGCCGGCCGTTCCGGCCATCCGGCGGCGCAGCGCTTCCTGCAGGTGAGCGGGCAGCGCCGCGATGCGGTCCGCACGGGACGAGGTCATGGGGGTCCTCACGATTCCAGTTCTGCGGCAAGCCGTTCCAGCTCGCTCAGCACGAGGTCTTCGACGGTTTCGGCCAGCGCCGCGACGGTGCGCGCGGCCAGCACGTCGGCCGGGGTGAGCCGGACGTCGAACAGCGCGCTGGCTTGGGCGGAAATGTGCAGGCCGCGCAGCGAATCGCCGCCGAGGGAGAAGAAATTGTCCTGGGCGCCGACGCGGTCCGCGCCGAGCACCCCGGCCCAGATCCCGGCGAGCGCCCGCTCGGTCTCGGTAGCCGGTTCGACGTGCCCGGTTTCCGCCGCCTGCGGGGCGGGCAGGGCACGCCGGTCGAGTTTTCCGTTGGCGTTCACCGGAAGCCGGTCGAGCGCGACGATCGATGACGGCACCAGGTAGTCCGGCAGGGACCGGGCCAGGAACTGCCTGAGCGTGTCCTCTCCGGCCGCCGAGACGACGTAGGCGACCAGCTGCTTCGCGCCCGGCCGGTCCTCCCGGACGAGCACCGCGGCCTGCGCGACGTCCGGATGCCGGGCCAGCACCGCCTCGACCTCGCCCGGTTCGACCCGGAACCCGCGCAGTTTGACCTGGTCGTCGCGGCGGCCGAGGTATTCCAGGGCGCCGTCGGGCCGCCAGCGGACCACGTCGCCGGTGCGGTACATCCGCTCCCCGGGCGGGCCTTCCGGGTCGGCGACGAACCGGTCCGCGGTCAGCCCCGGCCGGTCCCGGTAGCCCCGGGCCAGGCCCGCTCCGGCCAGGCACAGTTCGCCGGGCACGCCGGGCGGCACTGGGCGCAGGTCCGGGTCGAGCACCCGGGCGTGGGCGCCGTCCAGCGGGCGGCCGATCGGGATCCGGTCCGGCGGCGGCGCGTCCATCGGGTAAGCGGTGGCGAACACGGTCGTCTCGGTCGGGCCGTAGCCGTCGACGACCCGCAGCCCGGGACACGCGGCCAGTACCCGCCGCACCGCCTCCGCCGGGACGACGTCGCCGCCGGTCCAGACCTCGCGCAGGCCGGCGAAGCACTCCGGCGTTTCCTGGGCGAGGATCCGGAACAGCCCGGCGGTGACCCAGACCGAGGTCAGGCCGTGCTCGCGGACCAGGCCGCGCAGCAGCGGCGCGTCGAGGCCGGTGTCCGGGCCGGTGACGACCCAGCCGCCGGTGAGCAGCGGCACCCACAGCTCGTAGGTCGAGGCGTCGAACGCGAGCGGCGAGTGCAGCAGGATCCGTTCGTGCGCTCCGCCGCGGAACCGGTGGTCGGCGGCCAGCGCCGCGATGTCGCGGTGGCGCACCACCACGCCCTTCGGCACCCCGGAGGACCCGGACGTGTACATCACGCAGGCCGCCTGGTCCGGGTCGGCGGCGATCTCCGGGTCGCTGTCCGGCTCGTCGTCCACAGAGGACAGCAGCACGGTCTGGCCGAGCGGATGCTCTTCCGCGGCAACGACGAACCGGACGCCGCCGAGCAGCGCCCGCTGCCGCTCGATCGGAGCGCGCGCGTCGATCGGCAGGTACGCGCCGCCCGCCTTGACCACGGCCAGTTCGGCGATCACCGCGGCCGTGTGGTCCACGGCGAGCCCGACGGGTTCTTCCGGCCGCAGCCCGAGCCCGGCCAGCCGGTTCGCGAGGCGGTTGGCCCGCCGGTTCAGCTCGGCGTAGGTGACCGGTTCGCCGCCGAGGACGGCCGCGAGCGCGTTCGGCCGGAGCCGGACCTGCTCGGCGAACAAGTCCGGCAGCGACCGGGGCTCCGGCTCGTCGCAGGTGGCGGCCCGTTCGGCGAGAAGCTGGGTCTCGGCCGCGGTCATGACCGGGACGGCGCCGAGCGCGCGCTCGCCGTCCGTGGTCAGGCCGCCGAGGATCTCCAGCAGCCGTGCGGCCAGGCCGGTCACCGTCGCGGGGTCGAACAGCGCCGGGTCGTAGCCGACGTCCACCGACAGCTCCGAACCGGGCGAGGCGACGACGGTGACCGGGAAGTTCGTCGTCTCCCGGGCGGACAGGTCGCGCACGGTCAAGCCGCGCCCGGCCGCTGCCTCGGTGATCGGGTAGTTCTCGAACACCACGAGGCTGTCGCAGAGGTTCACCCCTCCCGGCAGACCTGCCCAGCCCTGGACCTTCGCGAGCGGGACGTGCCCGTGCCCGCGCGCTTCGGCCTGCGCCGCCTGCAACCTGGCGAGCCAGTCCGCGACGGGAACACTCCGGTCGACAGCGACCCGCACCGGCAGCGTGGTGATGAAGATGCCGGGAATGTCGTCCACCCCGGGCACCTCGGCCGGGCGGCCGGAAGCGGTCGCCCCGAACACGACGTCTTTCTGTCCGCTGTAGACCGACAGCAGCAGCGCCCACGCTCCCTGAAGCACCACGTTGTGCGTGAGGCCGTGGCGTTTGACGAAGGCGTCCAGCCGGGCGGTGGCGGGCCGGTCCAGGCGGACCGGCAGCCACTCGGCCGAGCACGGGGCGTGTCCGGACGGCGGGGTCCGGTCGCCCGGCAGCGGTGTCGGGCCTTCGATGCCGGCGAGCGCGGCGCGCCAGAACTCTTCGGAAGCGGCCTGGTCGTGCTCGCCGAGCCAGGCGAGGTAGTCGCGGAACGGCGGCCGGGACGGCAGCGGCTGCCCGGCGTAGGCGGTGCAGACGTCCGAGAGCACCTGGAAGACGCTCCAGCCGTCGAGCAGGACGTGGTGGAAGGTCCAGAGCACCAGGACTTCCGTGCCGGACAGCCGGGCGAGCGCGATCCGGGCCAGCGGCGCGAGGGCCAGGTCCAGGCCCTGCGCGCGGTCTTCGGCCAGCAGCCGCGCCAGCTCCGCATCGTGGGTTTCCAGATCGCTCCAGTCGAGGTGCCGGACCGGCAGCTCGGCTTCGCGGTGCACGAGCTGGACCGGCTCGTCCACGCCGGCCCAGACGAACGAAGTGCGCAGGACCGGCGTGCGGTCGACGACCTGCTGCCACGCCCGGCCGAGCCGCTGCGGATCGGTGACTCCTTCGAGCACGAAGCTCGCCTGCTCGAAGTACATGCCCTGCGAGGTCTGGGACAGGCCGTGGAAGACCATCCCGCCCTGCATCGGCGTCAGCGGGTAGATGTCCTCGATTGCCCGCCCCTCGACCAGCTGGTCCACTCCGGCCTGGTCGAGCGCGGCGAGCGGGAAGTCGGACGGGGTGCGTCCGCCCGCGTCCGGCTCGGCGCAGTGCGCGATGATCTCCCGCAGCGCCGTCAGCATCCGCCCGGCCAGGGTTTCTACGACGTCCCCCGCGGTGGCGTGCGACCAGGTCAGTTCCAGCACGCCCGCTTCGACCCGGCCGACGACGTCGAGCACATGGGTGCGGGGCGCCTCCGGGTCGACGTCGGCATCCAGGCTGCCGACACGGAACAGCCCGCCTTCGGCCGCGCTGAACTGGCCGAGGTAGTTGAAGCTCACCTGCGGGTCGATCGCCGGTGCCGTGCCGGTCAGGTAGCGCAGTGCGCCGTAGCCGATGCCTCGCCGCGGGATCGCGCGCAGCTGTTCCTTCACGGACTTCAGCGCGGGACCCCACTCGTCCGGGACGTCCAGCGCGACCGGGAACATGCTGGTGAACCAGCCGGCCGTGCGCGACAGGTCGACGCCCTCGAACAGCTCCTCGCGGCCGTGGCCTTCGAGATCGATCACCGGGATTTCGCCGGTCCAGTCCCGCAGGACGCGGCCCAGCGCGGTCAGCAGCACGTCGTTGACCTGCGTCCGGTAGACCTCGGGGACGTCCTGCAGCAGCGCCCGGGTTTCCTCGGCGGCGAGGCGGACGGTGACCTCGCGGGTGTCGGCGACGACGCCCGGCTCGCCCGGCGCGACCGGCGGGAGGGACTGCCAGTGGGCGAGTTCGTTGTCGAAACCGCCTGCCGCGGCATGTTCGGCCAGCCGCCGGGCCCAGGCAAGGAACGACGTCGTCTTCGGTTCGAGATCCTCGCCCCGGTAGGCGGTTTCCAGATCCTCCAGGAGAATCCGCCACGAAACGCCGTCGATGACCAAGTGGTGGGCGGCCAGCAGCAACCGTCGCCCGTCGAGGACCGCGTTCAGCAGCGGGCCGCGGTTGACGTCGAAAGCGGGCTCGCCGACCAGCAATTCCACCGGGCCGGGCGGGTCGCTGTGCTGGGTCCGGTCGAAGCGCAGGCGCAGGGCGTCGTGGTGCGCCCAGACCTTGGCCAGCGCCCGTCGCAGCGCGGGCTCGTCGACCTCCTCGGCGAATTCCAGGACGACCCGCTGGTCGAACCGCTCCGGCTGGGTCTCGAAGTACCAGCGCTGGATCGGCGTGAGCGGTGCCTCGCCGACGACCGGTCCTTGCTCGGCCTTCGGCCCGCGGTCGCCGCCGGCGTGCGCGGCCAGCGCGGCCAGCGTCGGATGCCGGAACACCTCGTGCGGCACCAGGACCAGCCCGGCGCGGCGGGCCCGGGAGACGACCTGGATGCTGAGGATCGAGTCGCCGCCGAGTTCGAAGAAGTTCGTCTCGGCCCCGACGTCCTCGACGCCGAGCACCTCGGACCAGATCCCGGCCAGGACCCGTTCGGCTTCCGTCGCCGGTGCGGTGCGGGCGCCTGCCGCGGCGAAGTCCGGGGCGGGCAGGGCGTGCCGGTCGAGCTTGCCGTTGCCGGTCAAGGGCAACCGGCCGAGTCGCACGAACGCGGCCGGGACCAGGTAGTCCGGCAAGGTCCGGCCGAGGAACGCGGGCAGCTCGTCCGCTTCGCCGGTGTAGTAGGCGACGAGCCGTTTGACGCCGTGGTCCTCGCGGGCCAGCACGGCGGCCTGGGAAACGCCGGGGTGCGCGGCGAGCGCGGCCTCGACCTCGCCGGGTTCGATCCGGAACCCGCGGATCTTGACCTGGTCGTCCACGCGACCGGCGAAGTCCAGCTCGCCCCGCGCGGTCCAGCGGACGAGGTCGCCGGTGCGGTACATCCGCTCCCCCGGCGGCCCGAACGGGTCGGGCAGGAACCGCTCGGCGGTCAGGCCGGGCGCGCCGTAGTAGCCGCGCGCCAGGCCCGCGCCGGCGAGGTGGAGTTCGCCGAGCGCGCCCGGCGGCACCGGCCGCAGGTCCGGGCCGAGGACGTAGGCGCGGGTGTTGTCCAGCGGTTTCCCGATCGGCACGACGTCCGGCACCGGGCCGAGGACCGGATGCGACAGGGCGAACGTCGTGGTCTCGGTCGGGCCGTAGACGTCCACGACGGTCGTGTCCGGGCAGGTTTCGCGCACGCGCCGCACGGCAGCCGACGGGACCGCGTCGCCGCCGGCCCAGACCTCCCGGAGCCCGCGGAAGATCTCCGGGGCTTCCCGCGCCGCGAGCCGGAACAGACCAGTGGTGAGGAAGGCGGCGTTGACCCGGTGCTCGGCGAACAGGCGGCCGATGGTGGCCAGATCGAGATCGCCGGGCGGGGCGAGGACGACCGTGCCGCCGCCCAGCAGCGGCACCCAGAGTTCGTACGTCGAGGCGTCGAAGGCCTGCGACGCGTGCAGCAGGACGCGGCTGTGTCCAGCGAAGCGCCGGTCGGCCGCGAGCGCGACGATGTCGCGGCGGCTGGCTGCGACGCCCTTCGGCTTTCCGGTCGAGCCCGAGGTGTACATGACGTAGGCCAGGTTGGCCGGGTCTGCCTTCGGGAGCAGCGCGGCCGCGGTGTGCTCGCCGGGCACGACCGTGGGTCCACTGTGGACCTTCGCTGCGGTATCGCGCCACGTGTCGTCGGCGACCAGGATCTTCACGCCGTCCAGGAGGGTCTTGAGCCGCGGTTGCGGCGCGCGGGTGTCGAGCGGCAGGTAGGCCGCACCGGCTTTGACGATCGCCAGCTCGGCGATGACCAAGCCCGGCGAGCGGTCCATCAGCACGCCGACGAGCGTCTCCGGCCCCGCACCGAGCGAAACCAGGTAGCGGGCGAGCCGGTCGGATCGCCGGTCCAGCTCCGCGTAAGTCAAGCGGATCCCGTCGCCCACCACCGCCACCGCTTGCGGCGCTTGCCGGACCTGCTCGGCGAACAGTCCGGCCAGGTCCTCGTCCGGGAGCGGCCGGCCGGTGTCGTTCCACTCGACCAGCACCCGGTGGCGGTCCGCCTCGGTGAGCAGTTCGATGTCTTCCAGCGATCCCGGGCCCGCGCCGAAGGCGTCGAGCACGGTGAGGAGCTGCCGGGTGATCCGCTCGGCGGTGCCGGTGTCGAACAGGTCGGGGTCGTAGCCGACGTCGAGGGTCAGCTGCTCTCCTGGCGACGCGACGACGCTGATCGGATAGTTCGTCGTCTCGGCCGCGTCGACGTCGCGCAGCCGCAGCCCGGGCGTCGACGCGTTGTCGATCGGATAGTTCTCGAAGACCACGATGCTGTCGAAAAGGCTTCCGCCGCAACCACTCCACGCTTGCAGCTTCGTCAGCGGAAGGTGGCCGTAGCGACGAGATTCGACCTGCGCGGACTGCAACTCAGCCAGCCACTCGGTCACGTCGGCCCCGGTCACGGTGGTCCGCACGGGCAGGGTGTTGATGAAGATGCCGGTGATGTCGTCCGCGCCCGGCAGGTCTACCGGACGGCCGGAAACCGTGGTGCCGAAGCAGACGTCGCGCTCGCCGCTGAGCCGCGCGAGCACCAGCGCCCACGCACCCTGCAAGACGGTATTGAGCGTGAGACCGGCTCGGCGGGCGAAGTCGCGCAACCGTCCGGAGTTTTCGACCGGCACGCGCAGCCATTCCGACGACCGGCTCGTGTGCGCCTGCGCCGGAGCCCGGTCGTAGGGCAGCCGGGCGGGTGCGACGAGACTGCCGAGTTCGCGCCGCCAGTGGTCCTCGGCGGCCGCGTCGTCCTGCCGGTCCAGCCAGGCGATGTAGTCGCGGAACGGCGGTCGCTCGGGCAGTTCGGCACCGGAGTAGGCGGCGAGGACGTCGGACAGCACGCCGAAGACGCTCCAGCCGTCGAGCAGGACGTGATGGAAGGTCCACAGCACGCGGACCTCCGTGTCCGACAACCGGGCGAAAGCCAGGCGCAGCAACGGCGTCTCGGTGAAATCGAGCCCTTCGGCCCGGTCCGCGGCGAGGAGTTCCCGCCACGCCTGGTCGCGTTCGTCCGGGGTGCGGCCGCGCCAGTCGTGCCGGGCGATCGGGACCGGGACCTGCCGCCGCACGACCTGGACCGGTTCGGGCACGCCCTCCCAGGCGATCCGCGTCCGCAGCACCGGCGTCCGGTCGACCACTCGCCGCCACGCCCGTTCCAGCGCGGCCAGATCCTCGACGCCGTCGAGCACGAACCCGACCTGCTGGAAGTAGACCCGTTCGCCGGGCTGGGACAGCGCGTGGAACACCATCCCGGACTGCATCGGCGTCAGCGGGCAGACGTCCTCGACCTCGCGGCCGTCGCCGGCCAATTCGTCCACAGCAGACTGATCGAGCGCGGCGAGCGGGAAGTCCGACGGCGTCCGGCCGCCCGCCGCCGGGTCGCCGCAGTGCCGGATGATCTCGCGCAGCGCGGCGGTCATCGCGACGGCCAAGGTGTCCACAGTGGACCGATCGTGGCCGCCTTCGGCGTAGTACCAGGTCAATTCCAGTTCGCCGGTCTCGACCCGGCCGACGACGTCGAGCAGGTGCGCGCGAGCCGAGCGCGGGCTTTCGTCGGACTCCAGGCGGCCGGAGCCGAACTGGCCGAGGTAGTTGAAACTCACCTGCGGATCGATCTCCGGCGCAGTACCCGTCAAGTACCGCAATGCGCCGTAGCCGATCCCGCGCCGCGGTACCGCGCGCAGTTGTTCCTTGACGGACTTGAGCGCCGTGCCCCAGTCGTCCGGGACGTCCAGCGCCACCGGGAAGACCGTGGTGAACCAGCCGACCGTCCGGGAGAGGTCGACGTCGTCGAACAGGTCCGCACGGCCGTGGCCCTCCAGATCGACCACGGCGGTCCCGCCGGTCCAGTCGCGCAGGACCCGGCCCAGCGCCGTGAGCAGCACGTCGTTGACCTGCGTGCGGTAGACCTTCGGGACGTCCCGCAGCAGCGCGCCGGTCTCCGCCGCGGACAGCCGGGCGGTCACCGAGCGCATCGAAGCGACGGTCGCGTCGCCTCGGCCGTCGACCGGCACCGTGGTCCGGCCGGACACCCCACGCCAATAGCCGAGTTCGTCGTCGAACCCGCCGCCGGCAGCGTGTTCCGCGAGCCGGATCGCCCAGTCGCGGAAGGACGTCGTGCGGGGGCCGAGGTCGATCGGTTTGCCGTGCAAGGCCTGATCGTAGGCGCGCTCGAAGTCCTCGATGAGCACGCGCCACGAGACGCCGTCGACGACGAGGTGATGCACGGACAGCCGATCGTGCTCGAACCGGACCAGCGGCGCCTCAGCACCGACCGGGCCGTTCTCCTGGAGCCAGTGCGTTTCGCCGCGGGCGAAGCGCATCCGGAGCGCGTCGTGGTGGGTCAGCAGCGCCTCGACGGCCGCGTTCGCCGCGTCCGGGTCGAGCGCTCCCCATTGGACGAACTGGTGGAAGTGGTCCGGCTCGGCGGTTTGCGCCGTGAAGAACCAGCGCTGGATCGGGGTGAGCGGCACCGGGCCGTGGACCGGGCCGCGCTCGACCGCCGTCGTCGCGATGCGGGCCGCCGCGGCGAGCGCGGCCGGGGTCCGGTGCGCGAACAGGTCGCCGGGCTGCAGTTCGAGCCCGGCCCGGCGGGCGCGGGAGACGACCTGCATGCTGAGGATCGAATCGCCGCCCAGCTCGAAGAAGTCGTCGGTCGCGCCGACACGGTCGACGCTGAGCACGTCGGCCCAGATCTCGGCGATGGCGCGTTCGCGCCCGGTCCGCGGCGCGACGTGGTCCCGCGCGCCGAACTCGGGGGCCGGCAGCGCGTGCCGGTCGAGCTTCCCGTTGACGTTCACCGGGAACCGCTCCAGCCGGACGAACGCGGCGGGCACCATATAGTCCGGCAGCGTCCGGCCGAGGAAGTCCGCGAGGCCGTCGGTCTCGCCGAGGACATAGGCGACCAGCCGCTTCACGCCGCCGTCCTCGCGGGCCAGCACGGCAGCCTGCGCGACGGCGGGATGTTCGCCGAGCGCGGCCTCGATCTCGCTCGGTTCGACCCGGAACCCGCGGATCTTCACCTGCTCGTCCGCCCGGCCGACGAACTCCAGCGCGCCTTCCTCGTTCCAGCGCACGAGGTCGCCGGTGCGGTACATCCGCTCCCCCGGCGGGCCGAACGGATCCGCGACGAACCGCTCGGCGGTCAGGCCGGGGCGGCCGAGGTAGCCGCGCGCCAGGCCCGCGCCGGCGAGGTGCAGTTCGCCGGGCGCGCCGGGCGGGGCGAGCCGGAGGTCGCCGTCGAGGACGTACGCGCGGGTGTGGTCGAGCGGTCCGCCGATCGGGACGACGTCCGGGACCTCGCCGGGCAGCGGGTGCACGGTCGCGAACGTGGTGGTCTCGGTGGGGCCGTAGACGTCGGCGACCAGGGTGCCCGGGCAGGCCGCCCGGACGCGGCGGAGAGCGGCCGCGGGGACGGCGTCGCCGCCGGTCCAGACTTCCCGCACGCCCGCGAAGACCTCCGGCGATTCCTGCGCGACCAGCCGGAACAAGCCGGTGGTGAGGAACGCGCCGGTCACGCCGTGCGTGGTGAGCGAGCGGCCGAGCGTCTCGACGTCCACGTCTCCCGGCGGGGCCAGCACGACGGTGCCGCCGGTGAGCAGCGGCACCCACAGTTCGTAGGTCGCGGCGTCGAAGGCCTGTTGCGAGTGCAGCAGAACCCGGTCGTGCCGGGCGAACCGCCGGTCGATCGTGAGCGCCACGACGTCGCGATGCCGCGCCGAAACGCCCTTCGGACGGCCGGTGGAGCCGGACGTGTAGATGACGTAGGCGAGTTGTTCGGGATCGACCCGCACGGCCGGCGGCGTATCGGGGGCGTCGCTCTCGCCGGTGACAATGACGCCGGTGTGGACTTCCTCCGCAGTCGCCAGCCAGGCCGCGTCAGCTGTCAGCACCGACACTTCGGCTTCCTCCAGGAGCAGGCTCAGCCGCTCGGCCGGAGCGCGCAGGTCCAGCGGCAGGTAAGCGCCACCGGCCTTGACGATCGCGAGCTCCGCGACGACGAGTTCCGGCGAACGGTTCATCAGGACGGCAACCCGGTCTTCGGCCCGCACGCCCGCGGCGATCAGGCGGTGCGCCAGCCGGTTCGCGCGGGCGTCGAGTTCGCGGTAGGTGATCTGCTCGTCGTCGGTCACCAGGGCGACGGCGTCCGGAGTCCGCCGGGCCTGGGCCTCGAACAGCTCGGGCACCGCCTTGGCCGGGAGCGCGCGGGCAGTCTCGTTCCGCTCGGCGAGCAGGTGCTCGATCTCGGTCCCGGAGAGCATCGGCACCCGGGACACCGGCTCGTGCGGGGCCGTGATCATGCCCCGGACCAGTGCTTCGAGGTGCGCCGCGAGCCTTGCCGCCGCTGGAGCGCCGATCCTCTCCGGGTCGTGCGTGAGAACGAGTGACAGCTTCCGCCCGGGGTAGGCGACGACGCCCAGCGGGTAGCTGGTCCGTTCGGCCGCGCGGACGTCCCGCAGCCCGGACACCTCGTCGATCGGGTAGTTCTCGAAGACGACGATGCTCTCGAACAGGCTCCCGCCGCCGCTCCACGCTTGCAGCTTCGTCAGGCCGATGTGCCCGAACCGGCGTGATTCCGCTTGCGCTGCTTGGAGATCGCGCAGCCAGTCCGGGACCGCGCGGGTGCCGTCGAGCCGGACGCGCACCGGCAGGGTGTTGATGAAGATGCCGGGAATGTCGTCCGCGCCGGGCAGTTCCGCCGGACGGCCGGATACCGTCGCGCCGAAGCACACCTCGGTTTCGCCGCTGTAGCGCGCCAGCAACGCGGCCCACGCGCCTTGGACGACGGTGTTTACGGTCAGCCGGTGCCGCCGTGCGAAGGCGTACACCGCGGCGGAGGTCTCGTCGTCCAGCTCGACGGGGATCCGGCCGGTCGAACTCGACGTGTGCGTGCGGACGGCTGGGCGTTCGAGAGGCAACGGAGTCGGGGTGACCCCGGCGAGTTCGGCCCGCCAGTGTTCCCCGGCGCGCTCGTCGTCCTGGGCGGCGAGCCAGGCCGCGTAGTCGCGGAACGGCGGGCGGACGGGCGGTTCTTCGCCGCGCAGCAGGGCGACGACGTCGGAGAGAATGCCGAAAACGCTCCAGCCGTCGAGCAGGACGTGGTGGAAGGTCCAGAGCACGCGCACCCTGGTGGCGGACTCCTTCGCGATGACCAGCCGGGCCAGCGGGGCCCGGGCGAGATCGAATCCCTCCGCAAGATCCTGTTCCAGAAGCTGCTTCAGCGCTTCCTCGGAATCCACAGTGGACCAGTCCAGATAGGACACTGGCAGTTCGACCGCGCGGTGCACGACCTGCAGCGGCCGGGGCACGCCGTCCCACACGATCCGGCTGCGCAGGATCGGGGTCCGCTCGACGATCCGCCGCCAGGCCTCGCCGAGCCGGTGCGGATCGGGCACGTCGTCCACAGTGCACGAAACCTGTTCGAAGTAGACGCGGTCGCCGGGCTGGGCGAGGTCGTGGAACACCATCCCGGCCTGCATCGGCGTCAGCGGATAGCTGTCCTCGACGTCGCGGCCGTCGCCGGCCAGCACGTCCACTGCGGACTGATCAAGCCCGGCCAGCGGGAAGTCCGACGGCGTCCGCCCGCCCGCACCTGGCTCCGCGCAGTGCCGGACGATCTCTCGCAGTGCTTCGGCCGTCGCCGCGGCCAACCGGTCCACAGTGGATTCCTCGTGGACGCCCTCGGCGTAGTGCCAGGCCAGTTCCAGCTCGCCGCCCTCGACGCGGCCGACGACCTCCAGCAGGTGCGGACGGACGGTGTCCGGCGAGACGTCCAGCGCGAGTTCCCGGTGCGGGGTCAGGTCGCCGGGCAGGTCGAACCGGCCGAGATAGTTAAAGCTCACCTGCGGTTCGATCACCGGCGCGGACCCGGCGAGATACCGCAGCGCGCCGTAGCCGATCCCCCGTCGCGGGACCGCGCGCAGCTGCTCCTTGACCGCCTTGAGCGCCGCGCCCCAGCCGTCCGGAACGTCCAGCGCCACCGGGAAGACCGTGGTGAACCAGCCGACCGTCCGCGACAAGTCGACCCCGTCGAACAGCTCCTCGCGGCCGTGCCCTTCGAGGTCGAGCACCGGCCGGTGCCCGGTCCAGTCCCCCAGCACCCGGCCCAGCGCGGCCAGCAGCACGTCGTTGACCTGCGTCCGGTACGCCTGCGGCACCTCGCGCAGGAGCGCGTGCGTCTCTTCCGCGGTGAGCCGGGCGGTGACGACGCGAGCGCGGCCGAAGGTGTTCTCCGCCGTGCCGTCGACCGGAAGCGGGCTGGGCGCGGGCAGCTCCCACCAGTGCGCCAGTTCGTCGTCGAAGCCGCCCGCTGCCGCGTGCTCGGCGAGCCTTCCCGCCCACTCGCGGAAGGACGTCGTCCTCGGGCCGAGGTCGATCGGTTCATCGCGCACGGCCTGCCGGCAGGCGCGGTCGAGGTCTTCGAGCAGCAACCGCCACGACACGCCGTCGACCACCAGGTGGTGCGCGGCCAGGTGCAGGGTCCGCGGCTCGCCGGTCAGCGACCATCGCAGCTGCGTGTGCCCTTCGCCGACCGGGGTGTTGTGCTGGCGCCAAGCCTCGCGGTCGTGGGTGAACCGCATCCGCAGCGCGTCGTGCCGTTCGGACAACGCGGCCAGCGCGCGGATCAGCGCGGTCAAGTCGACGTCGGCGGGCAACTGGACGGCGATCGTCTGGTCGAAGCGGTCCGCGCCCAGTCCGAAGAACCAATGCTGGATCGGGGTGAGAACGACCTCGCCGCTTTCCGGACCGCGCGCCGGGATCGCCGCCGCTTCGCCGACGACCGGGGCGAGCGCGGCGATCGTCTGGTGGCGGAACAGATCGGCGGTGCTCACGCTGAGCCCCGCTTGCCGGGCCCGGGAACTCACCTGGATGCTCAGGATCGAATCGCCGCCGAGGGCGAAGAAGTTGTCGTCCACGCCGACGCGGTCCAGGCCGAGCACGTCAGCCCAGATCCCGGCGAGCACGGCCTCCCGTTCGGTGCGCGGGGCCGCCGTCCGTTCGCTGGCGGCCCGCGGCTCCGGCAGCGCGCGACGGTCGACCTTGCCGTTGGCGGTGAGCGGCAGCTCGGCCAGCGGGAGGAGCACCGAAGGCACCATATAGTCCGGAAGCGTGCGTGCGACGGCTCGGCGGAGCGCTTCGGTGTCCACGTTCGCCGGGACCACGTAACCGGCCAGCTGCTTGCGTCCGCCGGTGGTCCGGATCGTCACGAACGCCTGCGCCACCTCTTCCTCGGCGGCCAGCGCGCGTTCGATTTCGGCCGGTTCGACCCGGAAGCCGCGGATCTTGACCTGGTCGTCCACGCGGCCGAGGAATTCCAGCGGCCCGTCGGAGCGCCACCGGCCCCGGTCGCCGGTCCGGTACATCCTGGCCCCGGGCTCGCCGAACGGGTCGGCGACGAACCGCTCCGCGGTCAGGCCCGGCTGGCCGAAGTACCCGCGCGCGAGCCCGGCGCCGGCGATGCAGACCTCGCCTGCCGCGCCGCGCGGCAGCAGCCGGAACCGGTCGTCGACGACGTGGATCCGGACCTCCCGCAGCGGCGTGCCGATCGGGATGACGTCCGGGACCTCGGCCGACATCCGGAACGAGGTGGCGAAGGTGGTGGTTTCGGTCGGGCCGTAGCCGTCTACGACGGCGATCCCGGGGCAGCGGTCGAGGACCCTTCGCACCGCGGCCGGGGGCACGACGTCGCCGCCGGTCCAGACCTCGCGGAGCCCGGCGAAGCACTCGGGCGTCTCCTCGGCGAAAAGCCGGAAGAGTCCTGCGGTCAGCCAGAGCGCGGTGATGTCGTGCTCCGCCACCAGCTCCTGGATCGCATCGGCGTCCAGGTCGCCGGGCGGCGCGACGATCACCGTGCCGCCGCCCAGCAGCGGCACCCACAGTTCATAGGTCGAGGCGTCGAAGGCCAGCGGGGAATGCAGCAGGACGCGTTCGTGGCTCGCGAAGCGCGGGTCGGTCGCGAGTGCCGTGACGTCCGCATGGCGTACTGCTACGCCCTTCGGGACGCCGGTGGAACCCGAGGTGTACTCGACGTAGGCCAGATTCTGGTCGCTCAGCGTGATTTCCGGGGCCGGTCCGTCGACGTCCGCCACGATCAGCGACGTTCCCTTGTGGACAGTGACGGCGGTGTCATGCCAGGTGCGGTCGGTGAGCACCAGCGAAACTCCGTCGAGGACGCGGCGCAGGCGGTCGGCCGGGGCGCGCAGGTCCAGCGGCAGGTAGGCCGCGCCCGCCTTGAGGATCGCCAGCACGGCCACGACGAGGTCGGCCGAGCGGTCCATCAGCAGGCCGACCCGTTCCTCCGGGCGGACGCCTCGCCGGACCAGGTGCTGCGCGAGGCCGTTTGCCCGGGAGTGCAGTTCTGCGTAGGTGAGGCGGACGTCGCCGCTCACTACCGCGGTCTGGCCGGGCTGGAGCGCCGCGCGTCGGTCGAACAGCTCGGGCACCGTCTCGGCGGGCGTGCGTTCGGCCGGTGCCGGAAGCAGGAACCGGCGGTCCTCGGCGGTGATCAGCGGGAGGTCCCCCACCGGCCGCGCCGGGTCGGCGGCGATGCCGGCGAGCAGGACTTCCAGGCTTTGCGCGAGGCCTTCGACGGTGGCGGCGTCGAAAAGCGCGGTGGCGTATTCGACGGTGACGCGCAGGCCGTCCGGCTGCGGCCAGAACTCGACCACGAGGTCGAAGCGCGCCGAAGGACGCGGCAGGGCGTACTCGCTGACCCGCAGCCCGGCGACCGTCCGGTCCGATACCAGCGGGCGCTGCAGGACGACCACGGCCTGCGCCAACGGCGTCCGCGACGGGTCGCGTTCGGGCTGGAGTTCCTCCACCACGCGGTCGAACGGGACGTCACCGTGCGCGAACGCGGCCAGCACGGTTTCGCGGAAGTCCGCCAGGAAGCGCTCGAACGGCTGCGCACCGTCCACTGAGGACCGCAGCACGAGGGTGTTGACGAAGAATCCGGTCAGCTGCTCCAGTTCGGCCCGGTCACGTCCGGAGACCGCCGTGCCGACCGCGATGTCCCGCTGCCCGCTGTAGGCGGCCAGGACCACCTGGACGGCCGCGGTCAGGGTCATGAACAGCGTGGCGCCCTGCGCGCGGCCCGCTTCCGCGATGCCGCGGACCAGACCGGCGGGCAGGTCGTGCCGGTGCACCGCGCCTTCGGTGGCGCGCTGCGCGGGCCGGGGGCGGTCGGTCGGCAGCGCGAGGGGTTCGAGACCGTCCAGGGTTTCGCGCCAGTAGCCGAGCTGGTCGAGACGTTCGGACTCCAGCCGCCACTGGGTGTAGTCCTGGTAGCCGAGCGGCAGCGGGGGCAGCGGCTTGCCGCCGTAGAGGTCGAGAAGTTCGCCGGTGAGCACGGCGATCGACCGGCCGTCGGTGACGATGTGGTGCTGGCACAGGAGAAGCAGGTGCTCGTCCGGGGCGAGCGGGAACAGGACGGCTCGGGTCAGCGGGCCCGTCCGGAGGTCGAACGGTTCGCGCAGTTCAGCCTTCAGTGTCTCGTCGTCCGGGGCGGAATCCGCTCTGCGCAAGGGGATTTCCCCGGTCGGCGCGATCCGCTGCATGCCTTGTCCCGCAACGGACTCAAAGGTCGTGCGCAGCGATTCGTGCCGGGTGCACAGAGAGGCCAGCGCCCGGTGCAGCTCGCCGGGATCGAGCGGCCCGGACAGGCGGATCCCGACGCCGGTGTTGTACTCGGTGCTGCCGCCGGTCATTTCGTCGAGGAGCCACAACCGCCGCTGCGCCGGAGACAGCGGAAGCAGTTCCCGCGGCGACCCGACGGGGATCGCCTGCTCGGCTCGCGGGCCGTTTTCCAGCAGCCGCGCGAGCTGTGCCACGCTGGGCGCGTCGAACAGCGCCCGCGCCGAGAGGTCCGCGCCGAGCTTCCGGCGCAAGCGGGACAACGCCTGCACCGCCAGGATCGAGTCGCCGCCCAAGGCGAAGAAATCGTCCTCGACGCCAATGCGGTCCAGGCCCAGCACTTCCGCGACGATCTCGGCGACGGCGCGTTCGGTGTCCGTTCCCGGCTCGATGCCCTCCGGTTCCGCCGACGGCGCGGGCAGCGCTTTCCGGTCCACCTTTCCGTTGGTGCTCAACGGAAGCTCGTCCAGCACGACAATCGCCGACGGAACCTGGTAGCTCGGCAATGCCGCCGCGGCAACAGCTTTCAGGTCTTGCCGCGGTGCGCCCGGCACCAGCACGACGTAGGCGACCAGGCGCTTCGCCCCCGGCCCGTCCTCGCGCGCGAGGACCACGGCCTCGGCGACGGTGTCGTCCGCGGCCAGCACGGATTCGATTTCGCCGGGCTCCACCCGGAACCCGCGGATCTTGACCTGGTCGTCGGCGCGGCCGAGGAATTCCAGCTCGCCCCGGTCGTTCCAGCGGACCACGTCGCCGGTGCGGTACATCCGCTCGCCCGGCACGCCGGGATCGGCGACGAACTTCTCCGCCGTCGCCCCGGGTCGCGCCCAGTAACCGCGCGCCAGCCCCGCACCGGCCAGATACAGCTCGCCGGACGCGGCCGGATTCAACGCGTCGTCCAGGACATACGCGCGCACACCGTCCAGCGGGCGGCCGATCGGCATCGCCGTCACCTCCGCCGACTGGACCGGGTGGGCCGTCACGAAGGTGGTGGTCTCGGTCGGGCCGTACCCGTCGACGACCGTGACGCCGGGACAGGCCCGCAGCACCCGCCGCACCGCTGCGGGCGGGACGACGTCGCCACCGGTCCAGACCTCTCGCACGCCGTGGAAGCAGTCCGGCGCTTCGTGCGCGACGACCCGGAAAAGGCCCGCCGTCAGCCAGATCGCACCGACGTCGTACCGGGACAGAACCTCGCGGAGACTCTCGACGTCGAGGTCGCCGGGTGGCGCGACCACCACGGTCCCGCCGGTCAGCAGCGGCACCCACATTTCGTAGGTGGAGGCGTCGAACGCCGCGGGCGAGTGCAACAGCACCCGTCGATGCGCGTCCCCGGCGAATCTCCGGTCCGCCGCGAGCGCCGCGACGTCCCGATGCCGGACCGCGACCCCCTTGGGCGTTCCGGTCGAGCCGGACGTGTGCATCAGATACGCCAGATTGTCCGGATGCGTTGTCACCGAAGGGACCTCCGCCGCCGGCAAGACCCGGCCGAGCGCGACGATCTGTCCACTGTGGATTTCCGCCGCGCGGGCCGGGTCCTCGGCGAGCAGCACGGTGACCCCGGCCTCGGCCAGCAGCGTCCGCAACCGGCTGTCCGGCGCGCGCTGGTCGAGCGGCACATACGCACCGCCCGCCGTGACCACGGCCAGCTCCGCGACGATCAGCCCGGCCGACCGCTCCGCCAGCACCCCGACCCGGTCCTCCGTGCGCAACCCCAGCCGCAGCAGGTGCGCGGCGAGCCTGCCTGCCTCGCCGGCCAGTTCGGCGTAGGTCAGCCGGGTCTCCGCGCCCTCCACGGCGAGCGCGTCCGGCGCCCGCCGCACCTGTGCGGCGAACAGCGCGGGCAGGGTCGCGACCGGGTCCGGTTCGGCCGGTTTGTCTTGGGCGGTCATCGTTGTTCGCTACCTTCCGGGCACACCAAGGGATCCCGCCTGGCGCGGGTGGGGAGGAGAAGTTCGGAGGGCGGGCTCAGCACCGCCGCGCGAGCCGGCCGCCGATTTCGACGGCGGTCGCCGCTCCGGGTTCGCCGCGGAACCGCCCGCACGGGGCGGCACGGCCGGTCGCCGGGTCGCGGACGGTGAACGAGCCGTCGGCGTACCGGGTCAGGTCCGGGAAGACGTCGCCGTCCACGTCGAGACACGCGCCGCCGGCGGCGTCCGGCCGGACCGTGTATCCGATGGCGCCGTTGCGATAACTGCCGAAATCGCCGTCCGGAAGCGGAATCGGGCAGGATTCCGCACTCTGGACGCGGTGCGGTGGAAGACCGAGTTCCGGCAGCTCCCCGGCCAGGTCGTGCCAGAGATCGGTGCCGCCCGCGCCGTTGGCGGTGAGCGCGAGCACGCAGGCTCCAGCCTGGTCGATCCGCAGGTGGCACGAGGTGCCGTCGGCCGTCCCGTCGTGGCCGAGCCAGCGGAAGTCCTCGTCGCCGAAACAGGCCAGCCCCAGCCCCCAGCCCTCGGCGAGGCCGAACGGCTCGGCGACCGGCACCGGCCGGTGCAGGTCGCTCGCGGTGACGACGTCGAGCAGTCCCGGTTTGCCGAGGTGGACCCGCCCGAGCGCGACCAGGTCGCGGGCGCTCAGCGCGAGCGCGCCCGCCGGGTCCAGCATCGGCGGCAGCACCTGCGCGAGCGGGCGCTCGCCGTCGCGCGCGTGCCCGGTCGCGACGCCGGGACTGTCGACGTAGACCGGCTCGATCTCCAAGGGCCGCAACAGGATCGACTCGACCGCCTCGCGCCAGCCCATCCCGGTGACCTCTTCGATCAGCAGGCCGGCCAGCGCGTAGCCGAGGTTGGAATAGGAGAACGCGGCACCCGGCTCGCAGACGAACTCCGCGGCCCGCACCTCTTTCCGGCAGGACCCGGCGGCGTCGGCCGGGTCCGAGGGCAGCCCGCCGGTGTGGCTCAGCAGCCTGCGCAGGGTCAGCCCGGCCGACAGCACGGGCTCGCCCAGGATTTCGCCGACCGGCTGGTCCAGGCCGAGATCGCCCTCGGCGACGAGCATCATCGCCAGCGTCGCGGTCGCCACCTTGGTGATCGAGCCGATCGGCACCCGCGAGTCCTCCCGCATCGGCCTGCCGCCGCCCGCGACACCGGTCTGGACCATTACGGTCTCGCCGCCGGACCAGACCGCGACCTGCGCTCCCGGCACCCGATGCCGGGCGGCCAGCCGCGGAAGCACGGCGGCGAGCCGGTCCGCATCGCCGGCCCCAGGCACCGGGCGCGGTCTCGGGACAGCGGATCTTTCTTTCCGGGAGTGCATGACCATGCCTTTCGAATACTCGTAGGAGCCGCCCGGGGAATTGCCCCCCTGCCCGCGCGGCACTAGCCCCAGCAGAGCGCGGGCGTCTTCAAGTCCAGACCCGCGCCGGAATCCATACCCTGCCTAGCTCGGTTGCACTCCAGCAACCGCCAAACGAAGGACCCCCGCATACGCCGGTTCACACCCAGCGTCACACATTGCCGAGAGCATTCCAAAATATGAACAACGGACTCACACCTCGGGTTGGCACGCAGATAAGCGGACAGTCCGCCTTCGCATTCGGCCGACGAAGGGCCCGCGCACCGCACCGTTTCCCGCTGCTCCGACCAGCGTACACCGGCCATTCTCCGGGCCGCCGGATCAATGATCGCCACCAGCGAAGTGGTGCCAACAGCCGCTGCCGCTGCCCCGACCGCAGCACAATCCCCGCCGCGAACCGGACTTCCGCCGCTTCCCGGAAAAAAGATCACCTTCCGCCTTCCCGGAAACGCCCCCGAACAGCTGGCGGGACAAGTCGATCAGGAAAAACGGCGATTCGCTCCGCTAAACCTCACCCGATCACCGGAAAATTCCGCCGGATCCCCGCCGCGCGGAATTCGCCGTTCCCCGCACGACCACACGAATGGCGCGCGACGACAGTCGCCCGTACCGCCGGGTAACTCGATCTCCCGCCGTCACTGCCGATTCCGTCACCAGCACCTCCGCCCGCACAGTCGCCTCCGCCGCCGGAAACGTTGCAGATTTTCCGCAACCAATATCCGAACAGCGGAACCCTCTTCCCGGACGGTGCGGCGCAAATGCCCGCTATCGGCAAACTGCCAATAAGATGCACATTCCGCAGCGTGCCCGGCCGCGCAGATCGGTAAAGGGAACCACAGGGCCGGTTGCCCACGAATTGACCTTCGCCCCCGGCCACGTCTGTCCACTAAGGACCGCAGACTGCGCACCTCACCGCGCGGGCTTCCCGGCGCGCATCGCCGAAAGAAGCACCGGCAGCGCCGCGACCAGCGCGATCCCCCGCACCGCACCGGCCACCGGATACGCCGCCCGGATGCCGAGCACGTCCGCGATTAGTCCCCCCGCCAGCGATCCCAGCGGCATCAAACCCCAGCCCAGCATCCGGTAGACGCTGTGCACCCGCCCGCGCAGGTCCGTAGGCACCGCCTGCTGCCGAAGGCTGACCGTGACCACGCTCCAGAGCGTCGTAGCAAACCCGTTGACCCCCAGCAGTGCCCCAAGAACGACCGCGTTCGGACTGGCGCCGATGAGCACGAAGATCACCACATTGGCGATCAACGCGGTCAGCAACGCCGGCAATGCCCCGATTTTCGCCACGACCCGCGCGTTGACCGTCCCGCCGAGCACACTGCCCGCCGCGGCCCCCGCGAGCAACACGCCGTAACCGCGCTCGCTGACGTGCAGGGTCTGCGTCGCGAGCAGCACGACCGTGACATTGCCGAGCTGGTAGCAGAACGTGTTCACCGCCAGCAGCCCGGCCAACGTCCGCAACAGCCGGTGCCGCCCGAGCCAGCGCACCCCCTCCGCCACCGCGACCCGGACCGGCGGCCGCACCCCTCGCGGCACCGGACGGCGAGGCAAGGCCGCCAGCAACGCGGCGGACCCCGCGAACGAAACCGCGTCCACGCCGAACGGCAACGCCGCCGCGCCCGCGAACAGCAGGCTGCCGATCGGCGGACCGACGAACAACTGCCCGGCGCTGGCGATCGCGTACTGACTGCCGTTCGCCCGGTGCAGCTGCGCCTCGGAGACGAGATCCGGCACCACCGCGAGCGACGCGGTGGCGAACACGACCTCGCACGCGCTGAGCCCGAACCCCGTGACCGCCAGCCCCGCGATGCCGATCCGGCCCAGCCCGATCAGCACAGCCGCCACCGCGACGATCGCCGCCTGGAGAGCCTGCGACCGCCAGAGGAGACCGACCCGGTCGCGCCGATCCACGAGCGCACCCGCGGGCAAGGAGAGCAGAAGCCAGGGGAGGTAGGTCGCGGCCGAGACGACCGAGACCAGCACCGGATCGCGGGTGAGCGCGACCGTCAGCAACGGCACGGCGGCCGAGAAGATCCCGTCGCCCACGTTGTCCACCGCCGAGGCCCACCACAACCGCCAGTACGCGGCCGGGAGCTTGGTCTTGAGGTCGCGTTGCTTCATGGTCCGGAGCTTTCCCGGGTCGAACATGTGTTCGCCATGATGTAGGCTGGAGCTACATCGAATGTTTCGCTGTGCGGTGGTCGGGCTTCCTGGTATTTCGCTTGCCGCAGGATCGCGGGCACCGCAGACTGGCGCGGCCGATGCCAAGTCCTGCGCGAATCCAGAACCAGCCCGACGCGTCCGTACCAGGGCGTGCCTGCCGTCGTGGGGCCACGACGCCTGGATGCGCCGCGCTCGCGATCGCTGCGGGTGAACGGACGGCCGAGCGGGCGACGGCGAGCTGTACGGCCAGGTGCGCCGCGACGGCCAGGCGCGCCACCAGCCGCACCGCGTCAGCCAGGCGCACTACCAGCCGCACCGCGACGGCCAGGCGCGCCACCAGCCGCACCGCGACAACCAGACGCGCCACCAGCCGCACCGCGACAACCACACCCACCACCAGCCGCACCGCGACAACCAGACGCGCCACCAGCCGCACCGCGACAACCACACCCACCACCAGCCGCACCGCGACAACCAGGCACGCCACCAGCAGCGCCGCGACAACCACACCCACCACCAGCCGCACCGCGACAACCAGGCACGCCGGGGCCGTACTCGCCACAGCCAAGCACCCTGGAGCACCCCGCCGCGGCAATGCCAGGGACTTAACCTGCGCGGCTTCACCATGCCAACCGTCCACAAGGGACGCCACGCTCGCCGAAATGCCCGTTCCACGCCCTCACGACCGCTTGCTCGCGTCCGTGAGGGGAACCCTGAGGGACTCTGATTCCCTCACGGACAGCACACCCCGCACCTGCCTCGCCAACCCCGCGCTCAGGACAGAGACCTCATACCGCAGCGGCAGCGCCGCCTTAGGGCCCTGGGCATTGATCCCCGCCTCGCAGCGCGCAGCAGCCGAACCCCCGGCAACGAACCGCACCACACCTGAACGAACGGATGCTTCATGATCGACGTAATCATCGCCGGCTGCGGTCCGACCGGCGCGACGCTGGCCGCCGAACTCCGGCTGCACGGCGTGCGGGTTCTCGTCCTGGAGAAGGAAACCGAGCCGGTCCCGCTCGCCCGCATCGTCAGCCTGCATATCCGCAGCCTCGAACAATTCGCGATGCGCGGGCTGCTGGAGCCGCTCCTCCAGCGCGGACGGCGACGTCCGGTCGGCGGCGTCTTCGCCGGCATCGCCAAACCCGCGCCCGAGGACCTCGCCACCGCGTACCTGCTGGGCATCCCCCAGCCGGTCGTCGTCCGCCTGCTCGAAGAGCACGCGGCCGGGCTGGGCGCGGAAGTCCGGCACGGCTGCGCGATCGCCGGTTTCGAGCAGGACGAGGACGGAGTGACCGTCGAGCTGGCCGACGGCGAACGGCTGCGAGCGAAGTACCTCGTAGGCTGCGACGGTGCGCGCAGCACTGTGCGCAAACTGCTCGGCGTCGGCTTCCCGGGCGAACCCTCGCGGACCGAGACCCTCATGGGCGAGATGGCCGCGGCCGCGCCGCGGGAGGAGATCGCCGCCAAGGTGGCCGAGGTCCGGCAGGCCACCAAGCGTTTCATGCTGGGGCCGGTCGAGGAGGGCGTCTATCGCGTCGTGGTCCCCGCCGCGGGACTCAGCTCCGAACCGCCCGTTATCGAGGACTTCCGAGAACAACTGCGCGCCCTCGCCGGAACCGATTTCGGCGTGCACTCCCCGCGCTGGCTGTCCCGCTTCGGCGACGCCACCCGGCTGGCCGACCGGTACCGCGTCGGCCGGGTGCTGCTGGCAGGCGACGCCGCGCACATCCACCCGCCCACCGGCGGCCAAGGCCTCAACCTGGGCGTGCAGGACGCGTTCAACCTCGGCTGGAAGCTGGCCGCACAGGTCCGCGGCTGGGCCCCCGAGACCCTGCTGGACACCTACCAGGCCGAACGCCACCCGGTCGCCGCGGACGTCCTCGACAACACCCGCGCCCAGATGGAACTGTCGTCCGCCGAAGCGGGACCGCGGGCCGTGCGCAGGCTGCTCGCCGAACTGATGGACGTCGACGAGGTCAACCGCCGCCTGATCGGGAAAATCACCGCGATCGACCTCCGCTACGACCTCGGCGAAGGCCCCGGCCTGCTCGGCCGCCGCCTGCCCGACCTCGACCTCAAGCAAGGCCGCCTCTACGACCGCCTGCGTCAGGGCCGCGGCCTGGTGCTCGACCGCACCGGAGAGCTGACCGCCGAAGGCTGGGCGGACCGGGTCGACCTCCGCACCGACCCCGCCGCCGCCCTGGACGCCCCGGCCGTCCTGCTCCGCCCCGACGGATACGTCGCCTGGATCGGCGAGGACCAGCAAGAGCTGAACCGCCAGCTCGCCCGCTGGTTCGGCCCGAGTGCCGGATAACCAGGACCTCGCCGAACCAGCGGGACCCGGGAGTCGCGCCCGCCGGTTCGGCAAGCCGCTGCTCCCCTGGGCAACCGCACTGCCGCGCACCCGCTCGAACCGACGAGAAGCAGCAAAACCTCAACCGCCCCGGCCGCGGAAAACCCTGCCGCCGGGACCGGCGAAGGCAAGCCCCCGCCCGCCCGAAACTGCCGCCAGACCGACAACGCAGGACCTCAACCGCCCCGGCCGCCGAAAAACCTGCCGCCGGGACCGGCGAAGGCAAGACCTCGCCCGCCCGCCGAAACCCGCCACCAGACCGACGAACGCACAACCTCGGCCGCCGAAAACCGCCACCGGACCGGCGAAGGCAAGACCTCGCCCGCCCGCCGAAAACCGCCACCAGACCGACGAACGCAAAACCTCGCCCGCCCGCCGAAAACCGCCACCGGACCGGCGAGGGCACCAGCTCACCCTCACTCGCCTGCCGCTGCCCTGGAACACCCGCCGTCTGCCGCATAATCGCGACGTGCCGCTCACCCTCGAACTGAGCACCGGCGACCTGGCAGGCACCAGGCTCGCCGTCTCGCCGCTGTCCGAAACCGTCTCCGGCCTGCAGACTCTGGCCGGGTGCTGGGGCCGGACGCGGCACGGGCACTGGACCCGCTGGGCCGCCGGCGAACTCGCCGTCCGGCCGCTGGACCTGTCGCGGACCTGGCCGCTGCTCGTCACCGGCCGGACCAGCTGGCCGCAGTTCCTGCTGCCCGCCCCGGCCCGCGCGGCGAGCACGATCGACGAGGCGCTCGCCGCGATGTGCCGGACCACCGCGCGCGAGGTCCGGCGAAGCCTGCACGGCGTGTTCGGCGACCGCTTGCCCGCCCCGGCCCGCGCGCTCGCCGACGACCCCGCCTCCGGGCTTCGCGCCATCGCCGCCGAACTGCGGCGAGCGCACGACCGTCTGATCGCACCGCATTGGACCCGGCTGCGCGCCGTCCTCGACGCCGACATCGCCTACCGCGCCAAACAATGGGCAGACGGCGGCGCGCGCCGTCTGTTCACCGACCTGCACGCCGGACTGAACTGGCACAACGGCCGCCTGACCCTCGACGGCGACCATCGCTCCTCGCCCGGACGCCCCGCCGGCGGGCTGGTGCTTTCCCCCGTCGTGCTCGGCCCGCCGTGGGTGATGATCAAACTGCACACCACCACCCAGACCACGATCCGCTACCCAGCGCGAGGCAGCGGTGCACTGTGGACAGCCGCCGGGCGTCGCCCCGCCGGACACGCCATCCGCCTCCTAGGCCGACGTCGCGCCGAACTGCTGGAGACACTGCGCTCCCCCGCCACGACCACCGGCCTCGCCGAAGCCCTGCACGTCTCGCCAAGCGCGGTTTCGCAACACCTCCGGGTTCTGCGCGACAGCGGCCTGGTCACCGGGCAACGGTCCGGCCGCGCGGTCCTCTACCGCACCACCGAGCAAGGAATCCGTCTTCTGAGCCCCGGCTCGCCGATATCTCGGCGCCATGACGCGCAGCCGGGCTCCGATCCCACGACCGAGGCACAACTGTGACAACTCCACTCCGGGTGCCACATTTCCGGAGTACGATCTCGCCGACCGCGACCGGCCTCGCGGAGAGGGGAAGCGGCGGGGATGAGCGACTGGCGGGTGCCCGGGTTCACTGAGGTCGACGTGCTCGGCGTGGGCGGCTTCGGGCGCGTCGTGCTGGCCAAGCACCAGGAATCCGGCCGGATGGCGGCGATCAAGTACTTGCTCGCGGAGTACCTCGCCGACCCGGACATCGCGGCCGGGTTCCGTCGCGAGGCGTGGCTGCTGTCCGGGGTCCGAAGCCCGCACGTCGTCCAGCTGTTCGACTTCATCGAAACGCCGCAGGGCGCCGCGCTGGTGATGGAGGCCGTGCCCGGCGTGTCCCTGCGCGCGCTGCTGGCGGCGGAGAACGTCCTCGCCCCGGAATCCGCGCTGGCCGTCCTCAAGGGCTCGCTGCTCGGTCTCGCCGACGCACACGCCGCCGGGGTCGTCCACCGCGACTACAAGCCGGGAAACGTGCTGGTGTCGCGGGAAGGCCAGTCGAAACTGGTCGACTTCGGACTGGCCACTTTGGACGGCCGCAACGGGCTGACCGCCGGTTCCCCGTCGTACCTGGCACCCGAGCAGTGGGCCGGGCAACCGGGCCAGCCCGCCACCGACGTGTATGCCGCCACCTGCGTGTTCTACCAATGCATCACCGGGCATCAGCCGTTCGAGGCGACCACCGCCGACGAACTGCGCTCGCTGCACCAGATGGCGCCCGTGCCGCTGGACGGGGTGCCCGAGAAACTCCGTCCGCTGATCGCGCGCGGGATGGCCAAGGACCCGGCGTGGCGACCGTCCACAGCGGACGCTTTCGTGTCCGAACTGGAAACCATCGCCCGCACGGCTTACGGAAAGGACTGGGAGAAACGCGGCTGGAAGCGCCTGGCCGTCGCGT
Source organism: Amycolatopsis rubida (assembly GCF_900115345.1). Classification (GTDB taxonomy): domain Bacteria; phylum Actinomycetota; class Actinomycetes; order Mycobacteriales; family Pseudonocardiaceae; genus Amycolatopsis; species Amycolatopsis rubida. The sequence goes on along the minus strand of NZ_FOWC01000006.1, from coordinate 11,309 downwards.
CCGCCGCACTGACCGCGCTCACCCCGCTGGCCCTTCTGGCCACCGCCGGCACCGCCGCCGCGCCGATCGGAGCAGGCGCGGTCGCGGCCGGGGTGCCGACTGCGACGGGCACCGGGGCCGGGGCGACCGCGGTGATCGTCGGCAAGGCCGTCGCGGTGCTGGTGGTCGTCGGCGCGCTCGTCACCGGTGGAATACTGGTCTTCAATCGCCAGGACGATCCGCCGCCGCCCGCAGCGCTCACCGTCGCGATCCAAACCGATTCCGGCCGCGATCAGGCCCTTCCGATCACCTACGACCTGCAGTATCCACAAGTGTCCGGCGGACCGGACGCCGCGGTGCGAAAACGCGTCAACGACGCCTTGCGCGCCCCGGTCGACAAGCGGCTGAAGGCCATCCGCGACGCACGCGCCAATCCCGGCTGGCAGCCGCAGTTCGCCGAAGCCGGGGAAACACCAGCCGCCCGATCGACCGCCCGGATCCTGGTGCAGACCCCCACCCTGCTTTCCGTTCGCTACGACCATGATCTCGATTCGAACGTCCTGTCCCACACGACGTGGCGCTTCCCGGAAACCGTGACCGTCGATCTCGCCACGGGGAACCCGCTCGGCCCCCAGGACATGTTCCGGCCGGAAATTCTGACCGCGGCCGGGATGAAAACGCTGACCGAGCGCATCGAACCGCACACCAGGAACGGTTTCTGCCGGATAGTCTCCGTCGACGACGAGGGCCGCACAGCCACCATCGACGCCGCGGACCGGGTCCCCGCCCGCGACCACGTCCCGGGAGCGTCGGTCGGCTTCACCAAGACCGGGGCCGAATTCGAAATCCTCTGGTACGACCTGGGCTGCGACATGGCTTCCGGAAAAGAAACAGCGACCGTTCCGTACGCCGAGATCGCCGACCTGCTGCGGCCGAAGCTCGTGACAATGCTCGGCGTCACCGCGCCTTCTTCGGCCCCCACACCGCCGGCCTCGTCTTCCCCGGCGGTCAGCAACACCTACACCAACCCCCGGTTCGGCTTCACCACGCGCGTTCCCCAGGGCTACACCGCAGCGCCCTACAGCCCGGACAACGGCGACGGAATGACGTTCACCGACACCTCCCTCGACGCGACTTTGACCGTCTGGGGCACCAACTCCGGCGGCCGCACCACCGCGGCGGCCTTGGCCGACGCGGCCGCCGCGGCAGAGGCGAACGGCGGCCGGGTGACCTATCGCAAGGACGAGGGCGGCCACTACTCGATTTCCGGCTACCAAAGCGACGGAAAGATCTTCTACGAGCGAGGTTTCTCCGGAGCCGGGTCGACGGCCTCGCTGCGCTGGGTCTATCCGCGCGAGCACAAAGCCGAACTCGACACGCCGGTGAGCACTACCGTGGAAGCCTTCCGTCCGGGCGACCTGTCCCAGCCGCACTGATCTCAGGAATTCGCCGTACCGCCGCCGAGACGGCCCGCGAGTTTCCCGGCGAGACAGCCGACAGCCATCCGCGCCCGGCGCGGAACCGAATGCGCGGAAGGGTAAACCGCGTAGATCGGCGCGTCCGGAGCGGGAATGTCAGCGAGACTTGGATCAATTCGCCGCACCGCGGCATCGGCGCGACCTTCCACCGCGACCGCGTCAACAGCCCGTGCCCGGCCAGACACCAGTGCGTCGCGATCCCGCCGTCGTTGCTGATCATCGCGCCGGGGACCTTGACCGCGGCCTCGTCGCCGTCCGTGCCAAAGCGCCAGATCGCGTAGTCCGAGCCGTTTCGCGGAGGACGATGCACTCGTCCTGAATGGACCGCGGCGGCTCCCGGTCCCGGCGATGCTCCGGGCGCGCAGGCTGGAATCCCTCGCCTGCCGACCCGGATCGCGAAGTCGAACGGCGTGCCCGCGATGTGGGGCGGCAAGTGCGACAGCTCCGGATCGATCTCGACACCGGGATGCCGCCGCTGGAACTGCCCCAGCACCGGCGCGATGTGCGCCCGGCCGAGCCCGATGGTCGAACGCACCGCGACTCGCCCGCGCACGCCGTGGCGGAGGCGGCCGGCCTCGTCCTCCAAGTCGGTGATCTCGGGCAGCAGCCGCGCGGTGCCGGCGGCGTAGCGCTCCACCTCGTCGACGAGGTTCAGCCGACGCGTGCTGCGGGTGACCAGCTGCACGCCGAGCCGCCGCCCCAGCGCCTGGCGCGCGGCGAGTGGGCGGCGGGTGGCCGGAGAAGGAGCCCCGGTGGCTCCTCCGGCTCGCGCCGCATCTGCCGTTGGCGATTCCCGGGCCGGTCGCGCTCGGATCGCCGGGCGAAGGCTATCCGTGGCACTGGCCGGTGTCCCGCTGGCTGCCGGGCCCGACCGCGGCCGAGCTGACCCGGTTCGTCGCGGCTCTCCACCAGCTCCCCGCTCGCCGACGACGCGCACAAACGGGTTCATCGGCACGCCGCTCGCTCGCCGCGGCGCCGAAACCCGCGCAGCGATCGCCGACGTCTTCGACCGAGCCGCGCTGACTGCGGTCTGGGACGCCGCACTCGCCGCACCGCCGTGGCCGCATCCGCCGGCGTGGGTGCACGGCGACCTTCATCCCGGCAACCTCCTGCTGGCAGCCGGACAGGTCAGCGCCGTCCTCGGCTTCGGCGGGCTCGGAGTCGGCGATCCGGCGTGCGACGCACTGATCGCGCGGCCCCTCCCGCCTTGCGCGCGGGCGACCTTCCGCGCCGTGTCCGGTCTCGACGACGACACCTGGACACGCGGACGCGGATACGCGCTGAACACCGGACTCAGCGCGTACACCGCTTATGCGGCAACGAATCCCCGGGTGGCGGCGAGCACGAGGCACCAGATCACGGAGACGCTGGCGAACTTCCAGCGCGCCTGATTCCGCACCCCAGCTCGCCGATACCCGACAAATCCGGCGCACACTGTTGCTCCATTCGGATGATCGACAACTTTCTCGCCCGGCATCCGCCCCCTGTCGCACCTAGCCTCGACGGACCCGGCGGCCGCGGACTGTCCCCCGGCAGCGAGGCCCGGCTCCGCGGCCGGTTCCGACGTCGTCGCCGGCCGGGGCAGCACGGCTGGACGAGAGGAAGATCGATCGATGGCTGATCGGATCACCGAGCAGGGCCAGGGCGGCCCGGACACTCCGGGCGAGGCGGCCGCGGAGAAGGCGGCTCCGGCGGAGGCTGCCGAGCGCACGGCGACCCCGTCCGAAACCGCCCGGGGCAAGGCGGCCGCGAGCGCGGCGACCTCAGGCAAGACTGCCGCAGCCGAGACCGCCCAACGCACGGCAACTCCAGCCGGAGCAAGCCCGCACAACGCGACCCAGGCCGAAACAGCGGCGACCCCCGCCGGCGACCCCGCAAAGCTTCGCTCCCGCCACATCACCATGATCGCCCTCGGCGGAATCATCGGAGCCAGCCTCTTCGTCGGTTCCGGCAACGTAGTCCGCGCAGTCGGTCCCGCCGCTGTCATCTCCTACCTCATCGGCGGCCTGCTCGTCTTCCTCGCGATGCGCATGCTCGGCGAGATGGCCGCCGCACGGCCCGCGATCGGGTCGTTCATGGAGTACGCCCGGGTCGGGCTCGGCGAGTGGGCGGGGTATCTCGTCGGGTGGCTGTACTGGTACTACTGGATCGGTGTGATCGCCTTCGAGGCGGTCGTCGGCGGGTCGGTGCTCGGCGGGTGGTTCCCGGACGTGCCGCAGTGGGTGTTTTCGGTGGTGCTGCTGCTGTTCTTCACCACCACGAACCTGGTGTCGGCGCGGTCGTTCGGCGAGGTCGAGTACTGGCTGGCGAGCATCAAGGTCGCCGCGATCATCGTGTTCCTCGCGGTCGGCGCGCTGTTCGCGTTCGGGCTCTGGCCGAAGGCGAGTTTCTCGATCCCGAACCTCTGGCAGCACGGCGGGTTCGCGCCGCAGGGCTGGTGGCCGGTGCTCAGCGGCGTCGCGATCGTGATTTTCTCCTACTTCGGCACCGAGATCGCGGTGATGGCCGCGGCCGAGTCCGAGGATCCGGCCAAGGGCGTGCGGCGGGCCGTCGTCACGGTGATCTGGCGGATCCTGCTGTTCTTCGTCGGCGGGGTGCTGCTGATCGTCACCATCGTCCCGTGGAACCAGCTGCCGGATCCCAAGCAGGAAGGGCCGTTCGCGCACGCCTTCACGTTGTTCGGGCTCCCCGGCGCCGGGCTGGTGATGAACGCGGTCGTGCTCACCGCCGCGTGTTCGGTGCTCAATTCCGGCCTCTATTCCGCCGGGCGGATGTTCTCCGCGCTCGCCGAGAAGCGACTGGCCCCGCGCGCAGTGGCGAAGAAGAGCAAGTCCGGCGTGCCCGCCGTCGCGGTGGTCGCTTGCACGATCGGCGGGTACATCGCGGTCTTCGTCAACTTCGTCGCGCCCGGCTCCGGCATTTTCGACTTCATCATGAACTCCGCGGGCCTGGTCGCGCTGTTCGTGTACTCGTTCATCGCGTTCACCCAGATGCGGATGCGGCACAACATGACGCCGGAGGAACGCGCCGGGCTGAAGCTCAAGATGTGGCTGCACCCGTGGCTCGGCATCCTGACCGTCGTCGGCGTCGTGGCGATCATCGTGGTCATGCTGCTGACCGACGACTCCGCCCGCACCCAGGTGTGGACGAGCATCGTGTCGCTGGCCGTGATCGCGGCGTTCTGGCCGCTGGTGCGCAGGCAGCTGCGCAAGGGCGCGGCGAAGGAGAGCTGAGGCCTGCCGCGCGGGCTGGTCTTGTGGTTCAGCGTCGTCGGCCAGCGGGAGTCCGTCGTGGCGGCGACCGCGGCACGAGCAGCCGAACCCCAGGCCGGTCGTCACGATCGGGAGCCGGAGGGAGCGGTCGGAGGACAGTCGGGGAAAGCGCGCTCTAGGCTGTCGCGGTGACCGCTCCGCAGGTGATCGCCGGACGTTACCGACTCGAAGAACGCCTCGGAGCCGGCGGGATGGGTGTCGTCTGGCGGGCGAGCGACCTGGAACTGCGCCGGACGGTCGCGCTCAAGCGCTCGCTCGACGGCGACGAACCGCAGATCCGCCGCGAAGCCCGGCTCGGCGCGGCGCTGCAGCATCCGCACATCGTCGCGGTGTACGACTCCGTTTCCGACGGCACCGACCGATGGCTCGTCATGGAGTACCTCCCGGCGCGCAGCTTGGCCGAGATCGTGCACGCCGACGGTGTCCTCGCTCCCGGACGAGCCGCGGAAATCGGCGGGCAGATCGCGTCCGCGCTCGCCGCGATGCACGCCCGCGGCATGGTGCATCGCGACCTCGCCCCGGGCAACGTCCTGGTCGCCGACGACGGCACCGCCAAACTCGCCGACCTCGGCATCTCCCGCGGCCACGAGGCCACGCTCACCGACGGAGCCCGGGTCGGCGGCACCGCCGGGTACCTCGCGCCGGAAGTCGCGAACGGCGAGGCGGCCACCGCGGCGTCGGACGTCTTCTCGCTCGGGGCGACGCTGTTCGCGGCTGTCGAGGGCGGTTCTCCTTGGGGCAGCGGGGAAAACGGGCCGTTCGCGCAACTGCGCCGGGCCGCGGAAGGAACTCCCGAACCGCCGCGCAACGCTCGTGAGCTCGGGCCCGCGTTGCGGGCGATGCTCAGCCGTCAGCCGGAAAGGCGCCCGACCGCGGTCGAGGCCGAGGCCTTCCTGCGCGGTGCGCCCGTGCCGCAAACGGCGAAGAGGCCCAAGCGGCCCATGATCATCGGCGCGGCGCTCGGCGCGGTTGTCCTTCTGGCCGCCGGGTTTCTCGTCTTCACTCGCGACGACGCCCCGCCCGCGAACGCGACTGCCGCGCCGCCGTCGCAAGAGCTGTCAGGCGACCCGCACACCGCTGATCCGTGCTCGCTGCTGTCGGTGAATTCCCTGAGCCAGTACGGCAAAGTGTTCCTCGAACCGAACCTCGGCACGTTCGCGCGCTGCGACCTCAACACGAGCCTGCCCGACCGCAGCGGCACGATCGTGACCAGCCTGGAACTGTCCGAACCGGAGCAGTATCCGCAGGTGCCGCCGGTCCGGGGAAAACTCGGCGAGATCCGGCGGCCGAACCCCGACGCCGGGAAATGCCGTCGCTCCTTCACCCTGCCGGATCTCTCGGTCGTCACGGTGAGCTCGGTCCGCTCCGACGGCGCGGCCGCTCCGCAACTGTGCGCGATGGCGGACGCCGTCGTCGGGGACGCCTACGCGCGCGTCGCCCGCGGCCCGATCGCCCGCCGGGCCCAGCCGTTCCAGCCGGGTTCGCTGGCGCGGACGGACGCCTGCACGCTGGTCGACGATGCCACGCTCCGCCGGACCGCCGGCCCGGACTACCCGGTCGACCGGCATTTCGCGGACTGGGCCTGCTCGTGGGGGCACGACGCGAAGTCGGTCGACCTCTACTACGACCGGCAGTGGCCGCTGGCCGAGGATCCGCCGGACGGCCAGACGCGCACGACCGCCGGCGGACGCCTCGCGTACGTCGATCCGCACGACAGCGAAGGCGACACGTGCGACGTCACCCTCGTCCATCGCACCTACTCGCCGGCACTCCCCTCGCTCGAAGGCACGCCGGAGCAGCGAGACGAAGTCGTGCTGGTCGAAATCACCGACGAAGCGAGCAAAGGAAACCTCACCGCCATCTGCGACACAGCGAAATCGGTCGCCGCGGTCGTCGCGACCCGCCTGCCCTAGAACGGACGGCAGTTCAGCGACCGCCGCGAGACCGGGAAGTCGAAGTAGGTGTCCGGGAACGTCTCCGGCTGGAACGTGTAATGCCACCATTCCTCGGGCAGGTTCTTGAACCCGGCGCGCTCCAGTCCGTGCAGCAGGAGCATCCGGTTCTCCCGCTGTTTCCCGGCGATCCGCGGGTCGAGCGTGTGCGCGAGGGTGTCGAAGCAGTCGAAGCCGGTGCCCATGTCGAGCGAGTTGTCCGGGAATCGTTCGGCTTTCCGGCCGTAGCACGGCGTCAGCGGCTCACCGGGGCGGTACGGCCGCGTCGGGAACGCCGGGAGACGGACGAGCGTCAGGTCGACCGTGCTTCCCCGGCTGTGGCCGGATTTCGCCGCGATGTAGCCGTCCGCGAAAAGCCGGGCCTTCTCCACGCGCGGGTAGAACTCGGCTTTCATCCGCAGGTCGGACAGGTCCTCCGCCCAGCGCACGAAGTCGTCGACCGCGCGCTGGGGGCGGTAGCAGTCGTAGACCTTCAGCGTGTAGCCCTGGCGCAGGAACGACAGTTGCGCCCTGTGCAGGGCGACAGCGGCGTCCCTGGTCAGGATGCACATCGGCTGCCGGTATCCGTCGACCCGCGCGCCGGTGAAGTTGTGCGGCGTGATGTACCGGATCTCCTGCACGATGGTCCGATCGACGTCGCGCAGGGCGACGAATCCGGGCGGTGCCTTCGGCTCCGGTGCGGCCGGCGCCGGCGGTGCGGCGACGAGACAGGTCAGCAGGCTCATCGCGGCGATCGTCAGGCCGCGCATCGTCTTTCCGCGCATAGCCGGATTGCTTACCACAAGATCGCGCCGAAGTCCCCGGGCCGATCAAGTGGTCCCACACCGCCAGCACGGTGCCCGTGACCGCCACATGGCAGACGGACGGGAACGGCAGGTCGCCACCAGCTCCGTCAGAAGGCGGACCCGGACGCGGGCCGGTTCCCCCGGGGTCGTGCTCGAACCCGGGCTGGAACACCGCGTCCCCGGCGAAAGTCAGCCGGACGATGCTGCGGAGTGTGCCCGCCGGTCCGGCAGATCCGCACGCCCGGCGTCACCTCGTGCCCGGTTTCGGACGGCCGCAGTACACGTCAAGGAACCGCGTGGCCGTCGTGCGCAGCACCTCCGGGATCGGCTCCGGCAGGACAGTGCGGGAAAAGCCGGGCGCCTGCCAGAACTCCGCCTCCGCCGAGGCGAGGTGAACCGCGGATCCTCGCGCGGCCGACCGCGGAGCCCCTCGACGAGCAGCCCGCCGATGTGGTCCGTGTGCAGGTGGGTGAGCACGACGTCGGTCACCGACGACGGGTCGGTCCCGGCCGCGACGAGCCGCGTCGCCAGCTGCCCGGCGCGCGGGAAGCCCGGGAATTCGGCGGCCAGCCCGGAATCGGCCAGGCCCGTCCGGCCGCCGCTGCGCACCGCGGCCACGTTCAGCGGCCAGTCGATCGTCTCCGGCGGCAGGAACATTTCGCGCGGCCAGGCCGGCAGGTCGGCGTTGGCGGCCAGCGTTACGGCGGTGATCGGCAGCATGGCGATGTCGCCGACCTTCAGCGCGGACCGCGAAGGGACCGCCTCGTCGAGACGGGCGGAAGGGGCCAAGCCCATGGGGTTCTCCTCGGGAGCAGCGCGGCCAGATAGCCGGCTGAGACCGGACGGCCGCCCGGTTTGTGACAACTCGCCCAGGATCCGGTTCCGCGGCAGTCAGGTTTGCGGGGCTTTCGGGGCTTGCGGGGCCTTCCGCACCACGCGCCGCCGCCCGTCCGCGCGCAGCATCGGCTCGAACCGCGACCGCGCCTCCGCCGCCAGCTCGGCGCCGAGGTCCACCTCGTACCGCCCCGCCGGCACTGCGATCCGCAACCGATCGCCCCGCGTGCCGAGACCGGTGATCCGGTTCCGCGCCACTGCCAGCAACTGCACACCATGCCTCAGCGGGCGCCGGCCCAGCACATGCCGGACCGCCACCAGCTCCTGCCGCGTCAGCGCGACGAACGCCGCCGGCCGGGATTGCTGCCACAGCCACCGCCGCGGGAGTTCCGGTTCCGCGCCGAGGTAGCGCGTATGCCGGGTATGTCCGAGTGCCACCAACGGCGACGCCGGGAGCCGCTCCCAGCCGAGGGAAGGCGGGCCCGCGTGCGCCGGTTCCGCCGCGCCGGGGCGATGCGCGCGCGACCGCACGTGCGTCAAGAGGTCGGCCACCGCGGGCCACGCCCACGAGCGGTAGCGGAAGACCAGTGTCGTCCGGACGCCGGTCAGCACCAGGCACGAGTGCTTCCCCGCCATCGCGTGCTCGACCGCGATCAGCTCCGGGTACGGGATCGCACCGATAATGCGCGGGTAGGGCAGGTCGTCGACCCACAGCGCCGCCCCGCGCGCGCCCGCGCCCAGCGCCTGCTCCGGCGTCCACACCACGCCGTCGCTCGACGGCCGGGTCGCCGACGGGGCCAGGACCACCTCGCCCGGCCCGACCAGGTCCGCGAGGTCGTCCGCCGCCGCGCCCGGCCGGGACCAGTGGGAAGGCGGTTTGGTGTCGAGCCGGTCGGCGAGGTCGCGGCCGATCTGGATCTCCCACGGCTCGGCGGCGGCACCGAGCGCGGCCCGCGCCCCACCGATGCCGGACATGCGAGCCTCCTGCCGCCGCGGGAGCCGGGCCGGGCGCCCGGTGCTTCCAGCGTATACACCGCCGCGGGGCCGGTTCTCATTCCGGAGTCCGCCCCGGCGGGACCCAGATCACCCGATTGCCGCAACCCGCTTCGACGATGCGCCCGCGCCCGCCGCGCCCCTAGAATCGGCGGTGCGGCACCGCGGCCACACCATCCTTTGTGGACACAGCGCCGCGCGGTCAGCCGTCGACCCTGGAGGGAACCTCGTGTCCGCACCGGAATCCGTGCAGATCGTCACCGCCCGGCGCATCGTGACCATGGCCGGCGCCGAACCCCCGGCCTTCGCGATGCGCGGCGAACGGATCGTCGCGCACGGCGCCGTCGCCGACCTGCGCGGCGAGTTCCCGGCCGCGCGGCTGCACGATTTCGGCGACGCCACCGTCATCCCCGGCTTCAACGACGCCCACCAGCACCCGACCGTCGTCGCCGCGCAGTCCTTGCAGGTCGACCTCTCGCCGTCCCGGATCAGCTCGACCGCCGATCTCACCGCCGCGCTGCGCGAACGAGCCGCCGCGACGCCGCCCGGCGAATGGGTCATCGGCTGCGGCTACGACTCGTTCCGCAGCAACGGCGGCCGCGAACTCACCCGCGCCGAACTGGACGAAGCCTGCCCGGACCACCCGGTCCTGGTCGTGCACGTGACGCTGCACGCCGGCGTCGTCAACTCCCCCGGTCTCGCCCTCGCCGGCCTCACCGACTGGAGCGAACCCCCGCCCGGCGGTCACCTCGGCCGCGACGCCGCCGGCCGTCTCGACGGCGTCATCCACGACCAAGCCCTCTACGACCTGGCATTTCCCGCTTTCACCCCGCGCCCGACGATCGTGCAGGACCCCTCCACCGAGGTCTTGGCCGCCGCCTTCACCCGGCACGCCGCCGCCCTGCACGCCGCGGGCATCACCTCGGTCGGCGACGCCCTCGTCGGCCGCACCGAATGGCAGGTCCTCCGTCACCTGGCCGACCAGAACCAGCTCACCCTCCGGGTCAACGCACTGGCCGCCTACGACCACTTCGACTACTTCCGCGCCCTCCCCGGCACTCCGCTCACTCCCGAAACCCGGCTGCGCCTTGGCGGCGTCAAGACCTTCGCCGACGGTGCCGTCAACGGCGGGACCTGCCTGGTCGAACAGCCCATCGAAGGCACCGACAGCTACGGATTGGAGCGCGTCAGCGCCGCCCAACTGGCCGACACCGTGCGCCACGTGCACGACGCCGGCTGGCGGGTCTGCGTGCACGCCAACGGCGACCGCGCGATCCGCCGCGTCCTCGACGCCGTCGACCAGGCCCAAGCCGCCACTCCGCGGGAGGACCCCCGGCACCGCATCGAACACTGTTCCATCATTGACGACGAGATCCTGAAACGCATGCGCGACCACGGGATGGTCGCAGTGCCGTTCGCGAACTACGCCGCCGCGCACGGGGACAAACTGACCCAGTACTACGGGCCGGAACGCGTCGAGCGCATGTTCGCCCACCGCTCGATGCTCGACGCCGGGGTCGCCGTGGCCGGTTCGTCCGACCATCCGTGCGGCCCGTTCCCGCCGCTGTACGCACTGCGCAGCTGCGTGACGCGCCGAGCCCCGGACGGGGAGTTGTTCGGGCCTTCGCAGCGGATCAGCGTCGAGGCCGCGCTCGGGGTTTACACGACAGGGTCGGCGTATGCGTCCGGGGAGGAGGCGACCAAGGGACAGCTCGCGCCCGGGTTCCTGGCCGATTTCGCGGTGCTGGCGGAGGATCCGTTCGCGGCCGATCCGGAGGCGCTGGACCGGGTGCGGGTACGGGAAACGTGGGTCGGCGGGGAGCGGGTCTGGTCGGCGTAGCGCGCGTGAGGGGAACCCTCAGCGACTCTGATTCCCGCAGGGTTCCCCTCACGGCGCACCGAGCTAGTGTCCTGCGTCGTTAATTCGTCGGCAGAAGTTCGCCAGTGACTCAAGGATCTCTGCGGCGGTCTTGGTCCAGATGAAGGGCCTGGGGTTTTCGTTCCATTCCTTGATCC
>NZ_FOWC01000016.1 GCF_900115345.1 Amycolatopsis rubida | reverse complement strand
CTGTAGCCGACGCGGGTCGCGGTCACGCCGGGCTGGTGGCGGAACAGCTCCTCCATGCCCCAGAAACACCCGCCGGCCAGAATCGCCTTTTCCGTGGCCATTTCGCCTCCTCCGTGCTCGAACCGCTTCCGCCGCCATGCTAGTCGCCGGGCAGGAGCCCGAGGACGAGGGCGAGCGGCGGCCAGGCGTCGCGCCCGCGCCGGGTGCAGGCGAAGGCCCGCAGCCGGACGTCGGGCCCGGTCAGCGGCAGCACGGCGACGTCCGGCCGGGTCGCCCAGGACTCGGGCAGCAGGCCGACCCCGCCGCCCGCGGCGATCAGGTCCTGGACCAGGTCGAGGTTGTCCGCGCGGTGGGTGAACCGCGGCGCGAACCCGGCCATCGACGCCAGCGTCCCGACGACCGTTTCGTCCGCGCCGTTGCGGGAGTTGCCGATCCAGTCGCGGTCGCGGAACGCGGTGAAGACGTCGAGGGTTCCGGTGCCCCGCAACCGGTTCGCGTCCGCGCGCGGCACCGCGAGACCCCACGGCTCCGCCCACAGCGGACGGACGGCCAGCGACGGGTCGGCGGTCGCGGGCGCGAGGTCGTAGTCGTAGGTGAGGGCGAGGTCGACGTCGTCGGTCCGGAGCTGAGCGAGTGCTTCGGCGGGTTCGTGCTCGCTGATCACGACGCGGACCCGCGGATGCCGCTGCGCGAGGAGATCCGCGACCGGGAGCACCGCGTGCCGCACGCCGGTCCCGAACCCCGCGACCCGCACGGTTCCGGCGGGTTCGGCCTCGGGATCGAGGTCCACCCGGGCGGCCTCGACCGCGCCCAGGATCGTCACGGCGTGCTCGGCGAGCCGTCGCCCGGCGGGAGTCAGGCGCACGCGGCGGCCGTCCGGTTCGAGCAGCGCGACGCCGGTTTCCTTGGCCAGCACCGAGATCTGCTGCGAGACGGTCGACGTTGTGGTTTCGAGCACGTCCGCCACCGCGCGCATCGAGCCCAGCCGCGACAACTCGAGTAGGAACTGCAGCCTGCGGGTCTCCATCCCCCGATTGTCCAGGATATCCGGACGGTACGTCCAGGATTGGCAGGTGAACACGAACGGTCTGGATGCGTTCTCCTGGACAGCGTGCTTCCCTCCACTCCCCGGGCCGGTGTCGCCCTCGCTGTCGGCGCCATGCTGTCCGTCCAGTTCGGACTGGCGGTTTCGGTCAGTCTCGCGAACCAGATCGGGCCGGCCGGCGTCGCGTGGCTGCGGCTCGCGTGGGCCGGTGTGCTGCTCGTGGTGCTGGTGCGGCCGCGGCCGTCGGCGTTCCGCCGCCCGGCGTTGCTGACGTGCGTGGTGCTCGGCTTCGCGACGGCCGGAATGACGATTCTGTTCATGGTCGCGGCGACCCGGTTGCCCCTGGGCACCGCGAGCGCGCTGGAATTCCTCGGCCCGCTGACCGTCGCGATCGTGCGCGGCCGCGGCGGAACCCGGGTGTGGCCGGTCCTGGCGGCGGCCGGAGTGGTGCTGCTGACCCAGCCGTGGCAGGGCGGGACCGACCTGGCCGGCGTCGGCTGCGCGCTCGCGGCGGCCGTCTGCTGGGGCGCGTACATCGTGCTGACGCAACGAGTCGGCGACGAGGTGTCGGGCCTGCGCGGGCTGGCGGTGTCGATGCCGGTGGCCGGTCTGGTCGCCACCGTGGTGCACGCTCCGGCGGTGGCCGGCGAATTGACGTGGCCGCTGGTGCTCGCCGGGCTCGGGCTCGCGGTGCTCGTGCCGGTGGTGCCGTTCAGCCTGGAAATGCTGGCGCTGCGCCGGTTGACGGCGTCGGCGTTCGGGACGCTGATGAGCCTGGAACCGGCGATCGCGCTCGTGCTCGGGCTGATCGTGCTGCACCAGGTGCCGAACGTCGCCGCGGCGGCCGGGATCGCGTTCGTGGTGGCCGCGGGCATCGGCGCGGAACGGACCGGGGCACGGGAGCCGGTTGCGGTCTCGTGAGTGCCTGTGCCGGTTCTCACCGGCACAGGCACTCACGAGTCGTGCGGCCGCGGCGTGCGTTCGACAATGTCCCGCAACGCTTCGACGTGCCCGAGAAATCTTCGCCGCCCGTCCTCGGTAGCGCGGATCGAGGTTTTCGGGACCCGGCCGAGATACTTCCGCTGCTGCTCGATGTGACCGTTGGTGCGGAGCGTCGTGAGTTGCTTGGACAGTGCCGAATCCGAGAGCGACACGGAGTCCCGCAAGAACGCGAAGTCGCACCAGTCCACAGCGGACAGCACGGACATGATGGCCAGCCGGGTGGGGTCGGACAGCAGCCGGTCGAGCCCCGGCGGGGGAGCGGCGGTCATCGATCCCCTCGCCGCCGGGCGACGGCGAGCAGCGCCTGCGAGAGCGCGAACAGCAGGGTGAACGCGAGCCCGAAGAGCACCCCGGCGACGGTGTAGGGGTAGTCGCGCAGTCCGAGCGCGCCGGCGAGATCAGCGGCCGCGTCGGTGCCGTAGCGGGAAAGCAGCCAAGCCGCGGCGCCGCCGACGACCGCGACCACGACGAAGACCCACGGGACGAACTCCTGCCGCTGCTGTACTCCGCGCGCGTGGCTGAGCGGCGCGGACCGCAGCCGCGCGCCGACGGCGAGCGCGATCAGCAGCAGGCCGAGCACGACACCCGCGACGAACTTGCCGCCGTCGAGGTCGACGAAGTCGTTCACCGCGGTGAATCCGGCGGTGACCACGAAAATCACCAGGTAGACCCACCACGGCAGCCGCGCTGCGCGACGTGCGCGGTCTTGGTGGTCCTGAACAGTGGCGAGCGCCTCGGCGGCGCGTTCCTCGTCGGTCATGATGTCCTCCTCGACTACTTGCCTACGTGGAATGTAGCTACTTCTTTCCGCATCGGCAAGTAGTCGGCTCCGGTGGCGCTCTACGCTGGCGGCATGCAGGTGGAAATCTGGAGCGATGTCGTGTGCCCGTGGTGCTACCTCGGGAAGGCGCGGTTCGAGAAGGCGCTGGCCGGGTTCGAGCACCGGGACGAGGTGACCGTGACCTACCGGTCGTTCGAGCTGGATCCCGGTAGGGCCGGGACCGAGCCGTTGCTGGACATGCTCACCGCGAAGTACGGACCGCGGGCGGCCGGGATGGAGCAGCGGGTCGCCGGTCTCGCGGCGGCGGAAGGGCTCGGTTACCGGACGGACCGGGAGATCGGCAACACCTTCGACGCGCACCGCCTGCTGCATCTGGCCCGCGAAAAGGGGCTGGAGAACGAGATGGTGTCCGCGTTGTTCCGCGCGAATTTCGCTGAGGCCCGGCCGGTGTTCACCTCGGACGGTCTGGCCGAGGTCGCCGAGGAGGCCGGATTGCCGCGCGGCGAGGCCGAAGCGGTGCTGGCGGACCCGTCGCGGTACGCGGAGGCGGTCCGGGCCGAGGAGCGCGAGGCCGCGGAACTGGGCGCGGGCGGGGTGCCGTTTTTCGTGCTGGGACGGCGGTTCGGGGTGTCCGGCGGGCAGTCCGCGGAGGTTTTCGCGCAGGCGCTGGAGAAAGCCTGGGAGGCTTCGGCCGGGAGCTGAGCTCCGCCCGGCTGCCGGAGAACAGCCGGGCGTCCCTTCCGGAGCGCTTTACTCCGACCAGGTGCTGAGGCGGTTGAGCAGCCGTTCGAGCACCTGCGGGTCCGCGGTGACCGGTTCGCCGGAGACGGGTTCGTCCACCAGCGTGCGGCGGTCGCCCCGGCGCGGCAGCCGGACCTGCCCGGCGGAAATCCCGCCGGGCAGCGCCAGTTCGCACCACGTGGTGCGGCCGCCGCGCTCGCCGGGGCGCACGCCGATCCGTTCGTCGCGCGGCGGGGAGGGGGCGACGAGGTCGTCGTCGACCTCGATGACGAGCCGGTCTCCGCGCAGCTGGAGCCGTACGGTCACGAAGGCGGGCGCGGACGGGCTGCTCTGGTCGACGACGTCGCCGACGAGCCGGACCGCGGCGTTCGTGACCTGGTCCAGCATCGGCGTCAGGGACCAGTCGGTCAGGATCAGGCGGACGAACAGCTCGGTGCACGGGACCGCGCTCGGCTGCGCCACCAGCCGGAGGTCGTCCACCTGGGTAGTGCGCGTGCTCAAGCGTCACCTTCCTCCTCGGCGAGCGGTCCGATCGGCCGGGACCGTGCGGGCATCATGCCACCGCCGCCGGGACGCGCTGCGGCGGGAGGGCGGTGTCCGGGAGAACCGCAGGTCACGGGTCCGCCGCGGAACTCCTTGTGCTGGCCGGATCTCGGCAGAGCCTGCCCGGTGGGCGATCCAGGACCTGATCACGACCTGCGCCGCGCGCATCGACGCGGGCGATCTGGCCGGGGCGGGCGGGCTGTTCCGCGAGGGCGCCCTGCACCGCGGCGGCGGTGGAGAACTGGTTCCGCGACATCCGGATCATCCATCCCGAGGACCCGCCACGTGACGACGAACGTCCGGATCGCGGCGGGGGAGGACACGGCTTCCGCGCACAGTTGCTTCACCGTTTTCCCAGCCGCGGAAGACCTTCCGCCGCAACCGATCGCGACCGGGCACTACGACGACCGGTTCGTCCGGCGCGGGGACGAGTGGCGGTTCGCCGAACGGACGCCGGTGCCGCGGATGACGCGGCATCTCCGGACGGAGGTCGTGCGGGCGGCCAGTCCGGGCCGGTGCCCAGGTGGTCCAGACCTCGCCGACGTCGGTGCGGGGAACCCTGAAGGAATCAGATTCCCTCAGGGTTCCCCGCACGGACAACGCCGGCGGCGAGAAGCCGACGCAAGGCCCCGCGCCTTCGCCGCCCGCGAAAGTCAGTCCCGGTTGCTCAGCTTCCGCCGCACACCCCGCCCGGCCGCGAGCGCCGGGAACGCCAGCAGCGCCCCGGCCCCGAGCGGGATTCCCCGCTGCCACGCCGGAGCCCCGAGCGCGGCGGGCGCGGCTTGCGGGTCGTGGTCGCTGACACCGCCCCAGCGCGACGGCGGCAGGACGATCACCCGCGCCTTGCCGATGACGTCGTCCACCGGGACGGTGCCGTTGACCCCGCCGCCGCCCTGGCAGCGGGAGTCGCACGAGTTCTCGCGGTTGTCGCCCATCACCCAGAGGCTTCCCTTCGGGACGGTGACCGGGGGGAAGGCCTGCCGCACCGTCGGCGGCTGGTCCAGCCAGTGCACGTACGGCTCGTCGAGCGGTTTGCCGTCGACCAGGACGCGGCCCTGCGGGTCGCAGCACTGGACGGTCTGGCCGCCGACCGCGATCACGCGTTTCACGAAGTCGCGCTCGTCCGGCGGCGCGAAGCCGACCAGGGAACCGAGGCCGCGCAACGTCTTGGTGAAGAAGTTGCCCGGCTCCTGCGGGGCGATCTCGTTCGCGGTCCACGGCTGCGGGCCGCGGAAGACGATGACGTCGCCGGGGGCGGGATCGGTGAAATCGTAGGTGACGCGGTCGACGACGACCCGGTCGCCGAAGCAGCCGTCGCAGCCGTGCAGCGTCGTCTCCATCGACGCCGACGGGATCAGGAACACCTTCGCGACGAACTGCTGGATCAGGATCGTCAGCACCAGCGCGATCCCGATCAGGATCGGCAGCTCCTGCCAGAACGGGCGCTTGCGCCGTCCCTTCCTGGGCGGCTCGTCGGCGCCGGGACGCTCGGATCCGGACTCGCCGGGGGCGGGGACTGGGGGGATCGGGTCGGCCACGCCGTCAGGCTACCCAGATCCGCGCGCCCGGCGGCGGACCGCGCGCGGCCACGATCGGGGGGTCGTGCCGGTGAGCGGGACGGCAACCGGAGGATTCGCCCGCAGGGAAGGAAAACGGGCCGGAACCGGGGGAGGATTCCGGAATCCGGTGGAAGCGGGAGGGCTGGGGCGCGGTTGGCGTCCTCGCGAGACCGGAGCAGCACGCCGGTCGAGCGCGGTCAGCCGCTCGGCGAACTGCGCGACCCGATGGCTCCACGGGTACCGGCGGACGAGTTCGCGGGCATTCTCCCGGATCGCGTGCGCCAGCCCCGGGCTGCTCTCAAGACGGTCCAGCTCCGCAGCGCGGCAAGCGGGCCGACCGCCGGCTCGCCCACGCTTCGAGCAACGCCGTCGGGAAGGTGTCGTTCGGACTGGTCGGGCAGAGCGCGAGCGATCTCGCACTGCGGAGAGCCCGGAATCTCGCGTCGCCGCTGAGATTTCCGGCGATTCCGAGTTTCCGGGCGAGGGCTTCGTATCCGGGCCGTGCGGCACCGTGGCCGATCACCAGCAGGTGCCCGCGGCGGAGACGCATCGCGTGCGGGAGCTGGCCGAGGCCTTTCCCAGCGTGGGTGGGTTCCAGCCGGGCCAGGAAGGACGGTTGCCGCCAACAATGCCTCGGCGGTGGCGCGGTCGACGGCGCTCCGGACGGTTGATGCCGATGGTGGTGACCGGACCGTCGTGCTCGGCCAGCACAGTGCTCACGCGAGGCTTCCTGGGGACGAAGCGGCTGTCCGGGCGGCATGCCACGCCCCGTAGGCTCCGGCACTGGAGCCGGCGCCGGGACCGGCACGGGAAGGGGACTGCGGAATGGACGGCCTGGCCGCGTTCGGGTTCGAGCTGGGGGTGCTCAAGCGGGTCCGCCGCGCGGGCTGGTGGCAGGCGGGAGTCCGCGACCCGGAGTCGGTGGCCGAGCACAGCCTCCGCGCGGCGCAGCTGGCCGCGCTCCTCGCCGCCGAGGAAGGCGCGAACCCGGAGCGCGCGGCGTTTCTCGCGCTGTGGCACGACACCCAGGAGACCCGCACCGGCGACCTGCCGCACACCGCCGCGCCGTACCTCGCGAAGCCGGAACCGAGGGCGATCACGGCGGACCAGACTGCGGGTTTGCCGCGTGCCTCGGCGGAAACCGTGCGGACAGCGGTGAACGAGTACGAAACGCGCGAGACGCCCGAAGCGCGGTGCGCGAAGGACGCCGACAAACTCGAGATGCTTTTCCA
This sequence comes from Amycolatopsis rubida, assembly GCF_900115345.1. GTDB lineage: Bacteria > Actinomycetota > Actinomycetes > Mycobacteriales > Pseudonocardiaceae > Amycolatopsis > Amycolatopsis rubida. The sequence continues at coordinate 194,721 of NZ_FOWC01000016.1, read as the reverse complement.
GGCTCTCGAATACCGGGCGGCCGGAGTCTCCACAGTGGACGAATGGCTCGCGTCGGCGCAGGCCGGACTCTTCACCGAGACCGCCCGGCGCGTCGCCGAGGCGGCCTTGGCGACGTCGCCGCTGTCCTGGCGGTCCCGTGAGGGATCACCCACATAGGCGCACGTATGGTTTGAAACTGTCCTCGCTGGGAAAGATTCCCAGCACGACCGTCTCGGGAGGCACAGGATGAACCGGAAACTCACGGCAGTGCTGGCCAGTATCGCGGCGATGGCGGCAACGATCGGATTCACGGCAAGCGCGGAGGCGGCGGGACCGCCGTGCGGCGCGCAGGCGAAAGCGTGCTTGAAACTGTCGGCGAACACGGCGTGGCTGATGGACAACGGCAAGGTCACCCGCGGCGGGGTACGCGTGACCGTCGGCAAGCCCAAGTACCCGACCCCGGTCGGCACGTTCCGCGTGCAGTACAAGGACATCGACCACTACAGCAAGCAGTTCCACGGCCCGATGCCGTACTCGGTGTTCTTCACCAACACCGGGGTGGCGTTCCACCAGGGCAGCCTGAAGGTCCAGTCGCACGGCTGCGTCCACCTGTCGCACGCCGACGCGGTGGCGTTCTTCAACGCGCTGCAGCCGGGCGACGTGGTGCAGGTCGTGCGATAACCACCAACACCCGAAAGGCTCTTGATGTCCGTGCGGGCCGCCCTCACGGACCGCTCAAGCCCGCGTCGCCGGGCAGGCGGTGATCACCCGACGGGCATCGGCCGCCGCAGCGCTTGCCGGCGCAGGCGGCCGAACCCCCTCGGGTTGTTGAGCCCGAACACCGCCACGGTCCGGCCGTCGCGGTGGTAGGTGGCGAGGAGGGATTCGTCGTCCGGGCCGCCGTCGGCGAAGCGCACCTCGTCCTCGGGCAAGGGGTGCCCGGCGAGCTGGAGGGTCCCGGCGTACTGATCGGACCAGACGTAGCCGCTCGGCTCGTACTCCCGGACCACCTGCCCGGCCAGCAGATTGGCGACCGCGACCGACGCCTGTTCGGTGGCGTTCGTCCAGTGCTCGTTCCGGGCGCCCGCCGGTCCGTACGCCGCGACGTCGCCCGCCGCGACCACGTTCGGCAGCGAAGCGACCAGGCCGGCGTTGGTGCGCACGCCGTTGCCGACCGCCAGCCCGGAGCCGTCGAGCCACTCGACCGCCGGGGCCATGCCGATCCCGGCGACGACCACGTCAGCGGGCAGCTTCTCGCCGGTTTCCAGCTGCACCCCGGTGACCCGGCCGGCGAGCGTGGAAAGCCCGGCCACCGAAGCGCCGCAGCGCAGGGTGACGCCGTTCCGGTCGTGCAGGCGCGCACAGATCGCCCCGAGTTCCGGCCCCAGCACGCGCGCCATCGGCGTCGGCAGTGCCTCCAAGACGGTGACCTCCAAGCCCAAGCCGTGGCACGTCGACGCCACCTCCGCCCCGATGAACCCGCCGCCCACGATCACCACGCGCGCACCGGGAACCAGCTCCTCGCGCAGGGCGAGCGAGTCGTCCAAGGTGCGCAGAACATGAACTCCGGCAACAGATTCCGTGCCCGGCAAGGCGCGCGCACGGCCACCGGTGGCAAGGACGAGGCCGTCCGCTTCCAGTTCTCCGCCGGACAGGACGAGACGGCCGGTCGAGGGGTCGAGCCGTTCCGCGCGGGTCCCGAGCCGGATGTCCAGCGAGGCGAGATCGTCGGCATCCAGCAGGTCCAGCGACTCGCGCGACGCGGATCCGGCCAGGAAGGCCTTCGACAGCGGCGGCCGGTCGTAGGGGAGATGCGGCTCTTCGCCGATGAGCACCACGCGACCGTCGAACCCCTGGGCGCGCAACTCCTGCGCGGCTCGGGCACCGGCGAGCGAGGCACCGACGATCGCGACCGTTTTCACGCAGCGTCCTCGGCGGCTTCGGCGAGCACGTAGATCACGCCGTCGTGGACCTGCACCTGGTATGTGCGCACCGGCTGCTTGGCGGGCAGGCAGGACGGCATCCCGGTGCGCAGGTCGAAGAGCGCCGCGTGCAGCGGGCACTCCACGAAGCAGCCTTCGAGCCAGCCGTCGGCCAGCGACGCGTCCTGGTGGGTGCAGGTGTCCCCGATCGCATACAGCTCGCCGTCGGCGTTGAAGACGGCGATGGGCTCGGGCCCCGCGATCCGGACGGACTCGCCCGGGGGCAGCTCGTCCACAGTGCACGCGCGCAGCATTGATTCCTCCGAAGCCGGGTGATTGTTGCGTATTGAGGAACACTCGACGTGATACGCAACAGAGTCTGGGCGCGCCGGAGGGGTGCCGTCAAGGGGGCGCGGGGTGGAGTTTTTCGGAGCGCAGTTCCGGATGAAAGCCCTGGTCGAGAGCGGTTCCCGCGAACGGGTGCGGCACCGCCGGGGTGCTTGACAGCGCCCCGGTTGAGCCTCATCTTGTTCCGGAGAGGGCAACAAGACGCGTAATACGCAACTTCGATCGTGTGCGAGAGGAGCCCTGCCGGTGACCGCTATCGACCTCCCGCAGAGCCTGCTGCCGACTCTGCCCGGGCCGCACTACACCGACCCGGCGATCTTCGCCCGGGAGCAGGAGCGGATCTTCGAAGCGGGGTGGTTCTGCGCGGTGCGCAGCGCCGACCTGCCCTCGCCCGGCTCGTTCGAGACCGTGCAAGCCGGTCGCGAAAGCGTGCTGATCGCGCGCGGCCGCGACGGGGCGTTGCGCGCGTTCCTGAACGTGTGCCGCCACCGCGGCGCTCGGCTGTGCACCGACGAGAAGGGTTCGGTGAAGCGTGCTTTCCAGTGCATGTACCACGCTTGGACCTACGGTCTCGACGGAAAGCTCGTCGCCGCCCCGAATCTGACCGGCATGCCGGACGTCGACCGCGTCGAGTACGGCCTGACGGCGGTGCATCTGCGCGAATGGCTCGGCTACGCCTGGGTTTGCCTCGCCGGAGAAGCACCGTCCTTCGCGGACACCGTGCAGGCCGACGTGAGCGCACGGCTCGGCGGTCCCGGCGAGATCGAGGCTTACGGGATCGAGAACCTGTCGCTGGGCCGGCGCATCGAGTACGACGTGCGCGCGAACTGGAAGCAGATCATCGAGAACTTCATGGAGTGCTACCACTGCGCGACGATCCATCCGGAGCTCACCGAGGTGCTCCCGGAGTTCGCGGACGGGTACGCGGCGCAGTATTTCGTCGGCCACGGCGCGGAATTCGGCTCGGACGTCACCGGGTTCACTGTGGACGGCGGCGACGGCGTGCAGCGCCTGCCGGGCGTCGGCGAGCACCAGGACCGGCGGTACTACGCGATCACGATCCGGCCGCAGGTGTTCGTGAACCTGGTGCCGGACCACGTGATCGTGCACCGGATGTTCCCGCTCGCCCCGGACCGCACCCTGGTCCGCTGCGACTGGCTGTACCTGCCGGAGGTCGTGGCATCGGGCGCGGACCTCGACCGTTCGGTGGAGCTGTTCCACCGGGTGAACCAGCAGGACTTCGAGGCGTGCGAACGGTGCCAGCAGGCGATGGGCTCGCGCGCCTACGCCCGCGGCGGGGTGCTGGTGCCGAACGAACACCACATCGGCGAGTTCCACGCCTGGGTGCGCGCGCAGACGGGGGAGTCGTGAGCGGCGATCCCGGTTCTCGCCGGCATGAACACGCACGACCTCGCGCACCGGCAGCCGTCTGTGCGGCAGCCGGGGCTCTCCTGCGTGGTGATCCCGGTTCTAGCCGTGATCACCGCGCACGACACCCTAGATGAGCGCCCGGATCGCCTCCTCAAACCCCGTCACATGCTCCAGCGTCAACGCCGAAGCCTTCTTCGCGTCGCCCTCGGCGATCGCCGTCAGCAGCGGCGAGTGCTCGTCCACGTGCCCGGCCATGCCGCGCAGCCGGGGGAGGAACACGCACCAGATCCGGGTCGCGAGGTTGTCGTAATGGATCAGCGTGTCCTCGAAGAACGGATTGTGCACGCAGCGGTAGATCGCGCGGTGGAGTTCGAGGTCGGTGCGCAGGAGGTCGGCGTTTTCCCTCGGTGTGGCCGAATCCAGCTGGTCGCGCAGCCGGACCAGGCGCGCCCGGTCCTCGTCCGTCGCGCGGGTGGCGGCGGACGCGGCGGCCGTCGGTTCGAGGGTGCGCCGGACCTCGGAGATGTGCGCGAGGTCGGAGATGTTGACGTCCGTGGCGAACGTGCCGCGACGCGGATACGCCACCACGAGGCGTTCGGTTTCGAGGCGCTTCAGCGCTTCGCGGATCGGCGTGCGGCCCATCTCCAGCACGCCGCCCGCCCATTCCTCGTTGATCGGGTCGCCCGGCTTGATGTCGAGCATGACGAGACGGTCGCGCAGGAACTCGTAGGCGCGTTCGGCCAGCGACGGGGCGGCGGCCGGGATGACGTGGTTGACCGGGGTGCGCACCCGGCCTACTCTACAACGAAGATTGATATATCAGTAGTCGACCAGTTGTCCGATACGGGAGGCCAGCCGGAATGACCACGACGGACCAGCCTCGTCCCCCGGGCGCGGACCTTCCGGACCACCCGGATTTCCTGTGGCGGGACCCGGAGCCGCGGCGCGCGTACGACGTCGTCGTGGCGGGCGGCGGCGGGCACGGCCTCGCGACCGCGTACTACCTCGCCAAGGTGCACGGCATCACCAACGTCGCGGTGCTGGAAAAGGGCTGGCTCGCCGGCGGGAACATGGCCCGCAACACCACGATCATCCGCTCCAACTACCTGTGGGACGAAAGCTCCGGCATCTACGAGCACTCGCTCAAGCTGTGGGAAGGCCTCGAAGAAGAGCTCGGCTACCCGATCCTGTTCAGCCAGCGCGGCGTGCTCAACCTCGCGCACAGCCTGCAAGACGTCCGCGACAGCGTGCGCCGGGTGAACGCCAACCGGCTCAACGGGATCGACGCGGAATGGGTCGACGCGGACGGGGTCAAGGAACTCTGCCCGATCGTGAACACCTCGCCGGAGGTCCGGTACCCGGTGCTCGGCGCGACCTACCAGCCGCGCGCCGGAATCGCCAAACACGACTACGTGGCTTGGGGTTTCGCCCGCGCGGCCGCCGCGCTGGGCGTCGATCTGATCCAGAACTGCGAGGTCGCCGGCATCGACACGCGGGACGGCAAGGTCGTCGCGGTGGAGACCAGCCGGGGCCGGATCGCCGCCGGGAAGGTCGCGTTGTGCGCGGCCGGGCACAGTTCGGTGCTGGCGAAGACGGCCGGGATCGACCTGCCGCTGGTGTCGCATCCGCTGCAGGCGCTCGTGTCCGAACTGCTCGAACCGGTGCACCCGACGGTGGTGATGTCGAACGCCGTGCATGTCTACGTTTCCCAGGCGCACAAGGGAGAACTCGTGATGGGCGCGGGCATCGACTCCTACGCGGGCTACGGCCAGCGCGGCGCGTTCCACATCATCGAGGACCAGATGGCCGCCGCGCTGGAGCTGTTCCCGGTGTTCGCGCGGGCGCACCTGCTGCGGACCTGGGCGGGCATCGTCGACGTCACTCCGGACGCGTCGCCGATCGTCGGGCTGACCCCGGTGGAGAACCTGTACCTCAACTGCGGCTGGGGGACCGGCGGGTTCAAGGCCACGCCGGGTGTCGGCGACTGCTTCGCGCACACCGTCGCGAAGGGCAAGCCGCATCCGTACGCCGAACCGTTCACCCTGGACCGGTTCACCACCGGCGCGCTCGTCGACGAGCACGGCGCCGCCGCCGTCGCCCATTAGGAGCCACTGTGCAGCTGATTCCCTGCCCCTGGTGCGGTCCCCGCGAGGAGACCGAATTCCACTACGGCGGCCAAGCCCACGTCGCGTACCCCCAGGACCCGGCGGCGCTGTCGGACGAGGAGTGGGCGAAGTACGTCTTCTTCCGCGCCAATCCGAGCGGCCCGCTCGCCGAGCGCTGGACGCACAGCGCGGGCTGCCGCCGCTGGTTCAACGCCGTCCGCGACACCCGCACCCACGAACTCGCGGCGGTCTACCGCCTCGACGAACCCCGGCCGGTGATCCCATGACCTTCCGCCTCCCCAGCGGCGGCCACGTCGACCGCGACACCCTGCTCCGGTTCGCCTTCGACGGCCGCGAGCTCACCGGGCACCCGGGCGACACGCTCGCGTCCGCGCTGCTCGCCAACGGCGTGCACCAGGTCGCGCGGAGCGTCAAGCTCGGCCGTCCGCGCGGCATCATGGCGGCCGGTGTCGAAGAGCCGAACGCGGTGGTACAGCTGGAAAAGCCGTTCCCCGAACCGATGCGGACCGCGACCACCGTCGAGCTGTACGACGGCTTGGTCGCGCGCAGCCTCTCCGGCCAGGGCCGGTTGGCGGCCGAACCGGACCCGGCGCGGTACGACGCGAAGCACCTGCACTGCGACGTACTCGTGGTCGGTGCCGGTCCGGCCGGTCTGGTCGCGGCTCGCACGGCGGCGCGAGCCGGAGCCCGGGTCGTGCTGGTGGACGACCAGCCCGAGCCCGGCGGTTCGCTGCTCGGCTCGAACGAGTACGTGGACCTCAAACCCGCCGTCGAATGGGCCCGTGCGATCGGCGACGAACTGCGCGCGACCCCGGACGTGGACGTGCTCGACCGGACCACCGCGTTCGGCGCCTACGACGACGGTTTCGTCCTCGCCGTGCAAAACCGCACGTCCGGTGCGGCCCGGCAGCGAGTGTGGCGGATCCGCGCGGCGCGGACCGTGTTCGCGACCGGCGCGCACGAGCGTCCGATCGTGTTCCCGGACAACGACCGCCCCGGCATCTTCCTGGCCAGCGCCGCGCGGACCTACCTGCACCGGTACGGTGTCGTGCCCGGCCGCCGCGCGGTGGTGTTCACCATGGACGATTCCGCCTACGCCACCGCGATCGACCTCGCCGACGCCGGAGTCGAGGTCCCGCTGGTGGTCGACGTCCGCCCAACCGCGCCGGAAAACGCGGCCTGTGCGGAACGGGGGATCGAAGTCCGCACCGGCACCGCAGTGACCGGGACCGAGGGCACTGAACGCGTCACCGGCGTGCGCGTCGCCGGGGAACTGATCCCGTGCGACACGCTCCTGGTCTCGGGCGGCTGGACCCCCGCAGTCCACCTCTTCAGCCAGCTGCGCGGTGCCCTGCGCTACGAACCCGCCCTCGGCGCGTACGTCCCGGACGGCGACCTCCCGACCGCGCGGGTGGCGGGGAGCGCGAACGGCACCCTCGACTTCGCCGGTTGCGTGCGAGAAGGCCGCGCCGCCGCGGCGAAAGCACCGGTGGAAATTCCGCTCCCGGTCTCCGACGCACAGCCGCGCGAACTCGCCCCCGCCGTCGAATGGCAGATCCCCGGCGCGGAGTCCGATGTGGACACCAGCTTCGTGGACCTGCAGCGCGACGCCACCGTCTCCGACGTCCTCCGCGCGACCGGCGCGGGACTCACCTCGCTGGAGCACGTCAAGCGCTACACCACCATCGGCACCGCGCACGACCAGGGCAAGACCTCCGGCATGCTCGCCGCCGGGATCACCGCGGAAGCCCTCGGCGCCGACCTCGCGGACCGCCGTCCGACCACCTACCGCCCGCCGTACACCCCGGTCGCCTTCGCCGCGCTGGCCGGACGGAACCGCGGCGAACTGCACGACCCGGTCCGCGTCACCGCACTGCACTCCTGGCACGTCGGGCACGGCGCGGAGTTCGAGAACGTCGGCCAGTGGAAGCGCCCGTGGTACTACCCGCGGCCGGGGGAGGACCTGCCCGCCGCTGTCCGGCGCGAATGCCTCGCCGCCCGTACCGACGTGGCCATGATGGACGGTTCCACGCTCGGCAAGATCGACGTCCAAGGCCCGGACGCCGCCGAATTCCTCGACCTGCTCTACACGAACCTGATGAGCACGCTCAAGGTCGGCCGGATCCGCTACGGGGTGATGTGCGGGGTCGACGGCATGGTCATCGACGACGGCACCGTCATCCGCGTGGCCGAGGACCGCTTCCTCGTCACCACGACCACCGGCAACGCCGCGATGGTGCTGGACTGGATGGAGGAGTGGCTGCAAACCGAATGGCCGCACCTGCGCGTGTTCGCCACCTCGGTCACCGAGCACTGGGCCACCGTCGCGCTCGTCGGCCCGCGTTCGCGCGAGATCCTGGCCGGGCTCGCGCCGGAGCTGGACGTCAGCAACGAGGCCTTCGGCTTCATGGCCTGGCGCGACGCCGACGTCGCCGGAATCGCCGCGCGAGTGTGCCGGATCAGCTTCTCCGGCGAGCTGGCGTACGAGATCAACGTGCCCTCCTGGTACGGACTCGCGCTCTGGGAAGCGTTGGCGTCGCGGGGAATCACGCCGTACGGAACCGAGACGATGCACGTCCTGCGCGCGGAGAAGGGCTACCCGATCATCGGCCAGGACACCGACGGCACGGTCACCCCGCAGGACCTCGGCATGAGCTGGGCGGTGTCCAAGAAGAAAGCCGGCTTCCTCGGCAAACGGTCCTTCTCGCGGGCGGAAAACCTGCGCCCGGACCGGAAACAGTTCGTCGGCCTGCTGCCGGTCGATCCGACGGTGTTGCTGCCGGAGGGCGCGCAGATCATCGAAACCGCGCACGTCCCGCGCCCGCCGGTCCGCATGCTCGGCCACGTCACCTCCAGCTACCCGAGCGCCGTGCTGGACCGCACCTTCGCGCTCGCGCTCGTCCGCTCCGGCCGGGAACGAATCGGGGAGACCCTGTTCGTCCCGGTCGGCGACGAGGTGGTGCCGGTGACGGTGACCGAATCCGTGCTCTACGACAAGGAGGGGACCCGCCGTGACGGCTAAGACCCTGTCTCCGCTCGCGGAGCACGCGGGCCTGCTCTCCAGTTGCGCACCGGCCGTGCTCGCCGAAGAACGCCCGTTCCTCTCGCAGTTGAACGTCCGCATCCGCGAAGGCCACGACGCCGCGGCAGCCGTGCTCGGCACCGCCCTGCCCGACGCCTGCCGGTTTACCAGCGGCATCGGCGACGTCCTGTGGCTGGGGCCGGACGAGTACCTCGTGCTCGGCGCACCCGCAGGCACCGAAGACGCGCTGAGGGAAGCGATCACCGTCGGCGCGGTGACCGACGTCTCCGCGCAGCGCACCACCGTGCGGCTGGCCGGACCGGCGGCCCGCGACGTCCTGGCGCACGGCTGCGCCGTCGACCTCCATCCGAAGGCCGCGCCGCCGGGCACGTGCGTCCAGACGCTGTACGCCCGCACCGGAATCGTCCTGCTCGTGCGTGACCCGGAGTTCACCGTGCTCGTGCGCCAGTCGTTCGCCCCCTATTTCGCCGCCTGGCTCGCCGACGCGGCGCTGGAATACCGAGAGGAGGAGTCTTGACCCAGTTCACCTTGACCCTGCACTGCCCGGAGCGCTCCGGGATCGTGCACGCCGTGACGACGTTCCTCGTGAGCAACGGCTGCGACATCGTCGAGCACCAGCAGTTCGACGACGACGTGCACGGGGAACTGTTCCTGCGCACCGAATTCACCTGCGCCGGACGGTCCGCTGTGGACGATCTCACCCGCGAGTTCGACGTCGTCGCCCGCGACTACGCCATGCGGTACCGGTTCTCCGACCGCACCCCGGACCGGCTGCTGGTTATGGTGTCGAAGGCCGGGCACTGCCTCAACGACCTCCTCTTCCGCTGGCGCGCGGGCGCGCTCGGCGCGGAAATCGCGCTCGTGGCGTCCAACCACGAGGACCTGCGCCCGATGGCCGAAGCCGCCGGTCTGCCGTTCGTGCACATCCCGGTGACCCCGGCGACCAAGCCGGAAGCCGAACAGCGCCTGCTCGACCTGGTACGGGAACACGCCATCGACCTCGTCGTGCTGGCCCGCTACATGCAGGTCCTCTCGGACGAGCTGTGCCAGAAACTCCAGGGCCGCGCTATCAACATCCACCACTCGTTCCTGCCCGGCTTCAAGGGCGCGAAACCGTACGCGCAGGCTTACGACCGGGGCGTCAAGTACGTCGGCGCGACCGCGCACTACGTGACCCCCGAACTCGACGAAGGCCCGATCATCGAACAAGAGGTGCAGCGGGTCGACCACTCGCACTCGCCGCGCGCGCTCGCGACCGTCGGCCGCGACGCGGAAGCCCTCGCGCTCTCCCGCGCGGTGCGCTGGCACTGCGAACGGCGCGTTCTCCTCAACGGCACCCGGACCGTCGTCTTCCGCTGACCTATCCCAGGGAGTTCTCATGACCCGTGTCGTGATCATCGGCGCCGGAATCGTGGGCGCGAACCTCGCCGACGAGCTGACGCTGCGCGGCTGGACCGACGTCACCGTGCTCGACCAGGGCCCGCTGCCGCTGACCGGCGGTTCGACCTCGCACGCGCCGGGGCTGGTGTTCCAGACCAACCCGTCCAAGGCGATGACCGAATTCGCCGGCTACACCGTCCGCAAACTGCTCGACCTCGGCTGTTTCGAGCAGGTCGGCGGCATGGAGGTGGCGAGCACCCCGGCACGCTGGGAGGACCTGAAACGCAAGCACGGCTGGGCGACGTCGTGGGGCGTCGAGGCGCGGCTGATCGACCCGGACGAATGCGTGCGCCGCTGGCCGATGCTCGACCGCAACCAGATCTTCGGCGCGCTGTACGTCCCGTCCGATGGGCTCGCCGTCGCCTCGCGCGCGGTGGACGAGCTGATCAAACGGGCTTCCTCGCGCGGCGCACGGTTCGTCGGCTCGACCCGCGTGACCGGCATCGAGCAGGCGAACGGGCACGTCACCGGCGTCGAGACTCATGCCGGGGCGGTCCCGGCGGACATCGTGGTGTCCTGCGCCGGATTCTGGGGCCGGGAGATCGGCGAGATGGCCGGCCTGACCGTCCCGCTGCTGCCGCTGGCCCACCAATACGCGAAGACCGGCCAGCTCGCCGAACTGGCCGGGGCAGACCCGGTGTGCCCGGCGCTGCCGATCCTGCGCCATCAGGACCAGGACCTGTACTTCCGCCAGCACGGCGACCGGCTCGGCATCGGCTCCTACGCGCACCGCCCGATGCCGGTGGACAAGTTCGCCGAGCCCGGCGAGATCACCGCGTCCGCGATGCCGTCGATGCTGCCGTTCACCGAGGAAGATTTCGCGCCGTCGTGGGAGGAAAGCAAGCTCCTGCTGCCCGCGCTGGGCCGGACGAAGGCGGAGGAGGGCTTCAACGGCATCTTCTCCTTCACCCCGGACGGCGGCTCGCTCGTGGGCGAATCGAGCGACGTGCGCGGATTCTGGATCGCCGAGGCCATCTGGGTCACGCATTCCGCTGGCATCGCGAAGGCCGTCGCGGAGTCTATTGTGGACGGTCGCTCGGAAACCGACCTGCACGAACTGGACGTGCACCGGTTCGAGGACGTCCAGCTGGCTCCCGAGTACATCCGCGAAACCGCGCAGCGGAACTTCGTGGAGATCTACGACGTCCTGCACCCGTTGCAGCCCCGGCTTTCCCCGCGAGACCTGCGAGTCAGCCCGTTCCACGCCCGGCAGCGCGAGCTGGGCGCGGTGTTCCTGGAGGCGGGCGGCTGGGAACGGCCGCACTGGTTCGAGGCCAACGCGGCCCGGCTGAAGGACCTGCCGCACGACTTCCTCCCGCCCGCGCGCGACGCCTGGGCCGGGCAGTTCCACTCGCCGATCGTGGCGGCCGAGGCCTGGCACACCCGCAACCGGGTCGCGATGTACGACATGACGCCGCTGAAGCGCGTCGAGGTCAGCGGGCCGGGTTCGCTGGAGTTCCTGCAAGGGCTCACGACGAACCAGCTGGCGAAGTCGGTCGGCTCGGTGACGTACACGCTGATGCTCGACGACGCGGGCGGCGTCCGCAGCGACATCACCGTGGCGCGGCTGGAACCGGAGCTGTTCCAGGTCGGCGTCAACGGCAATATCGACGTCGCCTACCTGTGCGGCCGTGCCCCGGAAGGCGTCCGGGTGGTGGACACCACCGGCGGCACCTGCTGCGTCGGCGTGTGGGGCCCGCTCGCCCGCGACCTGGTGCAACCGCTGTCGGCGGAAGACCTTTCGCACACCGGGCTCAAGTACTTCCGCGGCCGCCGGGCGCGGATCGCCGGGGTGCCGGCGACCATCCTGCGACTGTCCTATGTGGGCGAACTCGGCTGGGAGATCTACACCTCCGCGGACAACGGCCAGCGCCTGTGGGACGCGCTGTGGCGCGCCGGGCAGCCACTGGGCGTCATCGCGGCCGGGCGCGGCGCGTTCAACAGCCTCCGGCTGGAGAAGGGCTACCGGCTGTGGGGGACCGACATGACCACCGAGCACGATCCGTACGAGGCCGGGGTCGGGTTCGCGGTGCGCCCGGCGAAGGGCGAGTTCGCCGGGCGGGCCGCCATCGAGGGCCGCAGCGAAGAGGCCTCGGCCCGGCGGCTGCGCTGCCTCACCGTGGACGACGGCCGGACTGTCGTGCTGGGCAAGGAACCGGTGTTCGTGGACGGCGCCGCGGCGGGTTACGTCACGAGCGCGGCCTACGGATACACGATCGGCCGCCCCATCGCGTACGCCTGGCTGCCCGGCTCGGTGGAGATCGGCGACCAGGTGGAAATCGAGTATTTCGGACGGCGGGTCGCCGCGACTGTGGCCGCGGAACCGCTGGTCGACCCCGGGATGGAGCGCATCCGGCGCTGAGCGGAAGGAAACCAGCCATGCGGGACCAGATCGTGAGCGACTTCCTGAACACCCTCGCCCGCCCCGCGATCCCGGCTCCGGCCGGGGCGACGGTCGCGGCGCTCGCCCTCGCCCAAGCGGCGGCACTGCTGAGCCGGGCCGCCGGCGGCGACGCCGAAGCGGACCACCTGACCCGGCATGCGTTGCGGCTGGCGGAGATCGACGCCCACGCCGTCACGCACGACGTGCCCGACCGCGCCCAGCCCGCCGCGGACGTGGTCGCCGCCGCGGGGGAGGTGGTCGGGGTGGCGGAACGCCTGCTGTCCACTGTGGACTCCGCTGCCCTGGCGGACGTTTCCGCGGCGGCGGAAATGGCGCGTTCGTCAGCGATGACCGCGCGAGTCGCGGTCGAGGCCCGGCACGGCGCCCTGCTCGCCGCGGAGCCCGACGAGGTCGCCGAGCGAGCCACCCGGGTCACGGCGGCGGTGCGGGTCGGTGAAGGACTCCTCGAAGGAATCTGATTCCCTCAGTGGCCCTTCACGGACGTCCGGGCAGCGGACTGCGGCAGGGGCCGGAAGCGGCGGCGGGCCGGCAGTGGCAAGATCTGCGGTGTTCCCCAGGAGAGCTGTCCCCGAGAACACCGCAGTGAGGATCGCCGCATGGCTGTGCCGCCCCTGCTCACGCTGAACAATTCGGTCCCCATTCCGCAGCTCGGACTCGGCATGTACCAGGTCCGGCCCGACCAGGTCGCGAAGGTCGTCGCGACGGCGCTCGAAGCCGGGTACCGCAGCATCGACACCGCCGCGATGTACGGCAACGAAGCCGAGGTCGGCGCCGCGGTGCGGGAGTCCGGGCTGCCGCGCGAGGACGTCTTCGTGACCACGAAGGTCTGGAACACCGACCACGGCTACGACAACACCCTGCGCGCGTTCGACCGCAGCGCGGAGGCGTTAGGCCTCGGTCCGGTCGACCTGTACCTGATCCACTGGCCGAAACCGGAGCTGGACCGGTACGTCGAGACCTGGCGCGCGCTGGAACTGCTGCTCAACGAGGGCCGCGTCCGGGCGATCGGCGTGTCGAACTTCGGCGTCGACCACCTGCGCCGCCTGCTCGACGAGACCGACGTCGTGCCGGTGGTCAACCAGGTCGAACTGCACCCGTGGCAGCAGCAGGCCCCGCTGCGCGCCTTCCACGCCGAGCACGGCATCGCGACCGAGGCCTGGAGCCCGCTGGCCCGGGGCCGGAACCTGAACGACCGGGTGATCACCGCGCTGGCGGCGAAGTACGGGAAGACGCCCGCCCAGCTGGTGCTGCGCTGGCATCTGCAGCTGGGGATCATCGCGATCCCGAAGTCGGCGACCCCGTCGCGGATCCGGGAGAACGCGGACGTGTTCGACTTCGAACTGGCCGAGGACGACCTGCTGGCGCTGGCCGAACTCGACTCCTGAGCGGCGGCGCCTGCGAGCCCCACGGCGGGCGCGCTGGCGCAGGGCAGCGCGGTCGGCAGGTGGCCGCCCGCGCCCCCGGACCGCCCCAGCCCGACCGGGGCCGGAGGCGGTGCTGACGTGCCGGGGATCAGGAAGCGCGAATCCCCGCCGCCGCGAAGTCCGCCAGCTGGGCCGGTTCCTTGAGGAACGCCCGGAAGCTCTGCGTGCCGCGCTGCTGGACCTCGTCGATCGACGTGCCGGACAGGCCGACGAACGGGTAGTCCGCGGGCGGCCCGGAGCCGATCGGCATCGCGGGGGAGCCGATGACGTCCGGGTTGGCCTTCGAGAGCTGACCGACCCAGTACGACGATTCGGGGATCCAGCCGTCGGGCAGGCCGCCGATCGTGGCGAGCGAGGACTTGCCGGTGAGCGCGTTCAGCACGGCGGAGGCGGGCTTGCTCTGCACGGCCACGTGCACGCAGCTGCCGTGCACCTGGGTCAGGTCCTGGTTCCAGCGCGCCGCCGCCGCTTCGACCGGCTTGGCGACCTGCGGGGTCACCACGATCCGGACGTCGGTGCGGCCGCCGTTGCAGCTGGCGGCCTGCGCCTCGGCGCGGTTGTTGAGCACGCTGTCGGCCCAGTTCCAGCCGACCACGCCGAGCGTGGCCAGCACCACGAGCCCGACGGCCACAAGAGGCCACTTCGCGATCCGCCTGCGAGGCGCCTTCTTGGCGACGATCCGGTGCGATCCGGTCGTCTCGCTGCGGCCGGCGGGCCGCTTCGGCGGGTCGAGAGGGTGCGGCACCGGCTCCTCGGGCAGGCTGTGACGCCCCATCGTTGTCCTTTCGTGACATGCACAACACGCTCAGTTATGCAATCGAACCGTTATCACTCTATCAGGCCAGCGACCTGCGGTGAATACCGTTACGCAGAGTTGTCAGCTCCGCGGGCGGGCGACCCCGGCACGGGGTCCGGCGGCTGGGCCGGGTCGGCGAGAAGACCGCGGCAGAGGCCGATCAGGCGGGCCCGCAGCGGCGCGGCCCGCTCGGCGAATCCGGCCTGGGCGCGGGCGTAGCTGGCCCGCCCTTCGGCGGTCTCGATCGGCACCGGCCGGTAGCCGTAGTCCGCTAGATCGTACGGGCTGGCCCGCATGTCCAGTTCACGGACGTCCGCGGCGAGCGCGAAACAGTCGCCGACCAGCTCGGCGGGCACGAACGGATCGAGCTTGTAAGCCCATTTGAAAAGATCCATGTTCGCGTGCAGGCAGCCCGGCTGCTCCAGCGCGACCTGCGATTCCCGGGTCGGCTCCAGCGTGTTGCGCGGCCGCGCCGGGCCGGTGAAGAACCGGAACGCGTCGTAATGCCCGCAGCGGATGTCCATCGATTCCACTACCTGGTCGGTCCCGGCCGAGCCGAGCCGCAGCGGGACCTGCGCGTGCCGCACCGAGTCCGCGGGCTCGCGGTAGACCATGGCCCATTCGTGCAGCCCGAAGCAGCTCAGCCGCGGCGCTCGCGACGCCGTGGCCGACAGCAGCTTCAGCACGAACTCGGCGGTGCGCGCCCGGCGGCCGGTGAAGGCCGCCGGGTCGAGCATCACTCCGTCCTCGGTCTCGACGTAGGCCGGACGATCGAGGAACCGCCGCGCGGACGCGCCCGCGAGCACCACGCCCGGACCCGGCTGCCAGCGTTCGAGATGCCCCGGCCGGTGCGAGTAGTAGGTGAACAGAAAATCCAGGACCGGGTGCTTTTCGCCGCGTGCCCGGCGTTCCTGGTGCGGCCCGGTCCACGCGCGCATCCGCTCGGCGTGCGCTCGCTCCCGGGCCTGCCAGTCCGCCTCGGCGAGCACGACCGCGCTCATGCCGCCTCCTTGACGAGTTTCGCGCTGGTCGTCCGGGAGGCGGCATGAGCGCCGATGATGCGCTCGCAAGCTGCGCTCATGCCGCCACGTGGGTGCCGTCGCGCACGGTCCCCACGTATTCCTCGACGAGGTCTTCCAGCGCCACCACGCCGACAGCCGCGCCGGACGCGTCGAGCGCCCGCGCGAGGTGGCTGCCTTCCTTGCGCATGGCCGAAAGCGCGACGTCGAGCCGTGCGTCCGACCGCAGTTCGGTGAGCGGCCGCGTCTTGTCGTCCGGCACCACCGTGGCGGGGTCCTGGCCGACGAGGTCGAGGACGTCCTTGACGTGGATGTAGCCGGTCAGCGAACCGTCGTCGGTGCACACCGGGAAGCGCGAGAACCCGGTGGTGGACACCGCGCGCTCGACGTCGCCGAGCGTCGGCCCGCAGGGGAGCGTGGTGAGTTCCGAGGTGGGCACCAGCACGTCCGCGACGGTCTTGGCGACCGACGACAGCGTCTGCGAAAGCCGCCGGTGCTCGGACTGGTCGAGCAGCCCTTCCTGCCGCGATTCGCTGAGCAGTTCGGCGAGCTCGTCGGAGCTGTACGCGGTCTCCAGTTCGTCCTTCGGCTCCACCTTCATCAGGCGCAGCAAGGAGTTCGCGACGAAGTTGAGGAACGCGATGACCGGGTTCGCCACCTTCACCCACGCCACGTGCACCGGCACGAGCCACAGCGCCAGCCGCTCCGGTTCGGCGATGGCGAGGTTCTTCGGCACCATCTCGCCGATCAGCACGTGCAGCATGGTGATGAACGCCAGCGCGATCGCGAACGAGATCGGGTGCAGCAGCTGGTCGGGCAGGCCGAGCAGGTCGAAGAACCCGGACAGCCGGTGCGCGACCGCGGGCTCGCCCAAGCGGCCGAGCAGCAGCGAGCAGATGGTGATCCCCAGCTGCGCCCCGGCGAGCATCTGCGAAACGTGCTTGCTCGCGTTGATGACGATCTGCGCGCGCGTCTTTCCCTGCTCCAGCAACGCTTCCAGCCGGTCGCGGCGCGAGGAGATCAGGGTGAACTCCGCGCCGACGAAGAACGCGTTGGCCAGCAGCAGGACGACGACGAGGGCGATGTTCAGCCAGTCGCTCACGCGGTCACCCCGCTTTCGGCCGGGCGCACCTGGACCTCGGCGACGCGGTGCCGGTCCATGCTGGTGACCGCGAGCCGCCAGCCGTCGACCTCGACGGCGTCGCCCTCGGCCGGGATGGCGCCGAGCCGCTCCAGGATCAGCCCGGCGATCGTTTCGTAGTCGCCCTCGGGCATCCGGAAGCCGGTGATGTCGCGGACCTCGTCCGCGCGCAGCTGCCCGGACACGAGCCAGCGGTCCGCGCCGAGCTGCTGCGCGGCCGGGGCCTCGCGGTCGTCGTGCTCGTCGCGGACGTCGCCGATGATCTCCTCGACCACGTCCTCCAGCGTGACCAGCCCGGCGGTGCCGCCGTACTCGTCGACCACGATCGCGAGCTGGTAGCGCGAATCGCGCAGCCGGTTCAGCAGGTCGTCGCCGGGCAGCGATTCCGGCACGGTCGGCACCGGCCGCATCGCCGAACGGATCCGCGTGGTCGCCCGGTCGGCGGCCGGCACGGCGAAGGCCTGCTTGACGTGCACCGCGCCCTGGACGTCGTCGAGATCCTCGGTGTAGACCGGGAACCGCGAGAACCCGGTGCGCCGGGAGATGTCGATCAAGTCGTCGATCGTGTCGTCCACGGTGAGCGATTCGACCTGCACGCGCGGGGTCATCAGCTCGTCCGCGGTGCGGTCGCCGAAGCGCAGCGAGCGGTCCAGCAGCTCCGCGGTGGACGTGTCGAGCTTCCCGCTTTCCGCGCTGGAGCGGACGATCGAGCCCAGCTCCTGCGGCGACCGCGCCGAACGAAGCTCCTCCTGCGGCTCGATGCCGAACTTGCGGACGAGGAAGTTGGCGCTGTTGTTCATCAGCGTGATGAGCCAGCGGAACAGCGCGGAGAACCGGGCGTGGTAGCCGGAAACCGCGCGCGCGGTCGGCAGCGGCCGGGCGATCGCGATGTTCTTCGGCACCATCTCGCCGAGGATCATCGACAGGAACGTGGCCAGCACGAGCGCGACCGCCACCGCCACCCCGGACGCCGCCGAAGCGGGCAGGCCCGTGGCGTCGAGCAGCGGGCGGACCAGGTCGCCGATGAGCGGTTCGGCGAGGAAACCGGTGATCAGCGTGGTGAGCGTGATCGCGACCTGCGCGCCGGAGAGCTGGAAACTCAGCGTGCGGTGCGCCTTCTGGACGGTGCGCGAACGCTTGTCACCGACCTGGCGGACATCCGCGTCGACCGTGCTTCGTTCGAGCGCGGTGAGCGAGAACTCGGCGGCCACGGCGAGGCCGGTGCCGATCGTGAGAAGCAGGAAGAGCAGCACGCCGAGCACGGAAAGCAGGACGTGGATCACAGCGCACCGTCCGGGACGGCGGAACCGACGGCGGGCGGGAAGCCGGGTCGATGCGGACCCGGCCCGGTACTGTCACCGGGCGATGGCGCAGCGCGCACGGATGGAAGTCACTCCTCGGCATAGCGGGTTTGTAGTGCGAAGATGCCGACAATCGTACCGGGTCCGGACAGCCGTGCGGCGACAGGACGCGAACCCGGCGCGCGTTTCCGCTCCCGCCGCGGCGGGAACCGCGCTTCCGCCAGCGGCATCCCGGCCGCGGACGTGCGCCCCCGCCCAACGCCGCATCGAGGTTTCCTGAGCAGCGCGGTGCGGAGGGTTCGCGGGAGCGGTGTCTGCCAGGGCTATGCGGAGCACCAGCCGACGAGACACGCCGGGCGGCTTCTCTCCCTCGCCAGCGCGCGAGCCCGCCACGGCAGGGCGAGAACCTCCGCAGGCGCGGTGCGCGAAGCTGCCCCAGGCCGCCGTCGAGCACGTGTGAATGTTCGTGAGGGGAACCGAACATCAGCGCGAGCCACGCGGCCCGGGCATCGGTCCACTGTGGTGGTTCAGCGCGGCCGTCTGCCCAGCAAGGCCACGAGCCGGTCGTGCACTGCGGCCGACCGCGACCGGCGGGTCGAACAGCCCGAGCCCCTGCCAGTCGTCGATCATCGGGCGCAGCACGTCGAGCAGCCGCCGGGCGAGGCTGTCCGGGACCGGGTTCGGGCGGCCGAGCGCGGTGGCGAGGTCCCAGCCGTGGACGGCGAGGTCGAGCGTCATCTGCCAGCCGTATTCCTCGGCGGGCACCAGCCCGAACGAGACGTGCACGGTGCCGCGCAGCGCGCCGGGGGAGAGCCACGCTTCGCGGGCGGCGGCGAACGCCTTCTCCCACCCCGAGAGCGGGTCGTCGCCGAGGACATCGCCGTCGTAGCGGGTGCCGACCTCGTCGAGGGTCGCCCCGGCGAGCAGATGCGGCGCCCAGAGCTGCTCGACGGCCAGATGGTTCACCAGATCGTGTATTGGCCAGCCGGTGCACGGCGTGCCGCGGGCCCAGTCGCCGGGACCGGCGGCGTCGAACACGTCCAGTGCGCTGCCGTGGGGCGGCGAGGAGATGCACAGTGACCACGAACCCGGCTGATCGCGCGGGAACCCTAGCTGCGCGCGCCCGGCCGGTGCCGCCGCACGGTCTCCTCGACCAGGTCCAGCACCGGGCCGAGGTCGTCGCCGGGAAGGCCCATCGCGAGGTGCGACACGAGCCCTTCCAGCACCAGTTCCAGGAACGCGGTCAGCACGCTGACGTCGACGTCGTCGCGCAGGTTGCCGGCCTTGCGCTGCCATTCGAGGCGGTCGCGGGTGGCCTCGGTCAGCTGCTGCGAGCGTTCCGCCCACCGGCCGCGGAACTCCGGGTCGGTGCGCAGCCGCCGCGACACCTCCAGCCGGGTGCCGAGCCAGTCCGCCGGGTGTTCGCTGTTCCCGGCCAGCAGATCGCGCATGACCTGGACCAGGCCCTGTTCGGCGACGACGTCGGCCATCCGCACCGCGTCGTCCTCGGCGAGGGCGAGGAAGAGCGATTCCTTGTCGCGGAAGTGGTGGAAGATCGCTCCGCGCGACAATCCGGTGGCTTCTTCCAGACGGCGGACCGTGGCACCCTCGTAGCCGTAGCGTGCGAAACACACGCGCGAGCCGTCGAGGATCTGCCGGCGGCGTGCGTCGAGGTGATCCTGGCTGACCCGTGGCATCCTGAAATCCTGACATCGAGGACCGGGTTCTCGCAATCCGTACGTACGTACTGTGACGTGACGGCGGAACGGATGTGCGCCGTCACACCGGCGGGTTCTCGGCTGACACGACCGGGCCGGTTGACTACGCTGTGCACATCACGACGTGAGCACCGGAAAAGGGAGCGGCCTTGGTCATCGGCGAGTCGGGCCCTGCGCGCGGCGGTTTCGCCATGGACGCGGCGGAGCTGACCGCGGTCATCCGGTTGTGGGAGGACCAGCTCGGGAAGATCGCCGCCGACGGCCGCGCGATCGACGAGATCCTCGCGGTCTTCGCCGCCCCCGGCGCGGACCCGGCGAGCGCGGAGTACGCCGCCGCCGGGGCGGACTCCCTGCGCACGCTGCGCGACCAGAACGAGGCGCTGCGCCGGTACGCCGCCGGGTACCTCGACAAGCTGCGCACCGCGCGGGACCGGACCGCCGAGGCGGACCGGGCAGGCGCCGACCTCGGTCGCGGCCGGTAAGCGAACGACCCGGCTGCGCACGAAGGGAACCAGGTGGACGGCAAGCAGATCTTCGACAACTTCCGCGGCGGCGACACGTCCGGTTTGCGTGCTGCCGCGGCGAAAGTCCAGGAGCTTTCAGCGGCCTACCTGGAACGCGCGCAGAGCGTGAAAGACCTTCAGGAGCGGATGGCGCGCTCGTGGACCGGCGACTCGGCGGACGCCGCGAAGGCGGGCGCGGGACCGGTCGAGGCCGGGTTCCGGGAGTCCGCCGATCCGCTCGACCTCACCAGCGCGTCGATGGACACCCAGGCCAGCAGCTTCGAAAGTTCCCGGCACGCGGTCGTCGACGTGCCGCCCCGCCCGGAGCGGCCGCAGCCGTGGGCCGGGCCGTTGCAGGCGGTGCTGCCCGCGCCGGCCGCGCCGGCGTCCTTTCAGGACGGCATCGACCGGTTCCACGGCGCGAACGAGAACAATGTCCGGGTGATGGAGCAGTACCACGGCGTCACCGCGAACACCAAACGCGTGCTGCCGAAGCAATACGGCCCGATCGTCCCCGACGGCGCCGCTGTCCGCCGGACCACTTCGGACAGTACGGCCACGCAAACCGCCGCGAGCCACGACCGGAGCGGCCCCGGCGCCGCGGTGCTGCCCGCTTCGGTGAGCGAACCGTCTCAGCGCGGCTCGGCCCCGGCGGCCGGCGGCGCTCCCGTCGCACCGGGCGGCCCCGGCGACGGCCTGCACTGGCGGCCGGAGTACCTCCTCGAATCCGATCCGGAGGGCACGTTCGGGGCGGACGGTTCGGCGACCCAGCCGGTTCTCGGCGACGAGGAGGAGTAGCCGGTGGCCGATCCGGCGGGCCGGGTGGATGTCCCGGTCGAAGCGCTCGCGGCGCTGGCCGAACGCGAGCAGGTGGGCCGGTTGCACGTGACGCTGCGGCCGGATCCGGCGTGGCTGTCGGAAACCGAGCGCGACGAAGCGGCCAAGCGGGTGGACGACGCGCTGGCGCTGGCCGGACTGGTCGACGCACGCGGCCGGGCCACCGTGGACTTCCTCGACTGGCTGCCGCTGCTCGTGCGCCCGGTGGTCGAGTACTACGGCTGGGTCGCGACCGGCGACCGCACGTACGGCGTGCTCGCCGCGGCGAGCGGATTGCAGGCAGTGCTCGCGGTGTCGGACGGCGAACACGTCGGCGTCCAGGAGATCGACCGGGAGCGCGTGCTGGAAACGCTCGTGGAGCAGTTGCCCGCGGTGGGGCCGGGCGGCGGGCACGTGCGCAGCGTGCGCGTCGCGGACCTGACCGAAGCCGCCCGGCGCGGCGAGGACGCTTTTCCGTTGGACCCGGTGCTGTCGGACGTGTTAACCCTGGTGCAGCGTCCGGTGCACGGAAGCGGAGAGCTGTACGCGGGACGACGCGACGATGTCGGCCGGTACGTCCGGCTGGAAGAACCTCTGCATTACGCGGACACGGACTGGGGCCGGTACCTGAGCTACACCGTCGGGGCCGGGCCGGACGCGGAAATCCGGATCGGGCCGGCCGGCCCGGCTGAACTGTGCGGTGCGCTGCGGGTTCTGGAGCGCACCCTGACCTGAGGGGACGCTCGGTGCGCTATCCGGAGATCGAACCGTACGACAGCGGCTTGCTGGACGTCGGCGACGGCCACCAGGTGTACTGGGAAACCTGCGGCAACCCCGGAGGCAAACCCGTGGCCGTCCTCCACGGCGGCCCGGGAACCGGCTGCGGCGAAGGCATGCGCCGATTCTTCGACCCGGACAAGTACCGGATCGTCCTGCTGGACCAACGCGGCTGCGGCCGCAGCACCCCGCACGCGGGCGACACCGTCGCAGCACTGAAGGCGAACACCGCCGGCCACCTGATCGCCGACCTGGAGCTGCTGCGGGAAACCCTGGGAATCAACCGCTGGCAGCTCTTCGGCGGATCCTGGGGCTGCGTACTGGGCCTGGCCTACGCGGAACGGCATCCCGAACGAGTGACGGAAATCGTCATGATGGGCCTGGCCACCGACCGCCGGATCGAAATCGGCCAGCTGACCGGCGGCCTGGGCGAACTGTTCCCGGAGGCCTACGCCCGTTTCCGCGAAGGCGTACCGGAAAACGAACGAACCGGCGACCTGTCAGCGGCCTACTACCGCCTGCTCACGAACCCGGACCCGGCTGTTCACGAGCCGGCCGCGCAGGGTTGGTGCGCTTGGGAATCCGCCATGCTCCCCGGCGTCCCGCCCTCCCCGAAATTCGAAGCCCCCCGCTTCCGCCCGGGCTTCGCCCGCCTGGTCACGCATTACTTCTCCCAAGGCTGCTTCCTGGAAGACGGCGGAATCCTCCGCGACGCGGGCAAACTGGCCGGAATCCCGGTAGTCCTGGTACAAGGCATCCTGGACCTGGGCAACCTGGTCGGCACCCCCTGGCTGCTGGAACGCGCTATCCCGGACGCGGACCTGATCCTGGTGGGCGGCGCGGGCCACACCACCGCCGTCCCCTCCATGGAAAACGCCCTGATCTCCGCAACCGACAAATTCGCCACCCGTGCGTGAGGGGAACCCTGAGGGAATCTGATTCCCTCAGGGTTCCCCTCACACACCACAGCCGGCCCAGGCGAAGAGCCGATCAGGGAATCATCAACGCGGGCGCCCCCACCGGACTCGACGCTTCGGCATTCCGATCCGCCCGAACCACCTCAGCCTGCCGCAAAGCAGTGACCCGAGGCGGAACCCGATCCAGATGCCACTCCGCGAGCACCAACGCCACCTTCGCCTGCATCTCCGTCCGCAACCGCAGGAACGAATCCGCCGGATCCGCCCCGACCTCCCCGAGCAGCAACCACCAAGCCCAAGCCGCGGCCCCGGCATTGGCGATGAAGTCCGGGATCACCGCGACCCCGCGAGCCGACAACGCCGCCTCGGCCTCCGGAGTCGTAGCGGCGTTAGCCGCCTCCACGACCACCTTCGCCTTGACGAGATTCTCGTTGTCCACCCGCAGCGCATAAGAAATAGCCGCCGGAACGAGAATATCCGCGTCCGCGGCCAGCACCGCCTCCCGCGGCAACGACTGGACCCCTTCCGGCAGCCGTCCCCGGTCGACCTCCCCGAAGCGGTCCCGCAACTCCAGCAACGCGGGCACGTCCAACCCCTCCGGGTCGTACAACGTCCCGGCGGCATCCGCGACGGCAACGACCTTCATCCCCGCCTCGTGCAGGTACCAGGCCGCGCCGCCGCCCATCGTGCCGATCCCCTGGACGGCGACAGTCGTCCCGGGAACGGCCCAGCCCCACGTGTTGGCCGCCCCCAGGCAGGCCTGCGCCACCCCGTACCCGCCGATCACGTCCCCGAGCAGCTGCCCGCCGGGAACCGGCGCGTTGAGCCCGGCCTGGACCCGCCGGAGCGTGCGCGCCGGATCGGCCGACCGGCGGATCGCGGCGTGGTACGACTGCTCCAGCCCGAGCGTCGCGAAAACCTCGTCGATGAGGTGCTGCGGCACGCCCAGGTCCTCGGCGGTCACCCAGCTGGCGTCCAGCCACGGCCGCAGGAACTCGCAGAAGCGGGTGAGCACGCCGGTCGCGCGCGGGTCCTTGGGGTCGAAGTCGATGCCGCCCTTCGCGCCGCCGACCGGGAGGTTGAACGCGGCCGTCTTGTTCGCCATGCCGCGCGCGAGGTCGGCCACCTCGTCGACGGTGCAGCCGGCGCGCATGCGCGTGCCGCCGGTGGCGACGCCGGAGACCAGGCTGTGCACGACCAGGTAGCCGTGCGCGCCCGTGACCGGGTCGGTCCACGTGAGCTTCATCAGCGGTTCGGCGATCCGCGGGTCCATCGAGCCACTCACCTCCTCAAGTCCTTGGCAGCGCGCTTCGCCGCCTGCTTCCGAGGGTGCGGCCACTGCGGGGCGCGCGTCTATTTACCGAATCTGGACGAAGTTGTTTAGGGTTCGTACATGGAGCTTTCGTTGCACCGCTTGAGGATGCTCCGCGAGCTGCACCGCAGGGGGACGGTCACCGCGGCCGCGGCGGCGTTGCATTACACCGCTTCGGCGGTATCCCAGCAACTCGCGCAGCTGGAACGCGACGTCGGAGCGAAACTGTTCGAACGGCTCGGCAGGCGGGTCCAGCTGACCGAACTCGGCATTCTGCTCACCGAGCACGCCGAGGAGATCCTGGGCTCGGTCGAGCGCGCGACGCTCGCGCTGGAGGAAGCGCAGGGCTCGATGTCCGCGCGGCTCACGGCCGGAGTGTGGGCGTCGGTGGCGTCCGGCCTGCTGCCGACCGCGCTCACCGCGCTGGCCGCGGACTACCCGGGAATCCAGGTGCGGACGAAGGAACTGGCCCCGGAGGCGACCGCGGACGCGGTGCGGGACGGCACGCTGGACCTGTCGTTCGTCATCGACTACTCGGATGCCCCGATGGAGTGGAGCGACGGGCTGGAGCGCGCGGTCGTGGCGGTGGAACGGCTGCACGCGGCGGTCCCGGCGGGCGCGTTGCCGTCGGCCACGGTGCCGCTCGACGCGCTCGCCGAGCATCCGTGGATCCTGGCGAGCGCTAAGTCCCATTTCGGCCGCGCGATCCGGATTGCCTGCCAGCGGCACGGTTTCCAGCCGAAAATCAATCACGAGGTCGAGGAACAGTCGACCGCGATGGCGATGGTGGGCGCCGGGCTGGGCGTGACCCTGGTGTCCGATCTGGGCCTGCGGCTGCTGCGCCCGCCGGGGATCGACGTCGTCGCGCTGGCCCCGCCGCTGCTGCGGACGGTGTCGATCGCCTATCGCCGCACGGAGATCCGGCGTCCGGCGTTGCATCTCGTGGTGGCGGCCGTGCAGGAAGCCGCGGCCGAGCTGGGGTTGGGGACCGAACCTGCGCTGCCGTGAGCCGGGCGCCGCGGGCCGGGTGCCGGGTAGGCGGCCGCGGACGGTGCCGATCGCCCGTCGCCGCACGGAGAATCGGTGGGTGCGGCGCAGGGAGGCGAGTCGGTGGGTGCGGCGCAGGGAGGCGAGTCGGTGGGTGCGGCGCAGGGAGGCGGAGCTGGGGCCGGGGACCGAGCCTGCTTTGCCGCGGGCTGGGTTGACCGCGGCGTCGGACGCGGGCTGCGACCGTACCGGGATCCGGCCCCCGCTCCGCACCTCGTGGCCGGCGCGGCACCGGACCTGCCCCGATCCGGGTGCCCCGGATGGAGCAGTGCCCGCCAGAGTGACCTGTTCGGCGAACTCCCAGGTCACCCTGGATTACGAGTTCCTTATCGATTGCCTCCGGCGCTTCGCGGCCCTGTTTTTGTCAGACCCCGCGTGTAGCGTCGCGAAGCGACGAGGTCCGGCCCGGCGGACCTCCCGACGCGGACGGCGGCAGATGACTGCAGTGCACGATTTTCCGGACAGATCCGGAAGTGCGGCGAACCGGACCGCGCGGGTGCTGGCCGACCGCGCGGAGGGGGAACAGTACGTCGCGTCGGTGTGTTTCAAGCACGGCCCGCCGAGACTGCTCGGGGTGGAACTGGAGTTCACCGTGCACCACGCCGGCGACCCGGCCCGCCCGCTCGACCCCGATGTCCTCGCCACGGCGCTCGGTCCGCACACCCCGCGGACGCTGCGCCCCGACAGTCCCGCGATCCCGCTCTCGGCCGGTGCGCCGGTGAGCCTGGAACCCGGGTGCCAGGTGGAGATCTCCGCTCCGCCGCAGGCCTCGCTGCGTGCCCTGCACGCGGCTGTGGAGGCCGATCTCGCTCATCTCACCGGTCTTCTCGCCCGCCGCGGCCTCGAACTCGGGGCCGCGGGCATCGACGAGCACCGTCCGCCCCGGCGCGTTCTGCGCACGCCCCGCTACGCCGCCATGGAACGCCGGTTCGCCCCGATCGGGGCGGGCGGCATCACCATGATGTGCAGTACCGCGGGCCTGCAGATCTGCGTCGACGCGGGCGAAGCGCACGAGGTCGCCGCGCGCTGGGCGGCCGCGCACGCGATGGGTCCGCCGTTGCTGGCGCTGTTCGCGAATTCCCGTGTGCACGCGGGATCCGACACCGGATTCGCGTCGGCGCGCTGGCTCGCGGTGATGGAAACCGAACCGGTCCGCACCCAGTCGCCCGAGCCCGGGGAAGACCCGGCGCGCGAATGGGCCCATCGGATGATGGACACGCCGCTGATGGTGTTCCCGCGCGGCGAACGGCCGTGGGACGCGCCGGAGGGGCTGACCTTCGCCGAATGGATCGGCGGCCGGGGCGCGGCCGCCGTGCTGCGCCGCCCGACGGCCGCGGACCTCGACTACCACCTCACCACGATGTTCACCCCGGTGCGGCCGCAGGGCTACCTGGAGCTGAGGTACCTGGACGGGCAGCCGCCGGGGGAATGGCTGCCGCCGGTGGCGCTGGTCGCCGCGCTGCTGGCGAATAAGTCCACTGTGGACAAAGTGCGCGAGGTGTGCGCGCCCGCGGCGGGCCGCTGGGGCGACGCCGCCCGGTGCGGGACGGCCGACGCGCGGCTGGCGGCGGTCGCCAGGGAGCTGGTGGAGCTGGGCATCGCCGAGCTGCCCGCCACGGGCCTTCCCGACGGCACCGTCGCCGGGCTGGCCGCCGGGCTGCGGGCGCGGGCCGCCGGAGTGCCGCGCCAGGACCGGCAAGCAGGACCGAGCACACCGCCGGGCCGGGAGCCCGGCGAACCGGACTCGAGGAGTCAGGAGCCATGAGCACCATCCCCGAACAGAACCCGTTGCTGGAGCTGAGCCCGCAAGACCTGCGGGCGCACGCGGCCGCCGCCCTCACCCGGGCGCGCGAGCGCAGCGTGGCCCTCACCGACGCGGTCGACGACGAAGACCTCGTGCGGCAGCATTCGAAACTGATGTCGCCGCTCGTGTGGGACCTCGCGCACATCGGCAGCCAGGAAGAACTGTGGCTGGTCCGCGACGTCGGCGGCCGGGAGCCGCTGCGGCCGGACATCGACGACCTTTACGACGCCTTCCAGCACGCCCGCGCGGACCGTCCGGCGCTGCCGCTGCTCGGCCCGGCCGAGGCCCGGGCGTATGTGCGGGAAGTCCGCGAAAAGGCGTTCGACGTCTTGGAAACCGCCCCGATGGAGGGGCGGCGGCTCACCGAGAGCGCGTTCGCGTTCGGCATGATCACCCAGCACGAACAGCAGCACGACGAGACCATGCTGGCCACCCACCAGCTGCGCAAGGGCGAACCGGTGCTGCACGCCCCGGAGCCGCCGCGCGCGCCCGCCCGGAAGCTGCCCGCCGAGGTCCTCGTGCCCGGCGGCCGGTTCACCATGGGCACCACCGCCGAACCGTGGGCGCTGGACAACGAACGCCCGGCGCACGAGGTCGACGTGCCCGCGTTCGTCCTCGACACCGCGCCGGTCACGTGCGGGGCGTACGTCGAGTTCCTGGAATCCGGCGGCTACCACGACCAGCGGTTCTGGAGCGAGCCCGGCTGGGCGTACCGCCAGGAGCACGACATCACCGCGCCCCGGTTCTGGCGCCGCGAACCGGACGGCTGGTGGCGCACCCGCTTCGGGGTGCGCGAGCGCGTCCCGGAGAACGAGCCGGTCGTGCACGTTTCGTATTACGAGGCGGAGGCGTACACGCGCTGGGCGGGCAAGCGGCTGCCCACCGAAGCGGAGTGGGAGAAGGCCGCCCGGCACGATCCGGAGAGCGGACGGTCGCGGCGCTTCCCGTGGGGCGACGAGGAACCGACCGCCGAGCACGCCAACCTCGGACAGCGCCACCTGCGCGCGGCCGAGGCGGGCGCGTACCCGGCCGGCGCGTCGCCGCTGGGCGTGCACCAGCTGATCGGCGACGTCTGGGAGTGGACGAGCACCGGCTTTCACGGCTACCCGGGATTCGCGGCGTTCCCGTACCGGGAGTACTCGGAGGTGTTCTTCGGACCGGAGTACAAGATCCTGCGCGGCGGGTCGTTCGGCACCGACGCGGCGGCGATCCGGGGCACGTTCCGCAACTGGGACTACCCGATCCGGCGGCAGATCTTCTCCGGCTTCCGGTGCGCGCGCGATCCGCGCCCGGGCGAGGCAGGCTAGCCGGATGTGCCGTCATCTCGCCTATCTCGGCGCGCCGGTGTCCCCGGCGGAGCTGATGTTCGCCGCGCCGCACGCGCTGCTCGTGCAGTCGTACGCGCCGCTCGACATGCGCGGCGGCGGTTCGGTGAACGCCGACGGCTTCGGCCTCGGCTGGTACCCGGAACCGGGTGCGCCGCCGCAGCGCTACCGCCGCCGCGAACCGTTGTGGACCGACCAGACCCTGCCCGCGCTGGCCGCGTCGGTGCGTACCACGGCGTTCGTCGCGGCGGTGCGCAACGGCACCACCGGAATGCCGGTCACCGAGGCGGCCGCCGCGCCGTTCACGGAGGGCCGCTGGCTGTTCAGCCACAACGGCGTCGTGCGCGGCTGGCCTGGTTCGATGCGCGGGCTGGCCGGGCGGCTGGACGTCGCCGAGCTGTTCACGCTCGAAGCGCCGACGGATTCCGCACTGCTGTGGGCGTGGCTGCGTGCCCGGCTGCGCGCGGGGGAGGAGCCGCTCGAAGCGGTGACCGGCCTCGTGCGGGAGGTCGAGGCGGTCGCCCCGGGCTCCCGGCTGAACCTTCTGCTCACCGACGGCGAACTGCTCGTCGGCACCGCGTGGACGCACGCGTTGTCCGTGCGCCGCACCGAAACCGGCGTGGTGCTGGCGTCCGAGCCGTGCGATCCGGACCCGGCCTGGACCGCCGTGCCCGACCGCCACGCCGTGCGCGTCACCGCGGCCGGCGTCGACGTTCTTCCCCTGACCCTGGAACGGAGCACCGCCCGATGACCGAAGCGGACCTGGAGAGCCATCGCCGCGACGTGACCGCCGAACTGCGCGCGGACGTGCGCGCGGGGCTCACTGCCGACCAGAAGTGGTTGCCGCCCAAGTGGTTCTACGACGCCGAAGGCAGCAAGCTGTTCGAGAAGATCACCGCGCTGCCGGAGTACTACCCGACCCGCAGCGAGCGCGAGGTGCTCGCGCAGCGGGCGGCCGAGATCGCGGAACGCACCGGCGCGCACACGCTCGTCGAGCTGGGATCGGGGTCGAGCGAGAAGACCCGGCTGCTGCTGGACGCGCTCACCGCGCACGGCACGCTGGAGGCGTTCGTGCCGATGGACGTGTCGGAAACCGCGCTCGCCGAGGCCGCCTCAGCGATCACGGCGGACTATCCCAAGCTCGAAGTGCGCGGGGTGGTCGGCGACTTCACCCAGCACCTGCGGCTGCTGCCCGGCACCGCGCCGCGGGTCGTCGCCTTCCTCGGCGGCACGATCGGCAACTTCCTGCCTGCCGAGCGAGCCGAGTTCCTGCGCTCGGTGCGCGACGTGCTCGGCGAAGGGGAGTGGCTGCTGCTCGGCACTGACCTGGTGAAAGACCGGGAAACGCTGGAACGGGCCTACGACGACGCGGCGGGCGTCACCGCGGCGTTCAACCGCAACGTGCTGCGCGTGATCAACGCCGAACTGGGCGCGGACTTCGACCCGGAGGAGTTCGACCACGTCGCCTACTGGGACCCCGGCCACGAGTGGATCGAAATGCGGCTGCGCGCCCGGCGCCGGACAGAGGTGCGCATCCCCGGCGCGGACCTGATCGTGCCGTTCGCCGAGGGCGAGCACATCCGCACCGAGGTGTCGGCGAAGTTCCGCACCGACGGCGTCGAGGCGGAACTGAACGCCGCCGGGTTCGCGCTGGAACGATGGTGGACAGACTCACCGCAGCGGTTCGGGGTGAGTTTGGCAAGATCGGTGCGTGCGTAACCCTCTCGCGGCACTAGCCCGCAAGCTCGGCACCCAGCCCCGGCTGATGGGCGCCTCGCGCGCCATCATCGCGACCGACCGGCAGCTGCACCGGTGGTTCGGCGGCCGGATCAGCCTGGTCGGCCTGGCCGGGCTGCCGTCGCTGCGGCTCACCACCACCGGACGCCGCAGCGGCCTCCCGCGGAGCACGAACTTGCTGTACTACCCCCACGGCAGCGAGTTCGTGCTCACCGGCTCCAACTGGGGCCGCCCGAAGAACCCGGCGTGGACGCACAACCTGCGCGACAATCCGGAGGCGACGGTCGCGCTGCGCGGCCGCGAGATCGAGGTCAAGGCGCGGGAGCTGGAAGGCGCGGAGTACGACCGGATGTGGGCGGAACTGCTCGAATTCTGGCCGGGCTACGCAATGGAACGCGACGCGGCGGGGCGGGAGCTGCCGATCTTCGTGCTGACCCGTCGCTGAACGTTTCCGGGGAGCCGGACGGGCCAGTTCCGCGGCTGGTTCGACCTCGCGGAATCCCCGGCCGAGCCCCCTTGGGGCGAGGAGAAGCCCGGCGAGCTGATCGCGGACGTCCGGCGAGGCGCGGCTCAAGGTCATCAACGGCAGGGACGTCCTGTGGGCGAACGGCATGCCGAATCGCACCGGGGTCCACCGAACCGAGCTGATCGAGCTGGCAGAGCTGATCGAGCTGATTGAGCTGGCCGAGGTGATCGAGCTGGCCGAGGTGATCGAGCTGGCCGAACCGACCGAACTGACCGAGCTGGCCGAACTGCTGGAGTGCAGCGCCCGGGTGCTTCCCGGCTCGGACGGCGTCTCGTACGAGCGGGACGAAGAGCCGAGCGAGTGGCACTGGCCGTACGGCTACCGGGTCAGGGCCATGGCGCGCGGCGAGATCACGGTCCGGCTCGATCCGTTCCCCTCGCCGCTCCAGCCGGTCGTCGAGGCCCCTGACCGTCGGCTGCCGCTCCCGGGAACGCGCACATCCTCCTTTTGGCCGGTGCCCGGCTTGGCCGGATTATGCCAGTCTCGGTGACGCCCCGTAATCAGACGGGTGCGCAACC
The DNA here is from genome assembly GCF_900115345.1 of Amycolatopsis rubida. GTDB lineage: Bacteria > Actinomycetota > Actinomycetes > Mycobacteriales > Pseudonocardiaceae > Amycolatopsis > Amycolatopsis rubida. The sequence goes on along the minus strand of NZ_FOWC01000016.1, from coordinate 163,406 downwards.
AGGGGAGATTCCACGTGCGCGGAGCGAAAAGAGCACGAACCGGAGCACTGGTCGCGGCGATCGCGACCGCGCTGACCGGGCTGGCGGGCACTGCCGTCGCGGCGCCTGCCAGCCCGGCGGCACCGGCCAAACCCGCGGAGATCGCGCGCACCGCGCCGGTCAAGTGGGAGGACTGCACCAAAGAACAGCTGCGCGGGGTCCCGGCAGACCAGGTGAAGCTGTACAGCTGCGCGCTCTACCGCGTGCTGGTCGACCACGACGACGCGTCGCTCGGCAGCATCGACCTCGCGCTGATGAAGCGCGCCGCCAAGGTTCCCGGGCAGCGGATCGGGTCGCTGTTCCTCAACCCGGGCGGGCCGGGCGGGTCCGGGCTGCGGATGCCGATCTCCGGCGACCGGTACTTCCGTCCGCAGGTGATGGACCGCTTCGACCTCGTCGGGTTCGACCCGCGCGGCGTCGGGGCCAGCAATCCGCTGCGCTGCTTCACCACCGCCGAGGACGCCGCGGACGTGCAGAACCAGATGGTCGCGGTTCCGGTGTCGCGCAAGGAAATTTCCGGCACGCTCGCCGCGTACCGCGACTACGGCCAGTTCTGCCGCCGCAACGCGGGCGCGCTGCTGGACCACATGTCCACCCGCGACGTCGTGCGCGACCTCGACCAGCTGCGCGCCGCCGTCGGCGACAAGCAGCTCACCTACACCGGGTTCTCCTACGGCACCCTCGTCGGCTCCACCTACGCGGCGATGTTCCCGAAACAGACGCGGGCGATCGTGATCGACGGAAATGTCGACCCGCAGCTGCGCACCAATGAAGGCGTCACCTACGACCTCGCGCGAGCGCAGGGCTTCGAGATCGCGCTCGACGGTTTCCTTGAGCGATGCGCCCAGGCCGGCGACAAATGCGCGTTCAGCGCGGGCGACCCGCGCGCGAAGTTCGACGAGCTGCGCGAGCACGTGCGTACCGACCCGATCACGCTGCCCGGCGGTCAGAAAGTGGACCTGGGCACGTTGACCGGATCGGTATCGAGCGCGCTGTACTCGCCTGCCTCGTTCGGCGAGCTGGCGGAAGGCTTGCAGGAGGCGTACTCGGTGCTGCACCCGTCGCTGCAGGCGCAGTCCGGGCGGAAGGGCACCTTGTCCGCCGGCCGCGGCGGTCTGCTCGATCTCGCCCCGGACAGCCCGTACACCGGCGACGACTCGTACTTCGCGGTGAACTGCGCGGACAAGCCGATGCGGATCCGGCAGGAGCAGGTGCCGGGCATCGCGGGCAAGGCGGACCGGGAATCGCCGACCTTCGGCCGCTACCAGGTGTTCTCCGACATCGCCGCGTGCCCGGTGTGGCCCGCCGCGAAGACGTCCGACCCGTACCGCGGGCCGTGGCGCGCGAACACCGCGACGCCGGTTCTGGTGGTCAGCAACTTCTACGACCCGGCCACCCGGTACCGCTTCGGCCAGCGCATGGCCGAGGAGCTCGGCAACTCGCGGCTGCTGTCGGTCGACGCGTTCGGCCACTGCGTCATGGGCAAGGCGCGCGGCGTGGACGACGCGACAGCCGCGTACCTGATCGACCTGAAGGTGCCCGCCGACGGCCAGGTGTTCCAGCCGGACCAGCAGCCGTTCACGACGCCCGCGAAGGGCTGATCGGTTGATCTAGGGGCCGATCTTCCGCCGGAACCGGGCATATCGGCACAACCCTCTTGTCAGCGCCCGGCGGATCGGTGAAAGTGTCCGCCAGAAGTTCACCTGAGGGGAGTTGACGTGCGGCGCTGGGCGGGCGGGTTCGGCGCGGCCGCGGTCCTCGCCGGGACCGCGGCGCTCGCCGGTTGTTCCGGCTCGCCCGCCCAGCCCGGTCCGATTCAGGTTTCGCGCTCGGCCTGCGGCGACGGCTGGACCGCGCCGCGGGCCGGGCCGCAGACCCTCCAGGTCCGCAACAACGCCGCCGTCACGATGGAGATCGACCTCGTCGACCCGGCCACCGGCACGGTCTTCGGGGAACTGGAAGGCGTCGGTCCCGGCACGACGCGCGCGTTGCCGGTGACCTTCGGCAACGGCGCCTACGCCCTGCGCTGCGCGCCCGAGGACGGCACGCCGTTCGTCGGACCGGCCGTGCAGGTCACCGGCGGCGCGGACCGTCCGGGGCCGGCAGTAGTTCCGGTGACCAACGCGGATTTGCTCGGGCCGCTCAAGCAGTACCACGCTTATGTCGCCGAGGGCCTCGGCACGCTCACCGGCCAGACCGCCGCGCTGGCGCAAGCCGTCCGCTCGGGAAACCGGGAGGCGGCGCGCCAGGCTTGGCTCACCGCGCACCTCACCTACGAACGGCTCGGCGCCGCCTACGATGCCTTCGGCGATTCGGACGGGGCGATCAACGGCACCACCGCCGGGCTGCCCGCCGGCGCGGCCGATCCGGGTTTCACCGGCTTCCACCGGCTCGAAAACGGCCTGTGGCACAACGAAGCGATGCCCGCGCTGAGCCCGGTCGCCGATCAGCTCGACGAAGCGGTCCAGCAGTTGCGCACGTCGTTCGCCGACGCCCAGATCGACCAGAACGATCTCGGCCTGCGCGCGCACGAGATCATGGAGAACACCCTCCACTTCGAGCTGACCGGCCGCACCGGCTACGGCAGCGGCTCGAACCTCGCGACCGCGGGCGCGAACCTCGCCGGGACCCGGGCGGTGCTCGACGTGTTGCGTCCGCTGCTGACCACGAGATTCCCCGGGTTGAAAGACCTCGACGCCTGGATCGCCCGCACCGGCCACGATCTCCAGGCGGTCGCCGGGAAACCCCTCGCTGCCCTCGACCGGAAACAACGGCAGCGGATCAACGCCGACGTCGCCGAGCTGACCGAACGCCTGGCCCCGGTCGCGGCGATCGCGGAGCCGAGGAGGGTCTCGTGACCTTCGGACGCCGCGCGTTCTTGCGCGGAGCGGCAGCCGCCGGAGCGGGTGCGGGCCTGGCCGGCCTGTCCGGAAGCGCGACGGCCGCCGGGGAAGCGGTGCCGTTCCACGGTCCCCGTCAGGCAGCCGTGCTGGCGGAACCGGCGAGGCATTCGATCGTCGCGGCGTTCGACGTCGTCGCCGAGAACCGTGCCGAACTCGCCAGCCTGCTCAAGGAAATCACCGACCGCGCGCGGTTCCTGACCGGCGGCGGCGCGCCCGCGTCAGTCGGGATCACCGGGCCGCCCGCGGATTCCGGCGTGCTCGGCCCGGAAGTCCCGAAAGACCAGCTGTCGGTGCTCGTCGGCGCCGGTGCGTCGCTGTTCGACGACCGGTACGGGCTCGCCGCGCGCAAACCGCCGAAGCTCAAGCAGATGCCGATGTTCCCGGACGACGCGCTCGATCCGCAGTGGTGCCACGGCGATCTGTCCCTTGTACTCAACGCCGCCGAACCGGACACCGTGCTGCACGCGCTGCGCGACATCGCCCGCGCGACCCGGGGCGGCATGCAGCTGCGCTGGAAGATCGACGGGTTCAGCTCGCCGCCGCGTCCGGCGGGGACGCCGCGCAACCTGCTCGGGTTCAAGGACGGCACCGCGAACCCCGGACCGTCCGAAGCGGACAGTCTTGTGTGGACGGACGACGGCGGCAGCTACCAGGTCATCCGGCTGATCCGGATGCTGGTCGAGTTCTGGGACCGGGTGTCGTTGTCGGAGCAGGAGAACATGATCGGCCGCCGCCGCGACACCGGTGCGCCGCTCGACGGCGCGGCCGAGCAGGACGTGCCGCGCTACGCCGAGGACCCGATCGGCACGGTCATCCCGCTGACCAGCCACATCCGGCTGGCGAACCCGCGCACGCCGCAGACGGACCGGCAGCGGATCCTGCGCCGCGCGGTCAACTACGACCGCGGCGTGGATTCCAACGGCAACCTCGACATGGGCCTCGTCTTCACCTGTTACCAGCGCGATCTTGAGCAGCAGTTCGAGGCCGTGCAGAAGCGGCTCGCCGGGGAGCCGCTCACCGACTACGTCTCGCCGTTCGGGGGCGGGTATTTCCATCTGTTCCCGGGCGTGAGGGATCCGGCCGACCACTACGGCCGGGCAGTGCTGGGCTGAGCGGAAGGAGTTCTGCAGTGAGGCGGACCAGGAAGCGGGCCACCGCGGCGGCCGCGCTGGCGGCGACCGCGGCGCTGGCCGCGGCGTGCGCGAGCAGCGCGGCGTCGCCCTCGGCCCCGGCGCACGCGATCGCCGCCGAGACGTTCACGACGTCGACGCCGATCAAGCACGTCGTGGTGATCTTCGGCGAGAACATCTCCTTCGACCACTACTTCGGCACCTATCCGAACGCCACCAACGAAAACGGCACCCCGTTCCACGCCGCGCCCGGCACCCCGAAGGTCAACGGGCTCACCCCGGAGCTGCTGCAGCACAATCCGAACGCCTACAACCCGAAGCGGCTGAGCCCGGACCAGGCGCTCACCTGCGACCAGGCGCACGACTACAAGAAGGAACAGGCCGCGTTCAACGGCGGCAAGATGGACAAGTTCGTCGAGTACACCGAGAAGGACAAGTGCACCGGGCAGCCCGTGCTGTTCGGCGAGCCCGGACTGGTGATGAACTACTTCGACGGCAACACCGTCACCGCGATGTGGAACTACGCCCAGCACTACGCGCTGAACGACAACTCCTTCAACACCGTCTTCGGCCCGTCCAGCCCCGGCGCGATCGACCTCGTGTCCGGCCAGACGCACGGACTGCAGCCGGTCGATTCGGTCACCGGCGAGCCTGAGGTCGACCCGCACACCGCGGCCTCGCCGGACGCGCACGGGGTCGGCACCATGATCACCGACCCGGACCCGGCGTTCGACGACTGCTCGGACAAGAACCACACCGCCACGGACAATCTCGGGGCGTTTCAGGGACGGAATGTCGGCGATCTGCTGAACGCTCGCGGCGTGACGTGGGGGTGGTTCGAGGGCGGGTTCCGGCCTACCGGCGAGGCGAACGGATACGCCGTCTGCGGGACTGAGCATCCGAATGTGGGTGGGCAGGCTTCGGTCGACTACAGTCCGCATCACGAGCCGTTCCAGTATTACCAGTCGACGGCCAATCGGAAGCATGTGCCGCCGTCGTCGTTGCACGCGGTGGGGCAGCAGGACCAGGCGAACCATCAGTACGACGTCCGGGACTTCCATGACGCTCTCGCTGCGGGGACCATGCCTGCGGTGAGCTTCCTGAAGGCTCCGGAGTATCAGGACGGGCACGCTGGTTACTCGGATCCGTTGGACGAGCAGGCTTTTGTGGCCGAGGAGGTCAACCGGATCCAGGCTTCGCCGCAGTGGAAGAACACGGCGATCGTGCTGGCGTATGACGATTCGGACGGGTGGTACGACCATGTCGCGTCGAAGGTGGTGAATGGTTCGCACGATTCGGCGCAGGATGCTCCGGTTTGTTCGTCGAAGCCGGTGAAACTGGGCGGGTTCGCGGATCGGTGCGGGTATGGGCCGCGGCTGCCGTTGCTGGTGATTTCGCCGTACAGCAAGGTCAATCATGTTGATCACACGATGACGGATCAGACTTCGGTGTTGCGGTTTATCGAGGACAACTGGCATTTGGGGCGGATCGGCGGGGGGTCGTTCGATGTGCTGGCGGCGCCGTTGACGGGGATGTTCGACTTTTCGCACCCGAAGGCGAAGGTGCTGAAGCTGGATCCGAAGACGGGGGCGGTGGTGGGGTAGGGGGGCTCGTCGCCTGGGGGCGACATTGCCGTGGTCGCGGGGGCACCCCGAAGCCCGAGTGTGCTGACGGTTCGGGGGTGCTTGTCAAGGCGGGAAAGATGCCTTGACAAGCACCCCCGAACCGCAGGGAGGCTTCGTATCGGGGTGCGGGGGAGGGGCTGGGCGCCTCGGCTGGTTGGGTGCTTCGCCGCTGGTGGAGAGGTGGGGTAGCGGGCCAATGTGGCGCCGCGTCGCTGGCTGCTGCGGGCGGCGGGTCGTGAAGGTTTCCCTCAGTACGGGTGGCGGGGGCGGAAACCGGGCGTGGCCCGCTCCGGAAGAACCGGAGCGGGCCACGAACTGGGGTCAGACCGTCAGGACTGGGTCATCTTCCGCAGCACGTACTGCAGGATGCCGCCGTTGCGGTAGTAGTCCGCCTCGCCGGGGGTGTCGATGCGGACGACCGCGTCGAACTCGACCTTCGAGCCGTCTTCCTTCGTGGCCGTCACGTGGACCGTCCGCGGCGTTTCGCCGTCGTTCAGCTTCGTGATGCCTTCGATGTCGAAGGTCTCGGTGCCGTCGAGCTTCAGCGACGACGCCGACTCGCCCTCCGGGAACTGCAGCGGGATGACGCCCATGCCGATCAGGTTGGAGCGGTGGATGCGCTCGAACGACTCGGTGATCACCGCGCGCACGCCCAGCAGGCTGGTGCCCTTGGCCGCCCAGTCGCGGGACGAACCGGAGCCGTACTCCTTGCCGCCCAGCACGACCAGCGGGGTGCCTGCCGCCGCGTAGTTCTGCGCCGCGTCGTAGATGAACGCCTGCGGGGCTCCCTCGACCGTGAAGTCGCGGGTGTAGCCGCCCTGCACGTCGTCCAGCAGTTGGTTGCGCAGCCGGATGTTCGCGAAGGTGCCGCGGATCATGACCTCGTGGTTGCCGCGGCGCGAGCCGTAGGAGTTGAAGTCCTTGCGCTCGATGCCGTGCTCGGTCAGGTAGCGGCCGGCGGGAGTGTCGGCCTTGATCGCGCCGGCGGGGGAGATGTGGTCGGTGGTGACCGAGTCGCCCAGCTTAGCCAGCACCCGGGCGCCGGAGATGTCCCGCACCGGGGCCGGTTCGGCGGTCATGCCGTCGAAGTACGGGGGCTTCCGGACGTAGGTGGACTCGGCGTCCCATTCGAAGGTCTTGCCGGTCGGCGTCGGCAGCGACTTCCAGCGCTCGCCGCCGTCGAACACGTCGGCGTAGTCCTTGGTGAACATCTCCTGGGTGATCGCGGAGTCGATGGTCTCCTGGATCTCCTGCGGCGACGGCCAGATGTCCTTCAGGAACACGTCGTTGCCGCCGGTGTCCTGGCCGAGCGGCTGCGTCGCGAAGTCGAAGTCCATCGTCCCGGCCAGGGCGTAGGCGATGACCAGCGGCGGGGACGCCAGGTAGTTCATCTTGACGTCCGGGTTGATCCGGCCCTCGAAGTTCCGGTTGCCCGAGAGCACCGAGACCGCGGTGAGGTCGTTCTCCTGGATCGCGGCGGAGATCTCGTCCGAGAGCGGGCCCGAGTTGCCGATGCAGGTGGTGCAGCCGTAGCCGACCAGGTGGTAGCCCAGCTTCTCCAGGTACGGCCAGAGGCCGGCCTTGTCGTAGTAGTCGGTGACGACCTGCGAGCCCGGGGCCATCGACGTCTTGACCCACGGCTTGACCGAGAGGCCCTTGTCGACCGCGTTGCGCGCGAGCAGCGCCGCGCCCAGCATGACCGACGGGTTGGAGGTGTTGGTGCACGAGGTGATCGAGGCGATCACCACGGCGCCGTGGTCGAGCACGAACTCGCCGCGGTCGGCGGTGGACACCTTGACCGGCTTGCTCGGCCGCCCGGTGGCCCCGTTGGCCGCCGACTGCACCGGAACGGCGGTCTCGTCCGCGAACGACAGCGCGGCCGGGTCGGAGGCCGGGAAGGTCTCCTCCACGGTCTCGTCGACGTTGGTGTGCGGGGTGGGCTGCTCGTCCTCGGCGTAGTCGTGCACCGACTTGCGGAACGAGGACTTCGCGTCGGTCAGCTCGATGCGGTCCTGCGGGCGCTTCGGGCCGGCGATCGACGGGACGACCGTCGACAGGTCCAGCTCGATGTACTCGGAGTACTGCGCCTCGTGCGCCGGGTCGTGCCAGAGGCCCTGCTCCTTGGCGTACGCCTCGACCAGCGCGACCTGCTCGGCCGAACGGCCGGTCAGCTTGAGGTAGCGGACGGTCTCGTCGTCGATCGGGAAGATCGCCGCGGTGGAGCCGAACTCCGGGCTCATGTTGCCGATGGTGGCGCGGTTGGCCAGCGGCACCTGGGCGACGCTCTCGCCGTAGAACTCGACGAACTTGCCGACCACGCCGTGGCGGCGCAGCATCTCGGTGATCGTGAGCACGACGTCGGTCGCGGTCACGCCCGCCGGGATCTCGCCGGTCAGCTTGAAGCCGACGACGCGCGGGATCAGCATGGAGACCGGCTGGCCCAGCATGGCCGCCTCGGCCTCGATGCCGCCGACGCCCCAGCCCAGCACGCCCAGGCCGTTGACCATGGTGGTGTGCGAGTCGGTGCCGACGCAGGAGTCGGGGTAGGCCTGGCCGCCCCGGGCCATGACCGTGCGGGCCAGGTGCTCGATGTTGACCTGGTGCACGATGCCGGTGCCCGGCGGGACGACCTTGAACTCGTCGAAGGCGCCCTGCCCCCAGCGCAGGAACTGGTAGCGCTCGCGGTTGCGCTCGTACTCGATCTCCACGTTGCGCTCGAAGGCGTCCGCGCGACCGAACACGTCGATGATCACCGAGTGGTCGATGACCATCTCGGCCGGGGCCAGCGGGTTGACCTTGTCCGGGTCGCCGCCGAGCGCGGTCACGGCCTCGCGCATGGTGGCCAGGTCGACCACGCAGGGCACGCCGGTGAAGTCCTGCATGATCACCCGGGCGGGCGTGAACTGGATCTCGATCGACGGGTCCGCGTTCGGATCCCAGCCGCCGAGCGCGCGGATGTGGTCGGCGGTGATGTTCGCGCCGTCCTCGGTGCGCAGCAGGTTCTCGAGGAGGATCTTCAGGCTGTAGGGCAGCCGGGCGGAGCCGTCGACCTTGTCCAGGCGGAAGATCTCGTACGAGTTCTCTTCCACCTGCAAGGTGTCCTTGGCGCCGAAGCTGTCCTTGCTAGGTGCAGTCACGTCTAACTCCAGTGGCATGGATTCCACGCCGCGACCGGCGTGTCCTCCCGGGTCAGTTCGGTGTCGGATCCGGGTCGTCGGGCCGACCCGGGCGAGTCTTGCGCACCCCCACCGTAGAACCGGAACCGGGAGGGCACACCTCGTCTTCTCGACCCAAACAGTACGCGTGTCCTGTATTTCGTTCAAGACGACACGCGGAGTGACGTGCGCCATCCGGACACGCCACCCCGCCACGTCCCCCGAACAGGGGAAATGATCTCCGCGGTGTGTAAGTTCTTCCTGAGGCTTGTGATAGTGGTGTGACTGCAGAGGTACGCGGTGTGCCCGCGGGACGGCAGCGGGCGAGCGGAGGTGGCGGGCGTGAGGGTCCGGCGTGGACGGTCCGGGACGGCGGGCGCGCTGGTGCGCGGAGCCGGAGCCCGGCGCGGGCTGGCGATCGCGACGGTCACCCTGGCGGCGCTGCTCGGCGCGACGAGCACCGGGCTCGCGGCGCCCCCGCCGCCGCCGAACCCGAGCGACTCCTCGATCGACTCGGCCAAGGGCGACGCGAACGCGAAGGCCGGCGAGGTCGGCAAGCTCACGAACCAGCTCGCGCAGGCCGAGCAGAAGCTCAGCGCGCTGCAGGACGACGTCGAGCTGAAGCAGGAACAGGCCATGAAGGCCCTGGTCGACCTGCAGACCGCGCAGGACGAGGCGACCCAGGCGCACAACGACGCGAAGTCCGCGCGCCAGGAGGCGGACGCGGCGGTCGGCGCGATCGAAAAGGCCCGCGCGGACGCGAAGAAGTTCGCCGCCGCGAGCTTCGAGCAGGGCAGCACGATCGGGTCGATCTCGGCGTACCTGACCTCGGACAGCCCGAAGGACCTGCTCGCCCGCGCCCAGCTGCTCGACGCCATCGGCGGCTCGCGGCTCAACGCGATGGACCGGCTCCAGCAGGCGCAGACGGAGAAGGCCAACAAGGACTCCGCCGCGCGCAAGGCGCTGGAACTGGCGCAGCAGAAGCAGGACGCGGCCACCCGGGCGAAGGGCACCGCGGACGCCGCGCAGTCGGCCGCCGTGTCCGCGCAGCAGGCCCAGGCCGCGCAGAACACGCAGCTGGAAGCCAGCAAGAACTCGGTCGAGCAGCAGCTGTACGCCGCGCAGGCGAAGGTCAACGGGCTGCAGGGGCAGCGCCAGCGCTACCAGGACTGGCTCGCGCAGAAGCAGCGCGAGGACGAGGAGCGCGCGCGGCAGGCGGCCCTGCGGGCAGCCGCGGCGAACAACGACGGCGGCGGCGACAACGGCGGCGGAAGCCGCGGCCGGCCGTCCCCGGCGGCGGGCAGTTCGATCGAGGCTGTGATCGCGCGGGCGCTGTCCAAGGTGGGCATGCCGTACGCGTGGGGCGGCGGCAACGGCAGCGGCCCGACCCGCGGCATCCGCGACGGCGGCGTGGCCGACCGGTACGGCGACTACCGCAAGATCGGATTCGACTGCTCCGGCCTGATGATCTACGCCTTCGCCGGCGTGCAGGGCCTGCCGCACTTCAGCGGCTACCAGTACACCTCCGGCCGCCGGGTCCCGCTGTCGCAGATGCGCCGCGGCGACATGCTCTTCTGGGGCGGTTCGGGCGGCATCCACCACGTCGCCCTGTACCTGGGCAACGGGCAGATGGTCGAGGCCCCGCAGTCGGGCTCGTACGTCCGCGTGACGTCGGTCCGCTACGGCGGCATCATGCCGTACGCGACGCGCCTCATCGGCTGAGCGGGCTCCACACGTAGGGCGTCGTTTCGGTCACCGCGGTGAAGCCGAGCCGTTCGAGGATCGGCCGGCTCGTGGGCAGCGCGTCGACCTGGAGGTAGGCGACGCCGCGGGCCCGTGCCGCGTAGGCCCGGTGTGCCACGAGCGCGCGGTAGAGGCCGCGGCCGCGCCATTCGGGCAGTGTCGCGCCGCCCCACAGCCCGGCGAATCGCGTGCCGGGCACGAGTTCCAGGCGGGACGCGGCGACGAACCGGCCGTCCGCTTCGGCGACGACGTGCGTGGTGGTCCCGGCGTCGGCGCGGGCCCGGGCGAGCAGATCCGCGGCGACCGCGGCTTCGTCGTGGCCGAACACCGAGGCCGACAGCGTCGCGATGCGCAGCAGGTCGTCGCAGCTGTCGGCTTCTCGTACGACCACGTCGGTCGACGGCGGCGCCGAGGCGGCGACCGCGTCCAGCGGCGCGACCAGCACGGTCTCGGTTTCCTCCGGCGCGAATCCGGCGGCGAGCAGCCGCTCCGGCAGCTCGGCGGGACGGTCGTGGCTGCGGGTCTTCCACTCGAACTCCTCGCCGCGGGCGGCGAAGAAGGCGCGCTGGCGGGCGATCAGCTCGTCGAGCGGGCCGCCGGTCACGCCGAGGTCCGGCGGTCCGGAGACGAACCCGCGGCGGCCGCCGGTGAGGCGCGCGAGCGGGCCGTCGACGGTGAGTTGCTGTCCGGGTTCGGCCTGCGTCAGCTCGGCTCGGCGGACTTCGCGGTCGTAGGCGGCGAGCAGCCGCGCGGCGTCGGGCACGTCGGCAACTTAACCCGGGCGGCCCCGGAGTGCGCGCGGGGTGTCGTGGGCCACCCACGACACCCCCAGCGCGCCGGGCTTTCCGCACCGGGCACCCTGGAGCCATGACTCACCGCCCCCGGTTCGCGGGGATCGTGCTGGCCGGCGGGTCCGCGCGCCGGCTGTCCGGAGTCGACAAGCCGGAGCTGCGGGTCGGCGGGATCTCCTTGCTGGGCCGGGCGGTCGAGGCACTGACCGGGGCGGAGCCGGTCGTCGTGTGCGGGCCGCGGCGGCCGGGATACGACACCGTCGTCTGGACCCGCGAGGACCTTCCCGGCGCGGGGCCGGTCGCGGCGCTGGCCGCCGGACTGGAGGCGGTCGACGCGGAAATCGTCGTGCTGCTCGCCGCTGATCTCCCCGGCATCCGGCGCTCCACAGTGGACCGGCTGCGGTCCACTGTGGAGAACACCGACGGAGCCGTGCTCGTGGACGCGGCAGGGGCGCGGCAATGGCTGGTGAGCGCCTGGCACGCCGCGGCCTTGCGCGCAGCGATGCCGGAGCACCCGGAAAACGCGTCGCTGCGCCGGACGCTCGCCGGGTTGCGGATCGCCGAGGTCGCCGCCGAACCCGGCGAGAGCGAGGACATCGACACGCCGGAGGACCTGGAAAAGCACCGCTGACAGGGGCTTCACAGCTGTCACACCGGCGATGCGATTGGCTGCCGTCGCGGGAAGTTCTCGACCCATTAGGGTCTTGGGCGAGCACGCAGACGCGGAAACCCCTGGAGGAAGAGTGACCGAGCCCGGCTTCGCCGAGGGAGCGAACGGGCAGCAGCCCGGCACCCCGGCGCGGGACGCCCAGCTGCTGGAACGCACCGTGTTCGAGGTGAAGCGCGTCATCGTCGGACAGGACCGGCTGGTGGAGCGCATGCTCGTCGGGCTGCTGGCGAAGGGGCACCTGCTGCTCGAAGGCGTGCCCGGGGTCGCGAAGACGCTGGCGGTCGAGACGTTCGCGCGCGTGGTGGGCGGTTCGTTCTCCCGCGTGCAGTTCACCCCCGACCTGGTGCCCGCCGACATCCTCGGCACGCGCATCTACCGCCAGGGCGCCGAGCGCTTCGACGTCGAACTGGGCCCGGTCGTCGCGAACTTCGTGCTCGCCGACGAGATCAACCGCGCCCCGGCGAAGGTGCAGTCGGCGATGCTGGAGGTGATGGCCGAGCGGCACGTGTCGATCGGCGGCAAGACCTTCCCGATGCCCGATCCGTTCCTCGTGCTGGCCACGCAGAACCCGATCGAGAACGAGGGCGTGTACCCGCTGCCGGAAGCCCAGCGCGACCGGTTCCTGTTCAAGATCCTGGTCGAGTACCCCTCCGCCGAGGAGGAGCGCGAGATCATCTACCGGATGGGCGTCACGCCCCCGGAGCCGAACGAGGTGCTGAGCCCGGCGGAGCTGGTGCGGCTGCAGGGCGTCGCGTCGCAGGTGTTCGTGCACCACGCGCTGGTCGACTACGTCGTGCGGCTGGTGCTCACCACGCGCACCCCGAACGACCACGGGCTGTCCGACGTCGCGGGCTGGGTGTCCTATGGCGCGTCGCCGCGCGCGAGCCTCGGCATCATCGCCGCGGCGCGGGCGCTGGCGCTCGTGCGCGGCCGCGACTACGTGCTCCCGCAGGACGTCGTCGACGTCGTTCCGGACGTGCTGCGGCACCGGCTCGTGCTGTCCTACGACGCGCTGGCCGACGGCGTCCCGGTAGACCACATCGTCACCCGCGTGCTGCAGACCGTGCCGCTGCCGCAGGTTTCGGCCCGGCCGCAGGGCGGCGCCGGCCCCGTGCCGGCGGGCGCGCCCGTCAGGTAGCGGCGTGGCAGGCACCTCCTCGAAAGAACCGGGCGGACGGCCCGGCTGGGCCCCGCCGATCCTGCGCGGCGACCGGATGGAAGCGGGACTGCGCACCCTCGAACTCGAAGTGCGCCGCCGCCTCGACGGACTGCTCCAGGGCAACCATCTCGGCCTTGTCCCAGGGCCGGGTTCCGAGCCCGGCGAAGCGCGGCCGTACCAGCCCGGCGACGACGTGCGCCGGATGGACTGGGCGGTCACCGCGCGCACGACGACGCCGCACATCCGCGAGACGGTCGCGGACCGCGAGCTGGAGACGTGGGTGGTCGCGGACATGTCGGCGAGCCTCGACTTCGGCACCGCGCTGTGCGAGAAGCGGGACCTGGTCGTCTGCGCGACCGCGGCTGTCGCGCACCTGACCGGCGGCGGCGGAAACCGGATCGGCGCGCTCGTGTCGAACGGCGAAGCCACCACCCGGCTCCCGGCGCGCGGCGGACTTCCGCACGCACGCGGTCTCGTGCGGCGGCTGGCGGAGACGCCTCGCGCCGCCGAGGGCGTCCGCGGCGATTTCGCCGGTGCGCTGGAGCAGCTGCGCCGTCCGCCGCGGCGGCGAGGCCTGGCGGTGGCGATCTCCGACTTCCTCGGCCCGCTGGACTGGGAGCGTCCGTTGCGCGCGCTCGGCGGCAGGCACGAGCTGATCGCGATCGAGATCGTGGACCCGCGCGACGTGGATCTGCCGGATGTCGGCACCGTCGTGCTGGCCGACCCGGAGACCGGACGGCAACGCGAGGTGCACGCTTCAGCGTTGCTGCGCAAGGAATTCGGCGCGGCGGCGAACGCGCACCGGCAGGCGGTGGCGGCCGGTCTGCGCCGGGCCGGGGCCGCGCATCTGGTGCTGCGCACCGATTCCGACTGGATCGCGGACATGGTGCGGTTCGTGGTCGCCCGCAAGCGCCGCTGGTCGGGAGGTGCCGCATGAGCACGAGGCACGCGACCGCCGCCCGGGCAACCCGTAAGGAGGCGACGGCATGAGCCTCGCCGGATTCAGTTCGCCGTGGTGGTTCCTGCTGCTGATCGCGGTCGCCGCGGTGGCGGCCGCGTACGTGCTGGCGCAGCGGCAGCGGCGCCGCCGGGTGATGCGGTTCGCGAATCTCGAGCTGCTGGAGAAGGTCGCGCCCAAGGCGCAGGGCTGGATCCGGCACGTGCCCGCGGTGCTGATCGTGCTGTCGCTGCTGTTCCTGACGGTCTCGCTGGCCGGCCCGACGGCGGAGCAGAAGGTGCCGCGCAACCGGGCGACGGTCATGCTGGTGATCGACGTGTCGCTGTCGATGGAAGCCACCGACGTGGCCCCGACGCGGCTGAAGGCGGCCCAGGACGCGGCGAAACAGTTCGCGCAGAACATGACGCCGGGTGTCAACCTGGGCCTGATCTCGTTCGCCGGAACCGCGACCGTGCTCGTCAACCCGACGACGGACCGCGCGGGTGTGTCGAAGGCGATCGACAACCTGAAGCTCGCCCAGTCCACCGCCACCGGCGAGGGCATCTTCGCGGCGATGCAGTCGATCCAGAGCTTCTCCGCGGTGGTCGGCGGCGCGGACGGTCCGCCGCCCGCGCGCATCGTCCTGATGAGCGACGGCAAGCAGACGGTGCCGGAGGACCTGTACGCCCCGCGCGGCGCGTACACCGCGGCGCAGGCGGCGAAGCAGGCCCAGATGCCGATCTCGTCGATCTCGTTCGGCACCGAGCACGGGTCGGTCGACATCGAGGGCAAGCAGCAGGACGTCCGCGTGGACGACGAATCCCTGCACGAGATCGCCCGGCTGTCCGGGGGAGAGTTCTACAAGGCGGCGAGCGCGGACGAGCTGAAACGCGTCTACGCCGACCTGGGGGAGCAGATCGGGTACGAGCTGAAGAACGCCGACGCGAGCAAGCCGTGGGTGGTGCTGGGGACGATCATCCTCATGGCCGGAGCCGCCACCGCGCTCCTGTTCGGCCAGAGACTGCCGTAGTCGTTCACGGCGCGGCGAAGCCGTTCTGCCGCCAGCCCTCGTAGACGGCGATGGCGGCGGTGTTCGCCAGGTTCAGCGACCGGTTGTTGGGCAGCATCGGCAGCCGCAGCCGGTCGGTGACCTCCGGCGCGTGCTGAACCTCGTCCGGCAGCCCGGCCGACTCCGGCCCGAACATCAGCACATCCCCTGGCGCGTAGGAAACATCCGCGTACAGCCGGGTCGCCGCGGCACTGAACGCATACACCTTCGACGGCAGCAAGGCCTCCCACGCCGCGGCCAGATCGGCATGCACGTGGACCCGTGCGAGGTCGTGGTAATCGAGCCCGGCGCGGCGGAGCTGCTTGTCCTCCAAGGTGAACCCCAGCGGTTCGACCAGGTGCAGCTCGCATCCGGTGTTCGCGGCCAGCCGGATCGCGTTGCCGGTGTTGGGCGGGATTTCGGGGCGGTAGAACAACACTCGGAACACGGGACGCCTCACGCCGCCCCGGGAAGGTACTTCGCGTAAGCCGCGCGCACTTCCGGCGGCGGTTCCGCTTTGCGGTAGCTCTCGGTGTCGACGAACACGTACCGCAGCCGGATCTCGGTCGTCACCGTGTCGCCGCGGCGGACCTCCAGCTCGAACTGCATCGACGTGGTGCCCAGGTGCGCCAGATACACCGAGACCACCAGCTCGTCGTCGAAGCGGCACGGCGCGAAATACCGCAGGTTCGACTCGGCGACCACCACGTCGACCCCGGTGGCGAGCAGCGCGTCGTGCGAACCGAAGAGCGCTCTTTCCACCTCGAACGCCGCCATGTCCGCGTAGGCCAGGTAGTGCGCGTTGAAGACGATGCCTTGGGCGTCGCATTCGTGGTAGCGCACGCGCAGGGGCATTTCGGCGAGAGGGCGGCGTTCGGTCACCTGACCAATCTAGCGATCAGCCGTGGAGTGCGCGGTAGGTGTCGGCCGCGCCGCGATGCAGGGGCACCGGCTGGGTGCCGATGAGCGTCCGCACGTCCAGGAACTGCGTCCCGACCGCCTGCGCAGGCACGAGTTCGGCAGCACGCCCCGCAAGCACCCGGACCACCGCCGCGGCGACGTCGAAGGGCAGTTTAGGCGAGCAGACCAGCAGATTCGCCACCCCGATCGTGCCGAGCGCGCCAACCCCGCGATAAGCCCCGGCGGGCACCTGCACCTGCTCGTACAGCGGCCCGTACGCCTTCCGCAGCTGGGGGAGCACCGACGTCAGCGGGATGAGCGAGAGCGGCACCGTGCGGTTGAGGTCGGCGAGGGCGGGCGTCGGGATGCCGCCGGACCAGAGGAACGCGTCGATCCGGCGGTCGTGCAGGGCGGCGACCGCGTCGTTCAGCGGCAGGTGCTGGGCTTGGACCGGGATGCCGCTCGCGGCGAAGACCCGTTCGCCCAATTGCGCGGCGCCGGAGCGGCTCGCGCCGACCGAGATCGGGCGTCCGGCCAGTGAGCGCAGGTCGGTGAGCTGGTCCTCGGCGCGGACGACCAGCTGGAGGTAGTTCTCGTAGACGCGGCCGAGTGCTTGCAGCGGAACGGGTTTCCCGAACGGCGGGCCGCCGGTGCTCGCGGATTGCGCCACGTCGGCGAGCGCCAGGCCGAAGTCGGCCGTTCCGTCCTGGACGCGTTGCACGTTCTCGACGCTCGCCTCGGTGGGGAGCGCACTGCAGTGCAGCCGCGGTTCCGCGCGCGACAGCTCGGCGGCCAGGACTTCGGCGAAGGCCAGGTAGAAGCCGCCGGATTCGCCGGAGGCGATGGTGATCTTCCGGTCCGGGCCGCGGTAGGCGTCGGCGCAGGCGGCGAGTGTCAGGGCGAGGCCGCCGAGGATCGCGGCGCGGCGGGTGACCGTCACGGCGTCACCGCCGCGGGCAGCGTGATCCGGACTTGCAGGCCGTGCGGTTCGACCGCGCGCAGCTCCAGAACCCCGCCCCGGGCACGGGTTTGCTCCCGGGCGATAGCCAGTCCGAGACCGGTTCCGCGGGGTGCGCCGTCGCCGCCCGCGCGCCAGAACCGTTCGGTGGCCCTGGCGAGGTCCTCCGGCGGGAGACCGGGGCCGTCGTCGGCGACGATCAGCGTGACACTGTCCGGAGCGGACTCCCAAGCGGCGGTGATGGTCGCTCCCTGACCGGCGTGGTGGACGGCGTTGTCCAGCAGGACGTCGAGAATCTGCGCCAGTTCGCTTTCCGGCGTGCGCACCAGCAGCGGCTCAGTATGCACTTCGCACGGCACGAGGGTCGCGCCGGCTTCGTCGGCGGACAACCGCCACGCGTCGACCCGTTCCGCCACGACGGCCGCCAGATCAGCGGGCTCGTCGTCGGCGCGCGCGGCCAGCCGGGTCGCGGTGCTTTCCGCGGTGGCCAGGGCGAGCAGGCCGTCGAGAATCCGTTCCAGGCGTTCGACTTCCGCCACCGTGGCCTCGTAAGCCGGGCGGTTCCGGACTTCGGTGCCGAGCAGGTCGAGCCGCAGCCGGAGCGCGGCCATCGGGTTCCGCAGCTGGTGCGAGGTGTCCGCGACGAGCCGCTGCTGCTGGTTCGCCGATTCGACCACCGCGTCGGACATCCGGTTCACCGACGCCGCGAGCGACCGCAGTTCGCGCGGCCCGGACCGTTCCGGCACCTGCGCCCGGCGTCCGCCCGCGACCGCCAGCACGCCGGTTTCCAGCTCCACCAGCGGTCGCACCATCCACCGCGACAGCAGGACCGCGAGCAACACGAACAGCGCCGCGACCACCATCGCCCCGGCCGCGATCGCGCTCCACGCCGCTCCGACGTCCGACGCCGCGGCGGTCACCGAAGCACGCAGCAGGACCACGCCGGACACCCGCGTCCCGGTGCCGACCGGGCGCGCGAACAGCACCGGGTCGTCCGACCACGGCCGGATCCGCTCGACCGGCGCCTCCGGCTCGTTCCGCAGCGTCGCCTCGATGACGGTCCGCGCGCCGGGATCACTGCCGGTCAGGCCGCCGGTCTCGACCAGCGGCTGCCGCTGCGCGTCGACGATCAGCACGCCTTCGCTGTATAACGACGAATACTGCCGCGCGTCGGCGTTCAACGCGGTCGCGTCGCCGGAATCGACGGCCTGTTGCGCGAGCACCACGAAGCGGTCGACGTCGCTGCTGCGCGAAATCACCAGCTGCTGGGTCCGCTGATCAGCGGTCGCGGACAGCAGCGGAACCGCGAACGCCGCCACGACGGCGAGCGCGAGGGTGACCAGGACAGCCAGCAGGCGAGTGCGCACCGATCAGCTCCGGCCGAGCCGGTAGCCGAAGCCGCGGATCGTGGTGAGCAGGCCGGGCCGGTCGAGTTTCGCGCGCAGCTGCGTCATGTGGACGTCGAGCGAGCGGGAAACGGCGAGGTACGCGTCGCCCCACACCTCGTCCATCAGCTGCTGGCGGCTCACCGCGGTGCCGGGCCGCGCGGCGAGCACTGCCAGCACCGCGAATTCCTTCGTGGTCAGCCCGATGTCGCGGCCGCCGACCACGACCCGGCGCGCGCCCAGATCGATCTCGACGTCCTCGATCTGCACCACCGGGTCCTTCGGCGCGGGGGCGGAGCCGCCCGCCCGCCGCGCCACCGCGTCCATCCGGGCCAGCAACTCCGCCATCCGCACCGGTTTCGCCAGGTAGTCGTCCGCGCCGAAGCGCAGCGCGCGCACGACCGAACGCTCGTCGTCGCGCGCGGTCAGCACGATGACCGGCACCGGAGACACCTGGCGGATCTTGCGCAGCACGTCCAGCCCGTCGAGATCCGGCAGGCCGAGGTCGAGAAGCAGCAGGTCCGAGTCCCGGTGCCGGGTGAGGGCGTCCGAGCCGCGGCCGACCGCGGTGACGGAATGGCCGTGCGCCTGCAGCGTTTCGGCGAGTGCCCGGGCGACCCCGATGTCGTCCTCCACGAGCAGCACGCGCACGGCCGTCCTCCCGATCAGTCCTCGCCGCGTTCGAGGGCGGACGAACGCGAAGTTTCCCGCATTGTCGCGTACACGACGAGCGACACGAGGACGCAACCCGCGACGTACCAGAAGAAGAGCGATTCGTGACCTGCCTTCTTCAGCGCCTGGGCGATCAGCTCGGCCGTCCCGCCGAAGATCGCGACGGTGAGCGCGTAGGGCAGGCCGACGCCGATCGCGCGGATCCGCGTCGGGAACAGCTCGGCCTTCACGATCGCGTTGATCGAGGTGTAGCCGGTCACGATCACCAGCGCGCCGAGCAGCAGCAGGAAGGCGAGGAACGGCTGGCTGGTGCGTGCCATCAGGGTCATGATCGGCACCGTCAGCAAGGTTCCCGCGACGCCGAAGAACATCAGCAGCTTCCGCCGGCCGATCCGGTCCGAGAGCCGTCCGGCCAGCGGCTGCAAAATCGCGAAGATCAGCAGCGCGACGAACATGATCACGGTGACTGTGCGCCGGGGGATGTGCGCGGTGTTCTCCAGGAACTTCTGCGTGTAGGTGGCGTAGGTGTAGAACGCGACCGTGCCGCCGAGCGTCAGGCCGACGACGAGCAGGATCTCCCGCGGGTACTTCACGAGCTGGCGCAGCGTGCCGCGCTCGCCCTTGCCGGTCTCGGCCCCTTCGGTGACCCGCTGGTAGCTCTCGGACTCGTCCATCGACCGCCGCAGCGCCATCACGATCACCGCCGCGAGCGCGCCGACGACGAACGCGATCCGCCAGCCCCAGTCGCCCATCTGCTTGTCGGTGAGCACGCTCTGCAGGATCAGCTGCAGCCCCAGCGCGAGCAGCTGCCCGCCGACGAGCGTCACGTACTGGAAGCTGGAGTAGAACCCGCGCTTGCCGGGAGTGGCCACCTCGGACAGGTACGTCGCCGAGGTGGAGTACTCGCCGCCGACCGAAAGCCCTTGCAGCAGCCGGGAAAACACCAGCAGGATCGGTGCCGCGATGCCGATCGCCGAGTAGCCCGGCGTCACCGCGATGAGCAGCGAACCGCACGCCATCATCGAAACCGACAGCACGAGCGCGGAACGGCGGCCGTAGCGGTCGGCGAACCGGCCGAGCAGCCAGCCGCCGAGCGGCCGCATGAGGAATCCGACCGCGAACACCGCGGCGGTGTTGAGGAACTGCGCCGTGGCATCGCCGCCGGGGAAGAACGCCTTCGCGAAGTAGACGGTGAACGCCGAATAGGCGTACCAGTCGTACCACTCGACGAGATTTCCGATCGAGCCGCGCAGCACGTTGCCGACCACGCGCCGCTCGTCCCGCGCCGAGCCGGCGTCCTGGATCCGGGTAGTCATCCTTGACCTCCTGTGTCGCGACTCACGGTGACCAACCGGGCAGTAACCAGCAAGGTCGAGGCGCGGTTCCTTACCGTCGCTTAGGACGGGAGTGCCGGGTGCGCCGCCGGTCAGCGCAGCCGATAGCCTCAGGCGGGCGCAACCGCGAAGACGACGAGGAGAACGCAGTGGGACGGTCGGTCTTGGTCACCGGCGGCAACCGGGGCATCGGGCTGGCGATCGCCCGCGACCTCGCGGAGCAGGGCCACCGGGTCGCGGTGACGCACCGCGGGTCCGGCGCGCCGGAGGGGCTTTTCGGCGTGCG
Source organism: Amycolatopsis rubida (assembly GCF_900115345.1). GTDB lineage: Bacteria > Actinomycetota > Actinomycetes > Mycobacteriales > Pseudonocardiaceae > Amycolatopsis > Amycolatopsis rubida. The sequence goes on along the minus strand of NZ_FOWC01000016.1, from coordinate 142,671 downwards.
GGCCGACGTCACCGACGCCGAGCAGGTGGACACGGCGTTCAAGCTCGTGGAGGAGCAGCAGGGACCGGTGGAGGTCCTGGTGTCCAACGCCGGGCTCACCGACGACACCCTGCTCATGCGGATGTCGGAAGAGCAGTTCGAGCGCGTGCTGAACGCGAACCTCACCGGGGCGTTCCGCGTCGCCAAGCGGGCCTCGCGCGGCATGCTGCGCGCCCGCTGGGGCCGGTTCGTGTTCATCTCGTCCGTGGTGGGCCTCTCCGGCTCGGCCGGGCAGGCGAACTACGCCGCCTCGAAGGCGGGACTGGTCGGCTTCGCGCGTTCGCTCGCACGGGAGCTGGGCTCGCGCAACATCACCGCCAACGTGGTCGCGCCCGGTTTCGTGCACACCGACATGACCGACGCGCTGAGCGAGGACCGGCGCAAGGAGATCCTCGCCAACGTCCCGTCCGGCCGCTACGCCGAACCGGCCGAGATCGCCGCCGCGGTTCGGTACCTGTCCTCGGACGAGGCGGGCTACGTCAACGGCGCGGTGCTGCCCGTCGACGGCGGCCTCGGCCTCGGCCACTGACCTTTCCCGAGAAGAACCATCCACGACCTGGAGGACGTGTTGCCCGGATTGCTCGAAGGCAAGCGGCTGCTGATCACCGGCGTCATCACCGACGCCTCGCTGGCGTTCCACGCGGCCCGCATCGCCCAGCAGGAGGGCGCGAAGGTCGTGCTCACCGGTTTCGGACGGCTGTCGCTGGTGGAGCGCATCGCCAAGCGGCTGCCCGAGCCCGCCCCGGTGCTGGAACTGGACGTCACCAACCAGGAGCACCTCGACTCGCTCGCCGACCGCGTCCGCGAGCACGTCGACGGCCTCGACGGCGTGCTGCACTCGATCGGCTTCGCGCCGCAGAGCTGCCTCGGCGCGCCGTTCCTGGACGCCCCCAGCGACGACGTGAAGGTCGCGGTGGACGTCTCGGCGTTCTCGTTCAAGGCGCTCGCCGTCGCGACGCTGCCGCTGCTCGGCCGCGGCGCCTCGATCGTCGGCATGGACTTCGACGCGCGTGTCGCGTGGCCGGTCTACAACTGGATGGGCGTCGCGAAGGCCGCGCTGGAGTCGGTGAACCGCTACCTGGCCAAGGAACTGGGCCCGCAGGGCATCCGGGTCAACCTGGTCAGCGCAGGCCCGATGAAGACGATGGCCGCGAAGTCCATCCCCGGCTTCGGCGAACTCGAAGCCGGCTGGGGCGACCGCGCGCCGCTCGGCTGGGACTCCGCGGACCCGGAGCCGACCGCCAAGACGGTGTGCGCCGTGCTGTCCGACTGGCTGCCCGCCACCACCGGTTCGATGATCATGGTCGACGGCGGCGTGCACGCGCTCGGCATCTGAGCTTGGTGTGGAACGGCCCCGCGGGAATGCTCCCGCGGGGCCGTTCTCTTTTAGACGGCCACTGGGTTCGGCGCGATGTCGCGCTGGTGCAGGCGCAGCGCGAAGGTGAGGGCGGCCAGCGCGAGCGCTCCGAGTGCGACGCTTACCCACGCCACGCTGGAGAAGCCCATCCCGGCGCTGATCGTCGTGCCGCCCAGCCAGGGGCCCGCGGTGTTTCCGACATTGAATGCGGAGGTCGTGCTCGCGCCGACGAGGGTTGAGGTGCCGCCCGCTGCGGCGTACGCGCGCACATTGAGGGCCGGGTTCGCCGCGAATCCAGCGGCGCCGAGGACGAGTACGGCGGTCACTGCTACGACGGGGTTGGTTGCGAAGGCGAGCGCGACGAGAGCGGCTAGGGCGATGCCTAGGCTGCCGTAAAGCGTCGCGAACGGGTGCTTGTCAGCTAGCTTGCCGCCAGCGTAGATCCCGATTACCGCGCCGCCGCCGAAGAGCGCCAGCACCACCGGCACGGCGGATTCGGGCAATCCTGCTACGGAGACGAGCAGGGGAGCTAGGTAGCTGAATGTCGCGAACACCATTGCCTGCAGCAGCGCGATCACACCTAGTGCGAGCCATAGCCGGCTGCGGCGGAATACCCTTAGTTCTTCGGCGATCCGTGGCGCTTGGGTTTCCTTGGTGGCGCGGGGGACCGACAGCAGGACGGCGATGGCGGCGATGACGGTCAGCGCGGCCACGGCCCAGAAGGCGCTGCGCCAGCCTGCGTGCTGCCCGAGCAGTGTGCCTGCGGGGACGCCTACGACATTTGCGACTGTGAGTCCGCCGACCAGTACCGCGAGTGCTTGCCCACGCCGGGCTTCCGGGACGAGGTTGACCGTGGTCGCGGCGGCTACGGCCCAGAAACCGGCGCAGGCGACCGCGCTGATGATACGGGTGGCGAAGAGGAGGGCGTAGCCGCCGGAGATTGCGCCGAGGACGTGTGCGGTGCTGAAGACGGCTAGGAGTCCCAGCAGGGTGGTTCGCCGGGGGAGGCGGATCGTGCCGACTGCCAGCAAGGGGGCGCCGACGACCATGCCCGCGGCGAAGGCGGAGATCAGCAGGCCTGCGTCGGGGACGGTTACGCCGAGGTCAGTGGCCATTCCGGGGAGGAGGCCGGTGATCATGAACTCGGAGGTGCCCAGTGCGAAGATGCTGAGGCCGAGCACGAAGACGGCTGGGGGCACGGGGTCTCTCTTTCTGGAACTGGTAGTACAGAATGAGGGTGGGGACGGGTGAGGGTGGCGTCGGGGGGTTCGGCTCGTCGCCTGGGGGCGACATCGCTTGTGGGGTTGCGTGGGGCACCCCGAAGCTTGAGTGTGCTGACGGTTCGGGGGAAGGGCTGGGTGCCTCGATTGTTGGGTGTGTCGGGCGTGGGGGGAGGGACTGGTGCCTCGATTGTTGGGTGTGTCGGCTGCGGGGGAGGGCTGGGTGCCTCGATTCGGGGTGCGTGGGTAGGGCTGGGTGCCTCGATTGTTGGGTGTGTCGGCGGCGGTTTTCGGGTGGTGGGGCATCCCGGCTGGGGCGGCGGGTTAGCGTCGGGAGACGGCGCTTGTCGCTAGTTCTGCTACTGACGTCAGCGCTTTCCGTTCTGCTCCGCGGCGGGACATCGTGCGGATTCCGGAGATGGTGGCGTGGATGAAGGTTGCGATGTCGGCGGCGTCGCGGTCGCGGGTGACGCTGCCGTCTGCCTGGCCGGTGCGGGCGACGTGCGCCAGTGCGGACAGATGTGCTTCGGTGTCGGCGTTCACCTGTGCGGCGACTTCCGGGTCGGTGGTGCCGAACTCGGCGATGGTGTTCACCATCAGGCAGCCGCGTCTGCCGGTTTCGAGTTCGTCGTCGATGGCCGAGGCGAGGAGCAGGCGGATGGCGCCTAGTCCGTCGGGGGCGTTGTCCAGCAGGGTTTCCCGCATTCGGATGCCGCGGCGCGAGTAGTGGCCGAGCGCGCGCCGGAACAGTTCGTGCTTGCTGGAGAACGTGTTGTAGATGCTGCTGCGGCCGAGTCCGGTGGCGGCGCACAGTTCCCCGGTCGAGGTCGCTTCGTATCCGCGCGCCCAGAAGGCGTTCATGGCGCCTTCGAGCGCTTCGGTCTCGTCGAACTCTCGTGGCCTCGGCATGCCGGGCACGCTAACACATTTTAGATAGCTCAGTACATAACTGGGCCGCCGAGGCGTGCGGGGCGCCACAGGGGCAGGATGAGCACCGTGGGTTACGACGCGTTGCTATGGCTTTCGTTCGGCGGTCCGGAGGGGCCTGACGAGGTGATGCCGTTCCTGGAGAACGTCACCCGGGGCCGGGGCGTGCCGCGCGAGCGGCTGCTTGAGGTTGCCGAGCACTACCAGCACTTCGGCGGGGTTTCGCCGATCAACCGGCTCAACCGCGCCGCGATCGCGGCGGTCGAGAAGCAGCTCGCGGCGGAGAGCATCGGACTCCCGGTGCACTTCGGCAACCGCAACTGGGCGCCGATGGTCGAGGACACGTTGGCCGGAATGAAGGAGGCGGGCGTCCGCCGCGCCTTGGTGTTCCCGACGAGCGCGTACGGCGGCTACTCCGCGTGCCGCCAGTACGACGAGGACATCGAACGAGCCCGCACCGCCGTCGGCGACCATGCGCCGGAATTGGTGAAGCTGCGCCAGTTCTTCGACCATCCGCTGTTCGTCGCCGCAGTCGCCGACGCAGTCCGCGCCGCCCACGCGAAACTCGGCGACCGCCCCGGCACCCGTACGGTTTTCACTGCCCACTCGATCCCGGAAAGCGCCGACCTTGCCTCCGGCCCGCCGTCGGAAGGCGGCCGCCGCTACTCGAGCCAGATCGCCGAAGCCGCGCGCCTCGTGGCCGCCGAAGCCGGGATCGCCGAGTACGACGTCGTCTGGCAGTCGCGCTCCGGCCCGCCGCAGATTCCGTGGCTGGAACCGGACATCGTCGACCACATCGACGCCCTGCACGCGCAGGGCGTGGATTCCGTAGTGGTCAGCCCGATCGGCTTCGTCGCGGACCACCTGGAAGTAATCTGGGACCTGGACAACGAAGCCGCCGACCGTGCGGCGGAACACGGCATGGCCTTCGCCCGCGCCGCGACACCGGACGCCGACCCGAGGTTCGCCGAAATGGTGGTCGAACTGGTCCGCGAACACCTGTCCGACGCCCCCGCCCGGAAGCTGTCGCCCTTCCCGTCCGCGGGCTGCACCGTCAACGGCGCCCCCTGCGCAGTCTCCTGCTGCGAACCCCCGCGCCGCCCCACCCGCTGACCGTCACCCTCTTTGACTCTGATTCCCTCAGGGGTCCCCTCACGATCCCGCCGTCGTGCGTGAGGGGACCACCCCGCCCACGGCCGCCGCACCCAGCGATCGAGGCAACCGCCCTCCCGCCGGGAACAGGCATCAAACCTGCCGATCCCCCTGCTCGGCAAACACCCGCACCGCCTCATTGACCGAAGCAGTCCGAGCCCCCCGCACCGCCTCAGCCAGCGGCCGCAACGCTTCAGCCCGCTGATTCACCGCCGAAGCCGACAACGCCCCACCCGGGTCATCCGCCCGAGCCACAGCCACAATCGCCGAAATCTCCTCCGCCCGCTGCAACACCCGCAGCGCCCGCCCCGGCGTCCCGGCAGGCCACTCCACCTGAGGCCGGGCCCGCAAATGCGCCGACAACTCCGCCCGGACCCCTGGCCGATCGCTGGCCACATCCAACGTCTGCAGCGCCCCGGCACTGGCCCGGACGGCGTCAGTCAACCCGTGCTCGGCATCCGGCAACGGCTGATACTCCACCGCGACCGGCGCGGGAAGCGAATACACCGTCCACCGCATCAGCCCCTCGGCGATCGGCTCCGGCACCAGCCCGAACGCCAGCCCGCCGAGCACCACCGCCTCGCCGCACCGCAACGCCGCGTCGGCGAACGGGCCGGCACCGCCAAGACCCCGCACATCGCCAGGCACCGGCAGCACCAGCTGGGCGCTCGCCGCCCCCTGCGCCCGCAGTGCGAGCAGCAGCTGCACGGGAGTAGCCGCCCGATGGAACGCGAGCGGGAGATCGAACGCGTCGGCCGCGGCGGGATCGGCCGCGACCACGTCGTGGGCCTCGGCCCAGTCCTGCAAGGCGTCGAGGACGTCGTCGGACGCCGCGGCCCCGTTCAGCCACGCGGAGGACCAGACGGCGAGAGTCGCACTGGGTCGGCACACGACCGCTGATTTTACCGGTTCCTCCCGGCTGCGCCGATCCCCGCCCGGCTGGAGCCGCTCCACATCGACGGATGCCGGAACGGTCAGTAGCGTCGAAGGGGTGAACGCTGTTCCCGACGCTCTTCCCCGTACTGCCGGCGAGCTCCGCGCCGCCGGATACGCCCCGCGCCCGATCGCGCGCGAGATCCACGACAACCTGCTCGCCGCGCTGCGCGAGGGCCGCGACGCCTGGCCCGGCATCGTCGGCTTCTCCCGCACCGTGCTTCCCCAGCTCGAACGCGCGCTGCTGGCCGGCCACGACGTCGTCCTGCTCGGCGAACGCGGCCAGGGCAAGACCCGCCTGCTGCGCACCCTGGCCGGCCTGCTCGACGAGTGGACCCCGGTCATCGAGGGCTCGGAACTGGGCGAACACCCGCTCGACCCGATCACGCCCGCCTCGATCCGCCGCGCCGCCGAACTCGGCGACGACCTCCCGGTGGCCTGGCGGCACCGCAGCGAGCGCTACACCGAAAAACTGGCCACGCCGGACACGAGCGTGGGCGACCTGATCGGCGACGTCGACCCGGTGAAGGTGGCCGAGGGCCGCAGCCTCGGCGACCCGGAGACCATCCACTTCGGACTCGTGCCGCGCGCGCACCGCGGCATCGTCGCGATCAACGAACTGCCCGACCTCGCCGAGCGGATCCAGGTCGCGCTGCTGAACGTCATGGAGGAACGCGACATCCAGGTCCGCGGCTACACGCTGCGGCTCCCGCTGGACGTCCTCCTCGTCGCCACCGCCAACCCCGAGGACTACACCAACCGCGGCCGGATCATCACGCCGCTGAAGGACCGCTTCGGCGCGGAAATCCGCACGCACTACCCGATGGACGTCGGGTCCGAGGTCGCCGTGGTGCGCCAGGAGGCGAACCTCGTCGCGGAGGTCGGCGAGCCGCTGCTGGAGGTGCTGGCCCGGTTCGTGCGCAACCTGCGCGAATCGCCGGTGATCGACCAGCGTTCCGGCGTGTCCGCCCGGTTCGCGGTGGCAGCGGCCGAAACCGTCGCGGCGGCCGCGTTGCGCCGGGCGGCGGTGACCGGGGAGGACCCGGCGGTCGCGCGGCCGGTCGACCTCGAAGCCGTGCCCGCCGTGCTGCGCGGCAAGGTCGAGTTCGAGCCCGGCGAGGAAGGCCGCGAGGTCGAGCACCTCGTGCACCTGATGCGCCGCGCGATCGCGGAAACCGCTCGCGAACGGTTCGCCGGACTGGACCTGCGCCCGCTGTCCGACGCGGTCGCGGACGGCCATCTCGTCGCCACCGGCGAGCGCGTCCCCGGCGCGGAAGTCCTTGCCGCGCTGCCGGAACTGCCGGTGCTGCACGAGGTCGCCCAGCGGGCCGGAGTGTCCGCTGACGAACCGGCGGGCCGGATCGCGGCGGCGGTCGAACTGGCCCTGGAGTCGCTGTTCCTCGCCCGCAGGCTGGCGAAGGACTCCGACGACGGCACGACGGTGTACGGCCAGTAATGCCGCTCTTACCGGAGGGATATTCCTACGGCCCGTGGCACGACGGGCCGGATCCGCTGGCCCCGCCCGCGGACCTGCGGGACGCGCTGGACGAGATCGGCCGCGAGGTGATGGGCGGTTCGTCCCCGCGCTCGGCGCTGGAAGAACTGCTGCGCCGCGGCACCGAAGGCACCGCAGGCCTCGACGAGCTGACCCGTCAGCTGTGGCAGCGCCGTTCGCAGATCCAGCGGCGGCACCGGCTGGACGGCACGCTCCAGGAAGTCCAGCAGCTGCTGCGGGACGCACTCCAGGCCGAGCGCCGGGAACTGTTCCCGGACCCCGACGACGAGGCCCGCTTCCGCGAAGCCCGGCTGGACGCCCTGCCGCCCGGCACCGCCGCCGCCGTGCGCGAGCTGAACGAGTACGACTGGCGTTCGGACGAGGCCCGGCAGAAGTACGAGCAGATCCGCGACCTCCTCGGCCGCGAGATGCTGGACGCGCGGTTCCAGGGCATGAAACAGGCGATGCGGAACGCCGGCCCGCAGGACGTCGAGCGGATCAACCAGATGCTCGGCGACCTCAACGCGCTGCTGTCCGCGCACGCACAGGGCGCGAGCGACATCGGCGAACGCTTCAGCGAGTTCATGCGGCGGCACGGCGAGTTCTTCCCGGAGAACCCGCGGAACGTCGACGAGCTGATCGACGTGCTGGCCGCCCGTTCCGCCGCCGCGCAGCGCATGCTGAATTCGATGTCCGAACAACAGCGGGCCGAACTGGCCGAGCTGGCGCGGCAAGCCTTCGGCGATCCGAGGCTGGCGCAGCAACTGTCCGCTTTGGACTCCCAGCTGCGCGCGTTGCGGCCGGGGGAGGACTGGACCTCGTCCTCGCGCTTCCGCGGCCAAGACCCGCTGGGGCTCGGCGAAGGCGCGCAGGCAATGGCCGACCTGGCGGAACTGGACGCTCTCGCCGAGCAACTGGGCCAGTCGTATCCGGGCGCGCGCCTGGAAGACATCGATCTGGAAGCACTGGAACGCCAGCTCGGTCCGGACGCGGGCGTCGATGCCCGCCGCCTGTCCGAGCTGGAGCGTGAACTGCGTCAGCAGGGCCTGTTCGAGCGTGCGGCGGACGGCACCTTGCGGTTGTCTCCCAAGGCATTGCGCCGCCTGGGCGAGACCGCACTGTCCGATGTGGTCAATTCGCTGCGCGGCAAAACCGGGGAGCGCGAGACCGAATCCGCGGGCGCGGCGGGCGAACCGACCGGTTCGAGCCGTCCGTGGCGGTTCGGTGACCTGCAGCCCTGGGACGTTCCGCGAACAGTGCGCAACGCCGTGCTGCGCTCCACCGCGGCCGGCGCGGGGAGTGTGCGCCTCGACGTCGAGGACGTCGAGGTCATCGAGACCGAACACCGCTCCCGAGCCGCGGTCGCGCTGCTGGTGGACACGTCGTGGTCGATGGTCCAGGAGGGCCGCTGGCTGCCGATGAAGCGCACCGCGCTGGCCCTGCACCAGCTGATCAGCACCAGATTCCGCAACGACGCCCTGCAGCTGATCACCTTCGGCCGCTACGCGATGCCGGTGGAGCTGCCGGAGCTGGTCGGCTTGGAAGGCACCTGGGAGCAAGGCACCAACGCCCACCACGCGCTGCTGCTGGCCGGACGCCATCTGCGGCGGCATCCGGACGCCCAGCCGGTGGTCCTCATGGTCACCGACGGCGAACCCACCGCGCACCTGGAACCCGACGGCGAAGCGGAATTCTCCTACCCGCCCGAACCGGCGACTATCCACAAGACACTGTCCGAAGTGGACAGGATCGCCAAACTGGGCGCGTCGGTGACCGTTTTCCGGCTGGGCGACGACCCGCGTCTGGAGGCCTTCGTGGACAGCATCGCCCGCCGCTCCGGCGGCCGGGTCGTGGCCCCGGACCTGGACGGCCTCGGCGCGGCGGTAGTAGGCGACTACCTCCGCACCCGCCGCCGCTGACCCCGCTCCGCGAAGGTCCGTCCCGGGCTCCTTGGGGAATCCGATTCCCTCAAGGAGCCCGGCACGGGCTTACCGGCGGTGCACCATGATCCGCGCGCCGTCGCCGGGCACGAGCGTGATGTGCCGGGTCTTGACCCGCTCCGGGCGAGGGCTGGGCGCGCTGACCCGGTACCGCGCGAACAGCTCCCGCAGCACAATTGTCGCCTCCAGCAACGAAAACCCCGCCCCGAGACAGCGCCGCGCGCCGCCTCCGAAGGGGAACCAGCTGCCCGCAGGCGGGCCGCTGCCGAGGAACCGCGCCGGATCGAACACCTCCGGCGAGGGATGGTGCTCCGCGTCCGCGTGAATCATCGAAATCGAGGGCAGCACCATGTATCCGGCCGGAACCGTGTAGGGCCCGACCTGGACATCCTTCGTGAGCTTCCGCGAAACCTCGGAGATGATCGGCCGCAGCCGCATCGCCTCCTTCGCGACCGCTTCGAGGTACTTCTCGTCGCACTCGTCAGCGGCGCGGGCGGCCGCCGCGGCGGTGACCGGATCCCGGGCCAGCTCGTGCAGCGCCCAAGCCAGCGCGGTCGCCGTGGTCTCATGCCCGGCCAGCAGCAACGTGATCAGCTGGTCGCGCAGTTCGAGGTCGCTGAGCTGATCGTCCCCGGGCACGGTCAGCAGCCGGGACAGCACGTCGGTCCGCTCCGCCAGATCCGGTGCCGCGCGCCGCTCCGCGATTTCCGCGTACAGCAGCTGGTCGACCCGTTGCTGCCGTTCCCGGTTCCGCCGCCACGGCCCGAACTTCTGCAACGCCGGACTGTGCCAGCCGAACAGGTCGAGCGCGCTGATGTCGATGACCCGCTCCAGCGCCACGCGCAACTCCGCCAGCCGGGGTCCGTCGGCCACGCCGAAGACGACCCGCAGGATCACTTCCAGCGTCAGCGCCCGCATCCGGTCGTGCACCCGGAACGCCCGGCCCCGCGGCCACCGCTCCAGCTCCGCGACCGTCAGCTCGGTGACCATGTCGCGGTATCCGCGCATCGCCGCGCCGTTGAAGGCGGGCATCAGCAGTTTCCGCGCCCTGCGGTGCTGCTCCTCGTCGGTGAGCAGCACCGAATGCTCGCCCAGCATGGGTTTGAGCACCATGTTCCCCTCGCCGGCATGGAACGTCTCGACCGGACCGGCGAAGATCTCGCGGACCAGGCCGAGGTCGCCGACCAGCACCACCGAACGCTCCGGGTACAGCTTCAGCCGCACGACGTCTCCGTAGCGCCGTCGCAGCAGCGGCAGCAGGGAGTTGCGGAAAGCGCCGAAAAGGACGGTTTGGACCGCGAGCGGGAGGCGCGGGCCGGGCGGAAGCGCGGAATGGGCGCGGACGGGCGTGCGCAGAGCCATGCTTCGTTCGTACTCGCGCCCGGCGGCGGTGTCCACCAGACTTGACCCTCACGCGACGTGAGGCGCGATCGTGGGTTCTCGCAAGGGCCATTCGGCCGAAGAAACGGGGGGAGAGCGATGGGCTACCGGGTGGGCGAGGCGGCGGCGCTGGCCGGCGTCACCGTGCGCACGCTGCACCACTACGACGAGATCGGGCTGCTGTCGCCGAGCGGGCGGACCGCGTCCGGCTACCGGCGTTACGACGGCGCCGATCTCGACCGGCTGCAGCGGATCCTGCTCTACCGGGAGCTGGGCTTTCCCCTGGAGACGATCGCGTCCGTGCTCGCGGAGCCGGGGACCGACGCCAGCGCCCACCTGAAACGGCAGCGGGAGCTGCTGGTGGCGCAGGCGGACCGGATCGAGCGCATGGTCGCGGCCGTCGATCGATTGCTGGAGGCGAGAGCCATGGGCAACGCGTTGACGCCCGAGGAGAAGTTCGAAGTGTTCGGCGGGTTCCGGGAGCCGGAAGGCTATGCGGAGGAGGCCGTGCGCCGCTGGGGAGAAACACCGGAGTGGCAGCGGGCACGGCTGCCGGAGACCAGGCAGGAATGGGCCGAGGCGGAGCGGCAGCGGAAGGACTGGGTGCGCCGCCTGGTCGCGCTGGCCGGCGAAGGCGTGCCCGCGGACAGCCCGGCGGCCGGACAGCTCGCCGAGGAGCACCGGGCGATGCTGTCGGCGGCGATGGGGGAGTGCGGGTACGAGATGCAGCAGCGGATCGCGGACCTGTACGCGGACGAGCCCGCGCAGCTGGCGTTCCTCGTCCGGGAGGACGAGCAGCGGCCCGGCATCGGGGCGTACGTGCGTGACGCTGTCCGGGCGAACGCCGTGCGACAGCGGGCCTGATCGCTCCGGTGGGAGGGACACCACAGTTGTCTCTCCCACCGGGTGGGATAACGGACAGACGTCACGCTTACAGTCGGAGGCATGCAGACTTGGTCATCCGTCGCCGTGCCCCGGCTGCCCGGCACGCCCCGCCCCCTCCGGCTCCACGACACCGCGACCGGGCAGGTCCGCCCGACGGCGCCCGGCGCCGCTGCCCGGATGTACGTCTGCGGCATCACCCCCTACGACGCCACCCACCTCGGCCACGCCGCCACCTACCTCGCGTTCGACCTGGTCAACCGGGTGTGGCAGGACAACGGGCACGAGGTGCACTACGTCCAGAACGTCACCGACATCGACGAGCCGCTGCTGGAGCGCGCGGAACGCGATTCGGACGACTGGATCGTGCTCGGCATGCGCGAAACGGCGCTGTTCCGCGAGGACATGGAGGCGCTGCGGGTGCTGCCGCCGCGCGAGTTCGTCGGCGCGGTCGAGGCGATCCCGGAGATCGTCGAGGTCATCGCGAAGCTGCTCGCCGACGGCAGCGCCTACCGTGCGGACGACGCCGAGTTCCCGGACGTCTACTTCGACCACGACGCGACCGGCCGGTTCGGCTACGAGTCGAACTACGACGCCGAGACCATGGCGAAGTTCTTCGCCGAGCGCGGTGGCGACCCGGACCGTCCCGGCAAGCGGCACCCGCTGGACGCGCTGCTGTGGCGCGTCGCGCGCGAGGGCGAGCCGTCGTGGGAGTCGGAACTGGGCGCCGGACGGCCGGGCTGGCACATCGAATGCAGCGCGATCGCGGTGAACCGCCTCGGGCTCGGGTTCGACGTGCAGGGCGGCGGGTCCGACCTGATCTTCCCGCACCACGAGTACAGCGCCGCGCACGCCGAGGCGGTCGCCGCCGACCACCCGTTCGCCCGCCACTACGTGCACGCCGGGATGATCGGGCTCGACGGCGAGAAGATGTCGAAGTCGCGCGGCAACCTGGTCTTCGTGTCGCGGCTGCGCGCCGACGGCGTCGACCCGGCGGCGATCCGGCTCGCGCTGTTCGCCGGGCACTACCGCGAGGACCGGGCGTGGACCGGCCAGCTGCTGGCCGACGCGCAGGACCGGCTGGCCCGCTGGCGCGAAGCCGTCGCGCTGCCTGCCGGGCCCGACGCGGGGGACACCGTGGCGCGGCTGCGCGACCACCTCTCCGACGACCTGAACACGCCGAAGGCCCTCACGGCGATCGACGCGTGGGTCACCTCGGCGCTGCGCCGCGACGGCACCGATCAGGCCGCTCCGGGCCTGGTCAAGGAGGCCGTGGACGCGTTGCTGGGCATCGTTCTCTGAGTTTGCGGGGACCGGGCAGCGGCCGGAACGCGCTTCCGGCCGCTGCCCGCCGACTTGATTGTATAACGACCTATACATCCTGGCGCCGGCCATCGGCCAGCGCCAGGTGGTCGCCGTCCCAGCGACGGCGCAACCATCGGTCATGCGAAGCAAGGACAACCGCGCCCGGAGCGCTGTCGAGCGCTTCGGACAATTCCTCGGCGAGGCTGAGCGACAGGTGGTTGGTCGGCTCGTCCAGCAACAGCACGTCCGGCGGCTCCGCGAGCAGCACCGCCAGCGCCAACCGGCGACGCTGGCCTACTGAAAGCTCGCCGACCGGACGGTCGTGTTCCCTCGGCGGCAGCAGCCCGAGCGTGGACAGCGACGGTGCGCCTTCCCCGGCCGCGGCGCGGTACACCTCGTGCGCGGTCCGCTTGGGCCGGGCGAACGTGACGTCCTGTTCCAGCAACCCCACTCGCACGCCGGGTCCGAAGTGGACGGTTCCGGCCGGCGGCGTGAGCTGACCGGCCAGCACCGACAGCAGCGTGGACTTGCCCGCCCCGTTGCCGCCGGTCACGAGAAGCCGCGCGCTGCGGTCCACGTCCAGCTCGTCCAGCTGCACCCGGCCCGGAACGGCGACGCCGCGCACCGACACCGCCGGGCCTTCGCCGCTGGTGGCCGCGGTGAGCGCGGCCCGAAACCGCAGTGGCGCAGGGGGTTTGCGGACCTGCTCGCGCTCCAGCGTGTCGAGCTTGAGCTGGGCGTTGCGGACGCGGCGGGAAATCTGCTTCTGCACGCGACCGGTCTTGAAGTCGTAGAGCATCTTCGCGTTGTCCCGCGGCGCACGGTTGTGTGCGACGCGGCGCGCGGTTCCGTGCACGGATTCCCGCAGCTGCTTGAGCTCCTCCTGTTCTTCGGTGAACCGCTGTTCCCAGCGGGCCCGTTCGGCCTTCTTCTGGCCGAGGTAGTCGGTGTAACTGCCGCCGTAGCGCGTCGCGCCGCCGACGCGGCGGTCCGCCGGGACCGGGTCCAGGTCCACGATGTCCGTGCAGACCGCGTCGAGGAAGACGCGATCGTGCGAGGACAGCACGACGACGCCGGTCAATTCCGCGAGATGGCGTTCGAGGAATTCCATGGCGTCGTCGTCGAGGTGGTTGGTCGGTTCGTCGAGCAGCAGGATGCGCGGCCGCCGCACCAGCAGCGCGGCCAGCCCGAGCCGCGACCGCTGGCCGCCTGAGAGGGTGTGCAGCCGCCGGTCGTGCCTGATGTCGCCGAGCCCGAGACCGGCGAGGACGAGATCCGCGCGCCGGTCCGCGTCCCACAGGTCGTGGGCCTGCGCCCATTCCAGGACGTGGCCGTACTCGCTGAGCACCTCCGGGTCGTCGGGACGCTCGGCGAGCGCGGCGGCGAGCTTGTCGAGCGTCGCCGCGGCGGTGCGGATCTCGGCGAGCGCCTCGTCGAGAACGTCGGAGACCCGTGCGGTGCCGGCGAACGGCAGCTCCTGGAAGAGGAAGCCGAGATCGCCGTGCCGCACGACGTCGCCGCCGCGAGGGACTTCAAGCCCGGCGAGCAGCCGGAGCAAGGTGGATTTCCCGACGCCGTTCTCGCCGACGAGACCGATCCGCCTCCCGGGCGACGCGACGAGCGAAACGCCGTTGAGGACGGTGCGGGCGCCGTAGCCGAAAACGAGGTCGGAGGCGTGCAGGACAGTAGACATGAGTGAGCACCGGGCCTTCGCGGTGGAAGCAAAATCCCCGACGGGCAACGCGCGGCTTCCCGGGAGCAGGGCTCGACCGGGAGCGGCCTCGATACGGGGAGGGCTCGGTTCAGCTGTCCATGATGGCCGGGAGCATAACCCGGAGCGCGCCCTGCCCGGCAACTGGTTTTCCGCGGAGATCGGCCAGCGCTGGTCAGGATGCCTGCTGTGGCTAGTGTTGCCGGACGTTTCCGATAACCGCTTCAGTGACTGAGGGGATCGCCGACATGGCTGAAGTCGTGCTGTACCACCACATCCAGGGGTTGACCGACGGAGTGCGGAGCGTGGCCGACGAGCTGCGCCGGGCCGGGCACACGGTGCACACGCCCGATCTGTTCGAGGGCCGGACCTTCGCCGGCATCGAGGACGGGTTCGCGTTCGCCCGCGAAGCCGGGGTCGAGCGCTTGCGAGAGCGGGGGATCGCCGAAGCCGCGGCGCTGGGGCCCGAACTCGTGTACGCCGGGTTTTCGTTCGGCGTCACCATCGCGCAGCGGCTCGCGCAGACCGTCCCCGGCGCGCGCGGTGCGCTGCTCATGGACTCCTGCCTGCCGGTCACGGCGTTCGGGCCGGCCTGGCCGGCCGGCGTGCCGGTCCAGATCCACGGCAAAGAGAACGACGAGTTCTTCGAGGAGGACCTGCCGGCGGCCCGCGAACTCGTCAGCTCGGCGCCGCGGGCGGAGCTGTTCGTCTATCCGGGCGACCAGCACCTCTTCGCGGACTCCTCGCTGCCCGCCTACGACCCCAAGGCAGCCGGAGCGCTCATGGAGCGCGTGCGCGCTTTCCTCGCCTCGGTGTAACCGGGGCGGCTTGACGCCGGGACTGCGGCCTGCAACTCTGAAAGAATCGTTTCGAAAGAAACCCTTCATAGTTTGGACGGCCGATGACTGAACTGCCCCCGCGCAAGCGGGTCGACGACGTCGAGCTGCTGCGGGCCCTCGCGCACCCGCTGCGATCGGCGCTGGTGCACCACCTGATGGCAGTCGGCCCGTCGACCGCCAGCGAATGCGCGGACGCGGTCGGCTCGACGGCGTCGAACTGCAGCTGGCATCTGCGCAAACTGGCCGAACACGGCCTGGTCGAGCGAGCCGAGGGCGGCGACGGCCGGGAGCGGCCGTGGCGGGCCTGCCAGGTCGGGCTGGTGCTCGGCGGCCCGGGCGGCGACCCGGCGCTCGCAGCCGCGCGGCTGGCGGTCACCGGCACCGAACTGGCCGAAGAACAGGAGCTGACCCAGCGGTACCTCGACACGGTCGAGCAGCTCGACGAGGACTGGCGCGAGACGGGCGGGTTCTTCTCCTACGGGCTGAACGCGACGCCCGGGGAAGTCGCCGCGCTGACCAAGGCGATCGACGACCTGATCCGGCCGTACGTGAGCACGATCCGCGAGGACGCGCCCGCGGACGCCCGCGCGGTCTTCCTCGGGATGCGTGCCTTCCGCCGGATCGGGCACGACGGGAAACCGGCATGAGACGGCTGCTGGCCGCACCGGGATTCGCCCGGCTCTGGGTCTCCGCGTTCTTCGGCGAGACCGCCGAGTGGATGCTGCAGGTCGCGCTGCCGGTGTACCTGTTCGTCCGCACCGGCTCCGCGGTCACGACGGCGTTGAGCATCGTGCTCGGACTGCTGCCCGCGGTGCTGCTGAGCCCGGTCGCGGGGATCGTCGCCGACCGGTGGGACCGCCGGGTCGTGCTGGCGGCGGTGTGCGCCGGGCAGGCGGTCGTGGTGCTGCCGTTGCTGGTCGGTTCCGAGCTGCCGGTCGCGGCGGTCTACGCGGTGATGGCGGCGCAAGCGGGGCTGGCGTCGGTGTTCGAACCGGCGCGCAGTGCGCTGGTGCCGGAGCTGGTGGGCGTCGAGGACGTCACGCCGGCGAACGGGCTGATGAGCGTGAACGGCAGCGTCGCGCGGCTCGCGGGCGGCTGGGCCGGGGGAGCGTTGCTGGGCTGGGGCGGGCTGGACCGCGTGATCGTCGGCTACCTCGTCGCGCTCGCGGTCGCGGGGATGCTGCTCGCGTTCCCCTTCCGCCGGGTGGCGGTGCGCGAGACCGCGCCCGAACAGGCGGACTGGCTCGCGGGCGTCCGGGATCTGGCGGGCAAGCGGCTCCGGGCGACGAGCGTGTCGGCGCTGCTGACCTCGCTCGCGCAGGGCATGTTCCTGGTGCTGTTCGTGGTGTTCGTGCTCGACATCCTGCGCGGCAGCGAGGCCGACGCCGGGCTGTTGCGCGGCGTGCAGGCGATCGGCGGCCTGGCCGCCGGGTTCGCGGTGGCGACGCTGGCGCGCCGGGTCGCGCCGGTGCTGCTGCAGGGCTGGGGGCTGGTCGCCGCGGGGCTGATGTCGGTGGCGATCTGGAATCTGCCGGGCGCGACGACGGCGCTCGGGGTGTATGCCGGGCTGTTCATGGCGGTCGGCGCGCCCGCCGTGGTGGCCGGGGCCGGGCTGCTGTCGCACGTGCAGGCGGAGACCGGCCCGGACCGGGCGGGACGGGTGCTGAGCACGGTGTACGCGCTGATGGCCGCGGGGACGGCGGCCGGTTCGCTGCTGGCCGGCGCGCTCGTCGCGGTGACCGGGCCGACAGTGCTGCTGAACGTGCAGGCAGGCCTCCACGTGAGCGCCGGGCTGGTCGTTCTGGGGTGGGGGAATGGGCGGTTCCGGCGCTCCCGGGCGCGGAAAGTCGTTACGGTGGACAAGTGCCGTCTCTCTTCGCCACCAGCGACCTCCACGTGACCCACGAGGGCAACGGCCCGATCGTCGACCAGGTCGTGCCCGACGATCCCGGCGACTGGCTGCTCGTCGCCGGCGACGTCGCCGAGTCCGCCAAGGTCATCCGCGAAACGCTCGCGAGACTGCGCGAGCGGTTCGCGAAAGTCGTGTGGGTCCCGGGCAACCACGAGCTGTGGACCACGCCGAACGACGCGTGCCAGCTGCGCGGCCAGGCGCGGTACGAATTCCTCGTGGAGCAGTGCCGCGAGATCGACGTTCTCACGCCCGAGGACGAGTTCCCGGTATGGGACTTCGGCCCGGAGCCGCTGACCGTCGCACCGCTGTTCGTGTTCTACGACTACAGCTGGCGCACCCCGGCGACCGAGGGCAAGACCCGCGAAGAGGCGCTCGCGCACGCTCGCGAGATCGGCGTCGTGTGCACCGACGAGTACTACTTGCATCCGGACCCGTACGCATCGCGCGCGGCCTGGTGCGAGCAGCGTTTGAAGATCAGCCGCGACCGGCTGGACGCGCTCCCGGCCGGCCGCCGCACGATCCTGATGTCGCACTGGCCGCTGCACCGGCATCCGACAAACCCGTTGTACTACCCTGATTTCGCGCTCTGGTGCGGCACCACGCAGACCGAGGACTGGCACCTGCGCTACCGAGCCGAGCTGGCCGTGTACGGGCACCTGCACATCCCGCGCACGACCTCCGCGGACGGCGTGCGGTTCGAGGAAGTCTCGCTCGGCTACCCGCGCGAGTGGCGGAAGCGGGAGCGCGGCGCGGTTCCGGTGCGGAAGCTGCTCACCGCCTGAGCGCGACCGGCTCGCCCGTCAGGGGATCAGCCGAACGAGAGGCGGTCGCCGCGACCTGCGCCGGGACACCGCGTAGTCCATGCAGACGCCAAACCATCCGCGTTCACCGGCGAGACCGAGGCCGCCGCCGACGCGGTGGTCGCGGCGAGCACTGCCGCCACGAGAGCCTTGCCGAACACCTGGTCCGCGCGACGTCGCTCGCGCCAGGCCGGTCGACGAGACGGGCTCGGCACGGCACGGCACCAGAGCGGCGCGATCGGCGCCGTCATTCGGGCGAGCGGCCCGGTGCGTCCGCTCGCGGGGGTGGCTCGTGAGCGGGTCAGCGGAGGCCGAACCCGCCGTCCTGCCCTGGCCGGCGGCGGCGCAGGTAGCGCTCGAACTCGGCGGCGATCTTGTCGCCCGAGACCTCCTCCATGGTGAAGTCGGTCTCGGCGTCGCCGCGTTCCTCAAGGCCGCGCACGTACTCGCTGATTTCCTCGTCCTCGTCGGCCATCTCGCTGACCGTCTGCTGCCATTCCTCGGCCTGCTCCGGCAGCGCGCCCAGCGGGATCTCGACGTCGAGGACGTCCTCCAGCTTGTGCAGCAGCGCCAGCGTGGCCTTCGGCGACGGCGGGTGCGAGACGTAGTGCGGGACCGCGGCCCAGATCGACACCGCCGGGATGCCGGCCTGGACGCAGTAGTCCTGGAGGATCCCGACGATCCCGGTCGGGCCCTGGTAGTTGTTCACCTCGAGCCGGTACTTGCTCGCGGTGTCCTTGTCGTAGGCCGTTCCGGTGACCGGGACCGGCCGGGTGTGCGCGGTGTCGGCCAGCAGGGCGCCGAGCGCGACCACCATCGCCACGTCCAGCTCCTGGACGTGCTCGACGATCTCCGCGCAGAACTTCCGCCAGCGCATGTTCGGCTCCGGGCCCTGCACCAGCACCAGGTCGCGGTCGAAGCCCTCGGGACGGCACACCGACAGCCGGGTGGTCGGCCATTCGACCCGCCGGGTGATGCCGTCGACCATCTTCACCATGGGGCGGCTGACCTGGAAGTCGTAGTAGTCGTCCGGCTCGAGCTCGGCCAGCGGGGTCGCGTCCCAGGAAAGCTGGAGGTGTTCGATCGCCTGGCTGGCCGCGTCGCCCGCGTCGTTCCAGCCCTCGAAGGCCAGGATCATGATCGGGCGCTGGGCATCGGTGCGGTCCTGCTCCGGGTCGCCGGGCCGCGGGGTGTCGTCGACAGGCTCACTCACCTGACCAGCCTACGGCCTCGGCCGCCTACGCTGCGCGGCGTGTCCGCCCCCGCGTGTCACGGGGCGGGTGTGGCCCCGCTCACGGCGGTCGGCGTGGGACGCTGGAGGCGAGCGCGCCCGGCCGGGGCGCCGCACCGGACAAGGAGAAACTGTGACTGCACCGTCCTCTTCGGACGGACTGGCGGCTGTCCTCTGGGACATGGACGGCACCCTCGTCGATTCCGAGAAACTGTGGGACGTCGCGCTGTACGAGGCCGCCGAGGCGCTCGGCGGCACGCTTTCGGAGGAAGTCCGGATGACGCTCGTGGGGTCCAACATGGACGCCACCGCCACCGTGCTGCTGGAGCAGACCGGCCGCCCGGTCACCCCGGAAGCGGTCGCGGAAACGGGGGAGTGGATCCGCCGCCGCACCGCCGGGCTGTTCGACGACGCGCTGCCCTGGCGGCCGGGCGCGCGCGAGGCGCTGGCCGCGGTCCGCGCGGCCGGGCTCAAGTCCGCCCTGGTCACCTCCACCGAACGGGCGCTGACCGAACTCGCGCTCGACACGATCGGGCGGGATTTCTTCGACGTCACGGTCTGCGGCGACGAGGTCGGCGGCCAGAACAAACCCCTCCCGCGGCCGTACCTGAAGGCCGCCGAACTGCTCGGCGTGGCACCGGACCGGTGCGTCGCGGTCGAGGACTCGCCGCCGGGCGCGGAATCGGCCGAAAGCGCTGGCTGCGCGGTGCTCGTCGTGCCCAACGACGTGGCCGTCCCGGACGGTCCGCGCCGGGTGTTCCGCACGTCCCTGGCCGGAGTCGGCGTGCCCGAACTGGCGGCGCTGCTGCCGTCGCTGTGACCTCGGCGGCTTCCGGGTCACCCGGAACGGCGCGGACGAGCGCGGGATGAAAGGATCCGGCCCCGTGAAGACCTTCGATGAGCTGTTCGCGGAGCTTGCCGAGCGCGCGCGTACCCGTCCCGACGGGTCCGGCACCGTCGCCGCACTGGACGCCGGAGTGCACGCACAGGGCAAGAAGGTGCTCGAAGAGGCGGGCGAGGTGTGGATCGCCGCCGAGCACGAATCCGACGACCGGCTGTCGGAGGAGATCTCGCAACTGCTGTACCGGGTGCAGGTGCTCATGCTCGGCCGGGGAATCTCGACCGAGGACGTGTACCGCTACCTGTGACGCGCTCGCGCACCGGAGACCGAGGAGAAGAGCGAATGCTGCGTGTTGCCGTGCCGAACAAGGGAGCCCTCGCCGCCGCGTCGGCGGAGATGCTTTCCGAGGCGGGCTACCGCAAGCGACATGACGGCAAGGACCTGACCGTGCTCGACCCGGTCAACGAGGTCGAGTTCTTCTTCCTCCGGCCGAAGGACATCGCCATCTACGTCGGTTCCGGCGACCTCGACCTCGGCATCACCGGCCGCGACCTCGCGCTCGATTCGGGAGCGCCGGTCGACGAGGTGCTCGCGCTCGGGTTCGGCGCCTCGACGTTCCGCTACGCCGCACCGTCCGGACGGGACTGGAAACCGGCTGACCTGCACGGCAAGCGGCTCGCGACGTCGTACCCTCGGCTGGTCCGCGACGATCTCGCGCGCCACGGGGTCGAGGCCGAGGTCATCCGGCTCGACGGCGCGGTGGAGATCTCGATCCAGCTCGGGGTCGCGGACGCGATCGCGGACGTCGTCGAGTCCGGACGATCGTTGCGGCAGCACAATCTCGTCGCGTTCGGGGAGCCGATCTGCAGGTCCGAGGCGGTCTTGCTGCAGCGGGCCGGCAGCGAAGGCTCCCGGGCCAAGGCGCAGCTCGCGGCCCGGCTGCAGGGCGTGGTTTTCGCGCAGCACTACATGATGCTCGACTACGACTGCCCGCGCGACATCCTGGAGCAGGCCATTTCGATCACGCCGGGCCTGGAGTCGCCGACGGTGGCGCCGCTGGCGGACGAGAAGTGGGTCGCGGTGCGGGCGATGGTGCCGCGCAAGGAAGTCAACCGGATCATGGACGAGCTGGCCGAAACCGGCGCGAAAGCCGTGCTGGCCTCCGACATCCGGTCCTGCCGACTCTGATAGCGGCGGCTCCGCCGCGGCGGAGCCGCCTCCGGCCCGATCCCGCGTTGGTGTTGAGTCCGAAGTGGACAGTCTTCAGCGCGGGCGGTTCGGGCGCTTCGGCATCAGGTCGTACAGCTTCTTGCGCGCGCCGTTGTCGTTGACGTTGCGGGCTACCGCGACCTCGGAGATGAAGTCCTCGAAGACGAACTCGTCGTCGGCGGGAACCTCGGTGGGGCCGGGGTTTTGCGCCAGGTAGCCGTCCAGGGTTTCGGCGATTTCCCGGAACGACACCGCCTGGATGGTTTCCGGGGCGAACGTCGTGACCGGGACGCCGTGGGCCGCTGCCTCGTTCATCACGACGCCCAGCGGGACGTGCGAGAGCATGGGGACGCCGAAGGAGTACATCTCCTGAAGCGCGGCCGCGGCGTAGTGCGAAATGGGCCGCCGGTAGAGGCCGGGGACGATGCCGAACCACGAGATCGGGGCGCGGCCGGTGGTTTGTTCGACGTAGCGGACCTGTTCCGACAGCAGGCGCAGGGCCCGGATGCTCGTTTTGTCCGGCTGGACCGGCACCAGGATCCCGTGCGAGGCCGCCAGCGCGTTGTTCGTCAGCACGTCCTGGGCGGGCGGGCAGTCGATGATCACGTGGTCGTAGTGCGCGAACTGGATCACCCGCGCCAGCTGCCAGCCGGGCACCCGGAACTGGTCCAGCCTGCGGATCAGGTCGAACATCCCCGGCGACGTCGGGATCACGTCGAGCGCGCCGCCGCGGCCCAGGTTGCTGCGCGGATGCGGCACGGCCAGCTGCTCGATCGGGCCCTTCCACAGCTTGGTCAGCGCCTTCGCCAGGCTCGGCGCGTCCGCCGGGACCTCGTCCAGGCCGAGCATCTCGGTCGTCGCGTGCCCCTGCGGGTCGAGGTCGACGAGCAGCACCCGCCTGCCGCGTTCGGCGAGGGCCGCCGCCGCGCCCACGCTCAGCGAGGTTTTGCCCACCCCGCCCTTCTGGTTGACCACCGAGGTGATCTGCATGCCGGAGCGCTCCCTTGTCGGTCGTTCCGCGAAGGCTATCGGACTTGCCCGCCGCGGCGCGCTCATCCGCCCCCGGCCTGTCGCGGACGCACCAGCAAAGCCTGCGCGCCGGTGCCGACCGGACCGGAACGATCGTGCAGCGTACTGCTCGCCGTGCCGATCCCGTGCGGCCCGACCAGCGTGACCGCGTCAAGCCCGATCCACTCGCCCTCGGGGATCCGGCGCAGGTGCACGGTGAGTTCCGAGTTGATGAACCACCACTGCGCCGCCGGCAGGAAGTGCGACACCCCGTTGCCGGAGTCGGCGATGGCGAACAGCCGCTGCAGGCCCGTCGGCTCCTCACCGTCGACCAGCGGATACCGCTGCCGCGCCCACACCGCGGCCGGGCCCGGAGCGGAGATCGCGCCGCGGACCGAACGCCATTCGATCGCGTGCAGGTAACCGCCCTGCCAGTCCTCCGGGAAGGCCGCTTCGCTGCCCGCGTCGGCCGCGGGCAGCAGCGGACCGCCGTCGGTGGCGATCTCGGCGGTGTCGGACGTCGCGATCCGCCACCCGGACGCCCGCGCGACCGCCCGGCCGTTCGCGGACAGCTCGGACTGGACCAATTCGACCGTCCGGCCCGGCCGCTCGATCCACGACCGCTGCTCCAGCTCGCCCACCGGAGCCGGGCCGAGGATTTCGACCGTGACCCGGGCCAGCTGCGCCGGACGCGTCGACTCCAGCCGTTCGAGCCCGCGCACCAGCAGCGCCGAGGGCGGGCCGAAATGCTGCGCGCCGGGACTCCACGGGCCGCTGGTGTGTTCAGTCGCCTCGTACCGCTCGCCGCCGAGCGGGAGGAAGAACGCGTCGCCCATCAGTCGGCCCGGTCCAGGGCCGTCTCCTCGCCCGGATCCGGCTCGGGCCAGCCCGGATACTCCGGCGGCGTCCCGCCGAACTCCGGGCAATGCGCCTGGTGGTCGCACCACGAGCACAGCCTGCCCTTGTTCGGCCGGAAATCGCCGGTCTTGCCCGCCTTCAGGATCGCCTGCCAGATCGCCTCCAGCGTGCGCTCGAACCGGACCAGCTCGGCCTCGTCCGGCGTGTAGGCCAGCGACTGGCCGTCGGTCAGGTACATCAGCTTCAGCTGCCGCGGGACGACCCCGCGCAACCGCCACAGCACCAGCGCGTAGAACTTCATCTGGAACAGTGCTTTGGCCTCGCCGATTTCCCGCGGGGCAGCGCCGGTTTTGTAGTCCACGACCCGGATTTCGCCGGTCGGCGCGACGTCCACCCGGTCGATGTACCCGCGCAGCAGCACGCCCGAGCCCAGCTCGATCTCGACGTGCAGCTCGCACGCCTCCGGCTCCAGCCGTCGCGGATCTTCCAGCTCGAAGTACGAATCAAGCAGCTTTTCGGCCGAGGCCAGCCACTTGTCGGTCTCCCCGGGTTCGCCGCCCGCGAACAGCTCCGTCCACTCCGGACTGTCGCCGGACAGCTCGGTCCAGGTCGGCGCGAGCAGCTCTTTCGCCCGCGGCGCGACGCGTTCGGCGGCGGGCAGCGCGAAAAGCCGCTCCAGAACCGCGTGGACGAGCGTGCCGCGCAGCTGCGCCCGGGTGGGCGCCTCCGGCAGCCGGTCGACCGCGCGGAACCGGTAGAGCAGCGGGCACTGCTTGAAGTCGCTCGCCCGGGACGGCGACAACGCGGGCCGCCTCCTGGCAGGCGCGTCGGCCCCGGGAGGGGTGGTGACCGTGGCGGTGTCGGACATGGGGCAGAGCGTAACGCCGGGCACCGACAATTGTGTTGGCCCCGCCTTCGGCGGGGCGGCGGGATCGCCTTCAAGTCGGCGTGCGGAGGGGCAGCGCGCCCGGCCTGGGGGGCCGGGCACGCTGCCCCTCCGCACGCCGACGCGATCCCGCGTTGGGGTCGGGTCGGGGGGTGGCTGGGTGCGGGTGGTTGGGCGGGGGGCGTGTCGTGCGTGGGTAGGGTTGGTTGGGTGGGGGAGCCGGGCGGGATGACGCCGCAGGGGGCGGGGTGGCTGCCGGGCGGGTTCCGGATGGGGAGTCATTCCCATCCGGGCGGGCAGCTGGTTTACGCGGCCAGCGGGGTGTTCGCCACCACCACCGAGTTCGGGACCTGGGTCGCGCCTGCCGACCGCGTCACGTGGACTCCGCCGGGGTTCGAGCATTCCCACCGGTTCTACGGGCGCACCGACACGCGGATCCTCGCCGTTCCCTTCGAGGAGTGCGGGGCGTTGGCCCGGCAGCCTTGCGTGTTCGCGGTGTCGCCGTTGTCGCGGGCCGGCATTCTGGCGTTGACCGGCGAAAAGGAGCGGTCGGCCGAGGCGGCGCGGCGGGTGCGGGCGGTGGTGCTCGACGAGCTGAGGGAGGTTCCGGGGGAGCCGCTGCATCTTCCGGAGCCGCGGGACGACCGGTTGCGGGCCGTCACCGAGCTGCTGCACGAGGATCCCGGGCGGGAGGAGACCCTGGCCGGGCTGGGGCGGGCGGCGGGGGCCAGCGAGCGGACGCTCAGCCGGTTGTTCCATGCCGATCTCGGCATGAGTTTTCAGCGGTGGCGCACGGTGCTGCGGATCCACCACGCGTTGTTCCGGCTCGCCGAAGGCGAATCGGTGACGGACACGGCGATCGCGTGCGGGTGGTCGAATCCGTCGGCGTTCATCGGCGCGTTCACGGCGGTGGTCGGGCAGACGCCGGGGCGATACCAGGCGGGACTGCGCGGCCGCGGCGAGTAGCGGGCGCAAGTTGGCGGGTTTTCGTGATCGGGCGCCCGATGCCTGGTGGCCGCCGCTGCGGGACCGGGAAGAAAGTGGTGATCATCCAGTTCACCAGCACTCTTTCCGGGGAAGGAAACATGACACAGGCAGACGGGAAAACCACCGTGGTCATCGTGGGCGGCGGGGTGGCCGGGCTCGCGCTCGGCACGTTTCTTCTCCGCAGCGGGATCCCTTGCACGGTCTTGGAAAAGAACAGCCGCGAGTACGTCGAGCAGCGGCAGAGAGCCGGATCCCTCGACGGCCGCGGCGTGCGGACGCTGCACGACTGGGGAGTCGGCGAGGCCGTCGAGGGACACGGCGGCGGGCCGTCCGACGTCGTCCTGCCGCTGATCGTCCACGGCGAGAAGCGCGCCTGGCGGATGGACTCCGGCGAGGACGGCGCGGGCGCGTTCGTCCCGCAGCAGGTGCTCGTCCGGAACCTCGTCCGGATCTTCCTCCGCGACGGCGGCGACCTCAGGTTCGAGGCGGCGGACGTCACGCTGGAAAAGCTCGGCACCGAACAACCCAGGGTGCGCTACCGGGACGGCGAGGGCGCCAAGGCGATCGACTGCGCGTTCGTCGCCGGCGCCGACGGCTTCCACGGCGTCAGCCGGACGGCGATCCCGGACGGATTCCTGGCGTGCCACAGCCACGAGTTCGGGTACGCCTGGCTGACCGTCATGGCGGAAGTGCCCGCCGATCCGCTGGCCGTGATGGCAGTGCATGCCCGGGGCTTCGCTGCGCAGATCACCCGCGGGCCGGACGCGAGCCGGATCTATCTGCAGTGTCCGGTCGACGACGCCGTCGGTGACTGGCCGGACGAGCGCGTCTGGGACGAACTCGGCACCCGGCTCGCCGCGCCGGTGCCGCGCGGGCCGATCGCGACGAAGCAGGTGGTGCCGCTGCGCGGGGTCGTGTTCAGCCCGATGCGCTACGGCAGGCTGTGCCTTCTCGGGGACGCGGCGCACCTCATTTCGCCGATGAGCGCGGAGGGAATGAGCCTCGCGCTGCACGACGCGGAGGTGCTCGCGCACGCGCTCGTCCATCAGGTGGCGAAGGACGATCCGAGCTTGCTGGAGAGCTACTCGGACACCTGTCTGGCGCATGTCTGGGAACGGCAGGCGTCGGCGGTCTGGATGACGGACACTATGCACGACTCCGGCGACGCGTCCTATCGCGGGGAGTTCCGGAAGCAGGTAGCGCTGGCGAATCTGGAAAACCTCGTCCAGCCGCGATCCGCCTGACCGGCTGGGTCCGTGAAGGACTCCTTGAGAGAACCTGATTCCCCGAAGGAGTCCTTCACGGACGTTCGCGGACCGAGGCCGGGGCGAGACCGACACCACCCGTCCGGGGGGACCGGGTCACCGGCTTCCCACACGCGGCCCCCTACGCTGTCCGGCATGGCCGCGACCCCTCAGCACGGCGCCGGGCCCGCCCGGCGCGCCGGCGGGGACGGCGGCCTGCTGCTGTTCCGGGTCGGCGGGGTGCCCGTTTTGCTCGCCCCGTCGTGGTGGATCGGCTCGCTGATCATCGTGGTGCTCTACGCGCCGCTGGTCGGGCGGCTCCTGCCGGACGTTTCGACGCCGACGGCGTGGCTGCTCGCCGCCGCGTTCGCGGTGCTGCTCGGGCTTTCCGTGCTCGCGCACGAACTCGGGCACTGCCTCGTCGCGCTGCGGCTGGGGATCCCGGTCCGGCGGCTGCGGCTGTTCCTTCTCGGCGGACTGTCCGAAGTGGCCCGTACGCCGCGCCGGCCGGGTCAGGAAGGGCTCGTCGCCGCGGCGGGGCCGGCGGTTTCGCTGGTGCTGGGCGGGTTCTGTTCGCTGCTGCTGTTCGCGGTGCCGCCCGACGGTGCGGTGTGGCTGCTCGTCGCGGAGTGCGCGGTGGCCAACTTCGCGGTCGGCTTCTTCAACCTGCTGCCGGGATTGCCGCTGGACGGCGGACGGCTCGTGCGCGCCGGGGTCTGGGCGATGACCGGGTTGCGGGCCAAGGGGACCCGGGCCGCGGTCGCGGGCGGGGCGCTGGTCGCGACCGGGCTGATCGTCTGGGCGCTGCTCGGGTTGGCGATGCAGAGCCCGGACCGCTGGCTCCGGCTCGGGGTGTGCGTGGTGACGGCGTGGTTCGTGATCCTCGGTGCCCGCTCCGAGCTGGCGGCGGAAGCCCGGCGCGGCTGGCCTGCCGGGCTGGAACTGTCCGATTTGGTGCGTCCGGTCTTGCAGCTGCCCGCGGAAAGCCCGGTGTCGGACGCGTTGGCGGCCTCGGCGGGACGTGGCGTCGTGCTGGTGCGCGCGGACGGCGTCGCGGCGGGCTTGCTCGACGAGCAAGCCGCGCACCAGCTGGCGAGCGTCAGCCCGCACGCGCCCGCCGAGCAAGCGGCCGAGCCGATCCGGGCGGAGACTGTGCTGCTGGCGTCGGAGCCGGGGGAGGAGATCGCCGAGCGCGTGCGCGAGACGCCTGCCTGGCAGTTCCTCGTGGTCGACGACGAAGGCCGTCCCGCGGGCGTGTTGCGCCGGGAAGACCTGCGGACCGCGCTGATGCAGGGCCGTCGCGCTCAGTGACGGGCACCCGCGCACGACGGGCGCGGGACGACCTGCGAGGATTCGACGTCGGCGTTCCGGGTTTCGCAGTGGAGGAAGAAGTTGTCGGTCAGCGGACCGTTTCGTGCAGGTGACCGGGTTCAGCTGACGGACTCGAAAGGCAGGCACTACACCCTTACGCTCGCCGACGGCGGCGAGTACCACACGCATCGCGGCGCCCTCGCGCACGACGACCTCATCGGCCGTCCCGAGGGCAGCGTGGTCACTTCGGCCGGCGGCAGCACGTATCTCGCGCTGCGGCCGCTGCTGCCGGACTACGTGCTGTCGATGCCGCGCGGCGCGCAGGTGATCTATCCCAAGGACGCCGCGCAGATCGTGATGTGGGGCGACATTTTCCCCGGCGCCCGCGTCCTGGAAGCCGGTGCCGGTTCGGGTGCGCTCGCCTGCTCGCTGCTGCGCGCGGTCGGCTCGGCGGGGCAGGTGTTCTCCTACGAAATCCGCGACGACCACGCGGAGCACGCCGAGCGCAACGTCGTGAAGTTCTTCGGCGAGAAGCCGGGCAACTGGACGCTCACCGTCGCGGATCTGGCCACGCACACCGGCGAGGTCGACCGGGTCGTGCTGGACATGCTCGCGCCGTGGGACCAGTTGCCGAACGTCGCCGAGCACCTGGTGCCCGGCGGGGTGCTGACCGTCTACGTCGCCACCGTGACCCAGCTGTCGCGCGTCACGGAATCGCTGCGGGAACAGCAGTGCTGGACCGAGCCGGAGTCGTGGGAGACGCTGATGCGGCCCTGGCACGTCGTCGGCCTCGCGGTGCGGCCGGACCACCGGATGGTCGCGCACACCGCTTTCCTGCTCACTGCCCGTCGTCTGGCGGACGGCACAGTGTCGCCGCGCGTTTCACGACGGCCCAGCAAGGGCAAAGGCTAACCAGGGACGCACCAACGGCCGTTCTCGCGCCGCAGCGGGAACGGCGTCTCCTTGTGCCCGCCGGTGCCTTCGACTCGGACGGTCACTGTGGCGTCGTCGCCCGCGATCGCCGGTTGTCCGGCCAGTGAGACGCGAAGCGGGCCGGCGGCGTCCCATGTGGCCTGGAGTTCCTTCAACGCGGCGGCAGTCTGCGGTTGGCAGGTGAGAGTGCCGAACGCGGCCGAGTCGGCGCGCGCTATCGCGTCGGCGAGAGTGCGCGCCAGCGTCGCGATCGCGGCCTGATCCGCTGCGGGCGCGGGAGGCGAGGACGTGCTGCTTCGCGACGGAGGCGGGGGAGCGGGCGGTTCCGAGGCGGTGCGGGCGGGCCCCGGCAGGCCGATCGAGACCAAGCCGAGGACGCCGCCCGCGACAACGACTGCGAGCAGGCCGAGTGCCGTGCCGAGCCGGCGTCTCACCTAGTGGTCCGTGCTGACCTTCCCGAGGCACCAGGCCCCGCCCTGGCGCAGGGCGGTCAGGGTGCCGTCGGCGGTCTTGCTGGACATGGTGACGTGGTACTTCACCGTCGCCTGGTCGCCGTTCTCCTGCGGGCTGCTGGTCAGCTCGAAGTGGATGCCCGAGGGCATCTTCTCGGTCGGTTTCTGGCCCTTGGTGAGGCTGGTGCAGAGCATCGAGTACAGCCCGTCGGTGTCGGAGCTGTTGTACGCCTCGGACGCGGCCTGGAACAGCTCGCCCGAGCTCGCCTTCGCACCGGACGCGGCCGGGTAGTCGCCGCTGCCCGAACCCGACGACGAGGTCGACGGGGACGACGACGAACTGTCGCCCGGGCCGCTGGACTGGGGGCCCGCGGCCGGAGCCGAGGACGATGCGGGCGGAGCGGCCGTCTTGTCGTCCTTCTTGCTGTCTCCGGTCAGCCAGATGACCAGGCCGGTCGCGCCGCCGAGGACGACCACCGCGGCGATCGCGATGCCGACGATCAGGCCGGTCTTCTTCTTTGTGGGCGGCTCCTCGCCGAACCCGCCGAACTGCCCGCCCGGCTGCTGCCCGAACGGCCCGCCGGGCTGTCCCGGCTGGCCAGGCTGCCCGAACTGGCCGGGCTGCTGTCCGAACTGCCCGAACTGGCCCGGCTGCTGCCCGTACTGCTGGGGACCGCCCTGCTGCGGGTATCCGCCCTGGTAGGGGCCGCCCTGGCCGGGCGTGCCGGGGCCGGGCGCGGCCGGGAACCCGCCGGACTGCGGGCCCTGCGGCGGCTGCCCGCCCTGGTTCCATCCGCCCTGCTGAGGCTGCCCGTACTGCGGCTGGCCCCCGTACGGGTTCGGCTGCTGTCCGCCCTGGTCCCAGCCGCCGGGCTGCTGCGGCGGATAAGTCATCTCGGTTCCCCCTGCCGTGCTCGCGAAAGTCCAGGCCGCGCCGGAGCGCGGCCACCCGGGGATGCTAGCCAGCCGCGCGCCTTTCCGCGCAGTCAACCCGCAACTCGGGTTCGCGGACCGGCCGCGGCGGCATCCGCGGTGCGTCCAGTTCCGCGTTGCGGAAACCTGTGCGGAACGGATTCCCGTCCGCGGCACCGAATCGGCCGCTTGCGCTGCGCTCGCGGCCGTGCTTCGCCGGAAGAAAAAGCGCGACGCGCCGGTCTTGTGATGCGGAAAGGCCTTTTCTTGTCGGTGATCGCCGGTACCGTGGAATGAAAAGCACTCCGAGGAGGTGCCCGATGCATCATGACCTTCCCGGAGGTCGGCGCGAGGAGGCCGACCCTTCAGCAACCGGCGGAGCAGGGCAGACATCAGAGGAACAAGCCCGGCAGATCCGTTTTCTCGAGGAAGAAGTGGCGCTGCTGCGCCGCAGGCTCACCGATTCCCCGCGACAGAACCGCGTTCTCGAACAACGTCTCGCCGAGGCGTCGGAACGGGTGAGCCAGCTCACCGAGCGGAACACGAAACTCGTCGAAACCCTGCGCGAGGCGCGGGGTCAGCTGCTCGCCCTCCGCGAGGAGGTCGACCGGCTGGCCCAGCCGCCGAGCGGATACGGGGTGTTCGTCGAGGCGTACGAGGACAACACGGTGGACGTCTACACCGCGGGCCGCAAGATGCGCGTCTCGGTGTCGCCCGCGGTGGAGGTCTCGTCGCTGCGGCGCGGGCAGGCGTTGCGGCTCAACGAGGCGCTCACGGTCGTCGAAGGCGGCGATTTCGAGCGCACCGGCGAGGTGTGCGCGCTGCGCGAAGTGCTCGCACCGGAGGCCGAGGGCGGCGTCACGCGCGCCCTCGTGGTCGGGCACGCCGACGAGGAGCGGGTCGTCCTGCTGTCGGACCCGCTCGCCGAGCAGCCGCTCAAACCGGGCGATTCGCTCCTGGTGGACTCCAAGGCCGGCTACGCCTACGAGCGAGTGCCGAAGGCGGAGGTCGAGGACCTCGTGCTGGAGGAGGTGCCGGACGTCCGCTACGAGGACATCGGCGGCCTGACCCGGCAGATCGAGCAGATCCGCGACGCCGTGGAGCTGCCGTTCCTGCACGCGGACCTGTACGAGCAGTACCAGCTGCGCCCGCCGAAGGGCGTGCTGCTCTACGGCCCGCCGGGCTGCGGGAAGACGCTCATCGCGAAGGCGGTGGCGAACTCCCTGGCCAAGAAGGTGGCCGAGGCTCGCGGGGACAACGCGGACGGCAAGTCCTACTTCCTCAACATCAAGGGCCCGGAGCTGCTGAACAAGTTCGTCGGCGAGACCGAGCGGTCGATCCGGCTGATCTTCCAGCGGGCGCGGGAAAAGGCCTCCGAGGGCACCCCGGTCATCGTGTTCTTCGACGAGATGGACTCGATCTTCCGCACCCGCGGCTCGGGCGTGTCCTCCGACGTGGAGACCACGATCGTGCCGCAGCTGCTGTCGGAGATCGACGGCGTCGAGGGGCTGGAGAACGTCATCGTCATCGGCGCCTCCAACCGCGAGGACATGATCGACCCGGCGATCCTGCGGCCGGGGCGGCTCGACGTGAAGATCAAGATCGAGCGTCCGGACGCCGAGGGCGCGAAGGACATCTTCTCGAAGTATCTCGCCGAGGGCCTGCCGATCCACGCCGACGACCTGGCGGAGTTCGGCGGGGACCAGAAGGCGACCTTCGACGCGATGATCCAGCACACCGTCGAGCGGATGTACGAGGAGAGCGACGAGAACCGGTTCCTGGAGGTCACCTACGCCAACGGGGACAAGGAAATCCTGTACTTCCGCGACTTCAACTCGGGCGCGATGATCCAGAACATCGTGGACCGGGCGAAGAAGTCGGCGATCAAGTCGGTGCTGGAGACCCAGCAGCCCGGCCTGCGCGTGCAGCACCTGCTGGACGCGATCGTCGACGAGTTCGCGGAGAACGAGGACCTGCCCAACACCACCAACCCGGACGACTGGGCCCGGATCTCCGGCAAGAAGGGCGAGCGGATCGTCTACATCCGCACGCTCGTCACCGGCAAGAACCAGGAATCGGGGCGGGCGATCGACACCGCCACGAACACCGGTCAGTACCTGTAGGACAGTGCGAACACCGCGGGGCCGCCGGGATTTCCTCCGGCGGCCCCGCGGTGCGTCTCAGACGCGTTCCAGGACCGGTTGCCGCGCCCGGGAAAGCCGACCGTGCGATGCCAGGATCCCGAGCACCACGAGCAGCGCTCCGACGGGTTCGTTCCAGTGCACCGGTTCGTCGAGGACCAGCACGCCGAGCAGCACCCCGACCACGGGAGTGAGGTAGGTCACAGCGGACGCGTTGGCGGCGCCCCAGGCGGCGGCGATGGCGGTGTTCCAGGTGTAGGCCACCCCGGTGCCGAGCACGCCGAGCGCCAGCATGGACAGCACCACGGCGAGGTTCAGGTGCACCGGTTGTGCCGCGATCACCGGCGCCGCGGCCAGCAGGACGACCGTGGCGAAACCGGTTTGCCCGAACGCGACGACGACCGGGTCCGGATCGCGGGGCGACACGAACTTCCGCAGATACACGAAAGCCAGGCCGTAGCAGGTGGTCGCGCCGAGGCAGGCCAGCTGGGCGAGGACCTCGTGACTGAGGTCGATGCCGCGCCAGACGCCGACCAGCGTGAGCACGCCGGCGAAGCCGATCAGCAGCCCGGCGGTTTTCGGCCGGGTGAGCCGTTCCGCGGGCAGGGCGGCCGCGGCGAACAGCATGGTCAGCAGGGGAGTGGTGGCGTTGAAGATGCTGGCGAGCCCGGAGGCCACGTACTGTTCGGCCCACGAGTACAACAGGAACGGGCCCACGCAGAACAGCAGCGAAACCACCGCGAGATGCGCCCACAACGCGGGATCGCGGGGGAGCGACCGTCTGCGCAGCACCAGGAACGCGCCGAGCGTCAACGCGCCCAGCGCGACCCGCGCGAGCGACACCTGAGCCGGCGACAGCCCCTCCAGGCCCACCTTGATGAACAGGAAACTCGCGCCCCACACGACGGCGAGCGCGACGAACCGGACGGCGATGCCGAACCTCACTGAACCTCCGAAACGACCAGCGGACTGCTCCGGCCAGTCAACTTTCACGCCACGCCCGGAGTCCAGCGGTTTTCGGACATCGCGTTCGACGTCGATGTATAACGCCCTATACTGCGCCGCGTGAGCACAGACACCACCCGCCCGCGCCCCCCGATCACCGAAGCCGACATCCTGGCCTGGCTCGAAACGACCGCGGCCGCCGTCCACGCCGGCGACCTCGACGCCAACGACCTGATCGACCTCCTGGGAGAACTGCGCCGCGCCTCCGCGGCCTGCGCCGACGCCTCCGACTGGGCACTCCTGGCCGCCCGCGAAGAAGGAGCCAGCCTCCGCCAGATCGCCCCGGTCTTCGGCAAAGGCTACGTCCGCGCACCCGCCGCCCGCCTCGAAAAACTCCACCGCCAAGCCCAAAACGCCAGCCAATGGCTCGCCATCCTCCGGCACAAACAAAGTGTATAACGACCTATACATCTGGCGAGAGGAAAGCGCTCCACGCGGGCTCGCCTGAGCTTTTCCGCTCAATTCCCAAACTCAGCACAGACAAGGGGATCCCGATGGACCGCATCGCGGTGGGGCTGGCCGCGCTCGGCCGTCCGGCATACATCAATCTGGGGCGCGACTTGCCCGCAGTGCGGGATGTGCCGTCGATGCGAGCCGCGACGCACGAGGTGCTCGACGCGGCGTACGCGGCGGGAGTCCGGTGGGTCGACGTCGCGCGGTCTTACGGCCGTTCGGAGGAGTTTCTCGGCGGCTGGCTGACCGAACGCGGACACCGGGATGTCACTGTGTCCAGCAAGTGGGGTTACCGCTACGTGGGCGAGTGGCGGCTCGACGCGGACGTCCACGAGGTCAAGGAACACACGCTGCCGCGGTTTCGCGAACAGTGGGCGCAGACGCGGGACCTCCTGGCCGGGCACGTGCACCTGTACCAGGTCCATTCGCTCACTGTGGACAGTCCACTTTTCACTGATCCGGCGCTGATCGACGCGCTGGCCGGGCTTTCCGGCGACGGCGTCGAGGTCGGCTTCTCCACATCCGGACCGGCGCAGGCGGACGTGGTGCGCCGGGCGTTCGAGCTGGAATCGGCCGGGCAGCCGGTGTTCGCGTCGGTTCAGTCCACTTGGAACGTCTTCGAGCCGTCGGCGGGCCCGGCGCTGGCCGAAGCCAAAGCGGCCGGGAAACGGGTGCTGGTCAAGGAAACTCTCGCGAACGGACGGCTCGTCGCGGAGGCTCCGGAGCCGCTGCGGCGGATCGCCGGAGCACACGGCGCCGGCCCGGACGCGATCGCGGTGGCCGCGGTGCTCGGGCAGGAGTGGGCTCCGACGGCGGTGCTGGGTCCGTCGAGCCCGGCGCAGCTGGCGGCGAACCTTGCCGCGACGCGAGTGCGCCTCGGCGACGAGGACCGCGCTGTGCTGGGACAACTCGCGCAGGACGCGCGCGAGTACTGGGCGCATCGATCCCACCTCGGGTGGAGCTGAGCGATTGCATTACCCTCGGGGCCCAGCATGGCCCGGGGCGGACGGGCAACACTGAGCGCGGAGGGGCAACGTGCGTCGTCGGCAAGTGCCAGCAGTCGCGGTGCTGGTCGGGCTGGGCGCGCTGGCCGGGCTCGCCGGATGCGGCAACCGGCCCAACAATCTTGAGACCTACTACGACGATCCGGCTCCGGGCACGAGCGCTCCGGTCGCTCCGCCGGTGTCGCGGGCGGTCGATCCGCCGGTCGTTTCCTCTTCGGCGGCACCGGACCCGCGGCGCGCGGAGGCGGCTTTGCTGTCCGATCCAGACGTTGCCGAGGAGGGTGTGGCTCCGGGTTCGGGCCGGGTTTCGGGGTGTCTGAGCGGGTTGGCCGCGGGCGAGCGCACGTCGGTGAGCTGGGTGTATCCGAGCGGTTCGGCGTTGACGCACGAGGTCACGGCGTACGCGGACCGCTCGGGCGAGGATGTCGTGGCGGGCACGCAGTGCGCGGGCGCTGAGGTGTCGCTGCCGCCGCAGCCGGGGATCGCCGTGCAGCGGGCATGGTGCGAGGGCTCGACGTGCGCGGTGCTGGTGGCGAAGGGGAATCTGGTGTCGGCGCTGAGCGTTGCGGCGAGCACGCCGGCGCGCGCACAGGACGCCGCGAAACGGTTGCTGCCGAAGGTGGTCGCGAAGCTGACCGCTCAGCCGTAGCGACGGCTTGCCTCTAGTTCTTTTGGCACTGGACCGAAACGCGGGATCGCGTCGGCGTGTCGAGGAGCAGCGCGCCCGGCCTGGGGGCCGGGCACGCTGCTCCTCGACACGCCGACTTAAAGGCGATCCCGCCGCGACGGCGAAGCCGACGCCATCAAACACCGTAACGCCGGAACCATTCCTGGACGCCCGCGCGGCCGTCGGGGATGAAGGGCGGTTCGGGTTCGGGAGCGAAGACCCAGGCGCGGAGTTCGTCGAGCGGGATCCAGCGTCCTTCGACGATTTCCTCGGCCTGCAGCCGGACCGGGCCGTCCCAGCGGACTTCGAAGGCGAAGTTGTGGCAGCGGATCGAGCCGTCGTCGTAGATTTTGGCGAACAGCGGTTCCGGTTCCACTCCGTGGACGCCGAGTTCTTCGGCGAGTTCGCGGCGCGCGCAGTCGGCGGGGGTTTCGCCCGCGGCGACGACTCCGCCCGCCCAGCAGTCCCAGGTGGAGGGGAAGGTGTCCTTGTCCGCCGTGCGGAGGTGCACGTAGACCGACCGGCCGTCGCCCGATCGGACGAGAACGACGCCGGCGGCGTGCCAGAGTCCCTCCGCCCGGACCCGGGAGCGGAGCGCCTCGCCGGTCGCGCGGCCCGCGTCGTCATAGAGGGCAACGAGTTCGTCACTGCCTGGCATGGGGGCATCCTCGCACGCGCCGAACCCGTAGGGTGGTGGCATGCGTCGGATCATGGGAACCGAAGTCGAGTACGGCATCGCCGTGCCCGGGGACGCCACGGCGAACCCGGTGCTCACCTCGACTCAGGTGGTGCTGGCCTACGCCGCGGCTGCGGACATCCCGAGGGCGCGCCGGGCGCGCTGGGACTACGAGGTGGAGTCGCCGTTGCGCGACGCGCGCGGGTTCGATC
Source organism: Amycolatopsis rubida (assembly GCF_900115345.1). Taxonomy (GTDB): domain Bacteria; phylum Actinomycetota; class Actinomycetes; order Mycobacteriales; family Pseudonocardiaceae; genus Amycolatopsis; species Amycolatopsis rubida. The sequence continues at coordinate 106,749 of NZ_FOWC01000016.1, read as the reverse complement.
TCACCGGGCCGGGCGGGCCAGGGCACGACCCGGACGTCGAGGACCTCGGGGCGGCGAACGTCATCCTCACCAACGGTGCGCGGCTGTACGTGGACCACGCGCATCCGGAGTACTCCGCGCCGGAGGTCACGAACGCGCGGGATGCGGTGATCTGGGACAAAGCGGGCGAACGGGTGATGGAGGAGGCCGCGCTGAAGGCGGCCACCGTGCCGGGGCAGCCGCCGTTGCAGCTGTACAAGAACAACGTGGACGGCAAGGGCGCGAGCTACGGCACGCACGAGAACTACCTGATGCAGCGGTCGACGCCGTTCACCGCGGTGATCGGCGGGCTGACGCCGTTTTTCGCTTCGCGGCAGGTGATGTGCGGTTCGGGCCGGGTGGGGGTCGGGCAGCAGAGCGAGGAGGCGGGTTTCCAGCTTTCGCAGCGCTCGGACTACATCGAGGTCGAGGTCGGGCTGGAGACCACGCTCAAGCGCGGGATCATCAACACGCGCGACGAGCCGCACGCGGACGCGGACAAGTACCGGCGGCTGCACGTGATCATCGGGGACGCGAACCTGTCGGAGTACTCGACGTATCTGAAGGTCGGGACGACGGCGCTGGTGCTGGACCTGATCGAGGCCGGCGTGCGGTTCGACGACCTGAAGCTGGACGAGCCGGTGCGGGCGGTGCACAAGATCAGCCACGACCCGACGCTGAAGACGAAGGTCGAGCTGGCGAACGGGAAGAAGTTCACCGGGCTGGACCTGCAGTTCGCCTATCACGAGCTGGCGGCGGCGAACCTCGAGCGCACGGGCGCGGACGAGGCGTCGAAGGAAGTGCTGCGGGTGTGGGGCGAGGTGCTGGACGCGCTGGCGCGGGATCCGCAGGAGTGCGCGGACCGGCTGGACTGGCCCGCGAAGCTGCGACTGCTGGAGGGGTACCGGGAGCGGGACCAGCTGGCCTGGGGCGCGCCGCGGCTGCGGCTGGTGGACCTGCAGTATTCGGACGTGCGGCTGGGGAAGGGCCTGTACAACCGGCTGGTGACGCGGGGTTCGATGAAGCGGCTGGTCACCGAGGAGGAGGTGCAGGCGGCGATCACGAATCCGCCGTCGGACACGCGCGCCTACTTCCGGGGCCGGGCGCTGGAGAAGTACGCGTCGTCGATCGCGGCGGCGTCGTGGGATTCGGTGATTTTCGACGTGGGCCGGGAGTCGCTGGTGCGGATCCCGACGCTGGAGCCGTTGCGGGGGACGAAGGCGCACGTCGGGAAGCTGCTGGACGCGGCGGCGACGGCGGAGGAGCTGGTGGAGGCGATCACCGGTTCGGACTAGCGCGATCCCGGCGTTTCGGGTCGAGGGAAGGCCCTTTTCGTCGGTACCGCTGGGTAGGCTAGGGAGCATCGGCCAGACCGGGAGGCGAGATGGCGCAGGAGAAGATCGAGAAGCACGGCGGCGGCGATTCCGACGAGGAGTTCGACGACGCCGGCGGGGCGGGCCAGGAGCGGCGGGAGAAGCTCGGCGAGGACGTGGACACGATCCTCGACGAGATCGACGACGTGCTGGAAGAGAACGCCGAGGACTTCGTCCGCGCTTACGTGCAGAAGGGCGGCGAGTAGCCGCCTGCCCGTCGCGGCCGCCCCGGGTGCGGGGCGGTGCGGCGGGCGCGCTGGGCCGGAGGTTTCGCGCGGTGGCGCCGGGGGCAGGTTGTGCTCGGCGTTGCCGGGCACGGGATGAGATGGGAACCGAGAGCACGTATGGACAACACCTCCTCTGGGGCGGGTTTTTCCGGGCCCGGACTGCCGTCGGCCTACTTTTCGCCGACGACGTCGTCGTTCGCGGATTTCGTGCGCGCGACCGCGCCGGAGCTGCTGCCCGCGCGGCGGGTGCCCGCGGGTGAGCTGGACGTGCCGCACGGCACGACGATCGTGGCGGTCGCGTTCGCCGGCGGGGTGCTGATCGCCGGCGACCGGCGGGCGACGTCGGGGAACCTGATCGCGAGCCGGGACATCGAGAAGGTGCACGTCACGGACGAGTACTCGGCGGTGGGCATCGCGGGGACCGCGGGGCTGGCCGTGGAGATGGTCCGGCTGTACGCGGTGGAGCTGGCGCATTACGAGAAGATCGAGGGCGTTTCGCTTTCGCTGGACGGCAAGACGAACAAGCTGGCCGGGATGGTGAAGGCGAACCTGGAGATGGCGATGGCGGGGCTCGCGGTCGTGCCGTTGTTCGTCGGGTACGACCTGGAGGCCGAGGACGCGAAGCACGCGGGCCGGATCGTGTCGTACGACGCGGCGGGCGGGCGGTACGAGGAGCACGCCGGGTATGCCAGCGTCGGTTCGGGTTCGCTGTTCGCGAAGTCGTCGCTGAAGAAGCTGTACGACCCGGACGCGGATGCGGACGCGGCGGTGCGGACGGCGCTGGAGGCGTTGTACGACGCGGCGGACGACGACACCGCGAGCGGCGGGCCGGATCTGGTGCGGCGGATTTTCCCGAACGTCATCACCATCACCGCGGAGGACGGCGCGGTGGTGCTTCCCGCGGAGCGGACGGGTGCGGTGGCCGAGGCGGTGGTGGCCGGGCGCGCGGAGCGCAATCACCACCGGCCGGTCTGAGGCCGCCGATGTCCGCTGAATCAATGATTGCCGAGTTTTCGGAGAACGTGGAGCCGACACCGTGACGATGCCGTTGTATGCCTCTCCCGAGCAGCTGATGCGGGAGCGTTCCGAGCTGGCGCGCAAGGGGATCGCGCGGGGCCGGAGCGTGGTGGTGCTGAAGTACGCGGGCGGCGTGCTGTTCGTGGCGGAGAATCCGTCGGCGACGCTGCACAAGGTGTCCGAGATCTACGACCGGATCGGGTTCGCCGCGGTGGGCCGGTATTCGGAGTTCGAGAATCTGCGGGTGGCCGGGATCCGGCACGCGGATCTGAAGGGCTACCAGTACGACCGGCGGGATGTGAGTGCGCGGGCGCTGGCGAACGCTTACGCGGCGACGCTGGGCAGCATTTTCACCGAGCAGCTCAAGCCGTTCGAGGTCGAGGTGTGCGTGGCCGAGGTCGGGGCGACCGCCGCGGAGGACCAGCTGTACCGGTTGACCTTCGACGGGTCGATTTTCGACGAGTCGCCGTTCGTGGTGATGGGCGGGACGACGGAGCCGATCAGCACGAAGCTGAAGGATGTCGTGGACCCGGAGCACGATCTGCGGACGGCGCTGGCGACCGCGATCGAGGGGTTGCGGGCGACCGCGGCGTCGTCGAACGGGAACGGGGCGGCGGCCGAGGCGGAGATCAAGCTCGAGGTCGCGGTGCTGGACCGGGCGAGGCCGCGGCGGGCGTTCCGGCGGTTGTCGGGGGCGGCGCTGGAGGCGTTGCTGCCGGAGAAGGAGGAGCCTGCCGAGAAGCCGGACGACTCCGGCGAGGGCAAGGACTCGGACAAGGGTTCCGGCGAGGGTTCGGCCGAGAAGGAATGACGTGCCGCGCTGAGGTTTCTCAGTAGCTGCCGCGCGCGGTCGACCGGCTGGGCTGCACCAGGTCGCGTCGCACTTCGCTCCCGCCAAGGTGCGTGAGGGCCGCCCTGGGGGAATCTGATTCCCTCAGGGTTCCCCTCACGCACAGCAGTTCACGGTGGGCGGCCGGATGAACCGGCGGCCCAGGGTTGTTTTTCGCGGATACTGGCGTGGTGACGTGTGCGCTGGTGTCGCCGGGGCCGGTTCCGCCGCGGGTGCCGGCGGCGATTCTCTACTTGGCGCGATCCGTGCGTGCAGCCGTTGGTGCGGGCGACCGCGTCCGAGGACCGGTTTGGCGGGTCGCGGGTGATCGGCGGCGCGGTGCGGCCGGTGTATCCGGTGCGGGAGCGGCAGCCGATCTCGCGGACGTTGCGCCGCGGGCGGGGTTCGTGCAGCCAGCGGCTGGCGATTCTGGCGGGAGTCGCGCGGGCGCAGGGGATTCCGGCTCGGGTGCGGGGTCGGCCGGTTCTGGTATCCGAGGTTTCCGCGGCTGAAGTTCCTGGTGCCGTCACGGGTGCTGGTGGCGCGGCTGGAGTTCGAGATCGGCAGGTGGGTCCCGGTCGGGGAGCGCTGTTCGGACAGCGGACCGAGCTGGCGGCGAGTCCGGGGTTTTCCGGCGACAGCGGGGAGACGCTGTTCGAAGCGGTGTCCCGCACGGCGATCGGCTGGGACGGCGTCGTCTGCGAGACCGGCGGGAGCGTGCGACCTGTCCGCGACCGTGCTGGCGGAGCTAGGCCGGTTCGATTCCCGCGCCGGCTTGTTCCGGCGGCACGGCCAGACGCTTTCCGGACCGCTGACGAGGCTCGTCGACCCGGTGCTGGGCCGGCGGGCACCGAGTCAGAGCGACTCCAGCCGCTGACGCAAATGCGCGCGTTCCGGCTCGGTTCCGGCGCTGGCCAACGCTTCCTGGTACGCCGTTGCTGCTTCGTCGTCGCGGCCGAGGCGGTGCAGCAGGTCTCCGCGAGCGGCGGCGTACGGGTGGTAGCCCCGCAGCCGAGGCTCGTCGGCTAACCCGTCCAGAAGGTCCAGTCCGGCTTCGGGTCCGTCGCGCATCGCCACCGCGGCCGCCCGGTTGAGCGCGACCACCGGCGTCGGTGTGAGAGTCAGCAGAATGTCGTACAGCGCGACGATCTGCGGCCAGTCGGTGCGCGCGACGTCCGGTGCTTCGGCATGAAGGGCGGCAATCGCTGCCTGCACCCCGTACGGCCCGGGCGGGCCGCCGGTCAGCGCGACCGGCACCAGCGTGCGCCCTTCGTCGATCAGCGCCGCGTCCCAGGCGGTCCGGTCCTGGTCTTCGAGCAGGACGAACTCGCCCGCCGGCCCGGTGCGGGCGGCACGGCGGGCGTGCGCCAGCAGCAGAAGCGCCAGCAGTCCGGTGATTTCGCGCTCGTCGGGCAGGAGACGGTGCAGGATGCGGGCCAGCCGGATGGCTTCCTCGGCCAGGTCCGGACGCTGGATGGCCGGGCCGGAACTGGCCGCGTAGCCCTCGGTGAACAGCGAGTACAGCACCTGCAGCACGCCGGGCAGCCGGGCGCGCAGCTCGTCGCCGGACGGGGCGCGGAAGGGGATGCGGTGGTCGCGGATCCGGTTCTTGGCCCGCGCGATCCGCTTCGCCGTCGTCGCGGTCGGCACCAGGAACGCTCGCGCCACCTCGGGCGTGGTGAGCCCGGCGAGGCAGCGCAGCGTGAGCGCGAGGCGGTCCTCGGCGGCCAGCGCGGGGTGGGCGCAGGTGAAGAACAGCTGGAGCCGGTCGTCGGGCAGGTCGCCGTCGGCCCCGGGCAGCGGGGGAGGGTCGCCGCGGTCGGATTCCGCTTGCAGGACGGCCAGTTTCGCCGCGTACGCCTGGTCGCGGCGGAGCCGGTCGACGGCCTTGCGGCGCGCGGTCGTCATCAGCCACGCGCCGGGTTTCGGCGGGACGCCGTCGACCGGCCAGCGCACCAGCGCGGCTTCCACCGCTTCGGCGGCGACCTCCTCGGCCAGGTCGAGGTCGCCGAAACGGCGGACGAGCGCGCCGAGCAGGCGGCCGTGCTCCTCGCGGAACACGGCCGCCACGGACGCTCGGGCGTCAGGCATCGAAGTCGGCGATCGGGCGCACCACGACCGAACCGTCCCGGGAACCCGGGCAGCGGGCGGCCCAGTCGAGCGCCGCGTCGAGGTCGGGCACGTCCAGCACGTAGAACCCGCCGAGCAGCTCGCGGGTCTCGGCGAACGGGCCGTCGGTCGTGATCGACCGCTCGCCGTCGGCGCCCACCTGGACCTTGGTCGCGGTCACGAGATCGGCGAGCGACTCCCCGCTGACGAACACCCCCGCGTCGCGGACTTCCTGGTCGTAGGCCATCCAGTCGGCGGGCTCGCAGCCGGCGGCCCCGCCCTGCTCGGTGGCCGCGGAAGCGTGGATCAGCAGCAGGTACTTCATGGTCGGGCTCCTTCGTCGGTCAGCGCGGCCGGAGTGCCGCACTGACCTCACCACGAACGGCGCCCGCCCGGATGGACAGGGCCCGGAAGATATTTTTCCGGAGGATCCGCTCAGGAGGCGGCAGGCGCGGTGCGGAAGTTCTGATCGGCGAAGGCGAGCATGTAGGGGAGCGTCGCGCGGGCGGTGTGCCAGGTGTGGTTGAAGCCGCGTTCGGCGTGCACCACGACCTCCTGGCCGCGCCGCTGGAGCGAACCGGCGATGCGGTGCGCGGTCGCGACGTCGGTCGGCGCGCCGGTGCCGACCGTGAGCATCACGGCGATCTTCTGCGGGAACGGCATCGTCGGGATGTAGCGGCGCGGGGTGTTCGCCGCGATCGCCGCCTGGTTGCCGCCGAGGACGCCGACCGAGTCGTTCAGGTCGTCATACGGCAGCGAGATCAGCAGCGTGCCGAACTCGCCGAGGTGGTGCAGCCCGATGTTCAGCGCGCCGAATCCGCCGCCGGACATGCCGCCGAGCGCGCGGTGGCCGCGGTCGGCGAAGGTGCGGTAGTGCTTGTCGACCGACGGGACGATGCTGCTGGCGAGATACGTCTCCAGCTGCGGTCCGCCCGGGACGTTCAGGCATTCCCAGTCGGTGCTCGGCCGGTTGGCGGTGAGGTCGACGCTCACGATGATCATCGGCTGGATCACGTTCGCGTCTTCGAGGCTCTTCAGCGTCTGCGGCGCGGAGCCGGAGGTGAGCCAGTCGCGCGGCCCGCCGTAGGGGTAGCCGTGGATGAGGTAGACGACCGGGTAGCGCTTGGCCGCGCTCGCCGGATCGTGGTAGCCGGCCGGGAGGACGACGTAGTTCTCGCCGTTCCGCACGCCGTGCGCCGGGTCGGGGACGTTCAGCACCTCGATGCTGCCGTTGGCGTTGGACGGAGCCGCCGGGCGGGCGGCGGGGGAGCCGCCGCTGGAGCTGCCGGCGGTGCTGGGGTCGGAGTCTTCGGCCGGATCGTCGCTGGTGCCGCGCAGGAGGGTGCCCGCGACGTTCATCGCGCCGGAACCGCGCTGCAGCAGCCTGCCGAGGTCGCTGGGCGTGCGGACGTAGCCGACGTAGCTGTTCACCGCGGTGATCGCGGCGATCAGGAACAGCGCGATCGACCCGCTGACGCCCCAGCGGCGCGCGCGGCGGCGGTGCGCGAGCGCGATGGTGACGGCCAGCACCGCCGTCGCGGCGCCGGCGAACGCGAGCCACAGCAAGGGGGATTCGAGCGGCCCGAGGTCCCTGGCCTGGGAGGTGACCGACGGGGGCAGGATGGGGTCGACAGCCTGCGGGAGCAGCCTGGTCATCCGCGGCCTGCCGGAGACGGGCAGCTGCGACCGCGGGAGGAAAAACGCACTGAAGAGACCCCTGCCGTGAACTGGCGCGGACAGGGCAGTCCGCACCTCGAAGATCACGCTATTGAGGGCTCGCTGTGGATTCGTTGAGAAAAGGTAAAGAAACAGTCAAGGGTCGCTCTCCGGTGCGGCGAGCTGACGGCAAACGCGCAGGTCGGCACCGGAGAGCCGGGCACTGCGGTGAAGCACACGGTGCCCGCCCGAACGCCGCCGGACGGACCTGAGGGCACGACGCGGTCAGGAGTCGCTGTCCGGATTGCGGTAGACGGTCAGCGCGCTGGGCCGCGACCGGAACCGGAACTCCCGCCCGAGCGGCCCGACCTCGCCGTCGGTGGCGACCCGGCGATTCCCGTCGAGCAGCCGCACGTGCAGTTCCGGCAGGTCCCGCTGCCGGTAGACGTGGCTCGCGTGCAGGCTGTCGGTGAGGCTCGCGAGCACGAATCTGATCCGCGACCAGCGCACGTCGGCCCGCACGTACCGGACGTCGAGCAGGCCGGTGTCGAGCGCCGGGCGCCGCGAGGGCGCGAACCCCTTCGGCGCGTAGGTGCCGTTGCCGATGAAGATCAGCCACACCTGGGCCGGCTTCCCGTTCAGCTGCACCCGCAGCGGTTTCGCGCGCCGCATCGCGCGCACCAGCGCGATCGCCGCGGACGGCCACTTCGGGAACCGGGTCTGGAGCTTTTCCCGCAGCCGCACCATTTCCGGGTACCCGCCTAGGCTGGCGGTGTTGACGAACCAGCGATGCTCGGGTTCGCCGGAGCCGTCGATCTCGACCTCGGCCAGGTCGATGCCGACCGCGTGCCCGCCCTCGGTCGCCTCGTCCGCGTCCGGCATCGACCGGACCCCGACGTCGCGGGCGAAGTGGTTGAGCGTCCCGGCCGGGATGAGCGCCAGCGGCAGCCCGCGTTCGGCGGCGACCGACGCCACGGCCGCGACCGTCCCGTCCCCGCCCGCCACACCGAGCGCGCGGACCGAGCCGTGCGCCTCGATCTCGTCGGCGAGCTGCTCGCGCAGATCCCGCGACGGGTCCGGGTAGATCAGCGACGCCTTCGGCCACGCGTGGCGGACGTCCTCGGCCGGGTCCTGGCCGTTGACCCCCGAATGCGGGTTCACCAGCGCCAGCATGTCCTCGCCGTCGCGCATCTCCGGTGCCTCCGCCGCATGGGCGGTGCGGGCGCGGACGTCGGGGCGCAACGGCCACCAGTGCCGGGTCAGCACGGCGACGCCGGTCCCGATCGCGAGCCCCGCGGCGACGTCGCTCGGCCAGTGCACGCCGGTGTGCACCCGCGAGTACGCGACCGCCCCGGCCAGCGGCACGATCGCCAGCCCGGCCCGCGGCGACTCCATCGCGACCGCGGTCGCGAACGCGGCGGCCGAAGCCGAATGCCCGGACGGGAACGACGACGACGTCGGCCGTTTGCGCAGCTGACGGTGTGCGGGAACCTCTTCCTCGGCCGGACGGCGGCGGGGGAACAACGGCTTCGCGACCAGGTTCGCCGCGGCGCTCGCCCCCGCGACGGCGGCGATCCCGCGCAGCGCGCCCCGCCGCGCCGGGCCCTTCCGGACTGCCAGCACGGCCGCCACGCCCCACCAGAGCCGCGATTTGTCCGCACTTCGGGACAACGCGGTCAGCACGTCGTCGGCCCGGGTGCGGGGGAGCGCCGCACTGCGCCGCATCAGGGCCCGGTCCCGCCGCCCTACCTGCCGGAACGCCCGGCCGACCTGCTGGAACACTGTCGTCCACCTCCGCTGGCCGCGCCGGCTCCGCACCCGGTCCCGACGACCGGTTTCCGCCGCAATGTCACCACTTGCAACGTACCGACCGCGTGTCGCCGCCCGAACGGCGCACCTTCCGCGGGGGTCCAGCGCCTACTCTGGTGGGATGCAGCGGCGGATCTTTGGCATCGAGACCGAGTTCGGGGTCACGTGCACCTTTCACGGCCAGCGCAGGCTCTCGCCCGACGAGGTCGCGCGCTACCTCTTCCGGCGGGTCGTCTCGTGGGGACGCTCCTCCAACGTGTTCCTGTCCAACGGCTCCAGGCTCTACCTCGACGTGGGCTCGCACCCGGAGTACGCGACGGCCGAGTGCGACGACCTGACCCAGCTCGTCACGCACGACAAAGCAGGCGAGCGGATCCTTGAGGACCTCCTCGTGGACGCCGAGCGCAGGCTCGCCGACGAGGGCATCGGCGGCGACATCTTCCTGTTCAAGAACAACACCGACTCCGCGGGCAACTCCTACGGCTGCCACGAGAACTACCTGGTGACCCGTGCCGGGGAGTTCTCCCGGATCGCCGACGTGCTGCTGCCCTTCCTCGTCACCCGCCAGCTCATCTGCGGCGCGGGCAAGGTCCTGCAGACCCCGCGCGGCGCGGTGTACTGCCTCTCCCAGCGCGCCGAGCACATCTGGGAAGGCGTCTCCAGCGCCACCACCCGGTCCCGGCCGATCATCAACACCCGCGACGAACCCCACGCCGACGCCGAGCGCTACCGGCGCCTGCACGTCATCGTCGGCGACTCCAACATGGCCGAGCCCACCACGATGCTGAAGGTCGGATCGGCGCACCTGGTGCTGGAAATGATCGAGGCCGGGGTCCAGTTCCGCGACTTCACCCTCGACAACCCGATCCGCGCGATCCGGGAGATCAGCCACGACCTCACCGGACGCCGCCAGGTCCGGCTCGCCGGCGGGCGCGAGGCGTCCGCGCTGGACATCCAGCGGGAGTACCACGCCCGCGCTGTCCAGCATCTGAAGGAGAACGGGTCCACGCCCGCCAACGAGCGCGTGGTGGAGCTGTGGGGCCGGGCGCTGGAGGCGGTCGAGGAGCAGGACTTCAGCAAGATCGACACCGAGATCGACTGGGCGATCAAGCACCGCCTGGTCGAGCGGTACCGGGCCAAGCACGACCTGGACCTGTCCAGCCCGCGGGTGGCCCAGCTCGACCTGGCCTACCACGACATCCGCCGCGGCCGGGGCATCTTCGACCTGCTGCAGCGCAAGGGACTCGTCCGGCGCGTCACCGACGACGGCGAGATCGAGGCGGCCAAGGACACCCCGCCGCAGACCACCCGGGCGAAACTCCGCGGCGACTTCATCGCGGCGGCGCAGGCGGCCGGGCGGGACTTCACGGTCGACTGGGTGCATCTGAAGCTGAACGACCAGGCGCAGCGGACCGTGTTGTGCAAGGACCCGTTCCGGTCGGTCGACGAGCGGGTCGAGCGGCTCATCGGCTCGCTGTGATTGTCGGCGCGGACTTCCTCGTCGCGGGCGGATCGCCGTTCAGCCCGGCGTCCGGAGGCGCGATGCGGCCCCGGCCCGCGGTCGCCGACGCCAGGACCTTCAGCCGGTGTCGCAGGTGCGTCGTGAGATGCACCTGCCCGGGTCAGCGGTGCCCTTGGGCCTGAACGCGGTGTTCGGACCTGAAGACATGGTCATCCGGGCAGCCCGCGGACGGTCATGAGCTGAATCGAGGCGGTCAAGTTTCGGCATGGGCCCGGTGGCCGCGCCGAAACTTGCCCTCCGCACGCCGCCGCGCTTCCGCGTCGGGGTGGTGCGAGCGGTTCGGGAACTGGAAACCGTTGCCGCGGGCGGAGAACCCGACGAAAGTCGTCACCCGGCTGCGGCAAGATCTCCGCATGCGTGCGTTCCGGAGCGTCCTGGTCCTCGTCGCGGTGCTGTCGATGTCCTTGGGCGGGGTCGCCGCGGCCTCCTCGCTGCCGTCGTGGCGGCTCCTGCCCGCGGACACCGCCGCGCAGTTCCGCGGCCTGTCCGCGGTGAGCGAGCGGGTCGCGTGGGTCAGCGGCACTCAGGGCACCGTGCTGCGGACGGTCGACGGCGGTAGCACTTGGCAGCCGGTCGGGCCGCCGGATACCGGGAAGCTCGAGTTCCGCGACATCGAGGCCTTCGACGCCGACCACGCGGTCGTGCTGTCGATCGGGCCCGGACCGGATTCCCGCGTCTACCGCACCGACGACGGCGGGAAGCACTGGCGGCAGACGTTCGGCAATCCCGATTCCGCCGCGTTCTACGACTGCCTCGCCTTCTTCGACCCGTGGCGCGGTCTCGCGATGAGCGACCCGGTCGACGGGAAGTTCCGCGTGCAGGCGACCTTCGACGGCGGCCGCAGCTGGAAGCAGATCCCGGACAACGCGTTCCCGCCCGCGGAACCTGGCGAAGCCGGGTTCGCTGCCAGCGGCCAGTGCATCACCACGTCCGGGCCGTTCGACGCGTGGCTTGCCACCGGCGGCGGAGCGCATGCACGCGTCCTGCACTCCGGCGACGGCGGGCGGCACTGGACCGCGGCCGAGACCCCGTTGCCGAGCAGTGCGTCGGCCGGAGTGTTCGCGGTTGCGTTCCGCACGCCGTGGCAGGGCGTCGCGATCGGGGGCGACTACGCCAATCCGACCGCGCCCGGTCCGGCTGTCGCGGTGAGCCGCGACAGCGGGCGCAGCTGGCGCACCCCGCCGGAGCATCCTGCCGGGTATCGATCCGGGCTTGCCTGGCGCGGCGGCACGGTGCTGGCTGTCGGGCCTGGCGGGAGCGATCTGAGCCGCGACGGGGGACGGCACTGGGCGTCGTTCGACAGCGGCAGTTTCGACACTGTCGACTGCACGCGGTCGGGTGCGTGCTGGGCCAGCGGGACCCAGGGACGAGTGGCGAAGCTGGTTCCGTAAGAGCGAACCCGTTCCGGGCAGGGAAGCCGCCCGCAACGGCGGTGCGTGACGGCGCGGGTGCGGAGGGTCCCGCCGCCGCACGCGGGCTGACCAGGCGCGATGCGCGAGGGCCGGACCTCGCGATCGCGCGCGGCGGGGAGAGCTAGAGTCGTCTGGTGTCCACCGCACGCGCCGAACGGCTGGTCAACCTCGTGCTGGCCCTGCTCTCCACCCGGCAGTACCTCACCGCGGAGCGGATCCGCGGGATCGTGCCCGGGTACGCCGACGCGGCCAGCGACGACGCCTTCTTCCGCACCTTCGAGCGGGACAAGACCGAACTGCGGGAACTCGGCATCCCGCTCGAAACCGGCCGCAACTCCGTCTTCGACCCGGTCGAGGGCTACCGCATCGCCCGCCGCGACTACGAACTCGGCGAGATCGACCTCGCCCCGGACGAGGCCGCGGCCGTCGGGCTCGCCGTCCGGCTCTGGGACTCGCCCGAACTCACCGGACAGGCCCAGGGCGCACTGGTGAAACTGCGCGCGGCCGGCGTCGAGGTCGACGACCAGGCGCCCACCGTGATCGAGCCGCGGGTGCGCGCGGAACCGGCGTTCGCGCCGATGCTCGCCGCCGTCCAGGCCGGGCAGGCGGTTCGCTTCGAATACCGGCGCAGCGGCTCGCCCGAACGCCGCATCCGCACGCTCGAACCGTGGGGCGTCGTGTCCTGGCGCGCCCGCTGGTATGTCGTCGGGCACGACCGCGACCGCGACGCGCCCCGCTGCTTCCGGCTCTCCCGCGTCACCGGAAAGGTCGCCGCGATCGGGAAACCGGGCGCGGTCGTCCGGCCCGAGGGCGTCAACCTGATGCAGCTGGTCTCGGTCACCGGCGGCGGCGAAGACCCGGCCCCGGTCACCACCGCCCGGATGTGGATCGCCGACGGCCGCGCCGCCGGAGTCCGCCGCCGCGGCGACGTCGTGGGCCGCGAGACCGTCGCGGGCGAGGAAGGCGACGTGATCGAGATCGGCCTGTACTTCCCGGAATCGGCCGCCGACTGGATCGCCGCCCAAGGACCGGACGTGCTCGTCCTCGAACCGGACGTGCTGGCCAAATCCGTGCAGCACCGGCTTGAGGCCGTGCTCGCCCGCGCCGGGCGGGGCAGCGTCCGATGAGCGCCTCCGGCGAACGCATGCCGAGACTGCTCGCGCTCGTGCCCTACCTGCTGGCGCGCCCCGGCATCCGGATCGACGAGGCCGCGCAGGACTTCGACGTCACCCCGCGCCAGCTGCGCAAGGACCTCGAACTGCTGTGGATGTGCGGGCTGCCCGGCTACGGCCCCGGCGACCTCATCGACCTGTCCTTCGAGGGCGACACCATCGTCGTCACCCACGACGCCGGGATGAGCCGCCCGCTGCGCCTCACCGGCGGCGAAGCCACCGCACTGCTGGTCGCGCTGCGCGCGCTCGCCGAAACGCCGGGCGTGGCCGACGGCGACGCGGTCCGCCGCGCCATCGCCAAAATCGAGGACGCCGCCGGGCAGGCCCGCCCCGCCGGAGTCGTCGTCGGGGGAGGAGTGCGCGAAGGAGCCCGCGCCGCCCGCACCCGCGAGACCGTCTCGGGCGCGCTCCAGGACGGCCGCGCGCTGCGGATGCGCTACTACACCGCCTCGCGCGACCAGATCACCGAACGCACCGTCGACCCGATGCGGCTGGTCATCGTCCAAGGCGTCGGCTACCTCGAAGCGTGGTGCCGTCGCGTCGAAGGCGTCCGGCTCTTCCGCCTCGATCGGGTGGACGCGCTCACCGTATTGGCCGAACCCGCGGCTCCGCCCGCCCATGCGCGGCCCACCGACCTGTCCGACGGAGTCTTCTCCGCCCGTCCCGATCAGCGGGTCGCCCATCTCGTGCTCGACCCCGACGCCCGCTGGGTCGCCGAGTACTACCCGTGCGAGGAACTGGCCGAACTCGACGGCGGGCGCCTGCGCATCGCCATGCGCTACAGCGACGAGCCCTGGATGGTCCGCCTCGTGCTCAGCCTCGGCGGGGACGCCCAGGTGGAGAGCCCCGCCACACTCGCCGAGGCGGTCGGTCGCCGGGCCGCCGACGCCGTGGCGCGTGCCCGTCACCTCATGTCCATCTCCGACCGATAAGGTGGTTTCAGTGCCGTACCTGCCCGTCTATGTGCTGCTCGCGGCCGGCCTGCTCGTCCTGGCCCTGCTGCTGGTACGGACCGCCGGAGTCTTGCGCCGCTTCCGCCGCACCATGAGCATGGTCAGTGCGGACACCCACGACCGGACCGGACTCCTCCGGGCCCGGTCCGCGGCACTCCGTGTGGCCGTGGCCGAACGCCGCCCGGCGCCCGGCAACAAGTAACATCGGCACAGACCCCAGACAAGGAGGGCAGCCGACCATGAACGCGCTGCAGCCGTGGCACATCATCGTTCTGGTGCTCGTGGTGGTTCTGCTGTTCGGAGCGAAGCGGCTCCCGGACGCGGCCCGGTCCATCGGCAAGTCCATGAAGATCTTCAAGGCCGAGACCAAGGACCTGACCGGCGAACAGAAGGCCGAAGCCGAGGCCGAGTCCGCCGACACCCGGCACATCGCCCCTCCCGCGCCGGCGCAGACCGCGCAGGACCAGCAGGTCGCCGACCTCCAGCGCCAGCTCGACGAACTGAAGAAGCAGCAGGCGGCCCCGGCCGACCAGCCGCAGAAGAACGCGAGCTGACCCTCCGCGCGCACCACCCGGTCCCCGGTCCACGGCGGCGCGCCGGTGCGGCGCGCCCCGGCGGGCTCTGACGAGAACGGAACGACCAGTGGCGGAAGCCGCCAACGGCAACGGCAGCCGGCCCAGCAAGCGGAGCCGGCGCAGCCGTCGGAAAAACCCCGACGGCACGATGACGCTCATCGAGCACATCTACGAGTTCCGCCGCCGCCTCGGCTGGGCGGTCGTTTTCGTCGTGATCGGCGCGATCTTCGGGTTCATCTGGTTCGGCCAGCGATTCGGGCCGATCCCGTCGCTCGGCGACATCATGACGCACCCGTACTGCGCCATCCCCGCCTCGCAGCGGTTCGGCGGCGAAACCGGCTGCCGCCTGCTGCAGACCGTCCCGTTCGAAGTCTTCATGCTCCGCCTGAAGGTCGGCGTCGCCGCGGGCGCGGTGCTGCTGTCCCCGGCCTGGCTCTACCAGCTGTGGGCGTTCATCGCCCCCGGCCTCTACGCCAAGGAACGCAAGTACGCGCTGACCTTCGTCGGCTTCGCCTCGGTGCTCTTCGCCGCCGGCGCGGTGCTGGCCTACCTGCTCGTCCCGCACGCGCTCGCGCTGCTCGCCGGGTTCGGCCAGGACCAGTTCGTCACCGCCCTCACCGGCGACAAGTACATCTCGTTCATCCTGTCGCTGCTGGTGATCTTCGGCGTCAGCTTCGAACTGCCGCTGCTCGTCGTGATGCTCAACCGCGTCGGCGTGCTCAAGTACCAGCAGCTCAAGAAGTGGCGCCGCGGCATCGTGTTCGCGCTGTTCGTGTTCGCCGCGTTCGCCACCCCCGGATCGGACCCGTTCTCGATGCTCGGCCTCGCCGCCGCGCTCACCCTGCTGTTCGAGATCTCGATCCAGCTCGCCCGCTTCCACGACCGCAAGCTCGACCGCGTCCGCCACGACGAGGGCTGGGACCAGCTCGCCGACGACGAGGCCGCGCCGTTCACCTACACGCCGACCAGCGCCGACGGCGAGGAACCGGCCGCGCGGAAACCGGCGTCCGGCCGCTCCGGCTCCACCGACGACATCACCTGACCGTGGGCCTGAACGCAGCACTGGCGGTGCACCCGGCCTCCGGTCGCGGCGCGGCCGCCCGCCTGGCCGAAGCGGTCGCGGCGCGGCTCCGGCCCGCCGTCGACCGGCTCGACCTCCTCAGCGCCACCAGCGTCGAGGAGTCCCGCGCACTCATGCGGTCCTCGCACGCCGAAGGCCTCGACGTGCTGATCGTCCTCGGCGGCGACGGAGCGGCCCACCAGGGCGTCCAGTTCTGTGCCGACCACGGCGTCGCGCTCGGCCTCGTCCCCTCCGGCACCGGCAACGACTTCGCCCGCGCCCTCGGCGTCCCCGCCGACCCGCGCGCCGCGACCGACGCCCTCGCCAAAGCCCTGCAAACCGGGCACCGCCGCAGCGTCGACCTCGGCCGCGTCGGCGGGACCTGGTTCGCCACCGTGCTGTGCGCCGGATTCGACGCCGCCGTCAACGCCCGCGCGAACGCGATGCGCTGGCCCGCCGGACCCCGCCGCTACGACCTGGCGATCCTCGCCGAACTCGCCGCGTTCCGGTCCAGCCCGATCGTCGTGCACACCGACCACGGCGTCCTGTCCGGGGACACGAGCCTCATCGCCGTCGGCAACACCCCGTACTACGGCGGCGGCATCCCGATCTGCCCGGACGCCGACCCCGGCGACGGCCTCTTCGACGTCACCGTCATCGGCGCACCCGGCCGCGTCCGCCTGCTCCGGATGCTGCCGCAGCTGCGCACCGGCGAACACGTGCACAAGCCCAGCGTCGAAACCTTCCGCACCCGGACGCTGCGCATCGAAGCACCCGGCTGGCCCGTCTACGCCGACGGCGAAGACCAAGGCCAGGCACCGGTCGAGCTGGCCTGCGTGCCCTCCGCGCTCACAGTGGTGTCGTGAGTGCTGACCACGGTTAGTACCGGAATCGCCACTCACGACCTGCCCGCGCGCGGCCCACGCGACGGTGGCCCGGCCACGGCGGCGCTGCGGTGGTGCCGTGAGTGGCGGCGCCGGTTCTCACCGGGATCGCCACTCACGAGGGCCTTGCCCACACCGCGTGCGGAATGTCGGGGGCGTGTGGAACCCTGACGGGGTGGCCACTAGCCCTTCACCATCGCCGGCCGAGGCCTACGCTGCCTCCCGTCGCCGCGCCAAGCACCCCCAGCTGACCCGGTTTTCCGCCGAATCGGCCTTCGAATTCGACGATTTCCAGATCCGCGGCTGCGAAGCGCTCGAAGAGGGCCACGGCGTCCTGGTCTGCGCCCCCACCGGGGCGGGCAAGACCGTGGTCGGCGAGTTCGCCGTCCACCTCGCCCTCGCCGAGGGCCGCAAATGCTTCTACACCACGCCGATCAAGGCGCTGTCGAACCAGAAGTACGCCGACCTCGTCGAACGCTACGGCAACGACGCCGTCGGCCTGCTCACCGGCGACACCTCGATCAACGGCAACGCCCAGGTGGTCGTCATGACCACCGAGGTGCTGCGCAACATGCTCTACGCGGGCAGCTCCGCCATCCCCGAACTCGGCTACGTCGTCATGGACGAGGTCCACTACCTCGCCGACCGCTTCCGCGGCGCGGTCTGGGAGGAAGTGATCCTCCACCTGCCCGGCCACGTCCGCGTCGTCGGCCTGTCCGCCACCGTCAGCAACGCCGAGGAATTCGGCGAATGGCTCGTCGAGGTCCGCGGCGACACCACCGTCGTCGTCGACGAGCACCGCCCGGTCCCGCTGTGGCAGCACATGCTGGTCGGCAACCAGCTGCTCGACCTGTTCGCCGGCCAGAACGAGGCCGACCCGGGGGAGCAGCTGCGGATCAACCCCACGCTGCTGCGCAAAACCGACGACATGGGCCGGTTCGCCCCTAACTTCCGCGGCCCGCGCGGCGGCCGCCGGGGAGGCCCGCCACGCGGCCCGAGGTTCCGGCCGCCCTCGCGCGTCGACGTGGTCGAACGGCTCGACCACGCCGGGCTGCTGCCCGCGATCGTGTTCATCTTCTCCCGCGCCGGCTGCGACGCCGCGGTCGCCCAGTGCGTCCGCTCCGGCCTGCGGCTCAACGGCCCCGACCAGGTCGAGGAGATCCGCCGGATCGTCGACGAGCGCACCGCCGAGCTGCCCGAGGGCGACCTCGGCGTCCTCGGCTACTGGGAATGGCGCGAGGCGCTCGAACGCGGCTTCGCGGGCCACCACGCGGGGCTGCTGCCCGCGTTCAAGGAAACCGTCGAGGAACTGTTCGTCCGCGGCCTGGTCAAGGTCGTGTTCGCGACCGAAACCCTGGCGCTGGGCATCAACATGCCCGCCCGCACCGTCGTGCTCGAACGGCTCGTGAAATACAACGGCGAGGCGCACGTCGACCTCACCCCGGGCGAGTACACCCAGCTGACCGGCCGCGCCGGCCGCCGGGGCATCGACATCGAAGGCCACGCCGTCGTCGCCTGGCAGCCCGGGGTCGACCCGAAGGCCGTCGCCGGGCTCGCGTCCACCCGCACGTACCCGCTGCGCTCCTCGTTCCGCCCCGGCTACAACATGGCGGTCAACCTCGTCGCCCAGGTCGGCGCGGACGCTGCCCGCGACCTGCTGGAACAGTCGTTCGCGCAGTTCCAGGCCGACCGGTCGGTCGTCGGCACCGCACGGCGGATCGAACGCAACAAGGAAGCCCTCAAGGGCTACACCGCCGCGATCTCCGGCGACTTCGAGCAGATGCTGGAGTACGTCGAGCTCCGCGCGCAGATCTCCGCCCGCGAGAAGATCCTGTCGCGGCAGAACACCTCCTCCCGCCGCGCCGAGACCGCCCAGTCGCTGGAGAAACTGCGCAAGGGCGACGTCATCCCGGTCCCGGCGGGCCGCCGCGCCGGGCTCGCCGTGGTCGTCGACCCCGGCCTCGACCCGATCCGCGAACCGCGGCCGGTCGTCGTCACCGAGGACCGCTGGTCCGGGCCGCTGTCGGTCGCCGACTTCCCGGCCCCGGTCGAAGCGCTCGGCCGGATCAAGCTGCCCAAGCACCTCGAACTGCGCTCGCCCAAGACCCGCCGCGACATCGCCTCGTCGCTGCGCAACGCCGGCATCGCCCTGCCCGGCCGCCAGCGCCGCCGCACCGCGGCCGCCGACGACGCCGAACTCGCCTCGCTGCGCCGCGCCCTGCGCGCCCACCCGTGCCACGGCCTCGCCGAACGCGAGGCCAACCTCCGCTGGGTCGAGCGCTACCAGCGCCTCTCCGCCGAAACCGAACAGCTCGAACGCAAGGTCGCGGCCACCACGCACTCGCTGGCCCGCGCGTTCGACCGGATCCTGCGGCTGCTCGGCGAACGCGGCTACGTCCGCCCCGGCGACGGCGAGGACCGCGTCACCGAACACGGCCGCCGCCTTACCCGCCTCTACAGCGAATCCGACCTGCTCGCCGCCGAATGCATCCGGCACGGCGTCTGGAACGGCCTCGGCCCGGCCGAACTCGCGGCCGTCGTGTCCACGCTCGTGTTCGAGGCCCGCCGCGACACGGCGGGCGAACCCCGCCTGCCCGGCGGCGCGGTACCCGGCGCGTGGCAGGAAACCAGCAGGCTGTGGGTCGAGCTGACCGAGGACGAACGCCGCCACCGCCTCGACCGCACCCGCGAACCCGACGCCGGATTCGCGTGGCCGGTCTACCGCTGGGCGCGCGGCGAATCACTGGAGAAAGTCCTCACCGCGGCCGAGACCAACGGACAGGAGCTGTCCGCGGGCGACTTCGTCCGCTGGTGCCGCCAGGTCATCGACCTGCTCGACCAGGTCCGCGACGTCCTCGGCAAACAGGACCCGGTCGGTTCGGCCGCCGCGCAGGCGGTCCGGGCGCTGCGCCGCGGCGTCGTGGCCGCGGGCGCGGCGTGACCGCGAGGGCACACGTTAGTAGCGACTGCGCGCGGACACGTGTGCCAGGTCCAGACCTGTGGTTGGATCGCGCACGACACCCGCGGCCCGGCCGGCGGATGCGGACACACGAAGGCGGAGGCTAACGATGAGCACGCCGTATGGCGGCAACGACCCGCGGCAGCAGCCCCAGTACGGGCAACAGCCCTACGGCCAGGACCCCAACTACGGGCAGCAGCCAGGCGGCGCGTACCCGCAGAGCGGGCCGCAGCAGCAGCCGTACCCGCCCCAGCAGTACGGCCAGCAGCCCTACGGTCAGGACCCGCAGTACGGCCAGCAGCCCGGCGGCTACCCGCAACAGCAGCAACCGCCGCAGCAGCCGCAGTGGGGCCAGCAGCCGCCGCAGTACGGGCAGCAACCGCCCTCCTACGGCCAGCAGCAGCCCTACGGCGAGCCGCAGCAGCAGTACGGCGGCCAGCAGCCCGGGCAGTACGACTACGGCCAGCCCGGCGGGGCAGCCCCGGAATCCTCGGGCGGGTCGAAGAAGGGCCTGTTCATCGGGATCGGCGCGCTTGTCGTCGTGGTGGCCGTCGTGGCGATCCTCGGCTTCGTCGCGCCCGGCTTCTTCAAGACCCAGGTCTTCAACAACAACCAGATGCAGACCGACGTCGCGAAGCTGCTCACCGGCACCTACAAGATCCAGGGCGTCAGCGGGGTCACCTGCCCGGCCGAGCAGAAGGTGGAGGACGGCGCGAAATTCGAGTGCACCGCCACCATCAACGGCAAACCGCAGCAGGTCCCGATCACGGTCAAGGGCTCCGACGGCAACTACGAGGTCTCGCCGCCCGCGGCGAAGTGACGCCGGGCAAATCGGTGGCGGTCGCGTGGCCGCCCCGGCGATGATCGGGGCATGAGCGACCACACCGTCCGGACCCTCCGCCCCGACGAGCACCGCGCGGCCTGGGACCTGTTCCGGGCCGCGCTGCACGTCCAGCCCGGCACCGACGAGGAATGGGAACCGGCCGCCCGGGCGCACCAGGACGGCCGCGTCCTGGGCGTGTTCGGCCCGGAGCTGATCGGCACCACCCGATCGTTCGACTCGGAAATGGTCGTGCCCGGCGGAGCGCGGCTTCCGCTGGCCGCGGTCACCGGCGTCGGCGTGCGCGCCGGACGCACCCGCCGCGGCGTGCTCAGCGCGCTGCAGGCCGCGCAGCTGGCGGACTTCGCCGAACGAGGTGTCGCGCTCGCGCTGCTGCACGCGTCCGAAGGCGCCATCTACGGCCGCTACGGCTACGGAATCGCGACCCTCGCGAACCGGGTCGTGGTGGACAAGCACCGGGCACAGCTGCGCCCGGACGTGCCGGACGGGGGAGAGGTCACCGTCCTCGGCATCGACGAGGCCGCCCCGAAATGGCCGGAACTGTACGCCGCGACCGCGATGGGCCGCGTCGCCGCGATGACCCGGTCGGAGATCTACTGGCCGGGTTACGAGGCCCAGCTGCGCCGCCGCGCGAAACTGGTCCAGACCGCCGTGCACCGGGGCCCGGACGGCGTCGACGGCTACCTGACCTACTACGTCGAGGAAGACTCCCACGAGCACGGGAAGCTGCAGGTGATGGCGTTCCACTACGCCAACCCGGCCGCGTTCGCCGGACTGTGGCGGTTCCTGCTCTCGGTCGACCTGGTCGACGAGATCGTCCTCCCGCTGCGCCCGCTCGACGAACCGCACGCGCTGCTGTTCGCCGACCCCCGGACGGCGAAAACCGAAAGCACCGACGACGAGAGCTGGCTCCGGCTGGTCGACGTGCCTGCCGCGCTCGCCGCCCGCGCCTACGGCCCGGCCGAACCGGTCGTCATCGAAGTGTCCGACCGGTCGCTGCCCGCCAACGACGGCCGCTACCTCGTCGGCCCCGGCGGCGCCTCCCGCACGGACGCGGAACCCGCGCTGCGGCTCACGGCGGACACCCTCGCGATGCTCTACTTCGGAACCTGGCGTGCGTCCGCGCTCGCGGACACCGGCCGGATCGAGGTGCTCGACGCGGCCGCGCCCGAAGCCGCCGACGTGCTCTTCGGCACGCGCGAATCGGTGTGGTGCGGTACGTTCTTCTGACCGTTGACCAGACGTTTCGCGCAGAGGAGCGGGTTTGATGCGCGCCGTGCGGGTGCTGCTGTTGTGCGGCTGGGGAATGCTCGCCGCCGCGGGCTGCGACAGCGGGACGCCGCCGCCCCCGGTCCACACCGTCACCGTCACGCCGAACAGCCCCGCGCAGCCGGGCGTCGCGTCGTCGTCGGCGCCCAGCTCTTCCTCGGCGATGCGCGTGTTCGACTCCCGGGCGATGGCCTCGGCCGTCACCCGGCTCCTCACCACCGACTACAAAGTGGCGAACGTCGGCACGGTGTCCTGCCCGGACCGGCAGCCCGTCGCCGACGGCTCGCGCTTCCAGTGCACTGTGGACGTCGCGGGCACGACGAAACACGTCCCCATCACGGTGACCGGCGCGGACGGCAACTACCGCGTCGACCCGCCCCAGTAGATCCGCCGCGCTAAATCCGATAGCCGCGCGTCGGCGGAAGTTGGTTCAATCGGGGCATGAGCGACTACGTGGTACGCCCGATCACCGACTCCGAAAGCCGCGCGACTTTCGACCTTCTGGTGCGGTCCCTGCACGGAAACCCGCCCTCGGACGAGCGCTGGGCACGGGTCGCGGATTCCTGGAAGGCGGACGGCCGGACCGGAGCGTTCCACGACAGCGAACCCATCGGCATCGCCAGCTCGTTCGCCGCCACGCTCACCGTCCCCGGCGGCGCCGCGGTGCCGATGGCGGCGGTCGACGGCGTCGGCGTCCGCGCCGACTGGACCCGCCGCGGCGTGCTCACCGCGATGATGGACCGGCAGCTGCACGACTTCGTGCGGCGCGGCCACGTCGTCGCCGCACTGCACGCCAGCGAAGCGCTGATCTACGGCCGCTTCGGCTACGGCGTCGCGACCCGCATGGCCACCATGCAGGTCAAGCAACCGGCTCCGCTGCGCGAAACGGTCGTCGCCCCCGGCCGGGTCCGGCTGCTTTCCACCGACGAGGCGATCGCGACGATTCCCTCGCTGTACCAACGGATCGACACCGGACGCCCCGGCCGGATCGCGCGTCCGGAACTCTGGTGGCCGATCGCGTTCACCTGGCACCTCCACCCAGACGGCGGCAACCACCGCGTCGCTGTCCACAGTGGACCGGACGGCGACGACGGCTTCGCGGTCTTCCACGTCGTGCCGCAGAACACCTACCTCGACCCGGAACGCGGCGCCGCGCTCGAAGTCCACGAACTGCACGCGGCGACGCCGGAAGCGCTGGCCGGGCTGTGGCGGTTCCTGCTGTCGGTCGACCTGATCGAGGTCGTGCACGCGCGCGGCCGTCCGGTGGACGATCCGGTCGGGCTGCTGCTCGTCGACCCGCGCCGGGCGCAGACCGTCGGCGTCGACGACGAGCTGTGGCTGCGGCTGATCGATGTCGAAGCGGCTCTCGCCGCCCGCGCGTACGGCTCCGCGGAACCCGTTGTGCTGGAAGTGAACGACCGGATGCTGCCGGACAACCAGGGCCGGTACCGGGTCGGCGGCAGCGGGGTCGAGCGCACCGAGGCCGACGCCGATCTCCAGCTCGACGTCGACACTCTGGCGATGCTGTACCTCGGCGCCTGGGAAGCCGGTCCGCTCGCGCTGTCCGGCCGGATCACCGGTGCGAGCGGGGAAACGCTGGCGCGAGTGGACGCGCTGTTCCGGACCGGGACGCCACCCTGGACCGGCACGCACTTCTGATCCACCGGGAGGGTTCCGGCACGGGAACCCTCCCCGACGGTCAAGCTCCGGGCAGCGCCGCCAGCAGCCGCTCCACCGAACGGCCCAGATTCCACCGCTCGGCCAGCTCCGCCACCCGGTCCGGGTCGGCGGGCGCGGTCGGCACCGCGTCCGGCCCGGACTGCACGACCGGCGCGTCCACCGCGACCCGCACCACGGCGGGTGCGACGGCCAGATAATCCGCGGCGTCGGAGAGGCGAAGCCGGGTCTTCAACGGCACCCGCGAATCCCCGGCCGAGGCCGCGGCGACGAGTTCCTCCAGCGAACCGAACTGCGTGATCAGCTTCGCCGCGGTCTTCTCGCCGATCCCCGCCACGCCCGGCAGCCCGTCCGACGGGTCGCCGCGCAACGCGGCCATGTCCGCGTACGCGGGCCCGGCGTGCTCGGCCGGAACGCCGTACTTCTCGGCGATTTCGCGCTGCCCCAGCACTTCCGCCTTCGCCCAGCCCTTCCCGACGTACACGACCGACGTCGGCGTCGGCTCCTCGCGCACCAGCTGGAACAGGTCGCGGTCGCCGGTGATCACCTCGACCGGCGCGTCCTTCTCCCGCGTCGCGAGCGCGCCGATGACGTCGTCCGCCTCGTACCCCTCGGCCTCCGCGACGGCGAACCCGAACGCCTCCAGCACTTCCAGGATGACCGGCACCTGCGGGGTCAGCGTGTCGGGCACCTCTTCGACGTCCGCCCCGCCGTCTCCGGGCTCCGCGACCCGGTGCGCCTTGTAGCTCGGCAGCAGATCGGTGCGGAACTTCGGCCGCCAGTCCGCGTCGAGACAGGCGACCAGCCGAGACGGGCGGCGGTCGGTCAGGATGCGCGCGATCGTGTCGGTGAACCCGCGCACGGCGTTGACCGGCGTCCCGTCGGGCGCGGTCATCGAATCGGGCAGCGCGTAGAACGAGCGGAAGTAGAGGCTCGCGGAATCGAGGAGGGCGAGTGGTCCGGTCACCCGGACAGCCTGCCACGCCGGGCCCGTCCGCTCATCCGACGCGCCGGTCCAGCCGGGACGGCCACCAGATCCGCCGGCCGAGATCCACGGTCAGCGCGGGCACCAGCAGCGACCTGACCAGCAGCGTGTCCACCAGCACGCCGAACGCGACGATGAACGCGATCTGGGCGAGGAACAGGATCGGGATCACCGCCAGCGCGGAGAACGTCGCCGCCAGCACCACCCCGGCCGAGGTGATCACGCCGCCGGTCACCGCGAGCCCGTGCAGCGTGCCGTCCCGGGTGCCGCGTCGTTTCGTCTCCTCGCGCACCCGGGTCATCAGGAAGATGTTGTAGTCGATTCCGAGCGCCACGAGGAACACGAACCCGAACAACGGCACCACCGGATCCGCACCGGGGAAGTGCAGCAGGTGGTTGAACACCAGCGCCGAGACCCCCATCGTGGCGGCGAACGACAGCACCACCGTCGCGATCAGCAGCAGCGGAGCCAGCAACGCGCGCAGCAGCAGGGCCAGCACGGCGAAGATCACCACCAGCACGATCGGGATGATCACCGCCCGGTCCCGTTGCGAGGTCCGCTGCGTGTCGAGCTGGATCGCGGTCTGCCCGCCGACCTTCGCCTCCGCGGACGGCACCGCGTGCACCGCGTCGCGCATCTTGCCGACGGTCGCGACCGCGTCCTCGGAATCGGCAGGCGCGGAAAGAACCGCGAGCAATTGGACCCGTCCGGCGACTTCGAGCGGACGCCGGTCGGGCCCGGCGAGCGGGAAGACCGTCGCGACGCCCGGCACGCGCGCGGCTTCGGCCACCTCGCCGGCGGCTCCGGCGTTGGCGACGATCACCGCGGGCGAGCCCGACCCGGCGGCGAAATGCCTGCCCAGCACTTCCTGGCCGGTCACCGAATCCACGGTGGCGAGGAACACGTCTGACTGCGCGGTGCCGGACGCCTTGAGCTGCGGGAGGAACACCGCCCCGGCGACGAGCACCAGCGCCGACAGCACCCAGACCGCGCGCGGGCGGGCGCCGACCATGCGGGAGACCCGGCCCCAGAGCCCGGACGTCTCCGGATGCGGCGAACCGTGCCGCGGCCGGAACGGCCAGAACGCGCCCCGTCCGCACAGCACGAGCATCGCGGGCAGGAAGGTGGTCGAGGCGAGCAGCGCGGCGCCGATCCCGATCGCGGCGACCGGGCCGAGCCCCTTGTTCGAATTGAGATCGCTGAACAGCAGGCACAGGACGCCGAGGACGACCGTGCCCGCCGAAGCCGCCACCGGTTCCAGCGTCGCCCGCCAGGCCAGCCGCATCGCCTCGAACCGGCTCGGGGTGTCGCGCAGCTGCTCCCGGAAGCGGGCGACCAGCAGGAGCGCGTAGTCGGTCGCGGCGCCGAACACGAGAATCGAGAGGATGCCCTGGCTCTGCCCGTTGAGCGCGAGGACGTCGTTTTTCGCCAGCAGGTACACCACAAGGCTCGCCAGGGCCAGCGCGAACACCGCCGACACCAGGACGAGCAACGGCAGCAGCGGGCTGCGGTAGACCACGAGCAGGATCAGCGCGACGACCGCGCCCGCGACGATCAGCAGCACCCCGTCGATCCCGCCGAAAGCGGTCACCAGGTCCGCGATCTGCCCGCCCGGCCCGGTGACCAGCACGGTCAGCCCGTCCGGGCCGCTGCCGAGCTTCGCCCGGACCTCCTTGACGACCTCCGCCGGATTCCCGCCCGCGTCGACCGGCACCGAGAGCTGCGCCGCCTTGCCGTCCTCGGAGAACGTCGCGGGCTTCACCGGACCGGCGACCCCGGCCACCGCGACGGTGCGGGCCGGCAGCGCGCCGAGGTACGCGCGGTCGGCGGCACTCAGCCCGGACTCGCGCTCGGCGACGACGACCGCGGGCAGCGTCGGACGCGGAGCGAACGCCTTCTGCTCGTCCTGCACCTGCGTCGCCTCGGCCGAGCGCGGCAGGAACGCGGCGTTGTCGTTTTTCGAGACGGTGCTCAGTTTTCCGGCGAACGGCCCGCCGGCTCCGCCGACGGCGAGCCAGACGACGACGAGCAGCGCCGGCAGCATCCAGCGGATCCGGCGGCGGCTCGACGCGGGCGGAAAACCGGGCTCGGCCATGGTGGATACAGTCCTTCAGGCGGACGACGGGGCAAAACGTTCAGTACGCTGAACATATCGCCCGGAAGAGGCCCGATGGACCCAGGGAAGACTGCGCCGGACACCGGCGAGCTGGCGTCCTGGCCGAACGGGCGGCTGCTCGCCGTCGCGGCACGGCTGGTCGAACAGCGGTGGACCGCGGTGCTCGCGGAGCTGGGACTGACCCACACGGGGCTGATCGTGCTCCACCTGCTCGGCGAAGGCCCGCTCGCGCAGCGCGCGCTCGCCCGCCGCTGCGAGGTGACCGACCAGACGATGAGCCGCACCCTCGAACGGCTTTCCCGGGAAGAGTTCGTCGCCCGCGCGCCTGACCCCGCCGGCTCGTCGCGGTCACCGCGGCCGGGCGCGAAGTGCACGCGCGCGCGATCCACGCCGAGCGGCACGGCATCGGCGCGTTCGGCGCCGCGGTCGCCGACGAACAGTTCCGCGAACAGCTGGTGCAGTTGATCTCCGGCCTGCGAGAAGACCGTCCCGGCGCATCCTCGGCCGGTCGGGACTGACGCGGCGGCGCCGGGTACTAGGCTCGGCGTCATGTCGAGCCGATCCCTCCACACGCCCGCTCCCGACGCCGCCGCGCTCCGCGCCCGTCTCGACCGCGCCGCGAAAGCGGCGGCCGCCGCGAACACCGACGCGCTGCTCGTCGCGCCCGGATCCGACCTGCGGTACCTGCTCGGCCAAGCGGGCGGTTCGTTCGAGCGGTTGACCACTCTCGTCATTCCCGCCGACGGCACCCCCGCGCTCGTGGTGCCGAAGCTCGAAGCCCCCGGCTACGCCGACGTGCCCACCGACGCCCTCGGCGTCGAGGTGCTCACCTGGGTCGACGGCGACGACCCCTACCGGCTCGTCGCCGACCGGCTCGGCAAGCCCGGCCGGATCGCGGTCAGCGACTTCACCCCGGCGCTGCACGTGCTGTCCCTGCGCGCCGCGTTCGGCGACGCCGAGCAGGCCCTCGCCGGGCCGATCGTGCGCGAACTGCGGATGCGCAAGGACGCCGCCGAGATCGAAGCCCTCCGCAAGGCGGGCGCGGCGATCGACCGCGTGCACGCGCGGATGGGCGAATGGCTGCGCGCCGGCCGCACCGAGGCCGAGGTCGGCGCGGACATCACCGCCGCCATCGTCGAAGAGGGCCACACGCACGCCGACTTCGTCATCGTCGGCTCCGGCCCCAACGGCGCCAGCCCGCACCACGACGTGTCCGAGCGCGTCATCGAACGCGGCGACGTCGTCGTGATCGACATCGGCGGCCCGGTGCCCGAGGGCTACAACTCCGACTCCACCCGCACTTACTCGATCGGCGAACCCCGCGACGCCGACGTCGCCGAGACCTACGCCGTGCTGCAGCGCGCGCAGCAGGCCGCCGTCGACGCGGTCCGCCCCGGCGCCAGCGCCGAGAGCATCGACAAGGCCGCGCGCGACGTCATCGACGCCGCCGGATTCGGCGAGTACTTCATCCACCGCACCGGCCACGGCATCGGCCTCGACGTGCACGAGGAGCCCTACATCATCAACGGCAACGCGCTGCCGCTTGAGGAGGGCATGGCCTTCAGCGTCGAGCCCGGCATTTACCAGCCGGGCCGCTGGGGCGCCCGGATCGAGGACATCGTGCTCGTCACCGGCTCGGGCGTCGAGCCGGTGAACACGCGGCCGCACGAACTGGTCGTGCTGGACGCATGAGCGGGCCGCTGGAACCGCTCGACCAGGCGATCGTGCAGGAGCTCGCCGCCGACGGGCGGCGCAGCTTCACCGATCTCGCCGAACGGGTCGGGCTGTCGGTCTCGGCGGTGCACCAGCGGGTGCGCCGTCTCGAACAGCGCGGCGTCATCCTGGGCTACACCGCCCGGCTCGACGGCGAGCAGATCGGCCTTCCGCTCACCGCGCTGATCTCGCTCACCCCGAACGACCCGGCCGCGCCCGACGACTACCCGCAGCGGATCCAGCACATCACCGAGATCGAGTCCTGCTACTCGGTGGCCGGCGACGAGTCCTACATCCTGCTGGTGCGCGTCGCTTCGCCGCTCGGCCTCGAAGACCTGCTCCGGCGGATCCGCGAGGCCGCGAAGGTGTCCACCCGGACCACCGTCGTACTGTCCACCCCGTTCGAGGGCAGGTCGCCGACGCTGTGAGAGTGGTACGGTAAAAGGTATGGCAACACGTAAGGTGACACTCTCGCTCGACACCGGTGCGCTCGAGTACGCCGAGCGGGCCGCGAAAGCGCACGGAATCTCGGTCTCGTCCTGGCTGTCGAAGGCGGCCCGGCGCGAGGCGGTTCGGACTGGGTACACCCCGCAGCGGGCTCCGGTCGCGCCTGCCGCTTCGTCGGCTGAAGCGGACGAAGCGGAGCGGGCGGCTGCGGAGAAGGAGATGCGTGCGCAGGGGTGAGGTTTGGACTTACCACCCGCCTACTGATCCTGCCCGGCAGCGGACTGTCGTGCTCCTGTCTTCGGACGGGGTGAACGAGTCCGAGCGGCCTTGGCTGCTGGGGACCGAGCTGCTGGATCGGGACCCGCAGGACATTCTCGGGGTGGCGGTGGATGCCCGGTATTGGGTGTCCACGTTGAATCTCACGCGGTTGTACCGGCCTTGGCTGGCTGAGCGGATCGCGGAGGTGGACGGGGATGTGCAGGAGCAGATCGATGTGGCTTTGAGGGCTGCGTTGGATTTGTGAGTTCCTGCTGGGGGCGGCTCGTCGCCTGGGGGCGACATTGCGCCCGGGGTGGGTGGGGCACCCCGAAGGGTGAGTGTGACGACGGCGCGGGGGTGCTTGTCAAGGCGGGAAAGATGCCTTGACAAGCACCCCCGCGCCGTGTTTTTGGCTTCGTATCGGGGCGGGGGGAGTGTGGCTGCCTGGGCGGGCGGGTGCGGTGGCTGCGGTGGGGTGGTGGGTGCGCGCGGGTGGGGTGCGTGGTCGCGGTGAGTTGTGCGGGTCTGGGTTGGGGTGGGGTTAGCGCGCCGATGGGGCATGGGGTGCATGTGGCGCACCCCAATGGGGCGCATCCCAGGCGGCGGGCGGGGTGGTCTGTGAAGGTCCCCTCACGCCCGGTGGCGGGGTCGTGAGGGGAACCCTGAGGGATGAGGGTGGCCCTCACGCAACGCTGGGGTGGGGTTGTTAGCTCGCTGGTTCGGGGATGGCGTGGAGTTTTCCGTCTGGGCCTGCCAGGCAGGAGGCGTTTCCTCGTTGCGTCGTCAGGAAGTCCGTGAGGCAGTCGGCGATGGCGGCGTGTCCGGCGGCGTTGGGGTGGAAGGATTCCTGCAGTGCGTGCGTCGCCCGGTCGACCTGGGTCAGGTCGTTCAGGTGCAGGGTGAGGCGGGTGAACCATTCTGTCGCCGGGTTCGGGCCGCCGGAGCAGGCTTCGTGGTTTTCGCCTGCTCGGGCCAGGTCAAGGAAACGGGCGCCGGACTGGGCGGCTGCTTGTTTGATTCCCGCGGAGAGGGTGCTGATTCCCGTGGTCGAAATCCACTGCAGGTCGTCGGTGCGGAAGGGGCAGCCGTTGAGGCTTTGCAGATCCGCTGGGATGTCCGGGCCGACTGGGGTGGCGTAGGACTGGAGCACCAGTTGGTAATCGGCGGGGACGTATCCGGCTTCGGCCAGTACCTTTTTCACGTCGCCTACTGCGTTCGCCACCTTGGGGACCATGGCGTCCACTTTGGACTTCCAGGTTTCCTTCAGCGCGACGTTGCAGGACGGGCCGTCGGCGGAGAACCAGGCCTTGAAGCATTCGCTGACCTGCGCGGAGAACTTCGGGTCGTCGTTCGCGCCCACGGCGATCACCACCGCCGCTACCCGGTGGTTCTTCACCACGTCGGCCAGTTGCGCGGCTTGGGAGCGTTCGCCCCACTGTTTGGCGTCGCCGAGGGCGACCTGGGCGGCGGGGGCTCCGGAGCAGGCCAGGTTGACTCGGGCGGCGACGCCGGGGATGCGGACCTTCTGCACGAACGCCGCCGACGAGCGGTGGCACCAGTCGCCGTTCCTGCCGTCGGTGTCGGGGCTGTAGGCGCCGGCTCCTTCGCCGGAGACGGTGCTGTCGCCGATCGACACGATGGTCAGCGGGCCGCGGCCGGGCGGGCCCTGCCGCGGGAAAGGCTGGCCTGTCCTGCTCTCGGTGCCGAAAAAGACGAAGAAGCCCACGAGCACAGCTACGCAGGCGAGGACCAGCGCCCCCCACCACCACCGGAATCGTCGCATCGCTTGCCCAGTCTAGCGAGAACCCGGACGTCGTCGTCAGGGTCGGTGAGGGGTGGGACGCGGGTCACCGGCAGCTGGGAATCCACTGTGGACTCCGGGGGTTGGCCGGCTGCCCAGACCGGGGGCTTGCGGTGGGTCCACGGGGCAGCCTGTTCCAGCTGCCCGGCCAGGCGGAACAGCAGGTCTTCGCGGCCGAAGGCGGCGGTGAACTGCATGCCGATCGGGAGTCCTTCGTCCTCGGCCAGCGGGACGGACATCGACGGAACCCCGGAAACGTTCGCCGCCGCGGTGTAGGGGGAGCGGTCCAGAATGCGCTCCAGCCAGCCGAGGCCGTCCAGGTGGTCCGCGCCTTCGCCGTAGACGCCGAGCGGGACCGGCGGCTCCGGCAGGGTGGGGGAGAGCAGCAGGTCGTGGCGGGCGAAGTGCTGGGCGAAAGTTCGGGACACCTGGTTGCGGATCGCCAGGGCGCGGACGAGTTCGTCGGCGGTGACCTGGTGGCCGTAGCGGTAGCTGGCGAGAGTGACTGGTTCCAGGGTGGTCTCATCGACCGGGCGGCCGGTCGCGGCGGCGATGCCGTCGATCCACGGGGCGAGGTTGGCGGTCCACATTCGTGCGTTGCCGAGGACGAAGTCCTCCCAGGAGACGCCTAGGGCCAGCGGGGTCTCTTCGATTGCGTGGCCAAGGGATTCCAGCAGTCCCACGACCTCGGACAGGGCGGCGGAGACTGCCTCGGCCGGCTGGCGGCCGCCCCATGGCTGGCGCAGGACTGCGATGCGCAGGCGGCCTGGGGCGAGTCGGGCTTCTTCGGCGTACGGGCGAGCGGGACGGGCGGCGAAATAGGGATCGCCGGGTTCGGGGCCTTCGATCAGGTCCAGCAGGACGGCGCTGTCGCGGACGGTTCGGCTGAGGCTGCCTTGCACGGCCAGGCCGCTGAAGACCTCGTCGGCGCCGGGGCCGTGCGAAACCCGGCCGCGGGTGGGCTTCAGGCCGAACAATCCGTTGCTGGAGGCGGGGACGCGGATGGAACCCGCGGCGTCGGTGGCGTGGGCGAGCGGGACGATCCCGGCGGCGACCGCCGCACCGGAGCCGCCGCTGGAGCCGCCTGCGCTTCGGGCGGGAGACCATGGATTGCGGGTCGCGCCGTAGAACTCCGGTTCGGTGGTGGTGCTGTAGGCCATTTCCGGGGTGGTGGTGCGGCCGATGGTCACCAGGCCTGCCTGACGGAAGCGGCGCATCAGGAACGAGTCTTCGGGCGACACGATGCCGGCGGCCAAGCGGCTGCCCAGTTCGCTGCGTTTGCCCGCCATGGTGACGCCGAGGTCCTTGATCAGGAACGGCACGCCCGCCAGCGGAGCGGAGCCGGGAGCGGGAGTGTCTTCGGGCGGCCAGGTTTCCGCTACTGCGTTGATGTGCGGGTTCACTGCTTCGACCGCTCGTGCGGCCGCGTCGGCGACCTCGGCCGCGGTCACCTCGCCGCGGGCGATCAGGTTCGCCAGGCCGACCGCGTCGCAGCTCGTGTATTCGGAGATTTTCACCAGCACGTCCTTCAAGATACTTATCCGTATTGCGTGATACCGAGTGGTATCACGGGGGACGGTTGTGTACCGTAGCTCGTGCCGAACCGCATTGCCAACCCCCTGGGAAGAACCGATGACGAGCACCTCCGCCCGGCGGCCGACGCGGGTCGCGACCTTGCCGCCTCGCGAGCGCATCCTCGACGCGGCCGAGGAGCTGTTCCTCAACGAGGGCGTCGTGCGGGTCGGGGTCCAGGCGATCGCGGACCGCGCCGGGACCACGAAGATGGCGATCTACCGGCACTTCGGCACGAAGGACGCGCTGATCGCGGAATGGCTGCGGATCGTGGTGCACGACTACTCGGCCGCGTTCGACGCGGCCGAACGGGCGCATCCGGGCGATTGCGCGGAGCAGATCCGCGCGGTGGGACGGTTCATCGTCGACGGGCTCCCGGACTTTTCCCACCGGGGCTGCCCGTTCACGAACTCGGTCGCCGAGCTGCCCGATCCGGAGCATCCCGCGCGGCGGTTGATCAGCGAGCACAAGACTCGTCAGTTCGGCAGGCTCCGGGCGATGTGCGAGGGGCTCGGGCTGCCCGACCCGGAGCTGGGCGCGGCGGAGCTGACGTTCGCGATGGAGGGGGCGCAGATCGCGGTGCAGAACGGCGGTGTCGAGAACGTCGGCGCGCATCTGACGAGGATCGTCGAAGGCGTGATCAGCCGAGGGAAGCCGGACTGAGGGCAGCGCGTTTTCGTTGCAGTAAAAGGCGTTCTGCCTCGTTGGCGACCAGGCGGAGAGCTTCGTCGTAAGCCTCGACGGCTTCGGCGGTCCGGCCAAGGCGGGCCAGCAGGTCGGCTCGGACGGCGTGGAAGAGGTGCCGGTTGCCGAGGCCCAGGCCGTCCACAATGGTCAGTGCGGCGGCCGGGCCGTCGACCTCGGCGACCGCGACGGCGCGGTTCAGGGCCACGATCGGGGTCGGCGCGACGGCCAGCAGCCGGTCGTAGAGGGCGAGGATCTGGACCCAGTCGGTGCCGTCGCTGTGCACGGCGTTGATCGCGGCTTGGAGCTGGTACGGGCCTGGGCGGTCGAGTCGCAGGCAGCGGCGGACGAGGTCTTGGCCTTCGGCGATCAGCGGCCGGTCCCAGCGAGCGCGGTCCTGGTCAGGCAGCAGCACCGGGACCCCGTCGGCGTCGAGCCGGGCCGCGCGCCGTGATTCGGTGAGCAGCTGCAGTGCGAGCAGGCCCAGTGTTTCGGGTTCGCCGGGCAGCAGCGCGGCCAGGATCCGGGTCAGGCGGATCGCTTCGGACGCCAGGTCCGGCCGGGTGAGGTCGGCGCCGCTGCTGGCGGTGTGGCCTTCGGTGAAGATCAGATAGAGCACCGCGAGGA
Source organism: Amycolatopsis rubida (assembly GCF_900115345.1). Lineage (GTDB taxonomy): Bacteria > Actinomycetota > Actinomycetes > Mycobacteriales > Pseudonocardiaceae > Amycolatopsis > Amycolatopsis rubida. The sequence continues at coordinate 73,184 of NZ_FOWC01000016.1, read as the reverse complement.
CGGCGTTGAGCCGGTCTGGGAGGTCGGCCGCGTCAGGCACGCGGTAGGGAATCCGGGCGTCGCGGATCTTGGCTTTGGCGCGCACTAGCCGTTGTGCCAGCTTCGATTCCGGTATCAGGAACGCGTGCGCGATCTCGGCGGTGGTGAGGCCGCCCAGCAGGCGCAGGGTGAGGGCGACTCGGGCGGCGGTGCCGAGGGCCGGGTGGCAGCAGGTGAAGATCAGCCGCAACCGGTCGTCGGGCACTGCGCCTTCGTCGGACGGTTCGCTCGCGTGCAGGAACGCGGCCTGCGCGTGGCGGTCGGCGCGGGTGGATTCGCGGCGGAGGCGGTCGACGCCGCGGTTGCGGGCAGTGGTGACGAGCCAGCCGGCGGGACTCGGCGGGAGGCCTTCCGCGCGCCATTTCACGGTGGCGATCGCGCAGGCCTCCTGGACCGCGTCCTCGGCGAGATCGAGGTCGCCGAAGACGCGGGCCAGCACGGCGACCGCGCGGCCGTGCTCGGCGCGGAAGATCCGCCCGAGCCCGGCCGTCGAGGTCAATGGAACTGCCGGAGTTCCACCGGCAGCGTGGTGATCTCCGAGATCCGCCGCGCCCACTCGGTCGCGGCCTCCGCGCCGGGCGCGGTCACGACGGTGAAGCCGCCCAGGTGTTCCTTGCCCTCGGCGAACGGGCCGTCGGTGCACAGGACGCCGTCGCCGGAGGCCCGGACCACCTTCGCCGCGGCCGCCGGGTGCAGTCCGCCCGAGAAGACCCAGACGCCTTTCGCCTTCATCTCCTCGGTCACCGCTTCGAGGCGCGCCGCGATGTCCGCCAGCACCTCCGGATCCGGGGCTCCGCCGTCGGGCTGGCAGATCCCGAGCAGGTACTGCGGCACGGCCTCCTCCTTGGCTCAGCGTTGCCGGGCCGGCCGCACGATCATCTCGCTGACGTCCACGTCGGCCGGCTGGTCGAGAGCGTAGGCGATGGCGTCGCCGATCGCTCGCGGTTCGAGGGCGTCCTTGCGGTAGATCCGCATGAACTCCCGCGTTTCCGGATCGCTGATCGTGTCCGCCAGCTCCGAGGTCACGACGCCGGGGGAGACCGTGGTGACGCGGATCGAGGGGTCGCATTCCAGCCGCAGGCCCTCGGTGATCGCCCACGCCGCGTATTTCGTGCCGCAGTACACCGCGGCGGTCGGCGTGACCTGGTAGGCGCCGATCGACGCGATGGTGACGAAGTGGCCTCGGCGCTGGCGGGTGAAGTGCGGCAATGCCGCGGCGATGCTGTGCAGCAGGCCCCGGACGTTGACGTCGATCATCCGGTCCCATTCCTCGACCAGCCCGGCGTCCAGCCGGGACAACGGCATCACCCCGGCGTTCGCGACGAACGCGTCGATCTCGCCGTGGTCGCGCACCGCGCGGGCGACGAACTCGGCGACGCCGGCCCGGTCGGTCACGTCGAGGCGGTGGACTTCGATGCCGTCGGCACTGGCGGCGAGTTCGGCGAGCCGGTCTTCGCGGCGCGCTCCGGCGATCACGCGCCAGCCGTCCGCGGCGAGCCTGCGGGCGGTGGCCTCGCCGATTCCGCTGCTGGCACCGGTGATCAGGGCGGTCTTGCTCATTGAGACTCCTTCGGGAAGTCGGCGGACAGGGTGACCTCGCGCCAGTCGTCGAACGTCGTGCGGAGGGTGTCGAGGCGGGCGGTGGCGAGGTCGTAGGCCGCTTGGCCGAGCAGCAGGCGCAGCGGCGGTTCGGCGGAGGAGACGGCGTCGATGACCGCGGTCGCGGCGCGGGCCGGGTCGCCGGGCTGCTTGCCGTAGGTGGCGAGCGTCGAGGTGCGGCGTGCGCCCGCGGTCTCGGCGTAGTCGTCGATGCGGATGGCGGATTCCCGCATGGACGGGCCCGACCAGTTGGTGCGGAACGCGGCCGGTTCGACGATCGTGACGCCGATGCCGAGCGGCCCCACCTCGGCGGCGAGCGATTCGCTGAAGCCTTCGACGGCGAACTTGGTCGCGTGGTAATAGCCGGTCGCGCCGAAGGCGGCCAGCCCGCCGAGCGACGAGACCGAGACGACGTGGCCGCTGCGCCGCGCCCGCATTCCCGGCAGGACAGCGCGGGTCAGCGCCATCAAGCCGAATACGTTGGCCTCGAACAACGCGCGGATCTCGGCGTCTTCGCCCTCCTCGGCGGCGGCGAGGTAGCCGTAGCCTGCGTTGTTGACGAGGACGTCGATCTGGCCGAAGACGCGGTGTGCCTCGGCGACCGCTTCGGTGATCTGCTGCTGGTGGGTCACGTCGAGCGCGACCGCCAGCGCGCGTCCGGGGTGCGCGGAGACGAGGTCCGCGACTCGTTCGGGATCGCGGGCTGTCACGACCGCGCGGAGGCCGCGTTCGAGAACTGCGGCCGCGAGTGCGCGGCCGAGGCCGGTGGAACACCCGGTGATGAACCAGACGGGTGCATTGTTTTCAGACATGGATCTGCCCTCGGAGGAATTCGTGAATTGCGGAAAATGCGTCAGCGGTGCGGGCGGTCGCCGGCGGCGAGACTGCCGAGCAGCCCCAGCGCGGCCTCCGACGGACTGCCCGGATCCGCTTGGTACACCACGAGTTGCTGGCCGGAAGCACTGTTCACGGTCATCGATTCGTAGTGCAGGGCGAGCATTCCGACCAGCGGATGCCGGAACCGTTTCGATTCGCGCGTTTTCTGCCGGAGATCGTGGCGCGCCCACAACCGGCGGAAATCGGCGCTCTTGAGCGACAGTTCGCCGACCGCCTCGATCAAGAGAGGATCGTCCAGATCGGTGCCCGCCGCCGACCGCAGCCCGCCGACGGTGTTGACCGCGACCCGTTCCCAATCCGGGTAGAAGTCCCGGGCGCCGGGGTCGAGGAACACCAGCCGCAGCAGGTCGCCGCTGTGCTCGTGCCCGGCGAACAGCGCCTCGCCGAGCAGATTCGACGCGAGCACGCTCATGCACCGGCCGAGCACGACCGCCGGCGTCTGCGGCCACGCGTCCATCAGCTGCACCAGCCGCGGGCTGACGCGTTCCTTCGCGGGACGTCGCCTCGGCCGCTTCGGCCGGGCCAGCGAGTGCAGGTGCGCGAGCGCCTCGTCGTCGAGTCGCAGCGCCCGGCCGAGCGCCTCGACGACTTGCGCGGACGGCGTGCGCTCCCGGCCCTGTTCAAGCCGCACGTAGTAGTCGGTGCTCACCCCGGCCCGCTGCGCGACCTCCTCCCGGCGCAAGCCGCTGACCCGGCGCCGGGTGTCGGCGAGCACGTCCGCGTCCGCCGGAACGGTGGTGCCGCGCCGGGCCCGCAGGAACTCGCCGAGGAGGTTGCTGTCGCTCACGGTCCCAGGCTAGATCGGGGATGGCGGCCGGCGGGGGACGCAAAGGGGGTGTGGTTCTCCCACCCTCTGCGGTACCCCGCGACGCAGTGGTTCAAACCTTTCCGGGCGCGCTCTGCCCGCGCGCACCGCCGCCGCGGAACCGGCAGGCAGACTGTTTTGACTGGTCAGCGGCACCGGCCGACCCTGCTGAGACCACCCCCTCCACCGGAAGGCGAACCCATGCGCCGAACCCCGCTGATCCTGGCCGCCGTGGCCGCCGTGTCGATGGCCGCCGCGCCCGCGCAGGCAGCCGAAACCTGGACCACGGTGTTCGAGGACACCTTCGACGGCCCCGCGGGCACCGGTCTCGACCCGCAGAACTGGCTCTACGACAAGGGAACCGGCTACCCCGGCGGCGCGGCGAACTGGGGCACCGGCGAAATCGAGACCTCGACCGACTCGACGGACAACGTCTACCACGACGGAGCCGGGCACCTGGTGATCAAGCCGCTGCGCGACGCGAACGGCGCGTGGACGTCCGGCCGGATCGAAACCCAGCGCACCGACTTCGGCGCGCCTGCGGGCGGGCAGATGGAAATGAGCGCGACGATCCAGCAGCCCGACCCCGCGCACGGCCTCGGCTACTGGCCCGCGTTCTGGGCGATGGGCGCGGACGCGCGGCCGGTCGGCGCGACGAACTGGCCGAGCATCGGCGAGCTGGACATCATGGAGAACGTGAACGCGCTGGACCAGCACTCCAGCACATTCCACTGTGGACAGTGGGCGGGCGAGTGCCACGACCCGGACGGGATCAGCAGCGAGCTGCAGGACTGCGCAGGCTGCAAGTCCGGGTACCACACGTACGCGGTGGTGGTGGACCGCCGGGACGCGGCGGCGGAGGAACTGCGGTTTTCCTTGGACGGCAAGGAGACTTTCGCGGTGAAGCAGAACCAGGTGTCCGATGCCACCTGGAAGGCGGCGGTGGACCACGGGTTCTTCGCGATCTTCGACGTGGCGATCGGCGGGTCGTATCCGAACAAGGTGTGCGGGTGCACCAGCCCGGGAGCGGACATCACGCCGGGGGCGGGGATGAGCATCGACGCGTTTTCGGTGAAGGTCAGCGAAAGCTGAGTTTCGGCCACCGGTCCGGCAACGCCGGAAACCTCAAGCGGACGTGCGGAAATGCGTGCCCGGCCGGGCACGCGGCCGCCCCGCTGCCTCTCCGGACTACCAGAGTTGCCCTCCTGGCCAGGCTCCCGCGTGCCGCGTGCCGTCCCGGAGCGCGGTAGGTACCGTGATCACCGCAGCTACGGGCAGGGGGAACAAACGTGAGCAATCCATTGGTCGCGCCGGTGAAGGAGACCTCGGCGGTGGCCGGGGTCCCGTTGCTGGAGGACGCCACCGGGCTCAAGGAGGCGATCGAGAGCAAGAACTGGGCCGCGGTCGCGATCGGGGCCGTCGGCACCGCGATCGACGTGCTCACCGCGGTGATGGACCCGTTCGGCGCGATCTTCGCGGCCGGGGTCGGCTGGCTGATGGAGCACGTCGGCCCGCTCAAGGACGCTCTCGACGCGCTCACCGGCAACGCCGACCAGATCAGCTCCCAGGCGCAGACCTGGACCAACGTCGCCAAGGAACTCGAAGGCGTGTCCGGCGAGCTCGGCGAGCTGGTCAAGAAAGACCTCCAGAGCTGGGAGGGCGAGGCCGCCGACAGCTACCGCAAGAAGGCCGAGGACACCTCCGCCCTGATCGCCAGCGCCCAGAAGGGCTCCGAGGGCGCGGCCAGCGGGGTCAAGACCGCGGGCGAGGTGGTCGCGGCAGTGCGGTCGCTGGTGCGCGACACCATCGCCGACCTCGTCGGGCACCTGATCTCGTGGGCGCTGCAGGTGCTGCTCACCGCGGGGATCGGGATGGCCTGGGTCGGCCCGCAGGTCGCCGCGGCCGTCGCGAAGACCGCGTCCCGGATCACCGAGATCACCACCAAGCTGGTCAAGGCCCTCAAGGCGCTCATCCCGCTGCTGAAGAAGGCCGGGACGCTGTTCGAGGACGCGGGCAAGGCGCTGAAGGGCCTCAAGGGCGGCAAAGGCGCCCCGTCGCCGAAGCCCAAGGACATCAACGTCAAAGCCGAGGGCGGCGGCACCCGGTCCCACCCCGGCGGCGGCGAGGGCACGCACACCTCTGGAGCCGAAGGCGGCGGAGGACACCAAGGCAACACCGGAAACACCCACTCCAGCAACGCGGAGGGCAACCAGGGCGGCGGGCACGAAGGCGGCCAAGGCGGCACCGGGCCGCACGAGTCCGGCGGCAACGAGGTGCATACCTCCTCGACGCAGCAGCCGAGGGGCAACCCGAGCGAGAACGCGGCCGAACACCACACGGATCCCCACGAGATCAAGGGCTGCGGCGACCCGATCGACGTCGCCACCGGCGCGGTGTACCTGGTCCAGGAAGACCTGAACCTGCCCGGCGTGCTGCCGCTGACGGTGGAACGCACCCACCGCTCGACCTACCGCTCCGGCGGATTCTTCGGCCCCACCTGGTCCTCGACGCTGGACGAACGCCTGGAGATCGGCGACGAGGGCCTGCACTACGCCGCCCCGAACGGCGTGCTCGTGCGCTTCCCGTTCCCGCGAGGCATCGAGGCCGTCGCCACCGACGACGGGCCCTACCTCGCACTGCGCCGGGTCACCACCGGGTTCATCGTCGGCGACCCGCAGAGCAGCGTCATCCGCCACTTCACCGGCGACCCCGGCGACCGCGTCCTGCGGCTGCACGCGCTGGTCGACAGCTCGGGCAACCGGATCGACTTCCGCTACGAGGACGGCGTGCCGGTCGCCATGGAGCACTCCGGCGGCTACCGCGTGACGATCGAATCGGCGGACGGCCTGGTCACCGCGCTGCGCGTGCCGGACGCGCCGGTGGCGGTCCGGGAGTACCGCTACGACTCCGCCCGGCGGCTGGCCGAGGTCGTCGACGCGGTCGGCACCTCGCACCAGTTCCGCTACGACGCCGACGGCCGGATGGTGCGCTGGGACGACGTCAACGGCCGCTGGTACCGCTACCAGTACGACAGCGACGGCCGGTGCGTGCGCGCGCGGGGCGACGGCGGATACCTCGACACCGAGCTGTCCTACGACCGCGAGAACCTGGTCACCACGGTCACCGACTCGCTCGGCGCGGTCACCCGCTACCAGCTCGACGAGCAGCTCAAGGTCGTCGCCGAGACCGACCCGCTCGGCAACACCTCGACCACCGAGTACGACGAGTTCGGCCGGGTCACCGCCAGGACCGACGCGCTCGGCAACGCCACCCGCTGGGAATTCGACGCGCTCGGCAACGTCGTCGCGGTAATCCGCCCGGACGGCTCCCGGCTGGTCAACGAGTACGACGAGCGGGGCCTGCCGGTCTCCGCCACCGGCCCCGCGGGCGAGGTCTGGCGCTACGAGTACGACGAACAAGGCAGCCTGGTCAAGGAAACCGATCCGGCGGGCGGGGTCACCGCCTACGCCTACGACCCGGACACCGGCGCGGTGGCGACGCGGACCGACGCGCTCGGCGGCGTCACCCGGTTCGAATCCGACGCGGCGGGCCTGCCCACGAAGATCACCGCCCCCGACGGCGCGGTCACTCGCTACTCCTACGACGCGCTCGGCGCCATCACCTCGATCACCGGCCCGACCGGCGCGTCCGTGGAACGGGTGCGCGACGCGGCGGGCAACCTGGTCCAGCAGCGCAACACCGACGGCACGGTCAGCAAGTTCGGCTTCAAAGCGGCGGGCAACGTCGAGGAGTCGGTCGACCCGCGCGGCGGCGTGCACCGCGTCGAGTACGGCGCGTTCGGCCTGCCGCTGTCCGCGCAGGACCCGGACGGCGGCGTCCGGCGGTTCGGCTACGACACCGAACTGCGGCTGACGACAGTGACGAACGAACGCGGCCTGGTCTGGCGCTACGAGTACGACCACGCGGGCCGGGTCGTCGCGGAAACCGACTACAACGGCCGGGTCCTGCGCTACGGCTACGACGCGGCGGGACGGCTCGTGCGCCGGGTCAACGCGGCGGGGCAGGCGATCGACATCGAATACGACGCGCTCGGGCGGCTGGTGCGGCGCACCGCCGCCGACGACGTCGCCGAATTCGCCTACGACCACGACGGCCGGATGGTGCTGGCGCGCAACGGCGAGACCGAGGTCCGGTTCGAGTACGACCCGCTCGGGCAGCTGGTGTCCGAGTCGATCAACGGCCGCGTCGTGCGGTCGGAGTTCGACGCGCTCGGCAGGCGGACCGGCCGCCGCACGCCCACCGGCGCGCAGTCGTCGTTCGGCTACGACTCCGCGGACCGCCCGACCGCGATCACCACCGCGGGCCGCACCCTGCGGTTCGAATACGACGCCGCCGGGCAGGAAACGGCGCGCCGGCTCTTCGCCGGGACCGCGCCGGTGGCGGAGCTGCGGCAGGACTGGACCTCGACCGGAAGGCTGCGCGGGCAGACCGTGCTGCGCGGCGCGGCCACCGTGCAGCAGCGCGACTACCGCTACCTGCCGGACGGCAACCTGTACGCGACCGGCGATCTGCTCGCCGGGCCGCGCGCGTTCGAGGTCAGCTCCGGCGGCCGGGTCAGCGCGGTCAACGGCCCGGACTGGCGGGAGAACTACGGCTACGACGCGGCAGGCGCGATCACCGAAGCGGGCTGGCCGGGCGACCCGGCCGCGGCGGGAGCCCGGACCTACCGCGGCACCCTGATCGAGTCCGCGGGCGAGACCCGCTACACCCACGACGCCGAGGGCCGCGTCGTGACGCGGGAACGCCGCGGGCAGCGGTGGGAATACCAGTGGAACTCGGCGAGCAGGCTGACCGGCGTGCGCACCCCGGACGGCACGGTCTGGCGCTACCGTTACGACGCGCTCGGCAGGCGCGTCGCCAAGCAGCGGCTCGATCCGGCGGGCGCGGTGGCCGAGCAGATCGAATTCGCCTGGGACCACTACCGGCCCGCCGAGCAGGTGCACAGCGCCCCCGGCCGCCCGCAGGTCGCGACGGTGTGGGATTGGCTGCCCGACTCCGACCGGGTGCTCGCGCAGACCGAGCGGAAGCTCGGCGAACGCGTCGACGAACGCTTCCACGCCATCGTCACCGACCTGGTCGGCGCACCCGCCGAACTGGTCGACGGCACCGGCGCGCTCGCCGGGCACCAGCGCACCTCGCTGTGGGGCGCGGTCGTGGCCGAAGGCGGAACCGCGCGCACCCCGCTGCGCTTCCCCGGCCAGTACTACGACCCGGAGACCGGGCTGCACTACAACATGCACCGCTACTACGACCCGGAAACCGGCCGCTACCTCTCGCACGACCCGCTCGGCCTCAGCCCGTCCCCGGATTCGATGGCCTACGTGGACAACCCGACCGCCATGATCGATCCGCTCGGCCTCAGCCCGCTGCCGACCGAGCCGTGCCCCAAGAAGCTGAAGGAAATGGAGGAACAGCAGGCCGGCAACAAGCGCAAACGCGACGACGACGCCACGCCCGACGCGCCCCCGGCCAAGAAGGCGTCCACCGAACCGTCGAATCCGCCCGGCACCTACGGCAACCGCAACCCCGAGGCGGCCCGGATCGGAGAGAACCACGGCTACGAGTTCGACGGACACCTGACCAACCAGCACGAGCACGTCGGCGTCCACCAGGCCGCCGCGGACAACGGCAGCGGCCTGCCGCGGAAGCGTTCCGACGAAACGGACCTCGAGCACGCGGCCTACAGCTACACCGAAAGCCACGACTTCCACCGCAAGCACCCGGGCACCGGGAGCGGCAACCGGATGCACACCTCCGGCTTCACCAGCGGGAAAGCGCACGACGAACACCAGCTGAGCTACGCCTACGCGCAGCGGCGGGCCTACGAGCGCAAGGACACGTCGGATCTGCTGCAGCTCAACCAGATGGGCTACGCGCACATGGACGGCAAGTACACCCGGCCGACCTATCAGGTGCCGGGCCGCCAGCCGCACAACACCTATCTGAGCCCGCAGGAAAAGGTCTACCACGGCGACGACCCGAACCACGTTCACCATCCGGATTTCCACGACCCGAAACACGGCATCCACACCTACGGGAACAAAACCGAACGGGTCCCCGGCGAGCATTACCCGGACGGTTCCGAAGTGCGGCACCGGATCGAGAACACCGACAAGCAACGGGAGGATTCGGCCGCCGCTTACAAACAGCGGGCCGAGGACGCGAAGGCCGAACAGGAACGCCGCGACTACCTCACTGAGCACCGCAGCGAAATCGAAAACGGCAACGACGCCAAGCTCAAAAAGGACCTCAGCGACTTCGACGAGGAGCAGAAGTACCTGCGCGGGTCCAAGGACTCCTACCAGCACATGGTCGACGAGATGTACGGCACCGGCAAGGGCATGCCGTACAACCCCGCTCCGGGCACCAAGGAGTACGACGACATGGTCAAGAACGGGGAGTCCTTCGCGCGCACCGACCCGCTCACCGCGGGCGGCCGGGCCGAGGCGCATCTGGCCTACGAACAGCGTCAGACCGGCCAATACCCGCAGGGAACCGCCGACGAACTGCTCGACAAATGGGGATTCCAAGCCCCGAAGGACAAGAACGACCCGACGTGGCAGCGGTGGCAGAACGGCGATTACGACCCGCCGGAGCTGCGCAAATACGACGGCGAGACACCCATTTCCGCCGAGAAGCGCGCGGAGATGAAGGAAATGGAGGAAAAGGCGCTCGCGCAGCAAATGCGGACCCTGGACCTGGACCGTCGCGAGGGCAGGGGCTGACGCGCTTTCCGGCGCGGGATCAGCCCGCGCCGGAAAGATCCGTCGTCTCGGCCAGGCGGGTCGCCACGTCCAGCAGCGCGGCCGGGCGCGGGCCGTCCGCGCGCCACACGACGACGGTGCGCGCGGATTCGCCCTCCAGCGGCACGAACACCACACCGGTGCGGCGCAGGCTGTGCGCTGATCGCGCCAGCCGCGTCACGCCGACCCCGGCCGCGACCAGCCCCAGCAAGCCCTGCACGGTCGCGGTGCGCTGCACGACGTCCGGGGTGAACCCGGCCGCGGCGAAATCGGCGTCGTACTTGCGGTGCCAGGGATCCCAGGACGCACGCGGCGTCAGCACCCATGGCTCGTCCGCGAGGTCGGCCAGGCGCAGCGCCGAACGGCCGGCCAGCCGATGGCCTGCGGGCAGCACCGCGCAGACCTCCTCGGTCAGCAGGATGTGCGTCGCCAGACCGCCGACCAGCGGCGGGCGGGTGAAGCCAGCGTCGAAGCGGCCGTCCAGGACACCGTCGACGAGCTCCGCGATCGAGACTTCCGCGGTCGTGACGGTCAGTTCCGGGAGCTGTTCCCGCACCGCGCGCACCACCGGTGGCAGCAGGTAATTCGCGGTGCTGGCAAGGAAAGCCAGCCGCAAGGTGCCGATCTCGCCGCGGACCGCGCGAGCGACCGTCGCCACCGCGGCGTCGGCGCGGGCGAGCACCGCGCGCGCTTCGGGCAGGAAGAGCTCGCCGACCGGGGTGAGCCGGGTGCCGCGGGCGTCGCGGTCGAAGAGCTGCGCGCCGAGCTGGCGTTCCAGCACGGAAATCTGCTGCGAGAGGGACTGCTGCGCGATGTGCAGGGCCGCTGCCGCGCGCGTGAAGCTCGTTGTCTCGGCGACGGCGAGGAAGTAGCGCAGCTGCCGCAGCTCAGGGGTCACAGGCTGAGACTGTAGCCCGCCAGCGAACCGGTGTTGGCGGACCCCGGCAGGCGCGCGCCACGATCGGAGCCGGAAGAACCACTGGAGGGACTGCTCAATGACCAAGGAAACCGACGGCCGCGTCTGGCTGATCACCGGGTGCTCAAGCGGCTTCGGCCGCGAACTCGCCCGGGCCGCGCTGGCGGCGGGGGACCGGGTCCTCGCGACCGCCCGCACACCGGAGACGCTCGACGACCTCGTCGCGTCAGGCGGGGACCGGGTGCGCACCGCCGCGCTGGACGTCACCGACCCGGCCCGGATCGACGCCGCGGTGCGGACCGCGCTGGACGAGTTCGGCCGGATCGACGTGCTGGTCAACAACGCCGGCCACGGCACGGTCGGCGCGGTGGAGGAACTGACGCTGCCCGACCTGCGCGCGGTGCTGGAGGTGATGTTCTTCGGCGCGGTCGCGATGACCAAGGCCGTCGTCCCGCTGTTGCGGGAACAGGGGAGCGGCACGATCGTGCAGATGAGCTCGATGGGCGGACTGCTCGCGCCGCCCGCGTTCGGGGCCTACTGCGCGGCGAAATTCGCCCTGGAGGGCCTGTCCGAGGCGCTCGCGGCGGAGGTCACGCCGCTCGGGGTCAAGGTGCTTATCGTGGAGCCGGGCGCGTTCCGGACGTCGTTCGGCGGCACGGCGATGCACCGCTCCGGCAAGATCGACGCCTACACCGAATCGACCGCGGCCACCCGCGCCGCGATCGAGGGGATGGACGGAACGCAACCCGGCGATCCGGCGAAGGCAGCGGAGGCGATCCTGCGCGCGGTGGACGCGCCCGACGCACCGCTGCGGCTCGCGCTCGGCGGCGACGCGGTGGACGCGATCCGCGGCAAAATCGCCGCGCTGACCCAGGATCTCGACTCCTGGGAGAAGGTCAGCCGGGCCACCGCGCTGGACTGAGGCGCGGGGTCCCGGTCGGTGAAGGGCTCCTTGAGGGAATCAGGCTCCCTCAAGGAGCCCTTCACCGACGTGGAGACCCGGCGCCAGACCGGGCTACGGATAGTTCGGGACGTTGACCGGTTTGGTGCCGTCCGGGGTCACGTCGCCCGTGTCGTTCACGACGTGGGTGATCGTGCCGCGGTGGTTCAGCGACACCGTGAGCAGGCTGTGCAGCTTCACCCCGCCGTTGTCCGGCACTTCGAACGCGTGGTAGCTCGAAACCGCCGGGTTGGTGTCGAAGAAGCAGTAGCTGCCCAAGCCCCACGCTTCGTGCGACTTCACGTCCGGGCCGACCTTGTACGCGGCGTACCCGGCGGTGCCGGGCGCGGAATTCCACGAGCCCTGGTCCGGGACGTCGTAGGGCATTTCGTTCTGGAAGAAGATCGTCTTCCCGTCCTGGCCGTTCCACACGACCTGGAACTTCTGGTAATGCTCCACGAACAGCCCGGTCGCGGTCACGTTGTCGCCGTTGACGAGCACGCCGGTGTCGGCGGTGTTCGTGGTCCAGCCGACGGTGCCGCTGTTGCCGTGGTCGGCGCGCCACGCCCAGACGTGGTCGACGATCGTGTCGTCGCTGTTCACCGCCAGGCTGGTGGTCGCCTTGCCGGCCAGATCGCCGCCGACGCGGAAGAAGACGTCCTGCAGCGACGTCGGATTCGCCGCGTGGCTCGTGTGCTTGCCGCTTTCGCCGACGGTCAGCAGCGCCTGCGAATTCTGGGTTCCCGCGTCGAACAGCAGGCCCTTCACCCGCACACCGTCCACATCGGACACGTGCATCGCGTCGACGCCGTTGTCCGGGATCAGCGTCGGATAGCCGATGCCGAGCACCGTCGTGCCCGGCCGGGTCACGTTCAGCGTCTGGTCGAGGTGGTAGGCGCCAGGGGTGAAGAACAGGTTGCAGCCGGAGTCGAGGGAGCTGTTGATGCTCTCCGCGGTGTCGCCGGGCTTCACGACGCGGAACTGGCTCATCGGGACGGAATCGCCGGGGGTGCCGCCGTTCGCCCAGCTCGGCCCGGAAGCGTTCGTGCGCAGGGACGGCAGGAAGACGCGGTAGTTGCCGCCGTCGTCCACGTACAGGTACGGCACGTCGCGCGACACCGGTGTGGAGTCGAGCGTCGTTTCCGGCGGGTTCGGGAACGAATTGGCCGGCGCGCCAGTGGTCCCGGAGAAGACCATGTTCCACACGCCGCCGTCCCAGCTGCCCAGCGCCGAATCCCGCGTGTACCACTGCTGCTGCGAGACGGACGCGGCCTGCCCGGACACGCGGGTGTCGGCGACGTAGCCGCCGCTCGCGTAGCCGTAGCTGGCGGGGAACAGCTGCAGTCCGCCCTTGATGTCCATCCGGCGGAACGGCGCGGCCTGCGACACCGCCCACCGGTCGCTGCCGTTGGAGGGCGTGACGGCCATGTTCTCCGCCGAACGCCAGAAGTTCTGCAAGGCGGAACCCTGGTCCGACTCGTTGAAGGCGTCCACGGTGATGTCGCCGTTGATCTGGACGTCGTCCGGGTTCTGCCCGAGCCCGGCGACGGAGGTGTAGAAGCCGACGTTGTCGTGCACCGCGTAGGAGCCCGGTTTGAACAGGTGCGCGACGCGGCCCGAGCCGAACTGCGCGGCCTGCGTGTCCTTCTGCGCCTCGAAGTCCTTGTCCAGCTGAGCCTGGATCGTCGAGGAGGGCATTCCCGGGTCGAAAATGTGCACGTTCGGCCCGAAGTCCGGCTGGTCGGACTGGCCGGTGCAGCCCGCCTGCGCGGACGCTGGGGCCGCGGCGGCGGGCACGGCGAGCCCGGCCGCGGCGAGCAGGGCCAGCGCGATCAATGCGGGTCCGCGGGATCGGGACGGCCGCCCGGGTGGTCGATGAGTCCGGTTCACGTGGGGACACCTCCGCCGGTAGGGAATTTGCCAACTAGTTTGTGGTCGGCCACAACAAATTAAACGCCCAGCTCGGCGGTGCTGGTCACAAATCGGTCACGGTTGTCTGGACCACCTGGGCGATTCCGGCTATCGGAAAACTGTTCACGTCCGGGTGACGCAGCCAGCCTCGCGCCGCGTTGTGCCCCACGATGGGCCCTGGACCTGCCGCCGTGGAGATCGGAGTCTCGGTGACCCGGACAGCAACGGACAACCCCTGGCGGCTCGGCTTGGCCGCCGTCGGGTCGGCAGTGGCGATGGCATGCGGCGTCGCCACTGCCGGACCGGCCGCCGCCGCGGACTACTCGAAGGCCGGCGAGAACGTTGCCGGTTCACAGATTCTGCGGCACGAGGGCGTGCAAAGCGGGAGCCCGCGGCTCGACCCGGCGACCGGGCAGACCCTCGGCCACGACGTCAGCGGGCACCAGGGCGCGGTCGACTGGGGCCAGGCCGCCGGCGCGGGCGCCCGGTTCGCCTACGTCAAAGCGACCGAGGGCACCGGATTCGTGAGCCCGCAGTTCGACCAGCAATACAACGGCGCGCGCAGCGCCGGCCTGATCCGCGGCGCCTACCATTTCGCCCGCCCGGACGTCTCCAGCGGCGCTCAGCAAGCCGACTACTTCATCGCCCACGGCGGCGCGTGGCGCGGCGACGGCAAGACGCTGCCGGGCGCGCTGGACATCGAGTACAACCCGTACGGCGACGCCTGCTACGGCAAAAGCCAGGCCGACATGACCGCGTGGATCGCCGACTTCACCCACCGGTACCTGGCGAAACAACGCCGCAGCGCGATCATCTACACCTCGACGTCCTGGTGGAAGCAGTGCACCGGCAACGCGGGCGGGTTCGGCGACACCAACCCGCTGTGGCTCGCCCGGTACGCCCCGCAGATCGGCGAACTCCCGGCGGGCTGGGACAAGCAGAGCATCTGGCAGTTCTCGCGCACCGGCAGCCTGCCCGGCGACCAGAACTACTACAACGGCCCGATGAACCGCGTGGAGGCGCTCGCCAGGGGAGGCGGGTCGTCGGCGTGATCGCCTGAAAGCCGTACCGGGGGTCCGGTCGCAGCTGGATCACCGGGTGACTTTCGCGATCGGACTCTTCGACCTCTTCACCTACGCGATCCCGGGCGCCCTGCACCTGGCGGTCCTGGCCTACCTCGCCGGAGCGCCGCACTGGATCGACCTCGCCGCCGTCTCGCGCGGACCGGGCGTGGTGCTGGTGATCGGGGTCGTGGTGGCGAGCTATCTGCTCGGATACCTGGCGTACCCGATGGGCGCGCGGGCGGGACGGTGGCTGCCGCGGCGGCGGAAGCGGAACGCGAGGGAGGAGTTCCTGCGCCGGAACCCGTCCGCGCGCGGCCAAGCGTTCGTCGAGGCGGATTCGTTCCTGCTGCTTTCGGCCCTGCGACTGCACGACGCCGACGCGGCTCTGGAGGCGACCCGGCTGCGCACCGCCGGGCTGATGCTGCGCAATTCCAGCCCGGCGCTCGCGGTGGCGTTCCCGGCGCTGGTCGCACAGGGCCGGCTGATGTCGCACTGGGCGAGCGTGAAGACGCTGGAGCTCAGTTTTTGGGTGCCGGAGGTGGAGCGACCCTGATGCGTTCGACGAGTGCGGGGCCGCCGAAGACGGTCACGCCCGCGATACCGTGCCGGCGGACGTCGAGGACCGCGCAGCCGAACGGCTCTCCGTGCGGCTAACGACGGCCGCGGGCTGACCGTCGACGACCATCCGGTACATCCGCCAGCCGCCTGGGTCGCGACGCGGCGCAGCCAGGCGCGGACTGAGGACCGCTCCTCGAATCGGTTCCTTGGTTCCCGCTGGTCTCGGCTGGTCAGCTGATGACGGCTTCGTGCCAAGCGACGTTGGCGCCGAGTGCGGCGGTGAGACGGGCGATGGTCTGTCGGGTGCTGTGGTCGTTGACGTGCTCGGGCAGCCAGGCGCAGGCGAGGTAAGCGCCGGCGACGTCGGCGGCGGCGCAAGCGGCGGCGAGGCATTCTTCGATCCGGGCGAGGGAAGGGCCGGGGCCGGACGGGAAGCGCGCGCCGGGCAGTTCGGCGCTGTCGATGACGTCGATGTCGAGGTGGAGGTAGACGGGGACCGGGCCGAGCCGGTCGAGGGCGGTGGTGATGGCGGCGGGGTCGGCGGGCACGCGGCGGACTCGGCTGGCGGCGAGGGCGTCGTGTTCGGCGGGGTCGAGGTCGCGGGAGCCGGCGAGCACGACGCTGGTGTCGGGGACCGGACGCAGGCCGAGCGGGTCGTCGAACAGGCCCGCGGTGCGGCCGGTGAGCATGGCCAGTGCCATGCCGCCGAGATAGCCGCTGGTGGAGATCGCGGGGGTGTTGAAGTCGCCGTGCGCGTCGAGCCACAGCACGGCGAGGTCGCGGTGGCGTCGCTGCAGCGCGGCCACGGCGGCGCGGCTGGTGGGGCAGTCGCCGGAGAGCACGAGGGGCTTGGCGGCGCGGGCCACCGCGTCGGCTGTCGCCTGGTGCAGCAGGTTCATCCGGACGGGGACGGGGGCCGAGGGCAGGACCGGCGGGACGACCTGGGCCGCGGCGGCGGGTACGGGGAACTCCGGGAGGCGCTGGTCGAGATGCCAGGGCGTGACGATCAGGTCCCACGGGCCGTCGGGGCGGTGGTCAGCCACGAGATTTCTCGCTTTCGTCGTGGTCGGCGAGCAGGTCGAGCAGCCGTCCCAGTTCGGCGGCGCCGGCTCGCAGGTGTGCGGTGATTTCGGCGCTGGCTTCGCTCGGGCTGCCGTGCAGGGCGTCCAGCAGCCGGCGGTGGTCGTCGGTGGTGCGGCCGAGCTCGCGGCGGGAGCGTTCGGCCAGTGCGAGGGCGAGGCGTTGTTCTTGCTGGAGCTGCGCGTGGAAGCGGCGCAGCCGGGGGCTGCCGGTGGCGGTGACGAGCGTGGCGTGGAAGAGGCGGTCGCTGTCCAGAGCGGTGGCGGTGTCGTCCTGGTCGAAGGCGTGTTCGATCCGGTCGACCAGGTCGGCCAGCTTCCGGTAGATCGCCGGGTCGCGGTGCTCGGTGAGGGCGTCGGCGGCGGTGAGTTCGACGGAGATGCGGGCGGCGTAGATGTCGGCGACGTCCGGGCCGGTGACGTCCGCGACGACGATGCCGCGGTTCATCTGATACCGGACCAGTCCTTCGCTTTCGAGGGTCCGCGCGGCCTCGCGGAGGGTGCTGCGGGAGACCCCGAGTTCGGCGGCGAGCGCGGTCTCGCGCAACGGAGTGCCCGGCGGCAGCCGGACGGACAGGATCGCCTGCCGGACGGCTTCGGCCGCCTGCTCGGCGGTGCTGCGCCGCTGGATGCGCGCCCCCAGGCCGTCGATCGTCATCAGTCCTCCAGTGCCGCGCTCGTTTGAGCTGACCGTGTGGACTAGATTGCCAGATTGTCCGACAATCGGGCAAGACTTGGGGGCAGGCGAAAAGTCCCGGCCGCGAAGCGCGGCCGGGACTCCGGAATGAACTGCCTCAGCGACCCCGGAACCGAGCCGCCAGCGCGGCGATCGGCGACCGCCGGCCTCGCAGGGGAACCTCGCCGGAGGTGATGTCCGCCAGCAGCGTCGCCACGGTTTCCTTCGCGCACGTCCGGTTCGCGCCGATCCCGCCCGACGGGCCGCGCTTGATCCAGCCCACCACGTACGCACCGGTCCGGCCCTCGACCCGGCCCGCGGTGTTCGGGATCGTTCCGGCGGCGTCGTCGAAGGGGAGCCCGGGCACCGGGCGGCCGCGGTAGCCCACCGCGCGCACCACCTGGCCGGCGGCGATCTCGACCGGTCCGGAAGGCGCGCCGACGCGCAGTCCGCGCACCTGCCGGTCGCCGGTGATCTCCGCCGGGGCCGAGTGGAACCGCAACACGATCCGGCGGGGACCGTCCGCGGGAGGGGCGGTCCAGTCGACCGTTTCCCGGGCCAGGTCCTTCAGCAGCGCGGCTTTTCCGGTGCCCGCGTCGATCGCCGCCGCGGTGCGCGGGTCTTCGGTGTCGACGACGAGCGGCACATTCGCCCGCTGCGCCAGCGCGATCAGCTCGGGCGAGGTGTAGGCGGCGTCTTCCGGGCCGCGCCGGGCCAGCAGCACTACCTCGCGGACCTTGCTGGAGCGCAACCGTTCCAGCGCGTGCGGGGCGATGGTCGTGCCGTCGAGATCGTCCGGGTCGGCGGTGAGGATCCGGGCGACGTCCAGCGCGACGTTGCCGGTGCCGATCAGCACGACTCGCTCCGCGGAGAGGTCGACCGCGTGCGCGGGGACGTCCGGGTGGCCGTTGTACCAGGCGACGACCGTCGTCGCGGCGAGGCTGCCGGGCAGGTCCTCGCCGGAGAGGCCGAGGGTGCGTGCGGAAGAAGCGCCGACCGCGTAGATCACCGCGTCGTGCCGCTCGGCCAGCTCGTCCACCGTCACGTGACGGCCGACCTCGACGCCGAGCTTCAGCTTCAGCCGCGGGTGGTGGTGGAACCGCGAGAACGCCTCGCCGATCCGCTTGGTGTCCGGGTGGTCCGGGGCGACGCCGAAGCGCACCAGACCGCCCGCGACCGGCAGCCGGTCGATCAGCGTGACGCGCGCGTTGGTGTGCAGCAACAGGTCTTCCACCGCGTACATCCCGGCCGGGCCGGTGCCGACGACGGCCACGTCCGCGGGCTCGAGGTCGCTCGGGATGTCCCGGTCGAACGCCGGCGGGCCCCAGCGGTGGAAGTTCGGCGCCGGGTTCGCGGCGACCGGCGGGCGGTCGGCGAAGAAGTCCGCGTTGATCCCCGCGTAGACCTTCATCGAGTCGGTCAGCAGGTCCACCGGGAAGATCGCGTCGACCGGGCACGCGTCGGCGCACGCGCCGCAGTCGATGCAGGCCGCCGGGTCGACGTAGAGCATCTCGGTGGTGCCGAAATCCGGCTCGTCCGGCGTCGGGTGGATGCAGTTGACCGGGCAGACCGACACGCACGTCGCGTCGTTGCAACAGGTCTGGGTGATCGCGAAGGCCATGTCAGATCAGATTCGCCCGCTTGTAGAACACCAGCGCCGGCTTCGTGAGCAGCCCGCAGGAGCCGAGGAACTCCATCAGCCCGGCACAGCTGGAGCGCATCATCGACTTGTGGTGCTCGTTGGCCTTCGCCTCGCGCAGCGCGCGCTCGGCGTCCAGCCCGGCGTTCTTGTACACGTCGCGGTTGACCATGCTGCTGACGATGAAGTACGACGCGATCGCGATGACCAGCGCGTTGAACTGGCGGCGCAGCGCTCCCGCGCCCTCCAGCTGCTCGCGCGTCTCCTCGCGGGCGAACTTCATGTGCCGCGACTCTTCGACGACGTGGATGTTGTTGATAGTGCGCACGAACGGGACCACGCGCTCGTCGCGCATCCAGTCGCGCTGCATCACGTCGAGGACCTCTTCGGCGACCAGGATCGCCGCGTACGCCGCTTCGCCGCCGGCGACCGCCTTGAAGACGCGGCCCAGTTCGACGGCGAGCTTGCGCGGCCGGTACGGGGGAGCGCCGAGCTTCTGCGCGCCGCGGGCGAACATGATCGAGTGGCGGCATTCGTCGGCGATCTCGGTGAGCGCCCACTGGAACGCCGGGTCGGTCGGGTCCTTGGCGTAGAAATCGCGCAGCACCATCTGCTGCAGGATCATCTCGAACCAGATCCCGGTGCTGGCGACCGACGCCGCCTCCTGGCGGGTCAGCTCCTTCTGCTGCTCCGGGGTCATCTCGGCCCAGTAGCTCGTGCCGTAGAGCGTGCTCCACTCCGGGCTGGCCCCGTGGAAGTCCTTGTCCAGCGGGGTTTCCCAGTCGACCTCGGTGGCCGGGTCGTAGGACAGGGTCGCGGAGGAGTCGAGCAGCCGCTGCGCGGTCTCGTGCCGGCCGGACGGGGCCGCTTCCGGTGCTCGCTGCACGTCTGCGCTGGTCATTCGGTCCTCCCTGAGCGACATTGATTAGGCGTTACCGCGATTCACTGTTACCTAAGGTAACACCTAACTGGCCGTATCGCGAGGGGCACCGGCGAACCGCGTGTCGTCCGTTCGGGCAATCGGGCCGGGGAGGGGCCGCTGACCTGGCAGGATGAGCCGAGAATGTCTTCCTGACCTCGGAGGAACCGCCGTCGTGACGCAACCGCCGCAGCCTTACCCCGGCATGGAGCCGCAGCAGTACTCGCCGCTGCCGCCTGCTTACGGAGGACAGCCCGCTCACAGCGGCCAGTTCCCGGCGCAGCCGCCGCCGACCGCGTACTTCGGGGCTACTGCCATTGCCGCGGCGACGCTGGCCTCGGTCATCGGACTGGTGGGCACGATCGGCTTCGTCGTGGCGGTGATCCGGATGGTCGGCCATCCGTCCTCGGGCAGGCTGCTTTCCAGCGGTATCGCCGGCGTGGTGGACCTGGCGATCGCGGCACTGACCGTCGCCGGCGCGATCGGGCTGTTCAGGCGCTCCCCGGCGGGCCGGATCTGCGTGCTCGCCGGCGGCGGCCTGGCAGTGCTGGACATCGTCGTCTTCATGATCGTCGGCCTCGGCTCCAGTTTCGTCCGGAGGAGCGCGCCGCCGACCCTGCAGATGACCTTCCCGAGCGGGTTCCTGTGGCTGATCGTCCCGGTGGCCGCCCTCGTGCTGGCAGCGCATCGGGCGACCGGCGCGTGGCTGCTGCGCAAAACCCGGCCGGCGCCGTACCACCCCGGCTGGTGACCGGCCGCGAGGAGATCCTCCGCACGTCTCGGCTGCGGCTGACGACCTGGCTGCCCGAGGATCTGGACGATCTCGCCGCACTGCACGCCGATCGCGAAGTCATGCAGCACATGACGAGCGGCCCGCAGACCCGCGAGGCGACCCGGGAACGGCTGGAGCGGTTCATCGCCGAGCACCGGACGCGAGGCTGGTCGAAGTGGCGGATCGAAGGCGCGCCGGGATTTCTCGGCCGGGCCGGGTTCGGCCTCGCCCATCGCAGCGGGCACCGGGAAGTCGGCTACCTGCTGGCCCGCGCGGCGTGGGGCGCTGGTCTGGCGACGGAGCTGACGCGGGCGCTCCGGCAGTGGCACGACGACCACCCGGAGCCCGCTCTCGCACCCGGGCTGCGGGCGTATGTGCTGCCCGGAAACGCGGCCAGCTGCCGGGTGCTGGAGAAGGCGGGGTTCCGGGCGGTCGGCGAGGAGGACGGCCAGCTCGTGTTCGAGTCAGGCTGATCGGCGCAGCCGGGGCAGCACCGCCAGCCACAGCAGCACGGTCGCGACGCCGTACGCCGCAGTCATGGTCAGGCTCATCGACAGCGGCGTGGTCCCGCCCAGCGACACCAGCGGCGCGACGACCGGCCCGATCGCGAACGACGAGGTTCCGAGCAGCGCCGCCGCCGTTCCGGCTCGTTTGCCGTGGTTGGCGAGGGCGAGCGCGTTGCCGTTCGCCTGTGTGGTTCCGCCCGCGAACATCAACAGCGCCAACGGAATCAGCAGCGCCGCCAGCCCGGCCCCGAACAGCACCGCGCCCGACATCGCCACAGCTGCCGCCGCGGTGAACGTCGTGCCCAGCACGTACATCCGGACCGGTCCCGCACGCCGTACCGCCGCGCGGTTCACCTGCGCGCCGAGCACCGACATCACCGCGTTCGCCGCGAAACACGCGCTGAACAGCTGCGGCGACAACGAGAATCCGTCCTGGAGCACGAAGCTGATCGACGCCAGGTAGGTGAAGAACGCCGCTCCGCCACAGGTGCTCACCAGCAGGAAACCCAAGAACAGCGGGTCTTTCAGCAAGATCCGGAACTCGCCGCCGCCCTGGCGCGGATGTCGTGCCTCGGGTGGCAGGCTCTCCGGCAGCGCGGTCGCGGCGACGATCAGCAGCGCCGCCCCGATCCCGGCCAGGACGCCGAAGATGCCGCGCCACCCGATGACGGCCGCCAGCTGGCCGCCGATCACCGGAGCGACGATCGGCGCCAGCGCCCCGACGGTGGTCAGCAAGGCCAGCAGGCGCACCAGTTCGACGCCCTCGGCGAGATCTCGCGCGACAGCCAGCGACAGCACGATTCCGGCCGAGCCGCACAGTCCCTGGAGGAACCTCGCCGCGAGCAGCACCTCGATCGACGGCGCGAACGCGCACACCACGGACAGCACGGCGAACAGCCCGGTCCCGGCCAGCAGCGGACGCCGCCTGCCGAACCGGTCGCTCAGCGGGCCCACGACCAGCTGGCCGAAGGCGAGTCCGAGCATGCAGGCAGACATGGTCGCCTGCGCGAGGCTCTGCCCGGCGTCGAGGTCGTCGGCGAGCTGGGGGAGTGCTGGCAGGTAGAGGTCCATGGAGATCGGGCCGAAGACCTCCAGCAGCCCCAGCACGACTGCCATCCGGAGCGCGCCTGGACGTTTGTTCGGCAACACCGGCTCGACCAGGTCTGCTTCGGTCTGGAGTCGCTTCATCCGGCGCGCAGGATCCGGCGCAGCCACGAAAGCCGGGTCGCGACCGCGGAGCGGGAGACTTCCGCGTCGGGGGAGAAACCGGCGAAACCGTGGTAGCCGCCCGCCCAGACGTGCAGTTCCGCCTGCCCGCCGGTAGCCCAGATCCGCAGGGCGTACTCGGTGGTCTCGTCGCGGAAGATCTCCGCGGCTCCGACGTCCAGGTACGCGGGCGGGAGGCCGGACAGATCGGTCATCCGGGCCGGGACCGCGTACGGCGACGCCGCGTCGGTGCCGCGCGCCGGGCCGAGCAGCGCATCCCAGCCGGTGTCGTTGTTGTTGCGGTCCCAGGCGCCGATTCCGTTGTACTGCCGGGTCGACACGGACTCGTTGCGGTCGTCGAGCATCGGGCACGCCAGCAGCTGCCCGGCGAGGGCTGGGCCGTTGCGGTCCCGGGCCAGCAGGGCGACGCCCGCGGCCAGGCCGCCGCCCGCGCTGGCGCCGGTGACGACGATGCGCGCCGGGTCGATGCCGAGTTCGCCGGCGTGCTCGACTGTCCACACCAGACCGGCATAGCAGTCCTCGACGGCGGCGGGGGCCGGGTTTTCCGGAGCCAGCCGGTATTCCACCGAGATGCCGACCGCGCCGAACAGCAGGACGTCGTCGATCAGGCCGTCGAGACCGAAGAACCGGTTGCCCAGCACCATTCCGCCGCCGTGAATGCTGTACAGGGCGGGCGCGCCGGCGGCACCCGCGGCGGGGCGGGCGACGGTGAGCACGATGTCCGGTGCGCCCTCGGGGCCGGGGACGGTGTGCTCGGTCAGTTCGACCGGGCGGTCGCCGGCGATCTGCTCGGCGGACGGGATGATCGTCGCGAAATGCGCGCGGTTGGCCAGGATCGTGTCGGCGCGCAGCGGGATTCGCTCGACCAGGTCGAGGAACGCGGCGAGGCCGGGCTCCAGTTCCGGGTCGTAGGGCACCGGAGGGACGCTCATCGGCCTGCCTTCCCGAAGATCCGGCGCAGCCAGGAGTTCCGGGTATCGAGGGCGGCCTTGCTGATCGGCCAGTCCGGGACGTACATGTCGAATCCGTGGAAGGCTCCCGCCCACACGTGCAGTTCGGCCTGTCCGCCGGTCGCCCAGATGCGCAGTGCGTAGTCGGTGTCCTCGTCGCGGAACGGTTCCGCGCTGCCGACCTCGATGAACGCCGGGGGCAGGCCGGACAGGTCGGCCGCGCGGGCCGGGGCGGCGTAGGGGGAGACGTCGACGGTGCCGACCGCGTCGCCCAGCAGAGACTGCCAGCCTGCGAGGTTGGATTCCCGCGTCCACGTGCCCAGGCCGGGGTACTGCTGGCTCGCGACGGTCGTGTTGCGGTCGTCGATCATCGGGCACAGCAGCAGCTGGCCCGCGATGGCGGGGCCCTTCCGGTCGCGGGCGAGCAACGAGACTGCCGCGGCGAGACCGCCGCCCGCGCTGCCGCCCATCACCACGACGCGCGCCGGGTCGATGCCGAGTTCGTCGGCGTGCTCGACTGTCCACACGAGACCGGCGTAGCAGTCCTCGACCGGCGCGGGGTGCGGATGCTCGGGCGCGAGCCGGTATTCGACGTTCACCGCGACGACGTTCAAATCCAGCACCAGTGCCAGCAACCGGCCCACGTCCATGTTGCGGTGGCCGACCATCATGCCGCCGCCGTGGATGTTGTAGAGGACGGGAAGCACGCCGTCGCTTTCGTGCGGGGACAGGATGGTGATTTCCAGGTCCGGCGCGCCGTCCGGGCCGGGGATCCGCTGCTCGACGACGGTCACCGGAGCGTCGCCGACGGCTTCCGCGGCGGGCGGGAACATCTCGGCCATCGCGCGGCGCAGGCCGGGGATCGTCTCTCGGGTGAACGGCGGCGCGTCGGCCGGGACGATCTCGGCGAGCGCGGGCTCGATCTCCGGGTCGAACGGGACGGGGGGATAGGTCAAGGCAGCCTCCTCGGGCAGGGCGGGCGAGTTCTGCGGCGGCGCGGGCGGCGCCAGGTGCGGTACGTGAGGGGGACCCTGACGGAATCAGATTCCCTCAGGGTTCCCCTCACGTCCGTAAACGGGGCTCAGGGACCTTCGGGGTCGACGGCGTCGCGGTCGGCCCAGAACGGCTCCGCCAGCGCACGGATCCGCTCGGCCCCGACCTTCTCGACCAGTTCGACCGCGGCGAGGTTGTCCTCCAGCTGCTCCATCCGGGTCGCGCCGAAGAGCGTCGTGACGTTCGCCGGATGCGTCAGCGTGAACGCGACCGCGAGCCGCGCCGCGCTCGTGCCGAGTTCCTGCGCGGCCTGCACGACTTTGGGGGCGTCGCGGGTGATCCGCTTCCGGACGTCGCCGGGGTCGCGGCCGATCTCGCGGGTCAGCTTGGTGCGCCCGGCGAGGATGCCGCCTTCGAGGACGTCCGAGGCCTGCATGACGAAACCGTCGGCGAACAGCCGGGCGAACGGCTCGCCGTCCGGAATGGACCGGCGGCCGATGCTGTACTTCAGCTGCGCGATCTGCGGACCCGGCACTTGCAGCGCTTCGGCGATTTCGCGCAGCCGCGCGATGTTCCCGGCCGACCAGTTGTTGACGCCCCACGCCCGGATCAGCCCGGAGCGGGTGAGCCCGGCGAGGTCCTCGACCAGGTCCTCCAGCGCGACGTCGTCACGGCGCAGGTCGCCGAGGATCACCAGATCCGCGACGTCGAAACCGCCGCGCAGGAACGCGTTTTCCAGTTGTGGCCGGAATCCCCGGTCGCCGAAACCCTCGATCCACAGCTTCGCCGAGACCAGGTAGTCCTCGCGCGGGATGCGGGCGGCGCGGATGATCGCGCTCCAGAGAACGTCGGTGAAGACCGGCGGGTGGCCGGGCATGCCGTAGACGCCGACATCGAACAGGTTCACGCCGGCCTCGACCGCGGCGCGGACCATCGCGACGGCGTCGGCGAAGTCCATCCGGTCGTAGGTATGCCACGAACCGAGCGACAGCAGCGAAACGTCCAACCCGGACTTGCCGACCTTCCGGCGGGGCAGGGGCGAGGATGCGGACACGAGACCTCCTTGGCTCGTAAGGGGAAACGGACGATCAGGGAAGACGCGGGTCGACGACGGCCTTGGTCTCGTCCAGCCGGTGCATGGCCGCGATCCGCTCGCTCGCGCCGGACAGCCCGACCGGGCTGCCGAACAGCCGGTCCCACGGCATCCGGGCGGCGAACGACCCGAAGAACTCGATCGCGCGGTGGTAATCGGCGATGTCGCCGTTGAGCGAACCGACGACGGTCAGCTCCTTGCCCATCACCGTGCCGAGCGGGACCGGCGTCGGCTCCGGCCCGGTGCTCCCGACGATCACGACGCGGCCGCGCTGCGCCGCCATCGCGACCGCCTCGCGGCCGACCGACGGCGCACCGGCGAAGTCCAGCACCAGGTCGCCGCCGTGCCCGCCGGTCAGTTCGGCGACGCGCTCGACGATCGCGTCCGAACCCCCGGCGACCTCGACCACGTCGTCGGCTCCGAACTCCTTCGCCAGCTCCAGCCGCGACGCGGGAGCGCCGACGGTGATGACACTGCCCGCCCCGCTGAGGTGCGCGACCGCGGTCGCGAACAGGCCCAGCGCGCCGGATCCCTGCACCACCACGCGAGATCCGGGCCGGACGCCGCCGACGCGGGCGAATGCGCGCAGCACGGTTTTCGCCGCGCACCCGGCCATCGCGGCCCAGGTGTCGGGCACCTCGGCGGGCAGCAGCAGCTTCGCCGCGCCTGGGACGACGTAGGCGTATTCGCACAGCCCAGCGGTCGCGAACGGGGCGACGTCGGACCGCTGCAGGAATCCGTAGCCACGCCGCGAGCACGCGACCGGCTCGCGCAGCACGGTGCAGCCGTAACACTCGCCGCAGGTCGATTCCGACCAGCCGATCCGGGATCCGGCTGTGACCTCGCGGCCGAGCGCGTCGCGCGTGTCCGGCCCGGCCGCCACCACTTCGCCGACCATTTCGTGGCCCAGCACCATCGGCAGCATGCCGGGAAAACTCATCTTCCCGGACCAGATCTCCACGTCCGTGCCGCACAGCGTCGCGCACGAGATGCGGACCAGCGCCGCGCCCGCTTCCAGCTCGGCGGGCAGCGGGAGTTCGGTCAGCTCCAGCGGCGCGCCGTGCTCGGTCAGCACCGCGGCGCGGGTGGAAGTCGGGACGGTCATGGGAAACCTTTCCGGGGACTGGCGGGCCCTGCGGGGCCGGGTGATGGGTTAGTCTACGGACGTCGACAAAAATGTCGAGTCCCCGAATTCCTCCAGGAGCGCCTGTGCCGACCTCAGTTGCGGACCTCGTCTTGCGGGCAGCAGCGGTGCACACCATGGCCGGTGCCGCGCCCGCGACCGCGCTGGCCGTGCGGGACGGACGCGTGCTGCGTGCCGGAACCGACGCCGACGTGCGGGAGCTGACCGGCCCCGGCACGACAGTGCTCGACCTCGGCGACCGCGCGGTGCTGCCGGGCATCAACGACGCGCACCTGCACGCCACATGGCTCGGCGCGCTCTGGCCGGACACCCTGTTCGCCGACGACGGCGCGCCCGGACCCGGCCCGGAGAAGCCGCTGCGCACCGCTGCCGAACGCCGCGCGGCCATCCTCCGCGCGGGCGAAATCCTTGCCGCGCTGGGCATTACGAGCTACACCGAACCCGGTCTCGGGCCGGGCGAGGACGACGGGCACATCGGCGCGTTCGGCATGTCCGTCGTCGAGCAGTACCGGGAACTGGCCGCCGAGGGACTGCTGCGGGCGCGGGTGACCGCGCTCTGGCTGTACGGCGAACTCGACGGCCCGAGCACCTTCGGCACGTTCCGCGCCGGACTGGCCACAGTGGACGGAGCGGGTGCCGACCCGCGCCGGCTGAACTTCCGCGGAGTCAAGATCTTCGCCGACGGCATCCCGCCGATGCGCTCGGCCTACACCCACCACTGCTACGCCGACGGCAGTCACGCCCACCTGCTCGTCGGCGGCGCGGACGACCCGGAGCGCGAGGAAAACTTCACCCGGATGGTCCGCACCGCGCACGAGGCCGGACTGCAGGTCGGCGTGCACGCGACCGGCGACCGGGCGATCGAGCTGATGCTGGACGCCGTCGAGCGCGCCCGGGAGGAACGCGACGTCGACCTCGGCCACTACGTCATCCACGGCGACCTGGTCAACGCGGCGCAGCTGAAGCGGATGGCCCGGCTGGGGGTCGGGCTGTCCGCCCAGGCCGGGATCGCGGTGCGCACCGCCGGCGTGGTCGACGAGGCGCTGGGGGCGGGCAGTTCGGTCGCCGCGTGGCCGCTGCGGGAGGCGCTGGACGCCGGGATCCCGCTGTGCCTGACGTCCGACGCGCCGGTCCTGCCGCCGGACTGGCGCAAGGAAATCGCCGCTGCGGACCAGTGGATGGGTCCCGCCGAGGACGTAGGGAAGCGGATGGAAACGCTGCTCCGCTGCTACACCGTGCACCCGGCCCAGCAGGACGGTGCCGCGTCGTGGAAAGGCACGCTGGAGCCGGGGATGGCGGCCGACCTCTGCGTGCTGTCCGCGGACCCGTTCGCGGTGACTCCCGGCGAGCTTCCCGCCGTCGAGGTGGACCTGACCGTCCTAGGTGGACAGATCGTCCACGAACGCTCGCCCGGAACAATCGCTTAACGTCCGTGAGGGGCACTCTGAGTCCCTCAGGGTTCCCCTCACGGACGGCTGGCTCAGGTGAGCAGCTGGCCGCCGTCCACCGGGAGGCTCGTGCCGGTGATGTGGGCGGCGGCCGGGCTCGCCAGGAACACCACCGCCGCCGCGACGTCCTCGACCGCGGCCATCCGGCCGTCCGGGATCCGTGCCACCCACGCGTCGTGCGCGGGCGATCCGGGCGGCATCGCGGCGGCGAGCATCGGCGTCGCGACCGGGCCGGGCGCGACGGCGTTGACCCGGATCCTGTGCTCCGCCAGTTCGAGCGCCGCCCACCGGGTCAGCGCGTCCACGGCCGCCTTGCTGCTTTCGTAACCGCCCATTCCCGGCGTGGGCTGCCGCCCGCCGATCGAGGACAGGTTCACCACGACGCCCGGCTCGCCGTGCCCGGCCGTCCGGCGTTCGACCATCCGGCGGGCGACCAGCTGCGTCATCAGGAACGTCCCGTGCACATTGGTCGAGAGAACGCGCAGCAGGTCCGCGCCGGGCAGGTCCAGCAACCGGCCGTGGACGCTGAGCAGACCGGCGTTGTTGACCAGGACGTCGACCGGGCCGACCTCGTCGAGCGCGGCGGAGATCGCCGCCTCGTCGGTGATGTCGAGCCGGATTCCGCGCCCGCCCACCGGTTTGGCGGCTTCTTCGGCGCCGTCGAGGTCGGCGAGCACCACGGAATCACCTGCTTGGGCGAAGGCGGCGCCGATCGCGCGGCCGATGCCGCCGGCACCTCCGGTGATCAGCACGGTACGGGCAGCGGGCATCGTCGTTTCCTTTCGCCGGGAGCGGGGTTCGCGGGCTTATAGTATACAAGCGTAGAAAATAAATCCCGTGGATCGCAGGAGGAATCGTGGCGACGGATCGATCTGGACTGGGCCCGGCGTTCCCGCGCGTGCCGGCGTTGTCGCTCGGCTCGTGGAACACCTGGGACCGGATGGAGTTCGGCGACGCGGTGGCGCTGATCGCTCGCGCGGCCGAACTCGGGCACGCCTTCTTCGACGTCGCGCACTACGACATGGGTCCGCACGCCGAGGGCTCCACGACCGACCAGATCTTCGGCCGCGCGGTGCGCGAAGCCGGTCTCGCCCGCGAAGATTGGCTCTACTGCGGGAAACTGTGGCTCTGGGACTACCCGAACGTCGGCTTCGCGCAGCAGCTGAACACCTCGCTGGAGCGCGTCGGCGTCGAGTCCGCCGATCTGGTCGTGGTCGGCGACTACTTCGGCGAAGTCGACCTCGAACGCGTCGTCGCGGACGTCGCGGAGCAGATTGAAGCCGGCCGGTTCCGCGCGTGGGGCGTGAACAATTGGCGCATTGACGATCTGCGCAAAGCTTTTGCCATTGCGCGCAAACGTGGTTTGGCGCCGCCGGTTTTCGCGCAGCTCAAGTACGGGCTGGCGCGCCGGTCGATGGCCGAGGGCGAGTTTTACGCGCCGCTGTTCGCCTCCGGAGAGCTGACGCTGCAGGCGTCGGACATTTTCGAAGGCGGGCTGCTCGTCGGGAATCTGAAGCCGAATCGCAAGATCGGCGCGGATGTCGGCGGCATCCGGGAGAAGATCGCGGACGCCTGGCCGATCGTGCGAAAGATCGCCGACGAGCTGGACGCGTCGCCCGCGCAGCTGGGAATTGCCTTCTGCCTGGCCAATCCCGCGACCGCGAACGTCCTTGTGGGCATCTCGCGGCAGGCGCAGCTGGAGGACAACGCGGGCGCGCTCGCCTTGCTGGAACGCGTCGGCGCGGACCGGATTCGCGAGCTGACGCGGGAGCTGTGGTTCGATCGCGAGGTCGCCGCCGACGGAACCTGGTGAAGGGGCTGGTGTTTTTTGTCGACGTGCGTAGACTAAAGCTCCCCGGGGTGCCCGGAGGGGCATCCCCGACGCCGTGAGGAGCCGCCACATGACGAAACCAGCGCCGGACCGCATCGTCGACATCGCCATCGGGTACATGGGCGCGAAGCAGTTGTTCGCCGCCTCGCGGATCGGTCTGTTCCGCGCGCTCGCCGACGGTCCGCGAACGGCGCCGGAACTCGCCGCGGCCACCGGCACGGGCGAACGGCTGACCCGGATCCTGGCCGACGCGATGAACGCGCGCGGCCTGCTGGAGCGCACCGACGGCCGCTACGCGCTGGCCGGGGACGCGCAGGAGTACCTGGGCGGGAACGGTGCCACGGATCTGGCGCCGTTCCTGACCTTCCTCAACGAAATCAGCTACGGCCACTGGCTCCAGTTCGACACCACTGTGGACAGTGGCAAACCGGGCGACCTCCAGATGGACGAGGGCCGCTGGGCGACGTTCATGGCGGGCGTGATGCGCTACAACTCGCTGCACGCCTCGATGCTCGCGCGCGCATTCGATTTCTCGCCCTACCGTTCCATGCTGGACCTGGGCGGATTGTCGCCGGAATTCGCGATCGGCGCGTTGCGGGCGAATCCCGCACTGACCGCTCGTTTCGTTTTCGGACCCGAGTCCACGCAGGGGATCACCGACGCGGTGAATGCGGCCGGCTGCGCGGATCGCACGAGCGTCGACCCCGCGCCGACCGAATCGGCGGAACCGGGCGGAGAACACGATCTGGTGATGGTGAACCACGTTGTGCACCGGTTTACCGCGGAGCAGAACCGAAAGATCCTCGCGAATGCCCGCGCGGCTGCCGGTGACGGAGCGACGTTGCTGCTGCTGGACTTCTTCCTCGACGACGACGAACGGCAGCGCCCGATCGACGCGCTGCACGCGGGCGAGTACTTCGTGATCGACGGAACCGTGGTGTATCCGGAGGCGGAAGTCCGCGAATGGCTCGACGGTGCAGGATGGCGCGTATGCGATGTCCTCGCACTGCCCGGGAGCCCGCGCGTTCTCGTCGCCGACGCGGTCTGAAAACGGCCCGCGAGGCCGGGAGATAACAAACGCATCCGGCCCGTTGATTTTTTAGCCGACAATCGTAGACTATCCCGCACCACGGCGAGCCGGGCCGCACTCGCAGGCCCGCCGTTCCCGGCGGGGCGCCGAGCGATCCCGCCGGCGGTCCAGCACCCTGAGAGAGGGACTCAATGACGAGGACAAGGACAGCGGCGTTGTTCGCGGCGGCGGCCGCGGCGCTGCTCGCGATCGCCGGATGCACCGGCTCGGGCGCCGCCGGGACGGGCGCGGGCACCGACGAGCTGAAGGCGGGCGTGTTCCTCGACGTGACGTCGTGGGACCCGGCCAACGCCGACATCGGCTTCGACGGCCCGTACCTGTCCGCGGTCTACGACCCGCTGGTCGCCCTGGACAAGGACGCCAAGCCGATCCCGGCGCTCGCGAAGTCGTGGGACTGGTCGGCCGACCGGCTGAGCCTGACCATGCACCTGCGCGACGACGTGGCGTTCGACGACGGCCAGAAGTTCGACTCCGCCGCGGCGGTCGAGAACCTCGACCATCTCAAGGCGGGTACTCGTTCCGGGCAGGCCTACGCCGACGTGAAGAGCGTCGAGGCGAAGGACGCCTCGACGGTCGTGCTCCATCTGTCCGAACGCGATGACGCGCTGCTGTACTTCATGGGCCTCGGGCGCAGCTGGATGGCCTCGCCCAAGGCGATCAAGGCCAACTCGCTCGCCAACGGCCCGGACGGCTCCGGTCCCTACACCTTCGACAAGGCGTCCTCGCAGCCGCAGGCGCAGTACGTCTTCAAGAAGCGCGCGAAACACTGGGACAGCGCCACCTACCCGTTCCCGACGGTGCGGCTGTTCCCGATCACCGACCAGGCGGCGAGCTTCAACGCGATGCTGTCCGGTCAGCTGAACGTCCAGTTCGCCAACGCGGCCAACCTCCCGAAGGCGCAGCAGAACGGCTGGAACGTCGCGAAGAAGCCGGCGTCGTGGGTCGGCGTGCAGTTCGCCGACCGCACTGGCAGCCAGGTGAAGGCGCTCGGCGACCAGCGCGTGCGGCAGGCGATCTCCTACGCCTTCGACGCGGCGGGGATCCTGAAGGCGGTCGGCAACGACGCTGGCACGGTCACCGACCAGCTGTGGCCGAGCGGCAGCGAGGTCTACGACCCGGCGGGCAACGGCAAGTACAAGACCGACCTCGCGAAGGCCAAGCAGCTGCTCGCCGAAGCCGGGTATGCCGGCGGCTTCAGCCTGAAGATGCCGATGTCCACGATCTTCCAGGCGTGGCAGCCCGCCGCCGAGCAGACCTTCGGGCAGCTGGGCATCAAGGTCGACTGGCAGAACATGTCGATGCCGGACTACCAGAAGAACGCGCCGACGTACCCGATGTTCCTCGCGGTGATCGCGATGGACGGCAACGACATGGCCACGCTGACCGACCAGGTCACCTCGAAGCAGTGGTACAACCCGAATCCGTCGGTGGAGGCCTTCCCGGAGGTGAAGGCGCTCGTGCAGAAGGCGCAGCAGGCCGAGCCGGGCCCGGCGCAGACCGCGGCGCTCAAGCAGCTCAACACCAAGCTCGTGGACCTCGCCTGGTGGAACGTCTGGTACCAGGCCGACAACCTCTACTTCAGCGTCAAGGGCATCACCGTCACGCCGATCACCGGCATGATGTTCCCGACGCTGCGGTTCATCCAGCGCGGCTGACGCGCCCGTCGTCCCCGGGTCCGTCCGAAGACTCCACAGTGGACGGACCCGGGGGAGGAGCCGAACGACATGCTCACATTCATCGTCAAACGCCTGGTGTCCGGGATCCTGCTGCTCGTGCTGGTCACCAGCGGCACGTTCTTCCTGGCGCACACGGCGGTGGGGGACCCGACCGCCGGTCTGCTCGGCAACAGCGCGACCCCCGCGCAGCAGGCGGCGCTGCGCGCCCAGATCGGGTACGACCGGCCGCTGCTCGTCCAGTTCTGGGACTGGCTGTCGCACGCGGCCACCGGCGACTTCGGGACTTCCTGGCGGAATTTCCAGCCGGTCGGCGAACAGATCGCGCTGCGCGTGCCGGTGACGCTTTCGGTCGTCATCGCCGCGACGCTGCTCGCGGCGATCTTCGGGGTGCTCGTCGGGGTCGTCTGCGGGCTGCGTCCCGGCGGCGTGCTCGACCGCGTGCTGAAGCTCGCCTCGGTCGTGCTGTTCGCGCTGCCCGGGTTCTGGGTCAGCCTCGTGCTCGTCACCTGGTTCGCGATCCAGCTGCAGTGGTTCCCCGCGGTCGGCTACGTGTCGCCGGACCAGTCGGTGGCGGGCTGGCTGCGGTCGATCGCGCTGCCGTCGATCTCGCTGTCGCTCGGCGCGATTGTGATGATCGCCGAACAGCTGCGCAACGGCTTCCTCCAAGTCGCGAATCAGGACTTCGTCCGCACGCTGCGGGCGCGCGGCCTGTCGTCGCGCCGGGTCACGACGCACGTGCTGCGCAACGCTTCGCCGTCCGCGCTGACCGTGCTGGCGCTGATGTTCGTCGGCCTGCTCGGCGGCGCGGTGGTCGTGGAGATCGTGTTCAACCTGCCGGGGATCGGCAGCCTGACGCAGTCGGCGTCGCAGATCGGGGACATCCCGGTGCTGCTCGGCCTGACCGCGGTGACCGTCGTGTTCGTCGTGATCGTCAACTTCCTGCTCGACCTCGTGCTCGGGTGGGTCAACCCGAAGGTGCGCGACCGATGACCGCTGCCCCGTTCCCCGCCACGCTCGCCCCGGTGAAGCGGATTTCCTTGCTGTGCCGGTACTTTCGCCGTCCGGTCGGCGTCGTCGCGCTGGTCGTGTTCGCGCTCGTCGTGGTCGCCGCGGTGTTCGCGCCGTGGCTGGCCTCCTACGACCCGAACCACGTCGACTTCGCGCTCACCCACGCCCAACCCGGCAACGGGCACCTGCTCGGCGGCGACTCCGCCGGACGCGACATCCTCAGCCGGCTGCTCTACGGCGCGCGGACCACGCTGTACGGCGGCGTGATCACCTGCGTCACCGGCGTCGTGCTCGGCGTCCCGACCGGCGTGGTCGCCGGGTACGTCGGCGGCGCGACGGACCGGATCTGCTCCTGGACCAGCGACGCCTTGCAGTCGGTGCCCGGGATGATCGTGCTGCTGGTCGTCGCGGCAGGCACCGGCCAGGACTTCACCGTGCTGATGATCGCGCTCGGCGTGTTCCTCTCGCCCGGCTACTACCGGATCACCCGCGCCCGCGCGCTCACGGTGCGCCGGGAGCCGTACATCGACGCCGCGCGCGTGGCCGGGGTCGGCACGCTGCGGATCCTGCGCACGCACCTGCTGCGCGCGGTGTACGCGCCGATCATCGTGCAGACCGCGCTGACCGCCGGGCTCGCCATCGGCATGCAGGCCGGTCTGCAGTTCCTCGGCATCGGCTCGGCGTCGACGCCCAGCTGGGGCCAGACGATGAACGACGGCTTCCTGAACATGCTGACGTACCCGCTGATCCTGCTGTGGCCGTCGATCGCGCTGGGCGTCACCATCGCCGCGTTGGCGTTCATGGGCTCGACGCTCGCTGATCTGGTCAGTGTCCGGGCCGAACAGCCGACTCGCCGGGGCCGGGCCCGGGTGCGGGAAGCCCTCGCGGCTCCGGCTCCGGACGCGCTGGGCGAGCGCACGGCTTCGGGCGCGCACGAACACGCGGCAGCGGATTGCGCGCTGCGGATCGAGAACCTGCGGGTCGGCTACGCGACCGACAAGGGCGTCAAGGAGGTCGTGCGCGGGGTGTCGCTGGACGCGGCACCCGGCGAGGTCCTCGGGATCGTCGGAGAATCCGGGTCCGGGAAGACACAGACGGTGTTCTCGGTGCTCGACCTCCTGCCGCCCGGCGGGACCGCCGTCGCCGACGGCATCTGGGTCGGCGGGCACGAGGCCGGGAACGCGGCCGCGCGGGCGAAACTGCTCGGCCGCGAGATCGGATACGTGCCGCAGGAACCGATGACGAACCTCGACCCGTGCTACCCGATCGGGCAGCAGCTCGTCGAGCCGCTGCGTCGCGTGCACGGGCTGGACAAGGCCGCGGCGAAGAAGCGGGCGCGCGAGGTGCTGGAGAGGGTCGGCCTCACTGACCCGGACCGCGTCATGGCGAGCTACCCGCACCAGATCTCCGGCGGCATGGCGCAGCGCGTGCTGATCGCCGGCGCGGTGGCCGGGCGGCCGTCGCTGCTGGTCGCCGACGAGCCGACGACCGCGCTCGACGTGACGGTGCAGGCCGAGGTGCTGGAGCTGCTGCGCGAACTGCAGGCCGAGTACGGCATGGCGCTGGTGATCGTCACGCACAACTTCGGCGTGGTCGCGGACATCTGCGACCGTGTCGTGGTGATGAAGGACGGCCGGATCGTGGAAACCGGTCCGGTGGAACGGATCTTCCGCGCACCCGAGAACGCCTACACCGCCGAGCTGATCAGCGCGTCGCTGGACGACACCGAAGGACGGGACGAGCTGGACGAAGCCTGGGAACGCCGCGGCCTTGCCCACGCGACCGGAGAGGAGGGCGGGCGATGACCGCACCGCTGCTCGCGATCGAGGACCTCGTGGTCGACTATCGGCTCAGCCGCCGGGTCCGATTCCGGGCCCTGAAAGGGATCTCGCTGGAGGTGAAGCCGGGCGAATGCGTCGGGCTGGTCGGCGAAAGCGGGTCGGGGAAGTCCACTTTGGGCAAAGCCGTGCTGGGCCTCGCCGCGCCGGAATCCGGCCGGATCACCTTCGACGGCGAGGACATCACCCACGCCCGGGGCGCGACGCGGCGGCGGCTGGCCAGTGACATCCAGGTGGTGTTCCAGGACCCGTACGGCTCGCTGGACCCGACCATGACCGTCGGCGAAGTCCTCGCCGAACCGCTGGTGGTGGCGGGAACGTCGCGCGCGGAAGCCCGGACGGTGGTCGCGGACATGCTCGACCGGGTGCGCCTGCCCGCCGACGCCGTGCACCGGTATCCGGGGGAGTTCTCCGGCGGACAACGGCAGCGGATCGCGATCGCCCGGGCGCTGGTCCGCCGGCCGCGGCTGATCGTGTGCGACGAGCCGGTGAGCGCGCTCGACCTGACCACGCAGGCGACGATCCTCGATCTGTTCCTGGAACTCCAGCGCGAAACCGGGGTGTCTTACCTGTTCGTGTCGCACGACTTGGGCGTGGTGCACCGGATCTGTCACCGGGTTTCGGTGCTGTACCAAGGAGAGATCGTCGAATCGGGT
This sequence comes from Amycolatopsis rubida, assembly GCF_900115345.1. Classification (GTDB taxonomy): domain Bacteria; phylum Actinomycetota; class Actinomycetes; order Mycobacteriales; family Pseudonocardiaceae; genus Amycolatopsis; species Amycolatopsis rubida. The sequence goes on along the minus strand of NZ_FOWC01000016.1, from coordinate 37,146 downwards.
CCGACGGCTGTGGTTACCCGGGCACCGGAGCATCCGTACACGCGGCGGCTGCTGCTGGCCGCTCCGGTAGCGGACCCGGCCCGGCAGGCGGAGAGACGGGCGGCCCGGCTGGGGCTCGGGTAAGCACTCCTCGCGTTCGCCGGTGCCCGGATTCCGGGCTCGCCGCGCCCGCGGGCGGTCGAGCAGGGTCACATTCGTCGCGGGAGAATACGGGTTAGAGTCTGTAACCATGCCGAAGGTCATCGATCACGATCAGCGACGACGGGAGATCGTCGAGGTCGCCAAGAAGCTGATCATCGAGGGCGGGTTCGAGGCTGCCACGATGCGCAGCATCGTGACCGCGGCCGGGTTCGCGAACGGTGCCCTCAAGCATTACTTCCCCAGCAAGGACAGCATTATCGCGGCGACGTTCGAGAGCGTGCTGCAGGAGACGTCGCAGCGGATGTCCGAACTGGATCCGTCGCTGGGGCCCGCGGAGTCGTTGCGGGGGTTCGTCGAGGCCGCGATTCCGTTCGACGAGCATCAGATCGCGTCGGCTCGGGTTTTGCTGGTGTTGTGGGAGCATTCCGTGGCCAATCCGGATCTCGCCCGGCAGTATCGGGATTTGCTGGACAGCTGGCGGGGCGAGCTGACGGTGCGGATCGCTGCTGCTCGGGGGAAAGGGGAGGCGGCGGATGCTCCGGTGATCGGGGTGTTGGCGGATGAGATTATCGCCGTTTCCATCGGGGCGAATGTGACCAGTTTGATGCATCCGGTGGGGAAGGTTGCCGGGCGGTATCGGGCTTATGTGGACGGGTTGATGGCTCGGATCGGGGATTGAGTTCCTGCTTGGGAGGGCGGCTCGTCGCCTGGGGGCGACATTGCGCCCGGGGTGGGTGGGGCACCCCGAAGGGTGAGTGTGACGACGGCGCGGGGGTGCTTGTCAAGGCGGGAAAGATGCCTTGACAAGCACCCTCGCGCCGTGTTTTTGGCTTCGTATCGGGGGCGGGGGGAGTGTGGCTGCCTGGGCGGGCGGGTGCGTTGGCTGCGGTGGGGTGGTGGGTGCGCGCGGGTGGGGTGCGTGGTCGCGGTGAGTTGTGCGGAGGCGGGGCGGTCTGTGAAGGGGTTCCTCCCGCCCGGCGGCGGAGTCGTGAGGGGAACTCAGGGGATCAGCGTCAATGAGGGTGGCCCTCACGGAACGCTGGACCGGGTGGCGGGTTTTGTCTACGATTGTAGAATGACTTCCGCGTTTCCGGTCATCCGCACGCTTTCCGCGCGTCCTGTTACTGGGCCTCCGGTCGTGCTGATTCATGGGTTCGCGTCCTCGGCTGCGTGTGATTGGCCTGCGGAGTACTGGGCCGATCCGCTGGCGGCCGCCGGGCGGGAGACGGTTGTGGTGCAGTTGGCGGGGCATCCTGGCGGGCCCAGGGTCGCGAAAGCCGAGGAGGCGACCGCGACTCGGGTGGTGGACGCGTTGGCGGAATGTGCTGGCACGCAAGAGGTCGACGTCGTCGGTTACTCGCTCGGGGCGCGGCTCGCGTGGGATCTCGTTTCGCATCCCAAGGTGTCGGTGCGGCGGTTGGTGCTGGGCGGGTTGAGTCCGCAGGAACCGTTCGCGGCGGTTGATCTCGGGGCTGCGCGGCAGGCGGTCCGAGGCGGACCGGCTCCGGACGATCCGCTGACCGGGGCGATCACGGCGATGGCGGCGGCGGGGGATTCGGAGTCGCTGCTGAATCTTGTCGAGGGGTTGGCGAGCGAGCCGTTCGATCCGGGTGCGGGTGTTCCGCAAGTGCCGACGTTGTTCCTCGCGGGGCGGCAGGACTTCATGGCACACGGGATCGAGCAGCTGGTGGCGCGCGTGCCGGGTGCGCGGCTGCGGCAGGTCGCGGGGGATCACCGCGGTGCGCTGGTGGGCGTCGAGCTGCGGGAGGCGGTGTTCGACTTCCTCGGGGCCGCGGCGTTGTGAGGCGCCAGAATGGCCGCTGCGGCGCAGTCGTGCCAGCCTGGAGCGCATGACGACACCGGCGCAGCTCCGCAGAACCGCCCTGTCCTACCCGGAGACGGCCGAGCTGGCTGTTGCCGGCACGGTCGCGTTCACGGTGCAGGGCAAGGAGTTCGCTGCCCTGCGGCCGGACCGGCAGGTCGTGCTCCGGATGACGCCGTCCGATGTGGACGAACTGCGCGCCGCCCACCCGACCGCGCGCCGCGTCGCCAGGGCGGGGGCACGGTTGCCGATCGAGGACATCAACGGGCAGCAGCTCAACCACTGGGTGCGGCGCGCGTGGCTGGCTCGGGCCCCGAAGCGGCTTGCGGCTCCGGTGGCTGCCGCGGGGACCGCGGTGGCGGGGGAGGTCGGCGACTTGCCCAGGGCGATCGGCAGTCCGGCAACCCGGGCGCTGCACGGTGCGGGGATCACGACGCTGGCGCAGATCGCCGAGCGGAGCGACGCGGAGCTGCTCGCGTTGCACGGCGTGGGCCCGAAGGCGGTGCGGCTCCTTCGCGGGGAGGCCCAGGACTAAACCGGGCCGTCGCGGATTCGGTCAGCGGCCGCGGCCAGGACAGGTGCCCGCTGCGGCTCCGGGCGGGGTGCCCGTGGCGAGGATCTACCGAAGCTTGCCGACGGCTTGCCCGGCGGTGGGCCGATATCTCGGCGGCAGACGGGGCAACGCCTCAGGACTGCGGTGAATCCGCTCCGGTAGGCGCGGGGTCGGGCGGGTCGCCCTCGAAGCCGTTGGCCCAGTAGCGGCCGCGCAGCGAAAGGTTTTGCAGCATCCCGGTGGCCTCTTCCGCCGACATCGGCGCTGGGTCCGTTTCGAGCCACCACCGCAGGACGGCGAGCTGTTCCCCGACCCACGCCCTGGCCAGCACGCCGAGGTCGATGCGCGGCGTGACGTCGTGGTGGTCGGCGCGGGACTTGAACACCGAGCGCACCGCGTCCATGCGCGCGTCGGTGAACTGCCGCAGCGCCCGGCCGTCGCCCTCGCCGCGCAGGATGAGCAGGTAGAGATCCCGGTTCTCGCGGGCGTGCCGGAACAGTTCCAGCGCCGGTTTGCCGGTGAAGCCCACTGAAGAGGCCGGGACCAGCGGCCGCAGCCGTTCGTCCAGTTCCTCCTGGAGCTCGGTGACGACGTGCCGCAGCAGCGCGTCCTTGTCCGGGTAGTGGCTGTAGAACGTCGCGCGGCCCAGATCGGCCCGTTCGGTGATGTCCTCCACCGTCACGTTGGCGTATCCGCGTTCGAGCACCAGCGACACCAGTGCGTCGCGGAGCAGGCCGCGGGTGCGGCGGGTCCGTCGGTCAGTGGTCGGCAAGAGGCCCCCTTCGGTCGTTGCCGGCCCGAGTGTAGCGAACTGTTGACACCGCGACTGTTAATAGACACAGTGTTCAGCATTGGTCAATCTGACGGAAAACAGGGAGTCGGCGTGAACCTGGGCAGCTATGTCACCCGTGCCAGCACGTTCTGGCCCGATCAGCAGGCGCTGGTGTGCGGCGAGCGGCGGTGGTCCTACCGCGAGCTGGAGGAGCGGACGAACCGGCTGGCGTCCGCGCTGCTCGCGTCCGGCGTCGAGCCCGGGCAGGCAGTCGCCACCTTCTCCGGCAACAGCGCGGAGCTGGTGGAGACCGAGATCGCTTGTTACAAGGGCGGGTTCCTGCGCGTGCCGATCAGCGCGCGGCTGTCCGCGGGCGAGGTCGAGCACATCCTGGCGGACGCGGACGTGCGAGTGCTGCTGGTCGATGCCGAGCACGCCGAAGCGGCGCAGAAAGCGGCTGCCGGGACTTCGTGCGCGCTGATCGACTACGACGGCCGCACGCCGGATGCGCGGTCCTACGCCGACGTGCTGGCGGCGGGGTCGCCCGAGCCGGTCGCGGTCGAGGTGAGTGCGGACGATCCGTCGGTCCTGCACTTCACGTCCGGGTCCACCGGGAAGCTCAAGGCCGCGGTGCAGACGAACGGAAACCGGCTGGCGAACCTGCGCAAGCGGTTGATGAGCCCGGAAGGCGCGCCGTCCGCCTCGGAAACGTACCTGGCGGCGGGTCCGATCACGCACGCCACCGGAATGGGTTTGCTGGCGGCCTTTTCCCGCGGGGCGACCGCGGTGGTGCTGCCGCGCTTCGACGCGGTGGAGTTTTTGGCGGCAGTCGAGAAGGAGCGGATCACCTCGACGTTCCTGGTGCCGGTGATGCTGAACATGGTGTTGTCGCATCCCGCCGTCCACACCGCCGACCTGTCCTCGCTTCGTTGCCTTCGGGTGGGTGGCGCGCCGGTGTCGCCGCAGCGGTTGCGGGACGCGGTGGCGGCGTTCGGTCCGGTGGTGATGCAGGGGTACGGCCAGGGCGAGACCACCAGCGGCGTCACGGTGCTGACCTGCGAAGACGTGGTCCGCGGGATCGAGGAGGACGCGGAGTTGCTGTCCTCGGCGGGGCGGCCGTTGTTCGACTCCGAGGTCCGGGTGGTCGACGACGAAGGCCGTCCGGTGCCCGCCGGGGAACTCGGCGAGGTGGTGGTGCGCGGTCCGGACTGCGTGACGGAGTACTGGCACGAACCGGAGCTGTCCGCGGAGACGTTCCGCGACGGCTGGGTGTACACCGGCGACATCGGCTACCTGCGCGCCGACGGGTATCTGTTCATTGTGGACCGCAAGAAGGACATGATCATCTCCGGCGGCTACAACATCTTCTGCACCGAAGTGGAATCCGTCCTCTACGAGCATCCCGCCGTTTCCGAGGCGTGCGTGGTGGGCGTGCCCGACGAGAAGTGGGGCGAAGCGGTGAAGGCGGTTGTCGTCCGCCGCTCGGACGTCACTGCCGAGGAACTGATCGAGTTCTGCGCGGAACGATTGGCGCGCATCAAGAAACCCCGCTCGGTCGATTTCGCCGAGGAACTCCCGGTGAACCGCAACGGCAAGATCGACCGGCGCGCGGTGCGGGACCGGTATTGGGCGGGCGAAGCCCGGAAAGTCCACTGAGGAGGTCCCGCATGTCCTTCACCCTTGCCCCGGCTTACGACGACAACCCGCGGCTCGCTGAGCTTGTCGGCCGGTTGCGCGAATACCTGTCGGGCGAACTCGCCGAGTACGAGGCCACGCTCGGGCTGACCCCGGAGACCCCGTTGGCCCGGGCCGTGATCGAACCGGTCTGGAAACGCTGCCGGGAGCTGGGTTTCTACGGGGTCCACCTGCCCGGCGAGTACGGCGGCCTCGACCTGAGCTACACCGAACTGGCCGCGCTCAAGGAGGAGGTCGGCGCGTCCGGGCGGATCCTTTACCACTGCGTGCTCGGCGACCTCGGCGGTCCGCTGCGCGCGGGCGCGATCTTCGCCACGGCTACCGAGGAGCAGCGCGAGCGGTATTTGCTGCCGCTCGTCCGCGGGGAGCGCGCGTGCTGCTTCTCGCTGACCGAAACCAATGCCGGGTCGGATGTGCGGGCCATGCGCACCACGGCGACCCCGGAGGGCGACGGCTGGCGGATCAGCGGCCACAAGGTGTTCTCCTCGGCGGGTCCGATCGCCGATTTCTCCGTGCTGGTCGCCCGGATGGCGGGGGAGGACGAGAGCTACTCGGCGTTCCTGGTCGATCTGGACTCGCCGGGCTGCACGGTCGCCGACGGGGAGGTTCCGATGTCCGGCCAGCACATCGAGTCCGACATCATCCTCGACAACTGTTGTGTCGGCCCGCAGCAGCTGCTGGGCCGGGTGGGGGACGGGCTGCGCATCGGGCTCGGCCGGGTCACCACCAACCGGCTGCTGCACTGCCCGACAGTGCTGGGCCACGCCCGTCGCGCGCTGGAACTCACCATCGAATTCGCCCGCACCCGCCAGGTGTTCGGCGGTCCGCTGGCGGCGCTGCAGTCGATCCAGCACAAGATCGCCGACATGGCCACCGCGTACTACGCGGCCCGCGCCATGACCTACGACGCACTGTCCGCATTGGACTCCGGGAGCAAGCCGAGCACGGAGGCGTTCATGTGCAAGCTGTTCGTGGCGGAGAACGCCTTCCGCATCGCGGACGAGGCGGTGCAGATCCACGGCAAGGCCGGGCTCGTGCGCGGCGCGGAGGTGGAGTGGCTGTTCCGGCGGCTGCGGATGTTCCGCGTGCTGACCGGATCGTCGGAGATCCAGAAGAACGGCATTGCCAAGGCCCTGCTCCTGCCGTCCGGGACCCAGCGGTGAAGCCCGCCGGGACCCGGCAGCGTACGGCCGCGCCGGCGGGCGGCACCGCGGGGAACGCCTGGCTGCGCCGCTGGTCGGTGGTGGCGATGCTGCTGCTGTTCATGCTGATCAACTACGGCGACAAGGCCGTTCTCGGGCTGGCCGCACGCCCGATCATGCACGAATTCGGGCTGAGCCCGTCGCAGTACGGCCTGCTGTCCAGTGCGTTCTTCTTCCTGTTCAGCGTGTGCGCGCTGGCGGTCGGGTTCGCGTCGAGCCGGATCTCGACGCGGTGGATCCTGCTGGCGCTCGCGCTGGTCTGGGCGGTGACGCAGGTGTCCGTGGTCGCCGCGAGCGGGGTCGGGCTGCTGCTGATCAGCCGGATCGTGCTCGGCGCCGCCGAAGGGCCCGCGCAGCCGATGGCGCTGCACGCCGCCTACAGCTGGTTTCCCAACGCCAAGCGCAACATCCCGAGCGCGCTGATCGTCGGCGGCGGCGCGCTGGGCGGGGCGATCGCGACCCCGCTGCTCACCGTGGTGATCGTGCACTTCGGCTGGCGGGCCGCGTTTCTCGCGATGTTCCTGGTCGGCTGCGTCTGGTGCCTGCTGTGGCTGGTGATCGGCCGCGACGGGCCGGTCGACCTCGCTCCGTCCGGAGCGGCGCCGGTCCCGGCAGGCCGCGTCCCCTACCGGCGGATCCTGCTCTCCGGAACCTGGCTCGGCGGGTTCGTGGGCGCGTTCGGCGCGTACTGGACGTCCACGCTGATGGTCGCCTGGCTGCCGTCCTATCTTGAGATGGCGCTCGGCTACAGTGCGGGCGAGGCGGCCGCCATCGCCACGATCCCCTGGGTGGCCGGGCTGATCCTGACCTTCGCGCACGGCGCGATCACCCAATGGCTGCTGCATCTCGGCGTGCCCAGCCGGATCGCCCGCGGCATCCTCGGCGGCTGCGTGCTGGTCTTGGCGGGCTTGGCGATGGTGCTGCTGCCGACCGTCACGCAGCCCGCGCTGCGGATCGTCCTGATCGCCGTGGCGTTCAGCTTCCACGGCGTCACCTTCGCCAACGGCCAGACGGTCAACAGCGAGATCAGCCCGCCCGCGCAACGGGGTGCGGTGCTGTCGGTCAGCGTCGCGCTGGTCACCGTCGCCGGCCTGCTCGCGCCGTATCTCACCGGCAGGCTCGTCGAGTCCGCGGCCGGACCGGCCGCCGGTTTCGCCACCGCCTTCGCCATTCCCGGGGTCCTGATGCTGGCCGGCGGGGTAGCCGCATTGTTCTTCGTCCGCCCGGAACGCGACGCCCGGCGCATCGCGGCACTCGCCGCAGTCAAGGAGAAACCGTGACCAATCCGTATACAGTGGACAATGCTTATTGGAGCCGCGGCTACGTCGACCCGGCCTTTGTCCGTCTCGGCATGACCCGCGCCAGGGAAACCGGCCCGACCCGGCGGGTGTGGCGCGGCGCGGGCCCGCGCCGGGATCTGCCCGAGGACCACGAGGACCTGGACAACCTGCTCGTCGCCCCGCGGGCCGGGGCAGCGCCCGTCAAGCTGAGCGAGTTCCTGGCCGGTGCGGAAACCGACGCCATTCTGGTGGCGCACCGGGGGAAGATCGTCTATGAACGGTACTTCCACGGCATGCGGCCACACGACGTGCACCTGTCCGCGTCGGTGGCGAAGTCGTGGACCGGGCTGCTCGCCGCGCTGCTGATCGACGAGGGCGTGCTCGACGCCGATCAGCCGTTGGCCCACTATGCCCCCGAACTCGCCGGCACGGCGTTCGGCGACGCCACGATCCACCACCTGCTGCACATGGGCACCGTCATGGACTACGGTGGGCGGCCGTTCTGCAAACCCCTTGAAGCGCAACGATATTTCGCCGCTGTCGGCATCGTGCCCCGTCCCGCTGGCTACACCGGGCCCACGAGCGTCAAGGAACATCTGGCCACCGCGCGGGCCGTCGCACCGCCGGGAACCGAATTCCGCTACGACAACGGCAACACCGAGGCGGTCGCCGAAGCCCTTCGCCGCGTCACCGGCGTCAGCCTGGCCGAACTGTGGAGCGAACGGGTCTGGGCCCGGCTGGGCGCGGACGAGGACGGCGCGTACTGCCTGGATTCCACCGGCACGGAGATCGCCTGCGGCCGCTACAGCGCCACCCTGCGCGATCTCGCCCGGGCAGGGGAGATGCTGCGTCGCGGCGGGACGGTCGGCGACCAGCAGATCGTGCCGGAACGCGTCGTCGCCGACCTGACTGCCGTGCCGCCCGGGCCCGCGCGGCGCGCCCTGCCGACCGGTGCCGCGCGGCCGATCGGCTACCACAATTTCTGGTGGGTCCCGGACGAGGGCTACGGCACCTTTGGCGCGCGAGGCATCCACGGGCAACGGTTGCAGGTCAGTCCGGGGCGGGAGCTGGTCATCGCCCACTACGGATCGCATGTGATGTCGCCTTCGGTTCCGGTGCCGCGGCTGGAAGCGGTGTTCGCCCGGATCGGCGATCATCTGGCCGGGTAACGCCGGCCGCTTGCTCTGCTAGCGTTGCCGTTGTGGTGCAGAAGATCCGGGTGTCCGAGGCGAGGTCGAGGCTGCTCGCGACGGCCACCCGGATCTTTTACGCCGAAGGTCTCCACTCGGTCGGGGTCGACCGGATCGTGGCGGAGGCGAAGGTCACCCGGGCCACGCTGTACCGGCATTTCCCCGGCAAGGAAGACCTCGTCGTCGCGTATCTCCAGGGCGTCTCCGAGATGGAGCGCGCCGGGGTCGGCAACATCCTCGCCGGCCACCCGCCCGCGGCCGAAGCCCTGCGCGCGGTCGCCGAGTGGATCGCCGAGAGCATCCAGTCGGCGCACTTCCGCGGCTGCGCGTTTCTCAACGCGGCGGCGGAATACCCGGACCCCGGACATCCCGTGCACCAAGCGGTCCTGACCCACCGCGAGTGGTTTCTCCGCACGGTCACGGAGTTGTTCGCGCGGGTCGGTTCGTCCGCACCGGAGCCCGCGGGGCGGCATTTCGTGATGCTGCGCGACGGTGCGATGGCGTCGGGCTGTTTGACGGATCCGGCCGAGGTCGGCGACACCTTCCGGCAAGGGGTCGACGGCATCCTGCGGCACCGCCTCGGCTCCGGGGCGAGCCCGTAACACTTCTGAAAGCCCGGTTGGCGTTGACGCCGCTCGGGGTCTGCCGAGAAGCTGAGGGAGAACGAACGTTCTGTCTCATTCAGCTCTCGGAAGGATCACCGTGACCATCGTTGACTCGCCCGCCGGAACCGCTCCGGCGTTGCGCCGGCTGTACTTCGTGCGGTTCGCCTTCGCGGTCGTCTGGGCCGCGCTGCTGTTTCTCACGGCCAAGACGCACGTCGGCCCGATCGGAGTTGTCCTGGTCGTGGCGTATCCGCTGTTCGACGTCGCCGCCGCGGTCGTGGACGCGCGCTCGTCCCGTGCCGCGGGGTTGTCCGTGAACATCGCGATCAGCCTGCTGGCAGGCATCGGCCTCGCGATCGCCAGTGCGTCCGGCGTCCCGGCGGTGCTGCGGGTGTGGGGTGCGTGGGCGGTCGCCGCCGGTCTTGTCCAGCTGATCGTGGCCGTCGGCAGGCGCGGGATGGGCGGCCAGTGGCCGATGATCCTCAGCGGCGGCATCTCGGTGCTGGCCGGGGCGAATTTCGCGCTCAGTGCCGGCGCGCCCGACCCGTCGCTCGCCGCTGTGGCCGGATACGCGGTGCTGGGCGGGATTTTCTTCCTGGTCTCGGCGCTCCGGCTGGGCCGCACTGCCGCCCGCCTGGGGACCAAAGACTCCGGCAGCGCGGACGTCCGCCCGCAGTGACCGCGGGTCGCGCGGATTAGCGTCGAGGGCGGGACACCGAACGCGAGGAGAACCCAGTGCGAATCCTGACCCTCAACCCTGGTTCGTCCAGCTTGAAGGCAGCGGTCGTGCACGATGGCGCCGCGGTCGGCTGGGCGGCCTGGCAGAGCGAGATGACCCGCGCGGTCGTCGACGCCGTGGAGCGCTGGCCGCGGCCGGACGGGGTGGCAGTGCGGTTCGTCCACGGCGGCGCGCCAGAAAACGCCGGTTCTGGTAACCGACCAGGTGGTCGCGAATCCCGACCGGCTCGTCCCGCTGGCTCCGCTCCACCAGCCGCTGTCGCTGAACGTCACCCGGCAGGTCCGGGACCTGCCGGGTGTGCCGGTGGTGGCCTGCTTCGACACGGCGTTCCATGCGGACCTGCCCGACGCCGCCGCGCACTATCCGCTGCTGCGCGAGTGGACGCGGCAGAACCGGTTGCGCCGTACTTCCCGCCGGACACCAACACGCTCCTGGAAGTGGCCGCGCACTGCCTGCGCAGCCGGGACCTGGTCAACGTGGTGGTCGCGGGCAAGAACGAGACACCGGCCTGGCTCGACGCCGAGGAGGCCGCACTGCACTGCGCACGAGGTCTGGGCATCTGGGAATGGGCCGGCACGCACGCGGACCGCGAACCGGACGTCGTGCTCGCGTGCGCGGGCGACGCCCCGACCCTGGAAATCCTCGCCGCGGCGGCGATCCTGCGAGAGGAACTGCCGGAGCTGGCGGTTCGCGTGGTCAACATGGTGGCTGCAGCCGGAAACGGAGCACCGGCACGGACTGAGCGACTGGGAGTTCGACGCGCTGTTCACCCCGGACCGTCCGGTGATCTTCGCCTACCACGGCTACCCGTGGCTGATCCACCGCCTGGCCTACCGCCGCACGAACCACGCCGGGCTCCATGTCCGCGGCTACACCGAACACGGCACCACGACCACGCCGTTCGACATGCTGGTGCGCAACCGCATGGACCGGTTCCAGTTCGTGATCGACGTGCTGGACCGGGTTCCGGGACTGCTCGCCACGACCGGCCCGCTGCGGCAGCGGATGACGCGCACGCAGGAACGGCACCGGCACTGGATCACCGAACACGGCGAGGACCTGCCCGAGGTGCGGGAATGGCGGTAGTGGCGCGCTCGCGGGCTTCGATCCGGTTCGCTGAGGGCCGTTGGTCCCTCGAAGTCGGGACAGGTTCCGCTATTTCGCGGCGCTGCCGGGAGCGAGGCTCGGTTCAGTGCCCCCTCACCCGGAGACTGCCATGAACGTTTTCCTGCCGCTCGTCGTCGACCAAGCGCTCGCCGCCGCCGTGCGCGCGCCGTCCCCGCAGAACACCCAGCCGTGGCGGTTCGTCGTCGACGGCTCCCGGATCGAGGTGCGGCTCGACCGGGACCGGGTCCTCCCGATCGCCGACCCGGCCGGGCGCGAGGCACGGCTGTCCTGCGGCGCGGCGGTGTGCAATCTGCTGCTCACCCTGCGGGTCAACGGCGTGCGCGGCCGGGTGCGGATCGTCCCGGACCTGACCGACCGCGATCTGCTTGCGGTGGTCTCGATCGAGGGGAACACTCATCCGTCCACTGTGGACCGGAGCCTCGCGGAGGCGGTCTACCGGCGGCACACGAACCGGCGTCCGCTGTCCGATCGGCCGGTGCCGGTGTCCGCGCGGAGACTCCTGCGTTCGGCCGCACTGGGCGAGGGCGGCCAGCTCGAATTTCTGGACGCCTCGGGCCACTACGCGCAGGTCTCCGCGCTCGTCCGGCGCGCGGAGACCGAGCAGGCCACGGACGCGGCGTTCCAGGCGGAAACCGCGAAGTGGGCCGGCCGCGCCCCGGACTGCCCGGACGGCGTGCCCACCTCCGCGTTCGGGCCGCCCGCCGACGTCCCCGGCGTGGTGTCGCTGCGCTCGTCGCACGAGAACCGCTCGATCCCGCCGCGGCAGTTCGAACAGGACCCGGTGCTGGTCGCGGTGCTGACCCGCGACCAGGGCGCGGCGGCCGACGTCCGCGGCGGGATGATCATGGAACGCGTCCTGCTCGCCGCGACCGCGGAAGGCTTGGCGTCCTCGTTCCTGTCGCAGCCGTTCGAGGCCCGGTCCACGCGGGCGCAGCTGCTGGCGGCATTCCACGGCCTGGGGCACGTGCACACGCTGCTGCGCATCGGGTACGGGCTGCCGGCGCGGAGGACCGCGCGACGGCCTGCCGCCGAGGTGACGACGATGCGGAGTGCGCCGGAGGTCGCCGCGTTGTGAGGCGGTGGCGGAACCGGGCCGTTGGTCCCCGCCGCCGTGCCCTCCGGGACGGGTCGGGCGGTCCGCCTGCCCGGGGCGGAATTCCTCTGTGGACAGCGCGTTGCGCGGGCGATTCCGGAGCACGGGAGGTGCGGAAGATGGAAACATGGACGGACCCCCTCCTGCGGTGGTGGCACCTGCTCGTTCCGGGACCCGGTTCGGTGGCGCGCGCCTCGGACCGGGTCCAGTCCGGGCTCCTGCTTGCCGCGGTCCTCGTCGCGCTGACCGCTCTCCCGTTCGCGGCCGCCGTCGGCTCGGAGCTTTACGGGACGCGGAAACCGGTCTCGGCCGGACAGCTGACCGAGCGCAACCAGGCGACCGCGATCCTGCTGACTGACGGCCCCGCGACAACGGTCAACGGGCGCAGCGGGCTCGCCGCCGGACGACGCGACCTGGCGCGCACCGGACGGTTCGCGTCGAACCGGCCAGGTCGCGGCCGCCGAAGGCGCGCGGCGCGGCGACCGGATTTCGATCTGGGTGGACCGCGCGGGAAACCCCGTCCCGCCGCCGCTGACCGCCGGGGCGGTGCTGGCCGGCGCGGTGTGCGCGGCGGTCGGGCTGTGGGTGTCGGTGTGCTTGGTGCTGGCCCTGGGGTGCGGTGGCGCGGTGTTCGCGCTGAACCGGCGCCGGAGGGCCGAGTGGCAACGCGAGTGGGATGCCGAACAGGCCAAGCGCACCCATCCGTGACCGGCGGCCCGGTTTGCCCCGGGCCGGTCTTTGCGGCATCTTTACGCGTGGTGTGCCGGGAAGTCTGGTCGGCCTGCCCGTGCCCAGCCGGGCGGCGGGCGGTCCAGTCGACCCCGAGGAGCCCCGTGGCGTCAGGCGTGCGGAAAGAAATCCCGAGTTCCGGCGGAGCCGCGCGGGCGGCCGTAGCCTGGGGGCATGCGCGCAGCGGAGCTGGCCGAGGAGTTCCCGGTCGTCGATCTCGACGCGGACGCGCTGGCGGCCGCGCGCCTGCTGGCCGAGCACCGGCTGCCCGGGCTGGTGGTGACGGAAGCGTCCGGGCGCCCGCACACGGTGCTGCCCGCCTCCGACGTCGTGCAGTTCCTGGTGCCGCCTTACGTGCGCGACGATCCGTCGCTGGCCGGGGTGCTCAGCGAGTCGATGGCGGACCGCGTCGCGGACAAGCTGGGCGGACGGACGGTGCGCGAACTGCTGCCCGGCGAACCTCGCGAGCTGCCGAGGGTGGACGCCGACGACACGATCGTGGAGGTCGCCGCGACGATGGCCCGGCTGCGCTGCCCGCTCGTGGCGGTGATGCGGGACCGGACGCTGCTCGGCGTGGTCTCCGCGTCGCGGCTGCTGGAGCACGCGCTGACGCCTCGCTGATCCGCGCGCGCCTGCTCCGGGCGGTCCGCCGGTGAGCACGGTCATCGCGGTCGTCGTGTTCGTGGTGGCCTACGTGTTCATCGCGACCGAGAAGATCCCGAAGATGACCGCCGCGCTGGCCGGGGCGGGCGTGGTGCTCGCGACCGGGGTGAGCGGGTCGGCGGACGCGTTCTTCTCCGAGGACACCGGCGTCGACTGGAACGTGCTGTTCCTGCTGCTCGGGATGATGATCATCGTCGGGATCCTGCGCCGCACCGGGGTGTTCGAGTTCGTCGCGATCTGGGCGGCCAAGCGCGCCAAGGGGTCTCCGCTGCGGATCATGCTGCTGCTGGTGCTGATCACCGCGGTCGCCTCGGCGTTCCTGGACAACGTGACCACGGTGCTGCTGATCGCCCCGGTGACGCTGCTGGTGTGCGACCGGCTCGACCTCAGCCCGGTCCCGTTCCTGATCGCCGAGGTGCTGGCGTCCAACATCGGCGGCACCGCGACCCTGATCGGCGATCCGCCGAACATCATCATCGGCAGCCGCGCGGGCTTGGCGTTCAACGACTTCCTGCTCAATCTCGCGCCGATCGTCGCGCTCGAACTCGTCGCGCTGGGGCTGGTGCTGCCGTGGCTGTTCCGCGGCTCGTTCACCGTCGACCGGCAGCGGGTCGCCGACGTGATGGCGCTCAACGAACGCGAAGCGATCCGGCAGCCGAGGCTGCTGGTGAAGTCCGGTGCCGTGCTGCTGCTGGTGTTCGCCGGATTCGTGCTGCATTCGGTGCTGCATCTGGACCCGTCGGTGGTCGCGCTGCTCGGCGCGGGCCTGCTCGTGCTGCTCTCGGGCACGCCGCCCAAGCAGTATCTCGACGGCGTCGAGTGGGAGACCCTGCTGTTCTTCGCCGGGCTGTTCATCATGATCGGGGCGCTGGTCAAGACCGGGGTGATCGACTGGCTGGCGAAGCTCGCCGCCGGAGCCACCGGCGGGAACGCGCTGCTGGCGGTCTCCTTGATCCTCGGCGTGTCCGCACTGCTGTCCGGCGTGATCGACAACATCCCTTACGTGGCAACGATGAGCCCGCTCGTGCTCGCGCTCACCCACGACATCCCGGACCCCGCGCACGCGGAAGCACTGTGGTGGTCGCTGGCGCTCGGCGCGGACTTCGGCGGCAACATGACGGCGGTCGGGGCCAGCGCGAACGTGGTGGTGCTCGGTCTCGCCGCCCGGGCGGGTTCGCCGATTTCGTTCTGGGAGTTCACCAAGAAGGGCGCGGTCGTCACGGTGATCACTGTGCTCGTCGCCGCCCCGTATCTGTGGCTCCGTTACTTCGTGTTCTGACTCTCGATAGCGCGCAAAACGGATGAAAACCCTGACCGGGCTTGAGAAGTCCGCTCAGGTGTGAGCGATCCCGCAACCCTGTCCGTGTGCAATTGTTGCATACTGCATCAATGTCGTCGGGTGAGAGTGCGGGGAAACGCGGGCTGGTCGTACCGGTGCGCCGGCCGGTGGGCCGGTGGGTGCGGGAGAGCCGGGCCGGGCTGGTCGGGCTGGCGGTGCTGATCGGGGCGGGCGCGGGGCTGGGCGCGGTGGTGTTCCGGTGGTTGATCACGTCGTTCACGCACGTGTTTTCCGGGCACGCGGACTATTCCGCGGCCGGGCGTGCGGCGCATTCGTGGTTCCCGGCGCTGGGTCCGTGGTTCCTGCTGCTGGCTCCGGTGCTGGCGGGGTTGCTGTACGGGCCGCTGGTGCACCGGTTCGCGCCGGAGGCGCGCGGACACGGGGTGCCGGAGGTGATGTACGCGGTGGCGGAGCGGGGCGGGCGGATTCCGGTGCAGGTGAGCGTGGTGAAGGCGCTGGCGTCGGCGTTGACGATCGGCTCGGGCGGTTCGGTGGGCCGGGAGGGGCCGATCGTGCAGATCGGGTCCGCTCTGGGCTCGTCGCTGGGGCGGGCGGCGCGGTTGCCGGAGTCGCGGTTGCGGGTGCTGGTGGCGTGCGGGGCGGCGAGCGGGATCGCGGCGACGTTCAACGCGCCGCTGGCCGGTCCGTTCTTCGCGATGGAGCTGATCCTGCGGGATTTCGCCGCCGAATCGTTCGGGGCGGTAGTGCTCGCGAGCGTGACAGCGAGCGTGGTGGGGCGGGCGGTGCTGGGGAACGCGCCGTTCCTGGACTTGCCGCCGTTCACGGTGCGGAACCCGGTGGAGTATCTGCTGTTCGTGGCGCTGGGTTTGCTGGTGGGTGCGTGCGGGGTGCTGTTCGCCCGGGTGCTGTACTGGATCGAGGACCTGTGCGACCGGCTGTGGCGGGGTCCGGAATGGCTGCGCCCGGCCGTCGGCGGGCTCTTCCTCGGCGGGCTGCTGCTGGCGCTGCCGCAGATGTACGGGGTGGGGTACCCGGTGCTGCGGAACGCGGTCGAGGGCAAGTACGTGTTCGGGTTCCTGCTGGTGCTGATGCTGGGGAAGATCGTGGCGACCAGCCTGACGATCGGGATCGGCGGATCGGGCGGGGTGTTCGCGCCGTCGCTGTTCATCGGCGCGATGGCCGGGACGGCGTTCGGGATCGCGCTGCACACGTGGTTTCCGTCGGTGACCGCGTCGCCGGGAG
This sequence comes from Amycolatopsis rubida, assembly GCF_900115345.1. Lineage (GTDB taxonomy): Bacteria > Actinomycetota > Actinomycetes > Mycobacteriales > Pseudonocardiaceae > Amycolatopsis > Amycolatopsis rubida. Next base: position 20,992 of record NZ_FOWC01000016.1, on the reverse strand, counting down.
TGTACGGGCTGATCGGGATGGGCGCGGCGTTCGCGGGCGCGGCGCGGGCTCCGATCACGGCGGTGATCGTGTTGTTCGAGCTGACCGGCCAGTACACGGTGATCCTCCCGATGCTGACCGCCATCGTGATCGCGACCGCGATCAGCCGCGCGCTGAGCCGCGACACGATTTACACGCTGAAGCTCCGCCGCCGGGGCATCGATCTGGACAAACACCCTTCCGCCGGGCGGTTGGCGGGCACGAAAGTCTCCGCGGTCACCGAACCGTTGCCGGAGCCGCTGCGCGAGAACCTGCCGCTGGACCTGGCTGCGCACGCGCTCGCCTTGTCCGGCCACGGAATCCTGCCGGTCATCGACGCGGGCGGCCGATACCAGGGCTGCGCGACCGCCCGCGCGGTCGCCGAAGCAGTAGCCGAGGACCAGACGGGCCGGGTGGGGGATCTCGCCGAGTTGCCGCCGTTGGTGACGAGCGATTCCACACTTGCCGATGCGCTGGACGCACTTGCCCAGGCTCCGGGGACCGGCCTGCCGGTGCTGACCGGCGGGGATGAGCTGACGGGGTGGATCACGCACCAGTCGGTGTTGAGTGCGCTGGAGCCCGCGGCGGCGAGTGCGACCGGCCGGAAATCGGGGGCCTAGGCGCAAGCCCGGAGCCCGTCCAGCAGAAGGTCCAGCAGCCGGCCCGCCATCGCTTTGTGCTCGGCGGAACCGGCCACGGTGAAGATGCCGATGAGCGCGGCGGCGATGTCTTCGGCGGGGACATCGCCGCGGAGTTCGCCGCTGGCGTGGCCGGCTTCGAGGAGGCCGTCGATGGCCGCGAGCAGTTCGGTTCTGGTGCGGGCGTGGGCGATCTCGCCGGATTCGACCATCGCGAGCAGCGTGTCGAGCATTCCGTTCTTGGTGGCGATCCAGTCCCCGAACAGGTCCATCCAGCGGCGCAGCGCGGCTGCCGGACCGAGGTGGGCGAGCAGGTCCTCGGCACCGGCGGTGAGGCGCGAGACCTGGTCCTGGTAGACCGCGTCGACCAGTGCCTCGCGGGTGGGAAAGTGCCGGTAGAGGGTGGCGATGCCGACTCCGGCCTCGGCCGCGATCGCGCGCATCGACGGCTCGGTCTCGGCTGCGGCGAACAGCCGGGTCGCGACGTCAAGCAGCTGCTGGCGATTGCGGGTCGCGTCTGCCCGAGGGGTCTTCGCGGCAGCCAAAACGGATCACGCTCCACTTGTGCTAGCTTCGAGGAAGTAAACGGAGCATAGTCCGTTTACTGAGCTCAAGGAGAACAGGTGAGCAGGAAAGAAGCGAGCCGGGCGGTTCAGTTCGAGTCGTTCGGCGGGCCGGAGGCCTTGCGAATTCGCGAAGTGCCGGTGCCGCGGGCTGGTCCGGGGCAGATTCGCGTACGGGTCGCCGCGGCTGGGCTGAACCCGATGGACTGGTTCATGACCTCGGACGCGGAGACTGCCGCGCGGTTCGGGCTGAGCCTGCCGTGCGGGTTCGGCACCGACCGGGATCGTGGACCAGGTCGGCGACGGAGCGAGCGAGTTCGCGGTCGGCGACCGGGTGTTCGGCGGCGCGCTGTCCCGCGCGGTCGCTGACTACGTCGTCGTGGACGTGGCAGGGACCATCGCGGTGGGCGGCGAGGCGCACCGCACCCCGGACGGTGTCGACGACCGCACCGCTGCCGCGCTTGCGATTGCGGGCTGCACGGCGGCCGCAGCGCTGGCGGTGGTCAACCCGGGCCCGGGCGACACGGTGCTCATCGGCGGCTCGGGAGGCGGCGTCGGCGTGTTCGCGGTCCAGCTCGCGCGCCTTCGCGCTTCGCTCTCATCGGACTGGGCGCCCCGTTTCCGGCTGGTCAAACATGGATTCGCGAGCACCTGCCGCCCTGCCCGGACAAGCGCACCGCCGCAGCGCGCGGGCGGGGCTCGGCAGTGAGACAGTGGCAGCGTGTTCGACACCTTCGCGGAATGGGACATCCCGGTCAGCGATTCAGTGACCCTCCACGGGCGAAGCGGGGGAGAAGGACCGCCCGTTGTGTTGTTGCACGGGCATCCTCGGACGCATACCACCTGGTACCGGGTCGCTCCGGCGCTTGCGCGGGCAGGGTTTGCTGTCGTCTGCCCCGATTTGCGCGGGTACGGCCGGTCGGCCAAACCCGATCCCGACGAAGAACACGAGGTCTACTGCGACCGCGCGATGGCAGCCGACACCGTGGCGCTGATGCGCGGTCTCGGGCACCGCCGATTCGCTGTCGTGGGCCATGACCGCGGCAGTTACGTCGCTTATCGGACGGCGCTCGACCATCCTGATTCGGTGTCACGCCTGGGTGTTCTGGACAGCGTGCCGATCATCGAGGCGCTCGAACGCGCCGACGCGAAGTTCGCCGCGGCGTGGTGGCACTGGTTCTTTCTCGGCGCCTCCCCGCACGCTGAGCGGGTGATCACGGCCGATCCCCTTGCCTGGTACCACCCCGACGAGCACGCCATGGGGTACGAAAACTGCCGCGACATGACCCGCGCGGTCACGAATCCGGCCACTGTGCGGGCCATGCTGGAGGATTATCGCGCCGGGCTGACTGTCGATCGCGCCCATGACGAGGCGGACCGGGCGGCGCGGCGCGTCATCACCTGTCCGACCCTCGTCGCCTGGTCCGTCAGGGACGACATGGAGGATTTCTACGGTGACCCGGTCGCCGTCTGGCGTTCCTGGGTCAGCGGCGAGCTTTCGTCCGGCCGCATCGAGTCCGGGCACCACATGGCCGAGGAAAACCCGGACCAGCTCGCCGAAACCCTGGTCCGGTTCCTCCGGTAGCCGCCCGGTTCTTCCGGCCCCCGAATCGGCGAAGCGGGTACCAGGCCCGTGTCCCCGGTGCGGAAGCGGGTGCAGCGAGTACAGCACTGCCATCGGCGCGGTCAGCCTGGGGCAGATCGGCCCCGCCGTTTCCTAGACGCGCGAGGTCGGGCGGACGTCTGGCAGACACCAATGCTTGCCAGTGGTCCAGCCGAGGAAACGCCGTCCGGTTCCGTTGTCCGTCCGGCCCTCCGGGGTGAACCGGCCGCCTTCCACGACGTGCGCCAAGCCGTTCACTGCCGGGGCGAACCGGTCGGCCAGGCCCGCTCGCGTCGCTTGCTCGGCGAGGTGACGGACGGTCGCGCGCTGAGTGTCGAGGTCGCAGAAGCTCAGGAAGAACAGCGCCTGCCGCCAGGCGTAAGCCGCGTTCTTGACCGCTTGCAGGGCCGTGTGGTGCTGGTCGGTGCGGGTCGCCAGCCGGGTCACCGCCCAGGTCAACGACTGGGCGGCCAGTTCGGGCGCCGCTGCCTGGAGCCGGGTCCGCAGATCGAGCGTGTGCACCAGGACTGCCAGGTTCTGCGTCGTGAGAATCTGGCTCTGCTCCAGCACTGTGCCGTTCGCGGCGACCGAGCGGAACCGCCACGACGGCCTGGCTTCGCCGGCTCGGGCCACGCACAGGCCGGCGAAGTCGTCGGCGGTGCGGTTGGCGAGCGCGCGGAACTTGCGAGGGGGTGGCTCCGACGTCCAGGACTCCGGCAGGTCGTAGTAGCGGGCGTAGAGCGTGCCCGCCATCGTGCGGCTCGTGAGTTCTGCTGCCGTGCGCCATTTCTCGGTGAACGTGCCCATGAAGATGTCGGCGGCGACCTCCTCCACCAACGGCATCGGCAGCCCAGCCTGCTTCGCCAGCGCGCCCAGTTCGCGCACCAGCGTGTTCGGCAGGATCGCTTGCGGGAACGCGCTGAGCGCCAGCAGCACTGTCTGGTCGAGGGTGTGGCGGGCCGCCCGGGTGGCGTCCGGACGCCGCGCTCGCAACGGGTCGATCGCGTGGACCCAGGGCAGTTCCTCGATCCGGACCTGGTGTTCGAGGTCGAGCAGCAGCAGGCCGCGTCGGCGGCGGAAGGCCGCGTAAGTCTGGGCGTACAGCGTCGAAAGCTGCTCATTGTCGAAGTTCGCGGCCAGCAGTTGCGCGGCGATCTGCGGCAGGACCGTCGCGAGGACGTCGGCCGAGGTGATCACGTTCCGCGCGACCAGTTCCTCGATCGGCGCCTCCAGTGCGCGCGCGACCTTGGCGACCAAGTGGGCCGGCGCGTCCTCGGCGACTGGCTCGATCGACGGCAGCCCGCCGTCGGCCGGGAAGCAGCCCAGCCGCTCGGCCAGCGCGGCGGCGAGTTCGGCGTGGGTGGGTCGCGCGGCGACCGCGGCCTGCAGCGCCCGCAGCGCCGCTCGCGGTTCCGAGCCCGGCTCGCCGTGCTTGGTGATCGTGTTCGCCAGGGCGCGGCGGATCCAGCCGACGTCCCGGCCGGTCAGTTCCGTGCTGTCGTGCTCGCACGCCAGCAGCGCGCGGTGCAGCCGGGCGAAGTTGCTTTTCGGGTGAGTGTGGGCGGTCGACGCGGTGTGCCGGAAGCGCGCCCTGGCGTAGTCCGCGAGCCACTCGGCGCGACGCTGCTGCCAGTCGGCCGGCCAGGTACGGCACGGCCAGCCGCCGGCGACGCCGGTTCCGTCCAGCCGCGGCGGCTCGCCCTCGACGGTGTCGCACCACAGCGCGACCAGCCGGTCGAACAGCGGGTGCCACACCGTCAGCGTTTCCAGCATCGCCGTGATCGCGGGCGGGGTGCTCGCCGACCGGAGTGATTCCCGGACTTCGCCGACTGTGCTCAGCCGGACCAGCGCGCCCGCCGGTCGCGGTGCCGCGCCGGGCAGCGGGGCCAGGCGCAGGCGATGCAGGTGCGGCCGCAGCTCGGCGATCAGGTCGAGCGCGGCTTCGGCGTATCCGTGGTCCAGCAGCCACGCCACGGTCGGCAGCGCGGCGTCCTCCGGGACCTCGATCCGATAGGACTCGGTGGCCAGCATGGCGCGCAGTGCGGCGAGCCCGGCGTCGGTGAGGTACCAGAGGTTGAGCCGTTCGCGTTCTGTGGTGCCCGGCCCTTCGGCGCACAGCGCGGCCTCGGCGGGGGAAAGCGCGACCTCGGCCAGGAATCGGCCGGTGGCGAACCCGCCGTGCACGACTTCGAGGGTCACCCACGCCGGAGTGTCCGCGACCGGGGTCCGCGAGCCGATCCGCAGGGAACCGGTGGCCATGCCGGTCAGGACGTCCTGCCACCGGCTGGCTTTCGCCCGCGCACGCCGGCGCGTCGCCCTGTCCTTCGCGGACATGGCGGTGCGGACAGCCCGTTCGAGCTGCCCGTAGGCGTACCCCGGCGAAGCGGTGTGTCCCATGTGGATTCCCCCTGTGGTCAAGACTTGGAGGCAGGATTCGAACCTGCGCCTTCCCGGGGAACAGCCGGGTGTTCTGCCTGCTGAACTACTCCAAGACGCGGCGGGAGGGACATGGAGGCGGGACTCGAACCCGCGCCCTCCCGGTCCCGAGCCGGGCGATCTGCCGCTGATCTACTCCATGCCGTTCCCCGCGCCGGAATCCTATGCCGCCGAGGGCCAGCGCCGCCATCGATATAGGGCTTTCGCTGTGGTGCAGGGGAAGTCCGGTTTCTTACTCTTCCGGCAAACCCCACCCCACAGCCACCCGCTCCCGGCTGAGCACCGCGGAGGGCGGGCCTTCGGCGAGCAACCGCCCGTCGCGCAGCAGCAGGCAGTGCGCCGCGCGGCGGGCAACGGCGAGGTCATGGGTGATCCGGACAACGGTCGCCCCGCCGCGAACGGTCGCGTCGAGAGCCTCGTCGATGAGGGTCTGGGCGTGCAGGTCCAGACCTGCCGCGGGTTCGTCGAGCAGCAGCAGATCCGACTGCTGGGCAAGGGCTTGGGCCACGAGCGTCCGCTGCCGCTGTCCGCCGGAGAGGGCGCCCAGCGGCTGGTCGGCGATGGCCGCGATGTCCAGCTGCTCAAGGCAGTCCTCGACGATCGTCCGGTCCCGGGCGGTGAGCCTGCGCCACGGGCCGCGGTGTGCCCAGCGGGCCATGGTCACCGTGGCGCGGACGGTGATCGGGAGTTCGCCGGACACCTCGCTGTGCTGGGTCGCGTAGGCGGCGCGGAGCCGGCCGGTGCGGTGCAGCGAGCCGGAGCTGATCGGCTGGATCCCGGCGATCACGTTGAGCAGGGTCGACTTCCCTGCCCCGTTCGCCCCGACGACGGCGGTGCTCCGCGCCGCGGGCACCTCGGCGGTGATCCCGCCGAGCACCTCGTGCGGCCCGTAGCCCGCGCGGACGTTTCGCAAGGTGACGGCCGGTTCGGCGACGTTCACTAAAGCCCCCTTAAAGAGAATGAAAACCATTTCCACTATAGTGGCGGCGTGACCTGGTTGCTGACCCCCTTCGACGTGTCGTTCATGCAGCGCGCGCTCCTCGCCGGGGTCCTCGTGTCGGTGATGTGCGCGCTGGCGGGCACCTGGGTGGTGTTGCGGGGGATGGCTTTCCTGGGCGAGGCGCTGTCGCACGGGATGCTGCCCGGGGTGGCGATCGCGTCGCTGGCGGGAGTGAACCCGCTGCTCGGCGCGGTGCTGAGTGCCGCGGTGATGGCCGGGGGCGTGACCGCGCTCGGCCGGTCGCGGCGGTTGTCGCAGGACACGATGATCGGGTTGCTGTTCGTGGGCATGCTCGCCACCGGCGTGATCATCGTGTCGCATTCGCAGTCGTTCGCGGTCGACCTCACCGGGTTCCTCTTCGGCGACGTGCTGGCCGTCGGTGCGGGCGATCTGCTGGTCCTGGCGATCGCACTGGGTTTGGTCGCCGCGGTCTCGCTGCTCGGGTATCGCCCGTTCGCCGCCGTCGCTTTCGACGTGCGCAAGGCCCAGACGCTGGGGTTGCGGCCAGGTCTCGCGAACGCCCTCCTGCTGGCGCTGGTGACCGTGACTGTGGTCGCGTCGTTCCGGGTCGTCGGCACCTTGCTGGCATTCGGGTTGCTGATCGGCCCGGCGGCCGCGGCCACGTTCTGGGCGCGCCGCATCACGACGGTCATGGTGCTCGCCGCGCTCATGGGAATCCTGTCCACGGTCGCGGGACTGCTCGTGTCCTGGCACTGGGGCACCGCCGCGGGAGCCAGCATCGCCGCCGCCGCGATCGCGCTCTTCTTCCTTTCCGCTCTGCTGTCCGTCGTCCGCGGCAGGAATTCTTTGTCCGACAACTGAAATCGAGGACGTATGACAACATCATCTGTCCGCCGGGCGGCGGGCGTGCTGGCGACGGTCGCGGTGCTGGCCGCCTGCGGGCACGATCCGGCGGAGCAACCCGCCGCCCCGCCGCACGGCTACGTCGAGGGAGCGGAGGAGACCGCCGAAGCACAGTCGAGGCTGGTCGTCGCCGACGCCTCGACTGGTGCGGCGCACGTGCTGGACCTGATCACCGAGCAAGTCACGCCCGTCGGAACAGTCGAGGGAGTGCACGCGATCACCGGGGACGGCCGGTTCGGGTACCTCACCGGACGCGCCGACGGAGTCCGGGTCATCGACAGCGGCGCCTGGATGGTCGACCACGGCGACCACGTGCACTACTACCGCGCCGCGGTGCGCGAGACCGGGACCGCTCCGGGGCAGCGGTTGCTGGCCGCTCACAGCGATCCCGCCGTCTCCGCACTGTCCTTTCCGGACGGAACCACCAAGCTGCTGGACCGGGCGAAGCTGGACCGGGGCTCGATCGCGGAACTCGGCACGATCGCGCGGAGTCCGCATGCCGGGGCGGCGGTGCCCTATCGCGAACGCGTCCTGGCCTCGGTTGCGGACGGCGTGCGAGTGCACGACCGGCAGGGCAAGCCGGTCGCGAAGATCGCGCAGCCGTGCCCCGAACTGAGCGGTGCGGCGGTCACCCGGCGTGGTGTCGTCTTCGGGTGTGCGGACGGCGCGTTGCTGGTCACCGAGAAGGACGGCACGTTCGCGGGGGAGAAGATCCGTTATCCGCGGCCGGTCCGCAAAGAGGAACGGGCCACCAAGTTCGCTCACCGGCCGGGCAGCACGACTCTCGCCGCCGCGGCCGGGGCTGACGCGGTGTGGTCACTGGACGTCCGGGCCCGGACGTGGTCCCGGGTCGAGACCGGACCGGTGGCCGCGCTGAACGCCGTCGGCGAGGACGCGCCGCTGCTGGTGCTCACCCGAGACGGCGTGCTGCGGGCCTTCGACCCGGCCACCGGGGCGCAGCAGGCGCAAGTCCCGTTGCTTCCCGCGGTCAACGGTCCGGTCGCCCCGGCGATCCAGGTCGATGCGACCCGCGCCTACGTGAACAACCCGGCCTCCGGCGAGATCTACGAGATCGACTACAACGATCACCTCCGCCGGGCCCGGACGCTCACCGTTCCCGGCAAGGCCAGCTACGTCGTGGAGACCGGGCGATGAGCAGAACCCGGACCGTGCTGTCGCTGTTCGCCGCCGCGCTTCTGGTGGTGTCCGGCTGTTCCGGTGCCCGCGCGAGCGCCGGTTCGGTGGTGGTGACCACGAACATCCTCGGCGACATCACCCGCCGCGTCGTCGGCGACCAGGCCGGCGTGACGGTGCTGATGAAACCGAACGCCGATCCGCACTCCTTCGGCATTTCCGCCCAGCAGGCGGCGGAAGTCGAACACGCGGGGCTGATCGTCTACAACGGACTCGGGCTGGAGGAAGGCATTCTGCGCACGGTCCAGGCGGCCGAACGCAGCGGCGTCCCCGCGCTGGCGGTGGGCGAGCGGGTCGATCCGATCAGCTACGCGGCCCACGGCGGCCCGGATCCGCATTTCTGGACCGACCCCGGCCGTGTCCGCGCCGCCGTGACGGTCATCGCCGACCAGGTCGTCGCGCGCGTGTCCGGAGTGGACGAAACCGCGATCCGGGCCAACGCCGAACGGTACCGGCGAGAAATCGGCGCGCTCGAAGACACGATGCGCCGGCGGTTCGCGGAAATCCCGCCGCACCGCCGGAAACTCGTCACCAACCACCACGTTTTCGGCTACCTGGCCCAGCGGTTCGGCTTCGAGGTCGTCGGCGCGGTGATTCCGAGCGGCACCACGCTCGCCTCGCCCAGCGCGTCGGACCTGAAGTCGCTGGCCGACGCGGTGCGGGCCGCCGGAGTCCCGGCCGTCTTCGCCGATTCCTCCCAGCCGGACCGCCTCGCCCGGGTGCTCGCCGACCAGGCGGGCGTGCGGGTGCGGGTGAAGTCGCTGTTCTCGGAGTCCCTCAGCGAACCCGGGCAAGGCGCGGCGACCTACCTGGACATGATGCGCGCCAATACCGACGCGATCGTCGACGGCTTGGCCGCGCCCTGATCGGCTGAACCGGAAAACCCATCCCCACCAAGGAGAATGAATGCCATTCAATCCGTACCGAACCGCTCTCGCCGTATCGAGCCTGCTCGTGGTGACCGCCTGCGGTTCCGCGCCGCAGCCCCCGGCAGCCGCGCCCCGGATGGTCGCCGACGCGGTCGCGATCACCTACGACGGCGGGATCTCCCTGCTGGACGGGAAAACCCTGAAGGTCGTCAAGGACCTCCCGCTGCCCGGCTTCAACCGCCTGAACCCGGCCGGGAACGACCGCCACCTGATCGTTTCCACGGCCACCGGATTCCGGCTCCTCGACGCGGCGGGCGCGGCGCTCACCGACACGGAAATCCGCGCCCCGAAACCAGGACACGTGGTGCGGCACGCAGGCAAAACGGTCCTCTTCTCCGACGGCACCGGCGAGATCACGGTGCTCGACCCGGCGGCGCTCGGGACCGGGAAACCGCCCGCGCCCCAGCACAAAACCCCGGAACCGCATCACGGCGTCGCGGTCGAACTGGCCAACGGCGAGCTGGTCGCCACGGTCGGCAACGAGGACGCCCGGAACGGCATCGCAGTGCGGGACAAGGACGGCAAGGAGATCGCGCGCAACGACCAATGCCCTGGAGTGCACGGCGAAGCGACCGCGCGGGGCGAGACCGTCGTCGTCGGCTGCGAGACCGGCGCACTGATCTACCGTGCGGGCACGATCACCAAGGTCACCAGCCCGGACGCGTACGGGCGCATCGGCAATCAGGCAGGCTCCCCGCACTCGTCGATCACGCTGGGAGACTACAAAACCGACAAGGACGCGGAACTGGAGCGGCCGGCGCGGGTGTCGCTGATCGACACCGAGAAGGCCAGCCTGCGACACGTCGACCTCGGCACCAGCTACACCTTCCGGTCCCTGGCCCGCGGCCCGCGGGGCGAAGGCCTGGTGCTGGGCACCGACGGCAAAATCCACGTGATCGACCCGGCCGCGGCCCGGGTGACCCGGACGATCCCGGTCATCGGCGCTTGGCAGGAACCGCTCGAATGGCAGCAGCCGCGACCGGCGCTGTTCGTCCGCGGCGGGACGGCGTATGTGACGGACCCGGGCAAGAAGGAAGTCCACGCGGTCGATCTCGGGACGGGGGAGAAGACCGCGACTGGAACGCTTCCTGGCGTGCCGAACGAACTCAGCGGAGTGGTCGCCGAAAGCTGAGCAAGGCGGCTGGCGGGCGGCGAAGTGCCGCCCGCCAGCCGCCCTCGAATCTGTCGAGGGTCAACGAGCGGCGGCGCCCGCAGCCCCGGTCTTCACCGCCGGGGAACCGGCCGGGAAAGCCGCAGTTCGATCAACTCCGCTCCCCGGCGCAGCACATCCACCCACTGCTCCGGATCGTGCTCGAAGCGCGAGGAAGACCAACCCACGGACAAGCTCCCGTACGGCTCCCCACGCAAGAACACCGGCACCGCGAGCGTGGCCACCCCGGCGTCGTACTCACCGGTGGTGAACGCCCAGCCCCGCTGAGCGACCTCGGCCAGCTGCTCCCGCAGGACGGCCAGGTCGGTGACCGTATCCGGGGTGAACCGTGCCATCGGGCGGTCGGCGAACAGGCGGTCGCGCTCCTCTTCGGGCAGGAACGCGAAGTACGCCTTGCTGGTCGCACCCGCGTGCGCCGGGTACAGCTCGCCGACCAGCGAGTAACCGCGCAGGCGGCCGTCCGCGCCTTCCGCGGCCAGCACGCACCGGGTGTGTGCGCCGTCGGGCAGGGACAGCAGGGCGGCGTGCCCGGTTTGGGCGGCGAGGTCGGACAGGACCGGGACCACGAGCAGGTCCAGCGCCCCGGCGCGGTCCCACAACCGGCCGAGGTGGAGGGCGGCCGGGCCGATCCGGTACTTGCGGGTGCTGTCGTCCCGGACGAGGAAACCGCGGTGGGCCAGCACGGCCAGGAGCCGTTGGGCGATCGAGGTGTGCAGCCCGAACTCGCGCGCCACCGCGGTGACTCCCCATTCCGGGCGGGCGCGGTCGAACGCGAGCAGCACCTGCAACGCGCGGTCCGCGGTCTGCGGCAGGCCGGGCGGGGTGGAGCGGTCGTCCGGATCCGGCATTCGGTCATTGTGCGAATAACGGGAAATGTTTGTCAAGTGGGGGCGCCCGGACGGAATCTGGTCGGACCAATCCCCGGCGGCTTTGCACTCTCCAGAGGAACCACATGCTCAAACACGTCCTGGAACTGCTCGAAATCCTCGACGACCCGGCGGTGACCGGGAAAGAGGTCGTCGCCTACCTCGACGCCGTCGCCGGCGCGGACGGCAGCGGCGCGGAGATCACCACGGTGCCCGGCCCTGCCGGGAAGACCGATTTCGTCCGGGTGCGCGTGTCCGGCAGCCGTGGCCGCACCGCGGGTGGCGACGCGCCCACACTCGGTGTGGTGGGGCGGCTCGGCGGGGTCGGCGCCCGGCCCGAGGTGACCGGGTTCGTGTCCGATGGGGACGGTGCGGCCGCGGCGCTCGCCGCCGCCGCCAAACTGCTGTCCATGCGGGCGCGCGGGGACGTGCTGGCCGGCGACGTGCTGATCGGCACGCATATCTGCCCGGACGCGCCGACCCTGCCGCACGACCCGGTGCCGTTCATGAACTCGCCGGTCGACATCGCCACGATGAACAGCTACGAGCTGTCCGCCGAGATGGCCGCCGTGCTGTCGATCGACACCACCAAGGGCAACCGGGTGATCAACCACCGCGGGCTCGCCCTCTCCCCGACTGTGCGCAGCGGCTACATCCTGCGGGTCTCCGAGGGCCTCGGCGAACTGCTGGAGGCAGTGACCGGTGCGCCGCTGGTGACCTACCCGATCACCACGCAGGACATCACGCCCTACGGCAACGGCGTCTACCACCTGAACTCGATCCTGCAGCCGGCGACGGCGACGGACGCGCCGGTCGTCGGGCTGGCAATCACCTCAGCGGCGACGGTGGCGGGCTGCGCGACCGGTGCCAGCCACGAGACCGACATCGCCGCCGCCGCGCGCTACGCGGTCGAGGTCGCCAAGCAGTTCGGCGCGGGCGCCCTGCATTTCCACGACGAGACGGAATTCGCCAGCCTGCGAGCCCGCTACGGCTCGATGGCGCACCTGCAGACGCTGGGTACGGAGGTGGCCGGATGAGCACCGCGACGAAAACCGCGAAACACACCAAGAAGCGGATCGGCAACGACGACTACTCGCTGCGCCGCGTCCCCGAAGACGCCCGCTACGGGTTCGGCTCCATGCTGCTGCAGTGGCTCGCGCAGTCCGGCTCGTTGTCGCAGTTCGTGCTCGGCGCGACACTCGGCGTGGGAATGCGGTTCTCCGACGCCTTCTGGGCGTTCACCCTCGGCGCGGTGATCCTGGAGGTGGTGATCTTCCTGATCGGCCTCGCCGGCCAGCGCGAGGGGCTCACCATGACCATGCTGACCCGGTTCACCGGATTCGGCCGCAACGGCTCCGCACTGGTGAGCCTGGTGATCGCGATCAGCCTGGTGGGCTGGTTCGGCGTGCAGAACGGCATCTTCGGCAAGAGCATGAACGCCCTCGTCGGCGGGCCGCCATGGCTGTGGTGCGCGGTGTCCGGCGTGGTCTTGACGCTGCTGGTGATCTACGGCTTCAAGTACATGATGTGGCTGGCGAAGATCGCGGTGCCGCTGTTCTTCGGCCTCGTCGCCTGGAGCGTCATCTCGACCCTCTCCGACCATTCGGTGGGCGCGCTGATGTCGGCCGCGCCGACCGCGACGGCGATTTCCATCCCGGCCGCGGCGACGATCATCGCGGGCGGCTACATGACCGGTGCCGTGGTCGCCCCGGACATGACCCGGTTCAACCGCAAGGGCTGGCACGTCCTGCTGCAGAGTTCCGCGTCGATCGTGTTGTCGGAGTACATCGTCGGCATGACCGGCGTGCTGCTCGGGCACCTGGTCGGCAGTTCGGACGTCACGCACATCGTGCTGTCCACGTCGGGCTTCGTCGGGCTGATCGTGGTGGTGCTGGCGACCGCGAAGATCAACGACTGGAACCTCTACGGCTCGTCGCTGGGCGTGGTGAACTTCGTGCGGACCGTGTTCGGCCGCCCGCTGCACCGCGGCGTCGTCACCCTGGTGATCGGCATCGCCGGGACGGTGCTGTCCGCGATCGGTTTCCTTCAGCACTTCACCGCGTTCCTGTCGGTGCTGGGCGTCGCGATCCCGCCGGTGGGCGGGATCATCGTGGCCGAGTACTTCCTGGTGCGCAGGCTCTCCACACCGCTGCGGGAGACCAGGGCCGCCGGCCGGGTCCCGGCGACGATGCCGGTGTGGGTGCCCGCCACGCTCGCGGTGTGGGCGGCGGCGTTCTGCGTCGGCGAGTTCGTGCACTGGGGCATCCCCGCGCTCAACTCGCTGCTCACCGCCGCGATCCTGTACACGGTGCTGGGCCGCGCCGGGCTGATCCGCCCGGTGGGCTCGGCGGAACTGGAGGAGGTGGCGCGGTGAGGAGCGCACAGGACGAGGTGGTCGACCTCTGCCGGGACCTGATCCGGATCGACACGTCCAACCCGGGCGCGACCGAGCGGCCCGCCGCCGAGTACGTCGCGGAGAAACTTTCCGACGCCGGGCTGGAACCGACGCTGGTGGAGAGCGCGCCCGGCCGCGCCAGCGTGTTCGCCCGATTGTCCGGAATGGACGCGTCGCGGCCTGCGCTGCTCCTGCACGGGCATCTGGACGTGGTACCCGCCGACGCCGGCGAGTGGAGCGTCCCGCCGTTCGCCGGGGAGATCGCCGACGGCATGCTGTGGGGCCGCGGCGCGATCGACATGAAGGACTTCGACGCGGCGATCCTCGCGCTCGCCCGGCAGTTCGGCCGCACCGGGGAGAAGCCGCCGCGGGACGTCGTGTTCGGCTTCCTCGCCGACGAGGAGGGCGGCGGCAGGTTCGGCTCGCACTGGCTGGCCGAGAACCGTCCGGACCTGTTCGACGGCGTGGGCGAAGCGATCACCGAGGGCGGCGGGGTGTCGTTCGACCTCGGCAACGGCAGCCGGCTGTACCCGATCGAGTGCGCGCAGCGCGGGCAGGCGTGGCTGCGGCTGACCGCCACCGGCCGGGCCGGGCACGGCTCCTCGCCCAACGACGAGAACGCGGTCACCGATCTCGCCGAATCGCTCGCCCGGATCGGGCGGCACCGGTTCCCCGTCCGGCTGATCGAACCGGTGCGGGCGCTGCTGGAACGCGCGGCGGACCTGCTCGGCGTGCCGTTCGATCCGTCCGATGTGGACGGAAGCCTGGCACGGATGGGCCGGGTGGCCGAGCTGGTGAACGTGATCCTGCGCAACTCGGCGAACCCGACCATGATCTCCGGCGGGTACCAGGTCAACGTCATTCCCGGCCGGGCCACCGCCGCGGTCGACGGCCGGTTCCTTCCCGGGTACGAGCAGGAGCTGCTGGACACCATCGACGAGCTGCTGCTGCCGTCGGTGCGCCGCGAGTTCATCCACCGGGACATCGCGATGGAAAGCGGCTTCGACGGCCCCCTGGTGGACGCCATGTGCGCGGCCATCACCGCGGAGGACCCGGACGGCCACCCGACGCCGTACTGCAACGCGGGCGGTACCGACAACAAGGCGCTGTCCGGACTCGGCATCCGCGGCTTCGGGTTCAAGGCGCTGCGCGTCCCGCCGGAACTGCCCTACAACCGGCTGTTCCACGGCGTGGACGAACGGGTGCCGCTGGAGTCGCTGCGGTTCTCCGTCCGGGTCTTGGACCGGCTGCTGCGGACTTGCTGAACAATGGCGGGCGAACCAAGGAGAATCGCGTGACTGACTTGTTGTTGCTGTCCAACTCGACCAACCACGGCCGCGCTCCGCTGGAACACGCGCTGGACGCGGTGGCCGAGGTGCTGGACGGGCGCACCGAGCTGGTGTTCGTGCCGTTCGCGCTGGCCGACCACGACGGCTACACCGAGCGCATCGCCGCGGCGGTGGCGCCGCTCGGGGTGCGGGTGCGCGGGCTGCACACCGCCGACGACCCGGTCGCCGCGGTGCGCTCGGCCGAGGCGGTCTTCACCGGCGGAGGCAATACGTTCCGCCTGCTGGCCGAGCTGTACCGGCGCGAGTTGCTGGAACCGTTGCGGGCAAGGGTGGCCGAGGGAATGCCGTACCTCGGTGCCAGCGCGGGAACCAACATCGCCGGGCCCACCGTGCGCACCACGAACGACATGCCGATCGTGGAGCCGCCGAGCCTGACTTCGCTGGGTCTGGTGCCGTTCCAGCTGAACCCGCACTACGTCGATCCCGACCCGGGCAGCACGCACATGGGCGAGACCCGGGAGAAACGGCTCGCGGAATTCCACGAGTGCAACGACGTTCCGGTGCTCGGCCTGCGCGAGGGCACCTGGCTGCGGGTGCGCGGCGACTGGGCCGAACTGGCCGGAGTGTCCACGAACGGCGGCGCGGCCGGGCGGTTGTTCCGGCGTGGCGTGCCTGGCGAGGACCTTTCCGGCGATGTGAGTGACCTGCTGACTCCGGCGCGCGAACCGGTGTGGGGCTGACCGCTCGACGCCTGCGACGGTCGGTGAAGGGCCCCTCGCGGGAAGCAGATTCCCTCAAGGGGCCCTTCACCGTGCTTGGCCGCGGAGCGGACTCCGCCGAGATAGCTTGACACAAGCATCTTAGTACAAAGATACTTCCGGGCGACCCCGCCGGCCGGGGCGGCCGGTCTGGCGGCGCGGCGGGTCCGCGCGGTCGCCGGCCGCCTCGCGATGGTCCGGCCCGGAAAGGAACCGCGGTGACCGTGCCGACGGAAGACCGGCGTCCCGGCGCGCCGATGACCGCGTGGCTGGGCGTGCTGGCGCTGCTGGCGGTCGTGGCGATCTCCTACATCGACCGGGTCAACGTGTCCGTGCTGATCACTGATCCGGATTTCACGCAGAACTTCGGGATCGCGGGCGACCGGGCGGCGCAAGGCGCTCTGATGACGCTTTTCCTGGCTGGCTACGGAATCGCGGCCATGCTGATCACGCCGTGGTACGAAGCGGTGTTCGGGGTGCGGCGCGGGTTGCTCGTCAGCCTCGGGTGCTGGGCGTTGTTCACTCTCGTGTCCCCGTACGCCGGGAGCGCGATGCTGCTGCTGACACTGCGGTTCCTGCTCGGGGCCAGCGAAGGGCCGCTGTTCTCGCTGAAGACCATGTACGTCAAGGACAATTTCGCCGAAGGCGCGTGGGGCAAACCCAACGCGGTCAGCTCGATGGGCGTTTCCCTTGGCACGGCGCTGGGCATCCCGGTGATCACCTTCGCCCTGGTGCACTTCGGCTGGCACGGCTCGTTCCTCCTGCTCGCGGCGCTCAACCTGGTGGTCGGGCTGCCGCTGGTCGCGGTGTTCGTCCGGGCGTCGCGGCGCCGGACGGCCGTCCGGGAACCGGCGCTGCGGCGGTTCGCGGGGGCGCTGCGCACCCCCAAGCTCGGCTGGATCCTGCTGATCGAGGTGGCCACGCTCGGCTATCTGTGGGGCAGTACGTCCTGGCTCCCGTCGTATTTGCTGCAGGCACGGCATTTCTCGCTGGCGCAGATGAGTGCGCTCTCGGCGCTGCCGTTCGTGGTCAGCCTCGGGTCCGGATTCCTCGGCGGGTGGCTCATCGACCGGATGCCGGGCCGCCGGGCGCCGCTCGTGCTGGTCGTGGGCAGCGTCGGCACCGCGCTGTGCGCGACGACGGTGACCTTCGCCGATTCGCGCT
Source organism: Amycolatopsis rubida (assembly GCF_900115345.1). Lineage (GTDB taxonomy): Bacteria > Actinomycetota > Actinomycetes > Mycobacteriales > Pseudonocardiaceae > Amycolatopsis > Amycolatopsis rubida. The sequence continues at coordinate 4,104 of NZ_FOWC01000016.1, read as the reverse complement.
GGCTCGCGGCGGCGACCCTGATCCTCGCCAACGCGTTCTGGGGTCTGCAAGGCCCGGCGATTCCGACCCTGGTGCAGCAATACGCGCCGGCGGGCTCGGTGGGCAGCGCCTACGGCATGATCAACGGGGTCGGCAATCTGGTGTCCGCGCTGCTTCCCACCTTGATGGGCGTGGCGATCGCCGCGGGCGGCGACCACGGGTTCGCCGCCGGGTACGCGCTGCTCGCCGCGACGCAGCTGCTCACGCTGCTCGGTGCGGTCGTGCTGCTCCGCGGCCGCGCTCCGGCCGGGAAGGAATCCGCGGCGACCAGGACGGGCGCGCACACCGGATAGGCTCGGTCCGCATCCCGCGGAACAAGGAGCCGATGACGATGGACCCGGTCGACCAGGTGGTGGCGGACTGGGCGCGGGAGCGCCCGGACCTGGACGCCTCGCCGATCGCGATCTTCGGCCGGGTCCGGCGGATCGCCGACCTCGCCGCGGGCGGTCTCCGCGAGTACCTGGCCCCGTACGGCCTGACCCCGGGCGCGTTCGACATCCTGTGCAACCTGCGCCGGGCCGGCCGTCCTTATCGGAAGACGCCCTCCGAGCTGGCGGCCTCCTCGCTAGTCACCTCTGGCGCCCTGACCGGGCGGCTGGACGCTCTCGAACGCGACGGCCTGATCCGCCGCCGCGACCACCGAGGCGACCGGAGGGTCAGCTACGCCGAACTGACCGCCGCGGGCGGCAAGCTCATCGACCGGGTCCTCGAAGGACACCTCGACCGGGAAGAAGCACTCCTCGCCAACCTGGGCGAAGCAGACCGCGAGGACATCGAACGGGTGCTCGCGCTGCTGGAAAGCGCGGTCCGGCGCGGTAGCTGACTGAGCGGTGTTCGTTCGGGCAGAGAACCAAAGAACCCCAGGGTCGCCACTAGCGTGATCATCATGAGGGCGGAGAAGCTCAAGACGTTCGTTCTGGAGCCCGGAGCCTGGCACGGTCCGTGGTGCCGGGAGCGGGTGAGCGAGCACCTGATCGCGCGGTCAGAAGGTGGTGTGCCCGGCCCTGCCGTCCGACACGCCCGACGCGGTACGTCGCGGTGATCGAAGACGCGCTGCGAGACTGGTCCGACGCCGTCCTCGTCGCACACTCGATGAGCGGCGGGGCGGGGACGCTGGCAACCCAGCGGTCAGTTCGCTCGTCCTGCTCGCTGCCCTGATGCGCGCGCCCGGCACCGCGTGGTCGGACAGGGGGAAGCGCTGCTTCGCGAGCCGGTGCAGAAGGCGCTCGCCAGGGCTGTCGTGGACGCGTCCGGGTGCGTGATCTGGACCAGCCGACGCCGCTGACACGGTGAGCCGATTGCGACCCAGCGCGAACACGGCGGGCCAGCAGGTCGGTCCGGACCTGTCGCAGCGCCGTGTGCCGGGTCATGCCGCGAGGAGCATGCGATGGACAGCGAGCGGAATGCCGCGCTGGCCCAGGAGTTTCTCGGTGCCGAGGTACGGGAGATCGACGGCGGGCACTCGCCGTTCCGGTCGGCGCCGGAACGCCTCGCCGCCCTGCTGGTCGAATTGTCCTGACGGCGAGGTCAGCTCCGGTCCCAGCGTTCACCTGCGGTGCGGCCGATCGTACTGGAGCGTCACCCGGGTGCTTGGGGGAGTTCGACGACGAACCGTGCCCCGCCGCCCGGCCGTCCCTCCGCCCACACCCGTCCGTCGTGGCGGTAGACGTGGTCCGCGACGATCGCCAATCCGAGGCCGGTCCCCGAATCGGGATCCCGCCGTCCGGCGTGCACCCCCCGGGAGAACCGCTCGAAAATGCGTTCCCGGAGTTCGGCGGGCACCCCGTCGCCGGCGTCGTCCACTTCCAACCGGACGACGCCGGCGCACGCGTGCGCGGCCACGCGGACCGCACCGCCGCCGTAGCGGGCCGCGTTGTCGAGCAGGTTCGCCAGAACCCGGTCGAGGCGGCGGCGGTCCGCGGCTACCAGCAGGGGTTCCGGAGGGAGTTCGAGAGCCGGCCGTGGGCCGGGGCTGCTCGCGACGCCGCTGCGGACGAGCGGGACCAGATCGACCAGTTCGCGTTCCTCGCCGTTGTCGGCTTGGTCGACGGCCGAGATCTCCAGCAGGTCGAGCACCATGCCGCGGAACCGGTGCAGTTCGGCCAGCAAGAGCAGCAGCGCCTTCTGCGCGGGCACGGGCATGGCGTCGCGGCGGCGTTCGAGAACTTCCGCGACGGTCGTCATCGTGGTGAGCGGCGAGCGCAGTTCGTGACTGACGTCGGCGGCGAACCGGGCGTCGCGGCGGACCCGCTGTTCCAAGGCGTCGGCGGTGGCGTTGAACGTCGCGGCGAGGGGAGCGAGGTCGGGTCCGGCCGGTTCGGGCAGTCGCGCGCGCAGGTCGCCGCGGGCGATCCGGGCGGCGGTTTCGGTGAACGCGGCGAGCGGACGGAGCGCGCGCCGCGCCGCCCACGCGCCGAGGACGACGCCGAACAGCCCGCACGTCAGGGTGCCCGCGACGAGGATCAGGCGCAGGTTGCGGAAGGTCCGTTCGAGCCCGAGCAGCGGATGGAGCTCGACGTAGTAGCCGTTCGTCTGGGCGAGCGGTTGCGCGACCGCGAGGACCGGAACTCCGTCGGCGGTGAACTGTTCGTGCGCGGGCGCGCCGGGGCGGGCGCGGGAAAGCAGGCCGGGCGGGAGTTCCTCGGGCCCGATCGGGCGGCCCGCGGTGTGCCAGCCGCCGGGAAGGGACACCAGGATCGTCGAATTCGGTCCGGCGGCGAGGCCGGACAGCAGTTCGCCGAGACCGGCGGGCCGGTCGCGGACCTCGTTCTCGACCAGCCGCGCGTTGATCCGGGAATGGCGGTCGGCACCCTGCTGGCGCTGGGTGAGCAGGTAGCCGGTGGCGAGCTGCCAGGTCGCCGCCGACAGTGCGCTGACCACCACCAGCAGGCCGAGCCCGAACGCGGCGGAAACCCGGAAGCGCAAGGAAAGCCGGGACACGGAAGCGCGGCTCACGGCCGGGGCTCGGCGCGGTAGCCGATCCCCCGGACGGTGAGCACGAGACGCGGACAATCGGGATTCGGCTCGACTTTGCGCCGCAATCGCCGGATGTGGACATCGAGCAGGCGCGTGCCGCCGAAACAGTCGCGTCCCCAGATCCGGTGCAGCAACTGCTCCCGGGTGACGACCTCGCCTTCGGCGGCGGCCAACTCGGCCAGGAGGCGGAATTCGGTACGGGTAAGGCGAATGTTGGCGCCTTCGCGAGAGACGGTCTCGTCGTGCGTGCTCAGCAGCAGATCGCCGACCTGGAGACAACACCGGCGGACCGGCGCCGCGCGGCGCAACAGCGCGCGGATGCGGGCCGCCAGTTCGCCGGCGACCAGCGGCTTGGTCACGTAGTCGTCAGCACCGGCTTCCAGACCCGCGATGACGTCCTGGCTGTCGGCACGTGCGGTGATGACGATGACCGGCAGGTCGCCGCGCACGCGCAACTCGCGGCAGACGGCGAGCCCGTCCATGCCGGGCAGCATCAGGTCGAGCAGGACGACGTCCACGCTCACCGATTCGAGCATCGCCAGCGCATCCTCGCCGCACGCGGCTTGCGTCACCGTGCAGCCCTGGTCGGCGAGCGCGAGGGAAAGCGCTTCGCTGATCAGGGCGTCGTCCTCGACCAGCAAGACTCGGACCGTCATCGAGCCGCCCCTCCGCCGCGGAACCTGCCCTAGAAATTGTTCCCTATCGCGGCAAGGCCGCGGCGGATGCGGATTCCTGCGCACAACCCGGCGGACAGTGGGGTTTTCGGCGGTGTTCCGCATACCGACACTCGACGCGGCTCGTCATGCCCAGCCGCTGCGGTCCGTGCCGAGCAGCAACACCCCAGCTGGCAACCCGGACCGTCGTGAGCGCCGATGCCGGTTAGTACTCCAGCTGTAGTTCGTGATCGGTGACGTAGGCGTGGCGGCCACGCGATCATGGGTGTTTGTGAGGACAACTCAAGATCGTGTGGTGGCCGCGGCTGCCAGCGTGGACTCCGTGGTGTGGCGGGCGGTGCTGGGTGAGGCGTTCGCCCGGATCGCGGGCCGGTTCGGGCGTGTCGTGGCCCGCCGCGGCGCGGCGAGGTTCGTG
>NZ_FOWC01000002.1 GCF_900115345.1 Amycolatopsis rubida | reverse complement strand
CCGTGCCGTGCCGTGCCGTGCCGTGCCGTGCCGTGCCGTGCCGTGCCGTGCCGTGCCGTGCCGTGCCGGCTGCTCTTCTGCGGGGTGGCTGGGTTGGCGCCAGTTCTAACCGGTGCCAACACTCACGAGAACCCAGCCACGCACCTGCCAGCCGCTCAGCCCCGCACTCTCGCTGCTCGCCCGTATCCCGCGCACCTGTGCTTGCCTGCGCTCTTGTGCCTACCGGGCTTCCACTCCCGCCGTCGCTCCCTGACCAGCCTCCCGCGCGCCCTCCACCTGGACGACCCTCACCCGAACGACGGAGACCCACCCCGTCCCACCCATGCCGCCGCTATCCCCGGGCACGATGGCGTCCGCCAGCCCTAACTCAAATGTGACTCAGATCACTAGTCTCAGAGAACCGTAAGCGCGGAGGTGGCGTCTTGCCGGGTGTGAAGCACAAGCCACCCAGGGAGCCGGACGAGGAGCACCTCCTCCGGCGCACCGCCCGCGGTGATCGTGCGGCGTTCGAAGAGCTTTACCGCCGCACGTCGCCGTGGCTCGCGATACGCCTGCGGCACCGCTGCTCCGATGACCAGATCATCGCGGAGGTGATGCAGGAGACCTACCTCGCCGTGTGGCGCGCCGCGGGCTCGTTCGCGGGCGTCGTCGCCGGCGGCTCCGCCGTGGGCTGGGTGTGGACGATCGCGGTGCGGCGGCTCATCGACGCGTACCGGCGGCGGGCGCATCACGCGCATCCGCCGCCCGGAGTGCACGAGTCGCTGTCCGCGCCCGCCGCCGAAGAGGAGGCGCTGGCGGGCACGGTCGGCGATTCGGTGGGCGACGCCTTGCGCAGTCTCGCGCCGGAGCTGCGTGAGGTCCTGCAAGCCATGGCGCTCGACGGATTGTCGGTACGGGAGACCGCGATCCTGCTCGGCCTGCCCGAAGGCACGGTCAAAACCCGGGCCCGGCGCGCCCGGATCGCGATGCGGGAGGCGTTGTCGTGAAACCAGGACTGTCTGAAGGAGGTCAAGCCATGAACCACGTATCCGACCGGATGCTCGCCGGCTACGTCGCCGGTCGCGAACTGCCGGGGGACGAGACATGGGCGATCGAAGGGCACCTGGAGAAGTGCGCGCAGTGCCGGGCTCGGCTCGCCGGCTCGTCCACCGCCGAGGTGGCCGGTCTGCTCGACACCGTGTGGGCCGGGCTGGAGCCGGATCTCGCCCAAGCGCCGCAGCCGATGCCGCGCCGAGCCGCGGCGTGGCTGCATTGCTGGGCGACCCCGGTGATGGTGCCGTGGCTGTTGATGGTCCTCGTCGTCGGCGCGCTGTCGGTCTACCTCGACCGGTCACTGCACGAGGGGCTGTCGTTCGTGCAGCTGCTTTCCCCCGTACTGCCGGTCTTCGGGGTGGCGGCGGCGTGGACCCGCGGGCTCGATCCCTCGTACGAACTCACCGCGGCCACCCCACGTGCCGGGCTGGAGTTGATCCTGCGCCGGACCACGGCGGTAGTCCTACCGGTGCTGGCGGTGCTGTTGGCCGCCGGCTGGCTGGTCGGCGCGCGGATGGGATTCGGGCTACTGCCGTGCCTAGCGTTCACCACAGGGACCCTCGCGCTCGGCACGTTCATCGGCGTCGCCTGGGCGGCCTCGATCCTGGTCGGGCTGTGGCTCGGCGCGCTGGTGGTGCCGAGTGTCGCGTTCGGGGGCTCGGTCCTGCTGGAGAACGTCGCCTGGCCGGGCTGGCTGGCGGCCGCCGTCGTCGCGACCGTGTTCGTAGTGCTTCGCCGGAACACCTTTACGCAGCTTGCTGCGCATCACTGACGGAAACGAGAGGGGACACCGATGCGAGCTGTGGAAGCCGCCGAGGTCGCTCCGGCGACCTACGCCTGGGAGATCCAGGCACAGGGACTGAAAGTGCGGGTCAGCCGCAAGAAGATGGCGGTCGACGGCCTCGACCTCGCGCTCGGCACGGGCGTGCACGGGCTGCTCGGGCCGAACGGCGCGGGCAAGACCACCTTGATCCGCACCGTGGCCACGGTGCTGCGGCCGACGGAAGGCAGGTTGACGCTGCTCGGAGAGCCTGTCGGGGGGCACTTCGACCAGCGCGGCCTGCGCCGCCGGATCGGATATCTGCCGCAGACCTTCGGGTACTACAAGCGGTTCACCGTCCGCGAGTTCGTCGAATACATGGCGTGGCTCAAGGAAATGCCCAAGCGCGAGGTGCCGGGCGCGGTGCAGCGCGCGATCGAGCGGGTCGGTCTCGCCGAACGCGCCGAGGACAAAATGAAGACACTGTCCGGCGGCATGGTCCGCCGGGTCGGCATCGCGCAGGCGATCGTGAACGATCCGGTGCTCCTGCTGCTCGACGAACCCACTGCCGGACTCGATCCGGCGCAGCGGCTGCGTTTCCGCGAGCTGCTGCAGGAAATCGGCCGGGACGCGTGCGTCGTCGTGTCCACTCACCTGGTCGAAGATGTCGCCGCGGCGTGCTCGGACGTCGTCCTGTTCGCCGACGGGAAGCTGGTTTTCCAAGGCACCCCAGCCGATCTGGCCGCGGCGGGGAACGAGGCGGACGTCGGCGACAGCCCGATCGAGCGCGGCTATTCGGCGCTGCTCGGCCACGCACAGGGAAAGGGGTCCTGGTGATGAGCGTGTTCCGGGTCGAACTCCGGCGCACCATCGCTCCCTGGGCACCGGTCGCGATGCTCGTAGTGAGCCTGGGCCTGCTGCTGTTCTCGCGTGGGCCGTGGAGCCACGGCTCCGCGGCCTGGAACGAGACCTGGCTGACCGCGGTGCGGTGGCCGCGCTACCTGCTGGTCCTGATGTGGCCGATCATCGTCGGAGCCGCGGCGATCCAGGGCATGCGGGACGCCCGCGCGGGAGTCGGCGAGCTGTTCGGCTCCACGCCCCGGCCCGCCGGGCAACGAGCCGGGACGCTTGGCCTCGCCCTCGGGCTCGCCGCGGTGGTGGGCTATCTGGTGCTCGTCGCCGCCGGGGCCGGGCAGGTTGTGGCGAACGGCGGATTGTTCACCACGGCGTGGGTGATGCAGTTGGTGCTCGGCGTGCTGTCCGTGCTCGCCGGCGTCGCGGTCGGGCTCGGCGTCGGACGGCTTCTGCCGTATCCGATCACCGCGCCGGCGCTGGCCGTGCTCACGCTGGCAGGTGGGCTCTTCGCGCAAGTGTCGGGGGTGAACGGAGCGGCACCGAACGCGGTGGCGCTGCTGGGGATCGGGCAAGTGGAGCCGCACGGTCCGTTCGACCTGCCCAAGCCCGCGGTCGAGATCGGGCAGCTGAGCTGGTTGCTCGGGCTCACCGCGGCCGGAGTCGTGCTGCTGCTGGCCAGTTCGGCGCGGACCAGGGCGCTCGCACTGCTCCCGGTGGCAGCCGGATTGGCCGCGGCGTTGCCGCTCTTCCCATCCTCACCGCAGGACAACTTCGCTCCGGACACAACGGCAGCCGCTCTTGTCTGCGACGGTCCGGTGTGTGTGACGCGATTGCACGAGGATTGGTTGTCCACTGTGGCCGGTCCAGGAAAGGAAGTCCTGCAGCGGCTTGAGAAGCTGCCGCAACATGCGACTCGGGTAGAAGAATCGACAGAGCCGTACCGGGACAACAAAACAGGCCCGCGAGATCCGTCCCGGGTGCTGGTGCAGAAGGACAATTATGTGTTCTACGACAAAAGCGGCCCCAGCCTCACCATGGCGCTCCTTGGCGGCGCCGGGACAACGCAATGTCACGCGGCGTCCTACGGAGGTGAGCGAAACGACCGGGAGGACGCCGCGCGCTGGGTAATGGCGCAGTGGCTGGTCGGCTCGTACTCTCCGCCTTCGCACGCCGAGCTTCGGACCTGGACGGGGCCAGCGTGGGCGGCCCTCAAAGCGGTGCCGGAGGCGGAGCAGACCGCACGCATGGCCGCGGCGCGGCAGTTGGAGCTGAGCTGCACTGGTGACCCGCTGAAAGTCCTCATGGAAGGTGCGCGCTGATGCGGTGGACAGCGCTGTACGCGCGTTCGCGCCACCTCGCGGTGTCGCTGGCGGCGGTGTTGCTCTGTGCCGTCGTTCTCCCGCCGCTGCTGGGAGACAACTGGACGACGCTCTTCGCGACATTGACCCTCGGTGCCGCGGTCGCGGTGGCAGGCGTGGGCCTCAGCGGTCAGGACATCGATCTGGACCGCACGGCCTCCTTCCGCTGGCCGCCCCGGCGGCTCGTGCACCTGCTGCTGATCGGGGTGGTGGCTGGCGGAGCAATGCTGGCGATACAAGGTTTTGTCGACCGTCCGATCGAATCCGGCTGGATCCTCCGCAACGCGGCCGGGCTCATCGGCCTGACCGGGCTGGCGGCCGCGCTGTTCGGCGGCCAGTTCGGCTGGACGCTGCCCTTGGGCTGGGCGATGACGGCGATGTTCGTCCCGAGCGCCGTCGGTCAGGTCTACGCCGTCGTGGCTTGGCCGATGGCGACGGCGGACTCCGCCGCGGCGTGGTGGACGGCCGGGCTGCTGTTCGCAGCGGGAACGGCGGTGTACACGGTGGCGGGCGCTCGCAGATGAACCAGCGGACCGGCAATCCAGGCGCAGTCCCGCCCCTCCCCCGGGCAGGGGCGGGACTGCGGACCGGCGCGGCTTCAGACGTTCCGGTTGTTCGGCTTCACCTCCAGGGGTTCGCGGTCGGGATCGTCGATGCCGAGGCTGATGATGCGCTGCGGGTGAATACGGATGACGGCTCCGTCGAGGTGACCGTCCGATGCGAAGGCGTCCGGCACGGCTTCCGCCCGGCCGCGGATCTCCAAGCAGCGGATGCGCATGGGGCTCGTCGAGGGCTGGTCGTCGATCACGATGGCGACCTGGCCGTTGGCCTCGACGTTGCGGTATTTCCGGCTTTTCGTCAGGTTGTACCCGGTCACGTCGATCGTCCGCGTCTCCGGGTTCCAGGCGAACGCGACCGGGCTGACCTGCAGAGTTCCATTCGGCTGCTGGGTGGCGATCCGGGCGAGCGGCTGGGTGGCCAGGTAGGTGAGTTCCGCTTCGGTGAACATGCACCTACTGTGCAAGTTCAAGTTTGCTTGAAGTCAAGCGCACGCGGGGGAGCACGTGCTCGGCGAACCGCCGCATCTCCGCTTCGAAGGGCTGGAATTGCAGCATAAACGTCTCGATTCCCAGGTCAGCCCACTCGCGGATCCGCTGGGCGACGGTGTCGTAGCTGCCGACCAGGCCGGCCGCGGTGCCGCCGTTCGTGCCGATGTGCGGGTACTTGGCGAACGTCTGGAACATCACCGCCTTCGGATCGGCGTCCGCGACCAGCGCCTCCCACCGCGCCTTGCCCGCCTCGGCCAGTTCCCACAACGCCGCCAGCTCTGCTTCCGCTTCGACGTCGGTTTCGCGGGCCACCACGAACGCGGACAGTCCAAATCGGACCGGAGCGCCGGCGCGCGGGCGGGCGGCGACGTCCGCGATCAGTTTGGCGACGTTCTCCTTCGGCTGCCCGTTGATGAACCACACGTCGGCCTTGTCCGCGACCAGCGCTCGCGCCGGGTCCGACTCGCCGCCGACGTACACGGTCGGCGACGAAGCAGCGGGCCGCAGCTGGTACCCGTCAACCTGGAAATGCTTGCCCTCGAACGAAACCCGCTCACCGGCCAGCAGCCCGCGCACGACGCTGATCCATTCGCGGCCGTACTCGTACCGTTCGTCGTGCTCGGCGAACGGAATGCCCGCCCGCGCCAGCTCCGGCTTGTACCAGGCGTTGACCAGGTTCAGCCCGAACCGGCCGCCGCTGATCTCCTGGATCTGCAGCGCCTGTTTCGCCAGCACCACCGGGTGCACGAGATACGGCTTGATCGCCGCGATGATCTCGATCCGCTCGGTGAGCGCGGCGAGCGCCGCGGCGGACGTCCACGTCTCCAGCTGGTCCAGTTCGTCGCCGAACGGGTTCACCACGTGCTGCGCGATGAGCGTCGAATCGAAGCCGAGCCGATCCGCCTCGACGATCAACCGCCGGTTGCGCTCCCAGCTGGCGTCGACCGGATCGGCGGGATGATCGAACGGGCCCCACGACCCGTAGACGACCGCCCACACCCCGAACCGCGGCTGTGCCACAGCGACCACGACCGAACTCCTCACCTCGCGCGGATGAACGCGGTCACCGTCGCCTGCCCGGCGGGCACCGGCAACCGGTCCCACGCAGTGGCGGGGCGGGGAGGTTTGTACTGGTCAGGCGAAGAGCCCGGCACCCCAGTCGCTGGTCGGGGTGAGGCCTGGCGGAATCGCGAAGTGCGCGGAACCGGTGTGCTGCAGGTACTCCATCATCGCGTCTTTCGACGACAGCACCTGCTGCATCGGGACGTACTGCGTGCGGGTGTCCCGGTTGAACGCCAGGAAGAACAGCCCCGCCTCCAGGTGCCCGACTCCGTCGGAGCCGTCGACGAAGTTGTAGCCGCGGCGCAGGATCTGCACGCCCTTGCGCGTCTGGCGCGAGGCCAGCCGGATGTGCGCGTCCTCGGCGATCAGCGGCGTCCCGCCCGCGCCGCCGACCTGCAGATCGACCGGGTCGAACTCGCCGGTCTGCCCGAGCGGGGCACCGGTTCCCTTGGTGCGCCCGACAATCTGCTCCTGCCCGGCGAGCGTTTCGCGGTCCCAGGTCTCGATGTGCATCCGGATCCGGCGGGCGACCAGGTACGTGCCGCCCGCCATCCATGCTTGCCCGTCGCCTGCCTGCGCCCACACCTGGTCGCGGAGCACGTCGGTGTCCTCGGCCTTGATGTTGTTGGTGCCGTCCTTGAAACCGAACAGGTTGCGCGGCGTCTGCTGCGAGCGCGAGGTCGACGAGCTGCGGCCGAACCCGAGCTGCGACCAGCGCACCTCGGTGACGCCGAAGCCGAGCCGCACCAGGTTGCGCACCGCGTGCACCGCCACCTGCGGATCGTTCGCGCAGGCTTGGATGCACAGGTCGCCGCCGCTGCGGGCCGGGTCGAGTTTGTCCTTCGGGAACGCGGGCAGATCGATCAGCTGCGGTGGACGTTTCGCGGCGAGGCCGAACCGGTCGTCGAAGAGCGAGGGGCCGAAGCCGATCGTCAGCGTCAGGTCGGATGGGGGCAGGTCGAGCGCCTCGCCGGTGTCGTCCGGCGGGGCCTGCGCGGACCCGCCGAGCGCACCGTTCGGTCCGACGTCCTGGCCCGCGGTCATCCGCCGCGCCGCGGTCGTCCAGGTGCGCAGCAGTTCGCGGAGCTTCTTGGCGTCCTTGGTGGTCACGTCGAGCGCGGCGAAGTGCAGGTTCTGCTGCGTCGGCGTGTCGATCCCGGCCTGGTGCTCGCCATGAAAGTCCACAGTGGACACCGCGGCCGATGCGGGGGTACTGCCGCCGAGCCGGTCGATGCCGACCCCGGCCGCCGCGCCCGCGCCCGCCAGCGCGACCCCCGCGCCGGCCAGCCCGAACAGCTTCCGGCGGGAAACCTGCGTTCCCTCCTCGGTCACTTCGACACGACCTCCGCGACCTTGCTGAGCGGCTCGCTCAGCGCGTCGACTGCCGAGGCGAACGCCTTGATCTGGTCCTGGGAGAGCTCGTTGTAGTACTTGAAACCGTCTCCGGAGCGGGTCTTGTCCAGCAGCCCCTGCACGTTCGCGAACTCCTTGTCCAAAGTGGACACCAGAGCGGCGTCGCGCTCCTGGATGACCGGCCGCAGCGCGGCGATCGCGCCCTTGGAACCGTCGAGGTTGGACTGGAAGTCCCACAGGTCGGTGTGCGAGAAGGCCTCCTCCTCGCCGGTGATCTTGCCGGTGGCGACTTCGTCGAGCAAGCTCTTCGCGCCGTTGGCCAGGTCCAGTGCGCTCAGCTGCAGCGTCTTCGTCTTGGCGACGAGCGACTTCACGTCAGCGAGCAGCTTGTCCGCGATCTGCGGGCTGTCCGGCTTCAGCCCGGTGTTCCACAGGTCCTTCTCCAGCCGGTGGAACCCGGTGAACTGCTGACCGGGTTCGAGATCGGCCTCGCGCGCGTCGATGGCCGGGTCGAGATCCCCGAACTTCTCCGCGACCGGCTCGATCCGTTCGTAGAACACGCGGGTGCGCGCGTACTCGGCCTTAGCCTCGTCGATCTTCCCCGCCTTGACCGCGGCCACGAACTTCGCGGTCTCGGTCTCCAGCGCCGAGCTGTTGTTCTCGACGTAGGTCGCGTAACTCTTGGTGGCGGCGGCTTTCTGCGCATTGGCGTTGTTCTGGCTCTGCGCGCCGCCGGTGACGGTGAAGCCGCCGCGGATGCCGTTGCCGACCATGCCCGGTTTGCACGCGGTCTGGTACTTGCCCGCGTCCGGGACCTCGACGATGAGCCTCCGGTTCAGCCCCGGCGCGATGTTCTCGACCTCGCCCATGATCCGGTCGCCCTCGGCGTAGAGGTAGAACTCGGTGACTTTGCTGCCCTTGTTGGTGATCTCGAAGGTCAAGTTGCCCGCCGCCGCGGTCGTCGCCGACACCGAGCAGGCGGTGTCGGACGCCTCGACCTTGATCGGCCCGCCTGAGGTCGCGCCGGAAGTGCCGGACGCGGAGTTCGTGCTGTCGCAGGCGGTCAGCGCGGCGAGAGCACCGAGGCCGGCGAGCACAGCCGTCGAGGTTTTGCGGAACTGGGACACGGTCACTCCTTGGCGGCGGCCGGGGCGGCTGGAGCCGTCTCGGTCTTGTTCTTGCGGGCGGGCTTGAGAAACAGCGGCAGCACGATCGCCACGTAGGCGACCCACGCGATCGCTTGCAGCACGGTGGTTTGCTGCGAATAGTTGAAGATCCCCTTGAGCAGCGCTCCGTACCAGGAGGTTTCCGGCAGCGTGCTCGACGCGTCGAAGGCGAGCGTGGTCAGTCCGGGGATGAATCCGGCTTCCTGGAGGTCGTGCAGTCCGTAGCCGAGGACGCCGGCGGCGACGAACACCAGCAGCACGCCGGTGATCGTGAAGAACTTCGCCAGGTTGAACCGCACCGCGCCGCGGTAGAGCAGGTAAGCGAGCACGATCGCGGCGGCGATCCCGATCACGAACCCGATCAGCGGCTGCAGGGTGTCGGACTGCGCGGTCTGCACGGCCGAGTAGAAGAACACGGCGGTTTCGAGCCCTTCGCGGCCCACCGCCAGGAACGACAGCAGCAGCACCGCCGCCGGACCGACCTTGAGCGCGTCCTCCATCTTGCCGCGCAACTCGGCGGCGATGTGCCGGGAAGCCTTGCGCATCCAGAAGATCATCGCGGTGACGAAGACGACCGCGACAATGGAAAGACTTCCGCCGAGCAGTTCCTGATGCTCGAAACTCAGCTGCGCGGTGCTGTAGGTGAGGATCGCGCCGACCGCGACCGAAAGCAGCACAGCCGCGCCGACGCCGGGCCACACGAACCGCAGCGCGTGCCGCCGGTCGGTTTTGACCAGGAAGGCGACCAGGATGCTCACCACGAGAGCGGCTTCGAGGCCTTCGCGCAGCCCGATGAGCGCGCTCGAAAACACCACTGTTCAGTCCTCCTTCGACTACCTGACCTGATGTTTTTAGGTAAGGCTTGCCTGTAAGTCCAGAGGAAGGTTCGCTGACCGGTCCCGGCAAAATGCGCAAAACGGCGTTCCGTTGGCAGTTAGGTTAGGGTAACCGCAGGTCAGGGCCTCGCCGACGGGTCGCGTAACGAATTGTGTGACCTGGGCGTCTCGGTCGGGGAGTTAACCATCCGCTTGCCATTCGCCCAGTCCAGCGTCCCCCCGGCGGGTTCATCAGTAACCTGTCCGAGTGGCCGATACCACTCAGCCGACTAGTGCGCCGTCTCCGGCGGTTCCGCCGCGCCGCTACCCGAGCCGTATCGCGTTCGCGCTGGGTCTGGTGCTGACCGGGGTCGTGCTGGTGGTGACCATCGGGATCCAGAATCCGAACCCGCCCGCCGCTCCCGCCGCGGCCGCTCCGCCGCCGGCGCCGACCAAGGCGGAACCGCGCCCGCAACCCGGCTCCGAAGCCCCGCGCGTCGGGCTGGCCGCGCCGCCGGACCGCCCGCTCGTGTCCGACCAAGCGGAACTGGACGCGTGGGCGACCCGGGTCGCCGGAAAGACGCGCCTGGACGCACGAGTGCTCGCCGCGTACGGACGAGCGGAAATGTGGATGCAGCGGCAGAAACCGTCGTGCCACCTGTCGTGGGCGACGCTCGCGGCGATCGGGAACCTGGCCTTCGGAACCGAACAACCCGGCCCGGATGGCACTTTGCCGGTGAACCCCGGTCCAGCGGAAGGCCCGGACACCGACGCCGGAAAACTCGACGGCGACCGCACGGCCGACCACCGGGTCGGCCCGCTGCGGATCATGCCTGCCGCCTGGCACAAACACGCCCAGCGAGCGAACGGCGACGGCAAAGCCGCGGATCCCCGCAACCTCGACGACGCGGCGTTCACGGCCGCCCGCTACCTCTGCTCCGGCGACGACGACCTCGGCGCTCCGGCGGGCTGGTGGAAAGCGATGCTGTTCTACCACCCGGCGGTCAACTACGCGCAGGACGTCTTCACCGCCGCGGACACCTATGCGGCGGCGAGCGTGGAGCCTTGAGCCGACTGGCTGGGCCGATGGCGGCTCTGTTCGCCGCAGCCGATTCCCATGCGGGGTGAGGGTGGGGCCTTGAGCTGGTTGGGTGGGTCGGTGGCGGTTCGGCGGCCTTCACGGCGGCCGGTTTCTGTGCTGGGGTGAGGGTGGGGCCTTGAGCTGGTTGGGTGGGTCAGCGGTAATTCGGCGGACCTCACGGCGGCCGGTTTCTGTGCTGGGGTGAGGGTGGGGCCTTGAGCTGGTCGGGGGATCAGCGGTAATTCGGCGGACCTCACAGCGGCCAGTTTCTGTGCTGCGGTGAGGGTGGGGCCCTGAGCCGGTTGGGCGGATCAGCGGTAATTCGGCGGACTTCGCCATGGCCGATTCCTGTGCTGCGGCCTGCGCTGGGTGGATCGGTAGCGGCTCGGCGAGCTTGCCTCGGTTCGCTAGGGGCAGCCCGGCTGTCGTGGTTGGCCTTCGCTGATCGGCAGCCAGCAGCTTGACCGTGGCTTGGCTGGAAGCTGAGCGCCGCGACCCGTGCTGACCGGCCCGGCGGTCGGGTCCTGCCCGCTTCGGCTAGTGGCTGCCGCTTGCCTCAGATCCGGTCGCGCCGCGGATGGTTCTTCATCGTGATCCAGGCGCGGTAATCGGCCGAAACCCCGGCCCGCTCGGCGCGATCGGCAGTCAGTGGGTCGGCAGAGCGGCGCTCACCCGCACCGGCTTCTGCGGCAGAGTCTCGGCGCGCACGGGCTGCTTGCGCGGCTGGACCGGGTGGCGTTCGTTCAGTTCCACGAGCGCAGGCGCCAGCGCCATCAGCACCAGCACGAGCAGCCCGGCGGTCGCTCCGATCACGGTCAGCGCGGTCATGTCGGCCTCCTCTAATCGCTCTCTGTGATGACACCAAGGATCGCGCTTCGCCCGCTCTGCCCGGATCGGCCGACTGGCCGAGCCGGGTCGCCGGATGGCCAGGCTTCCCCGCTGCCCTGTTCACTTCAGAAGACGCGCCGGGGCCGTGCAGGATCCGGCGGTTGCACGCGAGTGCCTCCGCGGGTGCACGTTCAGGACATGCGGGCTCAGCGGTCGCTCAGCGTGATCCTCGCCCTGACCTCGCTGATCGCTTCGAGATACTCCGGCACCGGGTTCATCGCCGAGGCCATCCGCAGTTGTGCGAGCGCCTCGGCCAAACGGCCGAGGCGCTGGAGGGTGCGGCCGAGCACGAACCGGGCGTAGTGATCGGTCGGGTCCAGTTCCAGGACGCGGGTGAACGCGCGTTCGGCACGGCGCAGCTGGGCAGAGTGGAAGTACGCGCGCCCGGCGAGCAGTTGCACGCTCGGCTTGTCCTGCTCGTCGGCGAGCAGGGGTTCCAGCTCTTTGAGCGCGTCGAGCGGGCGTCGCCGCGCGACCAGATGCTCGGCGTTGCGGAACCTGCGGAAGCGCGATTCGCCGTCGGGTTCGGGGGCTGCTGCGGCGTCCGTCATGGTCGCCTCACGATACCGGCGCGGAGGGCGTTGCACGACCGTCAGACGAGTCGTGATGGACTGTTCCGCCATGAGCAGCGATCAGGAACCCGATTACGTGGGACTGGCGCCGTACCTCTACTACAGCGATGCGACCGCCGCGCTCGCGTGGCTGACCAGGGTGTTCGGCTTCACTGAGGAAGTCCGCTTCGAGGATGGGTCCGGCGAGGTTTTCCAAGCGACGCTCCGCGCGGGAGACGCTCGCCTGCAGCTGGCCGGGGTCGGTCCCGAATACTGGGAGGCCAAGGGGGTAGAAGGGCCGGTTGGGCAGTTGAACGTCGTGTACGTGACCGACGTCGACGCACAGCACGAGCGCGTGTCCGCGGCGCTCGGCGAGGACGCCGCGCCGGAACCGCCGCAGGACCAGCCTTACGGTGCGCGGATCTTCACCGTGGCCGATCCCGGCGGCAACAGCTGGACGTTCTGGCAGCAGGTGACCGACCAGGTCGAGCTGCCGTCGGGGTGGCGCGAAGTCCGTCCGGAGGACCCGAACGCCGAGGAGGCCGGCGAAGTGCCCGGCTGAGCTGGAGAACACGCAGCGGAACGGCCCCGCACCGGCCTGGCCTCCAACGGGTGAACCCGCTGGGCGGTTACTCTGGGCGGCGTCACCGCAGGCACGACCCACCAAGGAGCAGAGCGTGGCTCTCATCGAGCAGGTAGGCGCGCGCGAGATTCTCGATTCGCGCGGGAACCCGACCGTCGAGGTGGAGGTGGCGCTCGACGACGGCACCCTGGCCCGTGCGGCGGTGCCGTCCGGGGCATCGACCGGCGAGCACGAAGCGGTCGAGCTGCGCGACGGGGACACCGGCCGCTACAACGGCAAGGGCGTGGAGCGCGCGGTCGCCGCGGTGCTCGACGAGATCGGCCCGGACCTGGTCGGTGTCGACGCGGTCGATCAGCGGATCGTCGACCAGAAGCTGGTGGACCTCGACGGCACGCCCGCGAAGTCCCGGCTGGGCGCGAACGCGATCCTCGGCGTTTCGCTCGCCGTCGCGAAGGCCGCCTCGGAATCGTCCGAGCTGGAGCTGTTCCGCTACCTGGGCGGGCCGAACGCGCACGTGCTGCCGGTCCCGATGCTGAACATCCTCAACGGCGGTGCGCACGCCGACACCGACGTCGACATCCAGGAATTCATGATCGCGCCGATCGGCGCGGAGTCGTTCCGCGAGGCGCTGCGCTGGGGCACCGAGGTGTATCACGCGCTGAAGTCCGTGCTGAAGGGCCGCGGCCTGGCCACCGGCCTCGGCGACGAGGGCGGTTTCGCGCCGAGCCTCGCCAATAACCGCGAGGCGCTCGACCTGATCCTCGCCGCGATCGAGAAGGCCGGCTACGTGCCGGGCCGTGACGTCGCCCTCGCGCTGGACGTCGCCGCGACCGAGTTCTACTCCGACGGCGCCTACACCTTCGAGGGTTCGAAGCGCAGCGCGGAGCAGATGTCCGCGTACTACGGCGAACTGCTGCGCGACTATCCGCTGGTCTCCATCGAGGACCCGCTGAGCGAGGACGACTGGGACGGCTGGGTCCAGCTGACCTCCGAGATCGGCGACAAGGTCCAGCTCGTCGGCGACGACCTGTTCGTCACCAACCCGGACCGGCTCGAAGAGGGCATCACCCGCCGCGCGGCGAACGCGCTGCTGGTGAAGGTCAACCAGATCGGCACGCTGTCGGAGACGCTGGACGCGGTGTCGCTGGCCACGTCGTACGGCTACAAGTCGATGATGAGCCACCGGTCCGGCGAGACCGAGGACACCTTCATCGCCGACCTCGCGGTCGCCACCGGCGTCGGCCAGATCAAGACCGGCGCCCCGGCCCGCGGCGAGCGGATCGCGAAGTACAACCAGCTTCTGCGCATCGAGGAAACCCTCGCGGACGCCGCGCGCTACGCCGGCGACCTCGCCTTCCCGCGGTTCAGCTCGGAGGCCTGAGGGGCACATGGCCGACCGGGGGAGGGCGCGCAGCCGCCGCGGCGGCCGGGCAGCGGGAAGCGGGTCCAGCAGGGCCCGCCGTCCCGCGTCGGCCCGGCGCCGCACCGGCGCGGGCACGACGGAGACGACGAGGGCCCGGCTGCGCCGCGGCCTCGCGGCGAAACGCGCCTCCGGTGCGGCCAAAGTGCTCGGCATGTCGACCACCCGGCGCGCCGCCGTGGTGGCGATCGTGGTGTGCGCACTGGCGTTCACCGTCGCGGTCCCGTTGCGCACCTATCTTTCCCAGCGCTCCGAGGTCCGGGACCAGGAAGCGCAGCTCGCCCAGCTTCAGCACGAGGTCGCCCAGCTGCGCGACCGCAAAGCCCAGCTGAGCGACCCGGCCCAGATCGAGGCGGAAGCCCGCCGCAGGCTCCGGTACGTGAAACCAGGCGAGACCCCGTGGATGGTCCAGCTGCCGGAGGGCCAGCCCGGTTCGCAGGCAGCTGCCCAGCCTGGGCAGCAGCCTGCTCCGCAGGCGCCTTGGTACGAGAACCTGTGGGCGCAGGTTTCCGGGGGCTGAAGTTCCTGGGTTGGGCGGGGTTGCTCTGGCCGAGCGGGGTTGCATGGCCGAGCGGGGTTGCATGGCCGAGCGGGGTTGCATGGCCGAGCGGGGTTGCACTGGCCTGGTGGGTTTGACGGCTGGGTAGGGGCGCTGGCCGGGCGAAGCCGCGCTGGCTGGCGGTCTTCTGGTTTGGCGGGAGTCTCGCACGCGGAGCGTGCTGTTGGCTGGGTCAGGCTGGACGCTCGGCTGGCTGAGCTTGCTGGACCGGATGGCTCGCCGGGTGCGGTTCCGGGCGGGCGGGTTGCCGCCGAGATCGCTGGCTGGTCAAGGGGCTGGCACGACCGGATTGTTGGCTGGGTGACGTCTCGGCCGGAGGTTTCCCCCGCCCAGCGGGCAGCCGGTTGGCGCTCGATGCTGAGCGCGGTCGGGTCCTTGGGCACGCTCCTTTCGGTTGCTGGCTCCGGTAGTTCCCGGGGCCGGACGGTCACTGAGCCGGACGGTCACAGATCTGCGCGGTGCTTGGAATTCAGATCCCTCGATCAGAGTTCTTCGTTGACCTTCCTTCCCGGTGGCTTGATTTGGTGGCGAAGCTTCGACTGCCTTCCACGCTAACCACATCGGAAGGGCGGCGGAGGCGGATGGGGCGAGTTGTCCACACGGTGTGCCGGTTGTGGACAACTCGGCCGTTTCGGCGGAGGTCGCGAGGGGGCCGGCGGGTGGCGGCATTAGCCTGGAGAGCGTGAACAGCAGCACGGAGACACCCCGATTCGAGCCCGTCACCGATGTCGACCGGGAGGTCATCGCGCAGCAGCTTGGACGTCCGCCACGGGCCTTGCGGGCGGTGGCCGCGCGGTGTCCCAGCGGGCATCCCTCGGTGGTCCAGACCAGTCCGCGGTTGGAGAACGGAACGCCGTTCCCGACGTTGTATTACTTGACCTGCCCTCGGTTGACGTCGATGGTGGGCACGCTGGAAGCGTCCGGCGTGATGAGGGAGATGACCGAACGGCTCACCACCGACCCGGAACTCGCGGCGACCTACCAGCGCACGCACGAGACGTACCTCGCTGAGCGGGATGCCATCGAGTCGCTCGGCACACAGGTGACCGCGGGCGGGATGCCCGGGCGGGTGAAATGCCTGCACGTCCATCTCGCGCACACGCTCGCGGCCGGACCAGGGGTGAACCCGTTCGGTGACGAGACCCTCGCCTGGGTCCGCGAACAGGGCTGGCCGACGGGCGACTGCGCCGGGTAACGCTCCGGTCTCGGGCGCGGATAGGCACAGCAGGGGCTGGTGTCCGCCTGGGCGGGAATGCTTCGCGGCGTGCACCGGAGCTTCACACCGAGCAGGCGAGCCTGGGTGCACCGCTGGGCGCGCCGGGGAGGGGCGGAAAGTGCGGGTGCCACGCAGATCCCGGCGGTCGGTGCGTGCTGAGGCGTCTTCTGCTGCGGACAGTCGGGTCGAGCCGGTTCCGGACGGTGCGGTCGAGTGGGTTGCCGATGACTCGGTGAGTGCTGGCGCTGGAGACGAAGCTGCTTGTGCCGACTCGGTTGGCGACGGTGTTGCCGGTGGCGAGGCGGTTGGCGGACGCAGCCTTGGTGACGAGGCCGCTGGTCGCGAGTCGGCTGGCGAGGTTGCGGGTGAAGCAGTTGCTGGCGCTGCGGGCGGGGATGAGGTTGCGGGCGGAGCGGATGCAGACGATGCAGGCAGTGGCTGTGAGGTTGCGGGTGGAGCGGTTGTCGCCGATGTGGGTGGCGCGGGCGATGGCGGCGAGGTCGTTGGTGGAGCGGTTGCAGCCGGTGTCGGTGGCGCGGGCGACGGCGGTGAGGTTGCGGGTGGCGTGGCTGTCGCCGGTGTGGGTGGCGCGGGCACTGGCGGCGAGGTTGCGGGTGGAGCGGTTGTCGCCGGTGTGGGTGGCGCTGGCGACGGCGGTGAAGTAGCGGATGTCGCCGGTGTCGGTGGCGCAGGCCACGGCGGCGAAGTAGCGGATGAAGCGGTTGTCGGCGATCCGGATAACGACAGCAGCGGCGGTGAGGTAGCTGGTGAAGCGGTTGCCGACGGTGCAGGTGGCAAGAGCAGCAGCGAAGTAGCCGCCGAAGAGACCGTCGTGCAGGCGGGCGTGGCTGCCACAACGGCCGAAACCAAGAGAACCCCAGCGCTCATCGGGCCACCGCCGGATAAGGCGCGGTTGATCGGCCGGGTGCGGGTGCGGGCTCGACGGGGCCGTTATCGGGCGAGGCGGGTGGCTTCCCGGCATCGGACGGTGGTCGCGGTGCTCGCCGGGGTTCTGGGGGTGCTTCCGGCGACGGTCGGCGCGGGCGTGGTCGTCGGCTGGGCCGGGCGGATGCCGGTGGTGCACTCGGCGGACGTTATGCCTGATCAGGGGTACGACCCGGGCATCCGCGGCGTCGCCGTCGACGGGCGGTTGCCGGATGCGCCGGCACCGGTTCCGCTGCCTGCGTACGACCTTCCGGACGGGCCGCTCGGGATTCCGGCTACTGCGCTTGCCGCGTATCGGCATGCGGCGGAGGTGTTGGGGAAAGAGCAGCCGGGGTGTCATATCGACTGGGCGCTCGTCGCGAGCATCGGGCGAATCGAGTCGAATCACGCCCGAGGCGGATATGTCGACGCTGCTGGGACCACGCTCCAGCCGATTCTCGGGCCTCAGCTCAATGGCACAGGTCCGTACGCGGCGATTCCGGACACTGATCACGGCGTCCTCGACCAGGACCCGGTGTGGGATCGCGCGGTGGGGCCGTTCCAGTTCATCCCGGCGACCTGGCGGTCCTACGCGGCGGACGGCAACGGTGACGGCAAGGCCGACCCGGGCAATCTCTTCGACGCCTCGCTCGCGGCGGCACGCTACCTCTGCTCCGGCGGGCTCGACCTGGCCAATCCGGACCAGTTGCGGACTGCGATCTACCGCTACAACAACTCCGACGCTTACGTCACCACGGTCATTCTCTGGGCCGAGGCTTACCGGAAGGGCGTCGCGCAGGTGCCGGACAGTCCGGTTCCCGTCGGGCCGACGACGGCCAGTTCCGCGCCGCCCGCGAATCCGGGGGAGCGGCCGAGGACTACTGAGTCGTCGTTGCCGCCGGTCGCTACGGGTGGTCCGTCGACGACGCCTACTGGGCTGCCGCCGCAAACCAGCCCGACCGGGTCTCCTCCGGGCAGTACGACGGGAGAGCCGAGCACCGAGTCCAGCAGTCCGACGTGCGGATCCAGTACCTCGATCACGCCGACCTCGGCACCGACGTCGACGACTTCGACCTGCACCTCGTCGTCGAGCAACAACTCATCGAGCAGTACCGCGGCTTCTGGCTGACAAGAGGTAACCTTGATTACACCATTACAAACCTCGCCACACCGCAGGGGAGACGATGAGTCTTCGTCAGTTCGAATACGCCTTGGCGGTCGCCGAGGCGGGGTCGGTGACCGCTGCGGCGGAAGTGCTTCACGTCGCTCAGCCGTCAGTTTCGCAGCAGATCCGGGGGCTTGAGCGGGAACTCGGCGTGCAGCTCTTCTCCCGTACGCCCACCGGGCTTGTGCCCACCGTCGTCGGGCGGGCGTTTCTCCGGGACGCTGAGGTCGCGGTGCGGGCAGCACGGCGGGCGCGGGCGACCGCGCGGGCGGGGGCGGACGAGCTGGTCGGCGAGTTGCTCGTCGCGGCGCAGATGGGGTTGGGGACTCGGCAGTTGCCGGGTGCGCTGGCTGCGTTGCGACGGAGGTATCCGAAGCTGGCGGTGACCGTGTTCGAGGAGCCGAATCCGGCTGAGCTGGAGCAGCTTGCCCGGCGCGGGGTGTTGGATCTCGCGTTGCTCGGCTCGGCGTGTGATGAAGGGTTGTACGAGGGGCATCACCTCGGCGACGAGGAGTTCGTGGTCGTCCTCGGTGCCAAACACCGGTTGCTCAAGAAGGACCGGATCGCGTTGCGGGAGCTGGAAGAAGAGCAGTGGATCAGGTTCGATCCGGCCAGCGCGCTCGACGGGTTCCTGACCGAAGTGTTGCGCGACAACGGGTTGAAGCCGACAGCGGTCGCGCGGGTGTCGCAGACCTCGACGGCGGTGCGGTGGGCCGCGCACGGGCTGGGAGCGACGCTCGTTCCGGCGTCGGCGGTGCCGGAAGGACATGAGCACCTCGTCCGGCCGGTGTTTCCGGTCGTCTCCCAGCCCGTCGTCGCGGCGGTCCGGCCCGGGGCGGGGCCCGCGGAGATGGCGTTGCTCGAGTTTCTGCGGCACGAGACCTGGTACCAGCCGGTGTCTCCGGCCGCCTGAAATCTCAGAGTTGCGTGTCGCCGCCGTCGACGACCAGTTCGATGCCGGTCGTGAAGGTGGCGTCGAAGGCCAGGAAGGCGACGGCGCGGGCGATCTCTTCGGGAGTGCCCAGCCGTTTCATGGGGTTGGCGGCGGCTCGCGCGGCTTTGAACTGCGCGGCTTCCGCGGCAGGCATTCCGGCTTCGAGGATCTCGGTGTCGACAGGGCCGGGGCTGATCGCGTTGACCCGGATGCCGCGCGGGAGCAGTTCGGCGGCGAGTGTGCGGGCCATCGAACGCAGCGCGGCCTTGCCTGCCGAGTAGACGCTGGTCTCCGGCAGGCCCATGACGTTCGCGGTCGAGGTGGTCAGCACGACGCCCGCTCCGGGGCGCAGCAGCGGCGCGAGCTTCTGCACGGTGAAGTACGCGCCCTTGACGTTGACCGCGAAGTCCGCGTCGAACTGCTCCTCGGTGACCGACTCGAACGGTGCTGTCCGGGCCATCCCGGCGTTGACGAACAAGGCGTCGATCGGACCGGGTACCTGGGCGGCCAGCGCGTCCAGGTCGGAGAGCAACGCCACGTCGCCTCGGATAGCTAGCGCATCGTCGCCGAGCTGGGCTAAAGCCGCGTCCAGCCGGGATGGGGAACGGCCGGTGATGATTACCCGCGCTCCGCCGTCGGCGAACAATTTCGCGGTGGCGAAACCCATTCCGGTGCTGCCGCCGGTAATGACTGCGGTTTTGCCCTGATAAACATTCATCGCGGGTATTCGCCTCCATCGACGGCCAGGCCGCTTCCGGTCAGCCAGTTCGCCTGGTCGGACAGCAGGAACAACACCGCGTTGGCGATGTCGCCGGGCTCGCCGTCGCGGCCAAGCGGGACATCGGGAAGAGCGGAGCCGGACGACAGGCTCGCCCACTGCTCTCGCGTCGCCAAGCCGCCGGGAGTGGCGGTCCGGCCGGGGGACACGGTGTTGACGCGGACGCCGGACGGGGCCAGCTCGGCGGCCAGGCCGTGGCTGTACGCCTCCAGTGCTGTTTTCGCCGCCACGTAGTGCAGGAACGGCGGGAACGGCGGACGGATCGCGGCGGTGGAGACGTGCACGATCGCGCCCGATCGGCGGTCTCGCATGCCCGGGGCCAGCAGCGCGTCCAGCCGGACCGCGGCCAGCAGGTTCACCGACAGCGCGTCCTGCCATTCGTCGTCGGGGATGGCCAGGCCGCTGGGGTGCGGACGCGCGCCGCCCGCGTTGTGGACCAGCAGGTCGACGCCGCCGAGGATCTCCTGTGCGGCGGAGGCGACCGTCTGGGCTCCGGCTTGGGTGCGGATGTCGGCCTCGACGAAGGACGCTCCCTTGGGCGCCGGGGCGGCTGACCGGGCGGTGGTGAGCACGGTCGCGCCCGCGGCAAGCAATTGTGCCACGATTGCCGCGCCGATTCCGCGGGAACCACCGGTGACCACCGCGCGTTTTCCCGCTATCCCGTAATCGGGCATGCCAATAAACCTCTCGATAAAGGAGAATAAACCGCCGCGAAGCGAAATGCGGCGAACACGTCAACCGTAGGCCCGGAAAAGAGGGAAAGGCAAAGACCAAATGGCGGCGAGGGGGCATAGGGCCCGCCTATGCCCGCCTCGCCTGCGAAGCGCCGGAGACCAAGTAAAGTCAGAGCCATGCCTCGGGTAGCTGCGATCGACTGTGGGACCAACTCCATCCGTCTGCTCGTCGCCGAGTTGACGCCGCGCCACGACGGCACGGTCGACCTGCGCGACCTGCATCGCGAGATGCGCATCGTGCGGCTCGGCCAGGGTGTCGACGCCACCGGCAGGCTCGCGCCGGAAGCGCTCGAACGCACCCGCGCCGCGCTCGCGGACTACACCGTCGCCGCGCGGCGCAAGGGCGTCGAGAAGGTGCGCATGGTCGCCACCTCCGCGACCCGCGACGCGAGCAACCGCGACGAGTTCTTCACGATGACCCGCGAAACGCTCGGCGTCGAGGCCGAGGTGATCAGCGGCGACGAGGAAGCCCGGCTCTCCTTCACCGGCGCGGTCGGCGAGCAGGACCCGGACGACGGGCCGTTCGTGGTCGTCGACGTCGGCGGCGGCTCCACCGAACTCGTCCTCGGCACCTGGAACGGCCGCGAGGCCGAGGTGATCGCCGCGAAATCCGTCGACATCGGCTGCGTCCGGATCACCGAGCGCGCGCTGAAGGGCGACCCGCCGACCGCCGACGAGATCGCTGCCGCCCGCGAACTGGCCCGCGGCATCCTCGCCGAGGCGTTCGATCTCGTGGACGTCGCGAAGGCTCGCACCTGGATCGGCGTCGCCGGCACCGTGACCACGTTGTCAGCGGTTTCGCTTGGCTTGCCCGAGTACGACCCCGAGCGCGTGCACCTGTCGAAGCTGTCGCACGGCGAGATCGACCAGCTCGCCGGACAGCTCCTCGCGGCCGACCGCGCGACCCGTGCCGAAAACCCGGTGATCCACCCCGGCCGGGTCGACGTGATCGGCGGCGGCGCGGTCATCGTCCAGGTGCTCGCCGAGGAACTCGCCGCGCGCGGTGGTCCGGACCAGCTGGTGGTCAGCGAGCACGACATCCTGGACGGCATCGCTTTGTCGCTCGCCTGAACGCTCCGCAGCGGCGAGGTCACCAGGCGCGCGCACTCGTACCAAAGCCACCGAAAGTCATCAAGCGCAGTTAGTTGTGAGCTGACCGGGTGATGATCGGTGTCGTTATTCAGGTGCAACCCGGTGATCCGGTTACGAAGCGCTGATCCCGCTAGCCTCCATCTCGCTATTCGGACGCGAGAAACGGAGGGGACATGCGGGGTTCATCCAGGCTCTGGAGCGCGGCCGCAGTCGTGACAACCTTGTCACTGCTCCTGACCGCCTGTGGGGGCGGCGGATCCAGCAGCGGGTCGTCGGGAGAAGCGGATCCGAACGGGACCTTCACGGTCTACGGCACGGAACCGCAGAACACGCTGATTCCCACGAACACCAACGAACTCGGCGGTTCCAAGGCCGTCGACCCGATGTTCTCCGGCCTCGTCGCGTACAAGGGCGACAGCGGCGAACCGTACAACTTGATGGCGGAGTCGATCACCACGACCGATTCCAAGGTCTTCGACATCAAGATCAAGCACGGCTGGAAGTTCCACGACGGAACCGAGGTCAAGGCGAAGAACTTCGTCGACGCCTGGAACTACGGGGCCAACTCGGCGAACGGCCAGATCAACAGCACGTTCTTCGAGAACATCGCGGGCTACTCCGACGTCCACCCGGCCGACAAGGCGGCGAAGCCGGCCAAGGACAAGATGTCCGGCCTGGCGGTCAAGGGCGACTACGAGTTCCAGGTGACCCTGGACGCGCCGTTCTCCGTGTTCACCACCAAGATCGGCTACACCGCGTTCGCGCCGCTGCCGGACTCCTTCTTCAAGGACCCCGCCGCCTTCGCGAAGCACCCGATCGGCAACGGCCCGATGAAGTTCGTCAGCCGCACGCCGAACGTCGACATCAAGCTGACCCGGTTCGAGGACTACCCGGGCCCGGACAAGGTCAAGTTCAAGGACCTCGACGTCAAGATCTACGCCAGCCAGGAAACCGCCTACCAGGACCTGCTGAGCAACAAACTCGACTTCATCGAGACGCTGCCGCCGTCCGCGCTCACCGCGGACAAGTACAAGACCGATCTCAAGGACAACCTGGTCACCGGGCACCTGCTCGGCATCAGCACGATCGCGGTGCCGTACTACGTGCCCGGCTACAACAACCTCGACCTGCGCCGGGCGATCTCGATGGCGATCGACCGCGCGCAGATCACCAAGACGGTCATGCACGACACCTACGTCCCGGCGGACGGCTATGTCTCGCAGGGCATTCCGGGCTTCCGGCCGGGCGTGTGCGGCGAGTACTGCAAGTTCGACCCGGCGAAGGCGAAGGAACTGTTCGCGAAGTCCGGGTTCAAGGGCAAGCTCACCATCGCCTCGAACGCCGACGGCGGCCGCAAGGAACCGCTGGTGGCCGCGTGCAACAGCATCAAGAACACGCTCGGCGTCGAATGCGATTTCGTTCCGGCGACCGACTTCGGCCAGTGGCGCAGCATCGTGACCGGGCACAAGCTGACCGGCATGGGCCGTTCCGACTGGTCGGCGGACTATCCCTCCATTGAGGACTTCCTCAACCCGCTTTACCGGACCGGGGCCTCGGCGAACGACTCGACGTACTCCAACCCGCAGGTCGACGCTCTGCTGAAGCAGGCCGACTCGACGGCGGACAAGGACGCCGCGGTCAAGCTGTACCAGCAGGCCGAGGACCTGGTCGCGAAGGACCTGCCCTCGATCCCGGTATGGGACGAGAAGGGCGTCGCGGCCAAGTCGAAGCACACCAAGACCGTGGTCCTCGACTTCCGCCGCCGCGCGGACTACTCGTCGGTCGAGGTCCTCAAGAAGTGACGCGCTGACTCGTCCGTTCCCACCACGCGGCTCGTGAGTGTTTATGCCGGTCAGAACCGGCGTAGGCACTCACGAGCCCGGCGCGCACTCTTAGGAACTACGCATGATTCGCTACGTCTTGCGTCGCCTGCTCCAGTTGATCCCGGTGTTCTTCGGCACCACTTTCCTGATCTACGCACTGGTGTGGGCCGTACCCGGGGACCCGTTCTCCGGAAAATGCGGTCAGCAAGCCTGCCCACAGGCCTATATCGACCTGATGACCGAGAAGTTCCACCTCAACGACAACCTGATCGTCCAGTACTTCAAATACCTCGGGAGCCTGTTCACCGGCGACTGGGGCGAGACGTTCAACGGCTCCTCGGTCGGCGAACTGATCTCCACCTCCTACCCGATCACGCTGCGCCTCGCGGTCGTCGCGGTGCTCATCGAAGCGGTCATCGGCCTGAGCGCCGGCGTGCTGACCGGCTTGCGCGGCAAGGGTTTCCTCGACAACCTGGTGCTGGTCTCGACCACGTTCCTGATCTCGCTGCCGGTGTTCGTCACCGCGATCGTGCTGCAGATCGTGCTCGGCGTGAACCTGGGCATCATCGACGCCAGCGTCTCGGACGATCCGGGCTTCGGCGAGTTGATCGTGCCGGGCATCGCGCTCGGCAGCCTCTCGATGGCTTATGTCGCCCGGCTGACGAGAACGTCGATCGCGGAGAACCGGCACGCCGACTACATCCGCACCGCCATCGCCAAGGGACAGCCCAACAGCCGCGTCATCGGCATTCATTTGCTGCGCAACTCGGTGATCCCGGTGCTGACCTTCCTCGGCACCGACCTCGGCGCACTGATGGGCGGTGCGATCGTGACCGAGGGCGTGTTCAACATCAACGGTCTCGGCGGGTTGATCTTCCGCGGCCTCCAGAACCGGGAAAGCGCGACCGTCGTCGGCGTCGTCGTGCTGCTGGTGCTGGTGTATCTGCTGATGAGCCTGATCGTCGACCTGCTTTACGCCGTTCTCGACCCGAGGATCCGTTATGACTGACCCGAATCTCGTCGGCGGCGGAGGGGTCGACGCGGCACAGCTGTCGCATGTGGACAGCTCGGCCGACGCCGGCCCGAAGAAGCCGCGCAGTCTGTGGGGCGACGCGTGGCGGCAGCTGCGCCGCAAGCCGACGTTCGTGATCTCCGCGTTGATCATCGTGCTGATCGTGCTGATCGCGATCGCGCCGGGACTGTTCTCGCACCGCCCCGCCGGATACAGCGACCTGACGCACGCCAACGAAGGCCCGTCTGCGGACGCCTGGTTCGGTTATGACAACCAGGGCTACGACGTCTACGCGCGGACCATCTACGGGGCCAGGGCTTCGTTGCTGGTCGGTGTTTTCGCGACACTGCTGACCGTCCTTTTCGGATCGTTGGTCGGCATTGTCGCGGGCTACTACGGCCGGATCGTCGACAGCCTGCTCTCCCGGCTCGGCGACATCTTCGCCGGGCTGCCGTTCGTGCTTGGCGCGATCGTCATCCTCACCACGTTCAACGCACCCGGCACGAATCCAGGGCAGGTCACCATCATCGTGCAGGTGGTCTGCTCGATCGCGGTGCTGACCTGGCCGGTAGCGATGCGCATCATGCGGTCCGCGACGCTGGTGGCCAAGCAGTTGGACTACGTGAAGGCGGCCCGTGCGCTCGGCGCGAGCACACCGCGGATCGTGTTCCGGCACCTGCTGCCGAACACGCTCGCGCCAGTGCTCGTGTACGCGACGATTGCGCTCGGCGCGGCCATCGGAGCCGAGGCGACGCTGGCGTACCTCGGCATCGGCGTGCGGCCGCCGGTGGTGTCGTGGGGCGTCATGATCAGCGACGCTCGCGACTATTTCCGCGCGGTTCCGCACATGCTCCTGTTCCCCGGTGCGTTCGTCACCATCACCGTGCTCGCGTTCGTGATGCTCGGCGACGGTGTCCGCGACGCGCTCGACCCGAAGTCGAGGTAGCCGCAATGTCCACAGTGTCCAGTTCACCTGGTCCGACGGCGGAGCACGAGCTGCTGCTTGAGGTCGAAGACCTGCACGTGGAGTTCCGTACTTCCGATGGCGTGGCCAACGTGCTCAACGGGGTCGGCTATTCGGTGCACGCCGGGGAAACCCTTGCCGTGCTCGGCGAATCGGGCTCCGGCAAGAGCGTCACCGCGCAGACCGTCATGGGAATCCTCGACACGCCGCCGGGCGTGATCACCGGCGGGTCGATCCGGTATCGCGGCGAGGATCTGCTCACCGCGTCGGCGGACCGGCGCCGCCAAGTGCGCGGCGCGGAGATCGCGATGATCTTCCAGGACGCGCTTTCGGCGCTGAACCCGGTGTTCACTGTCGGATTCCAGATCGAAGAGCAGTTGCGGGTCCGGCTGGGAATGTCCAAGAAGGACGCTCGCAAGCGAGCGGTCGAACTGCTCGATCTGGTGCGGATCCCGGCCGCGGAAAGGCGGGTGAAGGATTACCCGCACCAGTTCTCCGGCGGAATGCGGCAGCGCGCGATGATCGCGATGTCGCTCGCGCTCGACCCGGATCTGCTCATCGCGGACGAGCCGACGACCGCGCTGGACGTGACCGTGCAGGCGCAGATCATGGACCTGCTCGCGGACATCCAGCGGGAACGGCGGATGGGGCTCGTGCTCATCACGCACGACCTCGGCGTGGTCGCGGAGGTCGCGGACCGGATCGCGGTGATGTACGCCGGGCGGATCGTGGAACAGGCCGACGTACGGGAACTGTTCAGCTCGCCGGGGCACCCCTACACCGCGGCGCTGATGGATTCGCTGCCCCGGCTGGACCTCAAGGGACAGACCCTGGAAACCATCAAGGGCCTGCCGCCGAGTCTGCTCGACGTTCCGTCCGGATGCCCGTTCCACCCGCGCTGCAAGCGGGCCGAGCAACGGTGCCGCGACGAGCGGCCGTCCGCACACGCGCTCGGGTTCGGCCGGGTCAGTGCGTGTCACTTCGCCGAGGAGGTGGTGGAGAGCCGTGGGTGAGCCCATTCTCAGCGTGCGCGAACTGGTGAAGCATTTCCCGGTGCGCACCGGCGTGCTGTTCAAACGGACGATCGGACAGGTGAAAGCCGTCGACGGCGTGTCCTTCGACCTGCGACCGGGCGAAACCCTCGGCGTGGTCGGGGAATCCGGCTGCGGCAAGTCGACGCTCGCTCAGGTGCTGATGCGCCTGGAGGAGCCGACCAGTGGCAGCGCGACCTTCGAGGGCCGCGACCTGTTCAAGCTGCGCGGTGCGGAACTGCGGCGAATGCGCCGGGAAATCCAGATCGTGCTGCAGGATCCGTACACGTCGCTGAATCCGCGGATGACCGTCGGCGACATCGTCGGCGAGCCGTTCGAGATCCACACCGAGGTCGCGCCGAAGGGTTCGCGGGCGAAGAAGGTGCAGGAGCTGCTGGCGGTGGTCGGGCTCAACCCCGAGCACGTGAACCGGTATCCGCACCAGTTCTCCGGCGGGCAGCGGCAGCGCATCGGCATCGCGCGGGCGCTGGCGTTGCGGCCCAAGGTGATCATCTGCGACGAGCCGGTGTCCGCTTTGGACGTTTCGATCCAGGCGCAGGTGATGAACCTGCTCGGGGACCTGCAGGGCGAGTTCGGGCTGTCCTATGTGTTCATCGCGCACGACCTCTCGGTGGTACGGCATCTGTCCACCCGGGTCGCGGTGATGTACCTGGGCAAGATCGTCGAAATCGGTACTGAGGACGAGATCTACGAGCGACCGTCTCATCCGTACACGCAGGCGTTGCTCTCGGCGGTGCCGGTCGCGGACCCGGCGGTGCGCGGGCAGCGGCAGGTGATCCGGCTGGAGGGCGACGTGCCCAGCCCGATCGACCCGCCGTCGGGCTGTCGTTTCCGTACGCGATGCTGGAAGGCCGCGGACATCTGCGCGACGGAGGCACCGAAGCTGGAACCGCGGACGGACGGGCATCTGTCGGCTTGCCACTTCGCCGAGGTGAAGTCGGTGGTTCCGTAACAAAGGCGATTCCTCCGGTTTGCCGATTGCCGCACGCAGTGTCCGCTATGTACGTTGCATTATCGGTTTCCGTCAGGAGGACTCGTGAAAAGACCAAGATTGCTCGCTGTGGCACTCGCGGTGCCATTGTTCGGTGCGGTGTCCGGCGTCGCCCTTCCGGCGGCGTCGGCCCAACCGGCCGGACCGGTAACGGAATTCAGCGTGCTGGCGCGGGACGGCCAGAGTGTCGCCGCCGCCCAGCAGGCGGTGCGCGACGCGGGCGGCACGATCGTCGCGACCAACACCGCGGTCGGGCTCATCACTGCCACCGCGCCCGCTGCCGGCTTCACCGAGCGGGTTTCGGCGAACCGTGCGGTATTCGGTGCGGCGAAGGCGAAATCGATCGGCAGCGCGCCGAAGGCGGGCAAGAAGGAGAAGCCGGACGCGGTCGAGAAGGAAGGCCGCGGCAGCGTGTCGCGCAAGGCCGCGGCGAACAAGGCGGCCGGCACCGACCCGCTGGACGACCAGCTCTGGGGTCTCAAATCCACCCGCTCCGACCTCGCTCGTACCAAGCAGGCTGGCGACAAGCGGGTGAAGGTCGGCATCATCGACACGGGCGTCGACGGCAGTCACCCGGACATCGCGCCGAACTTCGACAAGGCCGATTCGCGCAACTTCACCAAGGACATCGTCGCGGACGTCAACGGCACCGTCGTCGACGGCCCGTGCGAATACCGCGGCTGCGTCGACCCGGTGGACCACGACGACAACGGCCACGGCACGCACGTCGCCGGCACGATCGCGGCGGCTGCCAACGGATTCGGCGTGTCCGGGGTGGCGCCGAACGTGACGCTGGTGAACGTCCGCGCCGGCCAGGATTCCGGGTACTTCTTCCTCCAGTCGACGGTCGACGCGCTGACGTATTCCGGCGACGCCGGACTCGACGTCGTCAACATGAGCTTCTACGTGGACCCGTGGCTCTACAACTGCCGTTCGAACCCGGCGGATTCCGCTGCGGAGCAGGCAGAACAGCGCACGGTTATCGAAGCGACCACGCGGGCGTTGAACTACGCGCACCGCAAGGGCGTGACGATGGTGGTGGCGCTCGGCAACCAGCACGACGAGCTGGCTGCCCCGCACGACGACGTCACGAGCCCAGACTATCCGGCGAACGGGACGCATCCGCGCAAGATCGACAATTCTTCGTGCTTCTCGCTGCCGGTCGAAGGTCCGCACACCATCGGGGTCGGCTCGTTCGGCCCGACGCAGGCGAAGGCGGACTACTCGAACTACGGCACCGAGCAGATCTCCGTCTCCGCGCCGGGCGGGTATTTCCGGGACGGTTACGGCACGCCTTGGTACCGGACGGCGGAGAACCAGATCCTGTCCACCTATCCGCGCAATGTCGGGGTGGCGGCCGGAAACGTCGACGCGGAAGGCAACGTGACTCCGGCCGGCGTCGCGCTTGGCGTGCAGAAGGCTACGGCGGCGGACGGCCGGGTCGGCTATTACCAGTGGCTGCAAGGGACTTCGATGGCCGCTCCACATGCGACTGGTGTCGCGGCGCTGATCGTTTCCCAGTACGGAAAGAAGACCGGGCATTCCGCCTCGATGGATCCGGACTCGGTGCAGCGGGTGCTGGAGGGCACGGCCGCGCCGATCGCGTGCCCGATGCCGCAGACGGTCGACTACCTGAAGGAGGGCCGGGACGCTTCGTTCACCGCGACCTGTGTGGGCGACGCGTCGTTCAACGGGTTCTACGGACATGGTTCGGTGGACGCCTATTCCGCGGTGACGCGGGGTTCGGCGTTCCTGCGCTGAACGAGCGGCGGTGGGGCGGGTGCTCCGCCCCACCGCCGGTTTCAGTACTGCCGCGGGGTGAGCGACCGCGTGGTGTTCGCTTCGGCACCGCAGAATTTGTCGGTGTCCGGACGCGTTCCGTTCACCAGGAAATCAGTGACGGCGTTGAAACCGCAGCTGTTCAGATAAGGGAAGCCGGCACCGTGCCCGCCCTGGTCCACAGTGACCATTCGCGCCCGGCCGCCGAACTGCGCGCGGGTTTCGAGCGCGCCGACAGCGGGGTGGCCGGGTCGCGCAGGTTCTGGACCAGCAGCAGGTTCGACGGTCCCTGGTCGCTGAACTGCACCGGGGTTTCGAGCGGCTGCTTGGCCCAGTGCGCACAGGGCCAGACGTTCGCCGCCGCACCGCCGAGCATCGGGTACTTGACCCGGTCGTGCGTGACGTTGCGCTGATAGGTCGAAATCGACCGCGGCCAGGCATTGTCCCCGCACAGCACCGAAATCATGGTGGATCGCTGGCTCTGCTCCGAACTCCTGGCTGCCGGTCGCAGCGAACCGGCCGGGGCAGCCTGGTCGTTGAGAAGAGTGTGCCGTGTGGTCAGATACGGCAGCGCCGAAGCGGATTTGAGGCCACGCACTGCAGCGCGATCCCCTTGGCGAACGCGGAGGCGTCGTCGACGTCAGCCTCGTTGTGCGCGTACTTCGGGACGCTCGGCGGTCACCGGACTGCTGTGGGCGACGCCGCGGGGTCGAAGCCGATCAGGTCGTAGCGGGCGAGCGCGCTTGTCGGGATGCCTGCCCGGACCAGGTCCAGCGGGAACGTCAGGCCGGGGCCCGCCCGGGTTGAACAGCGGCACTCCGCGCCGGGCGGCCGGATCGATGCTCCGCGGCCGCGAGATCTCGATGCTGATCTTCTTGCCGTCCGGCTGCCGGTAGTCGAGCGAAGCGCACCGCAGCTGCGACGTCGGCCGGGCAGGCTCCCCAGTGCACCGCGGGCTTCGGCGGGGCCGCGTACGCCGGGGCGGCGGTCACCGTCAACGCGGCGGCCGCCAAGGCGACGAGTAGTTGTTTTCGCACGGTCTTCCATCCTTTGCCGAGATCAATCGAACTCAGGAAAATGACCGGAAAGTGCACGAAATCAAGCTGTGTTCGCGGAAACCGCGGTTCGGGCACCGGTCGGGTGGCCGCCGACGTTACTCTGATCTCCTCGGTGCCGGAAGGGGTTTCAGCGGCGCGGTTCCCAGCGGAATAGTCGCGTCGCCAGCGTAACGCTGAGAATCAGCCACGCCGCGATCGGGCCGAGCAGGACCAGTGAGTCGGTTGCCGAAGTTCCGCCGTTCCAGGAATTCAATACGAGTTCGGTGGCCGCGCCGCCGGGCAGAAGGCGTTTCAGCAGGGACAGCTGTTCGGTTCCGGTGATTCCGATCCAACTTGCGATCGCGAGGACGGCGATCGTGATCGGCAGGGTGGTGACCTGGGCATGTTCCGGCGAGTTCGTGAGTCCGGCGGTGGCCAGGCCGAGCGCGACCATCATGGCGATGGTGGCGACGACCGCGACAACCAGCAGCAGCGGGTTCTTCGGTGCGCCGGTGACCGCGCCGAGCACGGCGAGGATGACGCCGACCTGGATCGTGGTGATCGCGGTGATCGGCAGGAGCAGGCCGACGAGAATGCCGGGGTCGCTCGCCGCGGTGGAGCGCAGGCGTTTGAGGAAGAGGTTCTGCCGCCGGGCGGCGAGGGTGGTGACAGTGGTGGTGTACAGGCCGATCGCGGTAATGAAGAAAAGCGTCAGTGCCGCGATATAGCCGAGACTTCCGAGCTGTGCGAAGGTTTCGTGACGGGAAATGAAGAAAGCGCTGAATGCGACTGGCAGGATCAGCGAGGTGACCAGTACCAGGCGATTTCGGAAGAGCTGGATCAGTTCGCCGCGGGCGATCGAGAGCATGGGAAAGCCTTTCATTACGCGTTGCTGATGGCGCGGAAGACGTCGTCGAGGCGGGTCGGCCCGGCTTCCAGTTCGGCCAGTTCCACGGCGTAGTCCGCTGCCCAGGTGAGCAGGGTGTGCAGGTCTTTCTGGAGGCCGAAGGTCTCGATGAGGAACCGGTCGTCCTCTTCGCGGGTCGCTTGCAGCGGCGGCGCCGGGGCGTGCGGCGGAAGTCCGAAGCGGATGGTCGCGGGCAGCGTCCGGGTCAGCTCGGCGACGGTGCCTTCCCGGTTGAGCGTGCCTTGGTGCATCAGACCGATGCGATCGGCGCGCTGCTGCGCTTCCTCCAGGTAGTGCGTGGTCAGGACGATGGTGGTGCCGTCCTCGCGGAGCCGGTCCACCGCGTCCCACAGCGCGTCGCGCGACTGGATGTCCAGACCAGTGGTCGGTTCGTCGAGGAAGACCAGGTCAGGGGTCCCGTACACGGCGGTCGCGAAGTCGAGCCGGCGTTTCTCGCCGCCGGACAGCTGCGACACCCTGGTGGTGGCTTTGCGGGTGAGGTCGGTGATGCCGAGCAGCCGCTCGACATCGTCGTCGCGCTGGGTCAGGTTGCCGATCAGCCGGATCGATTCGCGCACGGTCAGGTCCGGCGAGAAGCCGCTTTCCTGCAGCATGATCCCCATCCGGGGACGCACGGAAGCGCGGTCGCGCGGGTCCTTTCCGAACACCCGCACGGTGCCCGAGCTGGGTTTCCGGTGGCCCTCGACGGTCTCCAGCGTCGAGGTCTTCCCGGCGCCGTTGGTGCCGAGCAGCGCGTACAGTTCGCCGCGGGCGACCTGGAACGACAGATCGCGCACGGCCTGGAAGTCGCCGTAGGTGAGGTTCAAGCGGTCGACTTCGATGACTGGGGTCGTGGACATGCTCCGATTCCAGCTGGATCCGCTGGTCGGCAGTAGTGCGGCCACGTCAGCCGAAGACATGACGCTGCGTCACTGGTGGGCTCTCGGCGGCTGCGGCATGCTGGGATCGAATTCCCTGGCCGAAGCTGGAGCACCATGACCGAGATCAGCCCGCCGCGGTCCCGCCGGATGTCGTGGTCCGGCGACGCGGTCCAGGACCGGCTGCGGCGGCTCAACCTCATCACGGTGATGCCGCCGCTGCTGGTCGTCGGTGTACTGCTGATCGTCCTCGGCAGCCGGACCTGGTGGCACGTCGTCATCCAGGTGATCGGGCTGCTGGCCGCGACCGCCACCGCCGAACGCTGGACCGCGGGCGACTTCGTCCGGGTCGCCCGCCCCTGCCTGGTGCTCACCGCGTTCGTCTGGTTCGCCGGTGCGCTGAGCAACAGCCCCATGGCGTTCTACGGGCTGAGCATGGTCGGTTCGTTCCTCATCCCGCCGCTGCCGCGGCACCGGTTCGCCGCGCTGGTCGGCTTCGGCGTGCTGACCAGCGTGATCGGCGCGGCCAATTTGCTGCCGCACCACGACCATCTCGGCGCGCGCGTGGTGGCCTACGTGGTGACCCCCGCGATCGGCTCGGCGCTGTCGACCTTGCTGATGTTCGCCAGCCAACGGCTCTACGACCTCGTGGCGGAGCTGGAACAGTCCCGGGGGAAAGAGGCAGAGCTGGCGGTGGTCCGCGAACGGGTCCGGTTCGCCAGCGAACTGCACGACATCCAGGGGCACACGCTGCACGTGGTGAAGCTGAAGGTCGCGCTCGCGGAGAAGCTGCTGCACCGGGATCTCGACCGCGCGCAAGAGGAGTTGCGCGAGGTGCACACCCTGGTCGGCGAGACCATCGTGCAGACCAAGGAACTCGCTTACGCGCAGCGGCGGCTCAATCTGTCCGCGGAGCTGGAGAACGCGAAGAACCTGTTCGAGGCGGCGGGGATCCACGTGCGCGTCGAGCGGCTCGCGGAGGCCGGTTCCGGTGTGGACGAACTGCTCGGCCAAGTGCTGCGCGAGACCACTACGAACATCCTCCGGCACGCGCAAGCCCGGCAGGTGCGGATCACGTTGGCCGAAAGCGGGATCAGCATCGTCAACGACGGAGCCTCCGACGGTGCTCCAGAACTGAGCGGACTGTCCGCGTTGGGCGCGCGGCTGGCGGACCAGGGCGGAGAATTGACGGTGGAGCAGAAGGACGGCCGGTTCGTGACGGCCGCGGCGTTCCCGGAGAAGGTGTCGCGATGACGACGGTGGTGCTTGCCGACGACGAAGCCCTGCTCCGCAAGGCGATGGCCGCGTTGCTGCCGATGGAGGACGAGATCACCGTGCTCGCCGAGGCGGAAGACGGCGAGGCGGCGGTGCGGGCCACTGTGGAGCATCGGCCGGACGTGCTGGTGATCGACCTGGAGATGCCCAATGTGGACGGACTGGGCGCGGTCGCGCGGATCCGGCGGGAGCGTCCGGAGCAGGTGATCCTGATGCTGACCCGGCACGCGCGGCCGGGCGTGCTGCGCAAGGCGTTGAAACTCGGCGTGCAGGGGTTCGTCAGCAAATCGGCGGAACCGGCGCACATCGCGGCGGTGATCCGGACGCTGGACGAGGGCAAACGCTGGATCGACCCGGACGTCTCGGCGCTCGCGGTGGTCGACGACTGCCCGTTGACCGTCCGGGAAATCGACGTACTGCGGGCGACGCGGGAGGGGTATTCGGTCGCCGACATCGCGGCGCAGCTGCATCTGGCGGAGGGGACTGTGCGGAATTATCTGTCGAATGCGATGCAGAAGACGCAGACGCGGACGCGGCACGAGGCGGCGCGGTATGCGCGGGAGCACGACTGGTTGTGAGTGCCTATCGCGGTTCTCACCGCGATAGGCACTCACGAGGTCAGCGGTTGGACGCCTTGTTCACGAACTTGCCCAGGTCCTTCGACTGCTGCACCCGCGACGGTTCGTGCACGTACATCATGTGCCCGGCCGGGTAGTAAGCCGTGTCGATGTTCTCCCGCAGCTCCTCCGGGATCTTCAGCTGCGAGAGCACGTACTCGGACGCGTAGTACGCCGTCGCGCCGTCGTAATGCCCGAAGGCGACGTGGACTTGCAGGTGCGGGTTGGCTCGCATCGCCGCGCTCAAGGTGTCTACAACGGACACTGAACGGCCCTCGAACTCCTTGTAGGACCAGGCCTTGAACACGTCGGTGGAAAGGATCTCGTACGGAAGATCGTTCTCGTAGCCGAGTTCGGCGCGCACGTAGTGGTTGAAGCCCGCCGAGTAGGCGCCGATGATCCGCGACACCGAGGGGTCGTCGCTCATGTGCTCGACGCCGCCGTCCGGTTCCCACGTGGTGAACCGGCCGTCCATCCGGCCGACGGTCTTGGCCTGGTCGCGCAGCAGTTCGGTGAAGAACCGGATGTGCTCGATCCGCAGGTTCACTCGGTCCACATAGGACTCGCTGAGCCCGGTGAGCGACGCCAGCGTCTGCACCGCCTCGGTACGGTCCTGAGTAGACAGCCGCGCGCCGCGGGAAAGCGCCCACGGCAGTTCCTTCGAGGCGAAGTCCTCGGCGTCGGCGAGCACGTCGTCGAGCGGACGGTCGCCGTGGCGGCCGTGGTAGTGCGCGATCGCCGCGTACGTGGGCAGGAACAGCGAGTACGGCAGGTCGTTGCCCTCGTGGAAACGCAGCGTGCCGAGGTCCAAAACGGACGAGATGAGCATCAGGCCGTTGAGGTACAGGCCGTAGCGCTCCTGCAAGTGCCCGGCCAGCGCGGCCGCGCGCAGCGTGCCGTACGACTCGCCGGCGAGGAACTTCGGCGACAGCCAGCGCTGGTTGCGCGAAACCCACAGCCGGATGATCTCCGCGACCGATTCGACGTCGCCCTGGAAACCGGTGTACGGCTGGGATTCGCCGCCGTCGGTCACCCGCGAGTAGCCGGTCTGGACCGGGTCGATGAACACCAGGTCGCTGTGCGCGAGCAGGCTGTCCGGGTTGTCCTCGAGCCCGTACGGCGGCGGCACCGGGTCGTTGACGTCGCCGGACAGCACCCGGCGCGGTCCGAGCAGGCCCATGTGGAGCCAGATGCTGGAGGAACCGGGGCCGCCGTTGAAGGCGAAGGTGACCGGTCGGGTGCCGGGGTCGGCGTCGTCGAGGGTGTAGGCGGTGAGGAAAACCTCGGCCTTGGCCTGGTGACCCTCGAACTTTCCGTCCTTTTTGACCTCTTGGCGGAGCACGATCCGGCCGGTCTGGGCGGTGTAGGCGAGCTTGCGCCGCTTGACGGTGAGGGTGTGCTGCGTCGTGACGAGGTCGTCGACGGGCTCGGTCGCCTTCGTCTCCTCGTCCTTGGTCTTCTCGGCGGTCTCGTCCGCGGTGGTATCGGCCATGGCCCCAACCTAGCTCGTGAGCGGCGATCACGAGCTAGGTTGGCTGGATGCGCACGTTCGCCGCTCTCGACTCCGCTCTGGTCGAATGCCGCGCGTGCCCGCGGCTGGTCGACTGGCGCGAAAGCGTGGCCGGGACGAAGGCGGCGTTCGCGGGCGAGCGGTATTGGGCGCGGCCGGTCCCCGGTTTCGGCGCGGAGGACGCCGCGCTGGCCGTGGTCGGGCTCGCGCCGTCCGCGCACGGGGCCAACCGCACCGGCCGGATGTTCACCGGCGATCCGTCCGGCGACTTCCTTTTCCGCGTGCTGTACGAGGTCGGTCTCGCGTCGCAGCCGGTGTCGACGGCCATCGGCGACGGGCTCACGCTGCGCGGCACCCGGCTCGTCTCGCCGGTCCGTTGCGCGCCGCCGGAGAACCGGCCGACCCCCGCCGAACGGGACACCTGCCGGCACTGGCTGGCCGACGAACTGGACCTGCTGCGGCCGACCCTGCGTTCGATCGTCGTGCTCGGCGCGTTCGGCTGGCAGGCGCTGCTGCCGGTGCTGTCCGCCGCGGGCTGGCCGGTGCCGAAACCGCGTCCGGCCTTCGCGCACGGCGCCCGGATGCAGGCCGGCGACCTCGCGGTGTTCGGCTGCTACCACGTGTCACCGCGCAATGTCCAGACCGGTCGTGTGACACAGCCCATGGTGGTGACCGCGTTCACCGCCGCGGCCTCGGCGGCCGGGCTCATCTGAATCGTGACAACCAGCGTGGCGATGCTGGTCACAGCGGGGTGGGGTACCCGAGCGGAGCCGCTTTGGAGGTGCGACTATAGGTACATGGCTGCTGCGAAGTCGGAACCGACTCGGATCCTCGTCCTCGGTGGTGGATACGTCGGCCTGTACACCGCGTACGGGCTTCAGAAGATGCTGCGTGCCAACGAGGCCTCCGTGACCGTCGTTGACCCGCAGCCGCACATGACCTATGCCCCGTTCCTGCCCGAGGCGGCGGCCGGCGCGATCGAGCCGCGGCACGTGGTCGTGCCGCTGCGCCGCGTGCTGAAGCGCTGCCACGTGCTGACCGCGCGGGTCACGAAGATCGAGAACGAGCGCAAGGCCGTCACGGTCGAGGCGGCCGACGGTCACATCGAGACGCTGAACTACGAC
Organism: Amycolatopsis rubida; assembly: GCF_900115345.1. Classification (GTDB taxonomy): domain Bacteria; phylum Actinomycetota; class Actinomycetes; order Mycobacteriales; family Pseudonocardiaceae; genus Amycolatopsis; species Amycolatopsis rubida. The sequence continues at coordinate 1,126,547 of NZ_FOWC01000002.1, read as the reverse complement.
GTGCTCGTGGTCGCGCTCGGTGCCGTCGCGCGGATCCTGCCGATCCCCGGTCTCGCCGAGCAGGGCATCGCCTTCAAGACCATCGGCGAAGCGATCTACCTGCGCAACCACATCATGACCAAGCTGGACGAGGCCGCCAGCACGCTCGACCCCGAGCTGCGCAAGCGCCTGCTCACGTTCACCGTGGTCGGCGGCGGGTTCGCGGGCATCGAGGCGCTGGCCGAGCTTGAGGACATGACCCGCTTCGCGGTCGAGAACTACTACCCGAACATCAAGCCGGCGGACATCCGCTGGGTGATGGTCGAGGCGGCCGGGCGGATCCTGCCCGAGGTGCGCGAGACGCTCGGCGTGTACACGGTGCAGCAGCTGGAGAAGCGCGGCATCGAGGTCTACCTGTCGACCGCGGCGAAGTCGTTCGAAGACGGCCACGTCGTGCTCTCGGACGGCACCGAGTTCGACACCGACACGATCATCTGGACCGCGGGCGTGAAGGCCAACCCGGTCCTCGCCGGCTCGGACCTGCCGCTCGACAAGCGCGGCCGCGTCGAGGCGACCGCCGCGATGCAGGTCGTCGGCCACCCGGACGTCTGGACCGCGGGCGACAACGCGGCCATCCCGGACCTGTCGCGCACCGAACAGGACCCGACGGCGACCTGCCCGCCGAACGCCCAGCACGCGGTCCGCCAGGCCCGCCTGCTGGCGAAGAACATCATCAAGGTGATCCGCGGCGGACAGCCGAAGGACTATTTCCACAAGAACCTGGGCGCGGTCGCGAGCCTCGGCCTGCACAAGGGCGTGGCGGACGCACTGAACCTGAAGATCAAGGGCTTCCCAGCGTGGCTGTTCCACCGCGCCTACCACCTCAAGGCGATGCCGACGTGGAACCGCAAGATCCGCATCCTGTTCGACTGGATGCTGGGCGGGCTGTTCCGGCGGGAGGTCATCTCGCTGGGGCAGATCAACAACCCGAAGGAAGAGTTCAACCGGGCCAGCAAGGGCTGAACGTCTTTTTGGTCAAGCCGGGTCGCCTTGGGGCGGCCCGGCTTTGCCGTGTCCGGCGGTGGGTTCGCTAGGGTGGGTGGGCCCCCGTAGCCCAATCGGCAGAGGCAGTCGACTTAAAATCGACCCAGTGCGGGTTCGAACCCCGTCGGGGGCACCGTTATCGCCGAGGTGCCTCGACGTCCCTCTGGGGATGGGCATCGGAGTAGTCGCTGAGTGACCTTCTCCGTAAGAGCCGCGGCACAGCCTGGCTTGGCAATACGCCTGCTGACCTGCGCCACCGCGAGACCGGCACCGTTCCGGTCAACGGTATTCGTTGCGGTGAAGACGCGGCTTGCCGGCACTGTTTGACAAAAGCGGGTGGTGTCCTGCTCTTGTGACTTGGGAAAACCGGCGGTGGGTTCGGCTCACGCCTGGTCAGGTTTGGGACCGCCGTGGTGGTGCGCTTCGGCCGTCAGGCGGCACCCGGTCTCCGCTCGTAAAGTGGTGTATTTGCCGGTGCCGAAGTGCGGGCCACGGCGTGGCTGCCAGGTTGGTTGGTGAAGGACCTTGGGCGTGGGGTTGAAGCCGTAACCTGCGGCAAGCTGGTCGGCCAGAGCCTGGGCGCGGGGCCAGTCGCTGTCGGGCAGGTTGCCGGGCGAATCCCAGTGGGAGGCAGGGCGCAGCTCGCGACCGTCGGCGTCGAGACCGGGGTAGTCGTTGCCGCAGGTTTCTCCGCTGAGTTCGCCTCCTTGTTCCCAAGTGCGGCCGAATTCGGCGGTGGGCCGCTCACGGGGTAGGTAGCTTGAGCCTGATCGATGTCGGGGCATTTCTGCCCGCCGCCGGCCATGGCGAGCGCGAGGGCCAGTGCCGTGAGGCGGGCGGCGGTCGGTGCAGGGGTGTAAGAGGGTTTTACCGTCCTCCGGGCAGCTGGTATTCCAGGAGGGTGCGGTTAGGGGTGGCGACAACGGCGGCGATGTTGTGCCGGGCCGCAGGTGCCCCTCCACGCTGGAGTGCCCGGAGCGGTGGGTCGTCCGCCGGGAATGAGCGGTCGGTGGACATGCGGTGGACGCCGGGCATCTGGGCCGGGTCCGAACCCGCCGGAGGTGGCGACCGGATCGCTGCTCGTTCTTGAGCACGTAAAACGGTGGACCCGGCGAAAGAACGGTGCCCGCTTCGCAGCGCCGCCAGGGCGATGGCGCAGGTCGATTCCATGAACAAGATCCAAGGCCCACCAGTCCAGTGCCTCCCACGAGAGACTCTCGTCGGTCAGCCAGCGGCCGGCCCATCGGTCGACAGCGTCGCGGGTCATTCGTCCCGCGAGAAGCGCGACGAAATGCACCCCTTGCAGTTGCGCATCGAAACCTGTGAGGTGGCAGATTGCACGCCATACCCGCAGTTCTCGTTCGGCGGCAGTACAACATTGCCCGGGTTCACACCCGCGCAGAACGGTGCGATCGGGAACCGGGTCAAGGACCGTGCCGCAGGCGGGTTGAGCAGCGGCAGATCCAGGGCCGGGTGGAACGAGATCGCGGCGACGGTTCCTGAATCGCAGCGGCCTCACTGCACGGGGTTGTGGGGGACGAGGGCTGGCGTGGCTTGGAGGTGCGATCTCGGTGGTGAGTCTGCTGTGCCGGACCTTGGTGCGGGTCGGAGCCAGGGGGCGCTGGGGACGAGGCCCGCGCAAGTGCTGATCTTCCCCTGTTCCAAAGCAAGAATCGTCTGCGTCCGCCACCGCGTTGGAAATGCTTCCTGGCGCGTACTGGAATCCGGCAGGAGGACGCGGCGGTTCTCTCCGTGCGATCAGGGAATGAGTGCGCCGTGAGCACCGGCCGGGACCGCGGGATTCCGCGGCGGCACCGGGTCGACGCGTTCGTACGGTGCGCCCAGCGGGGGACGCCGGTCCTCTTCGCCGTGGTTGGGCCAGAGGGCCATCGCGCGTTCGGCTTGCGCGGTGATCGTCAGGGACGGGTTGACGCCCAGGTTCGCGGAGATCGCCGAGCCGTCGACGACGTGCAGGCCGGGGTGGCCGTGGACGCGGTGGTAGGGGTCCAGGACACCATTGGCCGGATCGTCGGAAATGGCGCAGCCGCCGATAAAGTGGGCGGTCATCGGGATGTTCAGGATCTCGCCGGTGGTGCCGCCGGCGATGCCGTCGATTTTCTCCGCGACGCGGCGGGCGGCGTCGTTTCCGGCGGGGATCCAGGTGGGGTTCGGTTCGCCGTGGCCGGGGGAGGACGTCAGTTTGCGGCGTCCGGTTCGGGTGCGTTTGCTCGAAACCGTGATGGAATTGTCGAGGGTTTGCATCACCAGCAGGATGATGGTGCGTTCGGACCAGCGGCGCGGCGAGAACCAGGTGAGGTTGCGCGGGTTCCTGGCGAATGCGCCGAGCCAGGTCAGCCAGCGCGGGACGGGCTTGCCGCCGTCGGTGAGCGCGGTTTGCAGCAGCGACATCGCATTGCTGCCCTTGCCGTAGCGGCACGGTTCGAGGTGCGTGTGCGCGTCCGGGTGGATGGACGAGGTGATCGCGACGCCGTGGGTGAAGTCGACGTCCTTGCGTTTCGATTTCGCGCCGAGGATGGATTCCGAGTTCGTCCGGGTCAATCGGCCTAGGCTGGCGGAAATCCGGGGCAGTGCGCCGGTTTCGCGGGCTTGGTGGAGCAGTTTTTGCGTGTTGTAGGTGCCTGCGCTGAAGATGACGTCGCGAGCGAAAAAGGTGCGCAGGTTTTTGCGGCGGCGAGGCGACTTTCCAGTGCGGACCGCGGTGACGAGGTAGCCGTCGTCCGCTGGGCGCACGTCGAGCACTGTGGTCATCGGGATGACGTTCGCGCCGCGTTGTTCGGCCAGGTAGAGGTAATTGCGGTCCAGCGTGTTTTTGGCGCCGACGCGGCAGCCGGTCATGCAGGATCCGCATTCGGTGCAGGTTCGGCGGGCTGGTCCGGCACCGCCGAAGAACGGGTCTGGCACGACGGTTCCGGCGGGAGTGTCCTGGTCGCCGAAGAAAACACCGACGGGGGTGAGCCGGAAGGAGGAGCCGACGCCCAGGTCTTCGGCGACCTCGTGCAGCACCTCGTCAGCTTTGGTGACAGTGGGGTTCTGGGTGACGCCGAGCATCCGGCGGGCCTGGTCGTAGTGCGGTTTCAGTTCGGTTTGCCAGTCGGTGACGTGCGCCCACTGCGGGTCTTCGAAAAACGGCGCGGGCGGTTCGTAGAGGGTGTTGGCGTAGTTGAGGGAACCGCCGCCCACGCCCGCGCCGCCGAGGATGACGACGTCGCGGAGCAGGTGGATGCGCTGGATTCCGTAGCAGCCAAGCCGTGGTGCCCACAGGAAATTCCGGACGTCCCAAGAGGTTTTGGGCAGTGTGTCCTCGGTACGACGGGGTCCGGCTTCCAGCACGGTGACGCGGTAGCCCTTTTCGGACAGCCGGAGTGCGCTCACGGAACCGCCGAAACCGGAGCCGATCACGAGGACGTCGGTCTCTTCGCGGGTGGTGGTGTCGTTCATCGTTGTCCTCGCAGGCGTCAGCACGCGGTGGCGAGCTTGAGTGCGTCCTGCCAGGCGGCGTGACGCGTGATCTGGTTGCGGTACTTCATGATCCGTCCCGGCTGGTTCAGTGCCAGCGCGCCGGCCAGCCGGTCGCCCGCGCGGTAGAGGGCGAGCCAGGATTCGTCGCCGGGGCAGCCGAGCAGGGTGACGTCGTCGGTCACGACGCCGACCAGCTGGATCCGGTTGCCGTACCAGTCGGACCAGAAGTACGGCACTGTCGAGAATGGACTCGCGACCGGACCGACCGCGTTGCGCGCCGCGGCTTCGGCCTGCGCGGTGGCGGAGGTCCAGTTTCCCAGTCGCATCGTGGCATCGAACAGCGGGTTGTGCCAGCGTGCCGCGTCTTCGGCGGCGCAGATGCCTGGTGCGGCACAGAGCACACCGTCTTCCAGCGTGAGGCCGCTGCCGGCGAGCCAGTCGAGGGCTGGGCGCGCGCCGATGCCGACGATCACGAGGTCGGCATCGAGGACGCTGCCATCGGACAACCTGACTTTGGTTGAATCAACAGCCTGAACTGTTGTGCCACAACGGAGGTCGACATCATTGCGGCGATGAAGGCCCGCGAGTGCGGAAGCGATTTCCGCGCCGATGAAGCCGCCGCCGATGATGATGGCTCGCTCGGCCGTGGGGATGCGGTCGCGGATCGCTCGGGCGTCGTCCAGGGTGCGGAGGGTGTGTCCGCCGAACGGTAAGGATACGGGGGCGGAGCCGGTGGCGATGATCAGCGACGAAAGAGCGCCAGTGTCGGTCAGCGTAGGCGGCGCGTAGTCCGGATCGGCCAGGAACGCCTTCGACAGCGGCGGCCGGTCATAGGGCAGATGCGGCTCGGCGCCGACGAGCGTGACCGGGCCGTCGTATCCGGTCCGGCGCGCGGCGGTGGCGGCGCGCAGTCCGGCCAGCGCCGCGCCGACGACTACCAGTCCTGCCTCGCGCATGTCCTCGCCCTCCGGGATCTGGGGACGCCGCCGGACAGAGAGGATGGGCACCGCCCGGCGACGTTCCCCGAAGTCTTCTCGCCGAGGTCGGGCGCGGGCATCGGTCTGCGGACCGGGAGGTCGGGACCCGACTGGTCCCGCGGCACAAATCAGTCGACCGGCCGGAGCACCGCCGGACCGAGCAGCCGGCACGCCAGCAGCGCGACCTCGACGTCGATCCGTCCCTCCGACAGCGGACGGCCGCGTTCCTGCTCGGCCTTGCGGAGCCGGTACTGGATGGTGTTCTTGTGCAGGTGGAGCTCCTGCGCGGCGACCATCAGGCTGCTCCCGCTGGACAGGTACGCCCAGACCGTCTCGCGCATCCGGTGGTGCCCCTCGTCGTCGTCGGCCAGCGCGCCGAGCACCGACTGGACCCAGCCCGCGACCGCCGACGGATCCGCCGCGACCAGCGCCAAAGGTCCGAGCTGCGCCGCCGCGGTGACCGGCCGCGGTTGCGTCCGCTCGGTCATCTGCGCCACGGCCTCGGCCTGCCGGGCCTGCTGGTGGGTGGTGCGGAACCCGGCGAGGCCGCTCGCCGGGTCGCCCAACGCGACGCGCACCGGATCGGGTGAGCCGGCGAGCGCGGCGGACACCGCGTCGAGATCGAGCGTCGAGGCTGGGAACCAGGCCCACACGGTCGAGGCGTCCGGGGCCACGACCAGCGGAGTGGTGCCGAGCGCGTTCGCGAGCAGCGCCGCGTGCCGTTCCAGGGTGGTCAGCCGAGCGCTTTCGTCCAGTTCAGGGCCGCACCACAGCACCGCGCCGATGTGCCGTTCCGACAGCGCGTAGCCGAGGGTTTTCTCGACGTCGGCGGTGTCGACGGGCTTGCCGGACAGCGCGGCCTGCACCTTCGCGAGCCGGGCCGCGTTGCGGTGGCGCAGCCAGGTGTCGCGTTCCAGCTGGTAGGCCTCGACGACCTCTTCGGAGATCTTGTCGATGTAGGTGAAGGCGACCTGCGACAGCTCGGTGGCGGCGACCGCGACGTCCGCGGCCTCCACCTGCTCGGCGGCGATTCGCGCGATCATCTCCTGCTGGAAGGCCGCCTGGCCGAGACGATACGCGCGCAGCATCGCGGTGATCGGCACCCGCCGCTGGGCCAGCCGTCGCGCGAACTCCAGCGCGACCGGCGGTGCCCCGACGTCCACCGGCTCGGTCGCGCCGCCCAGCACGCCCAGCGCGGCGACCAGGTTCTCCCGGACTGTGCTGTCCAGCAGTTCCGCGGCCTGCGCGTCGGGTGCGAGCGCGGGCAGTTCGGCGGAGATCTCCTCCACGATCCGCGCGCAGAGCAGCGCGAGCTCGGCCAGGACCGAGTCCGCGACCTTGGCCAGCGTGGCGGCAGTCGTCGACGTCACAGGCAGCACCGTACGCCCGGTTCGTGCCCGAGACCCAACGCAGCCGAGCGTTTCGGTTTCGCGCACAGTGTCCCGCCGCCCGCGAATTCCTACCTTCAGGAAAACGACAGACCGCGTGGAGGCCGCTATGAAGAAGTACCGCCTCGCCGGAGCGAACGGCGAGACCGCCTGGCACGACCGGAAGCGGCACCTGTGGCTGCTCGGGCTGGTCGTGCCGCTGCTGCCCTTCGCCGCGATCGGGCTGCACGCCGCGACCGGATCCGACGCCGTGCTGTGGCTCGGACCGCTCGTCGTGCTCGTCCTCGTGCCGCTGATCGACCTCGTCGCGGGCTACGACCACACCAATCCGCCGGACGAGGTGATGGAGGCGCTGGAGGAGGACCGCTACTACCGCTGGATCACCTACCTGTTCCTGCCGCTGCAATACGCCGGTTTCGTGGCGGGCGCGTGGATGCTCGCCCGCGGCGATCTGTCCGTCGGCGGCAAAATCGGCCTCGCGATCACACTGGGCACGGTCGCGGGCATCGGGATCAACACCGCGCACGAACTCGGCCACAAACGGGAAAGCACCGAGCGCTGGGCCGCGAAAATCGCGCTGGCGCAGTGTTTCTACGGCCATTTCTACATCGAGCACAATCGCGGGCACCACGTCCGCGTCGCGACTCCGGAGGACCCGGCATCGAGCCGGTTGGGCGAGAGCTTCTACCGGTTCTGGCCGCGCACGGTCTTCGGTTCGCTGCGCAGCGCCTGGGGCGTCGAGCGGAAACGCTATGCCCGCAAGCAGAGTCACCCGTTCCACCTCGGCAATGACGTGCTCAACGCGTGGCTGATGAGCGTGGTGCTGTGGGGTGTGCTGATCGCCTGGCTGGGCGTCGGGATCCTGCCGTATCTGGTGATTCAGGCGGTGTTCGGGTTCTCGCTGCTGGAAATCGTGAATTACATGGAGCACTACGGGATGCTGCGCAAGCAGGTCACCAATGGTGCCAAGATCCGGTACGAGCGGGTTACTCCGGCGCATTCCTGGAACTCCAACAATGTCGCGACGAATGTGCTGCTGTACCACCTGCAACGGCACAGCGATCACCACGCGAACCCGACGCGCCGGTTCCAGACCTTGCGTGACTTCAAGGAAAGCCCGGTTCTGCCGACCGGCTACACCGGGATGATGGTCGTCGCGCTGGTCCCGGCGTGGTTCCGCAAGGTGATGGATCCGCGGGTCTACCGGCATTTCGACGGCGACCTCCGGCAGGCGAACGTGCAGCCGGGCAAACTCCCGTCGCTGTTGAAGAAGTACCCGGTCGTCGTCGCTGCCGCAGACGAACCCGCCGAGGACACCCGGACGAAACTAGCCGACGACGTGGACGCGGCGCGCTGCCCTGGCTGCGGTTACGTCTACCGCGTCGCGGAGGGCAACGAACTGGAGGGCTTCGCCGCCGGGACCGCGTGGTCGGAGATCCCGGACGACTGGACGTGCCCCGATTGCGGTGTGCGCGACAAGGTCGACTTCGTGCCCGTGGTGCGGGAGGCGGCGTGTTGAAGATCGTCGCGGAGCACGGCAAATGCGAGGGCCTCGGGATGTGCGAGGCGATGGCCGACCAGTTCTTCGAGGTCGGGGACGACGGAGTGGTGCAGGTCCTCGACGAGACTCCGCCCGAGGCGGATCGGCAGTTCGTCGACGCGGCGGTGCGCGCGTGCCCGGTCGCGGCGTTGCGGCTGCAGGATTGAGGCCAGGTGGAGACGGAGCTGCTGGGGCGGGCGCGGTCTGGCGACCAGGCCGCGTTCGCCGTCATCTACCAGGAACACGCGCCGCCGGTCTTTCGCTACCTGCGGATGCGGGTGCCGACGGCGACGGTCGCCGAAGACCTGACGAGCGAGGCGTTCCTGCGCGCGTGGCGGAAACTGCCGGACTTCCGCCCGGACGTCGGCTCGTTCACCGGCTGGCTGTACACGATCGCCGACAACCTGCTGCGCGACCACCGCAAGTCGGCCCGCTACCGGCGTGAACTCCTCGACGGGAAAGACCACGACGGTCCGGACATCCGCGGCGGAGCCGACCGGCTCGCACTGGCCCGCATCGAGGCGGCGGCGCTGCGGCGGTGCCTGACCGGCCTCAGCGAACCGCAGCGCGAGTGCCTGCGGCTCCGGTTTTTCGCCGGGCTGTCCGTCGCCGAGGTCGCCGAAACGATGAACAAGAACCCCAACAGCATCCGGGCGCTGCAGCACCGTGCGGTGCGCACGCTCGCGACGCTGCTGGCCGAGACCGAGAAGGCGTGAGCTGGGATGCACGGATTCCTGGAGATTTTCAAGATCATGGGACCATTGCTGGTGCTGATGCTGTGCCCGATCTGGCTTCCGCTGCTGGGAATGCTGATCGGGAAGCTTTCGGACGTCTTTTCCGGCGGTGGCAAGCGGGTCGAGCCCGCGCATCGGATGGTGCGCGCGGAACCGGCCGAGGCGGGGAGCCGCGTTTCGCGGTGAGGTATAGCCGGGCAAGCATGTCTCGGGCGGCAAAGAGCATTGGTCAGGCATTCCGGACTTTCTTAGCCTGACTGCGGGTCGAAGGTGCCGGACCCGCTCAAAGGAGAGCCGCGATGACCGAATGCCAGCCTGTCACTGCCCAGCCGCCGTCCGGTCCGGTCACCGGCGTTCACAGCGACGACGGCCTGCTGCGGTTCCGTGGCGTGCGATACGGCGCCGCCGAGCGGTTCCAGCCGCCGCGACCGGCCACGCCGCGTTCCGAGGCGGTGCTGCCCGGGCCGATCTGCCCGCAGCTCGGTTCGCGCCTGGAAGCCGCGATGGGGCCGCCGCGGAATGAACCGCCCCAGTCCGAGGACTGCCTCAACCTTGCCGTCGTGACGCCCGCGCTGACCGGCGCACGCCCGGTGCTGGTGTGGCTGCACGGCGGCGGTTTCCTGAGCGGAGGCGGCACACTTGCCTGGTACGACGGCGGACGGCTCGCCGCGGACGGCGACGTGGTTGTCGTGTCGGTCAACTACCGGCTGGGGGCGTTCGGTTACCTGGTCTGCGACGGCGTCAGCGAGGGCAATCTCGGCCTGGCGGACCAGGTGCTCGCGCTCGAATGGGTGCGGGACAACATCGCGGCCTTCGGCGGCGACCCGGGCAACGTCACCGTCTTCGGGCAGTCGGCGGGCGCGCTTTCGACGCTCGCCTTGGTGTCCAAGCCGGACAGTCGTCCGCTCATCCGGCGGGCGATCGTCCAGAGTTCTCCGGACCCTGGGATTATCCAGAAACGTGATGCGGCCCTTGAACTCGGCCGGTATTTCGTCGACGCGGCCGGCGGAGATCCGGCCACCGCTTCGGTGGACCAGCTGCTGGCCGCGCAGTTGCGCACTCTCCGATGGCACGCCGCGAAGGACCCGACGTCGACCCGGCCGCCTTTCGGGATCGTCGATCTGGATGTGCGACTGACCGATCCGTTGCCGGACTTGATGATCGGATACACCACACGGGAGTGCGCGGCGTTCGCGATCGGGCTGCCGGACGACGGGATCCGGCAAGCGATCGTTGACCAGACCGAGCCGCTTTTCGGTCGCCCGGCGCGTGAGCTGGCACAGCAGTACGGCGCGTACTCCTACGAGTTCGACTGGGCTCCGGAACACGGCGGCCACGGCGCGATCCACTGTCTCGAACTGCCGTTCCTGTTAGGCACCCGGGAATCCTGGCGCGGGAGCCCGATGCTGGGCGAAACAAGCTGGGCTGACGTCGAACGCCTTGGTGCCCAGATGCGCTTGTGGTGGACCGGATTCGCCCGCTCGGGCTCGCCGGGCTGGGGCGGCGACAGCGTCCGGATCGGGAATCCTTCTCACGCACTGGAGAACACGCCATGAGCAAACCCGGAATCCACTGGCCAGTTGTCCTGCTCTGCTTCCTCGCTGTCCTGCTGGACGGCTTCGACACTGCCGCACTGTCGTTCACGATCCCGACACTGTCGCAGGAATGGGGTTCCGCTCCCGCCGCCTTCACTCTGCCGTTGGTGCTGACCAACATCGGGGTTGTCCTGGGGTATCTGGCCGCGGGTTACATCGGTGCCCGCATGAAGGCTCGGTCGGTGGTGCTCACGGGTGTCCTGATCTTCGCGGGCGCGACCGTGCTGACCGCCGCGATCCTGCACCTGAAGTCCATGCCGGTCTTCGCCACGACCCGCCTGATCACCGGGCTGGGCCTCGGACTGGTGCTGCCTGCCGGGGTCGCGCTGGCGACGAAACACAGCGCGGAGGGTCGTCGGGAGCTGGTTTCCGTGGCCGTGACCCTCGGGCTTGCTTCCGGGAGCAGCCTCGGCGGGTTCTTCGGCGGGAAGCTGCTGCACGGCGTCGGGTCCGCCGGGGTTTTCTACGTCGCTGGGCTGGCTCCGTTGGCGCTGGCCGCGGTCATGGCCGTGGTGCTGCCCACGCGCGAGCCCTCGGTGGAGAGCAACGCGAAGCAGGAGGCCAAGGTGAGCAGGCTGTTCGGTCCGGGGTTGCGCCTGCCGACGTCGCTCATCTGGGCGTTCTCGTTCCTCATCTTCATCACCGCGTACGTGCTGATCTCCTGGGTGCCGACGCTGCTCACCGGATACGGTTTCGCTGCGGGTACGGCTCCGCTGGGACTCGCGTTCCTCACCCTCGGCGGGATCGCGGGCGGCCTGGTGCTCATCCCGCTGGCCGCGCGGATCGGAATCGCCCGGGCGCTGATCCTGATGCCCGCCATCGGGGCCGTGTGCATGGTCCTCGTCGCGACCGTGCCGGTCGGCGAGACCCTGCTGTTCGTGCTGCTGGCCGGTGCCGGTTTCGGGGTCACGGCCGGGCAGATCGGCCAGTTGACCCTCGCGGTCTCGATCTATCCCGCACACACTCGCACCACCGGCGTCGGCTGGGCCGCGGCGCTGGGGCGGATCGGGTCGATCGTCGGGCCGGGTGTCGCGGGTCTCTTGCTCGCGCTGGCGTTGTCGGCACAGACGATCGTCCTGGCGACCGCCGTTCCAGTGCTGGTCGCCATCGCTTGCGCGGTGGGGTTGAGCCGGGTGCGGCCGAAGGCGAGGAGGGAGCGCGATGGCGCACTGGTTCGATCTCGGTGACGTCGCGGTCGTTCCCCTCATCGAGGACGACCGGCTGCTGATCGAGCCCGGGGAGTTCTTCCCCGGACTCGAACCGGACCTGGCCGGCTGGTACGCCCAGGAACCGTGGTTCGACCGGGCGGCGGGGAAACTCGTCTTCGTCATCCAGTCGTTCCTCGTCTGTTCGGCGGACGAGGTGCTGGTGGTCGACGCGTGCGTCGGGGCCGGGAAGGACCGGCGGCGCGCGGAGTTCGACCAGCTGCCGGACCGGTGGATGCAGCAGTTCCTCGCGACCGGGCTGCGGGAGGTTGACGCTGTCGTGTTCACGCACCTGCACACCGATCACGTTGGTGCCGTGACTGTGCAGCGGGAACCGGTCTTCCCGGAGGTCCCGCACTTCGTGGTCGAGGAGGAGTTCCGGTACTGGTCGAGCGCGGCCGGCGGGGCGGCGATGCGCCGGACTGGCGACTACCTGGCCGACAGCGTCCTGCCGATCGAGCAGGCTGGACAGCTGAGCTTCGTTGCTCCGGACGCGGTGGTGGGCAAGCACGCGGAACTTGTTCCGGCAGCCGGGCATACGCCAGGGAACGTGTGCGTGCGGGTCCGCGGCAGCGCCGGGAGCGTGCTGCTCGCCGGGGACACGATGCACCACGGGGTGCAGCTCCGGCATCCGGAGCTGAGCACGAGGTACTGCGTCGCACCGGAGCAGGCGGCGGAGGTGCGGAGCCGCATTCTTGCGGAGGCGGGCGACTCCGTCTTGCTGCCGACGCATTTCCCCGCGCCCTCGGCGGGCCGGGTGCGGCGCGGCCGGACCGGGTACGGCTTCGAGTTCGCCAGCGACCTGCTCCGGACCGGGCCGTTTCGGTACGGGGAGTGGCTGGCATAGCGCTGGGGGTCGTGAGTGTTCCTACCGGTTCTCACCGGAATGAACACTCACGACACCGCATCGACCCGGCGGCGGAGCAGGCAGAACACGTTCCCCTCCGGGTCCGCGAGCACCTGCCACGACTCCTCCCCGGTCTGCCCGACGTCGGCGGGCCGCGCCCCGGCCGCGAGCAGGCGTTCCAGTTCGGCGTCCTGGTCCCGGTCGGTCGGGTTCACGTCCAGGTGCAGCGGCAGTTTCGCCGGTTTCGGGTCGGTGCCGCGGCTGAGGATCAACGTCGGCTGCGGGCCGCCGAAACCGGCTTCGGGCGGGCCGATTTCGAGGTCGTCGCCGTCCCAGCCTAGTTCGACGTAGCCGAGGACTTCGCACCAGAAATCACCCATCCGTTGCGGGTCGGCGCAGTCGAGGACGAGTTCGGTGATCCGGCAGGCCATGGGCGCGAGCTTAGGGCCGTCGCGCACCCCGGGCCCAGCGAATTCCGGTTTGTGCGCGCGGATAGATCTGCCGCCCCGGATTCGTCCGCGCGCACGAACGTACTGCCCGGCAAACCTCCTAGGGTCGCCAGCAGCGAGGCGAGGAGGCAAGCATGCGGACACTGCTGCGTGGCGGTCGCGTCATCGACCCGGCTACGGGCTTCGACGGCACAGCTGACGTGCTGGTATCCGACGGCGAGGTGATCGCGGTCGGACCGGGACTGCCGAGTGCGGACGACCAGGTCGAGATCGACGTCGCCGGGTACATCGTCGGACCGGGGTTCATCGATCTGCACAGCCACGTGCACACGATCGCGGGACAGCGGCTGCAAGCCATGGACGGCGTCACCACGGCGCTCGACCTGGAGGCCGGGCTGATGCCGGTCGAACGGGCCTACGCCGAGGCCGCCGCGGCGGGGCGTCCGCTGCACTACGGCTTCTCGGCCTCGTGGGGTTCCGCGCGGGCGAAGGTGCTCGCGGGCATCGAACCGGACGCGAACATCAACACCGGGCTCTCCGTGCTCGGCAATCCGGCCTGGCAGCGGTCGTCGTCGAAGACCGAGCTGGCCGCCTGGCTGTCCCTGGTGGAGGGTGAGCTGGCGGCGGGCGCGCTCGGCGTCGGGGTGCTGCTCGGGTACGCGCCGGCCAGCGATCCGGCCGAGTTCCTGGCCTTGGCGAAGCTGGCGAAACAGGCCGAAGCACCGACGTACACGCACGTCCGCGAGCTGGTCGAGGTCGACCCGGGCACGCCAGCCGACGGGTCGGAGGAGATCGCGATCGTCGCGGCCGAGACTGGTGCGGCGATGCACCACTGCCACGTCAACAGCACTTCCGGACGGCACATCGACCGCGTGCTCGGCGCGCTGGAGTCAGGCCGCTCCGCGGGGTCGCGGGTGACGGTCGAGGCCTATCCCTACGGCGCGGGCAGCACCGCGGTCGGCGCGGCTTTCATCTCGCCGGAGCGGCTGAAGATGAAGGGCCTCAACCCGTCGCGGGTGATCCTGCTGGAGACCGGCGAGCGGATCGCGGACGAGGGCCGGTTGCTGCAGGTTCGCGCCGAGACGCCGGGTGCGCCGTGCATTCTGGAGTTTCTCGACGAGGAGGACCCGGTCGACCGCGCTTTGCTGCACCAGGCGCTGGCTTTCCCGGACTCGATCGTCGCAAGCGACGCCATGCCGGTCTACTGGCAGAACGGGGCCAACGAATCCACCGAGTGGCCGCTGCCGCCCGGTGGCGCGACGCATCCGCGCACGGCGGGGACGTTCTCGAAGTCGCTGCGGCTGATGGTGCGCGAGGCCGGGGTTTGGACCTGGTTGGAGGCGTTCCGGCGCTGCTCCTACCTCCCGGCACGGGTACTCGACGAGGTCGCGCCCGGTGCGCGGAGCAAGGGCCGGTTGAACGTCGGCGCCGACGCGGACATCGTCGTCCTCGATCCGGCCACGATCACCGACGCCGCAACGTATTTCGACGCGACCCGGCCCGCGGTCGGCGTCCGGCACCTGTTCGTCGCGGGCACTGCGGTGGTGCGCGACGGGCAGTTGCTCACCGACGCCTTCCCCGGCCAGCCGCTGCGAGGTGAGCCGCGATGACCGAGTTCAATGTGGACGCTTTGCTCGCCGACATCGAAACTTTGGTGCGTTGCGAATCCCCATCGGCCGACCTTGCCGCGGTGGCGCACAGCGCGGACGTGCTGACCGGTGTCGGCGAGGCGTTGCTTGGCGTGGAGCCGGAACGGATTATCCTGGATGGACGGACACATCTGCGCTGGCGGTTCGGCGACAGTCCGCCGCGGGTATTGCTGCTTGGTCATCATGACACGGTCTGGCCGATGGGATCGCTGGAGACGCATCCGTTTTCCTTGCAGGACGGTGTCTTGCGCGGTCCGGGCTGCTTCGACATGAAGACCGGCGTCGTAATGGCACTGCATGTCGCGGCTTCGCTGGCCGACCGAAGTGGACTGTCCATTTTGGTCACTGGGGACGAGGAACTGGGTTCGCCGTCGTCGCGCGGGCTGATCGAGGAAGAGGCGCGGGGCTGCGCGGCGGCGTTCGTGCTGGAGGCTTCGGCGGACGGCGGCGCGATCAAAACCCGGCGCAAAGGCGTTTCCCACTACCGGATCGAGGTGACCGGACGCGCCTCGCACGCCGGGCTCGAACCGGAAAAGGGGATCAACGCCGGGGTCGAGATCGCGCACCAGGTGCTCGCGGTCGCCGCGCTCGCCAGTCCGGAGCGCGGGACCAGTGTCGTGCCGACGGTGCTTTCGGCTGGTACCACGGTGAATACCGTGCCTGCCGCAGCCGCGGTTGAGGTCGACGTGCGCGTGTGGGACGAGGAAGAACAGCTTCGCGTCGACCGCGAGGTACGCGCGTTGCAACCGGTGCTGGAAGACGCACAGGTCCGGGTCACCGGCGGGATCAACCGGCCGCCGCTGGACGCGGTTTCCTCGGCCGCGTTGTTCGGGCTGGCGAAGGAATTGGCCGCGGAACTGGGATTGCCGGAATTGACCGAGGCCGCCGTCGGCGGGGCTTCGGACGGCAACTACACCGCGGGCCTGGGCGTACCGACGCTCGACGGTCTCGGTGCGGTCGGCGGCGGCGCGCACGCCGATCACGAACATGTCCTGGTCGAGGAATTGCCGCGGCGGACGGCGTTGCTGGCCGCGCTGGTGGAGAACGTGCTGACCAAGGGAAGTCCGTCGGTTCCGACGAATCCGGACGGCGATTCTGGTCGAGCACGACGGTGACTCTCCGGGGGAAGCCGGGAAAGGATCATCCCGTGACGAATCTTGCGATGAACACGGAAAGACCCGTCGCGGACGAGGCGGTCGCGCTCGCCCGGGCGGCCGCCGGCGCCTCGGGGGCCGAAGTCCGGGAAATCACCGAGATCGCGGAAATGACGGCGGTCGGAGTCCTGTTCGAGACGATCTGGCGGTCCGCGCCGGGAACCCGGCCGGTGACCACGGAGCTGCTGCGCGCGCTGTCGTCGGCAGGGAATTACGTGGCAGGCGCGTTCGCCGGCGGAGAACTGCTCGGTGCGTGTGTCGGCTTTTTCGGAAATCCCGGAAAAGGCAGTCTGCACAGTCACATCGCCGGGGTGTCCAAGGCCGGCGCGGGTCGTGGAATCGGATACGCGCTGAAATTGCATCAGCGCGGCTGGGCGCTGGCGCAGGACGTCTCGACGATCAAATGGACCTTCGATCCGCTGGTGCGCCGCAACGGCTATTTCAACCTCGGCAAACTCGGCGCGCTCCCGGTGCGTTACCTGCCAGATTTCTACGGGCCGATGGCGGACGGCATCAACGGTTCGGGCGACACCGACCGGCTGATGGTGTCCTGGGACCTGGCCAGTCCGACCGTGCGGGCCGCCGCGTTCGGCGAGCCGATTCGCACGGACGCGAAGGTTTTGCTCGACCAGGGCGCGGCAGTGGCCCTTGAAGTAGCCGCGGACGGCGGTCCGGCCGCCGGCGAAGCGGACGCGCCGGTGGTGCTCGTCGCGGTCCCGCCGGACATCGAAGGCCTGCGCGCCACCCATCCCGGCAAGGCGGACGCGTGGCGGGCCGCGCTGCGCGAATCGCTCGGCGGGCTGATGGCCGCGGGCGGCCGGGTGACCGGCTTCGACCGAGCCGGCTTCTACGTGATCTCCAAGGAGGAGCAGTGAAACTCAGCGGTGTGGAACTGCGCCGGGTGCAGATGCCGCTCGTCGCCCCGTTCCGGACTTCGTTCGGCACCCAGTCCGTCCGCGAGCTGTTGCTGCTGCGCGCGGTCACGCCGGCCGGCGAGGGCTGGGGCGAATGCGTGACGATGGCCGGGCCGCTGTACTCGTCGGAGTACAACGACGGCGCGGAACACGTGCTGCGGCACCACTTGATTCCGGCGCTGCTGGCCGCGCAGGACGTCACCGCGGCGAAGGTGACGCCGCTGCTGGCGAAGTTCAAGGGCCACCGGATGGCCAAGGGCGCGCTGGAGATGGCTGTTCTCGACGCCGAACTGCGCGCGCACGAGCGGTCGTTCGCCGCCGAACTCGGCTCGGTGCGTGATTCCGTGCCGTGCGGTGTTTCCGTCGGGATCATGGACACCATTCCGCAGCTGCTCGACGTCGTGGGCGGGTATCTCGACGAGGGCTACGTGCGGATCAAGCTGAAGATCGAACCCGGCTGGGACGTCGAGCCGGTGCGTGCGGTGCGCGAACGCTTCGGCGACGACGTGCTGCTGCAGGTCGACGCGAACACCGCCTACACCCTCGGCGACGCGCCGCAGCTGGCCCGCCTCGACCCGTTCGGCCTGCTGCTGATCGAGCAGCCGCTGGAGGAGGAGGACGTGCTCGGCCACGCCGAACTCGCTCGCCGGATCCAGACGCCGATCTGCCTCGACGAGTCGATCGTGTCGGCGCGCGCGGCGGCGGACGCGATCAAACTGGGCGCGGTCCAGATCGTGAATATCAAACCCGGCCGCGTCGGCGGTTACCTGGAAGCACGGCGGGTGCACGACGTGTGCGCGGCCCACGGGATCCCGGTGTGGTGCGGCGGGATGATCGAGACCGGCCTCGGCCGGGCGGCGAACGTCGCGCTGGCCTCGCTGCCGAACTTCACCCTGCCCGGCGACACCTCGGCCTCGGACCGGTTCTATCGGACCGACATCACCGAGCCCTTCGTGCTGTCCGGCGGGCACCTGCCGGTGCCGACCGGACCGGGCCTCGGCGTGGCACCGATTCCGGAGCTGCTGGACGAGGTGACCACGGCAAAGGTGTGGATTGGTTTGTAGCCCGCTACGAATTCCGGAGGTAGATTTGGTCGGATCGGACCAGCCGGTCCGCGCGAGGCCGGATCTACCTTCGGGGGGTGCTGACACCGGTGCCGAGCAAGCCGCACACGAGTCTGGGACGCGTCCTCGAAGCGCTCGGGGACGTGCTCCTCGAACCGGTCGCCGTCGGCCGCGACACGCGGCGGCAGCTCGGCGGGGTGGTGATCCACGATCCGCACGACGACGCGGAGTTCCCGGCGCAGGCGGTGGTCCTCGGTGTCGGGGTCCGCGAATCCGACGAGATCGTGCAGCTGGTGCACGCCGTCGCCGCGCGCGGGGCGACCGCGCTGGTCGTGCGGTCGCCGGTCGCCGTGTCGAGGGAACTCGTGCGCGCGGCCACTTCCTCCGGGGTCGCGCTGCTCGGGCTCGCCAGCGGCGCGTCGTGGGCGCAGCTGGCCGCGATGCTCCGCACGTTGCTCTCCGAGGGCGACGTCGGCGACGTTTCTCCGCAGACGCTCGGCGGGATGCCCTCCGGCGATCTTTTCGCGCTCGCCAACGCCATCGCCGCGCTGCTCGACGCTCCGGTCACCATCGAGGACCGCAACTCGCGCGTGCTCGCGTTCTCCGGCCGTCAGGACGAGGCCGACCCCTCGCGCGTCGAGACGATCCTCGGCCGTCAGGTGCCCGAACGGTTCACTCGGGAGCTGGAGCAGGACGGCGTTTTCGAGCGGCTCTACCGCGACCAGGGCCCGGTTTACGTCTATCCGGGGCACGGCTACGACAAGAAGATCGTCATGATTCGTGCCGCGCTCGCGGTCCGGGCGGGTGACGAAGTGCTCGGGTCGATTTGGGCCGCTGTGGACAAAGAGCTAAGCGAAGAACGTACTGCGGCTTTGCTCGACGCCTCGAAAATCGTGGCGCTGCATATGCTTCGGCTGCGCGCGGGGGCCGACGTCGAACGCCGGTTGCGCGCCGATCTGGTCAGCACCGCGCTCGAAGGCGGTTCCGGCGCGCAGGAAGCCATCGCGCGCCTCGGGCTGCTGGGGCAGCCGACGATCGTGCTCGCCATGGGATTGATCGAGGCACCCGACGACGACCTCCGGCTGGTCGCGGAACGCCAGCGGGTCGCCGACGCGTTCGCCATGCACCTGAGCGCCGTTCAACCCCGGTCGGCGGTCGCGCTGGTCGGCGACGTCGCGTACGGCATCGTCCCGATGCCCGGGAACCACGGCGATTGCCGCGAACGCTCGGTGCGCGTCGCGTCGACGTTCCTGGAACGCACCGGCCGCCGGGTGGCCGCGGTGATCGGCATCGGCCCGCTGGCCCTGGACGGATCCGGCCTGCGCGCCTCTCGCGACGGGGCCGACCGTGCGTTACGCGTGTTGCTCACCAACGGCGGCTCGAAGCGGGTGATCACCGCGGAGGACGCGCACATCGAGGCGTTGATGCTGGAACTGGCCGACCTTTCCACGGCGCGTGGCGATGTCGCGACCGGGCCGATCGCGCGGCTTCTGGAGTACGACAGGAAGCATCAGTCCCAGTTGGTGCACACGTTGCGGTGCTGGCTTGATTCGTTCGGCGACATCAGCGCGGCTTCGGCCGCGGCGTATGTGCATCCGAGTACGTTCCGGTACCGGTTGCGCAGGCTGGCCGAGGTCGGCGGGATCGACCTCGACGATCCGGGGGACCGGTTCGCGGCGATGGTCCAGTTGCACCTGCTGCCGCGCGTGGAGCGGGCCGAGGAGCGATCGTGAGTGGCAATCCCGGTTAGAGCCGGCATTGCCCGCCGCTCTCCTCCCTTACCGGGAACCCCCGCCGCAACCTTCCTGCGAACTCACCAACCCCGCCCCTCTCGCACCCGCCACCATGGGAACCCGGCGGCCCCGCACCCCACGCATTCCCGCCTGCCGCCGGGATAGTCCACTGTAGACAGGAGGGTCATGGCCACCGCATCCGAAACGATCGTCCGCCGCGCCGAGGAGGTCGGCGTCGAGGTCCGGCTGCACGCCGCCGAGATCGACGGCACCCGCGGCCTCGGCATCGGCGAGGACGTCGCGGTCGTCCCCGCTTCGGTGTTCAAGGTCCCGATCGCGCTGGAGCTGGCCCGCCAGGCCGCCGAAGGCGCGCTCGATCTCGGTGCCCGCATCACCGTCAAACCCGGACACCCGACGCCGAGCCCGTACGGCCTCGCCACCTTCCGCCACGAAGTCCAGATGTCCTGGCACGATTTGGCGATTCTGATGATCGGAATCAGTGACAACGTCGCCACCGACCTGATTCTCGCCGAGGTCGGCAAAGCCGCGGTAAATGACACGTTGCGGCGGCTCGGATTCACCCGAACCGTCGTGCCGCAGGACTGCGGCGAACTGCTCGCCACGATCGGCGAAGACCTCGGCGTCTCCTACGAGGACGACGAACGCGCGCTCGCCGAACTCACCTACGAACAGGTTTCCGGATTGCGCGCGCTGCAACCGGAGAAATCCTGCCGCACCACCGCCGCCGAAATGACCCGGCTGCTGGGCCTGATCTGGCGCGACGAGGCGGCCGCCCCGGAGGCGTGCGCGGACGTCCGGCGCTGGATGGAACTGCAGGTCTGGCCGCATCGCCTGCGTTCCGGGTTCCCGGACGATCGCGTCCGCACCAGTGGCAAAACCGGCACGTTGCCCGCCGTGCGCAACGAGGTCGGCGTGGTCGAGTACCCGGACGGCGGCCGGTACTCGGTCGCCGTGTTCACCCGCGCCGGGGATTCCCGCTCCCGGGTGCCCGAGCGCGACACGTTCATCGGTTTCGCCGCGGCCACGGCGGTGGAGTCGCTGCGCACGGCCTGATTCGTCGGAGCGGAGGAACTTTCCCCGCGCTCTCCTCGGTCCGGACGAACAAGTGACGTCCGCCACCGACCTAGCATTTCCGAAACGCCGGTCCACCATCCCCCGGACAGAAGGTGCACATGTCGAAAATTTCCGAAATCGAGACCTGGCTTCAGGAGAATTTCGCCGCTCTGCTCGCCAAGCATCAGGTTCCCGGAGCCGCGATCGCGGTGCTCGCCGACGGCGAGGTGATCGACCACGCGGCGGGCGTGGTGAACAAGGGCACCGGCGTGGAGTCCACTGTGGACTCGGTGTACCAGATCGGGTCGATCACCAAGGTGTGGACGACGACGCTGGCCATGCAGCTGGTCGACGAGGGCAAACTGGACCTCGACCGGCCGGTGCGCGACTACCTGCCGGAGTTCGTGCTCGGCGACGACAAGGCCGCGGCGGAGATCACCGTCCGGCAGCTGAGCTGTCACACCGCCGGTTTCGAGGGCGACATCTTCACCGACACCGGCCCCGGGGACGACTGCGTGGCGAAGCTCGTCGCGACGCTGTCCGACGTGCCGCAGCTCTTCCCGCCCGGCGAGCGGTTCTCCTACAACAACGCCGGCTACTGCGTGCTCGGCCGTGTCATCGAGGTGCTGCGCGGCAGGTGCTGGGACGACTGCGTGCGCGACCACCTCTTCGCGCCGCTCGGCCTGACCCACGCGGCGTCCGGTCCCTACGATGCGATCCGCTACCGCGCCGCGATCGGCCACGTCTCCCCGAAGCCGGGCGAGGACCCGGTGCCCGCGCCGGTCTGGGCGCTCACCCGCTCGAACTCGCCCGCCGGTTCGACGCTCGCGATGCGTCCGCGCGACCTGCTGACGTTCGTCCGGATGCAGCTGAACGACGGCAAGGCCGACGACGGCACCCAGGTGGTCCTGCCGGAGTCGCTGCTCGCGATGCGCGAACCGCAGGTGGACGTGCCCCGCCTCGGCATGGCCGAGCACTGGGGTCTCGGCTGGATGCTTTTCGACTGGGACGGCGGCAAGGTGATCGGCCACGACGGCGGCACCATCGGCCAGTCGGCCTTCCTGCGCGTGGTTCCGGAGAAGGGCGTGGCGGTCGCGCTGCTGACCAACGGCGGTCAGCCGATGCACGTGTACCAGGAGATCTTCGCGAAGCTGCTGGACGAACTCGCGGGCGTCACTGTTCCGGAGCGGCCCGAGCCGAATCCCGCCGCCGCTCCGGCCGACTTTTCCCGGTACGTGGGCGAGTACACGTCGATGGTCGCCGACACCGTCGTCACCGAGGAGGACGGCAGGCTCTGGATGCAACGCAGCCCGAAGGGAATCTTCGCCGAGATCGGTGCGCCTTCGGGGAAAGAAGAGCTGTTTCCGTCCAAGGGCGACACGTTCGTCGCCAAGACTGAACAGCTGCCGGGTGTCTACATGGCACACGCGTTCGTCGGCGACGACGGCCACGGCCGCGCACAGTTCCTCCACACCGGACGCGCGGACCGACGGGTCTCCCCGTGAGCGGGATCCGCGCGCGGATCGAGGCCGTCTTCGCCGACGCTGGCGCGGAGGGGTTCCTGCACGCCCGGGAAATCGGCGTGCCCGGCCCTGAGGTGTCGGCAGGCGGAGACGCCCCGGTCGTCCTCGCCTCGGTGTTCAAGATTCCGGTGGCGCTCGCCTATGCCCGCGAGGTCGCCGCCGGACGGCTGGACGACACCGAACGGACCAAGGTGACCGCGCGGTACCGGATCGGCGGCATCGGCACCGCGGGTTGCGCCGACGACGTCGAGATGAGCTGGCGCGACCTCGCGCACTTCATGCTCACGATGAGCGACAACGCCGCGACCGACGTGCTGTACCACCGGCTCGGCCAGGAAAAGGTGGACCGGGTGCTGGCCGATCTCGAGCTCGCCCGCACCCGGCTGATCGGCTGCTGCGAGGACCTGTTCGCCTCCGTCGTCGCGGATCTCGGCGGTGCCCCGGACGCCGATCTCGAAGCGTTGTTCGCCGAAGCCACTCCGGAGCAGATGGACAAGCTGTCGGTCCGGGACCCGGAACGCACCACGTCGTCCACGCCGCGCGAGATTACCGAATTGCTCGACGCGATCTGGACTGACCGCGCGGGCGAACCGCAAGCGTGCGAACGGGTCCGCACGATCATGGCCCAGCAGATCTGGCCGCACCGGCTGTCGTCGGGCTTCCCGCCCGGCGTCGCGGTGGCGGCGAAAACCGGGACGCTGCCCGGAATCCGCAACGAAGCAGGCGTGGTGACCTTGGGGGACGGCCGCCGGTTCGCGGTCGCGGTGTTCACTCGCGCGCAGTCTCTCGAAGACCGCCTTCCCGCGGTCGACGCGTCCATCGGCGCCGCCGCCCGGCTGGCGCTCGACCACCTCCAGAGCGTGACCCCGTAGGAGAAATCCCATGAAAACTGCCCGGCTCACCGCCGCGATGGCGGGCGTGGTGGCCTTGACCGTGAGCGCGTGCGGGGGATCAGCGCAATCCGGGACGGACCGGACCGCGAACCAGAAACTGGTCGACGGCAAGACCTTCACCTATGCCATCCCGACCGATCCGGGAACGCTCGACCCGGCGATCACCGTGCTGTCGGTCGCCCGCAACCTCGACCAGTTCCTCTACGACGCGCTGATCAACCTCGACGCGAAGGGCCAGCCGGAGGCGGCGCTCGCCGAGAAATGGGAAGCCACCACGACCACGGCGTCCTTCACCCTGCGCAAGGGCGTCACCTGCTCCGACGGCAGCCCGCTGACCGCGGCCGACGTGGCGGCGAACATCAACTTCGTCGGCGACCCGGCGAACAAGTCCCCGCTCGCCGGCGTCACGGTGAAGAGCGGCACGAAGGCGGTCGCCAACGCGGACAAGGTCACCATCACCAGCGGGGCGCCGGACGCGTTCCTGCTTCGCAACATCGCGGGTCTGCCGATCGTCTGCGCCAAGGGGCTGGCCGATCGGAAGACGCTCGCCAAGGGCGAGAACGGCACCGGCATGTTCACCATGTCCGAGATCGTGCCGAACGACCACTACACGCTGACCCGGCGCAAGGACTACCGGTGGGGTCCGGGCCAGTTCGACCCGAAGCAGCGGGGATTGCCGGAGAAGGTCACCATCCGGGTCATCCCGAACATGACCACGACGTCGAACCTGCTGCTGTCCGGCGAGGTCAATGCCGCCTCGGTGATCGGGCAGGACCAGCAGCGGCTCAAGGCACAGCGGCTGTACCACGCCGACATCGTTTCCCCGTTCGGCGAGCTGTTCTTCAACCAGGCGCCCGGCCGGTTCGGCGCGGACCAGGCGATGCGCCGCGCGCTGACCCAGGCGATCGACCTCCCGCAGGTCGCGAAGGTGCTGACCCGCGACGGCAGTGCGCCGGTCAAGGGGATGGTCACCATCGAACCGCGGCCGTGCGAGGGTGATTCGGCCACCGGGAAGATCCCTGGTTTCGACGTCGCCGCGGCCAAGGCCGCGCTCGATCAGGCGGGCTGGAAACCGGGGCCGGACGGCATCCGGGTCAAGGACGGGAAGCGGCTCGCGCTGACCGCGATCTACGGGACGCAGGCCGGTCCGACGATGCCCCCGGGTGCGGAGCTGATGCAGCAGGGCTGGAAGAGCGTCGGCGTTGACGTCACGCTGAAGGGGGTCGACAGCCCGGGTCTGAGCCAGTCGTTGTTCGCCACCGGCGAGTGGGACATCTCGATGGCTCCGCTCGGCCTCACCCTGCCGAGCCAGCTGGTGCCGTTCATGTCCGGCGGGGAACCGCCGCAGGGCACGAACTTCGCGCACATCAAGAACTCGCAGTACGACGCGCTGGTCGCCAAGGCGGCCACGCAGGCCGGGCAGGCGGGCTGTGCGGACTGGATGGCCGCGGAATCGGCGCTGTACGAGCGGCAGGACGTCGTGCAGTTCGCGAACTCGGTGGTCCCGACCTACGGCAGCAACGCGAAGTTCGACATCGTCAACGGCTACATCAAGCCGGCCACGATCCGGATGTACGCCTGATGGCCGGCGCGATCGCCGTCGCGGGCCCGAAGGTCAGTCCCTGGCTGACCTTCGGCGCCCGCCGCCTCGGGCGGTTCGTGGTGTCGCTGTGGGTGCTCGTGAGCATGGCGTTCCTGATGATTCAGCTCATCCCGGGCGATCCGGTGCGTTCGGCGCTCGGCCTGACCGCGCCGATCGAGCTGGTCAACGCCCGGCGTGCCGCGCTCGGGCTGGACCATCCGCTGTGGCAGCAGTACCTCGACTACTTCGGCGGGCTGTTCCGCGGTGATTTCGGCACGTCGATGCTGACCGGGCAGCCGGTCGGCGACGTCATCGCCGACCGGCTCCCGGCGACACTGCAGCTGGCGTTGCCCGCGTTCGTGGTGGTCATCGGACTGGCGATTCCGCTGGGCCTGACGTTCGCCGTGCTGACCCGCGGCGGCCGGCGCCGCGGTGCCGAACTGGGCTTCACCTCGACCACCGTGCTGTTCGCCGCGATTCCGGAGTTCCTGGTCGCGGTGGCGCTGGTGGCGTTCTTCGCGGTGCAGCTCGGCTGGTTCCCGGTGGCTGGACACGACGGCGCGGGTTCGCTGGTGCTGCCGATCATCGCGCTGGCGCTTGGTCCGACCTCGACGCTGTCCCGGATCGTCCGGGTGGAGACGCTTTCCGTGCTGGGCAACGACTTCGTCCGCACCGCGCGGGCGAAACGACTGCCCGCCCGGCTGGTCTACCTGCGCCACGCGCTGCCGAACGCGCTGACCGCGACGCTGACGCTCGGCGGGCTGATGCTCACCAGCCTCGTCGCGGGCACCGTGCTGGTGGAGAACGTGTTCGCCTGGCCCGGCCTCGGGTCCACGATCTCACAGTCCATTCTGCAGAAGGATTACCCGCTGGTGCAGGGGATTGTGCTCGTGTACGGCATCGGCGTGCTGCTGGTGAATCTCATCGTGGACCTGCTGCTCGCGGTCCTCGATCCGCGTTCGACGATCCGGGAGAACTGAGATGGCGAAACGGCGCGGACAACAATGGCTGGCCGCCGTGCGCACCCCGCTCGGCGCGTTCGCCGCGGTTCTGCTCGTGGCGGTGCTCGCGGTCGCGGTGCTGGGCCCGATCCTGTGGCAGGACGCGGCTTCGGCGATCGACACGAACGCGATCAGCCAGGGTCCCTCGGGCGGCCATCTGGTCGGCACGGACGAACTGGGTCGCGACATTTTCTACCGCGTGCTCGTGGCGACCCGGCTTTCGGTGTTGCTGGCCCTGATCGCCGCGGCGCTCGGCGTCGCGACCGGTCTCGTGCTCGGCATGCTGCCCGCGGTGCTGCCGCGTCCGCTCGGCAGACTGCTGACGGCGGCGGTGAACATCGCGGTCGCGTTCCCCGGCCTGCTGCTGGTGTTGTTCTTCGCGGTGATTTTCGGCGTGGGCACCCAAGGCGCGGTGATGGCGATCGGGTTCGCGCTGGCCCCGCAGTTCGCGCGGCTGACCCAGACGTTGTCGGCTTCGGTGGCCGGGCGGGACTTCGTATCCGCCGCCAGGGTCGCCGGAGTGGGCCGGATCCGGTTGCTGTTCCGGCACATCCTGCCGAACATCGGCGAGCCGCTGGCGGTCAACGCCACCATCGGCGCCGGTGGTTCGCTGCTGGCGTTCTCCGGGTTGTCGTTCCTCGGGATCGGTGTACAGGCCCCGGATTACGACTGGGGGCGGCTGCTCAACGAGGGCCTCAACGGCATTTACGTCAACCCGGCGGCGGCGCTCGCGCCCGGCGTCGCGGTGGTGATCGCCGGGCTCGCGTTCAACCTGTTCGGCGAGACTGTCGCCGGAGTGATCGGCGTGCGGACCCGGCTGCCGCGGCTCACTCCCCGGGTGCGGCGTAAGTCCGAAGTGGACTCAGTTGCCGCGGATGACGCCGTGTTGGTGGTCGAGAACCTGGAAGTCGCGTTCCCGCGGCCGACGGGCTGGACGGTTCCGGTGCGCGGCGTGAGTTTCACGGTGCGGTCGGGCGAGGCGATCGGGGTCGTCGGCGAATCCGGTTCGGGCAAGAGCTTGACCGGGCTCGCGGTGTCGCGGCTGATCGAATCGCCCGGTTCGGTGACCGCGGACCGGTTGGACTTCGCCGGAACCCCGGTGCTCACCACGCCGGAACGCGCAGTGCGGACGCTGCTCGGGACGTCGCTGGCGATGGTGTTCCAGGACCCGATGACCTCGTTCAACCCGACTCGCCGGATCGGCCGCCAGCTCGCCGAGGTTTCCGAGCAGCACCACGGACTTTCGCGGGCCAAGGCGTTCGAGCGGGCCGTCGACCGGCTGCGCGCGGTACGGATTCCGGCGGCGGAACGGCGGGCGAAGCAGTACCCGCACGAGTTTTCCGGCGGCATGCGGCAGCGCGCGATGATCGGCATGGGCCTGATGGGTGACCCTCGGCTGATCATCGCCGACGAACCGACGACCGCGCTGGACGTGACCGTGCAACGGCAGCTGTTGCGGTTGCTGGCCCAAACCCGCGCCGAACGGGACACCGCGATCATCCTGATCAGCCACGACATCGCGGTCGTTTCCCAGACGTGCGAACGGATTCTGGTGATGTACGCCGGACGGATCGTGGAGGATCTGCCCGCCGCCGGAGCGGACATCGCGCCGCGGCATCCGTACACGCGGGCGCTGCTGGCCACGACGCTCGACCTGGAGACGGACCCGGACGCGCCGCTCGCGGTGATCCCCGGCCGCCCGCCGGAACCGGACCAGATGCCCGCCGGCTGCGCGTTCGCGAGCCGGTGCCCGGTGGCGACCGATCGATGCCGCGAGGAGGACCCGGAGCTGACCGTGCTCGCGCCGGAACACCGGGTGGCGTGCTGGCATCCGGATGCGGCACTGCCGGAAGAAGCGGGGCTCGTCGTGGCGGGAGGGGCGGAATGAGCGAGGCTTGCCGCCGCTGGCCAAGGTACGTGAGGGAATCAGAGTCCCTGAGGGTTCCCCTCACGTACCGCCGAGCGGGGCACAGGCCGGATGAGGGAGGGGCGGAATGAGCGAGCTGGTTTTCGATTCGGTCAGCGTCCGGTACGGCGGACGGCGCGGGCTCACCGCGGTGGACGGCGTTTCGCTGACCGTCCCGGCGGGCAAGGTGGTCGGCCTCGTCGGCGAGTCGGGCTCAGGCAAGTCGACGCTGGCGAAGGCGGCCGTCGGGTTGTCGCCGGTGAGCGCCGGACGGGTGCTGCTCGGCGGCGTCGACGTGCGGAAGCTGCCGCGTCGACGGCCGCTGCAGATGGTGTTCCAGGATCCGTATTCCTCGCTGAACCCGCGAATGACCATCGGCGAGTCGGTCGCCGAAGCCATGCCGCGCGGGACGAACCGCTCCGCCGAGGTCGCCCGCCTGCTTGAGCTGGTCAATCTCGATCCCGAACGGGCCGCGCATCTCCCGGGCCAGCTGTCCGGCGGGCAGCGGCAACGTGTCGCGCTCGCCAGGGCGCTCGCGGGCCGTCCCGAAGCGCTGATCGCCGACGAGATCACCTCCGCGCTCGACGTTTCGGTGCAGGGCGCGGTGCTCAACCTCGTGCGCTCGGTGCAGCGACAGCTCGGCCTGTCGATGCTGTTCATCTCGCACAACCTCGCCGTGATCCGGTATCTCAGCGATTTCGTCGCGGTGATGTACCTCGGCCGCGTCGTCGAAGCCGGACCGGCCGGGCAGGTGCTCACCGATCCGCAGCATCCCTACACCCGCGACCTGCTCGACGCCGCTCCCTCGGCGCACAAGTCGCTGTTCGACCAGGAACCCGGCGCGACCGCGGACGCGGAACCGCCGGATCCGCACCATCCGCCCGCCGGATGCCGGTACCACCCGCGCTGCCCGGTCGGCCCGCTCGTGCGCAGCGACCGCGAGATCTGCCTCCGGGCCGATCCGGCCGAGGACACCGCGCCCCGCAGGCACGCCGCGGCCTGTCACTTCCTCATCCGACCACAAGAAGGCCGGCCCCCGCTCGGCACATAACCGTTGCCACAAAGCCATTAGGCCGTGGCTGCGGTCGGATGAGCAACGATCAGCACAGTAGCGAACCCGAGGGCCACGAGCCCGCGATCTCTCAAGGAGCCAGCGTATGACCCGCCGTCTCGGCATCGATGACCTGTACGACCTCGCCGCGCCAAGCCAGCCCGCGCTTTCGCCGGACGGCAGCCGGATCGCCTACGTGGTCCGGACCGCGGACCGGGAGGAGGACCGGAACGTCGACGCGCTGTGGACGGTCGGCGCCTCCTCCGGCGAAGCCCGCCAGCTCACGCGCGGAAACGCGGACGCGGCGCCGAAATGGGCTCCGGACGGTTCCCGGCTCGCGTTCCTGCGCGCCCAGGACGGCCCGCCGCAGGTCTGGGTTCTCCCGGCGGACGGCGGCGAGGCCGAGCAGCTCACCAAGCTCCCGCTCGGTGCGGGCGCACCGGTGTGGAGCCCGGACGGCAGCAAGATCGCGTTCTCCGCGCCGATCGACCTCGCCGCGGTTGCCGAAGCACCGCCGGCGAACACGCCGATCGTCGCCGAGCGGCTGGACTACAAATCCGACGGCCCCGGGCTGCTGAAGACGCTTCGCAGCCACGTGCACGTCCTCGACGTCGCCACCGGCGAAGTCCAGCAGCGCACCTTCGGCGACTGGCACGCGGGCCAGCCCGCCTGGTCGCCCGAGGGCAAGCACGTCGCGTTCACCGCGGCCTTGGACGCCGACGCCGACCTCACCTTCCGCTCCGCCGCCTACGTCCTCGACGTCACCGAGCGGAACGCCGAACCCCGGCTGGCCGGCACCGATGAGGGCATGGCGGGCACGGTCGGCTGGACGAAGGACGGCAAGGCACTGCTGGTGGTCGGCCGCACCGACACCACCACCGGGCACCTCGGTCTGCTTCGCGTTCCGCTCGACGGTGGCGAGACGGTCAACCTGGCCGCCAGCCTCGACCGCAACGTGATGCCTGGCGGCCCCGGCTACCCGGGTGCGCTGCCGCAGCCGAACGAGGCGGGCGATGTCGTGCTGTTCGCGATCCGCGACCGCGGCTGCACTCATCTGTACGAAGTGGACCTTGCCGGTGGCGAGCCTCGTGCGGTGCTGACGGGCGACGGCAACGTGGTGTCCGGAGTGGACTTAGTTGGCAATCAGGCCGCGATTGTGTTGGCTACTAATGAATCCTTCGGCGAGATCGCCGTACTCGACCGCACCACGGGCAAAGTCGACGTGCGTACGAAGCACGGCGAAGCAGTGTCCGAAGTGGAACTGTTCCCCCGCGAATCGCGCGAATTCACCATCAGCGACGGCACGGTCGTTCAGGGCTGGCTCATCCGCGACACCGAACGCACCGGTGCGCAGCCGTTGCTGATCGACATCCACGGCGGCCCGCACAACTCCTGGAACGGCGCCGCGGACTCGATTCACCTGTACCACCAAACCCTTGCCGCGCGCGGCTGGGCAGTGCTGCTGATCAACCCGCGTGCCAGCGACGGCTACGGCGAAGCGTTCTACACTGCGACGGTCGGCGCGTGGGGCCAAGCGGACGCACCGGACTTCCTCGAACCGATCGACCAGCTCGTCGCCGAAGGTCTCGCGGACCCGGACCGCCTCGCCGTCACCGGATACAGCTACGGCGGCTTCATGACCTGCTACCTGACCAGCCGCGACGACCGCTTCGCCGCTGCCGTGGCCGGTGGCGTGGTCAGCGACCTGACCAGCCTGGCCGGCACGTCCGACGGCGGACATTTCATGGCTGTCAACGAATTCGCCGGACTCTCGTGGAGCCAGTACGAGAACTCCTCTCCGCACGCGCAGGTCGAGAACGTCCGTACCCCGACGCTGATCCTGCACGGCGGCGAAGACGTCCGCTGCCCGGTCGGCCAGGCTGAGCAATGGTTCACCGCGCTGCGCGAGCGCGACGTGCCGTCCCGGCTCGTGCTGTACCCGGGCGGCGCGCATCTGTTCGTTTTGGACGGTCCGCCGTCGCACCGCGTCGACTTCAACCGGCGCGTGGTCGACTGGGTCGAGCAGTACGCCGGTTCGCGGGTGCCGATCGAGGCCGCGCACTGGAGCCGTCGCCTGGCGGAACTGGCGCGCAAGCACGACGTTCCCGGTGCGTCGCTGGGAATCCTGCGCGTCGACACCGGCGAGGAGGTGTTCGCGACCCACGGCGTGCTGAACAAGAGGACAGAGGTCGAGGTCACCGAGGATTCGCTGTTCCAGATCGGCTCGATCTCCAAGGTGTGGACGTCGACCGTGGTGCTGCAGCTCGTCGACGAGGGCCTGCTCGACCTCGACGCGCCGATCGTCGACGTGCTGCCCGAACTGCGCCTGTCCGATCCGGAGGTGACCAAGCGGGTCACCATGCGGCATCTGCTGACGCACACCAGCGGCATCGACGGCGACATCTTCACCGACACCGGCCGCGGCGACGACTGCATCGAGAAGTTCGTCGATCTGCTGGAGGAGGCCGCGCAGAACCATCCTCTCGGCGCGACTTTCTCCTACTGCAACTCGGGTTTCGTCCTCATGGGCCGGGTGATCGAGAAGCTCACCGGGAAGACCTGGGACGCCGCGATGCGGGACAAGCTCTACACCCCGCTCGGCCTCACGCACACCGTCACGCTGCCGGAGGAGGCGCTGCTGTTCCGCGCCGCCGTCGGTCACGTCGCGCCGGATGACCAGGACCCGGCTCCGGCTCCGGTCTGGCAGTTGCCCCGCTCGGCCGGACCGGCAGGCCTGATCACCGCCCGCACGAAGGACGTCCTCGCCTTCGCCCGCCTGCACCTCACCGGCGGCCTGACCGAGGACGGCACGCGGATCCTGTCGGCGGAGTCGGCCGCGGCCATGGCGGAAAAGCAGGCGGATGTCCCGGACAAGCACACCCTCGGCGATTCGTGGGGCCTCGGCTGGATCCGCGACGACTGGGGTGGTCGGCGCGTCATCGGCCACGACGGCAACACGATCGGCCAGTCGGCGTTCCTGCGCCTGTTGCCGGACGCGGGCCTCGCGGTCACGCTGCTGACGAACGGCGGCCACGCTCGGGACCTGTACACCGAGCTGTACCGGGAAATCTTCGCCGAACTCGCTGACGTCGCCATGCCGCGTCCGCTCGAACCCCCGGCCACGCCGGTCACCGTGGACGTGAGCCGGCACCTCGGCGTGTACGAACGGGCTGGCGCGCACGTCGAGGTGGTGGAGCGCGAGGGCGGTTTGCGCGTCGTGTACACGACGACCGGACCGCTGGCGGAGCTGATGCCGGACAAGGTCCAGGAGTTCGACCTGGTGGCGGTCTCGGACACGCTGTTCGTGCTCCGCATGCCGGGCGGGCAGTTCTGGACGCCGGTGCTGTTCTACACGTTGCCGACCGGGGAGCCGTACCTGCACTTCGGCGCGCGGGCGACGCCCAAGGTGTCCTGAGGACTGCGGGGCCGGGCGTTCGCTGCCCAGCCCCGCAGCCGGGTCAGTCCTTGCGCCGGGCCAGAAAGCGCACCAGCAGCAACACCAGGCACGCCACCGCTATCCCACCGCCGAGGTAGCGGTATGTGGCGTCCAACCCGGCGAACTGGCCGATCGAATTGGCGGCGGCACCGGCGAGAAAAACCAGCCACAGCAAGGTAGTCACCACGGGGCCGCCCGCGGTGCGGCTTCGGGAAGTTTCCATGCCGGGAACACTATGCAGCGGCGGAGGGGGCGGACAGGCTGTGGACACCCAAGTTGACGGTGGTGCCTGCGCTACCTAGAGGGTCTCGTGAGTGCTGATCACGGTGAGAACCGTGATCAGCACTCACGAGCGCAGATAAGCCAGCACCGCCAGCACCCGCCGATGCCCGTTGTCCTCCGGCAGCCCCAGCTTCGCGAAGATGTTGCGGATGTGTTTGAGCACCGTCCCGTCGCTGACCACCAGCAGCTCCGCGATCGTGGCGTTGTTGTAGCCCTCCGCCATCAACCCGAGCACCTCGCGTTCGCGCGCGGTCAGTGCGTCGAGGGGGTCGCGACGGTGCGCCAGCAGCTGGGCCACCACCTCCGGGTCCATCGCCGTGCCGCCCTCGACCACTCGATGCAGTGAGTCAAGGAACGTGGCGACCTTGCCCACGCGTTCTTTGAGCAGGTACCCGACCGCGCCCTTGCCGTCCGCGAGCAGCTCCGCCGCGTAGCGGGTCTCCACGTGTGCGGAGAGCACCAGCACCGGCAGCCCGGGGTGCAGCTGCCGCGCCTGCACGGCCGCTCGCAGGCCCTCGTCGGTGTGCGTCGGAGGCAGCCGGACGT
Source organism: Amycolatopsis rubida (assembly GCF_900115345.1). GTDB lineage: Bacteria > Actinomycetota > Actinomycetes > Mycobacteriales > Pseudonocardiaceae > Amycolatopsis > Amycolatopsis rubida. Next base: position 1,093,501 of record NZ_FOWC01000002.1, on the reverse strand, counting down.
CGGTGATCACCGCGTCCGGCCGGTCCGTGCGGACGAACGCGAGAAAGTCGTCGGTGTGGTCGAAAGCCGCGGCGACCTCGATGCCCGAGGTGTCCAGCAGCAGCACCAAACCTTCTCGCAGCAGGGCGTCGTCCTCGACGATCACGACCCGCATGGCAACTCCACTTCCAGAACAGTCGGTCCACCGGGCGGACTCGTGAGCGTGACCGTCCCGTCGAAAGCTTCGGCGCGTTTCCGGATCCCGGCCAGTCCGCTGCCCTGGGATTCGTCCGCGCCGCCGCGGCCGTCGTCGCGGATTTCGATCCGCACGGTGTCGACGGTGCCCCCGAGCGTAATCGACGCGTGTTCCGCGCCGGAATGCTTGGTCACGTTCGCCAGCGTTTCCGCGACGATGAAGTACACCGCCGCCTCGACCGCGGCCGGGCGGCGCGCGGAACTGCGAACGTCCACAGTGCACGGAACCGCGCATCGGTCGGCGAGGGCGGTGATCGCGCCGTCGAGGCCGCGGTCGGTCAGCAGCGGCGGGTGGATGCTCCGCACGACCGTGCGCAGTTCGGCGAGCGCTTCGGTCGCCGCGTCCTGTGCTTTGCCGAGCAATTCCCTTGCCTTGCCCGGATTTCCCTCGAAAAGCTGGTCCGCGATCCCGAGCTGCAGCACGACCGCGGACAGCCGCGCCTGCGTCCCGTCGTGCAGATCGCGTTCGAGACGGCGGAGTTCGGCCCCGTGCGCCTCCAGCGCGGCGGCGCGGGTCGCGGTCAGCTCGACGACCCGGTCCGTCAGCGAAGCACCGGGCCGCGGGCCGAGAAGCGCCCGCGTCGCAAGGGCCTGCCAGCGAGCCAGCGGTGCGGCCCAAAAGGTGAGCGCGATCATGACGATCCCGCTGAACACACAGAGCGCGGCCAGCGGCCACGAGTTCACCACGAACGCCAGCGAACTGGGGATCCCGCCGGGCACCAGCCACCAGAACACCCCGGTGAGAATCTGCCGCAGTCCGCCGAGCGGCAGGCTGAACGCGAGCACCCCGACGATGAAGCCGACCACCGCGTGCACCGCGAGCCACGCGAGATCCCGCAAGCTCGCTGGGTCACGAATGGGCGAAACGTTGGCGTAGGGCTCCTCGATCGGCTCGCCGAGCCTGCGCCCGGCCCGGCGGCGTTCGAACCGCAGCGGGTAGCGGAGCAGTTTGAGCGCCACCGGAAGCGCTGGGATCCCGACGCCGATCAGGCACGTCGCGAGCACGATGGCTATCGCGAAAAAGAGCAGCATGGCAAGGAACGAGGTCGCGGCCCCGACCAGCAAGTAGCGGAGTCCGGACCACCACGAGCGCAGCCACCTTTTCACCCGCACAGTGTCCCATTAGGACCTCCCTACCGGGCGTGGTGGTGCCTGCGCTACCCCCAAGACTCTCGCGCTCGGGATCGTTTCCGTGCTCCCGCCGCCATAGTTTCGCAAGGACAGAAATCCGCTGGTCCGAGGAGCGACACGAAGATGAACACAGGCGGAACACCCGCCCTGAGGCTGGAAGCGGTGCGCAAGATCTACGGCTCCGGCGACGGCGCGGTCACCGCGCTGGACGGGGTGTCGGTCGGGATCCAGCGAGGCTCGTTCACCGCGGTCATGGGGCCGTCCGGGTCGGGCAAGAGCACTTTCCTGCACTGCGCGGCCGGGCTCGACCGGCCGAGTTCGGGAAAGGTGCTGCTCGGCGAAACCGAACTCGGCGGACTCCGGGAGCGAGCGCTCACCGAATTGCGCCGGACCCGGATCGGGTTCGTTTTCCAGGCCTACAATCTGCTGCCGTCGCTGAATGTGCTGCAGAACATCACCCTGCCGATGCGCCTGGCAGGCAAGAAGCCGGACGCCCGCTGGCTGCGCGAGATCGTCGACGGCGTCGGCATCGCGAAGCGGCTGGAGCACCGCCCGGCGGAACTGTCCGGCGGCCAGCAGCAGCGCGTCGCGATCGCCCGCGCGCTGATCACCCGGCCCGAGGTCGTGCTCGCCGACGAACCGACTGGTGCGCTCGACACCCGCACCGCGCGTCAGGTGCTCGACCTGTTGCGCACCGTGGTCGACCAGATGGGCCAGACCGTGCTGATGGTCACCCACGACCCGGTCGCCGCGTCCGCCGCGCACGGAGTGCTGTTCCTCGCCGACGGCAAGCTCGCCGGCCACCTCCCGCAGCCGACCCCGGAGCGGGTCGCGCAGCGGCTGACCCACCTCGGGGAGTGGTGACCGACATGTGGTCGTTGGCCTGGCAGACGACGAGGGCCCGGCTGAGCGGGTTCGTCGGTGCGTTCATCGCGATTCTCTGCGGCACCGCGCTCGTCGCGGGCTGCGGCATTCTCCTGGAGTCCGGCCTGCGCGCCGGAGTCCCGACCCAGCGCTACGCCGACGCGGCCGTGGTGGTCGGCGGACCGCAGACCACGAAACCGCCTGGATCGGATTTCGGCGAGTCCGAGCAGGTCACCGAACAGACCACGGTGCCGGAGACACTGATCGACCGGATCGCGGCAGTGCCCGGCGTGCGCCAGGCAGTGCCGGAGCAGGACTTCCCGGCGAACGTCGTGACCTCCAGCGGCAAGGTGCTCACCGGCCCGAACGGAACTCCGTCGCGCGGACACAACTGGGACGCGGCCGTGCTGGCCCCGTTCTCCCTCCGGGAAGGGCACGCTCCGGAAGCGGCGAACGAGGTGGTTCTCGACGCGGAACTGGCTGCCCGCGGCGGAGTTTCGGTCGGCAGCACAGTGCGGGTTTCGACCCGTTCCACGCCGATGGAGTTCCGGGTCACCGGCATCGCCGCGCCCCAGTCCGGCAACGGGTTGACCCGGCAGTCGGCGTTGTTCTTCTCCGCCGCGCGCGCCGCTGATCTTTCCGGGAAGCCGGGGCAGGTCCACGCGATCGGCGTGCTCGCCGCTGCTGGAGCATCGACGGGCGATCTGGAAGACCGCGTCAGCGAGGCGGTCAAGGGCGAACCGGTCACGGTGACCGCGGGGATGGAACGCAGCACGGTCGAATTCCTCGACGTGAGTCAAACCCGGGTGCTGCTGTTCGCGCTCGCGGGTTCGTTCGGGGGGTTCGCGATCCTGGTCGCGGTGTTCGTCGTCTCAAGCACGCTCGCACTGGTGATCAACCAGCGACGGCGCGAATTCGCGCTGCTGCGGGCGATCGCCGCCACCCCGAAGCAGATCCGCAAGCTGATCGGCGCCGAAACCATGCTGGTCGCGAGTCTCGCCGGAGTGCTTGGCGCGGGTCTGGGCGTGGCCGTCGGCTACGGATTGCGCAACTCCTTCGCCGCGGTCGGCGTGATCCCGGCGGACTTCGGCCTCGCGATCGGCCCGCTTCCGCTCGTCGTCGCGTTCCTGCTCGGCCTGGGCGCGGCACGGCTGGCCGCGTGGTCGGCAGCACGGCGTCCGTCGTCGATCCGTCCGATCGAAGCGCTCGGCGAGGCGGCCGTGGAACGCCGCGAACTCGGCCGGACCCGGCTTCTCATCGGCTGGCTGCTGGTGGTGCTCGGCTTCGGCGGCTCGACTGTCCCGATGTACGTGACCGGCCCGGGCGCGCTCGCGGCCTCCTCGATGTCCGCGCTGGTGGTCGTGATCGGGCTCTCGTTGCTCGGGCCGAAGGTGATCGCCTTCGCGACCCGGATCATCGGCCCGGTGTACTCCGGCGTCTCGCGGATCAGCGGCTACCTGGCCGCGGCGAACAACCAGGCCAACGCCCGGCGGCTCGCGTCGGCGGTGACCCCGGTGCTGCTGGCGGTCGCGTTCGCGCTCTCGATGTTCTACAGCCAGACGTCGTCCGCCGCCGCCACCCAGGAGCAGGCGGTCCGGTCGACGACCGCGGACCATGTCCTGACGAGCACGACCGGCGCGCTGTCGCCGGAAGTCGCCGCGGCGGCGCGGGCGATCCCCGGAGTCGCGGCGGCTACCTCGGTGATCCGCACCGACGTCGTCACCACGGTCAAGGAGGACCGGCGGCTGCGCGTCATGAAGTATCCGGCGCAGGGCCTGAACGGCGACCAGGTGCGCGGCGTGCTCGACCTCGGTGTCGTGTCCGGGAACCTGGCCGACCTGCGCGGCGACACTGTCGCGATGAGCAAGGGCGAAGCCGATTGGTACGACAAGAAAATCGGCGACGAGGTCGGCTTCTGGTTCGGCGACGGCCGTCCCGCGAAGGTGAAACTGGTCGCGGTCTACACGCACAACCAGGCGTTCGGCGAGTACGTGCTGCCCGCCGATCTCGCCCGCGAGCACACCGGGGACCGGATGGACAGTTCCGTTCTGGTGCGCCAGGACCCGAACGCGGATCCGGCCGCGGTGACCGCCGCGTTGCGCGAGCTCAGCGCCCGTTACCCAGGCCTCACCGTAACGCCCGGCTCCACAGTTTCGGCGTTGGAAAGCGCTTCGGCACAGCAGCAGTTCTACCTGAACCTCGTCGCGGTCGGCGTAATCCTCGGCTACGTGGTGATTTCGGTGGCCAACACTCTGGTGATGACCACCGCGCAGCGTTCGCGGGAATTCGCCTTGCTGCGGCTGATCGGCACCACGCGAGGCCAGGTCGTGCGAATGATGCGCCTGGAAGCGTTGACGACCGCGGGCATCGCGGCACTGCTCGGCACCGTGGTGGCAGCAATTCCGTTGGCAATTCTCAATCTCGCCCTGCGAGACACCCCGCTGCCGTCCGGAACGCCCGCGGTGTTCGGCGGAATCATCGCCGGAGCTTTCTTGCTCAGCCTGGTTTCGCTCGGTCTGTCCACTCGGGTCACCTTGCGCGCCAAGCCCATTGACGCCATCGGCCTCCGCGAATAAGAAGGAAGAACAATGCGCACTTCGCTGAAACGGATTTCGGTGGCGGTTCTCACCGCGACGGGCTTGCTCCTGCCCGCCGCGGCGGACGCCGCGCCGTCTCGTTTCCTCGACCAAACCACGATTCCCGATTTGCAGCGCGCCATGGACCACTGGCAACTGACGTCGGAGCAACTCACTCGCGGATACCTGCGCCGGATCGAAGAGCTGAACCCCACACTGCACGCCGTCGTGCAAACCAATCCGGACGCGCTGGCGGCGGCGAGGGAAAGCGATTCTCGCCGCCGGACCCACGCCTCCCGCAGTGCCCTGGAAGGAATTCCAGTGCTGCTGAAGGAAAACATCGACACCGCGGACCGGCAGACCACCACCGCGGGATCCACCGCGATGCTCGGTTCGCGGCCAGCGAAAGACGCGTTCCTGGTCCAGCGCTTGCGCGCCGCCGGTGCTGTCGTGCTCGGCAAAGCGAACCTGTCGGAATGGTCGAACTTCCGCTCGATCGGGCAGATCCCAGGCTGGAGCGGCGTCGCAGGCCAGACCCGCAATCCCTACGCACTGGACCGCAGCCCGTGCGGTTCCTCAAGCGGATCGGCAGTCGCCGCGGCGGCTGGTCTCGCGACGGTCGCCATCGGCACCGAGACCGACGGCTCGATCGTGTGCCCAGCAGCCGCGACCTCGACCGTTGGCGTGAAAACCAGCCTCGGTGTCGTGAGCCGCGCCGGCGTCGTGCCGGTCACCGCCCAGCACGACACCCCCGGCCCGATCGCACGCAACGTCACCGACGCCGCACTCACCCTCTCCGTGCTAGCCGGTGCCGACCCAGCCGACCCCGCCTCGGCGGCCGCCGCTTCAGCGATTCCGAATGACCTGCGGTTGGACCGAAATGCGTTGCGCGGCAAGCGTATCGGCGTCTGGCGAAAGGGGCACGCCGGCATCGATCAACAAGCCGACCGCGTCTTCGAGTCCACAGTGCACACTCTGCGTTCGCTCGGCGCGACGGTCGTCGACGGGGCAGAGGTCGAGGACGTCTCCTGGTCGGTCAAACCGGATCTCTTCCCCGCGTTGCTGACCGAGTTCAACCACGACCTGAACGCCTACCTCGCCGCGACCCCCGGCAATCACCCGCGGAACCTGTCCGAGCTGATCGCCTGCAACGACCAGCACCGCGACGTCGAAATGCCGCTGTTCGGCCAAAGCTTGCTGATCGACGCGAACAAGGCCGGCAGCAACCTGAACGACCAGGCATACCGCCGCCACCGCTCCGCCGCGACCGGCATCGCGCAACGGTCGATCGACGACGTACTGGCGTCGAAAGGTCTCGACGCGATCGTCACCCTGAGCGGCTTGCCCGCCTCGCCGCTGGACCGCCCAGGCGACCCGAGGTTCTTGAGCAGCACCCGCAACACGTCCGTCGCCGGTTATCCGAACATCACCGTGCCAGCCGGCTTCGCGGGACCGCTGCCCGTCGGAATCTCTTTTCTGGGCACGAAATACCGCGACGCGCAGCTGCTCAGCTTCGCCTACGCGTACGAGCAGGCGGCACATGCGCGGCAGGCACCTCGGTACCTGCCCGCTGCTTAGCCGGTCAGCTGCCCGGCGGCGTCCACGGACCCGCCGGGAGCCCGACCTGGCGGAGGACGTCGGCGAGGTTGTAGTAGTCGGTGACCTGCTGGATCCGCTCGCCCCGGAGGTCGATCAGCGTGCTGGCCGGCACACGGAACGACTTGCCGGTGGCGGGCCGGGTCTTGTCGAACGCTCCGGTGTCGGTGCCGGAGAATGTCCAGCGCACCGCGACGCGATCGCCGGAGCGGAACGCGTCCCGCACGTCCACGTGCGCGTCGCGGATGCTTCTCTCGGTGATGTTGACCCAGTTCTCGACCCCTTGACGCCCGCTCATCGCGACCTGGAACGCGTTGTCCCGGTAGGTGCCGTCGTTGGTGAACAGCGAGGCCATCTCGGCGGCGTCGCCGGCGTTCCAGGCCTCCGCCCACGCCTTGACGACGTGCGGAATCCGAGAGCTGGCCTGCGCGGTGCTGACCGCACTGCCCGCGACCAGCGCAGCCGCGATTCCGCTCACAACGATCTTCTTCATGGCCTTTCCTCCTCAAGTTCGACTTACAGCTGTAACCATATGGTCATAACCTAACATGTGTAAACCCATATCGCTAACGGTTGTAAGCTTGCGGGCGTGAACGCAGCAGAAGGACGCTCCCGGAACCGCCGCGGCGAAGGCTCCCGGTTGCGGGAGGAGATCGTGCGAGCAGCGGCCGAGATCCTCGACGAAGGCGGCAGCGAAGACGCGGTCACCCTGCGCGCGGTCGCCCGGCGGATCGGCATCGCGGCCCCGTCGATCTACCGGCACTTCACCGATCGCGACCAGATCCTGCTGGCCGTGGTGCGGGAAGCGTTCGCCGAACTGAAGGAGCGGATCGAGGCGGAACTGGCCGAGATGGACAAGCCGGACGCGCGGCTGCGCTCGGTGTGCACGACGTACCTCGACTTCGCCCTCGAACGCCCGAAGCGCTACCGCATCCTGTTCGGCGGCGTATGGAACGCCGCGCGGGCGGCGGAGAACCCGGAAATGACCCCGGCGGCGGAGCAGATCGGACAGGACGTCTTCGCCCTGCTGGCACAAGCGGTCCAGGACTGCGCGGACGCTGGCCTCTCACGCAGCACCTCCGCGTTCTCCGACGCGACTGCGCTGTGGGCCGGACTCCACGGCCTGGCCGAACTCCGCCCGGCGGCCCCGATGTTCCCCTGGCCGGACGGGGTTTTGGCGGTGCTGGTGGACCGGCTCGCGTTGCTGGACTGAGCCTCTGCCGTGGCGAGCTGGTGCCCCAATGCCGCTTTGGGTGTGTGGGATGCACCGGACACCGCTTTGGGTGCGTGGGATGCACCCAAAAGCCGGATTGGGGTTTCCCGGTAGCTGTGGTGCGCGGCCTCGCTGCGGTGATGCGCAGCACCGCAGCGAGGCTTTCTCCGCTCCCGCTCCCGCTCCCGCTCCCGCTCCCGCTCCCGCTCCCGCTCCCGCTGGCGTCTGTGAGGGGAACCCTGCGGGAATCAGATTCCCTGACGGTGGCCCTCACAGGCGTTCACGACGGGCAGGCCGAGGGCAGCTTCTCGCCCGCCTCGCGGCTGCGCCCGCAGGGGCTGCCGCGGCGGACTGGCGCGCGGTGGCGAGGTCCGTGTAGGGCTCCTTGAAGGAATCAGATTCCTTCAAGGAGCCCTACACAGACCTCCGCGGAGAGAGGACCCGCCGCCGCGCCTCGTGGGTTGGTGCTTCGCGGCACCTGGCGACCACTGCCGCGAACCCCACCGCACGCTGCGCAACCGAGAAGCCCGCATTGAGGCCGCCTGAACCAAACCCCGCGCTCGCAGGTGTCCCGCTGATCGGGAGCAACTCCCACAATCCGGTCCCAGCGGCCAAACGGTCCAACCTCCAGGCAAAACACCGCCGCGTCGTTAGCATTCCGTGACCAAACCCGGACCCGGCGTATCGAGTGGGTCAGTTTCTACCCGGGTCACCGGATTAATCGGGCACACTCACTCATTCGGGTTAACAACTTCGCTATCTTGGACCCCGTGGTGCACGTAAAGTCACGCTCCGCTCAGCGGGCGAGCCTTCGGCTGGGTGCCGTGGCGGCTGCCACGGTCCTGGGGGCCGGGCTCGCCGGGGCTTACGTCGGCCTGCACCGGACGGCGGAGGCCGAGACTGCCAAGCCGGTGTCGAACGTCGCTGTCGCGCGCAGTGCCGGCGGCAACGCGGGCAACGCCAGCAGCACGGTCAGCGGCGGCGCGGGCAACACCGGCAAGTCCTCCGCGCAGCCGCCCGGGCTGCCCGATCACCCGACCCCGTTCAGCGTCAAACTGTCCTCAAAGGACATTCCGGAGAAGGGCGGCGGCGTGCGCACCGGCGGGTGCAGCGGTTCGCTGATCGCCCCGCAATGGATCGTCACCGCCGGCCACTGTTTTCACGACCTCGACGGCACGCGCGTCAGCGGCAAGCCCGGCTACACGATGACCGCCGCGATCGGGAAGCTCACCGATTCCGATCCGCGCGGGCACGTGCTGACGGTCGTGGACACGCGCCAGTCCGCGGTCAACGACCTCGCGCTGGCCAAACTGTCCGAGCCGGTCACCGACATCGAACCGCTCGCGCTGCCGGACGGTCCGCCCGATCCCGGCCAGCACACGACGTTCGTCGGCTGGGGTTCGCTGTCCTCGAAGGTCGTCGTGCAGGCCGACCACATCAAACGCGGCGACTTCCAGGTCGACCAGGTGCGCAAGAACGAGATCACCCTCGAACCGCTGAAGAAGCGCACCGTCGAGAACAGCCCATGCCCGGACGACTCGGGCTCGCCGTTCTTCGTGCCGGTCAAGGGCAAGAACACGCTGATCGCGGTCGAGAACTTCGGCCCCGACTGTCCGCAGCCCGGCATCGAAACCGCGGCGCGCGTGGACCAGCTCGTCTCGTGGATCCGGGGCGAGATCGGGTCGTGAGTGGCGATCCCGGTTAGCACCGGGATAAACACGCACGACCTCACCGGGGCAACAACGCCGCCAATTCCCGTGCGGCAGCACGCAAAGCGGGCACGAACTCCGCTAGCTGAGCAACCGTCAGCCGATAAGCCGGTGCGGCGGTGGACAACGCGGCGATCGCAGTTCCGTCCGGGGTCCGGATCGGAACGCCGACCGCGCGGATGCCTTCCTCGTGCTCCTCGTCGGCGATCGCGAAACCGCGTTCGCGCACCGCCGCGATCTCCGCCGCGAAAGCCTCTCGCCCGGTGATCGTGCGCGGGCCCAGCGCGGGCAGCTCAAGCGAAGCGACGAGCTCTTCCCGGTTCGCCGCGAACGCGACCAGGCATTTGCCCATCGAAGTGCAGTGCAACGGCCCGCGCGCGCCCGGTTCGCCCCGGATCTGCAGCCGCTGCGACCCCTGCACCGAGTGCACGTAAACCTGGTTGTGCCCGTCCAGCACGGCCAGCAGTGTCGGTTCGCCGGTCTCCGCGGACAGCTTCTGCATCACCGGCAGCGCGACGCCGGCGAACCCGCGCGCCTGCGACACCGACTGGCCAAGCTCGAACAGTCGCAGCCCCAGCGAATACCGCTTCGACACCGGGTCATTGCGCGCGAATCCCTCGCTCTGCAAGGAACTGAGCAGCCGATGCGTGGTGCTCACCGGATACCCGGCGGCGCGCGCGAGTTCGGACAGCGACACGCCCTCGGGGTAGCCGCCGAGCAGGGACAGCACCCGCAAAGCCTTGCCCACCATGTCCGCCATCGGACCCCCTTGACGTCCCGGGCGCGGCAACGCACACTGCCTCTCACCGTATTGCGGAATAGCTTTCCATATTACGGAAAGCTCGTCAAGGACTTGGGTCAGCGGCGACAGGAGTACCGGATGAACACCGTCGAGCAGGCGGGCGCGCTCGGGAGGCAGCGCTGGCTGCGGCTGATCCCGATCGTCTTCGTCACCTACAGCCTCGCCTACCTCGACCGGTCGAACTTCTCGATCGCGACTGCGGGCGGCATGGCCGAGGAACTGCACCTCACGAGCACGACGTCCGGCCTGATCGCCGCGTCCTTCTTCCTCGGCTACTTCCTGCTGCAGGTCCCGGGCGTGCTCTACGCCGACCGTCGCAGCGTGCGCAGCCTGATCTTCTGGTCGGTGCTCGCGTGGGGCGTTCTGGCGACCGCGCAGGGCCTGCTCAGTTCGGTGCCGGTGCTGATCGTGGTCCGGTTCCTGCTCGGCGCGGTGGAAGCGGCGGTGCTGCCCGCGCTCGTCGTGCTGCTCGCACGGTGGTTCACGAAGGCTGAACGCGGCCGTGCCAACGCTTTTCTGATCCTGGGCAATCCGGTCACGGTGATGTGGCTGTCGGCGGCGTCCGGTTATCTGATCGAGGCGACGTCCTGGCGCGGCATGTTCATCATCGAGGGAATTCCAGCGCTGATCTGGGCTTTCGTGTTCCGCGCGCAGGTCCGCGACCGGCCTGCCGACACTCCGTGGCTCGACCCGGCCGATCGCGACGCGGTCGAAAGCGCGATCGCCGCGGAACAGGCGCGGTTGCCGGAACCGGCTGAGCGTCCGGTGCGGGAAGTGTTGCGGTCCAAGGCGGTTCTGCTGCTGGCGGCGCAGTATCTGTTATGGAGCATCGGGGTGTACGGCTTCGTGTTCTGGCTGCCGTCGATCGTCAAGGCGGGTTCGTCGGCTGGAATCGGCGCGACCGGGTTGCTGTCGGCGATCCCGTACGCGTTCGCCGTGGTGGCGATGCTGATCAACTCGCGCGGCTCGGACCGGTCCGGGGCGCGGCGGCGGTTCGTGTGGCCGTGGCTGCTCGCCGGCGCGGTCGCGTTCTACGGTTCGTACCTCTTGGGCAAGCAGCACTTCTGGTGGGCGTTCGTGCTGCTGGCGATCGCCGCGGTGGCCTTGTACGCGCCGTACGGTCCGTTCTTCGCGATGATTTCCGAACTCCTGCCGCAGCGGACCGCCGGGGTGGCGGTAGCCGTGGTCAACGCCGCCGGCGCGCTCGGCGGGTTCCTCGGGACCTACCTGGTCGGCTGGCTCGAATCCGCCACCGGCAGCACGGCTGCCGCGTTCCTGATGCTGGCGGGGACAATGGCCGCAGCCGCGGTGCTGGTGCTCGCGGTTCCGGTGAAGACGAAGGAAAGGCGAGCATGACCGCGCGTGTACTGGTGCCCTGGTCCGACATTTCCGTTCCGGCCGAACTGAACGCGGTCGGGTGGGACGGCCGCGGCGCCCCGCCGGACGGCCTCGACGACGTCGAGTTCTACGTCCTGCCCTACGACCAAGGCCCGGCGGCGGCGAAGCTCATCCCGGAACTGCCGTCACTGCGCGCGGTCCAGACGCTTTCCGCCGGCTACGACAATCTGCTGCCGCTCGTCCCGTCCGGGGTGCAGCTGGCGAACGGCCGGGGCCTGCACGATCTCAGTGTCGCCGAGCACGCGCTCGCGCTCATCCTTGCCGCGCAACGGTATTTCCCGCGTTGGTTCGCGCAGCAGCAGGCCGGTTCGTGGAACCGGGTGCACACGCGCTCGCTCGCCGACTGCCGCGTCCTGCTGGTCGGCTACGGCTCGATCGGCCGCGCCATCGAGCGGTACCTGGAGGCTGGCGAGGCCGAGGTGGTCCGGGTCGCCAGCACCGCTCGCTCCGGCGTGCACGGCATCGCCGAACTGCCGGAGCTCCTGCCGACCGCGGACATCGTGGTGCTGGTCCTGCCCGACACCCCGCAGACGCGCGGTCTCTTCGGCACCGCGGAACTGGCCCTGCTGCCGGACACGGCGCTGGTGGTGAACGTCGGCCGCGGCACCGCCGTGGACACCGGCGCGCTCACCGCCGAGGTCTCCGCCGGTCGCCTGCGCGCCGCGCTCGACGTCGTCGACCCGGAGCCGCTGCCCGCCGACCATCCCCTGTGGACCCTTGACGGAGCGATCATCACCCCGCACATCGCCGGCGGCTCGGACTCGTTCTACCCGCGCGCGAAGCGGCTGGCCGAACGGCAGCTCGCGCACTACGCGAAGGGCGAGCCGCTGGAGAACCTGGTCAACTGAGCACGGCCGCGATGGCGGGCTGGTAGGCGGTGACCTGGCCGGGCGTCCAGTGCCCGGCCAGGTCGTGCGTGACGATCCGGTAGACGAGCGCGCGGATCAGCAGCTGCCGCCATTCCGGCAGCTGCGCCCAGCGGCCGATCAGGCCGGGGGTCGCGTCGTACCAGCACAACGCGTCGGCGACCGCCACCGCGGCGGCCCAAGCCGGGGGACGCCAGTAGACCGCCCAGTCGATCACTGCGGGCGGCTGTCCCGGCGCGAACAGGACGTTGCCGGGAAGATCGCCGTGCACCGCCTGCGCGGCCGACTCGACCGGACGGCGCGCATCGAGCAACGGGCGGAGGAGGCTGTGCGCGGTCTCCGAGCCTTCGGGCGGCAGTTCCGCCCAGGCGATCCGGTCTCCGATGGCCCACGGATCGATACGGAAATCGAGGAAGCCCGGACGCGGCAGCCGGGCGATCGCCTGATGGAACGCGATCCCGGCCCGGATCACGTCGTCGGGCCGGGAAGTGTCCGGGCGGCCGGTGACCAGCCGGCTCGCCTCCCAGCCGAGCGACGGCTGTCCGGCGGATGTCCCGTTCCCGGCAATCCATTCCCCGTCGCGAGCCCGCAGCGGACGCGCGATCCGGAACTCCGCCGACTCCGCCACCTCGGCGAGCGCTGCCGCCCGCCACCGCGTTTCCGGAGCGAACTCCACCGGTTTCAGCACGATGTCCCCGGCGCGCCAGGTGCCGCCTTTCCCGCCTTCCAGCCGGACCGGGACCTCGGCACAGCCGAACGCGGCCAGTACGTCCGCCGGAGGTTGCTTGTGCACCGTTCCGTGCCCTTTCTCTCGGGTTTCCGCAGCTCCTTGCATATTTACCCAGAGCAACGCAAGGGGAAGAACGACTCCGACTGGTGGTACTAAAGCGCCTTCAGGGGACCACTCACGGTGCGCATGTGAGCCCTGTGTATGCTTCGCCATCGCTTGACTGGGTGGATTCTTCACCCGAATTGGTGGCCGTCGTGGTCGGGGAGATGTGGTCTCACGCGGTCCGTCGTTCGTGTTCGGGACTGGATGGGAGAAAGCATGCACGGCAGGTCAATTCTGGTCCGGGGAGGGGCTGCGGTGGCGTCCGCGGCAGCGGCGCTCATGATCGCCGCGCCGGTCGCCCTCGCGGACGACAACGCCCCCTCGGCGCGCAGCGGCGCGGCCTCGGGCACCTTGGAACGCGGCGGTGCGTCGGGCTTCGACGTCAACATCGCCGGCAAGGGCAAGGTCCAGACGACGCTGTTCAACCTGAAGCTGTCCGACGGCGCCGTCTCGAAGATGTACTGCGTGCAGATCGAGGTCAATGCGCGGTTCGGCGAGACCATGGTCGAACACGGCTGGAACGACTACCCCGACGCGAAGTCGCCGTTCCGCAAGAACAACAAGAACATCAACTGGGTGCTGCACCACAGCTACCCGTCCGAGGACGTCGCGTCCCTCGAGAAGACGCTGACCGACAAGGGTGCCAAGCTCCACGACGGTCTGTCCACGAAGGAAGCGCTGACCGCGACCCAGGCCGCGGTGTGGCACTACAGCGACGCGAAGGACCTCGACGAGAAGAACCCGCTGGGCAACGGCTCCGCGGACGAGGCGGCCGACGTTCTCGCGCTGTACAACTACCTGACCGGTGACGCCAACACCGGCGTCGAGGAGACGAAGCCGGCGCTGAGCATCACTCCGGCCAAGGCGACCGGCGAAGCGGGCACGAAGATCGGCCCGTTTACCGTCGCGACCACCGGCAGCGTCACCGACTTCACGAGCAAGCTCCCCGAGGGCGTGAAGGTCGTCGGCGAGAACGGCGAGGAGATCAAGTCCTCGGCGATCAAGAACGGCACGAAGCTGTTCCTGGACGTCCCGAAGGACGCGAAGCCCGGCACTGCCGAACTCGCGATCAAGGCCGCGGGCGACGTCAACACCGGTCGTCTGTTCGTGGCCAAGAACTACGACGACAACCCGGCGCAGTCGCTGATCGTGGCGCAGTCGCAGAAGAGCGGCGTCCAGGCCGCCGCGACCGGCACCTGGACCGAAACGGGCCCGGTCACCACCGCGCCCGCGACGACCGCCCCCGCGGCCGGCGGCAACAACTCGGGCCAGACCCCGCTGGCGAACACCGGCGTGAACGCCGCCCTGCCCATCGGCATCGGCGCAGCCCTGGTGATCGCGGGCGGCGCGATGATCCTGGTGGTTCGCCGCCGTCGCAGCAACGCCTGATCTAACGCATACCCTGCTTCAGCAACGGGCCGGTCCTCTGCGGACCGGCCCGTTTTGCGTCCCCGCCCCGCCCTCCGCTAGGTACGTGAGGGCCACCCCGCACGACCAGTAACGGGTCCGTGCCGGGCCCTTCACGGACAGCTGGCCCCCCACGGGAAACCGCAGCCGGTGCACCCAGTGAACGGTGCACCCACACCGCCCCCGCACCCCGATACGAAGCCAAAATGCGGTCTTGAGGATGCTTGTCAAGGCATCTTTCCCGCCTTGACAAGCACCCTCAAACCGTCAGCACAATCAAGCTTCGGGGTGCCCCACCGCACGACCGACCCGCGATGTGCGAAGCACGAGCCGGGTCAGTTCACACAAGTAACCCCATCAGCAGTAATCTCCGGCACACTCCCGGTGCCCTCAGCATTCCCAGCAGGAGGCTCCATCACCGCCGGAGCCGAAGCCGGATGCACCCCGGAATCATCCGAATACTTCTGCCCCAAATAAACCCGGAAATGATCCTTGTCCAAAGAACTGTCCGAAGCCACCGCAACCCCGCCCAGTTTCGTGGCAATAGCCTCAGCCTGGCTACGCTGCCCCCGACCGTAATAAACAGTAGAAGTCCGCCGAGTGGCACTGTTCGCCACGGATCCCCGCTGGTACCCGGCAGCAGCAAGCTTGTCCGCCACCCGATTGGCCAACCCGTCCGCCCCGGACGAGTTGCGCACATCCACCACATAGGACGCCAGCGCGGGATCCCCGGCAGCCGAAGACGGCGGCGCGGAAGTCGCGGCCCCGGTCTGTTCCCGTACGAACTTCTGCACCTGCTGAGGATCCACCTGCACCGCATCGCCGTCATTGGGCGTCTTCAACGTAATACTGACCACCGGCACGGTAACGAAGTTGATGCTCCCGGCACTCATCCCGTGCAGCTGCTGCGCAAACCCGAGCAAATCCCAGTTGGTATCAACAACGACAGCCTTCTTGACCGACCCGATCAACGCATCCAACTTGCCTGGGTCGGTAAGCGTCCCAGCGGAAAGAATAGTCTTGGCCATACTGGCCATGAAAACTTGCTGCCGCTTGATCCGATCCAGGTCCCCATTAGGCAACCCATGCCGCTGCCGAACAAACTGCAACGCCTGTGCCCCGGCAACATTCTGCGGTCCGGCCGCAAAATTCGCCCCAGAGTAGGAATCCCGAACCGGAGCCTTAAGGCAAACCGGAACCCCGCCAACGGCCTGGCTAACGTAGTAGAACCCAGCCAGATTAACCGCGGCGTAATGCGTAATGGTCAACCCCGTCAGCTGTTGAACGGTCTCAATCGCCGTCTTGGCCCCAGCCTGAGCCGAGTCTGTCTCCAGTGGGGCCCCGGACTCCCCCTGAGCCTTCAGCTCGTTCTTCCGGGCAGTCTGCCCATAGGTGTAAGCCGAGTTGATCTTGTGCTTCCCGAACTTCCCGGCAAGCTGGACATACGAGTCACGCGGGATCGAGATGGCCGTGGCGTTTCCGCCGCCTGCCGGGATGTGCACGACGATCATCGTGTCCGTCGTGTCGCCGCCGTCCTCGGCACCGCCCGCGTGCAGTTGGTCGAGCACATCCTCGGGCAGCGGATTGCCCTCCGCGTCGGTGCGCGTGTCGAGGCCGACCATCAGGATGTTCTGCTCGTCCATCGGCGAGTTCGAACCGGAGCCGATCACATCGGACCTGGTCAGGCCGTCGGTGATCTGGTTCAGCTTCGACCACGCGAACGCGGTGCCGCCGAGGACCAGCAGCGAAACTACGGCCAGGAGCACCTGGGCGACGCGGAGCGCGCTGGAAGTCTTGCGACGCATCGGGGTTCCTCTTCCTGCCACATCCGGTGGTCGAAAGACCCACGGTAGCGGGCGTCTCACCTGGACGGGTTACCGCTTCCCCCAAATTGCGGAGAGGGTGCCCGGAATGCCGGACCGAGGGTGCATCTCCGCGGGCGGCCCGGCCTCGACTCTGATTCTACAGCGATGTAGTTTTACTACAAACATGTAGAGGTAGAAAGAGGTGCCCGATGGCCCGCGTGGTGATCGTGTCCGCCCGGATCGGAGCGGGACACGACGGTGCCGCCAGGGAGCTGGACCGGTGGTTTTCCGGCCGCGGCGCGCACGTCGTCAGAGCCGATTTCCTGGATCTGCTGCCGGGAAGACTCGGCGAGCTGCTCTGCGGCGCCTACCGCCAGCAGCTGAACACGGTCCCGCGCAGCTGGGACTGGCTGCTCAGCGCATTGGGCGCCCCCGCGCTGGCTGGTGCCGCCCGCCGGTTCGCCGGCCTCGCCACGCCCCGGCTGCGCGAACTGCTGGGGGAGGACACTGATGTCGTCGTGTCGACCTATCCGCTCGCCACGCTCGCGGTCGCCCGGCTGCGGCGGTCGCACGAACTGACCGCGCCGCTGGTCGTCTACCTCACCGACCCGTCGGTGCACCGGCTGTGCGTGAGTCCGGACGCGACGCTCACCGTCGCTCCCAACGAAACCGCCGCCCGCCAAGCCCAAGCGCTCGGAGCCGATCGCACGCTCGTCTCGCGTCCGCTGGTCGCGCCCGCCTTCCGGCCCGCGGCCGGAATCGCCGAACGGCTGCGGCTCCGGCTCGCCTTCGGCCTTCCGCACGACGGCCCGCTCGCGTTGATCGTGGCCGGATCCTGGGGCGTCGGCCAAATCGGACAGACCGCCGGCGACCTTCTCGCGACCGGACTCATCGAGCCGGTCGTAGTGTGCGGGCGCAACGAAGCGCTGGCGGAAAAACTGCGGAAAACCGGACACCGGCACGTATTCGGCTGGGTCGACCGGATGCCGGAACTGATGCGCGCGTGCGACGTCGTGGTGCAGAACGCGGGCGGGTTGACGACGTCGGAGGCGCTCGCGACCGGCCTTCCCGTGCTGACCTACCGTTGCCTGCCCGGCCACGGCCGAGCCAACGCCGCCGTGCTGCACAATGACGGCATCGTCCCGTGGGTCCGTTCGCCGAGCGAGCTGGCCGAGGCACTGGAGTGGTTGCTGCCCCGACCGGTCAAGGCGGCCGGATGATCCGCGGTCTCGCCGCGGCAGCCCTTGTGCACGGAGCACCAGCCGCGTTCTTCGTACCGCAGCTGAGAACGCCCCGGCTTGCCGGACGAGGCGAGTTTGGCCACGTGGCATTGACCTTCGACGACGGCCCGAAACCGGAGTCAACGCCGCGATTCCTGCGAGTGCTCGAAAAACTGGACGTCCGTGCGACCTTCTTCGTGCTAGGCCGGGAACTGGCCGCCGCGCCGGAACTAGGCCAGGAGATCGCCGCGGCGGGGCACGAGATCGCAGTGCACGGCTGGGATCACCGCTGCTTCCTGCGCCGCTCGCCGAAGGCCCTTCACGACGAACTGGCGCACACCGTCGACCTGATCGAACTCGTCACCGGCACGCGACCACAGTGGCTGCGCGCGCCGTACGGAGTGTTCAGCGCGAGTGCCTTGGTCTCGGCACGAACGCTCGGACTTCAGCCCGTTTTATGGAGTACCTGGGGATTCGACTGGACCAGTCGCGCCACTCCGCGCTCAGTCGTGCGCACCGTGTGCCGAAAACTGACCGGCGGCGGCACGATTCTGCTGCACGACTCCGACGTCGCCGCCGCGCCGGGAGCGTGGCGATCAGCGCTCGGCGCAGTCCCGGTGCTGGTGTCGGAATGCCGGGAGCGCGGACTCGCCGTGGGTCCCCTGCGCGAGCACGCAAGCGGCGTGCTGCGCGGTCTCGAGTCCGGAGTGGAGATCGGTCGCCGCGTCGAGCGTGCTGGCCGCTGACCAGGTGCACGCGCCGAGCACGACCGCCACCGCCACGGCCGCCAACGGATTCCGCCGCGAACCGGACGGCGGGGCGGAAAGCAGTGCACGCACGCGTTGCGGCACCGGTCCGCCGGTCGCGGCAAGCGCGAGCGACGGCTGGGACCGGCTGGCCAGTGCGGCCTTCGCGACCGCCGTGGCCACCAGTTTCCGGTCGCCGAGGCGGTCCGCGGCCGCTTCGTCCGCCCAGCGTTCGAGTGCGAACCGGGCCGCCGAGCCGAGCGGTCGTAGCACCGGGTTGACCGTGGTCGCGACCGTCACGATCGCGGCGAAAACGTGGTGCCGCAGCCGCAGATGTGCGCGTTCATGCGCAAGCAGTGCGCGGCGTTCCTGGGGTTCCAGCACCGCGAGCATCCCGCTGGACACCGCGATCCGGCCGCCGCCTCCAGCCACCGCGAACGCGACCGGTTCCGCACCCGGCAGCAGAACGAAGCCAGCCTCGCGGGTGTGCGTGTTCAGCTCGGCGTGCACCTTCCGGTGCCAACGTGCGTGCCGCATCGCCGCCCGCGTCAACGCGACAGCGGTGACGACGAGCGCGACCCCGCTGACGATCGCCAGCGGCAGGTTCACCGCGTCGGCTCCGTGGAACGCGATCGCGGAGAAATCGCCCAGCTCGCCGACAAACGGCAACTGCGCGAGACCCGCCGCCGCGAGGACCGCGAGCGTCGCCGTGCTGCCGACGGCGAGCACCAGCGCGGAACCGGCGAGCAGCCAGCTGCCGAGCCGCGGCGGCAATCGGGGTGCGATCCAGCGCGCCACCGGCCAGGACGCCAGCGGCAGCAGCAGCGGAGCGAGCAGGTCGGGGTTCACGGTCAGCCGCCGTTCTGGCGCAGCAGGTCGCGCAGCACGGCCTCGTCCGATTCGGACAGGTTCGACACGAATTTCGCCAGCACGCTGGACCGGTCCGCTTCGGCGTCGAGCACCTTGCTCATCCGGCGGGCGGCGAGCCCGGGTTCGTCGTCGGCGGCGCGGTAGGTGAACGAGCGGCCCTGCTTCTCCCGGGTTGCCACGCCCTTCTCGAACAGCCGGGACAGGATCGTGACGACGGTGGTGTAGGCCAGCCCGCCGCCGATCCGCTCCTGCACGCCGGCGGCCGACATCGGCTCGTCGGATTCCCACAGCACCGCGAGCACCTCGGCCTCCAGCTCGCCGGGAGCCCGCCGGGCACTCTCGCCCCGTCCGTTGCGCATGCCCCAAATTCTACCTGCTTGTCGAAGCAGTTCAGTCAGCTACTACGTTCATGTAGAATTTCGACAGTTATGTAGTAATTGGAGGTGGGGCATGCTCGACCCGAAGTGGCTGCTGGCCGCGTTCGGCCCGCTCGGCGTCTTCGCGGTGATGTTCGCCGAGACCGGCCTGCTCGTGGGCTTTTTCCTGCCCGGCGACTCGCTGTTGTTCACCGCGGGGGTGCTGGCAGCCTCGTCGAAGCTGCACCTGCCGCTCGCGGCCGTCATCGTCGCAGCGGCGGCCGGAGCGCTGCTCGGTGCGCAGACCGGGTATGTCCTCGGCCGGCGCGGCGGCGGCGCGCTGCTCGCCCGGGTGCGCAGCAAGCACCTGCACGAGGGCGTCGCGCGCGGATCGGCGCTGCTCACCCGGTACGGACTCGGCAAGGCGGTAGTGCTGGCGCGGTTCATCCCGGTGGTCCGGACCGTGTTGAACCCGCTCGTCGGCATCGCCGGGATGCCCGCCGCGAAGTTCGCGTTGTGGCAGGTGCTCGGCGGTCTGCTGTGGACGGTCGGGGTGACGCTGGCCGGGTACGCGCTGGGAGCGTCGGTGCCCAACATCGACACGTACCTGCTGCCGATCATCGCTGTCGTGGTGCTGCTTTCGCTGAGCCCGCTGCTGGTCGAACTCGTCCGCGCACGCCGGAGCGTGCCGCGATGATCGACGCTGGCTGGTATCGCGATGTCACGGATTTCGCCTGGTCACAGCACTGGCTGGCGGGAATCGCGACGACGTTCAGCGAGTACGGGGTGTTCCTGGTGGTGCCGGTGATCCTCGCGGTGCTCTGGCGGGCGCGGACCAGGGGACCGGCGGCGCTGGCGGCCGCGGCGTGGGTGCCGATCGCGATCGCGGTGGCGCTCGCCGTGGACACCGTGCTGAAGTCGGTGTTCGCCGAGGTCCGGCCGTGCCGCGTGGTTCCGGGGGTGCACACGCTGCTGCCCTGCGACCCGCCGGCTGACTACGCCTTTCCCAGCAACCACACGGTCATCGTCGCCGCGTTCGCGGTGGCGTTGTTGCTGGTCAACCGCAAATGGGGACTCTGGGCGCTCGTTTTCGCGGTGCTGATGGGGATTTCGCGGGTGTACGTCGGGGCGCATTATCCGCACGACGTGCTAGCGGGATTCGTGGTCGGTGCCGGGATCGGGGCACTCGGGCTCGTGGTCGGCGAACGGCTGGCGAAGATGGCGGTTCGGCTGAGCCTGGCCGGGCACCGATGAGCTCTAAACTGGCTTTGTGCAAAGGGAAACGGGCGTCGCCTTGGTCACCGG
Source organism: Amycolatopsis rubida (assembly GCF_900115345.1). Lineage (GTDB taxonomy): Bacteria > Actinomycetota > Actinomycetes > Mycobacteriales > Pseudonocardiaceae > Amycolatopsis > Amycolatopsis rubida. Next base: position 1,072,571 of record NZ_FOWC01000002.1, on the reverse strand, counting down.
CAGTTCGCGCGGGATCGGCCGGGCCATCGCGGAACGACTCGGCGCGGACGGGTTTTCCGTCGCGCTCAACTACCGCTCCGATCAGGACTCGGCCGAGGCCGTCGTCGCCAAGATCCGCGCGGACGGCGGGCGGGCAGTCGCCCTGCGCGCGGACGTCACTGACGACGCCGAGCTACGTGGCCTTTTCGACCGCGCGGAACAGGAATTCGGCGGCCTCGACGTGGTCGTCGCCAACGTGGGGATCGCCCGGTTCGTGCCGCTCGCCGAGGCCTCCGACGAGATCTTCGACCTGATCTTCACCACGAACCTGCGGCCCACCTTCGTGTCCTTGCGCGAGGCGGCCCGGCGAGTGCGCGACGGCGGCCGGATCGTCGTGGTGTCGAGCGGAGTGGTCCAGACGGCCCGGCCCGGCACCGGGATCTACGGTGCCGCGAAAGCAGCCGGAGACCAGTTCGTGCGGGTGCTGGCTAAGGAACTCGGCCCGCGCGGCGTGACGGTGAACAGTGTGCTGCCGGGCGCGGTCCGCACCGACGCGCTCCTCGCCGACGGGCCGCCCGGGGTGGTCGAGTACAGCGCGAGCCAGACGCCGCTCGGCCGGATCGCCGAACCCGGCGACATCGCGGACATCGTGGGGTTCCTGGCCTCGGAGCGGGCCCGCTGGGTCACCGGCCAGACGGTGCACGCGGGCGGCGGGCAGTTCTGACCCGGCGAGTTGTCGAGACGGACAAGGTCGTCTGTGCCGCGTCACTCGGTTACCCCGCCCGAGTGGCGATGCCGGGTGCGCTCGCCCGTCCGTGGTTAGGATGCGCTCGGACGGTCACCGGGCGAGAAGGGGTGCGCGAGCGTGCAAGCGGGGGACCTTGAACCGCCGGGGCCGCAGGCCGTTTCCGCACCGTTGACCAGGGCGGCGATCTTCCTGATGGTCCAGGTCGAGGCCGGTGCCGAGCAGACCGCGAAAGACCTGCTCGCCGACTTGGCCGGGCTGCAGCGCGCGGTCGGTTTCCGTGCCGCCGGGGCCGGGCTGACCTGTGTCGCCGGGATCTCCTCGGCGGCGTGGGACCGGATCTACGGCGGCCCGCGGCCCGCCGAGCTGCACGAGCTGCCGGTTTTCTCCGGCGAGAAGCACACGAGCGTCCGCACCGCCGAGGCCGACCTGCTGTTCCACCTCCGTGCCGAGCGGCTCGACCTGTGCTTCGAGCTGGAATCGCTGATCATGGACCGGCTGCGCGGTTCGGTGAAGGTGCTCGACGAGGTGCAGGGCTTCCGGTACTTCGACGCGCGCGACGTGCTCGGCTTCGTCGACGGCACGGAGAACCCGACCGGCAACGGCGTCAACCAGGCGGTGCTGGTGGACGACGACGAACCGTTCAACCGGGGCAGCTATGTGGTCGTGCAGAAGTATCTGCACGACATGGGGGCGTGGAACGCGCTCACCACCGAACAGCAGGAACTGGTGATCGGACGGCGCAAACTGTCCGATGTGGAGATGTCGGACGAGGAAAAGCCCGCCGACGCGCACATCGCGCTCAACGTGATCACCGACGACGAGGGCAACGAACTCGACATCCTGCGCGACAACATGCCGTTCGGCCGTCCGGGGCACGACGAGTTCGGCACCTATTTCATCGGCTACACCAAATCTCCGGCGGTGATCGAGAAAATGCTGGAGAACATGTTCGTCGGGTCGCCGCCGGGCACCTACGACCGGATTCTCGACTTCTCCACGCCGCACACCGGCGCGCTGTTCTACGTGCCGACCGCGGACTTCCTCGAAGATCCGCCGGACGCCCCGCCCGAGCCGGAACCACCGGCTGCCGCGACGCCCGCCGGGACGTCGCTGGGCATCGGAAGCCTGCGAAGGAGCATTCGGTCATGAACAACCTGCATCGCGAACTCGCCCCGATCTCCGCCGCCGCGTGGGCGGACCTGGAGGAGGAGGCGAAGCGCACCTTCGCCGAGTTCGCCGCGGCGCGCCGAGTGGTCGACGTCGTCGTCACCGATGACCCGGCGCTCGCCGCGATCGGCACCGGACGCCGCGAGCGCGTCGGCGGCAAGTTCGACGGCGTCGCGACGAGCCTGCGCACGGCACAGCGGATCGTGGAGCTGCGGGTGCCGTTCACGGTCTCGCGCGAGGAAGTCGATTCGGTCGAGTGGGGCGCGAAAGACGCGGACTGGCAGCCGGTGAAGGACGCCGCGCAGCAGATCGCGTACGCCGAGGACCGGATCGTGCTCGACGGTTTCGCCGAAGCGGGCATCACCGGGATCCGGCCGGCTTCGTCGTTGTCGCCGATCGCGCTGCCGTCGGAGGCCCCGAGCTATCCGAAGGCGATCGGAGACGCGATCGCCGAACTGCGCGACGCGGGCGTGGCCGGGCCGTACACCGTCCTGCTCAGCGACGACGAGTTCACCGCCGCGTACGAGGCGGCCAACCACGGTTATCCGGTGCTGGAACACCTGAAGCAGATCGTGGACGGCGAACTCATCCGCACGCCCGCGATCAGCGGCGCCTGTGTCCTGTCCACCCGCGGCGGCGACTACGAGCTCCACTTCGGACAGGATCTGTCCATCGGGTACTCCAGCCACGACGCGTCCACTGTGGAGCTGTACTTCTACGAGACGCTGACCTTCCTGGTCAACACCGCCGAAGCGGGGATCGGGCTGACTGCCTGAGGCGTTACCTGATCATGCGGTCTTGTTACGCGGCGCGGACGTTCGCCGAACCCTCCGGGGACACCCGCTCGCGATAGTTGCGGCGTGCTGCGGAACAAGATCAAACCAGTGTTGCTCGCGCTGCCCGCGGTCGTCGTCGCCGGGTGCTCCGGTCTCCCGGCGCTCGACGGCGATCCAGACCACGACCCGGCTCAGGGCGGCGCCCCGGAAGGCGTCACGCTCACGCCCTTCGACACGAGCTACCCCGCGGTCGGGAATCTCGATCCGGCGCTGCGGAAAGCGTTGCAGGAGGCGGCAACCGACGCTCGTCAGCGCAAAGTGGACATGCACATCGCGTCGGGCTGGCGGACGAAGGAGTATCAGCAGAAGCTGCTCGACGGCGGCATCGAAAAGTACGGCAGCCTGGAAGAGGCGCGGAAGTTCGTGAACACGCCGGAAAAGTCGACGCACGTGTCCGGCAAGGCCGTCGATGTCGCCCCCACCCGAGCCGCCGACTGGCTCATCCAGCACGGCGAGAAATACGGTCTGTGCCAGGTGTACGCGAACGAGATGTGGCACTTCGAACTGCTGACCACCCCAGGCGGAACGTGCCCGCCTGCCCGCACGGACGCCGCCGGTTAGCCGTCCGCGCGGGCGGGCCCGGGGTCACGGGGCCCAGTAGTTGCCGGACATCACCAGGTAGACGAGCAGTTTGATGGTCTCGCCGTAGTAGGTGTCGTCGTAGGGGTTGCCCGCCAGGTACTTCCACAGCGAATCGGTCCAGGCCTGGTCGCCCGCGACCATCGCCGCGACCCCGACCGGGTTGGCCGCGACCTCGGACTGGTCACTGGTCTTGGTCGGCGTGCCGTCGAGCCTGGTGTGCGGATAAATCTTGGCCGGGTTACCGCCGGAGTGGCTCTGGTAGCTGGCCGATTCCTTCTTGGCGACCTCGGTCGCGACCTTGCCGCCGTACAGCAGCGCATCGGTGCCCAGGTGCCAAGGCACCCGGACGGAGTTGTAGCCGACGATGTTGTCCGGCTGGTTCTCCAGATGATCCGCGGGCGCGGGTTTCGGGCTGGTGGTGTTCGCGCCGACCACGAAGTCCGACAGCAGATTCGCGTTCGGCGAGTACTTGGCGGTGAACTGCGTGATCAGCTGCTCGGTGCGGGTGACGACCTTGTTCCAGTCGTGCGCGGTGTCGTACTTCGCGAACGCGCGCAGGTGGTCAAGCATGAAGTCGGAGGGCCGGGTGTCGTCGTCGCCCGCGTCGTCGGCGATCTTGAGATGCCCATCGGAGGCGACGTCGTACTTGTAGATCTTGGCAAGCCAGTCCTTGGCGGCGGAGCGGTAGCCGCCCCATTGCTTGTCCGCGAGAATCAGCCCGTAGCCGACGTCGAGGTCGCCGTCGGTGGCCGAGTCAGGGGTGCCGTCGTCGGCGTACTCGCAGGTCTTGCCGTCGATCACCCACTGGAAGAGCCCCTTGCTGTCCCGGTGGTCCTGGACGAACTTCCACATCCCGGCGAAAATCGTCTTGGCCTGGTCGTCATACCCCGCCATCAACGGGACGATGTTCATCCCGTATCCCTGTGCCTCGGAAACCGTGCCCTTGTTGGGCGCGTCGTCGGTCGCCCAGACGAGGTAACCGCCGCAAGCCTGGCGGAGGTAAGTTTTCTTCCAGGAGTCGTACTGCTTCTTGACCGCGGCGTCCTGCTCGGTCTGACTGACCGAGGGGCGGACACCGGTCTGATAGGTGACGTGCGCCGGAAACGGACGCGCCACGGAAGCCGCGGCAGCGGGCCCAGCGCCAGCCAGCGCAGCAGCAAGCGAGACGGAAGCGGCGGCGAACAACGCCACCTTCCGGGAAGCGGGCATTTTCGGAGTCTCCTTGTTAGTAAACTTTCCTAACTAGGCGGCGTGAGAAGAGCCTGCTGTACCGGGTGTTTGGTGTCAAGATGTCCGGCCTCGAAGTCCAAGGTGAACCGGTTCCGTAGCGGTACGTGAGGGGAACCCTCACGGCCCCTGATTCCCTGAGGGTTCCCCTCACGACCAGCGACGGGTCCCTCCGCGGACAGCCCGCGCGCCCGCTGGCCCCACTCGCGAAACCGCAGCCAACGCACCCAGTGAACGGTGCACCCACACCGCCCCCGCACCCCGATACGAAGCCAGAATGCGGTCTGAGGATGCTTGTCAAGGCATCTTTCCCGCCTTGACAAGCACCCTCAAACCGTCAGCACAATCAAGCTTCGGGGTGCCCCACCGCGCGACCGACCCGCGATGTGCGAAGCACGAGCCGTCCAAAACGCCCCAGCGTTCCCAGCCCCACCGGCGCTCCCATGGGATCATCACCCCCGGCAACACCCCCAGGACCAGGGAGCCAGCATGACCACCGGCCGTCCGGCCCGTACCGAACTCAACAGCGGCATCCTCCCCGGCAACGTCCGGGCCGACGACTGGATCATGCTCGCCCTGGCGGTCGTCTCCACCGGAATGCTGGCCTGGCTCCTCATCAGCCCGCCCCCGTCGGACATCAGCCACTGGTTCTTCCTCGCGGACTGCGTCATCTGCGGCATCTTCTTCCTGGAACTCCTCCACCGCTGGCGCAAACAAGGCTGGCGCGCCGCCTTCCTGGCCCGCACCTGGTACGAAGTCTTCGCGATGATCCCCGTCGCCCACCCGGACTTCACCGCGAACCATCACGTCCTCGGCGTGATCCTCCTGATCATCCGGCTGGGAAGGGCCGCCGACCGCGCCGTGGGGGAGCAGTTCACCTACCGCCTGGTGGACAAGCTCTCCGAACCCATCGTCCGCGCCATCAAAAAACCGGTGACCATCGCCGTCCTGGACGAGGTGGTCAAGGTTCTCGAAACCGGAAACTACCCGGAGAACCTCGCCAAATCCCTCAACGAGAACAAGACCGAACTGCGCGCCATCATCACCGAAAAGATCTCCGAAGACCCGCAGCTGGGCAGACTGCGCAGGCTGCCGTTCCACGACGAGATCGTCCGCGCCACCGTGGACACGTCCTTCCGGGTCCTGCTGGAAGTCCTTCTGGACCCGCGGATCGACGACTTCTTCTCCTCCGTCGTGCGCGACAACCGCGAGCAGATCCGCCGTGCGGTCTCGCTCGGGCTGGCCGATGTGGACGACTCCCCGGACGAGCAGCTCCTGCGCGCCCGCACTCAGCGCACTGCCGCGCACGAGTACGACGCGAATCATCCGCGACGTTGATCATCCATTGTGGACGTATCTACGGTATGCCGTCGGGTGCGCACTCTCCGTTGCGGCACAGGAGATTCACAGCTGACGCCGGGCGGCGAAGGCGTCAACCGCTGAAAGAGTGCACTGTGGTCGCGCGGCACGCGCGCAGGTGGCTGGAGTAGGGTGAGATCTCCCGTTCCGTTGCTGCACAAGGGTTGTGTTGGCGCGAGTACGGGGCGTTCCCGGCGGAGCCGAGGCAGACTGGAGCCGGCGGGGAGGTTGAGCGCGGTTTGGAGTCGTGGACGTGATTGATAGCGGGCAGCAGGTACGCAGGTGTCGCAGGCGGGACTGCACGGAGGATTCCTTGTGGCGCGGACTGTGTTCCGTGCACTGGAACCGCTGGCAGAGCGGCGCGGACGCACTCGAGCTTCCAGACGATGACGTTCCCCCGCCGCCCGCGCAGGTCTGGTGGCCGCCGGAGCGTTCGCACGCGCCGCTGAGCAGCCGGGTGCCGGGCTCGTAGCAGTCTCCGGCGCGCGGCGAACACGGTCGGCGCGCGCCTGGTTACCTCACGCCACCGGAATCTGTTCCCAGGCCCGCGCGGATCCGGGAGCAAACGGCTTACCGGCGCGAACGCGGGATGTGCGGCTCGCCTGGTGCGGCGAGCATCCGCACCAGCCTGGCCCGCGCCACTCGGTAGAGCAGGTCGCCGTGCTCGTCGGGGACGACCCTGCCGTCGAGGTCCCGTCCGGCCGCCCGCACCACCACCTTGACCGCCTCGGCGGGCACCCGGCCCGCGAATTCCCCGGTCAGCCACGTGGTGACCTCGTCGGTCGCCCGGCTCCGCACCGTCATCGGACACTCCAGTCTCCGCTCGCGGGGCCGTTCGGGGCAGCCCCGGCACTGGTCCGACGGCCGCGCCCGGACCCCGTGACGCGAAACCCGGAGAGAAAGTCTTTCCCGGCGGTGCGGGTGAACCCGGGAGTAGGTCACCGCACCGCGTTACGGGCGATCACCTCCGCATACCACCGCGCGCTGCGCTGCTGGGTGTGGAAGTCGACGTGCACCAGGCCGAAGCGCTTCGCGTACCCCTCTGCCCATTCGAAATTGTCCAGCAGCGACCAGTAGAAATACCCGCGGAGATCAACGCCATGGGCCAGTGCGTCGTGCGTGGCTCGCAGATGCGCGTCGAGGAAGGCGATGCGGTCGTCGTCGGATACCTCGCCGTCGCGGATCGGGTCCGGATACGCGGTGCCGTTTTCGGTGACGTACAACGGCATCGGCGGATAGTCCCGATGCACTTGCCCCGCAGCGATTCGGTCAGCCCGCCGGGACGCACCTGCTTCCCGGCCGCGCCGAACCGGCCACCCGGTAGCCGCGGTAGTAGTTCACGCCCAGCCAGTCGATCGGCTTGCCGAGCACCGCCTCGTCGCCGTCGCGCACCACGGCGTCGGAGCCGAACCGCGCCAGGTCCTCGCGCAGGTCAGCGGGATAACCGCCGCGCAGCAGCGGGTCGAGGAACAACCGGTTCTGGAGTCCGTCGATCCGGCGGGCGGCATCGGCGTCGGCGTCGTCCGGCGAGTCCGCGACGACCGGGTACAGGTTCAGCGTGATCCCGGACGGGCTGCTCGTGTGCTGCCGGAGCGCGTCCATCGCCAGTCCGTGTCCCAGCAGCAGGTGATGCGCCGCCGCCACGGTGCCTTCCGGCGAGGTCCGGCCGGGCGCGTGGACGCCCGAGCCGTAGCCGAGCATCGCCGCGCACCACGGTTCGTTCAGCGTCGACCAGCTTGCCACGCGGTCGCCGAGCCGGGCCGCGATGGTCTGGGCGTATTCGGCGAACCGATACGCGGTGTCGCGCGCGGTCCAGCCGCCGCGATCCTCCAGTGACTGCGGAAGATCCGAGTGATACAGCGTCGCCCACGGCTGGATGCCCGCGCCCACGAGCCGGTCGTAGAAGTCCATTCCGCGCGGCTCCGGCTTGCCGTGCGACAGGATTCGCGGCCAGGAAAGGGAAAACCGGTAGGCGGTGAGCCCGAGCGAACGCATCAGCGAAGGTATCCCAGACGGACGTCTCGCGTCCGTCCACTGTGGTCGAGCCTTCGACCTGGAAGGCCGCCGTGGCGGCGCCCCAGCCGAACGCGTCCGGGAACGCGAGCACCTCGGGGATCGGCTGTGCGGACATGGTCACCCTTTCACGGCGCCTTGCATGATCCCGGCCACGATCTGGCGGCCGAGCAGGAGGAAGACGATGAGGATCGGAATCGTGGCCAGCGTGGTGCCCGCGAGCACCCGTGAATAGTCGACGTAGTAACCGCTTTGCGGTTTCTCCGGTGCCACCCGCACGGTCGGATTGCCCGCGTCGAGCACCACCAGCGGCCGGGCGGACCGCGGGCAGGCACACATTCCAGAAGACCCGGATCATGCTGCATCCGTCGACGCGCGCGGCCTCGATCAGTTCGTACGGCAAAGCGTCCACTGTGTACTGTCGCATCCAGAACACGCCGAACGCGGTGGCCGGGTTCGGCACGATCACCGACTGCAGCCCGCCCGCCCAGCCGAGCTTCGACACCGCGAGCGTCACCACGATGAACACGAACAAACCGTTGCGGCCGCGGAAGCGCAGTTTGGCGAAGGCGAACCCGGCCAGCGACGAGAACAGCACCGTGGTGAGTGTGACCGTGCCGCTGTCGGACGCCGGACGCGAGGTGCCCGGCGACGTCGCGGTGGTCAGCTTCGAGGACAACGCGGCGCTGGCACCGGCCATGACGCCGCCGTTGACCTCGGTGCACCAGGATCCGCGCGAGCAGGTCCACGCGATGGTCTCGACGCTGATGGGGCTGCTGGACGGCGAGGACGTCACGCCGGGCGCGCAGGTCCTGCCGGTGTCGCTGGTCGTGCGCGAGTCCAGCTAGCCCGGCTGGTCCGGGACCCCTCCCAGCCGGGTCGCCCTACCTTCCCGGGCATGGGAGCGAACGAGGGGCGCGGCCGGACCGCCGCGGCGCGGGTGCGGGAGGTGTCGACCCCCGAGCTGTACCGGCGCAACCCGTTCCGGATCGTCGGGCTCACCGCGGCCGCGACGCGGCGCGAGGTGCGGGAGCGGCGACTTCGAGTCCTGGGGGTGCTCGAAGTCGGCGGCGCGGTGCCGGACGGGGTGCCCGCGGACGCGACCGTCGACGAGGTGCGGGCGGCTTTCGACGCGCTCGGCAACACCGAGCACCGGCTCGTCGACGAGGTCTTCTGGACCTGGGGCCTGCCCGCCGACTGCGAATGCCCGCTCCCGCTCCACCGCGCACACGACAACGCGGTCGCCGCCTACGCGGCAGCCCTCGATGCGGAAGCCGACCGCACCGACGACCACCCCACTCCCTTGTGGACCGAAGCGGCTCGCTGCTGGACGGCGGTCCTGCGCAGCGAATCCTTCTGGCGGCATCTGAACCACCGCGTCGAGAAGCTGGGTGACCGGCGGCTCGACGAATCCACTGTGGACGGGCTGCGGACGGCGTTGCCGGACGCATTGCTCGCACCGTTGATCGAAGTAGCCACGCGCTCGGCTGAGCCGCGGCGGTTCACCGGATACCTTGCGTTGTTCGGAGCTGATCGGCACGCGGTCGAGGACGCGCGGGCGGCTATCGCGGACGGGACGTACCGGCGGGTCGAGGCGTTGCTCAAAGAGCTTCGGCGAGACCTGGACGGAAATCGGGTTCAGGCGGCCGCGGAACGAGCTATCGAAGAGACCGCACCGCTGCTCGACCGGCTCGAAGAGGTGGTTCCGCGGGCGGAATTCCGCCGGACCGCGTCGCTTTCGGAGTCGATCGCGGTGGTGGCGAACAACATCGGGGTCGCGCTCGCGGAGGTGCGCGGCGGGCCCGCGAGCCTGATCCGGGAGGTGTTCGCGGTCGCTCGTCGCTGCAGCCGCGACCCGGAGACCCTGGAAGCCGTGGCGCGCAACGAGGTCGCTGCCACGGCCGACGTCCCGGCTGCTCCGCCGGGGCGGGAACCGTCGGTGGCTCGGATCTTCGGTGCGTTGCTGCACGCGGTCGCGGCGACGGTGTTCCTCGCGTTCAAACTTCCGGAGGAAGTGTTTCCGGCGGTCATGTTTCTCGGAGCGGCGCCAGCAGCGCTGACGAATTGCGTGGTGGCGGCCCGGCCGTGGACCACACCGGGGCGGTACCCGGCTTTGCTGGGGCTGGACTTCGTGGTTTACCTCGCGCTCAGTCCGGTCGAGCTGCCGTATGGGGTGGCTATTGCCGTGGCGGCGGCGTTGTTGTACGTCGCCCCGTTCGTTCGGGTGCGGAGGAGCTTGTGATGCGAAACCGGCGAGGCGAACAAGCGCGGCAACGCAAGCAGCACAAGGAATTCCGGATCGCCGAACCTGGCCTTCAGCCAGAAGAACGCGCTCGGCTGCGGGAAGTGCTCGAACAGCTCTCCGCGGTATTGACTGCTAAGGACGACGCGCCGCCACTGTCCGAATCGGACTTGGCGGAGGCGGCGACGGCGTTGTGGCGGGCGCGGCGGAAGCTCGCCGGGGCTGAGGACCGCGCGGCGCGGCAGGCGGGCCGGTTCCTCAGCGCGAGCCAGGACGCGCTCGACGCGGCGGGGGTGCTGGTGCAGGACCACGACCGGATCCCGTTCGGCTCCGGGATGGCGCTCGAGGTGCTGTTGTTCCAGGACGAACCGGACCTGGACGTCGAGCGGGTGGTGGAGACCGTGCGGCCGTCGATTTACCTGACCGGCCGCCGGATCCAGATGGGACAGGTCATCGTCGGGCGCCCGGCCGCCCGGGGGAACGGGGAAGCGGATGCGTGACACGATCGATTTCGGGATCGACCTCGGCACCACGAACAGCGCGATCGCGGTGCTCGACGACGGTGCGGTGTCGGTGCTCAAGAACAACCTGCAGATGGATTACACGCCCTCCGCGGTCTGGTGCCGCAGGCGCGGCGTGATCGAGGTCGGGGCGGGGGCACGACGCAGGCTCGAAGACGACCCGGACAGTGTGCAGGTCGAATTCAAGCAGTCGATGGGACTGCCGGACGCGCGGCGGGAATTCCCGAAGGCCGGGGTCAGCATGACGCCGGTGGAACTGTCCGCGGAAGTGCTGCGGTCGCTGCGCGGTTCCGTCGCTCCGCGGGAAATGCCGGACGCGGCGGTGATCACCGTGCCCGCGGCGTTCCTGCTCAACCAGACCGAGGCGACCCAGGAAGCGGCGAAACTGGCCGGGTTCACCGGGAATTGCCCGCTGCTGCAGGAACCGACCGCGGCGGCGTTCGCGTTCGGCTTCCAGAACGAAAGCAAGGGCGCGCACTGGATGGTGTTCGACTTCGGCGGCGGTACGTTCGACTCCGCGGTGGTCAGCACTGCCGAGGGGGAATTGAGCGTGCTGCACCACGCCGGCGACACCCACCTCGGCGGACGCAACATCGACCACGCGGTGCTGGACCAGGTGCTGGCTCCGGAGGTGGTGCGACAGCTCGGGCTCACCGATTTCCGCCGGGACAATCCGCGCTGGCGACGGAACTTCGTGCGGCTGCGCAGTACCGCCGAAACCGCGAAAATCCAGCTCTCCCAGGCAGAACAGACTCAGGTGCTGCTCGACCTCGACCGGGGCGACGGGCAGGAGGAGATGTTCGAGTACACCCTGCGCCGCGAGGAGGTCGACCAGGTGGCGCGGCCGTTCTATCTCCGTGCCGTGCAGCTGTGCCGGACCGCGCTGGAGTCGGCAAACCTGCGTCCGGCGGACATCGACCGCTTGCTGCTGGTCGGCGGCCCGACCCTCGCGCCAGGGCTGCGCGAGCTGCTGGCCGATCCGTCGGCCGGGCTCGGCATTCCGCTCGACCACAGCCAGGACCCGAGCACGGTGGTGGCGCGCGGTGCCGCCGCATACGCCGGAACTGTGGCGCGCCCGCGGACGGTACGTCCGGCGAAACGCGGCGAGTACTCGCTGGAACTGTCCTATCCGGCCACCACCAGCCTGCCGAGCGTGCCGGTGTCCGGCCGTTGCTCGACGGACGGTTCGGCCGGCTGGGCGCGGTTCCGGATCGCGCTCAGCGCGCCGCAGCGCCAGCCGGTCTACCGGACGTCCGAGGTTTCGCTTTCCGCCGACGGCACGTTCACCGTCGACACGGTGCTCGACGAGCTGAGCACGAACCGGTTCGAGATCGAGCTGCTCGATCCGGCTGGCGCCCGTGTTCCGGTGCGGCCGGACTCGCTCACGATCACCCACCAGCTCAACGAAATGATGGGCCAGACGGTGGTCAACACGGTCGGCCTGACCGAGGCCGATGGGTCGTTCACTCCGATGCTGATGAAGAACGCGCCGCTGCCGGCGGCGAAACGGCAGACGTTCTTCACCACGGCGACGCTGCTGCGAGGCAACACGTCCTCGGTGATCCGGATTCCGGTCGCGGAAGGCGAACGCCGCCGCGGCGAGCGGAACCAGCAGGTGGGCGTCATCGAGATCCGCGCCAAGGACGTGCGGTTCGACCTGCCGCGCGGCAGCGAGGTCGTGATGACTTTCGAGATGGACGATTCGCGGCAGGTGTCCGTGGTGGCGGAGGTTCCGTTGCTGGACAACGAGTTCGAGGCGGTTATCGATCTCAAACAACAGCAGGTGCCGGATCCGCAGACCCTGCGGCGGCTGCTGAACGAGCTGGAAGCGCGGCACGAGCAGGTGCGGACGCAGGTCGAGGGGACGCGGTCGGACCGGGCGCGCGGGCTGCTGAACCGGCTGGACGAACAGGGCAGCGTCGCGGCCGTCCGCGACGAGGTGCGCTCCGGGGGAGCCGACGAGGGGGCCGCGGTCGCCGCGGAACGGCGGATGCGCGACGTGCAGGCGGATCTCGACGACATCGAGGCGGAGCTGCGCGTTCCCGAGGTGCTGGAACGGCTGCGGGACCAGATCGAGCACTGCCGCGAGCTGGTCGACCGGGCCGGCGCGGACGAGGACCGGACCGAGCTGGCCGGGATCGAGCGCCGGTACGCGGCCATCGCCGAATCACCCGACGTCGAGGCGGGCGAGCGGCTGTCGGATCGGGTGCTGGACCTGCAAGTGCTGTTGCTGCGCCGGGACGGTTCGCTGGACCTGGAGGTGTTCAACGCGCTGCGGGCCGCGCGCGACACGATGTCCGACCCGGCCCGCGCGCGGGAGTTGATCCGCGAGGGCGAGCACGTGGTCGCGACGTCGAACTGGGCGGCGCTGCCGGACGTCAACCGCCGGTTGCGCCGGCTGCTCCCGGACGACCGGCCAGGTCAGCCAGGCGGCGGGATTCTGCGCGGGGAGCGGGAATGAGCGGGCTTTCGCAGGCGCTGGAGCGGGAACTCGTCCTCGCCGAAGGAGCTGACCTCGCCCGGCGCGGCGACTACGAGGCGGCCGCCGCGCTTCTGGAACCGGATTCGGCCGGTGATCCCGCGCGGCTCGATCTGCTCGCTCGCGTGCACGCGCAGTCCGGCGATCTCGCGGCGGCGGACGCGGCGTGGGCAGCTGTCTTGGCTTTGCGGCCGGGCGATTCCGCCGCGGAGGCGGGACGTCGAGTGATCGCGAAAGTCCACTCTGGACGATTGCGGCGGCGACCGGTTCGCCGGTATCTGCTGACTGCCGGTGCGGTGGTGGTGCTCGGCGCTGCGATCGCGGGCGGGGTGGTGCTGACTGCGCGACAGTCGCCGCCACCTCCCGTCGCTACGGTGGCCAAGTCGGACGGCGGTCTCCGCGCAGAGCTGGATCGTCTCCACGGCGAGGAATCCCGCGATGCCACCGCTGCGAAGGAACGGCAGGAAAAGCTGAAGCAGCTGGCGGAGACGTTGGCGGCACCAGGTGTGTCCGCAAAGGCCGGTTCCGACGCGGTCATCGTCAGTTTCGACCGCAGCCTGTTCAGTCCTAATGCGACAACTCCGAACGAAGCCGGGCGAACTGCGTTGACGGACTGGGCTCGTGTCCTCAAGGGACAGTCCATTCGCGTCACCGTGATCGGCCACGGCGTCGCTGTCCCCGGCGGACCGGCGAGCGGCGGTTCGACGGTCTCCTTGGCTCGCGCGTCCGCTGCGGCCCGAGTGCTGGCCGCGGAGAGCGGATTGCCGCTGACCGCGTTCGCTGTCTCCAGCGCGGACCAAGGCGCGGACTCGGCCCGGACGGTCACGCTCGAAGTGCGACCGACCGGCGCATGAACGCCACGTAGAGCGCGCCGGGCACAATCAGTCCGAGCAGCCACGAGATGTCCGCGCCGCCGAGTAGCGGGGCGATCGGGCCGACGAAAATACCTTCGACGTTGGCGAACGGGATCTGCACCGCGATGCCGAGCACGTACGCGGCCAGCGCGGGCCAGGCCCAGCGACCGTAGCGGCCGTCCGGGTCGTAGAGCGCGTCGAGGTCGTACTTCTCCTTGCGCAGCAGATAGAAGTCGACCAGGTTGATCGAGCTCCACGGCGTGAGGAAGTACAGCAGGAAGTCAAGGAACAACACGAAGTTCGACAGGAATTGCCCGCGGCCGAGGATGGCGATGACCGCGCCGACCACGCCGACGCCGGCGATGTAGCCGATCCGCGTCGCCTGGGAGAGCGCCGCGCGGCGACCGAAACCGGTCAGCGCGGTCGCGACGGTCATGTAGCCGCCGTAGATGTTCAGCACGTTCACCGTGAACTTGCCGAGCGCGATGGCCAGCAGCAGCGGGATGAGCAGCGCCTCGCCGCCGAGGCCGACGACGTACGCGACTTCGTGGCCCTTGAACGCCTTCCCGGCAATGGCGTAGGCGAGCGCACCGAACGACATCGCCCACACCGCGCCGAGCACCGTGCCGCCGTAGGTCCACCAGAACGTCGCGCGCACCGACGTCGCCGAGGGCAGGTAGCGCGAGGTGTCGGCGACGTACGGGCCGAAGGTGAGCTGCCACGACGCAGTCAGGGAGACCGCGAGCAGGAACTTCGGGAAGTCCAGGTGCGGCGCGGCGAACACGGTGCCGAGGTCGTGCCCGCTGATCAGGCGAATCGTCAGGTAGAGGAAGACGACTACGGACAATGCGGACGCGATCCAGCCGAACCGGTGAATCAGCCGGTATCCGATGATCGCGAGCAGCGCCGAGGCGAGTGCGTAGACCGCGATCGCGACGTCCGTCGGCAGGTGGGTGATCTGGGCGACCGCCTGGCCGCCGAGCAGCGAACCGCTCGCGAAGTAGCCGAGGTACATCACCACGACCAGCACCAGCGGGAGCGCCGCGCCGTACACGCCGAACTGCGCGCGCGACTGGATCATCTGCGGAATGCCGAGCTTCGGACCCTGCGCGGCGTGCAGTGCCATCGGAATGCCGCCGAGCGCGTTGCCGGCCACGACCGCGACGATCGCCCACAGCGGATGCACGCCGACCAGCACGGTCAGCGCGCCGGTGACCGCCGACGTGATCTGCGTGTTCGCGGCGAACCACAGGGTGAAGAGACTGCGCGGGTGCCCGTGCCGCTCGGACTCCGGCACCGGGTCGATCGAGCGTCGCTCCAGCGTGGCCGCCACGTGCTCCTCCTGCGGTTCTTCGGTGAATGCGCTGGACGAACTCAACGTCAGCACGGCCCTTTCGGCCAAGTAGCCGCCGGCCGATTCTGTCTCGGATCCCAGACCCTGACTAGCTGTCAGCGCCTGGCAGCGCACTGCCAGCGGAGTGTGCGGCCGGTGCCAGCGATGCCAGCCACTCTTCAGACATCACCAGCTCACAGAGGAGAACAATGCAGACTCCAGTCACCATCATCGGCGCCGGCCTCGGCGGACTGACCCTGGCCCGGGTCCTGTACCTGCACGGGATTCCGGCCACGGTCTACGAGGCCGAACCGTCGCCGATGTCGCGGTCCCAGGGCGGGCTGCTCGACATTCACGATTACAACGGCCAGATCGCCGTCGAGGCGGCCGGCCTGATGGACGAGTTCCGCGGCCTGATCCTCGAAGGCCGCCAGCAGATGCGGATCCTCGATCCCGACGGCACCGTCCTGCTGGACCACCCCGACGACGGCACCGGCGGCCGTCCCGAACTCCTGCGCGGCGAGCTGCGGCAAATGCTGCTCGACTCGCTCCCGGACGGCACCGTCCGCTGGGGCCGGAAGGTCAGCGGCGTCCGCACGGTCGCCGACGGCCACGAGGTTTCCTTCGCCGACGGGGGTTCGGTCGTCGCGAAGCTGCTGGTCGGAGCGGACGGCGCGTGGTCGCGGGTGCGGCCGCTGCTGTCCGACGCGGTGCCGGAGTACCTGGGCCTCGCCTTTATCGAGACATATCTCTACGACGCCGAGACCCGGCATCCGGCGGCCGCGAAGGTCGTGGGCGGCGGCGGGATGGGCGCCCCAGGGCCGGACCGGCGCATCATGGTGCACTGCGAACGCGACGCCTTGCACACCTACGCGATGCTCAAGAAACCGGCGGAGTGGTTCGACGCGCTTGAAGGCCTCGACACCCCGGACGCGCTCGCCCGGATCGCGGCCGAGTTCGCCGAATGGGCCCCGGAAATCCGCGAGCTGATCTCCGGCGGCGACACCGCGCCGATCCTGCGCAGGCACTACACGCTGCCGGGCGTGCACCGGTGGGAGCGGGTCCCGGGCGTGACGCTGATCGGCGACGCGGCACACCTGCGCGGCCCGAACGGCGAAGGCGCGAACCTGGCCATGCTCGACGGCTCCGACCTCGCCCAGCTGCTGGCTGCGCATCCCGACGACGTCGAGACCGCGCTGGCTCTGCACGAGGAACGGATGTTCGCTCGCAGCGAGGAAGTGGCCGCGGAGTCCGCCGAGATGGTCAAGCGGATCACCGCCGACCACGGCAAGGACACCGCGAAGGTGGTCGCCGAGGGGTTCCGCCGGATGCTCGCCAAGAAGCGGGAACCGGTGGAGCGGGTCAGCTGAGGCGCGCCGTGCACGTACGTCAGTGGGAGACGCTGCCCAGCCGGTGCGCTTTGAAGAACTGAAGGATCACCGGGGTGGCGTCGATGGCGGCAGGGGTGTCGGAGTCGTTGTTCGGCCGGGTGCTGGGCCAGACGTGTCCGGCCCCTTCCACCCGGAAATGCGCCAGCGAACATCCCGGCCACCACTGCGTCACCACGCCGCGCACCGGAGAAACCGAGACCGGATAAGGGAAACACCGGTCACGCGCGGCCCAGCCGTTCAACCAGTCCGGAATGGACGGCAGTCCCTTGGCCGGATTGCCGGTGTAGGGAATGGTGGTGTCGGCCGTGCCGTGGAAGTCGAGCAGCGCGACCTTCCGGCTCGGATGGCAGGCACCGCCCTGGGGGTAGAACGCACCGGAAACCGGGGCGAACGCGGCGATCCGGTCGGCCATCCGGCACGCCAGCACGCCGACGAATCCGCCGCCGTTCGATTTGCCCGCCGCGTAGATCCGGGCCGGGTCCACGCACATCCGGTGCTGCAGCGAGGTGAGCAGATCGCCGGTGAACCGCACGTCGTCGACCGGGGCCGAGTAGGGCGCACCGGTCCAGGCGGATTTGCCGTCGGTTCCGGTGACGCCCTGCGGATACACCGCGATCACGTCCGAGCCGGAGAAGCCGGACAGTTCTTCTTGGTACTCCGCGGTGCGGCCGTGCCCGTGATAGGAGAGCACGACCGGGTACTGCCGGTGCGGGTTGTACCGCGCGGGCACGTAGATCCGGTACTCGCGATCGATCCCGCCGGAGGTCAGATGCTCGACGGTCGTGGCGCCAGGGCTGGCCACCGCCCGCCCGCACCCGGTCGTCGTCGATACCGGTTCGGCCGATGCTGGCGCGGCGACCACCCCGAGGCCGATCGCCGCCGCCAGTACGGCAACGCCTGCACGGAAACGTCCGGACATCCGATCCTCCTCGATCGACGGGCGAGCGCGACCATAGTCACCCCGGATCGGCCCCGGACGAACCTTTCGTTCATTGAGTTAACGGCTACGCTCGATCGTGTGACGGACGCGGAAGAGTCCTCTGTCAACCGCATCACCGGCGGCCAGTTCGACAAGGTCGTGATGGCCGGGGCGGTGCACGGCGACATCAACGTCGGCCGATCGGGCGACAGTTCGGCGGATCTGGCCGACCCGCTCATCGCCTCGGTCCGCCTGCGACCCGGCGGAACCCTGGCCGACCTGGTGCTCGACACCGATCCGCCGCAGGTCGCCGTGCCCGGCGGGACGGTCCACATCGTCACGGTGGAAGCCAGGACGAACCGCGCCGTCGTCCTGCAATCCGCGCGGGTCGTGGTCGTCTCGCGGACCCCGCCGCGCCCGGCCTGCCTGCTGATCCGGGTCGGCGGGATCCTGGAACCGCGCCCCTTCACGACCGACTTCGACGCCCCGTCGCCGCGGCTGGTCGCGCGGGGCCCGGACTTCCCGTTCACCGTCAGCGCGACCGACGTCGAGCAGTTCGAGATCGAACCGATCACCACCACCCGCGAGGTCGCCTGGCGGCTGGAAGTGGACTGGACCTGCGCGGGCCGCCATGGCACCACGGTCATCGACAACCACGGCGAGCCGTTCCACGCGTACCCGGTGCCCGTTCTCTACTCCGGCCGCTCGCACACGGTGCTCAGCTCCGGCTGTGACCTCTTCCACGAACGCGGCTGCCCGTCGAACCTGCTTGCCGCGTCGGGTGCGCCCGCTTCGCTCTGGGACCGCGAACAGCCGCCGCCCTACCCCGTGCTGCCACCTCTCAGGGATGCCCCGGCCTTCGTGGACCTGGATCCCGACCTGAAGGAATCGTGGCCCGAATACCGCAGGGCCGCCAATGCCATCCGGATGTCCGCCGCTGAGCCGGACTTCCGCGGCCACGAGCCACCGGAGTACCGCTCGTTGCTCATTCGAGTGCTGCGCTACCTCTTCGTCTCCGGCCAAGCTCATCCCGGCGTCGCACTGGGCAGGCTCATCCACGCCGAATGGACCACGGCGCTGGGCGCGGACCACCCGGACACCCTCGCCGCCGCCAACCGCCTGGCCGGTTGCCTGATCGGCACCACCGAGCACGCGGAGGCACGCGACCTGCTGTCCGACCTCCTGCCCCGGGCGAGTCGCGTCCTCGGCGAAGACGATCCGCTGACGTTGATCGTCGCGAGCAACCTCTGCGTGGCGTATATGGGGTTGAACGAATTCGAACGCGCTCGCGACCAGACGGAAGACGTTCTGGCCCGAACCCGCCGTGCGCTGGGTCCGGATGCGCTGGGCACCTTGCGGACTACCGGCAATCTGGTCCAGATCCACCTCCGCCTCGGCGACCGGGCTTCGGCGCTTGAGGTGTTGGACGATCTGCTGCCGAGATGCCGAAGGGCGCTGGGGGAAGACCATCCGCAGACGGTGAGTGCTGCCGCGGCGCTGGCTCAGATCCAGGAGTGAGCCAGGATGTGCCTTGCCGCGGGGCGGTGTCCGCCGCAGTGAGATGGTCCGGACCGATGCCCGCGGCGGGATGGACCGGGATCAGGGCGGTCGCGAGGCTTCCTCGGCGTTCGAGGAACCGCTGCCGGGCGCTCGGGAACAGCCCGAAGTCGTCATCGAGCCACGCCAAGGGCCGCCCCGCCGCGAAGTGTTTACAGTCCGGGTGCTGCTCGTAGGCGCGCACGCCAACCACGGAAAGCGCGGGCTCGCCGAGCGTCCGCCGCCCCGCCTTCCCTCCTCAGCGCGAGACGCGCCACGCGCTACCCAGCCCCTCGCCGGGTCAAGGACGACAAAACCCCTTCGCCGCCAACACCCGCTCCAGCGAGGCCGTCACCTGCGCCCCGGAAAGCTCCCCGCTCTCCACCGCCCGCTGGAGCCGGTCCACGACCGCCCCCACGTCGTTGTGCCCGGACGAGAACAACGCCTGATCCGCCCCCGCCTGCAATGCCTTCAGCACCGCATCCGGCAGCGCGAACCGGTCCGTGATCGCCTTCATCCCGCCCAGATCATCGGTGATCACCGGGCCGGTGAAGTGGAACTCGTTGCGCAGCAACTGATACGCCTGAGGCGCCAGCGACGCCGGCTCGTCCCCGGTCAGCCCCGGCACCTCAAGATGCCCGACCATCACCGCGACCTGCCCGTACTCCGAGATGTCCCGATAAGGCACCAGATCAACCCGGCGCAGCTGATCCAGCGGCGGCGTGACGACGGTTCCCCGGTGCGAATCGCCCGAACCATGGCCGTGGCCAGGGAAATGCTTCAGCACCGGCTGCACCCCGCCCGCGCGCAGGCCCTCGGCGAAGGCCATCGCGTACTGCCGCACCTTCTCCGGGTCCGGGCTGTAGGAACGGTCGCCGATCACCGCGTCGTCGGGTTCGTCGCTCACGTCCGCGTCCGGTGCGTAGTCGACTGTCACCCCACGTGCCCGCAGTTGCTTGCCCCGCTGCTCGCCGATCGCGCGCACCTCGTCCGGTGTCTTCGAGGCCGCCAGTTGCCGGGCGCTCGGGAGCGAGCCGTCGAGGTCGTCGATGCGCTGCACGCGGCCGCCCTCCTCGTCGACGGCGACCGAAACCGGGATCTTCGCCGCCCGCTGGACGCCGTCGAGCGCGCCATTTTGCAACAGCGTGGTCTTTTTGTCTCCCACGAAGATCCCGCCGACCTGCTGCGTCCGCACGAGGTCCGCGACGGCCGCCGGATCGCCCGCGTTGACGCCCGGCACCACCAGTTGCGCCACGCGCGCCCGCGGATCCATCGCCGACACCGCCGAGGCGCAGGTCCCCTGTCCCGGCACAGTCCGCGCCGGCGAGGTTGACGCAGGTGGAGCGGCTTGCGGCGAACTTCCCTCGCTCGGCGGTGCGAGCGGGGCGGGCGTTGCTGTTCCGGAAACCGAACGATCCCCGGAACACGCGGAAAGCGCACATATGAGCGCTAATCCGCTGACGGCGCCTGCGATGCTCCAGTGGGGTCGTGCGTGCGCCTTCATCATTTCCTCTGCTGGTCCGGACGGGTCTCCGTGACGGTAACCGAACCCCACCGGCGGGCCCAACTTCACGCTGTGAAGAATGAGCGCGTCCCGACTAGAGATTTCGTGAAGCCGCGGTAGGCACACTTGCTGGCACACGACAGGCGAGTGCTCTGCACCGGGGAGGCAGCGATGAATCAGGTCAAGGTGGCGGCATGGGCTTCGGACCCGATCACCCTCGCGGGCCTCATCGACCATTTGCGCACGCGCCGCGAGGTGCGGGTGATGCCGGGCCAGCAGCGCGGTGAAGCCGCGGTGCTGGTGTTCGCCGCGAACCGCGTCACCCGCGAGGTGAAGGCGGCGCTGCGGGCCGCGGCCTCGGAGACCCCCGCGGCGATCGTGTTCGTCGCCGGATACGTGGACGCCGACGATCTGGCCGAGCTGGCCGCCTGGCACGTCGCCGCGGTGCTGCCGCGCGACGCGATCGGCGGCGACCAGCTGGTGCGCAGCATCGTGGCCGCCGCTTCCGGACGCGAGACCTCGATGCGGGATCTGCTGCAGCAGGCGGAGACCCTGCGCCGCAACGGCGACCGCACCAACCTGTCGCCGCGCGAGGTCGACGTGCTGCGGCTGATGGCCGAGGGCTGGGACACCGCGGAAATCGCGAACAAGCTCTGCTACTCGGAGCGGACCGTGAAGAACGTGATCTACGGAATGACGAACCGGCTCAAGTTGCGGAACCGTCCGCACGCCGTCGCCTACGCGCTGCGCGCCGGAGTGATTTAAAGGATGCTCACCACGTGCGAAAGCTGACCCGGCGCCCGGCCGTTGCCGCGCTCGCCGCCGCATTCCTGTTACTGGCGGCCGCGTGCGGTTCCGCCGCGTCCTCGGGGAAGATCACGCTGAGCGTGGCCACGTTCGGCGAGTTCGGCTACGCGCCGTTGTTCGAGCAGTACGAGAAAGACCATCCGAACATCGAGATCCGCGGCCGGGTCACCGATTTCGACACGCATTTCAAGAGCCTCGCCACCCAGCTGGCGGCCGGTCGCGGCGCGGCCGACGTCGTCGCGGTCGAGGAGCAGTACATCCCGAAGTACATCCGGGCCAAGGACAAATTCGTCAACCTCGCCGATTACGGCGCGGACAAGCTCAAGCAGCAATGGGCGCCGTGGAAGTGGGCGCAGGGCACCGCGGGCGATTACGTCTTCGGGCTCGGCACCGACATGGGCAGCCTCGCGATGTGCTACCGCCGGGATCTGTTCCAGCAGGCCGGATTGCCCACCGACCGCAAGGCCGTCGCCGAGCTGATGCCGGACTGGCAGGGTTACGCGAACGTCGCCGGCCGGTTCACCGAAAAGCTGCCGAAGGTGAAGTTCGCCGATTCGGCGGGCACCGTCTACACCGCGATGCTCAACCAGTCGCCGGAGAACTACTTCTCCGCCAAGGACGATTCCTATATCGCCGACCGCAATCCCAGCGTGCGCAATGCTTTCCAGTTGTCCGGCGGTCTCGCCCAAGCCCACGAGACGGCAGGCGCGACCACCTACACCCAGGCCTGGAACGTCGCGATCAAACAGGGTGCCTTCGCCACCATCGCGTGTCCGGCGTGGATGCTTGCGCAGATCAAGGAAGCCGGCGGCGACGCGGGCAGCGGCAAATGGGACGTCACCACGGTGCCGGGCAACAGCGGCAACCAGGGCGGTTCCTTCCTCGCCGTGCCGAAGCAAAGCGCGCACCCGAAGGAAGCTTACGATCTCGCGCAGTGGCTGACCGCGCCCGCGCAGCAGAAACGGCTTTTCCTTTCCGACGGAATCCTGCCGAGCGAGCCCAGCGTGTACCAGGATCCGCAGGTCGTCGCGCACACCGATCCCTATTTCTCGAACGCCCCGGTCGGCCAGATCTACGCGGCGTCGGCGGACCGGCTGCGGCCGAACTACCGCGGCCTGCACGACGCGGACGTGCGTCCCGAGTTCGGCCGCGCGCTCGGCCG
This sequence comes from Amycolatopsis rubida, assembly GCF_900115345.1. Classification (GTDB taxonomy): domain Bacteria; phylum Actinomycetota; class Actinomycetes; order Mycobacteriales; family Pseudonocardiaceae; genus Amycolatopsis; species Amycolatopsis rubida. Next base: position 1,049,912 of record NZ_FOWC01000002.1, on the reverse strand, counting down.
GATCGAGGACGGGACCGAGAACGTCGAGCAGGCGTGGGCCGACGCGGTCCGGATGGGCCGGGACGCGATCAAGTAGCTGTCGTGGACCGGAAGCTCACCCCCTACGTCTTCATCCTGCCGTTCTTTGTCCTTTTCGGGGTGTTCGGCGCGTTCCCGCTGCTGTACACGTCGTGGGTTTCGCTGCACCGGTGGGATTTGCTGTCCGGTCAAGAAGGCGGCCTCGGCCTCGCGAATTACGCGGAGCTGTTCAGTGATCCGCGGTTCTACAACGCGTTTTTCAACACCGTCAGCATCTTCCTGCTCGCCGCGATTCCACAGTTCTTCCTCGCCCTCGGAATTGCCGCGCTGCTGAATCGGCCACTGCGCGCGGCGACCTGGTGGCGGGCCGGGCTTTTGCTGCCGAACCTGGTGTCCGTGGTCGCCGTTGGGCTGGTGTTCGCGCAGTTGTACAGCTCGGGCTACGGCGTGGTCAACGAGGTGCTCGGCTGGTTCGGGGTGCCGCCGGTTTCCTGGCAGTCGCACCAATGGTCGTCGCATCTCGCGGTCGCGAGCATGGTGATGTGGCGTTGGACCGGCTACAACGCGCTGATCTACCTGGCCGCGATGCAAGCGGTGCCCCAGGACCTGTACGAGGCCGCCGCGCTCGACGGCGCCTCGCGCTGGCGGTCGTTCTGGTCGATCACCGTGCCCGGCATCCGGCCGACGATCGCGTTCACCGCGGTCGCGGGGACGGTCAACGGCCTCCAGTTGTTCGCCGAGCCGCAACTGTTCGATGCCACCGGCAACGGCGGCGCGGGCGGCAACGACCGGCAGTTCCAGACCCTCACGATGTACCTGTACGAAAAGGGCTTCGGTAAATTCGACGCCGGATACGCGGCGGCGTTGTCCTGGGTGATGTTCCTGATCTGCCTGGTGTTCGCGATCTTCAACTACCGGCTCGTGCGCCGGTTCGTGGGTGCGCCGTGATCCGCCGGGGCCGGGCCGGGGGCTGGGTGTACGCGGTGCTGGTGGGGCTGGTCGCCTCGTCGCTGTTCCCGCTGTACTGGTCGTTCGTGGTGTCCACTCGGGACAACGCGGCGATCGGCGAGACCTCTCCGCTGCTGCTGCCCGGCGGCCATCTCTTCGACAACGTCCAGCGCGTCTTCACCACTGTGGATTTCTGGCTGGCGATCGGCAATTCGCTGATCGTCGCGACCACCGTCATGGTGTCCAATGTGGTCCTGTCCAGCTTCGCTGGCTTTTCCTTCGCCCGGCTCCGGTTCCGCGGCCGCAACACGTTGTTCCTCATCGTGGTCGGCTCGGCGATGGTGCCCGCACAGCTGGGAGTCGTTCCGCTTTACCTGGTGGTGAGCGATTTCGGCTGGTACGGCCGGCTTGAGGCGGTGATCGTGCCCGCGCTGGTGAGCGCGTTCGGGGTGTTCTGGATGCGCCAGGCGTGCGAGGGTTCGATCGACCAGGACCTGGTTGACGCGGCCACTGTGGACGGAGCGTCGGTCCTGCGCACGTTCTGGCACGTGGCAGTCCCGGCGATCCGTCCACAAGCGACCGTCCTGGCGATGGTGACCTTCCTCGGTGCCTGGAACGACTACTTCTGGCCCCTGGTGGTCCTTGACCCGGCGCAAACGCCGACCGTGCAGGTGGTCCTGTCCCAGCTGGCGAGCGGCTACTTCACCGACTACGCCCTGATGCTCACCGGCGCGACACTGGGCGTGCTGCCGGTGATCGTGCTGTTCCTGCTGCTGGGGCGGAATCTGGTGCGCAGCATCTCGACTGGGCTCAGGACGTCGTGAGTGTTGATCACGGTGAGCACCGTGATCAACACTCACGACACATACCGCCCGAAGAACCCCGCAATCGCCGCCCGCTGCACGCTGATGCTCGCCCGCGGGTCAATCGTCCCGATCCGCGTTCGCCGCACCTTGGGATCAACCGGTACCCGCTGCGCCAGCTTCGGCAGAAACCACTGGACGTCGGTGTAGCTGTAGTGCATCGCGGTGGCCAAAGTGATGTCCTGCTTCGGCACCGACGTGTGCTCCCACAACGACTTCCATGCTGGCGATGTCCGATGGCTGCGCGCCTGGCCGTCGCTGGTGCTGCCGGACGACCCCATCAGCAGCACCGGCCGCGACACCCCATCCGCGCCAGCACGCGTGAGCTGCTCGCCGTCGACGTCGTAGGCGAGCCAACCATCCAGGTCGGCCGCGGCGTCCACTCGGGAGTCCACCGTGGACACTTCGGCGGCCGTGTCCCCGCCGAACGAATGCCCGATCGCACCGACTCGGCTCATATCCATCGCCTTGCCGAGCCCAGGAATACCGGGCAGCTGGTCAAGGGTGAACCGGACATCCGCGACCCGCGTCCGCATTCCGGCGACCAGGTCCTTGCTCTGCTGGGAGAACACCACGCGTCCGCCGGGGAAAACGACGAACGGCGCCTCGCCGGTGTGGTCGATGGTCACTACGACGTATCCGCGGCTGGCGAGATCCTCGGCGGTCGCGCTGCCCAGCGCCCGCAGCGACGCCCAGCCCGGCGAGTACACGACCACCGGCCATCGCCCCCGCACCGGCGCGTTCGCCAGGGCATGCGTCTCGACCGCCGCCCAGTCGACCTTGCCGGTCGGCAGCCCCAACGCCGGTGCCGCGCCCTGGTCGAAGTACGGTACGGCCGCCGCGGGCAGATAGCGCGCCTTGGGCCCAGCGCCAGGCCGGGTGGGGTACCAGACGCTGATCATCAGCTCCCGGTTCCGCGCCTGGTCGACGAGGTGGACGTCGCGTTCGCCGATCGCGTGCGGCCCGGACGGCGTGGGCAGGTCGAAGGTGATCGCGGTTTCAGCCGCAGCGGGTGCGGTGCCCAAAGCGGTCACGAGGAGGGCGGCGGCGAGGACTGTTCGGAAGCGCATGCCCGAACCCTGCCGTTCCAGCCGGGGTGCCCGCGCCTGCTGACAGTCGCCAGCAACCCCCGACTTTCGTCAACCCGTCCGGCGCGCCACGGTGATCGCCAGCTCGCTGCGCGACGGCGCGTCCAGCTTCCCGAGCAACCGCACGACGTGCGCCTGAACCGTCCGCCGAGGCAGGCGCAGCTCCGTGGCGATCTCCGGGTTGGACCGGCCAGCAGCGACGAGCCGGGCGATTCGGACCTCCAGCGTCGACAGCGACTCCCAGCCGTGCTCCGGCCGCGCCGACGCCAGCGAAGCCCCACGCTGCACGCCGACCGCCTGCAACCGCGTCTCCGCGTGCTCCAGATTCCACGCCGCCGAGAGCTCCGTGTACAGCGAAGCCGCCTCATCGAACGCGGCCTGCGCGGCATCCAGCCGGCCGACGCGAGCCAGCAGCACCGCCGCGTCCTCAAGCGCGCTGGCCAGCTCCGGTTTCCTCCCCACCGCACGGAAATGCCCGACCGTCCGCAGGACCGGATCCGGATCCTCGCCCAGCAACCCCCGGCACCATTCAGCAGCCGCGAACGCCCGCGCCGGTTCGAGTTCCTTCTCCGCCTCTTCGACACACACCGCCAGCGCCCGCTCCGCCGCCGCCCGGTCGCCCGCCGCCAATGCGATCTGCGCGAACTGCGGCAGCCACTGATGCCGCAGCATCATCTGCGCGTAAGTCGGATTCAGGATCGGCTCGAACACCGTGATCGCCTTCTGCAGATCACCCTGCTGATAGGCGACCAGCGCGTGCGCGGCAAGCAAGAAGTCGAAACTCTCCCGCTCGGCACTGGTCGCGGGCGCGTGTTCCTCCGCCGCGTCGAGCAGCGCGGCCGCCTGCGCGCGCTCGCCTCGTCGCGCCGCGATGAGCGCCGCGACCCCGTGCAGCAGCAGCGCCGCCGCACCCGGTTCCCGCAGGCCGAAGAAGGTGATCGCCGGACCGTCTTCGGTCACCGTGTCCAGTTCGACCAGCGCTTCGTCCCACCGGCCTTCCCAAAACCGGTGCACCGCCACGGAAACCTGCAACCCGCTCGGCATGCTGTGCCGCCGCGTCACCTCGGCGGCCTCCTGCAGCGTGCGGTTCGCGTCGTCCAGCCGGTCGAGGTTCTGCAGCGTGAAGACGCGGTTGTCCAGCAGATCCAGGTGCAGATCGGCCAGTTCGTGCTCGTCGCCGACGGCCGCGATCGCCTCGTCCACGTGCTTCAGCGCGCTGGCGTGATGCCGCCGCACGGAATCGACCAGCCACAACGTCTGCAGCGCGTGCGCGGTCAGGTAGCGGTCGCCGTCCGCCTCGGCCCGCGCGCGATGCGCGGTCTTCTCCGCGACATCGAGGTCGTCGAGTCCGCCGCGCCGGAAGTTCGCGAGCAAATGGCGGCCGCGGACCCGCCACAGCTCCGGGACGCCCGGGTCCGTCGCCGGATTCCCGAGCGTCTCCACCGCGAGCTGCACGTCGCCGCGGCGGAACCGCATCGCGGACACTACGTGGCGCATCTCCGCCGCGTTGTCCGGATCGCGGGACAGCGCCAGTGCTTGCAGCGCAAGGTCTTCCGGGTTCCGTTCGAGCCGGAACAACACTCGCACCAGCGCGACCAGCAACGGTTCGCGGCGAGGATCGTCGTCCTCGACCACGGCGAGCGCGCGCTCCAGCAGCTCGACCGCGATCAGCGGGGCCCGGTTCGACACCGCGCTCTGCTGTGCCACGAGCCAGTCCAGCACCCATGGATCCACAGTGGACGGAACGGCGACGAGCTGCTCGGCGACCCGCTTCACCGGCGCGCCGATCCTGGCCAGCGCTTCGGCCGCCTGCCGATGCTGCGCGGCCCGCGTTTCCGGCGGCAGATGGTGGTACAACGTCTGGCGCAGCAAGGGAAGCCGGAACGCGAGCTGGGTTCCGGTGTCGAGCAGGATGTTGTCCGCCACGGCCGCTTCGAGCGGGCCGAGCAGGTCTGAGGGACGCTGCCCGAGCACCGCCGCGATGTCGCCGACCGCGAACTCCATGCCGAGGATCGCACCCCAGCCCAGCACATGCCGGGTCTGCGCGGGCAGCAGTTCCAGCCGCCGGTTGACCGCCGCGACGATCGATTCCGGCGGCTCGAACCGCAGCGGATCCGGGACGTCGGCGAGCCCGTCGCGGTGCTCGACCGCGCCCGAGTGCACCAGCGCGTCCAGCATTTCCTTGAGGTACAGCGGATTGCCGCCTGCCCGCGCGGTCAGATCCCGCAGCCGCGGCCCGGGATCCGCGCCGATCTGCCGACGTAGCAGGGACAGGACGTGGTCCTCGCCGAGCGGGCCGAGGTCGAGCACGATCCCGTCCCGCGTCTCGACGCCGCGGCGCAGCTGGGTCATTTCCGGCCGCTCCGGTGCCGGTCGCGTCGCGGCGACCAGCAGCAGCGGCAGCTGCCGGGCGGCCGCGGACAAGCGGTGCCACACCAGCACGCTCGATTCGTCCGCCCACTGCAAGTCGTCGACCACGAGCAACAACGGCGATTCGGCACACAGTTCGTCGACGAGCGCCAGCAGCCGGTCCACCGAGTCCAGCACCGGATCGCCGACGCGCCGCACCGGCTCTTCGCTGCTCAGCGCGACGCGTGCCCGGCGCGGATCCGGCGAATGCGGATCGATCGCCAGGCATTCGTGCATCACCTGCAACGGGAACCGCATGCTCAGCTCGTCCGCGGTGACCCAGGCGACCTGGAGGCCACCGGCGTCGCCGAACGCGTGCGCCAGCAGCTCCGACTTCCCGATCCCGGCCTCGCCCTCGATCCACACCGCCCGGCCGCGGCCCGCGCGGACGCCGTCGAGCAGCTTGCGCAGCTTGCCGACCTCGGCTTCCCGGCCGAGCAACAGGTCTCCCGGCGCCCGTACGACCGGTTCCGGCACCTCGGGGCGCGGCAGATCCAGCGCCGGGTCCTCGGCGAGCACGCGCTGGTGCAGTTCACGCAGCCCGGGTCCGGGCTCCACCCCCAGCTCGGCGCGGAGCGTGCGGCGCGCTTCGCGGAACACATCGAGCGCGTCGGAATGCCGTCCGCTGCGGTAGAGCGCGAGCATCAGCGAGGCCCGCAGCGATTCGCGCAGCGGATATTCGGCGGTGAGCGCGGTCAGCTCGGCGATGATCTCCTGGTGGCCGCCCATTTCCAGCCTGCTGCGGGCGGCTCGGTCCAGGGTGTCCAGCCGCAGCTCGGCCAGGTACGCGCGATGCCGCTCGGCGAAATTTCCGGGCACCCCGGACAGCGCTTCGCCGTGCCAGAGCTTGAGCGCGGCGCTGAATTCGGCCACCGCCCGGTTGTGCGCCCCGGCCTCGGCCTCGCGCTTGCCGTTCTCCCGGTGCTGCTCGAACTTCGCCGCGTCCAGCGCTTCCGGCGCGAGGTCGAGCGTGTAACCCGCCGGACCGGATCCGAGCACGGTCGAGGCGGACCACCGGGTGCGTTCCGGCTCCAGCGCGCGGCGCAGTCCGGAAATATAGGTGTGCACGCTGCCTTCGACACTGGCCGGCGGCGACTCGCCCCATACGCCCGCGATCAGCTCCGCGCGCGACACCGGCCGTCCGGCGGCGACCGCCAGCATGGCGAAGACCGCCCGCTGCCGCGCGGGTCCGAGCGAGATCTCGGTCGTCCCGCGCCAGGCGCGCAGCGGGCCGAGCGCCGTCACCCGCAAATCCCCTGGCATGCCGTTCCATTCGCCGTGTTGACCGAGTTTACCGCCTCGATCATGGACGCGAGTCCACCCCGGTTCACTCTCCTGCCGCACGCGCGCGGACCGGACTGGCCCGCCGGATGCCGTACGGCTGCATCCGTGTCTCGGCCCTTCGCACGTCCCAGGCCGCGCCGACCGAGGTGTAGCTGGTGAGTGCCGCGAGGAAAGCCGTGCGCGCCTCGTCGAGGCGGCGGTACTCGGCGAGCAGGATCGCGGCGTCCTCGCTGGCCCGAGCGTGCTTGAGCATCCGACCGGCGGATTCGTAGTGCGTGGCGGCGCCGAGGATCGCGTCCGGATCCGCGGTGACCAGGCCCCGGCAGTGCGCGGTCGCCGCGGTGTGCGACGGCGGAGTGTCGTATCCGCTGGTGTCGCCCATCAGCCGCAACGCCCGGAACGCGTGCGGCTGGTCGCCGAGCTGCATGGCGAGCCGGGCGAGGTCGGGCAGCCACTGCTGGCGCGCCGCGGGCGGGTAGTTCTGGTCCAGCAGCGGGAGAAGCGCGGCGAGAGCGGCTTCCGGGTCGCCTTCCAGCTCGGCGAGCTGGGCGCGCGCGGCGAGCAGGTAGTCGCCGCCGTTCGGTTCGAGACCGTGCGGGAACTGGTGCCGGGCGGCCGTGTCGAGATGCGCGCGCGCCTCGTCCGGTTCGTCCCGGTGACTCGCGATCAGCGCGCCGACGCCGTGCACCAGCAACGCCGATCCCGGGCTGCGCAACACATACGACGCGGTTTCGGCACCGCCCCGGATCACCGTGTCGAGTTCGGCCAGCGCCTCGCCCCAGCGGCCGCGCCAGTAATAGTGCACCGCGCCGGCCAGGTGCATCTCGCCGGGCACCGCCCGGGTCGCGGCCAGCCGGCGCGCGGTGCTCAGGTCGGCGTCGTTGTCGAGCCCGTCCAGCACGCCCAGTTCGGACAGATCCGGCGCGGCCGCCTGATGGTCGACGGCGAACCGCTCGATGGTGACGCGCAAGGTTTCGTGCCGCCCGCGCCACATCTCCGGCACCTTCGGATCGGCCAGCGTGCGGCGGACTTCCGCGGAGGCTTCGGCGAATTCGCCGCGGCGGTAATAGATGTAGGCGAGGATCCAGCGCATTTCCGCGGCCTGCCTGCTGTCCTGGGTGCGCGCGACGACCGACCGCGCCTCCGCCTCCGGCTCCCGGCCGAGCCAGAACAGCAGCCGGGCGAGCGTGGCGGTGAGCGGTTCGCGGGCCTCGGCGGGCAGCACGGCCTGCTTGACCACCTGTTTGAGCAGATCCACCGCGGTCCGCGGCGACTGCGCGGCGACCGTGCCGATGTGCTCGACCAGCCAGTTCGCCACCCACGGATCCACCTGCGCGGGCGCGGCGGCCAGTTGTTCGGCGACGCGTTCCGCGCCCGCACCCGCTCCATCGAGCGCTTCGGCCAGCTGCCGGTGCAGCGCTACGCGCATCGCGGCTGGCGTCTTCTCGTACAACACGCGGCGCAGCAACGGATGCCGGAACGCGAGCAGATCACCGGACTCGACCAGCACCCCCGCGGTGAGTGCCTCCTCGACCGCGGGGACGAGCGCGGTCGGCGCGCGTTCGGTGGCGATCGCGATGTCGGCGAGCGAGAACTCCTTGCCCAGCAAGGCCGCCCAGCGCAGCAGGTCGCGCGCCGAGCTGGAGAGGAAGATCAGGTACAGCGTGATTCGCGAGCCGAGCGGCGACGGGATCGAACGGCACGAGGAACCGTCGACGATCGCGTGCGCGCCGTCGAGCAGGATCATCGAATTGGCGAGCAGCGTCTCGATGATTTCCGTGGCATAGCGCGGGTTTCCAGCGGCGTGACTGAGCAGCAGCGAGAACATCCGGTTCGGCGGCGCACCGGTCAGGTCGGCCGAGAGCTTCCGGATCTCGCTGTCTGGCAAGGGTTCCAGCCGCAGCAGCGAGGTCGCGCCGGACGACAGGTCCGCGGCGAGCGCTTCGAGCGCGGCCGAGCGGGGGAGCGGACGGCTCGCTCCGACGAGCAGCAGCGGCAGCCGCCGGGTCTCGCGCGCGAGATGCTGCCACACCTGCAACGTGGTTTCGTCCGCCCACTGCAGATCGTCGACCACGAGCGCGAGCGGGCCGTCCGCGCACAGCTGCCGGACCAGTCCGAGAATGCCCTGGACGGGATCCAGCTCCGGGTTCTCGGCGAGCGCCACGGCCAGTTCCGCGCGGCGCAGGTCCGAGGCCCGCGGGTGCACGCCGAGCGCGTCCAGCAGCGGACGCAGAGCAAAGCCCTGGTCGAGCGAGTCCGCGGCGGCGAACAGCGCGGGGTACCCGGCTTCGTGTGCCAGCGCGACGGTTTCGGCCAGCAGCGCGGTCCGGCCGATTCCCGGTTCGCCCTTGACCCACACCGAACGGCCGAGGCCGCCGCCGAGACCGGCGACGGCCTCGCTGAGCAGCTGCAGCTCGTCTTCCCGCCCGGCAAACGTCGCCGGACGCGGCGGCAGCACTGGCAACGGGAAGCGCGGAACCTTCGTGACTGGCGCGGGCGCGACCGCTTCGTCGGCGGCCAGCAGCTTTTCGTACAGCTCCCGCAGCGCTGGACCCGGCTCGGTGCCGGACGCTTCGATCAGCCGCTCGCGCAGCTCGGTGTAGACGGTGAGCGCCTCGTGATGCCGGCCCGCCTGGTCGAGTGCTCGCATGAGCAGTCCGTGCAGCGGCTCGCGGAACGGGTGTTCCGCGGCGAGCTCGCCGAGCTGCGCGCCGAGCCCGGCGGACTCGCCCGAGTCCATCGCCAGCTCGGCCCGGCGTTCGACGGTCGCCAGCCGGAGTTCCTCCAGCCGCACCCGCTGCGCGGTGGCGTAATGCCCGGTGAGACATTGCAGCGGCGTGCCGTCCCACTCCGCGAGAGCCTCGTCGAGCACGCTCCGCGCCTCGGCCCGGCGTCCCTCGGCGAGCAGCCGGTTGCCGAGGTCGCGCAGCGCGCTGAAGCGGTGGACGTCGATCCGCTCCGGATCGACGCAGAGCGAGTAGCCGGATCCGGTGGACGCGATCAGCTGCGATTCGGCGCCTTTGCGGCGGCCAGGTTCGAGCACGCGGCGCAGGCCGGAGATATAGGTGTAGATGCTCCCTTGCGCACTGGCCGGGGGTGCGTCGCCCCACACCGCGTCGATGAGCACTTCGCGGGAGACGGTGCGGTTCGCGGAAAAGGCGAGTACCGCGAAGATTGTGCGCCGATGAGCAGAACCGAGGTCGAGCTGCCGGTCGCCGAGCCAGGCTCGCACCGGTCCGAGCAGCTGGATTTCCGGCGCCGGGACGCCGCCGGATGCCGACATCGGTCTCCCTTCACGCGCTGACGGATCGTCACACGCCGGATGCCACTGGTGAGCTTACGCCGAAAAGGTGACGTCGCGGGACCGCTCCGGGTTGCTTTTGCCGGTCTTGTCCAGCGAATTGTCCGCCTGACAGAGTCGCGGGGGAGGCCCGGCGGTGAACGCCGGGCAAACCGGCCGGGCGGTCCGGCAGGCACACCTGTCCCGACAAAGGGGCATCGGCCGCGCTCCCCGGTTTCCGAACGGGAATCCCTGCGGCAGCCTCGATGAGGAACCCGCGCGCTCGATTCGCGGCTTCGGCGCGGCGACGGTGAGGAGGAGGCGTGGACCCGGTTCCGGCCCCGGCGAGGGCGAGGTTCGCGGCGGCGATCGACGCGGCGAACGCCTGTTTCGGCACGGTGAACAGCGAAATGGCGGCGCTGCAGGCGTCGTGGCGCGGCGAGGCGGCGGTGCGGTTCGGCCAGGCGATGAACGATTGGGAGCAGCAGTTCGATCGCATTCTGGCAAGTCTGGCAGATCTCGTGGACGGCGCGCGCGGTACGGCCGCGTCCACCACCGCAAAGTGCTCAGATGAGCGCGTGCGGTGCGCCGATCACCGATGAGCGGCGACCCCGGCTTCGACCAGGCCGCCGAGGTGCTGTCCCGGATCCGCCGCACCACCGGCGACCTCGGCGCGGTGCTCGCCGAACTGGAGTCCGCGGTGGAACCCGAGGTGGCCGGCTGGCCCGCCGCGGCGCGCGCTCGCTACCGGGAGGCCAAACGGGAGTGGGCCACCGCGCTCGACCGGATGCCCGAATGCCTCGACCGGGCGGCGCAAGCGTTCCGCGAGATCTCTTCCGAAGACCCGAAAAGAGGCCGCTGAACAGGGAAAACCCCGATTTTCTTCACCGGCCTTCACCAGCACGCCAGAAAACGTGAAGTCTCGCCCGGCACAGTGGGTCCAGGCAATGTGGAGGGGGTAGTCGTGAAGCTCGTCAAGGTCGCAGTGCTCGCCTCGGACCCGATCACCCGGGCCGGAGCCGCGAGCCTGCTGGGTTCGCGCCCGGAGCTGGTCATGGTCGGCCAGGACGCGGCGAGCCAGGCGGACGTGGTCCTCGTGATGGAGGAGCACGTGACCGACCGGGTGCTGTCGCAGGTGCGGGACCTGGGCAGGCAGTCCGAGCAGCTGACCGGACCGCATCTGGTGATCGTGGTCGACCATTTCCGCGAGAGCGACCTGATGACGGCGGTCGAGTGCGGGGTCGTCGCGATCCTGCCGCGTCGCGAAACCGGCGGCGGCGAACTGGTCGCGGCAGTGCTGGCCGCGGGTGACGGCACCGCGACGCTCCCGCCGCGGCTGCAGGGGGCGCTGCTCGCGCAGGTGCAGCGGATGCGCCGCGACGTGCTGGAGCCGAACGGCCTCACGCTGTCCGGCCTGGCGTCGCGCGAATGCGACGTGCTGCGGCTGGTCGCCGAGGGCTACGGCACCGAGGAGATCGCGACGAAGCTCTGTTATTCGGAGCGGACGGTCAAGAACGTGCTGTACGGCCTGATGACCCGATGCGGTCTGAACAATCGTGCGCACGCCGTGGCCTATGCCCTGCGCGCAGGCGCGATCTAATCTGCTGATCATGGTGCAGACGGCGGTAGAGATCGCCCGCGGAGTGCGGGCAGGAGAGCTGGACCCGGTCCAGGTGACCGAGGAAGCTCTCGCCCGGATCGCGGCAGCGGACGGCGTCGTCGGCGCTTTCCGCCGAGTGCGCTTCGCCGAGGCCCGAGCCGAAGCCGCCGAAGTCGCGGCCCGCCCGGACCTGGCTTCGCTGCCCCTGGCCGGCGTCCCCGTCGCGGTCAAGGACGTCACCGAGGTCGCTGGCGAGTACCTGGGCTGGGGCTCGGAAGCGGGCCCGCGCGAGGCGGCGGCCGCCGACGGTCTGATCGCCACCCGCCTGCGCGCGGCCGGCGCGGTCATCGTCGGCCTGACCCGCGTGCCGGAGCTGTGCATCTTCCCGACCAGCGACGACCCCGCCGGGATCGCCCGCAATCCCCGCAACCCGGCCTTCACCGCAGGCGGTTCCTCCGGCGGCAGCGCCGCCGCGGTAGCCGCGGGCCTGGTCCCGATCGCCCACGGCACCGACGGCCTGGGATCCATCCGCCTCCCCGCCGGAATGTGCGGAATCGTCGGCCTGAAACCGGGCCGGGACGTGGTCTGGGAAGAGAACCCAGGCTGGTTCGGCCTCTCCACCCACGGCCCGCTGACCACGACGGTCGCCGACGCCGCCCTCCTGATGTCCGTCCTGGCCGACCGCCCGGAATGGGCAACGACGGCGACTTCGGGCCCCTTGCGCATCGCGACCTCCACCCAGGTCCCGTTCACGCGCGCCCCGCTGTCTCGCCCGCTTCGCGCCGCCGTCGAGCAGGCAGCCGAACTCCTGTCGGCCGGCCACTCGGTCACTTCCGCGACCCCCGCCTACCCGCTCCGCGCCCTGGGCGGCCTGGTCGCTCGCTGGCTCGCCGGTCCGGCCGAGCAGGCCGTGGGCTCCTTCGACCTGTCCCGCCTCCAGCCCCGCACGCGAACCCACGTCCGGGTAGGCCGTCTGACCGCACGCCTGGTCAACGACCGCGCCCGAGACGAATGGGAGGCGATCGCGGCGCAGTTCTTCGAGTCCCACGACGTGCTGGTGACCCCGACGTTGGCGACGCTGCCGCTGAAAGCCCGCCGCTGGCACCGCGAATCCTGGCTGGCGAACGCGGTCCCGTCATCGAGAGTGGCGTCGTTCACCGGTCCGTGGAACCTCGCCGGATACCCGGCGCTGTCCGTTCCGGTGGCCCGGCATCCCGTCCATGACCTGGCGATGTGCGTGCAGTTGGTCGCTCGCCCCGGCGGGGAGCCGGTGCTGCTCGGGCTGGCGGCGGAACTGGAATCGGCGAACCCCTGGCCGCGGACGGTCTAGGGGGGCCTGCGGTCCGTGAGGGGAACCCTGAGGGAATCAGAGTCCCTGAAGGTGGCTCTCATGGACTTGGCCTGGGCGCACGTTGGCGGGCAGCGCGACTACTAGCGCGCGCCGCGAACCCCTGAGGGCGGGCCAGCTTCGCGCGGTGGTCCGTTGTTCCTTCCAATCTGCGTGTGGAAGGCCTGCTCGGATAGCCGCAGCTGACTGCCCGCCACCCCGTCGTCCGGGCTGGCGGGCTTACTGCCGGTTGCGGCTCAGCTGCTGGGCTTGCCCGCCGCCTGCGGCTGGGACTTCGCGCCGTTGCTCGTCGAACCGTTCCCGTTCTTCGCGCCGTTTCCAGCCGAGCTTTCCGTCGCCCCACCGCTCCCGGACGAGCCGTTCCCGGTCGTGGCCTTGGCACCCGAACCGTTCCCGCTCTTCGGCTTCGGCGACGGTGCGGCCTTCGGCTCAACGGGCCCCGGCGAGGGGTCCGGCTGGGCCGGGTCGTCGCCGCCGACCAGCTTCGACGCGGCGGGCAGCACCGATTCCGACGGCAGCGCCGTCAGCAAGTTTTCGCTGCGGCCGAGGACCTCGTCCGCCATCGCCAGGTTCTTGCGGGCCTGTTCGCGGATCTCGGCGAGCCGCTCCACCTTCCGTGTCGCCGCGGTGGTGCGCTGGGCCGCCTGCGTGGTCGCCTCGTCGAGACGGCGCTTGGCCTCCGCCGTCGCCTCCTCGACGCGGCGGGTCGCCTCCGCGGTGGCTTCCGAGATGCGGCGCTCGGCCTGGTTCTTGCTGGCTGTGCGCTGGTCAGCGATCATCTTTTCGTGCGCGGTGCGCTCGGCGGTGATCTTCGCGTCGAAGTCGCGCTCGATCTTGCGGCGCTTGCGCTCGGCTTCGTTGTCGAGGAGTTCCCGGCGCTGCGCCGCCTCGACCGTCAGCCGCTGCACTTCGGCGCGGGTCTCCTGCAGCGCGGCCTCGTGCTCCGAGTGCAGCGCTTCGGCCTGCTTGTCCAGCTCCTCGACCAAGCGGTGGTACCGCTCGCGCAGCTTCGTGGACGCCTCGGTGGACGACGCCCAGTGCTTCTCGGCCGCCACCTGCGCGCGCTTGGTGATCTCCTCGGCCCGCGCGTTCGCGAGCGTCACGGTGCGCTGCATCCGCTCGTCCAGGTCCTCGAGCCGCTCCGGCGGCTTCATCAGTTCCTCGACCCGCGACTGCAGCTTCGACACCTCGCCGCGCGTCGTCTCGAGTTCGCGCGACAGCGTGGCGACCTGGGCGGCCGCCGCGTCGCGGTCGGTGATCAGCCGGTGCAGCTGGCCTTCGAGGTGGTCGAGGTACTGCCGCACCTCGGTGCGGTCGAAGCCGCGCCAGGCTTCGGTGTACTCGCGCCGCAGCGGGAGGAGGCCGTTGTCTCGCTCGGGAACCATGCCCACGACCGTACCCGCGCACCTGGCGTGCGTGCCGCCAGGAGTGGTGAATCACCGCCCCGGGTCGATTCTTCGCGGCGATCTCGCCTGAACGGCCTCACCCGCCGCGCGAAGCAGTCACTACCAGTGGAACCCGCGCGACAGCCGGGCCAGCGCCATCGCCGCGCGGGACAGGTGTTTCTCGCCCCGCCCGATCTTCAGTTTCCCGCTGCCGCCCGCCGCCGCGGAGTCCGGGAAAATCCGGAATCCCTGGTACGCGATCGCGTCGGTGAGCCCCGGCGCGAGCGTGTAGGTCAGCCCGATCGCCTGGCCCGCCGGGGTGCCGATGTGCTTCGGACGCTGGATCAGCGCTTTCAGCACCATGTCCGCCGCCTGCTCCGGCGATTTCGTGGGGAACGCGTCGTAGATCTTCGTCGGCCGGATCATCGGCGTGCGCACGAGCGGCATGTGGATGGTGGTGAAGGTGATCCCGTCGCCGTGCGTTTCGGTCGCCGCGATCCGGGAGAAGTAGTCCAGCGCGGCCTTCGACGCGGCGTAGGCGGAAAACCGCGGCGCGATTCCCTGCACGCCGATCGAGGAAACGTTCACGATGTGCCCGAATTTCCGCTCCGACATGTGCGGGAGGACCGCCAGGATGAGCCGCACCGCGCCGAAGTAGTTGATCGCCATCGCGCGCTCGTAGTCGTGCATCCGGTCGTAGGACAGCTTGATCGAGCGCCGGATCGAGCGGCCGGCGTTGTTCACGAGCATGTCGATCCGGCCGTGTTCGGACAGCATCGCGTCCACGGCCTTGCGCACCGAATCCTCGTCGGTGAGGTCCGCCGGGTACACCGACGCGGTGCCGCCCGCCGTGATGATCTCGTCCCGCACTTCTTCCAGTTCGTGCTGCCTGCGCGCGACCAGCAGCGGCACCCCGCCCGCCGCGGCGACCTTCAGCGCGGTCGCCCGGCCGATGCCCGACGACGCGCCGGTGATGATCACCCGGCGGCCGTCCAGTTCGCCGCGCGGACCGTGCTTGCGCGCGCGGAACGGGTCGAGGTGTTCGCGCCAATAGCGCCACAGCGTCGCGGCGTATTCCTCGAGCTGCGGCACCTCGACGCCGCTGCTGGCCAGCGCCTTCCGCGTTTCCGTCGACGCGAACACCGACGGGAAAGCCATCGTTTCCAGCAGCACCGGCGGAATGCCGAGCCGCTCCAGCACCGCGTCGCGGGCGATCGTGAACCCCGGAATGTGCTCGCTGAGCTTGACCAGCCCGACGATTCCCTTCGACACCTTGTCGCCGAGCTGCACGGTGATCGTCGGCGCTCCGGCGGCGCGGGCGAACGCGTTGTAGACCGCCACCACCGGCTGCGGTTCGGGGTTGACGAGGTGGAAGGCGCGGCCGTCGAGACCCGGCGTGGTGACCAGTTCCAGCAGCGCCTTCGCGACGTAGTCGACCGGAACCACGTTGGTGTCGCCCAGATCCGGCCCGGCGGACGGGATGTCGGGCAACCCGGCGAGCCTGCTGATCGCGGGGAAGAGGTAGTACGGGCCGTCGATCTTGTCCATCTCGCCGGTCTGCGAATCGCCGACCACGACCGCCGGCCGGTACACCCGCCAGGGCACCTCGTGCTGGTCCCGGACGAGCTTCTCGGCCTCGAACTTGGTGCGGTGGTACGGCGTGATCAGCCGCTGGCCCACGTCGAACATGTCCTCGGTGAACAGTCCTTCGTGGTCGCCCGCGACGGCGACCGACGAGACGTGGTGCAGACACCCGGCGTTCAGGTCCGCGGCGAGGTCGATGACGTTCTGCGTACCGTCCACATTGGCCCGGATGCTGGTTTCGTCGTCGGCGGTGATGTCGTAGAGCGCGGCGAGGTGGATGACGTGGTCGACGCCGCGCAGCGCCTCCCGGTCCGTTTCGGACACTCCCATCAGCGGTTCGCCGAGGTCGCCGGTCACCAGCGTCACGCGGTCTGGATGCGGCCATCCGTCGACGAGCGCGGCCAGCTTCTCCCGCGACGACGCGCGCACCACCAGCGCGACCCGTTCCACCTCCGGCCGGGTGAGCAGCTGCCGGGTGACCTGGCGCCCGATCAACCCGGTCGCGCCTGTCACCAAGAACGTCGCCATCTCCATCACCCTCCGCCGTGCCGCCGCCTGGACCCATGGGCATTCTGCTGCATGGACGCCGCCCTGACCACAACGCGGCAGGGTGAGGTTACTCGCAAGTAACTTAGTGTCCGCAGGAGGTTCCGCAGGTGGCAGCGGATTTCCGCGAGCGACGGATCGGCCAAAAACTGCGCGAATGGACCCCTCGCGCGGTTTTAGCGGGTCACGAGGGGACCCCTCACTCCGGGTCCGCGATCACGACGCGGTTCTCCTCGTACCCGTCGCTCCCGCCGATCCAGCGCCCGCCGCAGGTCACCAGGACCACCCGGTGCGGACCGGCCTGGCCGAAGAGATCGTCGGCGCGGCCCGGCAGATCGTTCTTGTGCACGGTGACCAGCTGCGAAATCCGGTACCGGCTCGTCTTGCCCGCGCGGTCCACGATCGTCACCACGCCGCCGATGCGCTCGCTCCACAGTTCGGAGAACGGCCCGGTCGCGCCGCGCCAGTTCACGTGGCCCGCGAACACGCTCGCGCCGCTGACCGCTTCCAGGTCCGCGCCCCACCACGCCGCCTGGCCGATGTCCGACGGCACCGGCAGCGTGCTGCCCGGCCCGAGGTCCTGGCGCACCATCGCCGCGGTCCCGCCGCCGGGCAGCCGGATCGTGCCCGGCGCCTGCGGCCCCGGTTCCGGGGCTTGCCGGTGCTCCGCGGGCGCGGCCGGCGGTGCGGCCGCCGAACTGCTAGGCGGCACCGCACTGCTCGACGGCGGTGGCGCGGGAGCCAGTTGCTGCGGGGGTGCGGCCGGAACCGCGGCGGTGACCGGGGACGCGCTCCCGGCCACCACCGTCGTCGGCGGCGAACTGATCACGACCGTCGCGAGTTCCACCGCCAGCACGCTTGCCGCGCCGAGCACGAACCCACCGACCAGCCGTCCTTTTCCGCTCATTGCCCTTACTGCTTTCGCTTACCGCCGGGCCGACCGCCGAGCGGCGAACCCGACCAGCGCCGAACCGACGAGCACCAGCGCCGCGAGACCCGCGATGCCGCCGGTGGAGAAGCTCGTTTCGACCGTGCCCTTGGCCATTGTCACCGGCAGGTCGCCGGCGGGGATCGCGTGCGGCACTTCGTTCGGCGTGTTGGCCACAGTCAGCGCAAGTGTGCCGCCCGGCGCCAGCGATCCGCACGCGGCGGGCGGGTTGTTCGGGTCGAACGCGTTGGTGTAGCCCGGCGGCGCGTTCACCTCGACCACGCAGACCTCCTGCGGGGCCAGCAGATTCTCGACGGTCGCGGTGCCGTTGTCGCCGCTGGTGGTGACCACGGCGGGCTGGCCGTCCGGCCCGGTGAGCGGCTTGCCGTCCTGGCTGGTGGCCGCGGTCTTGCGGTCCTTGCCGGTGACCCGCAGCGTCGCGCCGCCGATGCCCTTGCCGGTCTTGGCGTCGGTCTTGGTGACCTGCACCTTGCCCGGCTTCGCTACCGCGACCACGCCCTGCGCGGTCAGTTGCTTTTCCCCGCCGGTGCCGACGACGCTCTGGATTCCGTCCGTGGTCTTGACCGGGTTCTGCACCTTCGGCTTGTCGGCGGGCGCGGACAACGACGCGACAAGCTTCGGCTGGTAGCCGGTCGGCGTGACCTTCACCGTGACCGTGCCGTTGGCCTCGGTCTTCAGCGTCGTGTCTTTCTGTGCGGCCTGCGGCGCGGAGTTCCCGGAGGAAGAGTCCGAAGCCTTCTCCGTGTCCGACTGCTTGTCCGCTTGGCCGATAGTCCCGTCGGTGGCGGTCAGCTTCACCGGAACGTCCGGAATGCCTTTGCCCTCGGAGTTCTTCACCGTGACCGTCCAGGTCGCGGGCTGGCCGATGTGCTGATCGCCCTTCGGCGCGGTGACTGACGCGGTCCACGGGCCGCGGTTCGCCTTGGCCTCGGCCTTCATCGTGGCCACATCCTTGGCGGCTTCCGGGGTGAGGAGCTTGAAGTACTTGTCCTCGGGATAGGCCGCCTTGTTCGGGGGTGTGCCGAAGTCCGTGTCGCCGGGCGTTTGCGTCGGAGCCGTCCACGAGTGCAGCAGGTGGGCCAGCGCGGCGGCCTCGTCGTCATTGGAGGTGGTGCCGTAACGCAACAGCAGGTACGAGATGTTGCCTGCGATGTCGGGCTCCAGCGGCTTGCCCCACTTCGTCAGCAGATCTTGACCTGGTTGGTACTCCTCGTCGCTGTCCGGTGCCTTCAGGTGGAAGCTGACGCAGAACACGTCCTTGCCGCCCACCTTGTAGGAGCCGAGCCAATCCTTGTACGTGACGCCGTCTGCCTCTTTGTGCTCGATGTTTCGGCCGTGGCCGGTGATGGCGTCGGCCGAGGCCGGAGCAGTCCCCAGCGCGGTTACGGAGAGTGCGCCGAGCAGCGCGGTCGCGACCAGCCCAGTAGCCGCGCGCCAGCGAGCGCGCGGGCGTGAGATCCACCCCATGGTGTGTTGGCTCCTTCGACGTGCCCGCCGACGCCGGAACGACGTCTTCGCAGTTCACCTGATCGAATAACTCCCCGACGCGCGTTCGGTCACTTCCCGGACACGCGATGTGAAGGTTCGCGGGTCACCATGGGGGTTGTCTAGAGACCATCGGGTGACCTGCGGTGAACGGTCGTGACCTTCATCGCCTACGGTGGCCGTAACGGGGGTCGTCCCACCCGCGCGGGTGATGAGTAAAATCGGCTTTACCCGAACGGGAACCAGCGAGCCGCCGCGGTCGTTGAACCCGATGCAAGGTGCCATAAAGTCCAGGAGGACAGGTGCGTTCCAGCAGCAACCCGGCGTTCCGCAATCTCCCGCGCGGCGCGGCCGCGACCGGGCAGTACGGGCCGAACGTCGGCTTCGACCAGCCCTACGGCCAGCCGCAGGGCCAAGGCGGCGTCCCGGGTTACGGCCCTGGCCAGATGGGCACCGCCTCCGCCGACCGTCCGATGACGGTCGACGACGTCGTCATCAAGACCGGCATGTCGCTCGGCGTCGCGCTCGTCATCGGCGTGCTCACCGCGGTCTGGGCGCAGACCCAGCTCGTGCGCGATTCCCTCGGCAGGCTTTCGCCGAGCGGTCCGCTCCTCGGCGCGCTGATCGGCGGGCTCGTGGTGGGCCTCGTCGTGTCGCTGGTCATCATCTTCAAGCAGAAGCCGAGCGGTCCGCTCACGCTCGTCTACTCCGGTGCCGAGGGCCTGTTCCTCGGTGCGCTCAGCGGCCTGTTCGAGGTGTTCCTGCCGGGTATCGCCCTGCAGGCGCTCATCGGCACCGCGGGCGTGTTCGTCGCGATGCTGGTCGTCTACAAGACCGGCGCGGTGAAGGTCACGCCGAAACTCACCAAGTGGATCGTCGGCGCGGTCGCGGGCGTGGCCATCCTCATGCTGGTCAACCTGGTCACCGCGGTGTTCTTCGGCTTCAACCCGCTGCGCGACGGCAGCCCGCTGGCCATCGTCTTCAGCCTGGTGGTCATCGGCATCGCCGCGTTCAGCTTCCTGCTCGACTTCGACCAGGCCGACAAGATGATCCGCGCCGGCATGCCGTCGAAGTGGGCCTGGTACGCCGCCTTCGGCCTGATGACCACGCTGGTGTGGCTGTACCTCGAGATCCTGCGTCTGCTGTCTTACCTGCGCGACTAGCTTCTCGCGCAGGTTTCCCGGGAAGGGGCGCTCCGCGTTACGCGGAGCGCCTTTTCTGGTTTCTGCCTCGAAGCTCTGCGAGCCCCCGCGGCCGTCGTGTTGGATGTGCCCGGTCGGAATCTTTCTTTCGGGTTTGCGAGGCATCACGTGAGCGTTCCCCCGCACGGGCACGGACCGCAGCCGGGCTACGGCCAGAACGGCCCGTCGCCGTTCCAGCAGCACTACGGTCCGAGCGGGATGCCGCCGCGGCCGGGTCCGAAGCGCGCGTTCCCGACCCGGACCGTGGTGCTGATCGCCGTCGCGGTGGTGGTCGTGGCGGCGGGGGTCGTCATCGGCTTCTTCAAGTTCGGCAACTCGACCAGCAACACCCACGCCAGCGACTGCATGCACATCGAGAAGTCCGGCTCGACCACGACGACGAAAACCGTCGACTGCGCCGACCCCGCGGCGAACGTCAAGGTCGCGGTCGTCCGCGCCAACCGGAGCGGCACCTGCCCGCGCGGCGACTACTACCGCTACACCACCGGCGGCAAGAACCACCGCGTGCTCTGCCTCGTTCCCAACGTGCGGCAAGGGGATTGCCTGGCCGGGCTCCAGACCGCGACGACGACCTACCGCAAGGTCGCGTGCACGGACCCGCGGAAGAACGCGGAAATCGTCAAGCTGGTGCCCGGCGCGAAGGACCGCTCAGCGTGCGAGGGCAGCGGCTCGACCGCCGCCCGCTGGTACTCCGACCCCGCGGAAGCGATCTGCGTCAAGAGCTGACCGGGGCGGTACAAAGGGGCCGTCCGGACGCCCGGTTTCGGCCGTTCGTCGCACTCCGTGAGACAGGCTGCGTCCGGGGCGCACGGGGACCTAACGTGGATTGCCGCCCGCCGCCGGGCGGGCCCCGTTCATCCCCGACACCCCCAGGAGACGTGGTGGCGACCACCGATTCCCCTGTCGACGAGCGAAAACTGCTCGATTTCCCCACCTCCTGCGCGGCTCCGGCGCCTCAACCGGAGGAGCCGGTCAAGGTCGTCCCGCTGGCCGTCGCCGCAGTGCTCGCGGTCGGCCTGACCGCCTACGTCTGGGCCGCGCACGGCGCGAAGTTCGGGGTCCTGCTCGTGCTGGGGCTGGCGCTCGGCCTCGCGCTTTTCCACTCCCGCTTCGGGTTCACGTCCGCCTGGCGGCAGCTGATCGCCGTCGGCAACGGCCAGGGACTTCGCGCGCACACCCTCCTGCTCGGCACCGCCGCGACGCTCATCGCTCTCATCTGCGGCACCGGTGCGGGACTCTTCGGCAGCAAACCGGTGCCGGTGGCGAACGTCGGGCCGATCGGGCTCGCGTTGTTCGTCGGAGCCACGCTGTTCGCGATCGGCATGCAGCTCGGCGGCGCGTGCGCGTCCGGGACGTTGTTCGCGGTCGGGGCCGGGCAGTCGACAATCGTGCTGACCCTCGGCGGGTTCATCACCGGTTCGGTCCTCTACACCTGGGGCTACCCGCTTTTCACCGGCTGGCCGCAGGTTTCCGGATTCCTGCTGGCCGACCACGTCGGCTGGTTCGGTTCGTGGGCGATCACGATCGCGGTGCTCGCCGCGATCGTCCTCGCGACCCGGGTGGTGCAGAAGCGGCGCGTGCCGCCGCCGGTCGACACGGTGCCGACCGCGCGCGGGTTCGCCCGGATCTTCCGCGGCTCCTGGCCGATCCTCGTCGGAGCCGTCGTGCTCGGCGTGCTGGCCGGCGCGGTGTACCTGGTTTCCGGCGGCATCTGGGGCGTCACGAGCGCGTTCAGCCTGTGGGGCGCGAAAATTCTCCAGGTGTTCGGGCTGCACCCGGAGCAGTGGGAGTTCTGGCAGCTGAAGGCGAACGCGACGTCGCTGTCCAAGCCGATCTGGCAGGACAAGACGAGCCTCACCGACATCGGCATCATGATCGGCGCGTTCGTCGCCGCGGCGGCCGCGGGCGCGTGGAAGATCCACAGCTCGATCCCGTGGCGTACCGCCGTCGCCGCGATTCTCGGCGGAATCCTGATGGGCATCGGCGCGCGGCTGGCGAACGGCTGCAACATCGGCGCGTACCTCGGCGGAATTTCCGTCGGCAGCCTGCACGGCTGGCTGTGGGGCGCGTTCGCGCTTTTCGGCACGTGGATCGGGCTGAAACTGCGGCCGTTGTTCGGTTTGGGCAACCCGGTGCGCACAGACAGTATCTGCTGACCCGAGCGGGGGGCTTTTCGCAGGTCATGGCGACCGCGCGAAAAGTCCCCACGTGTTCGGCCGGAAGCGAAAATGGCTGCGTCGCCGCTTGCCGCTCGGCTAGTCTGGAGCGCGCGCAAGGGGGAACCGCGGTCGTACTGTCGCGTCGCGGGCTTGCGCATCACCACTAACAGATGGGGTTCCGCATGTCCGCACCCGCGACTCCGGCCGCGCCGGATGCCGGTGACAAACTCGACCGGGGAGTGCTGAAGGTCGCCTCCGTGGTGGTGCTCGGCGCCATCATGGCGATCCTCGACACCACCGTGGTCAACGTCGCGCTCCAGAAGCTCACCATCCAGTTCGCCACGTCCTTCGACACCATCCAGTGGGTCGCGACCGGCTACATGCTGGCGCTGGCGACGGTCATCCCGGTCACCGGATGGGCGTCCGACCGGTTCGGCACGAAACGGCTGTACCTGCTCGCGATCGGCACCTTCCTGATCGGCTCGATGCTCGCCGGGCTCGCCTGGAACGTCGAATCGCTGATCGCGTTCCGCGTCGTGCAGGGCCTCGGCGGCGGCATGCTGATGCCCGCGGGCATGACGATCCTGACCCGTGCGGCCGGTCCGCAGCGGATCGGCCGGGTGATGGCCGTGCTGGGCGTGCCGATGCTGCTCGGCCCGATCTGCGGCCCGATCCTGGGCGGCTGGCTGGTCGACGCGGTGAGCTGGCGCTGGATCTTCTACATCAACGTCCCGATCGGGCTGATCGCCTTCCTGCTCGCGCTGCGGCTGCTGCCGAAGGACGAGCCGGAACCCGGCAACCGGTTCGACTTCCTCGGCATGCTGATGGTGTCGCCGGGCCTGGCCGCGCTGATCTTCGGCGTTTCGCGGATTCCGTCCACCGGCACCGTCGCCGACCTCGAGGTGTGGCTGCCCGCGCTGGCCGGGATCGTGCTGCTCGTCGCGTTCGTGCTGCGGGCGCGGACCATGGAGCACCCGCTGATCGACCTGAAGCTGTTCGGCAACCGCTCGTTCTCGGTCGCGATGATCACCATGGCCGTGTTCTGCGTCGGGTTCTTCGGTGCGATGCTGTTGCTGCCCACGTATTTCGTGCTGGTGCGCGGCGAAACCGCGTTGAACGCGGGACTTTTGCTCGCCCCGCAGGGGCTGGGCGCGATGCTGGCGATGCCGATCACCGGGCGGCTGGCGGACAAGATCGCGCCGCGCCGGATCGTGCTGCCCGGCCTGGTCCTGATCGTGCTGGGCATGGTGGTGTTCACACAGGTCAGCGCGACCACGCCGTACTGGCAGCTGCTGGCCGCGCTGTTCGTGATGGGCGTCGGCATGGGTTGCACGATGATGCCGATCACCTCGGCCGCGCTGCAGACGTTGCGGTCCAAGGACATGGCGAAGGCCTCGACCGCGACGAACATCCTGCAGCAGACCGCGGGCGCGATCGGGTCCGCGGTGATGTCGATCATCCTCGCGGCGCTGCTCGCCGGGAAGTTCGGCGTCCCGACGAGCCAGGGCCAGCTGGTCGCCACCGCGGCGACGATGAACCCGGCCACCCACGACGCCGCGGCCCGCCTCGCGGGCGAGTCGTTCGCGACGACGTTCCTGTGGGGCACGATCCTGCTGGCGCTGTGCCTGGTGCCCGCGTTCTTCCTGCCGAAGAAGCGCGTGGTGCCCGCGGCCGCGGAGTCCGACGAGGTCGCTCCGCCGGTGCTGATGCACTGACGCTCCACGGAAAAGGGCTGCCCGCGATCATCAGCGGGCAGCCCTTTTCTTTGCGCGGCGGGGAAAGCACCCCAGCACCGAGTGGCTCTCTCCGCTCCCGGACGTTCATCGCGCCTTTTCGTCGAACGGCGTCGTGAGTGGCAGTCGCGGTTCAGAACCGCGATCGCCACTCCCGAGCGCTCAGGAAAGCCGCTCCAGCACCATCGCCATGCCCTGCCCGCCGCCGACGCACATCGTCTCCAGGCCGAACTGCTTGTCGTGGTGCTGCAGGGAGTTGATCAGCGTCGAGGTGATTCGCGCGCCGGTCATGCCGAACGGGTGGCCGACCGCGATCGCGCCGCCGTTGACGTTCAGCCGGTCGAGGTCGATGCCAAGGTCGCGGTAGGACGGGATGACCTGCGCGGCGAACGCCTCGTTGATCTCGACCAGGTCGATGTCCGAAATGGACAGACCGGCGCGGGACAG
Organism: Amycolatopsis rubida; assembly: GCF_900115345.1. Taxonomy (GTDB): domain Bacteria; phylum Actinomycetota; class Actinomycetes; order Mycobacteriales; family Pseudonocardiaceae; genus Amycolatopsis; species Amycolatopsis rubida. Next base: position 1,025,584 of record NZ_FOWC01000002.1, on the reverse strand, counting down.
CGCCTGCTTCGACGCCTCGACCGGGCCGTAGCCCATGATCTCCGGCGACAGCCCGGTGACACCGGTGGACACGACGCGCGCCAGCGGCGTCAGGCCCAGTTCGCGCGCCTTCGTGTCGGACATGATCACGACAGCCGCCGCGCCGTCGTTGAGCGGGCAGCAGTTGCCCGCGGTGATCCGGCCGTCGGGGCGGAAGACCGGCTTCAGCCCGGACACGCCCTCGATCGTGACACCCGCGCGCGGCCCGTCGTCCTTCGACACGACGGTGCCGTCCGGCAGCGTGACCGGCGTGATGTCCTTGGCCCAGAAACCGTCCGCGATGGCCTTCTCGGCGAGGTTCTGCGACCGCACGCCGAACTCGTCCATCTCCTCGCGGGTGACGCCCTTGAGCCGCGCGAGGTTCTCCGCGGTCTGGCCCATCGCGATGTAGACGTCCGGAAGCTGCCCGTTCTCGCGCGGGTCCTGCCAGCTGTCCGCGCCGGACTCGGCGGTGGCCTTGGTGCGCGCCTCGGCGTCGGCGAACAGCGGGTTGTGGGTGTCCGGCCAGGAGTCGGAGCTGCCCTTCGCGAACCGCGACACGGCCTCGACGCCCGCTGAGACGAAGACGTCGCCCTCGCCCGCCCTGATCGCGTGCAGCGCCATCCGGGTGGTCTGCAAACTGGAGGAGCAGTACCGGGTGATCGTGCAGCCGGGCAGGTGGTCGTAGCCGAGTTCGACGGCCACCGCGCGGCCCATGTTGAAGCCGGACTCGCCGCCGGGCAGGCCGCAGCCGAGCATCAGGTCGTCGATGTCGGCCGGGTCCAGCTGGGGCACCTTGTCCAGCGCCGCGCGCACCATCTGCACGGCCAGGTCGTCGGGGCGCATCCCGACGAGCGAGCCCTTCCCGGCGCGGCCGATCGGGGAGCGGGCGGTGGAGACGATGACGGCTTCGGGCATGACAGACACATCCTCGGGTCGGCGGCACTAAGCGGTTGCTCACCATCTTGCCGCGTCCGGCGTCCGTTCGAAAGCCGAAGGCGACATGCACCACCTTGCGTCCGTGGGAGGATTTCTGCCGTGACAGAGCGCAACCGGGTGTTGTCCACCCGCACGATCGCCTGGTGGGGGACCGGCATCGTGCTGCTCGCGGCCGTCGCGGCGGCGCTGCTGCTGTGGCTGCTCGGCGGCGGCACCCCGGCCGATTCGTCGCGGCTCGACGCGCTGCGCACGGCCTCCAGCATCGTCGTCGGGACCGGCGGCGCGGCCGCGCTCCTGCTCGCCGCGCGACGGCAGCGGTCCGCCGAGCTGGATCTGGAACAGAAGGACCACGACGCGACCCAGCGCCGGATCACCGACATGTACGGCAAGGCCGCCGACCAGCTCGGCAGCGACAAGGCCCCGGTCCGGCTGGCCGGGCTGTACGCGCTCGAACGGCTCGCGCAAAGCCACGCGGACCAGCGGCAGACCATCGTCAACGTGCTCTGCGCGTATCTGCGGATGCCGCTGGACGGCACGGACGAAGAGGCGCAGGTCCGCAAGGCCGCGCAGCGGATCCTGATGCTGCACCTGCGTCCGGGCGGCGGCGAGGAGCCGAACGGGTCGTACTGGCCGGACATCGACCTCGACTTTTCCGGAGCCAAGATCATCGCGCTCACCCTCACGCACTGCCGAATCCGTTCCATCGTGTGCTATCAGACTGAATTCCAGGAATTCGCGACGTTCCGCGGCACCGAATTCCGCACTAAAGCCGATTTCCACGAAGCGGTGTTCCTCGAACGCGCGGACTTCCGCGGCACCGTTTTCGGCGGCGAGCGCGACGTCTTCCGCGGCGCGAAGTTCGAGAAACACGTGGAATTCGGGGTGCACTCGGAAGCCGGGCTGGCCGGTGTGCTCGCGAAGCCCGGCTACAAACGCTCCTGGCCGCCCGGCTGGACCGAAGAACGCGGCGACGACGGCTGGCTCCGGCTGGTTCCTTCGGGTGTTTCGAAATAACCGCGGAACCACTAAGATCCGTGAAGAGTCAACAAGAAGAAGGATCCCCATCAGGAGGTGAACCGGTCATGGTGGCCATCAAGCGTTACTGCGCGGCACTGCGGGCCGGGACGGATCTCCGGGACGGGATCACGGATCGGCGTGCGGCGGCCCTCGGGCCGACCCCGGTGTCGACGCGCGGCTTGGTGGCTGCCTGAGGTCCGCGCCGGGGAGGCTCGACCTCGCCTGGCGCCGCCCGTGGCCCCGACGCGCACCCGGAGACCGCCTGCCGGTCCCGCGCTGGCCCGTCTGGCACCCGGCTGTTTAGGCTGGTCGCGTGGAGTACGCAGAACACATCGTGGACCTCGTGGGCAACACCCCGCTGGTCAAGCTGAATTCGCTTACGCGGGGGCTCAAGCCGCTCGTGCTCGCCAAGGTCGAGTACGTCAACCCGGGCGGCAGCGTGAAAGACCGGATCGCGCTGCGGATGATCGAGGCCGCCGAGGCCTCCGGCGAGCTGCGTCCTGGCGGCACGATCGTGGAGCCCACCTCGGGCAACACCGGGGTCGGGCTGGCCATGGTCGCCCAGCGCAAGGGTTACCAGTGCGTGTTCGTCTGCCCGGACAAGGTGAGCGAGGACAAGCGCAACGTGCTGCGCGCGTACGGCGCCCGCGTCGTCGTGTGCCCCACCGCGGTCGCGCCCGAGCACCCCGACTCGTACTACAACGTGTCCGACCGGCTCGTGCACGAGATCGAGGGCGCCTGGAAGCCCAACCAGTACGCCAACCCGGAGAACCCGGCCAGCCACTACCACTCCACCGGCCCGGAGCTCTGGCGGCAGACCGACGGCAAGATCACCCACTTCGTCGCGGGCGTCGGCACCGGCGGCACGATCTCCGGCACCGGCAAGTACCTGAAGGAGGTCAGCGACGGCCGTGTCCAGGTCGTCGGGGCTGATCCCGAGGGCTCGGTGTACTCCGGCGGCACCGGACGGCCGTACCTGGTCGAGGGCGTCGGCGAGGACTTCTGGCCGGAAACCTACGACCGGAACGTCGCGGACCAGATCATCCCGATCAGCGACGCGCACTCCTTCGAGACCACGCGCAGGCTCGCGACCGAGGAGGGCCTGCTCGTCGGCGGGTCGTGCGGGATGGCCGTGGCCGCCGCGCTGAAGCTGGCCGAGGGGCTGACCGAGGACGACGTCGTGGTCGTGCTGCTGCCCGACGGCGGCCGCGGCTACCTCACCAAGGTGTTCAACGACGCTTGGATGTCGTCCTACGGCTTCCTCCCGCCGGATTCCTCCGGCGCGACCGTCGGCGACGTGCTCACCCGCAAATCCGGCGCGCTGCCCAGCCTCGTGCACTCGCACCCGAACGAGACGGTCGCCGAAGCGGTGGCCATCCTGGCGGAATTCGGCGTGAGCCAGATGCCCGTGGTCAGCGCCGAACCGCCGGTGATGGCCGCCGAGGTGGTCGGCGCGGTCAACGAGCGCGACCTGCTCGACGCGCTGTTCACCGGCAAGGCACACATGGCCGACCGGCTGGAAACGCACATGTCGCCGCCGCTGCCCACGATCGGGGCAGGCGAGCAGGTGAGCGCGGCGATGAAGGCGCTCGAAGGGGCCGACGGCGCGCTGGTGCTGATCGACGGCAAGCCGGCGGGCGTCGTCACCAGGCACGATCTGCTCGCGTTCCTCGCGGGCCGATAGCCGCAAGCTCACGGCGACCGGCCGGGGCGTCTGCGCGCGTCCCGGCCGGGCATCCGATAGCGTTACGGCCGAATAGAACTTTTTCGCGTCCTCGTCAAGGGGGTTCAAGACCCACATGAGTGCTCCGCAGCCACCGAACCAGCCCTGGGACGGCGGCCAGCAGCCGCCGCAGGGCCCGTCGAGTGGTCCTACACCGCAGCAGGACAGTCCCTTCGGCGCGTCGGAGCCGACCCAGGTGGTCCAGCCGGGCCAGCCGCAGCAGCCCGCTCAGGGCGGCGGCACCTTCGGCGACACCCCGGAACCGACGCAGGTCGTGCAGCCGGGACAGCCGGCTGACTCGAACGCCACCCAGGTGGTCAACCCCGTGAGCGCCGAGGGCAACGCCGAGTCGACGCAGCTGGTCCCGCCGAGCCAGCAGCCGCAGAACATCCCGTACGCCCCGCCGCCGAGCGCGGCGGACAACCCGGCCGCGGTCGCCGGGTTCGGCGCCCCGCAGGGCTTCGGCCAGCCGGGTCAGCCCGGGCAGCCGGGTCAGCCGGGTCAGCCGCCGCAGGGCTTCGGCCAGCCGGGCGGGTACGACCAGGGCGGCTTCGGCACCCCGCCGCAGGGCGCGTTCGGCCATCCGGGTCAGCCGCCGCAGGGCTTCGGCCAGCCCGCCCCGTTCGGTGCGTCCGCCGCGCCGTCGGCAGGCGGCGGGAACGCGCTGTACGGCTACATCGCCGGCGGCGTCACCGCGGTGCTCGGCCTGATCGCGCTGATCGTCTCGTTCAGCTACATGAGCGACACCAGCGACTACTCGAAGCTGTACGACAGCTCGAGCCGGTACCAGAAGCTGTTCGACGAGGCCGGTCTCGCCTCGCCGGGCACGCTGTGGTTCTACGTGATCATGATCCTGGTCGGCGCGGTGGTCGCGCTGGCGGGCGGCGTCGCGCTGGCTCTCGCCTCGCGCGCGGCCGTGATGCGCAAGCTCGCCCCGATCGGCGTGCTGGTCGGCGGCGTGCTGTTGCTGCTGTTCTCGATCCTGGCGAAGTCCGGGACCTCGGTCAGCAGCTCCTTCGCCGACAAGTACGGCGGCGCCTCCTCCAGCGCGACGAGCGGCGGCGGCATGCTGACGCTGATCCTCGGCATCATCATCCTGATCATCGGCGTGGTCGCGATCATCCCGGCGACCTCGCAGTACGTCGGCCTCGGTTCGTCCTCGGGCGGCCCCGGTGGTTTCGGCGGTCCCGGTGGCCCCGGTGGCCCTGGCGGCCCGCAGCAGCCGGGCGGTTTCGGCGGCGGACAGCCGGGCTTCGGTCAGCCGCAGCCCGGTGGTTTCCCGCCTCCCGGCGGCCCGAACCCGAACAGCGGGGGCTTCCCGCAGCCGGGCGGTCCGAACCCGGGCAGCGGCGCGAACCCGCAGCCGGGCTTCGGGCAGCAGCCGCCTCCCGGTTACGGCCAGCCAGGCCCGCAGCCGGGCTACGGCCAGCCGCCGCAGCAGCCGGGCGGCTTCGGCCAGCCGGGCCAGTACCCGCCGCCGGGCGGGCAGCAGCCCCCTCCGGGCTACGGCCAGCCGGGCCAGCAGCCGCCGCAGCAGTGGTGACTCGCTGAATCTCCGCGAAGGGCGCCTCCGTCTCCCGACGGCGGCGCCCTTCGTCGTTCCCGGTCCGTTTTTCGCGGGGTTCGCGGGGAGCTGGTGGGCTTTTCCCGGCGGTTCCGGCAGCTGGGGGAATTGCGCCGCACATGCGCTCGCGCCGGTCCCCAACCGTGCGTTTCCGGGCTAGGGTGAGCGCCGTCCGAATCGCCTTTCCAGCCCGAGGGGGGCCTGCCGTGAGCGGCCTGCACGGACTTCCGGCACGGCAGCGGGAACGGGCATCCTCCTTGGCGGAGCCGGCTCCGCACCGGCCGAACGGGAGCACCGCGATCGCGGCCGGGCTGTTCGGGCTCGTCGCCGCCGCGACGTCCGGCTACCTTCCGGCAAGGCTGTTCCTCGACATTCCTTCCGGATTCAGCCTCGGTGACCTCTCGCCGCTGACACTCGCCGATCTCGCCGCGTACCTTGCCGCTTCGCTGGCCCTGCTGATCGGCGCGATCGCGACCTTTTTCCGCGCGACAGCCGGTGCGGTACTGCTGATCGCGGGCGCGTTGCTCGCCCTCGTCGCGCTGCTGCTGGAACCAGCGCTGAGCGGTTCCCCGGCGTACGTCCAGTACTTCCGGACCATGCTGCGGTTCGAGAATTTCGCCGCGCTGGACCGCGTCGCGCTCGCCGCCGCCGCGCTGCTGGTGCTCGTGCTGGCCGGGCTGCCGCGGACCTTCGGCTACCTGCGGTACCGCGCACCCGTGGTGCCTGCTTCGTCACCCTCGCGACAGTGGTAAATCCGCCCCGAAACCGGGACGGACCTGGCACGATACAAGCACTCCGCCCGCCGCCCGGCGGGACCAGATGCACCGAGGACTCCCCGTGACCTACCCCCAGAACCCGCAGGGCCAGCCCCAGCAGCCGCAGAGCGGCCCGTTCCCCGGGCAGCAGTACCCGGCGAGCCAGCCGACCCCGGCCCAGCCGTACCCGGGCGCCCCGCAGCAGCCGTTCGCCCCGCCCGCCGCGGGTCAGCCGTACCCGGCGTACCCGGGAGGACCGGGCATGTACCAGCAGAAGCCGAACGGCGCGACCGCGATCATCGCCGGGATCCTCGCGATCATCGGCGGGATTTTCGCGATCATCTCGGTCATCGTCGCGGTGGTGGCGATCTCGGCCATCCACGTCACGGTCTGGCAGCTCTACGCGTCGATCGTGGTGAACGCGGTGCTGGTCGGCCTGCTGTTCTTCGGCGGCATCGGCCTGTTCCTGCACAAGCCAGCCGCCCGGCTGTGCACGATCATCGGCTGCGGGCTGGTGATCGTGTACACCGTTCTGAGCGGCATCCTCGCCGGCGTCATGACCGCGGGATACTCGGGCAGCGCGCGGCTGCTGGGCGCGGGCATCGGCGGTGCCCTGATCGGGTTGATCCCGCCGATCGCGACCCTGGTGCTGGCGATCGTGAAGCCGACCGCCGACTGGGTGAACTACCGCCCGGACGCACCGGCCCAGGGCGGTTACCCGGCTCCGCAGGGCTGGTGACCGCGGGCTGCCGGTGCGGGTTTGTACCGGCAGCCTCTCCCGCATGGTGAGTTTCCTCCCAGCTGATGGGATTGTCAGGGGTGCCCCGTACCCTGGGAACCATGGCCGACGACTACTCCGTCCTGGGTTTTGAAACACGCGCGATCCACGCCGGGCAGCAGCCCGATCCCCGCACGGGTGCCGTTATCGTGCCGATTTACCAAACGTCCACGTACGCGCAGGACGGCGTAGGCGGCACCCGCGAGGGCGGCTACGAATACTCGCGCACCGCGAACCCCACGCGGACCGCGCTGGAGGAAGCCCTCGCTTCGCTTGAGGGCGCTCGGCACACGCTGGCGTTCGCGTCCGGCATGGCCGCGTCCGACGCGGTGCTGCGCACGGTCCTGCGCCCCGGCGACCACCTGGTCCTCGGCAACGACGCGTACGGCGGCACGTTCCGGCTGATCGACAAGGTGCTCAGCCTGTGGGGTGTCGAGCACACGGTCGCCGACCTGAGCCGCATCGACGACGTACGGGCCGCGATGCGTCCGGAAACCAAGCTGATCTGGTGCGAGTCGCCGACCAACCCGCTGCTGGGCGTCGCCGACATCGCCGCGCTGGCCGGCGCCGCCCACGACGCGGGCGCGAGGCTGGTCGTGGACAACACCTTCGCCACGCCGTTCCTGCAGACTCCGCTGGCCCTCGGTGCGGACATCGTGGTGCACTCGACCACCAAGTACCTCGGCGGCCACTCGGACGTCGTCGGCGGCGCGGTCGTCACCAACGAGGACGAACTGCGCGAGCAGCTCTTCTACCTGCGCAATGCTGCGGGTGCCGTCCCCGGCCCGTTCGACGCGTGGCTGACCCTGCGCGGCCTCAAGACGCTGGCCCTGCGGATGGAACGGCACAGCGACAACGCCGACCTGGTCGCCCGCACCCTGGCGAAGCACCCGAAGGTCACCAAGGTCTACTACCCCGGCCTGCCAGAACATCCCGGCCACGAGGTAGCGGCGAAACAGATGCGCCGCTTCGGCGGAATGGTGTCATTCCGCGTCGCGGGCGGCGAGGCGGCAGCGTTGGAGGTCGCGTCCCGCACGAAGCTGTTCGTGCTGGCGGAGTCGCTCGGCGGCATCGAGAGCCTGATCGAGCACCCGGGCAAGATGACGCACGCCTCGACGGCAGGTTCGACGCTGGAAGTCCCGGAAGACCTGATCCGGCTGTCGGTGGGCATCGAGGACGGTCGCGATCTGGTGGCGGACCTTACGCAGGCGCTCGGCTGACTCTGGCTGGACGGGCCGCTGGTTTCCGGTGCCCCCCGTCCACGGCCAGCGGATTGGTCTTGCCTGACCACAGCCTGTCCCATGGTTGTGTCTAGGCCGGTCGCCGCGTGGCTGCCGACCGGCCTCCGCGCTGAATGACGGGTCGTCGCAACCAGGCTTGCCCGGCAGCGCTGTCGTGCGACGGGTTCTGAAGCGACCGCGTTTTCGCTTGCTCCCAGTCGCTGGTGCATCGGATCCCGCATAATTTGCCACCCGGCGAACCACTTCCCGGTATCGGCTGGCGGGTGTGGTGAGGTTGTCGTTGTTGGGCGAAGTGCTTATCTGTCTCGCTTGGCGAGCCTGGTGAGGTCGTCGTTGTTCGGCGAAGTGCTTATCCGTCTCGCTTGGCGGGTGTGGTGAGGTTGTCGTTGTTGGGCGAAGTGCTTATCTGTCTCGCTTGACGAGCCTGGTGAGGTCGTCGCCGTCCGGCGAACCGCTTCCGCGTCTCGCCTGGCGAAGCCCTTGCCGCCCCAAGCCTCAGCTGCTCAACTCAGCCGAAGTTCGGCCGGGCCAGGCGGCCAGGGCTTGCCCGGCCGCGCAAGTCTGCCCTCTGTCATCGCCGAAACTGCCGGGGCGAGGGCCAGTTCCAGAGCTAGGCGTGGCCGTCCTCGTCGAAGTCGCCTGCTGGCGTGGGCCCTGGGCTGTCTCGCTTGGCTTGGTCAAGCCGCGTCAGCGGTCGAATCACGCATAAACCGCCGCCCCGGCGAACCATTTCCCAGCTCGCGAACCCAGTGCCATCCCGCGAGCCGCTTCCGTGCCGCGCCTGACGAGTCCGTCGCAACCCGGCGAACCGCTTACCGGCCTCGCTTGGCGAGCCCGGCGAACCGCTTACCGGCCTCGCTTGGCGAGCCCGGCGAAATCTTTGCCACCTGGCGAGCCGTTTACCAGTCGCGCCTGGCGAGCCCGTCGCAACCCGACGAGCCGCTTACCGGCCTCGCTTGGCGAGCCCGTCGCAACAACCCGGCGAGCCGCATACTCGCCCCGCCTGGCGAGCCCGCCGAAACCTTTGCCACCCGGCGAGCGCTTCCGTGCCGTGCCTGACGAGTCCGGCGAAACCATCGCCGCCCAGGCTCAAGACCAGTGCGGCCGAAACCCGGCCAGTTGGTCAGGGCTTGCTGTCCTCCGGCAGCGCAGTGGCGTGCCGGGTGCCGGTCGTAGCGGGGAGTTCGGTGCCGTTGACGCAGCCGCCGACCAGTTCGATGTGGTTGTCGTGCCGGATGTACTGGGCGGGGCCCTCGCATCCGGCCGCTTCGACGGTCGCGAAGGCGGCTCCGGTGAGGGCCACTGCGGACAGGATGCCGGCGGCGAGCGGCAGCAGACCGGTGCGGGACTTCACCCGGGCGGTGGTCCCGTGCTGCGCGCGTGCCATGGTCGCACTCCCTGATCATGTGTGGCTGCCGTAACCAGGGTACCGGTCCGGCGGGCGGCGCACCCCGGCCGTCCGTCGGTGGCATCATCGGCGCCATGGAACTGGTCAGCGTCGAGCGCATCCAGGAAGCGCGCAAGCTTCTCGAGGGCATCACCCGCGTCACGCCGATGGAGCATGCCCGCGACCTGCGCCGGCTGCACGGCGGCCCGGTGTATCTCAAGTGCGAGAACCTCCAGCGCACCGGTTCCTTCAAGATCCGCGGCGCCTACACCCGCATTCACGGCCTGACCGCCGAGGAACGCGCGCGCGGCGTCGTCGCGGCCAGTGCCGGCAACCACGCGCAGGGGGTCGCGCTGGCCTCGTCGCTGCTCGGCATTTCCTCGACCGTCTTCATGCCGCTGCGCGCTCCGCTGCCGAAGCTCGCCGCGACCCGCGGTTACGGTGCCGAGGTCCACCTCCACGGCGCGGTTGTCGACGAAACTCTTGCCGAGGCCATCGCGTTCTCGGAACGCACCGGCGCGGTCTTCATCCATCCGTTCGACCACGCCGACGTCATTGCCGGCCAGGGCACTGTCGGGCTGGAGATTCTCGAGCAGGTGCCGGGCGCGAAAACGATCCTCGTCCCGACGGGCGGCGGCGGGCTGGTCGGCGGGGTCGCGGCGGCGGTGAAGGCGCTGCACCCGGAGATCCGGGTGGTCGGCGTACAGGCCGAAGACGCCGCCGCGTATCCGTCCTCGCTGACGGCGGGCGCGCCGGTCCGGCTTCGCGAGGTGCACACGATGGCGGACGGGATCGCGGTCGGCGAGCCGGGCAAGGTCAGCTACGCGCACGTCGAGTCCTTGGTCGACGACGTCGTCACGGTCACCGAGGAATCCTTGTCCCGCGCGGTACTGCTGTGCCTGGAGCGGCGGAAGCTGGTCGTGGAACCGGCCGGTGCCGCTTCCCTGGCCGCGCTTTTGCAGCACCCCGGCGCTTTCGAGCCGCCGGTGGTGGCGATCCTGTCCGGCGGCAACGTGGATCCCGTGCTGCTGCAGCAGATTATCCAGCACGGCATGACCGCGGGCGGGCGCTACCTGAAGCTGCACCTGCGTGTGCCGGACCGGCCGGGCTCGCTGGTTTCGGTGCTGTCGTGCGTGAAGGACCTGGGTGCGAACGTCCTCGACGTGGAGCACTCCCGCATCTCCGGCAGCCTCGCCCTCGGCGAGGTCGACGTCGCCCTCGCCCTGGAAACCCGCGGCCCGGAACACTGCAAGGACGTCGAGGCCGCGCTCGCCGACGCCGGGTTCACCATCGTCAGCTGAAGAGTCTACTGTGGACTTTCCGGCAGCCGGGCGCTGAACCACAGCGGGAGATAGTCCTCTTCGCGTGGGTAAAGTTCCTGGTCCAGCGCGTAATCCTCGGGCCGGGGCGGCGTGTGGAAGGCCGGTTCGTCGTCCTCGTTGAAGCGGGCCTGGTAGGTCGACGGCGGTTCGATGACCAGCGAGAGCGCGTACCAGGTGCCCCGTCCTTGGACGTACTTGGCGCGCCGCAGTTCCGCCAACGGCCTCGACAGTTCTCGCGCGACGGGAACCTGGTGCGTGCTCCCGTCCGCCATCCGCGCGCCGCAGGCCAGGTTCGCGTGCCTGCCCAGCGTCATGAAGTCGAAGACGATCTGCTGCCATCCCTGCGGAGCCGCGGCGATGAGGGCCGTCGAGATCTCGCTTACCAGCTGCTCTGGATCCTTCGGCGGTTCCGCTTGGCTGGGACGGCTTTCCTCGGCGGGCATGCTGGTCAACGCCGCGAGCATCCGTTCCTGGGTCGCTTCGTCCACCTCCGGCACGGCGAATCCGGCCGCCCGGATGTGCCCGACCAGCTCCGGGTCCGGCGAAATCCCGTGCTCGCGCAGGTAATAGGCGACCGCGCCGGGCCACACCCAGCTGCCGTCGGTGCGGAAGTTCAGCGGAACAGCGTCCGTGCGCGACGGGTCGAAGACGTCGGTGTCCTTGCTGCGGGACGCCAGGATGACCGGCGCGCTGTCGAGATAGCCGAGGACTCGCTCGCGCTCCTCGGCCGACAACGCTTCCCGCTCGACGACCGGATTCCCCGCCTCGTCGAACCCGTCGTAGACCCGCGGAGTACGCAGCTCGACTGCCGGGCTCGCTGAATCCTCTTCGGACGCAACGGCTTCCGGCCCGGTCGGTGGGGCTTCCGCGGGAACCTTTTCTTGCTCGGCCGGTGCTCCGCCTTCCGGTTCGGAGGTCTCGGGAGCGGTCGCCGCGATCTCGCTTGGCCCGGACTGCGCCTCGTCGCCAGCCGATACCGACGCGGCCTGCTCCAGGCCGGGCATCGGCGGCGCAGTGGCGGGCGGAGGCGAGCTGGTCTCGTCCACCGGGAGCGCGGGAACCGAGTGCTCAGCGGCCTGCTCTGGAGGAGCAGCAGGTGGATTCTCGGTGCCTGGCAACGGCGGAGGCACTGCCGGGCTCGCGCTGGGGACGGGCGGCGGGACCGGCTGCCCCGGAGCGGCTCCCGGCGTCGCCGCACCGGCCCGCTGCCGCAGCCACGGCGGCACGAACCGGTCCTCGCGCGGGAAGAACCGCAGCTCGTCCTGGAAACCGATCGGTGGCGGCGGCTGCCGCCACCGCGGTTCGACGTCCGGCTGATAGTCCGCGAACGGCGGCCGTTGCGGGGAGAACACCAAGGTCGCGGTCAGCCAGGTGCCGCGGCCCGGCTGGTACATCCCGGTGCGCAGCACGCCGAACAGGCGCGGCAGCTCCGGATGCGGCTGGACCGGGTAGGTCCGGTTGTCCGGGGCGAGCACGGCGACGTCGACTTCGACGTGTCGTCCCGCGGCGCGGCAGACGACCTGCAGCTGCTGCCAGCCCGCGGGCAGCGCGGCCGCGCCCGCCTGGCCGATCTGCTGGACGAGCTCGTGCTGCTGGGCTGCGGTGAGCGGCACCGGTGGCCGGGTCATGAGTTCAACGGCTCCTCACCGGGCGAACGCTTCATGCCGATCAACGCCTGCCGCGGCGGGAGAATGCCCGCGAGCAGGTTGGCCGGCGTGTAACCGGACTGCACATCGAACGTCATCCCGACCGAACGGGCGAGCACCGCCACCGCCAGCGGGGCCAGCGCGAGGAACCCGTCCGGGTCGGTGGCGCGATCCTCGGCGGTCCAGTACTCGCGGTGCCGCTCCAGCGCGGAGACGAACGCCTCGGCGAACTTCCCCGAGTCCCGGCGCAGCACGTAGGAGAACATCCGGATCGGCGGGTACACGAGCTGCAGCATCGCCGCCGGAGGAGTGAACTGCGCGGTGCCGGGATCGGTGCCGTCCATCGCGGGCAGGAACATTTCCGGGGTGACCTCGCGGTGCGCGAGGAACGTTCGCAGCGTCTCGACCCACGGGTACAGGTAGGCGTCGTGCTCGATGCCCGACGCGCGCAGCACGTCGAGCGGCACCGCGGCCAGCTGCTGGATCAGCACATCGTCGCGCTGGATCACGGCGAGCCAGACGGCGGTGAGCCAGGCCGCCGGGTCGGTCCGCGGCGTGGGGCCGGTGGCCGCGAAACGCCGCGGGCGGCCGACCACCGCGTCGACCTCCTGCCCCTCCGGCGCGCACGCCGCGGTGAAGGCGGCCGCCGCGGCCTGCGCGGCGAGACCGAGGTCGCCCCAGGTGTCCGGGTCCTCGGCGTCCGGGTCGACGACGCTGCGGTACTGCGCGAGCATCAGCTCCCGGCGCAGGACGTTCGCCAGCGCGCTGGTGTCCTGCGTGAGGTAGTCGAAGTAGAAGGCCGCCTGCGGCGACAACTTCTCGATCTGCTTCCACGCGACGTCGATGCTGACGGAATGCCGGGCAACGGCAATCCCGTCCTGCTGGTCTGCGAGCGGCACGGTCATCCGCCGACGACGAGGTCCTGCGCCCACGGCGGCAGGAAATCGGACCCGGTCTCGCGCATGATCTCCAGCCGCTCCCGGTAACGCTCGACGTCCGGCGTGATGGCCTTGAACCACGCGCTGACCGAAGGCCAGGCGACGCGCGCGGGCTCGTCTTCGGTGAGCAGCCAGACCTGCGGGTCGTCCTGATCGGCTTCGGCTCCGTCGACCACGTGGTAGGTGTACCCGCCGTGCGCGGCCAGCACCAGTGCGCCGTCCACATCGGACAGTTCGGCGTTCTGCGCGTTCGCGGTGGCGGCGGCGTGGTTCTTGGCCTCGCCGCGCACCGCGTCCACGCCGAGCGAACTGCCCGGCAGCCACAGTCCGTGCGTCGTGCCGATGAGGCGCAGCACTTCCCTGGCCGCGGCGGGCACCGCCCGGGCGCGCTGGTCTTCCGCCATCGCGTCGATCTCGGCATCGGATGCTCCGCGCACCGATTCCGCGCGCAAACCGGCTTCGACCGCACCGGCGAAGATCGCGCGAACCAGTTCCGCGCCGTCGCCCGGAGACGCCGTCATCACATCAACCTTTCACCGGCGAGGTTGACGACCTCGACCCGGACATTCGGGAAAAGCTGCTTGTACTGAAGGATAACATCGGTACAGGAGTCGCAGATCTGGTACTCGTTCGGAATCATGTCCCGCTTGGTCGAGGGCAGGTCCACGACCATCCGCAGGTCGCCGCTCATGTCTTCGCGCGTGACCGGCGTATAGGTCTGCCCGTTCTGGTGCGCGCGTTCCGCACCGCGCCGGTTGATTTCTTCGAGGGCACCGTCCATTCGGTCCCGGGCCCGCGCCGTGTCGCCGCGAAGTCCTTCGCGGTACATGTTTTCGTGGTTGCTCTTGAGATACGCCGCTTCCTCGCGCCGGGATTTCTCGATTTGCTTCTTGACGATGTCGTCGATCTCGCTGCGGTCGAGTCCGGAACGGGCGGCGAAATTGTGCCGCACCATTTCTTCGAGCAGCTTCGGTTCCGAGTCGTGGGTGCGGCCGAACTTGCCGTCGGGATCCGGCATGCCGAGTTCGGGCCGGTACGGACCGGCGTCCTTGGTGCCGAACAGCCGCTCGGACTTGGGCCACTCGGGACCGTCCTTCGCCGGCGCCCAGTCGTGGGACTTCCCGCTGAAGCTGTAGAGATCGACAGCGTCGCCGTTCGCGTCGCGGTACCTCGCCGTGGTGAGGGCTCGTTCGTGCGGGCGGCGCACGTCGTCGGTGAGCGGGTTGCGGTTGCCGTTCAGGTCTCGCACGTGGTCGAGACCCTCAGCACGGCGGTCGCGGTTCTCCTGCCGGAGATCACGTACGTCCTGGTCCCGCTGTTCCTGGTTGAACGGCGGCTGTCCGCGATCGACGGCGCTGTCGGCGTCGATGTCGTCCGGGTCGTGGTGCTTGCCGTCCGGGGCGAAACCGTCGTCGCCGACGTGGTGTGACGTGCCGTCCGGGCGGTGCACCGACCATTCGCCGTCCGGCGGGATCCGCGGCCGCATCCGTCCGTCCGGGCCGATTTCGTAGTCGGAGGAGAAGACGCGGCCGTGGGAATCGGTCCACGCCGGCTTGCTCGGGGCCATCACCTCGGTGTCGAGGTCGCGCGACAGCCGGTGCGCGAAATCGTTCGACCCCGCGTCGCAGCCGATCAGCCGGATCGGCCTGCCGTCGTAGTTTCCGTTGCGCCGCAGGATGTCCGCGAACTCTTCCGGCGTGTAGAGCCGGTCGCCGATGCGGGCGTGACCGTCCGCCGTGACGTGCACGTCCACCGTGTAGCGCCCGTCCGGGTCCGGCTGGACGCGGTGCGGCAGGTCGCCGAGCTCCGGGTCGCCGCGGTGGTACGAGCTGCCCGCCGGGGTGTCCTCGGCGTGCCGGTGGTTGACCTGGTCCGGCGACAGCGGCTGGTCGTGGTGCGGCGGAGTGCCGTCGTGGTCGGGGTTGTCGTGGTGGTTCGGCCCGTCCGGATCGTGATGCTTCGGGTCCTGGTGTTCCGGTTTGGGCTCCGGGCCGGCGTGGTCCGGCTTGCGCTCGGGCAAGTCGCGATCCGGTTTGTGGCCGGGCTTGTCGTTGCCCGGCTTGCCGTTCGCGTCGTCGTGCTGCCCGGGCTTCTTGTCCGGGGCGGTGTGCTCGGGCTTGCCGCCGTCCTTCGGCTTCCCCGGCTCGTCGGCGTTCGGTTTGCCGTTCTGCGCCGGGGATTCTTTCCCGGTCCGTTGTGGACTGCTGGCTTCGCCGGGTTTGGCGGGCGGCGCGTCAGTACGAGCGCCGCCGCGTGCGACGGGTTCGGGGGAGCCGTCGGGTCGCCGCGCGCCGCCTGCCTCCGGGCCGCGCTGGGCACCACCGGGACCGGTCGCGACAGCCGCCGCGGCCGGGGGTGCGGAACCGTCGCCGGACCCGCGGTTCGCCGAGGCGGGCGATCCGCCACCGGACGCCGGCGCGGGCTCCGAACGGCCGAGACCCGGTTCCGTACCAGGCCGTTTGGGCTGTCCGACGTCGCCGCCGTCGCCGGGACGCTGCGGACCGCTGCTCGATGAATCCGCCGGACGCTGCGGCGAAGACCCGCCGCCACCGGTGGAATCGCCAGTGCGCGGCTGCGTCGAACCGCCGTCCGAGGGCCGCTGCGAACCGGGCCCGCCGTCGCCAGTGCGCGGCGGCGGGGCCGAGGAACCGCCGTCGCCAGTGCGCGGCGGCGGGGCCGAGGAACCGCCGTCGCTGGGCCGCTGCGGCCCAGGCCCGGAACGATCTGGAGCGCGACTCGGCCCGCCACTGTCCGCCGGGCTCGGGCCGCCGCTTGGTCGCCGACCGGAAGGACCGCTGTCCGGAACCCGGTTTGGCGCCACGTCGGGAGCCCGCGATCCCGGCGTCCCGGTCCAGCCGCTGCCGCTGGGCCGAGGTGCCGGGCCGCCGCCGCCAGCCGGGGTGCCGCTCGGACTGCCGCCACCCTGATGAGGCATTCCGCCGCCCGCCGGACCCTGGTTCGGTGCCGAACCGCCGTCGTTCGAGCGGATGTGCTGCGGGGGAGCGGATTGCGGCGAGGGAGCGTCCGCACGAGGCGGGGCGTACCCGCTCGCGGACGTCGAATCGTTGCTGCTCGAATGATGCGGGCTCGGCTCGTTGCCACCGGAATGCGTCCCGCCGCCCGACGACGAGTGCGGGGCTCCGCTGGAGTGCGGAGAACTGGGCGGCGCGCTGACCGAGGACGGGCCATCGCTGTGCGAAGAGCTTTGCGGCGAGTAAGAACTGTCCGAGGAACTGCTTCCGCCACGGGACGTCGGGCTCGGATCACCGGCGAACGTCGACGGGCTGGGTTCGGTGTGGCTCCCGCCGGGGCTGTCGGAACCGCGCCGAGACGACGACGTCGAAGTGTCTATTGTGGACGGTCCGGTGCCGTCCGGCGACGAGGAATGCGAGCCGCCGGACGACGGGCTTTCGCTGCTCGGACTGTCGGATCCGTTGTGGCTGCTGGAATCGCCCGAGTGGTCGCCGGGTGTGTCGGAACCGTCCGAACTGTTGTGACTGCCGTCCGGGCCGTCTCCGTCAGCACTGTCCGACCCGTTGGAGCGACGCGAACCGGACGGCGAGCCGGGATCCGCGTCTCCGTCGCCGGATCCGCCGTGGTGACCGCCGCCGGCTCCGCCCGCGCCGCCGCCGGAGCCGCCGTGGTGGAAGAAGCCGCCCGCCTTGATGTTCTTCGTGCTGATCACGTCGAGGCCGGTGACCTTGCCGGCCAGCTTGCCCAGCACCTTGATGATCTTCGTGAAAACCTCGGCGAGCTTGCCGAGCAGCGGCGAGACCCGGCGCATCGTCTCGCACAGCTTCGTCAGCAGCTCGCTGATCTTCTCGCCCCACTTGGAGATCGCCGTGACGGCCTGCGCGACCACCAGCGGCGTCCCGAACCCGAGCGAGAACACCTCCTCCATGACCCAGGAGATCAGCTTGCCCACCAGGTCCGCGATGAGCTGCCGCACCAGACCGCGCACGAACGCGACGACCTGGCCCATGATCATCGTGACGGTGCCGATCGCGCTCGCGACCGTCGCCGCGCCGCCGATCGCCTCGGCCGCCTCCGCCGCGGACTTCCGGTAGGCGTCGGCGCCGTCGCCCTTCCACTCCGCGGTGCCGGTCTTGACCGCGGTTTCCAGGTCTTTCTGCCGTTCCTGCAACGCCTTCGCGACATTGCCCCAGGTGTCGGCATAGGACTGGATCACCGGCGGGTTGCCCGCGACCGAGTCCAGCATGTCCTTCAGCGGCTGCACGTGCTCCATCAGGAACGACGCCACCGACGACATCAGGTAGCCGAACGGGTCGATCGCCGCGCCCGCGATCTCGCCGGCGAGGCTCGCGACGCCGAGGCCGCCGGAAACCCAGTCGCCGTCCGCGATCCCCTTGAACGCGTCGGTCGCCGACTCGGCGATGTTGATGCCGGTGGCGTACCCGTAATCGCCGTTGCCCTCGGTGAACGGCCCCGGCCCGTCGCCGTCCTTTTTGGACTCCGCGACCAGCGGATTTCCTTCGGGCATCAGTCGCTCGCCTTCATCGAATCGGCGGCTTCGCCTTCGTAGCTGTCGTACGCCTTCGCCGCGTCGCGCACCTTCTGCGCCTGCGCGTCCATCGCGGTGACGGTGTTCTCCAGCGCGTTGATCCCGTAGTTCTCGACCGGGTCGAGCATCATCCGGAACGGCTGGCAGAGAATGCCGTACGCGTCGGTCGGCATGCTGACCTGGTTCGCGGCGTCGACAGCCTGCTTGAGCCCATCGGCGATCCCGTCGAGCTGACGGGCGTGCGCCTCGAGATCGCCGCCGATCTCATAACCCCTGGGTGCCATGGTTTTTCTTCCCCCTGGAACGGCTTGGAATCAGTGCAGGATCGATCCGCCGAAGTCGTCGTCATCGTCCGACGAGCTCCGGCGGCGGCGTTGCTGCTGAGGCGGTGGCGGGGCGGGCGGGCCTGCCGGACGCGCCGGCGGCGCTGCGGGGGCTCCGGTTTCTTCGGCGTCCTCCGGCAGGAACCGGCGCACCCGGTCGGACGCGGACTCGGCCGGTTCCTCGGCAGGAGGCGCGGGAAACGTCCGCTGCGCGTCGGCCACCAGCGTTTCCGTGGTCTCGTCGCCGCCGACGGTCTCGGCCGCGGCCTGCTGCAACAGCTCGGGAATCCGGGCCTGTGCGCGCTGCACGAGCCGCATCACCTCGGCGGAGACGTCGGCCATCTTCTTGCCTGCCGCGGAGTCCGCGAGCACCAGGTTCTTCAGCAGTCCCTTGGCGTCCACGGTGACCTCGACCGAACCGTCCTTCGACCGCTCGGTGACGGTTTGGCCCTGCATGCGCTCGGCCATCGCCTGGTAGCGGGCAGCAGTCTGCTGGAGCTGCTTGGTCCAGCCCTCGATCATCTGCTCGCTGGCGTCGACACTGTCCGGCATCGGGCCCCTTTCTCCGCGGTGGCTTCTCCAGAATGACGGACGCGCGACCCCGTCGGTTCCGCGCGGTTCCGAATTGTCCGCGCGGCGCGGTTTCCTACTCGATGTCGACTACTGTACGCGAACTTCCGGTTGCACGCCGTAAAATAAACCGGCCCGCCCGCGAGGTTCGCGGGCGGGCCGGGGAAAGGGGAGGGATCGGGTCAGAGGTTGCCGCGGCGCTCCTGCTCCCGCTCGATGGCCTCGAACAGGGCCTTGAAGTTGCCCTTGCCGAAGCCGAGCGAACCGTGCCGCTCGATGAGCTCGTAGAACACGGTGGGCCGGTCGCCGATCGGCTTGGTGAAGACCTGCAGCAGGTAGCCGTCCTCGTCGCGGTCGACCAGGATCCGGTGCTCCTTCAGCGTTTCGATCGGCACGCGCACCTTGCCGATCCGGGCGCGCAGCTCGGGGTCGTCGTAGTACGAGTCCGGGGTGTCGAGGAACTCGACGCCCGCTTCGCGCATCGCGGTGATGGTGGCGATGATGTCGTTGGTGGCCAGCGCGATGTGCTGGCAGCCCGCGCCCTCGTAGAATTCGAGGTACTCGTCGATCTGCGACTTCTTCTTCGCGATCGCCGGCTCGTTGAGCGGGAACTTGACCCGGTGGTTGCCGTTCGACACCACCTTGCTCATCAGCGCCGAGTAGTCGGTGGCGATGTCGTCGCCGACGAACTCCGCCATGTTCACGAAGCCCATGACGCGGTGGTACCAGTCGACCCAGTAGTCCATCTTGCCGAGTTCGACGTTGCCGACGCAGTGGTCGACCGCCTGGAACAGCCGCTTCGGCGCGCCCTCGGGCCGCTTGACGGTGCCCTCGCGCGGCTCGTAGCCGGGCAGGTAGACGCCGTTGTAGCGGGACCGGTCGATGAGCGTGTGCCGGGTCTCGCCGTAGGTCGCGATGGCCGCGCGGCGGATCGTGCCGTGCTCGTCGGAGACGTCGTGCGGCTCCTCGAGGATCGTCGCGCCCTCCTTGCGGGCGTGCTCGATGCACTTGTCGACGTCGGTGGTCTCCAGCGCGAGGTCGATCACGCCGTCGCCGTGGCGGCGGTGGTGGTCGAGCAGCGGGGAGTCCGGCTTCACGCCGCCGGTGATCACGAAGCGCCCGGAACCGGACTTGAGCACGAAGGCCTTGTGGTCGAGCTGTCCGGTTTCGGGGCCGGAGTACGCGACCAGCTGCATGCCGAACGCGACCTGGTAGAACCACGCGGTCTGGGTCGCGTTGCCCGCGATGAACACCACCGCGTCGAGGGCCTTGACCGGGAACGGGTCGGTCGAGGCGTCGTGGTCCACCAGTCCGACGAGCTGGCGGAGCTGGTCGTAGCTGACGTCGTCGAGTGCGCCGTGCGGATCCATCGTGGAGGTCATGCACTGAGCATGAGTTGCGCCCGGCAAGCTGCGCAACGGTTTCCGTTTCGGATGGACAATATGTTCAGCTTATCCTGGAGAAGCTCGGTCATCTTGGACAACCTGCGCAGGGAGAAAACCGGTGCTTGACTCGCTCGACGCGCGACTGCTGCTGTTGCTCACCGACTCGCCCCGCCTCGGCGTGCTCGAATGCGCGCGCCGGCTCGGCGTCGCGCGCGGCACCGTGCAGGCCCGGCTCGACCGGCTCACCGAACGCGGCATCCTCGGCGGCTTCCCGCCCGAACTCGATCTGGCCGCGATGGGGTACAGCCTCACCGCCTTCGCCGTGCTGGAAATCGCGCAGGGCAAACGCGCCGGTGTCGCGGAGGCACTGGCTGCGATCGACGAAGTGTGCGAAGTGCACGCCACCACCGGGCAAGGCGACCTCTTCGTACGCCTTGTCGCGCGCGACAACGATGATCTGCAACGCGTCATCGACGAAGTGGTTGGCGTGCCGGATGTCTTGCGTACGTCGACTTCGATCGCGTTGTCGACACCAGTGCCGCCGCGAGTGCGGCCGTTGCTCGAACGAACGGCTAGGACACGTACGTGAGATAGCGCTTCGCGGAGCGCTGTACGACGTTATGGCCGTCTGTACGCACGATGGCGTCCCACCAAGCGCCGTAGATGGCGTCAAACGCGTACGGCTCCAACAGTTCCGCGGCGTGCCGTACGACGCTCGGCCGCTCCGGGATGAGGTTCGGGTAGCTGTACATGAAACCGACGTGCGTGCGGTCCGGGACCACCTGCACGATGTCGCCGGTCAGCAGTGCGCCGCGACCTTCCTCGCCGTCCGGCCAGTGCAGGACAGTGCCACCGGCGAAGTGCACGCCGAGGTTGATCAGCTGGAGATCCGGCGAGACGTCGAGCGTCGTGCCGGTCCAGAGCTGGATCGACGGGTCCGGACGGCCGATCCACTGCTGGTCGTTCTCGTGCAGGTAGACCGGGACGTCGAAGGCGTGCGCCCACTCGGCCATCGTCGTGTAGTAGTGCGGATGGCTGATCGCGATGCCGGTGATGCCGCCGAGTTCGGTGATCTTGCCGATCAGCACGTCGTCAAGGTAGGCGGAGCAGTCCCAGAGGAAGTTGCCGCTCGCCGCGCGGACCAGCAGCGCGCGCTGGCCGATCGCGAACCTCGGGTCCGAGCCGACGCCGACGAGGCCCGGACCCTGCTCCTCGACCCGTGGCTTGAGGTTGCCCGCTGAGCGGAGCGTGGCCAGGTCGGTCCACTTCTGCCCGCCCGGCGGCACGTATTGGCGCTCGTCCTCGCAGATCGGGCAGTCCGCGCGCGGGGCGGCGTACTGCATGCCGCAGGTCAGGCAGAGCGGCTGGGTGCTCATCGGTGTCCTCCAGTGGTTTTGCTGAAAGACACGCTAGACCGCCGAACGCGCGCCGGGCCACGGAAAACCGGGCGGGCGCGCGTTCGGCGGAAACGAGTCAGGACTCGCTGTAGGGCACCGCCTTGACCAGGGTGACCTTCATGGTCTTGCCGTTGGGCAGCTCGTACTCGCGGGACTCGCCTTCCTTGGCGCCGAGCAGCGCCTTGCCGAGCGGCGACTCGGGGGAGTACACGTCGAGCGCGCCCTCCGCGCCCTCTTCACGGGTGGCGAGCAGGAACTTCTCCTCCTCGTCGTCCCCGTCGTACTTGACGGTGAGCACCTTGCCGGGGCCTGCCGTGCCGTCGTCGTCCGGAGCCTCGCCGACCTTCGCGTTGCGCAGCAGCTCCTGCAGATGCCGGATCCGGGCTTCGGCCTGGCCCTGCTCTTCGCGGGCCGCGTGGTAGCCGCCGTTCTCCTTGAGGTCGCCCTCTTCACGGCTGTCGTTGATGCGGGCGGCGATGACCGGACGATTCTCGATCATTTCGTCGAGCTCGTGCTTGAGCCTGTCGTAGGCATCCTGAGTCAGCCAGGTCACCTTGGTGTCGCTCACGGTCACCATCTCCTCGTAGGGCCTGCCAGGCTTGGGTGTACAAGCCGGCCACCGCGTACGCACGCGGTTGAGATAAAGGAAAAACACGGCCCGTCGGGGGCCGTGCTGGTGTACGAGCGTATCACGGCAGGACAGGTCGACGCCGGTCCATTTCACGCCGCGCGGACGCTCGCCGCGCATTTCACTCCGTTGGCCGCTACGGGCTTGACAGATAGCGTGGTATGGAATACGAGCAGCCGAACACGTCGGCGGTCACCGGGGTCCCGATGCTCTTCACCACTGTGTTCACCCTGCTGTGGCCGGCCCCGGCGGGAACCAGCACCTCCCGGCGGCCGCTTTCCGCGCCGGACTTGTCGCGCACCCGGACGACGCACACGCCGGGCTTGCTGTCGTCGTCCCGAGTGACGTTGAGCGTGACCTGCATCGCGTCGCCCGGCCGTTGCTCGAAGCCGATGCGCTCCGCCTCGATCGGGGTCTGGCCGAGGTTGAGGTAGTAGACGAAGCCGACCGCACCGCTCACGACCAGCGCGACGGCCACGAAAAGCCACCTCCGCCAGCGCTTCGACGGTTTGCCCTTGCCCGCGGTGCCGTACCGGTCCGCGGGCCGCGCCGGCACGGCGCCACCCTCGGCGGTCACGGTCTCCCCGCTCTGCAAATCCGGGCCTCCGGTCACACTTGTCGTACCCCTGGGGACAATAGGCAGTGCGGCCGGTCCGGGGCACCACCCTGGTCGAGTATCCGCGACCCGTTCCCGCGGCGCGGAGCCGGGGCGGTTTACCGCGGCGCAACCAGATGTCACGGAATAACAGGACAGGAAAGGGCCGTTCGGACCATGGTGGGAGCCGACGAGCTGACAACAGAAGACCGCAAGCAGCGACTGCGCCTGATGGCGGTGCACGCCCATCCCGACGACGAGTCGAGCAAGGGCGCCGCCACGATGGCCAAATACGTCGCCGACGGGCACGAGGTCATGGTCGTGACCTGCACCGGAGGTGAGGCGGGCAGCATTCTCAACCCGGCCATGGACCGGCCGGACGTGCTGGCGAACATGACCGAGGTCCGCCGCGAGGAGATGGCGCGCGCGGCGAAGATCCTCGGCGTGAGCCACCGCTGGCTGGGATTCATCGACTCCGGGCTGCCCGAGGGCGACCCGCTTCCGCCGGTGCCGGAGGGCTCGTTCGCGGTGATCCCGCTGGAGGAGTCCACCGAGGCGCTGGTGCGCGTGATCCGCGAGTTCCGCCCGCACGTCATCACGACCTACGACGAGAACGGCGGGTACCCGCACCCGGACCACATCCGCACGCACGAGGTGTCGATGGCGGCCTTCGACGCGGCGGGCGACCCGGAGCGGTTCCCGCGGGCGGGCGAGCCGTGGCAGCCGCTCAAGCTGTACTACACGCACGGGTTCTCCAAGGCCAGGATGGTGGCGTTCGACGCCGCGCTCAAGGAGGCCGGGCTGGAGTCTCCGTACGAGGAGTGGCTCAAGTCCTGGGACCCGAACCGCGCCGACATCATGGAGCGGGTGACGACCCGGATCGAGTGCGGGGAATACTTCGAGGTGCGCGACGAGGCGCTGAAGGCGCACGCCACGCAGATCGACCCGACCAGCCGCTGGTTCGCCGTTCCGCTGGAGATCCAGCGCGAGGTGTGGCCCACTGAGGAGTACGAGCTGAACCGCTCCCTGGTGGACAGCACGCTGCCGGAGGACGATCTGTTCGCAGGCATCAAGGAGAAGGTGAGCCCATGAGTTTCGGTATGCCGGCCGTCGCGGTCGTCCCGCTCACCGCGTCGGCGCTGGTGCTGGCCCAGCAGCCGGACAGCGGCGACAACGGCGGCCAGGGCGAGGACTTCGGCAAGTCCTCGCCGGTCGGCCTGCTGGTGCTGATCCTGTTCCTGATCGCGGTCGTCTTCCTGGTCCGGTCGATGAGCAAGCACCTGAAGAAGGTGCCGCAGAGCTTCGACAAGGAAGAGGCTGGTTCGGCTGAGGCTGAGCCCGCCGCCGAGGCCGAGCCGGAACCGGTGCCGGCCGCGGAGAAGGAACCGGACGCGGCGGCGGCCAAGAAGAGCGACTGACCTCCGGCGACGGGCCGGAGCTAGCCGTCCAGCCCGTCGCGGAGGGCCGCGATCTTGTCCGTGAGCAGGCGGTCCTCGCCGGGCAGCACGGTGATGTACCGGTTCCCCTCGCCTCCGGAAACCTCGAACGCTACGCGGCCGTCGGTGAGGTCGAGGTAGCTCAGCGGTCCGGCTTCCGTGCGTCCCGGCCGAGCCGGTTCGCGCACGAGGACGGTCACCTCGCCGACGCCGAACCAGCTCTGCTGCAACAGGGCGTCGACCGCGCGGGCGGCCGGGCCGCGGTCGTCGGAGTGGTCCGCCTGGAAGTCCTCCTGGGACAGGGAGAACGCGCTCAGCTGGGCCGGCCGGTACCGCGGCAAGCTCGCGACCAGCGCACCGGCCGGGGTACGGGTCCCGTCGAGCACCTTCAGCCGCACCCGGTCGCCGGAACACAACGCCTTGACGCCGGTCCTCCCCCGGACGGCGACCAGCACGCTGTAGCGGATGTCCTGATTCTCGACGTGGGCGACGTACTCGGTGTCGGCGCGGCCCAGCGCATAGAGGATGTCCTCGAACTCGTCGACGAACCGTCCGTGGTCGAGCAGGCCCAGCCAGGCCAGTTCCTCCCGGACTGCTTCGTCGAGCCGCTGGTCGCCGGGCGTGAACCGGAGCCGTCCCGAGAACACCGGATGCGGCTCGGCGAACCCGGCTTCCCGGAGCGCGCCGAGGAGGGTGTTGAGGGACAGCTCGGTCGCGCGCACCGCTGATTCCTCCCCGACGGCCTAGCGGGCCGGCCGGTCCCCGATCACTGGCGGCGTCGGTTCGCCGTCGCTCCCGCCGAACACTTCCGGATCGGTCTCCCGGAGATAGGGCGGGGCGGTTTTCTCCTTGTCCTTTTCCTTGCTTTTGCCAGGCGTTCCGCTGCCGAGCATGCCGCCGGGTTTCCCTGTGGTGCCTGGGGTCCCGCGAGCGGGCAGCGGTTCGCCGGGGAGGACGGCGCCGCCCCGGTTTCCCGCGCCGGTATTGCCGCGTGCGCCTGGCTCGCTGCCGACCTTGCCGGGGAATCCGGTGCCGTGGTAATCGATGCCTGTTCTGGGATCGCTGGAACCAGGGGAACCGGTGGGATTGATCGGCTGGCCCGACGGCCCGAATTGATAACCGGGCGGCAAGCCGGATTCGGATGAACTGGCCCGAGTCGAATCCGGTTGCGGCGCGGTTGCGTCGGGAGGCGTGGATGAAGAACCACCGCCAGTCGCGCTGTGTTCGCGGCCTTGAGTCCGCGGGGCTGGTTCGTAGCTGATCGGCTCACGCGGTCCCGGCACCGGGACGCTCGGTGCCGGGACGGAGCTTTCTGTGCCGGGCCTCGGCTCGCGTACGCCCGGGCCGTGGCTGGCGGCCGCTTTGCCGCCCGGCTCCCTGGTATTCGTGGCCGGGTGCGGTCGCGGTCCGCCGGCGAGGCGGACAGACGCGCCGAGGTAGCTCTGCTCGGTGTAGCGCGCCGGAATCCGATCGGTGTTCATGCTCGTGGCCGACTGATAGCTGGTGTAGGCGTCCACGTTGTGCTGGACATCGGCCTGCCATTGGTCGAGTTTGCCGAAGTACCCTGGTTTCCCGCTGAGTGCGTCGTAAACGTCCTGTGCGGTGATTTCCGGTCGGTTGCCGACCGGCTTCACCGCGTTCTTGATGGTCTGCAAGGCCGCTATCTGACTTTCCGCGGCGCTTTGGGTGAATGCCAGATTCGTGCTGATTTCAGCGGAGACGGCCAACAGTCTACTCGCCGAACTCGCGGCTGCCTCGGCGGAAACGCCTTGCCAACAGGCCCGCACTCTCTCCGCGAGGCTGGCGACTTCGTTGGTGCGATCCAGCAGCCGCTGAGTGAGTTCCGCCGCGGCTTGGTGGGTTTTGCCCAGTGATTCGAGTCCCTGTCCGCCAGAGAACTCGTGGTAGATCTCCGCGGCACTCAATGACTCACCGGTCATCATCGCCCTCCCCGCAGGTTCCCGAGTACTGTCTCCGCCACGCTCCGTGCCGCTTCGCACGGATCCCTCTCTCCCTTGTGCGCTGGTGATTGAGTGATCGAGACGTCAACGGTTTCCCGGTCGCTGGTTCCCAGCGCGACAGTGCATTCGCCGAAACGTGCCCGGGGATCGTCCGTGCCGTAGGCGACGACGGGGTACCCGGCGACCGGGTCGAGGGGCAGAAAGAAAGGGTAGACGCCGCCCTTGGCGCGGTAGATCGACGTGAGGCCCAGCTTGTCCACGGTAGGGAATACGATCACGACCTGTGCCTGGGAGAACCATCCGCAAGCCGGCCCGCCAGGGCCGTGCGGGTCCGGCTCGGCCCGGACATTGCCGCCGAGGAGGTCGGATACCTGCCCTGAAGCCAAGGCGTCGCACGGATTCTGCCTGAACCGGGAGACGTCGAGGGGGTTTGCCACCTTCGGCACGCCAGGGCCGGGAACCTGATCGGCCGGGGTATCGTCCGGCACCGGCTGGCTGGTGCGCCCGGCCGGAGAGGCTTGGCCAGTGGTAGTGCTCGAACAGCCGGCCAGGGTGCACAGGACGCACGCGATGAGCGCGAGGGCGGGTCTCACAGGCTTCTCCCGGCTTTGTCGATATCGGCCGAGTGCGCGTCTTCAGCGGCCGCGTATTTTTCGAGCGCGGCACGGTATTTGGCGGCCTGTTCCCGGCAGTACTGCTCGCACTGCCGCAGAGATCCCTGGAGGGATTCCCCGGAACGTTGGAACGCGGTCGCGTTGCCGGCGCTGGAAAAATCGCTGGCGAATTGCGGTGTTCGCGTGATGATGAGTGCGTGCTGCTGATCGATGCGGTATTTCTTGCCGAGACCCTCGTACCACGTGGCGAGTTCCTGGAGTGCCCCTTTGTCGTATGAGTAGCCGTCGCCCGGCGACGGCGTCTCGAACGAGGTCTCGCCCTGCCTCCGGGCTGGAGGCAGGTGGGGCTGCTGATTGTCGGTCACGATGTACGCCTCCCCTTGCGTAGATCGTCCCGGGTCCGCCGGGCCCAGACTCTTGGTCACCCTCTGGCACCGGATGGTTACTTTAGTCGCCGCGATTGAGCCTGTCTGCATTTGCGAACTGCAACTCGCAGCGGAGTTCGAGTTTTATGTACGTGAGCTGGGCGGCTGTCTTGCGGTCAACAACAAGCATCACCCGAATGTCTTAGGCCGCAGACGGCCAGGGGGCCGGATTAGCGCCGTTCGGCCAGTTGCCCGTCGTAAAGACTCTCCGGCATCAGACGATTGCCCGGCGACCCCGATGTCGCCGGTCCGATGCCCGACGGCGGCTTGCCCTGCGTTTCAGCGCAACTCAGCACCCAGTTGTGCGCGGTAGGAGGATTCTCCATGAGGTACGAGCTGCCCATCCACTGCCCGTCGGACAGCTGGAGATGCCTGACAGCGGGCTAGCGTCCCGCTGGCCAGCGCTGGTGCGGTCCGGCGTCGAGAATCCGGGAGCCGGTGTTGGTCGCGGTGCAGCGGCTGGCCACGTGAGGACCGGGCACCCTGGCCTGCGTGACCCAAGCGTGCACGTTGCTGCCGGTGACAACGCATTGCCGCACCGGGGTCTCCTGGCCGCTGATTGTGTAGTCGGCGTCCGCGGGCACCGGCTGGCTGCTGCGCGTATTCCGGCGCGAACTGCGGGGTCCGGTGCCGGAAGTGGACTTGCATGTTCAGTGCGTGCGCGAGCTCCAGTCGTCCGGCAGCGGGAACGCGGCGGCGTAGGACTGAAGGAAGACGGCTCAGTCTTCCAGGACCCAGCGAAGATGTGCTCGTCCAGCTTGCCGAAGTCGCGGAACCGGTCCGCGTACGCAGCGTGTTCGAGGACGCAGGTGATCCGCCCGTCGCGCACCAAGATGTTCGGGAGCCAGAGGTCGTCGTGCGTGAGCGCGGGGATGCTCGCGGACTCGTCGAGCTGCGCCACGGAATCGGCGAACGCGGACCGGAGGATGTCGCCTGGACCGGTCTGCTCGGCCGCCTCCCCGGGAAGCAGCGCTTCGACCTCGGCCGACCGATTCTCGCGGCACCGCCGCCTGGTTTCCGCCCAGCACGGCGCCGAAATGCGATCCGGCGATCGCGTTTAGCCACCCAGCGCGGGCCCGTGCGGCACCAGATTCCGGTAGCGCGCCACAGGAATCCCGCACTCGGCCGCTTTCCGCGCGCTGGCGACCAGCCGCCGCAGATGCGCGGAATCCCGATCGCGTTGCGGCACCTTCGCCAGCAGCCAGCGGTCTTCGGTTTCGGTCGCGCACTGCTTGCTCGTGTAGCCCTTGTCGAGGAAGCGAACCCGCCTGACGTGGCTCTTCGGGTGCTTCCTCTTCATGGCCTGCCTGATCGTAGTCGTGTCCGCCGTCGGCATGAAGATCAACTTAGACCTGGTCTCAAAACTTAAGGGTGTGTCACTGCGTAACCTGCCGGTCCTGGTCGTCGATCGTGGGCAGTCGTGGCGAAGACGACGCAGCAGCGACGGGTCGAAGACCGGCTCTGGGAGCTGATCGAACCCCCTGATCCCGTCCCGACCAGCGGCGCGCGGTCCGGGTGGGCGGCCCCGGATCGATGACCGTGCCGCGCTAGAGGGGATCTTGTTCGTGCTCGACACCGGCTGCCGCTGGCGAGACCTACCCGAGCAGCTCGGATGCGGTTCCGGGCACACCGCGTGGCGGCGGTTACGTGAGTGGCAGGACGGCGGCGTGTGGGACCGGCTGCACCAGCTCGTGCTCGACGAGCTGTCCGACATCGACGAGCTCGACTGGACCAGAGGCTGCATCGACGCGGTGTCGGTGCGGTCGAAAAGGGGGGCGAGCTGATCGGCCGCAGCCCCACTGACCGGGGTAAAGCTGGCTCCAAATACCACGTTCTGTGCGACGCGAACGGGCTACCGCTGCACATCATGTTGTCGGCGGCAAACATCCACGACAGCATGCTGTTCGAGCCGCTGCTGGACACGAACCCGACCGTGCGCGGCCACCACGGCCGGGCGGGCCGGCCACGATGCCGACCGGACAAGCTGCACGCCGACAAGGGCTACGACTACCGCCGCTACCTGACCCGCCGCGGTATCAAGGTCCGTATCGCCCGGCGCGGGATTGAGGGCAAGTCCCGCCTCGGCCGGGTTCGCTGGGTTGTCGAACGCACCATCTCCTGGCTGCTGCGGTTCAAACGCCTCGGGCTGCGCTACGACCGGACCGAATGCACCACGCTGGCGCTACTCACGCTGGCCTGCACCGTGATCAACGTCCGCCGGCTCATAAAGATCGAGCTCTGCGACCAGGTCTAACGCATCCATTCACTCGTTTGGGATACATCGGTAGCTCTGTGTCGTTGGGTGGGGTGACTGGTGAGTTTCTGAGCGCGGAGCAGGTCCTCGGGTCGGCACGGGGCCCCCGTCACCACGAGGGAGATCGATCTCCTGGAGGAGGCTGCAGCCGCGTTGCTGACGGCATCATCGACGGGGATGAACGAGCACTCTCGTCGGGAAGTGATCAGCCATCGGTGGGGCCGCCTCTTCAGAGGCGTTCGATGCGGTCGGCCTGCGGGCCCCGGTCGCTCTGACGCACCGCGTACCGGACCCGGTCGCCCTTCTGCAGCGGCTCCGACCCCATGATCACGGACGCGTGGGCGAAGAGATCGTCGCCGCCTGCGTCCGGGGTGATGAAGCCGAAGCCGCGGTCGTCGTCGTAGCGCGCGACGACGCCCTCGCCGCCTCGTACGGGCGCGTCCCGCGCCGCCGGCCCTGCGGCCGCGGCAGGTGCCGACCGCTGCGTCGCCGTCTGGGGCTCAGCACCCCGGACCAGGTGCACGTCGCGGGCCTGCGGGCCCTTGTCTCCACTAGCCACCTCGTAGGCGACGCGGTCGCCCTCCGCGAGCCACGTCAGCCCCTCGGCCAGGGCCCGGGCGTGAACGAAGACGTCCCCGGCGCCGGAGTCGGGGTTGATGAAGCCGAAGCCCTTGTCCTCGTCGTACCAGGCCACCGTGCCGTCGGCACCGTCCGCGATACCAGCCGCAGCGGGTGAGCCGGCCCCTGCTCCCAGCGGGATCACGTGCCCGGCCTGCGGGCCGCGCTCGCCTTCGACGATCAGGAAGGCCACCCGCTGCCCCTCGGTGACCACGCCGCCGGTCACGATGGCGGAGCTGTGCACGAAGATGTCGGCGCCGCCGCCGTCCGGCGACGCGAAGCCGTACCCCTTGCCCGGCTCGTACCAGTTGACGGTGCCGAGCAGGCCCACGGCGCTGCCGGTGGCCGCATCGGCGGTGACGCGAACGCGCAGCGCCTGGGGCCCGCGGTCGTTCTCGCCGACCTCGAACACGACGGCCTGACCCTCGCGGAGCACTTTCGCGCTGCCGTCCCCGACGATCTCGGAGGCGTGCACGAACACGTCCGGCGAGCCGTCCTCGGGCGTGAGGAAGCCGAAACCCCGTTCGGCGTCGAACCAGCGGACGGTCCCTTGCGGCATCAAAGTCTCCAGGTCGAGAGGGCGGGCACTGGCCCCCAGTCTCTCTGACAGACCTCCGGTCCGTCGGGCCGGGCCCACAGGCGGGCGGTGCGGAGCCAGGGGCGGGCCGTTGGTTCACCTAGCGACACGCCGAGTTTTGAGACCAGGTCTTAGGTGCCGCGGCGGCCGTTCTCCCACTCGGTTCAGGGCTGCCCGCCGCGAGTGTTCCCGACCGGGATGAGGCACACTCGGCACCATGTCGAACCGCCTCGCCGAAGCGACTTCTCCGTACCTCCTGCAGCACGCGGGCAATCCGGTCGATTGGTGGGAATGGGGTCCGGAAGCGCTGGCTGAGGCGCGGCGTCGCGGAGTGCCGATTCTGCTGTCTGTCGGGTACGCCGCCTGCCATTGGTGCCATGTCATGGCGCACGAATCCTTCGCGCACGAAGGCACCGCGACCCTGATGAACGCGCACTTCGTCAACATCAAGGTCGACCGCGAGGAGCGGCCGGACATCGACGCCGTCTACATGGCCGCCACACAGGCCATGACCGGCCAGGGCGGCTGGCCGATGACCTGCTTCCTCACGCCCGAGGGCGAGCCATTCCATTGCGGCACTTACTATCCGCCCGCGCCCCGCCCGGGGACTCCCTCGTTCACGCAGTTGCTGGTGGCGGTCGCGGAGGCGTGGGAGGAGCGGCCGGACGACCTGCGCGAGGGCGCGAAACAGATCGTCGGGCACCTTGCCGAGCAGAGCGGTCCGCTGAAGGAAGCCGCCGTCGACGCCGGCGCTTTGGCGGAAGCGGTGACGAAACTTGCGCAGGAGGCAGACCCGGTGCACGGCGGTTTCGGTGGTGCGCCGAAGTTTCCGCCGTCCATGGTGCTGGAGTTCCTGGTGCGCCACCACGAGCGCACGGGTTCGGCGCAGGCGCACACGCTCGCCGAGTCCGCGGCGGACGCGATGGCTCGCGGCGGTATCCACGACCAGCTGGGCGGCGGGTTCGCGCGCTACTCCGTGGACGCGGAGTGGATCGTTCCCCACTTCGAGAAAATGTTGTATGACAACGCGTTGCTGCTTCGAGTGTACGCGCATCTCGCGCGTCGCGGGTCGGCGTCGGCGCGGCGGGTGGCGGAAGGGATCGTCCGGTTTCTCGCGCGCGATCTTCTTACGCCGCAAGGAGGTTTCGCGGCATCGCTCGATGCGGACACCGAAGGCGTCGAGGGGCTGACGTACGTATGGACTCCCGCGCAGCTCAACGACGTGCTCGGCGAGGATGGCCCGTGGGCGGCTGAGCTGTTCGAGGTCACCGAAGAGGGCACTTTCGAAGAAGGCGCATCGACCCTCCAGCTGCGGACAGATCCGGATGATTTCGACCGCTTCGAGCGCGTCCGGCAGGCATTGCTCGAAGCGCGGGCGGAGCGTCCGCAACCAGGACGGGACGACAAGGTAGTCGCGGCCTGGAACGGTCTCGCGATTTCCGCGCTGGCCGAAGCGGGCGTCGCATTGGAACGTCCACAGTGGATCGAACTCGCTCGCGGCGCGGCGTCTCTGCTGCTGGACCTGCACGTCGTGGACGGACGACTCCGCCGCAGCTCGCGGGACGGCGCGGTCGGGGCGCCGGTCGGCGTGCTGGAGGACTACGCCTGCTTCGCCGACGGTCTTCTCGCCCTTCATCAAGCCACTGGCGAACCGCGCTGGCTCACCGAAGCGACCCGCCTTCTGGACGTCGCCCTGGCGCATTTCGCGTCCGACTCCGCGCCCGGCGCGTATCACGACACCGCCGACGACGCCGAGATCCTGGTGCAGCGTCCGTCCGATCCGACGGACAACGCGAGCCCGTCCGGTGCTTCGGCACTGGCTGGCGCACTGCTCACCGCGTCCGCGCTGGCCGGGTCTGACCAGGCGGCGCGCTACCGCGACGCTGCTGAACTCGCGCTGCGTCGCGTCGGTCTGCTCGCCGCGCGCGTGCCGCGGTTCGCTGGACACTGGCTGTCCGTGGCGGAGGCGGCGCAGTCCGGGCCGGTGCAGGTCGCGGTCGTCGGCGCGGACCGGGCGGAGCTGGTGACCGCCGCTGCGCAGCACATCCACGGCGGCGGCATCGTGCTCGGCGGCGAGCCGGACGCGTCCGGCGTCCCGCTGCTGGCCGATCGGCCGCTGGTCGGCGGCGAGGCGGCGGCGTACGTCTGCCGCGGCTACGTCTGTGCACGCCCGGTGACCGCGGCGGACCAGCTCATCGCTCAGCTCTGACGAATTCCGCCCCTGGTGAACGCGCCCCCGATCCCGCCGGAATCAGCGTAGCGTCAGTAGTGGCGTAATCATGTAATCAAGGATGGTGGTCGTCATGGGGCGAGGGTGGAAAGGCCGGGGCTGGCAGCAGGCCGAGGCACCGTCGGCGGACGACGCGGCGGCGTGGTTCGGCGGACGGCTCCCGGACGGCTGGTTCACCGGCGATCCGGAACTCACCGTGGACCGCGAAGAGATCCTGATCGTCGGCGAGCTGCCCGCGCTGACCGGCGAATACGCCGACGACGCGGCCCGCGCGGCCGCGGCGGACGGGCGGATCAGCAGGTTCCGCGAGGAAACCCGCGACGAGCGGATCGAGATCGCGCGACAGGCTGAGCACCGCTACCAGCGCAAGGTGGCCTGGGGCGCGAAGCTGGGCGGTACGACGGTGCACTTCACGACGCTGTCGGTGCCGGTGATGACCCGGCTGCGGCAGCCCGAACGGCTGGTCCTCGACACGCTCGTGGACGCGGGTGTCGCGCGGTCGCGGTCCGAGGCGCTGGCGTGGGCGGTGCGGCTGGTCGGCGAGCACGCGGACACCTGGCTGACCGAACTGCGCGAGGCGATGACCAAGGTCGACGACCTGCGGTCGAAGGGACCCGACCTGGGCTGAGCTGCGGGACTTCCTCCGCTGCGGCAGGCTGGTGGCAACCTGCTGTATCGGAGGAACCGTGGACGTCCCTGCTGTGCCCGAGAAAGTGGACCCGGACGCGTTGAGCGCAGTCCTCGATGGACGCTGGGCCGGATTGAAGCGCGACGTGCGCGCGCAGATGAGCACGGAGAAGTTCCGGGACACGATCGGTCTCGACGTCGAGGCGCACCGCGTCCAGGTGCTGGAGCAGTTGCGGAAACTCGCCGAGACAGACCGTCCCGCGCTCGGCTTCGACGCCGCGTACGGCGGACTGAGCGACGTCGGCGGGTCGGTGCTGTCGTTCGAAATGCTCGGCTACGGCGATCTGTCGTTGATGGTCAAGGCCGGGGTCCAATGGGGCCTGTTCGGCGGTGCGGTGCAGCTGCTCGGCACTGCGGCGCACCACGAGAAGTACTTGCGGCGCATCATGGATTTGGACCTGCTCGGCTGCTTCGCGATGACCGAGCACGGCCACGGTTCCGATGTTCAGCACCTGCATACCACCGCCACCTACGACCCGGCCGCGCGCGAATTCGTCGTGCACAGCCCGGATCCTGGTGCTACCAAGGAATACATCGGCAACGCCGCCCGCGACGGACAACTCGCGGTGGTCTTCGCACAGCTGATCACCGGCGGCGAATCCCGTGGCGTGCATGCTTTTCTGGTGCCCATCCGCGAGGAATCGGGCGCTCCGGCACCCGGCGTCACTATCGCGGACTGCGGGGTGAAGGCCGGTCTGAACGGCGTCGATAACGGACGGTTGACCTTCGATCAGGTCCGCGTGCCAAGGGAAGCGCTGCTGAACCGCTTCGGCGACGTAGCCGAGGACGGCACCTACACGAGCCCGATCGAGAGCGACGGCCGCCGGTTCTTCACGATGCTGGGCACGCTCATCCGCGGCCGCGTGAGCGTCGGCGGCAGCGCTGGCTGCGCCACCCAGCGAGCCCTGGCGCTGGCAGTTCGCTATGGCGACCAGCGGCGGCAGTTCCAGCGCCCGGAGGGTGACGAGGTGGTCATCCTCGATTACCTGGGACATCAACGGAAACTGCTGCCAGCACTGGCGAAGACTTACGCCCTGCATTTCGCGCAGGAGGAACTGGTCGCCGCCCTGCACGACATCGCCTCCGACGCACCGGAAGAAGAACAGCGCGAACTGGAATCCCGCGCCGCGGGCCTGAAAGCCGCGAACACCTGGCACGCGACCGCGACCATCCAAACAGCCCGCGAAGCCTGCGGCGGCAGCGGATACCTCGCGGAGAACCTGCTGGCTGGTTTGAAGGCCGACACCGACGTCTTCACCACCTTCGAGGGCGACAACACCGTGCTGCTGCAGTTGGTCGCGAAGGGCTTGCTGACGCAGTACAAAGAACACTTCGAGGATCTCAGCCCCCTGGCGACTGCGCGATTCGTCGCCGAGCAGCTCGTGGACACCGTCAAGGAACGCTCGGCCGCGTGGAAGGTCTTGGAGCGCCTGACCGAGTCTGACGACGCTTCGGTGCTCTTCGACCGTGAGTGGCAACAGCGTCTCTTCGAGGATCGTGAAGAGCATGTGCTGAGCGGTGTGGCCAACCGTCTCCGCAGCGCTGCTTCGGACCCCTTCGGCGTCTTCAACTCCGTACAGGACCATGTACTGCTCGCTGGCCGCGTACACGTGGACCGGTTGGTCCTCGACGCCTTCGCCCGCGCTTTGGACACCTGCAGCGACCCGGACGCGAAGGCGCTTTTGGAGCGGGTCTGCGACCTGTACGCACTGTCGACGATTGAAGCGGACCGCGCGTGGTTCCTTGAGCACGGCCGGATCTCAGCAAGCCGCTCCAAGGCGGTGACTGCGGCGGTTAACGCACTGTGCGGGGTCCTGCGGCCGCATGCACGGACGTTGGTGGATGGGTTCGCGGTTCCGGAGCAGTTCCTGGACGCGCCGATGCTGAACGGCTGAAATCGGTACGCTTGACGAGGTGTCGAAAATCTTCGGAGACCATGCCGAGCGATACACGAGTTTTGCCGAAAGCAGCGGGCCGAACGCGCACTACGAACGTCCGGCGACGCTGCGTCTTGCGGGCGAGGTGGCTGGAAAACAGGTCCTGGAACTGGGCTCCGCGGGCGGCGGCCTGACCGAGCAGCTGGCCGCCGCCGGTGCCGAGGTTTTGGGCCTGGATCACGACCCTCGCCTGGTCGAGATCGCGAGGAAACGGCTGGGCGCTCGCGCCAGGTTCGAGATCGCGGACCTGGACGAACCGCTGAGCATGGTGCCGAGCGCCTCGGCGGACCTGGTGGTGGCGTCGCTGGTCCTGCACTACGTGGCGGACTGGGGGCCGCTCCTCGCTGAACTGCGTCGCTGCCTGAAACCGGGCGGTGCGCTGGTGTTCTCCATCCATCACCCGATCACCGGCTGGCTCCGCTCCGACCGTGCGGACTACCACCGCGTCGAGCTGATCAGCGAGGACTGGGACTGGGACGGCGTGACGGTGACCGGGCGGATGTACCGCCGTCCGGTGTCGGCGGTCTTCACGTCGCTGCTGGAAGCCGGATTCGCGATCGAGGCGGTGGAAGAACCGCAGCCGGCCCCGGGGGTGGAGGATCCGGAACTGGACAGGATCTTGCGGACGACACCAGTGTTTCTGTACGTGCGTGCGGTTCGCTAGCGGGAGCGGTGAACGCCACCCTGCCGGTCAGGGAGCGACAGCGTGGAACGCGATGCGTTCGATCATCGCGTCCAGCCCGGCTTCCAGCGCCTCGGTGCTGCGCTGGGCCTGCGCGAGGATCAGGCCGCCCTGCAGTGCGGCCATCGTCGCCAACGACAGGCGGTGCGGGTCTGCGTCGTCGCGCAGCACACCCCGGTCGAGCATGTCTTGCAGACCGTCGCGGATCGCATCGGTCCACAGTGTGAAGCCCTCCGCCAATGCAGTGCGCGCGGCGGGGTCGTGTTCGGCGAGTTCGCTGGTCAAGCTCCCGAGCGGGCAACCGCCGCGGCAGTCGAGGTCGTGTTCGATCTGCACGATCGCGTCTCGCCAGTCCCGTAGCGCCTCGAAGCTGTCCAAGCGGGAGAGAAGCGCTCGCTGTCCGGTGAGGATGCGGGCTGTCTGGAACTCGATCACCGCGCGGGTCAGGGCGCTTTTGTCCGCGAAGTAGTGGTAGATCTGCGACGAGCTGACCCCGGCCGCGTCCCGGACGTCGGGAGTGCTGGTGCCCGCGACGCCGCGCTCGAACATCAACTGCGCGGCGGCGGCGACGATCCGCTCACGCGTGACGAGCCCACGGGTCGTCCGTCTGGTCGTGCTGGTCTCGCTCACTCCTGCAGGATACGGACGTTCGGCCAAACTGGATTTGACTATCCAGTTTTATGGCGGTACTACTGGATAGAGAAATCCAGTTTGGGGCTCGGCCCCGTGTCCGCGAAGTGCCTCCCACGCCCGAAAGGCTTGACGTGACCACCATCAACAGCACCATTGCCGAGCGTTTGTCCGCCCTGCGTCAGGGCCTCGCAGGTCAGCTTCCGGCCGAGGCCTGGGCTGCTTTTGGCGGCGAGCAGGCGGATCTGGACGCCGCCGGCTCGCCCGAGGGTGTGCTCGCCGCGGGCGCGGCGATGCCCGACGGAGAGCTGCTCGACGTTCACGGCGACCCGGCGACGCTCGAATCCGCCCGGCATGGCAAGCCCGCCGTGGTCGTGACCTATCGAGGCGCGTGGTGCCCGTACTGCACCGTGGCGCTGCGCACCTACCAGGAGCAGCTTGTGCCCGTGCTGGCGGAACGGGGCATCGAGCTGATCGCGATCAGTCCGCAGAAGCCGGACGGCTCGCTGTCCATGGCGGAGAAGAACGAGCTGACCTTCACCGTGCTGTCCGATCCCGGCAACCAGATCACCGCCGCTCTCGGCGTGCTCACCGCTCCCGCTGAAGCCGCCCGCGCCGCGCAGGCGGCTCTCGGCGTGGACCTCACCGAGGCGAACGCCGACGGCAGCCACGGCGTACCGATGCCGACGGTCGTCCTGGTCGACGCCGAGGGCACGATCCGGTGGATCGACGTGCACCCCAACTACACCACCCGCACCGAGGTCCACGAGATCGCGACAGCGCTCGATCTGCTCTGAGCGGCACGGCCTCTGGTCCGGGCCCGGTCGACTCTTCGGAAACGACTCAGGCCGCCTCCAGGCAGCGTGACGGCCTGGAGACGGCCTGAGAAAGGCAAAGGCCGGTCAGGAGTACATGGCCAGCCAGATCGCGATGTAATGCGACACCGCGGCCAACACCGTGCAGGCGTGGAAAAACTCGTGGTATCCGAACGTCTCCGGCCAGTGGTTAGGCCACTTCACCGCGTAAAAAATCGCCCCAACGGTATAAAACAGACCGCCCACGCAAAGCAGCACCAACGCCGCAACCCCGGCATGGCTCAGCAACTCCGGCAGGACGAACACCGCGACCCACCCGAGCGCGATGTAGATCGGCACGCCCAGCCAGCGCGGTGCGTGCGGCCACAGCATCTTCATCGCCACGCCGAGGACCGCGCCGCCCCAGACGATGCCGAGGACGATGTATCCGGTCGGCTTCGACATGGCCAGCAGGGTGAACGGCGTGTACGTGCCGGCGATGAACAGGAAGATCATCGAGTGGTCGGCGCGCTTCATCCACTTGTACGCGCGCGGGCTCCACAGCCTGCGGTGATACAGCGCGCTCACGCCGAAGACGCCCAGCACGGTGAGGCCGTACACGGACGTTGCCAGCGCGGCTACCGGGGAGACTGTCGACGCGGCGAGGATGATCAGCGTGGTGGCCGCGGCGACGGCGCCGAAGAACGACCAGAAGTGGATGTGGCCGCGCAGCCGGGGGCGAGTGTCCTCGGGGACGGATGGGGGCTCGATCGTCACGCTCACCGAGCCAAGGCTACGGGACCGTAGGTTTTTCGCCAGCCCCCGTGGCGCGTCACACCCTTACTCCGGGGGTGCGTACGCTCGGGCGACGTGAGCCTCCGGTCCTTCATGTCCGACGTTGTCTACAGCATCTACAGCCGCCGTCTGATCCAGCAGTCGGCAGGCCGTCATCCGCGGCATATCGCGATCATGCTCGACGGCAATCGCCGCTGGGCTCGCGAGGCCGGGTTCACCGACGTGGCCGACGGGCACCGCGCCGGGGCCAAGAAGATCGCCGACTTCCTGAGCTGGTGCCAGGAAGCCGAGGTCGAGGTCGTGACGATGTGGCTGCTGTCCACCGACAACCTCAACCGCGATCCGGACGAGCTCACCCCGCTGCTGAAAATCATCACCGACGTCACCGACGAGCTCGCCGGAGCCGAGGCGCCGTGGCGGCTGCGCATCGTCGGCGCGCTCGACCTGCTGCCGCTTGAGGTGGCGCAGAAGCTCACCGCCGCCGCGGCGCGGACCGAGAACCACTCGGGCATGGAGGTGAACATCGCGGTCGGCTACGGCGGGCGGCAGGAGATCGCCGACGCCGTCCGCAAGCTTCTCCTGCAGCACGCCGACGAGGGCACTTCGATTCGCGAACTCGCGAAAATCCTCGATGTCGACCACATCTCGGAACATCTGTACACCTCCGGCCAGCCGGATCCGGAGCTGATTATCCGAACATCCGGTGAACAGCGGCTTTCCGGATTTCTGCTCTGGCAGTCCGCGCATTCGGAATTCTGGTTCACCGAGGCTTACTGGCCGGCATTCCGGCGCGTCGATTTTCTCCGCGCGATGCGTGACTACGCCTGGCGGCATCGCCGGTTCGGAGTCTGAGCGGCGATGCCGCCCGGCCGCGAACGCCGCGAAGGCCCCGGAGCCGGGCTCCGGGGCCTTCGCGCAAGACGGCTCAGCCGTGGTGGTGCTCCATCGAGTGGGCCACCAGCGCCGGGGTCAGCGCGACACCGGTGTAGGCGCCGGCGACCAGCGAAGCGGCACCGTAGCCCAGCGCGCCGCCGCCCTCGATGAAGGTGGCGTAGGCGTCGCCGAACGTCGGGTCCGGAGCGCCCTGGGTGGCGGCCGGGGAGGCGAACGCCGTCCCGCCGATCATCATCAGGCCCGCGGCCGCACCGGCGACAATTCCAGCCTTCTTCAGCACTTCGCACACTCCTAGGTAGAGATACTGGGATTCGGGGCACCGGAGTGTTCCGGTGGTGTGTCCCGCAGTAAGGAAATTACCCCCGAATGGCCTCTAGCGAATGGTGTGTACGCCCATTGTGTGAGCGCTGGAAGGGCCAGTTCACTCGGTACGGTTCAGTGTCCAGGACGCGAAATGCATTCCGGTCTGCCCCGTGGTACAAGGCCCTTTACCGGGGAATTGCCTGCACTCGGTGATTAATTTTCCATGATCATCCATCCGTGCGACCCCCTGATCGCCGGGCCCGGTTACGCTGAGTGAGCACTGTGGACACTCTGTTTCAGGCGACCGACGGTGGGATGACGAATCGGCGAATCACCTGTGTGGCTGCCTGCACGACGGGGCGGACGTAGGTACCTTCCGGAATAGAGAGCTCGCGTTCCGTGCGGGTTCTCGCGGGAGGCCCTGGTCGTGGCGTTGATCGAGGGGGCGGCTCAGCCGCCCACGAGATGCACGAGGGGGCCGGCACCCGGCCCTCGTGGCCGTGCCGCCTGACGCAGCCAGCGTCAGGGAGTGCGGACCCAGCCAGGGAGGTGCCCGGCCCAGCGAGTGCGGGCGTGGGGTGCACACGCCCTCGAGGG
This sequence comes from Amycolatopsis rubida, assembly GCF_900115345.1. GTDB lineage: Bacteria > Actinomycetota > Actinomycetes > Mycobacteriales > Pseudonocardiaceae > Amycolatopsis > Amycolatopsis rubida. Next base: position 985,402 of record NZ_FOWC01000002.1, on the reverse strand, counting down.
AGATGCCGTCGTGACTGCGCAGCGTTCACCCCGCAAGGCCTCAGGCCGTTCTTCGACCGGTGCTCAAGCGCCGGAGAAAGCCTCGATCTCGCCCGAATCCCCACGCATCACTTATGTGCTCGACACGTCGGTGCTGCTCTCCGACCCGTGGGCGGTCACCCGGTTCGCCGAACACGCGGTGGTGCTCCCGCTGGTCGTCATCAGCGAACTGGAGGCCAAGCGCCACCACTCCGAACTGGGCTGGTTCGCCAGGGAATCCCTCCGGCTGCTGGACGACCTCCGGCTCAAGCACGGCAGGCTCGACGCCCCGATCCCGATCGGCGACCAGGGCGGCACGCTCCAGGTGGAGCTGAACCACACCGACCCGTCCGTCCTCCCGGTGGGCTTCCGCACCGACTCGAACGACCACCGCATCCTCGCGTGCGCGCTCAACCTCGCGACGGAGCAGCCGGCGGTCACCCTGGTGACGAAGGACATCCCGCTGCGGGTCAAAGCGGGCGCGGTCGGGCTCACCGCGGACGAGTACCGGGCACAGGAGGTCACGCCGTCGGGCTGGACGGGCATGGCGGACGTGGACGCGCCGCAGGAACTGATCGACGCGCTCTTCTCGGGCGGTTCGGCGGATCCGGCGGAGTTCGGTCTCGGCGAGGTGGGCGAACTGCCGTGCCACACCGGGCTGCGGCTGCTCGCGGGCAGCTCCAGCGCGCTCGGCCGGGTCACGGCGGATAAGCGGGTGCGGCTGGTGCGCGGCGACCGCGAGGCGTTCGGCCTGCACGGCCGCTCGGCTGAGCAGCGCGTGGCGCTCGACCTGCTGCTGGACTCCGACGTCGGCATCGTTTCGCTCGGCGGGCGCGCGGGCACCGGCAAGTCGGCGCTGGCGCTGTGCGCGGGCCTGGAAGCGGTGATGGAACGCCAGCAGCATCGCAAGGTCGTGGTGTTCCGCCCGGTCTACGCGGTCGGCGGCCAGGATCTCGGCTATCTGCCCGGGTCCGAGAGCGAGAAAATGCAGCCGTGGGCGCAGGCGGTGTTCGACACGCTCGGCGCGCTGGTCAGCCAGGACGTGCTGGACGAGGTCTTCGACCGCGGCATGCTCGAAGTGCTGCCGCTGACCCACATCCGGGGCCGCTCGCTGCACGACACGTTCGTGATCGTGGACGAGGCGCAGTCGCTGGAGCGCAACGTGCTGCTGACCGTGCTTTCACGGCTCGGCTCGGCGTCGCGGGTGGTGCTCACGCACGACGTCGCCCAGCGGGACAACCTGCGCGTCGGCAGGCACGACGGCGTCTCGGCGGTGATCGAGAAGCTGAAGGGGCACCCGCTGTTCGCGCACGTGACCCTGACCCGTTCGGAGCGCTCGCCGATCGCGGCGCTGGTGACGGAGATGTTGGAGGACCACGGCTGAGCTGGTCGTGAGTGGCAATCACGGGGAGAACCGTGATTGCCACTCACGAGGCCCCTACCAGCCAGACGGCAGCGGACGCCCCTCGGCGAACCCAGCCGCCGACTGCACGCCCAGCACCGCGCGCTCGTGGAACTCCTCAAGCGTGCGCGCGCCCGCGTACGTGCAGGACGAGCGGACGCCCGAGCAGATCGAGTCGATCAGGTCTTCAACGCCAGGCCGGGCCGGGTCCAGCGCCATCCGCGACGTGGAGATGCCCTCCTCGAACAGCGCCTTGCGCGCGCGGTCGAAGACGTTGTCCGTGCGCGTGCGGGCTCCAACGGCGCGCTTCGACGCCATCCCGAACGACTCCTTGTACGGCCGGCCCTGCTCGTCGTAACGCAGGTCGCCGGGGGATTCGTGGGTGCCGGCGAACCACGAGCCGACCATGGCCGCCGACGCGCCCGCGGCCAGCGCCAGCGCGACGTCGCGCGGGTGCCGGACACCGCCGTCCGCCCACACGTGTTTGCCCAGTTCACGGGCGGCAGCGGCACATTCCGCGACCGCGGAGAACTGCGGGCGGCCGACGCCGGTCATCATCCGCGTCGTGCACATCGCGCCGGGGCCGACGCCGACCTTGATGACGTCCGCGCCCGCGTGGATGAGGTCGCGGGTGCCTTCGGCGGTCACGACGTTGCCCGCCACGACCGGCACCTTCGGCGACACCGAACGAACCGCCTTGAGCGCGGCGATCATCTTTTCCTGGTGCCCGTGCGCGGTGTCGACGACCAGCGTGTCGACGCCCGCGGCCAGCACCGCTTCGGCTTTCGCCGCGACGTCGCCGTTCACGCCGACCGCGGCGGCGACGCGCAGTTTCCCGTCAGCGTCGGCGGCCGGGGTGTAGATATCCGAACGCAGCGCGCCTACCGCGGTGAGGACACCGGCGAGGCGACCCTCGGTGTCGAGACCGAGAGCGAGCCGTCCGCCGTGGCTGTGCAGGAGTTCGAAGACCTCGCGCGGCGGCGTGTCCAGCGGCACAGCGACGACGGCGGGCTCGGCAACGTCGGCCAGCCGCGCGAAGCGGTCGACGCCGGCGCAGGCGGCCTCGTCCACGACACCGACCGGCTTGCCGTCGCCGTCGACGATGACGACCGCGCCGTGCGCTCGTTTGTGCACGAGGTTGAGGGCGTCGGCCACCGCGTCGCCGCCGGTGAGGACCAGCGGCGTGTCCCAGACGGCGTGGCGGGACTTCACCCAGGAGACGATTTCGGTCACCGCGGCCGTGTCGACGTCCTGCGGGAGCACGACGAGCCCGCCGCGGCGGGCGACGGTCTCGGCCATCCGGCGCCCGGCGACGGCCGTCATGTTGGCCACCACCAAGGGGATCGTCGCGCCAGTGCCGTCCACCGTGGACAAGTCGACGCCGAAGCGGGATTCCACGTCCGAACGGTTCGGCAGCAGGAACACGTCGTCGTAGGTCAGGTCGTGAGCGGGCACGTGCCCATCCAGAAAGCGCACGAGTCACCAGGCTACGTGGCTTGCGCACGAGACGCTAACCCGGCGTGGCACGTGGGACAATGGCCAGGTGGACAGCCGTGATCGCGACGACCAGGGGCGGGCCCGCAACGCCCGCCCTCGTGATGGTCTGGGCCGCCCGTTGCCGTACGGCTCCGACGGCGTGCCGCGCCAGCCCGAAGGCGTGCAGCGGACCCCGGAGGAGACTCTCGCCGAGGCGCAGGACCTGCTGGACGCCGGCCGCCCGTTCCACGCCCACGAGGTCTTCGAGGACGCGTGGAAGGCGACGGACGGGCCGGAGCGCGAGCTGTGGCGCGGCCTGGCCCAGTTGGCGGTGGGGCTGACCCACGCGTTGCGGGGGAACGGGAGCGGGGCGGTCGCGCTGCTGGAGCGCGGTGCGGAGAACATCGCGCCGTTCCGGGAGGAGCCGCCGCACGGAGTGGACGTGGCCGGGTTGCAGCGGTGGGCGCAATCGCTTGCGGCGGAGGCCCGGGAGCGGGTTCGGGTGGTTCCGGAGGTTCCTCGGCTGGCCCCGTAGCAAGGTGCGGCCTGTTTCGGCTGACCGGGCCGAGTTGTGCCTGCGCCGATGGGCTGGCCGCTTGGTTCGGCGGGGTGGCTCACGGTGGCGGCCGGTCGAGGCCGGGCGATCGCGTGGTGCGGTTTGAGCTGCGACCGTGAAGGGAGCCGAACCAGTGTGCGGGGCCGTGAGCCGGGCGGTTGCGGCGGTCTCACGCGCGGATCCGGCGCGTGTCGGTGTGGGCAGGCGAGCGTCGAACGGGCTGTTCAGGCTAGGCGCAAACGCTTCCGGCAGTTGGTTGCGGAACTCGCCGGGCGGGCCGGCAGCCAGGTCGGCCCGCCCGGCGAGATCCAGGGGCGGTCAGGCGGCGGGCCAGTCGGCCGACGCGGCTTTTTCCTTGCCGATGGTCGTCGCTTCGCCGTGGCCGGTGCGGACGATCGTCGCGTCGGGGAGGGGGAAGAGGCGGTCGCGGATGGACTTCACGATGGTCGGGTAGTCGGAGTACGAGCGGCCGGTCGCGCCGGGGCCGCCGTGGAACAGGGTGTCTCCGGTGAAGAGGACTTCCAGGTCGGGGCTGTGCAGGCAGATCGCGCCGGGGGCGTGGCCTGGCGTGTGCAGCACGGTGAGGTCGGTGCCCGCGACGGTGATGACCTGTCCGTCGGCCAGGTCGCCGTCGGGGGCGCGGTCCGGGTGGGTCAGGTCCCAGACGACGCGGTCGGCCGGGTGCAGCAGGATCGGGGCGCCGGTGCGGTCGGCCAGCGCGGGGGCGGCGTTGACGTGGTCGTTGTGCGCGTGGGTGCAGACAATCGCGCGGACCGTGCGGTCTCCGACTACGTCCGCGATGGCGTCCGCGTCGTGCGCGGCGTCGATCACGATCACCTCGGAGCCGTCGCCGACTATCCAGACGTTGTTGTCCACGTCCCAGCTGCCGCCGTCGAGCTCGAATACGCCCGACGTGACCAGGTTCTGCACTATGGCCGTCATGCCGCAGACCCTAGTGGCCCGCGAGGCATACCGCCGGTACCTACTTTCGAGTATCCTTACTCGCGGTAAGTTAGCCGCGACGACGGGACTGCTCATGACCGACCCCCGGGATCTGCTCGCCGAACCGCTCAAGCTGCACTGCGGGGCCGTGTTGCCGCATCGGCTCGCGAAGTCGGCGCTCAGCGAGCAACTCGGCGACCGTCGGAACGCGCCTTCCGCCGAGCTCGCGCAGCTGTACCGGACCTGGGCACGCGGGGGTGCGGGCCTGCTGGTGACCGGCAATGTGATGGTCGATCCCACCGCGCTCGGCGAACCGCGCAACGTCGCGGTGCCGACTGTGCCTGACCCGGCGGCGTACCGGTCGTGGGGGCAGGCCGTGGACGGCACGGACGCGCAGCTGTGGGTGCAGCTCAACCATCCCGGCAGGCAGAGTCCTCGGTATTTGTCTCGCCAGCCGGTCGCGCCGTCGGCGGTGCCGTTCGGCGATCGAGGGGTGCGGACGGCGTTCGCCGCGCCGCGGGCGTTGACCGGGGACGAGATCGAAGCGGTGGTGGCGAGGTTCGCGTTGTCGGCGCGGACGTTCGTCGACGCCGGGTTCGCCGGGGTCCAGATTCACGGCGCGCACGGGTACCTGATTTCGCAGTTCCTGTCGCCGTTGGTGAACCGTCGCGACGACGAGTGGGGGCGCGACCGCAGCCGGTTCCTGCTTGAGGTGGTGCGCGCGGTTCGGGCCGCGGTGGGGGATCGCGTGCCGGTTTCGGTGAAGCTCAACAGTGCTGACTTCCAGCGCGGCGGCTTCGCCGAGGACGAGTCGTTGCGGGTGGTCCGCGCACTGGGCGAGACCGGGATCGATCTGCTGGAGATTTCCGGCGGCACGTACGAGCGGGCCGTGATGATGGGGTCCGGCCGGGCGAGCACGCAGCGGCGGGAGGCGTATTTCCTGGACTACGCGGCGAAAGCCCGCCAGATCAGCGACGTCGCGTTGATGGTCACCGGCGGGTTCGCCACAGCGGCCGGGATGGCGCAGGCGCTGGAATCCGGTGCGCTGGACGTGATCGGGATCGGCCGTCCGTTCACTGTGGACCCCGCGTTGCCGGGACGACTGCTCGCGGGCGAGGACGTGCGAGCCGAACGGCGTTGCCCGCACACGGGAATCCGGCTCGCCGACAGCCTGCTCGAGATCCAGTGGCACACCCAGCAGATGCACCGCGTCGCCGCGGGCAAACCGGTGGACCTGAAGCGCGGCGCGTGGCGGGCGCTCGCCCAGGCCGGGCTCAGCGATCCGCTGAACGCGTTTCGGCGGGTGCGCGGGTGAGCCGCCGGTCGGCGACCCGGGCACCGCTGGCGAGCGCGATGAAGAAGACGCCAATGAGCAGGCAGTTCAGCGCGACCTGTCCGTAGCCGAGGTCGTCGGCGTTGACGAACGGATACGGGTAGTAGCCGTCGATCGCACCGCGGACGAGCGTGAAAACCAGCCACACCAAGGGATAGCCGAGCGACCACCAGACGGTGCGCCATTCCAGCACCCGCGGAGCGAAGATCAGCCAGCCGAGCACGCACAGCACCGGGGTGACGCGGTGCAGCAGGATGTCCGCGGCAAGGCTGAGCCCGTGCAGCTCGTACAGCCCGGCGAGCGCGACCTGGTAGACGACGCCGGTGACCACGATCCCGACCAGTGCGTCGAGCCACAGCACACGCATCAGCGGCGAGGAGCCGCGTCCGCGAGCGAAGGCCGCGCTGGTGACGAGGACGAGGACGTTCGAGATGATCGTGAAATAGGTGAACAGATTCGCCACTCGTCCGCCGAAGCTGACGTACCGTCCCTGCGGCGGCACCAGCGCGACGATCTGGATCACGAGCGCGGCCAGCACAACGACCGCGGTCACCCCGAACCACAGCCGGGCCAACGCTTTCGAGGACATGCCGCTGACAGTACGGCTCCGGGATGGTCCGCCCGGCCCGACACGACCATGCTCGATCGAGCCGGGCCGGGTGAACTTGCCCGGATGCCCGCTCGCGGCGCGGGGGCTACCGCATCACCGCACCGCCTTCACCAGCGCCGGCACGAAGACCGACGCGTCGATCGTGCCCCAGCCGCTCGCGATGTCGTAGCCCGGACCGGCCTTGAAGCCTTCGACGTCGAACTGGCTGTTGTCGCCCTTGGTGACGTCGACGATCCCGGCCGCGGTGCCCTTCGGGCCCAGCTTCGAGTACAGCGCCGGGTTGATCTGGCCCAGCCGCCCGTGCTTGGCCTGCACTGCCAACGCCAGCACCCCGGCGAACAACGGTGCCGACTGCGACGTGCCCTGGACGCCTTCCATGCTGATGTCCGGATACGCCCGCATCGTGCTGCCGGTGATCTTCTTGACGTGGTTCTGCCAGGACGGCCGCGCGTACGCCTTCGACAGGCCCGCACCTTCGCTGAACCCGTTGTCGGCCGCGTTGACCAGGTCGTCCGGCTGGGTGCGGACGCCGTTCGCGTCCAGGTGCAGCTGGGTGCCGCCGAGCGCGGTGACGTTCGGGTCGCTGGCAGGCCAGCTCGCCACGCGGTACGGATACCTGCCGGGGCCTTGCAGATACGCCCCGGTCGGACCGTCGTCACCCGACGAGGCCACCAGCGTGACGCCCGCCTTGCTCGCCCGCTCCAGCGCCGGGTCGAGGGTCTTGATCGACTCGAACGACGGGAAGTTCTCCTCGGTGGTGCCGAAGCTCATCGAGACCACGTCGGCGATCCGGTGCTCGGTCAGGTAGTCGACGGCGTGCATCATTTCCGGCAGACCGGCGAAGCCCTGCGTCTCGGCGACCGGGGTGGCCGCGACGACGATCTTCGCGCCCGGAGCCATCGCGTGCATCATCGTGACGTCGAGATCGGTTTCCCCGCCCCATGACTGGCAGGCGGCGGTGTCCACCCCGGGATCGGTGCACGCGGGCACCGCACCGGACGGCTGCAGCACCTCGACGTTCGCCGGTGGCAAACCGTGCTGCCGGGAGTACTCGTCCAGCACCTGCTTGACCTTGTCGTCGCCGAACGACACCAGCGTGGCCACGGTGGACCCGGCTCCGGTGATGCCCTGGTTCCACAGCTTCGTCGCGTTGTACGCGCCGCTTTCCTTCGGCAGCTTGGCCATCGCCGCGTTGAGCCGCGCCACCCGCTCGCGCACCGTCGTCGCGCCGACGAACGACTGCGCGGCAGCCGAGAAGTGGTGTCGTGACGGCTGTGGCGGTGGGGCTGGCGCGGCACTGGCCGGTGCCGCCACCACGGTGGCGGCGAGCGCCACGCCCGCCAGCAGGGTCATCGGCCGCCCGGCTCGCCGGACGGCTGATTTCACCCGGAACGTCATGCTTTTCTCCTATCGACGCAGGCCAGTGCTCCCACTCTCGGGCACGCGGCCACGGGTGCGACATCGACTTTCGTCGGGCGTTTTCCTGAGCACAACGGGAAAAACTGCCCGATGTCCGTAATGTGCCCACTCATCCGGAGGGCAGGCGCGGCGAACCTCATCCGGACGCCTCCTCCGCACCGGGCCGCTCGGCCTGGCCGGAGTCCAGCGCCGGACGGCTGCCGCGCAGCAACCCCCGGACGGTGTCGATGGTGTCGGCCTCGCCGGGCTCCTTGTCCGGCCGGTACCGCACCACCCGCGCGAACCGCAGCGCCAGCCCGCCCGGATACCGCGTGCTGACCTGCGCCCCGTCCAGTTCGATCTCGACCACCGTCTCCGGTCGCACATGGACGGTCCACCGGTCGCGGTGCGTCTCGATCTCCTGGAACCGCTCGGTCTGCCAGGCCAGCAGTTCGTCGGTGAGGCCCTTGAACGTCTTGCCCACCATGATCGGCGGCCCGCCGTCCGGATCGCGCGCGCCGAGGTGCAGGTTCGACAGTTTCCCGGTGCGCCGCCCATGCCCCCATTCCGCCGCCAGCACCACCAGATCGATGGTGTGCACTGGTTTCACCTTCAGCCACGCGCGCCCGCGCCGTCCGGCCGCGTAGACCGAATCGAGATCCTTCACCATCACGCCCTCGTGCCCGGCGTCCATCGCCGCGTCGAGCACCGCCGCCGGCGATTCCGGTCGGACCGAGCCGGGGATCACGTGCTCGCCCGCCACCCGGCGCAGCGCCTCGTTGCGTTCGGACAACGGCGCGTCGAGCAGATCGACCCCGTCCAGATGAAGGCAGTCGAAGAAGTACGGCCGCAGCAGCAACGCCCGCACCTGTTCGTCCCGCGTGCTGCCGAACCGGCTCATCGTTTCCTGGAACGGCCTCGGCCGCCCCTCGTCGGTGAGCGCGAGGGTTTCGCCGTCCAGCACCACCGATTCGCACGGCAGCGCCCGCACCAGTTCGACCAATTCGCCTACGCTGCCGGTGATTTCCCGCAGCGTGCGCGTGTACACGCGCACTTCCGAACCCTGCCGGTGCACCTGGATCCGTGCACCGTCCATTTTGTACTCGACGATCGCGTTGCCGTGCTCGGTCACGGCTTCCTCCAGCGATTCCGCAGGCGAGGCGAGCATCGGCCGCACCGGACGGCCCAGTTCCAGCCCGAATTCCGCGAGCGCCGCCGCGCCCCCGGTCAGCGCCGCCTGCCCGGTGACCGGCAGCCGTCCGGACAGCATGAACGCGCGCCGCACCTGGTCGAGGCCCACCTCGGCCGCCGCCGCGACCGCGTCGACCATCACGCCTTCCATCGCGCCCTGCCGCAGCTCTCCGGTGACGAGCCGGAACACGAACTCCTGCTCGGCACGGGTCAGCCGGGCGAACAAAGCGGTGAGCACCTCCGCCCGTCGCTTCACCGACCCCGCGCCCGCCGCGGCCGCGACTTCCGTGAGCGCGACGTCGACCTCCGCCACGGAGACGGCAGGCGCGGCCGCGGGTTCGACGGCGAGATCGGCGAGCGTGCGCCAGCCGGCACCGAGCCGGTCCTGTGCGGTCTGCCCGGTGAGATACGCGATCACCGCGGGCAGTTCGCCGGGTTCGGCCGCGCGCAGCACGGTGGCCAGCACGGCGATCTTCGTTTTCCGTGACCGCGTGGCCGCCAGTTCGGCGGAGGCGGTGACGAGGTCGGTGAACAACACCCGGCCATCATCGCCCCCGCCACCGACAAAAACTCCCGCCCCAGCCTCGACCGGGTGAAAAAGAGCTGGTCAGGCATCCGGACGAGTGCAGTACTGGTCCAGCAGCCCCTGTTTCGTCACACACGGCGTGTACCCTGCGTCCTGCAGTTCCGCCCGCGCCGTGCTGCTGCGCAGGTAGTCGATGAACTGTTTCAGCAGCGAATCGTTCTCCGGCACGCCCTTGGTGTAGAGATACTCGACCGTCCAGAAGCGATAGCCGGCGTCGACGCTGGTCACGTCGGGGTAGCGGTCGTCGAGCTTCGCCATCGCGAGCCGGCCGTGCGCCGCGGCGATCTTGGCCGCGGGCACGTCCGCGTAGCCGATGGCGCCGGGGGTGTCGCCGACGGCGCGCAGCAGTTCGTCGGTCTTGCCGCGTTCGCAGCGCACCACTGTGGCGTGCGGGTCGCGAGTCGGCGTCCGGCAGTCGTCCGACGACAGTCCCGGCTCGGCCGCGCCCAGCACTTTCTCCTCGAACGTTTTGCGCGTACCCGATTCCTGCCCGCGCCCGACGATCCGGACCGGGATCGACGGGCCCTCACGCAGTTGTGCCCAGTTGGTGTACTTCCCGCTGAAGATCTCGCGCACCTGCTCGCCGCTCAGCCGGTCGACGCCGACGGTCTTGTTTACTACCAAGCTGTACACGAGCACTGCGACCGGTTGCGGGACCAGATCCGGCCCGGCGTCGGAAGCCTTGCCGTCGGAAAGCACTGCCATGCTGTCTTTTTGTTCCGCGGGCAACGGCCCCAGTTCGCGCACCGCGGACACGCTTCCGTCCGCTTGGGTCGTGATCGTCGCGCCAGGACACCGCTTCTGGTACTCGGTTGCGACGCTGGTCATGATCGGCGCGAACGCGCTGGATCCGTGCACTGCGAGGGATCCGTTGCCGCAGCCGGGTTCGGACCCGCGCGACACGGCGACGAGGAGCATGCTCAGCAATGCCCCGGTCAGCAGCACTCCGATCGCTCCCGTGACCACCGGCCACGACAGCCAGCGCTGTTTGCGTTCGTCTTTGATCCGCCCGCCGCTGAGCCTTCCGGTGACGTCCAGTTCCTTCGACAACGGCCCGCCGCGCCAGCTGTCCGGCTCGCGCAGCACGACGACGAGTTTGAACTTTTCCCGTCGTTTCAGCGAAAGCTGTTCGAGGCGGACGCCGTGCCATTGCGGTGCCGCGGCGGCCGGTGCGTCGGATTGCCGCAGCAGTGCGGTGAGCCGCTGCGGCAGCAACGCTCGCACGCCGGACAGTCGCGCGGTTCCGTTTTCCGGCGTAGGCTGATCATGAGTAAAGAATTCGAGCCCGTTCCGGACCACTTCACGCAAGCCGTCCTTGGCGTCGGACACGCGCGCGTCCCACACCACCCGTCTGCCAAAGGTGAACTGCAGCGGGTGTTCCCAGTCGTCGGGGCCGATGTCGAAGCTGCCGGTGTTGCGGATGCGGATCACGACCACGCTGAGCGGTTCCAGCAGTTGCACGGTCCGCACGAGTTCCGGATCCGCTTGTACCGCACCGTTGTCCGAGTCGCTGAGCGTGACCGGGTTGAGGCCGATTTTGGAGTTGTAGAGCTCCCGGTAGATCACCCGCCTGCGGCGGATTACGTAGCGGTCGATGATCGGGGCGAGGATGGTCGCGCCCGCGACGACGGCGATGGGCACGATGCCGCGGCTGGACGTGAGCACGTCGGCGAGTGTTCGCACTATTTCCCCGAAGCTCACGGTCGCCTCCCCCTTGCCCGCTCCCGAGGAGAACAACCCTAAGCGTCAGCCGGGGGACCCCTCCCTGGTGCACCAGGTGTTCACCAGCGGTTCAACCGGCCGACGCGATCCGCTCGACGGCGGCGCGGAGCCGGTCCGGCGGGAGCGCGGCGTACCCGAGCACGAGACCCGGATATCCGGCTGAAGCATGGGAATAAGTCGACAAAGCCGGAGCGTGCACGCCTGCCGTGGCGAGTTTTTCCTGCAGCCGTAGGTCATCGATGCCGTCCGGGAGCCGGACGACCAGGTGCAGTCCGGCGGCGATCCCGACCGGCTGCCACTGCGGAAGACGTTGGGTCAGGGCTTCGATAAGCGCGTCGCGACGAGCGCGGTACAGCCGTCGAGTGCGGCGCAGATGCCGGTCGTAACCGCCGGTGGCGATCAGCTGCGCGAGCGCGGCTTGCGGGAGCGGCGGGCAGCCGAGGTCATGCATTTCCTTGATCCGGGCCACGGCGTCGCGCAGTCGTCTCGGGGGAATCAGCCAGCCGATCCGCAGCGCTGGTGCGAGTACTTTGCTGACGCTGCCGATGTAGGCGACGTGATCCGGTGCGAGCGCACGCATCGCGCCCAGTGCGGGCCGGTCGTAGCGATGCTCGGCGTCGTAGTCGTCTTCCAGGATGAGCCCGCCGGTGTCCGCCGCCCAGGAAAGCAGTTGCCGACGGCGTTCCGGATGCAACGCGACGCCGAGCGGGAACTGGTGTGCGGCGGTCACCAAAACGACGGAGCAGTCTGAAGTGGTCAGTGCGTCGACGTTGATGCCCTTGTCGTCGACCGGGATTCCGGCCGGAGCCAGTCCGTGCTCGCGAAGCAGGTTCGCTTGGCCGTGGTGGCTCGGGTCTTCGACGGCGATGCGCTGGTCCGGCAAGGCGTCGGCCAGCAACGACAACGCTTCCGCGGCTCCGCTGGTGATCACGATGTCGTCCGGGTTCGTCGGCAACGCCCGGACGCGCCCGAGGTAGGCGGCCAGTTCCGCCCGCAACGCCGGATGGCCGGTCGGATCGGGGTAGCCGAGACCTAGGTCGGGCGTCGCGTTCAGGGCTTCTCGTTCGGCGGCAAGCCATTCGGCCCGGGGGAACGCCGACAACGCGGGCAGTCCGGGGCGCAGGTCGAACTCCCAGGTCGGCGTTTTCGCTGCACTGACCCGAGGATTCGGCGCAGGACCGTCGACCGGCGCGACGCGAGTGCCCGACCCGTGCTTGCTCAGCAGGTAACCCTCAGCGGTGAGCTGCTCGTACAACGCGGTGACGGTGCCGCGCGCGACCCCGAGCTGGCGCGCGAGATCGCGGCTCGATGGCAGCCGGGTGCCGGCTGCCAGCCGTCCGGTGCGGATCGCGTCGCGCAACGCGACCTCGACGGCGCGGCCCCGGTGCCCTCCGGTGGCGGCGGGCAGGAGCAGTTCGCGGATGGTTTCCACGACCTCGACAATACGGCGAAGTGGTCCAGTTGGGCCAGGGTTGAGTGGTCCTTCTGGATAGACCACTCTCGGCTGAAGACTGAGCGGCGTGAAACGGTCGATGGTGCTTTCAGGGGTGGCCGGTGCGGTGCTGGTCGGCGGATCGGTGCCGGTCACCGGCATGCTGGACGGATATCCGGTGATCACCGGGCAGGCGTTGCGGTACGCGCTGGGCGGCCTTCTGCTGCTGGGCTGGGCGAAGGTCACGCGCAGTCCGCTGCCGAGGCCGAAACTGGGCGATCTGCCAACCCTGCTCGGGCTCGCCGCGACCGGGATGATCGGGTTCCAGGCCTGTCTGCTGCTGGCGCAGCGCTACGCGGAGCCCAGTGCGGTAGCGGCGTTTCTCGGGGCCAGCCCGCTCGTGCTCGCGGTGCTCGCGCCGATGCTCGACGGTCGCCGTCCGTCCGCCGCTCCGGTCGCCGGATCGGTACTGGCCGGGCTCGGCATCGTGGTGCTGTCCGGCGGCGGATCCGCTTCCGCGCCAGGGCTGTTGCTGGCTGCGCTGGCGATGTTGTGCGAGGCGTCGTTCACCCTGCTCGCGGTGGGATTGCTGCGGCGGCTCGGGCCGTTGGCCACCTCGACGTGGGGCTGTTTCACCGCTGCGGCAAGCGGTTCCGTGGTCGGGACGGTGGTCGATCCGGGCGGGGCCTGGCGGTGGCCGGACGCACGCGAACTCGTCGCGTTGCTGGTGCTGGCCGTCGTGGTGACCGCAGTGGCTTTTGTGCTCTGGTACAGCTGCGTCGTCGAGTTGGGCGCGGACCGGGCGGGCGTGTTGATCGGGCTGATGCCGGTGTCCGGACTGGCTGTCGCGGTATTGATCGGCGCGCAACAGTTCGAGCTCAAGGATCTGGCTGGGGTCACCCTGGTCGCCGCGGGAGTCGCATGTGGACTGTGGAAACGCGAAGCGGCTCGCCCGGAAATGTCCGAACGAGCCGCTACGATCGGTTGAGCGCTACTTGCCGCCGCGCGCCATCCGCAGCACGTCGAGCGCCTCGTCCAGCTGCGCTTCGGTGAGCTTGCCGTCGCGGACGTACCCGCGCTCCAGCACGACCTCGCGGATCGTCTTGAGTTCCTTGAGCGCCTGCTTCGCCACCGCGGCCGCTTCCTCGTAGCCGATGTACTTGTTGAGCGGCGTGACGATCGACGGCGAGCCTTCGGCGTACTGCCGCGCGCGCTCGACGTTCGCGGTGACCCCGGCGAATACCTTGTCCGCCAGCAGTCGCGAGACGGCGGCGAGCAGCCGCGCCGATTCGAGCACGTTGCGCGCGATGACCGGCAGGTTCACGTTGAGCTGGAAGTTGCCCGCCGCGCCGGCGAACGCGACCGCCGCGTCGTTGCCGACGACCTGCGCGACGACCTGCAGCGTCGCCTCCGGGATGACCGGGTTGACCTTGCCCGGCATGATCGACGAACCCGGCTGCAGGTCCGGCAAAGCCAGCTCGGCCAAGCCGGTGCGCGGGCCGGAACCCAGCCAGCGCAGGTCGTTCGCGATCTTGTTCAGCGACACCGCGACCGTGCGCAGGTGCCCGGACGTCTCGACCACGCTGTCCTGCGTCGCCTGCGCCTCGAAGTGGTTGCGTGCCTCGGTGAGCGGCAACCCGGTGAGCTGCGCCAGTTCGGCCGAGACCGCCGCGCCGAAGCCGTCGGGCGCGTTCAGGCCGGAGCCGACCGCGGTGCCGCCGATCGGCAGTTCGCCCAGCCGTGACAGGCCGGACTGCAGCCGCTCGATGCCGAACCGGATCTGCGCGGCCCACGCGCCCGCCTCCTGGCCGAGCGTGATCGGCACGGCGTCCATCAGGTGCGTGCGGCCGGACTTGACGACGTCCTGCCACTCCTCGGCGCGCGCCTCGATCGCGCCGGCGAGGTGCTCCAGCGCGGGGACGACGTCGGTGAGAACGGCTTCGGTGGCGGCGACGTGGATCGTCGTCGGGAAGGTGTCGTTGGACGACTGCGACGCGTTGACGTGGTCGTTCGGGTGCACGTCGCGGCCGAGCGCGCGAGTGGCCAGCGTCGCGATGACCTCGTTCGCGTTCATGTTGGACGACGTGCCCGAGCCGGTCTGGAAGACGTCGATCGGGAAGTGCTCGTCGTGGCGGCCCTCGGCGACCTCGTCGGCGGCCTTCGCGATCGCGTCGGCGACGTCGGCGTCCAGGACGCCGAGGCGCGCGTTCACGCGGGCGGCGGCGGCCTTCAACAGGCCCAGCGCGCGGATCTGGGCGCGCTCGAGACCGCGGCCGGAGATGGGGAAGTTCTCGACGGCACGCTGCGTCTGCGCGCGGTAGAGCGCGTCGACCGGGACGCGGACCTCACCCATCGTGTCGTGTTCGATCCGGTATTCCTGTTCAGCCATACCCCGATTCTGGCCCCGATTTCGGTTTACGGCTGGGTGTTGTCGCCCACCTCGGTAAGCTCGGCTGTGTTCTCGATCACCGCCACCCACCACTGGCATGGAGCGAGCCTCATGGATTACGACCTCGTCGTCATCGGAGCCGGTCCCACCGGTCTCTTCGCCGCCTACTACGCGGGATTCCGCGGCCTGTCGATGGCCGTCGTCGATTCGCTGCCCGAACCGGGCGGCCAGGTCACCGCGATGTATCCGGAGAAGATGATCTACGACGTCGGCGGGTTCGCCGCGGTCCGCGGCCGGGATCTCGTGCAGGGCCTGGTGGACCAGGCCGCCCCGTGGAAGCCGGACTACCTGCTCGGCCGCAAGGCGGAGAAGCTGGAGAGCGTCGAGGGCGGTCTCGAACTGACTCTCGACGGCGGCGACGTGCTGCGCGCGGGCGCGGTACTGATCACCGCGGGCATCGGCGAGTTCACGCCCCGTCCGCTGCCCGCCGGAGACGGCTGGCTCGGTCGCGGGATGGTCCATTTCGTCCCGGCACTCGCGGCCCACGCGGGCCAGCACGTCGTCGTGGTCGGCGGCGGGGATTCGGCCTTCGACTGGTGCCTGGCGCTGCATCCGGTCGCGGCGAGCGTGACGCTCGTGCACCGTCGCGCGAGGTTCCGGGCCGCGGAATCGATCGTGCGGCAGGTGCGGGAGCTGGGCGTGCGGTTGGTCACGGACGCCGAGGTGGCCCGTTTTGTCGAAGCCCCGGACGGTTCCCTGGCGGCGGTCGACGTGAC
Source organism: Amycolatopsis rubida (assembly GCF_900115345.1). Classification (GTDB taxonomy): domain Bacteria; phylum Actinomycetota; class Actinomycetes; order Mycobacteriales; family Pseudonocardiaceae; genus Amycolatopsis; species Amycolatopsis rubida. Next base: position 969,571 of record NZ_FOWC01000002.1, on the reverse strand, counting down.
GGTAACGGGCGGTGCGGACGAACAGCTGCGCGCGGACGCTGTGGTCGCGGCGTTGGGCTTTACCGCGGATCTGGGGCCGATCGAAAGCTGGGGGCTGGAAATCGATCACCGCGCGATTTCGGTGGATTCGACGATGGCGACGGCGCGGCCGCGCGTTTACGCGGCCGGGGATGTGGCGGCGTATCCGGGGAAGGTGAAGCTGATCGCGACTGGGTTCGGCGAGGCGGCCACGGCGGTGAACAACATCGCGGTGGCGTTGAATCCCGAGGCGCATTTGTTCCCGGGGCATTCGAGCAACGTCGAGTGAATCAGCCGGTTTTCTCCGCCAGCCAAGGCTGATACGCCACCGCCGAGGTCGCGATCGACGGAGCCGATCCGCACGTCGACGAGCGGTTGCCCGGGCGGCTGACCATCCCGGCCAGCACCCACCGGTCGCCGTCGCGGATCAGTTCCGGGCCGCCGGAATCGCCGTAGCACGAACCGGATCCGCCGGGGCTTTCCGTGCACAGCTCGGAGGTTCCGTCGAACGCCGCCGTGCATTTCGCGCCCGCCACCAGGTGTGTGTCGAGCTGGCGCAACGTCTTCGACACCGGGCCGCAATTGGGCGTCGCGCACGTCTGGCCCCAGCCGATCACCCGGACGGCCGTGCCCGGCGACGCCGAACCGCCGATCGCGATCGGCGCGGCCTTCACCGGTGCGGTCAGCCGGATCAGGCCGACGTCGCCGGTTTGCGTTTCAGCGTTGAAATGCGGGTGCAGCACGAATTCCGCCGCTTTCGGAGTTTCGCCGCCCGCTTCCGCGTCGTTGCTGCCGACGCGCAACCCGATCGTCGCCGGGTCCTTCGCGGACAGGCAGTGCGCCGCGGTGACCACCCAGGTCGGCGTGATCAGCGAGCCGCCGCAGAACAGCGCGCCGCCCGAGGTGTGCAGAGACACCGCGAACGGGTACGGCTGGTCCGCGTCGGTCCCGCCGACGATGGACGGCCCGGCCACCGCGCTGCCCGCGCTGAGCACGACTCCGGCGAGGACAGTCAGCACCAGTGCGAACAGCCGTTTCGACACCGGGAAACTCCTTGGCAGATCAGGGAAGCGGAGGCACCGCGCGCTCGTCCTCGTCGAGGTCGAGGTTGCCGTCGAAGTTGACGGACGAGTACGCCCGCAGCTTCTCGAGCCGGTGGTAGCCGTCGATCATTCTGACCGTCCCGGACTTGGACCGCATGACGATCGACTGCGTCGTCGCGCCGCCCGCCCGGTAGTGGACGCCGCGCAGCAGGTCGCCGTCGGTGACACCGGTCGCGCAGAAGAACACGTTGTCGCCGGTGACCAGGTCGTCGTTCAGCAGGATCCGGTCGAGGTCGTGGCCCGCGGCGAGCGCCTTCTCGCGCTCCGCCTCGTCCTTCGGCCACAGCCTGCCCTGCAGTTCGCCGCCGAGGCACTTCATCGCGCACGCGGCGATGATGCCCTCGGGCGTGCCGCCGATCCCGAGCAGCATGTCGACGCCGGTGGTCGGCCGGGCCGCGGCGATCGCGCCGGCGACGTCGCCGTCCGAAATGAACCGGATCCGGGCGCCCGCCTCGCGGACCTCCTTGATCAGCTGCTCGTGCCGCGGCCGGTCGAGGATGCAGACCGTCACGTCGCTGACGCTGGAGTTCTTCGCCTTCGCCACGCGCCGGATGTTCTCCGCGACCGGGGCGGAGATGTCCACCTTGCCCGCCGCGTCCGGGCCGACGGCCAGCTTCTCCATGTAGAACACCGCGGACGGGTCGAACATCGCGCCGCGTTCGGCGACGGCGAGCACGGCCAGCGCGTTCGGCATGCCCTTCGCCATGAGCGTGGTGCCGTCGACCGGGTCGACCGCGACGTCGCAGTCCGGGCCGTCGCCGTTGCCGACCTCTTCGCCGTTGAACAGCATCGGCGCTTCGTCTTTTTCGCCCTCGCCGATGACGACGACGCCGCGCATCGAGACGGTGGAGACGAGCTGGCGCATCGCGTCGACGGCAGCCCCGTCGCCGCCGATCTTGTCGCCGCGGCCGACCCAGCGGCCGGCCGCCATCGCGGCTGCCTCGGTCACCCGCACCAGTTCCATGGCGAGGTTGCGATCAGGCGCTTCGCGTCGGCTGCGGTCACTGGCGGTGGTCATGGTGGCCTCCCGGAACACGGTTCGTCAGCGGGTGCCCAGTCTGTCAGATCCCGGAACCACCTGACCGATTCAGCCACGCATGGTGCACGTCACTCTGCGTCGTCGGTCTCCACCGAGGCCAGCGCGGCCTCGATCCGCTCGCGGGCGCCTTCCAGATGCCGTTCGCACACCTTGGCGAGCCGCTCGCCCTTCTCCCAGAGCTCAAGAGACTGCTCCAGGGAAAGCCCGCCGGCCTCCAGCTCCTTCACGACCTCGACGAGCTGATCGCGGGCTTGCTCGTAACCGAGTCCGGCGGTGTCTGCTTCGCTCACGTTCTCCGACCTTGTGGTGCACGGGGCTGTCGGCGCAGACTACCGCGCTCGGCCGACATTCCCCGGGAACCGGGTCTGGCCCGCTGTGGGCAGGCGACCACCGCGCTGGCCATCGCGTGGTCATATCCGACGAACGCCAGCGCGAACTCCTGCCCGTCACCGTCGGCGATGGCGTCCTCGAGGTTCTCCTGCGCGCTCGCCACGCGTCGCCGATGCCCGGTCCCCTCGGCGAACCACCACCGGACGCCGACGTGCTCGGACGTCGCCTCGGACAGCCGCCTGAGCTGCGGTGCCAGCCCGCGCCGGGCCGCAGTGCCGCAGCCGGCGAGCAGCGCTGTCCAGCATTCGTCGGCCGCGCGGTCGGTGACCAGGGCCTGCCGCAGGAGAAGACCGGCATCGAGCCGGGCGGCGGCGTCCACCGTGAGCGGGAGGAACGCCGGGGCCCGGTGCATCACGGCCGGTCTCCTTCCGGTACGGGTGTCGTCGGCTCGACGGACTCGGCCACCGCGTGGACCGCTCCGTCGGCGACCCGTACGCGCAGCTGCGCTCCGTCCTCGACCTGGGAGACGGAGCGGAGCACGTGGAGGTTGCCTGCGGAATCCGTGAACTGGACGACGGCGTATCCGCGCTCCATCGTGGCCGCGGGGCCGAGCGCGGCCAGCTTGCCTCGCGCGTTCGCGACTTCCGCCTGGTCCTTGGCGAGCAGGCTGAGCATCGCGCGACGGCCGCGTTCGCGGTGCATCTCGATATCGCTGAGGCGGCGTTCGATCGGACCCAGCGGATCGGCCAGCGACGGACGGCTGCGCAGCTGGGTCAGCAGCCGCGTCTCCCGGTCGACCCAGCCGTGCAGCGCGCGCCGGCCGCGGTCGCGCATCTGCCGCACCCGCGCGGTTTCCTCGCGGACGTCCGGCACGATGCGCTTGCTCGCGTCGGTCGGAGTGGAGCAGCGCAGGTCGGCGACGTGGTCGAGCAGCGGGGTGTCCGGTTCGTGCCCGATCGCGCTGACGATCGGCGTCCCCGCGGCCGCGACCGCCCGGCACAGCGCTTCGTCGGAGAACGGCAGCAGATCCTCGACGCTGCCGCCGCCGCGGGCGATGACGATCACGTCGACGTCCGGGTCTTTGTCCAATATGGACAGTGCGCGGAGGATCTGCGGCACCGCCTGCGAACCCTGCACGGCGGTGTTCAGCACCTTGAACAACACGTGCGGCCAGCGCGCCTGCGCGTTCGCCAGCACGTCCCGCTCAGCCGCTGACGCACGTCCGGTGATCAGCCCGATTCCCTTGGGCAGAAAGGGAATCGGGCGCTTCCGCTCGCGGGCGAACATTCCCTCGGCAGCCAGTAATTTGCGCAGCCGTTCAATCCGCGCGAGCAGTTCGCCGATGCCGACTGCGCGAATCTGGTCCGCGCGCAGACTCAGCGTGCCGCGGCCGAAAAAGAACGACGGCTTGGCGTGGATGACCACTCGGTCGCCTTCGCGCAGCGGCGTCGGCAGCTCGCGCACCAGCCACATCGGACAGGTGACGGACATCGAGACGTCCGCGGACGGGTCGCGCAGGGTCAGGAACGCGGTTTGCGTGCCGGGCCGCGCGTTCATCTGCGTGACCTGGCCTTCGACCCAGACGTCGCCGAGCCGGTGGACCCAGTCGCCGATCTTGCGCGCGACAGTGCGGACCGGCCACGGGTTCTCCGCGCTGGTGGCGGGGTCGTTGCTCACTGGCCTTCCGCGGGGTCGCCCGGCTGTTCCTCGGCCTTGCGCGCATTGCCGATCCGCCGCGCGAGCATGCCGACGAACGACGCGCGGTCGGCGTTGGCCTTCTCGTACTCCAGCAGCTCTTCCAGCTGGGGCACGGTCAGCCGACGCAGCCGAGCGCGCAGCTGCGGCAGGGTCAGCTCGTCGTAATTGCCCAGCCCGGCCGGGCCGGAGCTGTCGTTCTCGCCCTCGGAGTGCTCCTCGGCGAGCGCGCGGGTCTCCTCGACCCACGGATCGTCGATGGTGTCCGGCGGCTGCGCCCGGTGGCCGTTGGTGCGCGGTTCGGGCAGGTCGTCGACCGGCACGAGCGTGGGCCGGGACGGAGTGAACTCGGGTTCGGCGTCCTCGTCGAACGTGGCCCAGCTGGGCGTGTCCTCGACCGGGCGCAGCATCGACAGCGCGTCGTCGCCCTTGATGGCCAGCTCGGTGACCTGCTGCTGGACGCGCATGGACAGCTGCAGCACCTGGCTCACGACGGTGACCGGCAGGCCGGTGAGCTGCTTCGGGAGCTCACGAACCCGCTCGGCGGTGGTGACGGCGAGGCCCGCGGCGACCCGGAGGGGGAGCGGGAGTGGCTTCATGGGTCCAGCGTGCCGTATCAGGGCTGTTCTGCCCAACCGAACGGGTGGCCTGGGGCGCCGGACGTGACGCCCGGCACAGCCTGAATGGCCGCCGCCATCATCCGAACGAGGACTTCAACCCCGGATCGGCACTGCCCGTACCCTGGAGGCATGACTTCTGCGAGTCCCGGAACCGAACCCGCCGGTACCCCGACGATCTCCCGGTCCGGCGCCGCCAAACGCGTGCTGCTCGCGAAGCCGCGCGGGTATTGCGCCGGCGTTGATCGCGCGGTCGTCGCCGTCGAGAAGGCGCTTGAGCTGTACGGGCCGCCGGTGTACGTGCGCAAGGAAATCGTGCACAACCGGCACGTCGTCGATACCCTGCGCGAACGCGGCGTGATTTTCGTCGACGAGACCTCCGAGGTGCCCGAGGGCGCGCTCGTGGTGTTCTCCGCGCACGGCGTCTCGCCGGCGGTGCACGCCGAGGCCGCCGAGCGGAACCTGCGCACCATCGACGCGACCTGCCCGCTGGTCACCAAGGTCCACAAAGAGGTCAACCGTTTCGCCAAGGACGACTACGACATCCTCCTCATCGGCCACGAGGGCCACGAGGAGGTCGAGGGCACGGCGGGCGAAGCGCCGGACAAGGTGCAGCTGGTCGACAAGCCCGAGGACGTCGACAAGGTCGACGTGCGCGATCCGTCGAAGGTGATCTGGCTGTCGCAGACCACCCTGTCGGTGGACGAGACGATGGAACGCGTCGACCAGCTGCGCGATCGCTTCCCGACCTTGGCCGACCCGCCCAGCGACGACATTTGTTACGCCACCACCAACCGCCAGGTCGCGGTCAAGGCGATGGCCCCGGAATGCGATCTGGTGCTGGTCGTCGGCTCGAAGAACTCGTCGAACTCGAAGCGGCTGGTGGAGGTCGCGCTGAAGGCCGGCGCGTCGGCTTCGCACCTGATCGACTTCGCTTCGGAGGTCGACGAGGCGTGGCTGGAAGGCGTTTCGACGGTCGGGGTCACGTCCGGGGCCTCGGTGCCGGACGTGCTGGTGATGGACCTGCTGAAGTGGCTGGCCGAGCGCGGGTACGGGCAGGTGGACGAGGTGACTACGGCGAACGAGAAGATCGCGTTCGCGTTGCCGAAGGAGCTTCGGAAGGCTGTGAAGTCGGAGTCCTGAGGTTTTTTCTCTTGCCTTGCCGCGGGCTTTCGTTAGGTGCTGCGGTATTGGGCCGGGGAAGTCCGGACGGGTGCTTTTGGTGCGCGCCTGCAAAGCTTGTACCGCGGAGTCGTGAGAGCTGCTGCGCGCGCGACGGGAGAGCTTCCGGAATGCTTGGGTCGCTGAGCTGTGCGGTAATTCGTGCTGAGCCACGACCCGGGACGAGAGAATCCCTTTAGCCGCAACGAAAAAGCCGCCGACCCCCAGTGCGGGGGTCGGCGGCCTTTCTCGTTTGCCTTGTGCTGTCCGACTCCGGCGTGCCTCGCGTGCTCGCTCAGCCCTCGTCGCGTCGTCCAGTTTCCTGCGCTACTCGGTCAGCCCTCGTCTTCCCAAGGACGTTGACGGCGGGGCGGTTCCCGCCGAGGCGGACGCGGACGCCCAGGCGGCGGCTCGTCCCCACGCGGCCGACGACGCGGCGGCGGTGCGTCACCCCGCGGATCACGACGGCGCGGATCGCCCTCCGGCGGCCGGGGACGACGCCCCTCCGGCGGCTTGCGACCACCGCGCGGAGCGTTCGGGTCCATCGGCTCACGCCGCGGCCGGGCACCCGGCTCGCCAGGCGGACGCGGCCGTCGCGGCGGAGGAGCGTCGAGACCCCGATCCCGCGGCGGACGGCGACGGTTGCCCGGAGGCGGCGTCTGGCCGGACTGCCCGGCGCGACCGGCAGGCGGCCGCGAGCGCGGACGGCTGGCGGCTTTGTCGTCGTCCTCGTCCCGAGTGCGCGGAACCTTGCCGTCCTTGATCTTGACCGGCGCGTCCGGGTCGCGTTCGCGGTAGATCCGGAAGAAGCCGAACAGCAGAGTGACGCCAGTGGTGACCGCCATCGTCGGGAAGCCCTTGATCAGCGGCGTCCCGATGTTGAGCAGCTTCGACAGGGTGTCGCTCGCTTCCGGACCCCCGCCGGTCAGCAGTACTACGCCAGGCACGGTGACGGCGAGCACCAGCGGCGGCTGCACCATCGGACCGAACAGCCCGCGTCTTTGCACGGCACCGACCGCGATCACGGCCCCGAGGAAGTAGCCCGCCTTGAAAACAAAACCGAGGCTGCCGGTGGACTTCTCGTCGATGATGGCGCCGAGCACTGCCAAGCCGAAGCCCACGAGCACAGCCGCCCACCAGGGCAGGCCGCGCCTCGTGCCGACGACGAGACGCTCGTCCCACGGCACGGGGGCGTCATCGGCATCAGGATCGCTCTGGCGATCGCGTATCGCGGTCACGAGGCACACCGTAGCCCGTACTTGTCACGATCTTGTTGGCACTGCCGAGGACAGCACGAAGCAGCCACTCGACCGCATGACATTTAGTTCGGTCGAGCGGTACCCGCGGTACGGCCTGCCCGTACCGCTCCGCCGGACGGGGAACCGGTGGACCAGACCTCTGACCAGCGGTGATACCGGCGGTATGGCCTAGCTGCCCGTTTCCCGGCCCTGCGCTGACCCCAGGCTATGCCACGAGCCGACGACGGCGACGGCGGCGCCACCGGTCCTGTTCCGGAACATTCGCCGTTCTGGAACTTGACCGGGAATTGACGTTCCCGTGAGGCGCCTGAGCGTCCAGATCCTGCCCGCGCGACGTCGGAACCATGCCCTTTCGCTCGCCCCGCCGCAGTGTCCAACCTGGACTTCGCTGTTCGTTCCGGGCAATCCAGACCGTGGTGCGCGCCTGCCGCGCCTCCACGCTCAGCCGCAAGCCGCCAGCTGTCGCGGATGGCCGGCCATGACCGCTTGGGCCGTGTGACGGTCTCGGCTGCCGACGCATGATCCGGAGGCCCCCGGCCCACCGCTCACCGGGAGGGCGCTCAACTCACCTTGGACGCCTACCTCGCCACCGCGATGCGCTACCGCCCACGGCGACTCCCGAGGGAGCTCTCGCGCTCTGCGTGCGAAGAGCGCCAGGGCGCCCGAGCCGGACCGAGCTAGGACGCTCAGCCGCTCCCGCGCCCAGGCTCACTCCCGCCGGACGATGCCAACCCAGATCGCGCCGCCGAGACTCGCAGTGCCGGATCGCACCGCCGGGGCCCACACCGCCAGGGCCCACACCGCCAGGGCCCACACCGCCAGGGCCCACACCGCCAGATCGCAGTGCCGTGGCGGGGCTCCGGCGAAATGCACCGCTGATGCCCAGGTCCGCCCGGCCGCCGTGCCCTGGCTTGCTCCCGACGCCCACGTCACCAGGGCTGACTTGCTCCCGACGCCCACGCCACCGGGGCTGGCTTGCTCCGCCGCGACGAGCCGCCGAGGCCAATGCCGCCAGACCGTGCTGCTGTGGCTTCCGCCGCTAGACCGCGCTGCAGGGTCCGGCTCGTCGGAACGTGCCTGCTCGCGACCGTGCCACCGGATCCGTGCCCCGGCCGCATTTCGGCGAACTGTTTCGCCACGTGCGCGCCCGCCAAGTCCGCACGGCCGTCGTGCCATTGGGCCGGGCAACCGAAACCTCGCCCTCCCCAACAGCACGGCCAGGCTTCAAGCACACTCCACGCGCGAGCGCATCAGCCCACGCCCCGCGAACCCAATGCCGTCATCCTGACGCCAGCAAGCCACGCCGCTGAACCCGTCCCGCAAGACGAGACCGTCGATCGTCCGATCGCGACTGTCGAGCCCGCGGCCATCGCGCCGCGACCTCAACCAGCTGCCACCTCGTCTCCCTTCCGAAGCTGCGGTACCGGCGCCGGACTGCCCGACGCGTCGGTGAGCGGCGCGACCGTCGCACGGAACGACTCCAGCGCCTCGAGTTCCCGGCGGCGGGCCGAGACGAAGCGCTGCAGGTGCGTAGAGGACAGATTCAGCGCCTCCACCGCATTGCCGGCGGCTCGGTGCGCGGCGGCGGCACCCGCGCGCACTTGCTCGACGTCCTCGACGAGCGCCCGGTCGCTGGCGGCGAACAGCGCTGCCGACGCGAGCACCCCGAATCCCGTGGGGCCGCACAGGAAGACGCGGCGGTCGATCAGCCAGCGCAGCAGTTCGGGATCGGTGTCGAGCGCGGCGACCACGGCCGCGTCGGACGGGACGAACATGATGGTGCCGTAAATCGCGTCCGCCCAGCGCTGGTAGCCCTTGCCCGCCAGCTCCGCCGCGCGGGAGCGCAGCTGCCGGACGTGGACGCGCAGCGCGTCGAGCCGTTCTTCCGGATCGTCGGTCTCGACCGCCTCCGCCCAGATGGCCATGCTTGCCTTCGCGTCGACCGGCACCGCCCGGCCGCCGCCGACATTCAGCACCAGGTCGGGTTTCGCGCTTCCACCGCCGCCCAAATCGGTCTGCAGGGTGAAGTGCAGTCCCTCCCGCAGTCCGAGTGCGCGCGCGGTCTCCACGAGCACCTGTTCGCCGAGTTCGCCGCGGCCGTGAATCGACGCGAACGCCACCTCGTACCGGCGCAGCGCGAGCTGCTGCTGGTCGCCTTTCGCGCGCTCCGTGGCCACGAGCCGCGCGGCTGCGTCGGCGCGGCGCATTCCGTCGTTGTACAGCCGCCACAGCGCGACAACCGCGACGCACAGGAGCAGCGCGAGCACGACGGCCGCAGTGGTGATCACCGTCTCCACCCGGTCCTCCTCTCCGTCGGGTCCGGCGGGTGTCCGGACGCGAGACATCATGGCGGACCCCACCGACAAAAACCGGCACCCGCGGTCGCGCTGCGTAGCTGACCTGCGACTTTCCAGATTCGAGGCTGGGCGTGTCCGCAGTGGACCTGATCGGCTTCGTACACACGTTCGAGTGGGGCATCGGCGTGCCTCCGGGATTTCGTCGGGGTCTGCTCCTAACGTGGTCGCCGTGAGAGTCCTCCATACGTCTGACTGGCACATCGGCCGCACGTTCCACGGCGCCGATCTGCTCACCGAACAGGAGGCCGCCCTCACGCACATCGCCGAACTCGTCGACCGCGAGTCGGTCGACGTCGTGGTGGTGGCCGGTGACATCTACGACCGAGCGGTGCCGTCCGCCGAAGCCGTCCGCGTCGCCACGGCCGCAATGACCCGCATCCGCCGGGCCGGCGCGGAACTCGTGGTCACGCCTGGCAACCACGATTCGGCCGCGCGGCTGGGCGCGTTCGCCGAGTTCGCGGCGGCGGGCGGGCTGCACGTCCGCGCGACCGTCGAAGGCATCGCGGAACCCGTTGTGCTGCACGACGAACACGGCGCGGTCGCGTTCTACGGCATCCCGTATCTCGAACCCGAGCCGTCGCGGCACGCGCTGGGCGTGCCGGAGGCGCGCGGCCACACCGGTGTGCTCGGCGAGGCGATGCGGCGGGTGCGGGACGACCTGGCCAGTCGTCCGGGGGCTCGATCCGTAGTGCTGGCACACGCTTTCGTCACCGGCGGCGAGGCCAGCGAATCAGAACGCACCATCGCGGTGGGCGGAGTCGAGCAGGTTCCCGGATCGGTGTTCGACGGCGTGGACTACGTCGCGCTCGGGCACTTGCACGGACCGCAGACGCTCGCGGAACACCTCCGGTACTCCGGGAGTCCGCTGGCGTACTCGTTCTCCGAAGCGCGGCAACGGAAATCGGTGTGGTTCGTGGATCTCGACGCGACCGGTCTGGCCGAGGTCCGCCGGCATGAGCTGCCGGTGCCGCGTCCGCTCGCGACGCTCTCCGGCGAGCTCGCCGCTTTGCTCGAAGACCCGGAACACGAGCAATGGCGCGAGCATTTCCTCTCGATCACGGTCACCGATCGAGTGCGCCCGATCGACGCGATGCGGTTGCTGCAGGACCGTTTTCCCTATGCGGTGCACATGGATTGGCGGCCCGACGGCGGGGTCGCCGGCACCGAACTGAAGTACGCCGAGGCGGTGCGCGGGCGCAGCGACATCGAGATCGCGCGCAGCTTCCTCGACGATTGCCGTGGCGCTCCGCCGAGCGAACGAGAGGAGCGGCTCGTGCACCTGGCGCTCGAAGCAGCGAACCGGGCGGCGGTGGAGAAGCTGTGAGACTGCATCTGCTGGAGGTAGAAGCCTTCGGCCCTTACGCGGGGCGGGAGGTGGTGGACTTCGACGCCCTTGGCACCGACGGTCTCTTCCTTCTCCACGGCGACACCGGAGCGGGCAAAACCACGCTGCTCGACGCGATCGCGTTCGCGTTGTTCGGCGTGGTGCCGGGTGCGCGCGGCGACGTCAAGCGGTTGCGGTGCGATCTCGCCGAACCGGATCGGCAGACCGAGGTCGTGCTGGAGCTGACCGTGCAGGGCCAGCGGTTGCGGATCGTGCGCAGTCCGGAGTACCAGCGGCCGAAGAAACGCGGCGACGGATTCACCACGCAGCAGGCCCGGGTTTCGCTGACCTGGGTCGGCGAACCGCCCGCCGGGCTGCCGCCGGACGGGAGCATCCGCATCGACGAGGTGGCGCGCACCGTCGAGCGGCTGCTGGGCATGACGGCACCGCAGTTCTTCCAGGTTGTGCTGCTGCCGCAAGGAGAATTCGCGAAGTTTCTCCGCAGCGACACCACCGAGCGCGAGAAGCTGCTGGAACGGCTTTTCGGCACCGAGCGGTTCTCCGACGTCGAACGCTGGTTCGCTGACCTTCGCGCGGAACGCGGCCGTGCGCTGGACAAGCGGCAGCAGGAGGTCCGCGAGCTGCTCGCCCGCTACGCCCAGGAAGCGCAGCAGGAACCGCCGGAGGAAGGGCGGCCGGAGTGGGTCGAGGCTGTGCTGGCCGAGATCGCTGTCCAGGCCGAGGCGGCGGAAACCGAGGCAGGGCAAGCACGTTCGGCGGCGAAGTCCGCTGAGGTCGCGCTGCGCGAGGCGGAAGAGGACGCGGAAAAGATCCGCCGGGTCCGCACCGCGCACACCCGGCTGGCGCAGATCGCCGAGCAGGCGACCGAACGTGCTGAGTGGACGGAAGAAATCGCGGCGGCTCGGCGTGCTGCCGCGGTAGTTCCCGAGGCTGAGTTGATGGACCGGCGCACGGCCGAACTCGGCGATGCGCAGGTGCTGGTGGCCGATCGGATCCGAGATCTCGCCGACCTCGGTTTCGACGCGGTCGGGCTCGCGGTCGCGGACCTGCGCGAGCGCGCGGGCTCCGTTCGCGAGGAGGCGGGTGCTCTCGCCGAGTTGGCCGCGGAAGCCAACCAGCAGAAGAGCGACGAGCAACGCCGCGCGGAGCGGCAGAAAGCCGCGGAGAAAGCCGCTGAGCAAGTTGCTGGGCTCGCCAAGCGGTTGGCCGAGCTGCCCGGTCGGATTGCCGCTGCGCGTGCTGAAGCGACGGTAGCCGGAGAAGCGGCGGCGAAGCTGGACGGTGCTAAATCTCGCGTCGAAGAGCTGATGGTGCTCACTCGTGCAGCCGAGGAGTTGCCGCCAGCTGAGGCCAGAGTCGAGCGTGGTGAAGCGAAACTGCGCGAAGTGGTCGACGAGCACCAGACGGCTCGGCAACGTCGGCTCGATCTCCGCGAGCGGCGTCTCGACGGTATGGCAGCAGAGCTGGCTGCTGGCTTGGCCGAGGGAGCGGCGTGCCCGGTGTGCGGGTCGGCCGAACATCCGGCACCGGCGAACCATGACGCGCCATTGGTGGACGCGGCCGAAGAACGTGCTGCGGAAGAAGCCGAGCAGAAGGCGTCCGCGTTGCGCCAGCGAGTGGTGTCCGCGCTGGAAGAGGCCAAGGCACGGGCTGTCTCCCTGCGCGAACGGTTGGACGGGCGTACTGCGGAGGAGATCGCGACCGCGCTGACCGAAGCCCGGACGCTCGTCGCCGAACTCTCCGAGAAGGCGCAGCGCAAGGACCAGCTGAACACGAAGGTCACTGAACTGGAGCGCGGTGCCGAGCAGTTGGCCGAACAGCGTCGCCTCGCCGAGCAGACGGTTACCGAGGCGAACGGCGAGATCCGCGCGTTGGACGAGCGGATGGCCGAGCGCGAGCAGCGGCTGGTCGCGGGCCGGGGAGAGTTCCCGGACGTTCCCGCCCGGCGGCAGCACCTGCTCACGTTCGCCGGCGCGCTCGACCTGGCGGCGGAGGCGCACACGGCGGTGTCCGGGGCGGAGGCCCGGCTGGCTGAGCAACGGGATCTGGTGGAAATCTCGTTGCATGCCAAGGGTTTCTCGACCCTGGTGGAAATGCGCGCCGCCGTCCGGACCGAAGAGCAGATCACGAAGCTCGAACAGGGCCTCGCCGAGGCGGAAGCGACCGCCGCCGGTGCGCGGGAGATGCTCGCGCAACCGGAACTGTTCGGGATCTCGCCGGACGACGCGGTGGACGTCGTGCCGCTGGCCGAGCAAGCGAAGGAGACGCGGGCTCGCGCGGATACCGCTTTCGCCGCGCAGCAAGCGGTTTCGGCGCAGCACCGCGAACTGGTGAAGCTGGCCGGGCGGTTGAGCAAGGCACTGTCGGAGCTGGTGCCGTTGGAGGAGGAACACGCCGAACTCCGGGCGTTGTCCGAAGTGGTCAATGGACGAGGGCAGAACGCGCGGAAGATGTCGCTGCGCTCGTATGTCCTGGCTGCCCGGCTGGAAGAGGTCGCGCTCGCGGCGACCGCACGACTGCGGACCATGAGCCAGGGCCGCTATTCGTTCGTGCACTCGGACGCGGCCGGCGCGCGCGGCACTAGGGGCGGCCTCGGCCTCGACGTGCTGGACGACTACTCCGGCGCGGTGCGCCCAGCGAAAACGCTGTCGGGCGGCGAGTCGTTCCTCGCGTCGCTGTCGCTGGCGCTGGGTCTGGCCGATGTGGTGGCAGGCGAAACCGGCGGCGCGCTGCTCGACACCCTCTTCGTGGACGAGGGTTTCGGCACCCTGGACGCCGAAACGCTGGACGTGGTGATGAACATCCTCGACGAACTCCGCGCTGGCGGCCGCGTGGTGGGCCTGGTGTCGCACGTCGAGGAACTCCGCCAGCGCATCCCCACGCGGCTGCGGGTGCGGAAGTCCCGCACCGGGTCGAGAGTGGAGCTGCAGATGGCTTGACGAGAGCAGGATGAGCCTGCGCCGGACGGCGGTTGGCTCCTGCACCGAGTTGCCGCTGGGCTGGCCGCGTGGCCGGATGGCTGAGCAGCCGATGACTGGGGCGCGCGGCGGCCAAACGGTTGGTGCGGCTGGATGGCGGGGCTGGCTTGTGACCGGGTAGCCGGATGTTTCGGCTGGAAGCGGGCTGGGCTGGAAACGGGCAAGTCGGAAGCTGGTGTCAAAGTGCTGGCTGGCCGCGGAATGTCGACCGCGAAGCATGTTGCGTGGCCATAGCCGCAGTGCCGCTGGTGCTGTGCGGCTGGTGTGGTGAGGGAAGCGCGACAGTCACGTCGTGATGCTCGCAGTTCGCCTAGCCGGGTGTCGCTGGCTGGCGAGCGGGGCTGAACACTGCGGTGGGCGGCCGTTGCAGCGGCGGGCTGAGTGCTGCGGCGGGACGCTGCTGAAGTGGCGGGCTCAGCCCGGTCACTTCAGCAAGACTCGCCACGTCGGCCTGGCCGCCCCAACCACGCTCGCCGCGTCGGCCCAGCCCAGCCGACCCGGCCCGACCAAGCCGACCCGATCAGACCCGAGCCAGCCTGCCGACCCGGCCCAGCCCAGCCGACCCAGGCCGCCGACCCGAGCCAGCCAAGCCGCCCCAACCACGCTCGCCGCGTCGGCCCAGCCCAGCCGACCCGGCCCGACCAAGCCGACCCGATCAGACCCGAGCCAGCCTGCCGACCCGAGCCAGCCAAGCCAACTTGAGCCAGCCAAGCCAACCCCCGACCCGTAGCGGATCGTCAGGCGGACTCTTCGTGGTGCAGGAGCCACCGCTTGGCGTTGACGCCCCAGCGGAAGTTGCCGATCGCTCCGCCCGTCCGCACCACCCGGTGGCACGGCACGAACAGAGCCGCAGCGTTGCGGGCGCAGGCAGTTGCTGCGGCGCGGACTGCCGACGGGTTGCCGGAGAGGGCGGCGTACTCCGCGTAGCTCACCGGGCTGCCTGCTGGGATTTTGCGCAGCATCTCCCAGGCGTGCTCGCGGAACGGGCCCGAGCGTTGGCGTACCTCGATGTCGGCGACGGCGTCGAGGTCGCCGCCGTGGTAGCGGCGGATTGCGGTCGTCACGGGGCCCAGGTCGCGGCGTTCGGTCAGAGCCGCCGGGGCCAGGGACGGCGAGATGAGGGGTGTCAGCTCGGCGACGTCGGCGGTCCAGCCGGAGGCCAGTACGGCGCCGTCGCCGGTCACTGCTGCGGTGAACGGGCCGATGCGTGTGTCCAAAGTGGACCAGAAGGCGGTGGGCACGGGAAAAGTCTCCTCAAGCGGTTCGGGAACTGAGATACCGGCTGGCGTACGAACTCCACGGCTGCCAGCCGCGCGCGGACGTCGCCAGGTCGATGCCCAGCTCGGCCGCGCCTCGGCGGACGGCTGGGTCGGCGGTCAACAGGACGTCGGGGGCACCGAGCAGGCGCATCACGACGTAGTCGGCGGTGGCGGGGTCGACGCCGACCGCGAGCATTTCGGTGCGGAGCTCGTCCGCGTCGCGGCCTACGTGCGGGTCCAGTGCACCGCCGACGATTGCGGCGGCGACTTTCTTGACCAGGGGTTTTACCTCTGCCTCGGCGATGGCGGACGGGGTCGGGAAAAGGGTTGTCAGGGTGTCCATGGGCGGGTCGGCGGGTGGGACAGGCTCGCCGAGTTCGACAACGTCGGCCACGTCCTCGCCGAGCAGGGTGCGGAGCAGGACTTCCGGGCCGTCGACAGCGCCTGGCACGCGGATGCCGGGGACGGCGGCGACCAGTGGGGCCAGCGCATCGTCGGCGGAGAGCACACGCGAGACGGCTTCCGGGTCGGCGTCCAGGTCCAACAAGCGTCGTACGCGGCTGACGGCGCTGCTCAGGTCGCGTAGGTCCGAGAGAGCCAGGTCGCATTGTACGTAACCGGCGCGCGGGCTGACCCACGCTGACGCCGGGCCGTGCGGCAGGCGCAAGGTGCGGCCGTAGCCGTCGTCGGAGACGGCTTCGATGCCTGGCAACGCCCGCGAGGCGTGGTAGTTCAGCACGCTCGCGGCGTCGAACGGGACACGGAACGGCAGGCGAAGGCTGAGCCGCGTCGCGCCGCTGGGTTCGTTGCGGTTTCCGCGGCGAAGCGAAGCTGCTCGGAGCTGCGACGGGGTCGTCGCGAACACCTCGCGGATGGTCTCGTTGAACTGCCGGATGCTGGAGAACCCGGCTGCGAATGCGACATCGGTGAGCGGCAGCTGCGACATCTCGATCAGCAAGCGCGCCGAGTGGGCGCGGTGTGCTCGGGCGAGGCGGATCGGGCCTGCGCCCAGTTCGGCTGTCAAAACGCGTCCGAGCTGGCGTTCCGAGTAGCCGAGTTGACGGGCCAAGCCGGGCACGCCTTCGCGCTCGACCAGGCCGTCCGAGATCAGTCGCATCGCGCGGGCGGCCAGGTCGGCGCGCACGTTCCAGTCCGGCGAACCGGGGACCGCGTCCGGCAGGCAGCGGCGGCAAGCGCGGAAACCGCCGGCCTGCGCGGCTGCCGACGTGGGGTAGAACCGGACGTTCTGCGCCTTCGGCGTGAGCGCCGGACAGGACGGGCGGCAGTAGATGCCCGTGGTGCGCACCGCCATGATGAACTGGCCATCGAACCGCTGGTCGCGGGCGGTCACCGCGCGGTAGCAGCGCTCGGTGTCGCGCCAGATCGGGATGGTCGAGGTAGCCATGTGGTCGATGATGCCAGCAGGTGAGAGCTCTGACTGGCGGAAAACCGACACGACGTTACCGGGTCGGCGACGGTCCGCGCGCAGCACGTAGACTTACCGGTCGTGAGTCTCACCCTCGGTATCGTCGGCCTGCCCAACGTCGGCAAGTCCACCCTGTTCAACGCGCTGACGCGCAACGACGTGCTCGCCGCGAACTACCCGTTCGCCACGATCGAGCCCAACGTCGGCGTCGTGCCGCTGCCGGACCCGCGGCTGGACCAGCTGGCCGGGATCTTCTCGTCGGAGAAGACCGTGCCCGCCGTGGTGTCCTTTGTGGACATCGCGGGCATCGTGAAGGGCGCGTCCGAGGGCGCGGGGCTGGGCAACAAGTTCCTCGCGAACATCCGCGAGGCCAACGCGATCTGCCAGGTCATCCGCGTGTTCGACGACCCGGACGTCGTGCACGTCGACGGCCGGATCGAACCGATGTCCGACATCGAGACCATCAACACCGAGCTGATCCTCGCCGACCTGCAGACGCTGGAGAAGGCGCTGCCGCGGCTGGAGAAAGAGGCGCGCACCAAGAAGGAAGCGCGTCCGGCGCTCGAAAACGCCCAGAAGGCCAAGGAAATCCTCGACTCCGGGCGCACACTGTTCCAGGCGCAGAAGGACATCGACGGCGAGGCGCTGCGCGAGCTGAGCTTGCTCACCACGAAACCGTTCCTGTACGTCTTCAACGCCGACGAGGCCGTGCTGACCGACGAGGCGCGCCGCGAGGAGCTGGCGAAGCTCGTCGCGCCGGCGGACGCGGTGTTCCTGGACGCGAAGGTCGAAGCCGAGCTGCTGGAGCTGGACGACGAGGAGTCCGTGCGCGAGCTGCTGGAGTCCGTCGGCCAGCTGGAACCGGGCCTGCACGCGCTGGCCCGCGCCGGTTTCCACACGCTCGGCCTGCAGACGTACCTCACGGCCGGTCCGAAGGAATCCCGCGCCTGGACGATCTCGCAGGGCGCGACCGCCCCGCAGGCCGCCGGCGTCATCCACACGGACTTCGAGCGCGGCTTCATCAAGGCGGAGGTTGTGTCCTTCGAGGACCTGGTCGAGGCGGGTTCGATGGCGGCCGCGCGCTCGGCGGGCAAGGTCCGCATGGAGGGCAAGGACTACGTGATGGCGGACGGCGACGTCGTGGAGTTCCGCTTCAACGTCTGATCGGGTTCGCGGCTGAACGGCTTCCCCGGTCGTCAGTCTTCGACTGATTGCCGGGGCTCTTCACCTCCTCCCTTGCCGGATAGCGCGGGGGGAGGTCGTCCGGGTGGCGCGCCGCCCGTGGCGATCGAGGCGCATCAGTTTCTCGCGACGCATCGCTACCTGCTGACCGTCCCCGCAACTCCATGGTCCCGGGCTACGAGGTTTCCGTGGTGCTGCACAATGGATTCGACATTGACGATGCGGACGCTAGTACGCCCACCCTCATCGCGCGGTGAGCGAGCCGACCTCGGGTGGCCTGAGCTTCGCTCGGCGGCGCGCTCCGAGATGCCTGACGCGGAAGACGCGATCGCCCTTGTCCAGTTCGGGTCGAACCGGTGCTGATTCGAAACGAGCCGAGCTACGCCGATGCCGTACGAGCCGACGGGCATCAGTTTCTCTTTCGGGTCAACGAAGAGGGCTGGCCGGTCGAGGAGTATCTCTGGGGCTAAGGGCCGGTCTACTTCTATGGCACTCCGGAAGCAGACGGGACCGTGCGTGAGGTCGTTGCGGGGTTCATCGAGTTCTGAAGAACCCGCCTCGGCAGAACAGGCCTGCCGAGGCCAGGGGGTTCAGTTCAGCTCGGCAACGCTCGGCACGACCACGCCGTAAAGATCCCCGATGGTCGCCAGCGCGCTGTTGTGCAGCTGATCCGCGCTGACTTCCCCGGCCGGGGTCGGCAGCGGACGGGTGGCGCAGGCGTCGGCGACGACGGTCGGGTGGTTGCCGCGCAGGAAGGCGCCCTCGGTGGTGAACGTGACGCACATGTTGGTCATGAACCCGGCGATCACCACGTTCTTGTGCCCGGCCGCGTCGACCTGTGCGCCCAGGTCCGTGTCGACGAACGAGTTCGGCGCGCCCTTGACGACGACCGGTTCGCCCTCGATCGGGGCGACGTCCGGGTGGATGCTGCCGATCTCGGCCCGGATGTCGTACGGCGTGCCTTCGCCACCGTCGTTGACGACGTGGACCACTTTCGCCCCGGCGGCGCGGGCCTTGGCGAGCAGGTCTTTCGCCGCGGTCAACGCCGGACGCCAGCCTTCCAGCTCCATCACGCCGCGGGTGTAGGTGTTCTGGTAGTCGACCAGGATCAGCGTCGCGTCGGCCAGCGTTGCCGGGGTCTGGTCGAGACCGTTCAGCTCTCGCAGCGTTTTCCTTGCCATGGTGGGGGTTTCCTCTCGTTTCTGTTCCGCACGACCGACGCTAGACTCGGCTCCGGATGTCGGCAATGACATGCAAAGCGCAGAAACCGACATGGGGTGCGAATGAAGAGACTGGTGGTCGTGGTCCTGTTCGACCAGATCGACCTGCTCGACGTGACCGGTCCCGCTGAGGTGTTTTCCTTGCTGCAGCGGGAACTGGACCGTCCGACGGGCTACGAGGTAGTGCTCGCGGCTGAGACGCTGGACCCGGTGACGACCTCGGCCGGGGTGCGCGTCTTGCCGGACGTGACGTTCGCTGAGCTGGCGAGAAAGGCGATCGACACCCTGATCGTCCCCGGTGCGGTGACGACAGGGGAAAGCGGGGAGATCGTCGCCCAGTGCGACCCAGCGGTGGTCGAGGAGGTGCGCCGCCTGGCTGGGCGGGCGCGCCGGGTGGCGTCCGTCTGCGTCGGCGCGCACATCCTGGCGGCGGCGGGGCTGCTCGACGGCAAACGCGCCACTACGCACTGGTCGACGGCCCGGCAGCTGGCCGCGGAGCATCCCGAGGTGACCGTCGACGCGGACCCGATCTTCATCCGCGACGGGTCCGTGTGGACGGGGGCTGGGCTGAGTGCCTGCCTCGATCTCGCGCTGGCGCTGGTAGCCGACGATTTCGGTCCGGAATCAGCCTCGCGAGTGGCTCGTCAACTGGTGATGTTCCTGCGGCGGCCCGGCGGGCAGAGCCAGTTCAGCGTGTCGCTGGAGCCCGCGTCCGCGACCCGGCGGGTCGACGAACTGCGGCAGTACATCGCGGCTCATCTGGCGGATCCGCTGACGGTGTCCGATCTCGCCGCGCACGCGCATGTGACGGACCGGCAGATCACGCGCGTGTTCAAGGCGGAGTTGGGGATGACCCCTGCCGCCTACGTCGAGCACGTGCGGGTCGAAGCCGCGCGGCATCGGCTGGAGACGACTGACGAGACGTTGTCGCGGATCGCCGGGGCTTGCGGATTCGGGACTGTTTCTACGTTGAACCGCTCATTTCGGCGGACGCTGACCACGACGCCGCATGAATACCGCGAGCGGTTCCGGATCGGTTAACGAGGTGGCCGGACTGGTCATCGCACCGGTTCCGCCACCGCTAGTTGCGCCGCCAGCACCGTGAAGTGCGGAAGGTCCTTCCACCGTTCCCGGTTGCCGATGACGTAGAAGCGCCGTTTCGCCCGGGACACCGCGACGTTCAGCAGGTTCGGCTTCTCCGCGGCCCACTGCCGAGCCCCCGACCGGTTCGGCGCACTGCCCAGTACCAGCACCACAACGTCGGATTCCTGGCCTTGCACGGTGTGCACGGTGCCGATGTTGCGCGCCGGGAAGGCGTCGGCGAAGGCGTCGGCGACGCAGGTCTTGACACCCCGCACGACGTCGGTGAAGGGACTGACGACGCGGATGTCCTGGGGCGCGGTGCCGTGGCCGGTGAGAGTGTTGAGCAGCGCGATCAACGCCGTTCCTTCCGCCGGGATCCAATGGTCCTTCGCCTGATCGGAACGGACGTCGAGCCATTCGTTTCGCCCGGGGAATTCCGGGCGCTCGGGAGTGCCGTAGATCATCAGGTCGCCGCCGTAGGCGACGGTGTTGGAGATGTGGAACATCGGATAGTCGCAGCGCCGGTGGACTCGAAGCGGCGCGCCGACCCACACCTTCTCGTCACCGGCCGGTGCCGGGACCCAGGTGCCGTACCGGGCGTGGCAGTCGGCGACCTGCTGGGCGGAAAGGGCCGCCGGACTCCACTGTTCAGCGACTCCGTGATACCGGCGGAGCGCGTGTTGCGCGGGCACCGGCAGTGTGACGATCGGTTCGAGCTGGAGTGGGTCTCCGACCAGCACCGCGCGGCGGCAGCGCCAGATTCCGCCTGCCACCTGCTGTGGCGTGGCCTGTCCGGCCTCGTCCACGAAAAGCCAGCCGAGCGACTCGCTGCCGAGATCCGAGAACAGCCGGGGCAGCGACGCGAAAGTGGTGGACACGACTGGCACGGCGAGGAACAACGTTTGCCAGGCGGCGAGCGCGGTCCGCGGCCCGACCTTCGCTTTGCCCTGGATGAGCTGGACGACGGCGGCGAGATTGACGTCGGTCTGTTCCGCGGTCGAGCAGAGGAAGGCTTTGTGGAGGGCGAGCGCGCGAAGGAACAGCCGAGTGCGGGCCGCGATGAACTCGGGATCCGCCCAGGGCGCGCACAGCTGAAGTTGCTCGTCTCCGGCGATCGCGGGTCCGAACGGGACGACGCCCGGCCAGCGGGCACATGCCGCGTCCACTTGCCCCCGGACTCGCGCTAGCGCCTGCTCGGCGGCAGCGTGCTCGGCCGCCAGCCGAGCGTGGTTCTGCTGCGCTTGCCGGAGTTCATCCGCCAGTCGCGCCGCGGCACCCGCGTGCTGCTGGTAGGTCTGGTCGGCCGCGATCCGGGCTTTGATGGCTTCGCGATAGGCCGTCCGCCATTCCCGTGACGCGCGGAAGAAAGTGAGCACAGAGGTCCAGAAGCTTGGCCGGCAATCCAGCCAGCCGCGAATCCGCTGATCGGCTTCGTTCAGCGATTGCGCTGACCTCGCGCGGAGTTCCTCGGTTTGCCGCGCGGCCTCGCCGAGCTGACCGCAGTAGGTGTGCGATTGCCGGAGGCGTTCGGTCGTCCACGCGACGGCCTGGGTGCACCGGGCGTGCTCGCCGAGGCTGGCGGCCGCGGCTTGGCGGGCGGTGGTCAGATCGCGGACTGCTGCGTCCGCTTCGGCGAAGGCTTTGACCGCGCCTTCCCAGCCGTCGAACTGCTCTGGTGCCGAGCGGACTTCCTTGAGCTGACCTTTCATCCCGAGGACTTCGCCCGCGGCGCTCGCTTCGGCTTTCGACTTGGTGTGCGCGCTCCACCAGAACTTGTTCGCGAAATCCCTGCGGTGCTCCATCTTCCCGAGCATCGCCGCGACCAGGCCCCAGGCCGGCTTCCCCAGTACGTGGCTGCCCAGTTCGGTGAAGTAGTCAGCGGCGACAGCCTCTTCCTCGACTCCCTTCACCGCGCTCAGCGCCGGCATCTCCTGGGTGATGTTGGCTGCCGCGTCGTTGCTTGCAGTCGCGACGACGATTTCGAACCCGGTCAGCTCAGGCCGGAGCGCGCGAACCGGACTTGAGTAAGGGCGAACAGATTCCCGTGGTTCGGTGTAGGCGTCCGACGGAGTTCCGAGCCGGCTGAGCAACCTCGCCCGCTTGACTACGATCCCCGCGAGCACGTCCCGCAGCATCGTGGTCTTACCGGTGCCGGGCGGTCCGTTCACCGCGAACAGACCCGCATCAGGTCCGGCCATGATCCAGTCGACCGCGAATTGCTGTCCGGTGACGAGAGGGTATGCCGAAGGCCAGCGCCCGCCGGGGATGGCGGCCGGTTCGACACCGGCGAGCAGCGCACCGGGCTGCTCGCGGAGATCGACGCGGTCGGACCCGGCTGCGGAAGGCTCCTCGCTGAGGAAGGCGCGCAGCGCTTCGCCCCGGTGGCCGGCCCGGACCTCCTTCCCGAGGAGCCCGAGGTCCCCGGCGATCGAGCTGTTGAGGAAATCCTGATCGTCCGCCCTGCCCGCGTTCCGGCGGGAAATCTGGTAGCACTTCACTCGGATCCCGGTCGCGTGCAGGCTGTCCTTCAGCCCGAGGGCCGTGACCAGTTCCCGGGTGAACGCATGCAACGTCCTCGAAGTCAGTTCCACTCGCGGCTCGCGGTCTTGCTCGGTTTCGTCCGCGGCTTTCTTCGCGCCGGGCGGGGTCAGGAGCCGTTCGGCGAAGGCTCCGGCTGTCGCTCCGGCGATCCCGCCGACGACCGGCCCGACGACGGGGCCCGCCAGCGATGTCGCACCGGCCGCTACCGCGGTCTTCACCGCGGAGCCGGTCGCCTTCGCCCCGGCAGCAGCCGCTTCGTGGGCGGCTTCCTTGACCTGGCCGGCTACTGCGGCGGCCAGCTTGCCACCCGGTTTCTTCTTCGGCGAAAGCCGGTTGAGCTGTTCGGCAAAGGAACCGCTTTCGTCGTCGAAACCGTCCAGCCACTTCGGATCACGCGGTCCTGGAGACTTCAGTCTGCTGATTGCCCAGGCGCACGCGGATAATACCGGGGAATCCTCAATGAGGGTTCCCTCGGAGTCCACTGTGAAGGCGTACACCGCCGTGGTTCCGTCTTTTCGTCGTTCCTCCGGGGTGTCTTCCTTGCCGAATTGCGCGCTGAGCTCAGCGTGGACCGACGAGACGTCGTACAACGCGCCGTACACGACGAATTGCCAGGTCTTGTCGTGCGGCAACCGGGCCTGGGACAGCGGATGTCCTGCCTCCCACGGGGCTGGCTGGCCCGGCTCGACGTCGCATACGAGGTACTCGGTCTTCGCCATGGAACGAGGCGACGTCAAGTCTGGAATATTCTGCGGACCGAACATTTCCACCGTGCGCCAGAACTGCAGCAGGTGCGCAGCGCGCACATTTTCCTGCACCGGAATGGCTCCCCTCCACTGAGTGCAGCGGGACCATACTCCATGATCCGATTTCGGATCCAGGCGGTGCGTACCGCTACGATCGTCCCTCATTCAGCGAGGGGGTTTGAATGGCGAAAGAACAGTCGTCCCCGATGACACCGCCCTGGACCTATCGCGACGACGTGCTGAGCTATACCTGCTACCTGGCGGGCTTGATGGCGGACAACGCCGACCTCGGCCACGTCGAGGAAGTGCTCGCGCCGTTTCCCGGCCGGAACGTGGCCGGCGAACGATTCTGGGCTACCGGGCAGGTCGTGGTTTCGGACTTCCGTGCGGTCGGAGACGGGAGCTGGAGCGTCTCGACGCCGTTCGTGGCCGGGACGGGCGCACTGGGGGTCGGGCTCGTGGCCGGTTCGCTGGTGGGCGGGGCGATCGCGCGGTCCCGGGCACGGCAGGCGGCGGCCGCGGCCGCGGTTCCGCGCTGGGTGCCGATCGAGCAAGGCGGGCTATACCTGAGCGTGCACGGCTTCCACCTCTACACGCCGCGCGTGCTTTCGTGGCGCTGGGGGGCGGTCACTGGCGCGGCGATGGTCGCTCCCGCGGTCGTGCACGTGACGGGGAACAGCAAGGACGGCCCGGTGTCCTGGCTGATCCAGTCGGAGTGGGCCGAACTGCTCTTCGTGACCTGGGCGAACGCCGAACATCCCCGGCATCCGCAGCTCGTCACCGGACAGTGGCTGCCGCCTGGCTGGGTCGAGCACGCGAGGTGGCATCGGAGAGTCCCGGCCTTGCCGCCCGGGGACGCGGTGACCTGACCCGCGCGAGGCAATTTCGGCGAAACGTCCCACTCGTGCCGATCGCTGGCCGATCAGGGCGTTCCCGAGACCGTCAGCGACAACTCGCCGCGGCGAGGTGCGAGGCGTCAGGTCCCGGTGAACCCTGCGGGCCGGCCAGGATGTGGGTGATCGGTCGTGCTCGGGCTCATCGGGATCGCCGTGTGCTGGCTCATCCGGATGTTCCCGCTGCCGTGACGCTCAGCCGAGCAGGCCGAGCACGATCATCGACAGGAGGACGACAGCGGTCGAGAAAGCCGCGACCCACGTGCGCTGTGCGGCGGTGAGCTGGGCGGTTGTGCTGTTCATGGCGAGTCCTAGCGGGGCGAGTGCCGACGGTTCCGCTGGGATAGCGCCTTGATCTAGCTCACTGTTACCTCTTGTGATCAAGGTCACGTCGATTGCGCGCGGTGTGCCACAGCACCCCGCCCGCGGCGGCCACCATCAGGCCGAACGAACCCATTCCCACCACGAGTGCCTGAACCATGAGGCCTCCTTTCTTCGCGTCTGTCCGGAAGACGCGCGAAGGGGCCGCTTGTGTTGCCAGGGTTGCCGACATCACACCTGGTCAGCGGGCCGCGAGGACCTCGTCGATCTGGCGGGCCAGTGCGAAATCGCGTTCGGTCAGGCCGCCGAGGTAGTGGGTGCTGAGGCGGAAGGTCAGGGTGCGCCAGCGGATGTCGATGTCGGGATGGTGGTCGGCTTCCTCGGCGAGTTCGGCCACCCGGTCCACCACCTCGATCGCCGCCGGAAAGGACGGGAGTTCGACCGTCCGCGCGATGCTGTCGTCCTCGCGCCGCCATTCCGGAACGCTGCCGAGGGCCTGCTCCACTGCCGAGTCGTTCAATAGCTGCGTCATCACTCCATGGTGTCGGCTACGCTGCGGCATTGCCACGGGAGTCCGGTACGCCGGACTGAGAGGCGGGCCGTCAACCCGCGACCGTTCGCACCTGGATCCGGATCATGCCGGCGTAGGGAGGCCGTATCGCTCTCCCTCGTCCGGCGCAGTGCAGGAGGGGAAGAATGATGTCGCGGACCGTCCGCACAGTGGCAGGCCTCGCCGGAGTCTCGATGCTCGCCAGCGCCTGCTCGCTGTCCAGCGGCGACTCGGGCGGGTCGTCCGCGAGCCAGGACCAGCAGACGCCGACCGTCACGCTGGTCACGCACGATTCGTTCGCCGCCCCGCAGGACGTGCTCGACGCCTTCCAGCGCCAGTCCGGGATCAAGCTCAAGATCCTCAAGTCCGGCGACGCCGGCGCGCTCACCAACAAGCTCGTGCTCACCAAGGGCAGTCCGATCGGCGACGTCGCGTACGGCGTCGACAACACTTTCGCCTCGCGCGCGCTCAGCGAGGGCGTCTTCCAGCCCTACACGAGCCCGGAGGCCGACCGCGGCCCGCAGCGCTACTCCGTCGACCCGCAGCACCGGCTGGCGGCGGTCGACCTCGGCGACGTCTGCGTGAACATCGATCCGGCGTACTTCGCGAGCAAGGGCCTCCCGGAGCCGAAGAGCTACGACGACCTCGCCGACCCCAAGTACAAGGACCTGACCGTCGCGGAGAGCCCGGCCACTGCGTCGCCGGGGCTGGCTTTCCTGCTCGGCACGGTCGCGAAGTACGGCGAGAACGGCTGGCAGGGCTACTGGCGGAAGCTGAAGGACAACGGCCTCAAGACCGTCAGCGGCTGGGAGGAGGCCTACACCAAGGACTTCTCCGGCTCGTCGGGCAAGGGCTCGCGGCCGATCGTCGTGTCCTACGCGTCGTCGCCGGCCGCCGAACTCGGCGAGGACGGCAAGCCGCGTACCAAGGCGCTGCTCGACACGTGCTTCCGCCAGGTCGAGTACGCGGGCGTGCTCACCAACGGCAAGCAGATCCCGCAGGCACAGAAGGTCGTCGACTTCCTGTTGTCGCAGCAGTTCCAGACGACGGTCGCGGCGAACATGTACGTCTACCCGGCGCGCCAGGGCGTCGAACTGCCCGCAGGCTGGGCCACCGCGGCTCCGCTGCCGCAGACGCCGGCGACCCTGCCCGCGGACAAGGTGCAGGCCGGCCGGGAGAAGTGGATCGGGGAATGGCGCTCGCTCATGGGCGCGTGATCCCCGCGCGCACTCTCGGGCTCACGCTGCTCGGCTTGCTGCCGGTCGCGTTCCTGGTGGTGTTCTTCGCCTGGCCGGTCGTCGCGATCGTCGGCCGGGGGTTTTCCGCGGGCGGCGTCGACACCGTGCTCGGCGACCCGCAGACGTGGCGGCTCGCCGGGTTCACGCTGGCCAGCGCGGCCGCGTCGACCGCGGTCGCGGTGCTCGCCGGGCTGCCGGTGGCGTACCTGCTGGCGCGAGTCCGGCTGCCCGGGGTCGGACTCGCGCGCACGATCGTGCTGGTCCCGTTCGTGCTGCCGACGGTCGTCGTCGGACTGGCTTTCCGGGCGATCTGGCCGGACGGGGGCGTACTGCCGCTCATCCTGGCCAACGCCTTCTTCAACGTCGCCGTCGTCGCGCGCACGGTCGCCGGACTGTGGGCGCACCTCGATCCGCGAGCGACCGAGGCAGCGCGGGCGCTCGGGGCCTCGCCGTGGCGAGCGTTCCGATCGGTGACTCTGCCCGCGCTCGGCCCGGCTGTCGCGTCCGCCGCCGCAGTGGTGTTTCTGTTCTGCGCCACCAGTTTCGGCGTGGTGCTGATTCTCGGCGGCGGGAGTTATCGGACGCTGGAGACCGAGATCTACCTCCGGACGGTCGACCTGCTGGACCTCTCCGGCGCGGCCGCGTTGTCGCTGATCCAGTTCGCCGCCGTGGTCGCCGCGCTGGTGCTCGGGGCGGTGGCGCGCCGGAAGCGGGAGAACGCGGTGAAGCTGCGGTCCGCGCAGGTCACCGCACGTCGGCCGCGCGGCGGGGAGTGGTGGACAGTCGGCGCGGCGGTCGTGGTGCTCGGTCTGCTGCTGACGCCGATCGTCTCGCTGCTCGTCGAGTCGGTATCGAGTTCGGACGGATGGAGCCTCGCCGGATACCGGGCGCTGAACACTGTCGGGCAGAACGACGCGCTGCAGGTGTCCGGCTGGATCGCAGCGCAGAATTCGCTCGCCGCGGCCACTGACGCGACGCTGCTGGCGATGGCTGTCGGACTGGTCGCCAGCGTCGTGCTGGTGGCGCTTCGCCGTTCGCCCGGCGGGCTGGCACGCGGGATGGGCGAGACCATGGACGTCGCGTTGATGCTCCCGTTGGGCGTGTCCGCGGTGACCGTCGGCTTCGGTTATCTGGTGACGCTCGACGCGTTGCCCGGCGACCTCCGCACGTCGCCGCTGCTCGTGCCGTTCGCCCAAGCGCTGGTGATCATGCCGCTGGTCGTGCGGATGATCCTGCCGGTGCTGCGCGCGGTCGACGTCCGGCTGCGCCAGGCCGCCGCGACGCTCGGCGCGAGCCCGGCGCGGGTGTGGCGGGAGATCGACTTTCCGCTGGTCGCGCGGTCGGTGGTGGCCGCGGCGGGCTTCGGGTACGTTGTCGCGCTCGGCGAGTTCGGCGCGACCAGCTTCCTCGCCCGGCCGGACGCGCCGACGCTCCCGGTGGCCGTCGCGACGCTGATCGGCAGGCCGGGGGAGCTGAACAACCAGATGGCGTACGCCTCGTGCGCCCTGCTCATGGTGGTGACTGTGGTGGCGGTGGCGCTGATCGACCGGTTCGGCTCGGTCCGCGGCCGCAGCACGGTCGGGGAGTTCTGATGGCGTTAACGGTACGGGATCTGACTGTCCACTATGGATCATTCGCTGCGGTCCGCGACGCGAAGCTGGACATCGCCGACGGCGAGGTGCTCGCGTTGCTCGGCCCGTCCGGTTCGGGCAAGTCGACGTTGCTGCGGGCGATCACCGGACTGGAGCCGGTGTCGTCCGGTTCGGTGTCGTGGGACGGTACTGATCTCGCCGCGGTGCCGGTGCACAAGCGCGAGTTCGGTCTGGTGTTCCAGGACGGACAGCTGTTTCCGCACCGCGATGTCGCGGCGAACATCGCGTTCGGCCTGCGGATGCACGGCGTGCCTCGCGAGCGGCACGCGGCACGCGTCGAGGAGCTGCTGAAGCTGGTCGGGCTGGAAGGCTACGAACGGCGACGGGTGACCGAGCTGTCCGGCGGGCAGGCGCAGCGGGTCGCGTTGGCTCGCGCGCTGGCGCCGGAACCGCGCTTGCTGCTGCTGGACGAGCCGCTGTCCGGATTGGACGCCGGCCTGCGCGAGCAGTTGGCGATCGACCTGGCGGATCTGTTGCGGCGCAGCAAAATCACCGCGCTGCTGGTGACGCACGATCAGGAGGAAGCGTTCACCCTCGCCGATCGCGTGGCCGTGCTCGACGCCGGGGAAATCCGGCAGGAGGGCGCGGTCCGGTCGGTGTGGAACAAGCCGGTCGACGACGAAGTGGCGCGATTCCTTGGGGTCACTACGTTCCTGGACGGCACCGCGACCGAAGGGGTGGTGCGGACCAAGCTGGGCACCGTCGAGCTGCAAGGGCTCGACGACGGCCCGGTAAGGCTCGGACTGCGCCCGCATGGCTTGAAAGTGTCCGCCGAAGGCGTGCCCGGCGAAGTGACCGCCGCGGTGCACCGGCGGGAGCACCTGCGGCTGGTCGTCCGGTGCGGCGAGTCCACTGTGGACGCGATCGCCCCGGCGGGGGCGGACTTCCGGGCGGGCGATCCCGTCCGGCTCCAGCCGGATCCGGACGGGATCGCCGTGGTGGGCTGAACCCCCAGGTCAGCCGTCCCGGGTGGCGAGACGCGCGTACGCGAGCGAAAGTCCCACCACGATGTAGCAGACCGCGCGGATCGCGCCGTCGCCGAACCTGGTCAGCATCATCGGATCCTGGAGGACGGCGGCCGGGGCCAGCGTCCAGTCCTGCGTGAGCAGGAACGGATGCAGCCACTTCAGCGAGGTCAGGAAGCCGAGGATGGTGAAGACGATGTTCATCGCCAGCACCGAGGCGACCACGAGCATCGGGTGCTCGGTCCAGCTCGACACCGCCAGCGCGACCGCGCCGACCGCCCACAGCTGCAACACGATCCAGCCGCCGACGAGCAGGATCCGCAGCAGCGCCTCGCCGAGCGACAACGTGGTGCCCGAGAGTGTGAACAGCGAATCCGTGCCGTTGATGATCAACCCGGTGGCCACGCCGGTCACGCACATCGCGAGCACCGCGACCACGGACACCGTCGCCACGCCGAACGCCTTGACCGCCAGCAGCCGTCCCCGGCTCACCGGCGCGATGAGCCAGCCGCGCAGCGTGCCGTGCGCGGCCTCGCCGGCGATCGCGTCCGCACCGGCCATCGCGGAGGCGAGCGGCAGCAGCAGCGTGAGCGTCATGACCATCGCGGCGATCGGCAGCACGAACGCGTTGTTCACCGCGGACGCCAGCAGCGCCCCGCCGCTGTCGTCCGGCGCGTCGCTCCCGGAGTTCTGGCCGACCAGGGTGAGGCCGATCCCGACCACGATCGGCACCAGCGCCAGCAGCCCCAGCACGGCGAGCGTGCGCGGCCTGCGGAAGATCCAGCGCAGCTCCGCGGCGAACAGCCGGAACAACGGCACCGTGTCGTGCCCGGTCCGGCTCACCGGCACCGAAACAGCCATGGCGGTCATGCGTCCCCCTCGGATTCGTCGCCGGCCGCCGATTCCCCTTCGGTCAGCCGCGCGAACAGGTCCTCCAGCCCGGTCCGCGCCCGGGTCGCCTCGTGCACCTCGACCCCCGCTTGCACGAGGACCTGCAGCACTCGCGGCGCGGGCGTGGCGGTGAGGTCGGCGCGGACGCCGTCCGGGGTCAGCCGCGCCCCGATCCGGTTCTCCCGCAACGTTTCCACCGCGTGCTCGGCGTCCGGGGTGCGCACCAGCAGCGCGGCGTTTCCCGACTCCAGCAGGTCGGACAGCTCGCCTTGCGCGACCACCGTGCCGGACTGCAACACCGCCACGTGCGTACAGGTCGCTTCGACCTCAGCGAGCAGGTGCGACGAAACCACCACAGTCACGCCGTCCGCGTGCAGTTCGGCGATGATCCGGCGGATCTCCCTGGTACCCGCCGGATCCAGCCCGTTGGTGGGTTCGTCGAGCACGACCATCCGGCGCGGCACCAGCAGCGCGCTCGCCAAGCCGAGCCGCTGTTTCATGCCGAGCGAATAGCCCTTGTACCGGCGGCGCGCGGCGACCGACAGCCCGACCCGGTCCAGCGCGGCATCGACCGCGCCGGGGATCGCGGGCGACGCCAGCCGCGGTTCGGCCGCGGCGAACCGCAGCAGGTTGTCGCGTCCGGAAAGGAAGGGGTGGAAGCCCGGCCCCTCGACCAGCGCGCCGACGTCCGGCAGCGCGTGCGCGGATTCCTCCGGCATCTTCCGGCCGAGCAGTTCGACCTCGCCCGCGGTCGGGCGGACGAGCCCGAGCAGCATCCGGATCGTGGTCGTCTTGCCCGAACCGTTGGGCCCGAGCATGCCGAGAACGGCGCCTTCGGGCACGTCCAGGTCCACGTGGTCCACCGCGACCGTGCTGCGGTAGACCTTGCGCACCCCTCGGGTGCGCGCGGCCAGCGGGACCGCCGGGGCGGGCGCCTCCTCGGAGACGCCCGCCCCGGTTTCGACCGCGGTGCTGGTCACTTGGCGCCCAGCGCTTCGTAGAGGACCTGCTCCGGGACCGCGCCGGCGGCGAACCGGCCGTCGTCGGTCAGCACCGCGCCGCCCACCTTCGTGGTGAAGAGGTAGCCGCTGCCCCACGGGCCGTTGACCCGCTTGGCGAACCGGCTCAGCATCTTCTGCACGTCCGCGCCGCCCTTTTCGTCGCCCTGTGCCTGCTTCGGCTTCATCAGGTCCGCGGGCACCTTGCCGGTGACGACGGTGTCCCAGCCGTCGCCGACGAGCTTGGTGGCCTGCTTGGCCTCGTTCGCGAGCGCCTTGTCGCGGTCGTCGATCTTGGCCTGCTTCTCGGTCACCTTCGCGCCCTTGGGCGGGGAGAAGGCGAACAGGTCGGCCGACTGGCCGGCGAACTCGATCTTGCTGAACGCCAGCTCCAGCGCCGGGGCGGTGGTTCCGTTGCTCAGCACCGAAAGCCGCAGCGGCATCCGGGTCTGCGAGTCGACCGCGACGCGGATCTCGCGCAGCAGCGTGCGCTCGGTCGGCTTCGGCGTGAGGACCAGCTCGTACGCCGGCCGGTCGGCGACCGTGGCCGTGCCGTCGACCGCGACGTTGCTGCTCTCGCGCACCTTGGCGAGCAGTTCCTTGGCCGCCGTGGACGGGTCGGCGGTCTTGCCCTCGACCGGTGCGTGCTTGGTCGCGACGTCCGCCGGGACCGTCGTCTTGGTCGCGCTGTTGGTCTTGGAGTCGTAGTCCCACACGGTGTTGCCGTTGTGGATGATCGTCTCCTGCGCCTGCCCCTTGGTGAGCGACACCTTCGTCTTGCCCGCGCCGTCGCTGAACACCTGCGCCGAGTCGATGCCCAGCGCGCTCGCCCCCGGGACCGCGCCGGTCGCCATCTTCGGCAGGCCGAGGTCATTGCTCACCGTGACCGTGCCGTCGAACGGCGCCGGCTTGGCGGTGACCACCGACTGGACCAGTTCCTCCGCGCTGACCTGAGGCAGCTTCGGCGCGTCCCCCGCCGAGGCAGGCATTGCCACCACGACCAGTCCGCCCACGCCGAGCGCGGTGCCGACGACGGCCGCGGTGATGGCCTTCTTCTTCGGATCCATCTCGTCTCTCCCTGTGTTCCCGGGCTCTGGTGGGCCCGGCTCCCGGTGCAGACGTTCCCCCGCCGAGGCTGAGATACCCCTGAATGTTCGGCCCGTTCAGCTGAGATGGCACTGAGAGTACGCGCGTCAACTGCACAAACCGGCCATGATGAGGATCGTGAAACCTCGGGTGCTGGTGGTCGACGACGAACCTGGTGTGCGCAAGGCGCTGCAGCGCGGCCTGCGCGCGGAGGACATGGACGTGGTCACCGCCGCGGACGGGCCGACCGGGCTGCAGCTCGCGCGCACCGGCTCGTTCGACGTTGTGCTGCTGGACATCATGCTGCCCGGCCTGTCCGGCTATCGCGTGCTGGAACGGCTGCGCGCGGAGAACGTGACCACGCCGGTGCTGCTGGTGTCGGCGAAGGACGGCGAGATCGACCAGGCAGACGGCCTCGACCTCGGTGCCGACGGTTACCTCGTGAAGCCGTTCTCGTTCGTCGTGCTGGTCGCGCAGGTGCGGGCGGTGCTGCGCCGTGCCGGGCCGGACGCCTCGCGCGGCGCGCTGAAACTCGGTGCGCTGGAGGTCGACCGGGCGCTGCGGCAGGTGCACTGGGACGGCCGGGAAGTGCCGTTGAGCCCGCGCGAATTCGGCTTGCTGGAGGTACTAGTCGGGCGCGCGGGGACGGTCGTGACGAAGGACGAGCTGCTGCGCGCGGTGTGGGGCGAGGAGCAGGCCGTCACGCGGAATCTCGTTGAGGTGTATGTGGGTTACGTGCGGCGCAAGCTCGACGCGGTCGGCGCGGGCTCGATCCTGCGGACGGTGCGCGGGCACGGCTATCTCGCCTCCGACGACCAGCTCGACGAGGTCATGTGACCGGCTCGCCGTCGTCGTGGTGGAGCCGCCGTTCGCTGCAGGTCCGGATCACCGTGCTGGCCGCGGCGATCACCCTCGGCTGCCTGCTGGGCCTCGCCGCGCTGGCGGCGAACAAGCTCGACCCGCTGCTCACTGATTCGGTCGACAAGGAGCTGTCCGCCGCGCTCGTCCCGGCGGCCGGCGCGGTTTCCGCCGGGACTTCGCTCACCTCGGCGGACCCGGTTTTGGTGCGGGTGCTGGACATCGCCGGGAATCCGGCGGACGGCCAGGCGCGGCCCAAGCTGACCGGCCACGAGATCTCGCAGCTCAAGGCGGGTGTGCCGGTGCAGTCGGACGGATCCCGCTGGCGCGGCCAGGTGGTCAGCACGCCGAATGGCAGCCAGCGGCTGGTCGTCGCCGGGGCCGGGCTGGTCGGCTTCGCCGCCGCGGTGCATTACGGCGGGCTGTGGCTGGTCGTGGTCGCGCTGGT
Organism: Amycolatopsis rubida; assembly: GCF_900115345.1. GTDB lineage: Bacteria > Actinomycetota > Actinomycetes > Mycobacteriales > Pseudonocardiaceae > Amycolatopsis > Amycolatopsis rubida. The sequence continues at coordinate 936,312 of NZ_FOWC01000002.1, read as the reverse complement.
CGGCGCGCTGGTGGCAGGCCTGGCGACCTGGCTGGTCGTCCGGCTCGCGCTGCGGCCGGTGGCGCGGATGCGCGGGCTGGTGCGCGCGCTGCCGCCGGGTTCCCGGCTGCCGCTGCCGACGTCGCACGACGAAATGCGCGCGCTGGCCGAGGAATTCAACGCGCTGCTCGAACGCCAGGAAGAGGTCAGCCAGCGGCTGCGCAGGTTCACCGGCGACGCGGCGCACGAGCTGCGGTCACCGGTCGCGTCGATCCGGGTGCAGGCCGAGGTGGCCGTGACGAATCCCGATCCGGAACTGTCGCAGGAGACGCTCTCGGACATCCTCGAAGAGTCCGAACGACTGTCCGGCCTGCTCGACGGCCTGCTCGCGCTCGCACGTTCCGACGCTGGCGAGGTGCCGCCCGCGGAACCGGTCGAGGTGGTGTCCGAGGTCCGCGCGGCGGTGCGCCGGCTGCCGTCCGGAGCACCGGACACACGCGTGAGCAGCGGAGTCGCGCAGGCCTGGGCGTCGGCGGCGCACCAGGAGGTCGAGCTGGTGCTGGACAACCTGCTGCGCAACGCCTGCCGGTACGCGTCCGGGCAGATCGTGGTGTCCGTGCTGGCCTCGCGCTCGAAGGTGCGGGTCGTGGTGGACGACGACGGTCCCGGCATCGCGCCCGAGCACCGGAGCAAGGTGTTCGACCGGTTCTACCGGGTGTCCGACGACCGGGCGCGCTCGTCCGGCGGAACCGGGCTGGGCCTGGCGATGGTCGCCGAAACAGTCCGCCGCCGAGGCGGTCAGGTGCGGGTAGGCGAGTCGCCCGACGGCGGCGCGCGGTTCGAGGTCACCTGGCGGGCGGGCGCGGACCGGTGAATCCGGTGGGGGAGACTGAGCGCATGGACGCGGTCATCGTCGGGGCGGCACTGGTGCGCGACGGCAAGCTTCTTGCCCAGCAACGGGCTTGGCCGCCGCATCACGCAGGCCAGTGGGAACTGCCGGGCGGGCGCGTCGAGGAGGGCGAGACCGAGGCCTTCGCGCTGGCCAGGGAATGCCATGAGGAACTGGACGTGGTGGTCACCGTCGGCGACCGGGTCGGCCCGGAAATCCCGCTGCCGGGCGGAAAAGTCCTGCGCGTGTATGCGGCCGCGCTGCTGTCTCCCGGTGACGAGCCGCGCGCGGTCGAGCACACCGCGCTGCGCTGGGTGGGGTGCGACGAACTGGACGAGCTGGACTGGCTTCCGGCGGACCGGGATCTGCTGCCGGCGCTGCATGGTCTCGTGAGTGCTGAGCACGGTTAGAACCGTGCTCAGCGCTCACGAGCCCCCTCACGCAGCCCCCACCATCCGCAAGGCCGCCGACACCCGGTGCGCACTGCGATCGATCGCCCGTTCCGCTCCCGCCTTGCGAACCCGTTCCAGCTCAGCGACGTCGTCCAGCAACGCGCGCGTGCCCTCCCGGATCGGACGCAACTCCTCGATCACCGCATCCGCGACAGCGTCCTTGAGCACGCCGTACGACGGGTACTTCTCGGCCAGCTCCGGCGGCTCACCGCCCACGCAAGCAGCCAGGATCTCCAGCAAATTCGAGATCCCCGGCCGATTCTCCGGGTCGTAAACCGGTATCGAATCACCGTCCGTACGCGCCTTGCGAATCTTGCGCCGAACCTGATCCGGCTCGTCCAGCACGAACACGACGCCCGCGGAATCCTGTGCGGACTTGGACATCTTCCGCGTCGGCTCAGCCAGGTCCTTCACCCGCGCCCCAGCAGGCGGCAACGTCGCCTCCGGAACGACGAACACCTCGCCGTACGTGGAGTTGAACCGCCGGGCAAGCGTGCGAGCCAACTCGACATGCTGCCGCTGATCCTCGCCGACCGGCACTTCATCCGCCCCTTGCAACAAGATGTCGGCCGCCATCAACACCGGATAGGTCAGCAAACTGAGCCGTACCCCGGCCTGCCCCTTGGATTTCTCCTTGAACTGGATCATCCGCGCCGCCTCGCCGTACGAGCAGGTGCACTCCAAAACCCACGTCAGCGCACCCAGCTCCCGGGCAAGATCGGACTGCACGAACACCCGCTCCGGCGCGATCCCGGCGGCCACCAGCACGGCAAGCTGCTCCGTCGCCAAGGACCGCAACTTCGCCGGATTGTGCGCGGTCGTCATCGCATGCAGGTCGGACACGAAATACAGATCGTCCGGCCCGCCTTCAGCAGCCCAGCGCCGCAACGCGCCGAGGTGGTTGCCGAGCTGAACGTGCCCAGACGGAGTGATACCGGACAGCTGGACCATGGGTCTTCCTCTCCCTTGGATGTCGGGACCCCGGGAGCAGGCACAAAAAAAGCCGCCCACCGGGGCGGCCTTCGCTGATTTTTCAGCGCAGAGCTTCAGGGCCGCCAACCGGCGGCCACCACTGAGTGCTCTGAAAACGCATGCGACGAGCCTAGCACCGGACTACGGTTCGAACCATGTTCGTCGTCGTGCTCACGTACATCGTTCCGCTGGCGGAAATCGACCGCGCCCTCCCCGCTCACAACGAGTGGCTCACGAAGCAGTACGAAGACGGCCACTTCCTGGCCTCCGGCGGCCAACGCCCCCGCACCGGCGGCGTGGTGATCACCCGCCCCATGGAGCGCGCGCAGCTGGACGCGATCCTGGCCACCGACCCGTTCGCGATCGGCCAGCTGGCCACCTACGAAATCATCCACTTCCAGCCCACCAGGACAGCCCCCGAACTGAACCTGGTGAACGAACTCCTGGACAACAACTAGCGAATTCCGTGCGGGCCACCCTCACGGCCAGCAACGGGTCCGAGCGGGGTCCCTCGGCGGTCCGCTGGCCCCGCTCGCGAAACCGCAGCCGGTGCACCCAGTGAACGGTGCATCCATACCGCCCCCGCACCCCGATACGAAGCCGAAATGCGGTCCGAGGGTGCTTGTCAAGGCATCTTTCCCGCCTTGACAAGCACCCTCAGACCGTCAGCACAATCAAGCTTCGGGGCGCCCCGCGACCCCGGGCGCAATGTCGCCGCCAGGCGACGAGCCGCCGAACAAGACCGTCAAGCAGCCTTAGCCACCTGCTTCTTGGCCTTCTTCAACGCCAAAACCGGACACTTCTTGCACCGATCCTCCGACCGGCAGCACTTCTTCTTGACCTTCCCGGCCTTCATCAGCTTCCGCACCACAGCCCGAGGATCGTCCGCGTGCTTCTTCCCCACCGCGCACTCCTCAAACCGGCCGCCGAAAACACCTGAAACGTTAGGTGAGCCTAACCGATGATAGGGCGTGGCGCTCCTCACACCAACCCAACAGGTATCCTGATTGAAGTCCGCGTGTGGCCAAAGCCGGTCAGCGAGAGCCGGTCTCAGTGCCCGGAGCCCGTGATCTCTTCTTCGCCGCGCGGCGCCACCCGCCTTTCTTTCGAGTTCAGGAGTCTTCGCGTGCCCGCAGCCAGCGCCACCGCGGTCGAAACCGGCCGCGCGTCCGGCAAGACCCGGCCCGACCTGCGCAACGTCGCGATCGTCGCCCACGTCGACCACGGCAAGACCACCCTGGTCGACGCCATGCTCCGCCAGTCCGGCGCCTTCGCCGAACGCGCCGAGCTGGTCGACCGCGTGATGGACTCCGGCGAGCTGGAGCGGGAAAAGGGCATCACCATTCTCGCGAAGAACACCTCCATCCACCGCCAGACCCCCGAGGGCACGGTCACCATCAACGTGATCGACACCCCGGGCCACGCCGACTTCGGCGGCGAGGTCGAGCGCGGCCTCTCCATGGTCGACGGCGTCGTGCTGCTGGTCGACGCGAGCGAGGGCCCGCTGCCGCAGACCCGCTTCGTGCTGCGCAAGACGCTTGAGGCGAAGCTGCCGGTGATCCTGCTGGTCAACAAGGTCGACCGGCCGGACGCGCGGATCTCCGAGGTCGTCGAGGAGACCCACGATCTGCTGCTCGACCTGGCCGGCGACATCGAGGACGCCGATCTCGACGCGATCCTCGACCTCCCGGTGGTCTACGCCTCGGCGCGCGCGGGCAAGGCATCGCTGACCCAGCCGGAGGACGGCGGCCTCCCGGACAGCGAGAACCTCGACCCGCTGTTCGAGACCCTGCTCCAGCACGTCCCGGCCCCGGCCGCGGACCTGGACGCCCCGCTGCAGGCGCTGGTCACCAACCTCGACGCGTCGAACTTCCTCGGCCGCATCGCGCTGATCCGCATCCACGCCGGCAAGCTGCGCAAGGGCCAGACCGTGGCCTGGATGCGCGAGGACGGCACCGTGCAGAACGTCCGGATCTCGGAGCTGCTGGTCACCGAGGCGCTCACCCGCGTTCCGGCGTCCGAAGCCAGTGCGGGCGAACTGGTCGCGATCGCGGGTATCCCGGAGATCACCATCGGCGACACGCTCGCCGACGCGGAGAACCCGGTCGCGCTGCCCCGGATCACCGTGGACGAGCCCGCCATCTCGATGACCATCGGCGTCAACACCTCGCCGCTGGCCGGGCGCAACGGCGGCGACAAGGTCACTGCCCGGCTGGTCAAGGCCCGTCTCGACCAGGAGCTGATCGGCAACGTCTCGATCCGCGTGCTGCCGACCGAGCGCCCGGACACCTGGGAGGTGCAGGGCCGCGGCGAGCTGGCGCTGGCCATCCTGGTCGAGCAGATGCGCCGCGAGGGCTTCGAGCTGACCGTCGGCAAGCCGCAGGTGGTGCTGCGCACGATCGACGGCAAGCTGCACGAGCCGTTCGAGCGGCTGTACATCGACTCGCCCGAGGAGCACCTCGGCGCGATCACGCAGCTGCTCGCGTCCCGCAAGGGCCGCATGGAGGACATGAGCGGCAACGGCACCGGCCGGATCAAGCTGGTCTACGTGCTGCCCTCGCGCGGCCTCATCGGCTTCCGCACCGACTTCCTCACCGAAACCCGCGGCACCGGCATCGCGAACCACGTGTTCGAGGGCTACTTCCCGTGGGCTGGCGAGATCCGCACCCGGCACAGCGGTTCCTTGGTCGCCGACCGTTCGGGCCCGATCACCGCGTACGCGATGATCCAGCTCGCCGACCGCGGCACGTTCTTCGTCGAGCCCGGCGCGGAGGTGTACGAGGGCATGGTCGTGGGCGAGAACCCGCGGTTCGAGGACCTCGACATCAACATCACCAAGGAAAAGAAGCTGACCAACATGCGGCAGTCCTCGGCCGACGTGATGGAGACGCTGGCCCGCCCGCGCAAGCTCAGCCTCGAAGAGGCGCTGGAGTTCTGCGCGAGCGACGAATGCGTCGAGGTCGCGCCGGAGGTCGTGCGGGTCCGCAAGGTCACGCTCGACATCAACACCCGCGCCAAGGAGCGCTCGCGGGCCAAGAGCCGCGACAACAACAGCTGAACCTCTCGCAGGTGAAAAGGGCGCCTCCCGTTCCCGGGAGGCGCCCTTTCGCGTGAACCGCGACGGTGGTTCGCGCGTCCACTCTTATGGCGGTACCCGCTCCGATGTCACGGAGCGGCGGCCGATGTGGGAATCTCGATGCCGGCCCCCGCCCTGGCATGGCAGCATGTCCGCTCGGACCACGGAGCGCGGCGGGAACTTTCAGGAGGACGAGCGTGCGATTCGGACGCCGGCTAGCGCCGGTGCTGGCGCTGGCGGGAGTACTGCTCGCCGCGTGTTCGAACACCCCGCCGCCCCCGGTGGTCACGTCGGCCCCGCCGTCGAGCACGACCAGCGCGGCGTCGCTCTCGCAGATCGTGGTCGGCGTGGACGACGTGGTCGGCGGCTACAACCCGCACAGCATCGCGGACTCCTCGACGATCACCACGGCGCTGTCGCAGCTGCTGCTGCCCTCGGTGTTCCGCCAGTCCGACGACGGCACGCGCACGCTCGACAAGACGCTGATGGTCTCGGCCGAGGTCGTCTCGCAGGTGCCGTTCACGGTCAAGTACGTCATCCGCCCGGACGCCTCGTGGTCCGACGGCGCTCCGATCGCCACCGAGGACTTCATCTATCTCGCCAACGCGATGAAGACGAATCCCGGCGTGATCGACCCGGCCGGGTACCGGCTGATCTCGGACATCGAATCCCGCGACGGCGGCAAGGGCGTCGAGGTCACCTTCAGCAAGCCGTACCCGGCCTGGCAGACGCTGTTCGACAACCTGCTGCCGCAGCACCTGCTCAAGGACTCGCCCGGCGGCTGGACGAACGCCCTCGCGACGAGCTTCCCCGCGGTAGCCGGACCGTTCGCGATCAAAACGATCGACACCGCCCGCGGCGAAGCGACGCTCCAGCGCAACGACCGGTACTGGGAAAAGCCGGCCGCGGTCGACACCCTGATCCTGCGCCGCTCCGACGCGGCCGGCATCGCGACCGCGCTGCGCAGCGGCAACGACCAGTTCTCCCTGACCCGCACCGATTCCACCGGCCTGCAGCTGCTGAACGACCTGGGCTCGGCGGTCAAACTGCACCCGGTGCCGCGGCCGCTGACCGCGTCGGTGCTGCTGCGCCCGGTGAGCGCCACGCTTTCCGAGCCCCAAGTCCGCGCGGGCATCGCCGCGCTGCTGGACCGCGGAAAGCTGATCACGACCGGGGCGAAGGGCGGCCCGTCCGCGACGCTCAAAGCGGACGCCCAGGTCCTGCCGCCTTCGGCGAAGGGGTACGCGGCCACCATTCCGGCCGGTCCGCCAGCCGCGCCGGACGCGACCAAGGCCGAGCAGTACTTCACCGCCGCCGGGTACAAGAAAGAAGCCGGCGTGTGGCGCAAGGGAAACAAGACGCTGTCGATCGTGCTCGCGTCGCCCGGCGATCAGGAACCGTACGCGTCCATCGCGAAGGAACTGGCATCGGAGCTGGTCGCGGGCGGCATCGAGGTCAACCAGATCAAACCGCAGCCGCGCGATCTGTATTCGTCCCTGCTGGCAATGCCGGTGGTGAACGGGAAACAGCAAGCGAGCCCGGACTCGAACAGCACCGTCGGCGTCGACATCGCCGTGGTAGGCCAACCCGTCGGCGGCGACCCGGCGACAGTCTTGGCTTCGAGCTACGGCTGCGCCCCTGAACCCGCGCCCGTGGACAAGACGAAGCCCGTCATTCCGGCCAACCCCGCGGGAATGTGCGACCAGGGCCTGCAGGCGACGATCGATTCCGCCCTTACCGGTTCGGCGACCGTCACCGACTCGCTCAAGACGCTGGAACCGCAGCTGTGGTCCCAAAACGTCGTGATCCCGCTGTTCCAGGAAGCCGAGACGTTGGCGGTAGGCAAGGGAATCTCCGGCCTGACGCCCGGTCCGCCGATGCAGGGCCCCTTCGGCTCGGCGGTGAACTGGACCCGCGGCACCACCTGATCCGGCACGGGAAAAGGGGCCCCGCATTGATCCGTGCGAGGCCCCTTTTCCCGTGCTGCGTCAGATCAGCTGCAGGCTTTCCGCGAAGTGGCACGCCACCGGGTGCGCGTGGCCGCGGTCCACCAGGGCGGGCTCTTCCGTCTTGCACTTCTCGCGTCCGGCGTCGTCCAGCTGGTTCGCGAACTTCGGGCACCGGGTGCGGAACCGGCAGCCCGACGGCGGGTTGGCCGGGCTGGGCACGTCACCGGTGATGACGATCCGCTGCCGCGTCCGCTCCTTGCGCGGATCCGGCACCGGAATCGCCGAGATCAGCGCCTGCGTGTACGGATGCGCCGGGGTCTCGAACAGCTCCTCCGAGGGCGCGGTCTCCACGATCTTGCCGAGGTACATCACCGCGATCCGGTCCGCCACGTGCCGCACCACCGAAAGGTCGTGGGACACGAACAGATACGACAATCCGAACTCCGCCTGCAAATCCTTCAGCAGGTTGAGCACGCCAGCCTGGATCGAAACGTCCAGCGCGGACACTGGCTCGTCCAGTACCAGCACCTTCGGCCGCAACGCGAGCGCGCGGGCGATGCCGATGCGCTGCCGCTGACCGCCGGAGAACTCGTGCGGGAACCGGTTGCCGTGCTCCGGGCGCAGCCCGACGGTCTTCATCAGGTCGCGGACCTGCTGTTTGCCGCCGTTGTCGTACAGCCCGTGGATGCGCAGCGGCTCGGCGATGATCTCGTTCACCGGCAGCCGCGGGTCGACCGAGGCGTACGGGTCCTGGAACACGATCTGCATGCTGCGCCGCAGCCGCTGCAGTTCGCGCTTGCCCATGGACGCGAGGTCTTTGCCCTCGTAGGTCACCTTGCCGCCGGTGAGCGGCTGCAGCGCCAGCGCGATCCGGGCGGTGGTCGACTTGCCGCAGCCGGATTCGCCGACCAGTGCGAGCGTCTCGTGCGGATAGATGTCGAACGACACGTCCGACACCGCCTGCACCGCCCCCGAAACGCGGCGGATCAGGCCGCCGCCGCGGATGGGGAAGTGCTTCACCAGGTTCTGCGCGGAGAGGACGGGCGACTGTCCCGTCGTGGCCTCGCTCATCGGTTCGTCTCCGTGTCGGTCGCGGCGGCCTCCACGGCGACCGGGACGGCTGCCGCGTCGGCCGAGGTGGCGCTGAACAGCTCGGCCGGGTCCTTCCCGACAACCTGCTCGGTGAAGTGGCAAGCCGCGTGCTGGCCGTTCGGACCGGCGACGAGCGCCGGCTCGTCCTCGTCGCAAATCGGCTGCGACAACGGGCAGCGCGGGCTGAACGGGCAGCCCGGCGGCATGTTCTGCGTGGCGGGCGGCGAACCGGTGATCGGCGTGAGCCGTTCGGTCTTCACGTCCAGCCGCGGCAGGCTGCCGAGCAGGCCCAGCGTGTAGGGCATCCGCGGGTTGTAGAAGATGTCGTCGACCGTGCCGGACTCGACGACCTTGCCCGCGTACATCACGTGCACCCGGTCCGCCTGACCCGCGATCACGCCGAGGTCGTGGGTGATCAGCACCATCGCCGCGCCGGTTTCCTTCTGCGCGGCCTGGAGCGCTTCGAGGATCTGCGCCTGCACCGTCACGTCGAGCGCGGTGGTCGGCTCGTCCGCGATGATCACGTCCGGATTGTTGGCCATCGCGATCGCGATCACCACGCGCTGGCGCATGCCGCCGGACAGCTGGTGCGGGTACTCGTCCGCGCGCTGCGCCGGGTTCGGGATGCGGACCAGGTCGAGCAGTTCGACGGCCTGCTTCTTCGCGACGTCCTTGCGCACGTCGTGGTGCGCGGTGATCGCCTCGGAGATCTGGTCGCCCACGGTGTACACCGGGTTCAGCGAGGTCATCGGGTCCTGGAAGACCATCGCGATGCCCTTGCCGCGGACCCTGTTCAGTTCCTTCTCGCTGCACTTCAGCAGGTCCTGCCCGCCGAACCGGATCGAGCCGGACACTTTCGCGGTCTTCGGCAGCAGGCCCATCACCGCGAGCGAGGTCACCGACTTGCCGGAGCCGGATTCGCCGACGATGCCGAGCACCTCGCCGCGGCGAAGCTGGTAGTTCACCCCGCGCACGGCGCTGACCACGCCCTCGCTGGTCGGGAACTGCACGGTCAGGTCCTCAACGACGAGGACGGGATCGCCGCCGCGTCCGTCGGAGACGTTCTGGGTCATGCGCGCACCTTCGTCTGCTGGGGGTCGAACGCGTCCCGCAGGCCGTCCCCGATGAAGTTGATCGTCAGCGCGATCAGGATGATGAAAATGCCCGGGAAGTAGAACAGCCACGGCCGCGTGTCGATCGCGGTCTGCGCGCTGCTCACGAGCAGCCCGAGCGAGGTGTCCGGCGGCTGCACGCCGAAGCCGAGGAACGACAGCGCCGTTTCGAGCAGGATGGCGATCGACACGAGGATCGTCAGGTTGACGATGATCGCGCCGAGTGCGTTGGGCACCAGGTGCCGGAAGATGATCCGGCTGTCGCTCGCGCCGAGCGCCTTCGACGCCTCGACGAACTCCTTCTCGCGCAGGGAAAGCACGACGCCTCGCGCCACCCGGGACACATACGCCCAGTAGAGGCCGGCGATGACGACCGCGATCAGCCACCACGTGCCGCCGGACTGGTGGCCGAGCACCGCGGCCACCGCGAGCAGCGGCAGCGTGAGCACGAGGTCGGCGATCCGCATGAGGACCGTGTCGATCCAGCCGCGGTAATAACCGGCGATCGCGCCCCACACGGTGCCCACGACGGTCGCGAAGATCGCGACCAGGATCGAGATCTGCAGGGAGATCTGCGTCCCGCGCATGACCTGCGCGAGGGTGTCGTGGCCGACCGCGTCGGTGCCGAACGGGTGGTCGCCCGAGGGCGGGGCCGAGTTCTGGTCGGTGATGGCGCCCGCGTCGTACTTCCAGATCGCCGCGCCCACGTAGGCGAACAGGATGATCAGCACGAACACGACGAGGCTGATCATCGCGAGCCGGTGCTGCAGGAACCGCCGGAAGACCAGCTGCGCCTGGCTGCGCTCCTTGACCGTGAACTCGCGTTCCGGCGCGCCCTTCGGGGTCTGCGGGTCGTCCGGAGCGAACCGAGCACCGCCCAGGGTGGTGGGCGGAGTGGGGATTGCGTCGTTAGGCATAGCGGATCCTCGGGTCGAGCAGGCCGTAGAGCAGATCGGCGACCAAGTTGAGCAGGATGATGAACGTGGCCGCGATGAGAAGCCACGCTTCCACCGCGTACACGTCGCTTCGCTTGATCGCGTCCAGCAGGAAAGCGCCCGCGCCTTGCCATTGGAACACGGTCTCGGTGACGACCGCGCCGCCGAGGATCGAGCCGATGTCGAGTGCGGTCACCGTGGTCAGCGGGATCAGCGCGTTGCGCAGCGCGTGCTTGCGCGTCACCGTCCAGCGCGGCAGGCCCTTGGCCCGCGCGAGGCGGACGTAGTCGCTGTTGAGCACTTCGAGCATCGACGCGCGCTGGTAGCGGCTCCAGGCCGCGTAACTGGTCAGCGCGAGCGAGATCGTCGGCAGGATCAGGTGGCCGAGCACGTCGCCGAACTGGTCCCAGAACCCGCCCGCGGCGACCACCGACGAGGACCCGATGGTGTAGAAGACCTGGTCGCCGACCGTCGTGTTGATCGAGATGCCGATCTGCTTCAGCACGAGGGCGAACCAGAACGACGGCATCGACAGGAAGAGGAAGCCGAAGAAGGTCGCGGTGTAGTCGAACTTGGAGTACTGCCGCGACGCGCTGATCACGCCGATCAGCACGGCCAGGATCAGCGCCACCACCATGGCGAGCACGATCAGCCGCAGCGTCACGCCGAACCGGCCGAACACCTCGCTGCCGATGTTCATGGTGGACTGGACCGAGGGACCGAAATCACCGTGCAGCACGCCGGTGATCCAGTGCCAGTATCGCTCAAGAATCGGCTGGTCGAGATGCAGCCGGATGCGTTCGAGCTCGATGGTGCGAGGGGGCGGCGGCGGGTTTCTCGCGATCAGCGGAGTCAACGGGTTGGCCGAAAGCGACACCATCACGAAGACGACGAACGTCGACACGATGAGGATCGGCACCGAGACGAAAAGCCGGCGCAGTGCGAAGGCAAGCATGGAGGTCTTCCTGCTCTGGACGGTGTTCTGCCGGCGCCCGCCGCTCGTGGTGGCAGGGCCTTGGCGACGTAACGGGGCAATCGTGGTGTTCGGGAACTAATGGGGCAATTGTTCGCGGATACGGTGAAGGGCCGGCTTTGCGGCCGGCCCTTCACCGGTGCTCCTGCGGGAATCTACCGGTCGTTGATCACTTCCGGATGCCCCACTCCTGCATGTTGTACACCGGCCCGTCGAGGGTCGAGTTGTTGCGGATGTTCGCGATCTTGTCCGACGAGGCGATGAAGGTCGGCTTCTGGTAGAGCGGAAGCACGTACGCGTCGTTGGTCATGATCTGGTCGGCCTGGTTGAGCAGGTCCGCCGCCTTGGTCTGGTCGGTCTCGGCGTTGGCCTGCGCCATCAGGTCGTCGACCTGCTTGCTGGTGTACTTGCCGTAGTTGCTGCCCTGGCCGGTGCCCCACAGCTGCTTCGCGCCGCCGAACGGGAACGGCGAGGAGACCCAGGCGAACACGATGACGTCGTAGTCGCCGCTGGTGGTCGTCTGGCCGAGGTCGTCAGTGGACTGGACCTTCACCTTGACGCCCAGCTGGGCCGCGGTCTGCGCGAACAGCTCGCACTCGTTCTGCCGGATCTGGTTGCCGACGGTGTAGCGGATGCGCAGTTCGGGGATGGCCTTGCCGCTCGGGTCGGACAGCTGGTTGTTGGCCAGCTTGTAACCCGCGTCGGTCAGCATCTTCTTGGCCTTCTCGATGTCACCGGAGCCCTGGCCGGTCGAGCTCACCACGTCCTTGTAGCCCTGCTGCTGCGGCATGAAGTTGTGGTTGTTGAGCGGCTCGACCTTGTTGGTGAACTGGCCGACGGTCTTGGCGATCATGTCCTTGCGGTTGATCGCGGTGTAGAGGGCCTGGCGCAGCGTCTTGTCGCCGAGCGCCGGGCTCTTCAGGTTGAAGTCGAAGTGCTCCCAGGTCAGGCCGAGGCCGATGAACGAGGAGATGTTCGGCATGTTCTTGACCTGGTTGATGAGGTCGACCTGCGGCTGCGGGTAGATGACCTGCACCTCGTTGTTCTGCAGGGCGGTCGGTTCCTGCGTCGCGTCGGTGATGACGCGGAAGATGACGCTGTTCAGCTTCGGCTTCTCGCCCCAGTACTTCTCGTTGGGGACCTCGGTGATCGACTGGTTGTTGACGAACTTCGAGATCTTCCAGGGGCCGCCGGTCCAGGTCGGGACAGTCGTGCCGAACCACTTGTAGGACGACGCGAGGCCGGCCGGGGTGTTGGTGTCGCCGTGCTGCTTGGCCAGGTGCGCGGGGTACATCGCGCCCGACGAGCCCCACAGCTTCTTCCAGTCGGTGAACGGCGTGGAGAGAGTGGCGGTCACCGTCTTGCCGCCGTCCGAGCCGACCACCGAGGCGAGCTGGTCGTAGCCGGAGGTGTCGGCCGGGGTGCAGTCCGGGCAGTCTTTGCCGTTCTGCACCTTCCAGTTGTAGATGAAGTCGTCAGCCGACAGCGGCGTGCCGTCCGACCAGACCGCCTTCGGGTTGATCTTGTAGACGATCGTCGTCGGGTTGGTCAGTTCGGCCGACTCGACGAAGTCCTTGTTCAGGACTGGCTTCAGGTCCGGCGTCGCGTAGAAGGTGTAGGGCAGGATGCCCTTCGTGACCATGCCCGTTTCGAAGACGTTGCCCTCGGCCGAGGTCACGTTCCAGTTCGGCACGTTCTTCTCGATGGCGTAGGTGACGTCGCCGCCCTGCGTCAGCTGATCGGCCTGCGCCGAGTTGCAGGTGTTCGGGTTCTTGTCGCAGTCGGCGAATGCCTGCCCGGTCTGCACCGCGCTGTTGCCGCCTCCGCCACCGCATGCGGAGAGCAGAAGGGCCGCGCCCGCGACGAACGCGCCGAGTTTCGCGGCGCGCGACCTAGTCGTCACTAACATTCATTCTCCTTGCTCGACGCCGTCGCGGGTTTGCGAGGCGGCTCTTCCTGACGCGCAAGCACCGATCGGTATCGCGTTGCTCACCGTAGCCGTGAAACTTAGGCATTGGACAGACGGCAAACCTATCGATCCGGACACTCTCAGTGAGATCGTTGCGGAACAGATATCTCGTGCCCCCTGGTTGCACCGTGGTTTCCGCACTCGATTGACTACGGACTGTAGTTGATCAAGGGAATTCCAGACCGGTTCGGGTGGCAGTTCGGTCCAGCGGGCCGATGGGCCCGGCGGACAATTACCGCCCCGTTCCGTATGCGGTACCCCAGCTAATGGAGTAGTCACGCGGCCGCGACGTACCCGAAGTGACAAGAAATTGGTCCGATCTCGTGAAGCGAAACAATGCGCCCCCGCCGAACGCGGGCACGGCGGCCCGGACGGCGAAAGGCTCGGTGGGTGTTCCGAGCATCTTGCGTCCTGACCCCGGTATTCCGAACCGCGGAACGTTCCGCGGCCGGAAACGCCCACCGCTCGGGACGCTGGTCCGGCTTTGTGGGATGCGAGTGCATTTTCCCGTGCATGCCGCGGATTTTCCGGTCATCGAGCGCCGCGCCGGGGGTCGGCCTCCCCGGCGCGGACCCACCGGTCATTAACCTGAGGGCGTGAAGCGGAAGCTGCTGCTGGTCCACGCGCACCCGGACGACGAAAGCATCGCCACCGGCGGGGTCATCGCGCGTTATGCGGCCGAAGGCGCCGAGGTGTGCGTCGTGACCTGCACGCTCGGCGAAGAGGGTGAAATCGTCCCGCCCCGGCTCGCGCGGCTCGTCGCGGCGGAGGCCGACCAGCTCGGCGGGTACCGGTCCGGGGAAATGGCTGCCGCGGCCGCCGCCCTCGGCCTCGCCCGCCACGATTACCTCGGCGGCATCGGCCGGTGGCGCGATTCGGGCATGGCGGGCACTCCCGCCGCCGAGCACCCGCGGGCGTTCACCGGCGGGCCGGCGGTGGAGCAGGCCGCTCAGCTGCGCGAGCTCATCGACGATTTCGCCCCGCAGGTAGTCGTCACCTACGACTCCTTCGGCGGCTACGGCCATCCCGACCACATCCGCGCGCACGAAATCACCATGGCGGCGGCCCCGGAAGCCTCGTCGGTCCGGCGGGTCTTCCACGTCGTCCAGTCCGAGGCCGCGCTCACCGCAGGGCTCGCCGAACTGCGCGCCGACCGAACGTCACCGTTTCGGGTGGCTGACGACGGCGAGCTTCCGTCCACTCCGGACGGCAAGATCACCACCGTGGTCGACATCTCCGCGCACCGGCAGACGAAGCTGGCGGCACTGCGCGCACACGAAACCCAGCTGACCGTGGTCGACGGCGCGGTCAGCCACTTCGCACTGACCAACAGCATCGCGCAGCCGATCCCGTCCGCCGAATACTTCGTCCTCGCCCACGGCGACGCCGGCGGAGCCGAGACCGATCTGTTCGGCGGGTGGTGACCGTGCCTGCCCCGCTTGCTCGCGACCAGCGGCTGATGCTGGTGCTGCTGGCGTTCGACGCGGTTGTGCTGGCGCTGCTCGAACTGTTCTTCCTCCCGCTGCGGCTCGGCCCGCTCGGCGAGGTGCCGTTGCCGATCACCGCGGTGGTCGGCGCGGTCACCACGCCGTGGCTGGTGCTGACCGCGGCGAAGCTCGTCCGCCCGGGGCTCTCGTTCGTGCCGCTGCTGGTGTGGGTACTCGTCGTGTTCGGGGTCGGCCTGTTCGGTCCGGGCGGCGACGTCGTGCTCGTTCAGGACTGGCGCGCGCTGCTGCTGCTCGGCGCGAGCGCTCTGCCCGCCGCGCTCGTTCTCGGCGGCGGGCTGGGCCGGGCCGCGGCGAAGGGAGGTGCCCGTGTCTGAGGCCATTTCGGACCGCCAGGTCGTAGCGATTCTGCGCCCGTTCGTCCGCGCCTGCGCTCCGATGATCGACGCGCTGCGCGAGGCCGACCCGTTCGGCTTGCAGGCGCGAGCCCGGCGCGGCGAGGGCGAATTCTCCGATGCCGGGTTCAAGAAGAAAATGCTCCACGCGCTGACGACAGTGAAGGTGCCCGGCACCGCCGGATGGGCGGCGATGGACATCGACCAGCGCGCGAGCTGGTGGGTCAACCGGGTCGGCAGGCTCACCTCGTTGCTGACATCTATCCCCGGACTCGGCGGCGCGCTCGCCGACCGGCTGCCGGTGCAGGACACCCTCGGCGCGGCGTCGCAGGGACTGGTGCTGTGCGCGATCGCGGGGGAGTACGGCGTGACCGACGTCGGCAGCCGCGTCCGGCTGATCGCCTCGGCGCTGTTCGAACGAGACATCGACGCCGACCTCGCGGCGGGAGTGGCCCACGACAAGTCCGCGAAGTCCGCAGAGGACAGCGAGACCGCTCGGCTCACCGAGGAACTCGACGAATCCCACCGCAAACACGGCAAGGTGACCGCGAAAGCCGTCGCCAGCACGCTCTGGCACCTTGGCAAGTCGCTGTGGGGGATCACCGGCGAACTCGAGAAGCGCCCGCGCGGCCGATGGTTCCACCGGGCACTCGGGATGCTGCCGGTGGTCGGCGCGGCGGGCGACTACCTCGGCGAGCGCTCCGGGCTCAAAAAGGTCTGGAAGCGCGCGCACGCGTGGCTCATGGTCCACCGGGAGTGGGCCTGAGCCCTCAGCGCCAGAAGAGGAACGCTTTCTGCCCGATGGCGGCCGCGACCGCGTTGCCGCCGAGCGGTTCGTAGATGGCCCCGGCGATCGTCCAGAGCAGATCCGACACCGGACGGAAAAGGAAGAACAGCGCGAAGAGCACCAGCGGAGCCCACGGCCGCACCCGCGCGCCGAACGCCCGCGCCTGCGGCGAGAGGTACGGCTCCAGCGCGCCCCAGCCGTCCAGTCCCGGCACCGGCAGGATGTTGATCAGGAACGTCATCATCTGCAGCAGCGCGAGGTACGACATCGCGTAGAAGAGGCCGCTCGCCATCGGGATCAGCATGGTCGCCAGGCACAGCGCGGCGCCGACGGCGAGGTTGCTGAGCGGGCCGGCCAGCGAGGTCCACGACGCGGTCGCGCGATTGCGCAGCGCGCCGCGGTTGATCCACACCGCGCCGCCTGGCAGCGGGATGCCGCCGATCACCAAGAAGATGAGCGGAAGCACGAAGGACAGGACGGGGTCGGCGTAGCGCCGGACGTCCAGCGAGAGGTACCCCTTGTGAGCGATCTCGTGATCACCGCCGCGGAAGGCGACGAAGGCGTGCCCGAACTCGTGGAGCGTCAGCGAAGCCATCCAGCCGCCCAGCACGAGCAGCACGACGCCCGCGATGAACATCGGGTCGCGGGAACTGAGAAGAGTCGTTGAATCACCGTATGCAGCCAGGAAACCACCGGCGACGGCGACGGCGAGGATGCCGAGGAAGATCGGGCTCGGACGCACTGCTGATCTCTGCACCCCACCAGTCTTCCGTATGCCCGGTGTGAAGTCTTCGGCGTGTCCCCTTGCGCACCCGGGCCCAGAGATCCCCCGAACTCGCTACTCGGCTTGACCTGGCCGCACTACACAGGTGTAATCACAGTGATGTCATTCGCTGCCGGAGGGGGCAGCGGGTGTCGTTTCACCACCGCCAGCCTGGGGAGTGCGTAGGAGCGAGGAGGCGGACGTGCGGTTGGAAGCGGACAACAGGGAATGGGGGCACGTCGTGGGTTGGGGAGAGAACCCGGAGCAGCAGCTCGGGGATCTGACCGACCTTTTCGACGTCCCCGAGGAGCAGGACTGGCAGGAGCGCGCCCTGTGCGCGCAGACCGACCCGGAGGCGTTCTTCCCCGAGAAGGGCGGCTCGACCCGCGAGGCCAAGCGGATTTGCCTTGGCTGCGAGGTCAAGGACGACTGTCTCGAGTATGCGCTGGCGCACGACGAGCGCTTCGGCATCTGGGGCGGACTGTCCGAACGGGAACGTCGCAAGCTGAAGAAACGGGCCGTCTAAACGGGTTCCGGTTCCCCCGGTCCACGCGGACCGGGGGCGCGCCCCGCCGACGGCACGGCGGCGAGCGAGTGCTGCGCCCGGCGCGGCACGGCGGGATGGGAGTCCTCGCCGAGGTGGCACCGGGCACATTCGCCGGATTCGCGCGGCCCGGTCCAGCAGCGGGCGTGCGGGCAGAAGTGCCGTCACAGCGGCCGGAAAATCGGTGCTGTGCCGTGGTTCTCTTTGTGATCTTCGTCTTCCGCGGCGGAAACCCCGGGCCGCGGCGGATCTCGCGGCTGCACCGGGTGCCGCTGGTTCCCGCTTGAGCGAGCCGGTTCGGCGCTCGCGGAATTTCTCTCGCGCTCGGTTCGTCCACGCGGTGGGATCCGCCGGACGCGCGGCGTGGGCCGGTGCCCGCGCGTCGGCGCAGGCCGTAGGGTGACCGCACCCATCGTCCCGTCCGAGCAGGAGCCGTTCTTGCCTCGCACCGTCGTTCCGCCCGCTGTGCGGACGTTGCCCGTTCTGGCCATTGTGGTCTGTCACGACGGCGAAGAATGGCTGCCGCTGGCGCTTTCCGCGTTGCGGCGCAGCACAGTCCGCCCGCGGCACGTGCTCGCCGTGGACACCGGATCAACCGACCGTACCCCGAAACTGCTCGCCGACGCAGCGCAGCCGGGCGCGGCCGCCGAGGAACCCGTGCTGTCCGGAGTTGTCACTCTGACGAGTGAAACCGGATTCGCGGAGGCGGTCGCCGCGGGCGTCGCGCACGCGGTGGAACGGTGGGGCGACCCGGGAACGTGGCTGTGGGTGCTGCACGACGACTGCGCCCCCGAACCCGACTGCCTCGACCAGCTCGTCCGCGCCGCGGAGGAAAACCCGTCCGCGAAGGTGCTCGGGCCGCTCGGCATCGACTGGGCCGATCCGCGGTTGATCGTCGAAGCGGGGCTGTCCACCGACGCCTCCGGGCACCGCCAGCAGATGGCCGCGCCGGACGGCGAACCCAGCGAGGTCCTCGCCGTCCCGAGCGCCGGATCGTTGGTGCAGCGGGAACTCTGGGACGCCCTCGGCGGCTACGACGAGGACTTCCCGTTGCTGCGCGAGGATCTCGACTTCGGCTGGCGCGCCAACGCGGCGGGCTCGCTCGTGCTGTCGGTGCCCTCCGCGCGCGTCCGGCACGCTCGCGCCGTGTCCACCGGGCAGCGCACCCCGGACGCCGCCGGTCGTCCGCTGGCCGCGCTGAACCGTTCGCACGGCGTCCGCGTCTTTCTCGTGAACTGCTCGACCCCGTCGTTCTGGTTCGGTCTCGTCCGGTTGCCGGTCATGCTGGTGCTGCGCGCATTCGTGTTCTTCGTGCTGCGGCGCACCACCGAAGCCGGCGCGGAACTGGCCGCGCTCGGATACCTGTGCGGCGGCAAGGGGAATCTCCGCGCGGCCCGTGCGCGGCGGCGCGAGCAGCCGCGGCCGGGCACCGTCCGCGGGCTCTTCACGAGCCGGATCGCGCGGCTGCGCAACGCGATCAGCGCCGGAGTGGTTGGACTCGTCCGGCGCGGGGTACAGAGCGATGTAGCACTCGGGACGGTGCCGGACAGCGTCGAGCAGGAGTCGGCGTGGATTCCGCCGGAGGCGCTCGCCGCGTCCGGCGCGCGTCCGGTCGGTCCGGACGCCTTGCCCGCCGGTGCGCTGCGCGGGCTGAGCACTCGCGGCCGAGGACTGCGTCGGCCGGGCACGGTCGTCGCAGTCACGTTGCCGGAAGCGCCGGTGTCCGAAGAGGACACCGAACCGGCCGGGGAGACCGCGGCCCAGCCGTCGCCGTCGCCCCGTCCGGAACCGGCCGCGCCGGAACCGGATCTGGTGTTCGTGGAGGTCAACCGGCGACGCGTGCTCGCCGCGACCGTCTTCGCGCCGCCAGTGGTGCTGGTCGTTCTGCTCACCGCGCTGGCTTTGGCGCTCAACCGCGGACGGCTCGGTCTCGACCTGTGGGGCGGCCAGCTGCTGCCGGTCGGCGGGCTCGGCGAGATCTGGTCGACGTACCTGTCGCCGTGGCATTCGGTGGCCGGCGGCACCGGTGCGCCCGCTCCCGCGACGCTGCCGGTGCTCGGCACGATCGGCGCGATCTTCGCTCCGATCGGCGGTCCGGCCGCGCTCGTGGCGATCCTGCTGATCGGCGACATCCCGCTTGCCGCGCTCAGTGCGTACGTCGCCACTCGCAAGCTCGCTGTGCGCCGCTGGGTGCGCGCTGCTGTTGCCGCGACGTACGCGTTGCTGCCTGCCGCGACTGCGTCGGTCGCGCAGGGGCGGCTTGATGTGGTTGTGGTCCATCTTGTGCTGCCGCTTGTGGTGGCGGGCATCGTCCGGTTGCTGACCCGGCCGGGTACGCGCTGGTTGCACGTCTCGGCGCTGTCGGCGTTCGGGGTCGCGTTGCTTGGGGCGTTCTCGCCGCTCGCGCACGGGCTCGCGCTGGTCGGGCTGCTGGTCGGGTTCGTGGTGTTGCCTGCGCCGTCCGGGCTGGCTCGGCGGGTGGCGTCGGTCGGGATCGTGGTGCTGCTGCCGCTGGTGCTGTTGCTGCCGTGGCCGACTGTGCTGCTGCGGCATCCGGAACTGCTGCTGCAAGGTCTCGGCGGTCCGGCCGCACCTGCGTCGGCTACGGATCTTGCCGGGCTTACGCCGGGCGGGCCGGGGGCGTGGCCGATCGGGGTGGTGGTGCTCGCGGCGACGCTTGTCGCGCTCGTGGTTCGGCCGCGGAAGCAGGTCGTTGGCGGGCTGGCGCTCGCGGTGCTCGGCCTGATCGGCGTGGTGTTGGTGCGGCAGGTGCAGTTGACGCCGATGCAGGGCGGGGCGCCTGCGTCTGGGTACGCCGGGGTGCCGTTGCTGGTGGTCGGTGCCGGGTTGTTGTGGGCGGTGCTGGCCACTTGGCAGCGGGGCGGTCCGGCGGTGCCCGCCGTCTGGTTGCCGAAGGTGCTGGCGGTTGCTGGGGTCGTGGTGGTGGCTGCGTTGGCTGCCGGGGCGGTCGCGACTGGTCCCGAGGGGCCGTTGACGGCAGCGGCGCGGCCGCAGCTCGCTCCTGAGGTGGCGGCGGATGTCGCGGCTACTGGGCGGGCGGTGCTTGACGTGAGTGCCGGGCAGGTTCGGCAGACCGGGGGGCGGTTGGCGCTCTTCGGCGATGATGAGCTCGCGCCGGTCAAGGGGACGCCGGAGCGGCTGGCTGAGTGGCGGCGTGGGCTGGGGCAGGGGGATGTCGCGGCGCTCAAGCGGGTGTTCGCGGCTGCTGCGGCGGCTGGGGTTCAGTACGTGGTGCTGCCTGCTGGGACGGATGCGCGGGCTTTCGCCGCGGCGGCTAGTGATCTCGCCGCGGTGGCGGCTCCGACTTCGGACGGGCGTCCTGCGTTGCGGTTGCTGCCCAAGTCCGGGGAGGTCGCGTTGATCTCGCCGGAGTTGGCTAAGCAGGCTGTTACCGGCGGGGGTGCGCCGGGGACCAATCCGGGGATTTCGCCGGTGGCCGCGCGGTTGCCGGAGGTGCGGGTGCGGGCGTCGGAGGGGCCGACGGGGCGGTTGCTGGTGCTGGCGGCTGAGCAGGAGGCCGGGTGGCAGGCGAGCGTTGACGGGAAGGCTGTGCCGATCGTGCCTGCTTGGGGGCATCAAGTCGCGGTGTCGGTGCCGCCTCGGTCTTCGGAGGTGTCGGTGACGTTTCCGGGGACTGAGCGGGGGTTGTTGCTGCTGGTGCAACTGGCGGCGGTGTTGTTCACGGCGTTGACGGCTATTCCGTCTCGGCGGCGGGAGTGACGGGCTCGTCGCCTGGCGGCGACATTGCCTTTGGGGGTTGCGTGGGGCACCCCGAAGCTTGAGTGTGCAGGGGGGCTTCGTATCGGGGTGCGGGGGAGGGCCTGGGTGCCTCGACTGTTGGGTGCGCTGGCTGCGGTTGGGGTGGGGCTGGTGGTGGCCCTCACAGACGGTGGTGTGTCAGTCGCCTTCGATGACGTCTGGTTCTACGCCTAGGTAGCCTGCGACTTGCTCTACCAGGACGTCGTGGACCAGGTCTGCCAGTTCCGCCGGGTCTTTGGCGCGTGCTTCCAAGGGGCGGCGGTAGAGCACGATGCGGGCTCGGGTGGGCAGGCCGGTTCGGTCGACGCCGGCTGGGACCAGGCGGGACAGGGGGACTGCGCCGTCGTGCAGCACTCCGTCTGCGGGGGCTCGGCCGTCCATGCGGACTTCGGGGACGTCGTCTACCGCTACGTCCAGTTTCGTCAGTTCGTGTCGCCAGCGGGCCTCGATGGGCTCCAGGGCGTCCAGCACCAGCGCGTCGAAGCGCTCCGCGCGGCTCGCTGCTGCGGGCAGGGACGCTGGATAGAGCGTCCCGCGCAGGCCCCGGCCGTGCCGGTCCCGTCGCATTCGCTGCCGTTGTCGGTAGTCACGAGCCGTCGCCACCGTCCAAGTCTATGCGGTCGCCAGGACAACGCGCGTGTCGCCGGTACTTCACTTGCGGCGACGCGCTATCGTTTCCGATCGTGCGGAGCGTACGGAAATGTTCGCGAACGGGTTGCCTCGAACCCGCTGTCGCCACGCTCACGTATGCCTACCAGGACTCGACCGCGGTCGTCGGACCGCTGGCCACCGCTTCCGAACCGCATTCCTACGACCTCTGCGAGGCCCACGCGCTGCGGCTGACCGTCCCGAAGGGCTGGGAAGTCGTCCGCCACGAGGGGGCCTTCGCGGCTCCGGAGCAGTCCGCCGACGAGCTGACCGCGCTGGCCGAGGCGGTTCGCGAGGCCGGTCGCTCTGACGTCCCGTCCGTGCAGCCCGAGCCCGAAGGGCCCTCCGGCAGGCGCGGCCATCTGCGCGTCCTCCCGGGGCGCGCCTGAGCCATCCTCCCGACCGGTAGGCTTTCGCCCGCGGCGCGAGTGGCGTCGCCACGGAACTAGCGGCGGGGAGAAGGCGTGCCAGACCTTTCGGGCATCGTGAAGGCCTACGACATTCGCGGCGTGGTCGGCGAACAGCTCGACGCCGCCCTCGTCCGGGACTTCGGGGCCGCGTTCGCGCTGCTCATCAAACCCGAGGCACCGGCCGTGGTGATCGGCCACGACATGCGCGATTCGTCGCCGGAGCTGTCCGCGGCGTTCGCCGACGGGGTGACCTCCCAGGGCCTCGACGTGGTGACGATCGGCCTGGCCAGCACCGACCAGCTCTACTTCGCCTCCGGCTCGCTCAACCTGCCCGGCGCGATGTTCACCGCGAGCCACAACCCCGCGAAGTACAACGGCATCAAGATGTGCCGCGCCGGAGCCTCGCCGGTCGGGCAGGACACCGGCCTCGCGGAGATCCGCGACACCGTCGAGCAGGGCGTTCCCGCCTTCGAAGGCCAGCGCGGCACCGTCTCCGAGCGCGATGTCCTCAGCGACTACGCCGCTTACCTGCGCAACCTCGTCGACCTCTCCGGCTCGCGGCTGCTCAAGGTCGTGGTCGACGCGGGCAACGGCATGGGCGGGCACACCGTCCCGACCGTGTTCGAGGGACTGCCGATCGAGATCGTGCCGATGTACTTCGAGCTCGACGGCACCTTCCCGAACCACGAGGCCAACCCGCTCGACCCGGCCAACATCGTCGACCTGCAAGCCAAGGTGCGCGAGGTCGGCGCGGACGCCGGGCTGGCATTCGACGGCGACGCGGACCGCTGCTTCGTCGTCGACGAGCGCGGCGAGCCGGTCTCGCCGAGCGCGATCACCGCGCTGGTCGCGGTGCGCGAGCTGGCCAAGGAGCCGGGCGGAACGGTGATCCACAACCTGATCACGTCGAAGGGCGTGCCGGAGATCGTCGCCGAGCACGGCGGCAAGCCGGTGCGCACGCGGGTCGGGCACTCCTTCATCAAGGCCGAGATGGCCCGTACCGGGGCGATTTTCGGCGGCGAGCACTCCGCGCACTACTACTTCCGCGACTTCTGGCGCGCCGACACCGGCATGCTGGCCGCGCTGCACGTGCTCGCCGCGCTCGGCGAGCAGAACGGGCCGCTGTCCACGCTCACCCAGGACTTCTCGCGCTACGCGGCGTCCGGCGAGATCAACTCGACGGTCGGCGACCAGGTCGCGCGGATGCTCGCGGTGAAGGACGCGTACGCGGGCAAGTCCGGCGTCGAGATCGACGAGCTGGACGGGCTCACCGTGCAGCTGCCCGGCGGCGCGTGGTTCAACCTGCGCCCCTCCAACACCGAACCGCTGCTGCGGCTCAACGTGGAGGCCGCCGACCGGGCCGCGGTCGAGGCGCTCACCGCCGAGGTGCTGGCCATTGTCCGGGCCTGACCGGCTGGCGCCGGATTGTGTCCGGAAGGCGCCCTCAACACCCCAACGACGCGTGGTATGGAGGAACTATGGCCATCACGCTTGACGCACAGCTGCTGGAGATCCTCGCGTGCCCGTCACCGGATCACGCGCCGCTGCGTCCCGGCACGCCGGACGACGCCGAGGCCGAAGCGCTGACCTGCACCGAATGCGGCCGGGTGTACCCGGTGCGCGACGGCATCCCGGTGCTGCTGCTCGACGAGGCGACGCTGCCCGGTTCGGCCGCTGACCATGGCGACAGTGCTTGACCATGCTTGACGATTCCCTGCTCGACGACTCCGCGCGGCTGGCCGACGCCGACCGCGCGGGGTTGCTGCGCGCTGCCGCGATGGCGGGCGCGCAGGTGCGGGCCACCGCCGAGGCGGCGGCCGAACTGGAGCTGAGCGAACGGCTGGACGTCGGGCGGCCGCGTTCGCTGGTGCTCATCGACCGGCCGGGGGTGAGCCGCACGCTCACCCGGCTGCTGGCCGCGCTGCTCACGCCGTCGTGCCCGGTGCCGGTCGTGGTGACCGAATCGGTTCCGGCCTGGATCGGCGCGCTCGACGTGGTGTTCGCGCACACCGACGACGCGGGCGACCGCGAGCTGGCCGCTTCGCTGGAGCGCGCCGCCCGGTTCGGTGCGTCGGTGGTGCTGTCCGGGCCCGCGGAGGGGCCGGTCGCGGCGTCGGTGGCGGGCAAGGGCGTGCTGCTCGTGCCGCGCGTGCCGGTGCCGCCGGAGCTGGCGTTCCCGCGCGGGCTGGCCGCCGGGCTGCTCACCGCGAAC
Source organism: Amycolatopsis rubida (assembly GCF_900115345.1). Lineage (GTDB taxonomy): Bacteria > Actinomycetota > Actinomycetes > Mycobacteriales > Pseudonocardiaceae > Amycolatopsis > Amycolatopsis rubida. The sequence goes on along the minus strand of NZ_FOWC01000002.1, from coordinate 911,930 downwards.
GCGCTTGGCCTGCTGGTCGCGGACGTGCAGGCGCTCGCCGACCAGCTCGACCTCGAAGCGGAGAAGGACTACCTGGCCCGCGAGTCGTTCGCCAACCCGGCGAAGGCGCTCGCGCTGCGGGTCGCGGACCGGGTGCCGCTGCTGTGGGGGCTCGACCCGGTCGCGGTGGCGGTCGGCGAGCACGCGGCGCACGCGTTCGCCGCGCACGCCGCGCTGGTGTGCGACGTGGAGGACTACCGGCAGGCGCTGGCCCGCCCGGCGTTGCGCCGCGTCGCACAATCGAACGGCGTGGAACGAGACATTTTCGCCGACCCGGACGACTCCGCCGGTGGCGTCGCGACGCGGGTGCTGCTGCTGTCGGTGCGGACCGGCCCGGCCGCCGAGGCGGCCCGGTACCAAGCCGAGGAGTTCCTGCCGGGTGCGGACCTGATCGCGCCAGCCGAGGAGATCGAGGCCGACGAGATCGTCCGCGCCGCGGTGCTGGCGCTGCGGTTCGAGCTGGCCGCGGTGTACCTGGGGCTGGCGGCGGGCAGCATCGGCGGGGCCGGGAGATACGAACCGGCCTCCGCCTGAGGGAGCAGGGGGGAACGCGGGCAGGCGGTTCCGCCGCCGCGTGCGTCGGCCCAGTGCCGACGGGAAGGATGGGGAGTTGACAGTGGAGCTGTTGCGCAACGCCGTACGGCCCTACGCCTGGGGATCGCGAACGGCGATCCCGCAGTTGCAGGGACGCCCGGTGCCGGCGCCGCACCCCGAGGCCGAGCTGTGGATGGGAGCGCACCCAGGGGACCCGTCGCACGTGCTCGGCCCGGACGGCGCCGAACTGAGCCTGCTCGAACTCGTCGACGCCGATCCGGTCGGCCAGCTCGGCGAGGATTGCGCGCGGCGCTGGGGCAACCGGCTGCCGTTCCTGCTGAAGATCCTCGCCGCGGAAGAACCGCTGTCGATGCAGGCGCATCCGTCGGCGGCGCAGGCGGCCGAGGGACACGCCCGCGAGGAGAAGCTGGGCATCCCGCGCGACGCCGCGAACCGGAATTACCCGGACCCCACGGCGAAGCCGGAGCTGGTCTGCGCGCTGACGGAGTTCCACGCGCTCGCCGGGTTCCGCGACCCGAACCGCACGGTCAAGCTGCTGAAGGCGATCGAGACGCCCGGGCTGGGCAAGTACACCGGCCTGCTGGAAGCCCAACCGGATCCGGCGGGCCTGCGTGCGCTGTTCACCACCTGGATCACGCTGCCGCAGTCCGCACTGGACGAACTGCTGCCGGAGGTGCTCGACGCGTGCGTCCGGCACGTCCAGGACCACGGCGAGTTCGCGACCGAATGCCGCACGATCCTGGAACTGGGCGAGACCCACCCGCGCGACGCCGGCGTGCTGGCCGCGCTGCTGCTCAACCGCCTGACCCTGCGCGCGGGCGAGGCGATCTACCTGCCTGCCGGAAACCTGCACCTGTACCTGCACGGCACCGCGGTGGAGATCCTGGCGAACTCGGACAACATCCTGCGCTGCGGCCTCACCCCGAAGCACGTGGACGTGCCGGAACTGCTGCGCGTGGTCGACTTCGCGTGCGGGGAAATGCCGGTGCAGCACGGAGAATGCGCCGGCCAGCGGATGGCGGTGTACCACACCGACGCCCCGGAATTCGAACTGTCCCGAATGGAATGGCCGGCGGGGGACGACGCCGAGATCGAGGTCGACTCGGCTGGGCCGCAGATCCTGTTGTGCACCGAGGGAGATCTTCTGGTGCTCGCTTCGGACGGGGAACAGGTGGAATTGCGGCGGGGGCAGTCGGTGTGGCTGCCTGCCGCGGATCCTGCGGTGCGGGTACGGCCGTGGGGCGGGGAGCGGTCGCAGCTGTTTCGGGCTACAGCCGGGGCCTGCGAGCTGTGATCTGACTTCAGACGTTCAGCGGCGCAGCGCAGGGACCTCGTCGAGGGCGAGGGGCAGCTCCCGATTTCCGAAGCGGGACAGGAAGCCGAGCATCTGCGCGAACACCGAGGTATCGAAGCCCTGATCCTGTTGAGTAAGTGGCGGACAGCCCGTAGACGTCGGTGAAGTCGCGTGCTTCGGCACGGTCGAAAAGTGCGACCACCGTGCTCTGGGCTTGCGAAGAAGTCGAGATCCTGCGTCGGCCGGCCCTCGACTGTTGCGCCAGCAGCGCCGCCCCCCCCACTGGCGCGGTCACGACGTAGTTGCCGGCCGGACGCTCTCGATGAGCGGAGCCCAGGCAGCCCGCACACCCCGCGGCAGGACCAGTTCGTCCCACAGGTCGACCAGCAGTGCGCCATCGATGTATTCCGCGATGTGTTCGCTCGCTCCTTCCCTCAGCACGATCTCGTAGACCCTGGCCCGTTCCGCGCGTGCGGCGAGGTCGAAGCGGCGTTCCGGTTCTGCCCAGTCGAGTTCGATCGGCAGGACAACCGTCGCGAAGGCTTTCGCGAGGGGCAGCCGGGGCAAGCTGGCGGGTACTGAAATCGAACGGCCGCTGGTCGTGTGTTCGTGGAAAAGGAACTGCGGCTCAAGGGCAAGCGTGAAGCCCGCCCCGGCGAGCAGGCGGATGACCGTGTCGACAGTGGGCGACTTCTTGCCCCTCTCGTACGCGGACAAGGTGGGGCGCGAAGTACCTGCTCGCTGGGCCAGCTCCTGCTGGCTCAGCTCCGCTGCCCTGCGTGCTGTCGTGAGCAGTTCGGCTGTGCGCATCGTCGCCCTCCTCGCGGCCGCCAGGTATCCGATAGGATACCACCGCAGAGGTATCTGATCGGATACGTGGGGGAGAACGGGCAAACAGGGTGACGGCCCCGCGCTCCCCGCCGCCAAGGCTCCTCTAGGCTCCCACCGGGCAATTCGGGCGCGGAGCAGGGAGCGGGAAGTGTCAGCTGGCGGGGGAACCAAGGCGATCATCGCGGCGCTCGCCGCCAATGCCGGGATCGCGGTGGCCAAGTTCGCCGGCTTCCTGGTCACCGGGTCGTCGTCGATGCTGGCGGAGGCGGTGCACTCGCTGGCCGACACGTCGAACCAGGGGTTGCTGCTGCTCGGGCAGAAGACCTCGAAGCGGCGCGCCACCCGGGAGCATCCGTTCGGGTTCGGCCGCGAGCGGTACTTCTACTCGTTCATCGTCGCGCTCATGCTCTTCACCCTCGGCGCGGCGTTCGCGCTCTACGAGGGCATTCACAAGATCATCGAGCCGCAGCCGCTGGAGACGCCGGTCGTCGCGGTGGTCATTCTGCTCGTCGCGATCTGCCTTGAGGGCTACAGCTTCCGCACCGCGATGGGCGAATCGCGCAAGATCAAGGGCAATGCGAGCTGGTGGCGGTTCATCCGCCAGGCCAAGGAACCCGAGCTGCCGGTCGTGCTGCTGGAGGATTCCGGCGCGCTGCTCGGCCTCGTGTTCGCGTTGCTCGGCGTCGGGCTGTCGGTGCTGACCGGAAACCCGGTGTTCGACGGCATCGGCACGGTCTTCATCGGGGTGCTGCTCGGCGTCATCGCGATCATCCTGATCGTCGAGATGAAGAGCCTGCTGATCGGTGAGGGCGCGACCGAAACCGATCTCGCGACCATCGTGGACGAGCTGGCCGCGGGCAAGGTCGAGCGCGTCATCCACATCCGCACCCAGTACCTCGGCCCGGACGAGCTGCTGATCGCCGCGAAGCTCGCGCTCGTGCCCGGTCTCGACACCGCCGCGGTCGCCGGCGCGATCGACGACGCCGAGGCCCGTGTGCGCGCGAAGGTTCCCGTCGCGACACTGATTTACCTGGAGCCCGACCTCGACCGCGAGGCGCGCTGACTGTCCGGACAGCTGGCGCCCAACTGACAGGCTAGGGTGGCGCCCGGTCCCCACGAAGGTCACCGCAGGAGGTCAACGTTGCCCGGCACTGGGTTGTGGCGCACTAAGTCAATCGAGCAGTCCATTTCGGACACCGATGAACCGGAGACGAAACTCCGCAGGAACCTGGGCGCGTGGGACCTCACGGTCTTCGGCGTCGCGGTGGTCATCGGTGCTGGCATCTTCACGCTCACCGCGCGCACGGCAGGGGACTTCGCCGGTCCGTCGGTGTCCGTCGCGTTCGTGATCGCGGCGATCGCCTGTGCGCTCGCCGCGTTGTGCTACGCCGAATTCGCTTCCACCGTCCCGGTCGCGGGCAGCGCGTACACGTTCTCCTACGCCACCTTCGGCGAGTTCATGGCGTGGATCATCGGCTGGGACCTGATCCTGGAGCTGGCTGTCGGCGCCGCCGCGGTCGCCAAGGGCTGGTCGTCTTATCTGCAGACGGTGCTGGAGTACATCTTCGGCAAGGGCACCAAGACGTCGATCGATCTCGGCGGCGGATTCGGTTTCGACTGGGGCGCGCTGATCGTGGTGGTGGTCCTGGTGACGCTGCTGGTGATCGGCACGAAGCTGTCGTCGCGGTTCTCGATGGTGATCACCGGCATCAAGGTCGCCGTCGTGCTGTTCGTGGTCATCCTCGGCATTTTCTACATCAAGTCGAGCAACTACACGCCTTTCATTCCCGAGGGCAAACCGGCGGGCGCCGGCGAAAGCGGCGTCGACCAGTCGCTGTTCTCGCTCCTCGCCGGCGGCGGCAGCAGCTCCTTCGGCATCTTCGGCCTGCTGGCCGGCGCGTCGATCGTGTTCTTCGCGTTCATCGGCTTCGACATCGTCGCGACCACCGCGGAGGAGACCCGCAACCCGCAGAAGGCCGTGCCGCGCGGCATTTTCGGCTCGCTGGCGATCGTGACCGTCCTGTACGTCGCGGTGTCGCTCGTGGTCGTCGGCATGGTGCCCTACACCGACCTGTCGACCTCGGCGGGCGACGGCAGCCACAAGACGCTCGCCACCGCGTTCTCCGCGAACGGCGTCGACTGGGCCGCGAACGTCATCTCCGTCGGTGCGCTGGCCGGGCTGACCACCGTCGTCATGGTCCTGATGCTCGGCCAGGTGCGGATCATCTTCGCGATGTCCCGCGACGGTCTCATGCCGCGTTCGCTGGCCAAGACGAGCGATCGCGGGACGCCGAAGCGCGCGACGCTCGTGGTCGGTGCCCTGGTCGCGGCAGGCGCGACGTTCTTCCCGGCCGACAAGCTTGAGGAAATGGTCAACGTCGGCACGCTGTTCGCGTTCATCCTCGTGTCCGCGGGCGTGCTGATCCTGCGCAAGACCCGCCCCGACCTCACCCGCGCGTTCCGCGTGCCGGGCGTGTGGGTCATCGCGCCGCTGGCGATCCTGGCGTGCCTGTGGCTGATGCTGAACCTGACCGTGCTGACCTGGCTGCGGTTCGTCGCCTGGATGGTGATCGGCGTGGTCATCTACTTCGCCTACAGCCGCCGGCATTCACTGCTGGGGAAGCGGCAGTCGGGCGTCGAACAGGGCGGGGCGGTTTCCGAGCCACCGCCGCCGGTTGCCGACTGACCTGTTTTCGCTGCTCAGCGGCCCGTCGCCCAGTGTGGGCGGCGGGCCGTTTCGCATGGGCGGGCACGGGCGCGCAACTCGCGGATTTCGGTTCGGGCGGCGACGCGAACCCAGGGCGATCGGGCCACTGCGAGTGCGATACTCTCCGCGTCGTCTTCCCTCTGACGGGTTAATCACTCTCGGGTAATTCGCGCGAACAGTGGTCGGGGTTCCTCCGGAGGGTCGTGGTTTTCCGCATGCGCTTTCCCCCGTTCGGAATTTCCTTCGAGGAGTAACTCCATGCCTATCCCCACCAAACTTCGCGCCGGGTTCGCGGTCGCCGCGGTCGCTGGACTTGCCCTGCTCGGCACCGCGACGTCGGCGCTTGCTTGCACCACCGGCGACGACCGCGGGCACCCGGTTCCGGGTACGAAGATCACTGACTGCAGCAAGGTCGAAGGGGTCAGCGGTAAGACGCTGGACCAGGGTGAGGTGAAGTTCACCGGCGGGGCCGGCGAGAAGACGCTGACGATCACCGAGGCTGCCGAGGGGGTCACGGTCGAGGCCATCGTGGTCGTGGGTGGCGACGACGGGCACGCGGTTTATGTGCCGGGGAAGAAGAAGCTGCCCGAGGTCGCGCCTTGGAAGGACCTGGTCGCGCCGCACAACCATGACGGGTCGCAGCCCAAGATCGATCGGTGGTTCGCCTGTGGCGTGAAGACCGCGCCGACTAAGCCGCCGGTTTCCGAGACGCCTACTTCGCCGTCTGAGCCGACTTCCCCCGCGCCGTCCGCTTCGCCCACTTCGGCTCCGTCCAGTGTGACTGTCGCGCCGACTACGACTAGTGCTCCGGCTGTTGTGCCTGCTGGGAACCAGAACGGGACCGGTGGCGGGTTGGCTAACACCGGGTTCGACAACGCTTGGCTGTTTTGGGTCGGCGGGGTGTTGATTGTCGGCGGCGGCGGTCTGCTGGTGCTGCTGAAGCTGCGTCGTCGCGGGACTAACTGATCGCGGTAGGGGTTCGGCTCGTCGCCTGGCCGCGACATTGCGCCCGGTCTGGTTTGGGGCACCCCGAAGCCCGATCGTGCTGACGGACGGCGGGTGCTTGTCAAGGCGGGAAGGATGCCTTGACAAGCACCCGCCGTCCGCATTGCGGCTCCGGATCGGAGCGCGGGGGTGGTGTGGGTGCACCGGCCGCGGTTTCGCGAGTGGGGCGCTCTCAGCGGGCGGGCGGCGGTGGTGGTGGCTGGTCGTGAGGGAATCAGCGGCTGTGAGGGTGGCCCTCACGGACCTCCCGGGGGAGTTAGCGGGGGCGAGGGAGGTCGCCGAACAGGGAGCCTTGTTCGCCCAGGGTTTTGGGGCGGCCTAGGCCCGCGGCCATCGCGACCGCGTTGTCCCACTCCGGGTCGGCCAAATACTCGGTGTGTTTGAGGACTCCGGGGGCCCAGCGGCTGCGGCCGTCGGGGGCTCGCAGGGGGTCGGGGACCCAATGGTCGCCGCCGAGGATGAGGACTCCCGCGTCGTCTGGGGTGGTTTCCAGTGCGCCCCATTTGCCTTCGGGGAGGTAGCCCTCGCCCAGCAGGTGGCCGTTGCTCGTTTGGTGGCGCCAGGTGGTTACGCCGCCGCCGAAGATGTCGGTGCCTCGGCACAGTGCGCGCCAGCGGCCGTCCAGCGACGAGAACAAGTCGGCCAGTGAGTCCTGGGGCAGGACTGCGGGGAAAGCGCGCTGGTAGCCCCATTGCAAGGGGGAGCCCGCGGTGAGGAGGCCGAGTCGGTCGCGTTCGTCCGGGGGGAGTTCGGCGCTGAGTTGAGCTGCGGTGAGCACGGTGAGGATGCTGCCAAGGTTCAGGCCGGACAGGACGACTCGGGTGCCGGGTTCGGCGAGGTGTTCCTTGACCCGTGCGGCCAGTTCGGGAACGACCTTGAGCGCGTAGCAAGGGGGTACGCCGGGGTGCGCGGCGCGCGGCCAGAACGAGACCAGATCCGCCAGCGCGCCCAGGTGGCGGCTTCGTTGTGGGGAGCGTGCCGCGGAGTAGACCACTCGCAGCAGACCGGCGGCCAGCGCGCCTAGCGCGAATACGCCGATCGCCGAGACGGTGGTGAACCAGCCTGGTTGCAGGGTGAAGCCGAAGCGTACGACCAGCAGTGCGATCGCGCCGACGCAGAGACCCAGTGCGACGATCACGGCCAGATGGTGCAGGTGGCGGCGTTCCCAGGCCGAGCGTGCCCAGGCTCGGGCGGCGTCTTGTTCCTGTTGTTCGTCGTGTTCCATCAGTTCGACGATGGGCGGGATGCCGCGTCGGCGGCGGCGCAGGGGGACGGCGATGGCGTACCCGGCGATGGCGAGCAGGGCCATCAGGCCGAGTCCGCCGCCCCACAGGACGGTGACCAGGTCGTATGTCGTGGGCAGGGCCAGGTTTTCCTCGCGGAGCAGTTTTCGGACAGCGATCGCCAGTCCGGCGCCGAAACCGCCGCCGAGGAGGCCCGCGAGGGCGAGTACCGGGGCCGCTGCCCAGCCGCCCAGCCACGGGCGGAGCCGGCGCGGGCGGTCGCGCCAGGCGGGGCGGGCCAGCAGCGCCGACGGGATCAGCGCGAGTGCGAACAGCACGGTCACCACGAGCAGAGAGCCGCCGAGTCCTTCGACGGTGTTGTCGACGCCGGGCAACCGGTTGTCGACTGGCGCGGCCAGCACGGTGGCGTAGATGACCAGCAGCGTCGCGAAGGTGAGCAAGCTTCGGCGTGCGATGGCGCCGGTGTCGCTGCCGATCGCGCCGCCGAGCAAAACCGCGAGGACCAGGGCGAGGGTGCAAATCCACGCGATCAATTGCGGGATTTTCGTGGGCACGTGGAATGGTCCGCCCAGCAAAAGCAAGGCGATGCAGGCGAGTGCGGCAACGGCGTGCGTCGCGGACATTCCGGGCGCTTCCGGATCGGCGCGCAACCGCATCGGGACGCCTTTGCGGCCGGGATGTCCGGGCGGGCGGACGCGCCAGTTCGTCGCCGAGATCCGGTGCAGGGCGTAGACCAGGGCCAAGAGCAGCGCTACGCCGATGCCGATCCGCAGCGGTCCCTCGCGCAGCTCCGGGGTCACCCAGGTGAGGCAGGCGCGTCCGGGGGCGAGGCATTGGGCGGCGACGAGGTCCAGTACCGCGGCCGCGACCTGGCTGACCAGCAGCATGGTGAGCAGCACCGAGGCGATCCGCAGCAGGCCGCGGCACAGGCCGCCGAGCCAGCGGCCGCGGTGGACCGGCGGCAGCATCCAGAACGCGACGTTCGCCAGCGAGAACGGGAACAGCAGCGCCCAGGCGGCCTTCGCGACGCCGCCGGAGGTCATGCCGCTCCACAGGTAGCCTTCGACGGTGCGCGGGATCGACCGGCCGAGCGCGGGTACCACCGGACCGGGAGCCGGGCGCCGCAGCCGGTCGGCCGGGCGCACCACGCGGCCGAGTTCGTCGCCGGCGACGTCGACGGTCTGGACCGTGTCGAGGAGCGTCTCGCCGCTCGTGCCCACGAGTCCGGACACCCTCATTTCGACGATGCGGGTGTCAGGGCCGGGGAGCGGGGCGGGCACGGTGATTCTCTCCTCATCCGTTCGAGTCAGGGTCGAGCCGACAACGGTACTGTTCAGGTGCCATCAAACCTTGGAGGAACCGCACTATGACCCCCGAAAGCGTTGTCAAGCGGCACGACACCCGGGGCGGCATCGAATTCGCCGTCGCCGATCTCGAGGCCGCCGAGTTCGGCCGGAAGGAGATCCGGCTCGCCGAGCACGAGATGCCCGGCCTGATGGCGCTGCGTCGTGAATACGCTGAGGTCTACCCGCTGCGCGGGGCGCGAATCGCCGGTTCGCTGCACATGACCGTGCAGACCGCGGTGCTGATCGAGACGCTGGTGGCGCTCGGCGCTGAGGTGCGCTGGGCTTCGTGCAACATTTTCTCCACCCAGGACCACGCCGCGGCCGCGGTCGTCGTCGGACCGCACGGCACGCCCGAGGAGCCCAAGGGCGTCCCGGTGTTCGCGTGGAAGGGCGAAACGCTCGAAGAGTACTGGTGGTGTACTGAGCGGATGCTCACGTGGGAGGGCGAAGGCCCGAACATGATCCTCGACGACGGCGGCGACGCCACCATGCTGGTGCACAAGGGCACCGAGTACGAGAAGGCAGGCGTGGTTCCGTCCGCCGAGGACGAGGACCCCGAGGAGTGGAAGGTCTTCCTGGAGCTGCTGCGCGCGTCGCTCGCGGCGGACAAGGGCAAGTGGACCGCCATCGGGCAGAGCGTCAAGGGCGTCACCGAGGAGACCACCACCGGCGTGCTGCGGCTGTACCAGCTGGCGGCCGCGGGCGAGCTGCTGTTCCCGGCGATCAACGTCAACGACTCGGTGACGAAGTCGAAGTTCGACAACCGCTACGGCATCCGCCACTCGCTGATCGACGGCATCAACCGCGGCACCGACGTGCTGATCGGCGGCAAGGTCGCGGTGGTCTGCGGCTACGGCGACGTCGGCAAGGGCGCCGCGGAATCGCTGCGCGGTCAGGGCGCCCGGGTGATCATCACCGAGATCGACCCGATCTGCGCGCTGCAGGCGATGATGGACGGCTACGAGGTCAAGCGCCTGGAAACAGTGCTGGACGAGGGCGACATCTACGTGACCACCACCGGCAACAAGAACGTGGTGATGGTCGAGCACATGGCGCGGATGAAGCACCAGGCGATTGTCGGCAACATCGGCCACTTCGACAACGAACTCGACATGGCCGGCCTCGCCCGTTACCCCGGCGTGCGGCGCGTGAACATCAAGCCGCAGGTCGACGAGTGGGTGTTCCCGGACGGCAAGAGCATTCTCGTGCTTTCCGAGGGCCGGCTGCTGAACCTGGGCAACGCGACCGGGCACCCGAGCTTCGTGATGTCGAACAGCTTCGCGAACCAGGTCATCGCGCAGGTCGAACTCTTCACCAAGACCGAGGAGTACGACAAGGAGGTCTACCGGCTTCCGAAGAAGCTGGACGAAAAGGTCGCGCGGATCCACCTTGAGGCGCTGGGCGGCGAGCTGACGAAGCTTTCGAAGGAACAGGCGGAATACATCGACGTGGACGTCGAGGGCCCGTTCAAGTCGGAGCACTATCGTTACTGATCGCTGACGCTGAAGCCGCCCCGGAATGCGTTTCGGGGCGGCTTTTGTCTGCGATTGATCACTCGCGTCGACGACGAGCTGCACGCTCGGCTGAAGGCCGGGGCCGAGGCTGAGCGACGCTGGAGGCATGGAAGGCTCGGCTGCTCGCGGAGGGCAAGCTGATCACCTTCGAGCCTGAACGGGAGCCGGTCGGCCTTGACGAACTGGAGCGGCGTTCGGCTGGATGAGGCGCGTCGTGCAGTGAGGCGCTCGGCTGGTCGCCGGGGTGTTCTTCGCCGGTGAGCCTGAGCATGCTGAGTTGCGCGACCTGCGGGAACCGGGTTCTCGCCAATGAGCTGACCCGGATCGAGTCCGCGAGCGCGATGGCGGCGGCCAAGCGATCCGGGCGCATCCCGGATGCGCGGGAGTTTCTCGATCAGTTCGATGCGATGAGCCGTTCGCCGAAAACTATTTTCTCCGCGCGCTCGACGCGTTTCACCGCGCGGTCGTGATGAGGGAAACCGGCGATCTCACCGGTGGTGAACCCGGCACTGCCAACGGGCTCCTCGTCCGCTAACGCGGATACCGCATCGTCAGCACCGCAGTGGCCGGCCCGCCGATTCCGCGATAAACATGGTCCGTTTCCGCGATAAACGTATGCGTCCCCGCCGCGGAAACCGTCACCGGCGCGTCGACCGGCCCCACCTCCGCTGTCCCGGTGAGCACCGTCAGCACCTCCCGCACTCCAGGGCTGTGCGGATGCGACACCTGAACCCGCTCATGGATCGTCAGCCGGTACACCTCGGTCACGCCGTCCGCGTCCTCCCATCGGCCGAGCAGGGTCGCGGCCACGCTGTCGCCGTGGGCTTCGGCTACCCCGTCGTCGCCGAAGAGCAAGTCGCTCAACGGGATCGACAGCGCTGTGGCGATAGCGAACAGCGTGTCCAGCGTCGGGTTGCGGCGGCCGTTTTCCAGTTCCGACAGCGTTCCCTTGCCGAGGCCGCTGTCGGCGGCGAGCGTGGTCAGGCCGACGCCCGCGCGGGTGCGCAGCGTGCGGATGCGGGTACCGACCGCTGCGGCGAGGGCGCGGCCGTCCGGGGCGGGTGACGTCGACACTCGGCCTAGTCTAGTGTTCTGTTTACAGAACATCTGGAGGTGTGCGAATGTCGGCAGTGCACAACGTGCAGGAAGCGCTCGACGCGGCAGGCGTCGAAGGCCGGGCGCGGACTCTCCCGCAGTCCACGCGGACGGCGGCCGAAGCGGCGGACGCGCTGGGCTGTCCGGTCGGCGCGATCGCGAACAGCCTGGTCTTCATGGCCGACGACGCTCCGCTGCTGGTCCTGACCAGTGGTGCGCACCGGGTGGATGTCGAGGCGCTCGCCGCGCGGCTCGGGCGTCGCCGGATCCGCCGGGCCAAGCCGGACGAGGTGCGGGCCGCCACGGGACAGGTGATCGGCGGGGTGTCGCCAGTCGGGCATCCGGCTCCGCTGGAGACGGTGGTCGACGAGGCGTTGCGGCAGTACGCCGAGGTGTGGGCCGCGGCCGGCACGCCGAACGCTGTCTTCCCGACGACGTTCGACGAACTGGTGCGGATCACCAAGGGCACGGTCGTGAGTGTTGCCGCCGGTTAGAACCGGCGCCAACACTCACGACGGCAGCTCAGTTCCATTCCACCGCGATGCCGGCCAGCCCTGGTCCGGTGTCGCGGAAATACCCGCTCGTCACGCCGCCGGTGTCGCACGGCAACTCCTCCGCCTCGACGGGCAGGGCGTCGTCGCGGGCGCGGACTTCGCGGGTGATCCGGGCGGGCATCGCGGTCGGCGCGAACTGCAGTTGCAGCAGATAGCTCGCGCATTGGTCGCGCAGCATCCGGTAGTACCCGGGGAACGTCACGGCGGAATTGTCGTGGATTTCGAAGCAGAAAACGTGGATCTCGCCCTCGGCGAGCTTCCGGTCGAAAAGCAGTTCCGTCGCCATCGTCTCGCGCGCCGGATGCCTGCGGATGCGCCCGACGCGGCAGCCTTCCGCGGTGATCAGTTCGACGTCGTCGATCCGGCAGCCGGGGTCGCCGTTGTAGACCGCCACGTACCGGTCCGGTCCGTGCCGCCGCGCGCGGGTGACCAGCCGGGTGCGAAATTTAACCTGATGTTTTTGCTCGTCGATGGTGATCTGGTCGTGCACCGACAGCATTTCCAGATCGGAGTTCGACTGTCGCGACGTCGGCGGCGCGCCGAGGTCGCTCATCAGCTGTTCGACGATCGCGCCCATCTCGCCCGAGCGCAGGTCGTGGAACGACGCCGCGGCCTGGTGCCCGCGCGGGCGCGCCGTGCGCGGGCCGATGAGCACCACGAGCGAGTCCGCGGGCAACTGCAGCACTGACTCCAGCGCGCGGACCGCCGGCAGCGCTTTCGGCACCTCCGGCTGGCGCAGTCCCCGCTGCCAGTAGCTCAGCGTCGACTGTCCGATGTGGACGCCGCGGAGCGCGAGATGCGCCCGCAGCCGGGCGAGCGACAGGCCGCGATGCGCGATCGCGAGCCGCAGCGCCTGATGGAATTCTCCGGATCGCAAAGCTTCGCCGAGCTCGGGCGGCAGTTCACCCGCGCCGCGCCGGCCAGGTTCCATGATCAGTGGGCCATCCCCGTCTCGTGCCACCGCTGTCCCTTCAACGCCGCCCGTGCGCTGGGCGTGAATGCCGCGGAACGTTCACGTTAGCAGCGCGCGGTAACGGGTCCGGCCCCCGTTTGGTGTGCTTGGCCACGGAAGGGTAACCGTTCCGTGTTCCACCGCCGACCCGGAACACCCTCGTCGCGGGACAGGCATCTTGCTCGGCGTGATCGACCAGTTCACCGTTGTGACAACCACTGGCCACGTCTAGGCGGGAGGTGCGTCATGGATCTGGGGAAACCGAATCACGTGGAGAGCACTGCCGGGCGAGTCCGGCGGTCCTCGACCACTTGCCGAAGGCACGTCGGACGCCTGCTGCTCCTTGTGGCGTTCACGGGCCTGGCGTTGCCGGTGTCGGCTCCGGGCGCGGGCGCGGCGCAGCCCGCTGACACCGGCAACGCCCACCTTACGGCCGCACCTCGCAGCGAGGTGGTGCCGCGGGACGGCGGCCAGAGCACGCCGGCGCAGCCGCACGGCGACGACTGGATTCCGCTGCTCTGCCTCGCCGGGCTGCTGGTCGCGGTGCCGGTGGGTTACTTCGGCTACGTCCGCGCGCGCCGCGAGACGGCCTGAGCGCGCCACCAAGTATCTTCGACGGCGTGGGGCGACTGGTCGTAATCGAAGGTCTGGACGGCGCGGGCAAGCGGACGCTGTCCGAGGGGCTGACTGCTGCGCTGGAAGACGCCGGCGCGAGCGTCGGCAGTCTCGCCTTCCCGCGTTACGGCCGCAGCGTGCACGCCGATCTGGTGCGGGAAGCGCTGCATCGCGGGCACGGCGACCTCGCCGACTCGGTGTACGGAATGGCACTGCTCTACGCCCTCGACCGCAGCGGTGCGGCCGAGGAGATCCGTGCGCTCCTCGCGGCCAACGACGTGGTCCTGCTGGATCGCTACGTCGCCTCGAACGCCGCGTACGCGGCCGCGCGCCTGCGCGAGCACGCGGATGGCGCTGTGGTGCAGTGGGTTTGGGACCTCGAGGTGACGCGGTTCGGGTTGCCGCGGCCGGACGCGCATCTGCTGCTGCGGGTGAGCCCGGAGGTCGCTGCCGAGCGGGCAGTGCGCCGGGCGGAGTCGGACGCGGCGCGGGCGCGGGACGCCTTCGAGTCGGACGATTCGCTGCAGCAGCGTTGCGCCGCGGTGTACGACGAGCTGGCCGCGGCTTCGTGGCTCGCGCCGTGGCGTGTGTTGGACGGTGTGGCTGGTGTTGATCTGCCGATGTTGGCGAAGTCCTTGCTCGCTTAGTCCAGGGCGGCGGTTGCGGTGCGCAGTTCGGTGAGGGCTTCGTCGGCGAGTGCGCCGAATTCGCGCTGGTTGCTTGTGTCGATCCAGCGGTGGAAGGTCGTGCCGAACGCGAGGCAGCCCGATTCGGCCGTGGTGCGGGCTGGCCGCGGCTTCGTGGCTCGCGCCGTGGCGTGTGCTGGACGGTGTGGCTGGTGTTGATCTGCCGATGTTGGCGAAGTCCTTGCTTGCTTAGTCCAGGGCGGCGGTTGCGGTGCGCAGTTCGGTGAGGGCTTCGTCGGCGAGTGCGCCGAATTCGCGCTGGTTGCTTGTGTCGATCCAGCGGTGGAAGGTCGTGCCGAACGCGAGGCAGCCCAATTCGGCCGCGACGCGCGCGGTCGGCTCGCTGACTCCGCGTGCGGCGAGTGCGTCGTGTATGGCCTGGACCATCTTGGTGCGCTTGAGCAGTTCGCGTTCGAGCAGTTCGCTGTTCGCTGCCACGACCGGCTGCCGCGCCCGGGCCTGAGCCAGCCGCTCGCTGGTGAAAACCGCCGCCACGGCATCCAACGCCCCGCCGACCGCTTCGAGCGGCGTCGCGCCCGCTGGTGTCCCGGCAATGCCCTCGGAGAACAGCCGGGTCAGTTCCTCCTGCCCACCGAACAGCACCTCGCGCTTGTCGGCGAAATAGCGGAAGAAGGTTCGTTTCGTGAGCCCGGCGTGCTCGGCGATTTCGGCGACCGTGGTCTGGTCGTAGCCGCGTTCGGTGAACAGGTCGAGCGCGGCCCGTTCCAGGCGTTGGCGTGCGTTCGGTTCCCAGCGGCCCATGCCGTCCAGTCTAGGTGATGACACCGGATGACATCAGGCGTACTGTGATGGCACTAGGTGTCATCATGAGTGAAAGGACAGCCCATGCGGGTTTTCGTCACCGGGGCCAGCGGCCACGTCGGCTCGGCCCTCGTTCCCGAACTGCTCTCCGCCGGACACGAGGTGGTCGGGCTCGCCCGGTCGGACGCCTCCGCCGCGGCGCTCGCCGAACGCGGTGCGCAGGTGCGGCGCGGCGACCTCGACGATCTCGACGGCCTGCGCGCGGCGGCCGCCGAGGCGGACGGCGTCGTGCACTTGGCGTTCAAGCACGACCTGATGGCCAGCGGCGAGTTCGCCAGCGCGGTCGACGCGGATCTCGCCGCGCTCCAGGCGCTCGGCGAACCTCTCGTCGGCACTGGCAAACCGCTGGTCTCGACCTCCGGAACCCTGATGCTCGCCGGGCTCGGCCGCGCTGGCACCGAGGCCGACCGGCTTCCCGGCGGCCCGCGCGTGGACGCGGAGAACTACGTGCTCGGGCTCGCTGACCACGGTGTCCGGTCGGCAGTCGTGCGGCTGCCGCCGTCGGTGCACAGTTCGCTCGACAAGCACGGTTTCGTCCCGGCCATGATCCGTTTCGCCCGCGCGGCCGGGGTTTCCCCGTATGTCGGCGAGGGTGCCAACCGCTGGTCCGCCGGTCACACGCTCGACGCGGCCCGGCTCTACCGGCTGGCCCTGGAGAAGGCTCCGGCCGGGGCCATGCTGCACGCCGTCGGCGACGAAGCCATCTCGCTCCGGCAGATCGCTGAGACGATCGGCGCGCGGCTGGGCGTCCCGGCGAAGTCCATCGCGCCGGAGGAAGCCGCGGCGCACTTCGCGTTCCTGGCGCCGATGGTGCAGTCGGACGCGCCGACGTCCGCCGCGAGCACGCGTGAACTCCTCGACTGGAAGCCGGAACACCCTGGCCTGCTTGAAGATCTGGCTGAAGAGCACTACTTCGCTACGGCGTGAACCTCGCCGGGTCAAACAGCGAGATCGGGTGCCGCGTCTCCCCGTCGACCACCAGGTCCGCGAGGATTTCCCCCATCACCGGCACGAACTTGAACCCGTGCCCGGAAAACCCGCACGCCACCACCACTCGCGGATACTTCGGGTGCGGGGCGATCACGAAGTGTTCGTCCGGGGTGTTCGTGTAGAGGCAGGTCGCCGCTCGGCGGAAGGCCGCCGGGAGCGTCGGCATCCGGGAGCCGACGACGTCCGCGACCGCGCGTACCTCGTCGTCGTGGACCCGCCGGTCGATCGTGTCGGTGGTGCACGGCGTGCCGCCAAGGTGCACGGCGACTTTGACGCCTTGTGCGGTGTGCGCGGGAAAACCGTAGAACTGGCCGCCTTCAGCGGTTTCCCAAAGGTAGACCGGATGATCAGTGAACTGCTGCACGTCCGCTGGTTCGAACCAGTACTGGACCTGGCGCCGCACCTCGAAATCGACGCCTAGGTCCGCGAGCAGCACGGGTGCCCAAGCGCCGGGGCACAGCACGAGCCGCTCGGCGGTGTAGTAGCTCGAAGCGGTGCCGACGCGCACCCCGGTTTCCGTGCTGGTCCACGTGAATACCTGCTCCTCGTGGTGCAATTCGGCACCGTGGCGCGCGGCGAGTTGCAGGTGCGCGGCGACGCTTCCCTCCGGCGAGACGAAACCGGCACCCGGTTCCCAGAGTGCCACCTCGTCCTCGGCCGGGGTGATGGTGGGGAACCGGTGCCGGATCTCGGCCGCGTCCAGTATTTCGTGCGGGATGTCGAACTTCTCCGCGGAAAGCGTGCTGCCCGCGATCGTGCGCGACTCCGGCGGTCCGCCCATCACCGCGCCGCAGCGGGTGAACAGCGACCGCCCGGAGTCGCGTTCGAGTGCGTCCCACATCTCGTGCGCGCGCAGCAGCAGCGGCACGTAGTCCGGACCTTCGAGGTACGCCTGCCGCGTGATCCGCGACCCGCCGTGGCTCGAACCGAGGTTGTGCACCGGCGCGAACTGGTCGATCCCGAGCACCTTCTGGCCTCGTCGTGCCAGCCGGTAGGCGGCGGCGCTGCCCATTCCGCCGAGACCGATCACGATCACGTCGTAATGCGTCATTCGCTGCTCCTCAGCGGCTCCGCGGTCACCCTTGCCGCGAGCCGTTTTCCGAAGTGCTCGATTTCCACTGGCGACCGCGGCCGGGTGTCCTCGACGGGAAGCCAGGCATAGGCCAGATTTTTGTCGACGGTGTAGCCGTACGCGCCGCTCGTGACGTATCCCGCCGGACGGCCGTCGACGTACACCGGCTCCCGGCCCTGCATCACCGAATGCGTGTTGGCGATGGTCAAGCACGCCAGTTTCCGCCGTACTTTCGAGGGAGAACGGTGGAGAAGCGTGTCCCGGCCGAGGAAGTAGCCCTTGTCCATCCGCACCGCGAACCCGAGACCCGCCTCGTACGGATCGTGCTCGGTGGTCACGTCGATGCCGCAGGTGCGGTGGCCTTCCTCCATCCGGAGGCTGCGCAGCGCGTCCTCTCCGGCCGCGACGATCCCGTACGGCTGCCCGGCCGACCAGAGCGCGTCCCACAGCGACCGGCCGAGATCCGCGCCAGTGTGCAGCTCCCAGCCGGGTTCGCCCACGTCGGACACGCGCAGCACGGTCACCGGCACGTCGCCGAGGTACGTCCGCCACGCGCGAAAGTCCGATGTGGACAGTTCGGGCAGCACCTGTTCGGCGAGCGGCCCCCACAAGCCGAGACAGCAGGTGCCGCCGGTGGTTTCGCGCAGCTGGACCGAGCCGTCGCCGGGCAGATGCCGGCGCAGCCAGGCGACGTCCCGATGATGGTGCGCGGCGACGTGAAACTGCTCCACGCCAAGCCGGGTGACGGTCAGA
Organism: Amycolatopsis rubida; assembly: GCF_900115345.1. GTDB lineage: Bacteria > Actinomycetota > Actinomycetes > Mycobacteriales > Pseudonocardiaceae > Amycolatopsis > Amycolatopsis rubida. Next base: position 893,856 of record NZ_FOWC01000002.1, on the reverse strand, counting down.
TCGCTGCGGATCCCGCCGTCTTCGCCGAGCAGCAACGTGCTGGTGACCGAGCCGGACGGCCGGTCGAGCTGGTTGGTGGTCATCGTCTGCAGGAACGGCAGCGCGCCGCGACCGGTGATCTCCAGCCGCCGCCGCGGGGTCAGATCGAACAACGCCACCCGGCTGCGAGCCGCGACTGCCTCCGCGCGTCCGCCAGAGGGGTACTGCTGCGGCCGCGCCCAGCCGTCTTCCTCGCGAAACTCCGCGCCCAGCGCGACCTCGCGTTCGTAGCAGGGCGTGGTCCGCACCGGTTCCGCCGCCGGTCGCGGATGGCCCGCCGCCGCCAAACTCCGCTCCCGCACCCGGCCGGGCGCGAGCTGCAGCCGATCGAACCGAGCGAGGTCGACGGAGTGCAGGTCGAGGTGCGCTTGCCCCTCGATGAGCCAGCGCGTCAGCTCCCGCGCGACCCCGGCGGACCACGCGCAGTCCACCGCTTCGGCGACCCAGAACCCGTCGAGATCCGGATGTTCGCCCAGCAGCGGCAATCCGTCCGGCGTACCCGGGACCAGCTGCCGGACGCCCTCCTCGACCTTCGCGTCGGCGAGCGCGGGCACCAATCCGAGCGCGGCCGTCCACGACTCCTCGAAGCCCGCCGGAGCGAACGCGGCGTCGGTCTCGACCGGACCCAGCGCACTGATGCCCAGCCGGTCGACGTGTTCGCGCAGCGACAGCCCGGCTCCGCGCAGGATCGGTTTGTCCGCCTCGGTGAAGTGGTCGTTGTCCCCGGCGAGCTGCGCCAGCGGGGTGGTCCGCGCGTGCTCGACGGCGATCGGCACCACCGGCACCGCGAGATCGACCAGGCGGCCGAACTGCGGCCCGCGCACTCCGGTGCACGAGATGACCACGTCGGCGCGGAACCGATCGGTCGCGGTCGCCACCGCGGTCACCCGGCCCGCCGTGCGTGCGATCTCGACAATCTCTTGCCCGGTAAGGAATTTCGCGCCCCGCTCGGTCGCGCGACGAGCCTGGGCGAGCGCCGCGCGGATCGGTTTGACCAGCCCGTCGCCGGGAATGTGCAGGCCGCCGAACACCTTCGCGGAGTCGAGCAGCGGGTGCAGCTGGGCGCATTCGCCCGGTTCGCGCAGGTAGCCGCGCACGCCGGACGACGTCGCCCAGCCAAGCCGTTGCCGCAGCCGGGAAAGCTGCTCGGGCGAGGTCGCGAGTTCGAGGCTCCCGACCGGCTGGAAACACCAGCCGCCGTCGACGGTCAGCCCGCTGTACTTCTCCGCGGTGTACCTGGCGAACTCGGACGCCGTGCGGTCGGCGTGCGTGCGGAAGAGCAGCCCCGGCCCGGCGGAAGCGACCGCCGGTTCCGGTTCGAGGACGGTGACGTCCGTCCAGCCGCGTTCGGTCAGCTCGTCGGCGACCGCGCAACCGAGGAGCCCGGCGCCGAGCACAACCACCCGCGGTCGCACCGCCATCGCGAGGTACCTCCTGCCTGCCGGCCGTCGCGGACGGCCCGGCTCGGGACGAGACAGGCATGCCGGAACGCCCCGCCGGGGAACGGACGCGTTGCGGATGGAGATCGGTGTTCCGTCTGCTGCAACTCACAAATTGCGGGATCGCGGGCGCGCTGTCAAGAGAGCCGCCGCGGCCGCCGGGTCACGCGGAAAAGTAGCCAAGCTGAGCGGAAAGCTCCCGGGCCGCCTCCGCCATCGGCGCGACGATCTGCCGGATCCGCTGTTTGGACAACCGGTAGGACGGGCCGGACGCGCTCATCGCCGCGACGACCTCGCCGCCGGGGCCGCGCACCGGCACCGCGACCGCGTGCATGCCCAGCTCCAGCTCCTCGAAGGAGGCCGCGTAGCCGTCCTCGGCGACGCGATCCAGTTCGGCCGCCAGCTCGTCCCGGTCGACTGTGGTGCGCGGCGTGTACTGCTCCAGTTCGTGCGCGAGCATCCGCTTGCGCTCGGCGTCGTCCATCGCGGCGAGCAGGACCTTGCCGCTGGACGTGGCGTGCAACGGCGTGCGCTGCCCGGTCCAGTTCTGCGTGGTGATCGCCGCCGACCCGCGGGCCTGGCTGATGTTGATCGCTACGCCGTCGTCGGCGATCGCGATGTTGACCGTCTCGCCCAGTTCCTCGGCGAGCGACTGGCAGGTCTGCCTGCCGAGCTTCGCCAGGTCCATCCGGCCGGTCGCGGCGCCCGCCAGCCGGACGACGCCGAACCCGATCGCGTACTTGCCGCGTTCGCCAAGCTGCTCGACCAGCCCGTGCGCCTCCAGCACGCTCAGCAGCCGGGACGCGGTGGACTTGTGCACGCCCAGCTCGCCCGCGATCTCGGTGATGCCGATTTCGCCATTGCGGGCCAGCAGCTCCAGGACCGTGATCGCCCGGTCGACGGACTGCACCGCGCTTCCCGTTGCGTTTCCCGAGTCCTGGTTCCGCATAGCGCAACAGTAACCGTTCGGCTGCGATCTGTTCGGCTGAGCGGGCGAATCCCGTCGCGGCCGGACGCCCGAGGCGTCCGGATGGCCCAACCGGGCCGGTGATCTTGATCTTTCCGGTGGTCAAACGCGCGGGTCGTGCGCACGGGTGCGGGCGGTAGTGCGAACATGTGGTCATGAAGGCACGTGTCTTGGTGGTCGACGACGACCCGGCGCTGGCGGAGATGCTCACCATCGTCCTGCGCGGCGAGGGGTTCGACACCGCGGTGGTCGCGGACGGTTCGCGGGCGCTGCCCGCGCTGCGGGAGCTGAAACCGGACCTCGTCCTGCTCGACCTCATGCTGCCCGGCATGAACGGCATCGACGTGTGCAAGGCGATCCGCGCCGAGTCCGGCGTGCCCATCGTCATGCTCACCGCCAAGAGCGACACCGTGGACATCGTGCTCGGGCTCGAGTCCGGTGCCGACGACTACGTGGTCAAGCCGTTCAAGCCGAAAGAACTCGTCGCCCGCGTGCGCGCCCGGATGCGCCGCACCGAGGCCGAGCCCGCCGAATCGCTCACCATCGGTGACCTCGCGATCGACGTTCCCGGGCACGAGGTCACCCGCGAAGGCAAGGCGATCCCGCTGACGCCGCTCGAGTTCGACCTGCTCGTGGCGCTGGCCCGCAAGCCGCGCCAGGTGTTCACCCGCGAGGTGCTGCTCGAACAGGTGTGGGGCTACCGGCACGCGGCCGACACCCGGCTGGTGAACGTGCACGTCCAGCGCCTTCGCTCGAAGGTGGAGAAGGACCCGGAGCATCCTGAGGTGGTGCTGACGGTGCGCGGGGTCGGGTACAAGGCCGGCCCGCCGTGATCCGCCGATGACCGGTTTCGCGGGGCGGCTTCGCGCCGCCGCCCGCGCCACGGCTCGGCTCTCGGCCCGGGTCGTGGTTTTCGCCCGCCGCCGCGCGGTGGCGTTCAACGAGCTGTGGAAGCACTCGCTGCAGTTCCGCGTCACGATCTCGACGCTCGCGCTGTCCTCGGCCGTGGTGTTCGTGCTGGGCATGGTCCTGCAGAACCAGATCACCGAACGGCTGCTGGACACCAAGCGCCGCGCCGCGATCGAGCAGACCCAGGCGCTGGCCGACACCGCCGCGCGCGAACTGGTCGGGATCGGCGGCGAGTCCCCGGAGGCGCTGCACACGCGCCTGCAGAACGCGCTCAAGAAGATCTCGACCACGTCTTCCTCGCGCGCGGGTTCCACCGCGGGCACCTTCGAACCGGTGCTGGCCAGCGTCGGCCGCGGCCAATCGGATGCCGACCCGGTATACGTCGGGCCGTTCCCCGCGGTGCCGGAGCGGCTGCGCCAGTTCGTCGAGGCCGACCATCTCGCGCGGCTTGAGCACACGGTCGACGAGAACGGCGCCCGGACCACTTACCTGATCGTCGGCACCCCGCTGGCGACCGCGGCCAGCCCGCTGCAGCTGTATTTGCTGTTCCCGCTCACCAGCGAGCAGACCACCGTGTCGACGGTGCAGAACACGTTGTTCGTCGCCGGCATCGTGCTGCTGCTGTTGCTCGCCGGCATCACGAACCTGGTGGTCCGGCAGGTGGTGCGGCCGGTCCGGCAAGCCGTCGCGGCGGCCGAGCAGTTCGCGGGCGGCGACCTCGACCAGCGGCTCGCCGTCGTGGGCGAGGACGATCTCGCCAAACTCGCGGTGTCCTACAACAGCATGGCGGCCAGCATCCAGAACCAGATCCGCCAGCTCGAGGAATTCGGCGGACTGCAGCGCCGGTTCACCTCCGACGTGTCACACGAGCTGCGCACCCCGCTCACCACCGTGCGGATGGCCGCCGACGTGCTGCACGCCTCCCGAGAGCAGTTCCCGCCCGGCTTGGCCCGCTCGACCGAGCTGCTCGTCGACGAGCTGGACCGGTTCGAGGCGCTGCTCGGCGACCTGCTGGAGATCAGCAGGCTCGACGCGGGTGTCGAGGAGCTGTCGGCGGAGTACATCGACGTGCGGCCGATCGCGACGCGCGCGGTCGAGCAGGTGCGGGTGCTCGCCGGGACCGCGGGCAGCGCGGTCGAACTGGTGTTGCCGGACGAGGACACCTCCGCCGAGGTGGACGCGCGGCGCATCGAACGGATCCTGCGCAATCTGCTGGCCAACGCCGTCGACCACAGCGAGGGCAAAACGGTGGTGCTGACGGTCGCGGTGAACGAGTCCGCGGTCGCGATCACCGTCCGGGACTACGGCGTCGGCCTGCGGGCGGGGGAGGCCGAGCTGGTGTTCAACCGGTTCTGGCGCGCCGACCCGTCGCGCAACCGGCGCACCGGCGGTACCGGGCTCGGCCTCGCGATCAGCCAGGAGGACGCGCGGCTGCACGGCGGCGTCCTCGACGCGTGGGGCGAGCCGGGACACGGTGCGTGCTTCCGGCTCGTGGTGCCGCGCCGGCAAGGCGTGCCGATCGCGGACAGCCCGCTGGTGCTGCCGCCGCCGGACGCTGTTTCGGAGATCACGCTGTCGCCGTCGTCGGTCGCCGAACTGCACCCCGCGCCGGAGGCGATCCTCGCCGATCCGGCCCCGGACCGGGAGGAGGTCGGTCAGTGAGGCGAGTGCTCGTCCTTCTCGCCTGCGCACTGGTGCTCGTGAGCTGCGCGAACGTTCCGCAGGAATCGCTGCCGGTCGTGGTGTCGGTCGAAAAAGCGCCACAGCAGGCCAACAACGCGCCGGAACCGCCGGCCAACGCCGAACCGCTCGACATCGTGCGGCTGTTCATCAAGGCCAACGCCGATCCGCGGTCGGGCAACGCGGCCTCGCGGGCGTTCCTCGACGACAAACAGCGGGGCGCGTGGCGGCCGAACCGCTCGTTCACGATCATCGACAAGACCTTCAGCACGGTCTACGACCCCACGGCCAGCACCGGCCCCACCACGACGCCCACGCCGTCGTCGGCCGCGCCGGACCCGAACGTCCGCACGGTCACCGTGCGCGGTTCGGTGCTCGGCACGCTGAGCGCGGACTCCGCGTTCATCCCCAGCAGCGGCCCCGCCGAGCAGACCTTCCAGGTGCGCAAGCAGGCCGACGGCCAATGGCGGATCTCCAGCCCGCCCCCGCCGGTGCTGCTGGTGACCGACGACGAGTTCGACGGCAACTACAACCCGGTCGTGGTGAGCTTCTACTCCGGCGACTCCGGATCCTTCGCGCCGGACCTGCGCTACGTCCCGGCGAAACCGCAGTCGGGCATGCCGGGCCGGGTGATGGACCTGATCCTTCAGGGCCCCTCCGCCGGACTCACCGGCGCGGTGAAAAACCTGTTCGGCGACGGGGTGTCGCTTGAGAACAACGTGAAGAACAACGACGACGGCTCGCTGACCGTGCAGCTGAGCGGGCTCACCGGCGTCGGCCCGGACACACGGTCGCTGATCGCCGCGCAGATCGTGCTGTCGATGCAGACCGTCACGTCCACCCGGATCCGGCTGCTCGCCGACGGCGCGCCGCTCGTGGCAGGCCACGAATACTGGCGCAGCAGCGATTTGCCCTCGTACAACGCTTCCTCGTCGCCGAACGGCCTGATGACGGTCGGCGGCCGCGTCCGCTCGCTCAGCGACGGCGCCCCGATCGCGGGCGCGGTGGGCAACGGTGCGTACCCGGTGGTGAGCGCGGCCCAATCGATCGACGGCAAACGCCTCGCGGTGGTCGAGCAGGACGGCGACCGCGTGCGGCTGCGCATCGGCGACCTCGGCCGCGACCTGCCGACGGTCGACCTCGGCGGCGGTTCGCTGAGCCGCCCGACCTGGCGTCCGGCGCAGATCGGGGCCGGGCCGTCGAACGAGGTGTGGACGGTCGTCGACCATTCGATCATCGCGCGGATGGTCCTCGACCCGAACGGCCACTGGCTGCGCCAGAGCGTCAACGCGAACGACCTGCTGGCGCTGGGGTCGATCGGCGTCCTGCGGCTTTCCCGGGACGGCACCCGCGTGGCCGCGACGGTGAACGGCCAGCTGGTCGTGGCGTCGGTGGTGCGCAGCAGCGACACGGTCACCTTGCGCGAGCCGCGGGTGCTGCAGCCCGGCGTGCTGACGGACGTGCTGGACGTGGACTGGGGCTCGACGCCGGACACCCTGGTGGCCGCGACGTCCTCGCCCTCGCAGCCAGTCCAGCGGCTGTCGATCGACGGGCGGCGGATGGACGCTTACAACAGCTCGAACCTCACCGCGCCGGTGCGCGCGGTCGCGTCCGCCCCGAGCCAGCCGATCGTGGTCGCGGACGCCGGAGGGCTGTGGACGGCGACCGAGCTGGGTGAGGTGTGGCGGCCGCAGGCGCACTCGATGCAGAACGCGGATCCGTTCTATCCGGGGTGATTTCCCGGCTCCGGTGTTCGCGCGGCCGAAAACTGTCGGTGCTCGGGTGCACACTCGGAGTCATGTTGCTGAGACTGCTGTTGAACCTGCTCCTGCCGACCTACTGTGCGGGCTGTGCGACCCGTGGCGCGCCTGTGTGCGCCGGATGCTTCACGACGTGGGGGTCCCCCACTGCGGTGTTTCGCGCGCCGCTGGCGACCTTGGTCCCGGCCTATGCCTTGGCTCGTTACGCGGGCGTCGCCAAGCGGACCTTGATCGCCGGCAAGGAACGCCGCCGTCGGGACGTGGCCCCGTTTTTGGGCCGAGTGCTGGCGGCTGGGCTGATGGCGTTGCCTTCCGGTGGTCCTCGCGCCAGTCCGTGGTGTCTCGTACCGGCACCGAGCCGGCGGATCGCTTCGCGGGTGCGCGGAGGTCCGCACGTCCAGCGAATCGCGTCGGAAGCCGCTCGGCTGGCGGGGGCGTATGTCGCGCCTGCCCTGGTGCTGAAGGGCGGACGGGACGCGGTCGGGCTGAGCCGGGCGGAACGGACGGCCAATCTGGAGGGACGGCTGCGGTTCGCCGCGGCCGGCCGTCCGCCGCCGGGTACGCGGGTCGTGGTGGTGGACGACGTGATCACCACAGGCGCCACGTCCGCCGCATGCGTCACGGCGTTGAAAAACGCGGGCGTGCCGGTGGTGGCGGTACTCGCCCTGCTGGCGACAGTCTGAAAGGCAGCGTGTCTCGCGTTCGAGACCTGGCCGGGTCCCTGGCTGTCTGCGCATCCGAGTTCTGTGGTCTCGGGAACCGGAATCGGGTTACCAGGCAGAGCGTGTCCCGTGTTCGAGACCTGGCCGGGTCCCTGGCTGTCTGCGCATCCGAGTTCTGTGGTCTCGGGAACCGAAATCCGGTTACCAGGCAGAGCGTGTCCCGCGTCCGAAACCCGGCCGCGTCCCGGCCGCCTGCGCATCCGAGCCTTGCGTGCCACCGGAAGCGCTCCACGATCGGCTCCGGATCGCCGGGGCAGCGGCCCTGGAAACCGAAATCCGGTTACGCGGAAACCGATCGTCCACTCCGCACCCGGCCAAAACGGAACGATTCCAAAAACCGTCCGCCCGAAAACTTCCGCCCGCTTTCTCACCAGGGAGGCCACTCGCGTTCGAGCACCCACTACCGCCAGGCGTCACCTACACGAGTGACGTCAAGAGGGAACCTCCTGCCGTCGCCGCCCGTTGTCCGGGCATGAGGGTCAAGGCCGGAACCACCCCCGCGACGGGGCAGTCCACCGAGGTGGCGGCTGCGCCGGAGGGGCCGGTCACCCTCGGCGTCCGAGGTGCCGCTTTGTTGAGCCGTCCGCGTGAAACTTGGGCACGCGCGCTCGGCCTTCCGAGCGGCGGTTCCGGGCTGCGCACGCATGATTCACTGCGCCCCGTGACGAGTTCCCGGATCGTGACATCCCCCGGCTCGGGGGCTGTTGCGGACGGCGTGATGAAGCTAACGTGCTCCGCTATCAGCAATACCCGCAGGCAGGGAGGTGTGCAGCCCATGTCCCTGGCGCCGGCGGCCCGCTGAGTCCGCGTTCGCGCTACCGCCACGAGACGTCGTGACCCGGTCGCGAATTCTTTATCAGCCCGCCGAATCCGTGCAGTAGCCGTTCAGTACCGGTGCCGTGAGAACACAACAGCTCGCAGTTTCCTCAGCGAGGGAGGTCGTGTATGGACATCGTCGTTAAGGGCCGCAACGTGGAGGTGCCCGCGCATTACCGGGCGCTTGTCAGCGAAAAGCTGGCCCGCCTTGAGCGCTACGACAAGAAGGTCATCCGCTACGAAGTGGAACTCTTCCACGAGCCCAACCGCAGGCAGGCCAAGAGCTGCCAGCGCGTCGAGATCACCGGGAAGGGCCGCGGTCCGGCTGTCCGCTCCGAAGCGAGCGCGGCCGACTTCTACGCAGCGCTCGACTCCGCCGTCACCAAGCTGGAAAACCGGCTCCGGCGGACACACGACCGCAGGCGCGTGCATTACGGACGCAGCCGTCCGGAGTCGGTCGCCGAGGCGACGTCGATGGCCGGCGGATCCGATGCCGTCGCCGGGCCCGCGATGGGCACGGCCGTCCTGGACGCACCCGACGCGACCGAACCCATGGTGAACGGTTTCGCGGCGACGAGTGCGGGCGACATTCCCCGGCAGGGGCGCTGGGAGGACGAGGACCTGGGCCATCAGCCCGGCCGCGTCGTCCGCGAGAAGCAACACGACGCGGACCCCATGACGGTGGACCAGGCTCTCTACGAGATGGAGCTGGTCGGCCACGACTTCTACCTGTTCAACGACTCCGAGGCGGGCCGGCCGAGCGTCGTCTACCGGCGAAAGGGCTTCGACTACGGCGTGATCCGGCTGGGCTGATCCAGTCCGGGACAACCGCACCGGCGGCCCGCACGCGAACGCGTGCGGGCCGCCGGTGTGCCCGGAGCACGACCCGAGGCACGACCTTCGTCGGGACCTGTGCACACCTCCGTGACCTTCTGCGACGACGTGCGTGCGCGGACCAGCCCGCGTTCCCTACGATGGGGGAGACGGCGGCGGCGCACACGGGCGCCAGCCGTGGCGATTTACTGCCCGGGAACGGCCTGGGCGCGATCATGATCAGCTAGTGAGGTCGACCGGATGGTGCTGAACCGCCTGCTCCGCGCGGGCGAGGGCAAGATGGTGAAGCGGCTGCGCAACATCGCCGATCACATCAACACCCTCGAAGACGACGTGAAGGACCTGTCGGACGCCGAGCTGCGGGCCAAGACCGACGAGTTCCGCGAGCGGTACGGCAAGGGCGAATCCCTGGACGAGCTGCTGCCGGAGGCGTTCGCCGTCGCCAGGGAAGCCGCGCACCGGGTGCTCGGCCAGCGGCCGTACGACGTCCAGCTCATGGGCGGGGCCGCGCTGCACCTCGGCCAGGTCGCCGAGATGAAGACCGGCGAGGGCAAGACGCTGACCTGCGTCCTCGCGGCCTACCTGAACGCCATCCCCGGGGACGGGGTGCACGTCGTCACCACCAACGACTACCTCGCCAAGCGCGACGCCGAGTGGATGGGCCGCATCCACCGCTTCCTCGGGCTCGAGGTCGGCGTCATCATCGCCGAGCAGGACCCGCAGGAGCGCCGCAAGCACTACAACGCCGACGTCACCTACGGCACGAACAACGAGTTCGGCTTCGACTACCTGCGCGACAACATGACCTGGTCGCTCGACGAGTGCGTGCAGCGCGGGCACAACTTCGCGATCGTCGACGAGGTCGACTCGATCCTCATCGACGAGGCGCGCACCCCGCTGATCATCTCCGGCCCGGCGGACCAGTCGTCGCGGTGGTACGTCGAGTTCGCCCGGCTCGCGCCGCTGATGCAGGGCATCGACACCACCACGATGGGCACGCGCGAGCGGGTCGAGAAGGCCAACCTGATCAACTCGAAGTACCACTACGAGACCGACGTCCGCAAGCGCACCGTCGCGGTCACCGAGAAGGGCGTCCGGTTCGTCGAGGACCAGCTCGGCATCGAGAACCTCTACGAGGCGGCGAACACCCCGCTGGTCGGCTACTTGAACAACGCCTTGAAGGTCAAGGAGCTCTACCACAAGGACAAGGACTACATCGTCCGCGACGGCGAGGTCATGATCGTCGACGAGTTCACCGGGCGCATCCTGGTGGGCCGCCGGTACAACGAGGGCATGCACCAGGCGATCGAGGCCAAGGAAGGCGTCGAGATCAAGGCGGAGAACCAGACGCTCGCCACGATCACGCTGCAGAACTACTTCCGGCTCTACAAGAAGCTGGCCGGCATGACCGGTACCGCCGAGACCGAGGCCGCGGAGTTCCACCAGACCTACAAGCTCGGCGTGGTGCCGATCCCGACGAACCGGCCGATGGTCCGCGCGGACCGCGCCGACCTGATCTACAAGAACGAGCAGGCCAAGTTCGAGGCCGTCGCCGAGGACATCGCCGAGCGGCACGAAAAGGGCCAGCCGGTGCTGGTCGGCACGACGAGCGTGGAGAAGTCCGAGCACCTGTCGAAGCTGCTGCTCAAGCTCGGCGTGCCGCACGAGGTGCTGAACGCGAAGTACCACAACAAGGAAGCGCTGATCGTCGCGCGCGCGGGCAAGAAGGGCCAGGTCACCGTCGCCACCAACATGGCGGGCCGCGGTACCGACATCGTGCTCGGCGGCAACCCGGACATCATGGCCGACGAGGTGCTGCGCGAGCGCGGTCTCGACCCGGTCGAGCACTCCGAGGAGTACGAGGCCGCCTGGCCGAAGGTGCTTGAGGAGATCAAGGAAGAGGCGCTGGCCGAAGCCGACGTCGTCCGCGAGGCGGGCGGGCTCTACGTGCTCGGCACCGAGCGGCACGAATCGCGGCGCATCGACAATCAGCTGCGCGGTCGTTCCGGACGGCAGGGCGACCCCGGCGAATCGCGGTTCTACCTGTCGCTGGGCGACGACCTGATGCGCCGGTTCAACGCGGTGCTGGTCGAACGCATCATGACCACGATGCGGCTGCCGGACGACGTGCCGATCGAGCACAAGATGGTCTCCAAGGCGATCAAGAGCGCGCAGACCCAGGTCGAGCAGCTCAACATGGAGACCCGCAAGAACGTCCTCAAGTACGACGAGGTCATGAACGAGCAGCGCAAGGTGATCTACGCCGAGCGGCACCGCGTGCTTGAGGGCGAGGACCTGCGCGAGCAGATCGAGCACATGATCATCGACGTGGTGAAGGCGTACGTCTCGGGCGCGACCTCCCAGGGGTACGCCGAGGACTGGGACCACGAGCAGCTGTGGACCGCGCTGAAGACGCTGTACCCGGTCAGCCTCGACTGGGACGACCTGATCGAGGACGGCGACCTCGACGCGGAATCGCTCAGCCAGGCGCTGGTCGACGACGCGCTCGACGCCTACGCCAAGCGCGAGGCCGAGATCGACGAACTGGTCGGCGAGGAAGGCTCGATGCGCCGCCTCGAGCGCCAGGTCATGCTCACCGTGCTGGACCGCAAGTGGCGCGAGCACCTCTACGAGATGGACTATCTCAAGGAGGGCATCGGCATGCGGGCGCTCGCGCAGCGCGACCCGCTGATCGAGTACCAGCGCGAGGGCTTCGACATGTTCCGCGCGATGCTCGACTCGCTGAAGGAGGAGGCCGTCGGCTTCCTGTTCAATCTTCAGGTCGAGCGCGCGGAGCCGGAAACCGTGCAGCAGCCGGAACCGTCGGCGCTCCCGGGCGGCGTCACGTCCGCGACCGCCGCGGCGGCGGGCGCCTTCGGCAACCAGGGCGAGGACGAGGGCAAGCACGCCCGCCCGGCCCCGCCGCAGCCCCCGGCCACTGACTCCGATTCGGTCCCGTCCGCCTTGCGCGGCAAGGGAATCGGCGGCGGTGTCCAATCCGGGCTGACGATGTCCGGCCCCTCCGAGGGCGGCGGTGTCGAGTCCCATTCGGACAGCGCGAACGACGCGGACGCCGGGTCCGCGGGCGGCACCCGCCGCGAACGCCGGGCCGCTGAGCGGGCACAGGCGAAGAAGGGCAAGAAGGGACCGCGTCGCTGACGCCGTCCACTGTGGATGGTTTGACCGGGAACGGCAGCACGAGAGCGCTCGTGCTGCCGTTCTTTTTCAGTTCCCCAGTGGACTCGATATAGGCTCAGTGTCCTGATGTTGAGGACGTCTGTCCCAATCGGGTTCAGGCCACCGAGGGCCGACCCGCCTGTGCGATCTCGGCGCGCGGCGCGAGCACGTGAAACCGCGTGCACACCCACCCCGTCCGCGTGCGCTCGAACCGGGCCGCCAGCGCCAGCACCCGAGGTCCGGAATGGATGATCGTGCTGGTCTCCAGCACGGTCTCGGTCGGACGGCAGACCCGCAACTCCCCGGCGACGTGATGGCGGATGCCCGGCATCAGCCCTTGACTGCTGAGCCGGGAAAACAACGCCTCGTCCACGAGCGGACGGATCTGCCCGGCCGAGCGTCGCCCGGCGAGGACTTCGAGGATGGCGTTGAGCCGTTGGCTGAGCCGCTGCCCGGTAGGCGGGTCGGCGAGCCGCGACAGCCGATGCCCGGCAGGCGGCAGATCGTAGGGCGAGGGCCACCGGCTGCGCCGATGCGTACGTCGGCCCTTGACCTCCGGGACCGCGGCCAGCGGCCGGAGGCTGTGGTTCGTCATTGAGTTCCCTCCCCGAAACATGGACGTCCACCCGCGGATTAGTGCGTCCTGCGGCCGGGTGATGGGACGGTGAGTGCCTGATCCGGCGAAAAGGGCAGATTGGCGCAGACGGTATGTGCCTGATGCGCTAAGGGGGAGGACTGCCTGGCCGATTCGGGTAGGGCGAGCGGACTGTGGACTGCGGGGTGAAGTTTTGACCTGCTCGCGGCAGGAGGCCCGCGACGAACCCGGTCAGTTCGCGTGCCACGTTGAGCGGCGTACCGGAGGTGATGACTTGAATCCCGCGCGGGACTGCTTCTCGGGAATCCGTCCTGTCCGAATTGCCGCAACGCACACCGCACTGTCCGCCGAGAAAGCCTCAATGGGGTTCTCTCAGCAGCGGGCGCAGCGTCGTGGCGCGCGAAGCTGTACCTGGTCGATGGGCGTGGTCCGGCCGGTCGCGGGAGCGAAACCCGGTGGCTCGTCTCGCCGCAGGGGCTCCGAACAAGCAGATAGGCTGGCGAAGTGCTGAAAGGTTTGCTCGTCGACTACGCCGGAGTGCTGACCGACCCGGACGCCGCGCTGCTCTACGAATACCTCCGCGACGCCCGCGCGAACGGTACCCGCACCGCACTGGTCTCGAACGCGCCTGGAGCCGCTCCTGGGGTGAAAACCGAGCTGGCGCAATACTTTGACGCGCTCGTCTTCTCCGGCGAGGTCGGCGTCGCCAAGCCGAACCGCGAGATCTACCTGGTCGCGGCGGAACGGATCGGGCTGGCCGCGCCCCGGTGTGTGTTCGTGGACGACGCCGAGCGCAACGTGCGCGGGGCGGTGGCTGCGGGCATGGTCGGCGTGCAGCACCGCACCATCGCCGAAACGCTGGACGAGCTGGCGGCGTTGTTCAGCTGACCCCGCGCCGCACCAGTTCGAACGACAGCACAGCAGCCGCGGCGGAGACGTTCAGTGATTCGACGTCGCCGGGCATCGGGATCGACAGCCACTCGGTGACCAGCTCGGCAACAGCCTCGCCGACGCCTTCGGTTTCCCCGCCCAGCACGAACGCCGAACGCTGCGGCAGCTCTGCGTCGAACACTGACCTCGACGCTGAGGCACCGAGCGCGAACAGGCTGTACCCGGCCTCCACCAGCATTTCCGCCGCCTCTCGCGCCGATCCACAGCGCAGCACCGGTGCCCGGAAGGCAACGCCTGCCGAGGATTTCACCACCATCGGATCCAGCGCGGCGACGCCCCGGCGCGGCACGATCACGCCCGACAGCCCGGCGGCCGTCGCGGTGCGCAGGATCATTCCGACGTTGGCCGGCGTGGTGATGCCGTCCAGGAGCAGCAGCCGGGCGGGCGGGCGGCGGTCGTCGAGGGCCGCGGCGAGGGCGCGCATTCGCGGCGCGACGACGTCGGCCAGTACGCCCTGGTCCTGTTTTCCGTTGCCGGCCAGCACTTTCACCCGGTGTGCGCTCGCTCGCTGCACCGGTACCCCGGCGGCTTTCGCGGCGCGCTGAATCTCCGCGGCGGCGGGACCGCGCGCGGTGTCGGCGAGGATCACCTTGTCCACGCGCAGGTCCGGATCGCCCAGCGCCTCCAGCACGGGCTTGCGCCCGTATACGGTCAGGAAGCGGTCTTTCGGCGAACCCGCCAGCTCATCACCCACACCGGTCAGTCTCGCATTGTGTAAGGATCGGCTCATGCCCGACCGCCTGTCCGCGCTGGACGCCTCGTTCCTGTACGTCGAGGACCAGACGACGCCGATGCACGTCGGGGGCGTGGCGATCTTCGAACGGCCGTCGTCCGGGTTCTCCTACGAGCAGGTGCTCGACCTCGTCGGCGCGCGGCTGGCGTTCCTGCCCCGCTACCGCCAGCGCGTGCTCGGCGTGCCGGGGCACCTCGCGCGCCCGGTGTGGGTGGACGACGTCGACTTCGACCTGAACTACCACGTCCGCCGTTCCGCGCTGCCCCAGCCGGGCAGCGACGACCAGCTGTTCGACCTGGTCGCGCGGCTGATGTCGCGGCGGCTCGCGCCGGAACGTCCGTTGTGGGAAGCGTATTTCGTCGAGGGGCTGGCGGGCGACCGGGTCGCGATGGTGACGAAAACGCACCAGTCCGTTGTGGACGGTGTCGGCACGATCGACCTCGGCCAGCTCATCCTCGACGAGACTGCCGAACCGCCCGAGCCGTTCGAGGACATGTGGGCGCCGCGGCGCGAGCCCAGCCGTGCGCAACTGGTGCTCGACGCGATGAGCGAGACCGTGCAACGCCCCGGCGAGCTGATCGAAAACGTGCGCGCGATCGCCGGTGATGCGGTGACCACGGTGAGCAAGGCTGTCGAGACGCTCGGTGGTGTCGCGGCGACCATCACGCGGCCCGCTCCGTCCGGGCCGTTGAACGTCCGGGTTTCCGGCGGCCGCGTGTTCTCGGTCGTGCGCACGCGGCTGGAGGATTTCCGCAAGATCCGCGCGGACCACGGCGGTACGGTCAACGACGTCATCCTGGCCGCGATCACCGGTGCGCTGCGGGAATGGCTGCTGTCACGCGGGGAGAACCTCACGCCGACCGAGACCGTGCGCGCGCTCGTGCCGCTGGCGGTCACCGACGCCGAAACCGCCGAGTTCGCCACGCCCGCGCTGGTCGGCAACCAGGTCGCGGCCTATCTGGTCGACCTGCCGGTCGGCGAGCCGAGCGCGGTGCTGCGGCTGCAGCACCTCGGTCACGCGATGGCCGAGCACCTGGATTCGGGAAGATCGGTGGCCGCGCGCGGGTTGCTGAAGGTGAGCGGGTTCGCGCCGGCGACGCTGCATTCGCTCGGCGCGCGGGCGGGCGGATCGCTGTCCGGGCGGATTTTCAACCTGATGATCACGAATTCGCCGGGGCCGCAGGTGCCGATGTACGCCGGAGAGGCGAGACTGGTGGAGATGTTCCCGGTGATGCCGCTGATGCGCACGCAGGCGCTGGCGATCGGGGTCACCTCCTACCACGGCGGTGTCTACTTCGGACTCAACGGCGACCGCAAGGCCGCGTTCGACGTCGGGCTGCTCGGCGGGATGATCGAAGAAGCACTGGAAGAGCTGAAGGGTGCGCATTGGTGAGGGTTTATCTGCCTGCGACGATCGCGATGCTGCGCGATCTGGAGGCCACTGGCGAGTTCCGCGCTCGCAGCGGCACCGGTTTCGCGCTGACGCCCGCCCTGCGCGAGGCGTATGCGAGCGGTTCCGACGAGGAACTGGAATACGCGGCTTTGCTGGAGGCGGCCCGTGCTTCGCTGCGCCTGATCGCCGCTGAGGAAAAGGCCGAACCGCGGCGAGCCGTGGTTTCGGTGGACGTCGACGACGCGACGCTGCGGCCGGATCTGGACGCGGCCGTCGTGCGCCTCGCCGGTCCGGTGCCGAAGTCCCAGATCGCGGCGATCCACGTGGACTCGACCGAGGCGGAGGACGCGGTGGCCGCCGCGGCAGCGGTGATCGACGCCGCCGACCTGGGCGACGAGGACGCCGAGTTCACCCTCGGCGACGCCGAGGACCACGAGCTGGCCTGGTACGCACTGCAGGAGCTGCCCTTCCTGCTCGAACTGCTCTAGCGGTCTGAGGGGGCACGCCTGGTGTGGGCGCGCGGGGTGTCGTGAGTGTTTATCGCGGTTCCAACCCTCTCCAGCACGTTCAACCGGACCGCCCCATCGAGACCTCCTCGGTAGCCGCTACACCCGGTCTCGCTACCGCGCTGCGCAGCACCGCCCGGACCGAGGGGCCCCTCACAGACGGGCGCACCAGCCAGACCGCACCCCCACGACCAGGGGACGACCTCGCCCCCCGCTACCGAGAAAACCTCAATGCCACCTCGGGTGCATGTGACGCACCCAAGGTGAGACGGTTGGGTCCGTAGGCAGCCGGAACACGGTGCGCCCTAACCGGCATAACCCACTCGCGAGACTTCAGCCGCCGGTGAGGGTGCCGATGTCGGCCGGGGCGGGAGCGTTGACCGTGACCGGGGAGTTCCAGTCCGTGTAGCGCGCCTTGACCGTGGCGACGCCGGTCTGTCCGGTGGCCTGCATGACCGGCGTCAGGTCCAGGACCAGCTGCATCGGCCGGTGCTGCGGATCGAGCCAGAGGTCGAACGGGACCGTCTTGCCGCGGTCGCCGAGCCGGGTCAGCGCTTCGGCGGGCAGGCCGCCAGGCAGTTCGGAGCCGAGTTTCGCCAGGTCGACGGTCAGGTGATAGTGCTCGGCCGGGGCGCCGTCGAGGGTGGTTTCCTCGCTGGAGGCCACCGTCCCGGCCGTGCGGACCTGCGTCAGGGTGCGCGCTGGGTCGTTCTGCTCGGCCAGTTGCGCCAGGCTGCCGCCTAGCACCTGCGAGAGCGGATCGGTGCCCTCGGGCGACACCTTCACCCACGCTTTGTGGTCGCTGACCTGGTCGCGCGCGCTTTCCGGGACCTTCGCGTACAGCGTCTTGTCCACCAGGCGCAGTTCGAGCGGCTCGCCGACGTAGTCCGTCGTCATCGACAGCGAGGTTCCGGAAGGGGCGAATTTCGCCTGGCCCTGCCCGTGGGACACGAGGGTGCCGGTGGTGACGTCAGCGGTGAACTTCGCGGTGTGCCCGGCCAAAGTCGCGGCCGACGCGGCGTCGGCGAGCGCGCGGGCGTCGGTGAAGCGCTGCGGTTCGGGAGCGCTGGAGCAACCCGCCGAGGCAATCGCCAGCAGCGCGGCGACACCCGTCACGGCCGTCCTGCGCATCCCAAAACCCTCTCTGACCGGCCGTAAGTGCCTCAAGCCAAGCACAACGGGCGGGTCCGCCCCGTTCGGGGGAACGCGTGCTACTGGCAGTAGCGCCTAAAAACGGGCCCCGAGCCGGAATGGCTCGGGGCCCGCGAAAAGCCGAAGGGATCAGTGCCCCAGCTTCTTCATGATCTCGCCGAAGTCGGTGACCTGGTCGGCGGCAGGCGCGGCCACGTCGACCGGCTTGCCCCAGTCGGTGTACTTGACGGTGATCTTGCCGCCCGCGGCAGCGGCGGCGCCCGAACCCGTCGACGCGCCGAGCGACTTCATCATCTCGGACTGGTCCATGGTGACCTGCAGCGGAAGCTGGTCCTTGTCGATCCAGATCTCGGCCGGGATCTTGATGTTCTTGCCCGCGAGCATCTTCTTCATCTGCTCCTGGACCTCGGCGGGCTGGCCCTTGGCGTAGGTCTCGATGGACTTGCTGACGTCCAGTTCGACCTTGTAGTGGTTGACCTTCTCGCCGTTCAGGTCGACCTGGTCGGCCCCGATGATCTGGCCGGTCTTGGAGACCTGGTCGAGGATCTGCGTCGGGTCGCTCTGCTGGGTCGACTGCGCCATCGCCTTGCTGAACGACTGCGACATCGGGTCGGTGGCGTCCGGCGAGATCTTCAGCCACGGCTTGTCGGTGCCGAACTGCTTGGCCTGCGCGGCCGGGACCTTCATGTAGAGGGTCTTGTCGACGTAGCGCATCTCGGTGGCGCCCTGCGGGGAGTCCATGGTCATCGTCATGGCGGAGTTCTCGCCGTCGAAGCGCATCGAACCCTCGGCCTTCATCGACTGGCCGCCCATGGACATGTCCATCGACATCTTCGCCGACTTGGCCTTCTCCGTACCCTGCTTGGCCGCGTCGGCCAGCTTGAGCGCGTCGCTGAACGGCGACGCCAGGCCGGACCCGCCGTCCTTGGACTGCCCGGCCGGGGCCGCGGTGCCGTTCTCGGCGCTCGAGCCGCAGCCGGTCAGCACCAGCGCCAGCGCCGCACCGGCGGCGACAGCGAACGTCGTGGTCTTGCGCATCGTTCTCCCCCTAGGAAGGAATCGGTCTTTCACCTGCGTTGTCGCCGGCCGGCCATGAGGCCGCGTCCTTGCGTTCCGGCGCGCGGGCCACTGGCGGGGTGACTCCGCGAGGTTGCTCCTGTGACGCTGTCCGGCGGGAAAAGGTTCCCTCCGCCGGAGAGGTTTCTTCCGGTTTATCTTATCCGCCCAGGTTGTCCACCAGTTCCGCAGCCGGAGCCGCGACCTCGACCGGAGTGCCCCAGCGGCGGTACTGCACGGTCAGCACGGAGCCGGTCACGTCGGGGTCGAACCGGGTCATGGGCCGTTCGTCCAGGGTGACCTTGACCGGCCGCTGATAGTCGTCGAGCCACAGGTCCAGCGGGATCCGGACCCCCTTTCCGGCCAGTCGCGACCGGATCCGGTACTGCGACTCGTCGGCGATGAATCCGATCAGATGGTTCGAGACCCGGTCGAAATCAAGCCGCGCGCGGTAGTGCGTGAGCTTGCGGCCGTCGAGTTGGACCTGCTCCGACCCGGTCAGTTCGCCGGCTTGGCCGAGCTGGTCGACGGTGCGCAGCGGGTCGGTCTGCTCGGCGGTTTGCTTCGCGAGCGTCCAGAACGCCCTGGAGTAGATGTCGGCGGCGAGCGGGAAGAACCGGATCCACCGGCGAGCGGAGCCGAGCTGGTCGGGCTGTGCGCTGGGCGGCTTGAAGAACAGCGTCTCGCCGGCCATGCGCATTTCGCTGCCGTTGGACAGGCGCAGGTCGACCGCGGTGTGCGGGCCGTTGTAGAGGAGGCCGACCTCGACTTCGGTCGCTTTCGTGCCGCTCTCTTCGGACATGACCAGCCGCACCGTGCCGGTCTTGCCGAGGCTCTGGCGGACGGCCGCGGCGAGCGATCCGGCATCGGTGAACGGCTTCGCCGCCGACGCCGCGGGCGCGCCGCATCCAGCCAGCGTGAGCGCGGCGCAAACGGCCGCGGCGCCACCACGGAGCCGCATGGATTTCCCCCTGGACTTGAATGCTGTCGCACTCCGTATCGGCGGCCGACGCCAGGGGTTACGCCATTCAGGTCACGATTCGGTGCGGATGTCCCCGCTGCCGCCCGAGCGCGACACCAGGAGCCTGCGCAGCGAAGCCAGCCGCTCCGCTCCGGCGTTTCCGTCGGCGACCACGTCGTCCAGCGCGCAGTCCGGGTCCTCGGGCGGGCCGAGGTGGCCGCAGTTCGGCGGGCATTCCTCGGCGGCCTCGGCGAACTCCTCGAAGGCGTTCACGATGTCGTCCGCGGTCACGTGCGCGAGCCCGAAGGACCGGACGCCGGGGGTGTCGACCACCCAGCCGCCGCCCGCCAGCGGCAGCGCCACCGCGGCGACCGAGGTGTGCCGTCCCTTGCCGACCGAGCTGACGTCGCCGGTCGCCAGTTCGGCGGCGGGCACCAGGCGGTTGACCAATGTCGACTTGCCGACTCCGGAGTGTCCGACGAGGGCGGTGGTCCGGCCGGCGAGGCGTTCGCGCAGGCCCTCGGGTTCCTCGTCGTGCCGGGTGACGATGGCCGGGACGTCGAGGCCCGCATAGCCGGCGAGCAGCGAATCCGGGCTGGCGAGGTCGGCTTTGGTCAGGCACAGCACGGGTTCCAGGCCGCCCGCGTAGCACGCGACGAGGCAGCGGTCGATGAATCCGGGGCGGGGAAGGGGATCGGCCAGCGAGGTGACGATCAGCAGTTGCGCGGCGTTGGCGACGACCACGCGTTCGTACGGGTCGGTGTCGTCGGCGGTGCGGCGCAGCACGCTGGTGCGCTCGTCGACGCGGACGATCCTGGCGAGCGTGTCCGGCCGTCCGGACACGTCGCCGACCAGCGCGACCAGGTCTCCGACGACCACCGACACGCGGCCCATTTCGCGGGCTCGCATGGCCATCACGACGTGCCCCGGATCGGCGTCGACCGCGCACGTCCAGCGGCCGCGGTCCTTGCCGATCACCATCGCGGTGACCGCGTCGGCGTGCTCGGGCCTGCGCTTGCTGCGTGGCCTGGTGCCCTTGCCGGGACGCACCCGCACGTCGGATTCGTCCAGCCGCCTCCAGTCGCCTCGCCCCAAGCCGCCCACGTCCTCCCGGTCGCCCTTTGCCTGGTCGAATGATCCCATGCCAGTCGCGCCGGGCCCGGTTTGCGTGCGACGATGGCACCCGAGGCACCCCGAGGAGGTTGGCATGTGCGGCCGTTACGCCGCGACGAAAGACCCGGCGAAGCTGGTCGAGGAGTTCGCCGCGGTCGACCTGACCGAGGGCCGGGCGCGAGCGGACCACAACGTCGCGCCGACCAAGAACGTGGTGACCGTGGTGCAGCGGCATCCCCGCGACGCCGAGGGGCTCGTCCTGGAAGACGAACCGGCGGAGCGCTCGCTGCGGATCATGCGGTGGGGCCTGGTTCCGTTCTGGGCCAAGGATCCTTCGGCGGGTTCGCGGATGATCAACACCCGTGCGGAAACCGCGAAGGAGAAGCCCGCGTTCAAGCGCGCGCTGGCGTCGCGGCGCTGCCTCGTTCCCGCCGACGGCTGGTTCGAGTGGCGGCGCACCGGCAAGGAGAAGGAGCCGTTCTACATGACGGATCCCTCCGGAAAATCGCTCGCCTTAGGCGGAATCTGGGAAAGCTGGCGGCCGAAGGACGACGCCGGCGCCGAACCGCTGATCACCTTCTCGATCCTGACGACGGACGCCGAGGGGCAGCTCACCGACGTCCACCACCGGATGCCGCTGATCGTGCCGCACGAGCACTGGGCGGGCTGGCTCGACCCGGACCGCTCCGAAGTGGACGAACTGATGGTGCCGACCTCGCCCGAGGTCGTGGAAGCGCTGGAGCTGCGGCCGGTGTCGAGCCTGGTGAACAACGTCCGCAACAACGGCCCGGAACTGCTGCGGCGCACGGAAACCGAGCAACCCGTCGACTCGCTGTTCGACCTGCCATGACCACGCTTGAGATCGACACCGAACACGGGCTCGCGCGAGTCGAACTGCATTGCGCGCCCGACGGCGACGCGGTGCTGCTGCTCGGCCACGGCGCGGGCGGCGGCATCGGGGCGAAGGACCTCGTCGCGGTAGCCCAGGCGGCGAAGGCGGCCGGGACGCATGTGGCGCTGGTGGAACAGCCGTACCGGGTGGCCGGCCGCCGGGCTCCGGCCCCGGCCAAGCAGCTGGACACGGCGTGGCTGACGGTGGCGGACGAGATCTCCGCCCGGTTCGACGATTTGCCGCTGGTGTTCGGCGGTCGTTCTTCCGGAGCCAGGGTCGCCTGCCGGACAGCTTCGGCCGGGCAGGCGGTCGCGGTGCTCTGCCTGGCTTTTCCGGAACATCCGCCGGGGAAGCCGGAGAAGTCGCGGCAAGCCGAGTTGGACGCGGTCGAGGTCCCCGCACTGGTGATCCAGGGTGAGCGGGACCCGTTCGGGCGGCCTTCGGCGGCTCCGCATCATGAGGTCGTCATGGTGGCGGGGGACCACACGCTGGCCGGCGATTTGGACGCGGTGGCGCGGGCTGCCGCGGAGTGGCTGGGGCGGGTTGTCCGGCCGCATCTGTGATGGCCTCGGTTTGGCCGCGGTGGAGGTGCGTGAGGGGAAATCTGATTCCCTCAGGGTTCCCCTCACGCACCTCTGAGCCGACGCGAACTGGCCAGTGCGGACCGCGGCTGTCTCGATGTGCCTGCCGCATTGTCTGGCGCGTTTTCCGACTGTGCCGTCGCGGCGGCCTGTGGATAATCGTCTGCGAAGAATCCGCAGGCCAGCACCTGTTCGGTCGAGTTATCCACAACCTGGTGAGCCTGTGGGCAACTCAAGGAGAGCCCGGTCCTGCGCGGGTGCTGGCGGATAGACTGGGCAAGGGCAGCCCCCGTTATCGTTTTCGCAGTTTCTGATCAAGGAGCTGTGGTCGCCAGGCCCGGCATGTCTTTGTCCCCACCGCGGCTTGACGGCCACATAAGGACACCCCCGTGGCGGGCGGGGGTGCGCGCCGTCTTCTTCGGTCCGCGGCCGCGGCTGCGGCTGCAAGCGGCGGCAGCGGCTGCGGCTGCAAGCGGCGGGCAATGGGTAAACCCGTGCCAGGGTGGATCCATGGCTGCCAACGCTTCCGAAGAGACCCTCGCCAACGACTACGACACTTTCGGCGAGGCCTACGCGATCGAAACCGAGCACAGTCTCATCAACGCCTATTACACCCGCCCCGCGATTCTGGACCTCGTTGGCGACGTGGCAGGCCGGAAGATCCTCGACGCGGGCTGCGGAGCCGGACCGCTTTCCGCCTCGCTGAGGGATCGCGGCGCGCGGGTGAGCGGCTTCGATTTCAGTGCCACCATGGTCGAGCTGGCCCGGAAAAGACTCGGCGAGGACGCGGACCTCCGGGTCGCCGACATCAGCCAGCCGCTGCCCTACGCCGACCAGCAGTTCGACGACGTCGTCGCGGCATTGGTGCTGCACTACCTGGAGGACTGGACCGCCCCGCTGGCCGAGCTGCGGCGGATCATCCGGCCCGGCGGGCGGCTGATCCTGGCCGTCAACCACCCGCTCCTCTACAAATTCGTCCACCCCGAGGGCAACTACTTCGCCGTCGAACGGTGGTCCGAGGAATACACCTTCAACGGGCAACAGGGCGTGCTCGCGTACTGGCACCGGCCGCTGCACGCGATGACCGACGACTTCACCCGGGCCGGTTTCCGCGTGTCGGTGATCAGCGAGCCGTACCCGGCGGCGGGCGCCCAGGAGAAGTTCCCCGAGGAGATGCAGGGCAAGGAAGCTTTCCTCTGCTTCCTGTTCTTCGTCCTCGAAGTACCCGAGGCGCCCGAAGCCGCTTAACCCGCCGCGATCCCGGCCACGACCGCGCCGGTCAGCCGGACCAGTTCGGCCGGGTCCAGTTCCACCTCTAGCCCGCGCCGGCCGCCGGAGCAGAACATCGTGGGGTGGTCCAGTGCCGAGCCGTCCAGGACCACGGGCAGGCGGCTCCGGTGGCCGAGCGGCGAGATCCCGCCGAGGACGTATCCGGTGGCCCGCTGGGCCGCGGCCGGGTCGGCCATTTTCGCCTTTTTGCCCCCGGCCGCCGCGGCGAGCGCCTTCAGGTCCAGCTGGCCGGTGACCGGCACCACGCCGACGACCAGTTTCCCGTCCACGTCCGCGACCAGCGTTTTGAACACCCGGCCGGGCTCCAGGCCCAGCGCTTCCACCGCCTCCAGGCCGAACGACTCCGCCCGGGGGTCGTGGTCGTAGGTGTGCACGGTGTGCGCCACCTTCTGCTTCTGCAGCAGCGCCGTCGCCGGAGTGCCCTTGCCCGCCATGCCGGGGAGTCTACGAAACAGCTCGGGAATGCCTGGTCGGCACTCTCTGTTGAAGACAGCGTGACCACCACGCTCGCCACCCCCCGCCCCGCAAGGAGCCGTCCCGGGACCGGCTTTCCGAATCCCCGCGTAAACTCGGTACTGCCGTATGCGCAAACGCGCATCGACGCCGAACGGGAAGGGAACGGTTTGCCGAGCACCCCCAACTCCGCGCCGGAGACGGCGGCCGACGAACTGGAGCTCGCGGAGCGCTTCGAGCGCGACGCGATGCCCCTGCTCGACCAGCTATACGCGGCCGCGATGCGGATGACCCGCAACCCCTCCGACGCCGAGGACCTGGTCCAGGAGACCTACCTGAAGGCGTACGCGGCGTTCGCGTCCTTCAAGGCGGGCACGAACCTCAAGGCGTGGATGTACCGCATCCTCACCAACACCTACATCAACGGCTACCGCAAGCGTCAGCGGCAGCCGGTGCAGCAGCCGACCGACGAGATCAGCGACTGGCAGATCGCCCGGGCGGAAAGCCACACCTCGAGCGGCCTTCGCTCGGCAGAGGTCGAGGCGATGGACAATCTCCCGGACACCGACGTCAAGGCCGCTTTGCAGAAGCTGCCTGAGGAGTTCCGGCTCGCGGTTTACCTCGCCGACGTCGAGGGCTTCGCGTACAAGGAGATCGCCGAGATCATGGACACTCCGATCGGCACCGTGATGTCCAGGCTGCACCGCGGCCGCGCTCAGCTGCGCGACCTGCTGGCCGACGTCGCGCGCGAGCGCGGCTTCATCCGGGGGAACCGCGAGGAGGTGGCGAAACGATGAGCTCGGAAGACGTGCCCGCGGAGAAGATGCCCTGCGAGGACGCGCTCGCGGAGATCTACCTGCTGCTGGACCGCGAGTGCAGTCCGGAGCGGGACGCGGAACTGCGCAGGCACATCGAGGACTGCCCGCCGTGCCTTGAGGAATACGGCATCGACGAGCAGATCAAGCACCTGCTTGCCCGCAAGTGCGGCGGCGACCTCGCCCCGGCGGAGCTGAAGAGCAGGCTGCGCGCCTCCATCCGGCAGACCGTCGCCACCCAGGGCGGCGTCACCGTGGAGCGCACCGAGATCACCGTGGAGCAGCGCACCACCAGCGACTGAGCACCACACACGACAACGGCCCCCGTACCGATCCGGTGCGGGGGCCGTGTCACGTCCGGGCGCGGACTCAGGCGTTGGGCTTCTTGCCGTGGTTGGCGCCGTTCTTCTTGCGGTCGCGACGCTTGCGGGCGCGCTTCGACATGTTCTCTCCTCGGGTGTCCGCTGCATGTCCCGGGGCGGGGTTCGACACACCGACCGGGAACGGGTCAACCGTTCCAGTGTGTCATGCGGCCCCCGCGCTCCTCGGCGGCACCCGCGCCTACGCTCTGGTTGGATGAACTCAGGAGGTGCGCAGGCATGAACGAACACACCGCATTCGAGGACGGCCGGTAGCCGTGTCGACCCTTTCCGACCTGCTCGCCGAGAACACCGGCCTCCCCGGCGAAGCGGCCGACCATCTGCAGACCGTCGTCGCGGAGTGGCAGCTGCTGGCCGACCTTTCGTTCGCCGACTTCCTGCTCTGGGTTCCGGTTTCCGCCGAACACCAGCCCGACGGCGGCGATTTCGTGTGCGTCGCGCACGCCCGGCCGACCACCGCGCCCACCGCGCATCCCGAGGACGTCGTCGGCACCCGGTTCACCGTGGACGAGCACCCGCAGCTGGCCAAGGCCATGCGCGAGGTCAAGATCTGCCGCGAGGAAGACCCGCACTGGTACCGCGACCTGCCGATGCGCCGCGAAGCGGTGCCGGTGAGCTTCGCCGGCGAGGTGGTCGCCGTGCTGAGCCGCGAGACCAACCTCGCCGCGCCGCGCGTGCCGAGCCCGCTGGAGATCGCGTACCTCGGCAGCGCGGGCGACCTGTGCCAGATGATCGTGGACGGCACCTTCCCACCGGCCGGGGGCAACCAGACCGACACGCACACCAGCCCGCGCGTCGGCGACGGTCTCGTCCGGCTCGACCAAGCAGGCACCGTCGTGTTCGCCAGCCCCAACGGCCTGTCCGCCTACCATCGGATGGGCCACGAATCCGACCTCGTCGGGCAGCGGCTGGCCCCGCTCACCCGGTCGCTGATCCGCGACCCGTTCGACGCCACCGAGGTGTCGCACCGGATCATCGAGGCCCTCGACGGCAAGCCGTCCACCCGCACCGAGGCCGACTCGAAGCGGGGCGCGGTCGTGCTGTTCCGGGCGCTGCCGCTGCGCCCGGCCGGACAGCCCGCGGGCGCGTTGGTGCTGGTCCGTGACGTCACCGAGGTCAAGCGCCGCGACCGTGCGCTGATGTCGAAGGACGCCACGATCCGCGAGATCCATCACCGCGTGAAGAACAATCTGCAGACCGTCGCCGCGTTGCTGCGGCTGCAGTCGCGGCGCACCACGAGCGAGGAGGCCCGGCTGGCGCTGGGCGAATCGGTGCGGCGGGTGTCGTCGATCGCGATGGTGCACGAGGCGCTGTCGATCTCCGTCGACGAGCGCGTGGACCTGGACAAACTGCTCGACAACGTGCTCCCGATGGTCGGCGAGGTCGCCACCGCGGAATCGCAGGTCGGGCTCACCCGCAAGGGCTCGTTCGGCGTGGTCGTGGCCGAGATCGCGACGCCGCTGGTGATGGTGCTGGCCGAACTCGTGCAGAACGCGATCGAGCACGCGTTCCCGCAGGGGCGGCCGGGCAAGGTCGAGCTGATCGTGGAGCGGTCGGCGCGCTGGCTGGACATCCTGATCCGCGACAACGGCCGGGGCCTGCCGTCCGGGTTCTCGCTGGAGCGCAGCGACGGGCTCGGGCTGCAGATCGTGCGGACGCTGGTGGAATCGGAGCTGCGCGGGTCGCTTTCGCTGCGCCAGGTCCGGACCGACGAGGCGGGCAACCGGGTGCCAGGCACCGAAGCGGCGCTGCGGATCCCGTTGTCCCGGCGGCTCTAGGAAATCCGGCGACAGCCTGCCCTCAAGCGGCGGCCGATCTGCTCAACGCCATCGAAACGGCCGACGTCATCGGCGCAAACTACACCGCCGATGCAGCTCTTCAAGGCCTGATCGCCGCGTTCGACGGCGCCGGACAAGCGCCATCGACATCCACCAGGCCGAGCACATCGCCGGGGCGAAAGAACTCTTTGTCGCACAAGGATTTTCGCCCGCCCGCTACTTCCAGCGCATGGAACATCCATTCGGGACGTCCGGCGAGGAGTCCATCCCGGACGGATTCCAGGTCGAACAGTGGACCCAGGACCTCGACGAGGAGTTCCGGCTCGTGCGCAACGAGTCCTTTCCGGACCGCTGGGGCGCGACCCCGGACGCGTGACAGAACAAGTTCGTCAACCACACCCTTCAGCCGGAGAACAGTTTTCTGCTGCGGGACAAGACCACCGGTGCTCCGGTGAGTCTCGTGCTGACCCTGTCCTGGGTGGCCGACACCGAGGCGACCGGCATTCGCGACGCGCACATCGGCACCATTCCCGGCTACCGGAACCGCGGACTTGCCAGCGCGGGCATCGCTGCGGGCCGCCGCCGCGCACGGGTACGACCAAGCCAGCCTCACCGTTGATGCGGCGAGCGCTGCTGGGGCTTCCGGAGTTTCGAGCGCGCCGGGTTCGCGGCGAAGACGCGGTACGTGCGCTGGGCACGAGAGGCTGAGGCGGCCGCCTCGGACCCCAGACGCGTTGAAGGGCCGGTACCAGTGAAGCTCGGCGGTACCGGCCCGTTCAACGTTCCGCGGGAGGACTGGGATAGTCCTTGGCGAGGCGGCACCCGGATGCGGGGTGGCCGACCTCGGTTGTTACGCTTGAACCGGGTATTTGTCGCCATGTGCGGCACGGGCACGCGAATGCCCGCCGGGCGAAAGTCCGGTCCGAAGTGGTGGTGCTTGCGATTCTGGGTGCTGCAGCTGAGTCGAAAAGACTCAGGCGGTGGTACGCGTGCCGATGTGCGTACGGCGGCGCTTGAGCGCGCGTCGCTCGTCTTCGCTCATTCCGCCCCAGACGCCTGCGTCCTGGCCGCTGGCCAGAGCCCAGGCCAGGCAGTCAGACGCTGCGGGGCAGCGGTGGCACACGGCCTTCGCCTCGGAGACCTGCAACAGAGCCGGACCGCTGGTTCCCACCGGGAAGAACAGCTCGGGGTCCTCGTCTCGGCAGGCCGCGTCGTGGCGCCAGTCCATGTTCGTGAGCTCCTTCACAGTGACGCGGGAGGGCCGCGCCACAGTAGTGGCGGTCGTGTTTTTGGGTGCTTGTGAATGCTTTCACGAAGCACCGCGTTCGACAAGGGTTTCGACAAGATCGGTGAGTCAGCTCACCCGGCCGAGCTATGCCTCTGACCTGCGGTTTCGTTCTGAAAAGCTCCGCTCGCCGGAAGGCCGGTGCGGTGAACGGAGGGTTTGCGTCGCCGAGCGGCAGAACGCACTTTGCCGCAGGCGATCAGCGTTCACTTCGTCATCCGACTACGGTGAGTGCGTCCGGGACGCTCTGAAACTCGACTCGGGTGCGTTGCCCGACCAGGTCCCCGTCGACCTGGAAGTTGACCGGTTCAGCTGCGTCGATGCGGATCAGCGGCACATCGTCGCGGCGGAGCAGCCGGCGGCCGCGCTGATCGCTCTCCGTGAGCAGAGCTTGCCGTACATGCGTGAACACGGTGGGCAATCGCAGACCGTTCAACGCGAACAGGCCCAATCCGGTCTCGAACGAGCAGCCGGAGTTGAGATGGACCGGACGTTCCCCGAGGTAAGTCCACGGATCGGTGTTGGACACGAACGCGGTCACCGCCTCGGCCGGTTCCTCGCCCGGGATCCGGACGGTCAGCGCCGGGCGCCCGAGCGGCGGACGAAAGTAGGAGCGCACCGCGGCCCGCAGGTAAAGGCTCGCGCTGGTTTGCTTGCCGCGCCGTTTCGCGACGCGGCCGACGACGTCGGCGTCCCAGCCGAGGCCCGCGTTGAAGGTGAACCAGTGCCCGTCGGCCAGCCCGAGGCCGATCCGCCTGCTCCGTTCGGTTTCCAGCGCGGTGAGCAGTTGGTGGGTCGCCTCGACCGGATCGGCGGGAAGGCCGACCGCGCGGGCGAACACGTTGGCCGAGCCGCCCGGCACGACGCCGAGCATCGGCACCGACCCGGAGCGTCCGGGAGCGCCCGCGGAATCGGCGAGGAGGCCGTTGACGACCTCGTTGACCGTGCCGTCGCCGCCGTGCGCCACGACCAGGTCGAAACCGTCGCGGGCCGCCGAACGGGCCACCGCGAGCGCGTGCCCGCGGTAGTCGGTTTCGACGACGTCGAGCTTCACCTGGCTGGCCAGCGCGTGCGCCAGCACGTCCCGGCCACCCGCGGTGGTCGAGGTGGCCTGGGGGTTCACGACGAGGATGGCGCGCACTACCGCAGGGTAGGTGCTTTCCGCCCGGCGGACGTACCTTCAGCGCCACATGGTGACGCGAAGCTCAGCCGCTCGCGCACGCCGTCCCGGCTCGGTGACCTGTGGCGGGCGGTCCTCCTCTGCAGACGGCGAAAACTCCGCGCGTCGTGACAAGTGCACCCGGGCCGACCGCCCGCTCATCGACGACTACCCCGATTTTCTCCGCGGCCGCCGCCCCGGAAAACGGCCGACCGGGTGGCATACGATCAGTAGTGCTCACGCACGGTGACTCGCGCTGGTCGGGTGGCTGTGCCCCGGCGAAGCTCCCCGCAAAGTTCCCGCACAGCAGCTGAAAGGGCCGCGCCCGTGTCGCATCCCGAGAACCCGCCGCCCACCCCGTTCGAGGTCCGTCTCGCCGGCGTCCTGACCGGGCTGCCCGGCCTGGGCCTGCTGGTCTTCGGCGTGGTGCTGCTGGTGCACGGGCTGCGGAACCCGCCGATGCCCGGCAACAACGTGTGGGCCGAGTTCGGCACCTACGCGGTGCTGGCGCTGGTCTTCCTCGCCGCCTCGGTCGGACTGCTGCTCGGCCAGACGTGGGCGCGTTCGCCCGGCGTCGTCGTGGCGCTGCTGCTGATCGGGATCGGCTGGTACCTGCTCGGGCCGTCCGGGCAGCCGCTGTGGGGCGTGCCGATCGGGCTGTGCGGGCTGGCGGCGCTGGTGCTGCTGTTCCGTCGTCCGTCGCGGGCGTGGGCGCTCGGAATGCACGACGACGAGACCGAGGAAGAGGCGGCCGAGCGCGGCGGTCTCGCGGGACGGCGTGCCGAGCGGGAGCGGCGCGAACAAGACTGAGCGACAGTGACGTCACGTCATAGCGGACAGGTGACGCGACGGCACTGGCAGCGGCACCCCTCAGCCGATGGAATCGGGACTGCGCAACCGAATTCACCCGAATTCCGAAGAGGGGAACCCATGCGGAGACTGCGTATCGTCGTGACCAGCACGGCGGTGGTGTGCGGGCTGCTCGCCGGGGTACTGCCGGCCGCGGCGGGCAGCGCCACAATCCCGGCCCGCTACACCGGGCAGGCGCTGGACTGGCACGCCTGCGCGCCGGACGAGCTGGCCGACCTGCCACCGGGCACCGATATCTCGGGGCTCGAATGCTCCGCCTATCGCACGCCCCGGGACTGGGATCGTCCGGACGACGGGCAGTACCTGACCATCGCGATCAGCAGGCTCAAATCCACCGGAGCCACGACGGCGTCGGTGCTCACCAACCCGGGCGGTCCCGGCGGTCCTGGCCGCTGGTTCCCGGTCGAACTGCGCGGCCAGGGCAAACTGCGCGAGCACCAGGAGATCATCGGCATCGACACCCGCGGCACCGGCCGCAGCACCAATGTCACCTGCGGTGGCGCGGCCAGTACTGGCGCCGATCTCGACCCGCGCGACCGCGATCCGCGCAATCTGAACCAGATCGTCGACGCGGTCCGGTACGTCGCGACCGCCTGCCACCAGACCGCGGGCGAACTGGGGGAGCTGATCAGCACCTTCCAGAACGTCCGGGACCTGGACCTGCTGCGCACCCTGCTCGGCCGCGACCGGATCAACTGGATCGGATACTCGGCGGGCACCTGGCTCGGTGCGCACTACGCCCAGCAGTTCCCGCAGCACACCGGCCGGTTCGTGCTCGATTCCTCGACCCAGTTCACCGGTACCTGGCAGCAGTCGTTCGACTTCCAGCCGGCGGGCTACGAACGCCGCTGGCGCCAGGATTTCCTGCCCTGGCTGGCTCGCTACGACGCCAAGTACCATTTCGGCGCCCGCGGCGAGGCGGCCCGGCAAACCTACGAAAGCGTCCGGTACGCGCTGACCCGCGAGCCGGTCGAGGTGAACGGCACGAAGTTCGGCGCGGTCGCGCTGGACTCCTTCATCGTCGGCGCGCTCAAGGCCAAGAGCCAGTTCCCGACGATCGCCGCCGTGCTGGTCCAGGTCAAAACGCTGACCGACGCGCGGGCTTCGGCGCAGGCCAAGGGCGACGCTCGCGCGGCGCTCGGCAAGACGTTGTCGGGAGCGAAGAAAGCCGGTCCGATGGACCTTGCGGTTCAGTCCGGTGCTGATGACGCGATGGTGTCGACGTTGATCACGACCCTGTGCAACGACGGGCCGTGGACGGGCAGTCGGCAGTCGCTGATCCGCCGGTCGCAGGAGTATCTCGACCGGGGCGTGACCCTGCACAGTTCGCTGTGGATGGGGCTTCAGGTCTGCGCCTTCTGGCCGGGGCAGCCGCGGCCGATGCCGGTGCTGAACGGCAAAGGCGTGCCGCCGGTGGTGATCGTGCAGTCCGAGCACGATCCGGCCACGCCGATCGAGGGTGCGCGGAAGGCCCGTGCTGAGTTTCAGAACTCGCGGTTGCTGACTGTTGCCGGGGAAGGCGACCACGGGATCTACGGCATCGGCGGAAACAAGGCGGTGGACAAGGTGGTCGACGAGTATCTGGTCGACGGGGTGGTGCCGGCGGACCAGAGTCTGCGGGGGCTGCCGTTGCCGACGCCGTGAGGGACTCGTGAGTGCTGATCACGGTTCTGACCGTGATCAGCACTCACGACTACGCCTCCTTGGCCAACCCCCGCAACGCCTCGTCCGTCAGCCGATACACCGACCACTCGTCCTGCGGCCGTGCTCCCAGCGCCCGGTAGAACCCGACCGCCGGGTTCCAGTTCAGCACCGACCACTCCAGCCGGTGGTAGCCCTTGTCGACGCATTCCGCGGCCAGTGTCGCCAGCAGCACCTTGCCGAGGCCCGAACCGCGCTGTTCCTCGCGCACGTACAGGTCTTCCAGGTAGATCCCGTGCGTGCCGCGCCAGGTGGAGAAGTTCAAGAACCACAAGGTGAATCCGGCGATCTCGCCGTCCACCTCGGCCACGTGGCCGAACAACGCCGGGGCCTCGCCGAACAGCGCGCCGTGCAACTGCTCGGAGGTGAGATGGCATTCCTGCGGGGCGCGTTCGTATTCGGCCAGTGCGTAGACGAGTTCCACGACGGCGTCGACGTCTTCCGGCCGGATCCGCCGTACGCGGGGGTCGGTCACTTCATCCCTCCAACGCGGGCAGCAGGTTCAGGTGCTCGATCTGCGGTTCGCCGCGCTCGTCGCCGAGCACCGCGAGACCGGCCGGGTCCAGTCCGAAGTGGACACCCGAGGTGCCGGGAAGGCCGAGCCAGCGCGCGACGAGCACGCGGCTGAAGTGCCCGTGCCCGACCAGGACGACGTCGCCGTTCTCGATTTCGCGCCGGGCGCGGTCGAGTACCTTGTCCGCGCGGGCCTGCACGTCGTCGGCGCTTTCGCCGCCGGGGACGGGGTGGGTCCAGACTGTCCAGTCCGGAACCGTCTCGCGGATCGTCGGCGTGGTGACGCCTTCGTAGTCGCCGTAGTCCCATTCGGCGAGGTCGTCGGTGACCTCGTCCACGCGCAGGCCGGCGAGTTCCGCCGTGCGCAGCGCGCGGCCGCGAGGGCTGGAGAGCACCAGCCCGGGCCCGCCGAGCAGGGTCCGCAGGGTGCCGCCCGCCGCGCGCGCCTGGTCCTCGCCCGCCGGGGTCAGCGGGATGTCGGTGCGTCCGGTGTGCTTGCCGTTCGACGACCATTCGGTCTGGCCGTGCCGGAGAAGAAAGAGCCGATGTGCCACGCGGCCGAATATAGCCGGGGCGGGTTTGCCCGGCAGGTTCGTCGTGTGCTTCGCTACTGGAGAGTAACTTCACTTCGGGAGGACTGATGGGTACGCCGTCGACGTACGGGCTGTGGCGCAAGCTGGCCGCCAAACCGGGCGGCAAGCAGCTGTTTTCCGCCGCGATGTGCCTGCGTGTGCCCTACTTCGGCACCGTGCTGCCCACCATCCGGGAGATCCGTCCCGGCCACTGTTCGGTGACCGCGCCGAAGTGGTGGGGTGTCCACAACCACATCCGGACCTTCCACGCGATCGCCGCCTGCAACCTCGCCGAGATCGCGATGGGGATGCTGGCCGAGGCCACCGTCCCGGCCACGCACCGGTGGCTGCCCAAGGGGATGGAAGTGAGTTACGTCGCGAAAGCCGGAACGGGGCTGCGGGCGATCGCCGCATTGCCGGAACTTCCCGAGTTCGGTCCCGAGGGATTCGATCTTCCGGTTCCGGTGCGGATCGTCGACGCCCGCGGGACCGAGGTCGTCACCGCGACGATCACGGTGTGGGTCACGCCCCGGAAAGCCGCCTGACCGGCGAAACCTGTCCGTCCCGTTACCCCGGCCGAGTGAAACTTAACACCGTTTACTGGGCAAATGCGAATAGCGTTCGTTTTAGCCTTGCCAGGGTGCGCGGGACCACGTCAGCATGCCGGGCATGGCCTCCCTCAACCGTCGCCGATTTCTCGGCCTCGCCGCGCTGAACTCCGCCGCGGCCCTCGGACTGACCAGCATTTCGGCGACGACCGCGCGTGCCGCGACCGTTGCACCGCTGCCGGACTATTCGCCCGCGGTGGTGATCGGCACCGGGTACGGCGCGGCGGTCACCGCGCTGCGGCTCGGCGAGGCGGGCGTGCCCACGGTGATGCTCGAAATGGGCCAGCTGTGGAACGAACCGGGCCCGGACGGCAAGGTCTTCTGCGACATGCTGAAGCCGGACCGGCGGTCGATGTGGTTCAAGAAGCGCACTGAAGCGCCGCTCGCGTCCTTCCTGTGGCTGGATATCGCGAACCACGACATCGATCCGTACGCCGGGGTGCTGGACCGGGTGAACTACGGCGGGATGTCGGTGTACGTCGGGCGCGGCGTCGGCGGCGGGTCGCTGGTGAACGGCGCGATGGCGGTGCAGCCGAAGCGTTCGTACTTCGAGGAAATCCTGCCGCGGGTGGACGCCGACGAGATGTATGGCAAGTACTATCCGCGCGCCAACGCTGGTCTCGGCGTGAACCACATCGACGAGGACTGGTTCGAGACCTGCAAGTCCTACCAGTTCGCGCGCGTTTCCCGGAAAGCCGCGCGGAAAACCGGGCTGAAGACGACGTTCGTACCGAGCGTCTACGACTTCGAGTACCTGAAGAAGGAAGAGGCCGGCACAGTCGAACGCTCGGCGCTGGCTTCCGAGGTCATTTACGGCAACAACCACGGCAAACGCTCGCTGGACAAGACGTATCTCGCCGCCGCGCTCGGCACCGGGCACGTGACCATCCAGACGCTGCACGAAGTCCGCGAGATCATCCAGCAGCAGGACGGCACGTACACGCTCGTAGTACGCGAGTCCGACGCGCTCGGCAACGTGCTCGCCACCAAACACCTGTCCACGAAGTACCTGTTCCTCGGCGCGGGCAGCCTCGGCTCGACCGAACTGCTGGTGCGCGCCCGCGACACCGGACGGCTGCCGCGGCTGTCCGAGGCCGTCGGCCAGGGCTGGGGCACCAACGGCAACGTGATGCTCGGCCGCGCCAACCACGTGTGGGACACGACCGGCAGCCTGGAATCGGGAATGCCCGCGCTCGGCATCGACGACTGGGACAACCCGGCGCATCCGGTGTTCGCCGAGATCGCGCCGGTGCCCGCCGGACTCGAAACGTGGGCCAGCCTGTACCTGGCGATCACCAAGAACCCCGAACGCGGCCACTTCACCTATGACGCCGTCAGCGATTCGGCGAAACTGCAGTGGACGCCGGAGCAGGGGCAGCCGTCGATCGACGCGGCGAAATCGCTGTTCGACCGGATCAACAAGGCGAACTCCACGATCTACCGCTACGACCTCTTCGGCGACACGCGGGCGTTCGAGAACCGCTTCACCTACCACCCGCTCGGCGGATTGGTGCTCGGCGACGCGACCGACGACTACGGGCGCGTGAAGGGGTACCGGAACCTGTACGTGACGGACGGTTCGCTGATTCCGGGCAGCACCGGCGTGAACCCGTTCGTGACGATCACCGCGCTGGCCGAGCGCAATATCGAACGGGTCATCGCCGAGGACGGTGTGCGCGCCTAGCGGTGCGCTGACCGCAGCTTTTCGTAGTACGCCACGCAATCCGCGTATGTCGGCAGCAGGCCCTGGCCGAGCGCTTCGGCCAGGGTCGGCGCCGCTTCGTCCTTTTCGGACACAATGGGCGTCAGATCCGCCGGCCAGGGAAGGTCCAGTGCCGGGTCGAGCGGGCTGATGCCGTGCTCGCGCGCCGGGTTGTACGGCTCCGAGCAGAGATACGCCATCACGGTGTTGTCTTCCAGCGCGATGAAGGCGTGCCCGATGCCTTCCGCCACGTAGACCGCGCGGAACTCGGCCGCATCGAGCCGCACCGAATCCCATTCGCCGAACGTCGGCGAGCCGACGCGCAGGTCCACCACCACGTCCAGCAACGAGCCGATCGGGCAGTAGACGTATTTCGCCTGCCCGGGCGGGGTGTCGGCGAAGTGCACGCCGCGGATCGAGCCCGCGCGGGAAACGCTGTGGTTCGTCTGCGCGACCCGCAGCGGATGTCCGGCGGCGCGGACGATCGCTTCCTCCTGGAACGGCGCGACGAACAACCCGCGTTCGTCGGGGAAGACACGCGGGACGAACTCGAAAGCGCCGGAGACCTTGAGCGGGCGGAAGTCCATGCCCGCCACCCTATCGAGTGCGAATTGCGGCCCCGGAACGGAACTGCTTCCGAAACCGGACGGACGTCTTGGGAATAGCGAATCTGTGACATGAGCCGCACCGAGGGGTCGGGTGTGACCGGGGGCCTGTCATGATTGACGAACCGCAGCGTCGGCGGCCATCGCCACACCCCACGGATCGGATGGCCGTGCAGACGCCTCGCCGACAGGCCGGCGCTACCGCGCTGGGCTGCCGTCCGGAGGACGAGTTCCCACACGCGACGGGCGTGTTCGCCCGTCGACCAGGTGGTCCCCCGCTCGCAGTCCCAGGAGTACGTTCGATGACCCAGACCCATCCGCCCGCTTCCGTCATTTCCACGACAGGAACCCCGATGACCGACCAGGCCAGCACCGTCGAGGCCGTGACCGACGCCGAGATCTTCACCGGGCACGAGGGCGGCAAGCTCTCCGTGGCGGCGACCCGGCCGATCTCCGACCCGCGCGACCTCTCGATCGCCTACACGCCCGGCGTGGCGAAGGTGAGCCGCGCGATCGCCGAGGACGCGGCCAAGGCGAAGCGGTACACCTGGGCGGACCGGCTCGTGGCAGTGGTCAGCGACGGCACCGCGGTGCTCGGCCTCGGGGACATCGGCGCGAGCGCGTCGTTGCCGGTCATGGAGGGGAAGTCGGTCCTCTTCAAGACCTTCGGCGGGCTGGACTCGATCCCGCTGGTGCTCGACACCACCGACGTCGACGAGATCGTCGAGACCCTGGTGCGGCTGCGCCCGTCGTTCGGCGCGGTCAACCTGGAGGACATTTCCGCGCCGCGCTGCTTCGAGCTGGAGGACAAGCTCAAGGAGGCGCTGGACTGCCCGGTCATGCACGACGACCAGCACGGCACCGCGATCGTCACCCTCGCCGCCCTGCGCGGTGCGAACCTGGTGCTCGACCGTGACATCGCCGGTGAGCGGGTCGTGGTCTCCGGGGCGGGCGCGGCTGGGGTGGCCTGCGCGAAGATCCTGCTCGCGGCCGGGGTCGCGGACGTGACGGTGCTCGACTCGCGCGGCATCGTGCACGCCGGGCGCGAGGACCTGAACCCGATCAAGCGGCAGCTGGTGGCGACCACGAACAAGGCCGGGCTCACCGGCGGTCTCGCCGAGGCGCTGCGCGGGGCGGACGTCTTCCTCGGGCTGTCCGGGGCGACGATCGACCCGGCGCTGCTGTCGACGATGGCGGACGACTCGATCGTGTTCGCGCTGTCCAATCCGGACCCGGAGGTGCACCCGGCGGTCGCCGCACAGCACGCGGCGATTGTCGCGACCGGGCGGAGCGACTTCCCGAACCAGATCAACAACGTGCTGGCGTTCCCCGGGGTGTTCCGCGGGGCGCTCGACGCCGGGGCGCGGGCGATCACGGAGAACATGAAGCTGGCTGCCGCGGAGGCGATCGTGGCGGTGGCTTCGGATGATCTCGGGCCGGATCGGATCGTGCCCAGCCCGTTGGACCCGAGGGTCGCGCCCGAGGTGGCGGCCGCGGTGGCCAAGGCGGCTGAGCAGGACGGCGTGACTGGCTGAGTGTTCTTGGGAAGGGCTCTCCGGCTTTGGTTGCCGGGGAGCCCTTCTTGCTGGAGTGGTGTGGACTGGTGGTCCGTTTTTCGTTCGGGTGTTGACCGCTCCGGCGACGGCCGCCGAGATCGGGCAGCTGGGGTTGCTTCGGCGGCGGCTCGTCGCCTGGCGGCGACCTTGCGCCCGGTCGTGTTGGGGCACCCCGAAGCCCATTGTGATGACAGTCTGCGGGGGCGCAGACTGCATTTCCGGCTTCGTATCGGGGTGCGGGGGTGGTGTGGGTGCCTGGTTTCGTGGGTGCATCGCGGGCGGCGGGTCGTGAGGGGGTCCCTGACGGACTCTGATTCCCTCAGGGGTCCCTCACGACCATGCGCCGGGAGCGCTGCGCGCGGATCAGCCGGGGAGCAGCTCCGCCAGCCGGTGTCGTGGGACGTCCACCAGGCGCAGGTCGGCCAGGTCTTCCGGGACGTTCAGCGCGGCATTGGCCAATCGGGCGTGGGCGCGGGTGAGCAGTTCGGAGGGATGGTCGACCAGGTCGGCGGCGACGATGGCGTGGCGGTTGTCGGGGGTGCTGCGCAGCAGGCGAAGGCGGTACTTGTCCGCCACCAGCGTGGTGAGCGCGGCCTGGGCGGCTGCGTCCGCGATGTCGGGGTGGTTGTTCGGCAGCAGCAGTGCCAGGCGCCGGGCGTTCGTGCCCAGCAGGGTGCGCAGGAGCCAGGGGCCGGGGTCGGCGGAGAGGTCCATGGCGACGGCATCGCCTTCGGGACCGGACGTGGCCCAGCCGACGGGGCGGGTTTCCAGGGCCAGGCCGCCTTCGGAGGCGATTTCCCGGGCGGCGGCCAGGAGGCCCGGTTTGGTGCCGGCTGATTCGACTGATTGCGGGCCGTGCGTGTAGATGGCGGAGCTTCCCTTGCGGGCGAACGATTTCTTCGCTTTCGCGGTTGGTTGGCAGACATACAAGTCCGCCGCGCTGCCGATTGCTTGGGCACCGGTGTAGCGGTTGAAGTCCGGGAGGATCGCTTCGAAGGTCAGGCCAAGGGTGGCGAGGGAGCGCTGCACCTGCGCGCCTAGGGCGGGGTGGCGTGGGCTGTAGCCGTAGGCCAGAAGGATTCGGCCTTCGGTGGGTTCGCGCAAAGCTTGCACCGCGCGGGCGGCGAAGAGGCCCATGCCTTCCGGCGTGTAGGGCGGGTCGCTGAAGACCAGGTCTGCCTTGCCGGTCAGGGCCGGGGGCAGGCCGACGCGCAGGTCGGCGTGTGCGGTGAAGATGGTGCGTTCGCCGGTTGTGTCCAGGTAGGACAGGACGCGTTCGTCCAGGTCCACTACGGACAGTTCGGCTTCCGGGCACACCGCGCGCACGGCTAGCGACGTCAGGTCGTGGTCGCCGAGGAAGAGCACCTTGCCGCGGCGGAGGTCGTAGCGAGAGTTCAGCCACAACGCGCGGCGCAGCACGGTCTCCGGGGTCGCTTGCACGTGGTCCAGGGCGGCGAGCGGGGGCGGGACGGCGGCGATTCGTTCGGCCAGCATGGTGAGCAAGGCCGGTTGGGCGGCGACTGCTGCTTCGAGCGGGTCGGGCAGGGACGGCAAGGAGTACGGCGTGTAGGCGGCGCGTGCGTGCGGGGCGATGCGGACGCCGGCGGCGGAGCGTTCCAAGTCCGGTTCCAGCGCCGCGAGAAGGTCCTCGATGCTTCGGCGTGGGGCGGCGGTGAGCCGCACTAGGTCGGCCAACTCGTACGAGCCGCTGCGCAGCAGGGCGAGCACTTCGTAGAGCGGGCGGACGGCGGCGCCGTGTGCGGCGAGGGCGTCGTCTAGGGCGGTCACGGGGTCCGAGGGTAGTCGGCCACGCTGCGGGACAGGCTGCCAAGGCCGCGCGAGTGGGCTACCGTCGGACTCTGCACCAGGACGTGGGGAGAAGTCTGTGACCATCGAATTCCGAGACGTCGTCAAACGCTATCCGGACGGCACGGTCGCGGTCGACGGCCTCTCGCTCACCGTGGAAGACGGCACGATCACAGTGTTCGTCGGCCCGTCCGGGTGCGGGAAGACGACCTCGCTGCGGATGATCAACCGGATGGTCGAGCTGACGTCGGGCGCGGTGCTGCTGGACGGCAAGGACGTCAGCGAAGGCGACCCGGCGGTGCTGCGCCGCGGCATCGGCTACGTGATCCAGCACGCCGGGCTCTTTCCGCACCGGACAGTGCTCGACAACATCGCTACCGTGCCGCTGCTGTCCGGATGGGACAAACGCAAGGCGCGCGCCCGGGCGGCCGAGCTGCTCGAGACGGTCGGCCTGCCGACGGAACTCGGGAAGCGTTATCCGGCGCAGCTGTCCGGCGGGCAGCAGCAGCGCGTCGGCGTGGCTCGCGCGCTCGCCGCGGATTCTCCGGTGTTGCTGATGGACGAGCCGTTCTCCGCGGTCGACCCGGTGGTCCGCGAAGGGCTTCAAGACGAGTTGCTGCGGCTGCAATCCCAGCTGGGCAAGACAATCGTGTTCGTCACGCACGACATCGACGAGGCCGTGCGGCTCGGGGACAAGGTCGCGGTGATGCGCGTCGGCGGGAAGCTCGCGCAGTACGGCACGCCAGCCGAGGTGCTGCGGCATCCGGTGGACGACTTCGTCGCGTCGTTCGTCGGCCGGGAC
Source organism: Amycolatopsis rubida (assembly GCF_900115345.1). Taxonomy (GTDB): domain Bacteria; phylum Actinomycetota; class Actinomycetes; order Mycobacteriales; family Pseudonocardiaceae; genus Amycolatopsis; species Amycolatopsis rubida. The sequence goes on along the minus strand of NZ_FOWC01000002.1, from coordinate 853,685 downwards.
CGGGGGTATCGAGGGCTTTCGTTCCTGCCGGCGAGCGGTGTCGAGGTGTCGCCGGCTCGCACGATCGAGCTCGGCAGCAAGATCGACGGTCCGTCGGAGGGCTGGCTCCTCGCGGTGAACGACGAGAAGCAGCCGCGCGGCTGGTTGCCACCAGGCTCCACAGTGGACGGTCCGTTGACGGAAACCGACCTCGTGGCAGGCGGATCGCTGTACGTGCAGGGCACGCCGATCCGCGGGGCGCTCGACGCGGCGCTGTCGTCGCCTGCCAGTCTCGGCGTCGTGGTGGACGGCGGGAACCGGGTGCTCGGGACGGTGGTCGCGCACCAGGTCCTGGACGTGATCGAGGCCTCCCCGCAGGCGTCCTGATGGGCGGCTTCTTCGGCGAACTCGGCCGGTACCTGTCGAGTTCCAACAACCGCGGCGAAATCCTCGCCAACCTGCTTGAGAACATCTATCTCGCGCTGGTGCCGCTGGTCGCGGGCATCGTGCTGGCGATCCTGCTCGGCTGGCTCGGGCATCGCTGGCGGCCCGCGCGCAGTGTGCTGCTGGTCGTGGGGAATCTGCTGTACACGATTCCGTCGCTGGCGCTTTTCGTGGTGATTCCCGGCATTATCGGCACAAAAATTCTCGACAGTGTCAACGTGATCGTCGCGCTGACCATCTACACCACCGCGCTGCTGGTGCGTCCGGTGCTCGACGCGCTGGAAGCCGTGCCACCGCACATCGTCGCGGCGGCCACGGCGATCGGATATCGCGGGCCGCGCCGGTTCTTCAGCGTCGAACTGCCGCTCGCGGTACCGGTGCTCGCGGCGGGGGTCCGGGTGGCGTCGGTGAGCAACATCAGCCTGGTCAGCGTCGGTGCGCTGATCGGGACCGGGGCGCTCGGCGTGCTGTTCACCGACGGGTTCCAGCGAGAGTACTTCTCGCCGATCGTGGTCGGGATCGTGCTGACCATGCTGCTCGCGTTGATCGTCGACCTGCTGCTGGTGCTGCTGCGCAATCTGTTGACGCCTTGGGAGAGAGCGGGTCGCGCGCCGGCCGCGGAGGTGGCGGGATGATCGGCGACGTCTTCACCTGGTTCACCACGGCCGCGAACTGGCAGGGCACGGACGGCATTCTCGCCCGGCTGGCCCAGCACGTCGGCTACGTCGCGCTGGCACTGGTCATCGCGCTGGTGATCGCGATCCCGATCGGACTGTTCGTCGGGCACACCGGCCGCGGCGGCGTCGTGCTGGTCGGTGTCGGCAACGCGATCCGCGCACTGCCGACGCTGGGGCTCGTCACGTTCCTGTTCCTGCTCTTCACCGAAAGCACCACGGCGACCATCATCGGCCTGGTGGTGCTGGCGATCCCGCCGGTGCTGGCGGGCACGTACGCCGGTCTGCAAGCGGCCGAGCACGACGTCGTCGACGCCGCGCAAGGCATCGGGATGACCGGCTGGCAACGACTGTGGCAAGTGGAGGTGCCGATCGCGCTTCCGCTGGTGCTGGGCGGAATCCGCAACGCCGTCCTGCAGCTGATCGCGACCGCCGCGGTGGCCGCGTACGTGGGTCTCGGCGGCCTCGGTCGGTTCCTGCTCGACGGACTGGCCATTTTGGACTACACCGAGGTCGTCGCGGGCGCGATTCTCACCGCGTTGCTGGCGATCGTGATCGACCTGCTGCTCGCCGCGGCACAGCGAGCCTTGGTGCCCAAGGGGGTCCGGCTGGCCGCGCAGGCAGCGTCCGGCCGGGCAGTGGCTGCGGGAGGAGCGGCGTGAAACGGTGGGGCATCCTGGTGGCCGGGCTGGCGCTGCTGGCGTCGGCATGCGGAAACCCGCTGTCGGGCGGGGGTGAGGGCGGCAGTACCGGCGATATCATCATCGGTGCGTCGGATGTCGGGGAAAGTTCTTTGCTGGCCCAGATTTACGCCGGGGCCCTGCGGAATGTCGGTGCGCACAACGTGACGGTTCGGCCACCGGTCGGCAGTCGCGAGGTCGTGGTGAAAGCGTTGCAGGACAAGTCGTTGTCGGTGGTGCCGGATTACTCCGGGAACTTGCTGCGGTACTTCGACAAGAATACCGCGGCGACGACTTCGGAAGATGTCTACGCGCAGCTCAAGCAGAAGATCCCGGGTGGATTTGAGGTGCTCGACCAGTCGCCCGCGCAGGACAAGGACTTGCTCGTGGTGGGCAAGGAACTCGCGGCCACCGGCGTGAAGACGTTTTCCGACCTCGGACCGAGGTGCGAAGACCTGGTGATGGGCGGGCCGGGGCAGTGGAGCAGCCGGTGGAAGGACCGGATCAAGCAGCTGTACGGATGCGAGTTCAAGGAAATCCGCACGACGGACACCGGCGGACCGGTGACGGTGGCGGCGTTGAAGTCTGGCGATGTGCAGGTGGCGGACCTGTTCAGCACATCGGCGACTATCGCGTCCAACGGGTTTGTGCCGCTGGAGGACGACAAGCACATGTTCCCGGCGCAGAACATCGTGCCGCTGGTGTCGCGGGGGACGTTGAATGACGCCGAGACGGCGGCGTTGAACCGGGTTTCGGCTGCGCTGACTACCGAGCAGTTGACCGAGTTGAACGTGCAGTACACGGATGAGAAGCGGAATGCCAAGGATATCGCTGGGGAGTTCTTGCGGCGGAACGGGCTGGCGGCGTCGTGAGTGGCGATCCCGGTGAGAACCGGGATCGCCACTCACGACTCGTCCTCAGCCATTGCTCACAGCCGGTCGAAGGCCGCGGCGTAGCGGAACGCTCCGCGGTTTCCCGGGTTGTACGCCGCGAGCGGGAGGGCCTGGAAGTGCGGCGCCCATTCCGGCACCGGCGGCGTGACGCCGAGCTTCTCGGCCAGGACGAAGCCGAAGCGGGAGTAATAGCCCGGGTCGCCCAGGAGCACGATCAGGCCGTAGCCGAGTGCGTTGGCGGCGCCGATCGTTGCGTGGACCAAGGCGGAGCCCGTGCCGCCGCGGTGGTGGGCGGGGAGGACGCCCAGCGGGCCGAAGCCGATGGCGGAATCTGGGTCGTCGTCGAGACGGCCTGGGCTGGAGCAGGCGTGGCCGATCACCTCTCCGTCGCGGAGGGCGACGAGCGAGAGCGCGGGGAGCAGATCGCCGTCGGCGGTGAGTTCGGCGACTAGCTTCGCTTCCGGCATTTCGCCGGTGACGTCGGGGTTGTGGGCGCGGAACGCGGCGGTGTGCACGGCGTGGATCGCGGGTGCGTCGTCGGCGGTCGACTGGCGGATCTGCATGCGTCCAGTTTCCGTGAGCGACGGCCTGTGCGGAAATTGATTTTGGCCGGCCGCGTCAGGGGAACCGGGGGACGATGAGCGAGTCGGTGGCGATTGGGGCGCGGGCGAACACCTGCGGGGCGGCCGGCGGGTTCGGCTGGCGTCGATGGAGGAGCGGCTCGACCCGACCGACACCGTGGCCGGCTGTCGTTGCGGATCGGCGAGCGCTGATCAGGCCGTCGCTGTCTGCGGAGCAACCCGCGCCGGGCGGTCGTCCCGCATGAAGAGGAGGACCAGGGCTCCCACGAGCGGTCCGGCGGCCAGGGTGAGGAACGCCGAATAGAACGAGCCGGTCGCGTGGAAGACCGGGCCCACGACGGCGGGCACGATTACGCTGCCCAGTTGCCAGAAGGCGTTCACCGCGCCAGCGGCGGAACCGGCTAGCCCGGCACCGGTCAGGGCGGGGATCATGGCGGCTGTCAGCGGGCTGTAGGCGTACGCGCCGATGCCGAGAATCGGGGCTACCACTAGGAAAGCGCTGTAGCTGCTGAGGGAACCGAAGACCAGCAGCGCCCCGCCGAAGAGGATGAGGACGGCGATGATCGGGATTCGCCTGCCTAGGCCGGCTTTGTCGGTGAGCCAGCCGATCAACGGCTTGATCACGACCGCGGTGCCGGAGAAGATGACCAGGACTACGCCAGCCCGTACGGGGTCGATGTGTTCGCCGCGGATCATCAGGGTGTTGGACCACGTGACGAAACCGTAGGTGCCCCACAGGCCGCCGAAACCGGCCAAACCCAGCAGCAGTAGGTCGCGGTTGCGGAAGAGCGGGCGGGGATCCGGCAGTGCGCGGCGGGTGGAAGCGGAGACGGTGCCGTTGCGGATGAAGGCCAGGCACAGCAGGCCGAGTGCGACGGTGACTCCGCCGAAAAGGTGGTACGACACTGGCCAGCCGCTGTTTTTCACGAGCGTGGGCACGACGGCGTTGGCTACGACGGTGCCCAGTGACGTCGCGGTCATGAAGACGCCGCTCGCGAGACCGTGTTCTTCTGGGCGGAACCAGGTGGTGATCAGCTTCAGCCCGGCCGAGAAGTCGACTCCGGCGAAGAGGCCTAGCAAGGCTTGCAGGACCAGGCCCCAGGCGATCGAGGTGGTCGAGCCGAACCCCACCATCAGCGCGCCCGCGACCAGCGAGCTGATGCCCAGGACCGCCCGGCTGCCCAGCCAGTCGGAGAGGAAGCCGCCCGCGGTGTTGGAGACGACGTAGCCGAGGTAGTAGCAGGTGGCGAAGATTCCGAGCGCGGCGAGCGGGACGCCGAGCGAATCGCTGACCGCCGCCGACGCGGGGCCCCAGGTTGAGCGGTCTACCGAGGTCATCGTGAACACTGCCCAGCAGAGCAGCAGGACGACCCAGCGATAGCGGCTCGGCATGGGGGCTCCTTCGACCGGGCGGATGATCAGGGAAGGTTCCCGTCGCCGGCGGTGGCGGGTCAAGCCAAGGCGCCCTGCCGGTGCAACTCGGCCCGGATCGCGCGAACGTCGTGGGCTCGGCCGCCGACGTACTGGGCGGCGGCGATTCCCGCGGCGTGGCCGGTGGCGAAGGCGGTGCCCATGACGCGGACGGAGGCGTACGCGTCGTCGTCGGAGCTGGTCAGCCGGCCGGCTGCCCAGAGGTTCGCGGTGTCGGCGGAGCAGATCGCGCCGTAGGGGAGGTCGTACCAGCCTCGGTCGGCGATCGGTTCGTAGCGGGTGACGCCTGGGCCCGCGTGGTCTTCGATCGGCCAGCCGCAGCGGCCGATGGACGCGCCGGGGCGTTTGCGGGCGGTCAGGACGTCGCGGCCGGTGAGTTGTTCGCGGCCTGCCAGGTGCCGGCCTTCGCGGATGCCCAGCTGGGGGCCGGTTTCCTCTAGGCGCGCCGACGACCAGCCGGAAAGGTGTTTGCGCAACGCGTCCAGGTATTGCCATGCCTGGCGTCGCGCATTGGCCTCGTCGCGGCTCAGCGAGACGGCGTCCAGGACGTCGGTTTGTTCGTCCACCAGGAGTGCGATGACGTCGCGGGTCAACGGAAGGTGCACGGCGATGCCGTAATCGCGGGACAACTGGACGCCGGTTTCCCGTTGGTACGCGGCGACCGCGGCGCGCAGGCCCTCGCGCGAAAGGTCGGCATCCTCGGGGACGCCGGAGAATCGGCAGACGAGCGTGCTGGTTTGCCGCTCGCGCACCGGGGCTAGGCGGACGGCGGCTCCAGCGGCGGCCAGGAGTGCGCCGTCGCCGCTGGTGTCGATGAACGCACCGGCGGTGACCCGTTCCCGGCCGCCGCGGTGGTGCAGTTCGACCTCGGTGACGACGCCGTGCGTGCGCCGCGCGCCGATGAGTTTGGTGTGCAGGAGGACGTCCACGCCGGCGTCGGCGGCCAGTTCGTCGTAGACCAGCTTGGTGGTTTCCAGGTCGAGCAAGACGATCTTGTTGCCGGTCCAGCCCATCGTCTTCTCTTCGTAGGCGCCGCGGTGGCGCAGCCGCCGCAGCACCTCCTCGCCGACGCCCGCGACGACCTGCTGCCCGGTCTGGTCGAAGAAACCGCAAAGGGTCAGCACGGAACTGATCGTCGCCGCGCCGCCGAGGTACGGGTACTGCTCGACCAGCAGCACCCGCGCCCCGGCCCGCGCCGCCCCGGTCGCGGAGGCGATACCCCCAGCACCGCCTCCGACTACGACGACGTCGTAGTGCACTCCAGCCCTCCTCGGGTGTTTGGCACCCAGTGAACTGGGTCCGGCCGGGACGTCGCCACTGCCTTTCCGGCACCCCGGGCATACCCGCGAGGTATATATATGAATACCAGAAAGTATGAAACTCATACAAGTTGGCGTACGATCGAAGGTATGGACACGAAGGCCGCCGGATACCGGCGCAAGGTCAACACGATCAACCGGGTCATCACCGCCCTGCAGCGCGCGGGGCTCGCGTTCGGGCCGATGCAACTGCTCACCGTCCCCGGACGGCGCAGCGGCGAGCCGCGGACGTTTCCGTTGGCAGTATTGAAAGTCCAGGGCGGGGAGTACCTGATCCAGGCGTTCCCGAAGGCGGCGTGGGTGGCGAACGTCCGCGCGGCCAAGGAAGGCACGCTGTCGCGCGGGCGGCGGCAGCGGCGGGTGCGGTTCGTGGAGTTGCCGGTCGCGGAGCGGGGGCCGGTGTTGCGGGAGGTGGTCGCGGGCGGGCCGCCGAGCGTGGGGCGGCGTTACGTGACGACGGGGTTGGCGGAGTCGCCGACGCCGGACGGGGTGGCGGCCGCTGCGGCTGCGGGGAGGATCGCGGTGTTCCGGGTGGAGGCAGCGGGGCTGGGGTCGTGAGTGGCGATCCCGGTGAGAACCGGGATCGCCACTCACGACCACCCCACAACGGCGAAGGCCGCCGCGGGAACGATCCCGCGGCGGCCTTGCGCGTAACTGAGGATCAGTCGAACGCCTTGGCGATCAGCGCCTTCTGCTCGACGTCGTGCACCTTCGACGAACCGGCCGACGGGGCGGCCATCGGGCGGCGCGCCACCACGTCGAGCCCGCCGAAGAACTCCGGGAACTTCCGGGGCAGGTTGAGGCCGAAGAACGGCCACGCGCCCTGGTTTTCCGGCTCTTCCTGGACCCAGGCGATCTGCTGGGCGTTCGTGTAGCGCTCCACCGCCGCCAGCAGCTTCTTCTTCGGCAGCGGGTAGTACTGCTCGATCCGCACGATCGCGACGTCGTCCGCACCGCGCTTCTCGCGCTCGGCCACCAGCTCCCAGTAGAGCTTGCCCGAGGTGAGCAGCACCTTGCGGACCTTCGCCGGGTCCTGGGTGGCGTCGTCGATCACCGACATGAAGCGGCTCTGGCCGGTGAAGTCCTCGACCGTCGACGTCGCCGCCTTGTTGCGCAGCATCGACTTCGGGGTGAAGACGATCAGCGGACGCTGGATGCCGTCGAGGGCGTGGCGGCGCAGCAGGTGGAAGTAGTTCGCCGGGGTGGAGGGCACCGCGACGGTCATCGACGCTTCCGCGCACAGCGACAGGAACCGCTCGATCCGGCCGGACGTGTGGTCCGGGCCCTGGCCCTCGTGGCCGTGCGGCAGCAGCAGCACGACGTCCGAGCGCTGGCCCCACTTGGCCTCGCCGGAGGAGATGTACTCGTCGATCACGGTCTGCGCGCCGTTGACGAAGTCGCCGAACTGCGCTTCCCACATCACCAGCGCCTCGGAGTTCGCCACCGAGTAGCCGTACTCGAAGCCGACGGCCGCGTACTCCGACAGCGCCGAGTCGTAGATCATCACGCGGCCCTGGCCCTCGGCAAGGTGCTGCAGCGGCGAGTACTCCTGGCCGTTCTTGCGGTCGATGAACACCGAGTGCCGCTGGGTGAAGGTGCCGCGCCGGGAGTCCTGGCCGGACAGCCGCACGAGACGGCCTTCCAGTGCCAGCGACCCGAACGCGAGCAGTTCGCCGAACGCCCAGTCGACGCCGCCCTCGCGCGACATCTTGTGCCTGCGCTCCATGACCGGCTTGACCCGCGGGTGCGGGGTGAAGCCCTCGGGCAGGTTGACGAACGCGTCGCCGATCTGCTCGACGACCTCGCGCGACACGGCGGTGGTGACCTTCGCCGGGATCTGCTGCTCGCCCTCGACCGACGGGCTCGCCTTCGCCGGGTGCTTCTCCAGTTCGCGCACCTCGTTGAAGACATGCTCTAGCTGGCTGGAGAAGTCGCGCAGCGCGGCCTCGGCCTCTTCGACGGAGATGTCGCCCCGGCCGATCAGCGATTCGGTGTAGATCTTCCGGACCGAACGCTTCGTGTCGATGATGTCGTACATCGCCGGCTGCGTCATGGAGGGGTCGTCGCCCTCGTTGTGGCCGCGGCGGCGGTAGCAGATCAGGTCGATCACGACGTCCTTGTGGAACGCCTGGCGGTAGTCCATCGCCAGCTTCGCGACCCAGTGCGCGGCTTCCGGGTCGTCGCCGTTCACGTGGAAGACCGGCGCGCCGATCATCTTCGCGACGTCGGTGGCGTACTGGCTGGAGCGCGAGTGCTCCGGCGCGGTGGTGAAGCCGACCTGGTTGTTGACGACGATGTGCACGGTGCCGCCGGTGCGATAGCCGCGCAGCAGCGCCAGGTTCAGGGTCTCGGCCACGACGCCCTGCCCCGCGAAGGCCGCGTCGCCGTGCATCAGGACCGGCAGCACGGTGTAGCCCTCGCCGCCCTTGTCGAGGACGTCCTGCTTGGCGCGGACGATGCCCTCGAGGACCGGGTCGACGGTCTCCAGGTGCGACGGGTTGGACGCCAGCGACACCCGGGTCTCCCCGTCGCCGAACATCCGGAAGTACTTGCCCTCGGCCCCGAGGTGGTACTTCACGTCGCCGGAGCCGTGCGCCTGGCCCGGGTCGAGGTTGCCCTCGAACTCCTGGAAGATCTGGCTGATCGGCTTGCCGACGATGTTCGCCAGCACGTTCAGCCTGCCGCGGTGCGGCATGCCGATGACGACCTCGTCCAGTTCCGCCTCGGCGGCCTTGTCGAGCACCGTGTCCAGCAGCGGGACCAGGGTCTCGCCGCCTTCCAGCGAGAACCGCCGCTGGCCGACGTACTTGGTCTGCAGGAAGGTCTCGAACGCCTCGGCGGCGTTGAGCTTCGACAGGATGTACTTCTGCGCGGACGGCTCCGGCTTGTTGTGCCGGACCTCGACGCGCTCCTGGATCCAGCGCCGCTCCTCGGGGTCGAGGATGTGCGTGTACTCCACGCCGACCGTGCGGCAGTAGGAGTCGCGCAGCACGCCGAGGATGTCGCGCAGCTTCATCCGCTCGCGGCTGGAGAAGTCGCCGACCGCGAACTCGCGGTCCAGGTCCCACAGGGTCAGGCCGTGGCTGAGCACGTCAAGGTCGTGGTGGCTGCGCTGGCGGTAGTTCAGCGGGTCGGTGTCGGCCATCAGGTGGCCGCGCATCCGGAACGCCTCGATCAGCTCCATCACGCGCGCGGTCTTGTCGACCGGGCCGTCCGGGATGTCGGCGACCCAGCGGATCGGCTCGTAGGGCAGCCGCAGGCTGGTGAAGACGTCGTCGTAGAAGCCGTCCTCGCCGAGCAGCAGTGCGTGAATGCGCTTCAGGAACTCGCCGGACTCGGCGCCCTGGATGATGCGGTGGTCATAGGTCGAGGTCAGCGTCATGATCTTGCTGACGGCGAGGTCGACCAGGGTCTTCTCGCTGGTGCCCTCGAACGACGCCGGGTACTGCATCGCGCCGACGCCGATGATCGCGCCCTGGCCCGCCTGCAGCCGCGGCACCGAGTGGTTCGTGCCGATGCCGCCCGGGTTGGTGAGCGAGATGGTGGTGCCCGCGAAGTCGTCCGCGGTGAGCTTGTTCGTGCGGGCCTTCTTGACGATCTCCTCGTAGGCCTGCCAGAACTGCATGAACGTCATGTTCTCGGTGGCCTTGATGGAGGCCACGACGAGAGTGCGGGAGTCGTCCTTGCCCTTCATGTCGATGGCAAGCCCGAAGTTCACGTGCTCCGGCGTGATCGCGAACGGCTTCCCGTCGATCAGCTGGTAGTGCCGGTTCATGTTCGGGAAGTCCTTCAGCGCCCGCACCATGGCGTAGCCGATGAGGTGGGTGAAGGAGATCTTGCCGCCGCGGGTGCGCTTGAGGTGGTTGTTGATGACGATGCGGTTGTCCGCCATCAGCTTCGCCGGGACCGCGCGCACGCTGGTCGCGGTGGGCACGGTGAGCGAGGCGTCCATGTTCTTGGCGATCGCCGCCGCGGCGCCGCGCAGCTGCTTGGACTCCGGCTCGGCGTCCTTCGCCGGAGCGGACTTGGCGGGCGCGGAAGCCGCGGGCTTCGCGGCCGGGGCGGGCTTGGCCGGAGCCTTGGCCGCCGGGGCCGCGGCGGCCTTGGCGGCCGGTGCTGCCGGGGCCTTCGCGGCGGGCTTGGCCGCGGGGGCGGACGCGGCGGCCTTGGCTTCCCCGTTCCCTTCCTGCGTACCGTTGCCGCCCGGAGTGGGCTTGTAGTCGGCGAAGAAATCGTGCCAGGCGGCGTCTACCGACTGGGGGTCCGCGAGAAACCGCTCGTACATTTCTTCGACGAGCCACTCATTGGCACCGAACTGCGATGCGGGACTGCTGCTGGCCACGGCTGGCTCTCGCCTCTATCCATTCTCGATCCGATATCACAAGCATCTGCTGACCGCCAGGCTAGTCCCCTGCCGGTGGCCCGAAACACGCCACCTGGACGCTCGTGAGACAGGTCATTGTCTGGATCGGTTGAGAGGCCCAGCCTGACAGACAGCAGGGCCCACCGTACGCGTCGCAAGGGCCGAATGCCGTCACCTCGGCCGCTCTGGGGTGACCTCGGCCACAACACAGCCACAGCTTTCTCCGCGGCGCGGCCGGGGTCAGCTCGCCGCGGCGGGCAGCGAGCGCACGGGTGCTGGTCCGAACCACGCGCGCAGGGCTTCGCGCAGATCGGCGGGATCGGTGTCCGGGCTCGCGGCGAGCCAGGCGACGTGCCCGTCCGGGCGGAGCAGGAACGCGGCGGGGACCTCGCTGGTGCACGGGGTGCCGGAGACGAGGTCGAGCCGGTCGAGCCACGGCGCGGCGGTGCGGGCCACGGCGGGGCCGTCGGTGAGGTCGACGAGCACGCCGCGGCCGGAGTGCAGCAGCTTCATCGTGGTCGTCGCGGTGCCGTCCACGACGATCGACCACTCCGGAACGCGGGTCCCGGCCAGCGGGTGGTCCGAGGCGGGGAAGGTCGGGTAGCGCACGTCGAGCGCGGTGATCATCTCCGCGAGGTAGCGGTTGACCTCGTCGAATTCCATCAGCGTCCCGAACAGCTCGCGCAGCGGGCCGATCTCCGGGCGCGGGTCCATCAGCGCGAGCTGGGCCTGGGTGTTGAAGCAGACGCGCGCGCCGACCGGATGGCGTTCCTCGTGGTAGGTGTCGAGCAGGGCGTCGGGGCTGCCGTTGACGACCGCGGCGAGTTTCCAGCCGAGGTTCACCACGTCCTGGATGCCGGTGTTGAGGCCCTGTCCGCCGGCCGGGAAGTGCACGTGCGCCGCGTCGCCGGCGAGCATCACGCGGCCCTTGCGGTACTGCGCGGCCTGCCGGGTCGCGTCGCCGAAGCGTGACAGCCACACCGGGTCGCGCATCGGGAGCTCCTGGTCGGTGACCCGCTTGACCGAGGCGGCGAGTTCTTCCAGCTCGACCGGGTCGTCGCGGTGCGCGGCAGGCGGCCGGAACTCGACCGACACGACGCGGTAGAGGTCGCCGCCGAGCGGGACCGTGCCGAACACGCCGCCCTGGCAGCGAGCCAGGTGCGGGCCGTCGGGCACCTGGTCGAGGTGGACGTCGGCGAGCATCGCGTCGATGTTGGAGGCGGTGCCGGGGAAGTCGATGCCGGCCAGTTTGCGGACCAGGCTGCTGCCGCCGTCGCAGCCGACGAGGTAGCGGGAGCGGATCCGGTACTCGCCGTCCGGGCCGGTCACGGTGGCGACCACCGCGTCGGGCCCGTTCTCCAGTTCGGTGAGCCGGTGCCCGCGGCGGATCTCGACGTCCAGTTCCCGCGCGCGCTCTTCGAGGATCGCCTCGGTGCGCGACTGCGGGACCATCAGCGCGTAGGTGTGTCGTCCGTTGAGCTTGCTGAGGTCGAGCAGCCGCATGCCGGCGAAGTGCCCCTTCGGCCAGACCGGCGCGCCCTCGCTGAAGCGGGGCAGCAGGCCGCGCTGGTCGAGCACCTCGACGGTGCGCGAGTGCAGGCCGAGCGCGCGGGACTGCCCGCTCGGCTCGGGAAGCCGCTCCAGCACCAGCACTCGGCCGGGCCGCAGCCCCAGCTCGCTCGCGAGCATCAGCCCGACCGGGCCGCCGCCCACGATCACCACGTCGTACTCGACATCCATCCCGGTGCTCCCCATATGTCCCGTCCCTGTTGTCAGCCCGGTCAAGCCTGGAGTACCGCGCGGGTTCGCGGCTATACGCGCTGTGCTGGGGATTCAGCGCTCGCCGAGCGGTCCTGGACGCTGCGCGAGCGGGTCCGAGGCGGGCGTCGGCGGAGGTCGAGAGCGTGTTGAGGGGCCTTCGAGATCCGGCCGGAAACATCGCCGCACACGAGGATTTCCGCGGCGGTGCCGCCCGCGGACCACCAGAACGGAAGGCAGGTACGACCCGGGATGACTGCCCACACCACCGTGGACGCGCAGGCGATCGCCCGCCTCAACATGTTGTTCACCCAGTCGAAGATCCTGCACAGCGCGGTCGAACTGGGCGTGTTCGAACTGCTGGCTTCCGCGCCGCGGACGATCGACGAGATCCGGCAGGAACTCGGGCTGCACCAGCGGTTCACCGGCGATTTCGTCCAGGCGCTGGCCGCGCTCGGCCTGCTGGAACGCGACGGCGAGAAGTTCGGCAACACCCTGGCGGCCGCGGAGGTGCTGGTGCCGGGCGCGCCTGGCGGCGGTTACCTCGGCGCGCGGGTCCGCACGACCGCGCAGCGGCATTACGCGATGTGGGGCAAGTTGTCCGAGGCGCTGCGCGACGGCGAGCCGAAGGCGGATATCGGCGGGCACGGCGCGTTCGCCAAGCTGTACGAGGATCCGGTGCGCGCCAAGGCTTTCCTGGTGCACATGGACGCGAACAACGCGTTGGTCGCGCCGCAGCTGGCCGAGCACGTGGACTGGTCTTCCTACAAGAGCTTTGTCGACGTCGGCGGCGCTCGTGGCAACGTCGCGGCACAGTTGTGCCTCGCGCACCCGCACCTGCACGGCGGGGTGTTCGAGCTTCCGCCGATCGAACCGCACTTTGCCGAGCTGATGGCGGAACTCGGTGTCGCGGACCGGGTCACGTTCCACGCGGGTGACTTCTTCGAGACGCCATTGCCCGAGACCGATGTGGTCGTGTTCGGTCATGTGCTGCACGACTGGGACCCGAAACGCCGGGTGGAACTGCTGAAGCGAGCCAAGGACGCGGTGCCGGGCGGGGGCGCGGTCGTGGTGTACGACCAGATCCTCGACGACGAGAACCCGGATCTGCGCAGCCTGATCGGCAGCATCAACGTCGGCCTGATCACCGACGGCGGTTCCGAGTACACCGTGCCGCAGCTGCGCGAGTGGCTGGCCGAAGCCGGACTGGAGTTCCGGGCCGCCACCGCTCTGCCGAAGGGCAACGACACCGTTGTGGTCGCGGTGAAACCGTGAGTGCGCAAGCCCTGGTGGTCGGTGCCGGACCGGTCGGGCTGACCGCGGCGCACGAGCTGGCCCGGCGCGGCGTGCGGGTGCGGATCGTGGACCGGGCGGCCGGTCCGGCGGTGACCAGCCGGGCGCTGGCGACGCATCCGCGTTCGCTGGAGATCTACGACCAGATGGGCGTGCTCGACGATCTGCTGCCGCGTGGACAGCAGGTGCGCGCGTTCACGATTCACATGCGCGGCAAGCGAATGGTCGGTCTCCGGGCGGACTACTCGCGGCTGCCGACGCGGCTGCCGTTCACGTTGATGGTCGACCAGGTCATCACCGAGGAGGTGCTGCGGACCGCGTTGGCCAAGCAGGGCGTCGAGGTCGAATGGGGCGTGGCGCTGGCCGGCTTCACCGACACCGGAGACGGCGTCCAGGTGCGGCTCGAACGCGACGGCGAGAGCGAGGAGACCTCGGCGGACTGGCTGGTCGGCTGCGACGGCGGGCACAGCGCGGTGCGCAAGAAGCTGGGGCTGAAGCTCGAAGGAGACTCGTCGGAGACCTGGCTGATCGCCGACGCACAGGCGGATACCGCGTTGCCGCGCGACAGCATCCACCTGATCCGGACCCCGGGCGGTTCGGTGATGCTGGTGCCGTTCCCGGACGAGGGCAAATGGCGGCTGCTCGACACCCGGGACGTGGAGTACTCCGGCCCCGGCGACGACGCGGCGGTAGCGCGGCGGTTCTCGGAGAAGGTGTCCGCGGCGACCGGCGTGCCGACCGTGGTTTCCCCGCCGACGTGGGTTTCGGTGTTCTCCATCCAGCAGCGGATGGTGCCTTCGATGCGGTCTGGCCGCTGTCTGGTCGCCGGCGACGCCGCGCACGTGCACAGCCCGGCGTCCGGCCAGGGCATGAACACCGGCGTCCAGGACGCGTACAACCTCGCGTGGAAGCTGGCGATGGTCATCGACGGACACGCCGACGAGCGGCTGCTCGACAGCTACTCGCGCGAGCGCGTGCCGGTGGGCGCGGAGCTGCTGCGCACCACGAAGAAGGCGACTTTCCTGGTACAGCTGAAAAATCCGTACGTCGCCGCAGTGCTGCCGGTGGCCTTCGGCGTGATGCGCAACGTTTCGGCGCTGCGCGGCAAGCTGGAACGCAAGATCATGGGCGGGATGTCCGCGCTCGGCCTGTCCTATGGCGACGGTCCCGCGGCGGCCGGGCCTGGACCGCGACCGGGCGAGCGGCTGTCGGTCGTCGCCGGTGCGGACGCGGAAACCCCGGCGTGGCAAGCGTTGCTGGCGCAGTTGCGCGAGCCGGGCTGGACGCTGGTGCTCGGCCCGGAAGCGGATCGAGCCGATCTGCCGTCCTTGGGCGGCTGGCTGGTGCCGCAGGTGGCGGGCACTGGCGGAGACCTGCCGGACGCCGACGGCGCGTTGCGGCGGGCGCTCGGCCTTTCAGCGGCGGGCTGGATCCTGACGCGTCCGGACGGCTACGTGGCCGACCGCGGCGACCGGACGTCCGCTGCCGCCGTGCGCGCGGTCCTGCGGCACGCGCACATCACTGTCTGAGGAGCGGGAAGTCCTTCACGGACCTGAGGAGACTGGAGCGAAGGTGGATCTGGGGCTGACCGGCAAGGTCGTGCTGGTGACCGGCGGCAGCGGCGGGATCGGGGCCGAACTCGCGCGCACGTTCGCCGCGGAAGGGGCCAAGGTCGCGGTGACCTACCGGGCCAACCGCGAGGCGGCCGAAGTGCTCGCGCGCGAATGCGGCCCGGACCGCGGCCTCGCCGTGCACTACGACCTGACCGAACTGGCCAGTGTGGACGCGGCAGTCGAGCAGGTGACGCGGCACTGGGGGCCGGTGGACGTGCTGGTCGCGAATGCGATCAGCCCCGGCGCGCTGCGCAAGCCGGGAAAACTGTTCGAAGAACTACCTACGGAGGATTGCGCTTCGTTCATCAATGTGAATATCGCGCCGGTGTTCCACACAGTGGCGAAGGTGCTGCCCGGTATGCGCGAGAAGAAATGGGGACGGATCGCATTTATTTCGTCGCGCGCGGCGACCGCGGGCAAGCCGGGCCGCGAGGCTTATGGTGCGGTGAAGTCGGCATTGCACGGTTTCGCCACGAGTCTCGCCTGGGACGTCGGCCGCGACGGAGTGCTGGTCAACACCATTCTTCCTGGCCTGACCGTCACTCCCCGTGTTGCGGAACAGGTTCCGGCCGCGGTTCTGGAGCGCGAGCGAGCCATCACGCCCAGTGGCCGGTTGAGCTGTCCGGGTGATGTCGCGCAACTGGCAGTGTTCCTGTGTTCGGCCGCCAACGGCAATACGAACGGGCAGTTCGCAGAAGTATCAGGTGGACGTTAAGTTTTTCCCGCCCGGGATCAGGAAGCCGTTTCTCTGCTAGCGTCGCTGGCGTCTCACTGGGGGAAAGCGAAGCACGCGAGGCCGCTGCCTGGCGTGCTCTTTCGGCAGGTATCTGGGGGTCGGATGCAGATCGCAATATTGGGACCGCTGGCGGTACGTGCGGACGGAGTGGGCAAGACGCCGTCCGCGCCGAAGCTCCGCACCGTGCTGGCCATGCTCGCACTGAACGCCAACCGGGCAGTGCACTTCGAGCAGTTCGTCGAGGAGCTGTGGGAGAACAACCCTCCGGCGAGCGCGGCCACGACGTTGCAGACCTACGTCTACCAGCTGCGCAAATCGCTGCGGCTGGCCGGTTCGGCCGAGGAGGGCGCGACAGTTCTGCTGACCCGCCCGCACGGCTACGAACTGCAGGTGCCGCGGGCGGACGTGGTCGACGCGGTGCGCTTTTCGGCGCTGCTCGACCAAGCCCGCGACCGGCACGACGCGGGTGATCTCGAAGCGTGCGCCGAACTGGCCAGACAGGCGCTCGCACTGTGGCGCGGGGCCGCGCTTTCCGATCTTCCGCTCGGCCCGACCCTCGCCGCGCGGGCGACCCAGCTGGAGGAGAGCCGCAAGGCGGCCCTTGACCTGCGGTTCGAGGCCGAACTGGCGCTGGGCAGGCATCGCCGCGTCGTGGACGAGCTGGCCGGGGTGGTCAAGGCGAATCCGACGCACGAGGCGTACTCGGCGAAGCTGATGGTCGCGCTCTACCGGTGCGGCCGCCGGGTCGAGGCGCTCGACGTCTACCACCGGGTGCGCAGCGATTTCATCGCGCAGCTGGGCATCGAGCCGTCGGCGACGCTGCGCTCGGTGCATCAGCAGATCCTGGTGGACGATCCCGCGCTCACCCTTCCGGCCCCGCGCGGCTCCGGTGTGAGTGAAGCCACAACTGGTCTAGACAACGGGCAAACCGGGCAGGGTGCGCAAAACGATCGCGCTGCGAAAGCAGTCGTCCGGAGTATCGACGACAACGACACCGTGACTGAGAGCAGTGTCGTCGAAGTGGTTTCCGCCGTGCGCGCGGATGCGGAGGGTGATCTGGTCCCGCTGCGGCCCGCGGCACCGGAGGCGCTGGGGCCGAATCACCTCCCGTCCGACGTGACCGACTTCGTCGGCCGGGGCGAGGAGATCCGCGAGCTGGTGCGGCGGTGTTCCGCCGCGCGCACCAAGCTCACCGGCGGCAGCGCCGTCGTGGAGATCACCGGCGGGCCGGGCGCGGGCAAGACCTCGCTGCTCGTGCACGTCGCGCACCGGGTCCGCGCGACATTCCCGGACGGGCAGATCTTCGCGTCGCTGACGCCGGTGCACCGCGGCGAGGAGACGATGGCCGAGGTGCTCGCCGGCTGCCTGCGCGCGTGCGGGGTTCCGCTGTCGCCCGCGCCGTCGATGTCCGAGCTGGTGAACGTCTACCGCGACTACACCGCCACCCGGCGGCTGCTGGTCGTCGTGGACGACGCGTCCCGGTCCGCCGAGGTGGATCTGTTGCGCCCCAGCGGTTCCGGTAGTCTGCTGCTGGTCGCGAGCAGGCGGCGGCTGTACCTGCGCGGCGTGGTCGCGCCGGTCAATCTGCCGCCGCTGACGGTCAACGAATCGCTGGAGCTGCTCGGTCAGTTCATCGGGCGGCGGCGGATGCTGGAGGACCTCGACTGCGCCAGCGCGCTGGTGCGGATGTGCGGCAGGCTGCCGCTGGCCGTCGCGGCGGTCGGCGGGTATCTGGCTTACCGGCCGGCCTGGTCGTTGCGCCGGATGCACGACCGGCTGTCCCGCGATCCCGGTGCGGTGCTTCGGTTGCCGTGCGGGGAAGGCACGGTCGACGCGAGCGTCCGGGCGAGCTACCGGACCCTGTGCGGACCGGCGCAGGAGGCGTTCCGGCAGCTGGCGGGCATCGACGAGTTCACCGTGCCGGACGCGGTCAAGCTCCTTGGCAGGCCTGGAGAACTGGTGCGCGAAGTGCTCGAAGATCTCGAATCCGCCGGGCTGGCCGAGGAAATCGGCGAACGCGGCGGTTCGGGACCGCACCGGTACCGCGACGCCGAGTCCAATGTAGACTTTCTGCGCCCGTCCGCATCGGACGCGGTCTATTGCGTTCCCCGGCTGCCGTCGTTCGCGGGCCGCCTGCTGGCAAGGGAAGCCGAGCCCGCGGCGCGCGAGGCGGCGGTCGCCACCGGCTGAAAACGAGGCGGGGTCGAATCCGGCTGGAGCGCGTTCGACCCCTCTTCGATCCGTCTTGGACACCCCGGGCCCAGACTCGACATCAGCGACGTCGGGCGCTCGGAGCGCGAAGGGCAGGTGCAGACGGAGTGAGTACGAGTGCGGGGCACCCCGGGGCAGCGGGAGTGCCGGCGCGGCACGGCAGCGGAGGTCCGCGGCGGGCGGTGATCACCGGAATAGGTGTTGTCGCACCAGGGAAACCGGGGCGCGAACCGTTCTGGGACATGGTGTCGGGCGGACGGACCGCCACCCGGCCGGTGTCGTTCTTCGACGCCTCCCAGTTCCGCTCGCGGATCGCCGCCGAATGCGATTTCGATCCGGAGGCGGCGGGGCTCGGTCCGCAGCAGGTGCGGCGGATGGACCGGGTGGCCCAGTTCGCGGTGGCGTGCACGCGGGAGGCGCTGGCCGACGCGGGGCTCGCACCGTCCGATGTGGACCCGTACCGGACCGGCGTGTCGATCGGCAGCGCGGTCGGGGCCACGATGAGCCTCGAACGCGAGTACGTCGTGGTGAGCGACGGCGGCAGGAAGTGGGAGGTCGACGCGGACTACGCGGTGCCGCATCTGTTCGACCAGTTCGTGCCGAGTTCGATGGCCAAGGAAGTGGCCTGGGAAGCGGGCGCGGAAGGTTCGGTGCAGGTCATCTCGACCGGGTGCACGTCCGGATTGGACTCGGTGGGCCACGCGCGGGACCTGATCGCCGAAGGCAGCGCGGACATCGTCCTCGCGGGCGGCTCGGACGCGCCGATCTCGCCGATCACTGTGGCGTGCTTCGACGCGATCAAGGCGACTTCGCCGCGCAATGACGAAGCGGCGACGGCGTCGCGGCCGTTCGACAACACCCGCAACGGGTTCGTGCTCGGCGAGGGCGCCGCGGTGTTCGTGGTGGAGGAACTGGGCCGGGCGCTCGCCCGAGGGGCCCGGATCTACGGTGAGATCGCCGGGTTCGCCACGCGGTGCAACGCCTACCACATGACCGGCCTGCGCGCGGACGGCGTGGAAATGACCGAGGCGATCCGGCAGGCGATGGGCCAAGCGCGGGTGCCGCCGGAAGCGATCGGCTACGTCAACGCGCACGGCTCGGGCACGAAGCAGAACGACCGGCACGAGACGCAGGCGTTCAAGAATTCGCTGGGAGAACACGCTTATCGTGTCCCGGTGAGCTCGATCAAGTCGATGGTCGGGCATTCGCTCGGCGCGATCGGCTCGATCGAGATCGCCGCCAGCCTGCTCGCGATGCGCGACGGGCTGCTGCCGCCGACGGCCAACCTCAACGAACCCGACCCGGAGCTCGACTTGGACTACATTCCTTTGGTGGCAAGAGAAGCCGCGGTGGACACGGTGCTGACGGTCGGCAGCGGGTTCGGCGGTTTCCAGAGCGCCATGGTGCTCACCGGCAACGTCGGCGGCACGGCATGAACGCGGTGATCACCGGTCTCGGCGTGCTCGCGCCGACCGGAAGCGGGGTCAAGCAGTTCTGGGAAGCCACTCTCGAAGGGGCCAGCGGAATCGGCCCGGTGACCCGGTTCGACGCTTCGAATTACCCCAGCACGCTCGCCGGCGAGGTCACCGGGTTCAGCGCGAAGGGCATCCTGCCCAGCAGGCTGCTGCCGCAGACCGACCATTCCACTCGAATGTCGCTCGTGGGCGCGGAATGGGCGCTGGCCGACGCCGGGGTCGACCCGGCGGCGCACGAGGGGTTCGACCTCGCGGTGATCACCGCCAGTTCGGCGGGCGGCTACGAGTTCGGGCAGCGCGAACTGCAGAACATGTGGAGCAAGGGCGGCAAGTACGTCAGCGCGTACCAGTCGTTCGCGTGGTTCTACGCGGTCAACACCGGGCAGATCTCCATCCGGCACGGCATGCGCGGGCCCGGCGCGGTGGTGGTGTCCGAACAAGCTGGCGGGCTGGACGCGATCGGAAAGGCCCGGCGCGCGGTGCGTTCCGGGACCGCGGTCGCGCTGACCGGCGGCATCGACAGCGCACTGTGCCCGTGGGGCTGGGCGGCGATGCTTACTTCCGGACGGCTCAGCGGGAGCAGCGATCCGGCGTCGGCCTATCTGCCGTTCGACCGGTCCGCCGCCGGGTACGTGCCCGGCGAGGGCGGCGCGGTGCTCGTGCTGGAACCGGCCGACTCGTCGCGGGACCGGCAGCCGCCGTACGCCGAGATCGCCGGATATGCGTCCACTTTCGACCCGAAACCGGGCAGCGGCCGTCCGCCTGGACTGCGCAGGGCGATCGAACTCGCCCTGACGGATGCGGGCATTTCCGCCGCCGAGGCCGACGTCGTTTTCGCCGACGCGGCCGGGGATCGGAAGCTCGACCGCGAGGAGGCCGAAGCGATCAGCGCGGTGTTCGGCGAACGCGGTGTCCCGGTCACCGCGCCGAAGGCCGGGGTGGGCCGGTTGGCCGCGGGCGGGGCGGCGCTGGACGTCGCGTGTGCGGCGCTGGCGATCCGGCACGGCGTGGTGCCGCCGACGCCGAACGTCTCGGATCCGGTGCCGGAGCACGGGATCGACCTGGTCACCGGCGCCGCGCGGGAAACGCCGGTGCGCACCGCGGTCGTCCTCGCCCGCGGCATCGGCGGGCACAACGCCGCGCTGGTGTTGCGCGGAGTGTGAGGGAAGACTTTTCAAGATCACCCGAACGGCCGAACCGCAAAGCTTTGTCCAGCAAGAAGAACCCACTGACAGCCGCTTTCGCGCGGCAGGAGGAGCGATCATGCGCGAGCTGACCTACGAAGATCTGATGGAGATCATCCGCCGCTGCGCCGGAGAGAGCGACGAAATGGCACAAACCGCCGACGCGCGCGACATTCCGTTCGCCGAATTGGGCTATGACTCGCTCGCACTGATGGAGACCGCGAGTATGCTCCAGCGCGACTACGGAGTCGAGCTGCCGGACGAAACGGTGGTCGACATCGACACGCCGCGCGCTCTGGTCGAACTGGTGAACAGCAGGCTCGGTTCCGCGGTGTAAGGGGAATTCCGCCAAAGCCTTCCGAAGGAGGACAGGTGTCCGAGCCTGCCCTGAACCCGCGCCGCTGGGCGATCCTCGCGGTGCTGCTGACGTCCTTTTTGCTCACCGTGCTGGACGCGACGATCGTGACCATCGCCTTCCGCGCGCTCGCCGATCCGGTCGGCGGGCTCGGCGCGTCCGCGGACCAGCTGCAGTGGGTGGTCAACGGGTTCACCCTCGTGTACGCCGGTCTGCTGCTGGCGTGGGGCGTGCTGGGGGACCGGCTCGGGCACCGGAAGGTGCTCCTGATCGGACTCGTGGTGTTCGGCGTCTCCAGCGTGCTGGCGGCGTTCGCGCACTCACCCGGCGAACTGGTGCTGTGGCGCGTCGTGATGGGCGCGGGCGGAGCGGCGATCCCGCCGACCACGCTCGCGACCATCTCGCACGTGTTCGGCGACAAGGAGCGCCCGCGCGCCATCGGGTACTGGGTGTCCGCCGCCGGCATCGCGGCCGTGGTGGCCCCGGTGCTTGGCGGCTTCCTCATCCAGTTCGCTTGGTGGGGCTCGATTTTCCTGGTGAACGGCCCGATCGTGCTCGCCGCGATCGTGCTGACCGTGCTGATGGTCCCGGAGTCCACTTCGACCGCGCGCAAGCTCGACGTGCCCGGGGTGGTGCTGTCGGTCGCGTGGAGCACCGCGCTCGTCTACGGAATCATCCAGGCGGGCAACCTGGCCACGATCGCCGATCCGCGGGTGTACCTCCCGCTGGTGCTCGGCGTGGTGCTGCTGGTCGTGTTCATCCTGGTGGAACTGCGGTCCGCGGCTCCCGCACTGGACCTGCGGCTGGTGTCGGATCGCCGGGTCGCGGGCGCGACCAGTGCGGTGACGCTCGCGTTCTTCGTGAACTTCGGCGTGCCGTTCTTCCTGATTTTCTACCTGCAGAGCGTGCTCGGCGTGAGCCCGCTGATGACCGGTTTGGCGATTCTCCCGCTGGCACTGGCCCTGGCGGTGTTCTCGCCGCGCTCGGCGACGCTGTCGGCGAAGTTCGGCGCCAAAACCGTGCTGGTCGGCGGCTTGCTGCTGCTGGCTGCCGGCGTGGCGATCTTCGCGCTGCTGGACCAGAACAGTCCGTTGTGGCCGGTGTTCGTCGCCGACTTCCTGGTCGGTTTGGCGATGGCCAACGTGATGCCGCCCGCGACCACCACGATCATGTCGGCGGTGCCGCGCGAGCGCGCGGGGGTCGGTTCGGCGCTGACGAACATGGGCCGCAGCATCGGTGGCGCGATCGGCATCGCGGTGCTGGGTTCGCTGCTGACTGTCGTGTACCGCAACGGGGTTGAGCCGGCGTTGTCGGTGCTGCCGGCGCAGTCTCGCGCCGCCGCGGGCGATTCGATCGAAGCGACGAAGGCCGCCGCGGCGGGCCTGGGCGGCAACCAGGGCGCTGACCTGTTCGCCGCGGGCGCGGACGCGTTCTCGGTCGCGATGCGCACGACGGCCCTCGCTGCCGCCGGTGCCGCGGTGCTGGCAGCGATCGTGGTGCTCGTGGTGGTGCCGGCCCGGGAACGGCAGGCGGCTGAGGTTTCCTGACGCGTTCCCGGGCCTGAGCTTTTCCTGATCCGGTCAGAAGCAGGCTGACCCTGAAGCGGCACGTGACCGTCGCAGCGAAGTCATTCGGCCGTGGCTGTGGTCTGATTAGGAGTAGTTTCGGCGGGTGGCGGTGATCAGCGAGAACTCCTGCGGCAGCGGAGTGATCGCGTCCAGCGCGAACCCGGCTTCCTCAAGCAGCCGGGTCACTTCCGCGCTGGAGCGGATCCCGCCCCCGCCGAAGAGCACGTACATCAGGGTGTCGTGCGAAAGCAGCAGTGCGTTGTCGACACCCGGCCCGGAAACCCGCTCCACCAGCAGCAACCGCGTCCCCGGAGCGGCCGCCGCCGCGCAGTTCGCCAGGATCCGCGCACAGTCCTCGTCCGGCCAGTTCACCAGCACTCGAGCGAGCAGATAGACGTCGCCGCCTTCGGGAACGGACTCCAGGAAGTCCCCGGACGCCACCTCGCATCGCTCGATGAGACCAGCGTCCGCGATGGCCTTTTTCGCGGCCTCAGCGGACTGTTCGGCGTCGTAGACCGTGCCGTGGAGGTGCTGGTGCGCGGCGAGCAGCCGGCCCGCCAGCTCGCCACTGCCGCCGCCGACATCGACAAATCGCTGGTGCGCACCGAAGTCGTAGGCAGCGGGCAGCGCGTCGAACAACGCCGTGTTGCCCGCCATCGCGCGGTCGAAAAGTTTTCCGCGTTCGGGGTTTGCGGAGAGGTACTCGAAGAAGCTAGACTGAAATGCGCCTTCGAAAGCATTTTGTCCGGTTCGCACGGCGGAGGCGATGTCAGTCCAGGCGCGATGGAATTCGGAGCCCGCGATGAGCGTATACGGCCGCAGGGAGTCTTCCCGGTCGCTGCGCAACAGCTCGCCGAGTTCGGCGAGGGAGAATGAGCCGTTCTCCTCGCGGAACACGCCCAGTGCGGTGAGGTACTGCAGGAACCGGTGGGTGGCAACGGGATCTGTGCCCGAGGCAGCGGCCACCTGAGCGGCCGTAAGGGGCCCGTCGGCGAGCCGGTCGGGCCAGCCGAGTTCGGCCGCCGTGTAGACGGCGCGGGCTTTCCAGTCGCCGATGATGAGATTCATCAGCTCGAGCTGCGGCGTTTTCGCGCGCGCGGGATCGTCGGGCATCCGGGTTGTCTCCTCAGCCGTTTCGGGTAGTCCTCCGATGCTCGCCGCCGCCGTTCAAGAGGTTCTCGAAGATCTCTGAAGGCGGTGTCGCGGCAACGGTTTCAGCCGATACATTGGCAGAAACGGCACCCGGAGAAGCCGGGAGCCCGAAACCGAGGAGCAGCGGGTGGAAGACCAGGTACGCCGCGTCGCGGTGGTGACCGGTGCGGCACGCGGAATCGGCCGCGGCATCGCGGAACGGCTGGCCGCACGAGGCGACCGGGTGGTGATCAACTACCTGACGTCCAAAGAGGCCGCGGAAGAAGCGGTAGCGGCCATCACCGCCGCCGGCGGCGAAGCGATCGCAGTAGGAGCCGACGTCCGCAACGAGGAGGGCGCGCAAGCACTGGTGGCCGCGACCGTCGAAGCATACGGCCGCGTGGACGCACTGGTCTGCAACGCCAACGTCGGACTGGCTCAAGGCTCGGTCGCGGAAATCCCGTGGGAAACGTTCTCCGCGAAGGTGAACGACGAACTGGCAGCGGCCTTCCACCCCACCCGCGCGGTGTGGCAGCTGATGAAGGACCAGGGCTACGGCCGCATCGTCTACCTGGCGGCAGAAGCAAGCAAGGGTCCAGTAGGCGCAGAGGTAGTCGCGCACGCCGCGGCAAAGTCGGCCCTGATCTCCTACGCCAAGTTCGCCGCCCGCGAAGGCGCCCCCAACGGCGTAGTGGCAAACGTGGTTTCTCCCGGCCTGACCCGCACCGACGCCCTGGGCGAGGCCCCGCCGGACTGGTTCGCCGCCTTCGAAAAGCGCATCCCAGCGGGCCGCGCGGCAGAACCGGAAGACGTAGCGGCCATGGTCGCCTTCTTCACCAGCGAAGAAGCAGGCTACATCGCAGGCACAGTGGTCTCAGTCAACGGCGGCTCGGACATGACCCGCTAACTGCGCGAGATGTCGGTGAGGGGAGCCCTGAGGGAATCAGATTCCCTCAGGGCTCCCCTCACGACCCGCCTGCCGTCCCCAGCGTCGGCTGTGTGGCTTGCTCGGGCGGACCTCACCGTCGCGCTGCGAGTCAGTCGGCAGGGCGAGCACCACGTGCGCTGCTAAACCGCAACCCGCCTACGCAACAGCCAAGGCGCCCCGGTGCAACCATCTTTTCCGG
The DNA here is from genome assembly GCF_900115345.1 of Amycolatopsis rubida. Lineage (GTDB taxonomy): Bacteria > Actinomycetota > Actinomycetes > Mycobacteriales > Pseudonocardiaceae > Amycolatopsis > Amycolatopsis rubida. The sequence continues at coordinate 828,870 of NZ_FOWC01000002.1, read as the reverse complement.
CCGAAGGCCGGCTCAGCTCAACGAATATCATCCCGAGAAACAGTCCGGTATTTAACGAGCCAAGCCCCGTCAACCCGAACCAGCTGATCCTCACACAACGTACTGCAGTGAATCCGAGGCTCCCCGCCCTTGCGCGTAGCAATAATCAACGCATAACACCGAGTATGCAGCTCGTCCGCTGAAGCGCCCGGGGAGACAGTCAGCATCCCCAGCCAATGCCGCCGCAGTTCATGCACCTCGGCCAGCTGCCGATGCGTAGCCGCCGAAGCCGCGGCAATAGCGGCACGACCCTTAACCGGCTCCGGCGCGGCATTAGCCGCGAAAACCCCGTCCTCGGTGAAAGTATCGGCCCACTCATCAGTACGAGCCTGGTCAAGCAACTGCATCTGCCACGCGTAATACTGCTGAATCTCCTGATACAACTCGCCCGACACAGTCACGCCTGCTCCTCCGATCGAGAACCCTGAATATCGTCATGAGTCACCACCCGGCGGGCGACCTGCCACCCGCCCGCCCCGCGAACCAACGTGTCCCGGCAAAACGTGCTACGCCACAACCGAGCCTCACCCCCAGCGGGAATCTCGGCGACCATCGCGTACAACTGCGTGCGCACTTGATCCGCACTGTCCTCTGTGACCACCAGCATCCCAGTCCAATGCCGATGCTGAACCCCTCGCGAAACAACGTCGGCGGCTAGCTTCCGAGCCACCTTCAAGATCAACTCCCGCCCCGTGGCCGGGGCCGGGTTGGCGTTGTTCGCGATAGTGGCGTCCGCGGTGAACGTTTCCGCCCACGGTTCCACGTCGCCGTCGTCCATCAGCTGCATCTGCTTGGCGTAAAAGGCCTGCACCTGGTGGTACAGCTCCATTTTCACCCGCGGGTGCGCGGTTGTCGCCACCGTTTCCTCCTCGTCGGCCGCGTGTCGTCCGACAGTCGCGCGGCCGGCTCAAAGTCCCCTCGTGGACCACTCGCGCGGGACGGCCGACTGTGCGTCGAGCCGTTTTGGACCGGCTCGCTGGAGGGTGGGCCGAGGCGGTGCGACAGCGGGAGGGATCGAGTGCGCGAGATCGAAGCGGACGTGTGCGTGTCCGGTGGCGGACCGGCGGGTCTGGTGCTGGCGCTGCTGCTCGCCCGGTCCGGAGTGGACGTCGTGGTCGCGGAGCGCAGCGCGTCGCTGGACCGCGAATACCGCGGCGAGATCATCCAGCCCGGTGCGCTGCGCACGCTTGACCAACTCGGCGTCCTCGACGGCCTCGGCGGTTACCCGATGCGCCATTTCCAGCTGGTGCAAGGGGAACGCACGCTGCTCGACATCGACTACCAGACGCTTCCCGCGCCGGATGACCATTTGCTCAGCCTGCCGCAGCGGCTCCTGCTGGAGCGCTTGCTCGGCGAATGCAAGGCGACGCCGGGCTTCCGTCTGCTCAGCGGCTGCTCGACCCGGGCGCTGCTGGAGGAGAACGGCGCGGTGACCGGGATCCGCTGCGGCTCCGGCGACGGCGAGACGCAGGTGCGCGCTCGCTGGGTGGTTGCCGCGGACGGCCGGTACTCGAAGACTCGCTCGCTCGCCGGGATCGGCTACGACAAGTTCGAGAAGTTCGAGCACGACGTCGTGTGGTTCAAGCTGATCGCCCCGGAGCGGCGCACCAGCGCGGTCCGCATTCACCGCACCGCCGCCGATCCGGTGCTGGTGCACGATTCCTACCCGGACCGCGTCCAGATCGGCTGGACGCTGGCGAAGGGCAGCTACAAGACGGTGGCCGCCAAGGGCATCGAGCACGTCCGGGAGCAGCTGATCGCCGCGGTCCCGCAGCACGCGGACCTGATTCGAGAGCAAGTGACCGCGCTGTCCGAACTGTCGCCGCTGGACGTGTTTTCCGGCCGTGCGCAGGAATGGGTCCGGCCGGGCCTCGTGCTCATCGGCGACGCGGCGCACACGCACAGCCCGATCGGCGCACAGGGCATCAACCTGGCCATCGCGGACGCCGTCGCGCTGCACCCCGAACTCGTCGCCGCCGTCGCCGCGAAAGACAACCGACCGGCCGCGCTCGCCGGCTTCGAAGCCGAGCGACGCGCCGCGGTGGACACCGTGTTCACGCTCCAGTCGAGGCAGAACAAGGGAATGCTGTCCTCCGGCCGGATCGTGGACGCGGTGCGACCGGTGATCGCGAAGCTGCTGCCGCACACCCCGATCTTCCGCAAGATCCTCAATCTCGTCGCGTTCGGAGCTCGCCCGCGCGACGTGCGCGCGGACCTGTTCCGCGCGCCGAGCAACCCAGGAGGGACACGATGACCGAACAGAGCCGGGGCGTAGCGCTGGTCACCGGCGGCACCAGCGGGATCGGGCTCGCGGTGACCCGATCGCTGGCGCAGCAGGGCTACCAGGTGTACTTCTGCGCCCGTACCCAGGGATCCGTCGACGACACGGTGCGGGACCTGCGCGCCGAGGGACTGGACGTGGACGGCAGCACCTGCGACGTCCGCGAGAAGGACGACATCCAGTCGCTGGTTTCGGCCGCGGTGGACCGGTACGGCCCGATCGACGTCCTGGTCAACAACGCGGGCCGCAGCGGCGGCGGGCAGACCGCGGAAATCCCGGACGAGCTGTGGTTCGACGTGATCAACACGAACCTCAACAGCGTGTTCCTGATGACCCGCGAGGTGCTCACCAAGGGCGGGATGCTGGCCAAGGACAAGGGCCGGGTCATCAACATCGCGTCCACCGCGGGCAAGCAGGGCGTGGTGCTCGGCGCGCCGTATTCGGCGTCCAAGCACGGTGTCGTCGGCTTCACCAAGGCGCTCGGGTTCGAACTGGGCAAGACCGGGGTCACGGTCAACGCGGTGTGCCCCGGTTACGTCGAGACCCCGATGGCACAGGCGATCCGCGGCCGCTACGCGAAGGCGTGGGACACCACCGAGGAAGCCGTGCTGGAGAAGTTCACCGCGAAGATCCCGCTCGGCCGGTACTCCACTCCGGAGGAGGTGGCGGGCCTCGTCGGCTACCTCGTCACCGACACCGCGGCGTCCATGACCGGGCAGGCGATCAACGTCTGCGGCGGGCTTGGCAACTACTGAGAGGACCGAGCACGTGGCTGCACCACTCCGGATCTACGAGACCGAACACAAGATCGACGTCGCCGCGCCCGCCTCGGCGGTGTACGCGCTGCTCGCCGACGTGACCCGCTGGCCGGTCTACTTCGGCCCGACGGTCCACGCACGCCAGCTCGAACGCGACGGCACCACTGAGCGAATCCGGTTGTGGGCTACCGCGAACGACGAGCCCAAGACCTGGACCTCGCGCCGCGACCTGGACGAGGACGGCCTGCGCATCGACTTCCGCCAGGAGGTTTCGCAGCATCCGGTCGCGTCGATGACCGGGGCGTGGAACATCCAGCCCGGCGGCCCGAACTCGTGCACGGTCGTCCTGGAGCACGCGTTCAGCGCGGTGCGGGACCTGCCGGAGAACGTCGAATGGGTGAGCAAGGCGGTCGACCGCAACAGCGAGCACGAGCTGGAGAATCTCCGCGGCATCGCGGAAGGCATCGCCGAAACCGAAGAACTCACCACGGTGTTCGCCGACAGCGTCGACATCGACGCGGACGCGGCGGCGGTGTATGAGTTCCTCTACCGGTCGGACCTGTGGCCGGAACGGCTGCCGCACGTCCAGCGGCTCGACCTGACCGAGGAAACCCCGGGTCTGCAGGTCATGGAGATGGACACCAAGACCGCGACCGGTGCCGTGCACACCACGAAGTCGGTGCGTGTGTGCTTCGACGACGAGCACGCCATCGCATACAAGCAGCAGGTGCTGCCCGCGCTGATGACCGTCCACAACGGACTGTGGACGATCGTGCCGCAGCCGGGTGGCGGGGTGCGTGCGACGTCCGAGCACACCGTGGTGATCAAGCGCGACGCGGTGGAGAAGATCCTCGGCGAAGGCAAGACTGTCGAGGACGCGAAGGCTTTCGTGCGCAATGCGTTGGGTACCAACAGCACCGCGACGCTGAACCTCGCCAAGGGCTGGGCGGAGGAGCGCGCCGATGGCTGACGGTGTCCTCCCGGTCGCGTCGCTGCTCGACACGCCGTTGCTGCCGGACGCGCTGCGCATCCTCGCGGAGAACAGCCCGAACCAGATCGCGGTACGGCTCGGCGAGACAGCCCTGACGTTCGCTGAACTCGACCGGGCCGCGTCCGGGTTCGCGGCCGCACTGGCGGATCGGATCGGGTCGGCTGGTTCGGTCGTCGCGATGTCGTCGGTGCTGCACCCGGAGTTCGCGATCGCTTACTACGGCACTTTGCGCAGCGGAAACGTCGTGCTGCCGTTGAGCCCGCTGCTGCGGGAAGGCGATCTCGGCCGGGTGCTGACCGAGTCCGCTGCCGCTGCCGCGGTGCTGAACGATTCGATGACCGCAGCGGTCGCTCGTGCCTCCGCGACGCCGGAACACCTGCTGTGCTTCGGGAATCCGGACCGCGCTGCGTCGGTCGCTGCTTTGGCGGCAGGCCCGGTCGGTGCGCCGGTGGAACTGGAGCCGGACGCGGTCGCGTGCATCCACTTCACCAGCGGCACCACCGGTCAGTCGAAGGGCGTGCGGCTCACCCACCGCAATATCGCGGTCAACGCGGTGCAGGTCGCCGACGCGCACGGGGTGACCGGAACGTCGGTGACGTTCAACCACCTGCCCAGCTACCACCCGATGCACCTGAACTCCGCGCTGATCGCCGGCGCCACCCAGGTGCTCTGCCTGGTGCCGGATCCGGTGGCCACGATCGCTCTCGCGGCGGGGGTGACGCACTACTATTCAATGCCGTTCCGCCTGGCCCGGCTCGCCACCGACGCGCGGCTGGCGGACCTGAAGCTGCCCGGCTGCGAGGTCATCCTGTCCGGCGGTTCGGCGTTGTCCCCGGTGCACGCGGAAATCCTCCGCGCCCAGTTCGGCATCCCGGTCGTGCAGGGTTACGGCCTCGCCGAAACCGCGCCGCTGGTGCTGTCCGACGGCCCGGCGGCACCGCGCCCGGGTTCGGTCGGCCAGGTGGTGCGCGACACCGAGGTGCGCGTCGTCGATTTGACGACTCGGGAGCCGCTCCCGGCCGGTGAACGCGGCGAAGTCGAGGTGCGCGGCCCGCAGGTGATGCGCGGCTACCTCGGCCGCCCGGACGGCGACGGCATCGGCGCGGACGGCTGGCTGCCCACCGGCGACGTCGGCTGCCTGGACGAGGACGGGTACCTGTTCCTGGTCGACCGCATCAAGGACGTCTTCAAACGCGACAACTGGCTGATCTCGCCCACCGAAATCGAGGCCGAGCTGCTGCGCCACCCCGGCGTGGCCGACTGCGCGGTGGTCGACCAGCCGGACGAGTTCGCCGGCGCGGTGGCGGCCGCGCTGATCGTCCCGGCCGGCGACGAGTGGGTGCCGCGCGCGGGAGAGATCGCCGCGGAGATCAACGCCGCGCAGCCGTATTACAAGCACATCGAGCACGTAGAGCTGACCAGGGCGATCCCGCGTTCGCCCAACGGCAAGCTCGTCCGCCGCGAGCTGCGCGAGGCGCTGTCCTCCGTGCGCGGCAGCCAGAATCCCGGAACCGCACTGCTAGGAGCCGATACCGTGGTCACGTTCATCAGCAAGTTCACCGTCAAGGGCGAGCCGGAAGAGTTCGAGAAGGTCTTCACCGAGCACGCGCAGTACATGGCCGAGCAGCCCGGGTTCGTCGCCTACCAGATGGTGCGGTCGCTGCGCGATCCCAAGGTGTATCTGAACATCGGCCAGTGGGTCGACGCGAACGCGCACAAGGCCGTCGTGACCAGCCCGGAGTTCCAGGCGCACGTGAAGAAGTTCGTCGAGCTGGTCGACGTCGAGGCGGACCTCTACTCGACGGTCTCCGAGGCGTCGGCGTGAGCGAGCTCGGTCTGGCCGGCCGCAGCGTCCTGGTGGTCGGCGCCACCAAGGGGCTGGGGCTGGCCATCGCCCGCAAATTCTGCGCGAGCGGCGCGCACGTCCTGCTCGACTACGCACACGACGACGAAGCCGCCAAAGCCGCTCTAGCGAGCCTTGAGGGGCTTCCCGGTTCGGCGTCGCTGATCCGCGCCGATCCATCCACTGAGGACGGTTCCGCGCAGCTGGCCGCCGCTGTTTCGGCGGCCGGTCGCGGCTTGGACGTCCTGGTGCACAACGCCGCGTCGTGGCATCCGATGCCCGCTGCCGGAGCGTCGGTCGCCGACCTGCACACCGACGTGGCCGCTGCGCTGAATCCGTTGTTGCGCTTGGTTCCCGCGCTTCTCGAACACTTCAAGCCAGGTAGTCGCGTGCTTGCCGTTTCCAGCTCCGGCGCGCAGCGGGTCATCCCGCGCTACGTCGCGCTGGGCGTCGCGAAGGCCGCGCTCGAATCGCTCGTGCGCTACCTGGCGGTCGAGCTGGCCCCGCGCGGCATCACGGTCAACGCCGTCACGACCGCGAAGCTGGACAAGGGCGACGAGACCACCCAGCCCGAGATGGTGCAGGTCCTGGCGGCTCGCACCCCCGCCGGACGGTTGAGCACGCCCGCCGACGTCGCCGATGTCGTCGCGCTGCTGAGCGCGCCGGAAGCGAGCTGGATCCACGGCCAGGTGATCACCGCGGACGGCGGCCTCGGCCTGCGGTCTTGACGATAAGGAGAACTCCGTTGCAGCTGATTGACCTGTCCTCCCCGATCGACCCGGCAGGCTGGGAGCCCGAGCCGCTGTCGCTGGTCACCATGTCCGCCCAGGACGGGGCCAAGCACCTGGTGTCGGAAATGCGCGAGCACTTCGGCATGGACCTCGACCCGGAAGTACTGCGGGACGCCGAGTTCCTGACGAACGACACGGTGTCGCTGACCACGCACACCGGCACGCACATCGACGCGCCGGCGCACTACGGCGACGCCACGTCGTACGGTTCGGCCCCACGCACGATCGACCAGATGCCGGTCGACTGGTTCCACCGTCCCGCCGTGGTCCTGGACTTCACCGGCCGCGCGCCGGGCGTCCTCACCGCGGACGACGTGCGCGCCGAACTGTCCCGTGTGGACTATCAGCCGAAGGAGCTGGACATCGTCCTGCTCCACACCGGAGCCGACCAGCACGCCGGTACGCCGAAGTACTTCACCGAGTTCGTCGGCCTCGACCAGTCCGGGCTGGACCTGCTGCTGGACTTCGGGGTCCGCGTGATCGGCACGGACGCGTTCAGCCTCGACGCGCCGTTCACGCACATCATCGAGACCTACCAGCGGACCGGCGACAAGTCGGTGCTGTGGCCGGCGCACATGCGCGGACGCGACCGGGAGTACTGCCAGATCGAACGGCTGGCGAACCTGGCCGAACTGCCGCGGGCGCACGGTTTCACGCTGTCGTGCTTCCCGGTGAAACTGGCCGGCGCCGGCGCCGGATGGGCTCGCGCGGTCGCTATCGTCGAGTAGCTTTCCGCGCGAGAAAAGGCCCCGCGATTCCTCCTCTCGCGGGGCCTTTCCTGGTGCTCGCTAGTCAGCCCACTCGGGCTTCTCAAGAAGCTCGATCACCGCACTGCTCCACGAAAATCCCGCGCCGACGCCCATCAGCAGGCACGTCTGCCCCGGCTGCAACCCGCCGGTACGCACCAAGTTTTCCAGGCTGACGATGTGGTCGCCCGCGCCGAGATGGCCGATCTTGCTGTCGAAGTCCCACGTGGTTCGTTCGAGCGGAACGTCCATGTGCCGCAGGTAGTTCGACACCAGCCGCCGCCTCCCGAAGTGCGGCAGCACCAGCCGGTCCACATCGGACAGTTCCAGCTCGGCGTCGCTCAGCGCGCGCTTCAACGCCTCGCGCTGCCCGTCGAGAATGGCCGCGAGGGTCTGTGACATTCCGGCTTCGGACAGGTATGATCGTTTGTGCGCGTCCAGATCGACCAGCTGCCGAGTCCGCATCTCGACCTCACCGAACGCCGCCCCCGCACGGTGCATGCCTTCCAGCTCAGGTCCGCTGACCACCGCCAGGCTGCGCAACCGCGCGAACCCGCCGACGCGGGACAGCACCATCGCCGTCCCGCCATCGGCGTACGCCGTCCCCGGATCGCTGTGCCAGCGGTCGAAATCGGGCCCGTCAAAGCGATCCGCCGCGGTGATCAACGCCGCCTGCCGAGCCGGGTCCGCGAGAAGGTAACTGGCCGCGAGGTCGAGCGCTGCCATTCCGCCATTGGAAACCTGCCGCACCTCGATCGCCGGACAGGTCCCGCCGACCGCTGCCCGCTGGACGTACGCGGCAGGCGACCACAGGTCGTACCCTTGATGGAACAACGTCGCGTGCAGCAACACCGCGATGTCGCCACGCGCCACCCCGGACCGCTCCAAGGCGACTCGCGCGGCCCGAGCCGCCATCTCCGGCGGCGCGATCCCGTCAGGTGCGACGAGGACCGATTCCATCTCGCTTTTGCGCGCCGTCTCGGCCGAGCATTGCCCGCTCCGCACCGCTTCGGCGCTCGTCGTCGCCGGTGGCAGCCAGCTCCCGAGCCCGGCGAGGTACAGCCCGTCGAATCTCATGCCGCCACCCTTCCGGCGAGCCCTCGACAGCCTGTGGGAACGGACTCGACCTGGCGGTCCAGCGGGGGTCGAGCAGCCGTCGACCGCCGTGCCCGACGATCCGGTTTGTTTCCGGTGCTTCCGGTGTTTCGGGGCGGAAGGAGTTTCGTTTGATGACCGAGGTCGCACTGCTGTTCCCGGGCCAAGGCTCGCAGCACGTCCGAATGGCCGCCGGCCTGTACGGTCACGACGACGTCTTCACTGATGCGGTAGACGAAGTCTTCGCCGCGTTGGGCCCCGAGGGCCCCGCCGTCCGCGCCGACTGGCTGAGCGATTCGCCCGCTGTTCCTCTTGACCACGTCACCCGCTCGCAGATCCTGCTGTTCACCGTAGGCCACGCCCTGGGCCGGATGATCCTTTCCTGGGGCGTGCAACCAGCCGCTTTGCTGGGCCACAGCGTCGGCGAAGTAGCCGCCGCGACTCTGGCCGGTGTCTTCGAAGTCCCCGCCGCCGCCGAGCTGATGTGGCACCGGGTGCAGGAACTGGCGTCCGCCTCCGCAGGCGGAATGCTCGCCGTAGCCGCGACCGTCGAGGAGGTCGCCTCGGTCCTGACCGATGAGGTTGTGATCGGCGCGATCAACGCTCCCCGCCAGCTGATCCTCTCCGGCCCGGAAGCGCCGTTGGCGGAGGCCTCGGCGAAGTTGCGCGCCGAGGGGCGGACTTGCCTCCGGGTCCCCGCGACGTCGGCCTTCCACAGCCCTGCCTTGGCCGAAGCTGCCGCCCGGTGTCTCCCGTCGGTCGCTGCCGCACAGCCATCGCCGCCGAAGATCCCGATGGTGTCGGGCTACACCGGCCGCCTGCTCACCGATACGGAGGCGACAGATCCTTCCTACTGGGCTTCGCACCCGGTAGAACCGGTGCGGTTCTGGCCCGCATTGGGCACGCTGCTGGGTCCGGATTCGCCGCTCTCGGTTGCGGGCCGACGGGTGCTGGTGGAGACGGGGCCGTCGCAGTTGCTGGCCAAGGCCGCACGCATCCATCCGACGGTGCGAGCGAAGGAGGCTTCGGTACTGGCGATGCTGCCCGCGCGAGCTGGAGGCCCGGACGCGGATCTCACCGCAGTGGCGGCTTGCCGGGAAGCGGTGGAGATGGCGGGGTGATGGTGGCGGTCTGGTTAGCTGGGCGGTTGCGTATCGCGTGGTGGTGGCGGTTTGTCGGGGAGCGGTGGAGATGGCGGGGTGATGGTGGCGGTCTGGTTAGCTGGGCGGTTGCGTATCGCGTGGTGGTGGCGGTTTTCCGGGAGCGTTGGAGATGGCGGGGTGATGGTGGCGGTCTGGTTAGGCGGACGGCCGCGAATCGCGTGGCGGTGCCGGTTTTCCGGGTGAGTGGTTTGCCAGTGCGTTTCGTGTGCGGTGGGAGTTTGCGGGGAGGGCTTGGGCGCGCGGGATGAGTGGTGTGCCGCAACGGGTGTCGTCTGTTGGGCGGAGGCGATTCGTGTGGTGCGAGCTCGCCGGAAGGCGTTGGGTGCGCAGGTGCCTTCCGCCGTGGCGAGCCGGGTCGGTTGGACACGAACCGCGTGTCGTCCGTCGGTGTGTTGCGCGCGGTGGCGGCTTGGCAGTCGATATCGCGGGCCGCGTCACTCACGTGAGCGGTGCGGGGCAAGGACGTCCACGCCTGTTACGGCTGAGTTGGGATCTGCGTAGCGACTCGTTCACTGACCGGTGTTGTGCTGTCGAAAGGCTGCGGCCTCACCGGGCCGCAGCGATTTCCGAGGTGCGAGGCGGTGGTGACGCGATGTGGCTGGTCGAATGCCCGTCGTTCTGGGACCAGGGTTTGATCCGCCCGCTTGTCACCGAACACGGCAAGGTCGTGCTGATGTGCGATTCCTGCACCGCGGTGTGGCGAACCCCGTCCGGTATCGACGAGTTCGAGCACGTCGAGCCGGAAGCGCCCGAGTGGTCCATCGGCTCGGACACGCACGTCCGCCCCGGGACTACCCGCTGGGCCGAGCTGGCCGACGTCGCCTCAGCAGGCTGGGGCGACCTCCGCTGGCGCGAGCTGCCCTGAACCGCGGCAGCACGGATCCTCGGGAATGGCGCGGATTTCCGGTGCGCGCAAGTCCGAGATGCCACGCACGCCGCGAGATCGCTCGTCCCGGACAGCGCGAACAGCAGGTCCCCACCGACGTGCAGCGCGACTTTGCCGGGCAAGTTATTCGCATGAGCAAATAGCTCCGTGTCGTTTCGGCGAGTTCGGGCCTAGGTTCGGGCGGTGGCGAACGAACTGACCATTCCGCTCCTGCCCTGCCCCTCCATCGACGAGATCGCGTCGTTCTACCAGATGCTCGGCTTCGAGATCACCTATCGGCAGACGCGGCCGAACCCGTACGTCGCGGTGCGCCGGGAAGACATCAATCTGCACTTCTTCGGCATGGACGGCTACGACCCGGCACAGTCGTACAGCACGTGCCTGGTCATCGTGCCGGACATCGGCGGGCTGTTCGAGGCCTTCGCGGCCGGGATGCGTTCTGTGCACGGAAAACTGCTCATCTCCGGTATCCCGCGGATGACCCGGCCGCGGCTGCGCAACGACCGCTACACCGGGTTCACCGTCGTCGATCCGGGCGGCAATGAGATCCGGATCAACCAGAAAGGCAAGCAACCCGAGGCGCGGACCAAGCTCGCGAAAGCACTGGAGAACGCCGCGCGGCAGGCGGACGCGCACGGCGACGAGCCCCAGGGGCTGAAGATCCTGGAAGGCGCGCTGAAGCGGGCGACCGGCGACGAACCGGAGTTTCAGGCGGTGCGGGAGTACCGCGACGAGCTCGTCGAACGGATCAACGGGGCCGAGTCGCTACGTCCTTGACCGCCTCGGGGGAACCGACGTAGCGGGTCGTGGCCGGTCTCGGATCCGGGACCGGCCACGACGCCCTTGTCCGTCATCGACCGCGGCAACGGTCCTGAGCCAGCAACGCCGCGACCGAGAAGCCGTTGTCTCCGATGCCCGCCCCTGCGACGGTCCGCGAGGGGACAGCTCACAAGATCTGCTGGCTCACCCCAAAGCCCACAGCCGTGCGTAGTGGCCGTCCGCGGCGACCAACTCGGGGTGGGTGCCCTGCTCGACGATGCGGCCGTGGTCGAGTACCACGATCCGGTCGGCCTTCGCGGCGGTTGCCAGGCGGTGGGCGACTACGAAGGTGGTGCGGCGCCGGGCGAGGTGTTCGGTGGCGCGCAGGACTGTGGCTTCGGTGGCTGGGTCCAGTGCGGCGGTGGCTTCGTCCAGCAGGAGCACGTCCGGGTCGACCAGCTCGGCTCGGGCGAGTGCGACGAGTTGCCGCTGTCCGGCGGACAGGGAGCGGCCGCGTTCGCCTACTGGCTGCCGGAAACCGGCGGGCAGCGCGGCGACTCCGTCCAGGGCGCCGACGGCGCGCACGGCTGCCTCGACTTCCGCATCGGTGGCGCCGGGGCGGCCGTACCGCACGTTGTCCGCGACGGTGCCGGAGAACAGGTGCGCTTCCTGCGGTACCACGCCCATCCGGGCGCGCAGTGCGGGCAGGTCGTACTCGCGGACGTCGACACCGTCAATCAAGACCGCGCCGCCGGTGGCGTCGTAGTAGCGCGCGACGAGCTTCACCGCAGTGGACTTGCCCGCGCCGGTCGCGCCGACCAGCGCGACGGTTTCGCCTGCCGCGACGTCGAGCGTCAGGTTCTCCAGCGCGGGCTTTTCCGCGCCGGTGTAGGAGAAATCGACGTCCTTGAACCGCACTTCGCCGGACAGGTGTGCGGGCAGTTCGACCGGTTTCTCGGCCGGAGGCACCGACGTCGGCGTGCGCAGCAGGTCGCCGATGCGGCTCAGGCCGACGCGGGCCTGCTGGTAGCCGTCGAACACTGAGGACAGTTGCTGGATCGGCGAGAAGAATTGCTGCAGGTACAGCAAGAATCCGAGCAGCACACCGGCTTCGAGGGTGCCGCCTGCGACGCGGTGGGCGCCGACGACCAGCACCGTGGTGGTCGCCAGATCCGACAGCAACGAGACGAGCGGGAAGTATGTCGCGATGTACCGCTGCGCCCGCAGTCGCGACCGGCGGTAGTCGTCACTGCGCGACGCGAACACCTCCGCCGAACGCTCTTCGCGCGTGTACGCCTGGGCGACCCGCAGACCGCTGACGTTCTCCTGCATGTCCGCGTTGACGACGCTTACCTTCTCGCGCGCCTCGCTGTACGCACGCGACGCGACCCGCCGGAAGATCAGGGTGGCTACGAGCAGGATCGGCAGCATGGCCAGCGCGTACCCGGCCAGCGCGGCATCGGTGACCAGCAGCGCGACCGTGATGCCCACCAACGTGAGCGCGCTGACGACTGCGGTGGCGAGGCCGGTTTGCAGGAACGTCGACAACGCGTCGACGTCCGTGGTCATCCGGGTCATGATCTTGCCGGACAGTTCGCGCTCGTAGTAGTCCAGCCCAAGTCGTTGCAGGTGTGCGTAACTGCGCACGCGCAGCGAGTACAGCACCGTCTCGCCGACGCGGGCAGTGAGCCGGGTTTGCCAGCGCACCACGAACCAGTCGGCCGCCACCACCACCGCGCCGATCCCGGCCAGCAGCCACACGACGCTCGCCACGCCGGGCAGGACGCCGTGGTCGACCCCGCGCTGGTACAGCGCGGGCAGTGCGAGCGAGGCCAGTGCGTCCGCCGCGACCAGACCGATCACGCCGATGAGCGGCCACCGCACCGGACGAAGGATCCGGGACAGCTTGAAGCCGGGGTCCGAGGCCGTGACGTCCACATCGGACAGCCGGGGCCGGTCGGTAGCCGGAGGCAGCCGGCGGACGCCTTCCAGCAGTTCCGGAGTAGGTGGCACGTCAGCGCCGCCGCTGCCCGCGAACCCGCTGCCGCCGCCTGGCATGCCGCCGCGGGACTGCGCGGCTTCCGCGAGCGCGTCGACCTCGTCGCGGTCGTCGTTTGGCCACAGGACTGCCGTGGTGCCGTCCGCGCCCGGCTCAAGATTGTCGCAACGGTGCGGCTTTTCGACGTCGTCGTCCGGACCGGCGACCAGTTCGCGGAACAGTGCGCACCGCGCCAGCAGTTCCTCCTCGGTGCCGACGTCGACCACTCGGCCCTGATCCATCACCGCGATCCGGTCAGCGAGTTGCAGTGTCGACCGGCGGTGCGCGATGAGCAACGTGGTGCGTTCGGCGGTGACCGCGCGCAGCGTGTCGTGGATCGCGGCTTCGGTGACGGTGTCGATCGCCGAGGTCGCGTCGTCCAGGATCAGCACGCGCGGGTCGGTAAGCAGGGCCCGGGCCAGCCCGAGCCGTTGCCGCTGCCCGCCGGACAGCGTGAGGCCGCGCTCGCCGACCTCGGTGGCGTATCCGTCCGGCAGCGCGCGGATGAACTCGTCCGCCTCCGCCGCGCGGGCGGCCGCGAAGACCTCCTCGTCGCTCGCGTCCGGGCGGCCGTAAGCGATGTTGTCCCGCACTGAGGTGGAGAACAGGAACGCTTCCTCGAAGACCACGCCGATCGCCTGCCGCAGGTCCTTCAACGGCACGTCCCGCACATCCAGCCCGCCGACCCGCGCCGAACCCGAGTGCACGTCGTAAAACCGGGGCAGCAGCATGGAAATCGTGGACTTGCCGGACCCCGCCGTGCCCACCAGCGCGAGCGTTTCGCCGGGCCGGGCTTCGAGAGTGAGCCCGTCGAGCACCGGGTCGCTGCGGGTGTAGCCGAACTTCACGTCGTTCAGCTCGACGCCCAGCGCGCCGGGCGGCAGCGGCCGCGCGTCGGGGCTGTCGGTGACCTCCGGCTGCGCGTCGATCAGCTCGTACACCCGCTCCGCACCGGCACGCGTGAGCTGCGCCTGCACGACCAGCCCGGACAGGAACCGCGCCGGGCCGATCAACGCGGCGAGATAGGTGGCGAACGCGAGGAACGTGCCGAGACTGATCTGCCCGTTCAACGCCAGCATGCCGCCGATCGCCAGCACCGCGACCTGACCCGCGGCAGGCAGCGCCGACGTGGTCGCTGTCGGCAACGCGGACAGCTTCGCCGCGCGCAACCGCTCCGCGAAAAGCTTCCGTGCCGTGCGCTCCAGCCGCGCGACCTCGCGTGCCTCCTGCCCGAACCCCTTCACCACGCGCACGCCGGTGACGGTTTCCTCGACGTGCTGCGCGACATCCGCCGCGCGCTGCTGCGCCGACCAGGTCGCCGGGAACAACCGCCGCCTGCTCAACGCCACGACGATCCCGACCCCGGGCGCGACCACCAGCGCGATGAGCGTGAGCAGCGGCGACATCCACACCATCGCGCCCAGCGACAACACCGCGAAAATCACCGACCCCGCCGACAGCGGAACCTGCATCAGCAACCCGGTGACCAGCTGCAGATCCGAAATCGCGCGCGACACGACCTGCCCGGTGCGCAACGCGTCCTGCTTCCCGCCGTCCAGCCGCGAGACCGCGCCGAACACCCGGTTCCGCAGATCGTGCTGCACGTCCAGCGCCAGCCGCCCGCCCACATACCGGCGCAGAAACGCCGACCCGAACGCGACCAGCTGCAACGCCACCAGCCCCACCGCGAGCCCGGTCAGCTGCGACGTATGCCCGGCCACCGCGTCGTCCACCGCCGACCGCACCAGCAACGGACTCGCCGCCTGCACCCCGACGCTCAGCACCGCCGCTGTCATCGCGAGCACGACGACGCCGCGGTGCTCCCAGCAGGCAGCGGACAACCGGCGCACCCAGCCGACCGGTCGGGGCGCCGTCTCAGCAATCGGACGGTCTTGACGCGCAGGCGTCGCAGTGGTGGTCACATCACAAGGTTAGGCAGCGGCACCGACAATTTATTCCCGGGCGAGCCGGCGGCCCGGACCAAACAGGCACAACCGGCGCTCCGGCGGGCAGAGGTGACGAACGGCACGCCAGCGCGTTCCGAAGGACCCTGGAAGCCTCGTGGAGCAGGGAAACCCTGGTCCGGGCAGCAAAGGTGAAAGGTTGAACGTTCACCTGGTCACCGGGAAGAACCCCGGCGAAATCCACCCCCGGACGAGCGCTCCCGCCCAATGTTCTTTAAGCTAGTACTCGGCGACCCGCTCCCAGTGACCCCCAGGCTGGTTGAGCGGGTCGCCCCTTCTGGCCTTCCCCTACTCGCGCCTGGTGGCGCTTCGTCGGGAAGGGGCGTCGTAGTACCCGGGGGGCCGAGCCCCCCGGACCCCCGCGGTGCCTTCGGCGGCGGTTGGGTGGGGGGCCGGGGTTGGGGTTGGGATGGCGTGGGGTGGAACAAAAAGCGTTGTGGCGTGGCAAAAGCGGCGAGGGCCTTGGGGGCCTCGCCGCTTTTGTGTGCTGGTTATGCCAGGGCGGTTTCGACGGGGGTGTGGGGGAGGTTGTGGGCGGTGGCGACCGGGGCGTTGGTCAGGGCGCCGGAGTGGGTGTTGAGGCCAAGGGCCAGGGCTGGGTCGGCGGAGAGGGCGGCCTTCCAGCCCTTGTCGGCCAGCTGCACGGCGTAGGGGAGGGTCACGTTGGTGAGGCCGTAGGTGCTCGTGCGCGGGACTGCGCCAGGCATGTTGGCCACGCAGTAGAAGACCGAGTTGTGGACCGTGTAGGTCGGGTCGTCGTGCGTGGTGGGGCGCGAGTCGGCGAAGCAGCCGCCCTGGTCGATGGCGATGTCCACGAGGACGCTGCCCGGCTTCATGCGCGAGACCAGGTCGTTGGAGACCAGCTTCGGAGCCTTCGCGCCGGGGACCAGGACCGCGCCGACGACCATGTCCGCTTCCAGGACCGACTCTTCTACCGACAGGCGGTTCGAGGTGACGGTGCGGATTCGGCCGCCGAAGTCGTTGTCGATCTGGCGCAGGCGGTCGACGTTCGTGTCGAGGATTTCCACGTCGGAGCCGAGGCCGAGGGCGACCCGGGCGGCATTGAGGCCCGCCACGCCGCCGCCGATGACGACCACGCGCGCCGGGTGCACGCCGGGGATGCCGCCGGGCAGGACGCCCCGGCCGCCGCTCGGCTTCATCAGGGCGTAGGCGCCGACCTGCGGAGCCAGCCGGCCCGCGACCTCGGACATCGGGGCCAGCAACGGCAGCGCGCCGTTCGGCTTCTGCACCGTCTCGTAAGCGATCGCGGTGGTGCCCGCGGCCAGCAGCGCGTCGGTCAGCGGACGGTCCGCGGCGATGTGCAGATAGGTGAACAGCACCAGATCCTTGCGCAGGCGCGGGTACTCCTCGGCGATCGGCTCCTTCACCTTCAGCACGAGCTCGCCCTCGGCCCACGTCTCGTCCGCGGTGGCGAGCACCTTCGCGCCCGCGGCGACGTACTCCTCGTCCGTGATGGACGACCCGGTCCCGGCACCCGTCTCGACGAAGACGTCGTGCCCGCGACCGACCAGTTCGTGCACGCCTGCCGGGGTCAACGCGACCCGGTACTCGTGCTTCTTGATCTCACGGGGAACGGCGATGCGCACTGCTTGCCTCCTGGCGGCGGTTCTGTCGAAGGTGGTGCCACTCACGGTGATCTACCCGGACGGCGGTGTCATCATCCTTCCGGCACAGTCTTGCGCTGGGTCAATAGTGCTGCCAGGACAACGCACTTGACCTCGACCGCACTTGAGGTAGTTGGCTGGCCCCCGGCGGAGACTTCGAGGAAGGGCTTACATGCGAGCGGTGTGGCTGCGGGAGTTCGGCGGGCCGGCGGTGCTGGAGGCGGGGGAGGCCCCCGATCCGGCTCCCGGGCCGGGACAGGTGCTGATCGAGGTGGCGTTCGCCAACGTCACCTTCGTGGAAACGCAGTTCCGGGCGACGGGGACGGGGCCGTTCGGCAGCACGCTTCCGATGGTGCCCGGCAACGGCGTCGGGGGTGTGATCAGCCGCGCCGGGGAGGGCGTGGACCCGGCGCTGGTCGGGAAACGCGTGGTGACGTCGACCGGCGGCAGCGGCGGTTACGCGCAGCGCGTGGTCGTGGACGCGGCGTTGGTGTTCCCGGTGCCGCACGCGCTGAGCCTCGACGCGGCCGTCGCGCTGCTGGCCGACGGCCGCACGGCGACCGGGCTGGTGCACGCGACCGCGGTGGCGCCAGGGGAACGGGTGCTCGTCGAGGCTGCCGCCGGAGGGGTCGGCAGCCTCCTGGTGCAACTGGCGAAGGCCGCGGGCGCGGAGGTCGTGGCAGCCGCGGGCGGGGCGGAAAAGCTTGCCCGCGCCCGGGAATTGGGTGCGGATCTGGCGGTCGACTACACCGATCCGGAGTGGACCGCCGAGGCCGGGGAGGTGGACGTGGTGTTCGACGGCGTGGGAGGCGCGGTCGGCACCGCGGCGTTCGCGCTGGTGCGGCCCGGCGGGCGGATGGCGATCTACGGTCTGGCAAGCGGTTCCTGGACCGAAGTGTCCGAAGAGGACGCTGCCGCGCGCGGCGTGAAGCTGATCCGATCGATCGGCGACGCGGCGGAGATGCGCGGCTACACCGAATCGGCACTGGCGGCCGCCGCGTCCGGACAGCTCACGCCGGTGATCGGACAGCGGTTCCCGCTGGAGCGGGCGGCTGACGCGCACGCGGCGATCGAATCTCGGGGCACGATCGGGAAGACGCTGCTGGTCGCATGACCGGTTTCGACGTCGACAGTTTCCTCGCGCAGCCGCTGACCGCACGGGTCGCCACCGCTGGTCCGACCGTCCGGCCCACCTGGTATCTCTGGGAGGACAGGGCGTTCTGGATCCTCAGCGGCCCGTGGTCGCGGCTGCCCGCTCGGGTGCGCGAGGAGCCGCGGATCGCGGTGACGGTGGACGTTTGCGACCGGCTTGGTGCGTCAGGTGGTCGCGCGCGGACCAGCCGCCCTCGAACCGTTCGACGTGCCGCGCGGACGGCGGAAACTAGTGCGGTACCTGGGCCCCGACGAGTCCGTGTGGGATCCGCGGTTCCGCGCGTATCTGCTGGACGACCCGGCCGAACGCGGCACGGTGTGGGTCCGGATGGAGCCGGAATCGTTGCGTGCCAACGATCTCAGCTACCAGGTCAGCTCCAGCGGAGTGCGATCAGCTGGGTGAGCAGAGCAAGCCGCGTATCCGGGTCGTCGAGGTTCAGCGGGACCAGTTCCAGCAGCCGTTTCATCCGGTACCGCAGCGTGTTCGGGTGAATCCGCAGCCGTTCCGCGGCGGCGCGGGGGTCGCCGGGATACCGGAGCCATTCGTAAAGAGTGTCGACGTACCCGGCGTTGCTCGCCTCGTCGTGTGCGCGCAGCACGCCGAGCGGGCCGAGTTCGGACACCTGCGCCGCCGCTGCTCCGGCGGCGGCGCGGTGCAAAACCAGCGCGGTCCATGCCTCGTCGTACGCCACGACACGGCCCTCGACCAGTCCTGCTCGCAGCAGTCCCAGCGCCTCGTCCGCCTGGGCTCGCGACGCGGCCAGCGCAGTCGGATCGCCCGGCGCGCCCGCAGCCGCGCGCGGTAGCCCGCCCCGGCGAGACGCGGGCTGGGCGAGCAGCGCCTCCCGCAGTTCCGGCCAGCCGCCCTCGCCGGGGCGATCCGGAACCACGACGTAGAGCAACCCACCCAGTTCAGCCGCGACCGGACGGCGTCCGAAACCCTGCGAAATCCGTTCCAGCAACGCCAGCAACAGTCCCTCGGCGTCCCGGCTGTCGCCGCCGCTGACGTCCACGACGACGACCCGATGCGGCTCGTCGGACAGGTCCAGTTCGGCGACTACCCGACGCGGAGGGACCTGTCCTTCCAAAACCGCGCGCAGCAATTCGGCGGAAGCCCGGCGTTGTGCGTCCGTATGCGCGCGCCGCCGCAGCAGGTGCAGCGCGACCACCGGGGCCGCGTCGGCGAAAGCCGCCGCGCGTTCCTCGGAAACCGGACCGGGGACGACCGCCCACATCGAGCCCAGCAGTTCGCCGCCCATCCGGATCGGCACGATCAGCCGCGGCAGGGTGCCGTCGCGCTGGGCCGGGACGAAGATCGTCTGCCTGCCGCGGGAAAGCTCGCGGAACACGCCGCGCGAGCGGAACCGGGCCAGCACGTCGTCCGGGATTCGGCGGCCCATGATCGTCGCGACGCGCGCCGGGTCGGTGAGGTCCTGGCGCGCGGAGTAGGCGAGGACGCGCGAGTTGGTGTCCTCGATCGTGACCGACGCGTCGACCACCGCGGCCACGGCGTCGGCGAGCCGGAAGAGGTCGCCGGAACCCGGGTCGCCGCCTTCTTCGAGCGCTTCGGATTCGTCGGCGAGTGCGTCCAGCACCGTGCGCAACAGCCAGACCAGCTGGGCCCAGGAGGTCGCCGCGTGCACCTGGATCAACGCGATCCCCGCCGACTTCGCCGCGCGTCGCACCGGCTGTTTCGCCGCCAGCGGCGGTTTCAGCAGCACCGCTGCCGCACCCCGTCCGGCGCTCACCCGGACGAGTGCCGCGGCGTCGGCCTGCTCGATCGTGGCGACGCCCAGCACCAGGTCACCCGCGGCGATGGCGGACTCCGCACCGGGCTCGGCGATCACCACGTCGCCGACCGCGGGACAGCCTTCGGGCACGAGAAGCGCGTGGAGCAGCGTCGGACCGACCCGGTCCACGACGCTGCGCACCGAAACCACAGCTACCTCCAGCGCTCCTGACGTTCTTGCTGGAACGGTAGAAGACTGCACCGGTTTCGCCACCCGCGGCACTAGTTAGCGCGAAACACCTTCGGCCACGGCTTGAAGTACGACACCAGCGTCGCCCCCAGCAGCAACGTCAGCCCGACGCTCATCGCGCCGGTGCCCGACACCGCGCCCGCCCCGACGATCTCCCCGCGTGAAGCCTGCTCGCCGTGCTCGACGAATAACGGGACCACCATCAGGTTGCCGCCGGCGAAGAGGGCCAGCGTGGCCAGCAGTTTCCACAGCACCCAGTGGTAGCGGACCAGCTTCCACTTCGTGCCGAGGCCGAGGACGACACCGGTCGCCAGCGCGAGGAGGCTGGCCGGGAAATAGAGTGCACCGGCGAGCACCCCGGCGATGACGTTCGCGCTGCGCGTGGTCACCGGATCGGGGACGGCGATCGCGAGAATGCTGCAGATCAGCACCGCGAGCTCGGCGCCGATCCAGCCGACCGACGTGACGACGTGGCCGAACAGGAGCCACTTCCGGGTCGACGGCCGCATTCTCCAGTCCATGCGCCTGAGCGTGCGCTTCACCGCGCTGTCGCGTCGTCCGTCAGCGCTCGGCACTTGCTCATACGTCCGGGTGCGTAGGACTCTCATCTCGTGAGAGCGGTTGGGCGTTTCGTCCGGCCTGGTTAACGTCGCGCCCAGCCGACCCGTTCACGACCGCTAGGAGCGAGCAGATGCCGGAAGACACCACGAGCTGGTCCTTCGAGACCAAGCAGATCCACGCGGGGGCGGCGCCCGATCCGGCCACCGGCGCCCGCGCGACGCCGATCTACCAGACCACGTCGTACGTCTTCCGCGACACTCAGCACGGGGCGGATCTGTTCAGCCTCGCCGAGCCCGGCCACATCTACACGCGCATCAACAACCCGACCCAGGACGTCCTGGAGCAGCGCGTCGCCACCCTCGAAGGCGGCGTCGCCGGTCTCGCGTTCGCTTCCGGTTCGGCGGCGGTCACCGCGGCGATCCTGACCCTGGCGAACGCGGGCGACCACTTCGTCACCAGCCCGTCGCTGTACGGCGGCACCTACAACCTGTTCCACTACACGCTGCCGAAGCTCGGCATCGAGGTCACCTTCATCGACGACCAGGACGACGCCGAGCAGTGGCGGGCCGCGGTCCGGCCGAACACCAAGCTGTTCTTCGCCGAGACGCTGGCCAACCCGAGCAGCGCCGTCCTCGACATCCGCAAGGTCGCCGACGTCGCGCACGAGGCCGGTGTTCCGCTGGTCGTGGACAACACCGTGCCGACGCCGTACCTTGTCCGCCCCATCGAGCACGGTGCCGACATCGTCGTGCACTCGGCGACGAAGTACCTCGGCGGCCACGGCACGACTGTCGCCGGCGTGCTGGTCGACGGCGGCACGTTCGACTTCGGCAAGGACCCGGCCCGGTTCCCGGGCTTCAACGAGCCCGACCCCAGCTACCACGGTCTCAAGTACTGGGAGGCGCTCGGCCCGGGTGCGTTCGCGGCCAAGGCACGCGTGCAGATCCTGCGCGACACCGGCGCGGCGATCGCCCCGTTGAACAGCTTCCTCATTTTGCAGGGCATCGAGACGCTGTCGCTGCGCGTGGAGCGGCATTCCACGAACGCGCAGGCGCTCGCGGAATGGCTGGAAGGGCGCGACGAGGTCGAGAAGGTCTACTACGCCGGGCTGCCGTCGAGCCCGTACCACGCGGCGGCGCAGAAGTACCTGCCGCGCGGCGTCGGCGCGGTGCTGTCGTTCGAGCTGCGCGGCGGGGTCGAAGCGGGCCGGAAGTTCGTCGACGGCACCGAGCTGCACAGTCAGCTGGTGAACCTCGGCGACGTGCGCAGCCTGATCGTGCACCCGGCTTCGACCACGCACAGCCAGCTCGGCCCGGAGGAGCAGGTCGCCGCGGGCGTCACGCCGGGTCTCGTGCGGCTCGCTGTCGGACTGGAAGGAATCGAGGACCTGAAGGCCGACCTCGAGGCGGGCTTCCGAGCCGCCAAGGCGGCGCTGTGACGGATCCCGGCGCGAGTCTTCCGCCCGTCACCGGTGCGTGGCGGGCGGGCGACCCACCCGGCAGGCGGCAGTGGTTCACCGGCCCCGGCGCGCTCGCGCTGGAGGCCGGTGCGACCCTGCCCGGCTACACCCTCGCGTACGAAACGTGGGGAACGCTCAACTCCGACGGGTCCAACGCGGTCCTCGTCGAGCACGCTCTCACCGGCGACAGCCATGTCGCAGGCCCCGCTGAACCCGGGCATCCGAGTCCCGGATGGTGGGAGGGACTGATCGGCCCCGGCAAGGCTTTCGACACCGACGAGCTGTTCGTCGTCGCGCCTAACGTGCTCGGCGGCTGTCAGGGGTCGACCGGCCCCGCCTCGCCCGCTCCGGACGGTGCGGCGTGGGGCAGCCGATTCCCGGCTTTGACCGTCCGGGACCAGGTCAATGCCGAAGCGGAGCTCTCGGACGCACTCGGCATCGCACGCTGGGCCGCCGTCGCGGGCGGTTCGATGGGCGGGATGCGGGCTCTCGAATGGGCCGTAAGTCAACCCGATCGGGTCGCCTCGGCGCTCGTTCTCGCTTCGACCGCTCGCGCGTCCGCCGAGCAAATCGCCTGGGCCGCCCCGCAGCTGCACGCGATCCGCGGCGACCGGGCCTGGCACGGCGGCGACTACTACACCGCGGCCGAAGGCCCGCACCGCGGACTGGGCGTGGCCCGGCGGATCGCGCACGTCACCTACCGCTGCGAACCCGAATTGGAGACGCGTTTCGGGAACCGTCCGCAGCGGGACGAGGATCCGCTGGCCGGCGGCCGGTTCGCGGTCGAGTCCTATCTGGACCATCACGCGGCCAAGCTCGCCCACCGGTTCGACGCGGGTTCCTACGTGGTGCTCACCGAATCGATGAACACCCACGACGTCGGACGGGACCGCGGCGGGGTAGCTGCTGCCCTGGGCCGGGTCACCGCGCGCACCGTGGTCGCGGCAGTGGACAGCGACCGGCTTTACCCGCCGTACCAGTCGCACGAGATCGCGGCGGGGGTCGGCGGCGAGGTCACGGTGCTGACTTCGCCGTACGGCCATGACTCGTTCCTGATCGAGACCGAGCAGATCGCCGCGCTGGTCAAGACTCTGCTGGGCTGACCTCGCCCGCTGGGCGGTCCGGGAAGGGCTCCTTGCGGGACTTGGATTCCCGCAAGGAGTCCTTCCCGGACCGGGCCTCAGCCGATCGCCGAGGTCAGCGGCGCGTAGTATCCGCCCCGCTGCCCAGCGGCAGTCGGGTGGTACGACTCGTCCACCGGCCACGTCAAGCTGTGCAGGTAGTCGCTCGCCGACGAGCAGATGTTGTGCCCGACGAACGCCGACCGGACGTCCACGAACTTCCCGCCCGCCGCGGAAACCCGCGACGACAGCACCGAGGCCAGCGTGTCCGCCCCGGAGTTGATCGCCGACCGCTTCGTGTCGCTCAGCCCGACGTTGCACGAGCCCGGCACGGTGTAGAAGCGCGGGTACGAGAGCACGACCAGTTGCGCCCCGGGGGCCTTGCTCTTGGCCGCCGAGTACACCTTGTCCAGCAGTCCGGGCAGGGTGTTCTGGACGTAGGTCTTGGCGGTGTTGACCCGGTCCGTGCAGGTCTGGTCGCTGCCCAGCGTGCACGTCTTGATCACGTCGGTGAACCCGGCGTCGTTGCCGCCCACGGTGAGCGTGATCAAGGTGGCGTTGGAGGGCATCGAGCTGATCTGGCTCAGCACGTCGCTGGTCTTCGCGCCCGAGCAGGCGAGGAAGGTGAAATTGGTGCCGGAGTGGGCGTTGGCCCACAGTTGGCTGTACGCGTTGGCACTGCGTTTGCAGCTGCCGGAATCTCCGTAGCTCCCGGCGCCCACTCCGGCGGAGTAGGAGTCGCCGAGTGCGACATAGTTTTGCGACGCGGCGCTCGCGGTGTTGGCGAAGCCGAGCGAGGCAGCGAGAGCGACCCCCAGGGCCGCGCACATCCGAAGGATGCGTCGTGATGGTTGACGGGTGTTTGCAGCCATGGGTCACTCCTGTCGTGACAGCTTGACGCGGTAAAGCTTTACCAGGTGCAATCCCCACGTGACACCCCTCAAATCCGGGTGCCGCCACTTGGCTCAAGCAGGAAGTAGGACCGGAAGTTAGCGCTCGCTAACCACGGGACCTACTATGTGCCGATGCCGGCGAATTCCCTCCCACTGGTGAACGGCGCGAAGCCGAACAGGCGGGAACAGATCCTCTCCGCCGCCGCCGAGCTGTTCGCCCACCACGGTTTCCACGGCGTCGGCATCGACGACATCGGCGCGGCCGTCGGCATCTCCGGTCCCGCGCTGTACCGGCATTTCCGCAGCAAGGACGCGATTCTCGGGGAAATGCTGAACTCGATCAGCCACTTCCTGCTCGAAGGCGGCACCGCGCGCGCCGCGGCGGGCGGCACGCCGGACGAGCTGCTGGCCGCGCTCGTGCGGTTCCACGTCGACTTCGCGCTCGATCATCCGGCGCTCATCACCGTGCAGGAGCGCAATCTCGCGAACCTCACCGACGGTGACCGGAAACAGGTGCGCGCGCTCCAGCGGCAGTATGTCGAGGTGTGGGTGCGGGCGATTCGCGAAGCTGTGCCCGGCCTCGGCGAACGCCAGGCGCGCTCGGCGGCACACGCCGTGTTCGGCTTGATCAACTCGACGCCCTACAACCGCCATCTCGGTGACGGCCCGCTCGCCGATCTGCTGTGCCGGCTCGCGCTGGGTGCGCTTTCCGCGGCGGGCTGAGCCCGCGATCCGGGGTATCCCGCCGACCGCCGGTCTGGTGTTTGATAGGCACGTGACCGCGGACCGGAGCGAGGGCGAGCAGCGACTCGTCGAGAAGGCACAGCGCGCGCTCGTCGCCATCAGCCTTGGCGAGGACACGGAGGCGCTGGAAGAGGTCACGCCCTCGTCGCAGGAGCCGGGCGAACGCGACGAGGAAACCAAAGAGCTGATGCTGCTGCTCTTCGGCGAGTGCAGCGCCATGGTGTCCACCCTCGGTGACGGCGGCACCGCGCCGGTCAAGGTGCAGGTTTTCGACGAGGCCGGCGAAGAGGTTTCGATCGACCAGGCCGACCCGCCGGTCCGCACCGCCGTCCGCACGCTGCTCGCCGAGGTGCACGGCAATACCGCGGCCGCGCGCGAACAGGTCGAGATCGCGTTGGCGAGCGCCGCGCCGAACGAGGTGGACAGCCTCTTGCTGCAGGCGCTGCGCTGGACGATCCGGCTGTCGGTCGAATGTCTCGAACGGGACCTGCCGGTGGCCGGCTGGATCTCCGACGCCGTCGCGGGCTGAGTGTTTCCTCTTTCACCCGCCTCGCGGGGGCGGGCGCTTCGGGCTGGACTGGACAGGGCGGTTAACGAGCACTAACATCTCCGACGGAGTTAACGACCGCTAACGTCTCGACGGAGAGCCATGGACACGCCGGTACTGCGCAGTTCCGCGGATCCGAACAGCGACACCTTCACCCGCAGCGTCACTTCGCACGGAGAATTGGTCGAGGATCTGCACAAGCGGCTCGCCGCCGCCCGTCTCGGCGGGCCGGAGAAGTCGCGTGCCCGCCATGTGGAACGCGGCAAGCTGCTGCCCCGCGACCGGGTGGACGCGCTGCTGGACCCGGGATCCCCGTTCCTCGAGCTTTCCCCGCTCGCGGCCACCGGGCTGTACGACGACGAGGCACCGTCGGCGGGCATCATCACCGGGATCGGGCGGGTGGCCGGCCGCGAATGCGTGATCGTGGCCAACGACGCCACGGTCAAGGGCGGCACGTACTACCCGATGACGGTGAAGAAGCACCTGCGGGCGCAGGAAGTCGCACTGCACAACAACCTGCCGTGCATTTACCTGGTCGACTCGGGCGGCGCGTTCCTCCCGCGCCAGGACGAGGTCTTCCCGGACCGCGAACACTTCGGCCGGATCTTCTACAACCAGGCCACCATGTCCGCGCGCGGGATCCCGCAGATCGCCGCCGTGCTCGGCTCGTGCACCGCAGGCGGCGCGTACGTCCCGGCGATGAGCGACGAAGCGGTCATCGTGCGCAATCAGGGCACCATTTTCCTCGGCGGCCCGCCGCTGGTGAAGGCCGCGACCGGCGAGGTCGTCACGGCCGAGGAACTGGGCGGCGGCGACGTGCACTCGCGGCAGTCCGGTGTCACCGACCACCTCGCCGACGACGACGCGCACGCGCTGCGCATCGTCCGCGACATCGTTTCCACGCTCGGCCCGCGCACGCCGCGGCCGTGGGACGTCAAGGCGATCGAGCCGCCCGCGGCGGACGAACGCGAGCTGTACGGCGTGGTGCCGACGGATTCGCGGACCCCGTACGACGTGCGCGAGGTCATCGCCCGCGTCGTCGACGGCAGCCGGTTCGCGGAGTTCAAGAAGGAATACGGCTCGACGCTCGTCACCGGCTTCGCGCACATCCACGGCCACCCGGTCGGCATCATCGCGAACAATGGCGTGCTGTTCGCCGAGTCCGCGATGAAGGGCGCGCACTTCATCGAACTGTGCGACCGGCGCTCGATCCCGTTGGTGTTCCTGCAGAACATCACCGGCTTCATGGTCGGCCGCGCGTACGAGGCGGGCGGCATCGCCAAGCACGGCGCGAAAATGGTCACCGCGGTGGCCTGCGCGCGGGTGCCGAAGTTCACCGTGATCATCGGCGGCTCCTTCGGCGCGGGCAACTACTCCATGTGCGGCCGGGCGTATTCGCCGCGGTTCCTGTGGATGTGGCCGAACGCGCGGATTTCCGTGATGGGCGGCGAGCAGGCGGCCTCGGTGCTGTCGACGGTGCGCCGCGACGCGATCGAGGGCCGCGGCGGCGAATGGTCCACTGAGGACGAAGAAACCTTCAAGGACCCGATCCGCGAGCAGTACGAGGAACAGGGCAGCCCGTACTACTCCACGGCGCGGCTGTGGGACGACGGCGTGATCGACCCGGCGGACACCCGCACGGTGCTCGGGCTCGCGCTTTCGGCCGCGGCTAACGCTCCCTTGCCCGAGGTCAACTACGGCGTCTTCCGGATGTGATGAGCGTGTTCGAGGGTTCTCTGTTCAACACTGTTCTGGTCGCCAACCGCGGGGAGATCGCGGTTCGCGTAATCCGGTCGCTGCGTGC
The DNA here is from genome assembly GCF_900115345.1 of Amycolatopsis rubida. GTDB lineage: Bacteria > Actinomycetota > Actinomycetes > Mycobacteriales > Pseudonocardiaceae > Amycolatopsis > Amycolatopsis rubida. The sequence goes on along the minus strand of NZ_FOWC01000002.1, from coordinate 801,631 downwards.
GCTCGGGATCCGTTCGGTGGCGGTGTACAGCGACGCGGACGCCGACGCCCGGCATGTCCGCGAGGCTGACACCGCGGTGCGCCTCGGCCCGGCCGAAGCGGCGAAGAGCTACCTGTCGATCCCGGCGATCGTCGCCGCGGCAACGGAAACCGGTGCGCAAGCGGTGCACCCGGGTTATGGCTTCCTTGCCGAGAACACCGCGTTCGCGCGGGCTTGCGCGGAGGCCGGACTGGTGTTCATCGGTCCGCCGCCGGAAGCGATCGACAAGATGGGCGACAAGATCCGGGCGAAGGCCACGGTGTCCGCGGCCGGGGTACCGGTGGTGCCCGGTGCGTCCGATGTGGACATCCCGGAGGGCGGGTTCGCCGAAGCCGCGGCGAAAGTCGGCTATCCGCTGCTGCTGAAGCCGTCCGCGGGCGGTGGCGGCAAGGGAATGCGCCTGGTGCACGAAGAGTCCGAACTGGACGCTGCGATCGAGTCCGCGCGCCGGGAAGCGAAGAGTTCGTTCGGGGACGACACACTGTTGATGGAGCGGTTCGTCACCACGCCGCGGCACATCGAGATCCAGGTGCTGGCCGACACCCACGGCACCGTGCTGCACCTCGGCGAACGCGAGTGCAGCCTGCAGCGGCGGCACCAGAAGATCATCGAGGAAGCGCCGTCGGTGCTGCTGGACGAGGCCACCCGGGCGAAGATGGGCGCGGCGGCCGCGGAAGCCGCGCGGTCGGTCGGCTACGTCGGCGCGGGCACGGTCGAGTTCATCATGTCCGCGCACAATCCGGACGAGTTCTTCTTCATGGAGATGAACACCCGGCTGCAGGTCGAGCACCCGGTCACGGAAATGGTGACCGGCCTCGACCTGGTGTCCTGGCAGGTTCGGGTCGCGGCCGGGGAGCCACTCGGCTTGACGCAGGACGACGTGCGCCTCGACGGGCACGCGGTCGAAGCCCGCGTCTACGCCGAGGACCCGGCACGCGGATTCATCCCGACCGGCGGCACGGTGCTGGCCGTGCACGAACCGTCCGGCGACGGCGTGCGGGTGGACTCGTGGATGTCGGCCGGTGCGGTGGTCGGGTCGAACTACGACCCGATGCTGGCGAAGATCATCGCGCACGGCCCGGACCGCGCCTCGGCGCTGCAGAAACTGGACCGCGCGCTGGCCGACACCGCGTTGCTCGGCCTCGGCACGAACATCGCGTTCCTGCGCGGGTTGCTGGCTGACGAGGACGTTCGCGCCGGACGGCTGGACACCGAACTGGTGGACCGGCGACTGTCCGAACTGATCTCTTCGGAAGTCCCGGCTGGGTTTTTCGTCGCCGCGGCCATGGACCGGCTGCTCTCGCTGCAGCCGACCGGCGCGGTCGTGGACCCGTGGGACATCCCGAGCGGATGGCGGCTCAGCGGCCCCGGCGGGATCACTTTCCGCTTGCGGACTGGGGAAAGCCAGGCCGTGGTGCGGGTCGAGGGCACTCCGTCGGACGCTTCGGTGCAGGTGGACGACGCCGAGCCAGTGCGCGTTTCGGCTCGCCGCGAAGGCGATCTGCTTGAAGTGCGCCGGGCGAATGGCATGGAGCGGTACCGCTGCGCGGACGGTCCACAACGGACGGTGTGGCTGGCCCGCGAAGGCCGGTCGTTCGCGTTCGCCGACCAGGAATTCACGTTGTCCTCGCGCGGCGAGGCGGCGGGCGCCGGCCCGGTGAAGAGCCCGATGCCGGGAACGGTGCTGGTGGTGAAGGGCGCCGAAGGCGACGTGGTGAGCGCGGGGACGCCGCTGCTGGTCGTCGAGGCGATGAAGATGGAGCACACCGTGACCGCGCCGATCGACGGTGTGGTGACTGAGCTTTCGGTGCGGGTCGGCCAGCAGGTCGCGCTCGACGAGACGCTGGCCGTGGTGAGCGCGGTGGAGGAGAAGCAGTGATCGACTTCCGGCTGGACGACGAATACGAAGCGCTTCGCAAGACGGTCGAGGACTTCGCTCAGGCGGAGGTCGCGCCGGTGATCGGCCCGCTGTACGAGAAGGAAGAATTCCCGTACGAGCTGGTCGCGAAAATGGGCGAGATGGGCCTGTTCGGCCTGCCGTTCCCGGAGGAATTCGGCGGCATGGGCGGGGATTACTTCGCGCTGTGCCTCGCGCTGGAGGAGCTGGCGCGGGTCGATTCCTCGGTCGCGATCACGCTGGAGGCGGGGGTTTCGCTCGGCGCGATGCCCATTTACCGCTTCGGCACCCAGGAGCAGAAGGAAACCTGGCTGCCGATGCTGACCACGGCCGAGGCGCTCGGCGGATTCGGCCTCACCGAACCCGGCGGCGGCTCCGACGCCGGGGCCACCCGCACGCGCGCCCGGCTCGACGGCGACGAGTGGGTCATCAACGGCAGCAAGGCGTTCATCACCAACTCCGGCACCGACATCACGAAACTGGTCACCGTCACCGCGGTCACCGACGTGATGGAGAACGGCCGCAAGGAGATCTCGGCGATCATCGTCCCGTCCGGCACGCCGGGCTTCGCGGTGGCCCCGAAGTACTCGAAGGTCGGCTGGAACTGCTCGGACACCCACGAACTGTCCTTTTCCGACGTCCGGGTGCCCGCCGAGAACCTGGTCGGCAAGCGGGGCCGCGGCTACGCGCAGTTCCTGTCCATTTTGGACGAGGGACGGGTGGCGATCGCCGCGCTGAGCGTCGGTCTCGCGCAGGGCTGCGTGGACGAATGCCTGAAGTACGCGAAGGACCGCGTCGCGTTCGGCCACCGGATCGGCGAGTACCAGGCGATCCAGTTCAAGATCGCGGAGATGGAGGTCCGCGCGCACACCGCCCGGCTGGCGTACTACCAGGCGGCGTCGAAAATGCTGCGCGGCGAACCGTTCAAGAAGGAAGCGTCGATCGCGAAACTGGTGGCGTCGGACGCGGCGATGGACAACGCCCGCGACGCGACGCAGATCTACGGCGGATACGGCTTCATGAACGAATTCCCGGTCAGCCGTTTCTACCGCGACGCGAAGATCCTGGAAATCGGCGAGGGAACCAGCGAGGTCCAGAAGATGCTGATCGCGCGCCACCTCGGGGTCGGCGCCTGAGACCCAGGCACCGCCAGGGCGTCCGGGCCGAGTCGCGTACGTGCACACTGGCCGCACCGGAGGACTGCGTGCACGGTTGTCGCGGTGTCTGCTGCGGAGAAATCCCTATTGTGGGCATATGGAGTTCACTATCCGGCCTGGGGTCGCCGGAGACGCAGACGTTGTACTGGGGTTTTTCGACGACGCCGTCGCCTGGCTGGTCGCTCGCGGCAGCGCGGGTCAATGGGGCACCGAACCGTGGAGCAAGATCCCGAAGCGGGCCGAGCGAGTGCGCGAGTACGCGGCGGACCCCGAGTTCCGGATGGCGGAGATCGACGGAAAGCCCGCGGGCGCGTTGATCCTCGGCCAAGCCATGCCCTACGTCCCGCCGGTCGACGAGCCCGAGTTGTACGTGCGGCTGTTGATCACCTCGCGCCAGTTCACCGGGCAACGGGTCGGCTCGCGGCTGCTGCGGCATTCGATGGACGAGGCGAAACGCCGCGGGATCGACCTGGTGCGCGTCGACTGCTGGGCGGGCGGCGACGGCGATCTGCCGCGCTACTACCAGAGCCAGGGCTTCACGCCGGCCGAGCAGTTCACCGTCGACGGCTGGCTCGGGCAGGTCCTTGAGCAACGGGTTGGGGGATAGCGGCCCGGACTGGTCCGGAGGACGATATTGGCCAAGTGTCAATAGACCGAGGAGTCCGCCATGGCGAGGCAGTCGCTCTCCGGAAAGGTCGTTGTCGTCACGGGCGGCGCGCAGGGCATCGGGGCGGCCACCGCCGCCGCGCTGCACCGGCGCGGCTCCCGGCTGGTGCTGGGTGACCTCGACCGGGTCCGCGCCGGGAAAACCGCTGGTGAGCTGGGCCCGGAGGTGGTCGCGTCGCCGCTGGACGTCACCGACCCGGCCGCCTTCACCGCGTTCCTGGACGACGTCGAACGCACCGTCGGGCCGATCGACGTGCTGATCAACAACGCCGGGATCATGCCGCTTTCGCCGCTGGACGAGGAGGACGACGCGGCCACGCGGCGGCTGCTGGAGATCAATGTGCACGCGGTCGTGCACGGCACGCGCGAGGCCGTCAAGCGGATGAAGCCGCGCGGCCGTGGACACATCGTGAACGTGGCGTCGATGGCTGGAAAGTCCGGATTCTCCGGAGCGGCCACGTACTGCGCTACGAAACACGCAGTGGTCGGGCTGTCCGAGGCGGTGCGGCTGGAGCTGCGCGGCACCGGTGTCGAGGTGTCCTGCGTGATGCCCGCGGTGGTGCGCACGGAACTCGCGTCGGGGCTGGGCGAGGCGCGGTTCATCAAGTCGGTGGGGCCCGACGACGTCGCGGCGGCGATCGTCGACGCGCTGGAGCGGCCGAAGTTCGACGTCTTCGTCCCGAAATCGCTCGATCTGACCGGCCGGATCACGCGGCTGTTCCCGCGCGCGTTCGGGGAATGGCTGATGCGCGCTCTCGGGGGCGACCAGCTGCTCGCGTCGGCCGCGCATTCGCCCGAGCGCGCCGAATACGAGGGCCGGGCCGCCCGGAGCGCGCCGTCGGCCGTCCCGCCTGGTGGGAGCGGCTGAGGCGCACGTGCGCTTGCCGGGTGCTTGCGGGAGTGGCGTGTTGATGCCGCGCCCGCGCGCACGGCAAGATGCCCGGCAGACGACGAGTTCCAGGAGGCGCTGAATGGTTTCCCCACCGGCCCGGTTGGCTGCCGCGGCGGCCAATGTCGTGGGCAAGGTTTTTCAGGGTGGGGTCGCCGATCTGCGGCCGATGCCGAGGGTGCTGATCGACCAGGGGCCGAACCGGTCGGTGTACCGGATGACGCACGGCGCGGCCGAGACCTCGGGCCCGCCGGTGCTGCTGGTGCCGCCGCTGGCCGCGCCCGCGCTCTGCTTCGACCTGCGCCGCGGCTGCAGCCTCATCGAGCACCTGGTCGAGCGCGGACGCCCGACCTACCTGGTGGATTACGGCATGGTCGCCTTCTCCGACCGCCGCCTCGGCATCGAGCACTGGATCGACGAGGTGCTGCCGAGGGCGATCCGGAAGGTCAGCGAGGACGCCGGCGGACAGGGCGTGCACCTGGTGTCGTGGTCGCTCGGCGGGATCTTCTCCATGCTGGTCAGCGCGGACCAGCCGGACCTGCCGATCGAATCGATCACCGCGGTCGGCTCGCCGGTCGATTTCACCGCGATCCCGATCGTCGCGCCGTTCCGTCCGCTCGTGGACCTGACCGGCGGGCATCTGCTCACGCCGGTGTACCGGGTGTTCGGCGGCGCACCGTCCTATGTGGTCACCCGGGTGTTCCGCGCCACCGGGATCTCCAAGGAGATCACGAAACCGCTGGCGATCCTGAAAAACCTCGACGACCGCGACTACCTCGCGCAGATCGAGGCCGTGGACCACTTCATGGGCAACATGTACGCCTACCCCGGGCGGACCTTCGGCCAGCTGTACCACCGTCTGTTCCGCACCAACGACCTAGCCGAGGGCACTGTCGACCTGAACGGGCGCAAGATCAGCCTGTCCGACGTGAAGACGCCGATGCTCGTGGTGGCGGGCGAAAACGACACCATCGCGCCGCGGGCGTCGGTGGAACGTGTGGTCGCGCTGCTGGAGAACGCGCCGGAGGTCCGGTTCCGCACCGCGCCCGGCGGGCACCTCGGCGTGCTCACCGGACGCCGGGCCCGAGGCACGACCTGGCGGTACCTGGACGAGTTCCTGGACGAACGGATCAGCTGACCGACGGCTGCGGCGGGAAGAACCAGGTCCGCACGTCGCGGGTGCGCACCGCGAGCCCGGCGAAAATCAGCGGCAGCAGCGGCCCGATCGCGCTCAGCGCGACCTGGATCCACCTGAAGATGCGGGCCTGTTCGAGGTCGGCCGGTGCCACCGGAGCGGTCAGGTCGAGCGGCTCAGGCCGGTTCCGCGGATTTCCGCGCGGCGGAGAGCAATCCGATGTCCGCGCGAAGCCGGGAAAAACCGGCGGTACCGTGTGCCGGTGATCGGTGCATATGTGACCTCCCTCGGCAGCAGTTCCGAGATCAAGATCGGCCCGCTCCCGGACCCGGTGCCCGGCCCGCGCGAGGTGCTGGTGAAAGTCTCCGCGGTGGCGGTGAACCACGTCGACACCTTCGTCCGTTCCGGCGCGTACGCCACCGACGTTTCGTTTCCGTTCGTCATCGGCCGGGATCTGGTGGGCACCGTCGTCTCCTCGCCGGTCAACCGCTTCGCCCCCGGCGACCGAGTGTGGTGCAACAGCCTCGGCTACGACGGACGGCAGGGTTCCTTCGCCGAGTACTGCGCGGTCCCCGAGGACCGGCTGTATGCGTTGCCGGACGGGGTTTCTGACGACGCGGTCGCCGTCCTGCACTCCGCCGCCACGGCGTATCTCGGTCTCTTCGAGCACGCCGACGCCGGCTACGGCGAGACGATCGCGGTGCTCGGCGCGGGCGGCGGCGTCGGCAGCGCGGTCGTCCAACTTGCTTCGACCGCCGGCCTGCGCGTCATCGCCACCGCCCGCGCCGACGACGCGGAGTGGTGCTGGGAATGCGGTGCCGAAGAGGTTTTCGACTACACCGATCCCGACCTCTACGACAAACTCCCCGCAGTGGATCTGTTGTGGGACAACGCGGGCCGCCACGACCTGATCTCGGCAGTGCCGCTGTTGTCCCGAGGCGGACGCATCGTGGCGATGGCCGGACTGCGGGAGACGCCGACGCTGCCGATCGGCGAGTTGTACACCCGGGATGCCAGCATCCGCGGTTTCGCCCTCAGCAACGCCGGTGTCACCGCGCTGGGTTCCGCGGCTCGCGTCATCAACCAGGGCCTGTCCACCGGCATCCTGCGTCCCCGGATCGGTACCCGCCTGACTCTGTCGTCGGCCGCCGAAGCGCACCGATTGCTGGAGTCAGGCGAGGCGCGCGGCCGGATCGTGCTGGAGGTTTAAGCCGCGCAGAAAACGTCCGCCGCGGGCCGCTTTCCGGTGGTGAGGAACTCGTTCACCGCGTTGTTCCCGCACTTGTTGGCCGCGAATACGTAAGCCCCGTGTCCGCCTTGGTCGACGGTCACCATCCGCGCCCGGTCACCGAACGCCGCGCGCAGCTTGCGTGCGTTGACCAGCGGCGTGCCCGGGTCGCGCGTGTTCTGCACCATCAGCACATTCGACGGCCCGCGGTCGCTGATCCGCACCTTCTGCTCGACCGGCGCGGCCCAGTACGCACACGCCGCGATGTTCGCCTCGCCCGCCCCGATCAGCGGATACCGGACGCGGTCGAGCGCCACGTTCACCTGGTAGGCTCCGATCGATTTCGGCCAGTTCGAATCGCCGCAGATCACCGCGAACCGGGAGGCGAACATGTTCTCGCTCGCCGCCGGTCCTTCTTGGGCCGGTTCCTTGCCCTGGTCAAGGTCGTGCATCATCGCGGCCAGCGTCGTGAACTGAGAGTCGCTGTAGGTCAACGAAAACGCCGCCCCGCGCAGGAGCCCGCCGGTGATCCCGGCGACCGGGTGCCGGTCCAGCCGCGCGACCAGGTCGTAGAACTTCGCCGTCGCCTGCGCTGGCGTGCTGCCGAGACCGTACTGCGGATTCGCCGCGGCGTACTTCGCGAAATCGGGGAAGCGATCCTCGATTCCCCGGCCGAAGCCGTGCATCGCGTCGATGTCGTAACCGCCCGGTCCGAGGTTGCTGTCGAGCACGATCCGGTCGCTGCGCCGCGGGTACATCGTGGTGTACACCGCGCCGAGGTAGGTCCCGTACGACGCGCCCAGGTAGGAGATCTTCTGCTCGCCCAACGCCTCGCGGATCCGGTCCATGTCGCGCGCGGTGTTCGCCGTGGTGGTGTAGGGCAGCATCCAGCCGGTTTTGGCGTCAGCGCACTGTTTGGCCTCCGCCTTCGCCACGGCTGCCTGCTTCACGACGTCTTGCGGTCCGTTGGCGTACGGCAAGTTCCCGATCGCCATCTGTTCCGGCGTGAGATTGCAGGTAACCGGCGCACTGTGCCCGACCCCGCGCGGATCGAAGCCGATGAGGTCGTAGCTGTCGAGCACGTCCTTCGGCATCGGCGACGGAATCCCCGGCACCTGAAGCGACAGGACGCCGGGATAGCTCAGCCCTTCGCCGCCCGGACCGCCTGGGTTGAGCAACAGCACCCCGCGCTTCTTCGCCGGATTCTTGCTGGGCAGGCGGGAGATCGCGAGATCGATCTTGCGCCCGTCCGGATCCTGGTAGTTCACTGGCACCTTGAGTGTCGTGCATTGCAGCCCCGGAGCTGGATGCGCGTCGGCCGGGCACGCTCCCCACTCGATCGCTGTGGATGCTGACGCCGCCGGTGCCGTAGTCGCCGCGATCGCGGCGACGGCGGCGAGCAACAGGACTTTCCGCATTGGATCCCCTTTCCTCCTCCCGATTTCATCGGAATCCGGGGCCAGCGGCCAGTGCCGCCGCGTCATCGCTCCGCCGTGACATTCCGGCCGGAAGGCAATGACGCGGTGTCACTGGCGTAAGCAATTGCCAACAGGTACAAGCGCCCGTGACAAACCAATCGCCGCGATGCGCGAGGTGCGAGATGCGACCGAAGACCTGCCCGGAATGCCTGGGCTCCGGCATGGACCGAGACCGGAAGATCTGCCCGAAGTGCGGCGGGCTGGGAGAGATCTACGAGTTCAGCGTGAGAACCACTTTGCCCTGCAGGTGACCGCCGTCGAGCAGGCGATGCGCGTCGGCGACGCGCTCGAACGGGAACGTCTCCTGCACGTGGACGCGGAGCTTGCCCTGGTCCACGAGTGCGACGAGGTTGCGCAGACCGACCGGATCCGGGTCGACCGCGATGCCGCTGAAGCGCATGCCCGCCGCCTCGAACCTCCCGATCAGCTCTGTGTCCTCCTCGGCGACCGCCGTCACCAGATGCCCTCCTGGGCGGAGCACTCCGAGCGACCGCTCGACGGTGTCGCCGCCGAGGGTGTCGAGTACAACGTCGATGTCGCGGACCACCTCGGCGAAGTCGACCTTCGTGTAGTCGATGACTTCATCGGCACCGAGCCCCTCGACGAACTCGCGCTTGCTCTCGCTGGCCGTCGTAAGCACCTGCGCGCCAAGGGCTTTCGCGATCTGGATCGCGACGTGCCCGACCCCGCCGCCACCGCCGTGGACCAGAACGCGATCGCCCGCCGCCACGCCGCCGAGGTCGACCAGGCCCTGCCACGCCGTCAGCCCGACGACCGGCAACGCCGCGGCCTCGACGTGCGAAAGCTCCTTCGGCTTGCCGACGAGATGCAAGGCCGGAGCAGCCACCGCCTCGGCGTACGCGTTGGCCGCACGGGGAAACAACGGCATCCCGAACACTTCGTCACCAGGCCGGAACCGCCAGGTCAACGCCTCTTCGACCACGCCGCTGAGGTCCCAGCCGAGGACGAACGGCGGCTGGCCGAGCAACGGGAACTCGCCGTCGCGCAGCCGCGCCTCCAACGGATTGAGCCCGATCGCCTTGACGCGCACGAGGACTTCGGTCGGCAAGGCCCGGGGTTCGGGCGCGTCCGCGACCGTGAGCACTTCGGGGCCGCCGAGCTTCTGCTGGGTGATGACTCGCATGACTCTCCTGGTTTCTGGAGGGATACGAGAACCAGGCTAGGATTGCGATAGGTACCTGCGGGTACCTTGGCCGCCATGAGCGGTTCCCGCGGCATCTTCCTCGCCGACTGCCCGGCGCGGCTGGCAGTAGAGCTGATCGCCGACAAGTGGACCGTGGTCGTGCTCGCGGGCCTCAGCGAGGGCCCGGTCCGCCACGGCGACCTGGTCGAGCTGATCGGCGGCATCTCCCGAAAGATGCTCACCCAGACCCTGCGCCGGCTCGAAGCGCACGGGCTCGTTCGCCGCCAGGCGTATGCGGAGGCACCGCCGCGGGTCGAGTACGAACTGACGCCGCTGGGAGCGACGCTGATCGAGCCGATCCATACCCTGACGGAGTGGGCCCGGGCGAATGGGGACGCGGTTCTGGATGCGCTGGACGCTGCGCACGGCTGAGCGCTGAGTGTCTGGACACGAGAAAGCCGCCCGGTCGAAACGCCCGAGCGGCTTCCCCTCGCCGCATAACTACTTCAACTGCGCCGAAGTCTTCCCCAGCACCCGCCGAGCCACGATCAACTGCTGAATCTGCTGCGTACCCTCGAAGATGTCCAGGATCTTGGCATCCCGGGACCACTTCTCCAGCAGCGATTCCTCCGTGTACCCGTACGACCCGGCGAGTTCAACACACTTCAGCGTCACCTCGACCACCGTCCGCCCCGCCTTGGCCTTGGCCATCGACGCCTGCAGCGAGTTCGGCTGACGGTTGTCCGCCATCCAAGCCGACTCCAGCGTCAGCAGATACGCGGCCTCGTAATCCGCCTCCAACTGCAGGAACGTCGCCGCCGCGGCGTGCTGGGTCAACGCCGGACGGTCGTAGTCGATGCCGACGCCGGCTTCGGTCAGGATGCGGCGGGTTTCGTCCAGTGCCGCGCGGGCGACGCCGATCGCCATCGCGGCTACCAGCGGGCGGGTGTTGTCGAAGGTCTGCATGACCCCGGCGAACCCCTTGGCCGTGTCGATTTCCGGCGTGCCCAGGAGGTTTTCGCGCGGAACGCGGCAGTTCTCGAAGCGCAGCACGGCGGTGTCGGACGCGCGGATGCCCAGTTTGTGTTCCACGCGCACGACCTCGAAACCGGGCGTGCCCTTCTCCACCACGAACGACTTGATCGCGGCGCGGCCCTTCGTGCGGTCCAGTGTCGCCCAGACCACGACGGCGTCGGCGCGCTGGCCGGAGGTCACGAAGATCTTTTCGCCGTTCAGGATGTAGTCGTCGCCGTCCTGGGTGGCCGTGGTGGTGATGGCGGCCGAGTCCGAACCGCAGCCGGGTTCGGTGATCGCCATCGCGGCCCACAGGCCCTTGAAGCGCTCAAGCTGCTCGTCGGTCGCCACGGAGCCGATCGCGGCGTTGCCGAGGCCCTGGCGCGGCATGGACAGCAGCAGGCCGACGTCGCCCCAGCACATTTCGATCGTGCCGAGCACCACGTTCAGGTTGGCGCCGTTGCGGTTTCCCTTGGGGCCGTCGTCCTTTCCGGACCGGCGCACCCCGGCCGCGCCCGCGCCGCCTTCGCCGGAGGAGTTCAGGCCGTCCAGCAGCGCGGCGAACATGTCCAATTCGGACGGATAGGTGTGCTCGGCGCGGTCGTACTTGCGCGAGATCGGCCGGAACACCTCGGCCGCGGCCTGGTACGCCTGGTTGATCAGGGCGCCGGCTTTCTTCGGGGTTTCCAGGTTGATCATGAGGGGGGTGCCTTTCGGAGGGGGTCGTGAGTGGCGATGCCGGTGAGAACCGGGATGAACACTCACGAGTCAGAGGAGGACGGCGCCTTCCAGCACGCCGATCGCCCGCAGGTCGCGGTACCAGCGCTCCACCGGGTGCTCCTTCACGAACCCGTGCCCGCCCAGCAGTTGCACGCCGGCGTTGCCGATCTGCATGCCCTTGTCCGTCGCGAGCTTGCGGGCGAGCGCCGCTTCCCGCGCGTATTCCTTGCCCTGTTCGGCCCGGGCGGCCGCGCGCAGCGTGACCAGGCGCAGGCCCTCCAGCTCGATCGCGATGTCCGCCACCGAGAACGCGACCGCCTGCCGGTGGCTGATCGGTTCGCCGAACGCGGTGCGCTCGTTCACGTAAGGCACCACGTAGTCCAGCACGGCCTTGCCGACACCGGCGGCGAGCGCCGCCCAGCCGAGCCGGGAAAGCCGGACCACCTCGGTGAACACGTCCGCCTTGCCGCCGCCGAGCAGCGCGCCCGCGGGCAGCGAAACCTTCTCCAGGTGCAGTTTCCCGGTGGCCGCGCCGCGCAGCCCCATCGCGGGCTCGGACTCGATCGTCACGCCCGCGCTGGACGATTCGACCAGGAACAGCGCCGGTCCGCGGCCTTCCAGATCGGCCGAGACAATGAACAGCTCGGCCTCCGCCGCACGCGGGACGAGCGACTTCACGCCGTCGAGCTGATAGCCCTTCGGGGTGCGCTTCGCCTTGGTGGCGGGCTTGAACGGGTCGAACAACGGCGTCCGCTCCAGCAGCGCGAGCGCCGCGGCGGGCACCTGCTCGCCGGTGAACGCGGGCACGTAGTCGGCTTGCTGCTGCTCGTCGCCCCACGCGACCAGTGCGGTGCTCACCGCGGACGGGGCCAGCACGGCCACCGCCAGTCCGAGGTCGCCGTGCGCGAGCGCCTCCGCGACCAGCGCGTTCGTCACGACCGAACGCTCAGTTCCCGCGCCGCCCAGCTCTTCTGGAATACCGATGAGGCTGACGCCCAGTTCGGCCGCGCGGCTGAGCAGGCCCTCCGGCGCGGCGAGCTTCTCGTCGGCGTCCGCGGCCGCCGGACGCAGCTGTTCGGCGGCGAACTCGCTGACCGTCTCGACGATGAGCTTCTGGTCCTCGTCCGGCGTCAGGTCGAACAGCCCGCGGTCGTCCGGCTTCGCCAGCCGCGCCGGTTTGCCCAGCCGCTGGACCGAGGTGAACGACCTGGTCGCCGCCCCCGCCGCGCGGAAGCCGCCGCGGGTCCCCGTCTTGACCAGGTTCTGCACCGGCCCGCGCAGCCCGACCCGGTCGATCGCCTTGCTCCCGGCCAACCGGGTGAGCGCGGCCAGGCCGAGGCCCATCGCGTCTCGTTTCCTTGGCGCAGCCATGCAGCATCTCCCTCGCGTTACCTACTCACGAGTAGGTTAGCGTGGCGATCCGGAATCCGCCAGTGCGGCCCGGCTCACCCGGCGACCGGCCGGCCGGGTGAGCGACGTGCGTTCGAACGCGATGAGCAGCGGGACCGAGGCCGTGACGACCAGCGGCGAGGCCGCGGGCACGTAGCTGCACCAGCACCGCCACGGCACCAGCAGTCCCTCGCCGACGCCACGTGCCCGCGTGACCCGACGAAGCTGGATATTCCCAAACCTCAGCCGAGCCCGAGAACCGCGTGCAGCACCGTCGTCAGCTCCGTCTGCAGATGCGGCCTGCTCTTGATCCGTCCAGTCCGGCTGAGATCGTTCGCGATGGTCAGCGCGGCGTGCACCCGGATCTTCGCCTCGCGTGCCGGAAGCTCCGGAAACACCGTGCACAGCAAGGAAACCCACTGATCGACGTAGTCGCGCTGAACCCGGCGCAGATCGGCTTTGTCCCGCTGCGGCATGGTCGCGCGGTCCGCGGTGAAGGACACCAGCAATTCCGGCGTGCGCAGCAGAATATGCACGTACGACGCGGCGAGCCTGCCCAGTGCGGACCGTTCGTCCGGGGCTTGCAGCGCCTGTTCGGCGGCCAGCGCGAGCCGATCGGCGGCGCGGTGTCCGATCGCGACCATCAGCGCGGCCTTGCTGGGGAAGTGCCGGTACACGCTGGGCCCGGCGATGCCCGCCGCCGCGCCGATGTCTTCCATGCTCACCGTGTGGAAGCCGCGTTCGGCGAAGAGCCCGGTCGCGGCGGTCAGCACCTGCTCGCGCCGGGACGGCGTGCCGAGGCTGCTCGCGACCGGCGGCGCGGGCTCGTCCGGGGCCGGCAGTGAGACGTCGAGCACAGTCTGAGCCAGTTCGGCCAGCAGCGGCACGAAGCGTTTGCGCGCCACCGACGTGTGGTGCACCGCGACGCTCCCGAACACCGACAGCGCGGCCCAGCACAGCAGCTCGGCCTCGTCCGCGGACAGTTCCGGACGCAGCGTGAGCAGGGCTTTCGTCCACGCGCCGAGCACCGCGCCGGACCGGCGGCGGATCTCCCGGCGCTGCTCGCGCGGCAGATGCGGACCTTCCCAGCGCCACAGCGCGGCGATCTCCCGGCGTTCGACCGCCTGCGTCGCGAGGCCGGTGAGCAGGGCGTCCAGCTGGGAAAGCGGCGGCGCGGAATCTGCGAGCGCGGCCGCGGTGGCCGACTCCATGTCGTCGATCCCGGCGAGCACGACGTAGGCGAGGATCGCCTGCTTGTCGGCGAAATGCCGGTACAGCGCGGGTCCGGTCACGCCCGCCGCGGCGGCGATGTCGATGACCGCGACGCCGTGGAACCCCCGCGCGCGAAACAGCTCGGCCGCGACGGCGGCGAGCTGGGCCTTGCGGTCGCGAGGCCGCGTGCCGCGAGCGGGAGACGTACTCATGGTGAACTGACCATAGCGCCTATCGAAACTACGGCAACCCATTGACACCATGGGGTTCATCGGGCTTATGTTAATGGCGATTAGCACCTACTGGCCGGTATAGTCGGCGGCGAGATACACCGCAGTGTCCAACCATGCCGCTTCGCGGAGGAGTGTTCAGTGAGTAGCGAGGCCTACATCTACGAGGCGTTGCGCACGCCCCGGGGCAAGAACAAGGGCGGTGCCCTGCACGGCACCAAGCCGGTCGACTTGGTGGTCGGCCTCATTCAGGAGCTGAAGGTCCGCCACCCGAACCTCGATCCGCAGGCGATCGACGACATCGTGCTCGGCGTCGTGTCCCCGGTGGGCGAGCAGGGCGCGGACATCGCGCGCACCGCCGCGCTCGTCGCGGGCCTGCCGCAGACGGTCGCGGGCGTGCAGCTCAACCGGTTCTGCGCGTCCGGGCTCGAAGCCACGAACGTCGCGGCGCAGAAGGTCCGCTCCGGCTGGGACCAGCTGGTCATCGCGGGCGGCGTGGAGTCGATGTCGCGCGTGCCGATGGGTTCCGACGGCGGCGCGCTGTTCATGGACCCGGCCACGGCCTACGACCACTACATCGCCCCGCAGGGCATCGGCGCGGACCTGATCGCGACGATGGAGGGCTTCTCCCGCGAGGACGTCGACGCCTTCGCGGTCCGTTCACAGGAGAAGGCCGAGGCGGCCTGGTCCGGCGGCTACTTCGCCAAGTCCGTGGTGCCGGTGAAGGACATGAACGGCGTCACGATCCTCGACCACGACGAACACCGCCGTCCGGGGTCCACCGTGGAGGGTCTGGCGAAGCTCAAGCCCGCCTTCACCACGATCGGCGAGATGGGCGGCTTCGACGCCGTCGCGCTCCAGAAGTACCACCAGGTCGAGAAGATCGACCACGTGCACACCGGCGGCAACTCCTCCGGCATCGTCGACGGCTCGGCCATCGTCCTGGTCGGCAGCGAGGAAGCGGGCAAGCGGGCCGGTCTCACGCCGCGGGCACGCATCGTCGCCACCGCCTCGATCGGCTCCGAGCCGACGATCATGCTGACCGGTCCGACGCCCGCCACCGAAAAGGTGCTGAAGACCGCGGGCCTGACCCCGGACGACATCGACCTGTGGGAGCTCAACGAGGCGTTCGCGTCCGTCGTGCTCAAGTGGCAGAAGGACTTCGACCTGCCGGACGAGAAGATCAACGTCAACGGCGGCGCCATCGCCATGGGCCACCCGCTCGGCGCGACCGGCGCGATGCTGGTCGGCACCGTGGTCGACGAGCTGGAACGCCGCGAGGCGCGCCGGGCCCTGGTGACCCTGTGCATCGGCGGCGGCATGGGCGTCGCGACCATCATCGAGCGGGTGTGAGGACCGACATGACCGAGAGCAAGACCATCCGCTGGGACAAGGATTCCGACGGCATCGTCACGCTGACGCTGGACGACCCGGACCAGTCGGCCAACACGATGAACCAGGCCTTCCGCGAGTCGCTCGCCGCGACCGTGGACCGGCTCGAAGCGGAGAAGGACGACATCGCCGGTGTCGTGCTCACCTCGGCGAAGAAGACCTTCTTCGCCGGCGGCGACCTGCGCGACCTGATCCAGGCGCAGCCGGAGCACGCGGCCGAGATCACCGCGTCCAGCACCGCGATGAAAGGCCAGATGCGCCGGCTCGAACAACTCGGCAAGCCGGTCGTCGCGGCCATCAACGGCGCGGCGCTCGGCGGCGGCCTCGAAATCGCGCTGGCGACGCACCACCGCATCGCGGCCGACGTCAAGGGCAGCCAGATCGGCCTGCCCGAGGTCACCCTGGGCCTGCTGCCCGGCGGTGGCGGCGTGGTCCGCACCGTGCGGCTGCTCGGCATCCAGAGCGCGCTGCTGAACGTCCTGCTGCAGGGCCAGCGGCTCAAGCCGCGCAAGGCGCTGGAGCTGGGCTTGGTGCACGAGGTCGTGGACACCGTCGACGAGCTGGTGCCCGCCGCGAAGGCGTGGATCAAGGCCAACCCCGAGGGCGGCGTGCAGCCGTGGGACGTCAAGGGCTACAAGATCCCGGGCGGCACCCCGTCGAACCCGAGTTTCGCGGCGAACCTGCCCGCGTTCCCGGCGAACCTGCGCAAGCAGCTCAAGGGCGCGCCGATGCCCGCGCCGCGCGCGATCCTCGCCGCCGCGATCGAGGGTTCGCAGGTCGACTTCGACACCGCGATCACCGTCGAGACGCGCTACTTCGTGAGCCTGGCCACCGGGCAGGTCTCGAAGAACATGACCAAGGCGTTCTTCTTCGACCTGCAGACGATCAACTCCGGCGGTTCGCGGCCGGACGGGTTCGAGAAGTTCACCGCCAAGAAGGTCGGCGTGCTCGGCGCCGGGATGATGGGCGCCGCGATCGCCTACGTCTCGGCGAAGGCGGGCATCGACGTGGTCCTCAAGGACGTCTCGCAGGAGGCAGCTGACAAGGGCAAGGGCTACGCGGTCAAGCTTGAGGAGAAGGCGCTCTCGCGCGGCAAGACCACGCAGGAGAAGTCGGACGCGCTGCTGGCGCGGATCAAGCCCACCGCCGACCCGGCCGACTTCGCGGGCGTCGACTTCGTCATCGAGGCCGTGTTCGAGAGCGTCGAGCTGAAGCACAAGGTGTTCGGCGAGATCGAGAGCATCGTCAACGCGGACGCGGTGCTGGGTTCCAACACCTCGACGCTGCCGATCACCACCCTTGCCGAGGGCGTGCAGCGCACCGAGGACTTCATCGGGATCCACTTCTTCTCGCCGGTGGACAAGATGCCGCTGGTCGAGATCATCTGCGGCGAGAAGACGTCGCCCGCCACGCTGGCGAAGGTCTTCGACTACACGTTGCAGATCCGCAAGACTCCGATCGTCGTCAACGACAGCCGCGGCTTCTTCACCTCGCGGGTCATCGGCACCTTCATCAACGAGGCCGTGGCCGCGCTGGGCGAGGGCGTCGAACCGGCGTCGATCGAGCAGGCGGGTTCGCAGGCCGGTTACCCGGCGCCGCCGCTGCAGCTGATGGACGAGCTGACCCTGACGCTGCCGCGCAAGATCCGCGCGGAAACCCGCGCCGCGATCGAGGCCGCGGGCGGCACCTGGAACGCGCACGCGTCCGAGGCCGTCATCGACACGATGCTCGACAAGTACGACCGCAAGGGCCGCAGCAGCGGGGCTGGCTTCTACGAGTACGACGAGAACGGCAAGCGCACCGGTCTGTGGCCGGGCCTGCGCGAGGCGTTCAACTCGGGTTCGGCGGACGTGCCGTTCGAGGACCTCAAGGAGCGCATGCTCTTCGCCGAGGCGCTGGAAACGGTGAAGTGCTTCGACGAGGGCGTCCTGACCTCGATCGCGGACGCCAACATCGGGTCCATCTTCGGCATCGGCTTCCCGCCCTGGACCGGTGGCGTGATCCAGTACATCAACCAGTACGAGGGCGGCCTGCAGGGCTTCGTGGACCGGTCCCGCGAGCTGGCGGCGCGGTACGGCAGCCACTTCGAGCCGCCGCAGTCGCTGGTGGAGAAGGCCGCCAAGGGCGAGATCTACGAATAGAGCTCGGTCTTGCGCTGACGGGGCCGCTTCGGGGGATTCCCCCGGGGCGGCCCCGTTTCGCGGAGGTGACGATGACGGAACAGCAGCTGCCGGTCTTGGACGAACATCGGATCGTCGTGCACGCGGACGCCGAGACAACCTGGCGTGCGGTCAACCAGGTCGCCGAACATTTCTCCGGCCGGCTCGCCACCGCCTACGCCTGGGCGGTCCGCTGCGCTGACTGGAAAGCAACCGGCCCCCGCCCCCTCGCGGAGGGCTCCACCGTCCCCGGCTTCCGGGTCGCGGTCGCCGAACGGCCGCACCGGCTCGTGCTCGCCGGGCGGCATCTGTTCTCCGAGTACCGCCTCACGTTCCGGCTCGAATCCGTTTCCGAAGAACAGACCGTGGTCCGCGCCGAGAGCCGGGCCCGGTTTCCCGGCGTGGCCGGGGCGGGCTACCGCTTGCTCGTCGTCGGGAGCGGGGGCCACGTCTTCGGAATGCGGAGGCTGCTGGGGACGATCGCGAGACTCGCGAACGGCTGAATCCGTGCCGTCGCGCGCAGTGATCCGGCGGATGGCGCAGTCAGGGCGGGCGTTCGGCCCGAATTCTCCCGGAAGTCACCGATCGCGGTTAAAGTCGCGTCATGCGCCGTAGTGCCACGGTGGTTCTCGCCGCCGTTCTGCTGACCTCCGCCTTGGTGCCGACAACGTTGTCATCGGCCAGTCCGCTCGATCCCGCCGCCTCCGTCGACCCGTTGATCGGCTCCAAGGGCGACGGCAACACCTATCCGGGCGCGACGGCCCCGTTCGGCATGCTGGCCTGGAGTCCGACGAGCACCCGCGGCGACCAGACCAGCACCGGCGCGGCCAACGGCTACCAGTACGACACCACACGGCTGCGCGGGTTCAGTCTCACGCACGTCAACGGCGCGGGCTGCAATCCAGGCGCGGCGGGTGACGTGCCAATCATGCCGTTCACCGGGAACGTCACGTCATCGCCGACCGCGGACACCAAAGACGCGATGTATGCCAGCGACTTCAGTCACGCGGACGAGAAAGCGACCCCGGGCCGGTACCGGCTCGGCCTCGCGAACGGCGTGACCACGGACTTCGCCGCGACCGAGCGCACAGCGGCCGGGCGGGTGGAGTTCCCCGCGGGCTCCCCGGCGAACCTGCTGTTCCGCACGTCGAATTCGCTCAACGGCAGCGAGGACGCGGAGACGCACATCGATCCGGCGCGCCGGCAGGTCACTGGCTCGGTGCTCACCGGCGCGTTCTGCGGCCGCCGCGCCAACGGCGGCGTGAACAACCGCAAGACCTACTACCGGCTGTACTTCACCGCGCAGTTCGACCAGCCGTTCACCAGCACCGGCACCTGGCGCGACAGCACGCTGCAGCCGGGCGGCCGGGACCAGACCGGCGGCGAGGGCTACGCGACCGGCAAGGACCGCGCCGGCCGCGGTTCCGGCGGCTGGGTCGGGTTCGCGCCGGGCAGCCGGGTCGCCATGCGGATCTCGATCTCCTACGTGTCGCTCGCCGGGGCCGAACGGAACCTGCGCGCGGAGCAGCCGCCGTGGTCCACTGTGGACTCGGTGGCCGCGGCGGCTCGCCGGGAATGGAACACCAGGCTGGGCCGGGTGCGGATCGGCGGCGGAACTCCCGCGCAGCGCACCGTGTTCTACACCGCGCTGTACCACTCGCTGCAGCAGCCGAACCTGGTCAGCGACGTCGACGGCCACTACCTCGGGATGGACCGCGAACCGCACCGGCTCGAACGCGGCCAGGACGCGCAGTACAGCAACTTCTCCGGCTGGGACCAGTATCGCGCGCAGATTCAGCTGCTGGCTTTGCTTGAGCCGCGCGTCGCCGGGAACTTCGCGCAGTCATTGTTCAACTATGCCAAGCAAAACGACGGCGTCTGGGACCGCTGGGTCCACGTGAACGGCGCGACCCACGTGATGACCGGGGACCCGACCGCCGCCACGCTCGCGACCTTCTACGCCATGGGCGTGCGCAACTTCGACTACCGCGGCGCCTTCGATTCGTTGTACGCCCAGGCCACCGTGCCGCGGCCGGAAGGCTTGCAGGACGCGGGTTGTCCGGGGCAATGCGTCGGCCAGCGACCGAATCTCGCGCAATATCTCCAATCGCACTACGCGGCCAACGACGTGTGCCATTGCTGGGGCGGCGGCGCGGAAACGCTGGAAGACTCGATCGCGGACTTCGCGCTCGGGCAGTGGGCCGCGCAGCTGGGGCGGAAGAAGGAAGCCGCTGAGCTTTCCGCGCGCGGCGAATACTGGCGCAACGTCTTCAACCCCGCGACCGGGTACCCGCAGGCCCGAAATCTGGACGGCTCCTGGGCGACGCCGTTCGACCCGGCCAGCGACCGCGGCTTCGCGCAGGGCAGCGCCGCCGCGTATGCGTGGCTGGTACCGCAAGACGTCACCGGCCTCGCAGATGCCATGGGTGGCAAGGAAACCGCGGCGAAGCGGCTGGACGGGTTCTTCCACGACGCGGCCGGGAACTGGCAGTTGCGCGGCGGCGGTCCGTTGAAGTACGACCCGACGAACGAGCCGGACATCCACGCGCCATGGCTGTACAACGAGCTGGGCCGTCCGTGGCAGACGCAGGAAACCGTGCGGCAGATCGTCGACACGGTCTACACCACCGGTCCGTCGGGCCTGCCGGGCAACGACGATCTCGGCACCATGTCGGCCTGGTACGTCTTCGGCGCGCTCGGCATTTACCCGCGTACGCCGGGGTCAGGCGAGATGCTGCTGTCGAGCCCCCTGTTCCCGCACGCGGAGGTGCGCTCCGGCAGCGGCGCGGTACTGACGATCACCGGGCTGGGTTCCGGGAAGTACGTGCGGTCGGCCTGGCGCGACGGCAAGCCGCAGCGGGACTGGAAGGCGCCCGCTTCGCTGACCCGGTACGGCGGGCGGCTCGATTTCGTGCTCTCTCCGTCACCGACCGAGTGGGCTTCGCAACCGCTGTAACAGTTTTCCGCGGATTCTCGACCTCCTCGCATTGGCTCTAGAGGAGGAACCGCATGCTGCGGAAACTGGGGATGGCGTTGGCCGCGGGCGTTCTGGTCGCCGGATGCGGTGCGGTACCGACCGGGACCGCACCGTCGGCGGTCACGAGCGAGTACTCGCCGACGACGACCTACAGCACGCCGGAAACGTCGGCGACTTCAACCACGCCGACTTCAACGGCACCGTCCACGTCGGTCGCACCACCGGTCACCACGCCTCCGGTGGTCCCGCCCACCACGGTCGCCAAGCCGAAAACGACACCGAAGGCCCAGGCCGCACCGCGGGTCGCCCCGGCCCAGCAGCCGCCGGTGCGGAAACCAGCGGAGTGCGGCTCCGACTACTACCGCAACTCCTCGGGAAACTGCGTCCACCGCCCGGACTCGAACCCCTCCGGCGCGACCGCCCAGTGCAAGGACGGCAGCTACAGCTACAGCCAGCACCGTTCCGGCACCTGCTCCGGTCACGGCGGTGTCAAACAGTGGCTCTGACCCCAGCGAGCACTGGGCCAGACGGAGCAGCCCGGTAAGTCGGATCGATCACGAACCGCCCGTTCCGCCCGCCTCGCCCGGTAGCGTACGAATCCGGTACGGCATACGGGACGGGGGACGTGGTGGCGCGGGCGGGTTCGGGGCCGATCATCGTGGTGCTCGCCTCGTGCGGGCTGGTCGCTTCGTTCATGCAGACGCTGGTCATCCCGTTGATCCCGGCGTTTCCGAGACTGCTGGACACCACGCCGACCGACGCCTCGTGGGTTGTCACCGTCACGTTGCTCGCGGCGGCGGTGTGCACGCCGGTCGCCGGGCGGCTCGGCGATCTTTACGGCAAACGCCGGGTGCTGCTCGTGAGCCTCGGGGTGCTGATCGCCGGGTCCGTGGTCTCGGCGCTCACCAGTTCGCTCGCGCTGATGATCGTCGGCCGCGGGTTGCAGGGCTGCGTGATGGGCGTCATCCCGCTCGGCATCAGCATCATGCGCGACGAACTGCCTGCCGAGCGCGTGAGCGGCGCGATTTCGCTGATGAGCGCGACGCTCGGCGTCGGCGGTGCGATCGGGTTGCCGGTCGCGGCGATCGTGGCCGAGCACGCGGACTGGCACGTCCTGTTCTGGGGCGCGGCCGGGCTCGGGCTCGGTTGTGCGCTGCTGATCCTGCGGTTCGTCCCGGAATCGCCGGTGCGCACGCCCGCACCGTTCGATTTCCTCGGCACGCTCGGGTTGATCGTCGGGCTCACCAGTCTGCTGCTGCCGATCGTGAAGGGCGGCGAGTGGGGCTGGGGCAGTCCGGCGACGCTCGGGTTCGCCGCGACGGCCGTGGTCGTTCTCGCGGCCTGGGGCTGGTATCAGCTGCGCCGTCGTGACCCGCTGGTCGACCTGCGCGTTTCGGCGCGGCGGCCGGTGTTGTTCACGAACCTCGCATCGGTCCTCGTCGGCTTCGCGATGTATGCGATGTCGCTGTCGTTCCCGCAGTTGCTGCAGGCGCCTTCGGTTACCGGCTACGGCCTCGGGCTCACCATGGTGCAAGCCGGACTGTGCCTCGCGCCGAACGGCCTGGTCATGATGGCGCTGTCCCCGGTCTCCGCGCGGCTGACCAACCGCTACGGCGCGCGCGTCACGCTCATGACCGGCGCGATCGTGATCGCGGTCGGCTATGTCTTCGCGATTTTCCTGATGGCCACGGCGGTCGAGCTGATCATCGCGTCTGTGATCATCGGGGCGGGCGTCGGCATCGCTTACGCCGCGATGCCCGCGCTGATCATGAGCGCGGTGCCGGTCACCGAAACCGCGTCGGCGAACGGGCTCAACTCGCTCATGCGGTCCGTCGGCACCTCGACGTCCAGCGCCGTGATGGCCACGATGCTCGCCCACCTGACGATCACCGTCGGCTCGTTCACCGTGCCCTCGCTCGCGGGTTTCCGCGCCACGTTCGCGGTCGCCGCGGTCGCGGCGGTGGCCGGGCTGGCGTTGACCGCGGTGGTGCCGCGGTTCCGTGCCGCCAGCCCGGAACTCGCCCGGGTCTAGAGCCTCGTGAGTGTTTGTGCCGGTCAGAACCGGCATCAACACTCACGAGTCAGAGCAGCGGGGGAACGGCCGCGTCGATCAGATGCGGTCCCGGTTCGGCGATCGCGCGCCGGAACTGTCCGGCCAGCTCCTCCGCGGTCGTCGCCCGGGTCGCCGGAACGCCCATGCCTTCGGCGATCTTCACGAAATCCAGGTCCGGACGGCCGATGTCCAGCAGGTCTTTCGCCCGCGGCCCGTCTCCGGACGCGCCGACGCGCTGCAGCTCCATCCGCAGGATCGCGTACGCGTTGTTGTTGAGCACCACCGTGGTGACGTCGAGGTTCTCGCGCGCCTGCGTCCAGAGTGCGGAGATCGTGTACATCGCGCTGCCGTCGGATTCGAGGTTGACCACCGGTCGCCTCGGAGCCGCGATCGCCGCGCCGACGGCCACCGGCATTCCGTAGCCGATCGCGCCGCCGGTCAGGGTCAGCACGTCGTGCCGCGGCGCGCCCGCGGTCGCCGCGGGGAGCATCAGCCCGGACGTGTTCGCCTCGTCCACGATGATCGCGTTCTCCGGCAGCAGCGCGCCGATCACATCGACCCAGTTCTGCACAGTGAGCGGACCGCTCGGCAGCTCCGGCCGTCCAGCCTCCCGCACAACCGGCTCGGTGTCCGCGGCGACCAACGCGGCGACCGCTTCCAGCGCGGCCGGGACGTCCTGTCCGACGTTCGCGAGGACGTGGACGTCCGCGCCTTCCGGGGTCAGCTCGCTCGGCATGCCGGGGTAGGCGAAGAACGACACCGGTGCCCGCGTGCCCGCGACGATCAGGTGCTTGATTCCGTCCAGCTGGTACTTGGCCTGCTCGGCGAGATACCCCAGCCGTTCGATGTTCGGCAACCCCGCGCCGAGCTCCAGCCGGGCGGGGAAGGTCTCGGCGAACACCTTCACCCCGGTTGCCGCCGCGATCCGGCTGGCCGCGCGCAAACCGGCCTCGCGGCAGGCGGATCCGCCGATCAGCAACGCCACCGGCTCGCCGCTGCGCAGCACGTCCGCGATCTTCTGCACGGTCGTCGAGTCGACCGCCTGCGGCACGCGCGGCGGAATCGGCTCGCACGTTTCACCGCCCTCGCCCCACGACGCGTCGGCGGGAAGGATCAGCGTCGCGACCCGGCCCGGTGCGTCCTGCGCCGCCGCGACCGCCGCCGCGGCGTCCGCGCCGACGTCCTTCGTGTGCCCGGACCGGCGCACCCAGCCTTCGAGCGAGCCCGCGATGGCGTCGATGTCCGACTCCAGCGGGGCGTCGTACTGCTTGTGATAGGTGGCGTGGTCGCCGATCACGTTGACCACCGGCGTGTGCGCGCGCCGCGCGTTGTGCAGGTTCGCCAGGCCGTTCCCCAGCCCGGGGCCGAGGTGCAGCAGCGTCGCGGCGGGCTTGCCCGCGACCCGCGCGTACCCGTCCGCGGCCCCGGTCACGACGCCCTCGAACAGCGCGAGCACGCCGCGCATCTCCGGCACCGAATCGAGCGCGGCGACGAAATGCATTTCCGACGTGCCGGGGTTGGAGAAGCACACGTCGACCCCGCTGTCGACGAGCGTGCGGATGAGGGACTGGGCGCCGTTGAGCGTGCTCACTGTGCTCACTTTCCGGTTTGCGCGAACAGAACGCCGGGGTTCAGGATCCCGGCCGGGTCGAAGCTTTCCTTGACCCGGCGCAGCAGATCGAGCTTCGCCGGGTCTTCGAGCTTGGCGTAGTACTTGGTCTTGGTGCGGCCGAGGCCGTGCTCGCCGGAGATCGCGCCGCCCAGCTCGTACGCGTAACCGAAGATGTCGGTCAGCAACTGCGCGCGGGTGTCCGGGTCCTTGCAGAAGATCGCCAGGTGGACGTTGCCGTCGCCGGCGTGCCCGCAGCCGATCGCGCCGCCGCCGGTCGCCATCGCCAGCTCGCGGGCTTTGGCCAGGAACTGCGGCATCGCGGTCCGTGGCACCACCACGTCGATCACGTCGTCCGCGCCCGCGGCTTTGGCGTTCCAGAAGGCTTTTTCGCGGGCTTCGATGAGCTTGCGCGCGGCTCCGCCTTCGAGCACGTACGCGTCGATCGCGCCGAGTTCGGTGAGCAGTTCGCCGAGCGCCTCGACGTCCTCGCCGAGCCGGTCGGCCACCCGGTTTTCCAGCGCCACGGCCAGATACGCCTGGGTCCGGTCGCGGATTTCCGCCGGGACGCCCAGTTCGAGCTTGTCGTTGTAGACCATCGCGGCCATCGTCATGTTGTCGATGTACTCGAGGATCTGCGGGGCGAGACCGCTCGCGGCGATCTTCGGCACCGCCGCCATCACCTGCTCGAAATCGTCGAACGGGGCCAGCACCGTCGCGCTGTGCGGCAGCCGGGGCTGCAGCTTCACGATCACCTCGGTCACCAGCGCGAGCGTGCCCTCCGAGCCGATGATCAGCTGGGTGAGGTCGTAGCCGCTGGAGATCTTCGACATCCGGCCGCCGGTGCGAACGATCTCGCCCGTCGCGAGCACCGCCTGCAAACCGGAGACGTTGCCGCGGGTGATGCCGTAGCGGATCGCGCGCATCCCGCCGGCGTTGGTGCCGACGGTGCCGCCGACGCTCGCGCTCAGCTCGCCGGGATAGACGGGGTAGGTGAGCCCGTGTTCGGCGGTCTTCGCGTCGAGTTCGGCCAGCGTGACGCCCGGCTGGACGACGGCGACGTGGTTGCCGTCGTCGATCTCAAGCACCGAGTTCATCCGCTCGAACGAGACGACCAGCCCGCCTTCGACCGGCCGAGCCGCGGCGGACAGCCCGCTGCCGGACCCGCGCGCGGTCACCGGGATGCCCTCGGCGGCGGCGATCTTCAGCAGCGCGGAGACTTCTTCGGCAGTGGCCGGCTTCGCGACGTACGCCGGTTTCTGGACTGGCGTGCTGAGTGCCTCGTCGTGCGCGTAGTCGTCGGAAATCGCGTCACCGGTCAGCAGGTTCCCCGCTCCGACGGCCCCTGCCAGCTGTGTTGCGATCTCGCTCATGCCACTCCCTCGTGCGCGTGCCTCGTGGCCGAAGCCTAGCTGTTCTGGCACGAGGCTGGCCATGAATAGTTTTCACGTTAGCCGACGCGGGCACGAAAAAGGCCACGCCGCGCGCGTGGCCAGGAAGGGGAGAGAACCCAAGCAGGGACCGGCCCGCGCCAACAGGCCGGCCCCTGGGTTAATCCTCGGTGCCGGTCAGACGAGCCAGCCGAGCACGTGCGCCAGGTGCGCGAGCAGACCCGAGATCAGGTCGTGGCCGTGGTGCACGTGCTGGGTGAACATCTGCATTGAGGGGCTCCTT
This sequence comes from Amycolatopsis rubida, assembly GCF_900115345.1. GTDB lineage: Bacteria > Actinomycetota > Actinomycetes > Mycobacteriales > Pseudonocardiaceae > Amycolatopsis > Amycolatopsis rubida. Next base: position 775,569 of record NZ_FOWC01000002.1, on the reverse strand, counting down.
GTTCGGATTGTTCTTACTTGGTGCTCTCGCGAGGAGCCAACGCAGATTTCCACCGGCCCGCTCGCGGTGTCAAAACGCGGGTTTCCCTGTGCTGGCAAGGGATCGGCGGCCGGAGAATCTTCCCATGTTAAACATGTAAGGCTTTCGGGTTTGTCGCCGGGGGTGCACTGTGGACTCTTCGCCACGGTTCGTAGCGAACCCCGGCTCCGATCACCCTGGGTAGCAGACGCGCACTGCGGCAACCGGGCGGCGCGGCCCCTCGAACCGGTGAATGTGAGGCCACGATTGGTGAGTTGCCGAGGTTCACACCGCCGGGTGATCAGCGGGGGCTGGATCCCTTGTCCGGCAGCGAATATCGGGCCGAGTTCATGATCGCGGAGGGTTAACCCGGCTTCACTCCGGAGGAACAATCTGGCCCGATGGGGTTTTCTCGGCAGTGGGTGCGGGGTCGGCGGTGCGCGAGGGATCTGCCCTGCCGGTGGATCCGGCGCACGATGCGGAAGTCCGTGAGGGGCCCTTCGCGGGAATCTGATCCCCGCGAAGGGCCCCTCACGGACTCGGCGGGGACGGTGCCGGGCGGGCTTCGCGGGGGCGGTGCCGGGCGGGCTTCGCGGGGGCGGTGCCGGGCGGGCTTCGCGGGGGCGGAGTCCGGCGACCCGTCTCGTCGGCCGGTGCTGGGCGCTGCCTTGGCGAGCCATGCGCAACCGAGCGGCGCGCGGCTAATCCGGGGGCTCGTGAGTGTTGATCACGGTGAGAATTGTGATCAACACTCACGAGCCCACCTGCACGTCGCCGTCGGACGACCCGTCAGTCAGCTCGCGCGAACGACAGCGTCTCGCCTTCCACGCCGCGCAGCCACAGGTCCTGCGCGGCCGCGGCCATCTCGGACAGGCCTTCTTCGATCGTCGCGAACACGTTGCCGGGCACCCAGCCCGCGTCGCCGTTGATCAGCAGGTTGTTGCGGCCGTAGAAAATCGCGAGATCCGTGGCACCCTGGTCGCTGTGCGCCTCGCTGCCGTCGTCGTAGCCGTACGCTGGATTGCCGATTTCCCACGCCTCGAATCCGAAGTAGACGACATCGCCCGGAATCGGGGTGATCGTCGGATTCTCACGGCCCGGCTTAGGCTCCGCGAAGGGCGGCACGAGCGTGTAGACCTCGTTGCGCGCGTACTTCGCGTGGTAGGCCGAACCGCTCTGCGGCAGTGCGTCCCACACCGCCTTGCAGGTGCGCGGTGCTTCGTCGTCGAGCAGCCGGGCGCGACAGGTGACGCCGCGCTTGTCGAGGCTGATGGTGATGTAACGCGCCATGCCTCAGCTCCCCGTGACCGAAGTGACGACCTCGCCCCAGATACGCAGCGCGTCGTCGACCTGTTCCGCGTTGACGACCAGAGGCGGCACCATGCGCACGACGTTCGAGTACGCCCCACAGGTGAGCAACAGCAGTCCGCTCTTCGCGGCTGCCTGCTGCGCGGCCTGCGCGGTGGCCGTGTCCGGTTCGCCGTCCGCTGTAGTGAACTCAGTGCCCACGAGGAGCCCGAGACCGCGTACGTCGCCGATAGCCGGCGTCTTGTCCGCGATGACGCGCGCGCCCTCGAGAAGCTGACGGCCACGCTCCGCGGCGTTCTCGACCAAGCCTTCGTCCTGAATGACGTCGAGCGTCGCGATAGCCGCCGCGCACGACACTGCGTTGCCGCCGTACGTGCCGCCCTGCGAGCCCGGGTACGCCTTCGCCATCAGCTCTTCCGAAGCGGCGATGCCCGACAGCGGGAAGCCGCTCGCGAGACCCTTCGCGATCAGCACGACGTCCGGGTGGACGTCGAAGTGGTCGTGGCCCCAGAACTTGCCGGTGCGGCCGAACCCGGCCTGCACCTCGTCGAGCACCAGCAGGATCCCGTGCCGGTCGGCGCGCTCGCGCAGCCCGGCCATGAACGCGGTGTTCGCGGGGACGTAGCCGCCCTCGCCGAGCACCGGCTCGATGAAGAACGCTGCCGTCTCGTTCGGCGCGGAGACTGTCTGGAAGAGGTAGTCGAGCTCGCGCAGGGCGAACTTCGTCGCCGTCTCCTCGTCCCAGCCGTAGTGGTAGGCGTACGGGAACGGCGCGACGTGCACGCCGGACATCAGCGGCGAGATGCCCGCGCTGAACCGCGTGCCGGAGGTGGTCATGGCCGCCGCGGCGACCGTGCGGCCGTGGAAGCCGCCCTGGAACACGATGACATTCGGCCGCTTGGTCGCCTGCCGGGCCAGCCGCAGCGCGGCCTCGACAGCTTCGCTGCCCGAGTTGGCGTAGAAGAGCGAATCGAGCCCGGACGGCAGCACCTCGCCGAGCTTGCGGGTCAGTTCGAGCAGCGGCTGGTGCATCACCGTCGTGTACTGGCCGTGCACGAGCTTGCCGATCTGCTCGCGCGCGGCTTCGACCACGCGCGGGTGACAGTGCCCGGTGCTGGTCACCCCGATGCCCGCGGTGAAGTCGAGATGACGTTTCCCGTCCACGTCGTAGAGGTAAACCCCTTCACCGTGGTCGACGACGACGGGCGTTGCCTGCTTGAGCAGCGGGGAAAGCTGGGCCATGCGGCGCCCTCCTGGATGCGGGTGGAGACGGTTGTCGATTGTTGACAATATCCATAGCATGAGTTCGGGACAACAGGAACAGGAGCAACCTGGATGAGCGGGATCACCGAGAACGGCGTCGTGGACGCGGTCGGCAAGGAACTCTTCATCGGCGGCAAGTGGGTCGCCGCGCGCAGCGGGAAGACCTTCGACGTGCAGGACCCCTCCACCGGCGAGGTGCTGTGCCAGGTCGCGGACGCCGCACCGGAAGACGGTCTCGCGGCGCTCGACGCGGCCGTCGCGGCGCAAGCTGACTGGGCCGCGGTGGCCCCTCGGGAGCGCGGCGAGATCCTGCGCCGCGCGTACGACAAGCTCATCGAGCGCCGAGACGAGCTGGCGCTGCTGATGACCCTGGAAATGGGCAAGCCGCTGGCCGAGGCCGCCGGGGAAATCACTTACGCCGCCGAGTTCTTCCGCTGGTTCGCCGAGGAAGCGGTGCGGATCGACGGCGGCTACGCGGTGGCCCCGAACGGTTCGGGCCGGTTCCTGATCGCGCGCCAGCCGGTCGGTCCGACGCTGCTCATCACGCCGTGGAACTTCCCGATGGCGATGGGCACGCGCAAGATCGGCCCGGCCGTCGCCGCGGGCTGCACGATGGTGATCAAGCCCGCCGCGCAGACGCCGCTGTCGATGCTCGCGCTCGCCCAGATCCTCGCCGACGCCGGGCTGCCCGAAGGCGTGCTGAACGTCGTCACCACCAAGGACGCGGGCGGCGTGATGGAGCCGCTGATCCGCGACGGACGCGCGCGCAAGCTGTCCTTCACCGGCTCGACCGGGGTCGGGCGCAAGCTGCTGGAGCAGTGCGCGGAGAAGGTGCTGCGCACGTCGATGGAACTGGGCGGCAACGCGCCGTTCGTCGTGTTCGACGACGCGGATCTGGACGCCGCGGTCGAGGGCGCGATGCAGGCCAAGATGCGCAACATCGGCGAGGCGTGCACCGCGGCCAACCGGTTCTACGTGCAGCGCGGTGTCGCCGAGGAGTTCTCCCGCCGGCTCACCGAGCGGATGCAGGCGCTGCCGATGGGCCGCGGCACCGACGAAGGCGTCGTGGTCGGCCCGCTCATCGACGAGGCCGCGGTGAAGAAGGTGACCGAGCTGGTCAAGGACGCCACAGACCGGGGTGCGCGGGTGCTCACCGGCGGCTCACGCGTCGACGGTCCTGGGCACTTCTACCCGGCCACCGTGCTCACGGACGTTCCGGTGGACGCCCGGCTGGCCAGCGAGGAAATCTTCGGCCCGGTGGCGCCGATCACCCCGTTCGACACCGAGGACGAGGCGGTCGAGAAGGCCAACGACACCGAATTCGGCCTGGTGTCCTACCTGTTCACCAGCGACCTGAAGCGCGCGCTGCGGGTGTCGGAACGCTTGGAGGCCGGGATGATCGGCCTCAACCAGGGCATCGTGTCCAACCCGGCGGCTCCGTTCGGCGGCGTCAAGCAGTCCGGCCTCGGCCGCGAGGGCGGCACGGTCGGCATCGACGAGTTCCTGGAGACCAAGTACATCGCGGTGAGCCTGTGACACACCGGATTGCGAGCATCCCCGGCGACGGGATCGGGGTCGACGTCACGATCGAGGCGCGCCGGGTCCTCGACGCGGCCGCGGCGAAGTACGGATTCTCCCTGGAGTGGACCGAATTCGACTGGAGCTGCGAGCGGTACGCGAAGAGCGGCGCGATGATGCCGGAGGATGGGGTCGAGCAGCTGTCGGGTTTCGACGGCATCCTGCTCGGCGCGGTCGGCTTCCCCGGCGTCGCGGACCACGTTTCGTTGTGGGGCTTGCTGATCCCGTTGCGGCGGGCGTTCCAGCAGTACGTCAACCTGCGCCCGGTCCGGTTGCTTCCGGGGACGTCCTCGGTGCTGGCCGGGCGGAAGGCCGACGAGCTGGAAATGGTGATCGTCCGGGAGAACTCCGAGGGCGAGTACTCGGAGATCGGCGGACGGCACAACGCCGGGCGGCCGGACGAGTTCGTGCTGCAGGAGTCGGTGTTCACCCGGGTCGGGGTGGAACGGATCATCCGGTACGCCTTCGATCTCGCGCGCACGCGTTCCCGGCGCGTGACCTCGGCGACCAAGTCCAACGGGCTGATCCACTCGATGCCTTACTGGGACGAGATTTTCGCCGAGGTGGCGGCGCGGTACCCGGACGTCCGCGCGGAACAGTGCCATGTGGACGCTCTCGCCGCGCGGATGGTGCAGGCCCCGGACCGGCTCGACGTGGTGGTGGCGTCGAACCTGTTCGGCGACATCCTGAGCGACCTCGCGGCCGCGATCACCGGCGGACTGGGCATGGCGCCGTCGGGAAACATCAACCCATCAGGTGAGTTTCCGTCGATGTTCGAGGCGGTCCACGGCAGTGCTCCGGACATCGCCGGACAGGGCATCGCGAACCCGGTCGCCCAGATCCTCGCCGCGGCGATGCTGCTGGAGCACCTCGGGGAAACCGTTGCCGCACAAGCGATCCGCGCCTCTGTCGACGAGGTGCTGGCCGCGGGCGAAACGCTCACCCCCGACCTCGGCGGAACCGCTACCACAACCGCGCTCGGCACCGCGGTGGCCGCTTCGCTCCGCTGATTTTTCGTCGGTGCCGCGCGGTTGACTCTTCCCTGACCCGCCGACGGGTCCCGAGGGGAGGAGGAGCCGATGTGCCAGAGGTGCGAGGAACCGGAAAGACCGGAGGAGCAGTACCTGATCGAGGTGCTCGACGAGATCAGGGAGAACGGCTGGTGCGTCCAGGGCGTGCTGGGAACAGGTTCCCGGCCGCCCTGGGCCTACACCGCGGGCCTGACCGTGCAGGGCCTGCCTGAGCTGATTGTCACCGGATTGCTGCCGCACCGTGCGATGCGGTTGCTGAACGCCGCGGCCGAACAGTCGCTGTGCACCGGCCCGCCGGTGCCCGGGGAACAGTGGCTGCTGCCCCGGTTGCCGCGACTGGAGATCGTCCAGCTCAGTGCTCCCGCGGCACACCTGGATATCGCGGTGTGCTGTTACGGCACGGGAATCGAAGCCAGGCAGCTGGTCTACGCCGACTCGGCGGGCCGGTTCCCGTGGTCTCCGCAGTACAACTCCGGCCGCGGCGGACAGCCCGTGCTGGGGGTGCGTCGTGCCTGAGTTTTTCTCGCTGTGCCAGGTTTTTCGTCGCCGGTGGCCGGTAGCATCGGAGCATGCCCGAACTTCTGGCCCCCACTGCCGGTCTGTACCGCTCATGGCTGGAAGCGCATCGCGAATGGGGCCCGGGTTTGCACGAGGACGGTTTCGGCCTGTCCGCGTCGGATCAGGTCGATTCTCCGGCTGGCTTCGCCGCCTGGGTCGGCTCATTGGCGCGAGACCGCGCCGTATACCGCTGGCTGGTCGAGGACGGACAGGTGCTCGGCGGAATCGCCCTGCGCACTGGACCGGCCGAGTATGTCCGATGGGCCGGACACCTCGGCTTCGGCATCCGCCCGTCGGCGCGCGGGCGTGGTCTCGCTTCCTGGGCACTGCGCCAGATGCTGACCGAAGCCCGGCGGATGGACCTGGCTCGCGTGCTCTTGGTGTGCGCGGAGGAAAACCTGGCTTCCGCCACGACGATCGAACGCGCGGGCGGAGTGCTGGAGGAAGTCCGCCAGACCGGCCGCGGACCGGTTCGGCGGTACTGGGTCACGGTGGGAGCCGCATCGTCTGGGGCTCCTTCGAGCTGACTGCGGGGCCGGTTTTCCCTGGCATTGTGGAAGCCGGGGGCGCTCCTCCCTTCTTCGCTGACGGCGATTTCGTGCCAGTCCGGGATGCCATCGGGCACAAGGAGCCGCGGTTGTTCAGTTATGCGAAGCGGATGGCGGTGGAGCGGCTGGAACTCGATACTCGCCTCACCGGCACGCCGGTGCCGAGCTGCCGAGACCTCAACGCGGATTCGGCCATTCCGTTGCTGCTGCTCACGTTGACCGGTGGCTCGGGTTTCGCGGCCTGTTGCGCGGCGAGTGCCGTCAGGATCGGCCAGCGGGACGGCGAGCCTGGCGAAAGAGAGGTCCTGTTCCGGGAGAGCGCCGCCTATCCCGCCCACGCGGTAAGGGGTGAAGCCGCCAAACCCGGCCAGGCGGCGTTCGGTCGGCCGGTGCCGCACCAGTTTTCCCGCGAGAAGCGGACCGCCGCGCGGTTCCCGCTCCGGCGGGAGCAGCGGGCCAGGTCAGGTGTGGAAGGGAGCGCGGCTGGCCGGGATTTCGTGTGCCCGGGCGGTGCGGGAGTGAGTTCAGGTGGCGTGCTCCGTCGCCGCGATCGCCGCACGGAGCGTCCGCCGCGCCTGCGCGATGTCCTCCGCTCGGCGGTCGAGTTCGCCGAGGTGAGTGCGCAGCGCACCCAGTACTCCCGGGCACGGACGCAACGAACCGTCCGCTTCCGCGCACGGCAGCATCCGCTTGATCATGCTGGTCGGCAACCCGGCCGCCAGCAACGCGCGAATCTGCCGGACGGTCTGCTCGGCGGCCGGAGCCTAGTCGCGGTAGCCGTTGGGCAGCCGGTCCTCCGTCAGCAGACCGAGGCGTTCGTAGTACCGCAGGAGCCGTTCGCTGGTCCCGGTGCGTTCGGCAAGCTGCCCGATTCGCATCGCCCCTCCGCTGAGCTTGACCTTGGCATGGTGCCAACGTTCAGCACTGGTCCCGGCGGCCGCATTCCGCGCGCCCAACCCGACCGGGAGCTGCTGTTGATCATCGACGCCCACAGCCACGTCCACGACCCAGTGCGCCAGCACCTCGCCCTCCTCGGCGAAGCCGGCGTCGACCGCGCCGTGCTCTTCGCGACCCGGCCGCACCCGGAACGCGCCGTCGACCTGGCTTCGTTCCGGCAGGAAATGAGCGTGCTGGACGCCGCGCTCAACGGGCGCTCCGGCGAGGGCTATCAGTCCGCTTGGCAAGGACTGGACGCCGCGCTGGCCGCGCACCCTGGCCGGTTTCCCGGTTTCCGCTCGATCCGGCTCGACCTTCCCCGGACGACATCGCCGCCGCGGTCGACTCCGCCGCCAGTGGCTTCCACGGAATCGGCGAACTGACGCCGACTCCCGGCGCGGCCGCCCGGATCGAACCGGTCCTGCGAGCCGCCACCGACCACAATGGACTCCCGGGTCGTGGTGCACGGCTCCGCCCCGACCACGGAAGACGATCTGTCCACCCCGGCCGCACTGGCCCGCCGCTACCCGGCCGTACCGCTGGTGATCAGCCAATTGGGCGGGGCCCATTGGCTCACCGCGATCGAGCTGGCCCGCGAAACGCCGAACGGCTACCTGGAACTGTCCGCCGCCAGCATCGTTTTCGCGGTCCGGCTGGGCATCGCCGAACTCCCGGACCACACCGTGTTCGGTTCGGACGCTCCTTACGGCGACCCGGCCCTGTCCCGCACGACTGTCGAACGCGTGACCCCGCCCGGAGAACTGCGCGCCCGCGTCCTGGGCGGCACGATGGCGGAGTTGCCGCGGTTGTGAACTCGGCTCCCGGCAGAGAGCGAAGCCCGGCCTGGCAGGGGAGGCTGGGCGGTGCGACGGGTTACCGCGCGGAAGCTGGCGCGGGCGCGATCAAGAAGCCGCCCGCCTCACTCCGCGGCCGCGGCTCCACCCTTCAAACTCCGCCCCGGAAGCAACCGGCTGATCGCGTCCTCCATGTGCGCGTCCAGCAAGTGCAGCGCAGTTTCCTCGTCACCCGACCGCAGGGTTTCAATGATCCTGGTGTGCTCCTCCAACCGATCCTCCACGCCCTGATACGTGCTCTGCAGCAGCGTCAGGCACATCCGCGTCTCGATCAGCAGCGTCCGCGCCATGCGCACCAGCCGTTTGCTGCCGGACGCATTGATCAGCGCCTCGTGGAACCGCAGATCAGCCTCCGACAACGCAGCCGGGTCGTCCGCGGCGGCGGCCATGTCGGCCACGTTCTGCTCCAGCATCGCCGCCACTGCCTCGCGATCTCCCCGGAAGGCGCAGAGCAGGGCAGCCCGTTCGACCGCCGAGCGGGCGAGGTAGATGTCGAAGACGTCCGCCGGTTCGAGGTCGATCACGAACAGGCCCCGATGGCGTTCGCTGCGCAGCAGACCCTCGGACACGAGGTGCTGCATCGCCTCGCGCAGCGGGCCGCGCGAGACCTGGAAGCGGGCGGCCAGGTCGGTTTCGCCGAGCTGGGTGCCCGGCGGCAGCGCGCCGGTCATGATCGCGTCGCGCAGCTGGCGCGCGATCACGGCGGCGGTCGATTCCCGGCTGACCGGTTCTATGTCAGGGAGTGCGACCACGGGTCAGCCCCTCGTCCGGAACAACGCGCCCAGCGAACGCACCAGCCTGCTCGCGCCGGTCAGTCGCAGGCCTTCCCACACCGTCACCTGGTTCGCGGTCAGCACCGGCTTGCCGAGCTTCGCCTCGATGTCGGTGATCTCGCCGAGCGTGCGCATCGCGGTGTCGGGCACCAGTACCGCGTCGGCGTCGGGATGGTCGTGGCTTACCGCGAGGTCCACCACGGCCTCGGGAGCGAGCTGGCCTACCTCGGCGGCGGTGTCGATGTCGGCGCTCGACATCGAGAGCACCTCGACGCCTCCCGCGGCGAGGAAGTCCACGAACAGCCGCGCGACGTCGTCGGGGTAGCTCGCGGCCACTGCGACTCGTTGCACGCCAAGGGCTTTCGCCGCGTGCACGAAGGCGAACGACGTGCTCGAAGCCGGCACTCCGGCGGCCTTGGCGAGCTGGTCGGCCTGGTTGCGCGCGCCGTCCCAGCCGTACACGAAGCTGCCGGACGTGCATGCCCACACCACCGCTTCCGGCTGGTGCTTCGCGAGCAGCCGGGCGCCTTCGGCGAGCCGGGTTTCGCTGCCGAGGTCGAGCAGTTCCGGCACGGCGTGCAGGTCGGTGCCGTAGATGTGCGCGACCGGCAGGCTGATGTCGCCGTCGGAGCCGCCGAGAAGCTGTTCCGCGAGCGGGTAGTCGTCCTCGGCCGCGTGGTCGGGGTAGATGAAGCCGATCGTGGTCACGAAACCTCCGGGATGCGCAAATTGTCGACAATATTAGCGGGACCGGTCAAGACACCTCCCGCAGCCACTGGCCGGGTCCCACGATGGGCAGCCGCATCCGGCGCAGGCATGCCCACATCGTCAGCTGGTTGGCGGTCAGCACGGGTTTGCCGAGTGCCTTCTCCAGCGGTTCGATCAGGTCGAACGTCGGGAGGTTGGTGCAGCTGACGAAGATCGCCTCGGCGTCGCGGTGGTCCGCGGCCAGGATCCGCTCGGCGATGGTGCGGTAGCTGACCTTCCAGATGCCGCCGCCCAGTCCGAGATGGTCGCTGGACACCGTGGTCACGCCGACCTCGCCGAGGAAATCGTGGAGTTTGCCGGTGAGATCGGCGTCGTAGGGGGTGAGCACCGAGACCCGCCGCAGGTCGAGCTGGTGCAGCACCTCGACCAACGCCCCGGAGGTGGTGACCGCGTCCGGCGCGCCCGCGTCGCAGATCGCCTTGGTGAGGGAGCGTTCGTAGTCGATGCCGTTCACGAAGCTGCCCGAGGTGCACAGGTACGCGACCACCTCCGGCTCCACGTGCAGCACGTCGCGCGTGGCCGTGGCGAGGTGCCTGCTGTCGCTCACCAGCTGTGCCATCTCCATGCTCACCGGAACCGGTTCGTAGGGGGTGCGGGCGAGATGCAGCGACACCTCCATCGGCACCCAGCGCCACAGCTCGCGCTCAAGCGCGAGGTCGAACGGCGCGATCACGCCGATGCCGCGCTGGGCGAGCGGGCCCTCGAACGCGAGGAAGTCCAGATCCAAGGTTCAGCCTCCGGAATACGCCTGTGCCGATGCCCGTCCGGTGCTCCGGGGGTGGTCCTCGGATTGTTGACAATCATACGAGCCACTTTTACCGTGTCAATCGTGATCGCCCCGGAAAACCCCGTACTGGCAGTGCTCTGCGGGGCAGACCATCCACCGGACATGGCCGCTATCGAAGACGCGGCGTCAGTTCGTTACACCGACGAGCGCGGCCTCGCCGGTGCGCTGGCCGGTGCCGACGCGCTCTTCGTCTACGACTTCCTGTCCGGAGCCGTCCCCGGAGCCTGGTCTGCCGCGGACCAGGTGAAGTGGCTGCACATCGCGAGCGCCGGCGTCGACCCGGTGCTGTTTCCGGGGCTGCGCGAGAGCGATGTCGTGCTCACGAACTCGCGTGGGGTGTTCGACGACGCCATCGCCGAGTACGTGCTCGGCGTCGTGCTGTCGTTCGCCAAGGACTTCGCGCGTTCGCTCGACCTGCAGCGCGCCGGCACGTGGAAGCACCGCGAGACCGAGCGGATCGCCGGGCGGGAGGTGCTGGTGGTCGGCACCGGGCCGATCGGCAGGGCCATCGCGCGGATGCTGCGTGCGGCCGGGATGCGCGTGTCCGGGGCGGGCCGGCGGGCCAGGGCCGCGGATCCGGACTTCGGTGTCGTGCACGAATCCGCCGGGCTGACGCGGTATCTGCCCGAGTTCGACTACGTCGTCGCGGTCGCGCCGCTCACCGACCAGACCAAGGGCATGTTCGACGCCGCCGCGTTCGCCGCGATGAAACCGTCCGCGCGGTTCGTCAACGTGGGCCGCGGCGAGCTCGTGGTCACGTCCGAGCTGATCGCGGCGTTGCAAGCAGGCGAAATCGCCGGTGCCGCGCTCGACGTCTTCGAAACCGAGCCGCTGCCCGCCGAGAGTCCGCTGTGGACCATGCCGGACGTTCTGCTGTCCCCGCACATGTCGGGCGACTTCATCGGCTGGCGGCGGACGCTGGTCGAGGTGTTCGCGGGGAACTTCCGGCGCTGGCTCGCCGGGGAACCGCTGTGGAACGTCGTGGACAAACGGCTCGGGTACGTGCCGTCCGAATCGCAGGGAGGCGCCGGATGGGTGACCGGGAATTGACTGCCAGCGAACTCGTCGCCGCTTACGCCACCGGCGAACTGTCGCCGGTCGAGGCGACGAAAGCCGCCCTGCAGAACATCGAGAATCGCGACGGCGAGGTCAACGCCTTCTGCCTCGTCGACGCCGAGCGCGCGCTCGACCAGGCGAAAGCGGCCGAAGCCCGCTGGCGCGACGGGAATCCGATCGGTGCGCTCGACGGAGTCCCGGCGTCGATCAAGGACATCTTCCTCACCCAGGGCTGGCCGACGCTGCGCGGTTCCACGAGCATCCCGGTCGAGCAGCCTTGGGAGGTGGACAGCCCGGTAATGGCGCGGATGCGCGAAGCGGGCCTGGTCGTGCTGGGCAAAACGACCACGCCGGAGATCGCCTGGAAAGGCGTCACTGACAGCGCGCTCGCGGGCATCACGCGCAATCCGGTGAATCCGCGGATGACGGCGGGCGGGTCCAGCGGCGGCAGCGCGGCCGCGGTCGCCGCGGCGATGGGCGAGCTGTCCGTCGGCACCGACGGCGGCGGCTCGATCCGGATTCCCGCGTCGTTCTGCGGAATCGTCGGCATGAAGCCGACCCACGGCCGGGTCCCGCTGTTCCCGGCGAGCCCGTTCGGCCCGCTCGCGCATGCCGGGCCGATGGCCCGCAGCGTGGACGACACGGCGTTGCTGCTGGACGTCCTGGCGCTGCCGGACCACCGCGACCCGACCGGGCTCGCGCCGCCGATCAGCGCATACCGCGAGGCCGTGCGGCGCGACGTGCGCGGGCTCATCGCCGCGTACTCGCCGACGCTCGGTTTCGCCGACGTGGACCCGGAAGTCGCGGCGATCGTCCAGTCGGCGGTGCAGTCCCTCGCCGACGCCGGATTGCAGGTGGAGCAGACCGACCCCGGCTTCGCCGACCCGAAGAACGCCTTCGACGTGCTGTGGTCCGCTGGCGCGGCGAAGTCCCTCGAAGCGTTCCCGCCGGGCAGCGAGTCGCGGATCGATCCGGGCCTGCGCCGCGTGTGGGAACAGGGCCGCACCTATTCCGCGGGCGACTACCTCGACGCCACCGCGGAACGCGCCGCGCTCGGCATCCTGATGGGCGAGTTCCACACCCGCTACGACGTGCTGCTCACGCCGACCGTCCCGATCCCGCCGTTCGAGGCGGGCCACGACGTGCCGCCGGGCAGCGGGATGACCGAATGGCCGGAGTGGACGCCGTTCACCTACCCGTTCAACATGACGCAACAGCCCGCGATCAGCGTCCCGGCCGGGCGCACCGAATCGGGTCTCCCGGTGGGCCTGCAGATCGTCGGCCCGCGGCATTCGGACGACCTGGTGCTGGCGGTGGCGAAGCTGCTCGAGGAGGTCCGGCCCTGGGCCGCGCCGTGACGACGCGCGGCACCGTCCCCGGGTGCCAAGCTGTGGCAGGCTGTCGCGCATGACCGAGTTCACCGCGCCCATCGATGACCGCTGGTTCGAGGATTACCCCGAGGGCTCGGTGTACGAGTTCGGCGACACGACCGTCACCGAGGCGGAGATCATCGAGTTCGCCGGGAAGTACGACCCGCAGAGCTTCCACGTCGACCCGGTGGCGGCGAAGGAAGGCCCGTTCGGCGGGTTGATCGCGAGCGGCTGGCACACGTCGAGCCTGATGATGCGGATGTTCGCCGACCACTACCTGTCGTCGGTCGCGAGCCTCGGCAGCCCGGGCGTCGACGAACTGCGCTGGCCGCGCCCGGTTCGGCCGGGGGACCGGCTGCGGATGCGGGCGACCGTCACCGAGGCGCGGCTGTCGAAGTCGAAGCCCGGTCGCGGTCTCGTGCGCACCCGGATGGAGCTGTTCAACGGCGACGACGAGCTGGTGTTCAGCGCGAGCGCGGTCAACTTCCTGTCGGTACGTCCTGCCGGTTCGTGAGCTGCCGGATCTCGCGGCTGCACAGCGCGAGCCCGGTCGAGACGAGGATCAACACACCACACGCGACGAGCACGGTTTCGCGGCCGAAGTGCTGCACGAAGGGACCCGCCGCGATCTGCCCGAGCGGCATCGCGGCGAGTGAACCCAGCATGTCGTAGGAGTACACGCGGGCGAGCCGGTCGGGCGGGATGTGTTCCTGCAGCGAAACGTCCCAGGCGACGCTGAACTGCTCCATCGCCAGCCCGGCCGCCAGCATCGCGATCAGCAGCGGGACGAGCGAGGGCCACCAGCCGAGTGTCAGCACCGGCAGCGCTTCCATCGTCACCAGCAGCACCCCGGCGAACAACGCGCGCCGCGGCCGCCAATGCGCGGCGACGATCCCGCCGGCCAGCGCGCCCGCCGTCTGCGTCGCCAGCGCCAGCCCCCATCCGGACCGCCCGAACGTCTCGTCCGCGACGACCGGCCCGATGACCACGAGCGTGCCGAGCCCGGCGGCGTTGACGAAGGCGAACTGCGCCACCACCACCCACACCCAGGTGCGGGACCGGAACTCGTGCCACCCGGCGACCAGCTCGGCGATCGGCCGGGCACCCGAAACCCGCTCGGCGCGCGGCAGCCGAACCGCGTGATAGGCGAGTGCGGCGGCGAAGAACAGCAGCGCGTTCACCGCCAGCGCCCAGCCGGACCCGGCCGCCGCCACCGCGACCCCGGCGACCCCGGCCCCGGCGATGCGACCGCCGTTGACCAGCAGCCTCAGCAACGCGTTCGACGGGGCCAGTAGTTCTCGCGGCACGGTCTGCGGAGTGATCGCCGCCGCGGCGGGCAGCGACATCGCCGAGACCGCGCCGTTGACCACGCTCAGCGAGACGAGGACCGGGAGGGAGGAGAATCCACAAAGGACACTCACGGCGATGAGCGCCTGGCTGAGCCCGGCGGCGATCTCGGTGCCCTGGAGGATCACCGCGCGCGGCAGCCGGTCCGCGAGGACCCCGCCGAAAAGCAGCAGCAGCACGTTCGCCAGCGACCGGGCCCCGACGACCAGCCCGAGATCGACCGCCGACCCGGTGCGGTCGAGCACCGCGAACGCGAGCGCGACCGGAGCGACCGAATTGCCGAAGGTCCCGAGCGTCCGCCCGGCGGCGAGGGCGCGGAAACTGCGGTGCCGCAACGGCTCCAGGAGGCTCACCGGCCGAGCCTCCCGCGGCCGTCAACCGAATAACCCGCGGCTGAGAGCGGCAAGCGGCGACGTCGGGTCCGGCTCGTGCGGACGAAGGTTCGTGAGGGGAACCCTCACGACCCGCCGCTGTTCAGAGGCCCGGCTGCCCCCGGCTCGCGAACTCCAGCTCGGCGAGCGCCGTGTCCAGATGCGTCAGGATCCGCTGCAGGTGCGGGACGCTGCGCCGGCACCCGGTGACGCCGAAGTCGAGATTGTCCCCGTTGCTGGTCAGCGTGATGTTCAGGGCTTGCCCGTCGAGCAGCACCGACGCCGGGTAGATGCCGTCGAGCGCCGCGCCGTTCCAGTACATCTGCTTGCGCGGGCCCGGCACGTTCGAGATCACCAGGTTGAACGGTGGCCGCGTGTTGCCGACGACTCCGGGGATCGGCGACGCGCCCAGCTGGGCCACGTTGATCCCGGACAGCAGCAACGTCTGGAGCGGCGAGAGCTGCGAAAACAGCTTCTTGCCATTCGCCATCGATTCGGAGATCGCGGCCAGCCGCTGCGCTGGATCGGTCAGGTCGGTGGCGAGGTTGCACAGCAGCGCGCCGATGTTGTTGCCGGTCGCGTCGCCGGAGTCGCGGCGGCGCAGCGACACCGGGACCATCGCGACCAGCGGCGCGTCCGGCAGCGCGCTCTGCTCGATCAGGTAGTCGCGCAGCGCGCCGGAGCACATCGCGAGCACGACATCATTGCGGGACACGCCCGCGGCGGTCGCGACCTCGCGCACCCGCTCGATCGGCCAGGACTGCGCGGCGAACCGGCGCGCGCCGCCGATCGGCACGTTCAGCATCGTCTTCGGCGCCTGCATCGGCAGCGTGAGCCGGTGCTCGCGGAACGCCTCGCGCGCCACCTTCGCCGCGGCCGGCGCGATCCCCGCGATCTGCTCGAACGTCTTGCCCACCAGGGCGAACGGCGACGCCGGGGCCCGGCCGTCGTGGTTCGCGGCGGGCTTGTCGCGCGAACCCCACGGCGGCGGACAGTCCAGGTCAGCGGGGTCGTCGGACAGCGTGCCCTGCAGATGCCGCAGCGCCGAAACGCCGTCCATCAGCGCGTGGTGGATCTTCGAGTACACCGCGAACCGGCCGTCGCGCAGTCCTTCGATGAGATGCGTTTCCCACAGCGGCCGGTGCCGGTCGAGCAGCGTGCTGTGCCAGCGCGAGGTGAGTTCGAGCAGCTCGCGGACCCGGCCCGGTTGCGGCAGCGCGGAATGCCGGAAGTGGTAGTCGAGCTCCAGGTCGGCGTCGCGGGACCAGCGCACGTGCCCGACGGTGTTCACCGGACGGCTCGGCCGCATCCGGAACACGCCGCGCATGTTGTCCGATTCGAGCAGGGACCGGCGGAGATCGCGCAGGTAGTCCTCGCCCGCGCCGTCGGGTTTGCCGAACAGCTGGAGCCCGCCTACGTGCATCGGGTGCTCGCGGGTCTCGACCATCAGGAACATCGAGTCGGTCACCGGCATCAACGGCATTCGGCCACCCCTTTCCGCCGCCTTGGGGACCTCGGCGTCCCCGGCACCCGGAGTGTACGCACGAAAAAGGCGGCGCCTCGGATCTCGCGGCCAGGTGGGGGACAGCCGGGCCGCGCGGCGATGACAAACCCTGTCCGGTGACGTGTCTGCAGCTGCTTACGCGAGGCGGATACCATCGCTGGCGTGGCAGGACGGACTGGAGCTCAGCAGCTGGGGGACACGCTCACGGCTCTCGGGACCGAGGTGGTGTTCGGCCTGCCGGGAGTCCACAACCTGCCGCTGTGGGAGGCGTTGGCCGACACCGGGATCCGGCTCGTCAACGTCCGGCACGAACAAACCGCGGGGTACGCCGCCGACGGTTATGCGCGCAGGACGGGAAAACTCGGTGTCGCGCTCGTGACCACCGGCCCCGGTGCGGCGAACACGCTCGGTGCGGTCGGCGAAGCGATGGCCTCCGCGGCTCCGGTGCTCGTGATCGCCACGGACATTCCGTCGACGCTGCGCCGTCCGGGTGTCGTGCGCGGAGTGCTGCACGAAACTTCCGACCAGCAGGCGATGTTCGCACCGGTGACGAAAGCCGGTTTCACGGTGCACCGCGCGGACCAGATCGCCGCGACGTTGCACCGCGCCGCCCGGCTCGCGCTGATGCCGCAAAGCGGCCCGGTGTATTTGGGTATTCCGACCGATTTCCTCCGCGAGGCCACGCCGCCGCGCGAACCGCCCGCGCCGCCCGCCGAACGCGTGCTCGACCTGCCGGACCTGCCTCGCGCGGCGGAGCTGCTGGCGTCCGCGCGCCGTCCGCTGATCTGGGCGGGCGGCGGTGCGTTGCGCTCCGAAGCGGGCGAAGCGATCGGGCAGCTGGCTGAGCGGCTGGCCGCGCCGGTGCTCACCACCTTCGGCGCCCGCGGCCTGCTGCCGCCCGAACATCCTTGCCTGGCCCCGAATCCGGTGCACGCGCCGGAGGTCGGACAGCTGTGGGACGAGGCCGACGTGGTGCTCGCGATCGGCACCGATTTCGACGGCCTGATGACGCAGAACTGGCTGATGCCCGCGCCGCCGAAGCTGATCGCGATCAACGTCGACGCGGGCGACGCGGCGAAGAACTACCGGCCGGATGTCACCCTGGTCGGCGACGCCCGCCGCGTCGTCGAATCCCTGCACCCGGAAACGCGGCCCGGCCTGGACGAACTCACCACCCGGCTGGCCGGTATCGGCCGCCGGGTGCGCAGGCGCATCCGCGACGAGGAACCGCAGGCCGCCGACTTTCTGTCCACTTTGGAGGAAGTGCTCCCGGCGGACGGGACGATCGTCACGGACATGTGCGTCGCCGGGTACTGGATCGGCGGCTTCCATCGGGTCCGCGCGCCGCGGCGGCTGGCGTACCCGATGGGCTGGGGCACGCTCGGCTACGGCTTCCCGGCGTCGCTCGGCGCGGGCGCGGCAGCCGAGGCGGCGGGTGGCGGGCGCGTCCTGTGCGTCACCGGTGACGGTGGTTTCCTTTACGCGGTAGGGGATTTGGCGACCCTCGCCGAGGAACAGCTGCCGGTGACGGTCGTGGTCGTCGACGACGGCGGCTACGGCATGCTGCGCTTCGACCAGGACCAGGAAGGCCTGCCGCACCGCGGCGTCGACTGGGACAGCCCGGATTTCGTCGGACTGGCCCGTTCGTTCGGGGTGCACGCGGACCGGGTGTCCGGCTTCGGTCGCGCCTTTCGCCGTCTGCTGAGCGAATTCGTGGAGTCGGACGAGCCGAACGTGCTGGTGGTGCGCGCGAAGCTCAAGCCGCCGCTGAACACCTCGCCGCGGTGGTACCGCAAACCGCGCGGCTGAGCGGCGAACGCCGGGGAAGTCGGGGTCGGGCTATCTGCCGTCCCGCAGGGAACTGGCCATGTTCCGCAGGATCCGGAACGCGTCCGATTGCTCGGCCTCGGTCAGCCCGGACAGCATCCTGACCTCGACAGCCCGTACCGCGGCGCTCGCCTTCTCCAGGTTCCGCCGCCCGCGCGGCGTGAGACGAGTGGGAAGAGCCTTCCCGACCGGTGCCTCCGCGGGCCTGGTCACGTAACCGTCCCGTTCCAGAGCCTGGAGCAGCACGTTCATCGACTGCCGGGTCACGAACGTCCCCCGCGCGAGTTCGGAGTTCGACAGGCCCGGCCGCTGCGCCAGCAGTTCGAGACAGGAGTAGTGCGTCACCGTCATCCCGAGCGGACGCAGCACCTCCTCCATAGCCGCCCGCAGCGCGCTCGACGTCTCTTTCAGCAGGTAGCCCAGTGACTTGTTCAGGTCGACACCGCCACGGTCTTGACTCATGTCAGGATTCTGACATACAGTGGATCGTGTCAGAAACCTGACATGAAGAAAAGGAGCAGCACCATGCCCGCCATCGGCCCCGATTTCCTCTCGCTCCAGGCGCGTGACCTGGACGCTTCCCAGGCGTTCTACGAGCGCTACCTCGGCCTCGTCCGCTCGCCGGCCGGACCGCCGCACGCTGTCGTCTTCGAGACGAAGCCGATCGCGTTCGCCCTCCGCGAGGTCGTTCCCGGCACCAGCCTCGCCTCCGTCGCCCAGCCCGGCATCGGCGCCGCGATCTGGCTGCTCGCCACCGACGTCCAGGCCATTCACGACGCGCTCGTCGCCGACGGGCACCCGATCGTCTCCGCGCCGATCGACGGTCCCTTCGGCCGCACGTTCACTTTCGCCGACCCCGACGGCTACCACGTCACCCTTCACGACCGTGGCTGAGGCGAGCACCCTCGTTTTCGGGGCTACCGGAGCACTCGGCCAGCACGTCCTGGGCGCGCTGGTCTCGCGGGGCATGAATCCCGCGACGATCACCGCGGCCGGCCGCAACCCGGCGCGCCTCGCGGAACTCGCTTCCGCCGGGTTCCGCGCCGCGTCCGTCGACCTGTCGGACGCAGCTGGTGTCGCGGAACTGGTCACGCGGCATTCGGACATCGTGCTGATCTCGGGACGCGACGAGAATCGCCTCGCCCAGCACAAGTCGGTCATCGAAGCCGCGAAGAACGTCCGGCAGATCTACTACACCAGCGGCGTCCGGGCCGACGACGACCGGTTCGAGATCAACGCGGACCACCGGGCGACGGAGAAGGCCCTTGTCGAGTCCGGCGTGCCGTACACGATCCTGCGGAACACTTGGTATATCGAGAACTATGTCCAGTCGCTGGCCGGTCCCCGCTTCACCGGCGTTCTCGCCGCGGCGACCGGCGACGCTGTTGTCGCGGCGGCGAGCCGGAAGGACCTGGCCGAGGCGCTGGCCGTCGTGGTCACCACCGATGGGCACGACAACGTCACGTACAGCCTTTCCGGCGACACGGACTTCACCTACGCCGACATTGCCGAAGCGATGTCGGTCGTGCTGGAGCGGGAAGTCGCCTATCAGCCGGTCGCTCCCGGGGAATTGCGGGCACTGCTCAGCAAAACGGGAATGCCCGACGAGCTGGCCGGCTTCCTGGTCAGTCTCGACGAAACCATTGCCGCCGGGGTTTTCGCCCGGGTCGGCGACGATCTTTCCCGGCTCCTCGGCAGGCCGACGACCGGCCTGGTCGAAGGGCTGACAGCAAAGTGACCCCGTCCGGCCAGCGATTCTGGATCAACACCGTCAGCCTCGACCACGTGGAAGCCGCCATCGAAGGCGGCTTCACCCAGGCGGATCACGGTGCGGGCAAACGTCTCCGCCAGCCGAGTCCCGGCGACGAGATGATCTTCTACTCGCCGCGCACGAGCTTGCAGGGCGGCGCACCGGTCCGGCAGTTCACCGCGTGGGCCACTATCACCGGCGAAAAGCCTTACCAGGCCTACGTCAGCGACGACTTCCAGCCATGGCGGCTCGCGGCTTCCTTCCACGCCTGTCAGCGGGTGGACGCGAAGCCGCTGGTCGGCCAGTTGTCGTTTGTCACCGACCCCGCGCATTGGGGATTGCCGTTTCGCCGCGGCTTGTTTCCCGTTCCACAGCAGGATTTCGCGACGATCCTCGCGCGCATGACCGCGTGACGGTGCGGAGCTCTGCGGCTGAGCGCGGTCAGCCGTGGTGCGCCTCCGCCTCCCAGCTGAGGAACGCGTCCAGCGTCGCTGACCGGTGTGCCCGCGCACAGTGCTCGATCCATTCGGCTCCGGAACCGGAGCGGATCAGGTCCAGCAGCTGGTCGTGTTCAGCGACGGAGGCGAGTGCGCGGGCGGGCACGAACGAGAAGGTCGAATCGCGGATCGTGGCGAGCTGGGCCCAGCCCTTCTTGACCAGGTCGACCAGGCTCGGATTGGGGCAGCGGCTGTAGAGCACCTCGTGGAACTCGTGGTTGAGCCGGGTGAATTCGACCGGTTCGAGCTGGTCGAGACCGGCGCGCATCCGGTCGTTGAGCTCGCCTGCCTCGGCGAGGTCGTCGGCGGTCAGATGCGGCGCGGCGAGTGCGGTCGCCGCGCTTTCCACGATCGCGAGCATCTGCATCGTGTGCTCGTAGCCGACCGGGTCGATCGCCGCGACAGTCGCACCGACGTTGCGCTCGTAGTGCACCAGCCCCTCGGCCTGCAACAGCCGCACCGCTTCCCGCACCGGGACCGAGCTCACGTCGAATTCCTTGGCCAGCGAACCCAGGACGAGCCGGTGCCCGGCCGGGTATTCGCCCGCGGTGATCCGGGACTTCAGCACTTGATACGTGTGCTGGCTCTTGCTGAGCCCCGCCTGCTCGTGCGTTGTGGACATCCCTGTCGCCTCCCCTTCGCGGGCCCGCCGGGGCGGGGTGTCCAGGCCACGGTAACCGGTCCGTTCGCCATGCTAAATAATATACTATCCAGCCCGCGCGGCCGCTGGCTGGAATCCACGCGCACGCTGTCAATAGACGAAAAGCCAGCTCAGTTACCGCAGTGAGGCTTGTCGAAATGGCGACTGATTATATACGATCCGGCACGACCTGAAGCACTGTCAGCAGGGAGGCGCGATGCCGCGCACGACCGGGATCAGCAGAGAGCACCGCCGCGTCGTGCTGGCGGCGATGGTCGGCACGACTATCGAATGGTTCGACTTCTTCATCTACGCGATCTGTGCCGGACTGGTCTTCGCGACGCAGTATTTCGCGGTGCTCGGCAAGGACGCGCTGATCGTCTCGTTCGCGACGGTCGGCATCAGCTTCTTCTTCCGCCCGATCGGCGCGGTGATCGCCGGGCATCTCGGCGACCGGCTCGGCAGGCGCGCGATGCTGATCCTCACGCTGCTGCTGATGGGGATCTCGACGGTGCTGATCGGCCTGGTGCCGAACACCGCGTCGATCGGGGTGTGGGCGCCGATCATCCTGGTGCTGCTGCGCGTCGTGCAGGGGCTTTCGGCAGGCGGCGAATGGGGCGGGGCGGCCCTGCTCGCGGTCGAGCACGCGCCCGCTGACCGGCGCGGGCTCTACGGCGCGTTCCCGCAGATCGGCGTGCCGATCGGGTTGCTGCTGGCCAACGGTGTCCTCGCGCTGGTCACCGCGCTGACCTCGCCGGAGCAGTTCCTGGCGTGGGGCTGGCGGATCCCGTTCCTGCTGAGCGTCGTGTTGATCGTCGCCGGCCTGATGATCCGGTCCCGGGTCGCGGAAAGCCCGGTGTTCGAGGAGGTCCGCGAGAAGAAGGCGCGGTCGAGCATGCCGCTGGTGCAGTTGTTCCGGCACCACTGGAAGCTGGTCGTCGCGGGTGCGCTGCTGTTCGCGGCCAACAACGCCGTCGGGTACATGACCACCGGCGGGTACGTGCAGTCGTACGCGACGAAGACACTGCACCTCGGCCGTTCGACGGTGCTGATCGCGGTGATGCTGTCCGCGGTCGCCTGGCTGGTGAGCACGCTGCTCGGCGGCTGGCTCGCGGACCGGATCGGCCGCGTCCGCACTTACCAGATCGGGTTCGTCATCCAGCTGGTGTGGATGTTCCCGTTTTTCGCTCTGATCAACACGGCCAACGTCGGACTGCTTCTGGTGGCGCTGTTCCTGTTCTCGATCGGGCTCGGGTTCACCTACGGCCCGCAGTCGGCGCTGTACGCGGAGATGTACCCGACGACAGTCCGCTACAGCGGCGCGGCGATCTCTTACGCGATCGGCGCGGTGCTCGGCGGGGCGTTCGCGCCGACCATCGCCGAAACACTGCAGACCAGCACCGGCACGGTCTACGCGGTCGGCGGCTACCTCGCCGTGATGACCGTGCTCGGCCTGGTCACCAGCTTCTTCATCAAGGACCGGAAGGGTGCGTCACTGAGTTCCGCGCCCGCGAACGCACCGGCAACCACCGTCGAAAACGTCTGAGCGGGGGCGCGCGATGCGGACCCAGACCCGAAGCGACTACTGCGCGTGGCTCGACGCGGCCGCCCGGGACGCGCACGACGCGATCAACCGGATCCACGTCGAGGCCTACGCCGATCTGGTCCGCGCCGCCGAGCTGTACAAGGGCGAGCTGGCCTGCCGCCGTCCGGCGCGGCGGCCCGCGACCGGTCTTCCCGGCCGGGGACATCGCCATCGGGACTACGGACTGCGGAGTTCCGCGATGGCGCGCGTCGAGGGGTCGCGGTTCGCCGATCCCCGGCCGGGCGGGTAGAAAGGGCGGCGGCGGCCGGTCACCGCTCCCCGCGGCACCGGCCGGTTGAGCCGACCCCGAGGAGGAGCAATGCCGGACCAGCAGCCGAACCCGCTGTGGCACCCGTTCGCGGACATGGGCGCGGTCGACGGGAACCGGTTCGTGGTGACCCGCGGCGAGGGGTCTTATGTCTGGGACGACGCGGGCCGTCGCTACTTCGACGCCTCCGCGTCGCTGTGGTACTCGAACCTCGGCCACGGCCGTCCGGAGATCACCCGCGCGGTGACCGAGCAGCTGGAGAAGCTCGACGCGTACAACCTGTTCGGCGGCGTCGCGAACGAACCGGCGCTGAAGCTGGCTTCGCGGCTGGCCGAGCTGGCTCCGGTGCCGGGGTCGAAGGTGTTCCTCGGCTCGGGCGGCGGCGACATGGTGGACACCGCGGTGAAGATCGCGCGGTCCTACTTCGTCCACACCGGACGCCCGGACAAGACCCACGTCATCAGCCGGACCCAGGGCTACCACGGCACCCACGGATTCGGCACTGCCGCGGCCGGGATTCCGGTGAACGCGGAGGGCTGGGGCCCGCCTGCCGCGGATTTCTCGCAGGTGCCGTATGACAACGCGGCGGCACTGGAGGAGGAAATCCTCCGCGTGGGCCCGGATCGGGTGGCCGCGTTCTTCTGCGAACCGGTCATCGGCGCGGGCGGCGTGCTGCTTCCGCCGGACGGCTACATCGAGGAAGTGGCGGCGATCTGCCGCAAGCACGAGGTGCTGTTCGTCGCGGACTGCGTGATCTGCGCGTGGGGCAGGCTCGGCACCTGGTACGGCATCGACCGCTGGTCAGTGCGGCCGGACCTGGTGACCACGGCGAAGGGCGTGACGAGCGGGACGATTCCGCTGGGCGTGCTGCTGGTCGCGCCGCACGTGGCGGAGCCGTTCTTCACCGGCCGCCCGGGTGCGCCGATCCTGCGCCACGGAGCGACCTACGCCGGGCACCCGGTCGCCTGCGCCGCGGCGAACGCGACGCTGGACATCTACGAGCGCGACGACATCATCCCGCGCGGCAAGGCGCTGGAGAAGCCGCTCGCGGACGCGCTTTCCGGTGCGGTCGGGCATCCGGCGGTGGCGGAAGTCCGTGCCGGGCTGGGATTCCTGGCCGCGGTGGAACTCGCGCCGGACCTGCTGGCCGCGGATCCGGGCGCGCCGGGAAGGCTGCACAAGTTCCTGCTCGAAGAGGGCGTGATCGTGCGCTCGCTCGGCAAGGGGATGGCGGTGTCGCCGCCGCTGGTCGCCGAAGAGGCGGAACTGGACCTGCTGGCCGCGGCTGTTCCGCGGGCGCTGGACCGGTTGCTGAAGAACTGACGTACGCAGGACACTGCGGCGGCACCTTTCGGTGCCGCCGCAGACTGTCGGCAAGGACTATTTACAGGAGAGCGTCCCCGTGCGCAGGGCGTGGTCGTCGTCGTTGTCGTCGTCGGACCACACGACCTGCTTGCTTCCATTCGCGCAGGTCGGCGAGATGGCGAAGCCCTCGTTGTTGTAGTTCGACATCCCGGACGGGCGGTCGTACTGCGCGGTGACCGCGAACGCGCCCTTGGAGTTGACGTCGAGCGTGCTGGTGCGGCCCTTGCACGTGTTGTCGCATTCGGCCCACAGGTGGCCGGTCGACGGTTCGTACTCAAGATCCATGATCGCCGGGAATCCGCTGTCGATGGTGGCGACGCGCGTGTACTTGTCGCCGGACTGGTCGAGCGCGTACGCGTAGACCTTCCCGTTGTCTTCGAGCCCGACGAAGTACAAGCCGGTCCCGTGGTTCGGGTAGCTCGCCGGGTTGTAAGCGGCTTTCGTGTGCTCGTCCCGGAACTTGTGCGCGGTGAGCGTCGAGTCCGGAACCCAGGCGATGGCCTCAAGCCCCTTGTTGGGCTCGACGGACGGCAGGTCGGAGGTAAGGTCCCATTCCCCGGTCGCGTTCAGCGATTTGCCCGACCCGGAAGTCGCGTACCGGAGCACGGCGGGCTTGCTCGTGTCGCCGTCGTCGTTGTCGCGCTCGGTGGCCGTGAAGACGCCGTCCGGGGTGAAGACGACTCCTTCGGCGTCCGGGTCGCCGCTGCCGTCGGAGTAGTGCATGGACTTGCCCTTGGCCCAGTCGTTGGCGGTGTCGGGCCGCCACTTCTTGCCGTCCTGGACGAGCCGGTACAGGGTGCTCGGGCCGTTTTTCACCGCCCACAGCACGGTGGGCGATTCGTACGACACGCCGCTGAGGTTGCTGCCGAAAACCCCGGAGTCGTCGGCGATGGCCACCTTCGACCCGCCGGGCCACGCCGTGGCTTTCGGGGTGGCCGTCGGCGCCGCGTGGGCCGCGCCGGCCCCGACCGCGAGCGCGAGGACCGACAACGCGACGGTGACCCGGATTTTTCCACGGCGATTGTTTCCACGCAGATGTGTTCCACGCTGGTGCGCAAGCAAAGGAGCCGCTCCTTCTGTCCGTCGGGCACGGGTGCAGGGCCGTGCCGAGGTGGTCGCTGCTGACAAGCGGCGGTCCCCGCTGACGCGGGACTTACAGCAGTGGGTGATCGACAGTGGAGCACAATGCGTGGCCGGTAAGCAACAAACAGCAGGTGACGTTGTTCCGGTGATCGGCACGACGGTTTCGCGCTGGGCCGATCACCGTGCTGTCACCGGGCAAACGGTCCTCAGCGGCGACGACCGGACGGCGGACACCTGGCGATCGGGTGACGGATGCCGAGCCGGTGTTCACCGGACAGCCGCTCGGTGACCGCCGTCGAGCGGAAGCCGCCAGGACAGCCGCTCGGCGACTGTTGCCAAGCGGAAGCCGGTCAGGCGGATGGTCGCTGCGACGCCCGCTGAACGGCGGCAACCACCCCCGGCAACCGCCCGGGGCCTGCCGGAGGGCGGTTGCCGTGCGGTAATCGCCGGGGGCTGCCGGGAGGGTGCCGATTGCCGTGCGGCAACCGCCGGGAGGATGCCAGTTGCCGCGCGGCAGCTGCCGGGAGTCGCCGGGGGTGGTTGCTGATTGCCGTGCGGCGATCGCCGGGAGTCGCCGGGGGTGGCTGCTGATCGCAGTGCGGCGATCGCCGGGAGTCGCCGGGGATGGCTGCTGATCGCCGGGCAGCAACCACCGGGAGCCACCGATGACAGCCACCCATCTGACAGCCGCCCATCGTCGGGCGGCGATCGCTGGGAGCTGCCGGGGTCGGCCGCCGGCCACCGCGCGGCAGCCACCCACCGGGAGCCACCCACCGGGAGCCACCCATCTGACAGTCACCCATCGTCGGGCAGCAATCACCGAGCGACAGTCCGCCACACCGGCACGTTGACGACCGCCGCGGGCATCCCAGGAGTCCCACTGTCCCCGGGGACGATCGTGAACCGCCACTTGTCCACTCCGCCGCCCATGATTTCGGCATAGCGGCGGGCGCCGTCCGCGTTCGCGAAGCGGACCTGCTGACCACTGGCGAGGTGGGTGATCTTGACCGCCACACTGCCTCCTGGGGATCGATCGAAGGACACGTTCTGCCTGGGTGCCGGCCCGCGGAGCTTCCCCCTCCGGGGCCGGCCCGATCAGTAGAACACGTGTTCGATTCACGAGGCAATCCAGGTCCCCCTCCCGAGCGACCCACGCGCGGGCGACGTTGAAAGATCGCCAGCCCGGCAAGGAAAACCCGCGAGGCATGGCCGAGCCGGATGAGCGGCGGGCAGTGCGCGAAGTTCCGGCCGTAGTGAGACGGAAGCGCCGAGTACTCGACGACCCGGACGCGGGCGACCTCGGCGGCATCAGCCCGAACAACGGCAAAACCGCTTATCCCGCAACAGAAACGCGGGCAGACCTCACTCCGCCCGCACCATCGCCACCCGCGGCCACCGGTCCAGGCCCCGCGCGATCTCCGCCCGCCGGATCTCCCGCAGCGCCGGACCCTGCTCGTCGTCGGCCAGCACGCGGAACCCGAGCCGCTCGTAGTAGGGCGCGTTCCACGGCACCTCGGCGAACGTCGTCAGCGTCAGCCCGGACAGCCCGCGCTCCGCGGCCCACGTGCCGACCGCCTCGATCAGCGCCCGCCCCAATCCTCGGCGGGCGTGGCTCGGCAGCAGCGAAACCTGTTCCACATGCCCGAAACCGTCGACCTCTTCGGCGAGCACGTACGCCGCGATCGTCCCGTCGTCGTCCCAGACCCAGCATCGGCTCGCGGACTGGAACACCGAGAGCTCTTCGACCGAGGGCGGTGCGTCGTCGGCGATCTCGGCCATGCCGACGGTCCGGAACGGTTCTCCGGCGGCACGTTCGAGGTCAGGCAGCACAGGAAGGTCGGCTGGGGTGGCGAGGCGGATCACTGGCCCGATTCTACGGCTACTCGGAGTACTCGGAAATCGCTTTTCCGATCTGCTCCGCGTAAGCGCGCAACGCCGTGATGGCCCGATCGCGCTCCGCGTCGCCGACGCGCGTGGCCGGTCCGACCAGGCTCAGCACGCTCGGCCGCAGCCGGTCCGCGTCGACTGGCACCGAGCACGCCCACACGCCGTCCTCGATTTCGCCCCAGCTCTGTGCGTAGCGGTTGGCCAGCGCGTGTTTGAGGGCGTCACGCACCTCGGTGCCGCGTTCTTCGGCGATCCGGGCGGCCTGGCGTTCGCGTTCGCCGTCGGACAGCAGGGCGAGCAGCATCTTCCCGGTCGCGCCGACGCCGAGCGGGATGGAATGCCCCGGCTGGAACGTGAACCGCATCGCGCGGTCGCATTCCACCCGGTCGCTGCACACCGCGAACTCGCCGAAGTGCTGGAACAACAGGATCGTCTCGCCGAGTTCGCGCGCGGCCTCCTCCATCGTCGGCCGCGCGATCCGCGCCAGGTCGTTCGCGAGCCGGGCGGCGCGCGCGAGCGGCATGACGCGGCTGGTGACGTGATAGCGCCCGGACCGCGCCTCTTCGAGCAGCTGCAGTTCCTTCAGCAACTGCACGTAGCGGTAAGTCGTGGCGACCGGGCTGCCGATCACCTCGGCGAGTTCCGCCACGCTGGCCTCCCAGCGCTGTTCGGTGAACGACAACAGCAACTGGAGCACTTTCCGGGAACTGTTGGCGCCGGCCGTGCGACGGAGTCCGGGTTCAGACATCCTGAAACCTCTCCGTAGGAGCGCCGAATTCAGACACGAACGCGTCGGTAAATTACCACAGGTCACGGTTTTTCCGGGACAGCGAGAAACGGCGTCAGCAATCCGGGGACGGCGGTGTCGGCGAGCGCGAGCCCGGTGCCCTTCTCGACGTCCAGCACTCGGTAGTGCCCGCGCCCGGCGGCGACCGGTGCGATGACGGTGATCAGCCCGGCCCGCCGCTGGAACAGCGACTGCCGCACGACGATCCCGGTGAGCCGATCCCGCCGGACGGCGACCGTCGCCCTGGCCAGCGACCCGGAACGGGTCACCAGGTACCGGCCGGTGATCGCGTGGCCGAGCGAGCGGTACCGGTCGAAACCGACCAGGACGGCGAACGGCAGCAGCACGAGCGCGGCCTGCCACGGCCATTCCGGCAGGACATCGAGCCGAGCCAGCGCGAACAGCGCGGCCGACAGCGCCAGCACGGAGAAGACGGCGCGGGTGATCCGGCGGGTCAGCGCGCGCCGGGAATGCCGCACGAGGGGGGCATTCGCGAAGTCCTCGCCGAGCACCTCGCTCGCGATCTCCCGGGCTTTCCCGGCCGGAGCCGGCGGCAGCAGCAGGCCGCCGCCGCGGTCCGCGCCCTTGCCCTCGCGCAGTCCGGCCGCGACCGCGACGCACTTCGCGCCGCCGACCATCCGCAGCGGCAGCGGTTCCTTGACCTCGACGCCGCGCAGCCGGTCCTCCTCGATCGACACCGACCGCGTCGTGATCAGCCCGCGCCGGATGTGCAGCGTGCCGCCCGGTTCGCGGGTGAGCCGGAAGTTCCAGAACGACAACACGTATCCGCCGACCGACAGCACCGACACCAGCACGAGCAGCCCGGCCGCCGTCAGCACCACGGTGAGCCACACCGGCTGTTCGAGCGCGCGGGCGGTGAGGTCGCGGACCGGCCCGAAACTCGTCGGATCGAAGTGCAGTTCGTGCGCGAAGTGATAAACCGTGCCGAGGATCGCGGCGACCACCGCGAGTCCGGACAGCGTGAACGGCGCGTAGCGCACCCAGCGCTTGTCGACCTCGGCGACGAGCGACTCCGGCGGTCGCGCCGCTTCGGTTTCGGCTGGTTTCCGGTGCAGCAACAGAGTCCGCAGCCGCTGGGCTTCCGCGCGGGTGACCGCGTCGAGCACCAGCTGGTCCTTGCCCGGTCCTTTTCCGTGATCGTGCCGTCCAGTACCGATTCGTACTGCCGACAGCGAGAAAAGCCGATGTTTCGGTTCCGAAAGCACGTCCACGGTACGGATTCGATCGCGCGGAATGGCGCGTTGCTTGCGCAGCAGCAACCCGGTGTGCCATTCGATCTGGGTCGCGGTGACGCGGTAGCGCGAGGTGAGACAGTGCGAAATGCCGACGCCGATCGTCACCGCGGTGGCGGCGAGACCGATCCACTGCCAGTGATTTCCGTGGCCGAGCACCAGCGCGCCCACGAGCACCGGCAGTGACTTCACCAGGTCGAGAACCGGGCGGATCAACAACATCCGGCGATCGAGGCGATGCCAGGGCGCGTCGCCGGTGCCCTCCGCGGCGGCCGGCGGGGAAGGCGCGGTCGCGTTCACGTCGCGTCCCCGCGAACGGCCTGGGTGGTGCGGGTCAGCTCGTCGGCGAGCGCGACCGCGACGTCGCGGTCGAGGCCGGAGATGCGCAGCGGCCCGGCGGCGGAGGCGGTCGTGACGGTGAGCCGGGCCAGCCCGAACAGCTGCTCCAGCGGGCCGCGTTCGACGTCCACCGTCTGGACCCGCGAGACCGGCGCGATCCGCCACTCCTGCTTCAGCCAGCCGGACTGGGTGTAGACGGCCTCGCCGGTGACTTCCCAGCGGTGCACGCGGTAGCGCCACTGCGGCATGACGAGCAGATGAAGCGGGGCGAGCACGCAGGAGAGCAGCAGCGTCACGGTGAGCCACGACGGCGGGTCGTCCGCGGTCGCGACCACCACCGCCTGCACCGCGAGCACGAGCAGCCAGGCCGCTCCCGCCGACGTCGCCCAGTGGCCGATCGCCCGGCGGCTCACCCGGTGTTCGGGCGGACGCAGCCGCAGTTCAAGCGTGGTGGATTCCTCGAAGTTCACGTGCTCAGAGTGCCTGACCGCTGGGGTCGATGCCCACGACAAGTGTCACGATGCCCCGATCCGGGGTGGCTGATGAGTGCGGGGCGTTACTATTTCCGCCGCGCGCGGGATGGATTCGCAGCCGGGCCGCGTTGTATCGCGTACGTCCGTGCAAGCGAGCAGCAGGAGGATCCGGTGGGACTCGATCCCGTGGAACTGTACGAGGTGGACTCGGACGTCCCCGACCTGGACGGAGCGGTGCTTCTGCACTTCTTCGAGGGCTTCATGGACGCGGGCTCGGCCGGGCGGCTGGTCACCGACCACCTCACCGGAGAGGTCGAGAACCGGGTCGTCGCGCGGTTCGACGTCGACCGGCTCATCGACTACCGGTCGCGCCGCCCGTCGATGATCTACGCGGTCGACCACTGGGAGGAATACGAGGCCCCCGAGCTGGTCGTGCGCCTGCTGCACGACGACGACGGCATTCCGTTCCTGCTGCTGTCCGGCCCCGAGCCGGACCGCGAATGGGAGCTGTTCGCGGCCGCCGTGCGGCAGCTGGTGGAACGCTGGGGCGTGCGGCTCACCGTGGGGTACCACGGGATTCCGATGGGGGCCCCGCACACGCGCCCGCTCGGCGTCACCGCGCACGCGACCCGGGAGCACCTGGTCGGCGAGCACCAGCCGCTGCCGAACCGCATGCAGGTCCCGGGCAGCGCCGCCGCGATGCTGGAGTACCGCTTCGGCGAATGGGGCCACGACGCGATGGGCTTCGCCGCGCACGTGCCGCACTACCTGGCGCAGTCGACCTACCCGGCCGCCGCGCTGACGATCCTCGACTCGATCGGCAAGGCCACCGGCCTGCGCCTGCCCGACGGCGAACTGCGCACCGCGGCCGAGGTGGCCAAGGCGGAAATCGACCGTCAGGTCGCCGAATCCGAGGAATCCGCCGACGTGGTGCGCGCACTGGAACGTCAGTACGACACGTTCACCGAAGCTTCCGGGCACAGCCTGCTCGCCGAATCGCAGGAACACATGCCGACCGCGGACGAACTGGGCTCGCAGTTCGAACGATTCCTCGCCGAGCAGGGCGGGGACGGCTCCGACCGCTGAGCCGAGAGGTAAGCAACGCCCGCGGATCGGACCGTCTGCCAGGCCCACCAGAGCCGGGCCGCCATGATCGCCACGCGGGACATGATGGGGCCCGCACGTTGCCGCGAGGCAGCGGGGGCGGGTGTGGTGGATGACATCTCTGGTGAAGCTAGCCGGGTGCTCCTAACGCTCCGCGCCCGGCTTGTTCGTGAGGGGAACCCTGCGGGAATCTGATTCCGTCAGGGTTCCCCTCACGGCCAGGCGCGTCGCGGGGGAGGTGTGCCGGGGGTTAGCCGGGCCAGCCAGCGAGGTATCGCAGTGCCTCGCTGGTCGGCCCGAACGCGTCCCCGAGCAGCGCGTGCAGCTCGCGGTTGAACGACTCGATCACCGGCCGCAACCGGGCGATCGTCGCGTTCCCCTCCGCGGTCAGGTCCAGCACCAGCGCCCGGTGCTGTTCTGGATGCGGCTGCCGGACGATCAGCCCCGCCTCGATCAACCGCCCGGTCATCGCGGTGATCGCCGATTCGCGCTGGCCCAGTTCGGTGGCCAGTTCCCGCTGGGTGAGCCCCGGCTGGTCGTGCACCGCGAGCAGTGCGCCGAGCTGCGCGGTCGTCACGCCGCCCGCGGCGAGGCAGCGCCGGTCGCCCTCGACGCGCAGCCGGTGCGCCGCGCTCTGCAGCAGGAAGAAAAGACGTTCGTCGGCGGCCATGCGGGGATCTTGACAGTGTTCTCTTCCCGCCGCCATCCTCACTTCACTACTGAAGTACTTCACTACTGAAGTGAGGATCGGAAATGGACTTAGACTTCGCGCGCGCCGGGCTCGCCGCACAACCGTTCAGCGTCCTGCTCGGCGCGCGGGTCGAGGAATTCGGCGACGGACGCGCGGTGCTGGAACTGGACGTCCGCGACGACCTCCGGCAGCAGAACGGCTACCTGCACGGCGGCGTCCTCGCCTACGCCGCGGACAACGCGCTCACCTTCGCCGCCGGAACCGTGCTCGGTCCGCAGTTGCTCACGAGCGGCTTCTCCATCGACTACCTCGTGCCCGCCGACGGCATGCTGCTGCGTGCGGAAGCGACGGTCGTCCAAGCGAGCCGTTCGCGGGCGACGTGCCGCTGCGATCTGTACACAGTGGACGGAGAAGGAAACTCGGCGTTATGCGCGGCCGCACAGGGATCCGCGGTGGTGAGGCGGCAGGCTACTTCCGGGTAAACCGGGCAGTTCGGGACGGTGTCCGGTTGTCGGTTATCGTCCCGGGATGAACCAGGAAAGCCAAGATCGGCTGACGACCAGGACTTTGGGCCCTGCGCTGCGCCGGAAGGCCGGCCTGGTGCTGCGCCGGGCCGCGGCCCGCCTGCACGATCCGCACACCGAGCAGCTCGCCGAATTGCGCTCGGAACTGCGCGCGGAGCTGGAACGGACGCGCGAGGATCTGCGGTCCGAGATCGCCTGGCAGGGGGGCCGCCTGCTGGACCGCGTGGTCGAGTTCGAGATCCGCAGCCGCCGCGACATCGTGTACGCCGGCGATCAGGACGCGGCGCTGGAGAGCAACGTCTTCGCGCGCGAAAGCCTGATCGGGGCAGAGCATTTCGGCAGCCCGAAGGAAACGCTGGAGTACGCGCTTTCCCTCGCGCCCACCGGCGGAATGGCGCTGGAGTTCGGCGTCGCGTCCGGCAACACGTTGCGCACCATCACGGCCGCGCGCGAGGCGACCGAGGTGTACGGCTTCGATTCGTTCGACGGCCTGCCCGAGGCGTGGCTCAACGGCATGCCAGCCGGCGCCTTCGCCCGCGACGACCTGCCCGACGTGCCGGGGGCCGAACTCGTCGTCGGCCTGTTCTCCGACAGTCTGCCCGGATTCCTGGAGAAACACCCCGGTCCGGTCGATTTCCTGCACGTCGACGGCGATCTCTACAGCTCCGCGAAGACGGTGCTGGACAACGTCGGCCCGCGGCTGCGCGTCGGCAGCATCGTGCACTTCGACGAGTTCTTCAACTTCCCCGGCTGGAAACGGCACGAATACCGGGCGTGGACCGAACACGTCGAGAAGACCGGCGTCGAGTTCGCTTACGAGGCCTACACCTACAACGACAACCAGGTCACCGTGCGGATCACCGGCGGACCGGGGCTCATGGACTGAAACAGCCGTGCTCGTTGACCGGCCCGATCGCGGGAAAGATCAAGCCGCACAGGTAACCGTCGATCCATCGGCCGTTGCCGGCGAGATTCGCGGCGAAGCGGACGAGCGGGGCCAGTTCGCGGATCCCGTCCGCGAGTGAGGCGCGGTTTCGTTCGAGCAGCGCGGTGAGCCGGTCGAGCTGGGCGAGCACCGGGCCGAGTTCGCGGTCGTTGTCGGCGACGAGCCCGGACACTTCGCTGCTCAACCGGCGGGCTCCGGCGAGCAGCGACTGAATGGCCGATGCGCGTTTCCGCACCTCGTCCAGCAACTGGTTGCCATCGGCGAGAAGCCGGGTCAGCTGGGTGTCGCGGTCGGCGAGAGTGGTGGAAACTGTGCGCGCCTGAGCCAAAAGGTGAGCCAGTTTCGTGTCCCGGGCGGAGAGAGAATCGGACAGCCGCGACAGTCCGGTCAGCGTGGCGCGGACGTCGGCCGGGGTGTGCGCGAAGGTGCCGGAAATGGCGCGGAAGCTCTGCGCCAGCTGGGTGGTGTCGATGGCGTCGACGGTCGTGGCCAGCTGCCGGAACGCGGGCAGGACGTCATACGGAACAGTGGTCCGGTCGCGTGGGATCGGCGTGTCCGGATCCAGCGGTCCGGCACCGACCGGGTCGAGCGCCAGATATTTCTGCCCGAGCACCGTTTTGATCCGGATCGACGCGGATGTCCGGTCTCCGAGCCACGCCCCCGACACCCGGAACGACACCCGGACGGACGCGCCGTCGAGCGAAACCTCCGACACCCGGCCGACTTTCACTCCCGCGACCCGGACGTCGCTGCCGGTCTGGAGTCCCGCGGCTTCGCTGAACTCGGCGGCATACGCGGTGCCGTCGCCGATAATCGGCAGATTCGGCGCCTGCAGCGCGGTGAGGACGCCGAGGACGAGCACGGTCATCCCGGCGAGAGCGGTGCGCACGGGGCGCCGATCGGGACGCACAGCGTGGATAGTGGCTCGCCCGGCCGGGTGAGGCCACTCACGCCACCCGAATGGGCGCATTCCCGGTGTGTCCACTTAGGACGATGGGCTTCCGGCCCTGCGCACGGTCCGTTTTCCGGAGCCGCACCGGCGGCTCCCGCCTTGTGTCATTCTGGTCTGGCTGGCAGACGTGACCGGAGTCATCGGAACATCCGGTGCGGCTCGGCCGTTGAAGGGGTGTGCAGGGAGCGCGGGGAACCCGCGCCCACGCCAATCGGGGAGGAGCCACCATGCGAGACCTGACCACCGGATTGCACCCGGCGCCAGACCTCGTGGACGACACGGACGTGGCCCGGCAGGAGGAACGTCGCCGCAAGGCGGCGCTGGCCGTCGCGTCCCGGTCCAAGGACGCGCAGGAATGCGCCCTGCTGCTGGACATGCTGGGGCTGCACGCCCCGGGCGGCAGCCGGACCGAGGTCGCCTGAGGCGCTTCGGTTCCGCCGGAGTGCTCCGAGGTTTCAGGGGAAGAACACGCCGCGGCCGGCGTGCGAGCCGGTCGCGGGGTTGTCGGCTGATGTGCCAGCCTGGTCCTGGGGAGGGCCGGGCTGGTCGTGACTGAGCTGTGCCGGGCTGGACGGTTCGGCGTTTGGTGCGGGTGAGAGGTTTCGGGGCTGACGGGTGGCGTAACCCGGCGGGACCTCGATTGCCGGCGAGCTGACCGGGCAGCCGAGTCTGTCCGGAACCCTGGCGGGGGTGGACCTTGGCTGAGCAAATCCAGTTCTGTCCCGCAAGCTTCGTCACCGTGCTCGTGATGCCACACGCTCTGCGCGCGAGAGGTTGCGCGCTCTCGGACGCTCGACGTGCCCGAGGCCGCCTCTCTCGGTTTGCACGTCCTCGGTGTCAGGTCCCCTGGGCGCCGCGCGGCCGGGAATCCTTCCGTGCACGGGCTTTCTCTCCCTGCGCTTCGTTCTCTCGATCCGACGCGCCCGACTGGGCCGAACGGGTGAAATCGCGCCCGGAAATCAAACTCGAAAACCGCGCTGCCCAAGGCGACCCGGACGCGAACTGTG
Organism: Amycolatopsis rubida; assembly: GCF_900115345.1. Lineage (GTDB taxonomy): Bacteria > Actinomycetota > Actinomycetes > Mycobacteriales > Pseudonocardiaceae > Amycolatopsis > Amycolatopsis rubida. The sequence goes on along the minus strand of NZ_FOWC01000002.1, from coordinate 740,521 downwards.
CGGAGGCCTGCTCCGCTTGCCGGAACCAAGCCCTTGGTGTGAAAGCGTTTCGCAGTCACCGTCCCGCTCGCTGCCGGGTATCTGCTGCAGTCAGTCATCGTGGAATGCGGATTCTGCAGCAACTCGCCCCATCCGCACCGGCAACCCAACCCAAAGCGCTAGGCCGATGCGGAAACCCTCCCGCGCCACAAACTCCCGCCCACCGCGCTGAGCCGCCCGATTCCTGCGGCACAACAAGGATTCCCGGACTTGCGCGGTCGGGTACTGTCGATGCCTCTGGGTGATATTTTGCTCCGAACGGCTGAGTGTCGCCGACGTATCTGTCACCCTGGTGGAGCATCCTGTACCGGGAAGCGGCCTGGGTCGGGACCGGGCGCAGGGGGAGGAAACGCTGTGCAGTATCTGCGGGAAGACGAATATCTCATTCGGCAGCAGCGAGCGCTGGCGGAAATGGTGCGCCGGGGGCGGCGGAAGCGCAGTTTTCAGCTGGCGGAACATCTGGCGGCGGAGGGCGGGGTGCGCCGGTCGGACGTCCTTGCCGTGACGGCGCTTTTCCTTGCCTGCCAGGCGGTTCGGCAGGGCGACGCGGTGGGCGTGCAAAGATTTTCGAACGCGTTTCGCAGTTGTGCGCCAAGCAGTATGGATCTTGCTCGGCAGCTCATGCGATTGGAAGCGGGCCGGGAACAGGGATGGCTTCCGCGGGTGCATTACGACGAGCTTTTTTCCTACGCTTGGCGAGAAAACCGGCCCGACATTCTGGTCAAAGCCTCGTTGATTCAGCCGCGGGATGTTCCGGCGGCCGGATGGTGGGCCGAGATGGAGCGGAATCTCAGCCTGTTGCCGGTCTGAACCGGTCGCGTTCACGACCAGTCGATCCGGTCGAACAGGTCGCGCAATTTCGTGCCGCGGGTGGCGTTCGTGGCGCTGATCCACGCGATCCGGCCCAGCAGGTGCGCGCGGAAATCGGGGTGCTCGGCGCGGTTCTGCGGTGCCGGGCCGGTGCGCGCGCAGTTGTGCAGCACGGCCCGAAGTTCGTCGTACTCGGCGCGGGCGACGGCTGGCGCGGCGTTCACCACCAACCCGGCGACGCGCTGCTGCCGGTAAGCCGGTTTCACTGACGTCTTGTCGTCGCGCAGGCGGAACCCCTCGTCGGTCACGATCCGCCGGACGCCCGGCAGCAGCCGGTGCAGCGGCAGGCTCGCGTCGCCGGAGAAGGCAAGATCGTCGGCGTAGCGGGTGTAGTTCGCGCCCAGCACGGCGGCGAGGCCGGAGAGCCTGCGGTCCAGGTGATGGGTGACCGCATTGGCCACCGAGGGCGAGGACGGTGCGCCTTGCGGAAGATGCGTGCCGGCGAGATGGCCCAGCATGGCCGATCGGGCGGGTGCGGCGCGCAGGACGTCGACCGGGGTGCGGGTGGTGAGGATTCCGGCGATGGCGGACGCGACGGCTGGCGGGTAGCCGGCCAGGTCGAGCAGCGACCGCACGCGCGACGCGGAGACGGTCGGGAAGAAGCCGGCCAGGTCCAGCCGCACCACCATGTCTTGCCCGGCGTGCGGGCGGGCGCAGGTGTGGATCGAACGGCCGCGGCGGAAACCGTGTGCGGCCTCGTGGACCGGCAGCGCGTCGAGCACGTGCCCGCGGACCCGGCGTTGTACCTCGGCCAGCCGGGGTTTCGGCCGTTCGATCAGCCGCGCACCGCCGGTGGACGTGGGGATCCAGCGGTAGCTGTAATGCCGCAGCACCGGCCGGGACCGCCGGTGCCAGCCGCGTTCGTCGGCGAACCAGGACAGCTCGCCCGGCGTGAGGTCGAGGGCGGCGGCACATTCGTCGAACGTGGTCCACCGGGCGACCGGCCAGCGCCACACCGGCATCGGTTCGAGCAGCGACGCGGAGGCGACTCGTTCTCCGTTCATCCGCGCTGTCTCGCACGCGGAGCGTGCCGCCGCTGCGCGGGGCGCTGTGGATACGTGTCGTGCTGCTCCCCGGGGTTGCCCCGGAGTGGGTGGTCCTCCACCGGCTCACCTCCGCGTCGCCGAAACCCACCCTAGCCAAGATCACCGACACGACCGGCAGCCCGGGAAGGAACCCCTGGTGACCGAGCACCCCCTTGACCCGAAGCATTGCCTATAGCAACTTTTGCACTATGCAAGATGTGCCGGACGACGTGGCCGCTCTCGAACGGCTGACTCGCGTGCTCGTGGCCGTGGCCTGGGACAGCGCGCACGCCGCCCCGCGCGGCGTCACCTTCCCGCAGGTGCGATTGCTGGTGGTGCTCGACAGCCTGGGACGGGTGCCGTGTTCGCGGCTCGCCGAGGTGATGGGCGTTAACGCGTCCTCGGTCACCCGGCTGGCCGACAAGCTCGAAGCGCACGGGTACGTCGTGCGCGGCGAGGACGAGCACCGTCGCACGGTGGTGACCATCGAGGTCACCGCTGCCGGGCGCGAGGTCGTGGCGGGGGGTCGTCGGCAGGTGCCAGCGCGCGCTGTCCGAGCTGCTCGCGGAAGTGCCTGCCGCGCGGAACGAGGCGGTCTCGACGGCGGTCCGCGACCTGGTCATGGCGGCGGAATCGGCATCGGGCGTGCCCACGGCGGGGCCGGGCCGGCTGTGAAGGTTCCGGCGCGGGCCGCGCACCTCGGCGACTTCGCAGTCAATCCGCGAATGCTGCTGATCACCGCGATCGCGCTGCCAGTGGGCGGCGCGGCGGCGGTGGCGGCGTTCGCGCTGCTCAAGCTCATCGGCTTGATCACCAACCTGGTCTTCTACCAACGCGTCGCGACGGATCTCGTCGCGCCGGGCGCGCAGCACCATCCGTGGTGGCTCGTGCTGCTCGCGCCGGTTGTCGGCGGGCTCGTGATCGGCCTGATGGCGCGCTACGGCTCGGAGAAGATCCGCGGCCACGGCATGCCGGAGGCGATCGAAGCGATCCTCACCGGCGGCAGCCGGGTGGCCCCGCGCGGAGCGGTGCTGAAACCGGTGTCGGCGGCGGTCAGCATCGGCACCGGCGGCCCGTTCGGCGCCGAGGGGCCGAGGGGCCGAGGGGCCGATCATCATGACCGGCGGCGCGGTCGGTTCGATCCCTCGCGCAGCTGCTGAAACTGTCCGCGGACGAACGCAAGACTCTGCTGGTCGCCGGTGCCGCGGGCGGGATGGCGGCGACTTTCAACGCACCGCTCGCGTCCGTCCTGCTGGCGGTCGAATTGTTGCTCTTCGAGTGGCGGCCGCGCAGTCTCGTGCCGGTGGCTGCCGCGGTGTCGGTCGCGACGGTGTGCCGCGGGTTCCTGCTCGGTACCGGACCGGTCTTCGGAGTCCCGTTCACCGGGGCCAGCCCCGGCCCGGCCGCCGGCGGTCTCGCCCTCGTCCCCGGCCTGACCGGCGGGTTGCTGGCGATCGGCGCGACCGCGCTCGTCTACTTCGCCGAGGATCTTTTCGGGCGGCTGCCCGTGCACTGGATGTGGTGGCCCGCGATCGGTGGCCTCGTGATCGGCATCGGCGGCCTGATCGAACCGCACGCGCTCGGCGTCGGCTACGACGTGATCGACACGCTGCTCACCGGGCACGCGACCGCGTCGCTGATTGCCGGGAACCTGGTCGTGAAGACGCTGATCTGGGCGCTTTCGCTGGGATCCGGGACCTCTGGAGGCGTGCTGGCACCGGTATTCATGATCGGCGCCGCGGAAGGCGGCTTGCTACCGCATATCGCGCCCGGGTTCTGGGCGACGGGCGGGTTGGCCGCGGTGGTCGGCGGCGTGCTGCGGTCGCCGTTCACCGGCATTGTGTTCACTTTGGAGCTGACCCACGCGTGGAGTTATCTGCTGCCGCTCGTCGTCGCGTCGTTCTCGGCGTACGCGCTTTCGGTGCTGCTGCTCAAGCGTTCCGTGCTCACGGAGAAGATCGCGCGGCGGCGGCTGCACCTCACTCGCGAGTACACGACCGATCCACTTGAGACGTTCTTCGTGCATGAAGTGATGACGCACCAACCGGACGTGCAGATGTCGGCCGATGTCGTCGTGTACGAGGACGACACTCTGCGCGACGTCGCGAACGATTTGGCGCTCGGGCACACGACGCAGGCGCTGGTGGTCGACCGGCACGACCCGTCGCGGGTACTCGGCAAGGTGACGCTGGCGCAACTGCTGCACGCCCGGCGGCGGGACCTGCGCGAGGAACATCACCGGGAACGCTTGCTGGGCCGGTCGGTCAACGCTTGAGCCGCTGTTTGTCCACTTTGCCCACTGGGGTCAGCGGCAACTCGCCGCGGAACTCCACAGTGGACGGTACGAAGTGCTCGCCGCCGAGTTCTTCGCGGACCTGGTCGCGCAGTTCGTCAGCGGTGGTCTTTTCGGCGACCACCACGGCGTGCAGCAGGGTTCCGTCCGGCCCCGGTGCGGGGACGACCGAGGCGGCCTTCACCTTGGGGTGGCTGAGAAGCGCGTGCTCCACCGCGGTCGAGGAGACCTTCGTGCCGTGCTCGCCGGTGACGATGACGTCGTCGATCCGGTCCTCCAGGTAGAGGTAGCCCTCGTCGTCGAAGCGGCCGAGGTCGCCGGTGCGCAGCCAGCTGTCGCCGATCGGCGGTTTCCCGTGGTAGCCGTCCATCATCGACAGCCCGCGGACGAGCACTTCGCCATCCGCGATGCGGGCTTCCATGCCGGGCACGATGCGGCCGACGGAACCGAGAAGTTCCGGCCGGGCAAGGACTTCGTCCGCGGAAATGCTGGCGATCATCGGCGCTTCGGTGAGCCCGTATCCCTGTCCGACGACCGGGCCGAACACCTTGAGCGCCTCGGCCAACCTGCGTGGCGCCAGCGGTGCGGCACCGAGGGAAAGCTGTTGCACGCTGGACACGTCCGTGGCGGCCAGATGTGGATGGTCGAGTACGGCGGCTAGCCGGGGCGGGGTAAGGGAAAATGTGGTGACGCGATGCCGCTCCACATCGGAGAGAAGCTTCTCCGCGTTGAACTCACGGTGCAGTACCACGGTGTTGCCGCAGCAGAGCGCGCCCAAAACGGCCGCGTTGCCGGTCATGTGCGTGAGCGGCGCGGTGACGAGAGCGGTTTTGGTGCCGTCCGGCTGGAAGATATGGGCGACGCCGTCGTAGATTCCGCTGTGCCGGATCAGTTTCGGAGTTCCGGTGGTGCCGCCGCTGGGGAAAATCGCCGTGACACTGTTCGGCAAATTGTCCGGAATGGACGGTCGCGCGATGGCGAGCGTGTCGAGTTCGGCATCGGTGAGCAGGGTCGCCCCGGTCGCCGCGAGCGTCGCCGCTCGCGCCGGACGGCTCGCGGAGGCCGCGATCAACACTACTTCCAGCCCTCGCAGCTGCGCGGCAAGCTGGGTCAGCACCACTTCCGGCCGGTTGGCGGCGTCGATCGCCACCACGGCGCGCACCTCGGCGAGCCCGCCGTACAGCCTCGACAGCAGTTCTGACGCCGCCCGGTACGTCATGGTGGTGTCGTCGTGGTGGAACAGCACGGTGTCGCCGCCGTCGCGGAGCGCGGAAAGGACGCGGGACAGGAAAAAGCTCACCCGGCACACCGTAGTCGTGTGTTGGCCGAGAACGGCGATCGCGGCTAGGTTCGTGGTCATGACCGCTCCGCCCGCGATCGACGCGGACCCGAGAAGCTGGCGTCGAGCCTTCGCCGATCTGCAGGCCGGGTTGCGTGCCCGGGAACTGTGGGCGTTGCTCGCGTGGCAGGACATCAAACAGCGCTACCGGCGCTCGTCGCTAGGGCCGTTGTGGATCACCGTCGGGATGGCAGTCACCGCGCTCGCGCTGGGTGTCGTGAACTCCGCGTTGTTCGGCACTTCCATCTCGACCCTGCTGCCGAGCATCACCACCGGGCTCATTCTGTGGAACTTCATGAACGGCTGCATCGTTGAGGGTTCGGAAACGTTCATCGCGAACGAAGGGATGATCAAGCAGCTGCCGGCTCCGGTGTCGGTGTACGCGCTGCGCACGGTGTGGCGGCAGGCGTTGTATCTGGCGCACAACCTCGTCGTGTACGTGCTGGTGCTGGCGATCTTCTTCGGCAAGCTCTCGCACCCGTACCGCTTGGTGGACAAGGAATACGCACTGCTGCACCCCGGGCTCGGCTGGGGAATGCTGCTCGCCGTGCCCGCGCTGATCCTGGTCCTGCTGAACGGCGCGTGGGTGGTGCTGCTGTTCGGCGTGGTGTCCACGCGGTTCCGCGACATCCCGCCGGTGATCCAGAGCTTCATCACGATGCTCTTCTACGCGACACCGATCATGTGGTCGATGGACCAGGTCCGCGCGATGAACCAGGCCTCGCACGAAGGATTCGGCTCCATCGCGGTGAATTTGCTGCAGCTCAACCCGGTTTATCACTTCGTCGAGATCGTGCGCGCACCACTGGTCGGGCAGCAGCAAAGCTGGACGCATTGGCTGGTCGCGGGTGTGGTGACCGTGGTCGGCTGGTCGCTGGCGATGCTGGTGCTGCGCAATTACCGGGCTCGGGTCGCTTACTGGGTCTGATTGTCCACTGAGGACTCAACCCGGGCAGCGAGTCCTGTCCGGTCTGATTTCGCGCGCGCGGGCAGCAGCGAGTCCTGCACCTTCGAGGGCAGCCGGGACGCCGGTGCCGCTCGGTCTCTCGACCGGCATGCGGACGACCCGCCGCGCACCTGAACCCACCAGATATCGCTGTGCCCGCCATTCTTCGGCGATCTCGTTCACCGCGCTAACCCCCGGCAGCCGAGCACGCCCGCCCGCCGGGGGTTAGCGTGGTCCTACGGCTCGTGAACGGAGGTCGCATGAAGCGTCGGAAGGCATTGCTGGCTCTGGCCGTGACGGTGCTCGCGTTGAGCACGGTCGCCGCCACTCCCGCCGGACTCACGCCGCGGCAGCTCGCCGGACAGCGGGTGATTTACTCCTATCCTGGTCTGACGCCGCCCGCCTCGTTGCTGCAACGAATCCGCGCCGGCGAGGCGGCAGGCGTAATCTTCTTCGGCGAGAACATCTCAAGCTCCCAGCAGATCAGCGACGTGGTACGACAATTGCGGGACGCGAACGCGCAAAGCCCGGTGCGTCGTCCGTTGCTGCTGATGACCGATCAGGAAGGCGGCAAGGTCCGCCGGTTGCCCGGCGAGCCCGTTCTGTCGGAGAAGCAGGTAGCGCAGTCCGCTGACCCTTCTGCCGCGGCCAAAGCCGCGGGCGCCGGTGCCGGCCAGAACCTCGCCGGGGCAGGAATGAACGTCAACCTCGCGCCGGTTCTGGATGTCTACCGCCAACCGGGCAATTTCATCGACAAATACGACCGCTCATACAGTCAGGACCCTCAGGTGGCCGGTGCGCTGGGCCGGGATTTCGTCACGGCCCAGCAGTCAACGGGCGTCGCCGCGACGGCCAAGCACTTCCCCGGCCTGGGCGCCGTGCCCGCCGGAAGCGACACGGACGCCGGCCCGGTGACGCTGAACGTGCCCTTGCCCGAACTGCGTGCCAAGGACGAGGCCCCCTACCGTCCGATGGTCGACGCTGGCGTGAAGCTCGTGATGCTCTCGTGGGCTGTCTACCCCGCGCTTGACCCCTCCCACCCCGCCGGACTCTCGCCAACGGCCGTGCGGGAACTCCGAAAAGACACGAACTTCGCCGGGGTGACCGTGACGGACGCCTTGGAAGCCGGTGCGCTGAAGTCCTATGGCGGAACGGGAAACCGCGCGGTGCTGGCCGCGAAGGCGGGAATGGACCTGATCCTGGCCTCGGCCCGAGACGTGAGCCAGGGGGACGATGCTGCTTCGGCGTTGGCCGCCGGGTTGTCGGATGGATCCCTGCCCAGCGGAGATTTCACCGCGGCGGTGGACCGGGTTTCGGCGCTGCGGGACGGGGTGAAGTGAGTCGTTCGCGGGTGGGACCGTGTGCGATTGGGTGCGATGCGGCTTTCGGTTGCTGCGTCGCCGATGGGCCCGTCCGGCTTTGGTGCTGCCGGGGGTGACGTGAGCTGTTTGCCGGTGGGGTCGAGCGGGCCGGGGCGAGGTGCGGGCGTCGGTGCTGCGGGACGGGGTGAAATGAGCCCTTCGCCGGTGAGGTTGTCGGTGCTCGGCTGAGGTGCGGCTTTTGCTGCCTGCAGAGGCGAGTCGTTCGTGGATGGGGTAGTGCGGGTCTGGGTGAGGTGCGGCTTTTGCTGCTGCGGGGCGTGAGCTGTTTGCGGGCAGGGTCGTGTGGGTCTGGGTGAGGTGCGCGAGTTGGTGCTGCGGGGGTGAAGCGAGCCGTTCACCGGTGAGGTTGTCGCTTGGGTGAGTGCGGCTTCGGCGTGGTTGGCCGGAGGCTCTGCGCGCCGCGGGCCGGGACACTCAGCGTCATGCTTCGCACCTTTGCGGCGCTAGCCATTCCCACCGAGATCCTATGTTGCGTGGCAGCTTTCTCGCGGCTCCAGACTCCACGTGCGTTGCCGCGCGGCAAAATTTTGGCACCGTCCGTGTGCTTCACTGTGAAGCCCCGTCGTTATGCGGACCAGTTAGCGTCGTTGAAGCAGGACCCGCCCGGCTCTTCGCGATTATCCAGCAAACAACCCCCGTTCCGGTGACACCCGGCGGTGTGGACATCGCGCTGTCCTCGTGCTGAACGGGCACCCTTGCGTGCGACCCACCCACGACGGGAGGACGAATGCAAGCTTGGTGGCTCCTGGTGGCCGTCGCCGCGGTGTTCGTGGTGCTGGCCGTAGTGTTCCTGCGCCGCGCCGCCCGGCGTCGCTCTGCCGTCCCGCCGCCGAATGCTCCTCCAGCCTCCCCTCCGGACGACTCGACGCGCCGCTGGGTCTCCCCGTCGGACGACGTACCCCGCCGCGCCCGCCATCGATTGGACGAGGCGCACCCCCTGGCGCGCTACCCAGTCGCCCGGCAACGCCCGATGCGGCATCCGAGACCGTCGACCGAGCAGGAATCCGCGCGAGAACGGCGAGACCCGTAGCCCGAGCCAACGCAGGGCGGGCGCGACAGCCCGACGCGGAAGCCTTGCCGAAGAGCCGTCCCGGCAAACGCCGCCTGGTACCTGCTCCGTCAGACCACTTCGAAGGCCTCGTCCGGCGTTCATCCCTGTGGGCGAACGCCGAAGCCCCGGTTTTGTCGGTGCCCGCTGAGATGCTTCCGGCATGGTTCTCGTGCTGCTCCTCATCTATGTCCAGAACAACATGCTTCTCCCGCCCGCTCCCGTGCCCGATGCCGACCGAGTCGCCGCCGCGATCTCGCATGTCCTGGAGCGGGCGCGGGCCGGGGGCGCAGGTGGTGCACATCCGGAACAACAGCATCGGCGACGACCCCGACGTACCCGGAACCTCCGGCTGGGAACTAGTGCACGAGGCCCGCCCAGGCGAGCACGTAGTCGACAAACAGACACCCGACTCCTTCGCCGGCACCCAGCTGGGCTCCGTGCTGCCGGAGTCGGCCCGCTGGTCGTGGCCGGAATGCAGAGTGACTTCTGCGTCCGAGCCCCCGCCTTGGCCGCCCTCAAGCGCGGTCATAAGAGCACGCTGGTCCAAGACGCCCACGCCACGTACGACGACGAATTCTCCGCCGCCGAGGAGAGCGCCCGTGTGGACGAGGAACTGTCCGCGGCTGGCGTGAAGCTGATTGGAAGCGAGGAGGTGGTCTTTGCCTGATCCCGGTGCCGCCGAGCCGACGGCGACTGCCACGTCGACAAGCCTTCGCGAGGGCGATCGATTTCATCGCTGAATCGCAGCGAAAACAGGTGTTGGACTGGGAGGTCGAGGCAAGCCAATACTCAGCCCATGACGTCTGCGTCTGGCGATTCCGCCGAGAACTCCGGACAAAGCGAAGACCGGCACCTCGACGGTGACGTGTCGGCGGACCGGTCCGCCGACGCCGAAACTGGCCTGGACGGTGAGGGAGGCCTGGACGCTCGTGGGAGCGCACCGGACGGCGCTGCCCTCGGCGCGACGGTCGAGCGTGGGAGCGCACCGGAGGACGCTGCCGTCGATCCGGTGGGCGATTGCACGGCGGCCAGCGTCAATGAGGTGGCGCGCGACGAGTCGGCAGTCGGCGACGACCCGGCGGTGAGCGTCGAGTCTGCGGCCGGTGTCGAGTCTGTGGCTAGCGCTGGGCTTGGGGCCGGTGTCGAGTCTGTGGCTAGCGCTGGGCTTGGGGCCGGTGTCGAGTCTGTGGCTAGCGCTGGGTTTGGGGCCGACGTCGGGTCAGCGTCTGGCGTTGAGCCTGCGGCCGACGTCGAACCGGTGGCTGGTGCCGAGCCTGCGGGCAACGTCGGTTTGGCGGCCGATGACGACCCGTCGGGTGGCGTTGAGTCGGTGGCGAGCGCCTGGCGGGCGGCCTGCGTCAACCCGGTGGTCTGCGTCAATCCGGTGGTCGGCGTCGAGCCTGCGGTAGATGTCGAAGTGGCGGCTGCCGTCGAGCCTGCGACCGGCGGCTTGATGGCCGACCTCAACCCGGCAACCGGGGTCGGGTCGGCTGACGGAGCTGCTCGGGATGTTGTCCGGTTGCTGCGGCGGCTTGGCGGCAGGGCGTTCGCATTGGCGTTTGTCGCCGGGATTACCGGGCTGACGACCGTCGCGCTGGCGTTGGGTTTGGCCGGGTTCGCGCTGGTGCTCGCGCCGGTGCGCGGGGTCAGGCGAGAAGATGGGCCAGCAGCGCCCGTGCCGCCGGGTTGGTGAGGTTTGCCGAGCGGCCGGTCAGGGAGATGGTGCGGGCCAGCGTCGGCTGGGTGAGGCGGGCGAACGGCAGTCCGGACCGGGCGGCGACCTGCTCTGGGAGCACGGTGACGCCTAGGCCTGCCGCGACCAGGTCGACCAGCAGCGGGACGGTTGTCGCCTCGCAGACCTGATCACGACGGACGCCAGCCTCGGTGAAGGCTCGGTCGACCAAGGCTTGCAGGCCGCTGCCGGTGAAATCCACGAAAGGCTCGCCGTCCAGTTCCGCGAGCCGGACTCGGCGGCGGGCCGACAGACGATGTCCGGGGTGGGTGAGCAGGACCAGGTTCTGCTGCCAGCTGGCGAATTCGGCCAGCTCCTCCGGCAGCGGACCGCCCACATAGGACAGATCCAGTTCGCCGTCGGACACCGCGGCGGTCAGTCCGGGGATGGTGCCTTCCCGGACGCGCAGCCGGATTCCCGGGTAGCGGGCGCGGAATTCGCCCAGCTTCGCGGGCAGGTCGACGACGGTCAGGGTCTGGATGGTCCCGATCGACACCCGGCCGCGCGCGAGGCCAGCCACCGCGGCTACCTCGCCTCGGGCGGAGTCGACGTCCGCGGCGATTTGGCGGGCCAGCGGGAGCAGGGCCTCGCCCGCCGGGGTGAGAGTGACCCGGCGGGTGGTGCGGTCGAACAGTTCTGCGCCGAGGCCGGTTTCCAGCTTCCGGATGGATGCGCTGAGAGCGGACTGCACGACGTGCACGTCCTGGGCGGCGCGCGTGAAGTTGCCGCGCCGGACCACAGCCAGGAAGTGTTCGACCTGCCTCAGTTCCACCGGCTTCGCCTCCGTCTCGCCACCGGGCGGTGGCCCGGTGAACGTACCGCGCGCGCCGGTCGGTGACGGCTGATTGAGGCAGAGGGGGTCACAGCAGCAGAGTTCGATGGTGGGCAGGGGCGGGTGCGCAGGGCTCGGCTGGTGGAGTTGGTGCGCGGCGGGGCCGGTAGTGACCGCGGCTGGTGGAGCTGGTGCGGGGCGGAGGGCCGGCAGTGGCCGTGGCTGGTGGAGTTGGTGCGCGGCGGGGCCGGTAGTGACCGCGGCTGGCGGAGTTGGTGCGGGGCGGAGGGCCGGTAGTGACCGCGGTCGGCGGAGTTGGCGCGGGGCGGAGGGTTCGCAGCGATCACAGCGCCGGCTCCGATGGTGGCCAGGGCGAGTCAGGGCGTCGACGAGTCCGCTGCGGCTGGCGGGAGGTGGTGAGTGCCGGAGAGCCGAATCCCGAGGACGGACCAGGGAATCCGGACCGAGTGGCCGCGGGAGTCGGCGCGCGCGGCGGTGGGTGTCCGAGGGGCTAGCGGCCACCGGATCAGGGGAGCCAAGGTCGAGCGGGAGTCGGCACGAGACAGAGGGCTGACGGCGTCACGATGCCACCCCCAGCGAGCCGGGACTGCCGCCGGGATCCGCAGGGGCCCCAGCGCGCCCGAAAACGTCTACTGGGCTGTGTAACCCCCGTCAGCGAGGATCTCCACCCCGGTCACGTACGAGGATTCCGCGGAAGCCAGGAACAGGATCACATCCGCGACCTCCTGTACCTCCCCAGTCCGCCCCATCGGGACGCCCTCGACCTGCTTCGCTCGCCACACCGGATCGGTGGAGCCGCGAGAGGTTCGCATCGGTGGCAGCAGACCGGGTGCCACCGCGTTGACTCGGATGCCTTCGCTCGCATAGTGGACGGACGCGGTGGTCGTCATCGCCTTGATCGCGCCCTTCGAGGCGGCGTATCCCAGATGGACGCCGACCTGCCCGATGGACGCCGAGATCGACGTGAGGTTCACGATCGAACCTCCGCCTCGGCCGGACATCGCCGCCGCACCGTGCTTGATGCCCAGGAACACTCCGCGGGCGTTGACTTGCAGCAGCCGATCATAAAACGCCGTGCTGGTCAGGTCTGGGTCGAAGGTGCCGCTGATGCCGGCGTTGTTGACCAGCACGTCGAGTCGTCCGTGCCGGTCCAGGACGTCGGCGATCGCGGCGGTCCAGGAAGCTTCGCCGGTGACGTCCAGGCGGCGGTATTCGGCCTGGCCGCCGTTGGCGCGGATTTCCTCGGCCACGGCGGTGCCGTCAGCGTCTTCGACGTCGGTGACGACGACCGTCGCGCCTTCGCGGGCGAAGGTCTGGGCGGCTGCCCTGCCCATTCCGCTCGAAGCGCCGGTGATCAGGGCGATCTTGTCCGCCAATCGCATGGGGGGGTGCCTTTCACTGGTGGGGACCCCAGTCTGCCGCCGGGCCACGCGACGGGCCGAATCAGGCCAGTTCCGCGGAGACGACCGACGAAAGGGCCCGCAGCGCGTCCAGCAGGGCGTCGAGCGCGTCGGGACTGACCAGGACGGTGCTGACCATGCTGCTCTCCCGGACTCCCTCGCGGACGTCGACGGACAGCTCGTGGATCAGCTTCCCGTGCTGGGTCAGCGTCGCGACCAAGGCGGGGATCTGGTCGATGCCGCCGACGAAGTACGTCGCGATCCGGCGGCGGACCAGCATGGCCGGGCCGGAGGTGTAGGGGGCGGAGGAAAAGGTGCTCAAGGACATGGCGTACTCCGGGAAAAAGGTCTGGCGGGAAAAGAGGGCCAGGTCCCGAAGCAAAAAACCGCATACCGGCATCGCGCGCCGGCAGCCTGGTTCAGCCGGCGCGCCGGGTTACGAGTCGCTCGGACGTCATGAGGCGCAGCACGGCGACAGGCTAACACGGCGCCGCGCGAAGGCAAAAGAATCCACAATGGACTGACGGATCAGCCGGGCTCGTTCCACGGCAGCCGCTTGCGCAGCAAAGTGGCCGCACGCAGGGCGACTTCCACTTCCAGCCGGTGTTCGGCGAGCGGCCGTCCGCACAGTTCCTCGGCCTTGCGGACGCGATAGTGAACGGTGTTCTTGTGCAGGTGCAGCCGGGCGGCGGCGTGCGTGTAGCTGCCGTCGGTGTCGAGGAAGACTCGCAGCGTCTCGCGCAGCTGCCCGGTGCCGGGATCGTCGGCGACGAGGTCTCCGAGGACTCGCGTGATCCAGCGGTAGACGTCGTCGGACTGTTCGGTGAGCAGGGCGGCGATCGCGACGTCGTCGAACCGCACCACGTTTTGGCTCTGGTCCTCGTCGGTCTCCGCGACCGCTCGTGCCCGGACCGCCTCGCGCAGGGAACCGCGGAACCCGGCCAGCCCGTAGCCGGGCGCGCCCAGGGCCAGTCGCAGGCCGCCGCCGATGGCTGCCACGCCGGAGCGGAGGCGTTCGACCTCGATGTCGTCACGTTCCGTGCTGACCGTCCAGCTCCACAGCGTGCGGTCGTCGGCCAGCATGGTGAGCGCTGGACCTCGTCCGCACACCTCCTGGAGCAACCGGGCCGCGGCCTGCAGTTCTCCCGCGCCCTCGGCGGGCAGCCACGCGACCGCCGCGCAGTGCCACTGCCGCATCGGGAAGGCGAGCAGCTGCTGTGCCGCGTCCTCGGTCAGCGTGTCCGAATCGAGCACCAGCCGGATCTGCGCGGCCCGCGCGGCTCCGGTGCGGCTGCTCCAGCGCCGGCGTTCGGTTTCGAAGATGTCGATCAGACCCTCGATGACCTGGTCGATGTAGCGGTTGGTGCGGCGCGACAGTTCGGCGAGCACGCCGAGCGCGAGCCGGGTGTCGATGTTCGGCTGCCGTCCCAGTGCCTCGATCGCCCATTGCTCGAACCGGTGCTCGCCGAGCCGGTAGGCGCGCAGCAGTGCTTCCAGCGACAGCTCGTGCTGGGCGAACCGGCGCGCGTACTCGGCCGCGGCGGGCGGGACGGTGATCCGGTCGAGCGGGATGGAATGCGACAGCATGTCGAGGATCGCGACCAGATTCGCCGACGTGCTGGCGATCATGAGCTTGCGGACCGTCTCGTCGTGCCGGAACTCCGGGATCATCTCGACGAACCAGTCGGTGAGCTCGGCGGTGCGGGCGGGGAGGTCGGCGTCGATGGCGTGCGCGATCTCGGCCACGACGGCGTCGACGGCGTCGGACATGGCGGTCAGGGTAACCACCGGACCGCCCCCGGCGACAGGCGAGCGGCGTCGTTCACTCCCTCGGTGCGGGCGGTTGTGACCCCGGCACAACAACCGGCGGAGCCTTCGGTTCTGCGGCCTATGGCTTGGGTCACGGCCCGTCCTTACCGTCATTTCCCACCTGAGCCGCCCTGGGAAAGGACTTCGACGATGCACCTCGCGGCGCTGCCTGAAGAACGGGCCCGGCGAAACCCGAACCGGCCCTGCCTCGCTGACGAACACAGCGAACTCGGCAACGCCGGTTTCGCGGTGCGAGTGCGCGGCGCGGCGGCCGCGTTGCGGGCCCGAGGGGTCGGCGCGGGCGACGTCGTCGCGGTCTGGTTGCCGAATCGCGTCGAGTTCGCGGTGGTGTTGTTCGCTGCCTGGCGCCTCGGTGCCGCGGTCACGCCGGTGAACCCGGAGCTGACCGACGGCGAAGCCTCGTTCCAGATCGCCGACGCACGGGCGAAAGTCGTGGTGGGACAAGGTGATTCGGGCCTGGTGACGATGCGGATCGAGGAACTGGCGACCGCCGTTCCCGACGAGCGTCCGGTGGCAGGCGACGACCACGCGGTCGCGTTGCTCATCTACACCAGCGGCACCACCGGACAGCCGAAAGGCGTGGTGCTCGACCACGGCAACGTGCGGGCGATGACCGCGATGATCGTCGACGCGCTCGGACTCGGACCGGCAGACCACAGTTTGCTGGTCCTGCCGCTGTTCCACGTCAACGGAATCGTGGTCAGCGTGCTCGCGCCGCTGCTCGCCGGTGGCCGCTCGACGATCACCGCGAGATTCCGCGCCGATGACTTCTTCGACACGATCGAACGCGTCCGTCCGACGTATTTCTCCGCCGTACCAGCGATTTACGCTCGGCTAGCGGGTCTCCCGGACACTGTGCGGCCGGACACCTCGTCGCTGCGGCTGGTGGTCTGCGGGGCCGCGCCGATGCCCGCCGGGCTGATCCGGCGCGTCGAGGAACGGTTCGGCGTGGTGGTCGTCGAGGGCTATGGGCTGTCTGAGGGAAGCTGTGCTTCGACGCTGAACCCGCTGGCCGGGCCGCGTAAACCGGGGACGGTCGGGCGTCCGCTGCCCGGACAGGAAGTCGCGCTGATGGACTCGCGGGGTCGGCTGGTGACCGACGGTCCCGGCGAGGTCGTGGTCCGCGGCCCGAACGTGATGCGCGGCTACCTCAACCGGCCCGAGGCGACCGCCGCGACGATCGTCGAGGGCTGGCTGCACACCGGCGACGTCGGGCGGTTCGACGAGGACGGCTATCTCGTCCTGGTCGACCGCATCAAGGACATGATCATCCGGGGCGGGGAGAACCTCTACCCCAAGGAGATCGAGAACGCACTGCACGCACACCCGGCGGTGCTGGAAGCCGCGGTGGTCGGCGCGCCGCATCCGGTGCTCGGCGAAGTGCCGGTGGCGACCGTGACGCTGTACCCGGGCGCGGTCGTGAGCGAGGCCGAACTGCTTGAGCACTGCCGGGCCCGGCTGACGCGGGTCAAGGTGCCGGCGCGGATCGGCATCGTGCCCGCGCTGCCGCGGAACCCGGTCGGCAAGATCGACAAACCCGCGCTGCGCCGGGAACTCGCCGCGGCCGGCTGATCCGATTCTGCACGACAAATCCGTGCCCGCGGCTGCGGGCCCGGTCGATGCTGCCCGGAGAAAGGCGGAGAACAATGGGGTTCAAGACAGGGGACTTTCCCCCGGTCGATCCGGAAACCTTCCTGCGGAAGCCACTGTTCGAACGAACCAAGGCGCTCGCACTGCACTGGGTCCAGTTCGGATTCGGCTCGCCCAAGATGATTCCGGCGACGTACGTGGTGAAGCTGGTTTTCCTCTACGTGCTGGCCGGGGTCGCGCTGGCGACCTCGACGTCCGGTGCCGGCCCGTTCTGGGACGTGGCCGCGTGGTGGCACGAGCCAGTGGTTTACCAAAAGCTCGTGCTGTGGACGGTCTTCCTGGAAGCGTTCGGCGTCGCCGGTTCCTGGGGCCCGATCGCGGGCAAGTTCAAGCCGATGACCGGCGGGATCCTGTTCTGGGCGCGGCCCGGCACGATCCGGCTGCGGCCGTGGAAGCGCGTGCCGTTCACCGCGGGTGACCGGCGGAACGGCTTCGACGTGCTGCTGTACCTGGCTTTCCTCGCCACGCTGCTGACCGCGATCGTGCTTCCCGGTGTCCAGGACGCCGCACTGTCGGCCGCGCTGCCCGGCAACACCTCGGGACTCGTGCGCCCGGCATTGCTGATCGCGCCGATCGTGCTGTACGTGCTGAACGGCCTGCGGGACAAGACAATTTTTCTCGCCGCTCGCGGTGAACAGTATCTGCCCGCATTGGTGTTCTTCGCCTTCCTGCCGTTCGTGACCATGATCATCGCCGCGAAACTGCTGATCTGCATTGTCTGGATCGGCGCGGGCGTCTCGAAGTTCGGCAAGCACTTCACGAATGTGGTGCCGCCGATGGTGTCCAACAGTCCGTGTGTTCCGTTCAAATGGCTGAAGCGCGCGCATTACCGGAATTTCCCGGCCGACATCCGCCCGTCGAAGCTCGCGTCGTTCATGGCGCACGTCGGCGGGACGACGGTGGAAATCATCACGCCGCTGGTGCTGCTGTTCTCCACCAATCACTGGGTGACGCTCGCCGGGGTCGCGCTGATGGTGGTGTTCCACCTGTTCATCACGTCCACGTTCCCGCTGGCGGTGCCGCTGGAGTGGAACATTCTCTTCGGCTACTTCGCGATCTTCCTGTTCCTCGGCTTCCCGGCCAGCGATGGGTACGGCGTCGGCGACCTGACGCCGGGCTGGCTGGCCGTCGTGATCGCGGCCGCGCTGCTGTTCTTCCCGATCCTGGGCAATCTGCGCCCGGATCTGGTGTCGTTCCTGCCGTCGATGCGGCAGTACGCGGGGAACTGGGCGTCGGCGCTGTGGGCGTTCGCGCCAGGTGCCGAGGCGAAGCTGAACACGTTGCCGCACCGGCCGACGAAAAACCAGGTCGACCAGTTGCAGGAGATGGGCTACCCGGCGGAAATCGCCGAGATCACCATGCAGCAGACCATCGCGTGGCGGTCGATGCACAGCCAGGGCCGCGGGTTGTTCTCGGTGCTCGCGAAGAACCTGCCGGATCTCGAAACGCGGACTGTGCGCGAGGGAGAGTTCGGCTGCAACTCGATCATCGGGTTCAACTTCGGCGACGGGCACCTGCACAACCTCGACTTCGTCAACGCGGTGCAGAAGCGCGTCGGGTTCGCGCCCGGCGAGTGGATCGTGGTGTGGGTCGAGTCGCAGGCGATTCACTCGAAGGTGCAGCATTACCAGGTGATTGACGCGGCGCTGGGGGTGATCGAGCGTGGCCACTGGACGGTGGCCGACGCGGTCGACGAACAGCCGTGGCTGCCGAACGGCCCGATTCCGCTCACCGTCACCTGGACCGCGAGCCCGGCGGCGACGAGCAGCGTGCTGGCATGACCACCGCGGTGGTGGTCGGCAGCGGACCCAACGGGCTCGCCGCGGCGGCCGTGCTGGCTCGCGCCGGGGTCGACGTGACGGTGCTGGAGGCCGCCGGCGAGATCGGCGGCGGCACCCGCACCTCCGAGGCGATCGTCCCCGGCCTGCGGCACGACCACTGCTCCGCGACGCATCCGATGGCGGTCGGCTCCCCGGTGCTGACCGACCTCGGGCTCGACCAGTACGGCCTGCGCTGGCGGCTGCCGGAGATCGACTGCGTGCACCCACTCGACGACGGCAGCGCCGGTGTTCTGCGTCGCTCGGTCTCCGGCACAGCCGCCGGGCTCGGCTCGGACGAACGTCGCTGGTCGGCGCTCTTTTCTTCGCCCGCGCGGAACTACGACGCGCTGAGCGAGGACATCCTCGGGCCGCTGCTGCGAGTGCCGAACCATCCGTTGCTGCTGGGCCGGTTCGGTCTGCCGACAGTCGCTCCGGCGACCGTGCTGGCCCGCTGCTTCGGTACCGAACAGGCCCGCGCGCTGTGGCTCGGGGTCGCGGCGCACGCGTTCCGTCCGCTCGACCGCCCGCTGTCGTCGGCGATCGGGCTCGGCATCATTACCGCTGGTCACCGGCACGGCTGGGCGGTCGCGGAGGGCGGGTCGCGGGCGATCAGCGACGCCTTGGCCGCGCTGGTCGCCGATTTCGGCGGGAAGATCGAGACCGGCGTGCGAGTGGAGTCGGTTTCGCGGCTGCCGCGGGCGGACGTGGTGATGTGGGACGTCGGACCGGACACTCTCGCGCAGGTGCTCGGCGACCGGTTGCCGCCGCGGATCCGGCGGGCGTACGAGCGGTTTCGCTACGGTCCCGGCGCGTTCAAAGTGGACTTCGCGGTACAGGGCGGGATTCCGTGGCGGTCGCCGGAAGCGCGCGCCGCTGGGACCGTCCATTTGGGAGGATCGGCGGCGGAGATCGCTGCCGGTGAACGCGAAGTACACAATGGACGGATGCCGGATCGGCCGTTTGTGCTGCTAGGACAGCAGTATCTGGCTGACCCGTCGCGTTCGGTCGGAGATGTGCATCCGGTGTGGGCGTACGCGCATGTGCCGCACGGATACGCTGGTGACGCCACCGAGGCGATCACCGCGCAGATCGAACGGTTCGCACCGGGCTTCCGGGATCGGGTCATTGGTTCGGTGACGACCTCGTCGGCGGAATTCGCCGCGGGGAACCCGAATTTCGTCGGCGGCAACATCCTCACCGGGGCGAAAGACACACGGCAGCTCGTCTTCGGTCCGCGGACGACGTTGCAGCCCTACGATATGGGTGTCCCCGGGCATTTCGTGTGTTCCGCGGCCACGCCGCCGGGGCCGGGTGCGCACGGGATGTGCGGCAGCCACGCGGCGGCGCGGGCGTTGCGGTATCTGCGGCGGTGACGGGTCAGCGGAGAAGGACGCCCGGGTTCAGGATCCCGGCCGGGTCGAGGGCGTCTTTCGCCGCGGAGAGGGCGGCGGCGAACGGGTCCGGGCGCTGCCGGTCGTACCACGGGCGGTGGTCGCGGCCGACCGAGTGATGGTGCGTGATCGTGCCGCCGTTGGCCAGGATCGCTTCGGATACCGCGGTTTTCAGCTCGTCCCACTGCGCGACGGTGCTGCCCCAGCGACCGGTCGCGTAAATGCCGTAGTACGGCGCGGGGCCGTCCGGGTACACGTGGGTGAACCGGCAGGTCACCACGCCCGCGCCGCAGATCTCGGCGATCGCCGCGTTCGCGGCCGTCGTGACCGCTTCGTGCAGGGACTCGAACGCGTCCCAGGTGCAGGCGGTCTCGAAGGTCTCCACCACCATCGACCGGCGGGCGAGGGCGTCGCGCTGGTAGGGCATCCGCAGGAACGCCGACCGCCAGGCCGAACCGGACTCGCCGCGGCGGGCGGTGACGGTGCCGCCGTGGTCCGCGGTCAGTTCGAGCGCGCGGTCCAGCCAGGCGTCCACCGGATGGTCGGCGGACTCGAACGCGAGCAACAGCAAGCCGTCTGCCTGGACGCCGGTGTTGAGGAACGCTTCCGCGGCGTCGAGGAGCCGGCAGTTCGCCGGGTACAGGCCGGACTGGGCGATGGCCCGGGTCGCTTGCACCGCGTCGGAGTAGCGGGCGAAGCTGACTGATGCTTTCACTTGCCACTGCGGGCGTTCTTGCAGGCGCATCCAGGCTTCGGTGATCACGCCGAGAGTGCCTTCCGAGCCGAGGAACATCCGATCCGGGGATGGCCCGGCCCCCGAACCGGGCAGCCGTCGCGACTCGCTGACACCGGCCGGGGTCACGACGCGCAGCGATTCGGCGAGGTCGTCGATGTGCGTGGCCAACGTGGCGAAGTGGCCGCCGGCGCGGGTCGCCAGCCAGCCGCCGAGCGTGGAGTGCGTGAACGACTGGGGGTAGTGCCGCAACGTCAGCCCGTGCGGGCGGAGCTGGTTTTCGAGCGCCGGCCCGTACACCCCGGCCTGGATCCGCGCGGCGCGGCTCGTCCGGTCGATCTCCACGACCTGGTCGAGACGGCCGAGGTCCAGTGACACCGCGGGGGCGGGGAACCGCGGTTCGATGCCGCCGACGACGGAACTGCCGCCGCCGTACGGGATTACCGGCGTGCCGCCGGTCGAGCACCAATGCAGGAGGTCGAGCACGTCCTGCTCGGACTCCGGGCGCGCGACGACGTCCGGCACCGCTTCGACCCGCCCTTCCAGGTTCCGCACGACGTCGCGGAACGCCTTGCCGCGTGCGTGCGACAGCCGGTCGGCCGGGTCGGTCGAGCACAGCCGGGCCAGCGCGGCGGGCGGGCGGAGCCGGGACGGCGGCACCGGCAGGTCGTCCGGCGAGGGCGGAGCGTGGTCGGTGAAGTCGTGGGCGGGCAGGAAGGCGGCCGTGCGGGCGACCAGCGCTTCGGTCTCTTCGGCGGTCAGTGCTTCCTCGAGGTCGCCCCAACCCCACCAGGACCGTGTCATCCGTCTGCTCCCTTCCGAATTGACTCTAAGGTAACTTACTCTAGGGTAATAATCATTGAGGAGGAAAGATGAGCGTGCTGACCGCTGCCGCGCCGTTCGTGGTGAACAAGGTGTTTCCTCGCTTCGACCAGCGGATCGAGGAGTCCGTGAAGCCGTTCGACCGGCCCGGCCTGCTGCGGCCGCATCCGGGCTCGCGGACCTGGGCGTGGACGCATTACGGCATTTTCGTGCCGGAACTGCCGCGGCCGCACCGCTACCTCAACACCATGACCCTGATCGGCAGCACCGGCGCGGTCTGTTTCGACAACGACTACCTCGCGACCTCGGACGCCCGCCGCACCACGACCGTTCTCTCGTCCACCGCCGCGCCCGGGCATCATCACTACCAGGCCTACGATTCCCGCACGGAATGCCGTTTCGCCGACGACGGTTCGCGGCTGGAGTGGGATTCGGATCTGGCTATCGAAGCAGCGCACCCGTCGTATCAGGTGCACGCGCGGTACGACGGGTTCTCGGCGGACCTGGCGATCACCGCGACGCCGCAGGTCTCGTGGTTTGTGCGCAATCCGGCTTACGACCACTTGAGCCTTCTCGCCACCTTCACCGGGATGATCACTGACGACACCGGTGAGACTGAAATCGGCGGTCTCTGCACCGTTGAGTACGCGCGATCCCTTTCCCCGCAAGCACTTCGGCGTTCGCCGCTGCCGCGGCGGTTCAAGCTGCCGATTGACTTCTTCACCTATCAGATCATCAATCTCGATGACCGGACGCAGCTGTTGCTCACCGATGTTCGCGCGGCCGGGGCGACGGCTTGCCGGCTCGCGCACCTGCGCACGCTCGACGGTGCCGCGGCGGTGTTCCGGGATGTGCGGGTCGAGGTGGAGCATCGGGCCGAGCCGCAGGTCGATCCGCGGGGGCGGAAGATGCGCGTCCCGGAGCGGTTCCGGTGGACGGTGCGGGATGGTGCGGAGGAGGTCGTGACGCTGGAGGCGGTGGTGGACAGTCCGCTGCGGTACGGCCATGGGCGCGGTTACGTCGGTGCTTACACGTATTCCGGCGCGTTCCGGGGGCGGCCGGTGTCGGGAAGCGGATACTTCGAGTGGGTGGACTGCGAGATCAGCCGCGCAGGGAGGTGAGGATGCGGGCGCAGCGCTGGGTGGTGGTTTCGGCGGGTTCCTCGGGGTGTTCGAGCCACCAGTTGACAGTGGCGGCGACCGCGCCGTACCAGATGCGGGCGAACAGCGAGGCATCGGCGGGATCGGCGAAACCGGCTGAGGTCAAGGCTTCCTGGGTGCCTTCCGCGCCGAGCACGGAGAGTTTGCGGCGGTAGGCGCGGGCTGCTTCGTCCACTGCCGAGCGTGGGGGCAGCGTCGGGTCCCAGAGGACGGCCCAGTCAAGGCGGCGGGGTTCCAGGGTGCGGAAGATCGCTTCCAGGGTGCCGAGGGCGCGGGTCAGGCCGGTGCCGGTTTGGGCTTCGGTGACGGCGTCGACGAGCGGGGCCGCGCCTCGGTGGAGGCAGGCCAGGTAGAGGCCGTCCTTGGACTCGAAGTAGCCGTACACCAGCGGTTTGGAAATCTCCGCCCGGCCGGCGATGGCGGCTACTGAGGCGTGGGCGTAGCCCTGGGTGCCGAACTCCTGGACGGCGGCGTCGAGGATCAGCCGCTCCCGCTCGGGACGCGGCATTCCTTTGCTGCCTGCCGAATTCGCCACGTCTTCAGCATAGCTGATGAGGATCGCGGGGTGCGTCGGTCCATTGTGGACTTTCATGCCGGGTGATCGGGTAGGCTGCTTGAACGGGTTTCACGAGGCAGGGGAAGGTCGCTGTGTCTGCTCATCATCTTGTGGTTGACGGTGCGGACATCGTTTACGACGTGCACCACCAGCCGCTCGGGGAGGGGTCTCGCCCGTTGATGATGATCGGGCAGCCGATGGACGCCAGCGGGTTCACTACGCTGCTGTCGTTCTTTCCGGATCGGACGGTGGTTACCTATGACCCGCGGGGGATTGGGCGCAGTACGCGGACTGACGGTCTTACGGAGAATCGGCCTGAGGTTCAGGCTGGGGACGTGCACGCGGTGGTCGAGGCCCTCGGGGTCGGACCGGTCGACCTTTTCGCCAGCAGCGGCGGGGCGGTTACCGCGCTGGCGTTGGTCGCGAAGCATCCCGAGGATGTCGTGACGTTGGTGGCGCATGAGCCGCCTGCGATCGCGGCGTTGCCGGATGTCGAGGCGGCCAAGCGGGCCTGCGATGCGATGACTGCCGTGTACCTGGCCCGGGGCTGGGGGTACGGGATGGCTGCGTTCATCGCGCTGACCAGTTGGGCCGGGGAGTTCACCGAGGAGTACTTCGCGCAGCCGGTTGCCGAGCCGGGGCAGTTCGGGATGCCTGCGGAGGATGACGGCAAGCGGGATGATCCGTTGTTGTCTGAGCGGTCTCGGCCGGTTATTGACTATGTGCCGGATGTCGCCGCGTTGCGGAATGCTTCGACTCGGGTCGTGTTCGCGGTGGGGGAGGAGACCGGGGATACGTTTACTGGGCGGACTGTTCGGGCGATTGCTGCTCGGGTTGGGTATGGGGTGACAGTGTTTCCCAGTCATCACGGGGGGTTTCTTGGCGGGGAGCATGGGTATGCGGGGGAGCCGGAGGCGTTTGCTGGCCGGTTGCGGGAGGTTTTGGGGTGATCGGCTCGTCGCCTGGGGCGACATCGCCCGTGGTCTTGGCGTGGGGCACCCCGAAGCCCTGAGTGTGCTGACGGTTCGGGGGTGCTTGTCAAGGCGGGAAAGATGCCTTGACAAGCACCCCCGAACCGCAGGGAGGCTTCGTATCGGGGTGCGGGGGAGGGGCTGGGTGCCTCGATCGTCGGGTGCGTCGGCTGCGGGTTTGTTGGTGGGATTGGTTGGGCGTGGCGTGGCGGGTGGGTGCGTGGCTTGGGTGGGTGGCCGTGGCGGGTGGGTGCGCGGCTTGGGTGCGTGGCCGTCGCGGGTGGGTGCGTGGTTGCGGCGGGTTCGCGGTTGCGGGGCATTCCGGCGGATGGTGGCGGGCGGGTCGTGAGGGGAACCCTGAGGGAATCAGAGTCTGCTCACGGACCTCGGCTGGAGCGGGGGTGCGCGGATTGGCAAGACCTCTGCCTGCGACGACAAGGCCATCGGCCGCTGAGCAAGCACACTGGGACGCCGCGGGGCAACGGGCGCCCTGGAGCGGATCGGGAGGCCTGGATGGCACAGCAGTCGACATCGGAGGCTGTCGGAGGGCAGCTTCGCGCTAATGCGCTTGGCACTGGCGGGATTGCGTTTCTCGTGCTCGCTGCGGTCGCGCCGTTGACCGGGATGGTGGTGATCGCGGGGCTCGGGATCGCGCTGGGCAATGGCGGCGGAATGCCTGCGTCGTTCCTGATCGCCGGGATTGTGTTGCTGTTGTTCGGTGTCGGGTACGCGCGGATGAGCCGGTACGTGTCGAACGCTGGCGGGTTCTACGCCTATCTTACCGCGGCGCTAGGGCGTCCGGCGGGGCTTTCCGGGGCGTTTGTGGCGTTGGCTGGGTACAACTGTTTCGTCGCGGGGGCGGTGGGGACCTCCGGGGCGTTGACGGGGGGCGTGGTCAACCGGGTCTTTCACTTGGACTTGCCGTGGGAGTTTTGGGCCGCGCTGTCGGTCGTCGCGGTGTTTTTGCTGAGTCGTCGTGGGGTGGACGTGTCGGCGAAGGTGCTTGCGGTGTCGCTGATTCTCGAGGTCAGCATTCTGGTCGTGTTCGATGTCGCGGTGCTCGTGAAGTCCGGGTATTCGCTCAGTGCGTTGTCGCCTGCCGTCGTCACGTCCGGGTCGATTGGGCTTGGGTTGTTGTTCGCTGCCACGTGTTTCATCGGGTTCGAGGCGACCGCTTTGTTCAGCGAGGAAGCGCGCGACCCGAACAAGTCGGTGCCGCGCGCTACGTATATCGCGGTGATTGCGATTGGGGTGTTCGCCGCGGTTACTTCGCTTGCGCTGGTCAGTGCGATCGGCGTGGGGAACGCGAAATCCGTGGCGCAGGATCATCTTGCGGCGGGCGACCTGCTTCTTGCTACCTCGCAGGACGTTCTCGGGACCGTGCTTACCGATGTCATGCAATTGCTGCTCGTGGTGAGTCTGTTCGCCGCGTTGCTGGCGTTGCACAACTCGGCGAGCCGGTACATCTACGCGCTTGCTCGGGACGGTGTGCTGTCGAAGGCGTTGGGGCGTACGGTTTCTGGTACGCCGCGTAATGCCAGTGCCGCGCAGATCGGGTTCGCTACGGTCGTCGCGGCGATCTTCGCGGTGCTTGGGCTCGATCCGGTCGCGTTTCTGACGTCGTCGATGACGGGGTTCGGGACGCTGGCGATCCTCGTGCTGCAGGCGATGGCGTCGATCGCGGTGGTGGTGTTCTTCCGGCAGCGGCGGGATCCGCATTGGTGGAGCACGTTTGCCGCACCGGGGCTTGGCGGGGCGGGACTGATCGGGGTGATTGTGCTGGCGGTGCTGAATTTTCCGACGATGGCCGGATCCGACGCGGCATGGATCGGGTTGTTGCCTTGGCTGCTGCCGATCCTGATTGTCGCGGGGCTGGCGATGGCGGAATATCTGCGACGGAAGCGTCCGGAGACTTATGCGGCGCTCGGGCCGGAAGTGCATTGAGTCCGCGGTGGACTCAGCTTTTCGCCTTGGCGCGGTCGTGGGCCCAGCCGGCGAGGACCATTCCGGCGAGGGCCAGCACCACCAGGGCGGCCAGCTGTCCGCCCCAGCCGCCGGGGATCCAGTCGAGCGCGCCCCACAATTGACGCGCGTCGTGGTCGAAGAAACTGCGGATCGCGGCCTGTGCGGATACGACGGTGATCACCATTCCGGCGATCTGCACTGCTGAGTAGCCGCCCTTGCTCATGTGCTCTCCCTGAGTTCGCGATGGTCTCAGTGTGTGGGTCGCGGCCACGACGCGCATCGGACCTGCGGAGCGGACCTGGGTCGACCAAAGTCGAGGGTTACTACTTTGGTCCAGGTGCGGAGTGTGCCGCGGGCGGCTGCACGGCGGGGGCGGATCGGCGAAGATGGGCTCGTGGTCGTTTCGCAGGTCAAGCTCAAACCGTGGCAGCAGGGGTGGCGGCTGGTCGTGGCCGCCCTGCTCGGCGTGCTCGCCTGGCTGGCGGTCGCCTCCCAGCTGCCGGCGGGATCCGACGACCCGCGGATCGGGTGGCTCATTTTCGGCGACCCGGTCATCGGGCTCGGCTGCCTGGTCGCGTCGATGTGGCGGCGGAAGTATCCGCTCTCGGTCGCGACCGGGGTGGTGATCGTCTCGGCGGTGTCGGCCTCCGCCGGGGGAGCCGCGCTGCTCGTGCTCGGGTCGCTCGCCACTCGGCGCCGGCCGCTTGAGACCACCTTCATGGGGGTGGCGTGCGTCGCTACCGCGGCGGTCACCGAAGGGCTCTACCCGCGCGGTTCCGATCCGGACCCGTGGTGGTTCTCTATTTTGTTCATCGTGCTCATCACCGGCATCGTCGTGGCGGTCGGGGCGGCGATCGGGGCGCGGCGCGAGGAGTTGCAGTCGCTGCGGGAACGTGCGGAGAGCGCGGAACGCGAGCAGGTCGCGCGGGCGGCCGAGGCGCGGATTGTCGAGCGGCACCGGATCGCGCGCGAGATGCACGACGTCCTCGCGCATCGGGTTTCGCTGGTCGCGATGCAGGCAGGGGTGCTGGGGCATCGCACCGATCTGCCACCGGAGCAGGTGTCGCTGCTGGCCAGGGGAATCGCTGACGGCGCGCATCAGGCGCTGGAGGAACTGCGCGAGGTGCTCGGGGTCCTGCGGGCCAGTCCGGGCGGGCTTGAGCCGCCGCAGCCGTCGCTCGCGAATCTGCCCGCGTTGGTCGCTGACGCTCGGGCGCTCGGGGTCAATGTCGGCTATACCCCGGAGTCGGTCGGGACACCGCCGGATCTGCTCGCGCGCACGGCGTACCGGATCGTCCAAGAAGGACTGACCAATGCCGGAAAACACGCGCCTGGCACTGAAGTGTGCGTCACCGTTGCGGGCGGGGAGGGCGAGGGGCTGCGCGTGACGGTGCGGGATTCCGGCGCGGCGAAGAGCGGGCCGCCGCCGCCTTCGGCCGGGTTCGGGTTGCTGGGGCTTTCCGAGCGGGTCGGGCTCGCCGGTGGTGAACTGGACCATTACGCGGACCCGGACGGCGGGTTCGTGCTGACCGCGTGGCTGCCATGGCCTGCCCGCGGCGAAGGGAGCGAGTGAGTGGACCGGGTGCGGGTCGTGATCGTCGACGACGATCAGCTGGTACGGATGTCGTTGCGGCTCATGCTCGACGGCGAAGCCGACCTGGAGGTCGCGGGCGAGGCCGCGGACGGCGACGCCGCGATCGCCGAGGTCCGCAGGCTGCGGCCGGACGTCGTGCTGATGGACGTGCGGATGCCCGGTCGTGACGGGCTGAGCGCGACCGAGGCGATCCTCAGCTGGCCGGACCCACCGCGGATCCTGGTGCTGACCACGTTCGATTCCGACGAGATGGTGCTCGGCGCGCTGCGCGCCGGCGCGCTCGGGTTTGTGCTCAAGGACACCCCGCCGCCGGACATCCTGGCCGCGGTGCGCGCGGTCGCCGACGGGGACCCCGCGCTGTCCCCGGCCGCCACCAGCCGGTTGATCACCGCGGCGATGGGTCCGCAGTCGTCGGCGACCCGGAGTGCCGCGCGGGAGGCGGCACTGGCGCGGCTGGCCGCGTTGACCGAACGCGAACGGGACACCGCGCGGGCGATCGCGGAAGGGCTGTCGAACGCCGAGGTGGGCGCGCGGCTGCACATCAGCGTGGCGACGGTGAAGGCGCACACGAGCAGCCTGTTCGCGAAGCTCGGCGTGGTGAACCGGGTGCAGATCGCGCTCGTAGTGCGCGACAGCGAGGGATAACCAGAAATCCGCAGTGCCGGACAGCTTCGACGCGCGTATTCCGAGATGGTGCCGAAATTGGCGTGAACGGAATCTTTATCCGGTAATTTGCGCTGTTGGCCACAGCGCATCACCTTCGCGCTCCGGTGCGGTCTCGACCAGCCCGGCAACCTGCTCCACGAGGCGTGCAAGGAGGTCAGGCCGTTGCCTGCGCGTGTTCTGGGCAGTCTGTGCGCAATTCGGTCAGTGCCAAGGGTTTCCGCATCAAGTGGCAGTGGTGCGGGGCCTTCGGGCCGGGGTGCTCGTCCGGCCCGAAGAACCGGCAGGTCGTGCACACCCGGGCGACGCTGATCGCGCCGCTGCGCTGCAGGTCCGCGATCACCCGCAACAGCGTGTGCAGCGTCGTGGCCCGGTCCGGCTCCGGCAGCGCGGCCACCAGCTGTTCGTCCCACGCCGACAACTCGGCGGAGACCTGGAAACCGCGGTCGGTCAGGGCGAGCAGGCGGCGGCGTCCGTCCGAACCTGGCGAGCGGATGAGGAGTCCCTTGCGTTCCAGGGCGCTGACCGCGTCGGACATCGTCGGCGTGCCGGCTGACCGGAAAGGGACAGCACTGCTTGTTGTTGCAGCGGCGAATGGCCTTGAGCGCGGGCGCTGCGCTGGGACAGTGCGCGCAGGCCGTTCCCGAGCCGTTCGACGGCGTCGGCCAGCCGGCGGTCGAGGCCGGGTTCGTGCTCGGGCATGCGCGTCGCCTCGTGGACTCCTTGTCACCATGGTCAGCGACGGCCCGGAAGAAGGCCGGGACCACCCGGTCCCGGCCTCCTCCCTCGCCAGGTGGCTCAGACGAGTTTTTGCGCTTCGAGCAGCGTGTCTCGCAGGATTTGCTCGATCTGGTCGAACTCCGCCTGCCCCGCGATCAGCGGCGGGGCGAACTGGACGACTACGTCGCCCCGGTCGTCCGGACGGCAGTAGAGGCCGCGTTCGAACAGCGCGCCCGGCAGGAAGCCGCGGACGAGGCGTTCCCGCTCGTCGGCGTCGAACGTCTCCCGGGTCGCCTTGTCCTTGACCAGTTCGACCGCCCAGAAGTACCCGTCGCCGCGGACGTCGCCGACGATCGGCAGGTCCAGCAGCTTGTCCAGGGTCGAGCGGAACGCGTCCTGGTTGTCCAGTACACGCTGGTTGAGGCCCTCGCGTTCCATCAGGTCGAGGTTCGCGAGGGCGACCGCGGCCGACACCGGATGCCCGCCGAAGGTGTACCCGTGCGGGAAGGCGACCTTCGCGCCGAGGAACGGCTCCATCACCCGGTCCGACGCGATCAGCGCGGCGATCGGGCTGTAGCCGGAACTGAGGCCCTTGGCGCAGGTCAGCAGGTCCGGCTGGAGGCCGAACTTCTCGCTGGCGAAGGTCGCGCCGTGCCTGCCGAAGGCGCAGATCACCTCGTCGGCGACCAGCAGCACGTCGTGCCGGTCGCAGATTTCCCGCACCCGCTCGAAGTACCCGGGCGGCGGCGTGAGGCAGCCGCCGGAGTTCTGCACCGGTTCGAGCACGACCGCGGCGACCGTGTCCGCGCCCTCGAACCGGATCGCCTCCTCGATCCGGTCCGCGGCCCAGGCGCCGAACGCTTCGAGGTCGCCGGCGAACTCCGGATGCCGGTACAGGTTGGTGTTCGGCACCCGGAACCCGCCCGGTGCCAGCGGTTCGAAGTCCTTCTTCATCGCGGGCAGCCCGGTGATCGCGAGCGCGCCGTGCGGGGTGCCGTGGTAGGCCACCGCGCGGCTGATCACCTTGTGCTTGCCGGGTTTTCCGGTCAGCTTGAAGTACTGCTTCGCGACCTTCCACGCGGACTCGACCGCTTCGCCGCCGCCGGTGGCGAAGAAGACGCGGTTGAGGTCGCCCGGCGCGAGGTGCGCGAGCCGCTCGGCCAGCTCCGCCGCGGGTTTCGTGGCATAGCCCCAAATCGGGAAGTAGGCCAGCTCGTTCGCCTGCTGTGCGGCGACGTCTGCGAGTTCGCGGCGGCCGTGTCCGGCCTGCACGACGAAAAGCCCGGCCAGCCCGTCGAGAATCTTGCGGCCGCGGTCGTCCCACACGTGCACGCCCTCGCCGCGGGTGATCACCGGGACCGGCGAGTCCGGGTAATTTCCCATGCGGGAGAAGTGCATCCACAGGTGCCGGGCTGCTGCCGACTGAGTGTCCATCGCTGATCCCTCTCAGACGTTCCGCGGGAAACCGAGGTCGAGGCCACCCTGTTCGGGGCCCGGCCAGCGAGTGGTGACGACCTTGGCGCGGGTGAAGAAGTGCACGCCCTCGCCGCCGTGCGCGTGGGTGTCGCCGAACAGCGAGTTCTTGCGGCCGCCGAACGAGTGGTAGGCCACCGGGACCGGCACCGGCACATTCACGCCGACCATGCCCGCCTCGACGTCGGCGGAGAACCGGCGGGCCGCGCCGCCGTCGTTGGTGAAGATCGCCGCGCCGTTGCCGTACGGTCCGGCGTTGATCAGTTCGATCGCCTCGGCGAACGTTTCCACCCGCACGACCGAAAGGACCGGGCCGAAGATCTCGTCGGTGTAGATCGGCATGTCCGGGCGGACGTGGTCGAACACGGTGGGGCCGACGAAGAATCCTTCGCCGTCCGCGTCGAATTCGCCTTCCCGGCCGTCCAGGACCAGCGTCGCGCCAGCCTCCGCACCTGCCGCGATGTAGCCGGAGACCCGGTCCTTCGCCGCGGCGGTGACCAGCGGGCCCATGTCGCAGGAGCGGGTGCCGTCGCCGGTCACCAGCGTCTTCGCGCGGTCGGCGATCCGCGGCACCAGCGCGTCGGCGACATCGCCCACCGCGACCACCACCGACACCGCCATGCAGCGTTCGCCCGCGGACCCGAAACCAGCGCTGACCGCCTGGTCGGCGACCAGGTCGAGGTCGGCGTCGGGCAGCACGACCAGGTGGTTCTTCGCGCCGCCGAGCGCTTGGACGCGCTTGCCGTTCGCGGTGCCGGTCTCGTAGACGTACTGCGCGATCGGGGTTGAGCCGACGAACGAAACCGCCTCGATGTCCGGGCTGTGCAGCAGCGCGTCGACCGCGGTCTTGTCGCCGTGCAGCACGTTGAACACGCCTTCGGGCAGACCGGCTTCGCGCCACAGCTCGGCGAGCCAGTTCGCGGCGGTCGGCACCTTCTCCGACGGCTTCAGCACCACGGTGTTCCCGGCCGCGATCGCGATCGGGAAGAACCACATCGGGACCATGGCGGGAAAGTTGAACGGCGAGATGACAGCGACCGGACCGAGCGGTTCGCGCAGCGTCGTGACGTCGATGCCGGTCGACGCGTTGGCCGTCGCCGCGCCCTTGAGCAGCTGCGGGATCCCGCAGGCGAACTCGACGACCTCCAGGCCGCGCGCGACCTCGCCCGCCGCGTCGGACAGCACCTTGCCGTGCTCGGCGGTGATGATCTTCGCGAGTTCTCCCGACCGCGCGTCGAGCAGTTCGCGGAACCGGAACAGCACCCGGCTGCGCTTGGCCAGCGAGGTCTTGCGCCAGACGGGGAACGCGGCCTTCGCGGCGGCGATCGCGGCCTCGGCGTCCGCGGCCGAGCCGAGCGGCACGCGCGCGGTGACCTTCCCGGTCGCCGGGTTCGTGACGTCCCCGTAACCGTCCGGCGAGCCTGCTGCCTCGCCGCCGGCGATCCACTGGGACAGCGTCGGCACGGAATCGCTCATCGAGCCACCTTTCGTCCTGGTATTCGCCCTCTGAGGGTCCCTCGCGGACGGGGCACGGGTAACCGACGAATCGTCGCATTGTTGACCGCTGCCGGTACATTTCGTCGGGTTATGCTGCCTGCGTGGACCTGACCCTGCGAGACGTCCTGGAGCTGCCCGTGATGGCCGCCGGGTCGCCGGTCGTGCGCTCGGCGGCGGACCGGGTCGACGTGCCGGTGCGGTCGGTGCACGTGAGCGAGCTGAGCGACGTCGCCGGGACGCTGACCAGCGACGTTCTGGTGCTCTCGATCGGGCGTGCGTTCGCCGAACCGGGCTTCGACCCGGTGGCGTACGTGCGTTCGCTGCGCGAGGCCGGCGCGATCGGGCTGGTCGTGGATCCGTGGGAGCGGCCGAAGGCGTTGCCCAGCGGGTTGGTGCAGGCCGCCCGGGCGGTCCGGTTCCCGCTGGTGGAGCTGCGCGGCACGATCCGCTTCATCGAGGTGACCGAGATCGTGCACGCGCGGATCGTCAACGCGCATTACGAGCGGTTGCGGCTGGCCGAGCGCGCGCACGAGGCGTTCAGCACGGTCGGTTCGGCGTCGCAGGCACCGGACGCGGTCCTCGCGCACGCGGCGGACCTGATCGGGCTGCCGGTGGTGCTGGAGGACCGGACGCATCGGGCGCTCGCGTTCGCCGGGGCGGGTTCGGCGGAATCACTGCTGCGCGACTGGCCGGCCCGGTCCCGGCGGGTGCCGTTTTCCGCGGCGACCGCGGTCGGCGGTCCGGAGGGCTGGATGTGCACGCCGGTGGGGCCGCCGCGTGAACGCTGGGGCCGGCTGGTCGTGCCCGCGCACTCGGCAGAGCAGCCGTCGGCGTGGATGGTGCTCGAACGCGCGGCTGAGGCGTTGACCGTCGGGAAGCTGCTGGAACACTCGCCGCTGTCGGTGGAAATCGAGGCGCAGGGCGATTTGCTGCGGGACCTGCTGCACGGAGCGGACGAGGGTTCGGTCCGCGCGCGGGCCAGGGCGTTGGGGCTGGCCGCGGCGGCGTACTACGCGGTGCTGGTGTGCCGTCCGGCTCGGGCCGGGCAGGAGCGAGCGTTGCTGGACGCGGTGCTGACCAGTGACGGGATCGGCGGCGTGCTGGCGGAAGGCCGGGTGGCGGCGGTGTTCCCGTGTGCCTCGGTTACTGCGGAAAAAGCGTTGCTGGAGCGCGTGGTCGCCGCGGTTCCGGCTGGACTGGCGGCGGCGTTCGGGGCGGCCGGCCCGGTGCGTCGGCTCGGGGAGCTGCCGGCGGCATTGCAGGAGGCGGTGCATGTCGCGGATGTCGAATCGCCTGGTGCGCCCGGACTTCGGCGGGCTGGTGACCTGGGCGTGCGCGGGTTGTTGTGGTGGCTGCGGGAGCATCCGCGGTTGCACGAGTTCACCGAGGCGCAGCTGCGGCCGTTGCTGACCTTGCCGGAACCGCGGGCCAGCCGGACGTTCGCGACGTTGCGGGCGTTTGTCGAGGCGGGGTATTCGATGACGGAGTTCGCGAAGGCGTTGAACCTGAGTCGTCCGGCGGCGTACTCGCGGTTGGCGACGATCGAGCGGTTGCTCGGCGTCGATCTGTCCGATCCGGACACTCGGCTTTCGGTGCACCTGGCGGTTTTGGCGCACGGGCACCGGGATTCAGCTTCCGGCGCCCCAGCGCAGTGACAGCCGGTCGGCCGCGCGTTCGGTGCTGATGTGCATCATGCTGCCGAGAATGGTCGCGCGGTCGATGACGACGATCGTGCCGTCCGGGGTGCTCGTGGTGCGCTCGCTGACCAGGACCGGGGTGTCGACCGGTTCGTCGAGAAGCTGGGCGAGCTTGTCGTCGAGAGAATCCGGGCGGATCGTTTCGGCGGCCCGGTCCACCGCGACGTCCAGTTCGGACAGTGCGGTGTAGAGCGAAGTTGTGGTGAAATCGGTGTTCCGCAACCGTTCTCCGTGCGGGGGAGCGATCCATGACACCTGATGGATTGCCCTTCGACCGCCGAACTCGCGCACTCGTTCCAGTCGCAGGCCGGAATCGGTGGCCCTGGCCTGCAATCGCGCGGCGACGCGAGTGGGCAACCGGCGTACTGCCTGGCTGACGACCTCGGTGCGCACGACGTAACCCTGATCGCGCAGGTCCTCGGTGAAGCTGCGCAAGGAGCCCAGCTGGTACGAGGCCGATGTCGGCGCCACGAAGGTGCCGCGGCCGGGTTGTTGCACGATCAGGGCTTCGTCGCTGAGTTCGCGCAGCGCTTGCCGGAGCGTCATGAGCGTGACGCCGTAGGACGCGCTGAGCTCCCGCTGCGGTGGCAGGGCCGCGCCGGGCGCGTACTCCCCGGCGCGGATCCTCGCGGCGAGATCCGCGGCGATCGCTCGGTATCGGGCCATGCGCGTCCGTTCTGGTCCGGTTCTGCGGGGACCAGCGGATTCTAGTCCAGCGCGGCCCGCATGGTCGCGGCGTACTCGCCGACCTCCGCCGGACCGGCACCGTCGAGCACCCGCCGCATGATCGCCGCGCCCACGATCACGCCGTCGGCCACCCGGGCGGCCTCGGCGGCGTGCGCTGGTCGCGAGATGCCGAAGCCGACCAGGATCGGCTGGTCAGTGGCGTTCTTCAGCCGGGTGGCCAGGTCGATCGCGGAGGCGGGCAGCTGGTCGCGTTCGCCGGTGGTGCTCATCGACGAGACGGCGTAGACGAAACCTCGGCTGCGCGCGGCGATCTCGTGTGCGCGGTCGGCTGGCGTCGCGGGGGAGACCAGCAATGCCAGCTCGATTCCCTTCTCGATCGCGGGCACTTCCTCCAGCGGAAGATCCGGCACGATCAGAGCGTCGACTCCGGCTTCTCGCAGTTCGGTGCGGAAGCCCTTCCGGACGGCCAGATTGGCGTAGGTGCTCACGATGATCGGGATGTCCACTGTGGTCTCTGACAGTGCATTGAGGACACTCTGAGGAGTAGTTCCGTTAGCGAGAGCGACGGTGGACGCTTCCTGGATGGTCACACCGTCCAGCGTCGGGTCGGAGAACGGGATGCCGACTTCGATCGCGTCCGCACCGGCTTCGGCCAGCGCCGGGAGATAGTCCGTCCACTGTGGATTGATGCCGCCGGTGAGGTACGGCATCAGGATTTTGCGATCGGTTTTCATGCGCGGGACTCCTCGGCGCGAGCGATGAGCGTGGTGATGTCCTTGTCGCCCCGGCCGGACAGGGTGAGCAGCACCGTTGAGCCAGCGGGGAGATCCGGCGTGCCAGCGGCTTCGGCCACCCAGGCGAGCGCGTGCGCGGATTCGAGGGCCGGGATGATTCCCTCGGTGCGTGCCAGTCGCGCGGCCGCGGCGACCGCTGCTTCATCGTTGACCGCGACGTACTGAGCCCGCCCGAGGTCGCGCAGGTGCGCGTGTTCCGGTCCGACACCGGGGTAATCCAGTCCGGCGGCGATCGAGTGGGCTTCGAGGATCTGCCCGTGCTCGTCCTGGAGGAACAGCGACCGCGATCCGTGCAGCACCCCGGCCTGGCCGGACGTCGCGCCCGATCCGCCGATCGCTTCCACTCCGACCAGTCGTGCGCTGGTGTCGGCGAATCCGGCGAAAGTGCCCGCCGCGTTGGATCCGCCGCCGACGCACGCGACGACGAAATCCGGCACCGTCACGTGCTGCTCGCGGGCTTCGTCGCCGATCACGCGCTGGAACTCCCGCACCATCCACGGATACGGATGTGGTCCGACGACCGAGCCGAGGCAGTAGTGCGCCTCCTCGGTCGAGCTGACCCAGTGCCGCATCGCTTCGCTGGTCGAGTCCTTGAGCGTGCGGCTGCCCGAGCGCACCGGGACGACCTCCGCGCCGAGGTAGCGCATGCGGAACACGTTGTGCGACTGGCGTTCGACGTCCTGTTCGCCCATGAACACCGTGACCGGCAGGTCGAGCAGCGCGCCCGCGGTGGCCGTCGCGACGCCGTGCATCCCGGCTCCGGTCTCGGCGATCAGCCGCTGCTTGCCCATCCGCTTCGCGAGCAGCGCTTGGCCGACCGCGTTGTTGATCTTGTGCGACCCGGTGTGCGTGAGGTCTTCCCGCTTGAGCGCGACGGTCACGCCGAGTTCCGCGGACAACCGTTCGGCGGGCGTCACCGGCGTGGGCCTGCCGACGTGCCGGGCGAGCATCGTCTGGAGCTGCTCGCGGAAGCCGGGGTCGACCCATGCCTTCTCGAAGGCGTCGGCGACTTCGAGGCAGGCGGGCACCAGTGATTCCGGCACCCAGCGCCCGCCGTACTCCCCGAAACGTCCTTCCTGGGGTGGGGTGCGCATGAGCGGCTCCTTAGAGTTCTATAACTGTCTCCACTGTTATAGAACTCTTGGCGGCGCAGCGCAAGACCGTCAGCGCTGCCGCAGGATCTCGGCGCCGTCGCCGTCCAGGTCGTCGAGGAACCGGGAGCGGCCGGTCATGGCCATGATCAGCGCGAGCGTCGGGCCGGACACGAGGGGGCCCGAGCCGCCGGAAAAGTCACTGTCGGTTGCTTCGAGGCGAAGGCCGCGGACGCGCCCTTTGGCGAGCACGACGAGGTCGGAGCCGAGGTAGTAGCGGGCCACCGTGGTGAGCGTCTCGACCGGATACTCGTGGCGGATGCCGAGCGGACGGCGGATGTCCTCGCCGTGCACGACGGTCTCGCCGAGCATCGCCACGACCGGCAACGGCGGTTTCGTCGTTGCCGGTGACGACCCGGCGGAAGCGGGCCAACGTGTCGGCCGGGCTGTCGCCGAGGTGCTCGGCCAACCGCATCGCGACCTGCCGATCGAAGTCGAACCGGCAGCGGAGCACGCCCGCCGTCCAGCGCAACGGCGTGAGCGACGCGCCCGCGGTGAGGTGGGCCAGCACCTCGCGGACGGAGAGCCCCTCGCACAGTGATGGCGTGCTCCATGCGGCGTCGGACAGATCGTCGGCCAGTGCGGCGCGTTCGGCGTGGATCTGCGGCCAGGCGGCGGTCATTTCAGGTCTCCTCGGTAGTGGTTGCCAGGTGAGACCGGCCGGATGCGGCAGAATCGTCGGTCGTGGGGGAAATTTCTTCGGAAGCCGCATTCACCCGTGCGGTGGCCCCGTTGCGGGTGGAATTGCGTGCGCACTGTTACCGGATGCTCGGCTCGATCCACGACGCCGACGACGCCATGCAAGAGGCACTGTTGCGAGGGTGGCGCGGGCGGGCCGGGTTTGAGGGCCGCAGCACGCTGCGCACCTGGCTGTACACGGTCGCCACGCGGACCTGTCTGGACCTCATCGAGCAGCGCGGCCGCCGCGCACTGCCGGTCGACCTGGGCCCGGCGGGCGAGCAGGTCGTCCTCGACTCAGCCCCGCGTACCGACGTGGCCTGGCTGGGTCCGTGCCCCGATTTCCCCGCGGCCAGTTACGAACAACGCGAGGCGGTTGAGCTGGCTTTCGTCGCCGCGTGCCGTCATCTGCCGGGCAACCAACGGGCGGCGCTGCTGCTGTTCGACGTCCTCGGCTTTTCCGCCGCCGAGATCGCCGCGATGATGGAAACGTCCGTGGCCTCGGTGAACTCCGCCCTGGCCCGCGCCCGTCGGACCATCTCGGCGCACGTTCCCGCCCGAACTCGGCAGCGGCTCCTCGGCGACTCCCGCTGCCAAGAGCTGGCGACTGGTTTCGCGACCGCCCTTGCCGAAGGCGACGTCGACGGCCTCGTAAGCTTGCTGACCGAGGACGTCACCTGGTCGATGCCGCCGCTGCCGCACTGGTATCGCGGCGGCGCCGCCGTGACGGAGTTCGCCGTCCAGGTCCCGATGACGCGCTGTCCGAGCTGGCGCTTCCGGCTGATCAGCGCGAACGCCCAGCCCGCGGTGGCGTTCTACCTCGGCGGTTCGGGGACTGTCCCGCACGAGGCGTGGTCCATCACCGTGCTGACCCTGCGGGAGGACCGGATCTGCGACCTCACGTCGTTCCTCGGCGCAGCGCATTTCCCGGCCTTCGGGCTGCCTGCCACGGTCATGCCTTAGGCGCGGCCCGCACGTGCGCGCGCTGCCCCTGCCGTCCGACCAGACACAGGTACTCCACCGGTTCCGCCGACGCCGCGCCGAACCAGTGCGGTATCCGGGTGTCGAATTCCGCTGCCTCGCCCGGGGAAAGCGTCATGTCGTGCTCGCCGAGCACCAGCCGCAACTGTCCATTGAGGACATACGTCCACTCGTAGCCCTCGTGCGTCTTGGGCTCGGGCTCTTGCTTTGCCCGCTGCCCGGGCAGGATGAATTTGTACGCCTGGATTCCGCCCGGACGGCGCGTCAGCGGCAGGATCGTCACGCCGTCGGCACAGCTGATCGGGCGAAGATGGATGCGCGGATCGCCGGTTGGCGGGGCGTCGACCAGTTCGTCGAGGGGCACGCCATGTGCGCGAGCCAGCGGCAGCAACTGCTCCAGCGTGGGCCGCCGATTGCCGGATTCCAGTCGCGACAGCGTGCTGGCGGCGATGCCGGTCTGTGCGGC
Organism: Amycolatopsis rubida; assembly: GCF_900115345.1. Lineage (GTDB taxonomy): Bacteria > Actinomycetota > Actinomycetes > Mycobacteriales > Pseudonocardiaceae > Amycolatopsis > Amycolatopsis rubida. The sequence continues at coordinate 702,352 of NZ_FOWC01000002.1, read as the reverse complement.
CAGCTCGGCCAGCGTGACCTCTCGCTTCCGGCGCAGCTCGCGCAACCGGGGGCCGACTGCGTCCAGGGCTCGGTCGTCGTCCATTCCCCGAGTTTGACAGATTGGCAAGTTTGCTTGCCAGCTGTGCCGGCGGGTTTGCAAGGTGGAACGGGAACCCACGAAAGGAACCGTTGTGCCGCACGCATTCGATCAGTCCTATTGGGACGAGCACTGGCATGGCACCGCCGGGCACGCGAAGCTCGAGCCGCATCCGAAGCTGGTCGAAGAGGCGGGGAAACTCCCGCCCGGACGCGCGCTGGAGGCTGGCTGCGGGGAAGGAAACGAGGCGCTCTGGCTCGCCGGGCACGGATGGCGGGTGACGGCGGTCGACCTGTCCGAGGAGGTGCTGCGACATGCGCGCGAACGGTCGAGCGAGGTCGAGTGGGTGTGCGCTGACCTGCTGAACTGGGCTCCGGACGGGCAGTTCGACCTGGTCGCTACGCACTACGTGCACGCGGCGGGCTCGCTGTTCGAGCGGCTCGCGGAGTGGGTCGCGCCGGGCGGGACGTTGCTGGTGGTCGGGCACCAGCACGGGGAGCTGCATCCGCCGGAGTCGACGATCACCGTCCACGACGTCGGTCTGGATGCGGGGCGATGGGAGATCACGGCCGCCGAGAACCGGACGCGGAAGGTTCCTGGCGGGGAATTGCACGACACGATTCTCTGTGCCCGCAAGGATTCTTCGCCTAACGCGTAATCGGTGGCGGCCTATGCCGAGATCGCGGACTGGTACCAGGAGGAGTTCGCCGCGCCCAGCCAGTGAAACCTGGTGCGGGAGCTGGGCTGGACGCCGCTCGGCGTTGACCTGTCCAGCGGGATGCTCCGCGCCCGGCTGCCGATCGCCCAGGCCGACGCCGCGCGGTTGCCGGTTCGGGACCGCAGCGTCGATGCGGTCGTCTCGGATGCTGGTGCACGCCGACATGCCCGGGTACTTCGCGGTGCTGCGCGAGGTGGCGAGGGTCGTCCGGCTGGCTATCACGGACCGACCAGGGGATTCGCGACAAGGTCGGTGCGGCGCACTGGCCGTTGGCCGAGTTGCTGAACGGCCGTTGCCGATCGTGCTGGCGGCGAACCCACGTCAATTCCGCGGCAGCAGCCGCAGAACCGCGATCGCACCGGCGGTGAGAGCCAGAATCCCGCCGCACGCCAGCGCGAGCGCGTGCAGCGGCGACCCGTCGAGCGCGGAGTAGTAGACCGCGCCGACCACCGCGACCCCCAATGCTCCGCCGATTTGCTGACCAGTCGCCAGCACGCCGGAAGCCGTCCCGGCGTCGGCGCGGGGGACGGCGGACAGGACGTGGTTCAGCAGCGGCGGCACGAGGAGGCCCTGGCCCGCGCCGATGAGGAGCAGCGCGGGAACGAACGACCAGCCGGTGCCGAGAGTGGCCGACAGCGTGATCAGGACGGCATAGCCGGCGCCTGCGGTCGCCGCGCCGGCCAGCGGGGCTCGGCCCACGCGGCTGCCGAGGAGACTCATCGAGAGGAAGGCGGCGGCGAACGGCAGGTACGTCAGCGCGGCGGCGAGCGGGCTGAGGCCCAGACCGTCTTGCAGGGCAAGCGAAAGCACGAGGAAGAACGAGTTGATCCCGGCGTAGGTGAGCAGCACGAGGCACATGCCGAGCCTGAATTCGCGCTGCCGCACCAATCCTGGCCGGACCAGTGGCGCGGGTACGCGGCGTTCGACGGCGGCGAAGACCGCCATCGCGAGTCCGCCGCAGGCGAGGCTGCACCAGGACCACAGCGGCCAGCCCGCTTCCCGCCCGACGACGAGCGGTACGACGAGCAGGGAGAGTGCGACGGTCAGCACCGCGGTGCCGCGAAGGTCCAGCCGCGCGGCACCGTTCGGCCGGGTCCGGGGCAGGAAGCGCGCGGCGAGAGCGAGGGTGATCAGTCCGAGGGGGACGTTGACCCAGAAGATCGGCCGCCACGGGCTGCCGAAAAGGTTCGCGGTCACAAGCACCCCGCCCAGGAGCTGGCCGGTGACGCCGGACAGCCCGATGACCGCGCCGAGCACGGCGAACGCCCTCGGCCGGTGCGGGCCGGGAACCACGACGTGGATCATCGCGAGCACCTGCGGGAACATCGCCGCGGCTCCGAGTCCTTGGACGAACCTCGCGGCGACCAGCCAGCCCGCGTCCGGTGCGGCGGCGCACGCGGCCGACGACAGGGAGAACACCAGCAGCCCGGCCAGGAACACCGGTTTGCGGCCGTAGCGGTCGCCGAGCCGGGCGAACGTGACGAGCGCCACGGCATACGCGAGCTGGTAACCGGCGAGCAGAAACTGGAGTTCGGCGGGCGAGGCGCCGAGATCGGTCCGGATGGCCGGTGCTGCGACGAACACGATGAACGTGTCGAGCACCGCCATGAAAACGCCGGTGAACAGGATTGCGAGTGTGCGCCAAGGCGGAGGAGCGGGGTGCATGTCTTGATCGTCGGCAGCGGGCCGGACGCGGTGGTAGCGGGCGAATATGCTGGTATCGCCACTACCAGGACCGGGGAGGAACGCATGGGGTCCGCGTCGCGCCGCCGCGCTCTCGCGGACTTCCTGCGTTCGCGGCGCGATCGGCTCACCCCCGCGGAGGTCGGTCTTCCGGCGGGGCCGCGCCGGCGCGCGCCGGGCCTGCGCCGCGAGGAACTCGCTCAGCTGGCAGGGGTCAGCGTCACCTGGTACACGTGGCTCGAACAGGCGCGGGACATCACTGTCAGCAGGCAGGTGCTGGCGAGCCTCGCCAGGGAGCTCCGGCTTTCCGGGACCGAACGGCAGCATCTCTTCGCCCTCGCCGAGGAACCGCCGGCCGACGGCGAGCCGACATCTTCGCCGCAGGTGCTGCAGGGCATGGTCGACGCATTGGACCCGAACCCGGCGTACGTGCTCGACGCGCACTGGGACTTCGTGGCGTGGAACCGGACCGAGGCCGCGCTGATCGGCGATCCGGCGCTGCTGCCTGCCGGGGAGCGGAACCTGCTGTGGCTGGTGTTCGCCGTGCCGCGGGTCCGTGCGCTGCTGGTCGATTGGCCCGGGCAGGCCCGGAACCTCCTCGCGCAGTACCGCGCCGACGTCGCGCATCGGGCCGAGGATCCGCGTGCGGCCGGGCTGGTGCGGACGCTGCGCGAGGCCAGTCCGGAGTTCGGCGAATGGTGGGCCGCGCACGACGTCGCGCCGTTCGCGGGCAACCGGAGAGTTTTCGACCATCCGCGGGCGGGCGTCCTTGCCTTCGACTACGTGAAGCTGTCCACTATGGACGAATCCGGCCGGAAGCTGTTCACCTGCTTGCCCGCGGATTCCGGCACCGCGGCGAAGCTCGCGTCCCTCACGGCGTGAAATTCGGATGCGCGCCGCCGGGAAGACCTTTACCCTGGTGACCGTGATACAGCACCAGCTCTACCTCTGAGGGATCACCGCCTCCACCGGTACCGCGCGCGTTCGCGGCACCGGCCCTCGTCCTTGTTGCTGATCACTGTTCATCGGAGGCATTTCCCTCATGACATCTCCGCTTTCGCCTGTGCTCGTGCGCACGGCGCATGTCCGGCTGTCCGACGTCCACGTCGCCTTCGGCGGTGCTCCGGTGCTCGCCGGGGTCGATCTGGTCGCGGCGGCCGGCGACCGGGTCGCCATTGTCGGCGAGAACGGGCGCGGCAAGACCACCCTGTTGCGCGTGCTGGCCGGGACCCAGCCGGTCGATCGCGGCGAGGTTCGCCGCGCGGGCACGATCGGGATGGCCGACCAGCAGATACCCTTGGGAGAACAGGAAACCGTCGGTGATCTGATCGATCTTGAGCTGGCGGCCGCGCGCACTGCGTTGGCCTGCTTGGCAGCCGCGACAACCGCGCTCGCCGAGGGACAGCCCGGTGCGGACGACGCCTTTGCCGCCGCGCTCTCGGCCGCCGAAACGCTCGACGCGTGGGACGCGGACCGGCGGGTCGAGGTTTCGCTGGCCGCGCTGAACGCGGTCGAGGACCGGAGCCGTCCGCTCGGCACGTTGTCGGTCGGGCAGCGGCATCGGGTCCGGCTGGCGTGCCTGCTCGGCGCGGGGCATTCCGTGCTGCTGCTGGACGAGCCGACCAACCACCTCGACGCGTCCGGTCTCGCGCACCTCACCGAACGGCTGCGCGCGTACCCGGGCGTGGTGGTGCTGGTGAGCCACGATCGCGCGTTGCTCGCCGACGTCGCCACGTCCGTGCTGGACCTCGACCCGTCGAGCGACGGCCGTCCGCGCGCCTACGGCGGTGGCTATCCGGCGTACGTCGAGGCCCGGCAGGCTGAACGGGCTCGATGGGAGGCGCTGCACGCCGGGCAACTCGCGGAACGGCGACGTCTCGCGGACGACCTTTCCGCCGCACAGAACCGATTGCGCGACAACTGGCGTCCGGAAAAGGGCCATGGCAAGCACACCCGCGCGACCCGGGCACCCGGCCTGGTCCGCGCCGTGCACCGGCGGCAGGAGGAGTTGAGCGCGCACGTCGTGGCCGTTCCGCCGCCACCGGCGCGGTTCGCCATGCCGGAACTGCCGCGGCACCAAGGAACTGTCGCGCTGCGAGCGGCCGGGGTGACCGTCGCCGGACGACTGGACCACCCGGTCGACCTGACCCTCGGCGGCGCGGACCGGCTCGTGGTCACCGGCCGGAACGGGGCGGGAAAGTCGACGCTGCTGGCGGTTCTGGCCGGGACGCTGGAGCCGACGTCGGGCACGGTCACCCGCGCCCGGTCGGTGCGGATCGGCTGGCTGGGCCAGGAATCCGACCTGCCTGCCCGGCGCACGGCCGCCGAACTGCTCGAACAACGGTTCCCGGGCCCGGCCGAGCTGGGCTTGCTCAGCGGATACGACCGCCACCGCCCGATCGCCGAGCTGTCGACCGGAGCCCGGCGGCGGCTGGATCTGGCGCTGGTGCTGGCCGCGCGCCCGCAGGTGCTGTTGCTGGACGAGCCGACGAACCATCTGTCCGCGACGCTGGTCGACGAGCTGACCGAAGCCCTGCACTCGACTCCGGCCGCGGTGGTGGTGGCCACGCACGACCGGCAGTTGTTGCGCGACACGGCTTCCTGGCCGCGGTTGGCACTGTAGGCCGCTCCGATGTGGCGTTGGGTGCGCTCAACGCCACATCGGGCGCTAACAACCGCGAAACATCCGCCGGGCAGCCTGGGGCCATGCCTCTGCTGATCGAGCGAGCCGACTTCGCGGACCCGCGACTCCGGGCCTTCCTCCAGTCTCACCTGGACGAACTGGCCCCCACCGCCCCGCCCGAAAGCCGGCACGCTCTCGACCTGGCCGCACTCCAGCGTCCGCACGTCCGGCTCTGGACTGTCCTTGACGACCAGCGCATCGTCGGCACCGCAGCCCTGGCCGCGCTGGAACCACGGCATGAGGAACTGAAAAGCATGCGCACCGACCCCGTGCGACGCGGGCGAGGCATCGCTCGCACGCTCCTGGATCACCTGTTCCAGGACGCCAAAGACCGCGGCATCGAACGCATCTCCCTGGAAACCGGCAGCATGGACTTCTTCGCCCCGGCCCGTGCTTTGTACACCCGAGCGGGCTTCACCCCATGCGCGCCGTTCGGAAGTTACCGAGACGACCCCAGCGGCACCTACCTGTCCCGCCGCGGCTGAACCCGGCTGTCACAGATTTCCCGCGACCGGTGTCCATCCGCTGAAAACCCCGAAAGCGGAGGAGGACAGCATGACGACGACAGTGCTCGGCGCGGGATACGCCGGGGTCATGGCCGCGAACCGGCTCGCCGGGCGCGGCGAAGAAGTGGTGCTGGTCACGCCGAACGCGTGGTTCGTCGAGCGAATCCGGCTCCATCGCGTGGCCACCGGTCTCCGGGAGAACGCCCGGCTCGATCTTCAGACCGTGCTGAACCCCGCCGTGGAGGTCGTCCAGGACACCGCGACCGAGATCGGCGACGACAAGATCCAGCTGGCGGCTGGCGAGAACCTGCCCTACGACACCCTCGTCTACGCGGTCGGATCCGGGACCAGCGACCGGAACGGCGCCTGCCGGATCGTCTCCGAGGAGGAGACCGAGCGGCTCCGCACCGCCCTCGCCGAGGCACCGGACGCTCCGGTCACCATCGTGGGCGCGGGCCTGACCGGCGTCGAGCTGGCCGGGGCGCTGCGCGAGGCCGGGCGCGCGGTCAAGCTGGTCTCTACCGCCCCGGACCGGCGCGCGATCCAGGCGCATCTGCGGTTTCTCGCCAGACAAGGGGTCGAGATCGAACTCGGCAGGCGCGTCGATCCGGCCGGAATCGACGGGCTCGTCGTGGACACGACCGGGTTCACCGTGCCGAGTCTCGCCGCCGATTCGGGACTGCCGGTCGACGACCTCGGCCGGTTGCTGGTGGACGAGCAGCTGACCGTCCCCGGACACCCGAACATCCTCGGCGCGGGCGACGCTGTGCACAGCTCCTTCCGCGCCGCGTGCGCGACGGCGTTGCCGATGGGGGCGCACGTCGCCGACGTCATCACCGCGCGCCGCGAAGGACGAGCCGGGAAACCGTTCCGGATGGGCTACGTGCTCCAGTGCACCGATCTCGGCAGCGGGCGCGGGCGCGTCCAGTTCCTGCACCCGGACGACACCGAGCGCGCGATCGCGATCGACGGGCGGGCAGGCGGGCTCGTCAAGGAGACGATCTGCCGGATGACCGTGCGGTGGCTGAGCCAGGAACGGGACCGTGCGGGCCGGTACTCGTGGCCGGCCGGTGCCTAGACTTGGCCAGCATGGAGCACGGCGACGTCTTCACCGCGCATCGGCCGACGATGCTCGCCGCCGCTTTCCACATCACCGGATCGCGTTACGACGCGGAGGACGTCGTGCAGGACGCGTGGGAGACCTGGTCCCGGGTGGACCTCGAAACGGTCCGCACGCCGCACGCGTTTCTGTCGGTGATGGTCTCGCGGCTGGCGCTCAACGCGGTCCGCGCGCAGCGGCGCCGCCGGGAGAACTACCCCGGTCCGTGGCTGCCGGATCCGGTGGTCGAGGGGGATTCGCCGGAGTGGGAAGTGCTGCATCGCGACGGTCTTGGCCAGGCGCTCGACTTCGTGCTCAGCACGTTGACCCCGGAGCAGGCCGCGGCCTATGTCCTGCGCAAGGTGCTCGACGTCGACTACCCGTCGGTCGCCGAAGTACTGGAGACGACGCCCGCGGCGGCCCGGCAACTCGTCTCGCGCGCGCAACGGGCGGTGACCTCGGCGATCGGGGATTCCTTGCCGGATCAGGGGAATCGTGACGCCGAGGCGCTGGCGACGCTCGCCGAGGCGGTGCTGTCCGGTGAGATCGGCAGGGTGGCCGCGTTGATCGCGCCGGACGCGGTGCTGTACTCCGACGGCGGCGGCAAAGCCATGGCCGCACGCAAGCCGTTGTTCGGCCGGGACCGGATCGCGCAGTTCCTTATCGGGATCTCGACGATGGAGGAGGTCACGATCGTGCCAGCGATCATCAACGGCGGCGCTGGTGCGGTCTTCCTTCAGGACGGCAAGGCGACGACCACGGTCACCGTCCGGGCGGGCGATGCGGGTGTGTCGACGCTGTGTTTCGTGCGCAACCCCGACAAGCTGACCGAGATCACTCCCGCCTAGCCGCGATCCCGTCGTACATCATCCGCCGCACGGCCTCGCTCACCCGGCGTTGCTCCTCGGGATCCGGGTTGCGCAGCGAGGCGATCGCCGACGCCAGGATCATGCCGTTGATCGCCCGCGCGCTGTTTTCGATGTCGAGATCCGCGCGCAGGTATCCGAGCTCCACGCCATGCGACAGATATGCCGCGGTCAGCTCGGTGGCCAGTTCGAAGAAGTCGAGTACGCGCGCTGCCATCGCTTTGTCGATACCGGCGGCCTCGAACAGCAGCAGCCTCGGGACGCGCGGGTCCTCGCCGAAGATCTGTGCCAGCGCGTCGCCGATCCGGGCGGTCTGCTCGCGGTAGGCGTCCAAAGTGGACACCGCGTCCGGCGCGTTCTCCGCGGTGAGCGCGGTGACGATGCGGGCGACCAGGTCGTCGATGACGTGGTCGACGATGTCGCGCTTGTTCTGGAAGTAGCGGTAGAAGGTGCCGTGCCCGATGCCGAGCTTCGTGGCGATGTCGGAGATGCCCGTGGCGTGGTAGCCGAGGTCGGCGAAGCAGTCGAACGCCGCGTCGATGATCTCGCGGCGCAGTTCCTGCTTCTTGCGCTCGGCTCGGGTGGTGCGGGGGCTCTCCTGGGCTGTCACGCATTGCAGTGTATTGCCAAGTCCGCTGAAGTGACATACCGTTCCGTTACTGACAAGTAGTTCCGAACGAGAGGTCGGACATGGACGCGCAGTACGACGCAGTCATCGTCGGCGCGGGCTTCGGCGGCATGGGGGCGGCCATCCAGCTCCGCCGCCTCGGCTACCGCGACCTGCTGATTCTCGATCGCGAGGACGACCTCGGCGGGACCTGGCACGTGAACCGGTATCCGGGGCTGGCCGTCGACATCCCGTCGTCCACCTACTCCTACTCGTTCGAACCCAATCCGTACTGGTCGCGGCTGTTCGCGCCGGGCGCGGAGCTGAAGAAGTACGCCGAGCACGTCGCCGACAAGTACGGTCTGCGCGCCTCGATGCGCTTCGGCGCCGTCGTGACCGGCGCGACCTGGGACGGCTCCAGCTGGCGGGTCAGCATCGAAGGCGGCGAGACGGTCACCGCGAAGTACCTGCTCACCGCCACCGGCTTCCTGTCGCAGCCGAAGATGCCGGACATCGAGGGCATCGACCGGTTCGCGGGCAAGGTCATCCACACCACCAAGTGGGACGACAGCTACGACCTTGCCGGAAAGCGTGCCGCGGTGATCGGCACCGGCGCGACGGCCGTGCAGCTCATCCCGGAGATCGCCAAGGTCGCCGGGGAGCTGACCGTTTACCAGCGCACGCCGATCTGGGTCAGCCCGAAGCCGGACTACGCCGTGCCGAAGCCGCTGCAGCAGGCGTTCGCGAAGCTGCCACTGGTACAGCGCGCGGTGCGGCTGGCGGGCAGTTCGGTGCTGGAGCTGATGATGATCTCCGGCGTCGTCCAGTACCGGCAGTTCCGCGGTGCCAACCGGATCGCCGAACGCTGGTGCCGCGCGCATCTGTACCGCCAGGTCCGCGACCCCGTACTGCGCCGCAAGCTGACGCCGGACTACTCCTTCGGCTGCAAACGGCCGACGTTCTCCAACGACTACTTCCCGGCCTTCACCCGCCCGCACGTGCACCTCGAAACCACCAGCATCGAACGGATCGACGAGACCGGGATCGTCACCGCGGACGGCAAGCGCACCGAGATCGACACGCTCGTGCTGGCCACCGGCTTCAACCTGTGGGACGTGAACTTCCCGGCGATCGAGATCATCGGCCGCGACGGCAAGAACCTCGGGAAGTGGTGGCGCGACAACCGGTTCCAGGCCTACGAGGGCGTGACCGTGCCCGGGTTCCCGAACCTGGTTTCGCTCAACAGCCCGTATTCCTACAGCGGCCTGTCGTATTTCACGACCATCGAATGCCAGATGAAGCACCTCGACCGGCTGTTCAAGGGGATGCGCGCCCGCGGTTCGGACGTGTTCGAGGTGACCCAGCGGGCGAACGACGAGTTCCTCGACCGGATGAAGCACAAGGTCGGGCACTCGGTGTTCGCGCTCGGCCAGTGCGCGACGGCCAACAGCTACTACTTCAACCAGCACGGCGAGGCGACCCTGCTCCGGCCGACATCGACGATCAGCGCCCACCGGGAGGCGGCACGATTCCCGGTGGAGGATTACAGCTTCGCTTGAGGCTTGCCGCCGGGTCTCAGCGCAGTTCGACACCGTCGTCGAGGGTGCGGACCTGGCCGAGCCGGTGACTGTAGGTGCTGGACAATTTCACGATCACCCCGCGAAAGCGGCTGGGGCGAGTTGCTGCGCCCCCCGTGTCAGGGTGATGCGCGCCGGTCGAGGGAACCTCCAGCCCCCGATCGGCGTCGAGGATGGCGTGAACACTCAGCAAGAGGTCATGGTCAGCCTCCGCACGCAGGCCGAACCCGTTCTCGGCAACGGCGCGGCGGCTCGGATTCGCGAGTTCGAGAACGGCGAGCTGTACGTCGAGGCGCGCACCGCTTCCACGATCTGGGCCTGGCTGGTCGACTTCCTCCTGGTCACCGGTTTGTCGGTGGCTGCGGCGGTGACGTACTACTTCAAGTCGCACAGCGTCGACGCCGCGGTCGGCGCGAGTGTGATCGGGATAGTGGGACTGTTTGTGCTGCCGCTGCTGTACGGCTGGTTCTACGGCAACGGACGCGGCCTCGGCGCGTTGTTCACCGGCATCCGCCTCGTCCGGCTTCGCGACGGCGGCCGGATCGGGCTCGGCAAGGCGGGCTGGGCGATGCTGATCCGCACGCTCGGCTTCGTGATCATCGCGCTCGGGGTCCTCAACGGCGACGTCACCGTGACGAACGGAGCCCGCACGAGCATCGACGTTCGCGAAACGAAGCGGCTCCGCGCGGCCGGTTTCGTTCGGAAGCCGTGAGCGGACACCAGGTCCGCGCGGTCGCGGACACTCCCGAACAGCGGCGGCGCGACTACACGACGCGGCTGCAGGCGATCGTCACCATGCGTCGGGTATACCGGGTGATGACGGCCAGCCTCGCCGCGCTCTTCGGCTTCAGCGGGCTTTTGGTCGGAGTGCTGGCCCATTCCGCGGCGGGAGGGTTCAGTTTGGCGGGCGGCGGTGTCTTCTTCGCGGTGCTGTGGCTCGGCGGAGTCTTGAGCTGGCGGAGCAGGCCCGCGACCGAGCGTGCGTTGAGCCCGGGTGCGCATCCGTCTGCTGGTCGTACGCCGGGGAACGTGCGTGGCGCTTTCAGTGCCGCGGTGGGGATGGGTTGCTTGGCTGCTGTCGTTTGTGGACTGTCCTTTATGTCCTCCCCGCCGCCGGACGCTGAGTTGAAGCTGGCGATCATCGGGATCGGTGGGTTCGTGGTCTTCGCTGTCTTGTTCGTCCCGCCGGGATATGTCTACACCCAGTCCGATCAGTACTTCGCGAAATGGCTCAACCGCAACCGCGCGGCTTATGAGGCGGCTTTAAGGCGTACGACGGCGTAGGACAGCGGCAGCACGAACTACCCGGCGACCACGCCGCGACCGGCCCATACCCGGCGAGCAGGTGGAATTTCCCCAGCGCCAACGTCATCAGCCGCTCCAGGGTGCCCGCGGCGCGCTGCTCAGCCACTTCCGCCGCCCGATCGAACCCGTCCGAAGCACAGTTCCGGCTTGACCCAACGGGAAATCGACGTGCTGCGCCGGCTGGCCGAAGGCCTCGACACGGCGGAAACCGCGGAGAAAACCACCTTCTCCGAACGCGCGGTGAAGAACGTCATCCACGACCTGTCGCAGCGTCTGGAGTTGCGCAACCGGACGCACGCGGTCGCCTGCGCACTCCGGAACGGCGCGATCTGAGGCGGGCGGCCCGCGAAGGCCCGGGGCTCCCGGTGCGGCCGTTCAGATGATGCCGGTCCGCAGCGCGTAGGCGACCGCGTGCGAGCGGTTCCGCAGATCGAACCGGACCAGCAGCGTGCTGATGATGTTTTTGATCGTCCGCTCCGAATACGCCATCCGGTCGGCGATTTCGACCGTGCCGAAGCCGTCCGCGAGCAGGCCGAGGATCTCCACCTCGCGGCTCTGCAGCCGGTGCCGGTCGAGGAAGCCCCGAGGGTAGCGGGCTTCGCCCTCGCTGGTGCGGAACTCGTGCGTCAGCCTCGTCGCGCGGGTGTCTTCCGGTTCGGCCGACGGCACCCGGGCGGCCAGTGCGTGCAGGATTTTCTCGCGCGTCGCGGAACCGCGGTACAGCACCGCGGACAGGCCGAATCCGCCGAGCCTGCCCAGTTCGGCCTTCTCGATCCGGTCGGTGACCAGCACCGCGCGCACCTCCGCGACGAGCGCGGTCCGGCGGATCCGCGCCAGGTCGGCCAGGGTTTTCTCGCGGACCTCCGGCACGATCACGAGCAGGACGTCCGCGCGCGGGACCTCGCCGGCAGCCATCACGGCGTAGCGGGGCGTGCCGCGCAGGTAGGCGGCGGCTCCTTCGCCGCTGATCGGGTCGTTGGCGATGATCGCCACTCGTTCGGGCAATGCGCTCATGTCAGCTCACAGACCAGTCGTTCCCGGCGGCCGCGCCGCATCCTCCGCTGGGCCGAGGATCCGCGGTCCGGCGCGCGGGGCCGATCCCCCGCACTGCCGGGACGCGGTAGTGCCTGCGGTACCTCGACAGCCCAGCATCAGTTAAGGACTTAATCGAACGTTAGTGCTTGTAACCTTAGTTGCACGATAGCACTAGACGGGAGTCCAGTGTTGATGATTGCCCGCACGACCGGCTGGCGTTCACGCGGTCCGGTCCTGCGGGCCGTCAACGGGGTCAGGCCAGTGCTTGAGCAGGGGGAAGCCGCGCGGCCCGCATCGCCGGATACGCCCCGGCGATCGCGCCGACCGCGGCCGAAACCGCCACTCCGCCCGCCAGCGCGACCGGCGGCAGCACCGCGGGCCAGCCCTGGCTGAGCGCATAGCCCGCCGTCGCGCCGACCCCGAGCACCACCCCGACGAGCCCGCCCAATCCGGACAGCAGCACCGATTCGGCGAGGAACTGCCCGCGGATCTGGCCTCTGGTCGCCCCGAGCGCGCGCCGCAATCCGATCTCCCGCCGTCGTTCGAGCACCGAGATCACCATCGTGTTCGCCACGCCGACGCCGCCGACCAGCAACGCCACCCCGCCGAGGCCGAGGAACAACGCGCCGTAGGTGTTCTTCGTCAGCTGCCGCGCGGCGAGCGCGTCGGAGGGCCGGTCGACCGCTACCTCGTTCGGCGCGGCCGGGTTGATCGTCGCGGCGAGCACCGACCGGACCGCGCTGACCTGCGATTCCCTCGCGCGCAGGTACACCGTGCTCGGATGGCCGTCGAAGCCGAAGACCTGTTCGGCGACGTCCCAGCCGATCAGCACCGACCGTTCGACCTCCGGCGCGAGCGGCATCGGGGCGAGAATCCCGACTACGCTGAACCACGACGAGCCGATCAGGACCTGCGGTGGCCGCGCCGGGCCGAGGTGGTCGATGCCGAGTCGCGAAGCCGCTTCCGAGCCGAGCACGACCGCCGGGAAGCGCTGGTTCGCCGGGCTGAGGAACGTCCCGGTGCGGACCTTTCCGCCGAGCACCGGCAGCAGATCCGGCCGCGCGGCGAACACCGAGACGCCTGCCGAATCGTCCTTGCCGACCCGGTCGTTGCGGTACACCTTGGCGTTGACCTTGCCGACCTCCACCGCGCCCTCGACCGGCGCGATCCGCCGCACCATCGGGACCGCCGAGTCCGGCAGCTTCGCCGAGCCGCCCATGAGGGTCTGCCCGGCTTCGGCGCGGAGCAGGTTGGTGCCCATCGCGGCGAGCTTGTCCTGCAGCGCTTGGTCCGCCGACGCCGGGATGGCCAGTACCGCGACCATCGCGGCGACGCCGATGGCGATGCCGAGTGCGGACAGCATCGCGCGCAGCGGGCGAGTGCGCATTCCGTGCGCGCCAAGGGAAAGCAGATCGGCGGGACCGAGCCGGTTCGGGCTGGGCGGGGCAGGTGCGCTCATCGCGGCGCTCCCGCCAGGTCGGCCGCGCCGGTGTCGAGGCGCAGTTCCCCGTCGAGGATCTCGATCCGCCGCGGCATTCCGGCGGCGATCTCCCGGTCGTGCGTGATGAGCACGACCGTGGTGCCGCCGGCGTTGAGTTCCGCGAGCAAGGACAGCACCGCCGCGCCGTTGCCGGTGTCGAGGTTCCCGGTCGGCTCGTCGGCGAGCAGGATCGGCGGCGTGTTCACCACCGCCCGCGCGATCGCGACCCGCTGCCGTTCGCCGCCGGACAGTTCGCCTGGCAGGTGTCCGGCGCGATGCCCGAGCCCGACCCGGTCGAGCGCCTCCAACGCCCGCGTCCGCCGTTTCCGTTTCGGGACTCCGCTGTACAGCAGGCCGCCGCACACGTTGTTTACCGCGGTTTCGCCGTCGTCCAGGAAGAACTGCTGGAACACGAACCCGATCCACCGCGAGCGCAGCGCGGCGAGTTTGCGGTCGGACAGTTGTGCGACGTCGTGGCCCCGGATTTCGATCCGGCCTTCGGTCGGCCGGTCGAGGGTGCCCATCAGTTGCAGCAGCGTGGATTTGCCCGAACCGGACGGTCCGACGATCGCCGCCATTTCCCCGTCCGAAAAGGACAGTGAGACACTCCGCAGCGCGGGCACGTTCCCGCCGTAGGTGCGCGACACCCGATACGCGGCCAGCACGGGGATCATGACGTGGTCACCACCCGCTGGCCCGCGTGCAGACCGGTGGCCGTGACCTCGACCTGGCCGCCGGAGAACAACCCGGTCTCGACGCTGACCAGCCGCCGCTTGCCCTGCTCGTCGATTTCGACCGCGTATCCGCCCTCGGCGAGCGCGACCAGCGCGCCGACCGGGACCACCAGGACGTCCTGGTGGACCTCTTTGGTGAACCGCACCGAGACCGGAACGTCGGCGACGTCTCCGGCGGCGGCCGGGTCGGCCATCCGGATCTGGACGGTGACCTTGGCCTTGCCGGTTTCCTTGTCCTCCGCGGCGGTGTCGCCGACGTCGGTGACAGTGCCGGTCAGCGTGCGGCCATTGAGCGAGACGGACACCTTCGAGCCCTTGACCGCGACGCTCTGCTTGGTCGCGTCCAATTCGGCCTCCACGACGCGTGCCGTGCCGGTGTACTTGAAAACCTCGCCCGCGCCGGGGCCGCCGAGCTGACCGGTCACCGACGACACCCGGATCTCGCCGGGAGCCAGCACGACGTCGGCCGGATCGAACGATCCGGTCTGCGCGAGGCCGAGCGATTTCTGCCACCGCTTGAGCGCGGCAGCGGTCGCGGAGGTGAACTTCTCGTCCGGACTGCCGAAACCGCCGTATCCCAGCGCTTTCAGGTTCTCCTCAAGCTCTTTGACGTCCGGTCCCTTGTCCACGCCGCCGTTCAGCACGCGGTAGAACGGCAGACTTCCGTAGAACAGCGGCACCGGCTTGGCGTCCACTGTGTAGGCCGTGCTGCCGCAGCCGAGCACGTCGCCCCGGCCGGGCAGCCAGGTCACGGTGCCGTTTTTCTTCCCGCTCAGTGCGGATTCCTTGCCGTAGCCGAGTTTCCCGGTCGCGTTCTCCTCCGCTTTCAAGTCCGATTTGGTCACTTCGGCGGTCGCCACCGGCTTCGCCGCCGCGGCCGGTTCGCCGCCGGAAGCGACGTGGGTCAGCACGACGGCCGAGGTCGTGCCGAGCACGACGGCAGTCGCTCCCGCGGCGATGAACCAGCGTCCTCGTTTCCCGGTCACTTTCCGGCCATTCCCATTCCGCACGCCTTGAGCGCTTCCTCGAATGTGGTCCCGTCGTCCTTCATCGGCAGCGCCCGCGCACCGCCGTTCGCGTCCGGATCCGGCAGGTCGACGCCGTGGTCACGCATGCATTTGGCTTCCTTGCGGGCCTTGTCCAGTTCCTCCGGCGTCAGCTTCTTCGGCATTCCGCCGCCCGGCAGCAGCTTCTTGCAGGCTTCGAGCGCCGCCATGGTCTTGGGATCGTTGGAGAAGTTGATGGTCGGGGCTTCGTTTTCACCCGGATCCGGTGTGTCGACACCGTGCTCACGCATGCATTTCGCGTAGGCGCGCATCGCGTCCCGGTCCGCGGCGGGATCAGCTTTTCCCGCGGCGGCGTCCTGCTCCGGGCTTGCCTTCGGGCTGGAGATCGAGGGCACCTGCGGCGCGGTGTCCCCGGACGAGCACCCGGTGAGCAGCGCCAGCGCCAGTCCGGCTCCGACGGCCGCCAGACGTGCTTTCCGCATCGGGATTCTCCTTCGCTCGGGCGGGTCGTTCCCGCCGGTGGCCCAGTAGTACCGACGCGGCGATACAGGCCCGTTAAGCGATCTTGTTTATCCTCTCCTTATGCCCGGATCCGGCAGACTGCCGGCAGCCACGACCTGGGAGGATCCCTTGGCCGAGAAGAGCGCCGGCCCGCGCCGGGGGCCGCTGCGGCTGTCCGTGCGGACCCGGCTCACCGCGCTGCACGGCGGGTTCTTCCTGCTGGCCGGGCTCGTGCTGGTGGTGGTGACCTACCTCGTGGTCAGCAACGAACTGCCCGCGCCCGCGCAATATCTCGGCGACGACGCCTCATTGAAGCTGAGCCAGGTCGCCGCCGACGTCGAGTCGGTCCCGGCGGAGGCGACGACACTCCCAGTGCAGGCTGTCCCTGCGTCGGCGGAGAGAGTGGCGACAGTCGTGCTCACCGATTACCGCAGCTCCACAATGTCCGCTTTGGTCCTCGCGTCGGCCGTCGCGCTGGTGGTCACCGCGGCGCTGGCGTTGCTGTTCGGCTGGTTCATGGCCGGACGCGCACTGCGGCCGTTGCACACGATCACCTCGACCGCGCGGCGGCTCGAAGCCGGGAAACTCGATCAGCGGATCAACCTGGACGGCCCGCGCGACGAACTGAAGGAACTCGCCGACACTTTCGACAGCATGCTGGACCGTCTCGCCGGTTCGTTCGACAGCCAGAAACGGTTTGTAGCCAACGCTTCGCACGAGTTGCGCACGCCGCTCGCGGTGCAGCGGACGCTGATCGAAGTCGCTTTGGAGAATCCCGAAGCCGGTCCCGTGCTGACCAAACTGGGCGCGCATTTGCTGCGGACCAACGAACGCAGTGAACGGCTGATCGAAGGATTGCTGGTGCTCGCGCGCAGTGATCGCGGCCTGAGTGCACGGGCACCGGTGCGACTGGACAAAGTGGTCCGTGCCGTAGTGAAACTCACTGCCGCACAAGCCAAAGAGGCTGGCGTGACGGTGGAGACCCGGCTGCGCGCGCGGACGGTGATCGGTGATGCCGTGCTGCTCGAACGCCTGGTGCTGAACCTGGTGAGCAACGCGATCAGCTACAACATCCCGGACGGCTGGGTGTCGATCACCATCGGTGCGACACCCGCGCTGAGTGTGCGCAACTCCGGGTCTAATGTGGACGAACGGGAGGTCGCGGGCTTGTTCGAACCCTTCCGGCGGGGAAAACCCGATCGCACCGGCGCGGCGGAGCACTCCGGACTGGGGCTGTCGATTGTGCGTTCCGTCGCCCGCGCGCACGGCGGGGACGTCTGCGCGCGGGCGAATCCGAACGGCGGGCTGACTGTGGAGGTGCGGTTGCCCGCTTGATCCTTATCTCGCCTTTATCTCGGGTCAAGGCATGATGATCGAATGCGGGTACTGATTGTCGAGGACGAACCGCTCCTGGCGGATTCGATCGCCGAGGGCTTGCGCCGCTATTCCATCGCGGTGGACGTCTGTTACGACGGCGACGAGGCTCTCGAACGCGTCGCCGTGCACTCCTACGACGTGGTCGTGCTGGACCGGGACCTGCCGACCGTCCACGGGGACGAGGTCTGCGCGGCGATCGTCCAGGCAGGCGGCGAGACCCGGGTCCTCATGCTCACCTCGGCCGCCGACGTCACCGACCGTATCGAAGGCCTGAACCTCGGCGCGGATGATTACCTGACCAAGCCGTTCGTCTTCGCGGAACTGGTCGCCCGGGTGCACGCGCTGGCCCGCCGGGCGCGTCCGGCGCTGCCGCCGGTGCTGGAGGCGGCCGGTCTGGTGCTGGATTTGCCCCGGCACCAGGCGTCCCGGGACGGCCGGTTCCTGCCGTTGTCGCCGAAGGAGTTCGCGGTGCTGGAGGTGCTGATGCGAGCCGGCGGGACGGTGGTGAGCGCGGAGCAGCTGCTGGAAAAGGCCTGGGACGAGCACACGGACCCGTTCACCAACACAGTGCGGGTCACGGTGATGACGTTGCGGCGGAAGCTGGGTTCGCCGCCGGTGATCGAGACAGTCGCCGGAGCCGGGTATCGGCTGGCCGCACCCGCACCCGCCTAGCCCCGTGGCCGGTCCTTCACGGACGTTCCGGGACCGGTCCCGTCGGCGCCGGACTGGGTTTGCCGCGACGCGGATGGGGTGCTTCCGCTGCTGGTGTGCGCATTCGTGACCGGCAGGCGCGCGAAAAACCTGGGCGCGAGCTGGCTAAACGGTCCTGAACGTGGCCATCATCCCCATGTCCTCGTGCTCGGCGTTGTGGCAATGGAACATGTACCGCCCGCGATATCCGTCGAACCGCGCGATCACCTCGACCGCTTCGCCGGGCTGAAGGTCCACAGTGTCCTTCCGGCCCGCGTCGTGCGGGGCGGGATCTTTGCCGTCCCGGGAAAGTACCTGGAAGTGCACCAGGTGCAGGTGGATCGGATGGTGCAGATCCGCGACGAACCGCCAGATCTCGACGTCGCCGAGTTTCGGCTGAGCCGCGATCTTCGTCGGGATGAAGGCCTCGCCGCCGATGGTCCAGCCGTGCCTGCCGTCGAACTGTCCACTTCGGAACGCGAACTCGCGCGTCACCGTCGCTTGTGCACGGTCGAGTCGCTCCACTTCGGACAGTTTCGCCGGAATATGGCTCTCGTCTTTCGCCCGGTGCGTGATACGGAAACGCATTACCTGCGCGCTGGTCCCGGTTCCGAGACGGTTGACCAGCGTGACCTCGGTGCCGACCGGATAAGCGCCGAAGTCGACCACCAGGTCGTACCGTTCGGCGGGCGCGATCGGCAGATGCGCGTGGCCGCGCGGTGCGTCGAGCAAACCCTGATCCGAGCCGATCTGCGTGAACGCGGGTCCGCTCGGCGGCGGTGGGCTGAGGGCGAGATCGTACCGGCGAGCGTTGGAACCGTTGAGGAATCGCAGGCGATACCGGGTCGCCGACACCTCCGCGACCGGCCACGGCGCGCCGTTCACCAGCAGCACGTCGCCGAGAACGCCTGCCGCGTAAGCGTCTTCGACTCCCGGTACGGTTCGCAGCGAAGGATCCAGCGACGGGTATCGCATCGATCCGTCTTCGGCGAACGCGCGGTCGGTGATCATCAGCGGAATCTCTCGCTCGCCGCGCGGCAGTGGCAGTGCGTCTTCCTCGGCGTCGCGCACGATGTGCAGCCCGGCGAGTCCGCGGTATACGGCCGGGCCGGTGAAATCCATCCGGTGGTCGTGATACCAGAGCATCGCGGCCTTCTGCCGCAACGGATACGTGTACTCGCGGCTGCCAGCGGTCACGACGGCGTCCGGGTCGGCCATCCCCGAATGCCCGTGCCCGGCGCTGGACAGGTACCGGCCGTCGGCGGGCAGGACGAGGTCGGTGGCGTAGCCGTCGGACTCCGGCGGCGTGCGTCCGCCGTGCAGGTGCACGACGGTCGGGACCGGAAGTTCGTTGCGGTGCCGGACGATCGTGGTCCGGCCACTGCGGGACTCGATCGTCGGGCCGGGGAAGGTGCCTTGGTAGCCCCAGATCGGCGTGCGCAGTCCGGGCAGGATCTCCGCGGTGCTGGCCCGCTGCACGATCTCGTACCGGTCGACGCCACCGTCGCGGGAAACCGGGCGCAGCACCGGCGGCAGCGGCAACGGAACCTGAAACGGTCGCGGCAGCGGAACTTCGCTGGTCAGCAGCTCACCGGTAGCGGCGGCCGGGCGCAACAACCGCGGGGTCACGAACCCGGCCGTGAGCACGACTCCGGCACCGCCCGCCAGTCCGAGAAACCGGCGGCGTGACATCCCGCTCATCGCCGAGCCCCGGTCCGCCAGATGCCGAACAGTGTCCCGAGCGCGATCGCGACCAGCGCGACGCCGAGCGGGATGTGCAGGTCAAGAGCACCGGCCTGGCCGGCGAAGTACTGCGCGGTCTCGCCGCCGGCCAGCAGCAGGCTCGCCCAGAACAGCCACTGGACGCCGCCGCGCCACCAGTACAGCGCGGCAGGCACGAGCTGCACCAGCGCGAGTGTCGACACGATGTTCGCGCCGAGTTCGTGCAGCGCCAGCATGTCGTAGTCGCCGATCAGATACCGTCCGGCGAACACCGGCTGACCCAGGATCGCGACGGCGTGCACCGTCACGACGACCCGCAGCACCACCAGCAACGTCCGCCCGCGTGTCAGGGCCGCTTCGGCCACTGTTCCCCCTAGTGCGCGTAAGAATTCCCCCGTTCAGACGCTAAGCTGAAGTTCTCATGCCGTCCAAGACCAAGTTCGCCATGTATTCATGACCTCGGAGCTATGAGATGGATCTGCTGCACCTGCGCTACTTCCAGGCGGTCGCCTACCGCGGCCACCTCAGCCAGGCAGCGGCCGAGCTGCACATCGCCCAGCCGTCATTGAGCCGGGCGATCGCGCGGCTGGAGGCGGATCTCGGCGTGCCGCTGTTCGAACGGGCCGGGCGGGGCCTGCGGCTCAATCACTTCGGCACCACGTTCCTGCGCCGCGTCGACCGGGCCCTGCGCGAACTCGACGACGCCCGTCAGGAACTCGTCGACCTGGCTGGTCTGGACCACGGCCGGGTCGCCGTCGCGTCGGAAACCCTGCTCACGCTCACCGGCCTGATGAGCGCCTTCCGCGCGGAGCACCCCGGCATCGAACTGCGGCTGTACCAATCGTCGGCGGAAACCATGGCGCAGCAGCTGTGCGCGGGCGAGGTCGACCTGTGCTTCGCCTCGCAGCCGCTGCGGCAGCCCGGCCTCCAAGCGCGGGAACTGCTGCGTGAGGAGGTGATTCTCGCCG
This sequence comes from Amycolatopsis rubida, assembly GCF_900115345.1. GTDB lineage: Bacteria > Actinomycetota > Actinomycetes > Mycobacteriales > Pseudonocardiaceae > Amycolatopsis > Amycolatopsis rubida. Next base: position 681,716 of record NZ_FOWC01000002.1, on the reverse strand, counting down.
TGCCCAGCACGCACCGGCTCGCGCGGCGCAAACGCGTGCGGATGGCGGACCTCGCGAACGAGCCCATGGTGACCACCCGGCCCGGCTATTGGCCGCGCACCCTCGCCGACCGACTCTTCGCCGAGGCCGGGCTGGAACCGAACTACTCCTGCGAGAGCGACGAACCCGGCGCGACCGGCCAGCTGATCGCGAGCGGGTTGGGGATCGGGCTGGTGCCGGAGGTCGCCCGGCGGGCCGCCAAGGACGAGACAGCCGTCGGGCTGGAGCTGGATGCTCCGGATTGCTATCGGACGTTGACGGTGGTGCGGCGTGCGGACGCCTATCTTTCCGCTGCGGCACAACGGTTGACGGAGTTCTCGATGGCTTATTTCGCTGGAGACCGCAGGCGTGGAGCGGGTTCCTCTTGACGCACGAGCGGCTGTGGCGCATGCGGGGGACGCGGCATGCGGATAACCGACCTCGCTCGGCACCGCCATCGCGAGGACCCGCGGACGCTCTTCTTCGGCCGGTTGGCCGACGAGCAGCTGCGCCTTCTGGCGGGTTCTCCAGGACAGCTGAACCCCCGCAAGTGGGGGGATTTGTCCGATTCTCGACCATGGACGGTTGTTGCCCGGTCACGAACTGCTCATGCTGAACAGCTATTCGGCACGAGCAGGGGAAGCCAGATGCAGCAGCAGAGCTTGGCGGTCCGGTGGTCGGCGCGAACAGTCCGGTCCGGCCCGTTTCACCGTGCGTTGTCCGAGGCTGTCGATCGGCGCGGACTGTCCCTTTCGCGGCTCCGCGCGCATCTCGCCGCGCACGGGGTTTCGGTCGCCGAGTCCACGCTGAGTTACTGGCAGCGTGGTCTGCGGAGTCCGTCCGCGCCCCGGTCGCTCGATGTCGTGCGCGCTCTGGAGTCGGTGCTGAACCTTCCGCCGGACAGCCTGGTCGTGCTGATCGGGCCGCACCGGAGCGCGGACGCCGACCGCAGGCCGTCCCTGCCGGAACTCCAGCAGAGCTGGGCGGAGACGTTCGCACTGCGCGACGAGCTGAGCGGGACGCCCGGCGTCGAGGAGAACGCGGACCTGGACGTCGCGACGGTGGTCGACGTGCTGACGCTCGGCGCGCAAGGCCGGACCGAGGAGATCTCGTCGACCATGGTGGTGCGCGCGCGAAGATCCGGCCCGGACAGCTTCCTGGTGACGCACCAGGACGAGGACGGCAGCGACGTCACGGCGACCGAGATCATCGCGGTCGACGGCTGCCGCGTCGGGCGGGTGCGCCGCAGCGTGCGGTCGGCGGGGATGGTGTTCGAGGTACTCTTCGACCGGGGCCTCGCCGAGGGGGAGACGCACACGTTCGGGTTCACGCTGCGTCCCGCCGCCTCGGTCCGGCCGGGGAGTTTCCATCGGGTCGTGCGCTCCCGAATGTCGGCCTACCTGCTGCGGCTGCGCTTCGACCCGGCCGCGCTGCCCGCGCGCTGCCTGCGGACCGTCCGGCCGAGGGAAGACCTGGAACTGCTGGTCCGCGAGCCGCTGTTCTGCGGGCCGGGGAACACGGTCAGCGCCTACTTCGAGGAACTCGGCGTAGGCATCGCCGGGGTCGATCTCATTTGGGACTGATCCGCCGCTTCGTCCAGCGCCACGCCACGAACGCGCCGCCGATCGCCACCGCGGAGCCGACCACGATCAGCGCGACGACCAGCGAACCGGCCGGTCCGGTGTCGCGCTGGAGGGTCTGGGCGAACCCGATCCCGCCGCCGCGCTGGTAATCCGAGCCGGGCAGCTTGTCCGCGTACCGGGAATGCACCTGCTGCTGGTACTCGGCGATCGGCGTGAACTGGCCGACCGGCGACTGCGGAAGGCTGGCCTGCAACAGCACGACGCCGTCGCGGCCGAGGTCGTACCAGCCGTTGATCTGCGGTTCGTTCAGCAGCACCGAACCCGGGCGCAGCCGGGCGCTGAGCGTCTCCTCGTCGTTGCCGGACAACACGTTCCCGACCGACCAGCCTCCCGGCGCGGCCTGGTCGGGCGCGGCGCGGAGGGTGGCTTTCGCCCCGGTGGCCGCGGTGGCGGTCACCGCGATCGCCCGCAGCACCCCGGCCGGGGCCCCCGGTTTCGCCGTGACGAAGTCGGCATTGAGCGTGTAGACCGGGAAACCCTTGTGCTCAAGGGTGATCCGGCCCGGATCGGTGTGGCCGACCTGCCGGAAGTTCGACGTGGCGAAACTGATCGCACGCGTCGTTTCCGCGGCTTTGACCGCGGCCGCGACGTCCTGCTCCGACGGCGGCGCGACCCACGAGGCCCCGGCGGCCTCGACGGGACCGGCGGACAGGAGCGCCGCGACCGCGATCGCCGCGCCGGCGGCGAACTTCCGGCAGATCTCACTCATGGCGCCCGGTCAGCCCTTCTTGATGTTGACGACGGTGTCGTTCCACCTGAACTGGCCGTTGCTGCGGTACTGGTTGTAGTCCCAGGTCTGGTACCGCTGGTAGCTCGGCCACGGGTCGCCGACCATCAGCGACTGGTTCGAGCTGTCGTATCCGTAGATCACCTCGGCGTGCCCGCCGCCGGAGGTCCAGTAGATGCCGGTCAGGTTCAGGATCCCGGAGTTGACCTGGTTCTGGATCGAGGAGTAGCTGATCGGTCCGCCCGCGTCCTGCGCGGAGAACCCGGTGCCCTGGAAGCCCCGCACGATCTCGTAGATCTGCGCGGCCTGGTTCGGGCAGTACCCGGCCTGGGTGCCCTTGCCCGCCGCGCAGAACTGGGCCTGCGAGGCGCTGCCTCCTTGCGACTGCTCGATGCTGGAGCCGTCCGCGGCCCAGCACCACTGGTCGTTCTGCTGCACCTGCTGGCTGTACTGGAGCTGCTTCGACGCGGGCAGCGCCGCCGCGTGCACGCTTCCGCCGAGCGGCTGGACCTCGCGCACCTGAGTGTGCGTCGCGGTCTTGATGAGGCCGTTCGGCTGGCTCGCGTCACCGTTCGACTGGGCCAGCGCGGTACCCGGCAGCAGCGCCACGGCAAGCGCGGCTGCCCCGGTCGCCACCGTAATCCGGACTGTCCGCCGAGTGGGTCGGTAATCCATCGAATCTCCTTGTGCCAGACGGGGAAGGGAGCTTGGCGGGGTTGCCCCGGCCGAGCATCACTGTGTGCTGGCCCACTCCCGCAGGGCAACGGCTCCGGCACGCGGTGTGAGTGTTCACAGCCGGTTCTGCGGGAAAATGACGGGCACCGCCGCGGTTTCGAGCACCGCGATGACCGGTAATTCGCAATATTCACCACGCGTTCACATGCGATGAACCGCGCTTGCCGGGGTTCGGTCCACAAGGGACCGGGCGTTACGGCAGGCTTTGCCGCAGTGCGGCGCGGAGCAGTTCCGGCGGCGTCGATTCCGGGTGCAGCACCGCCTGCATGGTCAGTCCGTCCAGCAGCGCGGAGAGCCGGACCGACTCGACGGTCAGGTCCAGTTCTTCGGGGAGCCTGCCGAGCGCGACGGCCTCGCGCAGGATCCGCGTGATCAGGTCGCGCAGGTGCTGGTGCTGGGCGTCGGCGCTCGCGCGGAACGCCGGGCGGGTGCGGGCGGCGACGGCGAATGCCAGCCAGGCCATCGCCTCGTCCCGGCGCTCGTCGTCGAGCGGGAGGAACTCGGCGAGCAGGTCTTCGACCAGCGTCCGGCGGTCGGTTCCGGCGGCGAGCAGCCGGTCCGCGCGAACCGCGACGCGCTCGCCGATCCGGTGGCCGAGCTGGTCCATGGTGAAGATCATCATCGCTTCGTGGTCGGCGAAGTAGTGGCGGATCGATCCGATCGCGAGGCCTGCTTCCTTGGCCACATTGCCGAGGGTGGCGCCTTCGACGCCGGAGTGGCGGACGACTCGGACCACGGCCTTGCTGACGGCCTTCCGCCGGTCTTCGGGCACCACGATCTTCGGCATGGTTGCGTTTATAGCACGGTGATGCCACGATGGCAGTTAGCATGATGGTGCTAAATAGGGGGTCGTGAGGCTCCGGCGCAGGGGGAAGGGGGTCCGCGATGAGCGGGTGGGTGCTCGTGAGCTTGGTCGCCGGCGTCGTGGTGATGCTGGTGTTCCGGATGCTCGGGGAGCCGCTGAACTGGCGCGACACCGTGGTGCCGCCGGTGGTGCTGATCGCCATCGGTATCGCGGGTGTCGTTGGTTTCAAGGGGCTGACCAGCACCGACGTGTGGTGGATCGTCGGCAGCTGCGTGGTCGGTCTCGCCTTCGGCGCGGCGCGCGGCGCGACGATCCGGCTGTATGCGAAGAAGGGCGAACTGTGGCAGCGCTACCGGAAATCGAGCCTCGCGCTGTTCGTGCTCGGCGTCGCCGCGTCGCTCGGATTCACTGTGCTGGCAATGAAATTCGGCTTGCACGAACAGGCGAGGCCCGATCAGCTGGCGATCGGTGTCAGCTTCGCCGGGGAAGCGCTGGTGCTCATTCCGCGTGGGCTGCTTTCGGAGGTGCCGTTCGCGAAGGACAAGCAACGGCGGTGGTCGCGGTCCCGGTGAATCCGCTCAGGACAATTCGGCCCGGCGTCGCTTCAGCTCGTCGATGACCTGGTCGAACACGGCGCGGTGGGCTTCGAGCCGGGCGAGTGTCAGGTTGATCGATTCCTGTACCTGCGCGACGTCCCCGGCGGCGATCTCGACGTGGTCGGCTCGTTCGGTGGTGGTCGTCCCGACCGCGAGCGGACGGTCGAGGCGGGGGAGGAGCCGCCCTTGCGGTTCCCGGTCGAGCCAGGAGGCCATGTCGCGCATCTCGTCCTCCAGCCGCACCGTCCACGACAGCCGTCGCCGTTCCGTCCATCCCGGATCGCGGCGTTCCCAGCCCGCGGCGACCATGTCCTCGATGGCCCCGGCAGCGGTGCGGCACGCGACTTCCAAACGGGGCAACGGATCCAGGCCGACTGCCGAGATCTCCTCCAGGATCGGTTCGCCCGCGGTCCACGTCCCGTCGACGGTGTGGGTCTCGGCGACATCGTGCGCGGTGGCGAGCAAGGCGCTGATCGCCTCGCGCACCTTCGCGACATCGGCCGGATCCAGGTCTTCGTCGGTCAGCCGGTGCGGCGGCTCGGTGCGCGGCGGGCGTTCCTTGGCTGGCCAGGAACGGTTCCCGCCGCGCCGGCGGTAGTGCTGCTGCATTGCCTGTTTGGACCGGTTGCCGTACTCCGCCCCCAGCTGTTCCCAGGTCCAGCCGCGGTCGAGCACCGATTCGATCAGTGTGACCTCGGCCCGGTCCAGGTCGTGCCGGACGCCCGGGACCAGGTGCAACGCCCCCGCCGCGTCGTCGGCGCTGAGGTCCTCGCCGGGTGGGCGGCCGGATCTCGCCGCGCGGACCAGCTCGATGAAGAAGGGGTTCTCGCGTTGCCGGAAGTACCGGGTGGCCATGGCCTGTACGGAGTCCGTCATAGTCGTCAACGTATAGGTTGACGACTGCTCACGTCAACTGGTCCGTTGACGCCATGGGCTGCGCCAGGTCACGCGCAGCTCGTGGACGCCGTAGATCACCAGCGACGGAACCGGAGATGATCGAGCTGCCGCTGCGCGATTTCGGCGATGTGCTCCTCCTGCGCCTCGGGCATGCTCGGCGTCTCCCGCCGCCGGGCGACGGCGACGGCGGGTCCCCTCTCGGCGGTGGTGCGACCAGCGTCACCGCTGCGGCTGACATCCCGCTGGCACGGCGCTGGTTCGACTACCATCCGCGGACATGCCGGACACGCAGTACGAAGACCTGCTTCAGCACGTGCTCGACACCGGAGCCGCGAAGGGGGACCGCACCGGTACGGGCACGCGGTCGATTTTCGGGCACCAGCTGCGCTACCGGCTGGCCGACGGATTCCCGCTGATCACCACGAAAAAGGTGCACTTCCGGTCCATCGCGTACGAACTGCTGTGGTTCCTGCGCGGCGACTCGAACGTCACCTGGCTGCGTGAGCACGGCGTCACGATCTGGGACGAATGGGCCGCTCCGGACGGCGACCTCGGTCCGGTGTACGGCGTGCAGTGGCGGTCCTGGCCGACGCCCGACGGCGGGCACGTCGACCAGATCAGCGACGTGCTGCGGACGCTGCGCGAGAACCCGGACTCCCGGCGGATCATCGTGTCGGCGTGGAACGTCGGCGACATCCCGCAGATGGCGCTGCCGCCCTGCCACGCGTTCTTCCAGTTCTACGTCGCCAACGGCGAACTGTCCTGCCAGCTCTACCAGCGCAGCGCGGACCTGTTCCTCGGCGTGCCGTTCAACATCGCGAGCTACGCCCTGCTGACGCACATGATCGCCGGCCAGGTCGGCCTGCGCGTCGGCGATTTCATCTGGACCGGCGGCGACTGCCACATCTACGACAACCACGTCGACCAGGTGCGCAAGCAGCTCTCCCGGGACGCGCGGCCGTTCCCGGCGCTGAGCCTGAAGCCGGCGGAGAGCCTGTTCGAGTACCGCTACGAGGACATCTCGCTGGAGGGCTACGACCCGCACCCCGGCATCAAGGCTCCGGTGGCCGTCTGATGATCGGACTCATCTGGGCGCAGGCGGCGAACCGCGTCATCGGGCGTGACAACGCGTTGCCGTGGCACATCCCGGAGGACATGAAGCACTTCCGCACGGTGACCGCGGGCGCGACGGTGCTCATGGGACGCCGCACGTGGGAGTCGCTGCCCGAGCGCTTCCGGCCGTTGCCGGGGCGGCGGAACCTGGTGGTGTCCCGTACGCCGCAGGAGGGCGCGGAGACGTTCCCCGGCCTGGAGCAAGCGTTTGCCGCCGCCGACGGCGACGTGTGGGTGATGGGCGGCGCGCGGATCTACCAGGAGTCGCTGCCCTTCGCTGATCGGATCGAGGTGACCGAACTTCGGGAGTCCTTCGAGGGCGACGTCTACGCGCCGGAGATCGGCCGGGAGCCGGACACTGTCGGGGAGTGGCGGGAGTCGAAGAACGGGCTGCACTACCGGCATTTGAGCTGGGGCTTTTAGCTGACCGCGGGTCCGACGGTGAGCGTGTCTCCGTCGAGCTTCGCGACCGGTCCGAGCGGGACTGACAGCGGGTCGCTGCCGTGGCCGACGTCGATGCCGCCGAGCACCGGGACGTCCAGCGCGCCGAGCCGGTCGCGCAGCACGTCCAGCACGGTCCAGCCGCGGTCGGTGTAGTCCTCGAACCCGGGGAACCGGCCGAGCGCGACCCCGCGCAGGCCGCGCAGCGAACCGGACCGCATGAGGTGCGTCAGCTGCCGGTCGACCTGGCCAAGCCCGATCGCGCGCGGGGCTTCGAGGAACAGGATCGCGCCGTCGAGGCTGGGCAGTCCGGCTCCGATGAACCCGACGACGGAGCCGAGATGCCCGCCGACCAGGTTCCCGGTGGCGGTGCCGGGAAACGACACCGCGGCGGTGAGTGCGGTGGGGTCCCGGTGCAGCGTCGTGGGTTCGGTTTCGAACAGCAGCCGCCGGGTCGATCCGGCGGAGCGCGCGCCGGCGAGGAAGCCGTGGATCCCGGCGATCCGGCAGTGCCGCCACAGTGCCAGGTGCAGGTTGGTGATGTCGCTGAACCCCATGAGCGGCTTGGGATCCGCGCGCACGGCGGCGAACTCGATCCCGTCGGCGATCCGGTACGCCCCGGCCCCGCCGCGGGTCGCGATGACCGCGCGCACTCCCGGATCTCGGTAGGCGTCGTTGAGGTCGGCGAGCCGGTCCTCGTCGCGCCCGGCGAGGTACCCGTGCCGGTCGAGGGCGTGTTTGCCGACTTCGACGATCAGCCCCCAGCTCTCCAGCGTCCGCACGGAGTCCGCGAGCAGTTCTTCGGTGGGCCAGCTGGCCGGGGAGACGAGCCGGACCCGGTCTCCGGGTTGGATTCGGGACGGCAGCAGGACGTCGGTCACCTGATCACTTTCGCAGGCGTCGCGCGCGGTAGCGGACACTGCCTGGCCGCTTCCGCTGGGACCGTGGCGTGATCAGGAAAGGAACCGGCACATGCAGATGCGGCTTCTGGGGCGGACCGGAATCAAGGTCAGTGCCTACTGTCTCGGCACGATGAAATTCGGGCAGATCGGCAATCCCGATCACGGCGAGTGCGTCCGGATGGTGCACCGGGCACTCGACGCGGGGATCAATTTCGTCGACACCGCTGACGTCTACGGGCCTGGCGGGGAGTCCGAGGAGATCCTTGGCGCGGCTTTGCGGGGCCGCCGCGACGACGTGGTGGTAGCCACGAAGGTCAACGGCTCGATGGGGCCTGGCCGCGGTGGAAGCTCCCGGCGCTGGATCGTCGCGGAGGTCGAACAGTCGTTGCGGCGGTTGCGAACCGACCACATCGATCTCTACCAGCTCCACCACCCCGACCCGGACACCGAGCTGGAGGAAACCCTCTCCGCGCTGACCGACCTGGTGCGCGGCGGCAAGGTGCGCGCGGTCGGGTCCTCGAACTTCCCGGCGTCCGAGATCGTGGCGGCCCAGTGGGTGTCGCAGCGGGCGGGACTGGCCCGGCTGCGGACCGAGCAGCCGACGTACTCGCTGCTCAACCGGGGGATCGAGAGTGAAATCCTGCCGGTGTGCCACCGGTACGGGATGGGTGTCTTGGTCTGGAGCCCACTCGCGATGGGTCTGCTGACCGGCCGCTACCGACCCGGCGGCGAGCGACCGCGGGAAGCGCAGCTGCGGTTCGTCCCGCGGCACATGAGCGACGAACGCAAACACGCCGCGGTCGAACAGTTCGCGCGAGTCGCCGAGGAAGCCGGGCTTTCGCTGACCCATCTGGCACTGGCGTTCGCGGTCAACCATCCGGCCGTGACGTCCGCGATCCTCGGCCCGCGGACGTTGTCGCAGCTGGACGACTTGCTGGCGGGGACCGAGACCCGGCTGGACGACGATGTCTTGGACCGGATTGACGAGATCGTCGCGCCGGGCGCCGATGTGGGGCCGATCGACGTGTCGTACGTCCCGCCTTCGCTTACCGACCCGAAGCTGCGTCGGCGGACCCACGGCTGACCCGGCCGCGGACGATCGGCGGCACGTAACCCGTAGCGATCGTCTCCCCGTCGAACCAGGCGGTCAGCTTCGCCGCCTCCGCTTCCAGCGCCGCCGCGGCAGCGAGAGACAGCGGTTCGATCGGCACGACCTCCACCGTCCCGTCCGGCTGCTGCGTCCAGGTCCCGACGATCCGCCCGTTCCACCACGCGGTCGGACCGGCGTTGCCCGCGCCGTCGAAGAGGTACGGGCCGTGGTCGCCGAGGTAGAAGCCGCGGCGGCGCCAGCCCATCGTCGTCGGGTCGAGGGTCGGGAGAAGCGCCGCCCAGTCCCGGTCGAGGCGGACTTCTTCCGCGTCATCGGGGTGCAGCCACGCCGGAGTGTCGTCCTCCAGCAGGGCGGGTGTCGCGCTGAGGTCCGCCAGTGCCCGGCGGACCGCGGTTTTCGTCGCGCCGAGCCACCACACCAGGTCGTCCTCGGTCCCCGGCCCGAACGACCACAGCCAGCGCCGCACCAGCTCCCGGTAACCCTCCCGTTCGTCCAGGACGCCGGGATCCTCGCCGAGCCACTGCTCAACCGCTGTCCACACTGGCCGCGACGCTTGCCAGCGCCCGGCGTTGTCCCCGCGAACCACCGAACCGCCGGACGCGAGCACGGAAAGCACCCGGGAGCCGACCGGGGCGAGCACCGCGGGCCGTCCCTCGGCGGCGATCCGCGTGTTCAGCTCGGGAATGCGAGCGCGCAGTTGCGCGGTGGTGCCGGGTTCTTCGCGGATCGCCCTCAGCGCCTCGGCGCACCGGTCGGCGACCCACCCCGGACCGTCGTCGATTCCGGCGAGTTCGGCGTCTTTGGCCAGCCGCGCGGTCATCTGCTTCGCGACCCGGGCTGAGGCGCTTCCCCTTGCGGCGGCGAGCAAATCGACTGGGAAGGCGAAGACGGTCCGGCGCATCGCCAGCTGCCGCACCACAGTCCGCCGTCCGAACAAAGCGTCCGAAATGGACTCTCGGGAGGCCCGAGACCGGGCGTATGCGGACAGATAGACGCTGCTGGCCTCAGTCGCGTGCAAGCAGGTGACCGCGCGGACGGCGGCCTCCACTCCGGACGCGGCGGTCGCCAACGCGTGCCGCAGCCCGATCCGGTCGCGCCGTTCGGCGTCGGTTACCTTTCGCATGGTTTCGATCATGCCGGAAGTAGCGGTCACTGCCTGACCGCTACTGCTGCGAGTCTCGATTCCAGCGCGGGAACGAGTCCGGCGCGGGAATCGAGGAGTCGAAATCATGGCAGTGCACGCCGTCGCCCACCTGAACTTCCGGGGCGAGGCCAGGGAGGCGCTCGAGTTCTACCGGTCGGTGTTCGGCGGGGAGCTCCGGATCGCCACGTACGGCGACTTCGGCATGCCCAAGGACGCGCCCGGCGCGGACCACGTGGTGTTCGGCCAGGTGGTGAACGAGAGCGGGTTCCAGGTAATGGCTTACGACACCCCTGGCGTCTCCGCCGCCGCGCCGGTCGGCGAGACCACCCGGGAGAACGGGATGACCATCACCACGGAGAAGTTCTTCCTGTCGGCCGGCGGCGATTCCGTCGAGGAAGTCGGCGAGTTCTGGAAGAAGCTGTCCGAGGACGCGACTGTCATCGAGCCGTTCGGCCCGTCGCAGTGGGCTCCGGCGTTCGGCATGCTCCGGGACCGGTTCGGGGTCACCTGGATTCTGCAGGTCGCCGCCTAGCCGCGGCGGGCTGACTGGATGGCCCATTCCCGCAGGGTTCCCCTCACGAACCGCAAGAGCATCGGAGGTGTGCGGTCGCGGGGTTGGCCCGCCGGTCTGCGGCCGGAGTCCTGCGCCGGCCGCAGACCGGCTTTCACACCGGGCGCGGCGAGAGACCCTGCTCGAACGCGAGCACCCCACTCGGGTCGTACTTCGCCGCTGCCGCCCGGAGCGTCGGAAGGTTCACCCCGTAGTACGCGGTGGCCCAGTCCTTCTGGTCGTCGTTGAGGTAGTTGACGTACGCGCCGCCGGTGGCGAATTCCGCCAGCCGCGCCTGAACGTCGTTCACCTCGTGCTTCGCGGTTTCCCGATCGACGTCCGGGTCGGCGCTGAGATACACCTGCACGTCGCCGAAAACCCCGCGGTGCGCGAACGCGGTCTCGGTGGGGCAGACGTCGGAGACCGCCGCGTCGAGCGGGTTGATTTCCAGCGCGATCTTGGTCTCGCCGGTGACGAGCGCGCTCAACCGCGCGGGATCGGCCTTCTTCGCCAGCACCCGGGAGGCGGCCGCGAATCGGCGGCGGCCCAGGCTTCCGGACCAGAAATCCATCGCGCCGAGGTAGTCCATCTCCTGGAAACCGCTGACGGTGCCCTTGACCCCGGCCCGGCGCTCCAGATCGGCGATGAGTTCGCGGGCCTGCTGTTCGCCGCCGAGGAGACAGCCGGGGACGCCCGCCGCCGGGTTCGGGCCGCCGAGCACCGAGATGTTCGACCAGAATTCCCTTGGCGCGGCGGTGACCCAGTCCTGCCAGGCCCCGTAGACGTCGGTGCCCGAGCCCTCGGGGAAGTTCACCACGAACACCGTGACCCGCGGCGGCGCGGGCACCGTGCGGAAGGTGAATTCCGTGGTGATCCCGAAGTTCCCGCCGCCTCCGCCGGTGAGCGCCCAGCCGAGGTCCGAACCCGGGTCGACCGAACGCACGCGAAAGTCGCGCGGCGTCACGACTTTCGCGCCGTCCAGGTGATCGCAGGTCAGTCCGTACTTTCGCATCAGGACGCCGATTCCGCCGCCGAGCGTGAGCCCGGCGATGCCGACCGAACCGCACGTGCCGCCCGGCAACGCGCGGCCCTCGGCGGCGAGTGCGTGATAGACGTCGATCAACCGGGCCCCCGCACCGACGACGGCGGTGCCGTTCCGGCGGACCTCCACGCGGTTCATCAGCTTCAGGTCCGCGACCAATCCGTCGCCCGGAGTGGAATAGGCGACGTAACTGTGCCCGCCGCTGCGTGCCGCGAACTTGATTGTGTTTACCGCGGCGAACTCCAGGCACTTCCGGACGTCGTCGGCGTCGGTGCACCGGGCGATCGCCGGCGGGCAGCGATCGTCGTAGAGGAGGTTGAACGGCGGGCGGATTTCCTCGTAGCCGGCCTGGTTTCGCTGCAGCAGCGCGCCGTGCAGCCGTTTGCGCAACGCGGCCCAGTCCGGCTCCCTCCCGGCGGCCTCCGCGACGGTTCCGGTCCCGACCGCGGCCGCACCCGCCGCGACCGCGGACAACTGCAAAAGACGACGACGGCTCAACGTCATGGACGCCCCCTCCACGGCTCGGCGGCCCGCGCGCACGAGAAGAAACCCGCCGGCCCGCCCCGAGATTCCCCTTGTCCGACGCCGCCAGCATAGACTAATCTTTCCGAAATAGAAGACGCATCTACGGTATTTCGAAAATGCGTGATTCGGGGGCGCTGGGGTCGAGGTCGACCGGCCTTGATCCACCATCGGATCAGGAGGTGCGGGCGACATGGGCGCAGACCGCTCCGGCTCGGCAGACTCGGCTCCGGCGCGCTCGGCGCGCCGGTCCGCGGTGCTGGCTTCCAGTATCGGCACGCTGCTGGAGTACTACGACTATTACCTGTTCGGCCTAGCCGCCGCCGTCGTGTTCCCGGCCGTGTTCTTCCCGTCCGAGGACCCGCTCACCGGGCAGCTGTCGTCGTTCGCCACCTTCGCCGTCGGGTTCGTGCTGCGTCCGGTCGGCGGCATCGTGATCGGGCACATCGCGGACCGGTTCGGCCGGAAGAAGGCACTGATCCTCACCATCGTGGCGATGGGGATCGCCACGATTCTCATCGGGGTGCTTCCCGGATACCGCCAGATCGGCGTCGCGGCTCCGATTCTGCTGGTGATCCTGCGGCTGCTGCAGGGTTTTTCGACCGGCGGCGAAATGGGCGGCGCGGTCTCGCTGGCCGTCGAGCACGCCCCGCCGCGCAGCCGCGGTCTCTACGGAGCCCTGCTCCTTTCCGGAGCGGGTGTCGCGCTCCTCGTTTCCTCCGGGCTGATGGCGTTGTTCTCGATGCTTCCGGACCGGGATTTCCTCGCCTGGGGCTGGCGGATCCCGTTCCTGCTCAGCTTCGTGCTGCTGGTCGCGGGGTTGATCATCCGGATGCGCGTAGGCGAAACGCCGGACTTCGAACGCGCGCGCAAGAAGAGCGCCGGCGCGCGCATTCCGCTGGTCGCCGTGCTGCGTCGGCCGCGCAATGTGATCTACGGCGTTCTGTTCGGTTTCGCCAACAGCATCGGCGGATACGTCATCACCACCTACGGCGCGTCGTACGTCAAGAAAGATCTCGGCATGCCCGCCTCCGTGGCACTCACCGCGACCATGGTCGCCGCAGGCGCGCAGATCGTTCTCGCGCCGACGTGGGGTGCGCTGTCCGACCGGATCGGCCGGAAACCGGTGTTCCTCGGCGGCTGCGTCGGGCTCGCCGTGGTGATCTTCCCGGTTTTCTGGTTGTTCGAGACGAAGAATCCGGTGCTCGTGGCGGTCGCGATGGTGCTGGGCTTCTCCGTGTTCGTGATGGCGATGTCCGCGCTGTCCCAGACGATTCTGTCCGAACTGTTCGACACTCGCTCGCGGGTCACCGGAGTCAACCTGGGATATCAGCTCACCGCGGTGCTCGGCGGCGGATTCGCGCCGTACCTCAGCGCGTTGCTGGTCGGCGCGACCGGCGCGGTGTGGGGCGTCGGCATCTACGTCATCGCCGGCTGCGTGCTCAGCGCGATCGCGATGCTGCTGTTGCCCGAACGCGCCGGGCGGCCGTTGCCGGAACCGGCCGCCGAACCGAAAGCTGCGACAGTATGACCTTGCTGGGCTACGTCAGCGACGAACGCTATCTCGCCCTGCCCGATGTCACCGTCGAGATCAGCGCGCGCGATGCGCACTGGACCGCCCGCTCGACCGCGACCGGCGCGATCCACGCCGACGTCCCGCCCGGCGACTACCGCGTCACTCTCGCCAAGGACGGGTACGGCGCCAAACACGTCGACCTCGCGCTCGGGGCTGAACCGTATCAGTTCCGGCTGCTGTCCGATCGGATTTTCGGGTACCTCTGGCCGAAATGGGCCCGCAGCGGCGACGGGGGCGAGTTCCGGATCCACAGTCCCGAGCCCTACCGCCTGAGCCTGTGGCGACACGGCGCGGCGGCCGAGGAGACAGCGCTGATCGGCTGGTTCGACGAGCACGCGCCGCGCGCCACTGTGCAGGTGACTCCCGATGGCGACTACACGCGAACCGGCGTGCGATTCAACGAAAAGGGCTACGCCGACCCGTCGCACCGCCAGTACGTCACGGCTCCGGACCGCAGCGGCCTGTACTACTTCCACGTCGAAGGCGAATCCGGGGCTCGCTTCTCGTTTCCGTGGGTGGTCGCGCCGCGCCAGCCGACCGCGCCGATCGCCGTCGTCGCGTCCACGAACACCTGGAACGCCTACAACAATTTCGGCGGCCGCAGCAATTACGTCAACGCCTCCGGCCTGCCCGCCGCACCGGTTTTGGTTCCCCGCCTGGAAATGCCCCGCTACCGGGAATCGAGCTTCAGCGAACACGCCCTGCCCGACGACGCGTATCCGCCGCTCTCCTTCGAACGCCCGGAACCGCTGAACCAGCTCAGCGCCGACGCCCGGCCGGAGGACCCGATCCGCGGCAGGCAACCGTGTCACCTGGCCGCCGCGGAATGGCGGCTGCTCAGCTGGCTGGAACGCAACGGCTACGAGTACGACCTCTATTCCGACGCACACCTGCACGACGGCACCTTGCCGTTGGACAGCTACCGCGCGCTGGTCTTGAGCACGCATCCGGAGTATTGGTCCCGTGAGATGTACTCCGCAGTCTATTCCTGGGTGCACGACCGCGGCGGAAAGCTGGCCAACTTCGGCGGCAATGTCGCCGACTGCGAAGTGGTGTTCTCCTCGGACGCGCTGCGCTTCCGCACCCAGGCGGTCGAGTCCGGTGCCTACGAGAGCCGGATGCACCGCACGTTCCGGCCGACGTCGGAGCTGTTCGGCGTGGTGTTCACCAGCGCGGGCGCGATGACCGGGGCACCGTACGAGGTCGTCGATCCCGGCCATTGGGCGTTCCGCGGCACCGGATTGGACAAGGGAGACCTGTTCGGCGTCCGGAGCCTGCACGAGCGGTGTCCAGGCGGCGCTTCCGGGCACGAAACCGACAAGACCGGTCCGCGTAGTCCACAAGGGACTCACGTGCTCGCCCGCGGCCTGAACCCCGGCGACGGCGGCGGCGAAATCGCTTGCTACGCCACGACCAGCGGCGGCGAGGTGTTCTCCGTCGGCTCGATCGCTTGGACCTCAGCTGTGCTGGTAGACGACGGCGTCTCCGCGGTCACGGCGAATGTCCTCGACCGGTTCACCGGACGCTCCTGAACCCGGCGGCGATCTCGTCGGCCACCTCGACACCGAGGCCGGGCGCGTCGCCGAGCCGGACTGTCCGGCCGTCACTGTTCAACGGCGTCTTGAGGATGTCGCGCTCGTAGTAGTGCGCGCCAATGATGTCGGACGGAATCCTGCCCGACAGCCCAGGTGCGGCACACGCCGCGTGCAACTGAGCCGCCGCACCGATGCCGAGCTCCCCATTGGAGCCGAGCACGACGTCGAGCCCGAACGCGCTCGCGAGCTGCGCCATCGCCACTACTCGGCCCGGCCCGGCTGCTTTGCCGACATACAGGCTGACCGCGTCCGCCGCTTCGGCCCGGATCACCGACACGAGGTCGTCAGTGCCGAAGACGCTTTCATCCGCCACAATGGACAACCCGCGCCCGCGCAGCTCGCGCATCCCGGCCAGATCCCCGGGTGCCACCGGCTGTTCGAGAAATGCCGGATTCTGGTCGCGCATCAACTCAATCGCCCGGGCGGCAGCTGCGGGCCGGTAGCCGCCGTTCGCGTCCAGGCCGAGGAACGTATCCTCTCCGACGAGCTTCCGTGCCTCCGCGAGCCGGCGCGCGTCGTCTTCGGGGTCGAAGCCAATCTTGAGCTTATAACTGCGAAACCCGGCCTCGAAGGCTGACTGGCAGACGTGGCGGAGCCGTTGCCCGCTGCCGCTGAGCGAGCACTTCACCGGCACTTCGGTCCTTAATGGACCCCCGAGCGCCACCGCGAGCGGGACCCCGAGTGTGCGCGCGTACGCGTCCCACAACGCCGTGGAGATCCCCGCTTTGGTGAACGGCGCACCGGCCGTAGCCTCGTCCATGCGCCGCTCTAGATCGGCGACCGGAACGAGCGGCCGACCGAGGATCGCCGGGGCAAGCGCCTTCTTGATGAGATACTCCGCCGTGCCAGCGTCTTCGCCGCTCCACTGAAGCGTCGCACTGACCTCGCCGAGCCCGGTCGTACCGTCCGAAGTGCTCACCCGGACCAGCAGGAAGTCGGAATGGTCATGCGTCCCGCGAGCCCCGGCCACGATCAGTTCCGGCCGGACGACCGGACTGATCGCGGTGACTTCGAGGTCTTCGACCGTACTCACAGGAACTCGCGGAACTCGGCGAGAAACCGGTCGATCATCCGGATGTCCTCGGCGTCGAGCCGATGCGCGGGCGCGCGGCAGTACGAACTGCCAAAGAGGCCGCGGCGGACCGAAATCAGCTTCTCCGCGGCGATGATCCGCTCGGTGTCCAGCATCCAGTAGGAAATGTAGGGCAGCAGCCGTCGATGCAACTCGTCGCCGCCCGCGTCGTCGCCGTCCTCGAACCGCCGCCAGATCTCCACGTAGATTTCAGTGAACGAGCATCCCGGCTGGGTCCCGACGGCCCCGCGCCGGATGGCGTCCGGCAACTGCACGCCCGCATACCCTTCGACCGCTGGAATCGGCGGATCCCCTGCGGCCAGCTCGGCGATCAACGGCCCCGGCGGGCTGGATTCGACCTTGACCAGTTGCAGATTGGCATGCTTGGCCGCGATCTCGCGCAGCACGTCGGCATCGAGGCTGGTACCGGTCTCCGCGGGCGCGTACTGCACCACGACCGGTGTCGGCGCGACCGCGTCAAGCACTTCCCGGATATGCTTGACCAGCGCCTTCCGGGACGGCTGCAGATAATGCGGCGGCAGAAGATTGATCAAGTCCGCCCCGGCCGCCACCGCCTCCGTCGCCCGCTGCACCGCCAGCCGCGTCGCGTGGTCCTGAATCGCGATAATGGCCTGGACATCCGCCCGCGGGTTCGTCTCCGCTAACAGTACTTCCGTCAGCGTCTGCCGCTCGTCCTCTGTCAACTTGTAGAACTCCGAGGCGAACCCAGGAAACATCACGCTGCCGACCCCGGTTCCGAGGACATGCCGGACGACCCGCCGAAAGCCGGAAACATCGATCTCGCCGTCATCGGTGAAAGGCACTTCGAGAACGGGAGACACTCCGCGAATAGGCGTCATCGAATCCCCTTCTGGAGGCCGAGTGCGGCAACCGCGTCCGCGTGAATGATTCCCTCGATGAGTTCGGGCGAGATCTTCGGCAGCGCGGTGCCCGCGACGATGTCGTTGACCCGCCGGATCCCCGCGATCGCCTCCGCGGTGGTGGCGATCGGAAAGTCCGAACCAAGCAGCAGCTTGTGCGCCGTGCCCCACTCCTGCGCCGCGAGCAGTGATTCGTAACAGACCCAAGGCCGGAGATAGATCGAGGAGACGTCGGCGTAGACGTGCGGATGCTTGCGGATGGTCACCACGGTCTCGCGTCCCCACGGATGGCCCATGTGCGCCATGACGATCCGGAGTTCCGGGAACTGCAGCGCGACCTCGTCCGTGACCAGCGGATACGTGTACCGCAACGGTGCTTGGCGGATCGGCGAGGCACCCTGGTGGAACAAGATCGGCAACCCGTGCCGCTCGCAGTAGCTGTAGAAGTCCAGCGCCGGCTGGGACAGCGGGTCGAAGTTCTGGTAGTTCGGCCCGAGCTTCACTCCGACCAGCCCGAGCTCCCGGCACCGATCGGCCTCTTCGAGCACGTCGGGCGCAGTCGGATTCACCGACATAAATCCCATCCGCCGCGCCGGATCAGCCGTCACGAACGCCGCGGTAGCAGTATTGGTGTCCTCCGCCCGATACGGCAACCCGGTGGCTTCCTCCGGCTTCTCGACCGCGATGTTGAACACAATGGACAGATCAGCGGCCTCGGTGGCTTTGTCGTAGTCCGTCCAGGAATTCGTGGTGACCACAGCCCGGTCAGTCCGCCACCCCTGGTAACCGCGCCGCTCATCCTCCGGCACCGCGGCCTGGTGGGTCGGAGTATGCGTGTGCACGTCCACGATCATGGCTTCACAACACCTTCGCCAGCTTCACAAACCGATCCGCGAGCCCGCTGGTGATCTCCTCGAACCACCTGCCGCCCTGATCCGCGGCTGCTAACTCGGGCCGGTCGGTATACCCGTCGATGTCCTGCCAGGCCTTTTCGGAATGGACGTCCACATCGGACACTCTCGGTTGCCTGGGCTGCTCCCGGACCGCCGGTTCCCGAACCAGTTCCCCGCGAACCGCCAGCATCAGCGAAGTCTCGAACTCGCCAGCGTGCCCAGGCACGATGTCCTCCGGATCGAGGACCCGCCAGTAGTCGGTGTGCGCCACCGCAAGCCCGTGCCGAGTCGATGCCGCACCGGCGAACGCGTGGCAGACGCCGACGTTGCCCCCGTGCCCATTGACGATGACCAGCCGTCGCCCGCCCTGCACCGCGATCGAACGGGCCAGATCGTCCAGCACGTGCGACAAAGTCTGCGCCGAAAGGGAAAGGGTCCCGTTGAAGGGCAGATGATGGTCGGAAGCCCCGTACGGAATCGGCGGCGCGAGCAACAACGCCCGCTCAGCCCTCGGCGCGGCCAGTTCGGCCGCGTGCTCGCACACCGCGGCCGCGAGAAAGGCGTCCGTCCCCGTAGGCAGATGCGGCCCATGCTGCTCGGTCGCACCGATGGGCATCAGGACGAGCGCTTCGGAAAGCACCCCGCGCACCGCCGCGCGATCGGCCTCCGCCCAGCGCAACAGTGCGCCCACGAGGTCTCCCCGATACTCCGGTTGGCCTATCTTCCGGTATTTCGTAGAAGTCTTCCTGATTCAGGAAGATAGTCGATCGGGAAGGGAGACGCAATGCCGTTGGCCCGGACGTGGATACGGCCAGGCTCGCACCCGCGACGCGAGCACCGCTGCGTTGGCCGGGGGCGAACAACCGCTTGCTGGCTGAGGGCCATGGCGGCTCGTCCGGTCGCACGTCGCGGACCGGTGAAAGGAAATGCGGATACAAAAGATGTGGCCAGCCGTGGCGATCCTGCTGGTGGGCCGTTTCAGACGTTGAAGCCGCGAACATTCCCAGGGTGAAGACCGTCGCTCACGCCACAAACCCCAACCGCCGCGAGACCTCCTGCCCAACCTGCACCACACCCCGCACTGCGGCTTTCCTCTTCTCCCCAACCAACTGCCGCGCAAACCCCGTCACGCCGACAGCCCCGGCGACAGCCCCCTCGGCGTCAAAGAACGGTGCGGCAAGGCAAGCGATCTCAGCCTGCTCCTCCTCGCTCTCAATCGCATACCCGTCCGCCCGCACCTTCGCCAGCAATGCCAGAAACTGACCCGCGTCAGGAGCGGCGGCCTTAGGCCCGACCCCGCGTGAAAGCCGGGACAGCAACGGCTTCAGCTCAGCCTCTGGAAGATGCGCGGCGATGGCCCGCCCCAAAGCGGTCAGGTCGAACGGGGCGACCTTCCCGCGGTAGGTGTCGAACTGGACGAAACCGGGCGTGGAGGCCTTGGCGACATAAACTATCGAGGCGTCCTCCAAGATCCCCACATGCGCGGGCATTCCCAGGCTTTCCGCAAGCCGCCGCAGGTCGGCCTGTACCAGCGATGGCAGGTCGACCTTCCGCACCAGTTCGATGGCCAGCCCGTACAGCCGCAGGGTGGGGCGCCAGAAGTGACTCCGGCCGACGACCCGGCGCACGGCATACCCCCGCTGCTCCAGCGTGTACGCGATAGACGCGCAGGTGGCGAGCGGCACCCCGGCGGCCTTCGCGAGGGCGGTCAGCGTCAGCGGTTCCTCGGCCCGCACCAGTGCTTCCAGCACGGTCAGCGTCCGGTCCGCGGCCGGCGACGCTGCTTTGCCCGATGCGTCGCTCATCCGGCATCAACCTTTCGGATACCTGTAGTCATCTTCGGAACACGGTAGCGTCCGGTCATCCGGCTGGCTCGATTCGCGCGATCGTCTCCTCGGTCCACGAGCGAATGGCGTCGGCTTGGGCGGGGGTCAATTCATCGAGGAAGTGGCGGCGAATGTTGCTGCCGTGGACCGCCAGAGCCTCCTGGATGACCGAGCGGCCGTGCGCGGTGAGGGCGATTCCGGTGCGCCGTCCGCTGGGGCCGCTGCGGGCCGGGGTGACCAGGTCGCGCGACTCCATTCTGGTCAGCTGGTGCGAGACCCGGCTCTTCTCCCAGCCGAGGGCCTCGACCAGATCGGCGACGCGCGCTTCGTGGCCAGGGGTGCGCCAGAGGGTCACGAGGACGCTGAACTCGGCCTTCGAGATACCGCATGCACGCTGCAGTCCGCGGTCCAGTTCGCGGGTGAGCAGGCGTTGCGCGCGCACCCACGCGTTCCACAGCTCCCAGTCGTCGGGGGTCATGAGCAGGGAGCGTACCTGTGGAGTTGACTCATCAACTCAGGCGGCTCTAGAGTTGATACATCAACTTTGCGGAGGGCGCATGCGGACATTGCTCCAGAACGGGACCGTGGTCAGTCTTGACCCGGCGGTCGGGGATCTTCCGCGCGGGGACGTGCTGATCGAGGACGGGCGGATCGCGGCGGTCGGGCCCGCGATCCAAGCCGACGCCGAGGTCGTCGATGCCGCGGGCAAGATCGTCCTGCCCGGATTCGTGGACACTCATCGGCACACCTGGCAGACGGCGTTCCGCGGGATCGGCGCGGACTGGACGTTCGCCGAGTACCGCGACGTCATGCACGAGACGCTCCGGCGGCACTACCAGCCGGAGGACGTGTACCTCGGCAATCTGCTGGGGCGGCTCGAAGCGCTGAACTCGGGTGTGACGACGATGCTCGACTGGTTCCACTGCTCCGACCGGCCGGAGAACGCCGACGCGGCGATCGACGCCCTCCAGGAGGCTCCCGGAAGGTCGATCTTCTGCTACAGCGCGATGGACCCAGCCGACACCGCCCGCGTGCGGAATCGGCTGCCCGGCGACGAAATGGCCTTCGGGTTGCGCGGGCCGATGGTGACCTCGATGGACACCACCGCGGCCGATGTCGCGTTGGCGAGGGAACTCGGGCTCAGGGTGAGCGTGCACGTCCACCACGCGGCCTGTGACTCGATTCCCGAGATGCGCGAACGAAAACTGCTTGACGACCGTACGACGATAGTTCACGGCAACGGGCTCACCGACACGCAGCTGGCGATCCTCGCGGCCGCGGGCTGTTCGGTGACGCTCAGCCCGGACGTCGAGGTGAAGATGGGGTTCGGGTGGCCGGAAACCGGACGTCTGCTGGCGGCTGGGATCCGGCCGTCGCTGTCCATTGACGACTGCCCGTCCGCGGGGGGCGACATGTTTTCGGCTATGCGCACGGCGTTCGCCGCGCAGCGCGGTCTCGACGGCGGTCTGGTCGCGCGCGATCTGCTTGAGTTCGCCACCGTGGACGGTGCTCGGACCTGTGGCCGCGGCGACCGGGCGGGCAGCATCAGCGTCGGGAAAGACGCGGATCTGGTGCTCATCGACGCGGCGGACCTGTCGGTGTTTCCGGCCAGCGATCCGGTGTCCACAGTGGTCACCGCTGCGCATCCGGGCGTCGTGGACAGCGTCTTCGTCGGGGGCGAGGCAGTCAAGCGGGACGGCCGGTTGCTGGGAGTGGATGTGCCGAAGCTCAGGACCAGGCTGCTGGACTCTCGCGACCGGATCGCGGCGGCGGCCGGATTGGTGATCGGGTGAAAGTTCTGGAGACGGATCGGTTGCTGTTGCGGCGGTTTGCCGAAGCCGACGTCGAGAATCTGGTGCGGCTCGACAGCGACCCGCGGGTGATGCGGTTTCTCGCCGGCGAGCCGACGCCTCGCGCGGAGATCGAGCAGAAGGTGCTGCCGGAGATCCTCGGCGATTACGAACGCGGGCCGGCCGGGCGGTGGGCAGCGGTCGAGAAGACGACCGGCGAGTTCATCGGCTGGATTTCCCTGCAGCCACCGGAAGACGGCAGTACGGCGGAGCTGGAACTCGGCTATCGGCTGCTGGCGAAAGCCTGGGGGCGCGGATATGCGACCGAAGGCGCCCGGGCGGCGATCCACAAGGGATTCACCGAGCTGGGCACGCGGCGGGTGTGGGCGCAGACGATGGCGGTGAACACCCCGTCGCGGCGAGTGCTGGCACGGTCCGGGCTGACGTACCTGCGCACGTTCCACCTGCACTTCGACGATCCGTTGCCGGGCACGGAACACGGCGAGGTCGAGTACGAGCTGACCCGGGACCAGTGGGCGGCCCGGACGAGGTCGCGGTGAACTTCTCCGCCAGGCCGCGAATTAGACTCCTGGTATGTCATCGGGTGCCGCGGGAACCGGCGGGGGAGGGGCGGAGCGCGGGCTGGAGTTCGCGGTGCTCGGACCGGTCCGCGGCTGGTACGGCGGGCGGCCGCTGGAGCTCGGGCCGGTGCTGCGGACGACGATGCTGGTCGCGCTGCTGCTGCGGCCGGACGTGACGGTCAGCCGGGCCGAGCTGGTCGACCGGGTGTGGGGCGAGCATCCGCCGGAGAGCGACGGGGTGCCCGGCTACCTCTACCAGCTGCGGAAATCCCTGGCCGCGGGCGGTGCGGACGCGAAATCCGTGCTCCGGACCGATCCGGGCGGGTACCGCTTCGCCGGGGCGGGCGTCGAGGTGGACGCCGTGCGGGTCGACGAGATCGCCGCCCGGGCCAAGAAAGCCGCCGCGGCCGGCGCGCTCGCCGCGGCGGCCGCGGGGTACGGACAGGCGCTGGCTTTCTACGAGGGCGTTCCGCTGGCCGGACTGCCCGGTCCGTTCGCCGAACGGGAGCGGAGACGGTTCGCCGAACGCCGGATCGGGCTGGTCGAGGGCCGGACGGACGCGTTGATCCGGCTGGGCGATTACGCGTCGGCGATCAGCGAGGTGTCGGCGCTGCTCGCCGAGCATCCCGACCGCGAACCGCTGACCGGGCTGCTCATGCGGGCCCTTTACGGGGCTGGCCGGCCCAGCGACGCGCTTGACACCTGGCGCGAGTTCCGCGTCCGGATGCGCGATGAGCTGGGGCTGGAACCCAGCGAAGACCTGCGTCGCGTGCACGAGGCGGTGCTGCGCGGCGACGACGGAGCGCTCGCCGTCGCGCCGCGGCCGGCCGCGGCGCCCCGGATCCGGGACGAGCTGCCGCACGACGTCGGGGAGCTGGCCGGCCGCGACGACGAACTGGCCCGGCTCGCCGCGCCGGGGAGTGCGGTGTCGGCGGTGGACGGGGTGCCCGGGGCCGGGAAGACGGCGCTGGCGGTGCGCGCGGCCCAACTGCTGCGCGAGGAACATCCCGACGGCTGCCTGTTCGTCGGACTGCACGGGCACAGCACCAGCCGGGCGCCGCTCGCTCCGGTGCGGGTGCTGCGCCGGTTGCTGCGTTCGGCGGGCGTGAACGACCAGAACATTCCGGACGACCTGGACGAGCTGTCCGCGAACTGGCGCGCCGCCACCGCGCCGTTGCGCCTGGTTGTGGTGCTGGACGACGCCCTCAGCGCCGAGCAGGTCCGCCCGCTGCTGCCCGGCGGAACCGGAAACCGGGTGCTGATCACCAGCCGTCGCCGATTGCCCGGGTTGGACGTTGAACGCCGGATTTCCTTGGGCCCGTTGACTTCCGACGCCGCGGCCGGGTTGCTGAGCCGGATCGTCGGCCCGGCGCGCGCGAGCCGGGAACGCGCGGCTGTGCGCGAGCTGGCCAGCCTGTGCGGACGGCTTCCGCTCGCTCTGCGCATCGCGGGAGCCCGGCTGCAGAACCGTCCGATGTGGACTTTCCGGGACCTGGTGGACCGGCTCGCCGACGACACCGGCCGGCTTGGCGAACTGACCGCTGAGGAACGCAGCGTCGAGGCCGCGTTCCGGCTCTCGTACGACCAGCTTCCGGCGGACACGCGACGTGCTTTCCGCACCCTGGGTCGCGCGCCCGCGCCTGAGTTCGACGAACTCGTCCTCGCCGCGATGCTCGGCTGTTCCCGGCGCGCCGCGGAAAGCGTGCTCGAGGATCTGGTCGACGCGAACCTCGTGCAGGCGCCCGCCGCG
Source organism: Amycolatopsis rubida (assembly GCF_900115345.1). GTDB lineage: Bacteria > Actinomycetota > Actinomycetes > Mycobacteriales > Pseudonocardiaceae > Amycolatopsis > Amycolatopsis rubida. The sequence goes on along the minus strand of NZ_FOWC01000002.1, from coordinate 657,506 downwards.
GGCCGGTACCGGATGCACGACCTGGTCGCGGTCTACGCGCGCCGCCTCGCCGCGGACGAACCCGACGTCGCCAGCGGACTGGAGGTCTACCTGCACGCCTGCCGCGCCGCGAGCGAATGGGACGAACCCGGTTTCCCCAGCGGCCCGGCGTCCACCGCCTCGCCGTTTTCCGGACTGGTGGACGCGTCGGCGTGGCTGGACCGGGCGGGGGACCTGGTGGAAGTGGTCTCGGCCGCGGCCGCCGCGGGCCATCCGGACTACGCGTGCTGGATCGCCGAGGGAGCCGTCGACTACCTCGTGCGGCGCATCCGGTACCGCGAATGCGTTGCCCTGCTGGAAGTCGCCGTGTCCGAAGCAGCCAATGTGGCGGACCGGCGGATGACGACGGCGCTGCGGTTCGGGCTCGGCTGGGCGCACCTCGCGCTGGGCGATTCCGTCCAGGCCCGGCAATGGTGCGAAGAAGGTCTGCGGATCAGCCGGGAAAACGGCGACCGGCGGGAAACCGCGCGGGGCCTGTGCGGGCTGGGAATGGTCGCGATGCTCGCTGGCCCGCTGGACGAAGCGGAACAGGTGCTGACCGAGGCCCGGACGCTGGCCGCGGAGGTGGCGGACAGCTGGCTGGCCGAACGGGCGGTCTCCGGGCTGGGGTACCTGCATTTCAAACAGGGCGAATACGAACGCTCGCTCGCCTGTTTCGCCGAATCGCGGGAAGTCGCGGTTTCGACGGGAAATCCGGCGATGCTGGGCCGGGTGTCCAGCCACATCGGCAGCGTCCGGCTGCATCTGGGCCGTCCGGCGGAAGCGGCGGAACCCTTGCGCGAGGCGGTCGAATTGGCCGAGCGGGTCGACGACCGGTTGTTGCTGGTGAGTTCGCTGTCGCGGCTTGGTTCCGCGGAGCAGGCATTGGGGAGCCTGGATCTCGCGCTTTCGCATCACCTGCGAGCGCTGGGTGCTTTGACCGACCAGATGTCGCCGTGGGCGGAGGTGGAGGTCCGGAACCGGCTGGGGGCTTGTCGGCAGGCGCGAGGTGAGCAGGAGGCGGCGAGGGAGCAGTTCGATCTCGCTGCCGCGGTGACGGCCGGGCTGGACCAGCAGTGGGCAAGTGAGGTTCCGTGAGGGATGCGAAGGATTCGGCGGGCGGAGAAATTCCGGGTTACGCGTTGACCGGACCTCGAAAAGCGCCGCGGGGTCGTGTTTGGGGATGGACTCGCCGACAGGCGTCCACTGCCCCTTCTGAATTTCGACGCTCTCCGTCGTGCTCTTGGTGGTCAAGGTGGCTTTCGCGGTGTGCGAGTCGCCCTTGAGCAGGGTGAGGTTCCGTTCCATCAGGACGGTAAAATGGACTACTTTGCCAACCAAAAGGGCATGTCAATATTTCCCCTGAGAGGCGAGTGGCGCATTGAGGACATTGCCACAAGCTGGAGTCGGAGTCCGTGTCGGTATCTGGGTCGGCACCGTCGATTTTGCCGAGACGGTCGACCGATGACGTTCGTTGGCAGGTGAGTCCGGAGAGTCCGTGGCGAGGGTTTATCGCCACCCTGTACTGCGCCTTTCCCGGTCGAATCAGTGGCTGCCAAACATCTGTCAGCGGTGAATACCTCGACTTCCATGGTGATCCAGAAGAGGGCGGGTATGCCAATCTTTGGAGGAATGTTTCGGCGTTATCGCCAAAGTGAATGTCCATTTTTCGGGGGACCATTCCCTCCTGATCGCGGAATCGGTCGGGTTGTCCAGCCTCCAGCTTCTGGCAGCGGAGGGTTTCTGCGAGGCGGTGCTGTTCGCAGTGCGCCCCGTCGTCGAGGGGGAGAACCTGGAAACCAGCCTGTGTCGCATCGGGGCGGCTCTGGCGGTGGACCCGGGTGCGTTCGTTCTGCGCGGGGCAGGAGAAGATCTCGTCGGCGCGCTTGAGCCCAGCGACGACAGCCAACCGGTCGCGGTGCTGCGCGGGCGAAGGGCCGAGGAGGATTGAGCGTTCCCGGTGGCTTCTGGCCCTCAAGGTCGGAAGCCACCCGGGCGCCGCCTGGGTCAGCGCATTCGCCACAAGTGGTCCGCAGTCCCGTTGTCGCTGAACTGCACCACCTGCGCGCTGTCCGCAGTAGACATCCGGTCCACGCCAAGCACCTTGCCGAAGTTCCGGAACCAGCCGCTGCCGTCGTCAAGCAGCCGCCAGTCGTGGTCGGTGGTGCCGTTGTCGGCGTACTGGGCCACCCTGGCACTGTCCGCAATGGACATGCGGTGCACGCCGAGCACCTTGCCGGAGTTGCGGTTGACGATCCGGAACCAGCCGTCGCCGTTGTCGGTGTACTGGACGACCACCGCGCTGTCCGCAGTGGACATCTGATCGACACCGAGTACCTTGGCCGAGTGGTGGTTGCGGATCCGCCTTCGCCGGGCTCAAAGCCGGTGCGTCGGGCTTCCAGCTCAAGAACACCAGACCGGAGGAACTGCTCACCGCGATCCGCACCGTAGCCGCTGGCTACGCGGTGGTCTCCCCGCGCGTCACCGGCCGCCTGCTGGAGAAATTCCGCCCGCACCTCCCCGACGACGCCACCACCGCCCGCGACGAACGGCTCAGCAGAATCAGCGCCCGCGAACGAGAGGTGCTGGTCCAGGTGGGCTGCGGTTTGTCCAACGCCGAGATCGCGGCCGCCTTGCACCTCGCGGAGGCGACGGTGAAGTCGCATCTGGGGCGGATCCTGCACAAGCTCGAACTCCGCGACCGGGTCCAGGCGGTGATCTTCGCTTACGAGAGCCGCCTCATCCGCCCGGTGTGAGATGGCGGTTTCGAGTATCGGGCCAGTGCGGTGCCGCCGGCAGGACTGTCAACAGATCGGAACCGGGCTGAAGAGGGGTTCATCGGCAGGTCGAGGCGACCTGGGGGCGCCCCCGGGTCGCGGACCTGACCGTTCCGCGCGATCAGCGCTGCGAGTGCTGACCCCGGACCAGCGAAACCGTCTGGCTCCTCGTCCTCGCGACCGAAGCCGACGTGATCGACAGCCAACAGCGGAAGCCTGCCGGACGATGGCTCTCGACGAGGAACTTGGCCGGTCGCCGACCTGCGGAGCGCGTTCGTGCAGGGCGGGCAGTGTCTTCGGCTCGGCTTCATCCGTGGTGATCTGGCGGCCTCACGGACGTTGCGGAGCAGTGGGCATATCCCGGCTGCCGCGCTGAGGTGACGGAATTCGCTGACTTGCGGGGAAGGCGATCGCTATTCGGGAAATGACGAAGAGCATCGCTCAGCGAAAAACGTGAATTGACTGGCTGAAAGCTACTGCCGGATTCCGCGGGCACTCGCGTCGGTGTTCGAGAGCCTGCCCGGGAATGCGTTGATGTGTGCCGCCAGGGCTGCCCGGTCGAGTTGGGCGGGCACGGGGCTGAGCTGTTCGTTGTGGCGTCCGTCGAGGACGTCGGCGACGAACTGCGCGACGATGCCGGGCGGGGGCGCGAGGTGGCCGCGGAGGCGGCGGATCACGGGCGGACGGTCGTTGCCGCGTGGTTCGATCGCGATGGACCAGCCGAGTCGTTCGTCCCAGACGAGCATCAGGTCGCGCCGCGGGAGCGCGGCGGTGCTGGAGCTGAGGCCGAGATAGGCAGTGGCGGTGTCGGTGACCTCGTGCGTCACCGCGTCGAGGGGGACGCCGATCTGCTCGGCGACCTGACGGACGTAGCTTGCCAGCGCGGACTCCAGGCTCGGTGCCGTGGCACCGGGTTCGAGGTCCAAAATGGACAACAGGAGGGTTTCGTCGTCGCGGTCGCGCGCCTTCCGGGCGACGGTGCGTGCGGCGAGGGCGCGGTGCTGCTGATGTTCGCGCAGGTGGGCGGTGCGGCAGGAGGCGAGATGCGCTGCCGTGCCCTCGCTCGGCGGGGCGGGAGTCGAGATCACGGTCGGTACCTCGAAACCCGGAACGTTGAGCGGGGCGGGGATGCGGGTGGGCGCGGCCGGCGTGGTGGTGATCAGAGGACCGACACCGCCGTGGCCTGCGGGCCGCGGTTGCCCTGGCCGACGTCGAACTGCACGCGGGCGTTCTCGTCGAGACTGCGGAAGCCGCCGCCGGTGATTTCCGAGTAGTGGACGAACACGTCGCTGCCACCGTCGTCGGGAGCGATGAATCCGAATCCCTTTTCGGAATTGAACCACTTCACAGTACCCTGGGACATCAGAATTTTTCCTTCTCGCGTCGAGTATGCGGCGCAACCTCGTACGAGGCGGCCGGGTCGCGAGCGTGAAATCAAAGAGCCCCGAAAGGGGACAGAGCCGACGCTCGCCAAAAACCTCTGCGGGCGTCAGGAACAACGAGCACAAAAATCTTTAACCTTGAACAGTGGAGCACACCGGCACGCGGGCCGTCAAGCAAGGGCCCTCCGCTGGCGGTTTCCCTCTGATGCGCGTAGTGTCGACAGGAGCAGGCTCGCGCCGCGCCTCCGACTCTGGGTCACGAGGAACCTTGGCGACGCTGTCCGAGCTGCGACCAAGCCTCTGCCCGAACCCGGTGCGCGTCGACCTGCTCGACGCCGCTGTTCGGTGCTCATGCGTCACCGCCGGCCGTGTTCACCTTCCGGCCTCTTTTCCAGGAGTTTCTTTTGTCGCGCACACCCGTACATTCCCGCAGCGCCCGCGTCCCGGCTTCACCGGTGCTGTTCAGTCATCCCGACTCGCCCGCCGCCGGACGCACGCTCTCCGCCGCCGATCACCGCCGCAGCCGCGGCGTTCGGTTTTCCTCCTTCGCCGCCGGAGCGTCTGCGACGTCGCGCTGGTGAACGCGTCGGCGGGGTAAGGCAGCCTGCTCGCCGAAGTTCGCGGAGCCGGGCTGCTGCGCCGCCGCCACTGCTAGCACGCCGCGGTGATCGTCGCGGACCTGGCGGTGTTCTCTGGACCGTGGGTCGGGTTCGCGTTCCTGGGCGGCACGTGGTGGCAGCTGCTGATCGCGGTTCTGCTGGCCGTGGTGTTCGCGCAGCTGGTGTTCGTCGGCCACGACGCCGGGCACAAGCAGATTTTCCGGACCCGCCGTCGTGCACGGCGGTCTGGTCGGGATGAGCTACCAGCGGCGGAACGACGGGCACAACCGGCACCACGCCGACCCCGGCCACGAGGAGCACGACCCCGACCTCGACCTCCCGGCGCTGGCTTTCACCAGCCGGCAGGCCCGCGTGAAACAGGGTTTTCTCCGCTGGCTGGCCAAGAATCAGGCGGTTCTCTTCTTCCCGCTGCGCACCCTCGATGGGCTCAACCCGCACGTCTTGGGAATCCGGGCGGTGTGGCGCGGCGAGACGAAGATGCGCCGCGTCGAAGGCACCTTGCTGACCGCGCCGTCACGGGCTGCCGCACGCGGTGTTTCTCGTGCTCTCGCCCGGTCACGTTCGTCGTGGTGCACCAAGCCCTCTGGGGCATTTACCTGGGCTGTTCGTTCGCGCCCAACCACAAGGGAATGCCGACGATGACCGGCAGGCCTGCTCCGGCAAATGCTGACCTCGCGCGACATCCGCGGCAGCCTGAACTACCAGATCGAGCACCACCTCTTTCCCGGCATACCCCGCCCGCACCTGCGCCGCACTCACCTGATCGTGGAACGATTCTGCCGTCAGCACGAGATCCCTTACGCACAGAACTGGTCTGCTGCACTCCTGCCGGCCGGTCCTCGGCCACCGGAATCTGCTCGGCGCTCCGCTGCGTGCCGCAGACCGTCTTACCGGTTCGGTGCGGAAGTACTGGGACGGCTGCGCCAGCCACGCCGAAACGGGTTGCGACCTGGGCAAAGCCTGCCTGCCGAGCGGGCAAGGAAAACCGTTCTTGAGGCCGACCCGTTCTGGCGCCCGCAGCTCGCAAGGCAATCGCTGGCGAATCGAGTGTGCGCCATCCTCGTCAACTCGAAGCACACCGGGCGCATGGTGCGGAATCGGGTAGTTGCGCAGCCTGTCCATGAACCCCGCTGATCGGACCAGCAGCCTCGGCGGAGCAAAAGGCCGCTCACGACGCCGTCATCGTGTCGTGTGCGCGCAGCAGGCGGCGAGGGTGGTGACACTGCTGTTGAACGTTGCGGATCGGGTGGTCCGAGGCGGGCCCAGGACTGCTCTGGGACGCTGAATCCGGATCGGAACAGCGGTTTGGCTCATTCTCAAAGCCGAAGTACGACCGCGCTGAGCGGGAATCCGCGGAGGACCACCGGAGGCGCTGTCGCCTGCCGTTTTCCGAGGAGAGGCCACGGAGGCCTTCGCGGGTCGGCGCGAGAACTTGGTCGGGTCAGCTCGGCGGCGCGGCGCTCGGGAGTCCCTGACACCGGTCCTTCCTTCGCGCGGCCCTCGCCGGAAACGGCCACGCGCGCACAAAGACCGGCAAAAGGCAGGCTGGTCCGAGACGGTCGAGGCAATCGCCTGACTCGACGATCGGCACGCGGGCGATGACGGCGCACGGGTTCAGCCGATGCCGGGCACGAGTTGTCGCTGCCGCCCGGTCGTGCGGAACCGGCGCACCGCTCGGCCGGGATCGGGTCTCGGCGAATTCCCGGCTGGATGAGCGCCGACCAGTACGAGTACTGGCGGCGCACCGACCTGACCGTCGACGTGGTGCCCGGGCGGGGAAACGAGTTCTCCCTCGAAGCACCGGAAGGCGTCCGGTTCCAGGTGCGGTCGAGGATGCGCAAGGACGCGGGGGCGAGCGCGCGGCAGCCGCCAGCCCCGGCGCTTCGGCGGACTGGCTTGCCGTAAGCACCCCGGTGGGCTTGGCCCGTCGTTCGCGGAACCCGGGCGGCAGCGGTACCCGGCACAACCGGGCGGCGACGCGGGTGCCGCGGTGTGCGGAGACGAACCGGCGGCCGCGGGTCAACGACTCATCCCCGGCTCACGAGCCGCCGACCGCGCCAACGCGATCTCATCCCGAAGGCCGGAATCCGGGGAACGGCGGCAAAGCCAGGCCCGGTCGCGCTGATTGGACCTGCGGTCCCGCCGTCTGAAAACGAAAAAGGGAGGATGTCATCTCTGACATCTCTCCCGTTCCCATCCTTGTGGTGCCCTCGGCAGGATTCGAACCTGCGACACCTGCCTCCGGAGGGCAGTGCTCTATCCCCTGAGCTACGAGGGCTCGCTTGCGCGACTGGACAGAGCCTAGCGCATGCCCCGTTCCGGTCGTGCACAGGAGGGTGCTTAACGCGGTAGCGTCGAACCGTCGACGCGGAGGGAGGCGGCGGTGAGTGCCGAGCCGTTCCAGGTCAGGGTGGCTGAAGCGGACATCGACGACGTGCGAGCGCGGTTGCGGCGCACTCGGTGGCCGGAAGCGGAGACTGTCGGCGACTGGTCGCAAGGGGTGCCGCTGGGCTATGCCGAGGAGCTGTGCCGCAGCTGGGCCGAGGACTACGACTTCGGGTTCGCCGAGCGGCTCAACGTCTTCCCGCAGTTCCGTCAGGAGATCGACGGCCTCGGGATCCACTTCGTGCACCTCCGTTCGCCGGAGCCGGACGCGTTTCCACTGGTGATCACGCACGGCTGGCCTGGTTCGGTGCTTGAGTTCCTCGACCTCCTCGGCCCGCTGGCCGACCCGCGGGCGCACGGCGGCGACCCGGCGGACGCGTTTCACGTCGTCGCGCCTTCGTTGCCGGGGTACGGCTGGAGTGCCAAGCCGGGCGAAACCGGTTGGGGCGTGCGGAAGATCGCGACGGCTTGGGATCAGCTGATGGTCTCGCTCGGCTACGACCGCTATGGCGCGCAAGGCGGCGACTGGGGTTCGGCGGTCTCGGGCGCACTCGGCGAGGTGGCGCGGGAGCGGGTCGCGGGGGTGCACGTCAACATGGCGGCCGCGCCGACGGGCGACTTCGAGGACGAGACCGCCGAGGAACGCGAAGGCGCGCGAGCGGCGGCGGAGTTCCGGCGCACCGGCCGGGGGTATTCGGGGCAACAGGGCACGCGTCCGCAAACGCTCGGCTACGGCCTGACCGACTCGCCGGCCGGTCAGGCAGCCTGGATCGCCGAGAAGTTCTGGGCCTGGACCGACAACAACGGTCACCCGGAGGACGCGGTCACCCGGCAGCAGCTGCTCGACGCGATCTCGGCGTACTGGTTCACCGCGTCGGCGACGTCGTCCGCGCGGCTGTACTGGGAGAGCTACCGCAGCTTCGGCGATCTCGTCACGGCGCCGTCCGGCATCTCCGTCTACCCGCGCGACATCGTCCGCCCGTCGCGGCGGCAGGCGGAGCTCAAGTACACCGATCTGCGCTGGTTCGAGCGGTTGCCGCGCGGTGGGCACTTCGCGGCGATGGAGCAACCGGCGTCGCTCGTCGAGCAGATCCGCGGGTTCTTCCGGCTCGTGCGCTGATCTTTCCCACCTCGCGGAACAGGGCTGGGAGAAACGCTCCACCAGGCATTAGAGTGAAGTTAGGCTACCCTGTATTGCACATATGCGCATGTCACTATATATTCCTCTCGACACCGAAACCCGGGAGGCGAGCGATGGGACACGGGCACGGCCACGGGCACACCGCCGCTCCGGCGAGCGCGTCCGGCCGCTACGTCCGCGCGCTGCTGATCGCTCTCGCGGTCGGCGCCGGGTTCATGGTGCTGGAGTTCGCGGTCGGCTTCGCGACCGGTTCGCTCGCGCTGATCTCCGACGCCGCGCACATGTTCACCGACGTTCTCGGCGTCGGAATGGCGCTCGCCGCGATCGTGCTCGCCCGGCGCAGCGGGCCGACGCCCAGCCGTACGTTCGGCATGTACCGGGCGGAAGTCCTCGCCGCGCTTGCGAATGCGGTGCTGCTGTTCGGTGTCGCGGGGTACGTGGCGGTCGAGGCGATCGGCCGGATCGCCGACCCGCCGGAGGTGCCCGGCCTGCCGGTGCTGCTCGCCGCGGCCGCGGGTCTCGTCGCCAACGTCGTGTCGTTCCTGGTGCTGCGCTCGGGTGCGAAGGAGAGCCTGAACGTCCGCGGCGCGTACCTCGAAGTGCTGGCTGACCTCGTCGGTTCGGTCGGCGTGCTGCTCAGCGGCGCGATCACGCTCACCACCGGCTGGCGCTACGCCGACCCGATCATCGGTGTCGCGATCGGCCTCTTCGTGCTGCCGCGCACCTGGGCGCTCGCCCGCCGCGCGCTGCGGATCCTGTTCCAGCACGCGCCCGCCGGTGTGGACGTGGGCGAGATCAGCACCGAACTCGCCGCGCTGCCGGGCGTCGCGGACGTGCACGACCTGCACGTCTGGACCCTCACCTCGGGTATGGAGGTCGCTTCGGCGCACCTGACGATGCAGGCCGGCGCCGAACAGTCCACCGTGCTCACCGAGGCGCAGGACCTGCTGTCGGTCCGCTACGAGATCAAACACGCGACGCTGCAAGTCGAGGGACCGCAATGCGCCCGCCGGTGCACGGAGCTGTCCTGGTAGACCGGGGGTTATGCGCAAGGACTTCGACCCCGCACAGCTGGCCCCGAACGCGTTCTACCACCTGATGACCGCGACCGTCGTACCGCGGCCCATCGCCTGGGTGTCGAGCATTTCCCGCGACGGAGTGGACAACCTCGCGCCGCATTCGTTCTTCACCGTCGCCTCGGCCGCGCCCGCGGTCCTGCAGTTCACCTCGGTCGGCCGGAAAGACACCCTGCGCAACGTCGAGGCGACCCGGCAATTCGTGGTCAACCTCGCGCCCGAGCCGCTGTTCGAGCAGATCAACGCCACCGGCGCGGATTTCCCGCCGGAGCTGAGCGAATTCGACGAGGCCGGGCTGACCCGCGAGCCGAGCCTGAAGGTCCGCCCGCCGCGGGTGGCGGAATCGCCGGTGGCATTCGAATGCGAACTGCACAGCACGGTGGGTTTCGGCCGCTCGACGGTGGTGTTCGGCCGGGTCGTGCACCTCGCGGTCGCCGAGAACGTTCTTGACGGCGACCATCCGCTGATCGAGCGGCTGCGGCCGCTGTCCCGGCTGGGGCGCGACGAATGGGGGACGCTGGGCGAGGTCAAGGACCTGGCGCGGCCTGCGTACAAAAGCTCGGGAGCGCTCTAGGGGAAAGGCAGCGGCTGCGCGTCCCGCCCCTTCAGCATGAGCTTCATCTGGTCCATCTCCGCCCCTTGAGACACCAACATGCTGCGGCACAACGCTTTCACCGCGTCATTGGACGTGTGGTCCTGCGCGTACTCGGCCATCGCCACACCGCCCTGGTGATGCCGCAGCATCAGCTGCAGGAACTCGACGTCCAGCGCGCGGCCGGACAGCGAGCGCAGCTTCGCCAGGTCCGCGTCGGTGGCCATGCCCGGCATCGGCGCGCCGCCCGCCGGGCTGCTCGTCGGCATCCGCATGCCCGCGTGGCCCATCGGCTCGGTCATCCACGTCATGTACGCGCCGGTCGCCTGTTCGGGCTGGTCCCACAGCATGAGCCAGCCCTTCATCCGCCCGACCTGCTCGGTCTGCGTGCGCTCGATGTCGAACGCGAGCTGGCGGATCTCTGGGTCGGTGGAGTGGTCGCGCGCCCAGCCGGCCATGGTGACCGCCTGCAGGTGGTGCACCGACATGTCCTGGGCGAACCCGACCTCGACCGAACCCGCACCCGGCGTCGCGGGCACCGCGTCGCCGCCGTCGGTGAGCCGCGTCGCGAAGACCCCGATCGCGGCCCCGACCAGCAGCACCGCGATCAGCGTCCCGCCGATGACCACCCACCGGGACCAGCCGGTCCGTTCCACCGGCGCGGACTCCCCGGCGAACTCGGCGGTCTCGGCGGAGCGGGCGGTTTCGACGCCGCCCGCCTCATCCTGGCCGGAGTGGCCGGAGCCGTCTTCGGTGCGGCTCACGGTCACTGCCCGGCCGGCGGGGTCCCCGGCATGCCGCCCTGCTCGCCCTGCGCCCCGGTGCTGCCCTTGTAGTCCATCGGCTTCGCGTCCTTGCCCGGCTTGCTCGGGTCGAACTTCGGCGGGTTGGCCGGGTCGAACATGCCCTTGCCGAGCGCGTCGCACGAGGCGCCGATCTCCGGGTACACACCGTTCGGGTTGGTCCGCAGCGCGGCGATGAACTGGTCGATGCGCGGGTCGTCGGCGCTGTCCAGCTTCAGCTGGTGGCCCCACGACTGCAGCGAGATCGGCTTGTCCAGGCCAGGGTAGGGCGACATCATCGTGTAAGGCTTGCCCTTGACCCGCGCCTCGAGCAGCGGGATCTGATCGCCCTTGACCTGGTCCGGGTTGTAGGCGATCCACACCGTGCCGTGCTCAAGCGCGTGCACCATGTTCTCGTTGCGCACCGCGGTCGGGTACACGACGCCGGTGCAGGTGGCCCAGTAGCCGTCGTGCGGGCCGCCGAAGGGCGGGCTCTGGTCGTAGGCCACCCGTTCGGTGGGCAGAATGTGCACCGATCCGGCGTATTGCTTGGTGACCACGCCGGGGATCTTCTTCGACGGGTCCGGGTTGCTCGCGGTCGGCGCGAAGGACGCCGCCGCCTCGTCCCGGGAGGCCTGGTCGCGCTTGGGCGCGGAGGCCTGCAAGTAGTAGACGATGACGCCGGCCAGCAGGGCGACCACCACGACGACGCCGATGATGGTGCCCCAGGGCGTACGCTTGCCCATGACGACCGAGCGGTTCTTCGCCGCCTTCACCGCGGATGCGGACGAGCCCTTCTTCTTGGTGGTCCCGTTGGCCATGATTGCCGAGATCTCCTCGTGAGAGCGGGGGAGGGATCCGGACGGACCCTGCCGGTAGCCCAGTGTAGAGACCGCGCGTGCGATCACCGTGAACACCCACGGGCGCCCCGGCGAGGGGGAACATCCGCCTCCGGTGTGCCCGCCGTCTCGCCAGCCTGTACCGCCGGAAGCGCGCGGCTGAAGCGCACCTAGAATTCGGCGAGTGACTCCCGCCGCTCTCGCCGATCTGGTCCGCAGCTCCGCCGTGCAGGTCCTCGCCGCACGCGGCGTCGACGCCGCCGTGCTGCCGGAGACCGTGACCATCGAACGCCCGCGCAACCCGGACCACGGAGACTACGCGACCAACCTCGCGCTGCAGGTGGCCAAGAAGGCGGGGATGGCCTCCCGCGAATTCGCCGAGGCGCTCGCCGAGGTCGTCGCCGGCGCCGACGGCGTGACCGCGGCCGAGGTCGCCGGACCGGGCTTCCTGAACTTCCGGCTCGCCGCCGACGCGCAGGGCGAGGTCGTGCGCCAGGTGCTGGCCGCGGGCGCGGAGTACGGCCGCGGCGACGCGCTGGCCGGGCGCCGGATCAACCTGGAGTTCGTCTCCGCGAACCCGACCGGCCCGATCCACCTCGGCGGGACGCGCTGGGCCGCGGTCGGCGACGCGCTGGGCCGGGTGCTGGGCGCACAGGGCGCGGAAGTGATCCGCGAGTACTACTTCAACGACGCCGGCGCGCAGATCGACCGTTTCGTGCGTTCGCTGATCGCCGCCGCGAAGGGCGAGCCCGCGCCGGAGGACGGTTACGCGGGCGGCTACATCAGCGACATCGCGGCCGAGGTGATCAAGGCCGAGCCGAGCGCGCTGAGCCTGCCCGAGGACGAGCGGCACGAGACGTTCCGGCGCATCGGCATCGACCTGATGTTCAGCCAGATCAAGCAGAGCCTGCACGAGTTCGGCACCGATTTCGACGTCTACTTCCACGAGAACTCGCTGCACGAGTCCGGCGCGGTCGCCGCGGCGGTGCAGGAGCTGAAGGACTCCGGCAACCTCTACCTCGCCGACGGCGCCTGGTGGCTCAAGTCCAGCGAGTACGGCGACGACAAGGACCGGGTCGTGCTCAAGAAGGACGGCAACCCGGCCTACATCGCGGGCGACCTGGCCTACTTCAAGGACAAGCGCAACCGCGGCGCCGACCTGTGCATCTACATGCTCGGCGCGGACCACCACGGCTACATCGCGCGGCTCAAGGCGGCCGCCGCGGCGTTCGGCGACGACCCGGCGACGGTCGAGGTGCTGATCGGCCAGATGGTGAACCTGGTCAGCGACGGCAAGCCGGTGCGGATGTCCAAGCGCGCGGGCACCGTGATCACGCTTGAGGACCTCGTGGAGGCGGTCGGCGTCGACCCGGCCCGCTACGAGCTGATCCGCTACTCCGTCGATTCCTCTTTGGACATCGATTTGGACTTGCTGCGCAAGCATTCCAACGACAACCCGGTCTACTACGTGCAGTACGCGCACGCCCGGTTGTCGTCGCTGCGGCGCGGTGCGGCGGACCTGGGCCTCAAGATCGGCGAGGACGTCGATTTCGGGCTGCTCACCCTGCCCGCCGAAGGCGACCTGATCCGCACCATCGGCGAATTCCCCGCGGTGGTGCGCCGGGCGGCGGAGATGCGCGAACCGCATCGCGTGGCCCGCTATCTTGAGGAACTGGCCGGCGCGTACCACAAGTTCTACACCGTGGGCCGGGTCCTCCCGCAGGGCGACGAGGAGGCCACTCCCCTCACGTACGCCCGGCTCGCCCTGTGCGAAGCCGCGCGCCAGGTCCTGGCGAACGGCCTGTCGCTGCTCGGTGTCTCCGCTCCGGAACGGATGTAAACCATGGCGCACCCCGCGGGCCCCCGCCACGCCGACGTCTACCCCCATGCCGACGCCTCCGGGTTCCCGCCCGCGAGCGCGGGCGAACTCGACCAACTGCCCGCGAAAGTGTGGCCGCGCAACACTTATCGCGCCGCGGACGGCGTCGTCCGAATCGCCGGCGTCGACGTGCGCGATCTCGCGCAGACATACGGCACACCGCTGTTCGTGGTCGATGAGGCGGACTTCAAGTCCCGCTGCGCCGACTACGCCGAGGCGTTCGACGACCCGGCGCTCGTGCATTACGCGTCGAAGGCGTTCCTGTCCGTCGAGATCGCCCGGTGGGTGGCCGAACAGGGCCTGAGCCTCGACGTCTGCAGCGGCGGCGAACTCGCCGTCGCGCAGCGCGCGAACTTCCCGGTGGAGCGGATCACGTTCCACGGCAACAACAAGTCAGTCGCCGAACTGGACGCGGCCGTCGAGGCAGGCGTCGGCACCGTCGTGGTCGACTCGTACTACGAGATCGCCCGGCTCGCCGAAATCGCCGCCGCGCACGAGGTCGAGCAGAAGGTGCTCGTCCGGGTGACGGTCGGCGTCGAGGCGCACACCCACGAATTCATCGCGACCGCGCACGAGGACCAGAAGTTCGGTTTCTCGCTGGCTTCCGGCGATGCCGCCGAAGCCGTGCGCCGGGTGCTGAACGCGCCGTCGCTGAAGCTGGTCGGGCTGCACAGCCACATCGGTTCGCAGATCTTCGACGCGGACGGTTTCGAGGTCGCCGCGCGCCGTGTCGTCGGGCTGCTCGCCGAGCTGGCCAAGGAGCACGGCCGGGACCTGCTGGAGCAGATGAACGTCGTCGACCTCGGCGGCGGTTTCGGCATCGCCTACACCGAAAAGGACAACCCGCCGCCGCCCGCGCAGATGATCACGCAGATCCGCGAGATCGTCCGCAAGGAATGCGCGTACGCGGAGCTTCCGGTGCCGCGCATCGCGGGCGAACCCGGCCGCGCGATCGCCGGTCCGGGCACGTTCACGCTGTACGAAGTGGGCACGATCAAGGACGTCGCGCTCGGCGACGAGACCGCCCGCCGGTACGTCAGCGTCGACGGCGGGATGAGCGACAACATCCGCACGGCGCTCTACGACGCGGTGTACGACTGCCGGGTGGTTTCGCGGTCGGCCTCCGACGGCGACGAGCCGGTGACCCCGGCGTTGTCTCGCGTGGTGGGAAAACACTGTGAGTCCGGTGACATCGTCGTCCGAGACTGCTGGCTGCCAGACACGCTGGCTCCCGGCGACCTGCTGGCCGTCGCGGCGACCGGCGCCTACTGCTACGCGATGGCCAGTGGTTACAACCGGCTGCCGCGGCCCGCGGTGGTCGCCGTGCGCAACGGCGCCGCCCGGCTGCTGCTGCGCAGGGAGACGACGGACGACATGCTGCGCCTGGAGGTTTGAGAAGTGTCCACTGTGTCTCCGAAAGGCCTGTCTCCAACCGACCGCGCGCCCATCCGGGTCGCGATGCTCGGCTGCGGCACGGTCGGCAGCGAGGTCGCCCGGCTGCTCACCGAACAGGCCACCGAGCTGGCCGCTCGTGCGGGCGCGCCGGTGGAACTGGTCGGCATCGCGGTCCGGCGTCCGGACAAGCACCCGGAACTGCCCGCCGAACTGCTGACCGACGACGCCGCGGCGCTCGTGGTCCGCGACGACGTGGACGTCGTGGTCGAGCTGGTCGGCGGGATCGACCCGGTGCGCAGCTGGCTGCTCGCCGCGCTGAACGCGGGCAAATCCGTGGTCACCGCCAACAAGGCGCTGCTCGCCGAGCATTCGGCCGAACTGTTCGAGGCGGCCGACGCCAGCGGAGCGGACCTCTACTTCGAGGCCGCCGTCGCCGGGGCCATCCCGCTGCTGCGCCCGCTGCGCGAATCGCTGGCGGGCGACCGGATCACCCGCGTGATGGGGATCGTCAACGGCACCACGAACTACATTCTCTCCGCGATGGACGCCACCGGCGCGGGCTACGCCGAAACGCTCGACGAGGCGAGCCGGCTCGGGTACGCGGAAGCGGATCCGACTGCGGACGTCGACGGCTACGACGCCGCGTCGAAGGCCGCGATCCTTGCCTCGCTGGCGTTCCACTCGCGAGTCACCGCGAAAGACGTGCACCGCGAAGGCATCGCCGACGTCACGGCGTCCGATCTGGCCGCGGCGCGCACGCTCGGCCGCACGGTGAAGTTGCTGGCGATCTGCGAACGCGTGACCGCGGACGACGGCACGGAATCGGTGTCCGCCCGCGTGCATCCGGTGATGATTCCGCGCAGCCACCAGCTTGCCGGCGTCAGCGGCGCGTTCAACGCGGTCTACGTCGAAGCCGACGCGGCCGGCGAGTTGATGTTCTACGGCCAGGGCGCCGGTGGCGCACCGACCGCCAGCGCGGTGCTGGGCGATCTCGTCGCGGTAGCGCGCAACCAGGTGCACGGCGGCCGCGGCCCGCGCGAATCGGCGCACGCCGCGCTTCCGGTGCGGCCGATGGGCCAGACGCCGACGCGCTACCACGTGAGCCTCGACGTCGCGGACCGCGCGGGGGTGCTCGCCCAGGTGGCGCAGGCGTTCGCCGCGCACGGCGTGAGCATCGCCGCGGTGCGCCAGCGCGACGCGAACGACACGGCGAGCCTCGTCGTGGTCACTCATCTCGCACCCGACGCGGCTTTGCAGTCCACTGTGGACGAAATCGCGAAACTCGATGTGGTGCACGAGGTTGTCAGCGTGATGCGGGTGGAAGGCGAAGACCAGTGAGCGCAGCTTGCCAGCGAACCGTGGATATCGAGGCGGAAGCATGAGTGCGTGGCCGGGGATTATCGAGGCCTACCGCGACCGGATTCCGGTCCCCGACGGGGCGCGCGTGGTCACGCTCGGCGAAGGCAACACCCCGCTGCTGCCCGCCGCGCACCTGTCGGAGCTGACCGGAGCCGAGGTGTACCTGAAGGTCGAGGGCGCGAACCCGACCGGCTCGTTCAAGGACCGCGGGATGACCGTGGCGATCACGCACGCGCTGGCGAGCGGTCTCAAAGCGGTGATCTGCGCGTCCACCGGCAACACCTCGGCCTCGGCCGCCGCGTACGCCGCACGGGCCGGGCTCACCTGCGCGGTGCTGGTGCCGCAAGGCAAGATCGCGATGGGCAAGCTCGCCCAGGCGGTGCTGCACGGCGCGCGGATCCTCCAGGTCGACGGCAATTTCGACGATTGCCTCGAACTCGCCCGCAAGACCGCGGCGGACTATCCGGTCACGCTGGTCAACTCGGTCAACCCGGTGCGCATCGCCGGGCAGAAGACCGCGGCGTTCGAGATCTGCGACGTGCTCGGCGCGGCCCCGGACGTGCACTGCCTCCCGGTGGGCAACGCGGGCAACATCACCGCGTACTGGAAGGGCTATTCGGAGTACGCCGCGGACGGTGTGGTCAAGAACACTCCGCGGATGTTCGGTTTCCAGGCCGCCGGCGCCGCGCCGCTGGTACACGGCGAACCGGTCGCCGACCCGGACACCATCGCGACCGCGATCCGCATCGGCAGCCCCGCTTCGTGGGACGGCGCGGTGCACGCGCGCGCCGAATCGAACGGCCTGTTCGACGCGATCACCGACGAGAAAATCCTTGAGGCGTACCGGCTGCTGGCCCGCCGCGAGGGAGTCTTCGTGGAGCCCGCGTCCGCTACGAGCGTGGCCGGCCTGCTGGCCACCGCGGCGGACGGACGGCTGCCGAAGGGCGCGAAGGTGGTCTGCACGGTCACCGGGCACGGCCTGAAGGACCCGGCGACGGCATTGGAGGGCAACGTCGAGGTGGAACCGCTCGCGGTCGATCCGACGGCCGTCGCGGCGGCGCTGGACCTGCGATGACCGGCCCGGTACCCGCTTCGCCCGCATCGCCCCGAGGTGGCATTGGGTGCTCCGTCCATGCCCCTGCCGCCGCACTTCACGGAGGCGCTGCGCGCCGCTGGCTCATTCCCTGCACCCAATGCCACCTCGGGGCGCGGTCGTGACGGCGGTGACCGGGCTCCGCGCGACGGTTCCGGCGTCAACGGCGAACCTCGGCCCGGGATTCGACGCACTCGGCCTCGCCCTTGCCCGCTACGACGTGGTCGAACTGCAGGTCACCGAGGGCGGCTTGAAGATCGAGGTGCTCGACGCGGGAGCGGGCGGCGTCGAGGACGTGCCGACCGACGAATCCCACCTGGTGGTCCGTGCGCTCCGGCGAGCCTGCGAACACCTCGACGTGCGGTCGCCCGGCCTGCATCTTCGTTGCCACAACAGTATTCCGCACGCGCGCGGCCTCGGGTCGTCGGCGGCCGCGGTGGTGACCGGCGTGGCGCTGGGCTACGCGCTGGCGGAGCGTCCGCTCGACGCCGACGCGCTCCAGCTCGCAGCCGAGTTCGAGGGCCACGCGGACAACGCGGCGGCGAGCCTGTTCGGCGGGCTCGTGGTGGCGTGGTCCGAGGACGGCCGGTTCCGCGCCGAACGCGTGGAGCCGAATGCGGCGATCCGGCCGGTGGTCGCGGTGCCCGCGGAGAAGTCGTCCACCAACATGACGCGGGGGCTGCTGCCGTCGCAGGTGCCGCACGCCGACGCGGCGCACAGCGCGGGACGGGCGGCGCTCGCCGTGCTGGCGGTCACCGAACGGCCCGAACTGCTGATGGCCGCCACCGAGGACCGCTTGCACCAGGATTACCGAGCCGAGGCATACCCGGCGAGCACGGAACTCGTGCGCACGCTGCGTGCCCACGGCGTTCCCGCCGCCATTTCCGGGGCCGGTCCGACTGTGCTCGCTCTCACGCTCACGGGAATACTCCCGGCGGGAGTGGACGTTACCGGGTTTGACGTCGCCGAATTGCCCGTGGACCGCGATGGCGTGCAGGTTGTGGCCGGGTGACGACCTGGTCACAGGCTGGACGGCAGCGTGCGCCACGCGGGGGGTGGTTGTTGCACCCGGACAGGGCGCGGTCTACCCTCGGGGGCGTTCGATCACCGTGCGTTTCCGCACCCGATGCCGGGCCTGTCCGCCCCTAGCGGCGGCTCCGGTCCGCATCCTTCGTCGATCCGCCGATTCCGCACCGCCCGGCACGCGGGAGGCGGAGGGACGCAGGCGGGTTTCCGGTTCCGGCGGTGCCGAATTCCGCTTTCTCCGTCCGGAGGGGGCAAACACCCTGTGCTGGCGGCGCTTCGCTGTGTCTCGCACGGCTGGGCGCGAGCCGTCCGCATCGGAGGCAGAAGCCGTCTCGCTACCGGCGGCAGTCCGCTGATCCACCTGGAACGTGGATCGGTCAGGAAGGACATGTGTGAGCAACACCGATCTGTTGAGCGGCGACGTGGAGACCCCCGCCGCGGCCGCTGAAACCAATGGGACCGCGGCCGCTCCGAAGCGCCGCGCCGGGGGCCTGTCCGGAATGGTCATCGCCGAGCTCCGCCAGCTGGCGGGCGAACTGGGTGTGGGCGAGACCACCGGCATGCGCAAAGGGGACTTGATCGCCGCGATCCGCGAGCGCCAGGGCAAGAGCAAGAAGCGCGCCGCGGCGGCCGAGACGCTGCCGCTCGACGGCGTCGGCGAGCCGGTCAAGGCGGAGAAGGCCGAGAAGCCCGCCCGCCGGGCCAAGGCCGACGCGCCGAAGGCGGCCGCGACCGAGGCTCCCAGCAAGACCGAGGCCCCCAAGGCCGAGCCGGTCAAGGCGGAGACTCCCCAAGCTGACGCCCCGAAGGCGGAGACCGCGCAGGACGGCAAGCCCGCCGCGCAGGAGCGCCCGGAGCGACACGACCGTTCCGAGGGCCAGTCCGAGGGCCAGTCCGAGGAGGGCGGCCGCAACCGGCGCCGCCGCGGCGGCGCGAACCGGGGCGACGGCCAGCGCGACCAGCGCGGCGACCGCCAGGGCGGCAACCGCGACAACAACCGGGACAACCGCGACAACAACCGCGATAACCGGGACAACGGCCGCGACAACCGCGACGGCAACCGGGACAACCGCGGCGGCCAGGACAACCGCCAGGACAACCGGCAGCGGAACCAGCAGGACAACCGCGACAACCGGAACAACGGCCCGCAGGACGACGACGAGGAAGGCGGCCGCCGCGGGCGCCGCTTCCGCGACCGCCGCCGCCGGGGCAGCGGGGGCGGCCAGCGCGAGGGCGGCGCTCCGGACACCGAGATCCGCGAGGACGACGTCCTGCTGCCGGTCGCGGGCATCCTGGACGTGCTCGACAACTACGCGTTCGTGCGCACCTCGGGCTACCTGGCCGGGCCGAACGACGTGTACGTGTCGCTGTCGCTGGTCCGCAAGTTCGGCCTGCGCCGAGGCGACGCGATCACCGGTGTCGTGCGCCAGCCGCGCGAGGGCGAGCAGCAGCGGCAGAAGTTCAACCCGCTGGTGCGCGTCGACTCGATCAACGGCCTGGAGCCGGACGAGGCCAAGCGCCGTCCCGACTTCACCAAGCTGACGCCGCTGTACCCGAACGAGCGGCTGCGGCTGGAAACCGAGCCGCACAAGCTCACGACCCGGGTGATCGACCTGATCATGCCGGTCGGCAAGGGCCAGCGCGCGCTGATCGTGTCCCCGCCGAAGGCGGGCAAGACCACGATCATGCAGGACATCGCGAACGCGATCACCACGAACAACCCTGAGGCCCACCTCATGGTCGTGCTGGTCGACGAGCGTCCGGAAGAGGTCACCGACATGCAGCGGTCGGTGAAGGGCGAGGTCATCGCCTCCACCTTCGACCGCCCGCCCTCCGACCACACCTCGGTCGCCGAGCTGTCCATCGAACGGGCCAAGCGCCTGGTCGAAATGGGCCACGACGTGGTCGTCCTGCTCGACTCGATCACCCGGCTGGGCCGGGCCTACAACCTGGCCGCTCCGGCGTCCGGCCGGATCCTGTCCGGTGGTGTCGACTCGACCGCGCTGTACCCGCCGAAGCGTTTCCTCGGCGCCGCGCGCAACATCGAGAACGGCGGCTCGCTCACCATCTTCGCGACCGCGATGGTGGAGACCGGGTCCACGATGGACACGGTGATCTTCGAGGAGTTCAAGGGCACCGGCAACGCGGAGCTCAAGCTCGACCGCAAGATCTCCGAGCGCCGCGTGTTCCCGGCGGTGGACGTCAACCCGTCCGGCACCCGCAAGGAAGAGCTGCTGCTCTCGCCGGACGAGCTGGCGGTCACGCACAAGCTGCACCGGGTGCTGCACGCACTGGACTCGCAGCAGGCTATCGACCTGCTGATCTCGCGGCTGCGCAAGACGAAGACCAACATCGAATTCCTGATGCAGGTCTCGAAGACCGCCCTCGGCGGCGGAGACGACGACTGAGTCTCGCCGCAACGCGAACCGGCCCGCCCCCATCGGCTTGGGGGCGGGCCGGTTCGCGTGGCGGTCCGTGAAGGACTCCGTGCGGGAATCAGATTCCTTCAGGGAGCCCTTCACGGACTTTTCTGCCGCACCGGGGAGGTGGCGCGGCAGAAAGCTCAGTGGCGGGGGACAGCGGCCGGAGTCCAGCCCCGGTAGTTGTTGAAGTAGCTCGTGGAGCTGCCGTGGCCGATCTTGCCGCCGACGCTGGTGGCGTAGAAACCGCCGTTGCCGTCCGCGATGCCGACGTGGCCGTAGGCGCTGATGTTCCAGTACACGAACGAACCGGCGGGCGGCTTGCCGCTGGTGTGCTTCGGGCTGGCCCCGTTCCAATGTGCGTTGGCCGACGCCCAGACCCCGGTGACGCCGTAGGAGTTCTCCGCGGCCTTCTCGCAGTAGTGCTCCCACCCGGTGCTTCCGGCGTGCGCCTTGTACCAGGCGACCGCACCGGCCGGAGTGCCGTCGGCGGCTCCGGTCAGGTTCGCCTCGGACAGCTCCGAGAACGTTCCGGCGGCGGGGTTCACGTCCGCGGCGGTGATTCCGCCGGAAGCATTCGCGGCAGGCGCGAAGACCGCGGCGGAAGCGGCGAGTGCGAGCGCCGCGGCCGGCTTCGCGAGCCGGGTGAGCAGGTCGGTCGTGCGCATGTCCGGACCTCCAGTAAGTGAGCGATTCACGAACTCGGCCAGCTTCACGCCAGCGGGTACAAAATCCGTACAATGCGAATTTCCTTCACCGCCGGCCGTCGCGACCGGGGGCGGAATACCTGGTCACCGGGGTGTGTTGAAGCCCTTGCCAGCGCGTCTGGCAGAATGACCCGCTGAAGTCCGGCACCGGTTCACCCCGCACTGGGGACCCGGGGCCAACGAGAGAGGACACCATGAAGAGCGGTATTCACCCCGAATACGTGGCCACGACCGTCACGTGCAACTGCGGGAACAGCTTCGTCACCCGCAGCACGAAGGAGTCGGGTCAGATCCACGTCGAGATCTGCTCGAACTGCCACCCCTTCTACACCGGCAAGCAGAAGATCATGGACACCGGTGGCCGGGTTGCCCGGTTCGAGAAGCGCTACGGCAAGCGTCAGCAGAAGACCGACGCCAAGTAGCTTGTTCGACGGCGCCCACCCGCACGCCCGGGTGGGCGCCGTTGTTCTGTCCGGGCCTGTTCGCGAGAGGGAGACGGCGAAGTGGATTCGAGTTCGCTCAAGGGGCTGCTCGACGAGCACGCACAGCTGGAACAGCAGCTCGCCGACCCCGCGGTGCATGCCGACCAGGCCCGTGCCCGCAAACTGGGCCGCCGCTACGCCGAGCTGAGCCCGGTCGTGCGCGCGGTGCGCGAGCTGGACCAGACCCGCGACGACCTGTCCGCGGCCAGGGAACTGGCGGCCGAGGACGCGGCGTTCGCCGCCGAGGCCGAAGAGCTGACGGCGAAAATCCCGCAGCTCGAAGCGAAACTCACCGAACTGCTGCTGCCGCGCGACCCCTACGACGGCTCCGACGTCGTCATGGAGATCAAATCCGGCGAAGGCGGCGAGGAATCCGCGCTGTTCGCCGGCGACCTGCTGCGGATGTACCTGCGCTACGCCGAGCGGCACCACTGGAAGGCCGAGGTGCTCGACTCGACGGAGTCGGACCTCGGCGGCTACAAGGACGTCACGCTGTCGCTCAAGAGCAAGGCCGCGGACGTCGAAGGCGTCTGGGCGAGGCTGAAGTTCGAGGGCGGCGTGCACCGGGTGCAGCGGGTGCCCGCGACCGAATCGCAGGGCCGCATCCACACGTCCGCGTCCGGCGTGCTGATCTACCCGGAACCGGAAGAGGTCGAGGTCGAGGTCGACCCGAACGACCTGCGCATCGACGTGTTCCGCTCGTCTGGTCCCGGCGGGCAGAGCGTCAACACCACCGACTCGGCAGTGCGGATCACCCACCTGCCGACCGGGATCGTCGTGTCGTGCCAGAACGAGAAGTCGCAGATCCAGAACCGCGCGCGGGCGCTGCAGGTGCTGCAGGCCCGGCTGCAGCAGGTCGCCGAGGAAGAGGCGGCGGCGAAGGCGTCGGACGCGCGCCGTTCGCAGGTCCGGACGGTGGACCGTTCGGAGCGGGTGCGGACGTACAACTTCCCGGAGAACCGGATTTCGGATCACCGGGTGAACTACAAGGCCTACAACCTGGACCAGGTCCTCGACGGCGAGCTGGACGGGGTGCTGGACGCGCTGGCGTCGGCTGACCGGGAGGAACGGCTCGCCGCTCAGGCTGGCTGATTCTCCGGCGGCGGCGGGGATTTCCTCGGTGCGAAGAACACCAGCAGAGCGGAAAGCGTGCACGGCTCCGGCTGACGAGTCTGCTGAGGACAGTCGGTGTCGGGGCGTCGTGCGTGTCTATCGCGGTTCTGACCGGGACAGACACTCACGAGACTTCCGCCGCGAACCCCGCCATCCGCTCCTCGTATCCCTCGTCACCCCCGAAGTGCAAGGCAACCGCGTCCGCCCCGGCCTCCCGATACGCACGGTAGGTCTGGACGGCTGTCTTCTCGTCGAACTGCTGCCGGGCGATCCGCCGCACGCGCCGCTCCGGATCGAGTTGGTCCAGCTTCGCGACCCGTTCCGCGAAAGTCCCCGGCGAGAGACCCGCGCTGAGCCACTGGTCCCCGGCCCGGACCGCCCGGCGCAGCGCGACCGTCGAGTTCCCGCCGACCAGAATCGGGATCCGGCCCTCCGGCCGCGGCTCGAAGTACCCGCCGGAGCGGCCCCGCCCCGTGGTGAACAGCTGCTCCAGCAATGAAAGCGTCTCGTCCACAGTCGCACCGCGGCGAGGGAAATCCGCGCCGAGCTCCGCGAACTCCGGCTCGTTCCAGCCAGCGCCGACGCCCAGCACCAGCCGGTGCCCGGACAGCCGGTCGATCGTCGCGGCCTGTTTGGCCAGCAGATGCGGTTCGCGCAGCGGCACGATCACCACGGACGTGCCCAGCTGGACCCGTTCGGTCGCCGCGGCCAGGTAGGCGAGCGTCGCCAGCGGTTCGTACACGCCGCCGAAGACCTCGCCGAACGGTTCCGGCGGCAGCACGTGGTCCGGCAGCCAGACGGATTCGTACCCCAGTTCCTCGGCCAGCCGGGCGAGGTCGGCGAGGCGGTGCGGGGTCAGATCGGGCGACTCGTTCGGCAGGACCACCTGGCGGCTCATCGCAGCGCCTTCCGGATCGCGGTGAGCCAGGCTTCCGGCGCTTCCTCGCCGATGCCGTGCCCGGACGAGATCTCGACCAGCTCCGCGCCGGGAATTCCGTCGGCCAGCTCCTGCGAGTGCCTCGGCGGCACGAGCGAGTCCAGCGTCGTGGCGATCACCAGCGTCGGGACGGCGATCGACGCCAGTTCCGCGCGGGTGTCGGCATTCCGCGCCAGCTCGACCTGGTACGCCGTTCCCGCGGGCACTGACTCGGCCAGCCCGGCGACTGCCGCGGTGAGCTGCTCCGGCGTCAACGTGGCGAGGAACGGCTCGCTGACTGCGGTCAGCGTCAGGTACTTGGCGAGCAGGGCGCGGTCGCCCTTCAGCAGCTCTGCCCACAGGTCCAGCGCCAGCTCCATCCGTGCGTCCGGCCGGGCGAAGCCCGCGGTGAGCACGAGGCCGGTCACGCGTTCGGGATACCGGGTGGCCACGCGGACCGCGACGGCCGTGCCGAGCGAGTAGCCGAGCACGGTGAACTTCCCGACCCCGGCGTCGACGGCGGCCGCGACCAGTCCGTCGGCCAGTTCGTCGAGCGTGCCGCCCTCGACCGGGTAGTCGGCCCCGACCACGGTGTGCGTGCGGGCGAGATCGTCCAGCAGCGGACCGAAATTGGCGGTCACGCCGCCGCCCGCGCCGTGGGCGAGCAGCAGGCCGGGGCCCTGTCCTGCGACGAGGGGCGCGAAATGTTCTGTCATGTCCGCGACGTTAAGGATTGACACCAGTGTGAAGGCCAGAAACAGAGGAAAATCGGATGCTGATCGGCGAACTCGCGCAGCGCACCGGCGTCGCGCCGCGGCTGCTGCGGTACTACGGCGAGCAGGGCCTGCTGACCTCGACGCGCAACACGAGCGGCTACCGGGTGTATGACGAGAAGGCCGTCGTCCGGGTGTGCCAGATCCGGAAACTGCTGGCCGCGGGCCTCACCACGGAGATGATCGCCGGGATGCTCGACTGCGCGAGCGGACCCGCCGCGCATCTCGACCTGTGCCCCGACCTGGTGCGCAGACTGCGCGGCGAACTGGCCGAAGTGGACCGCCGGATCGGGGATCTCGCCCAGCGGCGCGAAGTCCTGTCCGGGTATCTCGGCCAGGCGTGAGGTCTGCGCGGCCGGGGGTCGATACGCTGGGCAGCACCCCCGCCGGGGGCAGTTTCGACGAGTGAAGGACGACCAGTGAATCGGCAGCCGCTGCGCCTGGCCATCATGGAGGCCACCCGGATCCTCACCGAGGCGGGCGTGGAATCGCCGCGGTCGGACGCGGATCTCATCGCCGCGCACGTGCTCGGCGTCGAACGGGGCAGGCTGCCGATGGTGCCGCTGGTCGACCCGCCGGTGATCGACGCGATCGGCCAGCTGGTCGCGCAGCGCGCGAAACGGATCCCGCTGCAGTACCTGACCGGCTGGGCCGCGCTCGGCAACATCACGGTCAACGTCGGCGCGGGCGTGTTCGTCCCGCGCCCGGAAACCGAACTGCTGCTCGAATGGGGCGTGAAGTTCCTCCAGGGCCGCGAATACCCGGTGGTGGTCGATCTGTGCACCGGCTCCGGCGCGCTGGCGCTGGCGCTGGCGCACGAACGCCCGGACGCGGTGGTCTACGCGGTCGACGTCGATCCGCAGGCACTCGCCTGGGCCCGGCACAACGCCGACGTGCACACCGCGGCGGGCAACACCCCGATCCGGCTCTACTCCGGCGACATCGCCGACCCGACGATGTTCGCCGAACTCGACGGTCTCGTGGACCTGGTGCTCTGCAACCCGCCATACGTGCCGGAGGGCACGCCGGTCCCGCCGGAGGTCGGCGAACACGACCCGGCGCGCGCGGTCTTCGCCGAGGAAAGCGGGCTGGCGGTGATCCGGCACGCGATCGCGGCCGGCGCGCGGTTGCTGCGCCCGGGCGGCGGACTGGCGATCGAACACGACGACACCCACGGTTCGGCGGTGCCCGCGCTGGTCCGGGCGCGCCGGGTGCTGACCGGGGTGGAGGATCATCCCGACTACAGCGGACGCGCACGGTTCGTCACCGCTCGCCGGCTGGGCTGAGCCCCGCTTCGCCCAACGCCCCTGAAGGACCCCTTCAGGGCCGGTGGGCGTTCGTGAGGGGAACCCTGAGAGAGTGTTTCGAAACCCGCGTGGTCAGTCGCTGAATCCGTGTGTTACACGGCAGCTTGCACACAACCGCCCGATGAACGCCACGCCGCCCCGGTGTCACAGCTAACGCTCGACCACGCCACCGGGTTTCGAAACACCCTCTGAGGGAATCAGCGCCCCTGAAGGTGCCCCTCACGGACTTCCCGCGGTGCTGTCCGGCCTCCGCGCTGGGCCATTCGCACCTTTGCCCCGCTCCTGCCCGACTTTCGTCGTGCGGCAGCGGGGTGGATTTCGTTCGCTCGCCTAACGATCACCGTTAGCGTCGGGCCTCGGGACCGCCGGGCGGACCGGCGGACTGTGAGGAGCGAGGATGAAATCCCCCTTACCCCGCCGCGATCACCGGAGCCGGAACGCCCGTGGCCGCGTCGGTGTCGTCGTGGCGGTCGCGGCGCTGGCTCCCGCGTTGCTCGCCGGGACCGCCGCGGCCGATCCGCTCACCCAGGGCTGGCCCGCGCCGCTGGACTCCGCGCACTGGGCCGACCAGGCGAGCATGACCTGGCAGGACTACCGTCACGTCCCCGGCACGAACTGGGCCGACCCGGCGCTGAAACCGACCGTGCGCACGTTCAAGGGCGCCGTCGTGCTCGCCGACTACCCGGACGCGGATTTCGTCGTCACGAAGCCGCCGCATTCGACCGTCTTCGGCAATCCGTCGCCGTCGGCCAGCAATCTGCCGCGCGAGAAAGTCGCGCAGCACTACCAGGATTTCCTCAACAAACCCGAGACCCTGAACCACGGCCACACCATCAACGAGTACTGGATGGAGGACTCCGGCGGCCGGTTCGGCGTCGACCTCACCGCGTTCGGCCCCTACCGGATGCCGGGCGCATCCTTCGAGTACGGCATGGAAATGCAGCCGGAGGACTGCCCGGCGAACGCCGACTGCACCCGGGACCTGCGCAAGGACGCGGGCGACGCGTGGCGCGCCGACGTCGGTCCGGTCGCCGACCAGTTCGATTTCGTCTTCTTCCTTTCCGCGGGCCAGGACGAAAGCTCGACGTGGCAGGAATTCGGCGAGATGAAGTTCGGCTCGAAGGAGAACGTGCCCGCCGAATTCGGCCCGCCGGGCAGCAAACCGGGCGAGCGGAACTGGGCGCACACGCGGTACGTGCCGTGGACGTCGTGGGCCTCGGCCTCGACCATCTGGCCCAACGCCGCCAACGGATCCTCGACGCAGGCGGAAAGTTCCGGCCAGGGCGTGTTCGCGCACGAGTTCAGCCACATCCTCGGCATCGGCGACAACTACAACAACCCGTTCGGCGATCCGCCCCGGCGGTCCTACACCGGACCGTGGGAAATGTTGTCGCGCGGCAGTTTCAACGGTCCCGGCGGCCCGCACACGCGCTGGCAGATCCCCGCGACCGAAGGCGGTTCGATGGGCGCGCACCACATGCTGCGCAACAAACTCAAGCTCGGCATCGTCGATCCGAAGTCCGTCCTGAACCTTGACCGGAACCAGCTCGCCACGACCGGTCCGGTCACCGCTCGCGTGACCGCGCGGGAGGCGGTGCCCGAGCAAGGCGCGTACGCGGGCATCACGATCGCGCTCACCGGCGGCGACCGTTCACCCCGGTGCGATCCGGCGAAGGACCCGAAGTGCGACGGCGGCGGGTACGACCACTACAGCGTCGAGGTCGTCGACCGGATGGGCTCGGATTCGTTCGCCCCGGACTCCGGCGTCCTGCTGGCCAAGACCAAGAGCCGCGACGCCGCGCCGTTCGAATGGATCGTGGACGCGAACCCGCAGGATATCGGCTTGACCGACTACGTCCGGCCGGACGGCACCCCGGTCAAGATCACTGTCGGCGACTACCGGCAGCTCAACGACGCCACGTTCAAGGCGGGCACCGGCGCGTCCAGCGGTTACGAGTACACCGACGAGGCCAACCGGTTGCGCTTCCTCGTCACCGACCTCGACCGGGACAGCCGCGGCGTGCTGTCGTACACGGTCACCGTCGCGTCGCTCGACGGCGCCGGACCGCAGACGCGCGGCGCGTGGTTGTGGCCCGCACTGCCCGCGTTCACCCGCGGTGGCCTCGCTACCTGCGACTTCCGCCTGTCGAACCAGGGTTCGGCACGCGGCGCGGCAGCCCCGTACGACCAGGACACCTACCGGCTGACCGCGTCCACGGACACCCGCGGCTGGGAAGTCCGGCTCCCGAACGCGTTGACCACCGCCAAGTTCGGCGGCTCGACGCAAATCCAGGCCTATGCGAAACGCTCGGCAGGCGCACCGCACACCGCTCGCGTGCGGCTGACCGCGACGTCTGTCGCCGACCCGGCGAAGACCACGACGACCGCCTGTCCCGCGATCGGGTTCTGATCCGGGAAAGGCGCCCTCCGTCCGCACGGCGGATGGCGCCTTTCGCCCGGGTTGCCCTCAATCGAGCGACCCCCTACCTTGGGGCGGCCGAACAATCAGACTTCTGGGGGAGTCATGTTCTTGCGTCATCGCATCACGGCCGGCTGCGGCGCTGTGCTCATCGCCGCCAGTGCGCTCACCGCGAGCGCCACCAGCGCGTCCGCCGCGGCCGGACCGACCACCCTTCCGGCCGGCGAATACACGCTGACCTCGGATTACCACAAGTACGACGCGGTCTACTCCGGTCTCGCGGCGAAGCTGCACACCGCGCCGGTGCACACCGTCATGGCCACCGCGAACCACGACCGCAAAGCCCTGCCGTCGAGCTTCAAACCGGCCGGGCTCACCGGCGGTTTCCGGTTCGACGACGGCGACAACGGCGACTGCACGAACTACCCGCAGGGCATCACCACCAGCCGCGACGCGGTCGGCGGCGACAACGGCGGCAACTACGACGGGCACCAGCTCGTCGCGGTCAGCTGGTACACGCGCGACAAATGCGGCGGCAAACAGGTCCGCAGCCGGATCACGCTCGCCGACTGGGACGCGACGTACCCGAACAAGTACCGCAAGATCCTGCTCGTCGAACCGACCGGCACGAACGCTTCGCCGAACTACCAGGACATCCCGATCCACGCCGGCGGCGTCTCCTGGTACGGCGACTACCTGTACGTCGCCGACACCGGCGGCGGCATGCGGGTCTTCGACATGCGCAAGATCCTTGAGGTCAACCCGGGCGGAACGGCGGGCCAGATCGGCCAGTCCGGCGGCCAGTACTACGCGCACAACTACCGCTACGTCCTGCCGCAGGTGGGCACGGTCGCCGCGCACACCACGTCCGGCACGAACCTGGCCTGGTCGAGCATCTCGCTGGACCGCGTCAGCAAGTCGATCGTGATGACCGAGTACACCTGCAAGGCCGACTGCAAGGACTACCCGAACCGCCCGCCCCGGGCGGTGCGCTTCCCGTTCGCCTCGGGAGCGACGACGTTCGCCGCCTCCACGACGGCGAGCCAGGCGCTGAAGCTGCCCTGGTACAACCTCAACGGCGTCGCCTCCCACAACGGCCGCTGGTGGTTCAACTCCTCCGCGGCGAAGCAGTTGTACTACTGGACCCCGGCCGCGGGCCCGGCTACGCACGCCTGGGTGAGCAGCGGGGAGAGCATCTCGTACTGGGAGGACCCGAAGGCCGCGGATCTGCTGTGGTCGCTGCAGGAGGGCAAGGGGAATCGCAACGTGTTCGCGGTGAA
Source organism: Amycolatopsis rubida (assembly GCF_900115345.1). GTDB lineage: Bacteria > Actinomycetota > Actinomycetes > Mycobacteriales > Pseudonocardiaceae > Amycolatopsis > Amycolatopsis rubida. The sequence continues at coordinate 627,725 of NZ_FOWC01000002.1, read as the reverse complement.
GCAGGCCACCTACGGCGCCTGACCGCTCGGCGAGGTACGTGCGGGGAACCCGGAGGGAATCAGATTCCCCTCACGTACCTCGGCAGCGCCTGCCAGGGGCGCCGGGGGATAGGCTTCCCGGCATGAGTGCGGTCTACGACTGCGGCAAGCGCGAATCCCGAGCCGAAGGCCTGTCCGCGGCGGCCGCCGCGGTGCGGTCGAGCCGGCTGGTCGTCCTGCCGACGGACACGGTGTACGGCATCGGAGCCGACGCGTTCGACTCCGGCGCCGTCCAGGCGTTGCTGCGGGCGAAGAACCGCGGCCCGGACATGCCGGTCGGCGTTCTCGTCGGTTCGTGGTCCACTGTGGACGGTCTGGTGCTCGGCGTCCCGCCGCAGGCGCGGGCGCTGATCGAGGCGTTCTGGCCGGGCGATCTGTCGATCGTGCTGCCGCACGCGCCGAGCCTGCAATGGAATCTCGGCAACTCCCGCGGCACGGTGATGCTGCGGATGCCGCTGCATCCGGTCGCGCTCGAGCTGCTGCGCGACGTCGGCCCGATGGCGGTGTCGAGCGCGAACGTTTCCGGGCGTTCGCCCGCTTCGACCGTCGAGGACGCTCAGGAGCAGCTCGGCGATTCGGTGTCGGTGTATCTCGACGGCGGGTCGAGCGGGGAAACGGTGGCGTCGTCCATCGTGGACCTGACCGGCGACCAGCCGCTCGTGCTGCGCGAGGGCGCGGTCGCCAAGGCCGCCATCGCCGAGGTGATCGGCGTCGCCGAGGAGACGCTGGACTGAGCCGGGGAAGTGACTGCCGTTCACCGGGGCCGCACGCGGGCGCGGTAGCGTGAGCCGGTGACTCCGACCTCCCGGCGGGCGTGACACATGCCTGTAGTCCAAGGACTTCTCCCGATCCGGGAGTACCTGCTCGTCGCGCTGACCGCGACCGCGGTGACCTATCTGCTGACCGGCGTCGTGCGGCGCGTGGCCATCCGGATCGGCGCGATCGCCAACCCTCGCGCGCGCGACGTGCACGTCAAGCCGATCCCGCGGATGGGCGGCGTCGGCATCTACCTCGGGATCGCCGCGGCGATGGGCCTCGCGCACCAGCTGCCCGCCCTCAGCCACGGGTTCGACGTCTCCTACGACGCGGTCGGCGTGCTGCTCGCGGCGGGCGTCATCTCGCTCATCGGCATCCTGGACGACCGGTTCGAGCTGGACGCCTGGACGAAGCTCGCCGGGCAGGTCATGTGCGCCGGGATCCTCGTCATCTTCGGCGTGCAGTGGGTGTCGTTCTGGGTGCCGTGGGGCGGCAACGGCGATTCCATCGGCTCGGTGCTGGTGCTGGACAAGAACCAGGGCGCGCTGCTGACCGTCGTCATGGTCGTGGTGATGGTCAACGCGATGAACTTCGTCGACGGCCTCGACGGGCTGGCCGGCGGGCTCGGCTTCATCGCCGCGACGGCCACCTGCGTGTTCTCGCTCGGCCTTCTCGACAACGCGGGCGGCGACTTCGGCTCGTACCCGCCCGCGCTCATCGCCGCCGCGCTCGCCGGGGCCTGTCTCGGTTTCCTTCCGTACAACTTCCAGCCCGCCAGAATTTTCATGGGCGACTCCGGATCGATGATGATCGGGCTGATGCTCGCCGGGGCCACCACCTCGGCGAGCGGACGGGTCAACTACACCCGGTTCTCCGCCTCGGACGCGCTCGCCCTGCTGTCCCCGCTGGTCGTCGTCGTGGCCGTGCTTTTCGTGCCGGTGCTCGACCTCGTGATGGCCGTCGTCCGGCGCACCCGGCGCGGGCAGAGCCCGTTCGCCGCCGACAAAATGCATCTGCACCACCGGCTGCTGGAAATCGGCCATTCGCAACGCCGCGCGGTGCTGCTGATCTATTTGTGGGCCGGAATTCTCTCGTTCGGAGCGGTCTCCATCACGATTTTCGACAGCCCGGTGGTGTTCTGGGCGATTGGCGCCGCGCTGGTGGTCGCGGTGCTGGTTTCGCTGGTGCCGCGACTGCGTTCCCGCCACCGCCACGGCATCTGAGTCCGCGGGCGGTCTATACTGGCGGGTCGAACCGAACGAGGAGCGATTGCAGTGAGCGACACCGAGACGCCCGAGACGTCCCAGGCACCGGCTCAGGCCACAGCTCCGGAGAACCCGCACGCCGCTCCGGTGCGTCAGCTCGCGCGCTCGATGACGCGCGCCTCGCTGCTGTTCACCCCGCCGTTCATCCTGGTCTGCATTGTGCTTTTCACCGTCCTCAACGGACTGCACGGCTTCCTCGGGGCGTTGGTCGGCGGCGTGCTGGCGATGGTCGCCTCGCTGTCCACGCTGGGCATGATGAAGGTATCCGCCGGACAGGACCCGTCTCTGGTGATGCTCATCGCTCTCGGCGGTTACGCGGCGAAGGTCATCCTGCTGTTCCTCGCGCTCACTCTGCTCAAGGGCGTCACCGTGCTGCACCCGCTTTCGCTCGGGATCACGATGATCGTCGCCATTCTCGTGGCGGCCGCCGTGGAGTTCGCGGCATTCCGCAAAGCGCGTATCCCGACCATCATTCCCGCTTCGAATTGACGGGTTCGGGACAAGGGTCCCCGCCGGGTCCGGGACCTAGGTCCTGGACCATTCGGCTGGTAAGGAGTACGCCTGTACGGCAGTGATTGACCTGCTGGTATGGTCCGCGTCATGGGTGGCGGCCTCGGCCGCGCACTCCCGACGACGAACCGCGATCAGCAGTGTGGCGACCGGATGGTTCCGCCTTCTCAGCAGCTGGTCCGAAGTAGACCGCAGGGCAGTGTTCACGCGAGACCTCCCTCGTGCGCGGACCGGCTGACTGGCTCCGCGCACGGTGGGTACCGCCGCCTCCGGCGTCCCGATGAGTATCGGGTACGTTAAGTCCAGATCGTGACGATTCCCCCGGCGGAGTGAACGCCGGCCGGGAGAACCGGGAGGAGCCCAGTGGCCGCGCTGGTACTGACCGAGGGTGCGACCTTCGCGCCCCCTGGCGCCGAAAGCTTTGAGCTGCCGCCGTTGTTCGGCTTCGTCACGAAGCCGATGCTTCTGGTGGTGCTCTCGGTGATCATCATCGCGGGGTACTTCCTGCTGGCGACGCGCAAGCTGAAGACGGTCCCGACCAAAGGCCAGTTCGTGGCCGAGGGCATCTACGACTTCGCGCGCAACAACATCGCCCGCGAGCAGATCGGCTCGAAGGACTTCCAGCGCTTCGTGCCGGTGATCTTCGCGTTGTTCACCTTCATCCTGCTGAACAACCTCTACGGGGTCATCCCGTTCCTGCAGTTCCCCACCATGGCGCGGTTCGGGTTCCCGATCGCGTTGTCGGTGCTCGTGGTCTACCCGATGTACCACTACGTCGGGATCAAGAAGCACGGCCTCGGCGGGTACTTCAAGAAGGAACTCGCTCCGGCCGGCGTCCCCGGCCCGGTGCTGCCGCTGTACGCGCTGATCGAGTTCGCGGAGAAGTTCTTCCTGAACCCGCTCACGCTCGCCATCCGTGTTTTCGCGGCCATGTTCGCGGGACACCTGATCCTGGCGGTCTTCACCCTCGGCGGCACCTTCCTGCTGACCGAGACCTCGAGCATCGCGCTGAAGCCGGTGTCGCTGGTGGCGTGGATCTTCGCCATCGGCCTGACGTTCCTGGAGGCGTTCATCCAGTGCCTCCAGGCGTACATCTTCGCCCTGCTGTCCGCGGGGTACATCGGCGCCGCGCTGGCGTCGGAGCACTGAGAACACCTCAAGACCCCGATCCGCGTGAGTGCGCGGACCGAAGTGAAGGGAAACGCACGTGAGCAACATCGTTCTGGCCCAGGCCGCCGCCGAGACCATCAACCTCAACAAGGGCCTCGCCGCGATCGGCTACGGCCTGGGCGCGATCGGCCCGGGCATCGGTGTGGGCCTGATCTTCGCCGCGGTGATCAACGGCACCGCCCGTCAGCCGGAGGCCCAGAGCAAGCTCCAGGGCATCGGTTACGCCACCTTCGTGCTCACCGAGGTGCTGGCCCTGATCGGTATCGTCATCTACTTCATCGCCTCCGCCTGAGTCGTCCGCTCTCGCGTAAGGAGACGTTGTGCTGAAGACCGAAGCGGTACTCGCATCAGAGAACCCGATCGTTCCGGCGTGGCCGGAAGTGATCCTCGGCATCGTCGCCTTCCTGATCCTGCTGTTCATCCTCAAGAAGTACGTCGTCCCTCGTTTCGAGAAGGCGTACGAGGAGCGGGCGCAGAAGATCGAAGGCGGGATCGAGAGGGCCGAGAAGGCTCAGGCAGAGGCCGAGAAGGCGCTGTCGGAGTACAAGGCGCAGCTGGCGGACGCCCGTTCCGAAGCCGCGAAGATCCGCGACGACGCCCGGCTCGAAGCCGAGCAGATCAAGGCGGAGCTGCGGGAGCAGGCGGAGTCCGAATCCCAGCGGATCGTGGCGCAGGGCCACGCGCAGCTGCAGGCGCAGAAGGCGCAGATCGTCGCCGAGCTGCGGGCCGAAATGGGCCGCAACGCGGTCGAGCTGGCCGGCCGCATCGTCGGCGAGTCGCTCGAGGACGAGGCGCGCCGTCGCGGCACCGTCGACCGGTTCCTCGCGGAGCTGGACACCGCCGGGGCCACCAACGGAGCGGGGAAGTAACCAGAGATGACGCTGCATGCTGCGAGCCGTGAAGCGCTCGACCTCGCCGAGCGTTCGCTCGGCGAGGTGCTGGCCGGAGCGGGCGCCGAACCCGCGAAGGTCGGGGACGAGCTGCTCTCGGTCGTCGACCTCCTCGACCGCGAAATCGGCCTGCGCCGCGCGGTCGGCGATTCTTCGGTCGCTCCGGAGAGCCGCCAGGGCCTGGTCCGCCGCCTGTTCGACGGAAAGCTGAGCGAGCAGGCCCTGAAGGTGCTCGACACCGTGGCGGGCAGCCGCTGGTCCAGTCCCCGCGAGCTGGTGGACGGGCTCGAGTCGGCCGGCCGTTCGGCGCTGCTCACCGCCGCCGAGAAAGCCGGGAACATCGAAACCGTCGAGTCTCAGCTGTTCCAGGTCGCGCGGATCGTCGCGGGCGCCCCGGAACTCGAGGCGGCGCTGTCTGACCTGAGCGCTCCCGCCGACGCGAAGCGGACCCTGGTCCGCGGGCTGTTCGCGGGCAAGGTCGACGCGGTCGTCGAGACCCTGGTCGAGCAGGCCGTGCAGCGCGCCAAAGGGCGCGGCATCGGCAACGCGCTCGACAAGCTGGTCGCGCTGGCCGCGCAGCGGCGCGAGCGCTCGGTCGCGTACGTGACCTCGGCGAACGCGCTCACCGACGAGCAGCGGGCCCTGCTGGGGACCAAGCTCGACGGCATCTACGGGCGGCCGATCGCGCTGCACGTCGAGATCGACCCGGCACTCGGCGGCGGCCTCGTCGTCCGCGTCGGGGACGAGGTCATCGACGGCAGCACCTCCGGGCAGCTGGCGGCGGTGCGCCGCACGCTGAGCCGGGCCTGAGCGGCACTACAGACTTTGCACACTGGACAGAACAGAAGCGAGAGCGGGAACGAAATGGCGGAGCTGACGATCTCCTCGGACGAGATCGCCCACGCGATCGAGAATTACGTCTCGAGTTACGCCCCTTCGGTGGAGCGGGAAGAGGTCGGCGTCGTCGCCGACGCCGGTGACGGCATCGCCCACGTCGAAGGGCTGCCCTCGGCCATGGCCAACGAGCTGCTCGAGTTCCCGGGCGGCGTCCTTGGCGTGGCGCTGAACCTGGACGCGCGTTCCATCGGCGCGGCGATCCTCGGCGACTTCGAGAGCATCGAAGAAGGCCAGCAGGTCAAGCGGACCGGCCAGGTCCTCTCGGTGCCGGTCGGCGACGGCTACCTCGGCCGGGTCGTCAACCCGCTCGGCCAGGCCATCGACGGCCTCGGCGAGATCGAGACCACCGGCCGCCGCGCGCTGGAGCTCAAGGCCGCCTCGGTGGTCGAGCGCCAGCCGGTGGCCGAGCCGCTGCAGACGGGCATCACCGCGATCGACGCGATGACCCCGATCGGCCGCGGCCAGCGCCAGCTGATCATCGGCGACCGCAAGACCGGCAAGACCGCGGTCGCGGTGGACACGATCATCAACCAGAAGGCCAACTGGGAGACCGGCGACCCGAAGAAGCAGGTTCGCTGCATCTACGTCGCGGTCGGCCAGAAGGGCTCCACGATCGCCTCGGTGAAGTCGGCGCTCGAGGACGCGGGCGCGATGGAGTACACCACCATCGTCGCCGCCCCGGCGTCGGACTCGGCGGGCTTCAAGTGGATCGCCCCCTACACCGGCTCGGCCATCGGCCAGCACTGGATGTACGAGGGCAAGCACGTCCTGATCGTGTTCGACGACCTGACCAAGCAGGCCGACGCCTACCGCGCGATCTCGCTGCTGCTGCGCCGTCCGCCGGGCCGCGAGGCGTTCCCCGGCGACGTCTTCTACTTGCACTCCCGTCTCCTTGAGCGCTGCGCGAAGCTCTCGGACGAGCTGGGCGCTGGCTCGCTGACCGGTCTGCCGATCATCGAGACCAAGGCCAACGACGTGTCGGCCTACATCCCGACGAACGTCATTTCGATCACCGACGGCCAGTGCTTCTTCCAGTCGGACCTCTTCAACGCCGGTCAGCGCCCGGCTATCGACGTGGGTATCTCGGTCTCCCGCGTGGGTGGTGCCGCGCAGGTCAAGGCGATGAAGAACGTCGCGGGCTCGCTGCGCATCGACCTGTCCCAGTACCGGGAGCTGGAGGCGTTCGCCGCCTTCGCCTCGGACCTGGACGACGCGTCGAAGGCGCAGCTGGAGCGCGGTGCCCGGCTGTATGAGGTGCTCAAGCAGCCGCAGTACTCGCCGGTTCCGGTCGAGGAGCAGGTCGCCACGGTGTACCTGGGCACGAACGGCTACTTCGACTCGGTCCCGACCGAGGACGTGCGCCGCTTCAACCTCGAGTTCCTCGACTCGGCGCGGCGCAAGCACGCCGAGGTGCTGGGCGCGATCCGCGACACCGGCAAGTTCGAGGACGACACCCGCGACGCGCTGATCGCGGCGGTGAACGAGTTCAAGAAGGAGTTCACCACCTCCGAGGGCAAGCCGCTCGAGTCGAACGCCGACGCGATGGCCGCCGAGAAGGTCGGGCAGGAGACCGTCAAGGTCAACAAGCCCGCCCCGAAGAAGTGAGCTGGTAGCCCATGGCCGCACAACTGCGGGAGCTTCGCTCGCGCATCAAGGCGACGAAGTCGATCGGCAAGATCACCAAGGCGATGGAACTCATCGCCACCGCGCGCATCACCAAGGCGCGCGCGAAGGTCGCCGCTTCCCGGCCGTACGCGGACGAGATCACCAAGGTGCTCTCGGCGCTGGCCGGCGCGGCGGCCAACCTCGACCACCCGCTGCTGGTCGAGCGCCCGAACCCGAAGCGCGCCGCCGTCCTGGTCGTCACCAGTGACAAGGGCCAGTGCGGCGGTTACAACTCCAACGTGCTGAAGGCGACCGAAGAGCTGCTTGCCCTCCTGAAGAAGGAAGGCAAGGAGGTCGACGTCTACACCACCGGCAGCAAGGGCCTGAACTACTACCGGTTCCGCAACCGTGCGGTGGCCGGCAGCTGGACCGGCTTCTCCGACCAGCCGGGTTACCCGGACGCGGTCGCGGCGGCGGAGACGCTGGTGCAGTCCTTCAACGCGGGTGTCGACGACGCCTCTGGCAACGCCGACGGCATCACCGGCGTGGACGAGATCCACGTCGTCTACACCGAGTTCGTGTCGATGCTGACGCAGCGCCCGGTCGCCAAGCGCGTCGCGCCGCTGGAAGTCGAGTACTCCGACGGCGAGGACGAGAAGCCGGCCGGTCTGCTGCCGAGCTACGAGTTCGAGCCCAGCGCCGACAAGCTGCTCTCCGCGCTGCTGCCGAAGTACATCAACACCCGGCTGTACTCCGCGCTGCTCGAATCCGCGGCGTCCGAACTGGCCGCCCGCCGGACGGCGATGAAGGCCGCGTCGGACAACGCGAACGAACTGGTGAACACGCTGACGCGGGAGATGAACCAGGCCCGGCAGGCGCAGATCACCCAGGAGATCTCCGAAATCGTCGGTGGCGCGAACGCGCTCACCGCAGCAGGAAGTGATGATTGATGACCAGTACTGAAGCCCCGCGCGCCAAGGGGCGCATCGTCTCGGTGACCGGGCCGGTCGTCGACGTCGAGTTCCCGCGCGGTTCCGTTCCCGACCAGTTCAACGCGCTCAAGGTCGACATCGAGTTCGAGCAGCTGCGCAAGACGGTGACCCTCGAGGTGGCCGCTCACCTCGGCGACAACCTCGTGCGCACCATTTCGCTGCAGCCCCAGGACGGCCTCGTCCGCGGCGCGGAGGTCACCGACACCGGCGGCCCGATCACCGTTCCGGTGGGCGACAAGGTCAAGGGCCACGTCTACAACGCGCTCGGCGAGTGCCTCGACGAGCCCGGCTACGGCGAGGACCTCGAGCGCTGGGGCATCCACCGCAACCCGCCGCCCTTCGACCAGCTTGAGGGCAAGACGGAGATGCTGGAGACCGGCCTGAAGGTCGTCGACCTGCTGACCCCGTACGTGCAGGGCGGCAAGATCGGCCTGTTCGGCGGCGCGGGCGTGGGCAAGACGGTGCTGATCAAGGAAATGATCACCCGCGTCGCCCGGAACTTCGGCGGTACGTCGGTGTTCGCCGGCGTCGGCGAGCGCACCCGTGAGGGCAACGACCTCTTCCTGGAGATGTCCGAGGACGGCGTCATCAACGACACCGCCCTCGTGTTCGGCCAGATGGACGAGCCGCCGGGCACGCGCATGCGCGTCGCGCTGTCCGCGCTGACCATGGCGGAGTACTTCCGCGACGTCCAGAACCAGGACGTGCTGCTGTTCATCGACAACATCTTCCGGTTCACCCAGGCCGGTTCCGAGGTGTCGACCCTGCTGGGCCGCATGCCTTCGGCGGTGGGCTACCAGCCGACGCTGGCCGATGAGATGGGCCAGCTGCAGGAGCGGATCACCTCGACCCGGGGCCGTTCGATCACCTCGATGCAGGCGATCTACGTTCCCGCGGACGACTACACCGACCCGGCCCCGGCCGCGACGTTCGCCCACCTGGACGCCACCACCGAGCTTTCCCGGTCGGTGTTCCAGAAGGGCATCTTCCCGGCGGTGGACCCGCTGGCGTCGACGTCGACGATCCTCGACCCGGCGATCGTCGGCGAGGACCACTACCGCGTCGCCTCCGAGGTCATCCGGATCCTGCAGAAGTACAAGGAGCTGCAGGACATCATCGCGATCCTCGGCATGGACGAGCTTTCCGAAGAGGACAAGCTGACCGTGCAGCGGGCGCGCCGGATCGAGCGGTTCCTGTCCCAGAACATGCTGGTGGCCGAGGCCTTCACGCAGATCCCGGGCTCCACGGTGCCGCTGGCCGAGACCATCGAGTCGTTCGACCGCATCACCAAGGGCGATTTCGACCACTACCCGGAGCAGGCGTTCCTGGGCATCGGCGGGCTCGAGGACCTCGAAAAGAAGTACCACGAGATCACCGGCAAGTGAGTGCGTGAGACCGGCGGGGGCACTGTCCATTGTGGACATCAGCCCCCGCCGTTCTCGTAACCGAAGCAAGACCTATTACACTCGGTGGTGACACCCCGAGCGAAGGAGTGCTACGTGGCTGAGATGTCCGTGGAGCTGGTTGCCGTCGAGCGCCGGCTCTGGTCGGGTACCGCCACCTTCGTGGTGGCGCAGACCACCGAGGGCGAGATCGGCATCATGCCCGGACACGAGCCGGTGCTGGGCCAGCTCGTCGAGGGTGGCGTGGTGAAGGTGAACACGACGGACGGCGACGTGCTGACCGCCGCGGTGCACGGCGGATTCCTGTCCGTCACCGCGACCGGGGTGAGCGTGCTCGCGGAGAGCGCCGAGCTGTCCGACGAGATCGACGTGGCTGCCGCGAAGGCGGCCCTCAGCACCGGCGACGAGGCGGAGCGGACGAGGGCGACAGCCCAGCTCCGCGCGGCCGGGCAATCGGTCTAAGCGGACTAGACGGGCAGGAGCCGGGCCGTGCAGATCGCTGTCGTGGTGCTAGTGCTCCTGATCGTGCTCGTCGTCGTGGTCGGCTGGTACGGCCAGCGGTGGATCCGGATGCGCCGCGGCGGCGGCGTCAGCGTGGCGCTGCGGTGGCGTCCGGACAGCCCGCGGTCGAGCTGGCATCTCGGCCTCGGCCGGTACGAGGGCGAGAAGTTCGTCTGGTACCGCGTGTGGAGCCTGCGCACCGGCCCGGATCGCGTGTTCCAGCGGGAAAGCATGCAGATCGCCGACCGGCGGGACCCGTCCGGTTCCGAGGCGTACGCGGTGCCCGAGGGCTCGACGGTGCTGCGGTGCGAGTCCTCGGACCAGGAGGCGATCGAGATCGCGATGGGACCGGGTGCGCTGACCGGGTTCCTGTCGTGGCTCGAATCGGCCCCGCCCGGACGACGGCTGCCGCGCGCTTCGTAACCCTGTTCACCTGTCAGCCGATGGCGACAGAGCGGACGATTTCCGTGAACTGCGCGGGTTTCTCCCCGTGCACGTTGTGCCCGCTGTCCACCCGCACGACCTCGACGTCGTGGATCAGCGAGGCGATCCGCTGCGCGTCCTTCGCGTCGATCGCACCTTGCAGGACGCCGTCCCCGCCGTATTTCCAGTTCGCGTGGATGAGGATCGCCGGTGCCTCGATCTTGCGCAGCGTCGCCTCGTGGTCGAAGCCCGCATCCCAGGCACCGGTGTAGAACGCGTCCCCGAAACGCGGGTCGTAGAGCTCGATCGCGCGCTGCATGTCGTTCCAGCTCGGCGGCATGAAGAACACCGTGATCGGCCGGTCCGGATGCTTTTCCCGCCGCTTGAGCCCGGATCGGATGATGCGGTCCGCGCCGTCGCCGAAGAAGTCCCACAGCTTCTGGTGCGCGAAGAGGTAGGCACCCCAGTCGGTTTCGCCGGACTCCAGATAGGCGTGGCAGGCCGAGGCGAGGTCGACCCAGTTCCAGGTTTTCTCCGCCCGCGGCAGCAGGGTGGTGAACAGCGGCGGGTCCTCCAGGACGACCGCCCGGACCAGGTCCGGCCGGTTCCCGGCGAGCCAAGCCGCCAGCTGGCCGCCGGACGAATGCCCGGACACGACGACCCGCGCGCCGATGACCTGCTCGGCGAACCGGGCCAGATCGGCGCCGGCCGCTGTCGCCGTGTACTTCTCCGGCGTCCGCGCGGACTGGCCGTGCCCGTGGACGTCGACCGCGTAGACCGTGAAGTCCCGCGCCAGGTCCGGCAGCACGCACGCGTAGCTCTGCCAGTCGACAGCCTGGCCGTGGACCAGCAGCAGCGGCGGCTTGTCGCCCGCCGGGCCTTGGGCGTAGTGCAGTTTCGAGCCGTTGACCACCACGTCGTGTTCGGTGAATCCGGCTCGCCGGGTGCGGGCCAGCGCCCAGTCGTACATCTTGCGGTTGCGCGCGGCCCAGCCGCCGGCCGCGAGGCCCGCCGCCGCCAGGACAGAGCCGCCTGCCGCGATCAGCCGCCCGGCTGCCACAGGACGTCACCTTCGGGGTTGGCCAGCCGGGCGAGGATGAACAGCAGGTCCGAAAGCCGGTTCAGGTACTTGGCCGCGATCGGGTTCGACGTGTCCGGCTCGGCCTCCATCAACGCCCACGCGGACCGCTCCGCGCGTCGGGAGACCGTGCGTGCCTGGTGCAGGAACGCCGCGCCCGGAGTGCCGCCGGGAAGGATGAACGACGTGAGCTTCGGCAGCCGCTCGTTGAACTCGTCGCACCAGCCTTCGAGCCGTTCCAGATACGCCTCGGTGATGCGCAGCGGCTCGTACGGCGGGTCTTTCTGGATCGGCAGGCACAGGTCCGCGCCGACGTCGAACAGGTCGTTCTGGATCCGGCGCAGCACGCCGGCGATCTCGTCGGTGAGCCCGCCGAGCGCGATCGCCAGGCCGAGCACGGAATTGGCCTCGTCGGTGTCGGCGTAGGCGGACAGCCGGGCCGAGGTCTTGGGCACCCGGGAACCGTCGCCGAGCGCGGTCGTGCCGCTGTCGCCGACCTTCGTGTAGACCCGGTTGATACGAACCACCATACGGTCGACTCTACCGGCCCGGGTTCGGGCAAAACTGGGCGAGAGGGCATGATTGGCGGCCATGAGCGAGCACTTCGACGTGCATGGCGGAGCCCGGCTGGTCGGCGAGGTCGACGTGGTCGGCGCCAAGAACAGCGTGCTGAAACTGATGGCCGCGGCACTGCTGGCCGAAGGCACCACGACCATCACGAACTGCCCGCAGATCCTGGACGTCCCGCTGATGGGCGACGTCCTGCGCAGCGTCGGCTGCGAGGTGGAGATCGAGGGCGACACGGCGCGCATCACGACGCCGGCGGAGCTGTCGCATCGCGCCGATTCGGCGGCGATGGGCAAGCTGCGCGCCTCGGTGTGCGTGCTGGGCCCGCTGGTCGGCAGGCTGAAGCAGGCGGTCGTCGCGCTGCCCGGCGGCGATGCGATCGGCCAGCGTCCGCTGGACATGCACCAGAACGGCCTGCGCAAGCTCGGCGCGACGAGCACCATCGAGCACGGCTGCGTCGTCGCGAAGGCCGAAACGCTGGTGGGCACCCAGATCTGGCTGGACTTCCCGAGCGTCGGCGCGACCGAGAACATCCTGATGGCGGCCGTGCTGGCCGAGGGCACGACGGTGATCGACAACGCCGCCCGCGAGCCGGAAATCGCCGATATCTGCACGATGCTGACCGAGATGGGCGCGAAAATCGAGGGCGCGGGCACCTCGACGCTCACCGTCCACGGCGTCGAGACGCTGCACCCGACCCAACACCGCGTGATCGGCGACCGCATCGTCGGCGCGACCTGGGCGTTCGCCGCCGCGATGACCCGCGGCGACCTGACCGTGCGCGGCGTGAACCCGCACCACCTCGACCTGATCCTGGACAAGCTGCGCCTGGCCGGCGCGGACGTGACCACCTACGACGACAAGGGTTTCCGGGTCGTCCAGCCGGAACGCCCGAAGGCGGTCGACTGGGTGACGCTGCCGTACCCCGGTTTCGCCACCGACCTGCAGCCGTTCGCGGTCGCGCTGTCGGCGGTGTCCGAGGGCACGTCGATGATCACCGAAAACGTGTACGAGGCCCGGTTCCGGTTCATCGAAGAGATGATCCGGCTGTCCGGTGACGCCCGCACGGACGGCCACCACGCGGTGGTCCGGGGCGTGGAGAAGCTGTCGAGCGCGCCGGTATGGGCGTCGGACATCCGCGCGGGAGCCGGGCTGGTGCTGGCCGGGCTGTGCGCGGACGGCGTGACCGAGGTGTGGGACGTGTTCCACATCGACCGCGGGTATCCGCATTTCGTGGAGAACCTGAACCGGCTCGGCGCGCGGATCGACCGGGTGACGGGGGAGCCGGAGCGGGCTTGAGCGATGGCTGGTGAGTGTTTGTGCCGGTGAGAACCGGCACAAACACTCATGAGCATTTCAACGCCCGCACCACCACATCCGTCACCCGATCCACATACCCCTCCTCCGCCGGAACCCCGCGCACAATCAACCGCCAGTAAACAATCCCCGCCCCCATATCCAGCGCCAGCTCGAGATCGGTGTCCGCCGGGATCTCCCCGCGCTCGATCGCCCTGGTGAACACTGCCCGGTTGATCGCCCGCCGCGGCTCGCCGATTGTTTCGCGGGCGAATTCGGCCATTGCCGGGTTGCGGCGGGCTTCCGCGATCAGCCCGGGGAAGATCCGCGAAAACCGCGGATGCGTGATCCATTCGCAGAGCGCTTCCAGCGTGGCCCGGATATCGCCGCGCAGGCTGCCGGTGTCCGGATCCACCGCGCGCGCCACGCTGAATTCCGCGATGACCGCGCCGATCATTTCGTCTTTCGACGGCCAGCGCCGGTATAGCGCGCTTTTTCCGACCCCCGCGCGTTTCGCGACCGCTTCCATCGACAGCCTGCCGAAGCCGACCTCGGCGAGTTCGTCGATCACGGCTTCGGTGATGGCGTGCGTGACGTCGGGCTGCAGAACGGCAGCCCCGGTCGGCGTCCGGCGGGTTGTCATGCGGTCAGCATAGCGTGTGGACGAGACGGTCCCGTCCCGTGTACGTTGACGTCGAGACGATACCGTCTCGTCCGTTCCTGAGGAGGGGCTCGATGACACTCATCGATCACGCGCTCGACCTGCTGGTCGAGCACGACATGGCCGGATTCCTGCAGTTGTTCGCCGAGGACGCCGTGACCGAGTTCCCGTTCGCCGCGCCCGGCAGGCCTGAGCGCATCGAAGGCCGCGCGGCCCTGGCCGAGTACCTGCGCGACTATCCGAACCTGCTCGACCACCGCGAGATCGTCGCGAAGACCGTGCACCAGACGACCGATCCGGAGATCTCGATCGCGGAGTTCGAGCTGGCCGGGATCGCGGTCGCCACCCAGAAGCCGTACCGCCTGCGCTATGTCGTGGTGCTGACTGTCCGCGACGGCCTGATCCGCCGCTACCGCGACTACTGGAGCCCGCTCGCCGTGACCGACGTGCTCGGGGTGCCGGGTGTCTGACGTCCTCGTGCTCGGCTCGACGGGCACCACCGGCAGCCGCGTCGCGCGCGGGCTCGAAGCCGCTGGCCTACGGCCGCGCGCCGCGACTCGTAACCCCGTCAAGCCAGGCCAGATCCGGTTCGACTGGGACGAGCCCGCGACGTACGGTCCGGCGCTGGACGGGGTTTCGGCGGTCTACCTGATCGCGCCGGTCGGGGCCGATCCGCAGCCGCTCGTCAAGGAGTTTCTTCAGTACGCGCCGGACGCGCGGGTGGTCTTGCTCAGTTCGTCCGCCGTGGACGAACACACCCCGGTGCTGGGCGGGCTGCCCGGGTTGGTCCGTCGTCAGCCGGGCTGGGCGGTGCTGCGGCCGTCGTGGTTCATGCAGAATTTCACCGCCGGGCAGCTGCTCGGCGACAGCGCCCGTGCGGGCCGGATCGTGACTGCGACCGGCGACGCCAGGGTGGCGTTCGTGGACGCGGGCGACATCGCCGCGGTAGCCGTCCGCGCGCTGCTCGACCCGGAACCGCACAACACCGACCACCTCATCACCGGTCCGCGCGCGCTCAGCTACGCCGAGGCCGCCGAGATCGTCGGGAAACGGCTCGGGCATCCGGTCGTGCACGCCCCGGTTCCCACCCGTGAGTACCAGCAATTCCTGGTCCGCGACGGCCTCCCCGAGTCGTACGCCGAAATGCTCGCCTTGCTGGACGAGGCGATCCGCGGCGGCGCCGAGGACCGCGTGACCGACACCGTCGAGCGGGTCGCCGGACGTCCCGCCCGTGATTTCCGCACCTTCGCGAAAGAGGAGATCCGATGAAGCCGCTGCTGTTCGAAGACGACCCGCAATTCTGGTTCGAAACCCTGATCGCCCTTGGCGAGACCGCGTACGGGGGCGCGGATTTCGGCGAGGTCGTCGCGATCGCGTCGAACATCAAGTCCGGTGACTACGACAGCTGGCACGACGCGTGGCTCGCCGGTGCCGAGCGGCTCTACGCCGAAGCGGCCACCATGCACCCGGTCAGCGCGCGCGACGCGTACCTGCGCGCCTCGACGTACTACCGCCGTGCCGAGTTCTTCTTGCACGGCAACCCGGAAGACCCGCGAATCAACTACGCCTACGAGCGCAACGTCGAGTGTTTCCAGCGCGCGGTGGAGACGATCGACGACGTCGAACGGATCGAAATCCCTTACGACGGCCACGTCTTGCGCGGCTACTTCTACCGCGCTCCCGGCGACGGTCCGAAGCCGCTTCTGGTGGTGCACAACGGTTTCGACGGCAGCGCCGAGGACCTGCACTTCATGGGCGCGACTGCGGGGCAGGAACGCGGCTACCACGTGCTGACCTTCGACGGCCCCGGCCAGCCCAGCGCCGTCCACCGCGACGGAATGCGGTTCCGCCCGGACTGGGAGCACGTCGTCGGCCAGGTGCTCGACTACGCCCTCGCTCTGCCCGGCGTGATCCCGGAGAAGGTCGCCCTGATCGGCTGGAGCCTCGGCGGAATGCTCGCGCCGCGCGCCGCCGCGTTCGAACCGCGGCTGTCGGCTGTCGTCGCGGTGGACGGGCTCTTCGACGCCGGTGCGGTTTTCGTGCAGCAACTCCCGTGGGACCGCGACGAGATCGTCCGTCGCGCGAACGCACCGGAGGATCCTGAGCTGGACGCCTTTCTAGCCGGGGCGAAGGAGCAGAGCCCGACCGTCCGCTGGGCACTGGGCCACGGCCGCTACGTGATGGGCGGCGCGTCTGATCGCGAGTTCCTCGCGAAGTACCTCGAATACAACCTCTACGACGGCGTGGCCGAGCGCATCACGTGCCCGGCGCTGATCTGCGACGCCCCGGAGGACCTGTTTTTCACCGGTCAGCCGCAGCAGCTGTACGACCGGATCAGCGGCCCGAAGAAGCTGCTGAACTTCACCGCGGAGGAGGGTGCGGACGCCCACTGCCACGTGGGTGCCATGCGGTTGGCGAGCGGGCGGATTTATGACTGGCTGGACGACGTGCTGTGAGCGGTCGTGAGTGTTTATCCCGGCTCTCACCGGGATAAACACTCACGAGGATTCCAGGGCCAGCGCCGCGCCGAACCCGACCAGTGCGGTGCCGGTCACCCCGTCCAGCGCGCGGCGGACCTTGCGACGGCTGAGCCACGCGCGGACCCGGTGCACGAAGAACAGCAGGACCAGCAGCCAGATCGTGCCCAGCACGGCGACCGTGTACGCGAGCACCAGCGCGTCCCAGGTCGTCGTGCGCACCGGGTCGAGGAACTGCGGCAGCACCGACAGGTACAGCACCAGCACCTTGGGGTTCGTGATGTTCGAGAGGAACCCTTCGCGCCACCGCCGGAAGCCGCTGGTGCGCTTGCGCTGAGTGTCGGCGACTGCGTCGTAGTTGCCGCGCCACGCGCCGCGCAGTGCCTGGAAGCCGAGGTACAGCAGGTACGCCGCGCCGAGCCACTTGAGCGTGAGGAACACCGGCTGCGAACGGGCGATGACGACGCCCAGTCCGAGCGCCGCCGCGGTGCCCTGAACCGCGTTGCCGGCGAAGATGCCCGCCGTCGCCAGCAAGCCGCCGCGCGCCCCGCCGGACAGCGCGTTCTTCAGCATCACCATCGTGTCCGGCCCCGGCGCGAGCACGATGAGGACCACGATCACCAGATAACTGCCGTACCCGCTCCACGTCACGTCTGACCACGGTAGATCCCGGATCGGCCGACGTCTCGCGGATTTCCGTCACAGTGCTTTCGGCCGACCGGGCGAACCGGACGGCGTGCACTCTTCGGGAGCGAGGAGGGCCTCATGTACCCGCTGGCCGAAGGCGAACAACTGCTCTGGTCCGGGCGGTCGAACCTTCACGGTTACGTCGTAGGGACGGCGGCCTTCGCTGCGCTCGGCGTCGTCGCCAGTTCGAAATACGGCGCGCATTTCGAGATCTTCGTGCTGTGCCTAGCTTTGCTGGGGACGGCGCTCGGGCTGAGGACAGAGCGGAACCGGCAGCGCAAGAGCCTGGTGGGCGTCCTGACTTATCTGGTGACCGACCGCCGGATCGTGTTCGTCGCCGAGCGGCCGTCAGGTGTCGAGTTTCGCTGGGCGTGGTTCACCGAGCTTCGCACGCCGCGAGTGCACGACTACCGTGACGGCACTGGCACCGTCGACTTCCATCCGACCCTCAGCGAGTGGCTCCGGGACCAGAAGTACCGGGCGCAGCAGTCGGCCTGCCGATGCTGCCTGAGCTGGTGGCTATCGCCGACCCGGCCCACGTCGCCGAGCTGATCGCCCGGAACGCTCCGCGTGCCCCGGTCGTTGGGTGAAATATGCTGCTGACCTTGCTGGGTCTCTCGCTGCCGGTCGCCACCATCGCGCTGCTGATCGTCGGCGGGTGGGAGCTGCGCCGGAAGAAGAAGCCGTCCCGGCTCAAGGCGCGGCTGTCCTCGACGTACCTCGACGAGGTCACCGCGTTCCTCTACGGCACCAAGCGCAATGAGCTCGAACACCGGGATTCGGTGGAGATGACGCTTGAGGAGGACGCGCAGGGAGCGCCTCCGCTGGGTACCGTCGACCTCGACCGCGGGGTAGTGGTCGTCCGGCCCGGCGCGTCACCCGGGCGTGGCCGAATCCACTCCGCCGATTAAGTTACCGGCGGGTACACTCGGACGGTCGTCTCGGCGAAGAGAGGTGCACCGTGCCGTACCCCACCGACCACGAGCGCGACCGGCCCTGGGTGATGCGCACCTACGCGGGTCATTCGTCCGCCGCCGCGTCCAACGAGCTGTACCGGCGGAATCTCGCCAAGGGGCAGACCGGGCTGTCGGTCGCCTTCGATCTCCCGACGCAGACCGGCTACGACCCGGACCACGTGCTCGCGCGCGGCGAGGTCGGCAAGGTGGGCGTGCCGGTGTCGCACATCGGCGACATGCGGCAGCTGTTCGACGGCATCCCGCTGGCCGAGGCGAACACCTCGATGACCATCAACGCGCCCGCGATGTGGCTGCTCGCGCTGTACGTCTCGGTGGCCCGCGAACAGGCCGAGGCGCAGGGCCGCGACGTCGACGAGGTGCTGGCCAAGCTCACCGGCACCACGCAGAACGACATCATCAAGGAGTACCTGTCGCGCGGCACCTACATCTTCCCGCCGGGGCCGAGCCTCCGGCTGATCACCGACATGATCGCGTGGACCGTGCACCACGTGCCGAAGTGGAATCCGATCAACATCTGCAGCTACCACCTCCAGGAGGCGGGCGCGACGCCGACGCAGGAGGTCGCGTACGCACTGTGCACCGCGATCGCCGTGCTGGACGCGGTGCGCGACTCCGGCCAGGTCGACCAGGCCGACATGGAGAAGGTCGTCGCGCGGATCTCGTTCTTCGTCAACGCGGGCGTCCGGTTCGTCGAAGAGATGTGCAAGATGCGCGCGTTCACGCAGCTGTGGGACGAACTGACGCGCGAGCGCTACGGCGTCGAGAACCCGAAGGCGCGCCGGCTGCGGTACGGGGTGCAGGTGAACTCGCTCGGGCTGACCGAGGCGCAGCCGGAGAACAACGTCCAGCGGATTGTGCTGGAGATGCTGGCAGTGTCGTTGTCGCGGGGTTCGCGGGCTCGGGCGATTCAGCTGCCTGCTTGGAATGAGGCGCTGGGGTTGCCCCGGCCGTGGGATCAGCAGTGGGCGTTGCGGATGCAGCAGGTGCTCGCGTTCGAGACGGATTTGCTGGAGTACGAGGATATTTTCGACGGGTCGCATGTGGTGCGGGCGAAGGTCGAGGAGATTGTTTCCGGGGCTCGCGAGGAGATCGCGCGGGTGCAGGATCTTGGCGGCGCGGTGGCTGCGGTCGAGAGCGGCTACATGAAGTCGCAGCTGGTTTCGTCGCTCGCGGAGTATCGGCGGGGGATGGAGAACGGCGAGCGGGTTTTGGTGGGGGTCAACAAGTTCGAGACCACTGAGCCGTCGCCGTTGCAGGCTGAGGGCGCCAAGGCGATCGAAACCATTGATCCGGCGGTGGAGAAGGCCGCGGTCGCCTCGGTGGAAAAGTGGCGCGAGGAACGGGACAACGCCGCGGTGGCGGAGGCGCTCGCCGCGCTGAAGGCGAAAGCGTCCACTTCGGACAACCTGTTCGAGGCCACTGTGGACTGTGCGCGAGCGGGCGTGACGACCGGGGAATGGTCGGGCGCGCTGCGCGAGGTGTTCGGGGAATACCGGGCGCCGACGGGCGTTTCCGCGGCCTCGGCGGCCGGGCAGGGGGATCCGGAGCTGGAGCGCGTCCGGGAACTGGTTCGCCGCACCGAAACCGAACTGGGAGAGCGGCTGCGGATTCTCGTCGGGAAACCCGGTCTGGACGGGCATTCCAACGGTGCCGAGCAGGTCGCGGTGCGCGCCCGCGACGTCGGGTTCGAGGTGGTCTACCAGGGCATCCGGCTGACCCCGGACCAGATTGTCGCGGCCGCGGTGCAGGAAGGCGTGCACGTCGTCGGGCTGTCGGTGCTGTCCGGGTCGCATCTGGAGGTCGTGCCGCTGGTGGTCGACGGCCTGCGGGCGGCTGGGGCCGGGGATATTCCGGTTATTGTGGGTGGGATTATTCCTCCTGATGATGCTGCCCTGTTGACTGAGCGGGGGATTGCTCGGGTGTTCACGCCCAAGGATTATGAGCTGACGGACATTATGGCTGGAATTGCGGAGTTGGTTCGGGAGCGGCACGGGTTGGGCGGGGGCTAGCCCGGCGAGACCAGCGGGTCGTGAGGGGAACCCTCCGGAACTCTGATTCCCTCAGGGTTCCCCTCACGGAATGTGGCGAGGATTTCCTTGGTGGACTTGATCTTCGCGAAACCGTCGCCATGGAGGTTCGTCGCGGTCGCGCGATACAGCTCGTCGGCGGTCATGGTGGTGCCGTCCGGGCCTTCCAGATCGAAGGTGAAGGTGGCGTCCAGGGCGAAAGTGACTTCGTAGCCCAGGTTCCCGCCCATGCGTGCGGTGGTTTCGCAGCAGAAGTTGGTTTGGATTCCGGCCAGCACGAAGCTGGTGATGCCGCGGGTCTTGAACCACGCGTCCAGGTCGACGTCGCCGAGGAAGGCGGAGTTGACTTTCTTGCCGAAGAGCAGGTCCGGGCGGGCGCCGTCGAGTTCGGGTGTGAAGTCGTTGCCGGGCTGGCCGGGACGCAGCGGCGAACCGGGCGTGGTCGAATCGTGGTGCACGAGCACGACCGGGTCGCGCCGGTCCTGCCAGGCTCGCAGCAGGGCCTTCATGTTCGCTTCCGCGCCGGGGTTGTTGCGCGGTCCCCAGAACTCGGCGTCGTCGAATCCTCGCTGGACGTCGATCAGCAGCAATGCGGTAGTCATGGCCTCGATTCTGTCCGGGGGAGCGCACGGCGGGGAGTGGCACAAGATGCGCGATACGATACTTTTCTGCCATGTCTACGATCGGGGTGCTGCTTCTGCCGGGCAGCCGGATGTTCGACCTCGCGGTGATCGCGGAGGTGTGGGCTCAGGACCGCACTGACAGCGGTATCGGTCCGTTCGCGGTGCGCGTGTGCGCACCGGGGCGAGAGCGGACGCGGGTGTCGCCGTTCGGCGAAGTCGTCGCCACGCATGGACTTTCCGGCTTGGCCGACTGCGATCTGGTCCTTGCCCCGGGTCGGGACGATCCGCTGGCTGAAGTGCCCGCCGTCGCTCGTGCCGCACTTCGCCGCGCTCATCGCGCCGGTTCGACGGTGGCCGGGCTGTGCTCCGGAGCTTTCACCCTCGCCGCCGCCGGGCTGCTCGACGGCCGCCCCGCCACCACGCATTGGCGCGACCTGGACGCACTCGCGACGGCCGCGCCAGCCGCAGACCTTCGTCGCGACGTGCTCTACACCGAGCAGGACGGGGTGCTCACCTCGGCGGGTGTCGTTGGCGGTCTTGATCTTTGCCTGCATCTGGTGCGTCGTGATCATGGGGCGGAGGTGGCCGCGCGGCTTGCCCGGCGTCTGGTGATGCCGCCGGTCCGGGAAGGCGGGCAGCGGCAGTACGCGGAGGCTCCGTTGCCCGCCAGCGCTTCCCGGCCAGGGATCGCGTCCACAATGGACTGGGCACTGACTCGGCTCGCGGACGAGATCGGGGTGCCGGATCTGGTCGAACACGCGGGGATGAGTGCTCGGACCTTTCATCGCGAGTTCGCTGCCGCGACGGGGAGCACGCCTGGGCGGTGGCTGCTCGTCCAGCGGGTGCGGCACGCGCGGCGGCTGCTGGAGACCACGGATCTGCCGGTCGCCCGGGTGGCCGAGCGGGCGGGGCTCGGCAGCGCCGCGAACCTGCGGCGCCGGCTGCGGGCGGAGGTCGGGGCCGGGCCGGATTCGTATCGGCGCACTTTCCGCATCCCGCCGGTCGGGGTTACGGTCGGGGCATGGGCGAGTACGAGCACCTCCTCGTGAAGCGGGACGGGGACACGGTCACCATCACGATGAACCGCGCGGCGCGGCGCAATTCGCTGTCCGCCGAGCATCTCGGCGAGTTGCTCGCCGCGTTCGGCGAGGCGGGCGAGTCCGACGCGACCGGCATCGTGCTGGCCGCCGCGGGACCGGTCTTCTCCGCCGGGCACGACTTCGGCGACGTCGCCGCCCGTGACCTCATGGGGGTGCGCGAGCTGCTCACCCTGTGCACGACGCTGATGCGGACGATGGAATCGGTGCCGCAGGTGGTGATCGCCCGGGTGCACGGCCTGGCGACGGCCGCGGGGTGCCAGCTGGTGGCGTCGTGCGATCTGGCGGTCGCGGCGGAGTCCTCGGGATTCGCGCTGCCCGGCGGCAAGGGCGGCTGGTTCTGCCACACGCCCGCGGTGCCGGTGGCGCGCGCGATCGGCCGGAAACGCCTGATGGAACTGGCCTTGACCGGCGACGTGATCGACGCGGCGACGGCGCTGGACTGGGGCCTGGTCAACCGCGTAGTCCCGGACGACTCCCTGGACGAGGCGGTCGCCGACCTGCTCGGCCGCGCGACCCGCGGCAGCCGGGCCAGCAAGGCGATGGGGAAGCAGACCCTGTACGCGCAGCTGGACCGCCCGGCAGCGGACGCGTACGCGATCGCCGTCGAGGTGATGGCGTCGGCTTCGCAGCTGCCGGGGGCGCGGGAGGGGATGGCGGCGTTCCTGGAGAAGCGCAAACCCGACTGGACGGATTGACCAGCTATCGTCGGTGAGGGAATCAGATTCCCTCAGGGTGACCCGCACGGACTTCTGGCGAGAAGCCTCGGGCGGTCAGCGGCGTTCGTGCAGCAGCAGCAACGTATAAGCCGCCACCGTCTGCGCGTCCGAGATCTCCCCGGTGGAGATCATCTTCTCCACCTCCGTCCGGCTGAACCACGCCGTCCGCATGTCCTGTTCTTCCAGCTCCCGCTCCGGCGCGCCCTCGGTGAGACCGGTCGCCAGGTACACGTGCCCGCGCTGGCTGGCCAGCCCGGGCGCGACGTCCAGCATCCCCAGTTCCGTGAACGCCGAGGCCCGCAGTCCGGTCTCCTCCCGCAATTCCCGCTGGGCCAGTTCGACGGGCGGGGTCTCGGCGAGATCGGGCGCGGTGCCCTGCGGGAATTCCCAGCGCCGCATCCCGAGGGGATAGCGGAACTGCTCGACCAGGTGCAGCCGGTCGCCGTCGAGGGGAATGACCAGTGCGTAGGTCGGTTTGTCGACGACGCCGTAGATGCCGTCGCTGCCGTCGGCGCGGCGGATGGCGTCCTCCCGCACCGTCATCCAGTTGTTCCGATACACCTCGCGGGTCGCGACACGCTGAATGGGGTCCACCTCGCCAGTATCGCCGAGCCTGTCCTACCCTCGGCGGGTGCGTCTCGTGCTCCCTTCCCAGCAAGCCAGCCCGCTCCGTGCGGGGCGGGTCCGATGAGGCTCGTCGTCGCCCGGTGCCAGGTCGACTACGTCGGCAGGCTGACCGCGCATCTCCCGATGGCCAACCGCGTCCTGATGGTGAAGGCCGACGGTTCGGTGCTCGTGCACTCCGACGGCGGCTCCTACAAGCCGCTGAACTGGATGTCGCCGCCGTGCTGGCTGATCGAGGACCCGGACGTCTGGACGGTCCAGAACAAGGCAGGCGAGAAACTCGTCATCACCATCGACGAGGTCATGCACGACCTGAAGCACGACCTCGGCGTCGACCCGGGCCTGCAGAAGGACGGCGTCGAAGCGCACTTGCAGGAACTGCTCGCCGAGCACATCAAAACCCTCGGCGACGGCTACACCCTGGTCCGCCGCGAGTACCCGACCGCGATCGGCCCGGTCGACATCATGGCCCGCGACGCCAGCGGCGGTTCGGTCGCGGTGGAGATCAAACGCCGCGGCGAGATCGACGGCGTCGAGCAGCTGACCCGGTACCTCGAACTCCTCAACCGCGACCCGCTGCTGGCCCCGGTGCAGGGCGTGTTCGCGGCGCAGGTGATCAAGCCGCAGGCGCGCGTCCTCGCCGAGGACCGCGGGATCCGCTGCGTCGTCTTGGACTACGACGCGTTGCGCGGCACGGATTCGGACGAGTTCCGGCTGTTCTGATTGACCAGTCGCAACAATTTGTCACGACCAAAGTTAATCCGCGCAGGTGTTGCACCAAGCTGATCGCCGCGGGTCGACGCGGCGGCTGGCGTAGCCGTGGGCGCGCAAGCCCGTGACTGTGTCGGGGTTCGTCGTTGCCGAACGCGACGAGATCGCCGTGGTGGGGGCGTATCCCTTGGATATGGTCAGTGGCTGGCGATATGCCAGGCACGCTTGCCGTCGGGGTGGTCGAACCACACGGTGTGCATCTCGCGGGTGACGGTGAGCCCGAAACGGTTCCAGCCGGGCTGACCGAGCTCAGTCCATGTGTCGTGGGCGTTCTCGACGAGCTGCCAGAGGCGGCGGAGCCCGCCTTCGGCGACCTCATGCTGTCCGTTGTCAGAAGCCAGGGCGATTTCGGCCCAGGAGCCGTCCGGGGTGGCCATCCAGCACGCAGTCGGCGCGGTGTCGCTGCGCACGGGAACCGCGCCGCTCTCGGGAAGGGTGTAACCGTAGGAGATCCCGGGGCCGAGGTCGAACGAGGCGAGGAACCAGACCAGCAGCGACGTCCACGGGGTGTTCGGGTCCAAGCTGGTGGTGCGGTGCTCGGCCTGGCCGTGGTCGCGCTCAACCTGGAATCCGGCGGGGTTGTCGCCCGCTGTGTGGCGCAGGTCCATGAAAGCCGCGTAGGTCGGGTCGAACCGGCCTTCCGCGCGGTCTTCGGCGGTGCGGGTGAGGCGGACGAGGCTGCCGGCGCCGGGCGCGGGTTTGAGGTCGGTCAGGATCACTCCGCCGGGCCGGACCTGCTCGATCCAGGCCCACGGGATCGCGGGGACGGCGCAGGTGGCGATGATCGCGTCGAACGGCGCGTGCTCCGGCAGTCCGGCCGCGCCGTCGCCGACGCCGAGGGTCGGGTGGTAGCCGAGTTCGGCCAGCCGCTGGCGGGCCAACTCGACGAGGTCTGCTTCGACGTCGACTGAGCAGACCTGCTCATCGCCGAGCCGGTGCGCCAACAAGGCGGCGTTGTAGCCGGTGCCGGTGCCGACTTCCAGCACCCGCGCCCCGTCGGCGAGGTTCAGGGCTTCGATCATGCGGGTCATCAACCCTGGCTGGGTCGACGACGACAGCACCGTCGTGCCGCCGGTCGCGGTCCGAGCGAGCGAGGTGATCAGCACCGTGTTGGAGTAGACGGCGGCGAGGTCGTCGACGCTGGTGCGCTGTGCCCAGCTGCCGTCCGGGGTCTGCTGGTGGTAGGTGGGCACGAACGCGTGCCGGGGAACCGCCCGGACCGCCTCGGCCAGGCGCGGGTCGGTGAACTTGCCCGCCGCGGCCAACTCGTCGGCGAGCCGTTGCGCGTGCGGCTCCCACTCGGCGTCAGCCGGGGTGTTGGTCGTGATCACGGGCGTCCCCTTGGGTGGGTGAGCAGGTCGGCCAGTGCCGTGGTGATCGGTGCCCCGGTCTGGGCTTCCAGCCAGCCGTACTGGCCGGACGAGTTACTTTCGAGGAACCAGAATCGGTCCTTCGCGATCGCGAAATCCACTGCGGCGTAGGCCAAACCCAGGGTATTCAGGTAGCGGCGCAGCCCCTTCTCAACCTCCGGGGGTGTGTCGACGAGTTGGTAGCGCAGCGCGGCGAAATCGGCCCGCCAGTCCACGTGGGCCGCCGGTGAGTCCGCGGTGATCGCGATGGTGACCATGCGCTCGCCGATCACGATCACCCGTGCTTCGCGGGTCTTGTCCACCCAGCGTTGCAGCTGGGTCGCGGTCGAGGCCACCCCGTCCAGCTCGTCGAGGTCGGTTTCGTCGAGACGGCGGGTGTAGGCGATCTTGAGCTGGCCACCTTCGGTGATGGTGTTCGGGCCGAACGACTTGCAGATCGTGGTGGCGGCGCCGTGTTCGCGGGCGAACCGGGAAGCGGCCGCGGGCGAGTTGGTGACCAGGGTCGGGGCGATGCGCAGCCCGCAAGCGGCGGCGGTGGCGAGTTGGAGGGGTTTGAACATCGCGTCCGCGGCCCGGTTGGGGTGGTTGACCCAGAGCGCTGGCAGCGCGGCGAGGACGCCGCCGAAGCCGAGCCGTGCCTCGCGGTGGGCGTAGGCGCGCTCGACCTCGGTCAGCGTCGCCGGGAACGCGAAGGCCGACGGGTCGCGATACCAGATCGAGGCGATGTCCTCCAGGTCGACGGCACGGTGCTCGGTGAACAACACCCCGCGCCAGCGGCCGTCGCCGTCGAGGCGGGCCTCCAGCGACAGGTGCCGAGGGAACCAGGCGGTGTCCGCCCGGAACACCTCCACTCCGCGCTGATCGAGCTCGCGAACGACGGCGTCGACCGGGGCGTCGGCCTCCTGGGCGAAGATCACCACGGTTCCCGGCGGGTTGGTCATGATTCTTCCCAGCCCCAGTTCTCCTCCGGGCCCTCGTCGCCGTCGGTGGAGGACTTGGTCTTCCAGTCCTTGCCCATCGTTTCGATCAGCGGACGGCCGCGCTCGTCGACGGCGACCTGCTGCTCGGGGCAGTAGCGAAACTCCCGCCGCACCGGCGTCTCGACCGGCGTCGCGCCATGCAACCCGAACGGGCGGGTCGTGTCCGGTCCGGGCTCGTCGGCGACCGCGGGCTGGTGCACCAGGTAGCGCAGGCTCGCCGAGGACAACGGATTCGCGCCCGGCTCCGGCTCGGCGGCTTCGAGGGTGGTGGTCATGATCTTCGGGCTCCTTCCCGCCGGATGGTGGCCGGCGTTGGTGCGGCGTGGTCCCGGCCGGCAGGACCACCGTGTTCGGGGAGGCCGCGATGCGGCGTTCCGGCCGGCCGATCCGGCGGGAGGTCGGGGCCTGCTGCCGCCGAACCGGATGCCTTCGACGCTAGGAACGCGCCGACCAGGTGAGAAGCCCGCTGTGCCAGGTGTGCACAGGGTGTGCCAATCACGCAAATCTTCATGCGTGCGTGGTGGAGCGACTACGGTAGGTAGGACAACACGTGCGCGAAGTTCGGGGGTGCGCTGTGCCGG
This sequence comes from Amycolatopsis rubida, assembly GCF_900115345.1. Lineage (GTDB taxonomy): Bacteria > Actinomycetota > Actinomycetes > Mycobacteriales > Pseudonocardiaceae > Amycolatopsis > Amycolatopsis rubida. The sequence goes on along the minus strand of NZ_FOWC01000002.1, from coordinate 600,739 downwards.
ACTGGTGGCCACCCGCCCTGTGGGACGCCGCCCGCCGAGGCGAGCACGCCACCGTGCTGCGCCTGGCCCGCGAGGAACGGGGCTGGTCGCAAGGCCAGCTCGGAGAGCGGTTCGGTTGCTCGGCCTCGACGGTCTCCCGGTTCGAGAACAGCCGCCGAGGGCTGCGAGACGTCGCGGTGCTGCGCCGCTTCGCCAGCATCCTCGACCTGCCCGCCGAAGCGTTCGGCCTCACCGGGGCCGATCGTGGACGGCCTGCCTCCCCCGCCTCGACCGCACTGGCTTCTAAGGTGAGCATCGACCTGAGCCAGGAAGGGGATGATCCGGTGCGACGACGCGCGTTCCTGCTCGCCGCGGGCCTGGCCGGAACCGCGGTCGCCTCCCCGAACGCGCTCGCCGCCGACGGCATGGAAGTCGATCCGGCGGCGTTCCTTGCCCAGCGTCTCGACGGCATCCTGCTGGGCACCACTGCCGGATCAGCACGCCCCGCGCCGATCAGCACGCTCCAGACGGTGCTGACCACCGCGCGGACCGACTTCCGCGCCTGCCGTTATGTCGACCTGGCCGCGCGGCTGCCGGAACTGATCACCACCGCCGAAACCACGCACCAGCAGACCGGTGATCCCGCCGCAGCGGGCCTGGTGGCGCAGGCATACAACCTCGTCACGCGCGCGCTGATCAAGCTGGAGGCCAGCGGCCTGGAATGGGTCTCCGCCGACCGGGCGCTGCGCGCCGCCGCCGGTGCCGACGATCCCCTCGCTCTCGCGGAGGCGCAGCGTCTACTCGGCTCCGCGTGCCGTCGGGCCGGACATCACGATCGCGCCCAAACCCTCACCATGACCGCGGCCGACCAGCTCGACGTCGGCGGGAAAGCCCCCGATCCGCGGCACCTGGCCTTGCATGGAGTGCTGATGTGCTCGGCCGGGTATGCCGCCGCCCGCGCCGGCGACCACGACCGCGCCACCGACCTTCTCGCCGACGCCGACGCCACCGCCGGCCGGCTCGGTGACCATCCCGCGCAGCAGCAGGCGCTGACCGCGAACGTGGTCAGCCACCAGGTGTCCGCCGACTACGTGCTCGGCAACGCCGGTGCCGGCCTGTATCACGCCCAAGCCGCGCAACTCGGGCAGTTCCCCGACACCGAACGCCGCGCCCGGTTCCTCGTCGACGTCGCCCTGTGCTTCGCCCAATGGAACAAACCCGGCCGGGCGTATCAGACCTTGCTCACCGCCGAACGCACCGCGCCCGGCGAAGTCCGCACCCGTGCCACCGTCCGCCGCCTTGTTAGCGACCTGCTCCACCACCCCCAGCAAGCCAGCCTGCCGGGCCTGCGCCAACTGGCCTCCCGGACGCACGCACTGGTGTAAGACGAACCTCTCGCGTCGTCTGCTCGCCCGCGCTGGGCTGGACGATTGATCTCCGTCTCCAAACGGGACGGGTCGCCGTCGGCTGCCCTCTGATTTGCGGACGCGGCCGCGCAAACGCTCGATCTCTTCGCGCTGATTGTGGTGGTCGACCACGAGCGCGGCGACCTCATGCTTCGGTGTGCGCACCAGCGCGTCGAGTTGGGCTTTTTCGCTCTGCAAGGTCGCGATCCGCGCGGCCAGGTCATCACGTTCCCTGATGAGCCGGGAAACCATGGCCACGGCCGGCGGGGCCCCTCAACTCCGGCGGCGAAGGCGTACGACAGGTACTCCAGCGAGTACAGAATCGAAAGCAGCTCCTCGCCGTCGGCGCGCTTGTCGATCTGCCGCTGGGCGAACACGTCGAACACGCCGTTCAGCAGCGCTTGCCAGAGCGGCCCGGAGGTCCGGGCACGGGCAGCGCGGGACCGGTCATCGCGGCGGAGGGACTTCTCCAGGATCGCCGAAGGTGCCGGGATCTGAGGGGCCCGACGCCGAGCACCGCCCCGGAACGGGTGAATCTGGCCGGTTGGCGAGGGGTTGGCCGGCGAAGCGACAGGACTCAACACGGGTGCTTCCGGGCACGCGGAATGCACAGGTCAGCGGCAGGTTGGTGAAAAACCGCGGTGTCGGGGTGCCGCTTCGGAATCCATGCAGTACTGTGCCGGTCTGACAGGAACGATGGTGTTTTCTGTGTGAGAATGTTTGATTCGGAGGTGGCAGGGTGCCGTTCCTCGCCGACGCGAACTTGCGGCTCGACGCGAGTCCGATCGACTACATCGAGTTGGCGTTCTATTTCGTCCTGGTGCTCGGCATCGGCTATCTCGCGCGAAGGCAGGTGTCGAGCAGTCTCGACTTCCTGCTGTCGGGCCGGTCGCTGCCGGCGTGGGTCACCGGTCTGGCGTTCATTTCCGCGAACCTCGGCGCGGTCGAGGTCATGGGCATGTCCGCCAACGGCGTCCTCTACGGCCTGCCGACCGTCCATTACTTCTGGATCGGCGCCATCCCGGCGATGCTGTTCCTCGGCCTGGTGATGATGCCGTTCTACTACGGCTCCAAGGTCCGCAGCGTGCCGGAGTTCATGCGCCGCCGGTTCGGGCCGACCGCGCATCTCGTCAACGGCATCAGCTTCGCCGCGGCGCAGATCCTCATCGCGGGTGCGAACCTGTTCCTGCTGGCCAGCGTCGTGAACCTGCTGCTGGGCTGGCCGCTGTGGGTGTCGATCGTCATCGCCGCCGCCATCGTGCTCGGCTACACCGCGCTGGGCGGGCTTTCGGCCGCGATCTACAACGAGGTGCTGCAGTTCTTCGTGATCGTCGTGGCGCTGCTGCCGCTCACCATCGTCGGCCTGGTCAAGGTCGGCGGCTGGCAGGGCCTGGTGCAGAAGATCACCGACAGCCCCGGCGGCACCGCGCAGCTGCACTCCTGGCCCGGGGACAACCTCACCGGCTTCGGCAACAACTTCCTCTCCGTGCTCGGCATCGTGTTCGGTCTCGGCTTCGTGCTGTCCTTCGGCTACTGGACGACGAACTTCGTCGAGGTCCAGCGCGCGATGGCGTCGAAGAGCATGTCGGCCGCGCGGCGGACGCCGATCATCGGCGCGTTCCCGAAGATGCTGGTGCCCTTCATCGTGATCATCCCCGGCATGATCGCCGGCGTCGTGGTGCCGGAGTACTTGCAGGACAAGGGACTTCTGCTGCAGGACAAGGCCGCGCCGAGCGGGGTCACCGCGAACAACGCGCTCCTGCTGCTGATGCGCGACCTGCTGCCCAACGGCATCCTCGGCATCGCGATCGCCGGTCTGCTGGCGTCGTTCATGGCGGGCATGGCGGCGAACCTCAGCTCGTTCAACACCGTCTTCACCTACGACATCTGGCAGACGTACGTGAAGAAGGACAAGCCGGACGGCTACTACCTGAACCTCGGCCGCAAGACCACGGTCGTCGCGACCGTGCTGGCCATCGGCACCGCGTTCGTCGCGTCCCAGTCCTCGAACATCCTGACCTACCTGCAGGACCTGTTCTCGTTCTTCAACGCGCCGCTGTTCGCCACGTTCATCCTCGGCATGTTCTGGAAGCGGATGACCGCGGCCGCCGGGTGGATCGGCCTGGTGGCGGGCACCGCGTCGGCGATCACGATCTGGGCGCTGTCGCAGGCGGACGTCCTCTCGCTCGCCGGGCAGGGCACCAGCTTCGTGGCGGCGGGCACCGCGTTCGTCGTCGACATCGTGGTGAGCGTCGGGGTTTCGCTGGCCACCCAGCCGAAGCCGGACGCGCAGCTGGTCGGCCTGGTCTACTCGCTCACGCCGCGCGACGCGCTCAAGCACGACAACACCGGCGAGAACGCCGGCTGGTACCGCAAGCCGGGTCTGCTGGCCGGCATCGTCCTCGTCATCACCATCGCCCTCAACATCATCTTCTGAGGAGGCCCGCATGACCGAGAAAACCTCGCGGCCGCACAAGGCGGGCGCCTTCGACATCCGGCTGATCATCGCGCTGCTGCTCGGCGTCTACGGCGTGATCCTCACGATCATGGGCGCCGGGTTCACCAGCGACGACGATCTGAAGAAGGCCGCCGACGTGAACATCAACCTCTGGTCGGGCATCGGCCTGCTGGTGGTGACCGCGTTGTTCGTGCTGTGGGCGGTGCTGCGGCCGCTGGTCGTGCCCCCGTCGACCGAAACGACAGAAGAGTCACCCGCCGAATAACCGGGTTGGCACCACGTCCGGCGGCCTCGCCCGCTAGGTTGCCGGACGTGGTGCACGATCCCCGGTTCGGCCGGTTCCTGAAGGTGTCCGCCCTGGTGGCCGCGGGCGCGGTCGCGATCTCCGCGCTGTCCGCGTGCGGCGGCCCGAATCTGGGCAAGGAGAACTTCGCGCGCACGACCGTCCCCGCCGCCGGGGACGGTGCCGCGACGTCCGGCCCGATCACCGATCCCGCGGTCGCCCCCGCCGTGCTGCGCGACCTGCTGCCCTGCCAGTTCGTGGACAAGACCGCGATGAGCCCGCTCGGCACGATGCAGGGCGAGGCGACCGCGTCGAGCACGCAGTTCGACTCCTGCGTCGCGAAGGCGAACGACCCGGGCGGCAAGGAAATCCGGGCGAGCGTCGAGGTCGGCGGCATCGTGACGTTCGCTTCCGACAAGACCACCGGTGCGGTCGGCGGGCTGCCGCAGGTCGAGGTGCCCGACCTCGGTGGCGGCTCCGGGTGCGTGGTCAGCGCGCTCACCGCGCGGAACCCGGCCTTCGGCGTCTCCTTCCGGGTCGACTACACCGGTGGCGACGCCTGCGCGGCCGGTCGCAAACTCGTGGCTACAGCCGTCGAGAAACTGCACAACAACCCGCAGAAGTACACGCCCGGCCCGGGCACGCTGCTCGCCGTCGACCCGTGCACGGTGCTCGACCCGGCCGCGGTGGACGGGGTCGTGAAGGGCGGGAAGCCGCGACCGTCCGGACTGCACTCGTGCGAATGGGGCCTCATCCCGAGCGTCCGGGTGACGATGTTCCCCGGCATCGCGCCGTCCGAAGGCGACGGCTGGCTGAAGGCCGACGTCGGCACGCCGAGCCAGGCGTACGCGAAGCAAGGCACCTCCGGGTCGAGCTGCCAGGTCAAATGGCAGCACCGGCAGTGGAAGGAAGACCACGTCGAGGTGGTCCAGCTGGAGTACACGAACTCCGACGCGCAGGCGGACAAGGACGACCCGTGCGGCAAGACCGTCGGGCTGGCCAAGCAGCTGGCCGGGAAGCTGCCGCCGGCCTCGTGAGTGCTGATCACGGTGAGAACCGGGATGGGCACTCACGAGCCCGGCGCACTAGGTTGGGGTCGTCCACGACGCCGAGGTGCCGGAGGTCCGCCATGAAGAAGATCATCAACGATCCGGCGGCCGTCGTCGCCGAATCGCTGAGAGGGCTCGCGGTCGCGCACGCGGACCTGCTGCGTGTGCGCGACGATCCGGCGCTGGTCGTGCGCGCGGACGCGCCGGTATCGGGCAAGGTCGCGGTGGTGTCCGGCGGCGGGTCCGGGCACGAACCGCTGCACGGCGGATTCGTCGGCCCCGGGATGCTCGACGCCGCGGTGCCCGGGCCGGTGTTCACCTCGCCGACCCCGGACGCGGTGCAGAGCGCGCTCGCGGCGACCACCGGACCGGCCGGGGCGCTGCTGATCGTGAAGAACTACACCGGCGACGTGCTGAACTTCGAAACCGCCGCCGAACTGGCCGCGGCCGAGGACCTCGACGTGCGCAGCGTGGTGATCGACGACGACGTGGCGGTCAAGGACTCCACGTTCACCGCCGGGCGGCGCGGCGTCGGCGGCACCGTGCTGCTGGAGAAGATCGCCGGTGCCGCGGCCGAGCGCGGCGATTCGCTGGACGCGGTGGAAGCGCTGGCGCGCAAGGTGATCGGGCAGGTCCGCTCGATCGGGGTGGCGCTGTCCGCGCCGACCGTGCCGCACGCCGGCGAGCCGAGTTTCGACCTCGGGCCGGACGAAATCGAGTTCGGCATCGGCATCCACGGCGAGCCCGGCCGCGAGCGGATCCCGGCCGAACCGGCCGACGCGCTGGTCGCCCGGATGGTCGAGGCGGTGGTGTCCGACCTGCCGTTCGAATCCGGCGACAAGGTGCTGCTGTTCACCAACTCGATGGGCGCCACCCCGCAGCTGGAGTTGTACCTCGCGCACGGCATCGCCGAGCGGCTGCTGGCCGAGCGCGGGATCCTGGTCGAGCGCAGGCTGGTCGGCCCGTACATCACGAGCCTGGAAATGCAGGGCATCAGCCTGACCCTGCTGAAATTGGACGACGAGCTTACGCGGCTGTGGGACGCGCCGGTGCGCACGCCCGCGCTGCGGTGGGGGATCTGATGGCCTGCACTGCCGAAGGGGTCGCGGCCGCGTTGCGCGCCGCCGCCGAAGTGATCGCCGAGCACCGCACCGAACTGGTGGACCTGGACCGCGCGATCGGCGACGCCGACCATGGCGAGAACCTCAGCCGGGGCTTCACCGCCATCGTGTCCGCGCTAGAGACCGCGGTGCCGGAAACCCCGGCCGGCGTCGTGAAACTCGCTGCCACCACGCTGATTTCCAAGGTCGGCGGCGCGGCCGGACCGCTTTACGGCACGGCTTTCCTGCGTGCGTCGGCGAAGCTCGGCGACGCGGCGGAGATCGACGTGCCGCTGTTGCTGGACGCACTGCGGGCAGCGCTGGAAGGGGTGCGGGCGCGCGGCAAGGCGGCAGGCGGCGACGCGACGATGGTCGACGCGCTGATCCCGGCCGTCTCCGCGGCCGAAGGCGTTGCGGACGGCACGATCGCGGACGTGCTCACCGCCGCGGCGGACGGGGCCGACCGCGGTGCGGAGTCCACTGTGGACTTGATCCCGCGCAAGGGCCGTGCCTCCTACCTCGGGGAACGCGCGGTCGGGCACATGGACCCGGGCGCCCGTTCGACGGCGCTGCTGCTGCGTGCGTTCGCGGAGGCGGCCCGGTGACCGTCGGAATCGTTCTTGTGTCGCACAGCGCGAAACTGGCCGAAGGCCTGGCCGACCTGGCCGCCCAGATGGCCCCGGACGTCCGGATCGTCCCGGCGGGCGGACTGCCCGACGGCGGCGGCATCGGCACTGACTACGACGAGGTCGTCGCGGCCGCCCAGCGGGCGGATTCCGGCGACGGCGTGGTGCTGCTGTACGACCTCGGCAGCGCGCAGATGACCGCTGAGCTGGCGGTGGAGTCACTGGCCGACCCGTCCGCCGCGGTGGTCGTCGACGCGCCGCTGGTGGAAGGCGCGGTGGCCGCGGCCGCCGCGGCGCAGGGCGGCGCGAACACCAAGGCGGTGGGCGAGGCCGCGGCGAGCGCCGGTGTCGCACCCGACCTGACCGCCGCGGAGCCTTCGGCCACCGGCGAGGAAGGTGTGGTGGAGAAGGAATTCACGCTGACCAATGACGTCGGCCTGCACGCGCGCCCGGCCGCGGTCGTGGTGCGCAGCCTGGCGGACTTCGAGGCCGAGGTATCGATCCGGCTGGGCGAACAGGAGGCGGACGCGCACAGCGTGCTGGCGCTGATGTCGCTCGGCGCGCGCCAAGGCGACCGGATCGTGGTGCGGGCTCGCGGGCCACAGGCGGCGGAGGCGGTCGCGAAAGCGGCCGAGCTGGTGGAGTCGAACTTCGGGGAGTGACGCCGGTTTCCGACCGGGTGACTTCGCCGGGACTGACTCGATTCCGATGTGCTTTCGAGGGTCGCGCGTGGCACAGTGAGCGGCAATTACCAGCGGGTAACCTCTGGAGGCCCTGTGGCACGGGAAATCTCGACGGTCGGCGTGGTCGGTCTTGGCACGATGGGCGCGGGCATCGCCGAGGTGCTCGCCCGCAGCGGACTCGGCGTGGTCGCGGTGGAACTCGACGAGGCCGGGGTCGAACGCGGCCTCGGCCACCTGCGGCATTCGACCGAACGGGCGCTCGCGGGCGGGAAACTCGACGAGGCGGGCCGCGCGGCGCTGCTCGGCCGGATCCGCGCCACGACCTCGCTGGCTGAACTGTCCGAAGTGGACTTGGTGATCGAGGCGATCCCGGAGAACCTCGCGGCGAAGGCCGAGGTTTTCACCCAGTTGGACCAGGTGACCCGGCCGGACGTGGTGTTCGCGTCCAATACCTCCTCGCTGTCGATCACCGAGATCGGCGTGCACACCGCGCGGCCGGGCAAGGTCGTCGGGATGCACTTTTTCAACCCGGCTCCGGTGCTGAAGCTGGTCGAGGTCGTGCGCACGGTGGTCACCGAGCCGGACGTGGTGTCCGATGTCGTGGAATTCGCGCAGCGGCTGGGAAAATCGCCGGTGGTGATCGGCGACCGGGCCGGGTTCATCGCGAACGCGCTGCTGTTCGGCTATCTCAACCACGCGGTGCGGATGTACGAGCAGCGCTATGCCACCCGGGAAGATCTTGACGCCGCAATGCGTTTCGGCTGCGGTTACCCGATGGGTCCGCTCGCGCTGCTCGACCTGATCGGGCTGGACACCGCGTACGAAATCCTCGACACGATGTACCACCAATCCCGGAACCGGCTGCACGCGCCCGCGCCACTGCTGAAGCAGATGATCACCGCGGGGCAGCTCGGACGCAAGAGCGGACACGGTTTCTACGCCTACGACGCGCCGGATTCCCCGGTGGTGGTGGATTCGGCCGTTTCGGCCGAAGCGGACTCTTCGGTGGCTCGCGAAGTGCGTTCCGTCGGTGTGATCGGCACTGGGACAATGGCGACCGGCATCGCGGAAGTCTTCGCCAAACGCGGTTTTGCCGTCGTGCTGAGGGCTCGCAGCACGGAGAAGGCCGAAGCGTCGGTGGCGAAGGTGAAGAAGTCGCTCGACAAGGCAGTGGTGAAGGGCAAACTGTCCGAAGAGGACGCTGCGGCCGCGCTCGGGCGGATCCGGCCGGTGACGGAATTCGAGGCACTGGCCGGCGTCGACCTGGTGGTCGAAGCGGTGGCCGAAGAGCTTTCCGTTAAGCAGGCGGTGTTTTCGGCTTTGGACGAGGTCGCCAAGCCGGGCGCGGTTCTCGCCACCACGACGTCCTCGCTGCCGGTCATCGAATGCGCGGCGGCGACTTCGCGGCCCGGCGACGTGATCGGGCTGCACTTCTTCAATCCCGCACCGGTGATGAAACTGGTCGAAGTGGTGTCGACGATCGCGACCGCTCCCGACGTCACCGCCACCGCGACGGCAGTGTGCGCGGCGGTCGGCAAACACCCGGTGCAGTGCGGCGACCGGGCCGGGTTCATCGTGAACGCGTTGTTGTTCCCGTATCTCAACGACGCGGTGAAAATGCTGGAAGCGCATTACGCGTCGGCGGACGACATCGACACCGCGATGAAGGTCGGCTGCGGTCTGCCGATGGGGCCGTTCGAATTGCTGGACGTGGTCGGGCTGGACGTGTCGCTGGCGATCGAGCGGACACTGTTCAACGAGTTCCGCGAAGAAGGCTTCGCCCCGGCGCCGTTGTTGGAACACCTGGTGACGGCAGGACGATTGGGTCGCAAGACCGGCAAGGGCTTCAAGGACTACTGACGCTTGTACGTGTAGAGCATAAAGCCGTCGTGGTATTTGCCCACGCGGTCGTAAAGCGCGCGAGCCGGGGCGTCTTCGAGGGTGTTCCAGTAAAGCGACGGAAAGCCTTGTTCGGCGGCGTCGCGGGCAACCCACTCGATCAGCGCGGTCGCGACACCTTTTCGCCGGACGTTCTCGTTGACGAACAGATCAGCGAGATAGCACCTTCCGGAGTACCAGATGCTGGCGTGGAACAGGTAGTGCGCGATGCCGGCCATTGTGCCGTCCAGCCGCGCGGCGATCCCGCGGATCCGGTCGTCGTCGAGCAGGCGGCGCCAGGTCCGGTCGTAGCTGTCGCCGGTGCGTTCGACGTCGAAGTAGGCGTCTTTGCCGCGAGCGAGGATTTCCCAGTCGGCGCGGTCGGATTCGGTCAGGTCGCTGATCTCCACGGGGCTATCTCGCGCTGCTCACCGGTCGCGCCGCCGGATGCGCGCGCCTGGGGCGGGTTCGCCGTCCGGCGGCAGCAGCGGGCCGCCCTGCCATTGCTGGAACACGAGGTTCGTGTGCACGCGGGCGACCTCGTCGCGGGAGGTGAGTTCGTCCAGCACCAGCCGCTGCAACTCGGCGGCCGAGGTAGTGGCGACGTGTGCGAGGAAGTCGTCCGGCCCGGTCAGGTGGTAGACCGCGCGGATCTCCGGCAGCGCGAGAAGATGTTCCGCGAACTGCTCGACCAGCGGCCGTCGATGCGGCCGGACCTGCACGAACAGGAACGCCTCCAGCGGACGCCCCACCTTCGCCGGGTCGACCTTGGCGTGCTGGCCGGTGATCACGCCGGTCTCCCGGAGCCGTGCCACCCGGTCCAGGCAGGTCGACGGCGCGAGCCCGACCGCGGCCGCGAGTTCCTTGTTCGACGTCCGGGCATCATTCTGCAACACCCGCAGAATCTCAAGATCAACCGGGCTCAGTTCGACGGTGTCGCTCATCGTTGAATCTTATCCGAGATTGTTGCTTTACCGCCGTTGTGTGTCCGAACGTGGCTGCTATGACTTCCGCCTTGCGCACCCGAGCCGTCCACGCCGGTCGCGACGATCTCGCCGACCTCGGCCTGCACGCCGCCCCGCTCGACTTCTCCACGACCTACCCCGCGCGCGACAGCGCCGAGGAGGCCCGCCGGATCGACGAGTTCGCCGCGGGCGGGAACGTCACCGGCATCTACGGCCGGATCGGCAACCCGACCGTCGAACGGTTCGAACAGGCGCTGGCGGAACTCGAAGGCTTCGACCACGCGGTGGCTTTCGCCAGCGGCATGGCGGCGGTCTCCGCGTGCCTGCTTTCCGCGGTATCGCGAGGAAAACGGCACATCGTCGGTGTCCGGCCGCTGTATGGCTGCACGGACCACCTGCTGACCACCGGCCTTCTGGGCACCGAGGTCACCTGGACCGCGCCCGAGGATGCCGCCGACGCCCTGCGCCCGGACACCGGCCTGGTTTTCGTGGAGACCCCCGCGAACCCGACCTTGAGCGAACTGGACATCGCCACCCTGACCGCGGCCTGCGGCGACGTCCCGGTCCTGGTCGACAACACCTTCGCGACGCCAGTCCTGCAACGCCCCGGCCGGCTGGGCGCCCGGATGGTGCTGCACAGCGCGACCAAGTTCCTGGGCGGCCACGGCGACGTCATGGGCGGCATCGTGGCCTGCGACGCCGAAGAAGCCGCGCGCCTGCGCTCCCTGCGCTTCGCTACCGGCGGAGTGCTGCACCCGCTCGCCGGATACCTGCTGCTGCGCGGCCTCTCGACACTCCCGCTGCGCGTGAAGGCTGCTTCGGAAACCGCGGCGGTCTTGGCCGAGCGCCTCGCTTCGCACCCTTCGGTACGCACCGTGCACTACCCCAAACTGGGCGGCCCGCTGGTGGCCTTCGAGGTGACCGGCGACCCGCACGCGGTGATCGGCGCGGTCCGGCTGATCACGCCCGCGGTGAGCCTGGGCAGCGTCGACACGCTGATCCAGCACCCGGCTTCGCTGACGCACCGCATCGTCGCCGAGGACGATCGCACCGGTTCGGGCATCACCCACGGTTTGCTGCGGCTTTCGGCCGGGCTGGAGGATGTCGAGGACTTGTGGCTTGATCTGGATCAGGCGCTGAAGTCCTGCTGATCGGGTGCGCACGCGGTATCCACCGCCCGGGTCGGCGGTGGATACCGGGCGGCCCGGCTGGGCACAGCCCTCGCCTGGCAGCCCGCCGAACCGGCGAGCACGCCGGGCGGGACGTTCTGCTGGCCAGCTTCGGCAACTGACCGGGGCCAGCCCTTCGTCAGCCGCGACGCGTCGATCAGCCGCAGCAACCGCCGCCGCAGCACCCTCCGCCAGCCGGTGCGGGCGCGGCGGCCGAACCGGTGAGCGCGACCGTCGTGAGCAGCTTGACCGTGTCCGCATGCCCCTCCGGGCAGGGGGCGGGCGCGCTGGACTCGGCCATCGGGCGCTGGAGTTCGAACGTCTCGGTGCAGTCGCGGCAGCGGTAGGCGTAAGTGGGCATGGCTTGATTATCGCTGGCGGGCCGCGTTGGTGGGAAGCTGTCCGGGTGGATGTGCCCCAGTACGCGGATGTTCCGCACCTCGGCCAGGTCGTTCCCGCCCTGCTCGGCGCGCTGGGCGTGCCCGGCGAGGACGGCGGCCTGGCAGTGCCCGAAGCCCGCAGCGCGTGCGTGCTCCTCATCGACGGCCTCGGCTGGGAACTGCTGGCCCAGCACGCGGCGGACGCTCCCGTTCTCACCGAACTCGCCGGCAGCCCCCTGCGAGTCGGCTTCCCGTCGACCACCGCCGCCGGCGTCGCCGCGATCGGCACTGGTCTGGCGTCGGGCGAGCACGGCATGGTCGGCTACACCTTCGAGATCCCAGGAACCGGCGTCCTGAACGCGCTGCGCTGGCGCTCCCACGAGGACGGAAGCGACCTCCGCGGAGCCCTGCCGCCCCGCGATGTCCAACCTCTCCCGACGACCTTCGAACGCGCCGCCGCCGCGGGCATCGAGGCCGCGGTGGTGTCTTCGGCGCAGTTCGCCAACACTGCCTTGACCCAAGCGACGCAAAGCGGTGCCCGATACGCCGGCGTGCACGCGCTGGGCGACCTGGCCGCGCGAACCTTGGACATACTCTCTTCGCGCGCGTTTTGCTATGCCTACCACAGTGAACTGGACCTGCTGGGCCACCTTTACGGCCCCGGCTCGACCGCGTGGCGGATGCAGCTCCGCCAGGTCGACCGGCTGGTGGAGTCCATTGTGGACGGATTGCCCGCCGGTGCCGTCCTGGCGGTGGTGGCCGACCACGGAATGGTGACCGTCGAGGAAAAACTGAACCTGGAGGACACTCCGGAGCTGCTGGGGGGCGTCCGCGCGTTCGGCGGGGAGGTTCGCGCGCGGCATGTCTATACGGAGCCCGGTGCGACTGCGGACGTGGTGGCCGCGTGGCGCGAGGTCCTGGGTCCCCGGGCGTGGGTGCTGCCGCGCGAGGAAGCGATCGCGGCGGGCTGGTTCGGCGCCGCGGTGAGCGACCGGGTGCGCCCGCGAATCGGCGACGTGATCGCCGCGGCGACGGGAACCTTCGGCATGGTTCGCGAACTCGCCGAGGCAGTGGAGTCGAACCTGGTAGGCCAGCACGGCTCGCTGACGTCCGCGGAGCAACTCGTCCCGCTTGCGATCGCCCGGGCCTGATCCATGCGGAGCCTTCGCTCTCGCCGAGGTACGTGAGGGGAACCCTGACCTACCTTGCACAGCGCTCGGCAGCGTCGGCGGGCAGCGGTTCGGTGTGGGGCTGAACCATCCCGCCGACGTCCGGTTACCGTGGCTGCGTGCCCAGACGCAATCGACCCGGCCGAGGCCGTTCCGGTGCCGTCGAACGGCCGGATGCCGGTGCGGTCAGCGGCTGGGCCCGCAGCGAATCCGCTCCCGACGGCGACTGGCTGGTGCGCACCGTTCCCGGTTCGCAGGCCGCCAAGACCTATCGCTGTCCCGGTTGCGATCACGAGATCCGTCCGGGCGTCCCGCATCTGGTCGTGTGGCCCGCGGACGAGACCGGCGGGGTCGCCGACCGCAGGCATTGGCATCGGCCCTGCTGGGAGGCCCGGGCCCGGCGGCGTCCGCAGCGGCGCCGGTGAACGGGAAAGCGACACGGGCCGGCGAGTAAGGCTACCCTTGCTTGTCGTGATCCAGTCTCACCAGATCTGCGGTCCGACCGGCTCGGCCGAGGACAGCCATGCCGCCTACCTGTCGTCGATCGCGTGCGCCGAACCGGGTCCCGACGGGACGGTCCGGCACCGGCTGCGGCCGGAGTTCGGCGACGGCGCGATCGAGGTCACGGCGCTGCGCCGCGGGCTGTCGCTCGTCCGCTACGACGTCGAGTTCTCCGGGACCCACCGGGTCGAATACCGGTTCCCGGGCGATCATTTCGAGCTGGAGCACTGCCTCGGCGGGCGGATGCGCATCCGCGAGTCCGGCACCGGCACCGGCGAGATGCGCGCCAGCGCGGTGTCGCTGAGTTCCCGCAGCGCCCTCGAAGGAGTGGTCGAATACGAGCCGGGAGAGCGTTATCGCGCGGTCTCGGTGACCGGGACGTGGACCGGGCTGGAGTCCTATCTCCAGGACCTCGGCGCGTATTCGCTGCCCGCGATCGGGCCGGAACACCTCGCCCGCGAGCGGTATCTGGGCCGCTCGACGGCGTTGCTGCCCGCCGCTGATCCGCTGCGGGAGATCTTCGCGCATCGCCGAGGTTCCGCCGGCCGCCTGCTGTTCCTGGAATCGCGGTTGATGGCCGCGCTCGCCGCACTGGCCGACGGTCTGGTGGCCACGCCAGCCGAAACCGGCGAACCCGAGCTGGCCGACCACGAGGAGACCGCTTTGCGCCGCGTGCCCGACCTGCTGTGGCAGCATCGCCACGACCCGCCGACGCTGGCCCAGCTGGCCAGGGCGTCCGCGATGTCGGTGCGTCGGCTCACCACCGGCTTCCGGTCCCTGTACGGGATTCCGGTGATGGAGCACCACCGGCGCCGCTGCCTCGACCGGGCGGCGGTCCTGCTGGTCGAGACGGACTGGCCGATCGCGCGGATCGCGTCCGAGATCGGGTACGCCTCGGCGAGCAATTTCGGGTACGCCTTCCGCCGGGACCGCGGGAGTTCGCCCGCCCGGTTCCGGCATGCCCGAACCTGACGCCGCAACGATCTCCACAGCACCGAGCAGCGCGCTCCACACCACAACCGGGCCGAGCCGCCGACGATAACGGCAGCGGTCGCTCGCCGGCCGCGTTGTGGCTCGGACGGAGTGGAGGCTCATGAACGGCGGCATCGACACCGCGACCCCGCGTACCGGAACCGGACGGCTTGTCCTCGTCCTCGGCGGTCTTTCCGCGGTGTCGCCGTTCGCGGTCGACATGTACGCGCCGGGATTCCCGCAGATCGTCTCCTCGTTCGGGACCACCACCGCGGCGGTGCAGTTCTCGCTCACCTCGTGTCTCGTCGGGTTCGCGGCCGGGCAGCTCGTGCTCGGCCCGGTCAGCGACACGCTCGGCCGCCGCCGGCTGCTGCTCGCCGGGGCCGCGCTGTTCGCGGTCTTTTCCGTGGTGTGCGCGCTTGCCCCGAACCTCGCGGTGTTCGACCTCGCCCGGCTGTGCCAGGGGGTGGCCGGCGGCGCGGGGATCGTGCTCGGACGGGCGGTGATCAGCGATCTGTTCACCGGCGCGGGCGCGGCCCGCAGGCTGACCGCGCTGAGCGTGATCGGGTCGACCGCGCCGGTGCTGGCCCCGGTGCTCGGCGGGGTGGTCGTCGGGCTGGGTTCCTGGCGGCTGGTGTTCGCGGTGCTCGCCGTGACCGGGATGCTGCTGCTGGCCGGGGTCGGCTCCTGGGTGCCGGAATCGCTGCCCGCGCACCGGCGGCTGCCCGGCGGCTCCCGGCGGGCAGCCGCCGCGATGGGCCGGCTGCTCCGCCGCCGCGCGCTGGTCGGGCATCTCCTCGTGGCCGGCTGCGGGATCGGCGCGTTGTTCGCTTACATCAGCGGCTCGCCGTTCGTCTTCCAGGACGGCTACGGCTTGTCGCCCGCCGTCTACAGCCTCGTTTTCGCGACGAACGCGGTCGGCACCGTCCTGGCCGGCGCGCTGTTCGCCCGGCTCGCCGGGCGCGTGCGGCTGAACACCCTGCTCACGATCGGTGTGCTCGTGATGGCGCTCGCGACGGGGACGCTCGTGCTGCTGCTTCTCGCCGGCGTGAGCACGGTGCCCACGACCTGGATCTGCCTGTTCGGCGCGACCTTCGGATTCGGCATCGTGCTGCCCGCTTCGACGACGATCATCCTCGCGATCGGCGGTGACGCCCCCGGCGCGGCCTCCGGCCTGATCGGCGGCGCGCAGTTCCTGATCGGCGCGGCGGCGGCCCCGCTGCCCGGAGCGGCCGGAACGACCACCGCGCTGTCCACCGCCGTCGCGGTGCTGGGTTTCGCGCTCGTGGCGGCGGTCGCCTTGTTCGTGCTCGCGCGCCCGGGGGAAGGGAACGGCGAGCCCGAAACCGCATGAGCGAAAGGAGAATCCCGTGCTCGTTCCGGAAGACGAACTGACCGCGGCGCCCGAACTGGAGCTTGCCCGAGCCTGCCCCTACCGGCCCAACGCGCAGCACGTGCGAGTGCGGGACGCGGCCCGCCCGGTGCGGATGCGGCTGCCGTCCGGGATGCCGGTGTGGGCGGTGGCCGGTCACCGCGGCATCCGCGCCGTGCTCGCCGACGACCGGTTCAGCGCCGACCGGCAACGGCAGGGTTTCCCCTTTGCCGTGGACGGCCAGCCGGGCGCCTTCCGCCGCACGATGATCTCCATGGACGGCGCCGAGCACCGCGCCGCCAGGTCCGCGGTGGCCGGCGAGTTCACCGTCCGCCGGGTCCGGCAGTTGCGGCCGCGGATCGACCGCATCGTGCACGAATGCCTCGACGCCCTGCTGGCCGGTCCGAAACCCGCGGATCTGGTCCGCGCGCTCGCGTTGCCGGTGCCCTCCCGGGTGATCTGCGAACAGCTCGGGGTGCCCTACTCCGACCACGACTTCTTCCAGACCCGCTCCACCACGATGCTGCTGCGCACCGCCACCGCGCCGCAGCGGCTGCGGGCGATCGACGAACTGCTGGCCGCGCTGGAGACGCTGATCGCCGAAAAGGAAGCGGCCCCGCCCGAGGATCTGCTCGGCCGGCAGATCCGGAAGGGCCGCGAGGACGGCGAATACCGGCGGACGGCCTTGGTACGGATGGCTTTCCTGCTGCTCGTCGCCGGACACGAGACGACGGCGAACATGATTTCGCTCGGCGCGCTGAACCTGGCCGAGCGGCCGCTGCTGGCGGCGGCGCTGCGCGCGGACCCGGCACGCGCCCCGCTGCTCGTGGAGGAGCTGCTGCGCCGCTTCACGATCGCGGAGTTCATCCCGACCCGGGTGGCCACCGAGGACGTGCACCTCGACGGCGAACGGATCGCCGCGGGGGAGGTGGTCGTGCTGCTGTGCAACGCGGCCGATCACGATCCGGCGGTGTTCCCCGGTCCCCGGCGCGGCGCTCGCGACCACCTGGCGTTCGGGCACGGTCCGCACCAGTGCCTCGGCCAGCAGCTGGCGAGGACGGAGCTGGAAATCGTCTATACCGCGCTGGCCACCCGGTTGCCCGGCCTGCGCGCCGCGGTGCCCGCGCGGCGGCTGCGGTTCAAAACCGATGCCGAGATCTACGGCATCCACGAATTCCCGGTGACCTGGTGAACCCGGGCGTAGAGGAGGCGAAGATCCGATGTGCGGCATCGCGGGGTGGGCGGATTTCGAACGGTTTCCCAGCCGGGAACCACAGGTGCTCCAGGACATGACCGAGGCGATGGCCTGCCGGGGTCCGGACGCGCACGGCTGCTGGTTCGACGAGCACGTGGCCTTCGGCCACCGCAGGCTTTCGGTGATCGACCCGGCGGGCGGCGGCCAGCCGATGACGCTGGAGCACCTCGGCCGCACGGTGCTGGCGATCACCTACAGCGGCGAGGTGTACAACTACCGCGAACTACGCGCGGAACTCAGCGCGCTCGGCCACCGGTTCCGGACCGCCAGCGACACCGAAGTGGTGCTGCACGCCTACTTGCAGTGGGGCACGGCGATGGCACGGCGGCTGAACGGGATGTTCGCGTTCGCGATCTGGGACGCCCGCAGCGAGCGACTGCTGCTCGTGCGCGACCGGCTCGGGATCAAACCGCTCTACTACTGCCCGGCCGGCCGCGGGCTGCTGTTCGGTTCGGAGGCCAAGGCGATCCTCGCGCATCCCGACGTGGCGCCGGTGGTGGACCGGGACGGGCTGCGCGAGTTGCTGGCCGGGGTCAAAACCCCGGAGCACGCGATCTTCCGCGGCCTGCGGGAACTGCGGCCGGGACACCTGCTGGTCTTCGACCGCGAGGGCAAGCGAATCCAGCGGTACTGGGCGTTGGAGGCACGCGAGCATCCCGACGATCTGCACACCACGGTGCGGACGGTCCGCGCGTTGCTTGAGGACATCGTGGAACGCCAGCTGGTCGCCGACGTCCCGCTGTGCACCCTGCTTTCCGGCGGCCTCGACTCCAGTGTGGTGACGGCGCTGGCGGCGCGCTCGCTCGCCGCTCAAGGCGCCGGCCCGGTCCGGTCGTTTTCGGTCGATTTCGCGGGCAACGAACGGGATTTCGCCGCCAGCCTGGTGCACGAATCGCCGGACGCGCCGTTCGCCGCGGAAATGGCGCGGCATGTCGCGGCCGAGCACACGAACCTGGTGCTCGGGCTCGGCGAACTCGCCGCTTCCTCGACCCGGGCCGTGGTCCCGCGGGCGCACGACGTGCCCGCGGCGCTGCTCGGCGACGCGTTCGCCTCCTTGTACCTGCTGTTTCGCGCGGTCCGTGAACGGTCGACGGTGGCGCTGTCCGGGGAAGCCGCGGACGAACTGTTCGGCGGCTACCCGTGGTTCCACGTGCCGGAGCTGCGCGACGCGGACACTTTCCCGTGGGTGGCCGCCGGGTACGACCTGCTCCCGGCGCTGTCCGGGCTGCTGGATCCCGGGCTGCTCGCGGACCTGGACGTCGAGGGCTACCGCGCCCAGCGGTACGCCGAGGCGCTGGCGGAGGTGCCGGTGCTACCCGGCGAGGACGCCGCGGCGCGGCGGATCCGCGAGGTCGGCTACCTCGCGGTGACCCGGTTCGTGCCGATGCTGCTGGACCGGAAGGACCGGATGAGCATGGCGGTGGGCCTGGAGGTGCGGGTGCCGTTCTGCGACCACCGGCTGGTCGACTACCTGTTCAACGTGCCGTGGCGGATGAAGTTCTTCGACGGCAAGGAAAAGAGCCTGCTGCGGGCGGCGGCAGGCCACCTGCTCCCCGAACCGGTGGCGAACCGGAAGAAGAGCGCGTACCCGATCACGCACGACCCGGGATACGACGCGGCACTGCGCGCCGAGTTCGCCCGGCTCGCGAGTTCTCCCGGTACACCCGTGCACGCGCTGATCGACGGCACCGCGACGGCCCGGCTCGGGTCCGCGAACGGCTGGCCGTCCCGGTCCGGGCTGGAGTTCATGGTGCAGCTGGACTCCTGGCTCGCCGACCACGACCTGGCGCTGTGAACCCGGAAACCGCTGCCGCCGGACTGCGGCGCGGGCGACACGGGCGTGGCCGCGGCAGCGCCGCGGGCGCCGAACCGTCCCGACGGCGCCCGGTTGCCGTGGCTGCGTGCCCGGCCGCTGGGCGCCCCGGCGGCGGCCGGACCAGCGCTGGCGAAGAGAAACCCTTACGGCGAAAGGGTTTCCTTCCGGCGCGCCCGGTGCCGCCGGACCGCGTCGCGGTTGACGCAGGCGTGGGTGCAGTACCGCTGCGTCCCGCTGCGGGTGAAGTCGACGAACGCGCGGCGGCATTCCGTCGCGGCGCAGCGGCCGAGGCGGTGCAGGCTGGTCGAGGTCAGGTACTGCGCCGCGGCCACGGATGTCACCGCGCGCAACACCGCGGGCAGGCGCATCCCGTCGTCCTGGTAGTGCAGATGCCAGCTGTACCCGTCGTGCTCGGTGATTCGCGGGTAGGCGGCGGCCTCGGCCAGCAGGGCGTTCAGCAACCGGACCCGGTCCGCTTCGCCGGTCGTGTCGATGACCTCGACCCACCGGTCCAGGAAGGCGCACACCTGCGGAAAATCCTCGTCGGCGGCGGGCGGGACCGGGCCCATCTCCGGCTCGTCCCAGCGTCCGACCAGGTCAGCGAGGTCTGCCGGGCGATCGTTGGTGAGGCCGGTCACAAACTTGAGGAAACTCCGGTAGTAAGAGTTATGTGTCATAAGCCTATTACACCACGATCTTAGGCATGCCTCACTTGACGAGTCGCGCCGAACCCGCGGTGGCCGCGCCGTCCTGGGTTCCGTTGATCGCCGCGTGCGTCGGCACGTTCCTGCTGCTGATCTACACCAGCATCGTCACCGTCGCGCTGCCCGCGATCGGGGCCGAGCTCGGCGCGGGGTACGGCCAGCTGCAGTGGATCGTGGACGTCTTCACGGTAGCGCTGGCCGGATTGCTGCTGGGCTTCGGCTCGCTGAGCGACCTGCTCGGCCGCAAGCGCGTCTACCTCGCCGGACTGGTTCTGTTCTCCTTCGCGACGCTGGCCTGCGGGCTGGCCGGAACGCCCGGCGAGCTGATCGCCGCGCGGGTCGTGCAGGGCGTCGCGGGCGCGGCGATGTTCGCGACGATCCTGCCGCTGGTCGGGTTGACCTACGAGGGCCGGCACCGGGCCCGGGCGTTCGCGGTCTGGGGAACGGTCGCCGGAGTGGCCAGCGCGGTGGGCACCTTCTCCGGCGGCGTGCTCGCGCAGTTGCTCGGCTGGCGCTGGATTTTCTTTGTCTCCCTGCCCCTCTGCGCGGTCGCGATCATCATGGCGGCGACGTCGTTGAAGGAGGGGCCGCGAGTGCGCGGCCGCAGCGTCGACTACCCGGGCATCGGCACGTTCTCGCTCGCCGCGACGGGCCTCACCTATTCCGTCATCACCGGCGGCGATCGCGGATGGTCGTCGGCCGGTGCGGTGATCGGGTACCTGGTCACGGCGGTTGCCATCGGAGCGTTCGTGGTAGTGGAGCGGCGCAGCGCCGCGCCCATGGTGCCGACCGGCCTGTTCGCGACGCGCCGGTTCCTCGGCGTAGTGCTCGTCGCGTTCAGCTACTACTTCGCCGGATTCGGCGCGCTGCCGGTGATTTCGCTGTGGTTGCAGAACGTGACCGGCCTGAGTTCGGCGGCGACGTCGGCGGTGCTGGCGCTGCAGGTGGTGGTGTTCGTCGCGGTGTCGGCGCTGATCAGCGGACGGTTGCACGCCAAGTCGCCGGGCCGGGTGCTGGGCGGCGCGACGATGTTGCTCGGCTTCGGCTGCCTGACCGGGGTCGCGGTGCTGCTCAGCCCGACCTGGATCGCCCTGCTGCCGGCGTTGGTCCTGACCGGAATCGGTGCGGGCATCGTGTCCCCGGTCTTCCCCGCGGTGGCGATCGCCTCGGTCCCCGCGGAGTACGGCGGCACCGCGGGCGCGGCCGCGAACAGCTCCCGGCAGCTCGGGCTGGCGCTCGGGATCGCGGTGTCCGGCGCGGTCTACGCGACCCGCGGCGAGGGGAGCGCCGGGGCGACGCACGGGGTGTTGCTGGTGTTGCTGCTGTGCGGCGTGCTCGCGGCAGTGAGCGGTCTCACGGGCGGCTGGCTGCTGCGGGACAGCCCCGGGGGCAACGCTCAGGGATGAGTTGACCGCTGTTTCGTCACCTGAAAGGAGGAAGCTGGAAACGGGGGGACGATTGCTATTGTTCGACCTTGCCAAAATCGTCTGTCCACAATGTACATTCAGCGCACGGGTGCGGTGACCAATTCACCAGGCGATAGCAGGCTGGTTCGTGCCGCGCAAGGAACTTGGGTCGGTAAAGCTGCTTTACCCGGTTGACATTCCCGGTCGGGAGAAAACCCTTCCAGCGGGTTCGTCCGCGATGCTTGAATGAGGCGGATGGCATTCGACCTGAACTGGGGAGATGTGTTCGGCCGTGTCCAGGAAATTTATTGTGCCCTGTCCTCTGCGCGGCAGCGTGCTGGCCTCGCCCGAGGCTGACGCGCTCGTCGAGCTGGTCACCAGCGAGTCCACCTTGTCCATGGGCGAGCACCGCGGGCGGTTCGAGCGGCAGTTCGCCGCGATGGTCGGGGCCCGGCACGCGGTCTCGGTCACCAGCGGCACGGTCGCGGTGCAGCTCGCGGTCGAGATGCTCGATCTTGAGCCGGGCGACGAGGTCATCGCGACCCCGCAGACCTACCAGGCCACCGTCCAGCCGCTGCTCGACCACCGCGTGCGAGTCCGGTTCTGCGACGTCGACCCGGGTTCGCTCACCGTCGACCCGGCCTCGTTCGAGGCACTGATCACCCCGCGCACCAAGGCTTTGCTGCTGGTGCACTACGGCGGCTGTCCCGCGGACATGGACGCGATCATGCGGATCGCCCGCGCGCACGGGGTGCTCGTCGTAGAGGACTGCGCGCACGCGCTCGGCGCCGGCTATCGCGGGCGAGTGCCGGGCGGGCTGGCCGACCTCGGCTGCTTCAGCTTCCAGAACTCCAAGAACATCACCACCCTCGGCGAGGGCGGGATGATCACCTGCGACAGCGAGGTCTGGGCGCACCGGCTGCAGCGGCTGCGCGGCAACGATTACGACGGCCACCTCAGCACCTCGGCGCTGCCCGGCGAGGACGAACCACTGCTGCTGCCGTGGATGAAGTACTCCGAAGGCGTATACCGCGACACGGTGCACCGGGTCCGCCGCAGCGGCACGAACGCGACCCTGTCCGAGGCCGCCGCCGCGGTCGGGGTGGTGCAGCTCGCGCGGTTGCCGGAATTGGCCGCGCTGCGCAGTGCGATCGCTTCGCGGCTGGACGAGGTGATCGACGGATATTCCTTTGTCACGCCGCAATCCGCCCCGGCGGGCAGCACACACGCCTACCACCTGTACACCTGCTTCGCGGAAACCGCCGAACTGCGCGAGGAAATGGTGCTGGCGCTCGACCGCGGCGGCGTGGAGATCCAGCTCCGCTATTTCCCGCAGCATTTGCTCCCGGAATGGCGCCACCGCGGGCACGGGCCGGGCGAATGCCCGGTGGCGGAACGATTGTGGTTCAGCTCGCTGATCAACCTGCCATGCCATCCGGGGCTGCGCCTGGCGCAGGTCGACTATCTGGTCGACACGCTGGACCGGGTGCTCGCCGACCTCAACGGGCCTGCGCCGGCGATGCTGCTGGCGGCCGGGGCGCGGGCGAGCGGCTCGTGATCGGCTTCGCGACACCCGGCGCGGTGCTGTCCGGCGCCCCGGTTTCGCTGCCGGTGCGGAATCTCGTGCTCGGCGGTTCGCCGCGGGTGGACGGCCCGGTCGCCGAACACGTCCGGATGCTGACCGGCCGCGATCCCGAGGTGCTGCCGCCGATCGTCGTGCAGCGCGACACGTTGCGCGTGGTCGACGGCGAACACCGCGTGCGGGCGGCGGTGCTGCGCGAGGACGAGCGGATCCGCGCGGTGCTGTGTGAAGGCACCGAAGCCGAGTGCTTCCTCTACGCGGTGCGGTCGAACATCGCGCACGGCCTTCCGCTGTCGCTGGAGAGCAGGCGGGCCGCGGCGGTGCGGATTGTGCGGGAATTCCCGGGCTGGTCGGACCACGTGGTGGCGGATCTGGCCGGGCTCTCGGACAAAACGGTGGGTGCGCTGCGGCGTTCGACCTCGGAAATTCCGGAGTCGAACACCGCGCGGATCGGCCGCGACGGACGGGCGCGCCCGTTGTCGGCGGCGCAGGGACGCCGCCAGGCCGGCGCGCTGCTGGCCGAGGAGCCCGGCCTGTCCCTGCGCGAGGTCGCCCGCCGCGCCGGGATCTCGCTCGGCACCGCGCACGACGTGCGGCGGCGGCTGGATTCCGGTCAGGATCCGGTGCCGGACCAGCGGCGTTCGCGCGCCGAGACGGTGCCGGAAGCCCCGCCGCGGGTGGACGCGGCGCTGCTGCTGCGCCAGCTCCGCACGGACCCGGCGCTGCGTTCGAGCGAGCCCGGACGAGTGCTGCTGCACCTGCTCAACCTGACCGGACAGGCGCTCGGCCGCCGGTCGGACATCCTCGGCGCGGTGCCGCCGCACTGCCTGCCCGCGGTGGCCGCGATGGCCGAGGCCTACGCGCGGGACCTGTCCGGGCTCGCCGAGCAGATCCGCGCGGCGCTGCCGGATCCGCACTGAATTCCTGGCTGTGCCCCGGCGTCCGGCAGGCCCCGGACGGCCCGTTCCGAACTCCCGCGCGCCCGGACGCGGGACCAAACCGTGAAAGGTATGGAGAGCTGTGCCATCCTCGCACCCGGCCCCGGCCGCGGAAGAGATCTTCGACCTGCTGACCGAAATCGGTCTCGACGCCGAAACCCTGGCCGAGGCCGACTCCTCGACCCGGCTCCGCGCGGACCTCGCGCTCAGCTCGGTCGAGACGACCGACCTGCAACTGGAGCTCACCGCCCGGTTCGGGCTCGCGGTGAACCTGTGGGACACCGAGGACTACACCCTCGGCCAGCTCGCCGAACTGGCCGGTGCGGCGGTGTCCCGATGACCGGGGTGACCGGAGAACGCGCCCGGCGGTACCGGGAATCCGGGCTGTGGAACGACGAACTCGTGGTGACGCCGATCCGCCGGCAGTTCGCCGAAGCGGCGGGCCGGTGTGCCGTGGTCGACGGTACGCGCCGCATCGGCTACGCGGAACTCGGCGACGCGGTGGGCGTGGCACGAGACCGGCTCGCCGGGTTGGGCGTGCGTCCTGGCGATCGGATCGCGGTCGCGCTGACCAACTGCGCCGAGTACGTCGTGCTCGTGCTGGCGGCGCTGGAACTCGGCGCCGCCCCGGTGTTGATCCTGCCTGCCTTCCGGGAACACGAACTGGACCACGTAGTCGCCGTGACCGAGCCGGTGCTGCTGGCGGTGGACGCGACCGGACGGCGCACGGAAGCGCTGACCGTCGCCCGGCGGCTGCGAGAACGCCATGCGGGGCTGAAAAACCTGCTCGTGCGCGGCGGGGAGACCACCGGCGACGAGGTGGATCTCGCGCTGCTGTGCGAACCCGGCGGCGAGACGCCGAGCGAGTGGAAGCCCGCGGCGGCCCCGTCCGACCCGGCGGTGTTCCTGCTTTCCGGCGGTACCACCGGCCTGCCCAAGGCGATCGCGCGGACGCACGAGGGCTACGGCTGCATGATCCGGCACGCGATCACCGTGAACGCGATGACCCGGGACGCGGTGAACCTGGTCGTGATGCCCGCCGAGCACGGCTTCGTCATGAACTGCCCTGGCATTCTCGGCGCGTTGTCCGTCGGGGCGACCGTGGTGCTGAGCTCGCCCGAATCTCCTTCGGGCGCTTTCGAAATCATCGAACGAGAGCGGGTCACGCACAGCACGCTGGTGCCCTC
This sequence comes from Amycolatopsis rubida, assembly GCF_900115345.1. Classification (GTDB taxonomy): domain Bacteria; phylum Actinomycetota; class Actinomycetes; order Mycobacteriales; family Pseudonocardiaceae; genus Amycolatopsis; species Amycolatopsis rubida. The sequence goes on along the minus strand of NZ_FOWC01000002.1, from coordinate 575,861 downwards.
GGTCGCGCTGCGCTGGAGTGCCGAAGCGAAGCGGACCAGCCGCGATCTGTCGTCTCTCCGCGTGCTGCTGGTCGGCGGTTCCCGGCTCGCGCCAGGGACTGCCGACGAACTCCGCACCGCGCTCGGCGGCACCGTCCAGCAGTGCTACGGGATGAGTGAGGGACTGCTCTGCTACACCCGCCTGGACGACCCGGACGAGGTCATCCGCGACACCCAGGGCAGGCCGTTGCTGCCCGAGGACGAGATCAGGGTGGTCGCCGCCGACGGTTCGGACGTCGAGCCCGGCGAGGAAGGGGAACTGCTCACTCGCGGGCCCTACACCGTCGCCGGGTACTACGCGAATCCCGAAGCGACCGCGGAAGCGTTCACGCCGGACGGCTTCTACCGCACCGGCGACCTCGTCCGCGTCGATCCCGGCGGCAACCTGGCGATTCTCGGACGGCTTCGGGACGTGATCAATCGCGGCGGCGAGAAGATCTCCGCCGAGGAACTGGAAGCGATGGTGCTGCGGCATCCCTCGATCGCACAAGCGGCCGGGGTCGCCATGCCGCACGCGGTCCACGGGGAAACGGTCTGCCTCTGCGTGGTGCCTGCCGCCGGTGCCGAGCGGCCGGGACTGCGCGAGGTCCGGAAATTCCTGGACGGCCAAGGACTTGCCCGGTACAAGTTCCCCGAGCATCTCGTCGTCCTCGACGCGCTTCCGCTGACCGGCACCGGCAAAGTCGACAAAGCCGCACTGCGCCGGGACGTAACCGGGCCGCCGGAGCCCACGATGCTGAGCGGGGCACGAGGATGACCGGTTCCGCGTGGCTCAAACGGCTTCCCGGTGAAAGCCCGGTCCGGCAGCAGTTGCTCTGTCTTCCGCACGCCGGGGGCGGCGCGTCGTCGTTCCGGCCGTGGCGGCAGCTGCTTCCGCCGGAGGTCGAACTGCTGGTCGTGCAGTATCCGGGCCGGGAGGACCGGATCGGCGAGCCCGCGCTGACCGAGCTGGCGGAGCTGGCCGAAGGCGTGGCCGGCGCACTGCCCGAGGCGCTGGACGCGCCGTACACCGTGTTCGGCCACAGCATGGGTGCGCTGGTCGGGTATGAGCTGGTGAATGTGTTGCGGCAGAACGGTTTTCCGGCACCGCGGCGGTTGATAGTGTCCAGCCAGTTCCCGCCCGGGCTGCTGCCCGACCGGGGAGTCCGCGACTTCGGCGACGAGGCGGTGCTGGACCTCGTGGACTGGCTGGCCGGCGGATCCTCCGGCATCCGGGCCGATTCACGGCTCAGCGCGTTCGTGGCCGCGCTGGTCCGCGCCGACTACGAGGCGGTCGAGACCTACCGGCCGGGCACGGCGGACATCACCGTGCCGGTCAGCGCTTTCTGCGGGGCCGGGGACCCGGCGGTGAGCCCGGACGAGGTCGCGGGCTGGGCCGCGTGGTGCCGGGCCGGTTTCGACCGGACGGTCTTCCCCGGCGGCCATTTCTATCTGCGCGAATCGGCGGCGGAGACGGTCGCCGCGATCACCGGGATTCTCCGACGAGAGGACGTACTGGCATGAGTGCCGAGAAGCATTTCGACGTGATCGTGGTGGGCGGCGGCCCGATCGGGCTGTCCGCCGCGTGGCGGTCGGCGGCCGGCGGCGCGCGTGTGCTCGTCACCGACCGGTTCGGCTTCCTGAACGAGAGCTGCGGATCCAGCGGCGGCGAACGGCATTGGCGGGTGCAGTACACCCAGCCGGACATTTTCCGGCTCACGCTGGCCACCGCGCCGCTGTGGAAGGAACTGGAAGCCGACACCGGGCGCACGCTGGTGCACGAACTGGGCAGTCTGTGGTTCGGCGACACCCACGTGCCGACCAACGAGGGGCACATCGCCGACACCGCGGCCGCGATGGACGAACTGTCCGTGCCGTACGAATGGTTGTCCGGCAAGGAAATCGAGCGCCGCTACGGATTCCGCGACCTGCCCGCGCACTTCGAGGGCTTCCTGCAGCCGAGCGGCGGAGCCATCGACGTGCGCGGCACGCTCGCCGCACTGGTGCGGCAATGCCACCTCAACGGCGTGCGGATGCAGTCGCCCGAACGGATTCTCGCGGTGGAACCGGGCCAGGACGGCGTCGTGGTGCGCAGCGACCGGGCGACCTACCGTGCGGACAAGGTGGTGCTGGCGGCCAACGCGCACGTCAACGAGCTGATCCGGCCGTGGGGAGCGGGAGAGCTGGACCTGCACACCTACGAGATGGCGCTGGTGACCTTGCGCGACCGCGGCGACGGCGTGCGCAGGCCGTTCTGGTTCGCCTTCCAGGAGCCGACCGCCGAGGACACCAACCTGTTCTACGGTTTCCCGCCCAACCCGTGGTCGAACGACGGGCTCGCCCGGCTCGGCCCGGATTTCGAGGTGGACGCGCTGGCCGACGCCGACCTCGCCACCGGCCGTCCGCGTCCCGCGCACGTCGAGCGGGTGTCGGGCTGGGTCCGGGCGCACCTGCCGTGGCTGGACCCGGAACCGGTCTCCACCGGCACCTGCCTCGCGGTGCTGCCCGGGGACCCGCAGCGGCAGTTCTACCTCGGCACCGCCGAAGGACTGGTCGAGGGCGGCGAGAACGTCGTGGTCGCCGCGGGCGGCTGGGCGTTCAAGCTGGTCCCGTTGTTCGGCCGGATCTGCGCCGACCTGCTTTCCCGCGGCAAGACCGAGCACGACATCGCCCGGCACGCGTTGACCGGCCTTCGGGCCGCCGTCCAGTGAGTGCCGGCCAGCGGATCGCGGTCGTCGGCATGGCGGGCCGGTTCCCCGGCGCGCCCAGCACGGCGGCGTTCTGGCGCAATCTTCGCGACGGGGTCGAATCCGTCGCCCCGCTCAGCGAAGCCGAACTGCTCGCGGAAGGCGTGCCTGCCGAGGAAATCGCGCACCCGGATTACGTGCCGGTGGCGGCGACCCTGGCGGAGCACGATCTGTTCGATGCCCGCTTCTTCGGCTTCGGTGCCCGCGAGGCGGCGCTGCTGGACCCGCAGCACCGGGTGTTTCTGGAATGTGCCTGGCACGCGATGGAAGACGCGGGGATCCGGCCGGGCGACGCGAGCAGCGGCGGGGTGTTCGCTTCGGCGGGAATGCCCGCGTACCTGATGTCGAACCTGCTGGGCGGGCGTCCGGTGGTGCTCGGTTCGGAGGTCTTCGAACTCCAGATCCACAACGACAAGGACTATCTCGCCACCCGGGTCGCGCACCGGCTCGGCCTGACCGGACCGGCGGTGAGCGTGCAGACGGCGTGTTCCGGTTCGCTGGTCGCGGTGCACCAGGCGGTGCGGGCGCTGCGCGCGGGCGAATGCGAGATCGCGCTCGCCGGCGGGGTGTGCGTGCGGGTTCCGCACCGGGTCGGCTATCGCTGGGAACGCGGCATGGTGTTCTCGCGGGACGGGCACTGCCGTCCGTTCGACGCGGCGGCCTCCGGGACGGTGTTCGGCAACGGGGTCGGCGTCGTGGTGCTCAAACGGCTCGGCGACGCGCTCGCGGCCGGGGACCGGGTGCTCGCGGTGCTCGCCGGATCGGCGGTGAACAACGACGGCGCGGGCAAGGTCGGTTTCACCGCGCCGAGTGCCGCCGGCCAGGAGGCGGTGGTGCGCGCCGCGCTGCGGGACGCGGACTTCGACCCGGAGACGATCACCGCGGTGGAGGCGCACGGCACCGCGACCCCGATCGGCGACCCGATCGAAATCACCGCGCTGAGCCGGGCGTTCGGCACCTCGCGCACCGGGTTCTGCACGGTCGGCTCGGTGAAGGGCAACGTCGGGCACCTGGAGTCCGCGGCCGGGATCGCCGGGCTGATCAAGGCGGTTCTCCAGCTGCGGCACGGTGTTCTGGCCCCGACGGCGCAGTTCGCCGAGCCGAATCCGGCGATCGGCTTCGCGAGCACGCCGTTCGTGGTGCGAACCGAGGCCGGGGAATGGGAGACCGGCGGGCTGCCGAGGCGGATCGGGGTCAGCGCGTTCGGCATCGGCGGGACCAACGCCCACGTTCTGCTTGAAGAAGCGGCCCCGCCGGAGCCGACGCCGCCGGTGCGCCGTCCGCAAGTGCTGGTGCTGTCGGCGAAAACGAAGGAAGCGCTGGAAACGATGGCCGGTGAGCTGGCCGCGGTGCTTCGGGAGCCGGACGCGCCGGCTATCGCGGATGTCGCCGCGACATTGCGCCGTGGCCGGGAAGCCTGGCGGTACCGGCGGGCGGTGGTGGTGTCCGAGTCGTCCGCCGCACTTGCGGCTCCAGCGGCCGCGGTGTCGGCGAACAAGCCCCGGGTGGTGTGGATGTTCCCCGGGCAAGGCGCGCAGTACCCGGGGATGGGCGCGGAGTTCTACCGGGAACTCTCCGGCTTTGCCGAAGCCGTCGACGAATGCGTCCGGGAGCTGACGCCGCGCCTCGGCGTCGACCTGCGGGAGCTGATGTTCTCGCCGGACACCGATCCCGCTCGGCTGCGGGCGACCGAACTCGCGCAACCAGCGTTGTTCGTGACCTCCTACGCGCTCGCTCGCCAGCTGCTCCGCTGGGATTGCCGCGCCGACGCCATGGTCGGCCACAGTCTCGGCGAACTGGTGGCCGCCTGCTTGGCCGGAGTGCTGTCGCTGCCGGACGCATTGCGGTTCGTCGCGGAGCGGGGGCGGCTGATGGCGGAGCAGCCGCCGGGAGTGATGCTCGCCGTTTCCGCGGCCGAGGAGCGAATCGCCGGGTTGCTGTCCGGTGACGTCACGGTCGCCGCGGTCAACGCGCCGGAGCTGTGCGTGTTGAGCGGGCCCGCGGAGGCGATCGCGAAATGCGCTGAAGTCCTTGCCGGGCAAGAGATTCCGCACAAACCGCTGCACACCTCGCATGCCTTCCACTCGGCGATGATGGACGAGGTCGTGCCGCGGCTGGCCGATTTCCTCGGCACCGCGCAGCTCAGCGAACCCGAGGTGCCGGTGTTCTCCGCGGTGACCGGAGCGCTGCTCACCGACGAGCAGGCCGTCGATCCCGGGTATTGGGCGGCACAGGCGAGGGAACCGGTCCGCTTCGCCGCGGCGCTGGCCAGCGCGGGCGGCGGGCTGGTGCTGGAAGCAGGGCCCGGTGCCACGCTCGGCACGTTCGCGCGGGCGACGCTCGGCGAACCGGTCGCGGTGGCGCGAACTATGCCGCGTCCGAACGAAAACCGGCCCGAACTGGAGGTGCTGCTGGGCGCGGTGGGCGCGCTCTGGCAGCGGGGTTGTCCGGTCGATCTGGAAGCGGTGCACGACGGAGCTGGGCAGACGGTCTCGTTACCCGGGTACGCCTTCGCCCGGCAGCGCTACTGGATCGGACGGCAGCCGGGCGCTCCGGAACCGGCCGCGGTCCCGGCGGACGAAGCCGTTTCCCGGCCGGCCGAGCTGAGCGGGAGTTTCGCCGAGCCGGACACCGAACTGCTCCGCCGGATCGTCGCGGTGTGGGAGGACGTCCTGCAGTACCGGCCGATTGGCGTGCACGACGATTTCTTCGAACTGGGCGGCCATTCGCTGCTCGCCGCGAAGCTGAGCGCCGGTCTCGCCGCCGCGCTCGGCCGCGAGATCTCGCTGCCGGACGTGCTGGGGCGGCCTACCCCGGCCGCGTTCGCCGAGGCGCTGGAAAAGACCGTGCCCGCTGAACCGAAGGAGTGAAGAGCGTGGTGTCCACGCGACGGTTCCCGAACTGGACCGCACTGTCCGAGCCGCACGGTTCGCTGTTCCGGGAAAGCGGTCCGCTTTCCCGGTTTCCCCGGCTGCGCGCCTTCCGGGCCGGGCTCGGCCTGACCCGGCTCGCCGAGGTGCCCGGACCGGCGGGCGGGGCTCGGGTGCTGGCCAAACACGAGTACGAGAACCCGACCGGATCCGACGCGGACCGGGTGGCCTACGCGCTGGTCTGCCAGGCGATCGGGGCTTCGGCGAGGCAACCGCGGTTCGTCGCCGCGGCCGGAGCGGACCTGGCTCGCGCGCTGAGCCGCCTCTGCTCGCTGATCGGCGCGCCGCTGCGGCTGGTGCTCGCCGAGGAAGCGGCGCTCGGTCCGGACGGGGCCGGCGTGCGGGTCGACCGGTCTGCTCCGGAGGACGGGCTGCTCGGCGCGATCGCGCTGGCCGAGGAGATCGCGGAAGCCGGACAGGAGTGGATTCTCCTGGCCGCACATCGTGATCCGGTGTGCGTGGCGATGCACGAATTCGTGACCGGACGCGAGATCATCGGCCAGCTCGACGGACTCGTCCCGGCCGCGTGGGTGTGCGGGACCGGCACCGGCGGCTGCCTCGCCGGGGTGACCAGGGCGTTGCGCGCGACGGGCGCGGACCCGGTCGTCACCGGGGTGACCGCCGCGGAGCTGCCGTACGGGTCGGCCGCCGCGCCGAGGTCCGGGCTGCCGGGATGGGCCGGACTCGGCCACGGCTACCGGCAGCCGCTCGTGGAGGGAGAACTGCCGGACTTGGCAACGGAAAGCGTGCGCATGGCCGAGGCCCGGGCAGGCATCAGGGAATTCCGCGCGGCGACGGGGCGGGAGATCGGCCCGGCTTCAGCGGCGAACTGGCTCGTCGCCCGCGCAGTCGCCGCGAAGCTGCCGCCGGAGGACGTCGTCGTCACGATGTTCCCGGACGGCCCGCACGAAGTCACCGCAGTAGCCGACCTTGGGGAAAAGACGAAGGGGAAGGGCTGAACGATGGTCACTGTCCGGTCCGCCCGCCCGGCGCCGCCGCGTCGTGCCGAGTCCGGCGCCGCCGCGGATTCCGGTCGCCTCGGCGCATTGGCACGGATGCGCGAAGACCTCCGTACGATCGTCGAACGGGATCCGTCGATCGACACCCTCGCCGAGGCGCTGGCCCATTCCACGCTGCCCGCGGTCTGGATCCATCGCGTCGCGCACGCGCTTTACCGGCGCGGGCACCGGATCGCCGCACGGTTGCTGACCAATCTCGCGCGGGTGCTCACCGGCGTCGAGATCCATCCCGGCGCGGTGATCGGCCGCCGGTTGTTCATCGACCACGGCACCGGGGTGATCATCGGGGAGACCGCGGTAGTCGGCGAAGACGTGACGCTGTACCAGCAGGTGACGCTCGGCGCGGTCGGCTGGTGGCGCGACAACAGAAGGGACGCGGGCGAACGACGGCATCCGGCGGTCGGCGACCGGGTCACCTTCGGGGCCGGCGCCACGGTGCTCGGCCCGGTCGAGGTCGGCGACGATTCGTTCGTGGGCGCGACCGCGCTCGTGGTCTCCGACCTGCCCGCGGGAAGCAAAGTGCTCGCCGTTCCGCGGACCGCGTAATCGGACCGCGAAAAAAACCGTCGCGAAGGAATTTTCCCGGTATTCGTGAGGCAGCTCACCGGCGCCGGTCAATTGTCGGGGCGCGGCCGGTCCGTTAGCATCGAGGCAAGACGTCGCGATCCGGCGGATGTGGGGGATTTCGTGCAGGCACGGTATCCGATACGGGTAAATCATGTGCCCGGTCCGGAAGGCAATGCGCTCAGTCGCGGACGTGCGGGCCGGACCGGCCCGGCCGCCGCCCCGTCCGGTTCGCCGCGCCCGGGTTCCCGGCCGTCGGTTTCGCCTGCGGCCAAAGGCGTTCTCGGTGCCTGCCTGCGGCGGCTTTCCTGGTCGCCGGACCGGCTCGCCCGCGAGATCAACCGCAGGCTCGGGCCGGGCACGATCAGCGCCAAGGCCCCCTACCACTGGCTGCGCGGGGTCACGCCGCGCGATCCGCTGCCCGCGGTGGTCGTCTCGATCCTTTCCGCTGAGCTGGGCGAGGAAATCCGGCTGGCGAACCTGTGGCCCGCGCTGGCGGCCCGCGACGTCTGCCCGCCCGCCCCGGCCCCGGTCACGGTCGAGCCGCTGATGATCCGCGCGCTGCGGTCGAGGGTGGACCAGCTGCTGGCACTGGACGGCAGGCTGGACGACCGCGCGCTGCTTTCCTGGGCGGCGCAGGACGTGAGCTGGATCCGGCAGCTCAGCGCGGGCCCCGGCGTCCCCGCGGCGGCCGAGCGGGAACTGCGCCGGATGGCCGCGGACCTTTCCCGGGTGATCGGAAACGTTTCCCTGCGAATCGACGATTGTGTCGGCGGGTGCGATTTTCTACTGGCGTCGATTGAAGAGTGCGAAACGATCGTGTGAACGGTTTCGGCGGTATTCCTTCACCGCATTCCCCGGCCGACGAGCAAGAACAGCAGATACGCCCCGCCGACGATCCCGGTCACCACCCCGACCGGGATTTCCGCGGGCGAACTCAGCGAACGCGCGAGCAGATCGGCCAGCATCAGCAACGCGGATCCCAGCAACGCCGACGCCGCGAGCGACGGCTCCCGGCTGCCGGTCAGCAGCCGGGCTAACGCCGGAGCAGTGAGTGCCACGAAGGCAACGGGCCCCACCGCCGCCGTGGCGGCCGAAGCGAGCACCGTGGCCGCAATCGTCAGGAAAACGCGGGTCCGGCCCACCGCGACCCCGAGCGAGCGGGCAAGGTCGTCGCCGTGCCCGAGAAGCGTCAGCGGCCGCGCGAACGGCACCACGGCCAAGGCCGCCGGGATCGTGAACCACAGCAGCGGCACCAGCTCCGGCCAAGACCGGCCGTCGAGCGTCCCGGTCAGCCACACCAGCGCGGCCTGCGCTTCAGTCACCTCGCCGACGGTGAGCAGCCAAGACACCCCGCCGGCCAGCAAGGCCGCGATCGCCACGCCGATGAGGACAAGGTTCCGCCCCCGCGCGGTGGCCAGCAGATGCACCACGCCGGTGGTGACCAGCCCGCCGGCCAACGCCGCGCCCGACACGGCAGGCCCGGTCCAGCCGAACAGCAGCAAGGCGGACACCGCGGCCGCCGCGGCTCCGGAGGTCGTGCCGAGCACGTCCGGGCTGGCGAGCGGATTGCGGACCAGGGATTGCACGATCGCGCCCGCCAGCCCGAAGGCCGCGCCGGTCGTCACGGCGAGCAGCAACCGGGGAAGCCGGACGTCCAGGACGAAGAAGCTCGCCCGCGGGTCGGCGGTTCCGGCGAGCGCGCGGAGGACGGACGACGGCGCGAGGGGGAAGTCGCCGTAGAGGAGTCCCGCGACGAGGAGACCGGCCACGAGGACGGCGAGGATCGGCGGGACGAGGCGGGCGGTTCGGTTCATGGTCGGTTGCCGTGGGGTTGTCGCGCCTGGACTGCGCACGGTGGGCGGGGACGAGTGGCCGGAAGACTCCGGTGGGCGAGGGGCGCGATTCATGCCAGCCCGCCGCGCGTGAGCGGTGCCGGACCGGCGGGATCGATAGGCCCATCGCGGCGGGGCCTGGCGTGCTGCACCTCAGGCCGCCGAGAGCTTCTTGCGGCGCGCCAGCACGATCAGCACCGGCGTCCCGAACACCGCGGTCACCACTCCCGCGGGCAGCTCCGCCGGTCCGGCCGCGAACCGGCCGAGGAGGTCGGCGAGCAACAGCAGCAGCGGGCCCAGCACTACTGAATAGCGCAGCACCCAGCGCTGGTCCGGTCCGGTGATCAGCCGCGCCAGATGCGGCACCAGCAGTCCGAGGAAGCCGATCGGCCCGGCGATCGCGGTGGCGACCCCGGACAGCACCACGACCACCGCGCTGGACAGCAGTTTCGCCGGCGCGCTTCGTTGCCCCAGCGAGATCGCGAGGTCCTCGCCCAGCGCCTGCACGTTGAGCGCCCTGCCCAGCAGCAGTCCGCAGCCGAGCGCGGGCACGAGCAGCGCCGCGCCGAAAAGGAGCACCGAGACCGGCCGTCCGGTCAGGGAACCGACCTGCCAGAACCGGAACTGGGCGAACGTGCCGCCGTCGGTGAGCAGGACAGCGCTGGTCGCCGAGGTGAGGATAGCGGTGAGTGCGGTTCCGGCGAGCAGCAGCGTCACCGGGCCGCGCGACCGGTGGGCGAGCAGGTGCACCACGGCCGCGGCGATCGCGGCACCGGCCAGAGCGAGCCAAGCGGTGGACGATCCGGTCAGCGAACCCATGGTGGTCAGGCCGAGCACGATCGCCAGTGCCGCTCCGGCGTTGATGCCCAGGATTCCGGGATCTGCCAGCGGGTTTCGCACCGATGACTGGAGGATCGCACCGGCAAGGCCGAGCCCGGCTCCGGCCGCGAGCCCGACGAGTGTGCGAGGCAGCCGCAGCGTCCGCACCGCGAGCTCGTCCAGCCGGGCGGGGTCGTAGTGCAGCAGTGCGTCCAGGACCGTGCCGGGGGAAACGAACGTCGCTCCCGCGCACACGCTGGCCAGCGCGACGATCGCGAGCGCCGCGAGCGCGCCGGCCCATCCCGCGCCGGGACGCACGGCGATTCGGTGCGGAGCGGGTATTCGCTGAGCTGGTGCCATGTTCATCCCCGGAGAAGGCGAGCGGCTTCTCCGTTCGCAGGAGCCGGATTATGGTTAGGCAATCCTAATCCGGGCAAGTGTCCGACTGGGGCGGACGAACACTTTCTCCCTGCGGCACAGGAGGTTTGATGGCGAGGGGCGCGGGCAAGCCCGCCCGGCGGACCGTGCTCTTCGGCGCGGTCGCCGCGACAGCCGCGGTGGTCGCGCCGCGGCTGTCGCCGGGTTCCGCGGCCGCCGGTCCGGTCCGGGAGGCGCCGCCGGGCCCGTGGACGATCGCCGACGACGCCGGGCTGCGGTTGGAATTCTCTTCGGTGCCAAGGCGAATCATCGCTTACGTCACCGTGGCCAGCACTCTGCACGACTACGGCGTCGACGTGGCCGGGGTATACGGCGGAGTTCTGGCGCAGGGGCGCAAGCTTGATCGGGCGACCCTGGGAAGTCTTGACCGCGCCGCTGTTCTAGGCTCCGCGTGGGGCCAGCTGAACGTGGAACGAGCAGGCGCGCTGAGGCCGGACCTGGTGCTGGACTCCTTGCAGTACGGGCTTTCCCAGCTCGATCCAGGGGTAGGGGCGCAGGTGCGGAAGTTCTGTCCGGTGGCGTCTTTCGAGAGCTACGCGGCCGAGCTGCCGGATTCGCTGCACCGGTTCGGCGACCTGGCCGCTTCGCTCGGCGCGTCCGGCGTCGCGGCGCAGCGGGCCGAGTACCTGCGGGCAAGTGCTGAACTGCGTGCGGTGGCGCGGCGGACGCCTCGGGTGCTGTTCGTTTCGATCGACCCGGACGGGATCCGGATCGCTCGCACGGGTTGGCCGTTGCTGCGGGAGTACCTCGCGCTCGGAGTGCCCGTCGTACTGCCGCCCGGGGGCAAGTACGCACTGAAACTGTCCTGGGAAAACTCGTTGCGGTACCCGGCGGACGTGCTGATGGTGGACGCCCGTTCCACGAGCCTGCAACCCGCGGACGTCGCCGGGCATCCGTTCTGGCAACGGCAGGAAGCCGTCCGGACCGGGCGGGTTTATCCGTGGCAGCCCGAACCGCCGCTGAGCTACCGCGCGGCGGCGGTTCAGCTGACTGGCCTCGCCCGCGCGCTCGCTGGCTGAAGCGTTCAGCCATGGGTGCGGAAAAACGTTGATACGCAAGAGAAAACGGCTACAGTTCGACGCGGTTTCCGAGGCGAGAAAGAGGAGTCATGACGAACGCCTACCAGGACGTGATCGACCTGACGATCGGCGAGCCGCTGGACGAGATGTTCGACGAGCGGCTGACCCTGGAACGGTTCCCGGCGTTGAAGGAGTTCCGGGACCGGCTCGGGCACTCCCGGCTCGTCGAGGTCCCCGGGCCGGACGGCGGTGCGAAGATCTTCGCCAAGTACGAGTTCGAGAACCCGTTCGGCTCAGTGAAGGACCGCACCGCGTACTCGCTGCTGTGCGGCGCGGTGAACGCCAACGCCGACCGCCTGGACGACCTGCGCATCGTCGCCGGGTCGGGCGGCAACATGGCGCGAGCCTTGGCTCAGCTGGGAAAACTGGCCGGAATCCCGGTCAAGGTCGTGCTGCCGAGTTCGATGGCCGAGAGCGTCGTCGAGGAGATCCGCGGCACCGGAGCGACTGTCGAATTCTCCCGCGGTTCGGAGTTCGTGCTCGGATTTCTCAAGCTCTCCAAGGAAATCGCCGACGCCGACCCCCGGTGGACGATGGTCGCGCAGCACCGCGACCTGCACAACTTCGGGGTGAACCAGTTCCTCACCGGCCAGGAAATCATCACCCAGCTGGCCGGACGACGCCCGTCCGCGTGGGTGGCCGCGGTCGGCAGCGGCGCGACCCTCGGCGGAGTCGCCCGCGCACTGCGCACCGAGTACGGCGACCTCGACGTCGTCGCGGTGACCCCGGCCGAACTTCCCTTCGGCACCGCGAGCCCGCCCAACGAAACCGCCAAGTTCCCCGGAGCGGGCGGCCTCGGATACGGGATGCGCCAGCGCTTCGTCAGCGACCTGATCCCCGGCGTCCAGCACCAGACCGTGTCCTACCCCGAGGTCCTCCGCAGCATGCGCGACTTCCGCGACGCCACCGGCACCGCCATCGGCGGCTCCGCGGCGGCCAACTGGCTCACCGCCCGCCGCCTGGCCGCGACCCGCACCCCGGACGACACCGTGGTGACCTTGTTCGCCGACTCCGGCACCGCGGAGGACTGGAAGAACGCCAGCCGCCTCTGAGACTCGCCGATCTTGGCCCGCGCTGTCCTCGGGCCCGCGTTCCCCCACTGCCGCTGGGCGCGGGCCCAAGGGCGACGAATGCCGTCACCCGGCGTGCGGCACGTTCACCTGCCGCCGAGCGTGGCGAGTCCGGTGGAGGCGGAGTTCCGCCCGGCCGGTTCGGGGAAGCCGGGGTCCGTGCACCGGCGTCGTCTTGCGAAGTTTGCGCCGCGGCGAGGAAAGCAAAGCCGTGCGATCTCGCATTCGCCCGCCTGCTCCAGGACGGCGGTTACGGGTGCAGGTGTTGGCTCGTGATGTCCGTGTCGGAGCGGGGATGGAGGACCTCGCGTTGGCCGGGCTCTTTCGGGGGTGGTGCAGGCGTTGGCTCGCGAAGCCCATGCCGGATCGGATCCTGGAAAAAGTCGCGAACCGACGCCCGAGCGTTCGCCTGGCCACTCCAGGGGACGGCGGTCGCGGGTGCATCCATTGTCTCGCGAAGCCTGTGTTGGAGCGGGGAGCCTGTGTTGGAGCGGGGAGCCTGTGTTGGAGCGGGGAGCGGAAGGCATCGCGATCCCACGCCCGAGCGTCCGCCCGGCCGCTCCGGGAACACCGATCGCGGCTACCGGCGCTGTCCCGCGAACCCCGCGCCGGATCGAGAACCGGAAGATCTCGCAAGCCCGCGGCCAGCCACCCTCACCGCCGGAAATGCCGTGAAAGCGCTCCGTCGTACTCCTCCTCCACGTAGTCCGTGAACCCCAGCTTCTCCACCACCCGCAACGACGGCGTGTTCGTCACCGCGACGCTGATCAGCACCGGAATCGCCGGTATTTCCCGCTCCGCCCACTCCACCGACGCCCGCGCCGCCTCCGCCGCGTAACCCTTCCCCCACGCCGACGGACGGAAGCGATACGCCAGGTTCAGCACTTTCTCGCCCCGGAACTCCCGGTTGCGCACTCCGGTCATGCCGATCACGTCCGACCCGTCGGCGGCCTCCGGCCTGCCCCGCTCCCGGACCGCCAGGTACCCGTAGCCGAACGTCGCCCAGTGCTCGAGCCAGCTGCCGAACATCACCAGCGTGGTCTCGGTGTCCGGCGGACGCGGGTGGTACCGGTTCGTCTCCGGGTCGCTCTGGATCTCCACCACTGCTTGCCGATCTGTCTCCACGAAGTGCCGCAGCACCAGCCTTTCCGTCACGATCTCTGTCACGTCCCGACCATAACGACCGGGTCCGACAAAAATCGCGGCGAAAAACAGCGACAATCTCCGCCATGACCGAACTGCCGCTGGTGCTCCTGCACGCCTTCCCGCTCGACGCCCGCATGTGGGACCCGCTCCGCGCGCCGCTCGCGGAACGCCTCCGGGTCATCACGCCTGATCAGCGCGGCCTCGGCCGGAGTCCGTTGCCGGAGACCGAAGCCGAGCCGGAGCTGGCGGACGCGGCGAGGGACGTCGTCGCGCTCCTGGACAAGCTCGAACTCGACCAGGTGGTTCTCGGCGGCTGTTCGATGGGCGGCTACCTGGCGATGGCCGTCCTGCGGCAGGCTCCCGAACGCGTCGGCGGGCTGGTCCTCATCGACACCAAAGCCACCGCGGACACCCCCGAAGCCGCGCAAACCCGGCTCGATGTCGCGAACCGCGCCGAGGCCGAAGGCGTCAAGGGCTGGCTGGCCGACGGGAACCTGCCGAACCTGCTGGCCGACACCGCGTCCGCCGACGTTCGCGCGCGCGTGCGCGAATTGATCGACGCGCAGCCGCCGTCCGGGGTCGCCTGGGCCGCGCGGGCAATGCGCAACCGGCCCGATTCCGTTGACCTGCTGCGCGAAACCGACGTCCCGGCGCTCGTCATCGTGGGGGAGCGCGACGCGATCACGCCGCTCGACGCCGCCAACACCATGGTCGAGGCGCTGCCCGACGCGACCCTCGCCGTCCTCCCGGACGTCGGGCACCTGACACCGCTGGAGGACCCGGCTGGCGTGGTCGAAGCGATCCTCGGCTGGGTCAGCTGAAGTAGTCGACGGCCGCGGCGCGTGCTTCGCCTAGGCGGTGAGGGAAGCGCTGTGCGATCAGGAACCGCCACGCCACCGCGAAGAGCGAGCGAAGCTGCGTACACGTGGCGAGGACGGCTTCGTCCGCTTCGCCTGGGTACGCAGCGAGGAACTCCGGACCACCCTGTCGCGCGAGGATTGCCAGGTCCCATTCGAGCGGTCCGCGCCAGGTGTCCTCGAAGTCGAGCCAGCACGGGCCGTCGGCGGTTTCGATGAGGTTGCCGGGGTGTGCGTCGCCGTGCAGGGCCTGGACCGGGCCCGACGGCAGCAGCGCGGCGAGCCGTTCGGTTTCCGTGCGGATCCGGTCGGCGAAGCCGTCCAGCAGCGAACCGCTGCGGTCGACGGTGTCCAGGAGCTCGCTGACCGGGCCGCGGGAGGGCAGTTCGCCGGGATAGTCGCGCAAGGCGGCGTGGATCCGGGCGAGCGATCCGGCGGTCTCGTCCGGCCCGTGCCGATGGTCCGGATCGTGCGGGGTCCAGTGCCAGAGCGTGACCGGCAATCCCTCCGCGAAATGGGGTCCGGCCGGGGGATCCGCGGTCGGTGAGACGACGCGCACACCACGTTCGGTGAGGTAGGCCGAAAGGGCGACATCCCGCTCCAGCCACGCGGTCGCGTCCGGCCGCAGCAACCGGGTGGTGGCCGGGACTCTCGCCACGACCGGACCCATCCTCACCAGCACGTTCGAGCGCTCGTGCAGCACCTCGGCCGAGTCCGTCGCGAGGCCGAACCGGCGGCCGGCGGCGAGCGCGGAGGAGACCGCCGCGGTGCGGTACGGGTCGGTCATGCGGTGATCTAACCAGCCGGTGCGCGCGACTGTCGGTACCGAGGGCTACGATCCCCTTAACCGCCCGGATCAGGCTCGCCTGAGCCCGAGCGCCCCGAAGTTGACCACCACAAGGTTGCAGTGTTGGAGGCAGGAGTGACGGCCGTAGCCCCCAAGCCGATCGCGACGCGCCCGTATCCCGCGCGCGAGACGGCAAAGGGTTCGTACCTGCTGCGGTTGTTCCGCACGACGGACCACAAGCAGATCGGGATCATGTATCTGGTCTCGTCGTTCGCCTTCTTCATGATCGGCGGCGCGATGGCCATGCTCATCCGGACGGAGCTCGCCCAGCCGGGGCAGCAGTTCCTGTCCCAGGAGCAGTACAACCAGCTGTTCACCATGCACGGCACGGTGATGCTGCTGCTGTACGCGACGCCGAGCCTGTTCGGGTTCGCGAACTTCATCCTGCCGCTGCAGATCGGCTCGCCCGACGTGGCGTTCCCGCGGCTGAACGCGTTCTCCTACTGGCTGTTCCTGTTCGGCAGCCTGATCGTGCTGTCCGGCTTCCTGACGCCCGGCGGCGCCGCCGACTTCGGCTGGTTCGCCTACACGCCGCTCTCGGACGCCATCCACTCGCCCGGCGTCGGAGCCGACCTGTGGATCGCCGGGCTGGCCGTGTCCGGTCTGGGCACCATCCTCGGTGCGGTCAACATGATCACCACGGTGGTCTGCCTGCGCGCGCCCGGCATGACGATGTACCGGATGCCGATCTTCACCTGGAACATCCTGATCACGAGCATCCTGATCCTGCTCGCGTTCCCGATCCTCACCGCGGCCCTGTTCGGCCTGATGGCGGACCGGCACCTCGGTGCCCACGTGTTCGACCCGGCCAACGGCGGGGTGATCCTGTGGCAGCACCTGTTCTGGTTCTTCGGCCATCCCGAGGTCTATATCGTCGCGCTGCCGTTCTTCGGGATCGTGTCGGAGATCTTCCCGGTCTTCAGCCGCAAGCCGGTGTTCGGCTACAAGGGCCTGGTCTTCGCGACGCTGTCGATCGCGGCGCTGTCGGTGGCGGTGTGGGCGCACCACATGTACGCGACCGGCGCGGTCCTGCTGCCGTTCTTCTCCTTCATGACGTTCCTCATCGCGGTCCCGACCGGCGTGAAGTTCTTCAACTGGATCGGCACGATGTGGAAGGGCCAGCTGTCCTTCGAGACGCCGATGATCTTCTCGATGGGCTTCATCGTCACGTTCCTCTTCGGCGGTCTGACCGGCATCATGCTGGCCGCCCCGGCGATCGACTTCCACGTGTCGGACAGCTACTTCGTGGTGGCGCACTTCCACTACGTCCTCTACGGCACGATCGTGTTCGCGACCTTCGCCGGGATCTACTTCTGGTTCCCGAAGATCACCGGCCGGATGATGGACGAGAAGCTCGGGAAGTGGCACTTCTGGACCACGTTCATCGGCTTCCACACCACGTTCCTGGTGCAGCACTGGCTGGGCGCGGAAGGCATGCCGCGGCGGTACGCGGACTACCTGGCCAGCGACGGGTTCACCACGCTGAACACGATCTCCACGATCGGCGCGTACATCCTCGGGGCGTCCACGCTGCCGTTCATCTGGAACGTGTTCAAGAGCTACCGGTACGGCGAGATCGTCACGGTCGACGACCCGTGGGGCTACGGCAACTCGCTCGAGTGGGCCACGTCCTGCCCGCCGCCGCGGCACAACTTCACCGAACTGCCCCGGATCCGCTCCGAGCGGCCCGCGTTCGAGCTGCACTACCCGCACATGGTCGAACGCCTCCACACGGAAGGCGAGATCGGCTTCTTCGGCAAGGCCAAGCACATCGGGGCCCCGTCGCAGAAGCTCGTGGACGCCACCATGCCGGGCGACCACAGCAAGGACAACGCGAGCGAGCAGTAACCGGCGCTCGAAGATATGCCCGGCGCGTGCCCGGTCGAGGAACAACCTCGGCCGGGCACGCGCGGTTTTCGCACGCTCCACGCGGCGCTGTGGCCCGAGCGGTGCCAGGCGGTCGTCCCGGTCAGCGGGTACATCGCGCGAGCACCCGGAATTGCTCGCCGCTCGCCGGGGCGTCGTGAGTGGTGATGCCGGTTAGAACCGGCATCACCACTCACGAGCCCTTACCCCGCGGGCCTCGCTGCGCTGCCCGCATCCGGCCGTGCGGCCGCCAGCGGCACGCTCCGCGTGCGAGCCCGCCCAGCCGTGTCTCACTCGGGGCGAGCCAGATTCGCTCGCCCCGCTCACACACGCTCCACGTGCCAGACCCCGGCGAGTCTGGCTCGCTCCGGCGAGTCTGGTTCACCTCTGGCCAGCCGGGCTCACTCCGGCCATCCGGCCGGCTTCGCTCACCCCGGCCAGCTCCGTCACCTCGGCTAGTCGACCTCACTCCGGCCAGCCGACCTCACTCCGGCCAGCTCCGTTCACCTCGGCTAGCCGGGCTCACTCCGGCCAGCCGGGCTCATTCCGGCCAGCCGGGCTCATTCTGGCCAGCCGGGCTCATTCCGGCCAGCTCCGTTCACCTCGGCTAGCCGGGCTCACTCCGGCCAGCCGGGCTCATTCCGGCCAGCAGACCTCATTCCGGCCAGCCCCGCTCACCCCCGGCCAGCCCGGCTTCAGGACCTCTCCTCGTCCGCTCGTGGCACCGGCGGTGTGCTCGCCGCTTAGCGACCTCACCCCAGCCCCGGACCCCCGCTCCCCGCACGCCGCCCTCTCATCGCCCGTTCGTGGCACCGGCGGTGTGAAGCAGGGCACGGGGGCGTTCTGCCCGCCGCCGCTGGAGGCCAGACTGGGCGTGCCGACTCGCCGTGGCCTAAGCGTCGGTGCCGAGACGAACGAGGGATACCGAACCAGTGAGCCAGACTCCCGTCCTCATCACCACGACCGGCCCGGACAAGCCCGGGGTCTCGTCCGTGCTGTTCGCCGTGCTCACCCGGCACGACGTGGACGTGCTCGACATCGAGCAGGTGGTCATCCGCGGGCAGCTCGTGCTCGGCGTGCTCGCCGGGGTCTACCGCGACCCGGAGGGGCTCCAGGAGTCCGTCGAGCAGGCAATGGCGACCGTCGGCATGGAGGTCGAGGTCCGGATCGGCGACGCGATCGGCGCGGACCCGTTCGCGCTCGGCAGGCGCGATTCGTCGCACGTGCTGGTCCTGCTCGGGCGTCCGGTGACCGCGCGCGCGTTCTCCGAGGTCGCGCGGCGGTTGGCGGGCGTCGGGGCGAACATCGACTCGATTCGCAGCGTCGCCGACTACCCGGTGACCGGGCTTGAGCTGTACGTCTCGGTGCGCGAAGACACCGAGGAGACCGACGCCGAACTGCGGTCCACGCTGGCTGACGCGGCGTCCGAGGCCAACATTGACGTCGCCGTCGAGCGCGCGGGCATCACGCGCCGGGCGAAGCGGCTGGTGGTCTTCGACGTCGACTCCACGCTCGTGCAGGGCGAGGTCATCGAGATGCTCGGCGCGTACGCCGGGGTCGAGGAGCAGGTCCGCGAGATCACCGAGGCCGCGATGCGCGGCGAGCTGAACTTCGCCGAGTCGCTGGAGCGGCGTGTTTCGCTGCTCGCGGGGCTGCCCGCCAGCGTGATGGACGAGGTCGCGGGGAAGCTCGAACTGACTCCGGGGGCTCGCACGACCGTCCGCACGCTCAAGCGCATGGGGTTCCGCTGCGGTGTCGTGTCCGGCGGGTTTACCCAGGTCATCGACCATCTCGTGGACGACCTCGGCCTTGACTTCGCGGCGGCCAACGAGCTGGAGGTCGTGGACGGCAAGCTCACCGGCCGCGTGGTCGGCGACATCGTGGACCGCGCGGGCAAGGCGACCGCGCTGCGCCGGTTCGCCGGCGAGTACGGGATCCCGCTGGGCGCGTGCGTCGCGGTCGGCGACGGGGCCAACGACATCGACATGCTGGCCGCGGCCGGCATGGGTGTCGCGTTCAATGCCAAGCCCGCGCTGCGGGAGGTCGCCGACACCGCGCTCTCGCACCCGTACCTCGACGCGGTGCTGTTCGTCCTCGGCGTCACGCGCGCCGAGGTCGAGGCAGCGGACGCGGCCGACGGACTCGAACTGGCCCGCCCGTGAACCCTCTGCTCGAACCGCTGCGCAGCCGGTACGCCTCGTGGCTCGGCCTCCCCGCCGAGGACACCTCGGACGAGCACCCGGACGAGGTCCGCGCGATGCCGGTCATCCTGCGGATCGAACGCGCTGAACCGCCCGGCCGTACCGCGCTGCTCGAAGCGGCGGCCGCGGCGGCGCTGGCGGTGTGCCTGGACGAACGCGTCCAGCCCGGCGGCGAATGGGCCGAGCCGGTGCACGCGTGGCTCGACAACCGCATCCGGAAGGTCGCGCGCCGGGCTCGTGGCGCGCATTGGCAGGCGGTGCTCGACCTGCCGGGAAGCACCATCGAGGTCGACGGTGCGCAGGCGCGGGCGCTCGTGCCCGGGCTGGTCAAGGAGGCTCCGAAAGAGGTCTCGCGGCTGCAGATCTCCGGCAGCGAACTGCCCGCCGACACTCCCGGCCCGGCTCCGGCGGACGTCCCGTTGCTGATGCTGAACCCGGATGTCCCGATGACCGTCGGCAAGGCGTCCGCGCAGGTCGGGCACGCCACGATGATCCTCGCGGCACTGCTGCCGGACGACGAGCTGGCGGCGTGGGCGGCGAAGGACTACCGGGTCGCGGTCCGCACTCCCAGTCCGGCCCGGTGGAAGGAGCTGTGCCCGGTCGAGGACCCGGAGGCGGGCTGGCGGGACAATCGCGTGATCGCTGTCCGCGACGCGGGATTCACCGAGGTCGATCCCGGCACGATCACCGTGCTGGCGCAGCAGCCCGGAACATCGGCGTGACCCGTGCGGTTGCGCCCATGCAGTGACCCGACGGGTGGAAAGGCGTCTCGGATGACCTTGGAAGTACAGCGCGAAGGCACGCACAGTTTCGTCGGCCGCAACGAGCGCGGCGCGGAAGTGCGGTTGGGCCGGGCCGGCGCGGAGGGCGCGTTCTCCCCGGCGGAACTCCTGCAGATCGCGGCCGCGGGCTGCTCCGCGGTGACCGCGGAACAGCTGATCACGCGGCGCGTGGGCGAGGACTCGAAGTTCCGGGTCTCAGTGACCGCCGACCGGCGCGAGGGAGCTTCGGAACTGGACGCGGTGCACGTCGCGTTCGACGTCGACGTGTCGGCTCTCGACGAAGCTCAGCGGGAAGCCCTGGCGGGCGCGGTGGACCGGGCGATCGAGCGGCTGTGCACGGTGAGCCGGACGCTGAAGAAGGCCATTCCGGTGACGGAGACCTTCCCGACCGCTTGAGGCGCGGCGGCGGGTGGTCGGTGTGGCGGGCCGCCGAATCGCGCTCGCGGGCGGTTCATGGCAAAGGCCGCAGAGCCGCGGGTGGGTCTCGTTGCCGAACAAGCCGGGCGGCGCTGTGCGGTCGGGCTGGCGTAATGGGCGGTGCTTGCGGCGGACCGCTGAGCCGGGGTCGCAGGTGGTTCTTGTGGTCACGCTGCCGTGGGCCGTTCCGCGACGGCGCGCTGGGCAGCGGCGACGGGCAGTTCGCGGTCGGAGCACCGAGCGGCTGCGGTGAGCGGTTGCCGGGGCACCGCGCCGAGCTGAGGCGGCGAGCCACCGGCATCGCGCAGCCGCGGCGAGCCACCCGCACCGCGCAGCCGCGACGAAACTCGTCGGCACCACGGCTCGCCAACCCTCGCCCGGCAAGAATTCCCGATCCCGCCGGCCATAAGCACCCCCCACTCTGGAGCGGGGTATCAGCGAAACGCGCTCAGCTTTGCCACACCACGTACGCCTGGTCGGCGTCCGTGGTCATCGCCTCGATGAACTTCTCGTTGTCGAAGCCGGGCAAGGTCTGCAGGCGTTCGATGAGGGCGTCCGCGGCCGGGTCGCCGCTCGGGACCGCAGTGCCTTTGCCGTCGTTGCCGACCAGCATGAAGAAGACGTCTTCGTTCCAGGGGCCGTCCGGGATGACTCTCACCATGACGGAGCTCAGTTCCGACCACGTCACAGCTTCTTCGCTGCCATCGGCGAGCCGGCGCCGAACCCCGGTGTCGTCAACACTGACGGTCCGGGATTGTGCGCTGGACGAATCCTGGGTCAACGGTGCTCCCTGTCGTGTTCGTTCCACTCACCGTACCCGCCTGTCCGGTTCGCTCGGTCAGGCGGGCGCGGCCGCGTCGAGTCGCTTCAATGCGTCGCGGGCGACCTGCGGATCTGTTGTCGGCCAGAACGGCGGCAGCGACGCGCGCAGGAAACCGCCGTAGCGTGCGGTGGCCAGACGCGAGTCCAGCACGGCCACTACGCCGCGGTCGGTGACCGAGCGGTGCAGCCGCCCGGTGCCCTGTGCCAGCAGCAACGCGGCGTGCGTCGCGGCGACGGTGAGGAATCCGTTGCCGCCTCGGGCTTCCACCGCGCGCTGGCGAGCGGAGGACACCGGGTCGTCCGGACGGGGGAACGGGATCCGGTCCACCACCACGAGCTGCAGCGACGGCCCTGGCACGTCCACGCCCTGCCACAGCGTCAACGTGCCGAACAGGCAGGTGCGCGCGTCTTCGGAGAACTGCCGCACCAGCAACGGCGTGGCGTCGTCGCCCTGGCAGAGGATCGGGTGGTCGAGGCGTTCCCGCATCGCTTCGGCGGCTTGTTTCGCCGCGCGCATCGAGGAGAACAGGCCCAACGTCCGGCCGCCCGCGGCGTCGACCAGCCCGGCCAGTTCGTCCATTGTGGACTCGGCGAGGCCGTCCCTTCCCGGCGGCGGCAGGTGCTTGGCGAGGTAGAGGATGCCGTTGCGGCGGTGGTCGAACGGCGAGCCAACGTCCAGCCCGGTCCACTTCGGGCCGGTGTCCTCGTCCGAGGGAGCTTCCTTGTCGGTGGCCGTGCCCGGAGACTTCACCACGCGCGCGCCGCTCGGCGGGAGACCCCATTGCCGCGCCATGGTGTCGAATTCGCCGCCGAGGGTGAGCGTCGCCGAGGTCAGCACGGTGGTGTGCTGGTTGAACACGCGCTCCCGCAACAGCCCCGCGACGCCAAGCGGCGCGACTTTCAACGCCGGCGGTCGCGGGTTCGCCGAGTATTTGTCGCCGGTCAGCCAGACGACGTCGCGTTGGTGCGCCAGATCCTCGTCGTACGCTTCGAGCAGCCGTACTGCGGTGTCGTGCACTTCTTCGAGCAGCGACCGAGCCAGCTTGCGCGCGGTGGCTTCGCCGACGTCTTCCTTGCGATCCGAACCCAGCGCGGTGAGGCATTCCTTCGCCGCGTCGCGCACCGCCGGGATCGCGCCCTGCAACGGACGGGGCAGCGCGTCGAGCCTTCCGGCCGGGATGTCGTCGAGGATCAGCGCGAGCCCGTCGGAGGACTCCAGCAGCCGGTCCGCGATGCCCGCGTCCATCAGCTTTCCGCAGCGTCGCGCGGCGGCCGACACCATGGCGCTGGTGAGTTCGCCGGTCGCGACCGAGGTGACCCGGTCGACCAGGTCGTGCGCCTCGTCGATGATCACCAGGTCGTGGTCCGGCAGCACCTGGTAGCCCTGCAGTGCGTCGATGGCCAGCAACGCGTGGTTGGTGACCACGACGTCGGCCCGACCCGCTTCGGCGCGCGCGCGTTCGGCGAAGCAATCGGTGCCGACCGGGCACTTCGCGGCGCCGAGGCATTCCCTTGCGGTGACCGAAACCTGCCGCCACGCCTGGTCGGACACGCCGGGCACCAGCTCGTCGCGGTCGCCGGTTTCGGTGTCCGACGTCCACTCGTGCAGCCGCGTGACCTCCTTGCCCAGCCGGGACACCGCGAACGGGTCGAACAGCTGCGCGTCCTCGGGCTCGTCGGCCGGGCCGGTGTCGAGCCGGTGCAGGCACAGGTAGTTGCGGCGGCCCTTGAGGATCGCGAAGGTCGGTTCGCGCCCGAGCGGCTTCTTGAGCGCCTTCGCCAGGCGCGGGAGATCACGGTCGACCAGCTGGCGCTGCAACGCGATGGTGGCCGTGGAGACGACGACGGTGGTGTCTTTCTCCACCGCGTGCCGGATCGCGGGCACGAGGTACGCCAGCGATTTGCCGGTGCCCGTTCCCGCTTGCACGGCGAGGTGTTCGCCGGTGCGGATGGCGTGGCCGACGGCGTCGGCCATCTTCACCTGGCCGGGGCGTTCAGCGCCGCCGACAGACTCCACCGCGTGGGTGAGGAGTTCGAGGACGCCGGGGAAATCGGTTCGGGCGGGCACAGCGAGACACGATAGCCGCCAGGTCCGACAGGATCTTCGATCCGGCGCGAACGGACCCCTCGCGCCGGATCGAAGCTCCCGGAAATCCGGCTCAGTCTTCCTTGCGGAACCGCGAAACCGCGGTCCACGCGAGCGGCAGCACGCCGGCCGCGACCACGGTCTTCAGCACGTCACCCACGAGAAACGGCGTGACGCCCTTGTCGAAAGCGGTGGCGAGATCGAATCCGGTGGCGGCCATCAGCCACGGCACGCCGAACGCGTAGATCGCGACATTGCCGAGCACCATGGTCCCCGCCATGCGCAGCGGGGTGCGGTCGCCGCCGCGGCGGGCGAGCGCGCCCACCAGCGCACCCGCGAACACGAAGCCGACGATGTAACCCGCCGAGGCTCCGGACAGCCCGGACGTCCCGCCCTGGAACCACGGCACGCCGGCCGCGCCGACGAGCAAGTACAGCAGCATCGAAGCGGCACCGCGGCGCATGCCGAGCGTCGCGCCGACGAGCAGCGCGGCGAAGGTCTGGCCGGTCATCGGCACCGGCGTGCCCGGAAGCGGGATGACCAGCTGCGCGGCCACGCCGGTGAGCACGGCGCCGCCGGCGACCAGCGCCAGGTCGCGCGCCAGGGTGCCGGGCACGAGGTCGGCCAGCACCTGACGGCGGGCCGGGAGAGACAGTGACGACACGGGACCTCCAACCACGGAAAACGGACGTCCGGGCAGGTTATCGTCGAGCGAGGCGGTGGAACGAGACAAGTTGCGTTCCTCACCACCCCTGTCTTCCGCCACTCGTCCGGGTGAGCTGCGACCGTCGACGTTTGGGATCCCCGCCGCGCTGCCGATGTCGAAGCACGGGCGAAGGGAGACAGGTCGAATGCGCGGACGGATCCTGCTGGTCACCGGGGTTTTCCTGGCGACGGCACCGGCGGTGGCGCACGCCGATCCGCCGACCTCCACCGGCTGGGGTTCCGCGGGAAGCCTCGACGTGCTGGTGGATCACGAACACGTCGTCACTGGCGAACTGGCCCGCTGCGACGCCGACGGTCCGGCTTCCGCGCGCACCCCCGGCGGCGCGGCTGGCGAGGTCGCGGTGTTCGGCTTCGGCGGCACCACCTGCGAACGGAAGGGTCCGGTCGCGGACGTGCGGACCGGCGGGCAGCGGTTCGAATCCGACCTGCTCACCCGGTACGGCGGGCCGGAGCTGAAGGTCCGCACGTACTCGGTCGGCTGCGCCACCACGACGGATTCGGGCAGCACCGGGTCGATGTCGATCGGCGAGGTCTCCGGATTCACCGTGCCGTCTTCGATCCCGGCGAACTACCGCGTCACGATCCCCGGCGGCGCGGCGGGCACGGCGCTGGCGACGATCACGCTGAACGAGACCGTGACGCCGCAGCCCGCCGACGGCAGCCTGGTCACGCACGCGGTGCACGTGAAGCTGTTCCCGCAAGGCGGTCCGGCCAGCGGGGACATTTACCTGGGCACGGCGGCGTGCAACCCGTACGGGAGGGGCGGCGCGCCAGAGTCGTGAGTGGCTATGCCGGTTCTCCCCGGGATAGCCACGCACGACGTCTCCGCTGCGAGCCCGCCGTCCGCCGCCTGGCCCGGGGTCGTGAGTGGCGATGACGGTTAGAACCGGGATTAACACTCACGAGGGCGGCAGGGCGGGCGTGCCGGTGTAGCGCACCCCCGCCTCGTCGAAGTCCTTCAGCGTCGCGTCCACGGTCGGCTGCGAGCCGCCCACGGTCAGGTCCAGCAGCACCCGCACGGTGAACCCGGCGCCTGCGGCGTCGAGGGCGGTGGCGCGCACGCAGAAATCCGTCGCGATGCCGACAACGTCGACGTCGGTCACCTCATGCGCGCGAAGCCATTCCTCGAGCGTCTTGCCGTCGCCGGACTTGCCCTCGAAACCGGAGTACGCGGCGGTGTACTCGCCCTTCGAGAACACCGCCTCGACCGGCACCACGTCCAGCGCCGAGTGGAACGACGCGCCCGCCGTGCCCGCGACGCAGTGCGGCGGCCAGCTGGTGTTGAAGTCGGGCGTGTCGCTGAAGTGGTCGCCCGGGTCGATGTGGTGGTCGCGGGTGGCGACAATGTGCGTGTAGCCGCCCTCGGTCATCCGCTGCGAGATGGCCGCCGCGGCAGCCGCGCCGCCCGGCAGGCCGAGCGAGCCTCCCTCGCAGAAGTCGTTCTGCACATCCACCACGATCAGCGCGGTCCCCATGGTCGGCTCCCTACAGAAAAGTCGTCGGTATCGCGGGCTCGCCGTGCGAGAGCTTGAGGCCTTCCCAGGGCAGGCTCACCTGCGCGCGCCGCAGGCGGGCACGCGCGTCGTCCAGCGTGGGCAGATCATCCATCGGCACGCCCCCGCGCACCAGGGGGATTTGCAGATCGACATCGTTCTCGCCTGCTTCCGGGCGGCCGCTCGCGGCGGTCCAGACCACTTCCTCGACCGCGGTGCCGGTGCTGCGGTGCCGGCGCAGCGCGTGCTTGCGCCCGCCGCGGGATTCCTTGTGCGCGCTGCGTTTCGCGACCGGACGGCCGTCGACCTCGACCAGCTTGTACACCATCCCGGCGGTCGGCGCGCCGGATCCGGTGACCACCGAGGTGCCGACGCCGTACGCGTCCACCGGCTCCGCGCGCAGCGCCGCGATCGCGTGCTCGTCGAGGTCGCCGGACACCACGATCCGGGTGTCCTTCGCGCCGAGCGAGTCAAGCTGGTCGCGGGCCTTGCGGGCGAGCGGGCCGACGTCGCCGGAGTCGATCCGGATCGCGCCCAGCTCCGGGCCGGCGACGCGCACGGCCGCCTCGATGCCCGCGGTGATGTCGTAGGTGTCCACCAGGAGAGTGGTGTCCGCACCCATCTTGCTGACCTGGGCGCGGAACGCGGCTTCCTCGCTGTCGTGCAGCAGCATGAACGCGTGCGCGACGGTGCCGCGGGTCGGGATCCCGTAGCGGCGGCCCGCTTCGAGGTTCGACGTGGTGGCGAATCCGGCCAGGTAGGAGGCGCGCGCGGCGGCGACCGCGGCGTACTCGTGGGTGCGCCGTCCGCCCATCTCGATGATCGGCCTGCCGTGCGCCGCGCCGGACATCCGCGCCGCGGCCGAAGCGATCGCGCTGTCGTGGTTGAGGATCGACAGCACCACCGTCTCCAGCACGACCGCTTCGGCGAAACTGCCGGTCACGGTCAGGATCGGCGAGCCGGGGAAGTACAGGTCGCCTTCGCGGTAGCCGTCGATGTCGCCGCGGAACTCGTAGTCGGCCAGCCACGCCAGCGTTTCCGGGTCGACGACCGCGGTCTGCTCCAGCATGGCCAGTTCGGCGTCGGTGAACCGGAAGTCGGCGATCGCGTCGAGCACGCGCGCGGTTCCCGCGACGACGCCATAGCGGCGGCCGTCGGGAAGCCTTCGCGCGAAGACTTCGAACACGCACGGCCGGTCGGCCGTCCCGTCCGCGAGCGCGCTCGCCAGCATGGTCAGCTCGTAGTGGTCGGTGAGCAGCGCCGTGCTGGCGCTGGTGACCGGCTCGGGGGAACCCATGGGAGCAGCCTATTCACTCACATGGACGGACCTGGCGCGGCGTACCGGGATGGCCCCGTGACACCATGGTGGGCATGTCCACGCCTGTCGCATCCGAACAGACGCAGGTCGATCCACTCGGGGCCGAGCTGGCCGAATCCGACCAGCCCTGGCGGACGATCGTCTGGAACGACCCGGTCAACCTGATGTCGTACGTGACGTACGTCCTCCAGAAGCTGTTCGGCTACAGCCGGGACCACGCCACGAAGCTGATGCTCGACGTGCACAACAAGGGCAGGGCGATCGTGTCGTCCGGTTCCAAGGAGAAAGTGGAGACCGACGTGGCGAAGCTGCACGCGGCGGGCCTGTGGGCGACCATGGAACAGCCCTCGTGAAGGCCTGGCGGCGCAAGGGGGACGCCATCCTCGCCGGGTTCGAACAGCAGGAAGCGGCGGTGCTGCGCGGGCTGGTCGGGCAGCTGGAGGACATGCTCACCGCCCGGGCCGAGGAGGCCCCGCAGGACGAACTGGCCGAGCTGACCGGGATCCGCACCGGGCCCGCCGAATCGCCGGACGACCCGGTGCTGTCGCGGCTGCTGCCGGACTTCCACCGGCTCGACCCGGACAACCCGAGCCGCGAGGACCTCGATTCGGCGGCCGCGATGCGCTCGCTGCACGAGCCGGAGCTGCTGGAGAAGAAGGTCGGCGTCGCGAAGATCGTGCTCGACACGCTCCCGCGCGACGGCGGCTCGGTGAAGCTGACCTTCGAGCAGGCCGACGCCTGGCTCGGCGCGCTGAACGACGTCCGGCTGGCGCTCGGCACGGCGCTCGACGTCACCGAGGACATGCCCGACGAGCTGCCGGACGACGACCCCCGCGCCCCCCATCTCGGCGTCTACCATTGGCTGACATGGGTGCAGGAGACGCTGATCCAGGCGCTGACCGGCTGACCGGCGGCAAAATCACCGACGTTCCCGGCGTGCTCGTAGGCCATCACCAGCGACTCGGCGACGGCTGGGCCTCCGGAACCACCGTCGTGCTCGTGCCGGACGGCGCGACCGGCGCGGTCGACCAGCGCGGCGGCGCGCCCGGCACCCGCGAGACCAATCTGCTGGAGCCGGAAAACCTGGTGCAGCAGGTGAATGCGGTCTGCCTGTCCGGCGGAAGCGCGTACGGGCTCGCGGCGGCGGACGGCGTGCTGCGGTGGCTGTCCGAGCGGAATCTCGGGTTCCCCGTTGGCGCGCAGCCGTATGAGGTGGTGCCGATCGTGCCCGCGGCGGTGCTGTTCGACCTGCCGCGCAGCGCGTGGGGCAACCGCCCGGACGCCGATTTCGGTTACGCCGCTTGCGAAGCCGCCGGGGAGGCGGTCGCGATGGGCACCGTCGGCGCGGGCGCTGGAGCCGTGGTCGGTTCGCTCAAGGGCGGCATCGGGACGGCGAGCGAGGTCGTCGGCGACGTGACTGTCGGCGCGATCGCCGCGGTGAACGCGGCGGGCCAGGCGGTGGATTTCGCGACTGGCCGGGCCTATGCCGCCGATCACGAGGTGGACGGCGAGTTCGGCGTCCGCTGGCCGGATCGGCCCGGCGAAGTGCCAGGGCAGCGGACCGATCTGAACACCACGATCGGTGTGGTGGCCTGCGACGCGGCGCTGACGAAGGCCGAGGCGCGCCGGTTGACGGTCGCCGCGCAGGACGGGTTGGCGCGTGCGGTGCGTCCGGCGCACTCGATGTTCGACGGCGACACCGTGTTCGCGCTGGCAACGGGCGCGCAGCAGCTGCCGGGGGAGCCCGGGTCGTTCGCGGTGGCGGCGCGAGCGGGCGCGCTGGACGCGTTGTGCGCGGCGGCGGCGCGGGTGTTCGCGCGGGCGATGGTGCACGGGCTGCTGTCGGCGACTTCAGTGGCTGGCATCCCGGCTTATCGGGATGTATGGCCGGAGGCGCCGACGATCAGAACGGGTCCTTAGGGAGGGCGTCCTCGCTCCGTTCGAGGTCGGCGGCGCGCACGGCGGCCACGTACTCGTCCTCGATCTCCAGCACCAGGTCGCCGAACGACACCGTCGGCCCGAGCGAGGGATGCAGGTCCACCGGGCCCAGTTCGGTCGAGTGCGACAGCTGCGCCCACACCGAAACCGGCTTCCACCGGCGGAAAGTGCTGCAGGTGAGCACCGTCACGTGCCGGTCGGTGACTACGACGAGGAAGTTCCGGTGCGCGGCCATCATCGTCACCATCAGCGATGTGGCGGGGAACACGTACTGGACGACGTCCCCTTCGGCCAGCAGGCCACGGCAGCGTTCGCGGATCTTCGAGGACACCGGCATCCGCCAATTGTGCCCTGACCTGGGGTTGAGCGGTAGCTCTCACAGTGTGGACTCGTTCGGTCCACGAACTAAGATGTCCGTGTGCTCCGGATCCGCCGTGAACTCGTCGACGAGATCGTCGCCCACGCCCGCCGTGACCACCCCGACGAAGCGTGCGGGGTGGTGGCCGGTCCTGCCGGCTCGGACCGCCCCGAGCGGTTCATCTCGATGCTGAACGCGGCGCGCTCGCCGACGTTCTACGAGTTCGACTCGGGCGACCTGCTCAAGCTGTACCGCGAGATGGACGCGAACGACGAGGTCCCGGTGGTCATCTACCACTCGCACACCGCGACCGAGGCCTATCCCTCGCGCACCGACGCGAACATCGCCGCCGAACCCGACGCGCACTACGTGCTCGTCTCGACAAGAGAGCCCGATTCGCACGAGTTCCGCTCGTACCGGATCGTGGACGCCGAGATCACCGAGGAGCCGGTCGAGATCCTCGACTGAACTCCCGCGGAATAAAGCGCGGCGTCCGATGCGTCAGCGTGTAGGAACCCACCCGGAGGTAGAAGACCATGGCCGTGACCGTGTCCATCCCGACCATCCTGCGCACCCACACCGGCGGCGAGAAGTCCGTCGAGGCGTCGGGCAAGACTGTCCTCGAGATCATCGACGACGTCGAGTCGCGGCACGCCGGGCTGAAGGCGCGCCTGGTCAAGGAGGAGAAGCTGCACCGCTTCATCAACGTCTACGTCAACGACGAGGACGTGCGTTTCTCCGGCGGGCTCGACGCCGAGGTCAAGGACGGCGACACCCTCACCATCCTGCCCGCCGTCGCGGGCGGCGCGCGCTGAGCCGATGGCTCGCTACGAGTCCCTCCTCGACACGCTCGGCGGCACCCCGCTGGTCGGCCTGCCGAGGCTGTCGCCGACCGACGAGGTGCGGCTGTGGGCGAAGCTCGAGGACCGCAACCCGACCGGCTCGATCAAGGACCGGCCCGCGCTGGCCATGATCGAGGCGGCGGAGCGGGACGGCATCCTGCGGCGCGGGTCCACGATCCTTGAGCCGACCTCGGGCAACACCGGGATTTCGCTGGCCATGGCCGCGAAGCTCAAGGGCTACGGCCTGGTGTGCGTGATGCCGGAGAACACGTCCACCGAACGCAAGCAGCTGCTGCAGGCGTACGGCGCGCGGATCGTGTTCTCGCCTGCCGCGGGCGGCTCGAACGAGGCCGTGCGCCGCGCCAAGGAGCTGGCGAAGCAGAATCCCGATTGGGTGATGCTCTACCAGTACGGCAACCCGGCCAACGCGGACGCGCACTACCGCGGGACCGGGCCGGAGCTGCTGACGGACCTGCCGACGCTGACGCATTTCGTCGGCGGCCTCGGGACGACCGGGACGCTGGTCGGGGTCGGCCGGTACCTGCACGAGCACAAGCCGGACGTCCAGGTCATCGCGGCGGAGCCCCGGTACGGCGAGCTGGTGTACGGCCTGCGCAACCTCGACGAGGGGTTCGTGCCGGAGCTGTACGACGAAAGTGTGCTCAACGGACGCTATTCGGTGGGGGCGTACGACGCTCTCCGGCGGACGCGGGAACTGCTGGAGCACGAGGGCATTTTCGCCGGGATCTCCACGGGCGCGGTGCTGCACGCCGCGCTCGGGGTCGCGGAGAAGGCCGCTGCCCGCGGCGAGAAGGCGGACGTGGCTTTCGTGGTCGCGGACGCCGGCTGGAAGTACCTGTCGACCGGCGCGTATTCCGGGTCGCTGGACGAAGCGGCAGAACGGCTTGACGGTCAGCTCTGGGCCTGACCGAACGTCCGTGAGGGGAACCCTGTGGGAATCTGATTCCCACAGGGTTCCCCTCACGGCAGCAATCCGGTGACGAGTGCGCGCACGCCCCGTTCGTAGTCGGCTTGTGCGGTAAGGGTTTCCCAGCGCGGCCCGACCTGGGCGAGCGTCGGGAATTCCGTCGCGTCCAGTTCCGCGAAAACTCGCTGACGGTAAGTGTCGCCGCCCTGATCGCGTCGTCGCGCGGCGGCCGCGCGTGAGCTGATCTCGCCGAGCGTGTAGTGCCACACCGCTCGGTAGACCTCCACCGCCGCCTCGATCGGCAGCCCGGCTTTTCCCGCCGCCGCAACGATTTTCTCCGGGTACCACAGCCCTCCGACCGACAGCAGGTCGTCAGAGCGCAGTACCTCCACGATCCACGGGCAGTTCGCCAGCCCGTCCCGCATCGCGCTCGCGACAGCCACGATCCGCTCCGCCGGTTCCTCGGGGAGGTTCTCCGGCCGAGGCATTTCGCGGCGCGCGTAGTCGTCAAGCAGCAGAAGAAGCAGGCCCTCTTTGTCGCGCACGTGGTGATACAGCGCCATCGCCGTGCTGCCGACCTCCCGGGCGAGGCGGCGCATGGTCAACGCGTCGACGCCGTCGGAGTCGATGACCCGGTGAGCTGCGGCCACGATATCGGCCTTGGAGATCTTCGGCGGTCGGCCGGTGCGCGCTGGCATGCCGCCATGCTACTTTTTATACATGTATAAAAACTACTGGGGGACGGTCGCCGCGCTGGCGTTCGCGGTGGCGGTCGGGACTTTGCAGATGACCGTGGTGGTGCCGTTGCTGCCGCGGCTGCAGCTCAAGCTGGGGGTGCCGCTGAGTTCGGTGTCGTGGGCGCTGACCGCCGGGCTGCTGGCGGGCGCGGTCGCGATTCCGCTGGTCGCGCAGCTGGGCGATCTCTACGGCAGGCGCACGATGTCGCTGGTCGTGCTCGCGTCGCTGGTCGGAGGATCGGTGCTGGGGGCGGTGGCGGATTCGCTGCCGCTGCTGGTCGTCGGCCGGATCCTGCAAGGGGCGGCCGCGCCGGTGCTGCCGCTGGCGATCGGCCAGGTCAGGAACGTTCTGCCGGCGCGCTCGCTGCCGACCGCGATCGGCGTGCTGAGCGCGACGATCGGCGCGGGCAGCGGCGGCGGGATGATTCTCGCCGGGCTCGCCGGCGGCGATCACCAGCTGGTCTTCTGGGTGCTGGCGGCGCTCGGCGTGGTGGCGTTCGCACTGGTCGCCGCGGTCCGGGAGGACCGGACGGCCGAGGTCCGGAGCGGTTCGCCGGATCTGCTGGGCGCGGTGCTGGTGTCGGGGTGGCTGATCTGCCTGCTGCTGGCGATCAGCAAGGGCGCCGAATGGGGCTGGGCGACTGTCGGGCTCCTGGTCGCGGCCGTGGTGCTGGCGGCGGTGTGGATCGCGACGGCGCGGCGCACGAAGACGCCGTTGATTGAGATTCCGATGCTGCTGCACCGAAAAACGATCGGCGCGACGGTGGCGTCGTTCCTGCTCGGCTTCGCGTTGTTCGCCACGATCATGACGCTTTCCGCGTACGCGCAGGGTGTGCTCGGCGCGTCGGTGTTGCAGGTGGGGCTTTATCTCCTGCCGACGACGGTCTTGATGCTGGTGGTTTCGGTGCTGGCCGGTGCGTTGATGCGCCGGTTCAGCGCGCCCGCACTGGTCGCGGGCGGTTCGGCGGTGGTGCTGGTGGCCGCGTTGTGGCTGACGACGCTGCCGGGGGACGGGCTTGGGCTCTATGCCGTCGCGGCGGTGCTGGGGCTGGGCATCGGGCTCGGTTACGCCGCCTTGGGGACGATGGCGGTCGAGCACGTCGAGCCCGCGAAGACGGCCGCGGCAGGCGGGATCAACGCGCTGGTCCGGGTGGTGGGCAGCAGCCTCGCCGGCGCGGTCGGCGCGGTGGTGCTGCCGGCGGGCGGCCCGGGATGGAGTTTCGCGGTGGCGGCGGTGGCCGCGTTGCTTTCCGCCTTGTTCGCCGCTGCCTACGGAAACTTGCTCCGGAAACCCGCCACGGCCCGGCTGCCCTCCTGACGGCCCCCCGCACGACCTCGCCGCCGCACTTCCGTGGGCGAGGTCGTGCGGGCCACCTTCAGGGAATCTGATTCCCTCAGGGCCCCCTCACGACCCGCTGCCGAGCACCGGAGGTCGTGAGGGGGGCGGCGGAGCGAAGTTCAGGGATTTCTCCCGAGGCCGCCCGCCCGCCCGCGACGTAGCCTGAGGACGTGAGCACACTGCCTCCCCTCCCGCCGACGTCGCCGCCGCCCGCCGCTGGCAGCGGCAAGCCGGTCGACGCCGCGAAGCGCATCCTGCCGCCCGATCCCAAGGCCGCGGCGTTCGTCGCGTTGGGGTTCGTGGCCGTGCTGTACCTCGTGGAACTCCTCGACGTGATCCTCCCGGGAGAGTTCACGCACGGCGGGATCCTGTCGCGGGAAGCGTCCAGCCTCGACGGCATCCTCTGGGCGCCGCTGCTGCACGCGGGCTGGTCGCATCTGTTCTCCAACACGGTGCCGGTACTGGTCTTCTCCTTCCTCGCGATGGCGGCGGGCATCGGCCGGTTCGCCGTGGTCACCGCGATCATCTGGCTGGTTTCCGGGCTCGGCGTGTGGCTGGTCGGACCGGCGAACACCTATACCGTGGGCGCGTCCGGGCTCGCCTTCGGCTGGCTCGCGTACCTGCTGGTGCGCGGCCTGTTCCACCGGTCGTTCGCGCAGATCGCGGTCGCCGTCGTGCTGCTCGGCATCTGGAGCGGGATGCTCTGGGGCCTGCTGCCCGGCAACCCCGGCATCTCCTGGCAGGGCCACCTCTTCGGCGCGCTGGCCGGCATCCTCGCCGCGTGGCTGACCTCACGCGGGGAACGCGTCAAATCCCGGAAGATCGAGCCGACGACCCCGGGTAACCTCGGGATGTGAGTTCTCCAGGCGCGCCCATCGGTGTTTTCGATTCCGGCGTCGGCGGGCTCACCGTCGCACGCTCGATTCTCGAACTGCTGCCTGCCGAACAGTTGCGCTACGTCGGCGACACCGCGCGCAACCCGTACGGTCCACTGCCCATCGCCACTGCTCGCGAGTACGCGTTGGCCGCCCTCGACGACATGGTCGAGAGCGGCGTGAAGGCGTTGGTGATCGCGTGCAACACCGCGTCGGCGGCCTGCCTTCGCGACGCGCGCGAACGCTACGACGTACCTGTCATCGAAGTGGTCCTTCCAGCCGCGCGGCGAGCCGCAGTCGCGACGCACAGCGGACGCGTCGGTCTGATTGGCACCGAGGGCACAGTGCGTTCGAGGGCGTACGACGACGCCTTCGCCGCCGCGCCCGACGTACGCCTCACTAGCGTCGCTTGCCCGCGCTTCGTCGACTTCGTGGAGCGCGGCATCACGACCGGCCGACAGATCCTCGGTCTGGCACAGGGTTATCTGCAGCCGTTGCTCGAAGCCGAAGTCGACACACTCATCCTCGGCTGCACGCACTATCCGCTGTTGTCCGGCGTGCTGCAGATCGTGATGGGACAGGACGTCACGCTCGTTTCCAGCGCCGACGAAACCGCCAAGGACCTCTACCGCGTGCTGACTGAACTCGACCTGCTCGCCGAACGCGACGAGCCGCCGAAACACGAGTTCCTCGCCACCGGTTCGCCGGAGCCGTTCGCCCGCTTGGCGCAGCGGTTCATGGGCTTCGCGCCGGGTGCGCTGGACCCGGTGAGCGCGTGACGCCGCGGCACCGCTGAGCACAGGTGCCAATTCGACCAAAAGCAGGCCGACGCTGAAGCGGTACGTAACCGTTGCAGCGAAGTCATGAGGCCGTGACTGTGGCCGGATTATAGGCTGACGGGGTGCGACTGACGATCCTCGGGTGTTCGGGCAGCATCCCCGGGCCGAACGCAGCCGCGTCCGGGTACCTCCTGGAGGCGGAGGGCTACCGGCTCGGTCTTGAGCTGGGCTCGGGCGCGTTCGCCCAATTGCAGACCGTGCTGGACCCGTTCGACCTGGACGCGCTGCTCCTTTCGCACCTGCACGCCGACCACTGCGCCGACGTCAACTCCCTGACGGTGCTTCGCCGCTACCACCCCGCGCCGCCGTACCCCGCGCGGCCGAAACGGTTGCCGCTGTACGCACCAGCAGACGCGCCTTCGCGCCTCGCGCACGCGTACGCGGCCGACGCGGCTGAGCGAGCCGCTGTGGATCTGTCGGACGTCTACGAGTTCCATGAGTTGCGCGAAGAGATGATTGAGATCGGTCCCTTCGACGTGACCGCTGTTGCTGTGTACCACCCGACGCCTGCATTCGGCCTACGCATCGCGTACGGCGGCGCCATCCTCGCGTACACCGGCGACACCGGACTGTGCCGCGGCCTCGGCGAACTGGCCGACGGTGTCGATGTTCTGCTTTCCGAAGCGTCCTGGACCGATGCTGCCGACCGTCCGGAAGGCGTGCACCTCTCCGGGAAAGAAGCAGGAGAACTGGCCAAGGAAGCCGGTGTCGGCCGTCTGCTGCTGACTCATGTCGCGCCGTGGACGGACCGGAACGCTGTCCTGGCCGAGGCCAAAGCGGTGTTCCCGGACGCCGAGCTGGTGACGCAGGGCGCGGTCTACGACCTCTGATCGCGAAAGTGTCAGAGGTAGGTCCTAGAGTGCTCCCCGTGGTGAGAAAAGATGGCAGGAACGACGACCAGCTCCGCGAAGTGAAGCTCACCCGCGGGTTCCAGAAGTGGCCTGCCGGGTCGGTGCTCGTCGAGTTCGGCAACACCAGGGTGCTGTGCGCGGCGAGCGTGACCGAGGGCGTGCCGCGCTGGCGTGCCGGGTCCGGTCTCGGCTGGGTGACCGCGGAGTACGCGATGCTCCCGTCCGCGACCAACACCCGCAGCGACCGCGAAGCGGTCAAGGGCCGGATCGGCGGCCGGACGCACGAGATCTCCCGGCTGATCGGCCGCTCCCTGCGCGCGTGCATCGACTTGGCCGCGCTCGGCGAGAA
Organism: Amycolatopsis rubida; assembly: GCF_900115345.1. Classification (GTDB taxonomy): domain Bacteria; phylum Actinomycetota; class Actinomycetes; order Mycobacteriales; family Pseudonocardiaceae; genus Amycolatopsis; species Amycolatopsis rubida. The sequence continues at coordinate 539,725 of NZ_FOWC01000002.1, read as the reverse complement.
CACGATCGTCATCGACTGCGACGTGATCCAGGCGGACGGCGGCACCCGCACCGCCGCGGTCACCGGCGGGTATGTGGCACTGGCGGACGCGATCACCTGGCTGGGCGCGGCGAACCGGCTCAACGACCCGCAGCCGCTGTCGTCCTCGGTGGCCGCGGTGAGCGTCGGCGTCGTGGACGGCCGGGTGCGCCTCGACCTGCCGTATGAGGAGGACTCGCGCGCCGAGGTCGACATGAACGTGGTCGCCACCGACGCCGGGACCCTCATCGAGGTGCAGGGCACCGGTGAAGGAGCCACCTTCGCTCGGTCCACTTTGGACACCATGCTCGACCTGGCGCTGGCCGGCTGCGCGGAACTGACCCGGCTGCAGAACGAAGCGCTGGCGCTGCCGTACCCGGGCGAGCTGCCGGAACCGCGTCCGGACCGGAAGAAGGGCCAGAAGTGACCAAGCTGCTGCTGGCCACCCGGAACGCGAAGAAACTGGGCGAGTTGCGCCGGATCCTGGAGGCGGAAGGCATTCAGGGCATCGAGGTGCTCGGCCTGAACGACGTCGAGGAGTTCCCGGAAGCTCCGGAAACCGCCCCCGACTTCGAGGGCAACGCCGCGGCCAAAGCGCGCGACGCGGTGGCCGCCACCGGGTTGCCCGCCATCGCGGACGATTCGGGCCTGACCGTGGACGCGTTGAACGGCATGCCCGGCGTCCTGTCGGCCCGCTGGTCCGGCAAGCACGGCGACGACGAAGCGAACCTGAACCTGGTGCTGGCGCAGTTGACCGACACCCCGGACGAGCGCCGGGGCGCGGCCTTCGTCTGCGCCGCCGTACTGGCCCTTCCCTCCGGCGAGACCAGCACGGTCCGCGGCGACTGGCGCGGCACGCTGACGCGGGAAAAGCGCGGAACCAACGGTTTCGGCTACGACCCGATCTTCGTGCCGGAAAACGAAACGAAAACCAGCGCGGAACTGGCCCCGGCGGAAAAAGACGCCGTTTCGCACCGTGGAAAGGCATTGCGCGCACTTCTGCCTGCCTTGCGGAAACTGGCCGACGCATAACTGCCGCGCCTGCCCCGGGGCCGCACTGGTGGCTTCGGGGCAGGCCTGCGGCTAGTCTCGGCAAGCATGTGCGCCCATATCGTCCTTGCCGAAGACGATCCCAAACAAGCGGAACTGGTCCGCCGCTACCTGGAACACGAGCAGCACACCGTGCTCGTCGCGCCCACCGGCGAGGCCGCACTGGCGGAAATCCGCACGGCGGAACCCGATCTCCTGATCCTGGACGTCATGCTCCCGGGCATGAACGGCCTGACCGTCTGCCGGACCATCCGGGCCTCGTCCGACCTGCCGATCCTCATGCTCACGGCCCGCTCGACCGAGGACGACCTGCTCCAGGGCCTCGACCTGGGCGCGGACGATTACGTCACCAAGCCCTACAGCCCGCGCGAACTCATGGCGCGGGTCCGGACCCTGCTGCGGAGAACGAACTCGGCCAGCGACGGTCCGATCAAAGTCGGCACCCTGACCGTCGACAAGGAAAGGCACGAGGTCGCGGTAAGCGGAAACCCGGTCGAAACGACTCCGGGAGAATTCCGGATCCTGGAGATCATGGCCGCTCGTCCGGACCAGGTTTTCACCAGGGCGCAACTGCTGGAACATCTGCACGGCTTCGACCGCTACATCACTCAGCGCGCCATTGACGTGCACGTCATGAATCTCCGAAAGAAAATCGAAGCCAATCCCAGAAAACCCGCGAAGCTCCTGACGGTTTACGGCGTTGGCTACAAACTGACCGCGAAGTCCGATGCCCCGTAGCCTTCTCTTCCGCCTCTTCGCGGTAACCGCCGCCATCGCGGTGTGCGCCATCGCCGCCACCGCCTGGCTGGCCTCCCGGACCACTTCCGGTGCCATCGAACGGGAACAAGGCCAGCTCTTCGCCGACGACGGCACGATCTACCAGGCCCTCCTCTCGTACGCGGCGACTCATCCCGCGTGGTCCGGCGCGACCAAGACGATCGACGACTACGCGGAGAAAACCGGCCGCCAAATCGTCCTGACCACCCCGCAGGGGAAGCTGATCGCCAGTTCGGAACAGCACCCGGGCAAACTCCCGCCGCAGCCGTCCGCCGTCATCGACCCGCTGGCGGTCGACACCCGGCTGGGCATCAAATCCACCCCGGACCGCATCGACCCGGACGCGGTCGGCCCCTACCGGCTCCCCGCCGACGAACGCGAAGAGCTCCAGGAAATCGCGGGCAAGGTCCTGTCCTGCACCCAGCGCAGAACCGGCTTGGGCAGCCTGGAAGTCTCCCCGAGCGGCCACCCGAGGGTGATCGCGCCCGCGGGCACCGCCCAATGCGGCACCGCTCTGCTGGAGCGCCCCACCGAGACCGAGCGAGCCGCGTTGAACAAGCTGTCCGGCCTGATCGACGCCTGTCTCGGCCGGAACGACAGCACCGTCCCGGTAGCCAAACTGGGTCTCTTGTGGACCTTCGACGGTCCCGTCGTCCAAGCCACCGACCAGACCATCACCAACTGCGTAACGTCAGCTCGCAAAGAGCAGCTGACCCCCTACGTAGCCCCCGCGGCCTGGCTCTACATCACCGAAAAGGGCACCGACCAGCCACCGACCGGCTTCACCCTCTCCGCGGAAAACCGCACGAAACTGGTCGCCGTCACCGCCGCGATCCTCCTGCTGACGGTCATCGTCACCGCATTGGCGTCGATCCGCCTGATCCGCCCGCTGCGCGCGTTGACCGGCGCGGCCCAGCGCCTGAAGGCAGGCGAGACGGGTGCCCGGGTCCGCGTCAAAGGCAAGGACGAGATCGCCCGCCTGGCCACCGCGTTCAACGAGATGGCGCGGGCGAGGGAAGAGCTGGAGAACGCCCGCAAGGCGATGGTCAGCGACGTCGCGCACGAACTGCGCACTCCGCTTTCCACCATCAGAGGCTGGCTGGAAGCCGCCCAGGACGGCATCAGCCAGCTCGACGACGACCTGGTCGCCTCCCTGCTGGAGGAGGCGGTCCACCTGCAGCACATCGTGGACGACCTGCAAGACCTGGCCCTGGCCGACGCTGGTGCGCTGCGCGTCCACCCCGAACCCGTCGACGCCAACACCCTGCTGGCCCACCTCGCCGCCGCGCATGCCCCGCGCGCCGAATCCGCCGACGTCCGCTTGTCCGTCCCGCCCATGGAAAACCCCGCCATCACCGCGGATCCCGTGCGCTTGCGCCAAGCACTGGACAACCTGGTCTCGAACGCGATCCGCCACACCCCGCCCGGCGGCTCGGTTACCGTCACCGCGAGGCAGGTCGGAAACGACGCAATTTTCGAAGTAACCGACACTGGAACCGGCATCGCTCCCGAAGATCTGCCCCGGGTTTTCGACCGTTTCTGGCGCGCGGATCCCTCCCGCAGCCGAGTGTCCGGCGGCAGCGGTCTAGGCCTGGCAATCGTCCGCAAACTAGCCGAAGCCCACGGCGGCGAAATCACCGCCGCCAGCACTCCCGGGCGCGGCACCACCTTCACCCTGCGCTTCCCCCGTGAGTAGCGCTGGCTGGCGGCTCTAGGCAATGCTGGCTGCGTGGAGTACGTGTCCCAGGCGCCGCGACCGCCGCTGGACGGCCTGATCGACGACCTCTACTACCTGGCGGGCACGCCGCCGTACGCCCGGCTGACGCTGCCGCCGGCACCGTCGGCGTTGCTCATCGTCAATCTCGGGGCACCGTTCCGGATCCGCACCGGTCTCGAGACAGCCGAGTACGCCGACGGCTGCGTGATCACCATGCCGACCCGCGCCTACGAATTCGGCTATCCGCCCGGGACCCGCTCCGTCGGCGTGCACTTCAAACCGTGGGGGCTGGCGCCCTTCCTGCCGATGCCCGCCGCCGAACTGTGCGACCGGCCGGTGACGATTGAACAGGTCTGGGGCCGACCCGCCATCGCCGCACTGCGAGACCGGCTGGCCGCGGCCACCGGACCGCACGAAATGCTGGCACTCCTCGAAGCCGAGCTGATGCGACGGCTGACCGAAACCACGGGGTTGGGCCTGGTCCGCCAGATGAGCAGCATCATCGCGGCCACTCGTGGCGCGGTGGCGATCGGCGGCTTGAGCGAGGCAGCCGGGGTCAGCAGCACCCACCTGGCACAACGGTTCAAAGCACTCGTCGGCGTCACCCCGAAGCGGCTGGCCCGCACGCACCGCTTCACCGCCACCGTGTTCGCGATCGACCCGGCCGGACCGATCGACTGGGGCGACCTCGCCGGTCGCGCGGGCTACTTCGACCAAGCCCACTTCGGCCACGAGTTCCGGGCGTTCACCGGCTTCACGCCGACCCGATACCTCGAAGTCCGGCGGCGGTTCCTGCGCGAACATCCCGGCCACACCCTGGACGGCTGGCCGCTGCCCGCCGATTGATTTCTTACAAGAGCGACCGCGCGCGACCCGCTAGTTTGGGGCCATCCGAAGCAGAGGAGAACCCCCGTGGGCAAGGTCGTCATGTACAGCTCAGTGTCGGCGGACGGCTTCATCGCCGATGAAAACGACCAGCCCGGTCCGCTGTTCGAGTGGCTGACCAGCGGCGACGTCCCGCTGGACGAGAGTGGCGTGCTGAAGGTGTCGCAGGCCTCGTACGACTACACCCGTGCGTACTGGGACCAAATAGGGGTGACCGTCGCGGGCCGCCACGTCTTCGACCTGACCGACGGCTGGGATGGAAAGCCGCCGAGCGGAATCGACCACGTGGTCGTCGTGACCCACCGCCCAGCGCCCGAAGGCTGGGACCCCACGGCGCCGTTCCACTTCGTCGACGGCGTCAAGGCAGCCGTGGCCAAAGCACAAGAGCTGGCAGGCGACCGCATCATGGAGATCGCCGCTGGCGACGTCGGCGGCCAAGCATTAGCCGCGGGCCTGGTTGACGAGGTGCGCATGGACGTGGTGCCGGTGGTCTTCGGATCCGGCAAACGCTACTTCGGCTCAGTCAACGCACAGCACCTCTTGGAGAACCCCGAGGTGGTCCAGGGCGACCGGGTACTGCACCTGCGCTATCCGGTGCGTCGCTGACCGATCGCGCGGAGAGACCAGCCCGGCCTCTCCGCGCTTCGGGAACTCATTCAGGCGGAAATCCCCAGATCCCGGATCAACTTCGCCACATGCCCAGTCGCCCGCACGTTGTAGGCGGCCTTGGCGATCTTCCCGTCCGCGTCCACAATGAACGTGGACCGGATCACCCCCTGCACGATCCTTCCGTAATTCTTCTTCTCCCCGAACGCTCCCCACGCGGACAGCACTTCCTTGTCCACATCGGACAGCAGCGGGAACGTCAGCTTCTCCGCCTCGACGAACTTGGCCAGCTTCTCCGGCTTGTCCGGCGAAATTCCCAGCACCTGATACCCCGCGTCATTCAGTTCCGCGAGACTGTCCCGGAAATCGCAAGCCTGCTTGGTGCACCCCGGCGTGCCCGCGGCCGGGTAGAAGTACACCACCACGGCCTGGCCCCGGAAGTCGCTGAGCGAGACGTTCTTGCCGGTGCTGTCCGGCAGGGTGAATCCGGGCGCTTCGTCGCCCACGGCAAGTCGCTGGTCGGTCATGGGGACGAGAGTAATTCAGGCGTCTCCGCAATAGGTGACGACGGCGGGCTCGCCCGTGCTCGGCCGCACCCGCACCGCCATCCGGGCGCTGCCCGCAGGCACCGCGAAAGCGAGCGTGACCTGCGTAGACCGGCCCGGCATCAGGTCCTTTCCCGCGTCGGAAACGCCGCCAAGCCCCTGCGTGGCGTCCACGACCTGCTTCGCCGGCTTCCCGGCGACCGTCGCGGTGACCGAGAGCCCGGAAACCCGGTACGGGTCGGTGCCGTTGTTCGTGACCTGGATGTAGAACGCCGCCGCGCGGGCACTGCGCGGGTACGCCGCCGGGCTCGGCTGGAAGGACTGCGGAGCCGACAGCGAGACCGTGATCCCGCTGGCGAAGCGGTGGTTGGCGCCGAACTGCAGGTCGCCGGAGGCTTGCTCGGCCGCGGGCTGCGCCGCCGGGTTGCCGACGCCCAGCGCGGCGGAGCCTTCCCGAGCGTTGACGCCGCCACAGGCTGCCACGGAGAACAGCAGGCAGGCGGTCACCAGCAGTTTCGGGGTGCGCGGGGGCGCCATCGCGGGGGTACTCCAGTCGGGGTGGGGCGGTGTGCCGTTCGGCGTAGTTGCCGGGCGGACCCGCTCCACTCTGGCGGCAGTAATGCCGTCACGGTGCGGAAGACGCGGACCTGGTGTACACCCGTGGCCGATCCGTGATCGAAAGAGCACTCCGGGTGACAGTCATCACCCCGATGTCAACAGTCGCAGGTAGGGATTCAGACCGCGAACGCGAACAACAGGATGAACACCGCGACCCCCGCGCCCCAGGCGACCATGAGCCAGCCGAAGTCGCGCACCGGGTCGACCGCGCGGCTTTCCTCGCCGGGGATGTACACGCCGCGGTTTTCGAACCAGTCCGCGCATTTGCGCAGGATCCGCAGCGGATTGCGTTCCGGCACCGCCTGCACCTCCCCGATGTCCGGGCCCAGCCTACGGGTTCGCGGGGGTTTCGCGGCCGTCGCGCCCGGCGATGCGCACGGCGAGTTCGACGAACGAGCGGACCAGCGGCGGCGTCGAGTCCTCGCGCCAGGCGACCACGAGCCGGCTCGGCGGGCAGCCGGCGAGCGGGACCGTCGTGACGCCCTCGGGAAACGAGTGCGCGAGCGGGGCGAGCCCGACGGTTCCGTTCCACAGCACGGCTTGCAGGCATTCGTGCACGGTCCGCACGACCGGGCCGCCGGTGCCGCCGCTCCAGAACTCCCGCCACCGCGGGTCGGTGCCGTCCGGGAACCGGAACCACGCCCGGTCGGCGAGTTCCTCCCGGCGCACCTCGGCGCGTCCGGCCAGCGGATCATCCGCGCGCAGGACGACGCCCATCGGGTCGGAGCGCAGCACGTGCGTGCGGATTCCGGTGGTGTCGAACGGAATCCGGGTCAGCGCGACGTCCACGAGCCCGGCGCGCAGGCCGGTGGCCGGATCGGTGAGATCGGACTCGCGGACGCTGATCCGGACGCCCGGATGCCGTTCGCGGAACTCGCCGGCGAGCCGGATCCCGACCGGTTCCGAGCTGTCGGCGAGGGTGCCGAGCGTGAGCGTTCCCGGCCCGGCGGCCGCGGCGACCCGCGCGCGGGCCTGGTCTGCTCCCGCGAGCAGAGTGCGGGCCTCGTCGTAGAGCGCGGTTCCGGCGGCGGTGAGCGTGACTCCGGACGGGGAACGCTCCAGCAGAATCGCGCCGAGGCCGGTTTCGAGCTGTTTGATCGCGCGGCTCAGCGGCGGCTGGGTCATGTGCAGCCGCGCCGCCGCCCGGCCGAAGTGGCGTTCCTCGGCGACCGCGACGAAGTACCGGAGTGAACGGAGATCCACAACCAGCGACAATACCCGTGCGGTATTGGGAAAAGCGGATCGGTCTTGGACACCGCGCGGGCGCGGCGCTGGACTGGAACCGTCACTGATTCCGTGCTTTCCGAGGAGCCCCGGCGATGGCCGACTACCCGTATCCCGATCCCGTCGTGCAGACCTCCCAGGTGCGCGAACTCGCCCGCGACCTCGTCGTGGTCCCGAACCAGGGCGTGCAGCTGGTGCCGAACGTCGGCGTCATCGGCGGGACGCATTCCGTGCTCGTCGTCGAGACCGGCATGGGACCGCGCAACGCGGAAACCGTGCTGAAGTTCGCCACCGAGTACGCGCGCGGCCGCCGGATTTACTTGACCACCACGCATTTCCACCCCGAGCACGCGTTCGGCGCGCAGACCTTCTCCGGTGCCGCGACCTACCTGGTCAACCGCGCGCAGGCGACCGACCTCGCCGCGAAAGGCCCCGGTTACCTGCAGATGTTCAGCGGTCTGGGGGAGCCGGTCGCGCGGCAGCTCGACGGTGTCGAACTGCCGGCCCCGGACCTCGTCTACGACTCATCGCACGACCTCGACCTCGGCGGTCGCGTCGTGCAGCTGCGCGCCACCGGCCGCGCGCACAGCAAGGGCGACCAGGTCGTCACGGTCCCGGACGCGGGCGTCCTGTTCACCGGCGACCTCGCCGAGACCGGCCAGTTCGCGATCTTCCCGTGGTTCCCGCCGCACGACACCGACGTGTCCGGGATCCGCTGGATCGAGGTCATGCGGAAGCTGTCGCGGCAGCGACCCGAAATCGTCGTGCCCGGCCACGGCGACATCAGCGGTCCGGAACTGCTCGACGACCTGCGCGCCTACCTCGAACTGCTGCGCGACGAGACCTGGCGCCGCCGCGATGCCGCGATGGACGAGGCGACCGTGATCGCGGAGGTGCGGGAGGAGCTGATCAAACGGCATCCGGAGTGGGAAGGCCGCGAGTGGATCGACACCGCGGTGGCGTGCCTGTGCGCGGAGCACGTCAGTCACGCTTGAGCAGCGGCGCGAGCGTCGTCACGATGGCCTGCCGGGTCGCTTCGGCTCGCTGCTCGGGAGGCAGCTCGCCGGTGCGGTCGAGCATGGCCTGCGACGCTCCGCGCACCGCGCCGGCGAACGCGCCGGTCAACGTGCGGGCGGTGAGGTCGTCGAGTTCTTCGGGAAAGGCTTCGGCGAGGATTTCGGCGATCCGGCGCTCGGCGTTGAACTGGATCTGCAGCGCCCGGCCCTGGATGGCGGGCACGGTCTGGAGCAGCCGCATCCGCAACGGGGTCAGCTTGCCGATGATGTCGTTGCTGACCTCGCCGCCGTCGGCGAGGACGCGGACCAGCAGGTCGATCGGCCGGTCGTCCGGGGCGCGGTTCGCGAGAGCCTGGAGCAACGCCTGCACCCGGCTCTCGGCGTCCGGGAACAGCAGTTCTTCCTTGCTGGCGAAGTAGCTGAAGAACGTGCGCGTGCCGATCTCGGCGGCGGCGGCGATGTCAGCGATTGTCGTCTCGTCGTAGCCGTTGCGCTCGAAGAGGTCCATGGCCGCGTCGATCAGGGCCTGGCGCGTGCGGGCGCGCTTGCGTTCACGGAGCGACATGGCGCAAGTATACGGCATCGAGTGCAAACCGGCACTCATTGCAAATCTGCACTGAGTGCGGTTATATTCGGACGCATGACTCGTGACGTGCTCGTGTGCGGTGCCGGGATCGCTGGCTCGACCCTCGCGTTCTGGCTGGCGCGCAACGGTTTCCGGCCGACCGTCGTGGAACGGGCGACTGGGCAGCGCAGCAGCGGCAACCCGGTGGACGTCCGCGCGGGCGCGATGGAGGTGGCCGACGCGATGGGTGTCGTGCCGCGGCTGCGCGAAGTCGCGACGCACGCGAAGCGGCTGCGAGTGCTCAACGCGCGCGGGCGTTCGGTGACCACAGTGCGAATGGCGGTGCGCAAAGAAATCGAGGTCCCGCGAGCCGACCTCGCCTCCGCACTGTACGAATCGGCGCGCGACGACGCGGAGATTCTCTTCGGCGACACCGTCACCGCGTTGCAGCAGGACGACGGCGGGGTCGACGTGACCTTCGAGCACGCTGCTCCGCGCCGGTTTGACCTGGTGATCGGCGCGGACGGGGTGCACTCGGCGGTGCGGCGGCTCGTGTTCGGCGTCGAGGAGAAGTTCGTCCGGCACGCCGGGCTGTATGTCGGGACGGTGTCACTCGGCGAGCCGTCCGGCTATCCGGAGGACGTGGTCCTGCTGAACACCCCCGGCAGGCTCGTGGCGATCCATCCGGTGCGGGGCAATTCCGGGGTCGCGTTCATCTTCCGCGCGCCCGACTCCGGGCAGGGCAAGGAAATCGTGTCCGCCGCCTATCGCGGTCTCGGCTGGCGAGTCCCGGAGTTGCTGGCCCGCTTCGAAGCAGCCGACGACGTGTTCTTCGACGCGGTCGCCGTGGTCGATCCGCCGACGTGGCACCGCGGCCGGGTCGCGCTGGTCGGCGACGCCGCGTCCTGCGTCTCGCTGCTCGGCGACGGTTCCAGTCTCGCGATCGTCGGGGCGCACACCCTCGCCGCGGCGCTTGCGGACGGTGCCCCCGCCGAGGCGTTCGCGCGCTACGAGGCGGCCCATCGAGCGCGCGTGAAGCCCAAGCAGCGCGGGGTTCAGGTGGCGGCTTCGATGCTGGTCCCGCGCACGAAACGGGGCCTGGCGGTCCGCAACCTCGCCGCCCGGCTGCTGCCGAGGTAAGAAGAATTCCTTGACGCGAATATTCGATGTGATGAATACTTTGCGGTATGGACGGGATCGCCTCAGCACTCGCAGACACCACCAGGTGGCAGCTGGTCGAACTGCTCGCGCAGCGGCCGCGATCGGTCGGCGAACTGGTTGAGCTGACTGGGCTGCGGCAGCCGCAGACGACCAAGCACCTGCAGGCCCTTGCCCGCGCCGGCCTGGTCACCATGGCCCCGCTCGGGCAGCGGCGGGTCTACGCGGCCGAAGCGGCTCCGCTGCGGGAGTTCGCGGGCCAGCTCCACAAGTTGGCCGCGACGATCGAGGCGCATGCGGGGGAGCGCGACGTGCTCGACCGTTACCGCGCGGCGATCGAAGCCGAAACCGCGGCTGCGGACGAGGATCGCTGGGCTGACGGCCGCGCGTTCTCCTTCGAGCGCGAGCTGCCGGTGCCGCCGGAAACGGTTTGGCGGCACTGGACGGACGCCGGGCTGCTGGCGTCGTGGTGGGTCCCGCCGTCCCTGACTGTCACCGAGTGTGTCCTCGAACCGGAGCCGGGCGGGCGTGTCGTTCTCGCCTACCGCGACGCCGAAGGCACTTACCGCTCGGAAGGGCAGGTCCGGGCCGCTAGCGAAACCGAGCGGCTCGTGTTCGACCTGTCGGTGCTGGACACGGCCGGAGCCGTCGCGTTCAGCGGCCACTACGACCTCGCCCTCGCCGCCGCCGCGAACGGCGGCACCCGGCTGCGGCTGGGGCTGGAGATCAGTGCGACGACGGCCGGGGCCGTGTCCGCCGTCGCCGGAATCGAAACCGGCTGGGGACAGGTCCTCGACCATCTCACCGAAGTCATCACTCGAAAGGACACCCAGTCATGACCGAGCGTCGGGTCACCGCCAACCTCGCCCTGACCCTCGACGGCCGCTGCCACGGCCCGGAAGGCCCCGGCGACATGAGCGCGATCATCCCGTACATGACCACCGAAACCGCCCGCAACCAGATGAGCCGCATCTGGGCGAACGCGACGACCGCGCTGCTCGGCCGCCGCAGCGCGGAAGGCTTCCTCGGCTTCTGGCCGGCCGTCGCCGCCGACGAAAACGCCGACCCGCGCGACCGCGGCTACGCGAAATGGCTGGTGGACACGGAAAAGGTGGTCCTGTCGAGCACGCTCGCCGAGTCGCCGTGGGAGCGCACGCGCATCGTGAACGCGCCCGCCGCCGAGGTCGTCGCCTCGCTGAAGGCCGACGGCGAGGGCGACATCCTGGTCAACAGCAGCGTCAGCGTGATCAAGGCGCTGCTGGCCGAGGACCTGGTCGACCGGCTGTACCTGACCATCTGCCCGCAGATCGCCGGCGGCGGCCCGCGGCTGTTCGACGACGGCCTTCCGGGTACTAAGTGGACAGTCGCGTACCAGGAGACCGGAGACCTCGGCGAAGTGGCCCTGGTTTACGACCGCGTGCGCTGAGCGGCTTGACCTTCACGCATACGGCAATGTTTAGCGTCGGATGACATGAGTGAAGGACAGTTTGAAGGCAAGGCCGTGATCGTCACCGGCGGCGGAACGGGCATCGGACAGGTCACCGCGCGCGAGTTCGCCCGGCGAGGCGCGAACGTCCTCGTCGTCGGCCGCACCGCGGAGCGGCTCGCCGAAACCGCGGAGGGCTTCTCGCGGATCCGCCCGTTCGCCGCCGACATCACCGAGGCTGGTGCCGCGGAGACGATTATCGCTGCGACGCTTGCCGAATTCGGCCGGATCGACGTGCTGGTGAACAACGCCGGCATCGTCGAACCGGCCGCGCTGGGCGAAATCAAGCCCGGCGCGTTCGACGGGGTGGTGGCGACGAACCTGCTCGCGCCGGTCCATCTGGTGCAGGCCGCGCTGCCGCACCTGAGCGAGGGTGTGGTGGTCAACGTGACGACCGCGATCGGCCAGCGCGGCTGGCCGATGGCCGGCCGGGAGTTCTACGCGGCGACGAAAGCCGCGCTGGAGTCGCTGACCCGAAGCTGGGCAGTGCAACTCGCCCCGCGCGGCATCCGCGTCACCGCGGTAGCACCCGGCCCGGTCGCCACCGAGATCTACGCCCGCGAGGGCCTGACTGCCGAACAATCCCAGGCGCAGCACGAAATGCTGCGGGAAATGGTGCCGCTGGGGCGGCTGGCCCGTCCGGAAGAAGTCGCGCACTGGATCGTGCAGCTCGCCAGCCCCGGAGCGGAGTACATCACCGGCGTCGTGATGCCCGTCGACGGCGGCGCAGTGATCGCTTAGCGGCGTACGCTCGGGTCGGTGCGGATCGGAGAGCTGGCGAAGGCCACCGGCGTGACGACCAGGGCGCTGAGGTTCTACGAGGAGCAGGGCTTGCTGACCGCGGCCCGCTCCCGCAACGGGTACCGGCACTACGACGAGTCCGCGATCGAGCGGGTGGCGAACATCCGCTACCTGCTCGACTCGGGGCTCACGATGGAAGACATCCGGCCGTTGGGCTCGTGCCTGCAGGGAGACCTGCCCGCACGGCGGCTGTCCTCGAGCGCGGTGGCGCTGGTGGATCGGCGGTTGGCGGTTTTGGACGAGCGGATCGCTGCGTTGACGCGGGCACGGGAGCAGCTGGCTTCGCGGGCGAGCGCTGCGCGCGGCGGGGTTGCCTGCGATTGACGCTGTGCTGACCCGGCTCCGCGCACCAACGACTGAGATGTCCGTGAGGGAACCCTGAGGGAATCAGATTCCCTCAGGGTCTCCCCCTCCCGGACAGCCAAAGCCCACTGGGCACGGGGGCGCGCTGAAGGTGCGGGGGTGGCGGCCGGGGTGGGGCCGGAGAGACTCGAACTCTCACTGGCACGGACCTAGGTTCCCGGGAATCAGCCTCGGTAATCATGCCTAAGTTTGTGTGTTCCCGCGCAGGTCAGACGGCTTGTTCGGTGATCATCGAATCAGCCGGAATAAGCCCGGTTAAGCCCGCGCCTGTGGCAAACGGTGTGGCACGCCCCGCGGTCAGTTCCGCCAGTGCGGTCTCCACGGCGGCGAGCCGCCGAGCCAGAGCGGCCACATCCGCTGACGGGTCCGGTTCGTCCGTCGGGGATTGCCCGGTTCGTCGCTCAAGCGCGGTCCGAACGGTCTCGAAACCGTCGTCGCTCAGGTGCGCGTACCGCTGGGTCACCTCGACGTCCGAGTGCCCCATGACGCGCGCGATCTCCGGCAGCGACACGCCCTCCTGGATCAGCCACGAGGCGTAGGTGTGTCGCATGTCGTGCGGCCGCACCCGGCCCTCGATGCCCGCGCGGTCGAGGGCCTTCCGCCAGATCGTCTTGCCCCAGTCGTTCGACTTCAACGGCGCGCCGCGCGCGCCGCGGAAGAGGATGTCGCCCTGGCATTCGCCGACCCGGTGCACCAGCCCGCACGTCGCGCGCTGCTCGGTGTGGTCCCGGTGGGCGATCAGCTTCCCGACAAGATCCGACGGCAGCGGGACGGTGCGCTCCTCCTTGTCCTTCGGCACCGGGTCGATCATGTAGGACTTCTGATCGAACTTCTCCACCACCCTGATCGCGCCGCGTTTCAGGTCGAGGCGGTGCCAGTGCAGCCCCGCGATCTCCCCGAACCGCAGACCCGTCTCCACCCCGAGTCGCACGAGCAGCGCGTTCGGGCCGTCCAGCGCCCACGTGATCGCGTCCACCTCGTCCGGAGTCAGGTACCGCTCAAGGCCCTGCGGCAGATCCGGGTACTCGACGCTCTTCGCCGGACTGGACGCCAGACGCTTGTCGTCGACAGCCGCGTTCAGGCTCGTCTTCAGCAGCATCAGCGCAGACCGGAACGTCCACGGCGGGCACGGCGGCTTCTCGCCCCGTTTCTTCGGGGTCGTCAGCTTCTTCTTCCAGCGTTCGATGGACATCGGGGTGATGTCCGCCAGTCTCGTGGTCGACCACTCCTTCATCAGCCAGTTGCCAGCGATGGACCGGTAGTTCTCATCCGTCGCGAACGCCAGCGATCGGCTGCCGTGCCACAGGTCGAACCACGCGCCCCACTGGATCTTCGCGCCCTTCACGTCGAGCGCACCCGGCTCCCGTGACTCCGCCTCGCGGCGTCCGGCCTCCCGCAGCGCTTGCGCTTCCTGGGTGAATGTGCCTGCCGACTGGTCGACGCCAGCGGCGTCGCGGTAGCGACCCTGGTATCTGCCGGACGGAAGCTTTCTAGTGGACGCCATCGATGCCCCCGCTCTGCTCGAACCGACCCGTTCTAGTCCATGCCATGCAAGTGATCTCCTTCGTCGAAGTGCCTCGTGATCTCGCGGAACGCTTCCTCCTCTCGGCGGCGTTCCTCGTCGTGGGCGCAGCGCAGCCTCGCGATTAGCGCTTCGTCGGCACGCTGCTCGGCTGCGACGCGATGCAGGTGCATGCGCCAGATCCATGCGAGCGCGGCGCTGGCCGCGGCGACGAAGAGCGCGGTCGGCGTCGAGTCGTTGCCGAGGTTGGGGACCAGCAGCACTACCAGGGCTGCGGTCAACGCGAGTGCGGTGCAGGTCGCGAGAAGCGTGGTGGATGGCCGCCAGCTCTGCGGTTTCTGGATCAAAACAGCCCCCTGTAGGCAGGCATTGTCAATGCAATCGAACGTATGTGCCCATACGTCGCTGATCACAGAGCGTGCGTTAACAGCCTGCGATGTGCCGAGCGGGCAGTTCACTTGAACGGCCGAATCATGTAACGCCGCAGGTAGGTGCCTCGATTGGGGGCCAGTGTGGTTGCTAACGCTCCGTGTTCGGCTGACTATCCATTTTGGTCTCGGCCTCGGCTTTGACGCGCATCACCTCGCGCAGCCACACGTCGGCCAGATATTCCGACCGGCGCCGGAAAATGTCGTGAGTCTCCTGCACCTCGGCCATCGACATGTCTCGCATGCGGGCGCGTTCGGAGGCGGACCACTCGTGGCGCGGTTCTTCCGGCGCTGTCGCCGTCGGCTCCGGACCGCCATCGAGGTACGCCTGCATGCTCCGCTTCGGCCAGTCGAGTGCCGATTCGATCGCGTCGAAAGTCTTCGCGCCAGCATATTCGCCGCGTTCCACGTCGCTGACCCTGCGGGCGCTGATGCCTGCCCGCTTGGCGAGGGCGGGCTGGGACCGCATGCCCCGGCGGACTCGTTCATTGCGAACGAGCGCGCCGAGTTCCTTCCGGCGGAGCGTCACTCGCGCAGAATATCGCAGACCTTGACACCGGCGCGAAGCCCTCGACCTGGGCCTGCTCCCTGCCGTTCTTCGTCTCGCCATGCCGCAGAAGCTACAGAAACTCGCAGAAGAAAGCAAGACAACGTATAACTGCGATGTTCTGCTTGACACCTCTGCGAGGTTCTGCGAGTCTCTACGCATGCCAGATCGATTGAACGGCCCGCGAATCGACGAGCGGCTCGCCGAACTGGGGGTCACCCCGAAAGAGTTCGCCGGCCGTGAAGAGATCTCCGACGGCTACTTCCGCAACCTCCGCAACAACAGCGACCTGTGCTCCCGGCACATGTCGCATCGGATCGCCCGCGGCCTCGCGCTTCCCGTCACCGAGATCGTCCTCGAGACCGTCGGGGACGGACGCCGCGGCGCTCGCGGTGCGAAGGAGACCGAGCGGAAGGAAGAGTCGACCGGGCCGACGAAGCGACAGGACCAGGAGAAGTCGACCGGCCCGAAGCGGGTGGCGGCGTGAGCGACTGGATGACCCCGCACCAGGTCGCCGCCGAGTACGACCGGCACCCGATGACGGTCTACAAGGCGCTCGAAAGCGGCGAGCTACACGGCCACCAGAAGAAGCGTCGCGGTCGCTGGTCCGTCCTCCGCGCCGCGGTCGAGGCGTGGATGCGCGGCATGCCTGGCGAGCCCGCGTGCGGCTGCCGCAAGCACCTCCGCCGCGTCGCCTGAACCCCAGCCGTCGAAAGGAGATCACAGTGTCCGAGTTGGACATCTTCACCGCTGCCGGTGACGGCTTGGCGGTCGAGCACTTCGGTCTCGCCGAGGACGGCCGCGCGTTCGTGGTGGCCGGTCCGTTCGCGAAGGCGATGGGCTACCGCGACGCGGCGAACGCCGTCCGCGTCCTCGACGAGGACGAGAAGGGTACTCAGATCGTGAGTACCCCTGGGGGCGACCAGCGCGTTTCCGTCATCTTCGAGGACGGGATCTGGGAGCTGATCTTCCGTTCGACGCTCCCGTCGGCGAAGACGCTGAAGTCGCGGGTGAAGGCGATCCTGCGCCAGTTGCGGGAGACCGGGGTGGTCGACACGCGGGAGCGGCCGATGTCGGAGCTGGAGATGGCCGAGCGGTACGTCGCGGCGCTCCGTCGTAACGCCGAGCTGGAACCGGCTGCGCACGCATGGAACACCCTGGCCTCCGGTGAGGGCGACCTCGACGTCGCTGGCGCGGCGAAGATCCTTTCGCGTGATCCGTCGATCAAGACGGGGCGGGATCGCCTCTTCGACTACATGCACCGCCAGGGCTGGCTCTTCCGCAACGGCCACGGTCGTTGGGAGGCGTACCAGGACCAGATCGAAAACGGCCGCCTGGCCTCGATCCCGAAGAAGCACAAGCACCCGCGCACCGGCGAGATCGTGATCGATCCTCCGCAGGTTCGCGTGACGGTGAAGGGCTTGCAGGAGCTGCACAAGCGGCTCGGCGGCTCCGGCCCGCTGCTGCTCGCTGCCTGACTTCCGGCGGGCCGGGTGACCCCAGCACCTCGGCCCGCCGGATCCCCACCCAAGAAGAAACGCCCGCCCCACGGTGCAACGCGGGACGGGCCAACCAAAGGAGAGGTACCTCCGATGATCACGGCACAGACTACCCGGCAGCGATGCCGCCAGACGCTCGGCGCGTGGCTGCACGGCCGTCGCCGCCCGGTTGAGGCGACCCCGGCGAGCTGGGCACTGCTCGCGCCGGTCGGCGACCGGGTGGCGGAGATAGAGGCGGTCGCCGAGCAGATGCACGGCGCGCTGCGAGTGATGATCGATCCGCATTTCACGCCCGGCGCGTGCACCTGGTGCGCTCCGGCGCGGCCGGAGCTGGCGACGGTGCGGGTGTGCGGCGACCCCGACCCGGATCGGGAGGACCTCAAGCCGTTGTTCGCGGTCGAGGTGTGCCACCGGTGCGCGGTCAACCCGCGTACGGGCGCGGTGCGGCAGGCGCTGATCGAGGCCGGTCCGCACCGGCTCGTCGAGGTCGAGGTGTGCGAGTGATGCCGTTCCTGAAGAAGATCCGCGAAGCGTCGATGTGGATCGACGAGGTCGTTGAGGCCGAGGCCCCGCGCCCGAAGAAGGCGGAGAAGACCGCGCCGGAACCGAAGCAGAGCAACAAGGAGAACCCGAAGGGCGGCAGGTCGGGGAAGCTCCAGACGCTCGGCGAGCGGCTGGGTTTCGCCGGGATCGTCGCTGTCACCGCGGTCGCTGCCCTGGCCGGTTTGGTCGGGTGCAAGCCGGTCCACGGCACGCCGGAACGGGCCCCGGTGTCGGTGCAGTGCAACGAGGACGAGCCGTGCTGGGACTGCCGCACGATGGGCAACCGCCGGTGCGGCCCGGACGACACGGCGGTGAAACGGTGAAGCGCCGCGCAGCCTCGGCGCTGCTCGTGATCACGCTCGCGGTGCTGGTGTACGTCGCTCCGGCGGCGCTGGTCGAGCAGACCGGCCCGGCGCACAGCTTCCGGATCACCGGCGACGGCACGCTCCTCGCGATTGCGGCCGGGCTGATCGTGTTGGCGTACGGCGCTTTCCTGCTCGCCTGGCACGCCTACCGCAAACGGGACGAGGTCGAGGAGGCGGTCGTCGCTGACGACGAACTCGGCGGACTGTTGCGCGCGTGGGCCGCTGACGTCGAGTCGGTGCCGCTGTGAACCTCCTCCGCCGAGCGCTCGTGCGCGCTGTCCTCGCTGCCGCTGTCGCGGTGTGCCTGGTCGTCGTGCCCGTCGGATTCGCCAATCCCTACTTGCTTCATGCCATCGCGCGCTGACCGTGCGCACCCACATCCTTTCGGAAGGAACGAACAGATCATGAGCAGCCTTCAGGACATCGCCGCGCAGCTGATGGCCATCAGCGGGACAGTCCCGGTCGGACAGGCCGAGCAGGTGAGGGGCCTGGCGGAGCAGTTGCACGTGGCGCAGGCCGAATCGGCTGGGCAGGTGCTGGCGTTGCTCGGCGACCAGTCGGCGGTCAACGCCCGGTTGCAGCAGAACTCGGAGGACGTGCACGGCGCGATCCGCCAGCTGGAGGAGTCGGCCGGGAACGTGGTCGCGATGTTCGCCGGTTTCAAGGAGTCGCTCGCCGACGCGGCCAGTGAGGTGATCAACCGGTGACCGCCGACGAAGCGGCGGTGCGCGCCCAGTTGGCGGAGATCGACCGGCGCAGCGTGTTCGTGCACCGGGTCGAGGACTTCTACGCCGGGATCACCGCGCGGGCACCGGAAGACGAGCCGTACGTCAGCTCCGCCGAGTTCGTGGACGCGGTCACGGCCGCGCACGCGTCGACCGTCGACCAGTTCAAGAACACCTATCTGAGGCTCGTCGCGCAGCACGCTGGGGCCGGACGCATTGGAGGAACCCTGTGAGCCAGGCAGAAAACGAGTTGCGGCTGCTGCGCCAGAACATCAGCACCTTCGCTGACGAGCTGAAGAAGAACGAACAGCGGGCCGTGCGGCTGGTCGAGAAGTACGAGACGCCGTCCAACAAGCGCAGCGCGGAGGACGAGCGCGACACGTATCGGAGGGTCCAGAACCTGCTGCACATCTGGACCGGCGGCGAGTTCGGGACGTCAGACGACAACGCGGCGGTGTCCTCGTGAGCGACCCGAACACGGTGGCGCTGCGCGTTGCGGCGCTGAAGCACTTGAAGGACCGGATCGACGACGCCTACAACGCGGCCCGCGCGGAGCAGGCGGAGGCGATGCCGAAGGGCGCTCGCTGGCCGGTGGTGTCCCCGTTGGACGGGGTGAAGCTGGGGACGGTGTCCAAGTCGGACCCGAAGGTGACGGCGTCGGTGCGGGACGAGACCGCGTTCGGGGCGTGGGCGGCGAAGCACTACCCGGACGACACCGAGTACGCGTTCCGGGTCGTCGGGTCGGAGCAGGAGGTGCACGAGGCGCTGTACACGCACGCGCCGCACCTGGTGAAGTCGGTGACGGTGGTGTCGCGGGACCTGCGCAAGCGGGTCGAGCGGATGTCCGCGACCACCGGCGTCCCGACCGGGCCCGGCGGGGAGCTCGACGTCCCGGGCGTGTCGGTCGGTAAACCGGACGGGGTCGTGTCTTGCCTTCCGGCCGAGGGCGGCTGGGAGTCGGTGGTCGCGCTGGTGCGCGCCGATGCGGCGCTGCTGGAACTGCTCGCCCGCCCGGCCGGCGAGATCGAGGCCGGGGGCGATGCTTCGTGACTCCGGAGATGCTGGGCAAGCTGCGCGCCCCGTTCGAGGACAGCCAGATCGGGAAGCTGCCGCGCGTCACCTGCAAGGCGTGCTCGGACCGGGCGTGCAGCGAGCACAAACCCTCGCAGTGCCGGGTGTGCAAAGGGTTCCTGGGCAAGCACATCCACCTCGACTACGTCGGGCACGCGCACGTCACCGAGCGGCTGCTTGAGATCGACCCGGGCTGGTCGTGGGAGCCGTTCGCGCTCGTCGAGCGCGGCCTGCCCGCCCTCGATGCCAGCAACGGGTTGTGGATCCGGATGACCGTCGGCGGGAAGACCGTCATCGGCTACGGCGACGCACCCGGCAAACGCGCGGCGGTGAAGGAGCTGATCGGCGACGCGATCCGGAACGCCGCGATGCGACTCGGGGTGGCGCTGGACCTGTGGAAGAAGGAACCAGCCGACACGGTCGCCCGCGCCGAGCCCGCGCCTGCTGAGAAGCGTTCGTTGAGCCCAGAGGAGCGGGCCGCGGAGCTTCGGAACCTGATCCTCGCGGTCGGCAAGAAGAAGCGGATGAGGCTGGCCGACATCGCGGGCGCGTTCCACGAATGGTGCCGCGGCGAGCGGGAGTTCCGGACCGCCCCGGCCGAGGTGCTGGAGGAGTTCCAACAGCACTTGCAGAAGATCGGCAGCACCGATGCTTAGGCGGACTCCGTTGCGACGTCGCGGGTTCCTCGCCCGCGGCGCTGGCCTGAAGCGCACCGCGCCATTGAAGGCGCGCCGTCGCTCGAAGGCGGACGCCCGCGCGGAGTGGTCCGAGGACGACGGGAAGAAAGCGCTCGAAGCGCGGTCGGAGTGCTGCGAGCGGTGCGGCAACGGCGGCCGCCTGGACTGGCACCACCGCAAGAACCGGTCTCAGGGCGGCGGCTGGAACCCGGCGAACGGGCTCAGGTTGTGCCGCCCGTGCCACCGGTTCGTCACAGTCAACCCGGACGCGGGCCGGGTGGGCGGTTGGTGCGTGAAGCCACACGAGGACTCGGCCGAGGTGCCGTTCGAGCACTGGCAATGGGGACCCGTCCGGATCACCGACGACACGACCACCTATCACATCGTCCAGGAAGGACAAGCATCGTGACTGCAACTGAGGTCGGCGGCGTCGCCGTGGTGTCGGATGAGCCCACGCGCGCGCCGTTCGACGCCCCGGGTGGGAAGGCTGTGTTCTGGCAGCAGATCCGCACGCTCACGCTGGCTGATGGAACAACAGCCTTCGGGTGCGTGCACTGCGACTACACCAGTGCAAACCGCAACAGCATCCGGCCGCACCTGCATCGGCACAACGGGAAACGACGCGGTGCCGCGCGGACCGTCAAGACGGCGGCCTCCTCGCTGTCACTGGCGGATCTGATCGAGAAGGCCGAGCAGATCGACGCCCTGGCTGCGGACCGGGACGCGTGGAAGGCACGCGCGCGGGAAGCGGAGAAGAAGCTGCGGATGCTGAGGAACGCGCTGGGTGGTGCAGCGTGAGCGCGAACCTCGATCTGTTGCTGCATGTCTTCGAGCACGCCGCCCGGTGGCGGATCCCCCGCGACTTCAAGCAGTTCGACACGACCGCCCAGCAGACGAACCTCACCCTGCCGGATCACGACCTGGAGCTGTTCGTGCAGTGGGGACAGCATCTCGGCGGGATCGAGGTCACCGCGTCCAGCGGGCGGGCCCGGACGCTCGGGATCCTGCACGCCCGCGGGCATCTGCTGTCCGGGCACGTCCTGAACGTGTACGTCACCAGCGACGGGGAGCGGATGCGCCGGGCGGGTTTGCACGGGGGCGTGCTGCTGGCCGAGGTCGAGCAGTACCGCCGCCGCAACATCGTCGGCCTGCCGGTCGTGGGCGATGCCCGGTGAGCGGCGAGCTGAGGACCCCGACCGAGCAGGGGCGTGCGTTGCTCGGCGGCCCGATCCCGAAGGGCAGCGACGCGGAGGTCGCCGCCTGTGTGCGGCGGGTGCGGCTGGAGTCGCGGGATTCGGCTGAGGCGACGGAGATCCTGCAAATGCTCGGTCTCGTCGACCAGGACTTCGAGTGGGTCGCGACGTCCCGCAACCACCGCAAGCGGGTGCCGAAGTGCTGACCGGCGACCGCTACCTCGAAACCCTTGTCGAGTCCGCGGAGAAGCTGGTCCGCGCGGTGCGTCGCGAGAACATGCTGATGGTGGACGCGATGCTCGCCGACGCGGAGATGGTGTACCGGGATCCGCTCACCGGAGCTCGCGCGATGGTCGTGCTGCTGGCCGCGATGGTCCCGGACGACCGGACGGCCGCCGAGCTTCTCCAGTGGCGCGCCGCCCCGCGGCGGCTGCGCCCGGTCGCGAAGGGCAGCGCGGCATGAGGGCCGGGTCGCTGTTCACCGGCACGGCCGCGCTGGACATGGCAGCGGGCGAGGTATTCGGCGCGAAGCCGGCGTGGTTCGCCGACGTTGATCCGGCCGCGTCCGCGTTGCTCGCGCACCACTACCCAGGCGTGCCGAACCTGCGCGACATCACTGCGGTGGATTGGGACCTGGTCGCGGTGCTTGCTCCGGTCGAACTGGTCGCCTTGGGCTGGCCGTGCCAACCGTTCTCCCTCGCTGGCAAACAGAAAGGCGCTGACGATGAGCGTGCGCTCTGGCCCGACGTGGACCGATGCCTTCGCGCACTACGACCCCGATACGTCCTCTTGGAGAACGTCCCAGCTGTCGTTGGAGCTGAACTCGGGCGAGTCGCCGACACCTTGGCCTCGCTCGGGTATCGCTTTGCGTGGGTGTGCGTCCCCGCTTCCGCCGTGGGAGCGCCGCACCGGCGTGAGCGGTTCTTCTGCGTCGCTGTTGCCGACACCGAAGACGAGCGACACGAACGGCCCGGGGACACACGGCGACGGAGGCCTGGACCTGCGGACTGTCGCCGCGCTGTTGCCGACCCCGGACGCGACGCACGGCCGCAAGACGACCCGAACGGGCCTGCTGCTGCCCGGGGTCGCGGAGCTGCTGCTGCGCCCAGCACTGAGCAGCCCCGCCTCGACTGGGCCGGCTATACCCTCGCCATCCGCCGGTGGGAAACCGTCCTCGGACGACCTGCACCCGCCCCTACCGTTCGCGGGGCCCGGGGCGGGCGAGTCCTGAATCCGGAGCTTCCCGAGTGGATGATGGGCCTTCCCGCTGGCTGGATCACCGGTGTTCCTGGGCTCTCCCGCGCGCAGCAGTTGAAGCTCGTCGGCAACGGCGTCGTGCTGCGGCAAGCGGTCGCGGCGTACCGCTACCTGCTCGGCGTGCTCGACGAGCACGCGGGGACAGCCGCATGACCGGCCGCGTGTTCACCGCCGGCGACCCGGAGCCGCCTGCGAGCGAGGTCCGGTCGGTGCTCGGCGCGTCCGGCACCGTGTACGCGCGCAGCGAGCCGGCCGGTCTGTACTGGCATCCCCGGTACGGGGTGGGTCTGGTTCGGCATTGGCCGAGGCTGCTGGCGCACGACGGCCCGCTGACCGTCGAGGTCGAGTTGCCGCCGCTGGCGTTGTTCGACCTTCCGGGGGCGTCATGACCGGGACCGCTGTGTGCGAGAAGTGCCACCGGCCGCTCAAGGACGAGGTGAGCAGGCGGCGGCGGTACGGCCCGGTCTGTTTCCGGCGCGAGTTCGGGCCGTCCGCGCCGAAACCACGCGGCGGCACCACGATCCCGGCCGCCGCCCGGCCCGTCGACCACCACCCGGTCGACCCCGACCAGATCCCGCTACCGCTGGAGGTTCGCACCGTGGACGCCGAAACCCGCAAGGCCGCGATCGACGCCGTCGCAAGGCACGCGCTGTTCCGGAAGCTCGACTACGCCGTGTCCGTCGGCGACATCCTGTGGGAGGACTACCCCGACCTCGGCGAGTTCCAGTGGGACAGCGTCCTCGAACGCATCCTCGCGATCGCAAAGTCGGTACGGCCGACCGACGAGGAATACCGGGCCGCCTACGAACACCTCGCCGATGCGGTGTCCGCAAACGATGACAGCCACCCTGCCGCCACCGTCCAGGAAGGACAGAACTGATGAGGTACGACGTCCAGAAACTCCGTGAAGCCACCGAGAAGGCCATCGCCGCCGAGCGTGCGCTGGCTGAGGAGCGGCACGCCGAGCGCGTCGCGCAGTACCAGGAACGCGCCGCGGAATGGACCGAGAAGCACGCGGAGCAGTGGCGTGCCGCCGCCACGGCGGTCGGTCGTCGCATCCGAGCCGGGAAACCGGTGCGGCGTGCGGATCTGCCGCGCGGGAACTATGACCGGATCGCCGTGTTCGGCGAGACCCCGCCGGGCAAGTTCGAGCACTCGACGAGCAGGGACCTGACCGTCCTCACGTCCGCGCTCGCGCTCGTCACCGACGACACGGTCAGCCCGGCTGAGCTTGGTCGCCTCGGTGTCCGTGCCCCCGAGCTGCGGACCGTGCTCGAACTCGCTCGCTCTGACGCCTGAAAGGACAGACCACATGAGCGTCACCCTCAGCGGCAGCTTGCCTGCCGACGACCGCAACGGCATCGCCCGGATCGCGGCCGCCCTGGTCGACAACCCCGAGAGCGCGCACCTGATCGTCGCGCTCGTCGACTGCACGAAGATCACGACGAAGGTCGAGAGCGGCGACGTCGTGCCCACCGCGCGGATCCGCGCGATCGAAGGGTTCGAGGGGCACACCGCCGACGCGAAGGAGCTGCGGCGGCTGCTGCGCCGCGCCTACGAGCGCCGAACCGGGCGGGTCGAGCTGCCGCTGGAGATGGAAAAGGCGTTCGACGACATCGACGGCCGCACCGACGCCTGATCCCGCGGTCCCGGTCGTCCCTGATACGTCCGGGACCGGGCACCACTTGCACGAGAACGAAAGGGGGCCATGGTGAGCCACGAAGCCGTGAGCTGGGCGCTCCACGATGCCCCGATGCCGATGACCGAGAAGGGCAAGACCGACAGCACGGCGCGCCTGGTGTTGGTCGAGCTGGCTGAGCACGCCGCGGTCGACGGCCGGAACAGTTTCCCCTCGGTGCTGCACATCCGCTACGCCACCGGGTTGGACGAGCGGACGATCCAGCGTGCTTTGCGCCGCCTGGAGGAGGGCGGGTTGATCCAGCGCGACGGCGTGGCGCGCAACGGGTGCACGCGGTGGAAGCTGCACATGTCGGTGACGCGTCCGGATACGGACTGGGTGTTCCTGGAGGGGGAGGCGGAGGAGGCGAAGCGGCGTCAGACGGCGGCGCGCGCGGTGCGGCGTTCGCGTTCGGCCGTCGCTGCCGTGTCCGGGACGCAGAGTGCCGGACACGACCCCTTGTCCGGCACGGAGAATCCCGGACACGAGGGGTTGTCCGGGACGCAGAATGCTGGACAACCTACGGATGTCCGGGACGCAGAGTGCGTTGTCCGGGACGCAGAATCCCGGCGTCCGGCACTCTGCGTCCCGGCGTCCGGCACGCAAAATCCCGGCGTCCGGCACGGAACGCCACCCGAACCATCAGTTAACCCTCAGGAACCACCAGGAACCGTCACCGGGGGCCACGCTGCCCCCCGGACCCCCTTGCGACGAGACGACCCGCAAGCGGGCCGTCTCAACGATCAAGCGAACTCGCCATCCGAAGTGGACCTGTTCGAAACCGGTTTGGGAACGCAACCCACCACCGCGCGCGTGCGCTGCCTGCACGGCCTGTCCGCGCACACCGACCCCGCCACCGGCGAACCCACTTGCCCGCTGTGCCGTCGAGCCTTGGAGGCTTCATGACCACGCCGATCGCCGCGCTGCACGAGCACGGCCTCACGTTCCACCAGACCGGCCCGCTCCGGAACGCCGGCCACGACACCGCCGAAGCGGTCGCGCAGCTCGTAGACGAGCACCGCGGCTATGGCCCGGACGGTTCGACGCTGTCGCAGGTGCCGAGCATGGGCCCGCGGCGCGTCGCGCTCGTCTGCGCCGCTGTCGACGCCTGGCGCGGCGCGTCATGAGTGGGCACCTCGACCGCACCGGCGAGCCGATCGACGAGGACGGCCACGACCCGCGCTGCCGCAACGGATGGCTCGACCGGGACGCCGACCCCGCCGTCCCGTGCCTCGTATGCAAACCGCACCTCGCCCCAGCGGTGCTGCGCCGGGCAACGCTCGACGCCGACCAGCTCCGTCAGGAGCCCCGAAACCCCGAAGGGACACCAGATGCCTGAACGAACCGACATGCAGGGCCTGATCGAGACCCTGATCGACGCCGCTACCGAGCGGATCCTTCCGATCGCGAACGTCCCCGGCGACCCGTACGGCGAGGTCGGGAAGCAGGTGGCGCGCGACACCGTCGCCGATGTGCTGCGGGTGCTCGACGAGGAGATCGGCAACGCCAACGACAACGGCGACGACTGGCCTGACTTCGGAGACCTCGGTCTCCTGGCCGCTCAGATCGCCCCGGAAGCCGAGGAGGGCACCGATGCCTGACCAGACCGAGAACGCCAGCGAGCGGCCGAATGCGGGCCAGCACGGCGCGATCTTGCACGAGCTGTCCGACGCGATCGCGGTGGAAGCGACCGTGCCCGTCGAGCCGGGGCAGTTGTCACGACTCCATGAACTCGCGGTGCGCGTCCGCCAGGTCGCGTCCGAAGTGCACGCTGATCGTCGCCGCGCCGATGCCGCAGAGGCGAAGCTCAAGGCTCACCGCGAGGGCACCGAGGCGGGCGACGACATCGAGCCGTGCGGCTGGTACGAGGCGATGTGGCGGGAACGGCACCGCGCCGAGGCTGTGGAGGCGAAGCTCAAGATCCGCGACGACCACCACCGGATGGAGCTGGCGCAAGCTGGCGAGCTGCTGAGGGCTGCGGAGGCGAAGCTGGCCGAGAACGACAGCGATTGGACGCGGCTCAAGCAGGTGCTCGGGATCGGCACCACCGAGCGGCTGCCGTCGAACGAGGCCGCGGTCAAGGCGGCTGCCGCGCTCTACATCGAGCGGAACGAGGCCCGGGAGAAACTCGACGAGGTGCGGGCGGACGTCGATCGCGGTGGCGTCGGCTCGCTCGGAGAAGCGATCGCTCTTGCCCTCGGCGACGCCTATGCGGGCGAGACATTCAGCGACCCGACGTTCGAGCGCGGCACCGAGGCGATCCTCGGAGTACTGCGCGAACGTCTCGCCGAGCCCGTCGCGGACCGCGAGGACGAGATCGGTTTCCTGCCCAACCGGATTCCCCGTGATGCCCGGACCTGGCTGACAGCTCTGCTCTTCGACGCGTCATCGAACAACTGGGACGTCGACACCTGCCAGGCGAAGGCCGAAGGTCTGATCGACTCGTGGAAGGGGCTGGAAGGTTCGGCCGTCACGGACCGCGAGGAACCGGCGAGCGACTGGGACGTCGAAGCGGACACGCACCGCATCAGCGAAGACCACGAGGAACCGGCGGGCACCGTGGACACCTGCGAGGAACACGGCCATCCGGTGCGCACCTGCACCTACTGCATCACCGACCCGGTACAGCGCGGCGAGATCGACGAGTCCAGGGCCAGGAGGAACCGGCCGGCGAGACGAAGCCGCGCGTGTGGAACCCAGGCGACCCGATGCCGGACGACGTGTTCAAGGTCCGTGACTCGATGGGCGACGTCTGGGAACGCAACGCGATCTCCGATGTGGATCTGTGGTTCACGCCCGACACGGTTCCGATGACGTGGGAGCGGATCGCGAAGAAGTACGCGCCACTGACCGAGGTCGAGCGCCAGGCGGACAGCGAGGCAAAGCGATGAGCGACGTCGCGTGCTTGCCCCGGGGGTCAGCTCGGACGAGACGGGAGCTTGGCGTCAGGTTCCCGCAGGTACCAACGGATGAAGTCGGCAACTGCTGCGGATCGGTCCGTGCCGCCCTTGGCTGTGGCGGCTTCGAAGCGGTCCCAGAGATCTTGGGGGATGCCGCGGAGCCCGCGAACCGGGTGCTTGTGCATGTTGGCCATGAGGTAATTCTGCCAGGGTGGTTGACCACCTGCAACGCGGAGTGCTTTACTGAGGTGGTCAACCACCTTTCATCAGGTGTTTCCGCAGTCAGGGAGGCTCGTATGTGCCAGGCGAATCTCGAAGCCCACGGCCGTAAGTGGCAGTGCGACCGTCACGGGGCGAAGAAGTACAACGGCATGTTCTGCGGGCGCTGCGCCTCGATGATGAAGCGGTGCTTCGTCATCTCCCGGGAGCGCTTCGGGCTACCCGACGAGGAGCGACACTCCGCGCTCTGCAAGTCCGGTGCAGGCAGTTGCGATCTCCGAATCCGCGAGGAGGCTGCCCGATGACCGACGCCGACACCCCGACCCTCGATCAGTTTGCCTTTCCGCTGCTGCCGGATCTTCCAGGCAAGGTTCACGGCATCGTGCAACTGGAACCGTTCGTACGAGTCCAGTGCGATGGATGCGGATTCATTTACGACGGAGAGCCCGGAAGGATCGCTTTAGGCATCATCCTCAGCGGAATTCGTTTCAACCACAGACTCTGCCAGCATCCGAAAAACCCTGACCGTCGCCGTCTGTGCCGCTCGTGCCGCGCCACCGAGTGGGGGCAGCAATGAGCGAACTGGCACCGGTCAAGCGTCCCAACGGCAAGATCTACCGTCCGCGCAAGATCCGCGCGATCTACGCCGAGGACGAGTACCCCCTCCGAGGCAACGTGTACGTGCTCGGCACCCACGACGTCTACCGGGCGCTCGAACTCGCCAGCGCCGAGGCCCGATACCGCATCGGCAGCGCCAATTTCCTGCTCGACGCGATCGGCGAAGTCGGGTGGTGGCGAACCGCCATGGACCGCGGCGAACCCGTGATCGTCTGGGATGAGTTCCGTGGCGCTGCCGGAGTCCGATTCGAATGCGAGGAGCGATAACGATGACCGACGCCGACACCCCGCGCGTGCCAGACCTGTGCGGCTTCACGATCGTTCTACCCGACGGTGCCGAGGCCCCGTGCGGCAAAGAGACCACCGGCTGGCGCTGGTATCAGGACGTCGGTCACGAGGACGCGCTGGAGCCCGCCTGCGACTGGCACGCCAACGAAGGCGGCCGTCGCATGCACGAGATGGCCGTGAAGCTCGGGGAGGTCGAGGCCGCGCGCGACGATCTCGCCGCTGCGGAACGGTTCATGAACCTGGATCGTGCTCAAGCAGCGCGGGCGACTGCTGATCGCGACAAGCTGCGCGAGCAACTGCGAGAAGCCGTGGCGCACCACGGGGTCGAGCTGGGCAAGGCATGGCGGCGGACCGAACAGCTGCGCGCGGACATCCGCAATTCGATTAACCGGGTCCGCTGGGGCCGGATCGACGAGCGTGAAGCGTTGGAGGAGATCGGCGAGTTCCTCGACCGCGAGCCGGGCCGCGAGGAGCCGGGCAAGCCTGCTGAACCTGATCACCGCACGTCGCTTCACGAACGGCAGGTCGGCAACGGAATCGAGTTCTGGTGGGCGTGCAGCTGCGATCCGTCATGGTCCAGCGAAAGCTATGACCGCACCACGCGTGCCCAGGTCGACATGCAAGACCATCGGCGCGACCCGGCGGAGTTCCCGCTGGAGCCCGGCCCTGCGCCGCGCGCCCTGTACGACATCGTGTTCCCGGACCACATCGAGGTCGACCAGCTGAACAATCCGCAGACCACGATCGTCCGGCTTCGGTGCCTGCCTCACACTTTCGGCCCGGTGTCGTCCGGCTGGGTCAACCGTGGCGACACGCACCTCATCAAAGAGTTCGTCGAGGCACACGCCGCTCACGGCAACGTGGTGGAGCACCACCCGGACACCGAGGAGCCCAAGTGATCCTCGGCAAGCGCACCGCGAAGCTCGTTCGCGAAGCCATCGTGCTCGGACACGTCCACGGCGTGTTGTGGGGGCAGGCGTTCCCGCGCAACTCCGGCGAGCCATACCCGGGGGACTCCGCTGTCGTGGCCGGTGTTCTCCGCGCCGCGAAGTCCCACCGCGACCTGTACCCGACGCTGGCACAAGTCCAGCCGGACACCGAGGAGGCCGACCGTGGCTGACGACTGGCGAGACGACATCGACGACGAATGGTTCGAGGACTGGGACGACGACCGGCCGCCGCCGAAGCTGGAGCCGGATTGCTATGCCTGCAACGACCACGGCTGCCGCTCGTGTGATCCGCCCCGCTGGCTCGTGTGGTGGTGGCAGAACGTCAGCCGCCGCGTCTCCAACGTCAAGTTCCGCCGCGCTGCCCGCCGCGGCGTCAACCCTGACGAACCGCCGTTTTGAGGAGGCTCACCATGCAGCAACCCTTGTGCGCCAACACCGACGACGGCCCATGCCCGAACTTCGCGCTCAACGGCATCGAGGTCTGCCTCGTGCACACCCCGATCGCCCAGGACAGCTCCGGGTTCACGGTAGACATCGGCTACCGGCCCGGCGGGCTGGCACCCGCCCCGACACCGCTCCAGATGTTCGCCACCGCGCTTGTCGGCTTCCAGCAAGCGGTCCAGTCCGCAACCGAAGCGGTCCGTCAGTTCGATGCCGTCGCGGCACCCCCAGAGGAACAGCAACCGTGAGCCTCGGCAACCATCTCCGCGGTCTGCGGGAGCAGGCCGGGCTCACGCAGCGGGACGTCGCCCGCCGCATGGGCTGCGCCGACAGCACGGTCTCGATGATCGAAACCGACACGCGTGAACCCCGGTTGAAGATGCTCCGCCGCTACTGCGACGCCCTCGGTGCCCGCGTCTACATCGGATTCCCCACGAAGGAGGCCCCGTGACGACCGAACCTGTCGCGCTCGGCAAGTGCCGGGTGTGCCGCCGCGCCGACACGAGCAGTGTCGCCTACTCGTGCAACGACTGCGTGAACCGGCTGATCCGTCTGCTCCGTGAGATCGTCGTGTACGGCACGCTCGTCCTGCCGACGATGGTGGCACCGGTCCGCGGGCAAACCGGCCGCATGTCGCCCGGCTACGGTTCCGCGTCGCCGGCGCGGGACGACGTGATCGCCGCCCTCGACCCTCGATCCCTGCCCGGGGATGTGGACGAGCACGGCGACGCGGTGATGCGCCGCCCGGACGACGCGGGCAGCTGGGTCGCGTCGATCCCCGGCCGTCTCGCGTACCTCGCGAACGCGATCGCCGAGGAACGCGACGAATCTCGACCCGGCGGCACCATCACTGCGGACGCCGATTACATCCGCGCGAACGCGTGGTGGCTCGGCGGGCAGGAATGGGTCGACGACGCCGTCAACGACCTCGCCGAGCTGCACCGCGAGGCACAGGACCTCGCCCACGACAAGCCCGGTAAACCCATCGCGGCCTGTCTCACCGTCACCTGCGACGGCCAGGTGTTCTGGGGCGGTGTCGGCAAAGCCGCTCAATGCCGGGACTGCCGCCGCACTTACGACGGGCTCGACTTGGTCCGTCTCGAAGCAGCGCAAGGAGCAACAGCGTGACCGACTACAAGATCGACTTTCCTGATCGCAGCATCGCCACCGACGTCTTCATGGTCACCACCGTCACCCCGGTGCCGCGCGAAACCATGCTGGCCTTCGTCCAGGCGCACGGCATCGACCCGAACGACGTCCCCGTACCGTCCACGGTCACCGTGGATGACGGGCAGATCACATTCGAGAGGTTCGTCTTCGACGACAACCGCAAGATCCTCTTCGAGGGCGACGAAGGCATCCGGGAGCGCAAGACTGTTCCGCTGCAAGCACCGTGGCCGCCGCGGGTGGACGAGTGCGCGGAACACGGCCACGACTGGCACCGGATCACCCCCGGGACGCCTGGCCTGCCCGAAGCGTTCCGTTGCACACGCTGCCCCGAGCAGGAAGTGCGGGACGCCTCGTGAACGACTACCAGCAGTGGGTGCGCGACGGCCAGCGGGTCGAGGCCCGCTACGCCACCGGAAGCGGCGTGCACGCCACCGGCTTCGTGTACTCCTATGCCGACCGGCCCACCGTCCACATCGTCCAGCCCGACGGGCGAGACCTGTCCTGGATCGCCGACCTGTGCGTCCCGGTCGACGGCGGCTCGAACGACGCCCGCAACGCCGCACTCGCACTGCGCGGCCGCGGCGGTACTTCGACAGTCGCGGCCAGCCAGCTGGAGCAGGAGGCCGCGTACTGGCGCAGCCGCGCCGAAGCCGCCGAGCAGCGGCTCAAGGACGCCGCCGAGTTCTTCCCGGACACCCCGCCGGAGCCGCCAGTCGGCACGCGCTACTTCCATCGAGACGGCACTATCGCCTGGGAACGCCGCGACGACGGCTGGCACTGCGGGCGCACCGGCTGCCGCAACTGCCCGGCCGAGTGGATCGAGGCTTTGGACTTCGGCATCATCGGGCTCCCGGAGAGGAAGCTGCCATGATGGATGACCCGATCGCGTTCCTCCGCGCACGCCTCGACGACGAACAGGCCGAGGTCGAGCAGCGCCTGCGGAACCCGTACCTCGACCCGACTGACGACGAGCTGCACCAACGCAACGCACACCCGGCCTACGAGTACAAGACCCTGGAGGGCCAGCGGAAGGCGTGGCGCGAGGTGGACGACCCGCCGGAGGGCGAGGGCTGGGAGCTGAACACCACCAGCGCCGACCCGGACGCGTTCGAGCGGTTCGACTACACCGAGGAACGCTACTGGCGACGTCGCCGCCCGGACGGCAGCCTTCGGGAGTGGACGCCAGCCGCAGCGGATCGCCGCCGTGCGGCCGAGATCGACGCCAAGCGGCAGATCATCGAGCTCTACAGCGACGGTGCCGAGTTCCCCGACTTCGACGGCGGCTACCAGTCGGCGATGGAGGATGTCCTCGAACTGCTCGCCCTTCCGTACGCCGAGCACCCGGACTACCGCGAGGAGTGGCGGCCGTGAGCAAGTTCGTGAAGCGGCTCGGTCTCCGACCGCCTGCCGCGCCGATCCGGCTGGCGAGGGTCGTCCACCTCAGCGAAGACGGGGTCGGCGACTACTACGCCGTCGCATCCGTCAACGGACGCACCTGGATCATGGATCCGAACGGCCGCGCTGTGGATGACCTGCATGCACGGGTGACCATCGCCTCGGGAGTGATCAAGGATCTGCGCGGGGCAGTCGCCCCGTCGCGTCCGACATGGATCCGCGTCCGGCCATACGGTGCCACCCCGCACCGGGTTTGACCTCGGCTGTCACGCTACCTACAGTCGAACACGTGAGCGAAGAGGTGGACGATGACGATTTCGGAGTGCCGCGCTGGCGCACCCATGCGCCGGAGTATTGGCGGATCAACCTCCGCGACGACATCCTCGTCACGATGATCGGCACCACGAACCCCATGCCGGACTGGGCTGTCGGCGAGGCCGAGCGCGACTGGTACCTCGCCCGCACCCACCGCCCGCGCGAGGACTACGTCGCCGAGCGAGTGCCCGGCCCGTTCACCCGGGCACTCGCCGACGAACAAGCCCGCCGCCAACGCCTCTTAGCCGACCATCAGGCGACGCTCCGCGCCGCGCGAGGCGAGTCGTGACCGGCCGAGCCCGCGCCGCCGACGTCGTCCTCCTCCTCGCCCAAGAGGCCGACCGCACCGGCGACGACCGCTACCGCGTCACCCCGGCCACGCTCCGCCAGTGGGTGCGCCGCGGCCACATCACCCGAGGTGACGGCGGCTACAACCTCCGGGAGATCGTCGCCTACCTCGATCGTCGGGATGCGAAGATCCCGGCATGAGCGAAGACACCCCGACCCCGACATGCTCGAAGTGCGGCACCGCAACGGCCGGTCCCGGCGGCATCCTCTGCCCCGACTGCAGGACCGCGATCGAGGCGCTCATCGTCAAGTAGCAGGGCGACACGGCCACGGTGGACCCCCGGTGATTGCCCAAGGTCAACTGGTGTGTCACGCTTTACCCGGGCGTGAGCTATGCCCACCGTGGTTCGGTAGCTCAGGTGGCAGAGCATGGTGACGGGTGCGGCGAGTGCGCATCAGCCAATCCCAACTGATCCGAGGTCGCTGGTTCGAGTCCAGCCCGATCCTCCACGAACACCACGGCCCCGCCAGGCACAGACCGGCGGGGCCGTTCTCGTACCCGGGGCTGCTCGGCAGAGCCGGGTAGAGCCATCGGCCCACAGCTCGTCCACGAGCACGGACGCGGGTGGCACTTAACCGAGTACTCCCTGCAGATCGGCGGCACTCCGATGCCCCGTGCCATGAAGGTGTGCTCCGTACCCCAGTGCCCCGAGCTGGTACCTCCAGGCACGGGCCGGTGTGTCGAGCACCAGCGCGCAGCAGAGCAGCGTCGAGGCAGCGCACGACAGCGGGGCTACGACCACCGACACGAGACCCGCTTCCGTCGGCAGGTGCTGGCACGCGACCCGATCTGCACGCGGTGCGGCAAGGCGTGGTCGGTGCACGCTGACCATCACCCGCTCGACAGGCGGACGCTGGTACTGCGAGGCATGGACCCGAACGACCCGGCTCACGGTCGCGGCCTGTGCCACAGCTGCCACTCGATCGAGACAGCGAAGCATCAGCCGGGCGGCTGGAACGCACGCTGACGGGCACGCAGGCGATCGCCGTCGATCGGCACCGCGACCCGAAGACGATCACCGCGAGCGCATACCCCCTGGGGGGTACCCCCGGCAGTGGATCGCACCCGGACCGCTGGGGAGGCGTCTGGGAAGTGCGCCAGGTTCAAAAGGTCGTCCGCGCGATGCGGGCGGTCGTCTCTCGACGTCGCGCGATGCGGCTGAGGAGTGATCAACATGCCGAGTGGTGGCGCGCGCAACCGGTCCGGCCCGGCACCGGATCCGAATGCGCTGAACCGGGATCGCCCGTCGGACAAGGCGGGTTGGACGGTGCTGCCCGCGGAGGGGCGGACGGCACCGGCACCGCGGTGGCCGCTGGTCGACCGGAACGGGCGTGAGGCCGAGGTCTGGGAGAGCTTCTGGCGGAAGCCGCAAGCGCTGCTGTGGGAACGGGACGGGCTGGTCGAGTACGTCGCGTTGTTCGTGCGGCAACTTGTCGAGGCCGAGCAGGAGCGGGCGAGCGCGGAGAACCGCAAGACTGTCCGGATGATGTTCGCGGACCTGTACCTGACGCCGGACTCGATGGCGCGGGCCAGGATCCGCATCGTGGCCGACGAGGCTGTCGAGCCGAAGAAGACGCCGGCGAAGGCCGCGCCGCGGAAGTCGGCGCGCAGTCGGTTGACGGTCGTGCCCGATGGCGGCGGGGCCTGACCCGTTCGTCGTCGACTTCCCGACGCTGTGGGTGGTTCCGGACTGGATCGAGGCGCACTGCCCGATCCCGGACGGATTCCGCCAAGGCGCGCCGATGCAGCTGTACCGCTGGCAGCTGTGGTGCACGGTCAACCACTACCGGGTGCGGCCGGAGGCTGAGGTCGGGCAGAAATCGACGGCGTTCCACTACCGCCGGTCGCAGGTGGTGGCTCCGCAGAAGACCGGGAAAGGCCCGTGGTCGGCGACGATCGTCTCGAACGAGGCGGCCGGACCTGCGTTGTTCGCGGGGTGGGCGGGGAAAGACGACGGCTATGCGTGTGCGGATCACGGGTGCGGCTGCGGGTGGGAGTACCCGTACGAGCAGGGCGAGCCGATGGGTATGCCGTGGCCGACACCGCTGATCCAGCTGCTCGCGACGTCCGAGGACCAGGTCGACAACGTGTACCGGCCGCTGCAGTCGATGGTCCGGCTGGGGCCGCTCGGCGACATCATGCGGGTCGGCGAGGCGTTCATCCGGGTCGGCAACAGCGGCCGGATCGACGTGGTCACGTCGTCGGCGCAGTCCCGGTTGGGCAACCCGATCACGTATGCGGGGCAGGACGAAACGGGGCTGTTCACCGCGCAGAACAGGATGATCCGCACCGCGGAAACGCAGCGTCGCGGCCTGGCGGGCATGTCGGGCCGGTCGATGGAGACGACGAACCCGCCGGATCCGTCGGAGGACACGACCGCGAAGCGGACGATGGACAGCCAGCGGCCGGACATCTTCAAGTACTTCCCGCAGGCGCCGGCGAATCTCTCGTACCGGAACAAGGCGGAGCGGCGGAAGATCCACCGCATCGTCTACGCCGGTTCGGACCATGTCGACCTCGACGCGATCGAGGCCGAGGCCGCCGAGCTGATGGAGAAGGACCCCGCGCAGGCGGAACGGTTCTTCGGCAACCGGATGGTGTCCGGTTCGGACGCCTGGATGGGCGTCGCTCCGTGGGCGAAACGGAAGGCTCCTCGCGAGGTGCCGGACGGTACGCGGATCGTGCTCGGTTTCGACGGGTCCGATGTGGACGACTGGACGTTCATCCGCGCAGAGGTGCCGGAGTGGGGATACCAGTTCACGCCGCGCACCACCGGCGGCAAGACGATCTGGAACCCGGCCGACCACGGCGGCCAGGTGCCGCGGCTCGAAGTGAAAGCGGCGATGACGGAGCTGTTCGACCGCTTCGACGTGATCCGCGGCTACTACGACCCGCCGTACTGGGACACCGAGGTCGACGAATGGGCCGACGAGTTCGGCGAGAAACGCGTGATCCGTTGGTACACGCGGCGTCCGGTGCAGATGCACGATGCGTGCGAACGGCTCAAGGGCGACGTCACGAAGGCGGACAGCACGTTCACGCACGACGGGTGCGAGGTGACCGAGGCCCACGTCGGCCACGCCCGCGCGGCCGTGCGGCCGGCCAATCGCTACGTGCTGGTTAAGCCCAGCGCGAACCAGAAGATCGACGGTTGCGTGACGAGCGTGATCACGCACGAGGCCGCTGGAGACGTGATCGCGGCCGGGCTGGCGAAGAAGAAGCGCCGCAAGGTGATCGCGATGTGAGTGCGGAGGGGGTGTTCGCGTTGGCGCTGCCGGACACGCCTGAGGAGTGGGTGCAGTTCCTGTCGGTGCGGCATGATGCCGAGCTGCCGGAGCTGGAGATGCTCAACCGCTACTACGAGGGCACGCAGCCGCTGGCGTACATGCACCCGGAGATTTTCCGCGAGGTCGGCGAGCACATCCGGCCGGTCATCATCGGGTGGCCGCAGCTGGTGGTCGACGCGATCGAGGAACGGTTGGAGCCGGAGGGGTTCCGGCTGCCGGACGAGGACGGCGAAGACACCGACCTGTGGCGGGTGTGGCAGGCCAACGACATGGACGAGCAGTCGCAGATGGGGCGCGTGGACGCCCTGGTGATGAAGCGCTCGTACATCACAGTCGGCACGAACGAGGACGACGAGGACACGCCGCTGGTGACCGCGGAGTCGCCGCTGGAGATGTTCGCCTACGTCGATCCGCGCACCCGCAAGGTGCTGGCCGCGCTGCGGCGGGTGAACGAGGGCGGCACGTACGCGCACGAGCCGGAGCGGTCGGCGGCGCTGTACCTGCCGAACTCGACGATCTGGTACGGGAATGGGGACAACGGCTGGAAGGAAGACCAGCGGGACAACCACGGCCTCGGCATGCCCCCGGTCGTGTCGCTGACCAACGGCGAACGGCTTTCGGGCGCGCGCACGATCACCAGCCAGACGCCGATCTCGCCGCGGTACGGGCGTTCGGAGCTGGCTCCGATCATCCCGATCTCGGACGCAGCGAACAAGATCGCGACGGACATGATGCTCGGCGCGGAGTCCGCGGCGCTGCCTGTGCGCGGGTTCTTCGGCGTGTCCCCGGAGGATCTGGAGGACGCGCAGGGCAACAAGCTGACCGCGATCCAGATGCTGGTGCGGAAGTTCCTCACGGTCCCGAACGGTGTGGACGAGGGGGCGCGGGAGTTCGCGTTCCCGGCGGCGAACCTGGCCGGGTTCCACGAATCGATCAACGCGCTCGCGCGGATCGCATCGTCGCTGTCCGGCCTGCCGCCGGACTACTTCGGATTGACGACGGACAACCCGCCGTCGGCGGAATCCCGGCTCGCCGCCGAGGTCCGGCTGATCAAACGGTCGGAGCGCAAGCACACGCCGTTCGGCGGGAGCTACGAACGCACCGGCCGGTTGATCAAACGGTTCCAGACCGGCGAATGGGACCCGCGGTACCGGATGCTGGAGACCCGGTGGCGGGACCCGTCGACCCCGACGCAGGCGCAGAGCGCGGACGCGGCGATCAAGAAGTACACCGCGCCTCCGGGGCAGAAGCCGATCGTGACGCTTCGACAGACGCGGGAAGACCTCCGCTATAGCGACGCACAGATCCGGCGCATGGAACAGGAAGACGACGAGGCGGACCGCAAGGCGGCGGAACTGGACCCGGTGAGCGTGCTTGCCGGCCGCATCCCGCCGCCGGAGCAGCCGCCGGCGACGGCCCCGGGGTCGGCCGGTGTCGTCGGCACTTGAGCTGGCGCGGCGGCACTACCGCGACCGGCGTTCGCTCGCCGACGCGACGGTCGACGCCGGGCTCGGCATGTGGCGCAGTGTCGACCCGGGCGATCTCTCCCGGTCGTGGGGCCGGTATCTCGCCCGGATGTTGCTGGTGGTGCGCGGCGCGCAGACGGCGGCGGCGTCCACCGCGGACCGTTTCGCCGATGCAGTGCTCGACGCGCAGGGCAGCGCACCGGCCGCGGCGGGCCGGGTGTCGGCGACCGCGCTGGCCGGGATCGCATCCGATGGACGGGACCTGCTCGGGCTGCTGCTGAACCCGGTGATCGCGGCGAAGGTCGCGATCCGGGACGGCGCGACGATCGACCGTGCGCTCGCGACCGGACAGGCGTCGCTGGAGATGGTGCTGCGGACCCAGGTCGCCGACGCGGGCCGGGTCGCGGACGGGGTCGCGGTGGCGGCCCGGCCGCGGACGTCGTGGACGCGGATGGTGGTGGGGGACTCGTGCCCGCGGTGCATCCTCCTCGCGGGCCGGGTCTACCGGTTCAGCGCGGGGTTTCTCCGGCACCCGAACTGCGACTGCGTGCACATCCCGACCGCCGATGCGACGGGGGACGACTTCACCACCGACCCGCGGCGCGCGTTCGAGGAAGGCCGTGTGCGCGGACTGTCCAAAGCGGACGAGCAAGCGGTCCGCGACGGCGCGGACCTCGCGCAGGTCGTCAACGCCCACCGCGGCATGTACACCGCCGCCGGCCAGAAGCTGACCCGCGAAGGAACCACGCGTTCCGGGTTCGCGGGCAGGCGGCTGGGCGGCCAGAGGCGGCTCATGCCGGAACAGATCTACCGCGACGCGACGTCGCGGGACGAAGCCGTGCGGATGCTCCGGCTCCACGGCTACCTGATTTGACTCCCGACCGCGCGATGCGGCCCGGGCAACCCCTCTGCGATGGAGGAAACCCCTGTGAACACCGACCTTCCCGTCCACCCGCGCACCGGGCTCCGCGCCGTCGGAATCGGCAAACGCGGACCGATCTGGCCGATCGCCGGAGCCGAGGACAACCCGCCAGCCCCACCGAATCCGGCCGTACCGGAGCCGCCGAAGCCCGGCCCGACTTCCGGGCCGACTCCGACCCCGACCCCACCCGAACCGCCGGCGGGCGATCCGCCGAAGGAGGCGGCCAAGGAAGAACCGCTCGGCGAGGGCGGCATCAAGGCGTTGCAGGCCGAGCGCGACGCTCGCAAGGCGCTGGAGAAGAAGCTGGAAGGGCTGGCACCGCTGGAGAAACTCGCTGCCGCGCTCGGCGCGACCGGCGGGGCTGAGCAGGGGAAAACGGAGATCGAGCAGATCACCGAACGCCTCGCCAACCACGAGAAGCAGCTGGCCGAGGCCAATGAGGCACGGTGGCGCGCCGAGGTCGCGAACGCGAAGAAGCTCACGCCTGAGCAGGCGGCGGAGCTTCGCGGCTCGACCGCCGAGGAACTGGCCGCGCACGCGGACCGGCTGCTCGCGCTGTTCCCGACTGCCCCGGCGTCGTCCGGCACGCCGCGGCCCGATCCGAGCCAGGGCGGGCAGGGCGGCGCTCCGCCGAACCTCGACGCGTTGATCGCCGAGGCCACCAAAAAGGGCGACATCAAAGCCGTTCTGCGCCTGCAGAACCAGAAGCTCGTCACCTCGTAACCCGGGCGCTCCGTGCGCCCCAGACCTGAGAAGGAGAACCCCAGATGTCTGGGATCACCGCACTGGGCACCACGTACAACCTGCCGAACTACTCCGGGATCCTGTACCAGCTGACCCCGGCCGACGTGCCGTTCTTCTCCGCCATCGGCGGTTTGAGCGGCGGCGGCGGGCAGGCGGCGGACTACGAGTTCGAGTGGGAGACCTTCGACCTCCGCGACGCCGCGCAGAACACGGTTCTGGAGGGCGCGGACGCGCCGACCGAGCAGAACCGGGTCCGCGCGAACGCCACGAACATCCTGCAGATCCACCAGGAAACCGTCGGTGTCTCCTACACCAAGCAGGCTGCGAACCAGCGCAAGTCCGGGCTGAACAACGACCAGTCCAACCCGGTCGCCAACGAGCTGGACTGGCAGACCGAGCAGATGCTCAAGCAGATGGTGCGCGACATCAACTGGTCGTTCATCAACGGCGTCTACCAGAAGCCGTCGGACAACACGACCGCGCGCAAGACCCGCGGCCTGCTGTCCGCGATCGCCAGCAACGTCACCGACGCGGCGGGCGGCGTCACCGCGACCGGCACGGCTGCGGCGTCCACGGACCTGATCACCCTGACCACGCACGGGCTGGCCGCGGGCGACACGGTCACGTTCTCCAGCGTCGGCACCGCCACTCCGCTGATCGCCGGCCAGGCGTACTACGTCCTCGCCGCCGGCCTGACCGCGAACGACTTCAAGGTGTCGCGCACCAAGGGCGGCGTCCCGGTCGACATCACCGCCAACGGCACCGTGATCTGGTCCAAGGGTGTGGCGCTGACCAAGACGATGGTCGACGACACACTGCAGATGGCCTACGACAACGGCGGCCTGACCGAGCAGGCCACCGCGACGCTGCTGTGCGGTTCGGCGCAGAAGCGGGCGATCACCAACGCCTACGTGACCGCCGGGAACTACGTGCGCAAGGAGTTGGTCGGCAACGTCGGCGGCGTCACCGTCGACCGGATCGACACCGATTTCGGGACGCTGAACGTGATGCTGGACCGCGCGATGTCGCAGTCCACCGTCGCGGTCGTGTCGATGGAGCAGTGCTCCCCGGTGTACCTGGACATCCCGGGCAAGGGGCATTTCTTCCA
The DNA here is from genome assembly GCF_900115345.1 of Amycolatopsis rubida. Classification (GTDB taxonomy): domain Bacteria; phylum Actinomycetota; class Actinomycetes; order Mycobacteriales; family Pseudonocardiaceae; genus Amycolatopsis; species Amycolatopsis rubida. The sequence continues at coordinate 499,219 of NZ_FOWC01000002.1, read as the reverse complement.
GGAGCCGCTGGCGAAGACCGGCGCGAAGGACCGCAACCAGATCTACGGCGAGGTCGGGCTCAAGTACGGCAACGAGCGCGCCCACGCCAAGATCCTCAACCTGAAGTGAGGCTGGCGTGGCGTACCGAGTGACCGCGGGCCGGGTGTCCGCGGAGACGAAGGTGAACGAGAAGGGCGGTCGCGCGACGGTGGACTTCCACCGCGGCGCGGTCCTCCCGGACGACGTGCCCGACGAGCATCTGCAGTCGCTGCTGCGGCTCGGCCACGTCGAGGACGCCGAGGCCGAATCGACGGTCGACGACAGCGAGCCCGACGAGGAACTCGACCTCGAAGAGCACGTGCCGCTGGACGAGGGGGAGAAGCAGCCGGATCTGTCCGCGATGGACAAGGACGAGCTGCTCGCCTACGCCGACGAGCACGAGATCGCCGTCGACAAGCGGCTCGGCGTGGACAACCTCCGCGCCGCGATCGAAGCCGCCGAATAGCAGGGGGAGGCGGAGGTCCATGACGGACATGCTCGCGACGGCCGCGGACCTCCGCGCCCTGCTCGACGAAGACGACACCTCGCTGCCCGACGCGAAAGCCGAGCTGCTGCTGCAGCTCGCGACCGGTGCCGTGCAGACCGCGGCCGGGCAGCAACTCGTGTTCGTGGCCGACGACACCGTGCAGCTGCTCGGCGACACCGATGCGTGGTTCACGCTGCCGCAACGGCCGGTCACCGCGGTCGCGTCGGTGACGGTCGACGGCGGCACCGCGACGGACTACAAACGGTTCGGCGACAGGCTGTGGCGGCGGTGCGGGTGGGCGGTCCGCGCCTGCGAACCGTCGGTCGTCGAGGTCACCTACTCGCACGGGTACGCCGACGGCGACGGCCATCTCACCCTGGCCCGCTCGGCGGTGCTCGCGCTGGCCGCGCAAATGTTCACCAACCCGGTCGGCGCGGTCGGTATGAGCATCGACGACTACCGGCTGCAGTTCACGCAGACCTCGCAATCGGATCTGGCCGGGCTCGTCCCGGGCAACCTCCGCAAAGCCCTGCGCCGCACCTACGGCGCGCGGGCACGGCTGGTGAAGATCGGATGAAACCGCTGCGCCTGGTCCGCGCCGGCCGCCGCCAGGCCGAGGCGCTGATGCTCGACACCTGCCGGATCCGGGCCGTCACCGGCGACACCACCGACCCCGACACCGGCCAGGTCACCCCGGCGTACGGGGACCCGGTCTACACCGGGAAATGCAAGATCCAGAACCAGAAAGCCGCGTACCCCGGCAACCCGGACGCGGGCGAGCACCAGTGGACGGTGACGCCGGTCGAGCTGCACCTGCCCGTCACCGGCACCGGGTCGGTCGGGTCGGGGCTGGTCGCGGAGATCACCGCGTCCGTCGACCCCGCGAACGTCGGCCGAACCTTCCGGATCCGCTCCGGCGACCGGAAAACGCTGCAGACCGCGTTGCGTTGCCAGGTGGAGGAAATCACCGGCTGAACCAGGAGGTGCCCCGTGGCTGACGTGGACATGTCGCAGGTCGACCAGCTCGCGCGGGACCTCGAAGCGATCCCGGAGAAGACGCTGCCGAAGTTCCGGAAGGTCGTCGAAAAAGGCGCGGTGAACATCAAGAACGGGATGCGGCGCGACGCGCAAGGGCATCCGACGTTCGCGCATTTCCCGCGGTCGATCACCTACGACACCAAAGACGACGGCCTCGCCGCGGAAATCGGGCCAGACAAGGCCCTGATCCAGGGCGCACTGGGCAACATCGTGTACTTCGGGACCAGCAAGAACGCGCCCGTGCTCGACATCAACGGCCCGCTGCGCAAGGAAGAACCCCGGTTCGCCGACGCGATCGCCGACGTCGCCGAGGACATCCTGTGACGGGCGTCGTCACCGCGCACCACGCGGCGATCCTCGGGCTGCTGCAAGCAGGTTCGCCGTCGTTCACCGTCTACGACGGCCAGGTCCCCGACCAACCGAGCTTCCCGTACGCCGTGCTCTACGGCGACACCGGGATCGACGACGGCACGAAACTCTGCGGGAACCCGGATCTCGCGACGTTCCGGTTCCAGGTCACCTCCGTCGGGCTGACCGCCGCCTCCGCGCTCGTGGTGGTCGACCAGACCCGGGAGCGGGTCCTCGGGATCCGGCCCGCAGTGGCCGGCTGGTCGCTCAACCGGATCCGGAAAGAAACCAGCCTCCCGGTCCGGGAGGACCGCGACGTCACCGACACGGCCACCCATCGGCACCCGCTGTACGGCGTCGACACCTACGTATTCGAGTCCCGGAAGGACTGACCCATGGCAACCATCGTGCAGGTGCAGGCGAAGCTCGCCGGGACCGTGCTCACCTCGACCGCCGCCACAGCCGGGCCGGACAAGGTGAAACCGGGCGACGGCGGCGCACCCGTGTACGTGCTCGTCGACAACGCGGGCGCGTCCCCGGTCACCGTCACCGTCGCCGACCCCGGGAAAACCAAGTACGGGCAGGCGAACCCGTCGATCCCGTCCGTGTCCGTGCCCGCCGGCGGCAAAGCGGTCCTCGGGCCGATCCAGCCGGATCTCAAGCAGTCCGACGGGAACGTGAACCTCACCGCGTCGAGCACGACGTCGGTGTCCTTCTACGCATTCCGGGGCTGATCGCCGATGCCCGCAGAGTTCGTGCGCGCCCGCAACGACGACACCGGCGCGGTCGCCGCCCTCCCGAAACCCGCTCTTGAGGCCGGGATGTGCCCCGGCTGGGCCGAAACCGCCGGCCCCGCCCCGGACAAGCCGAAACCCGCCGCGTTCCTCCGCACCACCGACGAGTCGAGCACCGACACCGCGGACGACGACTCCGCGGGAACCGAACAGTCCGCCGACGCCCCGTCGGCCAAGAAAAAGGAGTAACCCGATGGGCGACATGCTCTCCGACGGCCGGAACAAGGTCAGTTTCGTGCCGAGCATCGCGGACATCTCGGCGCCGACCGCGTCCGAACTGGCCGGCGGCACCTCGCTGGAGTGCCTGATCATGGCCGACGGGCTGGACATCTCCACCGACGAGTCCGCGGTGTCGGCGTCGAAGCTCTGCGACACGGTGGACGCGGAACAGCCGGGCCGGTCGAAGACCACGATCCAGCTGACCTGCGTCCGCAAGGACGTCCCGGCCGAGGACGTCGCGTGGACGCTGCTGCAGCGCGACCTCACCGGCTACCTCGTGGTCCGCCGCGGCATCGCGCACGACACCGCGTTCGCGTCCGGCGACAAGGTCGAGGTGTACCCGGTGAAGTTCGGCGCCCGCCGACCGCAGAAACCCGAAGCCAACGGCGTCGAAAAGTTCATGAGCCAGGGCTACAACACCGGCGCACCCGAACTCGACGCCGCCGTCGCCGCCTGAGACCCCGGGCCGCCCGGTCCTCGACTCCCGGGCGGCCCGGCCTACTTCCCGAGTCGAGAAACCCCCTTGAGTCGAGGAGAGCCACTGTGGACATCGACGCCCTGATCGCCAAAGCGACCCTGCCGGAGGAGGTTGTGCCGCTCTGCCTGCGGCCGGACCTTCGGAAAAAGTTTGAGCGCCTCGATGCCGAGCTGGCGGCAGCTCGGCTTGGCCGGGCGACTCTCGCGGCGTCCGCAGAAGAGAAGAAGCTCGCCGATGAGCTGCAGGCCCTGGAATCGGAGATTGCCGAACACACTCTGCAGGTTCGGTTGCGTGGGCTCACGCACGAACCATGGATGAAACTCGTCGCCGAGCATCCGCCACGGGCGGACACTCCCGGAGACCTGGCCATGGGGATGAACCTGGAGACGTTCGTCCCCGCGCTGATTCTCGCGGAGATGGTCGAACCGGAGATGACCGTCGAGCAGTTCGACAAGCTGGTCGAGGTCATCACCGACAACCAGTACGAGAACCTGCAGAACGCCGCGTGGTCACTTAGCCGCGTGGACCGGGACGGCGCGGTTTTCAGCCGAGCCGCATCGCAGGTGACGCCCGGCACCGGCGAGAAGTCGCGGCAGCAATCCGGCTCGGGGTCTCCCCGTCGCGCTTCGCGGGCGAAGAAGCCCAAGAGCTAACGGAATACGAGTACGACAGCACTGGGCGGTTGGCCCGCGCTGTCACCACCCGCACCCCGGAGTGGACGGACACCGATCGGTCGTTGGTGCTGGCGTACCTCGATTACGAGCGTCTCGTCTGCCGCGGTTGCGGCGGCTACCTGCCGGAAACCACGAGCCCGGACAACGAGGGCTCTTACCACGCTGAGCCGCCGCACCGGTGCCATCGCTGCACTGCGATCGAGAAGCAGCGCAAGGACTACGAGGACGCGCCGCAACCATCTGCATTGGTGGTGTGGCCGGCTGATCTGAGGAGGCGGAATGGCTGACCGGACCGTCTCGGTGAAGCTGCGCGCGGACATCGCCGACTATGCGGCGAAGATGCAGGCGGCGGGCAAGAGCACGCGCGAGCTTGAAGCCGCAGGCCGAGACCTCCGGAAAGCCATCGACGAGGAAGCTGCCGCCGCCGGCCGCGCCAAGGTATCCGAGGCGAAGCTCGCCGAGGTCCGCAAAGCCAGCACAGCCAGCGCCGCGCAGCTCACCGCTGCGGAGGAAGAGCACGCCGCGAACCTGCTCAAGGTCGAGGACGCGGCTGGCCGCGCACGAGCGTCCGAGGCGAAGCTGGAAGAAATCCGCAACAACGGCAAGGCCACAGCTGCGCAACTGGCCGCCGCTGAGGAACAGCACGCCGCGAACCTCCGGAAGATCGAGGCTGCGGTCGGTCGTGTGCGGGTATCGGAAGCGAAGCTGGAGGAACTCCGCAAGGGCGGCACCGCCAGCATCGCGCAGATCGCTGCCGCGGAGGAAGAGCATGCCTCGAATCTCCGCAAAGCCGAAGCCGCGACGGACCGAGCGAAGGAAGCCACCAAGCGGTACGCGAAGGCGCAGCGGGACGCCGAGAACGACGTCGACCGGTCCGGGAAGCGTGTCGAGGAAACTGTCTCCCGCGTGGCGGCGCGCGCGAACGCAGCCTTCGATGCCAAACTCTTCCTCGGCCTGTCGGTCGGTTTGCCCGCCGCCGCGGCGATCGGCGCGGCGGGTGTCGCCGTGTCGCTGGCAGCCCTCCCCGCGCTCGTCGCGGGTGTCGGTGCACGATTGCTGTCTGGCAACGAAGACATCAGCGAGTCGTACCGGCGTCTCGCCAACGACGTCCTATCCGACTCGACCAAGATGGCCGCAGTCCTCGAAGGCCCCGTCCTCGGTGCGTCGGATCAGCTGCGGGCGTCGTGGCAGAAGCTGCGCCCGGAAGTCGAAGGCCTATTCAAAGCGAGTGCGCCGGCGGTCAAGGATCTGGTCGGCGCGGTCACGGACTTCGCCGAGAACGCGATGCCTGGCGTCGCGATCTCCGTCGCGCGCTCGTCGTCGGCGATCACCGGATTCCGTTCCCTGATTGGGCAGACCGGCGCCGGACTCTCCGACTTCCTGATCAACGCGTCGTCCGAGTCCGATGCCGCGGGCACCAGCATGGTGAAGCTCGGCGGCATCGTCCGCGACCTGGAAGGGTTCCTGGGTCAGCTGCTCGCCAACCTGGCGGCCGGATCATCCGGGCCGCTGGACCAGTTCCGCGGCGCGCTGAACCAGGTCGAGGGCATCCTGCTCACGCTGACATCGTCCGGGATGCCGTTGCTGCAGAGCACGACCTCCGGGTTCCTCGGCACTGTCTCCGGCGGCCTCGCGATCGTGCAAGGCTTCGCCAGTGCGCTCGGGTCTTGGAGCGCGCCGATCGGCCAGGTCGGAGGGTCGCTGCTGGCCACTAACTCGATCGCGAAAATATTCGGCTCATCGTTGTCGGACACCGGGTTCGGGCTGAAGGCGTTGACTCCGCAACTGGACGCGAGCGGCCAGCGGACGAACGCGCTGAAGCAGGCCATGGCCGACGCGGAAGCCAGCGGCACATCGAAGTTCAAGGCTGGCGTGGGTGCGCTGGTGACGGGCGGGTTCAACCCGCTCGGTGTCGCGCTCGGCCTCGGCGGCCTCCTGCTGTCCGTATGGGGCAAGAAAGCCCAGGACGCCGCGACCCGCGCCGCGGAGCAGAAGCAGGCCGTCACCGACCTGACTAAGGCGTACCTGGAAGACAACAACGCGATCGGCGCGAACGTCCGCGCATCGACTCAGAAAGCACTGACCGACAGCAACGCGTTCCGCAACTCGCAGGTGTTCGGCGCGGGCGTGAAACAGACCAGTGAAGCAGTGCTCAGCGGTGGTGCCGCGCTCGACACCTACAACCAGCAGGCCAAGACTCATATCTCCGCGCTGCTGTCGACGTCCAAGACGAACCGGGACATGATCCCTACCGTTCTGGAAGCGGCGGACACGTTCGCCAAGCAGGGCGGCAACGCGTCGGACCTGGTCAACCAGCTTTCCGCGGTCCGGCTGCACAGCCTGAACCTCACCGACGCGCAGAAGGCGAACCTGATCCAGACGTTGGACGCGATCACCTCGACCAACCAGGAAGCCCGCGCGCTGCAGGACGCAGCGCAGAAGGCAGAAGAGTTCGCCAAGGCACAGAAGGCAGTCGAGTCCGCGGTCGCGCGCGGCACGACGCCGGCGATGTACGCGGCGAACGTCGCGGTCGCCAGCCTTGAGACTGCGTTCGAGACGCTCAATTCAACAGCCGGGGACACGGCGGCCAAGGGGCAGAAGATCATCGAGATTCTGCGGGTCATGGCCGGGCAGACTCCCTCGGTCGAGGAAGCCACGCAGGCGTGGAACGACCAGTTGCGGGACCTCAAGAAGAACTTCGAGGGCTTGAACCTGCGGGGTCACACCAAGGATCTGATCGACAATTCCGGCGCGGTCAACACCACCTCCGAGGCCGGGTCCAAGCTGCAGGACGTTTTGCAGCAGAGCGCTGCGAACATGGCCTCGGTCGCGCAGGCGATGAAGGACGGCGGCGCGTCGGCGGACGACATCACCGGCAAGCTCGGCCCGATGCGCGAAGAGTTCGCCAAGCAGCTGAAGCAGTTGGGGCTCAACGACTCCCAGATACAGAAGCTGCTGCAGCACTACGGGCTGGTCCCGGCGGACATCGTGACCACGCTCGGACTGGAGGGCGACAGCGAGACGCAGGACAAGATCAAGCGGGTCGTGTCGGACCTGACGAAGCTGGGGGCCGGCGCGTCGGTGAAGCTGACCGCGGACGACAAGCAAGCGGTCGATGCGCTCGGAAAGCTGGGCTATCAGATCGTCAGCTTGCCGGACGGCACGTTCCAAGTGTTCGCCAACACTGCCGAGGGCAAGCACTCGGCAGAGGTTTTGGTCTCTCAGATCAACCAGACCAAGGGCACCGTCACGGTCTACGGCGACACGACACCGGCCGGTTCGTCTGTGGCGAACTGGAAAACCGTTACGAACAGCACTGAGGGCAAGACCCGGACTACGACCGACATCGACCCTGCGACAGGGAAGGTGCGGCAGTGGAAGCAGACGACCGACTCGACCGGCGCAGTGACGACCACGTTCGCGACGACCGACCCGGCCACCGGAGCGGTACGGCTGTGGAAGATGAACACCGACGGCACATGGGCCGAGGTGCACGCCAAGGCCGACGTGGCGGCGGCCGAGGCCGCGCTGAACGAGGCAGCCCGCAACCGGTCGATGAGGATCACGGCCACCTACAGCATCCCGGTGCTTCCCCGCGGCGCGAACCACGCCGATTTCGCCAGCGGCGGCGTCGCACGGCCGATGGCAGCGGGCGGGATTCTCGGGATGGCTGCGGGCGGCGGCCTGAGTCCGATGCAGCCGATTGCGGCGAAGATCCCCCCGAACACCTGGCGCGTTGTCGGCGACCGGATGTTCGGTGACGAGTACTACATCCCAGCGAACAACTCGACACGGTCCAAGGCGATCCTCGGCCAAGCCATGACCGATCCGAACCTCGGGAACATGGCGCAGCAGATCCTCGCCGGATCGGCGTCGGTGCAGCAGTTCGCGCCGCGGATCGTGATCCAGCAACCGGCAGCGCCCGCGCGGCGCGGCGGAGCACAGCCGAACGTCACGATCCACACCGCCGAATCGGATCCGCAGCGGATCGCGGCGGCGGTGTCGAGTCAGCTCGCGTGGATGTTGCGGTGAGGGGGCTCGCGTGGCGTTGACCGACACGATGCAGGAGACCTACACGATCGGCGCGTGGGCGGTCGGCGGCACCGACGAGTTCGGGTGCCGCTGGTCGGTTCCGGCCACGGATCTGCGCAACGGCACCGGCCGCAAAACCCATGTCACCGAGCGGCCGTTCGGGGCGGGGGCGTACCGCTCCCGGTCGTACCTGTCCGGGCGGTCGCTGTCGTTGCAGGGCTGGTGCATGCCGACGCTCGCCCCCGGCTGGCCGCTGCTGATCGCCGCGCGCCGCCGGTTCATGGGGCTGTTCCCGGAGGGATCGCAGCAGCTGCTCGTGGTCGACGACGGCGTGCTGCCGCGGCAGATCACGGTCGAGCTGGCCGAGGCGGGGCGGAAATGGGCGTGGTGGGACGCCAACTCGGGCGCTGACTGGCAGCTCGACCTGTACGCGGCGGATCCGCGGTGGCTGTCCACGGTGGAGCGGTCGGCGCAGGCGTCGCTCGCGGCGACAGCCACCGACGGCCTGGACTGGGGCAGCGGCGGCCTGGACTGGGGCAGCGGCGGTCTGGACTGGGGTGCGAGCGCGGCGAACAACGTGCTCGCGCTGCAGAACGACGGCACGGCCACCACCTGGCCGCGGCTGACCATCACCAGCCCGTCGAGTTGCCAGAACCCGACGTTCACCGACCCGTCCACCGGCGGGGTCCTCTCCTACATCGGGTCGATCACGGCCGGGCAGACGCTGCGGATCGACTGCAGCCCGTTCTCGGCGACACCGGTGACGCTCGACGGCATCGACCGCACCGGAGCGCTCGGCTCCGCCCGGTTCATCAGCATTCCGCCCGGCGCGTCCCGGGCGATCCAGTTCACCGGCATCGGCGCGGCGACGGTCACGGCCGTCTGGCGCGACGCCGACGAATAGCGAGAAGGGGGCTGCGACATGGCGGTTGTCAACGCGGACGCGGACGGTTTCTGGAGCGCGATGCCGCGGCAGAACAGCGCCCGCCAAGGCCGGGCACTGGTCCAGTCGCTGTACCTCGGCGGGTCGCAGTCCTCGCCGATGTCGGCGGTGCGGTCCGGCGTGATCCCCACGACGGGGGACGCGTTGATGGCCTACGACCTGCGGGTGACCGTCCAGTCCGGGCGGACGCTGCTGGTGCAGCCGGGCTCGGCGGTCGTGGGACGTACCGGGCAGGGCGGCTACCTCTCGTGGAAGCTGCCCGCGGCGACGACCGTGACCTGCGACAGCCCGCCGGCGACGAACCCGCGCAACGACATCGTGGTCCTGCGCGTGTACGACACGGTGCTGTCGGACACCGTCCAGGGCGGCGGCAGCATCCCGGCCCGCATCGAGATCGTCACCGGCACCCCGGGCGCGACCCCGGTCGACCCGGTCACCTGGGACAGCCTCGGCCTGATCACCTCCGGCCTCGGCGCGGGCGGCGGCACCGCGATCCCGCTCGCCCGCGCGCAGGTCTCCACCGGCGGGGTCGTGACCCTGACCGACCTGCGCCGCTCGACCGGCCTGATCGGCGGCGTCCGCGTGCTCCTGCCGGGCGACTCGCTGTCGGATCCGTCGTGCATGCCCGGGGACATCGCCTGGTACAACGGCCACCGCTACTGGGACGGCACTGCCTGGCAGGAGCTGTCCTCGTCGCTCGGCTACGCCAAAGGGCTGCTGGCCAAGAACGTCTACGCCGGCGAGGGCGTGTTCGGCACGCAGACCGAGATCGTGGGCGACAAGGCCAGCTTCACGTTCGACCCGGCGCGCAGCTACCAGTTCGAGTGGCAGGGCACGATTTCCTCCAGCGCCGACCGGCCGTACATGACCATCGGGTGGCGGGCGGCGAACGGCGCGACGGTGACGTCCTCCTCGCCGCTGGTGTACAGCACGCTGCTCCCGTTGCAGGGCAACGGGAAGTTCCACGGCGCGCACCTGACCTGCCCGGTCAGCGGAGCGGCGCTGGCCGCGCTCGGCCTCTCCGCGGGCACGGTGACCGCGGCGATCACCCACTACATCACCGCGGGCAACGGCGGCAGCGGCTGGCAGGCGCGCGGCGACAACGGGGCGCCGGGAGCCCTGCCGAACAAACGGCACTTCGCCGTGTTCGACACCGGGCTGAGCCGGTGACGAGCGTCGAGCGCGACTACGCGGCCCTCGCCTACGACACGGTCACCGGCCGGGTCGCGCGGGATCTGAAGCTCGCGGCCGAGCCGGAGTGGGCGGCGGTGATCAACGACGCGGGATCGTGGAAGATCACGGTGCCGTTGGACGGCGGCGAGCTGACCCGCCAAGTCCGGGAATGGTGCGTCCCGGACAAGATCAGCGTGGCGGTGCTGCGCGGCGCCGAGGTCCTGCAGGCCGGGCCGATCACCCCCTACCAGCCCGCACAGGACACGACGGACTTCACGGTGTCCGGCAAAGGGATCTGGGACATCTTCGACCGCCGGACGTTGCACAACGCCGCGTTCCGCCCGCAGATCGGGCAGCGGCTGACCGACCCGGTCGCGGACGTGAACCTGCAAGGGACGCTGCCGCTCATCGCCCGCGAGATCGTCAACCACCAGATCAACATGTCCTGGATCTCCGGGTCGAACCTGCCGATCGACCTGCCGGACATCCCGGCCGGGGGCACGAACGTCCGCAACTACCACGGCTACGACATCGTCCCGGGCGGGCAGCGGCTGCGCGAGCTGACCCAGGTCGACGGCGGCCCCGACGTCCTGTTCCAGCCCTACCTCGCCACGGTCGGCGGCGTGCGCTACATCCGGCACCGGATGCTGATCGGCAACCCCTGGCTCACCCAGCCCGGCGTGGACCTCAAATTCTTCTACCGGCGCACGCTGACGAGCCTGGACATCTCCGGCGGCGTCCGGCCCACCGCGACCCGCTCGTTCGTGAAAGGCAGCGGCAACGAGGCCGGGCAGCTGTACGGGACCGCGACCGCGGACCCGCTGATCGCGGCCGGGTGGCCGCTGACCGACGACATCAACACCAACCACACCGACGCCAGCGTGCAATCCACTCTGGACAGCTGGGCGTCCGCGAGCCTCGCGCTCGCCTCGGGCCAGGCCGAGCAGTGGCAGGCGACCGTCCTCGCCGACGCCGACCCCAAGATCGGCAGCTACGTCCCCGGCCATTTCGTCACCTACTCGGTGACCGACCACCACTGGCTCCCGGACGGCGGCTACCGGTGGCGGCTGATCGGCATGTCCCGCGGCGGCAGCACGCCGCGCGACCGCGTCGACCACCAGCTGCAGGCCGTCCGGGCCGGATAGGAGACGCCCGTGGTCGCGAACGACCGGGTCGAACGACCCGACTCGCCGGACTTCCTCAGGAACAAGATCCGCGAACTAGAAGAGAAGATCGACGCGCTCACCCGTCAGAGCAAGTTCCCGTTCTCCATCGGCCACAACGGAATCCCGGATTTCGAGGTGCTGCCGGACCCGGCCGACCCGTCCGGCGGCGCGAAGGTCCGGATCCTCAACGGCAACGGCGTGCCGGTGTTCGAGACGTTCTATTCGACGGTCTACAACGGCAAGACCGCGCGCTTGAACGACCTCGCCGGAAACGCGGTGTGGGGCCAGGACGAAGCGGCCGGGTACGGGATGTCGCATCCCTCCATCACCTATCCCGCCGGTGTCACGTTCCAGGGCACGCCGAGCGCCACGCTCACCGGCGGCACCGCGTACACCATCGCCAAGGGCGGCTTCATGTTCTACCACCCGGTGCTGTGGTTCAAAGGGCTGGTCACCACGCCGCTGAACTGGACGCTGCGCTGCCGGGTGCTCGACGGGAGCGGCACCGAAGCGGCGACGTCCACCTCGACGCCGACGCAATCGGGAAGCCAGTATTTCGAGCGGATGGTGCTGCTGCCCCCGTCGGTCGTGGGCGCGCAGAACTGCTCGGCCGAGATCGTGCTCACCCCGGCTTCCAGCGGGTCGGTGCAACTGTGGCCGCAACCGTTCATGGGCACCACCCTCGGCTACTACAACGTGCGCACCGACGTCCACTGAGCCACAACCCCGTTCGTCCTCAGACAGGAGCGTTCCCGCGTGTCCGCCTTTGCATTCCTGAAGTACCAGTACGCCGTCTGGGACGGCTCGAACGTCGCCGAGATCCGGGAGTTCGTCACCGGCGCGTTCGTCGCCGACGACGGGACGCTCCGGTACCCCACGCCAGGAGGCGACAGCCCGCTCGCCACCCGAACCGGCATCTGCCTCGTCGGCCAGCCAGGCGGGGCCTGGCCATCCAGGATCTTCGAGAGCGAAGCCGCTTTCCTGGCCGCGTACTCGCCGGTCTCCAGCTGACGGCCTGTCCGTCCACTGTGCTCGAAAGGGGGCGGAGTGAGTGATCTCGGGTCGCTGTTTCAGGGGATCGCGGCCGTCATCACCTCGATCGGCGGCATCGTCATCGGCTTCTACGCCATCAAGCGCGGCTCCAAGCGGGAACGTCGCGACGCGGCGGAGAAGGTCATCGACCGTGTCCTCGGCGCCGACGAGGACGCCGACGAAGACGAGGACGACCGGAGCGAGGCGATCGCCGAGCTGCTCGAACAACTGCTCAAGCGCCGAGAAGGTGACGACTCATGACGGGTGAGATCGACCGCACCATCGTGCAGCCCGCCGCCGACAAGAGCCGGGACCGGCGCGCGCACCGGCTGCTGTGGCTCGGCGCGCTGCTCGCGCTCGGCGGGGTCGCGTGGCTGGCGGTGCAGTTGTTCGGCCAGGGCAGCGAGATCGCGTCCCTGCAGCGCACCAGCGATGCGCGCGGTGCGGATGTCTCGCGGCTGGCCGAGCAGGTGAAGGGCCTCGGCGGCACGCCGGTGGTGCAGCCGCCCGCCGCTCCGACTCCGGCCCCGGCGGCTGTTGACGCGACGACGTTGCGCCAGACGGCGCGGCAGGCGGTCGAGGACTATTGCGCCACCCGCAACCAGTGCCGCGGCACGGACGGCGCGAGCCCGGATTTCGATGCGTTGACGAACGCGGTGCTGGCGAAGATCCCGGTCCCGAAGGACGGCACCGACGGGCAGAACGGCCAGAACGGGCGGGATGCGCCGCTGCCGGACTATCCCGCGCTGGTCGCCTCGGCGGTGGCGTCCTACTGCGACGCGCACGACCAGTGCCGCGGCGAGCAGGGAACTCCGGGCGTCAACGGCGCGAACGGCAAGGACGGCCCGGCGTGCCCGGACGGGTTCGAGCTGCGCGACGCCGTGATCACCAGCCCGGACGGCACCACCTACCAAGGGAAGGCGTGCGTCGACCCGAACAGCGGGAGCACGCCGCCTTCCACCGACCCGCCGCCGACGACTGGAGGCTGACTGATGGCTCGATGGGCCGACTATTCCGCCGGGCGACCGTCCGGTGCCGCGTTGCGCAAGGCCGGGTTCTCCGGCGTGATCCGCTACATCGGGCTCGGCAGCGAGGGCAAGCAGCTGGCCGCCGCCGAGTACCGCGACCTGGCCGGCGAGTTCGGCGCGGCGAACGTGCTGCTCGTCGCCGAAGCGGGCACCGGCGACGCGTGGGGCAGCGAGACCGACGACGACTACGCGCGCGGCCTCGCCAACGGCCGGGTCGCGGTGGCCGACGCGCGCGCCACCGGCGTGCCCGACTGGGTGCCGCTGGCCTGCGCGGCCGACGCGCACGCGCAGGCGTTCCAGCTCGACGACGTGGTCCGCTACGCAAGCGGGTTCCGCGACGCGGTCGGGCAGAGCCGCTGCGGGTTCTACGGCTTCTCCGAAACCCTCGCCGCCGTGCACGACGCCGGGATCGGCTCCTGGTACTGGCGGTGCGGATCCGAACCCACGACCGCCGAGAAGCAGTGGGTCAACTTCTGGCAGCGCAACCGCGATCCCCAGCGGATCACCGTCGCCGGAACCCCGTGCGACATCAACGAGGTCTACCGCATTCCCACCACGGAGGACGACATGCCCAGTATCGACGATCTGCTCACCGCGTCCGTCGGCAAGCGCGCCAACGGGACGGATGTGTCGCTGAAGGACGCGATCGTCAACACCTACCTCGCGCAGTTCCAGGGCGGCGGCGACGGCGGCGCGCTCGCGGTCAAGGCCGGTATCAACGCGCTGAACGCGAAGCTGGACGCGCTGACCCAGGCCGTGGCCAAGCTGGCCGCGGACCCGGAGATCACCCCGGACGCGCTCAAGGCGATGCTGAACGACGCCATCGCCAACAACGTCAAGATCACCGGGTCGGTGGCGATCACCGGCACCGGCGGCGAGGCCGGCCAGTGACCGGCCAGCACGCCGACCCGATCGGCGCACCCAGCATCGGCCAGCGGCTCGCCGACTGGGCCGCCCGGTTCCGCAAAGCCCTCGCCGCGGTCCTCGCCGTCGCGGCCGTCCCCGGCGTCCTCGGCCTGATCAACCTGATCCCGGGCGTGCACCTCGACGCCGCCACGTTCGCCACGATCGTGGCCGTCGTCGGCGCGCTCGCCGGCGGCGGCGTCGTCGCCGCGGTGCCGAACAAACCGGCGGCACCCACACCGGTCGTGGACCCGCTGTACGCCGAGGACGTGCCCCGCACACCGCCCGCGGCCTAGCCCGCAACCCCCTCAAGCAGCCCCGGGACCTCTAGAACCCGGGGCTTTGTCGTGCCCGGACCTCGCCGTGGGGACGAGGCCCGGGCACGCCTGTCTCCCCACATCCCCACTGGAGAACACCAATGTCATCGATCCAACTATTCGACAACGGCGAATTCGAGCTGCGCGTCACGCCAGAGGGCGACTCCTTCACCGTGGAGGCTCCCGGTTTGGCTTCCGCGCTGGGCCACCGGTCCGCGTACGAGCTGCTGCGATCCCTGCCTGAGGACGAGAAAGGGTACGCGCCAGTGCGGACCCCTGGTGGCGAGCAGCGGTCGGGCTACGTCACCGAGCCCGGTTTCTACCGAGTGCTGGGGCAGCGACAGCTCGGCCGGATCAAAGCCCCCGCGGTACGGGGCCAGGTGGAGCGGTTCCAGAACTGGATCTACCGCGAGGTGCTTCCGTCGCTCCGTCGCACGGGCCGTTACGAGCGCGCGGTGGACGAGCCGGTCACCTACACCTGGGACGAGGTCACCACGATCATCCGGCAACGTTACGGCGTGGTCGTGTCCGTGCCGGCGTTGACGAGGATGCTTCGGACGGCGGGGATCCTGCGCCAGACCGGGGTGCCGAAGAAAGCCCACCAGCATTTCTTCTGGTTCACCGGCACTGCGTGGGAGATCCACCCGCACGCGATCCCGTTCCTGACCCGTTCGTTCGAGGACACCGCCCGCCAGCTGCAGGAGTTCCGTTTCATCCAGGGACGTCTCGAACTCGACGGGGTCGGTGTCAGCGATCCACCCAGACTCGCGTCCTGACACTTTCCCCCACCACGACACGGGCCCCCGCGCATACCTACGCGCGGGGGCCCGTGATTCGCGTCTGCGATCAGCTACTCGGACGGCGCGTCAGTGATACTGCGATACAACGCGACCAGCTGGGTGACGACGAACGCGATCGCGACGACCGTGGCGATGATGTCGAAGATCGCCCACAGGATCGTGCCGGCGCTGAGGCCCTGGCCATCGGCGTACCAGCTTGCGTGCAGCGCCCAGTAGGTGAGCGTGACAGCGATGGCGATCACGAGCCGAAGCACGATGATCGAGATGGGCGCGGACTTCCTACGCGGCATCGCCTCGGTCATAGGTCCCCTCCTCCGCTCGGTCTGCCTGGTTTGTTCGCGTTGATCACCTCTGGTGTTACAAGGTGCCGGGGTCACCGATAAACGCAGGTGTCCCGGCCGAGGTGCTCGCCGCCCGGCCCGCAGTCCGGCCACGGTTGCCGGAACACGGTCAACGCCAAAACCAGTACCGCGTCGCCCCCTGAAGACGGGCGGCCGGGAGCTTCACTGTTTCCCGCGGGATCGGGGAGTCAGCAGGGGTGAGATCTCGATGGCGTTCTGGCCTCCGTGAGGCCGGATCCGCACCTTGTTCTTGATCAGCAGCCGGCGGACGGTGCCGTAGGACGTAGCGTTCTCGTCCGCCAACGCCTGCATCGACGCCCCCTGCTCGTACTTGCGGATGATCTCCGCGACAGGCAAGTCGTCACGCCTGACGCCCTGACGGATCGGCAGCAGCACCGCGCCTTCCTGCCGCAACAGCCGCCCGGTCCAGCTCAGCGACAGCCCGTGCTCCCGCGCGATCTCGGTGAGCGACACGCCGGCACGCCAGGATTCGAGCATTCGGCGATTCCGCTCGATCCGGTTCGCGCGCGCCTCTTCCGGCGTGTCGGCCATTCGCTGTCCCGTCGTCGCAAGTCTGTGGATGGGGCGGCGGCCTTCGGGAGAGGCCACCGCCCCTGCGCCCCGGCCCGGCGGGGCGCACCCGGTGCCGCGGCGTGTCGGGGGATTACCGTCGCGGCACTCGGGGGGCTATTTGCCGCAGGCCCAGAAGGACTCGCCGCATTCGCCGCACCGGTGATCTTCCAGTGCCGCTGGTGCCCGGCAGGATTTGCAGACGAGCCGTATCCGGATCGGCCGACGGGGCGGCCCGGGACGGGCGAAGCCCGGTTCCCGGCGCAGCCAGTCGGCGAACAGGTAGAGGGGGTTGACGCCGTTTTCGTCGCCGACGTTGTGGCGGCGGGTGTAGCCGCAGCTCCGGCGCGGATGCGCGGCCGCCGTCATCGCGCGTCCAGCCCGGTGCAGCCAGGACACCAGTCGGCATCGGCGAACCCGGTCAGATCGATCTCGCCGCGCTCGTGCCGCTCCGGGTAAGGGGCGTCGCCCGTGCACCAGGGAATCAGCCACCGCACAGACGGGTCGGCCAGCTCCCGCTTCCAGTAGCGATGCACTGTCCGCCGCTTCGCGGCGGTCGGGTCGGAGTGCACCCGCAACGCCAGATCCGACGTGCGCGTCGGCCTCAGGTGGTGGCCCTCGGTCGCCGCGGCCACGTCCTCGGCGGGCAGTTCGCCGGACAGCGTGCCCATCACGCCCATCACGCGCCTCCTGGATGACTCTGCAGATCAGTCAATGCGGCCCGAATGTTCTTGATCAGGGCGTTGCCCTCAGGGCGGGGAAGCGTGCCTGTCGGACCATGCCCGATTGCGAGCGCGACCACTTCCTTGCCGTTGGCGTCGCGCGTGATCCCGGTCGTCACCTCGACTCGACGGCCAGCGGTGTCAGTGGTGGTGATCGTGCGTTGTTGGCGCCAGCCTCGCCCCCGTTCTGTCATAGTGGTCAGGAAAACAACAGAAGATGGTCACTGGGAGTAGCCACAGGGAGTGGCCATTTTCGGAGGTGGCCAGAAACGGGGGCCACAAACAGGTGGCCGGGCGAGGGAGCTGTTGATGGAGCCGACGATCGGCGCATTGCTCCTTCGTCTGCGCGAAGAGTCGGGCCGATCCCAAGGGGATCAAGCTCGTGTCTTGTCCGAGCTGGCCGGTCGCGCGGTCACCCGCAATGAGGTCTCCCGTTGGGAACGCGAGGTGCGAATTGTCACCCCGTTCTGGCAGCACCACTACGCAAAGAGCCATGATGTCGATCTCGGCGATATCCAGGCGGCCGTAGCGGAGGCGCGGGCCGCGCGCCGTCGAGCGGCCAAAGGAGGCGAGGCGGTGCGGAGACGGGACTTCATCGTCGGAGCCGCCTCCCTGGCGGTGCCGCTCGGCGTCGCGGAGGAACCTCGGTCAGGTCAGGTGGGGCATTCGGATCTGGACCGGCTCCGCCGCCGCACGGCAAGGCTCCGGCGGCTCGACGACGTCTTGGGCGGTGGTGACACGGCACCCGTTTACGCCGCCGAGGTCGAGTCGACGGAGCGGCTGCTCCGGGACAGCAGCTACACGACCGAGGTCGGTCGCGGACTGCATGTGCTGCTCGCCGAGCAGATGCAGCAAGCCGGGTGGGCGGCGTTCGACCACGGAGACCACCGACAGGCGCGCAGTTTCTACGACGACAGCCGTCGTGCCGCCGAGGAAGCGGGTGCACGAGACCTAGCCGGGAACGCGCTGGCTTACTCCGCGTATCAGCAGACCACGACAACAAAACGAGGCACCGCTGACGCGGACGCGTCATACGAGGTTGCCCGCGAAGCCGCGTCGCCGCGAGTGTCAGCGCTGCTACTGTCGCGCAAGGCATGGGCGCATGCCGTCGCAGGCGACGCCAAGCAGGCGGACGCAGCGCTAGCGATGGCCCGCGAGGCTATCGAGCAGCCGAACGACCGGGCCGATCCGGACTGGGTGTTCTGGGTCGACGCTGCCGAGATCGACATCATGGCCGGCCGCTGCTGGACCGAACTGGCCCGACCACTCCGCGCGGTCCCGGTCCTGGAGCGAGTGCTCGGCGACTTCGATGACACGTGCGCCCGGGATAAGTCGCTGTACCTGACTTGGTTGGCGACGTCGTACCTGCAGGCGCGCGAAGTCGAGCAGTCCGCCGCCACGCTGACCCGCGCGCACGACCTCGCCGCGGGCGTTGCCTCAACGCGCCCGGCTGCTCGGATCTGCGCGGTCGCCCGCAATCTCGACCGACACCGGGACTTGCCGGAGGTCGCGGCGGTGCTGGATCTGGTTCGCGCTTGACTCAGTTCTCCGGAGCGGTCGCGGTCTCCATCCACCGCAGGTAGTCCGCAGATCCTCGCACCAGTTCGATGCCGGTCACCTCCGGCTTGTCCCACGGATGCTCGGCGCGGATGTGCGCCTCAAGCTCGTCGTACCGGGCACCGGTGGTCTTGAACGTGACGATCCACTCCTCTCCCTCACCGGCCTCGTCGAGGTGCCAGAAGTACGACGCGACAGGACCGCGGACCTGAGCGGTGGCGGCGAGCCTGCTGGCTACGGCGGTCGAGGCGATTCGGGCTGCGGATTCCCTGTCGGGAGTGGTCGTCATGACGAGCAGATGATCAGCCATGCCGTCACCGTAGAGGCGGGGGTGCCTCTACGGTGACAGGATTGTGGCATTCCTGTGGCACGCGGTGGATGCGGATCTTCAACCGCTCTCGCTGCACTGCTGGTCAGACCGTGAGGGTGGGGCCGGAGAGACTCGAACTCTCACTGGCACGGACCTAAACCGTGTGCCTCTGCCAATTGGGCTACGGCCCCCAGGAACCAGGTGTGATCGTAGCGCGCACCACGTTCGGGTTCGCTCGGCGTGGCCAGTCGCCGTCGCGCGGGGGTTGTCCTCTACCGTGGACCGCCTACAGTCCGACTGCGGCGAGGAGGGCACGTGGCTCGCGATCCCGAGACCATCGAGCGTGAGATCGAGCAGGCGAGGACCGCTTTGGCGGCGACCCTCGACCAGCTGGGCACGAAAGCCAATCCGCAGAAACTCGCTGAGCAGGCGAAGGACGGCGTGCGCGCGAAGCTCGACAACCCGAAGGTCAAGTACCCGCTGATCGGGGCCGGCGTGCTGGTGGCCGTGCTGCTGGTGCGGAAACTGTTCCGCTGACGGGCGGGCCTCGGTTACGCGGGGTGCTGATGCACTAGCGCGCGGCGGGGTTTGCCGGAGACTGGCTGTTCCGACCTGGATGGCGGATGGACAGCGGTGATCGCTACGCCGGGTGAACTTCGTGAGAAGTGCCACTGAACCAGGGGTCACCTGTTTGGCGGTCGCTCACCTGGGTCGGTTGGCGGCAGGACGTTCGCCGAATTGGGCTACCCCTTGGGGGTGACGGGGCGGTTTTGCCCCGTTGCGCTGGACGTCGCCCACTGTTTGCGGGTGTGAACAGGCGAGCCTGCTCGGTGGACGGGCACCGCCCTCAAGACGCGGGCCAACGTGGAGACGCGCGCAGGCGAATCAGCCCGCGAAAACGCGAGCTGAAGAACCGGCCGCGGGATCAGGCGCGTGCGACCGGAGGCGTGGCCGACGCGCCCGCTGTCACGCCGGGGCGGCTCGCCTCGTCCGGCTTGCGGTCTTCGACCTCTTTCGGGAGCTGCTTGCTCGGCGGCAGCGCCGGCTTGGCGGCCTTGTCCTTCTCGGCGGCCGCCGGTGGAGGCGGTGCGGGAGCCTCGGCCTTGTCGGCGGCCGCCGGGGCAGCCGGTGCGGGAGCCTCAGCCGTGTCGGAGCCGGAAGGCGCCGCAGCGTCCTTGGCCGCCTTGGCACCGCCCGACGGCGGGATTTCCAGCGGCTCGATCTCCGGCAGCGTCAGGCGGGCGGCCATGTACGCGCTGGTGAACTCCAGCGCGTTGCCGTTCAGCAGGTGCACGACCGTGGGACGCTCGTTCGGGGCGAGCTGCTCCACGAGCTGGTCGGCCCGGTCGCGGGCGGCGATGATGCCGGGCGCCTTGCCGGTCAGCTCCTTGCCGCGGCCGCTGACGGTGATCGTCCAGTCGTCGTTGTCGTGCTTGTACGTCGCCGTGATCGTTTCCACCACTGCCTCACCCCTCTCGTCATCAGCATGCGTCACAGGTCGAGACCCGGCCACCGCAAACTCATGACGCGATTCCTGCTTGCCGGCCGCTGGCGCGACACTCAGTGTGTCTTTCTACCGTGTTATCGATACCGCAAGAAAACTCTGTGTCACAAGTAACGGGACGAGATGTGCGCTGAGTGACGACCGAATGGCCTAATGCACGGTCATCTTCACGTGCACATCAGATCGCTCGCTGTGACAACCCGGCCCACAGCAGATCCATGGCGTACTCGGTGGCCTTCTCCGGGGTCACCTCCGGGAAGCGCTCGCACCAGATGGCCAGCCGCTCGCAGGCTCCGACGACGAACTCGGCCGAGGCTTCGGCGCGCAGGGTGTCCTCGCTGTCGAAGTAACCGCTCATCAACGCGGTGATCAGGTCGGTCTGCTGCCGGCGGGTCTCTTCGATCTCGTCCGCGGCGGGCGTGCCGATCAGGGCCATCTCGTGCCGCAGCAGCGACCAGGCCTGGCGGCGCTCGCGGATGAAGACGAAGAACGCCAGCAGTCCGCGCCGCAGCGCCTCCTGTGCCGAATCCGCGCCGATGATCGACTGCTCGGTGGCCTCTTGCAGGGCTGATCGCGACTGCCGGATGCACGCCAGCAGCAGGCCCTCTTTCGAGTTGAAGTACTCGTACAGCATCGGCTTGGACACACCGACCAGCTCGGCGATCTCGTCCATCGACGCCATCGCGTAGCCGCGCTCGCCGAAGACCTGCTCGGCGACCTCGATCATCTGCCGTTCCCGCTCGGCTCGGGGCATGCGCTTGCGCTTGGCGGTGGTCATGGCGCACACTCTACCGCCAGTAACCTACTCCGAGTAAGCTGGACTTCGGGTAACAGTTAACGGGAGGACGCATGGGCAACCGCACCGAGACCGGCGTGATCGTGGTCGGCACCGGGTTCTCCGGGCTCGGCATGGCGATTCAGCTGCGCAAGGACGGCCGAGACGACTTCGTGGTGCTTGAGAAGGCCCAGGATGTCGGCGGAACCTGGCGGGACAACAGCTACCCCGGTTGCGCGTGCGACATCCCGTCGCACATGTACTCCTTCTCCTTCGAGCAGAACCCCGGCTGGTCGCGCGCGTATTCGCCGCAGCCGGAGATCTACGAGTACATGCGCGGGGTCGCGGACAAGTACGACCTGCGCCGCTTCATCCGCTTCGGCCAGGAGATGACCGGCGCGCGCTGGGACGCCGAGGAGAACCGCTGGCACGTCAGCACCCGCGGCGGCGACGAGTTCGTGGCGCCGGCGCTGGTCGCGGGCGTCGGCGCGCTGCACCGGCCGATGATCCCCGACCTGCCCGGCATCGAGCGGTTCAAGGGCCGCGCGTTCCATTCCGCCGAGTGGGAGCACGACTTCGACTTCTCCGGCAAACGCGTCGCCGTCGTCGGCACCGGGGCCAGTGCGGTCCAGTTCGTGCCGAAGATAGCGCCGGAGGTCGCCGAGCTGACGCTGTTCCAGCGCACGCCGCCGTGGGTGATGCCGAAGGCCGACCGCGACATGCCGGGCTGGCTGCGCGGGCTGTTCCGCGCGGTGCCGCCGGTGCAGCGGCTGTACCGGAATGTCCTTTACTGGACCCTGGAAGCGCGCGCGATCGGCTTCAACGGCCAGCCGTGGATCATGAAGATCGGGCAGCGGCTCGCGAAGAGCAACATCGACCGCGCGGTGTCGGATCCGGAGCTGCGCGCGAAGCTGACCCCGGACTACACCATGGGCTGCAAACGCGTGCTCATCTCGAACGACTACTACCCGGCGCTGGCCCGCGACAACGTCGACGTGGTCACCGACGGCGTCGCCGAGGTGCGCGAGCACAGCATCGTCGACCAGGCGGGCGTCGAGCACGAGGTGGACGCGATCGTCTACGGCACCGGATTCCATGTCACCGACGCGTTCGACAGCCTGGAGATCGTCGGCCGGGACGGGCGGAACCTCGCGAAGGAGTGGGCGAGCGAAGGGATGCGGACGCATCTCGGGATCACGGTCAACGGCTTCCCGAACCTGTTCTTCCTTCTCGGGCCGAACACCGGGCTTGGCCACAACTCGGTGGTCTTCATGATCGAGGCGCAGATTTCCTATATCGCGCAGGCGTTGCGGCTGGCCGGCGACCGGGCGCTGGACCCGCGCGAGGACGTGCAGGAGCGGTTCAACGCGCAGGTGCAGCACAAACTCGAGAAGGGCATCTGGACCAAGGGCGGCTGCAAGAGCTGGTATCTCGACGCGAAGGGCGTGAACCGGACGCTGTGGCCGGGCTTCACCTGGCGGTACTGGCTCGACACCCGGACGGTCCGGCGGGAGGACTACGAACTGCTCGGCTGAGGGGGCACGAAGGGGACGTTCGCGGCGGGGGATGGAGCCGCGAAGGTCCCCCTCGTGGTCTCTGTGGTAGTCCACAGTGGACTGCGGAGTACGAGGGGAAGCTTTCGCGGCAGGGGAGGAGTCGCGAAAGTTCCCCTCGTAGTAGGTGGGCCCCAGCGGGCAGCGTTCAGCAGGGAGCGGACGCTCCACAGTGGACTCTGGCCGGACGCGGGCAGCATTGTCGGCGAGCGGAAAAGGAAAGCTGAGGAGTACGAGGGGGACGTTCGCGGCAGGGGAGGAGTCGCGAAGGCCCCCTCGCGGTCTGTGGTCAGGCGGGAGCGAGCTTGCGCAGGTGCGAAACCAGCTCGGCCGTCGGAAGGCCGCACAGTTCGGCCATCCGCTCCAGCGCGGCGAAATCGAACGACACCTCGTCGGTCGAGGCGCTCGCCGAAGCGGGCTGGCCCGAGGCCGCGGGAGCGGAAGGGCTTGGCGCGGCGGGAGATCCGGATACGGGAACGGAGGGCCGGGCGGCGGCGCCCGCGCGGGCAGGCAACGCGACTCCGTTCTGCCGCAACCGTCCTTCGGCCCAACGTCGCAACGGAGTCAGCTCCGGACCGGCCTCCGCGACGACCCGGCGCAGGTCCACGCGGACCCGGCCCGGTTCCTCGGTGAAGACCCGGCTGTGCACCTTCGCCAGCAAATCCTGCGGAAGCTCGTCCATCGCCACGCACAGTTCGACCAGGCGCACCACGGAACACTGCCGCGTGCCCAGTTCGTATGTCGCCAGCGTCTGCAGCGAGATTTCGCTCTGCAGATGCGCGTTCAGCTCCTTGCGCGTCCATCCCCGGCCACGCCTGAGCTTGCGCAGCTCGTCTCCCAGCACTCGCTGGTAGTGCTCAGCGTCGATCACGGCCCCTGCCCCTCAACCAACTTCACGGACGCGGGCTTGCGTCCCGATGGTGAAAGTGCCGAAGCGGCCGCTCATTACGCGGGTTTCGGGAGAAATTTCTACTTGCCCCGAATGGAGCAACGCGTCAGTTGACGCAGGGCACGCCGTCGGCGGTGATCGGCTGGTCGTCGCTTCCCGGACCGGTGGGCGTCGACGGAGGTGCGGCCTGCTGCTGCGCCGGAGGCGCTTGCGCCGCACCGGTTCCGCTCGACGCGCCGGCGGAGGGCTCGTAGTCCGAACCGAGGAACACCTTCACGTGGCCCTTGGGCACACTCTTGTCTTCCTGCACCGTCGCCTTGGTGCCCAGCGTGTCGGCGACCGTTTGCCCGGCCGCTTCGCCGCCGGTGGGGACCCAGATCACAGTCGTCTTGCGCGAGGACGCGTTGTCCGTGTCGCCCGCGGTGAATCCCTTGTCCACCAGCTGCTTGGACACGCTCGCCGCGAGACCGGTGCGGCCCGAGGCATTGCGCACGTCGACCGTCGTGTCCTTATGCGACTCGTCCGGCTTCTGCGGTTGCTGCTGCGCCGGGGCGCCGTCGGCTCCGGCCTGCGGACCGGCGAGGCCCTGTACGAACGTCTTCACCTTCTCCGGGTCGACCTTCACCGCGACGCCGTCGTCCGGCGTGCGGTACTCGACGTTGTCGACCGGGATGGTGCGGAACTCCAATTGCCCGCCGGTGAGGCCCTTCATCTGCTGGGCGAAGTTGAAGATGTCCCAGTTCTGGTTCAGCACCACGGACTTCTTGATGGCGTCGACCAGTGCGTTGAGCTTGCCTGGGTCGGTCAGCGTCCCCGCGGACAGCACCTTGCGCGCCATGCCCGCCATGAACACCTGCTGGCGTACCACGCGGTCGAGGTCGCCGCGCGGCAGTCCGTGCCGCTGCCGGACGAACTCCAGCGCCTCCACCCCGGAGATGGTGTGCTGGCCCTTGGTGAACTTCGCGCCGGAGTATTCGTCGTCGACGTTGTTCTTCAGGCAGACGTCCACGCCGCCGATGGCCTTCGTGATGTCGCTGAAGCCGAGCAGGTTGATCGCCGCGTAGTTGTCGATGGTGGACCCGGTCAGCTCCTGGATCGTCGAGATCAGCAGCCGCGCCCCGGCCTGGTTGGCCTTGACGTCGAGTTCCTTCGGATCGGTGACGCCTTGGGCCTGCAGGTCCTTGCGCGCCTGCAGCATCGCCCTGGCGTACGCCGAGTTGATCTTGTGCTTGCCGTAGCCGGGGATGTTCACGTACGAGTCGCGCGGCAGCGAGAGCGCGACGGCTTTGCTGCCGTCGTTCGGGATGTGGACCAGGATCAGCGTGTCGGTGTTCAGCTCGCCGTCCGATTCGCCCGCGCGCAGCTGGGCGAGCAGTTCCGGGGAGAGCGGGTTGCCCTGCATGTCGGTGCGGCTGTCGAGGCCGACCAGGAGGATGTCGCGGGCGCCGTCGGCGGGCTTGTCACCGCCGCCGCCGTTGCCGATGACGTCGGAGTAGTTCAGCCCGTTGACCAGCCCCTGCAGCGACGCCCACGCGTACCCGGTGAGCCCCATGACCAGCAACGACACCACGGTGAGGGCGATTTTCACCCCGCGCAGCCCGTTGCGGCGGGAACCCCGGTACGGACGGCGCGGGGGCGGTCCGGGACGCCGGGACGGGCCGGAGTCCCGCGGTTCGCGTCGCGGTGGCCCGGACCGCCGTGCCGGTCCCCGGCCGGGCTGGTCCTGCCACGAGCGGGCGGGGCGGCGATCGCCTTGCCCGTTCCGAGGCGGGTCGTCCACGGGCCGGCTCCTTCTCGTCGTTCTGGTCGTCCGCTTCTGGAGACGCATGGTGCCGGGCGGGGGTTGCGACGGATTCGCACCTCCCCCGGGCGGTGTGGTGTGCACCACCTATGTTC
This sequence comes from Amycolatopsis rubida, assembly GCF_900115345.1. Taxonomy (GTDB): domain Bacteria; phylum Actinomycetota; class Actinomycetes; order Mycobacteriales; family Pseudonocardiaceae; genus Amycolatopsis; species Amycolatopsis rubida. The sequence continues at coordinate 473,651 of NZ_FOWC01000002.1, read as the reverse complement.
CGGTATCCGAAGCATTTTCGCCCGGTCGGCGGTACGCGTGTCGCGGGTCAGGGCGCCGCGGGAGCCGTCCGTCTCGTCGGCACCAGGCACGAACCCGCTCCGACCAGCGCGAACACCGCGGTCAGGAGGTGCAGGACGACGACCGTCGAGCCGTGCGTTTCGCCGCCGGCGGCCGCCACGAGCGACGGCACACAGGTCAGTGCGGCGGCGAACCACGTCGCGGGGGAGGTCGCCGCCCCGCCGGTCCGGACGGCGTGCAGCAGCAGGACGCCGAGGAGAAGGTGCACGAGGCTCTGGACCGGGTCCAGCCGCAAGCCGAGTACATCGGCGTCGGCGGCCTCGGCTCCGAAGCGGGCCAGTGCGAGACCGAACACGCCGAGCATCGCGTAGCCGATGCCCAGCGCGGCGGCCGCGCGAGTGAGCAGCACCGGACGGCGGCCGGTCGGCGTGTACGAACGCGGTGCGACGGGTGCCTCGGTACCGGGTTTGCCGGAGTGGCGTTCGAACCACCAGAAGACCAGGGCTGCGGGGACGAGCAGCAGAGCCACCGCGGCGAGCATGCGTGGCTGCAGGAGCCAGTTCAGGCCGTTCGCGATCGGGCCGGGCAGGTAGACGACGGCGACGAGCAGCAGCATCGCGGCAAGGAACGCCAGGTACAGGCTCATCGGGGCACGCAGCATCAGCGCGGCGGTGCGGGAGACGCGGTCGCGCGCGGCCCAGCGACGCAGTGGTGTCGCGAGGAGCCCGACGAGGCCGAGCTGCGACACACCCAGCAGCAGCACGGTCCACGGTCGCGCGGACAACGCGGCAGGCGCGCCCGGGTTGCCGAGCAGTACCGGCGAAGCGTCGAAGGCGAACACTGCGACCGCGAGAGCCGCGACGCCGCTTATGGCCGCGACGGCGAGCACTGGGCGGCGAAGCCGGACACCATCCGCGTACGCGAACGCCACCTGCTGCGCGAGGAGCGCTAAGGCGAGCGTGGCGGCGTAACGCGGCCAGGACACGTCCGTCCAGCTAGCGGCGAGTTCTCCGGCCACGACGACAGCCGTCAGCAACGCGACCGACCACAGCCGCGTACGGCGGTAGAGCGCGAGCAGCATCGGCGCGCCTACGACGGTCAGCAGGTAGACGCCCAGTAGCCACAGCGGGTGCAGCGCGATCCGCATGACGGTGGCGTTGGTTCCGGCCGGGATGCCGAGCAGTTCCAAGGCCAGCGGCACGATCAAGGCGACCACGGCGAAGATCAACGCCGGGCGCAGCAGCGGACTGGACCGTTCGGCGAGGTAATGCCGGTAGCCGCGGTCGCGTTCGGCTCGCCAGCCCGCCGCGTTGGCGAGCCCGCCCGCGAAGAAGAGCAGCGGCGTGAGCTGCGCGAGCCAGGTCAGCGGCCACCAGGTGGCCTGCGGCGCGCCCGCCCAGCCGGCCAGCGCGGTCGCCGACTCGCCGACCATCAGCCCCACGGCCCCGGCGATGCCGAGCACCGCCCACGGCCGGGGGATGCCGCGGGGCGGGCGCGGCCGCGGGGTCGTGCGGCGGGCGGTGTGCCAGCCGCGCAGGCGCATCACGAGCAGGCAGCCGATCACCAGCACGCCGGCGACCATCGGGCCGATCGGGTCGCCGACCGGCGGGCCCCAGCGCTGATGCCACGAGTTGACCACCAGCCCGCCGGTGAACACCGACGCGACCAGCTGGCAGGTGCGCTCGGAGTTCATCGGGTTCAGCTCGCAGGTGCGGTGCATGTCCTGCTCAAGCCGGTCGTCGAGCGCGGCGCGGGCGGACTGGCCGAGCGGGTGGCCCTTGTCGTTGGCGTAGCGGAGCAGGTCGTAGCCGAGGTCATGCGCCTTGCACGGGACGGAGAAGTCCCACTTCGTGTTGTCGTCGCCCCACGGGGCCGAGCAGCCGCCGTCGAGGTGCGCCGCGCGGACGGTGCCGTCGCGGGCGGGCAGCGCGCCGGGCCGCACGCCGGTGACCGCGGTGAAGTCCTTGGGCAGGAGAGCCAGGGCTGTGGCCTCCCCGCCGGGGTGGGCGAGCGCGGCGACCGCGTTCTGCGCCGCGAGCACGCCGCCGGTCGGCGGTCCCTGGTCGGGCGGGGACGCGGGTCGCGAGGCGATCAGGCCGAACCCGAACACCACGAGCAGGACGAGCAGCAGCCAGCCGGACGTCGCCCAAGGTCGGCGAACACGAACGGCGGCCGGGGCACGGTCGTCGGTGGCTGGCATGCGCACCAGGGTGCCAGCCCGGCGCGCGCCGCGGGAGGCGGCTGTCCCCCTCACCCGAGTGGGGGCAGCCCCCGGGCCGGGCCGAGGCGGCGTTGGTCGCGCTGGGCGCATCGGGAGCTACCTGGGGTGCTCCACCCTGTCTCGGTTGCCGCTCTCGGCGGAGGTGCGGTGCGCCGCTGGCCCTGCTCAACGCACCCAATGTGGCGGTGGGGGTTTCTCCGCGGCGGGCGAAGCCCTGGCGGTCCGGCGGGCGCTTGGGGATGTCCGTGAGGGAATCAGATTCCCTCAGGTTCCCCTCACGGACCTCTGCTGGAGCAGGGTGCCCAAGCGGCCCGGCGGGGTGCTCCGCGTCGCCGTGGCACGGGGGCGTGGGCCGGGAGGGTTCGGTCCGGGATGGACGGAACGCGGTCGAGCCTGGCCGAGCCGTCGTCGAGGCCGGGGGAGCCGCGGCGGATTTCCGGTCTCGGCCATCCGGGTCAGGCAATCCCGGGCGATCCGATCCGGCCCGAAAAACCGGCCGGCGCGGTGAGCGGTCCCGCCGACAATTAACCCGGCGGTTCAATCCGGCGGAGGAACGGGGCGCGGGCCGTCGCGGACAGTTGCTGAATCGGTTTCGCGATTAATCGCAAACGGTGCCGGTGAGCGGAATTGTGGATCACTCGGACGGCAGATTCGCATCCGCGAAGCGCACCTGGTTCCGGCCGCCTTCCTTCGCGGTGTAGACGGCCGCGTCGGCGGCTTGCAGCAACTGTTCCAGTGTCGTTCCGTTCACCCCGAGCAATGCGACGCCGATCGACGCGGTGCGGCCGCTGATCAATGCGGAACCGCCGCGTTTGTCGGTCGTCACGATGCGCTGATCGGCGATTGCGGTACGGATGCGTTCCGCGGTCACCTTCGCCGCCGTGGTGTCCGCATCGGGCAGCAGGATGAGGAACTCCTCGCCGCCGAAGCGGCCGATGATGTCCTTGGGGCGCGTTATCTCGTCGAGAGTTTGCGCGACCGTGCGGAGCACGTCGTCGCCCGCCGGATGGCCGTACGTGTCGTTGATCCACTTGAAGTGATCGAGGTCGATCATCAGCAGCGCCAGGGTTTCCCCGCCGCGCGCGGCCCTCGCCAGCGCGCGCTCCGCGGACTCCGACCACCCGCGCACGTTGAAGATCCCGGTTTTCGGATCGGTGCGCGCTTCGGACTGCAGTTGGTTGATTTCCGCCAGCCGGTTGCCCAGCACCGTGATGAGCACGAGGATCACGATCGCGGGCGGGATGTTCACGAGCAGGATCGTCGCGATGGTGCCGAGGCTGATCGTCGACAGCTCCAGCAGGTTGTCGTCCTTGGTGCCCAATACGTTGCGCAGCGTGGGCGCGGACGTGCCGCCGAGGGCGAGCAGGCCGCCGATCACGATGGCCTGCAAAGCCGCGTAGCTGAAGCCGACGAGCATCAGGATCCCGAAGACCTGCAACGAGTTCGCGGGCGAAAGCCGGGCCAGTTCGGCGGACGCGAAGGTCTGGTACAGCAGATGCGCCAGCAATGCCGACACCGCATGCGTGAACGAGGTGAACACGAACTTGTGCGGCGGTCGCCGGGAGTTGAACCACCGCTGGATTCGCAGGAGCGCGATCAGCAGCAGGGTCAGCGGGATCGGCAGCAGCAGCGCGGCCGGGAACACCCAGATGCCGGTCAGGTCGATGTGGACCGCGGTGACCCGGTTGCGCCGCCGTTCCTCCTGCCGCCGGGTGAGCTGGATGTGCACGGTCGCGCAGCCGGCGAGGATCGCGAACCGGCCCCAGTCCACGAAGTCCGGGCTCGGCGACGCGACCACTCCGACGGTCAGCAGCGCCACCGCGATCGCGTCCCAGGCGAGCAGGAACGCGACCATCCGGCGCGGTTTCGTCCAGAGATCCCAGGAGGAAACGGGATTCGCGGCGATCAGCGCGCGCAGCCGTCCCGCGAAGCCCGTCGCGGCGGGCGGTTCCTCCCCGGGGCCGCGGCGGTCACCGCGCGCCGGTTCGGTTCCGGGCATCGGGCCGTGCCTCCTCCGGTGTCGGATGCGGTTGCCGGACGGTTCCCGGTTCTGCGCCGTTATCAGTTGCCGGTATCATCTCACTCACCGACTTCGAACGCTGTATTCGGTCGTAGTCTCCGAACCCGGAGATGCCTTCCGCGACAACTGCTGTATCCATGAAGTAAATTGCGGAGGAGCGTCCCCGCCGTCCCCCCGAGTGAGGTGTTTTCCCGTGCGTGACCGCGAAGCGTGAATCGAGCTGTTGTCATTTTCCGGTGAATTGTCAGCGAGTGGAGGTGGACAGCTGTGCGTGACCGTGAAGCGTGAGTTCCGTGACCGATCCACGACGGATTCGTGACCATGCGAACGGAGGTGTGTTCCGTGCGTGACCGTGAAGCGTGAATCGACTTCCCGTCCGGCGTATCCGGACCCATTCGGCCGGTGCCTCGGCCCCGGCCGCGGTTTCGTCCCGTAGCCCACGATCAGGCCCCGGCCGCGACCGCGTGCCGCACCCGGGTCCACGAGAACGCGGTGGGGATCGCCAGAGCCACGCCGGCCAGCCCGGCCAGCGCGATGGCGGTCATGGCGGACCCGGTCGCCTGTGCGACCACCCCGCCGAGAGCCACCCCGATGCCCTGCGCCACGCGCAGCCCCGTGCGGTAGAGCCCGCCGGCGCCGCCGCGCAGTTCGTTCGGCACCCAGGTGGAGAACGTCGCGGTCACGGTGATGATGTAGGCGCCCATCGCACCGGCGAGCGCGAGCAGTACCAGCGCGATCACCAGATTCGGCCGCAGCAGGAACAGCGCTAGCAGAGCCAGCGACGTCGTCGCCAGCACGCCGAGCAGCCGCTGCCGGACCTCGGCGGACGCGAATTTCGACAGCAGATAGGCCCCGGCGACGAAGCCGAGCGGGTCGGCGGCGAGCAGCCAGCCGACCGCCGCGGACGGCGCGTTCAGCTGCTGGGCCAGCGGCGCGGCCAGCCCTTCGGGCACCACGGCCAGCCCCACGAGCCACGACAACGCGATCAGCACGCGCAGTTTGCGCTGCCCGAAGACCCAGCGTGTCGCGGAGAACCAGGTGCTGTGGTCGCCTCCGGCGGCGGGCCGGTCGCGCACCCACACCCGCACGATCACCGCGGCCACCGCGAAACTCACCGCGTCGATCGCCAGCGCCCACGACGTGCCCACCGCCGTCACCAGCACGCCGCCGCCGGCCAGGCCGAGCAACTGCACCGTGTTGGTGGTGATCCCGCGCAGGTCTTGGCTGCGCAGGTACAACTGGTCGTCGGTGAAGACCTCTCGGGTGATCGCGTTCTGCGCCGCGTTCGCCGGCGACGCGGCCAGCTGCACCGCGACGAGCAGCAAACACAGCGCGACCAGCGGCATCCCGGGCAGGCTCATCAGCCCGACCAGCACCGCCTGCGCCGCGGCGCTCGCGCTCAGCACGGCGCGGCGCGGGTAGCGGTCGGCGAGGAAGGACAACCCGAGCCCGCCGGCGAGCGCGGGCAGGAAGGTCAGCGCGTAGACGACGGCAGCCCAGAGCGCGGAACCGGTGCGGTGGTAGACGAGGATGGACAACGCCACCTTCGCCAGCTGGTCGCCCGCGCTTGAGATGGCCTCGGCCGCCCAGAGCACGCGGTATTCGACATTCCGCAGCGGTGCCGTCAGCCGAGAGGTCGCTTCGGTCGTCACGAGATGACCACTGCCCCCTCCCCGATCGAGTGAATGCCGGTTGCTCGCATTCTGCCTTTGCCGATGACACTCCTGGCCAGGAGTGTCACTGCTCCGGCCAGGGCGTGCACCCTCAGTATGCCGCCGATCACACCAGGGTGAACAGCCGGGAAGAATCCGGTGGCCGGCAGGCGGAGCTGTTCCGACTGACCTGCCGCGGGGTATCCGTGGCACTGATCAGCTTTCCTCGTTCGGCGCAGCGCGACCACCGTTCGTCGCCATCGACCGGTGCGACTGGGCCGAACGGTCCAACACTGGGAGAGACCCGGCGGAGCGGCCGTCCTCGCGCCGGGCGCACCAGCGGGGAGTGAGCGTGGACAGACTGTTGCAGGACAAGGCCGTGGTCGTGACCGGGGCCGGACGCGGGCTCGGGGAGGCGTTCGCCGTGCACGTCGCCAGGGCGGGCGGCGCGGTGGTGGTCAACGACGTGGACGCCGACCTGGCCGAGCGCACTGCAGAGACCATCCGCGGCCACGGCGGGCGCGCGGTCGCGAACGGGTACAGCGTGGCCGACCCGGCGCAGGCGCAGGCGATCGTCGACCAGTGCGTCGCCGAGTTCGGCCGGATCGACGGGCTGGTCAACAACGCGGGGCTCAACTACGAGGCGCTGCCCTGGGAGGACGACGCGGAGCAGGCCCGCCAGCTGGTCGAGGTGAACGTGCTCGGCGTGATGTACACCGGGCTGGCCGCGATCCGGGCGATGGTCGGCGCGGGCGGCGGCGGGTCGATCGTGAACATCTCCTCCGGCGCGTCGCTCGGGCAGCGCAAGCTCGGGGTGTACTCGGCGAGCAAGGGCGCGGTCGCGTCGCTGACCTATTCGTGGGCACTGGACCTCGACGACTCCGGGATCCGGGTGAACGCGGTGTGCCCGGTGGCGCACACCCGGATGGTCTGGAAATCCGAACGCGCGCTGCGGGCCTGCCCGCCGGAGCGCACGCCGGCGAAGATCGCGCCCCTCGTGCTTTTCCTGCTCGGCGAGGGATCGCACGGCATCACCGGGCAGATGATCCGGTGCAACGGGCCGCAGCTGCACGTGATGGGACAGCCGTATTTGAAGCAGCCGATCCTGGAACGGCCGGACTGGGACACCGAGACCGTGCAGCAGGCGTTCGACGAGGTGTTTTCCGCTCACCTGGAGAACTACGGACTGGAGAAGCGCGTGCCGCCGCGGCTGCGCAAGTGGTCCCGGCAGGCCTCGTGAACCTTACGAGGAATAGAGCGCGGCGATGTCGGTGCCGTAGCGGTCGTTGATCACCCGGCGCTTGAGCTTGAGCGTCGGGGTCAGCTCGCCCGTCTCCGGCGTCCACGCGGTGGTGATGACGTGGTAGCGCTTGATCTGCTCGGCCCGCGCGAGCCTGCTGTTGGCGGACTCGACGGCCCGCGCGATCTCCGCCTGGACCGCCTCGTGCGCGGCGAGCGCGTCGATCCCGGCCGCTTCGACGCCGTTGGCCGCTGCCCAGCCGGGCGCGATCTCGTCGTCGAGCACGATCAGCGCGGTCAGGTACGGCCGCGCGTCGCCGATCGCGACCGCCTGGCCGATCAGCGGATGTTCCTTCAGCAAGCCCTCGATCCGGGTCGGCGCGATGTTCTTGCCGCTTGAGGTGATGATCAGTTCCTTCTTGCGGTCGGTGATCGTGACGTAGCCGTCGTCGTCGATCGTGCCGATGTCGCCGGTGGCGAACCAGCCGTCGGCGTCGGTGGCCGGTTCGATCGTGCCGTCCGGCTGAAGGTAGCCGAGGAACACGATCGGACCGCGGACGAGCAGTTCGCCGTCCTCGCCGGTCTTCACCTCGACGCCGTCGATCGGACGGCCGACGGTGCCCGCACGGAACGCGTCGGCGCTGTTCGCGGTCGCCGCGCCGGTGGTCTCCGACAGGCCCCAGACCTCGCGGATCTCGACGCCCAGCCCGGCGAGGAAGTACAGCACTTCCAGCGGCAACGCGGCCGCGCCGCTGGACGCGACGTGCAGCTGGTCGAGTCCGAGCAGCCCGCGCACCGGGGCGAGCACGGTCTCGTCGGTCTTCGCGATGCGCTCGGCGAGGTCAGCGGGCAGTTCCTCGCCCGCGCTGCGCAGTTTGTAGCCCTCTTGCAGGAGTTCGTTCGCCGAAATGAGCGCCTCGCGCCGGTCCTCGGGCACGCCGGCGAGCATGTTCTTCAAGCCCGCCACCATCTTCTCCCACACCCGCGGCACGCCGAAGAAGCTCTGCGGATGCACCTGGCCGAGCGCCGCGACCACACCGGAGGGATCGCCGACCGTGTGCACGTGGCCCGCCGCGACGATCGGCAGGTAGATCGACAGCTCGCGTTCGGCGATGTGCGCCAGCGGCAGGTACGCGATGTTCGTGGGGTGCATCGGGGCCTTGTGCAGCGTGTGCACGGCGATGCCCTCGTGGATCGCGTTGCGGTGGGAGAGCACGACGCCCTTGGGGTCGCCGGTGGTGCCGGAGGTGTAGATCATCGCGAGCGGGTCGTCCGGGCGGATCGCCTGCCACGCTTGGTCGAACGCTTCGGGGTCGGCGGCGAGCGCGGCGCGGCCGGTTTCGCGCACCGCGGAGTACGCGACGAACCGGTCGTCGCCGTCCGGGATCGCGGATTCGTCCATGACCACCACGCGGCGCAGCGCGGGCAGGTCGTCGAGCACCGGCAGCCAGCGGGACAGCTCGTCGGCGCCGGCGAGGACGACGACCGGGGCGGCGCTGTGCCGGGCGACGTAGCGGATCTGCTCCGGGCTGAGCGTCGCGTACGCCGTGCACGGGATGGCCGCCAGGTGCACCGCGGCGAGGTCGGCGACCAGGTGGTCCGGCGAACTCGGGGCCATGATCAGCATCCGGTCGCCCGCGGCGAGGCCGAGCCCGGCGAGCCCTCGGGACACCTCGGCGACCGCGGTCCGGAACTCGCTCCAGGTGAGCGTCGGACGGCCTTCGAGATCGAGCGAGGTGAGCGCGGGCCGGTCCCCGTACTCGACGGCATTGCGCCGCAGCAGCGACGGAATGGTGCGGCCCTCGGCTTGTTCGGCGATCGACTGGGTCAACGCTGACCTCCTCCGGTGGTGCCTGGTCAGGTCACTGTAGGTCGTCGGCGCGGCGGCCGATAGAGAATCCCGGCCAGCCTCGGCGCTCGATAGACAGGGCCTGCTCCTGTTATGAATGGGGCGAACCGGAGCCTGAGGAGCGTCGATGACCGAATCCGCCGTGCGCGGCGAGAGCCTTGCCGACGAGGCCGCCGCACTCGACGCCGCCGACCCGCTCGCCGCGAAACGCGCGGAGTTCGACCTTGACCCGGAAGTCGCCTACTTTGACGGGAATTCCCTTGGCGCACCGCCGAAACACGTCGCGGAGCGGGTGCGCCAGGTGGTGCGCGAGCAGTGGGGGCGGCGGCTGATCCGGTCGTGGACCGAGGGCTGGTGGGAAGCCCCGCAGCGGGTCGGGGAGCGGATCGCGCCGCTGGTCGGGGCCGCTGCCGGACAGGTCGTGGTGGCGGACTCGACGAGTGTGGACCTGTTCAAGGTGCTCGTCGCGGCGGTGCGGGCGAACCCCGGTCGCGACGAGGTCCTGGTCGACGCGGCGACCTTCCCGACCGATGGCTACGTGGCCGACCAGGCGGCTCGGCTCACCGGGCACACCGTGCGACGCGTGCCGGTGGCGGAACTGCCGGGCGCGGTGAGCGAGCGGACCGCCGCGGTGCTCGTCAATCACGTCGATTACGTCAGCGGGCGGCTGCACGACATGCCGTCGGTCACTGACGCCGTACACGCGGTGGGCGCACTCGCGGTGTGGGATCTCTGCCACAGCGTCGGCGCGATTCCGGTTCAGCTGGACGCGTGCGACGTCGACTTCGCGGTGGGCTGTACGTACAAATTCCTCAACGGCGGACCTGGTTCGCCCGCGTTCGTCTATGTGGCACGGCGGCATCAGGCGGACTTCGATCAGCCGCTCGCCGGATGGGCCGGGCACGCGGATCCGTTCGGAATGGAACCGGGATACCGCGGCGGCGCGGGGATCGCACGCGCCCGGGCAGGCACGCCGGACATCCTGTCGATGCTGGCGCTCGACGCCGCGCTGGACGTCTGGGAGGGCGTCGACCTTTCCGTGCTGCGCGCGAAAGGCTTGGCGCTGGGCGATTTCTTTTTCCGGTGCGCGGACGAACTGCTGCCGGGAGCCGACATTCCGACGCCGCGCGAGCACGCGCGCGGGCACCAGGTTTCGGTGCGGGACGCGGGCGGGCAGCAGACGATGAACGCGCTGCACGAACACGGGGTGCTCGGGGATTTCCGGCCGCCGGACGTGCTGCGGTTCGGGCTGGCCCCGCTGTACACGACCTACGCCGAGGTGCTGCGGGCGGTGACTGTGCTGCGCGAGGTGCGCTGAAAAGAATTCGCGCGATATCCGCGCGGATTCGCGCGGATCCGGCCGGATTCGCGGGTCCTGGGTGAACAATCGGTGTCGTGCTCGCCCCTTTGGGTGATCGACGGGGGTGCCGCGCGCCGCCCGGCGGGTATGCTTGGTGCTTGTTTTTTCGTGGGCGGAAGCTGATCGGGAAGCGATGCCGCCGCGCGGATCCGGGGCGGAAGGGGCCGAAATGATCGAGACCCGCGGTCGGGAAGTGCCGCTCTCGTATGTCGTGACCCTGCTCGTCGGCGTGGCTCTCGGCTTCCTGCTCGCGCGTTTCGGCGACTTCATCGGGCGTTATCCGGTCGAATCGACGCTGGTAGCGGTGCTGATCGCGGCGGTGGCGGTGCTGGCGTGGGCGTGCCGCGAGATGCTGCAGGATCTGCTCCGCCGCGATCGCCCGGACGGGGCGGAGGAAGCCGACCCGGCACCGGTGCCGCGGCTTTCCGCGCACCGGCCGCCGAATGGTGTCCGGCGCTGAATTCCGGAAATCGATCTCGGTTTTCCGTTCTATTCCGCTGTTGCTGCGAAAATGCGCGTAAGTTTCCGGTTGGTTTTCGCGGGCGAGTGGTCGTGACGGACCTCACGCGCCGGAGCCCGGCGGGCGGGCGGCGGAGCCGATGCGACCAAGGTCACGTCCGGTGGTGATCAGTTTTCCAAGCACCACAGCGGGTTACTAGCAGGTAACAAGAGGATGACGGCAACGCGGGCCCGGACTTGACTCGCCCGTCCGGGTTGCTTACCGTCGTCGCGGGCAACGCAGACCACGGTGAACTGTGATCCGGCTGGTCGGACCGGTGCAAGGAAAACACCGCGGACCCGAATACCATGGCAGGGCCGGAAGGAAAACGGATCACGGTGAAGCAGAATTCCGGGCGAAACGGCCGCGGGTCGTCTATTCGCTCTCGTGTGCTGGCGATCGCGTTGATTCCGAGCGTGGCGTTGCTGGTGGTCGGTATCGCGCTCGCCGGGTACCTGATTTTCGACGCGGCGCAGGCGCGTGGTTACGCGCGGAAGATTCGCGGTTCGGAAGGCCCCGGAATTCCGTTCCTGCTCGCCGCGGAACAGGAACGGCAGCTGTCGATGAGCGTGCTCGCCGGACAGGACGCCGCGCGCGCCGCCCTGCTGGCGACCCGGCCGAAGACGGACGCGTCCGTCGCGCAGATCACCTCCGTGCTGCAGGGCAACTTCGCGAGCGACTCGAACGTGCCCGCGAGCGTCAAGCAGAACATCGCCACGTTCGCCGGGCTGGAAGCGAAACTGCCGCAGCTGCGCCAGCGGGTCGACTCCGGGCAGGTGCCGCGGCTGGAGGTTTTTTCCTTCTACAACCAGATCATCGACCAGTTCACCCAGGGCGTCGCGGGCCTCGCGCAGGCCGCGCGCGGCGCGGACAACGCCTACGCCCGGCTGTCCGCCATCCCGATTTTCACCGCGGCCGAGGAAATGCAGCGCAGCGACGCACTGGCCTCGGCCGGGCTCGCCGCGGGCGGACTGTCCGGCGACGAGCAGCGCGCGTACCTCGGCCAGATCGGCGCGTACCACGCGCAGCTCGAACAGTCGGTGCCGCAGATGGTGCCCGAAGTGCGGGCGAACTACGACAAGCTCGTCTCCAGTCCCGCGTGGACGACCGTGACGCAGGTCGAGAACGCCTTGCTGTCCGGCGCGAAACAGCTTCCGGTGCCGATCGAGCAGTGGCGCACCGACGCCAAGCAGGTCGCCACCACGCTGATGACGATGTTCGCCGCGCAGAGCGCGCACGCGACCAACGCGGCGATCACCGACGCGGACGGCACGCTGCGGAACTCGATCATCGCGGGCGCGGCGGCGGTGCTCTTCGCGCTCGCCGTGGTGCTGGTCGCGCTGCGGCTGTCGAAGCGCTTCATCTCCCGGCTCGCCCGGCTGCGCGAGGACACCCTCGACGCGGCCGAGGTGCGGCTGCCGGAACTCGTCGGCCGCGTGCGCGCGGGCGAACCGGTCGACCTCGACGAGGGCGGGCATCTGCTCGACCACGGCACGGACGAGATCGGCGAGGTGGCCGAGGCATTCAACCTGGCGCAGCAGTCCGCGCTCGCCGCCGCGGTCGAAGAGGCCAAGACCCGGCAGGGCACGAAGGCGGTGTTCCTCAACATCGCGCACCGCAGCCAGGTCATCGTGCACCGGCAGCTGAAAGTGCTGGACGCCGCCGAGCGCAAGCAGGAGGACCCGGACCAGCTCGACACGCTGTTCCGCCTCGACCACCTCTCCACTCGCGCGCGGCGCAACGCGGAGAACCTGATCATCCTCGGCGGCGGTCAGCCCGGACGGCAGTGGCGCAATCCGGTGTCGCTGGTGGAACTCGTCCGCGGCGCGGCGGCGGAAACCGAGCACTTCGCGCGCGTGAAGACGGCGAAGCTGCCGGAGGTCGCGGTGCGCGGGCCGGTCGTCGGCGACCTCGTGCACCTGCTCGCCGAGCTGATCGACAACGCGACGTCGTTCTCGCCGCCGGAAGCGCGCGTCGAACTGCGCGGCAACGTGGTCGGCAAGGGCGTCGTGATCGAGGTCGAGGACCAGGGGCTGGGCATCGAGCAGGAACAGGCCGACGAGTTCAACGCGATGCTCGCCGACCCGCCGGACTTCGGGATCATGGCGCTGTCCGACGAACCGCGGCTGGGCCTGTTCGTGGTCGCGCGGCTGGCGTCGCGGCACGGGATCTCGGTGCACCTGCGCGAATCCGCGTACGGCGGGACCCGGGCGATCGTGTTGGTGCGCAAGGATTTGCTCGCGCCGATCAGCGAAACGGAGCCTTCGGCCGCCGAGACGGAATCCGCCGCGGACTCGGACGGGGTGCCGGAGCTTTCCCGGCTCGCGGCGGAGCCGTCGCGGGCTGACCCGCGGCGACCGGAATCGCCGCAACGGAAGCAGGCGCCTCCGGAACCGCAGCAGGCGGAACTGCCGCAGCCGTCGCGGGTCGCACCGGAACCGCGGGTCGCGCCGGAGCAGCAGCGGCCGGAGTTGCCGACCCGCCGCGCGATGCGTCCGGCCGCCGAGGCGCCGCCGGTCCGTCCGCCGCAAAACCGCGAGCAGCGCCCGCCCGCGGACAACGGCCGGGTGCCGCGTCCGGCGGCCGAAAACGGCCGGGCCGCGCCGCCGCGTCCGCCCGGACGTCCTCCGCTGCCGCAGCGGCGCCGGCAGCAGAACCTCGTTCCGCAGCTGCGCAGTGACCGGCCGGCGGCGGAATCCGACGACGTCCGCGAGGATTCGCCGGAGCAGGCCCGCGCCCGGCTCAGCGCCTTCCAACAGGGCACCCGGCGGGCCCGCGAGGCCGATCCCGGGCACGACAACAGGTACGGAGATCGCGACTGATGGCGAACAACGGCGTCAACGAGCTCGACTGGCTGCTCGACGACCTCGTGCAGCGGGTCGCCGGCGCGGACCGCGCGGTGGTGCTGTCCGCGGACGGGTTGCTGATCGGCCGGTCGGGCACTTTGTCCGAGGCGGACGCGGAGCACCTGTCCGCGGTCGCGTCGGCGTTCCAGAGCCTCGCCCGCGGCACCGGACGGCACTTCGGCGGCGGCAACGTGCGCCAGACGATGGTCGAGATGGACCACGCGTTCCTGTTCGTGACCGCGGCCGGCCGGGGCGCCTGCCTCGCGCTGCTGGCCGGGGTCGACGCGGACATGGGGCTCGTGGCCTACGAGATGAACCTGATGGTCAAGCGGGTCGGCGCGGTGCTCACCGCGGCGCCGCGGGCCGGAGCGGTCCAGCGGACCTCGCCATGACGGCGAAGGGCCGCGAGTCCTGGTACGAGGACGAGGCCGGTCCGCTGGTGCGGTCCTACGCCGTCACCGGCGGGCGGACCCGGTCCGACACCCGCGGGCTCGACCTCATCACGCTCGTCGTCGCGCTGCGCGCCGCGAGCGAGACGCCCGGCCTCGAACCGGAGTACTCGCGCATTCTTTCCCTGTGCCAGCGCCCGGTTTCGGTCGCCGAGGTGGCCGCGCGGGTCGGCCTCCCGCTGCCGGTGGTGAAGGTGCTGCTGAGCGATTTGATAGAACGCAACCTCGTGCTGTTCCGCACCGCGACGCCGGTGACCGACGCCCCCAGCCCCCACGTACTCCAGGCGGTTCTCGATGGCATCCGGAAACTCTGAGCCCCGCCGGTCGCTCACCGCGCAAGCGGTGAAGGTGCTCGTCGCGGGCGGGTTCGGGGTCGGCAAGACGACCCTGGTCGGCTCGGTCAGCGAGGTGCCGCCGCTGCGCACCGAAGAGGTGATCACCGCCGCGTCCGAGGGCGTGGACGACCTGTCCGGCGTCGAAGGCAAAACCACCACGACGGTCGCGCTCGACTTCGGCCGGATCACCATCAGCCCCGAACTGATCCTGTACCTGTTCGGCACGCCGGGGCAGGACCGGTTCTGGTTCATGTGGGACGAACTGGCCGACGGCGCGCTCGGCGCGGTGGTGCTGGCGGATACGCGACGGCTTGAATCCTGTTTCCCCGCAGTGGATTTCTTCGAGCAACGCGGGTTGCCGTTCGTGGTCGGGGTGAACTGCTTCGACGACGCTTACCGGTACGGGACCGAGGAAGTCCGCGGGGCGTTGGATCTGGATCCGCAGGTGCCGTTGCTGCTGTGTGACGCGCGGGAGCGGGATTCGACCAAGCAGGTGCTGACTGTGGTGATGGAGCATGCGCTCGGGCGGGCGATGCTCGTGAGTGGCAATCCCGGTTAGCACCGGGATTGCCACTCACGACGTCTTTCAGCGCCGCCGCAGCCCGTCCAGCGCTGCCGCCCCCGGCCCCACCACCGCGATGACCAGGAACACCCACGCGTAGAGCGCGGCGGGTTCGCCCATGTTGTGCAGGGGGAGCAGGCCTTCCGGGGCGTGGACGGTGAAGTAGGCGTAGGCCATGACGCCGGAGAGCACGGTCGCGAAGACGCGGGTGAAGAGGCCGGCGAAGACGAAGAGCGCGCCGACGACCTCGATCAGGGTGGCCCAGTAGCCGGGCCATTGACCGAAGGGAACCGCGCCGCCCGCGTTGTCGATGCCGCCGAAGAGGCCGAAGCCCATCAGGCCGTGACAGAGGAAGAGGAACGACACGACGGCGCGGAAGAGGGCCAGGACGATCGGGCGGGCTCGGTCTGCCAGGGACTTCGTGGCCTCGGTCGTGGTGGCGGCCGCGGTCTTGGGGGCGGTGGTGGTCATTTCGGGTCCCTCCCGGGTGGCTGTGGGGTGCCTTCTGCCTACGCGTCGAACGCGGCCGGCTGGGATCGACACCTCGCCGGGAATTTTCTGAGGCGGTGTTTGGGCTGGTCAGTGCGGCTGGCAGGGTGGGGGGATGGTGGTCAGGCGTAGTGCTGGGGTGTTGGTTTATCGGCGGGGCGCGGGCGGGATCGAGGTGCTGCTCGCGCATATGGGCGGGCCGTTCTGGGCCAAGAAGGATGCGGCCGCTTGGTCGTTGCCCAAAGGGGAGATCGAGGAGGGGGAGGCGGCTGAGGTCGCTGCCCGGCGGGAGTTTGCCGAGGAGCTGGGGGTCTCGGTGCCTCCCGGAGAATGGGTTGCGCTGGGGGAGATTCGGCAGTCCGGGAAGGTCGTGACCGCTTGGGCGGTGGAGGGGGAGCTTGATCCTGAGGCGGTGGTTCCCGGGGTGTTCGAGATGGAGTGGCCGCCTCGGTCCGGGGTGCTGCGGGAGTTTCCCGAGGTGGATCGGGTGGAGTGGTTTTCGCTGGAGGTGGCTCGGGAGAAGCTGGTCAAGGGGCAGCGGGGGTTTGTGGATCGGCTTGCTGAGTGGTGAGTCGGCTCGTCGCCTGGGGGCGACATTGCCTTTGGGGGGTGCGTGGGGCACCCCGAAGGTTGAGTGTGCTGACAGTTCGGGGGTGCTTGTCAAGGCGGGAAAGATGCCTTGACAAGCACCCCCGAACCGCAGGGAGGCTTCGGATCGGGGTGCGGGGGAGGGGCTGGGTGCCTCGATGGTGGGGTGCAGCGGCTGCGGTTCGGTTGTTGGTCGTGAGGGAATCTGAGTCTGTGAGGGTTCCCCTCACGTACCGAACTGCTGCAGCAGGGTGCTGAGGGGGGTGGTGGTGAAGGAGGGGAGGACCAGGTCTGCTTTGGCGAAGTCCAGCGTTGCCGTGATGGGGTTTGGTACTGCGATGATGGTGATTCCGGCTGCTTTCGCCGCGCTGACGCCGTGGGGCGAGTCTTCGAAGGCGAGCGCTTCTTCTGCGGTTACCCCTAGGGTGCGCAGGGCTGCCAGGTAGGTGTCCGGGTCGGGTTTTGGTTTGTGGCGGTCGCCGGTTTCTACTGCGGTGAAGCGGGCGGCTAGGCCTAGCCGCGCCAATTGGCCGTGTACCCAGGTGCCGGAGGAGCTTGAGGCGACGCCCAGGGACAGGCCTCTGGTGGCGGCCTCGTCCAGGTAGTCGAGTACGCCTTCGCGTGGGCCGTCTTCGGCTAGGAGTTCGTGTACTCGTGCGCACATTGCCGGGTGCAGGGTTTCCGGGTCGACGTCTTCTGCTTGTTCGGCCAGGAGTTTGACCATCGTCGCCGCGGTGTTCTGGGTGCCGATGACTGTGTGCCAGACGTCCAGGGGCAGTTCGAGCCCGTGTCCGGTGAACATTTCCTGCCAGGATCGCAGTACTGCTGCCTCGGTGTCGGCGAGAGTGCCGTCGAAGTCGAAGATCAATGCTCGCGTGGCCACGTCTCGCAGCTTGCCTCACCAGGGCTGGCGGCGGGTCAGGTCGTGGCGAAAAACTCCGCCAGCACCGGGGCCAGCGCGGCGGTTTTCACCAGGTGGGTCTGACCGGGCAGGGTGCGGTAGGCGGCGTGGGGCAGTTGGGCCGCCGCTGCGGCGACGCCGTTGCGCATCCAGGCGGGGCTCTTGCCGCCGTCGAGGATCAGAGCGGGGGCGGTGATCCCGGACCAGCGTCGGTCGGGGAGTGGGCGGCCGGCCTGGTTGTCGTCCATCACCTGGGCGTCGTAGGCCAGGGTGTGGGCTACTCGCTTCATCCGCGGCCACGCGGGCATCAAGCGCATCATCAGGACCATCAGGGCGGGCAGCCCGACGCCTTCGACCATGAACGTCTTGATCGCGCCGCCCGGTTTTCCGGCGGCGATGGCTGCTTCGAGCTTCGCCTGGTAGCCGGCCGGGACGCGCTTGCGGGTGCTGTCGACGACGAACGGCGGTTCGTACACCGCGAGCTTCTTGACTGGCACGCCGCGATGGACCGCTTCCAGGACCAGGGCGGCGCCGGACGAGATGCCGTACACGCTGATCTCTCCGCCTGCTTCCTTGGCCAGCGCGGCGATGTCTTCGATCTCACGTTCCACTTCGTACGGGCCGGTGTCGCCGCTTTCGCCTCTGCCTCGGCGGTCGAACGTGTAGACGGTGAAGCGGTCCGACAGGGCTTTGGCGAGATCGTCGTTGGGGGTCGAGGTGCGATAGCAGAGCGCGCCGTCGACGAGGACGAGTGCGGGGCCGGAGCCGGTGCGGGAGTAGGCGATCTGGGTGCCGTCGGCGGACGTGACGGTGGGCATGGGGTTCCTCCTCGGTGGTGCCGTGGGGAGAACCCTCGCATCCGATTGTTTGAGTTGTCAAGACAAAAAAATTAGTCGGTTGGATCTGGGGTGCCGCGAGGGCGGAGGGGCGGGGGGTCAGGCGCTGCGCAGGGTCAGCAGGGCGATCTCGTTCGGCGCGAAGACCCGGAACGGCGGGCCCCAGAAGCCGGAGCCGCGGCTGTTGTACAGCTGGGTCGGGCCGTGCCGGGTGAGGCCGGACAGGGTGGGCTGGTCGAGGCGGACGAGGAGGTGGAACGGCCAGATCTGGCCGCCGTGGGTGTGGCCGGAGATCTGCAGGTCGACGTTTTCCTCGCGGGCCTGGGCGACCTGTTTCGGCTGGTGGGCGAGCAGGACGACGGGGACGTCGGGATCGGAGCCGTCGAGGGCGGCGGCCAGGTCGGGACCGTGGCCGGGCAGGCCGGAGGCGGCTCCGGTGGGGTCGTCGATGCCGGCGAAGAGCAGACGGGCTCCGTCGCGTTCGATGAGGGTCGAGCGGTTGTGCAGGGTGTCCCAGCCGAGGCTCGCCATGTGGTCCAGCCAGGCTTGGGCCTCGCCGAAGTACTCGTGGTTGCCGGTGATGTAGAACCGGCCGAGCGGGGCTTGCACGCCGCCGAGCGGGTCGACCTGCTTGCGCCGCTTGGCGACCGATCCGTCGGCGAGGTCCCCCGCGTGGCAGACGACGTCGGGCCGCAGCCGGTTCAGTTCCGCGACCAGGCGTTCGGACCAGCGGGTGCGGTCGAGCGGGCCGTAATGGGTGTCGGTGACGACCGCGACGCGCAACCCGTCGAGCCCGGGACCGAGCTTCGGCAGCACGACGTCGACCGCCTTCACCGGCGGCACCCGCATGGCGATCCGGTTCCCGCTGACGAGCAGCACCGCCGCGACCGCGAGCGTGACCGCGGCTACGATCCGTGGCCGCGCGGGATCGTCCACTCCGGACACCAGCAGGATCAGCCGCAGCACGTGCGTGAGGACGCTCCAGGTGAACAGCACCCACACCGTGCCGAGCGTGACGTCCCCGATCCGCGCGGCGGCGTCGTTCTGCTTCGGACCGTGCCCGAGCACCATGAGCACCGGAAAACTCAGCGCGGCGACGGCGAAAACGACCGTGCCGGAGACGGTGGCCGCGACCGGCCAATCCGGCAGCAGCACGAGCACCGACCACGGCTCGCCGAACAACAAGAGCACCGCGGCGACCACGAAGGCAGCCCGACGAACTCCAACCACGGTTCTCTTCCCTTCGCCCGCGTACTACCCAGCGTAGCCGCACCTTGTGGGCGGGGTTCGCCGAGACGGGCGCGCGGGGTGACCTCGGGCTGTAGAGAAACGCGGCTGCTGGTCCGAATCAATGGCAGCGGGGCGGTGACCAAGCGGGCGTCTCCGGCGCGCGACCTGGAATCACGTCGCGCAGACCGGAACGTCCGCTGTTTCACGCGCTGGTCAGCCGCTTGCGGGTAGGGAACTCCCGCGTGCGGCGGTGGCCGGGCGAGGCGGGTTTGGCTTGCGCGTCCTGGGGCCGCCTTCGGAGAAACGGCGGCCGGGCGAAGCGGGGTCAGCTCGCGTCTTCCCGGCCCGCGCGCCAGCTGGCCACCGTTTCCTCCACGTCCAGCGGCCGGGCTCGCAGCACGGGACCGTCCTGCGGCATCGCGTGCGCCCTGCGGATGCGGGCGTTCAGATCCTCGACGATTTCCCGCACCTTGCCCTCGGCGTGGACTTTCGCCAGTTTCCGCGGCAGGTCTTGGATTTCGCGCGGCAAGGCGAGTGCCGGCGGCAGGAACGCGGCTACGTCGAGGTCGCCTTCGCGGGCGCGCCGGATCGCCCAGTCGGTCGCGGCGTCGCGGCCGGTCGGGGGCGGCAGCGGTTTTCCCGCTCCGGGAAGGTCTTCGAAGTCGCCGCGAGCTTCGGCGGCGGCGATTTGCCGGTCGACCCAGGAACCGTACGACACGCCCGGCGGTTTGCGTTCCGTCACCGGAACCACCTCCCTCGCTGCCCAGCGTAGCGGCCAAGGCGCCGTCGCGGAGGGGACGAAGGTCCTGAAACGGCAGGTAAGATCCCACGCTGACCGTACGAGGCCGGGAGGGGACGCGATGATCGTCGAGCACGAGGGCGACGGTCCCGGGGCCGCGCGCGAGGAGGTCGCGCGCACGCTCGCGCTGCTGTGGCGCGACTGCGCGGGAGCCCCGGAACCCTCGGCCCGCGGCAGGCGGCCGACGCTCACCATCGAACGGATCATCGTGGCGGCCATCGCGGTCGCCGACGCCGAGGGACTCGTCGCGACGTCCATGCACCGCGTCGCGAAGGAACTCGGGGCGGGCACGATGACGCTCTATACCTACGTTCCCGGCAAAACCGAGCTGATCGATCTCATGGTCGACACCGTTCTCCTCGAACGAAATCTCCCCGGACCCGGCGAGTCGCGGCCGGAGGACTGGCGTGCGCGGGTGCGCGTTTACGCGGACCGCACGCGCGAGATCTACCGTCGGCATCCGTGGCTGCGGGAGCGGTCCAGGGTCCGGCCCGCGCTCGGTCCAGGGCAGCTGGCCGGTCAGGAATACCTGCTGTCCATTATGGAGAGTCTGGGCCTGCCCGCGCGCGAAATCGTGGCGGCGGCCAATTCGGTCGCGGGCTATGTGGACGCGAACGCGGCGGCCGAGGCGGAGAGTGTCCACTTGGAACGGACCACGGGGCAGTCCAATGACGCGTGGTGGGGACAGCGTTCTTCGTTCTGGCGCACGTATTTCGACGTCGAGTCCCATCCGGCGATGAACCGGACCTGGCTTTCCGGTGGTTTCGACAAGCCGTCGGCGGAGCAGGCGTCGGACGCGTCGGAGTTCGGTTTGGACCGGCTTCTCGACGGGATCGCCGCCCGGATCGACCGGGCTGGCGAATAGGCTCATCCGCCTGCGATGGGTGCCGGGAATGGCGTCGGCGGTCGCTCGGCCGGTGCTGCCCGGGGCCGGCCAGCGCCGGGCTCCGGGTCTCGCGGCCGTTTCCGGTGCACTGCGGCGAGTTTGACGAGTGTGCGGACCTCCATCGCTGGCGGTGGTCCGGCGCGGAGGACAACGAGGTGCGGCTCGGGACGCGGTCCGCTGCGGGCGGGTCAGGAATCCCCGAGCGAGAACCGAACCCCGGTCGCTTCCTCGGAAAGCTCCCACAACCGACGGCCCCGCTCTGGATCCCGAGACGCGCCCAGCACCTTGCCCAACCGGGGCCGGCCCACCCCGCCGAACGCCGGACCGTAGTAAGCACCGCCGGTTACGGCGGGGTCGGCGGCGGCCCGAACCGCTGGCCAGGCACCGTGGTCCTTCCCGTGCGTATAGGGCGCGAGCAGCCGCATCACCGGCACTGGCTGGGTGATTCCCGGCCGCGCGGGGCTGGTCCGCTCCAGGCTGAACCCCGGATGCGCGAGGATCGCCCGCACCGGCGAACCGGCCGCACGGAGGCGTCGGTCGAGTTCCATCGCGAACGACTGCACCGCATGCTTCGACAGCGCATACGCGCGGAAGTCCGAATACTTGCGCGAACTCTGCAGGTCATCGATGTCGTACGGATACATCCGGGTGATCAGGCTGCCCGCCAGCACTACGCGCGCGGACGACGCGGTCAGCACCGGCATCGCCAGCGCGGTGAGGGCGAAGTGGCCGAAATGGTTGGTGCCGACCGCCAGTTCCAGGCCCTGTTTCGTGGTCCGGCGCACCGGTCCGGGGGCGGTGCTGCCAGCGTTCTCGATCAACGCGTCCAAGCGGTCCAGCCTGCCCAGCGCTTCGACAGCGGCCGGGACGGAGTCGAGGTCCGCGAGGTCCAGCGGGATTGTGCTCAGCGAAGCCGAACCGACCCGGGTGCGCACCATCTCGACTGCCGCGCGCAGGCGTGAAGGGTCACGGCCCAGCAGGGCGACGCGGGCTCCGGCGGCGGCCAGCTGCTCGGTGATGAAGTAGCCGATCCCGGCGTTGCCGCCGGTCACCGCGTAGACCCGGCCAGTCAGGTCAGGCAGGTTCCGAGGATTCCACGCCACGATCGCTCCCCCGTAGTCCGGTTTCGGCCCGGACTATACGAACGCCGCGGTCAGTGCGTCGGCGCGGCCTCGGTGGTCGTGCTGGAAGTCGTGGTGCTGGACGTCGTCGGGTTCGCCGGGGCGGAGCTGGACGGCGTCGTGCTCGTCGTCGGCGTGGTGCTGGTGGGCGTAGTGCTGGTGGGGGTCGAGGGCGTGGTCGGCGTCGTGCTGGTCGGCTTCGCCGGGGAGGAGCTGCTGCTCGGCGCGGTGCTGCTGCCGGGAAGCTGCGTCGGGGTGCCGGGCTGCTGGCTCGGCGGGGCCGGGGTCACCGGTGGCGGGGCGGGCGGGGCGACGTCGCCTGCCGGGCTGCCCGCGGCGGCTTCGACCGCTCCGGGGCCGGGCGGGGCTCCGATCGGGACCTGGCTGTCCGGCAGCTTCGAGACGCCGTTGCGGTAGCCGTACGCGTACGCCATTACGGTGTCCACGTAGGACTGCGAATTGTTGTACCGGCGCACCGCGAGGCGCTGGTTGGCGTCGCTGGAGAGATCCAGGCCTCCCGAGCACAGGTAGCGCGCCGTGGCGAGGGTCTCGTCGTAGATGTTGTTCGGGTCGGAGACGCCGTCGCCGTTGCCGTCGGAGGCGTAGGACGCCCAGGTCGACGGGATGAACTGGGTCGCGCCGACCGCACGGTCCCAGACCGGGTCGCCGTCGTAGCGGCCGTGGTCGGTGTCGCGGATCGCGGCGAACCCGCCGGAACCGTCGAGTACCGGGCCGAGGATGCGTTCGAGGGTGTTGCCGCGCGCGTCGACGTAACCGCCGCGGGCGTGGTTCGACTCGACCCGTCCGATGGCCGCGATCAGCGCCCAGTCGACGTGGCAGCCGGGCTGTTCGCGGGCCATGATGTCGGCCGCGTTGCGGTAGGCGCGCAGCATGCTGTCCGGGATGCCCAGAGGGCCTGCGGTGGTCGCCGAGCCGGGGCCGTTCGGGTAGCCAGGGACGCCGAGTGCCTGCGGGACCGGCGGCTGCGGGAGGCTGCCGTCGACGCCGATCGGCGGGAGCGTGACGCCCGGCGGCATCCCGGGGACGCTCGGCGCGGCCTGGGTGGCCGGCGGCGGTTCAGCGGCGCGCAACGCCACCGGGATGCCGGACGAGGTCACCGTCGGCAGCACCACGAGCGCGCCGCCGGCGAGGGCGGCGAAAGCCCGGCTCCGGGCGTTCCGACCCTGCGGGCGGCGTCTGGCCATGCGCGTCTCCCCGTTCGTTCTGCCGTGTGCGGCCAAGCTAGCGGATCTGTCCGCGATCCGGTGAGGGGTCGACGGAATTCTGTCCGTTCCGGCCAACTTTCGTTCGTCTGGCATAAAACCTTTGGCGGGTTCCGGTCACCGGGGCTTAACCGGAATTTCACTGAATAGGCCGAATGGAGCAATCCGTTCGGCGGATCCACTGTGGACCCCGGGTGGATCAGGCCGCCGGGCCGAATCGTTTGCGGTATTCCGACGGCGACAGGCCGGTGTGCCTGCGCAGTTGCAGCCGGAGATTCGCGCCGGTGCCGAGCCCGGTGCGGGCGGCGATGGGATCCAGGCCGTGCTCGCCGCGTTCGAGGAGCCGGCGGGCCAGCGTCACGCGTTCGGCGGTGAGCCAGGCGAGCGGCGTCGTGCCGAGTTCGGCGCGGAACCGGCGGTGCAGCGTGGCGGCGCTGGTCGACGCGCGGGCGGCGAGGTCGGTGACCGCGAGCGGCTGGTCGAGATGCCGGCGAGCCCATTCCAGCACCGGGGCGAGCGAGGCGTCCGGAATCTCCGGCATCGGACGTTCCACGAACTGTTGCTGGCCGCCTTCGCGATGTCCGGTGAAAACGAGGCGGCGGCTCACCGTGGTGGCGATTTCCGCGCCGTGGTCGCGTTGGATCACGTACAGCGACAAGTCGAGTGCGGCCGCGCTTCCGGCGGCGGTAAGAATGGTCCCGTCGTCGACGAAGAGGACGTCCGGCTCCAGCCGGACTCGCGGGTAGCGCGCGGTGAACGCTTCGGCCCACTTCCAGTGTGTGGTGGCTCGGCGATCGTCCAGTACCCCGGCCTCGGCCAGGGTGAACGCGCCGGTGCAGAAGCTCATCAACCGTGCGCCGCGGGCGTTCGCCCGCTGGATCGCGGCGAGGATTTCCGGGTCGGCGGGGGTGTCTGGATCCGGCCGGTTCGGGACGATCACCGTGTCCGCGCTCTCGACCGCATCGAGGCCCGCGACGTCGGCGAGGGTGAAGAAGCCGAGGTGCATCCGGGCTTGCCCGCCGGGAGCCGCGAGCGCGAAGTCGTACCACGGCCGGCGCAGTTCCGGCCGGCGCAGGCCGAACAGTTCCGTCGCGACGCCCATCTCGAACGGGTTCGAGCCGTCGCCGACGACCATCACGACGCGGTGCGAGGATCCTTTCGACATTTGCGATTCCTAGCACTCCCGGTCGCGCGAGGCCAGGCCCAGGATCGAACTATGCCAACCCAGCCCCTCGATCTGCGGGCCGTGCTCGCCGGATTCGACGCCCCGTGGAGCCCTCGGATCGTCGCCAACGTCAACGACTACGACATCCGCCTCGCCCGGTTCGCCGGCGAGCATGTGTGGCACAAGCACGACGACACCGACGAGTTCTTTCTCGTTCTCGACGGCAGCATCGAGATCGGCCTGCGCGAAGCGGGCGTCGAACGCACCGTGATTTTGACCCGCGAACAGGCGTTCGTGGTCCCGCGCGGCACGTTCCACAAGCCGTCGTCGAAGGGGGGCGCGGTGGTGCTGCTCGTCGAGCCGTCCGGGACGCTTTCGGTCGGCGACGAGCACGAAGAAGTGCCCGGCACGGTTGACGTGACCGTTGGGCATCGCGTCTGACCTGCTGGGTTGCACTGTGGGACGGCGTATCCTCGCCGTCATGAAACGCACTTCCTTCGCGCAGTGGCCGTGCTCGATCGCCCGGACCATGGACCTGCTCGGGGACTGGTGGACGCCGCTGGTGCTGCGGGACGCCTTCTACGGCGTCCGCCGCTTCGACGAGTTCCAGCAGGCGCTCGGCATCGCACGCAACACCCTCGCCGACCGGCTGCGCAGGCTGGTCGACGAGGGCTTGCTGGAAAAGCGGGCCTACCAGGCCGAACCGGTGCGCTACGACTACGTGCTCACCGAGAAGGGACGCGATTTCTGGAGCGTGCTGGCCGCGATGACGGCCTGGGGCGACCGGTGGCTGGCCACCGAAGCGGGCCCGCCGATCGTGCTGCACCACGACGCCTGCGGGCACGACACGACCGCGACCGTCGTCTGCGCGGATTGCGGCGAGCCGTTGTCCGCTGACGACACCCGGATGCGGCGCGGGCCCGGCTTCCCGGAGCGCCTCTCGCAGCGGCCGGACGTCCAGGCGAGGTTCGCGCCGCAGGAGTAGCGGCTGCCGGCCTCCGGTGCGATTGACAGGGTCAGTCTAGTTGCGCAACTATGCTGGTCGAGACGTCAATGGAGGAGGACTCGGCATGGAGTGGACCGGCGCGCGGTACGCGGACGCCCCGACTGTGCAGGTGGACGCGTGGATCGACGGCTCGCCCGAGCAGGTGTGGCGGTTCGCCTCGGACGTCGCGCTGATGCCGGAGCTGAGCGGCGAACTGCAGTCGGTCCAGTGGCGCGACGAGGGTTCGGCGCCGGCGCTCGGACGGTCCTTCGTCGGGCGCAACCACCACAAGATGCGCGGCGACTGGGAAACCACGTCCTACATCGTCGAATGCGAGCCGCCGCGCGTCTTCGCCTGGGCGGTCAGCGATCCGGCCAATCCGACCGCGGTCTGGCGGTTCACCCTCGCCCCGGAGAACGGCGGCACGCGGCTCACGCAGTGGGCGCAGATGGGGCCGGGGCCCTCCGGGGTGACCGAGGTGATCGCGCGGATGCCGGAGAAGGAGCAGAAGATCGTGCACGTCCGGCTGAGCGAGTTCGAGGCCTCGATGACCGCCACGCTCGGCGCGATCAAGGACCGCGTGGAAGCCGCCGGATGATGCGCACGGCCACCACCGTCGAGGCGTCGTCCGGTTGGCCGGAAACCCGGGATTTCGTGCTGGAGGCGGAAAAACTGGGTCTCGGCGAATGCTGGGTGGCCGAGGCCTGGGGTTCGGACGGGCCGTCGGTGCTCGGCTACCTCGCCGCGCGCACGGACCGGATCCGGCTCGGCTCCGGGATCATGCAGCTCGGCGTGCGCACGCCGGTCGCGCTCGCGCAGGCCGCGCTCACCCTGGCCGAGATGTCCGGCGGGCGGTTCGCGCTGGGGCTCGGGCCGTCGGGTCCGCAGGTGATCGAGGGGTTGCACGGGGTGCCGTTCGCGCGGCCGCTGACCCGGATGCGCGAGACGGTGCAGATCATCCGCAGTGCCTTCGCCGGGGAGAAGATCTCCTTCGCGGGCAGGGCTTTTCAGATCCCGCTGCCGGGAGAGTCCCGCCCGATGCGGCTGTCGACGACGCCGAACGAGGACATCCCGATCTACCTGGCCACGCTGTCCCCGCGAATGCTGGAGCTCACCGGCGAACTCGCCGACGGCTGGCTGGGCACGAGCTTCGTCCCCGAGGGTGCCGACGCCTACTTCCGCTACCTCGACGCCGGGCTCGCGAAAGCAGGTCGGAGCCGAGGCGATCTCGTGGTGTGCCAAGGCGCGGAGGTCGCGTTCGCGTCCGATGAGGACGAACTGCGCACCATGGTCGCCGGGCGCAAGAAGGAACTGGCCTTTTCGCTGGGCGGCATGGGTTCGGCGAGCACGAACTTCTACCACGACGCCTACAGCAGGCAGGGCTGGGCCGAGGTCGCCGCTGAAGTGCGGGAACGCTGGCAGTCCGGCGATCGCGACGGCGCGGCCGAGCTGGTGACCGACGAGATGGTGCTCGCGACGACCCTGATCGGCACCGAGGACATGGTCCGCGCGCGGCTGAAGGTGTGGCGCGCCGCCGGTGTCGACACGGTCCGGCTGTATCCGGCCGGCGACACCCTGGAAAACCGGCTGGCGACGCTGGGCCGGGCACTCGAGTTGGTAACGGAAGTGCCCTGACAGACCAAGCATTGAGCCAATCGGCTGCGTCGGCGGGTCCGGCTGCGCCATAGTGTCGGCGATCCCGGACCCCAAGGAGCCGCTCGATGCGCAAGATCGTGTCCACCCTGTTCGTCTCGCTCGACGGCGTGGTCGAGGCGCCGGACCAGTGGTCGCTCTCGTACTGGAACGACGAGCTCGAACACGCGGTGGGCGACGGCATGGCGGACGCCGACGCGATGTTGCTCGGCCGCGTGACCTACGAGGGCTTCGCCGAGGCGTGGCCCGGCCGCACGGACGACCCGGGCGCGGAGTTCATGAACAGCGTGCCGAAGTACGTCGCGTCCACCACCCTGACCGCGGCGGACTGGAACAACACGACCCTCCTGCGCGGCGACCTCGGCGAGGCGATCGCGGACCTCAAGTCCGGCGCGGGCGGCGACATCATGACCAGCGGAAGCACGACACTCGTGCGCTGGCTCCTGTCGCACGGGCTGGTGGACGAGCTGACCCTGCTGCAGTACCCGGTGGTGGTCGGCAAGGGGCGGCGGTTGTTCCCCGCGGAGGGGCCGCGGCTGGACTTCCGGCTGGAGGACACGACGGCTTTCCGCAACGGGGTGCTGCGGCTGGTTTACCGGCCGTCCGACGACTAGGTCTCGCGGGCCGCGCCGTCATCCCTTTCGGACTTCCGGTTCGGCCGGTTCCGCGAGCGTCTCCAGCGCGGAAAGCAGGCGCGGGCGGTCCTTTGCCGGAATCTTGGCGAGGAGATGCCGCCTGACCGCTGCGGCGTGGACCGGACGGGCGGCGCTGATCGCGGCACGTCCGGCGCCGGTTGTTTCCACCAGGACGCCGGATCGTGTCGTGTCCGTCCCGCGCACGAGCGGGCCGCGTTCCGGCATCCGCGTGAGCTGATGCGACATCCGGCTCCGATGCCAGCCCATCGATTCGGCGAGCAGACTCTGGCGCAGCCCGCCGCCGAGGTCTTCGAGGGCCGAACTCGGGGTCGGACAATCCGGCCGCGTCGGCGATCTCGTCGCCGATCCGCGCGCACCACTTCGGCGGCGGCCTTCCACGCCGTCGATCTCCGGGCAGCCCCGCATCGCAATGGTGACCGGCGGTACCAAGGGAATCGGGCTCGCGGCTGAGGGTTTTACTGCCCTGCTCGGCGCACGCGACCTCGAAGCCGGACGCCGCGTCGATCGGCGGCGACGTGCGCGCGCTGCGGCTGGACGTCCTGGTCAACAACGCCGGGGTGAACACGATGACGTTTCGTGCTCTCGACCGGCTGCCTCGTCCCACCGAGGAAAACCGTTGACAACATGCGCCGGGTTTACGAGGTGAACGTGTACGCGGTCGTGCGCATGATGCGTGCGTTCCTGCCGCTGCTGCACGAGTCGGACGCGCCCCGCGTGGTCAACGTGACCAGCAAACGAGGCTCGCTCGGCGAGGAAGGCGCCTACGTCGGCCAACTGTCGATGGTCTATTCGAGTTCCAAGACCGCCTTGAATGCCGTCACCGTCCACTACGCGCGCGAGTTCGCCGGTGCGGCGGTGAAGATCAACGGAGCGGCACCCGCAGTCCTGACGAAGGGGCCGCCGTCGTCATTCGCCTCGCCACGCTCGGGCCGGGCGGGCCGACCGGGAGGTCTGCGAGGACGACGTGCGCCTCGCCTGGTGAACACGCATCGCCGCGCGGTTCAGTTCACCTGCCGCCCGCGCCCGTCCCAGAACGGCTGGCGCAGCTTGAACTTCTGGATCTTCCCGGTAGCCGTCCGCGGCAGCTCCGCGAGGAATTCCACCCGCTTGGGGCATTTGTATCCGGCCAGGTGCTGGCGGCAGTGCGTGATCAGTTCGGCCGCGGTCACCTCGGCCCCGTCCGGCACCACCAGCGCCGTGACCAGTTCGCCCCATTTTTCGTCCGGGATGCCGATCACCGCGACCTCCCGGACGGCCGGGTGCGAGTTCAGCGCGTCCTCCACCTCGATCGACGACACGTTCTCGCCGCCGGTGATGATGACGTCCTTCTTGCGGTCGGCGATGGTCAGGTAGCCGTCGGTGAAGGTGCCGCCGTCGCCGGTGTGGAACCAGTTGCCTTCTTGCACTCGGGCAGTCTCGTCCGGGTTTTCCCAGTAGCCGTCGAGGTTGTGGTTGCTTTGGGTGAGGACCTCGCCGTCGGCGTCGATCGCGACGCGGACGCCCAGTGCCGGCGCGCCTGCCCGGCCGAGGAGCTTCGCCTGCTCGTGCGAGTCAAGGCCGGCCCATTCGCTGCGGAAGCGGTTGACGGTGACCAGCGGCGACGTCTCGGTCAGGCCGTAGATCTGGATGAACTCCCAGCCGAGTTCGGCGCGCACGCGTTCGATGGTGCGGGTCGGTGGCGGCGCGCCGGCCACGACGATGCGGACTCGGTCGCGGCCGGGGATTTCGCCGTCCCAGGCGGCGGCGCCGTCCAGGGCCGCGGTGACGACGGCGGGGGCGGCGCACATGATCGTCACGCCATGTTCCTGCACGCGGCGCAGGATTTCGGTTCCGTCCACCTTGCGCAGCACGATGTGCCGCCCGCCGACACCGGTGACCGCGTACGGCATGCCCCAGCCGTTCGCGTGGAACATCGGCAGCGTGTGCAGCAGGACGTCGTTGTCGCTGAGCGTGGTGTGCAGGCCGAAAGTCGTTGCGTTGAGCCACAAATTGCGGTGCGTGAGCTGGACGCCCTTCGGTCGCGCGGTGGTGCCCGAGGTGTAGTTGATCGTCGCGGTCGCGGATTCGTCGGCGGACCACGGCCGCGGTTCGCCGTCGCCGCCCCAGATCTTGTCGTCGTCCTCGCCGAGGACGAACACGTGTTTCGCGGTTACGCTGTCCAGCAACGGTTTCAGCTCGGGGTCGATCATCAGGACCTCGGCACCGGAATGCTCGACGATGTAGCGCACCTCGGCGGGCGCGAGGCGGAAGTTCACCGGCACCAGGACGCGGCCCCAGCCGGAGACGCCGAAGAACGACGTCAGCAGCCGCGCGGAGTTGTGCGAGACGACGGCGACCCGGCCGCCAGCGGGAACGCCGAGCGCGTCGAGGTTCGCCGCCTGCGCGCGGGCGCGGCGGGCGAGCTCGCGGTAGGTCACCGAGCCCCAGGACGGCGCGGGCTGCGCCGGTTCGTCCACCACCGCGACCCGGTCCGGATACACCGTTTCGGCGCGGTCGAGGAAATCGCGGACACTCAGGCTGTAGAACACGTGCCGATCCCTTCGCGTCAGCGGGCCGCACTGCCCGCGCGGGTGATTTTCGCTCGCCGCACTGAATCCGGCCACCCCACATGGAGGGTGTCCGGCCAACGGGACTTCAGAGGTAGCCGACGATGCAGAATTCGTGCCCCTCGGGGTCGGTCAGCACCAGCGCGACGTCCTCTCCGGGGTAGTCGTGGCGCACGCCGGTCCACTGCCCGCCCAGCTGTTCGATCCGCGCTCGCGCTTGCTGTCCACCTTGCCGCGCTTCGGTTCGGGGACGCGCTGGAACGTCGGGCGAGAAGCGCGTTGCAGAAGCCGGCCAGCGGCGCAATCGATCGTGACGCCGCTCAGTCGACTCACGGGGCCCGCAGCAGCCCGGCGGCACGTGCCCGGTTCACCGCCTGCACCCGGTTGGACACAGCCAGCTTCCGCATCGCGTGCTTCAGATACGACTTGACCGTGTTGGGCAGCAGGCCGAGCCGGTCGGAGATCTCGTCGTTCGTGCAGCCCTCGCTGACCAGCCGCAGTACGTCGACCTCGCGCGGGGTCAGCGCGACGCCCGGCAGGTCCAGCTCCGGACGCAGCCGTTCGCAGACCGCCAGCAGCCGCTGCCGGGCGGTTTCGTCGGTGATCGACCCGGCGATCGCGGTGAGTTCGGCATGCAGGTCGCCGCGTTCGGCAGCGGGAACGGCCGTCGGCGTGGCCAGCCGGCGCTGCACTTCCTCTTCGACCTCGATGTCGCGTCCCAGCCGCGTCGCCACCGCGGTCGCCGCGTGCAGCAACCGATCGCCGAACGTGATCGAGTCCCGGGAGGCCGCGTACAGCACCGCGCGCGTGGTCTCGCCGACACGCACCGGCAGCGCCACCATCGCGCGCAGCCGTTCGGGTTCCACCGCGTGGTCGTATTTGTGCGTGATGCCCTGTGCGCTGAGGTAGTCGACCACCGTCGACGGCCGGGCCAGTGCCACCGCCTTGCCGCCGAGCCCGGCTCCGGTGTCCACCTGCACGTGCTGCAACGACCGGGTCGTGGTGCCGCGCAGCTGGTCGATGACATGCGAACGGGAAGCCGCCGACACCGGCCCGCCCATCGCGACCGGCAGTTCGGTGGCGATTTGCAGTGCTTTGAGCGCACCGGCGACCAGGGGGCTGGCCGTCAGCGCGAGCCGGCCCGGAGGCGTCATGGGCACCGTCCCGCTTCACTCGACCTTGCTGGGTGGACGTCCACGTTACGCGTTGCGTCGCGTTCGGACTACTCGTGTGGTTCGGTGGCACACGTGGCAACCTCGGATTTCGATACCGTCGCCGACCGGCTCTACGCGGGTGAACCGGCCGACTTCGTCGCGGAGCGCACCGCGGCCGCCCGCGCGGCGAAGGAAGCGGGCGACGTCGAGCTGGCGCGCCGGATCCGCGCGCTGCGCAAGCCGACCGCGGCGGCGGCGTACGTCAACCGCCTGGCGCGCGACGGTTCCGCTCCGCTGTCCGAGCTGGCGTCGCTTGGCGACAAGCTGCGCGACGCGCACGAGCAGCTCGACGGCTCCCGGCTGCGCGAGCTGGCGCACCAGCGCGCGGAGCTGGTGCAGCGGATCGTGCGGGACGCGACCGGTCTGAGCGATTCCGTCGAACGCGAGGTGGAGGAAACGCTGGAGGCGATCGTCGCGGACGCCGACGTGGCCCGGCTGGCCCTGGCCGGACGGCTGACGTCGAAGGCCCGCCAGGACGCCGACCGCTGGCTGTCGCTGCCGACGAATCCCGCGCCCGCCAAGAAGACCCGGCAGTCCGAAAAGGACCGGAAGGCCGAGGAGGAAGCCCGCGTCCGCGCCTTGGAACGGCGGCAGGCGGTGCGGGCGCGAGCGGAAGCCGAGCGGAATCTGCAGCGCGCGGAGCGGACCGCGGAACAGGCCGACGACCGGGTGACCGAATTGCGGGAACGGCTCGCCGAGGCGGAGCAACGCGCCGCCCGGGCGGCCGGCGAACTGGCCAAGGCGCAGAAGACCTTCGAGGAAGCCGACGATGCCGTTCAGCGGTCTTGACGGCGAACTCGCGTTGTCGCCGCTGCGTCCCGACGACGCCGAGGCGCATTTCGCGGGCGAGGACCCGGAGCTGATCCGCTGGCTCAACGGCGGGCCGGGGACGCTGGCCGGGACCCGGGAGTACTTCCGGCACTGCCAGCAGGAGTGGGCTACCGGCGGGTCGTTGCGGGCGTTCGGCATCCGGGTGCACGGTGTGCTTGCCGGGACGGCCGACCTGCGGTTCTCCGGCGAGTATCTCGCGCCGGGCGAGGTGAATGCGGCGTATGGCTTGTATCCGGAGTGGCGAGGTCGCGGGTTCGCGACGCGGGCGGTGCTGCTGGCCCTCCGGTACGCGGCTGGCGAGGGGGCGAGACGGGCGGTGATCAAGGCGGAGCCGGAGAACGCGAACTCCGCTGCGGTGGCGCGGCGGGCCGGATTCGAGCTGAGCGGCCGGGTCACCGAGGGCGGCGAAGTGTTCGAGAGGTACTTCCTGGACCTCGGCTAGCGGTCGATTTCCTTCCCGGCGCACCACACCGCGCGAATCGATCGCGTCGCCGACAGGTCCGCCAGCGGGTCGCCTTCGACGAGGACCAGGTCGGCTCGCAACCCGGGCCGGATTTCGCCGCGATCGGTCAGCCCGAACGCTTGTGCCGTGGCCACGGTGGCGGCCCGCAGGATCTCCAGCGTGCTCAACCCCGCTTCGGCCAGCAGTTCGAACTCGTGG
This sequence comes from Amycolatopsis rubida, assembly GCF_900115345.1. Classification (GTDB taxonomy): domain Bacteria; phylum Actinomycetota; class Actinomycetes; order Mycobacteriales; family Pseudonocardiaceae; genus Amycolatopsis; species Amycolatopsis rubida. Next base: position 440,816 of record NZ_FOWC01000002.1, on the reverse strand, counting down.
TGCAGGCTCGGCCCGTGCGCGATCTCGGCCGGGGCTCCGGGATTCCCGTTGGCGTCGGTACCAGCGAGGATCTCGATTCGGGCAGCGTGCAAGGCGGCCGCGTTGGCGACGAAATCCCCCGTGGTGCCAGCGAAACGGGGGAGTGCCGCTTCCATCATGGTGAGCGTCGGGATCGCCGTCTGCCCGGCGGCTTTCATCGCTGCGACGTCCCCGGCGGCGATCCGGCCGGCCAGGGGCACATGTGTCACGAATCGCGCGCCGGTCGCCACGGCCAGGTGGTAAGCGCCCGGGGTCGCCGCGTGCACCACTGTGGCCAACCCCCGCCGCCGCGCCGTATCGACCAGCGCCTGCAGAGCTTCCGCGGGCGGTCCGCCGTCACCGGGAGCTTCGGCGACGCCTTTGACGTAGTCGACGCCTTCGGCCACCCGCGCTTCGACGAACTCGGCAGCGGCTTCCGCGGTCGTCACGATCGAGGAATCGGGCATCCCCGGGATCCGGACGTGCATGCCGCCGGGGCCGATCGCGGGAGGACCGGCGCTGCGGAATTCCGCCGGGCCCGCCGCGCGCAAGGCAGCCACGCGATCGGCTGGCCAGCACGCCATGTCCAGCCCGGTCGTGACGCCCCACGCCGCGAGATCGGCCAGCTGCTCCGGCCGCTCCAGGTGGACGTGCGCGTCGATGAACCCGGGCAGCAGCGTCGCCCCGGCGACGTCGATTTCCCGTGCCCCAGCGGGATCCGTGCCCAGCACCGGCCCGTCGATCACCACGGTGCGCGGTTCGGTGAGCCCTAGGCCGTCGAAGACGCGCGCGTTGCGCAGAGCGGTTTTGGCCACAGTCCCTCCCCGGGTCAGTGCACGCGATACCGCAAGAGTACTGAGTTGTCGTCCACCAGGGCAGAAAGAAGTTCGAGCTGCTGTGGGTCGATGGCCGCGCCCATCGCGACGCGCGGTGCGTCCCCGGCGATCAGCATCGGCGCGACGGTCAGGCGCAGTTCGTCCACGGCGCCCGCGGCCAGCAGCGACGCGAACAGGTGCGGTCCGCCCTCGCAGTCGATGCGGCGGAGTCCTCGGCGGGCCAGTTCGTCCACCGCGGCCCGCAGATCGACGTCACCGTGCCGGGGGCGCGGGCGCTGGTCGTCCGGGTCCGCTCGCAGGGCCGGGTCGCCGGTGGCCTCGTGCAGGGTTGGGTCGCCTGTCCCAGCGACCAGGACGTCCGCCCCAGCCGACGCCCAGGCCGCGCGCAGGTCCGGATCGGTCGCCGCGCTCGTGATGACGATCGTCGGCACCAGTGCCCTGGTGAGCACCGGGGCGTCCGGCGGCAGCGAACGGCCGGTGCTGACCACGGCGATCGGCGCGATCGGAGCCAGCCCGTGCCTGCGCCGCCGTTCCGCGGTCTTCTCGTCCGGGCGCAGGCCCTCGAACCCCTCGGCCTGTGCGGTGCCCGCGCCGACCAGCACGACGTCGGCGAGGTCGTTGCCCAGCCGGTAGACGATCCGGTCCGCGGGCGTCGACAGCCCGCCCGAGCGGCCGTCGATGGTGATCCCGCCGTCGGCGCTCGACACGAAGTTCACCGCGAGCCATTTCGGCACGTCCGGATAGACGTACAGCCGCTCGACGTCAGCCTCGGTGCGGTCCTGGTTGCCGGGAAAGATCTCGCGCATCAGACCGACCGTACAACGTTCGCCGGCGGCCGGGTGCCGATGATGCTCGCCACCATTTCCGCGACCTGCCGCGTCTCGCGGACCTGGTGCGCGCGGAACATCGCCGCGCCGTGCAGCGCGGACACCGCCGTGGCGGCGAGCGTGCCGATGACCCGTTCGCCGACCGGGAGGTCGAGCGTTTCGCCGATCACGTCCTTGTTCGACAGCGCCATCAGCACCGGCCAGCCGGTCGCGACCAGCGCGTCGACGTGCCGCAGCAGTTCGAGCGATTGGTAGGAGTTCTTCCCGAAGTCGATGCAGGGGTCGATCATGATGCCCTCGCGCGGCACGCCCGCGGCGAGCGCGCGTTCGGCCAGCGCGGTGGTGCCTTCGACCACCGCGGCCACCACGTCGTCGTACACCGGCCGGAGCGCTTCGGTGCGCGGCACCAGACCGTTGGTGTGCGAGCAGATGTAGCCCGCACCGTGTTCGGCGGCGACGTCGAGGATTTCCGGCTCGATCGCGGCCCAGTTGTCGTTGACCAGGTCCGCGCCCGCGCGGCAGACGGCGTCGGCGACCTCGGCGCGGTAGGTGTCCACGCTGATGACCAGGTCGGGGAAGTGCTCGCGGGCCCATTCGACGGTCGGCACGACCCGGCGGATCTCCTCGGCCGCGCTGACCTCGGGGCCCTTGCCCGCGGGCACGCCGCCGATGTCGATCAGGTCGGCGCCTTCGGCGTGCGCGCGGCGGATGGCAGCCTGCGCGGGTGCTTCTTCGAAGGTCGCACCGTTGTCGTAGAAGGAGTCGGGAGTGCGGTTGATGATGGCCATCACCAGGGCGCGGTCACTGGTGAGGCGGCGGCCTCGGAACACGAGGTCGGGCGTGTGCATGCGGTCTCCCGGGCCGGAACGAAAGATCTCGCGTGATCATAGGCGAGTTCGCGGCGGGAGTACGTCCGGCAGGTGGCGGGCGGAGCGGTCCGGAGGCCACCTGCGTCCGGGCGTTCAGCGGTGCGATCAGGAGGCGAGCGCCTCGTTGACGGTCAGGAACTCGCCCGCGGTGCGGGTGGCGGAGAATTCGATCACGCGGTAATGCGCGAGCCGTTGCAGCACGAGCGGATCGGTGGCGAGCACGGCGTCCAGCTTGCCGCGCTGGCACGGGCGGGAGATGATGACCTGGTCCGCGTCCTCGTTTCCTTTTCCGGAAACGAGGAACAATCCGTGCGCGAAGTGGCTTCGCAGCCACTCGGCGTGTTCTGCCAGCGCGTAGTCGACTTCGTTTCGAGGTGCTGTGTAGGACAGCAATGCGATGTACATGACCTCAGCGTAGGACGCTTCCCCGGATGGTGCATCCTCCTCCCGAGTGCCGTCGTGTGTCATCGAATGGTCAAGTATTCCCAATAACTCTTTACGGATGCGCGTACTGTTTGGATTCCCGTTACGGAGTAAGGAAAATTCCGCGTCCCGGCGTTTCCGCTGGACAATTCGGACGGATGGTCAAGACCACCCCCAGTTCTGTGTGAAGCAGCCCGCCAGATAAAGATCCACGCGGTCGGCGAAGCGGCTCGGATCGCGTCCGGTGAGTTCGCCGATCCGGGTGATCCGGTATCGCAGGGTGTTCACGTGCAAGTGCAGAGTGGCCGACGTCTGTGTCCAAGATCCCGAATGTTCCAGGAACGTCTTGAGCGTCGTTATCAATTCGGAACCGTGTGCGGCGTCGTACGCGAGTACCGGCCCCAGTACTTTTTCGCCGAATGTCCGCCGCAAGTCCTCCGGCACAGCCGCGAGCAGCAGCAGATGCGACGCCACTTCGTCGCCGGACAACACCGTCGCGCGGCCCGGCGTCAGGGCGGCCAGCGTGCGCGCGTGCCGGGCCTCCTGCACCCCGGCACGGAGACCGGCGGCGTCCGCGGCCCGGCTGAGGCCGAGCGTCAGCCGCGCGGACCCGAGCGCGGGTTCGATCGTGTGCACCGCCTCCCGCACCGTCTCGGTGTCGCGCGAGGAGCAAAGTCCGAACGTCTCGCCGTCGACGGTCGCCACCAGCACCGGCTGTCCGGTGGTCGAAAGCAGTTCCTCCACCAGCACCTGCGCCAGACCCGGCCCGCCGCCGCGGACCTCGGCCGACAGCGTCGTCACCGGTTCCTGCGGCGCGAATCCGGCGGCGGACAGCCGGGAGGTCAGCTCGCCAGGCGCGGCGTCGTCCGAGAGCACCAGCCGCAGCAGCGGTTCGGCCGCCCGGTTCTCGATCCGCCTGGCCTCGTCCACCCGGGACCGTTCGAGCCCGACCAGCGCCGCCAGTTCCAGCGCCAGCTCCCGGCGGGCGGGCGGCCACTGCGCCGGATCGCCGTCCACCACGAGGAACCAGCTCGCGATCCGATGGCCCGAGCGCCCGGCCGCGCCGAGCAGCGTGACCGGACCGTCCTGGCACGGCAGCCGTTCGGCGCGCAAGAACCGGCGGGCCAGCGCCGTGCGGCGCGCGGCGGGCAACTCGGGGCCGCCCGCCAGCTGCCGCCCGGTCGCGCTCAGCACCACACAGCCGGTGCCCAGCTCCTCCGCACCGGCCTTGACCAGCGCGGGCAGCCCATGGCCGGAGGTCACCGCGGCCACCAGCCGCCGGTGCGAATCGCGAGCTGGCGCCGAGCGTTCCGCCGCCAGGCCCAGGATCACCCGCTCGGCCACGGTCGCGAACGAAACCGACACCGGCACCTCGAACAACGGCAGGCCGACGCGCTCGCAGGCGGTCACGAGGTAGTCCGGCACCGGGCCGCCGACCTCCGCGGTGCCCGCCCCGAGCGCGGTCACCCCCGCGGCGGCGAGTTTGCCGACGAACGCGTCCGCGTCCGAGGGCCCCGGCAGCCAGCGCATTCCGCACAGCACGATCTCGCCGCCGTCGAGGTAGCGCGTCGGATCTTGCAGGGTCGCCTGGAAGACGCGGCCGAACTCGCGGTCGCGCGCCTTCTCGCCCGCCAGCAGCCGCAACCCCAGCTCCGGGGTGTCGAGCAATGCACCCAGCCGCATGCGCGCCTCCTTCCGCCCATCAGTACCGCACACCAGAGGGGTTTGGCGGAAACTACGAAAAACCGGCCGCCGCATGTCCCCGCTTTCGGCGGATCTGCCGTGGCCCGGGCCACGCCGCGGCAGGTGTACTCACTCGGCGAGCGAAGGAGAGGGATGACCAATGGCGATCGTTCTTGGCGACAACCGCTACGGGAAGGCCGAAAACCGGCTGGTCCGCATCGACCGTGAAGGCAGTGCCGGCGGTGAACACCGGATCACCGACCTCACCGTCAGCGTGTCGTTGTCGGGCGACATGAGCGACACCCACCTGACCGGGGCCAACGACAAGGTGCTGGCCACCGACACGCAGAAGAACACCGTGTTCGCCTTCGCCCGCGACGGCATCGGCGAGATCGAGGACTTCGCGCTGCGGCTGGCGCGGCATTTCGTGTCCACGCAGGAGAGCATCCACGCGGCCCGGGTCGGGGTCGTGGCTCACCCGTGGGAACGGCTGCGGGTCGGCGGCCGGCCGGCGCATCACTCGTTCGCCCGTTCCGGGGCGGGCACCCGCACCACGCGCGTCACCTACGACGGCGAGCGGGCCTGGGTGCTCGGCGGGGTCGAAGACCTGACCGTGCTCAACTCGACCGGATCCGAATTCTGGGGCTTCCCGCGCGACGAATACACCACGCTGGCCGAGGTCAAGGACCGGATTCTCGCCACCGCGGTGTCCGCGACCTGGCGGTACTCGGTCGAGGAGACCGACTGGGCGCACGCGCACGAGACCGCGCTCGCCACCCTGCTCGACGCGTTCGGCGGCACGCACAGCCAGTCCCTCCAGCAGACGCTGTACGCGATGGGCCAGGCGGTGCTGGAGGCCGTTCCGGAGATCGCGGAGATCCGGTTCGCGCTGCCGAACAAACACCACTTCCTCGTCGACCTCCAGCCGTTCGGCCTCGACAACCCCGGCGAGGTGTTCTACGCCGCCGACCGGCCCTACGGCCTGATCGAGGGCACCGTCCTGCGCGACGACGCCCCGCCCGCCGGTCCGGCCTGGTCCTGAGCACACCGAAACGCGAGCTGTTGGGAGCAGTACTGTCATGACCGTGTCCATCGATGCCGACGTCGAACGCGCCTGGCTCGCCGAATGCGTGCGGATCGCCGAGAAGAACGTCGCCGACGGCGGCGGCCCGTTCGGCGCGCTCGTGGTGAAGGACGGCGAGATCGTCGCGACCGGCGTCAACCGCGTCACCCCGTCGCTCGACCCGACCGCGCACGCCGAGGTGGTCGCGATCCGCGCGGCCTGCCAGGCGCTCGGCACGTTCACCCTGGCCGGCTGCGTGCTCGTCTCCTCGTGCGAGCCGTGCCCGATGTGCCTCGCGTCGTCGCTGTGGGCGCGCGTGGACCGCGTGCTGTACACGGCCGACCGCGACGACGCCGCCCGCGCCGGTTTCGACGACCGGGCCTTCTACGAGCTGTTCGAGCACCCGCGCGAAACTTGGCAGACCCCGGTTTCGCGAGTGTCCACACCGGAGGCTTTCGCCCCGTTCTCCGCCTGGCTCAACCGTTCCGACCGGATCGAGTACTGAGCCGTCGTGAGGCCGATCCCGGTGAGAACCGGGATCGGCACTCACGAGCCCCCACCCCACCGGGCCACCCTCCCGGTGCTGACCGGAGCACCAGAAAAACGCAACCGTCCCGCCGCCCCGCCCCTTGCCTGCTGCCAGGGGCGTCGTTCGGCACACCCACCGGCAAGGGGAGGACGCATGACCCAGGTACGCCTCGACGAAGCGGTGACCTCGGCTCCCGGACCGCACCGCAAGTCCATTGTGGAGCGTCTCTTTGAACTACGCGCCCGCGAAACCACGGTAGGCCGGGAAGTACGCGGTGGCTTGACCACCTTCGTCGCGATGGCCTACATCGTTTTGCTCAACCCGCTCATCCTCGGCGCTTCCGCCGACATCACCGGCGCGAAACTCAGCGCCACGCAAGTGACCACGGCGACCGCACTCGCCGCCGCCGTGATGACTGTCCTCATGGGACTCGTCGGCAACGCGCCGCTCGCGCTCGCCGCCGGTCTCGGCATCAACGGCATCGTCGCCTTCCAGATGGCCCCGGCGATGACGTGGCCACAGGCTTTCGGGCTGGTAGTGCTCGAAGGTGTCTGCATTGTGCTGTTGGCGGTCAGCGGGCTCCGGGAACGCATTATGAACGCGATTCCCGGGCCGCTGAAAACCGCGATCACCGTCGGCATCGGCTTGTACATCGCGCTGGTCGGCCTGGTGAGCGCCGGGTTCGTGACGCGGACCCCGGACGCGGCGCATTCGACCGTCCCGGTGCGGCTCGGGCTCGACGGGCATCTCGACGGCTGGCCGATCGCGGTGTTCTGCTTCGGCCTGCTGCTGATGACCGTGCTGATGTCGCGGAAGGTGCCTGGCGCGGTGCTGATCAGCATCGCCGCCGCCACCGTGCTCGCGGTGGTGCTGCACGACGGATTCGGTGTCGGCGAATGGGGTTTGACGACTCCGACGCTGCCGCATTCCGTCGTCGCCGCTCCCGACTTCGGCCTGCTCGGGCACGTCGACCTGTTCGGCGGATTCGCCAAGGCGGGCGCGCTGACCGCGACGATTTTCCTGTTCACCCTGGTGCTGTCCGGCTTCTTCGACGCGATGGGCACCATCACCAGCGTGTCGGCCGAGGCCGGGCTGTCGAAGAACGGCCGGGTGCCGCGGATGGGCCGGATCCTGTTCGTGGACGGGGCCGGGGCGATCGCGGGCGGGATGTCCGGCTCGTCGCCGAACACCGTGTTCCTGGAGTCCGCGGCCGGTGTCGGGGAGGGCGCGCGGACCGGGTTGGCGAGTGTCGTGACCGGACTCTTGTTCGGGGCGACGCTGCTGTTCACGCCGATCGCGGGCATCGTCCCGGCGCAGGCCGCCGCGCCCGCGCTCGTGGTGATCGGCGGGATGATGGTGGCGCAGTGCCGCACTATCCCGTGGCACGACCCGGACTACACGATCCCGGTGTTCCTGACGGTCGCACTCATTCCGTTCACCTACTCCATCACCAACGGCATCGGCGCGGGGCTCATCGCGTTCGTGCTGATCAAGACCTTCCGCGGGAAGTGGCGTGAAGCGGGGTGGATCCTCACTGTGCTCGCGCTCGTGTTCACCGTCTATTTCGGAATCGACGTGGTGAAGGCGATCCTCTAACCAGAAAGGGACCACCATGCCTCTGATGTTCCTCAACGGCGGCGCGATGCGCGGCGAACCTCTGCACCATTTGCTCGACGGCGCGCCGCTGGTGGCCGAAACGACGACGGCCGCGAAGTACCGGTTCTATTCGGTAGGCGGGCAATGCCCGGCGCTGGTCCCGGTAGCGCACGGCGGCGCGGCGATCTCCGGCGAGGTTTACGACCTGACGCTGGACCAGCTGCGCGACCGCGTGCTCCCGTCCGAACCGCCGGAGCTGGAACTGGGCGTGATCGAGCTGGCCGACGGCAGTTCGGCGTTCGCGATGCTGCTGCGGCGGCCGCAGACCTCGCACGTGCAGCTGCGGGACATCACGGAAATCGGCGACTGGCGAGCGTTCAAGGCCACGGCGTGACTGTTCTGGTCGCTCCGGACAAGTTCAAGGGCTCGCTCACCGCGGCGGAGGTCGCGGAGGTGGTGGCCTCCGCGTTCGCTGAAGTCGCACCGGGCGAGCCAGTACGGCAGCTGCCGGTGGCGGACGGCGGCGACGGGACAGTCGCCGCTGCGGTCGCCGCCGGGTTCCAGCGGATTCCGGTGCGGGTTTCCGGCCCGACCGGCCGCCGGACCACCGCGTACTACGCGCTGCGCGAGACGGTCGCCGTGATCGAGCTGGCGGAGGCATCCGGGCTGCACCGGCTGCCCGGCGGCAGGCTGGAACCGCTGAGCGCGTCCAGCTACGGCACGGGCGAGCTGATCGCGGCCGCCTGTGCTGCCGGGGCGACGCAGATCGTGCTCGGGGCCGGCGGCAGTGCCTGCACCGACGGCGGAGCCGGATTGCTGACCGCCTTGGGTGCGCGATTGCTCGACGCTTCCGGTGCGCCGCTTGCCCCGGGCGGTGCGGCGTTGACGGAGTTGTCCACAGTGGATCTGTCTGGACTGCCCGAAGTGGACATGGTTCTGGCGTCCGATGTGGACAACCCGCTGCTGGGTGTGGATGGCGCCGCCGCGGTTTACGGACCGCAGAAGGGTGCTGGTCCTGCCGAGATCGCGGCGCTGGAACGCGGGCTGACTCGGTGGGCCGAAGTTGTGGGCTCCGCGCACGCCACCACCCCGGGCGCTGGCGCGGCAGGCGGCGTCGGGTTCGGTGTGCTCACCGGACTCGGCGCTCGCATCCGGCCCGGGATCGAGTTGCTGCTGGAGCTGCTGGGTTTCCCGGCCGCGGCCCGCGATGCCCGGCTCGTCGTCACCGGCGAAGGATCGCTGGACACCCAGTCGCTGCATGGAAAAGCGCCAGTGGGCGTTCTCCGGGCAGCGGGCGGCACACCGGTCGTCGCCGTGGCCGGGCGGTGTCTGCTGTCCGCGCCGGAATGGCGGGAAGCGGGCTTCGCCGGGGTTTACGCGCTGACGGACGTGGAGCCGGACGAGTACCGGTGTGTGGCCGAGGCCCGGTCGTTGCTGGCCGACCGGGCCGCACAGCTGGCTCGGGATTTCAGCCGAGCAATACCTGCCTGACGTGGTCGGACAGGGGGAGTCCGGCCGCGTCGGCGGGGGTCAGCCAGCGGTGGTCGTCGTGTTCGGCCGGGTTGAGCTGAAGGTCGCCGAGGAACTCCGGGTGCGCGTCGTAGTAGGCGGCGTGCACGGTGAACGGTTTGCCGGTGCGGCCCGGCCAGGATTGGCGGGCCCGTTCGCCCGCGAGCCGTACGCGCAGCCCGGTTTCCTCGGCGGCTTCCCGCACCGCGGTCGTCTCCGAGGCTTCGCCGGGTTCGACGGTCCCGCCGGGGAATTCCCAGTGCCCGCCCAGGAAAGTCCCTGGCGCGCGGCGGATCAGCAGCACGGTTTCGCCGCGGGGGAGCAGGACGTACGCGAGATGTTTGTCGTTCACTGCGCACCTCCGTTGGAGACGAGGACCTGACCGTTCACCCAGCCGCCTTCCGGACCGCACAGGAACGCGACGAGACTCGCGCAGTCGCGTGGGGTGCCGATCCGGCCCAGCGGGTTGTGCTGTGCGAACGCGTCGCGGTGGGCTTCGGGGATCCAGCCGGTGTCGGTCGGGCCGGGGTTTACCGCGTTCGCTGTGATGCCGAGGTGGCCGAGTTCCCCGGCCGCGGCGAGAGTAATCCGGTCGAGCGCGCCCTTGCTTGCCCCGTACGGCAGGTTGTGCACCACGTGATCGCTGGTCAGCGTGACGATCCGGCCCGCGCCGTGCGGTCCGCGGTAGCGTTGGGCGAACTCTCGGATCAACAGCCAGCTTGCGCGGGCGTTCACCGCGAAGTGCCGGTCGAAACTGTCCACTGTGGTGTCGAGCAGGCTGGAATTCACCGACTCGCAGTGGGCCAGCACCAGTGCTTGGACGTCGTCGTCGATCTGGTCGAACAGCCTCGCCGGGGTTGCCGGATCGGCTAGGTCGGCTTCGATGCCCTGGACGTTTTCGTCGGCACCCCAGGGCATCCGGCGGTCGTAGCCGGACCAGTAGGTGGTGATGACGGTCCAGCCGTCCTCCCGCAGCCGGCTGGCGATTGCGGCGCCGATTCCGGCTTTCCTGCCGACTCCGGTGACCAGGGCGGTTTTCTTATTCTTCAATGGCGCTGTCTTTCACGCGGAGGTGCCGACGGAACGTGTAGGACGGGTCGGTTTCCCGGTGGGACAGGAATTCGCTGAAGCGGACCTGTTCGCGGAGGGTGACGCCGTCGCGGATCTTCGCCGCTTGCCGGTGTTCGGTGTCGCGGATGGATTCGGCTAGCCGGAATACGTCGTCGGCTTGGGCCGCCGGGACGAAGAGGACGCCGTCGTCGTCGCCGAACACCAGGTCGTCGGTGGTCACGGTCCATTCGCCGACGGTGGCGGACTCGAGCGCGCTGGCGGCGCGGTCGTGGAGGTGCAGAGGGCCGGTGGGGAGCGATCCGAGGCTGTAGACGGGGAGACCGATTTCGCGGAGTTCGGCGGTGTCCCGGTGCAGGCCCCAGATGACGATGCCGCTGAGTCCGGCTGACGCGACTTCGGCGGTGATGAGGTCGCCTACGCAGCTCTCGTCCTGGCGGCCTTGGTTGTCCGCTACCAGGACGTCGCCTGGGCGGGCTGCGGTGATCGCTTCCAGGAAGACGTCGACGCTGCCGGAGTGTCTGGCTGGGCGGACTCTTCCGCCTAGCTTGAGTCCTGGGATAACGCCCCTGGTCCCGGCCGGTGCGCATCGCACGGTCAGGCGGGCGCGCAGGCAGGCATCGGCCAGGTGGGCGGTGGTCAGGGTGGCGAAACGCTTCGTTAGTTCGGTGTGGTCCATGGTACCCGCCCTTCTTGCGTAGTTGGTTCACGCTAGCGGGGATTCGGGGGGTTGGTCGCCGGTTTTTGGTGGTTGCGTGGGGCACCCCGAAGCTTGAGTGTGTTGACGGGCGGTGAGTGCTTGTCAAGGCGGGAAAGATGCCTTGACAAGCACTCGCCGCCCGCAGGGAGGCTTCGTATCGGGGTGCGGGGGAGGGGCTGGGTGCCTCGATCGTTGGGTGCGTTGGCGGGTGGGTGCGTCGGTGGGTGGGTGCCTCGATGGGTGGGTGCCTCGATGGGTGGGTGCCTCGATGGGTGGATGCGTCTGCTGCGGTGGGTGTTGGGGTGCGCGGGTTCTCGCACGCGGAGCGTGCTTGGGGCTGGCGGCGGTGGGTTCGCGGCGTGGGCTTGCGGGCAGCGGCGGGGCGCGGTGGCGGGTCGCGAGGGGAACCCTGAGGGAATCAGATTTCCCCTCACGTACTGCGGAAAGTGTCATATGCGGCGAAACGGGCGAGGGGTTACTGCGCGCTTTGGCGGCTATATCCGGTTTCTTCCGTTGCCTGGTTGAAGTCCTGGTGAATTCCCGGCTAGGCGATGTTCTCGACCAGGGTTTCTTCACTTTCCGCACGCATAATTCCCTCCCGGTAGCCCGAACGTGTGAGTGGAGGAAAGAGTGCCGGGGTCTGTGCGTGCCCGCTGGATGGGCGGCGGGGTCGCGATTGCGGTCGTGGCGGCGGGCATCGTGGTCGCGGTGTGGCCGGAGCGGGCTTCTGCGCGGGATCCGGAGATTCAGATCTCGCGGTCTGCCTGCGGGCAGGGCTGGGCGGATCCGCGGGCTGGGGTCCAGACCTTTCATCTGCACAACACCGGATCCGTGACCGCCGAGGTGGATTTGATCGACCCGGCCACCGGTGTGGTTTACGGCGAGGTCGAGGGGCTCGGCAGTGGGACTGTCCGGCCGATGCAGGTGACGCTTGGCAACGGGGCTTACGCATTCCGTTGTCTCCCTGAGGATTCGTCGGCGATTGTCGGGCCGGTCGTCACCGTGAGCGGCGGTGCGGAACGCGGTCCGGGCGTCGCGCCGGTGACGCAGAACGATCTGCTCGGTCCGTTGAAGGCCTATCAGGCGCAGGTGACGCAAGGGCTCGACCAGTTGGCGGCCGATGTCGGCAAGGTGGAGGACGCCATTCGCGGCAACGATCGCGGTGCGAGCCAGGCTGCTTGGCTGGTGGCACATCTCGACTACGAACGGCTCGGTGCGGCTTACAACGCCTTTGGCGACTCGGACAAGGCCATCAACGGCACGGCTGACGGTGTGCCGGACGGAGTCAAGAGTCCGGACTTCACTGGGTTCCATCGGCTCGAATCCGGTTTGTGGCACAACGAAGACCTCGCCGGCCTTGTTCCGGTGGCTGAGCAGTTGGACAGCGACGTGCAGAAGCTCCGCAAGTCCTTTGCGGACAGCCAGGTCGACCCGAACGACCTCGGTCTGCGCGCGCACGAGATCGTGGAGAATACCCTGCAATTCGAACTGACTGCCCGCACCGATTACGGCAGCGGCACCAACCTTGCCACCGCTCGGGCGAATCTTGACGGGACGCAAGCTGTCCTCGATGTACTGCGTCCGGTTCTCGCTCCGCGCTATCCAGCACTGTCCAAGGTGGACAACTGGATGAAGCGCACCAAAGCCACGCTCGACAGCGCCAGGAAGCCGGACGGTTCGTGGACGCCGGTGAGTCAGTTGTCCGCGTCGCAGCGGCGAAAACTCAATGCCGACGTGAGTGAGTTGACTGAGTTGCTCGCTCCGATCGCTGCGATCGCGGAGCCGAGGAGGATCTCGTGACGACGGAATCCTCTCGCCGGTCCTTCCTGCGTCGTACCGTCGTGGGCGCGGGAATCACTGCGGCAGCCGGAATAGGGGTAACAGCCAGTGCGAGTGAAGGGACGAACACCGTTTCCTTCCATGGTCCCAGGCAGGCGGCGATTCTCCGCCAGCCGCCGGCTCAGAGTGTGATCGCTTCCTTCGACGTGGTCGCTGAGAATCGCGCCGAATTGACTCAGCTGTTTCAGGAAATAACCGGACGCGCGCGGTTTCTCACGAACGGCGGTGCTCCGGCTGCGCTCGGGATTACCGCCCCGCCCGCTGACTCCGGGGTGCTCGGTCCGGTCGTTCCGCAGAGCGACCTTGGCGTGATCGTCGGTGTCGGATCGTCTCTTTTCGACGGACGGTACGGGTTGGCCGATCGCAAGCCCAAAAAGCTCAAGCCGATGACCATGTTCCCCAACGACGCGCTCGACACGCCGCAATGCCACGGCGACCTGTCGCTCACGCTGTCCGCGAGCGAGACCGACACCGTGCTGCACGCGCTGCGCGACCTGACCCGCGCGACGCGTGGCGGAATGCAGTTGCGCTGGAAGATCAACGGGTTCAGTTCGCCGTCCAGGCCGGCTGGCACGCCGCGCAATCTGATGGGGTTCAAGGACGGCACCGCGAATCCGGGAGAGTCCGAAATGGACCGGCTGGTGTGGGTGTCGGGGGCGGGCGAGCCCGGGTGGACGGCTGGCGGCAGTTACCAGGTGATCCGGCTGATCCGGATGCTGGTCGAGTTCTGGGACCGGGTCTCGATCACCGAGCAGGAGAACATGTTCGGCCGCCGCCGGGACACCGGCGCGCCGCTGGACGGGGCGTCCGAACAGGACGAACCACGCTACGCCGACGATCCGATCGGTACCGTCATCCCGCTGACCAGCCACATCCGCAAGGCGAATCCGCGCACGCCGCAGACCGACGGGCAGCGGATCCTGCGCCGCGCGGTCAACTACGACCGCGGTGTCGACGCCAACGGAAACCTCGACATGGGCCTCGTCTTCACCTGCTACCAGCAGGATCTTGAGCGTCAGTTCGAGGCGGTGCAGAAGCGGCTGATCGACGAACCGCTGGTCGACTACATCTCCCCGTTCGGCGGCGGCTATTTCTTCGCGCTGCCCGGCGTCACCGGTCCCAGCGACCACTTCGGCCGGGCGCTCCTCGCCTGAGGCGCGCCCCGATCCCCACCCCGCGAAACCAGGAGGAATCCTCAGTGGACACAGCATTCGGCAGGCGGCGCCGTCGCCTGCTCGGTGCGGGCGCGCTCGTCTCGGCGGCCGTGCTCGCGATCGTCACCGGGTCCGCGGCGTCGTCCGCGCAGGCCCAGCCGCTGCACCCGCTGCCGGCGTCGTGGCTGCCCACGCTCACCCCGATCAAGCACGTCGTGGTGATCTTCGGCGAGAACATTTCGTTCGACCACTACTTCGGCACCTACCCGGAGGCCACCAACGAGAACGGCACCCCGTTCCAGGCCGCGAAGCACACGCCGAAGGTCAACGGCCTCGACGACAAGCTGCTCACCCGGAACCCGAACGCCTACAACCCGAAGCGGCTCGGGCCGGACCAGGCGCTCACCTGCGACCAGAACCACAGCTACGGCGCCGAGCAGGCCGCGTTCAACGGCGGCAAGATGGACAAGTTCGTCGAGAAGACCGAGACCGACAAGTGCACCGGCCAGCCGGTCCTGTTCGGCGAGCCGGGTCTGGTGATGGACTACTACGACGGCAACACCGTCACCGGCATGTGGAACTACGCGCAGCACTACTCGCTGAGCGACAACTCGTTCAACACCGTCTTCGGCCCGTCCACCCCCGGTGCGATCAACCTGATCTCCGGGCAGACGCACGGGATCCAGGCGGTCGACCCGGTGACGCACGAGCCGAAGAGCGACCCGTACGTCACCGCGTCGCCGGACGGCGACGGTGTCGGCACCGTGATCAACGACCCGGACCCGGCGTGGGACGACTGTTCGGACAAGAACCACACCGCGAAGGACAACCTCGGCGCGATGCGGGGCCGCAACGTCGGCGACCTGCTGAACGACCGGCACGTCACGTGGGGCTGGTTCCAGGGCGGCTTCAAGCCGACCGGCACGCAGAACGGCTACGCGGTCTGCGGACAGAAGCACGCGAACGTCGGCAATCAGTCCTCCGTGGACTACAGCCCGCACCACCAGCCGTTCCAGTACTACAAGTCCACTTCGAACCCGCACCACCTGCCGCCGTCCTCGGTGCAGGCGATCGGGCAGACCGACCAGGCCAACCACCAGTACGACACGAGCGACTTCAACGACGCGCTCAAGGCCGGTTCGATGCCCGCGGTGAGCTTCCTGAAGGCGCCGGAGTACCAGGACGGGCACGCGGGCTATTCCGACCCGCTCGACGAACAGCATTTCGTCGTGGACGAGATCAACAAGATCCAGCAGTCGCCGGAGTGGCGTTCGACCGCGGTCGTGCTCGCCTATGACGACTCCGACGGCTGGTACGACCACGAGAACTCGAAGATCGTCAACGGTTCGCAGGACGCTTCGCAGGACCAGGCCGTGTGCACCGGGAAGCCGTCCGGTCTCGGCGGGCACGCCGACCGCTGCGGCTACGGTCCGCGCCTGCCGCTGCTGGTCATCTCGCCCTACAGCAAGGTGAACTACGTCGACCACACCCGGACCGACCAGACCTCGGTGCTGAAGTTCATCGAGGACAACTGGTTCTCCGGCCGGGTCGGGAACGGCTCGTTCGACACTCGCGCGGGCGGACTCTGGAACATGTTCAACTTCTGGTGGCCGCAGGCGGGCAAGCTCCCGCTCGACCCGGAGACGGGTGCGCCCGCCGGGGCGAACTAGCTCGCGTTTCTCCGCACCGCACCGAAGGCCATCGGGTTTCGACCCGGTGGCCTTCGGCCGTTTCGAGGCCGGTCTCCCAGTCCGCTCAGCGGGAAACCGCGTGCGAATACCGCCGCACTGGAAAATTTCCAGTGCGGCGGAACTGTGCGCGCAGTCGCGGATTGGGCGCCGAAGGTGTTCGGGAACCGGCCGGGAAAGCGCGGGCGGCGCAACCGGAATGGAGTCGCGCTGCGCGCACCGTCACTCGACACGATAGGGTAATCGCAGGCACATCCTGTAGAAGGTGAAGGAACGCGAATCATGGCGCAAAAAGTCCATGTCGAGATGGTGGACGACATCGACGGCAGCATCGCCGAACAGACCGTCCCGTTCAGTCTTGACGGCGTGAGCTACGAGATCGATCTGTCCGAAGACAACGCTGCCGCACTTCGGGACGAGCTGGCCCGTTACGTCGCCGCCTCGCGCCGGGTCGGCGGCCGCAAGGTCCGGATGGCCGCCGGGCAGTCCCCGCGGCCCGCTTCGACCGCCGCGGACCGCGAGCGCAACAAGGCGATGCGCGAGTGGGCCGAGAACAACGGTTTCACCGTTTCCGACCGGGGCCGGCTCCCGGCGGAGATCGTGAAGGCGTACGAAGAGCGCGACACCGAGGCTCCGGCCAAGCCGGCTCGCAAGCGCGCGACGCGCAAGAAGACCAGCGCCTGACGTTTTCTTCGGCAGCTGTGCCGCGGGGGCCGCGGCTAGTGATCAGCGGTAAGGGCGCCGCCGGGAATCCCGGCGGCGCCCTTCTGGCTGTCCGGGGGAAATAGCGCCTTCCCGCATCGAGGCGATGTGGACGTCCGTGAAGGGCTCCTCGCGGGAACCGGATTCCCGCAAGGAGCCCTTCACGGACCTCTTCGGGAGCGGAGCCGATGCCGGGAAAGATCCGTGTCCGCCGTTTCGGGGAATCGATTTCCCGGTGTTAAGACTTGCCGAGTCCGAGCAGCGTGTCCAGGTCGATCTTGCCGCCCGCGGCATCGCGGATCGCGCGCATCGCTTCGGCGGACGCGAGCTGCTCCCCGTGCTGGTCGGCGTGCGCGCGCAGCAGATTCCCGATGTGCCGTTCCGGGACTGTCCACGTGGGCCAGCGGCGGCGGGCGATCGTGGCGAGTTCGGAAAAGTCCGGCGTGCCCGCGCCCGCGGTCGCGTCGAGCAGCCAGTGCAGATAAGTGCGCAGCACCGCGACCGGGAAACTGCCCGGATGGCTGAGCCCGCCGTGCCCTGGCACGAAGGTGCGGACGTCCGGGAACATTTTGTCGAGCCAGTCCAATGCGGTCAGCCAGCCAGGGATCGAACCGTGCACGGCGAACGGCGTCGACCCGACCGACAGCAGATCGCCGGTGAAGAGCGTCCCGGTGCGCGGTTCGAACAGCACCAGGTCGCCGTCGGTGTGCGCGGTCCCGGGAAACGGGACGACCTCCACGACCACGCCGCCGAGGTCCACCTCGACCGGTTCGATCACCGCGTGCACCGCCTCGGGCCGCGGCGCTTCGAGCTTGCCCCAGTTCGCGCAGGCGAAGATTTCCTCGTGGCACTGCGGGCCGGACCGGATGATCGGCACCGCGGTGGGCGCGGCGAGGATCCGGCCGCCGTTGCGCAGCGCGACCCCGGCCCCGTTGTGGTGGGTGCCGTGCGCGTGGGTCAGCACGAGCGTGAGCGGCATTTCGACGGTCGAGTACTTGCGGACGTCGCTGACCAGGTCGAGCGTGTCGCGTTCGGTGCCGCAGGTGTCGACGAGCAGAACGCCTTCCCGGCCCCGGATCCAGCCGCAGTTGGACACCATCCAGTCGCTCGGGCTGCGCACGTACGCGACGACGCTCGGGTCGGAGTACCGGAGCGGGACGATGTTGCGCCTGATGACGGGCATGGGATCCCCTCGTTGGCCACCGGACGGGAATTGATCACCGGGATGGTATAGACCAAGTCACCTGCTGTCAGCGGGGTCGAGACCACGCTCACGCGCATGGCCCGCCGCAGTTCTCGCCCGTCCCGTTCCGCCCAGTTTCGCGCGCATCGTTGCCCCCGGCTCCGTCGGTGCCCGACAGCGTATACCCCGAGGCCACGGTTTTCTCGATGGTCCACAGAGGACTGGTTCAGGGGTTGCTCACGTCCGGTGATCGCTGAATACCGGCAGTGAGACTGGCCGCGCCGAGCGCCACGGATTTCGCCCCGTGCCGGGAGAGCCGGATCGACACCGGTTCCCCGGACAGCAGCGGCCGTTCCGCCAGCGCTTCCCGCACCGGTTTCTCCAGCAGTGCCCAGGACCGGACCACCGAGCCGCCGAGCACGCAGGTCGCGAGGCCGAGCAGTCCGGCCGCGTGCGCGACCGCCTGGCCGAGGAACCGGCCCGCGTCCGTGAACACCGCCTGAGCGGCTCGGTCCCCGGCGAGCGCTTCCTCGGCGACCGCCTCCGCGGTGCGGGTCCGGCCGGTCGCTTCGGCATAACGGCGGGCCAGGGCGCGTCCGGCCGCGTACGCCTCAAGATGTCCGATCTGCCCGCAACTGCAGCGTTCCTCCCCGTAGCGGCCGACGTGCCCGATCTCGCCGGCCCCGGTCGCACCGCCGTAGAGCAGCCGCCCGTCGACGAACAGCGCACCGCCGACCCCGGTCCCGACCGCGACGCCGAGCACGTTCCGCTCGCCCGGCAGCAGTTCGCCGAGCAGGAATCCGTCCACGTCGTTGACGGTGCGCACCGGCACTCCGCCCAGCCGTGCGGACAGCTCGGCGTTGACCGGCGTGCCCGCCCATCCGGTGAACGAATCCCCGGTGACCAGCACTGTTCCGGTCACCGGATCAACGACGCCCGCCGCCCCGACGCCGACGCCGGCGAGCGCCGCGTGGTCCGGCACCAGTGAGCTGACCAGCTCGGCCGCGCGGTCGAGGATCGCCGCGCCGCCCCGGTGCGACTGCGACGGCGCGGACGCCGAGCCCAGCTCCCTGCCTTCCTCGTCGCACACCACCACCAGGGTTTTCGTCCCGCCGATGTCGACTCCGGCCCGCAACCCCGTCACGCCGCGGGGTCCGCGCCGGCCAGCGCCTCGCGCCGGCTCCGCTGCAACTGCGGATCCGGCACCGGCGAGGACAGCAGCAACGCTTGGGTGTAGGAGTGTTCCGGAGTGCGCAACACCGTTTCCGCCGGGCCTTCCTCCACGAGTTCGCCCGCGCGCAGCACGGCCACCCGGTCGCACAGGCTGTCCACCACCGCGAGGTCGTGGCTCACGAACAGGCAGCCGAAACCGAACTGGCGATGCAGTCGCCGGAACACCTCCAGCACCGCTGCCTGCACGGATACGTCCAGTGCGCTCGTCGGTTCGTCGGCGATCAGCAGCTTCGGGCCCAGCACCAGCGCGCGGGCGAGGCTCACTCGCTGCCGTTGCCCGCCGGACAGCTCGTGCCCGTACCGGTCCAGCACGCTTTTCGGCAGCTCCACCGCGTCGAGGAGTTCCCGCACCCGCCGCTGCCGCTCGCCGCGGCCGGTCGAGGTGTGGACGACCAGCGGTTCGGCGACAGTCTGCGCGACCGTCATCCGCGGGTCGAGTGACGACGCCGGGTCCTGGAACACCGCGCCGATCTGCCGCCGGACCGCCCGCGCCGAGCGGCCGGTGCCGTTCGGCAGCGGCCCGCCGAGCACTTCGACGGTGCCGGATTTCGGCGTGACCAGGCCCAGCGCACAGTTCCCGAGCGTCGTTTTCCCGGAACCGGATTCGCCGACCAGCCCGACGATCTCACCGGGTGAGACGGAGAGGGAAACGTCGTTGACCACCTGTCGCCCGCCGTACTCGACCACCACATTCGACAGCGCGAGCACCGGCTTCCGGGTTTCCCCGGCGGCCGCTTCGTGCGCGAACGAACCCAGTCGCGGAACCGCGGCCAGCAGTTCCCGGGTGTAATCCGCCTTCGGCGACGCGAACAGTTCCGCCGCCGGAGCTTGTTCGACGAGCCTGCCGTTCCGCAGCACCGCGACGCGATCCGCGACATCCGCGACGACACCCATGTTATGCGTGATCAGCAGTGTCGCGGTGCCCTCGTGTTCGCGGATGTCGCGAAGCAGGTCGAGAATCTGCTGCTGCACCGTGACGTCGAGCGCGGTGGTCGGCTCGTCCGCGATGATCAGCTTGGGTCCGGCCGCGATCGCGATCGCGATCATCACGCGCTGCCGCAGCCCGCCGGACAGCTCGTGCGGATACTGCTTCAGCCGTGCCGCCGGTTCCGGAACGCCGACGCGGTCGAGCAGTTCGGCGCAGCGGTCGTAGTAGCGGCGGTGGCGCAGTTTCTCCGGGTCGTGGTTGCGGATCGCCTCGGCGAGCTGGAAACCGATGGTCCGCAACGGGTTCAGCGCGGTCATCGGTTCCTGGAACACCATCCCGGCGGCCGGGCCGCGCAGCTTCCGCAGGTCCTCGCCGCGCAGGTCGAGGATGTTCTGCCCGGCCAGCTCGATCGACCCGGTGACCCGCGCGGAGCCCGGCAGCAGCCCCAGCACCGCGAGCGCGGCCGTGCTCTTGCCGGAGCCGGACTCGCCGACCACCGCCACGATCTCGCCGGGCGCGACCGACAGGCTCAGCCCGTCGACGGCCGCCGAACCGTCCGTATAGGACACCCGCAGGTCGCGGATGTCCAGCACTGCTTCGCTCATCGTCGCCCCTTCACCGCGAACGCGTCGCGCAGCCCGTCGCCGAGGAAGTTGATCGCGCACACCACCAGGACGATCGCGATGCCCGGCGGCAGGATCAGCCACCACGCGCCGTCGAAGGTGTAGGTAATTCCTTTGGAGAGCATCGCGCCCCAGTCGGTGTCGGGCGCGGGCACACCGAGGCCGAGGAAGCTGACGTACGCCACGAGCAGGATCGCGTCGGCGATCTGGAACGTCGCGTTCACCACCACGGTGCCGATCGCGTTCGGGATGATGTGCCGGAACACCACGCGCGTGCGGCTCGCGCCGAGCACGGTGATCGCGCGGATGTAGTCGCGTTCGCGCAGGCTCACCGTCTCCGCGCGCATCAGCCGCGCGGGCACCAGCCACGACACCGCGCCGATCAGCAGCGCCAGCACGCCGACGCTCGGCGTCACCAGCGTAGCCGCCACCAGCAGCAGGAACAGCGCGGGGATCGCGACGCCGGTGTCGACGATCCGCATCAGCACAGTGTCCAGCCAGCCGCCGGTGTACCCGGCGACCGCGCCCCACACCGCGCCGATCGCGGTCGCGATGAGCCCGGCGAGCACGCCGATGATCAGCGACGTCCGGCCGGCGACCATGAGCCTGCCGAGCACGTCGTAGCCGAGGTCGTCGGTGCCGAGCGGATGCCCGCCGCCCGGCCCGAGGCGGGCCGAGGCGAGGTCGGTGTGCGATTGGTCGGTGCCGTAGAACACCGGCCCGAGGAAACAGAACGCCACGACCAGCAGCAGCAGGACCGCGCCCGCGACCGCGGATTTGCGGGCAACCAGCCGCGAAAGGACAGTCACGACCGTGCTCCCTTCACCCGCACCCGCGGGTCGATCGCCAGCTGGACCAGGTCCGCGAGCAGGGAGCCGAGCACGGTCGCCACGGCGATCACGAGCACGACGCCCAGCAGCACCGGGAAATCGGCGGTGCGGGTCGCGGTCCAGAACAGCAGGCCGATGCCGGGGTAGTTGAACATCGATTCGACGACCAGCGAACCGCCGAACACCACCGGCACGTAGTAGCCGAGCATGGAGACCACCGAGGTCAGCGAGTTCGGCCAGACGTGCCGCCAGATGATCGTGCGCTCCGGCGTTCCCTTCGCGCGCGCGGTGCGCACGAAATCCTCGGACAGGCTGTCCAGAGTGGACGCCCGCATGTACCGGCTGAACGCGGCGAGCGCGGCTCCGGTCCCGGCGAGCACCGGCAGCACCAGCGCACCCGGTTGGGACAGCAGTTCGCCGATCGTTTCGCCCTGCGCGGCTTGCGCTGGGAACCACGGCAGGACCTGCGCGAACAGGATGATCAGCACCAGCGACAGGAAGAACACCGGCGTCGCGTAGAGCACGAAGGTGATCGCTGTGGTGAGCACGTCCGCGGTACGGCCGCGGCGGACCGCTTGCCACACGCCGAGCGGCAGCGCGACGAGGATCGCGAGCGCCGTGGACACCACGGTGAGCAGCAAGGTCTTCGGCATCCGCTCGGCCAGCAGGGTGCTCACCGGCGAGTTCTGGGTGTAGGAGTCGCCGAGGTCGCCTTGGAGCAGCCGCAGCAGGTAATCCCAGTACTGCACCGGAAGCGGCTGGTCGAAACCCTGCGCGTGGTTGAACGCGGCGATCTGTGCCTCGGTGGCCTTCACGCCGAGGACGCCGCGAGCCGGTCCGCCGGGCAGCAAATGCAGCAGCACGAACGTCACCACGGTGACCAGCAGCACGACCACCACGGCCAGCACGATCCGGCGAAGGATGTAGCGCGTCATGTCCTCACCTCGTCCAGAACCAGCGTTGCGGAAGCAGCCCGGCCATCGGGTCCTGGGTCACGCCGTGCAGCGCGGTGTCGATCGCCGACACCTGGTACGGCGGATTCGGCAGCCACAGCACCGGAAGCTGCTCGGCCAGATAGGCGCTGTACTCGAGCATCGCCCGGTTGTCCGACGCCAGGTTGGTGGCGGCGATCAGCTTGTCCGCCTTCGGATCGGTGTAGCCGCCGAAGTTCGTGCCCGCCCCGGTCGCGAACAGTTCCTCGCCGCTCGGGTTCGCCGAGAAGTACCAGCTGCCTTGCGTGCCGAAGTAGGACAGCTGCCAGCCGCACGCGGGGTCCCGCGGTTCGCACGTGGTTCCGTTGGCCAGCACGGTGTTCAGCGGCTGCGCGTTGATCTTCATCTCAATGCCGACCCTCGACAGCTCCGAGCGCAGCTCCTGCATCGTGCCGTCGGTCTCGTCGGAACCGGATTCGGTCAGCATGGTCAGCGACAGGCGGGTGCCTTCGGCGATGCCCTCGCCGCATTTCGCCGGGTCCGCGCAGAGGAGGACGCCGTCGGAGCCGGGCTTCCAGCCGTGGTCGGCGAGCAGCTGCTTCGATTTGTTCAGGTCGAACGGGTACGGATTGGTCTTTTGCTCAGGCGACAGGTACTTCGTGTCGTTGTCCTGCGGGACCGGGCCGTAGCCGACACGCGCGGCGCCGCGCCAGATCACCGAGGTGATGGCGTCCTGGTCGACCGCGTGCTGGATCGCCTGCCGCACGTACAGCTGGGAGAACACCTTGCCCAGCTTGGGATTGTTGAAGTTGTACGGCGAATACGTGATGGACCAGCCGTTCCACGGTTCGACCCGGTAGCCCTGCTCCGCCAGCTTCGAGCGCTGGCCGAGGTTCGACGTCGGCAGGTAGCCGTAGTCGACGCCGCCCGCGCGCAGCACGTTGTACTCCGCCGACGACCCGGTGAAGGTCAGGAACCGGACGGTGTCGAGCTTTGCCGGGTCCGGTCCGGTGTACTTCGGGTTCTTCCGCAGCGTCACCTCGCCGGACGTGGTGAACCCGGCCAGTGTGAACGGTCCGTTCACGACTTTCCACAGTGGATTAGTCGCGTACGTGCCGAGCTGTTTCCCTTGGCTGACCAGGAAGTCGAAGACCTGTTTCGCGCCGTCCGGAGTGCGGTCGTGGTCGCCGACCGGGCCTGCGGCGCTCGTGCGGTCCCACACGTGCGGCATCGGGACGATCAGGCTGAGCTGGTTGGCGGTGAACCAGTCCGGGTTGTACGCCTTGTCCAGGGTGAAGGTGAAGGTGCGGTCGTCCACGGCGTGGAACCCGGTGATGCTGTCCGGGATCAGGCCCTTCGAGTACTTGCCCCAGTTGTCCTTGCCCGCGCGGGCGAGGTTGAGCCAGAACTCGACGTCGCGGCTGGTCAGCGGCTCGCCGGTGGACCAGGTCAGCGGCTTGAGCGTGATCGTCACGGTCTTGCCGTCGGGGGAGTAGCTCGGCAGGTTCGCGGCGCTCGCGGCGTCGTCGAGGTTGACCGAACCGGAACTGCCGTCGTAGCTGTAGAGCGGCACGTACATGGTCGACCGGATCATGCCGTTGTACGACCCGCCGTAGCCGGGGATCGAGAACGGCATGATCCAGTTCGGCGTCGCCGACGGGGGCATCGCGAACCGCACGGTCCCGCCGGTTTTCGGGGTGCCGGAACCGCCGCCGTGCTGTTCCCGGCTCGCCGCGCAGCCGGACAGCGCCAGCGCGGCGGCGAGCGTGACCCCGAGCGCGGTGCGCCACGGGCGTCGAGCCATTCGCATCACTTCCAACAACTCTGATGAAAGACCAGTGCCAGGTGGTATGCCGCGTCCCGGCTGTCGGGTAATCTTGCACGCGAGACGGGAATTGCCAAGAGTCCTTTCGAACAGTTTAGTTACATCAGCTTTGATGAAAGAGGTGACGCGGTGGATCCGGCCGGACCGCTGCGGCTGTTGTGGCTGGTCGCGCACGGCCACGCGACGTCGCGCATGGACCTGGCGCGAGCACTCGGGCTGCCGCAGTCGACGGTGTCGGTGCGCACGCAGGCGCTGATGTCCGCCGGGGTGCTGAGCGAGTCCGGCGAGGGCCGGTCCGCGGGCGGGCGGCGGCCGAAGCTGCTGTCGGTCAACGCGGAGTTCGGCCACGTCTGGGCCGCCGACGTCGGCTCCCGGCACGTGCGGATCGGCGCGCTCGACATCGCGGGCAACCTGCTGGAAGCGCACGAGCGGCCGCTGGACATCAGCCAGGAGCCTCGCGAACTGGTCGCCGGGCTCGCGGCGGCGGTGCGCGATGTGATGGCAGGCGCGGATTGTCCCGGCCGCGCGCTCGGTCTCGGCGTCGCTTTCCCGGGCCCGGTGGACGTCAACGCGGGCACCATCACGCTGCCGTCGCGGATGCCCGGCTGGCGCGGTTTCGCGGTGCGGGAAGCGCTGGCGGAGCACTTCGAGCTGCCGGTCGTCGTGGACAACGACGCGAACATGCTGGCGTTGGGCGAATCCGTGGCCGGCGCGCCCGGCCGGACGTTGCTGGTGGTGAAGGCCGGTACCGGCATCGGGTCCGGAATCGTGCTGGGCGGCGAGCTTTATCGCGGCCGGGCCGGAGTCGCGGGCGATATCAGCCACGTGCGCGTGCCTGCCGCCGAGGATCAGCCGTGCACCTGCGGGAACCGTGGCTGCCTGGAAGTGGTGGCCAGCGGCGCGGCGCTCGTCGGACAGCTGCGGGCGCAGGGGCTGAAGCTGGAGACGACCGCACAGGTGATGGCCACTGCGGAAGACGGACACCCCGAAGCGACCACGGCCGTCCGGCGCGCCGGGCTGCGGCTCGGCGAGGTGCTGGCCACGGTGGTCAACTTCAGCAACCCGGACGAGGTGCTGCTCGGCGGCGCACTGTCCGGTTCGGAGGCGTTCGTCGCGGCCGTGCGCGGTGCGCTGTACGAACGGTGCCTTCCCTTGGCTACCAGGGAACTGCGGATCGACCGGGTGCGCTTCGGTGCGGACGCGGGACTTTACGGCGCGGGCGCGCTCGCGCTGGACGCGGTGTTCGAGCAAGCGATCAAACGGAGTGGACGATGAAGAAGCTGCGGGTCGGGATCACCGGAATCGCCATCGAATCGAGTACCTTCTCGCCGCATCGGTCCACAGTGGACGACTTCCGGGTGCTGCGCGGGGACGAGCTGCTTGGCCGCTACGACTTTCTCGACGCGGACTGGGCCGCCGAGGTGGAATGGGTTCCGCTGGTCGACGCGCGATCGCTCCCCGGCGGCGCGGTCACCGAAGAGGCGTACGCGGAGCTGTCCGGGGAAATCCTGGACCGGTTGCGTTCGGCGGGCGAGCTGGACGGGCTGTTCTTCGACATCCACGGCGCGATGAGTGTCGTCGGACGGTCCGATGTGGAGGCTTCGCTCGCGCAGGAGATCCGTTCGATCGTCGGTCCGGAGGTCCTGGTGTCGGCATCGATGGACTTGCACGGCAACGTTTCCCGGGAACTGGTCACCGCGCTGGACCTGATCACCTGCTATCGGATGGCCCCGCACGAGGACGCGTGGGAGACCCGTGAGCGGGCCGCGCGGAATCTGGTGTCGCGGTTGCGGTCCGGCGGTCGGCCGAAGAAGGCGTGGGTGCAGGTTCCGGTCCTGTTGCCGGGGGAGAAGACCAGCACCCGGCTCGAACCGGCGAAGAGCGTTTACGCGGCAGTGGATTCCGTCGAAGCGCTGGACGGAGTTCTGGACGCGGCGATGTGGGTCGGTTACGCCTGGGCGGACGAACCGCGCTGCCAGGCCGCGGTGGTAGTGATGGGTGACGACGTTTCGCTGATCACCAAGGAAGCCGAGCGGCTGGCCCAGTCCTATTGGGACGCTCGCCACGACTTCGCTTTCGTTGCCCCGACCGGCACCCTCCCGGAATGCCTTGAGCAGGCGTTCGCTTCTCCGTCGCGACCGTTCTTCATCAGCGATTCCGGCGACAACCCGACCGCTGGCGGTGCTGGGGACACATCGTGGAGTCTCGACGTCCTGCTGAACACTCCGGCCATTGTGGATTCTTCGCTGACCACTTTGTACGCGGCCATTGTGGACCCGGAAGCCGTCGCAATGGCGGTCGCGGCTGGCGTCGGCGCGAAGATTTCGGTTGAACTGGGCGGGAAAGTCGATTCCGGCCCGCACGGCCCGGTCGCACTCACCGCACAGGTCGCCGCGATCGACGCCGACGACCCGGTGGCCGGAACCGCGGTGGCGCTCGCCGCCGGCGGCCTGCGGGTGATCGTGACCGCACGCCGCAAGCCGTATCACCTCGAATCCGACTTCCGCGCGCTCGGCCTGCACCCGCGCGAGGCGGACGTGGTGATCGTGAAGATCGGTTACCTCGAACCGGAGCTGTACGACATGGCCGCGGACTGGCTGCTGGCCCTCACCCCCGGCGGCGTCGACCAGGACCTGCTCCGGCTCGGCCACTCCGGCATCGTCCGCCCGATGTTCCCGTTCGACGCCGACATGGCGGCTCCTTCGCTCACCCCGGAGGTCTTCTAAGCACTCTCAGTAGTCAGCGCCGAGGCGGTCACCAACTCGCCTCGGCGCTGACCTGTTTCTATCCCGGCCGCCTTGACAGGCAGCCATTTGCCTGCCTTACTGTAAGTGTGTCACCTGACCTGGACAAAGTGTTCAAGGCGCTGGCGGATCCGACTCGCCGGTACCTGCTCGACCAGTTGCGCGAGGACAACGGGCAAACGCTGGGCGAACTGTGCCGCCGGCTGGAGATGACGCGGCAGTCCGCGACCCAGCACCTCGCCGTGCTGGAGGCGGCGAACCTGGTGAGCAGCGTGCGCCGCGGCCGGGAAAAGCTGCACTACCTCAATCCGGTGCCGCTGCACGAGATGCGGGAGCGGTGGGTGAACCGGTTCGAGCAGCCGCGGCTGCGGATGCTCAGTGCCGTCAAACGTCGAGCAGAGGAAGCCATGAAGCCGAGTTTCGTGTATGTGACCTACATCCATGCCACGCCGGAGCAGGTGTGGCACGCGCTCACCGACCCCGAGCTGACCGGGCAGTACTGGGGCCACCGCAACGAATCCGACTGGAACAAGGGTTCGCGCTGGGCGCACGTGCGGACCGACGGGTCCGGGATCGCCGACGTCGAGGGCGAGGTGATCGAGGCGGTCCCGCCGAAACGCCTGGTCACCACCTGGTTCGACCCGAACGGTCCGAAGGATCAGGAGCCGTCCCGCGCGACGTTCGACATCGAAGCGCACGAGGGCATCGTCCGGCTGACGGTGACGCACGAGGACCTGCCCGACGAGAAGGCGCACCAGGACGTGTCCGGCGGCTGGGCGGCTGTGCTGTCGAATCTCAAGTCGTTGCTGGAGACCGGGCACGTGCTGCCGCGGGCTCCGTGGGAGATGCCGTGACCGGCGCGGGCCGCCGGGAATAAATCAGCGACCGGGTGCGTTGGGGCCTGGTGAGTGGCGATGCCGGTTCTCACCGGCGTAACCACTCACCAGGCCCCTCTCGCTTGTGCGGCCGGAACCGATGCGTTACTCTCGCCGCATACCCCAGGAAGTCGGCCCCGCCGCCCAGGGGTTCCGCCCTCTCGGCCAGCGTGAGTCAACGCGACGAGGATCGGCGTCTTTCCCGAAGCCCGTCACCTGACCCGCTTCGTCTCATCCGGCGGTCCGTGTTTTTCGCGTCGACTGTCACTGCTCAAGGAGCCACAAACCATGACACAGCAAGGAATTCTCGATATCCACGGCAAGACCGCCACACTGGGCTACACCCCCGGCGGCCCGCCCGTTCCGCTATCCCTGGTCCGCGCCCACGGCCTGCGCCGCGGCGACGAACTCGTCCTCGGCAACGGCGAACTCGTCTCGGTCAACGGCCGCCCGCCCGGGCAACGGCGTCCCGATTTCGACAAACTCACCCCCATTCACCCCAACCAGCGACTGGTCCTCGAAACCAGCAGGCACCAGCTCACCACGCGCGTCCTGGATCTGGTCGCGCCGCTGGGCAAAGGCCAGCGCGCGTTGATCGTCGCGCCGCCGCGCACCGGCAAAACCACTGTGCTGCAAGCGATCGCGCAAGCGGTGGCGGTCAACCATCCCGAGGCGCACCTCATGGTACTACTCGCCGACGAACGCCCCGAAGAAGTCACGGACATGACCCGCTCGGTGCACGGCGAGGTCGTAGCGTCCACTTTCGACCGCAAACCAGCCGAGCACACCGCCGTCGCCGAACTGGCGCTGGAACGCGCGAAACGCCTGGTCGAAACCGGCCGCGACGTCGTACTGCTGCTGGATTCCCTGACCCGCCTCGGCCGCGCGTACAACCTGGCGGCCCGCACCTCGGGCCGGATCCTGTCCGGCGGTGTCGACGCCAGCGCACTGCACCCGATGAAGAAAATCCTAGGCGCGGCAAGGAACATCGAGGAAGGCGGCTCGCTCACCATCATCGCCACCGCACTGGTCGGCACGGGTTCGCTGGCGGACACGGTATTCTTCGAGGAACTGAAAAGCACCGGCAACTCGGAACTCCGCCTGGACCGAGTGCTCGCCGACCACCGCGTTTTCCCCGCGGTAGATTTCTTCGGCTCCGGCACCCGCCGCGACGAGCTGATCGTCCCGCCACAGGAACTCGCCGTGCTGAACGAGGTCCGCCGCGCGCTGTCCACGCAGGATCCGAAGCGGGCCGCGGAACAGTTTCTGGAACAGGTCCGCACGACGAAGTCCAATGCGGAATTCATCGCCCGGGTAAACGCCTCGCTGGCAGTTCCGACCGCTGCGGCCGCCTGAGTTGGAAACCGAACGCCTGCGCCTCACCCCGATCGGTCCGGACCTCGCCGACGAGTTGTACCGGCTGCATCTGGACCCCGGCATCGCCCGCTGGTACGGCGAATGGACCCGCGCCGACGCGGAAGCTCGACCGTGTCGGCAAATGGCTGGCCCGGCACCGGGAATCCGGAGAACTCCTCGCCACCGAAATCGGCCTCGCTGGCCCGGGCACGAGAACTCGGCGCGGCGGAAGTCGTCGCCTTCACCGAGGTGCACAACGTCCGTTCCCGTGCGGTGATGGAGCGGCTCGGCTTCACCTACCGCGACGATGTCCCGCACCGAGGCGAACCGTTCGCTCTCTACACAATCGCCCTCGCCAGTTGATCCCTCCGTTGCCGAAGCGGAACCGCTGAGCTACACGGAAATGGGCGTCGAGCAATACGTGATTCTCGGCGCAGAACTCGATTTCTACGCCTACCGCGGAGCCAGCCACGCCCGCGTGTTCGAAGTGGACAAACCCGCCACCCGGCGCTGCAAGCAAAGACTGCTAGCCGATACCGGCAAGAGCAGTCGCTGACCGGCCACCTCGGCCAAGGCGGATTCGACCCCGACCGCCCGGCGCTGGTCAGCTGGCTCGGCGTCACGATGGACCGCACCGAGGAAACGATCAGCCAAACTCGCCACGCGATCAGCGGGTAAGCCCCCGGAACTTATCGATGGCCGCCCTCCTGCGCGCCAGAGGGGATCGCGGCGGCACTGCGCCCGACCGAGCTGTCCGTCCTCACCCGGGTACGGGTGAGGGAATCGTCACCAGCCACCGATCCGGCCGCCGCCGCAGGTAGCCCCACCAGTACCCGGCCGAAACCACCAGCACCCCGGCGGTAATCGCCAGGTCCAGCAGGCTCTGCGACACCAGTACGTAGCCGAGCGCCAGCACCGCCGCAACGGGCACCACCGGCCATCCCGGCATCCGCCATACCTGCGGACGCCGGTGTGCTGGCCGCCGCGCCCACAGCACGCTCACCGAAATCGCCAGGTACAGCGCGACCACGGCCACCCCGGTCACACCGCTCAGCGTTTCCACCGGCACAAAGCACAGCACCGCTTCCGAGACGCCGACTACGAGCGTCGCCACCCAGGGCGCGCCAAACCGCGGACTCACCACGCTCAACGCGCGATTCACCGGCTCCGGCCAAGCGCGATCCCGCCCCGACGCGTACAGCACGCGCGAGTTCTGGATCACCATCACGATCACCGCGTTCACGATCGCCGCCGCGATGCACAGGCTCACGACGGTGCCGAAGGCCGAACTGCTCCAGCTCACCACGAGCGCGGTCAGGTCGAGGTTCTGCAGGATCGCGAGGTCCGGCACGCCCAGCGTGATCGCGACGACCGGCACCAGGATCACGACCGCGCTGATACCGAGCGTCCAGAACACGGTCCGCGAGACCGTCTTGTGCGGCTCGCGCATCTCCTCCGCCAGGTACACCGCGGTCGAGAACCCCTGCACCACGAACAACGCGACCGCCAGCCCGGCGACCACCGAGACCAGCGCGATCGGATGCACGCCGTCCATGCTGGGTCGCCCGAGCACCGCGGCCGGGCGGTCGGTGTGGGCGAACCCGAGCACGGACACCACGACGATCGCGAGGATCTCGATCACCAGGAAGATCCCGGTCAGCCACGCATTCGACCGCAGGTTCACCAGGCCCATCCCGGTGGCCGCCAGCATCACCAGCGCACCCGCCACGGACGGATCGACGTGCCCGAGCACCGCCAGGTAGCCGGCGACTCCGAGCGCGATGATCGGCGGCACCACCAGGATCACGATGAACGACAGCATGAACGTGATCCACCCGGCGAACCGGCTGACCACGGTGGACACCATGGCGTACTCGCCGCCCGAGCTCGGCACCAGCGTGCCGAGCTCGGAATAGCAGAACGCGATCCCCACGCACAGCAGCACGGCGAGCCCGATGGCCAGCGCGGTGCCGGTGCCGAGCGAACCGAACAGCGGCGGGACGAGAACGAACAACGACGACGCGGGAGTCACACAGCTCAGCGTCAGCAGGGTGCCGCCGCCGACCCCGATCGATCTGGTCAGCGAGCGGGGCGCGGGCGAACCGACGGCAGGGTCGGTCTGGACGGGGACTGGATGAGGCGGCATGGGGCTCCCTCCGTCGGCGCTGGAATTCGACGGAGGGAACAGGACGGGTTTGCCGTTGTCAACGCCGGAAAGACGACGAAATCCGTTGCTCGGAACCCCGGCAGACGGTCCATCTGGACACTCAGGGCGACCGCTTGCCACGCCCACGGTTGCCTGCGACAGGGTCGACCCGCGATGATCCCGGGATGCAGAGCCAGGACCCGAACCGGCCGGCGCCGCCGGTGGTCGACGACATTTCGAAGCAGATCATCGCGCAGTTGCAAGAGGACGGACGGCGGCCGTACGCCACGATCGGCAAGGCGGTCGGATTGTCCGAGGCGGCGGTCCGCCAGCGGGTGCAGCGACTGTCCGATTCGGGCGTCATCCAGATCGTCGCGGTGTCGGATCCCTTGCAGGTCGGGCTTTTCCGCCAGGCGATGGTCGCGATCACCGTCGACGGCCCGCTCGATCCGGTCGCCGACGCACTGGCCGAAATGGACGAGATCGACTACGTCGTGCTCTGCGCCGGCCGCTTCGACGTGCTGTGCGAGGTGCTCTGCGCCGACGATGAGGCACTGCTCGACGTGATCTCCAACCGCATCCGGACGCTGCCCGGAGTGCGCACCGCGGAGACGCTCGTGTACCTCAAGCTGCGGAAGCAGTCGTACGAGTGGGGCACGCACCGCCGGTGACGACGAAATCCGAAGGTCTGTCCGGATGAGACAGCCTAAATTAGTCGTTGTGTGTGGTATCAACGACTGATCCGCTTGCCAATCGGCGTCGGCTCGTGCGATAACCGAGAGGTCCGGCCGGTGCGCCACAGTGCGCGCCGGCAGCTTCGAGGCCCGTTTCGAGGAGCCATGACCACGACCGCCGAACCCGCCGGGATCACCACCGGCTCGGGCACTGCCGCACGCGACAACCTCTGGCTGCACTTCACGCGCCACAGCCGCGCCGACACCGCCGACATCCCGGTGATCGTGCGCGGCGAGGGCACCTACATCTGGGACGACACCGGCAAGCGCTACCTCGACGGCCTCGCGGGGCTGTTCGCGGTGCAGGTCGGCCACGGTCGCGAGGAACTGGCCGAAGCCGCTGCGCGCCAAACGAAGCAGCTCGCGTACTTCCCGCTTTGGGGCCACGCGCATCCACCCGCGCTCGAACTGGCCGAACGCCTTGCCGCCGCGTCGCCGGGCGACCTTAACCGCGTTTTCTTCACCGTGAGCGGCGGCGAATCCGTGGAAACGGCGTGGAAGCTCGCGAAGCAGTATTTCAAGCTGACCGGAAAACCCGCCAAACACAAGGTGATCAGCCGCGCGCTGGCGTATCACGGCACGTCGCAGGGCGCACTTTCGATCACCGGAATTCCTGGGGCGAAGGCAGATTTCGAGCCGCTCGTGCCGAGTACGCTGCGCGTGCCGAACACGAACTTCTATCGGGCACCCGAACATGCCGACGATTACCAGGCTTACGGCCGGTGGGCTGCTGACCAAATCGAGCAAGCGATCGAATTCGAGGGCGCGGACACTGTCGCCGCGGTATTCCTCGAACCCGTGCAAAACACCGGTGGCTGCTTTGTCCCGCCGCCGGGTTATTTCGAGCGGGTTCGCGAGATTTGCGACAAACACGACGTGCTGCTGGTGTCCGACGAGGTGATTTGCGCCTTCGGCCGGGTCGGCTACGACTTCGCGGCCAAACGGTACGGCTACCAGCCGGACATCATCACCACCGCCAAGGGGCTGACCTCGGGCTACGCCCCGCTCGGCGCGGTGCTCGCGAGCGACCGGCTGATGGAGCCGTTCGCCGGCGGCGAGGCGACCTTCATGCACGGCTCGACCTACGGCGGGCACCCGGTTTCGTGCGCGGTCGCGCTGGCCAACCTCGACCTCATCGAGCGCGAGAACCTTTACGGCCATGTACTGGACAAGGAAACCGCCTTCCGGGCGACCCTCGACCGGCTGACCGATCTGCCGATCGTCGGCGACGTGCGCGGCACCGGTTTCTTCTACGGCATCGAACTCGTCAAGGACAAAGCGACCAAGGAGACCTTCACCGCCGGGGAATCGGAACGCATTTTGCGCGGTTATCTCTCGAACGCACTGTTCGAAGGCGGTCTCTACTGCCGCGCCGACGACCGCGCCGAGCCGGTGGTCCAGCTGTCGCCGCCGCTGATCTGCGACCAGCCGCAGTTCGACGAGATGGAGCAGATCCTGCGCGAGGCGCTCACCGGAGCGTGGAAGTTGCTCTGACGCCCGCTGCCGCACTGGTTGTCCCGCTACGCTGATCTTCGTTGCCTACCAACGGGAGGAAGCGCGTGGCGCAGTGGAATGACCTGGTCGCCTACATCAGGCAGACCTACCGGGTGATCCGGGACGACCCGGGCGAGATCCGGATCCGGGTCCTGTTCGGCGACGACGCGGAGACGACCGGGCGGGCGCAGGTCGTGGTGATCGCCAGGGAGATCTTCGACCAGCGCGAGGACTGGGTGCAGATCGCGACCCCGTTCGCCCGCGTGGACGAGGTCGATCTGCTCACCGTGCTGAGCGAGGTAGGCCAGACGCTGGTGGTCGGCGGGCTCGTGGTGATGGGCGAGCACCTCGTGCTGCGCCATTCGCTGCCGCTGCTGAACCTCGACCTCAACGAGTTCACCGATCCGCTCGAACTCGTCGCCGGTTCGGCCGAGCTGCTGGAACAGCAGTTCACCGGGCGTGACGACTACTGAGCGGCCGCAGCCACGAAAAAGCGGGGCACTGATCCGATCAGGGCCCCGCTTTTTCGTTGCTCAGTACAGCTGGGTAGCCGGTGGCCGCACACCGTCCATCCTGGACTGAACACTCGGCTCGACCGCCGGGCAGTGCTTGCCGCGACCCGGGCTCGTGCCGTCGATCAGGAAGGCGTCCGCGGCGTCGGTGACGCACTGGCTCTTCTTGAAGTACGCGCCGTGGCCCCAGCCCTCGTAGGTGAGCAGCGGAGCACCGGACTGCTGCGACGCGCGCACCGCCCAGCCGTACGGCGTGGCCGGGTCGTAACGGCTGTTCAGCATCAACATCGGCACGCCCGGCCGGACCGACAGCGGATGCTGCGGGTTGCGCACCGGGCTCGGCCAGCCGGCGCAGCCCGCCGCCGCGCTCCAGCCCAGCGGCGAGAAGTGCAGGTCAGGCGACACCCTGGCGAGCGCGCGCCGGTAGCTGTCGAGTTGCGGATAGCTGGTGACCGGCAGCCGCCAGTCGGAGCAGAAGATGCTGTTGAACGGGTTCGGAATGGGGATGTCGTCCTTGCCGAAGGACGCCTCGGCCGGTTTCCCGTCGCGCAGGTCGACCAGGCTCTTCGCGAGCTTGCCCCAGGTGGGGCCGTAGAAGTTCTGCGAGATCAGGCCGACGAACGCCATCGGGTCGAGCCGGTCGTCCGGGGTGCCGAGTTCGCCGCGTTCGGCGCGGGCGTACAGGCCGGCCACCACCGCGCTGACGTCCTGGTCGTGCAGCGCGCACGACGGCGTCCGGTCGCACCAGCCGGTGAACTGCTCGAACAGCTCCTGCGTGGCCTGGGTTTCCGTCTTCAGGAACTCCCAGGTGCTGCGGATCGAGTGGTCCATGTTGCTGTCCAGCACGAGCGCGCGCACCCGGTCCGGGTACGCCTCGGCGTACTGCTGGCCCATCAGCGTGCCGTAGGAAACGCCGTAGTAGGTGAGCTTCTTGTCGCCGAGCGCGGCACGGATCGCGTCCATGTCGCGCACGACGCCGCGGGTGTCCGAACGGCTGGCGAGCGGCCCGGTGATCCGGTCGCAGCTGCGCCCGAGCGCGCGGTTGTACGCGAGCAGCTGCCGGAATTCGCCGGAATCCTTCGGCAGCACCGGGTTTTTCGCGGTGAGCTCGTCGAGCCCGCACTTGATCGCGGTGCTTTCCCCGACCCCGCGCGGATCGAACCCGACCGTGTCGAACCGCGCGGCGACCTTCGGCGACAGCGTCCAGCCGCTCTGCACCTCGCCCGCGCCCGCACCACCCGGCCCGCCGGGATCCATGAGCACCGAGCCGATCCGGTGCGCGGGATCGGTGGCCTTGCGCCGCGCGAGCGCGAGCTGAATCGTGCCGTCGCCGGGACGGTCCCAGTCGAGCGGCACGGTGAGCTTGCCGCATTCGGCTCCCTGCCCGGTAGGACACGGTTTCCAGTCGATGGCCGCGGGAGCGGCGTTCGCCGGTGCCGCGGTGAACAACGCCGTCGCCGCGGTGACCGCGGTGGCGGCGACGGCCAGTTTCCTGCCCAGACCCAATGCCCTGCCCCTTCGGCGTGAACTGGAGACGTCAGAGCCTTCGATCTTGCCAGAAGGTGCCGGGTGCCACTAGTGCGGGTTTACTGTCCTTTGTGGACAGTGTGGGTGCTGGCCAGCTGTACTGGGAAGACAAGCGGAATCAGCCCGTCGGGCCGGGTCAGTGCCGGAGCCTGGGAGAGAAAAGCGGTTTTCAGCGCCTGGCAAGCGGGTTCGCCGAGAGGGAAGAGGTTGTAGAAGGTCGACACGAACTCCCAGACCTGATCGAGCGGACCGCTGACGTCGATCGTCTCGACGCGCCACTGAACGGGAGCGAATCCGGCCGGAACGAGAATTTCGTCCAGCCCGGCCCGGGTCCGGGTGCGCTTGTCGCCGAGCGGAGGCAACCGCTGTTCGGCCGGGACGTCGGCGAGGATTTCCCGCAGCAGCTTGCCGAACAGGGCACGAGCCCCGTCTCCGGCCGCCCCGCCGCCGAGGACGAGAGAGAGCTGCCCGCCCGTCCGGAGCACGCGGGCCAGCTCCGCGGACACCTCGTCGATGTCAGTCATCAGCATGAACGCCATGTGCGACACGCAGGCATCGAACGCGTGGTCCGCGAACGGCAGTCGCTGTGCCCGGCCTTCCGCCACTGTCGTCGAACGCTTCTTGGCCAGAGCCAGATCCGTGCTCGACACATCGACCCCGACCGCCTGATGTCCCGCCGAGGAAAGGAGTTCGAGCAGAAATCCGTCGCCGCAGGCCAGATCGAGCACACGTCCCGGAGCGGTGATCTCGTCCCGGAGAAGCTCGTAACTCGACCGTCCGTCGGCGCTTCGGCCGTCGCCGAACGCGCGCGACGTCACCGCCGGATGGCTTGCGTGGAAGGCACGAAAGAAGGTTTCTTGCGCGGACCTGGTCACTCTCCCCACTTACGCACCGGCGCGAAATCCCGCCTTGTCTTTGTAGAATCACCGGATGGCGGACGTGGCGACCGACCGGCGCGAGGCCGAGGTCTGGTGTTCCTACCAGCGCGTGCAGCGGGCGCTCGGCAGCGCGCTCGACCGGCAGCTGGAGCGCGACGCCGGGATCTCCGGAGCCGACTACGCCCTCCTCGTCCCGCTCGCGAACGAACCGGACGGCGTGCTGCGGATGCGCGAACTCGGCGCGACCGTCGAATGGGACCGCAGCCGGCTGTCGCATCACGTGAGCCGGATGTGCAAGCGCGGGCTGGTCACGCGGGAGAACTGCACCGAGGACGCGCGCGGGGCGAACGTCCGGCTCACCGAAGCCGGGCGCGCGGCGGTCGCGGCGGCCAGGCAGCAGCACGGCGAACTCGTGCGCCGGTATTTCTTCGACCAGGTCAGCGGCCCCGAGCTGGAGCTGCTCGGCCGCGTTTTCTCCCGGATGCTCACCCGGCTGGCGCAGGACTGACCAAGATCGTCAGCGCTCCGTGCGGGCGCGGTAAGCGGTGCGCCGCAGTCTTGCCGCATCGCCTACCGACCCAGGGGAGCAGAGATGACCAGCAAGACCGTTCTCGTGTCCGGTGCCAGCGTCGCGGGTCCGTCCGCCGCCTACTGGCTGCACCGTTACGGCTATTCGGTGACCGTCGTCGAGGCCGCGCCGCGGCTGCGGCCGGGCGGGCAGGCCGTCGACTTCCGCGGCGAGCAGATGAAACTCGTCGAAGCGATGGGCCTGCTCGACGACCTGCGGGAGCACGAGACCGCGCTGCGCGAGCAGGTGCAGCTCGACCCGGCCGGACAACCCGCGTTCACCTTGCCGAGCGGGTTCACCAACGGCGAGCTGGAGGTCCTGCGCGGCGACCTCGCCCGCGTCCTCTACGACCACACCAAGGACTACACCGAGTACGTCTTCGGCGACCGTGTCACCTCGCTCGCCGAGACCTCCGACGGCGTCGACGTCACCTTCCGCCACGGCGCCCCGCGGCGGTTCGACCTGGTGGCCGGCGCGGACGGGATCCACTCCGGCGTGCGCACGGCAGCCTTCGGTCCGGAGGCGAAATTCCGCACCGACCTCGGTTACCACGTCGCCGGGTTCACCGCGCCCAACCACCTCCGCCTCGACCGCGCGGGCCTGCTTTACAACGAACCCGGCCTCGGCGCGATCGTCACCAGCCACCGAGACCCGGAGACAGTCACCGTCGGCCTCACCTTCCGCGGCGACACGGACGGGTACGGCCGTCCCGGCCTGGCCCGGCAGAAGGACATTGTCACCGAGGTCTTCGCCAACGCCGGATGGGAACTCCCGCAGCTGCTCACCGCCGTCGCCGACGCGCCTGACCTGTACTTCGACACCGTCGGCCAGATCAAGCTCGACAGCTGGTCGCGCGGCCGGATCGTGCTGCTGGGCGACGCCGCCTGGTGCGCCGGGCCGGGCGGATCCGGCACCGGCCTCGCGATGATGGGGGCGCAGGTCCTGGCCGGGGAACTCGCCGCGGCCGGCGGCGACCACGTGACCGCGTTCGCCCGCTACGAGCAGCGGCTGCGCAAACCCGCCCGCGTCGGGCAGCGCAACGGAGCCGGTTCGGGCGGCTTCCTGGTCCCGGCCACCGAGGAGAAGCTGCGCAAGCGCAACCGGATGTACCGCTCGCTGACCGGTCCGCTCGGCCGCCGCGTCTTCGAGTACATGGGCAGCCGCGCGGCGAACTCGGTCAAGTTCCGCGAATATCCGCAGCCTCGCGTGCAGGCCTTGCCTTGACGCTGAGGGCAAGGTTTAGCGTCGGAAAAATGCGGATCGGCGAACTGGCCCAGCGGACCGGGACCACCACGCGGGCGCTGCGCTTCTACGAGGCACAGGGTCTGCTCCCGGCGGCGCGCGCGGCGAACGGCTATCGCGAGTACGACGAGGACCACCTGCGGCTCGTCAAGGAAATCCAGACCCTGCGCACGGTCGGGTTCAGCCTCGACGACACCCGCCCGTTCGTCGACTGCCTCCGCACCGGCCACGACGCGGGCGACGCGTGCCCGGCGTCGGTCGAGGTGTACCGGCGGAAGCTGGACGAGGTCGAGGCCTGCATGCGCGACCTCGCGGCGGTCCGCTCCGCGCTGCTCGACAAGCTCGCCGCCGCCACCGGGCACGCGGTTGACCCGTGCACTGCCGAACCCGAGGAGTCCCGATGACCACCGACGCCACCTTCGCCGCCGACGTCCTGGACCACGACCAGCCCGTCCTGGTCGACTTCACCGCAGGCTGGTGCCCGCCGTGCCGGATGCTCGCCCCGGTGCTCGCCGAGATCTCCGCGGAACGGCCCGGCCTCACCGTGCGCGAACTCAACACCGACGAGAACCCCGAAACCATGCGCGCCTACCAGGTGATGGCGCTGCCGACGCTGATGCTGTTTCGCGACGGAGCCCCGGTCGCGTCGTTCGTCGGTGCCCGGCCGAAGGCGAAACTGCTCGCGGAACTGGACGGTCTGCTGGGCTGAACCGGTGGCCTTCCCGGTCTGCCCGGTGGGCGGGTGACGAAGCAGGTACAAAGAGTGCACGACTTTCGGGGAGGCCGTGCCATGACCGCTTTCGTGCGCTCTTACCTGTTCCTTCGCCGCGCCATCGGGGTGCTCGGGATCCTGCTGCCGATCGTGGTGATCATCGGCAAGGAACTGCTCGAAGGCGGTGGCTTGCTCGGTTCGCTGAGCGGCTATTACTACAGCGATCTCCGGAACGTCTTCGTCGGCACGTTGTGCGCGATCGGCGTCTTCCTGATCGCCTATCGCGGTTACGGACGCGTCGACGACATCGCGGCCAATGTCGCGGCGATCGCCGGCATCGGCGTCGCGCTGTTCCCGGCCCAGCCGGTAACGCCGACCCCGACCGAACACACGATCGGCGTCGCGCACCTGGTGTTCGCCGCGATCTTCTTCCTCACCCTCGCGTTCTTCTGCCTCTTCCTGTTCACCAAGGACGACGGGGCGCCGACCAAGCGCAAACGTTCGCGCAATGCCGTCTACCGGACGTGCGGCATCGTGATGCTCGCGTGCCTGGTGCTGATCGTGGTCAACGGCCTGTTCTTCAGCGCCGCCACCGCGGACCTGCATCCGACGCTCTGGCTGGAGTCGCTCGCGGTGTTCGCGTTCGGTTTCGCGTGGCTGACGAAAGGCGAGACGTTGCTGGGCGACCAGCCTCAGACCAGCTTGCCGTAAGCCGCCGACACCTGGGTGAGCCAGGCGACCTCGGCCTCGAACGTCTTCGCGTCGTGGTCGTCGAACGCGCCGTTGTCCTGGCTTTCCGCCGGGGTCAGCCCGGAGGTCTTCGCCTCCAGCGCCTGGCGGATCTTGCGAGCCTCGGCCATCGCCTGGTCGCCGTCCGGGGTGTCGGCGCGGTCCATGTACGGCCGCAGCGCGCGCCAGCCGTCACGGATCTCGATCACCCGGCGATGCAGCCGGTAGTGCAGGTCCGACCAGCGCCGATCGGTGTCTCCCTCGGCAGGCGGTTCCAGCGCGATGCCCGGCGAGGATTCGTACAGCGAATGCCACAGCGGGTAGAGCGCGCGGTAGGAACGGTAATTGCGCTGCCAGCGCGCGACCGACGAGACGTGCTCGCCCCACGACGGCATGGTCAGCCCGAACGACACGATCACGATGCCCAGCGCACTGAACACAGAGGGCACGATCGCCCACGCGCCGAGGCGCCAGCCGAGTGCCGGGCTCACGATGTTCACCGCGCGCGTGGCGCAGTAGCAGAACAGCACGACCGCACCGACCGCGAGCGTCTTCAGGGTCCGGCGCAGCCACACCCGCGACGTGCTTCGCGCGTACGGCAGGCATTGCAGGTAGATCGTCACGCACGGCACGGCCTGCGAAACGATGAACAGCAGCAGGTAGGTGAGGATCACCGGGTCGCCGCTGCCCACCGCGAAGGCGGTGCCCGGGGTGCCCGGTTTGTTGCCGATGAAGAACAGCACGGTCAGCACGACGAACAGCACCGCGCCGGAGACGATCCACGCCCGGATCCGCGTGCGGATTTCCGCCGGGGGATTCGCCCACAGCATCAGCAGGAGCTGCGCGCTGATGCAGTACGCGACCGCGGCCAGGTGCAAGATCAAGATCGCCAGATTGGGGATCCCGAACAGCGAGCCGATGCTGAGCGAGAGGGCGCCGAGGGTGAAGGTGACGCACTGCAGGATCAGCGTCGTCATCAGCACGATGTAGGCCGGGTCGCGCCACGAGCGGCGCATCGAGAAAAGCTTGTACAGCAAGGCCGCGTACGAGGATACCGCCGACAGAGAGAATAAGATGATCTTCAGAGTGTTCACTCGCGCCCCCGGAACGGCCTCAGCGCCCGGCGGGCGGAACGGTGTGCGCGGCAACCTTGGCGGAATTGTTCACGATCGGCGACCATACACCACCGCAAGTGCCGGAACTAGGGCCGGAAAACTGGTTCTGGCCTGGGCGAATTCCGAGTGGATGCCAGGTGTCGGCGGCCTGCTCGAGAACCGCTGGGGTGATCTTCCGGTGAACGGCGGGCGACCGGCTCGTGCACGGCCGCGACGGGATGCGCCCGTCGCTAGGGTGTCGCCATGAGTCTTCAGGTGGTGATCGGGCACGGACCGGCGGGGGCGGCCACCGCCGCGCTGCTGGCTGAACAAGGAGAGCGGGTCCGGGTGATCGGCCGTTCGCCCCGGGAACCCGAGCCGGGGCTGGAGCACGTCTCGCTCGACGCCGCCGACCAGGCCGCGCTCGTCGAAGCGACCGAGGGGGCGACAGCGATCTACAGCTGCGCCAGCCCGCCATATCATCGGTGGGCGACCGATTGGCCGCCGTTGCAGGCCTCGATGTGCGCCGCGGCCGAAGCGAACGGCGCGCTGCTGGTGTCGCTGGGGAATTTGTACGGCTACGGCCCGGTCGATGGTCCGCTCACTGAGAATCTGCCGCTCGCGGCCACCGGGACAAAGGGCCGGATCCGGGCTTTGCTGTCCGAACAACTGCACGCATTGCACGACGAGGGCCGCATCCGCGTGGTCGAGGTGCGTGCCTCCGATTTCTTCGGTCCCGGAGTGACCGACGGCGGCCATCTCGCCGCCCGAGTGGTGCCGAACGTGCTGCACGGGCGGAAGGTCCAGGTACTCGGCGATCCGGACGCCGCGCACAGCTGGACCTACATTTCCGATGTCGCGCGCACGCTGGTCGCGGCCGCGCGGGAAGAAAAGGCGTGGGGCAGGACGTGGCATGTGCCGACTGGTCCGCCGCGGTCCGCTCGGGTGATGGTCGCGCTGTTGTGCGAGGCGGCCGGAGTGGCCCCGGTGCCGGTGCAACGCCTTTCCCCGATGTTACTGAAGGCGGGCGCACTCGTTTCGCCGATGTTGCGCGAGCTGCGGGAGGTCCGCTACCAGTTTGACCGTCCGTACGTGCTCGATTCCCATGCGGCACAGGAATTCTTCGATATTACGCCGACGGGAGAGAAAGATCAATTTGCCAGTACCGTGGCCTGGTGGCGTGATCGCTTGGCTACCGTGAGTTGAGTTGCCTGTGCATTCCTCCGCACCTTGCCCAATGCCCTTGAAAAACTGGGTAAGAACGGGCAATCTCGGTGTCGACTGGGTGGGGATCGGCACGAGGAAGTCATGCCATGGGGTCTGCAAGATCTGAGTGGGAAGAATCCGAAAATAGCCAGGACATCGCCGTTGTCGGAATGGGATGCCGTTTTCCGGGGGCGCGCAACGTCAACGAGTACTGGGATCTGCTGAGCGAGCCCAAGCCGCAGTTTCGGCGAGTGCCGGATTCGCGGTGGCGGCGCGAAGCGTTCTACAACGACGATTTCCGGGACAGCGGAGCGGTCTACTCCGACCGCATGGCGCTGCTGGAGGACGTCGGCGACTTCGACGCCGGGCACTACAAGATCCCGCCGCGGCGGGCCAAATCGCTCGACCCGCAGCACCGGCTGCTGGTCGACCTGACCCGCGAAGCGCTGCAGGACGCGGGATGGGAGGCCGAGGGCTTCGACCGCGACGACACATCGGTGATCATGTCGCTCAGCGACAGCGGCTACCGCGACATGAGCACACTGCACCTGCGGCTGAAACAGCTGATCGGCGGCGAATTCGGCCGGGCGGGCGATCCGGCGATGGCCGAGGCGGCATCCGCGGTCAGCGGCCTGCACGCCACCGCGATGGCCGGGCTGCTGCTCAACATGGGGCCGAGTTCGATCAGCAGCGTCTTCGACCTGCACGGAGAGAGCTACGCGCTCGATTCGGCCTGCTCCGGCGGGCTGACCGCGGTGGCGAACGCGGTGTTCGCCCTGCGGGCGGGCCGCTGCCGGATCGCCGTCGCCGGCGGCGCACAGCTCGTGCTGTCTCCGGACCTGTTCGTGGGCCTGTGCCGGATCGGCGCGATCTCGCGCACCGGCGAATGCCGGCCGTTCGACCGCCGGGCCGACGGGTTCGTGCTCGGCGAGGGGGCCGGCGTCCTGGTGCTGCGCCCGCTCGCGGACGCACGGGCGGCGGGCGACCGGGTGTACGCGGTGATCCGCGGCGTCGGGCTGTCCAACGACGGCACGGTCAAGGGCGGCATGATGCCGCAGGAGTCCGGTCAGCTGCGAGCGTTGCGGCGGGCGTACCGGGACGCGGGGGTCGACCCGGCGTCGGTCGGGTTCCTGGAAGCGCACGGCACCGCGACCGCGGTCGGCGACGACGTGGAGATCAGCGCGCTGACCGAGCTGCGTCGCGGCGCGGAGAACCCGGCGTATCTCGGCGCGGCGAAGTCGGTGGTCGGGCATTCCCTTGGCACCGCGGGAATCGCCGGGCTGATCAAGTCCATTTTGTCTGTCCACAAGGGACAAATTCTGCCGCAGCCGGATTTCGAACCGGCCGAGCAGCTGCCGCTGCGGGACGCCGGGCTTCAGATAGCGGGCCAGGTCACGCCGTGGAACAGCGACGGGCCGCGCCGGGCCGGGGTGAGCGCGTTCGGCTTCGGCGGCTCGAACGTGCACGTGGTGGTCGAGGAAACGGCGCAGGAAACGCCGCCAGCCGAGACGCCGCGGTTGCTGCTGCTCACCGCACG
Source organism: Amycolatopsis rubida (assembly GCF_900115345.1). GTDB lineage: Bacteria > Actinomycetota > Actinomycetes > Mycobacteriales > Pseudonocardiaceae > Amycolatopsis > Amycolatopsis rubida. The sequence continues at coordinate 397,404 of NZ_FOWC01000002.1, read as the reverse complement.
GGACCGGGCCGGGCTGGCCAGGCACGCCCGCGAAGTGGCCGAGGCGCTCGGCAGCGAGAACCCGCCGCTGGCCGCCGTCGCGGGCACACTCGCCCGCCGAACGCTCTTCCCGGAGCGGCTCGCGGTGGCCGCGAACGACATCGCTGACGCGGTTTCCAAGCTCGTCGCCGCGTCGGTCGCGCTCGAATCCGGCCAAGGCGGCGAGCTTGGTCCTGGCGTCTTCGCTGGTGTTGTGTCACCGGGAGAGGAGCCGGTCGAGGACGGTCTGCCAGCCGAGCTGGCTCCGCGCGCGGTGACCGGGTCCGGGCTGCGCCCGGTGGCGGACGGCCTGCCGCGCTGCACGCTGCCGCCGAGCCCGCTCAGCCCGCGTCGGCACTGGGTGGTCGACGACGCGAAGCTCGCCAAGGCACACACGCTGGAGCCGCTCGGGGCTGCTGCGGCATCGGTCGAGGAGGCGGAGGAGACGACTTCCGCGCGGGACGTGTTGGCGGTCGTGCTCGAAGAAGTCGCGCGGACGACGGCGTTTCCGGTCAGCGAGTTGTATGCCGGGCAGTTGCTGGTGGACGACCTCGGGTTCGATTCGTTGATGCTCACCGAGTTGGAGGGGCGGCTGCGTAAGCGGTTCCCGGGGTCGCCGGTGGAGGTCGAGCAGTCAGCGGCGCTGACAGTCGGGGCGGTGGCCGGGATGCTCGCTCCGGCAACGGCTTTGGTCCCGGCTGCTCCGGCCCAGCCTGCTCCGGCTCCGTCGTGGGATCCGGCCAGTGCGGCGATCGAGGAGTTTCCGGAGGCGGCGGCCATCGAGGCGCGGCTGAAGGAGTTTGACGATCTTGGCGTGCCCAATCCGTACTTCCGCAAGCATCAGGGACGGATGGACGCCACGACGTCGGTCTCCGGGCGGGAGTACCTGTCCTTTTCCAGCTACAACTATCTTGGGCTGGCTGGGCATCCGGCGGTGACCGCGGCGGTGCACGATGCCGTCGAGCGGTACGGGACTTCCGTGTCCGGCAGCCGATTGCTCGCTGGGGACCGGGATCTGTCGCGTGACCTGGAGACGGAGCTCGCGGCGTTCCTGGGGGTCGAGGACAGTCTCGTCCTGGTGAGCGGGCACGCGACGAATGTGGGCGCGATCGGCCATCTGGTCGGGCCCGGTGACCTGATCGTGCACGATTCGCTGGCGCACGACAGCATTCTGCAAGGGTGTGCGCTGTCCGGGGCTACGCGGCAGCCGTTTCCGCACAACGACACGGCACGGCTGGAGGACGTGCTGCGCCGGTCGCGGTCCCGGTTCCGGCGGGTGCTGATCGTGGTCGAAGGCGTGTACAGCATGGACGGTGATGTCGCCGATCTGCCTGCGTTGATTGAGCTCAAGCGGCGCTATGGGGCGTTGCTGATGGTTGACGAGGCGCACAGTATCGGGACGATGGGGCCTCGGGGAGCTGGGATCGGCGACCACTTCGCGGTGGATCGGTCCGGGGTTGATCTTTGGATGGGGACCCTGTCGAAGTCGTTGGCCGGGTGCGGGGGGTATCTGGCCGGGTCGGCCCGGACGGTGCGGTGGTTGCGGTATTCGCTGCCTGGGTTTGTTTACAGCGTGGGGATTACTCCGGCTAATGCCGCTGCTTCGCTTGCGGCGTTGAAGATTGTGCAGGAGGAGCCGGAGAGGTTGGTACGGCTGCGGGAGAACTCCCGGTTGTTCCTGGAACTGGCTACTTCGGCGGGGTTGCCGACGGGGTCGGCTGGGGATACGCCGATTGTGCCTTGCGTGGTGGGGAGTTCGGATGTCGCGCTGAGACTGGCGACGACGCTGTACGAGCGGGGGGTGGTGGTGGATCCGATTCTGTACCCGGCGGTGGATGAGGAGTTGGCTCGGTTGCGGTTCTTCATCACCAGTGAGCATCGGGAGGATCAGTTGCGGTATGCGGTGGGGGTGGTGGGGGCTGAGTTGGGCGGGTTGAGGTAGGGGTGGCTCGTCGCCTGGGGGCGACCTTGCCTTTGGGCTGGCGTGGGGCACCCCGAAGGTTGAGTGTGCTGACGGGCAGGGGGGCGCGGAGGAGGGGCTGGGTGCCTCGACTGTGGGTGCATCGGCGGCGGTTGGGTGCGTCGCATGCACCCGGTGCCACATTGGGGAACCCTGAGGGAATCAGAGTCCATGAGGGTGGCCCTCACGGACTTGGTGGGGCTAGAGGAGCGAGCGCTCGATTCGGTCCATCGGTTTCTCCCCTGCTTTGGGGGTTTGGGCGATGGGTTTCGCTGGCGTGCCCATGCGTTCCGAGAGCAGGAAGGCGATGATCTCCGCTTCCTGCTCCTGTGCGTCGTCGTAGGTGGCACGCATCAGCATGTCCCGGACGATGTCCGGGTCCAGGTTGGGGAACAGCGAGCGGGCGCTCTCGTCGTCCAGGAGACCCGAGCCGCGATGACAGCAGATGATGTGACCCAGCTCGTGCAAGATGATGTGCTCCTGGTGCGCCCCGGTGGTGTTGGCGTCGAAGAAGATCAGGTCCTCGCCCCGTGCGGCTACCCACATGCCGCACGGGTGCGACGCGGGCATCGGCAGCGGCACGAGGGTGATCGGCCGTTCGCGAATCTCGCCAAGGCGGGCGCAAAGGGTGGCCAGGTCGTACTTCGGCGGAAGATCGAGTTCGCCGATCCGCTGGGCGCCTTCGTCGCGCATCCGCCGCAGCTGCTCGCGCCGCTGCGGGGCTTCGGACGGGGTGCCGGTCACCGCGCCGCTTCGTCCGTGATCGGGGGCAGCCCCTGCATTTTGCGGTACTGGTCCATGATCGTGGTGATCGCCTGGAGGTTCTCCTCGCGCATGCCCGCCGCGCGCATGGCGACCGCGCGGACGCCTGCCTGGCGCATCGCCTCCACGGCCGCCAGCTCCGACAGTACCGACCCGGCGACCTCGTCGTCGAAGAAATAGGCGACCGAGACCCCGAAGAACTTCGCCAGTGCGGCCAGCAGCTCCTGAGACGGATTGGTCCGTTTGCCCGTGCGTAGCTGAGAGAGGTATACCGCGCCGACCTTCAGCTCCGGCGTGGCCCGCTTCAGTTCGGCTGCCACCTCGGCGTTCGTCCAGTGCCTCCCCTGCGGGCGCACTGTGCGGAACAGATCGTCGAGTCTGGAGGCCAGGGTGGGCCGGTCATCCGCCGGCTGGGTGTCTTCGGACATGCTGCTACGCCCCTCCAGTTGCAGCTGATTGCTCTCAGCTAAGGCGACTATCTCAGATTAGCTCACAGTTGACAATCGCCGGAGGGCTCCACAAGACTGTCCCTCAACGAGATAGCTGGTGGCTAACTCGCCACATATTCCGGGCAGGGCGGCAGGCGTAGTACCGGCCCGGGGCGACGCTGGGGGTGTCGCCCCGCTCGGTCCGCCGAGGCCGGGTCCGGAGGCAGCAGACGTGTCAGCGAACTGCCTCCGGACCCGGCGCACCACGCTGCTGGCCGGGCTGTCGAGAACGCGTGTACCAGTGCCAGGGGACTTGCTGCGCGGAACTTCGGTGGGCACCAAGCCCGTGCACGGCGTGCCTAGGTGCCAGCGATCGGCCGCCGGATTGGCGGATCGCACCCGTCCGGCAGCCGAGAGGGGAGCACCACGGCTGGCGGGGCTGTCAGCGAACCGCTTCCGGGCCGGCGAACTGCGCCCATTCGTCAGCCCACCGCGCCGCACGCCGGTGGTCGAGCACTCGCCGCGCGATCCAGAACGCGCCGCCCAGCACGCCGACCGCGCACAGCCAGCAGAAGGCCGCGACGAGCACGCCGTTGGTGACCGCGTCCGCGTGCGTCAGCGGGGCGGTGGTCTGCTTGCCGCTGTCGTCCAGCCAGATGTCGGTGGTCGAGCCCTCGGTCGCGGAAGCGGCGGGCACCGTGATGACGCCGGTGCGCTGCACGCCGTGCGGCGGCTTCCAGACCGCGTTCACGCGCGCGGTGTTGGCGATCGGCGCGCTGTCGCCGACGGAAGCGGCCGGCTGCGCGGCCGTCGTCAGCACCGTGGCGGTGACCTGATGCCGCGACTGCAGTTGCGCGTCCGACGCGGCGGTCTCCGCGGCGACGTCCTCGCTGCCGATCATCATGGCGAAGGGAATCGCGATGAGCGCCAGCAGTGTGACGATGCCGGCGAGCACGCCTTCGATCCGGTCCGACCGTCGCACGAGCGGGTTGCGCACGGCGCCGAGCCGTCGGAGCAATCGTTTACCAGGGTGTGGTGGTCTGCCTGCCCGAGTCCTGTTCCGCATGCCTCTCATGGTCCTCTTTCGCGCGCGCGAGCGCTGTGTCCCGCACAACGTTTTTCGTGTTTTTCCTGGGGATCCGGTGTGTTTTCGCTTACCTCCAGGCCAGCGATTACCCGTGTGGGTGACGACGAGCGGAGGTTGCGGCTGCGCGGGCACGGGTTCGCGGTGTGCGCCGAGTGGTCCAGGCCAATGTCTCGCGGGTTCAGTGCGTTGCCCGGGTTGACCTTTCGCCGGGTTCGGCCCTGGATGGGTTGCGGCACCGGCGGTTCGGCGCCGCGGTCGCTCGGCGGATCGTCTGATTCGCGCGGTTCGCGTTGGCGGGCAAGCGATCTTGCGGCAGCGGTGGGCACGACTGTGCGCCGGAAGTTCGCCGGCGGGCAACCGGGGGTTTCCGTCGCGGACAGCCCGGGCGGACGCGTCTGCCCGGGGCCGCTCGCGAAAAGTTCACTGCCGTCCGGCCTGGAATCGGGTCATTGCCGAGCGCAAACCGAGGGTGCGCTCCCGATATCCGGGAACCATTCAGTCAACCAGGCGAATGGTCGCCGTCGGGCTGTGCGAACGACGCCGGATGACCCCGTGTTCGGCGACGATTCCGAGTTGGATACTGCGATCGGCGGGTGCCCAGTAGCCCGTCCGCACGAAATAACCGTCCATTGTGCAGAGCCGGTTCGCGCTCTTGCGGGAACTGATCGCTTCCCAGCCCCATTGCCGTCCGGTCTCCTCGACGCCGTTGCGCCGCACGTGCAGCCGCGGGTTCCCGATCTCCCGGCAGTACGCGCTGCCGTCGGCGATGTACAGCACGCCGTCGACCTTGTAGAACCGCTTGCCGTCCAACAGGCTCACCTGGCCGGACAGGGTGAAGTGCACCCTGCCGCCATTGGCCCCGTCCATCGTCCAGTCGAGACAGAATTCCTTCGTCGGAACCTCGAGCGACTGGGTCATGGCCGTGTCTCCTTTGCTCGCCTGCCGGAGCGTCCAGGAAAATATAAGGAAGAAACGCGTTCCCGGCAGGTATCGGGAACCGTTTTCACCCGAAGAGGCCCAGCGGACACGCATCGTGGTCAAGTCCCGATTAATCGGTGGAATTACCGCCGATGGGGTATCGCGGATACGATCAGTGAATTCTCCTTGCCCGAAACCGGTGGCGGCCCGCCGGTCCCGGTACCGGCGGGCCGCGCGGGTCGTGTCGGCAGCGTGACATCTCCCATGACGCTTGTCATAGCCGCAGCCGCGTGCCACCCTCGGGTTATGACGACTGTCATGACCGCCGTGCGACCGGCCACCGCCGGTTCCGTGGCCGATCTCGTCCGCGCCTGCTCGCCGGCATCGCTGAGCCGCCGGTTCACCCTCGGCGGCCCGATCGAGCCGGCCGCGGTCCTGTCCAGGTATCAGCGATTCCTCCTGGTCGGCACGGCCCTTGTCGCCGAGGTTTCGGAGGTGCCCGCCGGGCTGCTGAACGCGGTCCCGGAGGACGATCGCCGCGTCGAACTGGGGCTGCTCGTCGCCGACCGATGGCAGCGGCTGGGCATCGGCAGCGGCTTGGTCCGGCTGGCCGCGGAGCGGTGGCGCGGCTGGAAGCTGCACGCCACCGTGCAGGAGGGCAATGTCGCTGCGGAAGGATTGCTGCGGGCGTGCGGGTTCCGCTTCGTGCCCGGGTACGGCGGCGAGAACGAGTACGAGCTGACGGTCACGGAGGAGACGCTCGATGACGGAACGGCCGGCGCGCGAGCGGATGGTCTTCAGCGCTGCGCAGTTGCTGCGTACGCAGGGTTTGAGCGGAACCGGAATGCGCGAGGTGGTAGCGCATGCCGAGGCACCGCGGGGGTCGCTGCAGCACTACTTCCCGGGCGGTAAGGAACAGCTGTTCGGCGAAGCGATCGACTGGGCGGGCCGCTACGCCGCACGTCGCGTGACGCGCGCGATGGACTCTCTGACAGACCCGACGCCGTCCGCGCTCTTCGCTGAGGTAGTCGAGTACTGGCGCGCAGAGTTCCTAGAGATCGGCTACGACTACGGCTGTCCGTTGGTGGCCACCGTCACCGACACGGCGGCGTCGAGCGAGCCGTTGCGTGAGCGCGCAAACGACGCTTTCGCGCAGTGGCGAAAGCCCATCGTGTCCGCGCTGCAGCAGATGGGCGTACCGGCGGCGCGCGCTGCTTCGTTGGCAGTGTTGATGATCAGCGCGCTTGAAGGAGCCTTAGTGCTGGCCCGGGTCGAGCACGCGGTGACGGCGCTCGACAGCGTTGTCGAGGAGCTAGGTCCAGTTCTCGACGCCGCCGTGGACAAGCGCCGCCGTCGCTAACGCCTGTCGAGCTTCGCGCGCAACGTGGCGACTGTGACCGGGTCGTGCAGCAGTTCGGCGAAGTGCTTGGACTCCGAGTCCATTCGCTCTTCGACGCTCTCGTCGGTGCGGTCATGCAACAGTGCGCGCGTCGTCGTCACCGCGCGTACCGACCGTTCGGCGAGTGTCGCGACGCGTTCTGAGACGCGCTTACCGAGCGCTGTCTCGTCAGGGAGCACTTCATTGACCAACCCGAGTTGCGCCGCTTCGACCGCAGGCAGGCGTTCTCCGAACAGCAGCAGCTCCGTCGCGCGTTGCGGACCGACTCGACGCGGCAGCGCGTAACTGCTGCCGAACTCCGGCACCAGTCCCAACGGTACGAACGGGAACTGCAGGTAGCTGCGTTCGGTGGCGTAGACGAGGTCGCAGTGCAGCAGCAGAGTTGCGCCGATGCCGACAGCGGGGCCGTCGACTGATGCGACGACTACTGCCTGCGTCGCGAGTAGCGCCTCCTGGAAGACCCGTGCGGGCGTCTTCGCGCTGTCACCGGCTTCGTGCGCGAGGAAGTCGCCGAGGTCGTTACCCGCAGTGAACGCACCGCTGGCTCCGCTCAATACAGCGATAGGCGTGCGGACAGCGTCGAAGGCGTCCGCGAGGGCGACGTACATCGCCTTCGTGAGCGCGTTCCGCTTCTCCGGCCGGTTGATGGTGATGGTGGTGACCTGTCCGTCGACAGTCGTCTCAATGCTCATTCACAGCTCCGCAACAGCAGCGAGCAGCAGATCGACTTCCGCTGGAGTCGTGTACGGCGCGATGCCAGCGCGTACGGCACCAGTGTCGCCAAGACCGAGGTGCCGCGCGCACTCGATGGCGTAGAACGTCGAAGCAGGCGCGTTGACCCCGCGCGCGCCGAGACGCTCGTACACCGCTTGCGGCGTCAGCCCGGCGACCGAGAACAACACTGTCGGCGTACGGCGACGCGTCGGCGAGCCATACCGAACGACGCGCGGCAGAGCGGCGAGCCCGTCTTCCAATCGCTGTAACAGCGCGTCTTCGTGCTCTTCAAGCGCCGTCATCGACGTACGCAAACGTTCCCGACGGCTGCCTTCACTTGGCACGAGTTCGGCGAGGAAGTCGATAGCTGCGGTAGTGCCCGCGAGAAGCTCGTACGGCAACGTACCCAGCTCGAAACGCTCCGGAACCGCGTTGCTCGACGGCAACAGCTTGTCCGGCTGCAACGTCTCCAGAAGACCCGGTGCGGCGGCGAGAAGGCCGAGGTGCGGTCCGAGGAACTTGTACGGCGAGCAGGCGTAGAAGTCCGCGCCCAGTGCGGCGATGTCGACCAGCGCGTGCGGCGTCAGGTGCACGCCGTCCACGTAACTCAGCGCACCTGCTTCGCGGACCGCGTCGGCAATCGCGGGAATGTCCGGACGCGTGCCCAGCAGGTTTGAAGCAGCAGTGACCGCTACCAGCCGCGTCCGGTCAGTAAGCAGTTCCGCGACCGATGACGTCGGCAACTCGCCCGTCTCGGGATCGAAGTCCGCCCAGCGAACAGTCGCGCCGCGCGCTTCGGCCGCCTGCACCCACGGCCGGACGTTGGCGTCGTGGTCCAGGCGGGTGACCACGACCTCGTCGCCTAGGCCCCAGTTCTTCGCGAGCGTGCGGGAGAAGTCGTAGGTCACCTGGGTCATGCTGCGCCCGAACACGACGCCCTCCGCACGCGCGCCGAGCAGGTCAGCGACCGCTTGCCGGGCTTCGCGCACGACGCCGTCCGCGCGGCGCTCCGCCGCCGTGACGGTGCCGCGGTTCGCGATGGCGGCGCAGAGGGTCGAGGACACTGCTTCGCCGACCATGTCCGGGACCTGGGAGCCACCGGGACCGTCGAAGTGGGCAGCGCCGTTCTCGAGCGCGGGGAAGTGCTTGCGGATCGCGTTCACGTCGTAGGCCACGGCTGCCAGCTTGCCTGATCCCCGGGCGAGTGTCGTGCTCCGCGCGGGTGCGATCATGCCGCTGTCCCGTTGCCCTTGGAGAGGGGTTCGCTGGTGCTTGCCGAACAGGTCGAGAAACTGCTCGCCCAGCCGTTGCCGTGGCCGATCGTGCAGGCAGGCGACCCCGTGCTGCGCGCTGCCGCCCGCCCGTACGAGGGCGAACTGAGCGACGAACTGCTTTCCGCGCTGATCGAGGGCATGAAGGAGACCATGCACGCGGCACCCGGCGTCGGCCTCGCCGCGCCGCAGATCGGCTTGTCGGTCCGGATCGCGGTCGTCGAGGACGGTGCCCGAGAACGCCCCGGCGTCGCCGAATCCACCCTCGCCACCCGCGGGATCGTCCCGTTGCCGTTCCGCGTGCTGGTGAACCCCGAGTACACCCGAGTGGGCGACGAAACCGCCGCGTTCTTCGAGGGCTGCCTCAGCGTGCGCGGATGGCAGGCCGTCGTCGCGCGGCCCCTGCGGATCCGGCTTCGCGGCACCAGCGAAACCGGCGCGGCGCTGGACGCGGAATTGTCCGGCTGGCCAGCACGAATCGTCCAGCACGAGACGGACCATCTGCACGGCGTCCTGTACCTGGACCGAGCCGAACCGCGCTCGCTGTCCACCCACGAAGCCGTCGCCCGCCGCTGGACCCAGCCGACCCCCGCCGAGGCCGCTCGCGAACTGGGCTTCGACCTCCCCTGATTCTTTCCGCACCGGTTTTTGTCGGTGCCCGCTGATACGTTCCTCCGCAGTTGCCCCGCCTGGGGCTCGCCACTGGGGAGGAACCTCGTGAACTCGTTGCAAGACAAGGCAAATCTCTTCCGCGAACTGCACGCGACTGATGTCCTGGTGCTGCCGAACGCGTGGGACGCAGGCAGTGCGGTCGCTATCGAACGCGCAGGCGCCCCCGCGATCGCCACCACCAGCGGAGGCGTCTCCTGGGCCCTGGCCCGAGGCGACGGCCAGCATCTTTCTCGCGCGGAAATGCTGACGGTGATCGCCCAAATCGCCGCAGCCGTAGAAGTCCCGGTAACCGCCGACGTAGAAGGCGGCTACGGCCTAGCCCCTTCAGCCGTCGCCGAAACCGTGCGAGGCGTCATCGAGGCGGGCGCAGTAGGCGTGAACCTGGAAGACTCCCGTGCCGGAACTGCCACTCTCTTCACTCCCGACGAACAGGCAGAACGCTTCACCGCGGCCCGCGCCGCCGCGACAGCCGGTCTCTCGGAGTTGTGGATCAACGCCCGGACGGACGTGTACCTCTTCGGAGTCGGCGAACCCGCCGGTCGCTTCGACGATGTACTGACCCGAGCCCGTGTCTACGCCGACGCCGGAGCGGACAGCATCTTCGTCCCGGGCCTGGTGGACGTCGAGGTACTGGCGGAACTGGCAACGTCCTCGCCGATCCCGGTAAGCGCCATGGCTGGACCCGGCGCACCCCCGGTGTCAGACCTGGCCGCGGCTGGCGTGCGCCGGGTGAGTGTCGGCACGTCGATCGCCCAGGCGGCCTACTCCCTGGCCCACCACGCGGCGGCAGAGGTGCTGAAGCAAGGGACTTATGGGGAGGTGACCGGCGCCCTGGACTTCGGAACGGTGAACGGCTGGTTCAGCTGAGCCTCGGTCACGGCTGGCGCGAAACGGCCGAACCCCATGGTGGAAGACGAGCCGGAACCGCACCGCATGAGCGGTGAAGGCAAGCGGCCGAGACAACCTGAAACGGGCCCATACCCGAGCCGGGCCCGACCTTCGGGCGAGCTGAGCGAAGCGAACCGCGCAGGTGGGACGAAATCAGGTGACGGCTCGGTCCAATCCCAGCCATCCTCGCTCCGTCCGGCCAGAGTCAAGCGAGTCCGGCTTGAGCCATGCCAGCCCGGTTCGTCGCACCGATCCGAGCCAGTCTGGCCCCGGCTCGATAGTGGACGCGAAGCTGCGCCACGCGCGCGCCGATTCGGCGAGCCGTGCCCGGCCCCGCGGTGCCGGCCGCCAGCCGCGGAACCCGCCGCGGGTTGGCGAGTGCTGCGCCGAGCCGCGCCAGTGCTGCGCCGAGCTGGAGGGAGTGTTGCACCGAGCTGAGCCAGCCCTGCGCCGAGCTGAGCGAGTGCTGCGCCGAATCGAGCCAGTCCTGTGCCGAGCTGAGCGAGCGCTGTGCCGAATCGAGCGAGCGCTGTGCCGAGCTGAGCGAGCGCTGTGCCGAGCCGAGCCAGCGCTGTGCCGAATCGAGCGAGCGCTGTGCCGAGCCGAGCGAGCGCTGCGCCGAATCGAGCCAGTCCTGTGCCGAGCCGAGCCAGCGCTGTGCCGAATCGAGCGAGCGCTGCGCCGAATCGAGCCAGTCCTGCGCCGAGCCGAGCCAGTCCTGCGCCGAGCCGAGTCAGCCTCGCGCCGAACCGAGCGAGCCCCGCTCGGACCCAAGCCAATCCGGTGCCGCCCTGAGCCGACCCGAACCAACTCACCCGAGCCACGGCCAGCCGCTCGGCCCCCCGAACTCACCCCGCAACCACCCGCCCGCCCCGCTCCAGTTCCAGCAACCTCCGCTTGCACTCCACCCCAGCCGCGTAGCCGGTCAGCGATCCGTTGCTGCCCAGCACCCGGTGGCACGGCACCACGATGCCGATGGGGTTCCGGCCGTTCGCCAGGCCGACCGCACGGGACGCCGTCGGGCGGCCGATCGACTCCGCCAGCTCTCGGTAGGTCGTCGTCGCGCCGTACGGGATCTGCAGGAGCGCCCGCCACACCGTCTCTTGGAAAGGAGTGCCGCTGAAAGCTAACGGAAGGTCGAACTCAACCCGGTCACCGGCGAAGTACTCGTTCAGCTGACGGGCCGCCGCGGCGAACGGGCGGTCGTCCCGGTCGCCGAAGGCGGCGCGTGGTGGGCGGTACTGCTCGTCGCCGATGTACAGGCCGGCCAGTCCGCCGTCGCGGGCCATGAGGGTCAGCGGGCCCTCAGGGCTGTCGATGACGGTGTGCACCACGGTCATGCCGATTCCTCCGCGGGGATACGGTTGATCGGGTGGTCACCGGTCGCCCAGAGGTGCTGGACCGCGTACGCGCGCCACGGCTGCCACCGGCTGGCGTGCGCGATCAAGGCGGCTGGACTTGGTGGCAGGCCTAGGGTTTCGGCGGCGACTTTCACACCCAAGTCACTCGCGACGAAGGCGTCCGGGTCGCCGAGGGCGCGCATGGCGATGCTCTCCACCGTCCACGGGCCGAAGCCGGGCAGCGCGGCCAACTGCGCGCGGGCGTGGACCCAATCGCCGCCTGCGGTCAGATCGACGTCGCCGGAGACCAGGGCTGACACGAGACCCAGCAGGGTCGCTCGGCGGGACTTCGGCATGGCCAGCGTTTCCGGGTCCAGTTCCGCCAGCGACTCGGGCGACGGGAACAGGTGCGTCAGGCCGCCTTCGCGGTCCTCGATCGGGGCGCCGTGTGCCAGGACCAGGCGCGCGGCGTGGGTGCGGGCGGCCGCGGTCGAGACCTGCTGGCCGAGGACGGCACGCACGGCGAACTCGGCCGAGTCGGTCGTGCGCGGGACGCGTCTGCCGGGTGCGGCGGCCACCAGGGGAGCGAGGGTCGGGTCCGTGGCGAGTTGTTCGTCGACGGCGACCGGGTCGGCGTCCAGATCCAGGAGCCAGCGGCAACGGCTGATCGCGGCGGCCAGGTCGCGCTGGTCGGTCAGGCTCAGGCGGCATGCGACGTGGTCCGGCTCCGGGCGGAGCGACACCACGCCGTGGCCGTGCGGCAGTCGCAGGGTGCGGCGGTACGCGCCGTCGCGCCATTCCTCGACGCCCGGGACCGCGGTGGCGATCAGGTGCCCGAACAGGTTGTCCGGGCACAGCGGCCGGCGGAACGGGAGCCGCACCGACAGCACTCCCTGCGACTTGGTCCGCTTGCCGCCGCGGACTCGGGAGCGCAGTTCGCTCGGCGTCAGGGCGAAGACCGCACGCACGGTTTCGTTGAACGTCCGGATGCTCGAAAACCCCGCCGCGTGCGCGATATCGCTCATCGGCATCGTCGTGGTTTCGATCAGCAACCGGGCGGTCTCGGCGCGCTGGGCCCGAGCCAGCGCGAGCGGGCCCGCGCCCAGTTCGGCCCGCACCTGGCGTTCCACCTGCCGGACGCTGTACCCCAGTCGCGTAGCCAACCCCTGCACTCCTTCGCGGTCGACGACGCCGTCGCCGATCAGGCGCATCGCGCGTGCCACGACGTCGGCGCGTTCGTTCCACAGCGGCGAACCGGGCGACGCGTCGGGCCGGCAGCGTTTGCAGGCGCGGAATCCGGCGGCCTGCGCGGCTGCTGCGCTCGGGTAGAAGCGCATGTTCTCGACCTTGGGCGGCACCACCGGACAACTCGGCCGACAGTAAATCCCCGTGGTCAGCACCGCGGTGAAAAACCACCCGTCGAACCGGTCGTCCTTCGACTGCACCGCGCGGATACAGCGTTCGGTCTCCTCGTACACGCCGACCAGTCTGCCCCGCCCCGCGCACGAAACCTCGCGAAAAAACGACATCACCCTGGCGGGGCGACCGGCTCCCGGTCCACCGCCCGCGTGTCGACGACGGACAGCCCGCACACCAGCCCGGTCAGGCCACGATGTCCCCGGGTGAAGATCATGAACACCAGATGCGCCAGCAGCCACAGCGAGGTCCACCCGGAGTCCAAGCCGACCAGGATGAAGTAGCCGCCTGAACCGATCAGGAACCGGACGATCGACTGCAGCATCGACGGTGGCCGTCCGTCCGCGCGCACCACCGTCAGCAGAACCGCGCGCTGACCAGGCGTCGCGCCGTTGCCCGCCAGTGGCACGAGCAGCAACAGGACCGCGGTGGGCACCCAGCGGCCGAGGACGTCGTCGATCAGCGTGTTGTTCTGCAGCGTGCCCTTGGTGACGTACTGCACGGCGAGCGCGATCATGCTCAGCACGACGCCCGCCAGCGTCACCGAAATCAGGTCGAGCACCATGCCCAGCAGTCGTCGCCGGGCAAGGACCGGGCGTGGTTCGTCGGCGGGACGCAGCCGTCCGGAGCGCCGCAGCACGGGCGCGAGAAGCGCGCCGGCCCCCGCGCCGACGGTGTTGGACAGCAGGTCGCCGGTGTCGAACAGCCGGTACGGGCACTCCATCAGGAACCACACGCCGGTCAGCTGGGTCGTCTCGATGGCAAGCGACACGAAGAACCCGCTGACGACGGCGAAACCGATGCTCCGCACGAACAATCGCCGCACGAACACGCCCCACGGCACGAAGAACGCGACGTTGAACAACACCTGGCGCAGCGCGGGATTGTCCAGCAATCCGGTGTTGAACTGCCGCATGTCTTCGAGGAACTGGAGCGGGTTCCACACCGGGTGCCGCAGCGCTTCGTGCGTCGCGCAGTACGCCGCGTCGACGTCCGGCAGCGGCAGCAGCGTGTAGGTGACCAGCGCGAAGCAATACACGAGGAAAGTCGGCGCGGCGATCGCGCGCAGCAGGCCGAGTTCACCGCGTTTGCGATAGCTGATCGCGACATACGGGACCACCAAAACTAACGCCAGCCCGAATCCGGCGAACACGGCGATCAGCGTGGGACCGCTCCACTGAGTCATCGTTCCTCCACCCGGCGTGAGCGCACAGGCTAGCGGGCGGCAGTAGCCTGGGCACGCGGAAAGGAGGAGCAGTGGACGACGACATCGAAGACAACGCCGACACCGGCGTGCTGGATCCCGAAGACACCCTGGAGGACGGCGACCCCTACGACGAGGGTTATTCGCCGCCGGAACGTCCGCTCGCGACTCGCGACTGGGGCACTACCGCCGCCGAAGAAGCCGCCGGGGAGAGCTGGGCGGGCAGGCTGGCCCGCGAACTCCCGGAGATCCGCGCGACCGGCGGCGACGGCCTTGGCGACACCGACGACACCGACGGCGAGCTCGTCGACGACGAGGTCGGCGACTTCCGCGCGGGCCGCCTGGTGGCCGCCAACGCGGGCTTCGGCCCAGACGCCGAGGCCGAGCTGTACGCCTCGGACATCGGCATCGACGGCGGCGCGGCCTCGGCGGAGGAAGCCGCGGTGCACGTCGTCAACCCGCGGGATTTGTGACCGCGTCAAGCCACCGCTGCGATGGCGCGGGCAGCTAGTCCGCCGGATCCCCGATCCAGACCGATGCCGGAAGCACATACGGCCGCAGTAGCTTGACCAGCTCCGGGTCCCCGTCGCCGTGCAGGGTGTCCTCGGTCAGCCGCCGCGCGACTCCCGCCAGGAAATCAGCTATCTGGACCCGCGGTTCGGCCCTCGAGTCGACGAATCGCCATCGCGGCACCGGATCGAGCAGCTGGGCGAGCCGGGCCGAGGTGAGAGACGGCTGCTCGTCGTGGATGACCTCTTCCGGCCGCCAGAACGCGATCGTGTCGGCGAGTGCGGGCATCAACGGGTCGATCGGCGAGACGAGACCGGGGCCGGCGAGGAGTTCGGCGCGCAACGCGGTCACCCGCGGGCGAGCCGCGGCCAGTTCGCCGAGGACGTCCGTCTGGGCGAAGAACTCGGCCGGAGTGGTCGCGGGGAGGCGGCGGTTCGAGGTACGCAGCAGCCCGGTGAACGAGCGCAGGAATTCGTTCCAGCGCTGGGTGCCGTGCAGGCGCGGGCCGTCTTGGTGCAAGGCGCGGGCGCGGGCGTCCGGACGGTGTCGCAGGCATTCCGGGTAGGGGGCCTGGTCGACGAGCAGGTCGACGATTTTGCCGGCGAGGAACAGGGCTTTGTCGACGAGCAGCACGCTGGCGGCATCGGCGAGGGGCTCGGTGAGCAGCCACTCCAGGGCAGCGCGGTTTTTGGCGCGCAGGAGGTGGTTGGCTTTGTACTCGAGCGCGGGCGAACCGATGAGTTCCCGCAGCCGCGCAACGCATTCCGCGGCGGCCGCGGGTTCCATCCGGACGGCGGCGTGCGCGAATACCGCGGTGTTCGCGCCGATCAGGTTCACGCCTTCGGAGCCGGACTCGTCGCACGCGATCGTCGGCGGCCGCACAATGCCCGATCCTGCCAGGTCCGCGAGGCGAGGGCGACCCCATTTCTCCAGGGACCCCTGAGGTGGATTCCCGGATGTGCCGGCGGCCCCGGACGTTTCACCATGAAGGGGACGGAGGGAGCCGGTCATGGTGCTCGTCGCGGAGGACGTACACGCACTGGACGACGTCCGGCGCGGGCTGGTGGTGGTCCACAACGGATTCGCCGGGGAGTGTTACCTGTGGTCGGTCGGCGGACGGGTTCCGCTGTGGGAGACGCAGGCGATGGACCGCCTGCGCCGCCGGGGCCTGGTGCGAATCGCCCGCCGCCGAGGAGCGCCGGCGAGCCCGGTTGTGCTGACGGACCTCGGCGCGGCTGCCGCTTGAGTCCTTTGTGGACCGACAGGCTCGCGGGCGATGGGCCGGCGTGGCTGGACGTTGAACGGCGGCCTGCGGAGAAGCTGGCAAGCCGAGGATGACCGCCCGCGTTCGTGGGCGGCCGGCGGACGTTTGCTGGGGGCATCGCTACGTTCCGGTGTGGCCGCAGCACAGCCTTGCCGGAGTTTCGGGGATGCGAGGGTACCGGATCGCGGGGTTGGCGAGGGCTGCTCGGACGCGATGGTTGCTTGCTGCGGTGCCAGTGAGAGTTGCCCGTTCCGGATCGCGGTGGTGACGAGAGTTGCTCGGCCGCGATGGGGATGGGCCGCTCTTTCCGCGAGCGTTGCTGTGGTCGGGCAGTCTCGAATGTGCTGGAGCGGGCGGCGGTGAGCGTTGCCGTGGCCGGGCAGTCTCGAATGTGCTGGAGCGAGCGGCGGGGAGAGTTGCCGTGGTGGCGCAACCCCGAACTCCCCCGGAACGAACTGCAGCAGAGCCCGCCCGGACGCGGAAACTCGGTGCCGTCGGAGCCGAAAACAGCCGCGAAGGCCGGGAGCGGAACAGGCCCAAGATTCCCCGGAGCCGCCGGGAGGGCGGTGTGCGCAGCGCTCCCGGCGGCTCCAGGGCGGTCGGGCGGCCGGGACGGTGATCCCAGTGCACGGCACCGGCGTGCGCCGACCTGGTGAGCAAGCCTTCCGGCTGGATCAGGTGCGAACTTAGCCCACGTCCGGGGCCCGCAGGCGGTGTGTTCCCCGATCGTGTCGGCGGAACCACGCTGGTGGGCGGGTATCGATCGGGGAGCCGCCGCCCGGTCCGGAACAGGTCCGGCGTCCGGCCGGGGAACTGCACCAGCGATCACCGGAGGTGAACCGTCCGGAGCGCCCGGACAAAGAGCCAGCGGTACCGGGCGGGAAGCAACACCCGTCGGCCGCGCGACAATCGGCCCTGCCCGGGAGGATGATCGGGGCATGGCCGGGTTCAGGGCCCGTCACCGGCGGGCGGTTGCGGACGAGGCGCTGGTCCGCACGCTTTTCGAGGAGCACGGGCGGGCGATGCTCGCCTACGCCGCCCGGCTGCTCGGCGACCGCGCGGCGGCGGAGGACGTGGTGCAGGAGGCGCTCGTCCGCGCGTGGCGGAGTCCGGACAGCCTGGTCAACGGGCGTGGGTCGGTGCGCGGGTGGTTGCTCACTGTCGTGCGGAACCTGGTGATCGACCGGGTCCGGGCGAAGGAGGCGCGGCCGCAGGAGGTGGCCGAGTCGCCGTCGGGCGGGCCGGTCGAGCGGGATCATGCCGATCAGGTCGTGGACTCGATGGTGGTGCTCGCCGCGCTCGACGGGCTTTCTCCGGAGCATCGCGAGGTGCTTGAGCAGATGTATCTGCAGGGGCGCAGTGTCGCGGAAGCGGCGGAGCGGCTCGGGATTCCGCCGGGCACGGTCAAGTCCCGCTCGTATTACGGGTTGCGGGCGTTGCGGGAAGAGTTCCGGCGAGCGGAAGGGGTGGCCGGATGAACACCGCCGACGAACACGTCGACCTGGCGGGATACCTGTCCGGTCAGCTCGCGGCGGGCGAGCAGCGCGAGGTCGAGGCGCATCTGGACGGCTGCGAGCGGTGCCGCGCGGAGGCCGCGTCTCTGCGGGAGGTGCAGAGTTTCCTCGGCGAGCTGCCGCCGGAGGCGTTGCTGGAAGGTCCGCCGGTGGGGGCGGACCTGGTGATGCAGCGGACCGTGGACCGGGTTCGCGCGGAGTCGCGCGCGCGGGCTGGACGGGGACGGGCGATGGCGATCCTGGCCGCGGTCGTGGTGGCCGCGGTCGCGTTGGGGGCCGGGGTGATGGTGGGGCGCAGTTCTTCCGGGCCCGCGGTGGCGGTGCCGACTACGCCGCCGCTGACCAGCGCGGTTCCTGGCACGAAGGTCGTTTCCGGCGCGGATGCCAGCGGGAGGACCCGGCTCACCGCGAACATCGTGCCGCAACCCGGCTGGGTGCGCGTGGACGGCTCGGTGACGGGGATTCCGGCCGGGGAGAAATGCCTGCTCGTCGTCCTCGGCAAGGACGGCCAGCGCCAGGTCGCGGGCGGCTGGATGGTCTCGGAGCGGGCGGCCCGGGACGGTGCGTACCTCTACGGCACGGCGGTCGTCGACCCGGCGCAGGTGGTGGCGGTGGTCGTCGAGAACACCGCCGGGCGCCGGTTCGTCGAGGCGGACGTCAGCTGAACCGCCGGTCGAGCCATGCGCGGGCGGGCTGCCACGGCTGGTCCGCCGGGTCGATCAGGCGGAAGTGGTCGACGCCGGGAAGTTCGACGTAGTCCACGTCGTCGCCGGCCGCCTTCGCCGCGGCCGCGTAGTCGCGGCTGTGCGCCGCCGGGACCCGGACGTCGGCGTCGCCCTGCACGACGAGCTGCGGGCACCCGATCGGGAGGCGCCGGATCGGCGAGGCCGCGGGGTCGTCGCCGGTCAGGAACAGCCCGGCGGCGCCTTCGCCCAGTTCCTCGGCCCGGGCGCGCGGGACGTCGGTGATCGGGGCCAACGCGACGACCCCGGAAAGTCCGCCAGCCAGCAGCGCCAGATGCCCGCCCGCGGAGTGTCCGATCGCGACCGTCGGCAGCGCGGCCGGACGTTCGACGGCGGCGATCGCGGCTCGTACGTCGTCCAGGGTTTGCGGCCAGCCGCCGGTGTCGCCGTCGATGCGGCGGTACTCGACGTTCGCCACGTACCAGCCCGCGGCGACCAGGTCGGCCGCCATCGGGTCGAGCTGGTGCAGGTCATGCCGGGCGCGCCACCATCCGCCGTGCAGCAGGATCGCGGTGCCCCGCCCGCCAGGGTCCCCGTGGAGTTCGACGAACTGGCTGGGCTCGCTGCCGTAGCGGAGGGTCTCCATGCCGGCCATTAGATCACCATCGCGCCAGCCGTTCGTGCACTCTTGCGAGCCCTTCGTGCGCCGCGCGATACGCCTCGTACAGGCCGGTCAGGTCTGTCTCGGGGGTGAAGGTGCGCTCGACGGCGACGGTCGCGGCCGCGGCGGTTTCGACGTCCGGGTACCGGCCTGCGCCGACTGCGCCGAGCAGGGCGGCTCCGAGCGCGGCGCTGTCGTGCACGCGGAGGCGTTCGACGGGGAGGGACAGCACGTCGGCGTGGAGTTGGGTCCAGAGGTCGCTGCGTGCGCCGCCGCCGGAGAACGTCACTGACGGAAGGGGTTCGCCGCAGGCTTCCTCGACGGTTTCCAGCACGTGCCGCGCGGAGAACGCGACTCCGGTGAGGACGGCTCGCGACAGGTCCGCGGTGGTGGTGGACGAGGTCAGCCCGAGGAAACTGCCGCGAAGATCCGGAT
This sequence comes from Amycolatopsis rubida, assembly GCF_900115345.1. Classification (GTDB taxonomy): domain Bacteria; phylum Actinomycetota; class Actinomycetes; order Mycobacteriales; family Pseudonocardiaceae; genus Amycolatopsis; species Amycolatopsis rubida. Next base: position 378,260 of record NZ_FOWC01000002.1, on the reverse strand, counting down.
CCCATAGCGGAGCGCGTTCGCCTTGCAGGTGCGGCAGGAATACGACACCGGACGTGCCTTCCGCGGCGGAAGCGAACACGTCCGGTACGGACAGTCCGGACGCTCGGCTCCACCAGCGCACCGCGTCGCCCGCGGCTTGAGTGGGTCCGGCGTGCACGACGAGTTCGCCGCGGGGCGGGAAGGTGACCAGGCCGCGGACCGATTCGTGCCGGTGCGAGGCGGCCGCGACGACCAGCGACGTCCCGCAGGCGACCATCGCGCGGCCCGGTTCTGTTGTGCGGGTACCGAAAACGGTGCCGAACGCGTCCATGGTCCCTACGACGACCGGAGCGTCGCCCAGTACGGCAGCGTGACCGAGGGGTTCCTCGGGCGCGAGCAGTTCCGGCAGCCGGTCGCCGAGTCCGTCCACGAGCGCGACCGCTTCGGGCAGATAGCCGGACGCACCCGCGATGCGCACGCCGGACAGCAGGTCGGTCGCGACGCGTCCGGTGAGCCGCGCGCCGATGAAGTCCTTGGGGCTCAGCATCCATCGCGCACGGGACCACAGCTCCGGATGCTCGCGTGCGAACCACGCTGCTCGGGCCCCGGCGAACGACGCATCGAGCACGATCGGCCCGCCCCAGATGCGTTTTTTGTCGTCGTCAGTGAAGCGTGCGTCGAGTTCCGCGGCGAGCTCCGCGCAACGCTGGTCCTGCCAGATCACCGCCGGGGTGAGCGGCCGCAGGTCTCGGCCGGCGAGGAGATGGGTGTTGACCTGGCTGACGATCCCGGCCGCGCGCACCGCGCCGGCGGGGAGTCCGGAAAGGACCGCGTGCAGCGCGGTTTCCGTTGCGTGCCACCAGTCTTCCGGGTCCTGTTCGGCCCAGCCGGGACGCGGCCGCGCGATCGGGCAGGGCACCGAGTGCGCCGCGAGCTCCCGGCCGTCCGGCGCGAACGCCGCGACTTTCACCGCGGTCGTGCCGACATCGATGCCGAGCAGAGCTTCTTCGTCCATGCCACAGGGGTACCAGGAATTCGCTACCGTCGGAGCATGACCTCTGCCGCGGAGAGTTACCTGCGCGAGTACCACGATCGCAAACCGGACGCGATGTCCGTGCTGATCGAGTCCGGCCGGGTGACCGGGGACGGCCGGACGAGTTACGAGGTGCTGGCCGATCGGGTCGCGCCCGCGCGGCGGGTGCTCGATCTCGGTTGCGGCGACGGTGCGCTGCTGGCCGTTTTAGCCCGCCGTGGTGCGGAAAAGCTCGCTGGCGTCGATCTGTCTTCCGGCCAGCTCGACCTTGCCCGGCAACGGCCCGAGCTGGCCGGTGCGGAGCTGCATCACGGACGGGCGCAGGAACTGCCGTTCGAGGACGACAGCTACGACGCGGTCGTGTCGCACATGGCCTTCATGCTCATGGACAATCCGGAGGCGGTCGCTGCCGAGATCGCGCGGGTGCTGGTTGCGCGCGGGGCCTTCGCGGCCGTCGTCGGTGGTCCCGAATCGACTGGTGCGACGCCGGTGTTTCTCGAATTGGCCCGGCCGCTGTTCCGCGAGGTGCCGGAAGAACGGCAGGCCACCTACACCGCCGAGCGGCGCACGTCGAACCGCGAGGGGATTGACGAGGTGCTCGCTCCTGCCGGGTTCGCGCCGGTTTCCTGGGAGCCGTACGAGATCGACCTGACCGGCGAGCCGGAAGAGGTGTGGACGTTGTGCTGTGAATCGTATTACTCGACCGACACCCTCGACGACGCTCAGCTGGCCCGGCTGCGCTCGGCCTTCCTCGCCGAAACCGAGCACCTGCGCACCGCGGACGGACGGCTTCCGGCGGGGCTGTGCGTCGACCTGGCCCAAACCGAACTGCTGAAGTGATGGTTCGCGCTACCGTCTCGGGCATGATGACGCCCGCCGAAGAGTTCCTCCGCGATTTTCACGACCGGAACCCGGCAGCCGCGTCCGAACTGGCCGGGCGGGGCCGGGTCGACGGCCGCTCGGTGTACGAGGCGTTCGCCGACCACGTCGGCCGTCCCGGCAGCGTGCTCGACCTCGGCTGCGGGGACGGCGCGCTGCTGGCGGTGCTCGCCGGTCGCGGTACCGGGAAGCTCGCCGGCATCGACCTTTCCGCCAAGCAACTGGAGCTCGCGCGCGGCCGGGCCGGGCTCGCCGACGCAGACCTTCGGCCAGGCCGTGCGCAGGAGCTGCCGTTCGAGGACGACAGCTACGACACGGTCGTGTCGCACATGGCGCTGATGCTCATGTCCGACGTCGAGAAGGTGATCGCCGAAACCGCCCGCGTGCTGCGGCCCGGCGGCGCCTTCGTGATCGGTGTGGGCGGTGGCGGGACCGACGCCCTTGAGGTGTTCCTGAAGGTCGCCCGGCCGCTTTTCGCGGTGGTGGCCGAGGACCGGCAGGTACCGGTCTCCGGCGATCCGCGCAGCCGTACCCGCGAAGGCCTCGACGCGCTGCTCGGCCCGGCCGGGTTCGCACCGGTCGGATGGCACCAGCTGCTGGTGGACCTCTCCGGTGCGCCGGATTCGGTCTGGCAGGTCTGCCACGACACCTACTACCAGGTCGAAGCCCTGGACGAGACGCAGCTGATGGGGCTGCGGACCGCGTTCAAGGTGGCGTCCCGGTCGCTGGTGGCCCCGGACGGCACGCTCCCGGCCGGGGCGCTCGTCAACGTGGCGACGACACGGCTGACCTGACCGGTGCGCCGAACCACTGCGTGAGCGCGGCCCGAAGCGCTTCGACGTCTGGCTCGGCGTCGGTGGAGGACCAGGCGACGTACCCGTCCGGGCGGATGAGCAGCGCGCTGGGTGCCTCGTCAGTTGCCGCGGCGGACACGGTGGTCACGCGGTCGTCCCATGGCGCGGCCACGTCGGCGAGCACAGCGCCCGGCGTCAGATCCAGCAGCACCGGGCGCGCCGCTTGGTAGGCGGCGGTGAGCGGGCCCGGGTCGGCAAGCGGCAAGTCGGGAGCCCAGCGGCCGCTGTTCGGGTCGGTGCCGTAGTGGATGTCCGCGCCGGACATCAGGTCGGCGATGTGCTGCCGCGTGTCCGGAGAGGCGAGCAGTTCGACGAAGAACTCGCGCAGCGCGGTGACTTCCGGGCCGGGCGCGACGAGTGCGCTCTGTGCCTGGGTGTGCATCACGACGCGCTCGCTCACCGGGCGGCGTTCGGCCTGGTAGCTGTCGAGCAGCCCAGGCGGAGCCCAGCCCCGCACCTCCGCGGCGAGCTTCCACGCGAGGTTCGCCGCGTCCTGGAGACCGAGGTTGAGCCCGGGGCCGCCGAGCGCGGAGTGCACGTGGGCCGCGTCGCCGACCAGCAGCACCCGGCCCCGCCGGTACGTCTCGGCGATCCGGGTGTTGCCGCCGGACAGCCTGCGCAGCAGGAACGGGCCGGGACCGGACGGCGGTTCGAGCGGCAGCTCGACCCCGAGCACCCGCCGCACGCTCCCGCGCAGTTCTTCCATGGTCAGCGGATCGTCCTCGGCGAAATCGGCGGCACCGCTGTGTTCGGTGACCGACAGCACCGGGTTCGCCGGGTCGAACGGCGCGAACACGAACAACCCGGTTTCCATCCGGTGGTGCTGGAACGGCGGGAGGACGCCGGTCGCCAGCTTCAGCCCGCCGGTCACCGGATCGGCGAAGGATCGCGGGAGCCGGACATTCGCGCTGCGGGACACGGTTTCGTCCCAGGTGACGCCGGGGAAATCGATTCCGGCGAGCTTGCGCACCGTGCTGCGTCCACCGTCCGCGCCGACCAGGTACTCGGCGGCGATCTCGTAGGGCCCGTCCGGTCCCCGCACCTGCGCGGTCACCGAGTTCTCGTCTTGGGTGAAGCCGGTGATTTCGTGGCCGCGGCGGATTTCGGCGCCGAGCGAGGCGGCGTGTCCGGCCAGGATCTGCTCCATCTCGTGCTGCGGCCGCGACACGAGATACATCGGATTTCTGGGCAGGTCGGCGAATTCGATCGGGAAAGCGCCGAAGACGAACCGCGGCGCCGGCGTGGGTTCGCCGGCCCCGGCGAGCTTCTCGAACAGCCCGCGACGGTGCAGCAGCGGCACCACCTGGCCGACGAGACCGTTGGCGCGGCGGAGCCCGTCAGGTTCGGCGAGCCGCTCCAGGACGACGGGGCGGACCCCGGCGAGGCAGAGTTCGGCGGCGAGCATCAGGCCGTTCGGCCCGGCGCCCGCGATGACGATGTCGGACATGGAGATCTCCTTGCGGGATCAGGGAAGCACCTCGGCGAGCGCGTCGAACGCCCGGTGCACGATGGCGGTCAAGTCCGCGGACGGGGCGGTGCGCAGCCACTCCTGGATGACTGCCCGCAGCACGCCGCCCGCGGTGGTGGCGATGAGCTGGACGCGGAGATCGTGGACGTCCGCGCCGAGGCGTTCCGCGATCGCCTCGGCCAGTGCTTCTTCGGCCGCGACATTGGCTTTGAGGAATTCGCCCGCCAGTGCGGGTTCGGCGATCATGACCTGGACCCCGGCTGTCCATTGCGGATCGTTCCCGCCGCCGGGGGAGGTGCCGCGGTCGGCGTCGAGCTGCGCTAGCGACGCTTCCCGCAGCGCGGTCCACAGCGGCTCCGACGCCGGGCGCGCGCGGAGGTGATCAGCGATCCCGCGAGCCCGGTCCTGGTGCCGCGCGACGATCGCTTCGGCTTTGCTGGAGAAGTAGTTGTTGACGGTGCGCGGCGAAACACCCGCTTCGCGGGCGATGTCCTCGATTGTCACGTTCGACAGACCGCGCTCGACGGTGAGCCGGACTGCCGCCCAGGAGATGTCGACCCGGGTCTCTTGGCGGCGGCGGTCTCGCAGGCTCGGTCGCTCGGTCATGGGGCCACTGTAGCGCGTTACTTGCGTATCGCGCAAAGTTTGCCTGTCACGCAAGTTTGCGGGCAAGAAGAAGCCCGGGGCATGGATGCCCCGGGCTTCGCTGGCGTCGCGTCAGTCCTTGCTGCTCTTGAACGCGTCCTTCACCTTCTCGGCGGCCTGCTTCAGGTTGCTCTTGCCCTGCTCCGCCTTGCCTTCGGCCTGCCATTGCTCGTTGTCCGTGGCGTTGCCCACGGCTTCCTTGGCGCGACCCTTGAGTTCTTCGGCCTTGTTCTCGGCTTTGTCGTTCACGACGGGTCCTCCCTTTCGTGCCCCTCGCACTTCGGCTACCCGCTCCGCGGCGCGGCAAACTTGTGAAAACGCGGAATCGGCACGCCCCCGGCAGGCGGGCAGCACCTGCGGGCACGGTCGGGTGACTGCCTCCGCACCTGCTGCGGACCGCCAGGGACGGTGCCAGCGAAACCGGATATTTCCCTTTACTGTGGCCGTGTTCTGTCCAGTTTCGAAGGAGTTCCCAGCCATGCGTCTGTCCACACGCAACCAGCTCACCGGCACCGTGTCCGCGGTCCAGCCCGGTGCGGTCATGACCGTGGTCACAGTTCAGCTCGACGGCGGACAGTCCGTCGTCGCGTCGATCACCAAGGACGCCGCCGAGGAACTCGAACTCGAAGTCGGCAAGCCGGTCACCGCGCTGGTGAAGTCGACCGAGGTCATGCTCGGCGTCGAGTGAGCTAAGGCAGCACCCGGCACAACGCGGCCAGCGCGCCCGCCCACGCGCTGGCCGACGGGGTGCTGTAGCCGATCACCAGCGCGTCGCGGTCCGCGGGCGCGTCGGGGTGGCGGAACGCGCCGAGCCCGTGCATGGCCAGCCCCTGCCATGCGGACCCCTGCACCACCGCGTCCTCCTCGCCGGACGGGACGTTCAGCAGTACCTGCAAACCGGCGGCCAGCCCGGTCACCCGGGTGTTTGGTGCCTGCTCGGCCAGCGCCGCGACGAGCTGGTCGCGTCGGCGGCGGTAGTGCAGCCGCATCGCCCGGATGTGCCGGTCGTAGCTGCCCGAAGTGATGAATTCGGCCATGGCGAGCTGGTCGAGCACGCCGGAGAACGGGTCGCGTTCGCCCTTGATCTCAGCGGCGGCGCTGGCGATCCGCGGCGGCAGCGCCATCCAGCCCAGCCGCAGCCCCGGGGCGAGCGCTTTGCTTGTGGTGCCCAGGTAAATCACGTGCTCCGGATCGAGTCCCTGCATCGCGCCGACCGGGCCGCGGTCGTAGCGGAACTCGCCGTCGTAGTCGTCCTCCAGCACCAGGCCGCCAGTCCGGCGCGCCCAGTCCACCACTGCGGCGCGGCGGTCCGGATGCAGGGCGACGCCAGTGGGGAACTGGTGCGACGGCGTCAGCAGAACCGCGCCGACGCCGGGCAGGTCGTTGAGGCGTTCGACCATCGCACCGTCGGCGTCCACCGGCAACTGCGGAGTGTCGAGGCCGACCTTGGCGAGATGCGCGCGATGTACCTGCAGGCCGTACGACTCTACGGCGACCGCTTGAGTTTCACGTTGCTTCAGTACTTCGGCGAGCACGATGAGACTGTGCGACGTACCTGTGCAGATCATGATCTGGTCCGGGTGCGCGCGTACGCCACGCGTACGGGCGAGGTACGCGGCTACGGCTTCGCGTAGCTCTGGACGGCCATACGGACCGCCGTAGCCGAATGCGTCGTCTGGCGCGTCGGCCAGTGCGCGGCGCGCGGCTTTAAGCCAGTCTGCGCGGGGAAACGCGGACAGGTCGGGTTGGCCGGGGCGTAGATCGTGCTCGATGCGGTGTCGCGACGCGGGCTTCGGCACAGTCGGTGCGGGCGCGATCTCGGCGCGCGGGGCAACCCGGGTTGCGGCGCCTTGCCGAGCGGTGAGCCAGCCTTCGGCGACGAGTTCCGCATACGCTTGCGCCACGGTGTTCCGGGCGATGCCGAGATCCGTGCCGAGCGTGCGGCTGGACGGCAGTTTCGCTCCTGGGGCCAGTCGTCCGGTGCGGATGGCGTCGCGCAGGGCCTCCATCAGACCGTCGCGCAGGCGAGGCCCGCGCAGGTCGAGATGGAGGTCTTCACTCAGCGAACTGGCCCACTCCGCACGCACGGAAATGGACCATAACAGAGTGCCAATCGCTCGTAGGGTCGAAGCTATGACGACTACAGAACGACTTCCGGTGCCACCGCCCCGCCTCAAGATGGCGGAACTGGCGCCCGAGGCCTACAAGGCGATGATCCGGCTCGACGCCGCGACCCGCCACGGCCTCGACCCGGCGTTGCGGCAGCTGGTGCTGATCCGAGCCTCGCAGATCAACCACTGCGCCTTCTGCATCGACATGCACTCGAAGGACGCGTTGGCCGCCGGCGAAACGAGCGAGCGCGTCATCCAGCTCTCCGCCTGGCAGGAGTCGAAGCACTTCTACACGGCGAAGGAGGTCGCCGCGCTGGAGCTGACCGAAGCGGTCACCGTGCTCACCGACGGCTTCGTGCCTGATGACGTCTTCGCCCGCGCCGCCGAGCATTTCGAAGAGGCCGAGCTGGCTCAGCTGATCGCGACGATCACGGTGATCAACGCGTGGAACCGGTTCGCGGTCACGACGCGGATGGTGCCCGGTGAATACGTTCCGGGGAAGCACTGACCTGGTGGTCTGGACCACTAGGTGAGCAGGATCGCGGGTCGGGCATACCGCCGGTTTGACCGCGGAACAGAAAAGGGCATCCGAGGACTCGGGTGCCCTTTTCCGGGACTGGTTGCTTAACCGATCCAGCAAGATTACGGAGTGTGCTTGCCGTGTCTGGTGCGACCGTGTTCGGCTAAGTAAGCAGATGCTTAGAAGCAAGGTGAGCAGTGTTCTGGTGTCTTCTTGACGACTTGTGACGGCGACTACTGACGGTGATTTTGACCCGCGCGGGTGAGGTCGATTCCGGATGCCGCAATTAGCGTGGTCGGCGCGATCCAGGGACTGTTTCCCGGATCGCGTCCGCTCTCGCTGAAATGGAGTTCCGTGATGACCCGGGGTGACGCACCGGTGGTCTGGCTGATTGCCGGGACCCGGCCGGAGGCCATCAAAATGGCGCCGGTCGTGCAGGAGATGCGCCGGTCCGGACGGCTGGACCCGGTGCTCGTCGCGACCGGGCAGCATCCCGAACTGGTCGATCAGGTGCTCGCCGCGTTCTCGCTGACCCCGGACCTGCGGCTCACCCTGAACCGGGTCGAGGGCGGTCAGCCCGAGTTGTTCTCGCAGCTGGTGACCGGTCTCGACGCGCTCGCCGCGCAGCGCCCGCCCGCGGCGGTGCTCGTGCAGGGCGACACGACGTCCACAGTGGCCGGTGCGCTGGTCGCGTTCTGGCGCAAGATTCCTGTGGTGCACCTGGAAGCCGGGCTGCGCTCGTTCGATCTGCGGTCGCCGTTCCCGGAGGAGCTGAACCGGCGGCTGGTCACGCAGACCGCGAGCCTGCACCTGGCCCCGACCCCGGCGGCCGCGCGGAACCTGCGTACCGAGAGCATTGACGACAGCGTTCTCCTGGTCACGGGAAACACTGTGGTGGACGCGATTTCCCGGGTCACGGATCGGGGAGTGTCCTTTGCCGACAGTGCGGTTTCCGAGGTGGTCGAGTCGGCGACGCGGGGCGAGTGCCGGTTGGTTCTGGTGACTGCACATCGCCGGGAGTCGTGGGGCGCGCCGCTGACGCGCATTCTGTCCGCTGTGGACACTCTGCTGGCGCGGCATCCGGACGTTCGCGTGTTGCTGCCGGTACATCCGAACCCGGCTGTGCAAGAGGCAGTGCTTGAGGCGCTGGCTGGTCACCCGCGCGTGGTGCTTACCCCGGCGTTGCCGTATGAACAGACCGCGGCGGCGATCGCGGCGAGTTCGCTCGTGCTGTCGGATTCCGGTGGTATTCAAGAGGAAGCGCCGACATTCAAGGTGCCGGTGCTGGTGCTGAGGGACACGACGGAACGGATGGAAGCAGTCAACGCCGGTTGTGTGATACTCGTCGGTACGGATGCCGAGCTGATCGTGGACACCGCGTCGAGGCTGTTGGCCGATCCGGCGCAGCGGGCGGCGATGAGCACGCGCGCCAATCCGTTCGGCGACGGCCGGGCCGCGGAGCGCACTGAGCAGGCGGTGGCCTGGCTGCTCGGCCTGACCGCTGAAGCGCCGGAACCGTTCGTCCCGGAGCAGGCTGAGGTCGTGCAGTGAGCCAACGGTTCCCGGCGTGGTTACGGCTCGGGATCATGGTCGTCGCGGTGGCGAGCTTGGTGGGCGGGATCGTCGTGGTGGTCTCGGACGACGGTTCCGGTTCGGAAGCGGCCTCGCCGATCGACCCGGTTCTGCGGCAGCCGAAAATCGGCCTGGCCGGTCCCGGCGGGCGCGCCGACCGGCGCACGTTGGTGCTCTTCGACGACGGGCGGCGGTTGCGGCCGAGTCCGCCCGCGACGCAGGTCGCCGAGGAGGCGCAGGCCAACGCGATTCAGACGGCGAACCTGGTTTCCCGTTCTACTGCTTGGCGAATGCTGCCTGCGGCTGACTACCGCCGCGGCGAGCTGAACGAGTACCAGGCGGTCGTCTACGTCGGCACGGTCTACGACGCGCAGCTCCCGCCCGCGTTGCTGGACGACCTGAGCCGGACCCGGCTGCCGGTGGTGTGGATGGGCAGCAACATCTGGCAGTTGTTCGAGCACGCGCCCGCACTCGCCGAAAAGTGGGGTTGGACGTGGGCTCCGTTCCGGGAGGACAAAGTCACGACCGTGTCCTATCGGGACACTGACCTGCGGCGTGACCCCAATGCCGGCGTCGATGTCGTGGGAGTGCGGGTGACCTCGCCAAAGGCGAACGTGCTGGCGCGGGCGAAGTCTGCGGAGAGAGTGGTGTCGCCGTGGGCGGTCCACAGTGGATCCTTCACCTATCTCGCCGAAGTGCCGTATTCGTACGTCAGCGCGGGCGATCGTTATCTGGCGGCTGCGGACATCCTCCTTGGCGTGCTCGCGCCGGAGGCTCCGGCACGTCGACGTGCGCTCGTGCGGATCGAGGACATCGGTCCGCGTACGCCGCCTGCCGAAGTCCGGGCGATCACCGACTACCTCAGCGGGCGCGGTGTGCCGTTCTCGTTGGCGGTGTACCCGTACTACGCGGATCCGCGTGGTGCGGCGAATGGCGGTAAGCCGACGTTCACGCGTCTGGTGGACAGTCCGGAACTCGTTGCGGCACTGCGTGATGCGCTCGCGCGGGGCGGAACCTTGGTGATGCACGGCTACAGTCACCAGTACGACGAGACGGACAACCCGTACTCAGGGACCAGCGCCGCGGACTACGAGTTCTATCGTGCGACGGTCGACCACCGGGACAACGTGCGCCTCAGCGGACCGGTCCCGGAGGATTCGCCGGAGTGGTTCCGCGGTCGCGTCGCGACCGGGCTCGCCGAGTTCGACCGGGTCGGGCTGCCGCGGCCGGACGCGTTCGAGTTCCCGCATTACGGCGGGTCCGTTGTGGACTATCAGGAGGCGGGCCGGGTCTTCCCGATGCGGTACGACCGGGGCAGTTACTACGCCGGTCAGTGCGACGGCGGCCAATGTGGACGGACCGACGTGTCCTATCGCGAGGTATACGGCCAGTTCTTCCCGTATCCGGTCCGCGACGTATACGGGACTGTCGTGGTGCCGGAGAACGTCGGGAACGTGGCTCCGGCCAAGTTCAACCAGCATGCCGCCCGCACCGCCGACGACATCCTGGCCGACGCGAAAACCCATCGCGTGGTGACCGACAGCGTCGTCGGTTTTTACTATCACCCGTTTCTCGGCATCGGCGACCTTCGGAAGGTGGTCGAAGGGATCGAGGGGCTCGGCTATCGCTTCGTTTCCCCGGCCGCTGCCGCTGCTTGAGTTTCTTCTGGAAGGAAAAGAAATGTCTGTCACCCGGGTCGCTCCCGCGGTCGTGTCCGCCGCCGCGATCGGTTTCGTGCCGTTCCACGGGGTGCTGTGGGTGGTCCTGTCAGTGGCCGGATTCGTCGCGATGGCGTTCACGGTCCGTTCGGTCCGGCTGCATGCCAGCAGTTCCCGGGGGCGGCACGCGGCATGACGCAGCCGTGGTGGTTCGTGCTGTTGCTGTGCTGGTGGCCGGTCCACAACCTGGTACTGGCGGCTTTCGCCTGGCGCGCGCCCCGGCCCGCGACTGAACGTGCTTCGCGTCCATTGTTGTTCTGGATTGTCATTCCGGCGCTGAACGAAGAACGCGTTATCGCCAACACAGTGCGGAACGCGTTGCGCCTGGGCAGTCCGGAAACTCCGGTGCGAGTGCTGGTGATCGATGATGGATCTGATGACGCCACGCCGGAGATTGTCGCGGGCATCGCTGATGATCGGCTGCATGTGCTGCGGCGTGACCTGCCCCAGGCACGACAGGGAAAGGGCGAGGCGCTCAACGCGGGTTACCGCTACGTCGACGCTATCGCTGAGCGGGAGGGCACTGGTTCCCAGACGGTCGTGGGCATCATCGACGGTGACGGGCGCGGTAGCACGGGATTGCTCACGGAGGTGGCGGCGATGCTGCGCAGCCGCGGCGTTGGTGCGGTGCAGTGCCGGGTGCGGATCCACAATAGACACCGGTTGCTGGCGTTGTTGCAGGACTTGGAGTTCGGCGCGATCGCGGACGCTGCGCAGTCGTTGCGGGACGTGCTCGGCAGCGTCGGGATGGGCGGCAACGGGCAGTTCACGCGACTGTCGGTGTTGCGGAAGTTCGGGCCGTCGCCGTGGAGCGACTGCCTGGTCGAGGATCTTGAACTGGGCCTGCGGTTGCATCTGGCCGGGGTGCGGATCCGGTACACGCAACGGGCTTGGGTGACTCAGCAGGGACTGGAGGACGCGCGCCGCCTGCTGCGGCAGCGGACCCGGTGGGCACAGGGAAACCTCCAGTGCTCACGGCATTTGCGCAGTCTCGCGACCTCTCGATTCATTGCCGGGACCGGCTTGTTCGACTTCCTGGTCTACTTGGTCGTGCCGTGGCTGACTGTTCCGCTGTCGTTGATCGCCGCGGCGCTGCTGGTGATTGTGCCGGCGGCATTGCTGACCGGGAACACACTCGGCGGTCTGGTCGCGGAGACCGGAAACCTGGCACAGGCAGTGGCATGGTGGCTGGCCGCGTTGCTGCTGCCCGGTATCATGTGGGCGATCGTCTACTTTGCCCGGTTGCGCGACGAACCCCCGCACCGGGCGTTGCTGGCCGGATTGTGTTACCCGGCGTTCCTGTTGCTCGGCGTGCTGGCGACGTGGCGGGCGGTGTTCCGGATCGTCTTGAAGCGGAATGTGTGGGCGAAAACGGAAAGGCTGGCAGAGCTGCCAGCCTGACCGTCCTCAGAGAGTGCGCAGCAGCCGTACGGGGTTTTCGATGCAGTCGGCGACGAAACGGAGGAATCCACCCGCGGTGGCGCCATCGCAGACGCGGTGGTCGAACGCCAGCGTCAGCTCGGTGATCTTGCGGGCGGTGACCTGACTGTCCACAATCCACGGCCGGTCGATGATCCGGCCGACGCCGAGGATCGCCACCTCGGGGTAATTGATGATGGCGGCCGAACCGTCCACTCCGAACACGCCGTAGTTGTTCACGGTGAACGTGCCGCCGGTGAGATCGGCCGGAGCGAGGCGTCCGGCGCGGGCCTGTTCGGTGCGATCGGCGAGCGCGGCGGAAAGGTCTTCCAGGGTGTGCTGGTGCGCGTTCTGGACCACCGGGACGACCAGGCCGCGGTCGGTCTGCGCGGCGAAGCCGAGGTGCACGGCGGACGGGATGACGATCTCGTCGCCTTCCAGATGCGCGTTCAGTTCGGGGAACCGGCGCAGGCCCGCGACGGCGAATCGGCCGACGAGCGCGAGCAGGCTGATCTTCGAGGCGTGCGGATCGCTGTTGAGCGCGGTGCGCAGCTGCAGCAGTTCGGTCGCGTCGACGTCCACCCAGACGGTCGCCTCGGGGATCTCGCGACGGGAGCGGGCGAGCTTGTCGGCGACGGTTTTGCGCAGGCCGCGCAGGGGGATTCGCTGCTCGTCCGATGCCGGGACCGCTGGGGTCTCGGCAGCGGCGATCGCGCGCTCGACGTCGGCGCGGCTCACGATGCCGCCGGTGCCGGTTCCGGTGAGCGCGTGAAGGTCTACTCCGGACTCGCGGGCGAGACGGCGGACCAGCGGGGACACTACGCGGATGCGGTCCGAAGCGGACTTCGGCGCTGGAGCGGGGGCGGTCGCTGGCGCCTTGCTGCCGCGCGACCGCCGCGCGCGCCGAGTGCGGGTTTGGCTGGTGCCGTATCCGATCAGGACGTTCCCGCTGCCCTCCGGCGTCACGACGCCGGGTTCCGTGAAGTCCGCGGCACTGTCCACAGTGATCAACGGACTGCCGACGGCCAGCACTTCGCCCGCTGCTCCGTGCAGCGTCGCGACTCGGCCCGCGAACGGTACTGGGACCTCGACGCTCGCCTTCGCGGTCTCGACCTCCACGACGGTCTGGTCCACGGTCACGGTGTCTCCGACCGCGACGTGCCACGCGACGATTTCCGCCTCGGTGAGGCCTTCGCCGAGGTCCGGCAGCTTGAAGACGGCCATCACTTCTCCCCGTCGAGCGGTGCCGCGTCGTCCCACTGGAGGCGTTCGATCGCGTCCAGGATCCGGTCGACACCCGGCAGGTGGTGCTGTTCCAGATTCGGTGCGGGATAAGGAATGTCGAATCCGGCGACGCGCAAGACCGGCGCTTCCAGGTAATGGAAGCAGTGCTCGGACAGCTGTGCGGCGACCTCGGCGCCGTAACCGCAGAATCGGCTCGCCTCGTGCACGACGACCGCGCGACCGGTGCGCCGCACCGACGCGGCGACCGTTTCCAGGTCGAATGGCGCGAGGCTGCGCAGATCGATCACTTCGGCGCGGTAGCCCTCTTCGGCGGCCGCTTCGGCAGCTTCGAGAGTTGTGCCGAGAGCGCCGCCATAGGAAATGAGGGTGACGTCGCTGCCTTCGCGTCGAACTACCGCTTTGTCGAGACCGGGTGAACGGCGTTGCGGGTCAACGGTGCCCTTTTCCCAATACCGGCGCTTGGGTTCCAGGAAAATGACCGGGTCCGGGCTGTCGATCGCTTCGCGCAGCAGGGTGTAGGCGTCATCCGGTGTGGCCGGGGTGACGACGCGCAGGCCGGCCGTGTGCGTGTAGTAGACCTCGGACGAGTCGCAGTGGTGCTCGACGCCGCCGATGCCGCCGCCGTAGGGCACGCGGATCACCACGGGCAGTTCGACCTGGCCCTTGGTGCGGTTGCGGAGTTTGGCGAGGTGGCTGGTGATCTGCTCGAACGCGGGGTAGGCGAACGCGTCGAACTGCATCTCGATCACCGGGCGGAGGCCGTTCATCGCCATCCCGATCGCGGTGCCGACGATGCCCGATTCGGCGAGCGGCGAGTCGAAGACGCGAGCGTCGCCGAAACGCGCGGCGAGCCCGTCGGTGACGCGGAAAACGCCGCCGAGCGTGCCGACGTCTTCGCCGAAGACGAGCACGCGCTCGTCCTCGGCGAGTGCGTCGGCGAGAGCGCGGTTGAGCGCCCCGGCGAGGGACAGCGTCGTGTCCAGAGTGGCGGTCATGCCTGGTCCTCGGTGCTCTCGTGCGCCAGTTCGGCGGCCTGCTGGCGCAACGCGGCGGTCGGTTCGGCGTAGACGTGCCGGAAGAGATCCGCCGGGTCGAGCTTGGTGTCGACGTTCATCCGCTCGCGCAACGCCGCTGCTTCCTCTTCGGCGCGCGCGTCGATCTCCTGCTGCGCCTTGTCGTCGAGGAGGCCACGGTCGGTGAGGTACTGCTTGAGGCGGCTGATCGGGTCGCGCGTGCGCCACTGCTCCACTTCGGCCTTTTCGCGGTAGCGCGTCGCGTCGTCGGCATTGGTGTGCGACTCCATACGGTAGGTGACAGCTTCGATGAGTGTCGGCCCTTCGCCAGCTGCAGCGCGTGCGACAGCCTGCTCAACGACAGCGTGTACGGCGGCAGCGTCGTTGCCGTCAACGAGTACGGAGGGCATGCCGTAGCCGACGCCCTTGTACGCGAGCGAAGGTGCAGCGGTCTGCTTCGCGAGCGGGACGCTGATGGCGTAGCCGTTGTTCTGCACGAGGAAGACCACCGGTGCCTTCCAGACGGCGGCGAAGTTCAGCGCTTCGTGCGTGTCGCCTTCACTGGTGGCGCCGTCACCGACGAGAACGAGCGAGACCGTGTCCTCGCCCTTCACACGCGCAGCGTGCGCGAAGCCGACCGCGTGCAGCGTGTTGGTCGCGAGCGGCGTGCACTGCGGGGCGACGTTGGCGCGGTACGGGTCGTAGCCGCAGTGCCAGTCGCCGCGCAACAGCGTGAGGACCTCGACCGGGTCGACGCCGCGCGCGACGACGGCCATGGAGTCGCGGTAGGTGGGGAAGAGCCAGTCCTGCGGGCGAAGCGCGAGGATCGAGCCGATCTCGGCGGCCTCCTGCCCGCGCGCCGACGGGTACACCGCGAGCCGGCCCTGTTTGGTGAGCGCGGTGGCTTGGGTGTCGAAGCGGCGTCCGGAAACCATGCCGCGGTACAGGCGGAGGAGGACGTCGTCCGCGGGCATCGCGAGCGCCGGGTCGGGCGCAGGCGTGCCGTCTGCGGTCACGAGGCCGAGCGGCTCGTCGCTGGGCAGGAAACAGGACGCGGCAGTGCGTTCCGTAGTGGTCACCGACAGCTCCCATCGACGAAGACGAGTAGGCCCTGATACTCGCTGTCGGGCGATCAAGGATCCAGACTTGACGGATAACTGTGGAATGATGGCCTGGTTGACGGGCTATGGTTGGACGATTGGCTTGCGAGGTGACGCGGATGTCCCAGCCGGGTGGACAAATGGCAGCGGCGCTGGACGAGGTCGATCTGAAACTGATCGCCGAGCTGAAGAAAGACGGCCGTGCCTCGATGCGCGCCCTCGCCGAACGCGCGCACATTTCGCGGGCCGGTTGCTACACGCGGGTGGAGCGGCTGCACCGCGAGGGAGTGATCACGGGATACGCGGCGGTCACCGATCCACGCCGGATGGGGCAGGGCCTGGCGGCGTACGTGTACTTGAAGGTCACGCAGAACTCGTGGCGCACGGTGAGCGCGGAACTCAAGCACATCCCGGAAATCGAACACGGCGGGCTGGTGTCCGGGGACAACGACCTGATCCTGTTCGTGCGGACCCGCGACGCGGACAGCCTGCGGGACTTGGTGTTCGAGCGGCTGCAGAACATGCCGGACGTGCTCTCGACGCACACCGTCCTGGTCTTCGACGAGCTGTGAGCCTCCGTCAGGCCGCTTTGACCAGGTAGACCGCGAGCTGGTAGACCCCGGTCGCTTCGAACGGCAGCGGCGCGCGGCGGTACCCGGCCCGTTCGTAGAGGGCGATGTTGCGTTCGCTGGACGCACCGGTGAAGAGGACGAACTGCTTCGTCTCCGGCGGCGCGTGCCGCTCGGCGTGCGCCAGCAGGAGCCGCCCGAGGCCGTGTCCCGCCAGATCCGGCGCGACCATCAAGCGGCCGATTTCCCAGCCGCCGTCCTCGACTGTGCGGGCGCGGACCGCGCCGACGAGCCGGTGTCCTTGCCGGACGACCCAGCTGCGCCAGGTCGTGATCGCCTCGCGGACCTCGGCGAGGTCTTCGGTCAGTGCGGGATGCTCCAGGGTGTTGTTGAGCAGGGCTTCCTGTACCCAGCAACACCGCTGGAGCACCATCAGTTCGGCGGCGTCGTCGGGGGTCGCGGGGAGCAGCGTCGCGCCGGGGAGGGTTTCGAGGTCCACCTGTCCTGTTCTAGCACCGGTTCAGCAGGGCCGGGTTCAGGAGCCAAGGACGAACTCCGCGCCGAACGGATCTTTGATAGTCACCATGCGTCCGTACGGGCTGTCCTGTGCCTCGACGATCTCACCGCCGTGCTCGACCGCCCGCGCGCCTGCCGCGTCGGCATCGGTGGCGAGGAACAGGGTGCCCCACGCCGGTGCCGCGGCCGACGGGTCGCCGATGATGCCGCCGATTTCGTGGCCGTCCGGGCGACGGAGGAAGGTGAAGTCGACGCCGGACAGGTCGTCGTTGCCGTCGAGGGCGAAGGCGAAGACCTCGCAGTAGAAGTCACGTGCTGGCTTGGGCGCTGGGGTGACGAGGTCGTTGCGCAGCAGGGTGCTGGGTTCGTTGACGAGCCGGGCACCGGGGAGCTTGCGGCCTTGCCAGAGCCCGAACCGCGCGCCGGTCGGGTCTTCCGCGACGGCGACGCGGGCGTGCTCTCCGTCGTCGTGCGGCTGGTCGAGGAGCTTGCCGCCCGCGGCGGCGACGGCTTTCGCGGTGCCGTCGCAATCGTCGGTCGCGAAGCAGACGGTCCAGGCTGGCCGGGGGTCGGCTGCTGGGCGCAGGCCCGCGACGGGGAGGTCGCGCAGCAGGCAGTGGCCGCCGTCGAAGGTCCAGCCGAGGACGGCGCCGTAGAAGCGCTGCGCGCGGTCCAGATCCGGCACGGCGAGGTCGATCCAGGTCGGGGTGCCGAGCGGCTGGTTGCGGTCGACGGTGCTCATCGAGGTCCCTTCGTCGGTGATGGCGGTGACGTTATGGCGGATTGCGGACAGCTGCGGTCCTCGGCCGCTCACCATGTGGGAGGCAGTGGCCGGGCCCCGGCCGGGGCACGCATTCTGGTTGAGCACCCCGGATTGGAATGGCAGGCGAGAATGAGCACGTCCCCGCTCGAAAACCCCGCTTGGGCCGCGCTGAGCGGCCCGCACGCGTCGTTCGCGGAGCAGAAGGGCCAGGTGCTGCGGTATCCGGTGGATGTCTCTCCGTTCCTCGCCGTGCCGGACCAGCCGGACGAACACGTGTGGCACGACATCGCCGACCTCGCCGGGCCGGGCGCGTCGACAGTCGTGGTCGGCCGCGTCGGGACGCCGCCGCCCGCGGACTGGACGGTGGAGGCCGAGCTCGCCGGTGTGCAGATGGACGGTTCGGCCGCCCCGGCTGCCGCCGATCCGAAAGCGGTGCGGCTGACCGACGCGGATGTGCCGGAGATGCTCGATCTGGTGTCGCGGACGAAGCCTGGCCCGTTCCTGCCCCGGACGATCGCTCTGGGCGCCTACTTGGGCATCCGCCGCGACGGAGCGCTGGTGGCGATGGCAGGCGAGCGGATGCACCTGCCGGGATGGACGGAGATCAGCGCGGTGTGCACGGACCCGGCGTTCCAAGGGCAGGGCCTGGCGGCCCGGCTGGTCCTGGCGGTGGCCGCGGGGATCCGGGAGCGCGGGGAGCGGCCGTTTCTCCACGCGGCCGAGACGAACACCGGCGCGATCCGGCTGTACGAGAAGCTGGGGTTCCGGCTCGCCCGCGAGATGCAGTTCGGTGTCTACCGGGCCCCCTCGCTGTAGTCGGCGGTTCCGGCGAGGATTTCGGCGAGGCCCGTCGAGCGGAGCAGCGGGTCGATGTGGCCGACCGGCAGCGAGTGGACGTCGAAGGGGTTGTCGGAGGTCAGAGCGTCGGCTTCTTCGATGAAGTGGTCCTGCAGCGCGAGGGGCATGCTCGCGTCCTCGGTCAGCCGGACGTAGGTGTGCGGGACCCTGCCCCAGGCAGCTGGGTCGACGAGGTCGGTACCGGCGTCCCGCGATTCGTCGGGGTCGAGGGCCGAGGTGAAAGCGACGACCTCTGCGTCGGTGCCGTCGGCGGTCCAGTCCCGGTTGAGC
Organism: Amycolatopsis rubida; assembly: GCF_900115345.1. Taxonomy (GTDB): domain Bacteria; phylum Actinomycetota; class Actinomycetes; order Mycobacteriales; family Pseudonocardiaceae; genus Amycolatopsis; species Amycolatopsis rubida. The sequence goes on along the minus strand of NZ_FOWC01000002.1, from coordinate 359,728 downwards.
GCGGTCAGGTGCGCGGGATCGGTGGTGCGCCAGTTCATCCGGACGGCGCCCAGGCGTTCCGGGCCGACGACGGGGACCAGCCCGGTGTCGGGTGCGCTGAAGGCTGGGGTGGCGAGGTAGTCGGCCGCGGTGCCGGTGACGCAACACCAGGCAGCGATATAGACGGTTCGGGCCAGCAGATCTGGCACCGCGTTGGCGACGCTCGTGACGGTGAAGCCGCCCCGGCTGTGGCCGACGAGGACGACGGGACCGTGTTCGCGTACGCGGCGGACGAGGTCGATGACGTGCGCGACGTTGTCGGCGTGCGTGATGCCAGCCATCGGTGACGGTTCTTCGGCGAAGGCTGCGTGGTCTTGCGCCTGGTAGGCGACGGAGAAGCCAGCACTGCCGTGGCCGGGGAGGTCGACGGCCAGGCTGCGGTGGCCGCGCAGGGCCAGTTCGCGCTGGAGCGCGGTGAAGCAGCGTCCGGTGGCGTGGGAGCCGGGGACGAGGACGAACGTCGGCTGCATCGAAAGGATCCTTCCGGGCTGGGGAGCGGGTGGGACTGTCCATTGTGGATCTAGGGGGAGCTAGGGGTCGTTGCGCGCGGTGGGCGCGGTTACCGTGGGTCGGCGAAGAAGGATCCGTGGCCGGGTCGTCCCGGCGCAGACGTCGGAAAGGCGGTGGGACGACATGACGGGTAGTGCGAATTCTGACGAGGACAGCTGGTTTCGCCGCTTCCACACGTCGCCCGAGGCGAAGGCAAGGCTGGTGTGCCTGCCGCACGCCGGAGGTTCGGCTCCGTTCTACTTCCCGGTTTCGCGGGCGCTGACGCCGGACATCGAGGTACTGGCGGTGCAGTACCCGGGGCGCCAGGACCGGCGGCACGAACCGTTCCTGACCACCATCGATGCGCTGGCCGACCGGATCGCCGAGCTGCTGCGCGGCCGCGACGACCGGCCGCTCGCGCTCTTCGGGCACAGCATGGGCGGAATGATCGCCTTCGAGGTGACCCGGCGGCTGGAGGCCGCGGGCACCGAAGTGCACACGCTCTTCGTCTCCGGCCGCCGGGCCCCGTCGCGGCATCGCAACGAGAACGTGCACACCCGCACCGACGACGGCGTGATCGACGAACTGCGCCGGTTGAGCGGCACCGAAATGGACCTGCTCGGCGACGACGACGTCGTGCGGATGATCCTTCCCGTGGTGCGCAACGACTATCGTGCCGTGGAGACCTACCGGTATCAGCCGGGCCCGCCGCTGGCCGCCCCGGTGGTCGCGTTCACCGGTACCGCCGACCCGGTCGCCTCGGTCGACGAGGTCCGGTCGTGGAGCGAGCACACCTCGGCGGGCTTCGAGCTGGTTCCGCTCGCCGGCGGGCATTTCTTCCTGACCCGCCACCAGGACGTGATTCTCCGGCACTTGACCGATCGGCTTGTCGACAAGGGGCGCGCGCATGTCTGAGGCACTGGCGGTCGGATTCGACAGCAAACTCGAGGAACTGCGGGAGATCAAGGAAGCCGCACGCCGCGGTCCCGACGACGCCGCGACCGCCCGGCAGCACGATCGCGGCAAGCTGACCGCGCACGAGCGCGTCGAACTGCTTCTCGACCCGGGTTCGTTCACCGAGATCGAGTCCTTGCGTCGGCATCGCGCGACGGGTTTCGGCCTCGAACACCGCAAGCCGTACTCGGACGGCGTGGTGTGCGGCTGGGGAACGGTGTACGGACGCACGGTTTTCGTGTACGCCCACGACTTCCGCATTTTCGGCGGCGCGCTCGGCGAGGCGCACGCACAGAAGATCCACAAGGTGATGGATCTCGCCGCGGCGGCCGGTGCTCCGCTGGTGTCGCTCAACGACGGTGCCGGTGCGCGGATTCAAGAGGGCGTGACGGCGCTCGCCGGGTACGGCGGCATTTTCCAGCGCAACACCCGGTCTTCGGGGGTCATTCCGCAGATCTCGGTGATGCTCGGCCCGTGCGCGGGCGGCGCCGCCTATTCGCCCGCGTTGACGGATTTCGTGTTCATGGTGCGCGAAACCTCGCAGATGTTCATCACCGGCCCGGACGTGGTGCACGCGGTGACCGGCGAGGAGATCACCCAGAACGGTCTTGGCGGCGCGGACGTGCACGCCTCGACATCGGGGGTCGCCGCGTTCGTCTATGACGACGAACCCAGCTGTCTTGAGGATGTGCGGTACCTGATTTCGTTGCTGCCGTCCAACAACAACGAGGTGCCGCCGGTGGAGCCGACGGCCGATCCGGCGGACCGCCGCACGGACGAACTGCTTGAGGTGGTGCCGACCGACGCGGCCCGCGCGTACGACATGTGTGCGGTGATCGAGAAAATCGTCGATGACGGCGAGTTTCTTCAGGTACACGCCGGGTGGGCGACGAACGTGGTGTGCGCACTGGCCCGGCTCGACGGGCACGTGGCCGGGATCGTGGCGAACCAGCCTGCGACGCTCGCCGGCGTGCTCGACATCGAGGCGAGCGAGAAGGCCGCGCGGTTCGTGCAAACCTGCGACGCGTTCAACATCCCGCTGGTGACGCTGGTCGACGTGCCCGGCTTCCTGCCCGGGGTGGACCAGGAACACGGCGGTATCATCCGGCACGGTGCGAAGCTGCTGTACTCCTACTGCAACGCGACAGTGCCGCGGGTGCAGGTGATCCTGCGGAAGGCCTACGGCGGCGCGTACATCGTGATGGATTCGCGGTCGATCGGCGCGGACGTTTCGCTCGCCTGGCCGACGAACGAGATCGCGGTGATGGGTGCCGAGGGTGCGGCGAATGTGATCTTCCGTCGCGAGATCAACGCGGCCGACGACCCGGAGGCGGTGCGGCGGCAGAAGATCAAGGAGTACAAGACCGAGCTGATGCATCCGTACTACGCGGCTGAACGCGGACTGGTCGACGACGTGATCGAGCCCGGCCGGACGCGGGAGATGCTGATCCGGTCGCTGGCGATGTTGCGGGCCAAGCACGCCGAGGTTCCGGCGCGCAAGCACGGGAACCCGCCGATGTGATGGGGGTCCGGGTCGCGCGTCTAGGTACGGGGGATGTGATGGAGGCGGCGGATCTGGGGGCGGGATCGGAGGTTCTTGCCTCGGTTGGCGAGTCGGGTGCGCGGGGCGAGCCCGGCGGGGTGCCGGGTGGTTTGGGCCGGGCTGCCGGGACGCGCGGTGACCGGTGCGAGGCGGCAAGGGGCGCAGGTGCGGCCAGGACGAAGCTTCCTGCGGCGTCGCGGGAAGCTGTTGGCCTGGAGGTTGCTTCTGCGCGTGAGGAACGGTGTGATTCGCTGGCGGCGTCTGTGGGTGTGGCTGGTGGGGAAGCTGTTGGGGTGCGTGGCGAACGGGGTGATTCGCTGGCGGCGTCTGCGGGTGTGGCTGGTGGGGAAGCTGTTGGGGGGCGAGGCGAGCGGGGTGATTCGCTGGCGGCGTCTGCGGGTGTGGCTGGTGGGGAAGCTGTTGGGGGGCGAGGTGAACGGCGTGACGCGGTGACAGCGTCTGCGGGTGTGGTTGGTGCGGAAGCTGTTGGGGCGTGCGGTGAACAGCGCGCTGCAGTGGTAGCGCCCGCAGTACGTGTGGTGCGCGGGAACCCGGACGACGTTGAAGTGGCTGCGCTGCTGGTGGCATTGGCGGCTGTCGGTCAGGCAGCGGGGGCTGGGCGCGAGGAAACTGCTGTGCCGTCACCTCGGCAACCGTTGGCAAGGTTTGTTCCGGCGACGAGCTGGCGGGCGCGGTAGCTTGCCCCGTCCATAGTGTGAGGGAGCGGGGCCCGCATCGACGCAGTGCGATGCGGGCTTTTCGCAGCACCGCGGTTCCGGTTTCGGCAGCTGCGCGGAATGCGCGTCTTCGGAACAGCCGGCTCGGGCGAAGGGCTGAGCTGGAAGGCAGGAGCGATCGGCGGCGGGTGGCAGAGGTGCGAGTGGCGGCAGCGCGAGTGACAGAAGTCTTGCGCCACAAGAGAACGACTACTTCGTCCACAACGGACGACAGGGGAACAGGTCCAAGATCCATATCCCCAAGCTACCGCCGCCGCTCGAACATTTGCACGGTATCGATCCGGTGAATCAGGCGTGGACCGCGGTGCTGTCCAGGTAGGTCAGGACGGCGCGGATGCGGCGGTTCTGGTCCCGGCTGGCCTCCAGGCCCAGCTTCGCGAAGATGTTGCTGATGTGGTTTTCCACCGCTCCCTGCGTCACCACCAAAGCCTTGGCGATGGCCGTGTTCGACAGGCCTTGCGCCATCTGGGCGAGCACCTCGGTTTCCCGTGCGGTCAACGCCTCCAGCGGATCCCGGCTGCGGGACAGCATCTGTGCCACGACGTCCGGGTCGATGGCTGAACCGCCGCCGGCGACGCGGCGGACTGCTTCCAGGAAGTCGGCGACGTCGGCGACTCGTTCCTTCAGCAGATAGCCGACGCCGGACGTGCCTTCCGCGATCAGGTCCACCGCATAGCTTCCTTCGACGTACTGCGACACCACCAGCACCGGCAGGCCGGGGATTTCCTTGCGGGCGGCCAAAGCCGCGCGCAGGCCCTCGTCGGTGAACGTCGGCGGCATGCGGACGTCGGCGATGACCAGGTCGGGGCGGTGGTCTCGGATGGCCACCAGCAGATCGTCGCCGTTGTCGACCGCGGCGGCGGTTTCGATGCCGACGTCCGCGAGCAGGCTTTGCACCCCGGCGCGCAACAGCACCGAGTCTTCCGCGATCACGACGCGCATTTCTCTTGCCTCCACAACAGGATTCACCAGCGGACGGGCAGATCGGCCCGCACGACGGTGGGGCCGCCGGCGGGGCTGACGACGGTGAGCACGCCGTCGATCGTGGCGGCGCGGTCGGCCAATCCGGCCAGGCCGCCGCCGGGGCGCATCGAGGCGCCGCCGTGGCCGTTGTCGGTGATCTCGACGACTACGGTGTCGTCGTCACGGGTCACTCGCACGGACGCGCGGTCGGCGCCGGAATGTTTGGTCACGTTGGTGAGCGTTTCGCTCACGATGAAATAAGTCGTCGTCTCGACAGGTGCGGGCGGCCGGGGTTGTACGGTAACCTCGACCTCAACAGGGATAGGCATTCTTGCGGTAAGAGAAGACAACGCTGCGTCCAGGCCGCGATCCTGGAGCACCGGCGGGTAGATGCCGCGCGCGAGGTCACGCAACTCCGAGACAGCGAGTTTGGCGTCAGCGTGCGCGGCTCCGATGAGTTCGCGGACCGCGGTCGGGTCGTCGAGATCGAGTTTGAGCTGGGCGCGGCCCAGGCTCATCGCGACGGACACCAGCCGCTGCTGCGCGCCGTCGTGCAGGTCTCGTTCGATCCGGCGCCGTTCGGCCTCCACCGCGTCGACTCCGCGTGCTCGGGAGTTCCGCAGCTGCTGCGTGCGCGCTTCCAGTTGCGCGGTGCGGTTCGGGCCGAGGAACGACGTCGCCAGCTCGCCGTGCACCGCCCCGATGCGCGGTGCCACGAAAATCCCGAAAGGAGGTGCTGCGATGGACACGACGCCCGCCACGAATTCCACGATGCCCAACGGAAAAGCGATGAGCACGAAGGCGAACTCGTGCCACGTGGCGGCGTCGAGCAACCGCGCCTGCCACACCGCGAGCATGCCCGGTCCGGCCGGTGGCCGGCGGGCCGGTTCGGCGATCGCGACGCCGAGCATCTGGCGTGCCCAGCGTCGTTCGAAGGCGCAATACGAACGCATCAGCGAGGTCGCGACCAGCAGGACCGGGATGCCGATCCACAGCATCGTCGTCGCGACGCCGACCAGCATGGTCACCAGGATCAGCACGAACGCGACGAGCCGGATCGGGAGGCTCAGCACGAGAAACCCGATCGCCCGCATGGTCGGCGGCCGCGTCACGGGCATCGCGCCATCCGTTCCAGTTCCGGTACGAGGTCGTCGAGTGTGGGCGTCGCCAGCATTTCGTCGCGCACTTCGAGCGCGCATTCGCGAAAGGACGGTTCTTCCAGCAAGCGGCACACTCCCGCGCGGACCCTGGAGGGCGTCACGTCCCCGAGGTCCACCAGCAAACCGTTGCCGCGCTTCGCCTGAGCCACCGCCGAGCAGCGTTCGCTCCACGTGGCGTCCGGGATGACCAGCTGCGGGACGCCGTGCACGACCGCGCTGCCGATCGTCGCGCCGTCGCCCTGGTGCACGATCGCGGAGCACGAGGCGAGGAGTTCGTTCATCGGCACGGGATCGACCGCGCGGACGTTGTCCGGGATCGCGCGCACGGACGCGAGCCGGCTCGCGTCCGCCGTGGCGATCACCTCGATGTCGAGGCCGGCGAGGCCGTCCAGCAGGTCCCCGGCGGCGGTCTCCGCGATGCCGGGCACCTGCCGGTCCGAGCTGCCGAGGGCGAGCATCACCCGCGGCCGCTCCGGCTGCTCCAGCACCCACGAGGGGATCGCCGCCGGCTTGTCCTGCGGCACGAACCGGGCCGGGACGTAGTCGACGTCCACGCCGTCGTACCGCAGATACGACGGATGGCAGTCGATGGTCCGCACGCCGTAGCGCAGGGTTTCGTCGTAGTCGGCGCCGAACCGGCCGACCGCGGCGGACATCCACGTCACGAACGGGTCCGGCGAGGTGTCCTCAGGACGGCTGGCTCTGCGGTCGCGGTACTGCGCGCCGATGCGGGCGGTCTGGTCGGCGGCGTCGATCATCCGCAGGTGCGGCACCCCGAGGGCGTGCGCGACGATCGGCGCGGCGTAGATCACCGGGTCCCACACCACGAGGTCCGGCTGCCATTGGCGGGCGAAGACGACGAGTTCGTCGAGCAGCGAATCCGGAGTGGTCCAGCGGAACACGTCGACCCAGTGCTCGTACACGTTGCGCACGTACTCGTCGGTGTAGCGCTCGGGACGGCTTTCGGAGATCCGGAAGTCGCCCTGCCTCGCGTTGTTGCGATCGACCTGGAGCCTGCGGTGCCGGGCGAGGTCGAGTTCGTCGCCGAACCACATGGCGTCCAGCCCGGTCTCGGCGAACGACGCGACCTCGCGCGGGTTGCGTTGCCCGACGAAGCGCACCTCGTGCCCTGCCGCGGCCAGCGCCCAGCCCACCGGAGCCATGCTGTAAACGTGCGTCCTCGTCGGGAGGACCATCAGCATCACGCGCATCGCGGCAGCTCCGGGATTCGTAGGTGCGGCGGGACAACGGAAACGGTAGGGCCGGGCCACCGCCTCGCCCACCCGGTAGGGGACCCCTGAATCGGTCGCGGGGAAAGTTGATTTGGCTCGGCTTTAGACGCCCCTTAGGGGCTGGTGGCGCGCGGGCGCCGACGGATAGACAGGTAACCGGATCCGGCCGCGCTGCGCCGGAGAAGGACGAGGGAGGCGAACGAGGTGATGAGCATGGCCGTGGCGCCCACCGCGAAAGGCTGGGTCCCGTTCGGCGAGCACCGCACCTGGTACCGGGTCACCGGGCAACCGGGAGGGGCGGCGCCCGCCGTGGTCGTGGTGCACGGCGGGCCGGGCAGCACGCACGACTACCTGCTGAGCCTGACCGAACTCGCCGAGCACGGATTCCCGGTCGTGCACTACGACCAGCTCGGCAGCGGCGGATCGAGCAGGCTGCCGGACGCCGGCCCCGGGTTCTGGAACCCGGAGCTGTTCGGCGACGAGCTGGACAACCTGGTGCACCGGCTCGGCATCGAGGACAACTACGTCCTTTATGGACAATCCTGGGGCGGGCTGGTCGTCGCGCGGCACGCCGCCGAACGCCCGGACGGCCTGCGCGGGCTGGTGATCGCCAACTCGCCCGCCTCGTACGAGCTGTGGCGCAGCGAGATGGACCGGCTGCGCGCGCTGCTCCCGCCCGGCGTCGACGAGGGACTGCGGGCGCACGAAGCCGCCGGCACGACGGACACGCAGGAGTACTTCGACCTCATGCGCGTCTTCTACGACCGGCACGTCTGCCGGGTGCTGCCGTGGCCCGCCGACTATCTCGCGTCGTTCATGGAGATGGCCGACAACAACACCGTCTACTCGGTGATGAACGGGCCCAGCGAGTTCACCGTCTCCGGCACGCTCGCGGACTACTCGGTGATCGACCGTCTCGACGACATCGAGGTGCCGACCCTGCTCATTTCCGGCGCGCACGACGAGGCCACCCCGGCCACTGTGCAGCCGTACTACGACCGGATCCACGACGTGCGCTGGGAGATCCTCCCGGAATCGAGCCACGTTCCCCATCTCGAGGAACCGCAGCGGTTCCGCGAAATCCTGCTGGGATTCCTGCAGGAAGTCCATTCTCCCGCCGAAAGAGAGGTCGCCAGTCATGGATGAGGCCAGCCAGGCCGGATCGGCGGTCGTGTTCCCCGGGATGAGCCCGTGCCGGTTCGCCGACTTCGGCAAGTTCCTGCTCATCAACCCGTTCGCGCGCAGGCTCATCAAGGACGCCGACGACCGGCTGGGCTACTCGCTGGTCGACCGCTTCCGCGAGGCCGAGGGCGACTACTCCGAGTACGCCCAGGTCGGGTTCATGCTCACCTGCGTCGCGCTCGCCGAGTGGGCCGAACAGGAGTACGGGATGAGCCCGGACTACTGCACCGGCCCGAGTTTCGGCGAGAAGCCGGCCAGTGTGTACGCCGGTTCGCTGACTTTCCCGGACGCGGTGTGGATGACCGCGAAGCTCGCGCAGTGCCTCGACGAGTTCTTCGCGACCGAGCACACCGACGTCGTCACGCACTCGTTCGTCCGCACGCCGGAGGAGAAACTGCGCGACGCGCTGGCCGAACTGGACGGGCGCGGCGAATGGTCGGACATCTCCTGCTATATCGACCACGACTTCTACATGGTCTCGGTGCGGGAGCGGAACCTCGACTGGCTCAAGCAGACCGTGCGGAGCATGGGCGGGCTGTCGCTGTACACGATGCGTCCTCCGCTGCACTCGCGCGCGTTCGGCGCGTTGCGGCGCAAGGCCGAGGACGAGGTGCTCGGCGGCCTCGACTTCCATGATCCCCTCCTTCCGATCATCGCTGACCAGGACGGTTCGGTGCTGCGGTCCGGCGAGCAGGTCCGCACGATGCTGCTGGACAGCATCGTCGAGCCGCTGCGCTGGCCGGACGTCGTCTCGTCGCTCGAACAGCTCGGCGTGCGCAAGCTGTGGGTGGCCGGGCCGGACACGCTGTTCGGCCGCGTCCGAGCCACCACCAGCCGGTTCGAGGTGACCACGGTGAACCCGCGGCTCGCGCTGCAGCCGCGGCGGCGCGGCGCGGGTCCCTCGCGGGTCAGCTAGCCGGCTGCAGCTTCGACAGCGTCGTCCAGAGGCGTCCGGGGTTCTCGAACGTCTCCAGGTTCAGCGCGTCGTCGGAGAACCGGACGTTGTACTTCTCCTCCAGCACGGCCAGCAGTTCCACCGTGGCGAGCGAGTCGAGGCCGTACTCCTTGAGCGGGGTCTCGGCGGTCAGCGCCTCGTCGGCGGGCAGGAACGGAAGGTACGGGCGGAGGGCTTCGTCGAAAGAGCTGTCCCACATGGCTACTCCGGTGGCTGGGTCGGGCACTTCACCGGGCAGGGAAACCGACCGCCCGGTTCGGTTTTGAACCTTACCCCGGGCCGCCGCTTCCGAGCGACGCGCCGGCACCCCTATTGCTGATCCGGCCAAATGCAGGCCGACCCCGACCCGGCAGGTAACCGTTGCCACGAAGCCACTAGGCCGTGACTGTGGTCGGGTCAGCAGCGATCGGCACAGTAACGCGGAGGACCACGATGGACACGACGACCACCTCGGGACTGCACGCGCGGTTTCTGCGCGGGCTGGCCCGTTCCGAGTCCCGGCCGGCGGTCAGCGTCGGCGGGCAGACGCTGACCTACGGCGAACTGCACGAGCGGGCGTTGCTGTGGGGCGGCGCGCTGGCGGAGTCCGGCGCCCGCACGGTAGGGGTGCTGGCCGGCAAGGGCGTGACCGCCTACGCCGGGATTCTGGCCGGGTTGTACGCGGGGGCGACGGTCGTCCCGCTGCGGCCGGACTTCCCGGCGGCCCGGACTGCGCAGATGGTCGAGGCGGCGGAGGCGGACGCGATCATCGCCGACGAACGCGGCCTGACCGTGGCTCCGCCGGTCAAGACCCTCCTGGCCCCGGAGGTTGGCCAGCCAGGGCTGTGGCAACCGAAAACCGCGCTCAGCGAGCCCGTGGACGTGCGACCTGAGGACTCCGCGTACATCCTGTTCACCTCGGGCTCCACGGGACGGCCGAAGGGAGTCCGGATCGGCCACGGCTCCACCGAGCACTACTTCGGCCTGCTCGACGCGCGGTACGACTTCACCCCGGACGACGTCTTCTCCCAGACGTTCGACCTGAACTTCGACTGCGCGATGTTCGACCTCTTCTGCGCGTGGGGCGCGGGTGCGGAAGCGGTGGTCCTGCCGGGAGCGGCCTACCGGAACGTGCCGGCGTTCGTGGAGGAGCGCGGCCTCACCGTGTGGTTTTCCACGCCGAGCGCGATCGACCTGGTGCGCCGCACCGGACGGCTCACCCCAGATGCGATGCCCGGCCTGCGGTGGAGCTTCTTCGCCGGGGAAGCACTGACTGTCCGCGACACCGCGGACTGGCGGGCGGCGGCGGGCAATTCCGTGACTGAGAACCTCTACGGCCCGACGGAGCTGACCATCACCGTTGCCGGGTACCGCTGGGACGACGAGGAAACCCCGCGGATCGCGGTGAACGGCGTGGTGCCGATCGGCGCGGTGCACCAGGGACACGAGTACCTGCTCATCGACGAGAACGAGGCGGGAGAGGGCGAACTCGCCATCGCCGGACCGCAGCTGACGCCGGGGTATCTCGACCCGGCTGACGAGAAGGGCCGGTTCCTGGACCGCGACGGTCGGCGGTTCTACCGCACGGGCGACCGGGTGCGGCGGCTCGGCGGCGACGACCTCGCGTACCTGGGGCGGCTCGATTCGCAGGTGCAGGTGCTCGGCTGGCGTGTGGAGCTCACCGAGGTGGAGCACGCGTTGCAGGCGTGCGGGGTGCAGGCGGTAGCGCTCGGTGTCCAAGGGGACGGCGGCACTGAGCTGTTCGTCTTCTACACCGGGCCGCGGCGGCCGGTGATCGAGCTGGTGCGGGCGTTGCGGGCGGTGCTGCCCGAGGGCGTGATCCCGCGGCGGTACGAGCACGTCGAGGAGTTCCCGCTGAATTCGAACCGCAAGATCGACCGGAAAACGCTGGCGGCGCGGGCCGTGGAGCTGCTGAGCCCGGTCCCCGCCTAGTCGTCGGTGAAGGGCTCCTTGCGGGAATCTGATTCCCGCAAGGAGCCCTTCACGGTGTTCGGGCCGGACCGGCAGAGTGCCAGCTAGGGGCCGTTAGGGGTGTGGATCACCGGCTGCGCGCGGATAGCTTTTCTCCGACGTCGGGGAGCTATCCCGCGCAGGCACGGTGATTCTACGAATCCTTTCGGGAGTGGCAGTCGTGAACGAATCCGGTTCTCTCGTCCATGCCCTGCTCGACGCGGCGGCGGCCGGTGCGCCGGACGCCGCCGCGGTGCGCGACCGGGCGGGGGTGTGGACGTATGCCGAGCTGGCCGCTTGGAGTCACGCGGTGGAGGCGGTCCTCGCGCGGCGCGGGATCGGGCGCGGCGATCGCGTAGTAGTGCAGTTGCCGACGGACCGGGCGCTGGTCGCGCTCTTCCACGGCACTTCCCGCCGGGGCGCGGTGTTCGTGCCGATCAACCCGGCGATGAAGCAGTTCCACTTCGATTCCGTCGTCGAGAACGCCGAACCGGTGCTGATCGTGCAACCCGGAGAGTTTGCTCCACTGTGGACGGAAGTCGAGGAAGCCTACCGCGATGGCACTCGCGCAGAGCCGGCCGAAGTCGAGCTGGACGACGTCGCCGTTCTCGTTTACACCTCCGGCAGCACGGCCGCGCCCAAGGGCGTCATCGGGCCGCACCGGCAGGTCACCTTCGCCGCGAGCGCGATCCAGGCGGTGCTCGGCTACCGCCAGGACGACGTCGTTTTCTGCCGGTTCCCGATGTCCTGGGACTACGGTCTGTACAAAGTCCTCCTCTCGACGCTCGGCCGCAGCGAGATTGTGCTCGCCGACGCCGAATCCGATCTTCGCCTGCTGCGGCGGATGCGCGAGGTCGGCGCGACGGTCGTTCCGATCGTGCCTTCGCTCGCGACGATGATCGCGACCCTTGCCGAGCGGGAACAGGGCGAACCGGCTCCGGTGCGGCTGTTCACCAACACCGGCGCGGCGCTGCCGGATTCGACCATCGCGAAGCTCCGCGACGCTTTCCCCGGCGTCCGCGTCGTCCGCCAGTTCGGGCAGACCGAGTGCAAGCGGATCACCGTCATGCCGCCCGAGGAGGACACCGAGCGTCCGGGTTCGTCGGGGCTTCCGCTGCCCGGCACGACCGTGCACATCCTCGCCGCCGACGGAACTCCGTTGCCCGCTGGGGAAATCGGCGAGATCGTGGCCGCCGGACCGCACGTGATGCCCGGCTACTGGCGTGCCCCGGAGCTGTCCGCGCGAGCGTTCCGCCGGGACGAGGCCACCGGCGAGCTTCGCCTGCACACCGGTGACTACGGCCGGCTCGACGAGGACGGCTACCTCTACTTCGAGGGCCGTCGCGACGACATGTTCAAGCGCAAGGGAATCCGGATGTCCACTTTGGAGATCGAGGCGGCCGCGATGGACATCCCCGGCGTGCGCGCGGCGGGGGCGATCCCGCCGAGCGAGACTCGTGACCTGGCGATCTGCGTGGAAAGCGACTTGCCGCCGACCACGGTGCTCAAGGAACTGGCGCAGCGGCTGGAGCCGCAGAAAGTGCCCGCGCTGTGCCACGTCGTGGACGAGTTCCCGCTCACCGCGCACGGCAAGAACGCGACGAAGGAACTCGCCCTGCTGGTGGAAGGTGCCCGCAAATGAGCAAGTACGACGAGCTGGCCGCACGGTTCGGCACGCCGGCTTACGTGTACGACCTTGACGTGACCGCCCAGTCGCGCGATCAGCTGTTCGGCCTGCTCCCGGAGGGGTTCGCGGTCTACTACGCGCTGAAGGCCAACCCGCATCCGGAGATCGCCCGCGAACTCCGCGAAGGCGGATGCCGCGCGGAGATCAGCTCGACCGGTGAGCTGGCCAACGCGCTGACCGCCGGGTTCGCGCCCGGGGACATCCTCTACACCGGCCCGGGCAAAACCGACGGCGAGCTGGCCGCGGCGATCACCGCCGGCGTCCGGTTGTTCTCCGTGGAATCGCTGACTGACCTGCAACACGTTGGTGCCGCGGCGGAACGGCAGGACACCGTCGCACGCTGCCTGCTGCGGGTGAACACCACACAGGGCAGCGCGTCGACCGGGATCCGGATGATGGGCCGGCCGTCGCAGTTCGGCGTCGACGCTGAGACGCTGCCCGAGCTGATGCCGTTGTTCAAGGCGGTGCCCGGGGCGAAGATCGTCGGCGCGCACTTCTTCACCATGAGCAACGCGCAGGACGAGGACGCGCTGCTCGGCGAATACGAGTTCGTGCTGCAGTCGGCCGCGCAGCTGCGTCAGGAGACGGGGCTGCCGCTGGAACTGCTCGACATCGGCGGCGGATTCTCGTCGCCGTACGCGGTTCCCGGCGAGCGCACCGACTATCCGAAGCTGCGCAACGGTTTGGAGCAGCTTCTCGACCTGTACCTGCCCGAATGGCGCAGCGGCGAGGTCGAGCTGGCCTGCGAATCCGGCCGCTACCTGTCCGGCACGTGCGGGACGTTGCTGGCCGGTGTCGTGAACGTGAAGGAGAGCCGGGGTCACCGGTTCGTCATTCTCGACGCCGGGATCAACGTGGTCGGCGGCCTTTCCGGGATCGGACGGCTGCTGCCCGCCGCGGTCGGTGTCGAGCAGATCGGGGACAACCCGGGACAGCTCGTCGGTCCACTGTGTACTCCCGGTGACTCGCTTTCGAAGGCGGCGAAGCTGCCTGAGCTGTCCGCTGGAGACCTGCTGACCGTGCCGAACGTCGGTGCGTACGGCGTCACCGCGAGTCTGATCAGCTTTCTCGGCCGCCCGGCGCCCACCGAAGTCGTGGTCCGCGGCGATGAGGTCATCTCAGTGTCGCGATTGGACTATCAGCGAGCTTATGAGGTGTCGCCATGAGCGAGGAGGTCCGCGCGTACGGCAGCAGCATCGTCGAAGAGCCCAGCGGACGCACGGTGATCGTCAGCAGCATGGCGTCCGACTCGCACACCTGGAACCTCGTCTACCTCGAACTTCTGGTGGGAGAACTCGGTTTCGACGTGGTGAACCTGGGTGCGTGCGTGCCGGACGAGCTGCTGGAGTCCGAATGCGTCAGCCGCCGTCCGGCGATGCTGGTGCTGAGCAGCGTCAACGGGCACGGCTACCAAGACGGGCTCCGGGTCGTGCAGCGGCTGCGGGGAATCCCGGAGCTGCGTCGGCTGCCGATGGTGATCGGCGGCAAGCTCGGCACTGGCGGACCGCTGTCGGACGAGCAGACCGCGGAGCTGCTGTTCGCCGGGTTCGACGGGGTGTTCGACGAGAAGAACGCCGCCGCCTTCCGGCATTTCGCGGCCACGCTTCCCGGCGGGGTCAGCCAGCTGGAGGAGGCGTGAGCTTCGAGCGGTTCGTCGCGCAGCGGCACGCGGCCGGGGAACTGGTCGTGCAACCGCGCATGGGCTTCGACAGTCCGGCCGCGATGCGCGCCGGTCTGGTCGCGACCAAACACGCGAACGCCGCGACCGTCGGCACGCTTACGCTCGACAGCTACACCCGGGTCCGCGACACCGAATCCGCGGCACATGCGTTGCGCAACGGGATTCCGCTCAACGGCTACCCGATCGTCAACCATCCGCCCGAGGTGACCCGGGCCATGCTCGACGGCCTCGAAGGCCCGGACTTCCCGGTGCAGGTCCGGCACGGTTCGGCGCGGCCGGTGGACATCTTCCGCGCGATGATCGCCGCCGGTCTGCACGCCACTGAGGGCGGCCCGGTTTCCTACTGCCTGCCCTACAGCCGCACGCCGCTCGACGAAGCCGTGCGGAATTGGGCGTCCTGCTGCGATCTGCTCGTCGAGGCCGAACATCCGGGCGGCCGTCCGCATCTGGAGACGTTCGGCGGCTGCATGCTGGGGCAGCTGTGCCCGCCGAGCGAGCTGGTCGCGATCAGCTTTCTGGAGGCGTTGTTCTTCTACCGCAAAGGCGTACGCAGTATCTCGGTGAGCTATGCGCAGCAGACGAACCTTCAGCAGGATCGCGAAGCGGTTGCCGCGCTGCGCCGGTTGTGCGCCGAGTTCCTGCCGGAAGCGACCTGGCACGTGGTGATCTACGCCTATATGGGCCTCTTCCCGCGCACGCCCGACGGCGCGATGTTGTTGCTGGGCAAGGCCGCTGAACTGGCGATGAGCACAGATTCGGAGCGGTTGATCGTCAAGACCGCCGCCGAAGCGCACCGCATCCCGACCGTCGCGGAGAACGTGACCGCGCTCGAACACGCGGCGGCGTCGGCTAAGGGCATCAAGGCCGTTGTGGACTCCGACAACCAGGTTTACCGCGAGGCCCACGCCCTGGTCGACGCGGTCCTCAACAGCCACGCCGATCTCGACCGCGCGCTCGTGGTCGCCTTCAAACGCGGTCTGCTCGACGTGCCGTACTGCCTGCATCCGGACAACGCGGGCCAGGCGCGCAGCACGCTCGACGCGGACGGCAGGCTCGGCTGGTCCGAGCTCGGTTCGCTGCCGTTGCGCGGGATCGCCGAGCGCGCGCCGAGCGGCCGGATCACCTCGTCGACGCTGATGTCGGCGCTTTCCTATGTCCAGCACACCCATGACACCCAGGCATTGGAGCAGCCGATGGCTGTGATCGGAGGGGAATTGTGATGAGCATTCGTCGGACTGTGCGGGCGTATCCGTTCGATATGTGTGAGACGTCTGTTTCTGAGACGTATCGTCGGTTGCAGTGTGACGAGCCGGTGAGTCGGGTGCAGTTGCCGTTTGGTGAGCCGGCGTGGTTGGCGACGAGGTATGCCGACGTCAAGTTGGTGTTGACTGATTCGCGGTTCAGTCGTGAGTTGGCGCAGGGGCTTGATCAGCCGAGGATGCGTCGTCAGCAGATGGGTGATGGCATTATGGGGATGGATCCGCCGGATCACTCCCGGTTGCGTCGTTTGGTGAGCAAGGCGTTTACCGCGCGTCGGCTGGAGGCGATGCGGGAGAGTGTCCGTGTGTTGGTGCATGAGCTGATCGACGGGATGGTCGAGAGCGGCGGGCCTGGCGATCTCGTGGAGGGGCTTGCGCGGCCGTTGCCGGTGACGGTGATCTGTGAGTTGCTTGGTGTGCCGGAGGAGGATCACAGGATTTTCAGCGAGTGGACTCAGGCCCTCGTCAGCGACGCGACGGCGAAGGGTGATGTGCTGGATGTCTACGGCGATCGGTTGGATGGGTATGTGGCGGGGTTGGTTGCGCGGCGTCGTGAGGAGCCGACTGATGATTTGCTTGGTGCGCTTGTTTATGCGCGTGATGCTGGTGAGAAGCTGAGTGAGAGCGAGTTGATCGCGATCGCTGGTGCGGGGTTGTTGACTGGTGGGGTGGAGACGGTTTCGTCGGCGTTGCCGAGTTTTGTTTTCACGTTGTTGACGCGGCCGGACCTGGTGGCGCAGTTGCGGGAGAACCTGGAGTTGGTGCCGGCGGCGGTGGAGGAGTTGTTGCGGTGGGTGCCGGTCAACACGGCGGCGATGTTCGCGCGTTATGCGGTCGAGGATGTTCGCTTGGGTGATGTGGTGGTGCGGGCGGGTGATCCGGTGTTGCCTGCGTTGCATGCGGCTAACCGTGATCCGGAGGTGTTCGCGGATCCGGATGTGGTGGACTTGACGCGGAGTCCGAATCCGCATGTGGCGTTCGGGCATGGGCCGCATCATTGCATTGGTGCGCAGTTGGCCCGTCTTGAGTTGCAGGAGGCGTTGAAGGCGATCCTGGTGCGGTTTCCGGAATTGCGGTTCGCGGACGGCCGCGATGGCGTGAAGTGGGAGTACGGCGTCATCGTGCGGGGTCCGTCGCTCCTGCGCATCGCCTGGTGATTTCCCGCCCCTAACGACGTTTTCTGGGGATCCGGCGCGGCCCGAGTCCGCCCTACGATCCGATCGACGACCCATGAATGCTGCCTGGCTACCGCGGTGGAGTGCGCAATGCGTGAGAGTGAGAAGAATCGGGAATCCGGCTTCGCGGAGCGGCTGACGCTTCTGCCGCCGGCGGACCGCGCGGGGTTCCTCGCCGGCGTGGTCCACGACGCGACGCGGGCGGCGCTGCAGGCCGCGCTGCCCGAGGTTCCGGCCGTCCTCGACCCGGAGAAAGCGTTCTCCGACCACGGTTTCGACTCGCTCGCGGCGGTGGAGCTGCACGCGCAGCTGACCGACGCGACCGGGCTGGAGCTGCCGGTGACGCTGGCCTTCGACTATCCGACCCCGGCCGCGGTCACCCGCTTCCTGCACGCCGAGGTGTTCGGCGTCCAGGAGTCCGTCGCGGCGCTGGCCGCCGGTGCGGCGAACGACGAGCCGGTCGCCATCGTCGGCATCGGCTGCCGCTACCCGGGCGGCGCGGTGTCGCCGGAAGCGTTGTGGCAGCTGGTCGCCGAGGGGGTGCACACCATCTCCGGTTTCCCGGAGGACCGCGGCTGGGACCTCGACAGCCTGTATGACCCGGACCCCGACAAGCCGGGCAGCAGCTACGTGACCTCGGGCGGATTCCTGCCCGGCGCCGGGGAATTCGATGCCGGGTTCTTCGGCATCGCGCCGCGCGAAGCGTCCGCGATGGACCCGCAGCAGCGGCTCGTGCTGGAGACCGCGTGGGAAGCGTTGGAGCGGGCCAAGATCGACCCGTCCACGCTGCGCGGCACTCCGGCAGGCGTGTACATCGGCGCGGAGGCGCAGGAGTACGGCCCGCGGCTGCACGAAGCTCCCGACGGTCTCGACGGGTACATGCTCACCGGCAACGCGCCCAGCGTCGTCTCCGGTCGCGTCGCTTACGCGCTCGGTCTGGAGGGGCCGACGCTGACCGTCGACACCGCTTGCTCCGGTTCGCTGGTCGCGCTGCACTTGGCGGTGCAGGCGTTGCGGCGCGGCGAAACTCAGCTCGCGCTGGCCGGTGGCGTCGCGGTGATGGGTGCGCCGGGCACGTTCACCGCTTTCAGCCGTCAGCGTGGTCTGGCGGAAGACGGCCGGTGCAAGGCTTTCGCGGCCGCCGCGGACGGCACTGGCTTCGCTGAGGGTGTTGGCGTGCTGGTGTTGGAACGGCTTTCCGACGCAGTCGCGAATGGACACGCGGTGCTAGCCGTGGTCCGCGGCTCGGCGATCAACTCCGATGGCGCGTCGAACGGCCTTACCGCGCCAAACGGCCCGTCGCAGCAGCGTGTGATCAAGCGTGCGCTGGCCGACGCTGGCTTGGAAGCGTCCGATGTGGACGCCGTCGAGGCACACGGCACCGGCACCCGGCTTGGCGACCCGATCGAGGCGCAGGCGCTGCTGTCCGCCTACGGGCAGGACCGCGAGACGCCGTTGCTGCTCGGGTCGATCAAGTCGAACATCGGCCACACGCAGGCCGCGGCAGGTGTCGCGGGTGTGATCAAGATGGTCGAGGCGATGCGGCACGGCGTGCTGCCGAAGACGCTGCACGTGGACGAGCCGACGCCGCACGTCGACTGGACCACGGGCTCCGTCGAGCTGCTGACCGAGCAGCGGGAATGGCCGGCGATCGAACGTCCGCGCCGCGCTGGCGTTTCGTCGTTCGGCGTCAGCGGGACCAACGCGCACGTCATCATCGAGCAGGCTCCGGCCGTCGAGACCGTGGAAACCACCAGTGCCGAGCTGCCGGTCGTGCCGCTCGTTGTCTCGGCGCGCAGTGCGGAAGCGCTGAAGGCGCAGGCCGCCGCACTGGTGTCCACTGTGGAAAGCGGCAACCTGACTGACCTCGGCTTCTCGCTCGCCACCACCCGTGCCGCGCACGACCAGCGCGCCGTGGTGGTCGCGGAGAACGTCGCCGACGCCGCGCGCGGGTTGCAGGCGCTGGCGGCGGGGGAGCAGGACCCGAATGTCGTCATCGGCGAGCGCACCCCGGGCAAGCTCGCGATGCTGTTCACCGGACAGGGTTCGCAGCGCCTCGCGATGGGGCGCGAGCTGTACCTGGAATACCCGAAGTTCGCCGAGGTCTTCGACGAGGCCGTCGACCACCTCGACGTGCAGATGGAGACCCCGCTGCGCGACGTCCTCTTCGGCGACAACGCCGAGGAACTGAACGAGACGCAGTACACGCAGTGCGCGCTGTTCGCGGTCGAGGTCGCGCTGGCGCGGCTGCTCGAATCGTGGGGCGTGCGGCCGGACATCCTGCTCGGCCACTCGATCGGCGAACTGGCCGCCGCGCACGTCGCGGGCGTGTGGTCGCTCGCCGACGCGTGCCTGGTCGTCGCTGCTCGCGGACGGCTCATGCAGGCGCTTCCGGAAGGAGGTTCGATGGTCGCCATCGCGGCGACCGAGGACGAGGTCCAGCCGCTGCTGGGCGACCAGGTCAGCCTGGCCGCGGTGAACGGCCCGACGTCGGTCGTCGTCTCCGGCGAGCGCGAGGCGGTGGAAGCCGTCGTGTCGGTGTTCCGCATGCAGGGCCGCAAGATCAGCGAGCTGCGTGTGTCGCACGCGTTCCACTCGCCGCTGATGGAGCCGATGCTGACCGAGTTCCGCGAGATCCTCGAGGTGGTCGACTACGCGGCCCCGGCGATCCCGGTCGTCTCCAACGTGACCGGCCGGATCGCGACCGCCGAAGAACTGTGCTCGCCGGGGTACTGGCTGTGGCACGTCCGTCGCGCGGTGCGGTTCGCCGACGGGGTCCAGGCCCTGGTCGACGCTGGTGTGACCACCGCGATCGAGGTCGGCCCGGACGCCGTGCTCTCGGCGATGGCCGCCGGCACGAGCGACGCCATCGCGTTCACCCCCGCGCAGCGCCGCGATCGGCCCGAGGCCAC
This sequence comes from Amycolatopsis rubida, assembly GCF_900115345.1. Lineage (GTDB taxonomy): Bacteria > Actinomycetota > Actinomycetes > Mycobacteriales > Pseudonocardiaceae > Amycolatopsis > Amycolatopsis rubida. The sequence goes on along the minus strand of NZ_FOWC01000002.1, from coordinate 339,810 downwards.
CACCCTCGCGACCGCACTCGGCCGCCTGCACACCCGCGGCGTGGCGATCGACTGGGCGGCCGTCTTCGGCTCGGCGCGGATTGTCGACTTGCCGACGTATGCCTTCCAGCACCAGCACTACTGGCTCACCGCGCCGACCGGCCACGGCGACGCGGCGGACCTCGGCCAGCTGGCTTCCGGGCACCCGTTGCTTGCCGCTGAAATCGGTCTGGCAGGCGACGACGGTCTGGTCCTCACCGGTCGCGTCGCGCTCCGGACGCACCCGTGGCTGGCTGACCACGCGATCGCGGGCAGCCCGGTCCTGCCGGGCACCGCGTTCGTCGAGATGGCGTTGCACGCCGCCGCGCAGGTCGGCTTTGGCGTGGTCGACGAGCTGACGCTGCAGGCCCCGCTCGCGCTGCCGGAGACCGGTGGTGTCGCGCTGCAGACGCTGGTCGGCCCGGACGTCGACGGCCGCCGCACGATCGAGTTCCACTCCCGTCCCGACCACGACGCCGACGCGGCCTGGACCCGGCACGCCGTCGGCGTCCTCGCCGCCGGCCCGGTGGTCGAGCCCGCGCCGCGCGGCGAATGGCCGCCCGCTGGTGCGGAGGTCGTGGCCACGTCGGAGCTGTACTCCGAACTGGCCGAGCAGGGTTACGGCTACGGCCCGCTGTTCCAGGGCCTGCGCACCGCGTGGAAGCGTGACGACGTAGCCGGCACTGTGTTCGCCGAGGTCGCGTTGCCCGCGACCGGTCGCGACGCGGCGTTCGGCGTCCACCCGGCGCTGCTGGACGCGGTCCTGCACGCCACCGACTTCGCGCCGGGCGAGGCACGCGAGCCGGACGAGATCCGGCTGCCGTTCGCGTGGACCGGCGTGCGGCTGCATGCTTCCGGCGCGACCGAGGTCCGGGTGCGGATCACGTCCCCTGCCACCGGCGGCGTCTCGATCGACGTGACGGACGTGGCCGGTATGCCGGTGCTGTCAGTCGAGTCGTTCCGCTCGCGGCCGGTCCGCGAGGCCGACCTCGGCACCCAGGCGCGTGACCTGCTGTACACCGTCGAATGGACGCCGGTCACCGGCTCGGCCGAGCTGCCGACGCTGGCTTCGCTGGGCTCGATCAGCGGTTTCGACGTTCCGGTGGTCGACTCGCTGGTGTCGCTGGTCGAAGTGCCCGACGTCGTGCTGCTGCCGGTTTCCGTGCCGGGCAATAACATCGCCGCCGCTGCCAAGCAGACCGCGCACCGCGTGCGGACTGTGCTGCAGCAGTGGCTGGAAGGCGACCGCTACGCCGGCGCGCGCCTGGTCGTGCTGACGCGCGGCTCGCTGGCCGACTCCGCGGTCCGCGGGCTGGTGCGTTCGGCGCAGGCCGAACACCCTGGTCGCGTGGTCCTGGTCGAGGGCACGGTCACGGCGGCGACCCTGGCCACCGCGCTCGGCTCGGGCGAACCGGAGCTGCGCATCGACGGTGACACGGTCTCGACCGGCCGGATGGTCCGGTTGGCCGCCGAAGGCGGGGAGCCGACCTGGCGCGCCGACGGCACCGTGCTGATCACCGGCGGCACCGGCGGTCTCGGTGCCCAGGTCGCGAAGCACCTCGTCACGAAACACGGCGTCCGCAGCCTGTTGCTGCTCAGCCGTCGCGGCCTCAACGCACCGGGCGCGGCCGAACTGGTCGAAGAGCTGGCGGAGCTGGGTGCGACCGCGAAGGTGGTCGCCTCGGACGTCAGCAAGAAGCGTTCGCTGGCGGCGGCGATCAAGAAGGCCGAGCACCCGCTGTCCGCCGTCGTGCACACCGCTGGCGTGCTCGACAACGCGATGATCGGCTCGCTGACCGCCGAGCAGCTCGACGCGGTGCTGGCCCCGAAGCTCGACGCGGCGTGGGCGCTGCACGAGCTGACCGCGGAGCTGGACTTGTCGGCGTTCGTGCTGTTCTCCTCCTCGGCGGGGCTCGCCGACGGTGCCGGACAGGCGAACTACGCCGCAGGCAACACCTTCCTCGACGCACTGGCCGAGCACCGGCACGCCGCCGGCTTGCCCGCGACGTCGCTGGCCTGGGGGCTGTGGGCACCCGACGCCGGTCAAGCGATCGGCATGGGCGCGACACTGTCCGAAGTGGACCGAAATCGGATCACGCGGCTGGGGCTGGCTCCGCTCACCGTGCCGGAAAGCCTTGCCGCTCTTGACGCTGCGCTCGGCACCGGTGTTCCGACGGTCGTCCCGACCCGCGTTGACCGCGCTGCCCTGCGGTCGCGCGGCGAGGATGTCCCGGCGGTGCTGCGCGGGCTCATTCCCGCAGGCCGTCGCCGGATCGCCGTCGCCAGCGGGGAAGTGACGCCCGAGCGGCAGTTCGCCGAGCGGTTCGCGCACCTCGCCGAGGCCGACCGGGACCGAGCGTTGCTCGACCTGGTGCGCACGCACGTCGCGGCCGTTCTCGGCCACGACAGCGCGGACGCGATCAGCCCGGCCCGCCCGTTCGGCGAGATCGGGTTCGACTCGCTGGCCGCGGTGGAACTGCGCAACATCCTCGATTCGGTCACCGGCATGCGGTTGCCCGCGACGCTGGTGTTCGACTACCCGACGCCGCGTGCGCTCGCCGAGTACCTGGCGTCGCGGCTGGCTGGTCTCACTCCGGTGCAGACGGTCACTCCGGTGACCACTGTGGACCCGGAGGAACCGATCGCCATCGTCGGCATCGCCTGCCGCTACCCGGGTGGCGTCGAGACGCCGGAAGACCTGTGGCGGCTCGTTTCCGAGGGCGAGGAAGCGCTGTCCGGCTTCCCGGTCGACCGTGGCTGGAACGTCGACTCCCTCTACGACCCGGAGCCCGGCAAGCCCGGCCGCTCCTACGTCAAGCACGGTGCCTTCCTGCACGACGCGGCCGAGTTCGACGCGGACTTCTTCGAGATCAGCCCGCGCGAGGCGGCGGCGATGGACCCGCAGCAGCGGCTGCTGCTGGAGGTCTCCTGGGAAGCCTTCGAGCGGGCCGGAATCGACCCGGTCGGCCTGCGCGGCAGCGCGACCGGGGTGTTCGCCGGCGTGATGTACCACGACTGGGGGACCCGCCTCGGCACGGTTTCCGACGACATCGCGGGCTACCTCGGCAACGGCAGCCTCGCCAGCGTCGTGTCCGGCCGGGTGTCGTACGCGCTCGGGCTGGAAGGCCCGACCGTCACGGTGGACACCGCGTGCTCGTCGTCGCTGGTCGCACTGCACTGGGCGGTGCAGGCACTGCGTCGCGGCGAGTGCACGCTGGCGCTGGCCGGCGGTGTCACCGTGATGTCCACTCCGGACACTTTCATCGACTTCAGCCGTCAGCGCGGGCTTTCCGCCGACGGCCGGTGCAAGGCGTTCGCCGAAGCGGCGGACGGCACCGGCTGGGGCGAGGGCGCGGGCATGCTGCTCGTCGAGCGGCTGTCTGACGCACGTCGCAACGGCCACCCGGTGCTCGCGGTCCTCCGGGGCTCCGCGGTGAACCACGACGGCGCGTCGAACGGCCTTACCGCGCCGAATGGTCCTTCGCAGCAGCGGGTGATCGCCAAGGCGCTGGCTGATGCTGGTCTGCAGCCGTCCGAAGTGGACGCTGTGGAGGGCCACGGCACCGGCACCACGCTGGGCGACCCGATCGAGGCACAGGCACTGCTGGCCACCTACGGCCAGGGCCGAGAAGAGCCGTTGTGGCTCGGGTCGATCAAGTCCAACATCGGGCACACACAGGCCGCAGCGGGTGTCGCGGGCATCATCAAGATGGTCATGGCGATGCAGCACGGCCAGTTGCCGCAGACGCTGCACGTGGACCGTCCGTCCACTGTGGTCGATTGGGAGACTGGTGCGGTCCGGCTGCTGACCGAGTCGCGGGAGTGGCAGGTCGGCCGGCCGCGGCGCGCCGCGGTGTCGTCGTTCGGCATCAGCGGCACGAACGCGCACGTGATCCTGGAGCAGGCACCGGCGATTCCGGTCGAGCGGCCGTCGGAGACGCAGACGATCGCGCCGGTCGCGCTGTCCGGCCGGTCCGCCGCAGCGGTGCGGGGACAGGCGGCGCGACTGCGTTCTTGGCTCGCTGAAGGTGTTTCCGTCGCGGAGGTCGCGCGTTCGCTGGCTGCGACGCGTGCCTCGCTGGAACACCGCGCGGTGGTTGTCGCCGAGACCGCGGGAGAACTCGCTGACGGACTCGACGCGCTGGCTGGCGGAGACGCGCCGACCGGGCAGGTCGTGGACGGGAAGCTCGCCTTCCTGTTCTCCGGTCAGGGCGCGCAGCGGGTCGGCATGGGACGCCAGCTGTACGACGCGTACCCGGCCTTCGCGACCGCGTTCGACGCGGTGTGTGCGGCGATCGACCCGCTCGTCGACGTTCCGTTGCGAGACGTCGTGTTCGGCACCACCGAACTCGCCGACCGCGGTCTGCTGGACCAGACTCAGTACACCCAGACCGGGCTTTTCGCGGTCGAGGTCGCGCTGTTCCGGCTCGCCGAGTCGTGGGGCTTCCGGCCCGACGCGCTCGCCGGGCACTCGATCGGCGAGCTGGCCGCGGCCCACGTCGCGGGTGTGCTTTCCCTTGAGGACGCGGCAAAACTGGTCGCCGCGCGCGGCCGGCTGATGGGCGCGCTGAACGACCGTCGCGGCGCGATGGTCTCGCTCGCCGCGACCGAAGACGCGGTCCGGGAACTGCTGCGAGGCCACGAGGACGCGGTCAGCATCGCAGCGGTGAACGGCCCGGCCGCCGTGGTCGTCTCGGGCGAGGCGGACGTGGTCGCCGAGATCGAGCGGGCTGCCGGCGATGTCCAAACGCGACGGTTGCGCGTGAGCCACGCGTTCCATTCGCCGCTGATGACGCCGATGCTCGACGAGTTCCGCGAGATCGCCTCGGGGCTGACATACGAGGCGCCGAGGATCCCGATTGTCTCGACGGTCACTGGGAAACTCGCCACCGACGACGAACTGCGGTCCCCGGAGTACTGGGTCACCCATGTCCGCGAGACCGTCCGATTCGGCGCTGCGGTCACGACCCTGGCGGAGAGCGGCGTCCGGACTTTCCTGGAGATCGGGCCGGACAGCGTGCTGTCCGCGCTCGGCCAGCAGAGCGCCGAAGCCGAGTTCGTTCCGTTCGGACGGCGCGACCAGGACGAGGTGCGCACCGCGCTCACCGCGGCCGGCCGCCTGCACATCCGCGGCGCGGTGAAGCTCGGCCCGCTGCTCGGCGACGGTCCGGTCCGGCTGGACCTGCCGACGTATGCCTTCCAGCACAAGCGTTACTGGCTCGACGCGACTCCGTCCGGCGACGTCACTTCAGTCGGTCAGCAGCCGCTGGCGCACCCGATGCTGGGCGCGGTCGTGGCACTGTCCGGTTCGGACACCACTGTCCTCACCGGACGGTTGTCCGCGGCTTCGGTGCCGTGGGTCGCCGACCACGTGGTGAAGGGCGCGATCCTGGTGCCCGGCACCGGGTTCGTCGAACTGGCCGTCGCCGCCGGTGACCAGGTGGGCCACCCGACGGTGGAGGAGCTGACGCTGCAAGCGCCGCTCGTCCTGCCGCCGGACGGCGCGGTCGCGCTGCAGGTCGTGGTTGGCCCCGCGAACGGCGAGCGTCGCCCAGTCACCGTGTTCTCGCGCCCGGTCGAATCGGACGGCGACTGGACCCAGCACGCGCTGGGCACGCTGTCCGCGACTGCCCGGCCGGAACCCGCTGGCCTCACCGAATGGCCGCCGGCGGGCGCGACCCCGATCCCGGTCGAGGGTGCGTACGAGCGGCTCAACGAGCGTGGCTACGGCTACGGCCCGGCATTCCAGGGGCTCACGGCCGCGTGGCGACGGGGCAACGAGGTGTTCGCCGAGGTCGCGCTGCCGGAACCGGCCGCGTCCACGGCGGGCTCGTACGGCCTGCACCCGGCGCTGCTCGACACCGCGATGCACGCCGACCTCCTCGGCGACCCGAGCGGTTCGACGCTGCTTCCGTTCGTCTGGAACGGCGTCACCCTGCACGCGGTCGGCGCTTCGGTGCTGCGGGTGCGGATCGTGCGGCTGGACGGCGACGAGCTGTCCTCGATCGAGGTCGCCGACAGCGAAGGCAACCCGGTCGCGTCGGTCGAGTCGCTGGTCTCGCGGCCGGTGCGGACCGAACTGGCCGCACCGGCGGAGACCACCGACGGTTCACTGCTCAAGATCGGCTGGCAGTCCGTGCCGGTCCCGGCCGCGGAGCCGGGCGACGTCGTCGCGATCGGCCGTGGCCGGGTCGGCGTGGCCGCGACCTACAGCGGGTTCGCGGACCTGCTCGGGGCCGTCGATCGCGGCGAGCCGGTGCCCGGTCTCGTGACGCTCTCGGTGCCTGCCTCGGCGGGCGCGGTGCCGGAAGCGGCTCGGGCGAACGCGACGTGGCTGCTCGCCGAGATCCAGGCGTGGCTGGCCGAAACGCGGCTGACCGACACGAAACTCGCGATCGTCACGCAGGCGGCGGTTCCGGCGGGCGAGTCCACGGCGTCGACGGCGTCCACGGTGGACGTCACGCAGGGTCTGCTGTGGGGCCTCGCCCGGGCGGCGCAAGCCGAACACCCCGGACGCGTGTTCCTGATCGACGCGGACGCGGACACGAAGGTCGAGACGATCGCCGCGGTGGTCGCTTCGGGCGAGCCGGAAGCCGCGATCCGCGCCGGTTCGGTGCTCGCTCCGCGCTACACCCGCACCGAATCGACCGGCACCGCGTCGTGGGACGGCACGGTCCTGATCACCGGTGGCACCGGCGGTCTCGGCAGTCTGCTGGCGCGTTACCTGGTGGCCGAGCACGGCGTGCGGAGTCTCGTGCTCACCAGCCGTCGCGGGCTTGCCGCACCGGGTGCCGCGCAGCTGGCCGAAGAGCTGACTGACCTGGGCGCGACGGTCCAGGTGGCGGCCTGCGACGTTGCTGACCGCGCGGCGGTCGAGCAGCTGATCAACGGCCTGCCGGACCTCGGCGCGGTCGTGCACGCCGCCGGTACCGCCGACAGCGGCGTCTTCGATTCGCTCACCGCTGAGCAGCTAGCCGCAGTGCTGCGGCCGAAGGCCGACGCGGCCTGGCACTTGCACGAGCTGACCGCCGACCGGCAGCTGTCGGCGTTCGTCATGTTCTCCTCGGCGGGCGGCCAGGTACTTCCGGCCGGGCAGGCGAACTACGCGGCGGCCAACGCCTTCCTTGACGGGCTCGCCGAACACCGGCGTGCGGCCGGGCTTCCGGCTACCGCGCTGGCCTGGGGTCTGTGGGCGGAGAACACCGGACTCGGCGGCGACCTCGCCGAAGCCGACCTCGCCCGGATGGCCCGCCTCGGCCTGCCCGCGGTGACCGCCGAGCAGGGTCTCGCCCTGTTCGACGCCGCCGTGGCCACCGAAGACGCGGTCATCGCGCCGCTTCGCGTGGACGTCCCGGCACTGCGGGCGCGCACCGACGAACTGCCCGCGCTGCTGCGTGGTTTCGTGCCGCCGAAGGCACGTCGCGTGGCGAAGGCGGCCAAGGCGGCGGACAACGCGCTCGCCGGCGAACTGGCCGCGCTGGTCGAAAGCGAACGGGACCGGGTGCTGCTCGACCTCGTCCGCACGCAGGTGGCCACCGTGCTCGGCTATGCCGACAAGTCCGAAGTGGACGGAACCCGGGCGTTCAAGGAACTGGGCTTCGACTCGCTCGCCGCGGTCGAACTCCGCAACCTCCTCGGCACCGCGACCGGCCTCACCCTGCCCGCGACGCTGATCTTCGACCACCCGACCGCCAAGGCCGTCGCGGACTTCGTCAAGGGCAAGCTGCTCGGCGCGGTCGCGAAGACCCCGGCGACGACGGCCCGGACGAACGCGTCGATGCAGGAACCGATCGCGATCGTCGGCATGGCGTGTCGCTACCCCGGCGGCGTCCGGTCGCCGGAGGACCTGTGGCAGCTGCTGGTCGGCGAGGTCGACGCGGTCTCCGGCTTCCCGACCAACCGCGGCTGGGACACCGAAGGCATCTACGACCCGGAGCGGGGCAAGCGCGGCAAGACCTATGCCAACGAGGGCGGCTTCCTGCACGACGCGGCGGAGTTCGACCCGGCGTTCTTCGGCATCGGCCCGCGCGAGGCGATGGCGATGGACCCGCAGCAGCGGCTCCTGCTGGAAACCGCGTGGGAGGCCATCGAACGCGCCGGGATCGACCCGACCGCGTTGCGTGGCAGCCTGACCGGTGTCTTCACCGGCGCGATGTACGACGACTACGGCAGCCGCGCCCCGGGCGCTCCGCTCGACGTCGCCGCCTACATCCCGAACGGCAGCTCGGGCGCGGTCGTCTCCGGCCGCATCTCCTACCTGCTCGGTCTTGAGGGCCCGTGCATGACGGTCGACACCGCGTGCTCGTCCTCCCTGGTCACGCTGCACCTCGCGGTGCAGGCGCTGCGGGCGGGCGAGTGCGGACTGGCGCTCGCCGGCGGTGTCACGGTGCTGTCGCAGTCGGACCTGTTCGTCGACTCCAGCCGTCAGGGCGTGCTTTCGCCCAACGGCCGGTCGAAGTCGTTCTCCGCGGCTTCCGACGGCGTCGGCTGGGCCGAGGGTGCGGGTCTGCTCCTGCTGGAACGGTTGTCCGACGCGCAGCGCAACGGGCACGAAGTGCTCGCGGTGGTCCGCTCCAGCGCGGTCAACCAGGACGGTGCGTCCAACGGCCTGACCGCCCCGAACGGCCCCTCGCAGGAACGCGTGATCCACGCAGCGCTCGCCGCTGGTGGATTGAATCCGTCCGATGTGGACGCTGTCGAGGCACACGGCTCGGGTACCAAGCTGGGCGACCCGATCGAGGCGCAGGCGCTGCTGGCCACCTACGGCCAGGACCGCGACCGGCCGCTCTACCTGGGTTCGGTGAAGTCGAACATCGGGCACGCACAGGCCTCCGGTGGCGCGGCCGGCGTGATGAAGGTCGTGCAAGCGTTGCGGCACAACATGTTGCCGAAGACGATGCACGTCGACGCGCCGTCGCCGGTCGTCGACTGGACCACGGGCAACATCGAGCTGCTCACCGAACCTCGGCCGTGGGTGCGCAACGGTCACCCGCGTCGTGCTGGCGTCTCGTCGTTCGGCATCAGCGGCACCAACGCGCACATCATCATCGAGGAGGCCCCGCCCGCTCCGGCCAAGGAAACCCGGCGCACCGCACCGGAACTCCCGGCGATCCCGTTGCCGCTGGCCGGTTCGGTCGCCCCGGCGCTCGCCGACCAGGCCGCCCGGCTGGCCGCACACCTGCGGGCCAACCCGGACGTCAGCCTGACCGACATCGGCTACTCGCTGGCCACCGGACGCGCCGCGCTCGACCACCGCGCGGTGGTCCTGGCGGCCGACCGCGAAGCGGCGCTGAAGGCGCTCGACGGACTGGCCGACGGCAGGACCCCGGCGGGCACCGTGGCCGGCACGGTCAGCGCGGCCGACCTGACGGCGTTCCTGTTCACCGGACAGGGCGCGCAGCAGCCGGGCATGGGACGCGGGCTGTACGAGGCGTTCCCGGCCTTCGCCGGAGCGTTCGACGAGATCTGCGGACTCTTCGACGTCGAGCTGGACACCCCGCTCAAGCAGGTGATCTGGGAAGACTCGCCGCTGCTCAACCAGACCGCGTACACGCAATGCGCGCTGTTCGCGATCGAGGTCGCGCTGTACCGGCTGGTCGAATCGTGGGGCGTCAGGCCGGATTACCTCGCCGGGCACTCGATCGGCGAACTCGCCGCGGCGCACGTCTCCGGAGTGTTCTCGCTGGCCGACGCCTGCTCGCTGGTCGCCGCTCGCGGCCGGCTCATGCAGGCGCTGCCGGCCGGAGGCGCGATGGCGGCGATCGCGGCCACCGAGGACGAGGTGCGAGCCTCGCTGCCTTCCGGCGTCGACGTCGCGGCGGTGAACGGGCCGCGGTCGGTGGTCATCTCCGGTCCGGAAGAGAACGTGAAGGCCGCGATGGCGACCTTCTCCGACGCCGGCCGCCGCACGAAGCAGCTGGTCGTGTCGCACGCGTTCCACTCGTCGCTGATGGAGCCGATGCTGGCCGAGTTCTCGGTGGTGGCGGAGAAGCTCACCTACTCCGCGCCGTCGATCCCGGTGGTGTCGAACGTGACCGGCAAGATCGCGACCGCCGCCGAGCTGTGCTCGCCGCAGTACTGGGTGGGCCACGTGCGGGAGGCCGTCCGGTTCGCCGACGGGGTCAGCACTTTGCTGGCCGCTGGGGTGACCCGGTTCGTGGAGCTGGGTCCGGACGCGGTGCTCACCGGGATGGCTCGCGAATGCGACACCGCGGTCGCCGACCGGCCGGACCGGGTTGTCCAGGTGCCCGCGATGCGCCGAGGCCGGGCCGAGGTGCCGACCGTGTTCACCGCACTGGCCACGCTGTACTCCCGGGGCGCGAAGATCGACTGGAAGGCGCTGTTCGCCGGCCAAGGTGCGTCCACTGTGGACCTGCCGACCTACGCGTTCCAGAACAAGTCGTACTGGCTCGACGCGACGAAGCCGACCGGCGACGTCAGCACTTTGGGCGCACAGTCCGCCGGACACCCGCTGCTGGGCGCCCTGGTGGAACTGCCGGACGGCGGCGTGGTGCTGACCGGACGGCTGTCGGTCGCGACGCAGCCGTGGCTCGCTGACCACGTGGTGATGGGGCGGACGATGCTGCCCGGCACCGCGTACGTCGAGCTGGCGGTGCACGCCGGGGAGCAGGTCGGTTGCCATCTCCTGGAGGAGCTGACCCAGCAGGCGCCCTTGCTGCTGGCCGACGACGGGGTCGACCTGCGCGTAGTCATCAGCGCGCCGGACGGCAGCGGTCGCCGGGAACTGTCGGTGCACTCGCGGACGGAGGCGGGCTGGGTTCAGCACGCCGCGGGCACGCTGGCCAATGGCGCGGCCGCGGAATTCTCGCTGAGCGAGTGGCCGCCGTCCGGTGCCGAATCGGTTGACCTGACCGGGTTGTACGACGACCTGGCCGGCCTCGGCTTCGGCTACGGGCCGACGTTCCGCAACCTGCGGGCGATCTGGCTGCGCGAAGGCGAGGTGTACGCCGAGGTCGCGCTGCCGGAAGGCACCGCGGCGAACGAATTCGGCCTGCACCCGGGCCTGCTCGACTCGGCACTCGGCGCGACGGATTTCCTGATCCCGGGCGGTCCGAAGGCGCTGACCGAAACGACGATCCCGTTCGCGTGGAACTCGGTGTCGCTGCAGGCCAGCGGTGCGACCGCGCTGCGAGTGCGGGTCCGCGAGACCGAGAGCGGTTCGTCGCTCGACCTGGCGGACGCTGCTGGTGCTCCGGTGGCCCAGATCGCTTCGCTGGTCACGCGGCCGGTGTCGGAAGGCCAGCTCGGCACGAAGGTGCCGGACTCGCTGTACCGGATCGAATGGCAGCCCGCTTCGGGCGTCCGGCTGGTGCCTTCGCTGGACGGCTGGGCGGTGCTCGGCACCGATGACCTCGGTCTCGGGGTGCCGCTGAAGGCCGAGCCGGTCGATGCGGATGTCCTGGTGCTGCCGGTCGGTTCCGGCACCGGAGCGGTGCCTTCGCAGGTGCACCAGGTGGTGCAGGAAACATTGCGGCACTTGCAGAATTGGCTGTCGGCCGGGGACGGAAAGCTGGTCGTGGTCACTCGCGGCGAGCTGGCGCAGGCTCCGGTCTGGGGTCTGGTGCGGGCCGCGCAGGCGGAGAACCCCGGCCGGATCCAGGTCGTGGACCTCGACGCCGCGGCGGAGTCGGCTCGAGCGCTGCCCGCGGTCGTCGCGTCCGGCGAGCCGGAGGCCCGAGTGCGGAACGGCGAGGTGCGCGTGCCGCGGCTGACCCGGGTCACCGAGGTCGGCGAGACGGTCGAATGGGACCCGGACGGCACGGTGCTGATCACCGGCGGCGCGGGCTTGCTCGGCGGGCTGCTGGCCCGGCACCTGGTCGCTCGCGGTGCCCGTGACCTGGTCCTGACCAGCCGTCGCGGTCTCGACGCGGCGGGGGCGCGGGAACTGGTCGACGAACTGGCCGGCGAGGGCGCGAAGGTGACGGTGGCCGCGTGCGACGTCACCGACCGGGACGCGCTGGCGAAGCTGCTCGACACGCTGCCGCGGCTGACCGCCGTGGTGCACGCGGCCGGGCAGATGGACAGTGCGGTGCTGAGTGCCTTGACACCGGAGCAGGTCGAGAACGTGTTGCAGCCCAAGGTCGACGCGGCCTGGAACCTGCACGAGCTGACGGCTGGCCGGGATCTCGCGGCGTTCGTCCTTTACTCCTCGGCGGGCGGCCTGCTGCTCGCCGCGGGACAGGCGAACTACGCGGCTGGCAACGTGTTCCTGGACGCGCTGGCCGAGCACCGCTCTTCTCTCGGCCTCCCCGCGACCTCGCTCGCGTGGGGTCCGTGGGAAGGCACCGACGGCGAGGTGGACCTGGCGCATATCGCCCGGTCCGGGGTCGCGGAACTGTCCGCGGCTGAGGGGCTGGAGCTGTTCGACGCCGCGCTGGCTGCTTCGTCGGCGGCGTTGGTGCCGGTGAAGCTCCACCTCAAGGACGCCGACCGGGCATCGGCACTGCTGAAGGGCCTCGTCACTGTCGCACCGCGGCGGGCGGCCGTCGCCTCGTCGGCAGAGCCGGAAGCCGGGTTCGCCGACAAGCTCGCCACTCTCCCGGCGGACGAGCGGGACTCGGCCGCGCTGAACCTGGTGCGCGAGCACACGGCGGCAGTCCTCGGATACGACGACGCATCAGCGGTCGGGGTCGAAAAGGGCTTCACCGACCTGGGCATCGACTCACTCGCCGCGCTGGAGCTGCGCAACCGGCTCGGCGCCGCGACCGGGCTGCGGCTGCCCGCGACGCTGATCTTCGACTACCCGAGCCCGCTGCCGCTGGCCCGGCACCTGCTGGCCGAACTGGCTCCTGCTGCTTCGGAGGAGACGGTCGAGGAATTGAACGGCACCGACGACGCGGCGGCCGCGGTCGCCTCGATGGACCTGGCCGACCTGGTCCGCTCCGCGATGGGCGGCACCGACGAACGGGACGAATCCGAGTGACCGAGTCCGCTCTTTCGACCGAGCAGATCGTCGCCGCGCTGCGGCAGTCCAGGACGGACAACGAACGGCTCGGTGCGGACAACTAGCGCTGGTCATCTGGCAGCCCGTGCCGATCACGATCATCGGCACGGGCTGCTGGTGTCTCCGGCGGGGTGCGCAACGGTGGTATCTGGTGGTGATCGGCGAGTTCCCGGGCGACTGCGGCTGGGGCACTGGAAAACGTGTTGTCCATCGGCCTCGACCGCCCAGTTCGGCTGCGGGTCGCCCAATCTGTCGACCGCGGGGACCGCGGTGACCCGGAATGGTCCGGTTTCGCGGGTCGACCGGGCGTCCACGACCTCGGCGGCCAGCCGGGGCGAGGTCACCTCCGAAGAGGGGCTGGACGGCGTCACGATCGGACGGCTCGCCGACGAGCTGGAGATGAGCAAGTCCGGGGTGCACAAGCACTTCGGCACCAAGGAGACCTTGCGGATCTCCACACTGGACAAGGCGTGGACTTCTGGCATCGGGTGGTCGGGCCGGCGCTGCCGGAGCCGTCCGGATTGCGGCGGCTGCGCGCGGACCTGACTGCGGCGGTGGCGGGCGGGGCGCGCCGCGCGATCGAGCGGACTCTCGACCAGTCCTGACGCCTGGGGCTGGGCAGGCAGGTTGTTGTGTCCGGGGGCGTGCTGGGGCGCTTCGGCCGAGTGCGTCGCGTGGTGCGTTGTGCAGGCGGGCTCAGGCGGTGCCGGTCACGACTCGGTGGCCATGCCCAAGGAGCACAGGGAACCGGCCAGGGCGATCAGGTCGTAGCGGGTGTCGTCTTCGTTCGTGTGCCACAGGGCGGACAGGGTGCTTGCGGCCCGGTCGACGTCGCCGTTGTGCTGCTTCAGGGCGATCCACATCGCGGCGGCCACTGGTTCGCACTCGATGTGCCGGTTGGACGTGCGGCAGGTCAGCTCCAGGTGGCCGTTCGAGAGCATCCGCTGGGTGACGCCGGGGGCGGTGGTGATCGTCATCATGATGGCCTCCTGGTTGAGGGGGTGTTTCGTTGATGTACCTAGTTTCTCGGAATGGGGCCGCCGGAGCCATGGGGTGTGCTCCTGAAGCTTCCCTGGGGTTTACCCACCCTTATCCCCGGTGGATCCCTGGTTGTCAGCGGCTCAGGGTTGTGGTGAGTGTGCTCGCAAAACCACCACCGCGGTCGCGAAAGCAGGAGTGCGCGGCGCTGGACGACCCCTAGCTGCCTTGGCGCGGCGGGGGAGGGGTGCTCATGGTCGCGGTTCGCAAGGGGGTGGGCGGTGGGTTGTGGGCGGTGTTGCGCAGCGGTTTCCGCTCCGGATCGAGGATGGAAGGCGGGATCCAGTGCACGGCACCTTCGCGGATGACGATCTTCCAGCCGCTGTGGTGCAGCAGGCGGTGGTGGCGTTCGCAGCAGGAGGCGAGGTTGTCCAGGTCGGTGGGACCGCCATGGGCCCAGTGGATGATGTGGTGCGGGGTGGTCCACTTTGGACTGCGGTCGCAGCCGGGGAAGGTGCAGCCGCGGTCGCGGATCGCCAGGGCCCGGCGCTGGGCGTTCGTGGCGGTGCGGGTGGAGCGGCCCAGGTCAAGGACCTGGCCCTCGGTGCCCAGGACCGCGGGGTAGACCTTGGCGTCGCACAGGATTCGGCGCAGATCAGCCGCGGTCAGCACGGATTCGTCTTCTGTGACGAGGGTTTTCGCCGTGCCTCGCAGGGTCTCCAAGTCGACCGTCACCGTCGCGACTGCTCGTTCGCCGGCTTTGGCGGGCAGGTCCGGGGTGCGGGCGGCCAGGTCGACGATCGCGGCGATGGCGTCGCCGTGGCGTTCGGCCGGGGTGCGGGGGTCGGGGGTGCCGGGCGTGATCGCGGGGTCCGGTGCGGCCAGGGGGACCAGCAGTTGTTCGATCAGGGTGCCGGTTTCGTGGTCTACGTTGCCGCTGAAGCGGAAACGGCCGCCCTGGGTCCACTGCCAGCGGAACTCCCGCCGGGGGCGGGCGGCTTCCTCGGGACGCGAGCCCGAGTCCGAGCCGGGAACCGAGTCGGGGTCCAAGCCGTGGTCCAGGTCGGGCGAGCCGGGTGCGTCGGCGGGATCGCTGTCCCAGTAGATCTTCAGCCGGGTCGCGGCGCGGCGGACGATGCTGGGGTTGGCCTGCGCCGCGAGGGTCACCAGGGTGTCTTCGGCGACGGTGTAGTCCTCGGGAGTCAGCCACCGCGGGGCGGCAGCGAGGAATTCGGCGATCACCGCTGCGTGCTGGGCGGTGATTTCGCCCGCGGACAGGGCTTTCCAGGTCAGCGGCAGCGTGCCGGTGGCCTGGGCGAGCCGGGAGCGGGCCTCGCGCAGGGTCACGTGCAGGATCGTCGCCAGGTAGGCCGAGGTCGAGGTGTAGCCCTCCGGCAAGGCGCCGCGCGATTCCAGTTCCCGGATGGTCTCCAGTTGTGCGGCGTAAGCGACGTTCTGCTGTCGTTGAGTGGTCAGGAGTCTGGTGGTCAGGTCCCGGTCTGGCAATTGCCAGGCGGGGAGCGTCGTAGTCGTGCTCACGCCTTCATTGAATCGAACGGGCGTTCGATTACGCTATAGCTCGAAGTGGTCAACCCGTACTGTCGAAGCGAGGCAGCCAAGATCACTTTCCGGAGCCAAAACCCGTCCCCGTGGAGGAAATCTGCCTCTCGCCCTCAGGCGGCCGCCGGTGAAAGCCGGGGCAGCCGCGACGCTTGGTAATCGTGATCACCAGATTGAGTGACTTTAGATCGCGGTTGGCTGGGCTTAGGGGGCGGCTGCGACTGTGGCACACGCAGGAAGATGACCGTTGGGTCGAGGAGCTTGCGATGGGCGTGAACTGGGGGCAGAACCGCCGCACCGAGCCGAACGAAGCAGTGTCCCTCCTGGAGGGCCTGCTGATCGAATGCGATGCGGGGGCAGGAGACACGGTATTGGTCGGCGGAGGACCGGCCAGCGGGAAAACGCAGGTACAGAACCAAGTGGTGGCGCGAGCCCGCGAGCTGGGCGTTCTGACGCTCACCGCGGCGGGAGCGGCCGACGAGTGCGACGTCGACGGAGGTGTGCTGGACCAGTTGCTGGCGAGCCCGGCGTTGCCGCGCGAAATGCTGGCCGCGGCGGACGGCGAGGACCGGATCGCCGCCTTGTGCAGCGCGTTGCACCGGTTGGCGCGGGAGCGGTCGCTGCTGATCGCGGTCGACGATGTGCAGCACGTTGACGAGACGTCGGCGCGGTTGTTGCTGCGGTTGCAGCGGCGGGCGCGGTCGGCGGGGATGCTGCTGGTGCTGACGCAGCCGGACGGGTGGTATTCCGGCGAGGGCATGAACTTCGCCGCGCAGCCGCACCGGTACGTGCATCTCACGCCGTTCACGGTGGAGGCGATCGCGCAGCTGGTCCCGGACCACGGCGAAGCCGAGCGGATCCACGGGCTGAGCGCGGGAAATCCGTTGCTGGTCAGCGCTTTGGTCGACGCACGTCGCAGCTCGGTTGACGACGGACCGGTATATTCCGACGCGGTGCAACGGCTTCTGCATCGCTACGGTTCGCCGTTGCGGGAAGTGGCGACGGCGATCGCGGTGCTGGACACCGACGTGACGACGGACGCGGTCGCGGCAGTCGCGGGCGTGGACCCGGTCGAGGCGGAGGCGTCCGCGGGGTTGCTTGTGGAGACTGGGCTGGTCGACGGCGTGCGGTTCCGCCAGCAGCCGGCCGCGGCGGCGGTCGTCGGCGGGTTGCGCGGGTCCGAGAAAGTGCAGTTGCACATCCGGGCTGCTGAGGTGAAGCACGCACGAGGGTTGCCGGCACCGGAGGTCGCCCGGCATCTCGTGGCGGCGGGCGAAGCTCAGGCGGAGTGGGCGTTGCCGGTGCTGGTCGCGGCGGCGGAGCAGGTGATGCTCGGCGACGACGTCGACTTCGCTACCCGTTGCCTGCAGCT
This sequence comes from Amycolatopsis rubida, assembly GCF_900115345.1. Classification (GTDB taxonomy): domain Bacteria; phylum Actinomycetota; class Actinomycetes; order Mycobacteriales; family Pseudonocardiaceae; genus Amycolatopsis; species Amycolatopsis rubida. The sequence goes on along the minus strand of NZ_FOWC01000002.1, from coordinate 322,918 downwards.
GGCGGCGTCGACGACTGCCGCGTCGTGGGAGCAGCAGATGATTTCGCAGCTGCTGGCCAAGATCACGTGGCGGGTCAATCCGGCGGCGGCCGCTCCGCATCTCGCGGCGTTGCGCGAAGCCGAATCGCTCGACCAGTCCGACCGGATCGCGGTGGTGCGCCAGTCGTTGTGGTTCGGCGACCGGGAAACCTTCGAGTCCGCGCTGGTCAGGCTGGGCGACGACCTCGAGCCGCTGCACCCGCGGACGGCTGCCGAGCTGACGCTTGCCGCGCATTGGCATTACGGCACGGTACCGGCGTTGTCGGTCGACGCATCGGATCCCTGGATGCGCACGGCGACCACGCTCGCGTCCGTCTGGCAGGTCGGTGGCAGCGAAGAGACTTCGGTGTGTGCGGAACGGATTCTCCAGAACTGCCGGCTGTCCGACACGTCGCTGGAAGCGCTGGCCACCGCGATTCTCGCACTGGCTTACGACGGCAAGGCGGACCGCGCGGAAGGCTGGTGCACGTCGCTGGCCGAGGAAGCGGAGTATCGCGGTGCGGTGACGTGGAAGGCGATGCTCGACGCTATCGGCGCGAGTCTCCTGCTGCGTCGCGGCGAGCCGGCCACCGCGGCGGAGGCGGCGAGCCGAGCGCTCGCGCTGCTTGACGAACCGAACTGGGGCGTCGCGATCACGTATCCGCTCGCCACGATGCTGACCGCGTACACCGCGGCAGGAGCGTTCAAGGCCGCGGCTGGGGTATTGCGCCACGCACTGCCGGAATCGGTGTTCACGACGCTCGGCGGGGTGCGGTTCCTCCGCGCGCGCGGACAGTTCCATCTCGCCACGAACCGAGGGCTCTCCGCGGTGAGCGATTTTCAGCAATGCCAGCGGATTCTCCGGGACAGCGACCTCGACCTGCCCGCCGTGGCGCCGTGGCGGACCGACCTCGCCGAGGCGAACCTCCGGCTGCGCAACCCGACCTTGGCGGTCGAGCTGGCGAAACAGCAGCTGGCGGACACGACGGACTCGTTCTCTCAGGCGGTGGCGCTGCGGGTGCTGGCGTTCGCGGGAGACACCGGCGCGCGGTCCGGTTTGCTGAACCGGGCGGCGGAGGCGTTCAAGGAATCCGGCGACCGGCTCGAACTGGCTCGCACCGTCCGCGCGATCAACCAGCTCGGCCAGCGCGCGGAACGCTCGGCAGGCCTGGTGAAGCCGGTTCAGGTACCACGACAGCCGTTGCGTCCGCTCACGCCTCGTCCGGTGGCATCGAGACCGGAGCCGCCGCGCGCGGATCCGGACGGGCCGGCCGCGATCGCGCTGAGCGACGCCGAACTGCGGGTCGCGGAACTCGCGGCACACGGGCGGACCAACCGCCAGATCGCGGAGACGCTGTACATCACAGTGTCCACTGTGGAACAACATCTGACCAGAGTGTACCGGAAACTCGGCGTGGCCGGACGGAGCGCGCTGGCGGGCGAACTGGCCGGTGCCGGGCAGTGACGGAGAAGCTGACGGAAAGCCTGACCGAATGCGGGGCGAGAGTGCTGACCGACGTAGAGCTGCGGGTCGCGGAACTCGCCGCGCAGGGCACGCCGGTCGCGGTGATCGCGGAGGTACTGGGAGTGTCCGCGAACACCGCCGCCAGCCACCTTGCCGCCGTTTACGTCAAGCTCCGGAACGCGTGAAGGGCCTCTCGCGCGAGATCCGCGAGAGGCCCTTCACCGGAACCGGGAACAGGTCAGGATCGGCGGTCGGCGACGACCGCGGCGATGATGTCGTCCAGCGAGCGCGTCGGCACGAAGCCGATCTGGTTGTACGCGCGGGTGCAGTCGGGGATGCGGCGCTGCATGTCCTCGTACCCGTCGCCGTATGCCTCTTCGTAGGGCACCTTCGCGATGGTGCTGCTTGAACCGGTCGCGCCGATCACGCGCTCGGCGAGCTGGGAGATGGTGGTCTGTTCGTTGCTGCCGAGGTTGAAGACCTTGCCGTAGGCGGTGTCGTCGGCGAGCAGCTCCGCCAGTGCGGGTACGACGTCGTGCACGTGGCAGAAGCAGCGCGTCTGTTGCCCGTCGCCGAAGACGGTGATGGGTTCGCCTGCCAGGGCTTGGGTGACGAACCGGGGGATGACCATGCCGTAGCGTCCGGTTTGGCGGGGGCCGACGGTGTTGAACGGCCGCACGATCACCGTGCGCAGGCCGTGCTCTACCGCGTACAGGTGGGCGAACGTCTCGTCCAGCGCCTTCGCCTCGGCGTAGGACCAGCGGTTCTTCAACGGCGAGCCGATGATCCGGTCGTCGTCTTCGCGCAGGCCGTCCGCGGTGTTCTTGCCGTAGATTTCGCTGGTGGACGCGACGAGGATCGGCACGTCGTGCCGCAGCGCCGCGTCGAGCATGTTTTCGGTGCCGTGCAGGTTGGTGCGGAGGCTGTCCATGGTCTTGTCGAGGATGGTGAACACGCCGACCGCGGCGGCGAGGTGGAAGATCGCGTCGATGCCCGCCATGCACGATTCGACTGCGTTCGGGTCGGTGATGGAGCCGCGCACGAAGCGGAAACCCGGGTGCCCGGCGACGCTGGCGAGGTTGTCGAGGGTGCCGGTGCTGAGGTTGTCGAGTGCGACGACCTCGTCGCCGCGGGCCAGGAGGTGCTCGGTGAGGTGGGAGCCGATGAACCCGGCGCCTCCGGTGATGAGGTAACGCACGTTAGTGTCCCTTTCTCAGTTCGCGAAGAGTGCGCGGTCGAGGCGGTAGGTGGCGTCGATGACGGTCGGGCAGTCGGCGAGCCAGTCGTAGTCGTGGCCGGGTTGGACGGTGTGGATGAGCGCGACGTCCCAGTCCTGGCCCTCCGGCTCAGAGGCGGTGTCGAGGGAACCGCCGGTCACTCGGACGTTCGGGACCAGCGGGTCGTAGTAGCCGACCTTCGCGCCCTTCGCGGCGAGCAAGTCGATGATGTCGAGCGCGGACGACGAACGCACGTCCTGGACACCGGGCTTGTAAGTCACGCCGACCACCAGCACGCGCGTACCCGCCATGCCCTTGCCTTCGCGGGACAGTGTGTTCAGTACGCGGTCGACAACCTGCTTCGGGCGCTCCGCGATGGCGTGCATCGCCTGGGTCACCAATGGCGCGTTGCTCTGCGTCGCGCGCAGCTGCCAGAGCAGGTAGTGCGGGTCGCAGGGGATGCAGTGGCCGCCGACGCCGGGGCCGGGATGGAACGCCATGAAGCCGTATGGCTTGCTGGCTGCCGCGTCGATGACTTCGATGGGGTCGATCGCGAAGCCGTCGCTGATTTCGGCGAACTCGTTGGCCAGTGCGATGTTCACGGCGCGAAAGGTGTTCTCATACAGTTTGGTCATCTCGGCTGCTTCCGGCGAGCTGACGCAGTGCACGGCCGGGGTGAGCACGTTGATCACGCGCTGCGCCATCGCCGTGCACACCGGGGTCACGCCGCCGAGCACCCGCGGCGTCTCCGCCTGGGTGTGCGTGACGTTGCCCGGGTCGATCCGCTCTGGGCTGGACGCCACGAACAGGTCGCGTCCGATGGTGAATCCCTTGGCCACCAGCGGTTTCACCAGCAGCCGGTTCGAGGTGCCGACGTAGCTGGTCGAGGTGAGGATGAACGTCTGGCCGCGGCGGGCGTTCGCGACCAGCGCCGCGCACGCCGCCTCCAGCGGGCCGAGGTCGGGCATGAGGTATTCGTCGAGCCCGGTCGGGACGCACACCAGCACCGCGTCCGCTTCGGCCATCCGCGCCGAGTCCGCGGTGAGCTGGAAGTCCTCTTGGTGCACGGCTTTCTCAAGCCGGCGGTGGTCGGCTTCGATGAGGTCGACCTCGCCCGAGCGGATCGAGTCGAGGCGGTTCTGCGACAGGTCGATGCCGATCACGCCCACGCCGCCGGCGTGCAGGCCGAGCGCGGTCGGCAGGCCGACGTAGCCCATCCCGATCACCGCGACCGACGTCAGCTCGTTCCGTTCGGCGATGGTCTCGAATTCAGCGACAGTACTGGTCATTCCTGGTCACCCGTTTCTGGATGGGCAGTGGAAAAAGCGAGCGGAAAAGCGGAGGAAAAGCCGGTCATCGGACCGAACGGACGATTTCGAAGGCCTCGGCGAGTCCGGCGCTGACCTGGGAGCCGCGGTATTCGGCGAGGGCGCGGACGCCGCGTTCGCTGCGTGGGTTCGGCCACGGTTCGAGTTCCTTGCCGTAGGCGCGCAGGGCTTCGATTTTGCGTTCGACGTGTGATTCGTCGAGAATCTGCCAGCAGTTCGGCCGGAAGGTGACGGGCAGTCCGGAGGCCTCTCCGACGTCGGTGGCGGAGCGGATCTCGAAGGTGCGCACTTCGCGGACCGGGCCTTTGCCGGGCCGTCCCGCGACTCGTGCGGCGCGGCTGACGAGCGCGTGGTCGGTGCTGAGGTCGCACATGCTGGTGGCGAAGATGGTGTCGGGTTCGAATTCGCGGACTTCGTGTTCGACGACCTGGTTGAGTGCGAGGTGGCTGACGGTGTCGAGGCGGTTGTCGCCGAATTCGTGTACTCGGACGCGTTCGATGCCGAGTGTTTTGGCGGCGAGTTCGATCGCGTCGGTGCGGTTGGTGACTTCGGTGCCGGCGGCCGAGCGCGAACCGTCGTCGTTGGTGAGGATGCAAAGCGAAATGGTGACGCCTTCGTCGGCGAGCCGGGCGATGGTGCCGCCCGCGCCGAGCGTTTCGTCGTCGCCGTGGGCTCCCACCACCAGCAGCCTGCGTGTCAACGTGTGCATACGATTCCCCAGTCCTTGTCCGGGCGGTGAAACCCCCAGCGGAAACGAGCCGTGCGAAATGGCTTGGAACGCAAGAAAAATTTGACATCCGCCGAGGTCTGCGACAACCCCTAAAGACCGTCTAAAGCGGACCTTGGCCGAGCGGGCGGGCCGGTGCGCAGGGCCATTAGGGGGTCGGTTCGCGCTCGTGCCGTCCGGACGCCGGACGGGCATGCGACGCGGAAGGAACCCGGGCAGCTCCGACGAGCAGCTGGTCGCGCTTCACCAGCGGACGGGAAGGTCGGCGCGCACGACCGTCGGCCCGCCCGCCGGGCTGACCACGGTGAGCACGCCGTCGATGGTGCCTGCCCGGTCGGCGAGGCCGGCCAGCCCGCCTCCGGGACGCACGGACGCGCCGCCGTGACCGTTGTCGATGATCTCGACGACCACCGTGTCGTCGTCGCGGGTCACGCGCACCGACGCGCGGTCCGCGCCCGCGTGCTTGGCGATATTGGCGAGGGTTTCGCTGACGATGAAGTACGTCGTGGTCTCCACGGGCGCGGGCGGCCGCGGTTCCACCGTCACCTTGACGTCCACGTGAATCGGCATCCGCGCGGTCAGCGCCGACAGCGCGGCGTCAAGACCGCGGTCCTGCAGCACCGGGGAGTAGATCCCCCGGGCGAGGTCGCGCAGCTCGGACACGGCGAGTTTCGCGTCGGCGTGGGCCGCGCCGACCAGTTCGCGCACGGCGGCGGTGGCGGCGGGATCGGCAGGATCGTCGACGTCAAGCTTCAGCTGCGCCCGGCCCAGGCTCATCGCCACGGCGACCAGCCGCTGCTGCGCCCCGTCGTGCAGGTCGCGTTCGATGCGTTTGCGCTCGCTCTCCACGGCGTCGACGCCGCGGGCACGCGAATCCTTGAGCTGCCGGGTGCGGGCCTCCAGCCGCGCCGTCCGGTCCGGCCCGAGCATCGACAGCGCCAACGCGCCGTGCATCGCCCCGATCCGCGGTGCCACGAAGATGCCGAACGGCGGCACGGCCGCGGACACGATCCCGGCCACGAATTCCACGATGCCCAGCGGGAACGCGAGCAAGGCGTAGATCAGTTCGCGCCACGTGGCCGGGTCCACGAGCCGGGTCTGCCACGTCAGCAGCAGCCCGGCGCCGTGCGGCAGCCTGCGGGGCGGCGGGACGTCGACGCCGAGCATGGTGCGCACCCAGCGGCGTTCCACGCCGGCCAAGCCGCGGGCCGTCGAAGTCGCGGTGATCAGGATCGGGATGCCGATCCACAGCATGGTGGTGGCGATGCCGAGCACGGTCGTGGCGAGCACGAGCACGAACGCGACGATCCGGAGGGGAAAGCTCGCGAGGAGGAAGCCGATGGTGCGGACGACGCGGGGCGGCTGCGTCACCGGCATCGAGCGATCCGCTCCAGTTCCGGTACGAGGTCGTTAAGGGTCGGCGCGGCCAGCATCTCGTCCCGGACTTCCAGCGAGCACTCCCGGAAGGACGGTTCCTCCAGCAACCGCTGAAGTCCGCTTCGGACGGTGCTCGGAGTGACGTCCTCGAGGTCCACCATCAGGCCGTTGCCGCGCTTCACCTGTGCGAGCGCGGAGATCCGCTCGCTCCACGTGGTGCCGGGGATCACCAGCTGAGGGACCCCGTTGACCACCGCGTTGCCGATCGTCGCGCCGCCGCCCTGGTGCACGATGGCCGAGCAGCTCGCGAGAAGCTCGTACATCGGCACGAAGTCCACCGCGCGCACGTTGTCCGGGACCTTGTCCACCGACGCGAGCTGCTCCGCGTTGAGCGTCGCGATCACTTCGACGTCGAGGTCGGAAAGGCCGTCGAGCAGCGCAGAGACCGAGGTCTCCTCTTCGCCGAGCGTCTGCCGGTTGGAAATGCCGAGGGTCAGCATGACGCGCGGGCGCGACGGGGGTTCGACCACCCAGCGCGGCAGCGCCATCGGTTTGTTCAACGGCACGAACCGCGCCGGGAGGTAGTCGACGTCGACGCCGTCGTACCGGAGGTAGGACGGGTGGCAGTCGATGGTTTTGACGCCGTAGCGCAGGTTCTCGTCGTAGTCCGCGCCGTAGCGGCCCACCGCGGCAGACATCCATTCCACGAACGGGTCCGGGCTGGTGTCCTCGGGCTTGCTCGCGCGCAGGTCCCGGTACTGCGCGCCGATTCGCGCCGTCTGGTCGGCCGCGTACATCATCCGCAGGTGCGGGACGCCGACCGCCTGCGCGACGATCGGCGCGGTGTAGACCAGCGGGTCCCATACGACGAGGTCCGGCTGCCAGTGCCGGGCGAACCGGACGAGTTCGTTGAGCAGCGGTTCCGGCGTGTTCCAGCGGAAAACGTCGACCCAGCCGTCGTAGACGGTGCGCACGTACTCCTCGGTGTAGCGCTCCGGGCGGCTTTCCGAAAGCTGGTGCTCGCTGTGCGCGGTGTCGTCGCCGCCGGCGCTGAGCCGCCGGTGCTCCGCGATGTCGAGGTCCTCGCCGAACCACATCGCGTCGAGGCCGGTCTCGGCGAAGGGCAGGACCTCGCGGGGATTGCGCTGGCCGACGAACCGCACCTCGTGCCCGGCGGCGGCCAGCGCCCAGCCGACCGGGGCCATGCTGTAGACGTGCGTCCTCGTCGGGAAGACCATCAACATGACTCGCACAACGCACTCTCCGATGCCGGGGTCCGGGAAACACTGCTGGGGAAACGGTAATCGCGGCGGGCCCCGCGGCAGACCCGGCAATACGGCGTAGGGGTCCCGAACCCCTGTCCCCGCGCGGAAATCTTCCTCGCTCGCCCCGGTGCGGACCGGGGTTAGGGGCCGTTAGGGGTGGGGATCCGGGGGCCGGCGCGCATAGCTTTTCGTCGGCATTCCGGGGACTCGCTCGCCAAGGCGGCGCTGGAGCAGCCGATGGCTGTGATCGGAGGGGAATTGTGATGAGCATTCGTCGGACTGTGCGGGCGTATCCGTTCGATATGTGTGAGACGTCTGTTTCTGAGACGTATCGTCGGTTGCAGTGTGACGAGCCGGTGAGTCGGGTGCAGTTGCCGTTTGGTGAGCCGGCGTGGTTGGCGACGAGGTATGCCGACGTCAAGTTGGTGTTGACTGATTCGCGGTTCAGTCGTGAGTTGGCGCAGGGGCTTGATCAGCCGAGGATGCGTCGTCAGCAGATGGGTGATGGCATTATGGGGATGGATCCGCCGGATCACTCCCGGTTGCGTCGTTTGGTGAGCAAGGCGTTTACCGCGCGTCGGCTGGAGGCGATGCGGGAGAGTGTCCGTGTGCTGGTGCATGAGCTGATCGACGGGATGGTCGAGAGCGGCGGGCCTGGCGATCTCGTGGAGGGGCTTGCGCGGCCGTTGCCGGTGACGGTGATCTGTGAGTTGCTTGGTGTGCCGGAGGAGGATCACAGGATTTTCAGCGAGTGGACTCAGGCCCTCGTCAGCGACGCGACGGCGAAGGGTGATGTGCTGGATGTCTACGGCGATCGGTTGGATGGGTATGTGGCGGGGTTGGTTGCGCGGCGTCGTGAGGAGCCGACTGATGATTTGCTTGGTGCGCTTGTTTATGCGCGTGATGCTGGTGAGAAGCTGAGTGAGAGCGAGTTGATCGCGATCGCTGGTGCGGGGTTGTTGACTGGTGGGGTGGAGACGGTTTCGTCGGCGTTGCCGAGTTTTGTTTTCACGTTGTTGACGCGGCCGGACCTGGTGGCGCAGTTGCGGGAGAACCTGGAGTTGGTGCCGGCGGCGGTGGAGGAGTTGTTGCGGTGGGTGCCGGTCAACACGGCGGCGATGTTCGCGCGTTATGCGGTCGAGGATGTTCGCTTGGGTGATGTGGTGGTGCGGGCGGGTGATCCGGTGTTGCCTGCGTTGCATGCGGCTAACCGTGATCCGGAGGTGTTCGCGGATCCGGATGTGGTGGACTTGACGCGGAGTCCGAATCCGCATGTGGCGTTCGGGCATGGGCCGCATCATTGCATTGGTGCGCAGTTGGCCCGTCTTGAGTTGCAGGAGGCGTTGAAGGCGATCCTGGTGCGGTTTCCGGAATTGCGGTTCGCGGACGGCCGCGATGGCGTGAAGTGGGAGTACGGCGTCATCGTGCGGGGTCCGTCGCTCCTGCGCATCGCCTGGTGACGGAGCACCGATTTTCCTTCCCCTAGAAGGGTTTTCAGGGGATCCGGCTGTGCTGCGCGCCGACCTACCATCCGGACAAGACGACCATGAGTGCTGGTTTGCTTCACGCCCGCGATGGCAGGCAGAGAGACCGACGAACGAGGGGACTTCCCAGTGACCGGCCACGAGCAGAACACCGCACCGTCCACCGAACAGATCGTCGCCGCGCTGCGTCAGTCCATGGTGGACAATGAGCGGCTCAAGGCGGACAACCAGAAGCTCGTCGCGGCGATGAGCGAGCCGATCGCCGTCATCGGGATGGGCTGCCGGTACCCCGGCGGGGTCGCCACGCCCGCACAGCTCTGGGATCTCGTCGCGGGCGGTGTCGACGCAGTCGGCGAGTTCCCCGGGGACCGCGGCTGGGACACCGAGTCGATCTTCGACCCCACGGGCCGCCCCGGCACGACGTACTCGAAGGAAGGCGGCTTCCTCTACGACGCCGCCGACTTCGAGCCGGAGTTCTTCGGCATCTCCCCGCGGGAGGCCCGCACGCTCGACCCGCAGCAGCGGGTCGTGCTGGAGACCGCGTGGGAGGCCGTGGAGCGCGCCGGGATCGTGCCGTCGACGTTGCGGGGCAGCAAGACCGGCGTCTTCGCCGGCGTGATGTACCACGACTACGGCGCGGGCAGCAGCGACGGCAGCCTGATTTCCGGCCGCATCTCCTACACCCTCGGGCTGGAAGGCCCGTCGGTGTCGGTCGACACGGCGTGCTCGTCGTCACTGGTCGCCCTGCACTGGGCAGCCCAGGCGCTGCGCCGCGGCGAGTGCTCGCTGGCACTGGCCGGCGGGGTCACCGTGATGGTTACTCCGGACATGTTCGTCTACTTCAGCGAACAGCAGGGCCTCTCCCCGGACGGCCGCTGCAAGGCGTTCGGCAGCGGTGCCGACGGTGTCGGCTGCTCCGAAGGTGCCGGAATGCTTCTGCTGGAACGGCTTTCCGACGCGCGCCGCAACGGCCATCACGTCCTCGCGGTGCTGCGCGGCAGCGCGGTCAACTCCGACGGCGCGTCCAGCGGCATCACGGTTCCGAACGGGCCCGCGCAGCAGCGCGTGATCCGCGCGGCGCTGGCCGACGCCGGACTGAAACTGTCCGATGTGGACGCCGTTGAAGCGCACGGCACCGGCACGAAGCTCGGCGACCCGATCGAGGCGCAGGCGCTGATCGCCACCTACGGCAAGGCGGCGACGGCCGACCGGCCGCTGCACGTCGGGTCGTTCAAGTCGAACGTCGGCCACACGCAGGCCGCGGCGGGCGTCGGCGGCGTGATCAAGATGGTGGAGGCGCTGCGGCGCGGCGTGCTCCCGCGCACGCTGCACGCCGACGAGCCGTCGCCGCACGTCGAATGGACCGACACCGTCTCGCTGCTGAACGAGCCGAAGCCGTGGCCGGAGACCGGGCGGCCGCGTCGCGCGGGCGTGTCGTCGTTCGGCATCAGCGGGACCAACGCGCACGTGATCGTCGAGCAGGGCGACCCGGTGACTCGTTCTTCGGACGACGGGCCGGTGACCTGGCTGCTGTCGGCCAACGACTCCGGCGCCCTTCGGGCCCAGGCGGGCAAGCTCGCGTCCTCCGCCGCCGAAGCGTCCACTATGGACATCGGATTCTCGCTGGCGACCACCCGGACCCATTCCGAGTACCGCGCCGGGATCGTCGTGGCCGACCGGGCCGCCGCGATCCGGGCGCTGACCGAGTACGCGGCGGGCCGCACGCCGGCGGGTGTGGTTGAAGGCGTGGCGGGCACCGGGCGCACAGCGTTCCTGTTCACCGGCCAGGGCGCCCAGCGTGCCGGGATGGGCCTGGAGCTGGCCGCGGCCCACCCGGCGTTCGCCGAGGCCTTCGACGCGGTGGCCACCGAACTGGACAAACACCTCGACGTGCCGGTGCGGTCCGTGCTGGGTTCCGACGAGACCGGGTACACGCAGCCGGCGTTGTTCGCCGTCGAGGTCGCGGTGTTCCGGCTGCTTGAGTCGTGGGGCGTCAGCCCGGACTACCTGCTGGGGCATTCGATCGGCGAGCTGGCCGCGGCGCACGTCGCCGGGGTGCTCTCGCTCGAAGACGCGTGCACGCTCGTGACGGCCCGGGCGCGGCTGATGCAGGCCCTTCCCGCCGGCGGGGCGATGGTCGCCGTCGCGGCCGCCGAAGCCGATGTCGTGCCGCTGCTGACCGAGGGCGTGTCGATCGCCGCCGTCAACGGACCGGCGTCGGTGGTGCTCTCCGGCGACGAGGACGCGGTCCTCGCCGTGGCATCGAACTTCGAGAAGACTTCGCGACTGAAGGTGTCGCACGCGTTCCACTCGGCGCTGATGGAGCCGATGCTCGCCGATTTCGCTCTCATCGCCAGGAACCTGACCTATTCCGAGCCGGTGATCCCGATCGTCTCCACGGTTTCGCCGGACGCCGATCTGACTTCGCCGCAGTACTGGGTGAACCAGGTGCGCGACGCCGTCCGGTTCGCCGACGGTGTCCGCACGTTGCTCGACGCCGGCGTCACGACGTTCGTCGAGGTCGGCCCGTCGGCCGTGCTCACCGCGATGGGTCAGCTGTGCCTTGGCGCCGACGACCGGGCGACGTTCGTTCCGGTGCTGCGCAAGGACCGGAACGAAGGCGAGTCGGCGGCCGCCGCCGTGGCCGCGCTGTTCACCACCGGGTCCACTGTGGACTTTTCCGCGTTCTACGCCGGCGGGGCACCGGTCGAGCTGCCGACGTACGCCTTCCAGCGCAAGCGTTACTGGCTGGAGAACCCGACCGGGGCCCGCGGCCGCGGGGTCGCCGAGGTCGGACAGGTCGACGCCGGGCACCCGCTGCTGGGCGCGGTCGTGACGACCGCCGACACTGGCGGCGTCGTGCTCACCGGGCAGCTCTCGCTGCGCGCACAGCCGTGGCTCGGCGACCACGTCGTACAGGGGGTGCCGCTGTTCCCCGGCACGGCTTTCGTCGAACTGGCCGTGCGGGCGGGCGACGAGGTGAACTGCGCGAGGCTCGACGAGCTGACGCTCGCGGTCCCGCTGATCCTGCCCGAACACGGAGCCGTCCCGGTTCAGGTGACGGTGGGTGCGGAGGACGAGTCGGGCACCCGCGCGGTGGGCATCTACTCGCGGGCCGCGGACACCGGGGAGTGGACGCACCACGCCAGCGGGAGGGTGTCGCCGACGGTGGATCCGCCCGTGGCCGCCGCGGAGTGGCCCCCGGCCGGTGCGGTCGAGATCGACGTGACCGGCCGTTACGACGAACTCGCCGCCCAGGGCTTCGATTACGGGCCGGTTTTCGCCGGGCTGCGCCGGGTCTGGCGCGACGGGAACACTCTGGCCGCCGAAGTCGCGTTGCCGGAGCACACCGACGGTTCGGCGTTCGCGTTGCATCCCGCCCTGCTGGATGCCGCGTTGCACACCATCGGCCTGGCCGGGCTGACCGAGGACAAGCCGGCGTTGCCGTTCGCCTGGAGCGGGGTTTCGCTGCATGCCGGCGGGGCGTCGAGCTTGCGCGTGCTGCTCTCCTCGGACGTCGAGAACAGCATCTCGCTCACCGCCACCGATCCCGCCGGGGCTCCGATCGTGACCGTGGGGTCGCTCGCGCTGCGGCCGATCGCCGACGACGCGTTCGCCGCTTCGGCGGCAGGCGACTCGCTGTTCCGGGTGGAATGGCTGCCCTACTCCGGCGACGCTGCTTCCGGCGTTTCGCACGCGGTGCTCGGCGCGGATCCCTTCGCCCTCGGCGGAGAGTCGTATGTGGACATTGCCGCGCTGATCGATGCGGTGGGGGCGGGGAAGGCTGCCCCGGACGTGGTGTCCGTATCGTTCGCGGCACCCGAGACGGCCTCGCCCGCGCTGGCGCGCGAGGCTGCCAACCGGCTGCTGGATCTGGTACGGGCGTGGGTCAGTGAACCGGCGCTGGCCGCGTCTCGGCTCGTCGTGGTCGCCTCCCACGCCATCGCGACGCGTGCCGAGGAGGACGTCACCGACCTGGCCCACGCCGCGCTGTGGGGCGTCGTCCGGTCGGCCGAGCTGGAATACCCGGACCGGTTCGCCGCGGTCGACCTCGACGGCAGTGAGGCGCCGCTGGCCACGGTGCTCGGTGCGATCCAAGCCGGTGAGCCCGGGGTCGCCGTCCGGGACGGGGCGGTGCTGGTGCACCGGCTGGCGAAGTTCGCCCCCGAGACTTCGGCGCCGTCGCTGAACCCGGACGGAACCGTGCTGGTCACGGGCGGCACCGGTGCGCTGGGCGCGTTGATCGCGCGGCACCTGGTGACCGAACACGACGTGCGCCACCTGCTGCTCACCAGCCGTCGTGGCGAGGCTGCTCCGGGAGCGGCGGAGCTCAAGGCGGAGCTGGAGGGGCTGGGCGCTTCGGTTTCGCTGGCGGCCTGCGATCTGGCGGACCGGACCGCGGCGGCCGCGCTGGTGGCCGGCGTGTCTTCCCGACACCCGCTGACCGCGGTCGTGCACACGGCGGGCGTCCTGGACGACGGGGTGTTGCTCGCGCTGACTCCGGAGCGGATGGACGCGGTGCTGCGGCCGAAGCTGGACGCGGCCTGGCACCTGCACGAGCTGACCGCGGAGCTCGACCTGGCCGCGTTCGTGCTGTTCTCCTCCGTCGCGGGCACGCTCGGTTCGGCCGGGCAGGCGAACTACTCGGCCGGGAACGTGTTCCTCGACGCGCTGGCCCACCACCGTGCGGTACTCGGGTTGCCCGCGGTGTCGCTGTCGTGGGGCCTGTGGTCCGGCGGCATGGCGGGCGCGCTCGGCGACACCGACCTGGTCCGGATGGCGCGGTCCGGCGTGGCCGGGCTGTCCTTCGCCGACGGGCTTGAGCTGTTCGACGCGACCTTCGGCACCTCGCAGCCGGCGCTGGTGCCGGTCCGGCTCGATATGGCCGGGCTGCGGTCCGACGCGCACCGCGTGCCGCCGATGCTGCGGGGCCTGGTGCGCGGGGGCACGCGGCGGCGAGCCGCGGCCGCCGACGACTCGTGGGCCCGGATCGCGGCCCTGCCCGCCGCGGAACAGGAGCGGGCGCTGCTCGGTCTCGTGTGCGGCACGGCAGCGGTGGTGCTCGGGCACGATCGCCCGGACGCGATCGACCCGCGCAAGGGGTTCATCGAGCTGGGCTTCGATTCCCTGACGGCGATCGAGCTGCGGAACCGGCTGGACGAGCTGTCCGGACAGCGCCTGCCCGCGACCCTGATCTTCGACTATCCGTCCCCGAGCGCCGTGGCGGGGCTGCTCGGAACGGGACTGGCGGACCAGCCGTCCATTGTGGACTCCCGGCTGGCCGCTCTCGAAGCCGCGTTGCGGGACAACGCCTTGGCCGAGGCCGACCGCGAGAAGCTGGTCAGCCGCTTGACCGCGGTGCTGGCGGCGTACTCGGCTCCCGAGAAGCCCGCCGACATCGAGAACGCCAGCGCCGAGGACCTCTTCGCGCTCCTGGACGAGGAATTGGACACCAAACCGGTGTGATCCCGCGAGTCCTCGCTGACGCCAAGCCAACGGCGCGGCGGGGACTCGCGTCGCGCTGTGGGGACTCACACCTCGGTGAGCAGCCCGAGGGAGCAGAGGGAACCGGCCAGGGCGATCATGTCGTAGCGGAGGTCTTCGACGTCGGTCTCCCACAGCTCGGCGAGGACGGCACTGGCTCCGTCGATGTCGCCGTTGTGCTGCTTGAGGGCGATCCACATGGCCGCGGCTACCGGTTCGCAGTCCACCCGGCGGCTGCTGCTGACCAGTTCGAGATGCCCGTCCGGGAGCATCCGCTGCGCGACACCGTGAGCGGGTCGAATGGCCATCATGGCTGCCTCCGAGGGGCGGTGGTCCGGTCTGTTTCCTTGCTGTGCCCAGTTTCGCGGACCCGGGCCCGTCGGACCATGGGGGCGGCACCTGAAGGCGGCCTGGGGTTTACTCCCCTGTCAGGCGCCCGAGATCAGGGGTTGCCGAAGCGAGCGCCTCCCCGCGCCAGTCGCGCAAGCACGCGGCGACGGTCGTCAGCACGTCCGCAAGCTGGGCGTTCAGGTAGAAGTGCCCGCCCTGCAGCACTTTCACCGCGCAGCTTCCGTTGGTGTGGCCACGCCACGCTTCGGCCTCGGCGAGGTCGACGACCGGGTCGTCCGCGCCGAGCAGCACCTGAATCGGGCAGTCCAGCGCGAGCCCGGGCTCGTGGCGGTAGGTCTCGACCGCGGTGTAGTCCCCGCGGACGGCGGGGAGCACCATGCGCAGCAGCTCGTCGTCACCGAAAACGGCGCTGCCGGTTCCGCTGATCTCCTTGAGGGCGGCGATCAGACCGTCGTCGCCGAGCTCGTGGACGTCCTCGGGCCGCGGCACGGAGGGTGCCGGGCACGCGGACGCGAACAGGCCGAGCGGCCGGGTGCCCCGCGCCTCCAGCCGGCACGCGACCTCGTACCCGAGCGTCGCGCCCATGCTGTGGCCGAACAGGGCCACCGGCCGGTCGATCCACGGACCGAGGTCGTCGGCGATGACCTCGGCCATCGCGGCGAGTTCGTCGAAGCACGGCTCGTCCCGCCGGTCCTGCCTGCCCGGGTACTGCACGGCGATGACATCGGCATCCAGTCCGCCTTCGGCGACCGCCCGCGAGAACGGGAAGTACGCGGTCGCCGACCCGCCCGCGTGCGGCAGGCACACCAGTCGCACCGCGGCGGCGTCGGCCGCGTGGAATCGCCGGAGCCATCGGCTCGATTTCTCGTTCAGGGCAGTCACAGTTCAGGAAGTCTCCGGTCCCTTCGCGGGACCGGCAACCCCTAGGCCGGTGCCGTCGAGCCGCTCTGCGGGCAGGGGGCGGCGATCCAGGCCCGCTCTGGGGGCCGGGCGGCCGGTTAGGGGTGGGTATGCCCTGCTCACCGCTCGTAACGTACGGCGTCAGGTGGGTGCATTGGGCGATAACGGAAAACCCCGCCGAAGCCGTTCCCGGGGACCTCCCGGCAGCCGTGCCCGGGCGACCCGGCCCGCACCGCGCCGACGACCACGCGACTCAGGAGAAGGTCTGAATGAACAAGTCCGACGACAAGCTGGTTCACGCCCTCCGTGCGTCCCTGAAGGAGACCGAGCGTCTTCGCGCGCAGAACAAGAAGCTCAGCGGGGCCGGCCACGAGCCGATCGCGATCGTCGGCATGGCCTGCCGGTTTCCGGGCGGGGTGAGCACGCCGGAGGACCTGTGGCGGCTGCTGGCCGACGGCTCCGACGTCGTCGGCGAGTTCCCCGCGGACCGCGGCTGGGACACCGACCGGCTCTACGACCCGACCGGCGAGCGGCCGGGAGCCAGCCGGACCCGCCGCGGCGGGTTCCTGTACGAGGCGGCTGAGTTCGACGCCGGGTTCTTCGGGTTCGGCGAGCGGGAGGCGCTCACGATGGACCCGCAGCAGCGCCTGCTGCTGGAGACCACCTGGGAGTCGTTCGAGCGGGCCGGGATCCTGCCCGCGTCGGTGAAGGGCAGCCCGGTCGGGGTGTTCACCGGGGTGATGTACCACAACTACCCGGGCCACTACGGTTCCTCGGCGGTGGTGTCCGGACGGCTCGCCTACGCGTTCGGTCTCGAAGGGCCCACGGTGACCGTGGACACCGCTTGCTCGTCCTCGCTGGTGACCCTGCACATGGCGGTGCAGGCGCTACGCCAGGGCGAGTGCTCGCTCGCGCTGTCCGGCGGGGTCACGGTGATGGCCTCCCCACAGACCTTCGCCGAGTTCAGCGTCGACGACACGCTGTCGGTCGACGGCCGGTGCCGGTCGTTCGCGGAGTCCGCGGACGGCATCGGCTGGTCCGAGGGCGCCGGGATGCTGCTGCTGGAACGGCTTTCGGACGCGCGCCGCAACGGCCACCCGGTGTTCGCGGTCGTCCGCGGCAGCGCGGTCAACCAGAACGGCGCCTCGAACGGGATGATGTCGCCGCGGGGCCCGGCCCAGCAGCGGGTGATCCGCCAGGCGCTGGCGAACGCCCAGGTATCGGGCGACCAGGTCGACCTCGTGGAGGCGCACGGCACGGCGACCCCGCTCGGCGATTCGGTGGAGGCGCAGGCGCTGCTGGCCACCTACGGCAGGGAACGGCCGGACGGACGGCCGCTGCGGCTCGGCTCGATCAAGTCGAACCTCGGGCACACCCAAGCGGCGGCCGGGGTCGCTTCGCTGCTCAAGGTCGTGCTCGCGCTGCGCAACGATCTGCTGCCCAAGACGCTGCACGTGGACGAGCCGAACCACCGGGTGGACTGGGCCTCCGGCGGCGTCGAGCTGCTCACCGAACCGGTGGCCTGGCCGCGCGACGACCGGCCTCGCCTGGCCGCGGTGTCCGGGTTCGGCATGAGCGGAACCAACGCGCACATCATCCTGGAGGAGGCCCCCCAAGACAACGCAGTCACCGCGGTGCTTCCGGAACAGGAAACCCTCGCGGGCGGCGCGATCCCGTGGGTGCTGTCCGGCCGGAACCCCGAGTCGCTGCGGGCGCAGGCCACGCGGCTGCTGGAGCACGTTCGCGGCAACCCGGGTCTCGACCCGCTCGACATCGGCTACTCCCTCGCCACCGGCCGGTCGGCGTTCCCGCACCGGGCCGTGGTCACCGGCACTGGTCGCGAGGAACTGGTTCGCGGCCTGGCCGCCGTCGCCGAGGGCGAGACCTCCGCCGAGGTCGTGCACGGGGTGGCCCGTGGCGAGACGTCGACGGCGTTCCTGTTCTCCGGCACCGCGTCCGGCGGCCTCGGCCAAGAGCTGAGCGGCGCGTTCCCCACGTTCGCCACGGCGTACGAAGAAGCGCACGCGAAGCTGGCCGAGTACGGCGACGCTGAGAACGACACCGCGTTCGCCGTCGAGGTGGCGTTGTTCCGGCTGCTGGAGTCGTGGGGGATCACCCCGGATTTCGTTACCGGGCAGGGGATCGGCGAGCTGAGCGCGGCGCACGTTTCCGGCGTGCTGTCGCTGGCGGACGCGGCCGCGCTGGTGGCGGCCGCCGGTGCCGGGCCTGACGCGCTCCGGAAGGCGGCCGAGCCGTTGAGCTACGCGGAGCCGGAGATCCCGGTGCTGCCGGGTGGCGGCACGGAGCTGGCGACCGACGAACAGCTGTGCTCGCCCGCGTACTGGGTCCGGCGGCTCGGCGCGAAGGCCCGCTTCGCGAACGGGATCCGGCACCTGGAAGCCCAGGGCGTGAACCGGTTCGTCGAGTTCGGGCCAGCGGGCGCGCGGGAAAGCCTGACGGGGAACGCCCTCGTCGTGTCCGCGCCGAGCGGGGACCGGCCCGCCGAGGCCGTGACCGCCATGATCGGCGAGCTGCACGCGCACGGGGTATCTCCGGACTGGCGGGCCTGCTTCACCGGCCGTGGCGCGCATTCTGCCGAACTGCCCACGTACGCCTTCCAGCGGCAGCGGTACTGGATGCAGTCGGCCAAGATCTACGGCGACCCGGTTTCCCTCGGCCTGGAACCGGTGGACCACCCGCTGCTGGGCGCGGCCACCGTGCTCGCGGACTCGGAGGGCGTCGTGCTGTCCGGGCGGGTCTCGGTCGGCACCCATCCCTGGCTGGCCGACCACGCCGTGGGCGGCTCGATCCTCTTCCCCGGAACGGGTTTCGTGGAACTCGCGATCCGGGCGGGGGACCGGGTGGAGTGCTCCCGGCTGCGGGAGCTGACCCTGCAGGCGCCGCTGGCGCTGCCCGCCGAAGGCGGCGTCCGGATCCAGGTGAGCGTCAACGCCCCGGACTCGTCCGGCGCGCGCTCGTTCGCGATCAGCTCGCGCACCGACGACCTGACCGGCGAAGGAACGTGGACCCGGCACGCCAGCGGGGTGCTGGCCGCCGCGAACGGCGCGGCGTCCTTAGCGCCGGATTCCTGGCCGCCCGCCCAGGCCGAGCAGCTGGAACTCGCGGACCTGTACGAGGAAATGGCCGAACGCGGCCTGGACTACGGACCGGTGTTCCGCGGCTTGCGGGCCGCGTGGCGCGGTGCGGACGAGATCTTCGCCGAGGTGAGCTTGCCCGAACGGGCCAGGCGGGACGCGGCAGGCTTCGGGCTGCACCCCGCCGTGCTCGACGCGGCGCTGCACGCGATCGGCCTCGCGAGCGACGGAGAAGGCGTTTCGTTCCCGTACACCTGGTCTGGTGTGGAGCTGTTCGCCTCGGGCGCAGCGGCGGCGCGGGTCCGGTTGCGGCGCACCGAACCGGACACGGTGGCGCTGGAACTCGCCGACGTGGCGGGGAATCCGGTCGCCTCGGTCGAATCACTGACGCTGCGGCAGATCTCCGGGGAACAGCTCGCCGCCGTCCGCGCCGCCGCGCCGCGCCGCGAGCCCGGCCGCACGCCGGAACCGGTCGCGCGGCGCGCCGCCAGCGCACCGGAGACCGCCGCGCAGGCCGGTGCCGGGGCCGACCCGGATTCCTTGCGGGGCAAGCTGCTCGCGCTTCCCGCCACCGAGCGGCTCAAAGCTGTGCGCGGGGTCGTCCTCGCCAACGTCGCCGCGGTGCTCGACCAGGACTCGGCGGACCTCATCGACGTCGACCGCGCGTTCAACGACCTCGGCTTCACCTCGCTGCTGGCCGTCGAGCTGCGCAACCAGCTCGGCGCGGCCACCGGGCTGTCCCTGCCGCCCACCCTGGTGTTCGACTTCCCGACCGCGGCGGAGCTGGCCGAGCACCTGTACCAGTCGCTGCTCGGCGAGCTGGACGGCAAGCCGGAGACGGTCACGCTGACCTCCGTGGCCGGCGACGAGCCGATCGCGATCATCGGGATGGCCTGCCGGTACCCCGGGGAGGTCGCCAGCCCGGAAGACCTGTGGCGGCTCGCGTCCTCCGGCGGGGACGGGATCTCCGCCTTCCCGGTCAACCGGTCCTGGGACATGGACTACTGGCTCGGCCTGGTCGAGGAGAGCGGGCGGCTGCCGCAAGGCGGGTTCGTGCACGACATCACCGACTTCGACGCGGCCTTCTTCGGGATCGGCCCCCACGAGGCCCCGATGATCGAGCCGCAGCAGCGGATGCTGATGGAGACCTGCTGGGAGGCGCTGGAGCGGGCCGGGATCGACCCGGTTTCGCTCAAGGGCAGCGACACCGGCGTGTTCGCCGGGGTCATGAAATCCGACTACGACCCCGGACCGGCCGGCGACCTGGAGACCACCGGCCTGTTCCGCAGCACCGGCGTGCTCGGCAGCGTGGTCTCCGGCCGGGTGTCCTACGCGCTCGGCCTGGAGGGGCCGTCGGTCTCGATCGACACCGCCTGCTCGTCGTCCCTGGTGGCGCTGCACTCCGCGAGCCAGGCGCTGAACCAGGGCGACTGCTCGCTCGCGCTGATCGGCGGCGTTTCGGCGCTCACCTCGCCGAGCCCGTTCGCCCACTTCGATTCCGGCGGCACCGCCGCCGACGGCCGGTCCAAGTCGTTCTCCGCGGACGCGGACGGCATCGGCTGGTCCGAAGGCGCCGGCGTCCTCGTGGTCGCGCGGCTTTCGGACGCCGTGCGCGACGGCCGCGAGATCCTCGCGGTGATCCGGTCGAGCGCGGTGGGCCAGGACGGCGCGTCCAACGGGCTGACCGCGCCGAGCGGATCCTCGCAGGAACGCGTGATCCGCAAGGCACTCGCGCTCGGCGGGCTGAAACCGTCCGATGTGGACATTGTCGAGGCGTCCGCGACCGGCTCCACCCTCGGCGACCCGATCGAGGCGCGCGCACTGCTGTCGGTCTACGGGCAGGACCGGCCCGGCGACAGCCCGCTGTGGCTGGGCTCGGTCAAGTCGAACATCGGCCACAGCCAGGCCGCTTCCGGGGTCGCTGGCGTCATCAAGATGGTGATGGCGCTGCGGCACGAGCGACTGCCGATGACCCGGTACGCGGACAACCCGACCACACAGGTCGACTGGTCGGCGGGGCAGGTCCGGCTGCTGGCGGAGACCGTCCCGTGGCCGGACGCCGGACGTCCGCGCCGCGCCGGGGTCTCCTCGTTCGGGTACAGCGGGACCAACGCGCACGTGATCATCGAGCAGGCACCGGCGCAGGAGACGGACGAGACTGTGCCCTCGGTGGCGCCCGAGTCGCACGGGCCGCTGCCGCTGCTGCTTTCCGCGCGCAGCAAGGAGGCCGTGCCGCTGCAGGCACAGCGATTGCTGTCCTGGCTGACCGCCGGTGACGAACCCCGCCTGCCCGACCTCGCGTACTCGCTGGCCACCTTCCGTGCCCCGGCCCCGCACCGCGCCGTCGTGGTCGGCGCGGACCGGCAGGAACTGCTCGCGGGGCTCGCCGCGCTGGCGAAGGACGAGCCCGCCGGCACGGTGCTGCGCGGCAGTGTCCAGACGGGCGCGAAGACGGCGTTCCTGTTCGCGGGCCACGCCGCCGTCCGGCCGGGCAGCGGCAAGGACCTCTGCGCGGCCTTCCCCGCGTTCGCCCGGGAATTCACCGACGTGAGCGAGAAGTTCGGGGCGTACCTGGACCGGCCGCTGCTGGACGTCCTGTTCGCCGAGGAGGGCTCGGTGGACGCGCAGCTGCTCGCGCGGACGTCGTTCACGCAAGCGGCGCTGTTCACCGTGCAGGTCGCCCTGTTCCGGCTGCTCGAATTCTGGGGGCAGCGGCCCGACTACGTACTGGGCCGTTCCGGCGGCGAGGTGGCCGCCGCGCACGTCGCGGGCGTGCTTTCGCTGCCCGACGCGGTCAAACTGGTCGCCAGCCGCGCGCAGCTGCTCGAAGAAATGACCGGCGGCGCGATGGTCGAGGTCGAAGCGAGCGAGGAGGAAGTCCGCCCGCTGCTGACCGCGCGCGCGGCGATCGCCGAGGTCGGCGGACCGGCCTCGGTCGTTCTTTCCGGCGACGAGGAATCGGTGCTTGAGATCGCCGCCCACTGGGAAGAACGCGGACGCCGGACCCGGCGGCTGCCGGTGCCGCAGGCGGCGCACTCGCCGCGGATGGACGAGGTACTGGAGGAGCTGGCCGAGATCGCCGGGGAGCTGTCGTACGGCGCCCCGCGCGTCCCGGTGGTCTCCACGGTCACCGGAGCCCTCGCCGGGGACGAACTGTCCGAGCCGGCGCACTGGGTCGCCACCCTGCGGCAGCCGGTCCGCTTCCTCGACGCGGTCCGCGGCCTCGAAGCGGCGGGGGTGCACCGGTTCGTGGACCTCGGCCCCGGCGGCGGGCTCGCGCACGACGTGCGGCCGTGCCTGACCGGACCGGGCGAGGACGTCGCCGAACTGCCCGTGCTGCCCGGCGATCTCGCCGAGACCGCCGCGGTGCTGCGCGCGGCCGGACAGCTGCACGTCGGCGGACTCGCCCTCGACGGCACGCGGCTGTTCGCCGGGCTGCAGGTGCGGCGGGTGCCGGTGCCGCCCTACGCGTTCCACCGCAAGCGGTACTGGCCGGACGTCGACATGGAGGCGATCCGGTCGAGCGGCGACCTGGGCGCCACCGGGCTCGAATCGACCGGGCACCCGCTCGTCGGCGCGGCGATGTGGCTGGCGGACTCGGACGGCATCGTGCTCAGCGGCAGGCTCTCCGCCGGCACCCACCCCTGGCTGGCCGAACACACCGTGGGCGGCGAGATCATGCTGCCCGGCGCGGCCTTCGTCGAGATCGCCGTCCGCGCCGGCGACGAAGCGGGCTGTTCGCGGGTCGAGGAGCTGGTCGTGCACACGCCGCTGGTGCTGCCGGAGCGCGGGAAGGTGCAGGTGCAGGCGGTGGTCGGTGCTCGGGACGAGGCCGGCGCGCGGTCGCTGACGGTGTATTCGCGCCCGGACGACCCGGTCGCCGGATGGACCCGGCACGCGACCGGATCGCTGGCCGGCGGGAAGGTCAGGCCGGAAGGGCTCGAAGAGTGGCCGCCCGCCGAAGCCGAGCCTGTGCCGGTGCGCGGCCGGTACCAGGCGCGGGCAGGCGGAGGGCTCGGCCACGGCCCCGCGTTCCAGGGCCTGCGCGCGGGCTGGCTCCGGGGCGACGAGGTGTTCGCCGAGGTGAGCCTCGGTCAGGAGACGAGCTTGCAGGCGGGCCGGTTCGGGCTGCACCCGGCCGCACTGGACGCCGCGATCCAGGCGTTCGGCCTGCGTCCCGGCGGCGAGCCGGGACTCGGCCTCGCCTGGGCGGGCGTCGAACTGCATGCCGCCGCGGCGGCGAAGCTGCGCGTGCGGATGACCCCGGTCGGCGCGAACACGGTCGCGGTGACGCTGGCCGACCAGGCGGGCAAGCCGGTGGCCTCGATCGAGGCCGTGACGGTTCGGCCCGTCGCCGAGGTGCGGGAAACCGTTGCCGCGCCCGCGGAAACCGTCAAGGCCGGGCCGGTCCGGGTGCGCCGCACGGCGAGCACCGCCGTCGCGGCCGACCCGGACGTGCTGCGCGAGCGGCTGGCCGGGCAGACCCAGGCGCAGCGCGAGAAGATCCTCTTGGAGGTCGTGCTCGAGCACACCGCGGCCGTGCTCGGTTACGCCGACTCCGACGCGGTCGACCCGAACCGGCACTTCCTCGAATCGGGCTTCGACTCGGTGACCGCGGTCGGCCTGCGCAACGGCCTCAACGAGGCCACCGGGCTGAGCGTGTCCCCGACGGTCATCTTCGACCACCAGAACCCGGTGGCGCTGACCGCCCACCTGCTGTCCGAATTGGACAGTGCGGGCACCGCTTCGCCGGAGGACCCGGCCTCCGACGGGCTCAAGCAGATGTTCGCCGAGGCCGTCCGTTCGGGACAGACGGAGGACGGGATCGGCCTGCTGAGCGCGGCGGCCCGGTTGCGGAAGGCCTTCCGGTCGGCGGCTGACATCGACCAGCTCCCAGCACCGGTCCGGATGGCCGGCGGACCGCGGCAGCCGCACCTGCTGTGCCTGTCCACCCCGGCGGCCATGGGCGGCGCGTACCAGTACGCGCGGTTCGCCGCGCACTTCCGCGGCGTGCGCACGCTGTCGGCGTTGCCGATGCCGGGGTTCCTGGCGGGCGAGCTGCTGCCCGAGTCGGCCGAGGCCATCCTGGACGTGCTGACCGAGAGCGTCCGCGAGGCCGTGGGCGACGAGCCGTTCGCGTTGCTGGGCTACTCGTCGGCGGGGATCTTCGCGCACGCCATCGCGGGCAGGCTGGAGGAGTCGGGCACCGGCCCGGCCGCGGTCGTCCTGCTGGACACGTACGCGGCCGGCGGCGAGGACATGCGGCGCAGCGACCAGGAGGAGCGGGACAAGGCCACCCTCGGCCTGGTCTCGGGGCTGCTCGCGAACGAGGACCGGTACGGGCCCTACGACCGGACCAAGCTGACCGCGCTCGCCAAGTACCTGGAGGTGCTCCCCGAGGTCGTCCTGCCCGAGATCAAGGCCCCGAGTCTGCTGGTGCGCCCGCAGGACCGGTTCGACGCGGGCGAGGCCGGAAACGGGGACTCGGAGGCGTGGCGGACGGCGTGGAGCCTGGCTGATGAGACCGCGGTGGTCCCCGGCGACCACTTCAGTCTGGTCGAGGGCAGTTCGGTGACGACGGCGCGGGCAGTCGAGGAGTGGCTCGGCTCCCGGTAGCCGCGGACCTCAGGCGGCCGTGCCAGCGCGCTGACCGTGTCGCCAGGTCTGTGAAGGGCTCCTTGAGGGAATCAGATTCCCTCAAGGAGCCCTTCACAGACGACAGGCTCCGTTTTGCAGCCTGCTCGCGGGGATCGGCCGGGGAAAGAAAGCCAGCGTGGGCGAACACGGCCGGGGTCAGGAGGTTGATCACGCGCTGTGCCATCGTGGTGCACGTCGGCGTCACGCGCGGGGTCTCCTGTTGCGTGTGCGTCTCGTTGCCGGGGTCGATGCGCTCGGGGCTGGACGCGATGAAGATGTCGTGCCCGACCCGGAAACCCCGGGCAGTCAACGGCTTCACCAGCAGGCACCCGGACGTGCCGACGTAGCTGGTCGAGGTCGGGCATCAGGTACTCGTCGAGCCCGGTCTGGACGCACACCAGCACCGCATCGGCGCCGAGTCCGCGGTGAGCTGGAAGTCCCCTGGTGCACGGCCTTGTCCAGCCGGCGGTGGCCGGCCTCGATCAGGTCGACCTCGCCCGAGCGGATCGAGCCGAGGCGGCTTGTGACAGGTCGATGCCGATCACCCCGACGCCGCTCTCGCGCAGTCCGAGCGCGGTCGGCAGGCCGACGTGCCCCATCCCGATTGCCGCGACCGAGGTCAAGCGGTTCAGCTCGGCGATGGCTTCGTGTTCAGCGGCAGTAGTCGTCATTGCGATTCACCCGTCTCTCGCGCGGCGGAATGGCGGCGGGACGAAGTCAATGCGCGGACCCGTCCCATGGGCTCCGGCGTGCCGGAAATCTGTCATTCGCCGGCGAGAACCGACAACCCCTGAAGACCGTCTGAAGCAGACCTTGGGCGCGGCGGGCGAAGACCGTCCGCTCGTGGCCGGTGAGTGTCCACATCGGACAGAACGGCTCCCCGGGCGGGCCCTTTCGCTCCGCGGTGTCCTTCGAGTAAACTGTGCAAGCCCTACACTAATCAAGCTGAGAGGCTACCGGAATGGTCGTGGCGGCATCCAAGCCCGCGCCAGAACGCGTCCTGGCCGAAGGTCCGCTGTCGTGAACGCGACCCGCCGGTTCGCGGGCCGGGTCACCGAGCTGGACCGGAAGCTGGCGGCCACCGAGATCGAGCACGCCCGCTCGCAAGGCGAGTACGACGTCGCCGAGGCGGCCCGGCGGCTGGCGCGCGTCCAAACCGCGACCACGCAGGCCGCGCTGCGCGTCGCGGTCGCCGGCCGGGCCGGGGACGTCATCCCGCCCGCGCTCGAGGCGGCGCCGCGGGTCGCGATCGCACTGTGGCTGCTCGTCAGCGTCGTCCACATCGTCATCTGGCTGCTGGACGGCGTGCTCAACGGGGACTGGGACCCGTCGTGGCTGCTCTGGGTGCTGCTCGGCGGCGGGGTGCTCGCGGGCGGCGTGTGGGCCGCGCGCGAGTGGGATCGCCGCCTGCGCGCGGTGTCCGGGGCGGGCGGATAAGGCCGGAGCGGCTGTCCGCTGCCGCTGGCGAATCGCGGCCGGGATCGATCCGGGGGGTTCCCGGTCGCCCGGCCGATCGCCGTGCGGCGGCAGCCGATCGAGGCGGCGACCCCGCCCGGGGCAGTGCGCAATAGGGGTACTGGGGCATCTCCGGCGCGGTTAATCTCGGATCACCCATCCGCGCCGGGCGTGCCCCGGTTTCCTTTTCCTGGAGTGGATTCCATGCGTGTGCTCATGGCCGCCCCTTCCTCGCCCGCCCGGCTGCACAATCTCGCGCCACTCGCGTGGGCATTGCGGACGGCGGGCCATGACGTGAAAATCGCCGGACGCCCTTCGTTCGCCGAGGAGATCCTCCGCACCAGTTGCGTGGCGGTAGAGCTGGAAAGCGGTGCCGAAGAGGGGCTCGCCGAATCCGCGGCCCTGGCCGAGTTCGCCGAGCTGTGGCGTCCTCAGGTCGTGGTCTCCGACGCCCTCGCCCCGGCGGGAACGGCCGCCGCGCGAGCGGTCGGCGCCGTCGCCGTCCGCGTCCTCGGCGCCCTGGACGAGCCGGACGCGGAGGACGCCGCGGACATCACCTTGGACACCGTGCCGCCGTCGCTGCGG
Source organism: Amycolatopsis rubida (assembly GCF_900115345.1). Lineage (GTDB taxonomy): Bacteria > Actinomycetota > Actinomycetes > Mycobacteriales > Pseudonocardiaceae > Amycolatopsis > Amycolatopsis rubida. The sequence continues at coordinate 296,530 of NZ_FOWC01000002.1, read as the reverse complement.
GCCGGGAGCGGTGCCGCCCGCGCGGTGCGGCACGTGCCCTACTTCGGTCCCGTGGTGGTGCCGAACTGGTTGCGCCGCAAGGCACGGCGCAGCCGCGTGCTGCTCTCCCTCACCGACGAGACGCTGTTCGGCCCGCTTTTCGACGCGGTCGCGGGAGCGGACTTCGAACTCGTGTGCTCGGCCCGCGTACCGGCGGGGGTCACGCTGCCGGCCAATGTCCGGCTCGTCGACTCCGTGCCGCCGGCCGCGTTGCTGCCGACGTGCGCCGCGGTCGTCCACGACGGCGACGCGGCCCTCGCGCTCGCGGCGGCGGCACACGGCCTGCCCCAGCTTTCCCTTGCCGAAACGGCGATCACCGCGCGCATCGCGGCGGCAGGCGCCGGGAAGACCGGCTCCGGCGAAGCGGCCCGCACGCTGACGGCCGACGAGGAGCTGGGCCGCGCCGCGAAGGCGTTGCGGGAAGAGATCGCCGCGCTGCCCGCTCCGCGCACCGTTGTGGCCGAACTGATTCGCTGACCGCGCCTGCCGAAGTCCGTGAGGGCCGCCTTGAGGGAATCTCATTCCCTCAAGGCGGCCCTCACGGATGTCTGCCGAGCAGAGCCGCGGCGGGAGCCGCTCACCCACCCCGGACTCCGCCGGTTAGGGGTGGGACAGGGCAAAACATCTGGATAGCGTTTTTCCCGGAATCACCTGGAAATCGCGGCAACTTCCCGAGGCGGTCGATTACGTGAGTGCCAATTTCTGCTTCGCCGGCGCCGAACTGGGGGCAATGACGTGAGCACGGAAAACGAGGGCAAGCTGCTCGGTTACCTCAAGCGCGCCACCGCGGAACTGCGCGAGGCGAAGCAGGCCCTGCGGGACGCGCGCGACGCCGAGACCGAGCCGATCGCGATCGTCGGCATGGACTGCCGGTATCCCGGCGGCGTCGGCTCCCCGGAGGACCTGTGGGAGCTGGTGGCGACCGGCACCGACGCGATCGGCCCGTTCCCGGCCGATCGCGGCTGGGCGCTGGACGCGCTCTACGACCCTTCGGGCGAGCGGCCCGGCACCACGAACACCCGCGAAGCGGGATTCCTCTATGACGCCGCCGAGTTCGACCCGGAGTTCTTCGGCATCTCGCCGCGCGAGGCACGCGCGATGGACGCCCAGCAGCGGCTGCTGCTGCAGACGTCCTGGACCGCGCTGGAGCGGGCCGGCATCGTGCCGGAGACGCTGCGCGGCAGCAGCACCGGCGTGTTCGCCGGGGTGATGTACCACGACTACCTCGGCCACGAGGCCGCCGGCAGCGTCGTCTCCGGCCGGGTCGCGTACGCGCTCGGGCTGGAGGGCCCGGCGGTGACGGTGGACACCGCGTGCTCGTCCTCGCTCGTCGCGTTGCACTGGGCCGCCCAGGCGCTGCGCCGCGGCGACTGCGCGCTGGCCCTCGTCGGCGGGGTCACGGTGATGGCCACGCCCGGAACGTTCGTGGACTTCGCCGAGCAGCGCGGCCTGTCGGACGACGGACGCTGCAAGGCGTTCGCCGCGGGCGCCGACGGCACCGGCTGGGGCGAGGGCGTCGGTGTGCTCGTCGTCGAGCGGCTGTCCGACGCCCGCAGGCTCGGCCACGACGTGCTCGCCCTCGTGCGCGGCAGCGCGGTGAACTCGGACGGGGCCTCCAGCGGGCTCACCGTGCCCAATGGGCCGGCGCAGCAGCGGGTCATCCAGCAGGCGCTCGAATCGGCCGGACTGTCCACATCGGACGTGGACCTCGTCGAAGGGCACGGCACCGGGACGAAGCTGGGCGACCCGATCGAAGCGCAGGCCCTGCTGGCGACCTACGGTCAGCGCTCCGACGCGGCCGGAGAGCCGCTGTGGCTGGGCTCGCTCAAGTCGAACATCGGGCACGCGCAGGCCGCCGCGGGCGTCGGCGGCGTGATCAAGGTCGTGCAGGCCATCCGCCACGGCGTGCTGCCGAAGACCTTGCACGTGGACGCGCCTTCGCCGCATGTCGACTGGTCGGCAGGCAAGGTCGAACTGCTCACCGAGTCCCGTGCGTGGCCCGCGGTGTCCCGGCCGCGGCGCGGCGCGGTGTCGTCGTTCGGCATCAGCGGCACGAACGCGCACGTGATCGTCGAGCAAGCGGAGGCGGTCCCGGAGGAGCCGGTGACCCCGCTCGCGCTGCCCGTCGTCGCGTGGCCGGTGTCGGCCGACTCGGCGGACACTCTGGCCGCGCAGGCGCGGCGGCTCGCCGAGCACGTCGATGCCGCCGGTTCGCCTGCCGACATCGGTTTCTCGCTCGCCACGACCCGTTCGGCGCTGGACCACCGGGCCGTCGTCGTCGGTGCCGACCACCCGGAGCTGCTCGCCGGGCTGAACGCGCTCGCCGAGGGCACCGCCGCGCCCGGCGTGGTGCGCGACCGGCGGGGCAGCGGCCGGACGGCGTTCCTGTTCACCGGTCAGGGCGCCCAGCGCGCCGGGATGGGCCTGGCGCTCGCCGAGCAGTACCCGGCCTTCGCCGAGGCGCTCGACGCCGTGGCCGCCGAACTGGACCCGCACCTAGACCGTCCACTGAGGACAGTGCTCGGCGACGAGGAAACACTGGAGCGGACCGGCTTTACGCAGCCGGCGCTGTTCGCCGTCGAGGTCGCGCTGTTCCAGCTGCTGGAGACCTGGGGCGTGCGGCCGGACTTCCTCCTCGGGCACTCGATCGGCGAGCTGGCCGCGGCGCACGTCGCAGGCGTCCTGTCGCTGCGCGACGCCTGCACGCTGGTCGTCGCGCGGGCGAAACTCATGCAGGCCCTGCCCTCCGGTGGCGCGATGGTCGCGATCCAGGCCACTGAAGCCGAGGTGACGCCGCTGCTCACGGACGAGGTGAGCATCGCCGCGATCAACGGACCGGACGCGCTCGTGGTTTCCGGTACCGAAGAAGGAACAGCCGCCGTCGCCGCTCGGTTCGACGGCCGCAAGACCTCGAAGCTGCGCGTCTCGCACGCTTTCCACTCGCCGCTGATGGAGCCGATGCTCGCCGAGTTCGCCGCAGTCGCGAAGAAGCTCTCCTATGCCGCGCCCGCGATCCCCGTCGTCTCGACGGTCTCGGCCGATGCCGACCTCGCGACGCCGGAGTACTGGGTGCACCAGGTCCGCGCGACCGTCCGGTTCCACGCCGGGGTTCAGTCGCTAGCGGACGAAGGCGTCCGGACGTTTGTCGAGATCGGACCGGCCGCGGTGCTCACCGCCGCCGCCCAGAACGGATTCGACGACGACACACTCGCCTTCGTCCCGGCCCAGCGCAAGGACCGCGCCGAAGCCCACACCGTCGTCACCGCGCTCGCGACCCTGCACGCTCGGGGGATTCCCGTGGACTGGGCCGCGTTCTACGCCGGTGCCCGGCGGGTCGCGCTGCCCACCTACTCGTTCCGCCGGACTCGCTACTGGACACCCGCCGCCACCACAGCCGGGGACGTCGCGGACCACGGTCAGCAGGCCGCCGGGCACCCTGTGCTCAGCGCCGTCGTGCGGGTCCCGGACTCCGACACGCTCGTGCTGACCGGCCGGCTGTCCACCAGCACCGTGCCGTGGCTGGCCGGCCACGTCGTACTCGGCACGATCCTGTTGCCCGGCACAGCTTTCCTTGAGCTGGCGCAGCGCGCCGCGGACGAAGCGGGCTGCGCCCGGATCGAGGAGCTGACGCTGCACGCCCCGCTGACTCTCGCCGAGGGCGCGGGCGCGGCGATCCAGGTTTCGGTGGACGCCGAGGACGACGGCCGCCGCCGGATCGCTGTCCACTCGCGACCCGACGGCCAGGACGCCTGGATCCGGCACGCCGAGGGGTTCGCCGGAACCGAGGCGGAGCCGCCGTCGTTCGACTTGGCCGAATGGCCGCCGGCGGGTGCCGTCGAAGTCGAGCTGGCCGACCCGTACGCGCGGCTCGCCGAGCTGGGCTACGACTACGGCACCGCGTTCCAGGGCCTGCGGGCGATGTGGCGCGACGGCGACGACGTGTACGCCGACGTCGTCCTGCCCGACGCCGCCGACGCTGTCGGCTATGGTCTGCACCCGGCGCTGCTCGACGCCGCCATGCACGCCCAGCTGCTCGGCCCGGAGCCCGAGGACGGCGAAGCGAAGCCGATGCTGCCGTTCGCTTTCACTGGCACCACCCTGCACCGCGCGGGAGCGGCGGCGCTGCGGGTGCACGTCTCGCCGACCAGTCCGGACACCATCACGCTGCGGATCGCCGACGACACCGGCGCGCCCGTGCTGTCCGTCGAATCCCTGGCCGCGCGGCCGATCTCGCTGGACAAGCTGGCGTCGACCCGGGACTCGCTGTTCCGGGTGGAGTGGGAACCCGCTTCGCCCGCCGGGAGCACCGGGAACGCCGATGGCGCCAAGGTGCTGGAAGTGTCCATTCCGGACGGTTCGCCGCCCGCCGCGGCCCGCGCGGTCACGCGGCAGGTGCTCGCCGCGGTGCGGGAACTGCTCGCCGGGGACGGCGAGACCCGCTTGGCCGTGATCACGCGCGGCGCGGTGGCGGTCGGCGGTGAGGACCTCGACCCGGTCCTCGCGCCGCTCTGGGGCCTGGTGCGGGCGGCTGAAGCCGAGAACCCGGGCCGGTTCGCGCTCGTCGACCTTGACGGGAACGGCGCCGCCGAGCCCGCCTTGGCCACCGGCGAACCCGAGACAGCCGTCCGCGGCGGCAAGGTTTTCGTGCCGCGCCTGACCCCCGCGACCGCGCGGGCCGGGGACCTGAACTGGAACCCGGACGGGACCGTCCTCATCACCGGGGGCACCGGCGGGCTCGGCGCGGTCGTCGCGAAGCACCTGGTGACGCGGCACGGCGTGCGCCGTCTGCTGCTCACCAGCCGCCGGGGCGCCGACGCGCCCGGCGCGGCCGAACTGCGCGAAGAACTCCGGCAGCTGGGCAGCGAGGTGACGATCGCGAGCTGCGACGTCACCGACGCGGCGTCCGTGCGGTCGCTGCTCGACGCGATCCCGGCCGAAGCGCCGCTGACCGCCGTCCTGCACGCCGCGGGCGTTCCCGCCGCCGGCCGGGTCGAGACCCTCGCCGACGACGAGCTGGACCGTGTCTTCGCCCCCAAGGTCGACGGCGCGTGGCACCTGCACGAGCTGACCCGCGACCTGGCCGCGTTCGTCCTGTTCTCCTCGGCCGCGAGCACCGTCCTCGCGGCAGGCCAGGCCGGGTACGCCGCCGCCAACGCCTACCTCGACGAGCTGGCTCGCCACCGCCGGGCCCACGGGCTCGCGGCGACGGCACTGACCTGGGGCGCCTGGGCCGAGGACGGCGGCATGGCAGGCGAACTCGACGAGGCCGACTTCCGCCGGCTGCGCCGCCTCGGCACGCCGCCGATGGCCACCGAGGAGGCGCTCGCCCTGCTCGACGCGTGTCTCACCGCCGAGGACGCCGTGCTCGCGCCGGTGAAGCTCGACCTCGCGGCGTTGCGCGCCCGCAGCGACGCTCTTCCGCCGGTCCTGCGCGGGCTCGTCCGGCCCGCGCCGAGCCGCCGCCCGGCCGCCCGGTCCGGTGCCGCGGTCGCCGCCCGGCTGAGCACGCTGCCCGAGGCCGAGCGCGAGGCGCACCTCCTGAACGTGGTGGCCGAGCAGGTCGCGGCGGTGCTGGGATTCGCCTCGGCCGCGTCGGTCGAGTCCGAGCGGGCCTTCCAGGAAATGGGTTTCGACTCGCTCACCTCGGTCGAGCTGCGCAACCAGCTCGGAGCGCTGACCGGCTTGAAGCTGACCGCGACCGTCGTGTTCGACCACCCGACGCCCGCCGCGCTCGCCCGGTGCCTGCACGAGCTGCTCGGCCCCGGCCGCGGCGCCGCGGAGCCGCTGCTGACCGAGATCGACCGGCTGGAAACGCTGCTCGGCGGCGCGGCCGGAACGCTGAACGGGTCGACCGCGAAGGTCACCGCGCGCCTGGACGCCCTGGTGCGCAAGTGGGCTGACGCGCACGCGGGAGCCGAAACCGAAGCCGGTCTGGACGAGGCGACCGACGACGAGCTGTTTGCCGTGCTGGACGACGAATTGGGCATCTCATGAACGGGCAGACCATGAGCAACGAGGACAAGCTCCGCGACTACCTGAAGCGTGCGACGGCCGATCTCAAGCAGGCCCGCCGCCGGCTGCACGAGCTGGAGGCGCGCGACACCGAGCCGATCGCGATCATCGGCATGAGCTGCCGCTACCCCGGGGGCATCGCGACGCCGGACGACCTGTGGGACGTGGTCGACGAGGGCCGCGACGTGATCGGGGAGTTCCCGGCCGACCGCGGCTGGGACATCGAGGGCGTCTACGACCCGACACCCGAACGGCCCGGCAAGACCTACACGCGCCACGGCGGTTTCCTTTACGACGCGGCGAACTTCGACGCGGAGTTCTTCGGCATCAGCCCGCGCGACGCGCGTCGTGCCGACCCGCAGCAGCGGATCCTGCTCGAAGCGTCCTGGGAGGCCATCGAGCGCGCCGGGCTCGACCCGCACGCGCTGAAGGGCAGCCCCACCGGCGTCTTCGCCGGCGTGATGTACCACGATTACAGCGGCGGCAGCCCCGAGGGCAGTCTCGTGTCCGGTCAGGTTTCCTACACGCTCGGCCTCGAAGGACCGTCGGTGTCGGTGGACACCGCGTGCTCGTCTTCGCTGGTGGCACTGCACATGGCCGCCCAGGGCCTGCGCCGCGGCGACTGCACGCTCGCGCTGGTCAGCGGCGTCGCCGTGATGGGCACGCCGGAGATGTTCGTCGACTTCTCCGGCCGCCGCGGGCTGGCCGCGGACGGCCGCAGCAAGTCGTTCTCCGACGACGCGAACGGCACGTCGTGGGCCGAGGGTGTCGGCGTGCTGGTGCTGGAGCGCGTTTCGGAGGCGCGCCGCAACGGTCACCAGATCCTCGCGGTGCTGCGCGGATCCGCGGTGAACCAGGACGGCGCGAGCAACGGTTTCTCCGCTCCGAATGGTCCCTCGCAGGTCCGGGTGATTGAGGCGGCGCTGGCCGACGCCGGGCTTTCAGTGTCCGATGTGGACGCTGTCGAGGCGCACGGCACTGGAACCGCTTTGGGCGACCCGATCGAAGCGCAGTCGCTGATGGAGACCTACGGGCAGCGCACGACGGGGGAGCCGCTGCTGCTCGGCTCGATCAAGTCCAACATGGGCCACCCGCAGGCCGCCGCCGGCGTCGCCGGGGTGATCAAAATGGTGCAGGCGCTGCGGCACGCCCGGCTGCCGAAGACGCTGCACGTCGGCACCCCGTCGCGGCACGTCGACTGGACCGCCGGAGCGGTGGAACTGCTGACGGAACCGCGCGCATGGCCCGAAGTGAATCGACCCCGCCGCGCGGCCGTGTCCTCGTTCGGCGTCAGCGGCACCAACGCGCACGTGATTCTGGAGCAGGCACCGGTCACCGAGACGGCCGAGCCCGCCGCGGCTCCCGTCTATCCGCTCGTGCTGTCGGCGAAGACCCCGGCCGCGCTGGCTGCGGCCGCGGGCCGGATTGCGTCCCATGTGGACGGTCAAGCTGGCGAACTCGCCGACATCGCGCACACCCTCGCCACCGGACGGGCCCGGCTCGACCACCGCGCGGTAGTCGTCGCGCAAGACCGCGAGCAGGCTGCGGAAGCCCTGCGCGCGTTGGCTTCCGGCGCGTCTCGCCCGGACGTCGTCACCGGCGCCGCCGACGCACGTGGCAAGACCGTGTTCGTGTTCCCTGGCCAGGGTTCGCAGTGGACCGGCATGGCGACCGCGTTGCTGGAGCAGTCGCCGGTGTTCGCCGAGCGGATGGCCGAGTGCGACGCGGAGCTGCGGAAGTTCGCGGACTGGTCGGTGCTCGCGGTGCTGCGCGGCGAAAGCGGCACCCCGCCTGCCGACCGCGTGGACGTGGTGCAGCCGATGCTGTGGGCGGTGATGGTCTCGCTGGCCGCACTGTGGCGGGCGCACGGCGTGGAACCGGACATGGTGATCGGCCACTCGCAGGGCGAAATCGCCGCCGCGAGCGTCTCGGGCGCACTGTCCCTTGAGGACGGTGCCCGGGTGGTCGCGTTGCGCAGCAAGGCGATCGGGGACGTCCTCGGCGGCCGGGGCGGCGGGATGCTCGCCGTCGGCCTGCCCGCCTCCGGCCTTGGCTCCCGGCTCGATGCCTGGGACGGCCGGATCTCGGTGGCCGCGGACAACGGGGCCACCTCGGCCGTGCTGTCCGGTGACGGTGCCGCCCTCGACGAGCTGCGCGACCAGCTCGTCGCCGAGGGATTCCGCGCCAAGCGGGTGCCGGTGGACTACGCGTCGCATTCCGCGCACGTCGAGCACCTCGCCGACCGTCTGCTGGCCGACCTCGCCCCGATCGCCCCCGGAGCCGGGACGGTCGCGATGACCTCCACGGTGACCGGGGAGCCGGTGGCCGAGTCCACTGTGGACTCCCGGTACTGGTTCACCAACCTGCGCACGACGGTCCGGTTCGCGCCGGTGGTCGCGAAGCTCGCCGACGCGGGTTACCCGCGGTTCATCGAGATCAGCCCGCACCCGGTGCTGGCCATGAGCATCCAGGAGACCCTCGACGAGGGCGGCCACAACGGTTCCGTCACCGGGACCCTGCGCCGCGACGAAGGCGGCCTGACCCGGTTCGCGACCTCGCTGGCCGAGCACTCGGTCCGCGGCGGCGCGGCGGACTGGGCCTCGCTGGTGCCCGGCGCGCGGCTCGTCGAACTGCCGACGTATCCGTTCCAGCACAAGCGCTTCTGGCACGAAGAGGAGGCCGCGGCGGTGCCCGCGACCGGAGCTCAGGTCGCCGACCAGGACTTCTGGCAGGACATCGCCGCGGGCGACGTCGACGCGCTCGCCGCCCGGCTCGGCGTCGAAGCCGCCCCGCTGGCCGAGGTCGTCCCGGCGCTGGCCGCCTGGCACCGCCGTCGCACCGATCTGTCCACAATAGAATCGTGGCGCTACCGCGTCTCGTGGGCTCCGGTGAGCGTCGCGGGCGAGCTGGCCGGCACCTGGCTGGTCGTCGTCCCCGCCGACGTTCCCGAGGCGGCCGAACTGGCCGACGCGCTGGCCGCGCACGGCGACGTCGTGCGGGTGATCGCGACGGCGGACCGCGAAGAACTGGCCGGGCTGCTCACCGAGGCGACAGCGCTGCGGCCGTTCGACGGCGTGCTGTCGCTCCTCGCGCTCGACACCCGCGAACACCCGGAGCACCCCGCGCTCAGCACCGCGGTCGCCGCCACCGTCGCGCTGCTGCAAGCCTTGCGCGACATCGAGGTCGACGTCCCGGCGTGGGTGGTCACCCGTGGTGCGGTCGCGGTGGACGCCTTCTCCGACGCCGACCCGGCCGCCGCAGCGGTGTGGGGACTCGGCACGGTCGTCGCGCTCGACCAGCCCTCCACCTGGGGCGGCCTGGTCGACGTCGACGGCCCCGCGGACGCCGCGCGGCTGGCCGCGGTGGTATCCGGGGCGGACAACGAGGACCAGGTCGCGATCCGGCCGTCCGGAGTGTTCGCCCGGCGCATGGTCCGCGCTCCACTGCCCGCGACCGAAGCAGAGTGGCAGCCTCGGGGGACGGTGCTGGTCACCGGCGGTACGGGCGCGGTCGGCGCGCACGTCGCCCGCTGGCTGGCCGGACGCGGCGCCGAGCACCTCGTGCTCACCAGCCGCCGCGGCCTCGACGCCGAAGGCGCGCGTGAACTGGTCGACGAGCTGGCTGGCACCCGCGTCACGGTGGCGGCCTGCGACGTCACCGACAGGCAGGCGCTCGCGGCGCTGCTGGCCGAGCACCCGCCGGCAGCCGTGGTGCACGCAGCGGGCGTGCTGACCGACGAGCCGGCCCTTGCCGAAGTCACGACCGCGGAGTTCGCCGCTGCCACCCGCGCCAAGATCACCGGCGCGGCTCTGCTCGACGAACTGCTGGGCGACACCGAGCTGGACGCGTTCGTGCTGATGTCCTCCGGCGCCGCGGTGTGGGGCACCTCCGGCCAGCCCGCCTACGCCGCGGGCAACGCCTACCTCGACGCGCTCGCCCGCCGTCGCCGCGCCGCGGGACGCACCGCGACCGCGGTCGCGTGGGGCTCGTGGGGCGGCGGGGGCATGGTCGGTGCCGAAGCGAGCGACCTGCTGCGGCGCATCGGCCTGGCCGAGATGGCCCCGGAACTCGCGGCCGAGGCGCTGGGCCAGGCCCTGGACCGCGACGAGACCCACCTGGTGGTCGCCGACATCGACTGGGCCACGTTCGCCCCGGTGTACCAGCTCGCCCGGCCGCGGCCGCTGCTGCGCGCACTGGCCGAGGTCGCCGAGGACGAGACCGGCCCGGTCGAGGACACCGGCGACCTGAAGGGGAAGCTCGCCTCGCTGACGCCCGCCGAACAGCGGCGGACGCTGCTGGAGCTGGTCCGCGGCCAGGTCGCCGTGGTCGCCGGCTACGACAACGGCTCGGCGGTCGAACCGGCCCGCGCGTTCAAGGAGCTCGGGTTCGACTCGGTCACCGCGGTCGACCTGCGCAACCGGCTCGGGGCCGCCACCGGCCTCAAGCTCCCGGCCACCGTCGCGTTCGACCACGTCAACCCGCGGGCGCTCGCCGAGCATCTGTGGACGCGCCTGGGCGGCGGCGAAGCGGCGGTCCCGCTGGAGGCGGAACTGGACCGGCTCGAAGCGGTCGCGTCCGCTCTGGACGCCGCGGAGATCGACCGGTCCCGGATCGTCGTCCGCCTGCAGGCGATGGTGACCGCCCTGCACCAGACCCAGGCCGGCACCAAGGCCGCCGACGTCCTGCACACCGCGACCACGGACGAGCTGTTCGCCCTCATCGACAACGAGCTCGGCGCCTGAGCGCACCCACCCAGCGACAAGAGGATTCTGGCGATGACTGACGAAAGCAAGCTGGTCGACTACCTGAAGCGGGTGACCGCCAACCTGCAGGAGACGCGTGAGCGGCTTCGTGCGGTCGAGGCGGCGGAAGCCGAGCCGATCGCGATCGTGGCGATGGGCTGCCGGTACCCGGGCGACGTGCGCTCGCCGGAGGACCTCTGGGAACTGGTGGCCGGCGGCCGGGACGCGGTCGGCGCGTTCCCGGCCGACCGCGGCTGGAACCTGGACACCCTGTTCGACGCCGACCCCGACAGCCCCGGCACGAGCTACGTCTCCGAGGGCGGGTTCGTCCACGACGCGGGCGAGTTCGACGCGCCGTTCTTCGGCGTCTCCCCGCGCGAGGCGCTCGCCATGGACCCGCAGCAGCGGCTCGTGCTGGAGCTGGCGTGGGAGACGTTCGAGCGGGCGGGCATCGCGCCGCACTCGCTCGCCAAGCAGCAGGTGGGCGTGTTCGTCGGCAGCGGCGATCAGGACTACTACGACGAGCTGCCGCCGTCGGTGCTGGCGGGCGAGGTCGCGGACTACCTGAGCACCGGCAACGCCGCGTCGGTCATTTCCGGCCGGGTCGCCTACGCGCTCGGGCTGGAAGGACCGGCCGTCACGGTCGACACGGCGTGCTCGTCGTCGCTGGTCGCCCTGCACCTCGCCGTGCAGGCGCTGCGGCAGCGCGACTGCTCGCTGGCGCTGGCCGGTGGTGTGATGGTGATGTCGCGGCCGGGTCCGTTCCTGGCGTTCAGCCGGCAGCGCGGGCTCGCCGCGGACGGCCGGTGCAAGGCGTTCTCCGACAGCGCGGACGGCACGGGTTGGGCCGAGGGTGCGGGGACCCTTTTGCTGGAACGGCTTTCCGACGCGCGCCGCAACGGCCACCCGGTCCTCGCGGTCGTGCGCGGCTCCGCGGTGAACTCCGACGGCGCGTCCAACGGTCTCACCGCGCCGAACGGCCCTTCGCAGCAGCGGGTGATCCGGCAGGCGCTGGCCAACGCGCGGCTCTCGGCGTCCGATGTGGACGCTGTCGAGGGCCACGGCACCGGCACCACGCTCGGCGATCCCATTGAGGCACAAGCGCTTCTGGCCACCTACGGCCAGGACCGCACCGAGCCGCTGTGGCTGGGGTCGATCAAGTCGAACATCGGGCACGCGCAGGGCGCGGCAGGCGTCGGCGGTGTGATCAAGATGGTGCAGGCGCTGCGGCACGGTCTGCTGCCTCGCACGCTGCATGTCACCGAACCGTCCACCGAGGTCGATTGGACCTCCGGCGCGGTCGAACTGCTGACGGAGGAGCGTCCGTGGGCGGCTGGGGAACGCCCCCGGCGCGCGGGCGTGTCGTCGTTCGGCGTCAGCGGCACCAACGCACACGTGATCGTCGAAGAAGCCCCCGCCGTCGAAGCGGAAGAAGCGACGCCGAGCTGGCCCGAAGGCGTCCCGGTCCCGTGGCCGCTCGCCGGGCACGGCACCGCGGCGCTGAAGGCGCAGGCGGCCCAGCTGCTGTCCGTTGTGGACGGTGCCACCCCGCTCGACCTCGGTTTCTCGCTGGCGACATCCCGGTCGCCGCTCAGCCACCGCGCCGTCGTGCTCGACGGGAAGGCCGGGGTCGCCGCACTCGCCGAGGGCTCGGCGTCGCCCGCGCTCGTCACCGGCACTGCCGTCGAGGGGCTGACCGCGTTCCTCTTCTCCGGCCAGGGCGCTCAGCGCGCGGGCATGGGGGCCGAGCTGGCCGCCGCGTTCCCGGTCTTCCGCGAGGCGCTGGACGAGGTCTTCGCCGCGCTCGACCCGCACCTCGACCGTCCGCTCAAGACGGTCGTCTTCGAGAACCCGCGGCTGATCGACCAGACCGGTTACACCCAGCCCGCCCTGTTCGCGATCGAGGTGGCGCTGTTCCGGCTGCTGTCTTCGTGGGGCATCAAGCCCGACTTCCTGCTCGGCCACTCGGTCGGCGAGCTGGCCGCCGCGCACGTCGCGGGTGTGCTGTCGCTGACCGGCGCCTGCGCTCTCGTCGCGGCACGGGCGAAGCTCATGCAGGCTCTCCCGGCCGGCGGTTCGATGGCCGCCTTGCAGGCGACCGAGGACGAGGTCGCCCCGCACCTGGCTGACGCCGTCAGCATCGCCGCGATCAACGGCCCGGACTCAGTGGTGCTTTCCGGCGCCGAGGACGCGGTCGCCGCGGTGGTGGCGAAGTTCGAGGGCCGCAAGTCCTCGAAGCTCAAGGTTTCGCACGCGTTCCACTCGCCGCTGATGGAGCCGATGCTGGCGGAGTTCGCCGCCGTCGCCCGCACGCTCGCCTACTCCCGGCCCGAGATCCCGTTGATCTCCAACGTTTCCGGCGCGCTCGCCGGGGCCGAGATCGCCACGCCGGAGTACTGGGTCTCGCACGTCCGCGCCGCGGTCCGGTTCCACGACGGGCTGACCGCGCTGAGCGCCCAGGGCGTTTCCCGGTTCGTCGAGGTCGGGCCGGACGGGGTGCTCTCCGCGCTCGCCCGGCAGAGCCTCGACGCGGTGGTCGTGCCGGTCCTGCGCAAGGACCGGCCGGAGCCGCGGGCAGCGCTCACGGCACTGGCCGAACTGTTCGTCAGCGGGCTCGTCCCGGACTGGGCCGCGGTCTTCGCCGGCCGTGGCGCCCAGCGTGTCGACTTGCCGCCATATGCCTTCCAGCGCAAGCGCTACTGGATCGACGCCCGCGCCAACCGCGACGAGGTGACCGCGGCCGGCCTCGCCTCGGCCGGGCACCCGCTGCTCGGTGCCGCCGTTTCGCTCGCCGACACCGACGGCGTGGTGCTTACCGGGCGGCTTTCGGCGGAGACGCACGCGTGGCTGGCCGAGCACCGGCTCGGCGAGGTCATCACCGTGCCCGGCACGGCGTTCCTGGAGCTGGTGGTCCGCGCCGGCGACCAGGTCGGCAGCGGCCGGATCGAGGAACTCACGCTCAGCAGCCCGCTGGTGGTGCCGGAGCGCGGCGGCGTGCAGGTCCAGGTGACCGTCGGCGCAGCGGGGGAGCACGGCGTCCGCGCCGTGACGGTCCACTCGCGCGCGGAAGGCGCCGACGGCGAACCGTGGACGCTGCACGCGAGCGGCACGGTCACGCCACCGTCGTACCGCGGCGGGGTGGAGCTGGCCGAGTGGCCGCCCGCCGGTGCCGAGCCGGTCGGGATCGAGGGCGTGTACGACGACTTCGCCGACACCGGCCTGACCTACGGCCCGCTTTTCCGTTCGCTGCGAGCAGTATGGCAACGCGACGGCGAGATCTTCGCCGAAGTCGCGCTTCCGGAGGACAGCGACGCTGACCGCTTCGGCCTGCATCCGGCCGCGCTCGACGCCTGCACCCACGCCCTGCGCGTCGCGGGCGGCGGGGACGGCGGCGTCGGCCTGGTTCCGTTCTGCTGGACCGGAGTCGAGCTGCACGCCACCGGTGCGTCCGCGCTGCGGGTGCGGTTCACGCCGACCACCGAGGACGGCTACGAGATCGCCCTCGCCGACCCGACCGGAGCGCCGGTCGCGACGGTCGCCGAGACGGTGTTCCGCGCCTTCGCCGCGCCAGTCGCCGAGCAGGCCGCTCCGCTGTACCGGATCGAATGGCAGCGGCCTGCGGAGACAGAATCCACTGCAGACACTTCGGACGTGCAGGTCCTGGAGTGCGCCGGCGAGTCCGGCACCGCGGCCGAGACGCACGAACTCACGCACCGCGTCCTGGCCGCCCTCCAGACGTGGCTGGCCGAGGAACACCCGGAGCAAGCCAGGCTCGTGGTGGTCACGCGCGGCGCGGTTCCGGCCGCCGGGGACGTCACCGACCTCGCCGCCTCGGCGGTCTGGGGCCTGGTCCGCTCGGCGCAGGAAGAGAACCCGGACGCCTTCGTCCTGCTCGACCTCGATGCCGAAACCACGCCGGAAGCGGTGTTGCCGCAGGTGCTGGCCTCCGGCGAAACGCAGGCTGCGGTCCGGCTCGGCACGGTCCTCGTGCCCCGGCTGGTCCGCACGACGCCGGAGCTGGACCGGCCGTACTTCTGCCCGCACGGCACGGTGCTGGTCACCGGCGCGTCCGGCGCGCTCGGCGGAAAGCTCGCCCGGCACCTGGTCGCCGAGCACGGCGTGCGCAGGCTGCTGCTGCTCAGCCGCCGCATCACGCCCGCGCTCGGCCAGCTGGCCGCCGAACTGCGGGAAAGCGAGGTCGACGTCCGGCTGGAGCGCTGCGACGTCGCCGACCGCGAGGCACTGGCCGGCGTGCTGGCGTCGCTGCCGGAGGAGAACCCGCTCACGGCGGTCGTGCACGCCGCCGGCGTTCTCGACGACGGTGTGGTCACCGCGCTCACCCCGGAGCGGGTCGACGCCGTGCTCGCCCCGAAGGTCGACGGCGCGCTGAACCTGCACGAACTCACCCGCGAGACCGCGTTGTCCGCGTTCGTGCTGTTCTCGTCGGTCTCCGGCGTGCTCGGCGCGCCCGGTCAAGGCAGCTACGCGGCGGCCAACGCGTACCTGGACGCACTCGCGTCGCACCGCGTCGCGCACGGTCTGCCGGGTCTGTCGCTCGACTGGGGCCTGTGGGGCGAGGTCGGCGGCATGGGCGGCACGCTCACCGAAGAGGAGGTGCAGCGGCTCGCGGCCAGCGGCATCGTGCCACTGTCCACTGCGGACGGTCTGGCGCTGTTCGACCGCGCGCTCGCGGTCCGCAAGCCGACCGCCGTCCCGGCCAAGCTCGACCTTCCGGTGCTGCGCAAACTCGACCGGCTCCCGCGTACGCTGGAACAGCTCGTCGGCCGCACCACGCGCCGGGTCGCCGCCACGGCCGAATCCTCAGCGGACTCCTTCGCCGGACGGCTGCTGGGCTTGCCGGAAGAAGACCGGCGCGACGCCGTGCTGGAACTGGTGCGCGGGCACGCCGCGACCGTGCTCGGCTACGGCGGCGCGCACGAAATCGAGTCCTCGGCACAGTTCTCGTCGCTCGGCTTCGACTCGCTGACCGCGATCGAGCTGCGCAACGGCCTCACCGCGGCCACCGGGCAGCGGTTGCCCGCCACCCTGATCTTCGATTACCCGACGCCGGCCTCGCTGGCCGCGCACCTGCTGGCCGAGCTGGCCGGCACGGCGGTCGAGATCAGCGCGGTGTCCGCTAAGGACAACTCGGACGAGCCGATCGCCATCGTCGGCATGGCCTGCCGGCTGCCCGGCGGAGTCAGCTCGCCGGAACAGCTGTGGGAACTGGTCGCCGAGGGCCGCGAGGCGATCGGCGACTTCCCGGCCGACCGCGGCTGGGACCTCGACGGCCTGCTCGACCCGACCGGCCGCCGCCCTGGCACGACGTATGTCGCGCGCGGCGGGTTCGTCTACGACGCGGGCGACTTCGACCCGGCCTTCTTCGGTGTCTCGCCGAAGGAAGCGCCGATGATCGACCCGCAGCAGCGGCTGCTGCTCGAAGCGTCGTGGGAGGCGCTGGAGCGGTCCGGGATCGACCCGGTTTCGCTCAAGGGCAGCCCGACCGGCGTGTACGCGGGCGTCCAGTACCACGACTACGTGGGCGCGAACAGCGCCGGTTCGATCGTCACTGGCCGGGTGTCCTACTCCCTCGGTTTGGAAGGTCCGGCGGTCAGCGTGGACACGGCGTGCTCGTCGTCGCTGGTCGCGATGCACATGGCGGCGCAGGCATTGCGGGGCGGGGACTGCTCGCTCGCGCTGGCCGGCGGGGTCACGGTGATGGCCACGCCGGAGACCTTTGTGGAGTTCAGCCGCCAAAAGGGACTCGCGGCCGACGGCCGGTGCAAGGTGTTCTCCGACGACGCCGACGGCACGACCTGGTCCGAAGGCGTCGGCGTCCTGGTGCTGGAGCGCCTCTCCGACGCCCGCGCCAACGGGCACCCGGTGCTCGCGGTCCTCAAGGGCAGCGCGGTGAACCAGGACGGCACCTCGAACGGCTTGACCGCGCCGAACGGTCCCGCACAGCAGCGGGTGATCCGCGCGGCACTGGCCGACGCCGGGCTGGAACCGTCCGATGTGGACGCCGTCGAAGCGCACGGCACGGGCACGAAGCTGGGCGACCCGATCGAAGTACAGGCGCTGCTGGCCACTTACGGCACGCAGACCTCGGCGGACCGTCCGTTGTGGATCGGTTCGGTGAAGTCGAACATCGGGCACACCCAGGCCGCCGCGGGCGCCGCCGGGGTGATCAAGATGATCGAGGCGATGCGGCACGGCGAGCTCCCCGCGACGTTGAACGTGGGCAAACCGTCGAGCGAGATCGACTGGTCCTCGGGCGCGGTGCGGGTGCTGGCCGAACCGGTGAAGTGGCTGCCGAACGGCCACACCCGCCGGGCGGGCGTCTCCTCCTTCGGCGTGAGCGGCACCAACGCGCACGTGATCCTGGAGGAGGGCGACCGGCGCGAGGTCACCGCCTCGACTGGTCCGGAGCACGACGGCCCGGTCGCGTGGCCGGTCTCCGGCCGCGGCGCCGCGGCGTTGCGCGCGCAGGCCGAACAGCTGATGTCCTATGTGGACGAAGAGCCCGAAGGCAGCCTCGCCGACATCGGCTTCTCCCTCGCCACCACGCGCGGCGCGTTCGACCGCCGGGCAGTGCTGATCGGCAGCCGGTCACCGCAGTTCGTCCGCGGTCTCGCGGCGCTGGTCGACGAGGAGGAGGCGCGCGGGGTCGTCAGCGGGATCGCCACCGCGAGCGGGCGCACCGCGTTCCTGTTCGCGGGCCAGGGTTCGCAGCGCGCGAAGATGGGGGCACGGCTCGCCGAGCAGTACCCGGTGTTCGCCGCCGCGTACGACGAAGCCTGCGCCGCGGTCGACCGGCACCTGGACCGCCCGATCCGGCCGGTCATCGACAGCGGAGAGGGGCTCGACGAGACCCGCTACACCCAGCCCGCGCTGTTCGCGCTGGAGGTCGCACTGTTCCGCCTGGTCCGGGCGTGGGGGGTCAAGCCGGACGTGCTCGCCGGGCATTCGATCGGCGAGATCGCGGCGGCTCACTGCGCCGGCGTGCTCTCCCTCGAAGACGCGGCGAAGCTGGTGGTCGCTCGCGGCGCGTTGATGCAGGCGCTGCCGGCCGGCGGGGCGATGGCGGCGATCGACGGGACTCCCGAGGCGGTTCGCGAAGCGGCGGGGGACACTGTGGACATCGCCGCGGTGAACGGTCCGGCCGCCGTTGTCATCTCCGGAGCCGCGGAAGCGGTTGCCGAAGTGGCGGCGAAGTTCGAGCGCACCAAGAAACTCCGTGTCTCGCACGCATTCCACTCGCGACTGATGGACCCGATGCTTGCCGAGTTCCGCACTGTCGCGGAAGGACTGTCCTATGCGGACCCGAGGATCCCGGTCATTTCGACGGTCACCGGCGGCCCGGCAGACCTGACCTCGCCGGAGTACTGGGTGAATCAGGTTCGCGCGGGCGTGCGGTTCCGTGACGCGGTCACCCGGGCGGCCGCGGACGGCGTGACCCGCTTCCTGGAGCTGGGCCCGGACACCACGCTCGCCGCGATGGCCGCGGGCTGCTTCGACGAGCAGCCCGAGGCGCTGGCCTCGTTGCTGCACAAGGAGAACGACGAGGCGGTGGCCGCGCTGACCGGTGTCGCGCAGCTGTACGTCAGCGGCGTCGACGTCGACTGGTCGGCGGTCTACGAGCCGACCGGCGCTCGGCCGGTGCCGGTGCCGACCTACCCGTTCCAGCGGCAGCGCTTCTGGCTGGAGAGCACCTCCGGCGCCGTCGGCGAGGAGGACCACCCGCTGCTCGGGACGGCACTGGAACTGGCCGGCGCCGAGGGGCTGCTGTTCAGCGGACGGCTTTCGGTCGGCACGCACCCGTGGCTGGCCGACCACGTCGTCGGCGGCTCGATCCTGTTCCCCGGAACCGGTTTCGTCGAGATGGCGATCCGGGCAGGCGACGAGGCCGGCTGCCCGCGCCTGGACGAGCTGACCCTGGAGTACCCGCTGGTCGTCCCCGAGCGCTCCGGCGTCCGCGTGCAGTTCGCCCTCGACGCGCCCGGCGGCGGCGGCGCCCGGACGTTCAGCGTGCACTCCCGGCCGGAAGGCGACAGCGCCGTCTGGACCCGGCACGCGATCGGCAAGCTCGCCAAGGCGGGCAAGGCCGGGAAGTTCGAGCTGGCCGAGTGGCCGCCCGCCGATGCCGGGGAAGTCCGGTTGGAGGGCGCCTACGAAGAGCTGGCCGCGGACGGACTGGTCTACGGTCCCGCGTTCCGCGGGCTCGTCGCGGCCTGGAAGCGCGACGGCGAAGCGTTCGCCGAAATCCAGCTCCCGGCCTCGGTGTCCGATGTGGACCGTTACGGCATCCACCCCGCCGTGCTCGACGCCGCGCTGCACACCATCGGCGTCTCCGGCGCGGCCGGGGGCGAACCGGCGCTGCCGTTCGCCTGGGAAGGCGTCCGGTTGCACGCAGTCGGGGCGACGACCCTGCGCGTCCACGTCCGCCCGGTCGGCTCCGGCGCGGTCTCGCTCGATGTCGCCGACGGTGCCGGGGCTCCGGTCGCGTCGGTGGAATCCCTGCTGCTGCGCCCGATGTCGGCGGTACCGCAGGCGGTGCCGGCCGGCGGCGGCGACTCGCTGTTCCGCGTCGCCTGGGAACAGGCCGACCTCGACGCCGTCGCCGAGGTCACCGACTGGACCGTGCTGGGCCCGGACCCCTTCGGCCTCACCGAGGCGCTGGGCGCCAAGGCGGCCGGATCGGTCGCCGAGGCGAGCGGACTGGTCGTGCTGCCCGCGGGCGGCACGGACGACGTCCACGCCGAACTGCACCGCGTGCTGGGCCTGCTGCAGGACTGGCTGGCCGGGTCCACCGGTTCGCTGATCGTGGCGACCCGGGGCGCGGTGGCCGCCGAGGAGGGGGAGAACCCCGACCCGGCCGGGGCCGCGGTCGCGGGCCTGGTGCGCTCGGCGCAGGCCGAGCACCCCGGCCGGATCACACTGGCCGACCTCGGCGCGGGCACCCCGGCCGGCCGGACGCTGGCCGCGGTGTCGGCCTCCGACGAGCCGCAGGTGGCGTTGCGGGCGGGTGCGGTGCTGGTGCCGCGCCTGGTCCGGGCGGCCGACGCGGCGGCGGCCCCGGTGTGGGACGCCGAGGGCACGGTGCTGGTCACCGGAGCCACCGGCGCGCTCGGCACGGCCGTGGCGCGGCACCTGGTCGGCGAGCACGGCGTGCGCAACCTGCTGCTCACCAGCCGCCGCGGGGCCGAAGCCCCGGGCGCGGCCGAGCTGCGGGACGAACTGGCCGAACTCGGCGCGGACGTCACCCTGGCCGCCTGCGACGTGGCCGACCGGGACGCGCTGGCGGCGCTGCTGGCCGGAATCCCGGCCGACGCACCGCTGCGGGCGGTGGTGCACGCGGCCGGCGTCCTGGACGACGGGGTGCTGACTTCCCTTACCCCAGAACGACTCGACAAGGTCCTGCGCCCGAAGGTCGACGCGGCGGCGGCGTTGCACGAGCTGACCCGCGAGCTGGACCTCACCGCGTTTGTGCTGTTCTCGTCGGCCGCCGGGGTCCTCGGCGCACCGGGGCAGGGCAGCTACGCCGCGGCCAACGCGTTCCTGGACGCACTGGCCGCCCGGCGCCGTGCCGAGGGCCTCGCCGGCACCTCGCTGGCGTGGGGTCTGTGGAGCGACGGCATGGGCGCGGCGCTGGAAGACGCGGACGCGCACCGGATCGGCGAGACCGGCATCGCCGCATTGTCCACTGAGGACGGACTGCGGCTGCTGGACGCGACGGTGGGTGCGGCGGAGGCGCACCTGGTGCCGATCGCGCTGGACACGCGCGTGCTGGCGTCCTCCGGCGGCGACGACCTCCCGGCCGTGCTGCGCGGACTGGCAGGCGCGCCCGGCCGTCGCGCGGCGCAGGACACGGCGGAGGACACCGAATCGCTGGCGACGAAACTGGCCGGCCTGGCGGCGAACAAACGCGTCCCGACCATGCTGAACCTGGTGCGCACGCACGCCGCGGCGCTGCTGGGCCACGCCGGTCCGGAGGCGGTGGAAGCGGATCGCTCGTTCAACGAGGTCGGCTTCGACTCGTTGTCCGCCACCGGGTTCCGCAACAAGCTCAGCCTCGTCACCGGGCTGAAACTGCCGGTCAGCCTGATCTTCGACTACCCGACCCCGCGGATCCTTGCCGAGTTCCTCGTCGGGGAACTGGCGCCCGCCGAAGAAGCCGAAGCGGCCGTCGCCGGAGAAACCGTTACGGAGCAAGGAGTCCGGGAGGCGCTGGCGGGCATCCCGCTGGAGAAGCTGCGCGCGGCCGGACTGCTGGACGGGCTGCTGGAGCTGGCCGGCGTGCGCCTGGCCGAAGACAGCGCCGAGGAGCCGGAAGCGGTGGAGGAGGCCTCGATCGACGACCTCGACGCCGACGCGCTGATCAGCATGGCGATCGGCGCCGGCGACGACTGAGCGCACCGGCCGCGAGGGGCGGGAACCCCTAACCCGGCAGGCCCCGGCCACTGTTGTCCGGCCCGGCCGGGCTGTGGCCCACTGACAAGACCCGAACGAGGAGAGGTAACCCCATGGTCACCGGCTACGCAATCGAAGCACGGGGGCTGCGCAAGTCCTACGGCGACGTGAAAGTGCTGGAAAGCGTCGACCTGAGCGTGCGGCGCGGCACGATGTTCGCGCTGCTCGGCCCCAACGGCGCCGGGAAGACCACGACGGTGCGGATCCTCAGCACCCTCCTGGACGCCGACGGCGGCACCGTGACCGTCAACGGCCACGACCTCGCCGGGTCCAAGCGGACGGTGCGCGAGCAGATCGGCCTGACCGGGCAGGACACCGCGGTCGACGAGCTGCTCACCGGCCGCGAGAACCTGGAGATGATGGCCCGGCTGTTCCACCTGCCTGCCGCGCGGGCGAAGGCGCGGGCCACCGAACTGCTCGCGCAGTTCGACCTCGTGGCGGCCGCCGGCCGCCAGGTCAAGACCTACTCCGGCGGCATGCGCCGGAGGCTCGACCTGGCGATCAGCCTGATCACCTCGCCGCCGGTGCTGTTCCTCGACGAGCCGACCACCGGCCTCGACCCGCGCAGCCGCTCGGCGATGTGGGACGCGATCCGCGAGCTGCTCACCGGCGGCACCACGATCCTGCTCACCACGCAGTACCTCGAAGAGGCCGACCAGCTCGCCGACCGGATCGCGGTGATCGACAAGGGCCGCGTGGTCGCCGAGGGCACCGCCGCCGAGCTCAAGCGCAAGGTGGGCACCGAACGGCTGAAGCTCACCTTCGCCACCGCTGCCGACGCGGCGCGCGCGCACGACGTCGCCGGCGGGGTGCTGACCGGCGACACCGTCAGCGTCGCGATCGACCAGCCCGCCCAGGTCCGGCTGGTGCTCAACCGGATCGACGAAGCGGGCCTCGCGACCACTCGGCTGGAACTCTCCGAACCGACCCTCGACGACGTTTTCCACACCCTCACCGGAACCGCGGGAGCGAACTGATGACCCAGACCCTGTCCAGGGAGAGCGAGGGGACGCGGATCCCCGGCTCCCCGAGTCGTTCGCCCTTCGCGCTGGCGCTGTCGGACTGCCGGGTGCTGGTCGCGCGCAACGTCAAGCACATCGTCCGCAACCCGGAGATGCTGATCCAGGCGGTTTCGCTGCCGATCGTGCTGCTGCTGCTGTTCCGCTTCATGTTCGGCGGCGCGATCACCCTGCCCGGCATGGCCTACGTCGACTACCTGGTGCCCGGCCTGGTGGTCGTCAGCATCGGCTTCAACTCGACGACCACCGTGGTCGGCGTGGCCGCGGACCTGACACAGGGCCTGGTCGAGCGGTTCCGCTCGATGCCGATGGCGGGCTCGGCAGTCCTCGTCGGCCACGTCGTCTCCGGCGTGCTGCGCAGCATGCTTTCGCTCGTGGTGATGGTCGCGGTCGGCCTGGCCATCGGGTTCCGCCCGGCGGGCGGCGTGCTCGGCTGGCTCGCCGCGACCGGCCTGCTGGTGCTGTTCGCCGCCGGCGTGTTCTGGCTCGCCACGCTGCTGGGGTCGGTCGCCAAGACCGTCGAGGGCGCGGGCGGCCTCGGCATGATCTTCGTGTTCGTCCCCTACGCCACCAGCGCGCTCGTGCCCACCGGATCGATGCCGCCGGTGCTGCGGGCCGTCGTCGACAACCAGCCGGTGACGGTGGTGATCGACGCCGTCCGCGGCCTGATGAACGGCACGGCCGTGGGATCGACGGTGTGGCTGGCGCTCGCCTGGTCGGTCGTCATCACCGCCGGCGGCGCGTACCTCGCGATCCGGAAGTTCCACCAGCGCGCCCGCGGCTGACCCCCGCCGCGGTGGCGAAGGCGGCCCGTGCCCCCGAGCACGGGCCGCCTTTCTCCGCGCCCGGCCCCCGAGCACGAGAAACGGCCCGGTCTCCGCTGGTGGCGGAGGACCGGGCCGCTGGGCCGGACGCGGGCCGGGTCAGACCGCGTCCGACATCTCGCCGACGAGGATGCTGTGGTGCAGCTTCCGCAGCGAACTGCCGGGCTCGACGCCCAGCTGCTGAACCAGGTTCTGCCGGGCGGAGGCGAAGGTCTCAAGGGCCTCCGCGCGACGGTTCGAGCGCAGCAAAGCGGTCATCAGGTACTCGGTGAACGTCTCGCGCAGCGTGTGTTCCTTCGCCAGCGCGGACAGCTGCCCGACGACCTCGCGGTGCCGCCCGATCAGCAGCTCGGTCTCCATCAGCAGTTCCAGGCACTCCAGCCGGGTTTCCTCCAGCAGCGCGGCGTAGGCCTGGACGTCGGGGGAGTCGGTGAAGCCGCCGAACGCCTCGCCGCGCCACAGATCCGCGGCCTCGCGCAGGACGGTGGCGGCCTCCTTGTAGTTGCGATCCCAGTACCGGGACCGGCCTAGCTCGTAATGACGGATGAAGCGGTCGGCGTCGAGTTCGCCGTCCGTGACGTGCAGCGAGTAGCCGCGCGGGCTGGTGACGACGGGACTGTCGGCGGAGCCCGTGCCGCGCAGCAGCTTCCGCAGCTGCGAGACGTAGACGTACAGCGCGGCGCTCGCACGGGCCGGCGGGTGTTCGCCCCAGAGCTGCCCGATCAGGTGCTCGGCGGTCGCGACCTGGTTCCGCTTGACCAGCAGCACGGCCAGGAGCGTCTCGATCTTGCGTGCCCGCGGAGCGCTCACGCCGGGCCGCCCCGCCACCCTGATCTGCCCCAGAATCCCGTAGTCCATTTCCCGTGCCCTCCGGTGTCCGCGTCGATCGGATCCGCCCGGCCGGGCGCCCCCAGTGTCGTTCTCCGGCGCCGCGCTGCCCGGTCCCGCTCCGGCAGCATACTAAACCGACCTCCCGGTTTTCAAGATAAAACCAGGAGGTCGGTCGGTTTGTTCGGCGAACGGGCATCGATCCCGGCGCAGCGCACGGAAAAGGGCGGCCCGCACTGCCGGGCCGCCCTTGTCGCGTGGCCTCAGACCGAGGCGGCCCCCTGCGGGGCGAACCGGTGCAACCGCCGCGGCGGGACCACCGAGCTCAAGATCGTCGTCCACATGTACGTGGTGCGCTCGAGCAGGTCGGTGCGGCCGGTCAGCACCTGGGAACTCAGCTGGATCCCGGTGAACGACGCCTGCACGTACACCGCGAGGTCGTACGCGTTGATCTCCTTGCGCAAGTCGCCCGCCGCCTTCGCCGCGAGCAGGCAGCCATGGATCGTGTCGATCCACCGCTTGTACGCGTTGCCCGCCGGCGCGATGAACGAACCCTGCTCGATGACCAGCCGGACGCTCGCCCGGACCCGCACGTCGGACTGCAGGCTGGCCGCCATCCCCTGGGTCAGGTCGATGACCGTCTGCAGCCCCGGGCTCTCGATCGCCGCGAGCGGCTCCCAGACCGTGAACTGCTCGTCGATCAGGGCGTCGGCCAGGTCTTCCTTCGACTTGAAGTGGAAGTACAGCGCGCCCTTCGTGACGCCCGCTCCGGCCAGTATCTCCGACAGGCTCGCGCCGAGGAAGCCGACGGCGTCGAACCGCGAGGCGGCCGCCTCGAGGATCGCGTTCCGTGTCTGCTCCGCACGCTCCTGGCGAGCCACGCCGGCCCCTCTCGCTTTGGCGGATCGGTCCACAGCGGACCCCCGTCCAGCGGGCCAGTCTACGTCCCGGCGGCCCGGAAAGCCAGTAAAAACCGCTCGGTTGGTATGGTTTAGCCGGAGCAGGGGTCAGGGGAGCAGGGCGGCTATTCCGTCCAGGACTCGTTCCAGGGCGAAGTCCTCCGGGGCGGCGGCTGGCCAGCCGTGGGACTCAGCCAGTTCGGCCAGGTGCGGATAGCCGCCTTCGGACAGTCGTGGTTGCAGGAAAGCTCGTACTTCGGCGGCGTATTCGGCGGATTCGGGAGAATCCGGGTCGGCCGCCGTTCGGCGGCGCTCCGCGGTGGCCCGGACTACGGCCGAAACCAGGTCCGCGCAGCGCAGCGCGTCCACAGTGGACAAACCGGCTCCGGTGAAGACGGCCAGGAGCTGTTCGGTCCAGCCGAGGCGATGCGGGGTCAGGCTCTCGCGGACGTCCAGCAGCCAGGGGTGCGCGGCATACCGTTTGGCGGCGGCGTCCGCCCAGGTTCGGACCGCTGAGCGCCACTCCAGGCCCGCGGCGGGGTCCGGGGGCGGGCCGAAACCGGACTCGGCCAGGAGGATCAGCAGTTCGTCTTTCGAGCTTACGTAGCGGTACAGCGCGTTGGTCGTCAGCCCGAGTGCGGACGCGATGTTCGGCAGCGACGCGGCGGCCAGTCCCTCGGTGTCGGCCAGTTCGACGGCGGCCGCCACCACCGCCTCGACGGTGTGCGAGGGCTTCGGCCCGCGACGGGGGCGCGGGCCGCCCCGCCATGCCGGGGACAGGCCTGGGGGCAGGGCATGGGGGTCGGGCTCGATCGGCATCTTTCGCTCCGGTACGTCTTTCACTAAACTGTGCAAGTCTTACACCGATCTGGCCTGGGGGCGAGCCAACGTGAGCGAGACCAACCGGTTCGGAATCGGGAGGGCTGCCGAACCGGACCGCGGGCCGGCCGGGACCGATCGGCGCACCCCGGGTTCACCGCCGCTGCCGGAGATCGCGCGCCGCCCGGGCGGTGGCTGCCGGTCGCGGCGGCCAGCGCGCTGATCCGGTTCGGCATCCGCCGAGTCCTGCCCGGCGGCGTCTCCTGAGCCGCCGCGAGGGCCGTCGCCGGGGTCTGGGGTTTCCCGATCACCCGGGGTCCGCTAAACTGTTCAAGCCTTACACAATTAATCCCGACTCCGCCGAAGCCGTATTGGGGGGCCTCTCATGTCGGAGAGCACCGAGAAGACCCGCTCGGGGAGCGGACTCGCTCGCCTGATCGTCACCATCGCCTGGGCCGCCGTCCTCGGCGTCCAGTTCGTCATCTGGCTGCTGATGTGCCTCATCAGCATGTCCTTCAAATGGCCGTTCTGGCTGTGGACGCTGGGCGGCGGCGTGATCGTGCTCGCGGTGTGGTGGTCGCTCGACCGCCGCGGTTCCGGGAACGGATCGGAGTGAACAACGTGTCCACGACCACCACTTCCGTGGCGACGCCCGTCCAGCTGGACGCGGTGCACAAGACCTACGGCCGCGGCGAGAGCGCGGTCGAAGCGCTCGCCGGCGTGTCCGTCGCTTTCCCGGCGGGCACTTTCACCGCGGTGATGGGCCCGTCCGGTTCCGGCAAGAGCACGCTGCTGCACTGCGCGGCCGGGCTGGACACGCCGACCTCGGGCACGGTCACCCTCGTCGGGACCGACCTCAAGGGCAAGAACGAAACGAAGCTCACCGAACTGCGCCGTGACCACGTCGCGTTCATCTTCCAGTCGTTCAACCTGATGCCCGCGCTGAACGTGGAGCAGAACGTCACGCTGCCCACGCTGCTGGCCGGCCGCACGCCGGACAAAGCATGGGTGGACCAGGTGATCGCGCGCGTCGGGCTGTCCCAGCGCGTGAAGCACCGGCCCGGCGAACTGTCCGGCGGGCAGCAGCAGCGCGTCGCGATCGCCCGCGCGCTCGCCGCCCGCCCGGCCGTGGTGTTCGCCGACGAGCCCACCGGCGCGCTCGACACCACCACCGCGCTTGAGGTCCTCGGCTTGATGCGCGAGCTGGTCAGTGCGGGCCAGACGATCGTGATGGTCACCCACGACCCGGTCGCCGCGTCCCACGCGGACACCGTGCTGTTCCTGGTCGACGGCCGGATCGTCACGCAGATGGCCAGCCCGGGCGTCGACGCGGTGGCGAGCACCCTGGCGCACCTCGGCGAGCAAGCGAGGAGGCAGCGGTGAGTTCGCGGCGAGTGGTGCTCGCGCTCGCACTGTCGAGCCTCCGGTACCGCGCGGCGGCGTCGCTCGCGTCGTTCGTCGCCATCCTTGCCGGCTGCGGTCTGCTGATCGCGTGTGCCGGGCTGTTCGAAACGGCGATCGTGCTGAAAGCGGCGCCGGAGCGGCTGTCCGCGGCGCCGCTGGTCGTCGGCGGGTCCGCCGGGTTCAAGCTGCCGGACGAGGAATCGCAGGTCGTCCCGTACGCCGAGCGTGCGGTGCTGCCGGAGGACCAGGTCGCCAAGATCTCCGCGGTGCAGGGCGTCGGACAGGCGGTGCCGGACGTTTCGTTCGCGACGGTGCTGCTGCACGACGGTGCGCCCGAGCCGGGTGCGTCGGTCCTTTCCGGACACGGCTGGGATTCGGCTTCGCTCGGCGGATACCAGCTGACCGAGGGCGCGGCTCCGAACACGCCGGGCCAGGTCGTGCTCGACTCGGCCACGGCGTCCGCGGCAGGCCTGCACGCGGGCTCGGCCGTCGACCTGGCGGTGAACGGACAGCGGCAGTCGTTCCAGATTTCCGGCGTCGCACAGCCTTCGCAGACCGTGCGCGCGCCCGCGTTCTTCTTCTCCGTCGCGGACGCCCAGCGGTTCAACGCGCATCCCGGCACCGTCGGGCTCGTCGGCGTGTTCCCGGCCGACGGGGTCGACGCGGCGGACCTCGCGGGCAAGATCTCCGAGCAGGTTCCGTCGCTGACGGTGCTGACCGGCGACGACCGCGGTTCGGCCGAATTCGTCGGCGTGGGCGGAAGCCAGCTGCCGCTGATCCTGCTCGCGGCGGTGTTCGGCGGCATGGTGCTGGTCGTGATGGCACTCGTCGTTTCCGCGACGATCAGCCTCACCGTCCGGCAGCGGCAACAGGAACTCGCGCTCCTGCGCGCGACCGGAGCGACGCCGAAACAGGTGCACCGCATGGTCGTCATGGAGACGATGGCGGTCGGCGCGCTCGCCGCGGTGTGCGGGGCGTTCCTGGGCAGCCTGCTCGGGAACTGGATCTTCAGCACCAGCGGCTCGCTCGGCATCGTGCCGGACGAACTCGCCTTCACCCAGGACATCATCGCGTTCGCGGCGGGGATCGTCGCCACGCTCGCGATCACCTTCGGGGCCGCGTGGTTCGCCGCGCTGGCCGCCTCCCGGGCCCGGCCGATCCAGGCGCTGGCCGAGGCGGCGATCCCGGGGGCCAAGGTGAACGCGGTGCGCCGCATGGGGGCGCTGATCTGCGGTGCGGCCACCGTGCTGCTCGCTTCGACCACGGTCTTCATGCCCGCCGACAGCGCGGCGGCGATCGGCGGTCCGGCGCTGCTCACCGGCGCGATCGGCGTCGCGCTGCTCGGTCCGGAGATCATCGCCTGGGTGGTGGACCGGTTCGGTCCGTTCGTGCGCCGGGTCGCCGGCCGGGACGCCACGCTCGCGGTCGTCAACACCCGGGCGCGGGCCGTCGCGTTCGCCGCGGTGCTCACGCCGATCACGCTCGCCACCGCGGTCGCGCTCGGCAATGTGTATTCCGAGACCACCGCGCAGAAAGCGCAGGTCAGCGCGTATGCCGGGCAGTTGCAGGCGGACGCGGTGCTCACCTCGGCCGCGGGCGGGTTCTCCCCGGACGAGCTCGCGCGGATCCGCAGCACGCCAGGGGTTTCGACCTCCTCGCCGCTCGTCACCAGCTCCGGCTGGATCGAGGATCCCTACGACGGCAACGGAAGCGATCCGCTGCGGCTGCTGGGTGTCGCTCCGCAGGACCAGGGCGGCACGGTGCTCGCCACCGAGGTCACCGAAGGTTCGCTGACGGCATTGCGCGGGGATTCCGTGGCACTGCCCGCGTCGGTCGCTGACGATCTCGAGATCAAGGTCGGCGCCAAGATCAAGATGCGGCTCGGCGACGGGGCGCAGGTGCCGGTGACCGTGGTCGCGCTGCTGGACAGCCCGTCCAGCTACGCGAGCATGGTGCTGCCCGCTGATCTGCTGGCCGCGCACACCACCAGCGGCCTGGCGTCGCAGGTGCTCGTGCGGGGCGGCGACGCCGGCGCAATCGTGTCGGCGCTGTCCGACCGGGCGAAGGACTGGCCCGGGGTCACCGTCGGCGACGACAGTGCGCTCGCCGCGAGTTTTCAGGCGAGTGCCGACGTCGAGGCGTTGATCAACTACCTGCTGGCCGTGCTCGCCATCGCATACGCCGCGATCGCCGCGGTGAACACGCTCTCGGTAGCCGTGCTGGCCCGCCGGCGAGAGTTCGGCGCGCAACGGCTCGCCGGTGCGGACCGCGGACAGGTGAAGCGGATGCTCTTCGTGGAAGGCGGGATCGTGGCGGTGACCGGGCTGGTGCTCGGCATTGTGATCTCGCTCTTCACGGTAGTGCCGATGGCGCTGACCACCGGCGAAATCATCCCGTCCGGACCGGTCTGGGTGTTCCTCGCCGTGGTGCTCGCGATCTTCCTGATCGTGTGGCCGGCGACCGCGCTCTCGGCGAGGCTGGCGATGCGCCGCAATGCCATCGAAGCGGTGAAAATGCCGGGCCAGTAACGGTTTCTAGGGGTACGCCGGGCCGGGCCGGGGTGGATAGTCTCAGCAGGACTGTCCACCCCGGCCCGGTTTTGCCGTCTCTGGAGCGATCCCATGCGTGTACTCCTGGCCACGCCGTCGGCAACGGCCCGTCTGCACGCCCTGGTGCCACTGGCCTGGGCGATGCGGACCGCCGGACACGACGTGAAAATCGCCGGACGGCCCGCGTTCGTCGAGGACATCCTCCGCACCGGCTGCGTCGCGGCCGAACTCGAAGACGGCGACGCGGAGCTGACCGAATCCGCCAAGCTGGCCGAGTTCGCGCGACTGTGGCGGCCCGCCGTAGTGGTGTCGAACGCGCCCGCCGGAACCGCCGCCGCCCGCGAGGCCGGGGCCAGGGCGGTTCGCGTGCTCGGGCCAGCGGACTTCGACGTCACTGCGGACCACACACTCGACGTCGTTCCTCCTTCGTTGCGCGACAAGGGCTCTCCTCACGCTTCATTGCGGCACGTGCCGTACTTCGGGCCCGTCGAGATCCCCGACTGGCTGCGTCGCAAGGCACGCCACACTCGCATTCTCCTGTCGCTGAACGATCCTTCCTGGTATGCGCCGGTATTCAGCAAACTGTCCGATGTGGACGCCGAGATCGTCTGCGCGGCGGAGCTGCCGGCCGGGCTCACCTTGCCGCGGAAGGTGAAACTCGTCGACTCCGCACCTCCGGCCGCCGTGCTGCCGACCTGCGCGGCGGTGGTGCACGACGGGGACGAGACTTTGGCGCTTGCCGCGGTGGCGTACGGACTGCCGCAGCTGTCGTTGGCCGAGTCCGCTTTCGACGCGCGTGTCACCGCTGCGGGCGCGGGGCTTTCCGGCTCGGCGGAAGGGATTTCCCGGCTGACCGACGAAACGCTTCGCGCCGGTGCGGACGCGTTGCGTGCGGAGGTGGCCGCGTTACCGGCTCCTCGTGCGGTTGCCGCCGTGCTGACCGGTGGGGACGACGATTGACCCGCTCTCTCCTTCGCCACGCCTAGGGGCCCCGATCCCGCTAGGTCGGCTTTAGATCGTTCCGGCACTCTCTGTGGAGTAGAGAGGACCACTGCGTGAAGTGAGGTGGCGGCAATGCCGACCCGGGTGATGGAAAAGCCGGTCGATCCCGTGGCCGCGTGGCTTGCCCCGCTGGCGGACGACCCCGCGGGCGCGGTCGCGTTCCTCGCCGAAGTAACCGACCGCGTATCCCGGCACCACGGCTCGGGCCGGGTCCTGGTCCCCGGCGGCGGCCCCGTGGCGGACGCACTGGCCGGAGAAGGCTACGAGGTCCACCTGGAACCCGGCCCGCGCTTCGACGCCGGTTACCTGGGCGCGGATGTGCTGTCCCGCCTGCCCGACCAGCGAGACCAGCTGCGTGCGATCGGCCGCTACAGCCGCCTCCTGCGCCCAGGCGGTGCACTGGTGGTCCAGGGCCGCCACCCGGACCCGGCGTGCTGGACCGCGGACGCCCGAGTGCGCGCAGTAGACGACGTCCGGCAAATCGTGCACCTGGCCGACGCCGCACTGCCCCTGCGCTACGTGTGGCCCGCCGAGCTGGACCTGATGGCCGAACTGGCCGGCCTGGCCTTGGACGGCCGCTGGGGCGGCTGGTACGGAGAACCAGTCACCTGCGGCGGTTTCGTAGTCTCGGTCTACCGCAGCTGAGGAAAGCCGTGAGGGGAACCCTGAAGGAATCAGATTCCTTCAGGGTTCCCCTCACGGCTTTTGGCCCAGCCTCCCGCACAAAGGCGGGAAGGCTGGGCCGAATCGGACGCGATCAGACCGCGTCCGACATCTCGCCGGCAAGAATGCTGTGATGCAGCTTCCGCATTGAGCTGCCCGGCTCGATCCCCAGCTGCTGCACCAAATTCTGCCGAGCCGAAGCAAACGTCTCCAGCGCCTCGGCCCGTCGATTCGACCGAGCCAGCGCAGTCATCAGGTACTCGGTGAACGTCTCGCGCAGCGTGTGTTCCTTCGCCAGCGCGGACAGCTGCCCGACGACCTCGCGATGCCGCCCGATCAGCAGCTCGGTCTCCATCAGCAGCTCAAGGCACCCGAGCCGGCTTTCCTCAAGGAGCGTCGCGTAGGCCTGCACATCAGGCGAGTCGGCGAACCCGCCGAACGCCGCACCGCGCCAAAGGCCAGTAGCCTCCCGCAGCACCTTCGCCGCCTGCCCGTAGCCGCGGTCCCCCTGCAACGTCCGTCCCTGCTCGTAAAGCCGGGTGAACCGGTCAGCGTCAAGCTCGCCGATCCCGACGTGCAGCGAATACCCCCGCGGACTGGTGACCACAGGGCTCTCTTCCGCGTCCTGGCTAGTGCCGCGCAGCAGTTTCCGCAGCTGCGACACGTACACATACAGCGCCGCGCTCGCTCGCGCCGGCGGATGTTCGCCCCAGATCTCGCTGATCAGGTGTTCGGCGGTCACGACCTGGTTGTTCTTGGCCAGCAGCACCGACAGCAAGGTCTCGATCTTGCGGGCCCGCGGGGCGCAGACGCCGGGCCGGCCGCTCACTCTGATCTGTCCGAGAATTTCGTAGTTCAGCATGACTGCCCTCCGGTGTCTCTCGCGCCGGACCCGTCCGGCGGCGCCCCCAGCGCCGCTGCCTGCCGGTCCGAGCCGGGTCCACCACCGGACCATAGCAAACCGGGAGGTCGGTTTTCAAGGTGAAACCGGGAGGTTGGTCTGTTTCGATCTTGACCGGGCCGATGTTGCCAGGTAATCGGCCATGAACTCTGGTAAACCGGGCGGTCGGTATGTCATGATGAGCGGGCTGGGACACACGCCGTGCCGTTCCCGGCGCGAGACGATGGGGAAGACGGTGACTAAACAGGCTCGTGCGGAGCTGACCAGGCTCCTGCTGCTGGACGCTGCGGCGGCGCTGTTTTACCGCGACGGCTACGCGGCCACGAGCATGGTGGACATCGCACGCGAGGCGGGTGTGACCAAGGGCGGCCTGTACTTCCACTTCTCGTCGAAGGACGAGATCTGCGACGAGGTGCAGTCGGCCGCCGTCGCGGTCCTGCGCGGGCACGTCGCGCGAACCCGCGGGAGTCGTCCGCATCTGCGCAGGCTGGCCGGCCTGAGCCGGGTGCTGATGGGCTGGCTCGCCGAGGACGCCAAGGTGGGCGCGAGCTTCCGGCTGGCCCGCGAAATGGGCTCGAACGACCCGCGGTTCGCCGCCTTCGTCCGCGCGTGGATGGGCCAGGTGCGCGCGGACATCGCCGCGGCGCACGGGGCGGGGGAGCTGAGCCCGCACGTCCGCCCGGACATGGCGGCGCTGCTGGTCGTGGTGACCTGTGTCGGCCTCGAATCGGCGGCCGCGAGCGGCACGATCCCGGCGGACACGGATCTGGCGAGCACTCTTTCCGAGCTGTGGCGGGTGATCGAGGCCGCACGGCCGGCGGATTCGGCCGCTGCCGAGGCGACCGGCACCTGAGCGGCTGCGGCATCCGCGGCGCGGGGTCGAGAATTCCCGATGCCGGTCAAGCGAACCGGCCGGCCGCGCGGTGCGAGGAGAGACCCGCGAGCCCGGCGAGCCGGATCCGCCGAAACCCGCGGCGCGGCAGCACTTTCGCCAAGTAAACCGACCGCCCGGTTTCCACTGGACGGTACTGGTCTCACGCGGCGTCGGCGGGAGAAGTCCCTGCCGGATCGAACTTGTGCAGCCGCCGCGGCGGGACCACCGCGTTCAGGATCGTCTGCCACATGAACGTGACCCGCTCGTGCAGGTCGGTCCGCCCGGTCAGCACCTGCGAGCTGAGCTGGGTCCCGGTGAACGACGCGACCACGTACTGCGCGAGATCGTGCGCGTTGACCTCTTTCCGCAGGTCGCCCGCCGCTTTGGCGGCGAGCAGCAAACCGTGCACGGTGTCGTTCCACTGCTTGTAGGCGTTCGCGGCCGGGGCGACGAACGACCCCTGCTCGATGACCAGCCGGATGCCCGCGCGCACGCGCACGTCGGTGCGCAGGCTGTGCCCCATGTTCTGGGTGAGGTCGATGGCGGTCTGCAGCCCCGGGTTTTCGATGTCGGCCAGCGGGTCCCACACGACGAACTGCTCGCGGATCAACGCGTCCGCCAGTTCTTCCTTGGACTTGAAGTGGAAATACAGCGCGCCCTTGGTCACCCCTGCCTCGGCGAGGATGTCCGACAGGCTCGCGCCGAGAAAGCCGACCGCGTCGAACCTGGACGCGGCCGCGTCGAGGATGGCCTTGCGGGTCTGCTCCGCGCGTTCCTGGCGAGCCACTGCGCACACTCCTTTTGGGAAGCCGCGGGCCCGGAACGGCCACGCTGACACGCCAGTCTACCTCCGTCCCGGCCATCGGAGCCAGAAGAAAAAAACCGGTAGGTAGGTATGGTTTTGTCCGCCCGTATCCGCTAAACATGGTGTGGGGGTACTGGGGAAGTTCTTTTTTTCTGGGAGGACCGACATGGTCGGTATGTTGTTAGAGGAGTCTGTCCGAGGAACCTTCATCACCGAGGGCGAAAGTTCGCCGGGCGTACGTCCGGTCGACTTCCAGCAGACGATCCCGCGCAATCTCGTGCACCGCGCGGCCGTCTCGGAAGTTTTCGTCACTGATCTGAACATCGTGGGCGAGGGGCAGTTCGAGGTCGGCGCGCAGTGGCCGCGCCGGCACGGCTTCTTCGGCCCGCGCACCCCGGGGTCGCACGACCCCATGCTGTACGCGGAAACCACCCGCCAGGCGTCGCTGCTGATCGCGCACCGCGCCTACGGCGTTTCGCTCGGCAACGCGTTCATCTCCGACTGGAAGACCAGCTCCATCGCCCCCGAAGGGCTGGTCACCGAGGGTCGGCCGATCGACGTGGTGCTGCGGGCGAGCGCGCACGACCCGGTGTTCCGGGGCAAGAATCTCGTCGGCATGCGGACCGAGTTCGGCTGCTTCCGCGACGACGAACTGGTCGGCACCGCTTCGGAAACCTGGCGCTGCGTGTCCCCGGCGGTCTACCGCCGGCTGCGCGGCGACCACTTCGCGGCGACGCCGTTCCAAGCCCGTGCGCTGCCCACGGTGGCCCCGGCGCTCGTCGGCCGGGACCGCGAGGAGGACGTGCTGGTCGCGGACACCGCGGCGCCGGGCACCTGGTCGCTGCAGTTCGACCCGGACCATCCGGTGCTGTTCGACCACTCGGTGGACCATGTCCCGGGCATGGTGCTGATCGAGGGCGCGCGGCAGGCGGCGCTGCTGACGCTCGGCGATCCCTGCGCGCTGCCGTTGCGTTCGGATTTCGAATTCTCCGCCTACGTCGAGTTCGACTCCGAATGCCTGCTGGTGGCGGACGAACTCGAACCGGACGCGGACGGCTGCCGCGTGGTGCGGGTGGTGCTGGAGCAGAAGGGCCGCGCGGCCGCCACCGGCATCCTGGCGATGGGCAGGTCATGACTGCCGGCCTGGGGGCGGACAGTACGACCGGGGAAATCCTCGTCACCGGAGCGACCGGGTTCATCGGCTCGGCGGTGCTGCGGGCATTGCTCGCCCGCGGCGCCGCGGTGCGGGTGCTGGCGCGCGGTGCGGTGCCGGAGTGGATCACGCGATCCGGCGCGCGGATCCACCGAGGCGATCTCACCGACGCCGCCGGGCTGGCCGGGGCGTGCACGGGCGTCGCGACGCTTGTGCACGCCGCGTCCCGGATCGGCGGCACCGAGGAGGAATGTGCCGAGGTCAACGACCGCGGCACGGCCCGGCTGCTCGCGGAAGCACATCGCGCGGGCACGCGGCGCGTCGTGTACCTCAGCACCTGCGCGGTCTACCGCGACGGCGAGCATCGAGGCGAGTCCGAGGACCTGCTCGACCTCGGGCCCGCCTCGGCCACCAGCCGCACCCGGCTGGCCGGAGAACAGCAGGTCCGCGCCGCGGGCGGGATCGTTCTGCGGCCGCACCTGGTGTACGGCGAAGGAGACCGGCACGTGGTCCCGGCGCTGGTGAAGTGGCTGCGGGCGGTGCCGGCGTGGGTCGCGGGCGGCGATGCCCGGACGTCAGTGGTCTCTTCGCCGGATCTCGCCGCCGTGCTCAGCGCGTTCGCGCTGGACCCGGCGCTGGGCAGCCCCGGCGAGGTGTTCCACGTGGCCGACCCGGAACCGGTGCGGATGCGCGAGCTGCTCGAAGCCGTCTGCATCACGCTTGACCTGCGGGTTCCCGACTCGGACCGGCCGCTGGCCGAGCACCGGGCGCGCACGCCGTGGCTCAGCGGGCACCAATGGTCGCTGCTCACCCGGGACCATTGGTACGACAGCGAAAAGGTCTGGAAGGCCGCCGGAGTGTCCCCGGGACCGGGACTGCGCGTCCGGTTGGCCCAAGCCCGGAACTGGTATCGGGAGACGCTGGCAATTCCCGGGACGGGCTGAAGATCGAATTCGCGTAAAGTGATCGAACGAATTCATTCGGCGACAGTGGGCGGCGGCCCGGGAATTCATCCCGGACCGCCGCCGTTTCCGCGGAGTTCATTTCGGTGGCGGCGAGCCCGGGCGCGGCGCGAAGATGATCGTCATGTCCCGACGCGAGCTGGTCGTGCTGGGTTCGGCGAGCCAGACGCCGACCCGGCACCGCAACCACAACGGCTATCTGCTGCGCTTCGACACCGACGGCATCCTCTTCGATCCGGGCGAAGGCACTCAGCGGCAGATGATGTACGCCGGCGCGACGGCGACCGAACTCACCCACCTGTGCGTGACCCACTTCCACGGCGACCACAGCCTCGGCCTCGCCGGCATCATCCAACGGCTGTCCCTTGACGGCGTCGCGCATCCGGTGCGCTGCCACTACCCGGCGTCCGGGCAGGAGTACTTCGACCGGCTGCGGCACTCGACGTCGTTCCACGAACGCGCCGAACTGGTCCCGCTGCCGATCTCCGCGCCGGGCCCGCTCGGCGGCGCGCTGTCGGCGTACCCGCTGGAACACCGCATCGACTGCTTCGGCTACCGCTACGCCGAACCGGACGGGATCCGGATGCTGCCGGACGCGCTCGCCGCAGCAGGCGTCCAGGGCCCCGCTGTGCGAAAGCTGCAGGTCGACGGCGTACTCGACACCGCGGCCGGTGTGGTCCGGATCGAGGACGTGAGCGTGCCGCGCCGGGGTCAGGTGGTCGCGTTCGTGATGGACACGCGCCTGTGCGCGGGCGCGTTCGCCTGCGCGCGAGAGGCGGACCTGCTGATCGCCGAATCGACCTTCCGCGCCGGCGACGCCGGCCTGGCCTTCCGCTACGGCCACCTGACCAGCACCGACGCCGGTCGGCTCGCGGCGGAGTCAGGCGCCCGGGAGTTGCTGCTGACGCACTTCTCGCAGCGCTACCCGTACGAGGAGGCGGACCGGTTCCGCGACGAGGCCGCGAAGGTGTTCGACGGGGAGATCCATGTGGCTCGCGACCTGGACGTGGTGCCGCTGCCGCCGCGCCGCTGAGGTGCACAATCGCGGCATGCCGCAATCGATCCCCGCTGATCTGCTGGAAATCGCCGAAGCGCTCGTTCCCGATGCTCCGATCGGCTCCGCTCGCCTTGCCACGCAAGGGAATATGCACCACGTCGTGCTGGTGCCCGGCGTCGCCGCGGTACGGATCAGCAAGCGCCCCGATTCCGCCGCCGAGCTGCCGCGCCGGGTCAGGATCCTCCGCGCGGTCGCGGCGGCCGGTCTGCCCTTCGCGGTTCCGGAGCCGCTGACTCCGGTCACCACGTTCGGCGAGCGCGCGGCCGTCGCGGTTTCGTGGATCGACGGCGACGGGCTGCCGGAAGGCGTCGGCGACCCGGCGGCGTTCGGCCCGCTGTTGACGGCACTGCGGGAGGTCGAGATCTCCGCGGAGCTCGAAGCCGTTCTCCACCGCCCGCGCCGCTTGGACTGGGCGGAGATCCTGCACGACGTCATTCCCCGGCTGCCGGCGAAGCGGCAGGACGACGTCCGGCGGCGGCTCGACACGCTGCTCGCGCTCGACGACGTCCCAGCGAGGCTCGTCCACGGCGACCTCGGCGGCAGCAACGTCCACTTCGGCGCGGACGGCAAGCTGACCGGCGTCCTCGACTGGGACCTGGCGACCCTGGCCGACCCAGCGATCGACGCCGCACTCGTCGCGACCTGGCACGGCTGGGACGTCCTCCGCGCGGCCGCCGACGAACAGACCTACCGCCGCGCCCGGGCCTGGAACGCCCCGATCGGCGTCGAGCACCTCCATGCGGTCTTCGCCGGAAAGCCGCTGACCAGCGTCGACGGGTTCGTTCGCGCCGTCGTGGCCTGGCTGGAGAGACGCCGCTGAAGATTTTCTCAAAGATTTTCGCACCCCGTTGTCGGATCGGGTCGCCGGTGTTCGTAGCAGTGGTGAAGCCGCCCGCGAGGGGCAGCGCCGAAGCGAAGGAACCGCGACCATGAAGCTCACGACCGTGACCCAGCTGACCGTCGACGGCGTCGTCCAGGGCAACGGCGGCGCGTCCGGCGAGGACCGCCGAAACGGATTCGACCGCGGCGGATGGGCGCTGGGGAAGGGCGACCAGGACACGCTCGCGTTCATCAGCGAGACCTACCAGCGCGCCGACGCTTTCCTGTTCGGCCGCCGGACGTACGAGCTGTTCGCGGGCTCGTGGGGCTCGATGAGCGCCGGGGACGCCCCCGGCCGCGAACCCATCCGGCAGGCCCTGAACGAGCGGCCGAAGTACGTGGCCTCGACGACGCTCACCGCCCCGGCGTGGTCCGGCGCCAGCGTCCTGTCCGGCGATCTGGCGACCGCCGTCGCGGACCTCAAGGCCGAACCGGGCGGCGAACTGCAGGTGCACGGCAGCGGCACCCTGGTCCGGTGGCTGCTGGAACAGGGCCTGGTCGACGAAATGACCCTCCTCGTGATCCCGGTGGTCCTCGGGCGGGGCAAGCGGCTTTTCCCGCGGAACGGCCCGGATCTGGCCCTGGATCTGGTTGAGTCGCGAGTGGACACGAAGGGCGTGACGACGCAGGTCTGGCGCCCGGCCGGGCGCCCGCAGTACGCGGGCCGCTGACCTCAGAAAGGATCCTGCGATGCAGTACCTGATTTCCGTGGTCCACGACCAGCCCACGCTCGCCACGCCGGAGGAGGACGCGGCGATCGACGTCTTCAACGAGCGCCTCCAGACCGAAAACCACTGGGTCTTCGCCGGCGGCCTGGCCGCGCCGGAAACCGCGACCGTCATCGACAACCGGGACGAGGCCGGGATGGTCACCGACGGCCCGTTCCTGGAGTCCAAGGAATACCTGGCGGGTTTCTGGGTCATCGAGGCTCCGGACCTTGATGTGGCGCTCACACTCGCCGCCGAAGGTTCGAAGGCGTGCAACCGGAAGGTCGAGGTGCGACCGTTCCAGTGAGCGACGTCCAGGAGGCGATCACCCGGGCCCACCGCGAGGAATGGGCCCGGGTGGTCGCCGGCTTGACCAAACGTTTCGGCGACCTGGACATCGCCGAAGAAGCCGCCGCCGAGTCGTTCGCGACCGCGGTGGAGCGATGGCCGGCCGACGGCGTGCCGCCCAGCCCCGGCGCCTGGCTGACCACCACCGCCACCCGCAAAGCCATCGACCGCATCCGCCGCGAAAACAAGCGCGACGACAAACAACGGGAGGCCCAGCCGGTGTACGACACCACGCCTCCCCACCTCATCCACGACGACCGCCTCCGGCTGATCTTCACCTGCTGCCACCCGGCTTTGGCCGCCGAATCCCGGGTCGCCCTGACCCTGCGCATGGTCGGCGGCTTGACCGTGCCCGAGATCGCCCGTGCCTTCCTGGTGCCGGAAAGCACCATGGGACAACGGATCACGCGCGCGAAGGCCAAAATCAAGGCCGCCCGGATCCCCTACCGGGTGCCCTCCGCCGAGGACCTCCCGGCCCGCGTCTCCGGGGTCCTGACCGTGCTGTTCCTGGCCTTCAACGAGGGCTACCTGGCCACCGGCTCCGGCACCGGCCCCGTGCGCCAAGACCTGACCGCCGAAGCGATCCGGCTGACGCGATTGATCCGCGCCCTGCTGCCCGACCACGGCGAGGTGACCGGCCTGCTGGCCCTGATGCTCCTCACCGAAGCCCGCCGCCCAGCCCGAGTGTCCGCCGAGGGTGAACTAGTCGCCCTGGACGAACAGGACCGTGCTCTTTGGGACGCACCGCTGATCGCCGAAGGCCACCGCCTGGTGCGCGAACGCCTCGCCGCCCGGGCCGCCCCTGGCCGGTACCAGATCCTGGCCGCGATCAACGCCGTGCACACGTCCGCGCGCGAGATACGCGAGACCGACTGGTCGCAGATCCTCGCCCTCTACGACCAGCTCGTCCGCCTCGACCCGTCGCCGATCGTCGCCCTGAACCGCGCCATCGCACTCGCCGAACTCGACGGCCCGGAGGCGGCGCTGGAGTTGGTCGACAGTCTCGGGGACCGGTTGGCCGGGTATCACCCGTACCACGCCACTCGCGCTGACCTGCTCCGCCGGTTAGACCATGGTGAGGACGCGCGTGCGGCTTACGACCGGGCGATCGAGCTGGCGGGCAATACCGCGGAGACTGCTGCGCTGTCTCGTCGGCGAGATCAACTGCGGTAGCGGCTGGGTGCCGGGCGATGTCGCCTGACCCAGCGGGATCTCGCTGATGCGTCACCCCGAGGAGACCAGAGTATTCTCAGCCCTTACCTGACAGCGGCTTCGGGCGCGCTGCCCGAAAACACCGCCTGGGATTTCCCCGCAGTAGGGTAATCTCGCCGCATGCTCATCGAGGTGGACAGAGACTAGCCGCCGGGTTCTCGGCGGCTTACCGGCCGACGAGTGCCCGGTCACGACTCTTTCCCACCAAATTCCCCTTCGCGCCCTAGCGTGCGCTCCGCTGTGCGCTGTCGAAGGGAACGATGATCTCCAGGAGCCTTCATGACGCACGATGTGCCGCGTCCCCCGTTCGACCCAGAACTCGCCGCGGTGCTGCCGGCACTCGACGGCCACGCGCCGGTCGGCATGACCGCGAACCGCTTGCCGCACTACCGGAATCTCCCTTTCCCCAGCATCGAAGAACAAATCGGCGACCGCCCCGTCCGCTGCGCGCACCACACGATCACCGGCTACGGCGGCGCCGAGATCGAGGTCTCCGTCCTCTCCCGCGTGGACCACGAAACGCCCGGCCCCGGCATCTACCACCTCCACGGCGGCGGAATGGTGATGGGAGACCGGTTCGCCGCGGCAGGCCCGCTGATCGAGTGGGTGCTGAAGTACGACGCGGTCGCCGTCACCGTCGAGTACCGGCTGGCCCCGGAACACCCCGACCCGGTACCCGTCGAGGACTGCTACGCGGGCCTGCGCTGGACGGCCGCCAACGCGGCCACGCTGCGCCTAGACCCACAGCGCCTAGTCATGTTCGGCGGC
Source organism: Amycolatopsis rubida (assembly GCF_900115345.1). Taxonomy (GTDB): domain Bacteria; phylum Actinomycetota; class Actinomycetes; order Mycobacteriales; family Pseudonocardiaceae; genus Amycolatopsis; species Amycolatopsis rubida. The sequence goes on along the minus strand of NZ_FOWC01000002.1, from coordinate 255,594 downwards.
AGTGGCGGCGGAGGACTCGCCGCCGGAACCGCGTTGCTGGCCCGCGACCGCGGCACCCCGGCGCTGCTCGGCCTGCTGCTGCAATGCCCGATGATCGACGACCGCAACGAGACGGTGTCGGCACGCCAGTATGACGGCACCGGCGTCTGGGACCGGACCAGCAACCTGACCGCGTGGACGGCAGTCCTCGGCGATCGCCGGGGAACCGCCGCCGTCTCGCCCTACGCGGCCGCCGCACGAGCAACCGACCTGAGCGGCCTCCCGCCAACCTTCATCGACGTCGGCGCGGCTGAGGTCTTCCGAGACGAGGACGTCGCCTTCGCGAGCGCAATCTGGGCATCAGGAGGCAACGCCGAACTCCACGTCTGGGGCGGCGCCTTCCATGGTTTCTACGACCTCGCACCAGAATCCGCACTGTCTCACGCGTGCGTCGCGGCTCGTGAGTCGTGGCTTGAGCGATTGCTCGCCCGCCCGATGTCTCAGCGGGACGGCGTGCCGCCGCCGTGACGGGGTTGTCGGGGTGGTGTGCACCTCGGAGGTGTGGTCGGCGGTGTGGCTGGCTCGCGCGTTGGAGGGTCTCGCGTCCGCCGCCGTGACGGGGTTGTCGGGGTGGTGTGCACCTCGGAGGTGTGGTCGGCAGTGTGGCTGGTTCGCGCGTTGCAGGATCTCGCGTCCGCCGCCCTGGCGAGGCCGCTGCGGTGGCGCACATCCCGCAGGATGTGCGTCGATAACGTCGCTGGCCCGCGCGTTGCAGGACCTCACGTCCGCCGCCGTGACGGGGCCGTCGGGGCGCGCAGCACCCCGCAGCACGTGATCGACAGCGTCGCTGGTCCGGACCTTGCAGGGTCTCGCGTCCGCCGCCCTGGCGAGGCTGTCGCGGTGGCGAGCACTCGGCGGAACGTGATCGGCAACGTCACCGGCCCGCGCGTTGCAGGACCTCACGCCACCCGCCCGCGCTGGTCAGGGCTCGTCGCGGCCCGAGAGACCTGCCATCGGGCGCGCTCGGCCACCCCGCGCCATAGCGGTCGTGGGCCGCCGCTCTGCCGAGGCCGTCGAGACGGTGTGCACCCCGCCGAACGACCTGACCGACGACCCCACTAGCCCGCAGCTCACCACCAGCCCGCTGCTCGCCGAACGCTGCTCGCCGAACGCTGCTCGCCGAACGCTGCTCGCCGAACGCTGCTCGCCGAACGCTGCTCACCGAACGCTGCTCAGCACAGACTCCAAACCAGAATCCTGCAACCCGAATCCGCCGTCAACCGAGAACCCTCCAATCCAGCTCCACCTCCGACCACCAGCACCACCAGTTGACCTTGATCACCCCAAAACCCCGGCTCTCACCTCCCCTCGCACCCATTCCCGCGCACTCCAAGATCATCCCACCCGCCACCGACAATTCCGGGCGGCGTGTCGGCGCCCGCCTCGCCAGAGCCCTCCGCAGGCCGTGACAGACTGCCGGGCGATGTACACGCCGTCTGATCTCGCTGACCTGCTCGAATGCGAGCACCGGAGCATCCTCAAGCAGGCATTGGCGGCGGGGATACCCGGCGCGCCGCGGCCCACTTCCGCACCCGATCGGCTGGCGGTGAAGCACGGGCGGGCGCACGAGGCGGCCACGCTCGGACGGTTGCGCAGCGAGCGGACACAGGTCGTCGAGATCGAGGAGCACGATCCGGTCGTCGCGGCGAAGGCCACCGAGGAAGCGTTGCGCGCGGGTGCGCCGGTGATCTACCAGGCGGTGTTCCACGACGGCGAGTTCTCCGGCCGCGCGGATTTCCTTCTGCGCGACGACCAGGGCCGCTACGAGGTCTACGACACGAAGCTCGCCCGGCACGCCAAGCCGTCGGCGGTTGTGCAGCTCACCGCGTACGCCGACGCTCTGCGCCGCGGCGGCTGGCCCGCCGGGCCGGAGATGCACCTGCTGCTGGGCGACGGCAGCACGCGCAGCCTCCGCGTCGACGACTTCCTCCCGCTCGTAGACCGGCTCCGCGACCGGCTGGAGGACCGTCCGCCGCAGCTGCCCGACCGGATCTGGGCCGACGAACGTCCGGCGTGCACCGGATGCGCGTTCGCCGGCCACTGTTCGTCCGCGCGCGAGGCCGACCGCGACCTGTCGCTGGTCGCCGGGATGCGCAGCGAGCAGCGGCGCAAGCTGGCGACCGCCGGGCTCGGCACCATCGACGCGCTCGCCAGCGCCGAGCCCGCCGACCGTCCGCGCGACATGTCCGAGGGCACGTTCGCCTCGTTGCGCGCGCAGGCCGCGATCCAGGTCCGGCAGGACGAAACCGGAGAACTGGCTTACGAAATCATTGCCCCGGGCGCGCTCGCCGAACTGCCCGAAGCCAACCCCGGCGACGTCTTCTTCGATATGGAAGGCGACCCGTACGCCCTGGCCGGCACCGGCTTGGAGTACCTCTTCGGCGCGGTCACCCCGGACGAGCGCTTCAGCCCGTTCTGGGCACACTCGCGCGCGCAGGAGAAACGAGCGTTCGAGGAGTTCGTCGACTTCGCCACCGCACGGCTCGCGGAACACCCCGACGCGCACGTCTACCACTACGCGCCGTACGAGGTCACGGCGATCAAGCGGCTCGCCGCCGTCCATGGCACGCGGGAGGAAGCCGTGGACGAGCTGCTGCGCAGCGGCGCGATGATCGACCTGTATGCCGTGGTACGCAAGGCTTTGCGGGTAGGACAGCGGTCGTATTCGATCAAGTATTTAGAACCACTGTACATGCCGGAAGCCCGCGCTGGCGAGGTAAAAACGGCAGTGTCGAGCATCGAGGCGTACGAGGATTACCTGACGCTCTCCTCCGCGGGAAACACCGAGCAGGCCGAAGAAGTGCTGCGCGGCATCGCGGACTACAACGAGTACGACTGCGTGTCCACCTTGCGCCTGCACGAATTCCTGCACCGCGTGCGCGCCGAAGCCGGAATCGACCTTGCGGAGCCGGACCCCGAGTCCGAAGTGGACGCTCTGCTCCGCCGCACCGAAGAAGAGGAAGCCGCCCAGCGCCGAGCCGAGCGCGCCGCCGCGATGGCCGCGCTGGTCGACCCGCTTCTGGACGGCCTTCCCGGCGACCCCGCGGATTTCACCCCCGACGACCACGCCCGCGCGCTGCTGGCCGCCTCCGTCGGTTACCACCGCCGCGAGACGAACCCGGCCTGGTGGGAGTTCTTCCGCCAGTTGGCGGCCCCGATCAGCGACCTCGAAGTGGACACGACCTGCGCGGTCCCGGTGTCGGTGACCGCGGGCGAATGGGTACCGCCGTCCGGCCGGTTGCGCACCGCGAAACGCACGCTGGTCGTGAGGTGCGACCCGGACCGTCCGCATCCGTACGCGCCTGGTGACGACGTGCGTTTGCGCTACGGCGCCGATGCGCGCGACGCGAAAGTCGTGTCCGCGACCGCCGTCGAAGTGACGCTGGAGGAGAGCAGTGCCCCGGACCGGACGTCCAACGATCTCCCCGCGGCGGTCCTGCCGGGCAGCCCGGTCCGTCCGTCGCCGAAGGACGAGGCGGTAGCCGATCTCGCCCGGCTGGCAGGGGAAACACTGCCCGCGCTGCCGTCGCACCCCGGCGTCGATCTGCTGCGCCGCATCCCCCGGTTGCGCGGCGGGTTGCCCGAACCGGGTGAAGATTTGGTCGCCACGGTGCTCACCGCGGTCGACCAGCTCGACGGTTCCGTGCTCGCCGTCCAGGGCCCGCCCGGGGCCGGAAAGACTTACCTGGCCGGGAAACTCATCGCACATCTGGTGCGTTCCGGCCGGACCGTCGGCGTCACGTCGAACAGTCACAAAGCGGTCGAGAACGTGCTCTCGGCGGCCATGGAGAATGCGCCGGAGATGGCCTGCGCCAAGCGCGCGAAGCGGACGCCTGATCCGGCATTGCCTTGGGAGCAGCCGAAAAACAACACCGCGCTGGTACGCTGGCGTGAAGAACACGACACCGGTCATCTGGTCGGCGGCACGGCGTGGACCTTCGCCAACGCTGCCGTGCGCGAGGAACCCTTCGACGTTCTCGTCATCGACGAAGCCGGGCAGTTCGCTCTCGCGGACGCGCTGGCGGTGTCGATGTGCGCGAAAAACCTGGTGCTGCTGGGGGATCCGCAACAGTTGCCGCAGGTCGTGCAGGGCACGCACCCGGCGGGCGCGGAGGCGTCGGCGCTGGGTCACCTGATCGGCGAGGCGGACATCATCCCGCCGGAACTGGGGTATTTCCTCGACCTGACGCGCCGCATGCATCCCGCGGTATGCGCGCCGGTCTCCAACCTTTCGTACGCGGGCCTGCTGCACTCGCATCCCACCGCGGAACGTTCGATCGACGGTTTCCCGTCAGGTCTCTATCTGGCATCGGTCGAGCATCGCGGGAACACCACGCGGTCGGTGGAAGAAGCCGAGCAAGTGGTCTCGGCGATCAAGTCGCTGCACGGCCGATCGTGGGAAGGCCGACCGCTCACTGACGCCGATTTCCTTGTGGTAGCCCCGTACAACTTGCAGGCGCGAGTAGTGACGCGCGCGCTGTCCGACGCGGGCTTCGGCGACGTCCGAGTCGGCACAGTGGACCGGTTCCAGGGCCAAGAAGCACCCGTTGTGGTGACGACCATGACGTCCTCTTCGGCGGTAGACTTGCCGCGAGGCCTTGATTTCTTGTTGTCCCGTAACCGGTTGAACGTCGCTCTCTCCCGCGCGCAGTCCGTCGCTGTCCTGGTGTGCTCTCCGAAGCTGCTCGAAGCCGACATCAGGACGGTGGACCAGATGCGGCTGGTCTCCGGGATGCTCGGGTTGCTCCGTGACGCCCGCGAGTGGATCGACTGAGTCGGGTGCTTGGCGACGGACGAGTTCGCCTGTGCCGTCGCGGGTCGCTGAGTGCGTGCCTGCGGGGTGATGCGCGCTTCGGCGAAGGCGCGTTGCTTGTGCTGTCGCGGGTCGCTGAGTGCGTTTCTGCGGGGTGATGCGCGCTTCGGCGAAGGCGCGTTGCTTGTGCTGTCGCGGCTCGCTGGGTGTGGGGCGTGCGTGCCTGTGGCGTGAGGTGTTGCTTGGCGAAGGGCGCGCTGCCCGTGCCGGATGTGTTACCCGGTGCGGGGAGGGGTGCCTGTGGCGCGGTGCATTGGTCTGCGAAGGGCGCACTGCCTGCGCTGGGTTGCATTGCGCAGTGCGGGCGTGCATGCCTGGGCTGTGATGTGTCGCCCGGTGTGGGGACGTGCATGCCTGCGGCTCGGTGCGTTGTCCGTCGAAGGGCACGTTGCCCCCGCTGCGACGCATCGCTGGGTGAGGGGCACGCCATGGCTGCGCTGGGGATGCGTTGCTGGGGAGGGGCACGCCCCATGTCCGTGCTGAGATGCGTTTGCTGGTGAGGAGCGCGCATGTTCGTGCTGGGATGCGGTTTGGTGCGGGGTGCCCGCGCCGGGATGCTTGCTGGGTGCGCGGGCGCGTGTCTGCGGCGCGCGATGCGGCGCTCGGCTAAACGTGCGCTGCCCGTGCCGGGATGCGTTGCTAGGTGAGGGGCGGGGTATGCCCGGGCCGCGACGCGGCTGTTCAAGAAGGGGCGGGACTGCGCCGTTCGGCGGCAGGCGCGCCTGCCTGTGGCCATGCGTTGGCCCGGCGGAGACCGCGCCTGTCTGTGGCCAATGATGCGTCGCCCGGCGGAGACCCGCCTGCCCACGCCGCAAAGGGCTCGCTAGGCGCTACGCGGGCACCCGCCCGGCCGGTCCGGTCGGGATCCGGCGGCCGGGCGGGCGCATGTCCCCGCTCGCGCGACCGTGGGGGGAGGGGCGGCGCGGCGAACGAGGTGGTCAGGGCGCCCCGCGCGTCCGGCCTGCGGGAGCCGGAGCGGGGGCGCGGGATCCCCGTCCGCGCGGGGCACTGGGGAGAGATGCCGCAGCGGACGGGGTGGCTTGAGAAAACGGCGGGTTCGATGCGGACAGTCTTGCCCGGACTGCCCGGCGCGCACTGGCGGCTGGACTCGCCTCATCCGGACCGCCGACGCACGCCTGCGGCTGTACTCGGCTCATCCGGACCGCCGGCGCGCGCCTGCGGCTGGACTCGGCTCATCCAGACCACCGACGCACGCCTGCGGCTGGACTCGGCTCATCCAGTGTGCACAGCAGTACCACTCTGCTCACTACAACTCGTTGCGGGTCAAGAACATTCCCGCGGCCGGGGGTGTGCTCCCGCTCGCCGTCCGGACCGGCTGGGGGTTACCGGCCGGCGGGAGCAGGAGCACCGGATCCCGTTCCGCGGCTGGGGGGAGCAGTGACGCGGAGCGGGTAGTTCTGCGCCGGTACGGGGGCCGCCTCGCGGCGAGTGGCACGACCAGGCTCCGGCCGGACCGGTATTCCTGGAAGGCAGAAGGTGAGGCCCGGGGGCACCTCCGTACCGACACTCTGTACAACGCGTGAACCGCGCGAATGTTCCGGCCCCATAAGGTGATCTGGATCGCCGCCAATCGAGTGACCGTTTGGTCGGCTCGGGAAGCCGCGCGACGGGTGAACCTCGATCAGGTTGCGCTGCTTGGCGAATCGTCGTGCGTTCGCCGCGAGGGAGCCGCGTCCCGGCCGGGACTGTCCGAGGCCGCCACAGCAGGCTCCGACCGCAGTTGACCGGCGTCACTCGCGAACGAACTTGTTCGTAACGAACATGTTCGTTACTCTGGTCTGAGCCACCCGCCAAGAAACGGAGCAACCCCATGACCATCACCATCGTCGGCGCCGGACTCGGCGGTCTCAGCCTCGCCCGCGTCCTGCACGTGCACGGCATCGAAGCCACCGTCCTCGACCTCGACGCCTCCCCCTCCGCCCGCGCGCAGGGCGGCATGCTCGACATCCACGACGACTCCGGCCAGGTCGCCCTTCGCGCCGCCGGTCTGCACGCCGAATTCGAAGCGCTGATCCACTCCGGCGGCCAGGAAACCCGCGTCTACGACCGCGCCGCCGCCCTCCTGTTCTCCGCGGCGGACGACGGCACCGGCGGGCGACCGGAGGTCGACCGCGGGGCCCTGCGCGACCTCCTCCTCAATTCGCTGCCGGCGGGCACCGTCCGCTGGGGAGCGAAGGTCACCGCCGCGGAACCGTTGTCCGGCGGACGGCATCGCCTCGCCCTCGCCGACGGCACGCCCCTCACCACGGACGTGCTCATCGGAGCCGACGGCGCCTGGTCGCGAATCCGGCCGCTGGTCTCACCGGAAAAACCGGCGTACGCAGGGATCTCCTTCGTGGAGATCGACCTCCTCGACGCGGACTCCCGGCACCCGGACGCGGCAGCGCTCCTCGGCGGCGGCATGAGTTTCGCGCTCGGCGAGGACAAAGGCTTTCTCGCGCACCGCGAACCGGACGGCAGCCTGCACGTCTACGTCGCCGTGCGCGTCCCGGAAACCTGGACCGCGTCCGTCGACTTCACCGAGCACGCCGCCGCCAAGGCCGCCGTGCTGAGCCACTTCGACGGCTGGTCCGACCGGCTTCGCGCCCTGGTCGAGGATGCGGACAGCGAGCTGGTCGCACGGCTGGTCCACGCGCTCCCCGTCGAGCATTCATGGTCGCGAGTGCCCGGCGTCACGCTGCTCGGCGACGCCGCGCACTTGATGTCGCCGTTCGCCGGAGAGGGCGCGAACCTCGCCATGCTCGACGGCGCTGAGCTGGGCCTCGCGCTCGCCCGGCACCCGGACGACGTCGAACGCGCACTCGCCGAGTACGAGGCCGAGTTGTTCCCGCGCAGCGCGAAATCAGCGGCGGAATCGGCGCAAAGCCTCGACAGCTGCTTCCGCGCGGACGCACCGGCGGCTTTGCTTGAGCTGTTCGGGGCCTGACGTCCATAGTGGACGTGAGTACGACTTAAGCGGTACCCGGATCGAGCCGTCAAGCCGATCCGGACTGAGCGATTCCGCTCGCACAATGGGTTTCCGCCCGCCGTGAGAGAGGAACGTTCTGATGACCGCCGTCCTGGCCGACACCGTCCATGAAGGCCTGCGGTTCGCCGCCATCGCCGGGATCGCGGTGCTCGTGACGTTTCCGGTCTTGCTCTTCATCGGCGCGCTGGTGAGCGTGCTCGGCAGCCCGCTCGGCCCCGGGATGAAGTTCGTGTGGGTGGTCTTCGCGTTCTGCGCGCCGTTTCTCGGGCCGATGCTGTGGTTCCTGGTCGGCAAGCGGAGCGCGGAAGCCTCGCTTCGCTGACGCCAGATGTCACTGGCGCGGTCAGCGTCCGGGCCTGGACCAGGAGAGGGACGCTGGCAAGTCTTTCGAGGAATTCGTTGGCGGGGCAGGTTCGGTGTGCCGGTCCGCCGGAGCCGGTACCGGCTCCGCCGTGGCCGAACTTGGCGAGGACGGCCGCATCCGGCGCGACTGCCAGTTCGCCGGTCCGCCGCCTCCCTCGTCCTCGGACGCCAGGACGGTCGTGGCGGAATTCCCGCGCCGGCTTGGGCCGGGCGACCCGGACCGGATCACGCAAGCGGTCGACGGGCGGGTGAACTGGCCGGAACCGGAGCGTCCCGTGGTGCCGTGGATCCGCCCCTGTTCCTCGCGCGCGGACGCGGTGCTCAAACCGGCAAGCGTTTCGCGACCAGCTTGACAGTGCGCCTGACCGTCGGCAGCGGACTGATCACGCGTACCACGTTTACGAAGACGGCCTCGCCGTCGCCGAGGCGTTCGCCGGATGAAGCGCCAGGCGGCCGGAGCGGGTTTCCGCCCGGCCGCCCGGCATTTCACGCGGTCAGGAAACGTTCAGGTCGATGCAGGCGTAGAACGCGTCGCCGGTGTCCGCGATGTTCCACACCGCGAGCACCTTCTGCTGTCCGGGGTAGCCGCTCAGGTCGACCTGGTGCGACACGGTTGCCGGCGGGGCCTGATCATTGCCGCTGAAGCTCGCGACCTCGGTGCCGCCGATGAAGTACTCGTAGTCGCTGGTGCGGTGGCGTGCGGTGAACGTCCAGGTGAAAGTGACCTGGGTGCTGACCGGGGTGAGCTTCCAGCCCTTGCTGTCGTCGTCGAGGTCGGCGAACCGGTCGTTGCCGCCGCTGCAACTCTGCAGGCCCTTGGGCCCTTCGACGCTCTGCGGTTCCCATTTGATGTCGCCGCAGGACACCGTTTCGGCCGCGCACTGGGCCTGCCTGCTCGGCGGGGAGCTGACGTAGCCGTGCGCGCTGGCGATGCCGGGGCCGATCAGCATCAGCACCGGAGCGAGGACCGCGCCGCCGAGTGCGGCGAGCATCGTGCGTTTGCGGGACATGGTGGCTCCTTCGAAGCCGGGCCCGCTCCCGCGCCGGAGGGCGGCCGGCCGTGCCACGGCACGACCGACGAGCCCGCGGTGGGGTGGTGCGCGGGCGGAGGGGTGGGGAGATTTGTGGTCTAGACCATACTCGGCCGCCCGCGCTCGGTCAAGAATTAGCTACCCTGCGTTATCTCTCTGCGGGATACTGCATGCACTAGAAGGTCGCCGAGGATGGCGACCGCAGGAGGACCGCGATGTACGCGGTGACCGACCTGGCCACGGGCCAGCTGATCGAGGACGACCCGCGCGGCGATCGAGCGCCTCGGCCACGGATATCGCAGCTGGCGGGGCTCGTCCCATAGCGGAATGACCAGCGCACCTGGTCGACAGCGTGCCGACGAGCTGGCGGCGACCATGACCGTGGGGATGGGCAAGCGGATCAACGAGGGCCGCGGCGGGGTCGGGATCGTCGTGGACATCTTCCGCTGCTACGCCGAACGAGGCCCGGACCCGCCGCTCCCGATCCGCGGCGGATCCGCGGTGCTGCGCAAGGAACCGATCGGTGCGCTGCTGGGCGTGCTGCCGGGAAACTTCCCGTGCTGTCAGGTGGTCCGGTTTGTCGCGCCGATTCTGGTTCTGGGCAACATGATTCTGCTCAAGCACGCGTCGATTTGCCCGCGTTCGGCGCTGACGACTGAGAAGATTCCGCCTGGAGCGGGCGTAGCGGGCGATGCGTATGTGAACACCTTCGCGTCCGGCCGTCAGTTTCGATGGTTCTCGCTGATCCGCGCATTCAAGGCGTTTCCCTAACCGGCAGCGACCGCGCGGATGCGTAACTGCGGACAACTCCGGTAACGCGCCTAAACGAATTATTGTCCAGTCTGGCCTTTATGGGGAATTCGTGGACCGCTTCGCCAAGCGGGTCGCGGGCCAGGTGGCCCGCGCGGTGGACCAGGGTGCGACCTTGCGGGCCGGTGGCGATCTTGTTCCGCGCCGAACCGGAGGATCGTGCCATCGAGATCGCCGATGGCTCGCCGTTCGGCTTGGGTGCGGCCGTCGGGACCGAGGAGTTCACGAACCAGAAGTCGATCAGGCTGTGACCTAAGAAGTCCGCAACAACCCGCTCAACCACCCAGAAAACACCTGCTGCACATCCTCGCGCACCCGGTCCGGGTCATCCGCATCGGCGATCATCCGCGCCGCCTCCATCACCGCCGCCAATACCAGTTGCGCCAAAGCATCCACCGGCGTGTCCACGATCAACCCGGCCTCCCGCGCGGCCGCCAGGTTCTCCGTGACCAGTCCCAAGCCGTACTCGGCCTCCAGCTCGCGCCAGGCGTCCCAGCCCAGCACGGCGGGGGCGTCGGTCAGCGAGATCCGCCGGACGTCCGGGCGCAGGCACGCGTCCAGGAACACCCCCAGTGCTCCCGAAAGGCCGGAAAGCGGGTCCGGTGCGCCGTCGAGGACTTCCGAGACCTCGGCGGTCAGTTCGCGTTCCACCGCTTCGACGACGGCCCGGAACAGGCCCTGTTTGTCGCCGAAGTGGTGGTACAGCGCGCCCCGCGTGACGCCTGCCGTGCGAGTGATCTCTTCGGCTGGCACGTCGTGGTAGCCGCGTGCGCCGAAGAGGTCTCGGGCGGCCTTGATGAGTGCGGCTCGCGTCGCGTCGGAGCGTTCTTGCTGGGTACGTCGCACGCACCTAATCTGCCATGGCGGCGGCGAAGCGCGTGATGTGCCCGGCCAGCGCTTCCGGCTGGTCTTCCGAGACGAAGGTGTAGGAGTCCGGGACCTCGACGAGTTCCGCGTCCGGCAGCACCTCCGCCAAGCGGTGGGCGAGGCTGATCGGGAACAGCTTGTCCTCCGGCGGCCAGACCAGCAGCACCGGCCGCTGGAACTGCCGCAGTTTCTCCGCCGCGGCGAGGGTGTGGTTCGCGTCGACGGTGCGCAGGAACTTGCGCAGATCCCTTCGCAGACCAGGGGATTTCCGCAGCTTGCCCAGGTACTCCTCGGCGACGTCCGGCGGCAGCGGGCGCTTCGTGACCCAGCCGAACAGCAGCGGCAGCCGGTACAGCGCCTTGATCCGCAGCAACTGGCCGAGCACCGCCATCGAACCCGGGACTCGGGCGATCGCCGGCAACACCTGGAAGATCGGCGGGAAGAAGTACTCGAAGCTGTCCGACGGCGTCAGCACGACCCGCCCGACCCGCTCCGGGTACCGCGCGAGCAGCAGTTGCGTGATGGCGCCGCCGGTGTCGTTGGCGACCAGGGTGACGTCTTCCAGGTCCAGCGCGGTGAGGAAGTCCCCCAGGACAGTGGCGAGGCCGGCGGCGCTGAGGTCGGCGTCCGAACGCATCGGGACCGGGTGCGCGCCCAGCGGGAGATCCGGGGCCAGGCAGCGGAATCCGGCGTCCGCGACGGTCGGGACGACCTTGCGCCAGAGCAGGGCGTTGGTGAGTACGCCGTGCACGAAAACGACCGGGCGGCCGTGTCCGCGCTCGAAGTACCGGAGTTCGCCTTGGGGGAGGTTGACGTGCCGGGCAGTGCCCAGTTCCGCGTATGCGCTCATCCTGGCAAAGATACATACATGCAGTCTGTATGTAAATTGCCGCTGCGGTGATGCGCGTGCTGACCAGTGCGGCTACTGGGAGCTCAGCCGCTGGGTGATCCGGCCGAACAGGTCGTCCAGGGGCGCGCCGAGGTCTCGGTCGAACTCGGTCAGGCAGTAGGTGACCTGAGGCGGGGCCGGCTCGACGTGCCGCCAGACGAGGCCGTCCTCGACCAGCGCGCGCAGGGACTGGGCGAGCATCTTCTCGCTGATGCCCCGGATGCTTTCGCGCAGTTCGCAGAACCGGAGTTCCTTGTCCCGCAACGAGATGAGGATCCAGACGCCCCACCGGCTGGTCACGTGGCCGAGCACGGTACGCGCGGGGCAGCCGGTGTGAAACACCGCATAACGCGGCGCGAGACGGCGGGGGTGAACGGCCTAGCGTCGGCCGCCTACGGAGGGAGCTGTTCATGATCGTGGTGACCGGAAACATCGGACGGCCGTTGGTGCGGGTGCTCGCCGACGCGGGCGAGCAGGTGACGGCGGTGTCGCGGCGGGCCGCCGAGGTGCCGGAAGGCGTCCGGCAGGTGGTGGCCGACCTGGCGGATCCGGCCAGTCTCGAACCCGCGCTGACCGGGGCGAAAGCGTTGTTCCTGCTGCTGTCCGGCGATCTGCGCGCGGTCGGCGCGAACCCCGCCGGCCTCATCGCGAAGGCCGCGGACGCCGGGGTCCGCCGGATCGTCCTGCTCTCCACTCTGGGCGTGGCGACCAGGCCGTTCGGCAGGACGCGGATCGCGATGCGCGAGCTGGAGGACGTACTGCGCGAGTCCGGCCTCGACTGGGTCATCTGCGGCCGGGCGGGTTCGACTCCAACGCGCTGTGGTGGGCGGAATCCGTTCGCACGCGGATCGTCGCCGCGCCGTTCGGCGGCACCGGGGTGCCGATCATCGATCCGGCGGACATCGGCGAGGTCGCGGCGGCTTGCCTGCGGGACGACCGGCACGTCGGCGGCGTATACGAGCTGACCGGGCCGGAGGTGATCGCGCCGCGTCAGCAAACGGAGGCGCTGGCCGCCGCACGGGGCAAGCCGGTGCGGTTCCGGGAACTGACCCGCGCCGAAGCCAAGGCGGGCATGATCCAGAGCATGCCGGGCGAACTCGCCGACGACACCTTGGACATCATCGGCTCGCCGACTCCGGCCGAACTGCGCGTCAGCCCGGACGTCGAGCGGATTCTCGGCCGTGCGCCGCGATCGTTCGCCGACTGGGCGGCTCGTGCTATCGCCGCGTTCCGCTGAGGTCTACTCGGCCGAATCGCAGCGCGAGCACAGGCCGGACACCGCTTCCTCGGCGGATTCCGTTGGCAGGCCGGGGATCGCCTCCAGCCGGCCGCATCGGCGGCACAGCAGGTGACGGTGGTCGAAACCGGAAAGCTCGTAGCGTTGCGCGACGCCGACGTGGTCGAAGCGGCGGACGAGACCGGCGGTGACGCCGGTGGTCAGCACGTCGTGGACGCCCCTCGTGGACGCCATCGACAGCCGTTCGCGGACCAGCGGCAGCAGCTCCGCGACGGTGACGTGCGGGTTTTCGGCCAGCACTTCCAGCACGACCTGCCGGGCGGTCGTCACGCGCAGGCCGGCGCGCCGGAGCCGGGTTCCGGCGTCGGCGCTGGGCGGGATGGGTGCGGAGGTCGTGAGCACGCCTCCTTTGTAGTCCTCAAAGTTGATCCAGTCAATTGTAAGAACGGGTCAACTCTGGGACTGTGAGCCACTGCACGCCAGAATTGATTCGGTCAAGTCTGGGGGTACGATCCGGCCATGGACGAGTTCGGGACGCGTCTGCGCGACAAGGGCCTGCGCAACACGCCGCAACGGCGTGCGGTGCTGGCCGCGGTCGCGCGGACCCCGCACGTCACGGCGGCGGAAATCGCGACGGTGCTCGACGCCGACGGGGCCGTCGGCGCGTTGTCCAGGCAAGGCCTTTACAACGTGCTCGACGACCTCGTCGGCGCCCGCCTGCTGCGCCCGCTCGAACCGGCCGGCTCGCCCGCGCGGTTCGAACTCGAAACCCACGACAACCACCACCACCTGGTCTGCCGCGGCTGCGGCCGGATCCAGGACGTGCCGTGCGCGGTCGGTGCGGCACCGTGTCTTGAGCCCGGTCCGGTGCCCGGGTTCCGGGTGGACCAGGCGGAGGTCACGTGGTGGGGGATGTGCGCGGAGTGCGAGGCTGAGGCTTGACGCTGGGGCCTCGTGAGTGGCAATCCCGGTGCTCACCGCGATGAACACTCACGACAGCGCGTCCTGCAGCGCCGCGAGCCCGACCGGGCCGACAGCCAGCGCGTCCTCGTGCCACTGGCGCAACGTGAACCCGGGTTTGGCGGCGGCTTCGGCACGCGCCCGGAGCCACGCGCGTTCGCCGATCTTGTACGAGATCGCCTGGCCCGGCCAGCCGAGGTAGCGCACGATTTCGGCGTGTACCCGGTGTTCGGCGGCCAATCCGCGCTCGTGCAGGAACCGGCACGCGGTGTCGAAGTCCCAGCGGGAACCGTCCGGCAGCGGCAGGTCGAGGTGCGAGCCGAGGTCGATCACGACGCGCGCGGCCCGCAGCGCCGAACCGGCGAGCATGCCGAGTCGCGTGCCGCGTTCGGAGAACCAGCCCAGTTCGTCGGCGAGGCGTTCGGCATACAGCGCCCAGCCTTCCGCGTGGCCGCTCACTGAATGGACGCGTGCGTAGCGGCTCACCGAGTCGCCGGCCAGGCCCGCGACGCCGATCTGCAGATGGTGTCCGGGAACGCCTTCGTGGAACACCGTCGTCAGCTCGGACCAGGTCGCGAAGCGCTCCCGTCCGCCCAGCGGCCACCACGTGCGGCCGGGGCGGGTGCCGTCTTCGGCGGGTCCGGTGTAGTACGGCGAACCCGACGCGGAGCCGTACGCGAGTACGACGTCCAAGGCGCGCAACGGTTCCGGGATGTCGAAGTGCTCGCTCGCCGCTTCCAGTGCACGGTCATGCGCCGCGCGCAGCCAGTCCAAATAGGACTCTTCGCCGTTCACCGCGCATTCTTTGTCCAGCAGCGCAAGGACTTCCGCCACGCTCGCGCCGGGCCGGATTTTCGCGACCTCGGCGGCGATTTCCGTTTCGATGCGCTGAAGTTCCGCCCAGCCCCATTCGTAAGCCTCGGCGAGATCGAGGTCCGCGCCGAGGGAAAGCCGGGCCGCGACGGCGTAGCGTTCCGCGCCGACGCCGTCGGTTTCGGTGGCGTGCGGGGCGTAATCCTCGCGCAGGAACCGGGCGAGCGCCGCGTAGCCGCGATGGGCGGCGTCGGCCCCGGCGCGCAGTTCGCCGGCCCGCGGTCCGTCGCCGTACTCCTCGACGAGGGCATTGTGGACACCGGCGTAGCGTTCGGCCTGAGCCGCCGTCTCCAGCGCCTGCCGCCGGGCCGCGCGCAGACCGCGGTCGAGACCGGCCTGCAGCGTCTTCTGCCAGCCGGCGAGCATCGTTTCGACGCCGGTCATCCGGACCGCGAGGACGTGCCAGTCGTCCGCGTCGCGGCGCGGCAGCAGCCGGACCGAATCGGCGATCGAACTCAGCGTGCCGAAATGTGCCTGGACCTGGCGGAACGGCTCGTCCAGCTCGTGCCAGGCCAGCTGAGCTTCGAGACTGTCCCGCAGATTCGCGGCCGCGATCCGGTCCGTGCGGGACTCGGGGGACAGCCCCGCGAGAGCGGCGAGCGTGCGGCGGGCCAGCTCGGCGCGGGCCGCGAAACCGTCCGGGGTGAGGTCGGTGAGCGCGGTCGCGTCGGTGGTTACGCCGTCCAGGGTCGCGGCGATCGGGTCGAGCGCTGCCTCAGCCGTGACGTGGTCGGCGGACAGCTGAAAAATCGGGGTCACGCAGCCACGTTATCCGGGAGCCGCCACCCGGGCATAGAGACGTTAGCGGGGTGCGGACGCTGGTATAAGAGAATGCCCGCGCCGGTGATCCGGCGCGGGCATCCGCGGGAGAAAAGCCTCAGTCCGTGCCGGATTCCATCGCGGCGCGGTCGAGCAGCTCGACATCGTCGGCCCGGCCGCGGGACGCGATCGCCTCGGCCCCGCCCTCGGGCATCGCGCCGATCAGGCCGGTCGCGGCCGCCTGCGCGGCGCCGATCAGCTTCGGGTGCGAGTTGCCGCCGACCATGCCCAGGCTCGCGTACTGCTCAAGCTTGGCGCGGGAGTCGGCGATGTCGAGGTTCCGCATGGTCAGCTGGCCGATCCGGTCGACCGGGCCGAACGCGGAGTCCTCGGTGCGCTCCATCGACAGCTTGTCCGGGTGGTAGCTGAACGCGGGACCGGACGTGTCGAGGAGCGAGTAGTCCTCGCCGCGCCGCAGCCGCAGCGTGACCTCGCCGGTGATCGCGGTGCCTACCCAGCGCTGCAGCGATTCGCGCAGCATCATCGCCTGCGGATCCAGCCAGCGGCCCTCGTACATCAGCCTGCCGAGCCTGCGGCCTTCGTTGTGGTAGCTGGCGATGGTGTCCTCGTTGTGCACCGCGTTGACCAGCCGCTCGTACGCGGCGTGCAGCAGCGCCATGCCCGGGGCCTCGTAGATGCCGCGGCTCTTGGCCTCGATGATCCGGTTCTCGATCTGGTCGGACATGCCGAGGCCGTGCCGCCCGCCGATCGCGTTGGCCTCCAGCACCAGCTCGACCGAGGTGCCGAACTGCTTGCCGTTGATGCTCACCGGACGGCCCTGTTCGAAGCCGATCGTGACGTCCTCGGCCGCGATCTCGACTTCCGGGTCCCAGAACCGCACGCCCATGATCGGCTCGACGATCTCGATGCCGGTGTCGAGGTGCTCCAGCGATTTCGCCTCGTGCGTGGCGCCCCAGATGTTGGCGTCGGTGGAGTAGGCCTTCTCGGTGCTGTCGCGGTAGGGCAGGTCGTGCGCCTGCAGCCACTCCGACATCTCCTTGCGGCCGCCGAGCTCGCCGACGAACGCGGCGTCGAGCCACGGCTTGTAGATCCGCAGGCCCGGGTTGGCCAGCAGGCCGTAGCGGTAGAACCGCTCGATGTCGTTGCCCTTGTAGGTGGAGCCGTCGCCCCAGATCTGGACGTTGTCCTCCAGCATCGCGCGCACCAGCAGGGTGCCGGTGACCGCGCGGCCGAGCGGGGTGGTGTTGAAGTAGGCCCGGCCGCCGGTGCGGATGTGGAAGGCGCCGCAGGTCAGCGCGGCGAGGCCCTCTTCGACGAGGGCTTCCTTGCAGTCGACCAGCCGCGCGAGCTCCGCCCCGTAGGCGTGCGCACGGCCGGGGACGGACGCGATGTCGGGTTCGTCGTACTGGCCGATGTCGGCGGTGTAGGTGCACGGAACCGCACCCTTGTCGCGCATCCACGCCACCGCCACGGACGTGTCGAGGCCGCCGGAGAACGCGATGCCGACCCGCTCGCCGACGGGAAGGGAAGTGAGCACCTTGGACATAGGAATGATTATGCACGACCGTGTATGAACGTGCATCACTGGGTGGTGTGAACTCGCTCTCCCGGTCAGTGCGTGCGAGTCCCGGGGCGGCCTTTCACCGCTCTTGCGGCCGAGCCGCCACCAAGCGGCGGCATGCCAGGTGCTGAGGGAACTCGCCGCCGGGCCGCAGGGTTCTTCGCTTGACCTCGGCATCGAGCGGAGCGATGGCTCGGCGCAGTTCCGCGGCGAGGGGGCTTCCAGTTCGTCGCGGGCTTCGACCGGATCCGCAGCACCGGCAGCCGGGCCACGGAACGTACAGCCAGCGGCCGGGCTGACGCGGGAAACGCCGATACCGGTCGAGTGCCGGGGAAACGCATCCGGCCCACAGATCGCGGGTCTCGGGCCGGTCGGCGCGTACCGCGCCGGGCTTCCTGCGAGGCATTGCCCCTTCGGGTCGACGTCATATCGAGCGGATGCCACATCCGCTGATGAACGGCGTCGTCCCGCTCGGTCACCAGCCAGGTGCTCAGTAAGTCCGGCCTTTCCAGCCAGTCCGGCGCCGGGCGGAGTCGATCGTCATCAGGGTGTAGAGCGCCGCGGTGAACGGCAGCAGCAGGCCCGCGACCAGGGGCTGCCGGTAGTACCGGGCGACCGGGACGAACGTCGCCGCCATCAGCAGCCAGGCGAGGGCGGCCTGCCACGAGCCGGTCAGGGCGAGCACCGGCGGGGCGAGGAAAACGGCGATCATGCCGACGACCGTCCCGGCCAGCAGCAGCGGCGAATGCCGGAGCTGGGTGTAGGCGCTGCGGGCCACCATCCGCCACAGGTCCGCGAGCCGCGGATACGGCCGGACACTCCAGGCCTTCGACGCGTAACCCAGCCAGATCCGCCCGCCCGCGGACGCGACCGCGCGGGCGAGTGCGACGTCGTCGATGACCGCACCGCGGATCGCGGCGATTCCCCCGGCGCGTTCGAGCGCCGAGCGGCGGACGAGGACGCAACCGCCGGCCGCGGCGGCGGTGCGCCAGCGCGCGGAGTTCACGCGGCGGAACGGGTAGAGCATCGCGAAGAAGTAGACGAAAGCGGGCACGAGCAGCCGCTCCCAGAACGTCTCGGTGCGCAGAACGGCCATTTGCGACACCAGATCCCGGCCGCTGGTCGCGACGAGGGCTTCCAGCGAATCGGGGGCGTGCGCGATGTCAGCGTCGGTCAGGAGGAGGAAGTCGACGTCCCCCGCTTCGCGGACGCCGTGTGCGACGGCCCAGAGTTTCCCGGTCCAGCCCGCTGGCGGTTCGCCGGGGCTGGCGACGGTGAGCGGGAGTCCATGGGGGACAGTCAGCGAGCGGGCGACTTCCGCGGTGCCGTCGCTGCTGCCGTCGTCTGCGAGGATGACTCGCGCATCGCCGGGATAGCTCTGGCGGAGCAGTGTGGGCAGGGTTTCCGGCAGCAGTTCGGCTTCGTCGCGGGCTGGTACCACGACGGCGACGGACGGCCAGCGCTCTGGCCGGACCAGCTCGGGCAGCCGCTGGTCGGTGCGCCAGAACCAGCTGTGGCACGACGCGAGCCCGGTCCACACCGCCAGCGTCGCCCACGCGAGGACCGTGCTCATGCGCGGAGTGTAGTCACTGGAAGCAAACTGACAGGTCGTTCCCAGCGGACTCATAGATTCGCGGCTGAGACTGGGTGTTCCCACCACCGGAGAGGACGCCCGGCATGGACCCGGACATCAGGAGAAGGCAAGAGGAACGGGCACGCGTCCGGCACCGGACCGCGGTCGTCACGGCGGTCGCCGCAGTGCTCGGAGTCGCGGCGGCAGGCGGCATCGGATACGGGCTGACGGCGGCCGCTTCGCCGTCCACCAGCGGGACTGGCTCGGCTACCGGATCCAGCACCTCGGGACAGGACCAGTTGCAGGCGCCCGCGCAGGATCCCGGATCCGGCTCCGGCCACGCACACACCGGATCGGGCGCGTCGTGACCGGACCGTATTCGGCGGCGTTTCCCGCGCTCGGCACGACCGCACGGGTGCTCGTCACCGAGGAGGCCGCGCTCGGCCCGGCGGCCGCGCTGCTGCGGACGCGGCTCGCCGAACTCGATCGGGCAAGCAGTCGTTTCCGGACGGATTCGGAAATTTCGGCCCTCCATCGCGCCGCGGGCCGGGCGGTGGAGGTGAGCCCGCTGCTGGCCGACGCGCTGTCGGCTGCGTTGCGGGCCTCGTGGCTGAGCGGCGGTTTGGTCGATCCGACAGTCGGCGGTTCGATGGCAGCACTCGGTTACGACCGGGATTTCGCCGAGATCACCGACGGCCCCGCTGCGGCGCCGGTCCCCGCGCCGGGTTCGCATTGGGTGTTGTTCGAACCGGCTCGCCGGATTGTCGTGCTGCCGCGCGGTGTGACGCTGGACCTGGGCGCGACCGCGAAAGCGTTTGCCGCGGACCGGACTGCCGCCGAAATCGCCCACCGCGCCGGCTGCGGCGTGCTGGTGAACCTCGGTGGCGACCTGGCTGTGGCTGGCCCCGCTCCGGAAGGCGGCTGGCGGATAGCGATCGGCGACGACCACGCTGACGCGGTCGCCCGTCCGGACACGACGGTCACGCTCACCAGCGGCGGCCTGGCGACCTCCGGCGTCGCCCGGCGAACCTGGCGGCGCGGCGGTCGCGTGGTGCACCACATCGTCGACCCGCGCACGGGCGAATCGGCGGATCCGTGCTGGCGGACAGTATCGGTAGCAGCCGAGTCCTGTGTGGACGCCAACACCGCGAGCACGGCGTCGGTGGTGCTGGGTGTTGCCGCGTTGGACTGGCTGAGGTCGCGGGGATTGCCCGCGCGACTGGTGAGTTCGCGCGGCGCCGTCCGGACTACCGCCGGTTGGCCGGGGGACAGTCGGGAGCGTGCGTCGTGAGTTCCGCGCTCTGGTACTTCAGCCGTGCCACCGGAATCGTCTCGCTGGTGTTCTCGACGGCTGTGGTGGTGCTCGGTTTCCTCAACTCCGGCCGGTTCGCGACCCGGCGCTGGCCCCGGTTCGCCCTCGCGGACCTGCACCGGAACCTCGCCTTGGCCACCCTCGTCTTTCTGGGCGCCCACATCGTCTTCGCGGTCGTCGACGGCTATGTGGACCTCAGCTGGCTCTCTGTCGTCGTTCCGTTCGTCTCGGGCTACGAACCGTTCTGGATCGGCATCGGTGCGGTAGCCGTGGATCTGCTGCTCGCCATTGTCGTGACAAGTCTGCTCCGAACCCGCATCCCGCCGCGGTTGTGGCGCGCCGTGCACTGGCTCGCCTACCTGTGCTGGCCGGTCGCGCTCGCGCACAGCGTCGGCCTGGTCGCTTCCGACAGCGCCCGCCCGCTGCTCATCGCGCTCGACATCGTTTGCCTGCTCGCCGTCGTGGCTGCCGCGAGCGTGCGGTTCGGCAGTACTAGCCCCGACACCGAGGCCCGCCGCCTCTCTCCCCTTCAGAGGTGACTCGTGCTTCCGCTGCACCGTAACGATCTTGCCGGCCACCTGTCCGTCCATGGTGGACTCCCTGCTTTGGACCGCGGCTCCTTGATCCACGCGATCGACGCCGCCGGTATCCGCGGCCGAGGCGGTGCCGGGTTTCCCGCTGCGGCGAAACTGCGCTCTGTCGCGCCGGGACGGTCCATTGTGGTCGCCAACGGTTGCGAGAGCGATCCCTTCAGCAGCAAAGATCGCGCCCTCTTGGAGCTCGCACCGCACCTGGTGCTGGACGGTATCCAGGTCGCCGCTCGCGCCGTCGGCGCTACCGAGGCTTATCTCTGCCTGCACGAGGGAAACCGAAGCGCAATGGCCGCTTTAACCGAACGTCGTGACGCAGTGCCGGTGAAGCTCGTCGCAGTCCCGCCCCGATACGTCGCCAGCGAAGAAACCGCGCTGGTGCATTTCCTGGCCACCGGCGACGCCCGCCCGACCGGCAAGTTCCCCCGCCCAGCCGAACGCGGCCTGCGTGGACGCCCGACGCTGGTCCAGAATGTCGAAACCTTGGCCCGCTTCGCGATCGTCGCCCGAACCGGGGCGGACCGCTCTGTCCACACTGACCTGGTCACCGTCACCGGAGCCGTCGCCCGCCCCGGTGTGCTGGAAGTCCCGGCCGGCACCCCGGTTTCCGCGATCCTCGCCCGAGCCGGCGGATCCGTTGCCGCACAGGCAGTCCTGATCGGCGGCTACGGCGGCACGTGGATGCCTCGTGCCTTGGCCGACCCGTTGCCCCTCGGCCGTGAACCGGGCTTGTCCTCGCTCCACCTGCTCCCGGAACCGAACTGCGGCCTCGAGCTGACTCGGAATATTCTCTTTACCCTGGCGGGGGAATCGGCCCGCCAATGCGGACCGTGCATGTTCGGGCTTCCCGCCCTCGCCGCGGACTTCGCCGATCTGCTGTCCGGCCGGGACGCAACCGGCCGGCTGGCCCGCCGCCTCCCGCTCCTCGGCGGGCGGGGCGCGTGCGCCCACCCGGACGGAGCCGTCCGCCTGGCCGCGAGCGCATTGCGAGTCTTCGCCGCCGACGTCCGTGCGCACCTCACTGTCGGCTCGTGCCGGAGCACGGCGGGTGCGGCATGAACCGCGTGACGGTCGACCCGATCGCCTGCCGTGCCCACGGCTTGTGCGCGGACGTCCTGCCGGAACTGATCACTGTGGACGAATGGGGCTACCCGGTGGTACCCGGGGAAGCGGTGCCCGAATCGCTGCTGGCCGAGGCTCGGCGGGCGGCTGCGGCTTGCCCGACGCTGGCGTTGCGGCTGCGGAAAACGTAGTTTTGGCAGCGCCAGCGCCGGATTCAGTGGCGAATTAGCAACGCCACCATGCCGAAAGCGCTCCTGCGGCAATGGCGAACCACGGGGCATAGTCGGCGAATGATGCGACTGCAAAAGACAAGTCGAGCTCCTCGTGAATGTGCTAGTGATACATGCTGCGTAACATGTATGACGCAGCAACCGAGCTGTCTGGGGTTCCGGTGCTAGCCCCCGAAGAGGTTTACTCTGTGTGGCTGTCTGCCGGGTGAGACAGTCTCGGCAGGGGCATCTTGTCGTAAGGACGGGTGACCTGGCTAGGCACCCCCTGGTGTGTCACCCGTTCGAGATCGCAGACCGTCGCGGCGCAGGCATGGCGACAGTGCGTTCTCCGTCTCTGGCCTGCGGAATCGCCTGGGGATTCCGGGCCGCCGCCAGTCGTTCTTCGACGCGGTCGGCCTTGGCGTCCTTGCCGCGACCCCGGTAAAAGGCTGCGGCGCGCCGCCACGCGTCGACAGCGTCTTCGTGATTCCCGCGTGCGTAAAGAATTTCGGCGAATGCTTCCAGCGCTCGGGCCTGACCGGTCGCGTTGTGGGCGCGTTCGGCCAGTTCGACCGCTTCCTGTGACAGCCGCAGTGCGGCACGGTCGTCCCGTTCGGCCGCGGCGAGCCGGGCCTCCACGGTGCGCAGCCGCATCGTGGCGGTGAGATCGCCGGCGATCTGGGCTTGCGCCAGGCGGCAATGCCGGTGGGCGACCGCGAATTGTTCCTCTCGGAGATGGAGTTCCGCGAGCGTCGTGTAGGTCGTGGCCTGGCCGGCGGTGTCGCCGGTGAGTGCGCGCAGGTGGAGCGCGCGGTGGTAGTGCGGCAGCGCCTTTTCGTACTGGTCGAGTTCGGCGAGGGTCTCGCCGAGGTACTGCTCTGCCTTTCCCTCGCGGACCAGGTCGCGGTTGCGCTGCGCGTGCGTGACGCAGCGGCGGAAGAGAGCGATCGCTTCGGCCGGGCATCCGGTGTGCCGGTATAACTGAGCGAAGTTGATGTTGATTGTCAACACCCCGATGGGCGATCCGTCGGCCGTGGCGAGTTCCCGGGCCCGGGTCAGCGCTTGCTCGGCCGTTGTGTGGTTGCTGAGCGTGAGATTGAGTTCGCCGAGATCGTTCAGGGTCGACGCTTCCGCGTGCGGATCCTGGTTCGCCCGCGCGGCCCGCGCCGCGATCGCGAATCCAGTGCTCATTTCGTCGTAAAAACCATATTTGTCAAGGGTATCGGCAATGAGGTGGGGGAGCATGCACGCTATTTCGAAATGACGATGCGTCAGTGCCAGCGCGGTGAGTGCGATGATATTCGTGCGCTCGCGCAAAAACCATCGCGTCGCGGCGTCCGGCGTCTTGAACCCTGTTGGGCGGATGCCAGGTTCCGGATCAGGCTGCGGCGGGCGGTCGCGGTGCGGGTGCGCCATCCGGTGCGCGTGGTACGCGGTGCTGCAGTAATGCGACAGCAGGCGCCGTAATGGCCCCGAGTCGTGGTCTTGATCGCTCAGCGTCTGGGCGTACCGATGGAAAATGGAGACAATGCGGTAGCGGTCCGTGTCGCCGGGCTGGTCGATCAAGTGCAACGCGACCAGGGTTTCCAACGCCCGCCGGGTTTCCGCGGCGGGACGTCCGGCCGCGGACAGCAGGGTGTCTACGTGGATTTCCGCGCCGGGATGGCGGCCGAAGAGCCGGAAGACGGCTTGGCTCGGCGGTTCGAGCGTGCGATACGACGAGGAAAACGCCGTGCGCAGGCTTTGGTCGTCGCCGTCGTCGCCGATGCTCAGCAGCATTTCCGGATCCCGCAACTGGTCGAGCATGGTGTTGAGGCTGAGTCCCGGCCGGCGCGCGGCGCTCTCGGCGACCAGGGTGAGCGCGAGCGGCAGGCCGTCGCAGAGGTGCGCGATCCGGCGGGCCGCGTCGGGTTCCTGTTCTCCGCGGCCGCGCAAGCGCCGGACGAACAGCTCCAGCGAGTCGTGGTCGTCGAGGCGGTCGAGGCTGAGTTCGGCGAGTTCGTGCCTTCGGACCAGCGCGCTGAGGCGGCGGCGCGAGGTGACGATCACCGCGCATTCGGACAGCACGTTCAACAACTGGTCGACGTGTTCGGAGTTCTCCGCGTCGTCCAGGATCACGAGCACGGCGCGGTCGGTCAGCTGCTGGCGCAGGACCGCGGCACGGGCCGTCGCGTCCACCACGTGGTCGACTGGGTAGCTGAGTTCCTGCAGCAGCCGGTCGACGATGTCGGGCGGTTCGAGGCGCGGTGCCGGACCGAAACCGTGCAGGTCGAGGTAGATCGTTCCGCCCGGGAACCAGTCCGCGGCCCGGTGCGCCCAGTGGACCGCGAGGCTCGTCTTCCCGATTCCGGGCGGGCCGCTGAGCACGACGGCGGGCGAACGGGTCGACGAGCCGGGCCGGAGCCACTGGTCCAGCGTGTCGAGTGCGCGGGTGCGGCTGATGAACCCGCGGAGATCGCGGGGAAGCGGATGGGACGGCGGCGCGGCTCGGCGCACCGGGGCGGCGGGCGGATTTTCGTGGCGGGCCCGGAGGTCGTCGTGGAAGGCGCGCAGCACGGCCGCGGCAGTGTCGTCCGCGACGTCGCGGAATCGCCGGTGCGCGTCGAGGTAGTGGGCCTGTGCCTGCTCGGACTGCCCGAGCGCGTAGTAGATCTGGAGCTGGAGCTTGACGAAAGCCAGGCGGCTGGCGTGCTCGGGGGCCAGCTCCTGCATCCATCCCGCGGCCTCGTCGGGACGGCCGAGCGCCAGCAATTGGCTCGCCAGGAATTCTCGCGCGGGAAGCAACATGGACTTTCTTCGGTCCTCGCGCCAATTTTCCGCGCGTTCGGTGCGGAGCTCCGGCAGTGGTTCATCGCGCCACCAGGAAAGCGCGGAAGCGGCGGATTCATACGCCGCTTCATGGTCGCCGGAACTCGCCGCGGCGTGTGCTTTCCGCATTGTTTTCCGAAAGGCCGCGACATCCACGAGGCTCTCGTCGAGGTCGACCAGGTAGCCGTCGCCGGACCGGGCGACCGCGGCGGGCACGTCCGCTTCGCGGAGGGCGGGGCGCAGCCGGTGTACCGCCTTGTACAGGGCTTCTTGCGGGTTTCCCGGCAGGTCGTCGTCCCAGAGCCAGGAGATGAGAGTGTCCTGGGAAAAGCGCTGTCCCGGCCGGGTGAGCAGGATTCCGAGAATATTCCGGGTTTGCCGCTGGCCCCACTGCTCATTCATCTTCCCGTGCATCCGCATCGCAGTGTGCCCGAGAATTCCGTAGGCGAAGTCCATTCGACGCCCCTCCCTCGTCGATTGCCCAGTTTCGCATTGATCCGGCGGATCGGCGACCGGTTCGGGATAACGATCATCTGGGGAATTGTCTTGTCCGGTTTCGGTCCGCTTTGTGTCCAGCGGCGGGAAGTCCCCGGTCAGGACCGCACCGCAGCCTCGGTTCGTCGGTTTCCGGACGGAGGGGATGAAGATGGCGCACGACGTGTGGGTACGCGGTCCGATCGGTCTCGACGCCGCGTCGCGGGTGACGCGGCCTGGCTGCCGGACCGTGCTGGCGGTCGTTCCGACCGTGACAGCGGGGACGCGGCTGGTCGAGCTGATCTCGCTGCTCGAACGGGACCTGCGGGTGCAGGTGATGTTCACCGTGCCGCACAGCACCGACCGGTGGGCCGGGGTCGAGGATTACGTGCGGGCGCAGCACGGGCTCCTGCTGCCCTGGGAGCAGGCGGTGGCGCATCGGTTCGACCTGGTTCTGGCGGCCAGCCACCGGAACCTCGACCAGGTGCGCGGACCGCTGATGCTGATCGGGCACGGGGTCGGGCAGGTCCCCGGGCGGCGGTTCAGCCGGAAGGCGGGCGGTGCGAGGATCGAAACGACCGAGTTGGACCGGGAGTTGCTCACGTTTCGCGGGCGAGTGCTTCCGGCGGTGCTGGGCCTCGGTACCGAAGCGGAGGTGGAAGTACTGCGCGAGCGCTGTCCGGAGGCGGTGCCCGCGGCCGTCGTGGCCGGGGACATCTGCCTTGACGGGATGCGGGCGGCGAGCGGGCAGCGGGAGCGGTACCGGCGGGCGCTGGGCGTTGACTCCCGGCGGCTGGTGGTGCTGAGTTCGACCTGGTTCACTGACTCGGCGTTCGGCCGCGTCCCGAAGATGTACGAAGCGATCGCCGATGCGCTGCCGGACGACCGTTACGCGGTGGCGGCGGTGTTGCATCCGAACGTCTGGGCGGTGCACGGGCGGCGTCAGGTCGCGGCCTGGCTCGCCGGGTGCCGGGGGCTGCGGGTGATCCCGCCCGAGCAAGGATGGCAGGCGACCATGATTGCGGCTGACTGGGTGATCGGCGACCACGGCTCGACCACGGGCTACGCGGCGGCCATCGGGAAGCCGGTGACGCTCGCGTCGCTGCCGGACGGGCGGCCGCAGGCTGGGAGCGTCGCGGACGTCGTGCGGGCGTACGCGAAACCGCTGGATCCGGACGCGCCGCTCGAATCCCAGGAAGAAGCCGCGATCGCCGCGGCTCCGAGGCTCGCCGCGGAGGTGCTGCCGGTCGCGAGCACGCGGCTCGACTGTTCGGCGGGGATCTTGCGGTCGGCGATGTATCAGTTGCTGGAGTTGTCCGAACCGGCCGCTCCGGCGTATCCGCCGTTGCCCGCGATGCCCCGGCCGCTGCCCGGGTGGGACGCGTGACCACCGGGGTCGCGCGCGTGCCGATCGTGCTGCCGGGGCGGCGCGCGCTGCCGGTGCTGGTCGCCGATGTCGATCGCGCCGGGCCGCGGTGCTCGGCCGGGGCAGACGTCGTGGTCCAGCGCAGTGCCCGGGCCGCGACCAGAGGCGAGGCTGACGCGCTGCGGGCGGAGTGGCCGGGAGCGATCGCCGCGGCGGTGTGCTGGCCGGGCGGGGCGGTGTGGTCAGTGCGGCGGCTCGCCGGAATCCCCGCTGAGGCGGCGGACCTCGTCGAGATGGCGCTGGGCGCTTGTCTCGTCGCCGTGGGCGCGTTCGAGGTTGGCGAGCGCGGTGAGGACCTCGGCCTGGAAATGCGGTGACCGGAGGGGCTTGACGCCTTCGAGTGCCTGGAGGAGTTCGGTGCGCGCCCGGCGGTAGTCGCCCCGCCGGGCGTGGATCGCGGCGAGCGGGATGACCGCACGCGCGTGCTGGATGACGTCGCCTTCTTCGTCCAGGATGGCGGTGGCCTCGGCCAGTTCGCGCAGTGCTTCGTCGTCGCGCCCCAGCGTGATCAGGACTTCGCCGCGCCGATAGCGGGCCTGGCCGACGCCGCGGGGGAGGCCGGCCTCGGCGTGTTTTCGGGCGCTGCGCTCGTACAGCTCAAGCGCGGTTTCCCAGTCTTGCCGTCTTCGCGCGTTCCTGGCGAGCCGGGCCAGCGCGGAGGCCTGGGTCGGGCCGTGCTGCTCCCGTTCGCCGATTTCGAGAGTCACGGCATTGTGCGCGGCGGCTTCGTCGTAACGGCCGAGCTGGTCGCAGGCAAAACCGGCCTGACTGTGCATCCGGGCTTCCACTAGCGGCTGGTGACACCTCCGGGCCGCCTCGATCCCCGCCGTGCACAGTTCGAGGAACTGTTCGTAATCCCGGTGGTGCAGGAAAAATCCCCAAGACGCTTCGGCAAGTTGCCACAGTTCCTCGTCCCAGCCGTGCGCCGAGGCGGCTTTCGCGACGGCGTTGATGACCGGCCGGTCCCGGCGCCACCAGGTCACCGCTTGGTCGCGGTCGGCGAAAGATCTCGTCGCGGCAACGGTTTCGGCCGCGAAGGCCGGGCGGAACGGGTGGATGAGCGCGTTCGCGGTGACGGTGTGGTCGCGGTACCAGCGGATGTATCGGTGAACGAGATAGTGCCGGTCGGCCTCGGCGTCCTGGCGTTCCGCGCGCACGCGGGCGTCGTGGCGGACGACGTCGTGCTGTGCCACGGTTTCGTCCTCCAATTCGTGGAGGAGGTTGGCTTCGATCAGTTCGTCGACGGCGTCGTCCAGGTGGGCGGGTGAACTTTGCAGCGTGTCGGCGAGCGCGTCGACGGCGTGATGCGGGCCGGGCAGGATGCCGCAGGTTCGGTAGAGCCGGGCCGCCGAGTCGTCGAGTGCGGCATAGGAAGCGTCGAAAACCGTCGCTAGAGCGGGGAAATCTCCGACTGGGCGGACGCGTCCGCGGCGGGCTTCCCGATGGGGCTTGCGTCTTGGCCGGGTGCGCAGCCTGGCTCCGGTGATGGCCAGCGCCAATGGGAGACCGGCGCAGGCGGTCAGCAGATCTTCCGTATCGGCCTGGCTGATCTGCCGTTGCCCGGCGCGGGCGAGCACCTCGCGGGCCGGCTGGTCCGGAAGCGGGCTCAGCGGAAGGATTTCCGCGCCGTCCAGTGCGAGACTGGTCAGCTGCGACCGGCTGGTGACGAGCACGAACGCCTGCGCGCTGGAGGGCAGCACAGCCCGGGCGTCGGCGCTGTGCATGACGTCGTCGAGCAGCACGGCGAACCGGCGATCCGCGGTCACTGCCCGGAATTCGGCGGCCCGCTGGGCGAGCGAGGCCGGGATGTCGTCGGCGGGGATGCCCAGTGCGGCAAGGAAACCGTGTAGTACGCTGCTCGCGGATTCCGCGGTTTCGGTGCCCTCGGGGGAAAACCTCGCGCAGAGGATGCCGCCGGGGAACTGGGCGCGGTGAGTGTGCAGCCAGTGCAGGGCGAGCGCCGTTTTGCCGATCCCGCCGACTCCGGTGAGCACGACGACGGACGGGGCGGGAGCGGCGCGGAGCCGGATGTCGTCCAGCCGCCCCAGTTCCGCGGAGCGGCCGAGCAGCACGGCCGGGGCGGGCGGGAGCTGGACCGGCGCCCGCACTGGTCTGTCGGACGTGACTGCCCCTGGCCGCGCTTCAGTCATCCCACACCCCCGATTATCCTCTTTACCCGCTCCGGGTGATAAAAGAAATGGAAAGAGTCAGGAATCACCCACCCCCGATGGGATGATCAGTGACGTGGGGTGCCGGGCTTGCGCCGATCGAGAGCGTTCTGGCCGCCATGTGGGCGGATGGTCACTTTTTCCCGCAGCAGCAAGCGACGGATTGTGCCGTAGGACGCCTGATGCGCGTCCGCGATGCTCTGGATAGTGGAGCCGGATTCGTATTCCCGGACTATCCTCGGCACGTCGAGTTCCCGGCGCACGCCTTGGCGGATTTCCGGCAGTACCGCGCCTTCCTGCCGCAGGAGCCGGCCGGTCCAGCTCAGGGACAGCCCGTGGTCCCTGGCGATCTCGGTGATCGACGCGCCTGCCCGCCAGGATTCGAGCATCCGGCGATTCCGCTCGATCCGATGCGTGCGCGCCTCGTCCGGCGTGTCCATGCAAGCGCTCCCGCTGCTGGGCCTTGTCGTGTTCGACCCTCCATTATCGGCGTCGCGGAGCCGGAATGTGAACCTGCGAACGGGGTGCATGCGCGGGAGGTTCTTTGTCCGCAATTGGTGACACCATGCGGGCGAGCTGAATTGAATATTCAGTAAAACGAGCAGGCGACTCCGGAAAGCGCATCGAGTCCCTCGATGCGGGAGGAGAATCCGCAACCTGCTCAGTGCGGCACCCACAGCGTGACCCG
The DNA here is from genome assembly GCF_900115345.1 of Amycolatopsis rubida. Taxonomy (GTDB): domain Bacteria; phylum Actinomycetota; class Actinomycetes; order Mycobacteriales; family Pseudonocardiaceae; genus Amycolatopsis; species Amycolatopsis rubida. The sequence continues at coordinate 226,072 of NZ_FOWC01000002.1, read as the reverse complement.
GGTCCCGTTCCCCGGCGTCGATTCCACCTGCCCGATGCCCCCGACCTCGGCCAGCCGGGCTTCGATCGACTGCCGGATGCCGAACCCCGGCCCCCGTTCGCGCACGTCGAAGCCGCGGCCCTGGTCGCGCGCGACCACCGCCGTCCCGCCGTCGCGTTCCTCCACCCGGAGCACGACCCGGCTCGTCCCGGCGTGTTTCACCGTATTGCGCAGTGCTTCCCGCACCGCTTCGCACATCGCGGTGCGCCGGTCAGCGGAAAGGCGGTCGTCGTCGGCGAAGTCGGCGGCGACGAGCTGGGTGCGCAGACCTTCGCGGGCCATTTCGGCGGCGACGTCGGCCAGTTCGACCACGAAGCCGCGTCCCGTGCGCGGTTCGATCGGCTCGGTGATCCTCCGGCGGAGTTCGGCCGCCTCGGCGTGCGCGACCGAGCGCAGCTGGGCCAGCCGTTCGGCGGCGTGGTCGGCGTCGTCGGCCGGGGCGATCGCGAGCGCTTCCAGGGTCTGCAGCACGCTGTCGTGCAGCAGCCGCTGGGTGCGCCTGCGTTCGGCCTCCTGACCGCGGCGCAGGCCGATGTCGAGGGCGAAGCGGGTGCCGACGCCTAGCAGCACCAGGATTCCGCACGCCACCACGACCGACACCGCCAGCGCGACCAGGCAGCCGATCGACCGGTTGATCGCGAGCGGATTGTCCAGCCGCAGCCCGCCCGCCACGGTCAGCAGGACGCGTACCGGGACCGCCGCGGCGAGCAGCAGCAACGCCGCGGGCAGCCCGGACGTCCCGGCCCACATCGCGACCGAGCCGACGAGCCACGTCCAGGTGACGTCGATCGCGAATGGCTGGACCGCGTCCGGCGCGAGCACCGCGATCAGCAGGTTCAGCACGAGGCCCGCGCCGAGGTCCGCGGTGAGCACCCGCCGCGTGCGCCGCGCGGGCAGGCCGCCGGAGCGCAGCAGCCACCACAGGAACCCGGCGTTCGCCGCGACGCCCAGCGCGGCCGCGGGCAGCACCGGAACCAGTCCGGCACCGCCGTTGGCCGCGGCGAACCCGATGAACACCTTCACGAACGCGGCGATCCGGTAGGCGATGGGCACGACGACCCAGTACCGCGCGGCGCGGGCGAGCGTCGCGTCGCCGACCGCGCCGAGGTCCTCCCCGGCGTCCGGCCGTTCCGGCGGGCTGCCGCGATGCAGCAGCTTCCGCACGAATTCCCGGCGTGGTACGGCAAACCCCGGTACGGGCATCGTCCCTCCCCGTGTCTTCGGCGAGGATATTCGATTGGTGCAGTCCAGCGTGGAAACGCCGGGTCACGCTCTGGACATGGTTAACCGCCAGAGGGCCGTCCGCTCCCGGGAACGCTGTGCGTGCAACGGATCGGCACTGTCGGTGGCGCGTCGGTGCCTTGGCGTGGTTTCGCGACGTCCCGCGACCGTGAGACCGGCCGCGGAGATCCGGTCGAGCAGTTCGGCGCGGGTCCGCAGGCCGAGGTGTTCGGCGAGGTCCGACAGGATCAGCCAGCCTTCGCCGTGCGGCGTCAGATGCCCGGGCAGGCCGTCGAGGAAGCGGTTCAGCATGGCGGACGAGGCGTCGTAGATCCCGAGTTCCAGTGCCGACGCCGGGTTTCCGGGCAGCCAGGGCGGATTGCAGACGACCAGATCGGCCCGCTGTTCGGCGGGCCAGAGGTCGGTTTCGAGGACCCGGACCCGATCGGACAGGCCGAGTCGCCGCAGGTTGTCCCGTGCGCAGCGAACGGCGCGCGGGTTGAGGTCGGTCGCCAGCACTTCGGCGGCACCGCGCCGGGCGAGGATGGCGGCGAGCACGCCGGTACCGGTGCCGATATCGAAAACGACCGGAGAACCGTTGCCTGGTAATGGCTCCTGTGCGACGAGGTCGAGGTATTCGCTGCGGGTCGGCGCGAACACGCTGTACGCCGGATAAAGCCGAGCGCCCAAAGCCTTGATAGCTATGCCTTTCTGGTGCCATTGATATGCGCTCAGGGCGCCGAGCAGCTCACGCAACGAGAGCAGCGTGCCGGGCAAACCGCCGAACGCGTGCTCGCAGGCGGCTTGGATGTCCGGGGCTCGGCGGAGCTGAAGCGAATGGTCGCCGTCCACCACGACCAGGACTTTTCCGAGCAGCGTCGCACGTTCCGCACGAGCGGAGCGCACTTTGGCGAAAGATCCCGAAGGTCGCGGGAGCCGGCGGTCCATGGCGCGCACGAGCTGTCGCGCGTGGGGGAAATCGCCGCGCCACAGCATTCCGGTGCCCGCGCGGGCGAAGCGCAGTGCGGCGGCAGCGGTCAGCCGGTCATCGACGACGACAATGCGGCCCGGCGGCGGAGTTCCGTTTTCGGAATGCCAGCGGGCAGTGTGGGTGGTTCCGTTTTCGGTCCACGTGACGGTGGACATGAATGCTCCCGGGAAGGGTCGAAGGGCCAGGCAGCCGTCGACGCTTCGCGGAGAGCAGGCGAGGATTCCCGCCGATCAAGACAGCGGCGAACCCGCGTGCTCCCGCGAAACGCGGGAGCGGCGGTCGCCGAGAACCATGCCCATGAGCACGGCACATCACATCCTTCGCGAAACTCAGTGGTGGGTCGTTCCGGTGCTGTGGCCCTTGGTCGCGATGAGGTAGACGATCACCGCGATCACGATCAGCGCCAGCACTGCCGCGACGGCGATCTTGACCTTGCTCCACGGACGCTGGCCGTGGATCTCGCCGGTGCGGCCGTTGACGAGGATCTGCCAGTTCTTCCCGGCATACACGTAGGTCGCGACCCACACCGGCAGCAGCATCAGCTTGAAGGTGACGTTGTTGTGCTGCGTGTCGACCGAATTCAGCCGCTGCGTGTCGCCGCCGATGTCGTACTTGCAGTCGTCGGCGATGACCGGGGCCATCCGGTTCTTCGCCTCTTCGAAGCCGTTCTCCGGTTCGACGTCGTACCGCAGCGCGAAGTGCCCGGAGAGGTACTGCGGCTGGTACGGCGCGGAATCGAGCAGCGGCCACGGCGCGAGCTTGTCCAGCTCCGGCAACGGCAGCTGGGTGCTCGCCGGCACCAGGACGTCGTCGAAGTTCCGCGCGACCTGCCCGCGCGCCGGATACCAGCGGGTATGGCGCACTTGGCGCGTCTTGCGCTCGCCGTTGTCGTAGTAGGTCTCGGTAACGTAGTAGTACTCGCCGCGCGCACCGGTGTACACCGACACGGTCTGCGAGTCATACGTCCAGTGCGGGATGTACGTGCTTTTCGTGGACTCCGCCGTGGTGACCTTCTTCAGCGCGGTCGGTGCGAACCAGCGCGAAGAGGTCCACTTCTTCAGATGCGTGCTCACGGCGGGACGGTCGAACGCGAACGGCAGCACGCCTTCGGGCACCAGCTGCCCGGACGCGCCCGGGTCGATCACCAGCGGCGCGCCGCAGAACTGGCACATGCTGGCGGTCTCGTTCGTCTCCGTCCTCGCCGCGCACCGCTGGCACACGAAGACGTACTTGCCGATCGACCCCACCGGCTTGCGCGCGAGGTTCGCCAGCTCCGCGAACGGGATCTCGCGGATCTGCCGCTCCCCGGCGGCGATCTCCTGCCGGAACCCGCAGTACGGGCACTGCATGGCCGTCGTGCCCGGCGCGAACTCCAGCCGTGCGCCGCACCCGCCGCACGGATAAGTCGTGTTGGCCACGCCTTCCTGCTGGAAGCGCGGGTCAGTCATGGGTCCCCCAGAAGGTTGACGCGGCTCAGGACGGCGGCAGCGGCGGCGGGGCCGCGCCGAACAGCGCCGCGACCTCCGGCACCTGCGCGGCCGGGGTCCACTGCGCCATGCCCGCCTTCCACACCAGAGTGTCCTGCGCGAGCGTGCCCGAGGAGATCTGCTGGCCGAGGCCCGCGCGGTCGAACGGGCCGAGCTGCTGGCCGTTCGCGCCGATGAACCACTGCTCGCTCTGCGGCAGCGGCGGCGGCATCTGCGGCGGGGCCTGCTGCTGGTACTGCGGCTGCGGCGGGGCCTGCTGGTACTGCTGCGGGGCGGGCTGCTGCTGCGGTCCGGCCGCGCGCTGGCCGAGCGCCATGCCGAGGCCGATGCCCAGCCCCTCGCCCGCGCCGCCCTGGTTGCCCGCGGCCGCCTCGATCGCGTTCGCGGACTGGAACTTAGTGTACTGGTCGAGGTCGCCGACCACGCCCATCTGGGTCCGCTTGTCCATCGCGGCCTCGACCTCGGGCGGAACCGAGATGTTCTCGATCATGAACTTCGAGATCTCGATGCCGACCTCGCGCAGTTCGAGGTTCAGCGCGTTCGCGATCTTGCCCGCGATCTGGTCCTGCTGGGTGACCAGGTCGAGCATCGGCACCTGGGCCGCCGCGATCGCGGGCCCGAGCTTGCTGATGACCATGCTGCGCAGGTAGTCCGACACCTCTTCGGTGCGGAACTGCGGATCGGTGCCCGCCAGTTCCTTCAGCAGCGCGACCGGCTCGACCACGCGGACCGCGTAGCCGCCGAACGCGCGCAGCCGGACCATGCCGAACTCCGCGTCGCGCAGGATGACCGGGTTCTGCGTGCCCCACTTGAGGTCGGTGAACTGCCGGGTGTTGACGAAGTACACCTCGGCCTTGAACGGCGAGTTGAAGCCGTACTTCCAGCCCTTGAGGGTGGACATGATCGGCATGTTCTGCGTCTGCAGCGTGTACATGCCGGGCGGATAGGCGTCGGCGACCTGGCCCTCGTTGACGAACACCGCGGCCTGCGATTCGCGGACGGTGAGCTTGGCGCCCATCTTGATCTCGTTGTCGTAGCGCGGGAAGCGCCACACGATGGTGTCCCGGCTGTCGTCGGTCCACTCGATGATGTCGATGAACTCGCCGCGGATCTTGTCGAAGATGCCCACGTCTGACCCCTCGTCGCGTTGCCTCGTGCCCGCGGGCCACAGTACAGTGCGCGGCTCGCGCCGGATCACTCCGGCGTGGCCGTCGCCGGCCAAAAGTCCTGCATGTGCGGTACGCCACCGGGTGAGCAGGATCGCCACCGAACTCCTCGCCGGCGTCAGGCAAGCGCTGGTTCCGGTGCCGCCGGCCCAGCCGTAGCGGCCCGGGACCTGCCACGATCGCGCCGCCGGAGCCCAGGCCCTGGCCTTCGAGGAAGACCGGGCTGGCCGCGAGCAGCTCGCGGCTGGTTTTCTGCCGAGCGGTAGTAGCGAGCGAACCGGTCGCGTTGGGCGGCGGGGACCCCGGACGCGCGGGCGATCAGGATGCCTTGCAGGTCGGCGCAGGTGTCATACAGCCAGGACTCGCCGGGCTGGTGCGGCAGCGGGATGCGGGCCAGCCGGGCGAGCCACCCGCCGGGTTCCGGGCGCAGCCGGGCCTCGCGGCCGCCGGTCTGCACCGTGAACAGCTCCTGGAGCTGCGGAAGGGAGAAGTCCGAGGGGAAGCCGTAACCGGCGCGGAAGGTCAGCAGGTCGCGGACGGTGATCGGCCGTGCGGCGGGCACGTCGTCGTCGACCGGGCTCCGCGGCGTCCGCACGACCATCGGGGCGGCCAGTTCGGCGATCGGAGCGTCCAGGCCGAACCGGCCGTCCTCGACCAGCATCAGCACGGCCGCCGCGGTGATCGGCTTGGTGCTGGAGACGGGCTGGAAGACGGAGTCGCGGGCCATCGGCGCGGTGCTCCCGACGTCGAGCTGTCCGATCGCGGTGACCTGGACGTCGTCGCGGTGAGCGACAAGGGGCCACCGCGCCCGGGATGAATCCGGAACCGACATGGCGGCGCGGGACCTCGTGCCGCATCGATCGTTCCCTTCGCGGCGGATGTTCCGCGGGGGTGGTCGTTGCCGGAGCCTTCCGCCGGACATCCGCCCGGCGCGGATCACTCGCATGGAGTAGCACGGTGGCCGGGTCCGATGTGGAGGACTTGCCCGGTCCAGTTTTCGCGCAGCCGCCGGTCGTGCGTGGCGGCCACGATCGCGCCCGGGCTGGCGCCGAGGGCGTCCTCCAGTTCGTCGCACAGGGTGGGGGAAAGGTGGTTGGTCGGCTCGTCGAGCAGCAGCAGGTGCGGCGGGTCGGCGATGAGCAGTGCGAGCGCGAGGCGGCGGCGTTGTCCGACGGACAGTTCGCCGACCGGTCGGGAAGCTTCGCGATTTGTCAGCAGCCCCAACGAGTTCAGCGGTACCGCCGCGACGCGTTCTGGACCCAGCTTCGCGAGGTAGGTGGCGCGCGCGGTCCGTTGTGGCCGGACGAAAGCGGTGTCCTGGCTGAGGATTCCGGTGGTTGTGCCAGGGTGGCGGGTGACGCCCGCCGCGTCGAGTTCTCCGGAGAGGAGGAGAAGCAGCGTTGACTTGCCCGCGCCGTTCGGGCCGGTGACCAGCAGCCGGGTGTTCGGCCGGATCTCCAGGCGGTCCAGGGAAAGCCTCTCCGGAAGGCGCACATTGTCCAGCGTGGCAAGGGTTTCCCGCGGGTTTTCGACCGCCAGTGCTCGCGGGCGGAACCGCAGCGGCGGCGGTGGCGCGGGAAGCTGGGCGCGTTCCCGCTCGTCCAGCCGTCGAGCGGTGGCCCGGGCCCGGCGCGAGATCTGGTTCTGCACCCGGCCGGACCTGCGGCCGAGGCCCATTTTCTCGTTGTCCGGCGCGAGCCGGCCGGGCGCGACCCGATGCGTGGTGACGCCGAGCGCGTCGCGCAGTTCCTCCAGTTCTTCCTGCTCCTCAAGGTACTGCCGTTCCCAGCGCTCGCGTTCGGCGCGTTTCCAGCTGAGGTACTCGGTGTAGGTGCCGCCGTGGCGTACCGGGCCGTCCGGAGCCGGGTCGAGGTCGAGGATGTCGGTGCACGCCGCGTCGAGGAACGCCCGGTCGTGACTGGCGAACACCACGGCGCCGGGCAGTTCGCGCAGTTGCGCTTCGAGGAACGCGGCGGCTTCGGCGTCGAGGTGGTTGGTGGGTTCGTCGAGCAGCACCGCAGACGGACGGCGTACCAGCAGGTCCGCCAGCGCGAGCCGGCCGCGCTGACCACCGGAAAGCGAGCCGAGCGTGCGCTCCCGCTCGATCTCGGCGAGCCCGAGCCCGGTGAGCACGATCTCCGCGCGCCGGTCCGCGTCCCACGCCTCGTGTTGTTGTGCCAGGTCGAGCAATTCGGCGTACTCGGTCAGGAGCGCGGCCTCTTCGGGCGCCTCGGCGAGCAGCGCCGCGACCCGATCGAGCTCGGCCAGCGCTTCGCGGGCCGCGGCGAGGGCTTGATCGAGGACGCCGGCGACCGTCTCGGCCGGATCGAACGGCATCTCCTGGTGCAGGAAGCCAAGATCCGGCGGCCGCTCGACCTCGCCGCGATCCGGCGCGTCCACCCCCGCGAGCACTCGCAACAGCGTCGTTTTCCCGGTGCCGTTCTCGCCGATCACCCCGATCCGGCGGCCGGGGGCGGCGGTGACCGACACTCCGTCGAGCACGCGCCGTTCCCCGAGCACCCGCACGATCTCGTGCGCGCGCAGGACGGTCATTCCGTGCTCCCGGCCGTTTCCCGGAGCTGCCCGTTCTCCAGCCGCAGCCAGCGGTCGACGCCGATCTCGGCCAGGAACCGCTCGTCGTGGCTGACCACCACGAACGCGCCCTGGTAGGCGTTGAGCGCGCTTTCCAGCTGGCCGGCGCTGACCAGGTCGAGGTTGTTCGTCGGTTCGTCGAGCAGCAGCAGCTGCGGGGCGGGCTCGGCGAACAGGACGCACGCGAGCGTCGCGCGCAGCCGTTCCCCGCCGGACAGCACCCCGACCGGCAGATGCGCCCGCGCGCCGCGGAACAGGAAGCGTGCCAACAGATTCATCCGGTCCGCGGGCAGCATTTCCGGCGCGGCGTCAGCGAGATTCTCCGCGACTGTCCGTTCGGCATCCAGCAAATCAAGCCGCTGCGACAGATACGCAATGCGCCCGTCCACCCGGCTGATCTCGCCCGCGTCCGGGGCGAGGCCGCCGTGCGTCAGCCGCAGCAACGTCGACTTGCCCGCGCCGTTCGGCCCGGTAAGCGCAATTCTTTCCGGACCCCGGACAGACAGGTCCGCACCCTCGCCCGCGAACAGCCCGCGCACTCGGAGATGCTTGCCGTCAAACAACGTCCGCCCAGCCGGAACCGCCGTTTTCGGCAGCTCCAGACTGATCTTCTGATCCTCCCGCAACGACCGTTCGGCCTGGTCGAGCTTGGCCTTCGCCGCACTGACCCGCGCCGAATGCGTACCGTCCGCCTTCGCCGCGGACTCCTGCGCGTTGCGCTTCATCGTGCCCGCGAAAATCTTCGGCAGACCAGCGCTGGACAGAGTGCGCTTCGCGTTGCTCGCCCGTTTGTCCGCGCGTTCCCGGGCTTGCTGCATTTCGCGCTTCTCGCGTTTGACCTCGTGCTCGGCGTTGCGGATGTTCTTTTCCGCGACCTCGCGTTCGGCCCGCACGGCTTGTTCGTATTCAGTGAAATTGCCGCCGTAGAACCGGATTTCGTCCGCGCCGAGCTCGGCGATCCGGTCCATCCGGTCGAGCAGCGCACGGTCGTGGCTCACCACGAGCAGGCAGCCGGACCAGTCGGAAAGCAGGTCGTAAAGCTGCTGGCGGGCGGCGTGATCGAGGTTGTTGGTGGGTTCGTCGAGCAGCAGGACGTCCGGGCTGCGCAGCAGTTGCGCGGCGAGGCCGAGCGAGACGACCTGTCCGCCGCTGAGCGTGCCGAGCAGCCGGTCGAGGGCGAGATCGCCAAGCCCGAGCCGGTCCAGCTGCGCCCGGGTGCGGTCCTCGATGTCCCAGTCCGCGCCGATGGCGGTGAAGTGCTCCTCGGCCGCGTCGCCTCCCTCGACGGCCGTGATGGCCTTGAGGATCGCGTCGATGCCCAGCACCTCAGCGACCGTGCGATCCGCGGTGAGCGGCAGGTCCTGCGGGAGATACCCGAGCACCCCGTCGGCGGTGACGCTGCCCGCGGCCGGTGTGAGCTGCCCGGCGATGAGCTTCAGGAGAGTGGACTTCCCGGCCCCGTTGGGCGCGACGAGCCCGGTGCGGCCTGCCGGGAAGGTGGCGGAGAGCTGGTCGAAGACGAGGGTGTCGTCGGGCCAGGAGAAGGAGATCCCGGACAGGACGATACGAAGATCGGACATGGTGCGGCCTCGCGGTGGATCGGCAGGGCGGTGTCCCCGCTGGTGGTGGTGTGGACGACTGAGGTGGGGCCGTTCGCGATCCGCTGCCCGGCTTGTGCCTGGGCTTCACCCGATCGGCGCGCCCGCCTTCGATCGAGAGTGCCTCGCAGCCCGTGGGTCCGGGGGCGTACATCGCCTGACCAGCACGGGAACCTCCACGCGCGGCCTGGGACCGCGCGAGGGATCAGCGAGGGGCCGGTGCCGTGACGGCCCGTGCCCCGGGCTCACCCGGAGATGTCGTCTTCACCTGCCACGATAGGAGTCCTCTTGATCGAGTCTGCTGTCCGTCGGCCAGGATACCAGGAAGCGGAGGATGCGCATCCGAGTTCCACAGTGGACGGACAGCGGTTCAGAACGTCTGCCCCAACCGCTCCAGCAACGGTGCCGCCTCCTTCAGCACCGCCAGCTCCTCCGGCGAAAACCCCGAGCTGAGCGAAGCCGCGAACTGGCGCATCCGGGCATCGCGGCGGGCCCGCAGCACCTCGCTGCCCTCGGGGGTCAGCGAGACGATCATCTGCCGTCCGTCGGCGGGGTCGGCGTCGCGGGTGACGAAGCCGCGGACGGACAGGCCGCTGATGGTCGTGCTCATCGCTTGCGGGGTGATTTGCTCGGCGCGGGCCAGCGCGGCGGTGGTGGCCGGGCCGTCGCGGTCGAGGCGGGACAGGGCTGAGCGTTCCGGCAGGGACAGTTCGGCCGCGACCTGGCTTTGGCGCAGCCTGCGGGCGATCAGGCTGACCGCGCCGTACAGCGTGGCGGCCAGTTCGTCGGGGGCGGACATGGGAAGAGGCTAGAGCAGGTACTCCTTGACGGCGGAGAAGTCGCCCGCGTCGGAGATCAGCCCGACGTAGCCGTCGGGGCGGAGCAGGACCAGGGTGCGGTCGGCCGGGGAGTACGCGCGGGCCAGATGGCCGGCGGAATCGGCGATCTCGTCGTCGGCGGCGGGCTCGGGAACGACGTGGAAGGTGCGGACCGGGGAGTCGAATCGGGGACCGAAGTTCAGCAGCGTGAAGCGGCCGCCGCGGGTGAGGTCGAACAGGCGGCAGTTGCCGGTGGCGGTGGTGAGGCCGGGGGCGTCGGGGGCGCGGTCGCCTGCTCGGAGCTGCGCGGACTCGCTGCGGTCGTCGCGGGCCAGTGCGGAGCCGCGGTAGTTGACGCTGAGCTGGGTCGTGTCCCGGTCGCTGCGAATCGGGATGCTCTTCTGCTCGGCGGCTTCGGCCAGCCGCGCGGTCGACAGCCGCAGCACGCCGGCGGCGACCGGGCGGCGTTCGGACTCGTAGGTGTCCAGCAGCTCCGGTACCCCGGCGGCGAGTTTCCAGCCCAGGTTGTGCGCGTCCTGGATGCCGGTGTTCATGCCCTGGCCGCCGGCGGGGGAGTGCACGTGCGCGGCGTCGCCGGCGAGGAAGACGCGGCCCTCGCGGTATCGGTCGGCCAAGCGGGTGTTGGAGCGCCACAGGGACGTCCATTCCGGCTCGTGCAGGCGGACGTCGGCGCGGCCGCTTCGCCGGTCGAAGATCGTTTGCAGGGTGGCGAGGTCGAGGCCGGTTTCGCCGAGGATGGGCGCCTGGTACTGGAACAGGTCGGTGGAGGGCAGCGGGCAGAGGCTGACGAAGCCCTCGGCGCAGCGCCACATGTGCCAGGCGTCGCGGTCGAGGCCGTCGACGGCCAGGTCGGCGACAATCATCCGGATCCGTTCGTCGGTCTCGCCTTCGAAGGCGATTCCGGCTTGTTTGCGGACGACACCGCGGCCGCCGTCGCAGCCGGCCAGCCACTCCGCGCGGACGGTTTCGGTCTGGTCGCCGGTGCGCAGCACTGCCGTCACCGCGTCGGCGGACTGGTCGAAACTTTCGAGCGCGGTGCCGAACTCGACCGTGCCGCCGAGTTCGGCCAGCCGCAGGCCGAGGGTTTCTTCGACCCGCCATTGCGGCGTGATGACCGATGCGGGGTAAGGAACATCGGGTCGTTCCTCGTAGGTCGGGCTGCCGCTCGTCTGGCCTTCGGGGCCGGTCAGCAGGATCGGCATCGCCGACCGGCCGTTGGCGAGGATGCGGTCGATGACGCCGAGGTCGTCGAACACCTCTAGGCTGCGCGGCTGCAGCCCCTTGCCGCGCGAGCCCGGGCGGAGGCCGGGGGACGCTTCGACCAGCCGGAACGCGACGCCGCGCCGGGCGAGTTCGCAGGCCAGCGTCAGCCCGGTCGGGCCCGCACCGACGATCAGAACCGGCAATTCCGGCGCGGACAGGTTTGCGTTCGGCATTTCAACCCCCTGGCTCCGAAGAACTCCTGATCGCCAGGATAGGGAAACTTGCTAAGAAAGGCAAACCTTTCTATTGTGAGTTGAGTGGCCCCTGAAACCGCCCGCCGCCGGCATGGCGAGCAGCTGGAATCCGCGTTGCTGGCCGCCGGATGGGACGAACTGGTCGAAGCCGGTTACGCGCGGCTGACCATGGAATCGGTCGCCGTCCGGGCCCGCACGAGCGAGGCCGTGCTCTATCGGCGGTGGGCCAACAAGGACGAACTCGTGCTGGCCGCGATGCGGCGGCACCGCGACGTCAACCCGATCGCCGTCCCGGACACCGGAAGTTTGCGCGGTGATCTGCTCGCGTACCTGACCTCGACGAGCGAAGCACTGGCCGGATTCTTCGCCATGGCGGCCGCCGCGGCTTTCTCCGGGCTGTCGTTCGGCGCCGCCGCCACCCCCGGCGAAGTCCGCGACCGGATCATCGGCGACCGGCTGCTCCCGCAAGGGTCGATCTACCAGCGCGCGCACGACCGGGGCGAGATCGACCTGGCGCACCTCTCCGGCACGGTGCTCGAACTGCCGTTCCAGCTGGTGCGCCACGACTTGCTGCTGGATCTCGCGCCGCTGCGGCCCGCTCGGATCCGGTCGATCGTCGACGAGCTTTTCCTGCCGCTGGTCCAGCCTCAAGGGCCAGTTAAGTACTTAACTGGCTGCGGGAAAAATCAGCCGCGGCCGACCTCCGGCGACCTTTTCCGGTCGATTCGCTGGGCGCAGCACAAGCGGATCGAGGAATGGAGCCGTACGCGCGAGCTCACCTTCGAACAGGCCACGGTGCTCGGCTACCTGGAGCGGCGGCCTGGCGTCATCCAGCGAGACGTCGCGGAGATGAGTCACACGACGCCCGCGAACGTCTCCCTGCTGCTGAAGGGGCTCGAACGCCGCGGTCTGGTCGAGCGCCGCACGGAGGGCGGGCGCAAGCGCGTCTACGCCACTCCGGCCGGGAGCAACCTGGTCGCGGGGCTCGACGAGGTGCTGGCCGAGGCTGACGAGATGGTCTTCGCCCCGCTAGACCGGGACGAGCGGGCCGGGCTGGAAGCGTTGGTGGCCAAGATCAACGCGCACCTGCCCGGGGGCTCGTGAGTGACGATGCCGGCATCGCCACTCACGAGCCCGGAACGCGTGCCCGCCGACGGGGTGAGGTCTGTGCTGCGGCTGCGGCTCGCTCGCGCTGCTCGCCATGCCTTTGCGCGGCAAAGTGCCTTCGGCCCGAGGCGCGTGCTCGCGATGCGTGCGATGTCTCGGCCGCAGGCATGCCCGGCGCTGCGAGATGTCTCCGGCTCGCACTCGGCCGCAGCGCTCGCGAGCACGGTGTGTGGCGAGATCTCTCCGGGTCGTGATCGCTCGCGGTGCCAGCGCCCCGCAGGACGCCCGTCGATGCACGCTCGCGGTGCCGACACACCGCAGGACGCCCGTCCACGCACGCTCGCGCGCAGGACGCCCGTCGATGCACGCTCGCGATGCCGACACACCGCAAGACGCCCGTCCACGGCACGCTCACGGTGCCAGTGCACGGCAAAACGCCCGTCCACGCACGCTCGCGATGTCAACGCGCCGCGAGACGCCTTCGACCCGCGTCCGCCAGTTCTCGGTGCTAGCGGCTCCGCAACCCCAGGCGCACCGCCAGGCACCCCCGGCTTACCTCCGCAGCCGCCGCAGGTTCCGTTTCCCCATCACCGCCAGCACCGGCTTCAGCGCCAGCCACTCCCCGAACCGGTAGTCGCGCGCGGGCACCAGCCGCTCCGCCAAGTCCGGCCGGTGCCGTCGCAGGTAATGCCGCGCTTTTTCCGCGTGCAAGGAATTCGAGACGATCTTGATCCGGTCCGCGTCCTCGATCAACGGCACCGCGTGGAGCACGTTCTCCCACGTCGACCGGCTCTCGGTTTCGAGCACGAGCGGCCCGCGGCAGCCGTACTCCCGCGCGTATCGTGCCATCAGCGCGGCCTCCGTCTCCGCGCCGCCGACGGCTCCGCCGCACAGCACCAGTCGCGACGGTCCGGGCGCCTGCGAGCGTACTGCCGCTCGCACTCGCCAGCGATTGACGAAATTGGCCCGCGACCCGCCGTTGCGGTAACCGAGCACGACCACCGCCTCGCCGGTGCCCGACGTCCCGGGGCGGCCGCCCATCCCGCGGCGTGAGGCGCGCCAGTGCTCCCATTCGGCCCAGCCGAACAACACGACGAAAAACAGCAGAAAACGGCGCGGCACGCACCCGACCCTACCATTGTCCACAAAGGACAGACCAGGTCACGGAAAGAAGCACGTCTGGAACTTGTCGATCCGCGAAGGTACTGTCACACGAACCGCTACGTCGCCGTCCGGTAGTCGGGAGGAGCAGTGTCGCTCGGAGGGATACCGTCGCAGGGCTCCGCTGTCCTGCGGCCGCCGATCGCCGATTCGTGGCGCCGGTCCCAGCTGTTCGGCGTGGTGCCGGAGCTGGACCGGGCCGCGATTTCGATCGGTGACGTCGATCCGCGCAGCAGGCTGATGACCGCCGCCCGTCCGGTGCTGGACCAGCTCGTCGAGCAGCTGACCGGCACCCGGTTCTCCATCCTGCTCGCCGACCGCGACTGCCGTCTCGTCTTCCGCTGGTTCGGCGATCGCGGGATGCAGCACCGGCTGGAGGAGCTCGGCGTGCTGCACGGTTCGCAGCTCAGCGAGGGCCGCGTCGGCACGAACGCGCTGGGCACGCCGCACGAATCTCGCCAGGCGGTGGAAATCCACGGCCAGGAGCACTACGCCGACGCGTTGAAGCGGTTCAGCTGCTACGGCCATCCGATCCGGCATCCGCTCACCGGGCGGATCGAAGGCGTCCTCGACATCACCGGCGAAAGCGACAGCGGCAATCCGCTGTTCGGGCCGCTGGTGAAACGCGTCGTCGGCGACATCGAACAGCTCGTGCTGGAGAGCGCCCGCGCCTGCGAACGGCGGCTGTTCCTGGCGTTCCAGCAGGCCACGCACCATCGCAGCATGCCGGTCGCGGTGCTCGGCGGCGATCTGGTGTTCGCCAACGAAACCTGTATCGAACAGCTTCGCCCCGCCGATCCGACCCTGTTGCGCACGTTGCTGCCGCAAGTGCCGGAACGCGGAGTATTCGACACTCGCCTCGATGTGGGTGACGGAATCAGCCTTTCGGTCGTAGCCGAGCGGGTCGAGGGTTCGGCAGACGGTGCCGTCTTCCGCATCGCGAAGAGCCAGAGCAGCAGCCGGAAACCGGCCCCCGCAGCGGCAAAAACCGCACGCTCGGTCCTCATCACAGGCGAATCCGGCACCGGCCGCACCACCGAAGCCCGCGCGCGGGCCGGCGTGGACGATCCGGTCGTCCTGCACTCCGCCGCCGCACTGCGCGAGGAACCGCGAGCCTGGGCGGCAAGATTCGCTGACCTGGTCGCGCAGCCGCGCACCGCCGTCGTCCTGGACGACGTTCACCTGCTCCCGGAGAGCCTGCTCCCGTTGGTCGGCGAGGCGCTCGACAGCCCGGAATCGGCCCGGTTGCTGCTCACTTCCGTCCCATCGGCCGCAATGTCCCCAGCCGTCGCGGCGATCGCCGCGAGATGTGCGGAAACCGTCACCCTGGCCCCGCTGCGCGAACGCCTCGACGACCTGCCCGCGATCGCCGTGGCGATGCTCCGCGACGAGTATCCGGACCGGAAACCGCATTTCACCGGTACCGCGCTGGCCGCGCTGCGGACGCATCCGTGGCCGGGCAACCTGCACGAACTGCGCGCGGTGATGCGCGAAGTGTCGCGCCTTCCGTACACGGGGGTGATCGACCTCGCCCAGCTGCCGCCCGCGTATCGCGGCAGCTCGCGCACGAGGCAGCTCGGCGGCCGCGAACTCGCCGAACGGAACGCGATCGTCACGGCGTTGCGCGCCAGCGAAGGCAACAAGCTGCGCGCGGCCCGCGAACTCGGCATCAGCCGCACCACGCTCTACCGCCGCATGCAGGCGCTGGGCGTGACCGACGACTGTCCACTTCTGTAACACTTCGCCCCCGGTCCGCCGGGTGACGATGACCTCCGTCACAACGAAGTGAGGAGGCGTCAGGTGACCGCAACGGTGGAATTCCCCCTGCACACCGAGGTCCGGGAGTTCGTGTCCGGCCCGCTCGAACTGCTCATCGGCGGGCACTGGGTCCCGGCCGCGTCGGGCCGCACGTTCCCGACCTACGACCCGGCGAACGGGGAGAAGATCGCCGAGGTCTCCCACGGCGAGGCCGAGGACGTCAACCGCGCCGTCGCCGCCGCGCGCAAGGCGTTCGACGAAGGCCCGTGGGCGGCGATGAAGCCGAACGAGCGCGAACGGCTGATCTGGCGCATCGGCGATCTGCTGTCCGAGCGGGCGGAGATCTTCGGCCAGCTGGAAGCGCTCGACAACGGCAAGTCCGCGGCGATCGCGACGGCGGTCGACACGAACTGGGCCGCCGACGTCTTCCGCTACTACGCGGGCTGGGCGACCAAGATCGAAGGCAGCACGGTGAACGTGTCGATGCCGTTCGCGCCGGACGCGCAGTTCCACGCCTACACGCTGCGCGAGCCGGTCGGCGTGTGCGGGCAGATCATCCCGTGGAACTTCCCGCTGCTGATGGCGGCGTGGAAGATCGCGCCGGCGCTCGCCGCGGGCAACACCGTGGTGCTCAAGCCCGCCGAGCAGACGCCGCTGACCGCGCTGCTGCTGGGCAAGCTGTTCGAGGAAGCCGGATTCCCGCCCGGCGTGGTCAACATCGTCACCGGTTTCGGCGACGCCGGTGCCGCGCTGGCCGCGCACGACGGCGTCGACAAGGTCGCCTTCACCGGCTCGACCGAGGTGGGCAAGAAGATCGTCCAGGCGGCGAGCGGGAACCTGAAAAAGGTTTCCCTGGAGCTGGGCGGGAAGAGCCCGAACGTGGTGTTCGCCGACGCCGATCTCGACCTCGCGGTGCCCGGTTCGGTCAACGCGTGGATGTTCAACCACGGCCAGTGCTGCGTCGCCGGAACGCGGCTGTATGTCGAGGACACGATCTTCGAGGAGTTCACTCAGGCGGTCGCGCAGGCGGCGAGCCAGGTGAAGATCGGGCCGGGACTCGACCCGGAAACCCAGCTGGGACCGATGGTTTCCCAGGAGCAGTTCGACCGTGTTTCGCGCTACCTCGGCGAAGGGCTCGCCGACGGCGCCCGCGCGCTCACCGGCGGAAAACGCTGGGGCGACACCGGATACTTCATCGAGCCGACCGTTTTCGTTGACGTGAAACCGGAATTCAGCATCGTCCGGGAAGAAATCTTCGGCCCGGTCGTGGCGGCCATGCCGTTCAACGCCGAACAGGGCGTGGCCGCCGCGGCCAACAACAGCGAGTACGGACTGGCTGCCGGGGTCTGGACACGCGACGTCGCGAAGGCGCACCGTACTGCGAAGGAACTGAAGGCAGGCTCGGTGTGGGTCAACCAGTACAACGGCTTCGACACGGCGATGCCGTTCGGCGGCTACAAGCAGTCCGGCTGGGGCCGGGAACTGGGCGCGGCCGCGCTCGACCTCTACACGCAGACCAAGTCCGTGAACATCGCGCTGTGATCCGCCCGCTCGAACAAAGGAGTTCCGGATGAAGACGAAAGCAGCGGTCGTCTACGAGGTGGGCAAGCCGATCGAGGTGGTCGAACTCGATCTCGAAGGCCCGGGCCCGGGCGAGGTGCTGATCCGCTACACGCACGCCGGACTGTGCCACTCCGACGTGCACATCGCGCACGGCGACCTGGAGGCCCGGCTGCCGATGGTGCTCGGCCACGAGGGGGCGGGAATCATCGAGGACGTCGGGGTCGGCGTCACCCGGGTCAAGCCGGGCGACCACGTGGTGTGCTCGTTCATCCCGAACTGCGGCACGTGCCGATGGTGTTCCACCGGGCAGCAGGCGATCTGCGACATGGGCGCCACGATCCTGGAGGGCTACCTGCCGGGCGAGCGGTTCCCGTTCAGCGGCCCGGGCCCGGTCAAGGAGTACGGCGCGATGTGCATGCTCGGCACGTTCAGCCAGTACTCGACCATTCACCAGAACTCGGTCGTGAAGGTCGACGACGATCTTCCGCTCGACAAGGCGGTACTCGTCGGCTGCGGCGTCCCGACCGGATGGGGTTCGGCGGTCAACGCGGCCAACGTACGCCCGGGCGAGACGGTGGTCGTGTCCGGCGTCGGCGGCATCGGCATCAACGCGGTGCAGGGCGCGCGCTACGCCGGCGCGAAGAACGTGATCGCGCTGGACCCGCTGGAGAACAAGCGCGAAAAGGCGATGGAACTCGGCGCGACGCACGCGGTCGCGACACCGGAGGAAGCGGCTGAGCTGGCGCAGTCGTTCACCAACGGCAACGGCGCGGACAAGACGATCGTCACCGCGGGCATCGTCACCGAGGAGATCGTGACCGGCGCGTTCAACGCCACCGGCAAGGGCGGCACGATCGTGCTGACCGGGCTGAACAAACTGTCGGTGAACAACGTCAACCTCCCCGGCTCGATCCTGACGCTGTTCAAGAAGACGGTGAAGGGCAGCCTGTTCGGCGACTGCAACCCGACCACGGACATCCCGAAGATCCTCGGGCTGTACCAGAGCGGGGACCTGAAGCTGGACGAGATCATCACCCGCACGTACACCCTGGACGAGGTCAACCAGGGGTACGACGATCTGCTGGAGGGCCGGAACGTGCGCGGCGTGCTGGTCCACGACGCACCGTGACGGCTTTGTCCGCGGACTGCGGGCCGGTTTCCGGTCCGCAGTCCGCGGTTCCCCTCCTGACCGCGGACGTGGTCGGCCGCAGGCGCGAAATCGAACTCCTGCTGGCCGGCCTCGATTGCGGCGCACACGTCGTGCTCGAAGGCCCGCCCGGCACCGGCAAAACCACCCTGCTGCGCGCCGTCGCGGAAGCAGGCGGCTCACCGTTCGTGTTCGTCGAAGGCAACGCCGAGCTCACGCCCGCCCGCTTGGTCGGACAGTTCGACCCTTCGCGAGTACTGGCCGAAGGCTATGTGCCCGAGACCTTTGTGGACGGTCCGCTCATCGAGGCACTGCGCACCGGCGGCCTGCTGTACGTCGAAGAGATCAACCGGATCCCGGAGGAGACACTCAACGTCCTGATCACCGTCATGTCCGAAGCCGAACTGCACGTGCCCCGCCTGGGCCGAGTGCGCGCGGCGGACGGATTCCGTCTGGTAGCCGCGATGAACCCGTTCGACGCCGTCGGCACGGCCCGAATCTCGTCGGCTATTTACGACCGGGTCTGCCGAATCGTGATGGGCTACCAAACCCAAGACGAAGAAAGCGACATCGTCGCCCGCCGCGGCCCGGCGGTCCCCGCCGGATGGCGCGACCAAGTCGTAGACCTGGTACGCCGCACGCGCGACCACGCCGATGTCCGAGTCGGTTCGTCAGTGCGCGGCGCGATCGACGTCGTACGACTGGCAGTTTCCCTGGCCCGCATCCGCGACGCCTCGACCACGGATTGGCGAATCGGCCACGACGCCGCGCTGGCCGCGTTGTCCGGCCGAATCGGCCTGCACGAATCCAGCGGACGCACCGCGGAATCGGTGATCGACGAGCTGTACATCGCGGTTTTCGGCGAGGAATCCCCTCCGCCGGATTCCGAGGGCGGTGACCCGCCGGGGGAAGCCTGAGCCCGCCACCGGCGGGCCCACCGCAGCAGCAACGCCCACCCCGGCCAGGCTCAGCGCGGAGCAGCACCACCCCACGCTCCGAACTCTCCCGCAACGGCCGTTTCGCGGAAATCTCGCCCGAGGTCGGCGTATTGGACGAGGAGGCGTTCAACGCGGTCTTCCGCGACGACGCAGACGAAGCAATGGCGCTGCTGGTCGAAATGAGCAAAGCCACCGACGAGTCCCTGCGCGCAGCGGCGCGAGGGCTGGCCCGCAGATTAATGATCGACGTCGCAAGACGCGGCGTCGCGCGGGGCCGGGGCGTGGGAAAACTACGCCACGACCGGGCCGACCGAGGCGGCGAACTCGACCTGGACCGGTCCTTGCCCGCACTGGTGGACGCGGCCGCGGTCGGCAGGGTCCCAGCACTGGACGACCTGGTGTCCCGCCGCTGGGCACGACCAGAATTGGCGCTATGCCTGGTAATCGATACCAGCGGCTCAATGACCGGTGCCCGACTGGCCGCAGCCGCCCTCACCGCGGCGGCTTGTTCGTGGCGGGCCCCAGTGGAACACGCGGTGGTGTCTTTCGCCCGGAACGCGGAGGTGATCCGCCCGCTGAGATCCTCCCGGTCGAAGGCCGCGGTGGTGGAATCGGTGTTGTCGTTGCGAGGGCACGGAGTCACCGCATTGGCGGCAGCCTTACGGAAGGCGAATGAGCAACTGGCTTCCTCACGCGCAGCGAGGAAAACGGTTCTATTGTTGTCGGACTGCCGAGCCACAGATGACCAGGACCCGCTGCCCGCAGCCCGCGCGTGCGAAGAACTGTTGATCCTGGCGCCAGCCGAGGACTGCGAGGAAGCCGAACGCTTCGCGCGCGAATCAGGTGCCCGCTGGCAACCACTAAGCGGCGCCGCGGCCGCCCCCGCCGCACTAGCCGCGCTGTTAGACCGTTTGTGAGGGCCACCCTCACCGACCCTGATTCCCTGAGGGTTCCCCTCACGACCGTTGCCTGCACGCCCCGCCCGCCGCCTGGGGCGCTAGCCCAGCTCGCGAAACCGCAGCCGGTGCACCCAACCCGCCATGCACCCACACTCCCCGGCACCCCGATACGAAGCTTCCCGTCAGCACCATCAGCTTCGGGGTGCCCACCGCAACCAGGGGCGCAATGTCGCCGCCAGGCGAGGAAGCCGAACCCTAATCCGGCCCAGGCTCCCCGACCAGCACCTCATCGGCGAACCCAGCCGCCAACGCCCGCAACCCGGCATCCAGATACAACGTCAAATCAGCATCCGCCCGAGCGGACCACCGCTCATAAGCCGCCCGGCAGGTGGCAAGGACCGCCCGCCCCACCGCCAGCGGATACAGCGAATCCTCGGCCTGCCCCGTCCGCCGAGCCACGAACCCGATCACCGCCCGCTCCCAAGCGTCATAATGCCGAGTAGCACTAGCCGCCAGCTCCGCGACCGTGCTGAGCAGATTCATCCGCATCCGCAGCTCAGGCACATCCTCAGCGCGATAATGATTGGCCGCCAGCACTGCCCGGCGCACCGCCTCCAGCACGGGCACATCCTCCGGAGCCTCGGCTAGCGACTCCCGGATCGTGTCCACCTCGGAGTCGAACTCGTTCCACAGCACATCCGACTTGGCGTCGTAGTACCGGAAGAACGTCCGCCTGCTCACCCCGGCCGCGGCCGCGATCTGATCCACCGTCGTCTCGTGAAACCCCTGCTCAGTGAACAGCCGCAGCGCGATCTCCTCCAGCTGCCGCGCGCTGGTCCCCCGAGGGCGGCCCCGCCGAGGTCGCACCTCGCCGGACTCGCCGACCGGATCAGCAGGCATGCCTCCCCCTCCCGCGGGTGCTTCTGTCACCCGGTGACACTACTCGGTCACGCACCCCCAGTGGCGCCTGCGGCCACCGCCAGGCCGCCCGGAGATATCCACATTGGACGGTCGAATTCACGAAGAATGCGCGATAAAAGACAGAACGCCCGAAACAAACCCTATTCGCCGATTCGCCAAGAGGCATTCCCTCATAGCCACTCGAAAGAGGGACGTTATGGACAGTGGACAAGTCTGTTGCGCCAGGTGTCAGATGTGAAGATCCTGCCGCAAAGCAGAATCGAGGATCCGATGAGTGAGACCGCTGCTCGCCCGGCCTCAACCGCCACTGGCATCGCCGATCCGGGACCGCTCGGCCTGGCCGGTTTCGCCGCCACCACGTTCGTCCTGAGCGCCGTCAACGCCGGACTCGTCCCCCAGGCCGTCGAACCGGTAGTCCTGCCACTGGCCCTCTTCTACGGCGGACTGGCCCAGCTGCTGGCCGGGATGTGGGAGTTCCGCAAGAACAACACCTTCGGCGCGACCGCGTTCGGCACCTACGGCGCGTTCTGGCTGGCTTTCGCTTTCTACGTCTGGCAGTTCGCGGCGAAGATCCCGCCCGCCGACGCGGCGACCGCGACCGGGATGTTCCTGTTGGTGTTCACCATTTTCACCGGCTACATGATGATCGCGTCGCTGCGCACGAACGCCGTCCTGATCGGAGTGTTCGTCCTGTTGTTCCTGACCTTCCTTTTCCTCACAATCGGGGAATTGGGCGGTGCGGAAGGCGCGGGCAAGATCGGCGGCTGGCTCGGACTCGCCACCGCGGTGGTCGCTTGGTACGGCTCGTTCGCCGTCGTCACCAACGCCACTTTCGGCCGCACGGTGCTGCCGACGGCACCGATCGGCAAGCGCTGACCACTCCGCGAAGCGGTTCGTGCAGGAACAGGATCAGGCAGCCGCCTCGGCCGGATAGTCCACGACGAAAGAGGACAGTCCGGCGGCTGGATTTCTGTCAGTGGCGGACCCGAGCCGCTCGCCGCTGATGCTGAGTGCGGGACAGCCGTCCGGCGACTGGACAGTGCGCCGTCAGCGGCCAGATAGGGGCCGCCGCGATCGTGCCCTCCAGCACCAGACCCCGGGCTCTCTTTCGACGTCACCTCGAAGATGCCCGAGCGGCAGCCGGATCGCCGCAGCACTGCCCGAAGGTCACTCCGGCCGGTCCTCGCCGCGCACCCACGAGTCGAGCACGATCAGGGTGCGCGTGCTGGTGATCCGGTGGCTGCGCCGCAGTTCGTCGATCGTGGCTTGCAGGTGCGCCATGTCACGGCTGCGCAGCCACACGACCGCGTCCGGGTCGCCTGCGATGGTGAACACCGCCTGCGCCTCCGGGATCCGCGTGGTGGTCTCGACGATCTCGGCGACGTTCGTGCTGCCGAAAAATCTCAGCTGGGCGAACGCCTCGATGCCCCAGCCGAGTTTCGCGTGGTCGACCTGCACGGTGAAGCCGGTGATCACGCCCTTTTCCCGGAGCCGGTCGACGCGCCGCTTCACCGCCGCGGTGGAGAGCGACACCCGCCCGGCGATGTCCGAGAACGTGCGCCGGGCGTCCTCGCGGAGCAACGCGATGATCTCGTGGTCGGTCGCGTCCAGCAGTTCTTCGGCCATGAGCGGCATCGTACGCAACGGATCTGCCTGATCGGCCCTCTCGCGCGTCATCCGTTGCGTCCTTGCCACTACAGTGGCCGGGCACGTTGCGCCGGGCTCAGGCGTGGGGTGAGGTGGCTCACGTCCCAGCGGCGGGTGCCCGTGGGCTTGATGGCGTGCGGAAGGGAAGTGCGGATGAACGCCTTCACGTTGGAAGACCGGTACGTGCGCGAAGCGGGCACTGTCTACCTGACCGGGGTGCAGGCGCTGGTGCGCGTCCTGCTCGACCGGATCCGGCTGGACCGCCGGAACGGCGCCGATTCGGCGGCCTTCGTGTCCGGGTACCAGGGTTCGCCGCTCGGCGGGTTCGACCTGGAGCTGGCGCGCCGGTCGGGATTGCTGGCCGAGCACAACATCGTGCACAAGCCGGGCGTGAACGAGGAACTCGGCGCGACGGCGGTCATGGGCAGCCAGCTGGCCGCCCGAGCAGGCACGATGCGTCCGGACGGCGTGGTCGGCATGTGGTACGGCAAGGCCCCTGGCCTCGACCGCGCCACCGATGCGCTGCGGCACGCGAACCTCGCCGGCACCGATCCGCGCGGGGGTGCGGTCGCGCTGGTCGGCGACGACCCCAATGCGAAATCCTCGACCATCCCGTGTGCGTCCGAGCACGCGCTCGCCGACCTCGCGATGCCGGTGTTCTTCCCGGCCGACTCGCAGGACGTGCTGGAGCACGGCAGGCACGCCGTCGAACTTTCTCGCGCGAGCGGGCTGTGGTCCTCGATGAAGATCGTCGCGAACGTCGCCGATTCCGGCGGCACCGCGCTGGTCGATTCGGAATGGACCGCGCCGGAGATGCCCGAGGGCGCGTACAAGCACCAGCCGAACAGCCGCCTGCTCGGGCCGGAGCTGATCACGCTCGAACACAGCCTGCACCGCGTGCGGCTGCCGCTCGCGATGGAATACGTGCGGGCCAGCGGAATCAACCGGATCGTCCGATCCGGACCGGACGACCGGGTCGGCATCGTCACCGCCGGGAAGTCCTATTTGGACCTCAGGCAGGCGCTGCGGATGCTCGGCCTCGACGAATCGGAGCTGTCCCGTTACGGCATCCGGCTGCTGAAGCTCGGCGTCGTGTACCCGGTCGAACCGGGCATCATCAAGGAATTCGCCGAGGGCTTGGACGAAATCCTGGTGGTCGAGGAAAAGCGGGCGCTGGTCGAACCGGCGATCAAGGAGATCCTCTACGGCCGCACCGGCGCGCCGCGCGTGTACGGCAAGTCCGATCCGCGCGGCCAGGTGCTGTTCACCGAACTCGGCGAACTGGACCCGGACCGCATCGCGAGCGGCCTGGCCAAGCGTCTGCCGGACGCGGAACCGGTTGCGGCGTGGAAACAACGGCGTCGTCGCGAGCGGATTGCGGTGCCGCTGCTGGCTCGCACGCCGTACTTCTGCTCCGGCTGCCCGCACAACTCGTCCACCAAGGTCCCGGACGGCACGCTCGTCGGTGCCGGAATCGGTTGCCACACCATGGCTTTGTTCATGGAACCGGAGCAGGTCGGCGAGGTCGTCGGGCTGACCCAGATGGGCGGCGAGGGCGCGCAGTGGATCGGCATGGCCCCGTTCGTCGAGACACCGCACCTGATGCAGAACATCGGCGACGGCACGTTCATGCACTCGGGCAGCCTCGCCGTGCGCGCGGCGGTCGCGGCGGGCGTCGACATCACCTACAAGCTGCTTTACAACTCCGCGGTCGCGATGACCGGCGGTCAGGACGCTGTCGGCGGGCTGTCCGTGGAGAAGGTGGCTGCGCTGCTGCTGACCGAGGGCGCGGCGAAGGTCGTCATCACGTCGGACGCTCCGCGGCGGCTGCGGAAACGCAAGCTGCCGCGCGGGGTCGAGGTGCGCGATCGGTCGGAACTTCTTCGTACGCAAGAAGAACTGGCGGCGCATCGCGGGGTCACGGTGTTGATTCACGAGCAGGAGTGCGCGGCGGAGAAGCGGCGCAAGCGCCGTCGGGGCAAACAGGAAACGCCTGCGCGCAAGGTGTTCATCAACGAACGCGTCTGCGAAGGCTGCGGCGACTGCGGCGTGAAGTCGAATTGCCTTTCGGTGCAACCGGTCGAGACGGAGTTCGGCCGTAAAACCCAGATCCACCAGGCTTCGTGCAACGTCGACTACTCGTGCCTCGACGGCGACTGCCCGTCGTTCCTGACCGTCGTCCCGACCGGCGAGGTCAAGCGGCGGCAGCTCGCCCCGATCAGCGCGGACGTCCTGCCGGATCCGGCGAAAACCCGGTCCGACGTCGCCGTGCGGATCACCGGCATCGGCGGCACCGGAGTGGTCACCGTCGCGCAAATCCTCGGGGTCGCCGGGGTTCTCGACGGCAAACAGGTGCGCACCCTCGACCAGACCGGCCTCGCGCAAAAGGGCGGCGCGGTCGTCTCGGACGTGAAGATCTCCACCGGCGCGGTCGAGCAGGCCCCGAAACTCGCCAACGGGGAGTGCGACCTCTACCTCGCCTGCGACGCGCTGGTCGCCGCGGACCCGGCGTACCTCGGCGTGGCCGACGCCGAGCGGACGGTCGCCGTGGTGTCCACTTCGGAGGTTCCGACCGGGCGCATGGTGGTGGACAAGGAAGTTTCCTACCCGGACCAGTCGAGCATCCGCGGCGCACTCGGCGACGCGACCGCGGCCGGGCACTACCTCGACGCGCGCGGCCTCGCCGAGCAGATCTTCGGCGACGACCAGTTCGCCAACATCCTCCAGCTCGGCGCGGCGTACCAGACCGGCTCGCTGGCGGTCACCGCGGAAAGCCTGGAACAGGCCATCAGGATCAACGGGACCGCGGTGGAGACGAACCTCCAGGCGTTCCGGCGCGGCAGGCAGCTGGTCGCCGACCCGGACGTGCTCAACGCGGAACTCTCCCCGTCGGCGGAGGCCCCGGCCCCGGCCGCGGCCGACGCGGAAGCGGTCCGCCGCGTGCGCGCTGTGGTCCGGGCCGACGGCGAACTCGCCCGGGTGCTCGACCTGCGCGTCCCGGACCTGATCGCCTACCAGGACGAGCGCTACGCGCGGGAGTACGCGGAGTTCGTCGAGCGGGTCCGGACCCGCGCCAGTGCTTCGGTGACCGAGGCGGTCGCACGAAACCTCTACAAGCTCATGGCCTACAAGGACGAGTACGAGGTGGCGCGGCTGTCGCTGGACCCGCAGCTGACCGCGGAAATAGAAGCCCAGTTCGGCGCCGGCACGCGGTTCGCGCACCGGCTGCACCCGCCGGTGCTGCGCGCGCTGGGCATGAACCGCAAGATCAGCCTCGGCGGCCGCGGTTTCCGGCCCGCGTTCGCGGCGCTGCGGGCGATGCGCAAGCTTCGCGGGACGAAGCTGGACCCGTTCGGCCGCGCGGAGGTCCGGCGGGTCGAGCGGGCGCTGATCGGGGAGTACCGGCAGGCGCTGACCCGTGCGCTCGAAGCGACCGACCGGGGCGACACCCGGCTGGTCGAACTGGCCGCGCTGCCGGATTCGGTGCGCGGGTACGAGGAGATCAAGCTGGCGAACGTGGCCTCCTACCGGCGGCGGCAGGAGGAACTGCTGCGGGAGCTGGAAACGCCGGACTCGGTGCGGGTCGCCACTGCCTGAGGCGGCAGCCGCGACAGGGCGGTCCGGCTGGTTCGCGCGGCTGCTGCCGGGGCCTCGTGAGTGGCAATGCCGGTTCGCACCGGCATTGCCACCCACGAGAACCTGCGCGCTGGATACCGGCGGCGCGGGTTTGTCGTAAGCGCTTGCGCCTGGTCGCACCGGCATCGCCACTCACGAGCCCGGCTGTGGTCACTGGACCGGGATCGCCCAGCTACCCGCCCGGCGGCAGCAGGAAGCCCGCCTCCCGGCTTTCCGCCCTCCGGGCCTCTTGCCGTTCGGGCCTGCTGCCTGCTGCCTGCTGCCGTCCCGGCTTCGCGGCGTCCTGTGGTCCGGGCCTGCTGCCTGCTGCCGTCCCGGCTTCGCGGCGTCCTGTGGTCCGGGCCTGCTGCCTGCTGCCGTCCCGGCTTCGCGGCCTCCTGCCGTCCGGGCCCGCTGCCGTCCTGCCGTCCCGGCTTCCCGGTCCCCTGCCGTCCTGCCGTCCCGGCCTCCCGCCGCGCCCGGCTCGGCGCGAAAAGCCTTGTAGGTGTCACACCAATGGGTGGTCCTGGCGAACCTCTCCCGGCGACCCGCGTCCGTCCCCCGAACGGTGGGTTGGGCGGCGCCCGGCGGGGTGGCTCGACGGCGGCCCTGTGACCAGCGCGGACGAGCCGAATCCCCTAATGCCCCTAATCGGGGGAGCGGTGAAGTCCCTAGTGGGTGCCCCGGCTAACCCGGGTGACCCCCCGATGGCGGGCATCCGGCGGAGTCCTATGTTCGGAAAAGGAGCCGGCTCTGGGGCCGGCTCGTCCGTTTCTCGGACACCCCACCCCGATCCGTTGTCACCACAGGAGAATACGAACTATGGGCCCGGTGCAGACTCTGCATGAATTCGCGCTGAACCTGCTGAACGACCCGCAGTCGCTGGCGGAGTACAAGGCCGACCCGCAGGGGGTGCTGAACGGCGCCGGTCTGGGCGAGCTGAACCCCTCGGACGTCCAGGACATCATGCCGCTGGTCATGGACAGCGCCCCGCTGCCCGCCGTCCCGGCGGTCCCCGCGGTGCCGGGCGTCCCGGCCGTGCCGGGCTTGCCCGCCGCGCCGAGCATCCCGTCCGCTGACCTCGGCCGTGCCTTCGACCAGGTGAACGCCGCTGCCGAGCCGGTGGCGCACCAGGCGGGCGAGGGCCTCGGCGGTCTCGCCGGCGCCCTGCCGAACCTCAGCCCGGTCTTCGAGGGGGTCAGCAACGTCGCGGACGCGACCGGCCTGAACACCGTCACCCACGGTGCGCTGGGCGCGGTCTCCGGCGTGCTGGACCACGTCGCCGCGGCGACCCACTCGGTCCCGGTCGTCGGCCCGATCGTCGACGCCGCCGCGATCGACACCCAGAACACCGTCAACGCGGTGGGCGAGCACGTCTTCGACGGCAAGCTCGTCGGCTCCGCGGTGGACGCGACCACCAACCACCTCGGCGACGCGCTGACCTGGAAGGCCGTCGTGTCCGAGTCCGGCAAGCTTCCGGTCGTCGGCGGCCCGGTCAGCGGGATCGTC
The DNA here is from genome assembly GCF_900115345.1 of Amycolatopsis rubida. Lineage (GTDB taxonomy): Bacteria > Actinomycetota > Actinomycetes > Mycobacteriales > Pseudonocardiaceae > Amycolatopsis > Amycolatopsis rubida. The sequence continues at coordinate 198,417 of NZ_FOWC01000002.1, read as the reverse complement.
GAGGACGTCCGCCAGGGCGGCTCGGACCTGCTGGGCACCGTCAACGAGGCGATCGGCTCGACCCCGGTCGGCGTCCACGGCGACGACCTCCGCGCCGACCTGACCCAGGCGACCGGCGACCTGACCCAGGCGGGCGACCTGTCCGGCACGCTGGACCACGCCACCAGCGCGGTTCCGGGTCTCCCGGCCGTTCCGGCTCTCCCGGCGGTGCCGGGTGCGGGCGAACTCCCGCAGGTTCCGGGCGTCGGTGCGCTCCCGCAGGTCCCGGGTGTCGGTTCGCTCCCGCAGGTGCCGGGTGCGGGCGAGCTCCCGCAGGTCCCGGGTGTCGGCGAACTGCCGCACGCTCCGGCGCTGCCTGCCGCCCCGAACGCGGGTTCGCTGACCCACGCGATCGAGGGCGCGACCGCGCACGCGCCGGTCGTCAGCGCGGCTGCTCAGCACGTCACGAGCACCGTCCAGGACGCCGTCGAGACCGGTACCCAGCACGCGACGACCGGCGACCTGCCGGACGCCTCGCACGCCGCGCCGGTGCTCAACGAGGTTCAGAACCACCTGCACGACGTGGCGGGCGGCCTTGAGTCGCACGCGGGCAACGTGCACCTGGACAGCCTGCACCTGGGTCACTGATCCTGGCGCACTAAGGGTTTTCCCGCCGCGGGCTCGGACCGGTCACGGTCCGGGCCCGCGGTGTTTTCCGTGCCGGGCAGCAGAGACAGCACTAGTTCGCTGTCCCGGAAGAGGCCGCCGGTCGGCAGCGTCGCGGCCCACACCGCGCCGCGGGCGGTTTCGCGTGCCGGGCGGGCGATGTCCTCGTCACCGCGTTCGGGGTGCGTGGCGGTTTCTCCCGGATCGACGGCGTTGACGAGGATCGGCGTGTTCCGCAGTGCCGGGGCGAGCACGCCAGTCAGCGTGTGCTTGGCGAAGGAATGCGCCGGAGCGGCTTTCAGCGAAGGAAGCAACAGCTGCGTCGACTGCCACGGGCCGAGTACGTCAATGTCCAATGCGGACTGGACGGCGGGCAGCTCGACGTCGAGCGCGGACAGCGTGGCGAAATCGACGACGTAGCCGGCATTGTTGATCAACGCGTCGAGGCGGCCGAAGGTTTCGGCCACATAGCCGGGTGGCGGTCATGGTGGAAAGATCGAGCCGCGACGCCGTGGCGTTCGGGAGTTGCGCGGCAAGGGATTCGGCCCGAGCGGTGAGAATGACGTGGTAGTCCTGCTCGGACAGAAGCCGGGCGACGGCGAATCAGAGCGGTTTTCGACACTGCGTCCCTCGTTTCAGTGGGCGGTGTGTTTCGGGAGGAATCCGACGAGGGCCAGCGCTACGAGGCAGAGACCGGCGCAGAGGCCGAAAACCAGTTCGGCGGCAGGGATCCAGGACGGCGTGGCAGCAGGTCCGACGCGGGCGAAGAACACTGTGCCGAGTGCGGCGACGCCAATGGCTCCGGCGAATTGCTGGGCGGCGTTGAGCATTCCGGACCCGCTGCCGGCTTCTTCGGGGGTCGCGTCGCCGAGAATGAAATCGAAGAGCGGAATGAACAACAGCCCGGAACCGGCACCGGTGACGAAGAGGGCGGGGGCGAGCTGCCAGCTAGTGCTGGCGGCACCCCAGTGCGCGATCGACCACCACAGGGCCAGCAATCCGGCAACCGCGATGACCAGTCCTAAGCGGAGGGACGCGCGGCCGAGTCTCGCGGCGAGTACCGCGCCGGACAGCAGGGTCGCGATCGCGGTGCCGGCGGCCCAGGGGAGAAGGGCGAACCCGGACCGCAGCGGCGTCCAGCCGAGACCGGATTGCAGCAGCAGGTTCACGACGAGCACGAATCCGCTGAGGGAGGCGTAGAACCCGCCGGTGATCAGCAGGCCGAACACGAAGCCGCGCTTGGCGAACAGGGACGGCGCGATGACCGGGTGGCTGCTGCGGCGTTCAGACCTGGCGAAGAGGACGAACGCGACCACGCCGGCGGCCATCAGCACGTACGTCCAGACGGGCCAGCCGAGTTCGCGGCCTTGGATGAGCGGGACGATGAGCAGCGCTGACGCGGCGGTGAGCAGGCCGACGCCGCGCAGGTCGAGACGGGCGCTGCGGTCCTCGCCGCTGTGCCGCGGCAGCACACGCAGGGCGAGCAGCCCGGCGAGGACGCCGAACGGGACGTTGATCAGGAAAATCGAGCGCCATTCGCTGCCGAACAGGTTCAGGTGCAGCAGCCATCCGGCGAGGATCGGTCCGGCGACGGTGGCGAGGCCCATGATCGGGCCGAACGGCATCAGGGCTTCGCGCAGCCGCTCAGGCGGGAAGACGACCTTCACCAGCGCGATGCCCTGCGGGATCATCGCCGCGCCGAACAGGCCCTGGAACACGCGGGCTCCGATCAGGAACCCGGGGCCGGGGGCGAGGCCGCAGGCCAGCGACGCGAGGGTGAAGCCGGTCATGCCGAGCAGGAACAGCCTGCGCCTGCCGAGCAGGTCGCCGAGGCGGCCGGAGGTCACGAGACCGAGCGCGAACGCCGCGGTGTAGGCCGACAGCACCCACTGCAGGGTCATCGGCCCGCCGCCGAGGTCGGCGCGGATCGAGGGGCCCGCGAGAGCCGCGACGCTGGTGTCGATGAGGTCCATCAGATCGGCGATCACGACGACCGCCAGCACGAGCCACGCCTGGACCGGCGGAAGTGGCTCGACGTGCCTTGGCGAACTAAGTTCAGTAGTCACGAACTAAGTTCTAAATGACGAACTAAGTTCGTGTCAAGCTATAGTGACGACATGCCCGCTGCCCCCCGAGAGCGCCGTGCCGCCCGGCACGCGTCCGCCGGCGCCGAGGGCGCGCCGAAACCGCGGAAAGAACCCATCACGGTCGACCGGATCACCGACGCCGCACTGCAGGTCGTCGCCACCGAGGGCTACGACGCGCTGACCGTCCGCCGGGTCACCGCCGTGCTCGGCACCGGGCCGTCTTCGCTGTACGCGCACATCGTCAACAAAGAGGACCTCGACGATCTGCTCGTCGGCAGGCTCTGCGCGCAGATCGACCTGCCCGAACCGGACCCGGCGACCTGGCGGCAGCAGGTCCTGGACGTCTACGGGCAGATCCGCGACCTGTACCTCAAGTACCCCGGTGTCTCCCGCGCCGCGCTGGCGATGGTCCCGACGCATCTGGAAACGCTGCGCGTCAGCGAAGGGATTTTCGCGATCCTGCTGGCCGGCGGCATCGAACCGCAGACCGCCGCGTGGGCGCTGGATTCGCTCACGCTCTACGTCACCGCGTATGCCTGGGAGCGGTCGCTCGTCCAGCAACGGCAGCAGCACGGCGGCGAGTGGGTGCTCAGCCAGGAGGAGCTGATGGAGCGGTTCAGCGGGCTGCCGGAGGAGAAGTTCCCGCACACCCGGCGGTACGCGGCGGAGCTGACGTCCGGTGCCGGGCATGACCGGTTCGCCTTCATGGTCAACCTGATCACGCAGAATCTGGCTGGCGGGACTCCGGGGTAGCGGGGGTGGCGGGCTCGGTGCGCGTTGCGGAAGGTCCGTGAAGGGCTCAGGTTCCCTCAAGGAGTCCTTCACGGGCATCTGGAAGCTGCGCTGCTGGTGTCTTCGCGGCCGGTCTGATCCCGCGGGGTCTGGCTAGCGGGGCTCCGGGATCGCCGGGCCGCAGCAGCCGGTCATCCGGGGCAGTTCGCGGTTGACCTCGGCCAGTTCGGCGGCGACCGCGTGGCACGGTTCGCACACCGCGAGGTGTCCGGCGAGGACTCCGGCCCGGCGGGCGGGCAGGGTGCCGCGCAGCCACGCGCCCATCCGGCGGCGGACTTCCTGGCACTGCGGCAATTCCGCGTCCGGCACCTGGACTTGCAGGTACGCCTGCCGAAGTCCCTCACGGGCGCGCCGGGCGAGCACCGCGACGCCGTTCGGGGAAACGCCGAGCACCGGGGCGAGTTCCGCCGGGGTGTCGCCTTCGGCGGACATCCGCCACAACACCGTTCGCCAGCGGCCGGGCAGTGTTCGGTAGGCCGACCACACCAGACGGTCTTCGGAGCGCATGACTGCGAGTTCGTCAGCGCCGCCGTCAAGAGTTACGGGTTCCGGAACAGTCGCATACAGATCGATACGGTTTTCGTGGCGGCTCCACCGGGCGAAGAGATTTCGCATCGTGGCTACGAGATACGCTGGCGCGTTCGACTCCGGACCGCCGCCCGCCGCGACCGTGCTGAGCACGCGCGCGAAGGCTTCGGCGACCAGGTCGTCGCGTTCGGCTTGCTGGCGCACCAAACCGGCGGCGACGCGGCGCATCAGCGAGACGTGCCGCCGGAACAGTTCCCCGCCAGCCTGGCAATCTCCGGCGCGCACGGCGGCGAGGAGCTCGGCGTCGGTGCGCTCGTCCTCGTCCGCCTCGGTGACCAGCGTGCTGCCCAGTGTCGCCTCCACCGTGCACCTCCCACCGGACCGGCCCACACCTCGTCACGCGGGACTACTGAAAGTAACTGGTACAGCAGTGTACTCCATATGCCGCTGCGGACCCGGCAGCCTGCGGTGCGATTCCGCGCCGGTCGCCGCCGTCAGCCGAACGGGGAAGTCGTGGCCGTTCAAGGCATTTCGTTCGGTCGCCGACTGTCCGAAGTGGACTATTGACGGGCGGTCAGGAAAACTTTCCGGCCAATTCGGTGCAAGCGGGCGGCATCGCCGGGCGGTGGTCGGCGAAGTCCGGCCGCGGCGTGCCGGCAGGGGCGGCGGTGAGCAGGTCGAGGTAGTGCTCCCAGCCAGGACCGGCGTCCGGGATCGTGTCCGCGGAGTCCAGGTGGCGCACCAGCTGGAGTTCCGTTGCCGCGCCTCGGGACTCCAGTCGCACCTCCATGCGCCAGGCTCCGGATTCGTCGGTGGCCGAAACAGCCAGCCGGCGCGGCGGTTCGCAGGCGTCGACGCGAAGGTCCATCCAGGGCGCCTCCTCCTCGAACAGCATCTGGACGCGGATCATCCGACCGGGTGTCCCGTCGCCCTCCCGGGGCCGAACCAGCGCGCGGTGCGTTCGGGTTCGGTGATCGCGGCCCACACGTCGTCGATCGGTGCGCGGAAGGTGCGTGGCAGAACCAGGTCGATGCTGTCGGCGAGACCGTGTGCTCTCGCGCCGGGCATGGGTTTCATGCGGTGTGTTCCTCTCCGGCGGAGGCGTCGCGACGGGTGCGGTGGACCTCAGTCTCCAGCGCGTCGAGCCGCTGCTGCCAGGCAGGCGGGGCGAGAAGCTGGGCGAGCCAGGCGGCGAGTTCGGCGAAGCCCTGCGGGTCGAGGGCGTAAAACCGTTGCCTGCCCAGGAGTTCGTCGCGCACCAGCCCGCTTTCCCGCAGTACGCGCAGATGCCGCGACACCGCGGGACGGCTGATGGCGAAACGCGCGGCGATCTCCCCGGCGGACAGGCGCTGGTGTTGCAGGAGCGCCAGGATGTCCCGCCGTACCGGGTCGGCGATCGCACTGGCGGCCAGGTCCACGGCGGAAGCGTAACCAAGCGGTTACGCGTTCGGCAACCGCTTCACGGCCAGGTCGACGCGCCGCCGCGGCGTTTGCGGACTTCTTTCCCGGTGCCGGGCGGGAAACCGTGCTTGGTGAGGCGGACCTCGGCGAGTTCGTCGGCGCTGGTGACGGTGAGGAACAGGCTCAGCAGCAGGCTGATCAGCAGCGCCGCGACGATCATCCCGGCAGGCATCGGCGTGACCAGGGCGAGGACGACGTAGCCCGCGATCAGCCAGGGCAGCGCCTCGGCGAAGATCCGGAACGCGAAGCGCAGCACCCAGGTTTTCGCGGTCGCGTCGTACAGCACCCACTCGCGGTACTCCTCGGGGAGTACTCCGCCGTAGACGTAGTGCAGCCAGCGCACCGGGCCGGGTCGCTTCATCCCCGCCGGGTACCCCGGGCTCGGGCGGGATACGCCCCGAGCTTGGCCGGGTTCCTCAGCCAGAACACGCGGTGGACGCCCTTGGCCGACGCCGACACTGTGGCTGACCACTGCCGGGGGCTGGCCGTTGACCTCGCTCCAGCGCACCTCGGCACCGGACCAGAACCGGTCGGCGAACGCGCGGACGTACTTCGCCACCGTGACCGCGCTGACCACCGGAATCCGCGTCGCGCGGACCGCGCCGCCGGCATCGGAGTAGCTGACCACGTCCTCGGCGAGCAGGTCCTCCAGCGTCGCCAGGTCGCCGGGGCGCGCGGCGTCCACGAACGCGGTGAGCAGCCGCCGCTCGGGCGTCCGGCGTTCCGCGGCGGGGTGTTTGCGCGCCCGGCTGACCAGCTGGCGCGCTCACCTCGGTGGTCTGCACGATGTCGGCGATCTGCGCGGGTCCGCGGAGGTGTCGACGGGTTCGGGCAGCCACGGGCCGACGTAGGTTTCGTGCCGGGCTCGCGGTGATGGCCAGCTGGGTTGTGGTGGTGGCGAGGAACGCGCCCGGGTTGCGGACGACTGAACGGTCGCACGTGTGCCAGCGCAGCCAGACGTCCTCGGCGTCGGCGACGCTGCCGAGAATCCGGTAGCCGATCCCGAACAGCCGCCGCCGGACCTGCGCGAACACCGAGGTGGCCCTCGACGTTTTCCGCCATCGGCGGCGCGTTCGTTCCTGTTCCGGCGGGCATTCGCGAGCTTAGCGGGCACGGGTGTCACAAATCGGCGTGCTGTCCGGTCCTGACTGGCGACGCCCGCGGCGGAACGGCGGGAACGGGCGGATCGGCTCTCAGGTCGTGCAGTTGACCGGCGAAGGGCCGCCCGGCGTGCTGCGAGGTGCCGACGTGCAGGTGGACGTGTCGAACTCGCCGTCGTTCGCCGAAGACGATGTCATGGAGTTCTTCCAGCGTTCGACCGGGAATCTGGTGCGGGCGACGTGCGAAGCCAGGGCCGGATTCCGGGTATCCGCGGGCGAAGGCGGCGCAGGAGAAGCTGATCCAGGACCTGCGATCGTGCGCGTGGCGTCGCGGACACTTCGACGGTTGAGGGGATCGCCACTCACGAGTTACGAAAGCTGCCCGTCGTAGTCCGGGAGCTTGAAGCCCTTTTCGTAGTCCCCGCCTTCGAGGTCGGTGGACCGGTTGCCGATGTTCGCCGTGATCGTGTAGCCCTGCTCGGTCAGGTCCGCGCGGCAGCGCTGCTTGCCTTCCGCGGTGCCCTCGCCGGATTCGCGGGTGCAGATCGCGTCGATCGGATATCCCGCGTCGCTCAGCTGCGTGCGCGCTGAGGAGGAACTGGTCCGTGCCGTCACGAAGAGGACGGACACGTGGTGCTGGCCCGCCCACTGGGCGACCGCGAGCACCGGCCGGTTCGGTTCGCCGGGGTGGTATTCGGTTTCCAGCGAGGTGTTGTCGATGTCCAGCACGATCGCCAGCCCGGACCCGCCCTTGGCGACCCGGTCGGTCAGCCAGGGAACGGCCGGGTCGAGGGCTTCGCGCACGTCGGCCTGCCATTGGCCGTAGCCGGGCAACTCGGATGCCGCGGCCGGGGCGGTGGCCGGTGCGGCGATCAGCCCGGCGACGGCGAGAACAGCGGCGCAGGCGCGGTTGACGTTCATCGGCGCGTTTTCTCCTTAGCGTGGCGGAAACTGCCGTCGAGGACGCTAATCGCGCCCGGACTTCCGGTGCACCGTCGTTCGTTGGTGAAGTGCGCGGAAGCGGAGAGGAATTCGCCGTCCGTTCATCGGAAACTATCGTCCAGTTTTCTTCTGCGATTCGGGGTGCTGACAGTCAGCAGTCAGCACCCCGAATCGGCGTTATCCGGCGATAGTGTCCAATTCGGCCACCGCGTCCGCGGGCAGTTCCAGATCGCCCGCCGCCACGTTCTCCCGCAGGTGCGCGACCGACGACGTGCCGGGGATCAGCAGGATGTTCGGCGACTGGTGCAGCAGCCAGGCCAGCGCGACCGCCTTCGGGCTGGCGCCGAGCCGGGCGGCGACGTTGTCCAGCGTCGCGGACTGGAGGGGGCTGAATCCGCCGAGCGGCCAGAACGGCACATAGGAAATCCCTTGGGCAGCAAGGGATTCGATCAGCTTCTCGTCCCCGCGGTGCGCGACGTTGTACCAGTTCTGCACGGTGGCCACCGGTGCGATCGACTGCGCCTCGGCCACCTGCTCGGCGTCGACCACGCTCACGCCGAGTTCCTTGATCTTGCCTTGCTGGCGCAGTTCGGCGAGCGCGCCGAAGGGTTCGGCCAGCGAGCCCGGCACCGGCGAGTGCCCGTCCGGTCCGCCGCCGACGCGCAGGTTCACCACGTCGAGCGCCTCGACGCCGAGGTTGCGCAGGTTCGACTCCACCTGGTCGCGCAGCTGCTCGGGCGAACGCTCGTGGATCCAGCCGCCCTTGTCGTCGCGCACCGCGCCGACCTTGGTGACGATCCGCAGCCCGTCGTAAGGCGCGAGCGCTTCGCGGAGCAGTTCGTTCGTCACGTGCGGCCCGTAGAAATCAGCGGTGTCGATGTGGTTCACGCCCAGCTCGACGGCCGTGCGCAGGACCGCGAGTGCCTCGTCGCGGTCGTTCGGGGGCCCGAACACGCCGGGTCCGGCGAGCTGCATCGCGCCGTATCCCAGGCGGGCGACGGTGTGCCCGGCCAAGGTGAACGTCCCGCCGGGGAGGTTGTCGGTCAATGTTCCGCCCTTCTTTCCCGCCGCGCCGGTGCCGCCGCGGCTGCCGTCCATGGTGCGGCGCGCGGCGCGGCGCGGCCAGTACCCCTCGGTCCTGGGAGTGTCAGGGCCAGGCTCGCGGGACAACCACCCGATAATTTGGTATACCATTGACATGGCTTCTCGCACTGTGACCGGTGTGCGCCCGTGGGGCGGCGACCCGGCCGACCTCGTGCTCGACGGCGACCGCGTCTCCGACGTCCGACCCGCGGGCTCGGCCCCGGTCGAGGGCGAGCGGATCGACGGCGCCGGGCTGCTCGCGCTGCCCGGGTTCGTCGACTCGCACGCGCACGTCGACAACAGCTGGTGGGGCAAGCCGTGAGTCTCCTACGGCGGCGTCGCGAGCACTGAAGGCCGCATCGCGCACGAGCGGGCCGAGCGGGACGCGCTCGGCATCCCGAGCGTCGAGATCGCCGAGACGGTGCTGCGCGAATTCCTGCGGCACGGCACCATCGCGGCGCGCAGTCACGTGGACGTCGACCTGGGGCTTGGCCTGCGCGGGATCGAGATCGTGCGGGAAGCCGCGCAGCGGCTGGGCGGCGCGGTGGAGGTCGGGATCGTGGCTTTCCCGCAGGACGGCGTGCTGCGGCGGCCGGGGGTGCGCAAGCTGCTCGACGAGGCCGCGGCGGCGGGCGCGGGCCGGATCGGCGGCCTCGACCCGGCGGGCATCGACCGCGACCCGGTCGGCCAGCTCGACGGACTGTTCGAGATCGCCGAGCGGCGCGGCGTCGGCCTCGACATCCACCTGCACGACGGCGGCGAGCTGGGCGCGTTCCAGTGCGTGCTGATCGAGGACCGGACCGTGCGCACCGGGCTGCAGGGCAAGGTCACCGTGTCGCACGGCTTCGCACTGGGCGAGGTTCCCCCGGCGCGGCAGGCGGCGCTGCTCGACCGGATCACCGAGGCGGGCATCTCGCTGGCGACGGTCGCGCCGGTGCGGGTGGCTCCGCTGCCATGGCTCGAATTCATCGGCGCGCGAGGTCCCGGTCGGGCTCGGCACGGACGGGATCCGCGACCTGTGGTCCCCGTACGGCGACGGCGACATCCTGCAGATCGCGCTCGGTTTCGCCCGCCTGCACGGCTTGCGGAGGGACGAGGATCTGACGGCGGCGGTGGAGCTGGCGACGCGGCGGGCGGGCTCGTTCGTGGGCCGGGAGCGGCATGATCTGGTGCCGGGTTGCCGGGCGGACGTGGTGCTGGTGGCGGCGGAGAATGTGCCGGACGCGTTGCCGCGGGCGCCGGTGCGTTCGCTGGTGATCGCGGGCGGCCGGGTGGTCGCGAAGGACGGCGAGGTGCTCGTCTGAGGAGTTCGTCCGGTGCTCCAGCCGAACGCGGATTTTTCCGTCTCCGGAGACGAACTTCTGGTCTCGGCGCGGCGATACCTTCCCGGGATGGACAAGCTCGACGCTCTCCGCAGGCGGCTGGAGCAGGACCTTCCCGCGCTGCTGGAACACCACCGGGTCCCCGCCGCGGTGATCGCGGTGGCGATCGGCGAGGAGACCGCCACCGCGTCCGCCGGGGTGCTCAATCTCGGCACCGGGGTCACCGCCACGGCCGATTCGGTATTCCAAATCGGCTCGATCACCAAGGTGTGGACGGCCACCCTCGTCCTGCAGCTCGTGGACGAGGGCCTGGTCGATCTCGACGCTCCCATCCGGCACTACCTGCCCGACCTCGAACTGGGCGACGCGGCCATCACCGTGCGCCAGTTGCTCAGCCACACCGCCGGGTTCGAGGGCGACCTCTTCACCGACACCGGCCCCGGCGACGACGCGGTGGAGAAGTTCGTCGCGACCCTCGACGGCGTCGCCCAGCTGTTCCCGCCCGGAGAGTTGTTCTCCTACAACAATGCGGGGTACGTCGTCCTCGGGCGGCTGGTGGAAGTGTTGCGCGGCAGGCATTACGAGGACTGCCTTCGCGAACACCTCGCCGTGCCGCTCAAACTCCGGCATTTCGCCCCGAACGCTCTCGACGCGATCCGGTTCCGTCCCGCGATCGGGCACCTCGAACCCGAGCCGGGCGCGGACCTCGTGCCCGCGCCGTTCTGGTCGATGCTGCGGTCCAACGGACCGGCCGGGTCGTCGCTCGCGATGTCCGCGGCGGATTTGCTCGCCTTCGCCCGCATGCACCTCGCGGGCGGTGCCGGAGTGTTGAGCGCGGAGAGCGCCGCGGCCATGCTTCAGCGGCAGGTCAGCCTTCCGCCGCTCGGCATCATGGGCGATGCCTGGGGCCTCGGCTGGGAGTTGTTCGACACTCCGGCCGGCCAGGTCTACGGCCACGACGGCAACACCATCGGACAGGCGGCGTTCCTGCGGCTGGTGCCCGAAAGCGACCTGGTGGTGGCGCTGCTGACCAACGGCGGCGGCGCGATGAGCCTGTACGCCGACCTCGTTCCCGCGCTGCTCAAGGAATTCGGGGGCGTCGAGGTGTCGCTGCCGCCCCGTCCGCCTGCCGAGCCGGAGCCCTTCGCCGCGGACCGGTATCTCGGCACTTACGCCAGCACGGTCGCCGATCTCGTGGTCTCCCAAGACGACGACGGCCGGGTCTGGCTGGAGCAACGTCCTAAAGGGACAGCCGCGGAGTTGAGCGCCGCCAGCAAATCCGAACTGGTCTTTCTCGAAGGCGACACCCTGATTCTTCGCGAAGCGCAGGGCGGAATCCACCTGCCGCTGGTCTTCCTTGGCGACGACGGCTCCGGCCGCGCGCGATACGTCCATTCGGGGAGGGCGACCCGTCGCGCCGGGTGACCGGACGGCTTCGCCCGAACCGAACGATCCGGAGGCCGTTCCCGGGTAAGGTTTTACCTCGTGGCCGCTGATCCGGGGCCGGCGCGGATCCACGCTGCCGACGGCCGCCTCCACGGCTCCGGCGTGCTGATCGGCGGCCGGTACGTCCCGACCTGCTCCCGCGCGGCCCGCGAGGAAACCGTTTTCCGGGTGGAATCGGCGGGTTCCGCGACGCTGGCCGGGCTGGTCCCGCCGCTCGCGGGCGCGCGGCGAGCTGGCGCTGCTCGAACTGGCCGCTCCGGGGCGCCACGGCACCACGCTCCGGCGAAAGGTCGAATCCGGGCGGGAAGTCCGGATCCACAGCCTTCCGCTCCGCCTCGGCTACGGCATCTGGGTACGCGCCACCACCGAAGCGACGGACAGCGAACGGGTGCCGCTCGCTCTGCTGGAGGGCCGCGCGGACCCGGACCTGTGCGGCTGTCCCCCGTTCGACCGCACCACCGGGCAGTTGCTCGGCATCGTGGTGGCCGACCACGCGGTGCGGCTGATTCCGGCGGACACCGTGCTGGGGTACTTCCCGCAGTTGCGGGAATGGGCGATCGACGATTCGGTGGTCGAGGACGGGCTCGACGAACTCCTCGTCCGCACCTGCGGGTCGCGCTGCCGAAAGCGAGGCTGCCGGACCCGTTCGACACCGTGCTGCCCGACGCGGCACTGCCGGAGCGGCACCGGTTTTGCGTGGAATGCGGCAGCCCGGTGGGCCGCGGCGAGGCCGGGCGCGCGGCGGGTTCAGCTGGATCTGCCTCGCCCGCGACGAGGCCGAGGGCGACCGGTTCGGGGTGCTCCCAACCCTGATCGGCGGACGGGACCGCGGCGGCGAACGTCGTCCGCACCCTCGCGCATGTCGAACACCCGGACCCGGAAACCGGCAGGCCCACCGGGTCTGCGGACGGTCTTCCACCGCGCCAGGAGGCTGCGCCCGGAGCACGTCGCCGCATACGGGCTGCTGCAGCTCGACGCGGTCGGGTGTCTGCACGTTCACGGTCCGAATTGGACTGGCGGAGTGCCGACGTCGAGCCGGGGTGGCGGTTCCGGCGCGGGCGGCGGTGGAATCCAGCCGGGACGCATTCGGACATCTGGTACCCGGAGCCGGCGCATTTGCTGCTGTCGCTGGCCGAACTGGCCCGCTGAACGGGGCTCGGCGGTCCCGGGCGGACCGCCGAGCCCCGAAAGCGTTCAGCAGCCGTAGTGCAGCCAAACCGCCTTCGTCTCGGTGTACGCGTCCAGCGCCCACGGGCCCATCTCGCGGCCCCAGCCCGACGCCTTGTACCCGCCCCACGGAGCGGCCATGTCCGGGATCGGCGGCATGTTCACGAACACCGCGCCCGCGCGAATCCCGTCCGCATAGCGTTGCGCCGTGCGGATGTCGCGGGTCCACACGGTCGCGGCGAGGCCGTACTGCGTGTCGTTCGCGCGTGCGACCAGCTCGTCCGGGTCGTCATACGGCGTCACCGCCAGGACCGGGCCGAAGATCTCCTCGCGCATGATCGTCATCGAGTCCGTGACGCCCGCGAAGAGCGTCGGCTGGTAGAAGTAGCCGTCGCGGTCGACCTCCGCGCCGCCGGTGATCAGGTCCGCGCCTTCGGAACGGCCGGTCGCCACCAGGTTCGCGACGTGCCTGCGGTGCTTGTCCGACACGAGCGGCCCGACCTGGGTCGTCTCCTCCAGGCCGGGGCCGACCTGCAGACCCGCCAGCCCGGCGGCCATTTTCTCCACGAACTCCTGCTCGCGCTTGCGGTCGACGTAGAACCGGGTGTAGGCCGCGCAGACCTGGCCGGTGTTCAGCGTCGCGCCGGCGAGGTTGCCCGCGACGGCGGCGTCCAGGTCCGCGTCCGCGGCGATGATGCTCGGGGCCTTGCCGCCGAGTTCGAGCGTGAGCCGTTTGAGGTTGGACTCCGCGCTCGCCGCGGTGATCAGCTTCCCGACCGCGGTGGAGCCGGTGTAGGAGACGTGGTCGACGTCGTGGTGCGAGCTCAGCATCGCGCCCACCGGGCCGTCGCCGGTCACCAGGTTCACCACGCCCGGCGGGAGGCCGGCCTGCTCGGCCAGCCGCACCAGCCGGATGCTGGTCAGCGGCGTGACCTCGCTCGGCTTGATCACCACGGTGTTGCCGGTGGCGAGCGCGGGCGCGAGCTTCCACACGAGGATCATCAGCGGGAAGTTCCACGGCGTGATCAGCGCGTTCACGCCGACCGGCTCGCGACGCGTGTAGTGCAGGGTGTCCGGGAACGAAACCGGGTTCGTGGTGCCCTGGATTTTCGTCACCCAGCCGGCGAAATAACGCAGGTGCTCGGCCGCGCCGGTCACGCTCACCTGGCGCGAGACGCCGATCGGCTGGCCCTGGTCGCGGGTTTCCAGCGCGGCGAGTTCCTCGTGGTGCTCGTCGACGAGGTCGGCCAGGCGGAACAGCAGCTTCGCCCGCTGCACCGGCGCGAGCCCGGCCCACTCCGGCGAGGTCAGCGCGCGGCGCGCGGCGGCGACCGCGGCGTCGACGTCGGCCTGAGTCGCCGTCCCGACGTCTTCGAGAACGGTGCCGGTGGCCGGATCGCGGGTCGGGATGGGCTCCCCGCCGGCCTCGGTCCACTGACCGTCGATGAACAGGCGTGTCGCCATGGTGCTCCCTAGTCCCGATCTTCTGGTCGCATCCGAGTATCGGCGCGCGGCGGGCGGGCGGTCTTGTCCGCGAGGGCACGCCCGTTGTCGGCGAGTGAAGACAATTCCGGGCGCGGCCGGGGAACCGGTCAGGATCAGGACATGGACGTGATCGTGGTAGGTGCGGGTTCGGCGGGCTCGGTGGTGTGCCGGCGGCTGGTCGACGCGGGCGCGAAGGTGACGCTGCTGGAAGCGGGCGGACCGGACACGAACGCGGCGATCCACGACCCGTCGCGCGCGGGGGAGCTGTGGCACTCCGCCGAGGACTGGGACTACTGCACGGTGCCGCAGCCGCACGCCGGGAACCGCAGCCTGCACCTGCCGCGCGGCAAGGTGCTCGGCGGCTCGCATTCGCTCAACGCGATGATCTGGGTCCGCGGCGCGGCGGCGGACTACGACGGCTGGGAACTGCCCGGCTGGACCTGGGACGACGTGCGCCCGGTGTACGAGCGGACCGAACGCGACCTGCTCGACCTGGAGCGGCACGATCCGCTGCAGCCGATCCAGCAGTCCATTGTGGACGCCGCGCGGGAGATCGGCCTGCCGTTCAACGACGCTTACAACAGCGGCACCCTCGACGGCATCTCCGTGCAGCAGGTGACCATGGCCGGCGGACGGCGGCGCAACACCTGGCTCTGCTACGCCGAACCGGTCGCCGGTCAGATGACCGTGCACACCGGCGCGCTGGTGCATCGCGTGCTGTTCGAGGGCGACCGCTGCATCGGGGTCGTGGCGGAGATCGACGGCGAACCGGAGCCGCTGTTCGCCGACCAGGTCGTGCTCGCCGCCGGTGCGCTCGCGTCCCCGGCGATCCTGCTGCGCAGCGGAATCGGCCCGGCCGACGACGTCGCCGCGCTGGGGCTGGACGTCGTCGCGGACCTGCCGGGCGTCGGCGAGAACCTGCACGACCACCTGCTGTCGCCGGTCATCTTCGCCACCGACCGGCGTGCGGTCGCGCCGCCGCGGACCGGGCTTTCGGTGACGCAGACGCACCTGTTCTGGCGCAGCCGTCCGGGCCTGGCGGTGCCGGACACCCAGCCGATCCACTTCAGCGTGCCGATGTACGAGCCGTGGATGACCGGGCCGCCGACCGGGTTCTCGCTGATGGCGGGCATGATCACGCCGCAAAGCCGGGGAACGCTGCGGCTGCGCAGCGCGGATCCGGCCGAGATGCCGCTGATCGATCTGGCCGCGCTCGCGCACCCGGCGGACTTCGAGAGCCTGGTCGCGTCGGTGGAGCAGTGCCGGTTGATCGGCCGCGCCCCGGCGTTGGCCGGGGAATGGGGTGCGCGCGAACTGTATCCGGGACCGGCGGATGTGCGGGAGTACGTGCGGCGCACCGCGATCACGTATCACCACCAGGTGGGCACCTGCCGGATGGGGACCGACGAGCTGGCGGTGACCGATCCGACGCTGGCGGTGCGCGGGGTGTCCGGGCTGCGGGTCGCGGACGCCTCGGTGCTGCCGCGGGTGATCAGCGGGAACACGAACGCGCCCGCGGTGCTGATGGGGGAGCGGGTGGCGGAGTTTCTGCTGGCCTGAGGACGTCGTGCCACGCGCGACGTCGCTGGGCGGAGCGGGCTGCTGGGCGCGTGGCCGCCGGGGCAGCGGCTGGCTGTATGAGGGGGTGTCGTGAGTGGCGGCGATGCCGGTGAGAACCGGGATCGCCACTCACGAGGCCACACCAGGCAGAGCGGCTCCTGCTGGGCACAGGCCCGGCGGCCCGGCTGCTGCCGAGCCAGCGGGGCGGTGCTGTGGCAACTGGGCGGCGGGCGGGCGCTGGCACGGCTGGTGGCGTGGGCGGCGGCTGGCTGCTGGCTTGGGGAGCGGCTGGGGGCTGGCACGGCTGGTGGCGTGGGCGGCGGCTGGCTGCTGGCTTGGGGAGCGGCTGGGGGCTGGCACGGCTGGTGGCATGAGCGGCGGCTGGCTGCGGGGTTGGTGCGGGCGAAACCGGGCTCGTGGGTGTTGATGCCGGTTCTAACCGGCATCAACACCCACGACCCCCTCAACCCCGCGCGAACACCCGCTTGCCCCCGAACCACGTCTCCCGCACCGTGATCCCCGCCAGCTCTTCCGCCGGGGTCTGGAACGGATCCTGGTCCAGCACCACGAAATCCGCCGACTTGCCCGGCGTCAGCGACCCCGTCACGTCGTCGAGCCCGCACGCGCGGGCCGAGTTCAGCGTGAACACCTGGATCGCCTCGGCCAGCGTGATGGCCTGCTCCGGCCAGAGGCTCCCGGGGTGCTTGCCGTACGGGTCCTGCCGGGTGATCAGGCCCTCGATGCCTTCCCAGGCGTTCGGGGATTCGCTCACCGGCCAGTCCGAACCCCCGGCGACCAGCGCGCCGGTGTCCAGCAGCGTGCGGTTCGGCTGCATCCGCGCCGCGCGTTCGGCGGGGATCACCTGTGCGATGGCGTCCGGGATCACGCCGGGCACCCACAGGAACGGCGAGATGTCCGCCGACACGTTGAGCGTCGCGAACCGCTCCAGATCGTCCGGGTGGATGAACTGTCCGTGCGCCACTTGGATTTTCGTCGTGTAGTCGCCGCGGGCGCGGAGGTTGCCGGCAGCGTCCAAAGTGGCCCGGACGGCAGCGTCGCCCGCGCAGTGGATCTTCGCCGAAAGCCCGGCCGAGACGGCGACGTCCAGCCAGTCCGCGAGTTCCTCCGGCGGCATCGTGGTGTCGCCGCAGAAGCACTCGTGGTGCAGGTACGGCTCCAGGAACGCCGCGGTGTGCGCGGGCGGGGTGCCGTCGAGGAAGATCTTCACGAAGTCCGGCCGGTGATGCTCGCTGCGGTACTCCGCGGCCCGGCCGAGCAGCGGTTCGCCGATCGGGTCCGCGCCGAAGATCGGGTCGTTGACCAGCATCGACGACACTACCCACGCGGCGAGTTCGCCGGCGTCGTCCAGCGTCTTCAGCGCGGCGAGGATGTCGAGAGTGGCCCCGGCGTCCTGGAATGCGGTAATGCCGTAGGAATGCAAAATCGCGATTGCTCGCCGCGATGCTTCGGCGTGCTGCTCCGCGGTGAGCGCGCGCGTGTCCCGCATCGCCCGCTCCACCGCCAAGCCCGCGGTCTCGATCAGCAAACCGGTCGGCGCGCCGCTGTCGAGGTCGCGGTGGATCGTCCCGCCTGCCGGGTCCGGAGTGGCCGCGGTGATCCCGGCCAGTTCCAGCGCGCGGCTGCTCGCCCACCGGTTGTGCCTGCTGTCCTCGATCAGCACGACCGGACGCCCGCCCGCCGCCTCGTCCAGCGCTCGCCGCACGGACTCGTGGCCGAGTTCAGGGGCCAAAGTGGACGGCCAAGCGCCGCCGGCGACCCATTCGTCCGGACCGAGCCCAGCCGACCATTCCGTGACCGCGGCGAGGATTTCGTCCAGACCTGCGCCGCTTTCCAAGCGCAGTTCGAACAATTCCCGTCCGGCGAGGGCGTGGTGGCTGTGCACGTCCACGAAACCGGGCAGCACGAAAGCGCCGCCGAGATCGACGACCTCGGTGCCCGGACCGGCCTCGGCAGTCGTCACCCGGCCGTTCTCCACCGCGAGCGAAGTCGCCCACGGCCGATCTTCGTCCACTGTGTACACAGTGGCGTTGGTGAGGAGCAGTTCAGGCGCCACGGGTCACTGTCCGGCGGGGTCGTAGTCCGGCGAATAAACAGTGTTGCTGAGCAGCCGGCCATACGCGCCGAAGGTGAAGTGCGTCGGCGACTTGCCGTCCTCGCCCAGTCCGAACAGCGAACCGTGCGACCGCAGCTCCCGCACGTTGCGGTGGTCGGCCACGGTCACCGACGCGCACGGGATGACCTTCTCGCGCCAGGTGAACACGTAGATCCCGGGCCGGATCTGGTACACGGAGTTCTCGTCGGTGTCGGCGAGGCCGCGCTCCGGGCCGGAAAGGCACTGCCAGGTGTACCAGTGCGGAGTGAGGTAGACGTGCTCGTAGGCGTGCTCTTCGCTGTAGACCCACTGCACGCGGCGGCCGATCAACGCCGTGCTGGGCGCGATTTCCTCGCCGTGTGCCTCGCGGCCCTGGATGGTCGCGGGACGGAACCGTTGTGTCACGCGGGGAAGTCCGTCGCCGATCGTGCTCGTGACGACCAGCGCGCGGCCCTGGCGTACGTCCAGCAGCAGGCTGTACGAGGTTTCCGCACCGGGATGGAACTGCACGTAGAACAGCCCGGCGTCGACGAGGAATGTCTCGGAAGCGGTCTCGCCGGCCGCGCCGTCCTCGTCCCACGACGCGCGGCCGCCCGAGAAACTGATCGAGAACGTGCCGCCGTCGGCGCAGTCCAAAGTGAACGACTGGTTGTCGAGATCGTCCACAGTGGCCGCTTTGCTGGCGTCGAAGCCGGGGGCGAGACCGTCGAGCGGGAGCCAGGTGGAGGTGTCGGACAGATTGGTCGCGGGCATGGAGCCTTCCTCAGTGTTCACAGTGGCCGTGGGCGGCCGAGGGCAGGTCGAGTGCCGGGTTCCGGTCGCAGAACCCGTAGGGGCGCACCATGAATCCGGAGTAGTCGACCGGCATGACCGGCCAGTCCTCCGGACGCGGGATGTGCGTCGGGCCGAAGACGTGCCACAGCACGACGTCGGTGTCGCTGACGGAGCGGTCGGCCGCCGTCCACGCGGGCAGGCCGGCCCCGCCCGGGTGCGCATTGGGGCGCTCGCCCGCCGGGAACCGTTCGCCGGGCGCGTAGGGCGTGACCCACAGGTGGTTCGTGGCGAAGGTCGCGCGCTGATGGACTGTCGATTCCGGTTGCGCCATCAGGGTCGCCGACGGCCGCGGCACGAGCTGGTACGCCGTCGGCGCGCCGAGCCGGTTGGTGTGCTCGGTGCTGCGGACCTCCCACACTCGCGCGGTCGCCGGGTTGGCGTGCCGTTTCGCTTGCTGTTCGGTGCGCAGTTCGGTGGCCTTCCAGGTGAAGGCGTTGCCGTACGGGTTTTCGTCGCCGATCGGAATCCCGACAGTGTCCACTTCGTACACCGAGTTGCGCTGGCCGTCGACCGCGAAGTCGAGCCGGGCACAGAACAGGTGCTGGTGCACCGGAGCGAACAGGCCGGGCGCGATCTCGGACGCGTGCGGATTCGCGGACCCGGGCTCGCCAGCGCCGGAGAAGACGATGCCGGTTGCCTTGGCCTCGCATTCGATGGTGCCGTCGAGGTAGAGGTACCAGAAGAAACCGTAGTCGTAGTTTCCGATGGTGGAGATCGACGAGATCACCAGCCGCCGCGAACGGCGGACCTCGGCCTTGCCGTCGAGATCTGTGTGCTTCCAGAGGATCCCGTAGTCCTCCTCGTGCATGCAGATCGCGTTGGGCACGCGCACCGGCTGGCCGTGGTCGTCGGCGAGGAAGGCGTCGAAGTAGTGGATCACGCCGAGGCAGTCGCAGCCGAGGCGAAGGCTGTTGCCGTTCTTGCCGAGCAGGTACTCGCCGGCGTCGAAATAGCTGATCCAGAACCGGCCGATCGAGGTGTCCCCGTAGGGAACGACCATCTCCGGCACCGACGCGCGGTACAGCACCGAGCGGTCCTGGAAGGTCAGCTGGTGCAGGGTCAGGCCCTCGCGCGCGTTGAACCCCACGCGCAGCTGCCAGCCCTCCCACGTCACGAGCGAGCCGTCGACCTGGAAGCTCGGGCCTTCCGGCTGGGTGATCTCGATCGGCTTGAGCGTGGTGCGCGCGGGGCGGTGGCCGTACCGGCCGGAGTCCTCCGGGACCGGAACGTCGCCCTCGTCCTCGACCCGCAGGACGCGCTGTTCGGTGAGGTTGAGGTGCGCGACCAGGCCCTCGACCGGCCGTGACCAGGGGTTGTCGGTGTCGTCCTCGCGCAGGAAGGTGAGCGAACGGATGACCCGGCCGGTTTCGTCCTCGCGGCCGAAGTGACCGGGGGCGAGCGGGGCGCAGAACGCGTGCTCGACGCGGTCGCCGAGACCGCGGCGCTCCATGGCCGCCTGCCACTCCGGGGAGGCCTTGGTGACGGCCTCGGCCAGGTCGTACTCCTCGAAGAGATACGGGGGCTGGCCCTCGCCGCACTTCTCGTGGCTGACCAGCTCACCGGCGGTCACCGACACGACCGCGTCGGCCGATTCGCCGGTCGCGGTGTCGAGCAGGGTGAACTGGATCCGGCGGTCGGTCCGGGAACCGCCCAGTACGGCGGCCTTGTCCGGCTCCACCGGGAGGACCTGCGGAAACCGCGTCGTCTCGGTGATCAGCCCCTGTGCCTCCAGCACTGCCCGGCCTGTGGCGAGCTCGTCGGCGGTCAGCGGGTCAAGGGGGTGGGGGTGTGCGTTGCTCATGGTGTCCCTTCGCGCTCCTCGCCGCAGTGTTCGCGCTGCACCGGGGGCAGCGGTAGCCGGGATCCGGGGGTCGTGCGGCCGCTGACAACAAGGATGCACTCGGTGCCAATCCCCGGCGGAGCCGTTGTTGCAGGATTGCCGGATGCGACTCGACCTCGACGGCAAGGCCGTGCTGATCACCGGGGCCGCGTCCGGGATCGGACTGGCCTGCGCGCGGGCGTTCCTGGCGGAGGGCGCGCGGGTCGGGATCCTGGACCGGGTCCGGCCGCCGTCGTTGCCGGGGGACGTCGTCGCGGCGCGGGCGGACATCACCGACGAGGACCAGGTCGCCGCGGCGGTGCGGCTCGTGGCCGAGTCTTTCGGCGGGATCGACGTGGTAGTCGGTTGCGCCGGGATCTCCGGGCCGGTCGGCCGGCCGCTCGCGGAGACCAGCGCGGCGGACTTCACCTCGGTCATGGCGGTGAACGTGCTGGGGCAGTTTCTGGTCGCGAAGCACGCTCGGCCCTGGCTGGGAGACGGGAGTTCGATCGTCTTCCTGGCCAGCGATTCGGCCTTCGTGTGCGCGCCCGGGATGGTGCCCTACTGCGCGTCGAAGGGCGCGGTGGTGTCGTTGACGCGGGCGCTGTCGGTCGAGTTCGACGGCGTCCGGGTCAACTGCGTGTGCCCGTCGGTGGTGGACACGCCGATGGCGCGCGGGGATTTGGGCGAGCTGCTGGACGAACCGGGATTCCCGGTCCAGGCGGCCGACGAGGTCGCCCAGCAGGTGGTGTATCTGGCTTCCGCGCGGGCGCGGACGGTGAACGGACAGGCCTTGCTCGCCGACTTCGGCTATTCGGCTCGGTCTGGGTTTCCTGCTTGAAAGGGAGAAATGACGATGGCAGACACGCGGGTCGTGGCGATTACCGGCGGAGGGACGGGCATTGGGGCTGCGGTTGCTCGGCGGTACGCAGGCGAAGGCGCACAGGTCGTGGTTCTGGGCAGGCGGCGCGAGCCGCTGGAGAAGGTCGCTGCGGAGACTGGTGCGCACGTGATCGCTTGCGACGCCAGCGTCCGGGAGGACGCGGAGGCGGCGATCGCGGAAATCGTCTCGAAATACGGGCGGCTGGACGTGATCGTGGCCAATGCCGGCGGGCACGGGCTGTCCTCGGTGGTGGACACCGGGGACGAGGAATGGGAGATCGCGCTTCGGTCCAATTTGTCGAGCGCGTTCGTGTTGTGCCGGGCCGCGTTGCCTTCCTTGGTGGAGAGCGGCGGGCAGGTCGTGATTGTTTCTTCGCTGGCTGGGTTGTTCGCCGGGCCCAATGTCGCCGGGTACACGGTGGCCAAGCACGCGTTGATCGGGCTGACTCGCTCTATTGCCCGGGATTACGGGCCGCGGGGGGTCCGGGCCAATGCTGTGTGTCCGGGGTGGGTGCGGACGCCGATGGCGGACGGGGAGATGGAGCAGTTCGCCGAGGCGGCCGGGTTTGCCGGCGGGCATGACGAGGGGTACCGGCGGGTGACTGCCGAGGTTCCGTTGCGGCGTCCTGCCGAGCCGGAGGAAATCGCTTCTCTTGTGCGGTTCCTGGGGTCTTCGGAGTCTTCTTATATTACTGGGGCGGTGGTGGTCGCCGATGGCGGGGCGCATGCTGTTGATTTGCCTACCTTGGCGTTCGAGCGGGCCGGGATGGGGGCGTAGGCGCCTCTCGACCTGATTGCGCACCGGGCTGTTCTCCGCTCCCGCCCGGGCAATGCCGGGGTGCGGTGTTGGGGTGTCTCAGGTTGGTTCAGCCAGGGTCCGCAGCCATTTGGTGAGCAGTTGTGTTTCCGCCGCGCCCAGGATCTCCGGGTTGGCCGCGGCGTGTTCCAGTACGCGGTGGATTTCGGCGTGCCGGTCGCCGGTCGCCGAGGTTCCGGTGATCGCGGCGATCGCGCCTTCCCGCACCGCCACGGACAGCGGGCGGTCTTCTTCGGCGAGGATGATCTGCCGCAGCGTGACGCCGATGTTCGCCACGAGGATGTGCGCGGCCGCCTGGTCCGGCGGGACGGTCAAGCGTCCCTGGCCGGCGGCGGCTCGGGTCAGGGCGCGCAGCATCGCGCTGGGGCGTTCTTGCGCCTCGGGGGCGTGGCCGGGGCGGACCTGGCCGTACATGAGCGTGTAGAAGCCGGGGTTCGCGATTCCGAACGCGACGTGGGCGTCCCAGCCGTCGCGCAGGTCCTGGATCGGGTCGCCGGACGGCTCGTGGGCGCCCTTCTCCGCCAGGTACAGGTCGAAGCCGCGCTCGACGACCGCGTCCAGCAGGCCCTGTTTGCTGCCGAAGAAGTGGTAGAGCGTCGGCATTTTCACCCCGGCTTGGGCGCAGATCGCGCGCAGTGAAATGTCCTCGCCCGGCGTCGCGGCGACCTGCTCGGCGGCGGCGTCCAGGAGCCGGGTCCGTGTATCCGCGTTCGCAATCTGTGTCACACCGCTATGGTAGCCGCTGTTGCACTGATACAGTGACGCATATCAGCGATAAAGAGATGGAGGGGTCCTCATGACCGACCACACCCTCAAGGGCAAGAACGTCCTGGTCGCCGCCGGGGCGAAGAACCTGGGCGGGCTCATCAGCAGGCAGGCCGCCGAGGCCGGCGCGAACGTGGCGATCCACTACAACTCCTCCTCGACCCGGCCGCAGGCGGAGGAGACGCTCGCCGCGGTCGAGGCGGCGGGCGGCAAGGGTGTCGTGCTGACCGGCGACCTGACCGTCCCGGCGAACGTGGAGAAGCTGTTCTCCGCCGCCGAAGCGGCGCTCGGGAAGATCGACGTCGCGGTCAACACGGTGGGCAAGGTGCTGCGCAAGCCGATCACCGAGACCACCGAGGACGAGTACGACTCGATGTTCGACATCAACTCGAAGGCGGCGTACTTCTTCATCAAGGAGGCGGGCAAGAACGTCGCCGACGGCGGCAAGATCATCACGATCGTGACCAGCCTGCTCGCCGCGTTCACCGACGGGTACTCGACCTACGCGGGCGGCAAGAGCCCGGTCGAGCACTTCACCCGCGCCGCGGCCAAGGAGTTCGCCTCGCGCGGGATCTCGGTCACCGCGGTCGGGCCCGGCCCGATGGACACGCCGTTCTTCTACGGCCAGGAAACCCCGGAGCGGGTGGAATTCCACCAGTCCCAGGCGATGGGCGGGCAGTTGACGAAGATCGAGGACATCGCGCCGATCGTGACGTTCCTGGCGACGTCGGGCTGGTGGATCACCGGGCAGACGATTTTCGCCAACGGCGGCTACACTACGCGCTGATTTTCGCTACGACAGCAAGGAATTCTCGATGTCAGAGGTGGAAATTCCCGAACCGGTGTCGTCGTTCGTCACCGCGGTGAACCTGCACGACGAGGGCGCGTTCCTGGACGCGTTCGCCGAGACCGGGGTGGTGGACGACTGGGGCCGGTTATTCACCGGACGAGCTGAGATCAAGAGATGGAGCGACGTCGAATTCATCGGCGCGCGCGGTGTCCTGACCCCGGAGGAAAGCACGGTTTCCGGCGACGTCGTCACCGTCGTCGGGGACTGGCGAAGCAACCACGCCAACGGCCGTTCGAAGTTCGTTTTCGACGTCGACGGCGACCGGATCGCCAAGATGACCATCCGGAAGGGCTGAGTCCCCCCGGGGAGCGGGCGCCCCACCGCGGCCGCCCGCTCCCCGGTTCAGTTGGTGCCCAGATACGCCTGGTGCAGCGTGTCCGGGTGGTCCAGCAGGGGCTGCGACTCCCCGGCATAGGTGACTTTGCCGGAGGAGACGACCAGGGCCTCCTGCGCGACTTTCAGCGCCAGGTGGGTGAACTGTTCCACCAGGAGAATCGCCGCGCCCGCGCTGGCGAATTCGGTGACCGCCGGGAGAAGCCTGGTGAAGACGGCCGGAGCCAGGCCGAGCGACATCTCGTCGATGAGCAGGAACTTCGGTTTCGCGGCGAAAGCCCGGCCCAGGACCACCATCTGCTGCTCGCCGCCGGACAGCAGCGCGGCGGGCGAGTTCTTGCGTTTCTCCAATTCCGGGAAGAGGGCGAGGACTTCTTCCACGCCGGCCGGGGTGGTGGCGGTCAGGCGCAGGTTTTCCAGGACGGTCAGGCTGGCGAAGACCGCGCGTCCTTGCTCGACGTGCGCCAGTCCCAGTCGCGCTCTGGCCACCCGCGAATGTTTCGTGACGTCGGTGTGTCCGACGTGGATAGTCCCGGTCGCCGCGGGGATCACCCCGGACAGGGCTTCCAGCAGGCTGGTCTTGCCCGCCCCGTTGGGGCCCACCAGCGCGGTGATCTTGCCCGGTTCCAGCGTCAGGCCGACGTCGGAGATGACCGGGCCCGCGCCGCGCGTGACGGTCAGGTTTTCGATGCGCAGCGTGCTCACAGCATCTCCGTTTCGCCGAGGTAGGCCTTCAGAACCGCCGGATCCGCCAGCACTTCCGCCTGCGGGCCGCTCGCCAGCACCTCGCCGAAGTCGAGCACGGTCAGCGTGTCGCAGACCGACCGGACCAGGTCCAGGTCGTGTTCGATGATCAGCACCGAGACGCCGAACCTGGCCGGGACCTGCCGCAGGCGTTCGCCGAACGCGACGTGTTCCTCGTGCGGGAGACCCGCCGCCGGTTCGTCGAGGAGCAGCACCTGGGGCTTGGCCATGAGGTGCCCGACGACCTCGACCAGGCGGCGCGCACCCACGTCGACCCGCTCCAGCGGCGTCGCGGCCGGCGGGCACCCGAAGAACTCCAGCGCGGCAGCGACTTCGGCGGCGTCCGGGCGACGGCGAGCCACGAAGCGGACGTACGCCTCGATGGTCAAGCCCGCCGGGACCCGGTCTTGCTGGAACGTCCGGCGCAGACCGGAGCGGGCTCGTTGCGTCGGATTGCCGGTGAGCGGCCGGTCGGCCAGTTCTGCGATTCCTTCAGCCTGCGGCAGGAAGCCGCTGATGGCGTCGACCAAAGTGGACTTTCCCGCACCGTTCGGGCCGATGACGCCCAGGACTCCGCCCTTGGGAACGGCCAGGTCCACTCCGGACAGTGCCTTCACCTGGCCGAAGGTGACGCTCAGGCCGCGGACCACCAGTACCGGTTCGCCGGGCGGCAGCCGCGGAGGTTCTTCGTCCAGAGCAGTGATCCGCACCCCGGCGCTGGCCCTGGAGCGGCGACGCCGCAACTCGCGGATCGCCGTGCCCAGGTTGCCGCGTCCGGCCAGCGCCTGGAGGCCCAGCAGACCGAAGATGACGTAGCCCCAGTCCTGCGGGACTCCCCATCGCTTCAACAGCTCCGGCACCGCGACCCACAGGACCGCGCCGAACACTGCCATGTCAATCAAGTGCGCGCCGGACATGATCGCCAGCACGTACAACGCCAGCGACTGCAGCGGGGCGAAGCTGGTCGGGAAAGCGAACCCGACCTGTGCGGTAAGCAGGCCGCCGCTGAGACCGCCCAGGGTGGCGCTGACCGCGAAGGCCGACAGCTTGGCCATTCGGACGCTGGCGCCTGCCGCGGCGGTGCCGCGTTCGGAGAACGCCACCGCGGCCCAGCTGCTGCCCCACGGACCGCGCCGGAGGAAGTGCACGAGCAAGGCGCAGACGATCAGGACGAGGACGCACAGGAGGAAGTACGCGTTGTCGTCAGCTACAAACGACGGACGGTCTACCGAAACGCCGTCCGTGGTGCCGGGGAACTGGATTTCCACCAGGGTGACGTCGGCGGCCGCGGCGAGGCCGAGCGTCACCACCGCCAGGTTGATCCCGCGCAGACGCAACGCGGGGAGTCCGATGAGGACACCGACGACGCCTGCCGCCAGACCGCCCAGCAGGAGCCAGAACAGAAAGCCGCCGGGAGCGTTGGCGACGTTCAGCGCCGAGACGACCCACGCGCCGATCGCGCCGAAGGTCAGCTGGCACAAGGAGATCATGCCGGCGCTGCCGGTGACGACGCCGAGGCCGAGCAAGGCGATCGCGGCCACGACGACGCTCACGCCGAGGTAGGCGAAGTAGCCGTTGAGACCGACGGTCAGGCCGATTCCGGCCACTACCGCGACCACCGCGACGACCAGTGGGGTTCCGAAGCGGGGCACCGCGCCCCGGTCAGCGAGCTGCATCCCACACCTCCTTGCGCTGAGACCACACGAGCAGGCCGACGATGGCCAGGAACGGGACGAAATTCCGCACTACCGAAAGCTGGTCGACCTGCGCGAGCGCGCCCTGCAGCATGCCGAGCACGAGTCCGCCGGCGACGGCGAGGTCCAGCCGGCGGAACCCGCCGAGCAGGGCCGCCGCGGCGGCGGGCACGACCAGCATGGCCAGCGAGGTGGCGTCGTTCGACTGGGACGGGGCGACGATCACGATGATGACGGTGCTGATCAGGCCGGTGGCGCCCCAGACCGCCGCGCTGAGCCGTTTCGCCGGGATGCCCAGCAGCTCAGCGGTCGTCGGGCGTTCCGACAACGCGCGCAGCGAGATGCCGACGGGCGTCTTGGTCAGGATCAGCCGCGCGGCGAGGGCGATCACCACCGCCAGCGCGACGGTCACGACCGTCACCTGGCTGATCACCACGCCGCCGGCGGTGAAGGCCGGCCCGACCAGCAACGCCGGAAACGGCTGCGGTTTGTTGCCGAACAGGATGAACGACAACGAGATCAACAGCAGCAGCACCGCGACGGTGACCGCCGAGCGGGTGCCGGTGCCTGCCTCGGCCAGCCAGGTCGAGACGACCCAGCCGATCAGCACGCTCAGCACCCCGCCCAGCAGCACGCCGAGCAGCACCGCCAGCCATTCCGGCAGTCCGCCGTGGACGGACAGGGCCACTCCGACGTAACTGCCGAACATGCCGGTGGCCGCCTGGGCGAAGTTGACGACCCGGACCAGCCGCGACATCAGCGTCAGGCACACCGCCAGCACCGCGTAAAGCCCGCCGGCGGCAAGCCCGGCCAGCGCTCCCTGCACCATTGCAGTCTCCTCTTTCCCGAGCGGGTCAGCGCCGCGGAATCCGCAGCCAGTCGGTACCGGCGATCTCCCACCGGTTCGTGCCCGTGGCGAGCTTCACCGGCCAGCCCGCGGTGTTGTCGTGGTGCGTCTGCCCGGGGCCGAACACGTACGGCGTGCCGACCATCGGATCGGAGATCGGTTTCATCTCGCGCAGCGCCTTCGTCACCGATTCCCGCGTGATGTCGCCCCGCATGCCTTCCAGCACCTTCAGGAAGTACTTCGCCGCGAGATAACCGCCCTGGCTGAACGAGGTCAGCGGAATGTTGTTGCGGATCATGAGATCCCGCCACTCCTTGGTGCGCGGGCTCGACGGGTCGGTGAACGGGTAGAACTCGGCGGGCACGTAAACGCCCTTGCCCGCTTCGGAAACCGCCTTCGCGTACTGTTCGCTGTAGACACTCGTGAGCAGCAGCCAGGTCACGTCTTTCCAGCCCTGTGCCTGCGCGGCTTTCAGCTGGCCGATCGAGTCGGGCTCGACCGGGTTGACCGTCACCGCTTTGCATCCGGCGGCGCGCGCCTTGACGATGTAGGGCGTGTAGTCGGAACCGTTGTACGGCACGGTCGCGTCGACGTACTTCAGTTTCTTGCCGGTGATTTTCGACCATTCGTCGATGGCCGCGCGATAGTATGGCAACGTGTTCCCGGCGATTTCCAGCAACGCGCACATGTCTTGCAGGTGCAGCACTTCGGAGCCGTACAGCAGGGTCAGCGTCATGTCGTGGAACGGCCCGACATTGGCCGGTCCGATGTTCGGGCTGGTGAAGCACGACGGGTCGACGCCGATTCCGGAGAGGGACAGGACTTTTTCCTGCTGGTAGTACTTGGCGTTGATCTGGCATTCGATGAGGCTGGACGAGCCGACCAGCGCCACCGCCTGATCGCCGCCGACGATCTCGCGGGCGGCGGCCGCGGCGGCGGCCGGGTCGCCCTTGTCGTCGATGGCGTGGTATTCGATCTTGCGCCCGCGCCCGCCGCCCGCCGCGTTCGCCGCGTCGAAGACGGCCTTGGCGGCCTGGGAGGATTCCGGGAAGGTGGCGGGTCCGCTCAACGCGTTGACCGAGCCGACCACGATCGGTCCGTTCGGATCGGCGGTGCCCGCGCAGCCCGCCGCGACCAGCGTGACGAGCACGGCCGAGGCGAGCGCGGGCAGGAACTTTCTCATCATGGCTCGGCTTTCCGGTCCGCAGTGACCAGAGGGGAGGGAAGAAGGGGGCGGTGCCGGGGGAAGGACCGGCACCGCCGTTTCGCGGGGGACTCAGTCGGTCGCCGCGGCGACCGGGGCGGAATCGACGATCTGCTCGAAGCTCGCGACCTTGCCGCCGTCGAACTTCCACACGTGCGCCACGCGCGCGGTGAAAGCCTTGCCGGACTTGCGGTTCGTGCCGGAATAGGTGCCGAGCCCGACGACCGAATCGCCGGCGTCCAGCAGTGCGGACAGGGAGAACTGGTAGCCGTCCCAGTCGCGGGCGATCGCCTCGAAGACGTGGCGCCGCACCTCGTCCGGGCCGGTGTAGGTGCCCGCGTAGGGGAATCCGGCGGCCTCGGTCCAGGTGGTCTCTTGGCCGATCGGGGCGAGCATGCCCTCGAGGTCGCCGCGGTCGCTCGCCTCGTAGTGCGCGGTGATAACGTCCACATTGGACACGGAGAGACTCCTTAGACAGGCTGGACGTCGGGGTAGCTGATCGAGCCGAGCGGGTAGATGTGCCCGCCCGCGCGGGAATGCTCGGACCGGCCGTCGCCGGTGATGCCGAGGAAAACGCCGGTGGTGCGCAGGTCGTAGCCGAGGTCGTGCAGCCACACGCTGGCCACCGCGATCCGGAACTCCCGGAAGCAGAACAGGTACAGGCCGTCGGCGAACTTCCAGACGGTCGACATGTCCACGTCGCCGTGCCCGCGCTGCACGCCCTCGACGCACTGCCAGCAGTAACGTTCGGAGGAGAGGTAAACGTGCTCGTACAGGTGATTCGGGCTGTAGCGGTAGACGTTGCGCTTGCCGATGAGGTCCCGCGACGGACCGGGCGCCTCGCCAGCCGGCTCGCCGCCGTCGGTGGTGCCGGCGTGGAAGGTCTGCGAAACCCGCGGCGTGCCTTCGACGTCCTCGTCGCCGATCACCGAACGCACGGTCATCGCGCGGTGCGTGGTGGTCGAGTAGACGATCGTGAGGGCCTCGCCTTCGACGCTGGTCAGCGGCAGATTCACGAAGAAGACGTCCGGACGCACGGCGACCGCGTCGTACGGGTCCTCGACGCCGTCGCGGGTAAGCCGTTCGCCGTCGAGGAACCGCAGCTCGAGCTTCGTTCCGTCATCGAGGGTGACGGTGAGCTCCCGCCCGGTGAGGTCCGCGTTGGGCAGCCGGTAGGTGTCGATCCCGGCGGCGAACTCGTCGTAGGTGCGCCATTCGTCAGGGGAAGGGTCGGACATGCCCATCATGCTCGCCGCGCCCTGGCCCGTGAGCGAACGTTCATGCGCTGGCGGGCAACTGCCGGACGCTCGCGGTCAACCCCTCGTGAGTGGCGACCGCGGTTCTCGCCGGGATCGCCACTCACGACGTCTCTGCCGCCCGCCTCGCTGCGGCTGCGCCGCCTCGTCTCTTGTGTGTGGGCAACGGGCGTGCGGCCGCGGATGCCGCGACGCGGGAGCGGGGGCTTACGTGAGCGGGGGCGGCGGATGTGTGGGAGTGGGCTGTCGTGACGGCATGGTGCGGCGGTTGGGCGGGGCGCGGCTTTAGGGGCCTCGTGAGTGGCGATCCCGGTTCTCACCGCGATCGCCACTCACGACGCCCTTGCCCGCACCTCACTAGGCGACTGCGCGAAAGCCGCCCGGAACACCCGCGAAAAGTGCGCCGCGTCGACAAATCCCCACCGCGCCGCGATTGCCGCGACCGGACGGGCCGCCAGCAGCGGATCCCGCAGATCCCGGCGGCAATGCTCCAACCGACGCTGCCGGATCCACCCAGCCACCGTCGTCCCCTGCTCCTGGAACAACCCGTGCAGATGCCGCGTCGAAATGTAGTGCTCCGCGGCGATCTGCGCCGGGCCGAGATCGGACCGCGAAAGATTGGCGTCGACGTAGCTGCGGATCCGCCGCATCAGGTCGTGGTGCGGGTCGGCGGCCGCGCGGTCCAGGTCGAGTTCGGTGGCCAGCATCGTGGTCAGCAGGTCGACCGCGTTGTGGGCCAGCCGCACCCCGACCGGGCTCGTCAGCACGTCCAGGTTCCCGCCCAGCTGCGCCAGGAACGGCACCACGACGTTGCCGACACCCTCGCGCCCGGACATCCGCACCGCGGTAAGCTGGCCGACCAGATCGCGCGGCAGGTCGACCTGCTGTTGCGGGAACATCAGCACCAGCGTCCGGAAATTCTCTTCGAACACCAGGGAATACGGCCGGTTCGTGTCGTACAGCGCGACGTCGCCGGGACGCAGCACCGCTTCGCGGCCGTCCTGGGTGAGGATGCCGGTGCCGGCCAGCATGACGCTCAGCTTGTAGCACGGCCGGTCGGCGCGGGCGATGAGTTCCGGTGTGCGCTCGACCGCGTGCGGCGACGCGGTGATCTCGGTGAGCGCGATCTCGCCCGCCTCGTGCGTGCGGAGCCTGCCGTGGAAGCGGTCGCGGTGCTCGGTGCTCACCTGCAGCGGCACGAACGATCGCAGGACAGCGGACCGGAACTCCGTGAAGTCCTGCGCGACCGTGGTCGGCGTCTGCAAGATTGCCGTCATCATGTCACCTCTCCGTCGAAGTGCCGGTACCGCTGCTGACGGTCGGTGAAGCACGCCTCGCGGGAATCAGGTTCCCGCAAGGCGTCCTTCACCGACGGGACGCACCTTAGACCTGTTCGCCCAGTTTGAAACCCTGCTCGGCCCCGGCGGCGCGGGTGTAGGAGAACCCGTCCGCGCCGATGGTCACGTCCATTTCCTTCGTTTCGGTGCGTTCCTCGACCGGCTGGAGCTTGCCGTCGAGGTCGAGCACCCGCGAGGCCTCGGTGTACCAGCTCGGCACCACCGGATTGCCCCACCAGTCGCGGCGCTGGTTGTCGTGCACGTCCCAGCTGATCACCGGGTTGTCCGGGTCGCCGGTGTAATAGTCGTGGGTGTAGATCTCGATCCGGTGCCCGTCCGGGTCACGCACGTACAAATAGAACGCGTTCGACACGCCGTGCCGTCCGGGCCCGCGCTCGATCTGGTCCGATTTCCGCACCGCGCCGAGGTGGTCGCAGATGTGCAGGATCTGGTGCCGCTCATGGGTCGCGAACGCGATGTGGTGCAGGCGAGGGCCCGCGCCGCCGGTGAGCGCGACGTCGTGCACGGTCGGTTTGCGGAACATCCACGCCGCGTACACGGTGCCCTCGTCGTCCACGATGTCTTCCGACACCCGGAAGCCGAGGCCCTCGTAGTACTTCCGCGCGGCCGGGACGTCCGGCGTGTTCACGTTGAAGTGGTCCAGCCGCGCCAGCGCACCCGGGCCGTGCACGTCGTAGCGCTGGGTGAAGCGCTCGACGTGTTCGGCCTCGTAGAAGAACTCGATCGGGAAGCCGAGCGGGTCCAGCACGCGCACCGCTTCGCCGATGCCGCGCGTGGTGCCTGCCGGCACGCGGCGCACCTCGACACCGAGTTCCCGGTAGTACGCCTCGGCGACGTCGAGTTCGGCTTCGCCGCGCACCCGGTAGGCGAGCACGGACAGCGCCGGCTCCGCGCCCTTGCGGATGATCAGCGAGTGGTGCAGGTATTCCTCGAACGCGCGCAGGTAGACCGCTTCGTCGTCCTCATAGGTCACCACGAGACCGAGAATGTCCACATAGAACTCTCGCGACGTTTTCAGGTCGCTGACGATGAGTTCCGCGTAGGCACAGCGGATGACGTCCGGCGGGGTCGTGGTCATGCCTTGTCCTTCCCGGCCCCGAAGCGCGCCGTGTGCACGTCGCCGAGCGTGATGTGCACGGCCTGCTGTTCGGTGTAGAAATCGATCGAGCGGTAGCCGCCTTCGTGGCCGAGGCCGGACGCCTTGACCCCGCCGAACGGCGTGCGCAGGTCGCGCACGTTGTGCGAGTTCAGCCAGACCATGCCGGCGTCGATGCTCTGCGCGAAGTTGTGCGCGCGGGTCAGGTCGGCGGTCCAGACGTAGGCGGCCAGGCCGTACTTGACGTTGTTGGCCAGTTCGAGGGCTTCCTCGTCGGTGTCGAACGGCGTGATCGCCACGACTGGGCCGAAGATCTCCTCTTGGAAGATCCGCGCGTCCGGCTTCACGTCGGCGAACACCGTCGGGGCCACGTAGTTCCCGGTGTCCAGGCCCTCCGGACGGCCGCCGCCCGCGAGCAGTTTCCCTTCCGTCTTGCCGATTTCGAGGTAGCTCATCACCTTGTCGAAGTGCTCCGGGTGCACCAGGGCGCCGACCTCGGTGGCCGGGTCGTGCGGGTCGCCGACCACGATGTCGCGGGCGCGTTCGGCGTACCGGGCGCAGAACTCCTCGTAAATCGGGCGCTCGACGAGAATCCGGCTGCCCGCCGTGCAGCGCTCGCCGTTGAGCGAGAAGACGCCGAACAGCGTGGAGTCCAGTGCGGCTTCGAAGTCCGCGTCGGCGAACACGACGGCCGGGGACTTGCCGCCCAGCTCCATCGACATGCCCTTGAGGCCGGGCGCGCAGTTGCGGAAGATCGTTTCGCCGGTGGTGGTTTCGCCGGTGAACGAGATCAGCCGGACGTCCGGGTGCTTGACCAGCGCGTCGCCCGCTTCCTCGCCCAGGCCGTTGACGAGGTTGAACACTCCGTCCGGCACGCCCGCCTCGCGGAAGATGTCCGCCCACAGGCTCGCCGACAGCGGCGTGAACTCGGCGGGCTTGAGCACCACGGTGCACCCGGACGCCAGCGCCGGCGCGAGCTTCCAGCTCTCCAGCATGAACGGCGTGTTCCACGGCGTGATCAGCCCGGCGACGCCGACCGGCTTGCGGTTGACGTAGTTGACCTGCTTGCCGGGCACCTGATAGGTGTCGTCGGCCTGCGCGACGATCAGATCGGCGAAGAACCGGAAGTTCTCCGCGGCGCGCTGCGCCTGGCCGAGCGCCTGCTTGATCGGCAGGCCGGTGTCGAAGGTTTCCAGCTCGGCCAGCCGCTTGTCGCGACTCTCGACGAGATCGGCGATCTTGTTGAGGATCCGGGCGCGCTGCCGCGGCAGCAGCTTCGGCCACGGCCCGTGGTCGAACGCCTCCTTCGCCGCGGCGACGGCGAGGTCGATGTCCTCGGCCTTGCCCGCCGAAGCCGTCATGTACGGCTTGTTCGTGACCGGGTCGAGCACCTCGAAGGTCTCGCCCGAGACGCTGTCGGCCGGCGCGCCGCCGATGTAGTGGCGGATGTGCTCCGGCAGGTTCTCCGGAACGTAGTGCGCGGTCATGGTCACTTTCCTTCCACGGTGAAGCCGTCGACGGGCGAGAGGTACTGCTCGCCCTGGCGCATCAGTTCGGTGATCCGGGCGATGCCCGGTTCGGTCGGGGTGATCAGCGGCGGCCGCACGAAACCCGACTTGATCAGGCCGCGCTGCTCCAGCACCCACTTGCCCGGCGCCGGGTTGGTCTCGACGAACAGCAGGTCGACCAGCGGATGCAGGCCGTAGTGGATCTCGCGGGCGCGGTCGAAGTCGCCTTCGGTCCACGCGCGGTACATCTCGGCGCTGGCGGCCGGGGCGATGTTGGCGGTGGCGCTCACGAAACCGGTGCCGCCGAGGGAGAGCAGCGGCAGGCACAGCAGCTCGATGCCCGACCAGACGAGCAATTCCTTGCCGCACAGGTGAAGCACGCGGGAGAAGTGCTCGAAGTCCTTGGTGGTCTCCTTGATCCCGACGAAGTTGCCGAAATCGCGGAACAGCCGCGCGACCGTCTCCGGCGCGAGGTCGACCGAGGTCCGGCTCGGCACGTTGTAGGCGACGATCGGCAGGTCCGGGAATTCCTTCGCGACCGTGGCGTACCAGCGGTAAAGCGCTTCCTGGGTGGGCCGCGCGTAGTACGGGGTGATGATCAGCGCGGCGTCGATGCCCGCGTCGCGTGCCTCGGCGGTCAGCTCCAGCGTCTCGTCGAGCTTCGCCGAACCGGTGCCGGGCATGAACGGCACCTTGTCGTCCACCGCCTTGGCGACGGTGCGGATCGTCTCCGCGCGCTCGGCCACCGTCATCGCGCCGGGTTCGCCGGTGGAGCCGCCGATCGAGACGCCGTGCGAACCGGATGCGAGCTGCCAGTTCACCAGGTTGGCCAGGCTCTCGTGGTCGACTTCGCCGTCTGCGGTGAACGGGGTCATCAGCGGCGCGATCGAGCCGGTGATGGCGTTCGGGGTACTGCGGAACCTCATGGGGTGGGGTCCTTCCTAGGGAGCTTCGGCGGGCGGGGCGGCCCGCCGGTCGAGGTAGGCGTCGAGGGTGGCGGTGCGGTGCCTGCGCGCGGCCAGTTCGAGTTCCAGCGGGTCGGCGTTCTGCTCGATCAGCACCAGCAGTTGTTCGTGTTCCTTCACGGATTCGTGCGCGCGGCCCGGGACGAAGCTGAACGTCGAATCGCGCAGCGAGGCCAGCCGGTGCCAGCCGCGGTGCACGAGATCGAGCACGTGCGGGTTCGGGCACGGTTCGAAAAGAACAGAGTGGAACTCCTGGTTCAGCTCGGTGAACCGGTGCGGCTCGAAGTTCTCCAGCGACAGGCGCAGCTGCTCGTTGACCGCCCGTGCCCGCTCGATGTCCTCGGCGGACAGTTTCGGGGCGGACAGCGAGGTGGCGAAACCTTCCACCAGGGCAAGCGTTTGCATGGTGTGCTCGTAGGCGGTTTCGTCGACCATCACCACCTGCGCGCCGACGTTCCGCTCGAACGTGACCAGCCCTTCGGCTTCGAGCAGCCGGATCGCTTCGCGCACCGGGACGACGCTGACGTCCAGTTCCCTGGCGATCTGCCCCAGGACCAGGCGATAGCCGGGGCCGAAGGTCCGGTCCGCGATCCGGTCCTTGATCCAGCGGTACGCGCGCTGGGATTTGCTCTCGCCGGCTACGGGCGCCACTGGGCGTACCTGGCCTTCCAGCGCTCGTTCATCGGGTAGAGGCCGTCGACGCTTTCGCCGTTCGCGACCTGCTCCGCGATGAACGTTTCCTGGCGTTCCTGCTCGATCGCCGCGTCCGCGATCTTTTCCGCCAGGTGCGGCGGAATCACCAGGACCCCGTCGGAATCGCCGACAATCACGTCGCCCGGCTGGACGGTCGCGCCGCCGCAAGCGACGGTGATGTCGACGTCCCAAGGAACGTGGCGGCGGCCGAGCACGGCCGGGTGCGGACCGGAGTGGTAGGTCGGAATGTCCAGCGCCGCCACCGCCGCCAGGTCGCGAACGCCGCCGTCGGTGACGATTCCCGCCGCGCCGCGGACCTGGGCGCGCAGGGCGAGGATGTCGCCGATCGTGCCGGTTCCCTTTTCGCCGCGGGCTTCCATGACCAGGACGTCGCCGGGGTTGAGCGAATCGATGGCGCGTTTCTGGGCGTTGAAGCCGCCGCCGTGGGATGTGAAGAGGTCCTCGCGGAAGGGGACGTAGCGAAGCGTCCTCGCCCGGCCGATGAGTTTCGTGTCCGGCCGGGTGGAGCCGAGGCCGTCGATGGAGACGTGGTTGTAGCCGTTTTTGCGCAGCTGGGCGGAAAGCGTTGCCGTGCCTACGCTGGTGAGCTTGGTCTTGAGTTCCTCGGTGAGCACGAATTCCGCCGGGAGCCCCGCGGATTCCCGGTCGCCGTAAGCCTGCTCGCGCTGGTTGTCGTCGATCTTGGGCTGAGCGCTGAACTCCGGGAGCGGTGTGGTGCCCTCCGTGACCGGCGTGACCAGCCGCCCGGTGGTCAGGTCGCCGTGGCTGACCTCGACCTCGACCGTGTCGCCCGGCTGCACCACCGACGATCCCGCCGGGGTCCCGGTGAGGATGACGTCGCCGGGTTCGAGGGTGCTCAGCTGGGAGAGGTCGGCGACGAGGGTGCCGAAGTCGAAAATGAGGTCTTCGGTGGTGTCGTCCTGGACGAGTTCGCCGTTGACCCAGGTGCGGACCCGGAGGTTCCGGGGATCGACCTCGGCGGCGGGGATCGTGGCCGGGCCGAGCGGGGTGAACCCGTCGCCGCCCTTGGAGCGGAGATTGGAACCGCCGTCAGCGTGCCGCAGATCGTATACGCCGAAGTCGTTGGCGGCGGTGACGCTCTCGACGCAGCTCCAGCCTTCGCCGGGGCTGACGTGGCGGGCCTGCTTGCCGATGATCAAGGCGATCTCGCCCTCGAAGGCGAGGAGTTCGGTGCCTGCCGGGCGCTCGACGGGGGTGCCGGAGGTGCTGATCGAGGTGGTGGGTTTGACGAAGTAGGAGGGCTTCGCCGGGGTCCGCCCGCGCTGCTTCGCGCGGGACGGGTAGTTCAGGTGAAGCGCGATGACCTTGCCCGGCCGCTCCGGCGGGGTGGTGCTCGATACGGGACTCATGGGGGTTGACCTGCCCGGATGTCGTCGGGAGAGGAAGATATCTCAAAAGATATACGATCCTGGCGTATGGGGGCAAGGGTGCGACGTGGGCTGGCAGCGGAGCAGGCATCGTGCTGTCTCCGTCTGACCGGTGAGATTCCGGGCACCTGTGACTCACGGTCCCCGCGGGGATCTCCGGAAGTGCGGCCTGCCAAGCAGCGCGGGGTGCCGGCTTGTCGGACGTGAGTCATGACAACGCATACAACTCGAAGCGGCAACATCGGCGCCGGGGCCGGGGCATGTCGTTGCGGAGTTGACTTGCTGATGCCAATGACTTCCCTGTGCGCCCTGACTCGGCCGTGCGGCGGTCGTCGTTCGCCGGACTGGGGGACCGGAGGTATCAAGGGGCTTCGAGATCTCGCGGTTCTGATCCGCCCGTCGGGGCGACTTGCGCGTCGGCGGCAGCGTTGTGCGTGGCTTTTTTCGGTGGGGCGAGCCCGCCGCGCCTGCTTCAGGCCCCCTCCTGCCAGCGGCTCAACGGAAGCGCCGGAACCCGATGCCCCCGATGCCCGGTCATCTCCTCGTTGGCCACCAGCGCGTTCAACACCGCCTCCTCCACCGCCTGCACCACCGCCTCGAAGAACGGATCGATCGCACCCCACGGGATGAACCGCATGCTCTCGTAAGGCTCATCGTCCGGCCGCGGGAAATGGCTGGTCAGCGCACCTGCGTTGGCAGTGCTGAACGCCAGGAACAGATCCCCCGAGAAGTGCGACCCGGTGGTCCCGGTCCGGGCCAGCCCCAAAGGCACCCGGCGGGCGAGCGCGGTGCACTGACCGGGCAGCAGCGGCGCGTCGGTCCCGACCACGACGATCACCGAACCCGCACCGGCGGGGGCGAGCCAGCTGGTGTCGGCCATGGGATTGTCGTCGGCCAGCGCCACGCCCAGGTGCGACCCGGCCACGGTGAGTTCCGGACGGCTGCCGAAGTTCGCCTGCACCAAAGCACCAACGGTGTAGCTGTCCGGCCCGTGCGCGACAACCCGTGACGACGTACCAGTCCCGCCCTTGAAGCCGTAGCAGGTCATCCCGGTGCCGCCGCCCACCGAACCCTCGGCGATGGGGCCGGAGGCAGCCGCGTCGATGGCGGCGACTGCGTGGCCGGTCCGGATGGTCGGGGCGTTGACGTCGTTGAGATAGCCGTCCCACGTCTCCGCGACCACCGGCAGCAGCCACTCCGCCGCGGCGTCCGGGCGTTCGCGGACAACCCAGTCGATCGTCCCCCGATGACACTGCCCGACCGAGTGGGTGCTGGTGATCAGAACCGGCAGGGTCAGCGAACCCGTCTCGGCCAGCCAGGCACGGCCGGTCATTTCTCCGTTGCCGTTCAACGAAAAGGTGCCTGCGGAGCAAGGCACGTCGAACCGGGAACGGCCGCGCGGCAGGATCGCGGTGACGCCGGTCCGCACCGACGCGCCTTCGATCAGGGTGGTGTATCCGACCTCGACGCCCGGGATGTCAGTGATCGCGTTGTGCGGGCCGGGCTTGCCGCCGAGGGCCAGTCCTAGGTCGCGGGCGCGGGTCATGCGGGGTCCTCCAGGGAGCATCGGGTCGACACGCGCGCGTAGGACAGCACCATCGCCTCGGCGACGGATCGGTCCAGCGGCGGGACGGCTTGGGTCAGGTGGAGCCCGTACCCGTCTTCGAGGGTGACGAGGTTGCGGGCGATGGTGACCGGGTCGTCGGTCAGGTCGAAAATCCCGGTCGCGGCACCGGCTTCCAGGATGCCGACGTAGCCGCGGACCTGGCGTTCGTACAGTGCGATGTGCCGCGCGGCGTAGGCCGGTTCGCGGCGGGCGATGGTGCCCAGTTCGTACAGCAGCACGCACAGTTCGTCGTTCTTGCCGTTCGGCAGTCCGCTGCCGATCATCGCGCGCATCCGGGCGCGCGGGTCGGCCTCGGCGGCGACAGCGGCTTCGCGCGCTACACAGAAGCGTTCGACGGCCTCCTGCTGCACGTCTTCGAGCAGGTCGCTCAGGGAAGGGTAGTAGTACAACAGGGAACCCGGCGACATGCCGGCGTGGTCCGCGACGTCGCGCAGCTTCAGGTTCAGCACGCCGCGTTCGACGACCGTGTGCCGTGCCGCGGCCACCAGTTCCGCCCGCCGCTCGGGGGCCTTGCTCGGTCTTGCCATGCCCTGATTCTTTGAACAAATCTCGAAAAATGCAACCCCTGGACGGATCGAGACCGCTGAAGTCTTGACGTGACGACCGTGAGGGCCTTAGCTGAACGCCCGGCTGGTTATTTGAGTTCCATTCAAACAACGTACCTGAGCAACGACTTGATGGAGGCCAGCGTTGTCCACCCCCGTCTTGCGCCGCGGGTTGCGCACCCTCGGCATGCTGCTGATCACGCTTTCCGCGATCAGCCCGGCGTCCTCGGTGTTCGTCATCGCACCGGGCGTCCTCACCGGCGCCGGATCGGGCGCCTTCTACGCCTTCCTCGCCGCCGCCGTGGTCGGCGTCTTCATGGCCTTCGTGTACGCCGAACTGGGCTCGGCCTTCCCGAGCGCGGGCGGGGAGTACACGATCGCCGCCCGCACGCTGGGCAAACTGCCCGGATTCATGGTGCTGGGCATCATGATCGTGACGCAGGTGCTGATCGTCGCGGTGATCGCGCTCGGCGTCGGCACCTACCTGAGCGTGGTGCTGCCCGGCGTCTCGCCCGCGGTCGTGGCGTCGGTGACCTGCGTGCTCGCCGCGATCGTCGCGGTGTTCGACATCAAGCTGAACGCCTGGGTCACCGGCATTTTCCTCGCGGTGGAGCTGCTGGCGCTGGCCGTGGTCGCGGTGCTCGGGCTGGCCAAGCCTGCCCGGCCGTTCACCGACCTGCTCGCGCATCCGGTCGCCCCGGGCGGCGGCCCGGCGACGATCAGCGCGGTGATGATCGCTACCGCGATCGCGATCTTCGCCTACAACGGCTATGGCTCGGCTGTCTACTTCGGAGAGGAAACCCAGGACGCCGGACGCGGAGTGGCGCGCGCTGTCCTCATGGGACTCGGGGTCACCGTGCTGGCCGAGCTGATCCCGGTCACCGCGGTACTGATGGGCGCACCGGATCTCGGCACTTTGTTCAGCTCTCCCAACATGTTGTCGTACTTCGTGCAATCCCGCGGCGGCAGCACGCTCGACACTGTGCTGAGCCTCGCGGTCGCGCTCGCCATCATCAACGCGGTGCTCGCGATCGTGCTGATCAGCTCGCGGCTGGTGTTCAGCAGCGGCCGGGACCGCGCGTGGCCGAAGGCGATGAACCGCGCGCTCGCCGCGGTGCATCCGAAGTTCGGCACCCCGTGGGTCGCGACGCTGGCGACCGGCTTCATCGCTGCCGCACTGTGCTTTGTGGACCCGCAGATCCTGACCGTCGTGACCAGCACGTCGATCGTCGTCGTGTACGCGGCGCTGTGTCTCGGCGCGATCCTGGGCCGCCGCTCCGGAGCGACGGCGGGGGCGAAGTACCGGATGCCCGGGTTCCCGATCGCGCCGGTGGTGGCGTTGGTCGCGCTGGCGTTCGTGCTGTACGTGAACGCGACCGACCCGGTGATCGGGCGGCCGAGTCTCATCGTCACGGCGGCGATTGCGTTGCTGGCCTTGGGGTATTACCTCGTGGTGCTGCGTCGCCGGGGCGGCTGGCAGCTGAGCGAAGCGGTGGAAGAGGAGGAGGTCGCGCCCGCGCCGGTGCGGGAGACCTCGTAAGCCGCGGCCGGACCGTCCACTTGAGACGCGGGCGGTCCGGTTGTCGTGGCGCACCCGGTCCGGGATGATGCGCGGATGCGGGTTTCAGTGCTGGACACATCGCCGATCGTCGCGGGGTCGACCGCGCGCGAGGCGTTGCAGCGCACGGTCGACCTCGCCGAACTGGCCGACGAGCTGGGATATCACCGCTACTGGCTGCCTGAGCACCACGGCATGCGCGGGGTCGCGAGCGCCGCGCCCGCCGTGTCGGCCGCCCGTGTCGCGGACGCGACGAAACGGATCCGCGTCGGCGCGGGCGGCGTCCTGCTGCTCAACCATCCGCCGCTCGTCGTCGCCGAACAGTTCGGCACGCTCGCCGCGTTCCACCCCGGCCGGATCGATCTCGGGCTCGGCCGGGCGCTCGGCGGTCCGCGACGGGCGGCCGATGCGCTGAACCCCGGCCCGGCGGAAAGCTTTCCCGGCCGGATCAAGGAGTTGCTGGAGTACTTCGCCGACGCCGACCAGCCGTTGCGCGCGACTCCCGCGCGAGGAAACGTGCCGGAGGTCTGGCTGCTCGGCTCAGGCACGGCAAGCGCCCGCCTCGCCGCGGAACTAGGCCTGCCGTACGCGTTCGCCTACCACCTCCGCCCCGCGGAAGCCGCCGCCGCGACCCGGATCTACCGCGAGACCTTCCGTCCCGGCCGGACGCTCGAACCGTCCATTGTGGTCAGCGTCGCCGTGGTCGCCGCTGCGACCGAAGACCGGGCCGAATGGCTCGCCAGGTCTGTTCGAGCCAAGGCGCTGAGCCGTTCGCGCGGCGAGCGGATCTTGTTGCCACGGCCGGAGGACGCGACCGTCGACCCGGCGATCGGGCCTGGTCCAGTCCTTGCCGGAGCCCCGGCCGCACTGCGGAATTCGTTGCGCGCGGTCATCGCCGAAACCGGTGCGGACGAGCTGATGATCACCACCCCGATCCACGACCACGCGGAGCGGAAACGGTCCTATGCGCTGGTCCGGGAGATCTCGGACGCTTTACCGCCGCGCGCTTGATCCCGTTTCGCCCGACCGGCCGTGACTGAACCGGTTCGTGTGCCGGACCTCTCGCACGGTGCCGAACCGGACGTCGCCGACCGCGCGAGACCGGTGCCGGGACGTGCATTCCATCGGCCGATTCGGGCGGCTGATTCGCTGGCCGGCGAGGAAAAGCCCGGTTCGCTCAGCCCGCGGGCAAGGGTTTTCCGGTGGGCAGCGCGGAAGCCGCGGCCGGGGAAAGGCCATCGAGCAGCAGGGCGAGATAGCGGCGCCAGTGCGCGCCCGCGACCGCGGTGACCATGGTGATCAGGCAGGGGAGATCTTCGAGCGTCAGGTCCGCGCGCGCCGCGCCGGATTCCTGTGCGCGGGACAGCACCTCGCCGAACGTCCCCAGATGCCGCCCGGCGATCTCGGCGGCGAGTGCGTTGCCGTTGACCAGCGCGAGGATCCCCGGGTGCTCGCGAAACGCCTCGACCCCGCTCTCCAGCACGATTTCCAGCGCCCGCCGCGGATCCTGCTCGGCAGCGACCCGACGGCGGATCGGCTCCACCTGTTCGGCGAAGTAGTCTTCGAGCACCGCGGTCAGCAGGTCGTCTTTGGCAGGGAAATGCCGATACAGCGTGCGCGCGCTGACCCCCGCGGCCTGCGCGACCTTGTCGAGCCAGACCTCGCCGCTGCCTTGGACGGCCGTGCGGGCCGCGGCGAGGATCGCGCGCCGGTTGTGCTGGGCGTCGGCTCGCGGGCGTTCGGTTCGGGGCACGGCGTCACGCTAGCACCGCCGAGATAAGTGTCATACGACTGACATTTAGGCTACGGTGGTCGCATGGACCACGGAATCGTCACCTTCCTCACCGACTACGGCATCGCCCCCGTGCGGCTTGGGAAGGCGGTGGAGGAGCGCGGGTTCGGCTCGCTGTTCCTCACCGAACACACGCACATCCCGGCCAGCCGGCTCACCCCGTACCCGGTGGGCGCGGCGGAACCGCGACCGCTGCCGCGGCATTACTCGCACACCTTCGACCCGTTCACCGCACTCGCCGCCATCGCGGCCGGCACCGAGCGGATCGGGCTCGGCACCGCGGTGTCGCTGGTGAGCCAGCATCACCCGATCACGCTGGCCAAACAGGCGGCGAGCGTCGACGTGCTGTCCGGCGGCCGGTTCGAACTCGGGGTCGGCCCGGGCTGGAACGCCGAGGAAATGGCCAACCACGGCGTCGATCCGGCGCGTCCGCTCGCGCGCATGCTCGAACACGTCGCCGCCGTCCGGACTATGTGGACCGAGGACGAACCGGAGTTCCACGGCGAGTTCGTCGACTTCGACCCGATCTGGTCGTGGCCCAAACCCGCGCGTCCGCTGCCCGTGCTGATCGGCGGGGTCGGGGTGAAGGTGCTGGACCGGGTCCTCAGCCACGGCGACGGCTGGCTTCCGCTGCCGCTGTACCCGATCGGCTTCCTGCGCGCGCGGATCACGGAACTGCGCGAGCGAGCAGGGCGTCCGGTGCCGGTGACCTTGTACGGGGCGGATCCGGAGAAGCTCGCGGACTACGCGGAGGCAGGGGTCGATCGGGTGCTGTTCGAACTTGAGGACCACGAGGAGCCCGGCGACGTGTTGCGCCAGCTCGATCGGCTGGCGGAGTTGGCCTCGTGAGCGGCTCTCCCGGTGAGAACCGGGAGAGCCGCTCACGAGGCCGGACCGAGCCGCCGCCGCTTCAGGAGCCGGTGTGCTGCTCCGGCGCCAGCGAGTTCCCCGCCGGGATGTGCCCGCAGCTGGACGGCGCGGCCTTGCCCGCGAACCGGTCGCCGAGCCAGGCGATCGCGGCCGGTGCCCACGCCGGGACGGCGGTGGCGTGGCTGAGTGCGTCGTACTGCGTGTACTTGATCGAGGTGTTTCCGGTGCCGCAGTACTGATTCGCGAGCGCGCGGACGTCCCCGGCCACCATCACGCCGTCGCCGCCGCCGATGCCCGGTTCGTTGCTGACGGTGCCTTCGAGCGCGCCGTTGCCGGCCTGCGCGATGAACCCGGGAATCGAGGGCGTCGCCGCCGAGCCGATGTTCACCTTGTTGACCGCGTCGACGTACGGAGCCACCGAGTTCGGGTTCGCATACTCCGGCTTGACCAGCTTCTGCCAGGTCAGCCCGGGGTAGCGGCCGAGCGCGTTGACGATCGACGCGTGCTCGAGCTCGGCGAGCACCTTGAGGCCGTACTCGCTGGCGTACGGCTTGAGGTCGATGCCGTAGCTGCGCGAGACGCCGATCAGCGCCATCGGGATCACGCCGGACCAGACCGGGCTGCCGCTGACGTACTTGAGGTTGTGCGCGGGGTCGACGAGCACCCCGCCCTCGGCGAACCCGACGAGGTTCTTCTCGACCTCCGGCGCGTAGCTTCCGGCGATCGCCGACGCCCAGCCGGTCGCGATCGCGCCGCCGGAATAGCCGAGGAGGCCGATTTTGGTGGATTCGGTCATTCCGGTGCCGGACGCGTGCGTCGCCGCGCGGATCGAGTCCAAAGTGGTCTTGCCGTATTCCGGACCCGCCGCGAAATCGGCACTCGGGCCTTCGGTGTCCGGGATGACGACGCTGTACCCGAGCGCGAGCGCCGGTGCGATGAGCAGCGACTCGGCGTTCGGCAGCACGCCGCCGAGCCGGACGTCGCCCGCGATCGCGCGGGACGGTGCGTCCGCGGGATCGAGCGAGTCGTACGCGGACTGGTACGAGACGGCTTTTCCGGTGTTGCTCAAGGGATTGCGGACGACTGAGGTGACGTTCGCGGTGGCATTGCCCTGTGCGTCGGCGGTCCGGTAGAGCAGCTGCGTGGCTCGCACCGGAGTGGGGAAGCCGAAAACGTGATAGGTCAATGTCCGGCTTTTCAGGACGGTGCCCGGAGCGTAGGACGAGAGCGGGGTGCTGCCGTCGTAGCTGTAGAAGGAATCGGCCGAAGCCGCGGCGGGCAGCGCGACGGCGGACGTGATCGCGAGAGCGGCGGCGGCGATCAGCGCACGGACGGGTTTCCGGATCATGACTCCCCTTTGAACCATGAAGTGGATCACGACTGGCGAGTAACTTACCAGCGAGTAGGTATCCGCACAACTACGGAAGGTGCGGGCAGTGCTGGTGCCGAGGGCTCAGGCCGGCCCGGCGCGGGCGGCGGCGATCGCGGTGGCGCGCTGGTGCAACGCGGCGCGCAATGCTTGCGGCGCAAAAACTTCCGCGGCTGTGGCGGGCTCCCACAGTGCCCGTTCGGCGTGCCGGGAATCCTGGAAAGCCGCCTCCGGGCGAAGCCGTCCGTCCGGGCCGATCTCGCCGAGCTTCGACGACCTGGAAGCGGTGCTCGCCGAAACGGGCATGGCACTGGAGAACCTGGTCCGGCTCAACGTCTACCCGACCGGCGCCGGCCCGCTTTTCCGGCGCCACGGCACCCTCCCCGCGTCGACCACGATGCTCGGCGTGCCCCGGCTGGCGATCCCGGCGCTG
Organism: Amycolatopsis rubida; assembly: GCF_900115345.1. Lineage (GTDB taxonomy): Bacteria > Actinomycetota > Actinomycetes > Mycobacteriales > Pseudonocardiaceae > Amycolatopsis > Amycolatopsis rubida. Next base: position 153,418 of record NZ_FOWC01000002.1, on the reverse strand, counting down.
CTGGTCGAACTGGAGGGGACCGCGGTCGCTGACCGGTAGGTTCTTTGCTTCGCCCACCCGCATATATCGCGACGTGATATATATGGACGGGTGACCGAACGAGGCATGTCGGAGCAGGTCTTCCTGATCCTCACCGCGCTCGCCGACGAGCCGAAACACGGCTACGGCATCGTCCAGGCCGTCGAGAAGCTGTCCGAAAACCGGGTCCGCCTGCGGGTCGGCACGCTGTACGGCGTGCTGGACCGGCTGGTCGCGGACGGATGGGCGGAACGGGACAGGGAAGAGGTCCACCAGGGCCGGCTCCGTCGGTACTACCGGCTGACCGACCTCGGCGGCCGTACTTTGGCCGAGCAGTCCCGGCGGCTGGCCGCGAACGCCGCTGCCGCCGAGTCAGTCTTGCGGGCGCGGGGCTGGGCGCTCGGGGGTGGGGCATGAGCGCTCCCGGGTTTCGGTGCGCTCGGTTGGCCGAGCAGTCCCGGCGGCTGGCGGCGAATGTTCCGGAGGTAGCGGTATGACCGCGCCGGAGCTGCAGTACCGCCGGATGGTGCGGCTTCTTCCCCGCTGGTACCGCGCCGACCGCGAGGACGAAATGGTCGGCACCCTGCTGGACGCGCGGGAAGCCGGTCGCCTCGCGGAAGGGCGCGAACTGCTCGCGATGCTGGGGCTGGGGCTGCGCGCCCGGCTGGCCGCTGGCTCAGCACCGGCGCGCGTGGTCGCTTTCGGTGACACCGTTCGGCTGGTGGCCCTGCTCGGGCTCCTCTGGGGAGTGATGAAGGGCGTCGTCTCCCTCGGCCACGACGTGTGCGATGTGCTCGGCTACCCGCGGACGCATGGTCTGTATTCCTTCGCCGCTGAGGGCACTCTGTCGCTTTACTCGTTCCCGTCGGTCCAGCAGCTTGGGCAGGACGTCGCGCTGGTCGCCGCCGCGGCCGTACCGCTCGCGCTCCTTTTCGCCGGACGGCGCCGAGCCGCGCGGGGCGTTGCCGGGGTCGTGCTGGTCGCCGGGTTCGCGGCGTTCCTGTACCAGTATTCTTTCAGTTTCAGCCCTGATCTGCTTGGCTATTTCGTTCCGCAATGGCTGCCGCTGCCGCTCCTGATCGCCGGATTCCATCTCGGCGCGCCGCCGCCGTCCGCGCGAAAATGGCGGATCGCGTTGACCGGAGTCGCGGTTTCCGGGTTTTACTTCGGTTCCTTCGCCGAGTCGGATCTGCGCGGGCTGTCCTGGTTCGCGTGGGCGGCAGCGCTCGTCATTCCCGCCTATTTCGCATTCCGGCGACGTTCGCCGGTGTGGTCGTTCTCGCTCGCGGTGTGTTGTTCGCTGGTCCTGGTCCAGCCGCTTGTCCTCCTCGCGACCATGGCCGCGGGCGCCTTCGAGCCGATGGATCTGGTGCAGGTCTTCCTGGTGGGCGCGGGCATCGCAGCGCTGACCGCGGCCGGAATCATCGACTACCGCCGTCAAATCGCATAGCGCTCTTTTCGCAAGGAGTTTCATGGACACCATGCCAAGGGCGCTTCCGCGCGCCGTAAATCAGCCCGATTCCGCATTCGGGAACGGCCGAAGAAATAGCTGGATAATCGCGGGGTCGGTCCTTCTGGTCACCATTATCGGCTACGTCACCCGCTGGATCTGCGACGACGCGCTGATCTTCACCAGGATCGTCGAGCAAATCCTCGCCGGAAACGGTCCGGTCTACAACCTCGGCGAACGAGCCGAGGCTTCCACGAGCACGCTGTGGCAATGGTTGCTGGCGTTCGCCGGATTCGTGTTCGGCCAGTCGGACACCTCGGCGCTGTCCTGGATGCTCGGCCTCCTGCTCACCGGCGCCGGCTTCGGCTTCGCGGTCAGCGCGACGATCCGGTTGCACGGCGGGCGCGTCGCGGCGATGGTGCCGTGCGGCGTCCTCGTGCTGCTGGGTGTGCGGCCGGTGTGGCAGTACGCGACGTCCGGGCTGGAGACCGGACTGAACACCTTCTGGATGGCGCTCTGCTGGTGGCTGCTCGTGCGCTTTCGAGGCAGTACGTCGGCCAAACCCGTTGTCGCAGCAGCGTTCACGATGGGGTTAGGCCCGCTGGTGCGTCCAGAACAAGCGCTGGTTGCGGCGGTATTCCTGGTATCGCTGTGGCTGGTGACAAAGCCGAACTGGCGAGTCGTCCTCGCCGCGGTCGCGGCCGCCGGGGCGCTGCCGGTCGGCTACGAGATCTTCCGCATGGGCTTCTACGGCATCCTCGTGCCGATGCCCGCACTCACCAAGAACGCGAGCGAATCCTTCTGGGGACGCGGATTCGGCTACGTCGGCGATTTCGTGGACCCGTACCTGCTGTGGTTGCCGCTGGTCCTCTGCACCGTCCTGCTCGCCGGGGTCCTCCGGCGGCACAGCACCGATCGGATCGTCACGCTCACCCCGGTGGTCGCCGGCGTGCTGTCGCTGGGCTACCTGCTGAAGGTCGGCGGCGACTACATGCACGCGCGCATGGTGCTGCCGATCTTCTTCCTGCTGATGCTGCCGGTACTGGTGCTCCCGGCGGCGAAGAACACTCGCGTGATCGGCACCGTCCTGCTCGCGTGGGCGGTTCTCTGCGCCAGCATCGGCCAGTTCGTCCCGCGAGACAGCAGACTCGTCGACGACGAGCGCGGCTACTACCACGCGTGGACCGGCAAGATGTATCCCACCGAGTCGGCGGACTTCACCCCGAAGATGACCTATCTCAAGGACGCCGCAAGGCCGGACACCCTGACCTACGGAGATCCGCGGGAGCGGGTCCTCACCGCACGGTTGCGTGCGGACGTCCCGTCGAGGTCCATGATCATCGGGGTGTATCTGGGGACGGTCGGGGTCCTGTCGCCGGTGGACGTTGGCGTCGTCGACTTCTGGGGCCTGGCCAACCCGATCGGCGCGCGGTTCGAATTCCCGACGGTGAAACCGGGCCATTCGAAACCGCTGAGCAACGCCTGGCTGCTGGCGGATTACGCGGACCCGTCGGCACCGGTTCTCAGCCCGGGCAACTTCGTCCTGCGCGCGGACATCACCGCCGACCAGGTCGCCGCCGCCCGGCACGCGTTGAGCTGCGGAGACCTGGCGGAGATCCAGCGATCCACGCGCGAGCCGCTGTCGCCGGGCCGGTTCTGGGCCAACCTCACCGGAGCTGTGCACCGGACCGGGGTGACCGTCCCGCCGGACCCGTTCGTCGCGGAACGGACCTTCTGCGGCGGCCCGTGATCCCTCCGGTGGAACTGCTCTTGCCCAGGTCAGAGCGGTAGCGCATGCTGGAGTCCGCAGCGACGCGGAGGTGAGGGGAATGGCGGCTGAGCCGACCTTGATCGGGTCCGTGCAGCGCGCGCTGCACCTGCTCGACGCGGTCGGCGCGAGCGAGCGGCCGGTGCCGGCCAAGGTGCTCGCCCGCACGGTCGGGCTGCCGCTGCCCACGACGTACCACCTGCTGCGCACCCTCGTCCACGAGGGATACCTCTGCAAACTCGACGACGGCTACGCGCTCGGCAGCCAGGTCAGCGGACTGCGCCAGCACACGTCGCTGCACGCGCTGCTGCCGAAGATCCGCCCGGTGCTGCGAGCCCTGCGCGACGAGGTGCACGGCGCGGCCTATCTCTCGCTCTACTCCGACGGCGACATCAAGCTCATCGACATCGCCGACGGCCCGGCCGCCCCGTCGGTCGACCTGTGGGTCGGCGTGCACGAATCGGCGCACGCGACGGCGTTCGGCAAGTGCATCCTGTCCGGCCTCGACAGCGAGGGCCGCCGGGACTACCTGTCGCGGCATCGGCTGGCGGATCTCACGCCGCACACGATCACCGACAGCCGGGTGCTGGAGCAGCGGTTGTCGCAGAGCGGGGATGTGTTCAACGATCGCGAGGAGTATCTGCTCGGTACTGCGTGCTTGGCGACGACGGTCCGCACACCGGGCGCGTTGGGCGCGGTAGCGATCTCGTTGCCCGCGCGGCGGTTGGGTTCGGCGCCGTCGCAGTCGTTGCGTCGAGCCGCCCAACGGGTGTCTCGCGCCCTGGCCGTCACACCGTGAACCGGGCCGTTATCACCATCTGAAATCCCGCCCGTTGTCCGGCGGGCCGCGCCCGGTGAAAGTGGCCTCCAGAGCGAACGGGAGGTCCCATGGAAGCGCAGGACAGGCTGGACCTGTACCGCACGATGGTTCTGATCCGCACCTACGAGGAGGCCATCCTCCGCGAGTACCACGCCGACAAGAAACCCGTCTTCGACATCGGTGCCGGCCTCGTTCCCGGCGAGATGCACCTGTCCGCGGGGCAGGAACCGGTGGCGGCGGGCGTCTGCGCGCATCTCACCGCCGCCGACGCGGTCACCGCGACGCACCGGCCGCATCATTTCGCCATCGCGCACGGCGTCGACCTGAACCGGATGACCGCGGAGATCTTCGGCCGGACAACGGGACTCGGCAGGGGCCGCGGCGGGCATATGCATCTGTTCGACCCCGCCGTGCACTTCTCCTGCTCCGGCATCATCGCCGAGGGCTACCCGCCCGCGCTCGGGCAGGCGCTCGCGTTCCAGCGCAGCGGGACGGACCGGGTCGCCGTCGCGGTCACCGGCGAGGGCGCGGCGAACCAGGGGGCGTTCCACGAATCGCTCAACCTCGCGGCGTTGTGGCAGCTGCCGGTGGTCTTCCTGGTGGAGGACAACGACTGGGGCATCTCGGTGCCGCGCAGCGCGTCCACGTGCGTCACGTCGAACGCGGACCGCGCCGCCGGGTACGGGATTCCGGGCGTGCGCGTCGAGGACAACTCGGTCGAGGCGGTTCACGAAGCGGCGGGCAAGGCCGTCGCGCGGGCTCGCGCCGGGGAAGGGCCGAGCCTGATCGAGGTGCACACGTTACGGCTGTGGGGGCATTTCGAGGGCGACGCACAGGGCTATCGGTCTGATTTGGACGGTGTACCGGGCCGAGATCCATTGCCTACCTACGAGAACCAGCTGCGCGCCGACGGCGATCTCGACGACGCGAAGGTCGCCGGGTTCCAGGCGGCGGCGGGCGAGCGAGTCGAAGCGGCGATCGCTTTCGCCAAAGAGAGCCCCGAGCCGGACCCCGCCACCGCGCTGGAATTCGTGTTCGCGCGAGCCTGACGACACAGCGAGGAGAAGCAGCAATGACGCTCACCGAACCCTCCGCGCCCGCCGGGCGGAAACTCAGCACCGCGAAGGCCATGGTCGAGGCCATCGCCCAGGAAATGGACCGCGACGAGCGGGTGTTCGTGCTCGGCGAGGACGTCGGGTCCTACGGCGGGATCTTCAGCTCCACCACGGGATTGCTCGACCGGTTCGGCCCGCGCCGGGTGCTCGACACCCCGATCTCCGAGACCGCCTTCATCGGCACCGCGATCGGAGCGGCGGTCGAGGGCCTGCGGCCGGTCGTCGAGCTGATGTTCGTCGACTTCTTCGGCGTCTGCATGGACCAGATCTACAACCACATGGCGAAAATCCACTACGAATCCGGCGGTGCCGTGTCCGTGCCGATGGTGCTGACCGCGGCGGTCGGCGGCGGATATTCGGACGGGGCGCAGCATTCCCAGTGCCTGTGGGGAACGTTCGCGCACCTGCCCGGGATGAAGGTCGTCGTGCCGAGCAATCCCGCCGATGCCAAGGGATTGATGACCGCCGCGATCCGCGACGACAACCCGGTGGTGTACCTGTTCCACAAGGGAGTCATGGGCTTGCCGTGGATGGCGAAGAACCGCCGGTCGATCGGTCCGGTGCCGGAAGGCGACCACGAGGTCCCGATCGGCAAGGCGAATGTCGTGCGCCCGGGCAGCGACGTCACCGTCGTGACGCTGTCGCTGTCAGTGCACCACGCCCTCGACGTCGCCGGCGATCTCGCCGGACAGGGCGTCGACTGCGAGGTCGTGGACCTGCGCAGCCTGGTCCCGCTGGACACCGAGACGATTCTCGATTCGGTCGGCAAAACCGGCCGGTTGCTCGTGGTCGACGAGGACTACCTGTCGTTCGGCCTGTCCGGCGAGGTGATCGCCCGCGTGGTGGAGCGGGATCCGGGCCTGCTGCGTGCCCCAGCCGCGCGCGTAGCGGTGCCGGACGTGCCGATTCCGTACGCGCGTCCGCTGGAGTACGCGGTGCTGCCGACGCCGGCACGGATCCGGCAGGCCGTCCTCGACCTGGTGGGCGCATGACCGAAGTTCTGTTCCCCGTCCTGTCCGAAACCGACCCGGCCGGCGAGGGGGTCCTCGCCACCTGGTTCGCGACGGACGGCGCGACCGTCCGCGAGGGCGAGCTGATCGCGGAGGTCGCGGTGGACAAGGTCGACGCGGAGGTCCCGGCTCCGGCTTCCGGCGTGGTGCGGTTTCTGGCGGGGGAGGGCGAGGTGGTGAAGCAGGGCGCGCCGATCGCCCGCATCGAGTGAGCGCACGGGCCGCCGCCGGTGCCCGGCGGCGGTCCGTGCGCACGCCTCAGCCGGCGTTCGCGACCTGGCCCGGCTGGTACAGCCCGGCAGGCGTGCGCACGATGACGTTCATCCGGTTGGCCGCGTTGATCAGGCCGATCAGGACGACCAGCACGGCGAGCTGGTCGTCGTCGTAGTGCTCGCGCGCCTGCGCCCACGTCTCGTCGGAAACGTCGCCGGCGTCCGCGATCCGGGTGCCCTCCTCGGTCAGCGCGAGCGCGGCCCGCTCGGCGGGGGTGAACACGCTCGCCTCGCGCCAGGCGGCGACCAGGTGGAGCCGCTCCGCGGTCTCGCCGGCCGCGGTGGCGTCCTTGGTGTGCATGTCGGTGCAGAAGCCGCAGCCGTTGATCTGGCTGGCGCGCAGCGAAACCAGTTCCTGCGTCGCCCTCGGCAGCGACGAGTTGTGCACCAGCATGCTCAGCCCGGCGAACCGCTTGCCGATCGACTTGCCGAGGTCGTTGTTCATCAGGTCGAAGCGTGCGCTCATCGGATCCTCCAGTGTGGTGAAGCGGATGCCCATGAGATGCCGGCCGCCCGCCGGATGTGACAACCCTGGCTGTGACCCGCGTCGCACCCGCCCGGTCCGCTGCGATGCCAGAGGTTCGTTCCCCTCACGGCCTTTCCGGAAAACCGGTGGCCGCGGTGGCGGGGAGGGACGCAGAATGCGGGCATGACCGGCCAGGGCGGTATCGCGCGGGCGACCGGGCTGAGCCTGGTCTCCTGGGTGCTGTTCGCGAGTTCCGGTCCGCTCGCCAAGGCGGTGCTGGACGCGGGCTGGAGCCCGGCCGCGGTCACCGCGGTGCGGATCGGTCTCGCCGCGGTGCTGCTGACGCCCGGCGTCGCACTGCTGCGGCCGCGGGCGCTGCGGTTCCGGCGCGGGGAACTGTGGCTGCCGCTCGGTTACGGCCTGCTCGGCGTCGCGGGCGTGCAACTGTTCTTTTTCGTTGCGGTGTCCCGGATTCCGGTCGCGGTGGCGATGGTGCTGGTGAACCTGTCGCCGGTGCTGGTCGCGCTGTGGGCGCGCGTGGTCCGGCGGACGCGGCTGCCGGCGGCGGTGTGGCTGGGCATCGCGCTGGCGATCGCCGGGCTGGTGCTGATCGCCGGTCCCGGCCCCGGGGCGAAGCTGGACTTCCTCGGCGTCGCGGCCGGACTGGCGTCGGCGGTCTGTTCCGCCGGGTACTTCCTGCTCGGCGAACGCGGGGCGCGGCGGCACGATCCGCTCGGGATGACCGCCGCGGGGCTGGCGATCGGCGCGGTGGCGACCATTGCGATCAGTCCATTGTGGACTCTTGAGGTCGCGTCGGGCCCGGTGGCGCTTGGCGGCGCGACGATCCCGGTCTGGCTGGCCCTGGCGATCCTGGCCGTCTTCGGCACCGTGCTGCCGTATCTGGCGGGACTGCACGCCCTCGGCGGGTTGCCGGTGACGCTGGCCGGATTGCTGGCGCTGGCCGAACCGCTGGTCGCGGCCGTGCTCGCGGGGGTGCTGCTGGGGCAGGCGCTGGGGCCGGGGCAACTGCTGGGGGCGGTGATGCTGCTCGGCGGCGGGGCAGGGACAGCGCGGGGTCTCGTGAGTGTTCATCCCGGTTCTCACCGGGATGAACACTCACGAGTGCCTACATCCTCGCCGCCCCCGCCTTAATCGCCTCGCGAATCCGGGAGTAGGTCCCGCAACGGCAGACGTTGCGGATCTCGTCCAGGTCGGCGTCGTTGATCTCGCGACCCTTCGCCTTGGCCTCCTTGACCTTCGCGACCGCCGCCATGATCTGGCCGGGCTGGCAGTAGCCGCACTGCGCGACGTCGTTGTCCAGCCAGGCTTCCTGCATCGGGTGCAGGTCGGCCTTCACGGTGTCCGGCAGGCCCTCGATCGTGGTGATCTCGTCAGTGGCCTTGATGTCGGCCACCCGCACCGAACACGGGTTGAACGCCTTGCCGTTGAAGTGCGACGTGCAGGCCTTGCACACGTTGATGCCGCAGCCGTACTTCGGGCCGCGGACGCCGAGCACGTCGCGCAGGACCCACAGGAGCCGCACGTTGTCGTCGACGTCGACCGACACCGGCTTCCCGTTGAGGATGAAGGTGTGCTTGCTCATCGTGCTCCTCAGTAGGTGTGGCTCAGGCCGTCGGTCGGCGATTCGGGAACGGGCGGGACGAACGACTTGACCTCGAAGCCGATCGGGTCGTCGTGGTTGATCGGGAACCGCTTCGGGACCTTCCCGGTCGCGCGGGCGTACGCGCACGCGACGGCCGCGACGGAGCAGGCGACGCCCGCCTCGCCCGCGCCGCCCGGCTGCTGCCCGTTGGAGGGCATCGCGATCGCGGTGAAGTCCTGCGGGATGTTCCACTGCCGGGTGTAGAAGTAGTTGTCCCAGCTGGCTTCCAGGAAGTGCCCGTCCTTCAGGTGGACACTGCTGGTCAGCGCCAGTGCCAGCCCGTCGGCGAAACCGCCCATGATCTGCGCCTCGATGCCGCGCGGGTTGATCACGAGCCCGGCGTCGAGGGCGATGACCGCCTTCGTCACGCGCGGGCCGCCGACGCCGTCGCGGATCTTGCGGTTGACCGTCTCCGGGCGGCAGTCGATCTCCACCAGGCAGGCGCTCGCGCCCTTGTATTCCTTGTGGATCGCGATGCCCTGCGCGGTGCCCGGGGCCATCTTCTTGCCCCAGCCGCCGACCTCGGCGACCTTGCGCAGGACGCCCTTCACCTTGTCGTTCTTGAGGTATTCCAGCCGGAAGTCCAGCGGGTCCTTGCCCATCGCCCTGGCGAGGATGTCCACCATCAGCTCGTTGGCGCAGCCGACGTCGGGCGAGTAGACGTTGCGCATCGAGCCGGTGTTGAACCGCTGGTCGGTCTCGGTGAGCGTCTGGTCGACGACGCCGAAGTTGTACGGCATTTCCTGGCTCAGCACGAAAACCGCCTCGGCCACGCCGAGGTTGCCCAGCCCGGTCGGCAGTTTCGTGGCGACCGAGGTGAGCATTTCGCCGAGCCCGTGCCGGAACGACGTCTCGACCGAGGTGTGCCGTTGCTCGAAGGTGAGCACCTGGCCGGCGAGCACGGTGGCCCGCATCCGCGACGTGGCCATCGGGTGCAGCCGTCCCTGCCGCGGCTCGTCGGCGCGGTGCCACATCAGCCGCACCGGTTTGCCGAACGCCTTCGACGCCTGCGCCGCTTCGATCGCGTGGTTGCCGAACAGCTTGTGGCCGAAGGAACCGCCGCCGGTGATGACGTGCACCTTCACCTTGCCCTGCGGCAATCCGATCGCCTGCGCGACCTCGCCTTGGGAGACGATCGGCGACTTCAGCCCGGCCCAGATCTCGGCGCTGCCGTCCCGGACGTCGGCGACCGCGCAGTAGGGCTCCAGCGCGGCGCTTGAGCGGAACATGAACTCGAAGTCCGCCTCGACCGTCTTGGCCAGCACCGGAACCTTCGGCACGGCCAGCGGAAGCTCGGCCCGGCGCAGGTTGGCGAGCACGGTTTCGTCGTTCTCGCCCTCGACGCTGCCGGGGCCCCAGTCGACCTGCAGCGCGCGCACGCCGTCGATGCACTGGCCGAACGTCTCCGCGCGGACCGCGACCCCGGTCGGGATGATCGCGACGTCGGTGACGCCGGGCAGCTTCAGCACGTCGGCCTTGTTGCGGACGGCCTTCGGCGTGCCGTTGAGCGTCGGCGGACGGCAGATCATCGTCGGCAGCGCACCGGGGACGTCGAGGTCCATCGCGAACTGCTTCTTGCCGGTCACGATGTCGAGCGCGTCGAGCCGGGTCTGCGGCTTGCCGAGCACCTTGAACTCGCCGGAGCCCTTGAGCTTGCTCGGGTCCAGCCGCACCTGCTTGGTGGTGCTGGACGCTGCCTTCGCCGCCAGTTCGCCGTAGGTCGCGGACTTGCCGTTCGGCGCGGTGACGACACCGGCCTTGACGATGAACCGCTCGGCGGTGCCGCCGAGCAGGATGACGGCCGCTTCGAGCAGCTGCTGCTTGGCGATCGCGGCGGCGACGCGGATCGGCGTGTAGGTCGAGACCGTGGTGTTCGACCCGCCGGTGAGCTGGTTGAACAGCAGTTCCGGACGCGCCGGGGCGAGCGTGACGTGCACCTTCTCGACCGGGAGGTCCAGTTCCTCGGCGATGATCATCGCGGTCGAGGTGGTGATCCCCTGGCCGACTTCGGCGCGCGGGATCTCGAACGAGGCGCTGCCGTCCTTGTTGATGGTGACGGTGATCAGCTGCGACGTCGGGAGCCCGGCGTCGGTGAGCGCGTCGTTGAGGTCATACAGCTCGGGCGGCTGCGGAACCGACGGGATCGACGCCGCCGCGGGGGTGGAGAGCCCGACGTCCGCGGCCACGACGAGGGTCCCGGCCGCGACGACGTACCCGAGGAACCCGCGCCGGGAAACGCCCGGGCGCTCCTTCCCGGTGTCCGGCTCGGAGTGACTGAGAGTCACGTTGCCTCCCCTTTCGAGGGAACGAGAGCGTGCCGGATCGCATCACGTGCACGCAGGTGGTGGTGGGCAACCACCTTGCCGGGTGAACTGGGCGCCAATTGTTCAACTTCTGTACAGCGTCAGCGGAGAGCGATGGTTATGGTCCTCCGCGTCACCAACGAAGGTGGAGATCCGCGTGAGCTCGATGACGTCCTCGCGCAGCGCGACGCTGCGGGAACCGATCGCCCAGTCCTGGCGCCGTGCCTCGCTCGCCGGTCTGCGGCCCGAAACGGCGCTGTGCGACCTGCGGTCCGCGGAAGTGGACCCGGCCAGCCGGCTGCTGCTCGCGGCCGCGCCGGTGCTGGAGGACCTCGACGACCGCCTCGCCGGAACAGCCATGTCCACGGTGCTCGTCGACCACGACGGCCGGATCGCGCACCGGTGGAGCGCCGACCGTGCCGCCGAGGACTGCTTCGAGCGGCTGGGCCTCGAAGTCGGCACCTGCCTGCTGGAAGACGCGATCGGGACGAACGGCCCGGGCACCGCGCTGGAAACCCGGTCGAGCATCGTGGTGCACGGGGCGGAGCACTACGCCGAGGCGCTGCGCGGGTTCAGCTGTTACGGGCACCCGATTTTCCATCCGGTCACGCGCAGGCTGGAGGGCGCGCTCGACATCACGCTGCTGGCCGCCGAGGCGAATCCGCTGCTCGCACCGCTGGTCGCGAAGGCTGTCGAGGACATCGAGCGGCAGCTGCTGGAAGGCAGCCGGGTGTCCGAACGGTCGCTGCTGGCCGCCTTCCAGGCAGCGTCCCGCCCGACCCGGCCGGTGGTCGCGATCGGCCCGGACCTGTTGCTGTGCAACCAAGCCGCCGCGGATCTGCTGGAGGGCGCGGACGTCGCGCTGCTGTGGAACCTGGCCGGCGAGGCAAGCGGACCGTCCGAACTGGAGACCGAACTGCGCTCCGGTCAGCGCGCCCGGGTCCGGGCCGAACCGGTGCCCGGCGCTCGGGGCGGGGTGCTGGTCGAAATCCGCCCGCTGGCCGCGACCGAGGTCCGGCGGACGCGGCGGCTCGTCGCTGCCGCGCCCGGTCCGGTGACCGGGCACGTGCACATCTCGGGCCCGCCCGGGACCGGCCGCACCACCGAGGCCCGGCTGCGGGTGCCCGAGGAACCGTGCACCACGTTGACCGGCGCGGAAGCGGTGCTCGGCGGGTCGGCAGCCTGGGCCGCGAAGTTCACCGCCGCCGTCGAGACCGGCACCGGCAGCATTTGCGTCGACGGCGCGGACCAGCTGCCCGCCGAACTGGTCGGCCTGGTCGCCACCCATGCCGCCCGAGGTGTCGGCCCGCACCTCGTGCTGACCACTGGCCCACGCGAGGGACTGACCGGCCCGGAGCGGGCGCTGATCGCGTCGTGCGGGGAGAACACCGAGCTGCTGCCGTTGGCGCACCGGGCGGACTTTCCCGAGGTCGCGGCCCGAATGCTGGCCGAACTCGGGGCCGCGCGCACGCACAACATCACGCCCGGCGCGCTGCGGATCCTCGGCTCGTACGACTGGCCGGGGAACCTGCCTGAACTGCGCGGCGTGCTGAGCCAGGCGATCCGCAAACGGTCGGCGGGCGCGATCGGCCCGGGGGACCTGCCGCCCGCGCTGGTGGCCGATGCTTCGGGGCACGAGCTGGCGCCGATCGAACGGGCGGAACGGAACGCGATCGTCGCGGCATTGCGGTCGGCTGGCGGGAACAAGGTGCGAGCGGCGAGCACGCTGGGGATTTCGCGGACGACGTTGTACGCGCGGATGCGGGCGTTGAAGGTGCCGGGTTAGCGGAAGTCGCCGGGGGACTGCCCGGTCCATCGGCGAAACGCTCGCCGGAACGCGCTGGCCTCGGAAAAACCCAGGCGCTGCGCCAATTCCTCGATGGATTCGCCGCCGCGGCCGAGACTGGCGATCGCGGCGTCCCGCCGGACCGCCGGCAGCGCACGCCGCAGCAGTTCCGCGTGCGCGAGATGGTTGATCCCGACGATCTCCTCCACCCCGAACGCGCCGATCCGATGCGCCGGACCCGGACCGAACGCGCCGGCGACGACACCAGCGTTCAGCACGAGCGCGTCCAGCCGCGGCACCGCGCCGAGCCGGTCGCCGGCGCTCGCGATCGACGTCCGGTCGGCGAGGTCCAGGGGGAGGAACTCGTGCTGCCGCGGGTTCGGGAGCGCGGAAACCGCCGCGTGGCCCCGGGATTCCGAGCGGCCGAGGACCAGCACCCGGGCACCCAGTTCGGCAGGTTGCGCGGCGGCGAAGAAACCGATCCCGGAGGTGGCCCCGGTGATCGCGACGGTCTGGCCGTCGATCCGCTCGGGGTGCACTGCTTTCGGCACAGCAGCGACGCTACGTTCGCCGCCAGGACCCGGGTTAGCGGATTCCGGGACCGGTCCGCGCATTCCACAAAGGACTTCTGTCAGCGCCTTCCGGCAAGCGCGATCAGCCGGCCGGCGACCAGGTCGATGTCGGCTTCGGTGGTGCGGTAGTTCGCGCCGCACGCGCGGATCGCGGTCCGCCCGCGCCGCCGCGCCGGACCCAGCAGCGCAGTGCCTCAGCTGCACCCTCGGTACCACGGCCGGCAAAGCCTGGGCCGTGGATGCCGCAACGCGGGGACGGAGGACGGAAAACGCTCGGTCACCGTGTTCATCGACACGGCGGACTATTCGAAGGCCCAGTCGGACCGGATGGACGCGATCGTGGGCGCACTGGTCCGCGACATCCGGTAACCCTCCGGGCGGTCGCGGCGTCCCCAGCGCGGCAACCGCCCGGACCCCATCCGGCTATCCGGCCCCCGGCGCTGTAGCGCGTCGTTCGGTGGACCGGCGTTCGATGGCTTCCGCGACCCCGTCGATCGCCTGTCGGATCATCGCGCCGTATCCGTCCTCGGCCAGCGCGTCCTGGCGGTTTCGCGCGGCCGCGAGCTGTTCCGCCGCCGCGGAGAACGAGCCCAGGCGGCGGAAGTTGTCGGCCAAGTTCAGGTGCAGTGACGGGTAGCAGCCCGCGATCCGAAGCCCGGCGTCGTGGGCCTGGACGTGCTCGTCGGTGACTGCCGCGGCGGCGTCCAGGGCTCTGACATCCCAGACCAGCGCCTCCGCCGGGTCAGCGAACAGATCTGCCTGGTAGTGCGCGAGAACGCAGCGGCAGAACGGATCCCCGCCCGGTCCTAGTTCGTCCCACAGCTCCTGCAGACGCGTCCGCGCGGCGTCCGTCGCGCCCGTTCTGCCCTGGGCGACCGCGGCGGTGATCTCGGCCATCGTGTCCGTCATCCGGCAGTTCCTTTCACTGGCATGGCAAGGGTGGTCAGGTCGCCGTCGTCGGCGGAGCGCACGACGACGGGCAGGTGCGGGCCCGCGACGTCCAGCATCACGTCCGGGCCGACGGCGGTGCTGATCGCCGGGTGCAGCGTGCTCACGGCGAAGGAGAGCGAGATCGGCGGGCCGGTGACGTTCGCGGGGATTGCTTCGGTGCCGGCTGTGACCGCGGCGGCGGAGAGGTTCAGCTGGATCTGCGGGGTGGATTGGCGCTCCAGGCATGCCACGAGCGCGTTGCGCGAGATCACCGCCCGCGTAAGGACTTCCGGCAGAGACGCGAGCATCAGGCGGTAGTCGGGGAAGTCGTCGGTCAGCGTGCGGCAGGTTCGTACGGTGTCGCCTTGGAAGCAGATCTCGTCGGCGCGGAGGCTCAGGTGCAGTTCGTGCTGACGGCGCGTCCACGACATTGCTAGCCGCAGGTCGTCGGCGTCTACGGTCGCGGTCCAGGTGGACGAGCTTGGTTCGGCTGGGACCAGCGTGCGGGTCGAGAGGCGGTACCGGTCGGTGGCGGTGAGCACGATCGCCTCAGGGGAGACCTCCAGGTGCACGCCATTCAGCACGGGGAGGTCCTGCGTCGTCGCGGTCAGCACCTGCTCGGCGGCGGCGGTGAAGACCGGGCCGGTGAGCCGGACCGGCGGTGCCGGTGCCGCGGAGCCTAGTGCGGCCTTCACCGCCGCAGCGGTTTCCCGGGCCCGCTGTACCTGAGATACCAACCCGGCGACGTGGTCATCGACGATCCGCGAAGCTTCGGCTGGGCCGGCGGCCAGGGCCGCGCTGACCCGTTCCAGGGGCAGGCCGATCTCTCGCAACTGCCGGACGAGCAGGGCGGCCGAGATCTGGCCGGGGGAGTAATAGCGGTAGCCGGATTCCTCGTCGACCCGGATCGGTCGCACGAGGCCGGAATCGGCGTAGAAGCGCAGCGCGCTGGCGGTGAGGCCGCAGCGGCGGGCGAACGCTCCGATGGTCAGCAGGTCGGGCACTTGCCCATCATCAGGCTTCAAGCGGCTTGAAGGTCAACCCGCGCCACTGTGCCCACGGGATTGTGCTAGTACAGACGAATGAGTGACCCGATCGAGGAGGCGGCGCTGTCCGGTGGGACGGCCGCCGAGATCGCGCTGTCGGTCGAGGGAGCCATCTCCGCCGGACGGCTCGCGGCCGGCGCGCGGCTGCCCACCGTGCGCGAACTCGCCGCGCGGCTCGCGGTGAGCCCGGCGACCGTCAACGCCGCCTACCGGACACTGCGCAACCGCGGTCTGGTCGCGGCCGCTGGCCGCGCGGGGACTCGTGTGCTGGAACGAACCGCGCCGACGAACCGGGCGCTCGGCGCACCGGTCGGGCCGGGCGTGCGGGACCTTGCCGACGGCAACCCCGACCCCGCGCTGCTCCCGCAGTTGCGGCCCGCGCTCGCCAAGCTGTCCGGAAGGCAGTGGCTCTACGGCGAATCTGGCGCTCTGCCGGCGCTCCTGGACTGGTTCCGGGTCGATTTCGGACGCGACGGTCTCGCTGCCGAGCACCTCGCGGTCGCTGGCGGCGCGATGGACGCCATCGAGCGGGTGCTGCAAGCGCACCTGTGGCCCGGTGATGCGGTGATCGTCGAGGACCCGGCCTTCGGCGGCGTCTTGGACCTCGTGTCCGCGCTGGGACTGCGCCCGATCGCGGTGCCGGTCGACGACGACGGCCTGCGCGCCGACCTCCTGCGACGCGCGCTCGAACAGCGTCCGGCGGCGTGTGTTCTCACGCCGCGAGCGCAGAACCCGACCGGTGCCGCGCTCAGCCCGCAGCGTGCTGCCGAACTGCGGAAAGCGTTCCAGCACCGCGAAAACGTCCTGCTGATCGAGGACGACCACGCTGCCGCCGTCGCTGGCACGGAACCGGAAACCGTGGGCGGGAAGGGGGAGTTCCGGCACTGGGCGGTGATCCGGTCGGTGACCAAGTATCTCGGCCCGGACCTGCGGCTGAGCGTCGTGAGCGGCGACCAGCTCACCGTGGACCGGGTGCTCCGGCGACAGCAGGTCGGGGCGGGCTGGGCAAGCCGTCTTCTCCAGGAGCTGGCCGTGACCCTTCTCCTCGACCCGGCGACGCCCAAGCTGCTCGCCACGGCCCGCGAGACTTACCGCGAACGGCGGCGCGTCCTCGCGGATGCGTTGGGACGACGGGGAATCGCGCTGTCCGGCCGGTCCGGTTTCAACGGCTGGATCCCGACGCCTGCCGAGGGCGCGGTGGCGCAGGCGCTCCTCGCGCGAGGCTGGGCAGTGCGGACCGGGGAGGCGTTCCGGACCAACGTTCCGCCGGGCCTGCGGGTGACCTTCGCGAACCTGTCACCTGCGGAAGCGGAGGACTTCGCGGCGACGCTGCACTCGATTCTGCAGGGCGACGGACGCGGCTACCCGGCCTGAGCGCTCGCTTGCCCGGCGACCAGCCAGCACAGACAGAAGGGGTGTCCGGCCGGGAAGTCGTCCCCGGACGGGTTTCCTTCGGCCTGCTTCAGCGCGGTGGCACCGAGCGCCATGACCTGGTGGCGGGCTTCGGCGAAGTCCTCGACCCCAGGTCGGGGTGCACCTGCTGCCAGGCCGGCCCGTCCGGCCACTCCGGCGGGACGTGGGCGGGGGCGAGCTGCGGCGCGCCGTCCACGGTGACCAGATGCCAATCGCTGCTCGCCTCCAGCTGGCCGCCGAGCATGCTGGCCCAGAACGCGCTCTCCGCGGCGGGATCCGCCGCGGCAAAGGCGACGACCTGGTACTTCACCCGCGGCCAGGCGCCACATCGCGCTCAGACCCGGTCCAGAAGCTCTCGCAGCCGCGCGATGTCCTCGGTTCGCGTACGCCAGCTGATCACGCACATCCGCACCGCCGGCCGTCCCGCGACGCGGACCGGGCTCACCCACGCGGAGCCGGTGGCGTTGACCCGATCCGCGAGATCGCTGTGCCACCGCCAGGATTCCGCCGGATCGGCCGGTGCGTCCGCACGCGTCGCGCACACGATCGGCAGCGGCGTGTCGTTGAGGGCGAGCCAACCCGCGCCAGTGAGCTGGTCCCGCAAAACCTGCCCGAGCGCCGCGTCGTGCTCGATCTGGTCGCGGTAACCGGAAATCCCGTACGCCAGCAAGCTCAGCCACAGCTTCAGCCCGGTGAACCGCCGCGACCACTGAGCGCTCGTCGTGTACGGATCGGCGGTGTCGTCCACCCGGCCCGGCATGTACGAGGTCGACACGGTGAACGACGAACTCAGCTCGGCCCGGTCGCGGGTGAAGAACATTCCCGCGCCCATCGGCACCGACAGCCATTTGTGCGCGTCGACGGTGATCGTGTCCGCGCGTTCGATCCCGGTCAGGACGCCGCGCAGCCGATCCGACAGGCAGACGGCTCCGCCCCAGGCGGCGTCCACATGGAACCGCAGCCCGGCTTCGTGCGCGAGATGGGCGATGCGCGGCAACGGGTCGATCATTCCCGCCCCGGTGGTCCCGGCCGTGGCGACGACGAGAAACGGCGCTTTGCCGTCCCGCCGGTCTTCGGCGAGCAAGGCTTCGAGCGCGGCGACGTCCATCCGGCCGCTCGCCTCGGAAGGCACCAGACGGCACGCGTCGCGGCCGAGCCCGGTCGCGTGGGCGATTTTCAGCCAGGCCAGGTGGGAATCCGCACCGGCGTAGAACACCGGCGCGGCGTCGAGGGCGCGCAGGCCGCCGGTGCTGTACTCGGGAAACGCGCGGGTGAGCGCGGTCAGCACCGCGGTCGCGTTGGCCTCCGCGCCGCCGCTGGTGAAGTGACCGCCCGCACTGGCCGGCAGGCCGAGCCGTCCGGAAAACAGATCGATGCACCGCTGTTCCGCCTCGACCGCGAACGGTGCGTGACTCCACGCGGCGAGCTGCGGGTTCACCGCCGCGGTGATGAGGTCTCCGGCGACGCCAGCCCAGGTCGCGGCCGGGTTGAACAGCCCGAAATACCCCGGGTGGTCGGTGTGCACGGTCCAGCGATCGAGCGCGGCGAGCACCTCCGGGACGGCCTGGGCCAGGTCTTCCGGCTTCTCCAGCGGATACCTCCCGAGCCAGGCGCGGATCTCCGCCGCGTCAGCGGTCGCCGGGCTCGCCGGGCGTTCCGGCCGCGTGCGCCACCCCTCGACCAGCTGATCCACTACACCGTGCAGCAGCTTTGCCGCCGATTCCGCGTCCGTCGCGACCCCGCCGCGGTCCTGCCCGTCCGCCATCAGCTACTCCCAGATTGTGCTAGTACATAACTTGTTTTGTGCTAGGTTGAGGCGAGGCTAGGTGGGTCCGAGCGGGGCCGCAAGAAAGCAATTCCGGCCAGTCCTGGCCCGATTCGTGCGCTAGGCCAGAGCGAGCGCGTCGTCGATCGTGGCGTCCAGGAACGCGAGGGTGTCGCGCCGCCGCGCCAAGGGATTTCGGTAGCTGCGACGCCCTTCCGCGCCTCCGGTGCGCAAACTCAAGCTCTCCGCGACGATGCGCTGCCATCGCGCGTCGAATTCCCGTGCCGCATTATCGCCCCGCACCGCATTTGGACGTCAGTTCCCCGGTCGCCACCAGATGGTGCAGGCGGCTTACCCCGAGCACCGCCCACACCGGGAACAACGGGCTCATCCCGAGCGCGAGCGACAGCGCCCCGGTGCGCCGGTTCTTCTCCCACCACGGCCGCCAGTAGCTGCTCAGGTTGTCGACAGTGAACGCGCGCAAGGCATCCTGATCCGCCTAAACGTCCACATCGGACGGTTCCGGGCCGCGCACCGCGATCCCGCGGGTGGCGAGTTCGCAGAACGTCACCGGGTTGAGGCCGTCCCGGCCCGCCGCGGCGAACCGGCTTTCCTGCGCGCACGGAACGTCCGGACAGTCGTCGGGCCCGGCGGCGAGGTCGGCCCAGGTGAGCACGGAGCCGTCGAAACGCGGCTTCGGAAACCGGGCGACGGTGGTGGCATGAGCCTGCGCCAGCGCGGATATCCCACCCGGACCCGGACGCCGCTCGGCGACCGCGACGAAATCGATGTCGCTGGCCGTGCTCAGCCGTCCGCGCCCGGCGCCGCGGGCGTGGAAGTCGCCGAAGCAGACCGAGCCGACCAGGTAGAAACCGGTCAGCAGCCCGGGTTCGGCTCGGTCCACTGTGGACAGGAACAGCGCGGTGCTTCGGCGGGCTTCCTCGGGTATCTCACTCGGCACGCCTGCCACGTTACCGAGCTACGCGAGTTCGGCGGCGGCCTTCGCCAGGTCGTCGACGCTGCCGGCCATGACCGTGCGGACGCGCTTCGTGAGGTGGTCCAGCGGCCAGTCCACCACGCGATCGCCAGCAGCCGCTCGACATCCTCGTCGCGGTAGCGGCGGCGGATCAGCTTGGCCGGATTGCCGCCGGCGATGCCGTAGTCCGGCACGTCGTCGACCACGACCGCCCCGGACGCGACGATCGCGCCGTGCCCGATGCGGACCCCCCCCGGCATGACCATCGCCCGGTAGCCGAGCCAGACGTCGTTGCCCAGCACCGTGTCGCCGCGGCCGGGCAGGCCGGTGATGGCGTCGAAGTGCCCGGCCCAGTCGCCGCCCATGATCGGGAACGGGAACGTCGACGGCCCGTCCATCCGGTGGTTCGCGCCGTTCATGATGAACCGCACGCCCTCGCCGAGCGCGCAGTACTTGCCGATCACGAGCTTCTCCGGCCCGTAGTGGTACAGCACGGTGCGGGTCTCGAAGGCGGTCGGCTCGTCCGGGTCGTCGTAATAGGAGAACTCGCCGACGTCGATCAGCGGCGAGGTGACCAGTGGTTTCAGCAGCACCACTCGCGGCTGTCCGGGCATCGGGTGCAGGACGTTCGGGCCGGGGAAATGGGTGCTCTCCTCGCGGTGTCGGGTTCGGCGGCGGTTCCCGGCAGGGTGCCGGTCGCTTCCTTGGCATCGGCGGGTGGCGGGGTGCTGTGGCGTTGGCCGCGGGGTGACGGGGTGCTGTGGTGTTGGCTGCGGGGTGACAGGCTCAGCGGCGGGTGGCGGGGTGCTGTGGTGTTGGCTGCGGGGTGACGGGCTCAGCGGCGGGTGGCGGGGTGCTGTGGTGTTGGCTGCGGGGTGACGGGCTCAGCGGCGGGCGGCGGCGGACCCGAAACCCAGCCAGGTGTGCCGGTTGCCCCACCAGCACCACCCGACCTTGGGGGCGTTGCGGCGCTCGCTGCCGTCGCGGCCGGTGCCGTTGCTGATCCACAGCGCCGGCGTGCGGGCGTCGAACTTGCCGTTCTCCTTGCGCAGCCGGGAGCCGATGGTCATGAAGCAATGATTGCGTTCGAGTGCCGACGGCTGCTGCAGCACCCAGTGAATCCCCTCGGTGAGCAGCAGCGGACTGCGCCCGGCCTTGGTGATCGCGGGCAGGGCTTCCTCGGGGCTCCAGTTCGCCATCTCGTCGCCGCGGTCGATTCCGGTGACGAGGTACAGCGGCGCGCCGGGCAGGTCGACGTCGCGCGGTGCGAACTGGTCGACGTCGGGCATGTCGGTGACGACGAACCCGGCCTTTCCTTCACGGCGGAGCAGCGGCGGGAGCGCCGACGCGGGTGCCCGGTCCGGGTGGACCGCCAGCAGCGCGCCGTCCGCGGCACTGTGCTCGGCGGCGAAAGCACGCAGGTCATCGGCGGAAAGCTGGGCGATCTCGGGCACTTCCAGCGTGATGAGGCGCTCCGCCTGGTCCGCGAGCGACGGAAGGGCAGCGATCGACAAATGGTTCTCCTTCGGGCTATATTTACGTCGGTAGTAAAAGTATGCCGAGGTTATAGACGGGTGTCAAGGTAAATTTACGTCGGAGGTAAGTTTTTGAGGGATGTGGGCCTGCGGGAAGCCAAGAAGCAGGAGACGCGCCGGCTGATCTCCGGCCACGCGACGCGGCTGTTCCTGGAACAGGGCTTCGAGGAGACGACGATCGCCGAGGTCGCGGCGGCCGCGCGGGTCGCGAAGAAGACGGTCACCAACTACTTCGCCCGCAAGGAGGACTTGGCCCTCGACCATCAGGACGAGTTCGTCGCGACCCTGGCGGCCGCGGTGTCGTCGCGCGAACCGGGGGAGTCGGCGCTCGCGGCGTTGCGGCGGGCGTTCGAGGCGGCGGTCGCGGCGAAGGACCCGGTCGCCGGGTTCGCCGGGCTGGAGTTCAGCCGGATGATCGCCGAGAGCCCCACGTTGTCCGCGTGCCTGCGCGGTCTGCACGAACAGCGGGAACGGGCGTTGGCGCAGGCACTGGCGGACGCGGTGGGCAGCCCCCGATCGGACATCACCGTCCGGACGGCGGCCGCGGTGCTGGGGGCGGTGCACCACAGCCTGTTCCAGCGGATCGAGGAGCTGACGCTGGCCGGACGGCCCGTCGACGAGGTCGCGGAGACGGTCGCGGCGGAGGCGGCGCGGGCGTTCGACCTGCTGGAACCTTCCCTTGGGGGCTACGCGGTGGCATAACTGAGGTCCGTCCGGAGAAATTTCCCCGTGCTGTCGATCCGAGCACACCCCGATCGTCGCTTGAGTGAGACGACCGGAACGACAGCACAGAGGAGACAGAAATGAGTGCCGGACGACGCGAATGGCTGGGCCTGGCGGTGCTGGCCCTGCCGACCGTGCTGTTGTCGCTGGACATGAGCGTGCTGCACCTCGCGGTTCCGCACCTCGCCGCGGATCTGCGGCCCTCAGCCACGCAATTGCTGTGGATCATCGACATCTACGGCTTCATGATCGCCGGGTTCCTCGTCACGATGGGCACCCTCGGCGACCGGATCGGCAGGCGCAAGCTGCTGATGATCGGCGGCGGCGCGTTCGGGCTCGCGTCGGTCGCGGCGGCGTTCTCGACCAGTCCGGAGATGCTGATCGCCGCGCGGGCGGTGCTCGGGATCGCCGGGGCGACGCTCATGCCCTCGACGCTCGCGCTGATCAGCACCATGTTCCGTCATCCCAAGCAGCGCGGCACCGCGCTCGCGGTGTGGATGAGCTGTTTCATGGGCGGCATGGTGGCCGGCCCGGTCGCGGGCGGGTTCCTGCTGGAGCATTTCCGCTGGGGTTCGGTGTTCCTGATGGGCGTGCCGGTGATGGTCCTGCTGTTCGCGACCGCGCCGAAACTGCTGCCCGAATACCGCGACGCCGACGCCGGACGCCTCGACCTCGCCAGCGTCGCCCTCTCGCTCGCCGCGATCCTGCCGGTCATCTACGCGCTCAAGGAAATCGCCAAGAACGGCTTGTCCCTGACCGAAATCCTCGTGCTCGCCGCGGGGCTCGCGGTCGGCGCGGTATTCGTCCGGCGGCAGCGGCGGCTCGAGCATCCGCTGCTGGATCTGCGGCTGTTCCGGGTGCGCGCGTTCAGCGCGGCGGTGGCGATCACGCTGGTCGGCGCGGTCACCATGGGCGGGGTGTTCATGCTGGTCAGCCAGTATCTGCAGATGGTCGCCGGACTGAGCGCGGCCGGCGCGGGGCTGCTGCTGGTCCCGCAGGCGCTCGCGGTCGTCGCCGGCTCGATGATCGCGCCGCGGCTGGCGCGCCGGATCCGGCCGGAATTCGTGCTGGGCTTCGGCATGCTGGCCGCGGCGGGCGGAATCCTGTTGTTCACGCTCGCCGGCGCGTCCGGCGGCGTGGCTTTCGTGGTGCTGGGCATGTCGATCGCCAGCTTCGGCATGGGGCCGCAGGGCGTGCTGTGCACCGAAATGGTGGTCGGCTCGGTCCCGCCGCGGCGGGCCGGCGCGGCTTCGGCGATGTCGGAGACCAGCGCGGAATTCGGGATCGCCATGGGGATCGCGGTGTTCGGCAGCGTCGCGACGGCGGTGTACCGCGACCGGATCGCGGTCCCTTCCCCCGTGCCCGCGGCGGCCGCCGCCCAGGCGACCGACAGCATGGCCGGTGCGATGGAGGCGGCGGCGACGCTGCCCGGCGCGACTGGCGAGCAGTTGCTGGCCACGGCGCGGGACGCGTTCAGCTCGGGACTGCACACGGTCGCCGGGATCGGTGCGGCGATCGTGGTGGTGTTCGCGGTGGCAGGGATGGTCGCGCTGCGGCGTTCCCCGGCGGCGGCGAAGACGGCGGAACCGGTGCCGGTCGCGTCCTGACCTGGTGTGCGGTCAGAGTTTCCCCGGGACACGACGGCGGGCCGGTGTTCCAGCCGAGCGTTCAGCCCGGCCGGAGCACCGGCCCGCAGTCGTGAATCAGGGTTTCCGCGCGACCCCGACCGCCACGATCCGCTGCGCGATCGTCGGCTCGTCCAGCAGCGGGCCGTCCGGCCACCATTCGATCACCGGCACGACCTCGGCCGGCCTGTTCGGCCCGCTCGGAATCAGCTCCAAGCCGTGGAACAGGTCCTTGATCTCGGCGCGGGTGCGGGACGAGATGTCCTTCATCGATCCGTTGTGGACCGATTCGATGATGCTCTGCACCGTTTCGGCGTCCTCGGAGCCGTCGTGGGCGTCGAGCAGGTGCGAGATCGCGACGTACGATCCGGACGGGAGCCGGTCGATGAACTCCTTCGTCACCTTCCCCGCAAGCTCGCGGTCGCCGGTCTGGTGGTGCAGGGCGAGCAGGAACAGCACCGCGATCGGCTGGTTCCAGTCGAGGTGCTCGTCGACCGTCGGGTGGTCGAGAATGCTGGGCGGGTCGAAGAAATCCGCCTGGATGTACTCGGTGAACTCGTTCTCGTCGAGCAGCGCGCGTCCGTGGCTGGCGACTACCGGATCGTAGTCGACGTAGACGACCTTCGCGGCCGGATCCGCGCGCTGGACGATCTGGTGCACGTTCTCCGCGGTGGGCATGCCGGAACCGCAGTCGATGTACTGGCGGACGCCCGCGTGGTAGGCGAGGAACCGGCAGATCCGGGTCAGCAGGTGCCGGTTGACCCGCGCGGTTTCCGCGATGTCCGGCATTACCCGGGAGACTTCCTCGGCGACCCTGCGGTCGATCTCGTAATTGTCTTTCCCGCCCAGCAGATAGTCGTAGACGCGAGCGACGCTCGACTCGTTCGGGTTGACCCCCGGCGGTGCGTTGACTGCGTCGGTCACGACGCGTACCTCCCGCGTATTGACACGGTGATAGATGCCGCACCGAGAGTAGCGGACTTCGGGGAAGCCGCGAAACCGGTGTCGTCCCGATGCCGGGCGCGGCTCTCGCAGTCCGCTGACCAGCGGCGAGTTCGCACTCAGGTCCACTCGGCACACGACATGACCGTGAATCCGCGGCTGGGGAACACCTTGTCGAGCAGGACGTCGTTGACGGACTGGTCGCTGTCGGCGCATCCGTCGCGCAGCACGGTCACCTGGTAGCCGCGGTCCGCCGCGTCGTAGCACGTCGCGGTGACCATCGCGCTGGTCGCCACCCCGGCGACCGCGACGTGGCGGATGCCCCGGGCACGCAGCACCAGGTCGAGATCCGTTCCGGCGAACGCGCTCGCCCGGCGCTTCAGGACGACGACATCCTCTTCGGCGACCGGCAAGGTCAGTTCGGTGCCCGGCGAACCTTCGTGGAAAGCGTCTCCGGCGTCGAAGAAAGAGCGGTACAGCGCGCCGCCGGGAAGGTCGGTTCCGTTGTCCCGCATGGCGAAACGCACGAATACGACGAGCGTGCCGGTTTCGCGGGCGCGGGGCAGCAGTTCGGTGAGCGGCGGCACGACCTGGCGGGCGAATGGATAGCCGTCGGTGATGCCCCGCTGGATGTCGCCGACGATCAGTGCGGTGGTCATGAGATTTCCCCCTTGTGCGCAGTAGCCGCTAGTTAACCCGCAGGCGATCAGGTGTCGAAGGCGAGCACCGCGCCGAGCAGTTCCTCCGGGGTTTCGACCTGCGGCAAATGTCCGGTACGGGGAAGCACGGTGAATGTCGCGCCCGGGATCGCGGCGGCGTAGGCCTCGCCGTAGCGCGGGTCGGCGATGCGGTCGCTCTCGCCCCACAGGACGTGGATCGGAATGTCCGCTTTGCCCAGTCGTTCGGCCAGTGTCGGGTCGGTCATCGCCGGGCCGGTGTACCCCACCAGTGCGACGACATCCGGGCTGGGGCCGGTGCGGCCGGCGGGCGGGACGGGGGCCTTCGCCGGGTCGTGGAACGAGAACTGCTGGATTTCGGCGACGGTTTTGCCGCGGACGTCGGCCAGCGGATGCCCGGCGACCTCGATGCTGATGCCGTCGACGACCACGGCGCGGCTGACGCGCGGGCTGTGCAGCAGGGCGATTTCCGCGGCCAGCCAGCCGCCGAAGGAGTTGCCGACCACGGTGACGTCCGAGACGTCGAGATGGTCCAGCAGTGCGATGTACGCCTTGGCCAGTGCGGTGACGTCGGTGAGCCCGGCGGCTTTCGGCGTTCCGTTGAAGCCGGGGTGGGTGGGCAGCAGGACTCGCGAGCGGGTGCGTTCAGCCAGCAGGTCGGCGAAACCGGCCATGGTCGCGACGCCGCCTCCGCCGTGCAGCAGCAGGAACGTCCGGGTGCGGTCGTGGTCTTGGACGGTGATTTCGGCCGGTCCGGCCGAGGGGAGCCGGAGCGTCGGGGAGGAAGTCATATCAGTAACCTTATATAAGTAAGCTGATATAAGCAACCTGTTTCGCGGCCGGGTAGGCTCCCCGGCCATGAGGTACCGCCACGCCGACGTCGCCCTGGCCGTCAAGCGCCTGCAGCACCGCCATCACCGCGCGCTGAGCCAGGCGCTGCAGCCGCTCGGGCTGTCGCTCGTGCAGTGGGACACCTTGCGGCACTTGGACAATCACCCGGATGCCTCGCTGCACGACCTCGCTGTGCTGACCTTCCAGACCGACCAGTCCTTCGGCACGCTGGCCGCGCGCATGGTCGACCGCGGCCTGATCGAGCGGGTGCCCGGGCCGGGCCGGGCGGTGCGGCACCGGCTCACGGAGAAGGGCGCGGAGCTGCGAGCGGCGGGGCAGGAACTCGCGGACGTCGTGGTGAAGGCGTCGTTCAGCCGGCTTTCGGCGGCTCAGCTCAACGAGCTCGGTGCGTTGCTGGAGGTCGCGCTGGAGGAGGATCCGGCGTAACCGGTCAGCCGGGCGGCGAGGGCGCGCATCCGGTCGAGGAGCGCGTCCGGCCGCTCGATGACGAACGGCCGGTCGAGTGCGGCGAGCCGCGGCGGGATCCAGTCGAGGTGCTCGGCCCGGATTCGCGCGCGGACCCACGGGCCGTCGGCTTCCAGTACGGCGATGGACGGCGGGAACACCGCGCGGATTTCTTCCGCGGTCGCCTGGATCCGCACCGCGACCTCGTGCCGGTGCGGTGCTTCGGCGATGCCGGTCAGCACTTGGCGGGCGGGGTCGAAACCCGTTGGCGCGCTGAAGGTTCCGTCCTGCGGTTCGGCCCGCTCGATCCGGTCGACGCGGAATGTGCGCACCTGACCGGCGCTTGAGTCGAAGCCGGTGAGATACCAGCGGCCGGAATGCGCCACGACACCGTACGGCTCGACGACGCGTTCGCTGCTTCGGCCGTGAGCCGCGGTGTAGGCGAGTTTGACCGGTCGCTGGTCGCGGGCCGCCTCGGCGACCGCGAGGAGCACCTCTGCCTCCGCGGTGAGCGAGGGACGGGCGGGCGTGGTGAAGTCGGCAACCTCCAGCAAGGCGTCGAGCCGGCGGCCGAGCGCCTCGGGCAGCACCCGGCGGACCTTCGCGACCGCGCTTTCCGCGGCCGCGACCGACGTGGTGACCAGTCCGGCGCGGCGTCCCGCGACCAGCCCGAGCAGGACTGCGAGCGCCTCCTCGTCGGTGAGCATCAGCGGCGGCATCCGGTAACCGGGGGCGAGCCGGTACCCGCCGTGGCGACCGCGCACGGAACGGACCGGGATGTCCAGGTCGAGCAGGTGCTCGACGTACCGGCGGACGGTGCGTTCGTCCACGTCGAGCCGCCCGGCGAGTTCGGCGACGGTCCGGGTGCCGCCGCCCTGGAGGATCTCCAGCAACGCGAGCACGCGGGCGATCGGCCGGGTCATGCGGAGAATTCTCGCAATACCGGGCGGATCCTGTCCACTATTGCTTCTAGCGTGGCCACTGAGCAACCAGAAAGGAATGTGGCCGTGCAGTTGACTTCTGTCCGCATCATCACCGGTGACGTCGACCGTCTGACGTCGTTTTACGAGCAGGTGACCGGTCTCGTGGCGAGCCGTCCGGCGGAGCAGTTCGCCGAGTTCGCCGGCGCGACGGCGACGCTGGCGATCGGCAGCGCCGAAACGATGGCGTTGTTCAGCGCGGGTGCGGCGGTGCCGGAGGAGAACCGGACCGTCATCCTGGAGTTCCTGGTCGAGGACGTCGACCGGGAGTTCGCGCGGCTCCGGCCGCTGCTCGCCGAGGTCGTGCAGGAGCCGGCGACGATGCCATGGGGCAATCGTTCGCTGCTGTTCCGAGACCCGGACGGCAACCTGGTCAACCTGTTCGCGCCGCAGACCGAGGAGGCCCGCGCCCGGCTCGCCCGGTGACGGGGAAAACACCTCGCCGGACCGCTCGCCGACCGGCCAGGATCGCCGCATGACACGTGCGCTTCTGCTGGACCGGTTCCGCTGGGCGGAGTGTCGTGAGGGGAACCCTGCGGGAATCGGAGTCAATGAGGGTTCCCCTCACGACACGTCGAGGAGTTAGGCCAGGACGCCGCGGATGTACCGAAGGTCGCCCATGCGCAGATCGTCGTCCTGAAGCGGCGGCAGCCCGTTGGCCGCGAGCAGCTCCCGGACCGTGCTTCCCCGCACCGTCCAGCCGAGCCCGCTCAGGTACGGAGCCGCCTCGTTGCGCTCGCCGAAGTAGCGCAGCCGCGTCATGTCGGTGTGGAAACCCTCGCCCCGCCATTGTTCGGAGATGCGGTCGAGGCGTTCCTTCGTCTTGTCCTCGTCGCCGGGACGCGGGTTGGGCCGGTTTTCGGTGGCGACCCGGCTTCCCGGCGCGCTGAGTTCGGTGATGGTGTCCAGCAAGCGATCTTGCGCTTCGGGCGGCAGGTATCCGAGCAGGCCTTCGGCGCTCCACGCGGTCGGCTGGGCCGGGTCGAAACCGGCGGCGCGCAGGGCGGCAGGCCAGTCGTCGCGCAGGTCGACGGCGACCGGTCGCCGGTCGGCGGTGGGCTCGGCGCCAAGACCGGCCAGCGTGCGGGCCTTGAACTCGACCACCGGTTCCTGGTCGATCTCGTACACGACGGTTCCGTCCGGCCAGGGCAGCCGGTAGGAACGGGAGTCCAGTCCGGACGCCAGGAGCACCGCCTGTGCGATGCCCGCGGCGGACGCGTCGAGGAAGAATTCGTCGTAGAACTTGCCGCGGATCTTGGCCGCGTCGATCCAGATCCGCCCGACCAGCGTGCCTGACCCGGTCTCGCCGGACGCCAGTTTGGCGAGCAGGTCGACGCCGACTGCCCGGACGAGCGGTTCGGCGAACCGGTCGGAGAACAGCGTGCTGTCCTCGCGGGTGGCGATCGCCCGCGCCGCCGCGGCCATCGTCGCGGTCGCTCCGACGCTGGAGGCCAGGTCCCAGGTGTCTCCGTCGTGCCGGGAAGAAGTCATTGGCCGGAACCTACTCCGATCCCGACACCGTGTCGCACAGTCCGCCCAGTTTCTTCCGGCGCCGCGTCGGAGCGCCCGGCCCGGCGCGCTGCGTAGCGTGCTGGGCATGACGGCTGCCGCGCGGTTGCTGGAAACCTTGGCGCAGTGGGGAATCGAGCACGTTTTCTGCTGCCCCGGCACCAGCGAGATACCAGTGCTCGACGCGCTTGCCGCCCGGCGAGGCGGACCCGAGTTCGTGCTGACCACCCACGAGGCGATCTCGGTGTCGATGGCCGACGGCTACGCGCGTGCCTCCGGCCGGATCGGGGTCGCCTACCTGCACACGAACGTCGGGGTCGCGAACGGCTTGGCGCATCTGTACGCGGCTCAGGTCGCGCGCAGCAGCGTCGCGATTCTCGCGGGGATCAAGGGAACGGCGACGCTCCCGCACCGCGCGTTGACGACTTCGCCGCGTTTGCTCGAAACGGCCGCGCCGTACGTGGGTCATGCCTGGCAGAACCTCCGCGCCGAGGACCTGCTGGAGGATGTCAGCCGGACGCTGTGGCATACCACGGTGATCCCGGAGCAACCGGCGATTCTGACGATCCCGCAAGACCATCTGGCCGCCGAACCCGGTGTGGCGCCTCCGGTCCGCTGGGGCGCGCGGCAGGGCCCGGCCGCGGAGGCGGTCCGGCACGCGAGCGCATTGCTCGATGCGGCGCGACGGCCGGTGCTCGTCGCGGGGTCGGACGTCGCCCGGCGCGGGGCCGAGACGGACTTGGCGCGGTTGGCTGAGCGGCTCGGCGCGCCGGTGTTCGTGGAGTCCCGGCGCGACCTCGAACGATGGTCCTTCCGCACGGATCATCCGCTGTACGCCGGATTGTTCGAGCCGCGCGCGCCGATGCTGGCGGAAGCGGACCTGCTGGTGCTGGCGGGCATGCCGACCCCGCTGGAGTTCTCGGCCGAGGTAGCGGCGCTGCCGTCCGGCGTCCCGATCCTGCATCTCTCGGAAGACGCGGCCGAGCCTGGCCGTCGGTATGTCCCAGCCGGCGCGGTGGTCGGCGATACCGTGGCGGCGCTGCGCGGAGTGGCCGAAGGAGTCCGCGCGCCTTCGCGGGGCGAATGGCCTGCCCGGGTGCTCAAGAACAGCGCGGACCGGCACGCTCGTTGGGCGGCGGAAGTGCCGTTGGACGGGGAATTCAGTGCTGCGGTGGCGATGCGCACTCTCGCCGACGTCATTGGCGGGGAACGGCTGCTGGTCCTCGACGCGGTGACTTCGACGTTGCCGTTGCTGCGGTTTCTCCAGCGCACGCGGGCGGATTCGCTGTTCGCGACCGCGAGCGGCTCGCTGGGCTGGGGAATGGGCGCCGCGGCCGGTGTGGCCATGGCGCGACGCGAGCGCGTGCTCGCGGTGGTCGGCGACGGCGTGGTCCAGTTCGGCGTGCCCGCGTTCTGGACCGTGGCGCGCTACCGGCTGCCGGTGACCTATCTCGTGGTGAACAACGGGAAGTACCAAGCCGTGGTCGCCGGGATGCGGAAAAGCGGAGGCGAGCGAGGGGAGTATCCGCTCACCGACATCAGCGGCGTGGAGATCGCCGCGCTGGCGACGGCGTTCGGCATCAAGGCGGTGACGGTCGACGGAGTCGCCGGTTTGCGGGCCGCGCTCGCCGAGGACCCGGGGCCGGAGGACGGGCCCCGGTTGATCGAGGTCCGGGTGAACGACCAGCTGTGGCAGTAGTTTCCGACACCGTGTCCAGTCGCGGGCGCGGGATTTGCGTCGCCGGGGCGATGAAGCGAGGGCTCGCGCCGGCCTAGCATCGCGGAGATCTCCGCACCCGCACCAGGATTGGCAGGCGACGCACATGGCCCGGTGGGATCTCAGCGAGGCAGACGGGCGGATCTGCTCTGGCGGCTGGCGTGCCGGAGGGGGCGGCACACAACCGGTTGTCTCGCCGGGCGACGGCGGGAAAGTCGGCCTGGCCGGCCTCGCCGATCAGCACGATGTCGAGCGGGCCGGGGCACGTGCCGCGCAAGCGCAGGCCGAGTGGAGCCGTGCGTCGTACCGCGAGCGGGCCGGCGTCCTCACCCGGGCCGCGGACGCGTTGCGCGACATCCGCGCCGACGTCGAGGACGTGCTCGTGCGCGAAAGCGGTTCGCTGCCGGCAAAAGCGAAGCACGAGGTCGACAAGGCGATCGACGAACTGATCGCCGCGGCCGGGCTGGTCACGATGTCGCAGGGCGATCTGCTCCCGGTCGAAGACCCGGCGACGCTGGGGTTGGCCCGGCGGATCCCGGTCGGCGTCGTCGGGGTGATCGCGCCCTGGAACGCACCGTTGATGCTCGCCATGCGTTCGGTCGCCCCGGCGCTCGCGCTGGGCAACGCGGTGCTGGTCAAGCCGGACGTGAAGACCGCGTTCTCCGGCGGCGCGGTGCTCGCGCACATCTTCGGACAAGCCGGTCTGCCCGAAGGCGTGCTGCACGTACTGCCCGGCGGTGCGGCGACCGGTGAGGCTGTGGTGCGTTCGCCGCACACGAACGCGATCTCGTTCACCGGCTCGTCCGCCGCGGGCCGCCGGGTCGGCGAAATCGCGGGCGGCCTGCTCAAACGGGTGGTGCTCGAACTCGGCGGCAACAACGCGTTCATCGTACTGGCAGACGCGGATCTCGACCGCGCCGCCGCCGGTGGCGCCGGCGGAACTTTCCGGCACCAAGGCCAGATCTGCATGGCGACCGGACGGCATCTCGTGCACGAAAGCATCGCCGGCGAATACGTCGCGCGGCTCAAAGCGGCGGCGGAGAAACTGCGGCTCGGCGATCCGAAGGCACCCGGGACGACGCTCGGCCCGCTGATCACGACCGCGCAGGCCGAGCGGGTGCACGGCATCGTCGAAGCCGCGGTCGCCGGCGGCGCGCGGGTCGTGCACGGGGCCACGCACGACGGCGCGTTCTACCAGCCGACCGTGCTCGACGGCGTAACAGCGGACAACGCGGCTTTCCGGAGCGAGATCTTCGGCCCGGTCGCTCCGGTAACCCGGTTCTCGACCGAAGAAGAAGCACTCGAACTCGCCAACGCGACCGAATACGGCCTGTCCGCCGCGATCCACAGCCGCGACGTCGCGCGCGCTCTCGGGTTCGCTTCCCGGTTGCGGGCCGGGATGGTCGCTCTCAACGGCCAGACCATCTACGACGCCGCGCACATCCCGATGGGCGGCCTCGGCGCGTCCGGCAACGGCGGACGGCACGGCGGGCACTGGAATCTGGACGAGTTCACCTGCTGGCAATGGGTGACGGTCCCGACGATCCGGTGATCCGGTCGTGCGCGGTTCCGACACCGCGTCGGACTTTCCTACACGGTGTCGGACGCCCTCGGCGGAGATTCCCGCAGCGGACCGATTCCCCGGCGCGGCGATTTCCGTAGCTTCGAATCGTCGCCCGGTGCGGGCCCGTCACAGCCAAAGGAGTCGGAGTACATGGACATTTCCGGTGCCACCGGGGCGCTCACCGGCGAGCAGTACAAAAAGAGCCTGAACGACGGCCGCGAGGTCTGGCTCGATGGCAAGCGCATCGGGAACGTCGCCGAGCACCCGGCGCTCAAGCCGACCGTCGACGAGTTCGCCCGGCTGCTCGACCTGCGGTTCGCCACCCCCGAGGGGCGGGCGGCGACCCTGTTCAAGTCCGCGGAGACCGGCAACGAGGTCAGCTACGCGTTTTCGCTGCCGAAGACTCCGGAGGAATTGCGCGCCAAATTCGGCGCGTCGGAATGGTGGATGCGGGAAAGCCTCGGACAGCTCGGCCGTTCGCCCGACTTCATGTCGAATGTCGCCGCCGGACTCGCCGATTACGCCGGCGAACTCGACCAGAACCGCGAAGGTTTCGGCCAGAACGCCCGGGATTACCGCCGGTTCGCGATGGAGCACGACCTCGTCCTGACCCACGCCCTCGGCGACCCGCAGATCGACCGCAGCGCCAGCCCGCTCGACGACCCGGACCTCGCCCTGCGCGTCGTGGCGGAACGCGAGGACGGCGTAATCCTGCGCGGTGCGAAGCAACTCGCCACCCTCGCGCCGTTCTCCCACGAGGTGCTGGTGTACCTCAACGGCGTCACCGCGGCGCGCGGGGCGGAAGACTTCGTCATCTGGTTCGCGTTGCCGATGAACACGCCGGGCCTGAAGATCCTGCTGCGCGAACCGCTCGGCGCGGCCGGCAGCGGGCACTCGCACCCGCTCGGCAACCGGTACGACGAGCAGGACGCGATGCTGTTCTTCGACGACGTTTTCCTGCCGCGCGAACGCATCTTCCTGCTCGGCGACTCCCTGCGCGCGCTCAAGGGCCTCGGCCGGATCAACGTCTGGAGCCTGCAGAGCACGCACATCCGCTTCCTCGCCCGGATGAAGTTCTTCACCTCGGTCGCGAAGAAGCTCGCGCACTCCATCGGCGTGGACACCTTCCGCGGCATCCAGGAACAGCTGGGCGAACTCATCTCCTACGTCCAGACGCTCGAACTGGCGATCAAGGGCGCCGAGGCCGACGCCGTCGTGACGCCGGGCGGGCACCTCGCCCCGGGCAACACCAACGGCGTCGGCTTCTGGTCGGCCGACATCTCCGCGCGGATGGTGCAGATCCTGCGTCAGGTCGCCGCGTCCGGCCTCATCATGCAGCCGACCGAAGCCGACCTGGCGAACCCGGAACTGCGCCCGTTCCTCGACCTTTACATGCGCGGCCACGACATCGGCGCGGCGGAGAAGGCGCGGCTGTTCCGGCTCGGCTGGGAACTCGCCGGTTCGAGTTTCGGGATGCGCCAGGAACTTTACGAGTACCTGCACCGCGGCGATCCCGGCGCGGGCCGCACCCGGCTGCTGCGCTTCTACGACACGTCGGCGACGGACGCACGCGTCGACGAACTCATCAGCAAGCCGCTCGGCTGAGACGCAAGGAGCATCCCGTGATCATCGACGTCCACGGCCACATGTCCGCGCCGGACGCCTACTACGCCTGGAAAGCCTCGCTGCTCTCGCACCGCGGCGCGCACGGCGGCAAACCCCCGGCCATCAGCGACGACGCGCTCGCCGCCGCGTATCACCACCCGCACCCGAGCTTCGGCGACCTCTCCCATCTCGCGCACCTCGACGGCGCCGGGATCGACCTGCAGATGATCTCGCCCCGCCCGTTCCAGATGATGCACAGCGAACGGCCTGCCAAGCTGGTGCAGTGGTTCACCGAGGAAACCAACAACCTCATCCACCGCGCGACCGAGCTGTTCCCCGGCCGGTTCAAGGGCGTCGCCGGACTCCCGCAGAGCCCGGATCTGACCCCTCGGGACTGGACCGCGGAGCTGCGCCGCGCAGTGACCGAACTCGGCTTCGTCGGCGCGATGCTCAACACCGATCCGTACGAGGGCACGGAAACCCCGCTCGCGCTCGGGGACCGGTATTGGTACCCGGTGTACGAGGTGCTGTGCGAACTCGACGTGCCGGTGCTGCTGCACGCGGCCGGGTGCAAGCCGCCCGCGCGCGAGCCGTACAGCCTGCACTTCATCCAGGAAGAAACCGTCGCGGTGTGGAGCCTCGTGAACTCCAGCGTGCTGAAGGACTTCCCAGCTCTCAAGGTGATCGTCTCGCACGGTGGCGGCGCGATTCCGTACCAGGTGGGCCGTTTCCTGCCGTCGGTGGTGCGCACCGGAGTGTCCTATCTGGACAAACTGCGTCTGCTGCACTTCGACTCGTGCCTGTACACCCAGGACAGCCTGGAACTGCTGATGAAAGTCGTCGGCACCGACCGGGTGCTGTTCGGCTCGGAGAAACCGGGCACCGGCTCGCAGCTCGACCCGGAGACCGGCCGCTGGTTCGACGACATCCACCTGCTCATCGACGACATCGCCTGGCTCGGCGAAAAGGAGCGCGCCGACGTCCTTGAGAACAACGCCCGCGCGCTCTTCCAGCTCTGAGAGGGGAAGGTCATGACCGAGATCGTCGCCGGGATCGGCACCTCGCACGGACCGCAGCTGAAAGCGCCACCGCCGCACGCCTGGGACACCAGGGGGACCGCGGACCGCGCCAGCACCGGGCTGAAGTTCCGCGGCGGGACCTACAGCTACGAGGAACTGCGCGAGCTGCGGGAGGACTTCTCGAACGAGATCACTCCCGAGGTGATGGCGCGTCGCTGGGAGAGCTGCCAGCGGTCGATGGACCGGCTCGCAAGCTTCATTCGCACCCAGGACGTTGACGTCCTCGTCATCGTTTCCAGCGATCACAAGGAAACCTACGGCGACGAATGGCTCGCCCCGTTCTCGGTGTTCTGGGGCGACGAGGTCGCGCACGTGCCGTTCACCCGGGCGCAGCTCGACGCGATGGCCCCCGGCCTGGCCGAGGCCGCGACCGGCGACGTCCCGGACCGCACGATCATGCGGCCCGCGCACCGCGCGCTCGGCAAGCACATCATCCAGTCCACCCAAGCCGAGGACTTCGACACCGGAGCCACCGAGGTCGTCCCGGCCGGGCGGTACGAGAACCACACCATCCCGCACGGCTTCGGGTTCATCTACCAGCGATTCCTCGGCCAGGAGTCGATGCTGCCGATGGTGCCGATCTTCATCAACACCTTCTGGGAGCCGAATCCGCCGGGAGCCAAACGCTGCTACGAGTTCGGACGCGCGGCCGGCCGGGCGATCCGGTCCTTCCCCGGCGACCTGCGCGTCGGCGTCGTCGCTTCGGGCGGGCTCAGCCACTTCGTGATCGACGAGAAGCTGGACCAGGAGTTCCTCCAGGCGCTGCGGGACCACGACGCCGACTACCTCTCAAGCGTCCCGGCCGCCGAGATGCGGTCCGGAGCCTCGGAGCTGCGCAACTGGATCGCGGTCGCCGGGATCGCCGAGGAGGCCGGTCTCGCCGTGACCAGCGTCGACTACGAGCCGTGCTACCGGACGGAAGCCGGTACCGGCAATGCGATGGGTTTCCTTGCCTGGGAACGGAAGTGAGCATGTCTCCCGAAAAGATCATCTCCGCGCTGCGCGGGCTCGACAGCTGTGCGGTTTCCGACGCACTGGACACGCTTGGCCTGCCGGGCGCGGTCACCGCGTTGAAGCCGATGTGGCCCGTCGGCACCGTCGTCGCCGGCCGCGTGCGCACGGTCACCGCCGCACCCAAAGCGACTGCCGGACCGGCGACGCACATCGCCACTCCGCTGGTCGCGATCGCCGAGCCGGACGACGTCGTGGTGATCGACAACCACGGCCGCACGGACGTCTCCTGCTGGGGTGGCCTGCTCGCTGAGGCCGCGGTCCGGCGT
The DNA here is from genome assembly GCF_900115345.1 of Amycolatopsis rubida. Lineage (GTDB taxonomy): Bacteria > Actinomycetota > Actinomycetes > Mycobacteriales > Pseudonocardiaceae > Amycolatopsis > Amycolatopsis rubida. The sequence continues at coordinate 117,513 of NZ_FOWC01000002.1, read as the reverse complement.
GGCGTGGCTGGCGTCATCGTGGACGGCGCCTGCCGCGACGTCCAGGAGAGCGAAGCGCTTAAGCTCCCGGTCTTCGCGTGCACGGCCGTTCCGGTCAGCGCGCGAGGCCGCATCGTGCAAGCAGCGATGGACGAGCGGATCCAGATCGCTGGTGTCTCAGTGGCCCCGCGAGACTTTGTGCTCGCGGACGTCAACGGCGTCGTCTTTGTCGCGGCTGGCGAGGCGGAGCGCGTTGTCGGGCTCGCGCGGCGAATCGCCGAGCGGGAAGCCCGGATGGCGGAGGCGGTCCGGTCCGGCCGTGACGTGCAGGAGGTCATGCACGATTCCCAATTCCCCGCAGTCACTGTGGAGCCGCGCTGATGTCTCTCCTTGACCGGTTCGCCGGGCTCGGCACCGCGACGGTCTCCGACGCCCTCGACAAGCTCAAGCGTCCGGGCAGCCTGCTCGGCCTCGCCCCGCTCGCGGACGGACAGCGCATGGCCGGCCGCGCGTTCACCGTGCGCTATGTCAGCGCACAGGTCCCGGCGGGCACCGTCGGCGATTTCATCGACCAGGTCGAACCGGGCCAGGTGATCGTGCTCGACAACGACGGCCGGGTCGACTGCACGGTGTGGGGCGACATCCTGACCGCCGTAGCGCACCAGCGCGGGATCTCCGGCACGGTCATCGAAGGCGTCTGCCGCGACACGCATCGCGCGCTGTCCATCGGCTATCCGATCTACAGCCGCGGTCGCTTCATGCGCACCGGCAAGGACCGGGTCGAGGTAGCCGAGGAACGCGGGCCGGTGACCATCGGCGGCGTGACGGTCCGCCACGGGGACATTCTCCTCGGCGACTCGGACGGGGTCGTGGCGATCCCGCAGGATTGCGAGGACGACGTGCTGGAGGTCGCGGAGATGATCCAGACGCGCGAAGAGGCGATCCTCACCGCCGCGCTCGGCGGCGCGACGATCGCCGAAGCCCGTGCGAAGTACGGCTACCACGATCTGCAGCGGGCGGGCGCATGACCACGTTGGCTGAAGACACCGAGGAACTGCTGACGCTCGGCACGGCAACGCTGTACGAGGCTTCCGGCCTCGACTGCTTCCTGGACCCCGCGTTCCGGCCGGCCTGGGACGGCGCGCAGATGGTCGGCCGTGCGGTGCCGGTGTCGGCGCAGATCGGCGACAACCTAGCGCTGCACCACGGCATCGAAGCCGCTGGGCCGGGTGACGTGCTCGTGGTCGACGCCGGTGGCGCGCCGTTCGGGTACTGGGGCGAGGTGATGGCGGTCGCGGCGCAGGCACGCGGTCTCACCGGACTGGTGATCGACGGCGGCGTCCGCGACACCCAGCAGCTCGCCTCGCTCGGGTTCCCGGCGTTCAGCACGGCGATCTCGATCCGCGGCACGGTCAAGAGCTGGCCGGGAACCGTCGGCCGCCCGATCACCTTGCGCGGCCGGGTGGTGCGCCGCGGCGACCTCGTCGTGGCCGACCGGGACGGGATCGTCGTGTTCCCGGCGGACGAGTACGGCCGGGTGCTGGCCGCGTCCCGGGCCCGGGCGGAGAAGGAAGCGGCCTATCTGGACCGTCTTCGTTCCGGGGAGACCACGTTGGACGTCTACGACTTCCGTCAGCTCGGCGTTCCGGACGAGGCGAGGTGAATCCCATGACCTCCGACCAGCAACGGATCGACAGCTTCCGCCGGGCCGCCGGACGGTTCGCTTCCGGGGTCACGGTGGTGACGACCGCGCTTGAGGGCCACCTTTACGGGATCACCGCGACCTCGTTCGTTTCCCTTTCGCTGAACCCGCTTCTGGTGACGGTCTCGATCAATTCGCACAGTCCGATCCTCGGCGAGATCCGCGCGAGCGGGGTCTTCGCGATCAACGTGCTCGGTCGCCATCAACAGGACGTCTCCGCGTGTTTCGCCCGACGTGGGCGCGGCCGGAGCAAGGAACGGTTCGACGAGGTCGAGACGCGCACCGAGGCCACCGGTGCGCCCGTCGTCACCGGCGCGCTGAGCTGGTTCGACTGCACCGTGCACACGATGCTCGGCGGCGGCGACCACATCATCCTCGTCGGCGAAGTCGTTTCCGCGGGCGGCGGAACCGGGCAGCCGTTGCTGTACTGGTCCGGCGAATACCGCGAACTCAACACGGCGGAAGAGGCCGAGGCGGACATCGGCCGGATCGCCGATTCGCTGTCCATCCAGCTGCATTTGCACGGGATGCGAACCGAACAGCTGCTGGAAGCGCAGCACGCGGTCGAACCCGCGGCAGCCGCGCTCGCCGCTCGTGCCGCGGCCGACGATCAGATCGCGCAACTGCGGGCGCTGGTCGAGGAATCGGAGAAACACGTCCACGACGCCAGCCGCTACAACCCGCTGTCGCTGGAATTCCACTCCCGGCTCGGCTTGCTCAGCGGGAATCCCGCCATCGCCGCGTCGGTCGGTGCTTTGAACCGTCCCCGGGAGAGCGTGTACGCCGTGCACACCAACGCCGAACGGGCGTCCCGCGCCGTCGATGCGCACCGCCGCATCCTTCAGGCCATTGAGGACCGTGACGAGGATGCTGCCCGCCGGCTGATGACCGAGCACCTTGGCGTGGTGGCGCAAGGAATGCCGTGCTGAACGGAGAAACCATGGACGCAGACGTCCTCATCGCCGGCGCGGGTCCGGTCGGGCTGGTCGCCGCTTTGGACCTGAGCAGCCGCGGCGTGCCGGTGACCGTCGTCGAGGAACGGGAGTTCCTGGAACCGCCGAACGTCAAGTGCAACCACGTCGCCTCGCGCACCATGGAAAGCTTCCGGCGGCTCGGGATCGCGGACCAGGTGCGCGCTGCCGGACTGCCGCGCGACTACCCGCAGGACGTCGCGTTCCGGACCTCGCTGACCGGACGGGAACTGTCGCGCATCCCGATCCCGGCGAGCGGAGAGCGGTACACCTCCCGCCTCGGCCCCGACACGAGCTGGGCGACGCCGGAACCGCCGCACCGGATCAACCAGACGTTCCTGGAACCGATCCTCGCCCGCAACGCCGCTGCCGCACCCGGCGTGACACTGCTCAACCGGACCAGGTTCCATTCGGTCGAGCAGGACTCGTCGTCCGTCTCGGCGGTAGTGTCCGACGGATCGGGCGAACGCACTCTGCGCGCTCGGTACTTCATCGGCGCGGACGGCGGGCGCTCGGCGGTACGCAAGCAGATCGGCGCGAAGCTCAGCGGCGATCCGGTGCTCCAGCACGTGCAGTCGACCTGCATTCGCGCGCCGGAGCTGTACTCGCTGATGTCCGCCGACGAACCGCGGGCGTGGGGCTACTACACGTTCAACGCGCGCCGCGTCGGGCATGTGTACGCGATCGACGGCACGGAAACCTTCCTCGTGCACACCTACCTTTCCTCGGCGGACGAGGCGGTCGATCGAGACGAAGCGATCCGCGCGATCCTCGGTGTGGACGAGTCGTTCGAGTACGACGTGGTGTCCAAAGAGGACTGGGTGGCCCGCCGTCTGCTCGCCGACCGGTTCCGCGACCGGCGGGTGTTCCTCGCCGGGGACGCTTCGCACCTGTGGGTGCCGTTCGCCGGATTCGGGATGAACGCGGGCATCGCGGACGTGCTCAACCTGACCTGGCTGCTCGGCGCGCATCTCGCCGGCTGGGCCGGGGAAGGGATCCTGGACGCCTACGAAGCCGAGCGACGGCCGATTACCGAACAGGTGTCGCACTTCGCGATGAACCACCAGCGGAAACTTGCGCGGCCGGGGCTTCCGGCCGAACTCGAAGACGACACCCCGGCCGGAGAGGCCGCACGTTCGTCGTTCGGCGCCGTCGTACGGGACCTGAACGAACCGCAGTTCGCCGCCGCGGGGTTGAATTACGGGTACGCGTACCACGATTCCCCGATCATCGCCTACGACGGCGAGGAAGCGCCCGGCTACACGATGGGCGCCTACACCCCGTCCACTGTGCCCGGTTGCCGAGCCCCGCATTTCACGCTGGCGGACGGATCTTCGCTGTACGACCATTTCTCGCCCGGCTATACCGCGGTTACCGCTCACGGCGTTGATCTCTCGGTGCTGGCCGGTGAGGCGGAGTGCCGGGGCATCCCGTTCGCCTCGATCGAGGCCGACGCTTTGCCCGCCGAGTACCAGCAGCCGATCACCTTGGTACGTCAAGACCAGACGGTGGTGTGGCGAGGCGCTCCACCCGCCCCGGAGTTCGCCGCCCGCCTCTGGGAACGCCTCCGCGGCGGCTGATCAAGTCCGTGAAGGGGGCTCCTTGCGGGACTCAGATTCCCGCAAGGAGCCTTCACGCACCTCAGCGGCGGATGATTTTGCTGGCGGCCATGGCTTTCAAGCCTTCGACGCCGAACTCCAGCCCGTAGCCCGACGACTTCGTCCCGCCGAAGGGGATCGCCGGGTCGACTCCGCCGTGCTGGTTGATCCAGACGGTGCCCGCCTCCATCCGCTGCGCCACCGCGTCGACCGCGTCCGCGTCCGCACCCCACACCGAAGCGCCCAGCCCCTGGTCAGTGCCGTTGGCCCGGCGCACCGCGTCGTCCACTTCGGAGTACCGGATCACCGGCAGCACCGGTCCGAACTGCTCCTCGTCGACCACCGCGGCACCGTCCTCGACGTCCGCGATGATCGTCGGCCGGTAGAACAGCGGTCCCAGTTCCGTCGCTGGCGTCCCGCCGGTGACGATGCGGGCCCCGTGCGCCCGGGCTTGCTCCACCAGCCGGGAGACGATCTCGAACTGCGCGGGATTCTGCACCGGCCCGAGCCGGTTGGCCTTGTCCTGCCCCGGTCCCATCGGCGCCTTTTCCGCGCGTTCGGCCAGCGCGGAGACGACGTCGTCGTAGATCGACTCGTGCACGTAGAGCCGTTTGAGCGCGGCGCACACCTGGCCGGTGTTCATGAAAGCCGCCCAGAACAGCTTGTCCGCGACGGCGGCCACGTCCGTGCCGGGCAGCACGATCGCCGCGTCGTTCCCGCCCAGTTCCAAGGTGAGCCGGGCGAGGTTGCCCGCCGAGCTCTCGACAATCCGGCGACCGGTCGCGGTCGAACCGGTGAACACGATCTTGGCGATCCGCGGATGCGCGGCCAGCGCGGCACCGACTTCGCGGTCTCCGGAAACCGCGGTCAGCACATCCGCGGGGAGGTGGCGGCGGAAGATCTCCGCGAGCGCGAGCACGCTCAGCGGCGTGTTCTCGGAGGGTTTCAGCACCACCGTATTACCCATGCGCAACGCCGGCGCGACGTGCCACACCGCGATCATCACCGGGAAGTTCCACGGGCCGATCGACGCGACGACGCCGAGCGGGACGTAGTGCTGCTCCGCACCGTCCGGCAGCGACTGCGGTTCGAGCACCGTGTCCGCCGCGGACCGGAGCCAGTGCGCGGCACCGTGTGCCTCACCGGCGCCACCAGCCTTGCCTTGCTCGGCAGTGATGATCTGGCCGAGTTCTTCGGCGTGCGCGTCGATGTCGTCCGCGATGACGTGCAGGATGCGCGACCGTTCAGCGTGTCCGAGCGCGGCCCAGGACGGTTGTGCTGTGGCGGCCGCGGCGATCGCGGCGTTGAGCTGGTCGACCGTGTGCACCGGTGCGTGGCCGACGACTTCCCGGGTCGCGGCGTCCAGGATCGGCCGCCCGCGGTCGTCGGCGACCGAGACGGTGGTCAGCAGTGCGTTCATGCGGGACCCTTCCGGTAAAAGTTCACATTGAATATAGTCAATTGTGAGCGGTGCGGCTAGGTGCGGCTAGCGAAGACCGGCGAGCGTCGCGACCCGCAGTCCGGTGTGGAGTTCGCGGCGGACCTTCCCGTCGGCGAGATCGACGTCGGCGACCGCGCGCACGCGATCCAGCCGGTAGTAGAGGGTGCTGCGGTGGACGTGCAGGGTCAGCGCGGTGCGTTGGGCGTCGCAACCGCAGTCGAGGTAGGTCTCCAGGGTTTGCGCGAGATCCGGGCCGGACTGCGCGTCGAGCAGCCGCCGTACGGCGTCGGGGAGATCTGCGAGAGCGAGGTCTTCGAGGGGCAGCTGCAACAGCAGCCGGTCCAATCCCAGCTCCGGCCAGCGGGCCACGCGGCCGGCGTCGCCGCCGCGCAAGGCGATCCGCGCTTCCCGCAGCGACCGGTGCACGCCGGACAGCGGCGCGTGCGCTCCGCCGGCCCCGGCGTGCAGACCGGAAAAGGCGGGCTGTGCGAGGAGGGCCGACAGTCGCTCGGTGTCGATTTCGTAGGGCACCAGCAAGACGGCTTCGCTGCCGAGCACCGCGCCGACGGCTTTCAAGGTGGGGAAGACCGGGATGCTCGACAGCGCCCGGTCCAGCACGAGCCGGAGCGTCGCCGAACTGGGCTCGGCGCGCGGCGGGGTCGCGATCGAGATGACCGTGTAGTGCGGGACGGGGGAGAGCAGGCCGCTCGTGAGCAGTTCGTCGGCGGCCCGGACGCGCTGGCCGTCGTTGCCTTCGAGCAGCGCGGCGAGCAGGCGTCGCGCGCGGTCCTCGTCCTCCCGGTTGCCCAGTGCCATCGCCGCCAGCAGCAATCCGATCTGTGCCCGGCGCTCGCGCAGTTCGTCGTCGTCCGCGTAGGCGGATTCGTCGTCCTCGGGGATTGTCGAGGAGAGGTAGCCGACGAGCCGCCCCTCGTGCCGGACCGGTGCGACGAGCCGGGACTGCCCGCCCTCGAGCGGCGGAATCCGGACCGGGTCCCGCGCCTGGCCGACCCGGTAGTCCCGGATGGACTCCCGGGCGCGCGAAGATCCTTTGTGGGACAAGATGATCGCCAGCCGGGCGTGGTCGACGTCCTGGTCGTGCACGCTGAACGCGATCACCGTGAAGTCGGCGTCGAACACGATGATCGGCCGCCCGAGCCGGTCGGCGTAGGCCTGCACCTGTCCTTCGAGAGTCATGCTCGCCTCTTCCGTTGCCAGCTGCCGGAGATTTGATCTATATTCATTATAGACATTTGACGAGAGGGATCCGCATGGCACAGATGACAGGCGGTGACGCGCTCGCCAGGGCGCTCATCAGCGAGGGCGCCGACACGGTCTTCGGCATTCCCGGGGTCCAGCTGGACGGGCTCACCGACGGCATGTACCGCAAGCGCGACGAGCTGGAACTGGTCGTCCCCCGGCACGAGCAGGCGACCAGCTACATGGCGGACGGCTACTACCGCGCGTCCGGGCGGCCGGGGGTGGCGATGGTGGTGCCGGGCCCGGGCGTGCTGAACGCTGGTGCGGGGATGGCGACGGCGTATGCCTGTTCGTCGCAGGTGATGCTGCTGGCGGGGACGATCCCGTCGCCGCTCGTCGGGGCCGGGCTCGGGGCGCTGCATGAGATTCCCCGGCAGACGGACACGGTTCAGGGGCTGACCAAGTGGTCGGCGCGGCCCAAGCGGGTCGAGGAGATCCCGGATCTGGTGCACGAGGGGTTCCGGCAGATGCGGACCGGGCGGCCTCGGCCGGTCGCGCTGGAACTGGGGCCGGATCTTCTGCACGCGGTCGCGGATCTCATGCCGGGGGAGCCGTTCGGAGTGCGGGAGCCGGAGGCTCCGGAGCGGGAGGTCGCCGACCTCGTGCGGCTGCTGGCGGCTTCTGCGCGGCCGGTGATCCATGTCGGCGGGGGGATGCGGGATCCGCGGGCGTTCAAGCTGCTGGCTCGGCTTGCCGAGCTGCTGGACGCGCCGGTGGTGATGAGCGAGAACGGGCGCGGGGCGATCGATGCCCGGGATCCGCATGCGTTGCCTGCGTTCGCTTTGTGGGAGGTGCGCGCTACTGCTGACCTCGTGGTTTCTTTTGGCAGCCGGTTTTTGACGCCGTTTGGGCAGCAGCTGAATATCGGTGACGCCCGGCTCGCGTTGGTGAATATCGATGCGGCTGACCTTCGTGCGCCGCGACGTCCGGATCTTGCGGTCAACGCTGATGCCGTGGCGGTGTTGGAGGCGGTGGTCGAGCGGCTCTCGCCCCGTACTGCCTGGGGTGCCGAGCTGGTCCGGTTGCGCGAGGACTGTGCGGCGCGGATTCGGAAGCAGGTTGGGCCGCAGATGGAGTTCGTGGACGCGATCCGGGCCGCGTTGCCCGAGGACGGGGTTTTCGTCAACGAGTTGACGCAGATCGGGTATGTGTCGACGTATGGGTTTCCTGTGCAGGCGCCGCGGTCCTACGTGTGGCCGGGGTATCAGGGGACGCTGGGGTATGCGATGCCTACTGCGCTGGGGGCCGCGGTGGGGTCGGGCGGGCGGCCGGTGGTCGCGGTGACCGGGGACGGCGGGATCGGGTGGTCTCTGCAGGAGTTCGCCACGGCCAGGAAGTACGGGATTCCGCTGGTGACGGTGTTGTTCGAGGACTCCCGGTTTGGGAACGTGTGGCGGATTCAGCGGGATACTTATGGTGGCCGGTTTATCGGGTCTGATTTGACCAATCCCGATTTCGAGTTGCTTACCCGGGCGTTTGGGTTGGACTTCGCGCTGGCGGAGGATGCCGGGGCGGTGGAGAAGCACGTGGGTGCGGCGATCGCGGCTCGGCGGCCTGCGGTGGTGAAGGTGCCGGTGGATGTGTTTCCTTCGCCTTGGCCGTTGATTCACGAGAAGCATTGAGGGGTCGGCTCGTCGCCTGGCGGCGACATTGGCCCGATCGGGGGTGGGGCACCCCGAAGCCCGAGTGTCCCGCAGGGAGACTTCGTAGCGGGGTGCGGGGGAGGGGCTGGGTGCCTCGATAGCTGCGGTTCGGTTGTTGGTCGTGAGGGCCGCCCTGAGGGAATCAGAGTTCCTCAGGGCGGCCCTCACGTACGTGGCTGAGGGCGAGTGCTGCTAGTGCTGCTGACTGGTCGGACAGCACGCTGTCGTCGAAGGTTGCGCGGGGGGAGTGGTTCATTTCCGCTGTGCCGGGGTCGATCCCTTCCGGTGTGGTGCCGAGGAAGATGAAGGCGCCGGGGACCTCGTTCAGTACAGCGGAAAAACTTTCCGACGCCATTATCGGGTGCTCCAGTGGCACAGCTCGTTCCGTGCCGAACAGGTCGCCTAGCACGGTTAGCGCGTGTGCTGCTGCCTTCGGGTCGTTTGAGGTGACTGGGTAGACCGACCGGAACTCTGTCTCTGCTCGGCAGCCGAAGGCCGACGCGATTCCGTTCGCCAGTGACGGCAGTTCGCGGGCCAGGATTTCCACGCTCTCCGCCGACAGTGCGCGGATCGTCGCGGCTAGCGTTGCCTCGTCGGGGATGGCGTTGATGATGTCGCTTGCCTGCATTTTGGTCACTGACAGCACAACTGGGTCGAATACCGGGAACCGCCGGGTGACGTAGGTGTGCAGTGCCGAGATGATCTGTGCTGCGGCGGGGACTGGGTCCACCGCCTGATGCGGTCGCGAGCCGTGGCCGCTGCGTCCTAGCACGCGCACGGTCAGGCTGCTGGCCCCGGCCATGACCGAGCCGGGGCGGGTCGTGAACACGCCGGAGCGGCCGGGCAGGACGTGGATGCCGTATGCCGCCTCGACGCCGGAAAGGATTCCCTCGTCGATCAGTCGTTGTGCGCCGCCGCCGGCTTCTTCGCCTGGTTCGAACATGAACACCACTGAGCCTGCGATCTCGTCTCGGCGGGCGCTCAAAAGCTTCGCCGCACCGACTAGTGCGGCTGTGTGCAGGTCGTGGCCGCACGCGTGCATCAACCCGGGCGTCTGAGATGCGAACGGCAGCCCGGTTTCCTCGGTGACGCGCAGCGCGTCCATGTCCGCGCGCAAGAGGACCGCGGGGCCGGGTCGTGCGCCGTGCAGTACGGCGACGATTGAGGTGAAGTCGGGTGGGCCGGGGGTCACTTCCAAGCCCAGCGGGGCCATTGCGGTCAGGACGGCCCGCTGGGTCCGGGGGAGGGCGAACCCCGCTTCGGGGTGGGCGTGGAGGGTGCGGCGGAGTGCGACCAGCTCCGGTCGAAGGGCGGCGGGGACGAGGGCGGAAACCGGCATCGGGGCTCCTTGGGCAACGGTGCGTGCCGCACTGGTGACGCATGGGTCTAATGTCTACAATCAATATAGACGATGCCGGGTGTGCGGGGTTCCGGTGCGCCTCTAATCTGTCACTACGCGTGACCCGCGTCGGCGACGTCACCGGACTGAGTACTTCGGAGGACCCTTGCCGCAGATCACGAACACCGCCGCCGCCGTCCAGGTCGCTCGCGCGCTTGAGGACGAAATCGTCTCGGAGGGCTGGAGTGCCGGGCATTTCGTCGGGCGCCGTCAGGAGCTGATGGCGCGCTTCGGGGTCGCTCCGGCGACGTTGAGCGAGGCGATCCAGTTGCTGCGCGCCCGCGGCATCGTCGATGCGAAGCCGGGCCCGGGCGGCGGGATCTTCGTCGCGACGCGCTCGCCGTTCACGCACCTGAGCGATCAGCTGCTCCAGCTGCGCGAAGGAAAGGCGACCGTGGAGAACTGCCTGCGCGTCCTGGACGCGCTCGACGGTTCGGTGCTGCACGACGCGGTCGAGAACGCGAGCGACGAGGACATCGCTGATATCTCGGGGTGTGCCGACACGTTGAAGGCGGCCTGGGATTCCGCCGAAGCGCCGACGGCGATCTGGGCGCTGCACGCGCGGATCGCGCAGGTGTCGCCGAACGAGCTTTTGCGCAGCCTGTACACGAATCTCGTCGACTACATCATCGCCGCGCGGCTCGAAGGCGTCACCGCGCCGACCACGCGGGAGCGGTTGCGGACGCACCTCGACTTCGCCGAGGCGGTCATGAAGCGCGACCACGAGCTGGCCGAGTCGGCGATTTCGCGGCATCGCCGTCCCGCGGTGGCGGCCCGGCCTTCCTGATCTCGCAAGCCGGAGAACTGATGGATGTACACGCGCTCAGAATTATGTATATTCATTACAGTTAATCGTCCGGCTTGAGGAGGATGCATGCTGCTGGAGCTCCGCAGTGTGGTCGACCGCGTGCTCGCCGCCCCCGATCGCTCGTCTCGCGGTGCGCCGCCGCCGATCCGCTTGTCCCAGAACGAAATGCCGTGGGCTCCCGCCGACGTCATCGTCGCCGCGATGACCGAAGCGGCCCGGAATGCCCATCGCTATCCCGATTACCACCGTGCCGCGGCACGTGCCGCTGTCGCCGAGGCGATGGGTCTGGACGCCGGCCGCATCGCGATCGACAACGGATCCGGCACGCTGCTGCACGCGCTCGCCCGCCTGGTCTGCGAACCCGGCGTGCACGGTGTGCGCCCGGTGCCGTCCTTCGAGGCGTATGCGGCGGCGCTTTCGCTCGCCGGCGCTGAGTCCACAGAGGTCGGTCTCGACGAGAACGGCGCGATGGATCTCGACGCGATGCTCGCCGCGGTCGGCCCGGAAACCCGCATTGTCTACCTCTGCAATCCCAACAACCCGACGGGCGGGCTGCGCGGTGTCGAGGATATCCGCGACTTCCTGAAAAGCGTCCCGGCGCGCGTGCTGGTTGTTGTCGACGAGGCGTACCGCGAGTTCGTGTCTGCCGAACCAGCGGACGCGACTGCCGGATTGCTCGACGAGTTCGAGAATCTCGTGCTGCTGCGGACACTGTCCAAAGCGCACGGTTTGGCGGGCATTCGGGTCGGTTATGCCGCTGCCGCACCGCGGATCGCGGAAGCGCTGCGCCGTACGTCCGTCGGGTTCGCGCTCAACAGCGTGGCCGAGGCGGCGGTCATCGCGGCGCTGGGCGCGGAAGGATTGGCTGTGGCGAAGGAACGAACCGCCGTCATCGTCTCCGAGCGCGCGCGGGTCGAGGCCGCGCTGACCGCGGCGAACGTCGCGTTCGTGCCGAGTCAGGCGAATTTCCTTTTCCTGCCGGGAGACGCGGCCGAGTTGTTGTCCCGGTTGGCGGCTCGCGGCGTGCTCGCGCGGCCGTTCCCGAAGGCGGGCGGGGCGCGCGTGACGATCGGGCTGCCCGAAGAAAACGACGCGGTGCTCGCCGCCCTGATCTGATCAGCGGTTTCCTCCGACACCGTGTCGGAGGAAACCGGGAGGACTTCGGAGAGCCGCTCGATGAGCCGCCGCACCCGAGTTCTTACGCTAACCGGCAGGACGGAGCGGTCCGTCCCCGCGGCGGGTAACCGATCGCTCGCAGGAAGGAACGGTGCAGTGACCGAGCGCCTATTCGAGCACGACCGGCGGGCCTCGATGCGCCGCTCGGTGACCGGCGGTGTGCTCAAAGCGACCCTGCTCGCCGGGCTCACGCTGATTTTCGTCTATCCGGTCGCGATGATCGTGCTCGGCGCCTTCCGCGACGGGCTGCCCTCGGACAACATGCCGTTCACGATGAGCGGCCTGCTCGCCGCGTTCGCGGCCCCGGAAACGTGGCACACGCTGTGGAACTCGATCGTCCTGGTCGTCGTGTGCGGCACGATCTCGGTGGCAGGCGGCGGGCTGTTCGCCTGGATCGCGGCCAACACGAACGTGCCCGGCCGCAAGCTGCTCACGCCGATCATGGTGATCAACCTGTTCGTCCCGCCGCTGTTTCACACCCTCGGCTGGATCATGCTCGGCAACGCGCAGAACGGCCTGCTCAACCAGTTCGGCCGGGAGCTGGGCGCGCACGGCCCGCTGATCAACATCCAGGGCTGGGGCGGGCTGATCCTGCTGACTTCGCTCGGCTACCTGCCGTTCGCCTACCTGCTGCTGCTCGGCGCGTTCAAGAACCGGGACCAATCGCTCGACGAGGCCGCGGCGATCAGCGGCGCGGGCACGGTGCGGACGTTCTTCACCATCACCATTCCCTCGGTCGGCCCGGCGATCACCGGCGCGGCCCTGCTGATCGCAGTGCTGGTTTTCCAGTCGTTCGACGGACCGCAGCTGATCGGCAGGCAGGCGGGCATCTACGTCTTCTCGACGCAGATCTATCACTACGTCCGGGACGAGGCGCCCGCCGAGTACACCAAGGCGTTCGCGCTGTCGCTCGTGCTGATCCTGCTGGTGCTGCTGCTGTTCCTGGCGCAGCGCTGGATGCTGCGCGGCCGCAGCTTCACCACGCTTACCGGCAAGACGTCACGGCGCGATCCGCAGGAGCTGGGCCCGATCCGGTGGGTGCTGTCCGCGCTGATCGTCGTGGTGGTGCTGCTGAACTTCCTGCTGCCGCTGTTCGCGATGGTGCTCGGCAGTCTCCAGCCGATCTTCGGGGTGATGAGCACCGGGCTGACCCTGGACAACTACGTCACGATGCTCACCGACCCGCAGTTCAGCTCGAGCCTGGCGCTCACCGCGTGGCTCGCGGTCATCGGCGGCTTCGGCTCGATCTCGATCGCGCTGCTGACGACGTACGTCACCGCGCGGCGCCGGGGATTCCTGCGCGGCTACACCTCGTTCGCCGTCTGGATTCCGTGGGCGCTGCCCGGCGTCGTGCTCGGTCTCGCCTACATGTTCGCCGTGCTCTACCTCCCGGCGTTCCGCGGGCTCTACGGTTCGGCGTTCCTGATGACGCTCGTGCTGGTCGTCGCCACGATCCCGGTGTCCAGCCGGATCGCCGAGGGCGCGCTCGCCCAGCTGTCGCCCGAACTGGAGGAAGCCGGCCGGATGTCCGGCGCGAGCGCGGGACGGGTGCTGGTGACCATCGTGCTGCGCCTGGTCATCCCGAGCTTCCTGGCCGGCTGGTTCCTCTCCGCGCTGTTCATCTCGGGCAACCTCGCCGTGCCGATGCTGCTCGCCCCGCCCGGCCTGGAACCCGTGTCGCTGACGGCGTTCCAGCAGTTCCTCACCGGCGAGATGTCCCGCGGCGCGGCGCTGTTCATGATCATCCTGCTCGCCGCGTTCGCCGTCCTCGCGCTCGCCGCGCTGTCGGTCAAGCTCGGCGGCCGGATCCTCGGCCGCGACCGTTCCGCAGGTCCGCTCTCCCGGCTCACCCCCTGACCAGAGAGGAAGAACAATGAAGTTCTCCCGCACGAAACTGCGCGCGCCGGCGCTCGCGCTCACCGCAGGCCTGCTCGCCTCGCTCGCCGCCTGCGCGTCCGCGGGCGCGACCAAATCGAGCACGCCGATCGAGGTCCCCGGTGCCTCCGCCGCGGCCAACAAGTACCTGAACGAGCTGTACGACAAGGCGTTCGCGGCCAACCACACCCAGCTCGTGCTGTACGGGCCCGGGGTGACCGCGAACCAGGCGATGAACGACGTGTTCACCAAACGCTTCCCCGGGATCAAGCTGCTCCCGCAGGACCAGGCGGACGCGCAGATCCTCACCAAGCTCGACACCGAGGCGCAGAGCGGGAACCGGATCGCGGACATCTACGTCGGCGGCGAATCCCCGCAGGCGGCGGCGAAGCCGAACATCTGCACGCCCGCGGATGTGCGCACGGCCGACCCCGGGTTCAAGGTCCCGACCGACAACGACGGCAGGCTCACCTACTTCGCGTTGCGCTACTTCGGGTTCGTCTACAACACCGACCAGGTGCAGAAGCAGGACGCGCCGAAGAACTGGCACGACCTGCTCGACCCGAAGTGGAAAGGCAAGATCGCGGTCGGCGACATGACCGTGCCCGGCGGCATCCGGTACATCCTCGAATCGCTGATGCTGCCCGAGAACGAGAAGAAATGGGGCCGCTCCTACCTGGAGCAGCTGGCCGCGCAGGACCTGCAGATCTCGCAGTCCGAGCCGATGGTGCCCACCGACGTCGCCAGCGGCCGGTTCCCGGTCGGCATCGCCGTGTACCAGGGCTACTTCGAGGCGCAGAAGCAGAAGGGCGCGCCGATCGACATGGTGTTCCCGCTGGAGGACGGCGGAAACTACATGGCGCGTTCGGCACTGTGCCTGATCAAGGACGCGCCGCATTCCGAGGCCGCGCAGCTCTACGTCAACTGGCTGTACTCGCCGGAAGGCCAGAAAGCCTTGGCGGAGAAGGACAACTCCTACGGCCGCACACCGGCCGCGCCCGGCCCGCCCGGACTGCCCTCGCTCGACAAGCTGCCGCGGCTGCCGTTCTCGAACCCCGACCCCGCGTTCAACAAGCCGTACTTCGACTTCATCACCCAGGCGTTCACGAAGTAGCACCTCGCCTCCCGGCCGAAGAGAAAGCGCAGGTCACGATGACCGAGGTCCAGGTATCCGGACTCACCAAGAAGTACGGCGCGAAGGCGGCGCTGCACGAAATGGACCTGACGATCGAGTCGGGGCAGTTCGTGACGCTGCTCGGCCCCTCGGGCTGCGGCAAGACCACGACGTTGCGCTGCCTGGCCGGGCTGGAACGGCCGAGCGCGGGCCGGATCGTCATGGGCGAGCGGGTCGTGGTCGACACCGCGCGCCGCACGTTCGTGCCCGCGGACAAACGCCAGGTCGGCATGGTGTTCCAGAGCTATGCGCTGTGGCCGCACCTGAGTGTCACCGACAACGTCGCGTATCCGCTGAAGGTCGCCCGGATGCCCGGCCGGGAGCGGGCGCAACGGGTGCGGGAAATGCTCGACGCGGTCGGTCTTTCGGATCTCGGGAAGCGCTCGGTCACCGCCTTGTCGGGCGGTCAGCAGCAGCGCGTGGCGCTTGCCCGTGCGCTGGCCGCCCGGCCGGGGATCATCTTCTACGACGAGCCGCTGTCCAATTTGGACAGCAAACTGCGGTACCAGATGGGCCAGCAGGTGCGCTCGCTGCACAACCGGTTCGAGACGACGTCGGTCTACGTGACGCACGACCAGGAGGAAGCGATCACGCTGTCCGACCGGATCATCGTGATGAGCGAGGGCGTCATCGTCCAGTCCGGGACGCCGAGCGACCTGTACGACCGCCCGAATTCGGCGTATGTCGCGGATTTCATGGGCTTCCAGAACATCCTGCCCGGGACGGTCACCGGCGTGCACGGGAAGACCGCCGACGTGCGCGTTGACGACACCTCGCTGGTCTTTTCCGGGATCGCGACCGGCGAGGTTTCCATCGGGGACCGCGCCGACATCGCGTTCCGCGCGGCGCATGCCCGGCTGTCTCCGGACGGGTCTGGTGCAGGGCGATTCCGTGGCACTGTCGAGCGCACCACTTATCTCGGCAGCGCCGTCAACCTCCTCGTCCGGGCGGACGGACTCCCGATGCGCGTGCGCACCGAAACGGCGGAGTTGTCCGCGGAATCCGTCCCGGCCGCGGGCGAGGAACACACTTTCGCGGTCAGTCCGGACCGCGCCGTCGTCATCCCGCACGAGAACGCGGTCCCCGCCGGCGACGACTACCTGACCACGATGACCGATGCCGCCGTCGCGCCCCGCTGACGCCGGACGAAGGGAAGAATCCGTGCCCGATTTCTCCAGTCCTCGTTCCGACGGGCCGCGGATCCGGGAACTCGCCGAGATCGGCGGGCGCACCGACACCCGCGACGTTCTCGCCCACGCGACCAAGCAGGCCGAGCGCGAGTACGACGACTACTTCATTGTCGATATCGACGCGCACGTCTCGGAAGACCATTTCTGGGGTGAGGTGCTGGAACTCATCGACAACGATGTGTGGCGTCAGATCGGCATGGACCAGTTCGGCAAGTTCGCGGGCAACAACGCGTTGCTGAACATCCAGCCGGGGATGTCGCAGCAGAGCGTCGGCGGGCGGATCGGGCATCAGGGTCGCAAGGAACCGCTCGACGGGGTGTCCGGGCATCCGTTCGTCGCCGCTGCCCGGCGCGGCATGGATGCGATGGGGCTGGATTACCAGGTGGTGTTCCCCAGCGCGATGTTGCTGCTGGGCATGCATCCGCAGGACGAGATCGAGGTCGTGCTCGGGCGGGCGTTCAACCGGTGGCTGACGGAAGTCGTTCTGCCGCAGGACGATCGGCTCAAGGGGATGGTGTATCTGCCCTACAACACGCCGGAGGTCTGCGAGGAGCTGGTCGAGAAGTATGCCGACGATGACGGGATCATCGGGTATACGGTGTGTTCTACGCGCAATAATCCGGTGCACTCGGATGTCTATACCCGGTTGTACAAGCTGATTGAGGACAGTGGGAAGCCGCTTGCCTTTCATTCCGGATACCACTGGGGCGATCCGTCCTTCGCTCAGCTGAACCGGTTTCTGTCGATGCACGCGTTGTCGTTTACGCATTACAACCAGATTCATGTGACCAACTGGATCATCAATGCGATGCCGGAGCGGTTTCCCCGGCTGAAGATGGTGTGGGTGGAGAGCGGGCTGGCTTGGATCCCGTTCCTCATGCAGCGGCTTGACCACGAGGTGTTGATGCGGCCCAGCGAGGCTCCCGGGTTGACTCGGTTGCCCAGCGAGTACATGAAGGATATGTGGTATACGAGTCAGCCGATGGAGCGGACGAGCATGGAGCTGCTTGAGGCGGGGATGAAGGCGTTCAACGCGGAGACTCAGTTGTTGTATTCTTCGGACTGGCCGCATTGGGATTGGGACGCGCCGTCTACTATTACCCGGCTGCCGTTTTTGTCCGAGCAGGCCAAGCGGAATATACTTGGGCTGAATGCTGCTCGGGTGTTCAACTTGCCTGCTGACCGGCGGAAGCCTGCTGCGAAGAGCGTGCTTCATGAGCGTCCTGGGGTTTCGTGATGACTTCCGAACTGAGTTCGCTGGTGTCCCGGCTGGGCGAGGTGACCGCTGAGATCGCCTCGTCGGACCGGGCCGCCGCCGTCCCCGACGAAGAAATCGCCGATCTGCTGTACGCGGCGGCTCGGTTGTTCTCCGCCAAGACAGATCGGGTGGGGAAGATTTCCTGGCCGATTCGCGAGGACGCGTTGACTGCGACCGAGACAGTGGTTCTGGTCACCGCGTTGCTGGATGCCGCGGACGTGAATCTTTTCGACATGGCGATCTGGTATCGGAGGGCCGAATGAGTGCTGTGCGGCGGGAAGTCGTTGTGGCCGGGCTGGCGGATCTTCGGGTGCGCGGGCGGATCGTGGTGGAGGTCGACGGGCTGGAGGTGGGGCTTTACTTCCATGCCGGGGAGGTGCGGGCTTGGCATAACGTGTGCCCGCATCAGGGCGGGCCGGTTTGCCAGGGGAAGATCATGCCCCGGACCGTCCAGCCGGTACGGGAGGATCGGAAGAGCGCCGGGCCCGCGTTTCATCCGGCCGATCGGAATATTGTTTGTCCTTGGCATGGGTTTGAGTTCGATGTCTTGACTGGGCGGCATCCGGCTGACGCGCGAGTCGGGTTGAGGGGGGTTCCGGTTCGGGTGGCGGGGGATGAGATTGTGGTGAGTATCTGATTTCTCCGTCCCGGGGCTCGTCGCCTGGCGGCGACGGTGCCGCGGTTCTGGTTGGGGCCACCCCGAAGCTTGAGGGTGACTACGGCGCGGAGGTGCTTGTCAAGGCGGGAAAGATGCCTTGACAAGCACCTCCGCGCCGTGTTTGTGGCTTCGTATCGGGGTGGTGGGGGTGTGGGTGTCTTGATGGGTTGGCTGCGGTTGGGTGGCTGTGTTGAGGGGTGGGCGTTGGCTGCGGTTGGTGGTGGGGTGCGCGGTTTGGCTGGGTGGTCGCGGTGGGGTTCGCGGGCGGCGGTTTAGCGGCGGATGGGACCGGGGGAGGCGAGTGAGGGGAACCGCGCGGGAATCAGGGGAGGTGAGGGTGGCCCTCACGGACCGCTCGCGGGTTAGATCGTGGTGGGGTCTACGTCGACTGCTGCGAAGAGAGTCCGAGCGCAAAGGTCCCGCAGCTCTTGTGTGCTGATCTTCGGCTCGTCCAGCCAGTCCAGGATCAGCGTCGCCACAAACGAAAGCCATCCCCGAACTGCCAGGCGCGTCGTAGCGGTCACCGGGCGCAGCAAGCCCACCGCGGACAGGATGCGTTCGGCGTTCGCTGCCATTCCGGCCTCGCAGATTTCCCGGATTTCGCGGTCCGCGTCGCCTGCGCTGCGGTGCACGATGCGGTAGCCGTCGGGATGGGTGCGGGCGAATTCCAGGTACACCTCCAGCCCGGCGCGCAGTTGCTCGGCTACCGGCAGCGCCGGGTCGGGTTCGCTCATTGCCAGCAACTGGTCGCGCTGGCCGCGCACGATCGCGGCGAAGAAGTCCTTTTTGGTGGGGAAGTAGTGGTACAGCAAACCGCGTGAGACGCCGGCGATTTCGGCTACCTCTTCGATCCACACCTCGTCGTACGGGCGGCCCGCGAACAGGCCTGCTCCGATGGTCAGCAGCTGCTCGCGGCGCTGTTCGGTGCTCAGGCGCGTCCGCATCCTCCCATCTTACTTGACACCGGTTCAGTAGCGGGGGATGGTGACCTTATTGAATGTGGGTTCAGTAGGGAGCGAACTGTGGACACCACCGCGATTCCGCACCGGCCGGGCCGGTTGCCGGTGCTCGGGGACCTGCTCGGGACCAATGTGCGCACGCCGCTGCAGAGCACCATGCGAGCCGGCGCGGGGCTCGGGCCGATTTTCACCCGCAAGTTCTTCGGTCTCGAGATCGTGTTCGCCAGCGGGATCGACCTGGTCACCGAGCTGAACGACGAGACGAGGTTCGGCAAGCACGTCGGTCTTGGCGTCGAGCGGTTGCGCGGGGTCGTCGGCGACGGGCTGTTCACCGCGCACACGCGCGAGCCGAACTGGCGGCTGGCGCACGACATTCTGCAACCCGCGTTCTCCGCCGAGGCGATGCGCCGGTACCACTCGATGATGCTCGAAGTCGCTGGTGAGCTGACTGCGACGTGGGACCGCGCGGACGGTCCGGTCGACGTCGCTGCCGACATGACCCGGCTGACACTTGAGACGATCGGGCTCGCCGGGTTCGGCTACCGGTTCGGGTCGTTCGAGCGGGCCGAACCCCATCCGTTCGTCACCGCGATGATCCGCGCGTTGCGGTTCGCGCAGGTGGACAACGTCAAGCTTCCGTTCGTGCGGCGTGCGCTGGCCGGGTCGTCCGCGCAGAATCAGGCGGACATCGCGACCATGACGAACCTGGTCGACGAGGTGATCGAGGCGCGCCGCCGGGAAGGCGGCGAAGGGCGTGATCTGCTCGGTCTGATGCTCACCGACGGGCACCCGATGACGGGGGAGCAGCTCGATCCGGTGAACATTCGCAATCAGGCCATCACGTTTGTGGTTGCGGGGCACGAGACGACATCTGGCGCGCTGTCGTTCGCGCTGTACTACCTGACGCGCCATCCGGAACTGCTGGCGAGGGCTCGCGCCGAAGTCGACGCGGTGTGGGGTGATCGCGAACCGGCCTTCGGCGACGTCGCGAAGCTTCGGTACGTCCGCCGCGTGCTCGACGAGGCGATGCGGCTGTGGCCGACCGCGCCCGGCTACTCGCGGGAAGCCCGCGAAGACCTGGTGCTGGGCGGAAAGTACCCGATGCGCAAGGGCGATTCGATCATCGTGCCGCTGCCGATGCTCCACCGCGATCCGACTGTGTGGGGCCCGGATCCGGAGAAATTCGATCCGGACCGTTTCGAGCCGGCGGCGGTGCGGAAGCGCCCGGCTCAGGCGTACAAACCGTTCGGCACCGGGGAACGCGCGTGCATCGGCCGCCAGTTCGCGCTGCACGAAGCAGTACTGGCGCTGGGGATCATGCTGCAACGCTACGACTTCGAGGCGGACCCGGCGTACGAGCTGAAGATCGTGGAATCGCTGACGCTGAAGCCGAGCGGTTTCACTGTCCGGCCGCGGCTCCGGGAACGGGCGGCCGGTCTGACCTCAGCTGTTGCCCGCTAGCTCCACGGACAGCGTTTCGTGCATCGCCGCGCTGTGGTTTGGTCAGGCCGACGATCTCGACGGTCTTCCCCGCGCGCCTCGCACTTCGTCGCGATGGCGTCGAGCGCGGCCACGGTCGAGACGTCCCAGATGTGCGCGGCCGATAGGTAGACGACCACGCGCTCCGGGTCGCCGGCGTAGTCGAACTGGTAGACCAAGTCGTTGCCGGACGCGAAAAACAGCGCGGCACCGGGGTCGCCTCGACCAGGTGCGCGAAGATCACCATCGCGGTGATCGACCCGGCCACGACCCCGATCGCGAGGCTGCCGGTCGCCACCACGATGCCGACGGTCACCGCCATCACCGCGACCAGCGCCGACCGGCATCCGCTTCAGCGTCACGGGCGCGATCGAATGCCAGTCGAACGCGACCAGCACCATCGCCGCGACCAGCGCCGCGATCGGGATCCGCGACACGACCGGCCCGAACACCAGGCACAGCACCATCAGGAACGCTCCGGCGAGGAACGTCGACAGCCGAGTCCGGCTGCCCGCGACCTTGACGTTGATCATGGCCTGGCCCTTGGCCGACCGCCTCCCGGGTCTTGCTCGAACGCGCGTCGGCGAGGTCGGCGACCAGTTTGGCGGTCATCAGCGATTCCCTGAGCCCCACCAGCGCGTACGACGCGATCAGACCGAGTGAACGGCACGTCCGGGATTCCCGGTACGGCCAGCGCGTTCAGAAACCCGATCATCACGCTGCGCGGCACGAACCGCATCAGCCTCGCCACGCCCAGCGAGCCGAGCGCGATCTGGGACAACCCGCCCAGCACCGCTGTCGCGACGAGATAGCCGAACCTGCGTTTCCCGGCCAGTGGCGCGGCGACCAGGGCGATCGCCCCGGTCGCCGCGGAGATCATCGCCGGAGCGCTGCCGACGAACGCGATCACCGCCGCCCTGGTGAACGACGCGCACCGGCCCACGCGCGGATCGACCCCGGCGATCACGGAGAACGAGATCGCCTCGGGGATCAGCGCGAGCGCGACGATCAGGCCGCCGAGGATTTCGATGCGCTCGACTCGTGAGGCCGGACGCCGAATGGACACAGCGGACAGCGACGAGAGCACGGTGGGTTGCCGGTCGGTTTCGGGACGGGCGGAAAGAGCCGCTTCCGACGCTAGAGGACGGGACCGGACATCGCCGCCGTCTCCCGCCTTCAGGTGAGTTGCGGATCTCCCCGCTTCCCCGTCGCCGGAGACCGCGCTACTGTCAGGGCAGTCGTTCAGGACGATCGCCCTGAACGACTGCCCGGGACGATCGACCAGGAGAAGTGCGGAATGAATTCACCGGCAGCGGCACGGGGGCGTGACGTGCGGCAACGGTTGCTGGCAGCGGCGACGGAGCTGGTGCCCGAACGCGGCTGGGCAGCGGTGAGCACCCGTGTGCTGGCAGATCGGGCGGGGGTGACGCCGAGCGTGGTGCACTACCACTTCCCGTCGCTGCAGGCGTTGTTGCGCGAGGCGGTTCTGGACGCGATGCGCGAGGTGCTGGAGAGCGTCGGACCGGCGCTGGCCGCGACGCAGAATCCGGCTGACCTGGTGTCCGCGCTGTTCGGGTCGGTCGAGCCGTACACCGGGGTGGACCCGTTGTCGGTGCTGTTCATCGAGGCGTATCTGGCGGCGCGGCGCGACGACGAGTTGCGGGACCAGATCGGGGGGCTGCTCCTGGCGTTCCGCGCGCAGGTCAGCAGCTGGCTCGCCGAACGCGGCGTCCCCGATCCGGAGGCGACCACGGAGGTGCTGGTGGCGACCATCGACGGCTTGCTGCTGCACCGCGGCCTCGCTCCCGGAGGAGACCCGGCGGCGGTCACTGCCGTTCTGCGCGGGCTGGTCACGCTGCCTTAGGGAGGGGAAATGCGATGAGAATCCTGGTCTGCGGCGCCGCCATCGCCGGACTGGCCGCGGCGAACCGGCTGCCGGCGCTGGGCAACGAGGTCACGCTGGTGGAGCGGGCGTCTGGACCGCGCCCGTGGGGCTGCCTGATCGACTTCTTCGGTCGCGGCTACGACGCGGCCGAAGCGATGGGAGCGTTGCCCGCCGTCAAGGAGGCGGCGTACCCGATTTCCGAAGCGATTCTCCTTGACGCACAAGGAAAGTGCCGGTCCGGGATTCACTTCGGCCAGTTCGCGCGCATCGTCGGCGGCCGGTTGCCGAGCTTCCTGCGGCCGGATCTCGAACAGGCGTTGCGCGCGTCGCTGCCCACGGCGGCCGAGCTTCGGTACGACAGCGGGATAGTCGCTGTCGAGAACCACGGCGACCGGGTCGCAGCGACCCTCTCGGATGGTTCCGTGCTCCAAGCCGACCTGCTGGTGGGCATCGACGGGATCCATGCGACGGTCCGGCGGCCGGTGTTCGGCGAGGAATCCCGGTTCCCGCGCTACCTCGGCTTCCACACCGCGGCGTTCCTGTTCGCCTCGCCCGAGATCCATGCGGTGGCAAACGGACGGTTCTGCCTCACCGACACCATCGGTGAGGCAGATGGGTTTCTCCGGCTCGCGAGCCGGAACAGTCGCCGCCTTCGCCGTACATCGCACCCCCGATCCCGCTCGCCCGACGCCTTCGGGAGTCGCTGCCGGACACCTACGGCTCGCTGGGCTGGATGGTGCCGGAAGCGTTGCGGCGCTCCGCGGTCCGGGGAGATCTACTACGACCAGGTCGCCCTGATCGAGATGGCAACGTGGAGCAAGGGCCGGGTCACGCTGGTCGGAGATGCGGCGTACGCGGTGTCGTTGCTGGCCGGACAGGGTGCGTCGGATCGCGGGCGCGGACGTGCTGGCCGATCAACTGAACCGCGCGTCGTCGATCGCCGAAGGCCCGGCGGGATACGAGCGGCTGTGGCGTCCCGTCGTGGCCGGCGAACAGCAGCCGGCCCGCAACGGCGCACGGTGGTTCCTCCCGGGCAACGAACCGCAGCTCTACCTGCGGCGGCTTGTGCTCGAACTGGCCCGGTTGCCCGGAATTGACCGCCGGGAGGTTGACCGGGAAATCCACCGCGCTCATCACGAATCCGCACCATTCGGCGAGGGAAGGAGTCCGACCGTGAAACCGATCGCACGCACGGTCTTCAAGGCACCGGCGAAGCTGTACGACCGCGACCTGGGATGGTTGCTGGGCAACCGTTTCCTGTGCCTGACCCACTTCGGCCGCAAATCCGGCCGCCGATACCGGACGGTACTGGAGGTGATCGGTCTCCGTCCCCGATCCGGCGAAGTGCTGGCCATCGCCGGATTGGGCCCGTCCTCGGACTGGTACCGCAACATCCAGGCGGCCCCCGCGGCGGAGGTCGCGATCGGCCGCCGGAAGTTCGTCCCCGCGTACCGGATCCTCGGCGAATCCGAAGCCGCCGACGCGATCGCCGGCTACGAACGCCGAAACCGGCTGCTGCGCCCGGTTTTGCGTCCTGTGCTGAGCACACTGCTGGGCTGGCGCTACGACGGGTCCGACGCGGCCCGGCACCGGATGGTCCAGCAATTGCCGATCGTCGCCTTCCGTCCCCGCGACGAAGCCGAACCCGACCGAGAAGGTACTGACCGCTGATGAACTACATCGCCGAGCTGCGCGAGCTAGTCGGCACCCGCCCCCTGATCCTGCCTGGCACCTCCGTGCTGATCGCCGACGAGCGCGGCAGGCTGCTCCTGGTGTTCCGCGGGGAAAGCCAGGACTGGGGGCTGCCCGGCGGGTTCCTCGACCCCGGCGAGTCCTACGAGGACGCGGGCCGTCGCGAGGTGCGGGAGGAAATCGGCCTGGCGGTGCGGGACCTGGAACTGTTCGGCGTCTACTCCGGACCGGAGTACTTCTACCGGTATCCGCACGGCGACGAGGTCCACAACGTCACCGCCGCGTTCACCGCGACCGTCGAGAACGCCGAGGTCACCGTGGACGGCACGGAGATCACCGGCTACGAGTTCTTCGTGCTGGACCGGCTTCCGGACGACATCATCGCGCCGGAACGGCCGATCGTCGAGGACTACGTGAACCGGTTCGGCGGCTGACCGTCTGCTGCGGTCGTGGCTTGGCCGACGGGGCAGCCGCACCGTGCTGGGCGTACTCGCCGGACCCGGTTGATCGCCCTGGCCGCCGGGTCCGGTGGGTCTCACCGCAGCCGGCGAGGCCCACCGAACCTAGGCCGGGCTCACCCGCGGTCTTACTTGCCGAGCGCGTCCGCCCCCGCCTGGGCGAAGGTCTCGTCCTGCGCACCTGGGGGCGCACCGGCCACGCCGACCGCCGCGATCGGGGCGTTGTTCGCGTTCACCGGGACCACTCCGGCGCGGAACAGGGTGCCCTTGATGTCCTTCAGGGCCGGGTTCTGCTGCAGCCGGCCGGTCAGCTCCGAGGTCTTGGCGTTCCACGAAACCGCCGTGAACGCCTTCTCCCCGGCCGACGAGTACGACTGCGGGCCCGCACCGTCGCCGCGCAGGGTCACGATGGTGTTGCCGTCGCGGTCGACCACCGCGACCGACACCTTCCGGCCCGCCCTTTCGGCGGCGTTGAGCGCGGCCCGCGCGGCCTTCTGCGCGGCAGCGATCGCCATGTACGTGGTCTGGACCAGTCCCTTCGGCGCGGCCTGAGCGGCGGCCGGGGTGGCGGCGTCGGCGGCCAGTGCGCCGGTCGTGGCGGCTCCGAGCACGGCGAGTCCGCCGACGACGGTGGCGATGCGGGTCTTGGCGGTGAAGGTCTTCATCGGGTGCTCCTCGGCTTGTCCGGCTTGACGGATTCATCGTGCGTCCGGGACCGCCTCCACCGGATCGGAGTCCCGGCTCACCTCGCGCCGCGGAACGGCCGACACTCGTGTCATCCGATCGGCTGATGTCCGGGTTCGCACCGGTCAGGCTCCATATCGGACCGGAACACGGAGGGTGGCGATGACCGATCGGGACGCGCGGTGGCTGGCCGCGACCATGCACACGGCGTTCTTCCTGCTGCTGGTCGCGTCGATCGTGCGCTTCCTCGACCACGCCGAGCTTCGCGTGGTGCGCGGTCCCGCTGTTGGTCACCGGCCTGCGCACGCTGCCGATCGGACCGGCGTTGGTGCTGTGCGCACTGGTGACCGCTCTCGTAGAACCGGCTCTCGACCGGCTTCGATCCGAACCTGACTATCGTGCCGGTGGCCGTCGCCGCCGTGACCGCCGCGGTGATCACTTACCTGCGGCGGCAGGCGGTGCGGTTGCGGGAAACCGAGCGCCGCGCGGGGATGCTCGACGAACGCCACCGGCTGTCGCGCGAGATCCACGAGGGGCTGGGTGCCTCGACGGTGGGTGCGGCTGGCGGCGGTCCGTGAGGGAATCAAAGTCTGTGCGGGTGGCCCTCGCGTACCTGGGGGCGCGGCGAGTGTGACGTGGGGTGACGTGCACACCGCGCACTGCTAGCGTGGTTTCGCGCGTACCGGGAACTAGGGGTGGGGCTTGATCGACGCGGTTGCGATGTTTTCCTCTGAGGCGGCGAAACTGCTGGCCACCGCCTTGGTCGGGCGGGTCGACAAGGGGCTGGGGCAGCTGGCGGGCATCGCCAGGGCCAAGTTCGGGGCGAAATTCGGCTCCGGGCCGGTCGCCGTCGCGGATCTTCGCGAGCAGGTGCTGGCCGCTTGCCAGGACGATCCGGTGTTTCGCACTGAGCTGATGGGAGCCGTCGCGTTGGTGAACGCGGCGGGGCAGCGGCCGTCGGCCACCGAGGGTGTCGAGCCGTTCTTCAATCATGCCGAGCATCTTCGTGCGCCGCGCGAGTCCGGGACCTGTCTCGTCTACGGGCCGGCCGGGTCCGGGAAGACCGAGCTTGCCCGGCAGATCGCCGGGCGGGTGCGGGATCGGTTCCCGGGCGGCTGGATCGAGATCGATGTCGCGGAATCGCGTACTGGCGCGGTCGTCGATCTGGCGCTCGTCAAACGGCAGGCGCTGCTGAAGCTGGGCATTCCCAGCGGTGAGATCGCTGCCGACGACGCTGGTCTGGACCAGCAGTTCGGCTCCGTGCTGGCGACCCGGTTGTTCACCGTCATCCTCGACAACGTCGTGTCGGCGCGCGAGGTCGAGCTGTTCCGTCCGTTCCGGATGAACCTCGTGCTGGCGACCTCCGCCGCCCGCACCCGGGACCTCGACGCGCTCGACCCGTCGCCGATCCTGCTGGGCGGGCTCGAACTCGAGGGCGCGCGGGAAATGCTCGCGCACTATTGCGGCGCGGTCCGGCTCGACGCGGAACCCGACGCGACCGGCGCGCTGCTGGCGATGTCCGGCCGGATGCCGTCCGCGATTCGCGAAGTGGGCTTGAGCCTGGCGCGGCACGGCGGGGAACCGTATCCGGTCAGCGGGCTCCTCGCGCACTACCAGGCGAACGGGATCGTGGACGCCGAGGGCGTCATCAACGACTCGCTCGCCCAGACTTTCGCGACGCTCGCTCCGGAAACCGCCGAGGCGGTCGCGTTGCTGTCCGGATTCCCCGGGCACTGGTTCACCCGGGAAACCGCGGTCGCCTACCTCGGGATGCCGGACGAGGTCTTCGACGCGGTCGTCAGCGCGATGCTGACCGAACAGGTCGGTGGCTGGCATCGGCTGACCGCGCTGGTGTCCCAGTACGCGGCGAAGCTGCCAGCGGATCGCGACGCGGCGTTTCCGCAGCTGTTGAGCCATGTCCGCGATCGAGCGGTCGCCGCGGACCTCGCCGGGGATGCCGGGCGGTTGCGCGAATACGTGGTTCCGCCCGGTTTGTCGTGGACGCTCCCCGAGGACCGGATCAACTGGCTGCACCGGCATCTGGGGCTCATCACCGAGGTGGTCCGCGCCGCGGCTCGGCGGGGGAAACACCTGGAGGTGTGCCAGCTCGCCGGTGCGCTGGAAGTGCTGATCACCGCACGCTGGCTGTGGCGCGAGTACGCCGAAATCAGCGACCTCGCCGTGCGTGCGGCGGCGGCGCTGGCCGAGGGAGAACCGCAGGCGCTCTACGCGCGGACATTGTCCATGCGGGCCAAAACCTGGTTCCTGGCAAGGGCTTTCGACACCGCCGCCGCGGATCTTCAGCGGGCGTGGGAGCTGGCTGAGGCCGTCGACATCCGTCCGGCTCGGCGGGAGCGGCTGCAATCATCGGTGGCGGAGTTCCGGGCGCGGTTCTTCGAGGAACAGGCCGACACGCTCCCGGCCGAGCGCGCCAGCTTGCTCGCCGAAGCCGAAGCCTGGCTGCGGAAAGCCATCGCGCTCGACCAGCACCTCGACCACGGTTACGCGCTCGGCATTCACCATCGGATGCTCGCTTCCGTCCTGATCAAGGCCGGACGCCCGGCGGAAGCGATGGCCGAGATCGAGAACGGCCGCAAGCACGCCACCGGCCGCAACCTCAGCCGGCTGGACATGGTAGCTGCGCGGGCGTTCCTCGCGCTGGGAGACCTGGGGCGCGCCCGGGAGTGCTGGAGCCGCGCCCGCGCTGAGCTGAAATCCACCGGCGCGGATCAATACCAGTGGGAAGTCCGGGAAATCGAGGCGCGCATCCTGGCTGCGGAAGGGCAGCCGGAGGCTGCTCGGACGGCATGGGGGCAGCTGATCGGCGATGCCTGGAAGCTCGGTCACCCCCGGACGAACGAGTACATCACCGAGTTCGAATCGCTACGCTGACCCGGCGCCTGCCGAACTCCAGTTCGGTCCGTCCTAAATAGAGCATCGACACCGCCGCCAGCGGATCGGCCTGCCGGGAGCCCGGGACCAGTTCGTAACGGCGACCGTTGCGATCCAAGGCGAGGCACCGGTCTTCGAGCCGGGCAGCAGCGAATTGGGCGTCCGGCCACTGCTTGAGGACGGCGGCGGCCCAGCCGGGGAAGTCGACCTCGGTGTCGTCGGTGAACACGACGGCGGCCGCCGACAGTTCTCGCAGCGACGCGCGGGTGTGGTGCGCGATCACGTGCAGATGGTGCAGGTGCTGCGGCACCTCGGTCGCGGGCAGCCGGACGAGCACATCCCTCGACCCGTGTGCGCGGATGCCGGCGACGAACGCGACTGGTTCCGTCCGGGTCGGCGAGGCGACCGGATAGCTGCTGAATTCCGCTGGCCCCCTCGGTTCCGGCAGCTTCATCAAGCGGTAGCACGCGGCACGCAGCAGCTCCGCCGACTGTCCGGGGACCGCGACCGCCTGCTTGGCAACAGGTTCGTAGCTGCCCGGAACATGCCGGTCGATCGCGTCGTCGATCTGCGCGGCCAACGGCCGATCGGCGGCAAGCGCGTCCGTGCGTGCGGCCAGCATCGCGGCGGGAGAGCCGGGAACCGTTGCCGGAGAAGGGCTTCCCGCCATCAGCATCGGCCGGTCCAGCGCCGCGGCGTAGAGCGACACGGAGCTTTCGTCACCGATCACGCAGGAGGATGCGGTAACCGCGGCCTGCCATCCGGTTTCGGACGGAATCACCAGCAGCCCGGCCTGTTTCGCCTCGGCGAGCCACGCGTCGAGCTGCCACGAGCTGTGCGCCGCCGCGATGCCTGGATGCAGGATCGCGCACACCGTGGTGGTGTCGACCGGCAGTTCGGCGACCAGCCGGAGCGGAAGGCCGGGATGCTGTCCGAGAACCGACGACGGACCCCAGGTCGACGCGATGGTCACGAGCCGCTTGCCCCGTCCGGCCAGCGCCGCGCGGTACTCGGCCGCCCGGTGCGCACCGGCCACGAGCCGGTCGAGACACGGATCGCCGACGACCTCCGCTCGCTCGGCCGCTTCCGGGCTCGCCGCGCGGAGCTGGTCGCGCTGCTCGGCGTGGGCGACGGCGATCAGCGCCGGGACGACCTGCCCGTGGTGCACGAGCCGTTCCGGGTTGAGCCCGGCGACGACCGAGCTGCCGGGGTAGTACTTCTGGTGGCCGATCCCGTGCGGCAGCAGGACCACCGGGGCGCGGAGCAGGTGGAGATCGTCGTTTTCGCTGGCCGCGATCGCGAGGTCGAACTCGGTCGCGATCGCCTGCTGCCACGGGATCACCGCGACGCCCAGCCGTTCGAGCAGCCGGGGGACCCCTGCCCCGAGGATGGCCGGACGGTCGCGGTCGAAGGTGAAAACGGTCTGCACGCGATGGTCGCCGCTGAAGAGCGTGAGCACGTCGAGCAGCCGGTTGAGCGTCGTCACGGTCCGCACAACCACCAGGACCCGGCGCTCGAAGCCGACGGTCAACCAGTGGTCAAACCCAGGATCCACGGGCACTCTCCGTGACAAAAGTCCGGGGGGGGGGTAGGTATTTGCCATCAGACTGGGCACATCACCTGGCGAAACACTGGTGAAGCCTACCTGCCGCGCCCGGCCGGTCGCGGGAGCGCCCGTGACCACTGCCCGTGGTCGCGGGCGCGGCGATCACTCCTTCCGGGCCACCCCGGCGAGCAGCAGCGACTCGTTGGCCGCGTCGAGCGGGACGGTCGGGTCGTCCGGGCCGGCTTCCTCCGGATGCCACAGCGGGGTCCAGGTGACGCCGGGTTCGAGCAGGGCGAAGTCGCCGAACAGGCCGGTGATCTCGGCGCGGTCGCGGTAGACGAGGCCGGTGCCCGCGGCGGCGTACCGCTGCTTGGCATCGGCGAGCAGGTGCTCGCAGTGCGGCGGGACGCCCTCGTCGGTGACGTGCGACAGCGCCAGATACGACCCGGGGACGAGGAGATCGCGGTACTCGGCGGTGAGACGGGGGCCGAGGTCCGCGGTGCTTCCGCTGCCGGGCGCGGGAGGTTGCCGGAAGTGCAGAACGGAAATGAGCAGCAGCGCGATCGGCTGGTCGAGGTCGATGACGCCCGACCCGGCGAGCAGGGACCAGAGCCGCCGCGCGTCGCGCAGGTCGGCGTGCACGGCGAGCTGCCGGGCGGGGTCTCCTTGTTCGCGCAGCAGGCTGGTGGAATGCGCGACGGCGACCGGTTCGCAGTCGACATACGCGACCTTCACCTCGCCCGGCGCGATCTGCTCGGCGATTTCGTGCGCGTGCCCCATCGTGGGGACGCCGGAACCGAGGTCGACGATCTGCCGGACTCCGCCGCGCACCAGATGCCGGACCACCCGGTGCAGAAACCGGCGGTTGGCCCGCGCGATCGGGCGCACCATCGGATAATCGCGCAGCATGCGTTCGGCGAACTGCCGGTCGATTTCCCAATTCGCGGTTCCGCCGAGGTAACAGTCGTACACGCGGGCCACGCTGGGACGGCTGAGATCGATCCCCGGCGGCGGAAAGGACTCGTGCTCCAGGCCAGTCACCATTTTCTCCTCGTGGTCGACGGCGCGGGATCAGCGTAGCCTCTCTCCGGCCCTGCGGGGAGCGGGCGGGCGGACGCTGAGCAGGTCCGCCTCGGCCTCTTCGAGCAGAATCGCCGATTCCTCGGCCGATTGGGCGACACTCGAAAGGGATTCCCACGATTGCAGATCGGTCTCGTAGGTTTCGGTTTCGTTCATGAAGGTCTGGACGCCGTTCGACGTTTCGGCGAACGAGCGGTCGAGCTTGCTGTTGACGAACTGCAAAATGGTGAAATCGGGGCCGACGTGCAAAGGGCCGTTGTCGAACGGCACGAACCGGATCGTCGCCGCGGGATGGTTGCGGGCGAGATTCAGCAGATGGCGGACCTGGCCGAGCGCGACGTAGGGATTGTCCGTGTGCGCGCGGGTCAGCCGGTGGACCGCGCTTTCGCTGAGGAGGAACTTGTACGTCCGGTCCGGGTAGTCGTCGAGCAGCTTGGCCCGCAGTTTGCGCTCGTGGACGGCGTCGGTCACGTCCGTGCGGCCGTAGGCCTGGAACTGCTCCATCATGTAGTCCTCGGTCTGCAGCATCCCGCTGATGCGCTCGCCAGTCCACTTCAGGACGATCGCGGCCTCCTGCTCGGCCTCGAACACCGGATGGAACCAGGCCGGGCTGGCCGCGAGGCGCCGCGCGTTCCACACCCGGTCGGCGCGGGAGGCCAGGTTGTACTGGCGCATCCGCTCCGCCTCGGCGGAATCGATCTCCAGGACGTCGATCCATCGGTCGAGCAAATGCGGATGGATCCGGGTCTTGCCGCGCTCCATCTTGCTGATGTTCGGCTGCGTGTAGCCGAGGTCGTCGCCGAGTTCGCCCTGGGTCAGCCCGCGTTCGACGCGGGCGGTGACGAGGATGTTGCCCAGTTCGACAAGCTGGGCCTCGACGGAAAGCCGGCTCACGAGGGCCGAGCCGTCCGATCGGGGGAGAAAACCACACTTTTTCCGAGCACGAAATCATGATAGTCCCTCGCATTACCGCAGGCCAAGACGGACGGGTTCGCCCGGTTGTCCGGGAGGTTGTGCCGAATGGGGGACCGGGGCGGACGAGCTGTGCGCGATCAGCGGTCGAACTGTCCCGCGCGCAGCGCGCCGGAGAATGCGGCCCATTCCTGATTGTCGAAGACGAGCGCGGGAGAACGGCTGATCTTGGAATCCCGTACCGCGACGACGTCGGGATCGCTGAGATTGATCTCGACGCAGTCGCCGCCGTTGCCGCCGCACGCGGACGGCCGTTGCCAGGCCGCGTCGTCGAGCGAAGAACTCACGGTGTTCGGATCGTAAGAACTCATAATTTCGTCCTTGTCAAGCCGCTGACCTTCTTCGGAATATTCAGGCCTCAGGATCAGGGATGGAATATGCCGAAGCAAGGTGCTGACTTGCACAATGCCGAAATGGGCCGATAAGTTCACCTGTTTGGCGTCGGGGCAGTTTTCTCGGGGTGATCGCGGTGGCGGGTGCTGTCCTTTTCCTGGCCGGGATTTGTCCTGTGCCGCAGCGTGAGCGGCTGGCCGGCGGCTTTCCGGCGAACCGTGGCCGGGGTGCCGGAAGCCGTGCGGGCAAGGCATGTCAGAATATTCTGTCTCGTCCGGGCAGGCATGCATATTCCAGTCGGCAGATGTCGTAGGGCATGCGATAAGCGGAGAACTTCGCGACGGGCTGGCTGAATGCCGAATTTCTCCGGCGGTCGGGTTTTCGCGGGAAAGTCACTGGTCAGGGCTCCCGGTCGCGGTGTGTCGCAGTTCTCCTTGATCGGTGCTCGGCAAGCGCCTGTTACCACTCTTGTGAGTGATGAAAAGTTGTTCTCGATGCGCTAGTGATCGTCGCCGCCTTCCGGTTCGAGGAGTGTTTTCCTCCCGGGCGGGACCTCGCGTGCAGTGCTGTGCCGGGCCCGTTAACGCAGGCAGGCGCAGGCCGGAACCCGATTGGACGGCTGTGAACCGGAGTTCGGCCGAGGAGTTCGTTTTCGCCGAAGTTACCGGTGCGCCCGGGCAGAACCGGCGGACTGATATTGCGCACGGTAGTTCGTCGTATCTCTTTGCCGTTAACCGACCGCTGCCCGCCGCTCGGCGAGACGACCGTCAGTGGGTATCGAGGTCTGTGTGTGCTCGTGGCCAAGATGAGAAGTATCGAACTGGGACGCGTGCCCGGAGAGATAGAGGTGGCCCCCTGCGGGAACAGGGGGCCACGGGGATGTCTGAAACCCTCTTCTAGGCAAAGGAACAGACGAGATGACTGTACCGTTGGAGAACACCGGCCCGCTAGACGACGACCGCGCCGGACGGGTGGAACGCGTCGAATTCGGCGCCGCCGTCGCCCCGGCCCGCGGCGGGAAGCGGATCGCGACCCGTGACGAGATGGTGGCGGCCGCGACGAAAGTCTTCGCCCGCCGCGGCCCGGGACGGCACCGCAAGCCGGTCGCCCGGGGCCGATGGGTGTGCGCGGCGTCCGAGACGCTTTCGTGGCTGGCACCGGTCTTGTGGGGGTGCCTGCAGCTGACCTTCGCCGCGAGCGTGATCAGCGCGGTGGCGCTGCTGATCAGCCCGGTCGTCGGGGTCGCGGTCGCCGGGTTGGTGCTGATTTGCAGCGTGGTGCTGTTCAACCAGGCCAGGCCCAGCCATCGCCGGTAGCTTTTTCCGCTCCGCCGGCTCGCTACAGTGGGTTCCGTGCCGGAGTTCCAGCTGCCGCTCTACGGAGCCGACCTCGATCGTGGCGACCTCGCTCCCTGAGTCGTCCCGGTTTTCCGTCTCCGGCACCACTTCTCCTCTTCAGGGAGCGTCCTCCTGCCCGGCGAAAGCCTGCGCGCGTTCATCCATGCCCTGCCCAAAGCCGAGTCGCACGTCCACCTCGTCGGTTCCGCCGGCGTAGACACCGTTCCTATTCCGCGATTTCGACCATTTCCTCAAGGTCTACTGGGCCGTGCAATCGATGCTCAAAGACCGCCATGACATCCATGCGCTCGTTCTCGGCCTCGCCGCCGCACTCGCGCGCCAGAACGTCCGCTACGCCGAAGTGACGGTCACGCCGTACAACCACGTCCTCGACGGCATGCCGGGCGGCGAACTGCTCACTGGACTCGTCGAAGGCCGCGCCGCCGCGAAGGCGGAGCATGGCGTGGAGTTGGCTTGGTGCTTCGACATTCCCGGGGAGAAGGGCGTGCAAGCCGGCCGGGAGACCGCGGTGTTCGCACTGCGGGAGCGACCGGAGGGACTGGTCAGCTTCGGCCTTGGCGGCCCGGAGATCGGCGTCGGCCGAGCGCGGTTCGAGCCGTTCTTCACCGCCGCCCGCGAGGCTGGCCAGCACAGCGTGCCGCATGCCGGGGAAACGAGCGGTCCCCGCGACGATCTGGTCGGCGGTGCACGACCTGGGCGCGGAACGCATCGGCCACGGCACCAGTTGCGCAGCGGACCCGGCGCTGCTGGCGTACCTCGCCGAGCACCGCAGCCCGGCCGAGGTGTGCCCGACGTCGAACGTCCGGACCCGCCAGGTGCCCTCGATCGCCGCCCACCCGGTCCGGCGCCTGCTCGACCACGGACTGGTCGTCACCCTCGACCCCGACGATCCGCCGATGTTCGGCGCGACCTCGGAAGGCGAGTACCTGGCAGTGGCCACGACGCTCGGTCTGCGCACGGAGGAGGTGGCTCGGCTGGCGAAGAACGCGGTGGAGGCATCGTTGCTGGGCGAGAATGCCAAGGCGGCGATGGCGGCGGGGATCGACCAGGCAGTCGCGAGCGGAACCGGTGCGGAGGCTTGACCGGCGGCTTCGGGGTGCCAAGGCCGATTGGTCGGCCCGGTACCCGCGCCGGTTGGGCTGCGTCCGGCTTCCGGCTGCCAAGGCCGGTCGGTCGGCCCGGTACCCGCGCCGGTTGGGCTGCGTCCGGCTTCCGGCTGCCAAGGCCGGTCGGTCAGCCCGGTACCCGCACCGGTCGGCCCGGAACCCGCACCGGTCGGCCCGGAACCCGCACCGGTCGGCCCGGCACTCGCGCCGGTTGGGCTGCGTCCGGCTTCCGGCCGCTGACCTGCCGAA
Source organism: Amycolatopsis rubida (assembly GCF_900115345.1). Classification (GTDB taxonomy): domain Bacteria; phylum Actinomycetota; class Actinomycetes; order Mycobacteriales; family Pseudonocardiaceae; genus Amycolatopsis; species Amycolatopsis rubida. Next base: position 82,688 of record NZ_FOWC01000002.1, on the reverse strand, counting down.
GCAACGTCAACGCCTCCTCCGAAGCCGACCCCTCCGGAGTCGTGCACACGATCAGCACCTGCTCCGGCGACCGCGCCACCGACAGGGTCTGCTGTGTCACCGTCACCCGGCCGACCACCGGATGCCGCAGCTCGGAGGAGTCGGCATCACAGGGTCCGACCCGGCGGCGGCGCGGGCGATCCGGCGCACCCTGCTCGGCCGGGCCGCGGAGGACAACGCGCTGCTCTTCCCGGCGCATTTTCCCGGTTCCGGAGCGGCGGAGGTCGAACGGGACGGGACGAAGTTCGCCATCAAGAAGTGGGCCGGGTTCTCCCGGATCTGCTGAAGGGATTCTCGTGTCCGAGCAAGAAAATCCGGTCGTCGAGACCGCGGCGGGCGCGGTGCGCGGCCTTCGCGACGCGGCAGGCGAGCTTTACCGGGCCATTCCCTACGCCGCGGCCCCGATTGGGCCGGGCCGGTTCACTGCGCCGGAGCCGCATCCGGGCTGGTCCGGAGTCCGCGACGGTACTCGCCCGTCGCCGGCCGCTCCGCAGCCCACGCGTGACTTCGGGCGGCTCGATCTGACCCCGTACTTCGGGCCGGGCTGGGTTCCCGGCGAGGAATACCTGACAGTCGACGTGCGTACGCCAGCAGCGGACGCCGGTGACCGTCCAGTCATGGTCTTCGTGCACGGCGGCGGGTTTGTCACGGGTTCGACCCGCGCCGCGCTCTACGACGGCAGTGCTTTCGCTCGCGACGGGATCGTCCTCGTGACGGTGAACTACCGGCTCGGCATCCCCGGTTTCCTCGCGCTGGAGGGAGCTCCGGACAATCGCGGGCTGCTCGACGTCCTCACCGCACTCCGGTGGGTGCGCGATTCGATCGCCGCGTTCGGGGGGAATCCGGGAAACGTCACGGTGTTCGGGCAATCCGCGGGGGCGACGCTCACCGGTGCGCTGCTCGCGACTCCGGAGGCTGCCGGGCTGTTCCGGCGCGCGATTGTCCAAAGCGGAAGCGGCACGGGCGCGTTCGCCCCGGAGCAGGCGCAACGGGTCACCGCGGCCGCGGCTGCCGCATTAGGCGTCGAACCGGCCGCGGCGGCGTTCGCGGAGATCCCGGACGAGCGGTTCCTGGAGATCCTGCCCGCCCTGGCCGGGCTGGACCTGCGCACCGCGACCGCCGCGGATCCGCTTGCCGGGCTCAGCCCGTTCAGCCTGGTTCTGCCGGTGCAGCCCGCCGACAGCCTGGTCGGCGGCCTCGACCTGCTGATCGGCACGAACACCGAGGAGGGGCGGCTTTACCTGGTACCGCAAGGAAAACCGGACCGCACCGCCGGCCAGCTGGGCGAGGTGCTGTTCGGCGCCGGCACCGCTCGAATGGTCCGAGCGCACGCTGAGACCGGCCGCACGTATGTCTATTCCTTCGGCTACCGCTCCACCGCCCTGGACGGACGGCTGGGTGCGGCGCACACCGTCGAGTTGCCATTCGTCTTCGATCTCGCGGATGAACCATGGCTGCACGGCGACACCGGCCTGCTGGGGCCGGACGCTGCTCCGGCCGGTCTCGCCGAGGAGGTGCACGGGGCGTGGGTCGCCTTCGCCCGGACCGGGGAGCCAGGCTGGGCGGAGGCTGAGCCGCGGCGATTCGGCGGCTGAGCCTCACCGAACCGTTGTGGCCTGGCGTCGAAGTCCGGCCTGGTAACTCCCCGGCGTCTGGCCGAGGATCGCGGAGAAGGTCTCGATGAAGCTGGTCGGGTTGGCCCATCCGCAGCGCAGCGCGGTGTCGGTCACCGAACGGCCCTGTCCGAGGTGCACCAGCGCGTGCTGGATGCGCAGCTGCGAGCGCCACTGCGAGAAGCTCATCCCCAGCTCGGCGCGGAACAGCCGGCTGAGTGTCCGCTCGCTGGCCCCCACCGGCCGGCCGAGTTCGCCGAGCGTGGCGGTCCCGGCCGGGTTCCCGCGCAGGAGACCGGTGACCGCGCGGAGCCGGTCGTCGGCGGGTTCGGGCAGGTAGATCGCCTGCTGCGGGAGTTCGGTCAGCTCGTCGGCCAGCACCCGGAGCAGCCGATCGCCGACGTCCGGCCGCAGGGTCGTGCCGCCGGTCAGTTTCAGGACCGCGGCGCGCAGCAACGCGGACACCGTGAAGACGGTCGGCGTGGCGGGGAGTGCGGAACACAGTTCGGCGGGCACTTCGAGAATGCTGATCTCGGTCGTGCCGTAAGCGCGGTGGCCGTGTTCGAAGGAGGGCGGCGTCCACGAGATGCGATCCGCGGGCGCGACCCAGGTGCCCCGCTCGGTGGTGGTGGCCAGCAGCCCGCTCGCCGCGTACAGCAGCTGTCCCCGCGCGTGCTGATGCGCGACGACCCCTTCCCCGTGGGCCAGCGACCAGCGGCCCTGGATGGGATCGTCGCCCGACCAGCAGAGGTGGCGGCGTTTCGGCATCGGTTTCCAGGATACCGCCAACCGGTCGGCCGGTGATCTTGGCGGAATACCGGTATCGGCTGTCCGGCGGGCGGTGGCAGCGGGCTCTCCGCCGGGCGATTCTGGTTAGGCAAGCCTAACTAGAAGAAGGGGGGCGCGGATGTCGATCGCGGTGCGGGAAAAACGGCCCGAGGAGGACGTCCGGGTGTGGCTGGTGCTGGCGCCGCTGATGCTGGGCGCGCTCACCTACGGCGTCCTTGGCGCCGTGGTCGTTCCGGCATTGCCGTTGCTGCAACGGGATTTGCACACCAACGAGAATGGCGCGACCTGGCTGCTGACCGCCTATTTCCTCGCCGCCGCCGCGGCGACCGCGGTGGTGGGGCGGCTGGGGGACATGGTCGGCAAGCGGCGGATGCTGCTGATCGTGCTGTCGGTCATGGCGGCGGGGCAGCTCGTGTGCGCGACGGCGGACTCGCTCGCGCCGGAGATCGCCGGACGTGCGCTGCAGGGGCTCGCGGGCGGGCTCTTCCCGCTGGCGATCGGGATCATCCGGGACGAGTTCCCGCGCGAGCGCGTCGCGGCGGGCATCGGCGCGGTGACCGCGACCATCGGGATCGGCGCGGTCGGGATCATCCTGCCCGGCCTGCTGCTGCCGGGGCTGAGCTGGCATTGGCTGTTCTGGATTCCCCTGGTCATCACGCTGGTGACGCTGGCGGGAACCTGGTCGCTGGTGCGCGAATCGCCGGTGCGCCCCGGCGGCCGGATCAACTGGCTCGCCGCGGTGTTGCTGGTCGCCGGGGTCACGGCGGTCGTGCTGGGCATCAGCGAGGGCGGCACGTGGGGCTGGTCTTCCGGCGGCACGCTCGGTCTGCTCATCGGCGGTGCCGCGGTGTGCGCGATCTGGTGCGTCGCCGAGGCGGCCAGCGGCAATCCGCTGATCAACGTGCGGCTGATGCGGCTGCGCGGCGTGTGGACGACCAACGTCGTCGCGTTCCTGTCCGGCACCGGATTGTATGCCGCTTTCGCCGTTTACCCGATCTTCGCCCAGCTTCCGGAATCCGCCGGATTCGGCTACCACGCGTCCATTCTCGCCGGTGGCCTCTATTGCCTGCCCATGTCGATTCCCTCGATCGTCGTCAGTCCGTTCGCCGGACGCCTGGCCGCCCGGACCGGCGCTACCGCCGCGCTCGTCCTCGGCACCCTGACCACGGCGGCCGGATTCGGCTACATGGCTCTCTGGAACGGCCATCCGTACGACATGATGATCAGTCTCGGGCTCATGGGGCTCGGCTTCAGCATCGCGTTCCCGACTCTGCTGACCGTGTGCGTGCATTCCGTTCCGGCGGAAAACGTCGCGGAAACCACAGGGATGAACACGGTCGTCCGCATGATCGGCGGAGCGATCGGTACCCAGGCGGCCGCCACGGTGATCTCCGGCCGCGACGGACTGCCCACCCGGGACGGGTTCACCGCCGCGTTCCTCATCCTGGCGGCATTCGCCGCGGTCGCCGCGAAATTCGTGTCCACGCGAGACTAGGAGATTCCTGATGACAGAAGAACTTCTCGCCGCCGACCGGCAGGCGATCGCCGACTTGACGACCGGCTGGATCCATCGCGACCGGGAGGACTGGGACGCGCTGGCGAATCTCTTCCACGACGACGCGACCCTGACGATCCTCTGGTTTTCCGGACCGGCCGGGGACTTCGTCGACGGGTCGCGCCGGATGAGCGGCGGACCGTTGCGCAGCAAGCACTTCATCGGCACCCCGGTGGTCGAGGCCGCCGGCGGCCGCGCCTTCGTGGAGACCAATGCGATGCTCGTCGCCGATCACCGGGAACTGGGAATCGGCGTGACCGTCCACAACAGATTCCTCGACCGGATCGACCGCCGGGACGGCGTCTGGCGCATCGCGCGCCGCGATTCGGTCTACGACATGGGCGGCTTCACCTACCCCTACGGGATTCGGCCCACCGACGATCTCGACCCGCTTCGGCATCCGCGCGAGTACGCCGCGTTGGCCTATTTGCTGGAGCGCAGCGGACACCAGGTGCCCGGCACCTGCCCGACTCTCTTCAGCAAGCGGGAACGGGAAATCGTCGAAGAAGGCCACGCCTGGTTGAGGGGAGCCCGCGCATGACCGGCGTCCACCGCCCGCTCCGCGATCCGGCCGTCAACGCCGTCATCGACAAGCTCGTCGCGGCACAACAGTACCCGGCCGACGACCCCCGCAACGGCCTTGAACGCGACCCGCACGAATACAGCGACTACGGTTTCTCGATCTCTCCGGAACAAGGCGACCTCATCTATCTGTTGTGCCGTGGCATCCGCGCCACCCGGACCGTCGAATTCGCCACCTCGGTCGGCCTGTCGACGCTTTATGCCGCGGCCGCGGTGCGCGACAACGGGGGCGGCACGGTGATCGGTGCGGAACTGGTGCCCGCCAAGGTCGCCGCGGCCAGCCGGAACCTCGCCGAGGCCGGGCTGGCCGACTACGCCGAAATCCGCGAAGGCGACGCCCGGGTCACGTTGCGCGACCTCGGCGGCGAGGTCGACTTCGCCCTGATCGACGGGTGGCTTGGCGCTGAACCGTCGCTTGCCCGCGAGGTCATCGAGCTTGTCGCACCGCACCTCAGGATCGGCGGTTACGTGCTGAACGACAACGCCGAACCCGATTTCCTGGCCTGGATCCGCGACCCGGCCCACGGATTTGTGTCGGTCTCGCTGCCGTTGCACGGCGGCACCGAACTGTGCGTCAAGGTCGCCGAGCGGAAGGAACGCTGAGATGGGACGGCTCAGCGGCAAGGCCGCGCTGGTCACCGGTGGCAGCCGGGGCATCGGCCGGGCGGTGGCGGAGCGGCTGGCTCGCGACGGCGCCCTGGTCGCCGTGCACTACGGCAGCAACGAGACCGCTGCCCGGGAAACGGTCGCCGCCATCACCGAGGCCGGCGGACGGGCCTTCCCGGTGGGTGCCGAACTCGGTCTTCCCGATGACGCGGCGACCCTCGCCGCCGCGCTGGACACGGACATCGACATCCTGGTGCACAACGCAGGCCGCTATTTCCTGCGCCGGCCGATCGAGGTCCTCACCCCGGAGGAATTCGACAAGATGTTCGCGGTCAACGTCAAAGCCCCGTTCTTCCTGACTCAGCGCCTCTTGCCCCGGCTGCGCGACGGCGGGCGGATCATCGCCGTCTCGTCGGTCGCCACCCGGGTCACGGCGCCGGACGGGATCGCCTATCCGATGACCAAGGGCGCGCTCGACGTGTTCAGCCGAACTCTGGCCAAGCACCTGGCTCCCCGCGGCATCACAGTGAATTCCGTCGGGGTCGGCTACACCCGGACCGACATGACAGCGGCGCTGCTGGACGTACCGGAAAACCTGGAACGCAACGTCAGCCGGACCGCGCTCGGCCGCATCGGCGAGGTCGAGGACGTCGCGGACGCGGTCGCTTTTCTCGCTTCGGACGACGCTCGCTGGATCACGGGCACGAAACTCGACGTGTCCGGCGGCGTCGGCCTGTAGCGGTCAGGAGTCCGCGGGGCTGATCTCCAGCGGCGCGGCGGTTCCGGCGGCGAGTTGCTGCCGCTGGGTGACCGCGTGGTCGAGCTGCCGCGCCAGATGCGGGACGTTCGCCGAGGTCAGGTAGGTTTCCGCGCCGGCGTCGAGGAGCCGGCGGACCGGTCCGTGGTAGCTGACGCCCAGCTCCGCGTCCTCGACCTCGGCGAGGACGACCCGGGCTTTCGGGAACTTCGCCCGGAGGCCGCCGATCAGCTGCGGGCTGACCGGCGGCACGAGCAGCACGTCGGCGGTGGCCGGCGCCGAGTGCAGGTCCAGCACGAGGTAGCCGGAGCCGAGTTCGGCCGACAGCGACATCCGGGCCGAGGCCGACAGCTTCATCGCGGTGGCGACCACTGTCACGTCGTCGTAGTCCGTCCGCGGCGGTTCGGGCCGGACACCAGTGCCGGAGACCATCGCGATCGGGTCGCCGTCCCTGGTGAGGACCAGGTTTTCGCCCGGCCCGAGTGCGTCGATGAGGTCCGCGACGTCCTCGGGAAGACGGCCGACGTCGATCTGCCGCGCCCGCTCGCCGGTCATGACCGGACCGGCCGGCGCGGCAACTCTCCGGAGCGCGGTGCCTGCGGTGGTGTCGTCATGGAACTCGATCATCCCACAACCGCGGCGCCTTGTCCGGCGCTTCGGGTGATGGCGGATTTCCGCCAGCGTTTCCGCCGCGTCCTTCCTACGCTCGGCCCGTGCATTCGGAAAACATTCGCGGTCCTGTCGTCTGGTTCATCTCGTTCGCCGCCGCGCTCGGCACTGCGGCCAGCTACCCGCTGCAGCCCGCGATCGCCGAGGTCGGCGGAGCGCTCGGCACGTCGCCCGGCTCGGTCGGCATCGCGCTCGCCTGCGGACCGGTCGGCTACCTGTGCGGGCTCGCGCTGCTGGTGCCGCTCGTCGATCAGTTTCCGCCGCGTCACGTCCTGTCGGCGCAGTTCGGTGCGCTCGCGGTTGCGTTGGGGCTGAACGCGATCGTCGGCCAAGTGTGGTTGCTCGGTCTGGTGCTCGGCGTGCTCGGTGCGTGCTCATCGGTCGGCGCCGGGTTGAGTTCGGTGACTGCCCGGTTGGCGAGCCCGGACCGGCGAGCTACCGCGCTGGGGATCGTCACCGCCGGAATCTCAGCGGGAATCCTCGCGGGCCGCATTGTCGGCGGCTGGCTGTCCGACTTGATCGGCTGGCGCGCGATGCTGGGCGTGTTCGCCGCCGGATGCGCGGTGGTCGGGGTGGCGGTGCTGCTGGTGCTTCCGTCGGCGGCCGGTGCGAACGATCGCGGCTACCTCGCCACGTTGCGCTCGATTCCGGGGCTATACCGGCGATATCCGGTGCTTCGGCTCGCGGCGGTCCGGGGGACGCTCTGGTTCTTCGCGTTCTGTGCGGTGTGGTCCGGGATCGCGGTCGCGCTGTCGAGGCCGCCCTTCTCGTACTCCGCCGAGCGAATCGGGTTGTACGCTTTCGCCGGCATAGCGGGAATTTTCGCTACCCGGATCGCGGGAGCGTGGACCGATCGGGTGGGCGCGCGCCGGGTGATCCTCTGTGGACTGAGTCTCGCTGGAGTCGCCAGCGCGGTGCTTGCTGTCGCGTTGCCGAGCACGGTTTCGACGTTGCTCTGCTTGGCGTTGTTTGACGCGGGGCTTTTCGCCGCGCAGGTGGCGAATCAGAGCACGGTGCTGGCGATTGAGCCGAATGCGCCTGCGCGGTTCAACAGTGCTTACATGGTGGTGTATTTCGCTGGGGGAAGCCTGGGTACCGCGTTTGGTGCTATGGCGGCTGAGCGGATCGGGTGGTCGTTGACCGCGTTGGTCACCGCTGTGGTGATCGTGGCCGCGGCTGTGCTTACCGTGGTTTCTGGAGTGCGGGTCGGTCAGCGTGTGAGGGGAGACCGCCAGTTCCCCGCACAGACAGCTGTCCCCGCGACAGCGGTGTGCCGTCCGGCGGAATCGGGGTGTCCAGCAGCGGTGCGTCGGGAAGGTGGTTCAGCATGAGGGCGGGCCGGGCGTCGGCGATGCCGATCCACGCGATGACGAGCTGGCGGAGTGGGGTCTCTTAGGGCGCGGTGCGGTAAACCGCCGGGGATCCTGTCGCGGCGGCTTCCTTGAGCAGGGCGACCAGGCAGGCCTCCTTGGAACCGAACTGCTCGCAGAAGCCGCGGCGGGAGGTGTGCGCGCGGCCGTCGAGGCCGCCGATCGTGATCTTCGGGAAGTGTTTTCCGCGAGCAGCGAATCCAGCGCGCCGGTGGAGCGGCTCTGCGGCGCGTGACACCGCGCGGGTCCTTCCTGTCCGCGGCAATCCGGCGATTCTCCCAGTCCGGCGGCGACTGGTATTCCGAAACGGGAGCGGCATATCGGCGGAATGCCGGGGAGAAAGAACGCGGCGGCGCTGGCTGGTCCGGGTGGTCGTAACGCCCGGCGACGCTCCGGGAGCGGCTACGCCATCTCAGTGACATCACGGAAAGACGTTTGGCCGATTGCGGGTACGTTCGGTAGTGTTTTGCCCAGCGTCAGATGGGGGAGTCGAGCGCTAAGGGGGATCCAGGTGTTTTCACCGTTTTTCTTCGCGCCGCGCACGAGACGCGGCACTCTGTGAAGAAATAGCTGTTACCGCAGGTCAGCGGGTTGCCGACGGATGCGTGCGCACCTGTCCTGATCGACCGCTCCTGCCCGCCGGAATGTTTCGGCGCCTACGTCCCGCCGGCGTCGGGGGCCGGCGGGGACGACGCGGCTGTTCTCGTCCCGGCATGACCGTGCCGAGGGTAAACCTGAATGTTTTTCGTTCAGGGTGCGGGAGCGGCCCGCTCCGGGGAAATCAGGAAAAAGAATGGGGAAATCATGACAATGGGGTCTGCGTCTCTGAAGATCGCCAGGGCGGCTTCGGTCGCTTCGCTCGCGGTCGTCATGTCCGCGGGGATCGTTTCGGCCGCGAATGCGTCGCCGTCCCGGGAGGCTGTCCCGGCGGGCTGCGGCAGCGCCGGCGGCGGCACCTGGTGCCACGGTTCCGGCAGTGACGGCATCTGGAAAGGCTGCTACTCGAATTACAACCACCCGAAGAACTACCACAGCTCGACGGCGGCCATCGGCGCCGCCAACGACAAGCGGTACGCGTCGGCGGGTTCCTGGTCCAACGCGCACGCCAGGGCCGGGTGGGCCTACACCTGCTACGCCTACTACAACCCCAACGCGTGATCGTGGCCTGACCTTGCGGGCATGATCACCGCGGTGCGGTGCCGGGCCGACGGGGTCCCGGCACCGCACCTCCACCGCAGCAAGCACGCAGCAGCGACGAGAGCGAGCTTTCCGTGCGACTGATCCTCTCTCTCCTTTTCGCGGGAATCCTGTTCGCTGTTCCGGCGGTCGTCCTGATGGACGTGGTTCTGGAGCAGGAAGCGCGCAGCGAGACCGCGGCGGACCGGATCGGAGTGCCGTTCGTGTGGCCGGAACGCCCGCAGGCGGCCGATCCGGAGACGACGCTGCGCATTCTCGCCGAAGCGGCGGAGGCGACCGGTGCCACGGTTGTGCGCACCGTCGTGAGCACTCAAGCGGACCGCGAGCGCATTACGCATTACATCTTGCTCGGTGGCGATCGGACGGCGTTGTTCGGCGAATTCACTCTCGCGCGGGGGCGGTGGCTCAGCCCGGCGGAGTCGCGGAGCGGTTCGGCGACGGTCTCGACGTCGGGCAACGCGGGAAGCGTCGGTGTGCCAGCGGTTTTCGCCGACCGGTACGACCTCACGTTCGCGCCGTTGCGTCAGGCGTTCGATTCCTTGCCCAGTTCCGGCCGGTACGTGGTGGACGCGGGGCCCGCCACGGGCCGTTTTCTCGGGCTCGTCCGCGAGCGGTTGGCCGAAGCGGGTGTCACGGTCTCCGATCTGACTTCGTCACCGCGCGGCGAGCAGCCGACAGAAAGTGTTCCAGGACTGCGAATCCTGGCGTACCTGCTGGCGGGCGCGTCCACTGTGGTCATTGCGTTCCGGTTGCTGCGCGAGGGAAAGCGGATCGGCGTGCTCCGTTTGATCGGTCATCCGGCCGCACGGATCTGGTACGAGGTCGTCGGGAGAACGCAGATCGGCGCCACCGTCTTGGGGCTGGGTGCGTGCGTCGCAGTCGTCCTCGTCGTTCCAGGCGTGGACCCGTCGTTCCTGTACGCGGTGGCACCGGTGACGGCAGCCGGATTCGCGGCGACGCTGGGCATCGGGCTGCTCGTCGTCCACCGGGTGCGCATTTCGGATCTCGTCAAAGGAAGTCTGCAGTGAATCACAGGACGCGACACCGTTCGCCGTTCGGCTTGGCGATCGCCGCACCGGCCGTGGTGAAGGCAGTATGCGGCGCGATCCTCGCGGTGCTGGCCGTGGTGGCCTGGCAGCAGTTCGCCGAACTGGCGAAGCAGCAGGAATTGCTGGCGCCGTGGGATAAAGTCCAGAGCTACGCGGTCTTCTACCCGCGCATGATCGGAAACGACCAGCAGGAAATGGAAACCGGGGGCGACGCCTCGTCGGTCGCGGAAGCCCGGGACCTCTATCCGGTGCTCGACCGGGCAGGCGCGCTTTTCGTCGACGCCGCCAACTACGAGCCGGGCACGCCGCCGGACCCGACGTCGCGGTGGCCGGTGCCGCCGATCCGGGTCAACACGCATTACCTTGAGCAGTACCCCATTCTGGACGCTTCGCGGAAGCCGATCGCGGTCGCCGCCGATGACCCGGCATGGGTCGTCGCCGTTCCCGAGCAGTTCAAGCCGCGCGAAGCCCAAATCCGTCAGCTCCTTCAGGAAACCCGCACCGGCGGCCCGGGAATCACCGGTGCGACGCGAGCGGAACAACGCATCACCGGCGACCAGCCGCGGTTCACGAGCCAGAGCGTCCGGATCGTCTGGACCGCTTCCGGGCAAGGCGTGTTCAGTTACGACCCGCAGGTCAATCCCGGGCACGGAAACCTGATCACCGACCCGATCGTCGAGATCATGACCCCGGCGAACAGCCTCACCGTCGACCGGCTCAACGCGATCACCGGCGGCCTGGACACCGGGCTGAAGGTCCGCGTCGGCGACGATCCGGCGGGCACACTGGCCGCGCTCGGTCCGAAGCTGAAGCAACTCAAGCTCGACGACAATCTCCAGCACCTCGTGACCGTGCACGAGGCGATGGCCGCGCAGATCGACCAGGTGCGCGGCGGCATCACCCAGATCGCCGTGTTCGCGGGTGCGGCGCTGTTCGTCCTGGTCGCCTTGACCGCGGTGATCGTGCTCATCGGCTCGGACCGGCTGCGCCGCCGGCTCACCGTGCGCAGGCTCCACGGCATCGGCTTCGCTCGTTCGTACCGGGAACTGCTGATCGCCCTCGGCGGGACGTGGCTGGGCCAGACCGTGCTGGCCGGGATCGGGCTGGCGGTGCTGGCGATGCACACCCTGTCTCCGGCCGGTGCCGCGGCGGGCCCGCTGGACCGGCTGCCGGAGCTGGCCGCCGTATCAGTGCTCTCGCTGGCGATCGAGGCGATGTTCGTGGTCGTGACCGCTCGCGTCCTGGAGCGCCGCAACACGGTCGACCGCTTGAAGGAGCTGTGACCCATGGAATTCTTGTGCGAACTCCGCGGAATCCGGAAACAGTACGATCTCCACCAGGTCCTGGACGACTTCGCCCTCAGCGTCAAGCCGGGCGAGTTCATCGCGCTGACCGGCGCGAGCGGGGCCGGGAAGTCGACCGTCCTGAATCTGCTCGGCCTGCTGGAATCGCCGGACGGCGGCGAGGTCCGCCTTTTCGGCGAGCGCGCACCCCGGCCGCGCTCCCGGGCGGCGAATCTGGCGCGCCGCGACCGGCTGGGCTACCTGTTCCAGAACTTCGCGCTCATCGACAGCGAGACGGTCGAGCACAATCTGGCGGTCGCGCTCACTTACGCCAAGCGGGGGACGCCGAAGCAGGACCGCGTCAAGGAGGCGCTCGCGCAGGTCGGGCTGCGCCGGTCGCAGCACCGGAAGATCCACTCGCTGTCCGGCGGCGAACAGCAACGCGTCGCCGTGGCGCGGCTGCTGCTGAAACCGTGCGACCTCGTCCTGGCCGACGAACCGACGGGCTCGCTGGACGCCAAGAACCGGGATCGGGTCCTGGACCTTCTGCAGAAGCTCAACGAGGCGGGCAAGACGATCATCGTGGCGACGCACGACGAAGCGGTGGCTGATCGGTGTTCGCGGATCGTGGAGCTTTCCGGCCGCGCAGCAGAGTCACCGCAGGAGCGCGTCGCCAGCGGTCACTGAAACACCTCCAGGTTCGTCGATCGGCGGCAGGATCCGCCGGATCCGCGCATACGCCGCGGATCACATCGGCGACCCGGAGCAGCACACCGAGCCAGGGATGATGCGGCGGCCAGGCGATCCCGATCTCGCACGGCGACACGATCTCGCTCAGCGAGAACCGCGTGCCGCCGGGATGCCGTTGGCCCCACGCCAGCTGCGGCACGATCGAATATCCGGATCGGTGCCGGAGACGTGGCTGGCGTACCGCGGCGCGAGCAGGCACAGCACCAGGATCGCCGCGGACACCATGACCCGGGTAGTGCCGAGCCGGGTCCGGAGGCCGCGTCGCCGCGGTCCGCCGCCGGACTCCGGTTCCGCTCGCGTCGCGAAGGCCTGGGGCTCGGTCACCTGGCCGCCCCCTCGGATGTCACCGTTCCTGTCGGCAAAAGCTAGAGAAGCTTCGCGTTTTCCGGCAAGAAGACCGGCGTCGCCTTCGCTAAGACGGCCTCATCGGCTGGTCGATGCGGCCCTGGCCGGAATGCTTTCCGGTACGCGCCGGGCGTCACCCCGACGACCTGGCCGAACTGGGAACGGAAGTTGCTCGTCGTCGGAAATCCGGTCTGCGCGGCGATCCGGTCGACGGTGTGGTCGGTCGTTTCGAGCAGCTCCTGTGCCTGGCGGATGCGCACGCCGGCGACCCACTGCAGGGGGCTTTGGCCGGTTTCGTCCTTGAAACGCCTGGTGAGCGTGCGCACGCTCAGCCCGGCCGCGGCGGCGATGTCCGCGAGCGCGAGGCCCCGGTACGCGTTGTCCTCGATCCACGGCAGGACCTGGTCGAGCGTGGTCGGCCGGCTGGGCGCGCGGTTGCGGACGATGTATTGCGCCTGTCCGCCGGGCCGGTGCAACGGCGCGACGGCAAGACGGGCGGCATCGGCCGCGACAACGGTTCCGTAATCGTTCCGGACGATGTGCAGGCACAGATCGATTCCGGCGACAGCACCTGCGGAAGTGAGGATTTTCCCGTTGTCGGTGTAAAGCACATCGGGATTCACCTGGACGGCCGGGTATTTCCGCTTGAATTCGTCGGCGGCGAGCCAATGCGTCGTCGCGTCCAGGCCGTCGAGCAAACCTGCTTCGGCGAGGGTGAATGCGCCGACGCAGATCGACGCGATTCGCGTACCTCGATCCGCGGCGGTTCGCAATGCTGCCAGAGCCGCGGGCGGTGCCGGTGCCAGCGGGTTCTCCCGTCCGGGCACCACGATGAGGTCGGCGCGCTGGAGGGCGTCCAGGTCGTCGTCGACTGTCAGCCGCAATGGGCCCGCCTCGATGTCGCGCTCCGGACCGGCGACGAGCGTCCGGTACCCCGGGCGGCCGTCCGGGAGCCGGACGCGTCCGAAGGTCTCGATCGGGGTGGCCAGATCGAAGGGGATCGCGTCCGGGAGGGCGAGCACCACTGTGGTGTACATCCCTGAAGGATAAGGCATCTCCCGGAGTGGCCAGATACCGGTGAAAGCTGTCCAGATAGCCATTGTGGAGATCATCTCCATTGGCTTTCGATGGACGAAAGCGTCCATCGAAAGGAACCACCCATGCTGCGGGCCCAGTTCGTGCTCTTCGACGGGTTCGACCCGCTCGACGTCGTCGCTCCGTACGAAGTGCTGTCGGCGAGCGGTGAACTCGCCGTCGAACTCGTGAGCGCGGACGGCCCCGGAGTCGTGCGCTCCGGCGTCCCCGGCCTCGCCCTCACCGCGACCGCCGCGTTCGACCCGGACATGCCCGGCTATGTGCTCGTCCCCGGAGCCGCCGGCCCGATGGACGGCGATCCCGATGCGGGCGTCGAGACCATCCCTGTGCTGCTGTCGCGCTTCGCTTCCGGGGAGGCGATGCCATTGATGCGTCGCGCGTTCGACAACCCGGACAGCACAATCGTGACCATCTGCGGGGGTTCGCTCGCGCTGGCGATGGCGGGTTTGCTCGAAGGCCGCACCGCGACGACGCATCTGCTCGGCGTCGACCAGCTCGGCACCACCGGCGCGAACGCCGTCCGCGCCCGCGTCGTGGACGACGGCGACCTCATCAGCGGCGGTGGCGTCACTTCCGGTCTCGACGTGGCTCTCTACGTGCTGGAGCGCGATTTTGGTTCGCGCACCGCGCACGCCGTCGAGCAGCTTTTCGCATACGAACGTCGCGGCACCACCTGGAAAGAAGACGGCGTACTTCAGGACAGCGCGAGCGGTTTCGGTGAAACCGCGTGAACGCTTTCCTGCTGTCAATTCACGTATTAGCGGCCATTCTCGCCATCGGCCCGGTCGCGGTCGCCGCGAGCATGTTCCCGAGTGCCGCCCGGCTCGCCTCCGACGATCCGGAGAAGGCCGCGACGCTGCAGGTCCTGCACCGGACCACCCGAGTCTACGCGGTGATCGGAGTGCTGGTCCCGGTCTTCGGTCTCGCCACTGGCGCGCGGATGGGGGGTGCTCGGGGACACCTGGCTGATTGTCTCGCTGATTCTGACCGCCGCCGCTGCCGCGATCCTGGTCGGGTTGATCCTTCCCGGGCAGAAACGCGTCGTCGGCGCGCTCGGTTCTGATCAACCGGTGACTGTTCGCTTGGGAATGCCGACCGGAATGTTCAACCTGCTCTGGGCGGCGGTCGTCGTGCTGATGATCTACCGTCCCGGTTCGACGACGGGGGTGGGGTGGTGAACCCGCGCCGGGTTCTGGAAATTATTGGTGCGGTGGAATTGGCGACGCTCGTGCTGATGCTGGGGAACGTCGTGACTGTGCACCAGCCGGAGGTATCGCGCGTGCTGGGTCCGGTGCACGGAGTGGCTTATCCGGCAACGGTGATCGCCGCGGTGCTGGTGCTGGGCGGCCGGTGCCGGGGGTGGCTGCTGGCTTTGGTTCCCGGAATCGGCGGACTTTTGGCGGCTCGGGCGGCGTCTCCGCCTAGTCCGCGTCGCGAAGATCAGGCATGTCCCTGAGCTGCCTCCGCGAGGTGATCCCGAGCTTCCGGAAGATATTCCGCAGATGGGCATCCACCGTCCGGGGACTGAGGAACAGCCGAGTAGCCACCTCCTTCGACGTGGCTCCCGCGGCGACCTCGCGCGCGATGTGCATCTCCTGCATGGTCAACCGGTCATAGGTATGCGCGGAACGGCTGCGCGCCACCTCCCCGGTCGCACGCAGCTCATCAGCCGCACGTCGGGCGAACGCCTCCAAGCCGATCTTCGACAGCTGCTCATGCGCCGCCCGTAACTGCTCGCGCGCGTCGCGGCGACGGCCCGCGCGGCGCAGCCATTCCCCGTACCGCAGATGCGCCCGCGCGATCTGTACGGAAAGCGGGCTGTCCGTCAGATACGAGAGCGCCGCGACGTACTCGTCTTCCGCGTCGTTGACCATCGCCCGCGCGCTCGCCGCGATGCCGAGTGCGAAGTTGGTGCCCGCGGGTTCCGTGCGCTCGACCACCGCATCCAGCGCAGACCGGGCGATGGCGTCTTCCCCGCACCGCACGGCGGCTTCGATTTGCTCGGGCAGCGCGATGCCGGTGAGAAAGAGGTCGCCGCTCGCGATCGCGTGGGTTGCGGCTTCGAGCGCGGCCGGGTACTCGCCGAGGCCGTTGTGCAGCACGGCCATCGCCCAGTGCGCGTTCGCGGTCAGCTGGCCGGTGCGTCGGCTCGTCGCCTCGGCGAACAGGCCGAGCACTTCCTGCCTGCGCCCGCGCATCGCCGCCAGGTGCACTCGCGGGTAGAGCTGCGGCGGGTCGCCGAGAGCGTCGGCGATGGCTTCTTCCTCGGCGATCGCGGCCATCGCCTGGCCGAAGTTCCCGGTGAGCACCGCGTAGACCGCGGCCTGCGACAGGCCGAGCCGGACGGTCATCGGCGATCCGGTCGCCTGCCCGGTCCGCGTTAGCCAGTCGACGATCGTCCGGTGCAGGCCGAGGTCCCACAGTTCGCCCGCGAGCACGGTGGCCAGGGCAGGCGTGCGGGTCCAGCCCTGGTCGTCGCCGGTGAGGGCCTCCCGGATCGCGGGCACCCCGGCGCGGTGGCCTTCGGCGGTCAACCGCACGAGTGCGGTGAGGAGGTCCGGCGGCCCGGCCGGGGGCGCGGCGGCGAGCACCCGGTCCAGCACTCCGGCGGCCCTTCCGACGACGAGCCCCATCTCCAAGGCGGCCACCAAGAACTCGCGCGACCGTTCGGGATCGCGGCCGGCGAGCTGCTGCGCGGCCCGCAGCATGATCTCTGGACCGCGAACCGCCCCGTCCGGGCCCTGGACGAAGGCGATCTGCCCGCGCAGCAGGTCGACGGAGGCGCGCTGCGGGACTGCCAACGTCGAGGCGTCGATGCTGGTCAGAAGCTCGGCGGCGGCGTCGGTCCGGCCTGCCGCGAGCGTTGCCCGCGCGGCGGCGAGCGTGCGTTCGACCTGCTTGCCGTGGTCGAGCGACAGCGCGGCGGCCCGTTCGAGGAACGCGGCGGCGGCCGCTACCCCGCCGCGGGCCTGCGCGCGGGACGCCGAGACCTCCAGCTCAGCCGCGACCTCCTCGTCCGGCCCGGCGGTCGCTTGCGCACGATGCCACGCACGGCGGTCGCCAGCGGTGTCCGGGTCGGTCGAATCGGCCAACGCCCGGTGTGCGGCTTGCCGCTGTTTTGGCTCAGCCGCGCGGTAAGCGGCCGAGCGCGCCAGCGGATGACAGAACCGCGCGCGGGTGTCGAACTGGATCAGCCCGGACGCTTCGGCGGCGGCGCTCGCGGCGGGCACGTCGAGGTCCAGCCGCCGGGCGGCCGCCCACAGCAAGCCCGGGTCTCCGGTGGGGTCCGCGCTGGCGAGAATCAGCAGCTCCCGCGCGTCCGGGGACAGGCAGGCCATGCGAGAGAGAAAACTCCGCTCGATCCGGCTCGCGATCGGCGACGGCGTCGGCAGCGCGAAACCGCCTGCTTTCGGCAGCTCGATCAGGGCCAGCGGGTTGCCGCGAGCCTCGGCGAGCAGGCGATCGCGCACCCGCTCGTCCAGCGTCCCGGTCTTCTCCTTGGCCAGCAGGTCGCGGGCGTGCGCGTCGCTGAGGCCGCCGACGGTCAGCCCGGGCAGCTCGTCCAGCCCGGGGACCGGTTCCTGGTCGCGGGCGGCGAAGACCATCGCGATCGGCTCCGCCGAGATGCGCCTGGCCAGGAACGTCAACGCGCGTGCCGAGGCGGCGTCCAGCCAGTGCGCGTCGTCGATCACGCACAGCAACGGACGTTCCGCCGCGGCCGTGGCCAGCAGTTCGAGGGCCGCGAGACCGGCGCGGAACGGGTCCGGCGCGCCTTCGGCCAGGCCGAACGCGACCAGGAGGGAATCGCGGCAGGGCGTCGAGAGGGTGCCGAGGTGCGCCAGGACGGGAACGCACAGCTGGTGCAGCGCGGCGAACGGCATTTCGCCCTCGTACTCCGACCCGGACGCCCGGATGCGCTGACACCCTTCCGCCGCCTGCTCGACGTGGTCCAGCAGCGCGCTCTTGCCGATGCCCGCCTCGCCGCGCAGGACGAGCACCCCGCCCTCGCCCCGCTCCGCCGCCCGGACCAGCGCGAGGAGGCGGTCGATCTCGTCGCGCCGGCCGATGAGGGAGGACGTGGTGGGCATAGGCGAAACCTTAGGGGCAGGCGAGGTAGGCGATTGTCACCGACGCGAGCGGCGGGGTGTCCGGGCGATGGTGGTGACAGGCCACCGGAGGAAAGGAAGTTCCACAATGGACACAGTGCTCGTCACCGGCGCGACCGGAACCGTCGGGTCCGCGCTGATCCCCGCTCTGCAGGACCGCGGCAGCACCGTCCGCGCCATGACCAGGGGCCGTCCCGTCGACGGCGTGGAGACCGTGATCGCGGACCTGCGCGACCCGGCCTCGATCGCGGTGGCGCTGAAGGGGGTCGACGCGGTCTTCCTCAACAGCCCCTCCGCTCCCGATGCCGCTGAGCTGCAGATCCAGTTCGCGAACCTGGCCCGCGACGCCGGCGTCCACCGGCTCGTGCTGCTCTCCCAGTACGCCGCCCGCGCCGATTCGCCGGTGCGCTTCCTGCGCTGGCATGCCGAGGTCGAGGCACGCGTCGAGAAGCTCGGGATCGACTACACCGTGCTCCGGCCCAACCTCTACCTGCAGGCGCTGCTCAACTTCTCCGCCACCGTCGCGCGAGGATTCATCGCCGCGCCCATCGGCGACGCGGCGGTCAGCGCCATCGACACCCGAGACATCTCCGCCGCCGCCGCTGCCGCGCTGACCGCCGACGGACACTCCGGCCGCACCTACACCCTCACCGGTCCGCGCGCGGTGACGCACGCCCAGATCGCCGACGCGCTCTCCGCCGCCACCGGACGGGACATCGCCTTCCACGACGCACCCGCCAGCCAGTTCGCCGCCGCGCTCGCCGGCTTGCTCCCGTCGTGGCAGATCGGCGGCCTGGTCGAGGACTACGCCCACTACGCCCGCGGCGAGGCCGCCGAGGTGCACACCGCCGTCGCCGACCTCACCGGACGCCCCGCCCGTGACCTCACCGATTTCGCGCTCGACTACTCCGCCGCGTTCGCGGCCCGCTGAAAGGGAAATTCCGATGATCTACCACAGCATTCGCTTCACGCTCAAGCCCGAGGTCACCGCCGGGGAGAAGACTGCTACCGCCGCGAAGATGCGCGAACTGTTCGACCGCATCCCGGCGGTCAAGGCACGCGTCGTCGGCCCTGACTTCGGCGGGAAGTACGAATTGGGCGCGGTCCTGGTGATCGAGGACATCGAAGGGTACGCGGAGTACATGAACCATCCGGCGCACCTCGAACTGGACCGGGTGGGGCTGCCGCTGGTCGAGCGGTTCATGTCGTCCGACATCACCGACGACCCGGACCCGGAGATCGGCGCGAAGATCGCCGAGGTCCACCGGAGCCGGTTCGCGAACGTGCCGGACATCGCGGAACTCATCTCCGGGCTCGCCGAGTACACCGGCAGCGCGGCACCGGGGCGGCACGCCAGCTGACGGTTCACCCGCCCCCAGTTTTCAGGTTCGTGAGGGTTCTCCTCACGTCCGTCGGCGGGGCCGCGGCGGTGGCCGTCCAGCAGAGACCGGGGTCAGCGGATCGCGGTGAGGAGCGTGACCGCTCCCGCCGCGATCAGCGCGGCGGCGAATCCCGTTCCGCCGCCGAGGTTGGCGATCGTGCTGAACACCGCGACCCCGCCGCCCGCGCCGATGGCGAAACCCACTTCCTGCGTCGCCCCGGCCGCTCCAGCGTGTTCGGCGGTCGCGGCTTCGAACAGCGCGGTGGTCGCCAAGGTGCCGATCGCGCCATAGCCGAACCCGACCAGTGCAACCGGAGCCACCGTGTGACTCAACGGGATCGCCGCGAGTCCGACAGCTTGGATCACCAACGCGATGGAGGTGGATGTCCGGCTGCGCAGCCAGTTCACACTGAACGGCGCGACCAGTCCGCCGACCGCGGTGGCCACGGCTTGCGGAGCGAGCGCGAAACCCGCCTCGATGGGCGTTTGCCCTTGGGTGTGCTGAAGTTCGAGGTTGACGAGATAGAGGCAGGCCGCGGCCGTCGCGGCGGAAACGACGATCCGCGCGAAGGCCGAGGTGAAACCCGGCCGCAGAAAAAGCCGGACCTGCAACAACGGTTGCCGAAGCCGAAGTTGCCTGCGCACGAACATCATCCCGGCAAGCACGCCGGCCGCAGTGCACACCACCCCGCGCAACGGTGCGACGGTGCTTTCCTGCAGCCCGTACACAATCCCGCCGATCGCCGCCACTGACCACAGCAGACTCGGGATCTCCCATCCGGCCGCCGCCTGTCCGACCGATTCGGGCAGCAACCACACCGCCAACGCGATCGTGAGCACCGCGAGCGGCACCAGGGCGAGGAAAACCCAGCGCCAGCCCGGCCCTTCGGTCAGCAGTCCGCCGACGACCGGCCCCAGCGCGTTGCCCGCTCCCAGCACGGTGACCCACATGCCGTTGGCGAACGCGAGATCCCGCCCGGAAAAGAGCGACCCGATCGTGCCGACCACCCCGGCCAGAATCACCGCACTGGCCACCCCGAGCAACCCGCGGCACACGATGAGCAACGCCGAACCGGCAGCGGCCGCGGCCACCGCGTTCAGCACGGCCGACGCGCTCACCCCGAGCAGCAGCACGCGTTTCCGCCCGTACCGGTCGCCGGCCCGAGCCGCCCCGACCATCGCGACCGCCAGCGCGAGCGGGTACCCGTCGACGATCCACGCCCGCGCCGGCGCGGACACCCGCAGTTCGTCCGCGATCCGCGGCAGCGCCGTGGTGACCATGCCGAGGGCGAGACTTCCGCCGAGGACTCCGGCCAGCAACGGAATCAGAACGAGCCCGCGCCGTGGCTCCACCCGGGTCGACGCCATGCGACGATCCTGTCCTGACACCCCCGCAATCGACAAGTACGGACGTCACGGTCTGGTACTAACCAAACGGATAGTGAGGAGGCCGGATGCGCCCGCAAACGGAAAAGGCCGTGCGAGCGTGGCGAACGAGCTGCGCCGCCGAAATCACGACGATGGTGCTGGGCGGCGCGTGGAAGCCGAGCATCCTGCACGCACTGGCCAAGCACGGCGTGCTGCGCTTCGGGGAACTTTCGCGGCTGCTGCCAGATCTCACCGACCGCGTCCTGACCCGCCAGCTCCGCGAACTGGAAGCCGACGGCCTGCTGCGCCGCGTGGTGTACCCGCAGGTGCCGCCGAAGGTGGAATACAGCCTGACGGAATGGGGCGAAAACGCGCAGGAGGTCCTGAATGTCATGGCGGTGTGGGGCCGTTCCTACGCTTCGTCCGTCGACGAGCGGCGGTAGCTTCTCCGTACGATCATGAGCATGAGCGAGCCGAACGACCTGCCGAGCAACTGGGGCCGCTGGGGCGCCGACGACGAACTCGGCACCCTGAACCTGATCACCGACGAGGTCCGCGAACGCGCCGCGCGCGAGGTGCGCACCGGCCGCTCGGTGTCCCTGGCGGTGCCGATCCAGCCGGCTCCGGTGCTCAGCGGCCCCTTCCCGCCGCGGACCGCCGAAGAATCGCCGGTCCAGCAGCTGATGCTGTACACCGGAAGCCCAGCGATCGCGTACGCGGACGCCCTGACCGTGACGAACCACCACCCCCTGTCCACGCACCTGGACGCGCTCGCGCACATCCCGCAGGACGGACAGGTGTATCCCGGCCGCCCGGCGAACGAGAGCGTCACGATGGGCGGCGTCGTGCACGGATCGACCACGGCATTCGCCGAAGGCATCGTGACCAGGGGAATCCTGCTGGATTTCGGCGCCGACGGCCCGGTGCCCGCCGACCGCGCGCTCACCGCGCAGGACCTCGAAGCCGCGGAGGAACGTTTCAACGTCCACGTCGAACCCGGAGACGCCCTCGTCGCGCGGTTCGGCTGGGTGCAGACCCGATACAGCGGCAACCCCATGCCCGGCATGAGCCTGGACGCGACGCGGTGGATGCACGACCGAGGGGTGTCCTTGTACGCCGGGGATCTCTCGGATGCCTACCCGCCCGTGTGCTCCCCGCCCGCGATGCACGGAGTGGCTCTCCCTCGGCTGGGGATGCCGTTGATCGACGCAGTGGACGCCGACGAATTGGCGTCGGTTTGCGCTGAGCTCGGGCGGTACAGCTTCCTGTTCGTGGCTGCTCCGCCTCGGATCCTCGGGCTGACGGGGGTGCCGGTCAATCCGGTCGCGGTCTGGTGAGCGGTCGCGTGGTGCCCTGCCGGCCGGGATTGAGCGGCTGGAAGGGCAGTCTTACCCGCACGGCCGGCTTTGCTCGGCACCGGCGGGCAGCAGGGTCCTCTCGGCCGGAGTGAAGACCCGGTCTCGTGTCAAGCGCCAGCTCTCCGTTCTCGACGGCCCGGTGGAGCGATTGGTCGCCGAGTTTGATGTCGGTGACCAGTCTGTGGCCGGGCCAGCGCCACACCGGGAAGTCGAGGGTGGCTTCCCCGAACAGGTAGTCGCCGTCGATGCCGTGCAGAGCGTTCATCGACGCCGGCAGCGTCCGGTTCGCGTTCAGGCCGAGGAGGACTACGCCGCTCTCCAGTCCGTTGACCATGGCCGCGAGGGAACCGGTGGGGTCGATGGCCGGGGTGCCGGGAACGTCTCGATCGCTTTCCGGCTCGGGAGATCCCACACCGCGGCCGTTTCCCGTCGTAGACGAAGAGCTGCCCGGGATGTCCTGGTCTTGCCTTCGCCTCGGCGACATCGGCTCGCGTGGTCAGCGGCAGCGGCGGCGCGGAGGTCGTTCGCCCGGTAGGTCCGCAGCGTGCCGTCGCCGCTGACGGACAGGAGGTGTTCCCTCTGGGATCAAAGGAAAGCGCAGTCGGCGAGGGCACTGAGACCTGCTTCAGCACCTGTTGCCGTGCGTCCAGGAGGGCGAGTTCTCCGGCCTGGGTGCGGGCTGCCCGGCGCTGGCCGTCCGGCGACCGGGCGTGCGGGTTCCACGAGGTGGTGGCGGCGGGCTTGGCGTCGGCCGTGGGCACGGTGCTGAGCTGCATCGACCCGTTCCGCACGATCAGCGCGGTCAACCGGCCGTCCGGGGCGGGGAGGAGGATCGGGGTCGGCGAAGTGTCCGCGGCTGCCCAGTTCACCGTTACCGTGGGATCGGCGACGGCGCGGTCCACTCCATGCTGACCGTGAAGTTCGCTTCGCCCGCGGTTTTGGCGCTCGCCAGGTTCGCCTCGCCGGTGACCCTGATGCCGAACTGCGGACTGACCTTGGACGGTTGCCACTCCATCGCCCGGAACTCGGCGAGCACGGCCTCGGCGGCGGGCCGGACGCGCTGGAGCGCCTCCTGGACCGACTCGGACGCCTGCTCGATCGACGCACCGCCGCCGACCGGCTGGTTTCCGCCAGCGGCCGGATCGGTCTCGAAAAGAATGGCGTCGCCGCCGTCGACCGGCATGCTGACCCCTTGCGTCATGACCTCGGTATCCCTTCGGGCCCGCGATCACTTCGTGCCGGTCAGTCAATCACAACGGCCGGGCCGGGGAGGGCGGAATCGGAGAATCCGGAGAGGTCGCGCGGGAATGCCGGTCGAAACGATGAAGCAGGACGCCGAATCCCAGCGTGACAACGACCGGTGCGGCGTAAAGAACGAGCGGCAGAACCGGGTAGACATCCAGGTATCCGAGCAGGCGCGCGGCGACTGGGACGACGATAAGCGGCGCAAGAAGGATCAACGCCGCACGGCGACCGCTTCGGACGCGAAGGCGGCAGGCGGCGAAGACACCGGCCACGAGCACTGCCAGTTGCACCAATTGGGCGAGCGGCAGATGCATGCCCCGGACGGTCGTCGTAAGCCCAAGCAGCACAACGACTGTGCAAGCGAGGACGGACAGTCGCAGTCGGCCCAGCAGAGCCAAGCCATGGCGTGGCCCCGGGGACGCGGTCATCGCGAGTGCCGCGAAAACGCTGAGCAGCACCCAGCCCGGAGCCACATCCACCGACCAATGGCGGGCGGGGTCGAGAAGTGCGACAGTGATCAAGGCGGCATTAGCCACCCACGCCAGGATCACCGAGGCACGACGCATGCCGCACACGCCGAGCACCACGGCGGCCAGCCAGCCCGACCACACCGGGACGTCGGCGAGCGCTCCGAACCACATCCGCAAGCCCGCACTGTCCAGCCGGGCCACGCTCCGGATCTCGCGGACTGTGGAGGCGGCTCCGGTCAGCAGCAGCACCGGTGCCAGCAGGCTGACTATCGCCAAAGTGTCTCGCCGGGAGTGCTTGCTCAAAGCGTGTCGCCAGTGGACTTGGGCGGCACCCCAGACGAGGTCAAGCGTCTCGGCAACCCCTGGCTTGCTTCGGTTTCCGGCACCGTCGAGCAATACCCCCAGCATTTCTTCGCCGTGCGCGGCTCGGTGCGCGAGCGGGTACAAAGCCAGCAGCCGCCGGTAGCGTCGCTTGAGGTCGCTCACGCCAATCCTCCCGCATCGCGGAGCTGAAGCCGTTGTTCGGCGGCAGTCGTGTGGCGTTGCCGTCGCTGGACTTCCGCGGCCAGTCGCGCGGCGCCTGGTTCGGTCAGGCGGTAGTAGCGGCGCAGCCTGCTGTCCACGACCTCTTCGCGATCCACTTCCACCCAGCCCTCCGCGTGAAGCCGGTCCAGCGCGGCGTACAACGTGCCGGCTCGCAGCTTGACTTGGCCGTCGGAGATCGTTTCGACATCGCGCAGCACGCCGTAGCCGTGCTGCGGCTGGGCGGCAAGCGCGGTGAGGACCAGGAAGGTCGGCTCGCGCAGAGCACCGTCATTCATGAGAGAAGCATATACCTATGAACTGTATATTGAGACCGAATCGGCGGCATCCTGGCCGAACAGTGTTCGGCGAACGAACGCTCCGCGATAAGGTGCACCGGTGGACCCCAAAGAACGGCGCGCGGCACGGCACCAGCCACCGAAATCCGGAACCGGCCCGAAACCCCGGCGGCGCACCGTTCCGATCACTGTCGAGCAGGTCGTCGAGGCCGCGTTGGAGATCATCGCCACCGAGGGGTACGAGGCGTTGTCCATGCGCCGCGTGGCCGACGCGCTGAACACCGGTCCCGCCTCGCTCTACGCGCACGTGGTCAACAAGACCGATCTCGACGAGCTGCTCATCGCACGGCTGTGCGCGAAAATCGTCCTGCCGAAGCCGGCCGCCGCGAACTGGCGCGAGCAGATTCGCGACGTGTGCGTCCAGCTGCGCGATCTGTACCTGGCCTACCCCGGGATATCCGGCGCGGCGTTCGCGGTGGCGCCCACCGACCTCGACACCGCGCGGCTCAACGAGGGGATGCTGGCGATCCTGCGGAACGGCGGCGTCCCGGCGCAGGCCGCGGCGTGGGGGGTGGATTCCCTGCTGCTCTACGTGGCTGCCTACTGCCTTGAGACGTCGATCGTGCACCGGCGGGTGGAGGAGAAGGACGCCGTATGGGTCGTCGGACGGGACGAGATGCGGCGGCGGCTCGCTTCGCTGCCCGCCGAGGAATTTCCGTACACCGCGAGCCATGCCGCCGAGTTGACGGCCGGCGAGGGGCATGACCGGTTCGACTTCACGCTTGAGGTGATGATCGACGGTCTGGCGCGTCGCTAGGCGATTGCCGCTGCCGTTGACCTTCGCGGGTTCGTTCCCGCCCTCGCCGGGCGCGCTTGCCCAAGCCGCCGAAGCACCTTGCGGGCCGGGCAGACTTTGCCGAGACGGCCGATCCGGGGCCGATCGGGCATTTCGTCGATCCCGGGAGCCGCCTGGCTCACCTCCCTGGCAGGGGAAATCAGATTCCCTCAAGGGTCCTTCACAGACCTGCGGCAGCCAGCGGTTCGGGCTGCCCGGCTTAGGCGTCCGGCGCGGGGAACCGGTCCGCGAGGGTGCACCCCGCGTTGACAGGAACACTGTTCGTTGATAGAACAGTGTTCGTGGAAGCAGAGACAGAGCGGCCGGTGGCGCAGACCGCCCACGGCCGGGTGCGCGGCGGGACCGAGGGAACCCTCGCGGTCTTCCGCGGCATCCCCTTCGCCGCGGCACCCGTGGGCGAGCTGCGCTTCGCGGCGCCTCAGCCGCCTCGTTCCTGGGAGAACGTCCTCGACGCCGAGGACTTCGGGCCGATCCCGGCCCAGGCGGAAGTGCCGTCGTCCGCGGTCGCGCCGCCGCCGAATCCGTTCGACGACGGGCGCGGCTGTCTCACCGCGAATGTCTGGACCGCCGAGCTGTCCGGCAACCGTCCGGTCATGGTGTGGATTTACGGCGGTGGCTACCTCGCGGGCAGTGCGGCCGATCCCGGATACGACGGGGCGGTCCTCGCCGAAGAGGGCGTCGTCGTGGTGACCTTCAACTACCGCGTCGGCGTCGAAGGCTTCGGGCAGCTCGCCGGGGCTCCGGCGAATCGCGGGCTGCTGGACCAGGTCGCGGCGCTCGAATGGGTCCGGGACAACGTGGCCGCGTTCGGCGGCGATCCCCGCCAGGTCACGGTGTTCGGCCAGTCCGCGGGCGCGGGCGGGGTCGCCGCGTTGCTCGCGATGCCGAGTGCGGCAGGACTGTTCCGTCGGGCGATCGCGCAGAGTGTGCCGGGCACGTTCGTCTCCCCGGAGCTGGCGGCGGATGTCATGGCCACGATCGCGGCGAGTGCCGGGACCACGGCCACCGTCGAGGGGCTCCGCGATCTCTCGCTGGTCGCGGCGGTGGACGCGCTTGACCTGCGCGAGCACGCCGACCGCTGGGGCGCCTTCGCGTACGGGGTGACGCCGTTCTCGCCGGTGGTCGACGGTGACGTTCTTCCTGCCACGCCTTGGCAAGCGCTCCGCGACGGAGCTTCCCGGGACGTCGAACTGATCGTCGGGCACACCCGCGACGAGTTCCGGAAGATGCTCGCCGGGCGCGGACTGCTCGGGCGGGTCACCGAGGAAATGACCGCGGACGCGCTCGTCGCGTTGGCACCGGAGGGCTACCGCGCGGCTTTCCCGGAGGCGACGCCGGAGCAGCTCTACGAGACGCTCCATTCCGACTGGCTGTTCCGCATGCCCTCGGCGAACCTCGCCCGGGAGCACACCGGCCGCTCGTACCTGTACGAGTTCGTCCTCGAAGCCCCCGGATCCGGCGGGGTGCTGGGCGCTTGCCACGGCGTCGACGTCGCGCTGACCTTCGGCAACCTGACCGGGCCGTTGGCCGAGAAAATGCTGGGGCCGCCGCCGCCGAATGCCGAACTCGCCGCACTCTCGGCGGCGATGAGGGCGGCGTGGACCGGCTTCGCGCGCGGCGAGGGCCCCGGATGGGGCGAATTCGACGCCGCGGGGACGACCTGGGTGATCGGCGCCGACCCGATCGTGCGGTCCTATCCGGAGCAGCTGTCGGCGAACCTGTGGGCGGGCCACGATTTCCCGTGCCTGCCTCTGCGATCCCCGGCCTCGGGCCGAGAAAGGACGACCTCGTGAAATCGGTCCGGTTCAGCACCTTCGGCGGCCCGGAAGTCCTCGACCTCGTCGACGTCCCGGATCCGCATCCGGGCCCCGGCGAGGTCCGGATCTCGGTGCGCGCCGCAGGAATCAACGCGAGCGACTGGAAGAAACGCCAGGGCCTGATGGACCAGGAACTCCCGCAGACCCTGGGACACGAGGCGGCGGGCGTCGTGGACGAACTCGGCGAGGGGGTCACGGATGCCGCGATCGGTGACCGCGTGTTCGGATTCTCCGCTTCCGGTGGCGCACAAGCGGAATTGACCGTGTTGTCCTGCTACGCGCCCATCCCGCCGTCGCTCAGTTTCGCCGAGGCGGCCGCATTGCCCGCCGCGGCGGAGACGGCCGCGCGTGCGCTCGACCAGCTCGGTGTCGAGCGTGGCGCCACGGTGCTCGTCAACGGTGCTTCCGGCAGCGTCGGCGGTGCCGCGGTTCAGCTTGCCGCGGCTCGGGGCGCACGGCCAATCGGCACGGGAAGCCCTGCCACACATGACTTTCTGCGCTCGCTCGGTGCCGAACCCGTTGCCTACGGACCGGGTATGGCAGACCGGGTCCGCGCGCTCGCACCCGACGGTGTCGACCTGGCGCTGGACGTCGCCGGAAGCGGCGTCCTGCCGGAGCTGATCCAGCTCGCGGGCGGTCCGGAGCACGTCATCACCATCGCCGACTTCGCCGGTGCCGAGCAGTACGGCGTGCGCTTCAGCCGCGGCGACGGCGGGCACGCGCTTTATGTCCTGGCCCAGCTCGGCGAACTGGTCGAAGCCGGAAAATTCACCCTGCCGGTCGGGCGGACCTTCCCGCTGGCCGACGTCGCGGAAGCGCACCGGGTCGGCGAATCGGGCCGCGTGCGCGGAAAACTCGTCCTGCTGCCCGGCTGACGGGCCAACTCAACCGAGAGAACTTCATGACTTCTGACCCCTCGCCGACCGGGATCGCCCCGTCGGCTCCCCGAAGCGCGCCCGGAAACGCCGTGCGCCACCAGCATCGCTGGCTGACGCTCGTCGTGCTGAGCCTCGCCCAGCTGATGGACATCCTCGATTCCACGATCGTCAACATCGCCCTGCCGAGCGCACAGCACGACCTCGGGTTCCCCGCCGACTACCGGCAATGGGTGCTCACCGGCTACGCGCTCGCGTTCGGCAGCCTCCTGCTTCTCGGCGGAAGGCTCGCTGACTACTTCGGACGGAAGCGGCTGTTCCTCGTCAGCGTCGGCGGGTTCGCGGTCGCCTCCGCCGTCGGCGGCGCCGCCGGGAATTTCGCGACCCTGCTGGCCGCGCGAATCGGTCAGGGCGCGTTCGCCGCGCTGCTCGCGCCGGCCGCGTTGTCCTTGCTGTCCATCACCTTCGCCGACGACGCCAAGGAACGCGGCCGTGCGTTCGGCGTCTTCGGCGCGATCTCCGGTGCCGGCGGAGCCGTGGGATTGCTGCTCGGCGGCGTCCTCACGCAGGGCCTGTCGTGGCGGTGGTGCCTCTACGTCAACCTGATCATCGCCGCGATCGCGTTCGCCGGCGGGCTGATCCTCCTCCACGACGGCGATCGGCCGCAGCGGGCAAGGCTCGACGTCGCGGGCACCGCCGCGGTGGTGCTCGGTCTGATCGGGATCGTCTTCGGCCTCGGCACCGCGGAACGGAACGGCTGGCACGACCTCCGGACACTCGGGCCGGTGCTCGCGGGCGGCGCGCTCATCGCCGCGTTCGTGGTCGTCGAACGCCGTACCGCCCATCCGCTGCTGCCGCTGCGGGTGCTCCTCGACCGGGTCCGCGGAGCCGCGTACCTGACCTTGGGCATCACCGGGACCGGGATGTTCGCGATCTTCCTGTTTCTCACCTTCTATCTCGCGAACACGCTGGGGTTCGGCCCGCTGCAGACCGGGGTGGCGTTCCTGCCGATGATCGGCCTGGTCATGGTGGGAGCGGTGTTCTCCGGGGCGGTGCTCCTGCCGCGCTGGGGACCTCGGCCGATCGTTCCGTCCGGCTGTCTGCTCGCCGCCGCCGGCATGGTCATCCTCACCGGAATCGGCGCGGACTCGAGTTACGCCGCGAACATCCTGCCCGCCCTGCTCGTCACCGGGATCGGCTTCGGATTCATCTTCGGCCCGGTGCAGAACGCCGCGACCAGCGGTGTCCAGCCGCACGACGCCGGGGTGGCGTCCGCGATGGTGACGACGGCCCAGCAGATCGGCGGGTCGATCGGAACCGCGGTGTTCAGCTCGCTCACGACGTCCGCGATCGCCGGATACCTGGCCGCGCATCCAGCGACCGGGACCCTTGCCGAGGCGACCTTCGCCGGATACCGCCTGGTGTTCTGGATCGCGGCGGCAGTCTTCCTCGGCAGCGCGCTGCTGGCCGCGCTGCTGTTCCGCAGCGGTCCCTTGCCGTTGCCCGCTGACCCGGCGGCCTGAGCCGCGAACGCTAGCCTGGTCCTATGGCAGACACCCGTCCTGGAGGCCGTACCGCTCGTACGCGCGCCGCGGTGCACAACGCCGTGCGCGAGTTGTTCGCCGAGGGACGCGATCAGCCGTCGGTGCGGGAAGTGTCCGAACGGTCCGGTGTGCACGAGGTGACGATCTACCGGCGGTGGGGCCGGATCGAATCGCTCGTTCTCGACGTCGCCGTCACGCAGCTCAACGAGGAAGCCCCGTTCCCGGACAGCGGCGATCTGCGCCGCGACCTGCTCGACTGGGCGCACGCGGTCGCCGGGCAGGTGAAGACGCGCGAGGGGTTCGCGTTGTTCCGCGCGCTGGCCGCGGCGACCTCCCCGCTCGGGGGCGGGCAGGGCGAGCAGCCCGCCGCCGATGCGGCCGGGTATCTGCGGCAGCGGACCGCGCAGTTGCAGCGGGCACTGGACCGGGTCGCGGAGGCGGGCGGCAAGCCGCCGACGGTGGCGCATGTCTTCGATGTGGTGCTCGCGCCGATCTACCTGCGGGCGATCTTCGGTTACGAGCCTCCGGACACCGAGCTGGAGGCGTTGGTGGACCGGGCCCTCGCCACTGCCTGAACACCGGTGCTTCGCCACTCCGGCACAGCTGTCGGTGAGGGGCTCCTTGCGGGAATCTGATTCCCGCAAGGAGCCCCTCACCGACGTCTGAGGGCTGCTGGAAAAATCTAAGTGCAGGATCTCTTGCATTAGTGGCCATCCCTTCGCATACTTCTCGTTAGTGCAAGTTTTCTAACGTTAAGAGCGGAGTCCTCATGGCCAGCGCACACCCGCTTCGCGATCGGATCGCCGTCGTCACCGGAGCCAGTTCCGGGATCGGGGCGCAGATCGCCCGCGAACTCGGCTCCGCCGGGGCGCGGATCGCCCTGGTGGGACGGGATTCCCAGCGGCTCGCGGCGGTCGCCGGGGAGCTGACGGCGATGGGCGCGGAGGCCGAGCCGATCGTCGCCGACCTCGTCGCCGCGTCCGGTCCGCAGGAGGTCGTGGACCGGACGCTCGCCCGGTTCGGCGGCATCGACGTGCTCGTCCACGCGGCCGGAGTCTTCCTGCCGACACCGTTCGCCGACACCACCGACGAGTTGCTCGACGCGCAGTGGGCGACCAACGTCCGGGCACCGTTCCGGCTGACCCGCACGGCCGCCGGGCATCTCAAAGACGGCAGCAGCGTCATCTTCGTCTCCTCCATCTGCGGGCACGTCGGATTCCCGAACTCCAGCGCCTACTGCGCGACCAAGGGCGCGGTGGAACTGCTGGTCAAGTCACTGACCGCCGAGTTCGCCCCGCAGGGCATCCGGGTGAACGCCGTCGCCCCCGGCAACGTCCGCACCAGCATCAACGCGCACCTGCTCGCGGATTCCGGCTACGAGCGCCAGATGCTCGACTCCACCCCGGCGGGACGCGTCGGCGAGGTCGGCGACATCGCACCCGCCGTCGCGTTCCTTGCTTCCCCGGCCGCGTCCTACATCCACGGCGTCAGCCTGCTGATCGACGGCGGCTGGGTCGCGTCGTGAAGCCCGGCTTCGGCGAACTCGTGACCGCGAGCGGACTCGACGCGGTCATCGAACCGCTCGACGAAGCGTCTGTGCTTGGCGCGCTTGGAGAACTGCACGGGTTGTCCGGCCGGCTGGAGCGGATCGCGTCGGAGAAGGACGAGACGTTCGTGTTGCACGCGGCGGATGCGCGCTATCTGGTCAAGGTGAGCGGCGAAGCGCGCGAGGACCTGGCATTGCAGACGGCGGTGTTGCGGCATCTTGAGCGCGCCGCACCCGAACTGCCGGTTCCTGCGGTGAAGTCCGGTGTGGACGGTGCGGATCTGCACGAGGTCGCAAGTGGACGGTCGTTGCGGGTCCTCTCGTTCTTGCCGGGGGAGCCGCTGGCCGAGCGCGCGGCGGCCCCGGAGCCGTTCGGGCGCTGGCACGGGCAGCTCACCCGTGCGCTCGCCGGCTTCCGCGGCGGGAACCGGACCTTGCTCTGGGACCTGCGCTACCTCAGCGCGCTCGACACCGCGAACGGGCTCGCGCAAGAGGTCCTGGCGGAGTTCGCCTCCCGGGTCCGTCCGGGCGAACTGGAAACCCAGCTGGTGCACAACGACATGAGCCCGCACAACATCCTCGTCGGCGCGAGCGGGGAACTGGCCGGGATCCTCGACTTCGGCGACGTGCTCAGCACCGCCGTGGTTTTCGACCTCGCCATCGCGTTGTCCAATCTCCTCGACGCGGACGCGCCGGACCTGTGGGCGGCCCCGCTCGGGTGGCTGCGTGGTTACCTCCAGGTCAGACCGATCGTCGAAGAAGAACTGGCGCTGCTTCCGTTGCTGGCCGTCGCGAGACTGGTGCAGCGCGCACTGATTTCTTCCTGGCGGGCTCGACGGGACCCGGCCCGCGCGGAGTACGTCCGCTCGCACGCTTCCCGTGACTGGGTCACCGCTCGCGCCGGGTACGCCGGCCTCGGCGCGGCAGCCGAACGAGTGCTGGAGGTGCGGCGATGACCCGGCCGGAAATGGTCAACGGCTTCACCGGCGAGCATCTTTCCGCTCAACCACAGCACATTCGCGAGCTGATCGCCCGGCGCGCGAACGTGCTCGGCCCGGGTTATCAGCTGTTCTACACCAACCCGGTCGAAGTCAGCCGGGGCTCGGGCGTGCATCTTTACGATCCCGCGGGCAACGAGTACCTCGACGCCTACAACAACGTCGTCTCGCTCGGCCACTGCCACCCGGCCGTCGTCGAGGCGGTGACCAGGCAGTTGTCGACGCTCACCACGAACACCCGTTACCTGCAAGCAGATCTGCTCGACTTCTCCGAACGGCTGCTCGCGACCTTCCCGGCGGAACTCGACCGGGTCACCTACACCTGCACCGGTTCGGAAGCGAACGACCTGGCGTTGAGAATCGCACGGGCGCACACCGGAAACACCGGGATCATCGTCACGCGCAACGCGTATCACGGCGTGACCGCTGAAGTCGCCGCGTTCTCTCCCTCTCTCGGGCCAACGTCGCCGCTGGGGCCGCACGTGCGCACGATCAGCGCGCCGGATCCGTTGCGGCACGACAACGTGACGGACCTGCTGCGCAACGAGATCCGGGCAGTCATCGATGATCTCCAACGGCACGGCTTCGGTGTTTGCGCGCTAGTCGTGGACAGCATCTTCTCCTCCGACGGAGTGCAGCCGTTCCCGACCGATCTGCTGGGCGTCCTCGCGGCTGAGGTCCGCGCGGCAGGCGGCGTCTACCTCGCCGACGAAGTCCAAGCCGGATTCGGCCGCACCGGGGCCGGATGGTGGGGATTCGGCAGACACGCCGTCGTGCCCGACCTGGTGACGCTGGGCAAGCCGATGGGCAACGGGATTCCGGTGGCCGCGGCCGTGCTGCGGCACGAGATCGGCCGGGAATTCGGTCAGAAAGTCCGTTACTTCAACACTTTCGGCGGCAGCAACGTGCCGATCGCCGCGGCCTCGGCGGTGCTCGGCGCCATCGAGGGCGAAGGACTTATCGACAACGCCCGGGAGATCGGCGCCCACCTGTTGCGCGGTTTCACCGAAATCGTCGAGAGCAATTCCTGCCTCGCTGAAGTGCGCGGCACCGGACTGTTCCTCGGCATCGAGGTCACCGCACCGGAAAGCACCGAACCGGACCGGGGGATCGCCCAGTCCCTTGTGGATGATCTGCGCGAGAACTTCGTGCTGGTGTCGGCGTCCGGACCGCACGGCAACGTCGTCAAAATCCGGCCGCCGCTGGTGTTCTCCGCCGCCGACGCCGCACTGCTGCTCGACCGCTTCGCCGACGCGGCCGCCCGAGTCCTGGCCCGGAGACGCGCATGACCGCACCGACGATCGACCTGAACGCCGACGCCGGCGAAAGCTTCGGCCGCTGGACCCTCGGCGACGACGACGCTCTCTTCCAGCACATCACGACCGCCAACATCGCGTGCGGTTACCACGCCGGCGACCCGGCGACCATGCGTTCGTCGCTGATCCGCGCCCGGAACGCCGGGATCGCCGCCGGTGCCCACCCCGGCTACCCGGACCTGCTCGGATTCGGCCGCCGCGCGCTGCCTGCGACCGATTCCGACGTGGTCGACTACATCCTCTACCAGGTCGGCGCGCTCGCCGGATTCGCCGCGGCCGAGGAAGTGCCGCTCACGCACGTCAAACCGCACGGCGCGCTGATGGGCCGGATCTGCCGTTCGCCCGGGCTGGCGGTCACGGTCGCGCGAGCCCTCCAGTCCGTTCTGCCCGGGGCGCCGCTGATGTTCGCGCCGACCGAGGCGTTGCGCGCGGTGGTCGAGGCCGGGTTGCCGGTCATCCCGGAGAACGCCGCCGACCTCGGCTTCGACCAGGACGGCATCAACATCGTCGAACCGGTTCCGCAGGCCAAGGAGCCGGCGACGGTAGCCGACCGGGCACTGGAGATGGCACGCGGCACAGTCCGGACGGTCGAGGGCACGGTGATTCCGATGCCGGTGCGCTCGGTGTGCGTGCATGGCGATCGGCCGAACGCGGTGGCG
This sequence comes from Amycolatopsis rubida, assembly GCF_900115345.1. Lineage (GTDB taxonomy): Bacteria > Actinomycetota > Actinomycetes > Mycobacteriales > Pseudonocardiaceae > Amycolatopsis > Amycolatopsis rubida. Next base: position 48,629 of record NZ_FOWC01000002.1, on the reverse strand, counting down.
GTCGCGAAGGCCGTGCGCCGTCGCCTGGAGGCGGCCGGGTTTGTGGTGCGTGCGGCATGAGCTACCAGTTCTTCGCCGACGGCGCGCGGGCCAGTTTCGGCGGCGACGAGTTCCTCTTCGTCGAGGTCTGCGAAAGCATGGATCTCGCCCAGGCGATGCGCATTCAGGCGATCACCGGCGAGCTTTCCCGGCGCGAGCTGCCCGGAATCCTCGACGTCGCCCCGGCCAACGCCAGCTACCTCGTGCGCCTGGACCCGGATGTGCTGCATCCGCGCGAACTGGTGCGGGCGCTCGCGCGGCTGCACGAACGGTTCGAGGACGCGGGATCAGTCGCGCTGGACACCGAGATCGTGGAAATCCCGGTCTGGTACGGGGATCCGGAGACCGAACGGGTCTGCCTGAAGTTCCGCGACCGGCACCAGTCGGCGGGGGAGACCGACCTCGCGTACACCGCGCGAGTCAACGGGCTGACCTCGGTGGAGGATCTCGTAGCCGCGCATTCGTCGGCGCCTTTCATCGTCACGTTCCCGTGTTTCAAGCCGGGCAACACCGAATGCGTCCAACTCGTGCCGCGCGAACGGCAGCTCCAGGTCCCGAAGTACCTGCGACCGCGGACCGAGACCCCAGCGCGGGCGGTCGCGCACGGCGGCGCTTTCACCGTCGTCTACCCGACCGCGGGCGTCGGCGGCTACCAGTTGCTGGGCCGATCCCCGGTGCCGGTCGCCGACCTCGCGCAGCGGACCCCGGGGTTCGAGACGTCGAAAGTGCTCGCCACGATCTCCACGCTGCTGAGCTTCCGCCCTGTCCCGGGCGAGGAGTACGCGCAGCTGCACACCGATTCCCGCGAAGGCCGCTACCGATACCGCCGCGCGCCGGTCCGGTTCGCGCTCGCCGAGTTCCTCGCCGACCCGGTCGGCTATCCGCCTAGGTTAGCGGCGGCGTTGCCATGCTGACCGTTCTCGCCACGGGCGCGCGCACGCTCGTGCAAGATCTCGGTCGCGCCGGGCAGTACGCCCTCGGGCTGCCGCCGTCCGGTGCGCTCGACCAGTATTCGCACCGCTGCGCCAATCTGCTGGTCGGCAACGACGAAACCGCCGCGACGCTGGAAGTCACGATGATCGGCCCGGAACTGCGCTTCACCGAACCGGCGACCGTGGCGGTCACCGGCGGCGAAGCCGAGATCAGCATCGACGGCACGCGCGCCGAAGGCTGGCAGACGCTGTCCGTAGAAGCTGGTCAGGTACTGCGGATCGGCACACTGCGCACCGGCTGCCACGCCTATGTCGCGGTGCGCGGCGGGATCGCGACGGAGCCGTTCCTCGGCAGCCGGTCCGCCTATCAGAGTTCGGCGATCGGCGGTCCGCTCGCCACCGGCGGCACCCTGCCGATCGGTGACGCGACCGACGGGTGCTGTCCCGGTGAGGGCAGCACCGTCGATCCCCGGTTGCGTCCCGCGCTCGGCGGACATCAGCAGCTGCGGCTGGTCGAAGGACTGTGCCGGTACCGCTTCACCGACGAGAGCGTCCGCGAGTTCTTCTCCTCGGCGTTCACTGTCTCCGCCGAATCCGACCGCACCGGACGGAGGCTGCTCGGCCCGGCGCTGCGGTTCGTGGACCGCGAAGCCCCGTTCGGCGCGGGCGACAACCCCAGCAACGTGGTCGATCTCGGGTACCCGGTCGGATCGGTGCAGGTGCCCGGCGGCGAGGAGGCCATCTGCCTGCTGCGCGACGCGGTGACCGGCGGCGGTTACGCCACGATCGGCACCGTCGTCAGCGCCGACCTCGACGTGCTCGCCCAGCTCAAAGCACCGGACACGGTCCGTTTCGTGCCGGTGTCGCTCGATCAAGCAGTCGCCGCCCGCCGCGAGAGCCGCCACCGGCTCGACCACGTGCGGCGCGGGCTGCGGCTGCTCTCCCTGTACTGACCTCCGGCAGCACCCGGCCGTCCCCGGAGGACGGCGCGAACGCCCGTTCGCCAGCGCCGCTCGTACCCGCCCCGCTCCGAGGAGCCCCGCCATGACCACGCCCGCACTCGCCGGCACCACGCGGAAATCCGCTTCGCCGTGGACCGTCCGGACCCTGCTCGTTCTGCTCGTGCTCGACCTGACCTACCTCGTCAACGCGATGGACCGGCAGGTGTTCGCCATCCTGCTGCCGGACATCAAGCAGACCTACCTGCTCACCGGCAACCAGGCCGGGACGCTGTCGACGATCTTCACCCTCGGCATGGGGCTGGCCGGCATCCCGGCGGGGTACCTGGCCGACCGGATCGGCCGCAAACGGGTGATCGTCGCGAGCCTGCTGCTGTTCTCGATCACCTGCGCACTCCAGGCGACGGCGCACGGGCTGGTCGACCTGACCGCGTGGCGGATCCTGTCCGGCGTCGGCGAAGGTGCGCAGAACGCGGCGCTCTACGCGGCGGTCGGCGCGTACTTCCAGCGCAATCGCGCGGTCGCGATCGGGTCGATCAACGCGGCGTTCGGGCTCGGCGCGTTCGCCGGTCCGCTGTGGGGCGGGGCATTGCTGTCCTCGACCGGTGACTGGCGTGTTCCGCTGCTGGTGTTCGGCGGGCTCGGCCTGGTGATTCTCGTGGTCATGCTGTTCACGGTGCCGCGGTCGGTGACGGAAACCGGACGCCAGGAGGCACCCCGTGCGACGCCGGCCGCGAGCGGCGAGATCCGGTTCTTCAACCGCCGGGTCGTCTGCTGCGCCATCGCCACCGCCGCCGCCGGCTTCGCGATCTACGGCTATCTCGGGCTGTATCCGACCTATCTCCGCGAGGCGCACGGCTACTCCGGCGGCCAGCTCTCGGTCGCCGCGGGCATGTTCGGGCTCGGCGCGCTCACGTCGGTCTTCTGCGGCATGTTCGCCGACCGGCTCGACCAGCGGCTGGTCAACGTCGCCGGGTTCGCCGCGATCGCCGCGTGCGGAGCGGGGATTTTCGCCTTCGCCGACGCTTACCCCGCGCAGCTCGTGCTTTCCCTGGTGCTCGGGATCGCGTTCACCGGGATCGTTTACACCAACACGAACGCGCTCATGCAGCGTTCGGTGCCCGCCGCGAAGGCCGGACGGGCGAGCGGACTGTTCGTCGCGGCCATGTATCTCCCGGCGAGTGTGTCCGGCTATTTCTTCGCGGCCGTCAAGTCCGGTCTGGGCTGGCACGCCGCCGGAGTCATCCAGTTGTGCGCGATCCCGGTCGCCGGCCTCGTCGCGATGGCCGCGATGGGAAAACCGCGCGACTGACCACGAAGGACAGAGAGGAAATCCATGACACAGCACTATGAACCGTACTCCGAAGTGCGCGACGGCATGCGGGTCGACTGGGACGTCCGGCTCGCCATGAGCGACGGCGTGACGCTCGCCGCGGACATTTTCCGGCCGGACGACGACCAGCCGCATCCGGTGCTGCTCGCGGCCAGTCCGTACGGCAAGGGGCTCTCGTTCGCCGAAGGATTCCCGACGCAGTTCTCCGCTCTGGTGCGCGACCATCCCGAGGTGGTGGCCACTTCGACGGGCGCGTATCAGGTCTGGGAGTATCCGGACCCGCAGCGGTGGGTCCCGGAAGGCTATGTGTGCGTGCGGATCGACGTGCGCGGCACCGGCGGCAGCGAAGGATCGATCGATTTCTTCTCGCCGCGGGAAGCCCAAGATCTCTACGAGGCGATCGAATGGGCCGGCGTGCGGGATTGGAGCAACGGCAACGTCGGCATGCTCGGCATCTCCTACCTCGCGACCAATCAGTGGCTGGCCGCCGCGCTCTCCCCGCCGCACCTCAAGGCGATTTGCCCGTGGGAGGGTGCGTCCGACTATTTCCGCGAATACACCCACCACGGCGGGATCCCGACGGAATTCATGCCCAGCTGGGCGCCGAACCAGGTGCTGCGCATCCAGCACGGCCGCGCCGACGCGCCGGTCAACCCGAACACCGGCCGCCGCGTTTCCGGGAAACCCGTGCGCACCGGGGAAGAGCTGGCGGCGGCCGCGATCTCGATCTCCGACGTGCTGCTCGAACGACCCGTCGTCGACAACTACTACCGGGACCGGACCGCGGTGCTGGAGAAGATCACCGTGCCAGTGCTGTCCGCCTCGAACTGGGGCGGCATGGGTCTGCATTCGCGCGGCAATTTCGAGGGCTTCCAGCGGGTTTCGTCCGAGCAGAAGTGGCTGGAGGTGCACGGGCTGGAACACTGGACGGAGTTCTACACCGACTACGGCCTCGACGTGCAGCGCCGGTTCTTCGACCATTTCCTCAATGGCGCGGACAACGGGTGGGAGGCTCAGCCGCCAGTCCAGCTGCAGGTCCGGACGCCGGACAGCTTTTTCCCGCGCCACGAAAGGGAATGGCCGCTCGCGCGTACGGAATGGACCTCGCTGAATCTCGATCTCGGCACTGGTGCGCTGACCGGCCACGCTCCGGCCGGCAGGCGGCAAGCGGAGTTCGCCGCGCGGTCGGAAGGGCTCCTGTTCACCTTGCCGCCCGCTTCGCACGAGGTGGAATACACCGGTCCGGCGGCGCTGAAACTGTTTGTTTCGTCGACGACCGAAGACGCCGATCTTTTCGTGACGGTGCACCTGTTCGATCCCGAAGGCGTCGAAGTGCTTTTCCCGACCGCGTTCGAACCGCACGGTCCGGTCGGTCAAGGCTGGTTGCGGCTGTCGCAGCGCGAACTCGATCCGGAACTGTCGCGGCCGTACCGTCCTTGGCAGCGGCACACCGCGGTCTCGCCGCTGGCGCCGGGGGAGGTGTACGAGGCGGACGTGGAGATCTGGCCGTTCTCGATCGTGGTTCCGGCCGGATACGCCCTCGGAGTGTCCGTGCGCGGGCAGGATTACGAACACCGCCTGCCCGGTCCGCACGAGCTGACCTACGGCCGTGAAGTGCGCGGCAGCGGTGCGTACTGGCACGAACTCCCCGGCGACCGCGACCGGGCGGCGTATGACGGGCGGACTACCTTGCACAGCACCGAAAACCAGCGGCCGCAGTTGCTGTTGCCCAGGATTCCGGGAGCCTGACCGCGCACTTCCCGGACCGGCGTCATCCACCGAACCCGCGGAACCGCCGGTCCAGCGAAGCACCAGACGCCGCCCGCGCCGGGCGGCGTCTGGTCGCGGAGATTCCCGGACAGCCGGGTTGACCGGATGCACGGTCCGCCGGGGTGGCCCGCGGCATAGGCTGGGCGGCGTGACCGGCCAAGCGCTGCTGGCTTTCCTTCGCGAGCTGCGGGCGACCACCGCGTGGACGGTGGCCGCCGACGACGCCTCGGTGCGATGGCGGCTCAGCGGGTTGACGTGGCAGGCCACGGTGATCGTCGACCGGCGCTGGCTCGGGGTGGAGTTCGAGGCACGGGACCCGGCGACCGGCAAGCTCGTCACATATGACATCGACACCGATCTGTACGACATCTCGCAGGAGGGCCAGCGCGAGTTCGCCGCGGAGATCGAACGCGACATCATCGAATTTCTCGGCAACCTGCGGAAGGGCTCGATGCTGCGCGGCACCGGCGGTGTGCTCGTCTTTCCGCTCGACGGTTCGTGGATCCGCGTCGTCCGCGGGCGGTTCCTGACCAGCGCGTCCGCGCACGCCGATCTGGCCGTGGCCCGGGGCAATGGCGACTACGTCGTGGTTCGGTGACGGCGCTACTGGTACTTCACGGGGTCGCCGTCGTCCAGCGGAGCGAGCCCGGTGTCGCGGAAGATCTGCAGCTCGCTGCCCAGGCTGAAGACGACCTGCGCGTCCGCGAGCAGCAGGACCCGGCTCATCACCGCGCGCTCGCCTTCGCCGGTGAAAAGCACGCGCAGGTAAAAGTGGATCGACGGTGATGAGCCGCCCTTCTCGCCAGAACACGGCCGTGCTGTTGCGGTCCAGCGCCGGGTACGTGGTGTAGTAATCGCGCGACAGCGGTCCGCCGAACAGCGTGTCGTTCTCGGCCAGGCCACGGAATCGCGAACGCATTCAGCGAATGTTTTCGGATTCGGGACCGCGAATGCCGCCGTTCCGATCGATCGGCAGCAAGGCGTGGCTGGGCCACTGTCGCACGGCCGTTCCGGCGCGATCGTGCCCGCGTGGTGCGGAAGATTCCGTAGCCCCGCCTGCCGATCAGGAATCCGCCAGGCACCCCGATGGCGCAGCGGCTGCGCGGGCCTGGGCGAGCACGGTCCCGTCGGCAGCGCCGAGGAAGAAGGTCACACCGATCCTGCTGCCGTCGTCGGCGAAACCGGCTGCGATGCGGTCCGCGGAGATCAGCAACTGCCAGTGCGCCACGGCGAGCGTCCGGGGCTCCAGTGGCGAGTCCGGGTCGGTGTCCTCCGGTTTCAGCGAGCCGAGCGGGGATGGTGACGCGCGTCCCGGCGGGCGATCCGCACTGTCTCGTTGACGCTGACCAGCGGCGGGTACGCATCGCCGTCAGCCCGGTGCTGCCACGCCCCGGAGCTGGCCGGGCACGCGATCGGCGAACAGTTCTCGCGCAACCGGCCCGATTCCCGCTATCATTTCCGGGCTTACCTCGACCTGCCGAGGTCTGGTCAATCCGGCTGGAAAGCGGCGAAATGCGGTACGGCCGAAAGAATGAGCAGCGGTGCGCCGAACGGCCGGGCGGGCTAATCCCTTTTGCCGAGAATGGAGCGGGTGATCAGCTGTCATGAGAAAAGCTGTTGTCGCACTGGTGTGTGTTCTTGCCCTGCTGGGAGCGGGTTCCGTCGCGAACGCCGACCCGGCGCCGTCGAGCACGGTGAGCGTCGCCCCGGCCAGTGTCGCGCCGGGCGCGGCCGTGACCTTCTCGGTCACCCTGTCGAACGCGGACGCCGACCCGCTGAAAGGCGGAAAGCTGGGCCTCGGCGTGGCGAACGGCGCGATCAATCAACTCTTCGACGTCAGCACCTGCGCGCTGTGCTACCAGGCCGGAAACACCATTCGCTACGACGTGGGCGACGTCCCGGTCAACGGCAGCAAAACCTTCACCTTCTCCATCGGGGTTTTCGCCAACGCACAGCACGGCCAGTATGTGATTGAGCACCAGTTCGTCGGCGACAATTACTCGTACGAGACGCTGGAAGGCCCGACGGTCACCGTCTCCTGACAGCGAGCGGAGGTCCGTGAGGGGAACCCTGAGGGTCAGATTCCCTCAGGGTTCCCCTCACGGACTCGGCGGGAGAGGGGATTACGCGGCGGTGCCCTCGATGTGCGCCTTCAGCAGTTCCAGCCCGGGCTGGATGCGGGCCGAGTCCTCCACCGGGTGCGGACCGGCCGGTTCGGTGGGCGGGACCAGCCGCTCGAACAGGCGGCAGAACAGGGTCGTCCCGTCGCCGAGGTCGAAGGTGGTGAAGGTGGCGATCGCGTGCATCGTCGGCGCCAGGGTTCCGTCGTCGAGCACGTCGCGGCCGACCACCGTCCACAGTTTGCCCGGGACCCGCGCGACGACGGTGTACAGCTTCGGCTTTTCGTTCAGGTCCGGCACAATGGTTTCGAGCAGCACGTCGCCGAGCTCCGCGGGGACGTCCGCCGTGCCGCGCCGGACTTCGGTTCCGGACGCCATCGGCAGCCACTTCGGCAGGTTCGACCAGGTGGTCGCCCAGTCGTAGACCTCCTGCGCCGGGCGGTCGACCACGATGCGGTTTTCGACGAAGCGGATGTTCAGGTTGTCCGGGATCTGCGGAACGTACAGTGCGGTGGACATGATTTTTCTCCTTTTCGGGGTTATTCGGGGGAATGCTGTCCGGTCATGAGCGCGCCGAGGTCGTCCGGTTCGAGGAACGACGGCGGCGGGGGCGGGCCCCAGCTGAACAAGCCCTGTGCGCCTTCGAAAACCTCCGGCGTCCAGATCTCGTCCTCGGGGACGCAGTCCATGTCGGCGTAGTACTCGCTGAAGTTGCCCGCCGGGTCTTTGAGGTACCAGAAGAAATTGGAACCCGCGTGATGGCGGCCGAGTCCCCAGACGTGCCGGTCGGGATGGCCGCTCAGCATCGCCGCGGCGCCGCGGCCGACGTCGTCGATGTCGTCGACCTGCCACGACGTGTGGTGCAGGAAGTTCACCGGCGCGGCGAGCGCCAGCACGTTGTGGTGATCGACCGAGCAGCGCATGAAGGCGCCCTTGTTCCCGATGTAGTCGCTGACTTTGAAGCCGAGCGCCTCGGTGAAAAAGCGCATGGTGGCGTCGAGATCGGTGGTGCCCACGACGCAGTGGCCGAGTTTCTTCGGGCGAATCGGGTGCTCGCGCAGCACACCGGGCGCGCGGCCGGACCGTTCGATGCGGCCGGGTCCGTTGTACGGCGTGGCCAAGACCGGTCGCTGGGTGATCCGCGGCGAAATCTCGACCCGGACGGTGAATCCGGAGACCGGCTCGATCGCACAGACCGCGGTGCCGGTCTCGGTGCAGACGACGCCGAGCCGGTTCAGGCGCGCCGCGGTCCGCGCGAGGTCGTCGGCGTCGTCGACTCCCACGCCGAGTTCGAGCAGCTGCCGGTAGGGCGCGTGCCGGACGCGCAGCTGCTCGCCGCCTTCGAGGGTGGTGAAGGATCCGTCGCCGACGTGGGTCAGTCCGAAATCGGCGTAGTAGGCAATGGTTTCCGCGACGTTCGGCACGCCCATCGTGACCCGGGTCAGCCGGTGCATCCCCATGTCAGGCCTCCGGTTCCGCGACGAAGGTCTGCCGCATTTCGCCGAGGCCGCCGATCCGGCTGACCAGCTCTTGCCCGGCCCGCAGGAATCGTTGCGGCGTGCGGCCGACGCCCACTCCGGAGGGCGTCCCGGTGAACACGAGATCGCCCGGATACAGGGTGATCGTCCGGGACAGCGCGGAGATCAGCTTCCCGACCGGGAAGATCAGCTCGCCGGTCCGGCTGTCCTGCACGGTCTCGCCGTCGACCGCGCACGACAGCGCCAGGTCGTCCCGGTCCGCCAGTTCGTCCGGCGTGACCAGCCACGGCCCGACCGGGGCGAAGTCCGGGAAAGACTTGCCGAGGCTGAACTGCGGGGCCGGGCCGGCCAGCTGCGAGACGCGTTCGGAGAGGTCCTGCCCGATCGTCACCCCGGCGATGTGCTCCCACGCTTCGGCTTCCTCGACGCGGTGGGCGGTCCGGCCGACGACCGCGACGAGTTCCACCTCCCAGTCGACGTTGCCTCCCGGCGGCAGGACGACCTCGGCGTCGGGACCGGTCAGCGAGGAAACGAACTTGGTGAACACCGGCGGAAGGCCGCCGGGAGCGGCGAAACCGGACTCCGCGGCGTGCGCGTCGTAGTTGAGCCCGATCGCGACGATCTGCCGCGGGGCGGGGGAGGGCGGACCCAGCTGGGCACGGGTGAAGGCGACGTCGGGTTCGGCGGTGAGCTTTCTCGCCCAAGCCTGGAATTCGGGCCAGTTCCGGTAAACGGAGCCGAGGCCGAAGAGGCCGCCGGATGCCCTGGCGACGTCGATTCCCTTGTCCGCTGCGGTCAGCAGGACGGCCTGGCCGTCCACATTGGCCAGTTTCACGGTTTTCTCTTTTCTAGGAGCAGAGCGTCAGATTGGTCCGGACGGCGAGGGGGAGACTGACGACGAGGCCGGTCCCCTCGGCCCGGGTGCGCGGGCCGGGTGATCCCGTCCCGGCGGAATCGGCGGCGAGCACGTCGTCGCGGAACAGTTTCCAAGGCCGGTCGACGTTGCCGATCCGCAGCGTCACGTCGGCCGGTTTCCCGGCCACCCGGCGCAAAGTCAGTGCCAGCAACGGCTTTTCCCGGTCGTACCAGGAACGGAGAACCTCGGCCGCGCCCTCGATCGCGGTCACGCCGGGCTCGCGGAAGTGTTCCGCGGTCCACGGGTGGTGGTACATCTTCCACAGCCCGTCCTGGACGTTCAGCCGGGCGTTGCCGGTCAGCCGGTCCGTGAGGATCATGGTGCCGTTCTCGTCGAACGACCAGTCCTCGCGCGGGTAGAACAGGCCGCCGTTCCCCCGGGCCGGGTTCAGGTAGGCGTCGGCGTAGCCGAGCAGGTCGCGCAGGTTCTCTTGGTCGCCGGCCGTCCGGTTCGCCGACGCGGCGGGCGGCCAGAAAAGCACGCAGGGCCTCCGGGGTGTCGCGTTCCGGATAGACCGTTACGTCAAGGGCCTGTACGCGATTCCCGAGTTCGTCGAGCGCCCGGTCGATCCGAGCCGAGGCCGGCGGGCACACGGTCTGGCAATGCGTAATGCCGAAAAGACGAGCAGGTATTTTCCGAAATAGGACCGTTCGGTGACCGCGGTGCCGGAATCGTCGATCAGCCGGAAACTTCCGCCGACTGTCGGAACCGGGCGCGTAATCGTCGCGGAACCGGAACCGGCAGGGGTGCGGCAGGAGGAATTCATTTCCATGACGCACACGCTAGGAGGCGTGGCCATGCCCGTCCAATACCGCGTTGGCGCTCGACTATGTCGGTGGGGCATAGCCGGTGATCGCCGCCCGGATGTCGGCCGCCACCTCGTCCAGTTTTCGCATCATGAGCAGCATCGTCGGGGTGAGCTGCCTGCCCGCGGGCAGCGTGACGCCGACCGATTCCACGATGCCCAGGTCGATCGGCAGCGCGGCCAGCTCCGGTTCGGTCTCGGCGACCAGCTGCGGCATCACGACCAGGGTGTCGGTCTCCCGCGCGATCGCGCGCACGGCCAGGAACGAACCGCATTCGATGCGGTTGGCCGGGGTCGAGAGGCCGCGGCTCAGGAGATGTTCCTCCAGCTGCCGTCGCTGCGGGTTGTCGGCGGGCGGCAGCGACCAGAGCTCGCCGATCAGGTCGGCGATCGTGAGTCCCGGCCGCCGGTGCGCGGGATGCTGGCTGCGCGCGACCACGCGCGCGGGCTCGTAGTAGAGGTGGTGCTGGCGCAGCCGGTCGTTGCTCGCTGGTTCGAGCGTGCCGACGACCAGGTCGACGTCGCCCGCGAGCAGCGCTTCGTACAGCGCTTCCGGGCCGCCGTGCCGGATGATGACGGTGAGGTCTGGCGCGACCGCTTTCACTCGCGCGACCGCGCGGGGCAGCAACACGCTCGCCCCGGCGAGGAAAGTCCCGATCGTGACGGTGCCGGCGTGGCCGTCGGCCAGCTCTTCGAGATGCCGCCCGGCCTGGCGGAGTTCGGCGAGCACTGCCCGGGCGTGGTCGACGAAGACCTCGCCGAACAGCGTCGCCGTCATCCCGCGCGGGCCGCGTTCGAACAGTTCGACCTTGAGGATCGACTCGAGTTCGCGCAGCCCGCGGGTCAGCACCGGCTGCGTGACGTGCAGCCGTTCGCCCGCGGCGACCAGCGAGCCCTGTTCGGCGATCGCCACGACGTAGCGCAGATGGCGCAGCTTGAGCCTGCCGTCGACGAGATCGGTCATCGGGCACGCTCGGCTGGTCGCATGCGCTCGATTCTGCCGGTCCGCTCAGTGGTGGCCGCCCACCGGCACGACGAAACTGACGGTTTTGCTGTCCAGGACCTGGTGTGTCGGGTCGGCCAGCCCGATCCACACCTTGTGCGGGCCGGGCGGCAGCGCCTGGATGATCAGCGGTTCCCCGCTCCCGTCTGCCCAGTGCCATGGCGCGTCGTCGACCGTGACGTGGATGTGGCCGATGCGCGGGGAGACCTCGAGTGCGGCCGGGCCGTAGACCGGGACGATGCGCAGGTTTTCCGCCCGGTAGCGCAGGACGACCAGGCCCTTCGCGAGCTGCTCCGGCAAGGGCGCGTCGACGGCGAGCGCGGGCGGCGGCTGGGACGGCAGCGGTACGACGGGGGCGGGCGGCCACCCCGGGGCCGCGGCGGGAGGAGGGGCAGAGGCGACCGGAGGCGCGGCGGAGGCGGAGCACGCGGTCGCCAGCAAAACGGCTGAACCGAGGATCGCGGCGCGAAGAAAATGCGGCATGGAAAGAAACCTAGGCGGCTGTTGATCATTTTCGCGTCTGTCAGGTGACCGCATCGCGGTAAGTCGTGCGGGAAGTGCCGTGCGTGCCGCTGGGGTCGGCACGCACGGCACAGGTCAGCGGCAGCGGTAGCTGGACGCGACGGCGGGGTCGCCGTAGCCCTTGTACCGCGAGACCCGCGGGTACGCGCACAGGTCGCGGGTTCGCTTCCCGTCCGCGGTCGCGGCCGCCAAGGCGGCCGGGGCCTTGCCGTGCTCGACCCAGTCGACCAGCGCGCCGAGCGGGTTCGCGGGCGTCGCGCCCGTCCCGCCGCCGCAGTGTTCGACGCCGGGCGCCAGGAACAGCCGGTAGAAGTCGTTCACCCGGTGGGAGCCGCCCATCGCCCGTTCGACCTCGGCGCGGTAGCGCAGCGTGCCGCCGGGCGGGATGAGCTGGTCGTCCGTGCCGACGAAGGTCAGCAGCTTGCCGCCGGTCCGGTGGAAGGCCGACAGGTCCGGGTCGGCGGTGCCGATGACGTCGTCGTACTCCCGCACCGACTGGCGGAACACCTGGGCGAACTGGGCGTAGCTGAGCTTCGAGACGTCGAAACCTGCCTGTTTGGCGACGAACGACTGGACCCAGCTGACCGCGACCGGGAACCCGGTGGCGTACGGGCTGTCGCCGGTTCCGGCCAGCCAGGTGAAATCGGCGCCCTTCGGGAGGCCGTCCCACAGCTTCCGGCCGCGTTCGTCGGCCGGCCCGGCCCAGATCTTGCGCATGACGTCGGCGTCCTTGGCGGTGACGGCGATTTCCTCGCCGTCGCAGCTGACCTTCGTGCCGATCAGCGAACGCGGGTCGTAGCTGCATTCGTCCGGCCGGTCGACGATGCCGTTTTCGACGCCGTCGTCCGCGTCGCACGCCTTGACCGCGGCCTGCCGGAACGCGGTGAAGACACAGGCGCTCGGGAAGTCGTGCTCCTGATTCATCACGACCTGCGGCCAGAGCGTCGCGACCGCGAACTGCGTCCAGTGGACCGCGGGCGCGTTCGCCAGGACGCCGTCGAAGTCGCCGGGGTAGTTCTGCGCCTCGGAGTAGCCCTGGCGGCCGCCGGTCGAGCAGCCGTTCCAGTACGAATAGGTCACCGGCCGGTGGTAGAACCGCTGGGTGACGTCCTTGCCGAGCAGCGCGGCCTCGTGCACCGATCGGCTGGCGAAGTTTGTCAGCAGCGGCCGGTTGACCTTGCCGGGCGCGGTCAGCGCCCACGAGGTGTCGAGTTCGGTCAGGACGCCGGCGTCGGTGGTCACGCCCGCGTAGCCGTCCTTGGCGGCCTGGGCCAGCGGAGCGCCGAAGTTCCCGGCGGCGTACGCGCTTCCGCCGACCGCCTGGAGCCGTCCGGTCCAGCCCGTCTGCGGCAGGGCCACCCCGACCTTGACGTGGTCATTGGCCCCGAAATGGGTGAGCGTGACGGTGATTTCGCAGTAGCCGGGCTGGGGTTCGGCCCGCACCGATTCGATCTTGGCGCCGCTGGGCGCGGTGACCGGCACAGTGGCGCAGGCGGTGGTTCCGGCCGCGGCGGCGCTGGGCGCGAGCTGGGTGACGGTGGCCGCCAGCAGCGCCGCGAGCGGCAACGCCGAGAGAAGTGTTCGGGTGCGTCTCATCGCTTTCCTTTGTGGAGGGTCGCTTTCGTCTGAAGCTAAGACAGTCGCCGCACCCCTCGCGCCCGTCGGACGACGCCGTTGACGTACGTCGTCTCCCGGTATCGTCAGGGATCATGACGCTGCGCGGACGGGACGCCGAGCTCAAGGAGCTGACCGAGCTGGTGGACGGCCCGGCAGGACGCGTCGGCGTCCTCATCCGGGGCGAGGCGGGCATCGGGAAGTCCGCGCTGGCCGCCGCGGCGGCCGCGGCGGCGTCGGTCGCGGGGACGCGGGTGCTGCGGACGACCGGCGCCGTGGCCGAACAAGACCTCGCGTACGCCGGGCTGCACCAGCTTCTGCACCCCATTCGCGCAGGTGTGGCCGGGTTGCCCGGGCCGCAACGGACGGCGCTGGAGACCGCGCTCGGGCTCGCGGACGGACCGGAACCCAGCGCTTACCTGGTCGGGCTCGCCGCGCTGACGCTGCTGGCCGACAGCGCCGCCGCGAAACCGGTGCTGGTTGTCGCCGAGGACGTCCACTGGCTCGATCGCGCCAGCGCGGACGTCCTGGCTTTCCTCGCCCGGCGGATCGAGACCGAACCGGTCGCCCTGCTCGCGACGCTCCGGGACGGCTCCGGTCCGCTGCTGGACGCCGGGCTCTCCCTGATGCCGCTCGATCGCCTTCCCGACGACGCCGCCGCGGAGCTGCTGGACTCGGTCGCGCCCCGGCTCGACCCGATGGTCCGTACCCGGCTGCTCGCCGAGTCCGCGGGCCATCCGCTCGCGCTGACCGAGCTTCCGGCGGCGGTGGCTGACCTCGACGTGCTCGATCCGGTCCTGCCGCTGACCGAACGGCTTGCGCGGACCTTCGCCTCCCGGGTCGCGACGCTGCCGGAACCCACCCGTGCCGCGCTGCTGGTCGCGGCGCTCAACGAGACCGGGTCGATCGCCGAAACCCTTGCCGCGACGGGGGTCCTGCTCGGCGCACCGGTCGAACCCGAGATGCTGAGCCCCGCTGTCGACGCTCGGCTGGTCGAGTTCGCGGTCGGTTGCCTCACCTTCCGGCATCCGCTGATGCGGTCGGCCATCCCCGCCGCGGCGACGCTCAGCGACCGCCGGCGGGCGCAGCTCGCGCTGGCCGAGACGGTCCGCGAACAGCCGGATCGGCGCGCCTGGCACCAAGCGCGGGCAGCCGCCGGTCCGGACGAAACCGTGGCCGCGGCCTTGGAATCGGCCGCCGGCCGAGCGAGGCGGCGAGGCGGGGCGGACGCGGCGATCGCGGCTCTGGAGCAGGCCGCGCAGCTCAGCGAAGACCCGGACGCGCGAGCGGATCGGTGGCTGCGAGCCGCCGAACTGGCGGTCGTGTCCGGTCGCCGCGAGACCGCCGAACGGCTGGTGCGCGAAGCCAGGAACGGGCCGCTTTCCGCGCGCCGGAGGGCCACCGCGAGCCAGTTGCTCAGCGGTTTCGAGGACGGCGTCCGCGAGGATCCCGCCCGGATCGGGGAGCTGGCGGCACTCGCCGAATCCGTCGCCGCCGACGGGCAGGACGACGCCGCGATGCGAATCCTGTGGGGCGCGGCGATGCGGTGCTTCTGGGCCGAACCCGGCGCGACGGCCCGCCGGACGCTCCTGGACGTCGCTGACGAGCTGCCCATTCCGGACGACGACCCGCGCCTGATCGCGGTCGCCGCGTACGTCGCGCCGTTCGAGCGAGGCGCCGCAGTGCTGGAACAGCTTCGGGTGCTCGTGGGCGCGACCGGGGCGGATCCGGAAACCGACCGGTACCTGGGCAGTGCGTCCTTGCAGGTAGGCGCTTTCGACCTGGCTGCCCGCTTCTCGACGGCCGCGGTGCCGGGCTTGCGGGCGCAGGGCAGGCTCGGGTTGTTGCCGCGGGCGTTGGCCGTCCAGGCGTGGAGCCGGGTCCGGCTCGGCGACCTGGCCGGGGCCGCGCCGTCCGCCGCGGAGGCCGTTCGGCTCGCGCGGGAGACCGGGCAGCCGTTCATGGGCGGGCTGGCGCTGGCGGTCCAGGCCGAGATCGCCGCGCTTCGCGGTGAGCACAAGCAGGCCACCGCCCTCGCCGACGAGGCCGAACGCGCCGGGCTCGCCGCCGGAGCGCGTCCGGTGCTGGCCACCGTCCAGCTCGCCCGCGGGCTCGTGGCGTTGAGCGAAGGCCGGTACGAGGACGCGTTCGCCGACCTGCGCCGGTTGCTCGACCCCGCCGATCCGGCTTACCAGCTGGCCCTGCGCGCGTACTGCGTCGCGGAGCTGACCGAAGCCGCCGTCCGGGCGGGGCAAGCGGACGCGATGCGGGAAATCCTGGCTGAGCTGGAGCGGCTGGGCGCCGCGACTCCGGCGCCGGCGTTGCACATCGGACTCCGGTACGCGCGGGCCGTGCTAGCTGCCAAGAAAACCGCCGAAGACCTGTTCACGGAGGCTTTGCGGGCGGACCTGAGCGGTTGGCCTGCCGAACGCGGCCGGGTCCACCTGGCCTTCGGCGAGTGGTTGCGCAGGCAGCGCCGCGTCGTGGAATCGCGGGCGCACCTGCGTACCGCACGGGAGACTTTCGACGCGCTCGGCCTGACGGCGTGGGCCGAGCGGGCGCGGCGCGAGTTGCGCAGCGCGGGGGAGTCGAGCCCGAACCGGAGCCCAGACGCCCGCGACAAGTTGACGCCGCACGAGCTGAGCATCGCGCAGCTGGCCGCCGAAGGCCTGACGAACCGCGAGATCGGGCAGCGGCTCTATCTTTCGCACCGGACCGTCGGGACCCATCTGCACCGGATTTTCCCGAAGCTCGGCGTGAGCTCCCGCGCTGAACTGGCCGACGCGGTGAAGACACTCGGCGGCTGACTTACCTCGGTTGCGTCATCCGACGGGCGCGGGCGGCGGCCGGGCTGCTTAGCGTCGAGGCCGTCCCACGGTCTTGCCCCAGGAGTTCAGATGATCAGCAGGAGACGATTCACCCAGGTGTTCGCGGCCGGGGTGGCGGCGACCTCGCTCGCCGCCTGCTCCTCGCCGCCCGCGGCCCCCGATTTACGGGCGGGTTCGGGCGAGCACACCTCGCTGGGCACGATCAAGCACGCCGACGCCGGTGTCGTGAGCATGGCGTACGCCGAATTCGGCCCGGCGGACGGCAAGCCGGTGATCCTCCTGCACGGCTGGCCGTATGACGCCCACAGCTACGCCGATGTCGCGCCCTTGCTTGCCGCGCAAGGGTTCCGGGTGCTCGTCCCGTTCCTGCGCGGGTTCGGTCCGACGGTGTTCAAGTCCGCCGAGACGGTTCGCAACGGGCAGCAGACGGCCATCGCGCTCGACGTCGTCGCGCTGATGGACACGGTGAAAATCGGCAAAGCGATCCTCGGCGGATACGACTGGGGTTCCCGGACGGCCGCGGTGATCGCGGCGCTGTGGCCCGAGCGGTGCCAGGCGGTCGTCCCGGTCAGCGGGTACATCGTCGCCGACCTCAAGACGAACCTCCAGCCGCTGCCCCCGGCCGCCGAACTGGGCTGGTGGTACCAGTACTACTTCGCGACCGAGCGCGGCCGCGCGGGTTACGCGGCGAACCGGCACGACTTCGCCAAGCTGATCTGGAAGACCGCTTCGCCGACCTGGCATTTCGACGACGCGACCTACAACCGCAGCGCCGCGGCGTTCGACAACCCGGACCACGTCGCGATCGTCATCCACAACTACCGCTGGCGGCTCAGTCTCGCCCCCGGCGAACCGCAGTACGAGGCGCACGAACAGAAACTCGCCGCGGGCGCGACCATCGGCGTCCCGGCGATCACGCTGGCCAGCGACTTCGACGGTGCGGCCAAGGACGGCAGGGGCTACCGCGCCAGGTTCACCGGAAAGTACGAGCACCGGATCCTCGACGGCATCGGGCACAACGTGCCGCAGGAGGCGCCGCGGCCGTTCGCGCGGGCGATCGCGGACGCGGCCAAGCTCTGAGGATTCATCGAGGTTTGATCGAGAGCGAATACGGTGCGCACGCCTCTCGCCGGGAACCCGGCGACCGCCGAGCTGAGGAGTGCGATGAGACGCAAAGCTTTCGGAGCCGTCGCGGTGGCCGTGGCGGCCGCCTTGACCGGCCTGGCCGGCCCGGCTTCGGCGGAGACCCCCGCCGAAATCCTCCAAGCGGGAGCCCAGGCCGGCGTCAGCGCGGGATACCCCGGCGTGATCGGACTCGTCCGGAACGGCGAAAGCACGCAGTACATCCACGCCGGGTACGGAAACCTCACCACCAAGACCCCGGCGGACCCGAAAGCGCAGTTCCGGATCGGCAGCGACACCAAGGCGTTCACCGCGGCGGTCCTGCTGCGATTGGAAGCCGAAGGCAGGCTCTCCCTCGACGACACCGTCGCCCGCTGGCTGCCCGGCGCGGTGAACGGCAACGGGAACGACGGAACCAAGATCACCGTCCGGCAGGTGCTGCACCAAACCTCCGGGCTGCCGGACTACGCGGGCGACTCGCGGTTCCTCGACTCCTACGTCGCGAACACCAATCCGCGCCAGGCGTGGCCGTCGCAGACGCTGGTGGACATCGCGACGTCGCATCCCTCCTTGAGCGCGCCGGGCGCGGCGTTCCACTACTCGAACACCAACTACGTCCTCGCCGGCATGGTGATCAAGGCGGTGACCGGGAACGAACCGGCCGCCGAGATCCAGCGGCGGGTCTTCGAGCCGCTCGGGCTGGGCAACACCTCGTTCCCGGCCGCCGACCCCGGCCTGAGCGGCAATCACCTGAACGGCTACTACATCTCGCTCGGCGTGTTCTACAACGACTTCACCGTCTCGAATGTGCAGGCGTTCGGTACCGCGGGCGCCATTGTGTCCACAGAGGACGATCTGGCGACGTTCGAACGCGCGCTGTTGAGCGGAAAGCTCCTGCCGCCGCAGCAGCAGACCGAGCTGAAGACGACGGTGCCGGCCGACACCGCGGGCAACCGGTACGGGCTGGGAATCGGCCTGTCGCCGACGGCCTGCGGACTGGCGTGGAATCACAGCGGCGGCGTGCTCGGGTACTACAACCTGTGGCTGACCAGCGACGACGGCAGCAAGCAGGTGCTGGTCGCGGCCAACGAGAACCATCTGGCCGGAGCGGCGACCCGAGGCCAGACCACGCTCGGCAACGCCGCGCTGAAGTCCTACTGCGCTTCCTAGCCCCTCCGCTGGTCCGTGAGGGCCACCCTGAGGGTGGCCCTCACGGACAGTCCGCCGGGAGGGGGGGAGTTCCGGTCAGCGGCACCTGTCCCGCGTGGATTCCCAGCACCAGGGGGCCGCTGCGGATTTTCTCCAGCTCACCTCGTGACAGCGGCCGGTCACGGATGGTTCACTATGTTAGGAAGTTTTCCTAATGAAGGCTGGAGGTCGCCCGGTCATGTCATCCTCCCGTAGGCGTTTCGCTGTGGTCGGCGCCGCTCTGGCGCTCGCCGTACCGCTCGCGGTCAACTCCGCGCACGCGGAAACCGCCGATGCCGCCGCCAAGTCCTATACGGCCGCGCAGGTGCTGGCCGGCGTCAAGAAGAACAGCACGGACGCGAACAAGGTCAATTCCAAACCGCACATCAACACCATGACGCGGGCCAAGAACGTCAACGTCTACCAGGTGGCGAAGGGCGTCTACGCCTACGGTTCCGGGCTGGCCGTCGACACCGACGGCAGCGACCCCGACCCCGATCCCGACCACCAGGGTTCGACGACTTTCAAGGACAGCAACGGAAAGTCGCTCGGCGCGCACCATGTGCCGTTCTACGTCCTCGGCGACGACTGCTACGACAAGAAGAGCCCTTGCCCGCATTTCTTCTACAAGGAACACGGCATCAAGGGCCGTCAGTTCGCGCTGATATTCTACAAGAGCAAGGTGATCGGCGCGATCTTCGGCGACACGCAGACCGCGAACGACCAGGACACTTCGGACAACGACTCGCGAGAATTGGGCGAGGCGTCGGTGAAGGCGGCTTCGCTGCTCGGCATGAACAGCAGCGGCACTGACGGCGGCGTTGACAACGGCGTGACGGTGGTGATCTTCTCCGGTTCGGACTGGGTCGTGAACGGCACCAACTCCAACCTGAACGCGACTGCCCAGGGCATGGTCACCAAGGCGCTGGACAGCCTCGGCGCGAGCATGGGCATCTGATTTCGGCGCTGCGGAAGGTCTGTGAAGGGCCCCTTGCGGGAATCAGATTCCCGCAAGGGGCCCTTCACGGACATCGGCCCGGCCTCAGCGCGTCCGCCGTTCGACGTGTTTCCGCAGACGGCTGGCGAAGAACGACCAGATCTCCCGGTCCGCGTCATCGAACTGATGTCGAGGTTGTGTCTTTCGGCGTCCTCGACGGAACTGAAGTGGACCGGCGCGAGCGGGACGACCGCGCGGATCCGCACCCTGGCGGGCTATTCGGGCGCGTGCTTGTCGGAGGCCTGCCACAGCTCCAGGCGGTTGTCGACCAGATGGGCGCGCGAGTAGCAGTCCTCGTCGCCGAACAGGTACGCGTTGATGGCGTTGGCGCTGATCGACACGACGATGAGGCCCCCGCTGGGCCGGCTTCTCGCCAAGGCAGTCGTAGCCGCGGAAACTCGGCAGCGATCACTGTCCAGGCAACTCGACCAGCTGCCGCGACGGCCACCGTGGCCAGCACCGGCGCGGCGACGGCCGGGCGAAGGAAAGCCATGCCGCTCAGGGTGCCGAGCCAGGGGCACGGACTCGTGAGCGCCGGAGGAACGTGCCCACCCGCTGCCCGGCGAGTCCCGAATCACGGTTTCCGGGCTTGCTGCGTCTCCGCTTCCCGGCTTGTCGCGCGCGGGCCATAGCGGGTCTTGGCTTCAGCGATCAATTGACGCGCTTCACCGAGATGATTCCGCCAATCGTTCTCCGTGAAGGGAATCGCGCCCACTGGATAACTGGTACCACCGAGTTCCGCGGCAGTGTCGTACCAGCGACGATTGCTCTCCACCATCTGCTCGGCGGCAGCTCCGGTCGCCGCGTAGCGGAGTGCCGCGACGAGGAAGACCGTCGGCGCGTCCGGTACGCGGAAGAGGGGCGTGGTGAGCACGTCGGCGGGAACGGGATAGGTCAGGATCAGCCCGGAATCTCCCAGGTCGGCGCGGGTGAGGCCGGACATGATTCCGTCGAGGAAAGTGCCGGTGGCGCGGTCGGGCAGGAACAGATTGGCCCAGGGATGAGGCGCACGCCATTCGCCGGTGGTTTCGAGATAACCGACGGTTTCGTCGAGCCGGGCGGCGAACTCCGCATAACTGAGGTCTTCGGTCTTGTCCCGAGCCGCGTCGAAGCCGAGGCCGTCGAGCAAGGCGTCGTCCGGTTCCGCGGGCGGAGTGTGGAAAGCGGCGACGTCGAGCAGATGGAGCCAGCCCGCCTCGCCGGGAATGATCTGTCCTTGAAGAAAGTCGAACCGGCGCTCGCGGAGGAGTTTCCGTTGCTGCGCGCGCAGTTCGGCCGCGGTCGGGTAGTAAACCTTGATCCGCCGCACCCGGGCCGGCGCGGGAATGAGGGGAATGGTCGCGCGCACGATCACCCCGCATCGCCCGAACCCGGCGAGCACTGCTGCGAAAAGGTCCGGTGCTTCGGTCGGTGAACAGGTCCGCAGTACCCCGTCGCCGGTGACGACGTCGAGGGACAGCACGTTGTCGGTCTGCGCCCCGTACCGGTGACTCGTGCCGCCGATCCCGCCGACGGACAACGTCCCGCCGACGGAGAGGCCGAGATAGTCGGTGAGGACGCGGGGCGTCAACCCGTGCCGGAGAGTGGCCGCCAGGAGTTCGGCCCACGTCGCACCGGCATCGACGACTACGCGGTCGTCGCTGATGTCGTGCACCGTACCGAGACCACTGAGGTCGAGCACGATGCCGGAAGCGGACTGGGCCTGGCCCATGCCGGTGTGGCCTTGTCCTCGTGGCGTGACGGAAAAACCGTGCTCCGCGGCGAAACGGAGGACCGCGCTGACATCTCGTGACGAGCTGACCCGCGCGACGGCCGACGGGGGGCGGGAGACGATCCCGCCGAAGTCGGCAGCGGCGTAGGCGATTTCCCGCGGGTCGGTGGACAGCGTGCCCTCGAACTGGAGTCCTGCGAAGGGTTGCTCGGGCATGCACTGCCTCCCGGTGTCCGTCCATTGAGCGCGCCGCATCGGCCACGGTAGCCCGGGGAACGCGGTTCCGGTTCCGCGGCCGAAGCGCGCGTGGTCAGGACACCGACTTGGCGGCGGAGGCGTCGACTCCGCGCGCCGCCACTACTTCGGCGCTGCCGTCGGCCAGCCGGTAACGCAGGCCGACCACAGCGGCCCGGCCGTCCGCGACCCGGTCGGCGAGCACGCGGGAGCGATCCAGCAGCAGGTCGACGGTGTGCTTGACGTGCTCAGCCAGAATCTCGTGCGGTTCGACCCGTCCCGCGGCCCGCGCGGCGAGGACGCTGGGTGTCACCTTCTCGACGACATCGCGGACATATCCGACCGGCGCGAGTCCGTCTTCGAGAGCCGCGCGCGCCGCGCCGACGGCACCGCACGAATCGTGGCCGAGGACGACGACGAGCGGGCAGTCCAGCAGGTCGACGCCGTACTCGATGCTGCCCAGGACCTCCCCGCCGATCACCTGGCCCGCGGTGCGCACGACGAACAGGTCGCCGAGGCCGCGGTCGAAGATGATCTCGGCGGCGAGGCGCGAGTCGGAACACCCGAACAGGACCGCGAACGGATGCTGATTAGGCGCGATCGCCGCCCGGCGGGCAGCGTCCTGGTTGGGGTGCTCCGGGGCGCTGCTGACGAAGCGGTGGTTGCCTGCCATCAGCAGGTCGAACGCTTCCTGCGGAGTCGGCGGTGTCGTGTCGGCCATGGCCTCAGCCTAAACCGGCCGTGGTGGCGATCGGTGTTGCGATCGTCTCGCCGGGCGCAGGTTTCGACCGGGCCGGAGCGGGTCAGCGCCCCCGGCCGAGCGCGGCCCGTTTGACGAAGCCGACCGCGGCGGTCGCCAGGAACAGGACCGCGCCCACGACGACGAGCCAGAACAGGCCTTTGATCACCACCCCGAGCACGATGCACACCAGCCAGATCACCAGAAGCAGACCGAGCAGTGCCAGCATGGAGCCCTCCTGACCGTTCGCCGGGAAACCGCGGTTCTCCGGAGGGATACCCCAACGAGGCCGGGCTATGCGAAGGTCCGGGTGTTTGGCGGAGGCGGGTTTCGCGATCAGCCCCGCGATGGGACGTCGTGCGGGACGCCGGCAGCGGCATGACCTGGCCGGCATCGTCCCCGGCCGCCCGTGGAAGGAGACCGGGGCCGACGCGGGCGTCGGGGTGCCAGGAGCGGGCAAGTGGCGGGTGGGTGTCGCGGGCAGGCCCGGCTGGGTCCAGGCGGA
Organism: Amycolatopsis rubida; assembly: GCF_900115345.1. Classification (GTDB taxonomy): domain Bacteria; phylum Actinomycetota; class Actinomycetes; order Mycobacteriales; family Pseudonocardiaceae; genus Amycolatopsis; species Amycolatopsis rubida. The sequence goes on along the minus strand of NZ_FOWC01000002.1, from coordinate 25,814 downwards.
AGCGGGGAACTACTGCCTGAGCAACGTCGAGGGAGGGCGGGGAACCCAGTTCAGCGGCCGGTCGGCCAAGAAGGACGTGCCGAAGCCCCGCGAATGCGACCGGTCCGTCCCGGACGCTCGGCCGGCGATCAGGAACAGCGCCAGGTGTAGGGGTGGTAGGTCCCGTCGGAGTCCGCGCGTGCCCCGGCCACCGTGCCGTCGTCGCCGATCCGGGACGGGAGGTCGCGCGTAATGTCGCCGAAGTTCGACACCCACGCGCCCTGCTGCCACACGCCGTAGCCGGTGCCGTTGGAGTCGTTGCCGCCGTGTGCCTCGTCGATCCGGCCGGTGATCAGGCCGTCCCGATTGATGTCGATCTGCGGGTTCCCGTTGGACAGGTTGTAGCTCGACTTGGGCAGTACGTGCGCCGCGCCCTGCTGGTCCCAGTAGACGCCGACCTTCTTGTCGTTGTACGTGGCGTCGCCGGCCACGCGCCCGTTGGAGAACGCCCTCCCGGCGGGAAAGCGCAGGCCCGGCAGCGTGCCGAGGCGGGTGATCGTGCCGGCTCGCCAGATCGCGAGACCGGAGTCGCGCAGCAGCAGCACCGAGCCGTCCTCGTCCACCGCCTGGGGCTGGGTGGGGTCCGGAGCCAGGCCGGGGAGCGCGGTGACGGTGCCCGGTTGCGCGGCGGGCCAGCGCACCACCGTGGTCAGGCCGCTGCTGTCGCCCCAGACGTATCCGGTGATGTCGCCCGCGTCGTTGATGCCGAGCGCGGCGGCCTTGGTGTTGTTCCCCAGCTTCGGCAGTTCCTCCAGCACGTCGCCCCGAGAGCGGAACGCCCTGCTCACGGAGACCCCCGGGAAGCTGACCCGCGCGGTGCCGACGATCGTGCCCGCGCGGTTCTCGCTGGCCACTTCGTAGCCGAGCCGGTCGCCGATCCCGGAGAAGACGGAGTACGCGCCGTTCTTCCAGGCGATCGGCCGCTGGCCGTCGGCGGTGTCGGCGACCCCGGCGAAGCCGCCCTGGTGGTCGGTCGCGGTCGGCAGCCCGCCCCGGCCCGGCACGGGAAGCGCCGTCGGCCGCCAGGTGCAGGCTGCCGCGGCGGACGCGGCCGAGGCCGGGACGAGCAAGGCCGCCGCGACCAGCAAGGCGCCGCCTAGTAACCGGTATCTGTGCACGTTTCCCTCCAAAAAGTGGCGGTGAACGCCACCAAGGATCTCGTTCACGGCCGTGGGAGGGGGCGATGATAGGGGTGCTTTCGCGTGATCAGGGGCACGATCGTGGTCTGTCGCCGAGTCCGGCGGCGTGGGCATGGTGCTCGTCAATCCGGCCCTGCTCGCCGCGGTGAACCACAAAGGACGGTCGAGTCCGGCACGTCGATGGCCACCCCGCACATCGCGAGCCTCGCCCGGACGCAGACGGTGACCCGCACCCTCGCCAACCTGAGCCGCCGATCCCGGTCGTGCCTCCCGGCGCGAAGCAGAAGTTCACCCGAACTACCGCCGCGGCCGGCAAAGTTCGGCGGAACCAGCGGCAGTGCAACGGTTTCCGTGCGGCCGGGATACTCCGCGACGGTCGACGGACCGGCTCCGGCGGCGGAAACCGCCGCGCGCAACTGAAGCATCTCGCCGGTGCGACCTTCCCGCTGGTGCCCCGCGGCGAACGACCATGTCGCGACGTTCACCGTCACCGCGCCGCCGGGCACGACCGATCTGATCGCGCCGAGTTCTCTCGCCGGGTCCGGCAAAGCGCGCCGAGCGGTTCCTGCGACCTGTACGCAGACCCGGCGACCGAGTCGGTCCGCACTGCCCGCTGGAGCGGTTCCGAACCCTGCTGTCCTATTCGGACGGATCGTCGGTCGCTCCGGCCAGCACCCTCGTACCGGTCACGACTTACCGAATTTTTCGTGAACTGCCTGAGGAATCGGGCGAACCGCGACGATTCGGTCTCCGTATTGCGTGCGGCCGCCTCGCTGTTAAGGTTAGGTATGCCTAACTTCTTGACGGGGCTTCGTCGACGCCCGGAACGGCGCCGGCGGGGCGTGGTCCTGCTGGCGGCGGTTCTGGCCGCTGGGGCGTGTTCGGCGCCGCAAGGGGCGGACTCGGGCGCTGTCAGACAGACGCTCACCGACGTGCTGGGGCGGAAGGTCGAAGTCCCGGTGCCGGCGAAGCGGATCCTGTTCGACGGAGCGCGGATGCTGTACACGACCGCCTTGCTGGACAAGGAGGATCCGCTGCGAGGGATCGTCGGGCTGCCGAACGACCTCGAACAGAACGACCCGGATTCGCTGCGGCAGTACCGGAAGAAGTTCCCTGGCATCGACAGGATCCAGCGCACCGGGCAGGTGTACGACGGGTCGTTCTCGGCGGAGGAGGCGATCCGGCTCCGGCCGGACGTGTTCGTCATCAGTGCGGCGAACTTCAAGGCGGCGCAGGATTCCGGGGTCGTGGACAAGCTCGGCCGGGTCGGCGTCCCGACCGTCGTGGTCGACTACTTCGAGAACCCCCTCGGGAACACGGTTGCGTCGGTGCGGCTGATGGGCGCGCTGACCGGCCGGACCGCCGAGGCGGACGCGTTCGCGTCGTATTACCAAACGGCCATGGATCGGGTCCGCTCGCGGCTCGCCGCCGCGCACCAGCCGCCGACACCGACCTTCCTGTGGCGCGCGCCGGGATACTTCGAATGCTGCTCCAGTTTCGCGAAGTCCAATCTCGCCGAGATCGTGACGTTCGCGGGCGGGACGAATCTGGCCGACGACGTGCTGAAAACGAAACAAGGGACGGTTTCCCCGGAGGCGATCCTGAGCCGCGACCCGGAGGTGATCATCGCCACCGGCGCGGACTGGGCGCCAGGGAGCCCGGCGAAGGCGGGCTCGTTCATTCCGCTCGGGTACGACGAGAAACCGGACGCGGCCAAGGCACAGCTGCGGTCGATTGTCGAGAAGCAGGCCGGATTCTCTCAACTGAAAGCGGTGAAGGACCACCGGACGTACGCGGCGTGGCACCACTTCTACGACTCGCCCTACAACTTCCTCGCCGTGGAGTGGTTCGCGAAGTGGCTTCATCCCGACCTGTTCCGGGACGTCGATCCGGACGCGACGATCCGTGAGCTGCACGCGAAATTCCTGCCGGTTCCGTACCAGGGCACGTTCTGGACGGAGCTGCCGTGACGGCTCAGGCCGAACTGGCGAGCCCGGAAGTCCGCGTCGCGGAGGTCGTCGGCGCGCACCGCGGCCGGGTCCGGCGCAAACGGCTGACCGTGACGGTGCTGGTGCTGCTGACCATCGCCGCGGCCGTGGCGGACGTCGCGGTCGGGGGCGAGGCCCTCGGGATCGGGGACACCGTGCGGGCGATCTTCACGCCATGGGACGCGCCGGTGATGGACACGGAGATCGTCTGGCACCTCAGGATGCCGATGACGGCGACCGCGGTGCTCGTCGGAGCCGCGTTGTCGTTGGCCGGGGCGGAGATGCAGACCGTGCTGAACAATCCGCTGGCCGAGCCTTACACGCTCGGGGTGTCGGCAGCGGCGAGTTTCGGGGCGGCGCTGAGCCTGGTGGTCGGCGTGTCGGCGATTCCGGTCCTTGGCCTGGCCGGCACGGCCGGGACAGCGTGGATCTTCGCGATGCTGACCAGTGCGGTGATCATCGGCTTCAGCGTGGTGCGCGGCCCGCACACGGAAACGATGGTGCTGCTGGGGATCGCGATGGTGTTCCTGTTCACCGCGCTGCTGTCGCTGATGCAGTATGTCGCGTCGGAGGCGCAACTGCAGCAGGTCGTGTTCTGGACCCTGGGCAGCCTGAGCCGGGCGAGCTGGCCGCAGGTCGGGATGCTCGCGGTCGTCTTGCTCGTCGCGGTTCCGCTGGTGCTGCGGGCTTCCTGGAAGCTGACCGCGATGCGGCTCGGCGACGATCGGGCGCGGGCGCTGGGCGTGCGGGTCGAGCGGATCCGGATCGTGGCGCTGGCGGGGATTTCCCTCGTCGCGGCGACGGCGGTGTCGATCGCGGGCAGCATCGGGTTCGTCGGACTGGTCGGCCCGCATATCGCGCGGATGCTGGTGGGGGAGGACCATCGCTATTTCGTCACCGCGTCGCTGTTCGGCGGGGCTTTTCTGCTGTGCGCGTCGTCGCTGGTGGCGAAACTGCTCGTGCCCGGCGTGCTCGTCCCGGTCGGGATCATCACCTCGATCGTCGGGGTGCCGGTCTTTCTCGGGCTGATCCTGTCCCGCAGGAGGGCGCTGTGGACCTGACCCTGCACGTCGAACGGCTCGGGTTCGGCTACGGCCGCACTCCGGTGCTGCGCGAGGTGACGCTGCCCGAGGTGCGGGCGCCGGAGGTGACCGCGATCGTCGGGCCCAACGGTTCGGGGAAGTCGACGTTGCTGCGCTGCGTCGCGGGGTTTCACCGGGTCCGCGGGCAAGTCCGGTTGTCCGGGCGCGCCGCAGGCGAACGCCAGGGCAGCGGCGGAATCCTTTACCTGCCCCAGGATCCGCCGCCGCCGAGTTCGCTGACGGTCTTCGAGGCGGTGCTGGTCGCCCGGAAGCTGGGCGGTGCCGGCGGCGGAGGGGAGCACGACGCGCGCGTGGCGGCGACCCTGCTGACGCTGGGCCTGGACGGGCTCGCCACCCGGCGGTTGTCCGATCTGTCCGGAGGGCAGCGCCAGATGGTCGGCCTGGCGCAGGCGATGACGCGCAGACCCGACGTGCTGCTGCTCGACGAGCCGACGAGCAATCTGGACCTGCGCAACCAGCTCCGGGTGCTGCGGCTCGTCCGCGACCTCGCCCGGGACCAGCCCGCCGCGGTGGTGGCCGTGGTGCACGATCTGTCGCTCGCGGCCCGGATCGCGGACCGGATCGTCGTGCTGCACGAGGGAACGGTGCATTCGGCGGGATCGCCCGCCGAGGTGATCACCGCGGAGATGCTCGGCGAGGTCTACCAGGTCGAGGGAACCGTCCAGCACGCCGCCAACGGGGTGCTGACCGTCGCGATCGCCGACAGTCTCTGAATTTCTCTCGCTTTCTTGTGCCGCAACGGTTTTGACCGGCGAGACGGCGTTGTGAGGTGTTTCACGGTGCGCGGGCGCCGGGGAGTGTCGTTTCCCAGGCCGGGGCCGGGGAGCGGCACCGGAGGGTACTTCAACGGACGGAGAAAGTTAGGTGAGCCTTGCCTTAGTGTGACGGGTCGGTTACCGTCGCTGCGACGCGGTCGGCGCAACTGCCCGCGGACCGCCGGGAATGTGCTTCCCGGCCGGAGGCCCGATTTCCACGCGCACGGTTCCCCGTTTCGATGGTGAGGGATTTTTCAGATGACGCAGCCCGATTTCCACGTGTTCACCCGCAGCGATCTGGCCGACGTAGAACTGGGTCCGGAGGAAGTCATTTCCGCGGTACGGCAAGGATATCTCGCACTGGCGGCCGGAGATTCCCGCTGTCCGACAAAGCTGATGATGCCGCTGCCGGACCAGGCGCGGGACGCGGTCGCCTACTCGATGCTCGGATTCGACGCGAATTCCCAGCAGGTCGGATTCAAGACTTCGTACCGGCAGGGAAACGACAACCGGGACAAGTACTACACGGTGATCAGCCTTTACGACGACACGACCGGCATGCCGTTCGCGCTGATGGACTGCGACCGCGTCGGAGCGTCCCGGACGCCGGCGACCACCGCGCTGATCGCGCGGGAATGCGCCAAGCCGGACGCGCGGTCGGCGTTGCTGATCGGCACCGGGGTGCAGGGCCAGCTCACGCTGCCTTATCTGCAGACCGCGCTGCCCGGCCTGGAACGGCTGATGCTTTTCGGCACCGCGCCGGAGGGGATCCGGGCGTGTGTGGACGCGTTTCACCGGTATTTCCCGGACCGCGAGGTCGAAATAGTCGACGACGTTCCGGAAGCGGTGGCCGAGGCGGACATCGCGGTGGCGGCGTCCGGGCGGGCCGCGCATCCGAAGGTCAAGACCAGCTGGCTGAAACCGGGCGGACTGCTGATCTCGGTGTCCAGCAAGGGCGTCGACTCCTCCTCGCTGCGGGACGCCGACTACGCGCTCGCGACGAGCGAAGGCCAGCTCGGCGTGACCGGTTCCCGGTTCGACGACGGGGAGGGGAAGGCGAGTATCGACGCGGAGTTCCCGGACGTGCTCGCCGGGCGCGCACCGGGACGGCGCGATCCGTCGGACCGCGTGTTCGCCTTCAGCAGCGGAATGGTGATCACCGACATCCCGGTGGCGCACGCGTTGGCGACCCGGGCGATCGAAGCGGGCCGAGGGACGCGGGTGCGGCTGTGGAGCTGACGATGTCGACGATCTCCCTGCCCGCGCGCCAGGCGGACTGGGCCCGGCAGGCACAAGAGGATCCGGTGCTGCTGGGCGAAATCGCCCGTGCCGTGGGCGGTCCGTTCCACGTGCTGCACCCGCCGCGGTTCGCGGAGAACCTCGTCGCGTTCACCGGCGCGCTCGTCGCGGCGGGGGTGTCCGGGCAGGTGTATTTCGGGAAGAAGGCGAACCGGTCCGCGTGCTGGGCACCCGAATGCGCGAACGCCGGGGCGGGCGTCGACGTGGCCAGCGCGGCCGAACTGGTGGGTGCGCTCGCCGGCGGGGTCCGCGGCGAGGACGTCATGGTCACCGGGGCGGCGAAAAGCGGCGACCTCGTCTGGCTGGCGGCCCGGCACCGGTGCGTCGTGGCCGTCGACGCGCTCGACGAGCTGGACCGGGTGCTCGCGATCGGCCGCTCCGCGGGGCCGGTCCGGATCCTGCTGCGGCTGGTGCCGGACAACGCGCTGGGGAGCCGGTTCGGACTCACTCCGGACGAAGTGACCGAGGCGCTGCACCGGTGCGCGGACGCGGGATCCGCGGTGCGGATGGAGGGATTCTCCTTCCATCTCGGGGGATACGAGGTCGCGCCGCGCGCGCGGATGGCCGCGGCGGCGCTCGCGCAGTGCCTGCGGGCGCGGGAGTTCGGGCTGCCCGCGGTGTCGGTGTCGATCGGCGGCGGGTTCGCGGCGAGCTATCTCGAAGCGGAGGACTGGACGCGGTTCACCGAGGAGTACCGGCCGTCGTGGTTCCACAATGGACAGACGTTCACCCACTTCTACCCTTACCATCAGTCGCCGGCCGGTGCGGACATGCTGGCCGGGGTGCTGGCGAGCCCGACGCCCGGCGGGGCCACGATCGCCGCCGAGTTCGCCCGCACCGGAACGGAGCTGCTGCTGGAACCGGGGCGGGCGCTGCTGGACCAGGCCGGGTTCACCGTCTTCCCGGTGCAGGGCTTCAAGGAACGCGGCGGCTACGGGATCGTGACCGTGGCCGGGCTCAGCATGAGCGTCTCGGAACAGTGGAAGGGCAGCGAGTTCCTTCCCGACCCGGTGCTGTGGCCCGCGGACGGGCCCGGCGAGCCGGTCGCGGCGTGCGTGGGCGGGTCGAGCTGTCTCGAATACGACATGCTCAGCTGGCGGAAGGTCCCGTTCTCGCGCCCGCCGGGGCACGGGGACCTGCTCGTGTACCCGAACACCGCCGGATACCAGATGGACAAGAACGAAACCCGCTTTCACGACCTTCCGCTGCCCGCGCGGGTCGTGCTGGACCTGCCCGGCGCGGGCTGGCGGATCGAGGGGGAGGGCCGGTGAACGAGTTCATCCCGCGCCGCGGCCGCGGCATCGTCTCGCACGTGTCGGAGCTGATCGGGCGCACGCCGTTGTTCGAACTGTGCACGACCTCCTCGGGCGTCCGGTTGCTGCTCAAGCTTGAGCAGTTCAATCCGACCGGCTCGGCGAAGGTGCGCATGGCCGAGCAGATGATCGCCGACGCGGAACGCGAGGGCAGGCTGGCACCGGGCGGCCGGATCGTCGAACCGACCTCGGGCAACACCGGGCTGGGCCTGGCGCTGGCCGCGCTCGAACGGGGCTACCGGTTCACCGCGGTGGTCGATCACCATGCCAGCAAAGACAAATTGCGCGCCATGAAGGCACTCGGCGCGGAACTCGTCTACGTGGCCGACGACGGCGGCGGGACGCTCCGCTCGGTCGAACGCCGCCGGGTCGCCGCCGCGCTGGTCGCGGCGGACCGCGAGGCCTACTGGCCCGACCAGCACAATCACCCGGGCAACGGCGGCGGCTACCGGGAACTGGCGAAGGAATTGCTCGCCGACGCCGGACAGGTCGACTGGCTGATCGGCGCGATCGGCACCGGCGGTTCGCTCTGCGGCACCGCCGGTGAACTGCGCCGCCTGCGCTGCCCGGCGCGGACGGTCGCCGTGGAGCCGGACGGGTCGATCATCTTCGGCGCACCGCCCGGCCCGTACCGGCAGACCGGAAGCGGCAGCCCGGCCGGGTTTCCGGTCGGGACGAACGTGCGCCAGGAGCTGATCGACGAGGGCGTGCAGGCGAGCGACGTGGACGCGTTCGCGACCGCACGGGCATTGGCCCGGCACACCGGGCTGATGGTCGGCGGATCCGCGGGCGGCGCGATTCACGTTGCGCTGGAACGGATCGAGACGATGGCTCCGGGCAGCACCGCGGTGGTGCTGGTGTGCGACGCTGGCGAGAAATACCTGGACAGCGTCTACGACGACGAATGGCTGCGCGGGCACGGGTTGCTCGCGCCGGACGTCGAAGACGAGGTTCTGGCCCGGCTGACGCGGTACGCGGACGCCGGCCATGCACTGCAATGGGTGTCGTGAACACCGGGAAGGACCGCGCGATGCTCCTGACGCGCTGGCTGGCGGGCTGCCGCCCGCTGATCGCCGTGTCCATGCCGATCGCCGGGATCCAGCTCGCGCAGGTGGCGCTGACCACGACCGACCTGGCGATGCTCGGCGGGATGAGCGTGCGCGCGATCGCGGCGGGCGGACTGGCGCTCACCCTGTACAACCAGGTCCGCACGATGTGCGTGGGCACCGTCACCGCGGTCGGCAACCTCGTCGCCGGCGCGGCGGGCCGGGGCGAAACCCGCGCCGGCGACGACCGGCTGGACGAACAGGCGAGCACCGAGGTGCGCGACATCGTGCGCGCCTCCTTCCTGGTGGCGACGGCGGTCGGCGTGCTGGCCGCGCTGGTCCTGATCGCGCTGGGCTACGTCCTCGCGTGGTTCGGCCAGGACGCCGAGGTGCTCGCACTGGCCCGGCCGACGATGCTCGCGCTCGCGCCGGGGCTGATCCCGATGCTGTGGCTCAACGTGCTGCGGCAGTTCGCCGTCGGCATGCGCAGGCCAGGATCGCTGCTGGGCGTCACGATCGTGTCGGTCGGGGTGAACATCCTGCTGGACGGGGGATTCGGCTACGGCTGGTTCGGGTTTCCGGAACTCGGCGCCCCGGGCGTCGGGCTGGCCACCACGATCGTGCAGTTCCTGAACTGCTTCGCGTTCCTGCTGATCCTGCGCCGCGACGAGTACCTCGCGCCCCTGCTGTCGGTGGGTTTCCGCCGCCGGGAACTGCCGATGGCGCGGGAGATTCTTCGGCTGGGAATCCCGATCAGCCTCACCTACGGTTCCGAAGCGGGCATCACCTCCGTCGCCACGGTGCTGATGGGCAGCTTCGGCCCGGCGACGCTGGCCGCGCAGAGCGTGGTGAACCAGCTCGTCTACATCGTGTACCAGCTGAACATCGGCCTGTCCCAAGGCTCTTCGATCCTGATCAGCCGCGCGGTGAGCCGCCACGACCGTCCGGAGGTGTCCAGGATCGCGCGGCAGGCACTGTCCCTGTCGGTTTCCGCGATGACGGTGGCGGGCCTGGCGTATCTCGTCGTGCCGGGCTGGGTGCTGGGACTGTTCCTGGAAAAACACCCGCCGCCGGAAGTGCTGTCGCTGGCGCACACTCTGCTGTTCTTCGGGATCGCGCAGCAATACTTGAAGGGCGCGCAGAACGTCTGCGTCGGCCTGTTGCGCGGCCTGGGCAACACGAAGAGCGGCTTCCGCGCGACCTTGCTCGGCTATTGGGTGATCGGCATCCCCGTCATGGTGCTGTGCGGCTTCGGGCTGAGCCTTGCCGGGCCCGGGGTCTGGCTCGGGCTGTGCTTCGGCTTCGGCGCCACCGCGGTGCTGCTGCTCCGGAAGTTCTCCCGGGAACTGGCCAGCACGCCAGCGCTTTCGGCGGTTCCGGGAAGAACTTGAACGAAGACGAACGTGCCGAGCAGCGTGCGCATTAGTCGTCCAGCTTACCGAAACTTTGCCTTCGAAGGCTTCAGTCGAATGGCGATCGAATTTACAATTCGGTTATGTCGAAAGCGCGCGGGCACTCGCCGGCTGATCCGGTCCACCGGCCGGAAATGGCGTGTTCGCTGGAACGAGCGTTGGACCTCGTGGCCAACCGGTCGACGTGGCTTATTTTGCGCGAGATTTTTTACGGTACGAACCGGTTCCTGAAGCTGGTGGAAAAGACCGGACTGAGCACCCCGGTCGTGGCCGACCGGCTCCGGCGGATGACGGCGACCGGCCTGGTGCGAAAAGTGGCGTACCAGGATCCCGGTCGGCGGGCTCGGGAGAGCTATGTGTTCGAGCGGCCGGGCCTCGAATTGATGCCTGCGCTGTTCGCGCTGACGCAGTGGGGCGACCGGTACCTCTCCGATGCCGGAGGGCCGGTCGCGCCAGTGCACGCGGGCTGCGGTTCGGCGATCTGGGTCGTGCCCATGTGCGATGACGGGCACGTGGTGGAACCCGACGAGATCGGAGTCGCGCTCAGCCGGATGTTCGAACCTGAGGTGGTTTCCCGGCCGGGCTGACGGAGTTCGCCGGAAAGCTGTCAGTTCTTGAGATGCTGCCTGAGCACACGAAGCACGTCGCGGAGGCTTGCGGCCCGGCGTTGAGGTAAACACGTCGTCGCCGACGGCGTTCCGGACCGGCGAGGACAGCCTCCGCGCTGTCTGTCCTCGCCGGTCCGGTCGCTACCAGGTGACGGGCAGTTCGTGGAGCCCGTAGATCACGGCGTCGTACTTGAACTTCACTTCGTCCAGCGGGACGGCGAGGCGGAGGGTGGGTACGCGCCGCAGCAGGGCCGGGTAGACGACCTGCAGTTCGAGACGGGCCAGCGGCTGGCCGACGCAGTGGTGGGTGCCGCCGCCGAAGGCCTGGTGCCTGCGGGCGTTGCGGGTGAGGTCGAGCCGGTCGGGGTCGTCGAACACTTCGGGATCGCGGTTGGCGAGTTCGCCGAGCAGGATCACTCCGTCGCCGGCCGGGATGGTGCGGCCCGCCACTTCGATGTCCTCCAGTGCGGTGCGCCGCCGGCCCAAGTGGACGATCGACAGGTACCGCAGCAACTCCTCGACCGCGCCCGTCACCGCCCGCGGGTCGTCGGCGTCGCGCAGCAGCGCCAGCTGATCGGGGTGCTGCAGGAGGGCGAGGGTGCCGAGGCTGATCATGTTGGCGGTGGTTTCGTGGCCGCCGAGCAGCAGCAGGACGCCCATCGTCGCGGCTTCGCGCGCGGTGAGTTCGCCGACGCGGATCTGAGCGCCGAGTTTGGAGAGCAGGTCGTCGCCGGGTTCGGCGGTTTTCTTCGCCACGAGCTCGTCGAGGTAGCCGGCCAGCGCCGAGTGCGCCGCTCCGCGTTCGGTGCCGGTGGCGGTGGCCGAGACCATGATCTTGCTGTTGGCCTGGAAGAATTCGTGGTCGGCGTAGGGCACGCCGAGCATTTCGGAAATGACCAGCGAAGGCAGCGGCAAAGCCAATGCCTGGACGAGATCGGCTGGTGTGGGCCCGGCGAGCATCCGGTCGAGGAACTCGTCGGTCAGCCGCTGGATCGCGGGACGCATCGCCTCGACGCGTTTGACGGTGAAAGCACCGCTGATCATCCGGCGGAGGCGGGCGTGCTCGGGGTCGTCCATCCCGACGAAGCTCAGGTCGGTCCCGCCGCCGTGGCTGTGGGCGGGGTCGATGGGACTGGGGAAGTTGGGGGCGGCGAAATCGACGCTCAGCCGCGGGTCGGCGAGCAGCGTTTTCTGTTCCGCGTGCCCGGTCACCGCCCAGGGGGTCGAGCCTCCCCAGGAACGGACCTGGGTGACCGGTCCGCGGCCGGCGAGTGCCCGCAGTTCCGGCGACGGGTCGAACGGGCAGACCGCGGAGCGCGGCGGCGGGAATTCGGGGATGGTCTCGTCGACGTCGGTTCGAGCGGTCATCAAGCACTCCTGATCGAAGATGGGCCTGGCAGGAAGGATCGGCGCTTACCCGGCGTCGGCAGTTTCCCGGGGCAGGGTGTATCGGCCGGTCAGTTCGACCCGCCGGAGACGGGTCTGCCGCGGCATGTTCCAGCCGAGCACGCCTTCCGGCCCGTCGGATCCGGTGTAACGGACGACGAAGCGGCCTGCCCGCGGGTCTCCTTCGACGATCTCGGCCCGGGCGTCCGGCGAGATGATGCCGTGGATCTGGAGCCTGGCGTCGAACTGGTCGGTCCAAAAATGGGGAACGGGCCGGTAGGCTCGCCTGTTCCGAGGATGTCCGCGGCGACGGCGCGGGCCTGGTCGCCCGCGTTGGTCCGGTTTTCCAGGCGCAGCGAGCGCCCGAGCCCTTCGTGGTGCCAGCGGGCTACGTCGCCCGCTGCCCTGAAGCCATTCGGTGGCCGGACGGCAGCCGATCGCGACGATCACGACGGCGGCTTCCAGCTCTGTCCCGTCGCTGAGCCGCACTCCTGCGACCCGGCCGTCGCGGGTGTGGAGGGTGTCCGGCAGAACACCGCCCAGCAGCCGGACCCCGTTGCGACGGTGGAGTTCGGCGAGTTGCCCGGCGGCCAGCGCGCCGAGGTGCCGAGCCATCGGAACAGTCTGGGGGCCGACCAGGGTCACAGGCCGGCCGCGTTGCCGCGCGGTAGCGGCGGTCTCGGCGCCGAGCGCTCCGTCGCCGATCACCACCACCCGCCGCGCGGACAGCAGCTCAGTGCGCAGAACCGCGGCGTCGCCCAGCGTGCGAATCACATGCGTGCCGCGGACTTCGCGCCGGGCCGGCAGCAACGACGCGCCGACGCCGGTCGCGATCACGACCGCGTGCAGCACGCGCCCGGAAGCCGTGCTGACTTCCCGGCGCTCGGCGTTGAACGAGATCGCCGCGTCCCCGAGCACAAAGGCCGCGTCCAACGCGTCCAGCGCCTGCGCCGAGCGGAGTTGCGCGCGGGTCTCTTCCCATTGCCCGTTCAAGACCTGGTTGGACAGCGGCGGACGATCGCAGGGCAGTTCCGGTTCCGCTTCCAGCAACGTCAACGCGCCCTCATACCCCTTGCGGCGCAGGCCTTCCGCCGTAGCCAGACCAGCCGCTGAGGCGCCGACGACGAGGACGCTCCCGACGGGGCTCATGTGGTGTGGTCGAGGCGGATGCAGGCGGCCGGGCAGACCTCAGCGGCTTCGACGACCTGCTCGTGCAGGTCCGCGCCCGGCGCTTGTTCGAGCAGGAAGACGATGCCGTCGTCCTCACGCTGGTCGAAAACCTCAGGAGCGATCAGCACGCATGGACCCGCGCCGCAGCATTTGTCTTCTTCTATGGCGATCTTCATGGTTCCCCTTTCCGAACGCCAGCGGCCTGAGCACATCGGCGATGTCCGGCGCATGCGCCGGACGACGCCGATGCCCAAGCGTGCTCGGCTTCTTCGCTTCCGTGGCTTCTTGCGATGCAGGCCGTCCTGTGGGGCAGTTGAACGGATCGGCTACTCAGCGATGGCTGACCTCCGCGGTCAGCAACCCGGTCAGCGCGTCCTCGAGCGTTCTCGCGGTGTGTTTCCAGGCTGCGACGGGTCGGGCGGTCCCCTCGGCCAGCATTCGTTCGCGTTCGGCGCAGGTATGCGTGATCACATGGCGGGCCATTTCGCCGCGTTCGCGGCGAACTTGAGCGGATACCTTGTCTTTCAAGCAGTTTCCCAGCTCGCGCAGGGTGTGCTGAAGGCTGGGGCGGGTGAGCGAGTCGTCGGTGATCATGGCGCGCATCATCGGGTCGGTCAGCACCAGAACGGCGAACCGGGCGTGCCAGGACGGGACGCCAAGGGATTCCAGGTGCTCGGTGACCGGCCGCACCAGGCACCGGACCCAATCCCGCACGTCGTCGCTTGCGCTCGCCGCCGAGACGTGCCGCTGGCGGATGGCATCGATCGCTTTGCTGTGTTTGGTCATGATCTCGCGCACTAGCGTGGTTTTGCTGCCGAAGTGGTAGCTGACCACTGTGGTGTTGTTCTGCCCGGCCGCTTCGCCGATCTGCCTGTTGGACACGGCGGACAGCCCGTGCTGGGCGTAGAGCCGTTCTGCTGTTGCCATGATCGCCTGACGGGTGGCGGCAGAACGGGGCGTGGCGTCTTCGAGATTCGCGGATTTGTTCACCATGCGGGAATTTCCTCCTGTGAAGGCGCGTTCGGCATGCCCTCCTGGCGCTCGAGTTCACCGGTGCCGATGACTGGCCCGGGTACGGGCTTGCTGCTGAACGCGATGTCCCCGCCGGCGCTGCGAAGCCTCTCGCATCCGCTGCGCTTCGCGGCTGTCGTCGAGCGCTCGCGGTCAGTGAATTCCTGATGCACCGCGCCGGTTTGCTCGCTGGCATGCTTCGCCAAAATCAACGAGCCTGTTGACCGTCCTTGACCGGATCCCGTTCTCGTCCGGGCAAGCCGGGCATCGTGCGGATCAAGGACGCGAACGTCTCCTTGACGGCGAATCGCTTGCCGTCCAGGCGATGCCAATACTTGCGGCCTGAGGCGTTCGACGTCTTCTCCGCGCGGCCGCCGAAGGCGCGCCACCCGCTCCGCGGGACACCAGGAGGCATCCAGCGAGGCGGCCGGAGGTGCGATCGGCACAGTGAGGCACATGCTCGTCATGGTGCTTTCCTCCGCTCCGGCGCGACACCACCTCATCATGAATCATCAATTAAGTCAACTGAATGAAGATTCGCCGCCTTGGGGTGGTCGCTCCGGCTTCGACCTGCGCGGCGGCGAGGGCGTGCCGGCTGCCTCGGCCCGGCGGTTCGCGGTGCCTGACCGCTTCGCCGGAGGCGATCAGCGTCACGGGTTAGTTGTACAAGGCAAGCAATCTGCTACGTTGAAATAAGTCACTTGATTTAACTGCGATTTCGACGAGAGATGAGAGATCCAATGCCTGCTTCTGCTGGTCTTTCCTCCGCGCCCGAAGGGAAGCCCGGTGCGATCGTGGCGGTCCTGGCTCTGGCGGGGGTGGTCGTGTCGTTGATGCAGACCATGGTGATCCCGATCGTGCCGAAGCTGCCGGTGTTGTTGCACGCGACGGCGGCGGACACGACGTGGGCGGTGACGGCGACCCTGCTGGCCGCGGCCGTCGCGACGCCGACCGTCGGGCGCTTGGGCGACATGTACGGCAAGAGGCGAATGCTGCTGCTGAGCGTGCTGCTGCTGGTGTCGGGATCAGTGCTCGCGGCGGTGAGTTCGAGCCTCGTGCTCATGATCGCGGGCCGGGCATTGCAGGGGCTCGCGGCCGGAGTGATCCCGCTGGGGATCAGCATCATGCGCGACGAACTGCCTGCGGACCGGCTGGGCTCGGCGACCGCGTTGATGAGTGCCTCACTGGGCATCGGCGGTGCGCTCGGACTCCCGGCGGCGGCTCTGCTGGCGGAGAAGGCCGACTGGCACCTGCTGTTCTGGACCTCGGCCGGATTGGGCGTGGTGGTGTTCGCGTTCGTGGCGGCATTGGTGCCGGAATCGCGGGTGCGCGCGGGCGGCCGGTTCGACTTCGTGGGCGCTGTTGGGCTTTCGGCGGTGCTGGTGGCGTTGCTGCTTGCCGTCTCCAAGGGCTCGGACTGGGGCTGGGGCAGCGGCGTGACGCTCGGTTTGCTGCTCGGCGCGGTCGCAACGGCACTCTTGTGGGGGCGATGGGAGCTGCGCGTTCGGCAGCCTCTGGTCGACCTGCGCACCACCACGCGGAAGCAGGTGCTGCTGACCGACATCGCGTCGGCGGTGTTCGGGTTCGCGATGTTCGCGATGTCCTTGGTGCTGCCGCAGTTGCTGCAGCTGCCGGAAGCGACCGGATACGGACTCGGGCAGTCGCTGCTGACGGTCGGTCTGGTGATGGCGCCTAACGGGTTGGTGATGATGGCCGTCGCGCCGATCTCGGCGCGCGTTTCCGCGTCGCGGGGCCCGAAAGCGACGTTGATGCTCGGCGCGCTGGTCGTCGCCGCGGGGTACGGGCTGGCGATCGTGCTGATGTCCGCGGTGTGGCAGCTGATGCTCGTGTCGTGCGTGATCGGCGCGGGGATCGGGCTTGCCTACGGCGCGATGCCCGCACTGGTGATGAGCGCGGTGCCGGTGTCGGAGACCGCGGCGGCCAACAGTCTCAACACATTGATGCGTTCGATTGGCACATCGGTTTCGAGCGCAGTGGCGGGGGTCGTCCTGGCTCAGCTGGTGATCTCAGTCGGTCCGGCGATTTTCCCGTCGCAGAACGCTTTCCGCGTCGTACTGGCGATCGGGGCCGGTGCGGCACTGGTCGCGCTCGCGGTGGCGTATTTCATCCCCGGCGGCCGCGGCGCCGTGACGGCAGCGGTTCGCGCCGAGCAGCCCGAGGCGAGCGGCTCGCCGAGTCGCTGAGGCGGGATCCGCTGATCAGGCAATCATTTTTCTCGAAGCGAGGGAGTGTTGTGGACACTGGACTGGCTGGCAAGGTCGTGATCGTCACCGGGGCCACCGCCAACATCGGCCGCGGCATCGCACTGGCTTTCGCGGCCGAAGGCGCGAAGGTCGTCGTCGTGGGAAGAGACCACGATGCCGGGAAACGGGTGACCGCCCTGGCCCTGGAGACCGGTGCCGCCGGTGCGATGTGGCACGCGGCCGATGTCACCGAGCGCGACGCTGTCGCCGGAATGGTGTCCAGAACCGTCAGCGAGTTCGGCGTGGTCGACGTGCTCGTCAACAACGTCGGAGGGAATTCCCCGATGACCCCGTTCGCGGGATCCACGCCGGAGCAATGGCGGGCGGATCTGGACGTCAACCTCATCAGCACGCTCTTGTGCACTCATCAGGTCCTGCCGCACATGCTCGAACGCGAGTACGGCCGCATTGTCAACATCGGGTCCATGGCCGCGCTGATCGGCGATCCGCACCTGGCGGTGTACTCGGCGGCGAAGGGCGCGGTACATTCCTTCACCCGCGTTCTCGCGCTCGAGACGGGCGGCAGCGGCATCACGGTCAACGCGATCGCCCCTTACGGCACGCTCCCGCAGGATCCGGCCGCGGAGACGAGCAGCGGCAGCCGGTTTCATCCTGGCACTGGCATGTTCGGGCCGCGGCTGCGGGCGGGCAGCGGCGTCCACGAAGGGTTCCGCCGTTCCACCGCGCTGACGCGTGATTTCGCCCGTCCCGCCGAGATCGGCGCCGCCGCGGTCTACCTGTCCTCGGAACACGCCGCGTTCATCACTGGCCAGGTGCTGCCGGTCGAAGGAGGCGTCTCGCTGACGTGAGGGCCGGCCGGGTGCGCACGGGCCGCTTCCTCTGCCGAACCGTGCGCATCAACGACGGCCAGACAACGAAAAGCGCAGGGGCGAGTGCCGAAACGACTGAAGATCTGCTGAGGAGGAGCGCGCAGACTGGGATTCTCCCGCGAAGACGAGATCGCGATCGTGTTCTGTGGTCGAAGAAGAGCCTGGCAAGCGGGGTGCCGATGGCGACCGTGCTGTTCCCCGCAACTGCAGTGGGGCTTACTGTGCTGCCGTTGATGCTGTTCCAGCAGATCCAGCTCATGGTATGCGCTTGGATGGCGCGCCGCTACGCGAATCGGCGTGCGCGCACGGCTGAACAGCGAGTCATTCGGATAGTCCTCGACGTCGCTGTGTGACAGCGGGCGCGGCGTGTCGTAGGCGTTGCGGTACCGGTGAAAACGCGGATCTTCGGCAAGAACGTTGGCTCGGCCAAAGATCGGCTTCGCCGGAGCCTCTTGTTGATGGTGCGGCTGGGACTCGCGAACCTGATCAGACGTGGCAAGTTCGCGTGTGTATCTCGGCAGACAGGAGCTACTGAGACACATGCGTTCATCCGCCGAGCACGCGAGACGACTCCGGCAGCGCTTTGATCCGTTCTCGCGCGCCCGAGGAACCGGCCCTGGGGCCGACCGATGCGCGACGGACTCGCCGGGCCCGAACGTCGTGCGGGACGGCAGCCGGTCCCGTATCAGGAACTCATCTGCAGCCTCCGTGCGCCGCGCTGAACCAGCGTGTGCTCGACGATCAGTCGTCAGACGTCGCCTTCGCTGCACGCGGCGGCCGAACAGCCGTGGCACGCGTTTGCGAGGGAACAGGCTGCCGCCCCTCTGCTGGCGAAGCGCGCGCGGTGCCGTTTGCCAGCAAGCAACGTCGTCGGCTCGAACTAACTAGGACGTTCACGTCGCGCTCTCGGCGATGCCGGTATCGCGAGGTCGGCGCCGCTGCGGGGAGGCGAAGGACGTCCACGCCGAGATCCTGCGGTCGTGGTCGTTGAGCCGTCTGGAACCCGCGAAGTGAAATCTGAGTGAGCGTAGTTGCTGGCGGAAGAACGCTCCGATATTCGGGTAGAATTTCTACATCGACGTAGTTTTTGGAGGCGGGATGAGCCCTCTGCCCGATACGAAGGGCCCTGGTCGCGAGCTTCGGCACTGTCGAGGCGTCCGAGCCGGGGTTCTGCCGCGGCCATCGGCGCGCTTTTGCCGGCAACTCTGATCGTCGGGAGGACAGGTGACAGCAGAAGATCGCGTGCGCTGTTCCGACGCTGAACGCGAAGAAGCGGTTCGGGCGTTGCAGAACGCTGCGGCGCAAGGGCGGCTTACCTTGGCCGAGACCGACGAGCGGACTGCGGCGGTCTATTCCGCGCGGTATCGGGACCAGCTGCGGGGCGCGCTCGCGGAGCTGCCCGCGCCGGAGTCGCGACGGGAGCGGGCGCCGGCCGGATGGATGCCGGTACTGGTTATGTCGGGCCGGCAACTCCTTTCGGACTTGGCTCTGCTGGCCGGAAGCGCCGGGGTGCCCGCGAATCGTCGGCGCCGGGTGGTGCTCGCCGCGCTCACGGCAGCGGGGTTGTTGTTCGTGGTGCTGCTCGCGGTGCACGGCATCGCGGGTGAAGGGCACGAGCTCGAGCGGCATTGAGCCGATCGCAGCCTCTCCGGGGCGGGGTCAGGCTTCGCGGTGCAGTCCGGCGGCGAATCGGCGCAGCAGCAGTGCCGCGGTCGCGGTCAGACCGGTCGCGAGGCCGATCCAGACGCCCGTGGCTCCCCAGCCGGCCGGCACTCCGAGCAGAAACGCGACTGGCAGGCCGATCGCCCAGTATCCGATGAGGGAGATGCGGAAGCTGCCGCGTGTGTCGTCCAAGCCGCGCAGCAGGCCGACGCCGATGTTCTGGGCGGAGTCAGCGAACTGCAGGACCGCGGCGACAGCCAACAACGGGATCGCCGCCGACACAGTGCTGCTTTCGGCGGTGAAAAGATGCAGAAGGCGAGTAGGCGCGGCGAGGTAGACAGCCGCGATCGCCGCAGCGAGCACAGTGCCGGACGCCAGTGCGGTCCGCGCGACCTTCGCCGCAGTCCCGCGGTCAGCGTGCGCGCGGTGACGGCTGACGAGGATCGACGCACCGTGCGAGATGCCCACCGAGACCTGGAAAACGATGTAGACCAACTGGTTCACCACGGTGTGCGCGGCGAGCGCCGCAGGGCCGAAGCTGCCGATGAGCAGTGCGACGACGGAGAAAAAACCGGCTTCGGAGCCGTAGGTGGCGGCGATGGGCACTCCGAGCGACAGCAGGCGGCGGACGGCCGGTTGCCCCGAGGGGCCGCGTCCTCGCTTCAGAGACAGCACCGGCGCGAGGATGGGGTCGCGTCGGGCCGCGAGCAGGAGTGCGGCGAAGGACAGCAAATGCACGATCGAGGTGGCGAGACCGATCCCGGGCAAGCCCAGGGCGGCCAGGCCGGCTCCGCCGGTGACAAACGCCCAGTCGAGTCCGGCGTTCAGGGCGACGGACCCGATCGTGATCCACACCAGTGCTTGGGGCCGGCGCATGCCGACGGTGAACTGGCGGATCACCTGGAACCAGAGACAAGGAACGAGCCCGGGGGCCAGCGCGGCCAGCACTGGGCGGGCGCCCGCGAGGACGCCGGGATCCTG
This sequence comes from Amycolatopsis rubida, assembly GCF_900115345.1. GTDB lineage: Bacteria > Actinomycetota > Actinomycetes > Mycobacteriales > Pseudonocardiaceae > Amycolatopsis > Amycolatopsis rubida. The sequence goes on along the minus strand of NZ_FOWC01000002.1, from coordinate 5,808 downwards.
ACCGAACCAGGACAACGCGTAGCCGAGGGAGAGCATCACCGCGCCGCCGAGGACGCCGGCGGCGGTGGCGACAACGAAGCCCGCCCGCACTGCCGAGGTGATCGTTGCCTGCGCGGAGCGCGGGTCGCCCGCAGCCTCGGCTCTCGCCTCCGCTGTCGCGACCTGGTTGCCGACGGCGGTGACGAGGCCCACGCCCATGGTCCTCAGCTGGTTGAACAGCACGACCGCGAGCCCGCCCGCGGCCAGGGCTTCGGTGCCGAGCAGCCCCATCATCACGGTGTCAGTGGTGGTCAGCGCGACCTGGGCCAGTTGGGTGAGAACGATGGGCGTGGCGAGCGCGGCGAGTTGCCTGCCCGCCGATCCGTGCGCGGAGAAAGTCAACGGCGCGGGCTCCGCCCGATGGCGGCAAAGCCCGGAAGGGCGCGATTGTCGATCGAGGTCTCGTCGAACACCGCCCCACGATATATTCCGGTCGCGTGTGCGCTTCCGGTAGTTGCGGCTCAGCGGCTAGAAGCGCGCGGCTTCGGAGAGTTCGACAGCACCATAGCTGTATGCGGCGATGATTGCCGTGCTGATCCTGTGGGGTTCCAGAAGTCGGTTCACGTGTCCGACTTGCGGAAACAGACACGTGGCGGGCAGGGCGTGATCGCCGGTCGTGACGTTGCGTTTTGTTGTATCTGATCTTTCTGCGGCTGCTGGGTCTGCTGGTGTTGCTCGGTCGCTCGTCGGCGTCGAAAGACGTCGAGTTGCTGGTGCTTCGCCACGAGGTGGCCGTGCTGCGCAGAGGAAACCCGAAGCCGCGCCTGGACTGGGCCGACCGGGCGGTGATTGCTGCGTTGGTCCGCCTACTGCCCACAGGGTTGCGGCTGCGCCGGTTGGTCACCCCGGCCACGATCCTGCGCTGGCACCGGCGTCTGGTCGCCGGAAAGTGGACATATCCACACCGAGTCGGCCGTCCGCCTGTCGACGAGGCGCTCACCGAGTTGATCGAACGAATGGCCACTGAAAACCAGCACTGGGGATACAAGAGGATCCAGGGTGAGCTGCTGAAGCTTGGTCACCGGGTCGGTTCTTCGACGGTCTGGCGGGTCCTGAAGCGGGCGCGGATGCCTCCCGCGCCGGACCGCCAGAACGACACGACCTGGCGGCAGTTTCTGCGCACGCAGGCATCGACGATGCTGGCCTGCGACTTCTTCCATGTCGACTGCGCGCTCACCCTGAAGCGGATCTACGTGTTGTTCGTGTTGGAGGTCGGCAGCCGTTACGTCCACGTTCTCGGCACGACCACCCACCCGGACGGCGGGTGGACCACGCAGCAGATCCGCAACCTTGTGATGGACCTCGGTGATCGAGTCGGCGAGTTCAGGTTTCTTGTCCGTGACCGGGCCGGCCAGTTCGCGGCCGCGTTCGACGCTGCCCTGGCCGACGTGGGCATCACGACAGTAAAGATCCCACCGCGTTGTCCACGGGCGAACTGCTATGCCGAACGGTTCGTGCGCACCGCCAGATCCGAACTCACCGACCGCATGCTGATCCTGAGCCAGCGGCATCTGCGCGCCGTGCTCGCCGAGTACGTCCGGCACTACAACGGTCGACGGCCCCACCGGTCCCGCGAGCTTCGCCTGCCCCGGCCCACCTACCCCGTGGCAGACCTCAACACTCAGCGGATCAAGCGACACCGACTTCTCGGAGGCCTGATCAACGAGTACGAACGGGCCGCGTAGAGCCACTGGTCAAGGCCAGTTACTGACTTTTGGAACCCCACAGGTGGTGGCGGCGTGTCCGCCGGTGGCGTTGTTGTTCGCGGTGGAGCTGTTGAACCGTGCGTTGAAGCAGCAGACCGCCGAGACTTGCTCCGAGACCGTGGCTGAGCCGGACGAGACCGAGACGTCTGTGGCCGAAGGTGAGACCGGGGTCGCGCTGGCGAACCTAAACGTGGTCTCGGACGATCTCGGCAGGGCCGATGTGTTGACCGCGCAACAGCGAATGTGGGTCTACTATGCGGAGCAGGTAGCTGCGGGACGTTCGCCGAGCGGGGCAGAACTGGACCGGGTGGCTGGGACGCACAACTACGGTCGTCGTGTCCTGCGCCGGTGGCGGCGGTCGGGCCGCCTGGCCGAGGCCGATGCAGCTGCTGCTACTGCGTGAGATGCGCTTTGCGCCGGCGGCTCGCCGCGGTCATCGTTGACGGCAAGGGTGTTGCCGTGCCGTTCGCCGGAGTTGGGCGTACCCGTTTGCTCCAGGTTTGCTCCAGGTCAATTCGTGAGAAGGCGTGCGGCGCGGGTCCTTCGCCGCCGCGTCCGGGGCGGTGCCGGCGGTGGCGTTTCGTCGTCTAGCTTGAGGGGCAGGGCGAGCCGGATGCGCACGACCGGTCGGGGTGAAATCGGCGGTCGCGGAGGTTGGACCAGGCTTCTTGCAGGCGATTGGCTCTACCGGTCCGGCCGAGACTACAGCCGATGGCGACAGCATCACCGTCTCCGAGGCAATAAGCGTCGAAGCTGACGCACTGCGTGTTCGGCTGGGGACTGGTGCCACCTCAGCTCGACGACTCGTCAAGATCGTTCGTGCAGAGTTCGAAGCGAACGGTGCTCCCGACAGAGAAGACGGGTAGCGCACGCGCGAGTTCCAGAACGCTGACGCAACCTTGGCCGCGTGACGTGGGCTGCCACTGTGCATCGCCGCCGGCGGCCGACCTGCCGCGACAGCTTCACGGGCTGGGAGCGAACCAGCCCTACTTCATGTTCGACGGTTTGGTTCGGCTGCCAGGAGCGTCTACGGTGACGATGTGCCTCGGGGCGCCATCGCTGGGCACATCGAACACCGCGAACCCATCGGCAGACTACCCACACCATCATCGACGGGACACGCTGCTTGACGTCTCAACGCGTTTCGGTTCCGGCCATGTCGGGCGGCTCTGGTAGTACTGTGACGCCTCCGGGGTCTCGTTGAATTCCAGGATGTTGCCGAGTTTCGCCGCTAGCGCGATGCGGATCTCCTGCGGTGTGACGAAGAAGAACTCCCGGCGTAGATTGACCCGGTTCAGCCTGCGGTCGGCGAACATCTTGTGCAGTTCACTTTCGAGCGCGACCGCATCCTTCGAAAAATGCAACAGGTGAGTATCGAAGGGGAACGGCACCGAAGCGTCGCCGAGTTCCAGAATCCGGTCGCGGGGTTCGAGGCGGCGGGTCATTCCGATCTTCACGACTTTTTCGCCGAAGGCTCCGATGTTGCTGATGACATAGACATAGCCCGCTCGGATGTTGGCGATTCGGTAGTCGTTCTGCTCTATCGCGTCCTGGATGGCGGACAGGCGTTCGCGCACCTCGTCAGCTTGCTCCTGCTGGCCCTCCGCCGCTAGTTTCGCCAGTGCGTTGGTGTAATGGCCCAGCTCCTTCTCCAGCTGTTCGCGCTCGGCCTGCAACTCCGCCTCGGCACGTTTCTCTTCACGAAGCCGTTCGCGTTCCGCCCTGGCTGCTTCGCGTTCCTCTTGGACCTTGATCTGATAGTCACCGGTCATCTCGATCTCACGGAGGCGGAGCAGGTGGTATTCGGGAGCGACGCGCATTTCCATCATCTTGCCGAGTTTCGCGATCGACTCGACTGATCTGTCGAGGCGCTGCTTCGCCGACGCCACCGTGCCCGCGCGTACAGATCGGACGCAGTTGTCTGCCTCCGAGTTGTAAGCCCGCAGCATCAGCTTCGAGAAGTCGGCAGTCATCTTCCTGCCCTGCGCAAGCGAGTTGTTGTAGGCAAACCGATCGCTCGCGAGGATCGCGGTGCCGTTCTTGACGAACGCCTTCGCCGCCAGGCGGATCTCGGCCAATGCTTCCTTGTACTGCTCGGCGGTCTCGAGCGGATGGTGGTACTCGTAGATTCCGACTTGTTGGAGCAAAATCGCGTCGTCGAGTTCTACCAGTTCACGTTTCGCCTGGTCGATCTGCTCGCGGATCGCCTGCAGCTCCCGCCGGGCCGCGGCGCTGGGCTCCGCCTGCCTGCCAGCATCTCGTGCGGTGTCATCGCCTGATGCGGGTACCGCCGCAGGCGAATCACTCTCGGCCGGCGGGTCCGCAGCGTCGGGCAGCTTCCGCTCGTCGGATTCGTCGGAGACCCAGAACTGCCAGTCCGGGGGTGCCGGAGGCCATGAAGGGTGCGGCTGCCAGCCCTTCGGCGGCACCCATCCGGGATCCGATGGCGGCCATCCCGGAGGCGCGACGAATCGAAACTTGCTCACCGAGTTGCTCCGCTGGGGCAGGAAGTCATCCGCGAACACCGTTCTTGTCATCGATCGGGGTAAGGCGATGCGGTGTCTTCGACACGATGGCTCGAAGGTGTTTCAACGTTTCGGACGGGGTGATCCGGGACAGATCGATGTCCACGAAGCCGGCGCGATCCACGGCCAGCGCGACGAGCTGGACGAATACGTCCTTGCCCACGGCGGGATCGACGTGGTTGACTCCGCCGGCCAGCGAGATGCTGTCGATCTTCTCCGCTCGGTCTGACTCCCACACCTCATGCACGGTCCGGAGCGTCATGTTGTTGATCAGGTCGGCATATCTCGTCGCGATGTCCCTTTGCGTCAGCTTGCTTTCCGTGATCTCGTCGGAACTGCGGACGTACCGGAACGATTTGGTCGACGGAATCGCCTCCGGCGGCGGGAACACGAGCGTGATGGACAGTTCCCGCAGGTCCGAGCTGTACGAGAAGTCGACATCGCTGCTGGCGGCGATCACGTCCGGATAGATCGAGTTGCCGAACACGATGCCGATGTACTCTTCGACTGCGTCGGATTCGCCTGCTGAGAGCCGCTTGATCAGATCGTCGAGTCGTGCATTCTCCGCGTCGACGATCCGTTGGCGCTCCTCGCATTCTGCGTCGTAGCGCTGCCGATCACTGGCAAGCTGGCGCAACCGTGCGTTCTCGGCGGCCTGGTGGGCCTGCACTGCGGCCAGCTGCCGGCCCGGGATCTGGGCGACCACTGCTCGCCAATCCGTGTGCGCTTGCTCGAACTCCGCCTGCGCGACGGCGACCGCCGCGGCGTGCTTCTTCCTAGCGAAGACTGCCGAGATCCCGGTGGGAGGCACCGGGGGCCAGAAGCGAGGCTCGGGAGGAGCCGGGATCGGCGTGGGTGCGGGCAACGCCGCCAGATGCGCTGATTCGAACTGAGGATGCTCCGCGACACGGCGAAGCTTTTCCAAGTCAACGAAATCGTCGACAGCAAGTGTCGATTCGAGCACGCTGTCGATGGCCGCGAGCTCTTCGCGCAGGTCCGCGTTCAGCGACTCGGCCCTTGACTGCTGCGCCTCGACGTGAAGCCGCTTCGCCTCACGCACCGCTTGTGTCGCCGCCTGGGCCTTCGTACGCGCCAAGCGCTCGCGCGCCGCTGCCGCGGCGGCCTGGGTGCGAAGCATTTCCCTGTGAAGACGCATCCGTTCCCGTTCGGCGGCCGCCGCTTGTCGTGCCTGCTCCTTCTGCGCCTTCGCCGCCTGATACTGCAACTCGGCGAAGAACCCCCGGCGACGACTCATCGATGTTCCTCCGACTTCAACAATCTCAGTGCTACTTGCTATCGCAGGGGAGAACAAAACGTTTCACGTCGAGGTCAGCCCGCCAGGGGGCCAACTGGCGTCCGGGGAAGGATTGATCTTCGAGTCTGCTGGGCCCGACGAGGTGGCCCGGGTGGAGCGGGCCGGCAGTCCTAGTGTCCTGCGCCGGAAATTCGTCGGCAGAAGTTCGCCAGTGACTCAAGGATCTCTGCGGCGGTCTTGGTCCAGATGAAGGGCCTGGGGTTTTCGTTCCGTTCCTTGATCC
>NZ_FOWC01000004.1 GCF_900115345.1 Amycolatopsis rubida | reverse complement strand
GCTTCACTGGGCGTGCGGGACGACCAAGTGATCGAAGTCGTCATCCGGCAGCCGGATTCGCGCAAGGAGAAAAAGAATCCGTGCGATTCCGTACATGACGTCGCCGTTGCGATCATCGGCAATCTTCGCGGGGGGCGATGATGGAACCGGAACGGTGCATGGGCGCTGCCGAGATCTACCGGGAGCTGACCACTGGCTCGGGAGCGGGTTCGCTGGGCGATACCCAGCACGCCGCCTCCCAGTTGAGTGATCAGCTCCTCGGTCTGGCCACGCGGGTCGGGACGCTGGCCGCCTACCAGAGCGAGGCGTGGCAGGGCGAGGTCGCGAACGAGGCTTCGGCGAATTCGTGCACTCCGCTGATCGAGACGTCCGCGGAAGACTCGGCGCGGCTGGGTGCGGTCCAGGCCATCGCCCACGAGCAGATGTCGGCGTTCCAGAACGCCAAGAACAGCGTGAAACCGGTGGCCGCACAGGAACCGGGATTCACCGACGAGGAGGTCGTCGCCCTTCTGCACGGGGACGGGCAGAAGTACACCGACCGGGTGACGCAATGGCAAGCGGATTCGCAGCATAATGTGCAGGTTTTCAGCGGATACAGTGCGACCAGCGGATCGAATAACGGCCGAGTCCCCGCGAAATACGCGGAATTGCGGGACGCCGGGGCACAGATCACCCTGGCCAGTGCCGAAGATCCGGCCAAGCCCGGCCAGCCGCGCAGCGGCGGTCGGGGCGGCGGGTTGCACCGTCCGCCGTCGTCCGGGCCGAGGCCGGTCGAGCGCGGTCCAGATCCGAGCCCGACGCCCAGCCCGGCTCCTGGTCCGCCCCCGACCCCGGAGCCAGGTCCGGTTCGTCATCCGGGCGACCAGCCGCCAGTCCGGCAGCCGCCCGGTTGGCAGGTCCCGCCCGAACGTGCGGACGAGCGCGTCGAGAAGCAGTCGTGGCCGCCGGTCCCGCCGCGCTTTCAGCCGGTTCCGTCGCCGAGTCCGATCAGCCTCGGGCAAGGCGACGGAACCGGTGGCCACGGCAGCGCGTTCGGCCCGCTGGGCTGTTCGCCGGGCGGCACGGGTTCGGGTCCGGTGAACCTCCGCGGCGGTGCGGGTGCCGACAGCGAACCGGGAGGTCGCTCCGGCGCCAGGGTGCCGGGCGAGTCGGCATCCGCGCGCGGCGGCGCGGCTGGGGCTGCGGGATCGGCCGGGAAGAACGCGGCCTCGATGGCCGGCCCCCTGGGCGGCAAAGGCGGGAAAGGCGAAGCGGACAAGGAAAAGAAGGCCGCGCCCTACCTGCGCGAAGCCGACCCGGACGAGGTGTTCGGCGGCAATGAGGTGAAGCCGGTCCCGCCGGTCATCGGCGATCGCCCACAGAGATAGCGCACAGTTCAGGGGGAGGGGACGACGGTGCTGTTCGCGCGCACGACTGAAATTACGCTGAGTACGTTACTGAGCGCATTCCGTGAAGTCAAGCTGAATGATCCGCACCCGATGTTCGGCTTCGGCACGAGGTACGTGCCGGAGTCGCTGGCGGGGGAGCTGGCCGATGAGGCTCGCGACGAGCTGCTCCGGCTGGGACTTCTCGAACGCGGCCGCGTGTCCGACGCGTTCGAGGACGCGCTGTACACGCTCGCGCGGCCCGAAACGGAGTATGTGGCCCGCGTCGACAACCAGGGCGAGCAGTACAGCGTGTTCGTGGGGACTCGTGGACAAGGCGTGGTCACTGCGGTCCATGACGGGGCGCGGGTGCTGGTGAAGGCCTCGGGCAGCCGAGAAACGCCAGCCGCTGCTCTCGTGGCGCGTCTCCCGAGGTTCCGCCCGGCGAAACTCGCGTTGATTTCGCTGTCGCAACACGAATTCCGCGGCGAGGACAGCGACTTCCCCGACGAACGTGGCCGCTCCGCGCGGGCGGTCGACGAACTGCTGAACCGGCCTGCTTTTGGGCGTGGCGAGATCAATGTGTCGCTTCGCGGGGCGGGGCGGAGCAGACGGGTCGCCGATGGCGTTCTGACCTACCGCGACCTCAGTGCCGGCCGGGTCGCGTTCGAGGTGTCCGGGGCCGAGCGGAACCGGTACATCACGGTCATGGCCGGGGACGACCAGATGCTCGTTCAGCGAGTGGCCGCGCTACGCGCCAGCCTCGACGGGTGACCTACCACTGACACGGCAGGTCCGCTCTGATGACCGTCGGCCCGCCGACCGGGCTCACGACGGTGATCACGCCGTCGATGGTCGCCGCTCGGTCGGCCAGCCCGGCGAGCCCGCCGCCAGGGCGCACCTCGGCGCCGCCGTGGCCGTTGTCGGTGATTTCGGTGATGACGTGCGTGTCCGAGCGCCACACCTTCACCGCCGCCTCGGTCGCGCCGGAGTGCTTGGCGATGTTGGTGAGGGTCTCGCCGACGATGAAGTACGCCGTGGTCTCGACCGCGGCCGGCGGCCTCGGTTCGACGTCGACGTGCACGTCCACCGGGATCGGCGACTTCGCGGCCTGCGCGGACAGGGCCGCGTCGAGACCGCGGTCGCCGAGTACGGCGGGGTAGATGCCGCGGGCGAGGTCGCGCAGTTCGGAAACGGCGAGCTTGGCGTCCGAATGGGCCTCGTCGATCAGGTCGCGCACCGCGTTCGGGTCGTTGTCGAACTTCGACTTCGCCCGGCCGAGGCTCATCGCGACCGCCACGAGCCGCTGCTGAGCGCCGTCGTGCAGGTCGCGCTCGATCCGGCGGCGTTCGGCCTCCGCGGCGTCCACGCCACGAGCCCGCGACGCCTGGAGGTGCTCGGCCTTCTTTTCAAGCTTCTTCGTGCGGTTCGGGCCCAGCATCGACAGCGCCAGGTTCCCGTGCAGCCAGCCCAGCCACGGCGTCACCCAGATCGCCATCGGCAGCAGCACGATCGACGCGAGCGCGATCGGCAGCTCGACGATGGACAGCGGGAACGCGACCAGCAGGTAGGACAGGTCGCGCCAGGTCGTCGGGTCGGACAGCCGGGTCAGCCAGCGGCGGGTCATCGGCTGCCCGTCCAGCGACAGCCGCTCGACCGCGCCCAGCGGGGTGCCGAGCATCCGGCGGGCCCAGCGCCGTTCCAGGTCGCCTGACCAGCGGATGAAGCCGGTCACGGCCAGCAGGATCGGGAAGCCGATCCAGATGATCAGCGTCGCCGTGCCGACGGTCGCGCCGACCACGATGAGGATGAACTGCACCAGGCGCAGCACGAATGACGGGATCATGTACCCGATCGTGCGAGCCGGATGCGGACGAGGGTGCTCCGGAGGCGGGTCTTGCGCAGTCATCCAGCCACCGTGATCCCGTCGATCTCGTTCCACGAGCGCTCCATGCGCCGCCGCTGGGCGACCGTGGGCCGCAGGAACCCGGCCGCGAACGCCGCGTGCAGCGCCGCCAGCCCCTTGGTCAGGGCCACGGCGATCGCGGCGAACAACACCCCCAGCGCCGCCCAAGGCAGCGCGGTCACCGTCGAGTCGACGACGAACCACTGCACATCGTAGCTCGGGAAGGCGTAGACGCCGTCGGGAAGGAAGCGGTAGTAGATGGGCAGCCCGACCAGGCCGAGGCTGACCGCCCACACCGTCACGACCAGCACGAACTCCACCAGGCCGAGCGGGAAGAGCAGGAAAAGGTAGGACAGGTCGCGCCAGGTCGCCGGGTCCTTCAGCCGGGTCAGCCAGCGCTGCTTGGCTCCCGACGGCGGCAACGGCAGATACGGATCGTCGATGTACACGTCGAGCAGCGCGAACACGCGCCCCCGCTCGACCCGTCCCGCGGTCCGCGCGAACAGGATGAGCAGCGCGAGCAGCGGAACGCCGAGCCACACGACCAGCGTCCCCAGCCCCGCCGAACCCAGCGTCACGATGAGCGTGAACGAGAGGATCCCGATGGGCAGGTTGAGCAGGAGATACGCCAACGCCCCGCCCAACGGCGGAGTGCGGCGCCCAAAACTGCGACCGGCGGGCACGGTGACCATGGCGGGGCTCCCTCACTGCGGAAACTGACCTGCTCAGCATGGCCGGAGCGGCACCGGGCAACCAGGGGGCGAGCGGGCATCTTCGAGGTGGGGGCAGCCCTACCCCAGGCCGGAATTACCGGGTTGCCGCGCGGGTTATGATGGTGAGGTTACAAGCACCTACAAGGGGGTGAACGGTTTCGACTCTGGACGTTGAATCAAGGGAAGCGTGCCGGTGCAGGCGAGAGACCACCGCAAGCGTCATCGCAACCTAATAAGCGCCAAGGCCAATAGCCAGCGCGACTTCGCTCTCGCTGCCTGATCGCAGTAGAGCAAGTCTGTCGGCCCGGGGTCGCCTCCGACCCGGTCGCCGGCATCAGCTAGGAGGCTTACCGCCGGTCCCGGCCACGGGGCCCGGTAGGGAAGCAAACAGTGGCTGGGCTCGTCACTTCAGCTTGTTCGCGTGACTGAAGGGGCCAAGCAGAGACACAGCGGACTGCGCACGGAGAAGCCTTGAGGAGGCGCTAGAGGACCCGGGTTCAATTCCCGGCACCTCCACTCGATTCGCGGGAGAGCCCTGCCACGCTAGCGCGTTGGCCAGGGCTCTTCTTCGTTTTTGCCTTGGGGGTCGGACCCCCAAACCCCCGCCAGGGGGGCTGCGCCCCCTGGACCCCCGTCGTGGTGGGTGGGTGTCGTTGGTGGGTTTCGTTGGTGGGTGGGTGGAGTGGGGGGAGTTAGAAGGTGTTGTTGATGTCTGTTGGGGGGGTGTTCAGGTCGCAGTAGGAGTAGAGAACTGTGCGGTGGTCGTCTGTTCTGTGCGGGATGTTTTGCAGTGGGACGATCCAGGTGCTGCGTTCCCCGGGGGAGCAGGAAGGGCTTGCCGGCGGTTGCTGGGTCGTGCCGGCCGGGTTGCCTTTTCCGTCTGGCGGGACTAGGTCGCCGCCCACGATGGCGCCGGTCGCGTCGCGGAAGATCACGGCGGTGCGGCGGGTGGCGAGCGCTCGGCAGTTGGTTGACGTTTCCCGGTAGCGAATAGCGTCCGCTGGCGGTGAGGCGGTGGCTCGGCTCGTGGACTCGTAGGTGTCTGCCGGTGGGGTGAAGGCGCCTAGGGCTCCGCTCGGCAGCCAGGTTGTGGTCTGGACGTCTACGTCGGCTGAAGCCACCTTGTCGTTCGCGTTGAGGTTGATCAGCGGTCTGCCCAGGCCTACTTGTTGGCCGGGCAGGACAATGGGGATCTCCATCGTCAGTTGAGAACCGTCGAGGCTCTGCCGAATGCCGTCGAGGATGAGCGATACGTTGAGCTTCGCCTTGGTTCGGTACGCGATGTGGTTGCTGGTGTTGCGCAGCACTGCGCCCATACTTGCCAAGCCCGTTGAGGAGACGCCTTTTTCCGCGACTTCGATCCCGCCGCCACCGGGTGCGGTCGTTGCCGGCACCGGTCGCTCCGGAACCGAACTAGGGATGTCGCACGGCTTCGCCGCGGGCCCGGCCGCAGGCGAGGACAGCACCACCGCGGTGATCCCGGCGGCCGCGACGACTACTGCGGCGGCCAGCACCAGCAACTTCGGTTTTGTCATTCGTAGTACCGCTTCTTCAGGTCATCCACCTTGAGCTGGAAGTCCTGGATCAACTTCGCCGCCGCTTCGGAAACACTCGCGCTGAACTGGTCTTCGGGTATCTCGCGGACGGTTCCGGGCTTGACCCGCACGGAGAAGTCCGCCATGCCCGCCGCCGAGATCGTGATCCGCTCGTCGGCCGACCCGCCGATCGCCTCGACCTGGGCTCGGTCGGCGAAGAAATTCGAGTCACGGGCATCGTCAGCGTCGATGTTCAGGTCTGTCTCGTCGATCGCGGCCCGGTACTGCCGTTGCCAGCCAGCCCATAACAACCGTGCGATACCGGCAAGTACCCTTTCCAGCGCGGGTTCGTCGATGAATTCGTAGACGCTTTCCCCGAACGACAGCGTGATGTCGGTTCGTCGACGCAGTTCGGCTTCGATATCCGATCCGGGCGCGCGCACTCGCACCCGGATGTCGTCCAGTGTCTCGGCCAGGTCCACCATGGTGTTCTCCCGCCGCTAGTCCGACTTGCCCATGCCATGGTCACTGGCGAGCTCGCGGTCGCTCATCCCGGCCAGGCTCGGCCGTGCGCTGACCAGCTTGTCTTTGTTCCCGTGCACGGCGTCAGTCAGCGCCTGCACCTTGCTCGCGATCTGCTGCGTCTCGACCTCGTGAATATGCCGGGCGAGGTCGTCAACCGCCTGCTTCATCGAGTTGACGATGGTCTCCGCCGAGTCGCCGGACGCTGTTATCGCGGCCACGCCCGCACTGCCTGTCGACGCCGCGGCTCCGATCGCCGGAAGGGTCACTGCCAGGCCGGTGCCGCCGGTCGCGACAGTGACTGCCACTCCGCCGACGGCAACAACCGCGGAGAGCACCGAGAACCCGAAACTCCACTGGTTCTTGCCGCAGCCGCCAGCGTTGTCGAGCGCGTTCTTCGTGCTTTCCGCGATCTTGTCAATGTCGTCGCGCGCCTTGCGCCACATCTCCTGGTGCGCTTGGAGCGCGCCTTTAAGCGTGGACAACATGGTGAACTGATTTCCGGAGATCGTTATGAAGGTGTCGATGAAGCGGGCCTTGAACTCCATCGCGGCTTCGCCCGTCCACTCCTGCAGATAACCGCCGTCGGTGGTCATCTTGTCGAGGAGAGGGTTTGCCAGACCCACGTCGCTGGTGAGCTGGGTGGCGTGGCTGGGGCTGGTGTTCAGCTTCGCCATGGCCGCATTGAGGTCAGCGATCAGCGGATCGTAGCCAGCTGGATCGGGCATCCCGGAGAACGGCTCGAACAGCGCTTCGATGAAGGCGTAATGCTTCCTGAACGACTCGGGATCGCCGACCACGCCGGATTGCGTCGCGTACTTCTGATCGTGTTCCCTGATCGCCAGCTCGACCGCCTTCTCCTTGATGTCTTTCGCATGCTGCATCAGCTGGTCGAAAGTCATCGGCTGCCGTCCAGTTCGGGGTCGGTGCGCGCGCGGCGGTTCAGCTCGTCCCTCGCCGCTTGGTCGGTCCCCGCGTACAGCTGCGCGACCTTGCCCAGCGCCGTCGCGGTGTCGTCCAGGTTGCTCTTCGTTTCCTTGAGGAGGGTCTCGACGGCATCGTGCAGGCCGAGATAGGCCCGGTACACCGGCCCGAGCGCGTCGCCGCCGAAGCGGTCTGGACGCCGCATCGACTGGGCTACTCCGGCAAGGACGCGTTCGCAGCCGCCGATCGCCTCTCCGTATTCAGCTGAGATCGCGGGAAAGTCAACCTTGGCGACTTTCTCAAGCTGGTAAAGGTCAACGCCGAACTCTTTGCCTTGATGATCCACGTTTCCCCCTATCGACGTCGGCGCTCGCCTCGGCGGAAACCGGTGTCGATTGGTGGTCCTGCCTGCTCAGCCATGTGCGTCCTCCCCGCGCGCGGACTCAGTCGGTAGCTCACCAACACCGACTAATGGTAGCGACTCGGTCACCGTATGTCCTAATAAAGCGCTAATCGGCTTGTAAGCGAGCCGCTCAAGCAGGAGCGGGATTGGGTAGGCACGCGTAGCCGGCCCACGCTGGATGCGCGAGCCGGCTGCGTTTGGGGCAGGTAGCTGCTACTGCTTTATCGCGGCAAGCGTCAAACTTGTCGGGTTTTTTGCGCAGCGCGCAGCTCGGTCCTGGTCGGCTGGGGCGACAGCCGTCGAGGGCTTTACCAGGTCCCAAGAGACGTTCGTGAAGCCTGCGGTCTGCAGGACGTCAATGATCGTCTCAGTAGGCCAGTGATGTACTTCGATCTCCGTAGGCGGCGTGGTCAGGACAGCCACCTTGAACTTGTCGCCTTCCTTCGGGTTCGCTGGGCGGTAGGTGCGGAAGCCCGCCGCGGTCTCGGATTCTTCGCCGGAGTTGGCGTTTGCGCTCAGGATTGCCAGCTTGCCGCCCGGTTTCAGGTTGGCGTGCATGGTGTTTGCCATGGTTTGCAGGGTTTCCCGGGTGTCCGCGTAGTGCAGGACATGGATAGCCGTCACTACGTCGAACTCGCCTTGGGGCGGCATTGCCGCCAGGTCTTGGACTTCGTAGGCGATGCCTTGCGGGTTTCGCGCTTCCGCCTGCTGGGCCAGGGCGATCATGCCGGGTGAGAGGTCAGTGCCTACTACCCGCGCGGCGCCCAATTGCTTGATGCGGCGGGTGAAGCTGCCTTCGCCGCAGCCGACGTCCAGTACTCGCAGGCCGCGCAGGTCGCCTAGCAAATTCTTGAACGAGGGCCATTCCAGGTTTTCCCGGACGAAGCTGATTATCGCTTCTACGTCGGCGAAGGCGGCGGCTACCTGGTCGTACTGGTCGGCGGATTTCGTCATAAGACTCTCCGGTTTCAGGCGGGGCGGATTGTGGCGTAGCCCTGGCCGGGGTCTGGTTTCAGGGCTGCGGAGTCCGAGAAGATCACCTTCGCCAAGGGAAGGGGTTGGTGATAGAAGTTCAGGGAGGCGTCTACGTCAAAGATTCTGCCGGATGATACGAAGAAAGGAAGTTCGGCGATGAGATAGTTCTTTGCTTCGGCGATTTGGGGCGGCGTGGCATCGCCGGTCAGGCCTTTGCCGGCTAGGACCTCTACGGTCATTTCGGTGCTGGCGGAAGCCAGGGTGGGATCCATGGCGGTCAGGTGGGCGCAGTGTGCCAGAACCTCGGTATAGGTGGGGTTCGCCGAGAGTTCGGACATGCGGTGTACGCCGTCGGTTGGTCTTGGGCCGCCTAGGTCTGTCCAGGCTCGGAGGACTCGGTTGCGCAGGACGTTGGTTTCCGACCGAGCCTTCTTCGCTGCCTTGGCCTGGTCGTAGCCTAGGGCGGTGAAGGTGTGTTTCAGCGCGCTGTCGGGGATGATGACGTCGATTTGCTTGAACTCCGTATGCAGCCAGTCCAAAGTGGAGCGCAGACGGTCGACGTTGAAATAGCTGTTGCCTGGGCTCACGCCGAAAACCGCGTGGCGGCGGGATTCCCAGACTTCGCGGCAGGACGGGGTCAAGGGTTCCACACTGAAGCCGTTGCTGATCATGTCCAGCGTCCGGTGCCGGGAGTGGCCACGGTGTCCAGGTGGGTGCGGCGCAGTTCTTCCCGGACGATTTTGCCGGTCGCGGTCCGCGGCATGTCCGTCGCGGCGATGACCACCGGCTCGGCCAGGGCGGGGAGGCCGGTGCGGGCCCGGGACCAGTCGGTGTCGTCCAGGCGGCCGTCCCGGGTGGCGACAACGGGCAGCGGCAGGTCGTCGCCGCGCGGGAGGATGGCGACGTCGGCGCCTTCCGGCAGGCGGTCTGCCAAGGTGTCTTCGAATTCCAGGTAGCCGATGCCGGATCCGAAGTTGACCTCGCGGTCGACGATCTTCAGCGCTCCGGTCGGGGTGAGGATGCCGATGTCGCCGGTGTTCCACCAGTCGCCCACCAGCTTTTCCTTCCAGCGTTCGGGTTCGCCGTAGTAGCCGGCGCAGCGGGCCTTTGTTTTGGCCAGAACCAGGCCGGGGCGGCCGCGGCCGACGGGCTCGAAAGTGTCGGGATCGACGATCTTGAGGGTGACGAAACCGGGCATCGGGCGGCCTACGACGCGCGGGCCGGGTTTGTAGTCGCGCGGGCGGTTCGCGGAGCGGCGCGAGAGCACGGTCATGCCCATGCCGCCGGTTTCCGACTGGCCGTAGCCGTCGCGCCAGAGCGGGAACGGGTGCCGGGACGCGTTCAGGAACCGGCGGATGACCGGCCAGCGGATCGCGTCGAAGTTTCCGGCGAACAGGCGGATGCGGGCGAACGGGTTGTTCGCGCCGGTGCGGATCAGCGGAGCCATGGCCGAGTAGTCGATGGGCAGGGCTTCCATGAAAGTCGGCCGGTATTGGCGGAAAACCCGGTCGACGACGTCCGGGGAGCTGTCGTCCATGGCCAGCACGGTGGCCGGGGACAGGGTCAGCACCGAATAGATCCAGGTGAAAGCCCGGGCGTGCACGTAGGGCGTGAACATGGCCACGACGTCGTTGCGGCGGAACGTCAGGGGCGGGAAATGGCGGCATTCCAGCCTGGCCATTTGTTTTTGGATGGTGGCCGGCGGGAAGATGATCAATTTGGGGATGCCGGTGGTGCCGGAGGTGTGGGTGAGCATGAGGAGTTCGTCGTCCCGGCGGAGGACGGGGCGCGGGTGCGGTTCTGCTTCGAGGTTCGCGTAGGTCTGCGCGTGCGGCGAGTCGCCGTTGACGCTGAAGATCTTTCCGGCGAGGTCGGGGAAATCCTCGGACGTGATTTCCGCGCGTTCGATGCGTTCGGCGTCGGTGACGATCGCCGACGGTTCCACCCGGCGGATCAGGCTTTGTACGGCTTGTTTTCCCAGCAAACCGGACAGCATCACGGCGACCGCTCCGATCCGGGAGATCGCGGCGGCCAGCAGAATGCAGTCGAAATGATTGGCTTTGTAGACGACCACCCGGTCGCCGGGTTTCACGCCCGCTTTGCTCAGGACTCCCGCGGAGTCCCGGACCAGCGCAGCCAGTGCGGGAAGGTCGAGGCTTGAGCGGTCTTCCCGGTCGATGTCCAGCGGCCGGGACAGGTGGAACGTCATGGGCTTGCCGGAACTGCTTCGGTGATCGAACAGTTCGCCCAGGCTGAAGGCCCAGTTCGGTTTCATGGCTGAAGTGCTCCTATGCGGTGCTGTCCGACAGCACAAGGCCGGTTGCCGCCCTCGCCCGAATGCGGGCAAGGGCGATCGCAGCGAGTCGAATTGCACGCGAATCGCTGTGCGGGAATGTTCGGAAGGCAGAGCAATGCTGATCCGAGCGTCGCCCCCGCGATGCCCGGATCGGTGAAGACGAGCTACCGGTTGCCGGTAAGCAAACAAGCAGGAACGTACTGAAGCGAATCCACTCAAGGCCCCCTGATGTTTTGAGTTTCGCTTTAACCCCATTAGAGCTATACCTGAGCGGATAGCGACTGTCAATCGGCCGTTGGCGGCAGTCAATGCGGATATTGCGACAAGTGGGGGACGTCCTGCGGTGGCCCGGGAGCGCCGTTGTGCCGGTTTGCGCGGTTGAGCATTTCGGTTAAGGTGTGCTCGTTCGCGTTTTATTTCTGGGGGAATTGACGGAGGGTCACGCTGGGCGGGTGCCGCCGATGTGCGTGGTGAGCGTCGCGGCTGTCGCGGCGACGGCTTCGGCCAGGTCGGGGAAGGTTTCTTCGCAGGGAACGTCGTCTGGGCAGAGGTGGCGCAGTGTCACGCTGATCGCGGCCATCGGCCTGGAACCGTGGTCGAACACGGGGGCGGCGACCGAGGCGAAGCCCGCCGTCACGTGACCGTCTTCCACTGACCAGCCGAGGCGGCGCTCAGTCGCCAAGGTGCGGCGTAGCGCCGCCAGCGAATTGGGTCCGCGCGGAGTCCGCAGGACGAACGACGCGGCGGCCGGGAACAGGGCGCGGACATGTGCGGCTGGGAGGTGTTGCAGCATGGCGCGGCCGGACGCGGTCAGGTGCGCGGGCAGTCGCACGCCGACATCGGTGACCAGGGTTTCCGGGCGGGCCGGGCGTTCCTTGATCAGGTACAGCGATTCGTTGCCGTGCAGGACGCCGAGATGCGCGGTGTGGCCGATGCGGTCGACCAGTTTGCGCAGCAGCGGTCCGGCCAGCCGCTCCAGCGGGTCATGGCGCAGGTAGGCCGAACCTAGCTCGAAGGCGGCGATGCCGAGGCCGTAGCGGCGTTCGGCGGGCAGATGGGTGACGAAACCGGCCGCGGTCAGCTCGTTGAGCAGGTGATACGTCGTCGACCGAGGCAGCTCCAGGTCGCGGGCGATGGCCGCGGCCGAGACCGGGCCCGCGTGGCCGGCGAGCAGGCGCAGCACGGAGAGGCCGTTGCGCAGGGCGGGAACGTCGGAACTGCTCACGGGTGACTCTTCAGCCTCCTCCGGAAATGGCGCGAGGGGACCCCTCGCGCTGCCCGAACGGAGTATGAGGGGTCCCTTCGCGCCGGTGGTCGAGGCTCTCGCCACGTGTTGTCTTGGATACCAGACACTACCGCGAACTCCGCCCTGTCGCCGCGGCCCGCCGGGAGGTGCAATGGCGGCATGCCGGAACCAGTCCTCCTGAGCTCGAAGCCGATGACCGCGGCGCAGGTTGTCGACATCGTCCGTGGGCACGCGCACGTCGGGCTCGCCGAGTCGGTCGAGAAGAACCTCGCCGCCACCCGCCAGCACATCGAAGACCTCGCCGACGCCACGTCGCCGACCTATGGGGTCTCGACCGGGTTCGGCGCGCTCGCCACGCGCCACATCCCGGTCGGGAGCCGCACCGAGCTGCAGCGCAGCCTGATCCGCTCGCACGCCGCGGGCGCCGGACCGGCGGTGGAGCCGGAGGTGGTGCGCGCCTTGATGCTGCTGCGCCTGCGGACGCTGGCCAGCGGTTACACCGGCGTCCGCCCGCAGACGGCGCAAACGCTTGCGGCCCTGCTCAACGCGGACATCACGCCGGTCGTGCACGAGTACGGCTCGCTCGGCTGTTCCGGCGATCTCGCGCCGCTGGCCGCGGTCGCGCTCGCGTTGATGGGCGAGGGCGAGGTGTTCCACGCGGGCGAGCGGAAGCCCGCCGCGGACGCTTTGCGGGCGGCGGGGATCACCCCGCTCGTGCTGGCCGAGAAGGAGGGCCTCGCGCTCACCAACGGCACCGACGGCATGCTCGGCATGCTGCTGCTCGCCGCCGCCGACCTGCACCGGCTGCTGGACGTCGCGGACCTCACCGCGGCGATGAGCGTCGAGGCGCTGCTGGGCACTGACCGCGCGTTCGCCGCCGATCTGCAGACGCTGCGCCCGCATCCCGGACAGGCGACCAGCGCGGCGCGGATGTTCGCGGCGTTGCAGGGGTCGAAGATCGTGGAAAGCCACCGCGGTCCGGACTGCAACCGCGTGCAGGACGCGTACTCCCTGCGGTGCGCGCCGCAGGTCCACGGCGCCGCGCGGGACACGCTGACGCACGCGGAACTGGTCGCGGAGCGAGAACTCTGGTCCGCGGTGGACAACCCGGTGGTGCTGGCCGACGGCCGGGTGGAGTCGAACGGCAACTTCCACGGCGCGCCGGTCGCGTACGTGCTCGACTTCCTCGCGGTGCCGGTGGCGGACGTGGCGAGCATCGCCGAACGCCGCACCGATCGGATGCTCGACCAGGCGCGCTCGCACGGCCTGCCGCCGTTCCTCGCGCACGATCCCGGCGTCGACTCCGGGCACATGATCGCGCAGTACACGCAGGCCGCCGTGGTCAGCGAGCTGAAGCGGCTCGCGGTGCCCGCCTCGGTCGATTCGATCCCGAGCAGCGCGATGCAGGAGGACCACGTGTCCATGGGCTGGTCCGCCGCGCGCAAGCTGCGCAAGGCGGTCGAGGGCCTGACCACCGTGCTCGCCGTCGAACTGCTCACCGCTGCCCGCGCGCTCGATTTCCGCGCGCCGCTGCGGCCCTCGCCGGTCACCGGACGCGTCCGGGACCTGCTGCGCACCAAGGTCGAGGGTCCTGGCCCCGACCGTCACCTGGCGCCGGAGATCGCGGCTGCCGAAGAACTCGTGCGGTCGGGCGCTGTCCTGGCCGCGGCCGAACTGGAGGCCTGAGCATGACTAGCACCGCCCGTACCGTCCGCGCCGCCCGCGGCACCTCGCTCACCGCGAAGAACTGGCAGACCGAGGCCGCGCTGCGGATGTTTCACAACAACCTCGACCCGGAGGTCGCCGAGCGGCCCGACGACCTGGTCGTCTACGGCGGTACCGGCCGCGCCGCCCGCAACTGGGCGAGCTTCGACGCGATCACCCGCGAGCTGACCGCGCTGGAGCAGGACGAGACGCTGCTGGTCCAGTCCGGCAAGCCGGTCGGCGTGTTCCGCACGCACGAATGGGCGCCGCGGGTGCTGATCGCGAACTCGAACCTGGTGGGCGACTGGGCGACCTGGCCGGAGTTCCGCCGGCTGGAGCAGCAGGGTCTCACCATGTACGGGCAGATGACCGCCGGTTCGTGGATTTACATCGGCACGCAAGGCATTCTGCAGGGCACCTACGAGACGTTCGCCGCGGTCGCGAAGAAGCGGTTCGGCGGCACGCTGCGCGGCACGCTCACCGTCACCGCCGGGCTCGGCGGCATGGGCGGCGCGCAGCCGCTCGCGGTCACGATGAACGACGGCGTGGCGTTGTGCATCGAGGTCGACGCCCAGCGCGCGCACCGCCGTGTCGAGCACCGCTACCTCGACGAGGTGGCCGACGACCTGGACGACGCGATCCGGCGGGTCACCGCGGCGAAGAAGGAGCGGCGTCCGCTGTCGGTCGGCGTGGTCGGAAACGCCGCCGAGGTGCTGCCGGAGCTGCTGCGCCGCGACGTCGAGGTGGACATCGTCACTGACCAGACGTCGGCGCACGATCCGCTGTCCTACCTGCCCAAGGGCATCGGCGTGGACGACTGGCAGGACTACGCGGCCAAGAAGCCGGACGAGTTCACCGACCGGGCGCGCGAGTCGATGGCTGAGCACGTCGACGCGATGCTCGGGTTCCTCGACCGCGGTGCCGAGGTCTTCGACTACGGCAACTCCCTGCGCGGCGAGGCGAAACTCGGCGGTTGCGAGCGCGCGTTCGACTTCCCCGGCTTCGTGCCCGCCTACATCCGGCCGCTGTTCTGCGAGGGCAACGGTCCGTTCCGCTGGGCCGCGCTGTCCGGCGACCCGGAGGACATCGCCGCGACCGACCGCGCGATGCTCGAACTGTTCCCGGAGAACGAATCGCTGGCCCGCTGGATCACGATGGCCGGCGAGCGCGTCGCCTTCCAGGGCCTGCCCGCGCGGATCTGCTGGCTCGGCTACGGCGAACGGCACCTGGCCGGCCTGCGCTTCAACGAGATGGTGGCCAGCGGCGAGCTGAAGGCCCCGGTCGTGATCGGCCGCGACCACCTCGACTCGGGCAGCGTCGCCTCGCCGTACCGCGAGACCGAGGGCATGGCCGACGGCTCGGACGCGATCGCCGACTGGCCGCTGCTCAACGCGCTGGTCAACACCTCGTCCGGGGCGAGCTGGGTGTCCATCCACCACGGCGGCGGGGTCGGCATGGGCCGGTCGATCCACGCCGGGCAGGTGAGCGTCGCGGACGGCACGCCGCTGGCGGCGCAGAAGCTGGAGCGGGTGCTCACGAACGACCCGGGCATGGGCGTCATCCGGCACGTCGACGCCGGATACGACCGCGCGGCCGAGGTCGCCGACGAGCGCGGTGTGCGGGTGCCGATGCGGGAGCAGGCGTGACCGCGTCCGGGCTGCTCGGCGAGATCGCCGACGTCGGCCGCGACGCCCGGCGCGGCGGCTACTCGCGGCACGCGTTCGATTCGCCGGAACACGATCTGCGCACGTGGTTCGTCGAACGGGCGCAGCGGCTGGGCCTCGACGTCGAGACTGATCGCAACGGCAACTTGTGGGCGTGGTGGGGCGCTCCCGGCGCGGACGCGGTCGTCACTGGCAGCCACCTGGACTCGGTGCCGGGCGGCGGCGCGTTCGACGGTCCGCTCGGCGTCGTGAGTGCGCTGGCTGCGGTGGAAGCGTTGCAGGTCAAAGGGTTCCGTCCGGCGAAACCGTTCGCGGTGGTGGTCTTCGCCGAGGAGGAGGGCGGGCGCTTCGGCGTGCCGTGTCTCGGTTCGCGGCTGCTCACCGGGACGATCGACGCGGACCGGGCGCGGGCGCTGCGGGATCCGTCCGGCGTCACGTTCGCCGAGGCCGCGGCGAAGTCCGGGCTGGAGGTGGACCGGGTCGGCGCGGATCCGGACCGGCTCGGGATGATCGGGCAGTTCCTGGAACTGCACGTCGAACAGGGCAGGGGGCTGATCGACCTCGGGTCGCCGGTGGCGGTCGGCAACACGGTGATCGCGCACGGACGGTGGCGGTTTTCCTTTGCCGGACAGGGAAACCACGCGGGTGCGACCTTGCTCGCGGATCGGGTCGACCCGATGCTGCCCGCCGCCGAGACGGTGGTCGCGGTGCGGCGGCTGGCGCGGAAGATGCCGGACGCGCGGGCGACGGTGGGACGGCTGGTGCCCACACCGGGCGGGACGAACGTGATCGCGTCCACTGTGGACATGTGGCTGGACGCACGTGTTCCGGGCACCTCGACGCCGGCGCTGGTCGAGGAGATCACTCAGGCGGCGCGGGCCGCTGCCGAGGCGGAAGGGTGCGAGCTGGCGGTCACGCGCGAGTCGTACTCCGACGACGTGGTGTTCGACGAGGCGCTGCGGCGGTCGCTGGGGGAGTGGCTGGGCAATCCGCCCGAGCTGCCCACCGGTGCCGGGCATGACGCGGCGATCCTGTCGGGATTCGTGCCGTCCGGGATGCTCTACGTCCGCAATCCGACCGGGATCAGCCACGCGCCGGAGGAATTCGCTGAGGCGGACGACGTCGAGGCCGGTGCCCGGGCGCTGGCCGAGGTGCTGGAGCGGCTCGCGAGATGACCACCTACTGGTGCGAACGGGCCTGGCTGCCCGACGGGATCGCGGAAGCGGTCCGGATCGAAATCGCCGACGGCCGGATAGTGTCGGTGACTGCTTGTGCGGAGAAGACCGGGACTATCCTTAATGGACTGACGCTCCCCGGGTTCGCCAACGGGCACTCGCACGCGTTCCACCGCGCGCTGCGGGGCCGGACGCACCACGAGCGGGGCACGTTCTGGACCTGGCGGGAGCGGATGTACTCGCTCGCCGCCCGGCTCGATCCGGATTCGTACTACCGGCTCGCCCGGGGCGTCTACGCGGAGATGGTGCTGGCGGGGTACACGAGCGTCGCCGAGTTCCACTACCTGCACCACGGTCCGGGCGGCAAGCCGTACGCGTCGCCGAACGCGATGGGCGACGCGTTGCGGCAGGCCGCGCGGGACGCCGGGATCCGGATGACCCTGCTCGACACCTGTTACCTCGCGGGCGGCATCGGCGTGCCGCCGGACGAGGTGCAGCAGCGGTTTTCGGACGGTTCCGCCGAAAACTGGGCGGAACGCGTTGCGCTGCTGAAGGAAGACGACCTGTTCCGCGTTGGCGGGGCGATCCACTCGGTGCGCGCGGTGCCGGAGTACGAACTGCCGAAGGTGGACAACGCGGTGCCGAAGGACCGGCCACTGCATATCCACCTGTCCGAGCAGCGCGCGGAGAACGAGCAGTGCGAGGCCGCGTACCGCTGGACGCCGACCGGGCTGCTCTGGGATTACGGCGTGCTCGGCGAGCGGCTCACCGCGGTGCACGCGACCCACTTGACCGAGCAGGACATCAAGTGGCTGGGTGATTCCCGGAGCGGCGCGTGTTTCTGCCCGACCACCGAACGGGACCTCGGCGACGGCATCGGCCCGGCCCGGAGCCTGCTTGACGCGGGCGCGCGGCTCGGCATCGGGAGCGACAGCAACGCGGTGGTCGACGCGTTCGAGGAGACCCGGGCGCTGGAGCTGGACGATCGGCTCGCCAGCGAGGAACGCGGCCGGTTCACCGCTGAGGAACTGCTCGCCGCTGGGACCGAGCACCTCTCCGCGGGCTGGCCGGAGACCGGCACCCTGGCGGCGGGTGCCGGGGCGGACCTGGTCGCGGTCGCGACGGACACGGTGCGCACGGCCGGGATCGAACCGTCCGGCGTGCTGTTCGCCGCCGCGGCCGCGGACGTCCGTACCGTAGTGGTGGCCGGGCGGGAAGTGGTGCGCGACGGCGCGCACGTGCTGATCGAACGACCGGAAACCCTGCTGGCCAAGGAGATCGAGGCGTTGTGGCAGTTCTGATCACCGGAATCGGCGAGCTCACCACGAACGACCCGGAGCTGGGCAAGCTCCGCGACGCCGCGCTGGTGCTCGACGGCGAGACCGTCGGGTGGGCGGGTCCGGCAGCGCGGGCACCGGACGCCGACGAGCGCGTCGACGTCGAGGGCCGTGCTGTGCTGCCTGGGTGGGTCGACAGCCACACTCACCTTGTGTTCGCGGGCGACCGCACCGCCGAGTTCGAGGCGCGGATGGCTGGACAGGCTTACGCGGCAGGCGGCATCGCGGTCACCGTCGATGCGACGCGAGCGGCTTCGGACGAGCAGCTGGCGGCGAACCTTCGTCGACATGTCGAGGAAGCGGCCGCGCAGGGCACGACCTGCCTGGAGACGAAGACCGGATACGGTCTCACCGTCGCTGACGAGGCGCGGTCGGCGCGGATCGCTGGCGCGGCCGCGGACGAGGTGACCTTCCTGGGGGCGCACCTCGTGCCGCCGGGTGCGGACGCGGAGTCCTATGTGGACTTGGTTTGCGGCGAAATGCTGGACGCGGTCGCGCCGTACGTGCGGTGGGCCGATGTGTTCTGCGAGACCGGTGCGTTCGACGAGGCGCAGTCGGCGCGCGTGCTCAAAGCGGCGGCGGAGCGCGGGCTTGGGCTGCGGGTGCACGGCAATCAGCTCGGCGAGGGCCCGGGCGTGCGGCTGGCGGTGGAGTTGGACGCGGCGAGCGTGGACCACTGCACGTACCTGAGCGATGCTGATGTCGAGGCGCTCGCGTCGTCCAACACGGTCGCGACGATCCTGCCCGCGTGCGATTTGTCCACCAGGCAAGCGCTGGCTCCGGCGCGGCGGCTGCTCGACGCTGGCGCGACGGTCGCGTTGGCGAGCAATGCTAATCCGGGCAGTTCGTACACCACGTCGGTCGCGTTCTGCGTGACGACGGCGGTGCTTCAGCTGCGGATGACCGTCGACGAGGCCGTGTGGTCGGCGACCGCCGGTGGTGCGCGGGCACTTCGTCGCGAGGACGTCGGGTATCTGCGGCCGGGTGCGCGGGCCGATGTGCACGTACTCGACGCGCCGTCCACCACGCATCTCGCTTATCGGCCCGGGGTCCCGTTGACCCACTCGGTGTGGCGGAAAGGGGCAAAGCTGCGTTAACCAGGGTGGCGACGGCGTCCGCGGCTGCGCTAATGTGAAAGGGAACAGGACGCGCGAAAGACCATTGTCCGGTATGGGTTAGGCCGGACGACACATTCGCTCTGTTTCCGAGCGCCCGGCTTACGCGGGCCGAGCCCAGTGCGTCCCTCTCGAACCAGAATGTTGGTACGGAAGGGACTTCGCTGATGGCGAATGACGTGAACAACGCGGATAACACTGTGCTCGTGATCGGGGCCGGGCTCGGCGGGCTGTGTCTCGCCCAAGGGCTGCGCAAAGCCGGGGTCCCGTGCGAGGTCTACGAACGCGATTCCGCGCTGGACGCGCGCCGGCAGGGTTATCGGCTGCACATCGATTCCCGCGGCGACCAGGCGCTGCGGCAAGTCCTGCCGCCGCACCTGCACGAGCTGTTCCTGGCCACCTCGGGCCAGCCGCGCAACGCCACCACGATCTACGACAGCCAGCTGACGCCACGGACCGAGTTCGTGCTCGACGACGGCGAGACCCAGCGTAACGTCAACCGGTTCACGCTGCGGCAGATTCTGTTCGAGGGCCTCGGCAACGTCCGCTTCGGCAAGGAGTTCGTCCGGTACGAAAAGCACGAGAACGGCGTGGTCGCGCACTTCGCCGACGGGACCGAGGCGCGCGGCGCGGTTCTCGTCGGCGCGGACGGGGTGAATTCGCCGGTGCGGCGGCAATATCTCCCGCACGCGCGGGTCGTGGACACCGGATTGCGTCAGCTGTATGCGAAAATCCCGCTCACCGAGGCGACCCGGGAACTGTTCGACCCGGAGATGTTCGCCGTGTTCAGCATCGTTTCCGGGCCGCACAAGCAGATGATCGGCTTCGCGCCGGTCGACTACCCGGAGCCGATCGCCGACGCCTGCGCTCGGCTCGCGCCGCAGGTTCGGCTCAGCCCCGACGCGCCGTACATGACCTGCGCTTTCGGTGCGCGCCAGGAAATCTTCGGGCGGACGGACGACGAACTCCGCGCGCTGTCCGGGGAAGAGATGCGCAAGCTCGTGCTCGACCGGGTCGCCGGCTGGAACCCGCGCGTGCGCCGGATGGTCGAAAGCTGGCTTCCGGACTCGCCCTTCCTCGTTTCGATCCGGACCAGCGTGCCGATCGGGCCCTGGGCGCCATCGCGGGTGTGCCTGGTCGGCGACGCGATCCACGCGATGAGCCCGGCCGCCGGGGCCGGTGCCAACACCGCGATGCGGGACGGGGCCGCACTCGCCGCCGCGTTGAGCAGCGGCACGCCGGACGCGATCGGGGAATACGAGGCGGAAATGCGCCGGTATGGCTTCGCCGCGGTCCGGGAATCCGCCGCGAACGGGGCGCTGCATCTGGGGCAGAACCCATTGCCGGAGATGTCACCAGTGTCTGCTTTCTGAGCGGCCGGCAGAAGGGTGCGAGGGCGGATTTGCTGCCCCCGCGCCCGACTCCGCGCGCGGTATCGAACCATCAGGGCGACGAGGAAAAAGGACCAGCGGGTGAACGGCGGAAAACCAGCGGCAGCGGCAAGGTCGCGTTCATGCAGAGTTCAACTACTGGCCACTCACTGAGGGATCTGGAGACCCCGCCGACGTAGGTACCGTCACTCCCGCAGGACACTCCGGACTGGAGAGCGGGCATGGACTTTTCTCTCATCGTCCTGGTGGTGATCGTCGCGGCGCTGGCCTTCGACTTCACCAACGGGTTCCACGACACGGCCAACGCGATGGCCACCTCTATCGCCACCGGTGCGCTGAAACCCCGGGTCGCGGTCGCGATCTCGGCGGTGCTGAATCTCGTCGGCGCGTTCCTTTCGATCGAGGTCGCGAAAACCATTTCCGGCGGCATCGTCGACGACACCAAGGTTACGCCGGTAGTGATTTTCGCCGGACTGGTCGGGGCCATCGTCTGGAATCTCGTGACGTGGCTGGTCGGGCTGCCCTCGAGTTCGTCGCACGCCTTGTTCGGCGGGCTGATCGGGGCGACCTGGATCGCCTCCGGCGCGGACGCCGTGCACTTCGCGAAGGTCGTCGAAAAGGTGCTGATTCCGGCGATCGCGTCGCCGGTGGTGGCGGGCGTCGTCGCGATCGCTGGCACCTTCCTCGTCTACCGGATCACGGCCAAGGCGCGCCAAGACGTGGTCGGCAAGGGTTTCAAGACCGGCCAGGTGCTTTCGGCGAGCCTGGTCTCGCTCGCGCACGGCACCAACGACGCGCAGAAGACGATGGGTGTCATCACGCTCGCGCTGATCGCGGGCGGTTCGCTCGCGCCGGGGTCGAACCCGCCGGTGTGGGTCATCCTCGCCTCCGGCGCGGCGATCGCGCTCGGCACCTACCTCGGCGGCTGGCGGATCATCCAGACGATGGGCAAGAAGCTCACCGAAATCCAGACGCCGCAAGGGTTCGCCGCCGAGACGAGTTCCGCGGCGGTCATCCTGGCCTCCTCGCACCTCGGCTTCGCGCTGTCGACCACGCATGTCACCTCGGGCGGCATCATCGGCTCCGGGCTCGGCCGGAAACTCGCCGAGGTCCGCTGGGGCGTGGCGGGCAAGATGGTGCTCGCCTGGGCGCTCACGCTGCCCGCCGCCGCGATCGTCGGGGCCATCGCGGCCGCGGTCTCCACCCGCGGCAGCTGGGGAACCGTCCTCGTCGGCGGCGTCGGAGTGCTGCTCGCGCTGGGCATCTGGCTCGCGTCGCGGCGCAACCCGGTCACACCGGCCACCGTCAACAACGAGCCGGAGGCCGCCGAGGCCGCCCCGGTCGCGGTCTGAGGGAGCACGACATGGCGATCAACTGGGGTGCTCTCGGCACCGTTTTCGTGGTGGCGCTGGCGGCGGCCGTCGTGCTGACCGGGCTGTTCGCGTACGGGGTGCGCGGGCTGTCGGAGCGGGTGACGGCGCGGGCGAATGGCGGCAGCGGCACGGTTCAACTGACCGGTGCGGTGGTGTGCTTCGCGATCTGCACCGCGGTGATCGGATACGGGATCTACCTGATCGTGGCCTAGGCGAGCGCCGCCTCCGCGCGGGTTCGCAGTTCTTCCGGAAGCTCGTCGAGCAGCGGCCGCACCGTCGCTCGGCGGGCGTCGTTCATCTGGGCCAGCACGTCCAGCGCCGGTGCCCACAGCGTCTCGTCCGCGGCGGCGGTGCGCACCAGCGAGGGCAGGCGGTCGTCTCCGAGCAGGCCGAGTACGTGGTCGATCCGGCTCCGGTCGTCCAGCACGTACGCGGTGTGCAGGAGACCGGCGTCGTCCAGCAGGCCGATGCAGCGGCGGACTGTTTCGTCCGGCAGATGGCCGACAAAACGGCCCAGCGTGATCCAGTCCTCGCGGCGGGTCAGTTCCTCGGCGACCGCCGCGACTGTCTGCATTGGGATCCGTGTGATGATCGACGTCGCGCGTCGCGGATCCAGCTCCGCCGCGACCGAGGCGAGGAACTTCGGCGACAGCCGTTTCGCGACGTCGACGCCGCGCGACACGTCGACCAGTCCGGCGATCCGCGCGCACAGCAGCGGGCCGAACACCTTCTCCGCGATCTTCGCGGTCACTCCGGCCGGCAGCAGCTTGCTCGCCAGCGCCATCCGCTCCAGCACGACGAGGTTCGCGTCGAACAGCGTGGTCGTCATCTGCTCGCGCAGCAGCCGCACCTCGCCCTGCTCGACGTCGGCGAGGTAGTCGAGCCGGGCGGGGTCGACGTCGAGCACCCGGGCGAGCTTCAGGATTTCCGGGTTCACAGGCCGACCGCTTTCCGCACCGCGCCGCGCAGCAGCGCGGGCACGTACTTCAGGCTTTCCTCACCCGCACGGGCGAGTGCCTGCGCTTGCCGGTGCCGGGCGTCCCGCAACGCCGAGGACAAATCCTGTTTGTGCTGCTCAGGCAGGGATTCGATGCCGTCCGGCAGCGGAGCGCCGAGCTGCTGCGCCAGTGTGCGTTCAGCCATGGTGACCCATCATGCCGCACGATCTCGACCTTGACTTTCGGCAGTGGTGACGAATCGGGCGGTCCTTGTAGCGTCTCCGGAATGAAGGAGGCAACGCGAGTCCGGTGGCGCGTGGCGTTCGACCTGCTGCTCTGGGCCGCGTTGTGCGGGTTCGTCGTGTTCGACGGACCACTCGCCCCGAATGTCTGGGAACTCGGCTACGGCCTGGTGTCGGTCACCCTGGCGATGGCCACCGCCCGCGTCTACCCGGCGTTCGCGCTGGCAGTGGCGATGACGACGGCGCTGGTCATCGCGTTCGGCTGGGGCGGCCGGGTGGCGGTGTGGGAGTTCTTCCTGATCGTCGTGATCTCGTACCTGGCCGGGCTGCGGCTGGCCAGGGCACGGGTGGCGATGATCTGCTTCTTCGTCATCGCGGTGGCCGGGATCCCGCTGTCTTTCCTGCTGAAGTCGGGATTCGACGCGTGGGGCGCGGTGCTCGGCACACTCGCGTTCGCCGGGGTCGCGCCGTGCCTGCTCGGCAGGCACGTGCGGCTGCGGCGCGAACTCGCGCAGGACGGGTGGCGGCGCGCGGAGGAGATGGAGAGCAGGCACCGGCTGGTCGCGCAGGAAGCCCGGCTGCGCGAGCGGGCCCGGATCGCCAGCGACATGCACGATTCGCTCGGCCACGAACTGAGCCTGATCGCAGTGCGCGCGGCGGCCTTGGAGGTCGACAGGGAGCTTGGCGACGAGCAACGGGAGGCTGCCGGACAGCTCCGGGCGGGCGCGGCGACGGCGACGGAACGGCTGCGCGAGATCATCGGCGTGCTGCGCGAGGACGCCGCGCCGGTCGAGCCGGTGCAGGGCGATCTGGGGGAACTGATCGACCGTGCGCGGGCGTCCGGGATCGAGATCGGCGCGCGACTGGACAATCTGGACGGCGCGCCGCCGATGGTCGCGCGGGCGGTCTACCGCGTGGTGCAGGAAGGGCTCACGAACGCGGCGAAGCACGCGCCTGGCGCGGCCGTGACGGTGGTTGTGACCAGCACCAACGAGTCGACCGACGTCCGGGTCCGGAACGCGCCGCCGCCTGCCGGACCGTTGCCCAACCGGTCCGGGCAACAGGGGTTGATCGGCCTGCACGAGCGGGTGCGGCTGGTCGGCGGGAGCTTGACGGCGGGCCCGGTGGACGGCGGGTTCGAGGTGGCGGCCAGCCTGCCGCACGACTCGGCGCCCGCGCCGGAGCAGGACGACGGGATCGGGCAGGCCGCGCGCGAGCTGGAGCGCGCCCGTCGAGCTGTCCGGTCGAGCCTGGTGCAGGCGATCGTGGTGCCGCTGGCGCTGTTCGGGGTGGTCATCGGCGGGGCGGGCGTGGCCTTCCTGGTGCAGTGGTCGTCGTCGGAGCTGCCGCCGGATTCGTACGCGCGGATCCAGATCGGCATGCCGCACCCGGCCGTCGAACCGATGCTTCCCGGTCGCCAGCGCACCACGCTGCCGTCGATCAACGTGCCGCCGCAGCCTTACCGGAGCACCTGCGAGTACTACGGAGCCGGCCGGAGCTGGCTCAACTTCAACTATGCCGTCTATCGACTGTGCTTTGTGGACGATCGAGTGGCGAGCAAGGATCTTTACAGTGAGGACGAACCGTGATCCGCGTACTACTGGCCGACGACGAAGCGATGATCCGCGCCGGCGTGGCCGCGATTCTGGCCTCGGACAAGGAAATCGAGGTGGTGGCCGAGGCCGGGGACGGACGTGCGGCAGTCGAACTGGCGCGCGCGAACCGGCCGGACGTCGCGCTGCTCGACATCCGCATGCCCGGTCTCGACGGGCTCGCCGCGGCTGAGGAGATTCGCAAGCTGCTGCCGGACACCGGCGTTCTCATGCTGACGACGTTCGGCGAGGACGAGTACATCGAACGTGCGCTCGGCCTTGGCGCGAGCGGATTCCTGCTCAAGGCGGGCGATCCGCGAGAACTGCTCGCCGGGGTGCACGCGGTCGCCGATGGCGCGGCCTTCCTTTCGCCGAAGGTCGCGCACCGGGTGATCACGCGACTGTCCGGCAACCGGTTCAGCCGGGCCGCGACCGCGCGCGAGCGGGTGAGTGTCTTGACCAACCGCGAGCGGGAGGTGCTGGTGCTGCTGGCCGAAGGACTGTCCAACGCGGACATCGCGGCGCGCATGTTCGTGGTGGAGGGAACGGTGAAGGCGCACGTGAGCACGATCCTGACCCGGTTGGACGTGCGGAACCGGGTGCAGGCCGCGATCACGGCTTTCGAGGCTGGGCTGGTGTGAGTTTCGGCGGTTGCCAGCGGCTGATGCTGGCTCCGACCCGGGTGGTGACCGCCGCGGGGAGCAACCGGGTGAAACCCGCTCGCAGCGCGACTGCCGCCGGGTTGCGGAGGAGTGGTCCGCTGGCACCGGCCTGCAGCGACGCCTTCGCGACCTTTTGCGTACGCGGGCGGCGTTCCGCGTCATACCGCCGGAGTGCTTCGTCCACTGTGGACGCTTGGGTGTGCGAAGCCAGCACCACCGCGTCCTCCAGTGCCTGGCAGCCGCCTTGTCCGAGGAACGGCGGCATCGCGTGCGCGGCGTCCCCGAGGAGCGCGATGCGGCCACGGGTGTAGCTGGGCAGCGGCGTCGCCAGGTGCTGCGTGTCGTGCAGCAGGATTTCCGGGGTGGCGTCGATGAGCTGCGGAATCGGGTCGTGCCAGCGACCGTACTTCCCGCTCAGGTAGGCGCGGTGGTCGTCGTGCCGGATCCCGGCCGGGCGGGCTTCGGAGACCCACCAATACACCTCGTCGTCCAGCAACGGCAGGACGCCGATTTCGATTCCGGCCGCCCAGGTCGTGCTCAGGGCGGGTTTCAGCGGCAGCTTGGCGATCCCGCGGAACGCCGCGCCGCCGCTGTACTCCACGCGCGCGGCCGGGAAGAGCGCCTGCCGGATCGGGCTGCTGATTCCGTCGGCCGCCACGATCAGGTCCGCCTCGATCGAGCCGGAACCGTGGTGCACCACGCCGTTCTGCTCGACGCTCGTCACCTCGACCCCGGTCTTGAGACATTCGTCCGGCAGTGCTGAACGCAGCGTTTCGATCAGACTCGCCCGGTGGATCGCGCCGAGCGGCAGCCCGTGACTGCGCACGAAGAGGTCCGCGTCCCAACTGGCCAGCCGACGTCCGCGCCAGTCGACCAGGCCACCCCCTCGCTGGGCGGAGATCCGCGGCTCGACGCGCAGTTCGGCCAGCGCCCGCTGCGCGTTGGGCCACAACGAGATTCCCGCGCCGATGGCGGTCAGCTCCGGTGCCCGTTCGAGCACCGTGGCCTCCCACCCGACCCGGCGCAACCCGATCGCCGCCGCCAGTCCGCCGATGCCGCCCCCGACCACGACCGCGCTTCGCGAAGCCATGCCGACCTCCTCTACGTCTGTAGAGGACTCTACACCTGTAGTGTGCCGGAAGTGGAACGAACAGCTGTGATCGGCGACGCAGCCATCGAGGTCATCGCGGCCGAGGGAATGCGCGGGCTGACTCACCGCGCCGTCGATCGAGCGGCCGGGCTTCCCGCGGGCTCGACGTCGTACTACGCACGCACCCGCGTCGCGCTGCTGGAACTGGCCGCGGACCGGATGGTCGCGCTGGACCAGGCCGAAATCGTCCCGCCGGAAGGAAAACTCGCGGAGTTCCTGGGCGCGACGGTCCACCGCTCGATCACCGCTGGTCGCACCAGAATGCTCGCGCGCTACGAATTCGCGCTTGAATCGACCCGGCGGCCGGAGTTGCGGGCCCGATACGACGCCGGCGGACTGGAATTGCGCCGCCGGTGCGCGGAAGTGCTTGCCGCGGCTGGTTCTCCGACTCCGGAGGAGCACACCCGCGTGCTGATCGGCTGGCTCGACGGATCGATCTTTGACGCGCTAGCAGGCACGGGCTCCCTCACCCCGCCGACCGAAGCCGAACTGGTTGCCGGAGCCCGTGCCGTGCTCGCCGGATTGGGGCTGCCGCACGCCTGATCAGGCGTCGCGGCGGTTCAGCAGTGCGGTCCCGGCACCGATCCCGGCGGCCGCCCAGGCGAGGCAGACCAGCACGCCGGCCCAAGGCCCGTAGGGCGGCACGCTGCCCAGCAGCGGGTTCACGTCGCCAGGCGGCACCATCGCGTTCATGCCCGCGAAGGCCGGGAAGTAGTCCATCGCCGCGGGGAACACGTACGACGACATCAGCATCGGCAACGGCAGCAGCAGCACGATCACCACCACCAACGTGCCCGCCGCGCTGCGCAGCACGAACGAAATCCCCAGGCACAGCACGCCGAGCAGCGCGAAATACGCGCCCATGCCCAGCGCGGTGACCGCCCCCTGCGACAGTGACGTGGAACCCCCAGCCCCACGCATCAGCACCGAGGCGACCGCCATGCCCAGCACGGCGACGACCACGCCGTAGCCGAACAGCACCGGCACCAGCACCGCGGCCTTGGCGGCGGTGACCCGGGCCCGCACCGGAACCCATTGCAGCGTCGAGCGAATCGACCCGCTGGTGTACTCGCTGGTCACGAACAACGTCGCGACCGCGAGCACGCAGAACTCGACCAGATAGATCGCCCCGCCGTTGACAATGCCGTGCGCGGATTGCGCCCGATCGCTGCCCGCGTGCTGGGAGATCCCGCTGACGACGGAGTAGAACGCCATCAGCAGCACTCCGCCGATCAACGACCACCACGTCGCCCGCACCGACCAGAACTTGGTCCACTCCGCCGAAATCGCCAGCTTCGTCATGCCGTAACCCCGTATTCCACCGATCCGGCGGTCAGTTCCATATACGCCTGCTCCAGCGAAGCGGTCCGCTCGGCAAGTCCGTGCAACCGGACGCCCAGTTCGTAAGCCAGGTCCCCGATCTCGGCCGCGGTCGCCTCGTCGACGAGCAGTTCGCCGCTCTCCCCGGTCAGCACCGACCGGCCGTTCCCCTGAAGCCAGTCCGCGAGTTTCGCGCGCCCAGCCGGATCCGGCACGAGGACCGCGACCGACCGGTTCGAGTTGCCCGCGATGAAGTCGCCGATCGCCGCGTCGGCGAGAATCGATCCCTTGCCGATGACCAGCAGCCGGTCCGCGGTCAGCTGCATTTCGCTCATCAGATGGCTGGACACGAACACCGTGCGACCTTCGGCGGCGAGCGAACGCATCAGCTGCCGCACCCAGCGGACGCCGTCCGGGTCGAGACCGTTGACCGGCTCGTCGAACATCAGCACGCCGGGGTCGCCGAGCAGGGCGCCGGCGATGCCGAGCCGCTGGCTCATGCCGAGCGAGAACGTCCCGGCGCGCTTGCCCGCGACGTCGCTCAGCCCGACCGCCGCGAGCACTTCCTCGACGCGGCTCGCGGCGATTCCGTTGCTGCGCGCCATCGCGAGCAGGTGTTTGCCCGCGCTGCGGCCGGGATGCACGGCTTTCGCATCCAGCAGCGCACCGACTTCCCGCAGCGGAAACCGTAGTTCGGCATACGGTCTGCCGCGGATCAGCGCGTCGCCGGAGTCTGGCCGGTCTAGTCCGACGGTCATCCGCATGGTGGTGGACTTGCCCGCGCCGTTCGGGCCGAGGAACCCGGTCACCGTGCCCGTCTCGATGACCGAGGTGAGGCCGTTGACCACGGTTTTCTGGCCGTAGCGCTTCGTCAATGCGCGAAACGTGATCATAGGGCGAAGTCTGCGCCCGCGCGGGGTGCGCGGACATCGGCCGACCGTCCTGGACCGACCCTGACTTTGGGTGGGGTCGTGAGTGGCGAGCACGGTTCTCACCGTGCTCGCCACTCACGACCGGCGGGTGGTGTGCCGGGTCGGCTTGGCGGTCGCGGGGTCCTCCGGCCACGGATGTTTCGGATAGCGGCCCCGGAGATCGGCGCGGACGGCGGCGTATCCGGTACGCCAGAAGGATTCGAGATCGGCGGTGACCGCGGCCGGGCGACCGGCGGGCGAGAGCAGGTGCAGCACCACCGGCACGCGGCCGTCGGCGAGCGACGGCGTCTCGGTCCAGCCGAACGTCTCCTGCAGCTTCACCGCGAGCACCGGCTGGTCGCCGCGGTAGTCCACCCGGTAGTGCGAACCGGACGGGACTGCAAGCCGGTCCGGGGCGAGTTCGTCGAGCCGCGCGGCTTCGGGCCAGGGGAGGAGACCGCGCAGGGCGGTTCCGGCGTCGACGTTGGCCAGATCGGCTCGGCGGCGGACCCTCGACAGGTCCAGCCAACTGTGTACATCGGACAGCAGAGCCTTGTCGTCCATTGAAGGCCACGGATCGCCCAGCACGCGGTGCAGGAAGGCCAGACGTTCGCGGAGCCGGGTGCCGTCTTGGCTCCAGCGCAGCAAACCGAGGCCTTCGGCGCGGAGTCCGGCCACGACTGCGTCGTGGACAAGCTGCGGGTCAGGGTTGCGTAAGGGCTTTTCCGACAGCACGATCGCGCCCAGCCGGCGGACGCGCCTAGCGACGACATCGCCGTCCCAATGCACTTCGTCCACTTCGGACACCAGGGCCGGTGCGGCCCGGATAGCCAATGCCTGGTCGGCGGTCGCGGCGAGACGGATGGTGCCGTGCACCCGGCCCGGGTCGCGGGTGGCTTCGGCGACAGCCAGCCATTCGGCGTCGCCCAAGCCGCTGCCGCTGGGCAGTTCGGCCGCAGTGCCGCTGGCCATCAGATACACCGGGGCCGATCCCGGGCGCCGCCGCGCCAAGCGTTCCGGGTGGGCCAGGGCGACGACCAACGCGGCGTCCGGGGCTGCGGAAGCTGGCGAATTGACCAGCGCGGCCAGCCGTTTCGCGTCCCGCTGCCACCGGCGGGCCGCGTCGTCGTGCGCGGAACGGAGCCGTCGCAGTTCGGCTTCGACATCGGTCAGCGTCGCTCCGGTATCGAGCAGCGCGACCACTTCCGCCGCTGCCCGAGCACCGACCGCCTCAGCGCCGTCCAGCAACGCACGCGCCAGCCGGGGATGCAGACCGAGGTCGGCCATCTTCTGTCCGCGCGGCGTGACAGCACCGTCTGACGTGGTCGCGCCGAGCGTGACGAGCAGGCTTCGCGCGGCGGCGAGCGCACCTTCACCGGGCGGATCCCACCAGGCGAGGCCCGTTCCGTCGGGAGTGGACCAGCAGGCGAGTTCCAACGCGAACCGCGCCAGCTCGGCGGTGCGGATTTCCGGCTCCGGATACGCGGGCAGCGTCGCTTGCTCGTGCTCCGGCCAGCATCGGTACGCCCGGCCAGGCGCTTCGCGACCTGCGCGACCAGCGCGTTGTTCCGCCACCGCAGCCGAAACTCGCACCGTGGCGAGCCCGGCGAGACCACGTCGGTGGTCCACGCGAGGGACGCGTGCGAGACCCGAGTCCACGACTGTGCGGACGCCGGGAACGGTCAGGCTCGATTCGGCGACGGCGGTCGCCAGAACTACCCGGCGCCGGTCGCGTGGCCGCAATGCTTCGTCTTGCCGGGCAGCGGAAAGCCGTCCGTGCAGCGGAAGCACGTCTGCGTCCAGCGAACTCAGCAACGCCGACGTACGCGCGATTTCCCCGGCACCCGGGAGGAACGCGAGCACATCACCGTCTCCTTCGGAGAGGGCTTTCCGAATCGCCGAAGCGACTGTGGCTTCTGGGCGTTCCCCGCGAGCCGGAGCGCGGTAGCTCAGCTCAACCGGATATGTGCGCGCGTGTGCGGTGATCACCGGGGCGTCGCCGAGCAGTTCGGCCAGCCGTCCAGCCGCGACCGTTGCCGAGGTCGCGAGCAGCCGCAGGTCGTCTCGCAGTCCGGCGCGGACGTCGAGGAGCAACGCGAGCAGCAGATCGGCGTCGAGGTGGCGTTCGTGGCATTCGTCCAGCAGGACCGTCGACACCCCGGCCAGTTCGGGATCGTGCTGCACTCGCCGCACCAGCAGCCCCGACGTGACCACCTCGATTCGCGTGCGCGACGACACCTTCCGGTCGCCGCGCACCGCGTACCCGACCGTCTCGCCGACCGTTTCGCCCAGCAGCGCGGCCATCCGCCCGGCTGCGGCCCGCGCAGCCAGCCGACGCGGCTCGGCGACCACGACGCGTCCTTCGCCGCGGTTCAGCGCGAGCGGCACGAGCGTGGTCTTGCCGGTGCCGGGCGGGGCGACGAGTACTGCGGTGCCGTGGTCGTCCAGCGCGCTCAGCACGGACGGCAGCACCGCGCGGACGGGCAGGTCCGGCAGCGAGGCTAGGTCGGTCACTGCTCGGTGATCTCCGGTGGATTCGGCAACGGGTAGTTCGAAGGCCCGATGTTCGTCTCCAGCGACTTCCGCCAGGCCCCGGTCGACACCATCTTCCGGATGGCGTCGTCGACCGCGTGCTGGCCCTCGGTATCGCCCTTGCGCAGGCCGATGCCGTACCGCTCAGTGGAAAACGGGCGGCCGACCACCTTCAGCAGCTCCGGATTCTGCGCGGCGTACCCGGCGAGGATCACCGCGTCCGTGGTGACCGCGTCGACCTGGTTGGCCAGCAGCGCCGTCACGCAGTCCGGATACCGCGGGTACTCGACCAGCTTCACCAGCTGCGCGAACTTGTCCTTCACCATCTGCGCGGGCGTCGAGCCGGTGACCGAGCAGAGCCGCTTGCCGTTGAGGCTTTCCGGGCCGGTGATGTCCGGCGAAGTGAGCCGCACCAGCAGGTCCTGGCCGGTGACGAAGTACGGGCCGGCGAAGCCCACCTGCTGTTTCCGCTTGCCGGTGATCGAATAGGTGGCCACGACCAGGTCGACCGCACCCGAGGTGAGGTCCGTCTCCCGGCGGGCCGGGGTGGTCTCGTGCCAGGTGATGCGGTCCGGTTCGACCCCCAGTTCGCGTGCGACGAAAGTAGCGACATCGACGTCGAAACCGGCGAGCCTGCCGTCGACGGTCCGCTGCGAAAGTCCCGGCGCGTCGAACCGGATTCCGATGGTCAGGTGGTCGCCCTCACGCGCCCGGGTGGGAAGCGGATCGTCCTTCGATACCTCCGAAGCTCCGCAAGAGACGCAGCTGACCAGCAGAAACACGGCAGCGAGCACTGCGCGTAACCGCATCGGTGCCTCCGCTCCGCCGGTTGGCTGCTCACATAGTTCTCAGGTCAGACGGCTAGCCTAAGCGCGTGCGCCGACTGCCCCAACCTGTACTTGACACCATCGGCACGCTGGCCCGGCTCGGGCTGGCTGCCGTGTGGCTCGTGTCCGGCGGCCTGAAGATCGCCGATCCGGGGCAGACGTACATCGCCGTGCAGGCCTACGACGTGCTCCCGCACGCACTGGTGCGCCCGGTCGCCACCGGGCTGCCGCTGCTGGAGCTGGTGCTTGGGCTGCTGCTGCTCGCCGGGCTGGCCACGCGCTGGGTCGCGGGCGTGTCGCTCCTGCTGCTGGCCGTGCTCGTCGCGGGCATCGCGCAGTCGTGGGCGCGCGGGCTGAGCATCGACTGCGGCTGCTTCGGCGGCGGCGGGCGCGTGGCCGCCGGGCAGACCGAGTACCCGCAGGAGATCCTGCGCGACACCGGCTTCGCCCTGCTCGCGGTGTGGCTGCTCGCCCGGCCGCGCACCTGGTTTTCGGTCGACGGCTGGCTCGGCTGGGGCAACGGCAGGAACGCCGGGAACTCCGGCGAGGACCCGGACGACTACCCCAAGAGCATCGCGGAAGGGAATTAGGAACAGTGGGTGGAGCTGCGCGCAACGCGCGGAAAAGCCGTCAGCAGGCGGCGGCCGCGAGGTCGGTCGCCCAGGCGCGGGGCTCGAAGAGCGACCGGAACAAGATCATCGCGGTGGTGGTCGCCGTCGTGGTGGTCGCCGCGCTCGTGATCGGCGGCGTGCTCTGGATCAACTCAAGCAAGAACGCCACACAGGACAGCGCGATCCAGCCGGGCACGACCTCGTCGCTCGGGCCGGGCGTGGTCGAGAAGCGCGACGGGGCCGTCGTGTCGGTCGGCAAACCGGGCGCGTCGAAGACCATCGACCTCTACGCCGACTTCCTGTGCCCGTACTGCGCCAAACTGCAGCAGGACTTCGGGCCGCGGATGGAGAAGGCGATCAACGACGGCCAGCTCACTGTGCGCTACCACATGGTGATCCTGCTCAACAAGAACTCGGACCCGCCGGGTTACTCGCTCGATTCGGCGAATGCCGCGCTCGCCGCCGCCGACCAGCAGAAGTTCACCGCGTTCCACGACGCGCTGTTCAAGAACCAGCCGCAGGAAGGCGGCCGCGGGTACGACAAGGCCCAGCTGATCAAGCTCGGCCAGGACCTCGGGATCAGCGACCCGAAGTTCGCGCAGACGGTCAACGCCGGCACCTACGACCAGCAGCTGCAGACGGCGTTCCAGCAGGTCCAGAACGACCCGAAACTGCAGCAGGACTTCGGCAACGGCCAGGTCGGCTTCGGCACCCCGACGGTCGCGGTCGACGGCAAGGCCGTTCCGGCGCAGGGCGACTGGCTGGCGAAGATCTTGGGCGGCTGACCTGATCCGGTCAATTCGCCTGTCCGGGCACAACCCGTCCGCTAACCTGGGCCGCAGGGTTCAGGGGAGGGGCGGGTTGTGTCCGGTTTTCATGTCGACGACGGCGCGTACGAGAACTACGCGAAGCAGGTCGACCCACTCGGCGACGAGGTGCGTTCCGCGGCGAAAGCGCACCTCGGCCCGCATGTGACGCTGTCCGGCGACGGGTTCTCCGCGATCGGGGACGAATCCGGGTTCGCCGGCGCGTACGGCGCGCGCATGCGGGCGTTGCAGGAACGGATGCACGCCCTCGGCGGCGGCTGGCACGACGTCGGCGAGGCCGCTCGGCGCACGCAGGGCAACTACGCCGCAGTGGAGCAGGAACACGGCGACGCGATGCGCAGGCTTTCGTGAACGCCCCGGTCGACCATCTGGTCCGCAACGGGCTGGACACCACCAATCAGTTCGCCGCGAAGCTGAAGCACGATCCGTCGGCGATCAACGGCGCGCGCGACGGGCATGTCGCGCTGCAGACGTCCGTCGGCCACGCCAATCAGCACGCGGGCACTCAGCGGGTGAATCTGGCGCAGGCCAGCTCCGGGGCGACCTCGGAGCGCGCGGTCCAGACGTCGAAGGATCTGGAGAAGGAAGTCCAGGACCTTCTCGACGAGAGCGCGGAAATCGAGCGGGCGGTCGCGGACGCGGCGGAGACGCTGCACGTCGGCGAGATCCGCAATGACCAGGTGCGGGACCAGATCCTGCGGGAGATCGCGTCTTCGATGAAGGCGCTGGCCGCGGTCAACGGGATTCAGCCGCCGGAGAGCCGGGCGGCCGCGGCGCGGCAGATTCTGGTGCAGCTGCAGACGAAGATCGGGCAGCTGACCGGGCAGGCGGCCACGTTCACCGAGGAGACGCTCGGGAAGCTGACCGGGCTGGGACAGCGGCTCGGCGGGTCGGAATCGACCTCCGCGAGCAGCGCGACAACGTCGGTGCCGCAGGCGTTCAACAACAACGGCGCACACGCCAGCCACGGTGGTGGCGGGGGCGGCGAGAGCGGCGGCGGTGGAGGCGGCGGGTATGCCGGGAAGCCGCGATTGCCGGTGGCCGTTCCGCCGCAGCCGGGCAGCGGGGTCGGGATCAACCTGCCGGGCGGGAAAACCGTGATGGCACCGAACGAAACCGCGGCCAAAGCGGTTCGGGCGGCGTTGTCTCAGCTGGGCGTGCCGTACGTGTGGGGCGGGACCGCGCGCGGGCAGGGGCTCGACTGCAGCGGGCTGACCATGACGTCCTACCAGGACGCTGGGCTGCAGTTGCCGCGGACGGCCAAGCAGCAGACTGTCGGGGCCGAGGTGCCTTCACTTGACCAGTTGCTGCCCGGGGATCTGGTGGTGTGGTCCGGGCACGTCGCGATGGTGATCGGCGACGGGCAGATGGTCGAGGCCGGGGATCCGGTGCAGATCAGCAAGATCCGGACGACCAACGCCGGACAGCAGTTCATCGGGTTTTACCGGCCTACGGGGTGAGTGGTGGCTGAATTCGATCTGGATCGCGCCGTGGCGCGGGTGATGGAGGAGGCCTCCCGGACCGGGGAGGCGGCTGCCGCCCGGTTCGAGCGGGCTGGGCCGGTGGTCGGGAAGGCTGCTGCTGGCGGGGTTTCCGTCGAGGTCGCGCCTGGGGGATTGCTGACTGGGTTGACGTTGACGCGGGCTGCGTTGCGTGGTGGGTCGGAGGCGGTGGCTTCGCAGATCTTGGAGTTGTCGCGGCGGGCTGAGCGGCGGGCCGGGGATCGGATGCATCAGGTCTTGTCGCCGGTTTTGGGGGCGGAGGCCGTGGCTGCGCTGGGGTATGCGGCGTTGACTGAGGATGATCCCGATTTTTACGACGAAGAGCCGGTGGTGTTGTGAAGACTCGGGAGCTTATCGAACTGGCTCGGTCTCGCGAGGCCGCGGTGGGCCAGGTCGCCTCGTTGATGGCGGAGGCGCGGGGGTCGGCTCATGCCTTGGACGGGTCGGTTGAGGTGACGGTGGATGCGTTGGGGGCGTTGAAGCGGTTGTGGCTCGCGCCTTCGCTGGTATCGGCGGATCCGTCCCGGGTTTCGGCTTTGGTGCTTGAGGCCGTGCGGGTGGCGATGGCTGAGGCTGAGCAGGATTGTTACAACCGGGTGGGGTTGCTGCTGGGGGAGGAGGCTGGATTGCTGGTGGAGGCGTTGTCTGGGCGGGCGGCTCCGGCTCGTTCTTCGGATGACGACCCTGGGATGACGGTGGAGGAGTTTCAGCGGTTGCGGGGGGAGAGGCTGGGGGAGAGGCGGTTTCCTGCTCCCGCTCCTGTTTCTGTTGAGTCCACTGTGGATTCCGCTGCTGCGGAGGAGTGGGAGGGGTTTGATCCGGCGTCGTTGCGGTCGGATCGGTGATGGGTGCTGCTTCGGTGGCTGGCCTGGTTTCTTCTTCGGTGGCTGGCCGGTTTTCCGAAGAGGGCTGACGCCCCCTTCGGGGGTGGTGGTTGCGTGGGGCACCCCGAAGTTGAGTGTGACTACGGCGCGGGGGTGCTTGTCAAGGCGGGAAAGATGCCTTGACAAGCACCCCCGCGCCGTGTTTTTGGCTTCGTATCGGGGTTGGGGGTGGTGTGGGTGCGTCGGTGGTGTGGGTGCGTCGGTGGTGTGGGTGCGTCGGTGGTGTGGGTGCGTCGGTGGTGTGGGTGCGTCGGTGGTGGGGTGCGTCGGTGCCTCGGTGCCTCGGTGCCTCGGTGCCTCGGTGCCTCGGTGCCTCGGTGCCTCGGTGCGGCTGGGCGGTGGGGTGCGTCGGTGCGGTCGGTGGTGGGCCCAGCGAGGTTCTCGAATCGATAGCGCGGTCTGCGGCGGTGCTTGCCGAGGTGAGTTGGGTGCTGGCTCGTCGGCGGGGCATCCCGCGCACTAGTGCTCAGTGGGCGTTCGGTGCGTCTGGCGCGCCCCAATACCGCATTGGGCCGGGCCGGGTGCGGCGGCTGGGTGCGTGAGGGGAACCCTGAGGGAATCAGAGTTCCTCAGGGTTCCCCTCACGGACGGCGGGGCTGTGCTAGCCGCGTTCGATGAGGTGGCCTACTACTTCTGGGCCTGGGTGGGCGTGGCCTGAGCCGTCTCGGCGGAGGTCGATTTCCGGGAGTTCCACGGGGTCGCCGGTGCGGCTCGCGCCTGCTGGGCGGGGGCCTACCCAGGCGACCTGGACTTCGGTCTCGCCCTTGAGGAAGCGGTGGGTTCGCACGCCGCCGGTGGCTCGGCCTTTGGCCGGGTATTCGCTGAAGGGCGTGACCTTGACGCTCTGGCCCGTTGCGGTCACGACCATCGGTTCGCCGTGTTCTTCGTCGTCGGTGCGGATGGCGCCGAAGAAGACCGCGGTGGCGTTCGCGGACAGTTTCACGCCTGCCATGCCACCGCTCTTGGCGCCTTGGGGGCGGATCAGGCTTGCGGCGAAGCGCAGCAGGGACGAGTCCGACGAGATGAACGCCAGGGTTTCGTTCCCGTCGGTCAGCCAGGTCGCGCCGACGACCTCGTCGCCGGCCTTGAGGCTGATGACTTCGAACTCGTCCGAGCGCACTGGCCAGTCGGGGGCGCACACCTTCACTACGCCGCCGCGTGTGCCGATGGCCAAGCCTGGCGAGTTGCCTGCTTGTTCGCCCAGCGGGGCGATGCCTACGACGCGTTCCCCCTTTTCCAGCGGTACCAGCTCTTTTGCTGCCATGCCGCCGCGCAAGGAGACAGTGCCTGCTTGTTCCGGGAGCACTGGCAGAGGCAGCACGTCTGTCTTGAACGCGCGGCCTCGGCTGGTTACCAGCAGCACCTGGCCGCGCGCGGTGGTGTGTACGACGGCTGACACGGCATCGTGTTTTACGCGGCCGTTTCGGCGGCGGACTTCCGACGCCTCTTCGGATTCCGCTGCGGTGCGGGCGACCAGACCGGTGGCCGACAGGATCACCTGGCACGGGTCGTCCGCGACTTCCAGCGGGCCGGAAGGCTTCGACGCGGCCAGGACTTCCTTCAAGTCGCCGTCGATGAGGCGGGTGCGGCGTTCGGTGGGGAAGTCCTTGGCGATCTTCGCCAGTTCCGTCGACACGAGCTTCTTCAGGACCGTCTCGTCCTCGAGGATCGTGGTCAGCTCGGCGATTTCCGCACGCAGCTTGTCCTGCTCGTTTTCCAGTTCCAGTCGGTCGTACTTCGTGAGGCGGCGCAGCGGAGTGTCCAGGATGTAGGTCGCCTGGATCTCGGACAGCTTGAACTTCGTCATCAGGCCGTCCTTCGCGGCGGCCGCGTTTTCGCTCTCGCGGATCAGCCGGATGACCTTGTCGATGTTCAGCAGCGCGACCAGCAGACCGTCGACCAGGTGCAGGCGCTCTTCGCGCTTGCGGCGGCGGTAGCGCGTGCGCCGCGTGACGACCTCGTAGCGGTGCTTCAGGAACACTTCCAGCAGCGCCTTCAGGCCGAGCGTCCGCGGCTGTCCGTCGACGAGCACCAGGTTGTTGATGCCGAACGACTGCTCCAGCGGCGTGAGGCGGTACAGATCCGCCAGCAGCGCCTGCGGGTTGACGCCCACCTTGCACTCGATGACGAGCCGGGTGCCGTTCTCGCGGTCGGTGAGGTCCTTGACGTCCGCGATTCCGGTGAGCCGCTTGGACTTGTTGACCTCGTCGGTGATCTTCTCGATCACCTTCTCCGGGCCGACGCCGTACGGCAGCTCGGTGACCGTGATGGCCTGCCTGCCGCGGCTGCCCTCCAGCGGGCCGGTCTCGACATTCGCGCGCATCCGGACCACGCCGCGGCCGGTTTCGTAGGCCTTGCGGACCTCGTCCAGTCCCAGCAGGCTGCCACCGGTGGGCAGGTCGGGGCCGGGGACGTACTCCATCAGCTTGTCGAGCGTGGCGTTCGGATGGTTGATCAGCCACCGCGCGGCGCCGATGACTTCGCCGAGGTTGTGCGGGATCATGTTGGTCGCCATGCCGACCGCGATCCCGGACGTGCCGTTGACCAGCAGGTTCGGGTACGCGGCTGGCAGCACCGATGGCTCTTCGAGCGAACCGTCGTAGTTCGGCCGGAAGTCGACGGTGTCCTCGCCGAGTTCGCCGACGAGCAGCATCGCTTCGTTCGACATCCGGGCTTCGGTGTTGTGATTGACGAAACCGCCGGCCAGGAATGAGTGGTCCTCGGTAGTCACCCGCACCGAGTAGACCTCAGCGGGTTCCGCGGCAGTGGCGTCGACGACCTCTTCGAACCGGTAGCCAGAATCCATGATCGGCAGGATCGTCGCGAGGATCTCGGTGTCCTTGATCCGGTCGATGATCCGGAGCCGCTCGGTTTCCCACCGTTCGATCTGGTCGAAGTTGTGCTGGGTGAGCCATTTCCGGTCGCTGCCACGACGATCGAAGTCGAGTGCGCCGCGCACATAGTCGGCCACGAACGGCACCTTGTCCGAGCTGAGCCGGTGCGGCCGCACTACAGACTGCTGCAGGAGCTGCCGCACCTTCGCCTGCTTCGATTTGAGGAAGCCGACACGTTCAGCGAACGCGCGGACGTTGCGCAGCCCGGACACCACCAGGCGGTGCTCGATCGAACCGTTGGGCCGCGGGTACTGCCGGTGGGTGGCGATGACGCCGAACTCGGCGAGCATTTCCTGAAGCTGAGCGGCGAGCCGCGGGCTGTAGCTTGAGTACTGGACAGTGAAGCCGTCAACGGCGACGCGGCAACCGCCGTCTCCCTCGAACGCGGCCATCAGGAACGCGCGTTTCACGCCGGGGCCGGCGTTCCAGACGAACTCGGGGACGACCTTGTCCTCGGCCTGGTGGCCGATGAACTCGGCCAGCGGGCTGGCCCGGAAGGCGTCCATCGCTCCGGAACAGTCCTGGATGTCGAGTTCGCGGATCCGTTCGCGGTCTCGTCGCGTCGTGCGTTCCGACACGTAGCGCTTGCCACCGACCACCTGGTC
Organism: Amycolatopsis rubida; assembly: GCF_900115345.1. Classification (GTDB taxonomy): domain Bacteria; phylum Actinomycetota; class Actinomycetes; order Mycobacteriales; family Pseudonocardiaceae; genus Amycolatopsis; species Amycolatopsis rubida. The sequence continues at coordinate 560,965 of NZ_FOWC01000004.1, read as the reverse complement.
GTAAGCGTGCAGGACCTCGCCGAAGAAATGCTCGTCGGTGTTGTTGAACCCGGCGCGGTTCTCGCTCGCGAAGCCTCCGGACACCCAAGCCCCGGCAAGGATGCCGAGGTTGTACTCGTGTGAGGTCGGGACCACCTGCGTCCATGCGTTGCGGGCGAGGCAGACGACGGTTCCCGGTTTGACCTCGTCGAGTTGCCGCCATTGGAACATCGGCACGCCCATCGGCGCTTCCAGGCACAGCACCGGGTGGTTTTCGCTGCCGCGGAGGGAAAAGCCGGACTTGGTCGTGATCTGGACGGTCGGGTGCACCCCGGAGTTGAAGACCTTGTCGACCTGGACCGCCTTGCCGTCCTTGTCGAGCACCTCGAAGTCGGCGTCGGCCTCGGAATCGGCGGGCAGGTTCACCACGTCGGCGATGCGCGGGCTGGAGCCGTCGGCGAGGCGGATCCGGGTGTCGCCGGTCAGGCAGTACCGGCTCGCTGCCGGTCCGTCGTCCGGGCTGCCGAAGTTTCCGTGTCCGTCGATCAGCGGGGCGTTCATCGAGAAGTCCTGCGCCAGCCGGACCATCGCGTCGTAAATCGCCACGTCGCCGTGCGGATGGTACTTGCCCATGACATCGCCGACCACGCGCGACGACTTCACGTACGCGTGCGTCGGGCGGTAGCCGTTCTCGTTCATCGAGAACAGGATCCGGCGGTGCACCGGCTTCAGGCCGTCCCGTGCGTCCGGGAGGGCGCGCGAGTGGATCACCGAGTACGCGTACTCCAGGTACGAGTCTTCGATCTCCGTCTTCAGCGGGTTGTCGAAAACCTGTGCGCCCGGCGAGTCGAACGCGCTCGGGTCGACCCGGGTCACCGGGGTCTTGCTACGGCGAGCCATGGCTCACAACTCCTTGGGAACGAACGGAAAACTCAGACGTCGATGGCGTCGCGGTCGACGCGGTCGGACGATTCGACCAGCCAGTTGCGCCGCGGCTCGACCTTCTCGCCCATCAGCAGTTCCAGCGCCAGCTCCGCGGCCTCGACGTCCTGGAGCGTGATCCGCCGGACCGAGCGCGTCGCCGGGTTCATCGTGGTTTCCCACAGTTCGTCGGCGTCCATCTCGCCGAGGCCCTTGAACCGCGGCACCGGGGTGACGACCGTCTTGCCTGCCGCTTCGAGTTCGGCGACCTTCTGTTCCATCTCGCGCTGGGTGAAGGTGAAGATGGTCTCCGAACCGCGGCCCTTCGTGGTGATCTTGTGCAGCGGCGGCATGGCCGCGTACAGCCTGCCGTCCTCGATCACCGGGCGCATGTACTTCGCGAACAGCGTGATCAGCAGGGTGCGGATGTGCGAACCGTCGACATCCGCGTCCGCCATCAGGACCACGCGGCCGTAGCGCATCGTCGACAGGTCGAACGTGCGGCCGGTTCCCGCGCCGAGCACCTGCACGATCGACGCGATCTCGGCGTTCTTCAGCGTGTCGCCCAGCGACGCCTTCTGCACGTTGAGGATCTTGCCGCGCAACGGCAGCAGCGCCTGGTACTCCGACACTCGCGCCATCCGCGCGCTGTTGTGAACGAACACGCCGGATTCGAGGGCGAAGTTGTGATAACCATCGACGGTGAGGTCATAGACGTCTGCCGTCTCAGTGAGCGGTTCAACGCTGACAACGCTGTGGTTGGCGTTTTTCGCGGCCTCGCGAAGCCGGGTGTAGTCACCGTCGAAATGCGCGAGCAACCGTCCGAAGCGCAAGCCGGGCTTCGCGGTGGTCTTGCGGTGTGCGTCGTAGGCGGTGCCTAGTTCGGCGTCTGTGCAGGACAGCATTGCGGACAGACGCTTCAACGCCGCATTCCGCCGCCCGTCGTGCTGCCTGGCCACCCGCTCTGTGCGGGGAACGGACGCGACGTACTCGGCGCGACCTGCCTGAACCTTATCGAGATGTCCCGTCTCCGGAGCACTCATCCGCTCGGAGTGCTGCTCTCCGACCTCGGGATGCTCCTCGTGCCAGGCGACGACCGCGGCCCGCTGCCGTTCCCGTTCCCCAGGGCACGAGAACTGCTCGATCGTCTTCTGCGCGCGCCAAGACCGCAGCGATTCGTCCTGCCACTGCCGGGCGGACCGTTCGCTCCACTCCTCGCGCCGTCCCGGCTCAGCGAAGAACGCACGGACGCGTTCCGCGTAAGCCGCCTTCTCCTCGGCGTTGAGCCCGCCATACCAGGTTTGGAAACCTTCTTCGAGCCGCTTCCGGAAGTCCGGATCGTTGGTGAGCGCGGCCAGCCGGGCGAGACACGCCGTGCGGAAGGCCGGGTCCTCCCACTCGCGCGACAGCATCGCCGACTTGAATTCCAAGCCGCCTTCGGCCAGCCAGGCACGATAGCCCTCGTGGACGTGGTCTCCCATCATCGACGCGCGCGGGGCGGCGTGGTCTTCCCACGTCATGCGGCGGAGGTTGCGGGGATCGTTGTTCCGCTTGTTCACGTCGATGTGGTGCCGGACGTTGCCGTTCGCCGAGTCGTCGTGACCGTGCCGCAGGTTGTAGGCGTCCGCGAGGTAATGCGTGTACACCCACTCCGAGCGGTCGTTCATCCAGACGCGTTCGTAGCCGTTGAGCTTGTCTCCTCCGGCGGCGGACGAGACGGATCGGTAAAGCGGCATCAGAGAGTCGCCGGGCGCCAGGGCGTCCGCGCGTCGATACGACCCGTCCCGCAGCCGGAAGAGATGATCGGGAGTGCAGCGCACGGATTCGCCGTTGTCGATCGTGACGCGGACCAGTTCCGCGCCTTGCTTGGTCACTCGAGGCTCGACGAGCGGTGCGAGGACGACACGGCCGGCCTTGTTCGTGGTGTAGCCGAAGTGAGTGATGCCTGCTTTCCAGTCTTCGGCGAGCTCCGCGAAGGAGCGGCTGGCGCCTGAGGCAAGCGCTACTCGCGTGTCTCCGGTAAAGCAGCCGAGCGCGCTGTCGCCCTCCACCAGGAACAGTTCGCTGCGCGAGACGCCGGTGGTGCGGCAGTCGACCAGCTTCGGCGGCATCGCGGCGCCTTCCAGCGCGGTTTTGCGCCGGGCGGCGTCTTTCTGCTGTTTCTGGGTGAGCCGTACGCGCGCCGCGTCGACCACCTTCTGCAGCACGATCTTGGCCTCGGACTTGGTTTTCCGGTCCTCGGTCCAGGCACGCAGCTGCTTGTCGACGATGCCCTGGAGGACGCGCGTGATGCCCGCGGTCGACAGTTCGTCCTTGGTCTGCGAGGTGAACTGCGGTTCCGGCAGCCGGACGTGGATCACCGCGGTCATGCCTTCCAGCACGTCCTCGGTGGTCGGCGGGTCCTCCTTCGCCTTGAGCAGCCCGCGCGTTTTGCCGATCACGTCCTGCAGCGCCCGGGTGACCGCGCGGTCGAAGCCGCGCCGGTGCGTGCCGCCGTGCACGTTGCGGATCGTGTTGGTGAAGCACTCCACGGTGCGCTCGTAGCCGGTGCCCCAGCGCAGCGCGACCTCGACCTCGGCGTGTCGCTCCACATTGGACTGCATGACGCCGTTGGCGTCCGCCGCGTTCTCCTTGTACGTGCCCTCGCCGGTGATCATCAGCGTGCCGCAGACGGGTTTTTCGCTGTCCGGGGCGAGGAAGTCGACCATGTCCGCCAGCCCGTTCGGGAAGTGGAAGGTCTCCTCGTTGATGGTGTCCTCGAACGTGGTGCGCAGCACGTACGTGACGCCTGGCACGAGGAACGCGGTGTTGCGCAGCTTCGTGCGCACGCCCTCGACGTCCAGCGCCGCGCCGGTTTCGAAGTACCGCGCGTCGTACCAGTAGCGGATCGACGTGCCGCCGCGCTCGCCGCGCTTCATCTTGCCGACGAGGTTGAGCCCGGAGCGGCGGGTGAACTTCGCCTTCGGGCCGGGGCCGTCGAACACGCCGGGCACGCCGTGCGCGAACGACATCTGGTGCACCTTGCCGTCCTGCTTCACCGTGACGTCGAAGCGGTGCGACAGCGCGTTCACCGCCGAAGCGCCGACGCCGTGCAGGCCGCCGGACGTCTTGTACCCGGAGCCGCCGAACTTGCCGCCGGCGTGCAGCCGGGTCAGCACCAGTTCGACGCCGGAAAGGCCGGATTTGGCGTGGACGCCGGTGGGGATGCCGCGGCCGTCGTCGTCCACCTGGACGCTGCCGTCGGCGTGGAGCGTGACGACGATGCGCGTGGCGTGGCCTGCCACGCCCTCGTCGGTCGAGTTGTCGACGACCTCGGAGAAGAGGTGGTTGATGCCTCGGCTGTCGGTGGAGCCGATGTACATCCCGGGGCGCTTGCGGACCGCCTCAAGTCCTTCGAGGTGGGTCAGGTCGTCGGCCCCGTACAGAGTCTCAGCAGTCACGAGGTCGTTCTCCCGGATCGAGGCGTGCTGTTCGGTGGGCAAACAGGCGGCCGGAGCAGGGGCCCCGGGCCGTCACCGTACTGCAGGATATCCGCACCCCCTGACAGGAACTGGCCGCTGCGCCCCGGACGGCGTCCTGGAGCGTGTCCCAGGTCACCGGTATAGTCCCGTAGGAATACATCTTCCACGCGAGTAGTTGTGCCGACAAGCAAGGTAAGAGGCAACCGGCTAGGGAGCGGTCATGCAGTTCGGAATCTTCTCGGTGGGCGACGTCACGACCGACCCCACCACGGGCGTCACGCCCTCGGAGCACGAGCGCATCAAGGCGATGGTCAAGATCGCGCTCAAGGCCGAAGAGGTCGGTCTCGACGTCTTCGCTGTCGGAGAGCACCACAATCCGCCGTTCGCCGCGCCGGCGAACCCGACGGTGCTGCTTTCGAACATCGCGGCGCGGACGGAGAAGATCGTCCTCTCGACGTCGACCACCCTCATCACCACCAACGACCCGGTGCGGCTGGCCGAGGACTACGCCATGCTGCAGCACCTGGCCGACGGGCGGCTCGACCTGATGATGGGCCGCGGCAACACCGGCCCGGTCTACCCGTGGTTCGGCAAGGACATCCGCGAGGGCATCCCGCTGGCCGTCGAGAACTACGCGCTGCTGCACCAGCTCTGGCGCGAGGAGGTCGTCGACTGGCAGGGCAAGTTCCGCACCCCGCTGCAGGGCTTCACCTCGACGCCGCGCCCGCTCGACGGCGTGCCGCCGTTCGTGTGGCACGGTTCGATCCGCAGCCCGGAGATCGCCGAACAGGCCGCCTACTACGGCGACGGGTTCTTCGCGAACCACATCTTCTGGCCGACCTCGCACTTCCAGCAGCTGATCGCGTTCTACCGGCAGCGCTTCGAGCACTACGGGCACGGCAAAGCCGACCAGGCCGTCGTCGGGCTCGGCGGGCAGGCGTTCATCCGGCCGAAGTCGCAGGACGCGTGGAACGAGTTCCGGCCGTACTTCGACAACGCCCCGGTCTACGGGCACGGCCCGTCGCTGGAGGACTTCACCGACCAGACGCCGCTGACCGTCGGCAGCCCGCAGGAGGTCATCGACAAGACGCTGACCTTCCGCGAGCACTTCGGCGACTACCAGCGCCAGCTGTTCCTGATGGACCACGCCGGCCTGCCGCTGAAGACCGTGCTGGAGCAGCTCGACCTGCTCGGCGAAGAGGTGGTGCCGGTGCTGCGCGAGGAACTGGACGCGAAGCGCCCGGCGCACGTGCCGGACGCGCCCACGCACGAATCGCTCAAGGCGGCTCGCGAAGCCCAGTCCGTCACCGCTTGACCTGGGTTTCGCCGGATTAGTGGAGAGGTCATGACTGCACGCACCATTGCCGTGGTCACCGCGGGCTTGAGCCAGCCGTCGTCGACGCGGCTGCTGGCCGACCGGCTGGCCGAGGCCACCCGCGCCGCGCTGGTCGACGACGACGTGACGGTGAAGGTCTTCGAACTCCGCGACATCGCGGTGGACGTCACCAACAACATGCTCACCGGGTTCCCCAGCCCGCAGCTGCGGGAAGTGATCGACACCGTGACGCGTGCGGACGGCCTGATCGCCGTGACGCCGGTGTTCACCGCTTCCTGCAGCGGGCTGTTCAAATCGTTCTTCGACGTGCTGGACAAGGAAGCGCTCGACGGCAAGCCGGTGCTGCTCGCCGCGACGGGCGGTACGGAACGGCATTCGCTCGCGCTCGACTTCGCGCTGCGGCCGCTCTTCGCCTACCTTCGCGCGGCCATGGTCGCGACCGGTGTGTACGCGGCGTCGTCGGACTGGGGCAGCGTCGAGGCGACGGGTGCGTTGCAGCAGCGCGTGGAGCGGGCTGGCCGCGAGCTGGCGCAACTGGTCGCGGCGGCACCCGAGGCGAAGCCGGACGACGAGTACGCGTCGCTGTCGTTCGAGCAGTTGCTGGCTGGTCACTGACGGCGGCTCCTAGCGGTCAAGAGTGCCTGCGGCGCCGGGGTTTCGGGGTTGAGGAGCAGCTCGGCCTCGACGGCGAACCCGGCGTCGCGCAGCCACGTCGTCATGCGTTCTCGCGGGCGGCGGTGGACCTGGACCTGCATCGGGTGGCCGCCGTAGCCCTCGGTTTTGAGCCGGGTTTCGTCGCCGACCTGGAAGAGCAGGTGAAGTACTCCGTCCGGACGCAGTGCTTGACGGAAATTCGCGAGGACGGCCGGGAGCAGGTCGTCGGGCAGGTGGATGACCGACTGCCACGCCACGATCCCGGCCAGCGCCGCGGTCGGCAGCGGATCGGTCAGCGAACCGACCTCGAACCGCAGGGTTGGATAGTCCCGCCGGGCGACCGCGATCATGCCGGGGGAGAGGTCGATGCCGTACGCGGCTATGCCGAGGCTGTTGAGATGGGCGGTTATCTGGCCGGGGCCGCAGCCGACGTCGGCGACTGGGCCGTCGGCGACTTGTTCGGCGAACAACCGCAGTGCGGCAAGCAGATACGGCTGTTCGCCGAGCGCGTCGCGGACGAACGTGGCGTAGTCCTCCGCCACGGCGTCGTAGGACGTTCGGGTGTCGGTGAGCCATTCCATCTCAGCCTGCCGGGCTCTGGGCGATGAGGACGGTAGCGCGCGTGCTCCAGCCCAGCGCTGAGTACAGCTGGTGCCCGTCCGCGGTGGCCATGAGGATCCCGGTGGTCGCGCCACGCGCCACGGCGTTTTCCGCGAGCGAACTCATCACTACGCTGCCGAGACCGCGGCGGCGATGGTCCGGGACGGTTTCGATCCGGTCCGCGATCGCGTCAGTGCCGACCACGGCCACGGTTCCTCGCGCCGCGACGCCCGCATCGGGATGTCGCAGCACGGTTTCGCACACCGCCCCGTTCATGGTGGTCGCACCCGTGTAGGGCGGCGGGGCCGGACGCGGTGGGTGCCGGCGCAGCGGAATGGTCATGAGCGCTTCGCGCCCGTCCCGCAGCTTCAGCCCAGCCTCGCGCACGATCGCTTCGGCTTCTTCCGGCCGGTTTGCGGGCACGCTCAGCCAGGTCGGGCGTTCTGCTGCGGCGACCTCCTCGACGAGGCCGCGCAGGACGTCGGGTTCGGCCGACAACGCGATGACCTCGCGATGCCGATCCGGTTGTTCGAGCAGGACGCGCAGCCCGCCGCGGCTTTCTTCGGCGGGCCGGAATCCTCGGGACACGCCCCATCCCGCCTGCCAGCGGCGGATGAGGTCGGGCAGTGATTCGGCCACGCTGAGCAGCTAAGCACCCGGCACCGACAAAAACCGGCGGGTCCGCCGCCGGGGTCCAGTATGGACAGTCCGGCTGGCAGTACCGCGAGCCCGGCGGCACACTGACCTGATGGGATTGGGCAAGCCAGTGCGCCGGGTGCTCCTCTCGGTCGTCGGCGGGGTGCTGGTGATCGTCGGAGTCGTGCTGCTCGTGCTGCCGGGACCGGGGTTGCTGCTGGTGCTGGCCGGGCTGCTGGTGCTGGCCTCGGAGTTCCCGGCGCTGCAGCGATTTGTCGACCCGGTGCGGACGCGGGCGATGCAAGCCGCGGAGGAGAGCGTGTCCTCGCCGCTGCGGATCGCCGGTTCGGTGCTGGCCGGGCTGGCCCTGCTGGCCGCGGGAATCGTGTGGGGGACGGTGCGGTCGCTGCCGTTGAGCGGGTGGAGCACCGGGACCAGTCTGATTCTGTCCAGCTTGATTTTGTTCGCGTTGCTGATCTGGAGTTATCGGCGGGTGCGGGCGAAGCGGGAGGTCCCAGGCGAGGCTTAGATAGCCGCCACCGCCGACCATTGCGCGCCGCCGACGAGCAGCACGAGACGACCGTGCGGTCGGTGACGTGGTGGCTGTCCCGCTTTCCGCGTTCGCTCCGCGCACGATGACACCGCCATGGGGATCAGAGAATCGGTGATTCCCACCAGCGGGCCGCGACGAGAGGCAGGCTGAGCACCCACACCCAGGGCGCGAGCACTTCCGTCGCTACCGCGCTACCCGGTGGCGGATGCCGTCGGGAGCCAATGCGTCCGGCGGGGCGGAGGTCGCGTCGGTTGGCTCCTCAGGGCTCGGTCCTGTTGTGTGCGCCCAATCGTATCGATCCCGGCACCGGGGAAAAGAAGCGCCTGGACCCGCGAACTCGCAGGTCCAGGCGCTTTCTGGCAGCCGTCAGGAAGCGTAGAGCTTCGCCACCTCCGCAGCGGACAGCGCCCGGTCGTACAGATGCACCTGATCCACCGCCCCGTTGAGGAAGTCGACCGGGTTGCCGCCGTACTTCCCGCGCCCGATCACGGTGTGCCCGGTGGACGCCTCGCCGAGACAGACGCTCTTCGCCGCCGCCAGCTGACCGTCCACGTACAAGGCCAGTTGCCCAGTAGCGGCATCTCGAACCCCGACCAGGTGGTACCAGCGTCCGGCTTCCGGCGTCATCGGGGCGAGGGCTCGCGTGCCCACGAAGCTGAACGCCAGCTTGTGGTCCGCGCCGGAGTACTGCAGGAAGAACGCACTGTGGTCGTTCCCGTCCTGGCTCGCCACGGTCTGGAAACCGTCGCCGACCGCGTTGAACTTGACCCATGCGGCGACGCTGTAGCTCAGGTCGGTCTTCACCAGCGGCGCACCGGCGTCCGCGTACTGGCCGGAGCCGTTCACCGCCAGTGCCGAACCGCTGTGGCCGGCGGTCCAGGAAGCGCCGCCGACGAGCGTTGCGTCGTGGTGGCCCACGGTGTCCGCTGCCTTGGTGCCGCTGTTCTCGTCGAACGGGTACGCGGCGATTCCGTCGATGCCCGGGGTGCCTGGCGGGATCACCGGACCCTGTTGCGGCGAGCCGTCGACCCCCTTGATCACGGACAGGTTCGCGGCCCGGACGGCGGCGAAGTCCATCTTCTTCACCTGACGGTCATAGGTGAAGAAGCCGTTGACCTCCTTTTCCACGTCGGTGGTCTGCGTGTACACACCTGCCGACACCCCGCATTGCCGTCCGGCGAGCAGGAGGCGTTGCTGAAGTTCGGCGTAGCGACGGGTGAGCGTGGCGCTGTCCGGTTCCATCTCGTAGGCGAAACTGCCGGCCGGGTCGAACTGGTGTCCGTCGACCTTCAGGCCCAGGCCGCCGTATTCGCCGTCGACCGCGGCACGGTTAGCGTCTGGAACCGGGGTTCCGGGGCCGGTGTAGGTGTGGTCGTCGTAGAGATCGCCGCGGCCGCTGTCCGGTTCGGACCGGCAGCAGTTGACGCCGGACTCCGCGTCCACGAGCCGCGTCGGGTCCCAGGCCTTGACCTGGTCGGCGATCCGGCCGACGGCGTAGTCGCCCCAGCCTTCGTTGAACGGGACCCAGGTGACGATCGACGGGAAGCTCCGGTGCTGGTCGATCATCCGGTGCAGCTCGGACTCGAAGGTGGCCTGAGCCGCGGGTGTCGCTTCGATGTCGTCCTTCATCGCGGGCATGTCCTGCCACACCAGCAGGCCGAGTTTGTCCGCGTAGTAGTACCAGCGGTCCGGCTCGACCTTGATGTGCTTGCGCACCATGTTGAACCCGAGCGCCTTTTCCTGCTCCAGGTCGAACTTCAGCGCCGCGTCGGTGGGCGCGGTGTAGATGCCGTCCGGCCAGAAACCCTGGTCCAGCGGGCCTAATTGCATCACGAACTTGCCGTTGAGCATCATCCGTTGCTTGCCGTCGGCGGTCTTGCCGATCGAGACCGACCGCAGGCCGAAGTACGAGCCGACACTGTCCCCGGAGGTCAGTGAGACACGCAGGTCGTACAGGAACGGATCGTCGGGCGTCCACAGGTGCGGCTTGTTCACCTTGAGTCTCAACGGAGTGTTCGCCGGTCCGGACGCGAAGCCGACGATGCGGCCATGGTCGTAGGCGACGGCTTGCACGCGTTGTTTCACCGGTCCGCCCACTACGGCGTTGACGGTGACCGAGCCGGTGGCGACGTCGGGAGTGGTGTCGACCCGGGAAATGGAGGCCGGGGTCACCGGCTCCATCCAGACGGTCTGCCAGATGCCGGACGTCGGGGTGTAGAAGATTCCGTCGCCGGGCTCGCGCTGTTTGCCGAGCGGTTGCCCGCCCGCGTCGTTGGGGTCCGTGACGCCGACGACGACTTCCTGGTCTTTCCCGGTGCTCAACGCATTGGTGACGTCCGCGGAAAACGCGTCGTAACCGCCGGTGTGGCGGGCGACCTGATGGCCGTTGACCCAGACCGTGGTGTCGTAGTCGACCGCTTGGAAGTGCAGGATCAGCCGCTCGCCCCGCCCGCCGACGTGCCAGTTCTTCGGCACCTGGAACGTCCGCCGGTACCACATCGACGTTTCGTGCCGCATGATTCCCGACAGCGCGGATTCCACCGGGTAAGGCACGAGGATGCGTTCGCCGAGACTGCGGTTGACCGGCGGGGAGTCGCCTGGTTTGGCGGCGGAGAATTCCCAGACGCCGTTGAGGTTTTGCCAGTTGTCACGGGTCATCTGCGGCCGCGGGTATTCGGGAAGGGCGTTGCCCGGCGAGACCTGGTTGGTCCACGGGGTGGTCAGGGGAGGGGTGAGGCGGTGCCACTGCGGCGGATCGGCCGCGGCGGCGGGGACACTCGACAACCCGGACACGGCCACGGCGAGCGCGGCGGCTACCGTGGCCAAACGGCCGGGTCTGCGGGCAGGACGGACCATCGTCGAACCTCCTACTAACAGGTGGATCCGAAGGGGGAACTGCGCGGGTCAGGATCGGCGGGAGCGGGCCAGCAGCCGCTGGATCACGACGACGACCAGCAGGAACGCGCCGCTGACCACCGTCTGGTAGTTGGAATCGAGAGTGCCGACCTGGTTGATGACGTTCTGGATCAGCGTCTTCAGCAGCACGCCGACGAGCGTGCCGATGACGGTTCCCGCGCCGCCGGTGAGCAGCGTTCCGCCGATGACCACGACGGAAATCGCATCCAGTTCCGTGCCGACGCCGAGCACGGTGACGCCCGATTGCAGGTACGCCGCGGTGAGCACGCCGGCGAATCCGGCGAGCGTGCCGCTGAGGGCGTAGAGGGTGATTTTGGTGCGGGCCACCGGAAGACCCATCAGCAACGCGGACTGTTCCGAGCCGCCGAGTGCGAATACCGATTGGCCGAACCGGGTCCGGCGCAGCAGCAGTCCACCGAGTCCGAAAAGGACCAGCGCGAGATACACCGGTACGCCGACGCCGAAGATCTTGCCTTGTCCCAGCCAGAGCAACGCCGAACCCGGCTCCACTTTGTACGTTGTCGCGCCCTCGTTGGTCAATGCCAGCAGGAGGCCGCGAGCGAACAACAGCGAGGCGAGCGTGACGATGAACGGTGCCATCTTCGTGCGAGCGATGAGAAGGCCGTTGATGAACCCGATCAGTCCGCAAACGACTAGTGGCAGCAGGATCGCGACGACCAGACCGTATCGGGAACCGTACGCGGCCAGCACGCCGCCGAGTGCGTACACCGAGCCGACGGACAGATCGATCCCGCCGGAAATGATCACAAAAGTCATGCCCAGCGCGATTACCGCCAGGAAAGAACTTTGCAGCGCGAGGTCGCGCAGGTTGTCCGCGGATCCGAAGCGCGGGAAGGCGAACCACGCGGCAGCCACGCCGAGCACAAGTACCACGGCCGCGCCTTGGCGTTGCAGGACTGCCGCGAACGCCGCGCCGCGTTCCGACGGCGGGGCGGCGGTGGTCGCGATCATCGCGTGCTCCGTTCCCGGGCGACGTACACCGCGGCGACGATGATGGCGGCCTGCACCATTTGCGCGGCGGAATCGGGCAGGTTGTGCTTGATCAGCGTGGCGTGCACCAATTGCATGAGCAGCGCGCCGAACACCGTACCGAGCACGCGCACGCGGCCGCCGGTGAGCGGAGTTCCGCCGACCACCACCGCGGTGATCGCGGACAGTTCCATCAGCAGGCCGAGGTCGTTGGGATCGCTCGCGGCGAGTCGCGCGGTGGACAGCACGCCAGCGATTGCCGCCAGCGCGCCGGACATGGCGTACACGCCGATCAGGACGCGTTTCACCGGAAGTCCGGCGAGTGTCGCCGCGGGACGGTTGCCGCCGACTGCGACCAGGTGCCGCCCGAATGTGGTGCGCCGCACCAGCAAGCCGGCCAGCACCGAGAGGACAGCGGCTACCAGGACCATGATCGGCACACCGAGCACGTCGCCGGTGCCGAGCGCGAGGAAGTCCGGGTTGTGCAGTTGCACCAGTTGCCCGTGCGCGATCACGAGCGCCAGCCCGCGACCGCCGACGAGCAAGGCCAGGGTCGCGATGATCGGCTGAATGCCGAGCTGGGCCACCAGAAATCCGCTGAACAGACCGGAAGCCACCCCGGCGATCAGCGCGACCACGAGCACCATCAGCGGCCCGGCCCCGAGATACAGCGGGACGAGCGCCGCGGCGACCGACATCACCGAGCCCACCGACAGGTCGATGCCCTCGGTGCCGATCACCAGCGCCATGCCGAGCGCGACGATGCACACCGGCGCGGCCTGTACCAATTGCGTGCGGAAGTTGGCCGCGGAGAGGAAGTTCTGCGTGAACGCGATGTTGAACAGCAGCAGCACGACCACGGCCAGGTAGACGCCGTAGTTCTGCAGCCAGCTCGTGACGCGGGCACGGTCAGGTCTGATCAGTGTCGCGGTCGACATCGTTGTCACCCCCTGCGGCTATCGCCGCCAGCACGTTGTCTTCGGTGACCGCGTCGCCGGCCAGTTCGGTGGCGACGCTGCCCTCGCGCAGGACGACCACCCGGTCCGCGCCGTCGAGAATCTCTTCCAACTCGGACGAAATCAGCAGCACGCCGAGCCCGTCCTGCGCCAGTTCATCGATGAGCGCCTGCACCTCGGCCTTGGCTCCGACGTCGATGCCGCGCGTGGGCTCGTCCAGCAGCAGCACTTTCGGTCCGGTGGCGAGCCAGCGCGCCAGCAAGACCTTCTGCTGGTTGCCGCCGGACAACTCGGACACCTTTTGCTCTGGACTGGACGCTTTGATCCGCAACCGTTCCATGAACGTCTTCACCACGCGGTCCTGTTTGGACCGGCTGACGAAGCCAAAAGTGGACAGTCGCGGCAGCGCGGCGAGCACGATGTTCTCCCGCACGGACAGGTTCGGAATGATCCCGTCCGCCTTGCGGTCCTCGGCCAGCAGTGCGATCCCAGCCCGCATCGCCGCGGAGATTTTCCCGCGCTTCAACGGCTTCCCGGCCAGCAGCACAGTACCGCCGTCGAGCGGGAAGGCTCCGACCACAGCTCGTGCGGTCTCGCTTCGGCCGGATCCGAGCAGCCCAGCAAGTCCGACGACCTCGCCCGGCCGCACGCTCACCGAAACGTCGTGCAGTTTGTTCCCGCCGGATAGATGAGAGGCCCGCAGCAACGGTTCCTTCTCCGCATGATGCTCCTCGCCGAACGCGGTGACGCCCTCAGCGCGGATCTGGCGGATCTCCCGGCCGAGCATCATCGACACCAGTTCGATGCGCGGCAATGGCTTCAGTGCTCCACTGTGGACCACTCGGCCGTCGCGCAACACCGTGACGCTTTCGCACACCCGGTACAGCTCGTCCATTCGGTGGCTCACATAGAGCACCGCGATGTCGTCGGCGTGCAGCCGGGCCAGCACTTCGAACAGGGTGTCCACTTCGCGCGGTTCAAGCGACGACGTCGGCTCGTCCATCACGACGACACCGGCCTTTGTGGACACCGCGCGAGCCAGCGCGACCATCTGCTGCGCACCGACCGCGAGCGTGTGCAGCGGACGCCGCACGTCGGTGTCGATCCCGTACCCGCTGAGCAGTTCACGCGCCTGCTCGTTCATTGTGGACCAGTCGATCAATCCGGTGCGGGTGCGCGGTTCCCGGCCGAGGAAGACGTTGCTCGCCACACTCATCAGCGGAACGAGGTTGACCTCCTGGTAGATGGTGGAGATCCCGGCGCGCTGCGCGTCGATCGGCCTGCGGAACTCGACCGGTTCGCCGAGATGGCGCACCTGTCCCTCGTCCGGCCGGTACACGCCGGTGAGGACCTTGATCAACGTGGACTTGCCCGCGCCGTTTTCCCCGACCAGCGCGTGGACTTCGCCGCGGCGCAGGCTGAAGGAGACGTCGTCGAGGGCCACGGTGCCGGGGAACCGTTTGGTCACCCCGGCCACCTCGAGCACCGGTGCGGTCATGGTCGCCACCTGAGTGTCGGCCGTGCTCGTCATCAGTACGCGTTCCCGACCTTCTGGGCCGCGTTCGATTCGTCGTAGGAGTCGTCGGTGATGACGATGCTCGGCGGGATCGGTTTGCCGTCCTCGAACTGCTGCAGCGTCTGGAGCGCCAGCTGCCCGAACCGCGGGTTGGACTCGATGACCGCGTTGTAGCTGCCGTCGGCGATCAGCTGCACCGCGTTGCGGGTGCCGTCGACGGACACGACCTTCACGTCCTTGCCGGGGTTCTTGCCCGCGGTCTTGAGCGCGTTGACCGCGCCGATGCCCATCTCGTCGTTCTCCGCGTACACCGCGGTGAGGTCCGGATGGCTCTGGATCAGCTGCTCCATCACCGACTGGCCCTTGGACCGGTCGAACTCGCCGGTCTGCTCGGCGACCACGGTGAGCCCGGGCGTCTTCGCCAGTTCGTCCTTGAACCCCTTGGTGCGGTCGGTGGTCACGTTGTTGCCCGAGGAGCCGAGCAGGATCGCGACCTTGCCGCTGCCGCCGGTGGACTTCGCCAGCGCGGCGGCCGCGCGGTGGCCCTGTTCGATGAAGTTGGACCCGATGAAGGTGAGGTAGTCGGTGCACGGTTTCGACGTCACCTGCCGGTCGATGGTGACGACCGGGACCTTCTTCGCCTTCGCCGCGTCGAGCGCGGGCTGCAGGCCGTCGGAGTTCAGCGGGGCCACGATGAGCAGCTGCGCGCCCCGGTCCAGCAGCGATTTGATGTCCGAGATCTGCTTGTTGAGGTCACTCTGCGCGTTCGTGGTGAGCAGGTGGTCGGCCGGAATGCCGAGCTTGCCCGCCTCGGTGCGGATGGACTGCGTCTCGGCGATCCGGAACGGGTTCGCCTCCTTCTCCGACTGGGAGAAGCCGACGATCGCGGTCTTCGGATCGAGTTTCGGGTACCCGGTCTTGTCGATGGTGCAGCCGTCGGCGGTCGGCGCGGCGGACGCGGCCGAGGCGGCCGGGCCGGAGCCATTGCTTTGCGCGGCCGGGGTTTCCTCGCGGCTGGTGCACCCGGCGAGCACGAGTGCGGTGGCGGTGCCGGCGACCAGAGCGAAGCGGGCAGGGACGGACGGGGACACGGCGGACTCCTCGCAGCCGACGACTGGGGCAACCCGCTCGGCGGCGTGACGACCGTCACCCGCCGAGCTCCGGCTATTTTTACATCGTTGGAACAACGTTGTAAACAGGCAAAACGTCGCTACACTACGTGGTCGTCGGGGCTGGTGCCGAGAGCCTCGCGGGCTCGTGATGGGCTCTGGGCGGACGAGATGAGGAGTCGGCGTGGCCGTGACCCTGAAGGACGTCGCGACGCTGGCGGGCGTTTCGGTGAAAACCGTGTCGAACGTGGTGAACGGCTACGCGTTCGTGAAGCCCGAGAACCGGCGGCGCGTCGAAGAGGCACTGGCCGCGACCGGGTACCGGCCGAACGTCGGCGCGCGCAACCTGCGCCGCGGGCGGACCGGGTTCCTGGCGTTGATGGTGCCGGAGCTGAGCATTCCGTACTTCGGCGAAATGGCCGGGCTGGTGATCACCGCCGCGCAGCGCCGCGGGTGGAGCGTGCTGATCGAGCAGACGCAAGGGACTCGCGACCGGGAACGGGCCACAGTGGACTCACTGGGCCCGCATCTGGTCGACGGCGCCCTGGTGCATCCCGAAGCGCTCGAAGCGGACGATTTCCCTGACGCGGAAGGGAAAATCCCGCTGGTGCTGCTGGGCGAGCACGCGGTGGACGTCGCGCTGGACCGGGTGGCGATCGACAACGTGCGGGCCGCACACGTCGCGGTGTCGCATCTGGTGTCCCTCGGCCGTCGGCGGATCGCGGCGATCGGCGCGAATCCCAAGCGCGGGACGTCGTCGCTGCGGCTCGCCGGCTACCGGGCCGCGTTGGCGGACGCTGGTTTGCCGTCGGCGGACTCCTTGGTGGAACCGGTCGCGAAGTATCACCGCGCCGAGGGAGCGGCCGCGATGAAACGCTTGCTGGCACAGGAAGAACCGCCGGACGCGGTGTTCTGCTTCAACGACCTGCTGGCCGTCGGCGCCTTGCGTTCGGCGGCCGAACACGGGCTTCGGGTGCCCGAGGACATCGCGATCGTCGGCTTCGACAACACCGAGGAGAGCGCGTTCAGCCTCCCCGCGCTCACCACGATCTCGCCGGACAAGGCGGCTATCGCCGAGGCCGCGATCGACCTGATCCACAGCCGCCTCGCCGGTACCGAGAGTGCTGCGCCGCGCTCGGTGCAGCCGCCGTTTTCCCTGGAGGTAAGGGAAAGCACGGTCTTTTCCTAGCGGAGTCGCACCGCCGCGTCCGAGCAACGCTCCGCCGATGGCCAGCAACAATTGCCAGCTGGCCGAAGCGGCGAACGCGGCGGCCGCGAATACGGTGTCGGTGGCCGAGGACGAGTGCGGTGAAGCAGATGATGGTGGACGGACTGAGCAGGCGTCGCGTACGCCCGCAGCGGGTGCGGTTCTGGTGCCAGCAAAGGTGTTTCCGGGGGTCGATAACGCCGGACCGCCCGGACTGCGGTCCACGCGGCGAGCAGGAACAGCGCGACGGCGGAGGTGAGGCGCAGAGGCGTGGTGACTGGGGCCATGGTGGCGAGAAAGGCGTAGCCGCCGTCCGCGGTGGCCACGCCCAACGCCGCGGCCGCCACGACGTGCGAGCGGTGAGTTCGACCAGGTAGACGCCGATCGCACCGACGGCATGGCGATCCCGTACCCGGCGATGAGCCCCGCGACCAGCGCGACGCTCATCGCACGGCCTGACCGGTCCCTTCCTGCGCCGTCTGCTGCTTGCCGCGTGCGGCGAGACAGCGGGACGGGGCACAACGGGCGGGTTCGGTGGTCATGGCCGGGATACTCGGCTTTCCGGCCGGGACTGGGCAATTGAATTTCCGTCGTGCCAGGATGGGCGGATGCCGGTTGAACTGCCTGTCCCGCTTGTGGTCCGGTACCGGGCGGTGGACCGGGAAACGGTGGGCTCCGCTCTGGTGGACACTCCGCGCCACCTCGACGCCCTCGCCGAGGACATCGCGCGGCACGGAATCCGGACGTCGTTGCGGCTCGGGTTCTGCGAGGACTTCGGCACGCTCGACGGCAATCACCGGATCGCCGTCGCGCTGCGGCTCGGCCTGACCACAGTGCCGGTCACCGTGATCAGGGAGCCGAGTACTCCGCGCCCCGCGCACGCGCGACCGATGCGGGCAGCCGATTTCGCGGTGCTCGCGGCCGCGGCGGGGGAGTAACCGCTACTGGGCTGCCACCTTGTCGATCACCGTGGCCACCGCCTCCGGCTGAGAGAGCAGCGAATAGTGGCTGGCCGTCAGCTCGACACAATCCGCCCCAGCCCGTTCGGCGAGCCAGCGCTGCAGGTCCGGGTGGAGGACCCGGTCCTCTGTGGACATTGCGTAAGCCGTCGGCAGGTCGCGCCAGGCACCAGGACCCGCGGGTGCGGCGAAGCAGCCGGCGCGAGCGCGTCGTTGCACCGCGGCCAGCGCGGCGGCCCGTTCGAGGGCCAGCCCGGGAACTTGCCGTTCTGCGAAGGCACGTTCTCGCCTTCGTCCGGAACGTACGCCGCGAAGTAAGCAAGGGCGTTGACCTGCGGATTATCCTTCGCCGCACCGGAAATCACCGCGCCGCCATAGGAATGGCCAGCCAGAACGACCGGACCGCCGAAGGTCGCGATTTCCCGGCGAACCTCGGCGATGTCGTCCGCGAGCGAGGTCATCGGCAGGTGTGCCGAACGGACCCGGTGTCCGTGCCGGTGCAGCGCGGGGATCACCTCCGGCCACGCCGAGCCGTCGCTCCAAGCGCCGTGAACCAGTACGAGTTCCGCCATGAATGCCTCCCCTCGGCTGAAGGCAAGCCAACCACCGGCGGTGTCCGGGGATGCTCTGTCTCGGCGGAATGAGGAGGATTCCGACCTCGGCCGGGGCCTGAACGGCGCTGTCTGACAGCGAACCCCTCGACAGCGAAGCGGCGGCCGGGACGCACCCGGCCGCCGCTCGCTCAGCTGTGTGTCAGCCGACCGGCGAGTGGTCGTAAATCCGCTGCTGCGGTCCGGAGACCGCGCTGAGCCCGTTGGCCCACAGCCGCTGCACGCGAGAGGCTTCCTGGGAGTTCGGGTTGGCGTTGCGGCAGGACGGGCCGGGGCCGCCGCCCGACATCAGTTCGGAGCACGGGCCCGAGTAGTGGTCCGGCAGGCCGAGCGCGTGACCGGTCTCGTGCGCGGTGATCCGCGTGTTGTCGTACTGCTGGGCCTGGGAGTAGTCGATGAAGATGGTGCCGTGGCCGTGCCCGTCGGTCTGCGCGTACGAGCCGCGCGGGTCATTGCCCTCGGTGTAGCGCAGCGTGGCCCCGGACGAACGCTCGACCAGCTTCACGTTGGTCACCGCACGGTTCCAGTTCGCCGCGCCCGCGTTGATCGCGGCCCGGAACGACGGTGCGCCTGACGTCGAGTAGTAGACCGTGGTGGTCGCGGCGGCGGACTGAGCCGGAGCGGCGACCGCTACGGCACCCGAGAGCGGGGCGGCGGCCAGAGCTAGTGCGACCGCGCCGGACAGCACGAACTTCCTGGACATAAGAAAGCTCCTGGGGGGATGGGGGAGTTTGCCGGGTTTGCGCGCGCTCAACCCAAAGTAGGCAGAAGGTTCCGGTATGTGACCCCCCATTCGTACGGTCTGGCAACTGGTGATTTCCCAGCACTAGTGGCGGGTTGACAACTGGCTCGTGAGTGAGGTCACCAGGGCTGCATCTCGTCGTCGTCCTCGCCCGCGGCGCGCCTGCGGTGCGGGCCGGACGTCGGCCGGGGCGGTTCGGGAGCCGCCGGGGGCGGAGGCGGCGGGGTGGTGCCGGGAGGCGGCATCGGCGGACGGCTGTGCGTCGCGCCGCCCGGCGGCGGCATCGGACGTCCGTAGGCCGCGCTGCCCGGCGGAGTGGTGCTGCCCGGCGGAGGTCCCGAGTGCCGGGCGGGCGGTTCGGACCGCGGCGGCTCCGGTTCTTCCTCGGGCTCCGGCAGATACGACTTGACCACGTTCATCATCTCGCTGTCGCCTGCGATCGGCTCGAACGCGTCGATGACGTCGCGCGACACCTGGCGCTGCGCCTTCCCGTAGGCGTCCATGATCGACGCGGTCAGCCGGGCGCCGCCGTGCCGCAGGGCGCGGTCGTCGATCTCGAGGTTCTTGAGCGCGCCGTTCGGGGCGACCGAAACCGACACCAGCCCGTCGCCGGACTTGGCGCGGCCCTCCGCGGTGCTCAATGTCTCTTGCAGGGCAGCGCTTTTCGCCTGCATCTCGTCAATCCGCCGCTGGAAGTCGTCCAGCCACCCCTGATCGTCCACCGGCGAACGCTATCGGCCGCCCTCGCCCAGTTGGTGAACCTCGGATGGCTGACGGGCTACGAAACGATCGACATCCGCGGCGGGCCGGAGCGGTGCGGCCCACCGCGAGCGGTAACAATGGGCAAGTGTCCGAAGAAGTCCAGGCCCGCACGCGCAACCGCTGGGGCGAGGGCGAGCGGCTGCGCGGGGAGATCCTCGCCGCGGCCAGCAGGCTCCTGTCGGAACTCGACGGCGAGGACGCGCTCACCATCCGCGGGGTCGCCCGCGCCGTCGGCATCGCCCCGGCCAGCATCTACCAGCACTTCAGCGACCGCGCCGCGCTCGTCACCGGGCTCGCCGAGCACGAGTTCGGCCGGTTGCGGCTCGCGATGGAAGCCGCCGAATCCCGGGTTCCCGCCGATGATGCGGTGGGCAGGCTGCGTGCGCTGCTGCACGCGTACTGCCGGTTCGCGATGGACAACCCCGGCCATTACCGGCTGATGACCGCCAACGGGGCGAGACGCACCTCGCCGGATGTCCGGCCGCACGGTCCGACGATCGATCTCGTCGACCTGATCGGCGCGGCGTTCGCCCGCTGCGCGGAGTCCGGCACCGCGCTCCGGGTGCCCGCCGAACGCGCCGGGGTGATCGCGTTCGTGGGCGCGCACGGCCGGGTAGCGCTGTTCCATTCGGCTGGAAGGCGGCCGGGCGAGGACGCCGTGGTGAACTTCGCCGACGAGCTGCTGGCCCTCATTTTCGCTTGAGTCACGGGCGGTTTCGCCCGCTTTCAGCCTCTTGTCCACGGCCATCCCGGTGATCTTTGGACCCGGGTCTGGGCAATCGTTCACCAAATCGCCTAACATGTGTTCGGTAAGTATCCGAACAATCGTTTGGTGACTTCTTCAGGAGGCTGTGATGGCCGATGCCCGGCCCGTAGAGCAGTTCCCGATGTCGCGCGGGCGCTGCCCGTTCGACCCGCCGCCCGAACTCGACCGCAAGCTGCGCGACGAGCCGGTGTCGCGCGTGCGGATCTGGGACGGCAGCGAACCGTGGCTGTTCACCCGCTACGAAGACGTCCGAGCGATGCTCACCGACCCGCGGGTGAGCGCCGATCCCGACCGCGCCGGCTATCCGTCGCAGACGCCAGGGCTCAAGGCGCGGCGCAGCCGGTTCAAATCGTTCATCGGCATGGACGATCCGGAGCACGCCGCCCAGCGACGGCTGCTTACCGGCGATTTCATGGTGAAGAAGGTTCAGCGGATGCGGCCGCGGATTCAGCAGATCGTCGACGAGCTGCTCGACGAGCTGCTGGCCGGTCCGAAACCCGCCGACCTCGTGCAGGCGTTCGCGCTGCCGGTGCCTTCGCTGGTCATCTGCGAGCTGCTCGGCGTGCCCTACGACGATCGCGATTTCTTTCACCGCTGCAGCAAAATCCTGGTCTCGCGGGAGGCGACCGCCGAAGAGTCGCTCGCCGCGGCGGAGGAACTGCTCGACTATCTCGCGCGGCTGGTCGAGAAGAAGATCGACGACCCGGCCGATGACGTGTTCAGCCGTCTCGCGACCGGCCAGGTCGCCACCGGCGCGATGACCGTCGAGGAAGCGGCCACGATGGGGCAGCTGCTGCTCGTGGCGGGTCACGAGACCACGGCGAACATGATCGCGCTCGGCACGGTCGCGCTGCTGGAGAACCCGGACCAGCTCGCCGCAGTCCGCGACGGTGACGACGCCTTGCTGGCCAACGCGGTCGAGGAGCTGCTGCGCTACCTGACGATCGTCCACTCCGGACGCCGCCGCGTCGCGCTCGAAGACCTGGAAGTCGGCGGGCAGACCGTCCGCAAGGGCGAGGGTCTGGTCGCGGCCACCGATATCGCCAACCGCGACGAGACGCAGTTCCCCGCGCCGGACAAGCTCGACGTCACCCGCAAGGCACGCCACCACGTCGCGTTCGGCTACGGCGTGCACCAGTGCCTCGGCCAGCCGCTCGCGCGGGTCGAACTGCAGGTGGTCTACCGGACGCTCTACCGGCGGATCCCGACGCTGCGGCTGGCGAAGCCGCTGGAGGAGCTGAAGTTCAAGCACGACATGGTCGTCTACGGGGTGCACGAACTCCCCGTGACCTGGTGAAAGGAGTCGTGGGATGAAGGTGGTCATCGACCAGTCCCGCTGCGTCGGCGCCGGGCAATGCGTGCTCGTCGCGCCCGAGGTGTTCGACCAGCGCGACGAGGACGGGATCGTGGTGCTGCTGCGGGAAAACCCGCCCGCGGAGCTGCACGCGCAGGCGAAAGAGGCGGCGCAGCTCTGCCCCGCGCTCGCGATCGAGGTGGACGGCTGAGCCAGCGGCCCCGGCGGTCCTTTATCCTGTAAGGGGAAAGGGGTCGCCGGTGGTCGTGTTCGCGGGGCAGGGCGACGCCCGCCGTTCGATGGAGCTGCTGTGGCGCGCGGGCAGCGAACCGCGCAGCGCGCCGGGGCCGAAACCCGTGCTGAGCGTGGATCGCATCGTGGGCGCGGCGATCGAACTCGCGGACGCCGAGGGCATGTCGGCGTTGTCGATGCGGGCGGTCGGGGAGCGGCTCGGGCGCACGGCGATGGCGCTGTACACGTACGTGCCGAGCAAGACCGAGCTGATCGACCTGATGTGCGACCAGGTGTTCGGCGATCTGCGCGACGATCACGACCTGTCCGGCGGCTGGCGTCCCGCTTTGCTCGAACTGGCCGGCGACCTGTGGGAATTCCATGTGCGCCACCCATGGCTGTTGCAGGTGTCCTACGCGCGACCGGTGCTGGGTCCGGGGGAGTTCCGGATGCAGGAAACGGTGCTGCGGGTGCTGTTCGCGACCGGCTTGCCCGCCGGTCAGGTCCGGCGGCTGGTGGGTGTGCTGCTCAACGTCGTGCGTGGCGCGGTGCAGATCGCCGCCGAATCGCGGCTGGCGCTGAAGGAAACCGGACTGTCCGATGAGGACTGGTGGCGCGCGCGGACGTCCGCGCTCGGCGAGCTGGCCCCGGATCTGGCGGAGCGGTACCCGAATGTCGCGCGGCTGGGCGAGGAAGGTGCGCCGCCGCCTGCGGGGGCGTCCTATCTGGAGCACGAGGCGCGGCTGAGTTTCGAGGCTGGGGTGGCGGTGCTGGCGGACGGCATCGAGGCGGCGGTCAGCAGGGTGTCGTGAGTGGTTTATCCCGGTTAGAACCGGGATTGCCGCTCACGAGGACTTGCGCGCCTCAATCAGATACCGAGTGGTCGTCGCCACGAACGCCCCCTCCCGCAGCTCCTCGTGCAGCTCCCGCAACCGCGGCAGATACCCCTCCACCGTGAACCCCGGCACCATCCAGATCACCTTGCGCAGGAAGTAAATCACCGCGCCGATGTCGTGGAACTCAGTGCGCAGTTCCTCGAACCGCAGATCCACCACTTCCAGCCCGGCCTGCTCCGCTTCGGCCTTCGCCCGATCCGGATGCCGGCTGTTGCGCACTTCCGGCGTCTGCGGCCCGAGGAAGTACTCGACCAGCTCGAACACACTCCACGGCCCGACCTGCTGCGACAGATAGCCGCCGCCGGGCTTGAGGACCCGGACGATCTCGTCCCACCACACAGTGACCGGATGCCTGCTGACGACCATTTCGAACGTGTTGTCCAGAAACGGAAGCGGCGGCTCGTCCGTGTCCGCGACAACGGTCGCGCCACGGGGTTCCAGCAACGCGGCTGCCTTCTCCAGGTTCGGCGGCCACGATTCGGTGGCGACCGTCAGCGGCGGCAGCACCGGCACACCGGCGAGCACTTCGCCGCCGCCGGTTTGGATGTCCACAACGGACTGGACGTCCCGCAGCCGTTCGCCGAGCAGCCGCTGGTAGCCCCAGGACGGCCGCTGTTCGCTGGCCCGGCCGTCCAGCCAGGAGAAATCCCAGCCGTCCACCGGCACCGACGCGGCCTCGTCCACCAGTTCGTCGAAGGTGCGCATCCGGTGATCGTCACAAATTCGGCGCGGGCGGGCCACTCGATTTCCGCTGTGGTGCCGGCGGCACGGGTTTGGCCGCGACCACCGCGGCCAACGGGACGACGACGAGGCCGCGTTTGGTCTCGACCGTGCAGGTGTCGGTGTCACGGGCGCGCAAGGGACCGAGAGCGTCGGTGAACCCGCCCTCGATCCGGTATCGCACGACTACCCGCGTGCCCAGCGGGAGTTCCGTCAGCGGAGTCACTGCGAGAGGCGCGCGTTCAGCTCGTCGTCGCTCGGCTCCACGAGGTGGCTGCCGTCCGCGAAGACGATGGTCGGGATCCGGCGAGCGCCGTCCTGCAGTTCGCGTACGCGGGCTTCGGCGGCGGGTTCGGTCTCGACGTCCACGTAGTCGTATTCGACGCCCTTCGCGTCGAGCAGCGCGCGGCTGCGTTTGACGTCCGGGCACCAGCTCGCGCCGTAGACGATCAGGTTGCTCATGAGACTACCTCCGAGGGGACGACAGCGGGTTTGTCTTCGGTCGCACCGGGTTCCGGATGGCCGAGGAAGGTGAGCCAGTCGCGGAACACGCGGTGCACAGCTTCCGCGCCGACGGGTTCGCCGGGGGCCGGGAATTCTCGCGGATGCAGCAGGAAGCCACGCTGCTGCGGTCCGCCGAGCCCGCCGTGCGAGCCGACGTGCCGTTCGAACGGCGAGGACTGGTCGGAGTCCGCGTCGTACCGGCTGTTGATCATGATGTCCGCGCAATGCGGGAAACTGTCGACGCGCTGGACCAGTTCGGCGGCGTACGGGCCGTAGCAGGCCAGCGGGTCTTCGCCGATCACGACCCCGGTGGCGAGCCGCTGCACTCCGTCGCGGCCGAGCACCACCGGACCGAATTCGCGGCTGCGGACCAGCAGGAACCCGACGCCGTCGTGGTCGACCAGCGTCGGCAGCAGGTCCGGGTGCTCGCGTTCGATCGTCTCCAGCTCGACCCGGCCCTCGTGCTCGGTGAACGACACCATCGCCAGATGCCCGGACACGACGGCGACGACCCCGGGAGCCACCCGCGTGACCTGCCCCGGCGAGCCAGTGGCGGTGCGCGGCCGGTTCTCGGCTCCTTCCGCGCCTTCGACCCTGGCGCGCAACCGTCGCGCGATCAGGCCGCCGGTCGCGGTCGCTTCGGCGAGTGCCGCGTTGACCTGCCAGCTTTCCGCCTGCCGGCGCTTTCCTTGCCCGGCAACGGGTTCGCCGCCGCAGAGTCGTCCGACGAGCGCCTCGACCGTCTCCCCGAATCGGTCGACGAACGCCTGGCCTTGCGTTTGCCCGTGGTCCGACAGCCCGACGATGTGGTACTTCCGCGGCGAGAGCCGGCCGGCCCGCAGCAGCCGCGCGAACTGCTGGTCGATCGACCGCAGCACCTCCAGCGTGTCGAACCGTTCGATGCCGGAGTGGTGCGCGACCTCGTCGTAGCCGAGGAAATCGGCGTACACCACCGGCCGCCCGGCGAGCATGTCGCCGATGATCGCGGACACCACGACGTCGCGCGCGATCACCGTTGTGCCCGGCCGGGCGAGCGGATAGACACCGCCGCGCGGGATCCGCGGCAGCACGCCGGCGCGCCGCTGCTTGGCGGCCGCGGACAGTTCGCGGACGACGTCGGCGAGCGCGACACCGAAGGTGCGCAACACGTTGACCGGGTTGGCGAAGTAGGCGCGATACCCAGCGCCGACCCGGTCCCGGCGACGCTTGCGCGGCGTGAGCACCGGCACCGAACTCATGGTCAGGCTGACGTGCGAGGCGTCGCCGGAGAAGAGGTTGCCGTGGCTCGCGCCGCCGATCGACAGCAGGCCGCGCCCGTCGCTGTGCCGCCGCTCGATCTCGGCCGCGTCGGATGGATGCGCGCACGCCATGACGTGGTCGCGATCCTTTTCGTACCAGCGGAAACCCAGGATGTCGTGGTTCGAACCGTGCAGGATCCCGCACACGCTCGCCCCGGTCTGCGAACTCCAGTCGGTGTGCCAGCGGGTGAGCGAGTGCGTGCCCTCGGACAGCCACTTGGCGAAGGTCGGCATGTCCCCGTCCCGCACGGCGCGGCGCACGGTGTCGTAACCGAGCCCGTCGATCTGCAGGAAGACCACACCAGGCGGTTGATCGGCGAAATCGGTACGGTCCTTTGCTTTCCGTCGGCGGCGAGCGGCGCGGCGGAAGAAGATCTCGTCCTCGTCGACGGCCAGCACGCTGGAGATCACCGCGCCCACCGCGGACATCGCGACGGTGATGACGACCGCCGTCGAAAAGCCGTGCAGCTCAACGCCGGGTACGGCCTGGAGGATCGCCAACGCCGCGGTGCTGAGCAGGATGTACGTGCCGACGCCGAGGGTGAAGTACGCGATCGGCCACACCACCCGCACCACGAGCGGCCACACCACGGACACGAGCAGGCCGAGGATCAGCGCGCACACCGTCGGCTGCCACCACGACTGCATCGTGAAGCCGTCGAGCCAGGCGTCGAGCAGCCGCAACGCGCCGGTGACCGCCGCCCAGACCAGCAGGAGCCGCGCGACGACCCGGCCGCCGCGCAACAACCGGCCCTTCGCCGGAGCAGGTGTCGTCATCGGTGCCCTCCTGTCTGGTTGGCCGCCCGTTTCTTGGAGATCAGCGTGGTCAGCACGGTCACCAGCAGCACCAGGACGGTGGCGAGCAGCGTCGCGATCAGCGGCGAGTCGAAGATGCCGCCGCTGAGGATGCCCAGCAGCGAGTACGCCACCGCCCACAGCACGCACGCCAGCAGGCCGGACGGCAGGAACTTGCGCCAGGGATAGCCGAGCGTGCCCGCGGCGAGCAGCACCGGGATGCGCCCGGCGGGCACCAGGCGGCCGATCACCACGAGCTGCCAGCCGCGTCTCGCGAACTGCTCGCGGCCTTTGGCGAGGCGTTCGGCCTGCTGGCGGCGTTCTACGAAACGCAGGAGGGGTTCACTGCCGAACCTCGGGACGGCGAAGGTGATCACGTCGCCCAGGTACGCGCCCGCTACCGCCAGCAGGATCACCAGCGGGAGCGAGAGGTGGTCGGTGGTCATCGCGACCGCGGCCGCCGCCCCGACGACCGCGCCGGTCGGGACGATCGGGATCACGGAGCCGAGCAGTACTCCGCCGAACAGCGCCGGGTAGCCGATCGCTGACGGGTCTGTCCAATTCACCCGCGCTCCTCGCGGGTGGGGAGCAGGACGTCGGAGCCGGGGCGGGTGTGCAGGACCTCGGTGTCCAGGCCTTTGCAGCGGACGTGGTGCGCGAAGGTGCGCGGGGGTTCCACGAGGAGCTGGCGCATCCTGGCGGTGCGGTGGATGCCCGGGACGGCGAGGGTGCCCCAGTGGACCGGAACCGCCGTGCGGGCCTGGAGCAGCGCGGCGGCTTCGGCGGCTCGCTCCGGGGTCAGGTGGCCTGGGCCGAGGTTCGGGCCCCAGCCCCAGACGGGGAGGAGGGCTACGTCGACTGGGCCCAGATCGGCCATGCCGGGGAAGAGGTCGGTGTCGCCCGCGGAGTAGATCCGCTGGTCGCCGGCCTCCAGGAGGTGGCCAAGGGCGGGACTTTGCGGGCCGTGGGTGAGGCGAGGGCCCCAGCGGTGGCCTGAGTGGATCGCTTCGGTGGCGGTGATGTGCATCGGGCCGCTGGTGATGGTTTGACCTGGGGAGAGTTCTTCCACCTCGGTGAATCCTCGCCTGGCCAGCCAGGAGCCCGCGCCTCTGGGGACGACGATTCTGGTGGCTTTTCCCAGGAGTTTCAGGGAGGGGAGGTGGAGGTGGTCACCGTGCAGGTGGGAGATGAGGACGACGTCGACGGCGGTCCAGGCGGAGACGTCCGGTTTCGGGGCGACTCGGGTCAGGGGGCCTACCCAGCGGGTGAGGACTGGATCGGTGAGGGCGACCTGGCCGGCTAGTTCCACGCGGGTCGACGCGTGGCCTAGGAAGTGGAGGTTCGGGCTGGTCACGGGTTCGAGTATTGCTGGATGCGCGGGGAGATGCTCGGCGGAGTGGTGGGGGGCACCCTGTGGGGTGGCTCGTCGCCTGGGGGCGACATCGCGCCCGGTCGCTGGCGTGGGGCACCCCGAAGCTGATTGTGCTGACGGGCGGCGGGTGCTTGTCAAGGCGGGAAAGATGCCTTGACAAGCACCCGCCGCCCGCAGGGAGGCTTCGGATCGGGGTGCGGGGGAGGGGCTGGGTGCCTCGATGGTGGGGTGCGTCGGCGGCGGTACGTGAGGGGAACCCTCGCGGGCCGGTGGAGGGTCGTGAGGGGAACCTGAGGGAATCAGAGTCAATGAGGGTGGCCCTCACGTAACTCGTCAGTGCGGGGTGGGCCGGGCTGGGGCGGGAATGTGCGAGGATTGGGTGCCTAGGCCGGTTGCGCCCAGGTGGAGGCGGGGTTTCGCGCCAAGCGGGACCGGCGGAGTGCCGGTGCAGCCTGGGTGTTGCATGGCTTTGGCGAAGTCCGGCGGCTTCGCGGCGTCATCCCGCTCGGGGCGGACGGGGGTGTTTCGGACTCGGTCTAGCTCCTCGTCGGTGTACCGGGCGCATTCGCGGTGCCAGTTCGCGATGCCGGTCATGAAGTTCTTCAGCAGGCTTGCGTACTGGGTGAGCGCGTCCTGTGCTTTCGCGTCAAGGCTGTAGTCGGCGAAGAGGCGGGGCAGGCCTACGTCTACTGCGTGCCGGAACTCGGCGAGTCTTGCTTCTGCCAGGTCGGCGACGATGCGGATGGCTCGATCCTGCTCCACGTCCAGGAAGGAACGGACTACCAGCACGGCGTTGTGCAGTCCGCCTTCGTACTCGATTTCCTTGCGGTAGGAGAACAAGTCGTTGACCAGCCAGGCGTAGTCGGCGGCCGAATCCTCCAGTGCTTCGATGACTCGGTTCCGCTGGATTTCCGGTGGCACGGTGCGGGTGCCGGCCAGCCGGCTGATGCTGATCACCAGGTCGGAGCCGAAGGTGCGGCGGCGCATTTCGACGTAGTCGACCGGGTCCGGGATGCGGTTTTGGGACTGGTTGGCCAGTTCCCACACCCAGGCGTCGAGCATGGACTCGACTGTGGCGTGGAAAGTTTCGCGTTCGGTGGTGTTCAGGGTGCCGGTGGTGCGTTGCCACAGGTCGGCCAGGCTGGTTTCCAGTGCGGTCCGCGGTGCGGGTGAGGGGGTGCCGCCGGCGGGCATGAAGAGTTTGAGGCGTTCGGTGGTCAGCCTGGCGGCGGGCAGGTCGTGTCCGAGGACTTCGGTGTAGTAGTCGTCGGCGTAGGTGGCCCAGGTGAGCCAGTCGTTGGTGAGGGACAGCTGTTCCGGGGGAGCGCCGGGGCAGAGGCCCGCGGCGACCAGTGGCAGATCGGCCGCGCGCAAACGGGCAGTGTCCCAGACTCCCTCGGACAGGATGCCCATGCGGCGTGGCCAATCGGCGATCTTCTTGCGTGCCGCGGCTAAATGCGGGCTGAGTCGCAGAGGGAACGGCAAGGGCAAGGCGGGCCGGGTGACTGGGCCGAGTTGTTCGTGGGGTTGGTGCGTGAAAGCTCGTGCGCGTTGCGGGGCGGTGGTGGCGACGGAGCGGAAGATTCGGGCGGCGGAGGTGCCTAGTCCGGAAGGGCCGCCGAGTAACTCTGGGCCGCCGCGGGCGTCTAGGGCGCCTTCGTTCATGTAGCGGCTTGAGCGCAGATGCCATTCGTGTCCGCCGGATTGCCAGTCTTGCAGGCCTTTGACGTACGCGAAGGTTTCGGCTCGTCCGGCTGGTCGCACGCCGTGTTCGTCGAACAGGGCGGGGACTTCGGTGAGGGCGGTGTGCTCGAATTGGTGCAGGCGCGAGGTCAGCAAGTCGTTTACCGCGTCCGCTGCCTCTTGGGTGGTGCAGCCCAGGAATTTTTCGAAGACCAGGACGCTGTTGGACAGTTCGCCTTCGTCTTCGACTTCTCGCTGGTAGGAGAAGAGGTCGTTGCGGAGGTGCACAGCGTCGGCGAAGCAGTCGCGCAGGACTTCCATCGGGCGTTTCGCCGCGATCTCGTCCGGGACTTCGGCGTTCAGGGAGTGTTCGATCAAGTTCGCCGACCAGGGTGCGCCGCCGACTTTGCGGCGCATGGCGACGTATTCGATGGGGTTCGCGATCCGGTTTTCGTTGATGTTGGCCAGTTCCCAGAGGGATTCGTCGAGGAGGTTGCGGGTGCTTTCGCGGAAGCGTCGCCGCCAGGCCGCTGACCGGTGCGGGATGGTGCGGTTCCAGAGGTCGGCCAGGCCGCGTTCGACGGGGTTTTCCGGGGTTTCGGTGATTTCGCCTTCGGCGGGCATGAAACGAGCGATCCGGTCGAGATAATCGCGGGCGTGTTCGATGTCGCCGGTGCGTTTGAACAGTTCCAGGAAATGGTCGTCGAAGTAGAATACCCAGACGTACCAATCCGTGACGAGGTCGAGTTCGCGCGGGGCGGCGTCGGGATGGGTGTAGGAACACAACAGGGCGTAGTCGTGGGAGTCGAGGTCGCGCTCGTTCCAGATGACGGTGCCGTGCTGGGGCACGTCGATCATGTCCATCGTGTACGCCCACGCCTTGCTGTGCTTCCGCGCGCCGGCCAGGTGCGGGTTCAGCCGGGCCGGGTATGACAGATAGAACTCGGGCAGGACGAACGGTTGCACGCGGGCTCCCCTCGCGGTCGCAGGTACCGACACCACGAGGCAAACAGACCGCACCGGCGCGGCGGAAGGCCCGCGCGGGCACGCCACTCCTGCGGTCGCCGCGCATCGCTCATGCGGCCGAGGACGAGGGCTGTTTTGATGGGCGCTGAGTACATCCGCGTCGCTCGATGGTGGAGATCGAGGCGCCGACCAACGAGGAGCCGAAGATGAGCGAAGAAGAACCCCGGGTCTCCCGCAACGACAGCGAAAACCGCTACGAAGTGTATGCGGACGGCAAACTCGCCGGCTTCGCCGAGTTCACCCCGAAGGACACCGAAACCGTCTTCACGCACACGGAGATCGGCGCCGAGTTCGGCGGGCGCGGGCTCGGCAAGGTGCTGGCGAAGGCCGCGCTGGACGACGTGGTGTCGCGGGGCGGCGTGATCGTTCCGGTGTGCCCGTTCATCGCCGGGTATCTGCGCAAGAACGAGGGCTACGCCGAGCACGTCCGGTGGCCCGGACAGCACTGAGACAGGTCAGCGGTGCCGTTCGGGGTATCCAGGTGGTCCGAACGGCCCAGCGGTGTCCGATTGGTCCGCATTTTTTGGTTATTAACCAACCTTCGTCGGTTTCGCGTTGGTTGCCGGGCAACAAAAGTGTGGGGCGTCCCACCGGTCGGTTTCAGCCCACCTGGAGGAAGATCGATGACTTCCCGGAAGACGCTCGTCGCGGGATTCACCGCACTGTCGGCCGCGGCCTTGACCGCGGGCATGTGCGTGAACGCCGCCTCGGCAAGCCCGATGGCGTTCGCCCAGATGCAGGCACAGGCGATCACCCAGGCGACGCAGGTCGCCGACACGCTCGGCGCCGGAAACGGCGGCATCTACCTCGAACGCGGCAAGGCGGTGCTGAACGTCACCGATGCCGCGGCGCAGGAGAAGGCCAAGGCCGCAGGCTACGCGACCAAGCTCGTCAAGCACAGCTTCACCGCCCTCACCGGCGCGAAGAACCAGATGGACACCGTCAAGAACGTGCCGCAGACGTCGTGGGGCATCGACACCAAGACCAACCAGGTCGTGGTGAAGATCTACGACTCGGCGTCCCAGGCCACGAAGGACAAGGTCGCGGCGGCCGCGGCGAAGCTGGGCGACGCGGCGCGCGTCGAGCACCGCTCGGGCAAGCTGTCCACCTACATCGCGGACGGCGACTCGATCAACAACGGCCAGTTCACCTGCTCGCTCGGCTTCAACGTGACCAAGGGCGGCCAGCCGTACATGCTGACCGCGGGCCACTGCACCAATGAGGGCGGCACCTGGTCCGGCGGCGACGTTTCGGGCGCGGAAGTCGTGGAAAGCGACTGCCCCGGAGCCGACTCCGGCCTGCTGACCCGCCCGAACGGCACCGGCGACGGCGCGATCAACACCGGCCAGAAGATCTCCAGCGCCGGCACCCCGACCGTCGGCGAGCAGATCGAAAAGATGGGCCAGACGACCGGCGGCGGCAGCGGCGAGGTCACCTCGGTGGACGAGTCGGTCAACTTCGACGTCGGCGTCCTGAACCACGAGTTCGGCACCACCGCCCACACCGACCACGGCGACTCGGGCGGCCCGGCGTACGACGGCGACAAAGGGCTCGGCACCCTCTCCGGCGGCGACACCCAGACCAGCTACTTCTACCCGCTGACCCTGGAACTGCAGTCCTACGGCCTCGAACTCGCCTGAGGCTTGCGGCTTCACCGCCCGCCGTCCCCCTTCCGGGGCGGCGGGCTTTCTTTTCGCGCGGCGTTTTTGTCGTACCCGGGGCTTAGAGTCTGCCGCATGAAGCCGAACCCGGCCCGAACCCTCTGGACAGCCATAGAACCCCTCCACGCAGTCGTCTACTTCGCCCCGGAACCCGCCGCGGCGGCGAAGGAGGTCGGCTTGCGCGGCTGGTGGATGGGCTACTTCGCGGGCCGGGCGGCGCCACTCGGCCCGATCGGCCCGGAGCCGGTCACGTCGATGTTCTTCGGGTTCGCACCGCGGATGGTCGAGCGAGCGCTGCCGGACGCGTGGACGTTCGCTTCTCCGGACGTGGTACTGCGCACGCGGCTGGAGGCGGTCGAAGCGGCGTTGACTCGGCTGCTCGGTCCGTCCACTGTGGACGAATTGGCCACGTTGCTGGAACAAGCCGTCGCCGCTTGCCGATTCGACGCCCGTCCGCTCGCCGCGGCCTGGTCCGCGGTGCCTCGTCCGGACCGGCCGCTGGCCCGGTTGTGGCTGGCGACTGCTGTCCTGCGCGAACATCGCGGTGACGGCCACGTCCTGGCCGCCGTCGCCTCCGGACTGACCGGGCTGGAAACCACCCTCACCCACATCGCCACCGGAGCCACCGGTCGCGAACAAGTCCAGCGCGCCCGAGGCTGGACCGGCGAGGAATGGTCCGAGGCAACGGCAAACCTGGTCGAGCGCGGTCTGCTCGACGCTGGCGGGTTAACCCCAGCGGGCGCGGAAGTCCGCCGGACCATCGAAGAAACCACCGACCGGCTGGCCGCCGCCCCGCTCGACGCACTGGGCCCGGCAGGTGTCGACCGGGTGCTGGAGCTGGCCGTCCCGCTCAGCAGGCGGATCATCGACGGGGGAGGTGTTCCCATCCCCAACCCGATGGGCGCGAAACGCCCCTGAGAACGATGTCGATTCCCCGGTTCCCCGCTCGACGCACTGGTGACAGGCACGAGAAGGGAGTCCGAAAGATGCTGCTCGAAGGCAAAAACGCGGTGGTGTACGGCGCTGGCGGAGGGATCGGCGGCGCGTTCGCGCGAGCATTCGCGGAGGAAGGGGCGCGAGTCTTCCTGGCCGGACGCACCCGCGAGAAGCTGGATCGAGTCGCCGACGGCATCCGCGCTGCTGGCGGTACCGCCGATGTCGCCGTGGTCGACGCGCTCGACGAGAAATCTGTCGACGCCCATGCCGACGCGGTTGTCGAGGCCGCGGGAAGCCTCGACATCTCGGTGAACGTGATCAGCCACGGTGACGTCCAGGGAACTCCCCTGGTCGAGATGTCGTTGGCCGACTACGAACAACCAGTGGTCAACGGCGTGCGCACCACCTTCCTCACCATGCGCGCAGCGGGGCGGCACATGAGGCGCCAAGGCAACGGCGTCGTCCTCCTCTTCGGCGGAGACGGCGATCCGGTGCGCAACCACGCGGTCGGCGGTCTGCAAGTCGGCTTCTCCGCGCTGGAAGCGATGCGCCGGCAGCTCGCCGCCGAACTCGGCAGGTATGGCGTGCGCACGGTGACCCTTCGGACCGGCGGCGTCCCGGAAACCATCCCAGCGGGTTTCCCGGGAGCCGAGGAACTCACCGCGGAACTCGCCGAGCCGACCATGCTCGGCCGCACCGCGACGCTGGCCGATGTCGGCGCAGTGGCGGCGTTTGTCGCGTCCGACCGAGCCCGGACGATGACCGCCGCGACAGTGAACGTCAGCTGCGGCGCGCTGGTGGACTAGGCCGGTTCGACACCAGTGCGGCACCGGCGATCGCCAGTGCCGCGAGCACGACGCTCACCGCGATGATCGTTGCGGTGGAGCCGAACCTGCCGACGGCAAGTCCAAACGCGACAGATGGGAGTCCCATCCCGAGGTAGGCCACGACGAAGAACACCGAGAGCACCCCGGCGCGGGAGGCGGGCACCGCGGATTCGGCCGAGTGCGAAAGCCCGGTCTTGAACAGCATCCCGGCACCGGCCCCTGTCGCCGCGGCGGCGATCAGGAACAAGGCGAGCGAAGGGTCCGCAATGGACACTGCCGTCGCCGCGAGACCGACGAGGTAGCACGCCGAGCCGAGAACCACGAGCTGCTGCGGTCCGAACCGGCTGAGAACCAGTTGTGCCGCGGCGGAAGCGCCGAACACGGCGAAGGTGGCCATGCCCCCGACGAACACGTCATGGATGCCGAGATCGTCGCGGATCACCAGTGCTCCGACCGAGGAAAACACTCCGGTGGCCCCGAAAGCCGCGAACCCGAGCAGAGCGGCCCCGGTGAACACGCGCTGCTGGCCGGGACGGAGATTCGTCCGGGGCGCGACCGTCGGCGGCGCGGCGGCCAGGTCGACGGTTTCCGGCGTCACCAGCACGAACGCGAGGCAGATCAGCACGAGCAGCCCGAGCACGACGTACGGCAGCCGCAACGGATCAGGCAGCCATTCCGCGAGCGCCCCGGCGATCACCGGGCCGAGCGCGAGACCGCCGAGGCTGGCGCCTGCCGCAACCAGCCCAGGCAGTTTTGGCACCGCGACGTGCGGCCGGGCCTGCCGGTCCAGGTCGGCGAGGTACGCCGTGGCGCTCGCGGCCATCAGTCCGATGCCGAGCCCGGTCAGGAGCCGCCCGGCCAGCAACGCGGCCAGGCTGGTCGAGGCGATCAGGACGTAACTCGCGGCCAGAGCGGCGAACAGCGCGGGCGCGATGATCCGCCGCCTGCCGAGCCGGTCGGAGAGATGGCCGAGGAACACCAGGCTCACGACGATCCCGACGACCATGATCGCGAACGCGACTGTCACCCACAGCGCACCGAAGCGGTCGGCCTGCTGGTAAATCGGCCAGAGCGGGGTCGGTGCGGTGCCGAACGCGCTGAGCGCCGCGTACGCGCAGGCGACCACCCAGAACCCGGCGGAATGCGACAGATGCCTTCCCGGCGCGGTGGGCAGCGTGGAGTTGTGCATGTATTCCATGCTGATCCGGCACTAGTATCCGTGGCAGAGCAGTTAGAGATCTCTATTATCTAGATGAGAGATGGTGTGTCGTGGACATCCGGCACCTGCGCCATTTCCTCGCACTGGCCGAGGAGGGCA
The DNA here is from genome assembly GCF_900115345.1 of Amycolatopsis rubida. GTDB lineage: Bacteria > Actinomycetota > Actinomycetes > Mycobacteriales > Pseudonocardiaceae > Amycolatopsis > Amycolatopsis rubida. The sequence continues at coordinate 525,730 of NZ_FOWC01000004.1, read as the reverse complement.
GCTTCACCCAGGCGGCCCGCCGGGAGTTCATCGTGCAGTCCGGGATTTCGGCGTCCATCCGCGCGCTGGAAAGCGACCTCGGCGTGCACCTGTACGTGAAGGGCACGCGCCCGCCGCGGCTGACCGCCGAAGGCCGCGCGCTCGTCCCCGCCGCCCGGGAAGCGGTGCGCAGTTTCACCGCCGTGTACGACGCGGTCGGGCAGGCCAGCAGCAGGCTCACCGGATGGTTGCGGATGGGCGTGTTCAGCCACGTCGAGCACCTGGTCCCGCTGGCCGGGGTGCTGTCGCGGATGGCTGTCCTGCATCCGGACCTGGACGTCACCCTGTCCCAGCTGCCCACCGAGGAGATGCTCCGCCTGCTCCGTGTCGGGCAGCTGGACTGCGCCGTGCTGTCCGCACCTGAGCCCGCGCCGCGGGAACTCGAGGTCACGCCGCTCGCCGTGGAACCGATCGTGCTGGCCGGTGCGAGCGGCCATCCGCTGGGGCGCGCGTCGTCGGTCAGCGTGCGCGACCTCACCGATCAGCGGTTCATTGAACCGCCGCGATATTGGGCGGTGCGGACGGATCTGGACCGGCTGTTCCGGGACGCCGGACTGCGTCGCAGGAGGGTGTTCGAGGTCGACGACTGGGGCATCGTGCTCGACCTGGTGGCAGGCGGCGCAGGGCTCGCGTTTCTGCCGGAAGCGGTCGCCGACCAGGGCCGCGAGTCCGGTGTCTGGGCGAAAACCCTGACCGACGCGACCCTCGAACGCCGCGTCGACTTCGTGCTGCCGCGCGGCCAAGCGGCGACCCCGGCGGCCCGGACCCTGCGGACCGAACTGGCGGCCGTGGGTTAGCTCGTGGCGCGGGCGGAGATCTGCTGAACCGACCAGCTGTTGCCGTCGGGATCGGCGAAGTGGATGAACCCGATGTTGTCGAGGTCTTCGAGCGCGCCGGTGCCCGGATCCGAGCCGTAGACCTGGAGTTCGCCGACCTCGACGCCGCGTTCCAGCAGTTCCTCGCGGGCTTTCCGCACATCGGCGACGACCAGCTGCAGACCCTTCAGCGAACCCGGCGCCATGTCCGGCACCACGCCCTTGCCCAGGACGATCGAACAGCCCGATCCCGGCGGAGTCAGCTGCACCAGGCGCAGCCCGGGGCCGGGGGCGATGTCGTGGTCGAGGCGGAAGCCGACCTGGTCGACGTAGAACGCTTTCGCCCGGTCCACGTCGGTTACCGGGACGACGACGACCTCGAGAGTCCAGTCCATGCGACGAGTTCTAGCGGTGGCTTTCGGCGAGGGTCAAGCGCTCGCCAGCTCGACCCGGTTCCGGCCCGCCTGCTTGGCCCGGTACAGCGCGGCGTCGGCGGCCACCAGCACGTCGTCGACGCTGGTGAGATGCTCGGCCGGGTACAGCGCGCAGCCGATCGAGACGGTCAGGTCGCTGATCACCGAGTCCTGGCCCGGCAGCGTGACGACCACCTGCGGGATCCGCCGCCGGATGCGGTCGGCGATGTGGCCGAGGTGCTCGGCGCTCGGGATGTCCGGCAGCGCGATCGCGAACTCCTCGCCGCCCCAGCGGCCGCATACGTCCTGCTCGCGGACCTCGTCGCGCAGCGACAGCGCGATCTCACGCAGCACCAGGTCGCCGGTGGGGTGGCCGTAGGTGTCGTTGATCGCCTTGAAGTGGTCGAGGTCGAGCAGCAGCACGCCGACGCTGTCCTGGTTCGCCCGCGCGCGTTCGAGGTAGCGCTCGGCGACCGTGCGCCACCAGCGTTTGGTGGCCAGCCCGGTGGTGACGTCGGTGCGCGCGTCGCGTTGGAACTGGGTGAGCAGCAGCCCGCGGTGCAGTGCCACGAGCGCGATCACGACGCCCGCCAGGATCAGCGGGTTGGCCAGCAGCAGGAGCGCCGCGGTGACCAGGCCGAGCCCGATCGCGCCCGCTTCGAGGAGCTGGTCGCCGAAACCGGAGAACAGCTCGGCGAACGACCGCGGCGGGCTCGACAGCGCGATCGCGACCATCACGAGCGCGGTGTTGATCGCCCAGCGCAATCCCGCCGCGAGCACGAAGACGATCAGGTCGACCAGGCCGGGACCGAAGCCGTCGGCGAGCACCCCGGGGTACTCGTGCATCCCGAGCGCGAGCACCGCGACGGCGGCTTGCGTCCCGCACAGGACGGACGCGCAGGAGAAAATCCAGCGGTGCGGCAGGACCGGCCGTTCACGCGGCCAGATCCGCCACCACGCGACGGCGTAGGTGAGCACGACCATCGCCGACGCGAGGATCGCCGGCAGCGCCACCACGGCGGCGATGCTCCACACGGCCTTGGTGTCGACGTACGCGACAGTGGGCGCTCGGCTGTACTCGCGCTGCCGTTCGATGTGCCGGGTCGCTTCGATCGCGAGCGCCGCGCACACGGCGAGAACCCCGAAGCGGACCAGGTCGATGTGCCGCACCGGCGCGAGCCACGCGGTGGCGAGGGTGGTGCCCACTGCCACGACGTTCACCAGCAGCACGTACCTGCGGACGTGAGAGGGCAACCGCCATAGGCGCCAGCCTGTGAACCACCCGGCAACTCGTCCGCGCACTCTTCACCTCACCCGATTGGCTTCTACGGTAAACGACGAGGCGCGTTGTGTGCTGCCTGTCGTCCGGACTCTGGGAAGCACCGGGGCGATTTCGCCCGGACAGCCCAGCGCCAGGCGGCCGGCGAGGGGAGGTGGCCACTGTGAGTAGCGGACAGCTGCGTCGAATCCGGGCCGGACCAGGGGATCCACGAGGGCCCCTAGTGGACCCCCATGGCCACTTTCGGTGACCAGCCTACCCGGCGGTGACGTGCGAAAACCGCCGAAGGCGCGACTCTGAAACGGAGGTGACGACGGTGCGCGACAACAACTGGACGGCTCTTCGGTGACCTCGGTCTCCCTCGCGGTCTCGACTTGAGGTCGAGACTTCGGTCTTCGCAGGTGAGAGGAGGTGACCACAGTGCGGGACAACAACTGGTGAATGGGGCTGGGTCGGGAATCCGGGATGCGGAAAGGAGGCGGCGGGATGCGCGACAACAACTGGACCCGCTGAGGACTGCCGGTCCATGCCGGTCCATGCCGGTCGATCGGAAAGGAGGTGGCCGCGGTGCGTGACAACAACTGGATCCGCTGAAGTCCGCTGATTGCTGACCGTTGATTCGGGAAGGGAGCTGCCGTCGTGCGCGACAACAACTGGAACCGCTGAAGTCCGCTGATTGCTGACCGTCGAGCTGCGAAGGGAGTCGCCCGCGATGCGTGACAACAACTGGACCTGCTGAATCTCGCGATCACCGAGCCAAGAAAGGAGTCCCCGCCATGCGCGACAACAACTGGACCCGCTGACCCTGCCGACCACTGCCCGCCAATTCGCGAAGGGAGTTGCTGCTGTGCGTGACAACAACTGGGCCCGTTGAGCCCTGCCGACCACCGCCCGTCGAGCCGCGAAAGGAGCTGCTGCTGTGCGCGACAACAACTGGGCCCGCTGAGCCCGCCGACCACCGCCCGTCGAGCCGCGAAGGGAGTCGCTCGCCATGCGTGACAACAACTGGGCCCGCTGAACCCCGCCAACCACCGCCCACCGAGCCACGAAAGGAGCCCCGCTATGCGTGACAACAACTGGACCCGCTGACCGGCCCTCAACCCGCCCCACGAGGAGGTGAGAGGGTATGCGTGACAACAACTGGACGTGACCGAAACCAGTCCCGCGGCGCACCCGTTCCGCGGATTACGGCGCGGGAGGTGGGGTGGCCCCGTCGAGGGGAGTTCGGCGGGGCCGCACCGCGCGGTCCGCTCGCACCGCCCGCGCCCATGCGATCCCGGCCAAAGCGGCGCACCCTGCCCCAGCGACGGCGGCGATCGCGACCACCGTCGTCGGCGCGAAGGCCAGCGCCAGTGCGCCCGCGGCGGCGATCGTCAGGCCTTGCGCCGCTCGCAACGCCGCGATCGCGACTCCGATCACCTGGCCGCGCTGTTCCGGCGGCGCGGCGAGGCTGTACTGCACCTGGGTGATCAAGTCGTGCGCGGAGAACATCCCGGACACCGTCCAGAGCGCGACGACCACCGGCAACGCGGGCGTCCAGCCGGTCGGCAGCAGGACGAGACTGCTCGCCACCGCGAGCGGACCCAGCCATCGCACCTGCCGGGCCCGCGGCAACCGGCTGATCAGCAGCGCGCCGAGCAGCGTCCCGACCGGGTTCGCCACCAGCAGCCAGCCGAGCACGCCCGTGCCGCCGAGTTGTGCGGCCACTGGCACGGCCAAACCTTCCGGCACCACGTAAAACCCGCAGCAGCACGCGATCGCCAGCAACGACCGCAGTTTCCGGTCCCGCGCGACAAGCCGGCAACCAGCCTTCAGCGACGCCCATTGCGGCGCGTGCTCGGCCACCTTCGAAACCGGGTACAGCCGCAAACCCCAGCGCAGCGCGGCTGCCGACACCGCGAATGTCACCGCGTCCGCCCACAGCGCGCCCGAAACCCCGAGCCACGCGACCACCGCGGCGCCCGCGCCGAAGCCGATCACCAGTGCGGCCTGGTACGTCGAGGAGAGAATCGCTTGACCGGTCGCCAGTTTCTCCTCGCCCAGCATGTCCGGCAGGACCGCCTGCCGAGCCGCCTGAAACGGTCCGGCCGCGAGTTGCACGATCACGAGCAGTCCCGCGGCGACCGGCCAAGGCAGGCCGGGAATCGCCATCAACGCGACCAGCAATGCGCGCACGACATCGGCGACCACGAGCACGGTGCGGCGCGGGAACCGGTCGGCGAGCCCGCCGAGCGCACCGCCGAGGAGGTCCGGCAAATAGGTGAGCGCGTACGTCCCGGCGGCCCAGCCAGCGGACGCCGTTCGGTTGAACACCAACACAGTCAGCGCGACTCGTGCTAGTTGATCACCTGCCACCGACAGCACGTGCGCGAGCCAAAGCGCACGAAATTCGCCCATCCGGAACACACTCCGGAAAGACGGCGCTGTCGTGGTCATGCGCTCACCCTGTCGTGACTCGGCCACCCGGAGCAACCCCGGCCCGGCGTGGGTGGGTCGCGGATCCGGCTCCGGCCGTCCGTGGAAAACTGGGTGATCGCCGTCCGTGGATGATGTCGCACCGAAGGGTTTTCCGTTGACCGAGGAGAGCCGGCAGGTCGCCGGTCGCTACGAGCTCGCCGAACTGATCGGCAGCGGCGCGATGGGGATGGTCTGGCGCGGGGAGGACAAGATCCTCGGCCGCGTCGTCGCGGTGAAGGAACTCCTCATGCCCGTGAACCAGGGCGAGGACAAGGTCGAGGAAGCCCGCAACCGCGCCATGCGCGAGGCCCGCATCGCCGCCCGGCTGCAGCATCCGAACGCCATCTCGGTGTTCAACGTGGTCGAGCACGAGGACCGCCCGTGGCTGATCATGGAGTACCTGCCCTCGCGCAGCCTCGCGGTGAAACTGCGCGAGGACGGCCCGCTGACCGTCGACGAGGCGATTCCGTTCGGGGTGCAGCTGGCGGGCGTGCTCGCCGCCGCGCACCGGGCGGGCATCGTGCACCGCGACGTCAAACCCGGCAACGTCCTGCTCGGCGACGACGGCAGCACGGTCAAGGTGACCGACTTCGGCATTTCCCGCGCGGTCGGCGACGTCACGCTCACCGCGACCGGCGAAATCTCCGGCACACCCGCGTTCCTCGCGCCCGAGGTCGCTCGCGGCGAGGAAGCGACGTTCGCCTCCGACGTGTTCGCCCTCGGCGCGACGCTGTACATGGCGGTGGAGGGCGATCCGCCGTTCGGCACCGCGGACAACGCGATCGCCTTGCTGTACCGGGTTTCCAGCGGTTCGATCAACCCGCCGAAACAGGCCGGGAAGCTGGAGCCGCTGCTGCTGAAGCTGCTGGAGCTCAAGCCGGAGGACCGGCCGTCGATGGCCGAGGTGGTCACCGAACTGCGCAAACTCGACGGCGGCGTCACCCCGGTCGCGACGGTTCCCGAACCGCCGACGCTGCCGGAGGCCACCCCGCCGGCGGTGCCTGCCACGATCGCGGTTCCGGACGCGGGCGCTGCCGCCGCGCCGCCCGCGGGCTCGGACCGAAGACGCCGCGGGATGATCTTCGCCGGGGCGGGCGCGCTGCTCGTCGTGATCGCCGTGATCGTCACTGTCGTCCTCACCCGCAACCACGGGGAGGAAAATCCGGCTGCGAACCAGTCGGCCGCCGAGAGTTCCGCGGCTTCCCACGCTCCGGCGCCTTCGTCTGCTTCGAAGGCGTCACCGTCGACGCAGCCGTCGAGTCCGCCTTCGTCGAGCAGCCCGCCGTCGTCCAGTTCCGCGGCGAACTCTCCGGACGCGATGGCTTCCGCGCTGCGCGCTTACTTCTCGTACCTGCCGAGCAATCTGGAGCGCGGTTGGTCCATGATCAGCGACGCGTTCCGCGCCTCGCACAAGAATCAGACTTTCGACGAGTACAAGGCGTGGTGGGGCCGGTTCACCTCGGTGATCGCGAGCGACGTCGAGGTCACCGGTGAGAACAAGCTCACCGCCGTGATCACCTACAACTATCCGAACGGCGGCTCGAAAAAAGAGACGCACCGCTACACGATGTCGCAGCGCGAGGGCACCTGGCAGATCGACGCGGAGAACTAACTCTCAAGCAGCAGCGCGATCGCGGCGGCGGCGTCGCGGTCCGGGCCGACTCGCACGGTGTGCAATCCGGCGGACCGTGCGGGTTCGACGTCCGCGCCGACGAGCCAGGCGTCCGCCAGCGTGGTCTCGCAGCGTTCGGCGGCGAGCTCGAACAGCTTCAGGTCCGATGTGGACAGTCCGTCCGGCCCGGCGAGCGCCCAGCCGTCCACGAGTCCGGCGATTCCGGTGCACAGCAGCGTGGACAGCTGCGGTTCGCCCTCGCCGAGGACGCCGATCCGCCAGCCCGCCGCGCGCAGCCGGGGCAATCCGGTCAGCACGCCGGGCGCGACGGGGACGAGCGCGGGATGGCGGTCGCGGTAGGCGTCTTCGAGCTCGGGTTCTTGCAGGTCGAAGCGCTCGCGGAGGTTCTTGAAGAACGCGGCCCGGTCGGCGCGCCCGCGGTCGTCGGCGGCGATGAGCCACGCGGCGTCCGCGTCGGCGAGCCGATGTTCCGCGCAGAACTCCCACACCCAGCGGCGGAACCCCTCCGCGCGATCGACGAGCGTGGTGTCGAGGTCGAACAGGACGAGCCGCACGGGGAGAGATTAGCGTGTTCCGTCCGGGCTCCGGGAGATTCTTATACTCCGTTCGAGTGAACAGAGCGCGGTTTTTGTCGGTGTTCGATGCGAACATATGTTCGTGACGAGCGAAGGACCGATCCTCCACGCCGACCTCGACGCGTTCTACGCCTCGGTCGAGCAGCGCGACGATCCCCGGCTGCGCGGCAGGCCGGTGATCGTGGGCGGTGGCGTGGTGCTGGCCGCGAGCTACGAGGCCAAGGCGTTGGGCGTGCGCACCGCGATGGGCGGGGCGCAGGCCAGGCGGTTGTGTCCGCATGCCGTGGTGGTGCCGCCGCGGATGCCGGTCTACAGCGCGGCGAGCAAGGCGGTGTTCGAGGTGTTCCGGCAGACGACGCCGGCAGTGGAAGGAGTGTCGATCGACGAAGCTTTCTTGGACGTCGGCGGTCTGCGGCGAATCGCCGGGCAGCCGTCGGAGATCGCGGTGCGCCTGCGCGCGGAGGTGCTGGCGCAGGTCGGGCTGCCGATCACGGTAGGGGTGGCGCGCACGAAGTTCCTCGCGAAGGTGGCGAGCGGCGTCGCGAAACCGGACGGCCTGCTGGTGGTGCCGCCGGAACGGGAGTTGGAGTTCCTGCACCCGCTGCCGGTGGAGCGGTTGTGGGGAGTGGGAAAGGTGACGTCGGCGAAGCTGCGGGAACGCGGCGTCCGCACCGTGCGCCAGGTCGCCGAGCTGCCCGAGGCCGCGCTGATCTCCATGCTGGGCCCAGGTTCCGGACGCCACCTGCACGCCCTGGCACACGGTCGCGACCCGCGCGCGGTTCACCCAGGAAAACGCCGCCGCTCGATCGGCTCGCAACGCGCACTGGGCCGTCGTCCACGCTCCCCGGCCGAGCTGGACGAGATCGTGGTGTCCATTGTGGACAGATTGGCGCGCCGGTTGCGCGGCGCGTCGCGGGTATGCCGGACGGTGGTGCTGCGAATGCGCTTCGCGGACTTCACCCGTGCTACGAGGTCGCACACGCTCGCCGACAGCACCGACCACACGGAGACTCTGTTGTGCGCCGCCCGCGGTCTGCTGTCCGCGGCGCAACCGCTGGTGTACGACCGGGGTTTGACGTTGCTGGGCCTGTCGCTCTCGAACCTCGACAGCCATGGCGCGGTGCAGTTGGCGCTGCCACTGGACCAACCGTCCAGCCCGGCGATGTCCGTCGAGGCGACTGCGCTGGACTCAGCAGTGGACGCGCTGCGAAACCGCTTCGGCGCGGCCGCGTTGACCCGGGCGGCGTTGCTGGGTCATGAGGCGGGGATGGAGATGCCTATGCTGCCGGACTGATCGAATGCGGTGGTCCCGCGGACGCTTCACTGCGGTTCGGACGACCTTGCGGGAAAGTGCGGGAGGTCGTTGTCCAGCATCAGGGATTGAGATGCTGGGGTGCCGGACCGATCGGGTGCGGTGGTTCCGCGAGGGCTGGTTCCCGGGCCGGGGCGGGTAGCCCTGGCGGGTTGGGTGCTGGTGAGGCGGGACCGATCGGGTGCGGTGGTTCCGCGGGGGGCTGGTTCCCGGGCCGGGGCGGGTAGCCCTGGCGGGTTGGGTGCTGGTGGCACCGGGCTGGCCGGGTGCGGTGGTTTCGGGTGAGCCGGTTCTGAGCCGGGTTGGGCGATCCCCGATGGGGTGGGTGCTGGTGGCGCGCGCGCCGGGCCGCTGGTTCCCGGTTGGGGTGACCCTGGCGGGGTGGGTGCTGGTGACGCGGGGCCGGTCGGGTGCGGTGGTTTCGGGTGAGCTGGTTACCGGGCCGGGGTGAGCGAGCCTGGCGGGTGCTGGTGATGCCGGGCCGATCGGGTGCGGTGGTTCCGCGAGGGCTGCTCCCGGGCCGGGGGCGGGTGATCCCGATGGGATGGGTGCTGGGCGGAAGTTCGGCCAGCCGGGACTGGGCGGGACGCCGCGGGTTTCGTCCTCCCGGTGCGGCTCTGGTCCAAGTTCGGTGATCCTGGCACCGTGCGCAGCAGAGGGAAGATCGCGGTGGCTTGCCTCGTGCTCGAACGCGGGCCCTCGCCGAGAAGCGCTGACTCAGGCGGACGGGAAACGCGGAAATGTCAGCTGAGCGCTTGAGGCTCGGTCGCCGCCTTCTCCTGACTGGCCGCCCACGACGCCAGCAGGGCCAGACCGTCCGCGGACGTCGTGCCGGTGGGGGCGGTGTAGACGTTCAGGAGCAGGCCGGGGTCGGCGGGCAGGTCCATCGATTCGACGTCCAGGTCGAGTCGGCCCACAGCGGGATGGTGCACGCGTTTGCGTCCGGACCGGTGGAGCCGGACGTCCTGGGATGCCCATCGCTGCCGGAACAGGTCGCTGCGTGTCGATAGCTCGCCGACGAGCGCGATCAGTTCCTCGTCGTGCGGGTTGCGGCCTGCTTCCATGCGCAGTTTCGCGGCCACGTCGGAGGCGACTCGGTCGTAGTCGACGAAGAACGTTCCCGCCGCTTCGGGTTCCAGATACACGAACCGAGCGGTGTTCGCTGGTCGTCGTGGGTCGGTCAGCATCGGGGAATACAGTGCGCGGGCTAGGTGGTTCGTGGCCAGTACGTCGTAGCGGCCGTTGCAGATCCATGCCGGGGCGTCGGTGATGGCGGCGAGCACCTGCTGAAGCGCCGGACGCACTGTCACGGTGGGTCGGCGGCGTGGGCCGTTGGGTGTCCTGGATTGCCGCGCTAGCTGGAACAGATGATCGCGTTCGGCTTCGTCGAGGTGCAGGGCGGCGGCTACCGCGTCGAGTACGCCGTCGGAGGTGCCGGCGAGGCTGCCGCGTTCCATGCGCACGTAGTAGTCGACCGATACGCCCGCCAGCAGGGCTGCTTCTTCGCGGCGCAGGCCTTTCACCCGGCGGTTGCCGCCGTAGACGGGCAGGCCGGCCTGTTCGGGCGTGATCCGTGCGCGACGGGAGCTCAGGAATTCCTTGATCTCGCTGCGCAGATTGATCGTGGCCACCTCGTCACCGTAGCTGCTGTCCGCGGGCGGAGGGAGGCACTGCGAGTACCCCGGCGGCTAGCGCGGACGCCTAGGTTCCCGATGCGGTCGTGGCGGTGCCGCCGTCGACCGGGATGATGGTGCCGGTCAGGTATGACCCGGCCCGGCTGGCGAGGAATACGGCGACGCCTGCCATGTCGTCGTCGCGGCCGAGTCGGCGGAGCGGGGCCTTCGCCGCGATCGTGTCGCCGATGGCATCGATCGTGGCCGCCATCATCTGCGACGGGAACACTCCTGGGGCTACCGCGTTCACCGTGATGTGCTGCGGGCCCAGTTCCCTGGCAAGCACCCTGGTGAGCTGATGGAGCGCCGCTTTGCTGCTGGCGTAGGAGTAGTTGGGCGCCTCGGCGACGTGGACGGCGGCGATGCTTCCGATGTTGATGATCCGCGCGGGATCGTCGTCGGTGCCCGCCCCGCGCAGTGCGGGCAACAGCGCCTGCACCAGCCAGAACGGCGACTTCAGGTTGAGATCGAGCACTGCGTCCCATGCTTCGGCCGGGAACGTCTCCAGCGGCTCGCGCCACATCGCTCCCGCGTTGTTGACGAGGATGTCCAGGCGTTCCGAGCCGGCCTTGACCAGAGCGGCGAGGCGCTGGCACTCGTCGTGCCTGGACAGGTCGGCGGGGATTGCCTGGACGTCGCCGAATTCGGACAGCAGACGCTGTGCCTCCGCACACGCTTCTGCCTTGCGTGAGCTGATAATGACGCGGGCGCCCGCCTGCAGAAGGCCGCGCGCGATCATCATTCCGATGCCTCGGGTGCCGCCAGTGACAAGTGCGTATTTCCCACTCAGGTCGAAAAGGTCTGAGTGAGTGGTGTCCGCCATTGGTTTTCGGTCCTTTTGTCGTGGAAACGCGCTGATGTGGGCGAAGCTGCCGTGCGTCCGAGGAGTGTTGTCGGCGGGTTCGTTCAGGATGCCGACTCGAATAGGTTGCCAGTCGTCATGGACGTCGGGGAGTCCCTGGTGATACGGGTACTGGGAGGGCCTCCCCTGTCGAGGCAATGTCGCGCAGCGCGGCAAGCCCTGCGCTGACCAGCGGATGCCCGCTGCTGCCACGGCGTACGGCGGTCAGCAATTGGCGTGTGGGAATAGACTTCCCCCGCAATGGAATCCGCTTAACCGCGTGTTCGGGCAGCGGCACGATCCTCGGCATCGGACACACGCCGAGGGCCTCGGCGACGAGTGCTGATACTGCGTACCACTCCTTGGCTCCGTGAACAATGCGAGGCATGAACCCGGCGGCGCATGCCGCGGTCACCAGCGGATAAGTGTCGTTGTTGTGTTTCTTGACGATCCATGGTTGATCGGCCGCCTCGGCGAGTTCGATTCCCTTGCGCCGGGCCAGTAGATGGGTTGCGGCGACGAGCAGGTCTTGGCGGTCGGTCGTCAACGGGGTCTGTTCGAAGCGGGAATCGGTGGCCGGCGGTGCCCCGGGGCCGGGCAGCACCAAGGCGATGTCGGCCTCGTCGGCGAGCAGGAGACGGTAGCAGTCGACGTTTTCCTCTTCGATGATGCGCGGTTCTGCCAACGGATGTGTCTTGCGCAGGCTGGCGACGCCCGGAGCGGCGAGGGTCGCCAGCGCGGAGGAGACGCCGCACAGGCGCAGCGTGCCGCGGAGTTCAGCGCCCTCCGCGGCGAGTTCCGCGCGGGCCGCTTCCCATTGCCCTCGGCGTGTCGGAGCACGATGCGTGCGGCGGGAGTCAGCTGTACTCGACGACCTTGCGGCACGAGCAGTTCCACCTCCAGATCCCGGGCCAGCAAACGGAATTGCTGCGAGACGGCAGAGGGGGTCAAGTGCGGCGCGGCGGCGGTCGCGGTTACGGTTCCGTGCTCGGCGAGGGTCCAAAGGACGTGCAACCGGTGATCAATAATGGAGGCCAGGCTAAACGGTTTTTTGCGAAAGAATTCGTTGGACGTGCACGCTTTCCGGCGCAAACCTGGAGGCATGAGGGATCTGCCTGCCCCGCTGACGGTGGGGAGCGTCCAGTTCGGGCAGGCGTTCGGGAAGCAGCTTTCCGAGGACGTCGGCGCGTCCGGTGTGGTGGGGTTGCGGCTTGGCCTGGCTGCCGCGGTTCTGCTGGTCCTGTACCGGCCCGCGGTTCCGCGCAGCTGGGCGGAAAGGAGGGTGGTCCTCGGCTTTGGCACGGCCATCGCGCGGAGATGAATTTGATCTGTCCCGCGTTGACCTTCTTGCCGCTGGGGGCTCGCGAGCGCGCTGCAGCTGGTGGGGCCGGTTTCCTTGGCATTGGTCACTTCGCGACGCGGCCTGTGCGGTCGTGGCCGGAGGCGGGGTGTGGCTGTTCCACGCCCCGCGCGACGTCGTATTCCGCTCGGTGGCGTGGCTCTCGCGTTGGCTCCCGGCGCTTGCCTGGCCGCCTACTTCCTGCTCAGCAAACGCGCCGGGGCCAGGAACTCGGGAGGAGGTCCGCTTGCGCTGGCGTTGGCTTGGGCTGCCGTGCTTTCGGTGCCGCTGGGCGTTATCGACCAAGGCACCCGGCTGGCGACGCCTCGGGTGTCGGCGTAATGGTGGCCGTGCTCTCGGCCGTGGTGCCGTATTCCTTGGAGCTGGCGGCTTTGCGACGGCTGCCTGCCCGGACGGTCGGGGTGCTGGCCAGCCTTGAGCCGGCGAGTGCGGGGCTGGCCGGGGTGCTGGTCCTCGGCGAGCACTTGCGCCCGGTGCAGTGGGTGGTCCTGGCTTGCGTCGGTCTCGCGATCGCCGGGGCGGTGTTGGGGCGGAAGGACGCTACTCAGCGGGCCGGTTGACCAGCGCGGCAATGCCTTCGATCAGGCGGTCCAGCCCGAACGCGTACTCGTGGTCGAGGCTGTACGGAGCCTGGTGCGTTTGCCCGGCGGCAGCGCCGACCCGATCCGCGACCGGGAAGCGGCGCGATTCGTAGACCTCCGCCAGCGCGGGAGCGGTCGCGGCCCACCATTGCTGGTCGGTCATCCCGGTTTGCCGGACGACCCGCGCGGCTTCGACTTTGCGGCGCGCCAGGCCTTCCACGTGGGTGGTCACCAGGGTGATCGTCGAGTCCATTTCCACGTCCGACAGGCCGATGCCGTCGACGATCGCCAGTTCCAGGTCGTACTTCGCGATCGCGTTGGGGCCAAGGGCCGGACGGCCGGTGAAGACTTGCAGCAGCCACGGATGCCGCAGGTGCATCGCCCAGTTGACGGCGGCGACGCGGCGGAGGCCGTCGCGCCAGTCGTCGGCGTCTATTTCGGCCAGTTCGGCTACTGCCTCGCCATAGACCGCGTCGACCATCGCTTCGACCAGTTCCGCGCGCGACGAAACGTAGGTGTAGAGCGACATCGTCCCGACGCCCAGCGATTCGGCGATCCGGCGCATCGACAGCGTCGCCAGGTCCTGTTCGGTGTCGGCGGCCTCGACCGCCGCGTCGACGATCCGGGCGGGGGTCAGTCCGTGCTTCGGGCCGCGCCGCGGCAGCTGGCGGGTGCCCCACAGCAGCGCGATCGTCGCGGCGGGGTCGCCGGGGGTGCCGTCAGTCGTCACGTGACCAGCATAGGAACTCAACTCCGTAGGCAATACGGAGTTCTGTGCTAGCCTTATTCGTATGGCATACGGAGTAGATGGCCTGGTGGCCCGCGGGGTGTGCAAGCGGTACGGCGAACGGGCCGCGCTGGACGGGTTCGACCTGCGGGTGGAGCCGGGGACGGTGTGCGGGCTGCTCGGTCCCAACGGCGCGGGCAAGACGACCGCGGTCCGGATTCTGACCACGTTGCTGCGTCCGGACGCGGGCGAGGTCCGGGTGGCCGGTTTCGACGCGGTCGCGGAGCCGGACGAGGTGCGGCGGCGGATCGGGCTGGTCGGGCAGAGCGCCTCGGTCGACGAGATCCTGACCGGCAGGCAGAACCTCGAACTGTTCGGCAGGCTCGGCGGATTGCCCTCGCGGGCGTCCCGGGCGCGGGCGAGGGAACTGCTGGAGCGGTTCGGTCTCGCCGAAGCCGCGGGCCGGTCGGTCTCCGGCTACTCCGGCGGCATGCGGCGCAAGCTGGACCTGGCCGCCGGGCTGCTGCTGAACCCGGCGGTGCTGTTCCTCGACGAACCGACGACCGGACTCGACCCGGCCGCTCGCATCGACGTCTGGGCGGACGTCCGCGCGCTGGCCGGCACCGGCACCACGGTGCTGCTGACCACGCAGTATCTGGAGGAGGCCGATCAGCTCGCCGACCGGATCGCCGTCCTCGACGCCGGCCGGGTCGTCGCCGCGGGCACGCCGGACGAGCTGAAGGCGAAGGTCGGGCCGGACCGGGTCGAGACGGTCGTCCGCAAGCCGACGCTCGACGAGGTCTTCCTGCACCTGACCGGCAACGCGGCGGGGGAGGCGCGATGACCGTCACCGCACCCGGAAGCGGGTCCTGGCCGACGCACACCGCCGTCCTGACCCGGCGGATCCTCGTGCACTGGAAGCAGCGTCCGGTCTCGATCGCGGTCACGCTGCTGTTCCCGGTCCTGATCGTGGTGATGTTCGGCCAGCTTTTCGGTGGCGCGATGGCCATCCGGGACGGTGCGTACATCGACTTCCTCATCCCCGGCATGCTCGCGATGACCATGCTGTTCGGGCTGGAATCCACTGTCCTCGCAGTGACTTCCGACGCCTCGAAGGGGGTCACCGAGCGGATCCGCGCGATGCCGGTCAGCGGGCTCGCGGTGTTGACCGGACGCTGTCTCGCCGACTTGATCGGCGCGGTCGCCGGGCTCGTCGTGATGATGGGAGCGGGGCTGGCGCTGGGGTGGCGTCCGCAGCAGGCGTCCGTGCTCGGCGCGGTCGGGCTCTTGTTGTGGCTGCGGTTCGCCTTCGTCTGGATCGGGATCTACCTCGGGCTGCTGCTCAAGACCCCGGAATCGGCGGTTTCGGTGCAGGTGCTGGTGTGGCCGGCCGGATTCCTGTCCGGCGTTTTCGTTTCCCCGGACACCATGCCTGCCTGGCTGAGCGCGATCGCGACCTGGAATCCGCTCACCGCGACGGCTTCCGCGGTGCGCGAGCTGGCGGGCAATCCGGCGTGGGCCGCGAATGGCTGGGCGGCGGAGCATTCCGTGCTGCTCGCGCTGGCGTGGCCCGCGGCGCTGACCGCGATCTTCCTGCCGCTGGCCACCCGGCGGTACCGCATGCTCGGGCGGTGAGAAAACAGCCGGGCGGCAAGGGAAATCCCCGGCCGCCCGGCCGCACCCCGAGCGAAATTCAGGCGCGCGCCTTCGAATGCGTCCGCCCGCGCAGGTCGAGTTCGATTTCCTCCAGCGTCCGGCCCTTGGTTTCCGGGACGAGCCACTTGGTGAGGAAGAACAGGACCACGTTGATGCCCGCGAACAGGAACATCGAGCCGCCGAGGCCGAGTGCGCCCGGGTCGGAGATGATCGGGAACACGGCGCTGATGATGCCGGTCGCGGCCCACAGCACGACGCTGCTCACGCCCATGCCCGCGGCGCGGACCTTCAGCGGGAACACCTCGGCCATCATGACCCACACGACCGCGCCCCAGCCCAGTTCGTAGCCGACCAGGTAGAGCACCATGGCGACGAGCATCAGGATGCCCTTGGTCGCGGTGTCGTGGACTTCCAGCACGATGAACCCGGCCGCGACCAGGGTGAGCACCATCAGCACGTTGCCGATCAGCAGCAGCGGCTTGCGGCCCCACCGGTCGACCACGAACACGACCCACGCGGTGAACAGGAACTTGGTCACGCCGAGCAGCACGCCGGACAGCAGCGCCGCCTGGGTCGCGAAGCCGAGGCCGATCAGCATCGTCGGGAAGTACGCGTTCACCGCGTTCACGCCGCTGAACTGCTGGCCCATCGCGAGCAGCAGGGCCACCACGAGCATCGGCCGCACAGTGGGCGTCAGCAGGTCGCGGAAGCGGGTCTTCGCCGATTCCGAGTCGAGCCGGATGACCTCGCGGATCGTGCCGATCTCCTCGTCGACGTTCACACCGCCGCCGTGCGAGCTGAGCAGGACCGCGCGGGCCCGCTCCTCGTGGCCGTTCGCGACGAGCCAGCGCGGCGTTTCGGGCAGGAGCACCAGGCCCGCCAGCAGGATCACCGCGGGCACGATGGCGCCGGCGAACATCAGCCGCCAGTTGCCCGAGGTGCCGAGCCCGTAGCTGACCAGGAACGCGATCAGGATGCCGAGCACGATGAAGATCTGGTTCAGCGCGCCCATCGCCCCGCGCAGCCGGGCCGGAGCGAGTTCCGACAGATACGTCGGAACCGTCGACGACGACAGCCCGATCCCGACGCCGATCACCAGCCGGGAAATGATCAGCAACGTGAATGTCGGCGAAAACGTGGCCGCGAGCGTGCCGATGATGACGACGACCGCGGCCACCATGATCGTGCGGCGGCGGCCGAGCCTTTCGTTGAGCCGGGAGGAGAAACTCGCGCCGACGATCGCACCGATCGAAATGCTCGCGGTGATGACGCCTTTGTCCCAGCCGGACAGGCCCCAGAGTTTCCCGATGAACGGCAACACCCCGGAAATGACGCCGAGGTCGTAACCGAACAGGATGCCGCCGAGGGCACCGAAGAAATACAGCGTCGTTCTGCCGATAGGCCGCCGCGCCGCGGCTGTCTGTGTCATTGCCGAGCCGTCTCTTTCCGGGATGGCCGGCCGGTCCTGGTCCGCTGCCCGCGAGGTCAGCGCCGTCCTGGCCGGACGAATGGGGGTCGAGGGGACAAGGACTGCCGGACTGGTCCAGCACTGCGAAACGGCCGGATCCGCCGCCGTGCAACGCCTTTCCTCGCCGTGCGCCGGCCCGCTCGCTCCGGTACGAACTTCGCCGTACACAGTCACACGCTGGTCATCGGCGGGCAAGACGCGGGCTGATAACTATTCAGTCACGTGACTAGCGTTCACATATATGGACGCGGTAGGCGGGTGTTTTCACAGGTCACCGCCTTGATGGGGAGATCTTGCCCAGCGTTTTCGTGAACGTCGAACTGCCGGGAACCGGCTGCGGCGGATGTCCGTCGTACGGGTCGTCCGGTCGCCGCGGTGGGGGAGATGCGCATGGGAACGGGTTTCGAGGTCGCTCCGGGGGAGGTCGCGACCGCGGCCCGGCGGGCGCACCAGGCGGCGGCGACCGTGCGGACGGTCGACCTCGCGGGCGCGCTCGCCGGGGTCGGGCTGTCCGGCGGCACGAGCGTGGCCGCGGCGGACCGGCTGTCCAGCACCTGGGGCCGCGCCGTTCCGAAGTGGGCAGCCGCCACCGAGGCCTACGCGGGCAACCTCGACCAGGCCGCGGCCGGCTACCGCGACACCGACCAGAACGCGACCGGCAAGATCGCGGCGGCGGGCCGATGATCACCTGGGGAGACGTCCGGCGCTGGAATCCCGCCGCCCTTGCCGCAGCCGTCGACGCGCTCGGCACCCGCGCCGCCCGGCTCACCGCGGCGAACGACGATGCCGACGACATGACGAAGTTCGGTGCCTGGCAAGGCGACGCGGCGGACGCGGCGACCGCTAAGGGCACTGCGCTCACGGCGGAATTGCGGCAGCTGACCACCGACGTTTCGGCGGTCCGGCGCGGGGTGCACGACGCGCAGCTGGCGGTCGAGCGGATCAGCTCGGCGGTGCGGGAGGTCGACGATTTCGCCTCGCGCAACGGAATGCGGATCGACGACGGCGGCGGCGTCAGCGGCGAACCCGGGCGGCAAGCCGAACTCGCTGACCGCGTCAGTCAGATTCTCCGCGATGCCACCGAAACCGACGCCGACCTCACCGTCGTACTCGACCGCGCGGTGAAGGGCGAAAGCGGCGGGACGGGCGTCGTCGCGCTGGCGATGGCGACCAGCAGCCAGCCGAAACCGAACGGCACCCCGGCGGAGAACCGGGCGTGGTGGGACAGTCTGTCCGACTCCGCGCAGTCCGCGATCCTGCGCGACAACCCGGACCTGATCCGCAACCTCGACGGTATCCCGGTGGTCGATCGCGACGCGGCGAATCGCGTTGTGCTGCACCAGGAAATCGACAAGCGCAACGGTGACGACGCGCAACTGCGCGGCCTCACCGCGATCCGCGACCGGCTCGCGGCCACCGGCGACGGCAAACCGCCCGCGTTCCTGATCTCGCTCGACGTCAGCGGCGACGGCACCGCGGTGGTCGCGGCCGGAAACCCGGACACCGCGGCGAACGTCGCGACCTACGTGCCCGGCACGGGCAGCGAGCTGGCCAAGATCGGCGGCGACCTCGGCCGGTCGGACAAGATGTGGCAGTCGGCGACGATGGCGGGCTCGTCTTCGACGTCGGTGATCACCTGGGTCGGCTACGACGCGCCGGACGAACTCGTGAACGCCGCCAGCGAGAAATACGCCGACGGCGGCAAAGACGCGCTGTCGAAATTCGAGGACGGCCTGCGGGCTTCGCACGAAGGCGCGCCGTCGCACAACACCGTGCTCGGCCACAGCTACGGCACGACCGTGATCGGCCATGCGGCTCGCGACGGCGGGCTCAACGCCGACGACCTGATCTTCGCCGGCAGCCCCGGTGTCGGCGTCGAGCACGCGAACCAGTTACACCTCGACGGCGTCCCGCAGGATCAGGTCGCCCAGCACGTGCACTCGACGGTCGCGGAACACGACCTCATCAAGATCACCAACATCGGCGTCGGCGGCCACGACCCGCTCGGCCCGAGCCCGACCGTCGGCGGATTCGGCGGACAGGTCTTCGAATCGGCACCGGGCGACAAGGGCCCGTGGTACGAGGGCGGCTTGTCCGGGGCCGCGCACAGCCAATACTGGGAGGACAACAACCCGTCGCTGCGCAGCTTCGGCCGGATCATCGCGGGGCTGCCGGCGTGACGGCGCGCCGCACCGCGCTGGCCTGCCTCGCCGCCCTTCCTCTCGTAGCCTGCTCCCCAGGAGGTGCAGCCATGACCCCCACGATCACCGAAACCGAAGCCCGCGACCAAGTCGAGGACTACGTGCGCGGCGCGTTCTCCGCGCTGCCCGCGCCTGCTGGTCGGCAATTGTTCTCCCGCAACCGTTCCGAATGCGCCGACCCGACTGACAACGGTCCGGCCGGGCGGTACGAAATCTCCGCCACCTACGAGGTGACCGGCCTCGAACCGGACACCTTCAAGGCGCAGTTCGAGGCCGTCGTGAAGTGGTGGCAGGGACATGGCTTCACGGTGCTGACCGACCGGCGGCCGACCGACCAGTACGTCTTCGCGCGCAACGAGCGGGACGGCTTCGACATGTCGTTGCAGGCCAACGAACTCGGGAAGCTCTACCTCGGTGCGACGTCGCCGTGCGTCTGGCCGAAGGGCGCTCCCGAGGCCGAGCCCGCGGCCGCCGTGGAAGAGGAGGTCGCGGAAGCTCCGGAGCCCGAGCGTCCCCGGCCGCGCCGCGAGCCGGTGGACGACGAGGACTTCGGCCAGACGTCCTGGTCCGACGGAGGTACCGCGTTCTGAGTTCGCGCGGGTAGAGTGGACTCGCAGGTCCATTCAGGAGGCAGGCGGATGACGCTCACGCGCAAGGGCGAGGCTACGCGACAGCGGATTGTGGAGGGCGCGGCCGAGGTGATCCGCGAGCGCGGCGTGCTCGCGACGACGCTGGACGACGTCCGCGCGCAGACCGGGACCAGCAAAAGCCAGCTGTTCCACTACTTCCCGGACGGCAAGGAAGCACTGCTGCTGGCCGTCGCGCGCTGGGAAGCGGACCGGGTGCTGGAGGTGCAGCAGCCGTCGCTTGGCACGCTGCGCACCTGGGACGACTTCCGGACCTGGCAGCAGGTGGTGCTCAGGCACTACACCGAGCAGGGCAGGCACTGTCCGCTGAACGTGGTGATGTCGCAGATCGGCCGCAATACGCCGGGCGCGCAGGCCGTGGTGACGCAGCTGATGCAGCGCTGGCTGGGCGAGTTGACCGCGGGGATCGAGAACCTGCGGGCGGCGGGGGAGATCCGGCCCGGGCTGGACCCGAAGCAGGCCGCGTCGGCGCTGCTGGCCGGGGTGCAGGGCGGCGTGCTGATGCTGCTGACGACCGGCGAACCGCAACACCTCGAAGCCGCGCTAGAGGTAGGCATCGCCGGGTTGCGTGCCGCTTAGCCAAAGTACGTGAGGGGAACCCTGAGGGAATCTGATTCCCTGGGGGTTCCCCTCACATGCGGTCGGGGCGGTTCAGGCGTTCTTGATCGCGGAGATCTCGAACTCGAGGGTGATCTTGTCCGAAACCAGCACGCCGCCGGTCTCGAGCGCGGCGTTGAAGGTGACGCCGTAGTCGCTGCGGTTGATCGAAGTGGAGCCCTCGAAGCCGACGCGGTCGTTGCCGAACGGGTCCTTCGCGGAGCCGCCGAACTCGAACGGGATGGTGACCGACTTGGTGACGTCCTTGACGGTCAGGTCGCCGGTCACGTCGAAGGTGTCCTCGCCGGTCTGCGCGATCCCGGTGGAGGCGAAGGTGATGGTCGGGAACTGGTCGCAGGACAGGAAGTCGTTGTTGCGCAGGTGACCGTCGCGGTCGGCGTTGCGGGTGTCGACGCTCTTGGCCTGGATGGTGAGGTTCGCGCTCGAGTTGGCCGGGTTCTCGCCGTCCAGGGTGAACGAGCCCTCGAACTCGTTGAAGGAGCCGCGGACCTTGGTGACCATGGCGTGGCGGGCGACGAAGCCGATCCGGCTGTGCGCACCGTCGATCGTGTAGGTGCCGGTCAGGTGGGCGTAGGTGGTCGCGCTGGTCATGAGTTCAGTTCCTTCGGGTCCTTGGTTGAGTGTTCAACTAGCACTGTAGCCCACAATAACTGATTGCGCGAGCAAGTGTCGGATATACTCCTCTTCTGTGGTGACCAGAACCCCGCTGACCAGTGAAGAAGAGGCAGTGTGGCGTCCGCTGATGCGGGTCGTCACGGTCCTGCCGCGGGCTCTCGACGACCAGTTCGCGCACGACAACGGCGTCTCGCTGACGGACTACACCGTGCTCGTGTCGCTCTCGGAAGCGCCCGAAGGCAGGCTGCGGCTCACCGATCTGGCGGAGTCCACGGCGCTGTCGCTGAGCCGGATCAGCCGGGTCGTGGAGGCCATGGTGCGCCGCGGACTGGTCCGGAAGGTGAAATGCCCGCAGGACCGCCGGGCCGCACACGCGACGCTCACCGAACTGGGGCGGGCGAAGCTCGCCGCCGCGTACCCGGGGCATCTCGAACGCGTGCGGTCGTTCCTGTTCGACCACCTCTCGCCCGAGGAGGTCCGCGCCGCGGGCCCGATCCTCGCCCGGCTGGCCGCCGCGCTGGAGCCGCCGGACTGTCCGGCCTGCCCGGACGATCAGACCTGACTCCCGAAGAAAGGGTTCCGATGCCCGACCAGGGTGAGTTCAAGCGCGACACGAACTACATCTCCGACCGCATCACCGTCGACGGCCGCGACGGCTGGCCGGTCGAACCCGGCCGCTACCGCCTGGTGATCGCGCGCGCGTGCCCGTGGGCGAACCGCGCGTCGATCGTGCGCAGGTTGCTCGGCCTCGAAGAGGTGCTGTCGATGGGCCTGTGCGGCCCGACGCACGACGAGCGCAGCTGGACCTTCGACCTCGACCCCGGTGGCCGTGACCCGGTGCTCGGCATCGAACGGCTGCAGGAGGCGTTTTTCGCGCGGTATCCGGACTATCCGCGCGGGATCACCGTTCCGTCTATTGTGGATGTCCCCAGTGGACAGGTGGTGACCAACGACTTCAAGCAGATCACCGTCGACCTGTCGCTGGAATGGGGCGCCTACCACCGCGACGGCGCGCCCGAGCTGTACCCGGAACGGCTGCGCGACGAGATCGAGGACGTCGCGGAGAAGGTCTTCCGGGAGGTGAACAACGGGGTGTACAAAGCGGGTTTCGCCACTTCGCAGGAGGCTTACGAAGAGGCGTACCGCGCGTTGTTCTCCCGGCTGGACTGGCTGTCCGAGCGGCTGGCCGGGCAGCGGTACCTGGTGGGCGACACGATCACCGAGGCGGACGTGCGGCTGTTCACGACGCTGGTCCGCTTCGACGCGGTGTACCACGGGCATTTCAAGTGCAACCGGCAGAAGCTCACGGAGATGCCGGTGCTGTGGGCGTACGCGCGGGATCTGTTCCAGACGCCCGGTTTCGGGGACACCATCGATTTCGGGCAGATCAAGGAGCACTACTACGTGGTGCACCGGAATGTGAACCCGACCGGGATCGTGCCGCTGGGGCCGGACTTGGCGGGGTGGCTGACGTCGCACGGGCGGGAGGAGCTGGGCGGAAGGCCGTTCGGGGACGGGACGCCGCCTGGGCCGCCGCCGGCGGGGGAGCGGGTGCCTGCGCTGGAGTCGTGAGTGTTCCTGCCGGTTCTAACCGGCAGGAACACTCACGAGGCACCCGGGCTGCGATGCTGGCCTGGTGTGCTTCGAGCCGTTGCGCGACAGGCCAACGAAAGCGGCTCGGCAGTTCAGCCCGGCGCGTACGCCGAGATGAGCCGGACCGAGGGGCGATCACGGAGACCAATGCGCTGAGCGTGGTCGCGGCCAGGTGTGCCGGGCAGCGGCCGGTGTCCGGAAGTCGCCTTGGCCCACCGGCAGTCGTCCTCAGTCCGCCCCGGCACTCTGGTGCCGACCTGCAACTGATCCGGTAACGCCGGTGCCGAGGAAAGGAGCCTGCCGTGGTTGCTGAGCCATTCGAGGTCAGCATCGCCGAAGCCGAGATCGCGGACCTGCGCGAACGATTGCGCCGGACGCGGTGGCCCGAGCCCGAGCCGGTCGACGACTGGTCGCAGGGAGTGCCGCTGGCTTACGCGCGGGAGCTGTGCCGCAGCTGGGCCGAGGACTACGACTTCGGATTCGCCGAGCGGCTGAACGCCTTCCCGCAGTACCGCGACACGATCGACGGGCTGGGCATTCACTTCCTGCACGTCCGCTCGCCGGAGCCGGACGCGTTCCCGCTCGTGCTCACGCACGGATGGCCGGGTTCGGTACTGGAGTTCCTGGATGTCCTCGGCCCGCTGACCGATCCGCGCGCGCACGGCGGGGATCCGGCGGACGCGTTCCACGTGGTCGCGCCGTCGTTGCCCGGGTACGGCTGGAGCGACAAGCCGTCGGCAACCGGGTGGGGCGTCACAAGAATCGCGCGCGCCTGGGACACGTTGATGGTTTCACTGGGTTACGAACGGTATGGCGCGCAGGGCGGTGACTGGGGTTCGGCGGTGTCCGGCGCGCTGGGCGAGGTGGCGCCCGAGCGGGTCGCCGGCGTCCACCTGAACCTGGGGTCCGTGGCGGCGGGCACCTTCGACGACCCGACGCCCGCGGAGCTGGCAAACCTCGAAGCAGAGAAGGAATTCCAGCGCACCGGCCGGGGGTACTCGGCGCTCCAGGCGACCCGGCCGCAGACCCTCGGCTACGGCCTCACCGACTCTCCGGCGGGTCAGGCCGCCTGGATCGCCGAGAAGTTCTGGGCCTGGACGGACAACGACGGCCGCCCCGAGGACGCGTTGCCGCGGCAGAAGATCCTCGACGAGATCTCGGTCTATTGGTTCACCGCGTCGGCCACGTCGTCGGCACGCCTGTACTGGGAGAGCTTCGCCCGCTTCCGGGACAAAGTCACCGCGCCGTGCGGACTGTCGGTGTACCCACGGGACATAACGCGCCCATCGCGGCGGGAGGCCGAACTGCGGTTCACCGACCTGCGCTGGTTCGAGGAACTGCCACGAGGCGGCCACTTCGCCGCGCTGGAGCAGCCGGAGTCACTGATCCAGCAGATACGCGGGTTCTTCCGCCTCTTCCGCTGATCGTCGGCTATGCCCGCCCGGGCAACGGCAGGTCGTGTGCCTTGCGGAAGTCGTTCAAAGCGGCCCACGCGAGGTGCGGGTCCAGTGCGAGCCGCCGTCGGGCGACGGCTAGTTCGTGCAGGCTCGGCGTGAGGCGGGATTGGGTGAGCGCGTCGGTGAACACGTCCAGGACCGTGGCGCAGAAGAGAACGAACGCGCTGCTGTGCAGCCGCACTCGGTTGACCGCGCCGGCGAGGTCGGGGGTCGCGCCTTCGTGCAGTTCGGCGGCGAGTTCGGCGAGCTCCACGGCTTCGCGGGTGTCGGGGATGCGGAGCAGTTTCGGCCACAGTTCGGTCAGCTCCGGCGTTTGCGCGAGTCCGCGGGCTTGTCCGGTGAAGCCGCTCGCCTTGGCGGTCAGGTCGGCGCGGACCAGGATGCCGGTGACCGTCGACAGCGACGGCTCGTAGTGTTCGATCGTCACGTCCACCATGTCGATCGTCGTGCGGCGCAGGTCGCGCGGCAGGCCGCCGGAGAGGCAGTGGCCGAGGTAGCAGAACTGCTCCGGTACGCCGGGCAGCCGCTGCGCGATCCACAGCCTGCTTTCGTCCAGCGTGAACGATTCCAGGCGCACCACCTCGGAAAACGCGCTGTCGAACGCGTCGCGCACGGCCAGTCCGCGTTGCTCGAAGCTGAGCACCGCGTCGTCGGACACCGCCACGAAGTACAGGCAGCCGGGCACGCCGAAGATGCCCTTGATGTCGTTCACCAGCTGCTGGGCTTTGTCCTGCTCGCCGATCTTGTCCAGTTCGTCGATGGCGACCACGACCCGGTCGGTGATTCCGTCCTCGCGCAAGGACTCGGCGGTCAGCTGGGCGAACGCGCGGAACTCGTCGACGACCTCCGGATGCGTCAGCTGCTGTTCGGCCCGTTGCGTGGTGCGGGTGCGGCCCAGTTCGCCGCCGGCCGGGACGGCGAGCTTGCCCGACCAGCCGGTGGTGTAGGTCAGGAGGTACTGGATCCGCAGCAACTGGCGTCGTGCTTCGGCTTCGAGAGCGCGCGGTCCGGCGGACGACTTCCGTCGCAGGAAGAGGAGTACTGCGCCGGTCGCGGTCGCGAGGAGTTTCCATGCCCAGCGAAGCGCGAGGACGGCGACCACGGCCAGGGCGATCCGGTTGCCCACCGGTTGATTAGTCCACAATGGACCTAGCAAGTCCGGGAAGCGCGCTGCGGTGATGGTCTGCCACAGTTCGGCGGGGAACTGCGTGAATTCTCCGTTCCACAGCAGGCCGCCGATCGCCCAGCCGAACGCGGCCGAGAGGACGAGGCCGGCCGACCCGCGCCAGAACCGGCGGGCCCACCAGCGCCAGCCGAGTTCCGGGCCCAGTGCCCGCCGGATCCGGGCGAGGACGGCTTGGCACAGCAGTTTGTGCAGGTGCAGCACGAAATCGCGGGCGTCGTAGGTGGCCGGGGCGGAGGCGACGACGACCAGTGGCGCGGGGTTTTCGCTGCCGTGCAGCAGACCTCGCTGCAGGGAACGGATCGCGGTGGTTTTGCCGGACCCGCGTTGCCCGCCGAGCGCCACCGCGCCGGACCCCGCGCGTTCGAGGACACGCCGGATCCGTTTCGCCGCTGCGGTCGGCACGATCCGGCTGCTGTCCTCCTCGCCGAGGTCGTGTTGCTGGTCGAAAACCAGCGTCGTGCCGAAATGCAGCCGCCGGTGCGCGGAAATGACGTCGCGGACCTCGGGCAGCACGATCTCGCGCGCGGCGAACGAACGCCGCGGTCCAAGGCCGAATTGCTCCTCGTGGAACTGCATGGAGTCCGGATTGATCCACTCGTGCAGCGCGGCGACCTTGCGGACCGCGAGCGCGCCGGTGGCGAACAGGACGCACGGCATCATCATTCCGGCGAAAACCCGGAAGAACAGCGGAAGCTGGGTCCACGCGGCGCTCATCAGGCTGAGGTAGCAGAGCCCGAGCAGCACCGCGACGAGCAGCCAGATCACCTCGCCTGGCGACACCGCCCGGTTTCGCGGCCGGAACCCGCGGTCGCCTTCGGCCATGACCTGATCCTGCAGCGTCCGGATCTTCGCGAGCAGCGTCTCGTTCGCGAACAGTTCCTCGCGGACGACTTCGGTGCGCAGCGATTCGCGCGCGAGCAGCCGGGTGACTTCGGGCGAGCTGAGCGTTTCGTCGATCAAGGAGGCCAGCGCGGCTTGGGCGGTCCAGGAGTCGAAATCATCGAGGTCCTCCTCCTCGATGGAATGTGGGTCGCTTCGCTCTCCGGTCACCGGCGGATGATGCCATACCAGGTGCTGCGGGCAGGGCGGTTTCGGCGGCGGTTAGCGCGAAGCGAGCAGCCGCAGTGCGTCCCGGGAAGCGGCGTCGCACGGGGTGCAGGCTTCGAGTCGGTGGCCGGGGCTGTCGGGACGTCCACGCGGCCGGGCGTCCGATGGCGCAGCGCGCGACCTCGGTGTTCCGGCCCGCGGATTTGTCCGCGCGACATCCTCGTCGGCGACCGTCTCACGGAGGATTTCGGTGTGCGCAGCGGACAGTTCGGGGGCCGGATCCGCGCCACAGGTCGCCCCCTCGCGAAGCAGCACGGCGCGCTTCTCCTCAGATGCGATGTCCCGAGGCTGGGAAAAAATAGAGTCGACACCAAGTTTGCAGTCTGCTTCACTATCCGGCGTGGGACTTCGAGAACGGAAGAAGCAGGAGACGGTGCAGCGCATCGCGGAAACCGCGCTGCGGATGTTCGTCGACCGCGGATTCGAGGCGGTGACGATCGCCGAGGTGGCCGAGGCCGCCGACGTCGCGGTCAACACCGTCTACAACCACTTCCGCGTCAAGGAAGACCTGGTGCTGCCGCCGTCGGAGGCGTCGGCGGGACGGCTGGCCGGGATCGTGCAGGCGCGCGGGCCGGGAGTGTCCGCGGCGCGCGCGGTGCTGGACCACCTGCGCGGCGAGATCCAGCGGCGCTCGCGGACGATCGGGCTCAGTCCGGGGTTCGGCCGGGTGCTGCCGATGATGCTGGCCGCGCCCACGCTCGCCGCCCGGCTGCGGGATCTCGGCGAGCAGATGGTCGCCGAACTCGCCGACCTGCTGGCCGCGGAAACCGGCGCGGCGCGGGGAGATCCGGTGCCCGGGCTGGTCGCCGCGCAGATCGGGTGGGTGCACAACCTGCTGTACGGCGAGATCGGCAAACGCACCGTCGCCGGCGAGCGACCGGACGACATCGCGGAGGCGGCACTGACGCTCCTCGACGCGGTGGAAGGCCTGCTCGGCGAGCAAGTACTGACTTATGCGATCCGGAAGGACACTTGACATGGACGCGTTCCGCGTGATCATCCGCGGCAAATTCGACGCTCTCGACGAGGCCGCCCGTGCTTTGCTGGAGGCCGAGACCGACGTCGCCTTCACCGAGGAAGGCACCTTCACCCACGACGTCAACGCGACGGCGTTCACCTTCCGCTGCCAGGTCCCGGCCGGTCCGGACGACGACGAACGCGCGGCCAAAGACGGCGCGACCGCCGCGTTGGCCGCGCATGGCCTGCCGTACCGGGACCTGAACTACGCGGTCACCGACCTGCGGACGATCAAGATCCGGCGCAAGAACCGCTAGCGACCTCCGCCAGTGCGGTCGCCGCGCGCCAGCAGTCGTGGAAGGTGGAGTACATCGGCACCGGCGCGAGGCGGATGACGTCCGGGCGGCGTGCGTCCGCGACAACGCCGTGCCGGGTCCGCAACGCGGCGCTGACCTCGTCGGCGGCCATACCGTGCAGGCGGACGGAAAGCTGTGCGCCCCGACGGTCCGGGTCGCGCGGCGTGAGCACCTCCATCGGACCTTCCGCGCAGATCTCGCCGAGCAGCGTTTCCAGGTACGCGGTCAGCCGGATGCTCTTGGCGCGCAAGGCGTCCATGCCCACCGCGTCGAACATCTCCAGCGAGGCTCGCACCGGGGCCATCGCGAGGATCGGCGGGTTCGACAGCTGCCACGAGTCGGCGGTGTCGACCGGGGTCACCGTCGGCCGCATCCGGAACCGCACGTCCGGGTCGGTGCTCCACCAGCCTGCCAGCTTCGGCAGCGAACGGTCCGCGAGATGCCGCTCGTGCACGAACGCGCCCGCGATCGCGCCCGGCCCGCTGTTGAGATATTTGTAGGTGCACCAAGCAGCCCAGTCGACGCCCCAGTCGTGCAGCCGCAGCGGCACATTGCCCGCCGCGTGCGCGAGATCCCACCCCACGATCGCTCCGGCGGCCTGCCCGGCGCGGGTGATCGCCGGGATGTCGAGCAGTTCCCCGCTGTAGTAATTGACTCCGCCCAGCAGGACGAGCGCGACCCGATGCCCGTGTTCGGCAAGCCAGCTGGCGATGTCCTCGCTGCGCAACGTCGATTCCCCGGGACGGGGCGAAAGCCGGATGACGGCTTCGTCCGGGTCGTAGCCGTGGAACGCGACCTGGCTGCGCACCGCGTAGCTGTCGGACGGGAACGCGGTGTCCTCGATGACGATCGCCTGCCGTCGCGGGGTCGGCCGGTAGAAGCTGACCATCATCAGGTGCAGGTTGACCGTCAGCGAGTTCATCAGCACGACCTCGGCCGGGCGCGCGCCGACGAGCCGGGCGGCCGGATCGCGTAGCTGCTGGTGGTAGGAGACCCACGGACGCGCTGCTGCGACGTGGCCTTCCACGCCCAGCCGGGCCCAGTCGGCGAGTTCCGCGTCCAGCGCGGCGCGGGTCGCGGCCGGCTGCAGGCCGAGGGAGTTCCCGGCGAAGTAGGCCGCCTCGGGGTAGCCGCCGCCGGTCGCGGGCGGGAGGTGGAACCGCGCCCGCAACGTCGGCAACGGGTCCTGGGCGTCGAGATCGCGGGCGGCCGCTTCGGCGAGGGCCACGGTCATGGGAACTCCACAAGGTCGGAGAAGGAACGCGGGCTTCTCATCGTTCTTGCCGGGCGTCATGCCCGTCCAATGCCTGATTCGCTCGCTCCCATGCCCGCCCGGCTATCCCGCGGTATTCCCGAACGGCTATGCCAGGGCGGGCATTCGGTATTTCCGAAGCGTCGCGGATTGGGTCACGCTGTGCCGATCGACAACGGCCAGCAGAAGGCAGTGATCAGGATGCCGACCGAAGCAGACGCGAACCTCAAGCGAAGCATCTCCCTTTTCCAAGCCGTCGGAGTTTCGTTCCATCAGGTAGTCGGCGGCGGGGTCGTCGCGTTGATGGGCACCGCCATCGCGCTGACCGGGGCCGGCGCGCCGATCGCCTTCGCCATCGCAGCGCTCGCGGTGATCGTCTATTCGCTGCCGATCGCGTCGCTCGGCAGCGCGATGCCGGTCACCGGCGGCCGCTACACCTATGCCGCGCGGCTGGTCTCGCCTGCCGCCGGATTCGCGTCGATGTGGCTGTCCGCCGTGTCGGTCATCCAGCTCAGCCTGATGGCGCTGGCCGGGGCGAACTACGTCAGCGCGCTCGTGCCGGGCGTTCCGGTCCGGCCGCTGGCAATCGCTCTGATCACGGTGTTCTTCCTGACGAACCTGGCGGGCGCGACGTTCTCCAGCCGCGTCGGCATCGTGCTCGCGGTCGTCATGCTCGCCGCCTTCCTGCTGTACGGGATCGCGGGTGCCGGGCAGGTGCGGTGGAGCGAGTTCGGGAACCTGACCCCGCACGGCATCGGCGGCTTGCTCAACGCGGCGGCCATGCTCACCTTCGCCACCACCGGTGCCTTCCTCATCGCCGACATCGGCGGGGAGATGAAGCGGCCGGGACGCGACATCCCGCTGTCCGTTGTCGGCGGCACTCTCGTCGCGGCGGTGATCTACGTGGTCGTGGCGATCCCGTCGGTGGGCGTGCTCGGGGCAGCGGCGTCCGCGGGCAAGCCGATGTCGGACGTCGCCCGGCACCTCCTTTCCCCGGGCGGTTTCGCGTTCTTCATCCTCGGCGGCGCGATGGCGTCGGTGATCGGCCACATCAATTCGCTGCTGCTGGCCGCGACGAAACCCGTGCTGGCCGCGACCGGCGACGGCTGGCTGCCCGCCGGGCTCGGCGCGGTGAACCGCCGGTTCGGCACCCCGCACTGGCTGCTGGCGATCCTCTACCTGATCGGCGTGGTGCCGGTGCTCGCCGGCTTCAGCGTCGCGAACATCGCAGCCATGACGTCGATCGTGACCGGGCCGTTGCTCACTTTGCTGATCATCGCGTCGTGGCGGGTTCGCCGGCAGTGTCCGGAACTGCACGCGGCGGCCCCGTTCCGGATGCGCCGGACGTCGCACGCCGCGCTGTCCGTGCTCGGCGTCGCGATTCTCGCGGTGCAGACTTGGTTGCTGCTCAAGCAGATCACCCTGCCGGCGCTGCTCGCGCTGGCAGCCTGGAGCGTGCTGGGTCTCGTCGTGTGGCTGGCCCGCCGTTCTGCTTCCGTCAAGCTCGAAAGCGAGTACGCATGACCACGCAGCTCATCCTCCTCGGCACGGCGGGCGGTCCCGCACCGAAACGCACCCGGAGCGCTCCGGCACAGGCGATCGTCGTCAACGGAGCCACCTATGTGATCGACTGCGGCAACGGCGTCGCCCGGCAGCTGGTGCACGCGGGCATCCCGCTCGACTCGTTGCGCGCGGTCGGCATCACCCATCACCATTCCGACCACAACGCCGACTACGGCAACCTCTACCTGCTGGCCTGGGCCGCCAACCTGGAACGACAGGTCCCCGCGTTCGGCCCGCCGCCGCTCGCGGACATGACCCGGCATTTCCTGGCGATGAACCGCTTCGACATCGACACCCGGGTCGGCGACGAGGGTCTGCCTCCGCTGGACGAACTGCTCGACCCGCACGAGGTAGCGGCGGACGGCGTGGTCTTCGAGGACGAGAACGCGCGGATCACCGCGGCCCGCGTGGACCACCCGCCGATCGTGGACGCGTTCGCCTACCGAGTGGACACTGCGGACCGGTCGATCGTGATCTCCGGCGACACCGCGCCGTGCGAGAACCTGGTGCGGTTGGCTGCTGGTGCGGATGTGCTGGTGCATGAGGTCATGTATGTGCCTGCGGTCGATGCCATGGTGAGCCGGTACAACGGCACGACGTTGCGGGATCACCTGCTGGCGAGCCACACGAGTGTCGAGCGGGTCGGTGCATTGGCCAAGGAAGCGGGGGTGGGGACTCTCGTGCTGTCGCATTTCGTCCCGGCTGACGCGGATATCGCCGACGAGGTGTGGCGCGAGCACGCCGCGGCCGGGTTCGACGGTGAGGTGGTCGCCGGGAAAGACCTGCTGCGCCTCTGACCGGATCGGGCCGAAGTCGCGTCGTTCCCCGGGTTCGGCACCCTTCGTACCTACAGTGGCCAGGTGACTACGCCTGCAGAGGACCAGCGCGACCACGTGATGGCGCGCGCGTCCGCGCTCCGCCGTGAGCTTCGCGCGGGTCTGGCGCAGCTGCCGGACCAGGCGGAAGACGAACGCACGCAGACGCTCGACGCCTTGGCCGAGCGGGCGGAGGCGCTGCTGAGCGCCGAGAAGGAGGTCGACGCCGCCGTCGAACAGGTGCGGCTCGCCCGGTTGGCGGCGAAGCGCGGGAAGGTGCAGCGGACGACGCTGTACCTGGCGGTCGCGCCGGTCGCGGTCGGGATGGTGAGCGGGGCGATGATGCTGTTCGGCGCGCTCAACGCGGTCTGGCTGCTGCTCGCGTTGCCGCTGCTGGGAGCCGGACTGCGGATCGCGTTCGGGCCGCTCGGGCCGGCACCGATGATGGTCAACCGGCGGCAGCGTGCCGCCTGGAGCGGAGTGCTGGCCGCGGTCTTCACCGCGGTCGCGCTCATCGGGACCGGGCCGGCCGCCCAGCTGATCGTGGTCATCCTGGCCGCGCTCACCACGGTGGCGACCGTGGCGTTCCTGGTGCGGGAGGCGCGGTGACCTACTCCGAGTACTACCGCGACACCGAGTACTACCCGGCCGAGGAGGGGCCGGAGGCCGATCCGGAACTGCTTGCCCTCACCGACACCGTCGGCGGTATGCAAGAGACCGTCGACGATCTGGAAAACCGCACCGTCCGCGAGCTTTCCGAACTGCGCGAGACGGTCGAGTCGTTCGCCGAAACCCATTCCCGGCACGAAACCCGGCTGGACCACACCGCGCGGCAGCTCGAACGGCTCCGGCAGCGGTTGCTGGTGCTCGAACGCGCGGTTCGGGTGTCGGAGAAGGTGCCGGTGGTCGACCTGGACGACGTCGGCCCGCGGCTGCGGCAGCTCGCAGCGGAGGCGGAACGGCGGCACAGCCTGGCCGCGCAGTTGCTCACGCCGAGTCAGCGCCGACCGTACGAAGAGGATGTCGCGCGGCTGCCGCAGGCACGGGAAGTGTTGGGGCAGAGCGAAGAAGCGCTGATCGCCGTGCTGGAGGTGCTGGCGAAAGCCGAGCGTGGCACACCGGAACGCGACGACGCGGAGTCGCGACTGTCCGAAGTGATCGCCCGGCGGCGCGGTGTGCTGGATCGCCAGCTGCCCGCCGCGCAGCAGGATGCCGAAGCGGCGCAACAGGTTCTGGCGGCCGACGAGGTGACGCGGACCCGGGTGCTGCCGCAGATCGAGAAGTGCGAACGGGATTGGGAAGAGCTGCATTCCCGGCTGCGCGAGCGGATCACCGACGCGATCGGATCGAGCGCGTTGCTGCCGGTGTGGTTCACGCACGCGTTCGGAGTCGCGCCGCCCTCTGGTGCGGCGGGGGACAAGTGGATCCGCGCAGCGACTTCCGCGCTGGCCTACCGGGTGACGCACGGCGTGGTCGATCCCGCGCTGCCGCTGGGGGAACCGCCGCCCTCGGACACCGACTGGACGGAACCGAAGTGGTCCTGGCGGGCCCGCCTGGAGCACGACATCGAGGAACTGGACTTGGGCTCGTGAGTGGCGATCCCGGTTCTACCCGGGATCGCCACTCACGAGGTCAGTTCGCGCTGCATCCACGTCACGTCACGCCACGCACCATGCTTCCACCCGATCCGCCGATAAGTCCCGATCACCTCGAAGCCCATCGCCTTGTGCAGCCCCACGCTGGCTTCGTTCGGCTGCGTCATCCCAGCCACCGCCATCCGGAGGCCGCGCTCGGCAAGCCGGGCAAAGAGGGCTTCGTACAAGGCTTTCCCGCCACCCGCGCGTCGACGGTCCTGTGCCAGGTACACACTCACCTCGCACGACCAACGGTAGGCGGCACGCTCCTTGTGCGGACTTCCGTACGCGTATCCGACGACCTCGCCGTCGATTTCCAGCACCAGCCACGCGTACGACTTCGTCGCCTTCGCGATGCGGGCGGCCATTTCCGCCGGCGTCGGCGGTTCGGTCTCGAAGCTGATCGTGGTGTCCCGGACGTACGGCGCGTAGATCGCCGCGCACGCCGCAGCGTCCCGTTCTTCGGCAGGTCGGATCAACATGTCCCTGATAGTAGACACGATCCGCTGCTATAGTCGACCACTGTGACCGATCCCCTCTCCGCCTCGCTCGCCGCGGCGGTGCGCGAAGCCCGGCAGGACCGCGCGTTGTCCGCTGGCGTCCTCGCCGAACGTTCCGGGGTTTCCCGCGCCATGATCGGGAAAATCGAGCGCGGCGAAGCGCAGCCGACGGCCGTGCTGCTGAGCCGCCTCGCCACCGCGCTCGGGCTCACGCTGTCCGAACTCATCGCTCGCGCGGAGGGCGACGACCGCAGGTTTGTTCGGCGCGAAGACCAGCCGACCTGGCAGGATCCGGTCACCGGTTACGTGCGCCGCGCGGTTTCGCCGCCCGGGCACGGGGCTGCCGAGCTGGTGGAGGTCGACCTGCCGCCCGGTGCGAAAGCCGAGTTTCCGGCCAGTTCCTATGCCTTCGCCGATCACCAGGTCTGGGTGCTGTCCGGCCAGTTGCGGTTCCACGAAGGCGAAGTCGTGCACGAACTCGGCGAGGGCGACTGCCTCCAGCTGGGCCGCCCGGCCGACTGCGCGTACGAGAATCCCGGTGCCGAGGCGTGCCGCTATCTGGTGGTACTCACCAAAATGTGACCCAGTTCACGCCTGATTTGTCTGATTACCGGGGTCTCCCGCCCGGACATGATGCGACCGCGGAAGCATCCGGGAGGAGAAACAAGTGGGTTCGTGGCGCGAATTGGGAGCGCATTTCAGCACCGCGGCCGTGCTGGCCGGCGGCGTACTGGTCGGCGCGGTCAACATTTATGTGGCGGCCAGCCTTTTGCCGACCGCGGTCGCCGACATCGGAGGGGAGCGGCTCTACGCGTGGAACATGACAGCGTTCCTGGTCGCGCAGGTCGTCGCGACGATGTTCGTCAGCCGGGCGCTCGCCCGCCTCGGCAACGCGGCGGCGTACTACCTCGGGTTCGGCGTTTTCGCGGCGGGCTCGGTGGTGTGCGCGGTGAGCCCGGCGATGCCGGTGCTGCTGGCCGGTCGCGGAGTGCAAGGCTTGGGCGCCGGATTGCTGACCGGACTTGGGTTCGCGGTGATCCATTCGGCGCTGCCGCGGCATCTGTGGACGCGGGGGAGTGCGTTGATCTCGGCGATGTTCGGCGTCGGCAACCTCGTCGGCCCGGCGCTCGGCGGGTTGTTCGCGCAATTCGGTTCGTGGCGGGCGGCGTTCGTCGTGCTGGCTGGCGCAGCGGTCGTGATTGCGGCGCTGGTGCCGCGGGCGCTCCCGCGCAGTGCGCGAAGCGGCGAGCCGACCCCGGTGCCGACGTTCGCGCTGGTGGCCGTCGTGGGCGCGGTCGGAGCGGTGAGCATCGCCGGAATCTTGGCCAACGTCGTCGCGATGGCCGCGTGCATCGTGCTGGGATTCGGTTTCGTCGCGGCTTTTCTGCTCGTCGAGAAGCGGGCCGCGGTGCGGGTCCTGCCCGCTGAGGCCTACGAGCCGGGCTCGCCGCTGCGGTGGATCTACCTGACCATCATGTGCCTCGCCGCGGGAGTCTCGGTCGAGGCGTTCCTGCCGCTGTTCGGTCAGCATCTCGGCGGATTGCCGCCTGCCGCAGCGGGTTTCTTCTCCGCCGCGTTGTCCTTCGGCTGGTCCGCCGGCCAGATCGTCAGCTCCTCGGCCCGCCGCGTCCGGCTGCTCTGCCTGGCCGGACCGACGCTGCTGGCGGCCGCGTTCGTCGTACTTGCCTTGCTGCAGAAGGAAAACGCCTCGGTACTGGCGTGGCTGGTCGTCCTTCTCGCCGGGGGCACGGGGATCGGCATCGCCATGCCGCACCTGTCGGTCGCCGCGATGGCCAGCGGTCAGCAAGCGGCCGCCGCGATCGCGACCGTGCTGACGATGGCGACGGCGTTCGGTGCCTCGATCGCCGGTCTGCTGGTGAACTTGGGCGCACCGTCGATGGTGACGTCCGCGCGCTATCTGCTGATCGGCTTCGCAGTCGTGGCCGCGGCGGGGATTTTCACGACAGCCGCGGCAGGCGTTGGTGCACGTCAAGCAGCTGCGCGAACGGATCTCCCGCCTTCGCCACGCGATCGAGCACCGTCTGGATCGTCCACCGATCCGGAGTGAGGCCGGGGTCGTCGAGTTCGTCCCACTCCAGCGGGACGGACACCGGCGCCCCCGGCTTCGGCCGCACGCTGTACGGCGCGACGAGGGTTTTGTTCAGCACGTTCTGCGTGTAGTCGAGCCGCGCCAGCCCGCCGCGGCGGTCCTTCTGCCACGCCCAGCTCACCAGGTCCGGCACGGTTCTGCCGATCGATTTCGACACGGTTTCCGCCCATGCCCGGGTCTCGGCGTAGGTGTACCGCGGCTCGATCGGCACCCAGATCTGGATCCCGCGTTGCCCGGTCGTCTTCGGCCGCCCGATGAGCCCGAAGTGATCGAGCGCGGTGCGGTGCAGCCGGGCGAGCGCGAGCACGTCGTCGAACGAAGTTTCCGAACCGGGGTCGATGTCGAACAGCAGCCAGGTCGGATGCTCCACGTCGGACGTGCGCGACGTCCAGGCGTGCAGTTCCAGCGCGGCGAAATTGGCCAGCCAGGCCAGATCCGCGACGCCGGAGGGCACGAGGTACTGCTGCACGTCGCCGGGGCCGGCTGCCTCGTAATGCCACCGGTGCAGCCACTCCGGCGCGTGGCCGGGGACCTCCTTGTGCCAGAACCCGGGTTTGCCGGCACCGCCGGGGAACCGGTTGGTGTTGAGCGCGCGGCCGGCGAGGTAGGGGAGCATCGTCGGCGCGATCCGGGTGTAGTACTCGATCAGTTCCCGTTTGGTGATCGGCGCTTCGCCGTCGCGGCCGGGGATCAACGTCTTGTCGAGATTGGTGAGCTTCAACTGCCGCCCGGCGACCGTCCACGTGCCTTGCTTGCCCAGTTCGCTCAGCGCTTTGAGTTCGTCCTCCGACGCTGGCTCGAACACCGCGTGCAACGGTACTTCCGCCTCGGTCGCGGGCAGATCGCTCCGCCACAACGCAGGCGGAGCGGCCGCGATCTCGTCATTGGTGAGCCCGCTTTTCACCGACTTCGGATGATCCTCGGCGTCCCAGCCCGAGGTGGCGTGGTCATCCCGCTTGTGCAGCAGAAACCACTGCTTTCCGTCATCGTCCTTCTGGGGGCGGATCAGCACGAAGCGCCCGGCCAGCTTCTCGCCGTAGAGGTCGAAGTGCAGGTTCCCGTCCGCGAGCGCCTGCTCGGGATCGTCGGTGCCGACCGGCTCCCAGCGTCCGCGATCCCACACGATCACGTCGCCGCCGCCGTACTCGCCGCGCGGGATGACACCCTCGAAATCGGCGTACTCCAGCGGATGGTCCTCGACGTGCACGGCCATCCGCCGCGCCTTCGGATCGAGTGTCGGCCCCTTCGGCACCGCCCAGCTGACCAGCACGCCACCCAGTTCGAGCCGGAAATCGTAATGCTTCCGCCGCGCCCGATGCCGCTGCACGACGAACCGGTAACCAGGTTCCTTCGGGGTATTCGCACCAGAGGGCTCGTCGGTCTTCGCGAAGTTGCGCATGGCGCGGTACTTCGCCAGCCGCTCGGCGGCACCGTCCATGCGCTGCCCCTCCCGTCAGCAGGTCGGCGGAGGCTCCTCGGTGCAGGAGCTGCTGTCGACCGTTCCGGAAGCCGCTTGCAACAGCAAGTTGTAGAGCTGCTCGCGCTGATCCGGATCGAGCGCCGCGAAGACCTCGTCCTCGACCGCCGCGAGCGCCGCCTCGGCCCGGGCCAGCTCCTTCGCGCCACGCTCGGTCAGCACGACGACGTGCCGCCTGCGGTCCTCCGGCGAACGGCGCCGCTCGATCAGCTGGTCGGCTTCGAGATCGTTGAGCAGGCCGACGACGTTGGTGCTGTCCATCTC
The DNA here is from genome assembly GCF_900115345.1 of Amycolatopsis rubida. GTDB lineage: Bacteria > Actinomycetota > Actinomycetes > Mycobacteriales > Pseudonocardiaceae > Amycolatopsis > Amycolatopsis rubida. Next base: position 488,549 of record NZ_FOWC01000004.1, on the reverse strand, counting down.
GAGGATCTGCGCGAGGGACTGCTGGGTGCTGGAACCGCGGGTCTGGAGGACGGTCAGGGCGATCAGATGCCGGGGCCGCAGCCCGAACGGGGCGAGCACGCTCTCCGCGCGCAGCCGGATCCGGCGCGCGAAGTGCTCGAGCAACGCACCAGACCTGCGCGGAGCCTGGGCGACGAGCGGCAGCGGAACCATGTGTCCAGTCTACGAGACAGTCCGGGTGGCTGCCGTGCTATAAATGGTTTGTCTTACGCAAACTATCTACGGACGGTCATCGACATGGCACACCTGCTGCACCTTGACTCCAGCATCAACGGCGACCGCTCGGTGAGCCGCAAACTCAGCGCTCGCGCCGCACAAGCCTGGCTCGCGGCTCATCCGGACGGGACGGTGACCTACCGAGATCTGGGCGCGAACCCCATTCCGCACCTGGACCCCCTGGCCTGGGAAGCCCGCATCACGCCCGCGTCCGAGCACACCGAAGACCACCGCGAAGCCGCCCGAATCGGCGAAGAACTGGCCGCGGAAGTGCTGGCCGCGGACACCGTGCTGCTAGGACTGCCGCTCTACAACTACGGCGCCCCCAGTTCGGTGAAAGCCTGGGTGGACCGTCTGATCGCCGCCGCGGGCGACGACCCGTCCGTCCTGGGCTCCGGCCGGGAACTCCTGGTACTGGCAAGCCGCGGCGGCGGCTACGGTGAAGGCGCCCCTCGCCACGGCTGGGACCACGCAGAAGGCTGGCTGCCCCACGGCCTTTCCTTGACCGGTCTGGAACCGCGCTTCATCACCGCGGAATTCACCATGGCAGGCGTCAACCCGGCGCTGGCGGAATTCCGCCAGCATGCCGAAGAAAGCCTCGCCGCCGCGGAACGAGAAATCGACGCCCTCTGGACTCCCGCCGCCGCCACCCGCTGACGATCCAACGCCCTCCCGGAGGCAGCCGAGCCGGTCGTGAGGGGAACCCGCAGGGACTCAGATTCCCCCAGGGTTCCCCTCACGACACCGCAACCGAGGCAACCCCCGCGAGGCCTCAGACAACATCCCCCCGCCGAACCCGGTAAACCTGCAACCTCAACTCGTAGTACTTGGTGGTCTCCCCCACCCACTGCATCCCGATCCGCTCCGCAGTGGCGATCGCCCGCGAATTGCTAGGCCGGGCAACCGCGAACAACTCATCCGTCCCGTCCTGGGAAAACGCCCACTCCACCAACGCCCGCCCGGCCTCGGTCGCGTACCCGTGCCCCCACTCCTCGGGCCGCAACTGCCAGCTCAACTCCAAATCCTCCCGATAGGGAGGCAGCAACCGAATCCCCAGCCCCCCGATGACCCGGCCGTCGGAACGCAGCTCCACCGCCCACCGCCCCCGAGGCGGAATCAGATTGGGCTGTGCCTCCTGCCAGGCCTGCAACACCGACCGCATCGCGGCGGCATCGGACACCCGGTCCATCGCGGGAGTGAGCCAATGCGTCACGTCGGAAGAGCCGTAGATCTGATACGCGGCTTCGGCGTCCTCAGTCGTCCAGTCCCGGATCACGAGACGGTCGGTGGTAATCGGCAGGGTCATGTACGAACGGTACGCCCGTTCCACCCGGTCCGGGCAAGTGATCCAGGACGCACCGAAGAACTCTTGCCTGCCAAGGACTCCGCCCGCAACACCACGCGGGGTAAACTGCGCGGGTGGAGATCTGGGTGAACCCGCGGTGCGCCAAGTGCCGCTCGGCGGTGTCGCTGCTCGACGAGGCGGGCGCGGAGTACACCGTGCGCCGCTACCTGGAGGACCCGCCGACCGAGGCGGAACTCGTCGCGGTGCTCGACCGGCTCGGCCTCGACCCGTGGGACATCACCCGCACCGGCGAGAAAATCGCCGGTGAACTCGAGCTGAAATCCTGGTCCCGGACCCCGCGGGACCGTCCACGGTGGATCGCCGCGCTCGCCGGGCACCCGGAGCTGATCCAGCGTCCGATCATCACCGCCGACGACGGCACCACGGTCGTCGCGCGCGACGAGGACACCGTCCGGTCGGTGCTCAGCTGACCGCGACCGCGATCAGCGCCGCCGCCAGCAGCACCACGTAGGCGACGGCGTGCACCTTGTCCGGCAACCGGTCGGCGACCCGGCGGACGAGCGCGATCGTCGGCAGTGAACCGGCCAGCAGCGCCGCACCCGAGATCGGATCGAGGTACCCCGACGGCCCGCTGCCCGCTGTCGCGTAAACCGCGGTCGCCACCACCGCGACCGGCACGCTGAGCGGGTTCGCCATCGCCGCCGCGTCCGCCATCGGCAGTCCCTTGCGGCGCAGCAACGGCACCGTCATGACGCTGCCGCCCACCCCGAGAAAACTCGCCACCGCACCGATGCCGACCCCGCCCGCGGTAGTCGTGAAGGTGCTCAGCGGCTTGGGTTCCCCTTGCGGTTTAAGGAATCCGCCGCGCGCCAGGCTGTCCACAATGGTCACTGCCAGGTAGCCGATGAACAGGACGCGCAACAGTCCGTCCCCCGCGTAGGTGGCGGCCACCGAACCTATGCCGGCGCCGATCGCGACGAACGCGGCGAGCGGCCAGATGTAGTCGCGACGGAGACGTCCGGCCCGGGCTTGCACGACGGTCGCGCTGACCGCGTTCACCACCATCACCGCGGTAGACGTGGCGACTGCGACATGCATCGCGTCGCCGCGGCTCGTGACCGCCGCGACCACCGGCACGGTGACGAATCCGCCGCCGAAACCGAACAGCACGGTTGTGACGCCGCTGAGGCAGCCGAAGAGCAGAAGAATCAGGATCGAGGTCGACACTGGCTTCAAGGTAGGCCGTGCCGGGTGCGGCGCGCATCCGAAGATTCGCCAGATTCTTTCGAGGATCGGACACCTACTCTGTAGGCATGCGCAACGTTCCGTTGTCCGAGGTCGACGCCCTGCCGCGGGCCGTGCTCGCGATCAGCACGGACTATCCGCCGGACCACTTCCTGCCGCCGCACCGCCATCGCCGCGCGCAGTTCCTCTACGGAGCCACCGGCGCCATGCGGGTCGGAACGGCCGACGGAACCTGGACCGTCCCGACGCGGCGCGCGGTGCTGATCCCGCCGGAAACCGACCACAGCGTCGTGATGATGAACGTGACCACGCGCAGCCTGTATCTGGAACCCTCCGCGGTGCCGTGGTTCCCGCGCCGCTGCCAGGCCGTCGACGTCTCGCCCTTGCTGCGGGAATTGCTCCGGGAAGCCGTGGACGTCGCACCGGAGTACCCTCGCCGCGGTCGCGATGCCACGCTGATTTCCCTTCTGCTGCAAGAAATTTCCCGCTGTGTTCCGTTGCCGCTGGAACTCCCGTGGCCGCGGCACGAGGGCTTGCGCGCACTGTGCCGGTCCTTTTCGGACGCTCCCGATGTGCACGATCCGCCGTCTCGCTGGGCGGAGGCACTGCACGTCAGCGAACGGACGCTGCACCGGTTGTTCCGCGCCGAAACGGGCCTGAGCTTCGCGCGCTGGCGCGAGCGGGCCTGTGTGCTGTACGCGCTCCCGCTGCTGGCCGCGGACCTTCCGGTCGCCGACATCGCGGTCACCCTCGGATACGAAAGCCCGGCCGCCTTCACGACGATGTTCAGCCGCCTGCTCGGCACCCCGCCGCGCGCCTACCGGGAGCCGTGACCCAGGTCTCATTGAGTGCAACGTGATTGTGCACAACTTAGTTGTACTGTTGGTCCCGTTCGGAACTTTCTCCGCGGAGGACCTCCTGACTGCCACTGTCGTTCTGGTGCACGGCGCGTTTGCGGATTCGTCCAGCTGGAACGGGGAGATCGAGCGGTTGCGAGCCGCCGGGCACCGGGTGATCGCGGCAGCGAACCCGCTGCGCGGAGTCGCCGAGGACGCCGCCTACGTGCGGTCTTTGCTGGACCGCATCGAGGGCCCGATCGTCCTGGCCGGCCACTCTTACGGCGGCTCGGTGATCTCGGCCGCCGCGACGGGGTGCGGGCGCTGGTCTCCATCGCGGGATTCCTCCCGGACGAGGGCGAAAGCGTGGGCGAACTGGCCGGAAAGTTCCCCGGCGGCACCCTCGGAGAGACGTTGGAGCAGGTCGCCCTGTCGAACGGCGTAGACCTTTATGTCCGGCAGGACCTGTTCCCGCCAGCAGTTCCCGGCCGCACCGGCCAGCCAGATGGCAGCAGGCCAACGCCCGATCGCCGCGGCGGCCCTTGACGAGGCCTCGCCCGCACCGGCGTGGAAGGACTTGCCGGTGTACAGCCTGATCCCGACCGCGGACAAGAACATCCCGGCCGCGGCGCAGCGTTTCATGGCGGAACGCGCGGAGGCGGAGGTCGTCGAGGTGGAGGGCGCTTCGCACGCGGTGCTGGTTTCGCGGCCGGAGGCGGTGGCGGAACTGATCCTGCGCGCTGCCCGGTGACTTTGCCGGGTGAGACCGGTCCGCGCCGCGCCTGGATGCGCGGCGCTGGCCGGGCTGGGAAGCACTCGGCCAGGCGGCTGGCTCAGTGGTTCCGGTGGGTGGCTCTCCGGGCGTGGTTTCGGCGATGGGCCTGCTCATCGGGCCCGTTGTGCGGCGTTCGGGGAGCCGATCGGTCCCGTTGTGCGGACTCGTCATGGCCGAGCCGGACTTTCGCCGATCGCCGCGTCGGCGCGGCAGTTACCATCGGCGGCCATGAGTACCTCAGGGGGTCCACAGGAGCAGCCGGGCACGCCGCAGGAGCCGGGCGCGGTCCCGCCGGGATGGCAGCCGCCTCCGCCGGGCGCCGGTTATCCGCAGCAGCCCGGAGTTCAGCCGGGTTATCCGCAGCAGCCTGGGCAGCCTCCGCAGTACGGGCAGCCCGCGCAGCAGTACCCGGGCCAGCCCGCGCCGGGGTCCTACCCGGGCCAGGCCGGGCAGCCGCAGCCGGGGCAGGCTGGGCAGCCGCAGCCGGGACAGCACTCCGGGCAGGGGCAGTACCCCGGGCAACCGCAGCCGGGACAGCACCCCGGGCAGGGGCAGTACCCCGGGCAACCGGGCCAGCCGCAACCCGGTCAGTTCCAGCCGGGCCAGCCCTACCTTGGTCAAGCTGCCTACCCCGGCCAGCAGGGTTATCCAGCACAACAGGCGGGTTACCCGCCCCAGCAGCCGGGTTATCCAGCACAGCAGCCGGGTTATCCGCCCCAGCAGCCGGGCACCGGCTACGCACCGCAACCCGGCCAGGGCTTCCTGCCCCAAAACCAGCCGCTCACCACCGCGGGGCTCGGCGCGATTCCGGTGGCGCTCGGCGGCATCCTCGAGGTCGTCGCCCTCTTCATCCCCTGGGTCACGTTCACCCTGGGCTCCCAAACCGCCTCGGTCACCTTCCTCGACGCCTTCAGCAAGATGACGTCCGGCATGGACAGCTTCGCCGCGATGTACGTGCGGTTCCTCGCCTTCATCCTGATCGCCGGGACGTTGTTGTCCACTCTCCCGTGGACGCTCGGCGCGTTGCGCACGAAGAGGTCCGCGTACTGGTTCAGCGGGATCCGCCGCCGGGAACTCACTCCGCCGAACTTCTGGTGGTACCGCACCGTCTTCGCGGGGCGGGCGACGGTCATGCTGCTCTTCCACATCGCGGGGATCATCGCGATGTTCTACGAGGATCTGTCGAAGATCGGGCTCGGCGCGTATCTGCTCCTCCTCGGCGGGGTGCTCGTGATCGTCGGCGCGGCGATCGGGCCGAAGCTCACGGCTGCCCGCTGACGTCGCGGATGACCGGGTTCTGACAAATGTCATCGCGCACCGGTGCGCGGTGACACTACGGCTCGCTTGCCCGTCCGCACCACCATGGGACGGGCACGCGGCACCGGACCTCCGGGCCGATTCACGGTCTGGAAAGGACAGTCATGACCTCCCGCCCCGCAACGGTTTCCGAACATCCCCGGATCAGGGCGGTCCGCGTCCTCACCGGGGCCTACCTGGCGCTGAGCGTGCTCACCCTCGGCGCGATCTTCCTCCTCCGCGACGACCCGTCGATGGTCACCGACGTCGTCTGGGTCCGGGCCACGATTGTGGCGGCGAGCGCGCTGCTGACGTTCCTGTTCGCGAGAAGCGCGGCTCGCGGGTCGAAACGAGGGCTGCTGCGGCTCCGGATCGTGTCAGCGGTGATGACGGTCGCGATCGTCGTCATCGTGTCGATTCCGGGCTTCCTGCCGCTGTGGGTCCGGCTTGAGCAGGGCGTCTGCGGGGTGCTGCTGCTGGCGGTGGTCGTCCTGGTCAACGGAGGGCACGTGCGTTCGCTGGTCTCCGAGTAGCGTGCCGGACGTGGACCGCGGCCCCGATTCCGACGCGCAACGCTGGGTACTGGGCTGGCGTCGGCTCGTGCTGGACGCCGGCCTCCTGGTGTACCCGCTGATCGTCCTCGCCCAGACGGGAGAGCGGCCGGCGGCGGTGGTGGCGCTGCTGGCGTTCTGCGTGTGCTACATCGGGGCGGCCGTCGCCGCTTACCGGTTCCGGAGCCGGCTTTTCTGGATCCTGACCGGGGTGTTGACGGTGCTGTTCGCCGTCGTGCTGCCGATCGCCCGGGCGAATGCCTTTTACCTGCTTGCCGTGGTGGTTTCGCTCGCGGTTCCGCGGTTGCCGCGCTGGGGTGCGGTCATCGTGCCGGTCGCGGCGGCAGCGACTGTGGTGGTGCCGTGGGCGGTTTGGCGTGCGGACCCGGGGTGGGCGCAGGCCGCGGCGTTGGTGTTCACCGTGTTGGTGGTCGTCGCGTTCGCGGAGGCGTTGCGGGCGAACCGGGCGTTAGTGCAGGCGCGGGCGGAAGTGCAGCGGTTGGCCGCGGATGCGGAACGGTCGCGGATCTCGCGGGATTTGCATGATCTCTTGGGACATTCGCTTACCGCGATCACCGTGAAGAGCAATCTTGCCCGGCGGCTCGCGGAGAAGGGGGACGAGCGGGTGGTCGAGGAGATCGGCGAGGTTGAGCAGTTGTCCCGGCAGGCGCTGGCGGATGTTCGGGCGGCGGTTTCCGGGTACCGGGATGTGACGCTGGCCGGGGAGCTCGCGCGGGGACGGGAATTGTTGCGGGCCGCGGGGATTAGTGCGGATCTTCCCGCCGCTGTCGACGGGCCGCATCAGGAGTTGTTCGGGTGGGTGGTTCGGGAGGGGTTGACTAACGTGGTCCGGCATTCTCGGGCTACCGCTTGTGCGGTGACTGTTTCGGGTTCTTCCGTGGAGATCCGTGACGACGGTGCCGGCGCTTCCGCGGATTCGGGGAATGGGTTGTCCGGATTGCGGGATCGGGTCGTGGCGGCCGGCGGGCGGATGGAGGCGGGGCCGATTCGGCCTCGGGGGTGGCGGTTGCGGGTGACTGTGGCGTGACTATCCGGTTGTTGCTCGCCGACGATCAGGCCTTGGTGCGGCAGGCGTTGGGGACCTTGCTTGATCTTGAGGACGATTTTGTGGTGGTTGCGCAGGTGGGGCGGGGGGATGAGGTGGCAGGGGCCGCGCTTGAGCACCGACCGGATGTTGCGTTGCTGGATATCGAGATGCCGGGGTTGGACGGGTTGGCCGCGGCCGCGGTTTTGGCTGAACAGGCGCCTGCGTGCCGGGTGGTTGTTCTGACGACGTTCGGGCGGGCCGGGTATTTGCGGCGGGCTATGGAGGCTGGGGCGGTCGGTTTTGTGGTCAAGGATGCGCCTGCCGAGGCATTGGGGGATGCCATTCGGCGGGTGATGCGAGGGGAGCGGGTGGTGGATCCGGCATTGGCGGTGGCTACCTTGGCCGCGGGGGAATCGCCGTTGACTGCCCGGGAGAGGGATGTGTTGATCGCGGCTCGGGGCGGGGGGTCGGTGGCGGAGATTGCCGGGAGTTTGTATTTGTCTGAGGGGACGGTCCGGAATTATTTGTCTGGGGCTATTGCCAAGACCGGGGCCCGGAATCGGATGGGGGCGGTTCGGGTTGCTGAGGAGCGGGGGTGGTTGTGACGGCTCGTCGCCTGGGGGCGACATTGCTTTGGGGTTGCGGCGGGGTGCCCCGAAGCTTGATTGTGCAGGTGGGCTTCGTATCGGGGTGCGGGATGGTGTGGATGCCTCGTTCGTGGGGTGCGCTGGCCGCGGGTTGGGCGCTTGGTGAGTTCGTCGCGCGCGGCGGGTTTGTAGCGGGTGTGGGGTACCTGGTCGCGGTGGGGTTCGCGGGTGCCGGGATAGCGCCCCGATGCCGCACTGGGTGCGTCGGGGCGGTGGGGTGGTCGTGAGGGGAACCCTCACCGACTCGTGCGGCGCGCCGGAAGGTCCGAAGTGGACGGACTAGTCGTTCTTCTCCGCGTTCAGCCGGGCGGCTTCGCGGCGGACTTCGGCTTGGGTTTCGCGTTCGCGTTGCAGCCAGGTGGGGTTGTCGGACTTCAGGGTCTCGATCTGGTCCGTCGTCAGGGCTTCGGTGACACCGCCCCTGGCCAGGCCGCCGATGGAGACTCCGAGTTTCGCCGCTACCACCGGGCGCGGGTGCGGGCCGTTGCGGCGCAGGTCGCGGAGCCATTCCGGCGGGTCGGTCTGCAGGGCGTTCAGCTCCTCGCGCGAGACGGCGCCCGCGCGGAACTCTGCGGGGGTCGCTTCGAGGTAGACGCCCAGCTTCTTCGCTGCCGTCGCCGGCTTCATGGTCTGGGGGGTCTTCTGCGCCGTCATGCCCACCAGCGTAACCGGCGACCCCGCGCCGGTAGCCTTGCCACGTGACAGGAGCCGACCAGGCCTCGGCGTTCCGGCTCGCCTACGTTCCGGGTGCGACCCCCGCGAAGTGGGTCCGGATCTGGGGCGAACGCAATCCCGAAGTGCCGCTTGACCTGGTCGCGGTCGCTGCCGCCGAGGCCGCAGGCGTCGTTCGCGAGGGCGGGGTGGACGCGGCGCTGCTGCGGCTGTCCGAGGACCGCGACGGGCTGCACGCGATTCCGCTCTACACCGAGACCACAGTGGTCGTCGTGCCCAGGGATCACCTGGTCGCGGCGGCCGACGAGGTGTCCATTGCGGACCTCGCGGACGAGCTCGTGCTGCATCCGCTCGACGACTCGCTCGGGTGGGACGAACTGCCGGGCAAGCCCGCGCTGGAGCGGCCGGAGACGACTGGCGACGCGATCGAGCTGGTGGCGGCGGGCGTCGGCGTGCTGATGGTGCCGCAGTCGCTTGCCCGGTTGCACCATCGGCGTGATCTCACCTACCGGCCGGTCGAGGACGCACCGCAGTCGCGCGTCGCGTTGTCCTGGCCGGAGGGCGAGACCAGCGATCTCGTGGAGCAGTTCATCGGCATCGTTCGCGGGCGCACGGTGAACAGCACTCGCGGACAGCAGGAAACGCGGGCGAAGACGGGCAAGGCGGCACCGGCCAAGAAAAAGCAGCGCGAACCGGACCGTCGCCGGAGCGTGCCCAAGTCTGGCGGGCGCGGTAAGCCTCGCCGTCGGCGTTGACGCTCAGGGGGCAGTCGTGGATCTCGGGTTGAAGGGCAAGTGCGCGGTCGTCACGGGGGCTAACCGCGGGATCGGGCTGGCGGTTGCCGAGGTGCTCGCGGCGGAGGGGGCTGACCTCGCGCTTGTCGCCCGGGACGGCGAAGCGCTTGCCGCTGCGAGGGAAAGCCTCGGCAGGCACGGCACGAAGGTCATCGCGGTTCCGGCGGACACCACCGACGACGCTGCGGTCGCGGCGATGGCGGAGCGGGTCAAGGCGGAGTTCGGGGCGGCGGACGTCCTGGTCAACTGTGCGGCTCCGGCCTCCAGCGGGGTTCGCACGCCGCTCGACGATCTGCGGGACGAAGACCTCCGCCTCGAGATCGAGACCAAGGTGCTCGGCTACCTGCGGTGCGCTCGTGCGCTCGCGCCGGGGATGCGGGAGCGCGGCTGGGGCCGGATCGTGAACGTCAGTGGGCTCAACGCGCGGCTGGCCAGTTCGACGTTCGGGTCGATTCGCAATGTCGCGGTCGCGGCGATGACCAAGAATCTCGCCGACGAGCTGGGGCCGCGGGGAATCGCCGTGACGGTCGTGCATCCGGGCTACACGGTGACCGAGCGGACGCCGGAGAAGTTCGCCGAGATCGCCGCGGCGCGGGGGATTTCCGTGGCAGAGCTGGAAAACAGCATCGCGGCCGGGGTGAGCATCGGGCGGCTGGTGACGGCGGCCGAGGTGGCGGACGTGGTGGCGTTCCTCGCGTCTCCGCGCAGCGCGGCGATCAACGGAGACGCCATCGCGGCCGGCGGTGGCGTTCCGGGGCAGATTTACTACTGAACGACCTGGAGTTCGCGCCGGCGTTCCGAGATCGGATAGCCGAGGCGGCCCTTGGTCCAGGCGAGCACGATCAGCGGCAGGTGCTCGGCGAGTTTCGGGTCCGGCGGCTCGGGACTCGGCGGGATGCGCCGCCGGATCGAGGCGCTCGACGGAGCCTTCGCGCTGGCGAGTTCCGCCGGCGGACCGCCCACTCTGACGGTGAGCCTGCCATGCGGATTGTGATCGCCGAGGACGACCCGTTGCTGAGCGAAGGACTCGCGCTGCTGTTGTGCGCGCCGAGGGGCCTCGACGTCGTCGCGACCACCGGCAACCCGGCCGATTTCCTTGCTGCAGTGGACAAACACAAGCGATCGTGGACGTCCGGATGCCGCCGACGCACACCGATGAGGGCATCGTCGACGACGTCCGGGGCTTGCCGGTGCTGGTGCTGTCGGCGTATGTCGAGCAGGCATTCGCGACTGATCTGCTGGGCAGCGCGCGGCTCGGGTATCTGCTGAAGGAACGCGTCGGGCGGGTCACCGAGTTCATGGCGGCGCCGAATCGGACGGCCGACGGCGGGACGGCGATCGATCCGGAAGTGGTGGCGCAGTTGCTGACCCGGACGCGTGCGGATTCCGGGCTGGAACGGCTCAGCCCGCGCGAACGGGATGTGCTGGCGTTGATGGCGGAAGGATGGGGGAATGGTGCCATCGCCGAACGGCTCATGGTAACGGACGGCGCGGTGCACAAACATATTCGCAGCATTTTTCGCGAAACTGGAGTTAGCGCCGGATGACAGCGCGGATCGGCAGGTTACCGCGGTGCTGCGTTATGTGGAAGAAGCCCGTCGTTGATCCTTTGCGTGCTCCTGGATGAATCGGTGAAGGCTTGACGGCAAGGTGCTGCCGGTCTTCCGGCGAGGGCGAAGCGGGCAGCGTTCACCGGCATTCGGCCAGGCGCAGTTCACCCGGACGAGTGCAGTCTCGACCGCACAAACCGGTGACCCCGAACTGGTCTGAGCCCACCCGGGTGCGGACGTGCGAAGACCGCACCGGAGCGGGACCGGTGCTGCTGTCAGCCGGGACGAGCTACGTGCCCGAGCCGGGCTTCTCGTCCGCCGCGCCCTCGGGCACGTCCTCTTCGGACCAGTCGAGCCCGGCCTCGGCGACCACGCCGTCGAAAATCGGGGTGGCCACGGCCTGCTCGGCGCTCACGACGCGCTCACCACGTCGATGATCGCGTCGGCCGCGATCCACTGCGGATCCGCGTCTCTCGCCTGGCCGTCGACCTGGACCGGGACCCAGGTGACCGCGGTGGCGTCGTCGGTGACCGGGGTTCCGGTGACCACCCCGCGCCGGCACAGCTGGCGCCTGCCGGTGCGCTGGCCGACCAGGTAGGTGACCCGGTGGCCGGTGGACAGTTCGGGCCGGTGCTGTTCGCCGTCCATGTGTTCCTCCCTGCACGTCGCCCAGGCGGGCGACGCTCGCTTCATCGACGCGACTCGCTCCCCGCGTGCCGATGACGCACTCCCGGCCCATGATCTGGGCCACATCGAGGCAACCCGACCACAGACCGTTATCCCTCGGTACAAAAAGTAACAGGTACAGCACCGTATCTGGTATGTGACCCGGCGATACACTCGCGCGGATGACGTCCTCAGGTACTCCGCCCGACGGGCGGGCCACCCGGTGGGCAGGGCAGCGCGAACGCCGGCGCCGGGAATTCGTGGAAGCCGGAATGCGCGCGATCGCCCGGTTCGGGCCGGAGGTGTCCACCGAGCAGATCGCCGACGAGGCCGGCGTCGCTCGCACGCGCATTTACAAGCATTTCGCCGACACCGCGGATCTGCAGCGTGCTATCGCGTTGCGCGCGGCGGAAATGATTGGCGCGCAATTCTCTCCGCTGTGGGGAGTTTCCGGTACTCCGCGCGAAATGGTGCACGCGACGATCGGCGCGCACATCGAATGGCTTTCCGAGCATCGCGCGCTGTATCAGTACCTGATGCGGCAGTCGGTGACCGGGCCGCGCGACGTCGTCGCGGACGTGAAAACCGCGATCGCCCGCCAGTTGACTGTGCTGTTCGAGTACTACCTCGGCCTCTTCGGCGCGGACCAGCGCGTCGGCGAGACGATCGCGTACGGGCTGGTGGGGTTGGTCGAGTCCAGTACGGCGCACTGGCTGGACACCCCGCGCGGCATCGACCGCGACGATCTGCGCCAGCTGCTCGCCCGCTGGGTCTGGTCGATCCTCGACGACACGCTGCGCACGGTCGGCGTCGTCCTCAACCCGGATTCGCCGCTGTCCGATCTGGACTATCGCGTCCTCGAACGCCCGTGAAGGGCCCCTCGCGGGAATCAGATTTCCGCAAGGGGCCCTTCACTGACGTTCAGCGGGGCGCGAGCGTCAGGCCTTCCGGCCGACTCCGCCCGCGATGCACTCCTGGACCTGGTTCAGCGGCTGGTACCGCGGGCCGTCCGGCCACCAGTCCTCGCACAGCACCAGGCCCGGGTCGACCAGTTCGGTGCCGCCGAACATCCGGCCGATCTCGTCCCACGTGCGGAAGAGGCCGCTGCCCATCGGGCTGTGCGTGAACTTCTCCTCCATCCGCCGGGCGATCTCGCTGTGCTCGGGCGTCTGCGGGTCGAGGAAGTGCGCGACCACCACGAACGACCCGGACGGCAGCGCGTCCACGTAGGTCCGCATCATCTCCTCGTAGTCGTCGCCGAGGTAGTGGTGCAGGGTTCCGTTGTGCAGCAACGCGATCGGCTTCGTCCAGTCGAGGAACTCGCGCGCGGTCTCGTTCCGCAGGATCTGCTCGGGCTTGAAGATGTCCGCTTCGACGAACCGGGTGTTGTCGTTCTCTTCGAGCAGCGCGCGCCCGTGCGCGAGAACCACCGGGTCGTTGTCCACGTACAGGACGCGGGCGTCCGGGATGATCCGCTGCACGACCTGGTGCGTGTTTTCCGCGGTGGGCAGGCCGGAACCGCAGTCGAGGTACTGGGCGACCCTGCCCTGGGTGGCGAGGAACCGGCAGGCGCGGATGAGGAAGTTGCGGTTGGCCCAGGCGAGGTCGTTGACCTCCGGGGCCACGGTCCGCACCTGGTCGAGCACCCTGCGGTCGATCTCGTAGTTGTTCGTGCCGTTCAGCGCGGCGTCGTACACCCGGGCAATGCTCGCTCGCGTGATATCGACCCCGACCGGGTGCGAACTGGGCGATTCGACGGCCTCGGTCATTTCTGGCGTCACCTCGGATGTGTCGGACGTCTCTTTGGCCTACTCACCGTAGACCTCCCGGGCTGTCAAGCGACCGCCAGGAGGAGGACTACCGGAGCGGGTGACAGATTCTTGATTCATTCCAGAAAATGCGGCAGACTCCGGGGCATGCCGACGACCACGGACTTCGAGCAGCTGCTGCGCGGAGTGCAGTTGCGGATCACGCGCCCTCGGCTGGCCGTGCTCTCCGCCGTGCACGCCAACGCGCACGCGGACACCGAGTCCGTCATCGGCATGGTGCGCGCGGATCTCGGCGAGGTTTCCCACCAGGCCGTTTACGACGTGCTGCGCGCGCTGACCGACGCGGGGCTGCTGCGGCGCATTCAGCCGCCCGGTTCGGTCGCACGGTACGAGGCCCGGGTAGGGGACAACCACCACCACGTCGTGTGCCGCTCGTGCGGTGCCATCGAAGACGTCGACTGCGCGGTCGGAGAGGCGCCCTGCCTGACCGCTTCGCAGACGCACGGCTTCGTCATCGAAGAGGCCGAGGTCGTCTACTGGGGCCGCTGCCCCGACTGCTCCGCCGCTTTGAGTTCCTGAGCAAGACCAAGATTCCCGGAAGGATTTCAGTTGTCCGAATCGCTTGACTCCGTTGCCGACGACCACACGGCGGGGTGCCCGGTCACCGGGCGCATGGGCTACCCGACCGAAGGTGCCGCGAACCGTGACTGGTGGCCGAACCAGCTCAACCTGAAGATCCTCCGGAAGCACGCTCCCGCGGCGGACCCGATGGGCGGGGAGTTCGACTACGCCAAGGAATTCAAGAGCCTCGACCTCGACGCGCTTGCCCGCGACGTCGACGCGCTGCTCACCACTTCGCAGGAGTTCTGGCCTGCCGACTTCGGCAACTACGGCCCGCTGTTCATCCGGATGGCCTGGCACAGCGCCGGCACCTACCGGATCGACGACGGCCGCGGCGGGGCGGGCGGCGGCCAGCAGCGGTTCGCGCCGCTGAACAGCTGGCCGGACAACGTCGGCCTGGACAAGGCGCGCCGTCTGCTGTGGCCGGTCAAGAAGAAGTACGGCAAGAAGATCTCGTGGGCGGACCTGATGGTCTTCGCGGGCAACCGCGCGCTTGAAACCATGGGCTTCAAGACCTTCGGCTTCGCCGGCGGCCGCGCCGACGTGTGGGAGCCGGACGAGGACATCTACTGGGGCCCGGAGCGCACCTGGCTCGGCGACGAGCGCTACCGGGGCGACCGCGAGCTGGACAACCCTCTCGCCGCGGTCCAGATGGGCCTCATCTACGTGAACCCGGAAGGCCCGAACGGCAACCCGGACCCGATCGCCTCGGCGCGCGACATCCGCGAGACGTTCGCCCGGATGGCGATGAACGACGAGGAGACCGTCGCCCTCATCGCCGGCGGCCACACCTTCGGCAAGACGCACGGCGCGGGCGACGCGGACGCGAACGTCGGCCCGGTGCCCGAGGCCGCGCCGATCGAGCAGATGGGCCTCGGCTGGAAGAACAGCTTCGGCAGCGGCAAGGGCCGCGACCAGATCGGCAGCGGGCTCGAGGTCACCTGGACCCCGACCCCGACCCGGTGGAGCAACTGGTTCTTCCACAACCTGTTCACCTACGAGTGGGAGCTGACCAAGAGCCCCGCCGGCGCGCACCAGTGGAAGCCGAAGAACAACGCCGCGCAGGGCACCGTGCCGGACCCGGAGACCGGTGAGCTCAACCGCGCGCCGAGCATGCTGACCTCGGACCTGGCGCTGCGCTTCGACCCGATCTACGAGCCGATTTCGCGCCGGTTCTACGAGAACCCGGAGGAGTTCGCGGACGCCTTCGCCCGCGCCTGGTACAAGCTCACCCACCGCGACATGGGCCCGATCCAGCGCTACCTCGGCCCGCTGGTGCCGCGGGAAGAGCTGATCTGGCAGGACCCGGTCCCGGCCGTCGACCACGAGCTGGTCAGCGAAGCGGACGTCGCGGACCTGAAGGCGAAGATCCTCGAGTCCGGCCTGTCGGTCTCGCAGCTGGTGTCCACCGCGTGGGCGTCGGCCTCGACCTACCGGCACAGCGACAAGCGCGGCGGCGCGAACGGCGCCCGCATCCGCCTCGAACCGCAGCGCGGCTGGGAGGTCAACGAGCCCGACGAGCTGGCTCAGGTGCTGCGCACGCTTGAGGGCGTCCAGGAAGCGTTCAACAGCGCGCAGACCGGCGGGAAGAAGATCTCGCTCGCCGACCTGATCGTGCTGGCCGGCGCGGCGGGCGTGGAGAAGGCGGCGAAGGACGGCGGGGTCGACCTCACCGTTCCGTTCACGCCGGGCCGCACCGACGCGACGCAGGAGCAGACCGACGCGGACTCGTTCGCGCCGCTTGAGCCGAAGGCCGACGGGTTCCGCAACTACCGCGGCAAGGCCAACCCGCTGCCGTCGGAGTACCTGCTGGTGGACAAGGCGAACCTGCTCAACCTGAGCGCGCCGGAGATGGCCGTGCTGGTCGGCGGCCTGCGAGTGCTGGGCGCGAACTACCAGAACTCGGCGGCAGGCGTGCTGACCGACCGGCCGGGCACGCTGACGAACGACTTCTTCGTCAACCTGCTCGACATGGGCGCCGAGTGGAAGCCCGCCGACGGCGAGGGCCCGCACGCGGAGTCCTTCGAGGCCCGCGATCTCGCCACCGGCGAGGTCAAGTGGACCGGCACCCGCAACGACCTGGTGTTCGGTTCGAACTCCGAGCTGCGCGCCGTCGCCGAGGTCTACGGCAGCGACGACGCCAAGGAGAAGTTCGTCCGCGACTTCGTCGCCGCGTGGCACAAGGTGATGAACAACGACCGGTACGACCTGGTCTGAGTTCCGCCTGAACGCCTAGGTCCGGGAAGGGCCCCTTGAGGGAATCTGATTCCCTCAAGGGGCCCTTCCCGGCTTTTCGGGCGGGTGCGGGGGTCAGCTCTGGACGAGCTTGCCCATCGCGTTGACCTCGTCGACGTCGCCGGTGTTGAAGAACGACCACGGCACGGTCACGAAACCGCTGTCACCCCAGCTGGATCCCCAGCTGTTCTCGATCTTCACGCCCTGCTCGTTGTAGGCCACGATGGTGACCTCGTGCCCGCCGACGACCGGGTCGCTGTTCGAGTCGCCGGGCAGGTACGAGTAGTCGCTCGCGGTCGAGGAGTTCAGATCCATGAAGCTCTGGTGCACGGTGAACCCGATCGCGACCGGCTCGCCCTGGGAAATGGCGTTCTCGATGTCGGTTTTCGCCGCGTTGCCGCTGGTCGACAATTCGGTGTAGCCGGACAGCTTGTAGTGCGCCGCATTCGCCTTTTCGTTCTGGTCGGGCTGAGTCGTGTAGTCGAAATCGCCCTGCCAGTAGTCGGACTTGGTGTCGATGCCTTGCTTCTGTTCCATCGGCAGCGCGACGCTCGCCCAGGTGCCCTGGTCGTTGCCCTTGGCGATCTGGCTGTAGATGAACATCGGCGCCATCGGTCCGCCGTCGATGCCCTGCTCGTTCATCAGCACGCCGTAGCCGGTGTAGCCGGTGGCCCAGGTGACGCACGAGCCGACCTGGCCCTGGTCGCCGGGGGTGTTGGCGTACTGGGTGAGGTCGCCGCTGGAGGGAGCCTTGGCCGTGCCGAGCGGGTGCACCGGCAGCGCGGAGTTCGCGTGGGCGTGCTTGGCCGCCTTCGCGGCTTTCAGTCCGGCGATGTTCAGCCCGAGGCCGTGCTTCTGGTGCGCGGGGTGGTGCTGGGCGGCGGCCGCGGTGGCAGGGGTCGCGCCCATCGTCGCGGCCAGACCGGCCGCGGCGAGCAGGGAAACGAGTGCGGACGTTTTTCTGATCTGCATTCTCAGACTCCTTGTGGGCATGCAGAAAAAGAAATCGGAAAGGGTGGGGATAGTGGATCCGAACACAGCAAAGGTAGATCGTCGGAAATTTTCCGGGAACCTACGAAAGGAGGGATCGCATCAACTGTCGAATTGAAGCGGATCGATCAAGCGGACATTTCACCCGTTATCGCCGCTATTCCGGCGTACCGGTCCATGATGGACTCGGGGCACACCCCTGCCCCGGCAGTGGTTTGAACCATTCAGCCGGGTTCTCCGCTGCCGCGGACGTTCGTAAGGGCCACCCTGCGGGAATCTGATTCCCGCAGGGTTCCCCTCACGGACCACTCAGTCGGGCAGCGGGGTCGTGCGCGCGCCGTTGAGCAGGGCGTCGATCGCCCACCGGGAACGCGTGTCCGCGTTGCCGGAGAACAGGTTCTCGCTCGCCGCGGCGATGTTCGGATACGTTTCGGGCGAGAGTCCGCGGACGGTTTCGGCGAGCGCGTCGTGCTGCCGTTCCGCGTCCGGGCGGTCCTTGCGGGTGCTGTGCTCGACCGCGCTGGCGGTGGCGACGAGCAGCAGCAGGTCGACCGTCCACGCGGCCGGGCCGGACGGAACCCCGGCCTCGGCGAGCAAGCCGAGCACGGTGTCGACAACGGCGAGGTAGTTCGGCCCGTTCAACGGGGTCACGAGCGCGACGCGGGCGAGGCCGGGGTGGGCGTACAGGACGTCGCGGTAGGTGGACATGACTGTCCACAAACGACTCCGCCAGTCTCCTTCGGCGGCGCTGGCGGTGGTGGGGACTTCGCCGAGGAGTTCGTCCAGCACCGCGGCGTGGAGTTCGTCGGTGTCGCGGACGTAGACGTAGAGCGAGGCCGGGCCGGTGTCCAGTTCCTTCGCGAGCCGCCGCATGGTGACGCGCTCGGCCCCTTCGCGGCGCACGACGTCGAGAGCGGCCGCGACGATGCCTTCGCGGCTCAGCGCGGGCTTGGCGGGACGTTCCCGGCGGTTGTAGCCACTCGCGGTCATCCGCCCATGGTAGGCGCACGCCGCCCGAACGGTCTGGACCTTGGCCGGCCTACTCGGCGAGCACGCTGTCCAGGGTGGGCTGGACGTCGGTTCGCAGGACCGCGCCGAGGTAGACGGCCGCGACCCGCTGCCGTTTGTCGACGATCAGCGAGATCGGCACCGCGCTCAGCGGGAGGCCGCGCAACTGCAGCGCGACCCGGCCGGACGGATCGAAGATCGACTCGTAGTCCAGTCCGAGGTCCTTGACGAAGTCCGCGGCGTACTTCGGGTTGTCGCGGACGTTGATGCCGAGCACCCGGATCCCGCGGCTGCGCCCGGAGCCGACGATGGCCTGAAGAGTACGCGCTTCGGCGCGGCACGGCCCGCACCAGGCGCCCCAGAGGTTGAGCAGGACGACTTTGCCGGAGTAATCGGCCAGCGAGAGGTCCCGGCCGGGTTCGCGCAGGCTCTGGCCCTTGAGGTTCGCTACCTTTTTGCGTTGCTCCACGGGATAGTGGATGGTCGTCTGCCCGCCCGGCGAGACGAATTCGAAGGTGTCTGATTGGCTGACCGCGTCCTTCCCGGTCGCGCACGCGGCGAGGGGGAGCAGGGCCAGCAGGAGGAAGAGACGGGCGAGGCGCACGCGGCATGGTATCGCCGGTACACCGGGCGGCTTCCGACGCGGTTTTCTAGGCTGGACCTCGTGTGGGAGACAGCGCGGGACCGGTTGCGGGGCAGGCTGGCCGACGGCTTGGCCCGGTCCGGGCTCACGCTGCCCTGGTGGGTTCCGATGGGGACGACCGCCTTCACGGTGATCGGGCTGGTGGTCGCGGTCGGGCAGCGGGCCGGGACCGCGCTTCCGGTCGCGATCGCGGGGTTTCTGCTGGCCACGGCGTCGACGCTGCTGTGGGTGTGCACCGGGCGGCTCGCGCCGTCGTGGATGAAGGCGCTCGGGATGCTCGCCGGGATCGGGCTGCTGCTGACGTATCCGGTGGTGCCGGACTTCGCGCCGATGCCGTTGATCGTGCTCGCCGGCGAACTGGGGTCCATCGCTTCGGCGCGGGTCGCGTTCGCGGCGACCGGCGGGGCGATCGCGGTGCTCGGGGCGGCCGCGTCGACCGTCGGGCTGGTCGGGTTTCCGGTGTACCTGCTCGCGGTGGTGGTCGGGATGGCCGCCGGTTTCATGTTGCGGTGGTACGTGCGCGCGCTGGACGCCGAGCGCGGCAAACAGGAAGCCGTGCGCGAACAGGCGATGCTCGGCGAACGGCAGCGGATCGCGCGCGAGGTGCACGACGTCGTCGCGCATTCGCTGAGCATCACGTTGCTGCACGTCACGGGCGCGCGGCATGGGTTGCGCACGGATCGCGACATCGACGAAGCCGTCGCGGCGCTTGCCGAGGCGGAGCGGATCGGGCGGGCGGCGATGGCCGATATCCGCCGCACGGTTGGATTGCTCGCGCGGGAGCCGGCGGGGACGCGGCCGTTGCCCGGTGCGGGCGACATCGCGGACCTGGTGGCCGAAACGTGCGCGGCCGGGCTGGTCGCGGACTACGAACTGGAGGGCGACGTGACCGCGGTCGACAGCACGGTGGGGCTGGGGCTCTACCGGATCGTCCAGGAGTCGCTGGCGAACGCGGTCAAACACGCGCCGGGGGAGAAGGCGTTGGTACGGCTGGAGATTGCTGCGGCGGACGCGCGGTTGACAGTCCGCAATGGACACAACGGCGCGGCCCGCGACCGAGGCGGCTCGGGGTTGGCGGGCATGACGGCGCGTGCGGATCAGCTCGGCGCGCGGCTGGCTGCCGGAGTTAAGGACGGCGAGTGGGTCGTCGAGGTGACAGTGCCGTTGGCGCGCGGGGCCGCGTCGTGACCGTTGCGTTGGATGAGATGCGGGTCTTGCTCGTCGACGATCAGGAGCTGGTGCGGTCCGGGTTGCGGTTGATCCTTCGGCGTCGGGACGGGTTCTTCGTGGTAGGCGAGTGCTCGGACGGCGACGAGGTCCCGGCCGCGCTCGAAGCGGCCGGCGGGGTCGATGTCGTGGTGATGGACCTGCGGATGAAGCGCGTCGACGGCATCGAAGCGACGCGACGGCTGCGCGCGTCCGGCCCGCGCCCGCCAGTGCTCGCGCTGACCACGTTCGACGACGACGAACTGCTCGCCGGGGTGCTGCGCGCGGGCGCGGTCGGATACGTGCTGAAGGATTCCCCCGCGGAGGACCTGATCCGCGCGGTGCGAGCGGTCGCGATGGGCGAGGCGTGGCTCGATCCGGCGGTCACCGGCCGCGTGCTCACGACCTACCGCGAGGCGGCCGCCGATCGCCCGGCGCTGCCTTCCGGAGTGCTGACGCCGCGCGAAATGGACGTGCTGACGGCGGTGGCGCGCGGCTTGACGGACGCGGAAATCGCCGGAACGCTGGGGATTTCCGCGAGCACGGTCGAGGCGCATTTCGAGCGGGTGTGCGCGAAACTCCGCCTCCGCGACCGGGCGGCGGCCATCGTCTACGCCTTCGACCACGGCCTGGTCGCCCCCGGCGCCGCCCCCGCTCCGATCGGCCCGGACTCGTTGCGCTTCAGCGTGCTCGGCCCGTTGCGGGCTTGGCGGGGACCGAACCTGCTGGACCTGGGCCCGGTGCGGCAACAAGCGCTGCTCGCGGCGCTGGTCCTGCGCCCCGGCGAGACAGTCAGTCCAGGGGAGTTGCTCGACGGCGTGTGGGGCCTGGAGCCGCCCGGCACCGGTGGCCGGGTGGTCCCGGTCTACGTGCATCGCCTGCGGAAATGCCTGCGCGGGGCTGGCGAACGAAGGGAAGACTCGGTCATCGGCAGCGACCGCGGCGGATACCGCTTCGCCGGGGAGCGAGCACGACTGGACGTCACCGAGCTGACCGACCGGATCGCGGAAGCCGCGATCGCCGCCCGCGGCAGCGACCCGGCAGCCGCGGTCGACGCCTACGACGGCGCGTTGGCCCTGTTCCACGGCGAGCCGCTGGCCGGGTTGCCCGGCCCGTTCGTCGAGGGGGAACGCGTACGCCTGACCGAGCGGCGGCTGACATTGGTGCAGGAGAAGGCCGTGCTGCAGCTGAAACTGGGGCGAACCGACGACGTGGTGCACGAGCTGTCGGCGTTGCTGGCGGTGTATCCGCATCGGGAACCGCTGGCGGTGCTGCTGATGCGGGCGCTCCACGGCGGCGGACGGCGGGCGGACGCGTTGGCGGTGCACCGGCGGATGCGGGAACGGCTGCGGGCGGACCTGGAGGTCGAACCGGGGGCGGAGCTGGACCGGGAACTGCGAGTGGTGCTCAGCTCGGATCGGGGTCCCGCTTGAGCGCGCACGGGACCCTGCACCATGTCGAGTTGTGGGTGCCGGACCTCGGCCGCGCGGTCGCGTCGCTGGGATGGCTGCTGGAAGAGCTGGGATATCGGCGGTTCCAGGACTGGGACGCCGGGCGCAGCTGGCGGCTCGGGCCGACGTATCTCGTGGTCGAGCAATCCCCGGCGCTGACCGCGGACCGGCACGACCGCTGCCGGCCGGGGCTGAACCACCTGGCGTTTCACGTCGAGGACGCGGCGACGGTCGAGCGGTTGACCGCCGACGCCGCCCGGCACGGGTGGCAGCTGATGTTTCCGGAGAAACATCCCCATGCCGGCGGCGCGGAGCACTATGCCGCCTACCTGCAGAACGACGACGGCTTCGAGGTCGAACTCGTCAGCTCTGCCGGGCCGAGCTGACCGGAGTGCGCGGGCGGTGCTGATCTGAGTACTGGGAATCGGCCGAGTCGTCCGAGTAGCGCGAATCCGCCGGATACCGCGACGCCGGATACTGCGAATCCGAAGAAGAACCCGTCCCCGGCTCCTCCCCGGAGCTGCTCTTCGAAGCCTCGCTGAGCTTCGTCATGAGCTGCGTGGCGGCCTCCAGCCCCTGGGTCACCGAAGTGATCAGCTGCAGCAGATTGTCCGAATCCGACAGCAAAACCCCGAGCTTCTGCGCGATCTGCCCGCCGTACTGCGTCGCGATAGCCACTGCCTGCGGGATCGCCGCCGCGATGCTCGCGCCGAAGGTCGCCTGCGCGGCGGCGAAGGCCTGCGTCATCAGCTGGATGATCTGCCCGGCAGCCTCCGAAATGAGCCCGCCGACCTCCTGCTGCGCCTTCGCGACGACCTTCCCCGCCCCGGTAGCCGCCTTGGCCATCGCGATGCCTGCCTGGCCGACGGCCTCGACGCAGTCCGCGTGCTGCGAGCTGTTGTCGCGGTAGCTCGAAGCCGAAGAACCGCTCCACCCCGACGTTTCCGGACCGCTCGACTGCCGGTAGTCATCCGCGACAGACGACACCTGCTGGCCGCCGCCCTCCATGCCCTGCGAGTGCGACGACACCGAATCCGGGTTGCCCTGCAACTGTTTCAGCGGTTCTTCCAGGAACCGCACCAGTTCGGTGATCATGCCGAAGCCTGCGGAAGTCAACGCGGCGAGCGGGTCCTGCGACGCGCCGAGCAGGTCGAGCGCGGTGGTCGCGCCGCCGAGTCCGGCGGAGACCCAATCGTGGTTCTCGACCGCCTGCGTGGTGGTCTTCAGGTCTGCCAGGAGCTGGCCGGAGTCGGTCACGGCAGGTCCTTTCCGGGCAGCGAGGCCGCGTTGCCCTGGTCGCGACGCTCGTAGCTTTCCGCGGCTTGCGTGAGGTTCGCGCTCACTTTGTGCACAGTGGACGATGCATGCGCGACGGCGTCGTTGGTCTGGCCGGCCGCTGACTGCAGGCCCGCGGTGAGGAACTGCACGAAGACGCCGAGCGTCTGGTCGCCGAGCCCGGACGGGGCGCTGCGGGCGACATTGCCGAGCCGGTCGGCCAGGTCGCCGACGGCGGCCGCGTGCCGGCGCAGTTGCGCGGGGTCGACCTCGAAGCCGGCGGTCACGAGATGATCCCCGGGTTCGCGAAGTAGTCGTCCTCGCGCGGAGCGGCGGGAGCGGCCTCGACCGGCAGGTTGTCGCGGACGAGCTGGAGTGCGGGGCCGTCGCCGACGTAGTCGGTCATGATGTCCACGACTCGCGCCCCGGCCTGGCGGTGCGCGTCGTGCACGGTCGCCAGGATGAGCCGGGCGAGCGCGTCGGCTTCCAGCGCGCGGGCGGCGGGGCTCAGCCGCAGGTCGGTCAGTGCGCCGCTCGGGCCCACTTCGACCTCGACCTCGCCGCGTGGGGACGCGGCCCGGCCGGCGACGCGGCTGAGGCTCGCGCTCGCGGCCTCGGCTCCGGCCCGCATCCGGGACAGGTTTTTCTCGTAGTCGGCGAGCCAGGCCGCCGAGTCTTGGATCGGCACGGAAGATCCTCCGGTCGGTTTCGGTGCGGTCATCACGGCCGCCGCGCGGCGGTGGCCAGCTCGCCGAGGGCGAAGCGCAGGTCGGCCCGGCGCAGCGAGTTCACGCTGAGCCAGCCGTCGCGCGCGGGGTTGATCCGGACGCGGCCGCGCGGTCCGTCCATCCAGGACAGTTCGCGGCCTGCCCTGGTGCGCCCGTCGCGGGTCGCGCCGAGCTGGCCGCGGCCGGTCAGCGGGACGACCAGGCCGACGAGACTGTCCAGCGCCGCCGGGTCTCCGCCGCTGTCGTGGACGAGGTCGCGCAGCCGGTGCGCGCGGGAGGCGTCGTCCTCGTCGTCGGTGAGTGCCATCGCCTCCTTGACCGCGTGCGCGGGCAGCGTGACCGGCATCGTGCGGGCCGCCTCGACCTTCGGGATCTCCGCGAGCACGGCGTCCACCAGCGCGGTCTCCTCCACCCGGCGCACCGACAGCGTGCCGGCCGCGAGCCGCTGACGGCAGATCAGCGCTGAGGACCGATAGACGAGTGCGGTGACGGCGGTCGCCCCCTCGGCGTCCGCCACCACCAAATCGACGATGCCGCGGCGTTCGCGCAGCGCGGCCACGGCTTCCGCGGCGAGGCCGTCCGGCCCGGATTCGTCCGCGAGACCGCGCGCTCGCAGTGCCTGTCCCGCGGTGGCGAACAGAATCTCGCGCTCGCCCTCGATCCGCCCGTAAGACGGCACCTGCAACGGAAACGGCCAGCTCGCCCCGGCGTGCGCGGCCAGCAGGCCGGCCTCGACAAGTCCGATGTGGACGGTCTCGTCGCCAGTGCGCGGCGCCACGGCGGTCATTCGGCTTGCCGTTCGAGTCGCTGGAACGCTTCCCGCACGCCGGATTCGTGGTCCTGGTAGCGCCGGATACCCGCCCGCAGTGCCTCGTGGAATCCGGTCAGCTCGGTGTCCGCCGCACCCAGTTCGCCGGCGAGCCCGGCGTGCCCGGCGGCCTCGCGCAGCCGCTGTGCCAGGTGCAGTGCGGGCGGCGCGGTGCCGAGCTGCGGGAGCCGGTCGGCGAGCCGCCCCGCCGAACCGACGAGTTCCCCGGTCTGCTCGCCGAGTCTGCCGAGCGCGGCGACCTGCCGGTCCAGTGCGTTCGGGACGACCTCGTGGCCGGTCATCGCAAGCTCCTGTCTTTCACAGCCCGATCACCGGGCTGATGGTCTTGTCCTCGGGGTGCAGGAGCGGCTGGTCGAGCACCGGCATCTTGTTCTTGTGCTCCTCTTCCTCCTCCTGCGCGGCTCCCGCGCCGCGGCCGGGCATCATGCCGTTGCCGTTGGCCGCGCGCGCGGCGGCCATCTCCGCCATCGCGGCGTTGCGGGCGAGCAGCGCGCCCTCCATGCCGAGCGCGGAGCGAATACCGGCGGACAGCCCCGATTCGACCGGGGCCGCGGCGGTCAGCGCGCCCCACGGCATGCCGCTGCCCGCGCCGGTCCCGGCTCCGCCGAGCGGACCGGCGTAGCTCGACGCACTGGTCGACTCGTCCGCGCCGTAGGAATCCGCTGTCGTCGACCCGGCGGGAGGCGGATTGATGGCGCGCGAGCTCTTGTGCAGGCTGGCTTCGTAGCGCTGCATCACGTGCACCGCTTCGGCTTTCTGCTCGGCCGCCGCGACATTCGCGGCGAACAGGCTGGCCCCGCCGCCCGCGACCGCGCCGATCGCCGCGCCCATCAACGCACCCGGACCGGCGCCGATCCCGCCCGCTCCGGCGCCGAGGATCCCGCCGATGACCGCGCCCGCACCCGCTCCGGCCGCCGCGGCGGCGACTGCGCCCCCAGTCGGGTCGCCCGGCGGCTTCGGCATGGTGTTGCGCGCGACGGCGAGCGAATCGCCCGCGTTCTGGGCCGCGCTGCCGACGGTCCCGGCGCGGTCGCCGATCCCGGACGCGCGCTCGCCGAGCGAACCCAGCCGTCCGGAAGCGCGTTCGGCGGCCTGTCCGCTCCAGTTCTCGTGCAGCGTCCCCTGCTGCGACTTGAGCGAATCGCCGTGCGAGCGCATTTCCGAACCGTGCCGCTGCCACTCCGCGGCGACCGTGCTGACGTCGCCGACGTCGGCCTTCTCCCACAGCATCTGGTACAGCTGCTGGTGCGTGTAGGCGTTCCAGTTGGTGCTGCCGGGCGGGACCGGGGCCCCGAAGTAGCCCTCCCACACGTTGCGCAGCGCGGACACCACCGGTTTGGCCAGGTCGCCGACCGGCCCCGCCTTGCCGAGTCCCGCGAGCGCCGAGTCCGCCAGGTTCTCCACCCCGGCCGACGCGGCGTCGGCCACAGATCCGGATTCGCCGGTCATACCCCCACCTTCGCCTCTGCCCGGCCGGCTGTCGCCAGGCACTCGCGCACAGTAAGGGGCGGCGATGAAATCACGATGAAAGCTGTGATCACCGGGGCGGGACGAGGTCTCCGCGCTCGATCCGGGCCGCGGTGCGGGCGAGCCAGTCAGCGTCGTGCCGGAGCCGGGAAACGAGGAAATGCGCCTCGATCATCTGCATCTCCGGCAAATCGGCGTTATCGAGCGTCGCGGACAGTTCTCGCCGCTGGCCGCCGACTCGCTCCGCCCGGTCGCGCAGCAGGGTCACCGCGCGGGCGGGCGGCAGCGCGCCGAGGTAGGCCAGCGCGATCAGGAACCGGGAATCGAGGTTCGGGTCGGCGTCGCGCAGCTGCCGTTCGATCCGTTCGCGGAAATCGGCGAGGCCCGCCTCGGTCAGCCGGACCGGTCGCGGATCGCCCTCGCCGTCCGGTTCGACAAGCCCGTTCCTGGTCAGCGTGCCGACCAGCGTGTACACGGTCGACGTCTTCGGGTTCAGGAACGGATAGCGCGTGCGGAGCTCGCGCAGGAGCGCGTACTGGTGGCGCGGGGTTTCCACGAGCAAGCCCAGCATCGGCAGCACGAGCGGGTTGTCGAGAGCGTTCGTCGGCACCGGTCCAGGGTAGCGCACCTTGGTCGTATACGAGTATGTTGCTCGTATACGACTACTGGAGGAGATGTTCATGATCGCTTTTGGCGTGTGGCCCGGCGTGGTCAGCACCGATCTGGTGCGGCTGGAAACCTTCATCGACGCGCCGCCGGAGGACGTCGAACGGACCGCGGAAGCGTTGCGGGACCTCGCGAAGGGCACGGAACGGTTCTATGTGCGGTGCTACCGCAACTACCGGGGGCCGTACGGGCCGACGCCGCCCAACCCGGTGCCGTATCTCGGCGACGGGCGGGCGGTCGACTACGTGCTCGGCTACGGCAGTTCGGAGGCCGATCCGGCCGGGTTCGCCGCCGCGGTGCGTGCCGCGGTTCGCGAGGTCGCCGAGTTGGGCGGCGGGAAACTGCAGGTCTGCGAGGAGGTCAACGTGGCCGCGCCGCTGGACGGCGGCAGTCCTGGTTGCTACGAAGCGCTCGGCGCCGGGCTCGCGGCGGCGCTGGACGAGCGGGCGCGGTTGGGGGTCGACGTGGCGATCGGATTCAACGCCGCGGTCGCACTGCCCGGTGATCCGTTCTGGGCCGCGGTCCGCTCGGCGGTGGCTCCGCAGGTGCTGGCTCGGGTCGATTTCCTTGGCCTGGACTTCTTCCCGGACGTCTTCCGCCCGGTGCCTGCCGACGCGTTGGCCGGTGCGGTGACCCACGTCGTGCGGTCGTTCCGGGAATCCGCGTCGGCGATCGGAATCCCGGCGAGTGTGCCGATTCATATCACCGAGACCGGGTGGCCGACGGGACCGGAGAATTCGGAGGAGCAACAGGTTCGCGTGATGGAATCCGTGGCGCGCACAGTGTTCGGGCTGGCTTCCGAGGTCGGCGTGACCACGTACGAGATTTTCGGGCTGCGCGACGGATTGTCGGGCGGTCCACGGGAAAACCGGTTCGGGCTGCTGCGGGACGACTATTCCGCGAAACCGGTGTACGAGACGGTGAAGCGGCTGATCGCCGAATATTCTTCCTGACCGGAGATTCGCGAAAGATGGACATTCCGCCGCGCGCAGGACCCGGTTAGTGCCATCTGGCCCCTGGCCACGGGGAAGGCGAGGCCCGATTCTGGATCGGTCAGAGATCACCAGTGCCTTCAGGGAGATACCGTGCGCAGAAAGAAGTTTGTGGCAGGCGCGTTGGGTGCCTGCGCACTGGTCATGGGCGTGGCGCCAGCGGCCAGCGGTTACGTCGGCGAGCAGTTGCCCGACACCGCCCGGCAGCCCGCCGGGGCGGCTTACCGAGGCGGCGATGCCGCCTCCGCCACGCTGAAGGACGCCAAGGGCAACGAGGTCGGCTCCGCGTGGTTCACCACCGACAGCCGTGCGCACGCCGTCTGGGTCGAGGTGTACCTCACCGGTCATTTCCCGCCCGGGTTCCATGGCATGCACGTTCACGAAAAGGGAAACTGCACCGTCGGCGATCCGACGAACCCGTTCACCGCGGCGGGCGGGCACCTGATGCCGATGGACCACCACACCGGACTGCCGATCGGGCAGCTGCCGCCGGTCCAGGTGCGGTCGAACGGACGCGGGTATATCAAGTTCGTGCTGGACACCTTCACCCTGGATCAGCTCTTCGGTCCTGCCGGGACCGCGATCATCGTGCACTCGAAGCCCGACAATTTCGCGAACATTCCCGCCGACCGCTACAGCGTCCGGGGCGACCCCAACGCGCCGGTGCCGGACGAGAAAACCACGGCGACCGGCGACGCGGGCTCCCGGTTCGCCTGCGGTGTGATCACCCGCGACCAGAACTGAGTTAGTCCTTTGTGGACTTAAGCTCAGGGTGGTAGCCGGGGTCGCGGAGGCGGCGGCTACTACGATCGACGCATGTCTAGTAAGGCGGTCACGCTCTCGCGGCCCGTGCGGTTCTTCAGTTTCGCGTCCGCGGCGAGTCTGCGCTGGACTGGCTTCGGCGGGGTGCTGCTGCTGGCCGTCGCGGTGTACGCCGGGGCCGCCGGGATGTCCGGGGTCCTGCCGTTCGCGGGCGGGATCGCCGGCGTCGGGCTGGTGGTGCTCGCGTGGGCATTGCTCGGCGGGCGTGTCCTTGCCTCGGACCTCCCCGGCGCGGGCTGGCTGAAGTGGACGCTCGCGCTGTGGTGCGGGCCGTTGCTCGTCGTGCCGCCGCTGTTCAGCGGGGACGTCTTCAGCTATCTCGCGCAGGGTGCGGTGGCCGCGCACGGGTTCGATCTCAACGTCGTCGGGCCGCGGCAAGCACTGGGCTCAGCGTCGGACATCGTCGGCCGGGTCAGCGTTTACTGGCGCGAGACACCGTCGCCGTACGGGCCGTTGTTCGGTGCGGTAGAGCGGGTCATCGCGCAGGCGTCCGGCGGGAATCCGATCGTCGGCGTCGCACTGCATCGGCTGATCGAGGTGGCTGGGCTCGTCCTGATCGCCTGGGCGGTGCCGCGGCTGGCGGCCGCGGCGGGAGCGGCACCGCGAGTCGCGTTGTGGCTGGGCGTGCTGAACCCGCTGGTTCTGTGGCACCTGGTCGCCGGGACGCACAACGACTCGCTGATGCTCGGCCTGATGGTCGCGGGCGTGGCGGTCGCGCTGGAAGCGCTGGGCGATCGGATTCGCTGGTGGCCGCTCGCGGGCGGGGTGCTGCTCATCGCGCTCGGCGCGGAGGTGAAGGTGCCCGCGCTGGTCGCACTGGCCGCGGTCGGAACGGCGATTGCCCGCCGCCGCGGGCGGATCGGCGAATTCCTGCTCGCCGGCGCGGCGATGGTCCTCGTCTTCGCGGCGGTGTCCGCGGCGGTTTCGCTGGCGTCGGGGATCGGGTTCAGCTGGGTGCCGGCGCTGACGACCTCGGGGGAGGTCAACAGCTGGATGGCGCCGACGAACTGGTTCGGCTTCCTCGTCGGCGGCGTCGGTTCGCTGTTCGGCGCGCACATCACGCAGACGATGATCGGTGTCGGCAAGATCATCGGGTACGTGCTCACCGCGGCCGGGATCGTCGTGGCGCTGCGGCGGCAGTGGACCGGCCGGATCGACGCGGTCCGCTCGCTCGGGCTGATGCTGAGCGCGGTCGTGATCTTCGGGCCGGTTGTCCAGCCGTGGTATCTGCTGTGGGCGGTGATCCCACTGGCCGCGTCGCTGCCCGCCGGCCGCGTGCGGTCCGTGGTGAGCACACTCGTCGCGGTGTTTTCCGTCGTGCTTCCGCCGGTGGGCGGCAACTTCAGCGGACGCGTCGGGTTGCTGGTGCTCGCGTACGTGATCGGGCTCGCGGTGGTGGTCGCGGCGTTCTTCACGCTGCGGAGAACCTCCACGGTGGACTGACGCGGGCTGGGCCAGACCGGCTCGCGCGGACGCGCTGGCCTGCTCATGTCCACTGTGGACATTGAACAGCTCGCGAACACCGCGGACACGATGGCGCAGCCGCGTCGGGTCCACGGTTGGGCCGCGGCGGAACACGGGCGCTGGTTGCCCGGTGCGGAACGTCCGGATAGGTTGCGATCATGGATATCGAGGTGCTCGTGTTCGACGTGCTCGGCACGCTCGTCGACGAACCGGCCGGAATCCGCGCGGGGATCCGGAAGCTCGCGCCGTCGCTCGCCGCCGCGGAGGTCGAAGAGCTGCTTTCGGTGTGGCAGAAGCACGTCGAGCAGGAGCAGGTCCGCATTGTCGCCGGGGAACGGCCGTACGTCGCGAGTGATGTCATCGACCGGGAAGCCGCGCAGGCCGTCGCCGACGCAGCCGGTACTGGGGACGCCGCCGAATTGGCGCTGGCGGCCCGCCGGCTGCCGCCGTGGCCGGACACGGTGGATGGCCTCGCCCGTCTTGGCGAACGATTCGCGCTGGCCGGGCTGTCCAACGCGAGCCGGACCGTACTGCTCGATCTGTGCGCGAACGCCGGACTGCGGTGGCACACCGTGCTGTCCGCCGAGGACGCCCGCACCTACAAGCCCGCTCCGGACGTCTATCGCCTCGCCATTGACGTCGCCGGCCGCGCGCCCGAGCGGTTGCTGATGGTCGCGGCGCACGCTTGGGACCTGCGCGGGGCGCGGGAAGCCGGGTTCCGGACCGCGTACGTCAGCCGCCCGGTCGGCGACCCGCCGGGGCCGGCCGATCGGTTCGACTTCCACGCCGGCGGACTCGCGGACCTCGCCGATCAGCTCGAACACGGTCGCGACTGAGCCCCGGACCGGGCATGATCTGAGGCGTGACCGCGCCCCGGACGACCGAGCTCAGCGACTTCGAACAACGTCTGGTCGAATCGGCTCGCGAAGGCGAACTGCTCGGCGCCGCCCAGATCGACGTCGCCGACCTCGCCGAAACCGAAAACCCGGACCATATCCTGCGGGCGCAGGTCCTCCGCGACCTGCTGCTCGGCAGGCACGGCGACCTCGATCCGCGCGGGATCATGCTGGCCAGGGCCCGCATCACCGGGCTGCTCAACCTCGACGGCGTCACCGCGGCCGCCGGGCTGATGCTGCTCGCCTGCGTGTTCGACCAGCCAGTGCTCGCGCGCCAGGCGAGGCTGCCGCACCTGTACCTGATCGGCGGGCGGATGCCGGGCCTGCACGCGTCGCGGGTGCGGATCGAGGGGGACCTGCACCTGTCCGACGGCGTGCGGATCACCGGGGACAGTACGGACGGGGCGATCCGGCTGATCGGCGCGCACATCGGCGGGAGCCTGCTGTGCCGGGACGCCGACATCACGAACCCGGCCGGGCTGGCGCTGGAGGCGAGTTCGGCGGAGCTGGGCAGCGGGCTGTATCTGCACCGGGGAACCCGGATCACCGGCTCGTCGGCCGACGGCGCGATCCACCTCAACGGCGCGTGCGTCGGCGGTCCGCTGGAGTGTCAGAGCATCAAGGTTTCCAACGACCTCGGACCGGCCGTCGAGGCGGACACCCTGACAGTCGGCCGCAGCATGCTGATCCGCGATTCGGAGCTGAGCGGCAAGGGCGAGATCGGCGCGGTGCGGTTGCAGGGCGCGCAGATCGGCGGGCAGCTCGAGTTTTCCGCGACCACGCGCGTCACGTCGCCGGAAGGACGGCTGCTCGGGCTCTCCGACGCGAAAGCGACCACGGTGTTCATGCCGGACGAACTCGTGTGCCCCGACGGCAGCACGAGCGCCGAATGCGGCCATTCCGAGCTGGCCTGGCTGGACGGGTTCACCTACGCCGCCATCGATCCGTCGTTCGGCTGGCGGCGGTGGCTGCACCTGCTTCGCTGTCACACCGAGTACTACGACGCCACCGGTTACCAGAAGCTGGCGGCCGTCGAACGGACCGCGGGCCACGACGGCAACGCGCGCACCATCCTGATCGCGCAGCAGGACGACCTGCGCCGCCGTTCGCCGGAAGCGCTGGGCGGACGGATGTCGCGGCTGTTCCACTGGATCTGGGGTGCGCTGGCCGGATACGGCTACCGCGCCCGGCGCACGGCGGCGGCGTTGCTGCTCGCGCTCGTCGCGGCCGGAGCGCTCGGACTGTGGGCTGGGGCGACCGAAACCCAGCCTGGACATCATGCGGCGCAACGGGTCGCGACCGGTGCGGCGTGTTCCCCGGTGGAGCTGATCGGGCTGGGGCTCGACCGAGGCTTGCCGATCGCGCCGACCGGCTTGCGGAGCCGCTGCGACCTCGACACGGCCAGCGCCGCCGGGCAGGTGTTCACCGCGGCGATCTGGGGAGTGCAGGTCGCGGTGTGGGGACTGGCGACGCTGGCGCTGGCCGGGTACACGAACCTGGTGCGCAAAACCGCCTGACTTTCCGCGCTGCTCACAGCAGATCTGCCGTCGGCAGAGAAAGCGGACGCGACGGGCGCCGCGGCGGCAAGGTCGAGGCATGACCAACGAATCGACTCCGCCGATGTTCGACCAGCGGCTCCGGGAACGATTCCTGAGCCAGCGGGTCCTCGTACTGGACGGCGTGCTCGACGACGACAACGGGACGGTCCTCGCGACCCAGATGCTGTCCCTGGCAGGCGAAGACCCGGTCAAGGACATCGCGCTGTGGATCCACTCGCCCGGCGGTTCGGTCCCGTCGATGCTCGCGATCCGCGACGTGATGCGGCTGGTGCCGTGCGACGTTTCGACGCTCGCACTCGGATTGGCGTGCAGCGCCGGGCAGTTCCTGCTGTCCGCGGGCACTCCCGGGAAGCGCTTCGCCCTGCCGCACGCGCGAATCCTGATGCACCAGGGATCGGCGGGAATCGGCGGCTCGGCCGTGGAGGTCGAGGTACAGGCCGACGACCTGCGCTACACGCGGGACACCGTGCTCGGCCTCACCGCACAGGACACCGGACAGCCGTTCGACCGCATCTTCGCCGATTCCCTGCACGACCGGTGGTACACCGCCGCGGAGGCGCGGGACTACGGCTTCATCGACCAGATCGTCGACCGCCTGGAGCAGGTCGTGCCGGTGCGCACGCACGCGATGGGCCTGGGGGTACGCGCATGAGCACCTACACCATCCCGAACGTCGTGACCCGCAGCCCCGGCGGCGAGCGGATCATGGACGTCTACTCGCACCTGCTGTCGGAACGGATCGTGTACCTGGGCACGGCGATCGACTCCGGCGTCGCGAACGCGCTGATCGCGCAGCTGCTGTTCCTGGAGTCGGACAACCCGGAGCAGGAAATCAACCTGTACATCAACTCCGAGGGCGGCGACCCCGCCGCGATGCTGGCGCTGTACGACACGATGCGCTTCATCAAGGCCCCGGTGGCGACGACCTGCGTCGGCCAGGCAGTGGCGACGGGCGCGGTACTGCTGGCCGCCGGCGCCGCCGGCCGCCGATCGGTGCTGCCGCACGCTCGGGTGGTGCTGCACCAGCCCGCCGCACAGGGGCGCGGGACGATCCCGGACCTGATCCTGCAAGCGGACGAGGTGATCCGGGTCCGGACGCAGCTGGAGGAGATCACGTCCCGGCACACCGGCCACGACGTGGCCGAACTCCGGCACGACACCGACCGCGACCGTGTTTTCGACGCGGCCGGGGCAGTGGAGTACGGGCTGGCGGACCAGGTGATCGAAGCTCGTCCGTGAGGCGGGGCGCGGGCCGGTCTGGGGGTCCGGCCCGTGGCTTCACGCCTCGGCTCCGGCCGCCGTGGGCACTGGCCCGGTGGCGGGTCGGCTCAGGCGGCCATGAGCACCGGCCCGGCCGGACGCCGCGCAGGCCGCGGTCCGGCCACGCTGATCCGCCGCAGGTCTCCGGCGATCCCGCTCAGCAGACCGGCCAGGCCGACCCCGAGCGCACCGGTCACCGCGGCGATCATCTCGCTCGACGGTTCCTTCCGGCCGCGTTCGATCTCGGACAGGTACTGCGGCGAGATCCCGGCGCGCTCGGCGACGTCGACGAGCCGCTCGCCCTGGTTTTCCCGAGCGGCGCGGAGACTGCGGCCGAGCACCTCGCGCCACAGGGGTTCCGCCTCGTCGTCCCGGGCGGGGGCGCGGCGCTGGTGGAAAGGAAGGATGTCCGCCATAGGCCCAGCCTGGCATCCGCGCGGCCTTCGGCGACAGCGGTTCCGCTCTGGGCAGAACGTCAGCCCGCGACTTGATTGCCGAGCATGATCACGCCGAGCACCAGCGCGATCGCCGACACCCCGATGCCCACTCCCGACACCGGCTTGCCCGTGCGCCGTCCGACGACGCCGGCGAGTCCGCAGGCCAGCCCGGCCAGCCCGAACGGGAGCGCGAGGTACGCCCGGACGCCGGTCAGGTCGATCGGCAGCAGCGGGACCACGCAGCCGAGGACGCCCAGCACCAGCGACAGCACGCCCAGCCAGACACCGTTCGCCGGAGCGGGCAGGGCAGGCGGATAGGGGGAGTAGCCGGGGTACTGCTGGGCGTTCGGCTGAACCGGCCATGGCTGCGGCCGCCCGGTCCACTGCGCCGGTGGGTGTGCGGGTCCGGCCGGCGGCATTCCCTGCGGACGGGGTTCGTCAGGCATCGGAAAGCTCCTCACCGCGCGAAAGAAACGTCGTCACACCTTAGAGCGCGGGCGCGCGAAGCCCAATCCGCTTCCCGCCAGTCGGTAGGGTGCCCGAGGAAGCAACCCGCGACCGACGAGGTGACGCATGGACCGGCGCGAACTGATCGACCAGGCTCTCCGCGGGGTCGAGGCCTGGGAACGCAAGTGGGGTCCGTTCACCCCGTCCCCGGCGAGCGAACCGGACGTCGATCTCCCCGCGCTGCTCGACGACTACGCCGCCCGGATGGACGCGTCCTTCCCCTTCTTCCACCCCCGTTACGCGGGCCAGATGCTCAAACCGCCGCATCCGGTCGCGGTCGCCGCTTATCTCGCCGCGATGGTGGTCAACCCGAACAACCACGCGCTCGACGCCTCGCAGGCCACCTCGCCGATGGAGGTCGAGGTGATCGCGGACCTGGCCCGGATGTTCGGGTTCGCGCGGCCGTCGCTCGGCCACCTCACCTCCAGCGGAACGATCGCGAACCTCGAAGCCCTTTGGGTCGCCCGGGAACTGGCTCCCGGCAAGGCAGTCGTCCACTCGCGGGACGCGCACTACACGCACGGCCGCATGTGCCAGGTGCTCGGCGTGGAATCCCGAGCGGTGCCAGCGCTTCCCGACGGGCGCGTTGATCTGTCCGCCGTCGAAGCGGAGGTCCGCGGCGGCGGGGTCGGCACGGTGGTGCTGACCCCGGGAACGACCGGGCTCGGGGCGGTCGACGACATCCAGCAGGCCCTTGCGCTGAAGGAACAGTACGGAGTCCGCCTGCATGTCGACGGCGCGTACGGCGGGTTCTACACCTTGCTGGGCGAGTACGAGGCCTACCGTGCGATCGGCTCGTGCGATTCCGTCGTCGTCGACCCGCACAAGCATGGGCTTCAGCCGTACGGATGCGGGGCGGTGTTGTTCGCCGACCCGGCGGTCGGCCGGTTCTACCAACACGATTCTCCTTATACCTACTTCACTTCCGACGAGTTGCACCTCGGGGAGATCTCCCTGGAATGCTCCCGTTCGGGCGCTGCCGCGGGCGCACTTTGGCTTACCCTGCAAGCCTTCCCGCTGGAACGCGACCATGGCCTCGGCCGGTTGCTGGCCGCTTGCCGCCGAGCGGCGAGCGACTTTGCCGGACTGCTCAGGGAATCCGACCGTTTCGCGTTGCACCTTGAGCCCAGCTTGGACATCGTCGCCTACTGGCCGCGCCGGGCCCGGATGAGCGAGATCACCGAAGCCGCCAACGCCATCCTGCGGAACGGCATGGCGGACAAGGACAACCCGCTGTACCTGTCCACTTTGCGCGTTGACGCGGATGCGTTCGCCGCGCTGCATCCGGACGTCGAACGGGACGCCGAGACCGTCACCATTCTCCGCTCGGTGCTGATGAAACCCGAGCACGAGGCCTGGATTCCGCAGCTCAAGCAAGCGCTGGACCGGTTGGCGGAGTGAGTCCCGGACAGCGGGACTGACCCGCTCGATCCGGACGGACCGCCGGTTACCTCGGTCGCAGAGCGGTCGAGGGGGTATTACGTCGCGATCGTCGTGGCGATCGCGCTCCTGACCGAGAACGCCAACTTCTTTCGTCCGGGTGGGCCTGCCCGACATCGCCGCCGCCTTCGGGACCGGCCAGGTGGCGCTGGTGATGACCGTCGTCCTCGTCGCGTCGCTCGTGTTCCTCCCGATCGCCGGGAAACTCGCCGGCTCGCTGGCCCGGGGTACTGGCTTTTCCTTACCGGACGTGTGCTCCAGTCCGCTTTCGTCGTCGCGTTCGGCGGTCCGCTGCTCGGCGGCGGGATGGCAGTGCTCGTGCTCGGCCTGGTCGAGAAGGTGTATCTCGGTTACGCAGTGGCGCTTTCGGTGGTACTGCTGCTTGTGTCGGGCACCGCCATTTTCGTCACCACCGCCAACAGTTCCGTGCTCATCCCACAGTTGCTCAGGACTCCGCACGTGCCCGGGATCGCCGAACGCGGTCTCGGCATGAACGCTCTGGAATACGGTGTGAGCTACGGCCTGCCGTTCGGTCTGGCCGGCGCGGCCGCGGGTTATGCCGCTGGATGGGTGTGCCGGAGATTCGCGCCGAGAACTGCTCCGATTCTGTCGCCGCTGCGGCTTGCGCCGTAGGAGTCTCCGTTGCCCTGAGTTCGCCGCCCGGGCCGCGTCCTCTCCTCGTGCCTCCCCGGGCCGCCAGCAACTGTGACTCTCATCAACAACAAGCGCCAACAACATGCCGCGTATGCAACTATTGCCAAGGCCGACAAGCGGCACCAACACGTAGACCAAGGAGACGCGGGCTCATGCCACTGGCACTGGTAGCGCTGGCCATCGGGGCGTTCGGGATCGGCACCACCGAATTCGTGATCATGGGCCTTCTCCCCGAGATCGCCGCCGACTTCGGAGTGTCCATCCCGGCCGCGGGGCTTCTGGTGACCGGGTACGCGCTCGGGGTCGTCGCCGGAGCGCCGGTGATGACCATGCTCGGCACGAAGATCAATCGCAAGACCATGCTCATGCTGCTCATGGGCCTGTTCATCGCCGGGAACCTGCTGTCGGCGGTCGCGCCCGTGTTCGGGGTCATGCTCGCCGGGCGGATTGTCGCCTCGCTTGCGCACGGGGCGTTTTTCGGGATCGGCTCGGTCGTCGCGGCGGAGCTCGTCGCGCCGGGCAAGCGGGCCGGGGCGATCGCGATCATGTTCACCGGGCTCACGGTCGCCAACATCGTCGGCGTGCCGCTCGGCACGTTCGTCGGGCAGGCGGTTGGGTGGCGGGTCACCTTCGGGATCGTGGCGGCGCTCGGCGTCGTCGGGCTCGCCGGGGTCGCGAAGCTGGTGCCGGACCTTCCCCGGCCCGAAGGGGCGCATTTGCGCAAGGAACTGGCCGCGTTCCGGAACGTCCAGGTGGTGCTCGCGATGGCCATGACGGTCCTCGGCTTCGGCGGGGTCTTCGCCGCGATCACCTACATCGCCCCGATGATGACCGAGATCGCCGGATACTCGGCGGGCGCGGTGACCTGGCTGCTGGTGCTGTTCGGCATCGGCATGTTCCTCGGCAACCTGACCGGCGGCCGGTTCGCCGACCGCAAGCTCATGCCGATGCTCTACGTCAGCCTCGGCGGGCTCGCGATCGTCCTGGCTCTGTTCACCGTCACCGCGCACAGCAAAATCCTCGCCGCGGCAACGATTCTGCTGATCGGTGCGCTCGGCTTCGCCACTGTGCCGCCGCTGCAGAAGCGCGTTCTCGACCAGGCACACGGCGCGCCGACGCTGGCGTCCGTCGTCAACATCGGCGCGTTCAACCTCGGCAACGCGCTGTCCGCGTGGCTCGGCGGCGTCGTGATTTCCGCCGGATTCGGCTACACCGCACCGAACTGGGTCGGGGTCGCGCTCGCCGGTTCCGCGCTCGGCCTCGCCTTCCTGTCGGCCGCTCTCGAACGCCGTCCGCGCGTCGCGGCGACCGAACCCCTTGTCCAGCACTGAGAAAGGCAACTCCCATGAAGATCCGCCTCAACAACGGCGTCGAAATCCCGCAGCTCGGCTTCGGCGTCTTCCAAGTCCCGGACGACGAGACCACCGCCGCGGTGGCCAGCGCGCTTGAGGCCGGCTACCGCAGCATCGACACCGCCGCGATCTACGGCAACGAGGCAGGAGTCGGCCGCGCCATCGCCGAGTCCGGGATCTCGCGCGACGACCTCTTCGTCACCACCAAGCTGTGGAACGAAGACCAGGGCTACGACTCCACCCTGCGCGCCTTCGACGCCAGCCTCGCGAAACTCGGTCTCGACTACGTCGACCTGTACCTGATCCACTGGCCGGCACCCGCCCGCGACCGCTACCTCGACACCTGGCGCGCCCTGGAACACCTCGCCAAGAACGGCCGCATCCGCGCCGCGGGCGTGTCCAACTTCCAGCCCGCCCACCTGCGCCGCCTGCTCGACGACAGCGGCCTCGTGCCCGCGGTCAACCAGATCGAGCTGCACCCCGGTCTGCAGCAGGCCGAACTGCGCGCTTTCCACGCCGAGCACGGCATCGCGACCGAAGCGTGGAGCCCGCTCGCCCAGGGCGCGGTCCTGACCGACCCGGCGATCACCGAAATCGCCGCGCGCACCGGGAAATCCGCCGCGCAGGTGGTGCTGCGCTGGCACCTGCAGCTGGGCAACATCGTGATCCCGAAGTCCGTGACTCCCGCCCGGATCCGGCAGAACCTCGACGTCTTCGACTTCGAACTCGCCGACAGCGACCTCGCCGCCATCGCCGCCGCCGACCGCGGCCTGCGCACCGGGCCGGACCCGGATCAGTTCACCTGACGGATCGCCGCGAGGCAACGGAAAACCGCTTCCTCGACGCCGCATCAGATGCACGCCAGGCACTCGATGCGGCGATTGACCCTCCGGGCGCGGCTCGGTCCAGGCAGAGGTGGCGATGCGGGGCAGTTGGGTGTGGTCGCTGTGTCGGTCGAGGCGGAGATGTGCGGCAGCTGGGCCTGGGCCGCCGTGTCGGTCGAGGCGGAGATGTGCGGCAGCTGGACCTGGGCCGCCGTGTCGGTCGAGGTGGAGATGCGGGGCAGTTGGGTGTGGTCGCTGTGTCCGCCGAGGCGGAGATGTGTGGCAGCTGGACCTGGCCGCTGTGTCGGCCGAGCGCGGGCCGGCCTGGCCGATCCGCCCCGGAAAGCCGCGGCCACCGCCAGTCCGCCTAGTTTCGCACAAGCCGGGTCGCCGTGACCCCGTTCGGAAATGCCGTCCGTTCCGCCACCGAAAACACCGTCGGGTCGAACCCGCCGTCCACCATCGGGATGCCCGCACCGGCCACCACCGGATAGCTCTTCAGCACGATCTCGTCGATCTCCGGCAGCAGCGCCCCGGCCAGTGTGCCGCCGCCGCACAGCCAGACGTCCTTTCCGGTTTCCTCCTTCTTCAGCTCTCTCACCAGGCCGACCGGATCGCCGGGGACGACGGTCACCGCCGGGTCGAGGTCCGGTTTCAGGGTGCTCGACACGACGTACTGGCGCAGGTGCGCATAGGGACTGGGGATGCTCGGATCGAGTTGATGGGTCGCGCGGCCCATCAGGACGGTGTCGAACCGGCGGTTCGGGGCGTCCTCGACACCGGCGACGGCGCGGAAGGCGGTCGGGACGGTTTCCGGGTACAGCGTGCTCATGAATCCCATATAGGCGGCGGTCTGCTGGGCGTCGCCCTGCGGGAAGAAGTCGAACTCGCCCGCGGGGCCGGCGATGCGGCCGTCGAGGGTGACTGCGATGTAGTACACGAGCTTTCGCATCTGGTAACTCCGTTTGTAGTACTATGTATGAAGTGGTTTGAACCATACAACTACAACTGGAGTGGTGTCAAATGGTGCGGAGGAACGACCAGCGGCGGGCTGCGCTCGTCGACGCGGCGATCGAGGTTCTGGCGCGCGAGGGTGCGCGCGGCCTGACATTCCGGGCGGTCGACGGGGAGGCCGGC
Source organism: Amycolatopsis rubida (assembly GCF_900115345.1). Classification (GTDB taxonomy): domain Bacteria; phylum Actinomycetota; class Actinomycetes; order Mycobacteriales; family Pseudonocardiaceae; genus Amycolatopsis; species Amycolatopsis rubida. Next base: position 448,676 of record NZ_FOWC01000004.1, on the reverse strand, counting down.
GTGCCCGCGGGTACCGCGTCGAACTACTTCGCCAACCGCGACGAGCTGTTCACGCAGGCCGGGGCTCGGGTGTACGAGCGGCTGCAGCCGGAGGACGACTCGCTGCCGCCTGGGCTCGGGGACCGGAAGTCGTATGCGCGGCTGATGCGCGAGCTGGTCAGCCGGATCGCGGCGTTTCGCACCGGATATCTGGCGTTGCTGGAGCTCAGGCTCGAGGCCACTCGGCGGCCGGAGCTGCGGAGGGTGCTGACGGAGCGGGTCCGGGCCGATGTCGAGGGGAACGTCGCCTACCACGTGGCGTCCGGGCTTCCCGGCGACGCCACCGCGGTCAAGCTGCTGATTCTCGCGTTGAACTGGTTGATCGTCGAACAGCTGACGTTGCCGGACGTTTTCTCCGAAGCGGAACGGGAGCAATTGATCACCGAGGCGGTCGAACGGATCATCGGCCCCGAATAGGGGCTATCCGGGAGAAAAGGAACCGGTTCCCGGTCCGCTCCCGACCGGCAATTTAGGTTTGCCTATCGTAATCTGCGTGCAGTGGGCAGACGCGGTTCCGAACCTGATGATCGGCTTGCGCGAAGGGCTGGAAGCAGGCCTCGTGGTGAGCATCCTGCTGGCCGCGCTGCGCAAGATCCGGCGACCCCAAGACAGTGCGGCAGAAGCGGTTTCCACCGTTCCGGTGTGGCTGGGCGCGGTGACCGTGGCGGGCAGTTTAGCCGCAATTCTCACCTTTTCCACCGATGTCCTTTCTTCCCGGGCGCAGCAGATCGTCGGCGGCTCGTTGAGCGTGCTCGCGGTATTCCTCGTCACCGGCATGGTGTTTTGGATGCGGCGGACCGCGATGGGGCTTTCCGCGCAATTGCGCGGCGAGGTCGAACGCGCGGTGGCGATCGGCGCGGGTGCGCTTGCGCTCACCGCGTTCCTGGCGGTCGGCCTCACTGTCACGGTTTCGTTCGGCGCGAGCCTCTTCGATCGCGTCGGCCTCGCTGCGCGGAAACCGAAAAAGCTGACCCCGATGAAGATCTTCCCGGACGACGCGCCGGAAGCCGCCTGGATGCACGGGGATCTGCTGATCCAGCTGTGCGCCAACAACCCGGACACCGTGCACCACGCGCTCCGCGACCTCACCCGGCACACCCGCGGCGCGATGCAGCTGCGGTGGAAGATGCACGGTTACAACCCGCCGCCGCGACCGTCCGGCGCGGGACGGAACCTGCTGGGGTTCAAGGACGGCACGGCGAATCCGGTCGGCGGCGAGGCGGGCGGGCTGGTGTGGGTCGATGATCCGGCCGAGCCCGCGTGGGCGCGCGGCGGCAGCTACCAGGTGGTGCGGCTGATCCGGATGCTGGTCGAGTTCTGGGACCGGGTGTCGATCAACGAACAGGAGAAGATGTTCGGCCGCCGCCGCGATTCGGGCGCCCCGCTCGACGGCCACGCCGATACCGACAACCCGGACTACGCCGCCGACCCGAAGGGCGCGGTGATCCCGCTGACCGCGCACATCCGCAAGGCCAACCCGCGCACGCCCGCCACCGGCGACCAGTGCCTGGTCCGCCGCCCCTACAACTACGACCTCGGCGTGGACGCGAACGGGGAACTCCAGGCCGGGCACGTGTTCGTCTGCTACCAGGAGGACGTGCGGCGGCAGTTCGAGACGGTGCAGCAGCGGCTGGCCGGCGAACCGCTGGTGGACTACGTCCAGCCGTTCGGCGGCGGCTACTTCTTCGCGCTGCCGGGCGTCCGCGACCAGGTCGACTGGTACGCCAGCGGTATGTTTAGTTAGGCTAACCTTGCTTATGGTGGCCGAGATGCGGTGCAATGGGGTGTGGACCTGTACTCGATCGGCGAGGTGTCGGCGCGCTTCGACGTGCCGGTGTCGACGCTGCACTACTGGGAGAACTGCGGCCTGATCGAGCCGCACCGCCGCTCCGGATGGCGGTTCTACGACCGGGACCAGCTCTACCGGATCGCGCTGATCCGCACCTGGCGCGAAACCGGCCACCTGAGCCTCGACGAGATCGCGGCGCTGCTCGGGGCCCACGGCCAGCCCGGCGACTGGCGGAGCACGGTCGCCTCTCGGATCGAGGCGATCCAGGAGCAGGTGACGCGGCTGCTCGACGCGCAGGCGTACTTGCACCACCTCATGACGTGCCGACACGAAGGCGCCCTGGACGAGTGCCCGCGTTTCCGCGCCGGGATCGACTTGCCGGTCGCGAAGGCGGCCAAGTAGCCGCACAGGCGGCGGTGGTCCGTAAAAGACTCCCTGAACGCAAGCACGCGAAGCCCCCCTCGCAGCTGGTGGAGGGTCGTGAAGGGAACCCTGACGGAATCAGATTCCCTGAGGGTTCCCCTCACGTACGCGCACATCGCGCCCGAACGGGGGCAACGTCGTGCTCTCTCGGGACCCGTCGCATGCCGCGCTGCTGAAAGACGTCATCGGGGCGTCGCGGATCGCGGCGGCGGTGGCTTCGACGTGAGGCTCACCCCGCTGTGGGATCGGGCGGTGTGCCATCGCGGCACCTGAACTTCTCGGGTGGCACCATGCGCTGAGCTGGGGGTTAACCCGTATCTGCGCCATAGTGGTGCCAATCTGGGTCAAGGTGGCTTGTGATGGTGCCAAGTGTGTGCCATAGTGGTGCCATGGACTTGACCACGTACGTAAGCAACCTCGGGCGGGAATTCGCGACGCTGGCCGAGGCCGGCGGCGAAGAGGGACGCGCGCTGGTCGAGCGGCTGACCGGATCGCTCGAATCGGCGATCCGGATGACCCTCCTGGACACCCTGTCCGGTGCCGTCGACGAGATCACCCGGGACCTCGCGCCCGGCTCGGTCGAACTGCGCTTGCGCGGCCGCGACCCGAACTTCGTCGTGACCGCGCCGCCCGCCGAACCCGCTCCGGCCGCGGCTCCGGCGGCAGAACCGGCTCCGGAGGCCGAACCGCTGTTTTCCGAGGACGGCCCGTCCGCGCGGATCAACGTGCGGCTGCCCGAACAGCTCAAGGCCGCGGTCGAGGAGGCCGCCGCCAAGGAGGGCCGTTCGGTCAACGCCTGGCTCGTCCGGGCGGCCACCGCGGCGCTGCGGCAGCGACCCGAACGCGAACAGCGGTTCGAGCCGCCCGGCGGCGCGTTCTCCAAGCAGAGCTTCACCGGCTGGGTCCGGTAGCTCCCTTCTTCGCTGATTCCTTCACCCGTCCCTGACCTGCGGGGACGGCACACCTCTCCGAAACGTGGGGACAACCATGCCTAAATTCGACACGCCCGACCCGATTTCCGTCACCCTCGACCTCGGCGTCGGCCAGGTCCGGTTCGCCGCGAGCGACCGCTCCGACACCGTCGTCGAGGTCCGTCCGACCGACGAGACGGACTCGTCCGACGTCAAGACCGCGAAGCAGGTCCGCGTCGACTACAGCAACGGCACGCTGCACATCACCGGCCCGAAGATGCGGGCGTTCGACTTCTCCCGCAAGACCCGCTCGGTCGACGTGACGGTCGAACTGCCCGCCGGCTCGCGGGTCGCCGCCGAGGTGCAGGCGGGTGCCTTCCAGGGCACCGGGCAGCTCGGGCAGTCGCGGTTCAAGACCGCGGCCGGGAACGTCAGCCTCGACCGCACCGGCCCGCTGCGCGTCGACACCTCGGTCGGCCACGTGACGGTCGAGGGGGTCGCGGGCGACGCCGAGGTCTCCACCTCGTCCGGGAAGGTCCGGCTCGGGCCGGTCGACGGGACCGTGGTCGTCAAGAACTCCAACGGAGACACCACGATCGAGTCCGCCGGGGACGAGGTCCGGGTGCGCGCGGCCAACGGCGACATCGTGGTCGAGCACGCCGGGGCCGGGGTCGACGCGAAGACGTCCAACGGGGCGATCCGGCTCGGCGAGGTCGTGCGCGGTTCGGTCCTGCTCGAAAGTGCGATCGGCGACCTGCGGATCGGCATCGCGGAGGGCACCGCGGCCTGGCTCGACGTGAAGACCAACTTCGGCCACGTGCGCAACCAGCTGGAGACGTCGGCCGGCGCGGGCGAGTCCACGGAAACCGTCGAGGTCCGCGGGCACACGGCGTTCGGCGAAATCGTCATCCACCGCTCCTGACCACAGCTTGGGGAGAAACCGATGTCCAGCAACCATTCCCGGCCGGCGATCACCGCGACCGGACTCCGCAAATCCTTCGGCGGCCACGTCGTGCTCGACGGCATCGACATCACAGTCGCCCGCGGCACGGTCTTCTCGCTGCTCGGCGCGAACGGCGCGGGCAAGACCACCACGGTGAAGATCCTGTCCACTTTGATCAATGCCGACGCCGGTGCGGCACAGGTCGCCGGGTACGACCTCGCCGCGGAAGCCGACGGGGTGCGCGCCTCGATCGGGGTCACCGGACAGTTCTCCGCCGTAGACAATCTGCTGACCGGCGAGGAAAACCTGCTGCTGATGGCGGATCTGCACCACCTCGACCGGACCGCTCGGCGGCAGCGCACCGCTGAACTGCTAGCACAGTTCGATCTCGTCGAAGCGGCCAAGAAGCCGGTGTCGACGTACTCCGGCGGCATGCGGCGCCGGCTCGACCTGGCGCTGACGCTCGTCGGCAGCCCGCAGGTGATCTTCCTCGACGAGCCGACCACCGGCCTCGACCCGCGCAGCCGCCGGGCGATGTGGGAGATCGTGCGCGAACTGGTGGCCGGCGGGGTCACGATTTTCCTTACCACGCAATACCTCGAAGAGGCCGACGAACTGGCCGACCGGATCGCGGTGCTCGACCACGGGCGGATCGTCGCCGAGGGCACCGCGGAAGAGCTGAAGCGCCAGATCCCCGGCGGCCACGTCCAGTTGCGTTTCGAAGAAGAGGCCGACCTTGGACGCGCCCAGGACGGGCTGAGCGAGGCGTCGCGGCAGAACGACGCGCTGGTGCTGCGCGTGCCCAGCGACGGCAGCCTCCAGTCGCTCAAGGCGGTGATCGACCGGCTCGACGCGCTGTCGGTGAAGGTCGGCGAACTGTCCGTGCACACCCCCGATCTCGACGACGTCTTCCTTGCCCTGACCGGCAACCCCGCGGACGAAAAGGTGATTTCCCGATGACTGCTCCCGCTCTCGCCGGACCGGATCTGCGGTTCCACCCGGTGCGCGATTCGCTGACCATGCTGCGCCGGAACCTCAAGCACATGCTCCGGTATCCGTCCCTGACGATCATGCTGGTCGGGATGCCGGTCGTGTTCCTGCTGCTGTTCGTCTACGTTTTCGGCGGCACATTAGGCGCCGGGCTGGGCGGGGCCGGCGGCGGCAGAGCCGAGTACGCCAACTTCGTCGCGCCGACGATCCTGCTGATGACCATCACCGCCACCGTGCAGGGAACGGCGATTTCGGTGGCGATGGACCTGACCGAGGGCGTCATCGCCCGGTTCCGGACCATGCACATCGCACGGGTTTCGGTGCTGACCGGGCATGTGCTCGGCAGTGTGCTGCAAGCGTTGTTCGGGCTCGTGGTGGTCACCGGGGTCGCGCTGCTGGTGGGTTTCCGGCCCGCCGCCGGGGTCGGTTCGTGGTTCGCCGCGGTCGGATTCCTTGTCGTGGTGGCACTTGCGCTGGTGTGGCTGTGCGTCGCGCTCGGACAGGTGAGCAAGAGCGTCGAATCGGCCAGCAACACGCCGATGCCGTTGCTGCTCCTGCCTTTCCTCGGCAGCGGGTTCGTGCCGGCCGACTCGATGCCGGGCGCGTTGCGGTGGTTCGCCGAGTACCAGCCGTTCACGCCGATCATCGAGACCCTGCGGGCGCTGCTGCTCGACAGGCCGCTGGGCAACCACCTGTGGTTCGCGCTCGGCTGGTGCGCCGTGCTGGGCGTCGGCGGCTATCTCTGGTCCAAGAAGCTTTTCAATCGCGAATACGCACACTGAAAGGGGCATGGGGGATGACTGGCGAAGAGATCGTGCAGGGGGTTCCGCAGGGGCGGGCGCGGGGATGCCCGTTCGATCCTCCGCCGTCGCTGACCGCGGTGCGGGACCGGGCTCCGCTGACGCGGATGGCGTTCCCGGACGGGCACGTCGGCTGGCTGGCCACCGGACACGCGGAGGTCCGGGCGATACTGGGGGACCAGCGGTTCAGCAACCGCTACGAATTGTGGCACTACCCGTTTCCCGGGATGGAGCAGTTCCCGGAACTGCCGCCGGCTCCGGTGGGGGACTTGACGGGGCTCGACGCGCCGGAGCACACGCGGTTCCGGAAGCTGCTGACCGGGAAGTTCACGGTGCGGCGGATGCGGTTGCTCAGTGACCGGGTGGCCGAGGTCTCCGGCGAGTGTCTGGACGCGATGGAAAAGGCCGGGCCGGGGGTCGATCTGCTGGAGGCTTACGCACATCCGGTGCCCGCGGTGATGATCTGCGAATTGCTCGGGGTGCCTTATTCGGATCGGGCCGCTTTTCTGGGGCATGCCGCGGCGATCAGCGATGTCGATCTGTCCGAAGAGGAGCGGATGACTGCTTATGGCCAGTTGCAGGAGTATGTGGCTTCGCTGGTGCCGGCCAAGCGGGCCACGCCCACCGACGATCTGTTCAGCGACCTGGCCGGCAGTGACCTGACTGACGAGGAACTGGCTGGGCTGGGGACGTTCCTGCTGGCGGCTGGGCTGGACACTACGGCGAACATGCTGGCGTTGGGGACGTATGCGCTGCTGCGTAATCCGTCGCAGTGGGCGGTGGTGCGGGATGAGCCGGAGGCTGCTGGCGGAGCGGTTGAGGAGCTGATGCGGTATCTGTCCATCGCGCATACCGGGGTGCGGGCCGCGCTGGAGGATGTCGAGGTCGGCGGGCAGGTTATCCGGGCCGGGGAGACGGTGGTGCTGTCGGTGCAGGCGGCCAACCGGGATCCGCTGAAGTTCGAGCGGCCGGACGAGCTGGATGTGCGGCGGGTCGCGGTGGGGCATGTCGGGTTCGGGCACGGGGTTCATCAGTGTCTGGGGCAGCAGTTGGCTCGGGTGGAGATGACTGTGGCGTTGCCTGCCCTGGTGCGGCGGTTTCCGGGGTTGCGGGTCGTGGGGGAGGTTTCGTTGCGGCCTGAGGTGCAGAATATTTACGGGGTTCGGAAGTTGCCTGTTGCTTGGTGAGGTCGAGGCGACTCCCTCGTAGCCGATTGGTGGGGCAGGGGAGAATGGTGGTTGTGGTCGACGCGGATGCGGTGTGTGCGGGGGTTCGGGAGCTGGGGGTCAGCGGCGGTGCGGTGATCGTGCATTCGTCGTTGTCCGCGTTCGGGGAGGTGGACGGCGGGGCGGAGGCTGTGGTTCGGGGGCTGGTGCAGGCGGCGGGGACGGTGGTGGTGCCTGCGTTTACGCCGCAGGTGGCGGATCCGTTTCCGGAGCATGCCGGTAACGCCGAGGTGGATGAGGCCCGGACGCGGGTGCCGTTGTTTCACGCGGGACTGGCGACGCCGATGGGGGCGATTCCCAACGCGGTGCTGGGATGGGACGGGAGTTGTCGCAGCCGGCATCCGCAGGCGTCGGTAGCCGCAGTGGGGGCGCGGGCGGCGGAGGCGGCTCTTCGGCAGCCGCTGGCGTATGCGGTGGGGCGGGGGTCGCCGTTCGAGTGGCTGTATCGGGAGCGGGCCCAGATCCTGCTGCTCGGCGTCGGGCACGACCGGAACTCGTTCCTGCACTACGCCGAATCGCTGGTCCCGCATCATCGGCGGAAGGTTCGTCGGTTTCCGTACCTGGTGGACGGGGAGCGGGTGTGGGTCCGGACCGACGACGTCGGGGACGACAACGGGCGCTTCTTTCCTCAGGTCGGGGCGGAATTCGGGGAGACGGGCGGAGTGCGGCGGGGGAAGATCGGAGCCGCGGACTGTCAAGTAATGGACTGTGTACCGTTCGTAGGGTTCGCGCAGCGGAGGCTCGCGGAGCTGCTGCGGTGAAGACGGCACCTATACTCGGGCGTTGTGACTGAAGGGTTCTCGCGGGTGCTGGAGCGTTGCCGGGCGTTCCTGGAGGAACGGCAGCCGCCGACGCCGTGTCTGGTCGTGGACCTTGACGTGGTGCGCGGGAACTGCGAGCGGCTTCGCCAGGTGCTGCCGGAAGCGCGGATGTACTACGCGGTCAAGGCTAATCCGGCGCCGGAGGTCGTGCGGGTTCTTCGGCAAGCGGGAGCCGGGTTCGATGTCGCGGGGCGCGAGGAGATCGAACTGTGTCTCGCGCAGGGGGTGCGGCCCGAGTTGCTGTCCTATGGCAACACGGTGAAGAAGGCGCGGGACATCGAGTTCGCGCACCGCGTGGGGGTGCGGCGGTTTACCTTTGACAGCCTGGCGGAGCTGGAGAAGATCGCGGAGTTCGCGCCGGGGGCGACTGTCTCGTGCCGGATTCTGGTCGACAGTCCTGGATCGCGGACACCGTTCGGGCGCAAGTTCGGGTGCGACGTCGAGATGGCGGTCGACCTGGTGGTGCGGGCGGCGGAGCTGGGGCTGGATCCGGAGGGGGTCGCGTTCCACGTCGGGTCGCAGCATGTCGATCCGCGGGCGTGGGAAGCCGGGGTCGCTGCCGCCGGCGAGGTGACTCGTGCGGTGGCGGAGCGCGGGGTCTGCTTGCGGGGGTTGAATATTGGCGGCGGATTTCCGGTCGGCTATCTGACTGAGCCGCCGCCGCTGGCGGAGTACGCGGCGGTTATTCGCGAGGCGGTGGGGCGGCATTTCGCGGTGACGCCTGAGTTGTCGTTCGAGCCGGGGCGGGCGGTGGTGGCGTCGGCCGGGGTGATTCGCAGCGAGGTTGTGCTGGTGTCGCGCAAGTCCGCGGCGGATGAGAAGCGTTGGGTGTACCTCGACATCGGCCGGTACGGCGGGCTGGCCGAGACGGAAAACGAGGCCATCGCGTACCGGTTGGTCACTGCGCATGATGGCGGCCCGGACGGGCCCGTTGTGGTCGCGGGGCCGACGTGCGACGGGGATGACGTGCTTTACCAGCGCACGCCGTATCGGTTGCCGTTGGCGTTGCGGGCGGGGGATTACGTCGACATCCCGGACGCTGGAGCGTACACGCAAAGTTATTCTTCGGTGTCGTTCAACGGGTTTCCGCCGTTGCGGTCGTACTTCACCGGCGGGGAGCCCGGCGGGGTCGGGGAATTCGCCGGACGGCATGTGCTGGCCGAGTTTTCCGGGGTGTCCGCGGAGTTGCTCGACGACCCGGTGTTTCTGTGCGAGAGCTTGGAGCGGGTACTGGACAAGGCCGGCGCGGCGGTGTGCGAGCTGACCTGCAAGCAATTCGAACCGCACGGGGTGACGGCGATGGCGTTGCTGGCGGAGTCGCACGCTTCGATTCACACGTATCCGGAGCGCGGATCGGCGTTCGTGGATGTGTTCACATGCGGGCGCAAGGCGGATCCGGAGCTGGCGGTTCAGTTGTTGCGGGACTTGCTCGGCGCGAGCGTTTCGCGGGTCACCACTATCCACAGAGGACAGGAAGACAGTTGAACATCGAGGAACCGGTCGGCGCGGGACTGACCCGGCAGTGGCACGTCTCGGACGTGCTGGTCGACACGCGGACTGCCTGCCAGCACCTGGTGATCGGCAAAACAGCGCAGGGGATTTCGCTGTTCTGCGACGGCGAGCGGCAGAGCACCGAGTTCAGCCAGCTGGTGTACCACGAGGCGTTGCTGGTTCCGGCGTTGCTGTTGGCGTCCACTGTGGACCGCGTGTTGGTGGTCGGGTCCAGTGAAGGCGTGGTGTGCCAGATCGCCGCCGAGGCGGGGGCCTCGGTCGATCACGTGGACATCGACGCCGAGGCGGTTCGGCTTTGTGCGGAGCATCTGCCGTACGGGTACACGTCGGACGAGCTGGCTCGGGCGGAGCGGGGCGAGGGGCCGGTTCGGGTGCGTTACGTTGACGGGTGGGAGTACGTCCACACCTGCGCGGAGAAGTACGACGTGGTGTTGGTGGATCTGCCGGATGAGCAGGATGGCACCGATGCTCAGCACAATCGGTTGTACGGTACGGAATTTTTGGCGCGGTGCCGGTCGTTGCTGACACCTGGCGGGGTGGTGGCGTATCAGGGCGGGTGCCCGACGTTGTGGCGGAACTCGACGTTGGTGAAGTGCTGGCGCCGGTTCGAGGAGGTCTTCCCGGCACCGGTGTACTTCGGGTCGCCGGAGCACGAGTGGGCGTTTTTCTTCGGGACGGACGTGGAGGCACCGGTGGAGACCATGGTGGCGCGGTTGGAGACGCTGCCGTACCGGCCGGTGTCGGTTGACGCTCTGACGTTGCGCGGGGCGACGGTTCCGCCGATGAGCCTTCGCCAGTGCCGGATGGGCGGACGTTCGCGCTGATCACGCCGGACGGAGTGGCCAGTGAAGCGTTCGATTCCATTGTGGATCTCGTGCAGCGCAATGACAAGGGCGTGACCCGGCTGGACACCGCTGAGCCGGGTGCCTTGGGGAGAACGTCATCCTCAATCTCCTGCATTGCCCAGGCGACCCCGGTCAACGTGATGCGCGAGCTGTCCATGGTGGTCGGCCCGGACGCTGCCGAGCGGTAGCGGGCCGCGGCGTTGCGTGCCAGCCTTCCGGCGACGCACGGCTGGGAGGCGATTTCCTGTCCGGGCGCGGTGAACCGCATCCGGCGGCGGATCGGGCAGCAGCTCGCGCCCGGCGACGAAGGCTTCCAAGCCATACTGGACGAGGAGCGTGATCGGATCGCGGTGTGCCGGGCCAGCGGTGACCGTCGGCCGGTCGCGGAGCGGGTGAATCCGCCGATCCAGCGGCGGCTGACCAGTCTCGGGCTCGGAGCGCCGCCGGGCCAGGGTGTCCTCGCTGAGCACGGCATCTTCGGTTCGGCTCTGGAGAAGCTGGTACGCGTGCTCAGTGGCCGGAGAACCACCCCGGCAGATCCAGCCGTGCGGAATCCGGCGAAACGACCTTCCGCAGATCCTCCTCCATCGCCCGAAGCCGCCCGGTGCCCAAGGTCTCAGCCCACTCCGCCCGCAACCGGTCGAAGATCTGCGCGGACTTGGCCAGGCAATCGAGACCCCGGTCGGTCAGCCGCACCAGCAGGCGGCGGCCGTCTTCTGGGTCGCGTTCCCGGTGGAGGTAGCCGAGCCGTTCCAGGGTGTCGATCGTCTTGCCCGCGGCCTGCTTGGTGACCCCGAGCGTGCGGCCCAGTTCCACGGCGGTGGTGCCGGACGGGCCGATTGCCTGGAAGACGAAGCCGTGCATCGGGCGCAGGCCGGGGTGGCCTTGCTTCGCCAACTCGGCGTGCAGGTCGTCGATCAGGCCGCGGAAGGCGAACAGCAGGCGCAGCGGCAGCTCGTATCCCGGTGGATCGCTTGACATAGGTAGACAACCTCATTGACTATATGGACAACCTAATTGTCTACCTTAACGGGGAGAGCGGCGTGGCAGTGATCCGGGACGGCCGTCGGACGGAGACGCCCAACGCGGTGATGACGACGTTGGCTTCGCCGACGCAGGGCGGCAGCCGGCAGGCGGTATGGAGAGTCGAAATGGTGCCCGGTGCGGTCGGGCCGGTGCATGCGTTCGATACCGAGCAGGTGTGGACGATTCTCGGCGGCGCGGCGGAGATCACCGTGGGCGGTGTCGTTGAGGTCGTGCGGGAGGGAGAGACTGTGGTGCTGCCTGCCGACGCGGAGCGGCAGGTGCGGGCGGACGCGCGGAGCGGCATGGTGGCGATCGCGTGTGCGCCGGGGAGCACGAGGGTGTACCGGACGGGTGTGGTGCCGGCTTGCGCGAGGGCGGACGGGGACAGGATTCTTCCGGACTGGGTCGCCTGAGCTGTGGCGGGCGTCACGGAATGTTCGGCGATCTTGGGCGCTACAACGGATATGCCTGCTCCCACTGCGCCAGAAGAGTCCGCCTCGGTCGTTCCCGTTCTGGACGACTTCGATTTCCCGCTCGTCGACGGTGCCGCCTGCCGGATCGACGACCCGGACTGCGAAGCCTGCCAGTAACACCGCGCGCACGGAGGAATCCGGTGCGTGACAAGTGGTGACAACCGTCATTCTCGTGCCGTTGACATTGATGCGGTTCTCTCCCGACCGGGCCGACGCGGCTAACCTCAAGGCGCGGACCAATTCCGCATTGCCGGCCGAGGATCGCCGGGGCTGAGCTGCGGAGCCAGCCCACGGAACTGGCGGACGCCGCCGGTGCGGAACTGTTGCGGTACCTCGGTTTCACGAAGGTCGAGCGCGACGAAGGCGGGCGCGTTTCGGCCAGCACGCCAGGGGAGACGAGCGGACACGTCCGGACCCGGTTCGCCGACAAGTACGGCCGCGTTCGCGTTTCCCGGGCAGCGTGCGGTCTGCGGACGGCGGCTCCATGCACGTTGATCCGAAAGCGTTGAAGGCGTCGGCGAATTTCCGTCTCCTCGAAACCGGGCTGGCGTATCCGGCGTGCTACTCCAAGCTTTACCCGGATCTCCGGCAGACCATGGCCGACGCGGCGGTCGCGGCGCGGACCAGTCGCACCCAACTGCGCGACGATGTGGTGCTGTTGCCGAAACTGTTCCGCCGGTTGGTCGATTAGCTGAGCCTGGACGAAACCGGCGGCGTCTCGCACGCCGGGTTCGCGGATTGCGTCGACACCCGGGACGATCGGCTTTTCACCATCCCGGACGGGCACGCGACAGAACTCCCCACGCTCCTGTCCGTCCGGCAGCAGACGCTGAAGCTCAGGACTCCGCCAGAGCGGATCGTGTTCGAAGAGGCTTGACCGGCTGCCGTAGCACGGTCTTCAGCTTGTCGGGTGCCGTGCGGCGCGGGTCGCTCAGGTAGATCTCGTGATGGTCGCCGTTGAAGGTCAGGCCGTGCTCGGGCAGGTATTCCTGGTGGAGCCGGTGCAGTGTGGGCGTTTCGTCGTCGTACGAGCCGAGGTGCAGGATCTGGACGCTCGTGTCTTCGGTCAGTGTGCGTAGCCGAACTCGGGCGAGCGCGGGGTTGTCCTTCTTCTTCGCGACGCTTTCGGCTGCTTCCCGGACCATCTCCTCGGTGACCCAGTCCGGCTGATTGATCATCATCGTCCAGCCCCACTTCGCTTTTTCCCGCGTCAGGAAGACTGTGGGGTCGTCCGCGCGCCACAGCCCTTCGAGCGGTCCGACGACGAAGTCCCGGCCGAGGGCTTTCTTGCTGGCGAACTTCACCGAGTATGCGATTCCGTACAGCGCTTCGACGGCGTTCGTGTACTCCGGCGCGGTGTTCGGGTCGCCGTGGCCGTCGACGGCGAGGTACTGAAGCGCGGGGACGTCCACGACGGTGAAGTCTTTCGACGGCGGCGCATACAGCGCGCGGTGGGCCTTCTTGACGTCGTACTTCTCCATCGCGGTCTCCTCGGTGAGGACGCTCTCGGTCCAGGTGAGATCGGCCGTGAGCATCGCTTCGCTGTAATCGAAGATCGCTGCCGCGGCGTCGGGCAGGGGCTCTTGGCGGGCGCGCGTCGCCCGGACTTCGGCGAGTTGTTCGCGTACCGCGGCGAGTCGCGCGGTCAGTCCGGAATGCACTTCTGCGTCCGGCAGGCCGGGGCTGTTGGCCATGGCGATGAGGACGCGCGCGTGGATCGGCGTGCGGGCAGCGAGCGCTTCGCGGGTGGCGTCCGCGCAGAGTTGGCCGCCGGACGGCGTGGCCTGGAAGGTCGCGCGCGACTTCCCGGAGCGGGGGCCGTCGGCGGCTTCGATCAGGCCGCGCTTGGCCAGCTTGTCGAGGACGTAATAGATCGAGGAGAAGCCGAGTGCGGTCCAGGCGCGGATGCCGCGTTCCTCGATCACCCGCTCCAGTTCGTAGCCGTGCCGGGGTTGCTCGACGAGCAGGCCGAGGACGGTCAGTTCGGCGTCGGTGAGGACGGGCACGCCAGCTATTCTAGTGCTAGAATAGCTGGGCCGCCAAGACCGCGACTTCCGGAGCCGGGTCGAAGCCGTGTCCGATCAGCCAATAGACCACCCGGAGGCTGCGCAGCGACCACCACGCGCGGAGCACGTCGAGGTCGACGTCCGTGCCGTAGCCGGCCATGACGTCGGCGAGGTGTTCTTGATGGGCGAGGGTCAGGGCGGCGAGGTCGAAGAGGGCGTCGCCTTGGGCGGCTTCGGACCAGTCGAGGATGCCGGTGACCTCGTCGCCCTCGACGAAGATGTGCGCGACCTGCAGATCGCCGTGGGTGAACACCGGGATCCACGGGCGCAGCGCTGCTTTGGCGATCTGGTGGTTGCGGGTGACCAGGCCGGCGGGGAGGACGTCGTTCGCGATCAGCCACGCGCATTCGCGGTCGAGGTCCGCGGCGAGTTCGTCGGGGTTCAGGCCGGGCGACGGCGGCAGCGGTGCCTCGTGCAGCTTCCTGGCGGCGGCTCCCGCGGCGGCCCAGGCTGCCGATGACGCGGTCGACGGGGTGCCGGGGCGGCCCAGTTCGCGGCCGGGCAGCGCGGCGAGCGCGAGCACGGGCGGCTTCCGCCACCGGATCTCCGGCGTCGGGACCGGGGCCAGCGCCATCGCCGCGACCTCGGCGTCGGCGCGCGCCTGATCGGTGTCGACCTTCAGGAACACGTCGCCGACGCGCAGGGTCGCGCGTTCGTGGTGGGCGACGATGACTTCGACTTCCTCCACGGCCGCGATTGTCGCGAAGACGATCGCTCGCGTCGCCCGATTTTCCGGCGAACGGCGGCGAGTACCCCCAGCACCCGCCCCTGTCCAGAGGTTGTCCGCCCGGCCCCACCGCGTCGGCCCGGAGGCCGGCGACCAGGTCCCCACCTCGGGGGCCGGACGTGGTTTCCACCCTGCCCGGCGCCGTCCCCAAGCTGTCCCCGGTCTGTCCTTTCGCTCTCCGCGGTGCCGGTGACCTGCGCGGGTATGCTCGGACCCCGGAGCGGAGGAGGGAAGTCGCGGAATGGATTTTCGCGTGCTCGGAGCGCTGGAAATCCAGGACGGAACCGACCGGGTGACGCTGCCCGGAGCGCGCCATCGCCGCGTGCTGGCCTGTTTGCTGCTGTCGCCCAACTCGGTCGTTCCGCTGCCGAAGCTGATCGAGGCGACGTGGGACGGCGAGCCGCCCGCGACGGCCACCAAGCAGATCCAGAACTGCGTCTCCGTGCTCCGCGAGCGGCTCGGCGACCCCAAGCAGAAGCTCATCGTCACCGACGGCTCGGGCTACCGGATTACGGTCGGCAATCGACAAGTCGACTGGCTTCGGTTTACCGACGCCGTTGCCGCCGCCGGTCAGTCGGCGGAGGGCGGAGCGCTGGCCGACGCGGTCGAGAAGATCCGGTCGGCGTTGCGGCTGTGGCGCGGCCCGGTGCTGGACGGGCTGGACGCCGCGGGGCTCGCCGGGCGCGCGGCGCGGCTGGAGGAGCAGCGGCTCAACGCGATGGAGCTGTGCATCGACTGGCAGCTGAAGCTCGGGCAGCACCGCGAGGTGGTGGACGAGCTGAGGGCGATCGTCGAGGAACATCCGCTGCGGGAACGGCCGTACGCACAGCTGATGCTCGCGTTGGACCGCAGCGGTCGGCAGGCGGACGCGCTCGCGGTGTTCCAGCGGTTGCGGACGCAGCTCGCCGAAGAACTCGGGGTCGATCCCGGTGCGGAGGCGCGCCGGTTGCACGAGCAGATCCTGCGCGGGGAAACCGGAGAGCCGGTCGCCGCGGAGCCGCCCGAACGGCCTTCCGGTCAGCTCGATCGGGCGGCCGGGGAACTCGCGGCGGCGATCGTCCGGCAGTGGACCGCGGAGACCGAGATCCGTTCGCTGCACCGTCCGGAACCGGTGCCGCTGACCTGGACGAGCACCGAGCGTCCGGTGGCCGCGGCCGCGCCGGCGGTGCTCGGCCGGCCCGGCGGCCCCGACCGGCTGACCTTCAGCGGCGATCTCACCGACGTCGTCGCGAAGTTCCGGCAGGTCCCGGCGCGGCAGCTGGTCGTGCTCGGCGAACCGGGCGCGGGGAAGTCGGTGCTGGCCATCCTGCTCACGCTCGGGCTGCTGGCCGACCCGCCGCCGGGCGAACCGGTGCCGGTGCTGCTGCCGCTGTCGTCGTGGAATCCGCGCGAGGAACACCTGCACGGCTGGCTGGCCCGCCGCCTGGCCGAGGAGTATCCGGGCCTGGCCAACACCGGCGCGTACGGCAGGGGCGCGGCGCTGCGGCTGGTGCTCGAAGGCCGGGTCATCCCGGTGCTCGACGGTCTCGACGAGCTGGCTCCCGGGCTGCACACCGCCGCGATCGACGCGCTGGACCAGGCCGTTTCCGGAGGCCGTCCGCTCGTGGTGACCTGCCGCAGCACGGAATACGAATCCGCGGTGGCGCAGTCCGGGACCTTTCTGTCACGCGCGGCGGTGGTGGAGATCGAACCGGTCGAGACCGAGGACGCGATCGACTTCCTCACCGCCCGGCAGCGCTTCGGCGAAACCCGCTGGGATCCGGTCGTCCGGCAGCTGCGGCAGCATCCGGAAAGCCCGCTGGCGCAGGCACTTCGCACGCCGCTGATGGTCGATCTGGCCAGGACGGCGTACGCGCACCCCTCGACCGATCCCGGCGAACTCTGCGACACGACGCGGTTTCCCGGCCGCGCGGCGATCGAGGGCCATCTGCTCGACGAGTACCTGCCCGTGGTCTACACCTCGCGCCCGGCCCCGCCCGCCCGGCTCGACCGCCCGGCCCGCCCGCGCGATTACCCGGCGGAGCAGGCGCAGCGCTGGCTGAGCTTCTTCGCCCGGCAACTGGAACGGGACCAGAGCCGCGACCTCGCGTGGTGGCAGCTGGACCGTGCGGTGCCGAGGCTGGTACTGGGGCTCTGCCTCGGGCTGCCGCCCGCGTTGCTGTTCGCGCTGACCGGCTGGATCGCCGCGGGACCGGTGATCGGGGCGATCTACGGGCTGTCGTTCGCGGTGGCAGGTTGTGTGACGCATACCGTC
This sequence comes from Amycolatopsis rubida, assembly GCF_900115345.1. Classification (GTDB taxonomy): domain Bacteria; phylum Actinomycetota; class Actinomycetes; order Mycobacteriales; family Pseudonocardiaceae; genus Amycolatopsis; species Amycolatopsis rubida. The sequence continues at coordinate 431,831 of NZ_FOWC01000004.1, read as the reverse complement.
GGCAGCCGACCGGGGCCGTTGCGCGTGGAGGCGCGGTTTCGCGGGACCGCGGGCCGCTTCCTGCGCCGGTTCGCGGTCGGGGTGCTGATCGGGGTGTGCCTCGGGCTGGCGTGGTCGCTGTCGGCCGGGGTGATCGCCCTGCTCGCGGTCGTGTTCGGGCTGGCGATCGGCGTGCACGTCTGGCTGGACACGCCGCTGGAGGCGAGCCGGGTGTCGAGTCCGGCGAGCGTCCTGCGCAACGACCGCGCCGCGACGCTGTCGTTCACCTTGTCCTTCATCGTTTCGCTGGGCTTGTTCTACGGGATGGCGTTCGCCTTCACGAAGGAAACGCGGTTCCTCGGCGTCTTCCACGACCATTACGACCTGGCGCTGGCCCTCGCGGGCGGCCTGGCGTCGGCGTTGCTGGGCCGGTTTCTGGTGCGGAGCCCGGGAAGCCTCGCCTATGGCATCGCGGGTGTGATCATCGGCGGCCAGGTCTTCTCGCGGGCATCGAGCACGGCACAAGCGGTGGCGGCCGGGGTGGTGTTCGGGTTGGCCGTGGGGTTGAGCGTGTGGATCGCCCGGGCTTGGGGCGCGTACACGTTCAGCCGGTTGTGGCTGGCCTCACGGAAGCGGATCCCGTTGGATCTGATGGGTTTTCTCGACGACGCGCATCGCCGCGGCGTGCTGCGTCAGGTCGGCGAGGTGTACCAGTTCCGGCACGCGCGGTTGCAGGAACGGCTCGCGGCGGATCCGGATTAACGCTGTAATCCCGGGTCCTGCGAAGGGTCCGCGTACATCGGCGGGCAGCCATGGCCGATGGCTTCCGGGCGCAGTTCGTAGTGCCACGGTTCGTTGCGGTAAATCTGGCACAGTCCATACGCGGCACCGTGCTCCGACAGCCACGCCGTCGCTTCGGCGGGGCCGAGGTCGATCGCGTTCCCCAGGACGTGCGCGGACCGGTCGGCGGTGGCTACCCAGCGAGCGGCTTCCTGCTCCGAGCCGTACTTGGCGATCGCCTGGTGCCGAAGCTGATTCTGATACGCCGGGGAACGCCAGCCGCTGTTGACGCGGAACTCGACGCCGTCGTTCGCGGCGTCCTTCGCCGCCCGGCGCAGCGCGTCCAGGAACACCGGGGCGAGATTGGCCACCGCCGGAATCTCGGCGAACACCGTCGTGCCGTACGGGACGGCTCCGTCGGCCTCGCTCAGTGCGCCACGACGGCGAAGCACCCGGCGGACGGTTCGCCGGAAGCCGGCGAGCGCCGGGCGTCGTGCTGACTCGCTGCGGGTCATGGCGTTCAGCCAAGGCGAACCGGTGTTGCCGGCACGTACGCGGTTTCGGATATGCCAGCGATACGCACCCGCTCGTAGCATCGAGTCCATGCGTGTGCTGATCGTCGAGGACGAGCCCTACCTGGCCGAGGCCATCCGGGACGGGCTGCGCCTGGAAGCGATCGCCGCCGACCTCGCCGGGGACGGGGACACCGCGCTGGAAATGCTGAGCGTCAACGCCTACGACCTGGCCGTGCTCGACCGGGACATCCCCGGACCGTCGGGCGACGAGATCGCGAAACGCGTCGTCGCCTCCGGCAGCGGCATGCCGATCCTGATGCTCACCGCCGCCGACCGGCTCGACGACAAGGTCTCCGGCTTCGAACTCGGCGCCGACGACTACCTCACCAAACCGTTCGAAATGCGGGAACTCGTGCTCCGGCTGCGCGCGCTCGACCGCAGGCGCGCGCACAACCGGCCGCCGGTGCGCGAGATCGCGGGGCTGAAACTGGACCCGTTCCGCCGCGAGGTCTACCGGGACGGCCGGTATGTCGCGCTGACCCGGAAACAATTCGCCGTCCTGGAGGTGCTCGTCGCGGCCGAGGGCGGGGTGGTCAGCGCCGAGGACCTTCTCGAACGGGCCTGGGACGAGAACGCGGACCCGTTCACCAACGCCGTGCGCATCACGGTTTCGGCGCTGCGCAAACGGCTCGGCGAACCGTGGCTGGTCGCGACCGTCCCCGGGGTCGGCTACCGGATCGACGACGGGCCGGACCGCGGATGATCCGCGAGCCCGGGATGAGCGTCCGGCTCAAACTGACCCTCAGCTACGCCGGATTCCTCATGCTGGCCGGGACGCTGCTGCTCGGCGCGGTGGGCTTCTTCCTGCTGGACTACCAGGACCGGGCGCTGGAGGTCATGCCGGTGGTGATGGCCCCGTCCGGCCGCGACCTGATCAAGGACTTCGCGCCGGACGCGGCCATCGTGATGCTGCTCCTGCTGATGTTCGGCCTGCTGGGCGGCTGGATTCTCGCCGGGCGCATGCTCGCCCCGCTGAACCGGATCACCGCCGCGACCCGGCAGGCCGCGACCGGTTCGCTCGCCCACCGGATCGAACTGGAAGGCCGCGACGACGAGTTCCGCGAACTCGCCGACAGCTTCGACGCCATGCTCGCCCGCCTCGACGCGCACGTCGCCGAACAGCGGAGATTCGCCGCCAACGCCTCCCACGAGCTGCGCACCCCGCTGGCGATCACGCAGAGCCTCCTCGAAGTCGCCCGCGATGACCCGGAGCGCGATATCGGCGAGCTGCACGAACGCCTCCGCGTCGTGAACGCGCGAGCGATCGAACTCACCGAAGCCTTGCTGCTGCTCAGCCGCGCGGATCAGCGTTCGTTCACTCGGGAGCCGGTCGACCTGTCGCTTCTGGCGGAAGAAGCCGCTGAGACGTTGCTCCCGCTTGCCGAGAAACACGGAGTGGCCATTGAGACCTCCGGTGATGTCACTGCCGTGAACGGGTCTCGGGCGCTTCTGCTGCAGTTGACGACGAATCTGCTGCACAACGCCATCGTCCACAATCTGCCGGAAGGCGGGACCGTGCAGCTCCGCACCACTGCCTCCGCGACGTCGAGCACGCTCGCGGTGGAAAACACCGGGGAGGAAGTCAGCCCGGAGCGGATCTGGACGTTCACCGAGCCGTTCCAGCGCGGCACCGAGCGGATCCGCCGCGATCACGTCGGGGTCGGGCTGGGGCTGGCGATCGTGAAGAGCATCGCGCAGGCGCATGACGGGACGCTCTCTCTCGCGCCGGGCGCCGCGGGCGGGCTGCGGGTGACGGTGCGGCTACCTGGCGGGTCGATGTCGTTGGGCGATCGCCAGGACGTGTCGCGCTAGGACGATGCCTGCGTCGGGTGCTCCGGTCGCGGAGGCGCGGGCGGACATCGCCGCGAGGCGCGCCGGGTCGGTGAGGATCGGGAGGAGAGCGGATTCGATCCAGGCTGGGGTGAGGTCGGCGTCGTCGACGAGCAGCGCGCCGCCTGCCGAGACGACTGGCCCTGCGTTCAGTCGTTGCTCGCCGCCGCGGTCGGGCAGCGGGACGAATGCGGCGGGGAGCCCGACCGCGGCCAGCTCGGCGCAGGTCATCGCGCCGGAACGGCAGATCGCGAAGTCGGCGGCGGCGTAGGCGTACTGCATTTCGTCGACAAACGGCAGGACGACATACGACGGATCGTCCGCTTCGACGGTGTGCCGCGGGCCGGTGATGTGCAGGACTCGCACCCCGGCCGCCCGTAGTGCGGCGGCTGCGCCGGAGGCGGCGGCGTTGATCGTTGTGGCGCCTTGCGATCCGCCGGTGACCAGCAGGACCGGGCCGTCGGGGTCGAGGCCGAACCGGCGGCGAGCCGCTTCCCGGGTCGCGAGCCGGTCGAGTCCGGTGATCGCTGGACGCAGCGGGATTCCGATCGCGGTGCCGTTTTTCAGCCGGACGTCCGGGGAGGCGGTGTACACGTGGGGCGTCATCCAGGCGGCCATTCGGTTGGCCGCTCCCGGGCGGATGTTCGCTTCGTGGATGACGATCGGCAACCGACGCTGGCGGGCGGCGAGGCAGGCCGGGGCGGCGACGTAGCCGCCGAAGCCCACCACGACGCCGGCTTGGACCTGGTCGAGGACCGCCCCGGCGGTCCGGATCGAATCGCGCAGGCGGGCGGGTGTGCGCAGGAGGGCCCAGGTGGCCTTGCGCGGCAGCGGGACCGGCGGGATGAGTTCCAGCGGGTACCCCCGAGCGGGGATCAGCGTCGTGTCCAGACCGCGGACAGTGCCGAGCGCGGTGATCTCCGCTGCGGGCGCCAATCGCCGCAGTGCGTCGGCGAAGTTCATCGCGGGTTCGATGTGCCCGGCCGAATGGCCTCCGGCGACGACCACGCGTGGTGCTCTGGTGTCCATCTAGGCGACGAGGAAATCGAAGTACGTGTCCGGATAGGGCTCGTCCTTCAGCGTGTAGTGCCACCACTCGGATTCGTAGGCGGCGAAACCGCAGTCCTCCATGATGGAACGGAGATGCTGCCGGTTCGCCGCCTCGGCCGCGGTGAGGCCTCGTGCGCCGTGGTGCGAGACCGCGTCCATCAGGTCGAAGCCGCCGCCCATGGGGACGAGTTCGCCGGTGTCAAGGCGATACAGCGTCAGATCCGCTGTGCTGCCTCGGGTGTGGCCGGATTTGGTTGCCACGTAACCGTTTTCGAACATCTCCGCACGGTTGAGGTTCGGGTAGTGCTGGCGCTTTTTCCGGCCGTCCTCCGGCTGTTTCGCCCAGCGCAGGAAACAGTCCACGGCGCGCTGCGGCCGGTAACCGTCCCAGATCAGCAGGCCGAAGCCCAGCGTCGCGGCTTTGTCCTGCGCGCTGTGCAGTGCGCCGCACAAGGCGTGGGTGCCGACGATCCGGTTCGCCAGGTAGCCCTCGACCGGTTTGCCGGTGAAGTTGTCCCAGGTGGCGTACTTGGCGTCCCAGCGAATCCCGGGCGCGATCTCGTCGAGGAAGGCGAAACCGGGCTTCATCGGGGCGTCCCGGCCAGCGCGAGCGACACCATCCGGTCGAGCATTCCGGAGAACGAGAGCCCGGCCGCCGCCATCATCCTCGGGTACCGGCTGTAGGAGGTCAGCCCGGGGAAGGTGTTGACCTCGTTGAGCATGACGGTGCCGTCTTCGAGCAGGAACAGGTCGACGCGGGCGAGTCCCTTGCAGCCCAGCGCGCGGTAGACGGTCTGCGCGCTCGCCTGGACGCGGGCGCGCGACTCCGCCGGGATGTCCGCGGGGACGAGGATGGTCGAGTTCTCGGAGCCGCTTTCCGGGTTGTCCTCCTGGTGGATCTTGAAGAACCCGTGCGACAGCCGGATCTGGTCCGGTTCGCCGACGATCAGGTCCGCGCCGTTGCCCAGGACCGCGCACCCGACCTCGCTGCCTTCGACCGCTTCCTCGATCAGCAGCTTGGAGTCGAACTGCGCCGCCTCCGCGATCGCGCCCGGCAGGTCTTCCTCGCGCGAGACCTTGGTGACGCCGAACGACGAACCGGACCGGGCCGGTTTCACGAAGACGGGATAGGCGAACTTGCTCGCGTCGACGTCCTCGTCCGCGGTGCCGGCCCAGAAATTCGGCGTCGCGATGCCCGCGCTGCCGACGACCAGGTACGCGAGGGATTTGTCCATGCACAGCGCGGAACTCTGCACGTCACAGCCCGCGTACGGGATGCCGGACAGTTCGAGGAGACCCTGCATCGCGCCGTCCTCGCCGAGTTTGCCGTGCAGCACCGGCAGCACCACGTCCAGCCGGACCGGTTCGTACTTGCCCTGCTCCTCGACGAGCAGCCCGTGGACGCCCCGGTCCGGCGACAGCATCGCCGGACGACCGCTGTCCTCCCACGCTTCGCCGGGGCCTGCGCACAGCTTCCACGCACCGTCCTTGGCGATCCCGACCCAGTACGGTTCGTATTTCTCCGGATCGAGGTTCTTCGCGACCTCTCGCGCGGATTTGACCGAGACGGGATGTTCCTCGGAGATTCCGCCGAAGACGACGCCGACCTTGAGCTTAGGCATGGTTTGTCCAGCTTTCGAAATTCAGGCAGTTGAGGAGACTGTTTTCCACCGCGTCGCGCAAGGCGTGGTCGGTGTGGTACGCGGTGTGCGGGCTGATCAGGACGTTCGGCAGAGTTCGCAGTCGCGCCAGATTGGTGTTTTCCATGGGTTCGCGGCGGCAGTCGGCATAGAACATCCCTTCCTCCCCTTCGAGGACGTCCAATGCCGCGCCGCCCAGCCTGCCGCTTTCCAGCGCGGACAGGAGGGCTTCGGTGTCGATCAATCCGCCGCGGCCGGTGTTGACGACGATCGCGCCGGGTTTCATCCGCTCGATCCGGCGCTGGTCCATGAGGTGGCGGGTTTCCGGGGTGAGCGGGGTGTGCAGGGTGACGATGTCGCTCTGCCGCAGCAAATCGTCGAGGGGAACGTAATCGGCCGACGTCCGGGGACGCAGGTCGTAAGCCAGCTTCTGTCCGCCGAAACCCCAGAGCCGGTCGATGACCGCCGCGCCGATCCGTCCGGTTCCGATGACGCCTACAGTGAGGTCGCGCAGTTCTTTTCCGGGCGTATGGCTCAATCGGTAATCGCGGGCGTCCGTCCGGCGGATAAGGGACTTCGCGTCGCGGATCGCCATCAGCATCAACATGATCGTGTAATCGGCGACGCTGTCGGGCGAATACGCGACGTTTTCCACCGAGATCCCGATTTTCTCGGCGTACCCGACGTCGAGATGATTGCAGCCGATGCTCCGCGTGGAGAGATACTTGACACCGATCTCGCTGAGCGCGCGCAAGGTGCCATTGGTGATGCGGGTTTTGTGGCTGACACTGACGCACCGCTTCCCGGCGGCGAGTTCGACCGTGGCTTCGGACAACGCCGCCTCGGTGACAGTCGGTGCCACCCCCAACCGAGACACCGCCTCCCGCACCAGGGCGGCTTCGTCGGGCCCGCAGCCGTAGATCGTGATCCCGGCCGCCGGAACCAGCGATCGAACCCGAAGGCCCGCGGCGCGTGCCGGTTCGCGGTAGGTCATGGGTGCCAGTCAAGGCAGGCCGATGTTGCCAGCACGTATGCGGTTTCCGATACACGGACGATATGCGGCTCCGCGGATCGCCTTGACCTCAACCCGAGTTGAGTTGCCAGGCTGGTTCTCGTGACCGCGCGGGGCCTGATCAACACCACCGAGATGTACCTCAAGGCGGCGTACGAACTGGAGGAGGACGGCGTGGTCCCGCGGCGGGCGCGGATCGCGGACCGGCTGGGGCAAGCCGCTCCCACGGTGAGCCAGACGGTCGCGCGGCTGGAGCGGGACGGATTGCTCGAGGTCGACGAGGACCGGCGGGTCGTGCTGTCCCCGGAGGGCCGGCGGATCGCGGTGCGGGTGATAAGCAAGCACCGGCTCGCGGAGGTGCTGCTGCACCAGGTGATCGGCTTGGATTGGGAGCGGGTGCACGTCGAGGCCTGCCGGTGGGAGCACGTGATGTCGGAGACCGTGGCCCGGCGGGTCTTCGAGGTGTGCGGGGGTCCGCGGCGTTCTCCCTACGGGGCACCGGTCCCTGGCCTTCCCGAGCTCGGGATCGACGTCGCTCCGCTGCCGGTTCCGCGGGGAACGCGAGCGCTGGCTGAGGCGGTGCGGGCCGGGCAGCGCTCTGCCCGGTTGTCTCGGGTCAGCGAGCGGATCCAGGACGACGTCGGGTTTCTCCGCGCGTTGCGGCTCGCCGGGGTGGTGCCGGGGGCGGAGGTACGACTGGCCGCGGCGGCGGACGGGCGGGTGTGCGTGGAGACCTCGGCGGGGGCGGTCGTGCTGGATACGCGGCAGGCCGGGATGGTGGCGGTGTGCTCGGCTGGGGTCTCCGGCCGGGGAAATGCGGTGGAGCTCGCGGACGCCGGCGTGGTCGGACGGGCGGGTGGGCGAGTGGGACCGGAAGAACGCGGCGCGCCGGGCGACGGTCTTGGCTCTGCCGACCGTCCAGACCTGGCATCATGCGCGAATCGTGCCGCCGCAGCGGGGGAACGTGCGGATTCCGGAGTCGATGGGGCCGCTCGGTGAGTTGATGGCGGTGTGGTCAGCCCCTGCGGACCGAGCGGTGAAGCTTCCCGAAGTGCGCGCAGCACGTCCGGTGCGGGTGACCGTGCACGTACCGGAGATGGCGGTCGCCGCGCTGATTCCCGATCTTCGGCTGGCGCGTCCGACGGTGCAACCACTGCCGGAGGGTCGCGTGCTGCTGGTCGACGGGCGGTCCGAAGGGCCAGACCGCAATGCGATGGTCTACGACTCTGACGGCGAAGCAGCGGCCGAGCAGACTTTCGGCGACGGTATCGACCACGTGCAGGCCACCCGGCGGCGAGGTCTGGGTCGGCTACTTCGATGAAGGCGTCCTCGGCTCGCTCGTCGCCGCGCCTCCCGCCGGCCGGAGCGGGCTGGTCCGGTTCTCGGCCGAATGGCGTACCCCGACTCCGCTCGCGCGGTGTGGGGCCACATCTTGGGCTGCTACGCCTTCACCGTCGACGGCGACACCGCATGGACGTGCTTCTGCACAGACTGGCCCGTCGTCCGCATCCACGACGGCCTACCGGGATCGGCTGGTTGCCGGAGTGCTGGAGGACGACCGGTTCCAGGTCACCGGCGAATATCGGCTCGGACGACTGGTACCGGCTCGGTCTCGAAGACCTGCCCGGGTAAGAACCCTTGCCGTGCCTCGGTTACTGCTGACGCCGGCCGTTCTGATAGTTGAGCGCGTAGCGGACCGCGTCGGCGCGCGAGTGGAAACCGGCTTTGGCGAAGAGGTTGTTGATGTGGGTTTTCACGGTGGCCTCGCTGATGACCAATGCGGCCGCGATTTCCGGATTGCGCAGGCCGTCGCCGATCAGGCCGAGGATTTCCCGTTCGCGCGCGGTCAGCGCGAGATCCGGTTCCGCGGGCGGGGCCGGTTTGGCCGCCAGTGCGAGCAACCGCCGCTGCACCTCGGGCGAGAGCACGGTCTGGCCCTGCGCCGCGGTGCGCACGGCGTGCAGGATCGTGGTGCGGTCCGCCTCTTTGGTCAGGTAGCCGCTCGCGCCCGCCTGCAGCGCGGCCAGGATCGATTCGTCGTCGTCGAACGTGGTGAGCACGAGAACCGTGGTGTCCGGCAGGGTTTCGCGGATCTTGCCGGTCGCGCCGACCCCGTCCAGGACCGGCATGTTGAGGTCCATCAGCACTACGTCCGGGCGGTGTTCCCGCGCCGCCTCGACCGCTTCCGCGCCGTTGGTCGCGGTCGCGACGACGTTGACGTCCTCGGCGAGGTCGAGCATGACCGCGAGCGCTTCGCGGACAGTCGCCTGGTCGTCGACGACAACGAGGCTGATCGGGCGGTCGGTCATCGAGGCAGCTCCAGTTCCACGGTCCAGCCGTCGCCGGCCGGACCTGCTCGCAGGGTGCCGCCGAGCAGGGCGGCCCGTTCGCGCATCCCGACGAGCCCGACCCCGGAACCGCCGGCCAGTTCGGCGCGGCGGGGTTCGGTAGCGGGCCCGTTGTGCACGGTCAGCCTGACATGATCGGCAGCGAAGGCCAGCCGGAGGCTGCGAGTCGCGCCCGGCGCGTACTTGGCCGCGTTGGTCATCGCCTCCTGCGCCGCCCGGACCATCGTGTGCGTGGTCTCCGGGCCGACCGCGCCGGCTTCGCCCTCGATCGCGAACCCGGCCGACGCGTGTTCGGCGAGTTGGCACAACGTCTCAGACAGCGGCAAGGTGTCTTCGCGCAGCGCGTGCACTGCGCGGCGGGTCTCGCTGATCGAGTCGACGGCGATGGCGCGTGCCTTGCGGACCGCGGCGGCTGCCTCGTCGTCGCGGCCGCTGTCGCGCAGTGCGTCGGCCATGTCCAATTGCAGGGCGATCCCGGAGAGCGAATGACCGAGGACGTCGTGAATCTCGCGCGCGATACGGCCGCGTTCGACAAGCGCTGCCTCACGGGCTTCGGACTCGCGGGCGCGCTGCGCCGATTCGGCGGCGAGCTGCGCGTTGCGGATCGCGTCGAGACGGTCGTGGTGCGAGATGCCGACCGCGACCGGAAGACTCACGGTCAGGGGCACCCACACCGGCCACACCGGGAAGCCCGGTGACAGCTCTCCGACCGTCCAGGTCGCGGCAACCGCGACGACCGCTCCGGCGACCGCGATGGTCACCGCGGCCCGGCGGGACGCGAGCTTGACCCCCGAGGCGGACGCGGCGACGAACGGGAACATCGCCGCGAACGTTCCGTGCGTGAGCGGCAGGAGCAGCGCGCCGAACAGCATGTACGCGCCCATCGCGGTGACCTGCCGCTTCTCGGACAGCCGGGTCCAGGGCAGCAGCGAGACGATCCCGGCGACCGAGCACAGCACGAACAGCGGCAAGGCCAATGGCCGGTACGCGATGGTCGCGTCCGGCCATTGAACCGCGGTGCAGGCGATCGCGGTGAGGACGAGGACGGGCTGGATCAACTCGTCCCGGCGCTGCCCGAGAAGGGACGGCGACCGCTGGTCCGGCGTGCTCATGGGACCAGGTTCCTCCTCGTCTGGCCGGCGTCGTGCGCGGACTGAGTGTTCCACTCGGCGGGGCGGCCGGTGAGGTTGCGCTGGATGGTGTCCAGCATCGGCGAGGTCTTCCCCGGCGCGCCGTCGCTGCCCTGGGTCCACATGACCTGGTGCCCGGCGCGCAGTGCGCGGTAGAGCACGACCAGCCCCTCGGCGAGGATGCCGACGCCGATGGTGAGCAGCATGCTGTTGGAGACGCCGCCCGCGTCCTGCGGGTCGAAGGCGTCGAGCGCGAGGTTCACGCCGATCTTGACCACGATGTTCGCCACCCACAGCCCGACTGTGACCGGGGTGTAGCGGACGAAGGCGGTGCCGTCGCGCCGGGAAATCCGGACGCTGACCCCGCGCAGGACGCCGAGGACGACGCTGATCGCCGCGGTCCCGACGAGGAAGACCAGCGAGGCCGCGGTTTTCACGTCGCCGGAGACTGTGCTGAGGCCGACGACGGACAGGATCGCGGGCAGGATGAGCATCTGCTTGGCCTGCGCGGGTTCGCCGATCAGCCGCCGCACCATCAGGTAGCCGACCGCCGCCACGATCAGGACGATCTCCACGGGTCCGCTCATGGGTTGTTCCTGCCTTTCGATTTCGTTCCGATGCCGAGAAAACTACGGCGGAACGGCGGCGAAGTCGTGCGGTGCGCGGCGTATCCGCGGGTGGAGAAATCCCTCCACCCGACCCTGGATTTCTCCACCCGCGGATACGCCTGCGGCGGCAAGACGACCGGCGGCGGCGACCGTAGCGTTTTCCGGGTGAATCCCAGCAGCCAAGCCAAACTCGGGGAGTACGGCATGACCTCGCACGCTCGCACGATGATCACCGCTCTGTTCCTGGACGTCGGCCTGCCCGTCGTCGCCTACTACGCGGCCAACCTGCTCGGCGCGAGTGCCTACGTGTCACTGCTGATCGGCACCGTCGTCGCGGGAGTGCGGACGATCTGGGTCGCGGTGGCACAGCGGCGGCTCGACCTCTTCTCGTCGTTCCTCGTGCTGCTTTTCGGCCTGGGCCTGGCGTTGAGCTTTGTCACCGGCGACCCGCGCCTGCTGTTGGCGAAGGAATCGGTGACCACCTTCTGCGCCGGCGTGGCTCTGGCCGGCAGCTGCGTGCTCAACCGTCCGCTCGCGTACTACGCGGCACGGCGCTTCGCTCGTTCGGCCGGCGGCGATCAGCAGCGCGAATTCGAGGCCACCGCGGGCGGCGCGGCGTTGCGGCGGCGTTGGTATCAGGTCTCGCTGGTGTGGGGCGTCGGGTTGATCGCCGACTCTGTGCTTCGCATCGTGGGCGTGTACACGCTGCCGTTCGACACGGCGGCCGCTTGTTCGCAGGCGTTGCTGGTCGTCGCGTTCGCGGGGCTCATTGGGTGGACGCTGCTGACCCGGCGGCGGGGTGAGCAGGCGGTTCAGCGTCGGTCGTAGGCGCGCATCGCCGCCGCGACCTCGTCCAGGAAGGACAGGACGACCGGGACGTGTTCGGGCTTGAGCCGATCGGTGATGGCTTCCATCTCGGCGAGCAGCGGGCCCAGCGCGGCCCGGATGTCCTCGCGGGCGTGGTCGGTGGCCTCGAGGTGGACGCGCCGCCGGTCGGCCGGGTCGGCGCGGCGGGCCAGGTGCCCGGCGGCGGCGAGCCGGTCGGCCAGCACGGTCGCGGACGCCGAGGTGATGCCGAGCCGATGGCCCAGCTCGCCCGGACCGATCGGCTCCGGACTGGAAACCACATGGTCGAGGGCTTGCACGTCGGTGACCCGCAGCGACAGTTTCCGGGCCAGCACCGCCTGCATGCCCCGGCCGGCTTGCAGGAGCCGCCGCACTGCCAGGGAGACCTCCCGCGCCGCTTGCTTGTCCGCCACGCCGGCATAGTAGCTAGAACTTCTAGCGACGAGGTACAGTGTCCGGTATGGCTAGAAAATCTAGCGAATTTGCCCAGGTCAATGCCGAGATGGTGCGCAAGCTGCTCGCCACCGAGCCGGATCCGGTCCCGGAAGGCGGCTACGGGCTTCGGGTGCTCGAAACGACCGGACGCCGCAGCGGCCGGATCCGGCAAACGCCGATCGGGGTTCTTCTGCTCGACGGCACCCGCTACCTGGTTTCGCCGGACGCGAACCGCGACTGGGTAGGCAATCTCGTCGCGACTCCGAACTGCCGTCTTCGGGCTGGTGGGGCCGACGAAAGCGGTTGCGCACAGCCGGTGGGCGGCGCCGAGGCGGTGTCGGTGATCTCGGCTTACTTGAACGCAGTGCGGGCTCCGTGGGCGATCGCCGCGTTTCCTGTCGGTCCCGCCGCGTCGGCAGCCGAGATCGCCGCGCAGCTGGGTTCGCTCGCCGTGTTCCGTCTCGAACCAGGGGCGGAATGACAACCGGGTCGCCGGTGGTCGTCGCGGGCGGCGGACCCGGCGGGATGGTGCTCGCCTACTTGCTCGGCCGCGCCGGAATCCCGGTCACCCTGCTGGAAGCGCACCAGGACTTCGACCGCGACTTCCGCGGCGATTCCCTGCACCCCTACACCCTCGAACTGCTCGACCGCCTCGGCTTGGCCGACCGGCTGCTCGCGCTGCCGCACCACAAAGCGCGCTTCTTCCGCTTCCACACCCCGGCCGGGTCGATCACCACCGCCGACTACGGCAAGCTCTCCTCGCCGTACAACTACGTCGCCCTGATGCCGCAGGCGCGCTTCCTCGACTTCCTCGCCGCCGAAACCGCCGCACTCCCGAGCGCGAGCGTGCGCACCGGAGCCAAAGTCGTTGACCTGAACCGCGACGACGACGGCCGAATCACCGGCGTCCGCTACCGCGACGACACCGGAACCCACGACCAGCCCGCCGCGCTCGTGGTCGGCGCGGACGGCCGGTTTTCCCGGATCCGCCGCCTGGCGGACGCGCCGGCCCGCTCCCTCGGCGCCACCACCGACCTGCTGTGGTTCCGGCTGCCGCACCGTCCCGAGGACCCGCCGGACGCCGACGTCGACCTCTTCTTCGGGCGACACCACTACGTCGGCCTGCTCGCCGGGACCGGCGGCTGGCAAGTGGGATACAGCCTGCCCAAGGGCGGCTACGCCGAAGCTCGCGAACAGGGTGTCGGTCCGATCCGGACATTTCTCGCCGAGCACGTGCCGTGGCTGGCCGACCGGGCCGATCTGCTGACCGATTTCGGCCAGACGACCCTGCTGTCGGTCGACATCTCCCGGGTGGAGCGCTGGTGGCGGCCAGGCCTGCTGCTCATCGGCGATGCCGCGCACGTCATCTCGCCGGTCGGCGGCAACGGGATCCTCATGGCGGTGCAGGACGCCGTCGCCGCGGCCAATCACCTCGTGCGGGATTCGTCCGACGCCGCCCTCGCGCGGATCCAAGCCGAACGCGAACCCGCGATCCGGAAGGTGCAGGCGCAGCAGGTCCGGCTGGAACAACGCGCCGCTCGCGCGAGGGAACGCGGTCGTCCCGCTGCCCCGCCGTATCGGCTGTTGCGCCTGCTCACCGGCATCCCGGGTGCCCGCGCTCGCGCCGCCCGCGCCAATGCCTACGGACCTGCTCCGCCACTGCTGGAATCCTGAGGCGGGAAAAGCCGGGGCAGGAAGCCGATCATCAGGGCGGACCAGGTCACGTGCGTCAGCACCGGTGCCTGCACTCCGCCGCCCCAACGGCGTTGCAGGGTGAAGAGCGTCCCCATAGTCGCCGACGCCAGCACCAAGGCCGGATTCCGCGTCGCCGTCGTCGACAGCACGTACATCGCGGTCGATGCTCGCGGGCCGAACGTGTCGTAAAGCGCGCCGCGGAAGAAAACCTCCTCAGCGGCACCGGTTACGAGCGTCGTCGTCACCACGGTCGGCGTCGAACCGTGATGGGCGTGGCCGAGCACGCCGGTGATCGCCCGGCGCAGCAACGGAATCCGGCGAGCGACCAGCGCGCAGCCGTAAAACGCCCCGAACGCGCCCGCACCCGCCAATACCGGCTGCACGACGTCGGTACGACCCCGTGGCACCGGCCCCGCCGAGCGCGCTCCGGCGAACCAGGTCGCCGCGACCGACGCGGTCAGCGCGTGAAACCGGCGCGATCCCGGCTTGCTCGCCAAGGACGCTCCCAGCAGCCCGGAACCCGCCGCGGTCACCGCCGTCAGGAACGCCTTCACCCGGTCCGCCGCTGTCGCACTCGTTCGCCCAGTGCTTGCAGCACGGCGTCGTTGTAGCTCATCGGCTCGAATTCGACGATGCGGCGGATCGCGTCGTCGCGGACGACGACCTCGTTGCCCATCGAGTCGATCAGCGCGCGCCCGGTCGTGGCATCGACGTCGGTGACCAGCGAAATCCAGTAGGACGACAGCCGGGGCGTGAGCAGCGGGACCGGCACGATCGCCAGCATCCTGCCCTCGATCACCGCGACGCGCTGCAGCATGTCCCGGTAGGTCAGCACTTCCGGGCCGCCGATGTCGAACGTCCGGCCCGCGGTCTCGGGATGCTCCAGCACGCCGGCCAGGTAGCGGACGACGTCGGCGAGCGCGATCGGCTGGGTGCGCGTGCCGACCCAGCGCGGGGTGATCATCGCGGGCAGGCGTTCGACGAGCTGGCGGGTCAGCTCCCACGACGTCCCGCCGTGTCCGATGACGATTCCCGCGCGCAGCACGGTCACCGGCACGCCGGTCTCCGCCAGCAGCCGTTCGACCTCGCGCCTGCTGGCCAGATGCGCCGACAGCGAGTCGGCGTCGTCGCCGAGACCGCCGAGGTAGACGATCCGGCGCACTCCCGCTTCCGCCGCGGCACGGGCGAACGCGCGGGCCGCGTTGGCGTCGCGCTTCTGGAAGTCCGCGCTGTCGAGGGAGTGGACCAGGTAGTAGGCGGCTTCGACGTTCTTGAGCGCGTCTCGCAGGGAGCCGATGTCGGCGACATCGCCGTGGATCGGCTCGCCGGCACCGCGGTACTGCTCGGGGCGGCGGGTCATGGCGAGCACGTCGTGCCCGGCGTCGGTCAGCGCCGGGCACAACCGTCTGCCGACGAACCCCGAGGCTCCGGCGACCAGTACGCGCATGCTTGCGACGGTAGCCGGACGAGCGGAATCCCGCTGATCACCGCGGCCCGGGACGCTCCCGGTCCGCCATGAGCTTGCCCATCAGCCGCGCGAGCGCCTCGTCCAGCTGGCCGCCGAGCCGCGGGCCGAGCAGGGCGTCCAGTTCGGCGTCGACGGCCGCAGCGAGCGAACCCGTCTCGGCCAGCAAGGATTTCCCTCCCCGGTGAGGGTGAGGATGTGCTTGCGCCGGTTGGCCGGGTCCCGCTGCCGCTCGATGAGGTCGCGCTGCTCCAGCCGGACGACCAGGCTGGGGCTCATCCGCATGAGCCGGGCGATGTCGTCCTGGGTCCGGGCGAAGCCCTGCTCGA
The DNA here is from genome assembly GCF_900115345.1 of Amycolatopsis rubida. GTDB lineage: Bacteria > Actinomycetota > Actinomycetes > Mycobacteriales > Pseudonocardiaceae > Amycolatopsis > Amycolatopsis rubida. The sequence goes on along the minus strand of NZ_FOWC01000004.1, from coordinate 416,109 downwards.
CCATGGCGAGCGTCCCGAGATGTTTGGGCTTCAGCCCGGATTCGCGCAGGTGCTCGCGAACTCGTTCGCCAGGTCGGCGCCGAGCACCATGAGCCGGAAGGCCGAGGTCTCGGGCAAGGAGCTGTCGGTCGCCACACCGGTACTTTAATCATCGATGAACAGTTCAATCTGTAAATAGTCGACTGGTGAGGTAATGACGATCGTCCTGGTGGTGGCCGATGCCGTGCTCGCGATGGTGGCGGCAGTGCGAGCGGCGGCGTTGAGCCACAGCGACGCGCCGACGAACGGCGAGAAGTTCCACGGCTGGATGTACGCGGTCAGGGCGGTGCGGCCGCGGTCGTGCCGCTGATCTGGTCTGGACCAGTCTGCGCGGTGGTCCTGATCGCGGCGGCGGTCGCGCAGGCAGGGGACGTCGGGATCGGGATCTTTCGCGGGGAACGGGGGATGCTCGCGGGGAGCGCCGTGGTGGGCGCGGCGCATGTGGTCACCGCCGTCGTGCTGTGGTGAACGAAGCCGGTTGAAAGCCGCGCGTCAGCGTCACGTCAGTGCCGGTTGGGACGCTGTCGGGGTGACGAGCCTGATGTCTGTGTCCAGTTACCTGCCCGCCGCGGTGCCGATCGCGACGCTGCAGGACGCGCTCGGCCTTACTGACGCCCAGTTGCGCAGGCTGCATCGCATCTACGGGTTGTCCGAGGTTTGCCGGTCGCCCGAGTCCGAGGCCGAGATGCTGCTCGGCGCGGTCGCGAAGCTCGACGGGTTCGCCGGGGTCGAGGAGCGCGTCCGCTACGTGCTGCGGCCGAAGACGGTACCCGCGGCGTCGCCGCATCCGTTCGATCCGCTGGCCGAGGTGCGCCAGCGGCTGGGATTGCAGAACGCGCTCGCCTTCACCGTCACCGACCACGCGTGCGCATCCGGACTGCTCGCGCTCGATCTCGCTGGTGCACTGCTCGAACAGGACGGCGACCCGGACGCGCTGGCGTTGGTTCTCGCCGGGGAGAAGGCTTTCACCCCGGCCGCGCAGATCATCCCGGACGTCGCGGTGATGGGCGAGGGGACCGCCGCGGTGCTGGTCGCCCCCGGCGGGCAACGGGATCGGCTGCTCGGCTACGCGACGACCACGCTCGGCGGTCCCGGCGGCGAGGTCATCACGAACGAAGAGCAGAACAAGGTCTTCCGGCAGATCTATCCGGACGCACTAGGCGACGTCACCCGCGCCGCGCTCGAAGCCGCCGGGTGCGCGGCGAGCGATCTCGCGCTCGTCCTGCCGCACAACGTCAACAAGGTTTCGTGGATCCGCGCGGCGGAGGCGATGGACGTGCCGCGGAAACGGATCTTCCTCGGCAACGTCCCGCGCACCGGCCATTGCTTCTGCGCGGACCCGTTCCTCAACTACCACACCGCGACCCGGCTCGGACTGCTCAACCCGGGCGAGCGCTACCTGATGGTTTCGGTCGGCCTCGGCTCGACGTTTTCCGCGATGGTCTTCGAACACTAGGAGCAGAACCTGATGAGTACGGAACTCGAGATCGAGGGCGTCGGGATCACCGAGCTGGCGGACCGCTACGGCACCCCGCTGTTCGTCTACGACGGCGGCGAGCTGGCCGGCCGGATGTCCCGGCTGCGCCGCGAACTGCACGACAGCATGGAGGTCTTCTTCTCGCTGAAGTCGAACCCGAACGTGTCGATTCTGGCTGTGCTGCACGACAACGGGGCCCGTGCCGAAGTGTCGAGCCTCGCCGAACTGCGCACCGCGCGCCGCGGCGGCGTCGAGCCGAACGACATCATTTTCCTGGGCCCCGGCAAGAGCCAGGCGGAACTCGAGGCCTGCCTGGACGAGGACATCGCGGCGATCGTCTGCGAATCCTTCGGGGAACTGGCGTTGATCGACCGGCTCGCCGCGGCGCGCGGAGTGCGAGCGCGGGTGGCGTTGCGGGTCAATCCGAGCTTCGCGGTCAAGGGGTCCGGACTGACGATGGGCGGGAAGCCGCGCCAGTTCGGCATGGACGAGGAACAGCTGTTCGCCGCCGAGGACCTGGTTTCCCGGCACGCGAACGTGCGGATCATGGGCGTCCAGGTCTACATGGGCACGCGCATTCTCAGCGAGGAATCGGTGGTGGAGAACACCACTCGCATCTTCGCGCTGGCCGAGCAGCTGTCCGCGCGACTGGGCTTCGGCCTCGACCTGGTCGACGTCGGCGGCGGGCTGGGCGTGGCGTACTTCGACGGGGAACGCGACCTCGACCTCGACCTGCTGACCTCGCGACTGAACCCGGTGATCGACGAGTTCGCCACCCGGCATCCGGACACACGGCTCGTGATGGAGCTGGGCCGCTACCTCACCGCGATGAGCGGCACCTACGTCGTGCGCGTCCGCTATGTCAAAACCTCGCTGGGGCAGAACTTCGCGGTCGCCGACGGCGGCACCAACCACCATATGGCGGCGGTCGGCATCGGCTCCTATGTCAAACGCGATTTCCCGATGCGGCTGCTGAACCGGATCGACGAACCGGCCACCGAGACCTGGCAGATCACCGGTCCGCTGTGCACCCCGAACGACGTGCTTGGCAAGAAAATCCCGCTGCCGCCGGTGCGGCCGGGCGACCTGATCGGCGTGGAACGCTCCGGTGCCTACGGCCCGAGCGCGTCGCCGGTGCTGTTCCTCAGCCACGGCTATCCCGCCGAGGTTCTGGTCCACGATGGACAGTCCTATGTGATCAGCGAGCGGGACCAGCCGGAGGACCTGCTGCGCCGCCAGCACCTGCATCGGCTGCCGGTTCCCGCGGTGGAGGGCTGATGTTCAGTGCCGGCGCTCCCGTGGCGGCCACGCGCACCTCGCCGTTCGCCGTGCTGCCGATGGGGCTGAAAACCGTGCTGCATCGGCGATTCGAGTCCGGCTCCGACCGGCTCGACGGCCCGATCATGACGCGCTACTTCACCGATCTGGCCGCCGGGCACGACGTCGGCTACTCGCCGGAGCTGGTCGCTCAGGCGCAGGGCAACACGTTCATCTCCCTGGCCCGGGATGTGCTGCACGGCCAGGTGAGCGAGCCGATCGACCTGGTCGTCGTCGCGCACGACGGCCCCGATTTCGACCCGCGGCTGTCCGCTCCGGTCAACCTCACCGCCGTGCTGCCGGGCGCCCCGATGACGTACTCGGTTTCCGGACAGGGCCCGCTCGCCGGTTTCCTCGCCTTGCGGGTGGCGGCCGGATACGTGCGCCGGAAGCCGATGCACCGCGTGCTGGTCCTGGTCATGGAGCAGCGAGGAATGCCCTACGCCGGAGAACGCCCGCCCGTGGACGCGGCGACCGCGCTGCTGTTCGAGTCCGGAGCAGGCAGCACCCGGGTCGCGGTGCTGCCCGGAATCGACCGGGCCGACGCCCGGGCCGAGACTGATCGGCTCGCGCCAGCGGATCGCTACGGACCGGGCTTGACCGGCGGACCGGTCGCGGAAGGACGTTCCGCCACCGCTCTGTGGGCCGAACCGCCCGCGGTGCTCGCCGATTACGACCCGATTCGCGGAACTCTGGGGATTTGCGCCTTCGCCCGGGAAAGCGAGCCGTCCGCGCCCCCGCTCGCCTGACCGCCGCTTTCGCGAACGCGGGCCGAACCGACACGGAACTCTCGTCCGCGCCCCTATAATCAGGAGCGGAACTGCCGCGGCGAAGAAAAGGTGAAGCTCTGTGCGCGTGGTCATCGGCGAAGACCAGTTCCTGCTCCGCGACGGGCTGGTCCGGCTGCTCGAAGCGCACGGGATGACGATCGTCGCGGCGCTGGACAACGGGCCGGATCTGCTGAACGCGCTGGTCACGGAGAAGCCGGACGTCGGCGTGGTCGACATCCGGCTCCCGCCGTCGTTCACCGACGAGGGCCTGCGCGCCGCGATCGAGGCGCGCCGTCAGGTGCCCGGACTGCCGGTGCTGGTGCTGTCGCAGTACGTCGAACGCTTGTACGTCAACGAATTGCTGGCCGACGGCGCGGGCGCGGTCGGCTACCAGCTCAAGGACCGGGTGCTCGACGGCGACCACTTCGTCGACGTCCTGCGCGGGGTCGCCGCGGGCAACACCATGATGGATCCCGAGGTGGTGTCGCGGCTGTTCACGCACAACACGCGCGACCGTGCGCTGGAAAGCCTCACTCCGCGAGAGAACGACGTGCTCCGGTTGATCGCCGAGGGACGGTCCAACAGCAACATCGCCGCCGAGCTGTACGTCACCGAGAAGGCGGTGTCCAAGCACATCAACAACATCCTGGCGAAACTGCAGCTGCCGGTGTCCGACGACAGCAACCGCCGGGTGCAGGCGGTGCTGGCCTACCTGCGTCACTGAGCGCCGATGCCAGGTCGGGTCGTGAGTGGCGCCGGTGAGAACCGGGATCGCCACTCACGACCCGACCGGCCGGCAGGGGATTTCGATGACCACCGAGGTCGGCCCGCCGAGCGGGCTGAGCACGGTGAGGAATCCGTCCAGCGGCGCGAGCCTGCGTTCGAGTTCCCGCAGGCCGGTGCCCTTGGCCGGGTCCGCGCCGCCCCTGCCGTAGTCGGTGACCGTGATGGACAGCCGTCCGCCGGAATGGTGTACGTCGATTTTCCCGGAATCCGCGCCGGAATGCTTCATCGCGTTGTTGAGCACCTCGGAAACGGTGAAATACGCGGCGGTCTCGACGGCGGGCGCGAACCGGCCGGGAAGGTCGACGGTGGTCTCCATCTCCAGCGCCGACTCCATCCCGAGTTCGCGGACCGCGTCGGCGAGACCGCGGTCGACCAGCACCGGCGGCTGGATCCCGCGAACCAGGTCGCGCAGTTCCTGCAGTGCTTTCACCGAGCTCGCCTTGGCCTCTTCCATCAGGCTCTTCGCCGCTTCCGGCTGCCGTTCGGCGAGTTTGGCCGCCGCGTCGAGCGTCATTCCCATCGCGACCAGCCGGGCTTGCGCGCCGTCGTGCAGATTGCGCTCGATCCGGCGCAGCTCCAGCGCCTGATGGCCGACCGCGTCGTCGCGCGTGGTGGTGAGGTGCTGCACGCGCTGGGCGAGCACGGTGCTTTCGGACGGGGAAAGGAATTTGGCCGCCAGCGCCGCGTGCAGTTTCAGCAGGTGCGGGGCGGCCCACAGGACGAGCGGGAAATGCAGCAGGCCCAGCACGACCGCGATCCAGGCGACGGCCGGATTGTCCACCGGCAGCGCCACGTACCAGTCGCCGAGCCACACATCGTCCAGAACCGGGTAGAGCAACGGCATGAGCAGCCCGCGCACGCCGTCGACCACGAGGGCCAGCGGGGCCAGCGTGAGCAGGCAGCCGATCGTGCCGTCCACCAGCAGCCAGGCCGTGTCCCGCCAGGTGGCGCGGTCGGCCAGCAACCGCGCGAACACCTGGAAGAACCGGGTGCCCTCGGGCAGCGGGAGATACGGCTCCGGCAGCTCGCGTCCGGTCCAGGCGCCGTGCAGTTTCCGCTGCAGATTGGCGACCGCGCGGACGGCGTAGACCACCGGGGGAATCAGGAACACGCCGACGCCGACTCCCAGCAGGGAAGCAGCGCAGGCCAGCAGCGCGAAAAGCACTACCTCGACCGGTGCGAGCAGGCCCAGCGCGGTGCTGTGCAGCACGGCGAGGCCGCCCCGCGCGAACCAGGGCTTCGGTGCCGCCGGCTCGCGGGCATCGGTGGAGGGCATATCCCGATTATGTGCTGTTCCGGGCTTTCCCGGCAGGGGTGCTAGGACCAGTCCGGATCGAAGAGCTAGCACCATCGGAATCGGCGCTCGTCGCTCGTAGGTTTTCGCTGTACCCGACGCGCCTGGGAGAGTGACCGATGTACCAGTCCGGACAGCCAAGCACGGATGCGGTGACACTCCGCTCCGTCACCAAGCTCTACGGAGGGAACCGGGCCCGCGTCGTCGCACTCGACGGGATTTCGGTTTCGTTCGCCCGCGGCAGTTTCACCGCGGTGATGGGACCGTCCGGTTCGGGCAAGAGCACGCTGCTGCACTGCGCGGCCGGGCTCGACCAGCCGGATTCGGGCACGGTCGTGCTGGCCGACCAGGATCTCGGCAGGCTCGACGAGGCGCAGCTGACCCGGATGCGCCGTGACCACATCGGGTTCATTTTCCAGCAGTTCAACCTGCTGCCGTCGCTCGACGTGGTCGACAACGTCACGCTTCCGCTGCGGCTGGCGGGCAAACGGGCCGACCCGGCGCTGGTGAACCGGATCATCGAGCAGGTCGGGCTCGGCGGACGGCGCGGGCACCGCCCCGGTGAATTGTCCGGTGGTCAACAGCAGCGCGTGGCGATCGCCCGCGCGCTGGTCAGCCGCCCGCACGTGACCTTCGCCGACGAGCCGACCGGCGCGCTGGACACGACGTCGGCGAGCGAGATCCTGGACCTGCTGCGCACCGCGGTGCGGGTCGAAGGGCAGACCATCGTGATGGTGACGCACGATCCGGTCGCCGCCTCCTACGCCGACCGGGTGCTGTTCCTCGCCGACGGGCAGTTCGCCGGCGAGTTGCACGAACCGACCGCGGACGAGGTCGCGCGCGGCCTGACCGCGTTGAGCTCGCGTACGACGCGGCTCGGCCGCGACGGCCGGAACACTGTCGGGACGGTGCGCTGATGCTGCGCCTTGCCCTGAGCACGCTCCGGTTCCGCAAGGCCGGATTCACCGCGACGTTCGTCGCGCTGCTCGTCGGAACCGCGATCGTGATGGCGTGCGGCGGGCTCATGCAGACCGGCGTCTCGCCGCGGGTGCCGCCGCAGCGGCTGGCCGAGGCCCCGGTGGTCGTCGCGGGCGACCAGCACTACGACCTGCCGCCGACGAACCCGGGCACCGAGGACGAGGACCACGAATCCGCGACCCTGCCCGAACGGGTGCGCCTTGACGCGTCGCTCGGGGCCAAGATCGCGGCCGTTCCCGGCGTCGCGAAGGTCATTCCCGACGTGTCGATCCCGGCGACGCTGCCCGCGGATCCCGACGTGAAGCTGGTACGCGGCACGGCGTTGGGGCACGACTGGGCGACTGCCGAGCTGGCCCCGTATTCGCTCACCGACGGCCGGGCTCCGCAGCGCGGCGGCGAAGTCGTGCTCGACCAGGCGACGGCCGCGGCCACCGGGGTCGCCTCGGGCGGTTCGGTGCAGATCGCCGTGCGCGGTGGTGTCCGGTCCTTCCAAGTAGTGGGAATCGCTGTCGCGGGCGGGAAAATGGCTTCCGACGCGGTGTTCTTCTCCCACGAAGACGCTCTCGCGCTGGCGCCCGCGCCCGGGCAGGTCGACGCGTTCGGCGTGCTTCCCGCCGCGGGCACGGATCCGGCCGCGTTGAGCACCCAGATCGCGAACGTGGTCCGGGACCAGCACGCGGTCGCGCTCACCGGCGTGGCGCGCGGGACGGCCGAGTTCGCGCAGGCGAGCGACGGCGGCGAAATCCTGGTGATCCTGGCCGCGGTGTTCGGCGGGCTCGCTGTGCAGGTCGCGTTGTTCGTGGTGGCCAGCACGCTGGGGCTGTCGGTGCAGCAGCGGCGGCGCGAGGTCGCGTTGCTGCGCGCGGTCGGCGCGACGCCCAAACAGGTCAGCCGCATGATCACCGCGGAGTCGATGGTGATCGGGGTCCTCGCGACCGTGCTGGCCGCTTTCCCCGGCGAACTGCTGGGGAACTGGCTGTTCGACCGGTTGTCCGGGTTCGGCGTCTTCGAACCGGTGCTGGCGTATCACCAGGACTGGATCCCGACCGCCGCCGGCGTTCTCGTCGGCCTGCTGTCCGCGTGGGGCGCGGGGTTCGTCGCGGCGCGGTACGCCGGGCGGACCCGTCCGGTGGAGGCGATGCAGGAACTGGTCTCGCCGAAGCGCTGGCTGACGTCGTTCCGGCTCTGGTGGGGCATCGGCAGCCTGATCGGCGGCGTGGCGCTGGCGTATCTGACGATCACCGTGATGGACGGACCGCTCGCGGCCAGTACGGCCGGTCCGGCGGTCACGCTCGTCGCGGCGGCGGTCGCGCTCTTCGCGCCGGGGATCACCCGGGGGATGGTCGCGGTGCTGCGGGTTCCGGTGCGGGCGGTGAGCGGGCTGTCCGGCTATCTCGCGATGGCCAACGCCCGGGTGCGGTGGCTGCCGATGTCCGGGGCGGTCGTGCCGGTCATGCTCGCCACGACGCTGGCGGTGTTCATGCTCTACTTCCAGACCACGCAGGTGGAATCGGCGAAGCAGAAGTACGCGTCGAACCTCTCGGCGGACGCGGTCGTCACTTCGTCGACCGGCGACGTCGGCACCGGGTTGCTCGACAAGGTCCGGTCGCTGCCCGGGGTCGGCACCGCTTCGGCGTACGTGACCAGCAAGGGCTACAACGAGAAGCCGTCCGATTCGAGCCAGGACGAGGACGGGCTCGCGCTGACGGGAGTCACCGGCGACGCGGTCGCGAAGACCCGGGCGTCCGAGGTCGCTACCGGCTCGCTGGACGCGTTGCAGGGCAATACCATCGCGCTTCCGGTCGACAACGCGACTCGGCTGCACGTCAAGCTCGGCGACGAGATCGGGCTGCGGCTCGGCGACGGCGCGCAGGTGCGGTTGCGGGTGGTGGCGACACTGCGGGCCGCGCCGGATTTCGCCACGGCGATGCTGCCCGCGGCCACGCTGGCCCCGCACACGACCGACGGGATCGCGTCGCAGGTGCTCGTCACCGCGGCGGCGGGCACGAGCGTCTCGCAGCTGATGAGCACGCTGGACGGGATGGCGCAGGCTTCGCCGGGAGTGCAGGTCGCGAACCGGGACACGCTCACCGCCAAGTTCGTGCAGGAACAGGAAGCGAACGCCTGGGTCAACTACCTCGTGGTCGGCATGATCCTGCTCTACGCGGCGATCTCGGTGGTGAACACGCTCGTGCTCTCGACCGCGCACCGGCGGCGCGAGTTCGGCCTGCAACGGCTGGCCGGGTCGAGCCGGGGCCAGGTGCTCGGGGTGATGGCCGTGGAGGGGATGGTCGTCGCGGTCATCGGCGTGGTCCTCGGCACCGCCGTCTCGCTCGCGATGCTGGTCCCGTTCAGCCAGGCCGTGTCCGACAGCTGGCTGCCGTATGGTCCATTGTGGATTTATGCGGTGGTGGTCTTGCTCGCGGTCGTGGTAAGCATGGTCGCCACGCTCTTCCCGACCTGGCTCGCGGTGCGCGGCAAGACCTCGATCGCCATGCTCTCTCCTGAATAGGTGACCCCCGGGCGACCGCCTGCCGCTGACTGCCCCCAGCTGTCAGCGCGCGGTCAGCCCGGGGTCACCGCCCCGCCGTAGCGTCACCGGCATGAGTCCGAACGAGGCGGGAAGCTCTTCCTGGGACGCGATCGTGATCGGGTCCGGGATCGGCGGCCTCGTCTGCGCCGGCTACCTCGCCGCCTTCGGCCGCCGGGTCCTGGTGCTCGAACAGCACGACGTGGCGGGCGGCAACTGCCACATGTTCCGGCGGCGGCGCTCCTACGAGTTCGACATCGGCGTGCACTACCTCGGCGACTGCGGGCCCGGCGGGCTGCTCCCGTCGCTGCTGGCCGGGCTCGGCGTCGGCGACCGGGTGCGGTTCCGCAGGCTCGACCCGGACGGCTTCGACCGGATCGTGCTGCCGGGCGTGCGCTTCGACGTGCCGGAAGGCTGGTCCCGGTACGGGGACCGGCTGCTCGCGACCTTCCCCGCGGAGGCCGCGGCGCTTCAGGAGTACCTGGCGATCTGCGGCGAGATCGCCGCGTCGGCTCGGTATTCCGCGAGTGCTCAGCCGGTGTTGGGCGGCTCGCCCGCGGTGGTGCGCTGGAGCCGCCGCGGCCTGAGCCGCCTGTTTGACCATTGTGGACTGTCTGCGGCCGCTCGCACGGTGCTGGCCGCGCAGTCCGGCAACTATGCTTCGTCGCCGGCGAACACCGTTGTCGCGGCGCACATTCGCATGCTCGACGACTACCTGACCGGCGGCGCGTACTACCCGGTCGGCGGCGGCCAGATGCTGGCGGCCGCGCTGGTGGAGCAGCTCGAAACGCACGGCGGGCAGCTGCGCACCAAAGCCCGCGCCGCGCGGATCCTGATCGAGGACGGTCGCGCGGCCGGTGTGGAGCTGACCGGTGGAGACGTGCTGCGCGCGCCGCTGGTGGTGTCCAATGCGGACTATCGGCGCACCGTGCTGGAGTTGTGCGGTGGCCGGGAAAACCTCCCCGAAGGCGTCGTCCGCCGCACCGAGGACGCGGTCATGCGGCTGCCGCTGGTCACCAGTTATGCGGTGGTGGCCGCGGAACTGCCCGAAGCGTCCGAGGCCAACATCTGGTACTGGCCGAGCGGTGACGTCGAAAGTGCTTACGCCCGAACCGAAGCGGGCCAGTTCGACGAGCTGCCGTTCGTGTTCATCTCGTCCGCGTCGCACAAGGACCCCGGCAACACCGCGGTCTGCCCGCCCGGACACACGAATCTTCAGATCATGACCGCGTGTCCGCCCGGCTATGCGCAGTGGGGCGTAACCGATGGCCCGGCGTCCGGGCTCCGCTACCGGCGGGTGGCCGAATACCGCGCGGCCAAAGAGAAACTCGCCGCCTGCCTGCTAGAGCGCGCCGAGGAGGTGCTCGGCCCGTTCCGGGATCGCATCGTCTACCTCGAATCGGCCACCCCGCTCACGCAGGAGCGCTACACGCTCGCCACCGGCGGAGCCGCGTACGGACTCCAGTCCTGGGGTCCGCACGGACGACGGCCGGACGTGCGGACCGCGGTCGAAGGGCTGTTCGTCGCCGGACAGGACGTCCATGGCGGGGGAGTCGTCGGAGCCGCGGTCGGCGGTGCGCAGTGCGCCGAAGCGATTCTCGACCGGCCGGTGCTGGCCGAAGCGTACGAAGGCGCGGTTTTCGCCGACCGCGCCCTGTTGCCCGACCGCGGCCACGACTGGGATCCGCTGCGGATTTCCCGCGGCCAGGCCCGCCGCGACGCCCGCGGATTCGCTCCGACGGCGCGCTGAACCCTGTGTAAGGAGAAGGAGAGCCATGACTGAGACCACGCAGACCCTGACCGAGGACCGGGTCGTCGAAGGCATCACCGGCGCGCTGAGCGCGGTGCTCGAACGGGACGTCGCCGACCTGTCCGAGGACACCCGGCTGTCCGACGCCGGCCTCGATTCGACCGGCGTGCTGGAATTGCTGATGCAGCTTGAGGACACCTTCGGCATCGAGTTCGACACCGAGAACCTGGAGATGCAGCACTTCGAATCGGTGCGTTCGCTCGCCGCGTTCGTCATCGCGGAAATCCGTGCCTGACCCGGCCCGGTGGCAGGAGTGTCGACGCGTCGCCCGGGAGCAGGGCGTCGCGCCCGCGCTCAAGCTGCTGCGGACGAGGCGCCGAAACGATGCGGTCGCGGCTGTCCCGGCGGGAGAGCTGCCCGCCGGGACGGAGATCCTGCGGGAAGCCGATCTTCCCGGCGGCGCGGTCGCCTTCGCCCGCGGCCTGCCGGGCGCGCCCGCGGGTCCGGACCTGGTGTGGGTGCGGCTGGGGCTTTCCCAGGGACTGCTCGACGAATGTCTTCGGTACCTGGGCGAGCGACGTTCGGGGGAAGAGTCGTTGCTGCGCAAGCAGATGATCCAGGACTGCCTCGCCACGGCGCTCAACGGCCAGCTGGCCGTCGAAGCCGATCTGCTGGCGGACGGGAGTACGGCTCCCGCGCGGGCGCGGTATCTGCACCAGCTGCTGTCCGATGTGGACCGGAAACTGCTCGGGCTGCTGGGGGCGAAGGGTTTTCTCGCCGGCGGACCGGGTGAGGTCGCCGACGTCTCGGAGCTGCTCGCGAGCGTCCACGAAATGGCCGAGGGGATGACGTGACGGGCACTGTGCTGACCGAATCGTTGCTGGCGCTGCGGGAGCTCGCCGCCGAATGGGCGAGCGGCCTCCGCGCCGCCGGTGCGGTGCTCGACCGCGATCCCGGGGCCATCGCCCAGTTCGCCGATCTGCCCGCGGTGCGCTGCATGGCGCAGCTGCTGGTCCCGGGGGAGTACGGGGCGGAGGGCATCACCGTCGCCGGGCACCGGTTCCACGGGATGACCGCGCTGGAACGGACGGTGCTGCTGGAGGAGTTCGCCCGGGGCGACGCGGGCGCGACGCTCGCCGCACCGGGCGCGTCCATGTCCGGCGTGCTGCTCGACGTGCTCGGCGACGACGAGCAGAAAGCCTGGTTCTACGGCAGGCTCGTCGACCGTCCGACGTGGACTTTCTTCGCGCTCACCGAACCCGACGCCGGTTCCGACGCGAACGCGCTCACCACGAGCCTGACTCCGGGACCGGACGGAGACTTCGTTCTCAACGGCCGGAAACGGTATGTCGGCAACGCTTCCCGCGCGGGCATGGGCGTCGTCTTCGCCCGCGCCGCACCCGGCCCGCTCGGCGTCCGGGCGGTCCTTGTGGACACCGCTTCCCCCGGTTTCCACGCCGAACCGCTGGACATGCTCGGATTGCGCGGCGCACGGTTCTGCGCCCTCGAGTTCGACAACGTGCGGGTCCCCGCGAACCGGGTGCTGGGCCGTCAGCTTTCCCCGGCCCGGCGCGGAATGTGGGCCGCCACGCTGACGTTCAACCGTCTCCGCCCCGGCGTCGCGGCGATCGCGGTCGGCATCGCGCGAGCGGCGCACGAGTATGTCCGGGCCGAAGGCGGCCTGCGCACCGGCGGCGTGGCCGCCGAATGGGATCAGCTGGGCTACCGGATCGAGAGCGTCCGGAACCTGGTGCACCTCGCGGCGATGGAGGTGGACGCGGGCGGCAGCCGCGGCGGGCACCTCGCGTCGTCCGCCAAAGCCGAAGCGAGCCGGCTCGCCGAGGACGTGACCAGGGCGGCCTGCCGGTTCTTCGGGCCGAGCGCGCGCTGGAGGCATCCCTTGCTGGACAAGCTTGTTCGCGACGCACGCGGCGTCGAATTCATGGAAGGCGCCGCGAACATCCAGAAACTCATTGTCTTCACCGGGCTGCTCGCAGGCAAAGTCGGCCATGGCGAGTCGTTCCCGGCGCTGAGCGCCCCCTCGGGCACCGGAGGTTTGCCGTGCGGGTGATATCCGCCCCCCAGGAGTTCACCGTCCCGGATCTCTATGTCGACCTGCGCCGGTTCGTCGGCCGGGACTTGTTCGTCAAGTGCGAGGGGTTCAACTTCGCCGGGTCGATCAAGCTCAAGGCCGCGCTGGAGATCGTCGAGCGCGCCGAACGGGACGCCGTGCTGCGCCCCGGGCAGACGATCGTCGAGAGCTCGTCCGGCAACATCGGCGTCGCGCTCGCGATGGTCGCGGCCAGCCGGGGGTACCGGTTCATCTGCGTCACCGACGACCACTGCACGCTGTCCGCGCGGCAGCTGATGCAGAACTACGGCGCCGAGGTCCACGTGCTGACCGAACCGCATCCGGTCGACGGACTGGTCGGCGCGCGGCAGCGGCTGGTGGAGAGTCTCTGCGCGGAGCACGAGGATTACGTCTGGCTCGACCAGCACACCAACCCGGGCAACTGGACCGCGCACTACCGGACCACCGGCCCGGAGATCCTGCGCATGTTCCCCGGCCTCGACGTGCTGTTCGTCGGCACCGGCACCGCCGGGACGCTGATGGGCTGCGCCCGGTACCTGCGCGAGGCGCGCCGGTCGATCCGCGTGGTCGCGGTGGACAGCGTCGGCTCGGTGAGCTTCGGCGGTCCGCCCGGGCCGAGGCAGATTCCCGGGCTCGGCTCCGCGATCCGCCCGGCGCTGCTCGACGAGTCCTTAGTGGACGATGTGGTGCACGTCGAGGAAACCGAAACCGTGCAGATGTGCCGGACGCTGGTGGGGCACGGGTTCCTGTTCGGCGGCTCGACCGGCACCGTCGTCGCCGGAGCGCTTTCCTGGCTCGCCCGCGAGGATCGCGACCTGACCGCGGTGGCCATCTCGCCGGATCTGGGCGACCACTACCTGGACACCGTCTACCGGGACCACTGGGCCGCCGACGCGCTCGGCCGCGTGCCCGGGCAGACCACCGACCGACTTTCCGAGGTGCCGCGATGACTGCTGTCGAGACCAGTCTGCCCCTGTCCACGGCCCAGACCGACGTCTGGTTCGACGAGCAGCTGTCCGGAGGCGGCCTGGCCTACGCGATGGCCGACTACCTGGACATCTCCGGCGACCTGGACGTGGCCGTGTTCGTCGAGGCGTTCCGCCTGCTCACCGACGAGGCCGAATGCTTCCGCGCGCGCTTTTTCGAGGTCGAGGGCGAACCGCGCCAGGTGGTCGAGCCGCTGACCGAGCTGCCGGTCAGCTTCCTCGATCTTTCCGGCGAGCCGGATCCCGAGGCGGCCGCGCTCGCCTGGATGCACGAGGACCTGGCCCGGCCGTTCTCGGTCAGCGATTTCCCGCTGTTCCGTGCCGCGCTGCTCACGCTCGGACCGCGCCGGCGATTCTGGTATCTCACCACTCACCACCTGGTGGGCGACGGGTTCAGCGCCGCGATCTGCCACCGCCGGATGGGCGAGCTGTACACGGCCGTGCGGACCGGCAAGGCGCCCGAGGGCCGTCCGCTGCCGCCGTTCCGGGACCTGCTGGAATCCGAACTCGCCTACCAAAGCTCGACGCACCTCGGGCGTGACCGCGAGTTCTGGAGCAGCCACTTCAGCACGGTCCCGGACCTGATCAGCCTGTCCGGCAAGGAACCCGCGCCGGCGCGCGGATTCCTTCGCGGCACGCTCGCCCTGCCTGCCGGCGCGGCCGCCGCCGCGCGCGAGGCGGTGGCACAGGCCGGGGTGACCCTGCCGACCTTCCTGCTCGCCGCGATGGCCGCCTACACCGAGCGCCTTTCCGGGATCCAGGACCTGATGCTGACCGTCCCGGTCGCCGCCCGCGCGGGGGTCCGGACGCGGACGATTCCGGGGATGATGGCGAACTACCTGCCGTTGAAAATGCAGGTCACGCCCGCGATGACGCCGCAGCTGCTGCTGAAGCAGGCTTCGCGCGAACTCGCTCGCACGCTCAAGCACCAGCGGTACCACGTCAACCAGATCCGCCGCGACATCGGCGTGCGCAGCGACGAGCGGCGGCCGTTCGGCGGCCCCTTCGTCAACGTGCTGCCCGCGGACCCCGGGCTGCGGCTGGGCGACTGCGTGACCCGGGTGCGGAACCTGTCCACCGGGATCACCAACGACCTGTCGATCACCGTACTCGACGAGCCCGGCGGCGGGATCGAACTGCATCTCAACGGAAACCCGGACCTCTACGACAAGTCCGGAGTGGACACTCATCTGTACCGGTTCGCCGGATTCCTGGACCGCTTCGCGCGCGCCGATCCGGAGGCACCGCTCGCACACATCGATGTCGCCGATGCGCAGGAGCGCGAGGAACTGCTCGCGGCCGGGTTGGGCGCCAGTGGTTCGGTGGGCGCGGGTGTGGTGGAGCGGGTGCGCGCGCAGGCTCCGGACGCGGTGGCGGTGGTCGATGCCGCCGGTTCGGTGAGCTATGCGGACCTGGTCGGGATGGCCTCGGCGTTGTCGCGGCGGTTGCCTGCCGGACGCGTGGTCGGCGTGCTCGCTGGCCCGGGGAGCGGCTTCATCTCGGCGGTTCTTGGCGTGCTCGGTGCTGGTGGCGCTTACGTGCCGCTGGATCCGACGCTGCCGTTGGCGCGGTTGCGCGATCTGGTGGCGGACAGCGGCGCGGCCTGTGTGGTCGCGGCGCCGGAGTTTCGGGACGTCGCGGCGGAGCTGCCGGTGGCCGCCGTGGAGCTGGACGGGACGGTTGACCCCGAGCTGGCACCGGTGGCCGGCGCGGACGACGACGTGGCGTACGTGATCTTCACCTCGGGTTCGACCGGCCGTCCGAAGGGCGCGATGGTTTCGCGGCTCGGGATGATGAACCACCTGCTGGCGAAGGTGGAAGACCTCGGGCTGGGCGAGTCGGATGTGGTGGTGCAGAACGCGCCGCTGACGTTCGACGTGTCGGTGTGGCAGATGCTCGCGCCGCTGGTGGCCGGCGGTCAGGTCCGCGTGGTGGACCGGCGGGTCGCGGCGGATCCGGAGACGCTGTTCGGCTTGGGCATGTCGGTGCTGGAAGTCGTGCCGTCGTTGCTGCGGGCCGCGTTGGACTTCTGGGACGCGGGCGGCCCGCCGGAGCTGGCCGGTCTGCGGTGGCTGGTGGTGACCGGCGAAGCGTTGCCGCCGGACCTGTGCGTGCGCTGGTTCGGGTACTTCCCGGAGATCCCTCTGGTGAACGCCTACGGTCCGACGGAGTGTTCGGACGACGTAACCCACGCGGTTCTGTCCAGTGTGGACGATGTGCGTGGGCTGCGGACGCCGATCGGTCTCCCGGTCCGGAACACCCGGCTGTACGTCCTGAGCGACGAGCTGCGGCCGGTCCCGGCGGGCGCGGCCGGCGAGCTGTATGTCGGCGGTCTGGTGGTCGGCCGCGGCTACGTGGGCGACCCGGGCAAGACGGGTTCGGTGTTCGTCGCGGACCCGTTCGGCGAGCCGGGCGCCCGGATGTACCGGACCGGCGACCGCGTCGTGCGCCGCTCCGACGGGGCGCTGGAGTTCATCGAGCGCCGCGACTTCCAGGTCAAGATCCGCGGTCACCGCATCGAACTCGGCGAGATCGAAGCCACCCTGCGCGAGCTGCCCGAGATCGCGGACGCGGTCGTGGTGGTGCGCGACGATTCCGGGGCCAAACGGCTCGCTGCGTACCTGGTCGGCACGGAGCCGGTCGACATCCCGTCCGTGCGCAGCGAACTGCAGCAGCGGCTGCCGGACTATTTGGTGCCGCCCGCGATGGTCGTGCTCGACGCGATGCCGCTGACCGTCCACGGCAAGGTCGACCGGGACGCGCTGCCCGAGCCCGATTTCGCCGCCGAGGCGGTCGGCCGGTCGCCGCGCAACGCCGTCGAGGCGATCCTGTGCGACGTGCTGGCCGAGGTGCTGACGGTGCCGAAGGTCTACATCGACGACAACTTCTTCGCGCTCGGTGGCGACAGCGTCAGCTCGATCCAGGTGGTCAGCCGCGCGCGCAAGGCCGGGCTGGTCATCACCCCGCGCGATCTGCTGGAAGCCCGCACCCCGGCGGCGATCGCGGAGAACGCGGTCCCGATCGGGGACGATGTCGCCGCGGAACCCGCCGCCGCGCTGGTCGAACTCGAACCGGGCGAACTCGACGAGCTGCGGGCGGGGCCGGTCGAGGAAGTGCTTCCGCTCGCGCCGTTGCAGCAGGGCATGCTCTTCCACGCCGAACTGGACGCCGAGGGAGTCGATTTCTATGCCGTGCAAGCGATCGCGGACCTCGAAGGACCGCTGGACACCGCCGCGGTCCGGGACGCCTGCGCCACGCTGCTGACCCGCCACACCGCCTTGCGCGGATACTTCCGGCGTCGCCGCAACGGGGAACCGGTGCAGCTGGTCGCGGAATCGGTCGAGCTGCCCTGGACCGAAATCGACCTGACCGTCCTGCCGGAGGAGGACCGCGAAGCGGAGCTGCGGCGACTGGTCGAACAGGACCGGTTGCGCCGTTTCGACTTGGCGTACCCGCCGCTGGTCCGCTTCACGCTGATCCGGGTCGCCGCCGAGCGCTATCGGTTCCTGTGGAGCGCACACCACATCGCCACCGACGGCTGGTCGGTGCCCATCCTCATCGACGAACTGGCCCAGCTCTACGCAGGCGGCGCGAGGACCGCGCTGCCCGAGGTGCCGCAGATGCGCGACTACCTCGCCTGGCTGTCCCGCCAAGACGAGGAGACTGGACGGAAAGCCTGGCAGGACCTGCTTGACGGGCTGCCCGGACCGACCCGCGTCGCACCAGATCTGCCCGCCGCCGCGGCCCTGCCCGCGACTGTCGAGTTAGCACTGTCCGAAAGCGACACTGCGCACCTCTACGCCTGGGCACGGGAACACGAGGTGACCGTCAGCACGATCGTGCAAGCCTGCTGGGCGATTCTGGTCGGCCGCTTGGCCGGGCAGCAGGACGTGGTCTTCGGCGCAGTGGCCTCCGGACGTCCCGCGGAACTGCCGGGCGTCGAAACGATGGTCGGCATGTTCGTGAACACCGTGCCGGTCCGGGCCCGCCTCGACCCGGCCCGCCCGGTCCGCGAACTGCTCGCCGGACTGGGCCATCAGCAAGCCTCGATGGTGTCCTACCAGCACATCGGTCAAGCGCAGTTGAGCGGAGCCATCCCGGACAGCGGCGAACTCTTCGACACCGCAGTGGTGTTCGAGAACGTCCCAGCCGGCGACGGCGGCCCGCTGGTGAAGCTCGGCGAGGACGTCCGCGTAGTCGACGCAGTCACGCTCGACTCCCGGCACTACCCGCTCAGCCTCGTGGTGGAACCGCACGCCTCGCTCGCCTTCCGCTTCGACTACCTCCGCGAGGCCTTCGGCGAGGACCGCGTTCGCGAGCTGGCGCAGCAATTCCGGGCGCTGCTCGACACGGTCCTCGACGACCCGGACCGCCTGCTCGGCCGGATCGACGTGGTGGCCGAACCGGCGCAGACCTTCCTGCTCGGCGCTACTGGCCCGGTCGGCACGGGCGTGGTCGAACGGGTGCGCGCGCAGGCCCCCGACGCGATCGCAGTGGTCGACGACTCCGGTTCGGTCAGCTATGCGGACCTGGTCGGCTTGGCTTCGGCGCTTTCCCGCCGGTTGCCTCCGGGACGGGTGGCGGGGGTGCTCGCCGGTCCCGGGATCGGCTTCGTCTCCGCGGTTCTCGGCGTTCTGGGCGCAGGCGGTGCTTACGTGCCGCTGGATCCGACCGTGCCGCTCGCCCGGCTGCAAGGCTTGGTGGAGGACAGCGGTGCGGCGTGCGTGATCGCGGCCCCGGAGTTCCGGGAGCTTGCGGCCAGCCTGCCAGTAGCGGTCATCGAGCTGGACCAAACTGTCGACACCGAGTTGGCCCCGGTCGTCGGTGCTGACGACGATGTCGCGTACCTGATCTTCACCTCCGGCTCCACCGGCCGCCCCAAGGGCGCGATGGTGTCGCGCCTCGGGATGGTCAACCACCTGCTGGCCAAGGTGGAAGACCTGGCGTTGAAGCCGTCGGACATCCTGGTGCAGAACGCCCCGCTGACGTTCGACGTCTCGGTGTGGCAGATGCTGGCCCCGCTGCTGGCCGGCGCTCAAGTCCGAGCAGTCAGCCGCGAGACAGCGGCGGATCCGGACGCGTTGTTCGGTTTGGGCATGTCGGTGCTGGAAGTCGTGCCGTCGTTGCTGCGGGCCGCGTTGGACTTCTGGGACGCGGGCAGCCCGCCGGACCTGACCGGTCTGCGGTGGCTGGTGGTGACCGGCGAAGCGTTGCCGCCCGATCTGTGTGTGCGCTGGTTCGAGTATTTCCCGGCCATCCCGATGGTGAACGCCTACGGCCCGACCGAGTGCTCGGACGACGTCACGCACGCCGTGCTGTCCAGTGTGGACGATGCGCAGGGCCTGCGGGTGCCGATCGGCCTGCCGGTGCGGAACACCCGGCTGTACGTGCTGGGCGACGAGCTGCGCCCGGTCCCGCCAGGTGCCGCAGGCGAACTGTACGTCGGCGGGCTGGTGGTCGGACGCGGTTACGTCGGCGATCCGGTCAAGACGGGCTCGGTGTTCGTGGCAGATCCCTTCGGCGAGCCGGGCACCCGGATGTACCGCACCGGTGACCGGGTGGTCTGCCGGGCCGATGGCGCGCTGGAATTCGTGGAACGACGCGACTTCCAGGTCAAGATCCGCGGCCATCGCATCGAACTCGGCGAAATCGAAGCCGGTCTGCTCTCGCAGGAATCCGTCACCGACGCGGTAGCGGTCGTGCAAGGCTCCGACGCGGCCAACCGGCACCTGGTCGGCTATGTCGCGGGAACCGCCCGCCCCGAGGACCTGCAGGCCCAGCTGGCCGAACTGCTGCCCGCGTACATGGTGCCGAGCGCGATCGTCGTACTCGACCGGCTCCCGCTCACCGCGCACGGCAAGGTCGACCGCAAAGCCCTGCCTGCCCCGGAAAACCTGACCGGTCCGGAGAAACGCGGCCCACGCACCCCCGTCGAGGAACAGCTGACCCGGCTCTACGCCGAGGTGCTGGGGTTGCCCGAAGCCGGTATCGACGACGACTTCTTCGAGCGCGGCGGCCATTCCCTCCTCGCCACCGCGCTGGTCAGCCGGATCCGGTCGGAACTGAACGTCGAACTGCCGCTGCGGGACCTGTTCGAGGCGCGCACCGTCGCCGCACTGGCCGGACGGCTCGCGTCGGCAGGCCAGGCACGCGCGGCGTTCCGCAAGCTGGACCGTCCCGATCCGCTGCCGTTGTCCTACGCTCAACAACGCATGTGGTTCCTGAACCGGCTCGAAGGCGAACACGGCGGATACACCATCCCCCTCGCCGTGCGGCTTTCCGGAGAGCTGGACCGTTCGGCGCTCGCCGCAGCCGTCGACGATCTGACCGCACGCCACGAAATCCTGCGCACTGTCTTCCCGGACACCGACGGCGTCCCGTTCCAGCGCGTCCTCGACGCGGGGGAGTCCCTGCGCACCGCACCGATGCCCGAGGACCTCGCCGCCGCACTGGCAGAGGAAGTCGCCCGCGGCTTCGATCTGGCCGTCGACCTCCCGTTGCGCAGCAAACTGTTCGGCCCCGGCAGCAACGGCGACCACGTCCTCTTGCTGGTGCTGCACCACATCGCCGGAGACGCTTGGTCCGTCGACGTGCTCGCCCTCGACCTCGCCACCGCTTACGAAGCGCGGTTGTCCGGGGACAGTCCACAGTGGACCGAACTGCCCGTCCAGTACGCGGACTACTCGGTCTGGCAGCACTGCCTGCTGGACGACACCAAGGACGGCGAATCCGCCCGCCTGCTGAAACACTGGCGGGAAGCACTCGACGGAATCCCCGGCGAGCTGGCGCTGCCGGTCGACCTGCCGCGCCGTTCCTCCGGCGGATACCGCGGCGGAACCATCGAGTTCGAGCTGCCCTCCACCGTGCATCAAGCCCTCGCACGGCTCGCGCACGACCAAGGGGCGAGTCTGTTCATGGTCGTCCAGGCCGCGCTGGCCACGCTGCTCACCCGCCTGGGCGCGGGAACCGACATCCCGCTCGGCAGCCTGGTCGCCGGACGCCCGGACGAAGCCGTGCACGACCTCGTCGGCTTCTTCGTCAACACGCTCGTCCTGCGCACCGACACCAGCGGCGACCCGCGCTTCACCGAACTGGTCGCGCGAGTCCGCGACGCCGACCTCACCACGTACGCCCACCAGGACCTGCCCTTCGAACTGCTGCTGGAGGCGACGCAACCGGCACGGTCGATGTCGCGGCAGCCGTTGTTCGGAGTGCTGCTGTCCTTCTACGACGTCCCGCCGTCCGAAGTCAGCCTCGGCAGCCTCACCGCGCGACCCGAAATGCTCGCCCCGACGCACAAGAAGTTCAAGTTCGACCTGACCTTCCAGCTGGGCCAGCACAAGGGCGAGCGCGGTCTGGAAGGCACGCTCGAATACAACGCCGAAGCGTTCACCGCGGAAGCCGCACAGTTGCTCGTCGACCGGCTGACGCTCCTCCTGACGGCCGCCGCCGAAGACCCCGGGCAGCCGCTGAGCCGGATCGACCTGCGCACTCCTGCCGAACGAGCCACCTCGGCCGTGCCTGCTGCCGAGGTTCCCGACGGTTTGCTGGTGCCGGGGGACATCGGTCTGCGCGAGCAAGCCAACCGGCTGGCCCGGGCTTTGCAGGCGCAAGGCGCGGGGCCGGGGCAGACGGTGACCGTCGACCTGCCGCCGGGTCGCGATCGCTGGGCAGCGATCTTCGCCGTCCTCGCCGTCGGCGCAGCTTGGACGCCGAGCGGGCCGTCTCGCCGCACAGTCCCCGCGGACGTGTCCGGATTCGCCGACACCGACCTGGAGGTGTCGCTGTCCGGGGCGGAGCTGGCCTATCGCGGAGAAGCGGTCTTCAGCCGAGATGCCCTGGCCGCGACGATCGCCGCCCTGCTGACCGAATTGCCGCTCACGGCCAGCGACCGCGTACTGGCACCGGACACCGAGTTCGCGCTGCCGGTCGTGCTGGCCGCGTTGCATGTCGGCGCGGTGGTGACTGTCGCGCCCGCCGCCGAGATCGCGGAACTGGCCTCGTCGGTGGACCCGAGCGTCGTGGTCCTGACTCCGAGCATCGCGAAAATGCTGGCGCTGCGTCCGGGCACCCGGGTGCTGAACTTCGGCGAGAGATTCCTCGACGGAGCACTCAACTGTGACGGCACCGCGGCATCCGGCTGGCTCTCGCTGGTCAACGGACGCCCGTTCGCGCACAGCCGCGCCAACGTCCTCGACCAGAGCCAGCAGCCAGTGCCTCGCGGTGGCCGAGGAGAGCTGTACTTGGCTGGCGCGTCCACCGGCCTCCCCGCCCGCACCCGCTTGGACGGAACCGTCGAAGTGATCCGCGAGGCCCAGGTACGCGGCTTCGCGATCCCGCTCGGGCAGATCGAATCCGCCTTGCACCGGCAGCCCTCGGTCGCCGCGGCCGCCGTAATCGCTGAGGACGATGCGCTGATCGCCTATGTCGTCCCGCAATGGGAGCGCGGCGTCGACCCGCTAGCCCTGCGTGAGGCACTGGCCGCTGACCTGCCCGACTACCTGATCCCGACCGCCTTCGCGGAACTGGACACCATCCCAGTCGCCCCGGACGGCACGCTGGACCGCTCCGCCCTGCCCGCTCCCGCCGCACAAACCAGTCAGGACACCAGCGAAGCCGTCGAGCTGCTGCGTACTGCTTTCGCCGAAACCCTCGGCATCGCCGACGTCGACGCCCAGACCGGTTTCTTCGAACTGGGCGGCAACAGCCTGCAGTCCGTCCGCCTGGTCGCGCTGGCCCGACGAGCCGGACTACGGCTGACGGTCGCCGACGTCCTGACGCACGGCAGCGTCGAACGCCTGGCCGCACTCGCCGAACGAGCCGAACCGGATCTCGCCGGCCCGCCGGACCCGTTCGCGCCGGTGCTGCCGATCCGTCCGACCGGGACGAACCCGCCGCTGTTCTGCCTGCACGCCGGACTCGGCCTGAGCCTGCCCTACCTCGGCCTGGCCGCCCACTTGCCGGACCGTCCGGTCTACGGCTTGCAATCGCCGGGAATCAGCGGCGCCGAACAGTTCCCGGACTCGGTCGAGCAGGTCGCCGAGGACTACCTGAAACACCTCCGCCGCATCCAACCGCACGGCCCGTACCACCTGCTCGGCTGGTCCTACGGCGGCTTGCTGGCCTTCGAACTGGCCGTACGCCTGGAATCCGAAGGCGAAACGGTCGGCTTGCTGTCCATCTTGGACAGTTACCCGCAGGACGGGACCGAAGCCGCACTGTCCCGGCACGAACTGCTCGTCGACTTCCTGGAGCACGTCGGTTTCCACGACACCGAAGACGGCGCCGAGCTGACCCCCGCCGACGTCATCGCCGTGCTGCGGCAGGGGGACAGCCGACTGGCCGACATCGGAGAGGAACGCATGGCGCGCGTCCTCGCCGTGATGGACAACAACGCCGCGCTAGCCCACCGGTACCGTCCGGCGCGGTTCACCGGCGCGGTCGAACTGTTCGTCGCCGCCGAGGGCCTGACCGACGCCGAGGTGGCCGAACGAGCAGGCCGCTGGGCGCCGCACGTGTCCGGCCCAGTGCGGGCGCACCGGATCGAGTGCGGTCACGAATACCTGATGGACCCCAGGCCGCAGGCGGAGATCGGTGCCGCGGTGGCCGGAACGCTGGCGAGCAACGAGGAGTCGCAGTGACCACAATGACCACCCCGACGGAGCCCCCACGGGCAATGGCCGCGGCCGTCGAAACACTCGCCCTGGCCGGTCGCCGGCTGACCCACCTGCGCAAAGTCCCCGGCCGGCTTCTCGCGATCACGTTGAATTCGCTGATCACGATGCTGGCCATCGGCTACGTCTTCAAAGGCGCGGTGAGCGTCGAAGGCGGCGGCAGCTATCCGGAGTTCCTCTTCCCGGCCGCGCTCATGCAGGTGGGCCTCGCCGGCATCGCACCGACCGCGATCGCGGTAGCGATGGACCTCAAAGGCGGGCTGACCGACCGGTTCCGTTCCCTGCCGATCTCCCGTCCCGCCGTGCTGTTCGGCCACACCATCGGCGACGCGCTGGTCGGCTTGGTCGCGCTGGCGATCGTCGCCGGGATCGGACTGGCGGTCGGCGGCCGCGTGCACGCCGGATTCCCCGCGCTGCTCGCCGGATTGGCCGTGCTCGCGCTCTTTCTCTACGTGATGATCTGGGTCGGCGTGCTGCTCGGGCTGTCCATGGGCAATCCCGAATCCATCGACGGCGTCGGCGCGGTGCTGACGCTCGGGCTCTCCTTCCTGTCCAACGCGTTCATGGCGGTCAGCCAGCTGCCGTCGTGGGTCCGGCCGATCGCCGAGTGGAACCCGGTCAGCTCCGTCACCACGCTGTGCCGCCAGCTGTGGGGCGTGCCGGTGCCCGCGGACAGTTCGTTCCCCGCCCAGCATCCCGGCGTCGTCGTCGCGGTGACGCTGGTCGTGCTCTTCGCCGCGGCGACCCTGCTGAGCTTCCGCCGTTACCGCCTCGCCTAACCGATCCGGAGTACGCAATGACAAACCCGTTTGACGACCAGAACGGCGCTTTCCTCGTCCTGGTCAACGACGCCAAGCAGTACAGCCTTTGGCCGTCCTTCGCGGAAATCCCGTCCGGCTGGCGGGTTTCGCTCGGGGAGAGCAGCCGTGAAGAAGCCCTCGCGCACATTTCGGGCCACTGGACCGATCTGTCGCCCGAGAACATCCGGGAAGCAGGCTGACATGACACCGCACGGAGAACTCGCGATCGAAGCCGAAGGGCTGCGCAAACGCTACGGCGACCACGAAGCGCTCGCCGGCGTCGACCTCGCCGTTCCGCCCGGCACCGTGCTGGGCTTGCTCGGCCCCAACGGCGCGGGCAAGACCACGACCGTCCGGATGCTCGCGACCCTGCTCCCGCCGGACGGCGGGAGCGCGCTGGTCGCCGGACACGACATCGTGCGGGAACGCAAACAGGTCCAGCGGCACATCGCCCTCGCGGGCCAGTACGCCGCCGTCGACGAACTGTTGACTGGCAGACAGAACCTGGTGCTGCTGGGCCGTCTTCTGCACCTCGGCCGTCGAGGAGCACGCGCCCGCGCCGGCGAACTGCTGGAGCGGTTCAACCTCGTCGAGGCGGCGGATCGGGCGGTCGGGACGTACTCCGGCGGAATGCGTCGCCGGCTGGACCTCGCGACCTGTCTCGTGGCGCGTCCCTCGGTGCTCTTCCTGGACGAACCGACCACGGGACTCGACCCGGCGAGCCGCATGGGCTTGTGGACGATGGTCCGCGAGTTGGTCAGCGAAGGCGTGACGGTCCTGCTCACCACGCAGTACCTCGAAGAAGCCGACTACCTCGCCGACCGGATCGTGGTCATCGACAAGGGCCGGAGCGTCGCGGAAGGAACCGCGGACGAACTCAAGCGCAAGGTCGGCCGGGAACGGCTGGAAGTCGCTGTCGCCCACCCCGAAGGTCTCGCGGACGCGGTGGCGGCGCTGACGCCGGTCGCGGTCGGCGTCCCGGTCGTCGACGAACGCCGGTGCAGCATCTCGCTCGAACTGCTCGACGAGAGCGGCGGAATCGCCGCGGCGGCGAGCGCGTTGCACGAACGCGGCGTCGCGCTGGCGGACTTCGCGCTCCGCAGGCCGACCCTCGACGAAGCCTTCCTCGACCTCACCGGGCACCCGACCACGGGGTGAGGCCCCGGCTCACTTTCGCGCAGCCCCCGGCCCGGTCCGCCGCCACCAGCGGACCGGGCCGGCTAGCGAGAGCAGCAAGGGAAGCAGCACCAACCGGATCACCAGCACGTCCATCGCCAGCGCCGCGGCGGCGGCCCAGCCGAACTCGCTCAGCTCGCCGGGGCCGGCGATCCCGAGCGCGCTGAAGATCCCGATCGACACCACGCTCGCGCTGGAGATCGCCACGGTGCCGCGCCGCAGTCCCTCCGCGAGCACGTGCTGCGGGGACATCCCGGTCAGCGCCTCGACACGGAAGTGGTGCAGCAGGCAGACATGCATGTCAGTCGTGGGCGCGGCGAGCACCGCCACCAGCGCCACTGGCAGCCAGGTCGGGGTCGGCGGATCCATGCAGGTGAGCATGGTCAGCGCGAAAAGCGCGGACAGTACGGAAAGCACCGCGGTCGTCAGTGCGACCACGACCGGCCGGAAAGCTGTGATCACTGCCAACGAGGTCAGCCCGATCAGCATCGCCAGCGGCAACGGCGGCAGCGCCGGCGATTCGAGGTAGCGGTAGACGACGTAGCCGAGTGCAGCGGCAGTGCAGGCCAGCGCGCCGATGAGCCCCGCCGCGTTGCGGTAACGCCAGGTCGCGGGCAGGCGGGCGACGAACCGGGGCAGCCAGTGCCACTGGAACGACCTCTTCACCGGAAGCGCGATCCGGGTCAGCAGCACCGGGAGCAACGTCAGCGCCGCGGCGGCCTCCACCAGAACGACCAGGACCACGGCTGCCGCCAATCGCATGACGTGCGGCTCCCCGGTCAGACACAACCCGGTCATCGCGGAAAGCATCGCGAGTCCGGTGACGAGCGCGGTCCGCCCGGCGGTCGAGGCGACGATCTGCGCGGTGTCGGACGCGTCGTGCTTGCCCGGCGGCATCTCCTGCCGCCTGCGGACCGCGAACAGCAGATGGTTGGCCGCGCTCGTGATGCCGGGCAGGAGAACGAGGTTCCAGCTGCCGAACGAACCCGCTCGTTCGGCGACCGCCATCAGCGCGCCGAGCGCGCCGACCCCGACGGTCGCGAGATATCCGAACGCGATCGCGGCCAGCCGCAGCGAACCCAGCACCAGCAACAACAGCAGTGCGGTGAGCAGGCAGCCGACCGTGAGGACGGAACCGGCGGGTGCCGCGGAGCTGCCGGTCGTGGCGGCGAGCCCTTCGCTCGCCGCCACGGCCAGGAACAGCAGCCACGCGCACAGGACCGGACCGGGGTGTCCGGCACACCAGCGCGCGAGACGGAGCAGAGGTAGCGTTCGCAATGCCGCACTCCTTGGGCCGCTTCAGGCCTCCCGCCGCGCAGGCGGCAAGCCGGACGGTCTAAGGATGGCTCCTCGTGATCGTGCGCACACTGGGCGTGGCACCTCGATTTCGAGTGGTACTAGCTCCCGAGCGCGGCGGGCGGGGCGAGCGCCGCGTCTCCGTAGAGGTCGGCCACCCACTGGTCGTGGTAAACCGTGTCCAGGTAGCGGTCGCCGAGATCGGGGGAGACCGCCACCGCGGTGAGGCTTTCGCCGTGCTCGTGCCGGTCGAGCCAGTTCAGCGCCCCGGCCACCACGGTGCCGGTCGAGCCGCCGAACAGGAACCCCGCCCGGACGAGCCTGCGGCACATGCGCACGGTGTCGAGTTCCGGCACGTGCACCACATCGTCCACATAGGACTCGTCGAGCAGCGCGGGCCGGACGCCGGTGCCGAGACCGGGGATCATCCGCGGGGCGGCCGGGGTTCCGAAGGTCACCGAACCCACGGTGTCGATGGCCACCACGCGCATTCCGGGGCAGTGCTCGCGCAGATACCGCGCGCAGCCCATCAGCGTGCCGGTCGTGCCCGCTCCGATGAACGCCACGTCGGCGCCCGGGAACGAGTTCGCGATCTGCGGTCCGGTGGTGCGGTAGTGCGCCTGCCAGTTTCCCGCGTTCGCGTACTGATTGAGCCACACCCGGTCGTCGCCCTCGGCGCACAGCCGCCGCACGTGCGCGATCCGCGCGCCGAGCAGCCCGTCTTCCGGATGCGGCTCGGTGATCACGTGCACCTCGGCGCCGAGCGTTTGCATCAGCTGCCGGGCACCGAGGGTGCAGCGTGAATCGGTGACGCAGATGAACCGGTAACCCCGGCTGGTGGCGACGAGGCTCAGCGCCACCCCGAGGTTGCCGGACGAACTCTCCACCAGGGTCGCGCCCGGCCTCAGCGTGCCGTCCAGTTCGGCCGCGTCGATCATCTCGGTCGCGGCCTTGATCTTGATCGAACCGGCGAAGTTGAAGCCCTCGCATTTGAGGTAGAGCGATCGCCCTGTACACCCGTTCAGATCGACGAACAGGTCCTCGACGTTGAACTCGTGCGGACTGGTGATGATCGGCATCAGCGCTGGCCGTAGCGGTCGAGTTCGAAGAAGAAGTCGCCGACCTCGTGCAGTTCGCCCCGGCGGCGCAGTTCGTCCAGGACGTGTTTGCCGACCGCGAGGTCCAGCACGCCGAGGCCGAACGGCGAGAACACCAGCGGCCGGTCAGCGTCCAGGGCGAGTGCCCCGGTCAGCACGTCGAAGAGGGTGCCGTCGAGGAAGTCGCGTCCGCCGGTGGCCTGTTCGGCCAGGTGCACCGAGGTGTTGGCCTTGAGGCAGTGCTCGACGTCGTCGACCACGTTGGCCGAGGCCAGGATGACCTCGGTGGACAGATCGCGCAGGGAGACGTTCAGCACGAGCGGGTTGTGGCTGAACCAGGCCGGATCGTGCACGTGCGGCTCCCCGGCCACGGTGGCGAACACGATCAGGTCGCTGCCGCGGATCAGTTCCTCGGCGCTTTCGCGCACCGCGATCCCGCTCGCGCCGGTGCTCTCCAGGTAGCCCCGGAAGCCGGCGGCGTGCTCGGCGGAGAGGTCGAACACCGCGGTCTCGTCGAAGTCCCAGCCGGTGCCGAGCAGGAACCGGTGCACGTAACGCGCGATGAGCCCGGTGCCGACGAACCCGAGCCGCCGCGGCCGTTCGCCGCGCCTGCTGAGCCAGTCGGCCGCCAGCGCCGCCGACGCCGCGGTCCGGCTGGCGCTGATGATCGAGCTTTCCATGCAGGCCAGCGGGTAACCGGTCGCCTGGTCGTTGAGGATCAGCACGGCCGAGGCGCGCGGCAGCCCGGTGCGGACGTTCTCCGGGAAACTGGAGATCCACTTGACCCCGTCCACCGCGACCTCCCCGCCGACCGAGGCGGGCAGCGCGATGATCCGCGCGGACGGCCGGTCCGGGAACCGGAGGAAGTAGGAGGGCGGGTTGACGGTCGCCTGCTGCCCGTGCAGCCGGTAGGCCGCCTCGATCAGTTCGGCCAGCTGCTTCTCGGCGCCGTCGAGCACCTGGTGCACCTGTGCTCCGGACACGACGGCGAACTCCGGAACGGTAGCGGTTTCGGTCACAGCACTTCCTTATTCTTCGGCTGGGCGGAAATGGGGCTAGTCCTGCTGCAGGACGGCCAGCGCGCGTTCGACCCGCGCGTCGATCCGGTCGACCTCGGCGACCGAATCCCCGATGAGCACGCCGTAGAGGCGGCCGGCGAACGGGGCCCCGTCCGCGGTCTGCGCGCCGGCGTTGACGGTGGCGAAGTTGTTCACCAGCAGGCCGCTGCCCGCGCCGTCGAAAAGCAGGTCGCCGAGCACCTCGCGGAACCGGTCGAAGCCGACGCTGGTGCCGAGCCGCAGCGAGTAGTGCCGGGCCATCGCGGTCTCGCCCGCGGTGACGAAGCGTTCCTGGATCGGCACCTGATAGGTGGACATGTTGTTGCGGGCGTTGATTTCCAGCACCGGGAAGATGCCGCCGTCCGGTTCGACGATCGCGTCCACTCCGACGACGCCGTAGTAGCCGTCGGCGGCGAGCTGCCCGCCGAGCGCCTGCGCCGCGGACCGGATGGTCTCCAGCTGCGCCTCGTCCAGCCGCGGCGGGATCCGGTGCCCCTTGTGGACGCCGTTCTCGGTGATCAGCTCCTTGACGAAGTCGAAATGCACCGAACCGTCGCGGCTCACGGTGAACTGGTAGTTGAGGTCGGCGCGCTTGTCGACCCACTCCTCGACGACGAACGCGATCCGGTCCCGGCCCTTCCGGCGGGCGGTCGCGGAGATCATCCGGCGCAACCGGTCGAGACGGCGTTCGTCGGAGACCACCGAGATCCCCTTGCCGGAAACCCCGAACGCCTCCTTGACGACGACCTTTCGCCCGGTGGCGAGCACGGCGGCGGCCTCGGTGACGGCCTCGTCGAGCAGGTCGAGCGTGTCGCACGCCCAGCCGTTCGGCTGCCGCAACCCGAGCTTCGTCGCGATGCGGCGGCTGTAGATCTTGCTGTTCACCGCCTTGCACCGAGCCGCGTCCGGAGCGGCCAACGGCAACCCAGTCGCAGTAGACAGTTCTTCTTCCACCGCGGAGACACCGTGCGCGAGCAGACACGCTTCATCGGTGCGCAACGCGGACAGCGCGGCGATCAACCACGGATCGTGCAGCGCGTCCTGGCTGACCGTGCGCGCCGGATCCGGGTCCGCGATCACGTGGATCTGCGGCAGGTCGAGACCGAGCCCTTCCAGATAGCCGCGGTAACCGGGGTCGGGCGCGTGCTTGAGCACCACGTGGTCCCGCTTCCCGCCCAGCAGCAACGCGAACTCGTCCATGCTGTTGACGACCGCCATGCCGCCCGGGGCGGACACCCGGGGCAGCCCCTGCTCGTCGACCGCCCACTGCTCTTCGACCTCGAAGTTGCCGACGAACACCAGCGGGCGGTCGGCCGTGCCCAGAACCGCGGTCTTGAGCCGCGGGATGAAACCGTTGTCGGCGCTCATGACGTCCTTTCGCCAGCGCACGGATAGGACGCGGCACGCGCTGCCAGCGCTGCCGCGGGAGAGAGCAGCTAGACGACGAAGCCGCCGTCGACCTCGAAGACGCTGCCGGTGATGTAGGAAGCGCGGTCGGAAACCAGGAACGACACCAGGTCCGCGACCTCTTCCGGCTTGCCGAACCGGCGCAGCGGGACAGCCCGCAGCATCTTCTCGCGAGTCGCTTCGCTGAGCTTGCCGAGCATGTCGGTCTCGATCAGGCCCGGCGCGACGGAGTTGACCCGCACCCCGTACCGGCCGACTTCCTTGGCCAGCGCCTTGGTGAAGCCGAGCACGCCGCTCTTGGCCGCCGAGTAGTTGGTCTGCGTCGGATTGCCGTGCACACCGGACACCGAGGACAGCGTCACGACGCTTCCGGCGCGGCGTTTGATCATCCGGAACACCGCGGGGCGGCACGCGTGGAAGACGCCGTCGAGATTGGTGCGCAGGACACTCGACCAGTCCGGTTCGGCCATCAGCGCGAGCGAACCGTCCCGGGTGATCCCGGCCGAGGTGACCAGCGCGTCCGGCGGCCCGAACTCGTCGGCCGTGCGCTCCACCCATGCCGTGACCGCCTCGCCGTCGGCGACGTCGACCTGAGTCGCCTCGACGCGCACGCCCAGGTCGAGGACTTCCTTGACGAGAACGTCCGCTGCGGTCTGGTTGCTGTGGTAGCAGAAAGCGACGTCGAACCCGTCCTGTGCCAGGCGGAGCACGACCGCCCGGCCGATCCCGCGGGAGCCGCCGGTCACGAGCGCGGTTCTGCTCATCGCGCACCGCCGAGCTGCAGCAGCGCACAGGCCACCGAACCGTCGTCATCGCAAGCGGTCACGACGATGTGGTCCTGGTCGCCGTGGTCGGCGCCGTCGGCGATGCTGAGCACCGACGCCAGACCGAACAACGCGGTCGCCGCCGAGGTGTCGCCGATGAGATCCACCGGCGGCACGCGATCCGTCACTTCGTCTCCGAACAGCTGCCGCAGCGTGGCGTCCTCGGGACGGTCCGATCCCGCCGGGAAGCCACTGCCGACCGCCGCCCACACTTGGTCCGCGTTGACGCCAGACCGTTTCAGCAGCGAGGACACGGTGGCGTGCAAGGTTCCGGCGAGGTCACCGTCGAGGCAGATCCGCGAGTCGATGCCGGTCAGTGTCGCCAGCACGGTGCGCGGATTGGCCGAGTCCGCCGGTTCGAGCAGGAACATCGCACAGCCTTCGCCGAGCGTCGCCGCTCCGCCGCGCCGGTGGTGTTCAAGCCAGGACCGCGCGTCGGAATGCTCCTCGGCCGCACCGCACAACACCTGAGCCGCACGTTCGGTCATCAGCAGCCGGCGCGCGTAGTTCAACGCCTGCAACCCAGTGGTGCGCCCCGCGGCGATCGTCGCGTTGGGCCCCTTGAGCCCGTGCCAGATCGCGGCCTGCCCCGCCGCGCAGTTCATCACGGTGCCGGGGACCGCGGCGGGTTCGACGTGGTCGGGCTGTTCGCCGGTGATCGACGCGCGGGTCAGGTCCATCATGCTCTGCGCACTGCCGGTCGTGGTGCCGAGCACGAAACCGATGTGCTCGCGGTCGCCGTCCGGGGCCAGTTCCATGTCGGCGAGCAGCTGCTGCGCCGCCGCGACGGTCAGCCCGCTGACCCGGTTCATCGCCCGGGTCTTCTTGCGGCCGAACCTCTCGCGCACGTCGAAGCTGGGCACGACGGCCGCCGGGTCGTTCGGCCCGCCCGGTTCGACGGTGGGCTCGCGCCGGGAGCGAACGCCCTCGGCGAACGCTTCCCGGCCGTAGCCGAAGGGGGAGATGGCGGTCCAGGCCGAGATGACCGGACGGCGCCGAGCCGGTGCGGTCACCGTACGGCCTCCTCTCGGGGTTGCCGCTCGTACCGGCCGAGCAGGACCACGGCGTTGTTGCCGCCGAAGGCCCAGCCGTTGTTCTGCACGATGTCGAGGTCGGCGTCGACGGATTCGTTGGGCACGCAGTCCACCGGGCAGTCCGGGTCGGTGTCGCGGTGGTTGATGGTGGGCGGGATGAACTGCTCGGTGAGCGCGATCGAACAGCCGATCGCGGCCAGCGCGCTCGCCGCGCCCATCGAGTGCCCCAGCATGGATTTCATCGACACGGTGCGCGGCGGCTTCGGCCCGAAGAGGTCGCGGATCGCCGCGGACTCGGTCATGTCGTTGGCTTTGGTCCCGGTGCCGTGCGCCGAGATCAGGTCGATTTCGGCGGGTTTGACCCCGGCGTCGGCCAGCGCCAGCTCCATGCAGCGGGCGATCCCGGCCTGATGCGGCGCCACCGGATGGTGCGCGTCGCAGGACATGCCGTACCCCAGCACTTCCGCGTAGATCCGGGCGCCGCGGGCGAGCGCGGAGTCGAGGCTCTCCAGCAGAAGAATGCCCGCGCCCTCGCCGGTGAGGATGCCCATCCGGTTGCGGTCGAAGGGACGGCAGCAGTCCGGGGCGATGCTGCGCAACCGGTAGAACGAGGTGAACGTCTTGCGGCACAGCGCATCGGCGCCGCCGCAGAGGGCGAACTCGGCGTCCCCGCACCGGATCGCGTCGAGCGAGTTGCCGATGGCGTAGTTCCCCGCCGAGCACGCCGTCGCGATGGTCCCGGTCTCGACGTCGGTCAGTTCGAGTTCGCGCGCGATCGACGTGGCCAGCCGTCCCGCGGAGGTGCGGCGCACCAGCTTCGGGTCGAGACCGGCCAGCCCGGCGGAGAGTTCCCGCGCCACGAGACCGTCGAGTTCGTGCGCCTCGCCGTCGGTGCTGCCCACCGAGACCAGCGTGCGCGCGGCGCGAAGGGTTTCCAGCGGCAGCCCTGAATCCTCGACGGCGAGGCGGGCGGCCGCGGTGGAGAACCGGCTCGCCCGGCCGAGATCGCCGGGGTCGAGCGTGCGGATCCACCGGGCGGGCTCGAAGTCGGCGACCTCGCAGCCGTTGTCGTGGGCGAACCCGGTGGTGTCGAACACCGAGATCGGCCGGACGTTGCTGCGCCCGGCGCGCAGTGCCGAGGTGAACTCCCGGACCCCGATGCCGATGCTCGACACGACACCGCATCCGGTGATGACCACCCGTCGTCCGATACTGGTCGGCTGCGACATGTCCGCTACCAGCTCGCGGATTCCGAGACGACCTCGTACACCGCGCGCAGGTTGGTCATCCGGGCGAACTGGGCCTGGTCGATCGTGACGCCGAACTTCTTCTCCAGCGCGGCCAGCACGTCCATCAGCGACAGCGAATCGGCCTCGTGGTCGTCGGCGAAATCGCTGGTTTCGGTGAGCTCCGCGTCGTCGAGTTCGAGGTGCGTGCAGACGATCTCGCGGATCTGCTGCATGCGTTCGGAGACGGCTGTCGTCATGGGGGTCACTTCCGATCGTCTGGGACCGTTGCAAGGGATCGGCCCGAAAACTAGCGGCGAGCGGTGACACCCTTCTGACAGCGCCCTGACGCGGCGGGCCCCGTAGGCGCGGTGTCAGCAGGCGGTCATCGGGGACTGCCATGCTGACGCCGTGGAAGAGAAAACGACGGTTCAGTCGAGAACCTGGTCCTGCATCAGGATGGACTGGTACAGCCGGCGCAGCCCCGGTCCGGGCTCCAGCCCGAGTTCGGCGCTCAGCCACTTCCGGGTGCTGTGGAAAACGGAGACCGCCTCACCCTGCCTGCCGTCGCGGTAAAGCGAGATCATCAGGTACTCGCTGAGCCGCTCGCGGGCCGGGTTCTCCGCGACGAGTTGTTTCAGATCGTGGGAAAGCCCATGATGTTCCCCGACCTGAAGACGTGCGGAGATCAGGTCCTCCTGCACAGTGAGCCGATGCTCGTTGAGCTGCCCGGCGGCCATCCGGCAGCGAGTGCAATCGGCCACGTCGAGCAATGCGGGCCCGCGCCAGAGCCGCAGTGCTTGTTCGAAGGCCGTGATGGCACCACGCGGATCCTGCCCGAGCAGCGTGGCACCACGCTGTGCCAAGGCGGAAAACCGATGCGCGTCGACGGCCTCGGCAGGCACGGTCATCAGATACCCGCTGCTGACCGTGCGCACCACCTCGCGCTCGCCGGTCACGTTGAACACGAGCTTCCGCAACCGCGCGATGTTGGCCTGCAAAGCATTGCGCACGTTGGAGACCGGTTTGTCGGCCCACAGCTCGTCCGCGAGCGTGTCCAGGGACAACGGAACCCCCGGCGACAACGCCAGCAACGCCAGCACAGTCCGCACCTTTCGCGACGCGACTCCGTGTCCGCGGCCGGCTTGCCTGAGCGTGACCGATCCCAATAGCTCAATTTCCATATCTACCCCTGAGGAAAAATAGCCCGTCTCAAGTGACCCCACGCACCGAGCTGTCGGCCGAGCCGAGCATGTCAGACATTGAAAAGACGGTCTACCTCCGATCGGGGTAATGCGTTGGCGTCATGCGCGACAGTTTCTCGTCGGCAATAGGCAGGCCGTTCCCATTTGTCGCCTCCGACCTCCCGATGGTGGTGCTGGCACCAGGTGCGACAGTGGTGCTACCTCCACCAGAAGGGCCTTCTTCGGCGAATACCTTGTCGTACTCGCCGGTACGGTGTTGGATCAATTATCGCGGCCGGGGTGGAGCTGCGTTTTTCGGAATGGGGTGAGTTCTATTTGCAGTTCCGGGCAACATTTCTGCCCGTTGCTGCCGAGTTGACGAAAGGTTATTTATTAGCGAGCTGGCGACGCAGAGTGTTTCTGTTGTTCCCCAGCGTCGCTCCACGGCATTCGGCATCATGAACGCCGCCGCCCGACTGCTGGGACACAATCCCGCTTTTGCGCCAGTGTGCAATCCGCGGCATCGACTGGCCGGGTCGTGACCGGGGAATTTTGCGAACTTCCGCACTTTCGACGGAGTCACCTCTGCGCGCGGCCGATCCCCGCCTTCCCCCGAGACGCATCCGGCCCCAGTCCACGTCTCGTCCCCCGGAGAAGTCGCGAACCACCGCACCGATCTTCGCGCTGGAGCGACCCAGCCCGGTGCGAGCCCAACCGGACGAGCCGGAACGGGATCCCGCGACGACCAACGCCGCGCCCATCTTCTCCCTGCCCCCGTCTGCCCCGATCTCCAGCACTAACTGCCATGCGCCTTCCATCGCCCGCCGGAGACAATCCGGAAGCCGGTCTCCGCGCGAAAAGCCCCCCGCCTATCAGCTCCACGCCGTCGCTGCCGGATCACGCCCAGCTGGCGATGCTCCGCACCACGCCCCAGCGCCGCCAGCTAGCTCCGCGCGTTAGCCACCAAACGGCACGAATCGGCGTTTCCCCAACCGCGCTTCCTCGATGACCGTGGTCGAGTCCATGAACCGGCTGCCAGCCAACGCCATCCACATGCCGCCACCTAACCCAAGACGACCCTCCGGCCAGCAGACGCGCGAGTTCCGTACCCCCGCTCGACACTTCTGCCCTGCCAGCCAGCTGACCCCTTCCCCCGCGACCACACCTGGTCCCCACCCGGATGCGGCAACCGCCCCAGGCGGGCCTCTGCGTTGCGAGAAGAACTGGGCACCTGCCCGAGACGCGGCAGAATTACGCGCCTTAGCCGTAGTGAGCCCGCTAGCCGCCACCACGACAACCAGTACGGACCTGTCGCCGGCAGCCGTGGCCTAAAGGGCCACCTGCTGCAGCTTTTCAAAGACGCGCGGACACGGTGCGCGCGTTGGAGCAGGCGCTGGAACACGGGGATGCTGCGGTGCTGACCGGCCGACCCTGGCCGCACACCGGCGTGGTGTCGGGGCTGGGAGGGGCCGGCAAGACACAGGTTGCTCTGGACTACGCCGAGCGGTGGTGGGCGGCAGCCGAAGCGGGAGTGTGGGTCTGGGTGACGGCGGCGTCGCGGGAGGCGGTGGTGTCCAGCTACGCCCGCGTGGCCGCAGATTTGACCGGAGTCGAGGACCCGGATCCCGAGCAGGGTGCGCGACGGTTGCTGGAATGGCTCGCCGCCGCCTCGGCGCGGTGGCTGATCGTGCTGGATGATGTTCAGAACCCGGCTGACCTGCGGGTTTTGTGGCCGCCGGCCAGTGCGAGCGGGTGGGTGGTGGTGACCACTCGCCGCCGCGACGCCGCGCTGCGGACGCAAGGTCGACGCCTGGTCGAGGTCGACGTGTTCACTGCGGAAGAAGCGGCGGCCTATTTGCGCACGGCGCTGGCCGACCAGCCGCACCTGGTCGAGGGCTCGGCTGAGTTGGCGGTCGAGTTGGGGTGTCTGCCGTTGGCGCTGGCGCAAGCCGTGCGTACATGCTGGACTGGGACCTGTCCTGCGCTGACTATCGCAGCCGTTGGAAGGATCGCCAGCGCCGCCTGACGTCGCTGCTGCCCGAGTCTGAGGGGCTGCCCGACGATCACCGCGCCACGGTGGCGACCACATGGTCGTTGTCGGTGGAGCAAGCCGACCGGCTGGAACCGGCGGGGGTTGCTGGAGGTGTCCAGTGTGCTGGGCCCCAACGGCATTCCCTCCGCGCTGTTCGCGTCCTCCGCAGTCGTCCAGTTCGTTGCGGCTCGTACGGGAGGCGAGGCCGCCGCGGAGCTTGCGCGGGACGGACTGGGGTGCCTGCACCGGTTGAATCTGATCACCCGCGACCTGCGGCAGGGGATTGTGCGGATGCACGCAATGGTTCAGCGCGCTACCTGCGACGCATTGCCGAGCGGACGGTGTCGGGACCTGGCGCGGACGGCAGCAGACGCGCTCCTGCAGATCTGACCGAACGACGAACGGGACGCACTGCTGGGACAGATGCTGCGTGCCAACGCCGCCGCGCTCGCCGAGACGGGAAGCGACCACCCGTGGGAGCCTGCCGGGCACGAGGTATTTCGGCGTGCAGGGAAGAGCCTGGGCAACATCGGATTGGCCGCCGACGCCAGGGAACACTTCCAGCGCCTCTGCACCACCGTCACACGCCAGCTGGGCCCGGACCACCCTGACACGTTGACCACACGCCACAGCCTCGCGACCTGGCGCGGCCTGGCAGGCGATCCGGCCGGTGCTGTCTCCGAGTTCGAGGAGCTGTTGTCGGACCAGCTGCGCGTGCTGGGCCCGGACCACCCCGATACCTTGAACGGCAGCGCCGCCCTCGCGAACTCGCGCGGCCTGGCGGGCGACCCTGCCGGTGCCGCGGCCGCGTCCGAAGAACTCCTTGCCAACCAGTTGCGCGTTCTAGGCCAGGAACACCCTCATACGTTGGCAGCCCGCGCCGCCCTCGCGACCTGGCGCGGCCGGGCAGGCGACCCGGCCGACGCTGTATCCGCATTGGAAGAGCTGCTGGCAGACCGACTCCGCCTGGCGAGCCCGGACGACCACCAAGTACGACAACTCACAACAGTCTAGCGCGTGTTATGCCTGCGGTACCTGACCGTCCAGCGGACCACCCGAACCGCGCCGAGTTTGTGCGCTGACGTCGACTGCGAAAGCCACGCCTTATCTCTTGGGGAACGTGCGTGCGGCTATTCGGATGTGGGGAACAGGTCAACTCTCCTGGTCGAGAGCCCGCCCTCGTTCATGCCCCTCTTACGCGGAGCTGCTTCGAGGTCACGATGCAGGTTCGGGCGTGCCGTTGGGCCAGACGCACGGGGAACTTGCACCGATGTTCAGGCGCTCCTTGTTCGGGCCGGTCGCAGTGCCTTCAAGGCTCATGAGGTAGCCGTCACGCTGAGCATTAGCGAATAGGTCTCGTGGACGGCTGTCGGTTTCAAGTGACCAGCCATTCTCGCTCCACCACTTTTTAAGGTTATCGTAGTACTTATTGTTTTGAGAACGATCGGGTCCATCCACCCAGAAGTCGGCGCTTACGCTGACTTGGCCCGTTGGCTGGTTGGAATCATCAGTGCATGGCCTTGACTGGAGCGGGCTATCCGCAAGTTTGTACCCGGCAGGGAAGATTGCAGCCGCGGCAGCGTGCACTGCGGCCTGTGCTTTTTCTCGCGCTTGATCGGCGGTGTCTGTCGGCTGCATGGACGCTCCTCCGCAGGCGGTCAGTGTCAGCAGGATTAAACTCGACGCAGCAATCGATAAGCGCCGATTTGGGTTGCGAGTGTGATTCCAGTTCATGGTTTGTTTCCGGCGATGATGTTGCCCATGCTGCGCAAGGAGGAGGACCGATCTTGCCAGTAGTCGCTGTGGGAAGTAAGCGGATTGCCAGCGTCGGAGTTGAATGTTTGTCCACCGAACCAGTCAGTGGTGGGGTCGGGGCCGAGGGGGTCGACGTTGTCAAGTCCGATGTCAGGTCCGTCGAAGTTTGTGAGAGCAGGGATGGGGTCGGTGACGGATTTAGTGGAGTAGACGTGCTGCCCGACTTGGTCTTGCGGGATTCCGTCGAGATGGAGCTGGTTCGCGTGGTCTACGCCGACGCCGGGGCTGGCGACCATGACGACGTTGTTGGCGGGCAAGCCGAGGTCGCGGGCGGTCTGGCCGACGACCGTGGTGCCGTAGCTGTGTCCGATCACGGTGCTGTTCATAGGGCCGTGATGGGCGGCTCCGAGCCCGCCTTGGAAGTCGCGGAGTGGGTGTTCGGCGTTGTTGGCGAAGCCCGTGCTTGCGGCGTCGGGGACGATGCTCTGTGGCGCGTCATATCCGACCCAGGTAATCACGGACGTCGAGGGCGATCCCGCTTTGTTCGCCGCGGCCAACATCGCGTCTGAGCGATAGATGTCGGTGGCCATGCCATGGTTAAGTCCGGCGGTGGTGCCGGGGACGTAGGTCGCGACGTTGGCGGCACTATCTGGGTCGCCGATGGCGACGATGGCTTGCCCGGAGTTAGCGGAGTTGATGCCCAGCAGGTATGCGGTGGGCTGCCCGGGCAAGGCATGGTCGAGGCGGTTCTTAATCTGGTCCATGCCGGTGATCTTGCTGTTCAGCGCGTCTAGTTGTCGGTCCAGGGATATGTATTCTTCCTGCTGTTGCGGATCACTGCGTTTCATTCCGTCCAGCCGGTGGCGGATGTCGTCCCGCTGGTGCTGCAAGTCCTGGTAATCGCGGTCGAGGGAAATCCGGTTCGCGCGGTCGCGGTCGACTGCGGGCAGGCCGTTCATCGCCCCGATCGCGCCGGGTCGGTCGCGGATGAGAATGTTCCGTCCCGCTGCGGAGAGGGTGGCCCACCATGCGGCGTTTTGCGACGGGGTCGCGTTGGGCGGTGGTTCGGGCAGTGTGAGACCAGGGTCTTTCACGCCGTCTGCGGCAGCGGCGGCGATAGTGGATTCGTCTCCAGTGCCGAACTGACCGGCCGCTGCGCGGTCGAGCACTGACGCGAGGTCGGCATCGATGTCGTTCGCGGTGCGCAGGATCTGCGCGACCTCGTCGGTCAACTGCGCCTCTGCGCGTGCCCGGTCTTGAGGATGCAGCTCAGGCGGCGGCTGACCTGCGTAGATGCAGACGATCGCGCCGTCTGCGGTGATCGCGAACCCGTACTTGCGGGCCAGTTCATCGGCATTCTTCAGCGCGCTCTGGACTCCCAAGATGGTGTCGGCTGCCTGTCCGATGGCTTTGCCCAGCGCGGCGGCTCCGGCGGCGATCGTGTCGAGTTGCCGCATCAACGCGCAGTGCTGGCCGGCCGCGTTGTCGGCGGCAGGCCCGGTCCAGCACTCGACCGGCAAGACCTTGCCGTAGTCGTCCCCGTCATTGACGAGGACCTGCGTCCGGGCTTGCAAGAGTGAGCAGATTTCGTCCAACGCGCCATGATTCCATGCGCGGACATCGGCGAGCGACACCATCAGCCCGGCCCATGCATCGTCGGCGCGACAGACGGGAACACCCCGGCGGCCGTGTGGTCGCCCTGTTGATACCGGTCGGCTGCTACGCCGAGGTTATCGGCGAGACGCTGGGCTTCTGTGCACCATTCGGTGAAGGTGGCGGACAAGGCGTCCTGACAGTGCGCGGCGGCAGGCGCTGCGCATCCGCCGGGCATCGCGCCTGCCACCCGGCCGACCGGCTCCGCGTAATTCGTGCCGCGCAGACTGCCCACCTTCTCGCCAGCGGCGCTGCGTGCCCCGCGCAGGGCGTCTGGCACCGTCATGAAACCCATACTCGATCCCTCCCCGTGACCATTCCGTCACAGGATATGGGACCAAAGACCAGGCTATACACGACTGTGGGCTCAGTCGGGTGAACCTACCCGCGCACTCAGGCGCAACTACTCAAGAGGCGGATGAGTAGTTCTACTCATCCCCAGCTTGCTCGCCGCCGGATTCCCGGAGTTCGGGCAGTTGCGCAGTGAGCGAGTCCAGGCACTCCGCGAGCGATGCTCCGATTCGAGGCGGCACCGCGCGCGCGGTTACTTCTCGCATGCGTTGTTGACCGCGCCCCTCGGCAGGGCGCGGGGCATCCAGTCGCGTGGCGTCGAGCTTGGATAGGTCAGCTCGCGTGGCGGCTTGCAATTCGGAGATCGGGGAGGGATTCCCTTCGGCTGACCAGTTCGCACATATCGTCGACGACTAGGTGGAATGGGCACGAGGACTGATCGGGCGACGTGATTCTGGTCGGCGACAGCTTGTGGGACTCTGGACCGGCGGGCGAAGACACGACGGACGCTCTGAGCGCAAACGGCGTTGCGATGAAGGCCGCCAACGGCGAGTTGGTGGAGGCGCAGCAGGGCGAGGCGGGGTCAAACGCGATCGGCTACATGCTGCGGCGGAGTTTGACGCGGTAGGAGTATTGCTCGGGCAGGAAGTGGCTGATGGCGAGTTCGACGGGTTGGCCGTCAGTGGCGAGGTAGATCCGATCGACTCGGAGTAAAGGCGCACCGGGTGGACAGCCGAGGGCCTCAGCGAGGGTGTCGGTGGCCGCGGCCGCGGTGATGCTCTGCTCTGCTTCGGCGATCGGAGCGGGCAACCGGGTGTCGAGCAGGCCGATGATGGTGACGTCGCTGGTAGCCCCCGGTTCGGTCAGCTCGGGGATCTCCCCGAGAGCTGCGCCGGCTGCCGGGTGCAGGTGGACGGTGGTGTGGCAGAAGGGTTCGGCGTTGTGGGTGCGGCGGAACACGAGGGTGTGGACGGCATCGCTGTCGAGCCGTAGCCGGCTGGCGGCCTCGACGTTGACTTGGCGGCGCAGGGGGCGGAGGACTTCGAGCCGAGTGTCCAGCGACAGGCCCATGAGGTCTTCGATGGAGCCGAATTGCCGCAGGTACTGGCCGTCGCGGGGGGCGGCGAACGTGCCGCGGCCAGGGACGCGGTGGACCATGCCTTCGGCGACGAGGTCGTGGAACGCTCGTCGGACGGTTTGGCGGCTGACCTGGTATTCGGCGGCGAGTTCGGCTTCGGTGGGCAGGCGCGCGCCGTCGGCATAGCGGCGTTGGAGGATCGCTGTGCGCAACATGCGGGCGAGTACTTTGTAGGCTGCTTCGCCTGCCTGTTCCTTGATGCTCGCGCCATCCTGCTGTGGCTCATGGTCCGCACTGGTGGTGTCGGTGTCAGCGCGGTGAGCCGGTAGGCGGGTGGTTGCGCTGGTCATGTGGTGACTCCTCCACGGGCGACGAGTTGCGAGGCGATGACATTACGCTGGATCTCGTTGGTTCCTTCACCGACGATCATCAGTGGAGCGTCCCTGAAGTAGCGTTCCACGTCGAATTCGGTGGAGTAGCCGTAGCCGCCGTGGACTCGTACCGCGTTGAGCGCCATTTCCATCGCGGTTTCCGAGGCGAACAACTTGGCCATACCTGCTTCCATGTCGCAGCGGTCTCCGGCGTCGTAGCGCTCGGCGGCGAACAACACGAGCTGGCGGGCGGCGGTGTATTTGGTGGCCATGTCGGCCAGGTAGTTGCCGATGGACTGGTGGCGCCAGATCGGCTTGCCGAACGATTCGCGTTCCTGGGCGTAGCGCAGGGCGTCGTCGAGGGCGGCGCGGGCGACGCCGAGGGCGCGGGAGGCGACCTGGATGCGGCCGATCTCCAGGCCCTTCATCATCTGGGTGAACCCGTGGCCTTCCTGCCCGCCGAGCAGCGTGTCGGCAGGGGCGCGGTAGTCGGTGAAGGACAGTTCGCAGCTCTCGACGCCCTTGTAGCCGAGTTTCGGCAGGTCCTTGGACACGGCGAATCCGTCGCCGGGTTCGACGAGCAGGATGCTGATACCCCGGTGCTGGGGTTCGGCCTGGGGGTCGGTTTTGCAGAGCAGTGCGATGAGCTGTGAGCGGCGGGCGTTGGTGATCCACGTCTTGGCGCCGTTGACGACGTAGTGCTCGCCGTCGTGGCGCGCGCTGGTGGTCAGGGCTTGCAGGTCGGAGCCGCCGCCGGGCTCGGTCAGCGCCATGGTGGCGCGGATTTCGCCGCTGGCCATCTTCGGCAGGTAGCGCTGTTTCTGTTGATCGGTGCCGAAGGTCAGGATGAGCTTGGCGACGACGGTGTGTCCGCCCATGGCGCCGGCCAGGCTCATCCAGCCGCGGGCGAGCTGTTCGGTGACCTGGACGTAGCAGGGGGTGGAGACGGCGACGTCGCCGTAGGGTTCGGGGATCGCCAGGCCGAAGATGCCGAGTTGGTTCATTTGCTCGATGAGTTTCTCGGGGTATTCGTTGGCGTGTTCGAGATCGTGGGCGGCCGGGCGGACGTCACGGTCGACGAAGTCGCGCACGGTGTCGACGATCGCCTGTTCTTCTTCGTTGAGGGTGCTCACAGGGATCCTTGTCGGGAAGTGTCGGACGGTGCCGGAAAATCCGGTGGGTGGGTTAGATGACGCCGTTGGTGCGCAGGGCGGCGATGGTGGTGTCGGTGCGGCCCAGGCCGCGCAGGATGTCCTCGGTGTGCTCGCCCAGGGCTGGGACCGGGTTCATGGCGGGATCGAGGCCGGTGAGGCTGGTGGGCGGGAGGAGGGCCTGGATGTCGCCGCCGGGAGTGGCGACAGTGCGCCAGCGGTTGCGTCCGGCGAGGACAGGGTGGTCGAGGAACTGGGCGACGGTGTTGAGCCGGGCGTTGGCGACTCCGGCCTTGTCCAGCAGCGTCAGGACGGTGTCGGTGTCCAGGGCGGCGAATCGGGCCGCGATCACGCTGTTGACTTGGTCGCGGTGGGCCACGCGGGCCGAGTTCGTGGCGAACCTCGGGTCCTGGGGCAGTGCGGGGTCGTCGAGGGCGATCCGGCAGAACGCGTGCCATTCGCGTTCGTTCTGGATGGCCAGCAGCACGGTCTGGTCCTCGGCAGTGGTGAAGGGGCCGTAGGGCGCGATGGTGGCGTGCTGGGCGCCGACTCGCGCCGGTTGCTGTCCGCTGTACTGGGTGTAGTAGGCCGGGGAGCCCATCCATTCGGCCAGCGCTTCGAACAGCGACACCTCGACCGCGGCGACCGAGCCGGTGATGGCGCGCTGGTAGAGGGCGGTGAGGATGCCGCTGTAGGCGTACATTCCGGCGGCGATGTCGGCCACGGATATGCCGGCCTTGGCCATCTCCTCGGGGCTGCCGGTCAGCGACACGAGCCCGGTTTCGCACTGCACGAGTAGGTCGTAGGCCTTGCGGTCGGCCCACGGTCCGTCGGTGCCATAGCCGGAGATCGTGCAGGGGATCACTCGCGGGTGCCGCGCGGCCAGCGACGCCGCGTCGATACTCAGCCGTGCGGCGGCGCCGGGGCCGAGATTCTGTACCAGGACGTCCGCCTCGCCGAGCAGTTCCTCCAGCACCGCGCGCCCGTCGGGGTTCTTCACGTCCAGGGTCAGGGACTGCTTGGAGCGGTTGAGCCACACGAAGTAGCTGGACTGCCCCTGGACGGACTCGTCGTAGCGGCGGGCGAAATCCCCGCCGTCGGGCCGTTCGATCTTGATCACGCGGGCGCCGAGGTCTGCCAGCTGGCGAGTGGCGAACGGTGCCGCGACAGCCTGCTCCAAGCTGACCACGGTCACCCCGGCCAACGGCAGGGCAAGCGGCGTATCTCCCGAAGCCGCGCGCGGTACAGCGGCCGAGGCGGGGCGCAGGTGCTCGGTCATCTCAGGCGGCTCCTCGACGTGTCAGCGAGAACGTGGCCGGCAC
This sequence comes from Amycolatopsis rubida, assembly GCF_900115345.1. GTDB lineage: Bacteria > Actinomycetota > Actinomycetes > Mycobacteriales > Pseudonocardiaceae > Amycolatopsis > Amycolatopsis rubida. Next base: position 371,661 of record NZ_FOWC01000004.1, on the reverse strand, counting down.
GGCTGGCAGCTGGTCGGCCAGGATGGCCGCCGCGCGCGCCCAGTCCAGCTCGGTGAGCAGGGTGGGTATGTCGGGGCCGCAGTCGGCGGCCTTGGCGCGCATGTCCTGAGCCGAGGGCGGTCGCGCTGGGGAACCGGGCGGCAGCTGTTGGCGCACCGCGTGTTGGGTGCCGTCGTGCAGGGTGAGGACGATGTCGACGTGGCCGGCGAGCAGCCCGTCGCCGCCCGGAGCCGCGGTCAGGTTCACCAGCTGCAGCAAGCGCTGGGCCTCCGGCCTGGTCACGGCGCGGTCGGTGAAGCTCTCGAAGCCGGGCCGGGAATCCAGCAGCGCGGCGGCGATGGCGTACTCCAGACTGAACTTGCCCTGCAATCCAGTACTGGGCCGACGGTGGATCAGCGGCCGCACCGTCCCCTCCGGAGTGTTCACCTCGATGCCGGTCACGGCGGACGGTGCGATTCCTTCGGGGAGTTGTTCGCGTAATGCACTGATCGGGCGCTGCAACGCGTAGCAGCAGGGAAACATCTTGATCGCCAGGCCACCAGGAATCGCCGGGCCCGCCGTGTCGACGCGGCCGGGATCACCGCCGACCAGCCGGAGCCAGGCGTCCAGCGCGGCCGGGTCGGCGACGGCTCCGGCGGCGGCGAGCCGGGCGGCACGCACGCCGGCGTCGGCGGCGAAGCCTACCTGCAGGGACTTGCCCGCGGACCCGAATGCCCGCTGCACCCCGCCCGCGGCCGGTACGGCCAGAGCGATTGCCGTGGCGATCTGCTCGGACGACAGGTCCAGCGCGACCGCCGCCGCGACCGCGGCCGCCGGAGCACCGGCAGTACAGGTCGTGTGCCAGCCACTGGCGTAGTGCGACCACCCCAGCGCCACCCCGAGCCGAGCCATGACCCCGGCGCCGGCGAGGTAGGCGCGGGCGTCGCCGCCGACGGCGAGCGTCGCCGGCACGCAGACCACGCTGATGTGGGTGGTGGACTCCATGTGCAGGTCGTCGAAATCCAGTACGTGACCGACCGCCGCCCAGCGCGCCGCGTCCGGGAGCCCCGCCGACAGCCTCACCAGGTCATCGTGGCGGGCGGCGAGCGTGACGGCCATCGTGTCGAGCAGCGAACGCTGCGCCAGTTCGAGGTCGTCGGTGTCTGGCACGTAGTCGTGCGCCCACCGCGCCAACGTCTCGGCGGTCGATTCCATCCTCAACTCCCGGATCCTGCTTGGTGAAAGGCCCACCCGAGCGGTGAGTGCCTGACGTCGCCGCCGGCCTGCTTGGGCCCCGATGAGCATTAATGTACGGCCAATACTGCAAGGGCAGGCCTGGCCTGTCAACGTCCGATGAGACGAACCACCGATGCCTCTGACTCACCTCCATCCTCGATGGTCTGCATTGAATCGTGGCAGGCCGTCTCAATGCGGGTCAGCGCGCGAACGCCATCGCGTGTTGACAGTGCCACGCCCCTAAGGAAGACTCTCCGCAGAATTGGCCGTACATATCTGGACTGGGTCGGACATCGACAGCAACGAGGAGTCGAAGAGTGGTCAGCAGCGTGCCTATGACCAAGGCGGCGGGACCGTTGGTGGCCGCACAGGGCCCGTTCTTCGAACAGCTGGCTGTCGGACAGGTCTTCGACACCGCTCCATCGGTGGCCCTGAGCAACGGGCACGCGGTGACCCATCAGGCGATCGTCGGCGACCGGCTGCGGTTGCCGCCGGATGATCGCCTGGCGGCCGCGGTGGTGGGTCAAGAATCGCTGGTGCACCCGGCGCTGGTGTGGGATGTCGCGATCGGGCAGTCGACACTTCCGACGCATCACGTGCGGGCCAACCTGTTCTACCGCGGTTTCGTGTTCCGTCGATTTCCGATGATCGGCGACACGCTGACCACTGCCACCGAGGTCGTCGCGCTGCGGCAGAACCGGCCCCGTCCTGAGCGCCGCCCTACCGGACTGGCTGTCCCGCGGGTCAGCACGGTAGATCAGGAACACCGCCCGGTGCTGGATTTCTGGCGCTGCGCGATGCTGCCGCTCGGTGACCCCGCCGCTGATACCGGCCATCGCGACGATCTGGATGCTGTCGGTGTCCGGCCCGGCCCGGCGGAGTTCGCCGCGGCGGTCGCGCACTGGCGACTGGACCTGTTCCGGCGGCAGGTGCGAGGCGGTGAGCATTTCACCGACATCGGGGTGGGTCGCCAGTGGAAGGTCGTCGGTGCCGACGTCGTGTCCTCGGCACCGGAATTGGCGCGATTAACCTTGAATATCGCGACGGTGCATCATGACGAGATCGCCGCAGGCGGGCAGCGCTTGGTGTACGGCGGGCACACCATCGGGCTGGCCTTGGCGCAGGTCAGCCGTGCGATACCCAACATCGTCACCGTCGCCGGCTGGGACGGCTGCGATCACGTCGGCCCCGTGCGCGAGGGCGACTCGCTCGCCAGCACGGTGACCGTGGAATCCACCGAGCCGCTCGTCACCGGAGGCGGGCTGGCGTGGCTGCGTGTTGAGGTTGACGCCCGGGCCGGGCCGGCTGGTCGGCTGCGTCCGGTGCTGCTGTGGCGGTGCGCGGTGATCCTGTCCTGACACGCGAGCCGGCGGTCTCCGGCTGTGGTACAGCACGAGTGCAACAACCCTCATCGTGGAGGTGGCGGCAGTGTCGACATCAGACTTGTTCCCCGAGGAGCGGCTCACTGTCGGTGATCTCATCGCCGAAATCTCCGCCGCCGCCTCCCAGGTGGGCCCCAACCGGTCGGTGTGGCAGGGCCTGACGGTGTACAAATTCACCTCGCCGATGGTTCCGCAGTGGGACGAGGTCCGGTCGTTGGCGCTCTGTTTCGTCGCACAGGGACGCAAACGCGTCGCGGTCGAGGGCGGTATCGACCACTTCTACGACCCGTTCCGCTATTTGGTTTTCACCCGGGGCCAGCGATTCCAGGCTGAGATCCTTGAAGCCAGTGCGGAGAAGCCGTTCTTGTCGTTCGTGCTGCAGATCGATCCCGGCATTGTGCGCCAGGTGTCCTCCGACATGCTGGAGCGCTCCACTACCACTTTTCACCGACCGGTGTCTCCTCCGGTCGCTCCCGCGTATGTGTCTACTGTGGATATTCCATTGACGGGTGCGATCCTGCGGTTTCTGCGTTCGATCACCTCCGGTGCCGACCGCCGGGTGCTGGCACCGATGTATCTGCAGGAGATCTGCTACCGGCTCTTGCAGGCTGAGCAGTGTTCCCGCCTGCTCGCGGCGGCGGCCACCGAGCACGAACTCAACCCCGTCTCACAAGTGATCCGCTATGTCCAGGAACACATGAACGAACCGGTCACCGTCGCCGATCTCGCCGACCACGTCGCGATGAGCCCCTCGGCCTTCGCACACTTGTTCCGGGAAGTGACCGGCATGTCTCCGTACCAGTTCGTCAAACGGATGCGTTTGGACCGGGCCCGTACCTTGCTCGTCGAGGAGGGCCTGAGCGTGAGTGAGGTGGCCCGTGAGGTCGGCTACACCAGCCTGTCGCACTTCATTACCGAGTTCAAACGCCACTTCGGCGTGACCCCGCGCGCGTACGCCGAAACCCAGCGCACCGCCGTGGCCTTGCAGGTCGACCGAGCCACCAGCCGCGTCCGCACCATGCCCTGACCACCGCATCCGAGATCCCCAGCGCCGATCAAGCGATCCACCTGACTACGAGGAGACTGCCGATCATGTCCACCACCACCGACGCTCCGGTCACCGCGGCGGAGGTCGCCTATTATCAGATGGTCATCAACGGTGAGCGCGTCGAGGCGCACTCCGGCGCCCGGTTCGACACGCTCGACCCCTACGCACAGAAGGCCTGGGCCAGCGCCCCGGACGCCGGCGCCTCCGATGTGGATGCCGCGGTCGCCGCCGCTCGTGCCGCGCTGTCCGGCCCCTGGGGTGCGATGACTGGCTTTCAACGGGCCGTGCTCATGCGGCGTCTGGGTGACCTCATCGCCCGCGACGCCGACACGTTGGCCGTGCTGGAAACCCGCGACTCCGGCAAGCTGCTGCGCGAGATGTCCGGGCAGTTGTCGTATATCCCGCAATGGTTCTACTATTATTCTGGGCTGGCGGACAAACTCGAAGGCTCCGCGATTCCCAGCGACAAACCGAACTTCTTCGCCTACACCCGGCACGAGCCACTCGGTGTGGTCGCTGCGATCGTGCCCTGGAACTCGCCGTTGCTGTTGCTGGCCTGGAAACTGGCCCCCGCGTTGGCGGCAGGTTGCACCTTCGTGGTCAAACCCAGCGATCACACCCCGATCACCGCGATCGCACTTGCCGCACTGGTGGAGGAGGCCGGGTTCCCGCCCGGCGTGTTCAACGTGATCACCGGATACGGCCCGGCCACAGGTCAGGCGCTCGCCGCTCACCCCGATGTGGACAAGGTCGCGTTCACCGGTTCCACCACGACCGGGATCAGCGTCGCCCACGCCGCCGCCGACCACCTTTCCCGCGTCACCCTCGAACTCGGCGGCAAATCGGCTCAGCTGGTGTTTCCCGACGCCGATATCGACGCCGCCGCCAACGGCGTGATCGCCGGGGTGTTCGCCGCTTCCGGGCAGACCTGCATGGCCGGCGCGCGGCTGCTGGTGCACCGCTCGGTCCACGACGAACTGGTCGCGAAAGTCGTCGCCCGCGCCGAGACGATCACTTTGGGAAACCCCGCCGACCCGGCCACCGAGATGGGCCCGATGGCCAACGCCCCGCAGTTCGAGAAGGTCACCGGCATGCTTGCCGCCGCCCGGAAGGAGGGCGCCACCATCGCCACCGGAGGTGGACCCGATTCCGGACTCGGCGGGTTCTTCATCCGGCCGACCGTGCTGACCGGGGTCGCCCCGACCAGCGAGATCGTGTGCGAGGAAGTCTTCGGGCCCGTGCTCACGGTGCTGCCGTTCGACACCGAGGACGAGGCCATTGCGCTGGCCAACGCCTCCCGCTACGGCCTGGCGGGGTCGGTGTGGACCAAGGACATCCACCGCGGGCACCGCGTCGCGCACCGGCTGCGGGCCGGGACGGTGTGGATCAACGCCTACCGGACCGTCGGACCGAACGTCCCCTTCGGCGGCCTGAAATACAGTGGCGTCGGCCGGGAGAACGGGATCGATGCTGTCTACGAATACACGGAGACCAAGTCGATCTGGGTCGAACTGACCGGCGACACCCGCGATCCGTTCACGCTGGGCTGAAGGGCCCGACCTGGGCTGTCCGGGTCGCGATGGGCCGGATGTTCGGCCGCCGGCATCCTCGGATCGCAAGGCCGGACGAAATGGCGGTGGACCGTGCTGGCCGCGCACGGTTGCCGCCGCGAGCCCTGGACAGGGCGCACGAGAAGCAGGTTCAGCGGCAGGACCGCACGCTGTCGGCTCTGGTGCTCGCACCAAGTGCCGACAGCGACTTGGGCACGAGTACCAGAGCGCCACGACGTGCGGCGCTACTCCGGAGGTCTGTCGGCGGCAGGGATTCCGACCTCCGTGGCTGGCCGGTGCCGGTCCGAGGAAGTCCTCGCCTTCCGGACCAGGTTCGACCAGAAACCTATCTGCCGGCCGCCCCGCACAAGCATTTCACCGGGGGACCGCGACACGGTCCACGTCCGCAGGACTGACGACATCCGACCCGGGAGCCGGCGCTTCAGGACCGCATGACAGGCGCCGGGGAGCCCCTAGCCTGTTGTCTGCACAGAATTTCTGGGTCCGGAGACCTGGAGATACGGGTGTGGTCCGCCGCTTCATGGCGGAGGACCACACCCGCGGATCGGACCGGCCGGGGTGGTGAGCGGTCCCTGAGGATCGTCAAGCGGTCAGGTCCTGAACCAGCCGGTCGGCCAGTGGCTGTGAGGAAGCCGGGTTCTGTCCGGTGTAGAGCCCTCGGTCGACCACGACATGTGGTCCCCAGGGCTGGTCGGCGTTGCTGAACGTCGCCCCGTATTCCTTGAGCCGGTCTTCCAGCAACCACGCCGCCCTGTCGGCATAGCCGACCTGGCCTTCTTCGATGTTGGTGAACGCGGTCAGCTGATAGCCCTCGAACAACCACTTCCCGGCATCGTCCTTGGCCGGCAGGAGCGACGCCGGACCGTGGCACACCGCGGCGACCGGCTTGCCCGCGTCGGCGAACTCCCGGACCAGCGCTCCGAACGCCGGAGAAGCCGCGAGGTCCTCCATCGGCCCGTGCCCGCCGGGGACGAAGATGACGTCGAAGTCCCCGGCGTGCTGCTCCTCCAGCACCTTCGGTGTGGACAGCTCGCCGGCGATACCGGCGAGGTAGCCACGCAGCTTCTGCCCGGTCTCGGCCGAACCGTTGTTCATCTCCGGGGTGAACCCGGCCTCGTCCGCGGTCGGCACCACTCCGCCGGGGGTGGCCACCGTGATGTCCAGTCCGGCCTCCCGGAAGATCCGATGGGGCTCGGCCAGTTCCTCCGGCCAGTAGCCGCACGGGTGCTTGGTGCCGTCGGCGAACGTCCAGTGGTCGGATCCGGTCACGGCCAGCAGTACCGACGTCATGGAACAACCTCCCTGAAATTGTGCGCGCAAATGCGCAGAGCATCGCCGACGGTACGAGCGTCGAGCGGCCGGCGGGGCAGCTGCGGCGGAATCCGAAAGAACTCAGCGACAATCGGCAACCCGCGCTGCTGCGATGGCCGCTACCAAGGCCCATCTGGGCACGGTGGATGACCTCACCCCCGCGACCCGCCCTGTGTCGCGGCGGTGCGCGCCGAGGATGTGCCACCCGAACAACGCGGAGTGTGACCGTTGCGCCCGCAGGACCTGCACGTTGCGGTCGAGAGAAATGGGCAACTCTTCAGCAGAAATGTGCGTAGGCAGCCGCAGGCCACCTCCCTAGTGTTGCTGATCACAAGCAACGTCGCTGCCTTGGGAGTTCCGTATGCCCCGTGTCCTGTTTCTGGTCTCCAGCGCCCGCGAGTTGACCTTCGCTGACGGCTCGACGCACGTCACCGGCTACTTCGCCGAGGAGGCGCTGACCCCGTACGAGCGATTCACCGAGGCGGGAGTCGAGGTCGTGGTCACCACCGCCGACGGGAGGCCACCGCTGGCCGACCCTTACGGTCTCGAGCCGTTCTTCCATTACCCCGACGAGGACGAGGACTTCCTCGCCTCGATCACTCGCACCTTCGCCCACGATGTGGACGACATCCGCCTGACCCTGCGGCACATGACCGAACTCGGGCTGGCCGCGGCGCGCAGGGTCTACTTCGCGTTGCGCGACCACGGCCTGGACGATGCGGGTGCCCGTGAGCTGATCAACAAAGCCGCACAGATCACCTGGCTCGGCGACCGTCCGTTCGCCGAGGTCCTGATCGACGACGGCCTCGCGGGCCCGCTGAGCAAGGCTGACGTCGAGGACGCCGTCGCCGCGGTGAACGCCGACGCACAGGCCGAGTCCGACCGGGTTGCGGCGCGACTGGCCGAGATCACCGGATTCCAGCATCCGGTGAACCTCGCCGAGCTCTCCGACGCCCAGCTGGCCGAGTTCGACGCGGTGTTCGTTCCCGGCGGGCACGGCCCGATGGTCGATCTGGCCGACAACCCCGACGTGACAAGGATTCTGCGGGTACTGCACGAGAAGAACGCACCGATCGCGTCCCTGTGCCACGGCCCTGCGTTCCTGCTCTCCGCCGGAGCCAACAGTGAGGGGCAGTGGCTGTTCGACGGCTATCGGATGACCTCGTTCACCGACGAGGAGGAGGCGCAGACTCCGCAGGGCAAGGCGGGGATGCAGTGGTGGCTGGAGACCGCGCTCAAGGGCGCCGGTGCGGTATTCGACGACTCCCCGGCGGCCTGGACATCGCACGTCGTGGTCGACCGCAACCTCATCACCGCACAGAACCCGAACTCGGCCGACGCCGCGGCGGACGCGGTGCTCAAAGCACTCGAAGTGCTGTAGGAGGACATCGGCATGGGAATCAAGTCCCTGTTCACGCGCGGCCGGAATACCCGCTCCGAACAGGCCGGCAGCAACGAGGAGAACGCAGCAGATGGGAGTAGCACGGTGAGCCAGGAGCCAGGCAAGGTCGCCGAGGAGTTCCTGCGCGCCTTCGCCGACGGCGATGTCGACGCGGCGCTGGGACGGCTCGCACAGGACGCGAGGGTCGAGATCCCCCCGGCAGGAGTTCTCGGCACCGCCGAGAAGCAGGGTCGCGAGTTCATCGCCGCCACCGTCGCGGCGTTCCCGGACCTGCGGTTGACGGTGCGCAAGTCGTTCACTGGGGCCGACGGAACGGTTATCGCCGAGCTGACGCTGGAAGGCACCCAGACCGCGAGCTACCTCGGTGTGATCAACCAGGAGAAGCATCTCGACCTCGACCAGGTGTGGGTGTTCACCATCGCCGATGGGCGGATCACCACGATCAAGGCGTTCTGGTGCCAGAACCAGCTCTACCGCCGCCTGGCCGTGAAACGCCTCGATCAACTGTCCATCGTTTGATCCGGGAAGGACGCAAACACCATGACTGTGGCCAGCGAGCAGGCCAGTGACAGGCGCACCGCGACCGAGACAGTGGAGGCGTTCTTCGCCGCTTACCGCGACCAGGACGTCAACGCGATGGTCACATTGTGCACACCCGGCGCGGACTTCCATTACGTGCCGTTCGAGATGTGGGGCAAACAGCGTGTCCTGCGCGGTGACGGGAAGGTCCGCACCATCGGCAAGCCGATGTGGGTGGGCCTGATCGGCGCGTTCCCCGATCTGACCAACACCGTCAAGACGATCACCGCAGACGCTCACGGTGATGTCGCTGCCGAAGTTGTCATCGGCGGTACGCAGGCCGGCCCGTGGGGTGTGATCGCTCCGCGGGGACGGGTGTTCTCCGAACCGCATCTGTTCGTGCTCCACGTCGACGAGGACGGGTTGATCGACTCGATCACCGCGTACTGGGACAACGCGAGCATCTACCGCCAGCTCGGTCACCTCGAAGTCGACTAACGAGAAAGGACAGCGATGACCCTGTTGAAGAGGGAAGAGTGGCAAGACATCGTGCGTGATGTCGCCTGGACCTACAGCTTCGTCGACGACGAGACCGTCTATCCGGACTGGCAGAGCGGCACCGGGAAGGTCCCGCGCGAAGCGTGGGACGCCTGGGAGGAAAGCTACAAGGTCGTCTACCCCGAATACGTCTCCACCCAGCACGACAAGGAGGGCGCGGCTTACGCTGTCAAAGCCGCGTTGCAGCGCTCCACCGCGTTCGAGACGCTGTCGGAGGGCTGGAAGTCCGCGACGAAGATGCACTACGGCGGTGTCAGCCTCGTGGAATACGCCGGCCTCATCGGTGAGCTGCGAATGGCCCGATTCGGGCTGAACCCCGGTTGGCAGAACATGGCGATCTTCGGAGCCTTGGACGAGATCCGGCACGCCCAGATCACGATGTTCTTCGGCCACGAATTCGTCGGCAAGGACCCGCAGTACGACTGGACGCAGAAAGCGTTCCACACCAACGACTGGGTCATGATCTCCTTGCGCAGCCTGTTCGACGCGATGATCATCTCGCCGAACGCGGTCGACTTGGCCATCCAGCTGCCGATGACGTTCGAAACCGGATTCACCAACCTGCAGTTCGTCGCGCTTTCCTCGGACGCGCTGGAGTCCGGGGACGTGAATTTCGCGAACATGATCTCCTCGATCCAGACCGACGAGGCACGCCACTCCCAGCAGGGCGGTCCGACGCTGGAAATCCTCGTCGAGCACGATCCGGTCCGCGCGCAGTGGGTGGTGGACAAGTTCTTCTGGCTCACCGCGCGCGCGTTCTCCGCGCTGACCGGGCCGCCGATGGACTACTACACCCCCGTCGAGCACCGCAAGCAGTCCTACCGGGAGTTCATGGAGGAATGGATCGTCGACCAGTTCGTCCGCACTCTCAACGACTACGGGCTGCGCAAACCGTGGTACTGGGACGAGTTCATGGAAGGTCTCGACGTCTGGCACCACTCGTTGCACATGGGCTTGTGGTACTGGAGGCCGACCACGTGGTGGAAGCCCGCGGCCGGGGTGGATGCCGCGTCGGTGGAGTGGCTGCGGGAGAAGTATCCGAACTGGGACACACTCTATGGCGACAAGTGGAAGGTACTGGCCGAAGCCATCAATTCCGGCAACATGGAAGCCACCCTGCCGGAGACACTTCCGTGGCTGTGCAACATGTGTCACCTGCCGTGCTGCAATGCCACCTACGGCCGGGACGGAACCTGGCGGGTGCGCAACCACTCGCTCAAGCACAACGGCACGACATATCACTTCTGTTCCAAGACCTGCCGTCAGATCTGGTGGGAAGACCGCGACAACATCAACCACACCACCCTGGTCGAGCGGTTCCTGCTCGGCGAAATCCAGCCGATGGACGTCCCCGGCCTGCTGGCCTACATGGGCATCACTCCCGATGTCGCCGGCGACGACGCGGACGGATACGCCTGGGCCCGGGACTACGCGACCGGCTCCGGCGCACCGGAGCTGATCATCGCCGGAGGGGGCAGCTGATGACCGACACCGCAACGGACCTCGTGGCCGAGACCGGCGGGACTGCGGCCGAACCGCAGTTGGTGCCGGTGAACGCGATCTTCGCCGACGACTTCACCGAGATCCTCGTGCCGGTGATGAGCAACTGCACCATGACCGAAGTCGCAGGGCTCGTCGCCCACCACGTCGAAGGTCGGCGGGTGCGCGCCAGGGACCTGCCCAAGGCCGTTTTTCACCACGGCCGAGAGGTTCCCGCGGACGTCACCGTGGCTCAGGCGGGTATCGGCCCGATGGATCACATTCGCGTGGATTACCAGGAGCAGGACTGACATGGCCATCGACAACGCCGTGGGCCCGGTCTTGCGGATGTGCGAGGAAGTGGACGCGGTCGTCGCCGCGATCCGCGACGACAATCCCGACACCGAAATCGAGGTCATCGACCGCGGCTCCTACGTCCGGGTCCAGGCCACCGACAAACTGGTCGTCACCGAGGCCACCCTGCAAGAGCATCTTGGCGGCGGATTCCAGATCCGCTCGCTGGAAGGCATGTTGTCCTCCTTCGCCGGGCGGATCACGACCTCCAGCGACCGTATCGAATGGCAGACCGGCGCCAGCCGCAAGACGGCGGTCCGCTGAGACAAGGCAGGAGACCATGACCGACAACACGAAGAAACCACGCCGTCAGCGCACCTGGAGCGCCTTCGGCGACGTCAAGCGGCGCCCCAGCGAGTACGAGATCGTCACCCACGGAACCAACTGGACCACACGCCAGGGGCGCAAGGCGCCACTGGAACAGAACCCGTCGTCCCCGGCGAACCTCTGGTTCCGCACTTATCGCGACGGATCGCCGCTCTCGGTGGAGGACTGGGAGAGCTTCCGGGACCCCGACAAGATGACCTACCGGCAGTATGTGGCGGTCCAGAACGAGCAGGAGACCAAGGTCCGCGGCGTCTTGGACCAGTATGCCGATTCGAACGCCGACGCCAGGCTGCACCCGCGGTGGCGGAGCGTGCTGGCCAGGCTGTTCACCCCGACGCGCTACCCGCTGCACGGGCTGCAGCAGATTCACGCCTACTTCGGGTACATGGCGCCCTCGGCCTACATCACCAACGCCGCGACGTTCGCTGCCGCAGACGTGCTGCGCCGGGTGTCGCTGGTCGCTTACCGCACCCGTGAACTGCAGATGGCCTGGCCGGAGGAGGGTTTTGCCACCGGAGAACGGGAGATCTGGGAGAACGACGCGGCCTGGCAACCAGCCCGCAAGGCAGTCGAGAACGCGCTGGTCACCTACGACTGGGCCGAAGCGTTCACCGCGGTCAACCTGGTGCTGCTGCCCAGCCTGGACGATCTGCTGCTGCGGCAACTGCGCGAGATCGCGCACGCCAACGGCGACGACCTGACCTGGCTGCTCATGTCTTTCCTGCAGGTCGACAGCAAGCGCCGGGACCGGTGGAGTGGTGCGCTAGCCAAGTTCGCGGTCACCGAAGGGCCCGGCAACGCCAGCGTCCTGCAGGGCTGGATCGATCAGTGGTCCCCATTGGCCGACGCCGCCGTGGAAGGGCTCGCCCATGTCCTCGCCGCGGCACCGGAACACCCGCACCGCGTCATGGACATGGTCGACGCTGCACGCCGTGCCCGCGCCGAGCTGATCGACCAGATCGGACTCGCGCAACCGGATACCGCCGCCGGATGAGCGTCCCGCCGTGGCGGGTGGTGACGCAACCTGGGCCACCATCCGCCGCGGCACGACCTCGGAGATCACGACAATCCCGGCCGCACGAGTGCGGCCGGCACTCAAGGCAGGAAGACTCATGACGAACGCGGGCTCCGCGCAAGCCACCGGAACATGGCGCAAGGCCATCGAACTCGACGAACTCTGGGAAGGCGAGATGACCGGCGTCGAGGTCGCCGGCACGAAAGTCTTGCTCGTCAACCTCGACGGTGACGTCCGCGCCTACGAGAACCGATGCCCGCACCAGGAATGGGCACTCGACGAAGGCGACTTCGACGGAGAGAAGATCACCTGCTCCCGGCATCTGTGGGAGTTCGACGCCGCCAGCGGCGCCGGAGTCAATCCCACCGACTGCCGGCTCAAGGCCTTCCCGTGCCGGGTCACCAGCGACGACACCGTCGAAGTCGACGTTCCCTGACCATACCGACCAGTCCCCGGGCCACCCACGAGGGAAGGAGGCACGTACGTCGACCTTCGCCGTACTCGCCCACTACCGAGTCCAACCAGGTCGTGGTGATGAGGTCGCCGCGGCGCTGCGACCCCACATCGTCGCGACCCGCGCCGAACCGGGCTGTGTCGGGTTCACCGTCAACCGTTCCGCCGACGACCCAGACGTGTTCGTGCTCTACGAGCAGTACCACGACAGCAACGCATTCCAGGCCCACGTCGACAGCCGGCACTACCAGGACTATGTCGCCCGACGGGTCCGGCCCCTGCTGGCCGACCGGCAGGTGTCGTTCTATACCACCGTGGAGCCCTGAGCCCGCGGAGACAAGCCGCCAACCGAGGCGCACTACCAGCAGAGGAGAGGACCGTGGACTCGCGGCACTTCGTGATCGTCGGAGGGGGAACCTGCGCCGGCGCAGCGGCCCGCACGCTGCGCGCCGAAGGCTTCGACGGTCAACTCACCATCATCAGCAACGAGCCGGTGCCCCCCTACGAGCGTCCCCCACTGTCCAAACAATTCCTCACCGGCGAGGTCGCTGCCGACGACCTCGCGATCAACCCCGTCGGCTGGTACGCCGAAAACAAGGTAGACCTGCTCCTCGAAACTGAAGCGTCCACACTGGACACCACGGCGAAGACGATGACACTCGACGACGGACGGCGCCTGGGCTACGACACGCTGCTGCTGGCCACAGGCGGCCGGCCACGAAGACTGCCGGACCTCGACAGCGACCGGGTGCTGTACCTGCGTGGGATCGAGGACGCCCGGCGCCTGGCCGAACACATGTCCACGGGTGACCGCGTCGTGGTACTCGGCGGAGGGTTCATCGGCTGCGAAGTAGCCGCCTCCGCGCGAGGTCTCGGCCTGGAAGCGACCATGCTGGAAATGCTGGATGTTCCCCTGCAGCGGGTACTCGGCGCCGAACTCGGTGAGATCATCGCCCAAGTGCACCGCGACGCCGGTGTCGACGTGCGCACAGGCGAGCGCGTGGAGTCCGTCCGCGACACCGGCTCCGGTCTGCGGATCACCACCGACCGGGCCGTTCTCGACTGCGGCGCACTGCTGGTCGCCGTCGGCTTGCAACCCAACACCGAACTCGCCGAAGCAGCCGGGATCGCATGCGACAACGGCATTCTTGTCGATGCCCACTGCCGCACCAGCGCCACCGACGTCTACGCCGCAGGCGACGTTGCGAGTCACTTCCACACCTCCTACAACCGACACGTCCGTGTGGAGCACCACGACAACGCGATCAAGCAGGGCGCCGCCGCAGCCAAGAACATGCTCGGGCGGCAGACTCCGTTCACCGACCAGCACTGGTTCTGGTCGGACCAGTACGACCACAGCCTGCAATCGGTAGGTATCGCCACCGGTCATGACGAAATCGTGCTCCGCGGAGACACCGCGACCCGGCAGTTCTCGGCGTTCTTCTGCAAGGACGGACAAGTCCTCTCGGTGTTCGCTCTCGACCGCGGCAAGGACATCATCGGCGGCCGCAAGCTCATCACTGCCGGCCTTTCGGTCACCGCCGAGCAGTTGCGGGACGAAAGCGTCAACCTCGCCCGACTTGTTCCCCGGCCCACGAGCCAACAGGCCCCCCAAGGAGCGTGAGCGGTGATCGAGGAGAGCCTCGGAGAACGCTACATCGGTCACGACGGCGAAGCCCGCATCAGCCCCGCGTACGCTGCCCGAGTCCTGGCCCACATCCACGGCATGCCGGTCCCGCGCGCCCTGCACGTGCTCCGGTTCAACCCGGCCGTGATCTGCCCGCAGATCGCCCGCATCGTCCAAAGAGCAGCGGCCGATGCCGCCCGCCGCAGCCACCATCGACCCGAAACTCTCGTCGTCGGCGACGGTCTCGTCGGTGACGGCCAGGACGTTATCCGGGTCCGCCGGCAGGCACACGGTACGGCCGACTGGATCACCACCAAGACCACCGAGATCACCGTCGAGGTTCGACCCAACGACCGGAATCCGACCGGCTCTCGTGTCGCTACCGGTGACACCACCAGGAAGGAGTCACTGTGATGACCACCTCTGCCGCTCCCGTTGATCCCCGTTCCCTCGACCCCGGCACACCACGGGGCCAGATTGTCGAAGCCCTGTACGAGGTCATCGACCCCGATCTCGGTATCAACATCGTTGACCTCGGCTTCGTCCTCGATGTCGCCCTCGACGACGATCGCCATGCCATCCTCACCATGACTCTCACCTCCGCCGCTTGCCCGCTGACCGGCATCATGGAAGACCAAATCCGCACCACGCTCGTCGGCGGCCTTGGCCTCGCCACCGGGTTCCACATCGACTGGATCTGGACTCCGGCGTGGACACCCGCACGCATCACCGACGAGGGGCGCGAACAACTGCGGGCCATCGGCTTCACCATGTGACCGGACCACGGCCGACGACACCGGCAGGAGTCTCTGATGCTGAGGACCGACACACTCGCCACCGCACGCACACTGCTGTTCGTTCCCGGCGACCGCGCAGGCCGGTTCGACAAGGCAGCCGCCAGCCATCGTCCTCGACCTCGAAGACGCCGTCAGCGCCGACGCCGAAGACCTCGATCGCCCGCGCGACATCATCGACACCCGACGGCTGCTCGCCCGGCCGCACCAGGCCAGCGCGGACGAGCTGCGTGACGAATCGGTACGCCTCAAACGACTGGCCCCGCCCGACGCCCCGGTGGTGAGCACGCCATGACCCCTGCCGTTACCGCATTTCCCGCCGAAAGCGCGACCGACTGGGCGGTCCTGCGCACCAGCGAGGATCGCGTGCACGTCGAAGCCGCGGACGCGGAGGCTGCCCTGGGCACCGTGTGCGGGCTGGCGGCACCGGAGGCACTGGCCAGGTTGCGGTTCGGCCCCGGCCGCACCTGCGAGCCGGTGGCAAGGGTGCTGGACATCGCGCTGGCCAGTGCCGGGCGGGCCGGTATCCAGCCCGCCCGGCTCGTGCTGGTCGAAGGAAGCGCCCGGCCAGGGCAGGACCTCTTGCGCGAATCCCGCAAACTGGGCGCGGGCAGCTGGTTCTCCCGGCCCACCGCCACCGTTTCGCTGACCCTCCAGCCAGCGGGCACGCGTCCCGCGGCACCCCGGGCGTTCCAGCCCGCGGCCGAGCCGTCAGCAGCGGCACCGGCCGTGACCGCGGCCGGAACGCGCACCGTGGAACCGGAACCCGGCAGCGCGGCCGAGGCCGTTCGCGAGGCGCTCTACGACGTCCTCGACCCCGATCTCGGCGTCAACATCGTCGATCTCGGATTTATCCGGGGAATCGGCCTCGACGAGGCGGGAATCGTGAGCCTGACCATGACGCTGACGTCCGCGGCCTGTCCGCTGACCGGGATCACGACCGACCAGATCAACCGGGTGCTCGTCGACGAGCCGGAAGCTCCGGCGAAGGGCGTTCACATCGAGTGGGCGTGGACACCCGGCGACAGCAGCGCCGAGGGCCGCGAGCAGTTGCGCGCCATCGGTTTCACCCGCTTCTGATCCCCTCGTTTCCGTATTCGCCGACTCATGAGCAGGAGAACACGTCATGGCGTTCGTGGTGATCGCGACCTGGAAGGCCAAGCCCGGCCAGGCCGAGCGCATCCGCGACATCCTCCGCACCGTCGCCCCGTTGAACCGGCGGGAGGAGAAGTCGCTCGAATTCCAGGCCCACGTCAGCGCGGAAGACCCGGATACCTTCGTGCTGTACGAGAAGTACGTCGACGCGTCGGGCTACGACGACCACAAGGCAGGCGAGCCCTTTCGCAAGTACGTTCTCGGCGAGGCCATCCCGAACCTCGCCGACCGCAGCGTCACGACACTGGAAACTCTTGACTGAGCGAGTTTTCCCGTTGTCGGCAACGGCTTGACCCGGCACAGCACTTCACGGCCGGGCCGTGGTGAGCCGCGGCGGACGGATCCGACGAGAACCGGCGCCGGCGGAGCTGCGTCCGGCAGCGGCCTCCCGCTGTGCTTTGTCCAGCACTGCTGACCACGACCGACGAGCCGCGCGCCGGAGCATGCCGGCGCGCGGCCCCGGTCGCGTCAGGTCCCGGCGATGACCCCCTCGGGGAAGGTCCCCACCAGCGAGTCGGTCAGATTGCCGATCGTGGACAGTGCCTGTGCCATGCCCGGAATCGGATCCTTGTTGTCGCCGATCCCAGGGACGACGTTGCTCGCCCGCTGCAGAAGCGCGACAGCCGGCACGACGGCTTGGACGACCGTCGCGTTGACCGCCTTCGCGGCGAGGCTGGGCGCCGGGGCTTGCGGAACGGCCGTCGCGGCCGCCGCGCCGGGGGCGGTGTTCCGCACGGCGTTGCCCGCCCCGACATACTTGTCGGCGAAGTCGAGCATGCGTGCGTTGCTCTCCGGTGCGCTCTTCTCCAGCTGCAGATCGTGGGCGGTGTTCGGCACGACGTCCGCGACGACCGTCGCCTGCGGACCGTAGAACGGGCGTTCGAAATCGGCCAGCGCCTTGGAGTCCGAGCAGCTCGGCCCCAGCAGCCCGCAGATGAACGGGTCGTGCTGCCCGACGACGGTGTAGACCGGGATGTTCAGCGTGCGGTCGACGTTCAGGACGTTGTAGCCCGCCAGAGTGGCCAGCTCCACGAGATTGCCGGTGTCCTTGAGCTGCTCGTCCTTCGCGACCACGCCGGGATCGGTCGAGGAGGGGGAGCCGAGATAGAACCCGCCGCGAGTGCCCGGATAACTGGTCAGGTAGGCGGGATCGAGCCCGGCCGCGGCGAACTTCGGATCGAGCGCCGCCGGGTAGTCGTCGGCGATGATCTTGCTGACGACGTTGACGTAGTTGAGGGAATGGGCGATCGCCGTCGGCATGATGGCGTCGACGTCTTTGTACAGGCCCGCTTCGGTCATCGTGACGATGCCGCCAAGGCTGTGCCCGACCTCGATCACCTTGCTGAACGGGGTGCCGAGCCTGCCGTCCCGCAAGGCCGTGATGACCTGGTGGACGGTACTGACATCGGCGTAGAAGTTGTCGAAGGCGCTCAACGGCCGGGTGGACTGGCCGTCACCGAGCCGGTCGATGTTCAGGGTGGCGTAGCCGCGCTTGTTCGCCGCACGCACGTAGGAGTAAGTGTCGGGCTCGTAGGGCGCGTCCCAGTAGTACCGCGCGTACGACCAGCCGTGAACGAGTATCTGCACCGTCGTGGCACCAGGCGGAGTGCACAGCGTGCCGGCGATCGTGGCCGCCTGCCCGGCCGCGGTGACCGGCACCGCGACGTTCTGGCAAGTGGTGGCGGCAGGTTCCGCCGCGCCGGCCGGAGCTACGGCGGCGCTCGCGCCGAGCAGCAGTCCGCCGGCCAGCGTCACCACCCGCCGGAACACATTTTGTGAACGAAGATTCTTTAAAGCAGCCAAGGTTGACCTCATTGTCGTCCCGAAATGTGGGCAGCTTGAAAGAAACTCGCCCGCCAGGGCGGGTATCTATGCTCGGCAGCCCAGTCGAGTTAGTGATTAGACGTTCACTAGCCAGCTGAAGCTACCACGTGGAACCCGACGTGTCCTCACATGAACGGGTTATTTTGCGTCCGGAAAGCGCGGAACCCGCTCGCCGCGGGGCTTGCCCGGCCGCGCACGGCGTCTTCGCGGGGCGTCAGCGGTAGCATCGAGGGCAACGACCGTCAGGAGGTACCGGTGAAGGAAGCGCGGCGGCGCGATCCCGCGAGGAAGGCGCTGATCTTGACCGCGGCGGCCGAGCTGATCTCGCGAAACGGCTATCACACCGTGGGCATGGCCGATATCGGCCGGGCCGCGGGCATCGTGGGATCCGGGATATACCGGCACTTCGACAGCAAGTCCGCGATTCTCGCGGACCTGCTTGAGCAGGTCATGGACCAGCTCTCGCACGCGGCTTCGACCATCGTGGACAAAGCGGGCGACGATCGGCTCGCGGTGAGCGAGCTGATCGCCAACCACGCGAGAGTGGCCATTCACGACCGTCGGATCCTGCAGGTGTACCACCGGGAAGCCCGCAACCTGCCGGAGAACGACCTGCGCCGCCTGCGCCGTGCGCAGCGCCACTACATCGAGGAATGGGTCGCCGCGGTGGCGCCGTTGCGCCCAGGCCTGGCCGACGGCGAGATCCGGGTGCTGGTCCACGCGGCGATCGGCAGCATCCAGTCCATCCTGTTCTACAACTCCGGACTGCCGGAGCCACAGCTGACGGAGTTGCTGACCGGCACCGCCCACGCGTGCCTCGGAGTCGACGCGGCCCCCGCGGCGCACCTCGTCGAGCCCGCCGAGGAATGGCACGACGAGCAGGGAGCCTGACTCACCGGCCCGCGAAGCGAGGTGCGCGCCGCTCGTGGAACGCCGTCAGCCCTTCCCTGAGGTCGTGGGAGCGGCTGTAGCGCGCGAAGGTGTCGAACTCGAACTCGAGCGCCTCGGCCGTGGGCAGGTCCCTGGCCGCGTTCGCCACGCGTTTGCACTCGGCCAGTCCCAGCGAACTCCGTCGGGCGCATCGCCGCGCGAGGGCCAGCGCGGTGTCCAGAAGCCGCTCGGCGGGCACGATCTCGTCGATCAGCCCCCAGTCGCGAAAGCGTTCCGCCGGTTCGAGATCACCGGTGAGCAGCAGGCGGCGGGCGACGTTCGCGGGAACCTTGCGTTCCAGCCGGACCGTGCCCCCGCCGCCCGGGAGAACGCCGTAGCGCAGGTGCCCGTCACCGAGCAGCGCTCCCTCGGCCGCGATCACGACATCGGCGGCCAGCGCCAGCTCGAACCCGCCCGCGACGGCGTGCCCGTGCACCGCGGCGACCACCGGCAGCGGTGAGTTTTCGAGACGACTGAACACTTTCCCGGCCCGCCGCACGAACGAAAGGATCTTCTCCGCGTCGCCGTCCAGCCGGCCGAGCAGCTGCCGCAGATCCGCGCCGGCGCAGAAAGCCCGTCCGTTGCCGGTGATGACGATCGCGCGGCAGGAGACGTGGGTGTCGATGCGGTCGAGTGTGGTTTCGAGGTCACCGAGCAACTCGTCGGACAACGCGTTGAGGCTGTCCGGCCGGTTCAGTGTCACGACGGCGATCGAGTCCTGGACGGTCAGTTCCACCAGGCGGTGTGTCGTGTCGGGGATCATCGGGTATCCCCGCGGAGAACGGCTCGCAGCGCGTCGAGCACGCTCCGGTCTTCGATCGTGGACGGCACCGGCTCGTCGAGGCCGTCGGCGATGCCGCGCATCGTCTTGCGCAGGATCTTGCCGGAGCGCGTCTTGGGCAGGGCCGGCACGATGTCGATCTCCTTGAGCGACGCCACCGCGCCGAGCCGGTCCCGCACCAGTGCCACCAGTTCCTTTCGCAGACCGGCGCCGTAGCCCTCGGCGGAGTCGTCGACCCCGGCCTTGAGCACCACGAACCCGCGCGGGAGCTGTCCCTTCAGCGCGTCGGCCACGCCGATCACCGCGCATTCGGCGACGTCGGGATGCATGGCGAGGATCTCTTCCATGCCCCCGGTGGACAGGCGGTGCCCGGCGACGTTGATGACGTCGTCGGTGCGTCCCATGACGAACACGTAGCCGTCCTTGTCGATCCGCCCGCCGTCGCCGGTGAGGTAATAGCCCTCGAACGCCGCCAGGTACGAGTCGACGAACCGTCCGTCGTCGTTCCACAGCGTCGAAAAAGCACCAGGGGGCAAGGGCAGCTTGGCGACGATGGCCCCGTCCTGGCCGGCCGGAACCTGCGCCCCGTTGGCGTCCAGCACCCGGATGTCCCATCCTGGCAAGGGTTTTGTCGGCGAACCGGGCTTGACCGGCAGCAGCTCGATGCCCGCCGGGTCGGCCACGATCGGCCAGCCCGTCTCGGTCTGCCACCAGTGGTCGATGACGGGGATCTCCAGCAGCTCCGAAGCCCAGTGGTAGGTCTCCGGGTCGAGTCTTTCCCCGGCGAGGAACAGATAGCGCAGCCCGGACAGATCGTGCTGGCGGGCGTACTCGCCCTCCGGGTCCTCCTTCCGGAGCGCACGGAAGGCGGTCGGCGCGGTGAACAGGGACCGCACCCCGTTTTCGGCGCATACCCGCCAGAACTGGCCCGCGTCCGGCGTGCCGACCGGCTTGCCCTCGTAGAGGACCGTCGTCGCACCGGCCAGCAGCGGCGCGTAGACGATGTAGGAGTGCCCGACCACCCAGCCGACGTCGGACGCGGTGAAGATCGTCTGCCCGGGTCCGACGTCGTAGACGTTGGGCATCGACCACGCCAGCGCGGTGGCATAGCCGCCGGAGTCCCGGACCACGCCCTTGGGCTTGCCGGTCGTGCCCGAGGTGTAGAGCACGTAGAGCGGGTCGGTGCTCTTCACCGGCACCGGGTCCGCCGGTGCCGCGCTCGCCACGGCCTCGGCCCAGTCGAGGTCTCCGGGCCCCAGTGTGGCTTTCGCTTGCGGCCGTTGAAGAATCACGCAGTTGCCGGGCCGGTGCGTGGCGAGTTCGAGCGCGCGATCCAGCAACGGTTTGTACTCGATGACCCGCTTGCCTTCAATGCCGCAGGACGCGGAGACGACGACTTTCGGGGTGGCGTCGTCGATCCGGACCGCGAGCTCGTTGGCCGCGAACCCGCCGAACACGACGGAATGCACCGCGCCGATCCTCGCGCACGCGAGCATGGCGATCACCGCCTCCGGGACCATCGGCAGGTACACCACGACCCGATCGCCGGCGACCACGCCGAGACCGCGCAATACTCCGGCGAAAGCCGCCACCTCCTGGGTCAGCCTCGCGTAGGTATAAGTGAGCCGGGTGCCCGTCACGGGGGAGTCGTAGACCAGCGCCGCCTGCTCGCCCCGGCCGGCCGCGACGTGCCGGTCGAGCGCGTTGTGCGCGACGTTCAGCTCACCGTCGGGGAACCAGCGGTAGAACGGCGGGCGCCCGTCGTCGAGCGCCCTGGTGGGGGTGCGGTGCCAGTCCAGCGCTTCGGCGGCGGCGAGCCAGAACCCCTCCCGGTCCGCCACGCTCGCCGCATAGACCTCGTCGTAGCCACCCACGTCAGCATCGCTCCTTGTCGTCGCGGTCGGTCAGGCCTGGCCGCGGAAGAGGTCCGCGTGGTGCCTGCGGAGCTTGTACTTGAGGATCTTGCCGCCAACCGTTTCGGGCAGTGCGTCGGTGAAGACGACCGCCTTCGGCGTCTCGTAGCCGCCGAGCGACGCCCGGCAGTGCGCGATGATCGCCGCTTCGTCCGCATCGGCCCCAGGCCGGAGCACTACGACGGCCGTCACCGCCTCACCCCAGTGCTCGTGCGGAAGACCGATCACCGCCGCCTTCTCGACTGCGGGATGGCCCAGCAGCACCGACTCCACCCGCAGGCTGGACACGTTCTCCCCGCCCGACTTCACGATGTCCTTGAACCGGTCGACCATGACGCGCAGACCGTCGGCGTCCACCGCGGCGCTGTCGCCGGAGTGGAACCAGCCGCCGCGGAACGCCTCTCGCGTCGCCTCCTCGTTGAGGTAGTAGCCGGCCGTGACGATCGGGCTTCGGTAGACGGCTTCGCCAGGGGTGTCCGGCTTGTCGCGCAACGACTCGCCGGCCTCGTCGACGACATCCGAGGCGAGCAGCGGGCTCGGCACGCCGACGTAGTTCACGGCGGGCGCGGTGCGTTCGTAGACCTCCGGCCACTTCGCGGGCCAGAACCGGTGACAGGCGATCGCCTCGGTCTGCCCGAAGATGCCCAGTACCACCAGCCCTGGCGCTTTGCCTCGCAGGTACTCGTACACCGCCGGGGCGAGCGCGCCCCAGCCGTAGACGAGGACGGTCAGGCTCGACAGGTCGCGACCGGATTTGTCCGCTTCGGCCGTCAACGCGGCGACGAACTGCGGGGAGCCAGCCCACACCGCGGTCGGCCGTTCTTCTTCGATCGCGAGGGCGATCTGGTCCGGAGCCGGACGGCGGCCCAGCACCAGCGAACCGCCGGCGAGGAACGCCGACAGGGAGAAGATCTGGTCGCCGACGTGGTAGATCATCGGCAGCGAGGTCAGCACCTTCAGTTCCGTCTCCACCCGCAGCCCGCGGGTGAGGGAGACCGCGAAGTTCAGCGCCGCGAAATGGCTGGCGCTGTGGGAGGTCATGACGCCCTTGGGCATGGCGGTCGTGCCCGAGGTGTAGAGCAGCTGCCAGATGTCGTCCCCGTGGATCTCGACGACCGGCTCGGTGCTCGGCTGTCCCTCGATGAAGTCGCCGAAGCTCGGGCTCGCGGCGACCGGGCCGCCGCCGACGGTGACGGTCGCCGCGACCGCCAGACCAGTCGCGGCGAAGGCGCTTTCCGCGCGGGGCCACAGTTCGGCGTCGACGATCGCCGCCGCCGGCTCCGCCTGCCGAACCAGGTACTCCAGTACGTCCGCGGCCAACGCGGGGTTGACGGGCATCGCGACCATCCCGGCTTTCGCGATGCCGATCTTGGCGAGATAGGCCTCGACCGAGTTCTCGCAGAACAGCACGACCCGGGCGCCGGGGCGGAGGCCGCGGGCCGCCAGCGCGTGCGCGAGCTGGTTCGCGATTTCGTCGGCCTGCCGGTAGGTGACCGAGGCGAACCTCTCCTCGCCGTAGGCCCCTTGGCGACCGGTGATCGCGACCTTGTCCGGGTAGCTCCACGTCAGCCGCTCGAACACGTCGCCGACCGAGGTCCGCTCCCAGCGGTTCACGGCACGACGGCCCCGCAACGTCGTGACATCGATCTTCCCGTTCAGGTCCACGTCAGCCTCCTTGCTGCCTGCCCGATGACCGACAGCATCCAACTCCGCGGGCACAACCGCAAGTCCTAAGTAACTACCAGTTCACATATTTTCCCCATAGTGGCAGGTTGATCCCGCGTAAAAAGTGAATGACAATGCACTAATGACCTTTCCGGTAGGCATCAACGTCGGCCAGTTCTTCAGCGGTCCGCCGCCCCGCTGGGGTGAGCGGGTCAGGCGGATCGAGGACCTCGGCTTCGACGGCATCTGGTTCGCCGAGGCCTACGGGTCGGACGTGTTCACCCCGCTCGCGTGGTGCGCGGCCCGCACCACGCGCGTGCGGCTGGGCACCGCGGTCGCGCAGATTCCCGCTCGCACCCCCGCCGCGACCGCGATGGCCGCGGCGACTCTCGACCACCTTTCCGGCGGACGGGTGGTGCTCGGGCTCGGCGCCTCCGGGCCCCAGGTGTCCGAGGGCTGGCACGGTGTCGCCTTTCCCCGGCCGCTGGCACGGACCCGGGAGTACGTCGGCGTGGTCCAGCAGGTGCTCGCCCGGGAACGGCCGCTCACCTACGACGGAGAGTTCCAGCAGCTCCCGTCCCCCGGCGGCACCGGGCTCGGCAAGCCGTTGCGTTCGTCCCTGCACCCGCTCCGGCCCAGCCTGCCGATCCAGCTGGGTGCCGAAGGCCCGCGCAATGTCGCGCTCGCCGCCGAAATCGCCGACGGCTGGCACGCGATGTTCTTCAGCCCCCACGACGACGAGCGCTACCGGCAGGCGCTGGCGGCCGGGTTCGCGCGCCGGCCCGGCGGTCGCCCCGAGAACTTCGAGGTTGTCGCCACCGTGCCCGTCGTCGTGGACGGGGACGTCGAACGTGCCGCCGACCGGGTCCGGCCGGACCTTGCGCGGTATCTCGGCGGCATGGGCGCGCGTGGCGCGAACTTCCACCACGACGTCTTCGCCCGCCGGGGCCACGCCGAACTCGCTGCCCGGGTGCAGGATCTGTACCTGCGCGGGGAAAAGCGCGCGGCGGCCTCCGCGATCCCCACCGCCGTCGTCGAGGACGTCGCGCTCATCGGCCCCGCGCGCAAGATCCGCGAAGACCTGGGGCGGTGGGAATCCACCGTGATCGACTCGATCGCGGTGCAGGGACTGCCCGACGACCTCGACGCGGTCGCACAAGCGCTGCTGGCGTGACCCGGCGTCAGTTCGGCACGACCCCGAGACACGCGTGTGCGGTATGGCTGAGCAGGCAGGTCAGCTGCTGTTCGGTCAGTCCGGAATCGTGGAACAGGATCGACTGGACGCTGCCGATCGCCGCGTGGACCAGCACCCGTGCCTCGCCGTCGGCGAGACCGGGCCGCAGCGGCATCACCACGGCGACCCAGTCCTCGAGGTAATGGCGCTGCGCCCGGCGAAGCCTGCGCAGGTTCTCGGCCGGGAGGCTTCGCGCCTCCAGATGGTAGACCTGCAGGACGCGCCGATCATGGATCGCGACTTGGACGTGGTGGCTGATGAGCCGGGCGAGCGCGGTCCGGTCGTCGGGTGCGGTCGCGACGATCTCGCTGGCCGTCGCGCCCAGCAGCTGCATCACCTGCTCCAGCAGCGCGGCCAGGATCGCCGACTTGCTCGGGAAGTGCCGGTAGATCCCGGTACTCACGATGCCTGCCGCGGTGCCGATCTCGGCCAGCCCGACAGCGTGGTACCCGTGTCGCGAGATCAGCTCGGCCGACGCGGCCAGTATCCGCGCCTTGCGCTCGGGATCCCGTCGTGGCGTCCGTGCCTGTGCCACGGCGATCAGCCCCGCAGCAGGCTTTCCGGGATATCGGCCGACCTGCTGCGCAGGTATTCGCCGAGCCCCTTGGCCTGGGGATCGGGCCGGGTCGCCGAAGCGACACCCGCGCCGAGGATGCCCACGATCACGAAGTTGACCGCACTGAGGTTCGGCAGATCGAACCGCCGGATTTCCAGTTCGGCCGCTTCCGGGATCAGCTCCCGCATCCGCTCGGCGGTGAGATACCCGCGCAGCCACGTGTATGCGTCGGCCGTCCTGGCCCATACGCCGATGTTGGCGTTGCCGCCCTTGTCCCCGGACCGCGCTCCGGCGATGGTACCCAGCGGCACTCGACGGGTCGGCCCGTCGAGTGCCGCCGGAAGGGTGGGAGCCGCCGGGGCGGGCACGGATGCGGTCACGGTGCTGTGCGGGATGGCGCGGACGGAGCCGTCGGGCAGGGTGACCCGGTGCGCCACCTCCGAGGCCGGGACCAGCGCCGGCCAGTAGACGCCGTAAGCGCTTTCCGCCGACGGCGGCGTGGTGGTGTGGAAGCCCGGGTAGCCGCCGAGCGCCAGCTCCATGACCGTGTTGGAGAACGCCCGCCCGACCTTGCGCCGGTCGGCGTCCTTCACCGTGACTCGCAGATGGGCGGTGGCCTCGGCGTTGGTCTCGGCGTCGGGGTGGTCGAACCGCAGCAACTGCGCGTCGAACTCCGCGAACCGGTCCCGTCCGCCGAGCAGCTCGCTCAGTTGCTGCTGTGCCCACGCGGCCTTCTCTTCGATGCGGGTTCCGGTCAGCACGAGCGTCATGGTGTTGCGGTAGCCGCCCTCGTAGTTGAGCGCGACCTTGAGCTGGTCGGTGGGGGCGCTGCCGCGCGTGCCGCTGATGCGAACGCGGTGCGGGCCCTGTTCAGTCAGCTCGATGGTGTCGAAGTGGGCGACCGCGTCGGGGCCGAGGTACGCCGGCTCGCCGATCTCGTACAGCAGTTGCGCGGTCACCGTCCCGGCCGAGACGAGACCGCCGGTGCCGTCGTGCTTGGTGATCACGCTGGAGCCGTCGGCATCGACCTCGGCGATCGGGAAGCCGGGGTAGCGGCGGTCGGTCACCTCCTCGAAGAAGGCGTAGTTTCCGCCGGTGGCCTGCGGACCGCATTCGATCACGTGCCCCGCGGCCATCGCGCCGGCGATCTTGTCGTGGATCTGGTCGTCTTCCCGCGTCCAGCCGTGCCACCAAGCCGCGGGGCCGACCACCACCGAGGCGTCGGTGACCCGGCCGGTGACCACGACGTCGGCGTCCGCCCGCAGCGCTTCGGTGATTCCCCACGCGCCGAGATAAGCGTTGGCCGACACCGGGCTCACGCCGGCGTCGGCAAGCTTGCGGCCGGTGTCCAGATGCGCCAGCGAATGCCCGGCCGCCTGCAGGTCGTCGAGGCGGCCGACGAGGTCGTCACCGTCGACATAGGCGATTCGCGGGTGCAGGCCGAGCCGCTCGGCCAGTGTCCCCAGCTCCGCGGCGAGTCCCGCCGGGTTGAGGCCGCCGGCGTTGGACACGATCCGGATGCCGCGGTCCAAGCACGTGCCCAGCACGTGTTCCATCTGGGTGAGAAAGGTCTTCGCGTAGCCGGTGGCGGGGTCCTTCTGCCTGGCCTTCCACAGGATCAGCATCGTCAGCTCGGCCAGGTAGTCGCCGGTGAGCACGTCGATCGGGCCGCCCTCGACCATTTCCCGGGCCGCCTGCAGCCGGTCGCCGTAGAAACCCGAGCAGTTGCCGATCCGGACTGCCCGGCCGCCGATGGTGGTCACGATGGTCCTCCTGGTTGCGTAGTCGCGGACAACGGCGCGCGGCCCGTGCCGGGGGCTCCGGCGAAGGTCTGGGCGATGGACAGCCATTCGGCCGCCACCGGCCCGGTCACCCGGAGCGCGGTGTCGTCGAGGTGACGGCGCTGGGTCACGGCGAGGCAGAAGTCGAGCGCGGTCCCGGCGACCCGGTCCTCGGCGGCGTCCGGTCCCCACGCCCAACGATCGCCGGACGGCGCGTCGAGCTCGACCCGGATCGGCACCGAGGGTGCCGGTTTGCCGTTGAGGGCAAAGGAAAACGCGGTGGTCCGCACACCGAGGTGGGCGATGTGGCGCAGCCGGTCGGTCGGCTCCCGGTCCCGGCCCAGCGTGTCGGCGACGTCTTGCCCGTGTGCCCAGGTTTCCATCAACCGGGCGGTGGCCGAGGACAGCGCGCTCATGTCCGGTCCGTACCACGGCAGCCGCGCCTTCGGCTCCAGCCCGCGGAAAACCGCGACCAGTTCAGTACGCGCCCGCGCGAACCACGCACGGACGTCGGCCGCGGGCAGCTTCGCGTGCTCGGCCGCGACGCGATCGGGGAAGTCCATGCCGCCCGCCAGCAACGCCTCGGCGTCGCGCCGGAACGCCGCGGGATCGACGGCGGCCTGGGTCGCGGTCTCGTCGAAGTAGGCGAGATGGGTCAGCTGGTCGCGCACGGTCCACCCGGCGGCGGGGGTGGAAGCGGAGATTCCCGTGTCGTCGAGGTCCGCGATCAACTCCCGCAGTACCTCGGTTTCGGCCATGAGATCGTCGAGGACCTGGTCCATCGAGACGCCCACGTCAGCGGCCCTGCCAGACCGGAGCGCGCTTTTCCCGGAACGACAGCGGCCCTTCCTGCGCGTCCGCCGACCGGTAGACCGGCTCCCAGATCTCCTCGGCCCGGTCGTAGGCCTCGGCCCGGTCGTGACTGGCGGAGAGGTACGCGGTGCGTTTGGCGGCGAGCACGGACAGCGGGGCGTTCGCGGCGATCCGTTCCGCGAGCTGCTGTGCGCGCTCGGCCAGTCCCGCTGCCGGCACGACGTCGTTGACCAGCCCGTACTGCTGGGCGCGTCCGGCGCTGATCGGGTCACCGGTCAGCAGGATCTCCATCGCGATCCGCGGCGGTACGAGCCACGACAGCGGCGCGGCCCATGGCGAACCCCGGCCGATCTTGACCTCGGAGACGGCGAACCGGGCGTGCTCGGCGGCGACGACGAGGTCGCACTGCTGGGCGAGCAGGAACCCGCCGCCGTAGGCGATGCCGTTGACCGCGGCGATCGTCGGCTTCGGCACGTCGATGTTGCGGCCCAGCTGGGGCAGGAAGTCCGGTGGCGGAACGGTCAGCGCGTTCTCGTTCATCTCCTTGAGATCGCCGCCGGCGCAGAACGCCTTCTCCCCGGTGCCGGTGAGGACGAGAACCTTGGCCGCGTCATCGGCGTTGAACCGGCGCACCCCCTCGAACAGTCCTTTTCGGACGGACTCGCTCAGCGCGTTGCGTGCCTCCGGGCGGTCGATGATGAGCCAGGCGACTCCGTTGGTCAGCTCGTAGCGCACGGGCGACATCACGCCTCCTCCTCGGTGAGCACGGCGACGATCTCGCCGGATTCGACGGTCTGTCCCAGCTGGACGGAAAGTTCGGCGACGACGCCGGCGACCGGCGCGCGCACCGAGTGCTCCATCTTCATGGCCTCGAACACGAGGATCACCGCACCCGCGTCCACCCGCTGCCCCGGTTCCGCGACGACGCGGACAACCGTGCCGGGCATCGGGGCCAGCAAGGAACCGGGCGTGGCGTCGATCCCGGGTTCGGGCAGCCGGGGCCGTTCGACGAGTGCGGTGCTGCCGAGCACGCTGTCGCAGTAGACGGTGTCGCCGACCTGATGCGTGTGGACCCTGCGCCGCACCCCTTCGACCCGGAGATCGACCTGGTCCGGGGCGGCGTCGAGGACGGCCGGACCGGCCAGCGGTGTCCCGTCGACGCTGGCCTCCACCCCGTCGCGGGTGAAGCGGTAGGTCAGCTCCACCTCGGCCTCGCCGACGCGGTATCCGGCAAGCTGGGGCGCGCTGGGGACGTTGCGCCAGCCCGTGGGGACGGCCCGCTGCACGCGGGTCCGCGCCCGGCGGTCGGCCTGGCCCGAGACAGCTGCGGCCAACGCGTGCACGGCCACGGTGGTCTTGTCGGGGACACCGATCAACGCGGCGGGTTCGTGCCGCGTGAGGTATCCGGTGTCGGTGGCTCCCGCGATGAATTCCGGCTCGCGCAAGATCGCGACGAGCAGGTCGCGGTTCGTCACCAGACCGTGGATCCTGGTTTCCGCCAGCGCTCTGGCCAGCTTGCGCACGGCCTCGGAACGGGTCTTCCCGTGCGCGATGACTTTGGCGAGCATCGGGTCGTAGTTCGTGCCCACGACCGAGCCGTCGCGGACCCCGGTGTCGACGCGCACGCCCGGCAGCTTCGGAACGCGGAAGCGGTGCAGCGTTCCGCTGCCCGGCAGGTAGTCCGCGGCGGGGTCTTCCGCGTAGAGGCGGGCCTCGACGGCGTGCCCGGTGATCGTCGCCTCGCGGACCTCGCGCGGGAGCGGTTCGCCCTCGGCGACCTGGATCTGCAGGGCGACGAGATCGAGTCCGGTGATCGCCTCGGTGACCGGGTGCTCGACCTGCAGGCGGGTGTTCACCTCGAGGAAGAAGAACTCGCCGTCGGCGGCCATGACGAACTCGACCGTGCCCGCACCGGTGTAACCGATCGCGGCACCCGCGGCCACCGCCGCGGCGCCGAGCTGCTCGCGCAGCGCCTCGTCCACGGCGGGAGAGGGCGCCTCCTCGATGATCTTCTGGTAGCGCCGCTGGATGGAGCATTCGCGTTCGAAGAGGTGCACGACGGTGCCGTGGGCGTCGCCGAAGATCTGCACCTCGACGTGGCGGGGGTTCTCCACGAACCGTTCGAGGAACACGGTCCCGTTGCCGAACGCCGACGCCGCTTCGCGCCGCGCGCCGGTCACGGCCTCGACGACCGCACCGGATTCCCGGACGATCCGCATCCCCCGGCCTCCGCCGCCGAAAGCGGCCTTGACCAGCAGCGGGTAGCCGATCTCGGCGGCCATCGCGGTGACGGCCGCGGCGTCGACGTCCTCGGCGTCGTCGACTGTGGCGCCCGGCAGCACCGGCACGCCTGCCTTGGCCATCAGCTCTTTCGCGGCGATCTTCGAGCCCATCGCCTCGATCGCCTCGACCGGCGGGCCGACGAAGAGCAGGCCGGCCTCGGCGCAGGCACGGGCGAAACCGGCGTTCTCGGACAGGAATCCGTACCCGGGGTGGATCGCGTCCGCCCCGGTGGCCAGCGCCGCCTCGATGATGCGGTCGGCGCGCAGGTAGGTGTCCGACGAGGCCGCGCCCGGCAGCAGGACCGCCTCGTCGGCGGCCTCGACGAACAAGGCGTCGGCGTCGGGGTCGGAGTGCACCGCGACGGTGGCGATGTCCATGGCGCGCGCGGAGCGGATGACCCGTTCGGCGATCTCGCCGCGGTTGGCCACGAGCAGTTTCCGGATCGGGCGGCGGGTCGCCGCGGTTCGGGTGGTCATCAGGTTGGTCCTCACATCCGGAATACGCCGTAGCCACGCTGGCCGGCGACGATGTTGGAGTGCGCGGCGGACAGCGCGATGCCGAGCACGGTGCGGGTGTCCCGGGGGTCGATGAGCCCGTCGTCGTAGAGCCGCGCGGTGACGAAGAAGGCGTGCGACTCCTGCTCGATCTGCGCCTCGATCGCCGCGCGGTTGCGCTCGTCGGCCTCGGTGTCGAACTCGCGCCCGGCGGCCGCCGCCGACGACTTGGCCACGATGGACATCACGCCGGCCAGCTGGGTCGCTCCCATCACCGCGAGCCGAGACCCGGCCCACGCGAACATCAGCCGCGGGTCGTAGGCACGGCCCGACATGCCGTAGTTGCCCGCGCCGAAGGACGCTGCGAGGTTCACGGTGAGGTGCGGGACCTTGCTGTTCGCGACGGAATTGATCATCTTGGACCCGTCCTTGATGATCCCGCCCTGCTCGTACTGCTTGCCGACCATGTAGCCGGTGGTGTTCTGCAGGAACAGCAACGGCGTGTCGGTCTGGTTCGCGAGCTGGATGAACTCGCTGGCCTTCTTGGCCTCCTCGTTGAACAGCACGCCCCTGGCGTTGGCGAGGATGCCGACCGGGTAGCCGTGTACCGACGCCCAGCCGGTGACAAGACTGGTGCCCCACAAGGCTTTGTACTCCCCGAACCGGGAGCCGTCGACCACCCGGGCGATCACCTCGCGCGGGTCGAAGGGAACCTTGATGTCCGACGGCGCGATGCCCAGCAGCTCGTCGGGGTCGTAGAGCGGCTCGTCGGCAGGCATCGTCGGGCCGGGGCCGAGCTTGTGCCAGTTGAGTTCGGACACGATCTGCCGCCCGATGCGGATGCAGTCGCGCTCGTCGACGGCGAAGTGGTCGCACAGCCCGGAAACCTTGGCGTGCATGGACGCGCCGCCGAGTTCCTCGTCGTCCGCGTCCTCCCCGGTCGCCATCTTCACCAGCGGCGGACCGCCGAGGAAGACCTTCGCCTGCCGGTCGACCATCACCGCGTAGTCACACATCCCCGGCACATACGCGCCACCCGCCGTGGAGTTGCCGAACACCAGCGCGATCGTGGGAATCGCGAGTGCCGACAGCTCGGTCAGATCGTGGAAGATCTTGCCCGCGTGCACGAACAGCTCGGACTGGGTCGGCAGATCCGCGCCGCCGGACTCCACCAGGTTGATCACCGGCAACCGGTTGATCCGCGCGATCTCCAGTGCCCGCAGGGTTTTCTTCAGCGAGTACGGGTTCATCGCGCCGCCGCGCACCGTCGGATCGTGCGCGATCAGCATGCACTCGACACCCGAAACGACTCCGATGCCGGTCACCACCGAGGCGCCGACGGCGAACTGTGTTCCCCAGGCCGCCAGCGACGACAGTTCGAGGAACGACGCGTCCCGGTCGAGCAGCAGCTCGATACGTTCCCGCACGAGCAGGCGGCCGCGGTCGCGGTGTCGTTTCTGGTAACGCTGCCCGCCGCCTTCGATGGCGGCCTGGACCTGCTCTTCGAGCTCGGCCAGTACCTGCTTCTGGTGCCGGTAGTTGGTTCGGAAGGTGTCGTCCGCGGTATTGAGCGCGGAACGCAGGACAGTCATTGCGGGAGGGTCCGTTCTGTCGGATCAGTAGGAGCGGGGCAGCCCCAGGCTGTGCTGGGCGACGAAGTTGAGGACCATCTCCCGGCTCACCGGCGCGATCCTCAGCAGCCGTGCGATGCCCCAGTACGGCAGCAGTCCGTATTCCGTGGCGAGCCCGTTGCCGCCGTGGGTCTGGATGGCTGCTTCGACCGCCGCGCCCGCCGCATCGGCCGCCGCGTACTTGGCGACGTTGGCCGCCTCGCCCGCGGGCAGGTCGTTGTCGTGCGACCACGCCGCCTTGGCTGTCATCAGCGCCGCGAGGTCGGTCTCCATCCGGGCCTTCGCCAGCGGATGCGCGACCCCCTGGTGCGCGCCGATCGGCGCGCCCCAGACCTCGCGCGTCGTGGCGTAGGCCGCAGCCTGCGCCAGTACGTGCCGTGCGATGCCGACGCACACGGCCGCGCCGGTGATCCGTTCCGGGTTCAGCCCGTGGAACACCTGCTGGAAGCCGTTGCCCTCTTCTCCCAGCAGCGCACTGGCAGGCAGCCGCATATCGTCGAAATGCAGGACGAACTGCTTCTCCGGCAGCTTCGCCGAAACCGGCAACGGGGTCGCGACCAGGCCGGGAGTGTCCGTGGGGACGAGGAACAGCGACAACTTGCCGCGACCGGTGGCGTCGTCCCGCCCGGACCGGGTGACGAGCAGGATCGCCTCGGCCTCGTCCACGCCGGAGATGTAGTGCTTGGTGCCGGTGACGACGAAGTCGTCACCGTCCCGCCGGGCGACGGTCGAGAGCTGGTGGGTGTTCGACCCCGCTTCCGGTTCGGTGATCCCGAAGACCACCTTCGCCTCGCCCGAAGCCATCCGCGGCAACCAGTACCGCTTCTGCTCGTCGGTGCCGAAGCCCGAGATCATCTCGCCCGAGATCGCCGCCGACACCAGCAGCAACAGGAGCGGACACCCCGCGGCGGCGGTCTCCTCGCACACGATGGCCAGCTCGGTCAGCCCCGCGCCGCCTCCGCCGTATTCCTCGGGCAGGTTGATCCCCAGGAAACCGTTCCGTCCCAGCTCGGCCCACAGCTCGGCGGTCGGCTCGCCGGCCTCGGCCAGCGGCACGTAGTACTCCGGCCCGAACTTCGCGGTGATCGCCCGCACCGTAGCGCGGAGATCCCGGTGTTCCGCGCGCTCACCAAAGTCCACACCGGCTCCTTTGCCCATCGCATCCCTGCGCCGCACCCCGCGACCTTAGTGCATCATCATTCACTATATGACGGTTTGGCAAGCCGGTAGCGGTTGTCAACTTCGAGACTTTGGTCTGCATGTCCACGACGTTGCACGGCCACGACGTGAATGGCGGAGGGAAGCTCCAGTGAAGTGAATCACAGATAACTACCTAGCTGGCCGAGACGCTTGCCCGGAGATCTGTCGGCAGCGAGCTGCGCAAGCCCGCAGCACAGCGGACATCTACGACCGCAAGCGCGTCAGCGCCTTCGTGCGGAGCGGGATCTGTGCGAAGGGTGTTGGCCCGTGCGCGTCTGAACATGCGAGCCCGGTGCGCGGCATCAGGCCTGAGCGTGGGGTGCGCCTGCCGGGCCTGGCGACCACTTGCTGCGTGGCCCCCGCGAACCCTCGCAAGGCACCTGCCTCGGCCCGCCGCCGCGACCACGCCCAACTGGCCAGAAATTCGCTCTGACCTGCGCAACTTGGGTGGAACTACCGTGTCAGCAGGCGAACCGGGAAGTGCTGGTCGAGTGTCGTGAGATCACGGTTCGTCCGGTCGGCACGCGGTGGGTAGCGGTGGGCGGTGGTACCCGATGAGCGCGACGACGGAGCCCGGCAGGTCCTCGGGGCGGGCGTTGTGGGTGCAGTGCGGCTGTACGGCTCCGGTCGCGCTCGGCGCGGACGCGACGGCGGCGGCTATCTGGCCGCTGATCGTGGACGGGCTGCTCACGATGGCCACGGTGGAGTTGTGGAAGACGACCGGGCGCGCTCGGTCTGCTGGTGCGATCGACTGGCTCTTCGGGGCACAGCTGCAGCATGGCTCACGGGCATTGCGTTTGTGACTACACACGTCAGATTGACGCCGCCCCTCAACCAGGGAGGCCTCGCAGCGCGGTTGCGGGGCGGCCGGTTCGGGATTCGTGGGATGGCGACACCGCAGGCTGCGCGGCGGCCTTGCTGACGTGGCGTCACCCCGGTATCGGACACCGCAATAGGTCAGCAGAACTAGCTGCTGTTGAGCATGTCGGTGCGAGACGTTGCCACCCGAGCTGGGCGTGGTTGTCGAGGAAGGCCGTCATGCCAGTGCAGCCGGTCGTGTCCCGCTGGGCTGACCTGCCCGCCGCAACACAGGCGCAGAAGTGGGAGAACATCAGCCCAGGCACTTTCGAGCGCATTCTGATCGGTGTCGAACGAGCCGAACGACACGACCGCCGCATGGATTGGGCCGACGTCGGTCTCCGGCTGCTGGGCATGGCCACCGGACTTGGCGCAGTCGTCATTCTCGGCGTCACCGCGCTGCACTTCGCATCTCACGGGGCCCCCACCCAAGGCCTCGGCGTCTTCGGCACCGGCAGCGCGTCGATCATCGGAGCCTTCGTGACGACACGGCGCTCGAAGAAAGGAGACTGACCCGCGTAGCCTCGCGAACGGCATCGCCTCGCGATGGCGAATTCAAGGGGTCGTTGCAACACAAGTTGATCAACTGGCTTCGGAGAGAAGCTTAGCGAGGCGCTTGGTTGGAGGTTCCCAGCCGAGCGTTTTGCGTGGTCGCGAGTTGAGTTCGGCGGCGGTGTCGTCGGGGCCTGGCGGGTGTGGCCAGCGAGGTCAGTGCGCTTGGGAAAGTACTGACGCAGCAGGCTGTTCGTGTTCTCGTTCGATCCGTGTTGCCAAGGGCTGCCGGGGTTGCAGAAGTAGATCGGCATGCCGGTAGCGATGGCGAAAGCCTTGTGCGCGGCCAGTTTGGAACCCTGGTCCCAGGCCAGGGACCGCCGCAGGTGGGAGGGCAGGGTCGACGCGGTGGCGATGAGGGCGTCGCGGGCGAGGCGACGGAGTGGTAGGGCGGCCCGGTGGGCCAGCATCACGTAACAGGAGAAGCGCTCGACCAGGGTGCCGATGGCGGTTTGTGGTCTTTGTCGATGATCAGGTTGCCTGTCCAGTGTCCGGGACCGCCCGGTCGGAGACCTCGGCCGGGCGGTCGCTGATCAGGACCCTGCTGCGGATCGCGCGAGGCGCGCTTGTAGGACTGTCGGTGCGGTCGGCGTTGGGCGGGGCGAGTTCGCCGCGCCAAGGCACCTGTCTTGCGGCTGGTTTGGTTGCCGGTTGAGCAAGTAGTGCAGCGGGCACCAGCTTGTCGCATGCAGAAGAAACGTCGGGTCAACCACCCGATCGGCGACATGTTCTGGAGCGGAACTTGCGCCCGATCCGAAACGGGGTCACGGGCTGCTCCAGGATTGCTCCAGCTACTGAACGGTAGCTGAAGTTCGAGAGCCCAAAAATCAAGATTTGGCAGAATGAAAAAACCGCCCTGCCTGGACCATTGGACCCAGCGGGCGGTGTTTCATCACGGTGGAGCTAAGGGGACTCGAACCCCTGACCCCCTCACTGCCAGTGAGGTGCGCTACCAGCTGCGCCATAGCCCCGAAGCAGAGGTGAACTCCGCATCTCGTATGGACATACAGTACACCCCGCCTTCAGCTCCTTCGTCAGGGGGTCGGTTACGTGCCGCGGTCACGCCGGAACGGCGTGCCGAGCCGGTTCAACCCGCACCTTCGTCGCCTGCTCTGGGCGCATTAGTGCAGGTCGACTGCCCTTCCTGACTTTTCTTCAGGTTTGCGTTGAGTGTCAGTGTGTCCGCGATTACATTCCTTCGCAGTCGCGATGGCCGAGCCGGCCCCCGCCGCGAGGCGAACCGCGTCTCCGGCAGAGGTCGCCCGGTGGTCTTGTCTCGGCAAGGAGGTGACGATGAATCCCGAATCACGGAGAGTGGCCGCTCTAGCGCTGACGCCTCCGAGTTCGGTCGGCTACCTCCCCGGCCGGAACAGCGGGACGCCTTCCCGTCAGCCCCTCGAGACCAACGCTGATGCGTGGCCCGCTCAAACGGGGACGGCGAACACCCGGCGAGCCGCTACTCGTCCGCCCGCCACGCCCGCCGCGCTGGCCCGCTCGTACACCGGCACCGGAACAAACGCGCACGATTGGCACTTCCACCTCACCCGCAAGGGCGATGCAGAGACGACCACCCGACCCTCCCGCCCTCTCTCGCCGGCGGACAAGAACGCCTCGGAAACCAGCTGTGCCGCAGCCCCGCCGCGACTGCCGTCCGCCGAGTCTGACCCGCAATGGCCAGCACATCCGACCGCTGCGGTTGTCGATCTTGCCCCCGGCCGAGACCGCGAACCTCGCCCGGCCGGGTTGGCAGCCGACCGCGAGAAGCCGCAGCAGTACGGCCGTCATGACGGCACTGACCGGTCGTTCACACTGATCTCCGTGGGTGGCACTACTTCTCCGCCGCCGGGACAAGTGGACCTGGGGCCGAACGTCGTCGTTTTCGATCCGTCGATGCCGAGCGCGAGCATCCAGCGCGAGCTAGACGCGATCTTCGCGGAGCAGGAGAAGAACCAGTTCGGCAGTCAGCGCTACGCGGTGCTGTTCAAACCGGGCACTTACTCCAACGACGTGAACGTCGGCTTCTACACCCAAATCCTCGGACTGGGCAGCACGCCCGACGCCGTGACGATCAACGGCGCAGTGCACGTTGAGGCAGACTGGTTTCCCCCGAACAACGCGACCCAGAACTTCTGGCGCGGCGCGGAAAACCTGTCCGTGAACCCCGTCGGGGGCGCGGACCAATGGGCCGTTTCGCAGGCGAGCCCGTACCGGCGCATGCACGTCCGCGGCGACCTTCGCCTCGACGACGGCGGCGGCTGGTCGAGCGGGGGCTGGATCTCGGACACAAAGATCGACGGCCAGATCCGTTCCGGATCGCAGCAGCAATGGATCTCGCGCGCTTCGCACTTCGGCGGCTGGACCGGGTCCACTTGGAACATGGTGTTCGTCGGAGTGGACGGCGCTCCTGCCAGCACCTTCCCGGATCCGCCTTACACGACGATCGATCAGGTCCCGGTCGTCCGCGAGAAGCCGTGCCTCCAGGTCGACGAATCCGGTCACTACCGGGTGTTCGTGCCCGCCCTGCGAAGCAACACTTCCGGGGTCACCTGGGAACACGACAGCGCCCCAGGCGCTTCACTGCCGGTCGACCAGTTCTTCATCGCGAAGCCAGGCGCTACCGCGTCCGAGATGAACGAGGCTTTGACGGCGGGCCAGAACCTGCTGATCACCCCAGGCGTGTATCACCTTGAACAGCCGCTCCACGTGACTCGCCCGGACACGGTCGTCCTCGGCCTTGGCATCGCGACCTTGATCCCGGACGGCGGGATCACTGCGATCAACGTCGACGACGTGGACGGGGTGAAGATCGCCGGCCTGCTGATCGACGCCGGAACGACTTCGTCGGCCACGCTTATGCAGGTCGGCGATCCAGGGTCGGACGCGGACCATTCGGCGAACCCGACCTCGCTGCACGACGTGTTCTTCCGCGTCGGCGGCGCCGCGGCGGGCAAAGCTCGCATCAGCCTCGTCGTCAACAGCAACGACGTGATCGGCGACCACCTGTGGCTCTGGCGAGCCGACCACGGTGCCGACGACAGCCGCGTTGGCTGGAGTGCCAACACTGCCGACACCGGCCTGGTGGTGAACGGCAACGACGTGACCGTCTACGGGTTGTTCGTCGAGCACTTCCAGGAGACGCAGGTGACCTGGAACGGAAACGGCGGGCGCACCTACTTCTTCCAGAACGAGATGCCCTACGACGTCCCCGACCAGGCAGCCTGGATGAACAGCGGGACCGCGGGCTACGCCGCGTACCAGGTCGCCCCAGACGTGACCAGCCACGAAGCCTGGGGCCTTGGCAGCTACTGCTTTTTCAGCACGAACCCGTCGGTGTCCTGCTCGCGCGCCTTCGCCGCTCCGGTCGCCCCCGACGTGCGGTTCCACGGCATGGTGACGGTTTCGCTCAACCACCAGGGAACGATCACCCACGTGATCAACGACGTCGGTGCGACTACCCCGCCGGGGACGAAACCGGTGAACTTGGTGCGCTACCCGTAGCCGCCACCTGAACAACCGGTGCCCGCCGCGGTGGCGGCTGCGACGGGCACCGGTCCCTGGTTCTGTTCCTTGCCGTGACAGCTGGCAGGACACCGTAGGCTGTGCCGTGTGAGCCAGCCGATCCTGATGACCGTCGACGACGACCCCGCCGTTTCGCGGTCGGTGGCGCGCGACCTGCGTCGCCGCTACGGCAGGGACTACCGCGTCATCCGTGCCGATTCGGGTGCCGACGCCCTCGACGCACTTCGCGAGATCAAGCTGCGCGGCGACGCCGTCGCGGCGATCCTCGCCGACTACCGCATGCCGCACATGGACGGCATCGTCTTCCTGGAGAAGGCGATGGACCTGTTCCCGAACGCCCGGCGGGCGCTGCTGACGGCCTACGCCGACACCGATGCCGCGATCCAGGCGATCAACGTGGTCGACGTCGACCACTACCTGCTCAAGCCCTGGGACCCGCCCGAGGAGAAGCTGTACCCGGTCATCGACTCGCTCGTCGAGACCTGGCTTGCGGTAGGCGACCGTCCGGTCGAAGAGACGAAGCTGATCGGGCACCGGTACTCGGCACCTTCGTTCCGGATGCGCGACTTCCTGGCCCGCAACGCCGTCCCGTACCGCTGGTACTCGGTCGACGACGAAGAAGCTGGCCGCATTCTCCAAGCTGCTGGCGCGTGCGAGACCGACATCCCGGTCGTGGTGACGCCGGACGGCACGGTGCTGAAACAGCCATCGGGAAGCGAGATCGCCGATGCGGTGGGCCTTTCCACGCAGCCCGCGCAGGACTTTTACGACCTGGTGGTGATCGGCGGCGGTCCGGCTGGACTCGGTGCCGCCGTTTACGGCGCTTCCGAGGGACTGCGGACCGTGCTGGTCGAGCGCAAGGCCACCGGCGGTCAGGCCGGAACCAGCTCCAGGATCGAGAACTATCTTGGCTTCCCGGACGGAGTGTCCGGCGCACAGCTCACGGATCGAGCCCGCCGCCAAGCGCAGAAGTTCGGTGCCGAAGTGCTTACGGCCCGCGATGTCGTGGGTCTGGAAGCGCGCGGATCGAGCCGGGTCGTGACCTTCGGCGACGGATCCGAGATCGCCGCGCACTCCGTGATCCTTTCCAGCGGCGTCAACTACCGAGCGCTGGAAGCCGACGGAATCGCGGCGCTGACTGGCCGGGGCGTCTACTACGGCTCTGCCGCGACGGAAGCGCCTGAGTGCTCGAACGACCACGTGTACATCGTCGGCGGCGCGAACTCTGCGGGGCAGGCGGCTGTGTTCTTCGCCCAGCACGCCACCGACGTGACGCTCCTGGTGCGCGGCGCGTCGCTGGAGTCGTCGATGTCGCACTACCTCATCGAGCAGATCGCTGCCATCGAAAACGTCCACGTCCGCACGCACACCACCGTGGTCAAGGCGCACGGGGACGATCACCTCGAGTCCATCACGGTCTGCAAAGACGGCGTGACCGAGAAACTGGACACGGAACACCTCTTCATCTTCATCGGAGCCGCTCCGCGCACAGAGTGGCTGGGGAAGAGCGTCCTCAGGGACGCCCACGGATTCGTCCGGACCGGCCCAGACCTCGTGGAGGACGGGCGCAGGCCGCCGGGATGGACCCTTGACCGCGATCCGCACTACCTGGAGTCGTCCGTACCCGGCGTGTTCGTGGCCGGAGACGTGCGCTCGCAGTCGGTGAAACGCGTGGCGTCCGCCGTCGGCGAGGGCGCCATGGCCGTGACCCTGGTCCACCGTTACTTGGAGGAACAGTGACTCAGCCCGCTTTGCCGCGCGAGGAACTCCGCAGCTTGTTCTTGTTCGAACATCTCTCCGACGCGCAGCTCGACTGGATCGAGCAGAACGCGGTGCGCGAGGAGTTCAAGGCCGACTCCGTGGTGATCCGCGAGGGCGACCCGGCCACGTGCTTCTACGTCCTGCTCAACGGCGCGTTGCGGATGACCCGCGTGGTGGCCGGTGCCGAGGTCGAGATGAAGCGGTCCGATCAGCGCGGTTCCTACTGCGGCGCAACGCAATTCCTGGCATACCAGGCCAGCGAAGCCACGTACGGCGCGACGATTTACGCCGTCAGCGACCTGACCTTCCTCACACTTCCCGCGGCGGAGTTCGCCGTCGAATTCCGGCAATGGTTCCCGATGGCGGCGCACTTGCTGGAGGGGATGTATCTCGGCTGGCGGCACACCGACGCACTGGTGTCGTCGCGCCGCAGGCTCGTCGCGCTCGGCGAGTTGTCCGCGGGGCTCATGCACGAACTCAACAACCCGGCCGCGGCTGCGGTACGGGCGACAGCCGCGCTGCGCGAGCGAGTCGCCGGCATGCGGCACAAGCTGGCGATCCTGGCGAAGAAGGATATCGACCCGGATCTGCTCGAGCTGCTCCTCGACGTGCAGGAACGCTTGGTGAAGCAGGTCGGCGACGCGCCCAAGCTCTCCGCGATGCAGCAAGCCGACCGCGAGGACGAGATCGGCGATTGGTTCGATGACCATGGCATCGACCAGGGCTGGGACCTCGCCAGCATCTTCGTCGCTGCCGGGCTCACCCCGACGAACCTCGACCATGTGCTGGAGTCGGTGGGCGAAGGATTGCTCGACGGCGCGATCCGCTGGCTCGCGTACGCGCTCGAAACCGAGATGCTGATGGGCGAGATCGAAGACTCGACCAGCCGGGTTTCCACGCTCGTGGGCGCGGCGAAGCAGTACTCGCAAATGGATCGCGCCCCGCACCAGTTCATTGACGTCCACGAAGGGCTCAACTCCACGCTGGTGATGATGTCGGGCAAGCTCGGTGAGGGAATCCGTGTGGTCAAGGAATACGACTGCTCGATCGACCGGGTCCCTGCCTACGCCGCCGAACTGAACCAGGTGTGGACCAACATCATCGACAACGCCGTCGGTGCCATGGGCGGCGAGGGAACGCTGACTCTGCGCACGTGGCAGGTCGGCAAACAGGTGCGCGTCGAGATCGGCGACACCGGTCCAGGGATCCCGGAGGAGGTGCGCCAGCGCATCTTCGAGCCGTTCTTCACGACCAAAGGCGTCGGCGAAGGCACCGGTCTCGGGCTGGACATCTCGTGGCGGATCGTCGTGGAACGGCACTCGGGCGACATCAAGGTGACGTCGGAACCGGGTGACACGCGGTTCGAAGTTTGCCTTCCGGTGGAGGAACAAGCGTCGCTCTGAACCCGCGATTGCCCGCGGATGTCCGGCATGGTGCCGGGATCTTCGGGCTCTTCGGAGCAGTTCTGCGGTGGCTGTCATCGGCGGTATCCCCTCGGAGCGAATCGACGGCTCGATTCCGAGGCTAGCGGACCGCACCGACAGGATTTCGAGCTGTTTTCGAACTTCCCTTATGCGCCAACGGTTTTCGATCTTTCCCTGATCGGGTGATGATTGGGAA
Source organism: Amycolatopsis rubida (assembly GCF_900115345.1). GTDB lineage: Bacteria > Actinomycetota > Actinomycetes > Mycobacteriales > Pseudonocardiaceae > Amycolatopsis > Amycolatopsis rubida. The sequence continues at coordinate 330,036 of NZ_FOWC01000004.1, read as the reverse complement.
CGCATGTTCGAGCACTCTGGAGCACGGCAGCACCGCGTCCATCGCTCGGGCCTAGAAGGGGTCCGGTGGGCGTCGCCGCCGGTTCAGGGGAGGGACCGTGATCCGAATCCGGGAAGTGTCAGTGTCATTGCCGCTGTCGTCAGCCAGGTCAGCAAGTCCGGCAAGGGAATCCGGGCGAGCCGTCCAGGCCATTCGTCGGCTGCGATCGTCAGCGAGAGCTCGTCTTCGCCAGGTCGGATTCCGGTCAGGCGCAAGCCTTTCGGCAGATTCGGGAGGGGGAGCACGATCGGCCGGATCCGCTTCGGCGGACGCCTCGTCCGCCGTCCGAGGCAGAGCGCGGTCGGGGTCAGCACTATCGCTTCGTCTTCGATGCCTGCGACGAGAGTCAAATATCCCCAGCGCGGATGTTTCCGCCAGTGCAGACGGAATCCTTCCGGATGCGGTGTCGCGATCAGGTCCGGACGTGCCGTGGCGACCCGATCCCGCACCACGGTCCCGCTCACTTCTATCTCGAGTTCGACAGATCCGGGAATTGCCGCTGGCGAAGGCAGTCCTCGAAGCCGTACGTCTTTGGCGAGCACGGTCACGCGCCGCAGCGGAATGCGGTCGACATCTGGCTGCGCAGGCGGTCCGACAGTTGGCCACGTTTCAGGACCGGCTTCGCGACCGGTGGACGCCCGTCTGGAGCCGCGTCGAGAAGTCGGTCGTTCGGATTCATGCGGTCCCGTGTTTGTTGCGCCAGATCCCGAGATGGGGTTCCATGCTGCGGCACCTGGTGTGGCTTCCGCAACTCGGCGATCGCCTTGCGCCTGAACAGAATCCGACGATGCTGTGTTCTCTCGTGGACCGGATGGGTGTGCGTCAGCTCGGCCGCCGGCGGTCTGTGCGATGCGGCCAGGCGAAACACCGCCCGCATCCGGCGGGTCGTCTGTCTTGCTTGTTTCGTCGGCGGGGGACCGAGTGCTCGTCGCAGCAGGCATGCCGGGCGCGTCCGCGGTGGTCGGGCCCTTCGTTTCGCCACGCGCGTTCGACGCTGCTCCGGCCGTTGCAGTTCGAGACGAGCGAGCAGTGCCGGCAAGGCTGCCAGCGCCGTGCTCAACGGGGGCCGCCGAGTTGTTCGGAACGGGCCAGTCGACGTCTTCCGCGACAATGCGGACGTCTCCGACCCGACCGGTGGCCAGACGAAGCGAGTCCGCCGGGTAATCAAGTTCGGTGAGGGTCAGGCCGACTTCGTGGCCTTGCACTGTGGTCGTCAGGCGACGGCCCACCAGTTGCTCGGTGACGGTCCGGGCGATCGCGGCCGGAGTCGTGGGCACTGCGGGCAGCAGTGCCCGGCCCGCGGCGGCCAGGCCCGACAGTTCGGGCCAGGGCACCCAGGCATCGAACCATCGGCCTTCGCTCATCCGGCCATCGTATGGCTGTCCTGAGGAGACCGCTCCTTCCTGTGGCATGAGCCGCGTAACGGACGGGAACGGGCCGATTACGCAAGCCGCCCGAGTAACCGGCGGCTCGGCAGGTGCTGCGGTCTCGGTGATCCTGGCCGCCACCAGCCAGAATTCCGCGTCAGCGAGGCGCTTGACGTCGCGTCCGGCACCCGATCGGCGGGGCAGCGAACTAGGCTTGACGAATGTCTGAACACGACCACGAGCCGTCTGACATCGAGACGGTCGAAGACCGCGTCTACCGGCGAGAAGACTGGTACGCGGAGGAGTTCACGGCGCGTCGGTTCGTGCGCTGTGAGTTCCACCAGGTCGATCTCACGGAAGCAGTCACGCGCGGTGTCTCCTTCCTGGACTGTGTGTTCGGAAACGTCCAGTTGAACGCTTCCCGGCACACCGACTCTGCGTTCACCGGTTGCGTGTTCAAAGGGTGCAACCTGTTCGACGCTGAGTTCACCGGGTGCAAGCTGGTCGGCAGTCGATTCCAGGACTGCGACCTGCGGCCGTTGCGTGTGACGGGCGGAGACTGGTCTTTCGTCGGCTTGAACGGTGCCGACCTGCGTGGAGTCACGTTCCAACAGATGCGGATGCGCGAAGCGGACCTCACCAAGGCGAAGTGTTCGGGAGCTGTGCTCACCGACCTGGATCTGTCCGGGGCGGAGCTGCAGGACATCGATCTCACGCGCGCCGAACTCCGGGGAAGTGATCTGTCGGCCCTCGACCTCACTCGTGCATCGCTGGCCGGCGCAATCGTGTCTCCGGAACAGGCGGCGGTGCTCGTCACGTCGCTCGGGCTGCAGATACGCGGGTAGTCTCGCGTCTGAGGAACCGAGCTGTCGGGTATGTCCGGAGGGAGCGCGATGGGAGTCGTCACACCAGGCTTCACCGGACGCGCCCGCGGTGCCAATCCGCGGCTGCCACCAGGGCAGTATCTCGCCGAGGACTTCCCGGTTCTCTCGGCTGGGCCCACCCCCAGAGTGAGCACAGAGCGGTGGGAGTTCGCGGTAGTGACCGAGCGCGGCGAACGCCGCTCATGGTCGTGGCCGGAACTGATGGCGCTGCCGGGCGAGAAGGTCACGGTCGACATCCATTGCGTCACCCAATGGTCCAAACTGGACACTCGTTGGCGCGGTGTCCCAGTGGATGCGCTCGTCGGGGATCTCGAGACGGCCGCTGATTACGTTATGGCGCATTCCTACGGCGGTTACACCACAAACTTTCCCCTCGCGGATGTCCTGGGCGGACAAGCTTGGATCGCCTACGAGTACGGCGGCAAACCGCTCACTCCGGAACACGGCGGCCCGGCTCGGCTCTTGGTGCCGCACCTCTACCTCTGGAAGTCCGCGAAGTGGGTGCGCGAGTTGCGACTCGCGACGAAGGACGATCCAGGCTTCTGGGAAGCGGCCGGCTACCACGACTACGGAGATCCATGGCGGGAACAGCGGTATCAGGGCGACTAGCGTGGCGCGTCGCCCGGCTCGCCGAAGTCCGGCAGGAGACACCGACCGCGCGCACCCTGGTCTTCGACATCCCAGGTTGGCCGGGCCATCTCGCGGGACAGCACGTTGACGTTCGCCTCACCGCAACTGACGGCTACACGGCACAACGCAGCTACTCGCTCGCTGCACCGGCGAACGGAGACCGGATCGAACTGACCGTGCAACGAGTAGCCGACGGTGAAGTGTCCGAACATCTCACCGGCCCGTACTCGATCGGTGACCCGGTTGAAATCGGTGGCTGGTTCGTGTGGCGTCCCACCGACTCAGCACCGGTGCTGCTCGTTGCCGGTGGCGCAGGCATCGCCCCGCTGATGGCGATGATCCGGGCTCGTCGCGAAGCTGGCAGCAAAGCACTGTTCCGGCTGGTCTATTCGCTGCGCACCCCGGCAGAGCTGTACTACGCCGAGGAACTCCGCCGACCTTACGCAGGCTTGGACATCACTTACGTCTACACGCGGGAGCTCCCGGAAGGGCGATCCGGCATTCCGCGGCGCATCGACGTCGCCACATTGAACACCGCTGCGTGGCCAGCTGACTTCGATGCCACCACGTACATTTGCGGACCTACCGGGTTCGTAGAGACCGCCGCGGACATCATGCTCGCGTTAGGACATTCGCTGCAGTCGATTCGGACCGAGCGTTTTGGCCCCAGCCGGGACTGAAGCCGTCCACGAATCAGTGCGCGGTCGGTTTGGCGAGGAGCTCGCGCAGGGTCGCGAGCAGCTCGCGACGGTCTGCGGCACCGAGCTTGCCGCGGATGCGGGCCATGTGGTGTTCGACGGTCTTGCCGGAAATGAAGAGTTTGCTACCGGCTTGTTTGTAAGTCAGTCCGTCGACTACTAGGCGGGCGACCTCAAGCTCGCGTTCGCTGAGGGCGCTCAAGCCGGTCGCCGCGCCTGGTGCCGGGGCGGCGGACTCGAGACGTCCAGTCGTGCCTTGGAACTGCCGAGCCGCTTCGAGAAGCTGGACCATCGCCTTGCGGTCAGAGGTGCGAATCGCGGCTTGGCCGGCCAGTCGGGCCGCGTCCCAGCACAGGTCCAGTTCATGAAGTTCCGCGGCTGCTGCGGAGATTTCTCCTGGATCGAACGTCCCACTGAGCACCGCGAGCCAGCACCCAGCGGCGCAGGCGAGCGCGGCCGGGTAGCGGCCGCAGTCAGCGAAGCGGTTCAGCGCTGCCAGTTGCTGTTCGGCGGTGTCGCGGTCTTCCGTGGTGATCGCGGCGTGCAATTCGTGCCAGCACAGCGAGACCGTCCACAAAGGAGGATTACCAAGACGGTCAAGCATCGCGTGCGCGCCTTCTAGCCGACGGGACAGCTTGGCGTGCGCACCGGTCCGAGCGGCTGCGATTGCCAGTTCTCCCAACGGCAGCAACGTGAACAAGTCCACTTGTTGACGCATGGACGCCTGATACGCCCGCTCCCACGACTGCTGCAGCCCGACCAAGTCGCTCGCCCGCCGGGCGAGGCCGAGTTCCAGCGTCGCGAAGAACAGTTCGTCGCGAGCCTCAAGCTTGGTGCCGACGACGGCGTCGCGGTGTTCCGTCGCGGCGGCGAGATGGCCGCCGGTCATCGCGACCCAGCCGAGCAGCAGCCGGTGCCGGGGCGCAAGCAGATCGCCGCCGACGCTGCTGGCCAGTGCTCGTTCCAGTACCGATTCGGCGAGCGCCAGTTCGCCCGCGTGCAGGCCCGCGAGTGCGGCGAGCGCGGCGGGGCTGTCCGGAAGCGGTGCACCGCCGACCGCCGGTTCGAGCATTGCTGCTGCACCTACGAGGGTCGGCAGCGCCTCTGTTCCGCAGCCGGACACCGATTCCACGATCCCGCTTGCTGTTCGCGCTGCGGCACCGGTGAACAACGTCGGCGCGACTCCCGGCATCGGGACGTTGGCGACAGCTTGACCGTCGGTGGCCTGGCCAGTTCCGACGAGGGCGATCGTGGCGAACGCGTCCACTGCGCCAGGGCCGACCCACCGATAGCTTTCGCTATTTGGTTGGGTCGGCGTGAGGAACGAGGGATGGCCGTTGGGAACGTAAGCGGTCGGTGCAACGGAAGTGTGATCGGCGGCGGCTCCGGCAGCGTCCGCGCGGTGGGGGAGCGCGGAGGCTTGAGAATCTGTCGAGTTGGCGAATGTCCGTTGGGCTGCCGCTTGGTGGCTCATTACCGCGGCGTTGGGACTTTCGTTGTCTGGTCGGGTGGAGTCAGGGCCGCCGGAGTTGGATAGCGGAGTGGCCGCGTGTTGACGAGACCAGCTGTCCGTGGCTGCGGCCCAGCGGTACAGCTCGGCAGTTCGGGCCAGTTCGCCGCGGTGGGCCAGGACTGTCGCGGCGATCTCGGCACCGGCGGCTCGGGCTTCGGGGTCTTCGCCGGACAGCATGCCGTCGCCTAGACGGAGGGCCGTGTCCAAGTCTCCGGACAGTGCGGCGGCGCGGGCCCAGCCCGTCGTGGTCGCGGCGTCGCGGGCGCCAGCTTCGGCTGCGGCTTCGAAGAGTCGTGCGGCGTGCTTTGGGTCGGTGGAGAGTGCTTCGCTCGCGGCGGTTGCGAATGCGGTTGCTGCGGAGGCACCAGAACTGCCCGCATCAAGCAGAGACGTCGCGAGGTCTAATACGGGCAGGCCGCGAGTCAGCTGTGCTTCCACGAGCTGTTGCAACACCGCTAGGCGTCGGGCGGGCGGTCCGTAAGCGCGTACTGCTTCTGCGGCGGCAGGAAGAAGAATGTCTTCGGCGTCGAGGAGGCCGGTAGCGCGGGCGCCGTCGACGACTTCGGGCAGTTCGTCTGGTGCGCGCTCCAGCAATGAACACAGCAGGTCGAGGTTGCGGGCCGCACCGGCTTCGGCGGCGATGAGGTAGCGGAGAACGTCGTCGTCGAGTGCCGCCAGCTCAGCGCGGAAGTCCGCGAGACGGGCAGTTACGACCCGTTCCACGAGACGGGGGACACCGCCGGTGCTGGCGTGCAGGGCGGGGGCGTCCGCGGTGCGGCCGGTGAGTTGTTTCGCGAGCTTCCCGACTTCGTCGACGGTCAGCGGCGGCAGCAGCAGGGTTTCGCCGAGGGCCCGCAACGCTTGCGCGCGAGGGTTTGGACGGTGTGCCACCACGAGCGGTCCCTTTTTGGCGGCCGCGAGCATGGTGAGCCTGGTCAGGTCTTCGTCGTCGAGCTGGTCTGCGTCGTCGACGACCGTGGCCTCGACACCTGCTTCGCGGTAGCTGCGATCGAGGGCGCCCAGCAAGGCCGTCTTGCCGTAGCCGCCGGGTGCGACGACCACGAGCCGGACTGGGGCCGCGGGGGCGTCGGCGAGTTGTTCAAGGAGGCGGCGGGCTGCGGGGTGGACGGCGTCGTTGCCGGTTTTCGCCAGCAGTGCGTTCAACAGTGACCTTCACCAGAGGGAGCTGTGGCTGGGTGGGCGCACGAGCTCAGGACAGGGGGACGGGGAGATACGGGTTCCTTGTCGGCGGTCGCTTCGTGGGACGTGAGGACCGCGATCAGGATCGAGGAGCTGATCGCCAGCACCGCCGCCGCGGCGGCGAGCGGTCGCCATCGACGCAACAGTTTGGCAGCGCCCTCGGGCTCCGGCAGCGTGAATGGAGTGATGTCCACCGGCGGTCGCTCGGGTCTTTCCGGAAGTTCGGGTTCGCGGTCGACTCGCGGCAGCAAGGTGGTTTCGGGCGCGGGGGCTTCCCTTCGCGCGAGAGGCCTCGTCCGCTGACTGGCGAGGATCCCGGCGCCGACGGCCGCCGTATCCGCAGGCTGAGGGCCCGTGAAAAACGGACAGGGCAGACGTACAGGGCGAGTGCCCGGGCCGGGTTCGCCGCAGAACACGATGCCGGCCAGCGACTCGGGGGCGACGTTGGCCGCCTGTGCGAGGCCGAACGCGGTCTTGACTGCGGAACCCGGAGCGACGCCTTCGGTGCTGTTCCGGGCTATCCAGCCGCTGGCACCCGAGGCGGTCGCCAAGGTGACGGTGACGCCGTCCGGGCCGAACTCGCACACCGCGGCTGTCCGGTCGCCCGCACCGGGTTCCGGAAGGTGGGCGTAGAGCGCGGCGACCGCGCTGGGAACGAGGGTGACCGCGGTGAAACCGGACTCCGCCAGCGACTGGCGGAGGAGTTCGCGCCGGTAACCGCCCCAGTCACCGGGGTGGGTGACGACGAGTTGGCGCGGCGGTCCGCCGGTCTGGCCGGCTGCGACGTCGGCGATGCCTTCGACGAAGACAGTGGTCAGGGACTCCGGGGTGAACGGTTCGCTGCCGATGAACACCGGCACGTCGTCGCCGATGCGGCGGTGGAAGCCGGTGATCAGGCGGGACGGAACGGCGGTGCCGGCTTGCGTGGCCGCGTCGCCGGTGAGCAGGTAACCCTCGTCGTCGAGGAAGAGTGCGGTCGCGGTCGCCGACGAGATCTCGCCCAGCCACAACGGCTCGGGATCGTCCCACCGGTCACCGTGTCTGCGACGGAGCGCGGCGTGGGTCCGGGCAGCGCCGAGATCGATGCCGAGCACGTAGGGCACCGCCGCTTCCTCCCTTCGTCGCAGTCGGGGTTCGGCCAAGGGGCGTAACTCACTGAACGGATACGCATCCTCACCCGTTCGGGTCAGACGGGCAAGAGTGGGGTGGGATTTAACCCAACCGGGTTCTGCGTGTCCGATCCCCTAACTCCCTAACGATCTCATATCGACCCCCTAACGGCTGAGCGAGGCGCGACTGGGTGTAAACCCCGATGTGAGCGGGGGTGCCCCGTCCCTACCTTGGGCGCCACGCCCGGCCGGGGAGGGCCGGGCATTCCCCGTAATCACTACAAGTGGAGATCCCCCCATGGATTCGGTGCAGACTCTGCACGACTTCACGCTCACCTTGCTCCAAGACCCGTCCGCGCTCGCCGCTTTCGGCCAGGACCCGCAGGCCGCGCTGGCCGCTGCTGGGCTGGGCGACATCAGCGCCGCCGACGTGAACGAGGTCGCGCCGCTGGTGCTCGACTACGTGCCGGTGGACCACCTGGCCTCGCTCGGGCAACTGCCCCAGGCAGGCGACCTGACCACTGCGCTCGGAGACGGTCCGCAGGGCGCTATCGAACAGCTGCAAGCACTCACCGCTTCGCTCGGCGTCTCGGCTGGTGGTGCTGCGGCATCCGCGGGTTCGCCTGGGCTGCCGGGCCTCGGCGAGCTGCCGGCGGTGCCGGGCGTGGGCGAGCTGCCCGGTCTTGGCGAGCTGCCGGGCGCGGGTGCGCTGCCTGCTGTCGACGACCTTCCTGGCCTCGGCGAACTGCCCGTCGTGAGCGACGTGGCTGGTGCTTCGGCGCTGCCCGCCGCCGGTGAGCTTCCGGGCCTTGGCGAGCTGCCGGCAGTGCCGGGTCTCGGTGAACTTCCGGGCGTCGGCCAGCTCCCTGGTCTCGGCGAGCTGCCGGGTGCCGGTGCTCTTCCGGGCGTCGGTGCGCTGCCTGGTGTCGGCGACGTCGCCAGTGCGGTCCCGGCCGTTCCGGCGCTGCCGGTGGCTGGCGAGCTGCCGTCGGTTCCGGCTGTGCCGGGTGTCCCGGCCGTTCCGGGGCTGCCCTCGGTGCCGGGTCTCGGCGACGTGCAGAACGCTGCCGCGTCCGTCACCGCGCTGGTGCAGAACCCGACCAGTGCACTCGCCCTGGGCAGCGACCTGGCCAGCGGCCTGGACTCCAGCGCGGTCGCCCAGGCGAGCGGGCAGGCGGCCACCGCGGCTGACGGTGCCATCTCGCAGGTGCAGCATGTCGGCGGAGAGCTCGCGGCGGCTTCCCCGGTGAACGTCAGCGACCTGCCGGTCGCGAACTCCGCCGCGCAGGTCGCCGACCACGCGACCGAGGCCGGCGGCGGGGTTGCCGGGCACGTCAGCGACGCTGTCGGGACCGTCACCGAGAACGTCGGCAGCCTGAGCAACACGCTCAGCGCCGACGGGCTGAACCACGCGGTAAACGGTGTGACCCAGCAGGCGCACTCGCTCATCTCGCACGGCGAGACCGAGCGTTCCGACGCCGCGACCGAGGCGCACACCGGGACCGACGCTGGTGTCGGCATGGTGCACGACACCGTCTCGACGGTCTCCGATCTCGGGCACCAGGGCCTCGGCCTTGACCTGCACGCCGGTGCGGAGACCTCGCACGGCGGCGGTGAGCTGCACATTTCCCTCTGAGCAAGGGTAATTCGGGGGTGGCTCCGCGGTCTGGGTGCGACCGCGGAGCCACCACCCGGTTCGGATACTCCCCGTACACGGGGGACACTGGTTCGCCGTGACGGCTCCAGCTTGGCTCGAAGTACTCGCCGAGACCGCGGATGCCTGCCGGACGCACGGCCGCGAAGACCTGGCGCAACGCCTTCGCCGACGTCAGGACCGGCCGCCGGGGGGCACGCGGGTCGCTGTGCTCGGCTTTCCCAAGCAAGGCAAGGGATACCTGGTCAACGCGGTGCTCAACGCGCCGGTCTGCCCGGTTGGCGACGCGGCGACCCCCGCGGTGCCGATCGAAGTCGGGTACGCGGCCGAACCCGGCGCGACGCTCGTCGGACGTGCCGACGAACGTCTCCCGGTCGAGATCGAGAAGCTGACCGGCGAGGTCGGTGCCCGGCCAGCCGGGTCGCTGCGCCGGGTCGAGGTCGGGGTTCCGCGCGATTTGCTGTCCGCGGGCTTGGTGCTCATCGACACCCCGGCTATCGGTGACCCGAGGTCGCCGCGCACAGCCGCCGCTCTTGACGTTCTCGCGGACGCCGACGCGGTCATTCTTGTCTCCGACGCAGCCGCTCCGCTGGATCAGGCCGAGCTGGCGTTGGCGCATCACATCCGGACGTGGTGTCCGCACGTGGTCATCGCGCTGACCAAGATCGATGTCAGCGCCGGATGGCGCACGGTCGCCGAACAGAACCGGACCGCGCTGTCCGCGGCCGGGATCGACTCGCCGGTGCTGCCGGTGTCGGCGACGGTTCGGTTCGCCGCCGCTCAGGGCGGCGATCAAGACCTCAACGTGCGGTCCGGATTCCCAGAGCTGCTTTCCTGGATCGCGACGCAGGTTTCGCGACCCGCGGAGAGCACGGCCGCGTTGCTCGCGGCGGTGAGTGTGCGCGCGGCGGCGGCCGAACTGGTCGAGACGTTGCGGGCGCGCGCCGAGGCTGCGGGGCAGGAAGCCGGCGTCGACCAGACGACGTTGCTGCAACGTTCGCAACGTCGCGCCGACGAGCTGCGCCGGCGCAACAGTCGCTGGCAGAACCTGCTGGCGGACGAGATCGCCGACCTGCAGTCCGACGCGGAGTACGACCTGCGCGAACGCACCCGGAAGATCGTCGAGACGATCGACGAGACCTTCGACCGCGGGGATCCGGTGAAGGTGTGGGACGAGTTCGGGCCGTGGCTGGACAGCACGCTCGCGGAAGCGGTCGACACGACCTACACGTTCGCGGCCGAACGCGCGGAGTGGATCGCGCAGGCGGTGGCGGTGAGCTTCGGCGCGCAGTACGACCTGCCGGAACTGACCTTGACCGACTCCGGCGCGGACCGGATCGCCGAGGTGCGGCAGCCGCGGATCGAGCGATTCAAGATCGGGCAGAAGGCGTTCACCGGGCTGCGCGGTTCGTACGGTGGCGTGCTGATGTTCGGTCTGGTGACCGGGCTGGCGGGCCTGCCGTTGATCAACCCGGTGTCGATCGGCGCCGGCGTCGCGTTCGCCGCGAAGACGATCAGCGACGAGGGCGGCATGCGGCTGCAACGTCGGCAGGCAGTGGCCAAGATGACCGCGCAACGGCACGTCGACGACGTGTTCCTGCGGTTCAGCAAGGAGTGCCGCGACGCGATCCGGCACGTGCAGCGACGGTTGCGGGACCACTTCACCGATCTTGCGGACAGTCTCGCCGACGAGCTGACACGGGAACGCGAGATGATCATCGCCGGGTCGGCCGAACGAGAACGGCGCAGTGCGGCGCTGCGGCGGGAGATCGACCGGCTCGCGGGGTTGCACAAGCGGGCTGGGGAGCTGGGGATGCTGGCCAATCGGGCGCCCAAGGAGTTGCCTGCGTGACCTTGGCGTGGCGGGCTTTGGTTCCGCTGGCTCTTCGCGGCTGGACGGATCGGTGATACTGGCCAATCAGGTGCGGAAGAGTTGCCTGCGCGGCTTCGCCTCGGCGGGCTGGGCGCGGGGCGCTTTCGGCGGTGCTGGCGGCTTTCTGCGGGCTGGTGAGGCTGGCCGGTCAGCTGGCTCGCGGAGTGTGCGGTGCTGAGGGGGTTGTCCGCGAGGCCCCGGATGGATGCGCCGTGTTTGGTGGTGCCTTCTTCGGGATTGAGTGGGCTGAGCTTTCGGTGGAGTTCGGTGCTGGCCGGAGGAGGTGGGTTCGGATCGCCGCGTGGCCTCGGGCAGTGGTCCTGAGCGGGTTTCGCATTGTGGGAGCGAATTGGTCTTTGGGGTGTTTTGCTGCAGTGAAGGCGGTTTGGCCCTGGGACAAGTCGCGCGTGGGTGGGATCGGTTAGTGGCGGCGTGCTTCGGCGGGGTTGAATCGCTCCCATCATGGGAGCGGAGCCGGGAGATGCGGCTGCGTGGTGGAAGGTTCGGCCGTCGGGAAAGTGCCGTTATTGGGCGGCTGAGGGTGTTTCGGGAGACGTCTGCGGGTTGATCGTGGTGGGCTTCGGGACTCGGTGAGCGGGGTGTTTGCCGGGTAGTCGAGGATGTTTAGGGCTGTGCCGGGTGAGTCGAGTGAGGAGTGGTGTCGCGCGTGGTTGAGGACGTTCGGGCTCTTCTGGTGGATGCTTGTGCGTACTACCGCGACAGTCCGAGGGCTTCGGCGTTGCTGGGGGAAGCGCTTGACCACCTCGACGAGCCGCTTCGGGTGAGCATTGGAGGAGCTGCGGGGACGGGGAAGTCCACGTTGGCTGCTGCGTTGGCGGATTGGCCGACGCGGGCGTTGCGCGATCTGGAGTTTCTCGATGCGCCGCCTCCGTCGACGCTCACCGACGCATCTGTACGGCTGCTACGCCACCTTGAGCCCGACCAGTTGGCGACGCTGCGTCCGACAACGCCTTCAGCCTTCGCGCGGCAGACGGCCGTTGACACGATCCTTGTGCTTGCGCGCGCGGATGAGACCGGCGCGGGGCGGATTGACGCACTGCTTACCGCGAAGCAGATTGCGCGGCGCGCGTGGCGTGAAGATCCGCTGTGCAGCGGTTTCCAAGGCGTGATCGCCGTGGCGGCACAGCTTGCGTACGGGGCGCGCGCCTTCACCGACGACGAGTTCGAGCTTCTCGCCGCCTTCGCGGCTGTGCCTCGTGAGGAGTTGGAGCGGTATCTGCTCTCGGTGGATTCATTTACTGATCCGGCGTTTCCGGGGCCGGTGTCAGTCGAGACGCGACGGTCGTTGGTGGTGCGCTTCGGGCTGTTCGGGGTGAAGCTTGCGCTGACGCTGATCCGTACGGGCTGCGATGACCGGGTGAAGCTGTCGACGGAACTGGTGCGGCGCAGCGGTCTTGGCGAGCTTCGCGACACTATTGCGGGTTGTTTCGCCGCGCGTGCAGACGCGTTGCGTGCGCGGACTGCGTTGATTCGGTTGGAGACCGTGTTGAACGCGGAGCCCCGACCGCACAGTGATCGGCTTGCGGCGCGGGTTGAGCGGTTCTCGGCCAGCGCGCATGACTTCCGAGAGCTGCGGCTGATCGCGGACATTCGTGGCGGGCGTACGGCGTTGGCAGGGGAGTCTGCGGAAGAAGCTGCGCGGTTACTGGGGGCAGAGGGAACGGCGTCAGAGGAGCGGCTGGGGCTTGTGGCGGGTACGGATCCGCGCGAGATGTACGAGGCCGGTCTGGACGCGGTGATGCGGTGGCGACATGAGGCGGAGCGGCCGGACCGGGCGTTGGCGGAGCGGGCTGCGGCGCAGGTTGTGGTGCGCAGTGCGGAAGGGTTGCTGGCGCAGTTCGTTTGACCGGGGCAGTCGCCCGGGGCGATCGCCCAGGACGGTTGGTCGAGGCGATTGACGAGGCAATTGTCCGACGTTGACGACCAGTGTGGTTGGCCGGGGCAGTTGGCTGAGACGACTGGCTGGGGCAACTGACCGGGTCGACGACCAGGACGGTCGCCCGGGACGTCCGTCCGGGGTGGTCGCCCAGGACGTTCGACCGAGGCGACTGACCTGGGTTGACGACCAGGACTGCTGACCGACTGGGGCGACTGACCAAGGCAACTGGCCGGGGCGGTCGACCAGGGCAACTGACCGGGGCAACTGACCAGGGCGGTTGACCGGGGCAACTGACCGGGGCAACTGACCAGGGCGGTCGACTAGGGCGATCGGCCAGGGCGGTTGGCCGGATCTCGGAAGCTCAGGCGTTGCCCAGCACCCGTCCGATGGTGAGTTCCAGGACCACTCGCTGGGGGTTTTCCCGCGGCTTCCGGTATCGCTGGGCGTAGCGCTCTTCGGCGTCGCGGACGGAAGCAGCGTCGTCGAGGAGGCGGATTCGGCCTTCCAGCGTCGACCAGATCCGGCCCTCGAACTGGCACACCGCGGCGGCCAGCCCAACGTCGTCGGCGGCGCGGATGAGACGGGCCTTGTACGAGGTCCCCGAGGCGATCACGCGGGCGATGCCTTGTTCGAAGTCGACCGTCACGCCGACCGCTACTACGTGCGGCGTTCCGTTGGCGCGCACCGTCGTGAGCGACGCGAGCCGCCGTTCGGTCCAGAACTGGCGGAAGCTCTCGTCGAGGGTCATGTCCGCACGCTAGACGAGACATAAATTCAACTGCTTGTTGACCTCTTTAACAACCAGTTGTAGCGTCCCGCGAAACCAACGACGTCCTGGAGGGCCCGCATGTCGTCGCTTCGTTCCCGTGCCTGGCAGGCCGCGCTGCTGGGCGGCCTGCTCGTGTTCGCTGCCGCCTGTGGGGGAGGTTCTGACGGGGCCGGCGGCGGGCAGCAGCAGAAGCCGAGCGCTGTTCCGGACAACACTGCGTTGCTCGGGGCGATCAAGGCCGACCCGCAGCTCGCCGGAGGGTTGCCGCCAGCGGTTGTGCAGGCCAAGACGTTGCGGCTGGCGTCCAATATCCAATCCGCGCCGAACAACTTCTACGCGGCGGACGGCAAGACGCCGATCGGCTACGAAGTCGATCTGGCCAAGGCGGTCGGGGCGAAGCTCGGGGTGACCGTCGCGTACCAGGACCTGGCGTTCGGTTCGCTGATCACGAGCCTGCAGTCCGGCCGCGTCGATCTGACCATGGCGGCGATGAACGACACCAAGGAACGCCAGCAGCAGATCGACTTCGTCGACTACTTCTCGTCCGGCATCACGATCATGATCCGCAAGGGCAACCCGGACGGCATCACCGGGCCGGACACGTTGTGCGGCAAGAACGTGGCAGTCGTACAGGGCACCAGCCACCAGAAGTTCGCCACGGCGCAGAGCGCGAAATGCACTCAGGCGGGCAAGCCCGCCATCACGGTCACCGCGACTGACAGCGACAACCAGAACCAGAATCAGCTGCGCACCGGTCGCGTCGCGGCGATTCTCAACGACCTGCCGAGTGCGGTCTACATCTCGCGCACCGCGGGCGACGGCAAGTTCTTCGAGGTCGTACCTGGCCAGCCGATCGAGGGCGGGCCGTACGGGATGGGCTTCGCGAAGAACAACTCGAAGCTGCGTGACACCGTCAAGCAAGCGTTGCAGTCGCTCGTCGCCGATGGCACATACGGCAAGATCCTGCAGTCCTGGGGCGTCGAACAGGGTGCGATCAAGGAGGCGGTCGTCAATGGCGGAAGCTGAACCGCTGCCGATCGTCCGGCTGCGGCATTGGGGTCGCTGGGTCAGCGCGGCGGTGATCGTCGCACTCCTGGTACTGCTGGGTTTCGCGCTCGCGCAAGCGCAGATCGAGTGGGGTTCGGTCCCCGACTTCGTGTTCTATCGCGTGATGGCGCTCGGCCTGCTCAACACGGTCGTGCTGGCGGTGATCGCGCAGGCGATCGCGATCGTGCTCGGCATCCTGATCGCGTTGCTGCGGCTCAGCGCCAACCCGGTCGCGAAATGGTTCGCGGCGGCCTACATCTGGCTGTTCCGCGGGCTTCCGGTGCTGTTGCAGATCCTGATTTGGTACAACCTGGCGCTGATCTTCCCGACCGTCTCGATCCCGCTTCCGTTCGGCGGCTACCTCGTCCACGAGCCGACGAACGTGCTGATCAGTGCGTTCACTGCGGCGCTTCTCGGGTTGGCACTGAACGAGAGCGCGTACATGGCGGAGATCGTCCGTGCCGGGCTGACCAGCGTCGACGCCGGGCAGACCGAGGCGGCGAAATCCATCGGCATGACGCCTGGCGCGACGCTGCGCCGGGTCGTGCTGCCGCAGGCGATGCGCGTGATCATCCCGCCGACCGGCAACGACTTCATCAACATGCTCAAGGGCACGTCGATGGCGTCGGTGATCGGCGTGACCGAGCTGATCCACGCGGCCAACAACATCTCGTCCAACAACCTGCTGGTGATGGAGACACTGATCGCCGCGGCGATCTGGTACATGGTCGTGGTGACCGTGGCCGGCGTCGGCCAGCATTACCTTGAACGATCGTTCGGGACAGCTGACCGGGGTCCCGTCGCGCGGGTCGGGAAGGCGTTCAAGGGGATGCCGCTGGTGAGGGGTGCGCGTGTCTGAGCCGCTGCTGAAAGCTGTCGGGGTCCGCAAGAACTACGGGCACACCGAGGTGCTCAAGGGCATCGACCTGGAAGTCCGCAAAGGACAGGTGGTCTGCCTGCTCGGGCCGTCGGGAGCGGGGAAGAGCACGTTTCTCCGCTGCCTGAACCATCTTGAGCCGATCGACGGCGGCCAGGTCTGGGTGGACGGCGAGCCGATCGGGTTCACACTGCGCGGAGGCAAGCTGTACGAGCTGCGGGAGAAGGACGTCGCCCGGCAGCGCCGGGACATCGGCATGGTCTTCCAGCGGTTCAACCTGTTCGGGCACCGGACGGCGCTGGAAAACGTGATCGAGGGACCGGTGCGAGTGCTCGGCGTCGACCCGGCGCAGGCCCGGAAAGAGGCGCTGGACCTGCTCGACCGGGTCGGGCTCGCGGACCGAGCGGGCGCTTACCCAGGGCAACTGTCCGGCGGGCAGCAGCAGCGGGTCGCGATCGCCCGGTCGCTGGCGATGAAGCCGAAGCTCATGCTGTTCGACGAGCCGACGTCGGCGCTGGACCCGGAGCTGGTCGGGGAGGTGCTCGCGGTGATGGGTACGTTGGCTCGGGAGGGGATGACGATGGTGGTCGTGACGCACGAAATGGCTTTCGCCGCGGAGGCCGCCGACGAGGTGGTGTTCCTCGCCGAGGGCGCGGTGGTCGAAACCGGGCCGCCGGAGCGGGTGCTGAAGTCCCCGGAACACGAGCGGACGCGGCAGTTCCTCGCGCGGGTCCTCTCGTGACCCGCATCCCGCCCCGGTACCTGCTCCAGTTCGACGAGCCCGCGGGCTACCTGGATTTCGCGCGGTTCGGGCCGCCGTCGCACGCCGTGCTCGACACCACCGCGCGGCTGCTGGAGGCGACGACCAAGGCCGGGCCGTCCACTGTGGACGAGCTGATGCGGCAGGAGATCCGGGCGAAAGCAGCGGCCGCGCGGCTCTGCGGCAGCGACACCGACCACACCGTGCTGCTTCCGCACACCAGCCTTGGCCTGTTTCAGGCGGCGTTCAACAGCCACGGCGACGTACTCGTGTCGGCCGCGGAGTTCCCGGCCAACACGTACCCGTGGGCGCGTGCCGAGCAGGCCGGACGCGTGCGGATGCGGCGGCTGGAAGGGGGTTACGTCACCGCCGATCGTCTCGCGGCAGCGCTCACGCCGGAAACCACTGTCGTCTCGGTGAGTGCGGTCGATTTCCGCACTGGCTACCGGGCTGATCTCGCCGCGTTGCGCGAGGTCGCGGGCGATCGGCTGCTGGTGGTCGACGGGATCCAGGGCTTCGGGGTCGTCGAAGCGCCGTGGGAGGTCGCCGACGTGCTCGTGGTCGGCGGGCAGAAGTGGCTGCGCGCGGGCTGGGGCACCGGGTTCGCGGTGCTGTCCGACCGGGCGCTGGCGCGGATGGACCCGATCCTGTCCGGCTGGACCGGCGCGCGCGACCCTGGTTTGTTCGACAACGAGATCCACCCGGCCGACCCGACCGCGGCGAGCTGGTCGATCTCGAACCTCAGTCCGGTCACGTCCGGCGCGTTCGCGGCGGCGCTCGAACTGGTCGAGGAAACCGGCGTAGCGGCGATCGCGGGCCGGATCGACGAACGCGTCGGCGAACTTGAAGAAGTGCTGCGCTCGTTCGGCGCGGAGATCGTGTCGGCGACCGAACGGCGGGCCGGGATTCTTGCGTTTTCGCTGCCGGAGAAGCCTGCCGAGCAGGTCGGAGCGGCGTTGACGGCGGCGGGGATCGCGGCGACGGTGCGCCCGGAACACGTCCGGGTGTCGCCGCACGCGTCGACCCCGGCCGCGGCCGCTGAGCTGGTTCGGGACGCGCTGGAGACTCTGCTGCGGCCTCGCCGGGTCGTGCCGGTCGCGTCGGCCGCGGGCGCCGCGACGCATGAGCTGCTCACCGCGCTGATTCCGGCGGTGGACGGGCTGGCGGCGATGCTCGGGCCGGGCAACGAGGTGCTGTTGCACGACCTGTCGCGGCTGCCGGATTCGATCGTCGCGATCGCGGGGAAGCTCACCGGCCGCTCGGTCGGCGGGCCGATGACGGATCTGCTGCTCGGGCTCGTCCGGCGCGGCACGACGCAGGACCTGACCAACTACCGCACGCACAGTCCGGACGGTCGCGAGATCCGTTCGTCCACGTTGTTTCTGCGCGACGCCGAGGGTACGGCGATCGGGTGCCTGTGCGTGAACAGCGAACTGCCCGCGGCGGCGCAGACGTCGGAGGAACGGCGGGAGGAGACGTTCCTGCCGGACGTCGACAGCCTGCAGCGGTTCCTCGTCGGACGCGCGATCGGGAAGTCCGGGATTCCGGTCGAGCTGATGAAGAAGCGGCACAAGTCGGCGGTGGTCCGGGAACTGGACGAGGCCGGGTACTTCCTGATCAAGGACGCGGTGGACCATCTGGCGGGGCAACTCGAGGTGACGCGGTACACGATCTACAACTATCTCAACGAGATCCGGGCTGGATGAGCGTCGTCGTTCCGCCGCAGCTGGTGGCGGCGGCGGCGGAACGAGGGTGCTGCGGGAGAGACTTGGCTGCGGGATCCGCCGGAGTTGATCCCGCAGGCCTGCACACGAGGGGAATGTCAGATCGGGGCTCTCCCCGACACGGGGAGACGGTAGTGGTCCTGCCCGTCAAGCGCGCCGGGGAAGCGGCGGTGCTCAAGATTTCGTTCCCTCATTAGACTTGCGCGACGGAATCGGCAATGTTGCAGCACTTCGCCGGTGTCGTGCGGCTTCTGGCGGCCTCTGCGGACGGCAGCACGCTGTTGCTCGAACGAGCCGGTCCCGCGACGCTGGAAACAGTGCGAGCCGAAGATGCGGCCGAGGTCGCGGGCGAGCTGGCCGCCGCCTGGCAGTGCCCACGCCGATCGGGACGCGGTCGCTTGCCTCACCTGCCGAGCCATGGCTAGCACAGCTGGAACTGCACGCGCGTGCCGATCCGGCCAGTCGACCAGGCACGCGAGCTGATCACGCATCTCGCCGACGATCAGACGGACACCATGCTGCCCGCCGTCCTCCATTTCGGGAATGTGCTGCGGGCGCAACGAGAACCGTGGTTGGCGATCGACCAGATCAGGGGGCGCTGGACGGCGGCGTTCGACGCGTTCGCGGTCGTGGCGCGAGTGCGCTGCAACGATATCGATGCGTTGATCGCGCGGTTTTCCCTTGCCGCGCAGGTAGATACGGGCCCGGCTGCACGATGTTGCCAGACCCAAGCGGTCAGCGCTTACTTGCACCAGGAGCATGCCGGCGGCGAATGGTTCGACCGCGGCGTACTCCTCGCGCTTATTTCAGGAACTTCGCCACCGCGTCCGCAGCCGCGGTAATCCCACCGTTGACACGGATTTCCGCGCGCAGCTCAGCCAGCCTCGCGGCGACGTCCGGCGAACTGCTGACTCCATCGACGGCTTCGCGCAGCGACTTGGCGGTCACCTGGTCCGCGGGCAGATGCTTGCCGACTCCCAGCGCTTCCAGCTGTGCGGCGTTGCCGAACTGGTCGACAGCCTGCGGGATGGCGACCGTCGGGACGCCGTACCACAGGGATTCCGTGCAGCCGCCCATTCCGGCGTGCGTGATGAAGGCGGACGCGACATCGAGAATCGCTAGCTGCGGCACCGTTTCGTGCACCTCGACCGACTCCGGCAGCGGGCCGAGATCGTCCTTCGAGACGTGCTTGCCGATGGAGAGCACGACGTGCCAGTCCTCGAATTCGGTGATGCAGTGCCGGTAGACGTCCAGTTGGTCGTTGTACGCGGTGCCGAACGACACGAGCAGCACGGGTTTGCCGTCGGACGGCGGCGTCCAGTGCTCCGCTGCGCGCGCCGGGTCGAGACACGGGCCGACGAACTGGACACGGTCCTCCGGGACGCGGTCAGCGTTCGGCTGCATCGCGCGCGGGATCAGCGACAGGATCGGCACCGGTCGCGCGAGCCACGTCCAGGCGTCTTCGGCGACTCCGTTTTCCGCCAGCCACTCGGTGAATGCCCGGTTGTAGTCCACTCCGGACGGTGAGGTGCGGATCGGTTTGAGGACGTCGGCGAGTTCTTCCTCATAGCCGTCCCAGGCGACGTAGGTGGGGGAGAGCTGCACCGCGGGCACGTCGTAGCGGAGGCCGAGCAGCGGCGCGCCGAGGCCGCCGATGTCGTAGAGCAACAGGTCTGGCCGGTCGTGGTCGAAGGTTTCGATCAGCCGCGGGTGGATCGCTGCGGCCTCGTCGAGGAAGACGCGCATCGCTTCGGCCGGGTCCGCCGGCCATTCCGCGTCCGGGCCGAGCGGGAAGATCGTGGGATGCGTGACGACGTCCGCGCCGGTCGCCTCGACCAGTTCGGCGAGCGGTTCGCCGACGACGTAGCTGACCCGGTGTCCGCGCCGTACCAGTTCGCGGATGATCCCCAGCGACGGGTAGATGTGGCTCGGCGCGGAACAGCCGACCACGACGATGTGCTTGCCCATGAGGCGAAAGTGTCCTTTCCGGACGAGATGCGGTCCGGCACGCGAAGCGGGGGCCGCCCGGCGGCGGGCGGCCCGGAAGGTCGTGCCGGGATCAGGACCGGCGGCAGCGGGCGAAGATCGTCATGAACCCGGACGGTAGTGCGGCTGGGCGCGGGGAGCAACCGGATTAGCCGGGCGTCGCCGTCACAGACTTTCCGCGGTGAATGACTCGGAATCGCCCACTACTTTTCAACGCAGCTGACTTTGTGTTACAAAGTTCAGGACAGCGAAGCACTGGGGGACGGGATGACGGAAGCGTTCAGGCTGACCGGCCTGGTGAAGCAATTCAAGCAGGTCCGCGCGGTCGACGGCGTGTCGGTGGCCGTGCGGCGGGGCGAGGTCGTCGCACTGCTGGGGCCGAACGGCGCGGGCAAGTCGACCACGATCGACATGCTGCTGGGGCTCGCCTCGCCGGACGAGGGAAGCGTGCGGGTGTTCGGCGGCGCGCCTCGGGCGGCGCTCGACTCCGGGCGGCTCGCGGCGATGGTGCAGAACGGGTTCTTGCTGCGGGACGTCACACCGGCCGAGCTGGTCGAGTTGCATCGGTCGATGTTCGAGAATCCGCTGCCGGTCAAGGAGGTTTACGCGCGGGCCGGGATCGGGGAGTTCGCCAAGCGGCGGTGCGGGAAGTTGTCCGGCGGGCAGCTTCAGCGGGTCCGGTACGCGCTCGCGCTCACTGGCGACCCGGAGCTGCTGATTCTCGATGAGCCGACGGCGGCGCTGGACGTCGACGCCCGGCGTGAATTCTGGACGTCGATGCACGAGTTCACGGCGTCCGGGCGGACCGTTCTCTTCGCAACGCATTACCTCGCCGAGGCGGAGGACTATGCGGACCGCGTCGTGTTGATGCGGCACGGGAAGGTCGTCGCGGACGGGGCGGTCGACGAGGTGCGCGCGAACGTGTCTGGGCAAGTGATCAGGGCAGTCGTACAGGGCGCCTGCCCGGAAGCCCTGGCTGCGCTCGACGGGGTCGCCAGTGCACGTGTACAGGGCGATCGTACGGAGCTGGGCTGCACGGACTCCGACCTGGCGATCCGGGCGTTGCTCGCGGCGTTTCCGCAGGCCCGCTCGATCGAGATCACCTCCGCGGGGCTGGAGGAAGCGTTCCTCGCGCTCACCGCCGACGAGCCGCAGGGAGCGCTCCGATGAACCTCGTCTACCTCCGGCTGGAGATTCTGCGCATCGTCCGCAGCCCGCAGTTCGCGCTGTTCACCATCGCGGTCCCGCTTGGCATGTTTCTCCTGTTCGGCGGGTTGTTCGGCGACCAGGTCGGGTCGGACGGCATCAAGGCGAGCGTCACCACGATGATCAACATGGGCGCGTACGGCGCGATGAGCGGCGCGTTGTTCACCGGCACTCGCGTGGCGACCGAGCGGACGGACGGCTGGCAGCGGCAACTGCGGCTCACGCCGATGCGCGGGCCCGGTTATCTCGCGGTGAAGATCGCGTCCTCGATGGCGATGGCGTTGCCGGTGGTTCTGGTGATCTTCGTGGCCGGCGCGTTGCGCGGGGTACAGCTCACCGCGGCACAGTGGCTGCTCAGCGGGGTCTCGTTGTGGCTGGGCGCGTTGCCGTTCGCGGTGCTCGGCCTGCTGCTCGGGTTGTTCGGCAAGGGCGACACGGTCGGCGCGATGACCGGCGCGTTGATGCTGCCGCTCGGCGTGTTCGGCGGGTTGTGGATGCCGCTGTCGATCTTGCCGGAATGGATGTCCGCGCTCGCGCATTTCTTCCCTACGTACTGGCTCGGCCGCGTCGGCACACTCCCGGTGGATCACGCCGGCGGGCTCGGTCTCGCGGTCGGTGTGCTGGCGGCGTGGCTGGTCGTGCCCGCGCTCGTGGTGGTGCGGCGGTTCCGGCTGGGCCCGGTGAAGGTCGCGTGACGTGTTAGCTTCCGTGCTGCATGAGGGGTCAGTACGGGGGAAGGGCGGGCCGGGGTGAACAACGACGCGGGGGACCCCGTCGAGGACGAAGGCGAGCCGCTGTCGGTGGCGGAATCGCTTGAGCTCATCGCCCGGCAGAACGAGCGGACGCGCCGGGAACTGCGAGTCAGCCCGGCGCGTCTGTTCGCCGTCTGGGCCTTCGCCTGGCTGGTCGGCTGGGGGCTCGTCTACCTCTCCGACGACCGGTCGGCGGCGCTGCTGCCCGGCTGGGTCGCGGGCATCGTCGTCGCGGTGCTCATGGTGGGCGCGATCGTGTACTCCGCTTGGCACGGCAGCAAAGGCGGCCGCGGGATTCGCGGGCCGTCGCGGCGGATCGGTGCGATGTACGGGTGGGCGTGGATGATCTCGTTCGCCGGGATGAGCCTGATCGACATCCGGATCACCAAACTCCTCCCCGAGGGCTCGGATCTGGTGCCTTTGCTGTGGTCCGGCACGTCGCTGCTGCTGACCGGCGCGCTCTACCTCGCGGGCGGGATGCTGTGGCAGGACCTGCGGCAGTACTTCTTCGGCGGCTGGATCATCGTGTGCAGCGGGGCGAGCGTCCTGGTCGGCGTGCCGGGCAACTTCCTCGTCCTCTCGCTCGCGGGCGGCGGCGGATTCGCGGTCGCGGCGCTGGTCTACGTGGTGCGGCCCCGTGATTGAGCTGCCGGAGCTCGACCCCGTCATCCACGCCCAGGCGCGGCTGCGCGTCACGGTCGCCCTCGCCGGGCTCCGTCCGGCCGACCAGATCACCTTCCCCCGGCTGCAGCAGTTGCTGGAGATGACCGCCGGCAATCTCTCGACGCATCTGCGCAAGCTCGAGGACGCCGAGTACGTCGAGATCACCAAGGCTTACGAGCACCGCACACCGGTCACGCTGGTGCGGCTCACGAGCAAGGGCCGCGCCGCGTTCGAGAGCTACACCAAGGCGTTGCAACGGCTCCTGGACGCTGGAACCTGACATGTCTCGCTGGGTCGTGCACTTGGACCTCGACGCGTTCTACGCCTCCGCGGAGCAGCTCACCCGGCCGACGCTGCGCGGGCGCGCGGTGGTCGTCGGCGGCACCGGACATCGCGGCGTCGTCGCTGGCGCGAGCTACGAATCCCGCGAGTACGGCGTGCGGTCGGCGGTGCCGATGTCCCAGGCTCGACGGCTGCTTCCATCCGGCGGCGTGGTGCTGCCGCCGCGGTTCCGGTTGTACGAAGTCTTGAGCAAGCAGGTTTTCGACGTCGTCGGCGAGGTCGCGCCGGTGCTGGAACGGATTTCCCTCGACGAGGCGTTCGCCGAACCGCCCGCGTTGGCTGGCGCGCCGGTCGAGCAGGTGACCGAGTGGGCCGAGGACTTGCGGGCGCGGATCCGGGAGCGGACTGGGCTGACTGCGTCGATCGGCGCGGGGACGGGCAAGCAGGTCGCGAAAATCGGGTCGGATCGTGCGAAGCCGGACGGTCTGCTTGTCGTGCCGCCGGGGACCGAACGCGAGTTTCTGGCTCCGCTGCCCGTGCGCGCGCTGTGGGGGATCGGACCGGTCGCGGAAGCGAAACTGCGCACGATCGGTGTCCTCACCTTGGGCGAGCTTGCCGCGTTGCCGGAGCCGGACGCGGTGTCGACGCTCGGTGGCGTGGTCGGTCGCGACTTGCGGCGGCTGGCGAGCGGGTTCGACGACCGACCGGTCGCGGAACGGGGCGAAGCCAAACAGGTGAGTGCGGAGACGACATTCGACGTCGACGTGGTCGATCTCGTCCGATTGCGCGCCGAGGTGAGGAAAATCGCGGTTGGTGCGCACTCACGGCTGGTTAAAGCGGGCCGCGTCGCGCGCACGGTGGTGATCAAGCTGCGGCATACGGACATGAGCACGGTGACTCGCTCCGAGACCACTGCGTCGCCCACTGATGACCTCGAACAGCTTGCGACTACCGCAGAACGGTTGTTGCTCGACCCGCAAGAGTTCGGCGGAGTACGGCTGGCGGGCGTCGCGTTCAGCGGGCTTTCGGTGCCGCATCAGGATGCGTTGTTCAGCTTGACCGTGCCCGCTGCGGCGGAGGAGCCGGTGGTCACTTCGGCACCGTCGCCGGGCGGGAGCGCGCCGGTGTCGTCGTCGGGATGGCGGCCCGGCGACGACGTGGTGCACGCCGAGTTCGGCACGGGCTGGGTACAGGGTGCGGGGCACGGCCGGGTGACGGTGCGGTTTGAGACGCGCACATCCGGTCCGGGCGTCGCGCGGACGTTCGACCAGACCGACCCGGCGCTGGCTCGCGGAAAGCCCGCCGACTGCCTAGCCTGAGCGTTTCGCCTGGTCACGACCGGGTTGTTAACCCACAAGAGTGATGAGGAAGGATGTGCCGGGCAGTCGGGCAAAGGGGATGATCATGACGAACATGCGCCGCGCCGCCGCCCTCGCCGGGGTCGCGCTGATGCTGGCGGCGTGTGGGAGCGAAGCCGCCCCGCAACGGTCCTCGGCCGGGCCGTCACCGTCGTCGTCGGCGGCCGCTTCGCCGGATTCGTTCACTGTCGTGGCGACCGGGGACGTGCTGATCCACCCGCGGCTCACCGAGCAGGCCGAGGCGGACGGCGGCGGGAAGATCGACTACCGGCAGCTGTTCGCCGGGGTCAAACCGCTGGTGTCCGGCGCGGATCTGGGGATCTGCCACCTCGAAACGCCGCTCGCGCCGGAGGGCGGGCCCTACAGCGGGTATCCGTCGTTCAGCGCGCCGCCGGAGATCGCGGACGCGTTGAAGGACACCGGATACGACACCTGCTCCACCGCGTCGAACCATACGCTCGACCAAGGCGCGGCGGGTGTGCAGCGGACGTTGGACAAGCTCGACCAGACCGGGCTGAAGCACACCGGGTCCGCGCGTTCGGCCGCGGAGGCGGGGAAACCGCTGATCCTGGACGTGCACGGGGTCAAGGTCGCGCAGCTGTCTTACTCGTTCGGGTTCAACGGGATCAAGCGGCCGGCCGGGAAACCGTGGCTGGCCAACGAAATCGACCCCGGCGAGATCCTCTCCGCGGCGCGCGAGGCGAAGGCGGCCGGGGCGGAGGTCGTGATCGCGAGCCTGCATTGGGGCGTTGAGTATCAGCATGACGTGACTGCTGAGCAGAAGCAGCTGGCGCAGAAGCTGACGGCATCGCCGGATCTCGACCTGATCGTCGGGCATCACGCGCATGTGGTGCAGCCGTTCCAGAAAGTCGGCGGCAAGTGGGTGGCGTTCGGGCTCGGCAATGAGGTCGCGCGGCATGACGAACCTCGCGGATCCACGGAGGAGGGGGTCGCGGCTCGGTTCCGGTTCAGCCGGGCAGGCGGGAAGTGGACGGTGGACAAGGCCGAGTATGTGCCGACGCTGATCGACCTCGGACCGCCGATCCGGCTGCGGGACCTGACGACCGCGCCGCCGACTGAGCGCGGGAAGGATGCGCTCGCGAATACCGACAAGGTGGTGCTTTCCCGGGGCGCTGGGGACGACGGGTTGAGCCGACCGGGGCGGTGACGGTTTCTGGGCCGGTCGCGGCCCAGAGCGGTGGGGTGCTGGGCGCTGCGTTGGGTGCGTTGCGTGCACCCGGCGCGGTGTTGGGGCGATCGCTTGGATGCGCTTGAGGTCACCGTGGGATGAGCCCTGTGCCGGTGTCAGGGCGATCGCCCTGGTCGGGCGGTCGTCCGGGGCGGACGATCGATCGAGTTGGGCGGTTGCCCTGGGTGAGTGTCCGTCTTGGTTGGGCGTTCGCCCGGCTCGGATGGGGGTCGGGGGCGGACGATCGTTCGGGTTGGATGGCCGCCCTGGGCAGACGGTCGCCCTGGTTGGGTGGTCGCGGGTGCCGGGTGTGTCGGGCGATTGCCCTGGTTGGGCCGGTCGCCGTGGGTGGGGGATTGGCTGGCGTAGCGCGGTGCTTGGGTTGGGCGATTGCCCGGGGCGGATGGTCGCTCGTCTTGGGCGGTCGCCCGGGGCGGACGATCGTCCTGGTTGGGCGGTCGCCCGGTTCGGGCTGGGGCC
This sequence comes from Amycolatopsis rubida, assembly GCF_900115345.1. Taxonomy (GTDB): domain Bacteria; phylum Actinomycetota; class Actinomycetes; order Mycobacteriales; family Pseudonocardiaceae; genus Amycolatopsis; species Amycolatopsis rubida. The sequence goes on along the minus strand of NZ_FOWC01000004.1, from coordinate 304,076 downwards.
TGGGGCGGACGACCGTCCCGCGCTCGCGTGTCAGGTGATTGCCCGGGGCGGACGGCCGTTCAGGTCGGGCGATCGTCCTGGGCAGATGATCGCCCGGGGCGGGCGGTTGTTCCGGTCAGTGGTCCCGGCGGGTGATGAGCTGGGCGATCGCGGTCAGTTCCGCCGTTGCTCGCGGGGCTGGGTTGGCGGCGGTCAGGGCGGTCAACGCGTCAGCGAGCAGTTCGTCCGCTTGGGTGTGGCTCCAAGATCGGCCGCCGGCTTCGTCGACCAGAGTCGCGGCTTTGGCGAGGCAGTCCTCCGGTAGTGGTTGCCGGTACAGCATCGCCAGTTCCTGTCCGGCTGACGTGCCTGAGGTGAGCGCCGCGACCACGGGGAGGGATTTCTTGCGGCTGCGCAGGTCCGAATAAACCGGTTTTCCGGTGACTGCCGGGTCGCCCCAGATGCCGAGGAGGTCGTCGACGTGTTGGAAGGCCAGGCCAAGCGATCGGCCGAAGCGGCCGAAGCGTTCGACGTGCTCGCCGCGGCCTCCGACTACCAGTACGCCGAGTGTGCATGCCGCGCTCAGCAGGGCTGCCGTTTTGCCCTGTGCCATCTGGACGCATTCCGCCACTTCGACGTTCGTTCGCTGTTCGAACGCCAGGTCCTCGTGCTGGCCGTGCAGCAGGTCCAGTACCGCGGTGCTCAGCAGGCGGGCGGCGGCTGGGCCGTCTGGGGACAGGACGTCGAAGGCCAGGGTGAGCAGGGAGTCTCCGGCCAGCACGGCTTGTCCGGTGCCGAAGACGGTCCATGCGGTGGGTCGGTGCCGCCGGGTGCGGTCGCCGTCCATGACGTCGTCGTGCAGCAGCGAAAAATTGTGGGCCAGTTCGACGGCCACCGCGGCGGGGATCGCGTCTTCCGGGTCTCCGCCGCTGGCCTCCGCGCACAGCAGTACCAGTGCCGGGCGCAGGGCCTTGCCGCCGGAGGCGCTCGTGGCGGTTCCGGTTTCGTCCCACCAGCCGAGGTGGTAGCCGGCGATCCGGCGCATCGCCACGGGCAGCCGGTCGACCGCCGCCCGCATCGCCGGTTCCCATCGGCTCCGGCTCCAGTCCAGCACCTCGGTCACGGAGCGGGCCCGGGTGCGCGCGTCCACCGTCGTCATCGGTCTTCCGCTTCCGGACGCAGCGCCGCGGCCACAGTGGACAGTGCGGAGGGGTTCGGGACGATCACTGCGAAACCACCTAACGTCGAAAACGCCGGGACACGGCGGAGCGGTGTTTTCCGGGAGAGGAATGCGAATCGTAAGCGGTGCCGCGCATCAACATAGCAAGGCGGATGATCTCGACAATCACTCGATCGGGTAGCCGAGTGCGATTCACCTGTTTGCCGAACCTCCTTTTCGGACATCGCCGGTGCTGTTGTCCGGTCGACAACGATAAGTGCGTCACCGTGAGTCTGCTGCCGTAACCCGGTCGAGTGCGCGCGACCGGTATCCGAGCTTTTTCCTTGCCAGGCAAGAGCAATGGGGGGAACGCGTATCCGGGCCGCTGCTCCGATCCGGCGAACCCCGGCGGCCGCGGACGGCCACCCGGCTGAATCGCGGGTTTCTCCGTTGTCTGTTCCGGAATCGGCTGGATAGCGTCGGCCAGCGTATTTCCCGCGCGAAAGGAACCGGATGAAAGTCTACGTGACCGGGGTGTTCTGGGTCGTCGGCGCGGCGATCGCGGCCGCGGTGATCGGCTATCTCGTCCGGCGCTTCGGCTGGGACGAGGGCCGCCGCGACAACAACGACGCCGCGGGGCAGGTGTTCACCATCGTCGGCGGGCTGCACGCGGTGCTGGTCGCGTTCGTGCTGATCTCGCTCTTCGACGCCGTCACAGCGACGCGCGAGGGTTCCTACACCGAGGCGGAAGGCCTGGTCGCCGCCACCTGGTCGGCCCAGGCGCTGCCTGGTGACACCGGCGAGCAGGTGCGGCATCTGGCCATCGCGTACGCGACGACGGTGTCGAAGCAGGAATGGCCCCGGCTCATCGACGACGGGCCGCTCCCGGACACCGGCTGGACGCAGCTCGACCAGATGCGCCGCGTCGTCGCCGGCGCACAGGCCAGCGACGACTGGACGAACGACCGGAAGAAGGACGCCGCCGACCAGCTCTGGCAGGTCTACCAGGCCCGGCAGACCCGGCTCACCGGTGCGGAAACCGACGGCGTCGGCTCGGTGATGTGGTTCGCGCTCATCCTCGGCAGCGTCATCTCGATCCTGCTGCCCAACCTCTTCGGCGGCACGCGGATGGCCGCGCACCTGGTGATCGTGTCGACGCTGGCCGGCACGATCGTCCTGCTGTTGTACGCGATTTACCAGCTGCAGAATCCTTATGCCGGAGGCGCGAATGTGCATCCGGACGCGTTCACCTCGGCGATCTCGCGGCTCGGCTGACCGGTGCGAGGTTCCCGGTACCTGACTGTGGTGGCCGCCGCGGCCGCGGTCGCCGGGCTGCTCGTCGCGTCCGGGTGGCTGGCTCCGGCCCGCCAGCGCGCGGCCGCGACGTCCTGCCGGGTGCTCCAGGTCGAAAGCCGTGATGGGAGGTCGTCCGGCATTGTGCGGCTGACCTTGCCCTCCGGCTCGCGACATCTGTTGCACCACAGTCCCTTCGCACTGAATGCCATCGCGTATTCGGCGGCGCAGGACGTGACGTACGGCGTCGCCGACGGACGCTTTCACGACGGCTGGCACGCGGTGCGGATCGACTCCGGCGGCGAGTTGACCGACCTCGGCGCGGTCGGCCGCGAAACGCACCACGGCGTGTGGAGCTGGGTGACCGGCGCGACGGCCGGGGCGATGTCCGGCAATTCTTGGTACGTGAAGCGGGCGACCAGTCTGTACACAGTGGACGTTGACCCTCGCAGCTCCGGCTATCTCACTGCGACCGGGCCGGTGTTGCTGCATCCGTGGTGGCTCGCGGCGGGCGTCGACGATTTCGCGTACAACCCGGAAGACGGTCTGCTGTACGGGGTTTCGTCCACGGGCGAGGGCGCGGTGGTCACGGTGAATCCGGTGAGCGGGAAGGTCGCGAAGGTACCGGGGGAGCAGTTTCCGGAGGCGACTTACGGTGCCGTCGTGTTCGGGCCGGACCGCAAGCTCTACGCGACCGCGAACTGGATCGACGGGAGGAGCGTCACGTACCGGCTGGACGACGACGGCGCAGTGGAGGTGAGTACTGGACCGCCGTTGGCGATGTCCGACGGTGCCGGGTGTTTGGCGGAACCCCCGCCGCCGCCTCCGCCACCCCCACCGCCTCCGTCGTCCTCGGCCCCGCCGACGACCTCGTCGCCACCCTCGTCGCCGACGTCCCCGTCCCCGACGCCGTCGACCACGCCGTCCCCGTCCCCGACGCCGTCGACTACGCCGTCCCCGCCGCCGTCCTCGGCGAGCCCCACGCTGCCGCCCTCATCGTCAACGCCGTCCTCCCTGCCACCCACCATGCCGAATCCGGTCATCCTGTCCCCGCAACCGCCGGACGTGATGATCCGGCAGATACCGATGCCCCAACCCCCGGCACCGCCACGTGCCGAGCCGGTGAAGGCCATCCAGAAACCGCCCGAGAAACGCGCGGCGAAAGCACGGAACAACGTCAAGAAGCAGCGGCGCTGGGGCATTACGGCGGTCCTGCTGATCGTCGGGGGAGGTGCAGTAGCGGCTCGAGCACGGCGTGCTCGTTAACGCGGCAGTCGTCTCGATGACGGACGTTGTCCAACTCGGCCGTCAAGACTTCCTCTGGCGTCGAAACGACGCCAGAGGAGGAGAAAGCCGATGAAAAGCGTGAAGATCGGGTTGGTCGCGCTGGTGCTGCCGCTGGCCGCCGCGGGACCGGCCGAGGCCAAGGGCCGCCCGGACGACCATTACCGGGTGCGGGCCGGGCACACGCTGCAGGTGCGTGGCGACGCTCAGCGCGACGGTGCGGTGGTCCGGCACACCGATCCTGGACACGGCGCACTGGTCATCGGCCCGGACGGATCGTTCCGCTACACGCCCGCCGCCGGGTTCACCGGCCGCGACACGTTCACTTTCACCGTGAGCGACGCGGTCCGGCTGTATCCGACGGACTTGCCGCCGCTCGGCACTGTCGGTGGCGTCAAGATCACCGGCGGCGGGTACGGGTCGGCGCTCACTCCGGTGCCAGGTTCGCGCGACGAGTTCTACGGGCTCACCGACCGCGGGCCGAACGTCGACGCGCCGGATGGGTCCAAAGTGGAACCGCTGCCGTCGTTCACGCCCGCCATCGGCAAGTTCCGGCTCAGGGGCGGGAAAGCCGTACTGGAGCGGAGTATTCCGCTGCGTGCGGCCGACGGGTCCCCGTACAACGGCCAGGTCAACACCCTGGCGAACACCGGCGAGACCATCGTGGACCTCAGCGGCGCGAAACTGCCCGCGTCGCCGAACGGCTACGACTCCGAAGGGCTCGTCGCGCAACGCGACGGGACGTTCTGGGTATCGGACGAGTACGGCCCGTTCATCACGCACTTCCGCGCGGACGGCCGTGCGGTCGAACGGCTCTCGCCGTTCGACGGTTCGCTGCCGGAGGAACTGAAGAACCGCGTGCCGAACAAGGGCATGGAGGGCCTCGCGCTCACGCCGGACGGCCGGACACTCGTCGGAATCATGCAATCCGCGCTGCAGCAGCCGGATCTCACGAAGAAGCCCAGTAAAGTTCCTGCGCTGCGGATCGTGACTGTCGACCTGAAGACCCGTGCCACGCACGAGTACGCCTATCTGCTCGACAACCCGGGCGAGACCAGTACCGCGGTCTCCGAGATCACCGCGCTGTCGGCCACCCGGTTCCTCGTGGACGAGCGTGACGGTAATGCCGGGCCAGGCGCGTACAAGAAGCTGTTCGAGATCGACCTGAGCAAGGCGACCGACCTCGGATCGGCGGCGAAGGTGCCGGGCGCGACTTACGATGCGGCCAAGGGCGGGCTGCTCGTCGACGGTGGCAAGAGCATCGAAGCGTACGTCGGCAAGGCCACCACCGCGGAGGCCGCTGACGCGCTGGCGAAGGTCGGTGTGACGCCCGCGGCGAAGAAGCTGTTCCTCGACGTCGGCGGCCTGGTGACCGGGCTCGACCCGAGCGGCGGCTTCTTCGGTCACGACAAGGTCGAAGGCGTCGCGACGACCGACGGCGGCCGCACCGTGGTGATCAGCAACGACAGCGACTTCGGCATCGACGGTGTCGCGAACTCGGCGGCTCCCTACACCCTGCACGCCAAGACGCAGCCGAACGGCCGTCAGGACGACGGCGAGTACCTGAAGGTGGACATGACGAAGCTGCCGGCGCGGACGCGCACGCTGACGGTGACCGTCGACGTGCGCTGAGGACCGTCAGTACTTGAACTGATCCACGTTGTTCTGCGTGATCAGCAGGGGATCGCCGAGCAGGACCGTCCGGGTGGCCGCGTCGTAGCGCACCGCGGGGAGCTCCGGGCTCACGTTGTTCTTGGGCCGCAGCGGGGTGCCGGTCGCGAGCTGCTCGGCGGTCCAGGCGGTGAGGTAGCCGAGGGATTCGACGTTCCACAGCACCGTCATGGAGCAGGAACCGTCGACCAGGTACGGCTTCATCGTCTGCGGCGTGCCGGTGCCGACGGTGAAGACCTGGCCGATCTTTTGCTGATCACGCACCGCTCGCGCGATGCCGGGCGTCGCCGTGGTGCACTGGCCGATCATGCCGGTGAGCTTCGGATGTCGGTTGAGGATCTCCTTCGCCAGCTTCGTGGCGGTGGTGGTGTCCTCGTCGGCGTACACCGTCTCGACCAGCTTCGCTTGCGGATAGCGTTGTGCCGCATACGTTTTCTCGGCTTCGATCCACCAGTTGAGGTTCGCCGCGGCGTGCCCGCACGAGACGATCGCGTACTCGCCGGTCCCGCCGGTTTTCTTCATCAGCGAGTCGACCAGCGCCGAGCCGATGCCCTCGGCCGTCGTCTGGTTCACGAAGACCTCGCGCTGGGAGCCGGCGGCGTCGGTGTCGGTGGTGAGCACGTGAATGCCCTTCGCCCGTGCCTCCGCGATCGTCGGGGCCAGCTCCGCCGGATCGTTCGGGGCGACCGCGATGACGTCCACGCGTTCGGCGATGAGCTGGCGCAGGATCGCCGTCTGTGCGGCCGGATCGACCGACGCGGGGGCGCGGAGGGACCACTTCGCGCCGAGCCGGTTGGCGGCCGCCATGCCGCCGGCATTCATCGCGTCGAAGTACGGGATGCCGCCGATTTTCGGCACGAAGGCGATTTTCGCCGGCTCCGGGGCCGAGTCCGACAGGACCGGCGAGCAACTGCCCGCCACCGCCGCCGCGGTCGCCACCAGCGCCGCGCCCAGCACGAGCGTTGTGGTCCGCCCTCGCATCCCCCACCGTTCCCCGGCTATGTGACCTGGCAGCCGAAGGTAGGGCCAGTGGCGGCAGGGGGTCAACCGAACGCGACCAAACGGTTACGCAAGCGAGTTCAACCGCCGGACGGCGCAGCCTCCTCTCCGCCCGCCGGACACGTCCCGTCCTGGGGGAGTTCACCGGTCAGCAGGTAGTGCGCGGCCTTGTCGTCGACGCACGGGTTGGGCTCGTTGAGGTAGGCCGCGTGGTTGCCGCCGCCGTCGACGAGCAGGCTCGACCCGCGCAGCACCCGGTGCATCCGCTGTGCGCCGACCAGTGGCGTCGCTGGGTCGTCCTTCCCCTGCAGCAACAGGATCGGCGGAACGGAAGCCGACCCGATCCGGACCTCGGGCGTCGCCGGGACCTGCCAGAACGCGCACGGCGCGCTGTACCAGCTGTTGAGCCAGGCGAACAGCGGCGCGGACGTCGCCGACTTCGCGGTGTCCGCGTGCCAGGCCGCCCAGGTGCGCGGCCAGCCCGCGTCGGCGCAGTTGTAGGCGAGCTGACCGGGATCGACCGCGTACTGGGCCTGTCCGGCGGCGACGTTCAGCCCGGCCGAATCCCCGCCGCGGTGGCTCGCGACCGCCTGCATCAGCGACGGCCAGGCCCAGTCGCCGTACATCGCGGACGCCAGCAGATCGTCCAATTCGGACACTCCGGTCTTGCCGTCCGCCGGTTGTGCCGCGAGTTTCTCGCGCAGCTCGCTCCACGCGGCCTTGACCTCGGCCGCGGTGGTGCCGAGGTGATACGTGCTGTCGCGCGCCGCGGTCCAGGCGAACAGTTGCCCGGCCCGCGCTTGCAGGGCCGCGTTTTGCTGGAATTGCGTGTGATACGTGGTGACCGTCGGGTCGACGACGCTGTCCAGGATCATCCGGCCGGTGTGCGCCGGGAACAGGGTCGCGTACGTGGCGCCGAGCTTGGTGCCGTAGGAGTAACCGAGGTAGTCGATCTTGTCCTTGCCGAGCGCTTCGCGGATCCGATCCATGTCGCGCGCCGCGTTCTCGGTGGTGACCTGCTGCAGCAGGTCTTTCCCGTTCGCCGCGCAGTATGCCGCGATCTGCTTGGCCAGGTCCTCGCGGTGCCGCTCCTGCGGCAGGTCTGCCGGTTGGTACGGCGCCGCCGGATGCGGCGCGAGTTTCGAGGTGTCGCCACAGGAAACCGGTGTGCTCGCCCCGATTCCGCGCGGATCGAAGCTGAACACCGCGTACTGCTGAGCGACGTCCTGCGGCAGCTGGCTGAACACGAGCTTCTCGGTGCCCAGCCCGGACGCGCCCGGTCCGCCAGGGTTCACCAGCAGGAAATGCGGCGAGCTGAGACTGCCCATGCCGGACACGGTGAGGGTGATCTGCTTCCCGTCCGGTTTCGCGTAGTCGAGCGGCACCCGCAGGCTCGCGCACGACACCTGCCGCGGCGTCCCGGCCGGGCACGCGCCCCACTTGAGCGAGGACGTGCGCGCGCTGGCGGCCGGGGCGCTGAGGAAGCTTCCTAGAAGGAGAACGAGGACGAATGCGGTGGCGCACCGACGCGCCGAGTTGATCACCACACTTCCGGTTATACCGATTCGCCGCAGCGGCCGGGCGACAGTCATCACATCGGGCGACCTTGTGCGGCATATACCCCGCAGGGGTATAGTCGGCGGCATGAACGAACACCAGCACGGCGCGTCTTGGTCCACCGCCGCCCAAGCGACGCTGCACTGCCTCACCGGCTGTGCCATCGGCGAAGTGCTCGGCATGGTTCTCGGCACCGCGTTCGGCCTGCACAACGCGGCCACTGTGGTGCTGTCCATCGTGCTGGCGTTCGTCTTCGGCTACGCCCTCACCATGCGCGGCGTGCTCAAGTCGGGCCTCGCGCTCGGTGCAGCTTTCAAGGTCGCGCTCGCCGCCGACACGGTGTCGATCGCGGTCATGGAAGTCATCGACAACACCGTCGTCGTGGCGATTCCGGGAGCGATGGACGCGGGATTGTCGAGCGGTTTGTTCTGGCTGTCGCTGGCGTTGTCGCTCGCGATCGCCTTCGTGGTCACGGTTCCGGTCAACAAGTGGATGATCGGCCGCGGACGCGGGCACGCCGTCGTGCATGCCCACCACCATCACTGAGCCTCAGCAGGCGGGCACGGCCGCGTCGGCTCGGAGGTGGGCCCCGGACACATAGTGCCCGGGGCCGATCCGGTTCCAGCGGGTCGTTCCGTCCACCGAATCACCTCGCACGGAACACTCGATCGGCACCTGAGCGGCATCGGCGGCCAATCCGGCTGGCGGCGCGTCGTTGCTCGCGGACGTGCGCACGACCAGCGGGGCTCCGCCGGTTACCACGCCGGTGGCCGGCGCACTGCCGGTCCACAGGAAAGTGACGTCCACGTAGCTGTTGCCGTTGAGGCCGAGACCGTCCCAGAACGTGCCGTCGGCCAGGTCGAGACCGGCTGGATTGCGCACGGTGCGGCCGCGTTCGTCCTTGCCGCCGTTGAAACCGTCTTGGAAGGCCGCTTGTGCTTCCGGCACGCCTTGCGGCAGCGAACCGAACGTCGCGCGCCGATCGGCGGGGTTCCAGTAGTCGTCGTGTTCGTTCCACGGCCCGACATCCCACACGGGCGCGTATTCGCAGCGCGTGCCGTCGGTGCGGCAGACCCGGACGGTGAAGGTCCCTCTTCCCTTGGCGGACACCGTTTTCGTCGACGGGAGCGCGACGAAATGGTCTCGTTCGGTGATCCGGTGCCCGCTCGAGGTGGTGCCGCCGACGAGTCCTTCGCGGGTCGCGTAGAGGCGGTAGGTCAGCGGTCTGTCCAGCACTCTCCTGCCGTGCTGGGGTTTGGCCCAGGCGGGAGCTGGAGTCGACAAAGCGATAACAGTCGCTGCGAGAAGGACGTGACCAGCCGCTTTCGGAGTGTTCATCAGCGCATCGTGGCCCGGCGCGCGGGTTTGGCCGCGCAACCGGGCCCGCGCGTCAGGCGGACACGATCCGGTGCGGTCCGGTCTTGCGCGGCCGGTCGTCGACCGGGGTGTCGGCGGACAGTTCGCGGCGGATGGCCCGCGCGCGTTCGGCGTAGCCGCGGGACCGTTCCGGCTGGCTGAGCGCGGAGTGGAGTTCGCCGAGGAGCTGAGATACTTCGGCTTCGGATCGGCGGTCGCCGTTGCGGCGGTGCACGCTCAGCGAGTTCACCAGCAGCAGCTGCGCGTGTGCGAGATCGCCGCTGTACAGGCACAGCGCGCCCAGGTTCTGGTTCGCGTAGCCGACGCAGTGGTCGTCGCCGAGATCGGTGAACACGGCGATGGCGCGCGTGACGTGTTCGCGGGCTTCGGCGAGGTTGCCCTCGCGCTGGTGCAGGAGCCCGAGTCGTTGCAGCGCATGGGCTTCCCGGTGCCGGTCGCCGATTTCGCAGGACAGCTCAAGGGCGTCGGTGTACCAGCGGCGCGCGGTCGCGTAGCACTTGCGCGCGACCCAGATCGAGCCGACCGCGATCCGGATCACCGCTTCGCCGTGCGGATCGCCCGCCTCGCCGAACAGCCGGAGCGCTTCGTGGCAGGGTTCGAGCGCGCGGTCGGTCTGGCCTTGCATTCGCAGCACGGTGCCGAGGCCGGCGTAGGCCTCGCCGAGTCCTTGCTGGTCGCCGATTCGGTGGTACAGCTCGCGTGCTGCCTCGAAGGCGACCATCGCGTCCGCGTCGTTGTCTTGGTACAGCAGGACTTGGCCGAGGTTGCGCTGGACGACTGCCTCGCCGCGGATCGCGCCTGCCCGGCGCGCCGCTTCCAGTGCGATCAGGTGGGTGGCGTGCCAGTCGTCTTGGTGGCCGCGGAGGTCGAAGTACGGCGTGAGGGCCACGGTGAGCCGCCAGGTCAGGTCGTCGAAACCGCGTTCGGCGGCGAGCCCGACGGCGGCGACGCAGGTGGCGCGTTCGGCGGCGAACCAGGCGGCGGGGTCGGTCAGCAGCCGGTCCGCTTCCGGCGGCGGGGCCAGGTCGGTGTCGTCGTGGTACTGGCCGAAGAAGTGGATCGGCATGCGTTCGGCGGCTTCTACCGCCAGCGCCAGATATCCCTCCAGCACGCGGCCGATCGCGGTGCGGGTTTCGCCGGGCTCGGCCAGTTCCGCGGCGTAGACGCGCAGAAGGTCGTGCAGGCGGTAGCGCGGCTGTCCCGCGACGTCGGTGGCGACCAGTTCCACCAGGTGGGCGTCGACGAGCACGTCGAGCACGTCGTCGGCGGACGGGCGGCCCAGGACCGCGGCGACTGCCCAGGCGGGGAACTGCACTGGGCCCAGCGCGCCCAAGCGGCGGAAGGCCGCGGCGGCGGACATCGGCAGGAGGTCGTAGCTCAGGGTCACGCTCGCCCGGACGGCCAGATCGCCGACGCGCAGCTCGTCCAGGCGGCGGTGCTCGTCGTGGAGACGGTCGGCGAGGATGCGCAGGGACCAGGTCGGCCGGTGGGTGAGCTTGGCTCCGGCTACCCGGATCGCGAGCGGCAGATGCCCGCATTGGCGCAGGATCGCCGCGGCGTCTTCGGGTTCGGCGGCGACCCGTTCGCGGCCGACGATGCCTTCCAGCAGGCGCGCGGCTTCCGGCTCGGGCAGGAGGTCGACGTCGACCGGCATCGCGCCGGCGAGATCGGGCAGGCGGATTCGGCTGGTGACCACTACGGCGGACGCGCCCGCGCCGGGCAGCAGCGGACGTACTTGGGCGGCGCCGCCCGCGTCGTCGAGGACGATGCACATCCGGCGGCAGGCGAGCTGGGAACGCAGGAGTGCGGAGCGTTCGGCCAGATCTCGGGGGAGGCCGGAGTCGGGGATGCCCAAGGCGCGCAGGAGTTCGGCCAGTACGCTCATGGGCGAGCGTGGCGACGACGAGGTTCCGGCCAGGTCTACGTGTAACTGCCCGTCTGGGAAAACGGTGCGGACGGCGTGCGCTACCCGTACGGCGATCGAGGACTTGCCGATGCCTGGTGCTCCGGAGAGGACGACGATCGTGGGGCGTTCCGCTTCGGCGTGCTGGCGGAGTTTCGCGACCAGGTGCTCGGTTACTTCGCCGCGGCCGGTGAAATCGGGCAGATCCAAGGGGAGTTGGCAGATCGGCGGGACCTTGGCGCAGGGGACTTCGAGGGTGGTGCGGAGTTCGCGGAGTGCGGCACCGGGGCTCGCGGACAGTTCGTCGGCGAGGGTTTGCTCGACTAGCTCGTAGGCTTCCGCGGCTTCGGTGGTGCGGCCCGCGTCGCGTAGTGCGGTGATCAGGTGGTGCCAGAGTTCTTCGCGCAGCGGGTGTTCGGTGACCAGGGCGCGGAGTTCGGCGATGACTTCGTTGTGCCGGCCCAGATCTAGCCGGGCGCGCAGGCGTTGTTCTTGTACAGCCAGGCGTAGTTCGTCCAGGCGAGCGACGGCGGGGCCCCAGGTGGGGTCGTGGGGGAGGCCTTCCAGTACTTCGCCGCGCCAGAGCGAGTGTGCTTGATCCAGCAGGGCCAAGGCGGTTTCCGGGTGGTCTTGGGATTCCCAGGCTTGGGTGGCGAGGCGGGTGAAGAGCAGGTGGTCGAGTTCGTCTTCCGGGACGGTGAGGAGATAGCCCGAGGCGCGGCTGGTGATGCGGTCGGCCAGGTCGGGGGAGGTTTCCGCCAGGCGGCGGCGGAGGGAGTGGACGTAGGTGCGGATGTTGGCGGCCGCGGAGCGGGGGGCGGTGGTCGGCCAGAGGACCTCGACCAGGGCTTCGGTGGACACGACGATGTTCGGCTGGAGGGCCAGTGCGGCCAGCAGCAGGCGGGGCTTCGGGCCGCCCAGCGGTACGGCCCTGCCCTCGGCGATGACCTCCAGCGGCCCCAGGATCCGGAAGGTCAGCGAAATCAATTTACCCGCCTTGGCGGCAAGGTCCCCATGGTCGGCATGCTAGGAGCGTTTGGGTCGGTTAGCTAGATCCGCTGGGGGAGGAATACCCCATATGGGGTGATATCGGGGGTGGATGTCATCAGGTGTTCGGCTGGGGTGGGGTGAATTGTTTTCATGTGCGGGCTGAGGGGGCTCGTCGCCTGGCGGCGACATTGGCCCGGTCGCTGGCGTGGGGCACCCCGAAGGTTGAGTGTGCTGACGGGCGGCGGGTGCTTGTCAAGGCGGGAAAGATGCCTTGACAAGCACCCGCCGCCCGCAGGGGGCTTCGGATCGGGGTGCGGGGGAGGGGCTGGGTGTCTCGACAGTTGGGTGCGTTGGTGCGGTTGGGGGTCTTGATGGTCGGGTGCGTTGGTGCGGTTGGGGCGCGTCAGATGCACCGAACGCCACATTGGGTGCGTGGGATGCACCCGCCACATTGGGCGCATGCGGTGGTGGCCGGGGGGAGCGGTCGGCGAAGGGGGCGTTGCGGGAATCTGGGTCTGTGAAGGGGTCCCTCGCGGGGGTGGCGGCAGGTCGTGAGGGGGGCCTCAGGGAATCAGGGTCTGTGAGGGCTCCCCTCACGGACGCTTCGGGGGGCGGCGTGGCGGACGGGTGAGGGTTTGGTGGGGGTGATCGAGATTGTGCGACCTTCGTAGGTGGTGTCGTGGGCTGTCTAGTGCTGTGCGGGGATTGCGGGAAACGGGCATTTTTCCGATTTAGCTACATTCCGCTGTGGACAGTGCGGATGAAACGGACTTTGGTCGCAGTTGTCCCTTGTGTCGCGATGAGGGGAGCAGATAACGGTTCCGCACCGGGAAGCCGGACGCTTCCCTGGCGGGCGGGGGCAGTCCTAATCTCGTTCCGGCGGCAGGCGGGGGTCGAGGGCCGCGCAACACGAGGGAGTTGCTGTGCGTAGAAGCGTCACCATGTTTCTTTCGCTGGCGGTGGTGGGCGGTTTAGCCGCTTCGCCTGCCGTGGCGTCGGCTCAGGGGCGGGCGGACATTCCGCAATCGCATCCGGTGTGGGCCAAACCGCAGTCCAAGGTGGCCGACACGGCCGGGTCGTCCACTATGGACTTTCGGGTTTACTTGAACCTCAAGGACCAGGGCGCGGCCGAAGCCGCCGCGCAGTCGGTGTCCGATCCGAACAGTCGCGGCTACCGGCGTTATCTGTCGCCGGATCAGGTGCGGGACCAGTTCGCGGCTACCGACCAGACCGTCTCGGCAGTGAAGAATTGGCTGTCCGCAAGCGGATTCGGCATCGGCGAGGTGCCGTCCAACCGAGCGTACGTCGAGGCCACCGGTACCGCCGATCAGGTGCAGCGCGCGTTCGCCGTGACCCTGGGCAAGTACCAGGTCAAGGGGCAGACGCTGCGGGCGGCGGACAAGGACCTGTCCGTTCCGGCGGCGCTGGCGAACGACGTGCTCGGCGTCGTCGGCGTCGACCAGGCGACGAACCTGTTCAAGCCGGACCACACCGACGGTGCGGACGCGCCGGCGAAGAAGCAGTCCCGGGCACAGGCCAGCCCGTCGACCGCGCCGCCCAGCAACGGGTTCCGCAACTCGGGTCCGTGCAGCGCTTACTACGGCGAGAAGACCGACACGACTGACCCGGCGTACAACGGCAAGCAGCTTCCGTACGCGCCGTGCGGTTACACGCCCGCGCAGTTGCGTTCGGCGTACGGGCTGGACCAGGTCGCGAAGTTCGGCGCGGACGGCCGCGGCACCACGATCGCCATCGTGGACGCGTTCGCGTCGCCGACGATCTACGCCGACGCCTCGGAGTACGCCAAGCGCAACGACCCGGCGCACCCGCTGACCAAGAAGCAGTTCAGCCAGCACATCTTCCCGGCGAACCCGGTGCTGGAGCCGCCGGACCAGTGCGACGCTTCCGGCTGGTACGGCGAGGAAACCCTGGACGTCGAGGCCGCGCACGGGCTCGCGCCGGGCGCGAACATCCTGTACGTCGGCGGGCAGGACTGTGAGGACCTGTCGCTGGACACCGCGCTGAACTACGTCGTCGCGGGGCACAAGGCCGACATCATCTCCAACTCCTATGGCGACACCGGCGAGGACATTCCGGCCGCCGAGGTCAAGGTGTTCAACCAGATCTCGCTGCAGGCGGTGCTTGAGGGCATCGGCGTGTACTTCTCCTCCGGCGACAACGGGGACGAGGTCGCCCGCCTGGGCACGCCGTCGCCGGACTTCTCCGCCTCGGCTCCGTGGGTGACCGCGGTCGGCGGCACGTCGCTGGCGGTCGGCAAGGACGGCAAGCGGATCTTCGAAACCGGCTGGGAGACCGGCAAGTCGACGCTGGCCAACGGTGCCTACGCCCCGGCGTTCCCGGGCGTGTTCAACGGCGGCGCGGGCGGCGGCACGAGCCGGCTGTTCGGCCAGCCCTTCTACCAGAAGGGAATCGTGCCGGACGCGCTGTCCACGAAGAACCAGACCGGCGGCGCGAAGGGCCGCGTGGTCCCGGACATCTCCGCGATCGCCGACCCCAACACCGGCTTCCTGGTCGGCCAGACGCAGACCTTCCCGGACGGCGTCTACTACGACCAGTACCGGATCGGCGGCACGAGCCTCGCGTCGCCGGTGTTCGCGGGCGTGATGGCGGTGGCCGACAGTCTCGACCACTACCACCACGGGTTCATCAACCCGGTGCTGTACCAGCTGACGTCGGCGATCCACGACGTGCAGCACGTCGACGGCGCGGTGCAGCGGGTGGACTTCGCCAACGGGACCGACGCCAAGGACGGCCTGCTGACCTCGGCGCGGGTGCTCGACTACCCGAACCTGACGATCCACACGACCAAGGGCTACGACGACGTGACGGGCCTCGGCTCGCCCAACGGAGTGGCGTTCCTGTTGCTGGTGTGACCGAGGGGTGAAGGAAGGGCCTGCCGGGAATCCCGGCGGGCCCTTCCTTTCGAAGCCGTCCTTCACGGCACGCGGACCGGCGGGTGCCGCAGCGCGCGGACGGCGGGCGAGCGCAGCGGGGACAGCGCGGCGACGGCGATGACGATCCCGCCGACGAGGACTACCTGCGGCGCGCCGAACGCCGCGGCGAGCGGTCCGGCCAGCAGTTCGCCCACGGGAATGCCCGCGTAAGAACCGAAATCGTCGAACGCGGCCATCCGCGACAGCACATGCCCGGGGATGTTCTCCTGTATCGTCGTGTCCCAGGCGACGCTCATGACGCCCGCGCAGAACCCGGCGACGAAGGTCGACCCCGCCAGCACCGCGAACCCCGCGTGCAGGCCGAGCGCGATCAGCGGCAGCACAGTCAGGGCGGCACTCGCCAGTCCCGCCGGCAGCAGCCGTCGCGGTGCGAGCCGGTACATCACGAGCCCGGACAGCAACGCTCCCACCGCGCGCACGCTCAGCACCACGCCCCATCCGGCCGCGCCGATCGTGTCCTGCGCGATGCCGGGCCCGAGCACCAGCCAGCCACCGGTGAACACGATGTTGTAGACGGTGAACGCGGTGACCACCCGCCACAGCCACGGGATCCGCCAGAACTGCCGCCAGCCGGTTCGCACACTGTGCAAGACACTGTCTTGCACAGTGTGCTCCGCCGGGGGCAGCGTGATCGCCTGGTAGAGCAGGGCG
The DNA here is from genome assembly GCF_900115345.1 of Amycolatopsis rubida. GTDB lineage: Bacteria > Actinomycetota > Actinomycetes > Mycobacteriales > Pseudonocardiaceae > Amycolatopsis > Amycolatopsis rubida. The sequence goes on along the minus strand of NZ_FOWC01000004.1, from coordinate 288,238 downwards.
GCGAGCACGAACGACACCCCGTCGGCGGCGATCGCCCAGCCGCCGCCGACCGTGCCGACGAGAACGCCGGCGACGGCCGGACCGGCCACCTTGGTGATGTTCCGTCCGGTGGCCAGCAGCGAGTTCGCCTGGCGCAGCGATTCCGCCGGAACGATCTGCGGCACGATCCCGCGCAGCACCGGCGTGGTGAACGCGGTGCAGACGCCGCCGAGGAACTCGGTGACGGCGATGGCGGCCAGCGAGTAGTTGCCGGTGAGCAGGATGGTCGCGGCGACCAGTTGCGCCGCACCCGCGCCGAGGTTCGACAGCCGCAGCACGCGGTTGCGCGGGAACCGGTCGCCGACCGCGCCGCCGACGAGCAGGAACGTCAGCAGCGGCACGATCCCGGCGGCGAGCACGACGCCGAGGTCGGTCGGGCTGTGGCTGCTGCCCAGCACCGCGAACGCCAGTGCGACCGGGGTCATGGCGCTGCCCAGCAGCGAGACCAGCCGTCCGGTGTAGAAAACGGCGAATGCGCGCTGGCGCAGCGGAGTGCGCGGTCTTTCCCCCACCCCGCGATCCTGACGGGAACGGGTCGGGAACGCCACAGAGTATTGGCGCGGCCGGGCGCTCCGGTTCAGACTCACGGGTCAGCCGGGAGAAAGGACAGCGCATGAGCGGGATCGACGCCGAGGTCTTCGGCGGCCGAATGCCCTCCGGAGCAGGGGATTTCGCGATCGAAACGCACGGAATCGCCCCGATCCCGCCCGCGAACCGGTTCGGGCGGCCGTGGCGGCTCGCGGGCGTGTGGTTCGCCCCGAACCTCACCATGACCGCCGTCTTCACCGGCACCCTCGGCGCGACGCTCGGGCTCGGCTTCACCACCGGGTTCGTCATCGCGCTGATCGGCACCGTGGTCGGTTCGCTGCCGGTCGCGTGGCTGTCCACCTGGGGGCCGCGCACCGGCACTGGTCAGCTGCCGCTCGCGCGGCTGCCGTTCGGCCGCGGCGTCGTGCTGCCCGGCCTGGTGCAATGGCTCGGTTCGATCGCCTGGGACGCGCTGGTCGGGCTGTTCGGCGGCGAAGCACTGGCACAGCTGACCGGCTTGCCGTTCTGGGCGGCGGTGCTCGTGGTGCTGGTGTTGCAGTGCACGCTCGGCGTGTTCGGCTACGCGGTGATTCACCGGGTCCAGGCCGTGATGAGTGTGGTGCTGGTTGTCGCGTTTGTCGCGCTCGCGGTAAAGGTGGTGCTTGATCACCCGATCACGTTCGCCGATTCCGCGACTGGCGGCGATTTCGCCGGAGCCGTCGTGCTGTTTTCCACAATCACGCTCAGCCTCGCTATTTCCTGGGCTCCTTATGCGTCGGATTTCAGCCGTTACTTGCCCGCTTCGACGCGGCCGAGCGGCGTCTTTTGGTTCACGCTGCTCGGCCTGACCGCGTCGTACGCGCTCGGCGAGGGCATTGGTCTCGCCCTCGGCACCGCGCTGGGCGACCAGACCGCCGCCGGGGTGTCGACGCTGCTCGGCGGTGGCGTGCTGGGTGCGGTGGCGTTGCTGGTGATCGCGCTGGCGGCGGTGTCGTCCAACGCGATGAACGACTACAGCGGTTCGCTCGCGTTGCAAACTGTCGGCGTTCGGGTGCGTCGTCCGGTATCCGCGGTGGTCGTGACGGTGCTGGCGTTCGCCTTGATCCTCTGGATGCACAGCGGCGACCTGGCGGCGAAATTTCAGAACGTGCTGCTGGTGGTGAGTTACTGGATCCCGCCGTTCCTCGGTGTCGTCGTGCCGGATTGGCTGCGGCGCACGCGTCGTGGTCGCGAGGTCGATGTGCTGGCTGAGCTGCGCCGACCGGTGCGCAGCTGGGCCGCGCTGGCGGCGTTCGTGGCGGGCTTCGCGGCGGCGGTGCCGTTCATGAACACGACTGTCTACACCGGACCGGTCGCCGCGGCGCTGCACGGGGCGGATCTGGCCTACTACGCCGGGTTCGTGGTTTCGCTGGCGGCGTACACACTGCTGCGCGGACGACGGACGGTTGACCTCCAGTAAGGTAGAGGTCGCACGCTGGCAGGTGCCTACTCCTGGAGGGACCATGCCAGTAGCTGTTGTCACCGGCGCTTCCGCCGGTCTTGGCCGGGCGCTCGCCGCGGCTCTCGTCCGTCGCGAATGGACAGTGCTGGGCACCGGGCGAGACCCGGGCACGCTGCGCGCGGCCGCGGCGGACCTCGGGTTCGCCCCGGTGCCCGGCGACGTCACCGATCCCGTGCACCGCGCCCAGCTCGCCGAAGCCGCCGGATCCCGGCTCGACCTGCTTGTCAACAATGCCAGCACGCTCGGGGCCAGCCCGCTGCCCCCGCTGGCCGAGTATCCGCCGGACGAGCTGGAAACGGTCTTCCGCACCAACGTTTTCGCGCCGCTCGCGCTCACTCGGCTGCTGTTGCCCGCGCTCACTGCGGCAAAGGGAGTGCTGGTGAACATCAGCTCCGACGCCGCCGTGGAGGCGTACGAGGGTTGGGGCGGCTACGGTTCGGCGAAGGCCGCGCTGGACCAGGTGAGCGCGGTGCTGGGCGTGGAGAACCCGGACATCGCGGTTTACGCCGTCGATCCCGGGGATCTGCGCACCGCCATGCACCAGGCCGCTTTCCCGGGCGAGGACATCTCGGACCGGCCGCTGCCGGAGGCCGCGGTACCGGCTTTCCTGCGGCTGCTGGAGGAACGTCCGGCGAGCGGCCGGTTCCGGGCAGCGGATCTGCAGGTGCGGTCATGACCGCACCGCGCACCCGGTTCGACCTGGCCGAGGACCGCAGCGCGTCCGCGCCGCCCGAAGCGCGCGGCCTCGCCCGGGACGAAGTGCGGCTGCTCGCGGCCGGTCCAGAGGGCGTGCGGCACGCCGCTTTCCGCGAGCTGGCGGCGTTCTTGCACCCCGGAGATCTGGTGGTAATCAACACTTCTGGCACGCTGCCGGCTGCGGTCGACGCCATCCGGGACGACTACGTCATCACCATCCACTTCTCCACTGAACTCGACGACGGCACCTGGGTGGTCGAACTCCGCGCCCCTGGAGGTCCTCTTCTCGACGGGCGCGTGGGGGAGCGGCTCCGCCTGCCCGCCGGTGCCGTCGTCACGCTGCGGGAGCCGCACGTCGCCGATGCGCAACGACTGTGGCGCGCGAAGATCGAAGTGGAAGGCGAGGTCCCGCGGTATCTCGCGAAGGTCGGGCGGCCGATCCGCTACGGCTATGTCCCGCGTGCGTGGCCGTTGCCGAATTACCAGACTGTGTTCGCGCTCGATCCGGGTTCGGCGGAGATGCCGAGCGCGGCCCGGCCGTTCACTGCGGAGCTGGTCACTCAACTCGTCTCGCGCGGTGTGCTGTTCGCGCCGATCCTGTTGCACACCGGCGTCTCGTCGCCGGAAGCCGGGGAACCGCCCTACGGTGAGCGATTTCGCGTTCCGGCAACAACTGCCGCGTTGGTCAATTGGGTGCGTGACCAGGGTGGACGTGTTATCGCAGTAGGGACAACGGCGGTGCGCGCGATCGAATCGGCCGCGAATCCCGGGGGGCTCGTCACCGCGGCGGCGGGGTGGACCGAACTGGTGCTCGGCCCGGACCGGCCGGCGCGCGCGGTCGACGGTTTGCTTACCGGATTGCACGCGCCGGAGGCTTCTCACCTGCTGCTGCTCGAAGCGGTCGTGGGTCCGGAGCTGGTGCAACGGGCTTACGACGCGGCAGTGCGGCGGGAGTATCTGTGGCACGAGTTCGGCGACGTCTCGCTCCTGGCAAGCAGGTGAGGCCCGGGCCTGTCAAGTAATCCCACACAATTTCCCGGGATGCGGATGCATATGCAGTCTCGCGGGTGAACGTGTCATTCTCGCCCCGTTCCGCTGACCGCGAAAGGGCCATTTGTGCGTACATTTCCGCGAACCCGATTGCTCGCTTCCGCACTCGCCGCGCTGACGGTGCTCGGGGCGCTCGCCGGGTGTTCCCGCGCGGACCGCACTGAGGCCGCGACCGACCAGGGCGCCGCCGGGGAGGTGCGCGTCGGCTTCTTCCCGAACGTGACGCACACCCCCGCGCTGATCGGGGTCAAGAAGAACTTCTTCGCGCAGAACCTCGGCGGCGCCAAGCTCACGACCCAGACGTTCAACGCCGGTCCCACCGAAGTGAACGCGCTGCTCGGCGGTTCGCTGGACGTCGCGTTCATCGGCTCCGGGCCCGCGATCAACGCGTTCACCAAGTCCAAGGGCGCGATCCAGCTCGTGTCCGGCGCGGTCACCGGCGGCGCGCAGCTGGTGGTGAAGCCCGGGATCACCTCGGTCGACCAGCTCAAGGGCAAGACGATCGCGACGCCGCAGCTGGCCAACACCCAGGACGTCGCGCTCAAGAAGTTCCTCGCCGAGAAGCACCTGGCCGGCCAGGTGAACGTGACCAACCTGGACAACCCGAAGACGCTCGACGCGTTCCGCAAGGGCGAGGTCGACGGCGGCTGGCTGCCCGAGCCGTGGTCGTCGCGGCTGGTCACCGACGCGGGCGCGAAGGTGCTGGTCGACGAGAAGTCGCTGTGGCCGGAAGGCCGGTTCCCGACCACTGTCGCGATCGTGCGCAGCGAATTCCTCAAGCAGCACCCGGACACCGTGCGCGCGCTGCTGAAGGGCGAACTGCAGGCGATCGACTGGGCGAAGAAGAACCCGGCCGAGGCGAAGACCGTCGTCAACGGCGCGCTCAAGGAGCTGTCCGGCAGCTCGCTCAGCCCGGCCGTGCTCGACCGCGCGTTCGCGAACATCGAACTGACCACCGACCCGGTGCCCGCGCAGTTCCCGCAGCTGGCCAAGGACTCGGTGACCGCGGGCGTCGTCGACCAGGTGGCGGACCTGAAGGGGTTCGCCGACTTCGGCCCGCTCAACGAGGTCCTCAAGGCACAGCAGCTGCCCGCCGTCAACGCGCCCGAACTGGCGAAGTGACGTCCCGACCGGAAGGCGATCCGCGATGACCACCACCCTGGCGCGACCAGTGACCGCCGCCGTGCATCTCGACCGCGTGGGCAAGGTGTTCGGCTCCGCCGGCAGTGCCGTGACCGCGCTCGACGGGGTCGACCTCACCGTCGAACCGGGCGAGTTCGTCTGCCTGCTCGGCGCGTCCGGCTGCGGCAAGAGCACGCTGTTGAACCTCGTCGCCGGTCTCGACCAGCCGTCCGCCGGTGAGATCACTCTCACCACTTCGCGGCCCGCGGTGATGTTCCAGGAGGCCGCGCTGATGCCGTGGCTGACCGCCTCCCGGAACGTGGAACTGCCGCTGCGTCTCGCTGGCTTCGGCCGCTCCGAGCGTCGTGAGAAGGCCGCTGAGCTGCTGGATCTGGTGCGGTTGAGCGACGCGGCAGGCAAGCGTCCGCACGAGCTGTCCGGCGGGATGCGGCAGCGGGTCGCGCTGGCCCGCGCGCTGGCCGCGACCCACCGCGTCGGCGGCGACGACGGCAACGCGCTGCTGCTCATGGACGAACCGTTCGCGGCGCTCGACGCGATCACCCGCGACGTGCTGCAGAGCGAGCTGCTGCGGGTGTGGCGCAGCACCGGTACGTCGGTGCTGTTCGTGACCCACGACGTGCGCGAGGCGGTCCGGCTCGGACAGCGAGTGGTGCTGCTGTCGTCGCGTCCGGGCCGCGTGGTCCGCGAGTGGCACGACGTGCCGTCCGCCGACGCTGAACTGCTTGCCGAGGAGATCACGGCCGATCTGCGAAAGGTGATCAGCACCCATGCCGCAGCCTGACCAGGCGGCCCCCGACCTAGACGAAGCCGTCGGCGCCGGTCTGGACCGGCTCGACACCCCCACCGGCGCGCGGCCCACGTCGCTGCGCCGTCGCTTCGTGCGCGGCTTCCTGCCGCCGGTCGGCGCGCTCGTGCTGCTGGTGATCATCTGGCAGATCCTGTGGGCCGCCGCGTTCTGGCCGGAGACCACGCTGCCCGCGCCGCTGGACGTCTGGGCCGAGTTCTGGAGCACGGTCACCGACGGTTCGGTGTTCGGCTTCATCTGGACTTCGGTGCACCGCGCCGCTTTGGGCTTCGCCGCCGGGGTCGTGATCGGCACGCCGCTGGGCATCCTGGTGGCGAAGGTCCGCGTGGTGCGCGCCGCGATCGGCCCGCTGCTGAGCGGATTGCAGAGCCTGCCGTCGGTGGCCTGGGTGCCCGCCGCGGTGATCTGGTTCGGCATCAACGACGCGGCGATCTACTTCGTCGTGCTGCTCGGCTCGGTCCCGTCGATCGCGAACGGCCTCGTGTCCGGCATCGACCAGATCCCGCCGATCCTGCCGCGCGTCGGCAAGGTGATGGGCGCCGGCCGCTTCGCCGCGGCCCGGCACATCCTGCTGCCCGCCGCGCTGCCCGGGTTCCTGGCCGGGCTCAAGCAGGGCTGGGCGTTCTCGTGGCGCTCGCTGATGGCCGCGGAACTGATCGCGCGTTCGCCGAGCCTCGGCGTCGGGCTGGGGACGTATCTGAACGACGGTTCGTCGTACAACTCGATGCCCAAGGTGATCGCGGCGATTTTCCTGATTCTGTTCGTCGGCGTGGCGATCGAGTTGATCGTGTTCCGTCCGCTGGAGCGGTCGGTGCTGCGGTCGCGGGGCCTGACGGCGTCACTCTGAGTACCTGCCCGCGCGCAGCCCGGACGCGGCAGACAGAATGCCGACCATGACATCCGGGCTGTTCGCGATCGCATCCGTGCTCGTCTTCGTCGTCCGGTTCGCGCGCGAGCCGCGGCGGGTCGGCAACGCGGTGTGGTTCCTGGTCGCGCTCGGGTTCACCGGCCTGTGGCTGCTGACGTTTTTCAACCACGTCGAATGGGCTCAGTTCGCGATCATCGCGGTGGTGGCGATCGTCGGCGGGCTCGGCGCTTTGGCCCTGCCGTGGGCGCTGATCGCGAACGGCGTCGTGATGCTGCGGCGCGAGGGACGGCGGCTGGCGAACCTGTTGTCGCTGCTGGCCGGACTGGGCCTGCTCGCGGTGTACGGCCTCGCGCTGAGTTCGCTGGTCTTCGACGACCAGCCGTTGCTGCGGGTGGCCGCGATGGCGGTGCTGTTCGTGACGGGTTACCTCGCGTTCCTGTTCACGGCGCTGCTGCTGTACTCGATTCTCTACAGCCGGGTCACCCGGCGCGCCCGCGCCGGAGCGGTGGTCGTCCTCGGCTCCGGGTTGCGGGGCGACCGGGTCCCGCCGTTGCTGGCCAGCAGGCTCGACCGCGGGGTGCAGGTGCAGCAGCGGTCTCCGGGCGCGTTGCTGGTGGTGTCCGGCGGGCAGGGCGCGGACGAACAGACGTCCGAGGCGGACGCGATGGCGCGGTATCTGATCGAGGCCGGGGTTCCGCCGGAACAGATCGTGCTGGAGGACCGGGCGACGACCACCGGCGAGAACCTGCGGTTCAGCGTCGCTTTGCTTGCGCGGCGGGGGTTTTCCGGGCCGATTCTCGCGGTGACGAACAACTACCACGTCTTCCGCACGGCGGTGCTGGCGCGGCAGCTGGGGTTGCGGCTCAACGTGATCGGGGCGAGGACGGCGTCGTACTTTGTGCCCAGTGCGTTCTTGCGGGAGTTCGTGGCGTTGCTGCTGGAGTACCGGAAGACGAACGCGGCGGCGTTGCTGTTGTTGGGAGCGGGGCCGTTTTTGCTGTACCTGCTCAGCTGATCAGACGGCGCGAACCCGGATCGCGCGCCAGCGGCAGCTGTCCTGTTCGGCGCGTTCGGCGGTGAACCGCACGTTGTCGCCTACGGTCAGGAACCGGAATCCCTCGGCCTCGATCATCGAGAAATGCGCCCAGACCGGACCGTCGACGGCCGCTGATTCAAGGACGCCCCAGCCCTCTTCGACTTCCCAGCGCACAACCTTCCCGAGATGTTCCACGATGGCCAGCTTAGGGAAGGACCGCCGTGCCGCACAGGGAATCGCGGCACGGCGATCTTTTCCTAGCGAACCACGGTGCAGGAGTTGCGCTGCGCCTCCACGTCGGAGAACTTCTGCCGTCCGCCGTCGCCGATCACGGTCGGGCCGGGGACCAGGTGCCGCGGTAGGGCAGGTAGCGGTACCAGCGCAGTTCGCCCTTGTCGGTGACGGTGTAGAGGACGTCCGCGCCCGCGGAGGTGATGCGGGTGAACGCGTTCCGGCTGCCGTTGCCGACGAGCTTCGGGTGTAGAGCACGCCGTCGCCGCCGGTGATGAGGTTGTAGGAATTCCAGCCGGTGCCGAGGGGTTCGGTCAACCAGGTCGTAGCGGCGGCGGGAGAGCGAGCCGTCCGCGTTGACCATGTAGATGTCGCCGCGGCTGTCGATGGTGATGCGGTTGTGGTTGGCCGCGTTGTCGAACCCGGTCCAGCCGGTGGCGAGGACGGTGCGCGAGTCGGCCGTCCAGCCGGTGCCGTTCCATTGGTAGCGGTAGCCGTTGTCGTTCGCGCGGATGCCGTAGACCAGTCCGTCGGGTCCAGCGAGGAGACGGACGTAGCCGTTCCAGCCGCCGGCACCGATCGTGGACTGCTGGGGTGCCGGTTCGGATGCTGGTAGAGCTGCGGGTCGCTGGTGACGGCGAAGAGCGGAACCGTTGCCTGGCACTGGATTGCCAGCTCGGGTGCCTGCGCGCGGATCCAGTCGACGAGGTCGTCGGTGCGGGTTTCGACGCTGCCCTGGCGGGTCTCGGTGACGGTGCGGCAGCCGTGCTGCCACGACCGCGAGTTGATCCCGGCGAGCTGGGGAGTGTCGTTCGCGGTGGTGCGGATCGCGTCGCCGAGGCAAGCGTCGTGCCCGTCGGCGTTGGTGAGGCCGAAGGTGGTGGCGGCGACCGACGCGGTGGTGAAGAGCGAGGTCGTGGCCTTGTCCGGAACCCAGGTGTCGGAGGTACGGCCGAACCCGGCGACGGTGAGCGTTTCGCCCGCCGCTGGAGCGGTCCGTCCTAGGGCGATCGGGGTGACGTTGCCGATCGGGGCGGCGAGCTCGGCCAGCACCAGATCCCGATCCGGCCGCGGGACCGGCGCGACGACCTTCGCGGTGTGACGGTGACCGGACTGGCCGGCGACCCGGACCAGCCGGCACGCAACCGCTGGCGGTGACGATCCACTGCGGTCCTAGGAGAACGCCGCTGCAGCCGTGCCCTTCGGCAGCGACGGCCAGCCTGAAGCGTGGGGGAGTAGTCACGGCAACGTTATCGAGCGCGGAGTGCGGTATTACCGGGCGGTGCCGGTGAGCGGGAGTGCCGTTGCTGCGCCAGTATCCTGACTGCGAAGCGGCGCACATGATCTCGGCAGCGAGAGGCTCTGTGCGACGAGATCTTGTCGAGCGCGGCGAGGACGCCGCGGCGGAATGGGTCGTTTCGTGCACCGACGCCGAACTGCTTCGGCCGCGCGTGCATCGCTCATTGGGTGTTGCTGAAGGGGCCGTCGACGCGGTGTGCGTGCACGAGGGGAAGCCGCGGAAATTGGCGCGGGCTCCGCGGAAGAAGCCGCCAGAGTTGTCGGCGGGGGAGCTTCGCCGACGCTTCGGCGGATCCCGGGCCTGCGCGGTGAAGGCGACGTTGCGGGCGTCCAACGGCGTCCGGGCGATCGCGACAACGGCGGGTACCAGCTGAAATACCGAACCGGGGTGCCGACGACTCCTGGAGAGAAGCCTTCCAGTGGAAGGACATCGGTGACTGGTTCGCCGACGAGGAAGCGGGCTGACTTCCCCCGCACAGCAAAGCGGGCCGGGGGACCGGACAAACCGATCCCCGACCCGCCTGGCGCGCACCTCAGGACTCCGTCTGCCGCCGTCCGCTCGTGCCGTTCCGGCGGTTCCGCGGCGGTTGGCCCGATCCGCGACGGTCGGCGCCAGCTGCGCGACGGCCAGCGCCCTCCGCGCCTCGGCGACCGGCGCCCGTGCCGCGGCGCTGGTCTTCCCTGCGGGCCTGACCTGGCTGCCGCTCCGAAGAGCGAGTCTCACTGCCCTGCCGAGGACCGCCGCGGCCGCCGGAGCGTCGGGACTGCGTGCCGGTCCGGGCGCCAAGCCCGCCTCGGTTCTCCGAGGGCGCGCCGCGGCGTCGGCCAGTGCCGGGGGCGGCACCGGAGGCGGTCACCGTTTTCGGGCGGTTGTCCACCACGGGGCGGCGCGGCGAAGCGGTGAACGAACGGTCGCCAGGGGCCAGTTCGGCCAGCAGCGGGTGCGTGGGCGAGATTCGCGTGGTGGTCGGCGAGATCCCTGCCTTCCGGGTCAGTGCGCGGACGTCCGCGACCTGCTCGTCGGTCATCAGGGTCACCACGGTGCCCGACGCGCCGGCCCGCGCGGTGCGGCCGGAACGGTGCAGGTACGCCTTGTGCTCGACCGGCGGGTCGGCGTGGATCACCAGCGTGACGTCGTCCACGTGGATGCCGCGGGCGGCGATGTCGGTGGCCACGAGGGTTTTCGCGGTGCCCGACGAGAAGGCTTCCAGGTTGCGCGTGCGCGCGTTCTGGCCGAGGTTGCCGTGCAGTTCCACCGCGGGGACACCGCTCGCGACGAGTTTGCGCGTGAGGGCCTTCGCCCGGTGCTTCGTGCGGGTGAAGACCAGGGTGCGGCCGGGAGCCGCGGTCAGGTCGACCAGGACGGGCAGCCGGTGGGTTTCCTCAAGGTGCAGCACGTGGTGCGTCATCGTCGAGACCGGGGACTGCGCCGAGTCGACGCTGTGCAGCATCGGGTCGTTCATGAAGCGCTTCGCGAGCACGTCGATGCCGCCGTCGAGCGTCGCGGAGAACAGCAGGCGCTGGCCGCGCTCGGGGGTCGCCGCCATGATGCGGCGGACCTCGGGCAGGAAGCCGAGGTCGGCCATGTGGTCGGCCTCGTCGAGCACGGTGATCTCGATCTTGTCCAGCTTCGCTTCGCCGGAGCGCATGTGGTCGGCGAGCCTGCCGGGGCAGGCGACGACGATGTCGACGCCGTCGCGAAGGCGGGTGATCTGCGGGTTCGCGCTCACGCCGCCGAAAATCGTGGTCGCCTTGAGGCCGAGCGGGCGCGCCAGCGGCACGATCGCGGCCTCGATCTGGGTGGCCAGTTCGCGCGTCGGGGCGAGAATCAGCGCCCGCGGGCGGCCGGGGCGGCGGCGCGTCGGGCCCGCGGCGAGGCGGGCCAGCACGGGCAGCACGAAGCCGTAGGTCTTGCCGGAGCCGGTGCGGCCGCGGCCGAGCACGTCGCGGCCGGCGAGGGTGTGCGGGAGCGTGGCGGCCTGGATCGGGAAGGGCTCGGTGACCCCCTGCGCGGCGAGCGCGTCGACAAGGGGCTTGGGCAGGCCGAGTTCAGTGAAAGTCGTCATGGTTGGTGCGGACGCGAAAGCGTCCCGTATCTCCGTACGTAGCGCGGTTGTCCTGCCCGGCGCGGCCTCGGGTGGCTGCGGCGCGTGGTCGTCGACAACAGTGAAACGCGGTCCGAGGCAGAACTGAGCGGACCGCACCGGCCACTATACCGTCCCAAGATCCGGCGGGCTACGTGATATCGCCCGCAGCCCGCCACACGCGGCCCGACGAAGCGGGCGCGCGATGTTCGTTCGGTTCCGCCATCGCCGCCGCGCACGCGGGTGCGAGGCTGGCCGCATGAGCGCAGACGAACTCCGGGGACTGCTGGCCGAATGGGCGCGAGAGGCGGGAGTGCCCGGTGTCTCGGCCGGGATTTTCCACGAGGGCAAGGAAACCTTGCTGACCGCGGGAGTGTCCAGTGTGGACACCGGAACGCCGGTCGACGACGGCACCCTGTTCATGATCGTCTCCACCAGCAAGACGTTCGCCGCCACCGCGGTGCTCGTGCTCGTCGAGGACGGCGTGCTCGAACTGGACCGGCCGGTGGCCGAGTACCTCGCGGATTTGAGGCTCGCCGACCCGCTCGCCCGCAAGACCGTGACGCTGCGCCACCTCCTCACGCATTCGTCCGGCTTCCTCGGCGACATCGAGGTCGACACCGGCTGGGGCGACGACGCGCTCGCCCGCGCGGTGCAGCGGTTCGACGAGCTGCCGCAGGTGTTCCCGGTCGGCGAGGTGTTCTCCTACTGCAACGCCGGATTCCTGCTGGCCGGCCGCGTCGCCGAGGCGGTGTCCGGCACCGCCTACGAGGACTTGGTCCGCACCCGGCTGCTCGAACCGCTCGGCATGACGGACTCGTACTTCCAGCCCTGGGAGGTGCTGACCCGGCGGCACGCGGTCGGGCACGCACTGCGCGAGGACGGCCCGGCGGTCGCGCACACCGTCGGCCTCGCCCGGGCGGACGCTCCGGCAGGCGGTCTCTGGTCGACCGCCCGTGACCAGCTGAAATGGGCTCGATTCCAGCTGGCCGGCGCGGACGTGCTGAGTGACGGGACTCGCCGCCTCATGCACGCCGCACAGCGCGAGGGCGCGCTGCCGTTCGAGGAGGCCGGGCTGTCCTGGCTGCGGCTGAGCCACGGCGACGCACAGCTGGTGCGGCACGGCGGGAACGTGAGCAACCTGCAGCTGTCGGAGTTCGTCATGGTGCCGAGCGAGAACTTCGCGGTCACCGTCCTCACGAACAGCGCGGGCGGCGGCGCGCTCGGCCCGCGGATCGTCGACTGGTGCCTGGAGAACGTGGCTGACCTGCCGAAACTGGGCAGTCGTCCGTCCAGGGCAGTCGACCCGGGCGACTGCCCTGGACGGTACCGGACGGGCTCGCTGATCTTTGACTTCACCGAACGCGACGGCTCGCTCTGGGCGCAGATGCTCCTCGACACCGATCAGCCGGACGTCCTCTCGGCCCCGCCGTTCGAGGTCGCCTTCGTCGCCGAGGACGTGGTCGCGCGCGCGTCGGACACCCGCAGGCCGAGCGCGCGTTTCCGGCGCGACGACCACGGCCGGGTGGACGCGGTGGAGTCCGGCGGCCGCACCGCGCTAAAGTTACCGGGCAGTAATATCAGCTGACCTGGAGATGCGATGAGCGAAACGGCGACAGCGCTGCTGAACCCGCGCGACTACGACGCCCGGAGGTTCGACCCGGAGACCCAGCGGCTGCTGCGAGCGACGATCGGCTGGTTCGAAGCGCGCGGCAAACGCCGTCTCGCGCAGGCGTATCACGACCGGGAGTTCTACGCCGACTTCCTGGAGTTCGCCGGCAAGGAAGGCCTGTTCGCCACCTTCCTCACCCCGGCCGCGGATTCGGCCGGCAACCCGGGCAAGCGCTGGGACACCAGCCGGATCGCCGCGCTGGCGGAGATCCTCGGCTTCTACGGCCTCAACTACTGGTACCCGTTCCAGGTCACCGTCCTCGGCCTCGGACCGGTGTGGCAGAGCGGGAACGCGGCCGCCCGCAAGCGTGCCGCGGAAGCGCTGGCCGAGGGCGGCGTCGGCGCGTTCGGACTGTCCGAAAAGGAGCACGGCGCGGACATCTACTCCTCCGACCTCGTGCTCACTCCGGACGGCGAGGGCGGCTACCGCGCGAACGGGTCGAAGTACTACATCGGCAACGGGAACTGCGCACGCACGGTTTCGGTGTTCGGCCGGATCGACGGCGTCGAAGGGCCCGAGCAGTACGTGTTCTTCTACGCCGACTCCGAGCATCCGAACTACCACGTCGTGAAGAACATCGTGCCGTCGCAGATGTATGTCGCGGAGTTCCGGCTTGAGGACTACCCGGTGCGCGCCGAGGACATCCTCCACACCGGAGCCGAAGCCTTCAGCGCCGCGCTGAACACGGTCAACATCGGCAAGTTCAACCTGTGCTTCGGCGGCATCGGGATGGCGACGCATTCGCTGTACGAGGCGATCACGCACGCGCAGAACCGGATCCTGTACGGCAACCCGGTCACCGATTTCCCGCACGTGCGCCGCGAATTCGTCGAGGCCTACGCGCGGCTGACCGGGATGAAATTGTTCTCCGACCGCGCGATCGACTACTTCCGCTCGGCGAACCAGCAGGACCGCCGCTACCTGCTGTACAACCCGATCACCAAGATGAAGGTGACCACCGAGGCGCAGAAGGTGATCGGGCTGGTCGCGGACGTTGTGGCGGCCAAGGGTTTCGAGGCAGGCACCTACCTCGCGATGGCCAAGAACGACATCGACGGCCTGCCCAAGCTGGAGGGCACGGTCGCGGTGAACCTCGCGCTGATCGCGAAGTTCATGCCCGCGTACCTGTTCGCGCCGCAGGAGTACCCGGCGGTGCCGACTCGGGACGACGCCTCCGACGACGATTTCCTGTTCCGGCAGGGCCCGGCGCGCGGACTGTCGAAGATCCGCTTCCACGACTGGAAGCCGGCGTACGAGAACGCGAAGCACCTGCCGAACGTCGCCCGGTTCACCGAACAGGCCGACGTGCTGGTGCGGCTGCTTTCCGAGGCGACCCCGGACGAGGCGCAGCAGAAGGACCTGGACTTCGGTCTCGCGCTGACCGAGTTGTTCACGCTCGTCGTGTACGGGCAGCTGATTCTGGAGCAGGCTGAGCTGACCGGCGTGTCAGACGATGTGCTGGACCAGCTGTTCGCGGTGCTGGTGCAGGACTTCAGCGTCGCCGCGGTCGATTTGCACGGCAAGCCGAGTTCCACCGAGGAGCAGCAGGAACTGGCACTGGCCGGGCTGCGGAAGCCGGTGGTGGACGGCGACCGGTTCGATCGCGTGTGGGCGATCGTGCGCGAGCTTTCCGGCGCGTATGAGATGAATCCCTGAGCCAAGACCACGAAAACGGCCTCCGCGCTCGAAAGCGCGGAGGCCGTTTTCGTGGGGCTACTTGCCGAATCCGGCGCGCCGGAGAGCGTCCGCCATCGAGCCGTTGCCGCCGGAATCACGACGGTCCCGGCCACCGCCGCCACCGCGCTGCTGCTGGTTCCGCCGCTGACCGCCGCCCTGGCCGCGGTCCCGGCCGCCGCCACCGCCGCGGTTGGTGCCCGCGCCGGGCTCGTCGTCCAGGCGCAGCGTCAGCGAGATCCGCTTGCGCGGCACGTCGACCTCCAGCACCTTCACCTTGACGATGTCGCCCGGTTTCACGACGTCGCGCGGGTCCTTCACGAAGTTCTTCGACAGCGCCGAAACGTGCGCGAGGCCGTCCTGGTGCACGCCGACGTCGATGAACGCGCCGAACGCGGCCACGTTGGTCACCACGCCCTCCAGGCGCATGCCCGGCTTGAGGTCGCCGATCTTCTCGACGCCCTCGGCGAAGGTCGCGGTCTTGAACGCCGGCCGCGGGTCGCGGCCCGGCTTCTCCAGCTCGGACAGGATGTCGGTGACGGTCGGGAGCCCGAAGGTGTCGTCGACGAACTCGGTGGGCTTCAGCGCCTGCAGAGTCCGGGCGTTGCCGATCAGCTCGCGGATGCCGCTGCCGGTGCGGTCGAGGATCCGCCGCACCACCGGGTACGCCTCCGGGTGCACCGAGGACGCGTCGAGCGGGTCGTCGCCGTCCGGGATGCGCAGGAAGCCCGCGCACTGCTCGAACGCTTTCGGGCCGAGCCGCGCGACGTCCTTGAGCGAGGTCCGCGAGCGGAACGGGCCGTTGGAGTCGCGGTGCGCCACGATGTTCTCCGCGAGCGAGGTCGTGATGCCCGAAACCCGGGTCAGCAGCGGGGCGGACGCGGTGTTCACGTCCACGCCGACCGCGTTCACGCAGTCCTCGACCACCGCGTCCAGCGAACGCGACAGCGACACCTCGGACAGGTCGTGCTGGTACTGGCCGACGCCGATCGACTTCGGGTCGATCTTCACCAGTTCGGCGAGCGGGTCCTGCAGCCGGCGCGCGATCGAGACCGCGCCGCGCAGCGAGACGTCCATGCCCGGCAGTTCCTGCGAAGCGAACGCCGAAGCCGAGTACACCGACGCGCCCGCCTCGGAGACCACGGCCTTGGTGAGCTTCAGCTCCGGGTGCTTCTTGATCAGCTCGATCGCCAGCTTGTCGGTCTCGCGCGAGGCGGTGCCGTTGCCGATCGAGATCAGGTCGACGTTGTGCTTCCCGGCCAGCACGGCCAGTTCGGCGATCGACTGGTCCCACTTGTTCGCGGGCTGGTGCGGGTAGATGACATGGGTGTCGACGACCTTGCCGGTCGCGTCGACCACGGCCACCTTCACGCCGGTGCGGAAGCCCGGGTCGAGACCCATCGTCGCGCGGGTGCCCGCCGGGGCGGCCAGCAGCAGGTCGCGCAGGTTCGCCGCGAACACGCGCACGGCGTCGTCCTCGGCCGACTGGCGCAGCCGCATCCGCAGGTCGATGCCCAGGTGCAGCAGGATCTTCGTGCGCCAGGCCCAGCGCACGGTGTCGCCGAGCCACTTGTCCGCCGGACGGTCTTCCTGCCGGACGCCGAAGCGGGCGGCGATGCGCTGCTCGTACTCGGTCGGGCCGACGCGCGGCGGAGCGTCTTCGGCGACCGGCTCGGACGGCTCCATCGTGAGGTCGAGGATCTCTTCCTTCTCGCCGCGGAGCATCGCGAGGATCCGGTGCGAGGGGAGCTTGGTGTAGGGCTCGGAGAAGGCGAAGTAGTCGGAGAACTTGGCCCCGTCGGTCTCCTTGCCCGCGCGGACCTTCGAGGTCAGGTGGCCCTCGGTCCACATCTTCTCGCGCAGCTCGCCGATCAGGTCGGCGTCCTCGGCGAAGCGCTCGACCAGGATGGCGCGCGCCCCGTCGAGGGCAGCCTGCGTGTCCGCGACGCCCTTGTCCGCGTCGACGAACACCGCGGCGGCCGCCTGCGGGTCGGTCGACGGGTCGCTCAGCAGGCCGTCGGCCAGCGGCTCCAGACCGGCCTCGCGGGCGATCTGCGCCTTGGTCCGCCGCTTCGGCTTGTAGGGCAGATAGATGTCCTCCAGCCGCGACTTCGTGTCCGCGGCGAGGATCTGCGCTTCCAGCGCCTCGTCCAGCTTGCCCTGACTCCGGATGGACTCCAGGACCGCGGCGCGGCGCTCGTCGAGCTCGCGCAGGTAGCGCAGCCGCTCCTCAAGCGTGCGCAGCTGGGCGTCGTCCAGCTCTCCGGTGACTTCCTTGCGGTACCGGGCGATGAACGGCACCGTGGACCCCTCGTCGAGGAGGGTGACGGCGGCCTTGACCTGCCCTTGCAGCACCCCCAGCTCTTCGGCGATCCGCTGCTCGACCGACTGCACGCTCAAAACCAGGCTCCTGCTTCGTCTCGGGTTGCTCCGAGCCTGCATTGTGCCGCTGCCCGCCCCGCCCGCTGCGGATGGCCCGCCGAAGCACCTCCGGAAGTTCCTTGACATCCGCATTGGTCTAGTCCATTTTGAGGTGATCTGGCTCACTGCCCCTGCGGAGGTCTGCCCGTGTCCCCACACCCGTCCCCCCGGCGGCTGCCCGCCCTGGTGTCCCTGCTGGCCTCGGTCGCGCTCGCGCTCGGAGTCACGCTGGCCCTCGGCACCAGCAGCGCGTCGGCCGCGAACATCCTCGCCAATCCCGGCTTCGAGAGCGGCTCGCTCTCCGGCTGGACCTGCAACGCGACCGCGTCGGTCGTCTCGACCCAGGCGCACAACGGCAGCCACTCGCTGAGCGCGGCACCGTCTGGCTCCGACACCGGGCAGTGCTCCCAGCAGGTCACCGTGCAGCCCAATACCGCGTACAAGCTGTCCGCGTGGGTGCAGGGCAGCTACGTCTACCTCGGCGTCTCCGGCTCGGCCGTGCAGAACACCTGGACGCCCGGTGCGACCGGCTGGCAGCAGCTCAGCCTGAGCTTCACCACCGGCTCGTCCACCAGCCTCACGGTGTACCTGCACGGCTGGTACGGCCAGCCCGCCTACCTCGCCGACGACGTCAGCCTCGACGGTCCGGGCACCCCGCCCACGACCTCCACGAGCCCCACGACGTCGACCACGCCGACAACCCCGCCGACGACCACCGCGACCAGCACGCCGCCGCACAACGGCGACCTGCCGAAGCACATCCTCACCGGCTACTGGCAGAACTTCGACAACGGCGCGAAGACACTGAAGCTCGCTGACGTGCCCACGACGTACAACGTCATCGCGGTCGCCTTCGCCGACGCCACCACGACGCCCGGCGCGGTGAGCTTCACGCTCGACCCGGCGTTGTCGTCCAAGCTCGGCGGCTACACCGACGCGCAGTTCCGCGCGGACATCAAGACCGTGCAGGCGCGCGGCCAGAAGGTGATCATCTCGGTCGGCGGCGAGAAGGGCACGATCAGCGTCGGCGACAGCCAGTCAGCGAGCAACTTCGCCAACTCGGTGAAGCAGCTGATCTCCACCTACGGCTTCGACGGCGTCGACATCGACCTGGAGAACGGCATCAACGCCACCTACATGGGGCAGGCGCTGCGCAGCATCCACGACGGCGGCGGCTCGGTGATCACCATGGCACCGCAGACGATCGACATGCAGTCCACCCAGGGCGGCTACTTCCAGCTGGCGTTGAACGTCAAGGACATCCTCACCGTCGTCAACATGCAGTACTACAACTCGGGCGCGATGAACGGCTGCAACGGGAACGTCTACTCCCAGGGCACCGTCGACTTCCTCACCGCGCTCTCGTGCATCCAGTTGCAGGGCGGCCTGCGGGCCGACCAGGTCGCGTTCGGGCTGCCGTCCTCGGGCTCGGCGGCCGGCGGCGGGTACCAGCCGCCGTCGAACGTCGTGTCGGCGATGAACTGCATGGCCAAGGGCACCGGTTGCGCGTCGTTCAAGCCGCCGGCCACGTATCCGGAGTTCCGCGGCGCGATGACCTGGTCCATCAACTGGGACGCGTCGAACGGTTACGGGTTTGCCAACACGGTCAGCGCGGGGCTGAAGAACCTGCCCTGAGCAGCCACTCACGAGCGCACCAGGTAGTCGGCCGGGTCGAGTGTCCTGGTCCGGCGGTCGTATTCGGTGACCAGCCCGGGCCAGTTGGTGCTCACCCGGCCGTTTTCCTGCCGGTACCAGCTTGTGCAACCGCTCCAGACGCTGTGCGAGAGCCGCGCTTGCACCTCGCGGTCGTAGCGTTCTTCGACTTCGGCGCGCACCTCCAGCGACGTCACGTCCGGCCGGGCGAGGTGTTCGACGGCCTGGCGGAGGTAGCGCGCTTGCCGTTCGATCATGTAGATGATCGAGCCCGCGCCGAGGTTGGTGTTGGGGCCGTAGACGCAGAACAGGTTCGGGAATCCCGGCACCGTCATGCCGAGGTACGCCCGCGCGCCGCCGCTCCACGCCTCGGCCAGCGACCGGCCGTCGCGGCCGAACACCTTCAGCGGGCCGAGGAATTCCGTCGCTTTGAACCCGGTGCCGTAGATCAGCACGTCCGCCTCGTGCTCCGCGCCGTCCTCGGTGCGCACGCCGCGCGGGGTGATTTCCTTGATCGAGGACGTTTCGACGGAGACGTTCGGCTGGGCGAGCGCGGGCAGGTAGTCGTTGGTGAACAAGATCCGCTTGCAGCCCAGCGGGTAGTCCGGCTTGACCTTGCGGCGCAGCGTGCGGTCCTTGAGGTGACGGCGGCGCAGTTGAGCGGTCCGCAGTTCGAAGATCTTGGTCAGCAACGGGTATCGCGTCATGCCGTAGGTCGCGTACTCGGCGAGCAGGAAGATCCGCGCGCGGCCGAACAGCTGCGTCTTCGGCAGGCGGCGGAAAAGCCTCTTCTGCCACGGTTTGTAGCGGCCGTCGTTCTTGGCCATGATGTACGGCGGCGTGCGCTGGAAGACGGTGACGTGCGCGACTTCCTTGCGGATCTCCGGCACGAACTGGATCGCGCTCGCGCCGGTGCCGATCACCGCGACGCGCTTGCCCGCCAACGGGATTTCGTGGTTCCACTCAGCGGAGTGGAAAGCCGCGCCGGCGAAGGTTTCGCGGCCGGGGATCGACGGCCGAGCGGGCTGGGAGAGCTGGCCGACAGCGGGCACGAAGACGTCTGCCTCGAAGGTTTCGCCCTGTGCGGTCTCGACGCGCCAGCGGCCGTTGCCGTAGGTCGCGGACGTGACCTCGCGGCCGTACCGGATGTGCGGTTCGATGCCGTGCTTCGTGATCACGCGCTTGAGATAGGCGTGGATGTCCGGCTGCATCGCGTATCGCTTCGGCCAGTCCGGATTGGGCTCGAAGGAGAACGAGTACAGCGGCGACGGGACGTCGCAGGCCGCGCCGGGATAGGTGTTCTCGCGCCACACGCCGCCCGGCTCGGCCGCCCGCTCAAGGATCGTGACGTTCGGGAAACCGGCGCGCTTCAGCTCGATCGCGGTGCCGATTCCGCCGAACCCGGTGCCCGCTATCAGCACCGACGGGGTGTCGTCCATAGGCCGAAGCTACGCAGGCGGGTGCGGGGCCGGAAGGGGAAGCGCGGCCAGCCGATCGAGAAGTTCGGCCAGGGGGCTCGCGAGTGGCGATCGCGGTTCTAACCGGGATCGCCACTCACGACCTCGTGTGTCTTGCCGGGCTCGGCCCACGCGAGCAGCTTCCGCCCGGCGCTCTCCAGCGCGGCGGTGTCGCGTTTCGCGAGCCGTTCGAACGGCGTGAGGACCAGCGTCGCCGACTCGCGGGTGGTCGTGGTCTCCCAGATTCCGCGGACCCGGCCGTCGACCAGCAGGGTGCCTTTGACCAGGCCGTTGATGGTGATCACGCGTTTGCGGTGCTCGTCGCTGATCATCCGCGTGCGTTCGGCGTAGGCCAGCAGCGTCTGGTCGAACGGACCGAGCAGCTTCGTCGGCGCGGGCGTGTCCTCGCCGGGCAGCGTGGCGTCCGGCAGGTCGTAGAGCGTGCGGCCTTCGGGGTCGAGGTACGTGCGCAGGTCCATTCCCTCGATCACCTCGCCGAGCTTCGTGACGCCCGCCCAGGCCTGCACGTCGGCCACCGTCGCCGGGCCGAACGCGGCGAGATAGCGGCGGACCAGTTCGGCCGCCGACGGCTCCGGCGCGGGGACGCCGTCGAGCCAGTGGTCCGCGACCTGATAAGTCGGCTGCCCGGCCTTGCCCCACACGCCGCGCGGCGGGATCTGGACGAGCGGCAGGATGGCGCGGACCAGGAACATCAGCGACCCGGCCGGCGTCTCCGGATAGTGCTCGACCAGCGCTTTGCCGAGCTGATCGCTCGAATACGGCCGTTCGCGCAGCAGTTCGCCGGTCGTCCTCGCCACGGCGTCGTGGTCGAGTTTGGCCAGCGGCTCCCGATGCTGGTTGGCCGCCGTGAGGGCGCGGTCCATGACGATCTGCACCAGCGGACGCCACGCGAGCGCGTCGGCGGCGGGGACGAGGTGCACCGTGCCGCGCATCAGCACCATCCGCACCACGCTGCGGTCGAGCAGCAGGCTCGCGAGATCGTCCGGCCGGAAACCCCGCAGCCGGCACCACAGCGCGTAGTACGGCGGGAACGGCGCTTGCGCTTGCAGCCCGGCGAGATGGGTGACGGCGTCGAGAACCGGCATCTTGGCGGGCTTGAGGAGCAGTTGCCGGTCGAGGGTCGCGCGGTTGAGGACGCGGCGGGAAAGGCGCACGGCGGGAGCTTAACGAGCAACCCGGACAGTTTTGGCCCTCGAACGGCACGCGGGCGGCCGGTTGATCCATAATTCCGGCCATGGCCGAGCTAGCCGTACCCGCCATCCGCGACTGGGACTACCCGCGCGGCACGGCGAGTGTGCTGCTGATGCACCGATTCGCCGAGGAACGCGGCGTTTCGCTGCCCGGGGTGCCGGTCGAGGAACTGCGCGCGCCGGACCGGCAGCTCGACGCGCGGCAGGAGCTGGCTGTCGTGCGGGCATTGCTCTCGACGGTCGGCTCCGGTGACGACGTCGCGCTCAGCCTCGGCTGCCGGTACCGCGTGACGACGTTCGGCATCTTCGGTTTCGCCTGTATCAGCAGTCCGACGATGCGCGACGCGATGGTGTTCGCCTTGCGCTACCTGGATTTGTCCTTCACCTTCTGCGTTCCGCACGTCGAGCTGGACTCCGCCGGACTCCGCCTGGTGCTGGACGATTCGCGGGTGCCGGACGACGTCGCCCGGTTCCTCGCGCTGCGCGACCTGTCCGCGATCTGCACCGTGATGCGCGACCTGCTGCCGGAGATCTCCTGGGAAAGCCTGGAGTTCCGCTTCCCGTCGTCGTCCTTTGCGGACGCTTACCGGACGGCTTTCGGCCTCGCCCCGGTTTTCGGCGCGGCCGAGCACCGGGCCACCCTCGATCCGGAGCTGCTGGACCTTCCGTTGCCGCAGGCCAACGAGCAAACCGTCGCCTTGTGCGCCGCGCAATGCGACGCCCTCGTCGCCCGCCGCCGCAGGCGTTCGGGAGTCCCGCAGCTGGTGCGGGAACGACTGGTGCGGCTCGGCGGCGCGGACGCCGGGATGGCCGAGATCGCCCGCCAGCTCACCCTCAGCACGCGAACCCTGCGACGGCGGTTGACCGAGGCGGGCACCGGCTACCGGCAGCTGCTGGACGAAGTCCGCCAGACGCTCGCGGAAGAAATGCTCGACACCGGTGTGCTGTCCGTCGACGACGTCGCCCTGCGCCTGGGCTATGCCGAAGCGTCGAGCTTCATCTACGCCTTCAAACGCTGGACTGGTACGACTCCCGCCGCGTACGCCCGGCGCAATCGCTAGCAGTTATGGACAATGCGTTACACAATGCCGTAAGCTGCCCGCATGGCTCGACCGCGTACCTTTGCTCGCGAGCAAGTGCTCACCGCGGCCACTGAGCTGTTCTGGCGGCGGGGCTTCCACGCGACCAGTGCCGAAGAACTGTGCCAGGCAACCGGTCTCGGCCGCAGCAGCCTGTACAACACCTTCGGCAGCAAAGGCGCGCTGTTCGCGGAATGCCTCGCCCGCTATCTCGACACGACAGCGCAGGCTGCGGCCGAGGTGATGGCGAAGAAGGGTGACGCGGTGGCGCGAATCGAGGCTTACCTGACGAAGGTGGTCCTTGAGGAAGCCGAGCGGTCGAGCACCGGTGCGCCGAGCGGATGTCTCGCCGTCAATTCCGTTGCCGAGCTGGCTGGCGACACCGAGAACGCGGCGTTCCTGGAGCAGGTCGCCCGCGATACCGATGCTCGGCTGCGCCTGCTGACCGACCTGTTGCGGGCAGGTCAAGCGGCTGGCGAAGTCACCGCCGAGGTTCCCGCGGAGGGACTGGCCGCGTATGTGAACGCCAGCGTCGCCGGGCTGCGGATCTCCGCACAGGGCGGCGCGCCGCTGGCTCGGCTGGCCGACATCGTCCAGGCATCCACCCGGGCGCTTCGTCCGTAACCATCCCCGCTCCTCCCGGCTTAACGTCGGCTAAGTTTTGAAACGATCGTTACACGAAAGGGTCTCCCATGTCCTCGCCCCGAGTGCCGTCCGCGGTCTATGTACTGGCCGCTGGCATCTTCGCCATGGTCACCAGCGAGTTCGCGGTCGCCGGGCTGATGCCGCAGCTCGCCGCCGGACTCGGCGTCGACGTCGCGCGGATCGGTTACCTCATCACGGTGTTCGCCGTCGCGATGGCGGTCGGCGGCCCGGTGCTGACGCTGGCGTTGCTGCGCATCCGGCCGAAAGCCGCGCTGATGGTCGTCTTCGCGGTGTTCCTGGCCGGCAACGTGCTGGCCGCGCTCGCGACGACGTACTCGGTGCTGGTCGTCGCCCGGGTGATCAGCGGCGTCGCGTCGCAAGCGTTCTTCGGCATCGCGATTTCCTTGTGCGGGCAGCTGGTCGACGAACGCGTGCGCGGCCGGGCGATCGGCGTCGCGATGAACGGCTTGATGCTCGGCACCCTGCTCGGGCTGCCGCTGGCGACCTTCGCGGGCGGACATTACGGCTGGCGGGCGGCGTTCTGGACGATCACCCTGCTGACCGTGCTCGCCGCGCTGCTGACCCAGTTCCAGGTCCGCGACCCCGGACAGGCCGAGCGCCGGGAAGCGGACTTCAGCGTTTTCCGCCGTCCGAAGCTGCTTCTCGCGCTCGTCTCCAGCACACTGATCATCGGCGCGACCTTTTCCGCGTTCAGCTTCTTCACCCCGATCCTGACCGAGGTCAGCGGGTTCTCGCCGGACACGGTCCCGGTGCTGCTGCTCGGTTACGGCGCGGCCACGGTGGTCGGCAACAGCATCGTCGGCCGGCTCGCTGACCGGCACACCGTGCCGGCACTCGTGGCCGGCACGCTCCTGAACGCGGTGTTCCTCACCGGATTCGCGTTGTTCACCGACCTGCCCGCGGCCGCGCTGGCGTTCATGCTCGCGATCGGGCTGGCCGGCGTGACGATGAACCCCGCGATGGCGGTGCGGGTGCAGCGGGCCGGGAACACCAGTCCGCTGGTCAACACGGTGCACTCGTCGTTCATCACGCTCGGGGTCATGATCGGCTCGTTCGCCGGGGCCTGCCTGATCGAGCCGTACGGCCTGCGCGCGCCCATCGTTCTCGGCGCCGCGATGGCCGTGGCCGCGGTCGTGACCATCCTGCCCGCGTTCGGCCGGCGCGCTGCTCAGCCGGCGGTGGAGGTCTGCTGCGCCAGCACCGCCGGATAGGTGGTTTCCAGCAGCTGCACCAGCGATTCCACCAGGAACGCGCGCAGTTCGGCCCGCTCCAGCGTGCCGCGGACCAGCCATTCCCGGGACGCGGCGCGCACCATCCCGCCGTAAGCGCGGATCATCGCCCGCAGCTGCGGATGCCCGTTCCCGGGCAATTGGGCGGCGGCGAGCACGCGGTCGGCGGCGATCTCGTCCGCCTCGCGCATGATCCGCTCGACCTCCGGGTCGTGCGCCGCGTCGATCACGGTGAGCCAGGCGTCGCGGTTGCGTTCCACGACGTC
The DNA here is from genome assembly GCF_900115345.1 of Amycolatopsis rubida. Taxonomy (GTDB): domain Bacteria; phylum Actinomycetota; class Actinomycetes; order Mycobacteriales; family Pseudonocardiaceae; genus Amycolatopsis; species Amycolatopsis rubida. The sequence goes on along the minus strand of NZ_FOWC01000004.1, from coordinate 263,630 downwards.
GATCCACCGGTCGATGCCGACCTCCAGGCGCAGCCGGGGCGGGCCGTCCGGCAGCGCGTCGACGACCGGGGCGGGCACGATCGTCATCTGCCGCACCACTTCGAGATACAGCTCGCGTTTGCCGCCGAAATAGTGGTTGATCAGCGGCCGGGCGACGCCCGCGGCGGCCGCGATGTCCGAAGTGGACACCGAGGAGTAGCTGCCCGCGCCGAAGCACCGCCGGGCAGCGGCGAGGATCTCGGCCCGGCGCTGCGCGGGGTCCAGCCGCCGCCGGGGTCCGCTGCTCACCGGGCCAGCCTCGCCGCCGGGCGAGGTCGTTGTCAACACGGTGCCAAACGCGCGGCGGTGCCGTCACCGGATGCCGTTACCCAACCGGAACAACCCGCCGGTAACTCCGGCCGCCCCGGCCGCGACCTTCAGCCGGGGGACCTGGGGCGAGCGGGAGCGGGCGATGGACGGCACGGACCAGCAGCCGCGGCCGTCCGGCCGATGGGTCGGGGTGCGGCTGCACCACCGGCATGTGCGGATGGACGACCGGCCGTGCGCGACCGGCTGCCCGGAGGACGAGCTGACGGTGTCGTATCCGGGGATACTGATCAGCAGCTACGACGACGGCGAACTGGTGGAGGAACGCTGGGTCCCGCTGGGAGCGGACCCGAGCGAGGAGGACGACGAGACGCTCATCGAACGGCTGCGCGCGGCGCTGTGGTGGCAGCTCGGCGAGACTCGGCCCGACAGCTGAGCCGCGCCAGCGGTTCAGTCCACTATGGATGGTTTGCGAACAGCCTTCTCCCGCAGGTCCACGCCCCGCGTCTCCGGCAGCGTGAACACGACCAGCGCGCTGATCACCATCAGCACGATCCCGTAGATGACGAACAGCGACGGATGCCCGTTCCCGGCGAACAGGGTCTGCAAGTACGGCGCCGTGCCGCCGAACGCCGCGACCGCGATCGAGTACGGCACTCCGACGCCGACCGCGCGGATGCGGGTCGGGAAGATCTCCGCGTAGACCGCCGGGCCGATGGCGGAGAACCCGGCCATGAACAGCAGCGCGATCGACATCGCCACGAACAGCTGCCACGGCTCGCGCCCGACCATCGCGTTCAGCGGGAAGCTCAGCAGGAGCAGGCCGGCGATCGCGATGAACAACACCGGCTTGCGGCCGATGCGGTCGGACAGGATTCCCCACAACGGCAGGGCGATCAGGAAGACCACGTTCGCGAACACGCCCGCCCACAGCGCGCCGGTCGGGTCGACACCGCGCACGGTGATCGCGTACGACGGCGCGGCGACGGCCCACATGTAGTAGATGACCGTCGCGCCGACAGTCAGCCCGACGACCTGTGCGAGCAGTTTCGGGTTCTGCTTGATCGTGTGCCAGATCTGGCCCTTTTCCTTCGCCGCGTTCTTCTTCGCCGCCTGGAACACCTCGGTCTCGCGCATGCGGAGCCGCACGTAGAGCGAGTAGATCCCGAAGACGCCGCCGAGGATGAACGGGATCCGCCAGCCGAAGGAGAGCATCTGCTCGTGGGTCAGCACGCCGGAGAGGACCGCGCCAAGCAGGGTGCCCACGAGCACGCCGCAGGTGCCGGAGAAGTAGATGAGGCTCGACCACAGTCCGCGGCGGGCCGGCGGGGCGACCTCGGCGATGTAGGTCTGCGCGGACGGCAGTTCGCCGCCGTGCGCGAGGCCCTGGGCCAGTCGCGCGACCACCAGGATCACCGACGCCCACACGCCGATTTGGCCGTACGTCGGGGAAAGGCCGATGACCAGGCTGCCCGCGGCGGCGATCGCGACGGTCAGCGCCATCGCGAGCTGACGGCCCTTGCGGTCGGCGATCCAGCCGAACAGCCAGCCGCCGATCGGCCGCGCGGCGAAGCCGACCGCGAACACCGCGAGCGTGCTCAGCAGAGCCGAAACCGCGCTGTCGGCGTTGAAGAACTGCGCGGCGAAGAACGACGCGAACGTGGCGTAGACGTTCCAGTCGAACCATTCCATCGCGTTGCCGGCGCCGAGCCCGAACAGGGTACGGCGACGGTCTGGGGCCACAGAAGTCATCGCAGTGCTCCTTCGGCGAATCGGTCGAGACGGCGGACGGCGAGTTCGGCGTAGACGGTGGCGGCGCGCGACAGCACGGACGGGTCGAAATCGGCGTACGGGCTGTGATTGTTGGGCGCGGTGTGCGGTTCGAGGCCCGGCATCAGCGCGCCGAGGCCGAGGAATGTGCCGGGCACCGCGGCGAGGACACGCGAGAAGTCCTCCGAACCGGCGACTGGGTTGGGCAGGTCGGTGTAGTACTGCTCGCCGATCGTCTCTCGGACGACCTCGGCACCAAACGCCGTCTCGTCGGCATCCGTTACGGTCACTGGATATTCGTTCTCGAACACGACGTCCGCGGTGACGCCGTTCGCCCGCGCGGCGCCGTCGATCGTCTCGCGGATGGTGGTGTCGAGCAGGGCGGCGGTGTCGTCGGAGAAGCAGCGGACGGTGGCTTCGAACTCGGCGGTCGCGGGGATGACATTGCGCTTCGTGCCGCCGCGGATGACACCGACGGTGAGCACCGCCGGGTCGAAGATGTCCAGGCGGCGCGTGATCATCGTCTGCAGCGCGGTGATCATCGCCGCGGCAGCGGAGATCGGGTCCTTCGCGCGGTGCGGCATCGACCCGTGGCCGCCTTCGCCGTGCACGGTCACGAGCAGCTTGTGCGAGGCCGACATCAGCGTCCCGGGGCGGCTCGCGAACTGACCGCTGGGCAGCATCGACGAGAAAACGTGAAGCCCGTACGCGGTGTCAACGCGTTGGCCGGCGGCGTCGAGCACGCCTTCCTTCAGCATCACGCCAGCGCCGTCCCATCCTTCTTCGCCGGGCTGGAACATCAGGACGACGTCGCCGTTGATCCGATCGCGGTGCGTGTGCAGCAGCCGAGCCGCGCCGACCAGTGACGTGGTGTGCAAATCGTGGCCACACGCGTGCATCGCGCCGTTGGCAGCGGCGAAATCGAGCCCGGTCGCTTCCTGGACCGGGAGCGCGTCCATGTCGGCGCGCAGCAGAACCGTGCGCGGTTGAGCCGAATCGCGGGCGGCTCCTTCGCCGCGGAGTACCGCGGTCACGGACGTCGTGTCGGTTCCGGTGGAGATCTCCAGCCCGAGCCCGTCGAGTTCGCGCAGGACCCGTTCCTGGGTGCGCGGCAGGTCGAGGCCGATCTCAGGCTCGCGGTGCAGTTCGCGGCGCAGCTGCGCCAGGTCGTCCTGCTGGCTGCGGGCGTCTTCGTGGAGGTCCACCGGTTCGGCTCCTCTTCGTCGGGAACGGCGTCTTGGTGGTCGAGTGTGGGAACTCGCGCCTGATATCGCGTTAGAGTTGTCGGAATCGCTCGCGAACCCGTTATCTGGAGAAGAAATAATGATCGAGTCACTGGAGGAGGAAGACTTTTCGCTCATCCACGCACTGCAACTGCGTCCCCGTGCCACCTGGACGCAACTGGCCGCGGCGCTCGACTCCTCCCCGGTGACGCTGGCGCGGCGCTGGGAGCGGCTGCGCGACGGGGGAGCGGCGTGGGTGACGGCCTATCCGCACGTGCCCGGGCTGTATCAGGTGCAGGCCGCGTACGTGGAAATCCGCTGCGCGAGCGGCCAGGTGCGCGAGCTGATCCGAGAGCTGTCGACGTGGTCTTCGGTGGCCAGCATCGAGGAGGCTTCGCGGGAATACAGCCTGGTACTGACCGTTTTCGGCCTCGGCCTGCGTGACCTGTCCGCCTTGCTGCTGGACGCGATCCCCAGCCTGCCCGGCGTGCTCAACACGCGCTCGCACCTGGCTTCGCGGCTGCATGTCGAAGGCAGTTCGTGGCGAGTGGGCGCCTTGGATCGGCGGCGCGTGCAGGCACTGTCGCAACTACCGGCCATCGGCGGCGGGCGGATGGCCACACTGCAGCCGTGGGAAGAGCCTTACGCCCCGCTGACTAGTGCGCTGGGCGAGGACGGCCGCCACAGTGCCGCGGACCTGGCGCGGATCACCGGGCGTCCGGTGTCGACCGTGCGCCGCCAGCTCGGGCGCCTGCTGAATGCCGACGCGTTGACGTTCCGCTGCGAGATCGCGCAGGGGCTGACGCCGTCGCCGGTTGTCGTGAACTGGTGGTGCCAGGTGCCGGTGGCGCACGTGTCGACGTGCGTGGACCGGTTGCGGGCCAACCCGGCTGTGCGGCAGATGGCGAGTCTGCCGGGGCCGGCGAATCTTCTGGTGACCACGTGGACGCGGTCGATCGAGGAATCGATGCGGATGCAGGAACATCTGGAACAGGACCTGGCGCCGCTGTCGGTGGTGGATTCGGCGCTGATCCTGCGGACGGTCAAGCGGATGGGGTGGCTGCTGGACGATGTGGGGCGCAGCACGGGGTTCGTGGTGACGATGCCCGCTCCGGCCCGGGAGGAAACGTCCTAGGTCAGCCGGAACGTCGCGCGGTATTCGGACGGGGAGACGCCGAGTGCGTCGCGGAAGTGGCGGCGGTGGGTGGCGGCGCTGCCCATTCCGCAGCTGGCGGAGATCTGATCGATCGAGGAATCGGTGCGTTCGAGCAGTTCCCGCGCGCGGGCGAGGCGTTGCTGATGCAGCCAGTTCAGCGGCGCGGAACCGAATTCGGCGCGCATCCGGCGGGCGAGCTGCCGGGAGCTGAGGCCCGCGCGGCGCGCGAGGCCGGCGACCGTGAGCGGTTGCTCCAGCTGGACCCGCGCCCACTCCGCGGTACGGGCTAGGCCAGAACCGTCCGGAGAAGGCGGCGGGGACACGAATTGCGCCTGGCCGCCGTGTCGATGCGGCGGGACGACCAGCCTGCGCCCTAGGTCGTTGGCGACCGCCGCGCCCAGGTCTCGGCGCACCAGGTGCAGGCACAGGTCGAGGGCGGCCGTTTTGCCCGCCGAGGTGAGGATGTCGCCCTCGTCGGCGTAGAGCACGTCGGCGCGTACTTTCAGGCGCGGATAGCGGCGGGCCAGGTCGTCGGCGTGCATCCAGTGGGTGGTCGCGATCCGGTCATCCAGCAGGCCCGCCTCGGCGAGGACGAACGAGCGATCCGGACCCCGCTCGCGTGCGCGTCCCGGAGAGCGGCCGCGAGCGCCGGATCGATCTCCTCGCCGGGGGAATCCGTGGAGGGGACCACGATCAGGTCAGCGGCGGCCTCGCCGATCTCCGAGACGCCGATCGCGGGCAGATGCGGCAGCCAGTGCCGCGGCGACCGTTCGGGGCAGGCCACGACGACGTCGTACCAGGCGCCGGTGGGGGAGAGGGCCGAACGGTCGACGCCGAAGACTTCCGCCGCGATCGCGACCTCGTACAGCATCGCGTGCTCGTGGAGGACGAGCACCAATCGAGGCATGTCCGATACTGTACGCAACTCGTCCTTTCAGACACTCACCAGTGGCGTGCGGGAGTGTCCAGAATCGAGGGCAGGACAGATTCTCAGCGGGTCCTGGTCTACGGAGCCAGCGGTCACACCGGAAAGTTCGTGATCGGCGAGTTGCTGCGACGCGGTCTTCAACCGGTCGTCGCGGGGCGCAGTCTCTCGCGGCTCGCGCAGTTCGCGGATCTGGACCGGCGAGCATCGACGACGACGCAGGGTTGCGGGCGCTGCTGAACGACGTCGCGGTGGTGCTCAACTGCGCTGGCCCGTTCCTGGACACCGCGCTCCCGCTCGCGACGGCGGCGGTCGAGACCGGCACTCACTACCTGGACGTCACCGCGGAGCAGCCAGCCGTCCAGCAGCTCGATCGCGAACTCGACGCACCCGCCCGCTCGGCGGGGACAGCCGTAGTGCCCGCCATGGCGTTCTACGGCGGACTGGCCGATTTGCTTCTCACCGCCATGCTCGGTCCCGAGAAGTCCGCCGCCGAGGTCGAGATCGCCGTCGGACTGGACCGGTGGTGGCCCACGGAGGGAACCCGGGTCACCGGCGCCCGCAACACCGCGACCCGGCTGGTGATCCGCGACGGCGTCCTCGCCCCGATCGCTGATCCGGCAGCGACCGGCACCTGGGACTTCCCGGAGCCGATCGGCGCACAGTCCACTGTGGAGCTGCCGTTCTCCGAGGTGGTCACCATCGACCGGCATCTCGCGGTGGGAACCCTGCGTTCCTGGCTGAACACCGCCCCGCTCGACGACCTCCACGACCCGGACACCCCGGCCCCGCAAGCCCACGACGAGCACGGACGCTCGGCACGACGCTTCGCCGTCGAAGTCACCGTCGGGCCCGGCACGCAGACTCGCCGCGCCACCGCGACCGGGCGCGACATCTACGCCACGACCGCACCGATCCTGGTCGAGGCCACGGTCCGGCTTCTCGACGGCCGGTACCGCGGCTCGGGCGCGCTGGCACCAGGCGAGGCGTTCGCCGCCGCCTTTCTGACGGCGCTACCGGACGCCGATTTCAAAGCTGTCTGGCACTGAGCCGCTAGGCGCGCAACCCGTCGAACGCCATCTTGCACACCGCGTCCGCCAGTTCCCCCGGAGACGCTCCCCGGCGCGGCCGGTACCACTCGATCAGCGAGTTCACCGTGCCGAACAACAGCCGCGCCGCGATCGCCGGGTCGATATCCGGCCGGACATCCCCTTCGGCTTCGGCCTGCTTGACCAGATCCGTCACCAGATGATCGAACTCGCGCCGCCGCGCCAACGCCGCCCGCTCGGCCTTCGTATTGCCCCGCACCCGCAGCAGCAACGTCACGAACGGCAACCGATCCGCGAGCACCAGCACACTCCCGCGCACCAGGTGCTCCAAGCGGTCAATGGCGCGCCCGTCCAGTGCCTCGGTGGACTCCGCGACCTCGAACAGCCCGTCCAGCGCCCGGTCCACCGCCAGCCGCAGCAGTTCCTCCTTGCTCGGCACGTGGTGGTAGATCGCGGATTTCGTGATGCCGAGCTTGCGCGACAGGTCCTCCATGCTGGTCCCGTCGTAGCCGCGGTCGTTGAACAGCTTGACCGCGACCAGGAGCAGCGACTCCAGGTCGTAGCCGGGCCGGCCGCGGCGGGCGGGGGCAGTCACGAGCGTTCGTCCAGCACGCGGCGCATTTTACCGAGCGAGCGCTCCAGCGTGTCCGGGTCGACGACCTCCACCGAAACGCTTACGCCGACGCCGTCCTTCACTCCGGCAGTCACCACAGCGGCGGCGGCGGTCCTGGCTTCGGCGGTCGTGCCGGCGCGGGCTTCGACGCGCACCGTCAGATGGTCCAGGCGGCCGCGGGTCGAGCGGACCAGCTGGAAGTGCGGGCTCAATCCCTCGGTGCGCAGCACGACTTCCTCGATCTGCGTGGGGAAGACGTTGACCCCGCGCAGAATGATGAGGTCGTCGCTGCGGCCGGTCACCTTCTCCATCCGGCGGAACGCGGGACGCGCGGTGCCGGGCAGCAGGCGGGTCAGGTCGCGGGTGCGGTAGCGGATGATCGGCAGCGCCTGCTTGGTCAGCGACGTGAACAGCAGTTCGCCGCGTTCGCCCTCGGGCAGCACCTGTTCGGTGAACGGGTCGATCACCTCGGGGAAGAAGTGGTCCTCCCAGATGTGCAGGCCGTCCTTGGTCTCCACGCATTCCTGCGCGACGCCCGGGCCCATCACCTCGGACAGGCCGTAGATGTCGACCGCGTCCAGCGCGAACCGTTCCTCGATCTCGGACCGCATCTGCTCGGTCCACGGCTCCGCGCCGAAAATGCCCACCTTCAGCGAACTGGCCCGCGGATCCACGCCCTGGCGCTCGAATTCGTCGAGCAGCGTCAGCAGATACGAGGGCGTGATCATGATGACTTCCGGCTTGAAGTCCGTGATCAGCTGGACCTGCCGGGCGGTCATCCCGCCGGACGCCGGAATCACCGTGCAGCCGAGCTTTTCCGCACCGTAGTGCGCGCCGAGCCCGCCAGTGAACAGGCCGTATCCGTACGCGACATGTACCTTGTGCCCCGGCCGCCCGCCCGCGGCGTGGATCGAGCGCGCCATCACGGTGGCCCAGGTGTCGATGTCGTCCTCGGTGTAGCCGACGACGGTCGGCTTCCCGGTGGTGCCGCTGGACGCGTGCAGCCTGCGGATCTGGTCCTGCGGCACGGCGAACATCCCGAACGGGTAGCTCTCGCGCAGGTCGGCCTTGGTGGTGAAGGGGAACTTCGCCAGGTCGCCCAGCTCGCGGCAGTCGTCGGGGTGCACGCCCGCTTCGGCGAACTTCTTGCGGTACAGCGGGACGTTCTCGTACGCGTGCCGCAGGGTCCACTGCAGCCGTTCCAGCTGGAGCGCGGCCAGCTCGTCGGCGCTGACGGTTTCGGCGAGGTCTGCGGTCAGGGGAGTCACTGTGTTTCCCGGGTCTTCTCGATGACGCGGCTGCGGCCGCGGAATTCGGCGACGACCTCGGGCCCTTCGGGGGTCTCCCGGTGCACCGTGACGTCGTAGATGCCGTTGCGGCCGTAGCGGGTGCGCTCGGCGGCCGTCGCGACGAGGTGATCGCCCAGTTTCCCGGCGGCGACGAACGAGATCTCCGCGCCCGCGGCGACGGTGACCGGCCCGTGCGTGTTGCAGGCGAGGGCGAAAGCGGTGTCGGCGAGCAGGAACACGTAACCGCCGTGGGCGATGTCGTGTCCGTTGACCATCGTCTCGGTGACCTTCATCGTGGCCACCGCCCTGCCGTCGGCCGCTTCGACGAGTTCGATGCCGAGGGAGCGGGACGCCGCGTCGGTGTCGAACATGGCGTGCGCGGCGTTGCGGGTCACGAGCTAGGCCTCCGGGACGGTGACTTACTGACCGATTGGCCGGTAATCCCGGCTGGAGCCCAGTAAAGGCCGCGACCCGTTCGGTGTCAAGCAATGCGGGGGTTCCGATCAGCCGGGAGACCGGCTATCCTGCGAATTACTGAACGTCCGGTTGGTAATTCGGCGAGAGGGTCGGCATGGTTCTGCTCCGCAGCTACGTCTCCGGGGGATGGCACACGGCGCCGGGCGAGGGCGCCCCGCTGCACGACGCGGCGACCGGGGAGGAAGTGGCCCGGATTTCGTCGGAGGGGATCGACTTCGCCGCCGCGCTCGAGTACGGGCGCAGCGTCGGCGGCCCGGCGCTGCGGAAGCTGACGTTCCATCAGCGAGCCGCGCTGCTGAAATCGCTCGCCTCGCACCTGCGCGAGCACCGCGAAGAGCTGTACGAGCTGTCGGCCCGTACGGGCGCGACGCTGGGCGACTCCAAGTTCGACATCGACGGCGGCATCGGCGTCCTGTTCAGCTACGGCTCGAAGGGCAAGCGCGAACTGCCGAACGACACCGTGTACGTCGAGGGCGCGGTCGAGCCGCTGAGCCGCGGCGGCACGTTCGTCGCACAGCACATCGCGACCCCGCTGCAGGGCGTCGCGATCCAGATCAACGCCTTCAACTTCCCGGTGTGGGGTCCGCTGGAGAAGCTCGCACCCGCGTTCCTCGCCGGGGTGCCGAGCCTGATCAAGCCGGCCAGCCAGACCGCGTACCTGACCGCGCGGCTCGTGGAGCTGATCGTCGAATCCGGCATCCTGCCCGAGGGCACAGTGCAGTTCGTCGCGGGCAGCGTCGGCGACCTGCTCGACCACGTCACCGCGCAGGACCTGGTGTCGTTCACCGGTTCCGCGTCCACCGCGCAGAAGCTGCGCGCGCACCCGGCGATCGTGCGGAATTCGGTGCGGTTCAACGCCGAGGCCGACTCGCTGAACTGCTCGATTCTCGCTCCGGACGCCCGGCCGTCGACGCCGGAGTTCGACCTTTTCGTCAAGCAGCTGACTACCGAGATGACGGTGAAGGCGGGCCAGAAGTGCACCGCCATCCGCCGCGCGTTCGTTCCGGCGGAGATGCTGGACGACGTTGCGGAGGCGGTCAGCGCCCGGCTCGCCAAGGTGACGGTGGGCAATCCGAACGCTGAAGGCGTCCGGATGGGTGCGCTGGCCAGCCTGGAACAGCGTGAAGAGGTGCGTCGTTCGCTGAAGGCCCTGCTCGACGCGGGCAGCGTCGTCTTCGGCGACCCGGAGCACGTCGACGTCGTGGACGGCGACGAGGCGACCGGCGCGTTCATCTCGCCGATCCTGCTCAAGGCCGACCCGGAGCGCGCCGAACCGCACGAGGTCGAGGCGTTCGGCCCGGTGTCCACGCTGATGCCGTACACGTCGGTCAAGCAGGTCATCGAGTTCGCGGCACGGGGCGGCGGCAGCCTGGCCGGGTCGGTCGTGACCGGTGACCCGGTGTTCGCCCGCGAGATCGTGCTGGGCGTCGCGCCGTACCACGGCCGTCTGCTCGTGCTCGACAGCGAAGACGCGAAGGAATCAACCGGGCACGGTTCGCCGATGCCGCAGCTGGTGCACGGCGGCCCCGGCCGCGCGGGCGGCGGCGAGGAAATGGGTGGTATCCGCGGCGTGCTGCACCACATGCAGCGCACGGCCGTGCAGGGCAGCCCGAAGGTGCTCGGCGCTGTCACCGGCCGGTGGGTCGAGGGCGGTCCGCGCGTCGAAGGCGAGCACCCGTTCCGGAAGTCGCTGGCAGAGCTGAGCATCGGCGACACCGTGGTGGCTGGCCCGCGCACCGTCACTCGCGCCGACATCGACCACTTCGCCGAGTTCACCGGCGACACTTTCTACGCGCACACCGACGAGGCGGCGGCCGCGGCGAACCCGCTGTTCGGCGGCATCGTGGCGCACGGCTACCTGGTCGTCTCGTTCGCGGCGGGCCTGTTCGTCTCGCCCGAGCCGGGTCCGGTGCTGGCCAACTACGGCCTGGAGAACCTGCGGTTCCTGACGCCGGTGAAGGTCGGCGACGCGCTGACGGTCACCTTGACAGCCAAGCAGATCACGCCGCGGATCGACCAGGAGTACGGCGAAGTCCGCTGGGACGCCGACGTCACCAACTCCGACGGCGACTCGGTCGCGAAGTACGACGTGCTCACCCTCGTCTCGAAGGAGCGGCCGTGACCGCTGTAGCCGATCTGGAGACCCAGTTCGAGCACACCATCGAACGGGACCAGCGCATCGAACCGCGCGACTGGATTCCCGAGGCCTACCGCAAGACGATGATCCGCCAGATCGCGCAGCACGCGCATTCGGAGATCATCGGCATGCAGCCGGAGGGCAACTGGATCACGCGCGCGCCTTCCTTGCGGCGCAAGGCGATTCTGCTCGCGAAGGTGCAGGACGAGGCGGGGCACGGGCTGTACCTGTACTCCGCGGCGGCGACGCTCGGCGCGGACCGCGCGGACCTCACCGACAAGCTCATCACCGGCAGGCAGAAGTACTCGTCGATCTTCAACTACCCGACGCTGACCTTCGCCGACGTCGGCGTGATCGGCTGGCTGGTGGACGGCGCGGCGATCTGCAACCAGGTGCCGCTGTGCCGGTCGTCGTACGGGCCCTACGCGCGGGCGATGATCCGGATCTGCAAGGAGGAGTCCTTCCACCAGCGACAGGGCTACGAGCTGCTGATGACCATGATGAAGGGCACCCAGCAGCAGCGGGACATGGTGCAGGAGGCGGTGAACCGCTGGTGGTGGCCGTCGTTGATGATGTTCGGCCCGCCGGACGCGGATTCGCCGAACACCGCGCAGTCGATGGCGTGGAAGATCAAGCGGCACACCAACGACGAGCTGCGGCAGCGTTTTGTCGACATGTCCGTCCCGCAGGCCGAGGCGCTCGGCGTGACCTTCCCGGACCCGGAGCTGAAGTGGAACGCCTCGCGCGAGCACTACGACTTCGGTGCGGTCGACTGGGACGAGTTCAAGAACGTGCTCAAGGGCAACGGCCCGTGCAACGCGGAGCGGATCGCACACCGGCGTCGCGCGCACGACGAAGGCGCCTGGGTCCGGGAAGCCGCGGCGGCGCACGCGGCCAAGAAAGAGGTTTCGGCATGAAGCACGACTGGCCGCTGTACGAGGTCTTCGTCCGCGGGAAACGGGGACTGAACCACGTCCACGTGGGTTCGCTGCACGCGGCGGACGACGAGATGGCGCTGCACCACGCGCGCGATCTCTACACGCGCCGCAACGAGGGGGTGTCGATCTGGGTCGTTCGCGCCTCGGACATCACCGCGTCGTCGCCGGACGAGAAGGACCCGTTCTTCGCGCCAAGCGGGGACAAGGTGTACCGGCACCCGACGTTCTACGACATTCCCGACAACGTTCCCCACATGTAAGGGATGTCTTGCTGTGTCCTTTGACAACGTCTACGAAGCCATCACCGAGGACAACGACGCGCGGTGGGCCTTCGGCACCGGGTTCGCCGATCCTTTGTCCGGTGTGGACACTTCGGTCCCGTCCGGAGTGGACGGTGCGCGGCTCGCCGCGTATTGCTTGATGCTGGGCGATGACGCGTTGATCTTCTCGCACCGGTTGCAGGAGTGGGTCGCGGGCGCGCCGGAGCTGGAGGACGAGGTCGCGATCGCGAACATCGGCCTCGATCTGCTCGGCCAGGCGCGGTTGCTGCTCGCTCGTTCGGGCAAGGCTGACGGTACGGACCGTTCTGAGGACACGTTCGCGTTTCTGCGCGCCGAGAACGAGTTCCGCAACGTTCGGCTGGCTGAGCTGGGCGGCGGGCACTTCGGGCACCTGATCGCGCAGCTGTTCGTGTTCTCGACGTGGCGGCTCGCGTTGTTCCAGCGGCTGGAGTCCAGTGCGGACCCGGTGCTGGCGGCTATCGCGGCCAAGGGCGTGAAGGAACTGGCCTATCACCGGGATTATGCCGCGCAGTGGCTGGTGCGGCTGGGTGACGGGACGCCGTTGTCGCACGAGCGGATGGCCGAGGGGCTGGCCGCGGTGTGGCCGTATGTCGAGGAGTTGTTCTCGACGCATCCGGTCGAGCTGGTGGATGCGGCTTCGGTGCGGCCGGAGTTCGACGCTGTCCTGGATCAGGCGTTCGCGGCGGCAACGATGGACCGGCCGGAGATCGGGGCCATTGCCGGGGTTTCCGGCCGGATGGGGCGCGACGGCGTGCATACCGAGCAGATGGGGTTCCTGCTGGCCGAGATGCAGAGTGTGGCTCGGGCGATGCCTGGAGCGTCGTGGTGAGCGCCGACGTGTTCTTTCCCTCGGAGGCGGCGTCCAGCACCGCCGACGTGTTCTTTCCCCCGGAGGCGGCGGCCAGCACCGCGGCCGCGGTGGCTTCCACGGTCACGGATCCGGAGCTGCCGATGCTGACGCTCGCGGATCTGGGTGTGCTGCGCGAAGTGTCCGAAGAGGACGGTCGAGTTACCGTTTCTATTACGCCGACCTATTCCGGTTGCCCGGCGATGGACACCATGCGCGACGATCTCGAACACGCGTTGCGCGGCGCGGGATATGTCGAGATCGACATCCGCACTGTGCTGGAACCGGCTTGGACCTCGGATTGGATCAGCGCGGACGGGCGGCGGAAGTTGGCGGAGGCCGGGATCGCGCCGCCGGGGTCCGCGCCGCGGCGGGCTGCCGGGCCGATTCCGCTGACGCTGGGACCTTCTGTGCGGCGGGTGGCTTGCCCGCATTGCGGGTCCTTGGATACGGAGGAGCAGTCCCGGTTCAGTGCGACCGCGTGCAAAGCGTTGCGGCGGTGCCGGGCTTGCTGGGAGCCGTTCGAACACGTCAAGGAGATTTGAGTGACTGCCACCGTTTCCCGCCGTGCCGGGTTCCATCCGTTGCGGGTGGCTGAGGTCGAGCGGCTCTGCGACGACGCTGTGGCCGTCACCTTCGACGTGCCTGAGGAGTTGTCCGAAACCTACGCCTTCGCGCCCGGTCAATCGCTCACCCTGCGGCGGATGGTGGAGGGGCGGGACGAGCGGCGGTCGTACTCCATTTGCGCTCCGGCGGGGGAGCGGCCTCGGGTCGGGGTGCGGTTGGTGCCGGACGGAGTGTTCTCCTCGTGGCTGGTCAATGAGGTTCGTGCGGGGGATACAGTTGAGGTATCCGCGCCCACGGGTTCGTTTACTCCGGACCTGGCCGCCGGCGGCCACCACGTGCTGATCGCCGCCGGGTCCGGGATTACCCCGGTGTTGTCGATCGCGGCCTCGTTGCTTGCCACGCCGGATGCTTCGGTGACGGTGCTGTATGGGAATCGGCGTACTGACACGGTGATGTTCGCTGACGAGCTGGCTGATTTGAAAGACCGGTATCCGGCGCGGCTGGAACTCGTGCATGTGCTGTCCCGGGAGCCTCGTGAGGCTGAGTTGTTCACCGGACGGCTGGATGCGGACAAGCTGCGTGCGCTCTTCGGGTCGATCGTGCCGGTCGAGGATGTTGACCATTTCTGGCTGTGCGGGCCGTTCGGGATGGTGACTTCGGCGCAGGATCTTCTTGGTTCGCTGGGAGTTCCCGGGGAGCGGATTCATCAGGAACTGTTCTATGTGGACGATGTGCCGCCGGAGCCGGTCAAGCATGCCGACCCCGCTGTCGCCGGGGCTTCGTCCGAGGTGACGTTGGTGCTGGACGGTCGGTCTACGACGATGAATCTGCCCCGGGAATCTTCGGTCTTGGACGGGGCGCAGCGGTTTCGGCCGGATTTGCCGTTTGCCTGCAAGGGCGGGGTGTGCGGTACCTGCCGGGCGCGGGTGACCGAGGGGGCCGTGGACATGCGGCGGAATTTCGCGCTGGAGAAGGCTGAAGTGGATGCTGGGTTTGTGCTGACGTGCCAGTCGCATCCGGTTTCTGAGCGGGTTACTGTGGATTTTGATGCTTGAGGGGTGCGGTTCGCAGGCGGGGTGGTTGCGCGGTGCGCTGGTGCGGCTGGGTGCCTCGACGGCGGGCGGGTTGTGAAGGGCTCCCTGAGGGATTCCAAGTACGTGAGGCCCCTCCCGGCCGGTGGAGGGTCGTGCGGGGAACCCTGAGGGAATCAGAGTCGGTGCGGGTTCCCCTCACGGACGGTCAGCGGCGTCGGCGGCGTTTGCGTGGGGCGGCGGGGAAGTCGTCTGGTACGGGGGTTTCGGGCGGGGTGGGGTCGCCCAGGCCCAGCATTTCCGCGGCCAGTTGCTGGGACGACGCGAAGCGGCCGGTGGGTTTGTCCTTCGCCCTCCGTAGTGCGGAGGGGCGGAGGCGGTTGTAGCCGCGCACTGCGATGGGGCGGCGGGTGCGGAGATCGAACTGTGGCAAGGATTCCAGTTCCCCGGCCAGTTCTCGGTCGACCAGCACGGTCCCGGGGCGAGCGGCTGACGTGAGCCGTGCGGCTAGGTTCACTACGGAGCCGTAGACGTCGCCGAAGCGGGACAGGACCCGGCCGGTGGCCATTCCGGCTCGGACTGCGGGGAGGCCGCCGTCCTCGCCGGTGCGCTCGGCTAGCGTCAGGGCGATTTCCGCGCCGTCGGCGGGAGTGTCGGTGACGAAGAGGACTTCGTCGCCGATCATCTTTACTACTCGGCCGTGGTGTTCCGCGATGACTTCAGTGGCCAGGGATTCGAAGCCGTCCAGGACTTGGGTCAGTTCTTCTTCGTCGGCTTCTCTCGTGAAACGCGTGTAGCCGACCATGTCCACGAAGCCGACTACCAGGGCGCGCGTTTCCAGGTCCTCGTCGGGGCTGGCGAAGGCGCGGCCGGCGAACGCGGCCAGGTGGCGGCGCCAGACGTAGTTCTGTACTCGCTCCAGTTCGGGGAGCAGGCGCTCGACCAGGCGGGTGACCTGGCGGTCGCTGCGGGCCAGTTCCGGGTTTTCGGTGATCAGCCGCCACAGCATGTGGACCTGCCACTCGGCCAGCCGGGACAGATGCTGGCCGAGGGCACGGGTCACCGCGACTTCCATGCCGGGCGCGACGAGCCCGGAACTCACCAGACCGTCGGCGATGCGCATGGCTTCGACGTCCGCGTCGGTGAACACCATCTCGTCGTCTTCGACGGTGGCGAAACCCAGCGCCCGCCACAGCCGGCGCGAGCGTTCTTCGGGTACTCCGGCCCGTTTCGCCACTTCGAGCCGGGTGTAGCGGCGGGGTCCGCCCAGCAGGGCGCGTTCCAGCCGCTGCTGCAGGTCCCGGGAAGAATCGGCCACGGCCTCAGGTGGTGTGCACGATCAGCACGTCGACGCCCGACTTCCGGGCCACCTCCGACGGCACCGAGCCCAGGATCCGCCCGGCCAGGGTGTTGAGCCCGCGGTTGCCGACCACCAGAAGATCGGCCTCGCGGTCCTTCACGACCTTGCGCAGCGTGTCGACCGGCTGACCCTCCAGCGCGACCGTCTCGATGTTCTTGGCTCCGGCCTTCGTCGCACGGTCCCGCGCGGACTGCAGCGAGTCCTCGGCGGGCGCGGACCCGACTACCTGGTAGGCCTCGTCGCCCAGTTCGTCCTGCGCGCGTTCCACGTCTTGGCGGCTGGCCGGGTGGTACGCGCAGACGACGACGAGCGTCGCCCCCGCGTCGGCAGCCACCCCGGCGGCCTTGTCCACCGCGGCGAAGGACGAGTCGGACCCGTCCGTGCCCACCACCACAGTCCGATAGACAGCCATCCACAACCTCCCGGCGAATCGGTCAGCGGGGCGGCGCGGCCCCTTCGCGGGGGAAGGTTACTCGCCAGTCGGTTTTCCCGCCGGGCGCGGTTTCGGTTGCGGCTTGGGCACGTCGGACGTACGCAGCCGGACGGTCTGCTCGACGTCGCCGCTCGCCGCGGGCTTTCCGCTGTTCGCCGGGGCGTTCTTGCCGCCCTGACCAGCGGATTTCTGCCCGGCTGGAGCGCTGGTCCTGCTGTTGTGCGCACCCGCGTTGCCGCCTGGCTGGGTGCCGCTCGCCTTCGCGCCGCCGGCCGGCGAGCCGTTCGTGCCGGACCCGTTGGCGGTCTCCGCCGCGGCCTTGATGTCCGCGGGCACCTCGCCGTCCATCTCGCCGAGCACGTGCTGCGCCTCGGCCAGCACCGTGCGCGCCGACCGGACCTGCTCGGCCAGGCTCGCCCGGACGCCGCGCAGGGCCTCGACCCGCTCGTTGGCCTGGGTGATCCGGCGGTTGGACTCGTCGGTGGCGGTGCGGACGCGGCGGCGGGCCTCGTCGGCCGCTTCCGCGAGCCGCGCGTTGGCCTCGGTGATCGAGTCCTGGCGGCGCTTGTTCGCGTCGGCGACCGATTCGCGCTGGCGCCGGTCGATGTCGGCCTTCGCGGCCGTCTCCTCTTCCAGCACCTTCGCCCGGATCGCGGCCGCGTCTTCGGCGGCCTCGCGGACCCGGCGCTCGGCCTCCGCCTTGCTGGCCGCCTCCTGCTCGGCAAGCACGCGCATCGCCTCGGCGCGGCGGGTGGCCATGGCGATCTCGAAGTCTTCCTCGACCTGCGTGCGGCGGGCCTCGGACTCCGCGTCGAGCTTCTTGCGCTCGGCCTCGGCCTCGTCGGTGATCCGCTTGGCCTCGGCGCGCGCGTCCTCAAGCACCTTGCGGTGCTCGGCTTCCATTTCCTTGCGGCGCAGATCGAGCTCGGTGAGCAGTTGCTCGTACCGGGCGCGCATGGCGCTGGCGTCGGTCTCCGCCTTGGCCCGGATGTGACCGGCTTCGGCCTCGGCGCGGGCCCGCGTGTCGGCGGCCTCGTCCTGCGCCAGCCGCAGCATCCGCTGGAGGCGTTCGGACAGGCCCTCGACGCTCGTCGGCGGCTGCGCGAGCCGGTCGACCTGACCGCGCAGATCGGCGATCTCGCCGCGCGCGACTTCCAGCTGCCGGGCCAGGTCGCCGGCTTGGGCGATGGCGGCGTCGCGGTCGGCGGTGAGCATCTTCAGGTCGCCGTCGAGCCGTTCCAGGTGCTCGTCGACCTGGGCCCGGCTGTACCCCCGCTTCGCTACGTCGAAGCCGGCTCCCAGCGGCACGAGTTCGCGTTCATCGCCAAGACTCATGACACCACCGTAGTCGCTCCGCGGTCACGGACGGGTGAGCACCCACGGGGTCCGGCCGCTCGTGCGGCGAGCGGCCGGACCGAAGAGGCAGGTGGTCTGCCCTCACGCGCCGCGGAAGGCGTTGATGCCGTCCAGGTGCTTCGCGCGCAACTCCTCGTCGCGCACGCCGAGTCCTTCTTCCGGAGCGAGCGCGAGCACGCCGACCTTGCCCTGGTGCGCGTTGCGGTGCACGTCAAGGGCGGCCTGGCCGGTTTCTTCCAGCGAGTACGTCTTCGACAGCGTCGGGTGGATGAGGCCCTTCGCGATCAGCCGGTTCGCCTCCCATGATTCGCGGTAGTTCGCGAAGTGCGAGCCGATGATCCGCTTCAGGTTCATCCACAGGTACCGGTTGTCGTACTGGTGCAGATAGCCCGAGGTCGACGCGCAGGTGACGATCGTGCCGCCCTTGCGCGCGGCGTAGACGGACGCGCCGAAGGTCTCGCGGCCCGGGTGCTCGAACACGATGTCCGGGTCCTCGCCGCCGGTCAGCTCGCGGATCTTCGCGCCGAACCGCTGCCATTCCTTGGGGTCCTGCTCGTTCTCGTTCTTCCAGAACTGGTAGCCCTCGGCGGTGCGGTCGATGATCAGCTCCGCGCCGAGCTTCCGGCAGATCTCCGCCTTCTCCGGGCTGGACACGACGCACACCGGGATCGCGCCGCCGTTGAGCGCGTACTGCGTCGCGTACGAGCCGAGGCCGCCCGACGCGCCCCAGATCAGCACGACGTCGCCCTGCTTCATGTCCGCGCCGTTGCGCGACACCAGCTGCCGGTACGCGGTCGAGTTCACCAGGCCGGGGGAGGCGGCTTCCTCCCAGGTCAGGTGGGCTGGCTTCGGCATCAGCTGGTTGGCCTTGACCAGCGCGACCTCGGCGAGCCCGCCGAAGTTCGTCTCGAAGCCCCAGATCCGCTGCTCGGTGTCGAGCATCGTGTCGTTGTGCCCGTCCGGGCCTTCCAGCTCGACGTTCAGGCAGTGCGCGACGACCTCGTCGCCGGGCTTCCAGTTGTGCACGCCCGCGCCGGTGCGCAGCACGACGCCGGACAGGTCGGAGCCGACCACGTGATACGGCAGGTCGTGCCGTTTGGCCAGCGGCGAGAGCTTCCCGTACTTGCGCAGGAACGTGAACGTCGGGATCGGCTCGAAGATCGACGTCCAGACGGTGTTGTAGTTGATCGCGCTGGCCATCACCGCGACCAGCGCCTCGCCGGGGCCCAGCTCCGGCGTCGGGACCTCGTCGACGTGCAGCGAGCGGCGCGGGTCCTTGTCCTGGCTTTCGAGGCCCTCGAACATGTCGACCTCGTCGGCGTGCACGGTGACGCCCCGGTAGCTCTCGGGCACGGGCAGCTCGGCGATCGCGTCGAGGCGGCCGTCGAGGATCGCCTGCTGGATCTCGTCGAGGTGCGGCATCGGGAACCTCCAGGGGTCGGTCGCGGCGCGACAGGACGAAATTACTCGTCGGTAACCGGGGGCCTCACTGTACGAGACGCAGACCCCGCACACGAGTCGAAGTGTGACGCACCAATCTTGACCGGCTGGCCAGTCAAGGAGCATAGTCGGAGATGGGAAATCTCCCTGAACGGCTCTTTTCCGGCGGAGGTGAGCACGAATGAGTGAAGTCTCGACGCGCGCCTGGACGCGGCCCTACGACTGGGCCGAGGTCGTGATTGGTGTTGTCGCCGCTCTTTCACCCCTTTGGCTGAGCACGAACACCACGATGGTGTGGACGATGGTGGTCCTCGGTGCGCTGATCGCGATCGACGGCCTGGTGTCGCTCGCGGCGCCGAGCATGGTTTACGGCGAGGGCGTGCAGATCGTCCTCGGCGCGTTGCTGTTCATCGCGCCGTGGGTGATGGGGTATACGGAATTCAACGGGGCGTCGTGGACGTCCTGGGTCGGCGGTGCGCTGGTGATCATCGCCGGTGCGGCCGCGATGCCGGAGGCCAACGCCGCCCACCGGATGGCGGGCCAGCACTGACGGGGCGAAGGAGCCCCGCGAGGAAGGCGGAGATGACCGACGACTCGGCGAAAGAACGGATCCTGTGCGCGGCGGAGGAGCTGTTCGCCGAGTCCGGCTTCGAGGCGACCCCGACGTCCCGCATCGCGGAGCGCGCCGGGGTCCCGAAGGGCCTGGTCCACTACTACTTCCGCCGCAAGTCCGACCTGCTGGCCGCCTTGGTCGACCGGCTGCCGGACGAACGCATCGAACCCGCCGCGGTCGTCGTTCCCGGCGACCTGGCGGGTTCCCTGCGCGGGCTGGTCGGCGAACTCGACCGCCGGTTCACCGGTTCTCTGGGCCTGTCGCACCTGCTCTGGCGCGAGGCCGACACCCATCACGTGGTCCGCGACGCGCTGTCCGAACGATTCCAGCAGCTGGTCCGGCTGATGCGGTCGGTGATCGTGGCCGCGACCGGCGGACGGCTCGCCGGAGCGGACATCGACAACGCGTCCGGGCTGCTGGCGCGTGCTGTCACACATCGGCACGCGACGGCCCGGCACACCGGGGACGACCGGCCCGCCGAGTTCGACGGCGAGCTGACGTTCGTGGCGAACGCGTTGTCGGCCCGGGTGGGCAAGGGGAAGCCGCCCGCTTCGGCGGTGTGAGGGTGGTCGTGAGTGTTTGTGCCGGCGAGAACCGGGATTGCCGCTCACGAGCCCACCTCCGGCCTCGACGCTCGGCGCTGGCTCGCTCCCGCCTCCGCCCGGCGGTCAGTGCGCGGAGGAGGCGGGCTCCACCAGCTCGACCAAAACCCCGCCCGCGTCCTTCGGGTGCACGAAATTCACGCGGCTGTTCGACGTCCCGCGCTTGGCCGCGTCGTACAGCAACCGCAGCCCCTGCGCGCGAAGCGCCTCCGCCGCGGCGTCCACATCGGACACTCGCAGCGCGAGCTGTTGCAGGCCGGGGCCGTTGCGGCCGATGAACTTCGCGATCGTCGAATCGTCCCGGGACGGGGCCAGCAGCTGGATCATCGTCTCGGTGCCCGCGGCGGCGGGGGCGCGCAGCATCGCCTCGCGCACGCCCTGCTCGTCGTTCACCTCCTCGTGCGCGACCTCCAGGCCGAAGTGGTCGCGGTGGAAGGCGATGGCCGCGTCGAGGTCGGGCACGGCGATGCCGACGTGGTCGATCGCGGTCACGAACGGCTTGAGCACGGATGCGCTGGGCTCGGTGTCCATACCGGGGAGGATAAGCCCCGTCCGGCCTCGCGGAACCCCGCGTGCGCCCCCTCACACTGGCTCCATCAAGACGCGCCGGGAACCCCGCGCAGGCCGTATCGTGGGAACACTGCCAGTGCGCCGATGCTTTGGAGGACGTCGTGTCCGGTTCCGTGATCCTGGGCGCTGCCCGTACCCCGATCGGGCGGCTGCTCGGCTCGTTGAAGGACTTCTCGGGAGCCCAGCTGGGCGGGATCGCGATCAAGGCCGCGCTCGAACGCGCGGGCGTCTCCCCGGACCAGGTCGAGTACACGATCATGGGCCAGGTGCTTACCGCGGGCGCGGGCCAGATCCCGGCACGCCAGGCCGCGGTCGCCGCGGGCATCCCGATGGACGTCCCGGCGCTGACCGTCAACAAGGTCTGCCTGTCCGGCCTCGACGCGATCGCGCTCGCCGACCAGCTGATCCGCGCGGGCGAGTTCGACCTCGTCGTCGCGGGCGGCCAGGAGTCGATGACGCAGGCGCCGCATCTGCTGCCGAAGTCGCGTTCCGGGTTCAAGTACGGCGACACGACGCTGGTCGACCACATGGCCTACGACGGCCTGTTCTGCGCGTTCGACCAGGTCGCGATGGGTGTTTCGACGGAGAAGCACAACGGCCGCTACAGCGTGACCCGCGAGCGGCAGGACGCGTTCTCGGCACGCTCGCACCAGCGGGCCGCGGCGGCGATCGAGGCCGGGTTCTTCCGCGAGGAGATCGTGCCGGTGCCGATCCCGCAGCGCAAGGGCGACCCGGTCGTGTTCTCCACCGACGAGGGCGTGCGGGCCGACACCACTGACGAGAGCCTCGCGAAGCTGCGTCCGGCGTTCGCCTCGGACGGCACCATCACCGCCGGTTCGGCGTCGCAGATTTCCGACGGCGCGGCCGCGGTGATCGTGGCCAGCCCGGAGAAGGCGGCCGAGCTGGGCATCACGCCGCTGGCCGAGATCGGCGCGCACGGCGTCGTCGCCGGTCCGGACGCGAGCCTGCACGAGCAGCCGTCGAACGCGATCCGCGCCGCGCTGAAGAAGGCGAAGCTGGACGTGGGCGATCTGGACCTGGTGGAGATCAACGAGGCGTTCGCCGCGGTCGGCCTGGTGTCGAGCGAGAAGCTCGGGCTGGACGAGTCGAAGGTGAACGTCAACGGCGGCGCGATCGCGCTCGGCCACCCGATCGGCGCTTCCGGCGCGCGGCTGGCCGTGCACCTGGTGCACGAGCTGCGCCGGCGCGGCGGCGGTCTCGGCGCGGCCGCGCTGTGCGGCGGCGGCGGACAGGGCGACGCGCTGCTGATCCGCGTCCCGTCGGCGTAAGTTGGCCGGCCCGGACCTCGATGAGCTGGTCGCCCGCGCGCGGGAAGGACAACCGCGCGCGGTCGCCCGGCTCATTTCGCTGGTGGAGGATTCTTCGCCGCGAGTGGCGGACATCGCCCGCGCTTTGACGCCCTACACCGGGCGCGCCCGGGTCGCCGGGCTCACCGGCCCGCCCGGAGTCGGCAAGTCGACCTCGACGTCCGCGCTGCTCACCGCCTTGCGCGGCGAGGGTTTGCGCGTCGGGGTGCTGGCGATCGACCCGTCGTCGCCGTTCTCCGGCGGCGCGTTGCTCGGCGACCGGATCCGGATGACCGAGCACGCCACGGATCCCGGTGTGTTCATCCGCTCGATGGCGACCCGAGGCCACCTCGGCGGCCTTTCGTGGGCGACCCCGCAGGCAGTGCGAGTGCTGGACGCCGCGGGGTTCGACGTGGTGCTGATCGAGACGGTCGGAGTTGGACAGTCCGAAGTGGACGTGGTGAAGCTGGCCGACACCACCGTGGTGCTGCTGGCTCCGGGAATGGGCGACGGCATCCAGGCGGCGAAAGCCGGGGTGCTGGAGATCGCGGACGTGTTCGTGGTCAACAAAGCCGACCGCGACGGCGCCGACGCGACGGTGCACGACCTCAAGCAGATGATCACCCTGGCCCGCCGCGAATTGCGCGGACCGAGCTGGCGGCAGCCGATCGTGCGCACGGTGGCGGCTAAGGGCGAGGGTGTCGACGAGGTGGTGTCGGCATTGCGGACGCACTATGAATGGCTTGTGGCGCACGGGGAACTGGACCGCCGCCGCGCCGCTCGCGCCCGGGAGGAGGTCGCCGCGATCGCGTTGCGGAGGCTGCACGCGGAGCTGGCGGATCTCCGGGACGGCGATCGGCTGGGCGACTTGGCGGCGCGAGTGGCGGCCCGGGAGCTGGACCCGTTCACGGCGGCGGACCGGTTGATCGCGGAGCTGAAGGGCTCGTGAGCGGCGATGCCGGTTAGACCGGCATCGGCGCTCTACGAGCCTTGCGCAGCCTCGTAGAGCGGCTTCGTCACCTTGCTGCTGAACTGCGGCCCCACCAGATACCGCGTGCAGCCGGCATCACGCGCGCACGGTTTCCCGTCCGCGGCGAAGAATCCCGCGTGCGTATTGTCGCCGACGACCGTTCCCCGTCCCGTTTCCGGGTTGAAGTCGCGCAACCGGGGACCGCCGCTGGAACCGCCGCCCATGACGCACGCCGTGCCCCACTGGTCGGGGGAGTCCGGATCAGTCGGCGTGCCGGTCCAATGCCGTGCGGTGCCGGTGCAATACGCCAGCCTCGCCCCGGTGTACTCCGGCAGCCCCTCACGGGCCGGGTCGGATGCCGCCCTCGGGTAGCCGAACTGCGTCACCTTCGCCGCGCCCGCCCGGTCGAAACCGATCTCTTGCGCGCCGACCGCGTCCTGCGCCAGCTGTCCGGATTCGTTCGGCCCGAGGACCGCGAACGCTTGGTCGTAGGTGTCGAATTCCCGTGCGTTCTGCTGATCGTTGGCGAGCCAAGTGCGGTCGGCGACGCCGAGCCGGGCGGCGAACTTCCCGTACGGCGCCTGGCCGTCGTGGTAGCCGGGGACGAACATGACGTGTGCGTTCCAGGCGTTGTGCTCGCCGATGAGGTCGGTGTCGTTGACGCAGTGCCCGGCCGTGACGATCGTGCCGCGGTTCTCGCTGCGGACGACGGTCGCGGTGCAGCTCGCGTCCTCGCCGTGGTCGGTGTAGAAGAGCCGGCCGACCGTCTTCGGAAGCGGGTCCGGCCAGGGGGCTCCGTCGGGTCCGCTCTTCGGCGGATTCTCTGACGACGGCTGGGTCAGCGCGGCCAGGCGCTGCGGGGTCCAGTAGGCGAGCACCGCCTGCTGTTCGGCGGCGGAGGAGGCCAGCGGCTGCTGCACCGGACCGGCGGGGACGGCCAGCAGCCCGGCGACCAGCCCGGAGAGAAGGGGAGTGATCATGAAACCGCACGGTAGGACGTGGGTGTCAGGAACCGGTCAGGATGCGACTTTCGCCGGAAGCGCGGGCGGTTTCCCGTCCCTATACTGCGGTCCTCCGTGCACTGGGAGGGAACCGGAATGAAAAGACTGCTCGTGTCCGTGCTGACCGCGTTGTCGCTGGTCGCGGTAGCCGCACCGGCTTCGGCGGCGGAAGCGGCGCCGCCGAAGGTCACCTCAGGGCCGTGCCAGTACACCTCGACTCCGGACGATCCCGCCGTGCGCCCGGTTTCCCTGCCGCGCGACCCGAAGCACACGCCGGACCACGGCAGCGTCGACGTCGCCGTGTTCTCCAACCAGGGTCTGCTCCCGCTGCGGCTCGACCGCGCGCAGGCGCCGTGCACCGTGCAGAGCTTCCTGCACCTGGCCGCCCGCGGCTTCTACAACCAGACGACCTGCCACCGGCTCACCGCATACCCGACGCTGAAGGTCCTGCAGTGCGGCGACCCGTCCGGCACCGGCGAGGGCGGTCCGGGCTACAAGTTCCGCGACGAACTCCCGACGACGCTCCCGCCCGCCCCGTCCGACCCGACCGGCAAGCGCCGCACGTACGCGCGCGGCCTGCTGGCCATGGCGAACGCCGGCCCGGACACGAACGGGTCGCAGTTCTTCGTGGTGTACGGGGATTCCAGCCTGCTGCCGGACTACACGGTCTTCGGCACGGTCGGCTCGGCCGGTTTGCGCACCCTGGACCGCGTCGCGGCGGGCGGCATCCAGCCGTCGGCGGACACCCCGCCGGGGACGGCTCCGGTGGACGGGAAGCCGGTGCGGAAGACGGATCTGGCGCTGGTTCTGCCGTTGTGCCTGTTCTGCGGCCGCTGAACGAGGAACAGAACGGGCGGATGCGACCCGAGCCTGGTCAGGTACTGCACTTTTCCGAGGACCCGGGATCACGCGTTTCGTGCCCCATGCCGCGGCGACCGCACGACAGCCGCAGCCCTACGTCTGGGCGGCCGGCTCCGCCCGCTGCCCGGAGTATTGGTTCCCGCGGCAGTGCCCGTGGTCGACCGGGACCGGATCCTCGGTGCCGCCGACCGGGTCCACGCCGTCGAGTACCGCTGGCTGGATGCGCTCCGGAGGGGCGAAGTTGTTCGCCTGCCGGCTCCCCGCTGCCGGTTTCCGGCCGTTCGGCAAGCCCGTCCCGCACGCCCAGGGTCGAGCCGCTCGGTCCTGCCGAACCGGTCGGTGATCTCCTGCGCCTGCACGAGGGGGCGGGGATTCAGCTGCGGGTGCTCGCGAATCCCTGGCCGTTCTGGGACGCGGCGACCGCCAGCACGGCGGGGTTCAGCGGGATCCGGCTCCGCAACGCGCGGCCGCGGAACTGACTGGCCCACGGTGCCCAGCCCGAACTGGACCACCCGGCTAGGCCAGTCCCGATTAGCGTAAACGGCATGACGAAGCGAATCGCGCTCGCGACGGGCGGGTTGTATCAAGCGATGTCCCACCTGCAAGGCGAGGTGAAGAAGGCCAGCGCGAACGCGGGGCTCGACGCGAAGCTCATCGAGCTGGTCAAGATGCGCGCGTCGCAGATCAACGGATGCGCTTATTGTCTCGACATGCACGCGGCGGAGGCCGTCGCGGCCGGGGAATCGCCGCGGCGGCTCTATGTGCTTGAGGGGTGGCGTGAGACCGAGCTGTTCACCGAGCAGGAACGCGCCGCGCTCGCCTACACCGAGGCGATGACGTTGATCTCGGACCGCAAGGACGTTCCCGAGGACGTCTACGCCGAGGCGGTCCGCGTGTTCACCGAGGACCAGTACCGCGCGCTGGCGTGGTGCGTCGTCGCCATCAACACCTGGAACCGGCTCATGGTCGCGAGCCACGCCGAGTTGCCGGAATGAGCGCCGGGGCGCTGCGGGCGCTGCAGGTGCCCGGGAAGCCGCTGATTCTGCCGAACGCTTGGGACGCGGATACCGCGAAGGCGGTGGAAGCCGCCGGATTCCCGGTGGTGGCGACGAGTTCCGCGGCGGTCGCGGCGGCGCTCGGGCAGGCGGACCACGAAGGCGCGCCGGCGGACGAGATGCTCGCGGCGGCCAAGCGGATCGTGGACGCGGTGTCGGTGCCGGTGACGGTGGACGCCGAGGCCGGTTACGGCTTGGCTCCGGCGGATCTCGCTGCCCGGCTGAAGGAAATCGGTGCGATCGGCTGCAACATCGAGGACACCGACCACGGCAAGGGTGCGCTGCGGCCGGCGGCGGAGCAAGCGGAGCGGCTCGCCGAGTTGCGGCGGGCGGCCGGCGACGGGCTGGTGGTCAACGCGCGCGTGGATTCGTTCCTCGGCGCACCGGACGAGCAGGCGGTGCTCGACGACGCGGTGGCTCGCGGGCGGGCGTATCTCGAAGCGGGGGCCGACTGTGTGTACCCGATTCTCGTGCGTTCGCCGGAAGTGCTGGCCGAATTCGTCCGTCAGGTGGGCGGTCCGGTCAATGCTTCGGCGCTTCCCGGCGGTCCGGGTCTGGCCGGGCTTGCCGAACTGGGGGTAGCCCGGGTTTCGCTGGGGGCCGGATTGTGGCGGTGTCTCCGTCGCGTGCTGGAGGACACGCTCGACGGGATCGCGCGGGGGAAGCTGCCGTACTGAAAAACCGCTGGGTGCCGCGGCGAAAGCGGCACCCAGCGGTTTCCGCGGGGCGAAACTCAGTGCTGCACGGCCTTTTCCGCGCCAGCGCCGGTGAGCGCCCGTACTTCCATTTCGGCGAACTTCGCCTTGTCGTGTTCCTTCGACAGGATCGTGCCGAGCCAGCCGAGGACGAACGCGATCGGAATCGACACCAGACCCGGGTTGTCGAGCGGGAACCAGTGGAAGTCGACGCCCTGCAGCATCGACGCGCTCTTGCCTGTCTTCGGGTCGACCGGCTTCCCGGAAACAGCGGGCGAGAACACGATGAGCACGATCGTCACGATCAGCCCGCCGTAAATGCTCCACAGCGCGCCCTGGGTGTTGAACCGCTTCCAGAACAGCGAGTACAGAATCGTCGGCAGGTTCGCCGAGGCCGCCACCGCGAAGGCCAGCGCCACCAGGAACGCGACGTTCTGCCCGTTCGCCAGAATGCCGCCGAGAATAGCGACGATGCCGATCACCACGGCGGTGATCCGCGCGACGCGCACCTCCGAACCGGTGTTGGCTTTGCCCCTCTTCAGCACGTTCGCGTAAACGTCGTGCGCGAACGAGGCGGACGCGGTGATCGTCAATCCCGCGACCACGGCGAGGATGGTGGCGAACGCGATCGCCGAGATCAGCCCGAGCAGGATCGGGCCGCCGAGGTTCAGTGCCAGCAACGGGGCCGCGGAGTTCACGCCGCCGGGCGCCTTCTTGATCGCGTCCGGTCCGACCAGCGCGCCCGCGCCGTAGCCGAGCACCAGGGTGAACAGGTAGAACACGCCGATCAGCACGATCGCCCACACCACCGAACGACGCGCCTCGCGCGCGGTCGGCACCGTGTAGAAGCGCATCAGCACGTGCGGGAGACCCGCGGTGCCCAGCACCAGCGCGATGCCGAGGGAGAAGAAGTCCAGCTTCGTCGTGCCATTGGTGCCGTACTGCTTGCCCGGCCCGAGCAGCGCTTCGCCCCCTTGGCCCGCCTTGTCGACCGCGCCCTGCAGCAGCGAGGAGAAGTTGAAGCCGTACTTGCCGAGCACCCACAGCGTCATCGCCAGCGCGCCGATGATCAGCAGCGCAGCCTTGATGATCTGCACCCAGGTGGTGCCTTTCATGCCGCCGATCAGGACGTAGGCGATCATGATCACGCCGACCACCGCGATCACCAGCGACTGCGCGGCCTTGCCGTCGATGCCCAGCAGCAGCGCGACCAGCCCGCCCGCGCCCGCCATCTGCGCCAGCAGGTAGAAGAACGACACCACGAGCGTCGAAATCGCCGCCGCCGCGCGCACCGGACGCTGTTTCATCCGGAACGCCAGCACGTCGCCCATGGTGAACTTGCCGGTGTTGCGCAGCAGTTCCGCCACGAGCAGCAGCGCGACCAGCCACGCCACCAGGAAGCCGATCGAGTACAGGAACCCGTCGTAGCCGTACACCGCGATGGCGCCGGCGATGCCGAGGAACGACGCCGCCGACAGGTAGTCGCCAGAAATCGCGATGCCGTTCTGCGGGCCGGTGAACGCGCGGCCGGCCGCGTAGTAATCGGACGCGGTCTTCGTGTTGCGGCTCGCGCGGAACACGATCACCAGCGTGATGACCACGAACAGCGCGAAGATCAGGATGTTGAGAGTCGGGTTGCTGCCCTCGACGCTCGCGGCGAGCGTGCTCATGCGCCCTCCTTCGCCGGGTTCTCGATGTCGTCCTTGATCCGTTCGGCGAGCGGGTCGAGGTTCTTGTTGGCGTAGCGGACGTACAGCCACGTGATGAGGAACGTGGACACGAACTGCAGCAGCCCGAAGAGGAGGCCGACGGTGAAGTTGCCGGTGATCTTCGTGCTCATGAAGCCGTGCGCGTAGTCGGCGAGCAGGACGTAGAGCAGGTACCAGGCGAGGAACAGTCCGGCCATCGGGAACACGAACCGGCGGAGCCTGCCGCGGAGTTGGCGGAACTCGGCGCTGTCGTGCACCTGCTCCCAGGCCGGGTCCGGCGGGGCGCCGGACGGGTCGCCTGCGCTCATGGGATCTCCCTTGTGCGACGCTGCGGATGTGGTCCGCGACACAGTAGGGAGGACTCCGAGCCGGGGAAACCGTCAGCGGCTCAAACGCCTCGCCGCACGACGAACGGTTGACGAACGGTCACCGGGCGCGGACGAAGGGCGTTCGTCGAGGTGCAGCCGCAGCATCGCGGCCCCGGCCCAGGACGGTGGGCGCCCGCGCAGTGACACCGTGATCATCACGCCGAACGCGAGCGGTACCGACCAGGGTGCCGGTTGCGCGACCAGGATCGCCACCCAACCCTGCATCGAAGGTCCCGCCAGCGCGAACAGGATCGACCCGGACGAGGCAGCCAGACCCGTCAGCACTCCGGCGATCGCGCCCGCCGCGGTGAGCCGCTGCCACCAGATGCCGAGCACGAGCAGCGGGCAGAACGTGGACGCCGCGACGGTGAACCCCCACGTCACCAGCACCCCGGCGTCGAGCCGAGCGGACGGCAGCGCGAGCAGCACCATCGCGATCGCGGCGAACACGACCGTCACCCGCAGCCGGCGCAGGCCCCCGGGCATCAGGTCGTAGGCGAGCGCGCCGGACATCACCAGCAGCAACCCCAGCGACGTCGCGAGAAACGCGGCGAACGCGCCCGCGGTCAGCAACGCGGTGAACAACTGCCCGGCCCAGCTGTGGTCGACCTGCGAGGGGAGCGCGACGACCACGGTGTCGGTGTTGCCGGACAAGTACAGCTGCGGCACAAGCACTCGGCCGAGGACGCCGTAGACGCCGGGGAAGAGGTAGAAGACTCCGAGCAGCGCCACGGTGATCGCGGCGGTGCGGCGTGCGGCGCGGCCGTCCGGGCTGGTGTGGAAGCGCATCAGGACGTGGGGGAGGCCCATCGTGCCGAGGACGGTTGCGATGAGGACCGCCCAGGTGCCGAGCAGCGGGTACCCCTTGTCGATTTCCAGCAGCGGACGCTGCCAGTCCGGCCCGCCGAGCGCGATCTCTCCGCTGACGCCGGGGACCTGCGCACCGGCGGCGAAGGTGAGCTGTTCTCCCTTGTGCGCCACCAGTTGCCCGGGCGGCACCGTGCCGCGGCCCTCGATCGCGGTGGGCTCGCGGAAGGTCAGGGTGACGTCGTGGTCGAACTGCACCGGGGTGGCGTGCGAGAAGCGGGTGAACTCGACCGGGGTGAGGCTCGCGTCGCGGGTTTCGGCCCCGATCTGGAGCACCAGCCACAACGCGGGAACGAGGAACAGCACGAGTTTCAGGAAGAACTGGAACGCCTGGACGTACGTCGCCGCGCGCATCCCGCCGAGCGCGAGCGTGACGCTGACCGCGGTGCCCGCGATGACCACGCCGACCCAGTACGGGGTCCCGCCGACCGCGGTGAGCACCAGCCCGGCGGTACGGAATTGCGGGACTACGTAGATGGTTCCGATCACCAGCACGACAACCGCGGCGAGACGGCGTAGTGCGGGAGAGGCGAGGCGTGCTTCGGCGAAGTCGGGGACGGTGAGTGCGCCGGATCTGCGCATGGGCGCGGCGACAAGGACCAGCATCGCCACGTATCCCGCGGTGAAGCCGACCGGGTACCAGAGCGCGCCGACGCCGTCCTTCACCATCAGCCCGGCGACGCCGAGGAACGACGCTGCGGAGAGGTATTCGCCGGAGACCGCGGCGGAGTTGACGAAGGGCGAGATTCGCCGGGAAGCCACCAGGAAGTCGGACGTGGTGCGCATGGCGGCGACCCCGCGCACGCCGATGAGCAGCGTGACGAGGACGACCGGGGCTACCGCGAGCGCGATGTCCATCTATCCGCCCCCGCCCGCCGCTCCGGCTGCGCCCCTCAATGAGGTTTTCTCGGTAGCGCGGTGGGCGGGTTCGCGGTCGGGGCGCTGCGGCGCACCGGCCGACGAGACGCACCGGGCGGCTTTCCTCCTGCTGAGGTCCGCGGTGGGCTCCTTGAGGGAACCAGACTCCCTCAAGGAGCCCACTGCGGACCTCGCTACTGCGGACCTCGCTACTGCGGACCTCGCTACTGCGGACCTCGCTACTGCGGACCTCGCTACTGCGGACCTCGCTACTGCGGACCTCGCTACTGCGGACCTCGCTACTGCGGACCTCGCTACTGCGGACCTCGCTACTGCGGACTTCGCTACTGCGGACTTCGCGACTGCGGACTTCGCTACTGCGGACTTCGCTACTGCGGACTTCGCTACTGCGGACCTCGCTACTGCGGACCTCGCTACTGCGGACTTCGCCACCGCGACCCGGGCCCGCCGTGGCCGGGGCGAGAGCCCGCGCGGGCGTGGTGCGCGGAGCCGCCCCTGGCCACTGACCCTGGCCGGGTTGGTGCGAACGTCTGTGAGGGGAACCACGCGACCCGGCCGGATGCTGCGCATCGCCGCAGCGGAGCCCGCGCACCACAGCTGCTGAGAAACCCCAATGCCACAGTGGGCGCAGGCAATCTCCAGGCCGCGCCGGACATTACTGCGGCGAAGGCAACGGGTACCGCCGAAGGGGGCAAACCGTGTCCGGTTCGTCGCCTCCGTGTTCCGCCACGCCGGGCGGCGGAACACGCGCCACGCCGGGCCGACGCACCCAATGCCACATCGGAGCGCTGCGGGCACTCGGCTCACCGATCGTCCTCGATCTTTTCCGCGCGGCGCAGCTGCCACCACGAGAGCCCGGCCAGCACCGGATACGGCAGGACCGCGATCAGCAGCCAGGACAGCGGAATTCCCCACAGTCGCACGCTGTCGAGCGACGGGGCGAGCGAGAACAGCACCGGCAGACCCAGCACCAGCACGAACATCGCCACCAGCGCGGGGATCCCGCGCTTGCGCTGGATCCGGTACAGCACCGCCGCGCGTTCCGCTTCCGGCGCGCGCAGGCGCGGCATCCGCCACCGGCCGCGTTCGAGCCGCCGCGACCGGGCGAGCCTCGTCTGCGGGCTGGTGACGGCGACGCGTTTGGTGCGGCTCACCGGGCACTCCCGAGCTGCCCGCGCTGCGCCGCTTCCAGCAACCGGTCCCGGAGATCCCGCGCATGCCGTCGGCTCACCGGCACGTCCCCGGCCTCGGTGTGCGCCAGCAACCCGCCTGTCGTGTCGCTCCGCAGTTCCAGCACCGCACTGACCGCGAGCAGGAATCCGCGGTGCACCCGGGTAAACCCAGTGCCTTCCCAATATTCTTCGAGCCGCGAGATCGGCATCCGCACCGGGTGCACGCCGTCGCGCGTGTGGAGCCGGACGTAGTCGCCGTTGGCTTCGGCGAACAGCACGTCGTCGCGCCGGACGTACCGCGTGCGGCCGCCGGAATCGACCGGCAGCGCGGCCATCGCGTCCGGAGCGGACTGTCGACGGCCGCTCGGCACCAGCCGCGTCACCTTCGCGAGTGCGGCGGAAAGCCGTTCCGTGCGCACCGGCTTGAGGAGATAGTCGACCGCGCCGATGCCGTACGCGGTCACTGCGTGCCCGTCGTGCGCGGTGACGAACACGATCACCGGCGGTTCGGACAGTTTCGCCAGCAGCGACGCGAGTTCGAGCCCGTCCAAGCCGGGCATCGAAATGTCGAGGAAGACCGCGTCGAAATGGTCTGCCTGCAACAGTTTCAGTGCCTTCAGCGCATCACTCGCGCCGACGACCTCGCCGACCTCCGGCGCCTCGCGCAGCATCCGGCACAGTTCGTCCAAGGCCGGCGCGAGGTCGTCGACCGCCAGCACCCGCAGCCCGCTCACGGCAGCACCCCCGGCTGGAACCGCGGCACGCGCAGCACGACCCGGGTGCCTTCGCCGGCCGCCGTTTCCACGGTCAGCCCGTACCAGGCCCCGTACACGGTGCGCAATCGTCTGTCCACATTGGCCAGTCCGAGTCCGGTGCCGTCGCCGCTGCCCGCGAGGATGGCCGCGGCGCGCTCGGGCTCCATGCCGACCCCGTCGTCCTCGACGCTGATCACGCAGTCGTTCCCTTCCGCCTGTCCGTGCACCTGGACGAGCCCGGTGCCCGACCGCGGCTCGATGCCGTGCCGGATCGCGTTTTCCACGAGGGGTTCGAGTACCAGGTACGGCACCGCCACCGCAAGCACTTCCGGCGCGACCCGCACCTGCACCTTCAGTCTTTCGCCCAGCACCGCCCGCTGCAGCGCGAGATACGTTTCCACCGCGCGGAACTCCTCCGCGACGACGGTGTACTCGCCGTGCCTGGAGAGGCTGTAGCGGGTGTAGTCGGCGAAATCAAGCATCAGATCGCGGGCGCGATCCGGTTCCGACCGGACGAACGAGGCGATCACGGTGAGCGCGTTGTAGACGAAATGCGGCGACATCTCCGCCCGCAGGGCCCGGAGTTCGGCTTGCGCGGCCTGGTCCGCCGAAGCTTCGAGCCGACCCCGCTCCAAAGACTGCACGACCAGGTCCGCCGCCTGCCGCGTCACCGCGCCGGGCACCTCGCCGACCAGCAGCAACGCGCCCGTCAGCTCGTCGTGGACGTGCAACGGAACTGCCGTCACGCCACGCGAGGTGATCGGCTCTTCCTGATGCAGCACGTCGTCCAGGATTTGGGACACCGCTTCGTCGGCGCCGGGGCGGCCGGACCACATCAAGGCGCCGGACAAATCCGCGAGCCCCAGCCCGGCGACGTCGAAAAGCCGTCGCAGCCCGTGTGCGGCGCGTCGGGCACGGACTCCGGACAGGCCGTCCTTGAGGTCGTCGGCGACTTTCCGCGCCGCGCCGAGCACGCCGACGGCGTCCGGGCGGGAGCGCCACGGCAGCCGGGCACTCTCGGTCATCGACGGCCTCCCCTCGGGTACCTGGGGGAGTAGATAGTAGCGCCGAACACGGCGAAGGGGACTTTCCGTGCGGAAAGTCCCCTTCGGCCGGACCTTAAGCTAGCACTTCTGCTTGTAGAAGTACTTCGAACTGGCGTCCAGATCGTCCTTGGTGATCGAGTGCAGCTGCGCGGTCAGGTCCCGCTCGGTCGGCTTGCCCTCGAGCGCGGCCACCGCCTGGTCGACTCCCTTGGTGCCGATCTGCGCCGGGTCCTGCGCGATGAGCGCCTGGTACTCGCCCTTCTTCAGACCGTCCACTTCGGACGGGCTGGCGTCGAAGCCGACCAGGTTCACCTTGCCGATCTTGCCCGCGTTGCGCAGGCCGGTCGCCGCGCCCTCGCCGGTGTTGAGGTTGGTGGCGAAGATCCCGGCCAGGTCCGGCGTCGAGACCAGCGCCGCGGTCACCTTCGCCGCGGCTTGCTCCGGTTCGTTCTGGGTGAACTGGATGCCCGTCGACTTGAGGTTCGGGTGGTTCTTGAGCTCGTCCTCGAAGCCCTTCGCGCGGGCGGCGGTGGTGGAGGTGCCCGCGATGGTGTCGAGGATCAGCACCGATCCCGGCTTGTCGCCGACCAGCTTCGCCATGGTCTGCGCGGCGAGCTTGCCGCCCTCGGCGTTGTCCGAGGAAACCGACGACACCGCGACGCTCTTGTCCTTGAGCGAAGTGTCGACCTCGACGATCTTCGCGCCGCGGTTGCGCACCTGCTGGATCGGGGCGAGCATCGCCTGGTCGTCGGTCGGCGCGATGAGCAGCGCGGCGGGCGGATTGGAACCCATCGCGTTGACGATCGAGGTCTGCATGGCCGCGTCGAACTTCTGCGGGGCCTGCGTGGTCAGCTCGTAGCCGAGTTTTTTCGCTTCCTCCTGCGCGCCGCACTGCATTGAGATGTAGAACGGCTCCGCCTGCACACCCGGCACCAGTGCCAGCTTCTTGCTGTTCGCCGAGTTGCCGCCGGGCTGGTCCCCGGACCCGCTCTGTCCCACCTGCCCGGCGCCGCACGCGGCCACCAGCATCGCCGCGGACGCGAGCGTTCCCGCGGCGAGAACGGTTTTGCTGAACTTCATCGTAAGCACCTCTTTGTACTCGGGGATCGATTCAGCGGGAGTTGCGCTTGCGGCGATGGCGCTGGTCGAACCACACCGCCGCGATCAGGACCGCGCCGACGGCGATCTGCTGCCAGTAATCCTGCACGTGCGTGATGTTGAAGCCCTTCCGCAGCACCGCCGGGATGAACACCCCGATCACCGTGCCCAGCATGGAGCCGATGCCGCCGAAGAGACTCGTGCCGCCCATCACCGTCGCGGAGATGGAGTTGAGGTTGTCGGTGGCGTGCGCCGAGACCGTGGTCGACGCGTAATAGGCGAGCGACATGAAACCCGCGATTCCGGCGAGGAAACCGGTGAGCAGGTACACCTTCAGCAGGTGCGCGGTCACGCCGATGCCCGACCGCCGCGCCGCCTCGGCGTTCGAGCCGACCGCGTACGTGTAGCGGCCGAACCGCGTGGTGTGCAGCAGCCACGCGCCGATCAGCGTGATCACCACGGCCACCAGAACGAGGTTCGGGATCCCGCCGAACAGCGTGCCGTAGCCGAGGGTCTTGGTCAGCTGGGCGGGCACGGTGCGCACGTCCGACCCGTTGTTGAGCAGGAGCGACACGCCGAGTGCGGCGCCCATGGTGCCGAGCGTGACGATCAGCGGCGGGATGCCCGCCACCGCGATGAGGAATCCGTTGATCAGGCCCCAGACCGCCCCCGCGAGCACCGCGGCGACCAATCCGGCGAGGATCACGCCCCATCCGGCGTTCGAGGCGTCGCCGCCGCTGAGCGCTTCCATGGTCTTTCCCGCGACCATGCCGGCGAAGATCAGCACCGACCCGACGGACAGATCGATGCCGGAGGTGATGATCACGAAGGTCATGCCGACCGAAAGCACCAGCAGCACGGACGTTTCGATCAGCAGCGTCTGGAAGGTGAACACCGTCGCGAACTCGGCCGGGGCGATGGCGGTGAAGACCGCGATCAGCGCGATCAGCACCAGCGCGATCCAGAATGTGTTGGCTCCGACGAGCCGTTTCCCCAGCGGCGGCTTGACGAATTCGCCGTCCACAGTGGTCTGGATGTCCTTCGTGGGAGCGCTCATGCCGCCTCCTCCTGGACCAGCGCACCGGTCATGGCCGCGACGAGGTCTTCGAGTTTCGTGTCCGCACCGGTGAACCGGGCGACGCGCTTGCCCTGCAACAGCACCTCGATCCGGTCCGAAACCGACAGCACCTCAGGCATGTTGTGACTGATCAGCACCACTGCGATGCCCTTGTCCCTGACCTTCCTGATCACGTCCAGTACGCGTTCGCGCTGCCGCACGCCCAGCGCCGCGGTCGGTTCGTCCATGAACACGACCTTCGACGCCCACGCCACCGACCGCGCCACCGCGACGCTTTGCCGCTGCCCGCCGGACAACGAGCCGATCGACACTTCGCTGCTCTGCAGCTTGACGCCGAGCTTCTCGAACTCGGTGACCGCCTGGCGGCGCATCTCCGCCTTGTCGAGCATGCCGAGTTTGCCGAGGATGCCCTTGCGCGGGATTTCCCTGCCCAGGAAAAGATTCGCCGCCGGGTCCAGCTCCGGCGCGACGGCGAGATCCTGGTACACGGTCTCGATGCCCGCCCGGCGCGCGGCCACTGGCGAATCGAGGCGGACTTCCTTGCCGTCGAGCAAGATCCGGCCCGACGTCGGCTGTTCGGCTCCGGACAGGCACTTCACGAGCGTGGACTTGCCCGCGCCGTTGTCGCCGATCAGCGCGGTCACCTCGCCCGCGCGCGCCTGGAAAGACGCACCGCGCAAGGCTTCCACCGATCCGTAGTGCTTGGTCAGGTCCACCGCGTCGAGCAGGATCTCGCTCATCGGCGCTAACTCCTTTCCGGGGCGGGCGGGCGGCAGCGGATGACGGTGAGCGAGCCGGACAGTTCGGTCTGGCCCGCGGAGAACGGCACCGCGTAGGTGTCGCCCTTGGCCACCGGGAACTCGCCGCCGTGCTCGGTGCGCAAGGTGCCCTCGCCGTCGAGCGCGACGAGCACGCTGAACGACGGGTCGAGGGAGAACACGTCGCCGGACAACTGAATGCGGTCCGCGCGGAAGAACTCCGCCGAGTCCGGCGCGAGCAAGTCCACTGTGGTCGCTTCGTCGCCGGAGGTGTGCTTCACGATCGTCTTGAGCCGGTCGTCGTCCCAGCCGGAGGTGTCGAGCGTTTCGATCGCGGTGTCGAAGCCGATTCCGAGGTGGCCCTTTTCCGGCGAGGCAAGGAAATCACGCCACTCCAGAGTCAGCGAGAAGTCCGTCGGCTGCTGGAGCTCGACCACGAACACGCCCTCGCCGATCGCGTGCGGCAGGCCCGCCGGGATGTAGACCGTGTCACCGGCCCGCACCGGGATGCTGTTGAGCGCGCCCAGCATGCTCGGCGCGTCCTGTTCGCGGGTCCACTCGGCGACGGTTTCCTTGCTCAGCGTCTCCCGGAAACCTGGATACACGCGCGGGTCGTCGCCGTAGGTGCCGACCACGATCCACGCCTCGGTCTTGCCGAAGTGCGAGTCGAAGTGCTTGCGGGCGAAGGAATCCGACGGGTGGAAGTGCACCGGAAGCCGCTGTCCGGCGTCGAGCAGCTTGACCAGCAGGCCGGTCGAGTCGCCGAGCTTGGCGACGTGCGCGGCGCCGAGCCACGCGTCCGCGTCCGCGCTGACCGCGTCGCGCAGCCAGATCCCGCTGGGCAGCTTGGTGAGACCGTTGGTCTCCTGGCCGAACATGGTGGTGACGGAACCGACCCAGTCCTCCGGCCCGAATTTCGAGTCGGTGCCGGTCGCGCCGCGCAGGGCGGCGATGGCGTCGCCGCCCCGATAGAACTGCGGCGGCTGGTTGGCCGGGAGCGCGACCGGTTCGAGATGCTTGGTCACAGGGCGGCCTCACCGGAACCGCGGGCGACTAGGTGCACGGGCAGAACTACCTTTCTCGGGGCGGACTGATCTCCCTGGATGCGGGCGAACAGCAGCTCGGCCGCTGCGTGCCCGAGGGCGCTGACGTCGTGGGCGATCACGGTGACCGGCGGGTCGAGCAGGTCCGCCAGTTCGAAATCGTCGAAGCTCACCAGCGCGGGCCGGTGCTCGGCGTGCGCGAGCGCGCGCAGCAGGTGCACCGCGACCCGGTTGTTTCCCGCGATCACGGCGGTGGCCGGATTCGGCCCGCCGATCAGCTTGCGCACGGCCTGGCCGACGGTTTCCGGTGTCGGCGTCTGCATCGCCACGAGGCTCTCGTCGTAGGAGATCCCGTTGCGCACACAGCCTTCCCGGAACCCGCGGAGCCGTTCGGCGGCGGTGAAGATGTCCGGGCTGTCGCCGAGGAACGCGATCCGGCGGTGGCCGTGCCGCACGAGGTGGCCGACCGCCTCGATGGTGCCGCCGAGGTTGTCCACGAGCACGGTGTCGGCCACGATGTCGCCGGCCGGCCGGTCGAGGAACACCACCGGCGTGCCCGCGCGCATTTCCGGCACGAGATAGCCGTGCTGCAGCCCGGCGGGCACGATCAGCAGCCCGTCCACCCGCCGCGCGCAGAACTCCAGCGACAGTTCGCGTTCGCGGTCGGAATTCTCGCCGGACGACCCGGTCAGCACGTGTCTGCCGAACGACGTCGCGATCCGTTCCACCGCGCGGTTCAGCTCGGAGTAGAAGGGGTTGCCGACGTCCTCGACGACCAGGCCGATGGTGCCGGTGGTCGAGCCGCGGCGCAGGTTGCGGGCGCCGAGGTTCCGGCGGAACCCCAGCTGTTCGATCGCGGCCACCACGCGTTCGGCGGTGTCCGGATGCACCGCGGGCTCGTCGTTGACGACCCGCGACACCGTTTTGATGCTGACGCCGGCCAGCCGGGCCACATCGCTCATCGTGGCCCGCCTGCTGGCGGGGCGGGGAAGCCCGTCCGCGTCCCGGCCCGAGTGAGACAACGTTGTCATAATGCGGGGGATTGGACACCATCCGCCCGCTCTGTGTCAATGGCCGCCGGTTGTCCTTGCCCCAGCCGACGAAGGCGCTGGTGCGGATGGTGGACATCGTTGTCTCGAATCGGACAGGCTCTCACCGCGGTCTTGACGATCCGGTGAGACATTGCCGAAGGTAGCCCGCATCGACGGTGCGCGACAAGGTTGTCATCGATGCCTCGAGGTCGGTGACGGCGGGTTCGCGCCGGACAACTGGAGAGGCGATGGCGATGGCGCGAGCGCGCTGGAGAGCCGGACTGATCTTCCTGACCTCGGCGGTCGTGGCGGCGGTGGCCCCCGCCGCCCCCGCACTGGCCGATCCCGCGGCGGGCGCCGCGAAGACCGCGGACCTGGCGAAGTGGGTGAACCCGTTCGTCGGCACCCGGCCCGGCGGCGCGGACCACGGGACCGGCGGCGGCGCGGGCAACACCTTCCCCGGCGCGGTCGCGCCGTTCGGCATGGTGCAGTGGAGCCCGGACACGAAGAAATCCCAGCCGGGCGGCTATTTCTACGACGACAACACGATCACCGGGTTCAGCCTCACGCACCTTTCCGGCGCGGGCTGCACCACATATCAGGACCTGCCGTTCATGCCCTACGTCGGCGAGATCAGCACGTCGCCCGCGACCGATCCGGGCCGCTACACCTCGACCTTCGACCACAAGAACGAGCACGCGACCGCCGGCGCGTACGACGTCGCCCTCGACAACGGCGCGAAGGTCGAACTGAGCGCGACCCAGCGCACCGGCTCCGGCCGCTTCACCTACCCGGCGGGCGCGGCGTCGACGTTGCTGGTCAACACTTCCGGCTCGATCAACGGCACCGACGACGCGTCGATCAGCATCGGCAAGGACACCATCAGCGGCTGGGCGACCAGCGGCCGGTTCTGCGGCGCGAAGAATTCCTACCGGGTCTACTTCTCGGCGAAGTTCGACACCCCGTTCGAGGCGAGCGGGACGTGGAAGAACGGAGCGGTGACGCCGGGCAAGACCGCGGAGACCGGCGGGGCCAAGGCGAAGGTCGCGCAGCCCAACGGCATCGGCTCCACAATGGCGCGCCCAGCGAAAGCCAAGCCGCAGGACACGACGGTGAGCGGGCCGGGCAGCGGCGGGTACGTGACCTTCCCGAACCTCAACGGCGCGCAGGTCAACGTCCAGGTAGGACTGTCCTTTGTGTCCGTCGACGGGGCGAAGGCGAACCTGAAGGCGGAGAACAACGGCAGGAAGTCGTTCGACCAGGTGGCCGCGTCCGCGCGGAAGGCGTGGAACGACCAGCTCGGCAAGATCCAGGTCAGCGGCGGCAGCGACGCCGACACCACGACGTTCTACACCTCGCTGTACCACTCGCTGGTCCAGCCGAACGTGTTTTCCGATGTGGACGGTCGCTACCCGGGCTTCGACGGCCGGATCCACCAGGCCGAACGCGGCCACGCGGTGTACACCAACATCTCCGGCTGGGACATCTACCGTTCGGAGGTCCCGCTGCTGGCTACGATCGCGCCGAAGCAGACCTCGGACCTCGTGCGCTCGATGATGGCCTTCGCCGAACAAGGCGGTTCGTGGGACCGCTGGACGGTGGCGAACGACTACACCGGCGTGATGAACGGGGACCCGTACCACATCATCATTTCCAGCGCCTACGCGTTCGGCGCGCGTGACTTCGACGCGCAGAAAGCGTTGCTGCTCATGATCAAGGGCGCGACGCAGCCGACGCAGGGCTACACCGAGCGGCCGGGTCTGCAGGACTACCAGCGGCTCGGCTACGTGCCCGGCGCGGCGGCGGACACCTTGGAGTACGCGAGCGCGGACTTCGCCATCGCCCAGTTCGCGAAGCGGCTCGGCGACAGCGCCACGTACACGACGTTCATGAAGCGCGCGCAGAACTGGCAGAACCTCTACAACCCGGGCAGCGGACATCTGCAGCCGCGCAACGCGGACGGTTCGTTCTCCGGGAACTACGACCCGGCCAGCTCGCAGGGCTGGGTCGAGGGCAACGGCGCGCAGTACGACTGGATGGTCCCGTACGACCTCGCCGGTCTCGTGACCGCGTTCGGCGGCACCACCGCCACGCAGTCGCGTTTGGACACCTTCTTCACGAAGCTGAACGCCGGAACCCATGAGCCGTACGCGTTCCTGGGCAACGAGCCGAACTCGAACGCGCCGTACGTGTACTCGTTCGCCGGTGCTCCGGCGAAGACGCAGAACATCGTGCGCCGGGCGATGGACGAGCTGTACAACCCGCGTCCGGAAGGCCTGATCGGCAACGACGACCTCGGGCAGATGTCGTCCTGGTACGTCTGGTCCGCGCTCGGCGTCTACCCGGAGATCCCGGGCCGCGCCGAAACCGTGCTGACCACGCCGCGATTCGCGCACGCCGAGGTGACCACCGGAGCGGGCAAGAAGATCACCGTCAACGCTCCCGGCACCGGTGAGTACACCAGCAGCCTGAAGGTGAACGGCGGTGCGGCCAGCAAGGCGTGGCTGTCGGAGGGGCTGCTCTCGCAGGGCGGCAAGCTGGACTTCACTCGCTCGACGTCCGCGACCGCGTGGGGTTCCGCTCCGGCTGACGCACCGCCGTCGTTCCGCGAACAGGAGAAGCCGAGCCTGTCCTTTGTGGACCCGGCACGCGCGGTGGTGCCCGCTGGCACGACCTCGACCGCCTCGGTGGGCGTGCAGGATCTGTCCGGCACGGCGAAGACCTGGACCTACTCCGCGGGCAGCGCGGACGGCATCACGCTCACGCCCGCGACCGGTTCCGTCCAGGTCCCGGCGGCGGGCAAGGGCCACGCTGAGGTGACGGTGAGCGTTCCGGCGGGCACCTCCGACGGTCCGCGCCGGATCCCGGTCACCTTCTCCTCTCCGGGCCTGGCGGACGTCCAGGCGGTGCTGACCGTCCTGGTGGCGAAGCCGAACAGCTGGCTGGCCACGGTGAACAACACGGGCCTGTCGCCGGACGCGAACTCGGCGGCCGGGAACTTCGACGGCGGCGGCTGGAGCTATTCGACGGACGCGCTGGCCAAGGCCGGTGCCAAGCCAGGCGGCACAGTGTCGAGCGACGGGCTGAACTTCACCTGGCCGTCGTTCCCGGCAGGCGATCCGGACAACGTCGTGGCCGCGGGCCAGACGGTCAACCTGACCGGTTCGGGACGGCTCGCGCTGCTCGGCTCCGCCAGCAACGGCAACGCCCAAGGCACGCTCACCGTCACCTACACCGACGGCAGCAAGTCCACCGCCACCGTCGGGTTCTCCGACTGGACCCTTGGCGGCGGCGGAGCGCAGCCGGCGTTCGGCAACCGGATCGTCCTGTCCACCCCGTACCGCAACTCCGCGGGCGGCGACCCGCAGCAGATCCGCACGATGGTGTTCGCCACCGCGCCGATCACGCTGGACGCGGGCAAAACCGTCGCGAGCGTGACACTGCCGAGCGGCGTCACCGGCGGCTCGATGCACGTGTTCGCCATCGCCGCGGGCTGACCTTCGGTGAGGGGAACCCTGAGGGAATCAGATTCCCTCAGGGTTCCCCTCACGGACTTTTCCCAGAGGAGTTCCATGAGGAGCAGGGTTTTGGCGGGTGCGATGGCGCTCGCTGTCACCGCGGCGGCGCTCACGCCCGTCGCGGCACAAGCGCGACCGGCCGATCCGCTGGACGCGGTGAACACGTTCATCGGCACGCAGGACGAGGGCAACACCTTCCCGGGAGCGTCCGCGCCGTTCGGCATGGTGCAATCCAGCCCGATCACCACGCATTACGCCGGATATCTCTACACCGACACCGCGATCCGCGGCTTCGGCCATTTCTTCCTGTCCGGCGCGGGCTGCTGGGAACAGGGCGGCCTGGTGTCCATGTTGCCCACCACCGGAGACATCGGCCCGGGCGCGGCGTTCGACACCAGCAAACCAGCGACCTTCGACCAAGCCAAGTACGCCGCGCCGTACACGCACGAAGGCGAGGTCGGCAAACCCGGCTACTACAAGG
Organism: Amycolatopsis rubida; assembly: GCF_900115345.1. Lineage (GTDB taxonomy): Bacteria > Actinomycetota > Actinomycetes > Mycobacteriales > Pseudonocardiaceae > Amycolatopsis > Amycolatopsis rubida. The sequence goes on along the minus strand of NZ_FOWC01000004.1, from coordinate 220,934 downwards.
TGCATCTCACTGGCTACGGCGGCATCGACGTCGAAACGACGGCCAGCACCCGCAGCGGCGTTGAACGGTATTCCTTCGACAAATCCGGTCCGGCGAACGTTTTCGTGAACGTCGGGCAGGCCAACGCGAAGGAACCGGTCAGCGGCAGCAGCGTCCGGATCGTCGACGACCACACCATCGCGGGTACTGTCGAATCGCAGGCCTTCTGCGGCGGCAAGCCCTACACCACTTACTTCACCACGAAATTCGACCAGCCGTTCTCCTCCTACGGCACCTGGTCGCCGGACGGCGGCACACCCGGAAGCCGCTCGGCACAAGGCGGTGCGGGCCTGCGCGGCGCGTGGCTGACCTTCCCGAAGGGCGGCCAAGTCACGGCCACCACGTCGATTTCCCAAGTGGACGCTCGCGGCGCGGACACGAACCTCGCCGCCTCGCGCGTCCGCCCGTTCGAGGCCGTGAAGAACGACGTGCAGCGCGCCTGGCGACGCGAACTGTCCAGTGTGGACATCACGGGCGGCAACCCGGACGACCGGACGGTCTTCTACACCTCGCTCTACCACGCCTTCCTGCAACCACTGACCGCGAACGACGCCGACGGCCGGTACTACGGTTTCGACAAGAAGATCCACCGCGCGATCGGCTGGACGTACTACGACTTCTTCTCCCTCTGGGACACCTACCGCTCGCAGAACCAGCTGCTGTCCCTGCTGAAACCGGACCGGGCAAGGGACATCGCGAAGAGCCTCCTCGCCATCCACGACCAAGGTGGCTGGCTCCCGCGCTGGGCGTACGCGAGCCAGGAAACGAACACCATGACGGGCGATCCGGTCACGCCGTTCCTGGTCGACCTGTGGCGGTTCGGCGCGCTGAGCGGCGACGAAATGCACGCCTACCAAGCACTGTTGCAGAACTCCCGCCAGATCCCGCCCGCGTCATCGCCGTTCCAAGGCCGCTCCGGCAACGCGAGCTACCAGGCCGGCGGATTCGTCCAGTACGACCCGGACTTCCCGAAGAAGGGCCAGGACACCGACCCGGCACACGGCGCGTCCGCGACCCTCGAATACGCCCTCGCCGACTGCTCCCTCTCGGTGATGGCCTCCGCGCTCGGCCGCAAGCAAGACGCGAAGCAACTGGCTGCCAAGGGCCGGACGTACTCGACGCTGTGGGATCCGTCCGTGGCCGACCGCGGCTTCACCGGCTACTTCCGTCCGAAGGTCACCGGCGGCAGCTGGTACACCCCAGCCGACGGCCCGTACAGCCCGCAAGGCCAGGACGGCTTCCACGAGGGCACGGCGTGGCAGTACCAGTGGCTGGTGCAGCAGGACGTGCCCGGCCTGGTCGCGAAGATGGGCGGCGCGGCCAACGCGGGCAAACGGCTCGACGACTTCTTCGCCTACGACGACCTCGTGAAGGACCCGGCGAAGACCGCGCACGAGGAGTGGGTCGTCGGCCCGTACGACTATTACAAGCAGTTCCGCTACAACCCCAACAACGAGCCCGATCTGCACTCGCCGTGGATGTACACGCTCACCGGACAGCCGTGGAAGACCTCCGCGGTGGTGCGGGCCGCGCACACGCTGTTCACGAACGCCCCCAACGGCGTCACCGGCAACGACGACCTCGGCACCATGTCCGCCTGGTACGTCTTCAGCGCGCTCGGCCTCTACCCGGCCGTCCCCGGCACCGGCAACTTCGTGCTGAACGCACCGCGGTTCGCCAAGTCCGTGCTGCACCTGTCCAACGGCCGCGACTTCACCATCAACGCGCGCGGCGCGAACGGGGCGCAATTGCAGTACGTCTCCGGGCTGCGTGTCAACGGCACGGCGTCGGACAAAACGTTCGTCAGCCTCGAACAACTGCGCCGCGGGTCCACTCTGGACTTCACCCTGACGGCCGACGCGCCGAAGGCCACGTGGGGAACGTCACGCTCCTCCGCACCGCCTTCTCCTTGTGCCGGTTAGTGATCGCTGTAGGACAGTCGGTGAAGACCGCCTCCCGGATCCTGGGATCGGGAGGCGGTCTTCCCCGTTAACCGGGCATTTCCCGCCCGTTCTCCGCCCCTGCCCGGAATTGGTGCAGACCTTTGCCGCGATCGCTCGTGACCAGAGTCACGGGCCCCGGTGTTCCGGTGAGGCCGGTCACGCCTCACACTGGTCTCATACCCGTTCGACAGTGCTGTTGACGCCAGGCGGTTTCCGTCCGCCTTGGACAGTCGCGTCGGACGAGTTTTTTGTGTGTGCAGTCAGCACGCACCGGGTGACGCACAGGAGGATGTCGTGTCCAGCAAGGCCGCTCTCGTGTTCCGCGTGGCCGCAGTCGCCGAGGCCCTGTCCTGGCTCGGCTTGCTGATCGGGATGTTTCTCAAGTACGTCGTCGACGCGTCTAACGAGGGCGGCGTGCCCGTCCTCGGCATGGTGCACGGCGTCGTCTTCGCCCTGTACGTGATCGTCTCCCTGTCCGTGGCGAAGCCGCTGGGCTGGCGGGGCAAGACCCTGGTGCTGGCGCTGCTCGCGAGCATTCCGCCGCTGTTCACCTGGCTGTTCGAGAAGTGGGCCCTGCGCAATGGCAAGCTCGACGGCCCGCAGCGGCTGACCCACGGCGGCGTCGGGCTCTTCGTGCGCGCCGCGGAGCCGGTCAGCGCCTGACCTTCCGTTATCCCTCGCGCCTCGTGAGTGCTGGTCCCGGTGAGAACCGGGGTTGCCACTCACGAGGCGCGAGTGCGTTACGAGGTGAAATCGCCCGCGGACTTGCGGACCTTGGTGAGCAGTTCGGTCAGCTGCTCCACCTGCCGCCCGGTGAGCCCGGTGAGCCCGAAATCGATGCCGGTGACCGCGGCGGTGGCGGTTTCCCGCAGCGCGCGGCCCTCCTCGGTGATCTCGACGAGCGTGGTGCGCCGGTCGGTGGGGTGCGGCACGCGCTTCACGAGCCCGTCGCGCTCAAGCCGGTCCACTATGTTGGTGACGCTGGTGGGATGCAGCTGCAGCCGTTCGCCCATCACCCGCATCGGCAGCCGCGCGTTGCGGGAGAAGGTGAGCAGCACTAGCGCCTCGTAGCGGGCGAAGGTGAGGCCGTGCGGCTTGAGAGCGCCGTCGACCGCGGACTGGATGATCTGCTGCACCCGCATCACACCGGTGACCGCGGCCATGGTTCCGGCCGGGCCGATCCGGTCTTCCCACAGCTGCGCGGCACGGGCGATCGGATCGAACGGCAGCGGACGGTTCATGGCAACCGAAGCTACCAGCGGGTACCCCGGTCGTGGGGGTCGCCCTGCGAGAACAGGGAAAGGAAGCCGGCATGATCGTCGCGTTCAGCGTGAGCCCCTCGGCGGGGGAACCGGACGGCGGAGTGAGCGAGGCCGTCTCGCGCGCGGTGAAGGTGGTGCGCGAATCGGGGCTGCCGAACTCGACCAGCTCGATGTTCACCGAGATCGAGGGCGAGTGGGACGAAGTCATGGCCGTGGTGAAGAAGGCGGTGGAGGCCGCGGGCGAGGGCTCGGCGCGCGTCGGGCTGGTGCTGAAGGCCGACCTCCGCCCCGGTTACGACACCGGCCAGCTCACCGCCAAGGTCGAGCGCGTGGAAGCGCACCTGCGCGAGGACTGAGCTACGGAATCGGCGGCGTGAACGCGACGGTCCAGCGTCCCTTGGCGCTGGTCACCGCGAGCCGGTAGCTGAACTGCTCGCCTGCCCCGGTTTTCCCGTGCACGATGGCGGTGGTGGGAGCATGCTCGTCCGGCGCGAGCTGCACGGAGATGTCGCGTGCGTTGCCGTCCTTGAGGACGCTGACGTAGTCCTTGGCGAGGTCGTCGCCGCCGGAGCCGGGGACGTCGAAGAGCCCGGCGAGCGCGTCCGCGTCCCGCCCGCTCAGCGCGGCGCTCAGCTCCGTGCGCAGTTCCGGCGGGGACGCCGCGCCGGGCGGGTCCTGGTGCGCGACGGTCACCGTGATGCTGGCGATCCACGCCACCGCGACCACGACGGCGACGGCCACCGTGACGTTGCGCCGGCTGAGCATCCTGCGGCCTCCTCGTTGTCCTCGCGCAGAGCATGCCTCAGGGAAGTGCTCATGCCAAAAGCGAACCTCGGGGCTGCCGCTGAACTGTCGCGGCGAGGCGTGCCAGGATGGAGGGCGTGACACACCCACGCGGATCTGCAGCGAACTCAGCGGCCATGTCCGCCGCGTTGTCCGGCGCGGTCGACCTGTCCGCGCTCAAAGCCAGGGCGGAGGCGTCCCGGAACCAGCCGCCTTCGGGGGCAGGACAGCCGGGCGGCGCGTCCGCCCCTCCGTCGGACACGGTGCTCGAGGTCACCGAGGCGACCTTCCAGTCCGTCGTCGAACTCTCCCTCAACCAGCTCGTGGTCGTCGACCTGTGGGCCGGGTTCTCCGAACAGTGCCAGCAGCTGACCGAGGTGCTGGAGCGGCTGGCGGGCGAGAGCGGCGGCACCTGGGTGCTCGCGAAGGTCGACGTGGAGGCGAACCCGCGCATCGCGCAGGCGTTCGGCGCGCAATCGGTCCCGACCGTGGTCGCGATCGCGGGCGGCCAGCCCGTGGACGCCTTCTCCGGCGCGCTGCCGGAGCCGGAGATCCGCAAGTGGCTGGGCTCGCTGCTCGACGCCCTGCGCGACCGCCTGCCCGGCATCCGCGCGGCCGAAGAAGCCCGCGGCCCGGTCGAAGAACCGGAAGACCCGCGCTTCACCGAGGCCGAGGAAGCCTTCGAGCAGGGCGACTACGCCGCCGCGCAGGCCGCGTACGAGCGCATCCTGGACGCCGAACCGGCCAACGAACTGGCGAAGAACGCGCTGGCCCAGGTCAAGTTCACCGCTCGCGCCGAAGCCGCCGACCCGAGCGCCCGCGAGAAGGCCGAAGCCGACCCGAAGGACATCGGCGCCCAGCTCGCGGCCGCCGACCTGGACATCGCGGACCAGGACGTGGAAGGCGCGTTCCGCCGCCTGGTCGACGTCGTCCGCCGCACCGCCGGGGACGACCGCAACCGCGTCCGCGAACACCTGGTCGCGCTGTTCGAACTCTTCGACCCCGCGGACGAGCGCGTCGCGAAGGCCCGCCGCGACCTGGCGAGCGCGCTGTTCTGAGCTGACAAGAAGGGCCGCACCGGACAGTTCCGGTGCGGCCCTTTTCGCTGTCTGGCTCAGGCGTACAGCTTCGAGCAGGAAGACGACCCTTCGAGGTAGCCGCGGCGCAGCGCCTCGACCCGGTCGAACCCGCTGTCCGGCCGCTCCCCGTTCACGTTCGCCGACACCAGCCCGTCCGGCCGGAGCAGATCCGCGATCGCCTCGTCCAGGTCCCCGGACGACAGCCGCAGCTTCACCTTCCCGGCCGGGTTGTTCGAGAACGCCGCCCAAGCCCCCACGAGGCAAGCCGTCCGCAACCCGGCGTTGGGCGTGTCGATCGACGCCCCCACGCCCTTCTGAACCCCCACCGCATACCGCGACGCCAGCTCGGCGAAAGCGGCGAAGTCGCCCAGCCCGCCCCCGGCCCGGCCAGCCATCTCGGCTTCCTGGTCCACCGGCTCGGCCAGCTTCTCCAGCGCCCGCTGATCGAAAGTCACCGTGTTGTCGTTCGGGCAATAAGACGCGGGCGGGGTGCTGGGCCCGCCGGGACAGCTGCCCGCCCCGGCCCGGAACTGCGGCCCCTGCACCCCAGCCCCCTTGAACGCCTCGTCGAGGCTGGCCTTCAGATCCGCCACCCGCTGCTCGTCGAACCGGGCGTCGCCCTTGCCCTTGTCGTCGCGGTCGAACGGCCGCTCAGTCAACCGCTTCTGCACGTTCTGCGCGTTCATCCCCGCGCATTCCTTCGGCCCCTTCTCGAACCCGGCCTGGAACGCATACGTCCGGTCGAACGCCGTGCCGTGCGCCTGCCGGTCTGTCGCGCTGGTCCCGGCTTGGTCGCGGATGAAGAACATCGCGGCCAGGATCTGGTCCAGCCCCTCCGCGGTCGACACCCGGTAGAACTTGCTCTTGTCCTCGGCGACCCACCGGAAGTACCCGCCGGCGAAACAGTCCGCCTGCTGCTCCTTCACCACGGTCGGCGTCGACTTCGAAATCCCCGCCGCGGCCCCGAGCCGGTACTGGATCGCGTGGCCGAACTCGTGCGCCAGCACGGTCACCACCGACATCGGCCCGAACCGCTTGCGCAGCATCGGCAGCAGCACGCCGCGGTCCCACGCCACCGAATCGTCACCCGCGCAGTAGAACGCGTTCACCAGCTGCTTGACGCTGCCGCACGCGGTGTCCTCGGTGTCGCGCTTCGAGTCGTACGACAGCAGCGATTTGACCGGCTCGAACCGCTTGCCGCCGAACTCCGCGGGCAGCGCCTCGGTCCAGTACGCCTGCACGTCCGCGATCGCGGCGGTGGCGAGCTGGTCGTCCTCGCCGCCGCTGGCGTTGCGCACCCGCAAGTCCGGCCGCGGCGCGCCGGACCGCAGCCCGCTCTCGAAGTGCGTGACCGGCAGCCCGGCGACGTTCCCGGCGCCCGGCGTCGCCGGAGGAGCCTTGTCCCCGCACCCGGCTGTCCCCAGCACGGTCGCCGCGACCAGCGCGACCAGCGCGTACCGGCGTCCCCCTCGGCTCATGTTCCCTCGTTCCCCATCCGCGTCCGACAACGAACCCGGACATTACTGACCCGGATGGCGGAACGCGCGGACAATCCCCGAAGCGGGGTGCGAGCGCGCGCGAAGCGGGCCGGATATCGTCGCTGACCATGCGTGCAGTCCGCCGGTTCACCGTCCGCGCCAGCCTGCCCGAGCCGCTCGCCGGGCTCGGGGCGCTCGCGACCAACCTTCGCTGGACCTGGCATCCGCCGACGCGCGACCTGTTCGCCTCGATGGACGCCGAACTGTTCAACAAGATCCGCGACCCGCTGCGCATGCTCACCGCGCTGCCGCCGGAGCGGCTCGAGAAACTGGCGAAGGACGAGGACTTCCTGAGCCGCACCCGCGAGGCGGCGGCCGGGCTGGAGCGCTACCTGACCGAACCGCGCTGGTACCAGCGGCGCACCGACGACGGCCTGCCGCGAGCGGTCGCGTACTTCTCGATGGAATTCGGGGTCACCGAGGCGCTGCCCAACTACTCCGGCGGCCTCGGCGTGCTCGCCGGCGACCACCTCAAGGCGGCCTCGGACCTCGGCGTCCCGATGGTCGGCGTCGGCCTGCTGTACCGGTCCGGCTACTTCCGCCAGGGCCTGTCGCTGGACGGCTGGCAGGTCGAGCACTACCCGGTGATCGACCCGAACGCCTTCCCGCTGGAGCTGGTCACCGAGGGCGGCCGCCCGGTGCTGGTCGAGGTCGCCATGCCCGGCGGGCGCGACCTGCGCGCGCAGATGTGGCGGGCGCGCGTCGGCCGGATCCCGCTGCTGCTGCTCGACACCGACATCGAGGCCAACGACGAGGACCTCCGCTCGGTCACCGACCGGCTGTACGGCGGCGACGCCGACCACCGCATCCGGCAGGAGATCCTGGCCGGCATCGGCGGATTCCGCGCGGTGCGGAAGTTCTGCGAGCTGACCGGGCATCCGCAGCCGAAGGTGTTCCACACCAACGAGGGCCACGCCGGATTCCTCGGGCTGGAGCGCGCCCGCGAGATCATCCAGTCCGACGGCCTCGCCTTCGACGAGGCATTACCCGCGGTCCGCGCCGGCACCGTGTTCACCACGCACACGCCGGTCAGCGCGGGCATCGACCGCTTCCCGGTCGATCTCGTGCAGCGCTATTTCTCCGACGGCAGGCTCGTCCCGGACGTCGATGTCCGCCGCGTGCTGCAACTCGGCGCGGAGGACAACCCCGGCTTGTTCAACATGGCGCACATGGGACTGCGTCTGGCACAACGTGCAAACGGCGTCTCCGAGCTGCACGGCCGCGTCACGCGCCGGATGTTTTCCCGCCTGTGGCCCGGTTTCGACGACGCCGAGGTGCCGATCGCGTCCATCACCAACGGCGTGCACGGGCCGACCTGGGTGGCGCGCGAGCTGAGCGCGCTGCTCGGCGGCAACCACGAGGAGTTCGGCCACGAAGGCCGCACGCCGGACAGTTCGCTGCGCGACGGCGTCAGCGACCAGCAGCTGTGGGAACTGCGCCGGGAACTGCGGGAGAAGCTGGTCGGCGAGGTCCGGCGGCGGGTGCGGACGGCGTGGATGCAGCGCGGCGCGTCAGCGCTGGAACTGGGCTGGACCGACCGCGTTTTCGACCCGGACGTGCTGACCGTCGGCTTCGCCCGCCGCGTGCCGACGTACAAGCGGCTCACGCTGATGCTGCGCGACCCGGACCGGCTGCGCGCGCTGCTGCTGGACGAGAAGCGGCCGATCCAGATCGTGATCGGCGGCAAATCGCATCCCGCCGACGAGAACGGCAAGCAGCTGATCCAGCAGATCGTGCGGTTCGTCGACGATCCCGAGGTGCGCCACCGCATCGTGTTCCTGCCGGACTACGACATGTCGATGGCCCGCTACCTCTACCGCGGCTGCGACGTGTGGCTGAACAACCCCGTGCGGACGCTGGAGGCGTGCGGCACGTCGGGCATGAAGTCGGCGCTCAACGGCGGCCTGAACCTGTCCATCAAGGACGGCTGGTGGGACGAGTGCTACGACGGCTCCAACGGCTGGGCCATCCCCACCGCGGACGGCGTCACCGACCCGCTCCGCCGCGACGACCTCGAAGCCGCGGCACTGTATGACCTGCTCGGCCAGCAGATCGCGCCGCTCTACTACGACACCGGCGAGGACGGAGTGCCGACCGGCTGGCTCGCGATGGTCTGGCACACGCTCGAAACGCTGGGCCCGCGCGTGCAGGCGTCGCGAATGGTCCGCGAGTACGTGGATTCCGGCTACCTGCCCGCGTCGAGGATGGTCGCCGCCGCCACCGGCAACGGCCACCAGGGCGCGCTTTCGCTGGCCGACTACCGGACCAAACTGGACGTCGCGTGGCCGCGCGTGCGGATCTTCGACGCCGAACTCCAGTACGACCACACCGAACGCCTCGTGGTGGGCACCGAGGTCACCATCCGCGCCCGGATCGACCTGGCCGGACTCGAACCGTCCGAAGTGGACATCCAAGCCGTGGTGGGCCAGGTCGGCGACGGGGACGAACTCGCGGACGCGGTGCAGGTCCCGATGCCGCCGGACGGAATCGGCGCGTTCGCCGCGACCCTGCGCCTCCCGCGAGCGGGTTCGGTCGGCTACACGGTGCGGGTGCTGCCGAAACACCCGCTGCTGGCCAGCCCGGCGGAGCTGGCCCGAGTCGTGCTCGCTTGATCACCCCAACGGCAGAGTGAGGTTGTCCCCCCGGCCGGGCGCGGCCCGCCGGTTCTGCGCATCGCCGTTGCGAAGCCGCACACCACAGCTGCTGACAATGCCTCGTCGGGTGCCTCAGATGCACCCAACGAGGCATGGAGGCACTCATGGGACCGCGGGCGACCCGCCTTCGCGCACCGGCAGCCCAGCCGCCGCCCAAGCCCGGAACCCGCCCGCGAGATCTGTCGCCTTGACCAGCCCCAGCCGCTGCAGATCCGCCGCCGCCAGGCTGGAGGCGTACCCCTCGTTGCACACCACCACCGCGACCGTCTCCGCCGTAACCCCCGGCAGCCGCCACTCGCTTTCCGGGGCCAGCCGCCACTCCAGATGGATCCGCTCGACCACCACCGACCCGGGAATCTCGCCTTCGGCGAGCCGGTTGGCGTACGGCCGGATGTCGACGATCAGCGCGCCCTCGGCCTGCAAGCCGGCGGCGCGCGCCGGGTTCGCCCGGTCCAAGGCGGACCGGGCGTCGGCGAGAAAACCGTCAAGTGCGGTCATGACCGCACAATGGCAGGAAGCGGCGGGATCTCGTTAGGCACGTCGGCAAGGCTCGTGTACTCGCGCGTCGGCACCAGCGGCGGCGAGTAGGCGTGCACGCTGGCCGCCGGTTCGCTGCCGACGCCGAGCACCTGATGCGCGCGCCCGGCACCGAAGCCGATGCCCTGCCCGGCGGCGTGCGTGCGGCGGCGCACCGGGCCGCCGGGATAGCGGTACTCCTCGCCGAGTTCGCCTTGCAGCACGGTGAACGAGCCCGACGCGCCGCCGTGGTCGTGCGGTTTCGTGTGCTGGCCGGGCAGCCACGACAGCAGCCACAGTTCGACGCCGTCGGTCAGCGCGAGGCGCGCCCACCAGCGCTGGTCCTCGTCGAAGCGCAGGACCTCGCGCAGGCTGGTGGTCAGTTCGGTGGTGATTGTGCGGGTGAGGTCGGCCAGCTCGCGCGGCGTCCACAGCAGCCGCGACGGGTGCAGCAGTTCGGGCAGCAGCGGATCGGTCAGCTGGGGGTGGATTTCGACTTCCGGACGGACGATGGACGTGGTCAACGCGAGTGCTCCTGGAATGAGTCGGTGCCGGGACGCGAGGCAGCGCGGCACGCCGACAAAGGATCAGCGTGCGTGCCGCGCCCGGCTACATCCGCTGGAAGCGACCAGGAGCAGGTCGATCGCGCGACGGCGCCACAACACGGGGCGCGCGGACCTGAACATGCCGGGGATGCTGCCACAGCGCCGCGCTCACGGCCGCTCGTCCCAGCGGCTGGACACCCGGCGCGCCGTTAGCCCCGGGCGGGTGCGCGCCCGCGCCCGGGCGACCGCCACAATAGGCTCGTGAGCGAGCCGATCCTGCCCAGCGATCCTGACGATCTCGTCGTGCGGATGTCCGGTGTCGGCGTCCGCCGTACCGGAAACGACCTCCTCGCGGCCCTCGACTGGGCGGTCGAGCTGGACGAGCGATGGGTGGTGCTCGGCCCGAACGGCGCGGGCAAGACCACCCTGCTGCGCCTGGCCGCCGCCGAACTGCACCCCACCTCCGGCACCGTCGACCTGCTCGGCGACCGCATCGGCAAGGTGAACATCTTCGACCTGCGCCCGCGCATCGGGTTCACCTCCGCCGCGATCGCCCAGCGCGTGCCCGGCGACGAGCTCGTCGGCGACGTGGTGGTCAGCGCCGGGTACGCGGTGATGGGCCGCTGGCGCGAGCAGTACGACCGGATGGACCTCGACCGGGCGACCGAACTGCTCGGCACGCTCGGCATCGCGCACCTGGCCGAGCGCACGTTCGGCACGCTGAGCGAGGGCGAGCGCAAGCGCGTGCTGATCGCCCGTTCGCTGATGACCGACCCGGAGCTGCTGCTGCTCGACGAGCCCGCCGCCGGTCTCGACCTCGGCGGCCGCGAGGACCTCGTGGCCCGGCTGTCGGTGCTCGCGATGGACCCGGACGCGCCGGCGATGGTGCTGGTCACCCACCACGTCGAGGAGATCCCGCCCGGGTTCACCCACGCGCTGCTGCTGCGGGAGGGCCGCGCGGTGGTGTCCGGGCTGGTGGACGAGGTGATCACCAGCGAGAACCTGTCCAAGACGTTCGACCAGGACCTGGTGCTGCAGCGTTCGGGCGAGCGGTTCTTCGCCCGCCGCCGGTAAGTTGTCCTTACCGGCCGGTAGCCTGCTGTCAGATCGTCAACGAGGAGGAATCCCGTGGGAGAGTTCGTAACCCTGGAGGTCGAGGGCGGGGTCGGCACGATCCGGCTGGACCGGCCGCCGGTCAACGCGCTGAACAACCAGGTGCAGGCCGAGCTCGCCGAGGCCGCGCGCGAGGCGTCCGACCGCGACGACGTGCGCGCGGTGATCCTCTACGGCGGCGAGAAGACCTTCGCCGGCGGTGCGGACATCAAGGAGATGGCCTCCCGCGCCTACCCGGAGATCGCGAAGTTCGGCGCCGAGCTGACCGCGTCGCTCGCCCGGGTCGCGAACATCCCGAAGCCGGTCGTCTGCGCGATCACCGGCTACGCCCTCGGCGGCGGCCTCGAACTGGCGCTGACCGCGGACTGGCGGATCGCCGGCGACAACGTCAAGGTCGGCCAGCCGGAGATCCAGCTCGGCATCATCCCCGGCGCGGGCGGCACGCAGCGGCTGACCCGGCTGATCGGCCCGAGCAAGGCCAAGGACCTGATCTTCACCGGCCGGTTCGTGAAGGCCGAGGAGGCGCTCAAGCTGGGCATCGTCGACGAGGTCGTGGCCCCGGACGACGTGTACGCGGCGGCGCGCAAGTGGGCCTCGCAGTTCGCGAACGGCCCGGCGGTGGCGCTGCGCGCGGCCAAGGCCGCCATCGACTCCGGCCTCGACGTCGACCTGGCCACCGGCCTGAAGATCGAAACGCAGCTGTTCACCGCGCTGTGGGCGACCGAGGACCAGCGCAACGGCATGCAGTCGTTCATCGACAACGGCCCCGGCAAAGCCAGTTTCGAGGGGAAGTGACTGCCGTGTCCGACCCGGCGCCGAACCCGCACGCCACCGAAGACGAGGTCAAGGCGGCCTACGCCGACCCGAAGCTCGCGAACGTCCTCTACCACGACTGGGAAGCCGGGACGTACGACGAGAAGTGGTCCATTTCCTACGACGAGCGCTGCATCTCCTACGCCGCTGACGTGTTCAACGCGGTGGCGGGCGACGACGGCCAGCCGTACCAGCACGCGATGGAACTGGGCAGCGGCACCGGGTTCTTCCTGCTGAACCTGATGCAGGGCGGCGTCGCGAAGAAGGGTTCGGTCACCGACCTGTCGCCGGGCATGGTGCAGGTCGCGCTGCGCAACGCCGAAGGCCTCGGTCTGGACGTCGACGGCCGGGTCGCCGACGCGGAGCGGATCCCGTACGACGACAACACGTTCGACCTCGTGGTCGGGCACGCGGTGCTGCACCACATCCCGGACGTGCGCCAGGCGTTCGGCGAGGTGCTGCGCGTGCTCAAGCCGGGCGGGCGGTTCGTGTTCGCCGGCGAGCCGACGAAAATCGGCGACCGCTACGCGCGCCGGCTCGGCCAGTTCACCTGGTACCTCACCACGAACATCACCAAGCTGCCCGCGCTGAGCGGCTGGCGGCGTCCGCAGTCGGAATTGGACGAATCCTCGCGCGCGGCGGCGCTGGAGGCGGTGGTCGACATCCACACCTTCGACCCGTCGGAGCTGGAAACGATGGCGCGCGGCGCCGGCGCGCAGGACGTCCGCGCGGTCACCGAGGAGTTCTCGGCGGCGCTGGCCGGCTGGCCGATCCGCACCTTCGAGGCCGCGGTGCCGCAGGAGAAGCTCACCGTGCGCTGGCGGCTGTTCGCCTACCACCTGTGGCTGCGACTGTCCGCTTTGGACAAGAAGCTGCTGTCGAAGGTGCTGCCGCGCGAGCTGTTCTACAACGTGATGATCACCGGGACCAAGCGGCCGTCCTGAATTGCCCTACAGTTTCACGCTCGACGACGTCGCCTTCCTGCGTTCCGCCGCGGGACGGGCGGCGCTCGCCGAGTGCTCCACATTGGACGGCTCGCGGATCGCGGACGTCACGACGGCTCGTCGTCTCGCCGGGGAGCACGCTTCCCCGGTGCTGGAAACCGTTGCGTTGCGGCGTAAATCGGTGCTGAAACTGGCTTCTTCCGAAGAATGGCTTTTCACTGGCGACGCCTTGCAGCAGGCGAGCGCTACGCCAGTGGCCCGGCATCGGGCTTCGCGGCTGGCGGGCCTCGCCGTGCATGACGTTACGTGCTCGGTAGGCGCGGACCTGGTTGAACTGTCTCAGGTCGCTTCGGTGGCAATCGGGTCCGATGTGGACCCGGTGCGACTGGAAATGGCTCAGCACAACGCTTCCGTCGCCGGAGTCTCGCCGCTCGTCGCGCGGGCCGACGCCTTGCGCCCGGTTTCCCGTGACACCGCCGTGGTCGCCGATCCGGCTCGCCGCGACTCCGCTGGCCGCCGGGTGTGGCGTCCGGCTGACTTCCTGCCGCCGCTCGACGCGCTCGTGGCCGCCTGTCCCGGCCGGGTCCTGTCGGTGAAATGCGCGCCCGGCATGGATTTCTCCATCGCAGCGTGGGCGGACGAGGTGGAACTCGTGTCGCTCGACGGCCAAGTCCGCGAAGCCTGCCTGTGGCGAGGGCTCTCGTCCGGTGTCGCCCGCCGAGCGACAGTGCTGCGTTCGGACGGTGCACAGTGGACTCTCACCGACGCGGAACCGGACGACATTCCCGTGCGGGCGGCGGGGGAGTGGCTCATCGACCCGGACGGCGCGGTCGTGCGGGCCGGACTCGTGCGTCATTACGCGGCGCGGCACGGCTTGTGGCAGCTGGACGAACGCATCGCCTACCTCACCGGCGACACGCCGCCACCCGGCGTGCGCGCCTTCCGGGTGCTGGAGCAATTGCCGTACCGCGAAAAGACGCTCGGGCAGGCGTTGAAGAAGCTCGACGTCGGACGGCTGGAAATCCTGGTCCGCGGTCTCGATGTGGATCCGGACGCCCTGCGTCGCAAGCTGAAACCGCGCGGTCGCGAAGAGTCCACTGTGGTGCTGACCCGGATCGGCCGGTCGCCGGTGGCGTTCGTATGCCGGGCCGAACGCATCCCAACGGAGGGTTTTCAAGCCGGGGAACGCGGCGTAAGTTCTGCGGGTTGACGAATCATCACTGGAGGGTCGCTGTGTCTCGTTTTCCCGCTCTCGTCAAATTGGCCGCCGCCGCGGCCGTCGGCGCCACTGTCGCAGGCGGCGCGACCGCGCTCGCCGGGTCGGACGCCGTCACCGCGGCGCACGGCCGCGAACCGGCCAACATCGGCCAGGTGAAGAACGACGTCAAGGCGTACTACGGCGACTGGCTCGACGCGTCCGGCAAGCACCACTACTCCGAGACCAGCCGGTTCGTCACCGACACGAAGCGCGTGGTCGCCGACGCGAAGCGGTACCTGCAGCAGAAGCTGGGGAAGGTGAAGAACCCGGCGATCGTGCTCGACGTGGACGACACGTCCGAGGTCACCTACGGCTGGGAGGCCGACAACGACTTCGGTTTCGACCCGGTGAAGCAGCAGAAAGCCATCGACGACGGCACATTCGAGGCCAACAAGCCGGTGCTGGAGCTGACGAAGTGGGCCGCCGACCGCGGCGTGCGGGTTTACTTCCTGACCGGCCGCAACGACCAGCAGGGCCCGCAGTCGCTCAAGAACCTCGCCAACGAGGGCTACCCGACGCCGGCCGGCGCGTACTTCAAGCCGAAGACCACCCCGCCGGACTATCTGCCGTGCGGGCTGAACTGCGACACCGTGCAGTACAAGTCGGGCACCCGAGCGCACATCCAGTCGACCGGCGCGCACATCGTGCTCAACGTCGGCGACCAGTTCAGCGACCTCGAAGGCGGCTACGCGGACCACCCGGTGAAGCTGCCGAACCCGATGTACTACCTGCCCTGATCTCGTGCCGGAGTCAGCCCGGGTCCCGCGCCGGGCCCGGGCTGCTCGGCATCGTCAGCCGGAATACCCGGCGAAGATCTTCGAGAATTCGTACGGCTGCTGGGAAATGTTCGTGCACCGGTACAGCGGGCCGCTGCACGCGTTCGCGTCCCGGCCGAGTTCCCAGAACGACAGCATTCCCATGTGGACACTCTGCGCGAAGCTCACGACCGCGCTGGCGTCCTTCTGGTAGAAGATCTCGTTCTGCGAATCGTTGGCGCCCAGCATCGGCGTGAGGCCCACCTTCTGCCAAGCGTCGGCATCGGACAGCCCGAGCGCCGATTTCAGTTGCGCCTGTGTGGATCGCGCCGCCTGGATCGCCTTGGCCCCTTGGTCGCCGGGACCCTGGTAGTAGTCCATCGCCATGACGTTCACCAGGTCGAGATTGACGCCCGCGTCCCGGGCCGAGGTCACGACGTTCAGCCCGTCCGAGGTGAGCCCGGTCGGAAGCACCGGCAGTGTCAGGGAAATCTTGAGCCCGGGATTGTCGTCCTGCACCTTTTTCAGTGCCTGCGAACGCAGTTTGATCGAACCGGGGTCGGCGACCGCCGCACCCTCGATGTCGACGTCGATGTACTTGAGGTCGTAGGCTTTGATCACCGCTTCGTACTCGCCGACCAGCGAAGTGACGTCGCCGCACGCCTGCGCGAGTTCGACGCCGGACGCGCCGCCGAAGGAGACCTTGACGTCCCCGCCGGCCGCGCGGATCTTCGCGATTTCGTCGGACTGCCATCCCTGGCGAGGGTCGTAGGCGGCGAACCAGCTGGCCTTGCAGGCGGCTCCGGTGACGAAGCCGAGGGTGAAACTCTTGATGCCGCTCTGCTCGGCCATCGAAGACAGCACGGGCGACGGCCACGCGCCCATGTCCACATAGGGCGCGAGCGCGATCGACGAGTCGCTCGCCGCAGCCGCGGTGCTCTGCGGGACCGCGAGTCCGGCTACGGCCAGCAACCCGCCGAGCGCGACCGCCAGTTTCCGGGGGGAGGGGAGACGCATAGGTGGAACCTCCACGGTGAGGACCGAGGGGCGGTAAACCCCTGTCCAAATGGTATAGACCAATAATCCCGTGGTGGCCATACGCCATTAGGATGCCGATCCGTCCCGCTGACCGGGATTCAGTGTCCCGCGGCGAGCCGATACCGCAGGTCGGCCGCGAGCGCGGGATCCCCGTCGTGCACTCGATCCCACCGAACCGGTTTCCCGCCCGGATTGTCGAACAACCGCACCCCGGACCCCAGCATCACCGGCAGGAGATGCACCCGGAACTCCTCGACAATCCCCAGCTCAACGCATTGCCGCGCGATATCCTGGCTGTGCAGCTCAAGATCTTTCCCCCTCGCCGCCGCGAGCCCGATCTCGACCGCTTCCCGGACGTCGCAGTCGAGAACAGTGACCCCGTCCTCGGCCGGGGCGTCCTCCGGATGATGCGTGAGCACGAAAACCGGCCCGCTCCACGCTCCGCCGTACGGCTGCTTGGCGACCTCCCCGGGCACCCGGGCGGCTAGCGCGTCAAAGCCGCGCCGTCCACCCAGAATCGCCCCGACCCGCGCGATGGATTCCTCGTGCGCCCCCGGCGTGACGCGCGCGCCCGACATCCAATCCATCGCATGCCCGTCCGCGGCGACGAACCCGTCCAGCGACATCGCGACGTGCCACAGCACCTTGCCCATGGATCCTCCTCGTGTGCTCCGATACGAGGCAGACCGGCAGGGTGCCGAAAACTCATCGGTCCGTGAGGTTGTCCGAGCAGATGCTCAGCAGCTCGGCCAGCCGGTGCCGCTCGTCCTCCGGCATCCCGGCGAGCATCCGCTCCTCGACCTCGTCGACCACCCGATGCGCCTCCTCCAGCCGGGCCTCGCCGGACGTCGTGAGCCGCACCGGCCGCGCCCGCCCGGCCGACGCTTCCTCGGCAACCGCGACCAACCCGGCCGTCTTCAGTCCGGTCAGGACGTCCCGCAACGACTGCCGCGTCACGAAACAACGCCGCGCCAGCTCGGCCGAGGACGCCCCCGGGTTCTCCGCCAGTGCCGCCAGCACCGCGTACTGCGCCATCGACAGCCCGATCGGCCGCAAGAGCTCGTCGGAGGCCTGCCGGAACGCCTGCTGTACCCGTTTCACGAGATGCCCCGGCCGTCGCGTGGTCTCTTGACCCATGACAGGAACCTTACACATAATGGCGGTTGCCGGTCACGAGCATTCCCGAGGAGAAGCCATGACGACCATCAGCACCGACGCCGACGTAGTCACCCTGG
This sequence comes from Amycolatopsis rubida, assembly GCF_900115345.1. GTDB lineage: Bacteria > Actinomycetota > Actinomycetes > Mycobacteriales > Pseudonocardiaceae > Amycolatopsis > Amycolatopsis rubida. The sequence goes on along the minus strand of NZ_FOWC01000004.1, from coordinate 203,419 downwards.
TGAACGTCTTCACCGTCGCCCCGGAGAAACAGCAGGCCCTGATCAAAGTCCTGACCACGGCCACCGAGGAAGCCATGAGCCACCAGGCGGGCTATGTGTCCGCGAACATCCATGCCAGCACCGACGGCACGCGCGTGGTGAACTACTCCCAGTGGGCGAGCGCCGACGCTTTCCACGCCATGACGGCCGACCCGGAATGCCGCGAGCACATGTCCGCCGCCCTGGCCCTGGCCGAGTGCGACCCGCACCTGTACACCGTGGAATCCGTGCACCACATTTGATTTCCCGGTCAGCCGACCGCCAGCGCGGTGACTCCGGAGACATATCGTCCGCCCTTCACGTCGCCCAGCGGCACCAGCCGCGGCTCCGCGAGGGGCTTGCCATCCTCCATGACGGACAGCAGCAGGGGCCGCCCGCCCGTCCACGCTTCGGCGAGCGTCACCGCCGCGCCGTAGCCGTCCGCCCCCACCGCGACCACCGAGGTGTCCGGTTTCGGCAGCACTCCGGCCAGCGCGAGCACGAGCGCGAGGGGCGGTCCGGATTCCTGATGCGTCTGCGTTCCGGCGTCGGAGGCGAATCGCGCGGTCACCGTTCGCCGCGGCAGTTTCGCCAGCAACGCGGGCGGCAACGTCACTGATCGGCCGTGCGTGGTGACCTGGACCGGCTGTGCGGCCGGTCGCGCGGCGGAAACCGCGACGGAGACCGCGCGGACGTCGCGAACCGTCCGTGATCCGTCGCGATCGCCCGGCACGGTCAGGTCGACTCCGCGTCGTCCGTCGCGGAACACCGCCGGATGATTGCCGAACGAGGGGTCCAGTTCGGCAAGCGCGAACGTCACTGTCCGATGTGCCGCGCCGGTGACCCGGACTGTCACCCGCAGGATGGTGTGCTTCCCGGGCGGCAACACCGGCGACGCGTCGTTCACGACCTGATCGAGCCGCGCGCCGTCCAACTGTGCCGTGCTGAGATCCCCGGGCTTGGCGACAGCACCGCCGACCTCGACGCCGACAGCCGCTTCGGCGGGTGCTACGACTACAGCCAGGAGAGCGGCTGTCATCAGTGCGAGCAGAGTCTTGCGCATCCGCGTCCCCTTTTTGCCGTGAACTCCGCAGCTGCGGATCCGGACCCGGATTCTAGCCGCTTATCGGGCCGGCTGGTCCTCGGCGACCGCGCCGTCTTGCCGGGCAGCTCTGCCCGCCGCGCCGCGACCGGCGATTTCCGCACTCCGAACACCCTGACGGCTTTGCCGGAATCCTCGGTGCGGCAACGGGAATCGGCGGCCTCAAACGAGGACGACCGTGCGCGCCATGCTGAAATCGCTCGCCCGCGGCTGTTTCGCGCTGCTGGTGGGACGGAGCCCCGGTCCGGGTTCCGGCCAGACCGGGGGAGCTGTCACTTCTTCCGAGCCGCCAGCACCGTGTCCCGAACCACCGTCTCCGCCCCGACCGCGGTCCGTTCGCGAAGGTCCGCCGCCACCGAAGCCCACGACTGATCCAACGTCTCCGCCACTTCCTCGGCCGTGAACATCATGTCCGCCATATGCGGCCGCCCGGCGTGGTGATCCGCGGGGTCGTGGCCCACCACCAGCAGCGTCCCGCCCGGTGCCACCGCGTCCGCGAGCCGCGCGAACGCCACCGTCCGGGCCGCCGCCGGTATGTGCAGGAAATGCGACGTCACCAGGTCGAACTTCGACTCCGGCACCCACTCGCCCAAGTCCGCCGCGACCCACGTGATCCGGTCCGCCACCCCGAGTTCTGCCGCCTGCGCGCGCCCGCGTTCGATGGCCGTCGTGGAGAAGTCGACTGCCGTCACGTGCCAGCCCTGCTGCGCGAGCCACAGCGCGTCGCCGCCCTCGCCGCAGCCGGCGTCCAGCGCGTGGCCCGGTTCGAGGCCGCGAGCCTCGGTCACGAGCTGATCGTTCGGCCGCCCGCTCCACATCTCGTCCTGCGAGCGGTACCGCTCCTCCCAGGAAGCACGGTCGAACGGCGGCGCCTCCGCGTGGTGCTCGTTGGCCCGCGCGACCTCCCGCTCCATCTCGTGCGAGAACGGCTCTTCCCGCAGCCGCAGGGCTTCCGCGACCTCCTCCTCGACCAGCTCGCCGTTGATCGCCGCCCCGGCCATCAATCCCGCCGCGGCCGAAACCACGACCTGCGCCCGCATGTCCGTGACGTTCCCCGCCACCCACAAACCGGGCACGGAGGTCCGTCCGGCCGCGTCCGCGGGAACCCGCGTGCCGATCACGAAACCGTTGAACTCCACCGGTTCCGGCTCGATCCCGAGCGGCGCGAGAAAGTCCGCCCGCGTCCTGGCCTGCGCCGCGACCGCCAACGCCTCCCGCGCCACGACCTCACCCGATTCAAGCCGCACCCCGGTCAGCTGGTCGTCCTCGGCCTCGACCGCCGCGACCGCTCCGTCCACGATCCGGATCCCGCGAGCCAGCAGCGGAGCCTCGTCGAAATCCCCGTGCGTGTGCCGGAAAACGACCACGTCGCCGGTCAGCTGCCGCCACATCAGCGCCTGGTGCCCGGTCATCGGACCGGTCGACAGCACGCCGACCGCCCGGTCGCGCACTTCCCAGCCGTGGCAGTACGGGCAATGCAGTACGTCACGCCCCCACCGCGCCGCCAGCCCGGCGACGTCGGGAAGCTCGTCGACGAGACCGGTCGCGACCAGCACCCGCCGCGCGTGCGTGCGCCGCCCGTCGGCCAGCGAGATCTCGAACCCGTTGTCCCCCTTGGCAACCGACGTCACCGTCTGCGCGATCACCTCGCCGCCGTACCCGGCCAGCTCCGCGCGCCCGAGCGAGAGCAACTCGGCAGGCGGCGTGCTCTCGCGGCCAAGATAGTTGTGCACATGCCCGGCCGGCGCGTTGCGCGGCTCACCGGAATCCACGACCAGCACCGACCGCCGCGACCGAGCGAGCGCCACCGCTCCGCTGAGCCCGGCCGCACCGCCGCCGACCACCACCACGTCGTACTTCTCGTCCACTGGATCCTCCTGTCGGTCCCCTTGCCACCGGACTATCCGGAGAACGCGCCAACTTGACAAAGTTCTTTGCCGAAGTGGCAAATTGAACGGCATGAGCGAAGACGACCAGGAGCTCGGCGAGGTCCTGCACGCGGTCGGCCCGAGGCTGCGCGCCCTGCGCAAACAACGCAACGCGACGCTGACCGGTCTTTCGGAAACGACCGGCATCTCGGTGAGCACCCTGTCGCGACTTGAGGCCGGCCAGCGCAAACCGACCCTGGAACTGCTGCTGGCCCTGGCCCGCGCCTACCAGGTCCCGCTGGACGAACTGGTCGGCGCACCGCCGACCGGCGACCCGCGCCTGCACCCGAAACCGTTCGTCCGGCACGGCCGGACCTACCTGCCGCTCACCCGCCGCCCCGGCGGCCTGCGCGCCTACAAGATGATCCTCCCGCCAGAACGAACCCCCGAACCCCCCGACCAGCGGGTCCACGAGGGATACGAGTGGATGTACGTCCTGTCCGGACAGCTGCGCCTGATGCTCGGCGACCACGACGTAATCCTCCGTCCAGGAGAGGTCGCCGAGTTCGACACCCACGTCCCGCACTGGTTCGGCAACGCGGGGGACGAGGTCTGCGAGGTCCTGGCCCTGTTCGGTCCGCAAGGAGAACGCTTCCACGTCCGCGCCCGCCCGACCTCTTGACGTATACCCATATCGGCATATTATTGCCGGATGGCACGGGCAGCAACCACCGCGGACGTCTTCAACGCCGTCGCCGAACCACGGCGCCGGGAAATCCTGGACGTCCTCGCCGAGGGCGAACGCCCAGTGAACGACCTGGTCCGCATGCTGGGCTTGGGCCAACCGCAAGTGTCGAAGCACCTCCGAGTATTGCGCGAGGTAGGCGCGGTCGAGGTGCGGGACGAGGGCAGGCAGCGCCTCTACAGCTTGAACGGCCGCGCCCTCAAACCGATCCACGACTGGGTGCGCCGCTACGAACGTTCCTGGGAGGAACGGTTCGCCTCGCTGGACGCCGTCCTGGAAGAAATGGACCCGACCGAGGAGGAAAACCATGACCGGCACGACGACCGGCACCGCGAAGGTGACCCTGCCCGCTGACGACCAGATCCTGATCACCCGCGATTTCGCCGCCCCAAGACAGCGCGTCTACCGCGCCTGGACCACGCCAGACCTGGTGAAACGCTGGTGGGCAGGCAACCGGGGCACCGTGACGTCCGTGGACATCGACCTGCGCGTCGGCGGCCAATGGCGCTACGTGATGCTGGCGAACGGCGATTTCGAGGTCGCTTTTCACGGCGAATATCGCGAGATAACGCCCAGCGAACGCCTGGTCCACACCGAGGTCTACGAAACCCCAGGAGCCTCGGACGCGGACGCCCCCGTGGTCACCGTGACGTTCGCCGAATCGAGCAACCGCACCACGGTGACCATGCTGACCGAAACGCATACCAAGCAACTCCGCGACGCCATCCTGGAGTCCGGTATGGAGGGTGGCATGCAGGAGTCGATGGACGCACTGGAGCAAGTCGCGGTTTCGCTGGATTGAGTTCTCTGGCGTTCTCCTCTCTGGACCTTGGTCCTGTCATGCCCGTGCCGTGCCGTGCCGTGCTGTCCCGTCCCGTCCCGTGCCATGCCGTGCCGGGTTGGGCTGGCCGGGCTGGGCCGGGCTTGTGCCGGTGCCTGGCTGAGCGTGGAGCCATTCCGAGCCCGCCCTCAGCCAGGCGTGCTCGGCCTGTCGTTCTTTTGCGCCAGCGCGACGGTCGCGTGACGCCCGGCCTTCTGTGTCAGCGCGACGGTCGTGTGGTGCTCGGCCTTCTGTGTCAGCGCGACGGTCGTGTGGTGCTCGGCCTTCTGTGTCAGCGCGACGGTCGTGTGACGCTCGGCCTTCGCGTCTGCGCGGCGGCTGTGTGAAGCTCAGCCTTCCGCGTCAGCACGACGGCCGTGTAACGCCCGGCTCAGCCGAGCACCCGCGTTCCTCGGCGCATCCGTCTCCATCCGCCAGGGCCGACCGTGGTGCAGTAACAGCGACACGGTCACGATCCTTGAGCGTCACACCCAGACCGGCACGCAGATTCGCACGAATGGCAAGAAATCCATTGATGGGTAACGAAGAACCTTCGAAGGTTGATGCCACCACTCTACCACCGCCAGCATCACCCGGGCGTGCGAACTTCCCGTGCATCGTCAGCACGCCCACGACGATCGACGCCACCGCCAGCACCCCGAATCCCCAAGGCGGCAGCAAACTTTTCCCGTCAGGATGAGTGCTGACCACCAGCCACGCGGACGCAGCAGCCGCGACGGCGACCCGGGAAACAGGCCACGCAGCAGCACTTCCCAGAACCAGCGGCCACGTGAAATACCAGGGAAGAGCCACCGGTGCCAGCACAACAGTCGCAAACAGGGCCGCAGCAGCACCACGCACCACGCCCGCGCCGCCCGCTCGCGAACGCCACCACAGCCAAGTGACCACAACCACAAGCGCGACGCAGCCCGCAATCCGGCTCACCGCAACGGCTTCCGCGGGATCATCCGTCAGAACGCCCACAATCTTCCCGGCCGAAGTCGAAGCCGACAGCCAAGGCTTCAGCATCGAATTTCCGCTCAGCGCACGAATCCATCCGAGGCCGACCCCGGCGACGACACTGCAGAGGCCTATCGTAGCGACCACAACGGACACTGCGGCGACGAACGTGAATCCATAGCCACGAACAGAAATCCGCCCGCCCGATCGACGGCGCGCCCACTCCCACCAGAGAAACGGCAACGCCACCGCGGCCGGAGCTTTCACCGCCGCGGCAAGCGCTACCAAGACGAACCCCAACCCTGGTAGAGTGGTGATCACCAACGCAGCGCCCGCACTCAAGAGCCCGATCATCAGCAAGTCGTTGTGCCCGCCTGAAACCACGCACAGCACCGTCAACGGGTTCGCGGTTGCCAGCCACAGCGCACACTCCGCCCGCGCGCCCAGTCGCCGGCACAGGATCGGCACCGCGACGAACATCAGCGCCAGACCCGCCGTCATGGCAAGGCGGGTCAGCAGCGCCCCGAGTATCACGTTGTCACCAGTCACCGAGAGGACGCTTTTCACGATCAGGATATGCAACGGCCCGTAGGGCGACGGAATACGCAGCCAGTCACCGGCCGCGTTGTCGGTGATCGGACCCGGAAAGTCAGCCGCAACGCGGGTATAGGGATCGAGGCCGGCATGTGCCACCACGCCCTGTGCGAGATACGTGTACAGGTCCGTGCTGAACAACGGTGGTGCGCAGAGCAGCGGCACGCACCACATCCAGGTCGTCCGCACGATCTTCCGTGCATTCACCTGGCCCGCGCGCGCAGAATGTCCCAATCGGACCCAAGCTGATATCAGGAGGAAAATGCCGAGATAGACAACAGCAGTCGCCAGCAGGCGGCCATGGCCGAACCGCACGGCGCTCAACACGGTCCCCGACAGCACGGGGTCGTGCCGCAGCGTCGCGCCCGCGCCGAACGCGCCGAGCGAAACCAGTACCGATCCGGCGAGCCCAACGGCAGACGCTCCCCGTCCGGGAGACCGTGCCGCCGAGGCGCGTTTCCTGGTGTGCGCTGGGAGGGACGCGTTTCTTCTGCCGAGTGCTGGTGTGGACACGCGCTTCCCGGAGAGTCCGGAGGCAGGCTCGTTCGCTCCGGAAGACTTCACGGCGAAGGTGCGCATTCCCGGACGCGCTGAGGCAGGCGCGTGCTTTCCGGTGAGCATCGGGACGGACACGCGTTTCCCGGCGGCTCGCGCGACGGGCCATACCCGTGCCATCGATCCCGGCCATGTGACGAACCCGGATAGCCCAAGGGGCCCAGGCTGTGCCAAGAATCCGGACTGCGCGGCCGGTTCGAGCCGTCCGGTGCTCCCGGAGCCTGCGGGCGGCCTGGACGATGGGCTGGACGCGACGATCGCGACCCCGCTGACTGACCCGAGCTGTGAGGTGGATCCGCCCGGCTCGAGCAGTGCGCGAGGCCGGATTCGCGCACTCGGCTCAAGCCGTGCGCTGCGCTGGAACCGCGCGGCAGACCAGCGTCTCGCGACCGGCCCGCCCGCCCCCGCGAACCGTGTACCAGACGCGCGTTTCCTGGCGAAGATCATCCCGCAGGTCTAGTCAGCGCGTGATCCCGAGCAGTTAAGATCGGCGTTTATCCGGTCTTTATCCGCCCGGCGGTGTACTGGCGCTCGTGAGGGGAAACTGAATGCGAGTGCTCGTGGCCGAGGACGAGCGGATGCTGGCCGACTCTGTCACGGAGGGATTGCGGCATCTGGGCATGGCAGTCGACGTCTGCTACGACGGCGACGCCGCGCTCGAACGCGTCGCCGTCCATCGGTACGACGTCGTGCTGCTGGACCGCGACCTGCCCCGGGTGCACGGCGACGAGATCTGCCGCAGGATCGCCGGCGACGGCGGCGAGACCCGGGTGCTGATGCTGACCGCCGCGGCGGGTATTCGCGACCGGGTCGAAGGGCTCGGCCTGGGCGCGGACGACTATCTCACGAAGCCGTTCGCGTTCGCCGAACTCGTCGCCAGGGTGCACGCGCTGGCGAGGCGGGCACGACCCTCGTTGCCGCCGGTGCTGTGCGGCGCGGGCGTCGAACTGGATCCGGCCAAGAGGTTCGCGTCGCGCGACGGCCGGCCGTTGTCCTTGTCTCCCAAGCAATTCGCCGTGCTGGAGGTGCTGCTGCGGGCCGAGGAGCGGGTCGTCAGCCCGGAAGAGCTGCTGGAGAAGGCATGGGACGAACACGCCGATCCGTTCACGAACACAGTGCGGATGACGGTCATGACGCTGCGGAAGAAACTCGGCCCGCCGCCGATAGTCCACACAGTTCCCGGCGCTGGCTACCGTTTGGCTACCTGAAACGGGCCCGGGCCTCGCTGCGCGGTCGCATCGAGCTGGTGTTCCTCGGCGGACTGCTGGTCGCGCTGGTGCTGGCCTACCCGGTCGGCAAAGGAGCCGCCATGGTGCTCGGGACCTACGTGGACAGTTCGTTCTGCCCTCGCGGTACCGCTTGCCGCAACCCGCTGGGCACGATCTGGTGGTTCCTGCCGCTGGTCCTCGTCGTCGTTGTGGCGATTCGCGGGTGGCGTCCGGTGGTGTCGTGGGTGGTGCGGCCGTTGCTGGATCTTTCGTCCACCATCGACCAGCTGGGGCCGCAGAACCTGGGTCAGCGCATGCCCCCGCACCAGACCGAGCGCGAGCTGCGGGTCCTCTCGACGGCGGTCAACGGAATGCTCGACCGCGTCGCAGCCGGCTTCGAAGGCCAGCGCCGATTCGCCGCGAACGCGTCACACGAGCTGCGCACGCCGCTTGCCGTGCAGCGGACGCTCGCAGAGGTCGCGATCGTCACCGGCGGGGGAGAGGACGTGCGGCGGCTCGCGGCACAGCTGCTCGTCGTCAACGAACGCAACGAGCAGCTGATCGAGGGCCTGCTGGTGCTGGCCGAAGCCGACCGCGGACTGCCCGGCACGATCCCGGTCCGGCTTGACGAACTGGTGGACGCCGTCGTCGCCCGGTACGGCGACCAGCTGACCGAGCACGAACTGACCCTGCGCCGTCACTCCGCCGAGCGCGCGGTATCCGGCGATCCCGTCCTGCTCGAACGGATGATCGCCAACCTCGTGCACAACGCGATCAAGTACAACCGCCCCGGCGGATGGGTCGAGGTGCACGTCGGCGGCGAGCCGGCACTGAGCGTCCGCAACTCCGGCGACCGAGTGCCTGCCGAGGCGGTCGATTCGCTGTTCCAGCCGTTCCGCAGGCTGACCGCCGAACGCCTGAACCATCGCGACGGAGCCGGCCTCGGATTGTCGATTGTGAACTCGGTAGCCACCGCGCACGGCGGTCGCGTCTCCGCGGTCGCGGTGGCGGACGGCGGGCTGCAGGTCGACGTCGTGCTGCCGTGATTCAGCCGTACGAGTAAAACCCCTCGCCGGTCTTGATCCCGAGCTTCCCCGCCTCGACGTAGCTGCGCAGCAGGTCCCTCGGCCCGGTCGGGAGGTGCGGATTCTCGTCCGCGTAATGGTTTTCGATGTCCAGCACGACGTCCAGTCCGACCTGGTCCATCATCTGGAACGGCCCGTACGGCAGATGCCAGTTGATTTTGAACATCCCGTCCACATCCTCCGGCCGGGCGACGCCCTCCGCGACTACGGCCAGCGATTCCCGTTTGATCGCCGCCCACACGCGGTTGAAAATGAAGCCGACGCTTTCCTTGCGCGCCTCGAACGGATGAATGCCGAACTCCGGCAACACTCCGAGCAGCGTGTCGAGCACGGTCCGGCCGGTTTCGCCGTCGGACATGAGGTCGACCGCGTTCGCCGTCGGCGGCATGTAGAAGTGGATGTTGCACAGCCGCGATTTGTCACGCACCTTCTCGGCCATCATCCGCGACGGATACGACGACGAGTTCGTGGCGAAGATGGCGTCGGCAGGCGCGGCTTCGTCGATCTGACCCCACAGCGGGATTTTGATGTCCAGCCGCTCCGGCACCGCCTCCACGACAAGCCACGCGTCGCGCAGGGCGTCCTCGATCGACGTCGCGTCCTCGACCTGGCCGATCTCGCCGTTGCCGCGTTTTTCCAGCAGGACAGGCAACGCCTCCGCCACGTATTCGGCTGCGGCAGCGACCTGTTCGGCGCTCGGGTCGCTGATCCGCACGGTCCCGCCGCGTGAGGCGAACATCAGCGCGATGCGCCTGCCCAACGTCCCGGCACCGAACACGGTGACCGGCCGGTCGCGGATCTGGTCGAATGTGTACGCGTACGGCATGGCGGCTCACCTTTCGATCTTGAGCCAAGAAGACCACCCGTCCTCGTCCGCCGCAATTCCGCGCCCCCTGCCGGGGGAACGGCCGCGCAGGATGCGGCAGTGGCCGAGGTTCGCCGTCTCTGTTACGACTTCGTCCGTCGTGCCGGCGGAACCTTGACCGATTCTCGTGTCCCGTCGGTCACGCCGAACTTCCGTCAAGCTGTCATCGAGCAGCCTGACCGCACGATCTCGGTCGTCGCTGCCAACGACGCACCGGTGGTCGCGCTCGCTCGCCTCGCTCATTGGACTTCGCGCCGGCGCGGGAACGGGGACCGTCGGAGTTCGCCGACGAATCGGACCTGACCGCGGTGCTGGCGGAAACAGGGCAGTTCCAAGTGCTCACGCCAGCGACCTCGACCGGTCCTTCGCCGCCAAAGATCGGCCACACCTCACGCGGTCCGACGTCGCCTACTGGAAACCATCGACGGTCGGCGAAGCCTTCTTCAACTACTGGGACTGACCTCCCGAACCCCGGTCAGCGGAAAGGTGCCGCCACCGGACACCGTGACGGAGCCGGAGAACGCATCCCCGTCAACCGTGCCGGTCACGCTCACCTCGAAGCGCGCCGGATCAGTCACCAGCGCGGTGAAGGTGACCTTTTGACCGTCGACTGTCCCCGACACGATGGGGACCGTGACCTTCAGCTGCGTGTCGAAAATGGAACCGGACACCTTGGTGCCGTCGGTCCCGAGGTCGAGGAGCAGGTCCTTGCTTCCCGCCGGATGGGTGAACGTGATCTTCCAGCTGCCGTCCGGGCCGGTTTCGCCGCTGGCGGGCCGAACCTGCTGAGCCGGGGCAACCACGGGCGCCGGTGGTTCGCCGAGCGCCGGCTGCCCGGGCTTCACCGGGACGCCCGCGGAATTGAGGAACCCCGCCATCATCCGGTAGTAGCCGACGAGGAACAGAATCTCGATGATCTCGGCGTGGTCGCGGGTCGCGGCGAGAGCTGTCCAGGTTCCGTCGGACACAAAGACATCCGCGCACAGTTCATCGACGGCGCGCAGCACCGCGTCGTCCTCGGGCGGCCAACTGGCGTCCGGATCGGAGAGAGCCCCGATCTCCGCGTCCGTCGCGCCACCGCCGAGTGCGGCGGGCGCGTGGTTGGCCCACTCATACGGAGCGTCGCACCGGAGCGCGACGCGAAGAATCGCCAGTTCGCGGATCCGCGGATGCAGTTTCCCTCGGCTCAACAGGTAACCGCCCAATGCACCGGACGCCTGCAGCACTTCCGGCGCGCGGGCGAGAACCTGGATCACGGTGTCCGCGCCGAGTTTCGCCAGTTTTTGCCGCTCGGGATCCATCTCGTCGAGTTCGAGCGGCGGGATGCGGGGAATCGTCGCGTGCGGCATGTCAGTTTCCTTCCGCCGGCAGGCGGTCGAGCGCCGCCTGCGCTTCGTCGAGGCTGAGCTGCGGATGCGAGTAGATGTCGATCAGCGCGCGGGCGAGCATGTTGTCGCCCGCCGGGCTGAGGATGTCGATGCCTGCCGCACGGGAAATATGCTGGTGCAGCACGGTGATCGACAACGCCATCGCGGTGCCGATCGCGGCGCGGACCTTGGGGTCGACCGTCGGCGGGTGCGTCCGTTGCCGATCAGTGGCGACAAGCCGGCTCGTGCCGAGTTCGACCATCTCGTCGAACAACGGCGCGACGCCGCCTTCGACCAGCGCCCGGACGAGATAGTCCCGGTAGGGCCCGACGGCGACCCGCGCCGCCGCGACGGGATTCGCGGTGACGCTGGCGGCCAGGTCGTCCGGCACCTGGTCGTTGAGCTGGCGGAGGAGCTTGATCAGGTGCGCGTCGCACGCCTCGCGGAGCGCCTGCTTGGACCCGAAGTGGTGCCGCACCAATCCCAACGACACTCCGGCTTCCACCGCGATGCCCCGGATCGTCGCGCGCTCGAAGCCGTGCTCGCCGAAGTGCCGCATCGCCGCGTCGCGGATACGGGCACGCGCGGTCAGGTCGTCGGGGTCAGTCATGACGTCGTCGCTATACGCATGAATAGCAGACTACACGTTCGTATAGTATCCGCGCCAGTACGAAACGGCGGGAACGTCGTTGTCCCCGCGCTGCCGCTGGTCAGAACTGCTTTTCGCCACCGTCGACGTAGATGTTCGCGCCAAGGATGAAGCTGCTCTGGTCAGAGGCGAGGAACAGCACGGCATCGGCGACCTCGCGCGGTGTTCCCATCCTGCCGAGCGGAACGCGTGCCGCGAAACTCGCCCGAGCCTCGTCGACTTTGTCCGCGCCAACCGCCTTTTCGAGCACCGGCGTGTCGATGGTGCCGGGCGACACCACGTTGACCCTGATGCCACGGTCCTTCAGTTCGTTGGCCCAAGTTCGGCCGTAGGAGCGGAGGGCGGCTTTGGACGCCGAATACGTCCCGAACGACGCGAGGCCGTCGTCCGCGCGTACCGACGAGTTCAGGATCACCGACGCGCCTTTGTTGAGCAGCGGCAACGCTTTCTGCACGGTGAAGAGCGTGCCGCGGACGTTGGTGGCGAAGGCCTGGTCGAAGTGCTCTGGGGTGGTCTCCTCCAGGCTTGCGAAAGATCCCGCTGCCGCGTTGGCGAAAACGATGTCGAGACCCTTGCCGCGGGCGCGAACCGCGGCGTAAAGCCGATCGAGGTCCGCCAGATCGGCGATGTCGCCCGCTACCGCGGTGGCCGAACCGATGGTCTTCACGGCGGACTCCAGCGCGTCCTGATTCCGGCCGGTGATGAAGACATGCGCGCCCTCGGCGGCGAGCCGCTCGGCCGCGGCCAGGCCGATCCCGCTGCTTCCGCCGGTGACGACCGCTGTCTTGCCCTCAAGCTGTCCCATTCCTGACCTCCGGATAGTTAAGTACCGATCGGTACTTAAAGTGACCGTATCACTTCTGAACCGATCGGTACCGAAGGGGTATGCTGGCGAGGTGACCAGTCAGGGCAAGGCGCACATCGGCCGTCCGCGCGGATTCGACGCCGACGAGGCATTGCGGCGCGCGATGCTGGTGTTCTGGGAGCAGGGCTACGAAGGGGCCAGCTTGGCCGACCTGACCGAGGCCATGGGCATCACGAAAACCAGCATGTACGCGGCTTTTGGCAACAAAGAGCAGCTGTTCCGCAAGGCTTTGGCGCTGTACGACGAAGGCCCTGCCTCCTACGGCCCGCGAGCGTGGGCCGAGCCGACCGCCGCCAAGGTGGCCGCCGCGATACTCAACGGTGCCGTCCGAGCGACGACCGATCCCGGCTGCCCGCCCGGATGCCTGGGCGTCCAAGGCTCGTTGGCAGCTGGCGAACTAGGCCACCCCGCGCGCGAATTGCTCTTCGAGTGGCGAAACGCCGCGCGCCGAGCCCTTGAGAAGCGATTTCGACGCGCCATCGAGGAACGCGATTTGCCACCGGACGCCGATGCGGCGCGGCTGGCTCGCTACGTCATGACGGTCGCGTTCGGAATCGCCGTCGAAGCGGCAAGCGGCGCAACCCGTGAAGAGCTGCAGAAAGTCGCCGACGCGGCCCTGTGCAACTGGCCGCCTGCCTGAGTTTCAGCGTTTGCGGTAAAGGTCGACCGCGATGGTCATCCGAGCGCGGAACTCGTCGCGGGTCTCCGCGTCGTGCTTGATCCCGATCGCGGTGCTGATCAGTGTTCCTGCGACGTCTGCGGGGGAGCGTCCCCCGATCGCCTCGATGACCAGCGCGCGGAACCGTTTCGGGTACTCGGCTGGCATCGTGCCGAGCAGGTCGGGATTCGAGTCGATCAGAACGCCGATCTCCGCGGCCATCGGTCCCACGTAGCGACCGGCCCAGTGATCGAACGCCTCGACCAGCCGCTCGCGCAGCGGTTGCCGCGAATCGGCGAGAGCGCGCCGGGCTGCCTCGATGCTGTCGTCGAGCGAATGCCGCACGGTGGCGCGGAACAGTTCCGGCTTGGACGAGAAGTAGAAGTACAAACCAGGACGCGAGATGTCCGCGGCATTCGCGACGTCGTCCATGGACGCCTTGCGATAGCCGTAGCGCGCGAACACCTCCAAGGCCGAGTCCAGTACGTGCGTGCGCCGATCACTGCCCATAGACACACTATACAAAGAAGGCCAAATACGTATAGTCCGAAGGGTGTCTCGAACCTCCTTGATCCGCACGGCCTTCGACGCCACCAGCACCGCCGATGACGTCATCGCAGGCCAGAGCCTCATCGGCGTCCGCGCAATCGTCACCGGTGCCACGTCCGGCCTCGGCCGCGAAACAGCCCGCGTGCTCGCGTCCGCCGGCGCAGACGTCACCCTGGCCGTACGCAATACTGCCCTCGGCACGAGCGTCGCCGAGGAGATCACCGCCTCCACCGGAAACCGCGCCGTCCGCATCGCGCACCTCGAACTGGCCGACCTCGCCGCCGTCACCCGCTTCACCGACAGCTGGGACGGCCCGCTGCACCTGTTGATCAACAATGCCGGCGTCATGCGTCCAACCCTGGGCCGCACTCCGCAGGGTTGGGAACTGCAGTTCGCGACCAATCACGTCGGCCACTTCGCGCTGGCGCTGGGACTGCACGACGCCCTAGCCACAGGCGCGAACCAGCGAGGAACGGCCCGGATCGTCGCGGTGACCTCCGGCGCGCACATGTACTCACCCGTTGTCTTCGATGACATCCACTTTACCCGCCGCGCCTACGACCCCCAATTGGCTTACGGGCAGTCGAAAACGGCCAACTCGCTGTTCGCTGTCGAGGCGACTCGCCGGTGGGCAGCCGACGGAATCATCGCCAACGCGGTCAACCCCGGCGGAGTTTCCACTGGCCTGCAACGGGATTTCACCCAAGACATGAAGGACCACCTAGATCGGCTCGAAGCCGCCGGAGTCTTCGCATACAAGACCGTCGGACAAGGCGCGGCCACCACTCTCGTCGCCGCGACCGCCCCAGAATTCGCCCATAACGGTGGCCATTACCTGGACGACGGCAACGAAGCCGCGACAGTTCCCGACGACGTCGACTTGGCAGGAAACAGTCATGCAGTCAAACGCTGGGCCCGCGACGCCGCGGCCGCGCACCAGCTATGGGAGGTGTCCCTAAATCTGGTCCGTCAACGCTGACGGACCCACTGAATACCCAACACGGTCCGCGAAAGCGCGTAATTGTGTTGCCACAAGGGCGGTTTCCTCGCATTTGCAAGGTTCTGCTGTGAACACGAGAGCTTGAGCCGCATATCTGTGGTTGTCATTGCGAGTGGCAGGCGCTATGGACCACGGCACGTGAGCGAACCACGCTGCTGACCGACGCAGTGCGAAGGGCCAACCTTCGGCACCGCGACCTGCTTGCTGACAACTACCGCCACCTTAGATGACCACCGCGCGGGCCTCCGCGACTGCTGCCGCCTCGGCGACGATGGAGGCACCGGGTTTCGTCGCAGGCACCGCTTTGCCGAAGCGCACAGGCATCACCTACTAGTCGAGCAAGCACCGCCTGGCTGCCTGCACTTTTGCTCAGCCGTGCTTTGGCCCTCGGATGCCGAGATTTCACAACGACACTCAAACGACAAAGCTGGCCAATGACCACGTCGTGCGCTGCTCCACAGACTCCGCGCCCAGGCGGCGACATCATCTCGCCACCCCCCCGGATCAGCGGTCCCGAACCCCAGGCTCTCGCCGCTGAACGGCGAAAGCGCCGCCCAACGCGAGCCTCATCCGGAAACCCCGCCGGCCCTCAGGACGGCAGGCCTTGGTTCTCGAGACGTCACCGCGCAGGTCAGGCCGTCGGCCGCCCCGCGCCCGCGTAGTCGTCGCCAGGCTTCCGATACGGATGAACCTGCACCGCCTGCCCGGTCTGCGGCGCGTCGATCATCTGCTGATTCCCGATGTACAGCCCTACATGATGGATCTTCGTAGCGGGCGCGCCGTAGAAGATCAAATCGCCTAATTGGGGTTCGCTCACATGGGCAACGCTGCGGAATTGCGTGTCCGCCGTCCGCATCAGCTTGACGTCAGCGCTGGCGTAAGCCGCGGTCGTCAGACCGGAACAGTCGAACCCCGGGTCGGCGTCGCGAGTGCCGTTGCCGCCCCAGACGTACGGCAGGCCAATCTGGTCGATCGCGAAGCCGACCGCAGTGAGCACCGCGGGATTGGGCGGCTGATCGCTTTGGCCGACCGTGCCGTAGACGTTGGTCGTCGCAAGCGTCCGATGCAAGACGACCGGAGCCGGCTCCAACGTGGCGACCCCGTTCCACCAGTCCGTCGCCAGATCGCGGCCATTCGCACAGAGCGTGCGCCCAGCCGCGAGCGCCGAGTCATCGATGTTCTGAATGTCAGGCTTACCGCCGGACGCGCTGCGCTGCCACTTGCTCCACACCGCGGGGGAGAGCTGCAACGGCCCAGCGGCCCCCGGCGTCGAAACGGGCCGGTGATAGAAGTCGAGAACCTCCACCGTGCCAAGCGGTTTCGCGAGAGTCCCGTTCTCCCCGACTCGATTACCCTGCGCCCGTCCATGATCGCTGGCGATCTTCCCGATCGCGGCGAGAGTGATCCAGGACAGGTGACAGCCGGGCTGTTCCTTGCCGAGCGTGACGGTCGCCTGCGCGTACCCGTTCATCGCCCGCAACGGAATGTCGAGCCACTGACTGGTCCGCGACGCCCACGCCCCGAACTCCCCAGCCCGCGGCACCCCAGGCTGGCTCGGCACCGCCGACGTCGGCGCAGTCGAAACCGGAGCCGTCTTCGAGGTGCTCGGGACCAACGATGACGTCGCCGCGACGTTCCCGGAATTCGCATCACCGGCACCGCTCGGCAAAACCCGCACCGCGACGACCAACGCCGCGACGACCGCCACAACCGCCGCCAACGCCACCACGGCCCGCCGATTCCGCGCGAGAAACCCCTGCCTCGCAGAACGCGCGGCCCCGTCGTCCTCCGAGGACTGGACCCCGTCGCCATTTAACGGCGACGCGCTGTTCAGCTCAGGCGAGTCGCCTCCCAACGAGGACTCAGCAGCCCGCCCGGAGGTTTCGCCACTGAGCGGCGACAAACTGGTCGACGCAGGATTTTCGCCACTTGCTGGCGACGATTCACCGACCGGCGAACGTCCGGGGCCGACTGTTTCGGCGCCCACCGGCGACGCCTCACCCGCGGCAGAATGACCGGAGCTGGCTGATTCGGCACTTACCGGCGACGCCTCACCGGCAGGCGAATCACTCGCGCCGACTGTTTCGCCGCTCAGCGGCGACTCACTGGTCGACCCAGGATTTTCGCCACGCGCTGGCGACGATTCACCGACCGGCGAACGTCCGGAACCGACAGATTCGCCGCCCACCGGCGACGCCTCACCTGCGGATGAATCATCCGCGCCAACCGATTCGCCACTAACCGGCAACGAACCCGCACCCCCGGGCTCCCCGCCGCCCGCACCCGCCGTCGCACCAGGCGTGACCTGCGATTCGCCGTCCAGCGGCGATCTCCCGGCCCCGTCCATCACCGGCCCCCGGCGAGTCTCGACAACACGAACTCGCGCAGCACATCCAGTTCCGTGTCCACTGCCACCTCGACCGGCCGCCCGGTCGAGATGTTCGGGACCGCCCGCCGGTCGACGATCGTCATACCGCGAGTCGGGCCGAGGCCGGAGTCGATGTCGACCGGGTAGGTCTCCGCGCGCAGGATGCCCGGGTGGATTGCCTCGGCGACAGCCACCGCGTCGTGCAGGACGATGCCTTCATAGCCGAGCACTTGCCGGTAGTGCGCCAGGTAGTCCGGAGTGAACGAGTTCAGCGCCTGCCCGACCGGTCCGGACGCCGCGAGTTTCGCCAGCCACGTGCTGTCGACCGCGCACCGGTGTGTGAGATCGAGGGGGACCATCACGCACGGAACGTCGTCCTCGGCGATCACGCGTCGTGCCGCGTCTGGGTCGGCCCAGATGTTGAATTCGGAGACCGCGGTCGAGTTGCCGAGGGTGATCGCGCCGCCCATCAGGACAATGCGCGCGATCTTCGAACGCACCCCGGGGTGGGCCGCGAGCAAGGCGGCGATGTTGGTGAGCGGGCCGATCGGCGCGATGGTCACCGGCTCGTCCGAGGCTTCGAGCAGCGACACCATCAGGCTGACCGCGTCGGAATCCTCGAGCGGGCGGGTGGCGTCGGGCAGCGAAGCGGCGTGCCCGGAAAGTCCGTCGGAGCCGTGGACGGTGCTCGACCGGTGCAGTTCGCGGTAGAGGAGGGGCCTCGACGCGCCTGCGGCGACCGGCACGTCCGGGCGGTCGCACAGCTGCAGCAGACGGCGTGCATTCGAGGTTGTCGTGGCCAGCGGTACGTTGCCGAAGACAGTCGTCACGCCCAGCAGGTCGACGTCCGCCGACCTCGCGGCCAGTGCGATCGCGAAGGCATCATCGACGCCGGGGTCGGTGTCGATGATCAGCTTGGTCCCCATCCTGCTCCCCTTGCCTGTGGCCGGCCGTCGCCCACAGGTTACGGTCAAGAGCATGACGTCGATGTGGGGTGCGCCCGCGTTGTCGCGCGTGCGCGCCTGGCGGCGGGCCCGGCGGGACCCGCACCAGGCGAAGTTCCTGACGGCCGACTCGCTGCGCTGGATCCTGCGCAATCGCGCATACACGCCGTGGTACCTCGTGCGCTACTACCGGCTGCTCAAATTCCGCATCGCGAACCCGCACATCATCCTGCGCGGCATGCTGTTCCTCGGAAAGAACGTCGAGATCCACTGCCGTCCCGGATACGGCCGGATGGAGATTGGCCGCTGGGTGCACATCGGTGACGGCAACGCCATCCGCTGTCACGAGGGGTCCCTTCGCATCGGCGACAAGTCGGTGTTCGGCCGGCAGAACGTGATCAACTGCTACCTCGACATCGAGCTCGGTGCCGCCACGCTCGTCGCCGACTGGGTGTACATCTGCGACTTCGACCATGTGACCGCGGACATCCACGTGCCGATCAAGGACCAGGGCATCGTCAAGTCTCCGGTCCGGATCGGTCCGGACACGTGGCTCGGCACGAAGGTCAGCATCCTCAAGGGCACGCGCGTCGGCCGCGGCAGCGTGCTCGGTGCGCACGCGGTGGTGCGGGGTGACATCCCGGACTACTCGATCGCGGTCGGTTCACCGGCCCGGGTGGTCCGCAACCGCGAGGACGACTACGCGGCGGATGCCGCCCGGCGCGAGGCCGTCGCCGACATGGCGCGCAAGGCGAACAAGGCGCTGCAGAAGACACTCGGCGACAGCTGAGGTCAGCGAGCCGGTCGTCGGTTCGTCGGCGAAAATGACCTGACAATGTCGATAGCCTCGCCTTATGAGCGAAGCCCTGCGTAGGCATGTCGCCGCCTTCAACAACCGTGACCTGCAAGCCCTCCTCGATGGCTTCACCGAGGACGCGGTCTGGATCACCGGCAGCAGCGTCGCGCGCGGACGCGACGAACTAACCGAACTGTTCAGCGGTGCGATGGTGCAGCTTCTCCCGACGTTGACGGTCGAGAACGTCCTCGCGGACGGTCACCAGGTCGCCGCCCAATTGACTGAGCGGCTCACCCACAACGGCAAGGACCACGGTTTCGCCATCGCCGGCTTCTATCGGCTGTCCGGAGACCGCATCAAGTCGGCGAAGATCTACCGCGAGGGCAGCGCCGAGCTCGGCTGAGTGGTGTTGCCGTTTTTTGGCGAATCGCACTGACCTGCATAAACGATCCCTCATGAAGCTCGATTGGTCGGTCGCCGGCAGGGATCGAGACGCCTGAAAGCCCGCGCTCGGCGATGGGCGGGCGAACGCTCCAGCGTCGCGTCGGTCTGCGCGGCGTCCGAGTGGGTGCGGCGAAGGCCCCGGAACGCGCGTACTCGACTGAGATTTTATCCCGGAACGGAAATGCCGAGAACGTCATCGTGCCAGTAGCCGATTGCCTGAAAACTGGCGACAACGGCTGGCAGGTCGTCGCGAGTCGCGATCACGACGGCCAGGTCGATGACCGGCAACGGCCAGTCCGGGGACCTCTGTAGTGCCAAGGTGCTCGACGCGTTCGCGCGAGTCCGCCCGCGGATGTTGTTGAGGTGGGACGAACGCGGCGGCAAATGCCGCAAAGCCGCAGGCACCCAATCGTCGTGCTGGCCAGACCAGCGGCACCTCAGAGCAGGAAGTGGAACAACGGACTCCCCGGCTCCACCCGCTCAACCTGCAGCGGGCTCTTCTCCAGCCGCGCCAGCAGCCCGGGCAGGTCCGCGCGCCGCGGGATCTCGACGCCGATCAGCGCGGGACCGATCTCCCGGTTGTTGCGCTTCACGTACTCGAACCGCGTGATGTCGTCTTCCGGACCGAGGATTTCGTCAAGGAACCGCCGGAGCGCGCCGGGTTCCTGCGGGAAGCTGACGAGGAAGTAGTGCTTCAGCCCCTCGTGCATCAGCGAGCGTTCGAGGATTTCGCTGTACCGGCTGACGTCGTTGTTGCCGCCGGACACGATGCACACCACCGTCTGCTCCGGCTCGACCTGCACGCTGATCCCGAGCGAGGCGGCCGCGAGCGCACCCGCAGGTTCGGCGATGATGCCGTCTGACTGGTACATCGACAGCATTTCCGTGCACACCGCGCCCTCGGCGACGGACGTCAGTTCCGCGCTGCTGTCGCGGATCAACGGGAACGTCACTTGGCCGGCCTCGCGCACGGCGGCACCGTCCACGAACGGGTCCACCGCGTCGATCCGCACCGGTTCGCCCGCTTCGAGGGCTGCCGCCATGCACATCGCGCCTGCCGGTTCGACGCCGACGACCCGGATGTCCGGATGCCGCTCGCGGACCCACGTCGCGATCCCGGCCAGCAACCCACCGCCGCCAACAGGCACCACCAGGACATCCGGCACGAAGCCGAGCTGCGAAACCACTTCAAGCGCGACAGTGCCCTGGCCGGCGACAGTGCGTACGTCGTCGAACGCCGGCACGAGCGTCGCTCCACTGCTGTGGGCGTCGTCTTTAGCCGCGGCGAAGGCGTCTTCGTACGTCTCGCCGACGACGATGACCTCGATGTGCGCGCCGCCGAGAGCCGCAATGCGTTCACGCTTCTGTCGAGGCGTCGTGCCCGGCACGTACACGCGACCGTTCGCCCCTAAACGGCGACACGCGTACGCGACGCCTTGTGCGTGGTTACCGGCGCTCGCACATACGACACCGGCCGCCCGCGTCTCAGCGTCGAGCTGCACGATGAAGTTGTATGCACCGCGGATCTTGTACGAGCGGACCGTCTGCTGGTCTTCGCGCTTAAGCCAGACGCGCGCGTCTACGCGGGACGAGAGACGCGCGTTGGGCTCCAAGGGCGTGCGTGTGACCACGCCCGCGAGCCGTTCGGCGGCCTGTTCGACCAGTTCTGCGTTCACCGTGTCGATGTCGTGCACTCGGGTGAATGTACTTCGCACCCGGTGAACACGTCCGGGGCACTCACGTCACGGGCTGCGTTCACGTCTTCGGCACCGCCGGGTACGGGACGAACGTGCTGGTGTTTTCGTCCACTGTGAGCGGTTTGCCGATGGCCGGAAACGCGCGTTGTGAACAAGCGGGCCGGTCGCACACCTTGCACCCCATGCCGATCGGCGTCGCGGCGGCGGGTTCGTCCAGGTCGAGGCCGGTCGAGTAGATCAGCCGGCCAGCGTGCCGCAGTTCACAGCCGAGGCCGACGGTGAACGTCTTGCCCGGGCTGCCATACCCGCCGATATTGCGCGACACCGTCCGCGCGACCCAGAAGTACCGCTTGCCGTCCGGCAGCGCCGCGATCTGCGTGAGGATCTTGCCCGGCGAGGTGAAGGCCTCGTAGATGTTCCACAACGGGCAGGCGCCGCCGACACGCGAGAAGTGGAAACCCGCCGCTGACTGGCGTTTCGACATGTTCCCGGCCCGGTCGACGCGCACGAACGAGAACGGCACGCCGCGCTGTTTTGGCCGCTGAAGCGTCGACAGCCGGTGGCACGTCGTCTCGAACCCGACACCGAAGTGGTCGCAAAGGCGCTCGATGTCGTACCGGAACTCTTCGGCCGCGGCCAGGAACGGGCTGTACGGCAGGATCAGCGCGCCGGCGAAGTAGTTCGCCAGGCCGACGCGCGCGAGCGTCCGCGCGGCCGGGCCGGAAAATGCCCACGAATCGGCGAGTTCGGTGATCAGATCGTCGTATTCCAGCAACGCGATCTGGGACGCCATCCGGAAAGCCTGCTGTCCGACCCGGAGGCTCGGGGCCAGCCGCAACACTCGCGTCGCCGGCTCGTACCGATGCTGCTCACCTGCGGATTCGTTGATGCCCTCGTTGGACACCTCGACGCCGTAGCGTTGCCACAGCCGTTCCTTGAGCGACCCCAGCACCGCTCCGCGCCGCAGCGGGATCTGCGCGGCCATCCGCTCGGCTCGTTCGTCCAGTTCGGCGACGTAGTTCTCCCGCTCGTAGAAGAAGTCGCGGACCTCCTCGTGCGGCAGCGGCGCGGCGGCGCTCCCGTGCAGGCCGAGGCCGTTTTCCGTGGTCAGTGCGGCCGTGCTCTCGACCGCGTTGCGGTAGCTGCGATGCAGTTTCACCAGCGCCTGGGCGATGGACGGCAGGTTGCTGGCCAGGTCGTTCAGCTCGCTCGTGGTCGCTTCGACGCCCACCGCCTCGTCGAGCAGGGCTTCTTTCACGTCGGCGACGAGCCGCGAGGTGTCGTTGTTGGCGAAGAACTCGGTGTCGACGCCGAACGCCTGCGTGATCCGCATCAGCACCGGCACGGTCAATGGGCGCGAGTTGTGCTCGATCTGATTGAGGTAACTGGGTGAGATCTCGAGCACACGGGCGAGATCCGCTTG
The DNA here is from genome assembly GCF_900115345.1 of Amycolatopsis rubida. GTDB lineage: Bacteria > Actinomycetota > Actinomycetes > Mycobacteriales > Pseudonocardiaceae > Amycolatopsis > Amycolatopsis rubida. The sequence goes on along the minus strand of NZ_FOWC01000004.1, from coordinate 180,839 downwards.
GCTCATCGACCGGCTTTCGCGCAGATGCCGCAGCCGCGCCCCGGCGAAAGTTTTGTCCATGGGTGCTCCGTCCGGCCGGAAGGTTTCCGGGCCTGAACGATTACGTGAACGATCAAGCCCGCGAATTTTCGCTGCGGTTGCGAACGGCAGATTCGCAACCTTTGCAACATGCTAGGCAACCTTCGCAGAAATTGGCAAATTGGAGCAGTAGACCGAGTTTTCCCGCTCGTGCCAGGGTCGTGACCAGGCAAGGCGAGCAATCGCAAACTTCGCAACACGGGAGAGTCCGATGACCGAGCAGGCCAATCAGCTCGAGCAGGCGGCGGCCGAGCTGGCCGAGCAGTGGAAGACCGACCCCCGCTGGGCGGGTGTCCAGCGGACCTACTCCGCCGCCGACGTGGTGAAGCTTCGCGGTTCTGTCGTCGAAGAGCACACCCTCGCCCGCCGCGGCGCCGAGAAGCTGTGGGAGCTGCTGCACAGCGAGGACTACGTGCACGCGCTGGGCGCCCTCACCGGCAACCAGGCCGTGCAGCAGGTGCGCGCCGGCCTGAAGGCCATCTACCTGTCCGGCTGGCAGGTCGCCGCCGACGCCAACCTCTCCGGCCAGACCTACCCGGACCAGAGCCTCTACCCGGCCAACTCGGTCCCGGCCGTCGTCCGCCGCATCAACAACGCGCTGGGCCGCGCCGACCAGATCAACTGGGCCGAAGGCAACGGTGACATCGACTGGTTCGCCCCGATCGTCGCCGACGCGGAAGCAGGCTTCGGCGGTCCGCTGAACGCGTTCGAGCTGATGAAGGGCATGATCGCGGCCGGTGCCGCGGGCGTGCACTGGGAAGACCAGCTCGCGTCCGAGAAGAAGTGCGGCCACCTTGGCGGCAAGGTCCTCATCCCGACCAAGCAGCACGAGCGCACCCTGAACGCCGCCCGTCTCGCCGCCGACGTGCTGAACGTGCCGTCCCTGGTCGTCGCCCGCACCGACGCGCAGGCCGCGACCCTGCTGACCAGCGACGTCGACGAGCGCGACCAGAAGTACCTGACCGGCGGCCGCACCGCCGAGGGCTTCTACGAGGTCAACAACGGCATCGAGCCGTGCATCGACCGCGGCCTGGCCTACGCGCAGTACGCCGACCTGCTGTGGATGGAGACCTCCACGCCGGACCTCGAGGTCGCCCGCAAGTACGCCGAGGCGATCAAGGCGCAGTACCCGGACCAGATGCTGGCCTACAACTGCTCGCCGTCGTTCAACTGGAAGAAGCACCTCGACGACGACACCATCGCGCGGTTCCAGCGCGAACTCGGCGCCATGGGCTACAAGTTCCAGTTCATCACGCTGGCCGGTTTCCACGCGCTGAACTATTCGATGTTCGACCTGGCGCACGGCTACGCCCGCAATGGCATGAGCGCCTACGTCGACCTGCAGGAGCGCGAGTTCGCCTCGGAGGAGCGCGGCTACACCGCGACGAAGCACCAGCGCGAGGTCGGCACCGGCTGGTTCGACCTGGTGTCCACCGCGCTGAACCCGGAGAGCTCGACCACCGCGCTCAAGGGTTCGACCGAAGAAGACCAGTTCCACTGACGCACCCCGCGGGCCGGCGATTCCGGTCGCCGGCCCGCCCCTTCCCTTTCCCCCTTCGCGGAGGTACGAGATGGCTGACACGTTGAACACCCGCATCGAGGTCACCGGGCCCGCCGATGGCCGCTTCGCCGAGATCCTCACCCCGGCAGCACTGGACTTCGTAGCCAAACTCGACAACACCTTCGCCGGACGCCGCCGCGAACTCCTCGACGAGCGCCGCCGCCGTCGCGAGCGGCTGCAGTCGGGGGAGGAGCAGCTGGATTTCCTGCCCGAAACGCGGTCGATCCGGTCGGACGAGAGCTGGCACATCGCCCCCGTCGCGCCCGGCCTGGAGGACCGGCGCGTCGAGATCACCGGTCCGACCGACCGGAAGATGACCGTCAACGCGCTCAACTCCGGCGCGAAGGTCTGGCTGGCCGACTTCGAGGACGCGACCTCGCCGACCTGGCACAACGTCGTCGACGGCCAGCTCAACCTGTTCGACGCGATCCGCCGCAACATCGATTTCACCACCGAGGCCGGCAAGCGCTACACGATCGGCGAGGACCCGGCGACGATCGTCGCCCGCCCCCGCGGCTGGCACCTGGTCGAGAAGCACATCCGCATCGACGGCCGCCCGGTTTCGGCGAGCCTCGTGGACTTCGGCCTGTACTTCTTCCACAACGCCCGGCAGCTCCTGGCGCGCGGCAGCGGCCCGTACTTCTACCTGCCGAAGCTGGAAAGCCACCAGGAAGCGCGCTTGTGGAACGACGTGTTCCTGCTGGCGCAGAAGGAACTCGGCATCCCGCGCGGCACCATCCGCGCGACCGTGCTGATCGAGACGATCACCGCGGCCTTCGAGATGGACGAGATCCTCTACGAACTCCGCGAGCACGCGGCCGGCCTGAACGCCGGACGTTGGGACTACATCTTCAGCGTCATCAAGAACTTCTCCGCGCACGGGGCCGACTTCGTGTTGCCGGACCGTGCTCAGGTGACGATGACGGTCCCCTTCATGCGTGCCTACACCGAACTGCTCGTCAGCACCTGCCACCGCCGCGGGGCGCACGCGATCGGAGGAATGGCCGCGTTCATCCCGAGCAAGGACCCGGTCACCAACGAGAACGCGCTGGAGAAGGTCCGCCAGGACAAGGAACGCGAGGCCGGCGACGGCTTCGACGGCTCCTGGGTCGCGCACCCCGGTCTGGTCTCGGTGTGCCGCGAGGTGTTCGACCAGGTGCTCGGCGGCTGGCCGAACCAGCTCGGCAAGCTGCGCGAAGACGTGACTGTCGACGCTTCGGACTTGCTCGACGTCGCGAGCGCCGGCGGCGAGGTCACCGAAGCGGGCGTGCGGGCGAACATCAACGTCGCCCTCCGCTACATCGACTCCTGGCTGCGTGGCACCGGTGCCGCGGCGATCCACAACCTCATGGAAGACGCCGCGACGGCGGAGATCGCGCGGTGCCAGGTGTGGCAGTGGATCCGCAACGGCACGAAGCTCGAGGACGGCACGGCGCTGACCCACGAGCTCGCCGTCGAGTTCCTGGACGACGAACTGGCGAAGGTCCGCACGGACCTCGACGCGTCGGCCCGCCTCGACGATGCCCGTGCGATCTTCACCGAGACCGCCCTCGGCGAGAAGCTGCCGAGCTTCCTCACGACTGTCGCCTACGCCCGCTACCTGACCGAGCGGTGACAGGCTCCGGTCGCCAGTGACCTGACCACCGGCGACCGGTTACCCCGCACCACATTTTGGGATGGTGCAGGGGACGGGTCCGGTGGCGGAGGCTCCCCGCCACCGGGCCCGGGTCTTTCCGGACCCGCGCTCCTTCGCCGTCGACAGGCGAGGGGCGCGGGTTTTCGGTTTCACGGGTTTCGATGCTTCAGCCTTGGACATTGCCTGGCTTGGGGTTCGCGCCCACTTCCGCTCGCGCGCTGCCCGAACCCTGCGGAAGCCTCGGTGCTGTTCGGAGCGGTGTTGTCGTGGCCGGTCAGTGGCGAATCCCCGCACGACGCTAGAACTCGTTTGATCCCGCCTCTCGTCCGGACCTCACCGATCACTGCGGCCGGTTTGACCGCATCGCCCAGTTCGGACACGCGCTCCAGCCCCAGACTCCTCTGCCGCCGGGTCCGTGACACCTCCGTCCCGGATGGATCTCGCCCGCTCCGTTCGACCGGTCTCCAGACCGTGGCCGCGCCCAGCCGTCGCGCTCTCTGAACGGACTATCCAGCCGAGATCCCGGTTCCTCGACTGGTCTGACCGGTGATGCGAACGGGCGGCGTCGAACTTTCCGACTCCAGCCTCGTCCCGGCCGAACGCCGTTGCCGCTCAGTGGCGAATGCCTGCTCAACGCCCATTTTCAAGCGTTCGATCGCCCTCTTGGCCACCCACGGCTCCCTTCCTCGGCAGGCACCCGGCATCGCTCCGCCCACCTGACGAACCCCTCTTGCTTATTTGATTCGACATACATATATTGCACAAGTAACTACCTGGGGGAGCGTCGCCGGCGAGGGCGCCGAGCAGCTTCCGACCTCACTCGCACCCGGAGAAATCATGCATTGGCTTTACCTCGGCATCGCTGTGCTCTTCGAGATCGCCTTCGCACTCGGAGCCAACGCCACGAACGGGTTCACCAAGCTGTGGCCGTCGGTGTTCACGCTGGTCATGGCGGCCGGCGGCATCTTCTTCCTCAGCCGGGCCCTGCTGACCCTGGACGTCGGCGCCGGCTATGCGATCTGGACCGGTCTCGGCTCGGTGGGCATCGTGCTGCTGGGCGCGCTGATCTTCAATGAGAAGCTCAACTGGCGCAAACTCATCGGCTTCGGCCTGGTGATCTGCGGCATCATCGGCCTCCAGCTGACCGGTGCCTGAACGCTCGTCTTCCCGCTCCCGAAAGGATTTCCGCCGTGTCCGTTCAGTCCGAAGCCGCACCAGTCAGCACACCGGAGAAGTCGCAGACCACTCGCCGAGCATGGGGCATTCTTCTCTTCGCCGGAGTCTGCGAAATCGCGTTCGCCGTCAGCACGGACGGCAGCCGAGGCTTCACCAATCTGCCGTGGTCGATCGCCACAGTGATTACGGCCGCCGCGACGATCTTCACGCTCAGCCTGGCCTTGCGCACTATCGACGTCGGCGTCGGCTACGCGGTCTGGACCGGTATCGGCGCGAGCGGTGCCGCGATCTTCGGCGCGATCATCTTCGGCGAAAGTCTGGGGCCGCTGCGCATCCTGTTCCTGGCAGTGATCATTACCGGAGTCATCTGCCTCAAACTCGCCGGCGGTTCAACCGAATCGGCGAAGGCTGACGACTGACCGTATCCAGCCCGACATCCCCAGTTCCGCCGACTGGCAGCGAACCTGCCTGGTTCTGGCCGCGGGCACTGTGAACGCGTTTTCGTCACTACGCTGCACCGGCGCGGCACCGTAGCTTGCGACGAACTTGGAGGCCAGCCAATGCCCATGGCGACCGTCAACGACCGCCCGATCTTCTTCGCCGACACCGGGGGAGACGGACCGGTGTTGCTTCTGGGACATGGCTACTTCCTGGACCACTCAACGTTCTCGCCACAAGCAGCGGTGCTCGCGCCAGAGTGGCGCTTGATCAGCTGGGACGCCCGCGGCCACGGGCAAACCCCGGACGACCATCCCGGCACGTCATACACCTACTGGGACCAAGCAAGAGACGCGCTCGGTCTGCTCGACCACCTAGGCATCGAACGCACCGTCGCAGGCGGACTGTCCCAAGGCGGCTTCACAGCGCTGCGAATTGCATTGCTGGCGCCCGAACGGGTCGCAGGCCTGGTGCTATGGGACACCGAAGCAACACCGTGCGACCCGGCCGACAAAGCAGCCTATGGCGACATGTTCGCCGCATTGCGCGAATACGGCCCAATTGATGACCTCATCATACCGCTGTCGACACAACTCCTCGGAGAATCCGACCTGCGCGACGAGTTGCGCACACGATGGCGTGCCACACCCGCACTACCGCTGGGCCCGGCCGCGCACTGCCTGCTGGAACGAGACGACGTCTCGGGCCGTCTGAACGAAATTACCTGCCCGACGTTGCTGATGTGGGGCGAGCAAGACGTTTCCCTTCCGCGCGACCGCATGGACCTGCTGAGCGAACGCCTCCCGAATGCCAGCAATGTGCACGTAGTCCACGGCGCGGCCCACACCCCGACACTGACGCATCCAGAGCAGGTCAACCCGTTGCTGCAACAGTTCCTGCGGACGTTGGCCTGACCGGTTCCGCCGAGCGGTCGAGACTTCCGCACAGCCAGAAACGCCGGGTTCTCCCGCCGCCCGAGACCATGCAGGTCACCCGCGACCCCGGACAGCGAGAGGCTTGACGAACGCCCAATTGCATGCGCGCACATGTGCTATACAAGAGGTCTCGGCGTCATTTGTCGACGCCGGACAAGGCTTTGCCGGAGAGGTCGTTCGCGTGACCACCACACCTTCCCCCGGCCGCAAGCAGGCAGGGGCGGAACTCACCACCCTCGGCGCGATGTGGCCCCGCATGATGGCACTTCGCAGCCGCATCGACCATGAGGTAGAGCAGGCCTTGCAACGGCAGCTGCACCTGGGCTTCTCGGAATTCGTCGCCCTGATGTCGCTGGCCGATCGCCCCGACGGCGAGCTCCGCATGCAGGAGCTCGCGGACGCGACGTCACTCAACCAGAGCTCCGCGACCCGCCTGGTGGGCCGGCTCGAACGGACCGGTCTGACCGAACGACGTCTCTGCGAATACGACCGCCGAGGCGTCTACACCGGAATCACCGACGCCGGACGGGTCACGTTGCGCAAAGCCGTTCCGGTCTACGAAGCCGCCTTGGCGAACGCTTTCGACCGCGTGGCAGCAGACCCCGACTACCGCGACCTCATCGCCGCCGTCGACCCCCGCTGAAAGCACCCTGACCAGGTATTCGCCACTAAGCGGCGAATCACGCGAGCCACCGCTGACCAAACGCTTATCTTACACCTCGAACGCGTTGCCAGTCGCGATCTTCGGTCGCCCCAACTCTGCTGGCTCGCCGACCCGAGCCCGCCGATAAACCTCGACGGTCGCCTCCGCGATCCGCCCCCAATCGAAGTCCGCGCCAAGCCGAGCCTGCGCCGCACGCGCGCGCCGGGTCGCGGCCGGGACGTCACTCAAGACTGTCGTCACGGATGAGGCGAGACCAGCGACGTCACCCGGCGCGAAAGCCAAACCGGTCTCCCCATTGATGACAACCTCGCCGAGCCCGCCCGCGGTCGACGCCACCAACGGCGCTTTCGCGGCGGCAGCCTCCAGCGCGACGATCCCGAACGGCTCGTACCGGCTCGGCAGCACGACCGCATCGGCTGCGGCGAGAAGAGCTCGCAGGTCACGGTCGGAGAGATGGCCGACGAAGTCCACGGCCCGGCGAATCCGCAGCTTTCGAGCCTGCGCGACGAGTTCGTCATGATGTCGCCCTTTTCCGGCGACGACCACCCGAGTCCCGGGGAACCGTCGGCGGATCCGCGGCAGTGCGGCCAGCAGGTCCTGCACGCCCTTTTCCCACTCCAGCCGGCCGAAGAACAGCAGGAACGGAGCCCCGTCCGGACTGTGCTGCTCTCGCATCCTCACGACCTCGGCGGACGACACGCGCCAGCTGCGCCCCTCGATGCCGTTGTGGATCACCGCGACGTCGGCCGGGTCGATCTCGAAAAGGTGCGCGACTTCCTTGCGCATGGCCTGCGAACAGGTGATCACCGCGTCGGCGCGGTTGGCAAGCCACCATTCGACCGAATGCACCTGCTGGTTGAGCGGATGCGACAGCCACCCCGAATGCCGGCCCGCTTCGGTCGCGTGGATGGTCCCGACGAGCGGCACCCGAGCAGCCTCGGCGACCGCGATCGCCGGATGCGTGACCAGCCAGTCGTGGGCATGGACGACGTCAGGTTGCCATGTGCGGAGCAAATCCTGCGCCGCCCGGATCATGGCGTGGCCCATGGCGAGCGTCCACGCGACAAGATCCCGCTCGAAAGTCAGGTGCATCGGATCCTCAGCCACACGGACGACGCGGACCCCCTCGATGACCCGGTCGCTGCGCGGATGCGTCGAGGCGTCGGTACCTGCGGTGTGCCGACAGAGGACGACGACATCGTGGCCCTGCTGCGCGAGGTGTCTCGCCAGCGCGTGAACGTGCCGGGCCAGCCCGCCGATGACCACCGGCGGATACTCCCAGGACAACATCAGCACGCGCATGGCCCGAGGTTACTCGCCAGTCGCTTACTCCGGGGCGGCCGCCCGAACGACCGACGGAAAGCCTTGTCGCGACCTCGCGCAAGAGTGCTAGCGCTGGGGAGAATCCGCTGGTCAGAGCGTTTCGCCAAAAAACGGCAACAGTCCTGTCTGGTCGTTCTGCCAGCTTGCGACGACCGCATCCCCGCAGCTCAGCACGCCTATGCGGGCAGTGGCGACCACCAGGCTGAAGTGCGAGTTTCCTGCTAGGGCCCCTGCCGCGACGAGTAACTCTCTCGTGCCGCCGCACACCCTCTGCACCCGAGGTTGAATCGCGCTGACCAGCGGTTAGCCGCTGATCGGCGAGGAGGTCGCCGACAGCAGTTCCGCTGATTCGCCCGAGGAACCTCCACCGAGGACCAGTTGCCAGCCAGCGACCACAGACGGCTGACGTAGCCGTCGAGCAGCACCTGGGTGCCACCTGTCCGAGCAGCCCTGAAGCCATGTCGCGGACCGCGATTCTCTGCCACCATGACCGGCGATGACTCCAACAGAGCCCGAATGGCAGCGAGCGGATCCGCCACTGACTACCCCGTGGACCGACCGAGTCGACCCGGCCGCGGTGCTGCCCGAGTACCCGCGACCCCAGCTCCGCCGGTCAGAATGGCTGAGCCTTAACGGCATCTGGGAGTACGCAGGATGGCCTGCTTCGCCCGCGGCACCACGACCTGTTGGGTACAGCGAGCGCATCTTGGTTCCCTTCGCCCCGGAATCGGCCCTCTCCGGAATCGGCCGACGCGACGAAGTGCTGTGGTACCGGCGGCTGTTCGAGGTCCCGAAAAGCTGGAGCGGGCGGCGGGTGTTGCTGCATTTCGGTGCAGTCGACCAGAAAGCCGAGGTGCGGGTCAACAACCAGACGGTGGTCACCCATGAGGGCGGGTACACGTCGTTCTCCGCGGACATCACAGACGCGCTCCGTGCATCGGGACCGCAGGAAATTACCGTTCGCGCAGAGGACCGTACGGACATCGAGCCGTACCCGATCGGCAAGCAGCGCAACGCCCCCGGCGGTATCTGCTACACCCCGACGTCGGGCATTTGGCAGACCGTCTGGGTCGAGCCGGTGCCGAACGAGCGCATTTCCTCCATCGAAGTCACCTCGGACCTGTCCGGCGTGTCTGTGTTCCCGCAGGTCACCGGTGGCGCTCAAACGGAGCTGATCGTTTCGCCGCCAAACGGCGACGAGGCAGTACGCATTCGGGGTGCCGCTGGCTCGCGGCTGCGGGCCAACCTTCCGGAACCGCATCCGTGGTCTCCCGACGATCCGTTTCTCTACGACATCACCGTCCGTCTTCTCGATGCGCACGGTGATGTATTGGACGAAGTCGCCAGTTATTGCGGCCTGCGAACGGTAGAAATTGTCCCGGATGTCGACGGACGGCCACGGATCGCTGTGAACGGCCGAATGACCTTCCTGCACGGACCACTCGACCAGGGCTACTGGCCGGACGGCGGCTACACCGCGCCGACAGACGAGGCGCTCCGGTTCGATCTGGAGAAGACGAAGGAACTCGGGTTCAACCTGGTCCGCAAGCACGTCAAGGTCGAACCCGCGCGCTGGTACTACTGGGCGGACCGGCTGGGGTTGGCGGTCTGGCAGGACATGCCGTCGCTGGTCGTCTCGTTCGCCGGTCCGCCCGGCCACGCGCCGGATCCGTTGCCCGAGGGGCAACAGCGATTCGAGGCCGAGTTGCGGGAAATGGTCGCGCAGCTGAGCAACGTCCCGTCGATCGTCGCCTGGGTGCCGTTCAACGAAGGATGGGGAGAATTCGACACGGCCCGGATCGCGGCGCTCGTGAAGGAACTCGACCCGACTCGGCTGGTGATCGCCAACAGCGGAGTGAACTGCTGTTTCTCTCGCACAGACACTGGTGCTGGCGACATCTACGACGATCACACGTACGTCGGGCCGGGGGAGCCGCACGAGGGGGACCATCGCGCATTGGTGGACGGCGAATACGGCGGCCTGGGCTTGGTACTCGAAGATCACATTTGGCCAGGCCCGCCCAATGCCTACGAAATGGCGACTGATTCGGCGCACCTCACTCGCCGGTACGCGGAGGTGAGTGAACGCCTCGAACGGTTGGTTTCCGATCTGGGGTTGTCCGGCGCGATCTATACTCAGACCACTGATGTGGAGAACGAAGTGAACGGCCTCCTCACCTACGACCGCCGAGTGCAGAAGCTCGACTTCGCCGACGCCGCGAACCACAACCGAGCGGTGATCGCGCGTGGTTCGCACCCCGAGGTGAAGACCGCTGCCGAGCTGGCCGGCGAGGCTTCGGACAGCCGTTGACCTGCGATTCGCCACTGAGCGGCAACGCAAGATATGCAGTCCTGCACTGGGCTGCGGCCTGGGGGGGCGAACCAGGCCGACTCGCGATTCGCCGCTCACCGGCGACGAACTGGCCAACGGTGTTTCGAAGCTGGCGAGATGCCGTCCGGTCCGGGCATGGTGCGTCACCGTCTACGGTGCTGTGTCGACCTTGGTGTCGAACCAGCCCTTGGACGGCGACGGCATCCTCGGCCGTGGCACCGGGCTGACGTTGTGGTGCGCGGTGACGTCCGCTGATGGCGACTCACGTCATTGGTCGACAGCCGTCGATAAGAGGCGACAACGCCGCGGACAAGACGACGCAGGGAACAAGCAGAGGTGATGAACGCTGGACCTTTCGCCACTGAACGGCAACGGCAGCGACCAATGATCAGGGGCTATCTCCGTGGGAAGCCAGCCGTCTCTGCGTTCACCGGCATTTGCCGTAAAACGGCAAATGCTCTCCGGCCGCGATAAACGCTGGCCGGAGAGCAGGACCGTAGCTCAAGCAGGCAGTGCCGCTTCGATCGCCGCGACGATCGTCTCGTCTTCAGGCTCCGTGCGCGGCCGGAAGCGGCCGAGCACCTTGCCGTCCGGGCTGATCAGGAACTTCTCGAAGTTCCACTGCACGTCACCGGCTTCGCCGTCCGCGTCAGGAGTTTCCGTGATGCTCGCGTAGAGCGGATGACGGCTTTCGCCGTTGACGTCGATCTTCTCGAAGAGGGGGAACGACACGCCGTACGTGGTGGAGCAGAACGTCTGGATCTCCTCCGCCGTGCCTGGCTCCTGACCGGCGAACTGGTTGCAGGGGAACCCGACGACCGAGAAGCCCTTGTCGCCGTAGCGTTCTTGCAGGCGTTCCAGGCCGGTGTACTGCGGCGTCAACCCGCACTTCGACGCCACGTTCACCACGAGCAGCGTCTTGCCGGCCAGCGGTCCGCCGAGGGAGGCGTCTTCGCCGGCCAGGGTCTTGAGGGGCAGGTCGCGGATTCCCATGGAATTCCCTTCGATCGTCATGTGCGAGGACGCCGCAGGGCGCGCGCGTCCAGATGTCCGAACGGGCCGTCGGCCCGGCGGTATTCCTCGGCCAGGGTGAGCGCGCGAGCGCGATCCCCGCTGCGCAGCAACCCCGCCAGGGCATCGAATCGTTCGGTGTGCACACGGGCCCGCCGGCGGGCGTAGTCGGCGGCGGAGTCTTTGGTGACCATAAACGCCCAGTCGCTGGACAGCGCCATCATCGCCTCAGCGACGGCTTGATCGGCAACGGCGTCGCGAGTGGTCCCATCTTGCTTATCGACCAGGTCGAGCAGGCGGGCCTGCAGGGCAGTGTTGTCCTGCACCATGTCTGCGACCTGCTCGCCGTCCCATACTCGCCAGTCCTTGCCGGAACCCCATGAAGACGCGGGCAGCTGGACCGGTTCGCCTAGATGACCAGCGTCGAGCGCGCCGCGCAATGTGGTCACCCGGACGCCGGCTTCGGGCAGCGCGCGCAGGATTCCTTCGAGCCACGCTGGGCCTTCGTGCCACCAGTGTCCGAAGAGTTCCGTGTCGTATGCCGCAACCACAAGCGACTCGCGGCCGTGTTGCTCGCGGAGGGCTCTCAGCCGCGCGACGACAGTTTCGACGAAATCCTTGACGTGCGAACCTAAGACGTCCGCGGCAAGCGCGGGTTCGTATGGAGATTTGTCTTGCGGTTCAACGGTTTTTCCGGTGACACGCGATGCCTTCAGTCCGACCTCATGCGCCCAGGTGTGGAAATCCCGGTACGCCGCATGGCCTGGATAGCCTGCTTTCGGCGACCAAACCCGGTAGGTGACGTCGAGATCGCGGCCGAAGCAGACTACGTCGGAGTCTCCGACGGGATGTGCGGCTGAAGTGTCACCATGGAGTGAAGGGCCATCGACAAGGAAGCGTCGCACACCGGCATCGTGATAATCTTGTTCCATTCCCGGTGCATAACCACATTCAGGTGCCCAAATACCTTCTTGCGCGCGGCCAATACGCAGCGCGGTGTCCTTGAGTCCGGCCTGGAGGGCGAACCGTCGCACTCGCTGGTCCAGCAGTGGCTGGAACGGATGGGCCAGCGGTCCGCCGAGCAGTTCGATCGTGTCACTGTCCACAAGCGACCGAAGGATCGGCGAGAAACCGTGTCGCCAGCGCGCCTCCAGCTCCTCGGTGGCGTGCATCGCGGCCTGGTGCTCCACGGCGGCTAGGTCGCGCAGCAACGGATCGCCGTGCCAGAGCGTCGATGCGTGCTGCGTGCGCAGTTGCCAGTGGCCGATCCAGTCGTGGCAGGCGCGGATAGCGTACGGATCGTCGAGCTGCGCGGCGAGAACTGGCGTTATGCCGAGTGTCAGTACGTCGTGTCGCCCTTCTGCGGCGAATCGGCGCAGCAGGTCGACGACCGGCAGATACGAATGCGTCCACGCCTGGTACAGCCACTCCTCCCCGACCGGCCAGCTGCCGTGGTGCGGCAGCCACGGCAGGTGGCTGTGCAAGACGAGGCAGAACGTGCCTTCGTGCGCGGGATTCCGGGCGCTCACGGGCGCACCGCCACGGCCACCAGGTCGAGGCTTGCGTCAAGGTCGTCGCTGTGGACGGCGAAGTCGTCGGCCCGGATCGCTGCGACGTCTGCGAGGAGTTCGGCGGGCCAGGTGGCCTGTCCGGGGAGCGAGCCCATGACGACGTCCAGTTGGGCGTCGATGATCGAGCCGCCGTAGCGGGTTTCCACGGTGCGCAGGGATTCTGCATGATGCAGCCCGTTCAGTGCCGCCACGGTGAACCCGGCTGCGCGCAGCAATTCGTCCATTTCGGACGGTGCCAGTTCGCGCGTGTGGAACGGATTGAGCGGGGTGTCGCTGTCCGGCGTGAAAGTGAGCCGGTTTGGGGTCGTGACCAGCAGTTTCCCGCCCGGGCGCAGGACGCGGAAGCATTCGGCGAGGAAACCGTCCTGGTCCCAGAGGTGCTCAATCACCTGGAAGTTCGCCACCACGTCGACAGCGCCGTCCTGCAACGGGAGGTATGCCAGGTTGGCTCGCGCGACCGCGACACTTGGGTACCGGCGTGCGACGTGCTCGGTGGTCGGTACGTCGTAGTCCAGTGCGAGCACTCGCCGGGCATGCTGGACGATAAGCCCGGCACCATAGCCCTCGCCGCAGCCGGCTTCGAGCACCGTCGCGTCGGCGCAGTGGGGGAGGAGGGCGAGGTACGCGGCTTCATGGCGGCGGAACCAGTAATTTTCCTCGGGGATGCCGGGGACGGTCCGTTCGCCGGTGAGGTGCAGTGCCTCGGCCCGGGTGGCTGCGTTGGTCACCTGCGCGACCCTAGCGCCTGTCACGTTTCGCGCAGCGGTCTCGTTCCAGCGGTATGCAACGGACGATCACGCGCATCCTCCTGATCCTGCTCGGTCTCTACACCCTGGTGCAGGGGCTGTGGCCGCTGCTCGACCCGATGGGGTTTTACCAGGACTTTCCCGGTTTCCGGCACGGCTGGGTCTCCATGGACGGGCCCTACAACGAGCATTTCATCATCGATTTCGGCGGACTCAGCCTGGCGCTCGGCGCGATGCTGATGGGCGCTGCCGTGATGGGCGCCACAACTGTCGCGAGGCTGGTGGCGATCGCGGCGTTGCTGTTCGCCGTCCCGCACCTCATCTACCACGCGGGTCACCTGGGGCACTATCCGCAGCTCGACCAGGTGCTCATCATCGGCGGGCTGGCGGTGACGGTCCTGCTGCCGCTCGTGGTGCTTTTGGTCCCGGGACGGCGAATCGAGGTCAGTTCGACGGCGATACCGTGATGCTGAGCGCACCTGGGCCGACGTGAGCTCCGATCACGGTGCTCGCGTCGCCCACCACGATCTCGCCCGCGCCTGGCACACGCTCCCGCAACCGCCGGACGATCTCGTTCTCGTCGGAGCCGAATCGGGTCACCGCGAGGTCCACCGGCTGGTCGCCAGCCGCCTTCACAGCCAGGTCGACGAGCCGGTTCATCGCTCGTTTGGTGCCGGGAACGCGGGCGAGCGGGCTCACTTCTCCATTGCGGACGGTGAGCAGCGGCTTGATCGCGAACGCACTTCCGAGCATCGACTGGGCGGCACCGATCCGTCCTGATCGCCGCAAGTATTCGAGCGTGTTGACATAGATCAGTTCGGTCGAACTGCGCACTCGCCGTTCCGCGGCGTCCAGGACCCGCTCGAGCTGTCCGCCGGCCCCGGCGACCCGGGCGGCGGACACCGCTGCGTAGCCAAGACTCATGCTCGCCGTCCCGCTGTCGAGGATGTGCACGGGGATCCGGACCTGCTGGGCGGCTTCGCGGGCGGCTTCGACGGTCTGCGAAAGCCGTCCGGAGATGTGCAGGCTCACGATGGCGGACGCGCCGGCGGAGGCCGCGTCCTGGTAGCTCCAGAAAAACGCGCCCGGATCGGGCGGCGAGGTCGTGACGGCCGCGCCGGATTTCATCGTCTGGATGAGTTCGCTCCGGTCGAAGCGGTGCTCGTCGTCCGTCTGGTCGCCGACGTGCAGCTGGACCTGGACGACATTGATTCGCCACTGGGCGGCGAGTTGCTCGGGCAGGCACGAGGTCGAGTCGGTGACTACGGCGATGTGCGCGGACATGGTGCCGGAGCGTAACCCCTAACGGCCTACTGCGAGTAAGTGACCGTTGCTCCGATCGGGCGAGCGGCTCGTTGGACGGGCTAACCAGGCAATTACTAGGACGATAGTCCCATTAGATTGCTCATCCAGGTGAATGCCGTCACCTCGAGGGGTCCGGCTGCGGAATTGCCCCTAATCTACCGCTCAGTAGAGCACTGTCCCGCGGCCGAGAGCCGGCCCCAACCGGGAGGTCGAAGAAGACCCATGACGAACATCGTTGTCCTGGTCAAGCAGGTACCGGACACCTACTCGGAGCGGAAGCTCTCCGGTTCCGACAACACCCTTGACCGCGAATCCGCCGACGCCGTGCTCGACGAGATCAACGAGAAGGCCGTCGAAGAGGCCCTCAAGATCAAGGAAGCCGGCGAGGGCGAGGTCACCGTAATCTCGGTCGGCCCCGACCGTGCGACCGACGCGATCCGCAAGGCGCTCTCCATGGGTGCCGACAAGGCCATCCACGTGTCCGACGAGGCGCTGCACGGCTCCGATGCGGTCGCCACCGCGAAGGTCATCGCCGCCGCCGTCGGCAAGGTCGAGGGCTTCGACCTGATCCTGGCCGGCAACGAGGCGTCCGACGGCCGCGGTGCCGCTGTGCCCGCGATCCTGGCCGAGCTGCTCGGCGTCCCGCAGCTGACCTACGTGCGTCAGCTGACCGTCGAGGGCTCCGCAGTGAAGGCTGACCGCGAGACTGAAGACGGGATCACCCACCTTGAGGCGAACCTGCCGGCGCTGGTGAGCGTGAGCGAGAAGATCAACGAGCCGCGCTACCCGTCGTTCAAGGGCATCATGGCCGCGAAGAAGAAGCCGGTCGAGACGCTGACCATCGCCGACCTGGGCATCGACGCGGGCGAGGTCGGCCTAGCCAACGCGTGGTCGACTGTCGTCGAGGCCTCGCCGAAGCCGCCGCGCACCGCGGGCGAGAAGGTCGAGGACGAGGGCGACGGCGGCTCGAAGGTCGCTGAGTACCTGGTCGCGCAGAAGCTCATCTGAGACACGGTTTTGAGGAGGATTCCGGAAAATGGCTGAAGTACTCGTCCTCGTCGACCACGTCGACGGTGATGTCAAGAAGGTCACGCTGGAGCTGCTGACCGCTGCGCGCGCCCTCGGCGAGCCCTCCGCTGTGGTGGTGGGCCCGACTGGCACTGCGGCGAAGGCCAAGGAAGCGCTCGCCGGTCACGGCGCGGCGAAGGTGTATGTCGCCGAGGGCGACGACGCCGCCGGTTACCTGGTAACGCCGAAGGTCGACGTGCTCGCGAAGCTCGCCGAGCAGGTCTCCCCGGCGGCGGTGCTCGTCGCCGCCAGCGCCGAGGGCAAGGAGGTGGCCGCGCGGGTCGCGCTGCGGCTGGGCTCCGGTCTGCTTTACGACGCGGTCGGGGTCAACGCCGACGGCACTGTGGACCAGTCCATCTTCGGTGGCGCGTTCTCCGTCAAGGCCAAGGCTGCCAAGGGCGCGCCGGTCGTGTCGGTGCGTCCGGGCGCGGTCGAGGCGGAGACTGCCGATGGCGCGGCCGCCGAGGAGACAGTCGAGATCCCGGCTCAGGACCCGGCGAAGTCCGCCAAGATCACCGGCATCGAGCCGGTCGTCGGCGGCGACCGTCCGGAGCTGACCGAGGCGTCGATCGTCGTGTCCGGTGGCCGCGGTGTCGGTTCGGCGGAGAAGTTCGACGTCGTCGAGAAGCTGGCCGACTCGCTCGGCGCGGCTGTCGGCGCGTCCCGTGCCGCCGTCGACTCCGGCTACTACCCGGCGCAGTTCCAGGTCGGCCAGACCGGCAAGACGGTGTCGCCGCAGCTGTACATCGCGCTCGGCATCTCCGGCGCGATCCAGCACCGCGCCGGCATGCAGACGTCGAAGACGATCATCGCGGTCAACAAGGACGCCGAGGCCCCGATCTTCGAGATCGCCGACTTCGGCGTGGTGGGCGACCTGTTCAACGTCGCGCCGCAGCTGACCGACGCTGTCGACAAGCGCAAGGGCTGACGTTTTTCTTTCGCCCGGAAGGCCGTCGCGTGCTCGTCACGCGGCGGCCTTCCGCGTTCTCCGGGAGCTTCTCGGTTGCCTGAGAGGAACCTGAGAACCCGCAATTAACTCAACGTGCACTGACCGGTCATCGATTGGCACTCTCCGAGGCCGCTTACCGGCAGGTACACCTTGACCATGACGTCGTCACAGCTCCTCGTCAGTACTGATCAGGCGGGTGCCGACCTTCCCGCAGGCGCGCCGCGGTATTCGCTTCTGGTCGCCAATGGGAACGATGAAGTGCTCGCCGCACAGAAACTGCGATACCGGGTTTTCGCCGAGGAGATGGGGGCGGAACTGCATTCCCCGGAGCCCGGCCGGGACGTCGACTACTTCGACGAATTCTGCGACCATCTCGTGGTCCGCGACGACAACACCGGCGAGATCGTCGGCTGCTACCGCATGCTCCCGCCGGAGCGCGCCGCACAGGCCGGAAAGCTCTATTCCGACAGCGAATTCGACCTGACGACGCTCGCCGCGCTGCGACCGTCCTTGGTCGAGACCGGACGATCCTGCGTCCACCCCGACCACCGCAGCGGCGCCGTCGTGAGCCTGGTGTGGGCCGGGATCGCGCGCTACATGCTCCTTTCCGGACATCGCTACCTCGCCGGCTGTGCTTCGGTCCCGATCAACGACGGCGGCAGCTACGCCGCGGGCGTCTGGGATGTCCTGCGCACCAAGCATCACGCCGACGACTCGTTGCTCGTCTCGCCGTTGAACCCTTGGGAGCCGGGCGCGATCGCGCGTCCCGACCGGGCCATGCTTCCGCCGCTGATCAGAGGTTACGTGCGGCTTGGTGCCAAAGTGTGCGGCCCGCCGGCCCTCGACGCTGACTTCGGGGTCGCGGACTTCTTCGTCCTTCTTGATCTGCAGCAGGTCGACGAGCGGTACTTGAAGTTCTTCCTCGGGGCGCAAGGATGAGTCACGCATGGATGCCGACGTCGCCCTGCGGTGACGGTTGTCTCACTGAAGGCGCGCCGACGGTCGGCTTGCCCCGACGGATTTTGCGTTTCACTGCGGCGGTTTCCGTGGTCTTCGCGGCGCTGCTGATCGCGCCGGCGCTGCTGGTGATTCGCGGCCGGAGCCGGGAACGCTTGGTGCGCCGGATCTTCCGGGCAGTGCTGAGGGCGTTCGGGGTGCGGATGTCCGTGGTGGGCGGTGCGGACTTCCTAGCTGCCCCGGCGGGTCGCGGTGCGCTCGTGGTGAACAACCACATCTCGTGGCTGGACATCATCGCCATCAACGCGCTGCGCCCGATGCGCGCCCTCGCGAAGATCGAGATCGCCTCCTGGCCAGTCCTGGGGACGCTCGTGCGCCGCGGCGGCAGCATTTTCCTGGACCGCAACCGTCTGCGCGCGTTGCCGGACATCATGTCCGAACTTGCCGACAGCCTCCGCGCCGGTGCGCTCGTCAACGTGACTCCCGAAGGCACCACCTGGTGCGGGCTGGCCTCCGGCCGCTTTACGACCGCCACCTTCCAAGCCGCGATCGACGGAGGAGTTCCGGTCCGGCCGATCGCCCTCCGCTACCGCCTCGCCGATGGCCGCGAAACCAGCCAGCCGGCGTTCATCGGGCCGGAGTCGCTCATCGCGTCCCTGCGCCGGGTCGCCGCGCTGCGCGGTCTGGTCCTGGAAGTGCGCGTATGCCCGGAGATCGCCCCGGGCCGCGCCGAAGACCGCCGTTCGCTGGCCGCTCTTGCCGAGGCAGCTGTCCACTCGGCCCTCGGCACAGTCCGCATCCCGCCACAGCGTCGCCGCCGGGCTTTGGTCGGCCGTCCTGTGCCTTCCCAGCCGGTCGCGCACTGACGAAAACCCTGGTCACGGGCCCGCGGAGGGGAGTTGCCGTTTTTTGGCGACACTTCTCTGCGGGTCTCCAACCCGGCCGGTTGTCCTTTCGGCTGACTGCGACCGGGCCTATTCGCCGCTCAACGGCGACAGCCACCCGACTCGCCTCGCCGCCGGATGACGACGGCTCCTCCGGCTTGTCGCAGGTAACCGCCGCCCCGTCATCCGCCTCACGGCGACGAATCACTTGCGTCGGCGCGCCTAGTTTCCGCGACCCACATTTGTCGCCGCTGAGTGGCCACAGTCGCTCACCCTCGGAGCGTCCGCCCACGGTCCTCAGCCTTTTCGCCCCTGAGCGGCAACGGCCACTTTCCGCAGACCGGCAACACCAACCTGCCGAGCCGACCCGTCGTCGAGCCTAGCCGACTATCGCGGTCAGGAAATGGCAAGAGTCAGCTTCCCGCCAGGGTGCCCGTTCCGGCTCTCCTCCTGCGCGGCTGCTGCTTCCTCCAATGGGAATGTCTTCCCCTGCGCAATCCGCAGCCCATTGTGTACATACCCGAGAATCTCGTTCAGCACCTCTGGTGTCTGCCCGTCCTGACCGCCAGACGAGAACGGCAGTCCGAGTTCGAAAGCCGCACCGTCGGCAATGGTCACGATACGATCTTTCGACCCTCGCAACTCGATCGATTCCGGTAAAACGCCATGGCCGGACGCGTCGAACACCGCGTCGACCGGCCGGTCCGCCACCTCACGGACCCGCTCCAGCCACCCATCGCCGTAACGCACCGGAATCACGCCCAGCGCTTTCACCTCATCGAGATTGTGCTGTCCAGCCGTTCCGATCACCGTCGCGCCCAATGCGACCGCGATCTGTGCCGCGAAACGACCGACAGCGCCACTCGCTCCGTGGACAACCAACAGTTCGCCAGCTTTGACGTCGAGCAGCCGCAACACGCGCAACGCGGTTTCGCCAGCAACCGGCAATGCCGCCGCGTCATCCCAGGAGAGGTCAGCAGGCTTGCGAACGATCGCACCGCCGAGCGCGAACTCCGCATACCCGCCGGTGGCCGACCAGCCGAACACCTCATCGCCGACGCCGAATTCGGCGCCGTCGCCCACCGCGTCGACCACTCCGGCGATCTCCAGGCCCGGAATCTGCGGAGCTTCGAGTCCGGCACCGCCAGCCATCGCCCCCGAACGAATCTTCCAGTCGATCGGGTTGATCCCCGCGCGCCTGACCGCGACCCGAACCTGCCCCGGGCCAGGCTCAGGTGTCGGAACCTCCTTCAGCTGCAGCACTTCGGGCCCGCCGTACTCGGCGAAAGTGATGGTTCGCATCTCGGTTCGCACTCTCCTTCGGTCGTCGTACCTCCTACTTAAAGCCCACCGGCATCCGGCGCATTCCGACCCGCACGCTCGATTCGCCAGCCAACGGCAAAACCTGGACGCTGTCGCGCTCGACCACCAGGCCTGTCCCAGCGTAGAGACACAGACAGTGCCGCCCATAGCCGCAAGAGAGCCCGACCCATTGGTCCAGGCGGCCGCTACGACGTCGCCAGCTACGCGGCGTCATCGACTTCCAGTGCCGAGGGCCGCTCGCTTGGCCTGCCGTGGCATTCACGGGCTTTCGCCGATCCCGCGTGAGCCGTAGAACGTCAGACTTGAAGCCCCGAATTCCGCCCTGATGCGATGCGTCCCGCTGTTCACCTGAATACCCGCAGGCGGCTTGACCTCCAGAGCGCTGGAGGGTGCAAGCTCGCGATCATGAGCGAGATCGTCGAAGCGCAGCCTCGAAAAAGCGTTCTCTGGAGTCGCGAACACCGCCTTGTCACCGTCGGGTTGTTGCTTGTGGTCACGCTGGTGGCCTTTGAAAACATGGGCGTTGCCACCGCGATGCCGACGCTGGTCGCCGAGCTTCACGGCCTTGCGCTCTACTCGTGGCCGTTCACGACGTTCCTGGTGGCGAGCGTCGTCGCTACCGTTTTGTCCGGACGACTGGGCGACCGTCGAGGCCCAGCGCCAGCACTCTTGGTGGGGCCGGCTGTGTTCGCCGCAGGACTCACTGTCGCGGGCATCGCAACGACGATGCCGATGCTCCTGGTCGGCCGAGCGCTGCAGGGCTTCGGCTCGGGATTTCTGCTGGTGTCCGTCTCACTGCTGATTGCCCTGACGTTCACTGACCGTGAACGCCCCATCATCTACGCGGCCAACGCGGCTGCTTGGGTCCTCCCGGCGGTCA
The DNA here is from genome assembly GCF_900115345.1 of Amycolatopsis rubida. Taxonomy (GTDB): domain Bacteria; phylum Actinomycetota; class Actinomycetes; order Mycobacteriales; family Pseudonocardiaceae; genus Amycolatopsis; species Amycolatopsis rubida. Next base: position 160,002 of record NZ_FOWC01000004.1, on the reverse strand, counting down.
TTGGCCCGTCCGTCGCCGGCGTGGTGACCGTGACCGTGGGCTGGCGATGGGTCTTCCTCGGACTGCTTCCGCTGGTCGGGATCGGAATCGCTCTCCTCTGCAAGATCACTCGTCGCTTGCCCGCCCACGTGCCCCTGCCAGCCGGACGTCGCGCGGGCGTCATCGCCGCCGTTGTCGCTGCGCTCGGCGTCGCCGCCCTGAGTTGGGCTGCGCAACACCCGTCGCCTGCCGCGATCGCATACGGAATCTCGGGTCTTATCGCGCTAGCCGTCGCACTGCGCAAGCTCCTGCCTGCCGGAACGGTGACCTCTCGTCCCGGATTGCCCACGGTAGTTGCCTCCCGAGCCCTGGTCGCCGGCGCATATGCGGGCATGGAGGCGTATCTCCCGCTGACCATGACCGCCGTTCACGGCTACAGCCCTGCGCTCGCTGGCCTGCCGCTGACCATCACCGCTCTCGGCTGGTCCGCCGCGTCTGCCCTCCAAGGCCGGTTCCTCGACTGGTCCCGCGAGGCATCGCTGCGCACTGGCTTCGCGCTCGTCGCGGTCAGCCTGGTCGGCTTCGGCTTTGTCGCCCAATCGTGGTTCCCGGCCTGGGTGGCCTTCGCCGTTTGCGCGGTCGGCGGAGCCGGGATGGGAATCGCGATGCCGGCTATCTCGGTCCTCCTGCTGCGCTACTCCCCGGAGGGGGAGCGAGGATTCAACACCTCCGCAATGCAGCTCGCCGACTGGGTCGGATCAGCGCTGCTCATCGGGCTCGGCGGGGTCCTCCTGGCCGCCGTCGCGTCGGCCGCTCAGCCTTCTGCCGCGATGGGATTGCTCAGTATCGCCCTCGTCCTGCTGGCTCTGCTCGGCGTCCAACTCACGAGCAGGTGGCCGAAACAGGTGTGACGCGCCACTCCGCGGCCCGGGGCGAGCTTCGTCACAGGCCGCATCGGTCTACCCTGATAGAGCGATGACCTATCTCGATCATGCGGCAACGACTCCGATGCTGCCCGAAGCCATTGCGGCGATGACTGAGGCTTTGTCCACCGTGGGCAACGCCTCTGCGTTGCATTCTTCGGGCCGTCGAGCTCGGCGGGCCGTCGAGGAAGCGCGCGAAGTGATCGCTGCGGCTCTGGGCGCGCGGCCGTCGGAGGTTATCTTCACCGGCGGTGGTACGGAGAGTGACAATCTCGCGGTCAAGGGCATTTTCTGGGCTCGGCACGGCGAGGACTCGGCTCGGCGTCGCATCCTTTGCAGCACGGTCGAGCATCACGCGGTCCTCGACACTGTCGAGTGGCTGGAGCAGCACTCCGACGCCGAGATCACCTGGCTCGAAGTCGACGACCAGGGCCGGGTCTCGCCGGAAACGCTCCGCGCGGCGATTGAGTCGGCACCGGAGACTGTCGCCCTGGCAACAGTGATGTGGGCGAACAACGAGGTCGGCACTGCCAATCCGGTCGCCGCCCTCGCCGAGGTCTGCAACGAATACGCGATCCCCCTGCACACTGACGCCGTCCAGGCGGTCGGAGCAGTTCCCGTCGACTTCACCGCTTCCGACACAGCCGCACTCACGCTGACCGGCCACAAGCTTGGCGGCCCGTACGGCGTCGGTGCGCTTCTTCTCGACAGGGATACCTCATGCGTCCCTGTTCTCCACGGTGGTGGTCAGGAACGCAGTGTTCGCTCGGGCACTCTCGATGTCCCGGCGATTGCTGGCTTCGCCGCTGCTGTGCAAGCGGCGATCGGCGGCCGAGCGGAGTACGCGGACCGAGTTGAGAAGCTGCGCGATGAACTCGTTGCCGCGGTCCTGCGGGAGGTTCCGGACGCGATTCTCAATGGTCGCGACGGCGAGCGTTTGCCGAGCCACGCTCACTTCACTTTCCCCGGCTGCGCCGGCGACAGCCTGCTGATGCTCTTGGACGCCAAGGGCATCGAGTGCTCCACCGGCTCGGCATGCACCGCGGGTGTCGCCCAGCCAAGTCACGTCCTCCTGGCAATGGGGGCAGACGCTGCCGCGGCTCGCGGTTCGCTCCGATTCTCGCTTGGCCACACGTCGACACTCGACGACGTGCACACGCTGGCCCGCGAGATCGGTGGCGTCGTCACCCGTGCCCGACAGGCCGGCCTCGCCGGCATGCGCAAGCAAACGCAGAAGCAAGAGGTGTAAAGCAATGCGCGTATTGGCCGCAATGAGCGGAGGAGTCGACTCGGCCGTCGCCGCCGCGCGTGCAGTGGACGTCGGCCACGACGTCGTCGGAGTGCACTTGGCGCTTTCAGCTCAACCTGGCACGCTGCGGACAGGTTCCCGCGGTTGCTGCACCATCGAAGATTCGCACGACGCCCGCCGGGCTGCGGACATCCTTGGTATCCCGTTCTACATCTGGGATTTCGCGGAGCGCTTCACTGAAGAAGTCGTTGAGACGTTTGTCGGCGAATACGCCGCCGGCCGCACGCCGAACCCTTGCGTGACTTGCAACGAGAAGATCAAGTTCGAGGCGCTGCTTGAGAAGGCGCTCGCTCTTGGCTTTGACGCTGTTGCGACCGGCCACTATGCGCGCGTGGCGACCGTCGACGGCGAGTTGGAACTTCGCCGGAGCGCGGACGAAGGCAAGGACCAGTCGTACGTACTGGCTTCACTGCAGCCAGAGCAGCTGCGTCACGCGATGTTTCCGCTGGGCGGCTCCTGGAAGTCGGACGTGCGTGCCGAGGCGGAGCAGCGCGGGCTTTCCGTCGCGCGGAAGCCGGACAGCCACGACATCTGCTTCATCCCGGATGGGGACACCAAAAATTTCTTGGAGAAGCGGCTCGGCGAACGTCCCGGCGAACTCGTCGACGCAGAGACAGGTGCGGTGCTTGGGCATCACACTGGCGTGCACGGATTCACCGTGGGCCAGAGGAAGGGCCTCGGCATCGATGCGCCGGCTGCTGACGGGCGACCGAGGTATGTCCTTTCGCTCGAACCTGTTTCGGGCACGGTGAAGGTCGGGTCGTCAGCAGACCTCGGTGTCCAGGCCATCGACGCGGACCGGGCGATCTGGCCGAGCGGACGAGCATTGGACGGACCGACCGAATGCACCGTCCAGGTTCGTGCGCACGGAGGCATCGCCGATGCGGTCGCCGAAGCGGACGAAGACGGGCGAGTCTTCATCCAACTGCGCGAGCCGCTGCGCGGTGTGGCACCTGGCCAGGTCGTTGTCCTTTATCGGCAAGACGACCAGGCCGGTGACCTCGTCCTCGGGAGTGCCAAGATCTCTGGCACGCGCTGATCTCCCTATGCGCCTAGGCGTTCCTCCTCAGATTGTTCCGGCGTGGGCTGTGGATCGTGTAGTGGCGGAGGCGCGCTCTCAGCTGTCTCGCCTGTCGGCGTCGTGACGATCAGCTTCCCGTCCTGCAGGACCTGGTAGCTCCAGTCGGCTCGATTCTTGAGACGGCGGTGGCGTAGGCAATAGCTCAACGTCGAGTCTGTGTCCGCGGAATCAGGACCGGTCGGTTCCGTGAGGCAGTTCTGTGCGGGTCGCGGACAGCCGGGCTGTCGGCACTCACGGTCGCGGATCCGTACGAACTCTTCGACATCGATGTTCGGCCGATACCGGAACTTGCCGACCTCGATCACTTGCCCGGTCAGCGGATCAGTGATGACCCGACGGACGATCGTGTCGGGACCCGTCGCGATGTGGCGCGCGAGTTCGGCGGGGATATGACCGTGGCCAGCCAGCTCAGCGGGATTGTCGTTGAGGCCTAGATATGTCTTCAGATCGACATAGAGGTACACCTCGGTCTGCTCCGGAACGCCGCCCTTGCCGCTGAGCAGCAGATCGATCGCGACGTCAGCGCGTAACTGGTCGAGGGTTCGCTTCTCGTCGCCTGTCTTGAGCGACCGGGCGATCTTGTCGACGCGGAGGTAGGCTGCTGCCGCTTTGTCAGTCGAGGCGTTGTCGACGGAGAACCGCGAGATCCCTTCGCTCTGGTGCTGCAGGATGACACGACGCTCAGCTTTCCGCTGAGCCAGTCGGTTCATCGCACCATCCGGGTCGATTTTCGTTGCGGCGTAAGCGGTCGCCTTGCGGACTTGGGTCGGGTTCTTGTCCTCCAGCCGGTGTTCGAGCAGGTAGTCGACCATCCGGGCATGGCGATCGGACAGCTGGCTGGTGCCGTCGGTGACTTTCATCGCGCGATAGAGGTCGAACTTGCCCTGGTCCATCAGCCGGAAGGTTCGAGGCAGACGTTGGGCCAGGGCCTCCGCGGCGGCGATCATCGCTCCGGCTCGGGTATCGGTGATATGCAAGGCAATCGCGAACTCGCACGCCAGCTCGTGCGGGTCTGATCTTCGTCTTCGCATGCCCGCCATGCAATGCAGCTGCAACGCCTGCAAACGGGCGATCTGACGGTTCGCGTCCTTTACTGCCGCCATCAGCTGGTCTGGCTGCAAGCGATCGAAAAGGCTGAGGTTCGCGTGCATGGTGCGGAGCAGGAAGGCGAGGTCCGCGGTTTCGGTGGTGTTGTTGGTCTGATCGGCGTGATCCGCCGGCGTGGTCGACTTGCTCATGGTCGTCACGATACGCATTGATTCGAGCACAGTCAGCTAAATTGCACGAAGGGACCCCTCGCGCAATCGCTTGGCTTCTGCGTGGCAACTCTGGCACGGTGAAAGCGGGGCCGTCGAGCGTGCGGACGGTTGAAGCTGCGGGAGGGAGTGATCAGAGATGCAGCTTGAAACCCGTGTGACTCGCGACGAAGCCCAATCGTTCGTAGAAGCGGTGCGCTGCCGTCCTCGTTGTATCCGAGGTGAGCTGGACCAGGTTGCAGCCGCGTCGTCGCGATTCGTCGACGGCCCACTGCACGAGTTGTGCGCCCATGCCTGAGCCGCGGTGATCACGGTGTACACGCACGGCTTCGATTTGCCCGCGAAGTGCTCCACGCCGTGCGAGACCGGGGATGATCGTCAGCTGAAGTGTGGCTACCGGTCGGTCGTTCGACGTTGCTACGACCAGTAACTGATTTGGGTCTGCAGCAATGGTTTTGAACGCTTGCAGGTAGGGCTCCAGATCGGCTGGCGAGTCGCGGGTCGCTCCCAGTTGGTCGTCCGCAAGCATCTGGACGATTGCTTCGACATCGTCGGCTCGAGCTCGTCTCACGGTGATAGGAGGCACGGCGGATCAGTATTCCACTGAGTGTGTGCTGAATGGTCGGCAGCTACGTGGTCTTGTAACGGCGAATGCCGTCGACGTCTTCGGCCGCGAGCTTGTTCTGTGAGACCAGCAGATCCAGGTGTGCGCCGGTCTCCAAGACGGCGAGCATCTGATTGAAGGCGTCCATTTCGGACAGCTTGCGGCCGCGGCGAGTCCAGCCGAGGCGGTTGGCAGCTTCGTAAGCAGTGCTCGCTCCGGCTTCGATCTGAGCCGCCATTGTTTCGAGACGTTGCCGGTGGTGTTCGAGAAGTTCGTCGATGCGGGCATGCACGCTGTCGGTGACTGGGCCGTGAGCCGGCAACATGCGCCGGTCCGGCATGCCTCGAACCAGGCGGAGGGAGTCGAGATAGTCGTTCAGCGGCAACTCAGCCGGAACCGGCTGGAAACCGATCGACGGAGTGATGTGAGGGAGCACGTGGTCACCGGAGAACAACAGGTTGGCTGCGCCGTCGACGAACACCACATGTCCGTTGGTGTGTCCTGGGGTGTGGACCACGTCGAATTCGCGGTCGGGCAGCACTGCTCGCCGTCCGGGCGTCAGCCATTCGTCCGGCTCTTCCCAAAGATTCGCCTCGGGGTGGCGAGGTTCCGACCCGAACAGCTTGCTGAGTGCGGTGATGACCTCTTGGCCGTCGCTGAGGCGAAGGAGGTCGAGCTGGGCTTGCATGGGGAACTGGTTCGGGTTGGCGCTCGCGTCGAGCGAAGGCTGTTCGAGCTTGCCGAGGGCGATCCGGTTGCCGAACTCGCGCCGAAGTGCGACTGCTTGTGTGTAGTGGTCACGATGGACGTGGGTGATGAGGAATTCGCGGACATCGCCGAGTTCGGCGTCGATCGCCTTGAGCGCGTCGGCCAGTAACTGGCGAGATTCGGTGAGGGCCCACCCCGAGTCGACGAGCACGAGGTTCGTACCGTCGGTGACGGCGTAGACGTTGACTGCACGCAGGGCGTCGTTCGGCAGCGGCAAGGGGATCCGGTAGACGCCCGCGGCCACTTCGTAGACCCCGGGATTGGCCCAGTTCGAGTTACTGCCTTCGGGCAACGGCTCCACGGCGACCTCCGTCCAGGCGGGACCTCGGCGTCCCGGACTTTTCTTACATTGGGCCCCATTCCGGTCGCTGTCCACCTGGCTGGGCTGAGACACCGGTCACGTGGTCAGCCGGGTTACGCGGTGAGCGCGATGTCGATAGTCAACGTTGTCGCGACGAGCATGCTGGCCAGCGGCTCGGGGACCTGCTGCGGGATCTCTGCGAGACAGGCGTTGCCCCTGATCGGCGAAAGCTCCGGCGACGGAATTCCGACTTGGGCGACCTCGGTGCCGGCCGGGTCCTCGACCGTGACTTCGCAGCGTTGCCGGCCACTGGCGACGACAGTGGCGATCGTCTTGCCTTCGGCGCGAAGGGTGAAACGGACGCGGCCTGCGTCGGTCGGGATGATTTCCCCGATCGGTGTCCTGTCCGCGCGGGTGACTACGAAGTGGGCCGACGGGTCTTTCGAGGGTTTCTCGACCTTGAGGACAGTGCTCTGATTCGCGTCGCGGACCTCGAACCTGCGGCTGACGTACTGGTCGGATTTCCACAGATGCTGAATGACTCTGCGCGGAAAACTGGGCGTCGTGACGGCTACCCCGCCAATGCGGAGGCCATGGCGGTCGAACACGCCGTACTCCTGGCTGGCGGTGGTCGGCTCCGCCTCTCGGCTGACGTAAAGGACCGGCTCCGTGAAGAGGGTCCGCTCAAAGGAGCGGCCTGAAGCCCGGCGGCTCGGTGTTCCGGGCATGCTGCCCCGCCGCGGCTCCCGGGCGGATGCGTCGCCGGGTGTTTTGCCGGGCGGTGGCGGGGCGGAGCTGGTCATGACGATCCAGACTAACGCGGTGACCGCGAATTCGGTGCAGGCAAAGGGATATGCGGCGAATGTCCGGCTATTGCCGCGCGGCTGGGTGAAGCTTGTCCACAGGGGCGGTGCGGACGGCAGCCGCACGTTCCGCGACAATCCGGTCTGTGAGTGAACGACCTTGGCCCGCGGGCGCGGCGACGGGAATCGGGTCAATGCCGGGGACCGATTCCGTCGAGGCCGCCGCCGTGGTGTTCGGAGAGCTTCCCGGCTTCCCGTATGTGCCCGAATTGCCGGCTCGCGGCGTTGGTGCCGACCTGGTCGGCCGGACTGCGGCGTTGCTCGTGGACCTCGCGGTCGAGGTCGTGCCCAGCGGCTACCGCGTCGCCGGGCGGCCCGGTCACGACCATCGTCGTGGGCGTGACCTGCTCCAGTGGGACCTCGACGCCGTCCAAGCCGCCCGTGAGAACACTGGTGCGCCAGCCGTTCTCAAGACCCAGATCGCCGGGCCGTGGACGCTCGGCGCGGGGATCGAGCTTGCCCGCGGACATCGGGTGCTCACCGACCGCGGGGCGTTGCGGGACTTCACCGCGTCACTGCTCGACGGGCTTGCACAGCACGTCGCGGAGCTGAGCGCGAGGGCTGACGCACCGGTGGTGGTGCAGCTCGACGAGCCGTCGTTGCCTGCTGTTCTCGCTGGAAAACTGCCGACTCCGTCGGGATACGGCAATGTACCGGCGGTACCTGAGCCTGAGGTTCGGGAGCTGCTTGCGACGACGATTGAACGAATCGGCGCGATGACTGGGCAGCCCGTCATCGTCCACTGCTGCGCTCCGCGGCCGCCGATCGCGCTCTTCCGTGCCGCGGGTGCCGGGGCCATCGCGTTCGACGTCAGCATGCTCGCCGGGGCGTCCGCTGAACTTCTGGACGAGATCGGCGAGGCTTGGGACAGCGGTATCTCGTTCTTCCTGGGCCTCGTTCCGGCCACGGACCCGGTGACGGACCCGGGTCTGAAGGACCTGGCGTCGCCGGCGCTCAAGCTCGTGGACCGGCTGGGATTCAATCGTTCAATTCTGGCCGAGCGTGCTGTTCCGACGCCTGCGTGCGGTCTGGCCGGTGCCACGAACGAGTGGATGCGCCGTGCGCTCGCTCTTAGTCGCGACCTGGGCAAAGGGTTTGTGGAGCCGCCCGAGAACTGGTGATTTCACGGACGTGCTGCCGCTGTGACGCGTACCGTGGTTGGTGAAGAGAAACAACCGGGGGAATTCCGAATCATGCGTTTGTTCCGTCGTCGCCGCTCGGAAGTTGATACCGAGGCCGCGCCGCCAGATCCCCGTACGCCATGGCCTGAGCAGCAGGTGCCGTCCGACGCTGGCGCTGCGGCAACTGCGTTCTGGGAAGGGTGGTACGACCTCCTGCCCGAGGTCAGTGCTGCGCTGGGCGAAGGCGAGCCTCATCGCGTCGAGCACGACCTGTGCGTGCTGGTCGAGACACTGCACCCGCGGCTGCACTTCTCGCTCGAACGCGGCCGGGCCGCCATTTACGCGCTGGTCGTGAGCGGGCAGGAAGACCCGGAGCTGCGCCCGTACACCGACGCGTGGAAAGCGGCTGGACCGCCGGACGACGCGATCTGGGAGTACCACGATTCGGTGCCTCCGGTCCCGGACCCGACCGAGGTGACGGTGAACCTGGGCGAGCATCGGATCTCGCTGGCCGACGTCCGGGTCGTCGCGCAGGTGGACGATGGCGTGGTTGACGTCGCGGTCCATCATCCGGTGTTCGCGAAGCTGGACGAGGCTTCCCGCTCCACGATGACGTTCCTGCCGCTCGACGCGACGTTAGGCGAGCGCCTGGCCGCCGAGCGGCTTCGCCGGGTCGAGACCGCCGAGGCGATGCCGGAGAGCACGATCGATCTGCTGGAGTTCCGGGAGCTGGTCCGCGGACTGACCGAGCAACCGGACGAAAGTGTCGGTGCCTCCGGCTAGGCTCACCACCTGTGAGCAGCACCGACCTTCCCCAAGACCAGGTGGCCGTGGAGGCCGCCCAGGACGTGACCGACGTACCGGCCGACGTGCGCGAGCGGCACGGCGCGCTCGCCGAGGAGATCCGCGGCCATCAGTTCCGGTACTACGTGCTGGATTCGCCGATCGTCTCCGACGGCCAGTTCGACGCGCTCCTCGGCGACCTCCAGGAGATCGAGGACGAGTACCCGGCGCTGGTCACGCCGGATTCGCCGACCCAGAACGTCGGCGGCACGTTCTCCACCGAGTTCACCGCGCACGACCACCTCGAGCGCATGCTGAGCCTGGACAACGTGTTCGACACCGACGAGTTCCTCGCCTGGGTCGAACGGGTCGAGAAGGAAATCGGGTCCACGGAGTACCTGGCCGAGTTGAAGATCGACGGCCTGGCCATCAACCTGCTCTACGAAAACGGCAAGCTCACCAGAGGGCTTACCCGCGGCGACGGGCGTACGGGCGAGGACGTCACGCTCAACATCCGCACCCTTGACCAGGTACCGGACCAGCTCACCGGCACCGACGAGTTCCCGGTGCCGAAACTGGTCGAGGTGCGCGGCGAGGTCTACTTCCGGGTCGAGGACTTCCTTGAGCTGAACGCGAAGATGGTCGAAGCGGGCAAACCGCCGTACGCGAACCCCCGCAATACAGCTGCCGGTTCGCTGCGGCAGAAAGACCCGAAAATCACCAGGGAGCGCCGGCTGCGGCTGATCTGCCACGGTCTCGGCAAGCGCGACGGTTTCGAGCCGGTCACGCAGTCACATGCTTACGACGCGTTAGCGGCGTGGGGGTTGCCGGTATCGCCGCACACGCGAGTGTTGCGGACCGGCAAGGAACTCACCGATCACGTCGCCTACTGGGGTGAACATCGGCACGACGCCGAGCACGAGATCGACGGCGTGGTGATCAAGGTCGATCAGGTCGCTTTGCAGCGCCGGCTCGGCACCACGTCGCGTGCGCCGCGGTGGGCGATCGCGTACAAGTATCCGCCGGAAGAAGCAATCACCACGCTGCTCGACATCCAGGTCGGTGTCGGGCGCACAGGACGGGTCACGCCGTTCGCCGTAACCGAGCCGGTCAAAGTCGCGGGCTCGACGGTCGCGCGGGCGACGCTGCACAACCAAGAAGAGGTCAAGCGCAAGGGCGTGCTGATCGGCGATCGGATCGTGATCCGCAAGGCCGGCGACGTGATTCCCGAGGTGCTCGGCCCCGTCGTCGACGCGCGGACCGGCGACGAGCGCGAATTCGTGATGCCCACCGAATGCCCGGAATGCGGCACGGAACTCGCCTATCAAAAGGAAGGCGACAAGGACATCCGGTGCCCGAACACCCGGTTCTGTCCTGCGCAGCTGCGGGAACGGCTGTTCCACCTCGCCGGTCGCGGCGCGTTCGACATCGAGGTCCTCGGATACGAGGCGGCGGTCGCGCTGCTCGACGCCAGGGTGGTCGCCGACGAGGGCGACGTATTCGACCTCACTGAGGAGGCGCTCGCCGAGGTGGAGTTGTTCCGCACCAAGGCAGGCGACCTGTCGGCGAACGCGCGGAAGTTGTTGACGAACCTCGATACGGCGAAGGACCGTCCGCTGTGGAAGGTGATCGTCGCACTGTCGATCCGGCATGTCGGGCCGACCGCGGCGCAGGCGCTCGCGCGTGAATTCGGTTCGCTGCAAAGGATCGAGGACGCGAGCGAGGAGGAACTCGCGGACGTCGACGGCGTGGGGCCGACCATCGCACACGCCGTGCAGGAATGGTTCGAGGTCGACTGGCACCGGGAAATCGTCGAAAAATGGCGACGGTCCGGGGTCCGGATGGAGGAAGAGCGGGATGAGTCCATCCCGCGGAATCTTGAGGGCCTGTCGATCGTGGTGACCGGTTCGCTCGGCGGGTTTTCCCGTGACGAAGCGAAGGAAGTCATCATGGCGCGCGGTGGCAAAGCCGCGGGATCGGTGTCGAAGAAGACGGCGTTCGTTGTGGTGGGCGATGCTCCGGGGGCGAAGTACGACAAGGCCGTGCAGTTGAAGGTGCCGGTGCTGGACGAGAATGGGTTCCGCGCCTTGCTGGAGCGCGGCCCGGAGGCGGCTGCGGAATTGGCGCTCGACACCGGTGTGGACGAGGAAGCTGGGGGCGGCGATGAGTGAGGTGGAGATCCGTCCGGCACGGCCGGAGGAGTTCGAGGCGCTCGGCGAGGTGACCGTCGAGGCTTACCGGATCGAGGGATTCTTCGACACGGACGCGGCATACGAGGCGAAACTTCGTGACGTGTCGGGACGAGCGGAGCACGCCGAACTGCTGGTCGCGGTCGGGCCGGACGGACAGGTCGTGGGGTCGGTCGCGATCGTTCAGCCGGGGAGCGAACTGTCCGAGATTTCCCAGCCAGGGGAGTTGGAGTTCCGCATGCTGGCGGTCGCGGAGGCGGCGCGTGGGCAAGGGGTCGGGGAGGCGCTCACCCAGGCGGTGCTGACCCGCGGCCGGGAACTCGGCGTCGACCGGGTCGTGCTGAGCAGCCTCGACGTGATGCGGAAGGCGCACCGGCTCTATGAGCGGATCGGGTTCCGGCGCTTGCCGGGGCGGGACTGGCATCCGCATCCGGGGGTCAACCTGATCGCCTACGAATACGGCTTCTGACTTCTCGTTCTCGCAGGTCAGGGACTTTTGCCAGTTTTGGCGAAAGCGCTGGACGGGGTTCGCCGCCGGTTTTCGCCGTTGAGTGGCGACGGTTTGGCGAACCCGCCCCGGCTTTCGTCGGGTGTTGGTGAGTGCTTTGACCGTCGTGGCGGTGAGCGTCGGTCGGGCGGGAGTAGCCAGGCTGTCGCTGGCGGGCAGCCGCGCGCGGGCGCGTCTGTTTGGCGAGCTTCGATCGGGTACGGGTTGTAACGTGTAGATGTCTGGCTTCGACTCAAGCTGTCACGCGTGAAGTACCGACTCGTACCGAGGAAGCGTGATCATGGCGAAGTTCGTTCAAGCCGCCGTACCGGTCGTTGGCATCGCCGCGTTTCTTGCTGTTGCGTGCAACGCGGCACCGCAGCCTGGTGGCACCTCAACGACAGTCACGATCGAGACCGTGACCGCAACGGCAACCCAATCCGCGACGGCGACCGTGAGCGCGCCGGCCAGCGCTGCGCAGTCGGCGACGATCAAAGTCCCTGACGTGTCCGGGATGAACCATCAGGACGCGCAGGACGCCATGCAGGCGGCTGGGCTGTACAACTTGCGCGAGGTCGATTCGTCCGGGAAGAAGCGGATGATGATCATCGACCGGAACTGGTGCCAGACCGGACAGGATCCCAAGCCTGGAACCGTGGTTTCTGCTGACACAGTTGTCACCCTCTACGCCGACAAGTGCTGATCGCCGCCGCTTGGCGCACCCAGGGAATCGGTAGCCGTTGGCGGGCAACGTCACCTTCGGGAGGGAGATTGTCTGCACTTGAGGACAGTCGGCGGCGACTGAACTCAAGTGCAAAGAACGGCCGAGTCAGCCCTTGCGTTGGTGCTGGCTGCGGCGTTCAGTGGGCTGATTAGCCGATCATCGGCAACCGAGATCGGCCAGAAGCTCAACTCGCCCACACCCGAGATCTTCAGGACATCCGACCCAAACCTTGGGTCACCCGTCCAGAACCACTGCGACGATCCCGGCGAAGTGCGCCAGCCGTGCGACCTCCGCGGCACGGAAGTTGGGCCCGCCCGGCCGTGCGACGAGCATCGCCTTCCCTGGCTTTCCCAGCGGAGTAGCGGCCAGTTCGGTGCCGAGTTCCTTCCAGGTCTCCGGGACCCAGGAATCCTCGCCGTCCAAGACGGTCGCACGCTCCAGCGGCAGCCACGGCAAGTCCGTGAAGGGGTTCTCCGGCGCCGCGCTCGACGAAGCCAATCGGCGAGGTCCCGATTCCGAATGCTCGACGATCACCGCCCACCCGGCGCGGATGATCTTCGGCACACCTTCGGCGAGCAAATCCAGCCCGGCTTTCGGCTGCGCGGCGATCTCCTCGACCAGCTCGAGCTCGCGATGGGTGTCGAGGATGCCCGCGTACGGCCGCACCGCGTCGACCTCGACGCCTTCCACGCTCTCGGCCGCGGTGATCAGCGCGTCCGGGAGCCTGCCCGACGGGAGTTCGACCACCAGGTCGTCGATCGCGAGTCCGCCACCGCGTTCCACCACGTCCACGCTCAGGATGTCGGCCCCGACTGTGCCGAGCGCGGTCGCGACCGCGCCGAGGGTGCCGGGGGAGTCCGGTAGCTGGACCCGGATCAGGAACGACACCACGCGCCCCTCTCGCCTCAGGCGTCCCAGCCCTGTCGTGGGACGCGCTTGCCGGGCGCCGATTGTGACAGACCGGGTACCCGCGGGGGCCCGCTGTCCGGCAAGCGGGACGCCCTGCCCGGCGCCCGCGGCCCGATAACCCGGTCGAACCGCCCGACGCCGTCACCATAGACTTGCAGCTTCCGAGAGCACCCGCACAGCACACCCCGGGAGTCACCCGCGTGCCCAACATTTCCCGAGACGAGGTCGCACACCTCGCCAGGCTGGCCAGGCTGGCCGTGACCGACGACGAGCTGGACGTTTTCGCCGGCCAGCTCGACCAGATCCTCGACTCGGTCGCGAAGGTCAGCGAAGTCGCCGAGGAAGACGTCCCGCCGACCTCGCACGCCGTGCCGTTGACGAACGTCTTCCGCGAGGACGCCGTCCGGCCCAGTCTCGAGCAGCAGGACGCGCTGGCCGCCGCGCCGGCCGCCGAAGACGGCCGGTTCCGGGTGCCGCGGATCCTGGGAGAAGAACAGTGAGCGAACTCGTCAAGCTGACCGCCGCCGAGCTGGCGGCCAAGATCCACGCGCGCGAGGTGTCCGCGGTCGAGGTCGCGCAGGCGCACCTGGACCGGATCGCCGCGGTGGACGACCACGTGCACGCGTTCCTGCACGTCGACACGGAAGGCGCGCTCGGCGCGGCCAAGGCTGTCGACGAGCAGCTGGCCGCGGGAGAGCAGCCGGCGTCGCCGCTGGCGGGCGTCCCGCTGGCGCTGAAGGACGTGTTGACCACGAAGGGCGTGCCGACGACCTGCGGGTCCCGCACGCTCGAGGGATGGCTGCCGCCGTACGACGCGACCGTCGCGCGCAAGCTGCGCGAAGCGGGCGTCGTGATCCTCGGCAAGACGAACATGGACGAGTTCGCGATGGGCTCCTCCACTGAGAACTCGGCGTACGGCCCGACGCACAACCCTTGGGACCACGCACGCATCCCGGGCGGTTCGGGCGGTGGCTCCTCCGCGGCGATCTCGGCGTTCGAAGCGTCTCTCGCGATCGGTACGGACACGGGTGGCTCGATCCGGCAGCCTGGCGCTGTCACCGGCACTGTGGGCGTGAAGCCGACCTACGGCGGAGTGTCGCGTTACGGGCTCGTGGCGTTCTCGTCTTCGCTCGACCAGGCCGGGCCGTGCGCGCGTACGGTGCTTGACGCCGCGCTGCTGCACGAAGCGATCGCTGGTTACGACCCGATGGACTCGACGTCCATCAACGCACCGGTGCCGCCGGTTGTCGCTGCGGCGCGCGAAGGTGCGAAGGGCGACCTGTCCGGCGTACGCGTCGGCGTCGTGAAGGAGTTCGGCGGCGATGGTTACCAGGCAGGCGTACTGCGCTCGTTCGAGGCTGCCGTAGAGCAGCTTCGCGCTCTCGGTGCCGAAGTGGTCGAGGTGTCGTGCCCGCACTTCACGTACGCGCTGCCCGCGTACTACCTGATCGCGCCGAGCGAGGCGTCGTCGAACCTCGCGCGCTTCGACGCGATGCGGTACGGCCTGCGCGTCTCGGACGACGGCGAGCACAGTGCCGAAGAAGTGATGTCGCTGACCCGCGAGAAGGGCTTCGGCGCTGAAGTGAAGCGTCGCATCATGCTCGGCACGTACGCGCTTTCGTCGGGCTACTACGACGCGTACTACGGCTCCGCGCAGAAGGTGCGCACGCTCATCACTCGTGACTTCACGCAGGCCTTCGAGAAGGTTGACGTGCTTGTGTCGCCGACGACGCCGACTACGGCGTTCAAGCTCGGCGAGCGCGTAGACGACCCGATGGCGATGTACCTCGCCGACCTGTGCACCATCCCGTCGAACCTCGCGGGCAACGCCGCCATGAGCGTCCCGAGCGGACTGTCCGACGAGGACGGGCTGCCGGTCGGCCTGCAGATCATGGCCCCGGCGCTCGCCGACGACCGGCTGTACCGCGTCGGTGCCGCGTACGAGGCCGCGCGCGACGTCGCTGCCGGCGGCTCGCTCGTGCACCAGGCTCCGGAGCTGGGAGGAACGAAGTGACTGCCGTGGCCGAGTTGATGGACTACGCCGAGGTCGTCGAGCGGTTCGACCCCGTGCTCGGGCTCGAGGTCCATGTGGAGCTCAGCACGAACACGAAGATGTTCTGCGGCTGCGTCAACGAGTTCGGCGGCGAGCCGAACACCAAGACGTGCCCGACCTGCCTCGGCCTGCCCGGTTCGCTGCCGGCCGTGAACGGCAAGGCGGTCGAGGGCGCGATCCGGATCGGTCTCGCGCTCAACTGCGAGATCGCGGAGTGGTGCCGGTTCGCCCGGAAGAACTACTTCTACCCGGACATGCCGAAGAACTTTCAGACGTCGCAGTACGACGAGCCGATCGCGTTCGACGGCTACCTCGACGTGACACTGGACGACGGCGAGGTCGTGCGTGTCGAGATCGAGCGTGCGCACATGGAGGAGGACACCGGCAAGTCGCTGCATATCGGCGGCGCGACCGGCCGGATCCACGGTGCCGAGCACTCGTTGCTCGACTACAACCGCGCCGGCGTGCCGCTGATCGAGATCGTCACCAAGCCGATCACCGGCACCGGCGAGCGGGCGCCCGAGGTGGCGCGCGCGTACGTCACCGCGCTGCGCGACCTGCTGCGAGCGCTCGACGTGTCCGACGTCCGCATGGACCAGGGCTCGCTGCGCTGCGACGCGAACGTGTCGCTGATGGCCAAGGACGCGACGGAATTCGGCACGCGCACCGAGACGAAGAACGTCAACTCGCTGCGCAGCGTCGAGCGCGCGGTGCGGTACGAGATGACGCGCCAGGCGGCGATTCTCGCCGAAGGCGGGTCGATCCGGCAGGAGACGCGGCACTTCCAGGAGGCCGACGGCACCACGTCGTCCGGGCGCGCCAAGGAAACCGCGGAGGACTACCGGTACTTCCCGGAGCCCGATCTCGTGCCGATCGCGCCGTCGCGCGAGTGGGTCGAGGAGCTGCGTGCGACGCTGCCGGAGATGCCGTCGGAACGGCGCAAGCGGATCCAGGAAGAGTGGAAGCTCTCCGACGAAGCGCTGCGCGACCTGCTGAACGTCGGTGCCGTCGACCTCGTCGCGGCGACGGTCGAAGCCGGCGCGACGCCGGACGAGGCGCGCGGCTGGTGGGTCAACACGCTCGCGCAGGAAGCGAACACGCGTGAGGTCGAGCTGACCGAGCTAGCGATCACGCCGGCGCAGGTCGCCGAGGTGATCGGGCTCGTGTCCTCCGGGGAGCTGACGAACAAGCTCGCCAAGGAGGTCGTGCAGGGCGTCCTCGCGGGCGAGGGTTCGCCGCGCGAGGTCGTCGAGAAGCGCGGCCTGAAGGTCGTCTCCGACGATTCGGCGCTGCTCACCGCTGTCGACGAAGCTTTGGCCGCGCAGCCGGACATCGCCGACAAGATCCGCGGCGGCAAGGTCGCCGCGGCAGGCGCGATCGTCGGCGCGGTCATGAAGGCGACCAAGGGCCAGGCCGACGCCAAACGGGTGCGCGAGCTGATCATCGAGCGCGTCGGTTCCTGAGTGGCTTTTTCGGTTCGACGCGTCACCTGGCGCGAGTGGCTCGGCCTGGCGGCCGGGCTGCTCGCGGTCGGGTCGACAGCCTTGCCCTGGACTGTGTTGTCGGCGGACACCGCGACGTCCGACGTCCGTGACGCATTCGGGACATTGCCGCACAGCGACGTCGTGCGCACGGCATGGCATTCGGATCTCTTCTCGTGGGGTCCGCCGCTGCTGCTGGCCGTGGTGGGGCTCGCGGTGGTGGTGTTCGGGCAGGTCACCAAGGCACGGGTGAGTGGGTTGCCGCAGTTGTGGCTGGTGGGCGGCCTGGCGACGATTCTGCTGATGGTGATCGGCTGGACGACGCTGGGCTGGGTGTTCGACAGCGATCAACGAGCGTTCCTGGACGCTGCTGGGGTGTCGATCTCGGGTGGGGTCGGGCGGTATCTGGGGATGGCGTTCGCGGTCGGGTCGGTCGTGGTGGCGATCGCGGACATCCGGGCGGCTCGGGAGGAGAGCCGGGCTTCCCGTCGTCGCCGCTGAATGGCGACGCGAGCTGGTCCTGGCTGAACTTCTGGCCGGTTCGCCGCTCAGCGGCGACGGAGAATTGGCCTCTCGTCGGCTGGCTTCGGCGGATTCGCCGCTGTCTGGCGACTGGCCCACGGATCGAGAGTCGGCTCTCAGCGGATTGGGCGTTGAGCAGCGACCGGTGCTCGGCCGGGAAGCGGTTTGGCGGATTCGCTGTTTCGCGGCGATTCCGGCCGGATCTCACGTCGGCTGGGATCAGGGGCACGGTGAGCGGCCAGTTCGAGTGGGAACAGGATGTCGCGTGACCGGGTCAGCTGTCGCCGCTGAATGGCTAATCGCAGGTCAGCTGGCCAATTAGGCTCGGGAAGGCCGAATCCGGCGCATCCGGCCTCAGTCCTTGCCCGGACCGCCGCCCGTGTCGCTCACCACGATCAGGACCACGCGGTCGTCGCTGGAGACCGGTTTGCCGCCGTCCTTGTTGACGGTTCCGGCGACGGCCAGCTGAGGGTTGATCATGCTCATGGCGGAGAGCCGGCCGTACGTCGTGGCGGCCTTGCTCTTGCCGTCGAGGGTGACCGTCGGCTTGCCGGTGACCGCGCCGTCCTTGTTGACCGGCACGTTCTGCAAGCCGGTGGACGACGCGATGCCGAGGATGCCGTTCGCGTCGACGAAATCGACGCAGCCGCCGAGGGAAGGCTTGTCCTGCCAGGTCCACGCGGGTGTGCTGAGCGGCTGTCCGGACTGCAGGCGGTACACGGCGTCCGGGCCGTTGGCCGGGTGATCGGTCACCCAGGCGCGCTTCCCGTCGGAGGAACGGCAGATGCCGCCGGGGGAGTGCAAGCCCGCGGCATAGACGGCGGACCCGGAGGTGGGATTGCCGGTCGCCGGTTTCCCGGAGACGTCGATGCGCAGGACCTTGCCTGCCAGCGAATTCGGGTCCGCGGCTGCGGCAGGGTTGCCTGCGTCTCCTGTCGCGACGAGCAGTGCGCCGCTTCCGTCGCTGGCCAGCGCGCCGCGATTGCCGGTCGGGCCCTTCGGGATGCCGGTCAGCACCGGCTTCGGAGCCTGGCCCTTGGCGAACCGCACGACTCGGTTGTCCGACGCCGTGGTGACGTATGCGAAGACCAGCTGATCCTCGACATAGCTCGGCGACAACGCCAGGCTGGTCAGCCCCCCGTCGCCGTCAGCCTGGACGTCCAGTTGCGCGAACGACGTCGCGTCATGTCCGGAGCTGGCCAGCATCACCCGGCCGGTTTTCCGCTCACCGGCGAGAGCGGCGGGCGCGGATCCCTCGCCGGGAAGCCCGGCGACGGCGGCGACTGTGTCCAGGCAGGTGGCTATGACGGCCTTGTCGAAGTCTTTGCAGCCCTGCGGAGGCGGAACCGGCGAGGGAGGCGCTTGCGCGGGGCCGGTGCGGGGGCCGCTGCCGGGGCCGTCGCCGTGCTCCTGGACCTGCGGCGGAGATTCCGGGCTCGGCACCGGCGCGGGGGTGAACGTCTGGCCGGCGGCGGTGTCGTCGAACCGGGCGCAGCCGGAAAGCACGAGGCCGCCGCAGGCGAGGAGGGCCAGCGGCGCCGACCACCGGTACCGGGTACGCATGATGCCCCAGCCTAGGTGGAGCGGCGTGAGCCACTGGTAAGTGGTTACCGTGGTGATCATGACAGTCACCGTGCTGGTCCCGGACGACGAGGGCGTCGCCGTGCTGTCCGAAATCCCCCTCGTCCATGCGGTGCGCTACGAATGGGGCCGCCCGTTGCCGCCGGAGGCCGCGAAAGCCGAGGTGCTCGTCCCGGCCATGGATTCGACGGGCGACGACATCTGGAGCGAGCTGCCGAACCTCAAGCTGGTGCAGCTCCTGACCGCAGGCGCGGAAGACTGGGTCGGCCGCGTCCCGGACGGCGTTCTGTTGTCCACCTGCCGAGGTGCGCACGGCGGCAGCATGGCGGAGTGGGTCGTCGGCGTGCTGCTGTCGATGTACCGGAATCTGGACGTCTACGCGGCGGCGCAACGGGCCGGGCGCTGGGAGCAGCTGCCGTCCGACACGTTGCAGGGCCAGCGTGTGCTGATCGTCGGTGCGGGGGACGTCGGACGTCAGTTGCGGCGGAGGTTGGAGCCGTTCGGTGTCCGCTGCACGATGGTCGGGATGTCGGCGCGTGAGGGCGTGCACGGTGTCGATGAGTTACCGGAACTGCTGCCGCACCACGATGTGGTGGTCATGATGGTCCCCCTCACGTCGCGGACGCGGGGCATGGTCGACGCTGATTTTCTTGCGGCGATGCGTGCTGGCGCGGTGCTGGTCAATGCTGCTCAAGGGCCTGTTGTGATTACTGACGCGCTTGCGGCGGAGCTGGCGGCGGGACGGCTTCGCGCCGCGCTCGACGTGACCGATCCCGAGCCGTTGCCGGACGGCCATCCGCTGTGGACAGCGCCCGGTTTCGTGCTGACGCCGCACGTGGCCGGAGCGGTGCGCGGCGTCCGGCGGCGCGCTTATTTGGTGGCCGCGGCGGAAATCGCCCGGTACGCTGGCGGAGAGTTACCTGGCAATCTCGTGCGCGGCGAATACTGATCGTTTCCCGGATGTCGACCTGGCACTCAGGGTGAACCCTGAAAGAGCCCCTGACCTCGGCGTGCTCGCTCGCGGGTCACGGCTGAATCCCCTAATCTTCGCCGCGTGACCACTCAAGGGGACGACTACCAGACCAGCGTGCTGTCCGGTGTCGAGGACTCTGCCGGCAACGACTACGACGAACCGCGGCAGGGCGGTCTCGGCTTCGGCCTGCTCGTCTTGCGCCTGGGGCTCGGCGTGATCATGGGTGCGCACGGCCTGCAGCATCTGTTCGGCGCTTTCGGCGGACCGGGCGTCGGCGGGTTCGCGCATGTGCTTGAGATGTTCGGGTACCACAAACAGACAACGCTGCTGTCCTGGATCACCGGCATCACCGAGGTCGCGGGCGGTGCGCTGGTGATCGTCGGCCTGTTCACGCCGCTCGCCGCGGCGGGCCTGCTGGGCGTGGCGGCGAACATCGTCTACGCGAAGTTCCACGGAGGCTTTTTCGAGGGCACCGGTCAGGGCTGGGAGTACGAGCTGCTGCTGGGCCTGTGCGCGTTGACGCTGATCTTCACCGGCGCGGGCACCATCTCGCTGGAGCGGAACACGCCGTGGCGCAGGCGGCCGTTGCCGCTCGGGCTCATCTCGTTGCTGCTGGCTGCGGCTGCGTCTGTGGTGGTCATCGTTCTGACTCGCTGACGCGGCTGGAGCCTGCGTCGAGCCGGTTGGAGGCAACGGCCGGGTTGACGGGGCTCCGGGCGTTGACCAGGCTTTTGAGGTGTTGCCGTTTAGTGGCGAATGCCTGGTGGGGGCCGCAATCCAGGGGTTCGGTGCTGGCTGGATTGGCTCGTGAGCGGCGACGGTAGACGTGGGTGCCGCGGCTGGAGTTGGAGTTGGCGCGGACAGGCGGGCAATGGTCGTTGAGCGGCGACTCGTGTCGAGCGGGGTCTGGGCTGGCGAGAGGGAGCCATCGCCGTTTGGCGGCGGATGTGGACCGGGCAGCTCGGGCTGGCCGGAGCGCCTGGTCGCCGTTGAGCGGCGATTCGCGTTGATCAGGATCTTGGGTTGGTCGGGGGAGCGTTCGCCGTGTGGCGGTGAATGTTGTGGACCGGAGGCTCGGGCTGGCCGCAGTGGCCGTTGGGCGACGAATCGTGTCGACCCGGATCCGGCGGTAGCGCAGCCCGAGATTGCGGCGACGGAAGCCAGCTAGCCGAGACACGGAAAAGGGGCCCGCGCACCACGCGCGGGCCCCTTCCGGCAGAAGCGAACAGCAGGATCAGCGGTTCGGGTCCCGGACGGCGCCGGTGTCGGCCGACGTGGCCATCCGGGCGTAGGCCCGCAGCGCCGCGGTGATCGGGCGGTGCCGGTCCTTCGGCTGCCACGGACGCTCCGAAGCCTCCATCTTCGCCCGCCGTTCGGCCAGGACCTCCGGTTCGACCAGCAGCTCGAGCCGGCGTTCGTGGACGTCCAGGACGATCTGGTCGCCGTTCTCCACCAGGCCGATCACGCCGCCCGCGGCGGCTTCCGGCGAGATGTGGCCGACCGAGATGCCCGAGGAGCCGCCGGAGAAGCGGCCGTCGGTGATCAGGGCGCATTTCTTGCCGAGGCCGGATCCCTTGAGGAACGCCGTCGGGTGCAGCATTTCCTGCATGCCGGGACCGCCTGCCGGGCCCTCGTAGCGGATGACCAGCACCTCGCCCGGCTGGATCTCCTTCTTGAGGATTGCCGACACGGCTTCCTCCTGGCTCTCCAGCACGCGCGCCGGGCCCTGGAAGTGCCAGAGGTCCTCGTCGATGCCCGCGGACTTGATCACGGCACCGTTCCCGGCCAGGTTGCCGCGCAGGATCGCGAGGCCGCCGTCCTTCGTGTAGGCGTGTCCGACGTCGCGGATGCAGCCTCCGGTAGCGTCGGTGTCCAACGACGACCAGCGGTTTTCCGTCGAGAAGGCCTGCGTGGTCCGAACCCCGCCCGGCGCGGCGTGGAACAGCTCCAGCGCCTTCTCCGACGGAGACTCCGCGCGGATGTCCCACTCGTTCAGCCACGTGGCGATGTCCGGCGCGTGGACCGCGTGCACGCCGGTGTTCAGCAGGCCGCCGCGGTACAGCTCGCCCAGGATGGCGGGGATTCCGCCGGCCCGATGGACGTCTTCCATGTGGTAGTCGGAGTTCGGCGCGACCTTCGACAGGCACGGCACCCGCCGCCCGATGTCGTCGATGTCGCTGATCGTGAAGTCGACCTCGCCCTCCTGCGCGGCGGCGAGGATGTGCAGCACGGTGTTCGTCGACCCGCCCATCGCCATGTCGAGCGCCATCGCGTTCTCGAACGCTTCCTTCGTGGCGATCGAACGCGGCAACGCGGACTCGTCGTCGGAGCCGTACCAGCGTTTGCACAGCTCGACCACGGTGCGTCCGGCGTCGGAGAACAGCTCGCGCCGGGCTGCGTGCGTCGCGAGCGTGGAACCGTTGCCCGGCAATGACAACCCCAGCGCTTCGGTGAGGCAGTTCATCGAGTTCGCGGTGAACATGCCGGAGCAGGAACCGCAGGTCGGACAGGCGGAGCGCTCGACCTCGGAGAGACCGGCCTCGTCGATCGCCGAGTTCGCGGACGCCGCGATGGTGGTGATCAGGTCGGTCGGGGCGTGCGCGACGCCTTCGACGACCACCGCTTTGCCGGCTTCCATCGGACCGCCGGAGACGAACACGGTCGGGATGTTGAGCCGCATCGCGGCGTTGAGCATGCCCGGCGTGATCTTGTCGCAGTTGGAAATGCACACCAGCGCGTCGGCCTGGTGCGCGTTGACCATGTACTCCACCGAGTCGGCGATGATCTCGCGCGAGGGCAGCGAGTAAAGCATGCCCGAGTGGCCCATCGCGATGCCGTCGTCGACCGCGATCGTGTGGAACTCGCGCGCGATGCCGCCTGCTTCGGCGACCGCTTCGGCGACGATCTCGCCGAGGTCCTTGAGGTGCACGTGGCCGGGCACGAACTGGGTGTAGGAGTTCGCGATCGCGACGATCGGCTTGCCGAAATCGCTGTCGGTCATTCCGGTCGCACGCCAGAGCGAGCGTGCGCCCGCCGCGTTGCGACCGTGGGTGGTGGTTCGGGAACGGAGGTGCGGCACGGCATTCTCCCAGGTCAGAAGGCTGAACCAGGCGGAGGGGAACTACGGCTCCGCAAACTGGTCCTACCAATTCTACTCGGCTGGTTTGCCGTTGCCGCCGCCGGTCCGTTCCGCATTGGCGGCGGGCTCCGGTTCAGCGGGCTCGGGAGAGGGCTCCGGGGCGGATTCCTGAGCGGATTCCTGAGTGGCGTCCGGCACCGTCTCGGCGGCGGCCGGTTTCCCTCCAGTGAGCTCCTCGTCGCTCAGCACGCCCGACGGGTCCTTGATCTTGCCCTCGCTCACCAGCGCCAGTACCGGAAGATGCCGCGTCCGCACCGTGGGAAGGCTGACCTGGGTGTCGTCGCCGAGGACCGCGCGCACGCGGGCTTTGTTCGTGATCGCCAGGCCCTTGAGCGACGACCACGGCAGGTCGCGCTTGCCGAAGACGGTCCGGACGTGCAGTCCTTCGCGGGTCGCGACGGTGTGCGTGCGCGCGACGAACACGAGCAGCGCGAGCGGGAAGACGTACAGCCACTGGAATCCGCCGATCTCGCCCAGTGCGATCGGTGTCACACAGACGGTCAGCAGACCGATCGCGAGATACGCCGTGGTCGGGATCCGGAACACGGCCTTCCGGCCCTCGTCCGCACGCTGGTCCTGCTGTTTCTTGGCCACGCAGGAATGGTGCACCGGTGCCGGGAGTGACCTGCGTCCGGGTCGCGCGCGGGCAGTACTGGCCGTCCACGATGCGGAATCGCCGTCCCGCAGAGTTGACACTCGCCCGGGCGCGCGACTAACGTCGGGGCCGTGATTACGCAGACCGGTCTCGTACTTCCCCAGCGCGCCGACGCTTAGGAAGAGTCCTCTGCGTCGACGCGCGACCCTCGTGCGACCTTATGGTCGGCGGGGGTTTTTTGTTGCGTGAAACCGGTTCCCCGACCGGAAGTACGGCCCAGACAACCCGAACGAGTGACACCGAGAACCCACGAGGCAGAACCGATGACCAGTGCCACGTCGCGCAGCGACGCGAAGCCCGGGCCGACCGCGCCCGGTGTCCCAGGAGCACGTCCGAAGCCCGCCCCGCCCGCGGGTACGCCGGTGCGCGTCACCGGTGCGCAGTCGCTCGTCCGCTCGCTTGAGGCGGTCGGCGCGGAGGTCGTGTTCGGCATTCCGGGTGGCACCATCCTTCCCGCCTACGACCCGTTGCTCGACTCGACGAAGGTCCGGCACGTCCTCGTCCGCCACGAGCAGGGCGCCGGGCACGCCGCCACCGGCTACGCGCAGGCGACCGGCAAGGTCGGCGTCTGCATGGCCACCTCGGGTCCGGGAGCCACGAACCTCGTCACCCCGCTGGCCGACGCCAACATGGACTCGGTTCCGGTCGTCGCCATCACCGGGCAGCAGTCGCGCGGCCTGATCGGCACCGACGCGTTCCAGGAAGCCGACATCTGCGGCATCACCATGCCGATCACCAAGCACAACTTCCTCGTCACCGACCCGGCGGAGATCCCGCGGGCCATCGCCGAGGCGTTCCACCTGGCCGCGACCGGACGCCCGGGCCCGGTGCTGGTGGACATCCCCAAGGACGTGCTGCAGGAGATGACCTCGTTCTCCTGGCCGCCCGAACTGCGGCTGCCCGGCTACCGCCCGACGCTGCGTCCGCACGGCAAGCAGGTCCGCGAGGCCGCGAAGCTGATCGCGCAGGCCCAGCGGCCGGTGCTGTACGTCGGCGGCGGCGTGATCAAGGCCGAGGCGTCCGAGCGGCTGCGCGAACTCGCCGAGCTGACCGGCATCCCGGTCGCCACCACGCTGATGGCGCGCGGCGCGTTCCCCGACTCGCACCGTCAGCACGTCGGCATGCCCGGCATGCACGGATCCGTCGCCGCGGTCGCCTCGATGCAGCGCGCTGACCTGCTGGTCGCGCTCGGCGCCCGGTTCGACGACCGGGTCACCGGCCAGCTGTCGTCGTTCGCGCCGGACGCGAAGATCGTCCACGCGGACATCGACCCGGCCGAGATCTCCAAGAACCGCAAGGCGGACGTGCCGATCGTCGGCGACTGCAAGGAGATCATCGGCGAGCTGATCGAAGCGGTGAAGACCGAGTTCGACCGCGCCCGTCCCGACCTGAGCGACTGGTGGACGCAGGTCGACTCGTGGCGCGACGACTACCCGTCGGGTTACGAATGGCCCGACGACGGTTCGCTGTCGCCGCAGTACGTCATCGAGCGGATCGGCGAACTGGTCGGCCCGGACGCGGTGTACGCCGCGGGCGTCGGGCAGCACCAGATGTGGGCCGCGCAGTTCGTGAAGTACGAGAAGCCGCGCACCTGGATCAACTCCGGCGGGCTCGGCACCATGGGCTTCGCCGTCCCGGCCGCGATGGGCGCGCAGTTCGGCCTTCCGGACACGCAGGTGTGGGCGATCGACGGCGACGGCTGCTTCCAGATGACCAACCAGGAACTCGCCACGTGCGCCATCGAAGGCGCGCCGATCAAGGTCGCCGTGATCAACAACGGCAACCTCGGCATGGTCCGCCAGTGGCAGAACCTGTTCTACTCCGAGCGGTACTCCAACACCGACCTCGGCACGCACAAGCACCGCATCCCGGACTTCACGCTGCTGGCCGAGGCGCTCGGCTGCGCGGGCCTGCGCTGCGAGGCCAAGGAGGACGTCGACGCGACGATCCGGCGCGCGATGGAGATCAACGACCGCCCCGTCGTGATCGATTTCGTCGTGGGGAAGGATGCCCAGGTGTGGCCGATGGTGGCCGCGGGCACCGGGAACGACGAGATCATGGCCGTGCGCGGCATCCGGCCGCTGTTCGACGACGACGAGGTTTCGCAGGAAGCCGTCGAGACCGTCGAGGCCGCCGCCGGGGAGGGAGAGCAAGCATGACTGTCCACACGCTGAGCGTGCTGGTCGAGAACAAGCCCGGTGTGCTCGCCCGGGTCTCCGGACTGTTCTCCCGCCGCGGCTTCAACATCGAGTCCCTTGCTGTCGGGCCCACGGAGAACCCCGAGGTGTCCCGGATGACGATCGTGGTCGCCGTTGAGGAGCTACCGCTCGAACAGGTGACCAAACAGCTCAACAAGCTGGTGAACGTGATCAAGATCGTCGAGCTGGAAGCAGGCAGCGCGGTGCAGCGCGAACTGCTGCTGGTGAAGGTCAGGGCCGACGCCACCGTGCGCAGCCAGGTCCTAGAGACCGTCCAGCTTTTCCGCGCCAAGGTGGTGGACGTCTCGCCGGAGGCGCTCACCGTCGAGGCGACCGGGACGTCGGACAAGATCGGCGCGCTGCTGCGGATGCTGGAGCCGTACGGCATCCGCGAACTCGTCCAGTCCGGCATGGTCGCGGTGGGCCGCGGGGCCCGCTCGATCACCGCCGCTTCTCCCCGCTGAACACCCAGATTTCGTGTAAGTACGGAAGGAAGTAGTACCCCCCATGGCAGTGGAAATCTTCTACGACGACGACGCCGACCTGTCGATCATCCAGGGTCGCAAGGTCGCCGTGATCGGCTACGGCAGCCAGGGCCACGCGCACTCGCTCAGCCTGCGCGACTCGGGCGTCGACGTCCGGATCGGCCTGCAGGAGGGGTCCAAGTCCCGGGCGAAGGCCGAGGAGCAGGGCCTGCGCGTGCTGTCGGTCGCCGAGGCGGCCGCCGAGGCCGACGTGATCATGATCCTCGCGCCGGACACGAAGCAGCGCTTCATCTACGAAGAGCACATCGCGCCGAACCTCAAGGACGGCGACGCGCTCTTCTTCGGCCACGGCTTCAACATCCGGTACGACCTGATCAAGCCGCCGGCCAACGTCGACGTCGCGATGGTCGCCCCGAAGGGCCCGGGCCACCTGGTCCGCCGCCAGTTCGTGGACGGCAAGGGCGTGCCCTGCCTGATCGCGGTCGAGCAGGACGCTTCGGGCAACGCCCAGGCGCTCGCGCTCTCCTACGCCGCGGCGATCGGCGGCGCGCGGGCCGGCGTCATCAAGACGACCTTCACCGAGGAGACCGAGACCGACCTCTTCGGCGAGCAGGCGGTGCTGTGCGGCGGCGCGTCGGCGCTGGTGCAGACCGGTTTCGAGGTGCTCACCGAGGCGGGTTACGCCCCGGAGATCGCGTACTTCGAGGTGCTGCACGAGCTGAAGCTGATCGTCGACCTCATGTACGAGGGCGGCATCGCGCGTCAGCGCTACTCCATCTCCGACACCGCCGAGTACGGCGACCTCACCCGCGGCCCGCGCGTCATCTCGCCGGCCGTCAAGGAGGAGATGAAGAAGATCCTGGGCGAGATCCAGGACGGCACGTTCGCCCGCGAGTGGGTCGCCGAGGACGAGGCCGGCCGGCCGAACTTCACGAAGCTCGAGGAGCAGGGCAACCAGCACCCGATCGAGAAGACCGGCAAGAAGCTCCGCGACCTCATGTCGTGGGTGGACCGGCCGATCACCGAGACCGCCTGACCGGTTTCCCGAAGGAGGCCCTGTCGTCCGTTCGCCGGACGGCTGGGCCTCCTTTTCGTTACAGGGCGGTGCCGCCGAACGGCGGATACGCTGTGGCGATGAGCCGCCCGACCGATGACAAGGCGCACATCCGGCACGAACTCGACCTCACCGGCGCGACCTGGATCCGCGCCGAACCGGCGGGCGTGACCCTGGAGCATTGCGCGGAGTACGCGTTCGTCCCGCATTCGGACGGGGTGACCTACGTGGCCATCCGGCAGCCGGCTGATCCGGACGGGGCGGTGCTGGTGTTCACGCCTTCGGAATGGGACGCGTTCACGCGCGGGGTTCGGGACGGCGAATTCGAGTTGCCGGAGTCGTAGGCCTTCGCTTCCGTGGGTCGTTTCTGGCCGGTAAATCAGCCTGACTGCTGGTGGACGGCCGTTGCCGGTTAGTGGCGAATCTGGCCTTAGCGGCGCGATTGCGCAGGTCAGGGGTTCTGGTGTCTTCGTGTGCGGGCTTCGCGGCTGGGCCCGGTTGTCCGGATCAGATGGCTCGGAGCGTCGCGATGAGTTCGATGACCTGGTAGGCCGTCGGGAAGTCCGGTGCCTGGTAGCGGAGAGTGCAGCCGTCGGCGAGTTCCATCCCCGGCACCAGCAGCGCGTGTTCAGGCATCCGGGGCCGGTGTACCTGGACTTCCAGTCCGACCGGACCGTCGAAGCGCAGCGGGCGGACGTCCTCCCGGCTGGCCAGCGCTTCGTGTACCGCGCGTTCGATTTGGTCGCACGCCTCGTCGGGATGGGGCATCTCGCACGCGGAGCGTGCCGCGGCCGCACGAGCACCCAGCGCGCGTTTGACCACCGCGGAGCGGATGCCCGGTGCGACTTCGGCTGCCTCAGCGGCCACGGTGTCATCGCCGCTTGGCAGCGCCGGCGGTATGCCGTAGTGCGCCGCGAGCGCAGCGTTCAGACCGAGTTGCCCAAAGAACGACCATTGCAACGCACGTCCGCGACGGTCCCGCCGGAGATGGTGTGCGCCATGACTGAGCGGGGCGTGCCGGCCCTGGCCGTGGTAGCCGATGAAAGGACCGCGTCCGTGTTCTCGGCCAATCCCGCCATCATCCCGCGAGGCTTGGGCGTCCCGCGGAGCAACTCGGCACGTCGGTCCAGCAGTTCGGGCAGAAGGTTCCGGAAGCTCGCGTGCGCTTCGGTGACCTGGATCTCGGCGGCTTCGTCATACGCGAATACGCCGCGAACGGCTGCGTTGGCCTCCGTGGTGAGCAACTTGCGGTTGCGCTCGTATTCGCCGTGCCGGGAATGACCTCGTCGCCGTGGACCACTCCGGCGATTCCCTCCATGTCGACCGAGACGAGCACCCGCATCTCCATCACGCCCTTCTCAGCGACCCATGGCCAGGAATGCCACCCTATCGAGCGATTCAGTGTGTGGGCGGCGATCGGCCGCCTCGTGTCTGCGGGTTCTCGAGTCTGTGGACGCTCGGTCGATCGCGGGTTTCGCCGATTCGCGGCAACTACGACTTCGCCGGACCAGATCGTGTCCCGTCGGATTCGCCTCCAGGAGGCCGACGATGCTGCGGCCGGTGCGCGGGCTGGTTTTCACGAAGGCAGAAAAATCGCGGCTGCGGCGTCAGCAAGTGCGTCTGGGCTCGGCGAATCCGCTTCGGTTTGAGCCAGGTGCAGCAGCCCGAGAATGGCCGCGTAAGCGACTCGCGCCCGGTGCGCCGCCTGATCCGGCGGGAGGCCGAGTTCGAGATACGTACTGGTCAGAAGGTTAAGCCGGGCTTGGTTGACGCGGCTGACCGCGTCCTTGACCCGCGGGTCATTGCGGTCGCCGAGCAAGCTGAGGTGTACCGACGGGGCCAACGGCTGGACGGCGCGCACGACGGCGGTGAGCAGTTCGCGCAGCCGTTGCCGCGGATCGGCGATTGCGGCGTACTTGGCGAGTCCTGCTTCGCCGTGGCTTCGCCCCCAATCGGCGAGAGCCGCGGTGATCAGCTCGTCCCGGTTGCGGAAGTGCGCGTAGAAACTGCCCTTGGTCACGCCGAGCGTCCGCGCGAGCGGTTCGACTCCGACCGCGGCCAGCCCGCCGTTCGCGATCGCCTGCAGCGCGGCCCGCGTCCAGTCCTGGGCGGACAGCCGGGGCGAATCGTTCACCATGCGCGGAGGATACGCCACCGTATTGACGGTCCTGCCTGTGCTGGATACGGTGTCGTATCCATACGCAGCCGTATTAATACGTTGCCGTACTGAGGGGCGATGAAATGGCACACGCGAAGGTTCGCCGAGTAGTCACCGGGCACGACTCCGGCGGCAAGGCCCGCGTGGTCGCCGACGGTCCCGTCGAGCCGATCACGTCCGGCTTGATGCCGGGCTGCGCGATCTACCGCCTGTGGGGCCGGGACGAACGACCGGTATTTCCCGACAACGGCTCGCCGCGCCGGGCCGAGGCGTATTACCCGCCGCGGGACGGTTCACGGTTCATGATCAACACGATCGCGCCCGGCGAAATGACCCCGCTGCCGGATCTCGACGTGGCGGCGGCCTGGGAAGAACTGGAGCGACAGGCACCGGGCGCGGCCGGCGCGATGGAGCCCGACGCACCGGGCATGCACACCACCGACACCCTCGATTACGTCCTGGTCGTCTCGGGCGAGGTCACGTTGGAGCTGGACGACGGGGATCAGACGGTCTTGCGAGCAGGCGATGTCGTCGTCCAGAACGGCACGCGGCACGCCTGGCGCAACCACGGTGTCGAACCCTGCACGATCGTCGGCGTCGCTGTCGGTGCGGACCGGGCATAGGCCGGATTCGCCACTGAGCGGCGACAGTTTCTTTTGCCCGCCGGGTTTGACATTGACATCGTGACAAGGTCTTCACTGGTCGGCGGAGGTGATCCCGATGAACTCGACACAGATGAATTCCCAGCTCCTGCGGCTGATCGAGGCGTTGGGCTCCGGGGACTCGTCGACGCGGCTGAAGGCTGCCCTGACGATCGGAACGCACCCGGACGGCTCTGGTCTCGTCGAGGCGCTCGTCGCACGTTGCGCGATCGAGCCGGACTTTTACGTACGCGACATGCTCACCTGGGCGTTGACCCGGTTCCCGGCAGGGGACACAGTGCCGCGGCTCCTCACGGAGCTGCGGTCGCCGGTGGCGCAGGCCAGGAGCCAGTCGCTGCACACGTTGTCCAAAATCGGCGACCGGAACGTGTGGCCAGCGATCACCCGATCGTTGCTGCGCGACGCCGACGACGAGGTCGCGAGAAGCGCATGGCGGGCGGCTGTCGTTCTCGTGCCGGACGGGGACAAGACCGGGCTGGCGGCTGAACTGGCGACACAGCTCGGTCGCGGTGACCGGACCCTGCAGCTCAGCCTCAGCCGGGCGCTGGTCGCGCTCGGACCTGTGATCGAGCCGGTATTGGAGGCCGCGGTGCCGAGCACCGACCCGGCCGTTCGGGCGCACGCTGTCGCCACCGAGCGGCTGCTCCGCGACCCGGACACCGGTTTCGACCAGGCCGTGGACGAGGCGAAACGGATCGTCGCGCTCGGTCCGGAGCGGGCTCAGGAAACCGCGTGCTGATCGGCGAGGTCGCCCGCCGCTCGGGGGTGAGCACCCGGATGCTCCGGCACTACGACACCCTCGGGCTGGTGCGGCCGACCGGTCGCACCGTGGGCGGCTATCGCGAGTACTCCGCCGACGACATCCGCCGGATCTTCCACGTGGAGAGCCTCCGGTCGCTCGGGATGTCGCTGCGGCAGATCGGCCGGGCGCTGGAAGATCCCGCTTTCGTGCCGTCGGAGCTGGTCGGCGACCTCATCCGGCGGACCGAAGACCGGCTGAAACGGGAACAGGAGCTGCTCGACCGGCTCCGCGCGGTCGATGCCTCGGCACCCTCCGGATGGGAGGGTGCCTTGCGCATCGTCGAGCTGCTGCGCGGGCTCAGTTCACCGGGTGCGGCGCGTCGGCAGCAGACCGTTCTGGCTCCTGCCGACGATGTACCGGTTCCTGCTGAGGCGCTGGCCAGAGCGATTCTCGCCGAATCCGACCCGAACGTCGCCGGCGCGCTCCGGTGGGCCCTCGCCCGGACCGATGGCGGCGGGGTGGCGAATGTGGCGTGTGGTCTCCGTTCGGAGGACGCCGACATCCGCCGACGCGCGATCCTGGCACTCATCGAGTTGCCCGGCGACGAGGTGGCCGCGGTGTTGATGGAAGCGCTCGCCGGTTCCGACCCTGTGGTCCGTCGGCATGCGGCGCTCGCTCTGGGTGCGCGCGGTGCGGAGGAGGCGGTGCCGACGCTTGTCGAAATGGTCGTCGAGGGGCGAAACGACGTCGAGGCGGCTGAGGTTTTGGGCGCGTTGGCGGATGGGGGCGCGGACGGAATTGCCGGAGCGTTGGTCGACGCGTCGGCCGCGCATCCTGCGGATTCCGCGGTGCGAATCCGGTTGACGCAGGCGCTCGCGGAGATGCCGGGGACGCTTGCGCACGGGGCGCTGCAGCAGCTGGCGGGGGACGGGGATCGGGCCGTGGCGCTGGTGGCTTCGGCTCTGGTGAAGGTTGTTGAAGAGCGTGAGGGTGTTGGTGATGAGGGCTCTGGAGGAACCCATCCGGGTGCGGGTAGCTGACCGAGATTCGGGGGATCGGTGCTGGTCAGAGGGTGTTTGCCATTTAATGGCGAAACTTGGCCTGGGGTGAGTGGCCCTTCAGCGGTGATCAGCGTGGCCGGTTGGGCGGCGGTCTGGGGTGAATTGCCGTTGGCTGGCGGAAGCCGCAGGGATGGTCGCGGTCAGGCGTCAGGTGGGGTGTTCGTCGCTCAACGGTGGGGGTTGCGGCGGCGGTCGTTGCCGATGAGCGGCGAGGGCTGCCTCGGCGGACGTTGTCGCCGAATGGCGAACAGTGGCAGTTGCTGCCACCGCGTGGCGAGGTAAGAGGCGGTGGGCGTTCGCCGCTGGATGGCAACGATGGTTCGACGGTTGAGTGGCCGTGTCGGGTTGCGTGATGCTGATTCGCCGTTGAGCGGCGAATCTTGTGGCGAGCCGTCGTGGTGACGGTGCTCAGCGCGATGTGCGCGTTGCCGTTCAGTGGCGAAGGCGTGGAGGAGTTGCCGTTATTCGGAGACGCGGGTGATGAGCTCCGCTAGGCGGCCGGTGGCCGCGGCCAGGGCGAGGTGGTCACCGTAGTCGCGGGACTCGACGATCTCTCCGTCTCGGATGCGCATTACGAAGATGTTGTTCACCTGGAACGGGGTTCCGGAGCTGGTTTCGCCTACGTAGGTTGATTCGCCGATGATGACTTCTGGGTCGGTGCTCAGGTGGAGTACTAGGTCGGTCACCTCGATGCGGAAGGCCGCTGCGGCACCGGCGTCGAAGTGAGCCCGCAGGTCGTCTCGGGTGCGGAGGACGGGGGACCCGGGCAGGAACGGGTGTCGGACATCGGTCTTTGCCGCATAGAGGTCGGGAAGTTCGGACCAGCGTCCGTCGGCGACGCCGAAGACGACTCGTTGGAATACGCCCTCACGGCTGTTCGGGGAGAAGAGTTCAGCCGGGCGCGGAGCGATGGAGCGAAGTTTGTAAGCGGGCGCTTGGGCGTATGCCTCGCCGAGGCCGGCGGTTGCGTTTTGAATCGCGGCCAGGCGCAGGTAGTCGTGATAGTCGCGGGTGTGGGTGAGGAGTCCGTCGCGGGCGCGAAGGACTTGGATGTTGGCCGTCTCGGTTGTCCGGCCGGTTTTCCGCGACTCGGCGGTGTACTGGTACTCGGCGACGATGACCTCGGGGCGGGCGGTTTCGTGGATGGTCACGTCGTGGCGTTTGAGGCGAAGCGTTTGACCCAGGCCGCTGACGAAACGGTCGTGCACTGCGGCGCGGCCTTCCATCCGGCTCGGCCTGGGGATTGAGGTGGGGTGTTCGACGACAGTGTCTTCGGAGTAGAGGTGTGCGAGGTCGGCGAAGCGGCCGTCGGTGATTCCGGTGGAGAGCTGGTCGAACAGGTCGTGTGCGGTGGGCATGAGGGTCTCCGCAGGGTCGGCTAACCGGAGTCTGTAGTCCGTTACGATACGGACTACAGACTCCGGGTGTCTACCGGCCGGGAGTTGCCGATTAGTGGCGACTAAGGCGGTGCGGCAGTTCTTGAGCGGCTGGGCTGTCGCAGGCTTCCGCCCAGCCTTCGGGGGTGCTGTCCCAGAGGGCATCGCGGGCGGTGAGGTCGGCGCCAGCGTTTGCGAGGAGTTCGATGACGTCCAGCCGGTTGCTCTGGGCGGCCAGGTGCAGCGCCGTGACGCCGACGCCGTGGCGTGGGCCGCCGAACGTGCCGACGTGGTTGACGTTCGCGCCTAGCGACAGCAGAGTCTCTGTTGCCGCTGAGCGGCCACACGCGGCTGCCCAGGTGAGGGCGGTGCCGCGGTAGACGTCGGCGTTCAGGTTCGCGCGGCGTGAGGCCAGGGTGCGGAGTGTGGCTGTTTGGTTGTTGCGGGCGGCCCAGGCTAAGGATTCGTCGAGGATTTCCGTGGGGTCCTTCGTCGGCTTCCAGAAGGGAAACCGCTGTGCGGACGGTAGAACTCACGGTGTGCCCCGGCTGCTGGAGAAAGAGTCCCCTTTGGACTGACGAGTTCATCCAGTAGTGCGTCGTCGCCGAGACCGGCTGCGACGCGCAGGTTGTGAGGGGACCGTTCGTGCGTTGCCAGTTTTTCGGCAACAGCGCGATTTCCCCAAAATAGGGCCACAATCAGCGGGGTTCCGCCGTCGCCGCGGCCTGAGACGGCCAAGGGTGCGCCAGCGTTGATCAAGAGGTCGGCGATCAGTGGTA
The DNA here is from genome assembly GCF_900115345.1 of Amycolatopsis rubida. Taxonomy (GTDB): domain Bacteria; phylum Actinomycetota; class Actinomycetes; order Mycobacteriales; family Pseudonocardiaceae; genus Amycolatopsis; species Amycolatopsis rubida. Next base: position 125,786 of record NZ_FOWC01000004.1, on the reverse strand, counting down.
AATTGACGTAGGCCGCTTGATGCAGGGCAGCCCAACCGTGTGCATTGGCTCGTGCGGGATCGGCACCGTGGGCGAGCAGGATGCGGACGAGACGTTCGTCATGGGTCGCTGAGGCCATGCCGAAAAGATCGTTCCCGTTGGTGCCTCGGGCGTGGGCAAGGTGCGGGGCCTCGGTGAGCAGTGCTGTCAGGCCCTCCAAGTCTCGGGCTTCTACCAGCTGATAAGCCCGGGCGAACGGTTCGCCGTTTTTCGGCAAATCCTCGACGTGGGCCTTCAGCGTCCGCCACGTCGGGAAGCCGTGCTCCCGGGCGATGACGGTTAGCGCGCCGGTGCGGGTCAGCGGTTGTTCGTGCCGGTCGAAGGCGGCGCGGGCGTCGGGAGTGCCGTCTTCGGCTGAGGCGAGGAGGCCGACGTCGCGGCCGCGGTAGTACTTGACGTCCTGGTGGTAGGCGTGCTGGACGTCCGGTCCGTGCTCGGAGATTCGGCGGACATAGGCCTGAAGCTGTGGCCAGCTGGGGAGTCAGTAGCGGCGAGCGAGCCGGAACTGCGCTTCCGACAGTGCGATGGAGTCGGCGCGGGCGCGTTCCTTGGCCTGTTTACGGAGCTGGCCGAGGTCGGGGTTGGCGGGTAAGGCCGTCATCAGGGAGTCCTTCCTTCCCTTGCGCGCCCGTGGTCCGCCGGCACCGGGCAGGGAAGAAGGAGAAGCTCGGCGACTCGTGGTACGGGGGTGGGCTCGGCCCTTTCCGCGGACAGGACGCGGCCCCTGCCGCGCGAGGAAACTCTAACTCAGAAGGGTCAACGTCCGCCGGTGACGAAGCTGACTGCGATGCCGAGCGTGGCCGTGTTGTACATGAACGACAGGACGCTGCGTGCGAAGCACGAGGGAACGGACCGACGTCGTCCGCGTTTCGACGTCCGGGACGGCGAAGCTCGTCCCGATGGTGAACGCGAAATAGGTGAAATCGGCCAGCGTGGGACGTTCAGTTTCGGGGAAGCGGAAGTGCTGTGTCGGGATGCTGTAGTAGTACGGCGTTCCACGTGACCGAAGTGCAGGATCGCTCAGGCCAACAGGACAGCGGGGACACCGACCAGGCTGGTCAACAGGGTGAACAGCAGTCCCAGCCGACGGCCTAGAACGCCTTTCAGCCACCGGGCGTCGGTGTGGTCGATTTTTCGGCTACGGGATACGCGCGATCCGGATGCCGAGGTGGATCAGTGTGAGCAGATCCCAGAAGAGAAGGGCCAGAACATTGTCGTCCCGGACGAAGGTGGCGATCCCCCAGCGCCAGCAGGACCAGCTCGACGTCCGGGACGCGGTGATGGCGGGGTTCGTGAACGCCGGCGGCTCCCGGGGCGAACGCGGGCGAGACACCTCGCGAAGATAACAGCGGGTGGTGGCCGCTGGACGGCGAAACTGTCCCGCCGGGACCGCCCGTTCAGGGGAAGTGTTCGGTGGGAGCGCTGCGGCGGACACGGGAGCGTGGGAATGTCTGTGAAGAGCGGGAAAGTGCCGGTATGCAGGGGATGAACGGTTTCGCCGTTGAGTGGCGAATCCGTGGTGAGGTGGGGATTCCGGCGTCCGGGGAAGGCTTCGGCGAGTGCGGGGCGGCCCGGTTGCCCCGATTCTGCGGAGACCTCGTGGGCAAGCCGTAAGGGGGTGGGGCTTTCGCGGGAAGCTCCGAAAGCCCCACCGCGGAATCACGGAACCAGCGCGGCGAGGCGACGCCAGCCGTCCACCGGAATCTCCGGTCCGTCGCCGAGAACCTGAACGCAGACGTGGTCCGCACCGGCGTCGAGGTGTGCGCGGATTCGGTCGGTGACTTCCTGCTCGCTGCGATAGGCCACGATCGCGTCGACCAGGCGATCGCTGCCGCCGTCGGCGAGGTCTTCCTCGGTGTAGCCGAGGCGGCGCAGATTCGTTCGTTGGTGTGCGGCCAGCCGTACGTAGCCGGCGACGTGTTCGCGAGCGATCCGCCGCGCCCGCAACGGATCTGTGTCGAGGACGACGGCTTGTTCGGCGGCGAGGTACGCGTCGGGTCCCATCGTTTCCCGAGCGGATGCAGTGTGCTCTGGAGGGACGAAGTACGTGTGCGCGCCGTCGGCCTGGGTCGCCGCGAGTTTCAGCATTCTCGGGCCGAGAGCGGCTAGAAGCCGGCGTGGTCGAGAGTCAGAAGCAACGTCCAGATCGGCCGCATCCATGGCGTCGAGATAGTTCTGCATCGCACTGCCTCCGCCGCCGGGCCGATGTCCGCCCAAACCCAGCGTGAACCGTCCCGGGTACGCCTCGGCCAGCGTGCGTCCAGCAGCCTCGGCGGCCGCCGCCGACCGTTCGGAAAACCGTGCGATCCCAGTCGCCACAGTCAACGTCGTGGTCGCTTCGAGCAGCAGCGCGGCCTGCGTGAGCGCCTCCCGGCCGCGGTATTCGCCGAACCACAGCGCGGCGAAACCCAGCGACTCGACCTCGCGCGCAGCCGTGCGCACTTCGCCGATTTTCTTGCCGTCAAAGGCAAAAGTCCAGATCCCGACCGTCATCGCGTCCCGCCTTCCACGGCGGCGGCAAGCTTCGCGAACAGATCCACAACAGACTCCAAGGAGTTTCCTGGCCGCGGAGCGCGGCGTTGATCCCGGTGCAGCCAGGGCCGATATGTCCACTGAGGACGCACCGGATAACCAGAGGCTGCCTCCGGTTACTATACGGAGGAGACCTCCGATTTGTCACGGGATAAACTCGGACCCGACATGACCGACGCCAAGCCGATGCGCGCGGACGCCCGCCGCAACTACGAACGCCTGCTGGCCGAAGCGAGGCGCGCCTTCGCCGAACGCGGCGTCGACGCCTCGCTCGAAGACGTCGCCCGCAGCGCCGGAGTCGGGATCGGCACCCTCTATCGCCACTTCCCGACCAGGGAAGACCTGATCGAGACGCTGCTGCGGGACCGGTTCGACACCCAGGCGGAAAAGGCACGCGAGCTGCTGCTCGCCGACGACCCGCTCGACGGGCTGTACACCTGGCTCATCGGCCTCGGCGAGACGTCGGCCGTTTACCGTGGGCTTACCGAAATGCTGGCCGACGCGTTCGACGATCCGGAGTCGCGGCTGCACGCGTCCTGCGAAGCGATGCGGGAAGCCGCGTCCCACCTAGTGGACAGGGCGCAAGCGGCCGGCGTTTTCCGTGCCGACGTGACGGTCCAAGAGCTGCTTTTGCTGCTGCACGGCGCTTCCTGGGCCGGATCCCACCTTCCGGGAGAAGGCGGTACAGAGCGCCTGATGGGGCTTGTCTTCAGCGGATTACGAACAAGTGAACAGCGGGGGCAGCGGGCTGTCAGTGCCCCGCGTTAAACTCCCGCGAGTCCGGGCACAACGACGTGCGCCGCGAGAGAGCGTCCTCGATTTCGTGACCAGATAGTGGGAGCCGCATCGTGACCAAGCCCAGCAAACCCGTAGTCCTCATCGCGGAGAAGCTCGCGCCCTCCGTGCTGAGTGTGTTCGGTGAAGAGGTAGAGGTCCGGCACGTGGACGGCACCGACCGTCCCGCTCTGCTTGAGGCGGTGAAGAGCGCCGACGCGCTCTTGGTCCGATCCGCCACCAAGGTCGACGCCGAGGTGCTCGGGGCGACCACTCAGCTGAAGGTCGTCGCCCGCGCGGGCGTCGGCCTGGACAACGTCGAGGTCCCGGCGGCCACCGAGCGCGGCGTGCTCGTGGTGAACGCGCCGACGTCGAACATCGTCTCCGCCGCCGAGCACGCGGTCGCGCTGCTGCTCGCGGTCGCCCGCCGCGTTCCCGCCGCCGACCAGAGCCTGCGCGGCGGCGAGTGGAAGCGCAGCTCGTTCTCCGGCGTCGAGATCAACGGCAAGACGGTCGGCGTCGTCGGGCTCGGCAAGATCGGCCAGCTGTTCGCGCAGCGGCTCGCCGCCTTCGGGGCCAAGCTCATCGCGTACGACCCCTACGTTTCGGCCGCGCGCGCCGGGCAGCTGGGCATCGAGCTGGTCACCCTCGACGAGCTGCTGGAACGCGCCGACGCGATCTCCATCCACCTGCCGAAGACGCCGGAGACCAAGGGCCTCATCGACGCCGAAGCGCTCAAGAAGACGAAGCCCGGCGTGATCATCGTCAACGCCGCTCGCGGCGGTCTGATCGTCGAGGAAGCGCTGGCCGACGCGGTGCGCAGCGGCCACGTGGGCGGCGCGGGCATCGACGTGTTCGTCACCGAGCCGACCACCGAGAGCCCGCTGTTCAACCTGCCGAACGTCGTCGTCACGCCGCACCTCGGCGCGTCCACCGCCGAAGCGCAGGACCGCGCGGGCACGGACGTGGCGCGTTCGGTGCTGCTGGCGCTGCGCGGCGACTTCGTGCCGGACGCGGTGAACGTGTCCGGTGGCGGCGCGGTCGGCGAGCACGTGCGGCCGTACCTGTCGCTCACCCAGAAGCTCGGCCAGGTGCTGACCGCGCTGAACCCGAAGGCTCCGACGTCGCTGACCGTCGAGGTCAAGGGCGAGATCTCCAGCGAAGACACCGCGGTGCTGAAGCTGGCGGCGCTGCGCGGGCTGTTCGCGGGCGTGGTCGAGGACCAGGTCACCTTCGTCAACGCGCCGCGGCTGGCCGAGGAGCTCGGGGTGCAGGCCGAGCTGGTTTCCGAGTCGGAGAGCCCGAAGTTCCGCAGCCTGGTCACGCTCCGCGCGGTGCACGGCGACGGCGCGACGCTCACCGTGTCCGGTTCGGTCACCGGCAAGGACGAGGTCGAGAAGATCGTCGAGGTCAAGGGCAGGCACTTCGACCTTCGCGCCGAGGGCGACGTGCTCGTGATCGAGTACCCGGACCGCCCCGGCGTCATGGGCCGCGTCGGCACGCTGCTCGGCGAGGCGGGCATCAACATCGAGGCCGCGCAGATCAGCCAGAGCACCGACGGTTCCGACTCGATCATGCTGCTGCGCGTCGACCGGCATGTGGACACCAACGTGCTTGAGCCGATCGGAGCCACTGTCGGCGCGCACACCATCCGCGCCGTCGACTTCAACTAGTCCCGATTTCGCCGAACGGCCCCTTCCCCGGACCCCGGGGAAGGGGCCGTTCTGTCGTTCTTCCCGGACCGGCAACATTCGGGTAACGGAGCTTTTTCCGCACGAAAGTAGGGGTTTCGGACAGTTAGGTTCTTGCCGCGAGGCTGAACCACGCGCCGTGAGAGCACGGCGCGGCGCCGGTGCTCACCGTCGGGGGTGCGAAGGGAGAGCGCGGGCAGGTTCGTGATCCGGGCCTCGAGAAGGGGTTACTCATGAGCAGGACCCGGTTGCCCGGGTGGGCTGCCCGCTCGGTGGTCGTGGGTTCCGCGGTGATGCTGGCGGCGGCTGTCGCTGTGCCCGCGGCGTCCGCGCAGGGTGCGCCGCTGGCCGAGCCGGTCGCTCCGGCGAAGGTCGACGCGAGCAAGCTCCAGGGCAAGCTTTCTCCCCGGCTGAGCGCGGCTCAGGGGCAGATCACCGCGTTCGTCGAGCTGGCCAAGAAACCCGCAGTGGACGCGTTCAAGGAGGAGCAGGGCAAGGGCAAGGAGAAGGCCAAGCAGGCGGCGAAGGCGGCTAAGGCCGACGTCGCCGCGGCGGTCAGCTCCGTCGTCGGGCAGCTGCGGTCCGCGGACGCGGGCACGAAGCTGGTCACGCAGACGGCCAACGCGGTGCCCGGCGCTGTCGTCACCGCTGACGCGGCCAAAATCCGCCAGCTCGCGGAACGGCCGGACGTCGTCTCGGTGCGCACGGTCGTGCCGAAGAACCGCACCAACGCCAGCGCCGAGCAGCTCACCAACACGCTTGTCAGCTGGCAGAAAACCGGCAAGTTCGGTGACAACATCCGCGTCGGCGTGATCGACGACGGCATCGACTACACCCACGCTGACTTCGGCGGTCCGGGCACGCCCGAGGCGTACAAGGCGGTCGACCGCGCCAAGCCGTCGCCGCTGTTCCCGAGCGCCAAGGTGGTCGGCGGCACTGACCTCGTCGGCGACGACTACGACTCGGCGGGCAAGACCGGTTCGCCGACGCCGGTGCCGGACCCCAACCCGATCGCGTGCGGCGAGCACGGCACGCACGTCGCGGGCACGATCGGCGGCTTCGGCGTGAACGCCGACGGGAGCACGTTCACCGGCGACTACAAGAAGCTGAACAAGAAGAAGCTCGACGCCATGCGGATCGGGCCGGGCACCGCGCCGAAGGCGCTGCTCTACGCGATCAAGGTGTTCGGCTGCAAGGGTTCCACGAACGTCACCTCGCAGGCGCTGGACTGGGCGCTCGACCCGGACGGCGACGGCGACTTCACCGATCACCTCGACGTCGTGAACCTGTCGCTGGGCAGCGACTTCGGCGCGCCGGACGACCCGGACTCGCTGTTCGTGCGCAAGCTCGCGCAGAACAACGTGCTTCCGGTGATCTCGGCGGGCAACGGCGGCGACATCAACGACATCGCCGGTTCGCCGGGCAACACCCCGGAAGCGCTCACCGTGGCCAGCAGCCGCGACGCGGGCGAACTGCGAGACGCGGTCGAGGTCAAGACGCCGACCGCCGGGCAGCAGCCGGGTCAGTACAGCCAGGAGTACACCGGCTACGACACCCTCGACCTCACCGCGCCGGTGGTCCCGCTTTCGGCGGGCAACAATGCCGGTTGCGACGTCTATTCCGCTGAGGACAAGGCAAAGGTCGCGGGCAAGATCGCGTGGCTGGAGTGGGACGACAACGACGCGACCCGGGCGTGCGGTTCCGCCGCGCGGGCCAACAACGCGCAGGCAGCGGGCGCCAAGGGCGTGCTGCTTTCGTCCGCGGTGGAGCATTTCGGCGCGGGTATCGCGGGCAACGCGGCCGTTCCGATGTTCCAGCTCACCGGCAAGGCCACCCAGTCCGTGCGGGCGGGCCTGACCGGGGGCACGCTGACCGTGCGGCTCTACGGTGCCGGCCGGACCACGCTGCAGACGTATGACCAGTCCATTGTGGACACGCCCAGCTCGTTCACCTCGCGCGGCGGACGCGGTCCGTCGGTGAAGCCGGACGTCGCCGCGCCCGGCGACACGATCACCTCGGCGTTCCGCGGCAGCGGCAACGAGCGGCTGGTCATCTCGGGCACGTCGATGGCCGCGCCGCACACGTCGGGCATCACGGCGCTGGTCCGCCAGGCGCACCCGGACTGGAGCGTCGAAGAGGTCAAGGCCGACGTCGTGGGCACCGCGGTGCACGACATCACCGACGGCGCTGGCCACACCTACGGCCCGCAGCGGGTCGGGGCAGGCCGGATCGACGCGAAAGCCGCGCTGGACAACCAGGTCCTCGCGTATGTGCAGGACGACCCCGGCGCGGTGAGCGTCACCTTCGGCACCGTCGAGGCGGCTGGTCCGGTCACCTTGAGCAAGACGATCAAGGTGGTCAACAAGGGCGTCAAGGCTGCTGAGTACTCGGTGGGTTACGAGGCGGTCAACGGCCTGCCCGGCGTTGAGTACACAGTGGACAAGAGCTCGGTGAAGCTGAACCCGCGCGGGGTCGCGACGGTGAAGGTGACGCTGAAGATCGCCGACCCGAAGGCGCTGCGCAAGGTGCTCGACCCGACCATGGCGGCGTCGCAGGCCGGGCTCGCCCGGCAGTTCGTGGCCGACGCTTCGGGCCGCGTCGCGTTCACCCCGAAGAACGGCGCGACCGTTCCGCTGCGAGTGGCCGTGTACTCGTCGCCGAAGCCGGTTTCGGCGATCACCACCCCGGGCGGCGTGCGCTTCGGCGCGAACGCCGACCAGGCCGTGCTGAACCTCGGCGGCAAGGGCATCGACCAGGGCAGCGGCTCCCAGCGGTACCGCTCGCTGATCAGCGTCCTCGAACTGCAGGCCGAATCGCCGCAGCTGCCGGAATGCGACTCGCACGTCACGTCCGACTGCACCCTCAACCGCACCGCGAAGGGCGGCGACCTGCGCTACATCGGCGCGGCGTCGACGGCCCCGCTCGCCAAGGCACAGGGGGAGCCGGAGAACGCGACGCTGGCGTTCGGCATCACGACCTGGAGCGATTTCGCGAACCTCGGCAGCAACACGGTGCCGTTCGTGGACATCGACACCAACGGCGACGGCAAACCGGACTTCGAAACCTTCGTGACGAAGGCGACGGGTTCGGACGTGCTGCTCGTCAACACGGTGTCGCTGACCAAGCCGGGCAACCCGTCGGTGGACCTCCAGGCGATCAACGGGCAGCTCGGCGACGTCGACACCAACGTGTTCGACTCGAACGTGATGGTGCTGCCGGTCAGCATCGCCGCGCTCGGCATCGACCCGAAGGAGGCGTCGCACCGGATCAGCTACACCGTCGGCACCGCCGGGTACTACGTCGCGCCGGGCACCTCGAACGGGTTGATCGACCAGGTCAGCACTCCGATCTCGTTCGACGCGCTCGCGCCGGCGTACTCGGTCCAGGGCGGCGGCGACGCGGCGCTGGGCTACGTCGCCAAGCCGGGCACGGCTCTGGTGGTCAACCGCAACAAGGCCGCCGTCGCCGGGGACAAGGCGAAGGGCCTGCTGGCGATCGAGCACCACAACGCGACCGGGCAGCGCGCCTCAGTCGTGCGGATCGAATCGGAGATCCCGCGCGGCTGACCTTGGTTCACCCTTTGAGGGGAACTTGAGGTGTGCCGCGGAAGCGGCCGCATCGCGGGACGTGGAGGCTTGCCCAGGCTGTCCGGCCTGGGCAAGCCCCCGTTTCCGTTCACCCGAACGGGTGTCTCACCCTGTGGGAGGATGCGGCATAAGGGTGGTGCGGCTACGGCACCTTGTCTACGGCCGGTAACCTTCCGCTGCTGGCGTTTTTGTGCGAATGGGCCATCGGTGCGCCCGGTGGCCTGGGCTACGGAGGTGTGTGGATGCGGCTCGCGGTGATCCCAGGGGACGGGATCGGGCCCGAGGTGGTCTCCGAAGCGCTCAAGGTGCTCGGTGAGGTAGCACCGGCGGCGGAGATCACGAACTACGACCTCGGCGCCTCGCGGTGGCACGCCACCGGGGAGCTGCTCCCGGAGTCGGTGCTCGGCGAACTGCGCCAGCACGACGCGATCCTGCTCGGCGCGGTCGGCGACCCGACGGTGCCCAGCGGCATCCTTGAGCGCGGCCTGCTGCTGCGGCTGCGGTTCGAACTGGACCACCACGTGAACCTGCGCCCGGCGCGGCTGTACCCCGGAGTGCGCGGCCCGCTGGCCGACGCCGGTGACGTCGACATGGTCGTGGTGCGCGAAGGCACCGAAGGCCCGTACGCGGGCAACGGCGGCCTGCTGCGCAAGGACACCGAGCACGAGATCGCCACCGAGGTCAGCGTCAACACGGCCTTCGGCGTGCGACGCGTGGTCGCGGACGCGTTCAACCGCGCCGAAGAGCGCCCGCGCAAACACCTCACGCTCGTGCACAAGACCAACGTGCTGGAGCACGCCGGTTCGCTGTGGTCGCGGATCGTCGAAGAGGTTTCGCTGGAGCACCCGGACGTCACCGTCGCGTACTCGCACGTGGACGCCGCCACGATCCACCTGGTCACCGACCCGTCGCGGTTCGACGTGATGGTCACCGACAACCTCTTCGGCGACATCATCACCGACCTCGCGGCCGCGGTGACCGGCGGCATCGGCCTCGCGGCCAGCGGAAACCTCGACATCACGCGCCGGAACCCGAGCATGTTCGAGCCGGTGCACGGCAGCGCGCCGGACATCGCCGGCCAGGGCCTCGCGGACCCGACCGCCGCGGTGCTGTCGGTGTCGCTCCTGCTGGACCACCTGGGCCATAAGGAAGCGGCGCGGCGGATCGAGGCCTCGGTGGCGTTCGATCTCGCCACGCGCGACCAGTCATCCCCTGGCGCGACCCAGGCCATCGGCGACCGCCTCGCGGCGCTGGTCTCGTCCAACGCGCGTCAGGCTGGCTGACCCTGTCCTGAGTTTTCGGACCCCCGCCGCGGAAGCCGGTCGAAATCCGGCGCTGACCCGCAACGGTAGGCCTTCGGCTCCATCTCCGCGGAGCCGAAGGCGAGCCCGATACCGGCGGAGGTTCCTCGAACCTCGTCCCCTCCCGTCGTGGTCTGCGGGAGACGACACTCCCGCCGCCGGCGGCTGCCGTCTTTTGCGGGCCCAATGTCTCGATTGGGTCGTCGCCGGTGGTGTCTTCGTCTTCGCCTTCTTCCGAAGGACGTTCTCCGTTACCCGGATCCGTGGCCGGCGGGGGTGGGGGTTCGCCGGTTTCTGGTGACGGCGGTTCTGGTCTTTCGCCATCCAACGGCGACGGCGGTACGCGCGACTCGAGCCCCCAGAGTGGTTCTTCGGCTGCGACGGATTCGCCAGTTCGCGGCAACTCGGGGCATCGCGGCGACCCGACGGCCGACGAGTTGCAGGCCGACAGCTCGGCTGACCGTGATCTGACCAGCTCCGGCGCTCGCGTTGTCTCGCCGTTGGATGACCAATCCTTGGGTGAGGGGCAGGTCTCGCCGCGGTTCGGCGAGCCCGAGAGCCAGCAGGTTGTGTCGCCACGCGTCGGCGAACCCCAGAGCCAGCGGGTTGTGTCGCCGCGGACTGGCGAATCTCTGAGGCAGCGGGTTACGTCGCCGTTGAACGGCGATTCCGTGAGTGAGCGGGTTGTGTTGCCGCGGTTCGGCGAGCCCGAGAGCCAGCAGGCTGTGTTGCCGCGGACTGGCGAATCTCTGAGTGAGCGGACTGCGTCGCCGCGCATCGGCGAGTCCCCGAGGCAGCAGGCTGCGTCGCCGTTGAGTGGCGAACCCCAGGTCGGGACCGTCGCCGTTCAGCGGCGACGGCCGTTGACACCGGTGCTGCTCGGGCTTGGGGTGGCTTTGCTCGGGTCGATCGTCATCGCGGTCGGGATCGGGACGGTGGCGGTGCCGGTCACTCACACGTGGGCCTTTCTCCGCGCTGGGTTGTTCGGCGGGACGATCAGTCCGGATGAGATCGGGGAGTACCGGATCATTTGGGACCTCCGGCTTCCTCGCGTTCTGCTCGCGGTGGTCGTCGGTGCTGGGTTGTCGACAGTCGGCGTCGCGATTCAAGCGATGGTGCGCAACGCGCTCGCCGAGCCGTACGTGCTGGGAATTTCTTCTGGCGCGTCCGTCGGCGCGACAGCGGTGACGTTGTTCGGCGTCTTCGCGTCGCTCGGGATCTACGCGTTGTCGGCCGGTGCGTTCGTGGCCGCGCTCGCCGCGACTTTGATCGTTTATCTCGTCGCCCGAACGCGGCAAGGGCTTACACCGCTGCGTCTGGTGCTCACCGGAACAACGTTGTCCTATGGGTTCTTCGCGATCACCACGGTGATCGTCTTCCAAGCGCCGAACGGAGAGGCCGCGCGGTCGGCGCTGTTTTGGCTTCTCGGCAGTCTCGCCGGCGCGAACTGGGGCACGCTGCCAATCGCCGCGATCGTGGTGGTCGGCGGCGTTTTGTTGTTGCTGGCGCTGTCCGGCCGGCTCAACGCGCTCGCCATGGGCGACGAAGCGGCGACCACTCTCGGCGTCGACGTCGGGAAACTGCGGGTCCTCCTGTTCATCGTTTGCGCTGCCATGACGGGTGTTCTGGTCGCGGTGAGCGGGGCGATCGGATTTGTCGGGCTGGTCCTTCCGCATCTGGTACGGCTGGTCGTCGGTGCCGACCATCGCCGGGTGCTTGCCGTGGCACCGCTTGCCGGCGCGGTTTTCCTGGTGTGGGTGGACGTCGCGGCGCGGGTGCTCGCCGCACCCGAGGAGTTGCCGATCGGGGTGCTGACCGCGGCGGTCGGGGTACCGGCCTTCCTGCTCTTGATGCGTCGTCGCGCATATGTGTTCGGAGGTGCGTGAATGGACCTCTCGCTCAACGGTGTCAGCGTGACCGCGGCCGGTCGCAAGCTGGTCGACGACGTGACCCTCGAAGCTCGGCAAGGCCAGTTCGTCGGACTGCTCGGCCCGAACGGCAGTGGAAAGTCGACGACCTTGCGCGCCGTGTACCAAGTGCTCAAGCCGTCAGCCGGGGCTGTTCTGGTCGACGGCCGGCCGGTGGACGGCATGGCACCGCGGAAGCGGGCGCGCGCGATCGCCGCGGTTGCGCAGGAATCGCACGCGGAGTTCGACTTCACCGTCGCCGAAGTGGTGGCGATGGGTCGGATGCCGCATCACGGCCTGCTCGACCGCATGAGCGCAGCCGACCACCAGTTGTGCGCCGACGCGCTGGCTCAAGTGGGCCTGGCGCACCTGGCCGAGCGAGGCGTGCTCACCTTGTCCGGCGGCGAACGGCAACGTGTGCTGATCGCGCGCGCACTCGCGCAGCAGCCCCGGATCCTCGTGCTCGACGAGCCGACCAACCATCTCGACGTCCGGCACCAGCTCGAAGTCCTCGCACTCGCTCGCACCAGCGGACCGACAGTGCTGGCCGCGCTTCACGACTTGAACCTGGCCGCCGCCGTCTGCGACATGGTGCACGTGCTCGACCACGGCCGCCTCGTCGCGAGCGGAACCCCGGCTGAGGTGCTCACGCCTGCGCTGCTCGCCGACGTGTTCGGGGTGCGCGGGCATGTGGTGCGACACCCCGCCACGGGCCGCCCGCAGTTGTTGTTCGACCTGCTCGAGTCCCAGGAGGACAGTCATGCGTAGGACAGTCGCGTTGATCGTGACGGTCGCCCTCGTCGCCACCGGATGCGGCGCTCAAGTGCCGGAAGGGGAGGGCGGAGCTGCCCCGGCCGGGTTTCCCGTAACGGTGACCAACTGCGGTTCGTCATTGACCGTGTCCAAACCTCCTTCCCGGGTCGTGACGAATGACATCGGCATCACCGAGCTGATGTTCGCGCTCGGCCTGGGCGACCGGATGGCCGGTTACGTGGTCGACAAAGGACAGTCCGGCGGCGTGGCCTCGTCGCCATGGAAAACCGATTTCGCCAAGGTGCCCAAGCTCGCGGAGAAGATCAACCGCGAGGTGGTGCAGGGCGCGGGAGCGGATCTCGTGTTCGCGGGCTGGAACTACGGCTTCTCCGAAGGAACCGGGTTCACCCCGGACTCCCTCGCGAAGCTGGGCATCTCCAGCTACTTGCTCACCGAGGCGTGCCGCAACGGCAATGGCAAGCAACGGGGCATTATGCGACCGCTCGACGCGCTGTACACAGATGTGCGCAATCTAGGGAAAATCTTTGGGATCAGTGATCGTGCAGAACGTTTGGTCGAAGAGTACCGCGCACGGGTCGCCGCTGTCACGAACGCGGTGCCGGCCGGACGGCCGAAACCCAAGGTGTTCCTCTACGACGACGGCCGTGACCAGCCATTCACCTCCGGACGCAATGCGGGTCCGGACGAAATCATCACCAAATCGGGTGGTGCCAACATCTTCGCGGACCTCAACGACAGCTGGACCAGTGTCAGCTGGGAAGCCGTGATCCAGCGCGCCCCGGACGTCATCCTCATCAACGACTACGGCGGCGAGGTCGGCAGCGTGGCCGACAAGGAGAACTTCCTTCGTTCGCGTCCTGGCCTGCGCGACATCCCGGCAGTGAAGAAAGGACGCTTCTTCGCGCTGCCGTATGCGGCTTTGGTGGAGGGGCCTCGAAATGCGGCAGCGGTCGAGGAATTCGGCCGCTACCTGGCGAGTCTGCCCGGCTGACGGCTCTCAGAAGGTGGGATGCTTCGCCCGGCGCTTGGAAGCCGGGCGAAGCTGTGGCATGATGGCCGACATGACCGCCATCTCCGTCATTATTGCCTTGCGCGCCGGATAGACGCTCCACAAGAGCTACCGGCGCGCAACCTCTCGCACCCATGCGGGAGGTTTTTTTGTTGCCTGGACCAGGTTCTGCCCCGCCACAAGGAGAACACCGTGACCTGCACGGAACCCGCCGGCACGCCGCTCGGCGATGCCTTCCACCTCTATGACACCACTTTGCGCGACGGTGCTCAGCGCGAAGGAATCACCTATTCCGTCACGGACAAGCTGGCCGTCGCGCGGCTGTTGGACGAGCTGGGTGTCGGGTTCATCGAGGGCGGCTGGCCGGGTGCGTTGCCGAAGGACACGGAGTTCTTTTCCCGCGCGGCACAGGGAGAATTGCCGCTCAAGCACGCTGCGCTCGTCGCATTCGGATCCACGCGCAAGGCGGGAACTTCGGCTGACAAGGATCCGCAGGTCCGCGCGCTTGTGGACTCGGCGGCCCCGGTCGTGACCTTGGTGGCCAAATCGGACCTTCGGCACATCGAGCGGGCGCTGCGGGTCGACGTCGACGAGGCATGCGCGATGGTGCGCGACACGGTCGCGTTTCTCGTCGGCGAAGGGCGTCGCGTTTTCCTTGACGCAGAACACTTTTTCGACGGCTATGCCTTCTCTCCCGAAACCTCGCTGCGGGTGCTCGACGCGGCGGCGCACGCTGGTGCGGACGTTCTCGTGCTGTGCGACACCAACGGTGGGCAGTTGCCGCTAGGACTTGCCGAAACCGTAGGCGAGATCAAGGAAAAGACCGGATTCCGGCTCGGAATCCATTGCCAGGACGACACTTCCTGTGCCGTGGCGAATTCTGTCGCCGCGGTACAGGCCGGCGCGACGCACGTGCAGTGCACCGCGAACGGCTACGGGGAACGGGCAGGCAACGCTGACCTGTTCGCCGTAGCGGGAAACCTCGTGACCAAGCTCGGAATGGAGGTCCTCCCGACCGGAGGAGCCGCCGAGCTCACTCGCGTCTCCCATGCTTTGGCCGAAATCGCCAACCTCGCACCCGACACCCACCAGGCTTACGTCGGGTCGTCCGCTTTCGCTCACAAGGCGGGGCTGCACGCGAGTGCGATCAAGGTGGATCCGTTGTTGTACAACCACATCGATCCGTCTTCCGTCGGCAACGGCATGCGAGTACTGGTCACTGAGATGGCCGGCAGGGCCAGTCTCGAGCTCAAGGGACGTGAACTCGGGGTCGACCTTGCCGGCCGGCCCGACGCACTCACGAACGCGGTGCGGAAGGTGAAAGAACTCGAATCGGAAGGCTGGTCGTTCGAGGCGGCCGACGCGTCGCTGGGGCTGTTGCTGCGCCGCGAGGTCGAGGAGGTTTCCGGCGAAAAGTCGGATCCGCCGCCGTTCGAGCTGGAGTCGTACCGGGTGGTGCTGGACCACCGCCCGGACGGCGAAGTCGTTTCCGAGGCGACGGTGAAGGTGCACGTCGCGGGCGAGCGAGTCATCGCGACCGCCGAAGGGAACGGCCCGGTGCACGCCCTCGACGCGGCGCTGCGCCAGGCGTTGACGCCGTATCTGTCCTGGTTGGACAGCATGGAGCTGGCTGATTACAAGGTACGGATTCTGCCGTCGAATCCAGGTACGGACGCCGTCACGCGGGTCCTTCTCGAAACTAGTGACGGCGAACACGAATGGACGACGGTGGGCGTGCACGGCAACATCGTCGAGGCGAGCTGGCTGGCGTTGTGCGACGCGTTGGTCCACAAGAGCCTGGCGGTCGCGTCGGTACAGTCGGTGCCCGAGCTGGGGGTGGTTGCTGTGGGCGGGTGATTCCGGCTTTCCGGGCGTGCGGCGTTGGGCTTTCGCGTCCGGCCTTCGTGTGGTGGGTATTACGGCTCACAATCGCGGTCGCCGTCGGCGGTTCGCGCTGGTGCTGCGACTGGGTGCTCGTGTGGTGGTTTCTTGCGGGTGCGAAGGGTCCGTTCGCGCCAGTTGTGGCACGGCCGGTCAGCTGGTGCGAGGGGTCCATTCGTGCGGAATAGAGCGAGGGGGACTGTCGTGCGCGCGCGGGGTGCGCGACAGTCGGTGGGGGTACGTAGACTGGTGGCGTGCGTCTAGCTCGTATTGCTCATCCCAGTGGTGTCGCGTTCGCTTCGATCGAGGGGAACGGCGACGATGCCGAGGTCCTGGAGATCGCGGAACATCCGTTCGGCCAGCCGAACTTCACCGGCAAGCGCTGGCCGCTGGCCGACGTCCGGCTGCTCGCGCCGATCCTGCCGTCGAAGGTGATCGCGGTCGGCCGGAACTACGCGAAGCACGCGGCGGAGTTCGGCAACGAGGTGCCGTCCGCGCCGATGCTGTTCATCAAGCCGTCGACGACGGTGGTCGGGCCGAACGCTCCGATCCGCCGCCCGTCGGACGTCGGGCGCGTCGACTTCGAGGGCGAACTCGCGGTCGTCATCGGACAGCCGGTCAAGAACGTGCCCGCGGCCCGCGCGGCCAGTGCGATCCTCGGCTACACGGTCGCGAACGACGTGAGCGCGCGCGACCTGCAGAAGTCCGACGGACAGTGGGGCCGGGCGAAGGGGTTCGACACGTTCTGCCCGCTTGGTCCGTGGATCGACACGTCGATCGACCCGTCCGACCTGGCGCTCCGCAGCGAGGTCGACGGCGAGCTCAAGCAGGACGGCCGGACTTCGGACCTTGTGCACAAGGTGCCCGAACTGGTCGAGTTCGTGTCGCGGGTGATGACGCTCCTTCCCGGTGACGTGATCCTCACCGGCACGCCGGAGGGAGTCGGACCGATCGTCAACGGGCAGTCGGTGTCCATCACGATCGACGGCATCGGGACTCTGACGAACCCGGTTCAGGACCTCTGAGCTGGCTGTCGCCGTTTTGTGGCGACAGCGGCTTGGCAGGGTCGGTTCGGGCGTTGCCGTTTAGTGGCGAATCCCTGGTCGGGGCTGTTTTCTGGCCGCCGGGGTGATGCTGCGGAGGCTTGGGCTGTAGCCGCTCGGGGGCGACCGGGTGGCTAGTGCCGAGGTTGGTGGCAGCCGTTGCCGTTGCCGTTGAACGGCGAGAGGTGATCGTTGCCCGGGTGGGGGCGGCGGGCTCTGTTGCCGTTGAGTGGCGAATGGTGGCTGGCGCTTCGTTTGGTGAGTGGTCGGCGTTGTTGCCTCGGAGCGGCGAACGACGATCGGTGCTTGAGTCAGCTAGGAGTCGGCGCTGTTGCCGGTTGGTGGCGAGAGCGCAGCTGATGGTCAGGTGGCGAGTCGGTGGCGCTGTTGCCGCTGGGTGGCGAAAACGCGTCGCCGTTGTCTGGCCTCGGCCCACCGGCGGGTGATTGCCGGTGGGCGGGTGCGTTGGCGCAGGCGCGAGGTGCTCGGCGTTGCCGTTTGGTGGCGAATCCGGTGGCGGCTTAGCGACTGGCCGGTTCTGCTGGGCGGCGGGCGAAGGCCGGAGCAGATTCCCGCCGGATGCCTACGCCGATGAGGTATGCCGGAACTCGAGAGAGTTTCGGGAAACGCTTGAGCAGGGCGATCAATTCCGGCGGGGGACCGTCGGCTCGGCCGGTCATTACAGGGCCCATCACGCGGCGGTGGAGAAGGCGTTGCAGCCCTTGGACGGCGACGGTCGGCAGGAGGCGACGGCGGCGGACGGCGGTGAGGTCCTTCTCGGTCGGGTTGCCTCGGAGGAGCGGCTCGGCCAGTAGCCTCGCGGCGGCGACGGCGTCTTGCACCGCCAGGTTGATTCCGACGCCGCCGACCGGGGACATCGCGTGGGCGGCGTCTCCTATGCACAGCAGGCCGTCGACGTGCCAGCGGTGCAGGCGGTTGAGGCGGACGTTGAGGAACTTGACGTCGTCCATGGACTTCAGTTCGTGTACTCGGTCGGCGAATTCCGGGCAGACCTCGGCGACGTCGCGGCGGAAGCTGTCGATGCCGGCTTCTTTCAGGTCTTTGCCCTTCGTCGCGAGGTAGGCGATCTGGTAGTAGCCCTTGCGCGGCAACGGCACTGCGAAGCGGTGGTTGCGCATCCTCGGTGTGAGCGTGGCCTGCTGTTCTTCGGCCTTCCGGGAGAGGCGGAACCACCAGGCGTCGAACGGGGTGTAGTACTCGCGCGGGGTGAGGCCGGCTGAGCGGCGGGCCAGGGACCAGCGGCCGTCGGCGGCGATGACCAGGTTGGCTTCGAGTTCGCCTTCGGTGCCGTCGGCGGTGCGGTAGCGGACTCCGGTGACTCGGCGGCCCGAACGGAGCAAGCCGGTCATTTCGGTTTCGAGCCGCAGGGTGAAGGTCGGCTCTTTTTGCGCTGTCTCGGCGAGCAGGTCCAGGAAATCCCATTGGGGGACCATCGCTACGTAGGGGCGGGGGACGTTCAGCAGCGACATGTCGGCGAGGGTCAGCGTGTCGCCGTCGGGGGTGGGGATTCCGACCGTGCTCACCTTGGTGTGCGGCAGCGCTTCGAATTTCTCGCCCAGGCCCAGTTCGTCCAGGAGCCTGAGGGTGGACGGGTGGACGGTGTCGCCGCGGAAATCGCGGAGGAAGTCTGCGTGCTTCTCCAGCACGGTTACCTCTACGCCTGCTCGGGCCAGGAGCAGTCCCGTCACCATGCCTGCCGGTCCGCCGCCGACGATGACGCAGCCCGTGTGCTCGGTCATTTTCTCCAGCTCCCCTTTTATTCATCATCTGTTGAATAAGGTGAGGATGCACCGTGGGCGGAGGGTGCGTCAAGTCGGCCGATGGGGTGGGTTTGCGGCCCTGGACTGGGTGCGTGTTTGGGGGAGCGGCAGTCGAGGTCGGAGTTGGCGGAGTCTTCGGGAGGGGCTTTGCGGGGTGCGGTGGGCGGCCTGTCAAGGGGTGGCGGGGAGTGGCTGTGGCATTGAGGTCTGGGGTGGTTGGGGCGGTTTCGGCTTGGCGAGAGAAGCGGGAACGGGGGACGGCGGGGGCAGGGGAGAACGGGGAAAGGGCGGGCGAGGTCGGGGAAAGGAGAGCGAGGGAGGGCAACGGGGACAGGGAGGCGGGCCGAGGAGAGGGCGAGCAGAGAAGGAGAGGGCGGGGCAGAGAGGACGGGGCAGCGAGGACGGACGGGGAAGGGGCGGACGAGAGAAGGGGGCCAATGCGAGGTGAGGCGGGGGAACCGGAGATGGAGGCGGGAAGCCGGAGCGCGGAACAAGGAGCGGAGAGCGGGAAAGGGGTGCTTCAGGGGTGATAGGCAGCGAAGGCGGGACCGCGAGCATGTTTGCCCACTGCGGATCGTGGTGAGGATCGGCGGGTGTGGTGCTTTCGGAAGAGACGGGAAGGGATGGGAAGAGAAGGGAAGAGACGGGAAGTTCCACTGGCTGGTGCCGACAGCCGAGTTGATGTAGTCCGCGGGAGACCAGAATGTGGGGGAGTTTGCGTAACGGCACGTAGTGCACGCAGGTGGATCTCCGGCGGGATGAGGGGACGTCGCCATCTGGTCGGAAAGGGTGGGGCGGCGGTATTTCCGGAAAGGATTTCGGGTGGTTGGTTCGGTCGTGGAACTTATGAGTGATTGTTGGTGCTTTGAGGACGGCCGGGGCTGCGGGGGGGCATCGACTCTGTGGTGGGGAAAGGGTTGTGGCTAAAAGGTTTCTCGGCGGGGACACGGGGTGGCGGCGGTGCGGGCCGCGGTGGGGGTCGTTGGGAATTGGCTGGGTTTCGGGGGAGTGTGGAGTAAGCGGGTTTCACCCGCTCGGCCCTCCGGGGCGGTGGTGAACGTCACCGGGTGGGTACTTTGCGCACCGGGGGTAGAGCCGGTCAGCGGCAACGGCTCTGGGGTAATCACCTTTTTGGCCGCGTTGCGAACGCGGCGAGTGCCCTAGCCTCACGGGGTGGATTTCGCCCCGGCCGCTCTGTCGCGTGCTCGTCCTGCCCCGCCGGCCGCTGCCGGTCGCGAACCGTGGGCGCCTCCTGAGTTGAGTCTGGTTTGCCTCGACATCGATGACACGTTGATCGACTGCACCGCCGCGATCCGGCGCACGCTGCACGCGCTCACCGGGCGCGACGACCTTTGGCCGTTGTGGGATTTGATCACCGAGGAGCACGTCGCGCTCGTTGTCGCCGGGAAACTCGGTTACGACGTCATGCATCACCGGCGTACTGAATGTTTCCTCGCCGAGTTGGGGATCTTCGGCGACTCCGCGCAAGTGAGCGCGTTCGAGGCGCGCCGGCGGGAGATTCTGGCGCGGTCCTGGCGGTTGTTCGACGACGTTCTTCCTTGCCTGGAATGGCTGCGTGCCGCGGGGCTTCGGCTGGCCGCGGTGACGAACGCCTCAGGGGTCCATCAGCGGCGGAAAATCGCGGAACTCGGGCTCGCGCCGTTTTTCGATCATGTCGCGATCGCGGGCGAGGTCGGGGTCGCGAAACCCGATCCGGTCATGTTCGGTTCGGTGTGCCTGGCGCTGGACTGCCCGCCGGAGCGCACGGTGCATGTCGGGGACAAGCTCGACACCGACGCGATCGGCGCGTTCGACGCCGGGCTCGGCGCGATCTGGCTCGACCGCGACGGGACCAGCCGCACCGGCGAGCGGGCTCCGGAGGGGGTGCACACCGTGGCCGGGCTCGACGAGCTTCCTGAGCTGCTCGTTTCGGAGTACACGACGGTCGGCGTGCCTGCCCCGCGGGCGGCGGGGACCCCCGCTGCGACGGTCCGCGGCGGGATGTTCTAGTATTTCTTCTCGTGCGGCACTGACCTGGGCAACCGGGAAAGTACCTCACTGGGGTATGGTGTAATTGGCAGCACGACTGGTTCTGGTCCAGTTAGTCTAGGTTCGAGTCCTGGTACCCCAGCTGCGGAGAGGACCCCCTCTCGGAAGTGCGAAATCGCTTCTGGTAAGTTCTCTCGCAAGAAAAGCCCCGGAAACGGGGAAGTTCCTAAGCCCCCGTCGTCTAGCGGCCTAGGACGCCGGCCTCTCACGCCGGTAGCGTGGGTTCGAATCCCATCGGGGGTACAGCAAGCCCGGTTGATCATCACAGATCAACCGGGCTTTGGTGTATTTGCCGGGAAACCCGAAGTGCCGTGCGGTAAACCGGCGGCGGTGAGCGCAAAGCCGAGATCAATCCCGCGCGCCGCCGAACATCGCTGCCGCCGAACGGCCATTCGCCTGGTTTTCGGTCACGTACGGCCGGAGTTCGGCCTCGTACTCGGCGAACGCCTCCGGGTAAGCGGCGTCCGTCAGGTGCCGGGCCAGCGAACGGGCGCCGAGCAGGGCCTGCGAGGTGCCCATGCCCGCCGTGGGCGCGGCGCAGTACCCGGCGTCTCCCACCAGGGCGATCCGGCCAGTCGACCAGCGGTCCAGCTGTACCTGCGTGCTTGAGCTGAAGTAGAAATCCGAAGCCTCCGACATCGCCTCCAGCAGGCGAGGCGTGTGCCAAGCGTCACCGGCGAAGGCGGCGCGTGTCGCTGCTTCCTGGTCGGCGCGGGGGAGACGGTCCAGGGCTCCCGAAGTCGTTCCGAAGGACAGGCTCACGGTGAGACGGTCTGGGTCCGCTGAGCTGAACAGGTAGACCGCGGTGCCGTCGGCGGCGCGGAGGAGACCGCTGTGGTCCAGGTCCAGGAAGTTCGGCATGGTGAAGCCCGCGCCGGAGAGGCCCAGGTGCTGCAACACATCTGAGTGCGGGGCGAAGGCCAGCTGGCGGACCTTCGAGTACACGCCGTCCGCGCCGAAGACCAGGTCGTAGGTCTCCGTGGAACCATCGGTCAGTTCGGCGGTTACGGCGGCCTCAGTTTGCGTCAGCGACGTGATCGAGGTGTCGAAGCGGTACTCGACATGATCGGCAGTCAGGTCGTACAGCAGCTCGTTCAGGACGTGCTTCGGCACCTCCAGCTCGCCCGCGAAAGCTTCAGCGGGAAGCAGGTCTACCTGGACGCCGTCGCGGTCGACGATGGCGGTGCCGGTCATCTTCGTGTCGTGACGGCGGACGTCGTCGAGGATGCCCAGCTCAGACAGGACATCGAAAGCGGCGCCGCGGAAATCCACGGCGTAACCGGTGTGCCGGAGGGCGGGGGCGCGTTCGACGATCGTCACGCGGTGGCCGGAGCGGGTGAGGAGTTCGGCGAGGGTGGTGCCGGCCACGCCGGCACCGGAGATCAGGACGTTCGAGGAGGTCATGGGAGAGACCGTAGCCGAGGTTTGTCCATTTGGTCAAACCATCTGGATAAACCATCTGGACAAGAGATCGGCTAGGCTGTGCGCCATGGGTAATCGCGAGGATCTGCTGGCCGGGGCGAAGCGCTGCCTGATCGAGCGGGGCTGGGGCAACACGACGGTGCGCGACATCGCGGCCGCGGCGGGGGTCAGTCACGCGGCGATCGGCTACCACTTCGGGTCGCGGGACGCGTTGCTGACGCAGGCGCTGGTCGCGGCGGTCGACGAACTGGGCGGTCAGGTCGCGGATTCGTCGTTCGACCTGTCCGAGCAGGGGCTGAAACGGCTGATCGGCAGCTTCGGCGAGCACCGGGCGCTGTGGGTCGCGCAGCTTGAAGCGCTCGTGCGGGCCGAGCGGTCACCGGACGTGCGCAGGCATCTCGTGCGGGGGCTGCGGGAGGCGCGGGCCGGGGTCGGCGGGGCGGTGCAGAGCGCGTTGGTGATCGGGCTCATGGTGCAGTGGCTGCTCGACCCGGAGGAGGCCCCGTCGGCGGAAGAAGTGACCGCCGGGATGCGCGCGGTGGCGGCGGAGATCTAGACCCAGACGGCGTCGGCCGGGCTTCCGGCAGGCGGTTCGCCGCCGGCTTCGGCGAACGCGGTCAGCGCGCCGACCAGGCCGCGGCGGGCCGATTCGGGCATTTTCTCCACGATGGCGGCGATTTCGCGACGTCGCCGCTGAGTGACGACGCGGACGATCCGGTCGCCTTCCCGGGTGAGTTCGATGACGACCTCGCGCCGGGACGACGGATTGCCCAGCCGGGCGACCAGCGCGACGGCGACCAGGCGGTCGATCATCCGGCTCGCGGTGGACGGCGTGACGCCGAGATGGTCGGCGAGCGCGGCCTGTTTCAGCGGGCCGCGGGAATGCAGCACCACCAGCAGCCGGAATTGCGGCACCGTGACGAGGTCGCCCACGGAGGCGATGGACCGCGCGGACATCGCGACGAGCAGCCGGGAAGCGGTGAGCACGGCTTCGGTGACCGCGTCGACGTCGTCGGGTACGTCGGTGCGGGCAGAGATCGGCGCGCGAGACATGTGTCCAGTGTGCCGCATCGTGCGGTGGATTCCGCTCGATAACGGTGCTGGGCAACGAATCAAGGGGAATCGGGCCACCCCGACTGCCCCGCCGGGGGAAAAAGAAACGACCCCGCCCTCCCGGCGAACGGGAGGCGGGGTCGTTCCGCTGCTTGCTCAGAGACCGGCGAAAGCCTGGTCCACGAACTGCTTGTGCTGATCCGCCCACTGCTTGGCGGCGGCTTTTTCCTGGCCCTTCGGGGCCTTCTGGATCGCGTCCTCGAGCGAACCGAGGTCCTCGTCGGACATCTTCAGCTTCTTGGCCGCGCCGGCGAGCGCCGGGAAGTCCTTCTCGAAGCCCTTGCGGCCCAGCGCGTGGATCTGCTCGCCCTTGCCCATCGCGCCCTTCGGGTCCTGCAGATCCTTGAGCTGGTAGCGCGAGTACGCCCAGTGCGGGTGCCACAGCGTCACGACGATCGGCTTCTTCGCCTTGATCGAGCTGTCGAGCGCGGCCAGCATCGCGGTGGTCGACGAGTTCTGCAGGGTCATCGCGCCGTCGAGGCCGTACTGCGGGATCGCGTCCTTCTGCACGATGCCCGTCTCGCCCGCGCTCGCCTCGATGCCGGTGATCTTGCCGCCGAACATGCTCGCCTTGTCCTTGAGGTCGGCGATGCTGTTGACGTCGCTCACGTAGTCCGGCACGGCGAGGTTGAGCGTCGCTTTGTCGTACCAGACGCCGAGGTCTTCGAGCTGGTTGTGGTACTGGTCCCAGTACTGCTTGTGCGTCGCGGGCAGCCACGAGTCGAGGAACAGGTCGACGTCGCCCTTCGCGAGGCCCGCGTAGATCGGGCCGACGTCGAGCATCTGCGTCTTGACCTGGTAGCCCTTGTCCTCCAGCACCGCCTGGTACAGGTTGGTGAGGGCGACGTCCTCGTCCCAGTTGATGTAGCCGATCGTGACGCTCTTGGCTTCCTGGCTGTTGCCCGACTGGGACTCCCGGCCGCCGCACGCCGCGGTGAGGCCGACCAGGGCCGTCACGGCGGCGCCCATGGCGATGATCCGGCCGAAGCGTTTCGATGTGCGCACTCGTTCGTCCTTTCTCGTTGCGGTGGAGGGGGATCAGGCCGCGTCGGCCCGGCGGAGGGCGCGGCCCACCGCCGAGCGCGCCCCGAGCGAGGAGGTGAGCCGGTCGAGGTAGATGGCGAGCACCACGACACTGATTCCGGCGTTGAATCCGAGGTCCAGCTTGAGGCTCGTGACCGCGGCGTAGACCTCGGCGCCGAGTCCCGGCGCGCCGACCATGCCGGAGATCACGACCATCGACAGCGACAGCATGATGATCTGGTTGATCCCGGCCATGATCGAGGGCATCGCGAGCGGGATCTGGATCTCCCGCAGGATCCGCCGCGGCGGCGAGCCGAACGCCTCGCCCGCCTCGACCATTTCCGGGTCGACCTGGCGGATGCCGAGTTCGGTCAGCCGCACGCCCGGCGGCAGCGAGAACACGACGGTCGCCACCACTCCCGGCACCGCGCCGATCGAGAAGAAGAAGATGACCGGGATCAGGTACACGAACGCGGGCAGCGTCTGCATGAAGTCGAGGACCGGCTTCACGATCCGGCTCACCGTTTCGTTGCGCGCGGCCGCGATCCCGACCGGCACCGCGATCGCCACCGCGACCACGCCGGAAATCAGCACCTGCGACAGCGTCTGCATCGCGGAGGGGAATTCGCGCAGGCTGTCGATGAGCGCGAACCCGATCGCCGAGCCGAGGCCGAACTTCCAGCCGCGCAGCCACCAGCCGAGTGCCGCGAAAAGCACGAGCAGCACCGGCCACGGCGCCCAGGTCAGCGCTGAGGAAAGCCCGGTGATCGCACCGTTGACGACGGTTTCGACGAAGTCGAAGAACGGGCCGATGTTGCCCTGCAGCCAGTCGATGATCGCCTTGAACCAGGTGCCGACGGGAATCTGCGGCAGATCGCCGACGAGGACGTTGTCAGACACGGGCGCTCACCTCCTGTGCGTCGTTTTCTCCTGTGCTCAGCGCGTTCAGCAGCGCCTCGCGGGTCACCGCGCCGAGCAGCGCGCCCTCGGCGTCGACCACCGCGAGCGGCGCGGGCGCGGAAGCGGCGTGGCCGAACAGCTCGGCCATCTGGGTTTCCGGGCTGGTGCGCGCGGCGGAACGGTCGACGATTCCGGCGATCGTTTCCGTGCCGCGGTCGGCGGCCTCGCGCACCGTGCGGCGGTCGACCGCGCCGGCGAACTTGCCGTCTTCGGTCACCAGCACGCCGGAGAGTTCGTTCCGGCGCATCGTTTCCAGCGCTTCGGCGACGGTCGTGGCCGGGGTGAACGAGATTTCCGCGGGCGCCATCACGGCGGACGCGGCGAGGACCCGGCTGCGGTCGACGTCGCGCACGAACTTCGCGACGTATTCGTCGGCCGGTTCGGTGAGCATCTCCTGCGCGGTCGCGACCTGCACGATCCGGCCGTCGCGCATCATCGCGATCCGGTCGCCGAGGCGCATCGCCTCGTTGAGGTCGTGGGTGATGAACACGATCGTTTTGCCCAGCTGCCGCTGCAGCATCAGGAGCTGGTCCTGCATCTCCTTGCGGATCAACGGGTCCAGCGCGCTGAACGCCTCGTCCATCAGCAGGATCTCGGTGTCCGCGGCCAGCGCGCGGGCGAGGCCGACGCGCTGGCGCATCCCGCCGGAAAGCTGACCGGGCAACCGGTCCTCCCATCCGGTGAGCCCGACCATCTCCAGCGCTTCGGCGGTGCGTTTGCGCTGCCGCTCGCGCGGAGCGTTCTGCACGCTCAGCCCGTAGGCGACGTTCTCCGCGACCGTGCGGTGCGGGAAGAGCGCGAAGTGCTGGAACACCATGCTCATCCGCCGCTGGCGCAGCTCGCGAACTTCCGCCGCGGACTTGTCGGTCAGGTCGATGTCGTCCACCAGCACCTGCCCGGAGGTGGCCGGGAGCAATCCGTTCAGCGTGCGCAGCAGGGTCGACTTGCCCGAACCGGACAGTCCCATCACCACGAAAATCTCACCGCGCTCCACGGTGAAGGAGGCGTCGATCACCGCCGCGGTCACGCCGGGCAGCTCCAATTCGGCGCGGTCGGCTCCGTTCTCCAGCTTGCCGACCGCTTCTTCCGCCCGCCGGCCGAACACTTTGTACAGCTTCTCCACACGAACTATCGGCACAGTCGTCTCATGTTCTCGCATTCGGGGTCCTTGCCGGGCGACATGATTGCATAGACCAACACTGATCGGAGCCGATCGCGCGACCGGTTCACCGGCGACAGCCGGTTTTCGTGGCCCGGCACCCACTTTCGCCGGCACGGTGCGCGCGCTCGCGAGACACCGGTGCGGCAGCGGGGAAAGCCGGTGTGCGCTGGCGAAACCAGTCCGGATTCGCCGGTTCGCCCGACTGGATTACCGGTGGCGACAGTGCGTGGTTGTCACGTTCGCATAACAACCCGAAAGTCTGTTGTGGACCCTGCGTGGCCTGGGTGATCGCGGACACCTGCCGGCCACTCATGGTGCCGGGCCGGACACAGCAAGGAAACCCCGGAGCCTGCTTCGCGCGGGTGTTCGCAGTTGCCTGGGGGAACAGATGATCGACTGGAGACGGCTGCTAGATGGCCGGTGTGATCGGGAAAACGCTGCGGTGTTTCCTCGATTTCCTTCGCGCTGCGCGGGTGTGGTCCGGCGGGGACAATGCCGCCGTCGAGGCCCGGCGGCCGTGCTGGCTGCCCCTTCGCGGTCGGCGAGATCCGGGCGGGCAAGCGTGCCAACGGATCTTGGCGGCGGTCGGCCGGACGCTCCGCTGCCGCTTCGGAATCGGCGCGGGGGTCTTCCCCGGCGCGCTGGTTGCCCCGAATGCCGGGCAGCGCATGCGGCGCGGGAAAAAAGGGCAGAGATGCGGCAAGCCCCGCCCGGGGAGAAGCCGGGCGGGGCTTGCCGTCAGATTCCGGAGAACCGGAGTTACTTCTTCTTCGCGGCCGAGGTGCGCTTGGCCGGAGCCTTCTTCGCGGTCGCCGTGGTCTTCTTGGCGGCCGGCTTGGCGGCGGCCTTCGCCCGCGTGGTGGTGGCCTTCGGAGCCGCCTTGGCCGCGGTGGCCTTGGTGGCGGTCGCCTTGGCGCGGGTGGTGGCCTTCGCGGCGGTGGCCTTGGCGGGAGCCTTGGCCGCGGCGGCGCGGGTGCGGGTGGCGGCCGGCTTGGCGGCGGTGGCCTTGGCGCGAGTGGTGGTCGTCGCCGTGGCGCGGGTGGCGGTCGCCTTCGCGGTGCTGGCGGTCGCACGCTTCACGGCAGTCGCCTTCGGCAGCTTCTTGGAGCCGGAGATGACGTCCTTGAACGTGGTGCCCGCGCGGAACGCCGGAACGTTCGTCTTCTTCACCCGCACGGCTTCGCCGGTGCGCGGGTTGCGCGCGGTGCGGGCGGCACGAGCGCGCTTTTCGAAGACACCGAAGCCGGTGATGGTGACCTTTTCGCCCTTGTGGACGGTGCGGATGATGATGTCGACGAGACCGTCGACGGCTTCCGCGGCTGCCTTCTTGTCGCCGATGCGCTCCGACAGAGCTTCGATCAGCTGGGCCTTGTTGGCCATTCCAGTTCCTCCAACCAGAACTTGTTTTATACGGCCATACAGGCCGAACGCAGTCATTATCACCCATAGACTTCGCAAGTCCAATCGGGACCTGCCTTTTTCGTTGCCGTGTCGGGTAACCGGACGGCGGGCGAGCGGCCCGGAGCGCCGGATTCTTTCACTGGCCGGAAGACCCGCGAGAGTGCTTGCGGCACCGGCAAAGTCGCATGTAGACACCCGCTGTCCTGCGGTTTTGCCATTTCTTGAGGTTCCGTGGCCGGGTGGCGGGCGGCCGCTCGGACGACCCCTGCGGCGGCCGGACGGTCTACTGAGGACGATCGAAAACCACGCGAAAAAGACTGTCCCGCACGGGCGTGGCGGAGCGGGGGCCGGGCGGCAACGACGTTCCCGGGGCGCGTCGGCGGCGAGGAGGTCCGCCGGGCGGGCTTGCGTCCGGTGCGTTCGATCGGGCCGCTGTCGCGGCGACGGCTGTGCCGGAGGAATCGCGCGCCGGGTGAAGGCCTTCGCCCGGCTTCGCGTTCGACGGCGCTTTGGGCTCAGTCGCGGGGTGCGTTGAGCGGAGTGGGTTCGCGGTATGCCCCGTCGGCGGGGATCGTTTGTGCGAACGGCCGCCTTCCCCGGTGCGGTGAAGCGGCAGTGGGGACGGGCGCTTTGGGGCCAGCCGCCGCGTGCGTCGAGGCGATTGCGTTCGCGTCAGGTGAGCGGCGCGATGCGAAAAAAGGCCGCCTCCCGCCGGGGCGGCGGAGAGGCGGCTGGGGGTTGGCGCGTGGTGGGAGGCGGGCGTCAGAGGCGTTCCTGGAGCGCGTCGGCGGCGGCGAGGAGATCCGCCGCCCACCGGGCGCCGGGCTTGCGCCCTATGCGTTCGATCGGGCCGGAGACCGATACCGCGGCGACGACCGTGCCGGAGGAATCGCGCACCGGGGCGGAAACGCTCGCGACGCCGGGCTCGCGTTCGGCGACGCTTTGCGCCCAGCCGCGGCGGCGCACTTCGAGCAGGGTGCGTTCGCCGTAGACCGCGTCGGCGAGGATCGTCCGCTGCGTGTGCGGATCCGACCACGCGGCAAGGACCTTCGCGCCCGAGCCCGCCGTCATCGGCAGGCGCGAACCGATCGGAACCGTGTCGCGCAAACCGCTCGGCGGTTCCGCGGTCGAAACGCACACGCGCTGCACACCGTCGCGCCGGTAAAGCTGAACGCTTTCGCCGGTGATGTCCCGAAGCTTCGGCAGCACCGAACTCGCCGCGTCGAGCAACGGGTCGGTCGAGCCGCCCGCGAGTTCGGCGAGCGCGGTGCCCGGCCGCCAGCGCCCGTCCGGCCCTCGCCGCAACAGGCGATGCACTTCGAGCCCGACCGCGAGCCGGTGCGCGGTCGCGCGAGGAAGCCCGGTGCGCGTGCAGAGTTCCGCCAGCCCGCACGGGTCCTCGGCGACGGCCTGCAGCACGGCCACGGCTTTGTCCAGTACTCCGATACCGCTATGCTGTCCCACGACGCGATACTATCTTCCCGAACTGTGGGAAGTCCAGAATCTGGGAAAAACGAAACCCGGGGCCGCGGACAGCCGCGGCTGCCCCCTCCTCACCGGCACCGTCCGGGTTCCGTGCTCCCGGCCGATCCCGTGGAAGGAGCCGGAGATGACCAGCCCCACCGGCAAGGCTCGTACGCTGGCGGAGAAGGTGTGGGACAGCCACCTCGTGCGCCGAGGCGAAGGCGCCGAACCGGATCTGCTCTACATCGACCTCCACCTGGTGCACGAAGTGACCAGCCCGCAGGCGTTCGACGGACTGCGGCTGGCCGGGCGGCAGGTGCGCCGCCCCGACCTCACCATCGCCACCGAGGACCACAACGTCCCCACGGTGGACATCGACCTCCCGATCGCGGATCCGGTGTCCCGTACCCAGGTCGACACGCTTCGCCGCAACTGCAAGGAGTTCGGCGTCCGGCTGCACCCGATGGGCGATGCCGAACAGGGCATCGTGCACGTGATCGGGCCGCAGCTCGGGCTGACTCAGCCGGGCACCACCGTGGTGTGCGGCGACAGTCACACCTCGACGCACGGCGCGTTCGGCGCGATGGCGTTCGGCATCGGCACTTCCGAGGTCGAGCACGTGCTCGCCACCCAGACGCTGCCGCTGCGGCCGTTCAAGACGATGGCGATCAACGTCGACGGCACGCTCCAGCCGGGTGTCACCGCGAAGGACGTGATCCTCGCGGTGATCGCCAAAATCGGCACCGGCGGCGGGCAGGGCTACGTCCTGGAGTACCGCGGCAAGGCCATCGAAGAGCTGTCGATGGAAGCCCGGATGACCATCTGCAACATGTCGATCGAGGCGGGCGCGCGGGCCGGCATGATCGCGCCGGACGAAACGACCTTCGCCTACCTCAAGGGCCGTCCGCACGCGCCGAAGGGCCAGGACTGGGACGCCGCGGTGGCGAACTGGCGCGAACTGCGCACCGACGAGGGAGCGGAATTCGACGCCGAAGTCCACCTCGACGCGGACCAGCTGACTCCGTTCGTGACGTGGGGCACCAACCCCGGGCAGGGCCTGCCGCTGGGCGATTCGGTGCCGGACCCGGCCGCGATCCCCGACGAGAACGCGCGCTTCGCCGCCGAGAAGGCCCTGTCCTATATGGATCTGCGGCCGGGCACCCCGCTGCGCGAGATCGCGGTGGACACCGTGTTCCTCGGCTCCTGCACCAACGGCCGGATCGAGGACCTGCGCGCCGCGGCCGAGGTGCTGCGCGGGCGCAAGGTGGCCGATTCGGTCCGGATGCTCGTGGTGCCCGGTTCGATGCGGGTGCGCAAGACCGCCGAAGAGGAAGGACTGGACCGGATCTTCGCCGAGGCGGGAGCCGAATGGCGGCAGGCCGGTTGCTCCATGTGTCTCGGGATGAACCCGGACCAGCTCGCCCCCGGCGAGCGCAGCGCGTCCACCTCCAACCGCAACTTCGAGGGACGGCAGGGCAAGGGCGGGCGCACGCACCTCGTCTCGCCGCTCGTGGCCGCCGCCACCGCCGTGCGCGGGACGCTGTCCTCGCCCGCCGACCTGCCCGCCTGACCGCCCCGAGAGGAGCTCCCACCATGGAACCGTTCACCCAGCACACCGGGATCGGGGTCCCGCTGCGCAGGTCCAACGTGGACACTGACCAGATCATCCCGGCCGTCTACCTCAAGCGCGTGACCCGCACCGGATTCGAGGACGGGCTGTTCGCCGCCTGGCGCGGCCAGGAGGACTTCATCCTCAATCAGGAACCGTTCAGCAGCGGCTCGGTGCTCGTCGCCGGGCCCGACTTCGGCACCGGCTCGTCGCGCGAGCACGCCGTGTGGGCGTTGCTGGACTACGGCTTCCGGGTCGTCATCTCGTCCCGCTTCGCCGACATCTTCCGCGGCAACTCCGGCAAGGGCGGCCTCGTCGCCGCGCAGTGCGAGCAGTCGGATGTCGAACTGCTCTGGAAGCTGCTGGAGAACGAGCCCGGCACCGAGGTGTCAGTGGACCTCGAAGCCAAGACCGTGCGGGCCAAGGACTTCACCGCGCCCTTCCAGATCGACGACTACGTCCGCTGGCGGCTGCTCGAAGGACTCGACGACATCGCGCTGACTCTGCGCCACGCGGGGGACATCGGCTCGTTCGAGTCCCAGCGCCCTTCGTGGAAGCCCGCGACGCTTCCCGCCGCGACCTCCTGACCCGCACCGCCGGGGCCGGATTCCCTGCTCAGAAAGGGAATCCGGCCCTGGCGGGCCCCGTCTTCGCCCACGCCAAACGGCACCTCCCGAACCCGGAAACGGGTCCTTCGGGAGGGCGGAACCGTTCCCGCCGCAAGGGAAATTTCGCGTGCCGTTTGGAATTTGTGCTGTGTTGGTAATACCGTGTGCGTTAGTCGGCCGACCTGGCCGTGGACGAAGAGTTCTTCTTGGAGGGACTGGAATGGCCAACAAGGCCCAGCTGATCGAGGCGCTGTCGGAGCGTCTGGGCGACAAAAAGGTTGCTTCGGAGGCCGTCGACGGTCTCGTCGACATCATCATCCGGACGGTCAACAAGGGCGAAAAGGTGAACATCACCGGCTTCGGGGTGTTCGAGAAGCGCGCTCGTGCCGCCCGCACCGCGCGCAACCCGCGCACCGGCGAAGCCGTGCGGGTGAAGAAGACGAACGTTCCGGCGTTCCGCGCGGGCACCACGTTCAAGGACGTGATTTCCGGTTCGAAGAAGCTGCCGAAGGCCACGGCGGCGAAGCGGGCCACCGGCACCACCGCGCGCGCCACGACC
Organism: Amycolatopsis rubida; assembly: GCF_900115345.1. Classification (GTDB taxonomy): domain Bacteria; phylum Actinomycetota; class Actinomycetes; order Mycobacteriales; family Pseudonocardiaceae; genus Amycolatopsis; species Amycolatopsis rubida. The sequence continues at coordinate 94,097 of NZ_FOWC01000004.1, read as the reverse complement.
ACCCGCGCCGCCTCGACGACCGCCACGCGCAGCACCCGTGCCACGGCGGCGAAGCCCGCTGCCACGCGCACTCGCGCCACCGCGGCCAAGGCTCCCGCCAAGGCCGCCGCGGCCAAGACGACGACGCGCGCGACGGCCGCGAAGTCGACCACCACCCGCGCCAAGGCGGCCCCGAAGGCCACCACCACGCGGGCGAAGGCCGCCGCCAAGCCTGCCGCCAAGACCGCTGCGGCAGCGAAGAAGACCACGGCCGCGGCCAAGAAGGCCCCGGCGAAGCGCACCTCGGCGGCCAAGAAGAAGTAGCCCCGGTATTCGTTGCTTCGCGGCAGGGCCCCGACCTCACCCGAGGTCGGGGCCCTGCCGCGTTTCCTGAGCTTGATCGGCTGAACGGGCGGAGCGAGTGCGGTGGGCAGGGGTTGGCTGGCGGGGGGAGCGGTGCGGTGTTGCGGGGGCTGGGGTTTCGGCTGGCGGTGAGCAGGGGCGGGGTCGTGGTGCTGGCACGGTGGGTTGTGGGTGGCTGAGGGGCGCGCCCGGATTAGCGGACGGGCTGCGGCGGAGGGCGGCGCTGCGGGGGCGATTGCGGCGTCGACCTGCCGAGCGGCAGCAGGCGAGCGGGTTTCGAGGCTGGGCGAGCGGTGGAGCGGCCGGCCCCGTTGCGGTCGCAGGGTTTCCGGGCGAGGCGAGGCAGCGGGGCAGGCGAGCCTCTCCGGAGGTTGCTGGCCGGATGGCGCCGGGGCCGTGGGAAGGCGGCGTTTCCCGAGGTCGGCGGGCTGTTCGGGCTCCGGAAAGAACCCGCCGGATTGCTGATAAGACAACAGATTCGCGGCAGTCCGGGAAGGCAGTCGGATTCCCGGCCGCACCGTCCGGGAGGGCTAATCCGACGCTCGGAGATAAATCCCCGCCGCGGGTAATTAAACCCCGCGCGGCTGTCTCGGACGTCGGTTATGCCGGGAGCGGGGATAAGCGCTGAGCAATACCGGTCTCTATAGAATCCGCGGCCCGCCGAATGGAGACGAGAAGGGCCCGGCGCGCCGAAGCGACGCCAGGACCGGGCAAAAGATCAGCCTGCCGTAGGCACCGGAGCGGGCAGCGGGCTCGGGTAGTAATCCGCTCCCGCCAGAACCGGTCCGTCGTCGCCGGGGCAGAACGACAGGACCCACAGCGAGCCCTTCTTGCTCGGCACCACCCCGTCGCGGGCGGCGGGCAGTTCCAGGCCGTCCCGGTCCGCCAGCGCGCTCACCAGGTCCGGGATCACCCCGCCCTGGCTGCTGATCAGCGGGGTGCCCCCGTCGGCCGCGATCGCCAGCAGGCGGCGGATTCCGAGCAGCGGGTCGGGCCAGTAGCCCTCCTCCGACAGCAACGGCTCGTGCCGCACCTCGACGCCGAGTGCGTCCGCGACGCCGCCGACGGTCTGCACGCACCGCAGCCGCGGCGCGGAGAACACCCGGTCGGGGCCGAAGAGCGGCAGCAGGTCTCGCAGTGCGGCCGCCTGGCGTTGACCGGCCTCCGACAGCGGGCGGAGGTCGTCGTCGCCGGTCCAGTCCTCGCGTTTGCCCGCCTTGGCGTGCCGCACCAGCAACACCGTCGTCGGCGCGGGCGGGAGGGCGCAGAACTCGCGCAGCACCCGGACATCCGCCGGCCGGGTGAGCAGCTGCTCGGCCGCGATCGGGTCCAGCCAGCGCAGTTCGTCGACCTCTTCGTTGGGCGCAAAGGCTCCTGAAACGGCTTCGCCGCTGAAGTAGTCGACGCTCTTGCGCAGCAGCCGCCCGTTGTTCTTCGCGGGCACCTCGTACCTCGTCTGCGCGACATAGCGACCCAGCACCGCGCGGAAACCGGTCTCCTCGGCGATCTCGCGCACCGCGGTGGCCGCGATCGTCTCGCCGGGATCGACCTTTCCCTTCGGCAGCGACCAATCGTCGTAGCGGGGCCGGTGCACGAGGGCGACCTCGATCCCCGCCCCGGCACGGCGCCAGAGCACCGCGCCGGCGGCCCGGACGTCCGCGCTCATCCGACGGCCCCGTGCAGCTTCGCGAGTTCGAGCTGGTGGTCGCGCACCTGCGAACCGGCGGCCGGGAACGGCTGCCATTCGCCCGAGGAACTGAGCACCCAGCAGCGCGTGTGCGGGTCGAGCGCCGAATCGAACACCTCGTCCAGCTGCCGCGTCAGCCGCGGGTCCTTGACCCGCACCAGCGCCTCGATCCGGCGGTCCAGGTTGCGGTGCATCATGTCCGCACTGCCGATCCAGTGCGTCCCGCCCGCCCGGAAGTTGAACACCCGCGAATGCTCCAGGAACCGGCCGAGGATCGAGCGGACGCGGATGTTCTCGCTCAACCCTTCGACGCCCGGCTTCAGCGAGCAGATCCCGCGCACCACCACGTCGACCGGAACGCCTGCCTGCGAAGCGTGGTACAGCGCGTCGATCACCTGCTCGTCCACGAGCGAGTTGCACTTGATCCGGATGCCCGCGTCGAGCCCGGCGCGGGCGAGTTCGATCTCCTCGCCGATCGCGCGCACGATGCCGCGGCGGATGCCGTGCGGCGACGTGAGGATCGTGCGGTAGGTGTCCTGGCGCGAGTAGCCGGTGAGGACGTTGAACAGGTCGGTGATGTCCGCGCCGATGCTCGGGTCCGCGGTGAGCAGGCCGAGGTCTTCGTACAGCCGCGCGGTCTTCGGGTTGTAGTTGCCGGTGCCGATGTGGCAGTAGCGGCGGATGGTCGAGCCCTCCTGCCGCACCACCATCGACACCTTGCAGTGCGTTTTGAGGCCCACCAAGCCGTACACGACGTGCACGCCCGCGCGCTCCAGCGTGCGCGCCCAGGTGATGTTGGCCTGCTCGTCGAACCGCGCCTTGATCTCCACCAGCGCCACGACCTGCTTGCCCGCCTCGGCGGCGTCGATCAGCGCGTCCACGATCGGCGAATCACCCGACGTCCGGTACAGCGTCTGCTTGATCGCCAGCACCTTCGAGTCGGCCGCGGCCTGTTCGATGAACCGCTGCACGCTCGTGGAGAACGAGTCGTACGGGTGGTGCACCAGGACGTCGCCCTCGCGCAGCGTCGCGAACACGCTCTTGGGCGTCTCGCGTTCGCCGAACGCCGGATGCGTGGCGGGCACGAACGGCCGGTCCTTCAACTCCTTGCGGTCCACCGCCGACAGCTGGAACAGGCAGGTGAGGTCGAGCAGCCCGGGCACCTCGACGACGTCCTCGGGGTCGACTTCCAGCTCGCGCAGCAGCAGTTCGAGCATGTGCTCGCTCATGTCCTGCGCGACCTCCAGCCGCACCGGCGGGCCGAACCGGCGCTGCGCCAGCTCGCGTTCCAATGCCTGCAGCAGGTCCTCGTCGCGGTCTTCCTCGACCTCGAAGTCGGCGTTGCGGGTGACGCGGAAGACGTGGTGCTCGGTCACCTCCATGCCGGTGAACAGATCGCTCAGGTGCGCGGAGATCAGCTCCTCGAGCGGCAGGAAGGTCGCGGACCGGTTGCCGCGTTCGGTTTCCACGCGCATCAGCCGCGGCACGTTGCTCGGCACCTTCACGCGGGCGAACCGTTCGAGCCCGCCCTGCGGATCCCGCACCGTCACCGCGAGGTTCAGCGACAGCCCCGAGATGTACGGGAACGGATGCGCCGGGTCGACCGCGAGCGGCGTGAGCACCGGGAAGATCTGCTCGGAGAAGTAGCTCGACAGCCGCAGCTGGTCGGCCCCGGACAGGTCGGCCCAGTCGACGATCCGGATGTCCTGCTCGGCCAGCTGCGGGCGCAGGTGCTCCTTGAACGCGGCGGTGTGCCGCTCGACCAGGTCCTGGTTGCGCTTGGCGATGTAGTCCAGCTGCTCGCGCGGGGTGAGCCCGTCCGCGCTGCGCACCGAGAGGCCGGTGCCGTCGCGCCGTTTCAGCCCGGCGACCCGGACCATGTAGAACTCGTCCAAATTGGACGCGAAAATGGCGAGGAACTTGGCCCGTTCGAGCAGCGGCTGCGATTCGTCCTCGGCCAGCGCGAGCACACGGGCGTTGAAGTCGAGCCAGGACAGCTCGCGGTTGAAATAACGGTCGTCGGGAAGCGACTCGACAGCGGTGGGCGCGGACGTGACGGCGGGCGGGGCCGAGGGAACGGAGCGGAATTCCTCGCCGCTCTCGGTCGTGGTCCGGCGCGGCCGCGCGGCGGCCTTGGCGGCAGCGGGCGGTGCGGCGGTTTTGCGCTTGGCCGGTTTGGCGTTGTCTTCGGCCGGAGCCGCCTTGGGTTTCGCCCGACGGGCCGCCGCGGCGTCGGCGTTCCGGCGCGAGGCCGCCTTCCCGCCCGCGGTGCGCGGGGCCGGGGACGAGGGGGATGCGCTGCTGCCGCTCTTCACGCGCCGCCGGGCCGGAGTGCTGCCGTCGTCTGTGCTCACACTGCCCATTGTTCACTACGAAGCCGCGGTTTGCGCAGGCCGCGATGAAGGTCGAGTGAACACGTCAGCGCGATTGCGCCCGTTCGGCCGGGAGCAATGCCGCGGTGCGCTTGCCGAGACCGAGCTGCGCGGCGTGGCGCAGATCATCTTCGGTGTCGACGTCGCCGCGCAGCGACGGCAATGCCTGGGTGAGCGGAATCGCCCCGGACGTCCGATGCAGTTCCGCGGAGCCGGTGCCGAAGTGCGGGTCGAGCGGTTTCCCCGGCGCGGACAGCAACAGCGTGGTCCCGGTGCCCTGCCGGTCGAACACCGCCGCGCGGCGGCCCGCGGCTTCGGTCAGCGCCTGCTCCAGATCCACCGCGCGCAACGCCGGAAGATCCGCTTGGAGCGCGCCGACTACGCCCTCCGGCGCGTCCGCGCGCAGCAGCTCCGCACCGTGGCGCAACGCTTCGTTGAGCCCGCCGCCCGCCGGCTCGGCGACCAGCTCGACGCCGAGACCGGCCAATTCGGACAGCGCGGCCGGATCGGAGGTGACGACGAGCACGCGCCGGACCCTGGCGACCGACGTGACCGCGGCCAGCGTGTCGCAGGCCAGCGCCAGCACCAGCTCGGCGTGCCGGTGCGCGGCGACCGCGCCGCGCAGCCGGGACTTGCCCGCGCCCGGCGGTTTCAGCGGCATGACCAGGTCTGCGTCCACCTGTCCATCTTTACCCGAAACCGCTCGCGCGCGTGCGTGAGCGCACCCTCCCTGGACTGCGCGAACCGGCGCGCGGCAGGATCACCCGGAGCAGAGGCGACCCGAGGAGGAGAACTGTGGCACGGCGTGAGAAGGGCGGATTCTGGGTGGGGCTGGCCGCCGCCGCGTTCTACCCGCTGACCGCGATCGGCAAGCGGGTGTACCTCGGGGCGGAGAAAATCCCCCGGCAGGGGCCCGCGGTGCTGGTGATGAACCACATCTCGCACCTGGACCCGCCGGTCGACGCGGTGTTCGTGCACCGGCAGAAGCGGGTGCCGCGGTTCTTCCTCAAGGCGAGCCTCAAGGACGTGCCGGTCTTCGGCCGGATCGTGACCGGGTCCGGGCAGATCCCGGTGGCGCGCGGGTCGAGCGCGGCCGGCGACAGCCTCAAGGCCGCGCACCAGGCGCTCGAAGAGGGCAAGGTCATCGTGATCTACCCGGAGGGCACCATCACGAAGGACCCGCTGGGCTGGCCGAAGGAGGCCTACAGCGGCGCGGCGCGGCTGGCGCTGCAGAACGACGTGCCGGTGATCCCGATCGCGCGCTGGGGCACGAACCAGATCTTCAACGGTTACACCAAGAAGTTCACCCCGTTCCCGCGCAAGACGGTGACGCACCTGGTCGGCGACCCGATCGACCTGTCGGCGTACCGGGGCGGGAATCCGCGCAGCGCCTCGCTGCTGCGCGAGGTCACCGCGGAGCTGATGGACGAGGTGACCCGGCTGCTGGCCGAGATCCGGCAGGAGGAACCGCCGGCGAAGAAGCCGGAAACGGACGCGGCGGCGGAGACCGAGAAGCCGCAGGACGGTGCCTGATGGCGGGTTTCGCCGCCGACGTGCAGCGGGTCACCGTGCTCGGCGCGGGTTCGTGGGGCACCGCGTTCGCGAAGGTGCTCGGCGACGCGGGCCGGGACGTGACGATGTGGGCGCGCCGGGAAAGCGTCGCGGAGGAGATCCGGGAGCGGCACACCAACGAGTCGTATCTGCCGGGAACGTCGTTGCCGGAACGGATCACCGCGACGGCCGACGCGGCCGAGGCGCTGGACGGCGCGCAAGCGGTGATGGTCGGGGTGCCGAGCCAGAGCCTGCGCGCGAATCTCGCCGGCTGGCGGCCGCTGCTGCCGCCCGAGGCGATCCTGGTCAGCCTCGCCAAGGGCGTGGAACTGGGCACGCTCAAGCGGATGAGCGAGGTGATCGCCGAACTCGCCGGCGTCGATCCGGGCGAGATCGTCGTGGTGTCCGGGCCGAACCTGGCCCGCGAGATCGCCGACGGGCAGCCCGCCGCCGCGGTGCTCGCGTGCGCCGACCACGAGCGGGCGAAAGCGGTGCAGCAGGCGACGTCGAACCAGTATTTCCGGCCCTACACCAACACCGACGTGGTCGGCTGCGAGCTGGGCGGCGCGTGCAAGAACGTGATCGCGCTCAGCTGCGGGATGGCCGCCGGGATGGGCTTGGGCGCGAACACGACGGCGACACTCATCACGCGCGGTCTCGCCGAAATGGCCCGGCTCGGCGCGAAACTCGGCGCGGACCCGCTGACCTTCGCCGGTCTCGCCGGGCTCGGCGACCTGGTCGCGACGTGCTCGTCGCCGTTGTCGCGCAACCGCACCTTCGGCGAACGGCTCGGCCGCGGCGAGACGCTGGCGCAGGCACAGGCGGCGACCGGTGGGCAGGTCGCGGAGGGCGTCGCGTCGTGCTCGTCGATCCGCGAACTGGCGCAGCGGCACGGGGCCGACATGCCGATCACGGACGCGATGTACCGGGTGTGCCACGAGGGCGTCGACCCGCGGCAGGCGGGCGCGGAGCTGCTCGGACGGTCGCGGAAGCCGGAGTGGCGCTGAGGCTCGTGCGCGGCGGCCGGGCGGCGGGGTCGTGAGTGGCGGCGCCGGTGAGCACCGGGATTGCCGCTCACGAGGTCGTGCGCGCGAGGCTCAGCGGCGGCCCGGGCACCGCCTCGCCGCCCGTGCTGTCGCCTGCCGGCGCGCGGAGAACCGGGATTGCCGCTCACGAGGCGGCGCGGCGGGTTCGTGCGTGTGAATCCGCGCTCACCAGGGCGGTCCAGGGGGTGAGACGGGTTGACCGGGCAGTCCGGGGCTGGTTCGCTGGGCCGCATGCTGACGTGCGAGATGACGATGCGGCCGGGGTCTGCTGACCTCCGCCCCGTCATGGGCATGTCGTGTCGCTGTTGTCGGTGAATCTAGCCCCGGCCCAGTTCGACACCCATCTTCTTCCCGTGAGGACTTCTTTTCATGTTCGCCGTTCCGGACAACACCCTGCTGCGTCCCGAGAACCCCGCCCTGCGCCACCCGGTCCGCGTCGCCGTCGACGTGGCCGCCGACCGGGAACGCTGGGGCAGCCTGCTGCGCTACGACCCCGACGAGCGGTTCTCCGCCCTCGTCGAACGCACTGCGGACCAGGAGATCTGGCTGCTCAGCTGGCTTCCCGGGCAGCACACCGACCTGCACGACCACGTCTTCTCGACCGGCGCGTTCACCGTCGTGTCCGGGCGGCTGACCGAAACCGTCGCGCGGCGCGCCCCGGGCGGGCGCGCGGTGACCGAGGTGCACGGGCTGTCCGCAGGGCAGTCGCGCGTGTTCGGGCCCGGCTACGTGCACGAGGTGCGCAACGACGGCCCGGATCCGGCGGTCAGCGTGCACGTCTACCGCCAGGGCGGCAGGCAGATGCGGTCGTACCAGGCGAACCCGGTGGACGGGCCGGCACCGCGGTCGTGAGTGTCATCGCGGTGAGAACCGGGATGACACTCACGAGTCAAGATCGCCGCGCAACCTGAACTGCCGCTCGATCTCCTCCCGGCCGACCCCCGCCGCGAGCAGAACCTGCAGCAGGATCCGCGATTTCCGCGGGCACAGCCATCCGGCCATCGTCGCGCCCATCCGGATCAAGCTCGATTCGGACCCGGGGAACCCGTAAGTGCCGCGGAAAGTCGGGCCCGCGCCGGTCCGGGACGCGACGACAACCGGCACCTCCGCGGCCGCGATCACCTCCGCCGTCCCGGTCGAGACGTGTCCGACGCCGTTGGCGGCCACCACCACGCCGCGCGCGCCGCCCTTGAGGACCAGCGACAGCAATTCGCCCGAATCCTCGAGGCCCGATTCCAGCAGCGGAACGAGATCGACGGTTTCGGCTCCCGGCAGCACCGGCAGCCGCGGCGGCGACGGGTGGAAGTAATGCACCGCGCCCTCGGCGAGCATGCCCAGCGGACCCGCCGGTCGCGACGAAAACGTTTCGACGTGGCTGGAATGCGTCTTCCGCACCCAGCGCGCCGCGTGCACGTCGTCGTTGAACGCCACCAGCGCGCCCCGGCCGCGGCTGCGCGGATCGGCGGCGACGGCGAGCGCGGCGAGGATGTTCGCCTGCCCGTCCGGACTGGGCAGGCTCGGGTTCCGCATCGCGCCGGTGATCACCACCGGCGCGTCGGACGGCCACGTGAGGTCGAACAGGTACGCCGTTTCCTCCAGCGTGTCCGTGCCCTGCACCACCACGAGACCGTCCGCGCCCGCCTCGATCTGCTCGATGCCCCACTGCCGGGTCCGCGCGAGCGTCGCGTAGTCCATCGACGAACTCGACAGCCCGGCGAGCGTCGCCGCGGTGATCTCCATGGGCAGCCGGGAACCCAGTTCTCCCAGCAGGTCCTCGGCGCTCAGCCGCGGCACCACGCCGTCTTCGATCGAACGTCCGGGAGCCATCGAGATGGTGCCGCCCAGCGCGGCGACGGCGATGCGAGTCATGCCCCGCACTCTATGCGGGGCGCTGTGCCTGGAGGGTGTAGCTCGCGGCGATCCGGCGCGGGTTGTCCCGCAGCCGCCATTCGCCGCCCCCGGCCTCTTCCATCTCGTGCGGCAACGCGTTCCACGCCGTGGTGTCGTGCTCGGTCAGCCCGGTCAGGATCAGGCCCTGGCCGAGCAGTGCGGTCACGATCTCGCCGAGCGAATGATTCCAGCTGTGCGACGTGGTGGCGCGCAGCGTTTCGGAGGTTTCGACATAGGTCGCCGGTTCGCTGAAGACGAGTGGCTCGTCGTGCTCGAAGTAGTCGTACTTCGGCCACGCGCGTTCGGATTCGTCGTCGAGCGTCCACAACATCGGATGGCCTTCGCGCAGGAACAGCCGTCCGCCGGGCCGCAGCAGCCGCGCGACCACCTCGGCCCACGGCGCGATCTTCGGCAGCCAGCAGAGCGCGCCGATCCCGGTGTACACCAGGTCGAACGTGTTCTCGCCGAAGACTTCCACCGCGTCGTAGACGTTCGCCTCGTGGTAGTCGATGTCCGCGCCGGTGGCGTCGGCGAGCTTCCGCGCCTCGGCGAGCGACGCCGGGGAAAGGTCCAGACCAGAAACCTTGGCCCCGAGCCGGTGCAGCGACAGCGTGTCCGTGCCGATGTGGCATTGCAGGTGCACGGCGCGCAGCCCGGAAACGTCGCCGAGGCGCGGCTGGTCGAAGCGCACGATCTGGCTCAGGTGCGACGGATCGGCCTTGAACTTGTCGAACTCGTAGTACGGCGAGCGCGCGTGGATCGGGGCCCGGTCGTCCCAGTTGGCGCGGTTGATCTCGAACGAATCGGTCACGCCTTCTCCGCCGCGCTGCGCAGGACGCAGAACTCGTTGCCTTCCGGATCCCGCAAGACCGCCCAGCCGCTGCCGTCCTCGCGGCGATGGTCGGAATGCAGCGTCGCGCCCAGCTTGAGCAACCGCTCCACCTCTTCGTCGCGGGTCCCGTCGTCCGGCTTCAGGCAGACGTGCAGCCGGTTCTTGATCGTCTTGGGCTCGGGGACGGCGATGAACAGGAGGGTGAGGCCGGAGTCGAGCGTGATGCCGATCTCCTCCTCGCCCGGTTTGTCGTCCTCGCCGACCGGGCGGCCGGTCACCTTGGTCCAGAACTGGGCCAGTTCCCACGGGTCGGCGCAGTCGACGGTGATGTTGTCCACAACGGAAGTCATCGGGCTCCTCGGGCCAGGGTCGCTGTCGGTCCGGAGTCTGCCCGGAATGCCCGATGCACGCGAGAGGTTTCCTGTCGAGTCGCTGTCAGCCGGGGGTTCGGCTCGCGCGCCCGCGCGGCCGTCGCGGAGGATGGCGGGGTGGAGAACCCGAACCCGGTGCGGCTGCTCGTCGTCGACGACGAGCCGCACATCGCCGACCTGGTCGCGACCGTCGCCCGTTACGAGGGCTGGCAGGCCGTGACGGCCGGCTGCGGCGCCGACGCTCTCGCGCGCGCCGCGGAGTTCGCTCCCGACATCGTCGTGCTCGACCTCATGCTGCCCGATTTCGACGGATTCACCGTGCTCGACAAGCTGCGCGAGAAGCACGACGCGGTGCCGGTGGTTTTCCTGACCGCCAAGGACGCGACCGCCGACCGCATCGCCGGCCTCACCCGCGGGGGTGACGATTACCTCGTCAAGCCGTTCTCCGTCGAGGAGTTGATGGCGCGGCTGCGTGCGGTGCTGCGGCGGACGTCGGAGAAGCCGGATACCCGCACAGTGCTGCTGCAGGTGGGTGATCTCACCCTGGACGAGGAAACGCACGAAGTCCGCCGCGGCGGCCGGCTCGCCGAGCTGACGCCCACCGAGTACGAGCTGCTGCGCTACCTCATGCGGCGCTCGCCCGCGGTGCTCACGAAGGCGCAGATCCTCGACCACGTGTGGGAGTACGACTTCGGCGGACGGTCCAATGTGGTCGAACTCGCGATCTCGCGGCTGCGGCGCAAGCTCGACACCGAGGCCGAACCGCTGATCCACACCGTGCGCGGCGTCGGGTATTCCGTGCGGCGGGCGGGCCGGTGAACCGGATCGGGCGCTGGGCTCGGCGGTGGTACCGGGCTTGGCGCGCTTCCCGGCTCGGCACGCGGCTGGCGTTCGGGCTGGGCGCGTTGTCGCTGGTGGTGTTCGCGATCGTCGGCGCGCTGACGGTCGAGCTGATGCACGACTACCTCAACCGGCGGCTCGACGAGCAGCTCAAGACCAGCCAGGTCGCGCAGGTGCCGCACCTGCGCGAGTCGAAGGACAGTCCGGAAGTCGTCTACTCCTGGTACTCCGCGGTCTTCGCGGTGCGGGAGGGGCACGCCGTCCCGCAGCCGGGCAGCACGTTGCCGGACGACGTGCGGCCGTTGGCGCGGATCGCCGAAGAGGCGACCAGCGGCGACCTTTTCCGCACGATCGGTTTGCCCGGCCAGGGTTCTTATCGCGTGCGGGCGTGTCCGGTGGAGACTTCGCAGAACGGGACCGGCACCGTGTTGCTGAGTGCTGCCCCGCAGGCCGATCTCGACAACACCGTGCAGCAGCTGATGTTGATCGAAGTGATCGCATTCCTGATCGCGTTGGCGATTCTCGTCGTCGTGGGCCGGATGGTGCTGCGGCGCGGACTGCGACCGTTGTCGGACATGGCTGGCACCGCGCACGACATCGCTTCGCACGATCTCACGGCCACAGCGGACTTGCCGGTGCGCGCGTCCGGCACGGGCGGCGGCGCGGAGGTCGAGGAGCTGCGGACGGCGTTCAACTTGATGGTGAGCCACATCGAATCTTCGCTGGCCGCGCGCACCGAGGCGAATGATCGGCTGCGCCGGTTTGTCGCCGATGCTTCGCACGAGCTGCGGACACCGTTGACCTCGATCCGCGGCTACGCCGATCTTTTCCGCTACGCCGCTGCGAACGAACCCGAGGAACGCGAGGCACACCTGGAGAAGATCCGGGCCGAGACCGCGCGGATGAGCGTGCTGGTCGACGATTTGCTGCTGCTCGCGCGGCTGGACGCGCGTGATGTCGAACCGCCGGTGCGCCCGCGGCGGATGGACCTCACCGAGATCGCCGCGGCTGCCGCGGACGCGTTCCGGGCCGGTCGGCCAGGACATCCGCTGACGGTCTCGATTCCGGAGGAACCGGTGCTGCTGCACGCGGATCCGGCGCGGCTGCGGCAAGTACTGGACAACCTGCTCGCGAACGCCGCCGTGCACACCGCGGAGGGAACTCCGGTGGAGCTGGCGGTGACGGCGGCGGACGGGATGGCTGTCGCTGCCGTCACCGATGCCGGGCCGGGGATCTCCGCGGAGGATCAGCAGCGGATTTTCGACCGGTTCTATCGCGTCGACAACTCCCGGACCCGGGCCGCCGGCGGCACCGGATTGGGGTTGTCGGTGGTGCATTCGCTGGTGGCGGAGCACGGCGGGACGGTCTCGCTGGACAGCCGCCCCGGGCGGACGGTGTTCACCGTGCGGTTGCCGCTGCCTTCGTGACGCGTGTGGCGACGTGTTCGGGGACGGTCCAGCCCGGCGGCAGGTCGGCGGACGGCTCCGGTTCGCCGAACACCGTGTGCACCGGCAGCACCCCGGCCCAGGCGGCGTTCGCGGTGACGTCTTCGGGTTCGTCGTCCGGTCCTTCGGCGCGGAGTTTCACCGACGCTTCGGCGAGGTCGAGCGCGATGACCGACACCGCGGCGAATTCCTTCTTGTTCACCGCCCGGGCGTGCTCCCAGGAACCGGGGGAGAGGTGGTCGGTGAGCACGTGCAGGCCGCGCATCTTCTCGTCCGGGTCGGTCACCAGCCGCGCCTTGCCGAGGATCACCGCGCTGCGGTAGTTGACCGAGTGGTTGTTCACCGAGCGGCAGTAGACGATCCCGTCGAGCAGGGTGACCGTCACGCACACGTCGGTTCCCCCGGTCGCGGCTCGCAGACTGGCCGCGCCCGTGGAACCATGCAGGTACAGGGTGTCGCCGTCGCGGCCGTATCCGGTGGGCAGCACCAACGGGACGCCGTCGCGGACCACACCGAGGTGGCAGATCAGCGCCTCGTCGAGCACGGCGTGCAGTGCCGCGCGCTCGCTGGCGGCGCGGTGGCGTTTGCGGCCGAGCGTGGTGCGTTCGGTGGGCGAAAGGCTGCTCATGCGTTCAGTGTGCGGCGGGCAAGTGGCTACGTTGAATGTCCACTTCTTCTACACTTGAGAAGTCCACTTCGCTGTAACGGAGGTCCGCTGTGTCCTACGCCGACACCGCCCTGCCGGTCAGTCTCGACCGCGAAGCGGCCACCCCGCTGGCCGTGCAGCTGGCCGACGCGCTGCGCGAAGCCGCGGCCGGCGGACATCTCCGCGGCGGCGACCGGCTGCCGTCCACGCGCGCGCTGGCCGAACGGCTCGGTGTCTCGCGCACGGTCACTTCCGCTGCGTACGAGCAACTTCACGCGGAGGGCTGGATCGCTGGCCGGCACGGTTCCGGCACCTACGTGACCACTCCGCCGACCCGCGCCGCCGCGTCCGTCACGGCACCCGGTTCGCTGCTCGCCGAGGCCGAACAAGCCCCGTTGCTGGACCTCGCGCCGGGTACGCCGTGGGCGGACGGTCTCGACCGCGCGGCCTGGCGACGGGCATGGCGGGCCGCCGCCGATCCCGAGCCGCTCACGCGCGCGCACCGCGCCGGGTTGCCGGAATACCGCGCGACTGTGTCGGAACACCTGCTGCGCCACCGCGGTCTGGCCGCGGGCTCGGTGCTCGCGACCGGCGGCACGACCGCGGCTGCCGTGGAACTCGCCGCGGCCGTGCTGCGCCGAGGTGCGGTCGTCGCCTTCGAGGAACCGGGTTATCAGCGTGCGGTGCAAGCGTTCCGGCAGGCCGGGCTCACCGTCGTCGGCGTGCCGGTGGACGAGGAAGGCCTGCGTCCGGACGCGATTCCCGCCGGGGCGCGCGCGGTTTACTGCTCGCCCGCGCATCAGTACCCGATGGGCAGCCGGATGAGCGCGGCCCGGCGCGTGCAGCTCGTGGAACGCGCTCGCGCGGAAGGCATGCTGGTCATCGAGGACGACTACGACGGCGAGCTGCGCTTCGATGTCGCTCCGCTGCCGATGCTGGCCGCGCTCGCCCCGGACGTCGTCGTGCACCTCGGGACCACCAGCAAAATCCTCACCCCGACCCTCGGCGCGGGCTGGCTCGTCGCGCCCGCCGCGGTGGCCGATGCCATTCTGGCCTACCGGGATCTCACCGGCACCCGTCCGTCGCCGGCGGGGCAGCGGGTGCTGGTCGAACTCGCCCGGACCGGCGATCTGGGACGGCACCTGCGGAAGCTGCGCCGGGAAATGGCCGAACGCCGGACGGTGCTGGTGACCGCGCTGTCGAACGCCGGAATCCCGTTCGTCGGCGACGACGCCGGTGCGCATCTGGTGGTGCGGACGGGAAGCGCCGAGGCCGAGGCCGAGCTGATCGCCGCGGCGGAACGGCATTCGATCCGCCTCGACGGGCTGGCGCGGCATTTCGCCGGAACGCCGACGGTGCACGGCATCGCGCTGGGATACGCGGGCTGCTCACGGGAAGCGTTGACGGCCGCGGTGCCGACGCTGGTCGACCTCCTCCGCTGAGTACGGGGTCAGCCCTGCCTCCGGTCCGCCGGTCAGCTTCATGGTGCTGGATCCGCTGCTCCGCGAGGTTTTTGCCGATCGGTTCGGCGGGCGGAGGAGCGCGGGATGACTCGGCGGATCCGGGCGGCGGCGACAGCGACCGCGCTGCTGGCGGTGTTCGCCGCGCCGGGCTCGGCGCAGCCACCGGACCGGCCATCAGACGCTGCGGTCGCGCACCTGCGCGAAGAACTGGCGAGCGGACCGTCCTCGTCCTACGCGGTGGTGTCCGCGAACGGCAAGGCGACGACCGGCGCGGTCGGCTCCGACGTGCCGCCGCAGTCGCCGTTTCTGCTTGGCTCGCTGAGCAAATCGTTCACCGCCATGGCAGTCATGCAGCTCGTCGACGCGGGCAAAGTCGGCCTGGACACCCCGATCACCGCGTACCCGCCGTGGTTCCGCACCGCCGGAACCCCTGATCCGATCACCGTGCGGCAGTTGCTGAACCAGACCAGCGGCCTGCCGACCGAAGCGGGCACCGTCGACCTCTACGAACCGGAAACCACGCTGGAGCAGCGCGTCCGCGCACTCGCCGACGTCGTCCCGGTCGCTCGCCCCGGCACAGCTTTCCACTACTGCAACAAGAACTACGCGACGCTGTGCCTGATGGTCGAGCAGGTTTCCGGCCAGAGCTACGCCGCCTACCGCAAAGCCCACATCCTCGCCCCGCTCGGCATGAACCGCACCTTCACCAACCTCGCCGATACCCGTCGCGCGGGCCTGATCGAGGGTCCGTCGGTGCTGTTCGGCCTGAGCGTGCCGATGGAAACGCCGGATTCCCCCGGTGCGCTGCCCGAGGGCTACCTGGTCTCGACCGCCGAGGACCTCAGCCACTACCTGGCCTTCCAGATGACTGGCACCTACCACGGCGTCCGTCCGCTGTCCGCCGAAAGCCTGCGTCTGCTGCACGGCGCGGCAGTCCCGACCGGCGACGACCACTACGGATCCGGCTGGGGGACCGGCACTCTCCACGGCCAGCCGGTCGTCCAGCACGACGGCGATCTGACCCGCTACCACGCCAACCTGCCGGATCAGCGGGTCGGCCTGGTGGTGCTGACCTCGCGCGACCCGGTCCTGCTGGACAGCGGCGCGCCGTTCCGCCGCACCCTCGCGGGCGCACCGGCCCCGGAAACCGGCAACGGCTTCCTGCTGACCTGCGGCGTCGCCCTCCTGGTCCTCGCCGCGATGGTCTTGGCGACCCGCCGACAGATCCGTCGCGCACGAAAGCTGCCGGAGCTCTTGCGGGACAAGGGCTTCGGCCGGGTCGCGGTGCGCCCGCTGGCTGCCGGTGGACGTGGCGTTCCAGACGCTGCCGGACTTTCACCGTTTTCGTCCTGGCCGGAATGGCCTTCCTGACGGTGCGCGGGGCGACGTGGTTCGCGCTGGCCTCCGCGCGCACTCGCCGACCAGCGGCTCGACCCTCGCGACCAGCGCAGACACCCCCGGCGCGCGCTGTCGGCGATGCTCACCCGGTACCGTGACCGGCTATGAGCGCTGAAAAGATCCGGGTCGCGGTCGTGTTCGGTGGCCGCAGCAGCGAGCACACCATCTCGTGCCTGTCCGCGGGCAGTGTGATCTCGAACCTGGATCCGGATCGCTTCGAGGTGCTCCCGGTCGGCGTCACGCCCAGCGGCGGCTGGGTGCTCGGCACCGGCGACCCGGAGCAGCTCAGCATCCAGGGCCGCGAGCTGCCGTCGGTCGAGTCCGGCCGCGCGCTCGTGCTCGCCGGCGACCCGACCAGCCGCGAGCTGCGCACGGTCGACCCCGGCCAGGCCACCGAGGTGCTCGGCACCGTCGACGTCGTCTTCCCGGTGCTGCACGGCGCCTTCGGCGAGGACGGCACCATCCAGGGCCTGCTCGAACTCGCCGACATCCCCTACGTCGGCCCCGGCGTGCTCGCCAGCGCGGCGGCGATGGACAAGGAATACGCGAAGAAGCTGCTCGCCGCGGAGGGGCTGCCGGTGGGCACCTACGCCGCGCTGCGCCGCGGACAGTCCACTTTGGCCGGACAAGACCGGGAACGTCTTGGCCTGCCGGTGTTCGTGAAGCCCTCGCGCGCCGGTTCGTCGGTCGGGATCTCCCGGGTCTCCGGCTGGGCGGAGCTGGACGCGGCGATCGAGCTGGCCCGGCGTACCGACCCGAAGGTGCTCGTCGAGGCCGCGGTGCGCGGGCGCGAGGTCGAATGCGGCGTGCTGGAATTCCCGGACGGCCGCGTCGAGGCGTCGCTCCCGGCGGAGATCCGGGTGCTCGCCGAGGGCGAGGACGCCTGGTACGACTTCGAAACCAAGTACCTCGGCGAGGACGCCGAGCTGGACATCCCGGCCAAACTGGACGACGCGCTCACCGACCGGCTGCGCGCGATGGCCGTCGAGGCGTTCCGCGCGCTCGACTGCCAGGGCCTCGCCCGCGTCGACTTCTTCGTGACCGAGGACGGCGACCTGGTGATCAACGAGGTCAACACGATGCCCGGCTTCACCACGAAGTCCGCCTACCCGAAGATGTGGGAGGTCACCGGGGTGGACTACCCGACGCTCCTGTCGACGCTGATCGACACCGCGCTCGCCCGGGGCACCGGCCTGCGCTGACGAGCGGACCCGGGAACTCCTCGCCGGCGAAGCGCCGCAGGCCGGACAGACGAGGCGGGACGACCTTACGATGGCCCTCGAACAGACGGCACGTCCCCACCGTAAGGAAAACAGCGCGTGCAGATCGCATCCCGCCTCGACCGGCTCCCGGTCACCCGGAGGCACCGGTACTTCGTGGCAGTGGTCGGCATCGCGACCTTCTTCGACCTCTACGACCTGTTCCTCGCCGCGACCATCAGCACCGTCCTCACCAAGGAGTTCGGCGTCACCCCGACGACGCTGAAGTACGTCCTGGCGTCGGCGTTCGTCGGCGCGTTCGTGGGCGCGGTGTTCCTCGGCAGGCTGGCCGACCGGCTCGGCCGACGGCGCGCGTTCCTGCTCACCCTGGGCCTGTACTCGGTGTTCACACTGCTCGGCGCGTTCAGCACCGATGTGTGGATGCTGGTGATCTGCCGGTTCATCGCCGGGATCGGCATCGGCGCGGAGCTGCCGGTCGCGGACGCCTATCTCGCTGACCTGCTGCCCGCCCGAGCGCGCGGTCGCGCGACAGCCTGGGCTTACACGATCGGTTTCTGCGGCGTCCCCGCCGCCGGATTCCTCGCCCGCGCGCTCGTCGGCCACGCGCCGCTCGGCATCGACGGCTGGCGCTGGCTGTTCGTGATCGGCGCGCTGGGTGCGGCGGTGGTGTGGGCGCTGCGGTTCACGCTGCCGGAATCGCCGCGTTGGCTTGCGGCACAAGGAAGAACCGGCGAAGCGGACGAGATCGTGCGCAAACTCGAAGAGAGTGCGCCGCAGCCATTGCCCGAACCGGAGCCGGAACCGCCCGCGCCCGAACCGGTGCGTGCGTCGGCGTTGCTGCGTCCGCCGTGGTTCCGTCGCACGGCGATGCTGTACGTCTTCCAGCTGCTGCAGTCGTTCGGCTACTACGGTTTCGGCTCGCTGGTGCCGATTGTGCTGGCCGCCAAGGGTTTCGGCCTCGTCAGCTCGCTGACGTTCAGCGCGCTCACCTTCCTCGGCTATCCGATCGGCTCCGCGCTGTCCATCCCGATCATCGAACGGCTGGAACGCAAATGGCTGATCGTCGCGAGCGCGGCGGCGATGGCGGTGTTCGGGCTGGCCTTCGGCTACGCGACTTCCGGCGTGCTGATCGCGGTGTTCGGCTTCTGCTACACCGCCGTGAGCAACGTCTTCTCCAACGCCTTCCACACCTACCAGGGCGAGCTGTTCCCGACGTCGCTGCGCGGCACCGCCGCCGGTTCGGCCTACGCGCTGTCCCGGCTGGCGACGGCCGCGATGCCGTTCATCCTGCTGCCGGTCCTGCAATCGGCGGGCGCGACGACGATGTTCGCCGTGGTCGCGGGCGCGATGGTGCTGCTGATGATCGACGTGGCCGTGCTCGGCCCGCGCACCACCGGCGAATCGCTGGAAACGATCGCGGCTAGAACTGCAAAGGCTTGACCGGCAGCTTCGCCGCGATCGCGTCCGAAACGGCCTGAAGCGGACCGGTTCCCGCGTTCGCCGGAACGGTCAGCGCCAGGTAGACCGGCCGGTCGACGGCGTACCAGGTGGCCGAACCGCCCTGCTCGATCTGCAGCCACTGCACCTTGTCGACCACGCGCAGCTGCGCGGTCGGGGTGAGCTCGGGCGGGCGTTCGAGGCCGCAGCGCAGCACGACCGGATCCGGTTCGCCCCACGCGACGGTGGCCTTCGGCGCGGGCTCGGCGAGCGTGCGCGGCGACAGTTCCTTGCCGTTCGACGTGAGCGTGGCCGGGACCCCGGCGATCACCTTCGCGCAGTCCGCCGACCCGGCCCGCGGCGCGGGAACGGACACGAGCGCGAGCGGCTGGTTCGGATCGGGCTGTCCGGAGGAGCTCTTCGTCAGCGCGACGACCGCGACCGCGACCGCCAGCGCGGCCACGAGCAACGACGCGGTGACGAGGACGACCTTCGGCGGAGCCCCGGTGTCGGTGTCTGCCACCGCCTCAGTGGACCACGGCTCAGAGATGCACGACCGGGCAGGTCAGCGTGCGCGTGATCCCTTCCACGTTCTGCACGCGGGCGACGACGAGCTGGCCGAGCTGGTCCACTGTGTCCGCGGCGGCGCGCACGATCACGTCGTACGGGCCGGTGACGTCCTCGGAGCTGGTCACGCCCGGGACCCCGGCGATCTCCGCAGCCACCGCGGCCGCCTTGCCGACCTCGGTCTGGATGAGGATGTATGCGTGGACCACGGCGTGCCCTTTCGTCGGTGGCGATCGAGTCGAGGTAGGAACGGTGTAGGCAACGTAGCGCCAGCCCTGGGAAAAACCTAGGGGATCCGATAGTCGGTGGCCGATCCGACACAGGCAAGGGAAACGGGAGGTGACCGGTGTCACCGGACGAGCACTCGGTGGCCGCGACAGGCGAGTTCGGCCTGATCCAGCGGGTCACCGAAGGACGCGCGCAGCCGCCGTCGACACTGCTGGGCCCGGGCGACGACGCGGCGGTTCTCGCCGCGCCGGACGGCCGCGTGGTCGTGACGACCGACGTGCTGGTCCACGGTGTGCACTTCCGGCTCGACTGGTCGAGCCCGGAGCAGGCCGGGCGCAAGGCGGTCGCGGTGAATCTGTCCGACATCGCGGCGATGGGAGCGAAACCGACCTCGGTGGTCGCCGGGCTCGCGTGCCCGGCGGATACCCCGGCGCGGGTCGTGACCGAGATCATGGACGGGATGTGGGCTGAGGCGCGTGCGGTAGGCATCGGGGTGTCCGGCGGCGACCTCGTGAGCGCGGACCAGCTCGTGATCAGCGTCACCGCATTGGGCGACCTCGAAGACCGCGAACCGGTGACCCGTTCCGGCGCGCGCCCCGGCGACGTGCTCGCGGTGTGCGGGCGGCTCGGCTGGGCCGCGGCCGGGCTCGCGGTGCTGCGCCGCGGATTCCGGTCGCCGGTCGGGGTGGTGAACGCGCAGCGCTGCCCGGAACCGCCGTACGCGGCCGGGCCGCAGGCCGCGCTC
Source organism: Amycolatopsis rubida (assembly GCF_900115345.1). Taxonomy (GTDB): domain Bacteria; phylum Actinomycetota; class Actinomycetes; order Mycobacteriales; family Pseudonocardiaceae; genus Amycolatopsis; species Amycolatopsis rubida. The sequence goes on along the minus strand of NZ_FOWC01000004.1, from coordinate 74,017 downwards.
GCCGGCGCTACCGCGATGATGGACGTCTCGGACGGGCTGCTGGCCGACCTCGCGCACCTGGCCGCGGCTTCCGAGGTCGGGCTCGACGTGCAGACCGCGTTGCTTGAGGTGTCGACGCGGCTGAAGGAGGTCGGCAGCGCGCTCGGCGCGGACCCGGTGCAGTGGGTGCTGACCGGCGGCGAGGACCACGCGCTGGTCGCGACGTTCCCGCCGTTCGACGACCTTCCCGAGGGCTGGCGCAAGATCGGCGTGGTCACCATGCCCGGCTCCGGGGTCACCGTGGACGGCGAGGCGTACGACCAGCAGGGCGGTTGGGAGCACTGGCAGCAGTGATTCATCATCAGGCTGACGGCGTGGACATCCGCGTCGTCGCCTTCGACCATCCCGACGCCGCCAAACTGATGGCCGAGGTTCAGCTGGAGTACGTGCGCCGCTACGGCACCGAGGACGAGACCCCGATGGACCCCGCGGAGTTCGCGCCGCCGCGGGGCCTGTTCCTGGTCGGGTACCTGGACCGCGTGCCGGTGGCGTCCGGCGCGTGGCGCGCGCACGACGGTCCCGAGCCGACGTTCCGGCCCGGCGACGTCGAGCTGAAACGGATGTACGTGATCGAATCCGCGCGAGGCCGCGGGTTCGCCCGCGCGATGCTCGCCGAACTGGAACGCACCGCGGTCGCCGCCGGACGCCGCCGCGTCGTGCTGGAGACGGGCACCGAGCAGCCGGAAGCCATCGCCCTCTACCGTTCGTCGGGCTACGCCGAGATACCGGCTTTCGGCTATTACGGCGATATGCCCGAAAGCCGGTATTACGGCAAGGCTCTCGTCCACGACCGACGACACTGAACGATTCGGAGGCGGCATTGGCCATCTACGCGCTCGGCGACCTGGTCCCGGCCATCCACCCGGACGCCTACGTCCATCCCGACGCCACCGTGATCGGCGACGTCCGGATCGGAGCGCGCGCCTCGGTCTGGCCGCAGACGGTGCTGCGCGGCGACCACGGGTACATCGAGATCGGCGAACGCTCGAACGTGCAGGACGGTTGCGTCGTCCACTGCACCGCGCGGCATCCGACGATCGTGGGCCCGTCCTCGGCGGTCGGGCACGCGGTGCACATCGAGGGCGCGAAGATCGGCACCGGCTGCCTGATCGCGTCGGGTTCGGTGGTGCTGAACGGAAGCGTGATCGAGGACGGCGGCATGGTCGGCGCGGGCGCGGTGCTGTCCTACGAATCGACGGTCGGCACTGGCGAGATCGCATTGGGAGTTCCGGCGAAAACGCGGCCGAACAAGTCGTTCTCCGAAGACCAGATCGCCGCGGTCGTGGATTCCTACGTTCGGCGCGGAGCCCGGTTCCGGGCCGAGTTGCGCAGGCTGGACCCGCCACAGTGACCTCGGGCACGTGGCGCTAGGCTCGCGGGCCGTGACTGGACGACCGCTGGACGAAATCGTCGAAGCCGGCTGGGCGAAAGCCCTTGAACCAGTGGCGCCGCAGGTCGCCGCGATGGGGGAGTTCCTCCGCGCCGAGATCGCCGCGGGCCGCACCTATCTCCCCGCGGGCGAGCACGTGCTGCGCGCGTTCAAGCAGCCGTTCGACGCCGTCCGCGTGCTGATCGTGGGCCAGGACCCGTACCCGACCCCGGGGCACGCGGTCGGCCTGAGCTTCTCGGTGGCCCCGGACGTGCGGCCGATCCCGAAAAGCCTGATCAACATCTACCAGGAGTACTGCGAGGACCTGGGGCACCCGGCCCCGTCCAACGGAGACCTGACCCCGTGGGCGGAGCAGGGCGTGCTCCTGCTGAACCGGTCGCTCACCGTGCAGCCGCACAAGTCGAACTCGCATCAGGGCAAGGGCTGGGAGCAGGTCACCGAGCAGGCGATCAAGGCGCTCGCCGCGCGCGGCGGACCGCTGGTGGCGATCCTGTGGGGCCGCAACGCGCGGAACCTGCGGCCGATGCTCGGCGAGGTGCCGTGCCTCGAATCGGCGCACCCGAGCCCGCTGTCGGCGCGCAACGGCTTCTTCGGGTCGCGTCCGTTCAGCCGGGCGAACCAGCTGCTGGTCCAGCAGGGCGCGGAACCGCTCGACTGGAAACTTCCCTGACGCGGCGTGTCCAGTTCCGGCGATCGGCGCCGACCACCAGGGTAGGCGCCGACTGAAACCCTGGAGGGAAGCGATGACCGCCACCGTCAAGTCCGCCGACGGCACCCCGATCGCCTTCGACACCTACGGCTCGGGTTCTCCGGTGCTGCTGGTCGGCGGCGCGGTGAACGACCGCACGACCGTCGCCGGGCTCGCCGCGGTGCTGGCCGACGCCGGTTTCACCGCGATCGCCTACGACCGGAGAGGCCGCGGCGACAGCGGCGACGCGCCGGTCTACGCGGTCGAGCGCGAGATCGACGACCTGGAAGTGCTGATCGAGGCCGTCGGCGGCTCGGCCGCGGTGTTCGGGCACTCGTCCGGCGCGATCCTGGCCCTGGAAGCGGCGGCGCGCGGGCTGACGATCACGAAGGCGGCGGTGTACGAGCCGCCGTTCATCGGCGACGACCGGCCGCGTCCGGCGGAAGACCTGGTGGACCGGGTCAGCACCTGCCTCGCCGACGGCGACCGGGACAGGGCGGTCGAGTTGTTCCTGGTCGAGGGCACCGGGACCCCGGCGGAGATCGTGGACTCGATGAAGTCCGCGCCGGTGTGGGGCTGGTTCGTCGGACTGGCGCACACGCTGCCGTACGACCTGACTGTCTGCGGCCGCGGCAACTACCTGCCGACGGACCGGCTGGCGGCGATCACCGTCCCGGTGCTGTCGCTGTCCGGCGGTGCGGGGGAGGCGTGGATGACGTCGTCGGCCAAGGCTGTCGCGGCCGCGGTCGCGCACGGGCGGCACGAGGAGGTCCCGGGGCAGGATCACGGGGTGCTGAACGCGCCGGAGTCCCTGCGGGACGTGCTGGCGAACTTCCTGCGGTGACGAAAAAGGGGCGGGTGCTTCAAGCACTCGCCCCTTTCCGAAAGCTGCTGAACTCAGCCTCGCACGACCTTGCCGGCCTTGATGCACGAGGTGCAGGCGTTCAGGCGCTTGCGCTGGGACACGCCGACCTTCGCGTGCACAACCTGGATGTTCGGGTTCCACCGGCGGTTGGTACGCCGGTGGGAGTGCGAGACCGACTTGCCGAAGCCGGGTCCCTTGCCACAGACGTCGCACACGGCAGCCACGTCGAACTCCTCTGGATATGGGACAAAGAATGCGCGCCCGAACGTGCCGGGCAACTCCACCATAGTAACGAGTGGTCTGGGTGGCCTTGCCGCGGGGTCGTTACCCTCGCGGGGACCGGCTAGGAGGTTACGGGGTGCGGGTGCTGGACGCGGCGGCGGTGTCGGGCTGGGCGGCGGCCTCTGTGCGCAGCTTGGACAGGCTGCGCACGGCCATCGACGGGATCAACGTCTATCCGGTCGCGGACTCCGACACCGGCTCCAACCTGCTGTACACGATGACCGGCGCGCACGAGACGCTCGCCGATGCGGAACCGGCCGACGCGGCTGAGGCGCTGGCGGTACTGGCGCGCGGGGCGGTGGCGCACGCGCGGGGCAATTCGGGCGTGATCCTGTCCCAGGTCGTGCGGGGGATGGCCGGCTGGGCGGCCACCGGCGGGGACCTGGACGGACCTGGTCTCGCCGCTGCGCTGGGGCAGGCGGACCAGGCCGCCACGGGCGCGGTCAGCAGGCCGGTCGCCGGGACGATGCTGACTGTCCTGCACGCCGTGGCCGCCGCGGTTCGAGGCACGACGCGGACGTTGCCCGAGGTTGCGCGCGAGGTCGTCACCGTGGCCGCGAAAGCGCTGGAGGAGACGCCCAAGCAGTTGCCCGCGCTGGCCAAGGCGGGAGTCGTCGACGCCGGGGGCCGCGGGCTGGTCGCGGTGCTCGACGCGCTGGCGGGGGTGATCACCGGTGAACCCGAGGACCCCGGGCACGACCTGAAGGCGGTCGCTTCGCTGCCGGAGCAGGTCCCCTACGCGTGGGAGGTCATGTACTTGCTGGACGAGATCGACGAGGCCCGGCTGCCCGCGTTGCGGAAGGAACTGAGCGGGTTCGGCGACAGTGTGACGGTGGCGGGCGACGGTTCGGGCAGCCACGCGGTGCACGTCCACTGCGCGGACATCGGCGCGGCCATCGAAGCCGGGCTGCAACTGGGCAGGCCGCGCAAGATCCGGGTCGAACCGCTGATCACCCCGACGCCGATCGAATGGGACACATCGATCGACCGGTCCGTGGTCGCGGTGGTGCGCGGCGGCGGCCTGGCCGAACTGCTGCGGGCCGAGGGCGTCGCCGTGCTGGCGGTGCCCGAGGGCGAGACGCCCAGCGTCGAGGACATGATCGGGTTGTTCAACGAGGCGGCCGGACAGCACCTGAGCGTGCTGCCGGGCGGGCCGGACCTGACTGCGGCCGCCGACGCCGCCGCCGGGCATCCGATGGCGGGCGAGCGCGACGTCGTGGTGATCCCGTGCGCGTCGCCGGTGCAGGTGCTGGCCGCGCTCGCGGTGCACGACAGCGAGCGCCGGGTCAACGACGACGTGGTCGCGATGGCCGAGGCGGCGGCCGCGACCAGGCGTGGCGAGCTGCGGATCGCGGACGAGGAGTCGCTAACCTGGGTGGGCCGGGCCCAGTCCGGCGACGTGATCGGCCTGGTCGACGACGAGGTGGTGCTGATCGAGCCCGCCCCGGCGTCGGCGACGAATCTCGTCGCGGCCGCGGTCAGCGTGCTCAACCGGATGCTGGCGCTCGGCGGCGAGCTGGTCACCGTCCTGAGCGGGGCGGACGCTCCGCCGAGGGTGGCCGCCGAACTCGCCGAACAACTGCGGCTGGAGCACCCCGAGGTGGAGTTGACGAGTTACGCCGGCGGTCAAAGCGACGCTGTGCTGCTGATGGGGGTCGAATAATCATGGCCGGGCTTCGCGACAAGCTCCCGCTGCTGCTGGGCGCGAAAACGGCGAAGGCGCTGTCGAGTGCGCTCGACATCGAGACGGTTTCCGACCTGCTGCGCCACTATCCGCGTCGTTATGCCGAACGCGGCGAGCTGACCGACATCGCGGGGCTGGAACTCGGGGAGCACGCGACCGTGCTGGCGCGGATCGAGAAGATCAGCAAGCGCCGGATGAAATCCCGCAACGGCACCATCCTCGACATGGTGATCACCGACGGCAAGCGGCGGCTCGCGTGCGCGTTCTTCAACCAGGCGTGGCGCGAGAAGGAGCTGGCCCCCGGCAAGACCGGGCTGTTCGCGGGCAAGGTCACCGCGTTCCGGGACACGCTGCAGCTGGCCAACCCGGAGTACGAACTGCTCGACGCCGAACGCGAGGCCGAGGCGGTCGACAATTTCCTCGCCGAGATCATCCCGGTTTACCCGGCGGCGCAGGGCATGCCGACCTGGTCGATCGCCAAATGCGTGCGGCAGGTGCTGGACGTGCTGGAGGTCGGCGACGACCCGATGCCCGGGGAACTGCGCCAACGGCACGGGCTGCCCGGCCTTGAGCGCGCGCTGCGCGGCATCCACCGCCCGGAGGACTGGGCGCACCTGGAGACCTCGCGGCACCGGCTCAAGTGGGACGAAGCGATGGCCGTGCAGCTGATTTTCGCGCAGCGGCGGCATTCCGCGGTGTCGCGTCCGGCGAAGGCGAGCCCGCACGTCGACGGCGGCCTGCTGGACGCGTTCGACAAGCGGCTGCCGTTCGACCTCACCGCGGGCCAGCGCGCGATCGGCGACGAGATCGCGGCCGATCTGTCGACCGAGCATCCGATGAACCGGCTGCTGCAGGGCGAGGTCGGTTCCGGCAAGACGGTGGTCGCGCTGCGGGCGATGCTCCAGGTCGTCGATTCCGGACGGCAGGCGGCGATGCTCGCGCCCACCGAGGTCCTGGCCGCGCAGCACGCGCGCTCGCTGCGCGAAATGCTCGGCGACCTCGGGATGGCGGGCGAACTGGGCGCGGCCGAGAATTCCACCCGGATCACGCTGCTCACCGGGTCGATGGGCGCGAAGGAACGCAAGAAAGCGTTGCTGGAGACGGTAAGCGGCGAGGCAGGCATCATCGTCGGCACGCACGCGCTGATCCAGGACACTGTGCAGTTCGCCGATCTCGGGCTCGTGGTCGTGGACGAGCAGCACCGGTTCGGCGTCGAGCAACGGGACGCGTTGCGCTCGCGCGGGGCCGATTCGACGAGCCCGCACGTGCTGGTCATGACGGCGACGCCGATCCCGCGCACGGTCGCCATGACCGTCTACGGCGACCTGGAAATCTCGGCACTGCGCGAAATGCCGGTCGGCCGCTCGCCGATCAAGACGACGGTCGTGCCGGTCGCGGAGAAACCGGCGTGGTTCGACCGGGTGTGGCAGCGGGTCAGCGAGGAAGTCGGCAAGGGACACCAGGCCTACGTCGTGTGCCCGCGCATCGGCGACGAACCGCCGTCGGACAAGAGCGACAAGCGGCCGCCGCTCGCGGTGCTGGACGTCGCGCCGGATCTCGCCAACGGCGCGTTGAAGGGCTTGAAGGTCGCCGCCCTGCACGGCCGGATGCCGACGGACGAAAAGGACGCCGTCATGCAGGCGTTCGGCGCGGGGAAGGTCGATGTCCTGGTCGCGACGACCGTGGTCGAGGTCGGCGTGAACGTCCCCAACGCGACGGCGATGGTCATCCTCGACGCCGACCGCTTCGGCGTGAGCCAGCTGCACCAGCTGCGCGGCCGGGTCGGGCGGGGGAGCGTGCCCGGATTGTGCTTGCTGGTAACGGAAACCTTGGACGGTACGGCCACGCGCGAACGGCTCGCGGCGGTCGAGTCCACAACGGACGGTTTCGAACTGTCCCGGTTGGACCTGGAACTGCGCCGGGAAGGCGACATTCTGGGTGCGGCCCAGTCAGGCAAGCGGTCTGGGCTGAAGCTGCTGTCGTTGCTGCGGGACGAGGACGTGATCACTGAGGCGCGAGCACAGGCGCAGGAGATCGTGACGGGCGATCCGGAGCTGGCTTCGCTGCCGGGGCTGGCGCAGATGGTCGCCGATGTGGTCGATCTGGAGCGGGCGGAGTACCTGGAGAAGAGCTGATCTGCCTTCGTTCGGCTGAGTGTGTCGAGGCGTGGCCCGGGGTTTCCCGGGCCACGCCTTTTTAGCTGAGTCGCTGCGGGTTTTCGCGGGGCGTCAGGCGTCGTAGATGTCGTCGTCGGAGTCGTAGCCGTGGTTCCTGCGGCTGCTGCTGCCGCCGCCGTAACTACCTCCGTATCCGCCGCTGCCGTACCCGCCGCCATGGCTGCTGCTGCCGCCGCCGCTGTATCCGCCATGGCTGCTACTGCTGTATCCGCCGCCGCTGTACCCGCCGCTGTATCCGCCGCCGCCGTAGCTGCCGCTGTACCCGCCGTGGCTGGAACTGCCGCCGCTGTACCCACCGCTGTACCCGCCGTAGCTGGCGCTGGAGCCTCCCCTGTAGCTGCTGGAGCCGCCTCCGTACCCGCCGCCGTGGCTGCTGGAACCGCCGCCGCTGTATCCGCCGCTGTATCCGCCGTGGCCGCCGGAGGACGTGCTCGGCTTAGGCCGCACCAGGTCCCAGTCGGCATCCGGGTTGCCGACGTAGCCGGGTTGGTTCTGGTCCCAGTAAACCCGGTTGCCGCGCCGCGGGGTCGGAGCGTCGTAACCGGGTTCCTTGGACCCGCTCGCGGCGGAGTCTTTCGCCGGTTCGAGGTGCTTGAAGATCCTCACGTCGGAGTTGTGCGCGAAGTTCTGGCCGGGCGTCTGGTGGATGCCCGTCTGGTTGAAGTGGGTGCCGGCCGACGGGTTGTGGCCCATCACGACATTGCTGTGGCCGCGGACGATACCGGTGGGATTGCCCTGGTAGTCGTGGGTCCGGTAGCGCCGGTTCGGGTCCATGTACCACTTGGTGTCGTCCCCGCGCTTGCGGAACTTCGGCGGCGGCGACACCGCGTTGCGCTCGAACAGCGGCCGCATCTTGGAGTGCTTGTGCGAGAGGTTCTTGTAGCCGTAGTGCTCGCGCCTGCGCGCGCCGGCCGCGACTGTCGGCGGTCCCTCCTGGTACACCCGCCCGCCGGGTGACCGCATCCGCCGCTCGCCGTTCGGGCCGGGGCTCGGGTCGCGGGAGAGGCCCCGGCCGCGCTGAGAGCCACCGGAGCCCTGTCCGCTGCCGGAGCCCTGTCCGCTGCCGGAGCCCCCGCCGAGTTTGCGGCAGGGCCGCCCGGTGAGGCCGAGCGGGTCGACCGAGACGTGCGGGTTGCTGACGTAGGCGTGCGGGTCCAGTCCGCCGCCGAGCCCGAGCGGGTCCGGGCTGAGGTACCGGGCGAGCACCGGGTCGTAGTACCGGTGGAAGTTGTAGTGCAGCCCGGTTTCCTCGTCGAAATACTGGCCCTGGAACCGCAGCGGGGTCCCGGAGCCGCCGGACTCGGCGAGCACGACGCCGAACAGGCTGCTGCGGGCCTGCCAGGCGATCTCGCCGCGGTCGTCCAGCAGTTCGGTCGGCGTGCCGGACGGTTCGGCCACGATGGCGAAGAACTGTTCGTCGATGCGCTTCTGGTCCGCGGAACCGCTGCGCCGGCGCTGCAGCAGCGGCACGAAGGTTCCCGGTTCGTAGTCCCACACCGCGGTTTCGGCGGCGCCCGGGCCGGACCTGGTCGCCTCGGCCAGCGTTTCGCCGTCCCACGCGAAGTCGACGCGTTCGAGCGGAGTCGTCCCGTCGGAGGCGAAGTGCTCCTTGCGGATGCGGCGGCCCAGCGGATCGTAGGTGTAGCGCCAGGTCGTGGCGTCCGGGACCTCGACCGCGACCAGCCGGTTCAGCGGGCCCCAGGTGTAGGTCCAGGTCCGTCCGTCCTCGTGCCGCCGGGTGCGCATCCGGCCGGACTGGTCGTAGGTGTAGCGGACGCCGCCCGCCTCGGTGATCACCGAGGCGGGGCCGGTCCGCCTGCCGCGCCGGTCCTCTCCCTCGGGCGCGGGCCAGTCGGCGTCGACGAGCCGTCCGGTCGGGTCGTAGGCGTACTGCTCGTTCCAGTCCCGGGCGCGCACCGAGGTCACCCGGCCCCGGACGTCCATCGCGAGCCAGCGCGACCCGGCCGTCCCGTCGTCGATCCGGTCGGGCAGGCCGTCGGGCCGGTAGTGGTACTGGCGGTCCTGGCCGAATTCGCCGGTCGCGGACCGCACCGCCTGCCGGGCGAGCCGTCCGGCCGGGGTCCAGGAGCGGACGATCGCCGCGTCCTGGCCGAACGCGCGGAGGGTTTCGCGGCCCGCCCGGTCGTACTCGAACCGGGTGGTGCGGCCCGCGGCGCGCACCGCGGCCGGGACTCCGGCTTCGCTGTATTCCCAGACGCTTTCCGCTCCGGACGGCGTCTGCCGCCGGACCTGGTTGCCCGCGGAGTCGAATTCGGAGCGGACGGTGCGCCCGTTGACCGTTTCCTCGACGATCCGGCTCGCCGCGTCCCGGGTGTACTCGACGCGGGTCGTCCCGTCGTCGAGGGCGACGAGTTCGCCGAGGACGTCGTACTCGAAGCGGGTGCGCAGAGTCCCGGACGGTCCTTCGACGATCTCCTCGACGATGTTGCCGCGCACGTCGCGGCGCAGGGTGACGACGTCGCCTTCCTGGTTGCGGATTTCGGTCAGCTCGCCGGCGGCGTTGTAGCCGTAGGACGAACTGGCGCCGCCGAAATCGGTCTCGCGGGAGAGGTTGCCCGCCAGGTCGTACTCGTAGCGCCAGACCTGGCCTTGTTCGTTGGTCACCGCGGTGAGCCGGAGTTCGGTGTCGTAGGAGTATTCGAGCCGGGTGCCGTCCGGCCGGATCTCGGCCGCTACCAGGTCGAAGTGGGTCACCTCCTGCTGGGTGATCGCCGAGGAGGCGTCGGCGTGCAGGCGGTTGTTGCCTTCTCCGTCGTAGAGCCATTCCTCCGTCGATCCGTCCGGAAGGCGGTGCCAGGCGAGCGCGCCGTCGACGGTGTAGCCGAACTCCTCGGCCGCGCCGTTCGGATCGACGATCGCGGTGACCCTGCCGAAGCAGTCGTAGGTGTAGGCGGTCGTCGCGCCGCTGGGGTCGGTGACGGTGATCGGGTTTCCGGCGTCGTCGGACACTACGGTCAGGGTCGAGCCGTTCGGACCGGTGACCGACGCGACGTGCCCCCACTCGTCGTAGGTGTAGCTGGTGGTCCCGCCGCCCGGTTCGACTACGCGGGTCACGTTGCCGCGTTCGTCGTATTCCCACCGGGTTTCGACACCCGGCGCCTCGACCATGCGGACGGCCTGGCCGAAGTCGTTGCGCTCGATGGTCAATCCCGTGCCGTCCGCCCGCTGGAGGGCGACCAGGTTGTTCCTGTCGTCGTAGCGGTAGATCCGCCGCCTGCCCAGTTCGTCGGTTTCGCCGACCAGGCGGTCCAGCGCGTCCCATTCGTAGGCGCGTGCCGCGCCCGTCGGGTCGACCTCGCGCACGACCCGGCCGGTTTCGTTCAGGTGGTAGGCATTGTGCCGGCCCAGCGAGTCGACGACGTGGGTGATCCGGGCGGCCAGGTCGTATTCCATGGTGACGGTGAGGCAGTCGCCGGAGCCTTCGGTGCGCACGACCCGGCCCTCGCGGTCGTAGTGGAAGCGGTACCACTCGCCGTTGCGGTCCGTCCATCCGACGATCCGCCCCATGCTGTCGTAGGCGTAGCGGAACGGGAGGCCGGATTCGTTCGTGATCTCGGTGAGATTGCCGTCGGTATAGCCGTAGCGGACCAGCGGCACTTCGGCCCCGTCCTTGGTGACGGTGGACAGCCCGGTCACGAGCCCGCCCTCGGTGGCGATCTGGATCAGGTGGCCTCCGCTGTGCCGCATCGCGGTCGGCGTGCCGCGCTGGTCGCGCTGGAAGAAGATGTGCTCCTTGCCCCGGCCGCTGATCGAACGGATCGGCCGGACCGGGCTGGTGCCTCGTTCGAAGGTCAGCACCCGCTCGCCCTCGCGGTCCTCGAGGACGAATCCGCCGCCGGGCTCCTCGGCGAGATACCGCGCGGGCCCGTGCTCGGCGGCGACCCACTGGTCGCCGCGGGGCCGGGGGAACACCTGGACGATCCCGTCCGCGCCGGCGAACCACACCTGGTCCTCGTACACCTCGATCCGCTCGTCCAAAGTGGACACCCAGGCGGGGCCGAGCCAGCCGCCCGCGCGGAACGACGAGAAGTGCGTGCGCTCGAAAACCATCGGCAACGCGCTGAGGAAGGTCGCGTCGGTCTCGGCCATGACCATCTGGCCGCTCGCGACGTCGATCGGGTCGCCGGTGGTGCAGATGTTGTCGAGGGAGCGCGAGTTCTCGCCCTGTTTGTCGAGCGAGCGCGAGTCGCCCCCGTTTCCCCTGGCCCCTCCCGCGGAGGAACTGCCGGCGGCCGACGTGTGACCGCCCGATCCTCCGCTGCCGCCGTGCTCGCCGCCGCTCTCGTGGTTGCCGCTCGGCTGGGTGGTGCCGTGGTGCCCGCTGTCTCCCCCGGCGCTGGAGGCGTGCGTGCCTTCGTCCTCGCCGGGGTGGGACCTCGTGCCGTTCCCGGACTTGACGTTGATGTCCTGGGGAGTGTGCGTCGGCGCTCCCTTGCCGCCCTTGAGCCCCTTCAACGCCTTGCCGGCGTCTTCGAACAGCACGCCCGCCTTTTTCAGCAGCGGGACCAGCGCCTTGAGCGCCTTGACCAGCTTCGAGGTGACCTTCGCGATGGTCGACGCGGTCTTGGCGACGGCGGTGACGACCTGCGGCACCACCCAGGCCATCCCGATCCCGGCGGTGAACAGCACCTGCAACGCCCAGGAGATCAGGTGCCCCACCAGGTCCGCGATCGTGTCCCGCACCAGCGACCGGACCGCCGCGACGATCTCGCCCGCCGTCTTGACGCCGCTGGCCGCGCCCGCACTGCCCTTCTGCGCGCTGGCGATCAGCGCGGAGGTGTCCTCGGCCTTTTTGCGGTAGGTGTCGGCCGCTTCGCCGTTCCAGTCCTGCAGATCCTTCTTGACCAGCTCGGTCAGTTCGGCCGAAACGCCTTCGAGTTCCTTGGCGACATTCGTCCAGGTCTCCGCCTGGGACGCGATTTCGTCCGCCTTGCCGGTAAGCGCGTCGAGCGCCTCCTTGAGCGGCCCGACGTGCTCCATCAGCCACCCGACCCCCGCGGCGAAGATCGCGCCGAAGGGATCCATCACCGCGGTGAGCACGTCGAGCGCGGTCCCCACCGCCCCGATCGCGACGGCCGCCCAGTTCTTGCTCTCGATCGCGGTCTTGAGGCCGGTCGCGTCCTCCAGCAAAGGAATCCCGGACATCGCGGTCGTGGAGTCCTTCACCGGCGCGATCAACGGGTTGGTCATCGATTGTCCCATTTCCTGGTGCGCACGGGCATGACGAACGAGCGGAGCCTGATCCGCCAATCCGACGAGGCTATCGGCTGGAGGACCGAGGAGCCTTCCGGGCGGGGCGGCGATGCCTGAACTCCCGGAACCCTTGCCCGAACACACTCGCCGGTCGCTTTTCGGCCCCTTTGCCCAGCTCCGCGGCCTGACTGTCCTTTGTGGTCACTCCGGTAAACCGCATGCGGGCAGGCGGGCTTCTGTGCTGAACTGCCCGCAGCCGATCGTCGCCTGCCGAGTCGCTGGAGGAATGGTGCCCGACCTCGTGATCCGCCCCGCGACCCCGGAAGACGCGGCAGGCATCGCAGCCGTCCACGTCGGTTCCTGGCAAGCGGCCTACGCGGGGTTGCTGCCGGACGAGTTCCTGTCCGGCCTGTCGGTCGAGACGCGGGAACAATCCTGGGCATCGAGCCTGGCGGACACTTCGCGCCCCCACACCGTCCTGGTGGCAGGCGCCGGCGAGAAGATCACCGGTTTCGCAGTCTTCGGCCCCAGCCGAGACGACGACGCCGCCCCGAACACGGGCGAACTGTCGTCGATCTACCTCCTCCCGTCCGAATGGAGCCGGGGAATGGGCCGAGCGCTGCACGAAGAGTGCGTGCGCGGTCTGTCGACCCAGTTCGGCGCGGCGACGCTGTGGGTGCTGTCGACGAACACGCGAGCCCGGAAGTTCTATGAACGAGCTGGCTGGGTTGCGGACGGAAAGACCAAGGTAGAGACGATCTCCGACGGGACGGTGACCTTGGAAGAGGTCCGGTACCGGTTGCTGTTGGGTAGGCTTCTTCCTTAAACTTCGCCGTTCGCCGTTCGCCGTTCGCCGTTCGCCGTCTAGCGGCGACTGCCTGTTTTCGCCGCCCCTGACGTTCGAGCTCGTCGCCGTTGGGCGGCAACTTGCCTCGGAGGCTGCTGGCCAGCTCGCTCGGTCTGTTGCCGTTGAGTGGCGACTGCCTGCTCAAGCCGGTCAGCACTCCTGCGCGTGCGTTGCCGCTTGACGGCGACTTTCTGCGCACTCTCGCGCGCCAGGGTCGCTCCGCACGCCGCCCGTTGGCAACTATCGCCGGTGCCCGGTGCCCGGTGCCCGGTGCCCGGCTTCGCCTGGCTGGTGACTGCGTCGCTGTGAGCGTCTGACCAGCCCCATCTCTCAGCCGGAGTCTTTTTCGCCGTTCCGTGGCGAAAGCGAAGCTAACGGGCCAATCGCCCGCTCTGCCTGTCGCCCGGCGTCTGGCTTCGCTTGGCTGGTCACTGCGTCGCTGCGAGCATCTGGCCAAACCCATCTCTCAGCCGCGCTCTGCTTTCGCCGTTCCGTGGCGAAAGCCGAACCCACCCATCAACCGCCCCGCTCCACCCGTCGCCGTTTTCCGGCAACAAGCTCCCACCCCGCAATCACCCCCCGTCGCCATTCCCCGGCAACCGCCTGCTCAGCACCCCGGCCCGAGCAGCCGCGGCCCCAGCCTCCGCTGCGATCTCAGCCGTCTCCTCCGACACCGGTTCCCGCGACACGAACAAACGGTAGAACACCGGCCCGCACACCGTCCGCGTCACCTCGTCCGGATCGGTGTCGGCCGGCACCTCTCCGCGCGCCGCCGCCCGCTCCACGATCAGCGCGGCCCGGGCATGCCGATCCTGATAGAAATCCCGCAACGCCTCGGCCGCCCGTTCCGACTGGAAGGCCGCCAGCACCGCGGCGGTCGGCAGCTCGCGTTGGCCCGGGGTGGTCAACGCGTGCACCACGTCCAACGCCATTCGCCGCAAATCGGCGACAAGCGAACCGGTGTCCGCCGGGCTCCACGGCTCGCCTGCGCCGAACCGCAGTGCGGCCGCGACCAGTCCCTCGCGCGATTCCCATCGCCGGTAAACCGTCGTCTTGTGCACGCCCGATCGTTCGGCGACGGCCTCGACCGTCAGATCGCTGAACCCGACCTCCGCCAGCAGATCGAGCGTCGCCCGCAAAACGGCGACGCGCGTGCGTTCCGTGCGCCCGCCCGGTCTGCTGGTGCCCGGTAACTCAGTTGTCAATCGCTACCCCTGTTGCATTAGTGTCCGCAGTATGACACCGCTGAGCACCCGTTCGCCGCTGGGCGGCGACGTCGCCTCGATCACCGGCCTGATCGGCGACGCGCGCATCGTCGCGATCGGCGAGAACAACCACCACATCCGCGAGTTCGGCGAACTCCGCGCCCGGTTGCTCCGCCGCCTCGTCGAGGACCACGGATTCACCGTGCTCGGCTTCGAATCGGGATTCGCCGAGGGCGACCTGGTGCAGCAGTGGCTGAACGGTGGTCCCGGCACGGTCGCCGACGTCGGGCGAGAAGGATTCACCTTCTCTCTCGGCGAGTCGGTCGAGGTGCGCGAGATGCTGACGTGGATGCGCCGCCACGGCGGCGTCCGCTTCGCCGGACTCGACCTGCCGAGTTCGAGCGGTTCGCCGCAGCCGGCGTTGCGGATTGTCCGAGGTTTCGTGGAAGAGGTCGATCCGGAGGTTCTTCCGCTGGTCGACGCCGCGATTACCGCGTCCGAGCCGTATTCGGCGGTCAGCAGCGCGGTCGCGCCTGGCCGTTATGCGGCAATGGCCGCCGCGGAACGGGACGCGGCCACGGCTGCGTTGACGACTCTCGTAGCGCATATTCGTTCTCTGTCGCCAGTTTATCGGCAACGGAGCGAGCCGGCTCGGTATGCGATCGCCGAACACCATGCGGTCGGTGCACTTCGCGTTGACGCGTACTTGCGTGAGCTGAGCGCAATGATGGCGGGAACGGCACCGTCGCTCCAGGGGTCGTCTCGCGACACGTACATGGCCGCAACCGTGAAGCTGCTTCGCAAGCTGTACGGCGAAGGCGAGAAGATTGTGGTGATGGTCCACAACGGACACCTGCAGCGAGTGCCGTTCGCCGCTTTGCCGACCATGACGTTCCCTTCCGCGGGCACCCACCTCGCCGAGGAGTTCGGCGACGACTACTTCGCTCTCGGCCTCACTGCGGGCGCTGGTACGACCACCGGCCTCGAACCGGACGAGAGCGAGCGCCTCGGCTTCCGGGTCTACGAACAGGAGTTGGAGCCGCCCGCCGAGGGCAGTGCCGAAGCGGCATTGGCCGGCGCGGATCCGTGCGTGGTCGATCTGCGGCAAGACCGAGCGCAGGGCCTGGCCGGACCGTCGAGCATGCGGCACGCGCACATGTTCACGAAGGTCGACGTCGTGCAAGCCTTCGACGCGCTGGTGTATTTGCCGACGATGTCGGTGAGCGCGCACGTCCCGGCGGCGAAGTAGGCGAAGTAGCTGTCGGCCTGTCAACGGGTGGTCGCGTGGCGGCGAACGGAAAGAGGCGCGGCTCATCGTCGTTCGGTTCCCAGTATGTCCGGACGGCCGGGTGCTGGACCCGCGACCAGCCCATCGTGTGACGTCGAGTTGCCGCTGAACGGCCACCGGGATACGACCGCAGACATGCGGAACCGAGCGGCGCGTGGCCTTTTTTCGGCAACTCTGACATTTCTGCTGGTCGCCGGGGTGCAACCGGTCGCGCTGGCGGCGAGCGGGACGCAGGCCAACCCGCCGAGCTGGGCGCTCGACCGGATCGACCAGCGAACCGGTCTCGATCAGAAGTACCACTACGACTCGGACGGCTCCGGCGTCACCGTCTACGTGATCGACAGCGGCGTCGACGCCAAACACCCGGATCTGCAGGGCCGGGTCATGCCCGGCAAGGAATTCCTCACCACCGGTACAGACACGTCGGACACCAACGGCCATGGCACGCGCGTCGCGGGAATCGTTGCGGGACACAGCTACGGCGTCGCCAAAGCCGCGCAGATCTTCCCGGTCCGAGTGCTCGACAAGGCAGGCGGCGGCGCGACCGACACGATCATCGCCGGGCTGAACTGGGTAGCCCAGAACGCACACCAACCAGCGGTCGCGGTGCTGGGCATCGGCGGCGTGCCGAACGAGCAGCTCGACAACGCGGTCAAGGGAGTCGCCGCGGTGATGCCGATCGTGGTTCCGGCCGGGGAGGGCAGCACCGACGCCAGCCAGAGCTCGCCTGCCCGAGTGCCGGAAGCACTCACCGTGGGCGCGACCGACGTCCAGGACCAGGTCGCGCCCTTCTCGAACTTCGGCACGCCGCTCGACCTGTACGCACCAGGTGTCGACATCCCCGCGCCGATCGCCGGAACAGCCGATGTCGGGACGCTGTCTGGCACCTCGATGGCCGCCGCGGTGGCCGCTGGCGCGGTGACCCTCTACCGGTCCGCGCACCCCGACGCCGCGCCCAATGCGGTCGGCGAAGCAATTGTGCAGGACGCAACGCAGAACGTGGTCAAGAATGCGCCCTCCGAAACCGCGAACAGGCTCTTGTGCACACTGCCTGCGGGAACACCCTGACGGTTGCGGCGCGGCGGCTCGGCCAGCATCATGCATGCAGGTCGGCGTGCATGATGTCCATCACTTGGACTACGGCTCCCGCACTGCGGGACAAACCGGGTAACGTGCCTTCGATACCGATCCGAAAAGGGAAGGACCGGGCATGTTCCGCAAAGTGCTGGTGGCCAATCGCGGCGAAATCGCGATCCGGGCGTTCCGCGCAGGCTACGAACTGGGCGCGGGCACAGTCGCCGTGTTTCCGCACGAAGACCGCAACTCGCTGCACCGGCTGAAGGCCGACGAGGCCTACGAGATCGGCGAACCGGGCCATCCGGTCCGCGCCTATCTGTCGGTCGAGGAGATCGTCAAGGCCGCCAAGAAGGCGGGCGCGGACGCGGTCTATCCAGGCTATGGCTTCCTGTCGGAGAACCCCGACCTGGCCATGGCCTGCGAAGAAGCGGGGATCACCTTCGTCGGCCCGAGCGCCGAAATCCTCGAACTGACCGGCAACAAGGCGCGCGCGGTCAAGGCGGCGCGCGAGGCCGGGGTTCCGGTGCTCGGCTCGTCAGAGCCGTCCAGCAACGTCGACGAACTGGTCGCGGCGGCCGACGAACTCGGCTTCCCGGTGTTCGTCAAGGCGGTCGCCGGCGGTGGCGGCCGAGGCATGCGCCGCGTCGAGGACCCGGCTTTGCTGCGCGAGTCGATCGAGGCCGCCGCGCGCGAGGCCGAGTCCGCGTTCGGCGATCCGACTGTGTTCCTGGAGAAGGCCGTGGTCGAACCGCGGCACATCGAGGTCCAGATCCTCGCCGACGGCGAGGGCAACGTGATCCACCTCTTCGAGCGCGACTGTTCCGTGCAGCGCCGCCACCAGAAGGTCGTCGAGCTGGCCCCCGCGCCGAACCTCGACCCCGAACTGCGCGACCGCATCTGCGCCGACGCGGTGAAGTTCGCCCGGCAGATCGGCTACCGGAACGCGGGCACCGTCGAGTTCCTGCTGGACCGGCAGGGCAAGCACGTGTTCATCGAGATGAACCCGCGCATCCAGGTCGAGCACACGGTCACCGAAGAGGTCACCGACGTCGACCTCGTGCAGTCCCAGCTGCGGATCGCCTCCGGGGAAACCCTCGCCGACCTCGGCCTGTCGCAGGACAAGATCTACCTGCGCGGCGCCGCACTCCAGTGCCGCATCACGACCGAGGACCCGGCCAACGGTTTCCGGCCGGACATCGGCATGATCAGCGCCTACCGCTCGCCGGGCGGGTCGGGGATCCGGCTCGACGGCGGAACCGCGTTCTCCGGCACCGAGATCAGCGCCCACTTCGACTCGCTGCTGGTGAAACTCACCTGCCGCGGCCGCGATTTCCGCACCGCGGTCGGCCGCGCCCGCCGCGCGGTCGCCGAGTTCCGGATCCGCGGCGTGGCGACGAACATCCCGTTCCTCCAGGCAGTGCTGGACGACCCGGACTTCCGGCAGGGCAACGTCACCACCTCATTCATTGAGGAACGGCCGCACCTGCTGACCGCACGGCACTCCGCCGACCGCGGCACGCGCCTGCTGACCTACCTCGCCGACCAGACGGTGAACCGGCCGAACGGCGAGCGTCCGCGCACGCCCGAGGCCGTGACGAAGCTGCCGAAGCTGCCCGCGGATCTCACTCCTCCGGACGGCTCCAAGCAGAAGCTGACCGAACTCGGCCCGGAGGGATTCGCGCGCTGGCTGCGGGAAACTCCGCAGCTCGGCGTTACCGACACCACCTTCCGCGACGCGCACCAGTCGCTGCTCGCGACGCGCGTCCGGACGAAGGACCTGCTCGCCGTCGCCCCGGTCGTCGCCGCGACGGTGCCGCAGCTGCTGTCCCTTGAGTGCTGGGGCGGCGCGACCTACGACGTCGCGCTGCGGTTCCTCGCCGAGGACCCGTGGGAACGGCTGGAGCAGCTGCGCAAGGCCGTGCCGAACATCTGTCTGCAGATGCTTTTGCGCGGGCGCAACACCGTGGGCTACACGCCTTACCCGACCGAGGTCACCACGGCCTTCGTCGAGGAGGCCACCGCGACCGGCATCGACATCTTCCGCATCTTCGACGCCCTCAACGACGTCGAGCAGATGCGGCCTGCCATCGAAGCCGTTCGCGCCACCGGCACCGCGGTCGCCGAAGTCGCACTCTGCTACACCTCCGATCTGTCGGATCCGAACGAAAAGCTCTACACGCTCGACTACTACCTCAAGCTCGCCGAACAGATCGTCGGAGCAGGGGCGCACGTCCTGGCCATCAAGGACATGGCCGGTCTGCTCCGCGCGCCCGCCGCGGCTCGCCTGGTGACCGCACTGCGCAAGGAATTCGACCTTCCGGTGCACATCCACACGCACGACACCGCCGGCGGTCAGCTCGCCACCTACCTGGCCGCCATCCAGGCGGGCGCCGACGCAGTGGACGGTGCCGTGTCGTCGATGGCGGGCACCACGTCGCAGCCGTCGCTCGGTTCGATCGTCGCGGCCACTGACCACTCGGACCGCAGCACCGGCCTCGACCTGCACGCGATCGGCGACCTGGAGCCGTACTGGGAGAGCGTCCGCAAGATCTACGCCCCGTTCGAGGCTGGTCTCGCGTCGCCCACCGGGCGCGTCTACGACCACGAGATCCCCGGCGGCCAGCTCTCCAACCTGCGCACGCAAGCGATCGCTCTGGGCCTCGGCGACCGGTTCGAGGACATCGAGGCCATGTACGCCGCGGCGGACAAGATCCTCGGCCACCTCGTGAAGGTCACGCCTTCGTCCAAAGTGGTCGGCGACCTCGCGCTGCACCTCGTCGGAGCCGGCGTTTCCCCGGCTGACTTCGAGGCGGAGCCGAACAAGTTCGACATCCCGGACTCGGTGATCGGCTTCCTGCGCGGCGAACTGGGCGACCCGCCCGGCGGCTGGCCGGAACCGTTCCGCACCAAGGCGCTCGAAGGCCGTTCGGCGGCCAAACCGGTCGCCGAACTGTCCGAAGAGGACCACAAGGAACTCGCCGACAACCGCCGCGGCGCGCTGAACCGGCTGCTGTTCCCCGGTCCCACCAAGGAATTCCTCGCCCACCGCGACGCCTACGGCGACACCAGCGTGCTCCCGAGCAAGGACTTCTTCTACGGTCTGCGCCCGGGCGAGGAGTACTCGGTGGACCTCGAGCCCGGCGTCCGGCTGCTCATTGAGCTGGAAGCCATCGGCGAGGCCGACGAACGCGGCATGCGGACCGTCATGTCCACCCTCAACGGCCAGCTCCGGCCGATCCAGATCCGGGACCGGGCCATCGCCTCGGACATCCCGGCCACCGAAAAGGCCGAGAAGGGCAACCCGAAGCAGATCGCCGCGCCGTTCGCGGGCGTGGTGACGCTGCAAGTGGCCGAAGGCGACCAGGTGGCGGCAGGATCGACCGTGGCGACGATCGAGGCCATGAAGATGGAAGCGTCGATCACCGCTTCGGCGGCGGGCAAAGTCGGTCGGCTGGCAATCACCTCCGTTCAGCAGGTCGAGGGCGGAGACCTTCTCATCGTGCTCGAATAACCCGCTCTCGCGCCACTTTTTCCCGTGCGAGGGGTCCCTTCGCTCCAAAACGGAGCGAGGGGACCCCTCGCGCCATTTACGGCTCGCTTTTTCCGGGGTGTTCGCGCTAGCGTCGAAGCATGCTGATCAACGCGGTGCCGCAATGGCAGGGCGCGATCAGTCCCAGAGCCAAGGGGCTGGTCGAGGGCTGCCGCGCACTTTCCGAACTGGCCGGGCACGTGCTCGGCAAGCCGGTGCACCACGTACGTCAGGACGCAGCGACGTCCGACGTCGTCGCCGGGATAGCCAACCGGTCCGTGCTCACGGGCACGAACCGGCAGTTGCAGCTCGCCGCGCTCGAAGCGCCGGAAGGCCCGGTGCTCACGATCGGCGGCGACTGCGGCGTCGAGCTGGTCCCGGTCGGTGTCGCGCGTTTCCGTTACGGCGCAACGCTTGGCGTCGCGTGGTTCGACGCGCACGCGGACTTGAACACGGCGGATTCCTCGCCTTCGGGCGCGTATCACGGCATGGTGCTGCGGTCGTTGCTCGGCGAGGGCGACAAGGAGTTCGCCGCGAGCCCGGCGATCGAACGAGGCCGGGCAGCGCTGTTCGGCACTCGCTCGCTCGATTCCGCGGAAGAGGAAGCCATTGCCAGCGGACTCGCCGTGCGCTCCGGCGATGTCGCCGGAGCGCTGAACGCCGCCGGTGCCGACCGCGTTTATCTGCATGTGGATGTGGACATTCTTGATCCCGAAGAGTTCCCCGGAGTGAATTATCCGGAGCCCAGCGGGATCACGATCGCTGAATTGGCCGAAGCAATCGACGGGCTTTCCGGAATGGAGGTCGTCGGTGCGGGCATCACGGAATGTGTCGGCACGGAAGTCGCCGCGCTGGAACCCGTGCTGGCCGCGGTGGGGAGGGTGCTGATGGAGGGCTGAACCTCCGCGCCGAGGCGGTGAGATCCGCGCCTCGTCCGGTGAGTGGACCACAGGAACGCACGGGCAAGAAGGAGGTGTGCCCGAGACCGTGCGGAAGACGGTTCACCGAACGGCGAAAACCGCGCCGGCCGGACGATCCCCCGGATTCACTGCCACGGTGCGTCCAGGCTCGCCAATGCCACGCGCACGGCGTCGACGGCTTCGTCCGGCGCGACCCCGAGTTCCCGGCTGTACCGGGCGTATTCGGCGGCCGCGTTGCGAAGCGTCGCGCCCGGATCCGGTCGCTCGACCGGGCCGGTCACGACGGTTCCGCGTGCTCGTGCGGTGGTGACCCAGCCGGTGGCCTCGAGCTCGCGGTACACGCGGGCGACGGTCCCGGAGGCGAGCCCGAGGTCCCTCGAAAGCTGACGGATCGGCGGCAGACGGGCATCCCGGGCGAGGGAGCCGGTCGTGATCGCGCGGACTATCTGGTCGTGCACCTGGCGCCAGGGCGGAACCCCGTTTCCGGCGTCGACCACAACTCGCAGCGGCATCTACCGCGCTGCCGTGATCTTCGCGCGCTGTTTCGGCGGCGGGCCGACGATCGCGAGAAACGCGGCGACGGTGACCACGAACGCGAGGAACGAGGTGAAGTCGCCGACCGTCCAGCCGAGCGTGGCAGCCGTTCCGGTGCCGAGCCCGAGAGCGACGCGAGCGCTGCGCACGCGCAGTGCCTGGTCGACTTCCGGGTCGCCGGCGGCCGGACGCCGCACCGCGAGGAGCACGATGATCCACGACACCGCCGCCGCGCCGACAGTCACCGCCAGCGGGCCCCATTGCCGCAAAACGGCGAGATGCACGAGAGCGGCGAGAGTAGCCAGCCCGGAGACGATGATCGTCCACAACGGAGCGAAATCGAGCACGCCGCGGGGTGCCAGCACGGCTTCCCTGCGGGGTTCCCGCGAGGGACGCTGAGCGAGGATTTCGGCGGCGAGCCCGCCGAGCAGCACCACGAACACCAGCGAGTTCGCGGTCCGTTCTCCGACGAGATTCGTCGCGCCCGGGATGAGGGGCAGGCCGAGGAACAGCCACGGATACCAGAATCGCCGACGGCGCAGATAGCGCACGGCCACCGGCACCTGGTCGGCGGTCGGGTTCCGCACGCCCCATTTCGCGAGCAGCCGCGCGCCTTGTTTCTCGCCTGGCCACAACACGACGAGGATGATCAGCCCGAACAGGCCGGTAATGCCCGCGACGGCGAGAGCCGAGTCGAGTTGCATCGTGGATCCCTCCCTCTTGTATCAAGCACATGCTACAAGAGGGCCGCGTGGCCTGCCGGGTGACGCTTTGTGGTCGCTTTCGCTGCCCGCTGCGTCGCCGCTGAAGGCAGGCGCCCGGGTTCGCCCGTTTGTACGCACGGGATGGCGCGCCTGGTGGTGTGTTGTCGCTATGTGCCCCGCTGACCTCGTGAACTTGTCACAAACGTGACAAGAAATCGGTTTCTTCGGCGAGCGGTGACACGTTTGGCGTTGCTTTTTCGATGTGTCGGGTGTCACCCCTCAACGGTTGCGGGGGCATCCGGCGGCGCTGCGGCGCGGCCGGGGAGCCGGGGCGGAGCGAAGGAGCTGCGATGTCGGTGGAGCGCGGACTCGATCACGCTGTGCCGTCGGTTGCGCTGCCGCGCAAACTCGCCGAGATCCTGCGGCCCGAGCTGGCGAGCCTGTCCGCCGAGATCGTCGACGAAATCCGCGCGACGATTCCCGCCTATGCGCGGCCGCTCGACGGCCCGTACGGGAGATCGATCCGCGCGGGCGTCGAGTATGCGATCACGCTGTTCGTCGCGCAGATCGCCGATCCGCGGGCGTCGAAGGAACAGTCGCACGAGGTGCACCATCGGCTCGGGCAGAACGAGATGCGGGAAGGGCGGAGCCTCGACACTCTGCAGTCGGCCTACCGGGTCGGCGCGCGCGTGTCGTGGCGCCGGATCATGCGCGTCGGACGGCGAGCTGGCCTTTCGTCGGCGGTGATGTCGCAGCTGGCCGATGCGATGTTGGCGTTCATGGACGAATTGGCGTCGGTCGCGCTGGATGGCTATTTAGAGGCGAAAGCCCGCACCGCCGGCGCATTGGACACTTGGCGGCGACGGCTGCTCGGCGTCCTGCTGGAGGTCCCCGCCGCTCCGCCGAAGGCGATCGCGGAGCTGGCCCAGTTGACCGGTTGGGCCGTGCCGGAGCAGGCGTCGCCGATTGCCGTCCAATCGCCGCTGAACGGCAGGGCCCGCCGGCACGCGACGTTGGACTCGGACGTCCTGGCGGAACTGGACTCCGCCGAGCCGTGCATCGTCGTACCCGGCGCGGTCAATGGTGCCCGGCTGGCGACGCTTCAGGCAGCGCTGCCGAACTGCCGGCTGTCCGTCGGGCCGTGTGTCCCGTTGGCCAGCCTCGCCGATTCCCTGCGCTGGGCACGTCGGACACTGGTTCTCGCCGATCGGGGGCGAATCCCTGGTGAGCGGGTCCTCCGCGCGGAGGAACATCTCGCTGCCTTGCTGGTGCATTCGGACGGCGCACTCACCGAACTCCTCCGCACCCGCCTTTTCGCCCCCTTGGCGGACATGACCGACAAGCAGCAGGATCGCCTGCTCGAAACGCTGCGCGCCTGGCTCGACAGCCAGGGGAACGTGGTCGAAATCGCCGAGCGACTGCAAGTCCATCCGCAGACGGTGCGGTACCGCATGCGCCAATTGCAGGCGACATTCGGCGAACTGCTGCGCGATCCGGCCGCGCGGTTCGAAATGGAACTGGTCTTGCGTGCGGCCGCGGACGACCGGCCACGTTCGGGACAGTCTTGGCCGCCTCCTCTCAACGCGGCGAACATGGTGCCCGCCAGCCGTAGACCGACTTCGCTCGAGGATTCGCGAAGTCGCCGCTGAGCGGCAGAAGGTCGTGGTCCGTCGGGGGTTAGACCTGCGCGCAACGAATGCCAGCGCGTGTTTGCGCGCAAGGTGGTCGACACCTCCTGGGTGCCGGCCGTCCCGCGCCCCTTCCCGGCGTTATGAGACGGTCATGTTCGGAGAAAAGCCGGGTACTTCGCTCGACGAATTGCACTAGACGACAAGAGGTCGCCAGCCGAACTCTTTGTGATGACTTTCTAAAGCCAAGGGTAAGGCTGGAATATTTAGTGTCGCTCTTGCTGATGGAAAACGAGACGCTTCCTGAGGTTGCGGGGGCGGTGCAGGAGATGACTGACAAAGGTGTCGCATCGACCGCGGGCGGGGCCGGGTTTGTGGGCCAGGTCGGAGACCGCAGCGTGACAGGGCGGGGCGAAGCTCGTCCGCCGGTGATGGTCCGTCGCCAGCTGCTGCCAGGGGCTGAACTGGCGCGGTGGTCGCATTCACTGGGGAAACGGCGTGTCCGGGATCGGCGGGCACTTCGTGTGGTCCGGGTACTTGGTCGAGGCGCATTCGGCGAAGTTGACGTTGACGACCTTGGCCTGGTTGACGTTCGTCGTGGTGGAGGCCATGCCGGTGAGCAACGGGCTGAGCGGTTCAGCGGTGCCGCAATGGACGAACGGCGGCAAGGCGAAACCGCGGTAGTCGGGGTCGGGCGAATTCGGGTCCGTGCTGAGGATGCCGCCCGTCGTGGCCTTGTACTTGCCGGACAGGTTGAGGGAGATCGGCTTGGCGGTGACGCAGTCCGGGCCGAGGTCTAGCGGCACGCCGTTGACTTTCGCGTTGCTCATCCGGGCCATGACCTGGATGTGCGTAGTCAGGAAATCGCCGGTGAGGACGAGCTTGCCGTTGAACTCGATCAGCTTGGTGTGGTGGTAGTCGACGGGCAGGAACTCGACGGTCGCGGTCACCGGCACGAAGCCGAAGCCGAGAAAAGTCGCGGCGGTCGGGCGGAAGCCAACGGTTCCGCTGATCGTGCTCGGGTCGTGCTGAACGTAGTCCGGGGGGACCAGCATGATCGTCCAGGTTCCGTTGAGCACCCCGGTCGGGGAACTCGCGACGGTCGCGCCCAGCCGGTAGACCGATGAAGTCGCCGCGACCTGGATGTAGTTGAGCGGGGTGATCAGCGGGAAGTCGGGGTCGGCCTTCGGCGAGACCGCGTCGGGGCGGGCCGCGGGCGGCGGCGGTGCCGGGGGAGTGTCCGGCTTGTCCGGCCTCGGGACGGCAGTGGGCGCCCCGGTGGCGATGACCGACGCCAGGGTGGTGGTCTGGTCCGGGAGAAGGGTGCAGGCGACCGGGGCGGGCCCGGCAGCGCCGTCGGCAGCCGGTTTCACGGCGATGGCCGGGGCTCCGATGTCGAAACTGACCTTGCCGGGCACGGTGATCGCCTGCTCCGGCAGGTCCGCGGTCGCGGTGAGCCGGACGTCGCCGGTTGGCGGCAACGGTGTCTCGGCGATGGTGAACGGCACCGGGATGGCGGTGCTCTTGCTGCCTTGCCGCGCGGTCAGGTCGAGGGTCAGCCCGCCGCGGATGCTGTCCGCGGGGGCTGGCGCGAGTTGGTCAGCGACGGCACGGGGAAGCGCGAAAGACGCCGTCAGGGAGCGGAATTTCAGTCCGGACCCGACCTGCACCGTCGCGGGTACGGTCGCGGAGGCGGTAAGGGTGATCTGCTGGGGGCCGGCGGGGGCCGCGAACGGACAGTCGAGGACGACGTCCTTGCTGACCTGCCGTTCGCCGGCTGACAGCGGAGGCGGAGCGGTGGGGGTGGGCGTCTCGGTCGAGGCGGAGCTGACGCCGGTGAGCGCACCAGTGCCGATCGAGAGGGCACCGAGGATTGCGAGGGCGGCGAAAGCCGGACGGCGGCGGGCGGAGCGTCCGCGTGATCGCGGCATCGTGCGCCTCCTCGCCCGGCGGTCCGGAAAATGGGTTCCGAGCGAAGTTACCGGTGGGTTTCACCGGTGCGCAAGCATTGGCGAGAGCCAGCGAATTTCGTTTGGCACAAAAGGGTTTTCTTATGTTCGAGAGCTAGTTCGGAGATGGTTTTTCATCGGATTCTGACAAAGAATCCGCGCCTTCGCCGCAGCGGCCGCCGAGCTGGGAACATCGCTGCAGGACCTTCGGAGGAGGGAGCTGCGATGGCGGCCGGACACCGGCGATGGGGCAAGGTCGCGGCGGCGGTCGGCGCGGTCGTCGTGGTGGGGGCTGGGGTCGCGTCGAGCGGTCCGGCCGTCGCGGTGAATTCGCTGCCGCCGAGGACAGGGGATCTGCTGAGAGAAGCGGGAAGTGCGGCTGGTGCGGCGAGCGTGCCGCAGCTGACGGCGGCGGGAGGCCTTTACGAGTGGGGGACCCGGGGCATGCCGTCGCCAGTGCCGCCGGCTCTCACTTCGGGTCTCTCCGTGGTTTCGGCCGGAGGATTGTTCGGGCTGGCGCTCAAGGACGGTGCCGTGCTCGCGTGGGGCGACAACAACTTCGGCGAAAGCGAGGTGCCTGCGGATCTCTCGTCCGGTACCGCCCAGATCGCCGCCGGCTGGACCCATGGCCTTGGCCTCAAGAACGGCAGGGTGTACGCGTGGGGAAACGATTGGTACGGCCAAACGGAACTTCCGGCATCGGTGTCCAGCGGGGTCACGGCGATCGCGACCAGCGCGGTGCACAATCTCGCGTTGCTGTCGAACGGCCAGGTGGTGAGCTGGGGCAGCCGGGCAGACGTTCCGGACTTCGCGCAGTCCGGCGTCAGCGCGATCTCGGCGGGCGGGGACTACAACTTGGTGCTGAAGAACGGCACCGTGCTCGCTTGGGGCAGCAACACCTACGGCCAGACGACGGTGCCCGCGGCGGCGCAGTCCGGGGTGACGGCGATTTCGGCCGGGTATGAGCACGGCCTCGCGCTGAAAGACGGCGGAGTGCTCGCCTGGGGGCACGACAACGACGGCCAGACCGAGGTGCCCGCGGCGGCCAAGAGCGGGGTCGTGGCCATCGACGCGGGATGGAACCACAACCTGGCGGTCAAGGCGGACGGGTCGCTGGTCGCTTGGGGCAACAACACCTACAGCCAGGCGACGGTGCCGAAGCCGCCGGTGTGCGGACCGGTCACCGATGCGTCGGCGGGCTACGAGTTCAACCTGGTGATCACGGACCGGTCGGTGCCCTGCCAGCACTGACGCCGGTTCCTGGGGCGGAAGGGTTGGCTGCCCGGCGTCTGTCGGGGGTGATTCCCGGAGGTGTTGAACCGGGGCCGTGGGTGTTGAGGTTCTCCTGTGACGCCGGTTTCTTGTCCGCGAGCGAACTTCGGCATGGCCGCATCGTTCGCCGGGCGGCCTGTGCGTGAGCGCTTCGGCTGCTGAAGCCGGGTGACGGTTCGCGAGCGTTGACCGTGACGCTTGCCTGGTTCGGTTTGTGGGCATTGAAAAGGATCGGCAGCTGCCGATCCGGCCGCATCGAACTGAGGCCCGGTTCTCTGTCGCTGGGCGGGGAATCAGGTCGTCGGTACCGGGCCGGAGCTGGTTCGGGGCGCTGACTTCCGGCTGTCTGGACCGAGAGATGCTGGGCCGGACGCTGATGCCTGCGTCTCGCAAAGCCGAATACGCACTGCTTGCCGCTTGGCCGGGTGCTGACGGTGAGAACTCCGCGGCCGTTCCGATCCCGGAAACGACAACGGAGGGGCGGCATTCGACCGCCCCTCCGTCAGTCAGGGTCAGGAAATGGTGCCCGACGGGCTGAAGCTGGTGCCCGACGGTGCGGTGCAGGTCATGGTCCACGGGGTCCAGCTGTCGTCCGACGGCTTGTGGAACTCGAGCTGGGCGGAGAGCGTCGTGTCGAGACCGAACGTCACCGTGCCGGCGCTGCTCGGTGCGGTGTAGGTCGGGATGGACGACGTCGACGTCTGCGCGATGTTCACCGTGATCGCGCCGCCCGCCGGGTAAATCTGTTCCGGGATCTGCAGGCCGGAGGCGTCCGACGGAGAGAGGGAGCCGTTGTCGACGGTGATCGGGACGTCGGCGGTACCGCGGATTCCGTCGTATCCCGCAGCGGTGAGCAGCGCGTGGACCAGCGCGGTGATGGTCGCGGTGCCGGAAACGTTGGCCGGTGTCGTGGTGCCGTTGACGGGGATCGTGTCCGGGCCGTCGAACTGCGCGGTGACCGCCACGTTCTGCGGCGGGATGGCCGGGAACGTGCAGCTGTAGTTCGCGGGGCCGGCCTGGTAGGTCGCGGTGGCGGCCGAGGCCGTGCCTGCGGTGAGGACCGCGATCGCGCCTACCGCGACGCCGGTCACCACGCCCGTGGACAGTTTGCTGAGCCGGGGCATACCATTCTCCTTAGATCGGACTGCAGTTCTCGCGGCGATCCTGCGCAGTGGGGACGGAGGTTTCCGCGGATTCCGTTCCGGACCAGGTTTTCGGGAACGGGGATCGGCTCGGTGAGCAATACCGGCCGCGAGCCCAAGGTTACCCGTGAGTTCAGTCGGCAACAACCCCGGTCTGCTCCTGGTTAGCGAGACGGCGACTGGACCGATTCTTTTGTCGTCGGCCGCGTAAACCGTATCGGCGTTTCGTGTGAGGGTGCTAATTCGATGAAGCTCAGGCATGCGAAAACGGGGTGCCTGAACAGTTTCCGGCACCCCGTTTTCGCATTGTGGATCAGTTCTTGGCGGTCAGGGTAAGCGAGATCGTGTTGTCCGGTCCGGACACCAGTGCGCCGAGTGCGAGGTCGGCGATGAAGCAGTTCTTGAAGTCCGGGATGGCGTAATTTCCGGCGAGTGTGATCGGCTGGGTGATGTCGACGTTCGCCGCGGTCAGGGTCAGGTCGATCGGCTTGACGGTCGTGCAGCTGCCGGGCACGGTCGGCACCGGGAAGACTGGCACGATCGGACCCGCCCAGATGTCGCTGATCTCCATGTTCGCGGTTTCGTGGGTGGTGAGCGTGCCGTTCGCGAGGGTGCCGGTCGCGGGTGCGGTCGGGGTGACGGTGACCTTCGCCTTGATCTTGAATCCGCCCGCGAGCAGCGAAATGTGCGCGGTGGCCGGCGGCAATTGCAGATTGGCGTTGAGGCCGACGGCCCCGGTTTGATCGTCGACCAGGAGATTTCCGGCGAGACTTCCGGGGCCGAGGTCGAGAGTGCTGCCGGTCTTCTTCACGACCGTGCTGCCCGTTACCGAGTAAGAGATCGGAATGGGGATTTCAGTCGCTGCCGCGGGCACAGCGGAGGCGAGGCTGACCGCGGTCGCGGCGGCCGCTGCGAGCACGCCGGTTCGGGCGATCCGGGAAATGGGCATGACGGTACTCCTTCGGCGGTGAGGAAACAGAATTTCATCGGGGAGCAAGATCGGTTATGAACCAGTTTCCGTCAATTCGATCAGCGGTGACGGCCAGTTGTGCCGCGGCTGTCTCCGGAGTGGTGGAATTCCCCCTAGCGGCGGACTGGTCGAGGAAAACGAGCAACTGTGCGTGATCGTTCGTGAGTTGCTGGACGGAGGTGGCGGAGACGCGCGAGGTGAGGGTCAGGCGCTGGCTTGGGGCCATCGTGCGGACTTGGGCGAAGAGCTTTTCGTAGGAATCGCGGGCGTGGCCGCGGAGCAGGGTGGCGGCGGCGTTCTCGGTGACGTCGGTTTTGTCGTAGGTGTAGGAGAAGATCTTGTTGAGGGTGAGGCTGATGGCGGACGTGACCTCGGCGGTGGCCGGCTGATCGGTCAGCGCGTGGTTCGAGGCGGCGGCGGACGCGCTGGTCGAGCGGGCCTCGATGGTGCACCAGACGCCGGCGGCGGTGAGGAGGATGGTCAGGGCGAAGAGGAGAGCGGGGAGGCGGGACGTGGAGAGGATGGGAGTTTGGGCGGTGCCAGCGGGATCGGCGGTGGCGGGGCGGGTGTCTTCGGATGTGGAGACGATGGGTTGGGCTGGCTCGGGGTCGGAGCCTGAATTGGCGGTGGCGGGTCGGGCGTCTTTGGATGTGGAGACGGTGGGTTGGGCTGGCTGGGAGTCGGAGCCTGAATTGGCGGTGGCGGGTCGGGCGTCTTTGGATGTGGAGACGGTGGGTTGGGCTGGCTCGGGGTCGGAGCCTGAATTGGCGGTGGCGGGTCCGGTGTCTTCGGATGTCGAGATGGTGGGTTGGGCTGGCTGGGAGTCGGAGGTTGTCGTGATCTGCTGAGTGCTTGAGCCGAGGGGTGATGGGTCGGCTGGTTGAGCGGTTGTGGTGGCTGGCTGGGCGGCTTCCGTCGTGGTGGTTCGCTTGGCGGAGGCGGAGACCTCGGAGAGACCGGCTGCGGCGGGTGCATCGCTGAGTACGGAATCGAGCGGCTCGGTGCGTGACTTCGACCAGCGCTGAGTGAACTTCATGATCCCGCCACCCCCAGCTGCTCCAGCGAGCTGAGCTTCCAGCCGGAGGCCGTGCGGGTCATCGCCGCTGCTAGGCGTGTGCGGCGGATGGGCTGGGCGGCGCCGTCCTTGGTGACCGTGATCTCCACGGAGGCCAGGAGTTTCGCGGTGCCTGCTTCGGCGTCTAGATCAGAAAGCCCGGCGTCGAGGACGCGGCCTGCGGTGGCGGATCCGTCGGACGGGACGTTGCTGGGCAGGGACGTCTGAAGGGCGCCGGTCGTCGCGGATTGCCAGTGGGCTAGGGCTTGGTCGCGGTGGTGGGGGTCGAAGGTGGTGACTGTGGTGATCAGAGTGCGGCCGGAGGTGACGGCCTCGTCTCTGGTCGCGCCTGCGGTTGAGGCGGGGGCGGTCGCGGCGTCGTGCCATGACCAGGCTGACCAGGCGGCGAAAGTGGCGGCTGCGGTCAGGGCGATTCCGGCGGCCCACGCCCACCTGCGGTGGGATTTGGCGGTGTTCGGGGACGCAGTGGAGGGAGCGGCAGGGGAAGGATCGGATGGAGCAGCGGCCTCGGCGGCGGGAACCTCGGGGCGGGATGTAGCGGGGTTGCTGGCGGGAACCTCGGGGCGGGATGCGGCGGGGTTGCTGGCGGGTACCTCGGGGTGGGATGCAGCGGCCTCGGCGGCGGGAACCTCGGGGCGGGATGCGGCGGGGTTGCTGGCGGGTACCTCGGGGCGGGATGCAGCGGCCTCGGTGGCGGGAACCTCGGGGCGGGATGCAGCGGCCTCGGTGGCGGGAACCTCGGGGCGGAATGCGGCGGGGTCGCTGGCGGGACGGGAAGCGTCAGGTTCGGTCGCGGAGTCGTCGGCGACGTGTGAAGACGCCGCGTCAGGCAGCGACGCGTTGTCACCGGAGGGAGCTTCGTCCGGTGAGACCGTCAGTTTCCCCGGCGTAGCCACAGCATCTCCTCCAGATTGGTCGACGTCGGAAGTCCGGCAGCCGCCCCGGGGAGGCCGCCTGGTTGGGCGGGCTCCGGGACCCCGGGGTGCGGAGCGTGTTGGGAGCCGCGCACCGAGGAGGGGTCGCCGGCGGGCAGGGTGCAGGCTGCGGAGGTGTTGAACGGGAGCACCGGCAGCTCGGCGCTGCTGCGGATCTTCGTGCTTTCGTACCCTTTCCGGCACGGCGGCGGGTCGAAGAACGTCAAGGCCAGTGACAGCCGCCCGCTGTCGGGGGTGATGGCTGACGACGTCGCGGCTACGGTTTTCGGCAACGTCACCAGCAGTTGCTCCAGGCCGTCGGTTCGGGCGCTGAAGACGTCGGCTGTCGTCAAGAGGTTGGCCATCAGGATCGGCAGTCCGGGGCTGTTGTCGCGCAGCAAGCCCGTCACCTGGGAAGCGGCCGGCGGGGCGGTGGCGATCAGCTGGCGCAGGTCACCGTCCGAGGAGGCCAGCTGAGCGGCGAACAGGTGGGCGTTTCGGCTGAAGTCGCGCCACGCGGTCGAGGACGCGGCTTGCGTTTTCAGGACTGTCGAGCCGTCGTCGATGAGTTTTGTTGTTTGGGGCAGGTGGGCGGAGGCGGAATTGGTGAACGACCTTGCGGTGTCCATCAGCAGTTGCAGGTCTGGCCCGCTGCCTTGCAAAGCGTTGTCCAGTTCGTTGACCACGGTGCGCAGGTCCTCGGTCGGCACCGAGGCGGTCAGCGAGTCCACATCGGAGAGGAAGGTTTGCACGGGGAGCGGCAGGGTGGTGGAGCTGCGCGGGATTACGCTGCCGTCCTCAAGGTAGGGGCCCTGGTCGGTGGCCGGTTGCAGGTCGACGTATTGCTCGCCGACGGCGGAGCGGTTCGCGACGACCGCACGGGCCTTCGATGGGATCTGCGGGGCGGAGCTGTCCAGCAGCAGATCCGCTTCCATGCCGTGTTCGGTCAGGCGCAGCTGGCCGATCCGGCCGACCGCCACGCCTCGGTAGGTGACCTCTCCGTTGGTGAAGATGCCGCCGCCTTCGGAAAGTTCGAGGTGCACGGTGTAGGTTCCGGCACCGAAGAGGCGTGCGATTCCGGCGTATTTCGCGCCGACGAACGAGGTCGCGGCCAGTGCGACGACCACGAAGGCGATGACCTGGATCCGGATCCGTCTGGTGAGCATCAGCGGCCCCCTGAAGGGGGAGGCAGCGTCGGAAGACCGGGCGGGACGCCTTGGCCCGGCGGAGGCAGCGGGACGCCGGCACCGGGAGTGACCGTGGCGTAGACGTTGAGGTAATCGCCCTTGATCGCGTCCAGGACGGGGTCGGTGAAGGGGAACGAGGGCAGGATTTCCAACGCCTTCGGCAGGTTCTGACCCGCATCGGCCAGGCGGCGCAGGATGGGAGCGAGTGCGCGCAGGTCGGCGGCCAGGTCGTCGCGGCTCTTGTTCGTGACCTCGGTGGCCACTGTGGACAGTTGGTCCAGCGATTGCAGCATCGTCACCAGCTGCGGTCGCTGGTCGGTGAGGGTTTTCAACCCTGGGGTCAGGTCGGTGAGGGCGTCGGCGATCTGCTGGTTCCGGTCGGCCAGCGACGCCGACAGGTGGTTGAGGCCGTCCAGCGCGGCGGTGATGTCGCGGCGGTGCGCGTCGAGGTTCGTCATCAGCTGGTTGACCCCGGAGAGGAAGCTGCGGATCTCCTCCTCGTTGCCGTCCATCGCCTTCGTCAGTTCGCGGTTGATCGTTTGCAGCTGACCGATTCCACCGCCGTTGAGCAGCAGTGACAGCGCGCCGAAGATCTCCTCGAACTCCGGGTTGCGGTTGGTTCGCGATACCGGGATGACGGCTTTGTCGCCCAGCTGTCCGGAGGGGGACGCGACCGGCGCGGCCAGTTCCACGAATTTCTCGCCCAGCAGCGACGATTGGCGCAGCCGGGCGACGGCGTTCGCGGGCAGGTGGACGTCGCCGTTGACCGCCAGGACGGTTTCGGCGGTCCAGCCGTCGGCGCCAAGGCGGATCGATTGGACGCGACCGACGGGGACGTCGTCCACCTTGACCGCGGCCTGCGGGACCAGGTCCAGGACGTCGGCGAACTGGACGGTGACCTCGTACGGATGCGCGCCGAGGTCCGCGCCGCCGGGCAGCGGGAGGTCGTAGACGCCCTGGAAGCCGCCGGGTGCGGCGCAGCCGGCCAGCGTGCTCACCGCCAGTGCGAGGAAAAGTCTTCGTGCCTTCATCGGCCGCCTCCCGTCACGGCCGCGTCCGTCGCCGGGAACGGCAGGTAGTCCAGCAGGTCAGCGCGGCCTTGCAGACGTCCGGTTTCCGGATCGATCGCGTTCAGCACGTTCTGCGCGGCCAGCGGCGCGACGTCCAGCGTTTCGGCCAGTGACGCGCGTTGGTCGACCAGCGTCCGCGTCGTCTTGGCCAGTTTGTCCACATTGGACTTGATCGCGGCCCGGTTGTCCCGGATGAAGCCCTGGACGGAAGCCAGCGCGCTGCCGAGCGAGCGCAAGGCGCCGGACAGTTCGCCGCGGTTCGCCGCCAACGTGGCTGACACCTTGGCCAGTTGCTGGTTCACGTCCGCGACCTGGCGGTCGTTCGTGGCGAGCATGGTGGTGAACTTCTGCAGTTCGTCGACGGTTCCGAACAGGTCCTGCGAGTTGCCCGCCAGTGTGCGGGCGAGGCGGGCGAAGTCGCGGACGGAGGTGTTGAACGCCTTGCCGTTGCCGTCCAGGTTCGCCGCGCCGGTGCGGAGGAGATCGGACAGCGCGCCGGTGGAGTTCGCGCCGTTCGGGCCGAGCGCTTTGCTCAGCGTGTCGAGGCTCGAATACAGCTGGTCCAGCTCCACCGGTGTGCCCGTGCGATCGGCGCCGATCACCGCGCCGTCGGCCAACCGCGGGCCGCCGCGGGCGAGTTTGCCCAGTTGGACGTAGCGGTCGGCGACCACGCTCGGGGCGATGACCAGCGCGGTGGTGTCGGCGGCGACGGGAATGTGCGGATCTACCGATAAGTCGACCCGAACCTGGCTGCCCTGCGGAAGGACCGCGGTGACCTCGCCGACCTTCACTCCGAGCACCCGGACGTCGGATCCGCTGTAGACGCCGACGGCTCGCGGAAAGTACGCCGTGACGCGGTATCGGCCGGAGCCGGAGAACACCCACCACAGGACGCCGCAGATCACCAAGGCCATCACCAGCAGGAAGACGACGAAACGGGATGCGCGCGTGGTCATTTCGCGCCTCCCTTCGGCGGGGTGCACGGATCGCGGTTCTCCGGGAGAAGGCCGCACAGGTAGCTGTCGATCCAGCGGCCGTTGCCCGCGGTGTTGTTCAGCACGCGGAAGTACGGTCCGGCGAGTTTGAGGCTTTGCGCGAGGTTCTCGTCCTGCCGTTGGAGGAGGTCGGTCACGCGGTTGAGCTGCTGCAACGCCGGAGCGAGCTGCGCGGTGTGGTCCGAAACGAGCCCGGACAGCTGCTTGGCGAGCTGCTGGGTTCCGACGAGCAGCTGGTGGATCGCGTCGCGGCGGTGGTCCAGTTCGGTGAGCAGCAGGTCGCCGTCCTTGACGAGTTTCTCGAAGTCGTCGTTCGAGTTGGCGATCGTGGTGGTCAGCTTGCGTGCGTTGGCCAGCAGTTCGGCGATCTCGTTGTCGCGCGAGGAGACCGTTTTCGACAGCGCGCTGAGCCCGTCCAGTGCGGTGCGGACGTGCTGCGGCGAGTTGCGGAAGGTGTCGCTGATCGTGGAGAAGCTGGTCGCGAGCTGCTTCGTGTCGATCGCGCCCGCGGTGTCGGCGAGGCCGTTGAACGCGTCGGTCACGTCGTACGGGGTCACCGTGCGGTCGCGCGGGATCGGCCGGTCCGGGTTCTGCTCCGCCCGCCCGGCCGGGTCGAGGGCAAGGAACTTGCGGCCCAGCAACGTTTTGATCTTGATCTGCGCCGACGTCCGGTCGCCGATCCAGGCGTTCTTGACCCGGAAGCTGACCAGCACGTGATCGTCGTCCAGGTCCACTTGGGACACTTCGCCGACCTTGATCCCGGCGATCCGCACCTCGTCGTCCGCCTGCAGCCCGGCGGCCTCGGTGAACTCGGCCTGGTAGGTGGTACCGCCGAGGAAGGGCAGGCGGTTGTAGTTCAGCGTGCCGGTGAGCACCGCGGCCAGCGCGACGCTGCCGACGATCCCCAGCACGAGCGGATTGCGCTCCCGGAACGACTTCACGCGCCACACCTCGCCGCGGTCTCCGCCACGCCGCGCGGCGGAGACGTCTCCAGGACGGCTTCGCACAGGTAGAAGTTCATCCACGAGCCGTACGACCCGAGCGTGCCGATGCCGTTCATCTTCTTGGGCAGCGTGGTCAGTGCCTTGTCCACGTCGGCCTCCCCCTTGTTCAGGTTCCGGGTCAGCGCGTCGAGACCGGAGATGCTGTCCTTCAGCCCTGGCCGGATCTCGGTGAGCAGCCCGCTCGTGGACTGCGTCAGCTCGGCCAGGCCGGACACCGCGTCGCCGATCGCCGTGCGGTCCCCGGCGAGCCCGGACACGAGCTGACGCAGGGTCGACACCAGCGTCGCGAGCGAATCTCCCTTGCCGTTCACGGTTTTCAGCACCGAGTTCAGATTGCCGATCACCTCGCCGATGACCTGGTCGCGGCTGGCGAGCGTGCTGGTGAGCGATCCGGTGTGCTGGAGCAGTTCGGTCACCGTGCCGCCTTCTCCTTGCAGCACTTGGACGATCTCGCCGGACAGGTCGTTGACGTCCTGGGGCGAGAGCGCCTGGAAGAGCGGTTTGAATCCGTTGAACAGGTCGGTCAGGTCGAGCGCCGGAGTCGTGCGGTCCAGTGGGATTTCGCCGCCGGACGGCAGCACCCCGGCAGCGTTGCGAGGGCGTTCCAGTGCGAGATAGCGCTGGCCGACCATGTTGCGGTACTTGATCACCGCGGTCACGTTGGCGGGTACCGTGCGGCCGTTCTCCAGCGAGAAGCTGACATGCGCGCGGTTCTGGCCGACGACGTCGAGGCCTTCGATCTGCCCGACCTTCACCCCGGAAATCCGCACGTCATCGCCGACGTTCACCGCGGTGGCGTCGACGAACGTGGCCCCGTACCGCTGGCTTCCGCCGACCGAGCCGCCGGTGATCGACAAGGCGAGAACGACTGTCGCGAGGACGGTGACCAGGATGAAGATCAGGCTTTTGACCAGGGGATCGGCAAGGTTTCTCACTTCGCCGTCACCTCCGTTCCGCGGTACAGCGGGCCGACGAGCACGCTGCTCCACATCGGCACGTCAGCGGTCGAAACGCCCAGCGAAGGCGCGAGCAGCGGGGCCAGGAACTGCTGCTCCTGCGGGGAATTCGCGATGCCGAGGTCGCCGGTCGACGGCACGCTCGCCGGAGTGCCCGCGGCCGGTGTCACCCCGCTTGGGTAGCAGCGCGGGCCGGTTTTCCCGGTGTAGGCCGGATCGTCCTTGCCCGGGACGTACTTCCCGCGCGACGTGGACACGGTGACCTCGACGTGCAGCCCGGGTTCCTTCGTTCCCGCGCCGAGGACCTTGTCCATCGACGGTTTTAAGTCGGTGAGCGCCTGTAGAGTGCAAGGGAAGCTGGGGGAGTACTTAGCGCCGATTTCGAGCGGACGGCGGCTGTCCGCGGACAACGCGATGATGTTGTGCCGGTTCTGCCGCAGGAACGTCGTCAGGTCCCGCGACGACGTGGTGACCTGCTGATAGAGCGAGCCGAGGTCGGTTCGCTTGGCGTTGATCGTGCCGAGGGTGACCGACGAATCGGTGAGCGCGTCGAGCAGATCGGGTGCGATGTCGCCGTACATCTGGGTGACGGTGGCGAGGTCGCGCACGTTTTGGTCCAGCTGCGGCAGGTTCGGGTTGAACCGCCGCAGGTAGTCCGAGGCGGTCGCCAGCGTCTGGCCCAGCTGTGCGCCGCGGCCTTGCAGTGCCGTGGAAACCGCGGTCAGCGTGGTGGACAGCTTCTGCGGCTGCACGGCCTTCAGCACCGGGAGCAGGTTGTCGAAGACGCGCTCCAGCTCGATCGCGTTCGCCGACCGGTCCTGCGAGATCACGTCTCCGGCCCGCAAGGGGCGCTTCCGGCCGGTGTCCGGAATGGACAGCTGGACGTACCGTTCGCCGAACAGGGTCTTGGGCACCAGCAACGCGGACACGTTGACCGGCAGCCATTTCACCTGCTCCGGCTCCAGCGCCAGCGAGATCTCCGCGCCGCCGCGGATCGCGCGCACGCCCCGGATCTCGCCGACCACGACGCCGCGCGCCTTCACCTGCCCACCCGTGCGCAGCTGGTTGCCGACTCGGTCGGCCTGCAGCGTCACCGGGACTGTGGTGATGAAGTCCTTGTTGTAGATCTTCACCGTGAGCAGCACGAACGCCGACAGCGCCGCCAGGAACAGCACCCCGGCGGTGCGGACTCCGGTCTTGTGCCAGCGCCGCTTCATCCGGCCACCTGCACGGTCGTGGTGGCACCCCAGATCGCGAGGCTGAGGAAGAAGTCCAGCACGCTGATCGCGACGATCGCCGTCCGCACCGCCCGGCCCACCGCGACACCGACACCAGCCGGTCCGCCGCTCGCGCGGAAGCCGTAGTAGCAATGCGCGAGCACCACGACGACGCTGAAGATCAGCACCTTCCCGAACGACCACAGCACGTCGCCAGGCGGCAGGAACAGCAGGAAGTAATGGTCGTAGGTGCCGGCCGATTGCCCGAAGCCCCACACCGTGACCTGCCGCGACGCGAGATACGACGACAACAGGCCCACGGCGTACAGCGGGATCACCGCGATGAACCCGGCGATCACCCGCGTGGTCACCAGATACGGCACGCTCGGGATGCCCATCACCTCGAGCGCGTCGATCTCCTCCGAGATCCGCATCGCGCCCAGTTGCGCGGTGAACCCGCAGCCGACCGTCGCCGACAATGCCAGCCCGGCCACGAGCGGCGCGATCTCACGCGTGTTGAAGTACGCGGAAATGAACCCGGCGAACGCCGACGTCCCCACCTGGTTCAGCGCCGAATACCCTTGCAGCCCCACGACAGTCCCGGTCGCGACCGTCATCCCGACCATCACGCCGATGGTCCCGCCGATCACCGCCAGCGCGCCGCTGCCGAAGCTCACCTCGGCCAGCAGGCGGACGATCTCGCGCAGGTACCGGCGTACGGCGCGCGGCACCCAGCCGAGCGCGCGCAGGAAGAACAGGATCTGGTCGCCGAGAGTGTCGAGGAAGCCCAGCCTGCGGTCGACGGCCTCAAGCACGCGCGTCGGAGTCGGGGTGGCCATCAGCTTCCCTTCGGCGGCACGAGCTGGAGGTAGACCGTGGTGAGGACCAGGTTCAGCACGAACAGCAGCAGGAACGTGATCACGACGGACTGGTTCACCGCGTCGCCGACGCCCTTCGGCCCGCCGCGCGGGTTCAGGCCGCGATACGACGCGACGACCGCGGCGACGAATCCGAACAGCAATGCCTTGATCTCGCTGATCCACAGGTCCGGCAGCTGCGCCAGCGCGGAGAAACTCGCCAGGTACGCACCCGGGGTGCCGCCCTGCATGATCACGTTGAAGAAGTAGCCGCCGAGGACGCCGACCACGCTGACCATGCCGTTGAGGAACACCGCCACGCCCATCGCGGCCAGCACCCGCGGCACGATCAGCCGCTGGATCGGCGAAACCCCCAGCACCTCCATCGCGTCGATCTCCTCGCGGATGGTGCGCGAACCGAGATCGGCGCACATCGCGCTGCCGCCCGCGCCCGCGATCAGCAGCGCGGTCACGATCGGGCTGGCCTGCTGGATGATCGCGAGCACGCTCGCCGCGCCGGTGAACGACTGCGCGCCGATCTGCGTGGTCAGCGACCCGATGTGCAGCGCGATCACCGCGCCGAACGGGATCGAGACCAGCGCGGTCGGCAGGATCGACACGCTCGCGATGAACCAGAACTGCTGCACGAGTTCACGGAACTGGAACGGACGGCGGAACGTCAGCCGGACGACGTCGAGCCCCAGCGCGTAAAGCCGGCCGGTCTGGTGCAGCGCCGCGGCGCCGGGAAACGCCATCGCCCGACCTCCCAGCAATTTCCGGGCACGGCGGAATGCCCGCCGAACGTCCGTTCCGGTGCTGGTCCGAATGGTGGATCGGACCGGTCCGGAAAAGTCGGCGGGGTTACCGTGCGGTTTCGTTACTGGTCAGTACGCTAACGAGAGCCCTGCCCGCAGACAAGAACTTGCCCCGTACCGCGGGGTCACGGCGTCGTAACCGCCGAATTCTTGTACGGTTGTGACAACTGCCGGGAATGCGGTTGTCAGTGCCGGAAAATAAATACCGGTGCGGCGGTTTCCGGATATTTCAGCGGGCGAGCCAGCGGTGCAGCGAAGCGGTCAGCGCCTCGGGCGCGTCCAGGTGGATGAGATGCCCGGCCGAACGGACCAATTCCAGTCCGGCGCCCGGGATCGTCCCGGCGAGCCGGTGCGCGCGGTCGACCGGGATCCAGGTGTCCTCGGTGCCCCACACCACGAGCGTGGGCACGCTGACGTCGCGGTAGCGCGGCTCGATTTCGTCGGTGTACCGCTGATCGGCCTGCGCGGATCTGGCTCATAGTAAACCAGAGTCCTGAGAGGCCGGAACATGATCAACGAAGAGCAAGTGAAGGCGTTCACCGAGGTGGTCGAGGCACTGGGCCTGGATGAGGCCACAGAGCTGGTCCACGTGGTCTCGGGTGGGAACGAGACCCTGGCCGCTGACCTCCGGCACGCCTGGATCCGGAACCAGCAGGAGGGCTCGGACCGATGAGCGCGCCGATCATCATCACCGAAGGTCAGATCTGGGAACGGTACCTCGACCACAACCGCACTGTCCGGATGGTCGTCAACGAGTACGTCGGCGGCGACAAGTGGGAAGTCCTCTTCCTGAGCGGGCGCAGCAAGGGTCGCTGCGAAACCCTCAGCGAAAGCGGGATCCGACTGTGCTATTCCCTCGGCAAGCCCGCGCACAGCGTCAGGAAGAACAAGCCTCTCCCGAAGGTGCGGGTTCAGCGATGACGGGGCCGAGGGACCGCAGTCTGACGGCGATCATCGTTCTGTGCGCCGGGGTCCTCGCCGTCGCGGTGGGCATGGTCATGGTGATAACGGCCGGGTGGCTCGACTCGACGCCTGAGCCCGCAGACCTGACCGTGCCCGCGTGCCTGTCCGAAGACTGGGTGCCCGACTCCGGCGTCTGCCTGTGGGACGCGAGGGTTCAGGGCAACGGCCAGGGAACCAGCTTCATGCGCGATGCCCAGGGCGGTGTCTGGCACCGAGATCCCCAGGTCAAGGGCTGATTCGTGTCACCTGTCGCGGCAGACATCCCGCTCACACAACGCTGGCTCGCGTACTGTCCGCTGCCGCCAACCAGATCGACAAGAGAGAAGGATCGAAATGAGCACCACAGTCAAGAACCCGGCAGCACCGGCGAGGTGTCGGTCTTGCCCTCGGTGATCGGATAACCCGCCACGGTGAGACCGACACGCCATACCTTGGAGCGCGTGTTCACTTGAACCCCGTTTGCTAGAATCGAACTACCGGATTCGGAGCGGGAAGACCGCGCTCTCCGGGCTGATTCACCCAAACCCTTGGCCGATCGTGGCCTTGGTCCGCAACACCCAAATTCGGGCCGTCATCCTGGCTGCCCTTTTTCAAGCTCATTGGAGGTGTACGAATGAAGTACAACAACGCTCAAGAACTCGTGATCGCGGCTATCAACCGTCGAAGTTCGAGGGCTGAACTCGCCAGGGAGTTGGCAATCAGCCCGGAGACCCTGACCAGCTACGCGGTAGGCAGACGCAAACCCTCGTACGACGTGACCATGAAGCTTCTTCGGATCACGAGCGAGCACGAATGACCTACCGGCCGATCACTCATGCCACATGCCGAGGATGCCGGAAGCTCGTCCTCATCGAATACGCCGAGAGCTGGAAACTCGACCCGAGCGAAAAGGCCCTGCCCGTGCGCACGGGGATGTGGGTCGGGGGCACCTGCCCCGAATGCCAGAAATCCGGGAATCCGTCCCGGTCAACCGAAAGGAATCACTGAAACCATGTCCTATGACATTTTGCTCGGCGAGGCCCACGCTCTCGGGCTGAGCGACGGAGTGCCGGTCAAGGAAACCACCGCTCGGGACCTGGTGGCCAAGGCTGCGAAGGCTCCGACTCCGATCCCGGACAAGCTCAAGGAACGCGCGGCGAAGGTCAAGACCCCGGAGGAGGCGTCCACGGTCGTGGCCGAGTACCGCTCGCTGAGGGCTGGCGACGCGATCGATTACACGGAGCTGTTGTCGGCGGCTCAGGCTGCGGAACGCGCTGCCAAGGCCAAACATTATAAGGAACTCGTCTCGGCGCTGTGGGCCGAACTCCAGGCCACCTGGTCCCGGTTGGTGACCGGGGTCGAAGGCTTCGAGCTGGTGGACCTGGGCGAGGAATCTGTGCTCCGGGGCGACAAGGCTCGCAACATCGTGGGCTTGCGCGAGGACTTCGAGCGGCTTCCCCGGCTGGTCAAGGCAGTCCTGAACTACGCCCGTCCCGCGATCGTGAGCCTGCCGGACTCCATGCGCGGATTCAGCGAGGCGTGGGTCCACACGGCCTTGTTCACCTCGATCCCGGGCGACGAGCCTGACGCGTACCGGGCCGCCTGGTACACGAACGTAGATTGGGCCTCGCTCAAGGGCATCAAGAAGGCCGTGGCGTACGCCGAGGAACACGGATTCGAGTTGGTCGTCCGGAGCCCGGAAGCGGTTCAGGCGGCCTTGGACGGCTGGTCGACCTTGAAGGAATGGTTCTGGGTGGATCAGCGCGGCGGCCTGAACAAGCTCGAAC
The DNA here is from genome assembly GCF_900115345.1 of Amycolatopsis rubida. GTDB lineage: Bacteria > Actinomycetota > Actinomycetes > Mycobacteriales > Pseudonocardiaceae > Amycolatopsis > Amycolatopsis rubida. The sequence goes on along the minus strand of NZ_FOWC01000004.1, from coordinate 31,794 downwards.
GTCCGGGCACGCGGATCGGTCACCGCGTTCCGCAGTCCAAGATCGAACAGGCCATCTTGCGCCAGGAACTGGGGAACTGAAATGACGGACCCGATCGCCAAGGCGTTCGCCGACGCCGGACTCATGCCCGAGCCGGAGCCCGAATCCCCGGAAGTCGATCCCGGTCCTCCGGGTGCGCCCCGGAACCCGGCGGCTGGCACCACGGACCCGCTCGAACGAACCGACCCGCTCCTGAGGGCTCTCGATGACATCGGAATCTGATCGGAGGCTGCGGATCGGGACCGTGATCGACCGGGAGATCTTCTTGAAGATCAAGAAAAACTGGCGACAAGCCGCCCGGTACCGGATCGAACGAAACGAAGCCCTGATACGGGTTCAAGAGCTGGAAGATCAAGTGGCTGACCTCGAAGGCGAGATCGAAGAACTCGAAACAGAGCTGCGCCTGATGAGCTTCTAGCCGCCCCGTACCAAGCCTGAGAAGCCCGTACGCGGGCTCTGAAGTCCAGTCCTGCCAAGGACATGGGATCGATGATCTACGTCCACGGACGGGCCTCTCAGGCCCCTTTTACTACCGTACAAGGAGATTATCAGATGACAGACACCGAAGACGCACGACCCCAGGCCAAGAAATCGTGGAACCGCAAGCCATGGGAATGCCCGTCATGCGGGTTCAGGCGCGCGGGGAAGGACGAGAAGCCGGGCCCTGGCGTCCTCGCCCGGGGAGCTGTGCACCTGACCGTAGGGACCGTGGTGGACGGCTGGAAAGTCCGCCCCGAGAAGCCTGGGGACGTATGCAGGGCATGGCCCTCGCTCGACGCCTACAAGAACTGGCTTTCGTTCGTGCGCAAGGAGGTCTCCGCATGAAGTCTCGGATCTGGCTGGACCTCGTGCTGATCCTCGGGACCCTGGCCGCGTTCGCGTGGTGGGCCGTGCTTCTGGTCCAGGCGGTGGGCCGATGAGCACCCGGTACATCCCCGATCCGGTCCAGGTCCCGAGCGTGGTCCCGGTCCTGGGCCACAGGTGCACGAGGAAGCACCGGACAGCGGTCTCCTGGGCCAGATGCGCATTCCCGGGCTCCAGGCCGATCCAGGGACGCACGGGCCGGTTGCTGGTGGTCCATCCCTGCCGCCTGCTCTCGTGCGTGGTCGTGGACTCCGAGGCCGAGGCCGAGAAGGTGCTCAACTGGGATTGCTGCGGATCCTGCTACCGAGACACCCACGTCCTGTACGCCGTGACCCGGAAACCCTTGCCGGACAAGTTGATCCCCGGACCCGAAGAGCTTCCTCCGATCGATCCGAACACCGAATCCCTGTAAACCCAACGAAAGGACGAGAATCATGAAGGTACGCCGTGAGCACCACTGCACGAAGAATCACCGGACCGGGTTCGCGATGGCGCGGTGCGTCTGGGGCACCCGTGCGGACATCAAGGGTCGCGGACAGTACGCCGTGGTCCACTGGCTTAAGATCGGGTGGTCTTCCTCGTATCCGGACGTATACCTGTTCGATGACGAAGTCAGGGCCCGAGCGAAGTTACGGCAGATGTCGGATCCCTTCTACTGTGGGGGAAGTTGCCGGAACGCGGGTGCACGCCACGAACTGATCCGCTTCGAGCTGGGGGCCAAGTGACCATCGACGTAGTGACGCGGTTCCCGTACACCTCCCTCAAACAGGCGTGGGAGCGGGCGCAGGCCACAGAACCGTGGGTCTTCCCCGAGACCGTGTGTTCGTCCGTGACCATGATCTACGGCCGCAGCAAGGTGGGTAAGTCGTACCTTGTGGCCAGTATGGTCCTGTCGCTCATGCTCAAGGGCCGGAAGTTCCTCGGCATGGAGCCCGTTGACCGGTCGAAGCTCTGGCGACCGGCGATCCTGTGCACGGACCCGGGTTCTGAGGAAGAGTACGGGGAGCGCATCTACCCGTACGCGGAGTCAGACGATCTCGGGTTCTACTACATCGGCCGCACCGCGCGGCCGGAGGAATGGGAGGCGCTGACCGAACACCTCATCGCCGAGGGCCGGAACTTCGTGGTGTTGGACAACCTCATGGGCGCGACCGGGGACACGAACGCGGCAGAAGCCATGACCACGGTGTTCGACGGCTTGACCCGGCTCACGCGGATAGGCATCCCGGTCGTAGTGCTGCATCACGAGACGGAGAAGGGCGCTTACGTCACCGGGGCCCCGCCGATGGGGCTCTCGAACTCGGTCCAGAAGTCCCGCGTCTGGATTCAGGTCCGACAGACGAACCGCCGGAAGTTCCGGGGCGGAAACCTCGCCATGATCATCCGGGGCAATCGCCTGGACCAAGATCAGGAACTCATCGCGTCGCCGGGGCCTGGCACCGATCAACAGGTGATCAGTCGCGGACCGTGGGATTCCAAGGATGATCAGGACGAAGGCAAGACGGCCAAGAAGCGGAAGCGCGCTCAGGACACCCAGGATGCCCGCTTGGCTCAGGCCGAGTGGGTGGTGGCGAACTGTCAGGGAATGGGGCTCAGCGACACGGCCCAGGCGCTCGCAGACCAGTTCGGGAAGACCAAGGCGTCGGCACGGGAGGCGTTGATGCGGGGCGCTCTGTCCGGGCTGGTGTCCCGAACCGGCGACGGAGCCGAGGCAGCCTGGTCGAGGAAGTAGCGTCGGTGGGGTGGTGGTGGTGAGCCCCCTATAGGTGTTCGTTCCTCACACCACACCCCCACGTTCAAGATCCTCATTCCCTTCACGGGGATCAGACCAAGATCAGAATCTCAGGCCGGTTCTAGCCACCCCTATTCCCGCTTCGCTAGGGGTGGACTAGCCCGGCTACCCAGGCCATTGAGTACAAGATCCACATGCCCAGATCAGATCATCCGGCCCCCGCCGAAGGCGGGCAGTACGGGAACCCTGGTCCGGGTGTGTGGATCTTGTGCGTTCGGACCTCGTGCCCAGGCAGTGGAGAGGCTGGTCCGGGGGAGTGGAGACGAAGTCTCCCCCGGCCAGATCTCGGAGCGATCAGAGTCCATGATCCATACAGGCCGAGGCCCTTGCGCCTGGAGTGCCCGGGGCCGGAGCGCAGCGGAGGCCGAGAAGGGCCGGGCACACGAGGGCTCAGACCGAGGACCACACACTCTCGACCTAGACCAATCATGCTCCGCGGCCAAACGCCGGCGATCTGTTCTACCAGGTCAAAGCCTTGATCAAGTCGAGAACGAGTAGACCAATGATGCGAGTGACCAGTATTCGATCAAGAACTGTGGATCATGGTCTCTGCACCCCTGGGGGGTGTACCCTCCCTCCCCGGTTCAGCCCTTGGACGCGGGGTTTACCTTCCACGTACCTGCTCGGTTCAGAAGTGATACAATCCTTGGTACAAATATTCGGCACGGACCGCATCCGAATCCCGAAGGCTGAACGTCTGGAGGCTGTGGAGCAGCTGCGTGCTGCGGGGATGAGTCAGCGCGATGTCGGGGACCTTTGTGTCCTGACCGGGTGCTAGTTCCTTGCGGTCTTCGACCGTCCCGGCTTCCGCCATGTGGTCCCAGACGGCCAGGTACTTGGCGATCGTGTTCCGAGACAACCCGGACACCTCAGAATACTCTCTGTAACTGGCGCATTTTGAGCCAGTCCGGGGGCCTCCAGAACCCTCCTCGACACTCCGGGCAATCAGCATCGCGACGTACGGCTTAGGCTTCTTGTGCACGGAGCTTGCAAGCTCCGCATCCTGCTTCCAATCGGTCATGAGAAGGCCCCCGATCCGAGGGGGATGAGACCGGGGGCCGGGAATGAGGGTTAGGCAATGTGTTCGAGCACAGGGCGGGCGATCTCAGGCGCGGGTTCCAGAGTTCGCTCTTGCTCCGTGCGCCAGGCCCTCATCGCTTTGAGCTGGTCCATGGTCATCGGGATCTCGCACCCGTTCCGCTCGATCAGCTTCCCCTCTCCGTCCTCGTACACCTCGTTGTGGTCAGTGATCAGCCATCCCATTTCTTCTCCCTTGAAAACAGTTGTCACAACGTCCGTCCCCGGGTTTCCGAGTCGATCTCAGATCCGAGATCCTGTGTCTGTGCGGGTAAGGCTCTTTCTCCGTGCACCAGGTGTCCGCCCATTCGGCCTCCGGATCGTTGAGAACTGAAACTCGGTAGTAGTGGGCCACGGGCTGGAAATTACCGTGAACCCGGATCGCGTAGTCGCTCATCGCATCGGTTTCTGAATGCAGGCCCTGCACCATTCGGCATCCCGGAACCCGGTGGCCGTGATCTCCCATCGCGGATGACGGACCGGGTTTTCGGAACCCTCGGAGCACCAGGGGACCAGCCAAGGCAGGGTTCGGTCTCTGATTTCGCTTTTCCGGTATTGGTGGGCTTCGTGCTTGAAGATCCGGAGTGCGAACTCGGATGACCTGCCTGCGTAGCGCGGACCCGTACTCATGACCTGAGCGTCTAAGGGAGGTGACTCACCGTGAAGGGAAGATCCAGGGGAAGACCGGGGAAGATAGACTCAGGGCCATGGTCCCGGACCCGAACAACCAGCTCCGGCAGGCACGGGAGGCGATGTCGTCGCGCCTGTACCCGGGCACTCCGATGGGCCGGGATGAGCTGTCAGCCTTGGTCCGGGACTGGATCACCGCCCAGGACCCCAAGGGAAGACTCTCGGCCTTCGACTCCAACCACCTGGGCAAGCTCGAACGGGGCCTGGTCCGCAGGCCCTCGGCTCTGGTCCGGGCGGCTCTGTGCTCGATCCTGGGAGGCTCGGAGAGGGATCTTGGCCTGGTGAGCGCCAAGGACCGGGAACGGGTCTCCCAGGCCCTCTCGGGGCTTGTGAAGACCGATTCCAAGGCCCTCGCCGCGATAGCGGATGTCCTGGCCTCGGTCCGGAGGCTGGAGGACGCGACCAGCGCCGGGGAAGTGGTCTCCACAATCGAAGCTCAGCGGTCCATGGTCGAGAAACTGGCCCGGAATTCTCAGGGTCCAGTCCGGGCCGAAGCCGTTGGGCTTCTGAGCGAATTGGAACAGTATCTCGGGTGGCTGAGCATTCCCCTGGGGCTTTGGACTGACTCTCAAAGGCATTTGGACCGGGCCCAGAGTCTCGCACTTCAGGTCGATGACGCCGAGCGCCTGTCCTTGGCCCTCTCGTTCGCCGCGTACTGGAGCCTGAGGAAGGACGACCTCCGGAGTGCCGAGTCCCTGAACGAAGCTGCGGGCAGGGATCACAGGGTGAATATCGGCCTGAGGACGTACAACGAATTCCAGCGGGCCGAAGTCCTCGCCAAGGACGGGCTTAAAACCGAAGCTCTCCAGTCCCTGAGCCACGCGGATGAACTCATGGACCGGCTTCCCGATGATCCGGACGAACTCCCGTCCTCGGGATACTGGTACGTGCCGAGTTTCTTTCACGGACAACGGGCGTTCGTCCTTCATGCGCTGGGCGAGAACAAAGAAGCGGCCCGGATCGCACGGGAAGCAATCCGGTCCATGCCTGAATCCTGGCGCGAGGCCGAATGGGCGGGCCGAAGGAAGAAACTCGCGGAACTCGATTCCTAGCGAAGCCCCCATCCTGTGAGCTTCACGAATTCGTCCCTCACTGCGGCTCGCTCGTCCTCGGTTCCGGAGAACATAGCCTTGATTACCGCTTGCTCAGCATCGGTGAACGGTGTGGGTTTCGGTCCCGATCCTTCGTGGTGGAATCCGGGCATCCGCTTCAGGATGTTCAGCATCGGGAACGCGTTCTCTATCGGTCCGTTAACCGGAAGCCCCAGCCTCTCCCTCATGTCATGGGGGACCTGGAGATCGAGATTGAAGCTCCAATTCCTGTTCGATCCCTTGGGGTGAACAGCTACCGTTATGCCGGATTCCAGGATCAGATTCCGTCGCTCGGATTCGTCCATGGAATTCCAAGCCTGGAAGTAGCTCCGGCCCTTGGGTATGTACTCGTACCGGGCTTCCGATTTCGGGGTCTTCTCCAGTTCGGCGAGTCGGGTATCCTGGAACCGGATAGCCGCCTTGATGGCTTCCTTCGCAGTCTCGGACTTGACCTCCGCCCGCTCCGTGTACAACTCATCCAGGGCTTTCCGGGAATTTTCGATCTCAAGTGTGTTGTCGGATGCGGGGATGAACACTCGTTCTACCTGTTGCAAAGGTCCCAGAGCCATGAGGAACAGTGCGTGAACTTCCTCTTCCAGTTCTTCTGCCCGGAGTATCGGACCGTGCTTGCAATAGAACTTGTAGTACAGATATTCGGTCTCCGATCCGTCAGCGAGTACCTTGCGCTGGGTCCGGTAGTGGAGATTGGTTCCGCACTCTGGGCATACGGCGATTCGGAGCAAGGGTCCGGCGTTCGCCTCTCGTTCGGTGACCCCGTTGTCCCGGAGTGCGGCTCTGCGGTCGCGTTCGGCCATGATCTGCTCGAATTCGGATGGGGTTATCAGGGCCTCGCCGACCGGGATAGGGTTTCCGTTCTCGTCCCGGACCATCCTCCCCTCATGTTCCTGGAATCCGAGCAAAGCGGGGCTGAAGAGAAGTTCGCGGATTGACTGCGGGTTCCATACCGCCCCTGTGATGGGCCTCCGGCTCTCGGGGTAGTCCATGTCTTCGAGATCCAGGCTCCGGCATTTACGGTGCCTGAGGTATTCGGCTGGGGTGAGGTATCCGCCGCCCGGGTTGTCGGGATCGATGCTCAGCGAACGGGCTATCGAATCGATCGGGTTGTGTGCGAGGTACTGCCGGATGATCTCCCGCATGACTGGCGAGGTTTCAGGGTCAAGGGTCAGCCAATAACCCTTGCCTCGGCGCTTGGGCTTCAGCCAGTAATTGGCCCTGCCTCCGCGCCAACGCCCGTCCTTGCGAAGCTTGGCTGCTGAGCCCGCATTCCGATCCCTGATCAATTCCCATTCGCCCTCGGCTACGGCCGCGATATTCTGAGCGATCATCCGCCCGATCCACGTGCTAAGGTCGAATGATTCGGTCACCGAGACGAGGTTCTTACGGTACGTGTTACAGAACTCGATCATCTTGGACAGGTAGACCGAACCGATAGCCACCCGGTCCAGCTTCCAGGAAGCCACCAGGTCCCATGAGTCGATCTTGAGGGGATCGGTGAGCCAGGGACCCAGCTCCGGAGCCTCGAACGGGTTCACTGACCGGGAGACGTCAAGATCAATCGCCCAGCCTGTGATCTCGTGATCGTTCATGGCCGCGTAGTTTTCGATGTGCTCAATCTGGCGTTCCGGGCTAGTGCTCTCGTCCGTGTCCCGGGAGAGCCGGACCCTACCTAGTAGCCTCGCCACAGTGTTAATATACCTTCCACCAGGTTCGCGTGTGCGATCTGCCGGTAAAAGGCGGCCTGCCCCGCCGGACCGAGCCAAGGCGCGACGAGCATGTCGTGTGCTTCGGCGGACAACGGACGGTGGGCGGCACCGGCGATGTACTCCCGCACCAGCGCCTCGTGCAGATTCGGCGGCAGTTGCGCGAACACCCCCGCGTTCTCCGCCACCAGGCGGAAGAACTCCGAACCCCACGGGGCCAGCGCGACGACGTCCACCAGCGCCAGCGACCGGTAAGCCGCGCCGTGCAACAGAAACGCGCGCAGGCTGACCGCGCCGCCGTAGTCGTGTGCCACCACGTCCGGCTCGTCGAGGCCCCAGTGGTCCAGCAGCGCGGCGAACGTCTCGCCCTGCGCGGCCAGCGAGACGTCCTGTCCCTCGGCCATGGTGGAACTGCCGTAGCCCGGCATGTCCCACAGGTACACGGTGAAGTCCGGCGCGAATGTCGACGCGATCGGCTCCCACAGCTTCGACGACCACGGCGTCCCGTGGCAGAACACCAGCGGCGGCCCCGAACCCTGCCGGGACCACCGCACCTGCTGCCCGTGCCAGTCGAAGACCTCCATCAGCGCTTCAGGTCCGCGACGATCTCGTACGAACGCACGCGTTCCTCATGGCCGTGCACCATCGTGGTGATCATCAGCTCGTTCGCGTCGGTGTCGGCCAGCAGCTGGTCCAGTCCCTTCCGGACACTCTCCGGCCCGCCGACGATGCTCGACCCGAACCGCTCGGCGAGGAACGCGCGGTCCATTTCGGTGTACGGGTACTCGGCGGCGTCCTCCGGCGTCGGCAGCGCGATCGGACGACCGCGGCGCAGGCTGAGGAAGGTCAGCCCGCTCGGCCCGGCCAGGTACTCCGCGCGCTCGTCGGTCTCGGCGGCGATCACCTGCACACCCAGCATCACGTAGGGCTCGGAAAGCACCTCGGACGGACGGAAGTTCTCGCGGTACAGCCGTACCGCCGGAATCGTGTTCTCGGCGGCGAAGTGGTGCGCGAAGGAGAACGGCAGCCCGAGCCGTCCGGCCAGCTGCGCGCTGAAGCCGGAAGAGCCGAGCAGCCACACCGGCGGCTTGTTGCCCTCGGCGGTGACCGCGTTGACGCCGCGCGCCGCGTCCGGCTCGAAGTAGCTGATGAGCTCCATCAGGTGCTCGGGGAAGTTCTCCGCGGACAGCCCGCCCGGCCCGCGCAGCGCGAGCGCGGTGCGCTGGTCGGTGCCCGGCGCGCGGCCGATGCCCAGGTCGATCCGGCCCGGGTGGAACGCCTCCAGCGTGCCGAACTGCTCAGCCACCACGAGCGGCGCGTGGTTCGGCAGCATGATCCCGCCGGACCCGACGCGGATGCTCTCGGTGGCGTCCGCGACCTGCCCGATCAGCACCGCTGTGGCCGAGCTGGCGATGCCCGGCATGTTGTGGTGCTCGGCGAGCCAGTACCGGTGATAGCCCAGCCGCTCGGCGTTGCGGGCGAGATCGAGCGTGTTGCGCAGCGCCTCGCCGACCCCCTTCCCTTCGGAAACGGGGGACAGGTCGAGCACGGACAGCGGCACGTCAGGCAGGGAGGTCACAGAGGGAGTAACGCGCGAGGCGGGCGTTCCCTTCCCGTCGCGCCTCGTGAGTGGCGATCACGGTGCTGACCGTGATCGCCACTCACGAGTCCGGCAGCCAGTCCGGGTTGGACGCCAGCACGATCAGCTGCTGCGTCGCCCGGGTGAGCGCGACATACAGCACGCGCCGCCCAGTCGAGGACTCGGTGACCAGGTCCATCGGCTCGACCAGCACGACCGCGTCGTACTCAAGGCCCTTCGAATCGAGGCTGCCGACGACCTTGAGCCGCTCGTCGGCCTGCCCGGCGAGCCAGCCTTCGGCCTCTTCTACGCGGTCCATGGCGGTGATCACCCCGACCGTGCCCTCGACCGCGCCGAGCAGTTCCTTCGCCGCGCTCTGCGTCGCCGTCGCCAGCGCCGCCTGGTCGACCGGCCGGACCTCCGGCTCGATTCCGGTGGTGCGCACGGCCTTGGGCAGTTCGTCGGCCTTCGCATGGCCCGCCACAACCTTCGCCGCCAGGTCGAAGATCTCCGCCGAGTTCCGGTAGTTCGTGCGGAGCGTGAAGCGCCGTCGCGTGGTCTTCACACCGAACGCCTGGTCGCGCGCCTGCGCCGCCTCGCCAGGATCCGGCCACGAACTCTGCACCGGGTCGCCCACGACGGTCCAGCTCGCGTACTTGCCGCGACGGCCGATCATCCGCCACTGCATCGGCGAAAGGTCCTGTGATTCGTCGACGACCACGTGCGAGTACTCGTCGTAGTGCTCCGGACGGTGCGGCGCGCCTCCGGAACTGCCGCGCTCCGGGGCCACCTCGACCACGGTCTGGCGACGGCGGCGCTTCGGCTCCGGCCCGACCAGCACGCGCAACTCGTCCAGCAACGCGACGTCGGCGACCGACCAGCCGCGCGAACGGTCCGCGAAATCAGCCGACAGCAGGCTGATCTCGTTGCGGTTCAGAATGCCCTTCGCCGCCGCGGCCATCCGCTTCTCGGCACCGAGCCACTTAAGCACCTGCGCCGGGTACAGCACCGGCCACCACACCACGAGGAAGCGGTGGAAGTCGATGCGCTCGCCGAGATCATTGATCAGCTCCGCGCGGTCGATCTCCTTGCCGTCCGCCTTCGCGTACTCCTCGGCCTTGTCCGCCAACGCGGCCAGCAGCAGCTCTGCCACGCGTACGCGCGACCGGTTCGGCGGCGCGCCCTGCGTGTGCGCCTTGCGCCGTACCTTGTCTAACTCGCGCGCAGTGAGCTTCAGTACTTCGCCGCGATAGACGATCTTCAGCTCCGCCGGCGCTTCGGGAGGAGTTTCGCGCAACGCGCGCAGAAGCACCTTTCGCATCCGAAGCGAACCCTTGATCGCGGCCAGCGCGGCTGTGTCCTGTCGCGTCGCTTCGAGACCGTCGAGGACTTCGCCGAGCGCGCGCAGCTCTACGTTCGTTTCGCCCATCGACGGCAACACGCGCGAGATGTACGTAGTGAAGACGCCCGAAGGGCCGATCACGAGAACGCCCGCGCCGCCGAGCTGACGACGGTGCCGGTACAACAGGTACGCGGCACGGTGCAGCGCGACGGCCGTCTTGCCGGTGCCCGGACCGCCGGTGATCTCGGTGACCCCGCGCCACGGCGCGCGGATGACCTCGTCCTGTTCCTTCTGGATCGTGGCCACGATGTCGCGCATCTTCTCGCCGCGCGAGCGGCCGAGCGCGGCCATCAGCGCGCCCTCTCCGACGATCTGCATGTCCTCGGGCACGGCGTCGGCGATCAGCACGTCGTCGTCCACGTCCAGCACTGTCTGCCCGGAGCAGCGGATCACCCGGCGACGCACGACGTCCATCGGCTCTTCGGCGGTCGCTTGGTAGAACGCGGCGGCCGCGGGCGCGCGCCAGTCGGTGACCAGGTTGTCGAACTCGGTGTCGCGGATGCCGAGGCGGCCCACGTAGATGTGCTCGCGGTCGAGGTGGTCGAGCCTGCCGAAGACCAGGCCTTCGTACTCGGCGTCGAGCGTCTGCAGGGTCTGGTTCGCGTGGTAGACCATCATGTCGCGCTCGAACAGCATCGACGCCTGCTCGAAGATCGCTTCGCGCTGTGCGCCCTGGCCCAGTTCGTAGCCCTTGGCCCGCATCGCCTCGGCCTGGGTCCGCAGCTCGGCGAGCCGCGTGTAGACCCGGTCGACGTGTGCCTGCTCGACGGCGATCTCAGCCCGTCTCACCCGGGGTTCCGACACGCAACGCTCCCTTGAACTCCATCAACGCGCCTCTGGAGGGCGAAGAACGACTCTACGCGCCCGCGCGCGCGGGTTCGGCAAGTCCTGCCCAACGCCACATCGCGACCTTGGGCGAAGATGGCCGGGTGACGAGGATCGTGGCGGGGAAGGCGGGCGGACGGCGGCTGAAGGTGCCGCCCAAAGGCACCCGCCCGACGTCGGAGCGGGTGCGGGAAGCACTCTTCAACGCCCTCGAAGTGGCCGGTGAGCTGGACGGAGCCCGTGTGCTCGACCTCTACGCCGGCTCGGGCGCGCTCGGCCTCGAAGCGCTTTCGCGCGGTGCTGCGGACGCGTGGTTCGTGGAGGCCGACCGCCGGGCGGCAGACGTGCTTCGCGGCAACGTCGCGGAGTTGCGGCTAGGCGGCACGGTGCGCGCTGGCCAAGTAGAGACAGTGGTCGCTGCGCCTGCGACGGTGCAGTTCGACGTGGTGCTCGCAGATCCGCCGTACGTGGTCGACGCTGCTTCGCTGGGCGCAGTGCTCGCTTCGCTACACAGCGGTGGCTGGCTCACCGAAGGCGCGTTGACAGTGATCGAACGGGCTGCGCGCGACGGTGCTCCGGACTGGCCGTCGACGTTCAAGCCGCTTCGCGACAAGCGCTACGGCGATACGGCGCTGTACTGGGCTGAGTACGACAGCTCATCTGAGGTGTGACGCAGTCGTCACGAGAGCGCGCGTGGCGGCGCGGCTTGATAGCGTCCGCGCCATGCGGCGTGCGGTCTGTCCCGGTTCTTACGATCCGGCCACCAACGGACATCTCGACATCATCGAGCGGGCTTCGGCGCTCTTCGACGAGGTTGTCGTCGCGGTGGGGGTGAACAAGAGCAAGAAGGGCCTCTTCAGCGTCGAGGAACGCATGGAGATCCTGCGCGAGATCACCGCGAAACTGCCGAACGTGCGCGTCGATTCGTGGCAGGGCCTGCTCGTGGACTACTGCCGCGACAACGACATCGCCGCGGTCGCGAAGGGCCTGCGCTCGGTCAGCGACTTCGACTACGAGCTGCAGATGGCGCAGATGAACCGCGAGCTCACCGGCCTCGAAACGCTGCTGATGGCCAACAACCCGGCGTACGGCTTCGTGTCCAGCTCGCTGGTCAAGGAGATCGCGGCGCTCGGCGGCGACATCGAGAACCTGGTGCCGCCGGTGGTGTACGAACGCCTCGTCGCGGTCTACGCCAAGCGGGACTGAGCACCGCGTCCGGCCGAAAGGCCAGCCCAGCGGCCGATTTAGCCTGAACGGATTACTGCCTTCGTCGGGATTTCGGCCGCGGCCCGAAGCTGTTCACCTCGCGTCATTCTTCAGACCACCCGACCGGGTTACCGTCCGAAAATGACCAACAACCGCAGCCGCATAGTCGGTGTCCTTTTCGCACTGCTGGTCGGTTTCCTGGGGTTCGGCACCGCCGCAGCGGCCGTGCCGCTGTCCCCGGCGGCTCCGGCGTCCGTGCAGCCGAAGCAGAACTCCTGTGGGGATCTGTCCGGTTTCACGCACGTCAAGCTGTCCGCGCTGCCCGCGCAGGCGACTGACACCTACAAGCTCATCCAGACGAACGGACCGTTCCCGTACCCGAAGAACGACGGCGTCGTCTTCACCAACCGCGAGGGGATCCTGCCCTCCTGCGCGTCGAGCTACTACCACGAGTACACCGTGCCCACGCCCGGTTCGAGCAACCGCGGCACCCGCCGGATCGTGACCGGCCAGGGCGGCGAGTACTTCTACACCGGCGACCACTACAAGTCGTTCCAGGTCATCGACATCGACGGCGGCACCACCCCGACGAAGTGCGGCGACCTCTCGAAGCTGAGCCCGGTCGGCTACTCGACGCTGTCCGCCGACGCCAGGCAGGTCGTCGACGGCGTGCGCCAGGGCACCCTCGACGACGGCACGACCTACGAGAACCGCGAGGGCGTCCTGCCCGCGTGCGACGCCGGCTACTACACGCTGTACGACGTCGGCTCGGAAGACCGCGTGATCTCCGGCAAGGGCGGCGAGCTCGTGTACACGCCGGACCACTACGCCACCTTCCAGAAGATCGATCTCAACGGCTGATGCCAGTGCGCGAGGGGCGGCCCCACCGGCGGGTGAGGCCGCTCCTTCCGCGCGGGGGCCAGGACACGCCCGGTCGGGTGCTCGTTCACCGGTTCAGGCTGCGAAGCGGGCAGACTGGAAGCCAGTGATCGGGGAAACTGCTTGAGGGAGTGGCCGTGTACCGGGTTTTCGAGGCACTCGACGAGCTCGTCACGATCGTCGAAGAGGCCCGTGGGGTTCCCATGACGTCCAGCTGCGTGGTGCCCCGCGGCGACGTCCTCGAGCTGCTCGACGACGTCCGCGACGCGCTTCCCGGCGAAGTGGACGACGCGCAGGACGTGCTCGACAAGCGCGACGACCTGCTGCTCGCCGCGCGCAAGGAGGCGGGGGAGACCGTCTCGGGCGCGAACGAGGAAGCCGAGCGGACCGTGTCGGACGCCACGTCCGAGGCCGAGCGCATCCTCGCCGACGCGCGCGCCCGCGCGGAACAGATGCTGGGCGACGCGCACAACGAGGCCGAGCGCATGGTCGCGGGCGGGCAGGCCGAGTACCAGAACCTCACCGAACGGTCCCGCGCCGAATCCGAGCGGATGGTCCAGGCCGGCCGCGACGCCTACGACCGCGCGATCGAGGACGCCCGCGCCGAACAGGCCCGGCTCGTCTCGCAGACCGAGGTCGTGCAGGCCGCGCACGCCGAATCCGCGCGCATCGTCGACGAGGCGCACGCCGAAGCCGACCGCCAGCGCGCCGACTGCGACGCGTACGTGGACGGCAAACTGGCCGAGTTCTCCGAGCTGCTGGCCACCACGCTGCGCACCGTCGATTCGGGCCGCAACCACCTGCGTTCGCCCTCGACCGGCCACGGCGGCGGCCGCTCGACGCTGTACGACTACCAGGTTTGAGACCTTGTGAGGCAGGCTTCGGGCGGCGGGGGTCTCGTGAGTGCTGATCCCGGTTGGAACCGGGATCAGCACTCACGAGACCTGGCCTCCTCTAACGAGGTTGCGGGGGCTGCGTACGCTGGTAGGCGATGTCCGAAAACCCTGCCCAGAACCCCCGCCCCGCGCAGCTCGGCGACCGCAGCCCGTGGGTCGTCGACACCCGTGAACTCGGCCGCCGCGCGGGACTCAGCCGGGAGCTGCGCCGCAGCGCGCCCGTGCCGGTCTCGCTCGGCGTCCCCGGCGTGCTCGAAATCCGCGAAGGCGAGCCGGTCGAGCTCGACCTGATGCTCGAATCCGTCGTCGAGGGCGTCCTCGTCACCGGCACCGCCGCGGCCGTGGCGACCGGCGAGTGCTCGCGCTGCCTCGACCCGGTCACCGAGAACGTCGAGGCCGACCTCACCGAGCTGTTCGCCTATCCGGGCTCGGCCACCGAGGAGACCACCGACGAGGACGAGATCCCTCGCCTGGTCGACGACCGGATCGACCTCGAGCCGACCGTCCGCGACGCCGTGGTGCTGGCGCTTCCGCTCGCCCCGCTGTGCCGCGAGGACTGCCCGGGACTGTGCATCGAATGCGGCGTCAAGTGGGCCGATCTCGAGCCCGGACACGGGCATGAGAAGATAGACCCTCGGTGGGCCGCGCTGGTCGAGCGATTCGACGAGAACGCGGGCGAAAAGCCTGCGCACGGCTCCGGAGAGCAAGCCTGACGAGCGTCCAGCTCGATCCGGGAGAAGTAAGTTCGCTCGCATCCGCGAGCAGACCGTTTGAAGGAGATCTACTCGTGGCCGTCCCGAAGCGGAAGATGTCGCGATCCAACACGCGCTCCCGCCGCAGCCAGTGGAAGGCGGCTCCGGTTCAGCTGGTGCCTTGCTCCAACCGCGCCTGCCGCCAGCCGAAAATCCAGCACGTCGCTTGCCCGGCTTGCGGCCAGCACAACGGCCGCCAGGTCGTCGAGCCCGCCTGAGCGGGCAGCCGACCATGGGGGGTAAGCCCGTCGGAGGACCCGCGGCCGATCCCGCATCGTTGCTCGAGGCGCTCGGGGTCGTTCTCGACCCCGAGCTGCTCCGTCTTTCGCTCACCCACCGCTCGTACGCGTACGAGCACGGCGGCCTGCCGCCGAACGAGCGACTGGAGTTCCTCGGAGACGCGGTGCTCGGCCTCGTCGTCACCGACCACCTCTACACCACCCACCCCGACCTGCCCGAGGGGCAGCTCGCGAAGCTGCGCGCCAGCGTCGTCAACATGCACGCGCTGGCCGGCGTCGCGCGCGGGCTCGGCGAGGGCGGGCTCGGGGCGCATCTGCTGCTGGGCAAGGGCGAAGAGCTCACCGGCGGCCGGGACAAGGCGAGCATCCTCGCCGACGGTCTCGAAGCCGTCATCGGCGCCACGTACCTCGCGCACGGCATCGAGGTCGCGCGCAAGCTCGTGCACCACCTCTTCGACGGGTTGCTGGCCGAGGCTCCGCTGCGCGGGGCAGGCCTCGACTGGAAGACCAGTCTGCAGGAGCTGACCGCCTCCGGGGGACTCGGCGTGCCCGAGTACCGCGTCGAGGACAGCGGTCCCGACCACCGCAAGGAATTCACCGCCACCGTGCTGGTGGCGGGCCGCGCGCTGGGCGAAGGCAACGGCACCACGAAGAAGGAAGCCGAGCAGAAGGCCGCGGAGACCGCCTGGCGGGCCCTGTCGGAGGAACTCGGCACGGGCGACGACGCGAGCTGACGCGTTTTCTCTTCCCGGGGCTGGTCGGCGAGGTTCGCTGACCAGCCCCGTTTTCGTGCGGCGGGACCGGTGCCGGTTTCGGCTGTGCCCGCTCGCGCCGCGCCGCCCCGGCCCAGGTTTTCGATGCCGGAGAACTGGTCCCCGCGGTGTGCAAGCTCTCGGGTCCTCGTCGTGGTTCCGCAGCGGCACCGGCCCCGAAATTGTCGGGGGTGCCAGGCAGAATGAGCGCATGCCCGAACTACCCGAGGTCGAGACCGTCCGCGCCGGTCTCGAAGCGCACGTCGCCGGCCGTACCGTCCGGGCGGTCGAGGTGCTGCACGAGCGCGCCATCCGGCGGCACGCGCAAGGAGCCGCCGACTTCACCGGACGGCTCGCCGGAGTCACGATCGAAGCGGCCCGGCGGCGCGGCAAATACCTGTGGCTGGACCTGTCCGACGGCGAGGCGGTGCTGGCGCATCTCGGCATGAGCGGCCAGATGCTGGTGCAGCCCGAGGACGCGCCGGACGAGAAACATCTGCGCGTCCGGGTCCGGTTCGCCGACGCCGGACCGGAACTGCGCTTCGTCGACCAGCGGACGTTCGGCGGGCTGGCCCTGGACGACCTGGTCGAGGTGGACGGGGACAGCCTGCCCGGCACGATCGCGCACATCGCCCGGGACCCGATGGATCCGAAGTTCGACCCGGAGGCGGCGGTGCGTGCGCTGCGGTCGCGGCGGACTGAGGTGAAGCGTGCGCTGCTGGACCAGACGCTGGTGTCCGGGGTGGGCAACATCTATGCCGACGAGGCGTTGTGGCGGTCCAAACTGCATTGGTCTCGGCCGACCGAGAAACTCACTGCCGCGCAGGGGCGAACGCTGCTGTCCGCGGCTAGTGACGTGATGTCGGCGGCGTTGCTGGCGGGCGGGACGTCGTTTGATGCGCTCTATGTGAATGTGAACGGACAGTCGGGGTACTTCGAGCGCTCGCTCGATGCGTACGGCCAGGAAGGGATGCCGTGCCGTCGGTGCGGGTC
This sequence comes from Amycolatopsis rubida, assembly GCF_900115345.1. Taxonomy (GTDB): domain Bacteria; phylum Actinomycetota; class Actinomycetes; order Mycobacteriales; family Pseudonocardiaceae; genus Amycolatopsis; species Amycolatopsis rubida. The sequence continues at coordinate 14,997 of NZ_FOWC01000004.1, read as the reverse complement.
GCCAATCCGGAGGGAGCCGTTCATGAACCGGTCGTCGTTTTCGTGCCCGAGGTGTCAACGGCGGGCGCGGGCCGCGTAGTCGACCGGAGTCGCGTGAAGACCAAGCCGGCGACGGTAATCACCAGGGAGAGCCAAGCGAACCAGTCGCCGAAGCGAGTGTGGAACGTCTGGCCGGGACCCGCTGGGACGTCGGCGACGACTGACGTGAACGGGGCCGGGCCGCCGGTGCGGGCTTCGCCGAGGACGCGGCCGTAGCCGTCGGACAGGATCAGGCTGCCGTTCGCGTCGGAGAGGGCTATCGACTGTCCGCTTTCGACACCCCGCAGCAGCGCGTTGCGGGTGTGCTGCCAGCCGCCCTCGTCGTTGCTGCCCGGCGGGACCGCCAGTTCCGCCGGGACGGCGAGGACTCGCGAACCGGCGGCGGCGTAGTCGCGGCTGGGGGAGGCGAACGTCGTGTCGCCGCAGATCACCAAGCCGGTCGACCCGGCCGCGCCGGGGACGAACACCAGGTTCCGGCCGGGCGGGCTCACCAGGTCGTGCTGCTTCAGGTAGCGAACGGGTGCCGAGCCGTCGGCGGGAAAGGCCAGTGCGTAGTCGTAGTTGTGCTTGCCGGGACGGTCGTAGTACTCGAAGCCGACCACGATCGCGGTGCCGCGGGCCTTGGCCGCGCGTCGCATCGGCTCGACCAGAGCGGCGGGCCATTCTTCTTCGGCGCTGAAAGCGGCTTCGGGCAATACAACGAGCTGCACGCCGTCGGGCATGGCGGAGATCCGGTCGAGGTAGTCCTGCACCAGGGCGCGGCCGTGAGCGGTGCCGAGTTCAGGACCCCAGTGGTAGCCAGCGTTTTGCGTGATCGCGGCCATCCGCGCTGTCGGGCCGCTCGTGCCGGAAAGCCGTAGGGCACCGCCGCCAAGCGACAAAGCCACAATGACTCCGGCGACGACCCCGGTGGGCAGCCGAGAAGCTCCGGGCGCGCACATCGCGGCGACCGCACAGGCGGGCAGCAGCACCAAAAACTCGACGCCCCCCGTTCCGGCCCACGAAGCGGTTTGCAGCACGAGCGGTGCGTCGCCCTGGCAGTTGGAGAGCGAACCCATCATTCCCATCGGGTTCGACGTCGCGATCAGGTACAAGAGGGCGGTCCACGCCGCCGGGGCGGCCAGGCTGGCCAGCAGCGTTCGGCGGCGGCGCACCAAAGCCCGGAAAAGCCAGACCGCGAACGTGAACGCCAGCGACATCCCGACGTCGATGGCGGCACCGAACGGCCACAGCGGCTCGTCGCCGGAATGTGCTTGATAGGCCCACATATTCGCGGTGCTGAGCAGGAAAGCGCCGAACGCGGCGCCTGCGGCAGTCCAGCCGCCGACGCGGGTTGCCAGCAGCAGTACCGGAAACGGCGCGAGCCAGGTCAACGCGGCGATCGGCGCGAGGCCGGTGCCGAAGTAGAAGAGCACTGCCGAAGACAGCAGCGCGGCCGGGATCTGCCAGCGGGCACTACGGTCTGAGGCCATTGAAAATCCTCCGGGAAGTACGCCGGCACAGCGCGCGGAACTCGGGTTCCGCCGCCCCCATCCGTCCGGCGAGATAGTGCAGCACCATGCCTTGCGTCTGCGTGCTCACAGTCAGCGCGGCTTCCAGCGGATCGTCGTCGCGCAGCACGCCCTCGCGCATGCCTTCTTCGATCAGCCGGACCAGCGCGGTGAACGGTGGTGACCCGGGTTCGCGGAAACCGTCCGGATACAGCCGGGCCCGCGGCCAGCCGTCGGTCATCAGGAAGCGGTACAGATGCGGCTGGCCGAGCGCGAAATCCAGGAACCGGTCCAGCAGCGCGTCGAAGCGATCGAGCCATTCGCCGTCCGGGGCCGGGTCCTTCCACGCCGCGCCCAGTTCGCGGCCGGCGGCGTCGGCGACCGCGCGCAGCAGGACCTCGCGGTTCTCGTAATGCCGGTAGATCGCCATCGCGGTGACTCCGGCGGCTTCGGCGACCCGGCGCATGCTGACCGCCGCCGCGCCCTCGGCGGCGATGATCTCGCGCGCCGCCGCCGCGAGCCGTTCGGCTGTCGGAATCTCGACCATGTCTACAGCGTAGACCAGGATGTCTACACTGTAGACCCGGCCGTTTGTCTCCCGCTGACCTGGCCGGATGGGCAGCGATACCGCCGGACGGCCGCTCGCTGGGCACACTACTGCGCTATGCGTGGTACCTTCTCTCGCGCAGGACCGGGGAAGGAACGCCGTGGAGATCAGTCAGCTGCTCAAGGGAGTGCTGGACCTGGCGGTCCTCGCGGTGCTGCGCGACGACGACGGGTACGGCTACGACGTGCTGCGAAGACTTCGCGTCGCCGGCCTGGACGAGGTCGGGGACGCCTCGGTGTACGGCACGCTGCGGCGGCTGTACAAGGCGGGGTTGCTGACGTCCTACGTGGTTCCGAGCGAAGAGGGCCCGCACCGCAAGTACTACAGCTTGAACGACCGGGGCCGGGCGCGGCTCGCCGAATCGGCGCGCACGTGGCGCAGCTTCGCGTCCACTATGGACAGTTTGGTGAAAGAGCGGGCCTGACCGCGCGGACAGGCGGAACGCGGCACGAATCGGGGAGAGGCAAGCATGAGCACGGACAAGCCGACGGCCGCGCGGGCGTACCTGGCGAGGGTGCGCACCGCGCTCGCGGATCTGCCCGCGAACGAGATCGAGGAACTGCTTGAGGACGTCCGGCCGCAGCTGGCCGAGATGGAGACGGAACTCGGGGCGGCTGCGCGGGTCGAGGATCTCGTCGCTCGGCTCGGCACTCCGGAGTGCTACGCGGCCGAACTGCGGGTGTCCGGCGGCTACCCGCCCGCCCCGGAGGCTCCGCAGACGGCGGCCGAAGTGCTCCCGGCGGCGAAGCCGGGCCGGGTCGGGCCGCGGCTTGCCCTGTGGGGCTTGCTGTTCTGTGCGGCGGGGACGGCGCTGGTCGCGTTCTCCACCGCGGTGCGCTTCGACGTCGAGATGCTGGTCGGGATGCTCGTGCTGGCTCCGGTGTTCGCGGTGAGCGTGGCGTTCCTGCTGCTCCGCGGCGTGGATGCGATGCGGGGACTGCCGGAGGTGGTCCGCGCCAAGGCGATGGTGAAGTCGATGCGGGACGACCGGTCGGCCGACCGCGCGCTCACGTATCTCAATTCGCTGAAGCCGGCGTGGTGGGTGGTCTGCGGGTTCGCGCTGCTGGCGTTCGGGCTGCTGCTGATGATCCGCAACCTGCACGCGGTCCTGCTGCTGCCGGTACTGCTCGTCGGCGCGGGCCTGGTGATGTGGGCCGGCCCGCGGACCAAGGCCGACGGGCGGATGCTGTGGATCGCGGTGCCGGTGTCGGCGTTCGTGGTGGGCAGCGCGTTCGGCGGCCTCGGCGCGGCGGTCAACCTCGTCCGGGACCGCACGTACTCCTCGAATTCCGCCCCGATGTACGCCTCGTCGACGTACGAGGACGTCCACGGCAACGAGGCGCTGCGCTACGGCACGCACGAACTGAGCAACCTCTACGTCTTCGACGCGAACGGCAAGCCGCTGGAGGACGTCTACCTGTACGACGACCGGGGCCGTCCGCTCGCGATCACCCGCTACGGCTGTGAGAAGGACACCGGCACGAGCCAGATGACCGGGCAGGACAACCATTTCCCGCGCCCGAAGGTCGTCGAGGGAGTGCAGGACGACCACGGGAACGTCAACGGCTACAACGGCTATCGCGGCTATTGCCGGGAGGACGCGGGGGTGCCGTTCGCGGCGGTGATCCCGAAGCCCCCCGCGACGTCGGTCCCGCCGCCGCGGTGAGAGGGGTCGTGAGTGTTGATCCCGGTGAGAACCGGCACAGGCGTTCACGAGCCCCCGCCCCCTCGCGAAACCGGGCGCCCAGGCCGCGAACGGCCCGGGCGCCCGGGAGGCGAGTAGCGGAACTCAGTGGTTGAACGCGGAGCGCGCGGCCAGGTCCGCCAGCAGCTGGCGGCCCTTCTCGGCGTTGCGCGGCTGCGACAGCACGTCGTAGCGCTGCGCGACCAGCTGGCTCTGCGAGATGAATCCGCGCTTGTTGCGGTTCGCCGCGTAGCCCAGTGCGCCGAAGGCCACGTTGAACACGACACCCGCGGCAAGGCCGAGCACGATCGAGAGCAGCCCGGCGGCCGGGTTGAGCATGCTCAGCACCAGGCCGAGGAACAGCCCGAACACCGCGCCGGACATGGCCGCGCTGCTGAGCATCCGGCTCCAGCTCATCTTGCCCGCGATGCGCTCCACCAGCATCGGCTGGACCCCGACGATCGTGACGTCGGTGACCGGGAAATCAGCGTGCGCGAGGTGGTCGACGGCCTGCTGGGCCTGTTCGTAGGACTCGTACGACCCGATCGGCCACCCGGTGGGCAGCGTCGGGAACTGCGGCCGCGCCTGCTGCTGGCTGAACGTGGTCTGCGTGAATGCTTCAGTCATCCCTCTCACCTCTCTTGCCCGGTCCAACGCACGAGGCGGCGGATTTGGTCCCGGACGCACCCGATTCACAGTATCTTCTCAGCCGGGCAACCCGGACATAGCAGGCGCCGCGCGGGTGCGGCCGGGTGAGCACGCGTTTAAAGGTATAAGAAAATACCTTTCAGTAGATTGACCAGGGCACCGCGGCCCGGTAGGAAGAAGCCGCAAAGGACCTGATCCGAACCTTTGGGGCGATGCGATGGCGGCCAGGCGAGGAATGCTCACGCTCGAAGAACTCCGCGAACGGGTGACGGCGGGCACGATCGACACGGTGCTCGTCGCGCTCACCGACATGCAGGGGCGGCTCCAGGGCAAGCGCTGTTCGGCGGAGTATTTCCTCGAAGAGGTGGTCGGCCACGCGACCGAGGCGTGCAACTACCTGCTCGCCGTCGACGTTGACATGAACACCGTCGACGGCTACGCCATCTCGTCCTGGCAGAGCGGCTACGGCGACTTCGTGCTCCGGCCGGATTTCGCGACGCTGCGGGAGATCCCGTGGCAGGAGGGCACCGCGCTGGTGCTCGCGGACGTCGAGCACGTGCAGGGCGGCCCGGTTTCCGTTTCGCCGCGCCAGGTGCTGCGCCGTCAGCTCGACCGGCTCGCCGAACACGGCCTGAAGGCGTACGTGGGCACCGAACTGGAGTTCATCGTGTTCGACGACTCCTACGAGTCCGCGTGGGACAAGCGCTACCACGACCTCAAACCGTCCAATCAGTACAACGTCGACTACTCCATGCTCGGCACCGCGCGCATCGAGCCGCTGCTGCGCCGGATCCGCAACGGGATGGCGGGCGCGGGCCTGTACCCGGAGTCGGCGAAGGGCGAGTGCAACCCGGGTCAGCACGAGATCGCCTTCCGTTACGCCGAAGCGCTCGCGACCTGCGACAACCACGGCATCTACAAAAATGGTGCGAAGGAGATCGCCGCGCAGGAGGGCAAGAGCCTCACGTTCATGGCGAAGTACAACGAACGCGAAGGCAACTCCTGTCACATCCACCTGAGCCTTCGCGGCAAGTCCGGCGAAGCGGTGCTTCCCGGCGACAGCGACCACGGCTTCTCGAAGCTGATGCAGCACTTCCTCGCCGGACAGCTGGAAGCGTTGCGCGAGCTGACGTACTTCTTCGCTCCAAACATCAACTCCTATAAGCGTTACGTCTCTGGCAGCTTCGCGCCGACAGCGATCGCGTGGGGCACGGACAACCGTACGTGCGCGTTGCGCGTTGTCGGGCACGGTGACGGGTTGCGCGTCGAGAACCGCGTACCCGGCGGAGACGTCAACCCGTACCTCGCTGTCGCCGCGATGGTCGCTGCGGGGCTGCACGGCATCGAGAACGAGCTGCCGTTGGAGCCTGAGTTCGTCGGCAACGCGTACGCGTCCGACAAGCCCACTGTGCCCGTCACGCTTGCTGAAGCAGCTGAAGTCCTCGAAGGCAGCCGTATCGCGCGAGATGCCTTCGGTGCCGATGTAGTCGACCATTACCTCAACGCCGCGCGGATCGAGCGCGAAGCGTACGAGCGAGCTGTGACCGATTGGGAGCGCATCCGTGGTTTCGAACGACTCTGACCCGCCTGTCATCGGGCTCAGCACCTATTCGGAACAGGCGAAGTTCTTGGCCTGGGACACCGAAGCGACGCTGCTGCACCGGGTGTACGCGGACTGTGTGGTCAAGGCGGGCGGGATCCCAGTGCTGCTGCCGCCGGTAAGCACGAATTACGACGCGCTCGTGGGACGCATCGACGGTCTCGTCCTCACCGGCGGCGCGGACGTCGAACCCAGCCGATACGACCAGGAGCCGCACCCGGCGACGTACATCCGCCCCGAGCGCGACGCGTTCGAGTTCGGCCTGTTCGAGGCGGCGCGCGCGGCTGGGAAGCCGGTGCTCGGCGTGTGCCGCGGGCTGCAGGTGATGAGCGTTGCGCTCGGCGGCACGCTCTCGCAGCATCTGCCGGAAACCCTGGGCGACGCAACGCATCAGCCCGCCCCGGCGACCTTCGGCACCAGCATAGTCAACCTGGTCGACGGCACGCGGGCGGCCGCGATTCTGGGCCGGGAAAAGAAAGTCCAGTGTTACCACCATCAGGCGATCGACCGGCTCGGCTCCGGCTTGGTCGCGTCCGGCCGCGCGGCGGACGGGACGGTCGAGGCCGCCGAGATGCCGGGGGAGTTCGTACTCGGCGTGCAGTGGCATCCAGAGCAGGACGGCGACGACGTCCGGCTGTTCGCCGCGCTGGTGAACGCCGCGCAGGAGGGGAAATGACGACGTTCGAGGTGCGCAACCCGGCGACCGCGGAAGTGGTGCGCCAGGTCGAGCTGACCACCGAGGCGGAGACCGGTGCCGCGATCGCCCGCGCGCACGCCGCGTTCCCGGCCTGGCGGGCGGTCGCCCCTGGCGATCGGGCGAGGCTGCTGCGCCGGTTCGCGGACGCGGTCGACGCCGACCGCGAAAACCTCGCCCGCCTGGAGGTCGAGAACTCCGGGCACACGATCGGCAACGCGCGCTGGGAAGCGGGCAACGTGCGCGACCTGCTCGAATACTCCGCGGGCGCGCCGGAACGGTTGCTGGGCAGCCAGATCCCGGTCGACGGCGGCGTCAACGTGACCTTCCACGAGCCGCTGGGCGTCGTCGGCGTGATCGTGCCGTGGAACTTCCCGATGCCGATCGCGGGCTGGGGCTTCGCGCCGGCGCTCGCGGCGGGCAACACGGTCGTGCTCAAACCGGCCGAGCTGACCCCGCTCACCGCGCTGCGGCTGGCCGAACTCGCCCGCGAGGCGGGCATCCCCGACGACGTCTTCCAGGTGCTCCCGGGCAAGGGATCGGTTGTCGGGCAACGGTTTGTCACGCATCCGGCGGTGCGCAAGGTCGTGTTCACCGGCTCCACCGAGGTCGGCAAGCAGGTCATGGCCGGCTGCGCGGCGCAGGTGAAACGGGTGACGCTGGAGCTGGGCGGCAAGAACGCCAATATCGTGTTCGCCGATGCCGACCTGGAGAAGGCCGCCGCGACCGCGCCGTACGGGGTGTTCGACAACGCCGGGCAGGACTGCTGCGCGCGGTCGCTGATCCTGGTGCAGGACACCGTTTACGACCGGTTCCTCGAACTGCTGGAACCCGCGGTGCGGGGCGTGGTCGTCGGCGATCCGGGCGACGAGGCGACCGAGATGGGCCCGCTGATTTCCGCGGCCCACCACGCGAAAGTCTCCTCCTACGTCACCGAACAGACGCCGGTCGCCTTCCGCGGCAGCGCTCCGTCCGGGCCGGGTTACTGGTTCGCGCCGACCGTCGTGCTCCCGCCGGGATTGGACGATCCGCTGGCCCGCGACGAGATCTTCGGCCCGGTCGTCGCGGTGGTCCGCTTCCGCGACGAAGCCGAAGCCGTGCGGATGGCCAACGACACCGAATACGGCTTGTCCGGTTCGATCTGGACTCGCGACGTCGGCCGCGCCTTCCGGGTCGCGCGCGGTGTCGAATCCGGGAACCTGTCGGTGAATTCGCACGCCTCGGTCCGGTACTGGACGCCCTTCGGCGGCTTCAAGCAGTCCGGCCTCGGCCGCGAACTGGGCCCGGACGCCGCGGCCGCCTTCACCGAGACGAAGAACGTTTTCCTCAGCACGGAAAGCACGGAGGAATAGATGGTGCAGCGTTTTGACGGCCGCGTCGCGGTGATCACCGGCGGCGCGAGCGGCATCGGCCTCGCCACCGCCAAGCGGCTGGCGAGCGAAGGCGCGAAGGTGGTGATCGGCGACGTCGCGCCGGAGCCGGGCAAGGCGGCCGCCGACGCGGTGGGCGGGGCCTTCGTCCAGGTCGACGTCACCGACGCGGACCAGGTCGAAGCCCTTTTCCAGACGACGGTCGACGAGTTCGGCGCGGTCGACGTCGCGTTCAACAACGCGGGCATCTCGCCGCCGGAGGACGACTCGATCCTCACCACCGGCATCGAAGCCTGGGAGAAGGTGCAGCGGGTCAACCTGACCTCGGTGTACCTGTGCTGCAAGGCCGTCCTGCCGCACATGCAGCGCCAGGGCCGCGGTTCGATCGTGAACACCGCGTCGTTCGTGGCTGTGCTGGGAGCCGCGACGTCGCAGATTTCTTACACCGCTTCGAAAGGCGGCGTGCTCGCCATGACGCGCGAGCTGGGCGTGCAGTTCGCGCGCGAGAACATCCGGGTCAACGCACTGTGCCCGGGGCCGGTCAACACGCCGCTGCTGAAGGAACTGTTCGCGAAGGACCCGGAGCGCGCGGCTCGCCGTTTGGTGCACGTTCCGGTCGGCCGCTTCGCCGAACCCGAGGAGATCGCCGCCGCGGTGGCCTTCCTCGCGAGCGACGATGCCAGCTTCATCACCGCCGCGCAGTTCCTGGTCGATGGCGGCATCTCCGGCGCTTACGTGACCCCGTTGTAACCGTCGGTGAAGGGCTCCTTGCGGGAATCTGATTCCGGCAAGGAGCCCTTCACGGACCTTTGGCGGGGGGTGTGGTGTAGGCCGGGAGAGGTAGACTGGCGCGTGAAGCGGCAGGTAGGGTGGCCGCACCCACAATTGAACACAGGGCCGTTCGAGCCGGAGCGGGAGAGTCCCATGCCAGCAGTGGGACACCGAAGGAGCAAACTCCCCGGAATCTCTCAGGTAACCGCTACCGCTTTTGGCGAGGCCACTCTGGAAAGCAGGCGCACCCGCGCCTCACCCAAGGTGAAAGCCGCGCCGAGCGCGCGGTGAAACTCTCAGGTGCCCATGACAGAGGGGGAGTTCCCAGTGCACCGCCGCGCCCGGTGCCCGTCCCGAGGAGCTCCCATCACCTCCACCCCCTTCGACACCCGCCATATCGGTCCCGGCGAGGCCGAGCGGGCGAAGATGCTCGCCGAATGCGGTTACGGAAGCCTGGACGCCCTCGTGGAAGCGGCGGTGCCCTCCGCCATCCGCACGGCCGGTGACCTGGCGCTTCCCGCGCCCGCGTCCGAGGAAGAGGCCACCGCCGAGCTGCGGGCGCTCGCCGCGCGCAACCGGCCGATGACGCAGATGATCGGCCTCGGCTACTCCGACACCGTCACGCCGGGCGTGATCCGCCGCACCGTGCTGGAGAACCCGGCCTGGTACACCGCGTACACGCCGTACCAGCCGGAGATCTCGCAGGGCAGGCTCGAAGCGCTGCTGAATTTCCAGACCGCGGTGTCCGACCTGACCGGGCTGGCGATCGCCAACGCCTCGATGCTCGACGAGTCCACCGCGGCCGCCGAGGCGATGACGCTGATGCGCCGCGCGTCGAAGTCGAAGTCCACTGTGGTCGTTCTCGACTCCGAATGCCTTCCGCAGACCATCGAGGTCGTGCGGACGCGCGCCGCCGGCCTCGGCATCGACGTGCAGGTGCGCGACCTGCTCACCGGGCTGCCCGAGGAGTTCTTCGGCGTCATCGTGCAGTACCCCGGCGCGTCCGGCGTGCTGCGCGGCCGCGGTTTCTACCACGCGGTTTCCGAAGCGGCGAAGGCCGCGGGCGCGCTGTACACGGTCGCCGCCGACCTGCTGGCGCTTACCTTGATCGCCGCGCCTGGCGAGTTCGGCGCGGACGTCGCTGTTGGTTCTACGCAGCGCTTCGGCGTCCCGCTGGGCTACGGCGGTCCGCACGCCGGGTACATGGCGGTCCGCGCTGGTCTGGAGCGGTCGCTGCCCGGCCGTCTTGTGGGCGTGTCCGTGGACGCGGACGGGAACACCGCGTACCGCCTCGCGCTGCAGACGCGTGAGCAGCACATCCGTCGCGAGAAGGCGACCTCCAACATCTGTACCGCGCAGGTGCTGCCCGCGGTGCTCGCGGCGATGTACGCGGTCTACCACGGTCCCGAGGGGCTGAAGGCGATCGCGACGCGGGTTCACGAGCTCGCGGCCGGTCTCGCGAACGCGCTGCGCGCCGGTGGCGTTGAAGTCGTGCACGAGGCCTTCTTTGACACTGTCGTCGCGAAGGTGCCTGGCCGTGCGGCTGAGGTGCACGCGGCTGCGCGTGAGGTGGGGATCAACCTCGGCCACATCGACGCCGACCACGTCCGCATCGCCTCCGACGAGGTCACGCGTCCCGACACCCTCGCGAAGGTGCTTCGCGCCTTCGGTATCGACGGTGCGTGGGAAGCCGCGCAAGCGCTCCCGAACGGTCTCGCCCGCGAGAGCGGCTACCTGACGCACGAGGTGTTCAGCACGCACCGGTCCGAGACGTCGATGCTGCGTTACCTGCGCCGCCTCGCCGACCAGGACTTCGCGCTCGACCGCGGGATGATCCCGCTCGGGTCCTGCACGATGAAGCTCAACGCCACCACCGAAATGGAGCCGATCAGCTGGCGCGAGTTCGCGGGCATCCACCCGTTCGCGCCGGCCGGGGACGCCGAGGGCTACCACGAGCTGGTCCGCCAGCTGTCCGGCTGGCTGGCCGAGGTCACCGGCTACGACCAGGTGTCGCTGCAGCCGAACGCGGGCAGCCAGGGCGAGCTCGCCGGGCTGCTGGCGATTCGCGCCTACCACCGGGCGAACGGCCAGCCCGAGCGCGACGTCTGCCTGATCCCGTCGTCCGCGCACGGCACCAACGCCGCGTCCGCGGTGCTCGCCGGGATGCGCGTGGTCGTGGTCAAGTGCACCGACGAGGGCAACGTCGACCTCGAAGACCTGCAGTCCAAAGTGGACAGCCACAGCGGTGATCTCGCCGCGATCATGGTCACCTACCCGTCCACGCACGGCGTTTACGAGCACGGCATCGAGCGGCTCGCCAAGATCGTGCACGACGGCGGCGGCCAGGTGTACGTCGACGGCGCGAACCTCAACGCCCTGCTGGGCCTGGCGAAGCCGGGCGAGTTCGGCGGCGACGTCTCGCACCTGAACCTGCACAAGACCTTCTGCATCCCGCACGGCGGCGGCGGTCCCGGCGTCGGCCCGGTCGCGGCGCGCGAACACCTCGCGCCGTACCTGCCGAACCACCCGCTGCTCGCGCAGGCCGGACCGGACACCGGCGTCGGCCCGATCAGCGGCGCGCCCTACGGTTCGGCGTCGATCCTGCCGATCTCCTGGGCGTACGTGCGGATGATGGGCGCGCCCGGGCTCACCGAGGCGACCAAGGTCGCGGTGCTCGCGGCCAACTACATCGCCGCCCGGCTCGCGCCGCACTACCCGGTGCTCTACACCGGGCAGGACGGCCTGGTCGCGCACGAGTGCATCCTCGACCTGCGCGGCATCACCAAGGAAACCGGCGTGACCGTGGACGACGTCGCGAAGCGGCTCATCGACTACGGCTTCCACGCGCCGACCATGTCCTTCCCGGTCGCGGGCACGCTCATGGTCGAGCCCACCGAGAGCGAGGACCTCGCCGAGATCGACCGGTTCTGCGAGGCGATGATCGCCATCCGGCGCGAGATCGACGAGGTCGCGGCCGGTCGCTGGACCGCCGAGACGAGCCCGCTGCGCGGCGCGCCGCACACCGCGTCGTCGATCGCCGGCGAGTGGACCGCGGACTACGACCGCGAGCTGGCGGTGTACCCGGCCGGCGTGGCGCGCAAGACCAAGTACTGGCCGCCGGTGCGGCGGATCGACGGGGCGCGCGGCGACCGCAACCTCGTCTGCTCCTGCCCGCCCCTCGACGCGTACGACGCGTGAGCGTGTCCTCCGCTCGCGACAACGAAAGGCTTCCTGTGACGGAAACCCCTCTGCACCAGGTCCACAAGGACCTCGGCGCGCTGTTCACCGATTTCGCCGGCTGGTCGATGCCGGTGCGCTACGCCAGCGAACTGGCCGAGCACAAGGCGGTGCGCGAGGCGGTCGGGCTGTTCGACCTGTCGCACATGGCCGAGATCCACGTCCGCGGCGCGCAGGCCGCCGACGTGCTCGACTACGCGCTGGTCGGCAACCTGACCGGCGTGAAGCCGGGCCGCGCCCGCTACACGATGATCTGCGACGCGGACGGCGGCGTGCTGGACGACCTGGTCGTCTACCGGCTCGCCGACGAGGAGTACCTGGTGGTGGCCAACGCGGGCAACGCCGTTGTGGTCGCGGACGCGCTGGCCGAGCGCGTCGCCGGGTTCGACGCGGTGGTGGAGAACCGGTCTGTGGACACCGCGCTGATCGCGGTCCAGGGCCCGAAGGCGGTCGACGTGCTCGCCGCGGTGACCGACGCCGACCTGGCGTCGCTGAAGTACTACGCGAGCGTGCCCGCCGTCGTGAAGGGCATCGACGTGCTGCTGGCCCGCACCGGCTACACCGGCGAGGACGGCTTCGAGCTGTTCGTGCCCGCGGCGCAGGCTCCGGCGTTGTGGCAGCTGCTGACCGAGGCCGGCCAGGAACACGATCTGGTCCCGTGTGGGCTCGCCTGCCGCGACACGCTGCGGCTGGAAGCCGGAATGCCGTTGTACGGCAACGAACTCAGCCGCGAGCTGAACCCGTTCGCCGCCGGTCTCGGCCGGGTCGTGAAGTTCGAGAAGCCGGGCGACTTCGTGGGCCGCGCGGCCCTGGAGGAGCTGAAGAAGGCCGACGTCCCGCGTGTGCGGGTCGGCCTGCGCGGCACCGGCCGCCGCGCCCCGCGGCACGGGTACGCCGTGCTGTCCGGGGATGCCACTATCGGGGAGATCACCAGCGGCGCGCTGGCGCCGACGCTGGGCTACCCGATCGCGATGGCGTATGTAGACCGGGAGCACGCCGAGCCCGGCACCGCGCTGTCCGTCGACATCCGGGGCCGCGTCGAGCCGGTCGAGGTCGTCGCCCTGCCCTTCTACTCCCGAGCCTGAGAGGCCCTAGAACCGTGAGCATCCCCCAGAACCTGTCCTACACGAAGGAACACGAGTGGCTGTCGGTCTCCGACGGCGTCGCGACGGTGGGCATCACCGCGTTCGCGGCCGGCTCGCTCGGCGACATCGTGTTCGTGCAGCTGCCCGGCGTCGGCGACACCGTCACCGCGGGCGAGGTGTTCGGCGAGGTCGAGTCGACCAAGTCGGTCAGCGAGCTGTACTCGCCAGTGAGCGGCGAGGTGGTGGCGGTGAACGAGGCCACATCGGACACCCCCGAGGTCATCAACTCCGACCCCTACACCGAAGGATGGCTGCTGCAGGTGCGGCTCTCGGGCGACGTCCCGGAGCTGCTCGACGCGTCCGCGTACGCCGAGCTGACCCAGGAGAACTGATGGTTTCCCCGTTCGACGCCCACCTGTCCGAAGCGGACCCCGAGGTCGCCGCCGCGGTGGCCGCGGAGCTGGACCGCCAGCAGTCGACGCTCGAAATGATCGCCTCGGAGAACTTCGCCCCGGTCGGCGTGCTTGAGGCGCAGGGCTCGGTGCTGACCAACAAGTACGCCGAGGGCTACCCGGGCCGCCGCTACTACGGCGGGTGCGAGCACGTCGACGTCGTCGAGCAGCTCGCGATCGACCGGGCCAAGGCGCTGTTCGGCGCGGAGCACGCGAACGTGCAGCCGCACTCGGGCGCGCAGGCCAACGCGGCGGCGATGTTCGCGGTGCTGAAGCCGGGGGACACCATCCTCGGCCTCGATCTCGCGCACGGCGGCCACCTGACGCACGGGATGAAGATCAACTTCTCCGGCAAGCTGTACACCGTGGTCGCCTACCACGTCGACAAGGAGACCGGGATCGTCGACGTCGCCGAGATCGAGCGGCTGGCGATCGAGCACAAGCCGAAGCTGATCGTCGCCGGCTGGTCGGCCTACCCGCGTCAGCTCGACTTCGCCGAGTTCCGCCGGATCGCCGACCTGGTCGACGCCAAGCTGATGGTCGACATGGCGCACTTCGCCGGCCTCGTGGCTGCCGGGCTGCACCCGTCGCCGGTGCCGCACGCGGACATCGTCACGACCACCACGCACAAGACCCTCGGCGGCCCGCGCGGCGGCCTGATCCTCTCCCGTCAGGAACTGGCGAAGAAGATCAACTCGGCGGTGTTCCCCGGTCAGCAGGGCGGTCCGCTGGAGCACGTGATCGCGGCCAAGGCCGTGGCGCTGAAGATCGCCGCGACCGACGGGTTCCGCGAGCGCCAGGAGCGCACCCTGGAAGGCGCGAAGATCCTCGCCGACCGGCTGTCGCGCACCGATTGCGCCGAGGCGGGCGTCCGCGTCCTCACCGGCGGCACCGACGTGCACCTGGTGCTCGTCGACCTGGTGAACTCCCAGCTCAACGGCCAGGAGGCGGAGGACCGGCTGCACTCGGCCGGGATCACCGTCAACCGCAACGCGGTGCCGTTCGACCCGCGTCCGCCGATGGTCACCTCGGGACTGCGGATCGGCACCCCGGCGCTGGCCACCCGCGGTTTCGACGCCGACGACTTCACCGAGGTCGCCGACATCATCGCCGAGACGCTGAAGCCGGACTTCGACGAGGCCGCGCAGCAGGCGCTGCGCAACCGGGTCGAACTGCTGGCCAAGAAGCACCCGCTGTACGCGGACCTGAGCCGATGAGCGCGCAGCCGGAGGGGCGGAAGTTGTTGCGGCTTGAGGTGCGCAACAGTGAGACGCCGGTTGAGCGGAAGCCGTCGTGGATCAGGACGCGGGTGCGGATGGG
>NZ_FOWC01000015.1 GCF_900115345.1 Amycolatopsis rubida | reverse complement strand
TCCTAGCAGTTTTTTGGTGGGACACCCACTCAATCACCCCAAAGGCGAGAGCTTGGTTCGTGTCCCGGCGGCCACCCGGTTTCCCTGGCGACTTGAAGAACTTTACACGCCCTCCCAAGGCCCGAAACAGGGGGGTCCCTTAACCGCGTTCCCGCAGGTCGGAGCCCCTGTTTCGGGCCGAGGGCGGAGCTCAGCCCCCGACGCGGACGCCGGCGACCGTGCGCTTGCCCTTGCGGACTACGAGCCAGCGGCCGTGGAGGGCGTCGGAAGCCGAGGGCTTCCACTCCTCGTCGGCGATCTTCACGTTGTTCACGTACGCGCCGCCCTCCTTCACAGTCCGCCGCGCCGCGCCCTTGCTGTCCACCAGTCCCCCGGCGAGCAGCAGGTCGACGATCGTCGCGTCGCCGGCGGGCTCGACCTGGCCGTTCGGGACCTCGGCCATCGCCGCGTCGAGCGTCGGGCCGTCGAGGCCGGTCAGCTCGCCGCGGCCGAACAGGGCCTGGCTCGCCGCGATGACCTGGCGCGTCTGGTCCTCGCCGTGCACCAGGTTCGTGAACTCCTCGGCCAGCCGTTTCTGCGCGGCGCGCAGGTGCGGGCGCTCCTCGGTGTCCTTCGCCAGCGCGTCGATCTCCTCCTGGTCGAGGAAGGTGAACAGGCGCAGGTAGCGGAGCACGTCGGCGTCGCCGACGTTCACGAAGTACTGGTACCAGGCGTAGGGGGAGGTCAGCTCCGGGTCGAGCCACACGTTGCCGCCGCCGGTGGACTTGCCGAACTTGCGGCCCTCGGCGTCGGTGACCAGCGGCGCGGTCAGCGCGTGCGCGGCGCCGCTTTCGACCCGGCGGATCAGGTCCACGCCGCCGACGAGGTTGCCCCACTGGTCCGAGCCGCCGACCTGCAGCTTGCAGCCGTGCTTGCGGTACAGCTCCAGGTAGTCCTGCGACTGCAGCAGCAGGTAGCTGAACTCCGTGTAGGACATGCCGTCGCCCTCGAGCCGGCGCTTGACCGTCTCCCGGTTCAGCATCACGTTCACCGAGAAGTGCTTGCCGACGTCCCGCAGGAATTCCAGCGTGTTCTGCTTCGAGGTCCAGTCGAGGTTGTTCTCGACGATCGCGCCGGTCGGCGAATCGTCGAAATCCACGAACCGCTCCAGCTGCCCGCGGATCCGTCCGGCCCAGTCGGCGACGACGTCCAGGGTGTTCAGCGTGCGCTCGCCGTTGTCGCGCGGGTCGCCGATCATCCCGGTGGCACCGCCCGCCAGCACGATCGGCCGGTGCCCGGCGCGCTGGAACCGCTTGAGCATCAGCAGCGGGACGAGGTTGCCGGCGTGCAGGCTGGGCGCGGTCGGGTCGAAGCCGCAATAGAGCGTGAGCGGGCCGCGGTCGAGTTCTCGGCGCAAGGCGTCGATGTCGGTGGATTGCGCGATCAGGCCGCGCCAGGACAACTCGTCAAGGAT
Source organism: Amycolatopsis rubida (assembly GCF_900115345.1). Classification (GTDB taxonomy): domain Bacteria; phylum Actinomycetota; class Actinomycetes; order Mycobacteriales; family Pseudonocardiaceae; genus Amycolatopsis; species Amycolatopsis rubida. The sequence continues at coordinate 209,166 of NZ_FOWC01000015.1, read as the reverse complement.
GTGCTCACTCACACCTGTAGATGATCCCCCACCTGGTCAAACGACTATCCCGCGGGTCGCACCTGCCGGCGTTTCCCGCCGCGGCGGTAGGTCGAGACGGCTGGTGAGCCGTCGATCCAGAACCGCCACGGCGTGTCCATCGCCATCGCGACGCCGACGCGCGGGCCGGTGCGCACGTTGCCGGCGGGCACGCGCTCGCCGGCACGCAGCCGCACCGGCGACTGGGGATCGGTGAGATCGAGACCGTTCTGCTCGCGGGCGAGACCCAGCACCGAGGTGAGGATGGCCGGGCCTTTGGCGAGTTCGCCGTTGCCGCGCGCGTTCGGCCTCCGCTTCCGCACGATGTCCGCGCCCTCGACGACCTCGCCGGCGCGCAGCAGCACCGCGCCCGGCTGGCCGTCCTCGGTGCCGACGACGTTCGCGCAGAAATGCATGCCGTAGACGAAGTACACGTAGAGGTGCCCGGCCGGACCCCACATCACCGCGTTGCGCGGGGTCTTCCCGCGGTAGCAATGCGAAGCGGGATCGTCGAGCCCGCGATAGGCCTCGACCTCGACGAGCCGCACCCCGACCCGGCCTTCGGGCGCGTCGGCCTCAAGGACGGCGCCGAGCAGCAGCCGAGCCAGGTCGACCGGGTCCAGTGCCAGTTCTTCGCGCCGGAACAACCGGTCCACACGCACTCCCCTCGTCAGGCCGCCAGCCTAACCAGCGGCCCGCCGGCAGATCACTTCAGCCACTGCCGATGCGCCGCGACGCGTTCGACCAGGCGCTCCCGCTGCTCGGCGACCCGGTCCGGCGCGGTGCCGCCGCGAGCGTCGCGCGAACGCACCGAACCTTCGACGGTGAGGACTTCGCGCACCGCCGGGGTGAGCGCCGGGTTGATGGCCTGGAACTCCTCGTCGGTCAGCTCGTCGAGCCCGGCCCCGCGAGCCTCCGCGACCCGCACGCTCTCCCCCGCCGCTTCGTGCGCGACGCGGAACGGCACGCCCTGGCGCACCAGCCATTCGGCGATGTCGGTGGCCAGCGTGAACCCGGCCGGAGCCAATTCGGCGAGCCGGTCGGTGTGGAAGGTGAGCGTGCCGAGCATCCCCGCGATCGCCGGGAAGAGCAGCTCCAGCTGCTCGACCGAGTCGAAGACCGGTTCCTTGTCCTCTTGCAGGTCGCGGTTGTACGCGAGCGGCTGGGCCTTGAGCGTGGCGAGCAAGCCGGTGAGGTTCCCGATCAGCCGTCCGGCCTTGCCGCGGGTCAGCTCCGCGACGTCCGGGTTCTTCTTCTGCGGCATGATCGAGCTGCCGGTGGCCCACGCGTCGTCCAGCGTGACGTAGCCGAACTCGGCGGTGTTCCAGATGATCACCTCTTCGGCGACCCGCGACAGGTTCACCGCGAGCATCGCGACGGCGAACGCGAACTCGGCGACGAAATCGCGCGAGGCGGTGCCGTCGATCGAGTTCTCCACGCTGGTGTCGAAGCCCAGCTCAGTGGCCACCGCTTCCGGGTCGAGACCGAGCGACGAACCCGCCAGCGCGCCCGAACCGTACGGCGATTCCGCGGTGCGGGCGTCCCAGTCGCGCAGGCGGGAGACGTCGCGCAGCAGCGACTGGCCATGGGCCATCAGGTGGTGCGCCAGCAGAACCGGCTGCGCGTGCTGCAGGTGGGTGCGCCCGGGCAGGATCGCGTCCGGGTGCCGGGACGCCTGCGACACCAGCGCGTCGATCACGTCGAGCGTGCCCGCGACCACCCGGCGCGCGGCGTCGCGCAGCCACATGCGGAACAGCGTCGCGACCTGGTCGTTGCGGGAACGGCCTGCCCGGAGCTTGCCGCCCAGTTCGGCACCGGCGCGTTCGAGCAGACCGCGTTCGAGCGCGGTGTGCACGTCCTCGTCGGCGACCGTCGGCGTGAACTCGCCGGACGCGACGTCCTGCGCCAGCGTGTCGAGCGCGTCCAGCATCCCGGCCAGTTCCGCTTCGGTGAGCAGACCCGCCTTGTTCAGCACGCGGGCGTGCGCGCGCGATCCGGCGATGTCGTAGGGCGCCAGGCGCCAGTCGAAGTGGGTCGAGGCGCTCAGGGCCGCCATCGCCTCGGCCGGCCCGCTGGCGAACCGGCCGCCCCACAGCTGCACCGGCTGGTCTTTCCCGCTCACGTTCTGCCTCTCTCGTCCGGCGTCTCAGGACGCCTGGGTGCTCGGATGCTGGGTGTTTCCCAGCGGAGTCTGCCCGGTCGCGCGGCGGTACCGCCGTCCGACCGGGCGAAGCCGCCTCCCGGGGAGGCCGGCGACGGTCGCGCTGCCCGCGTGCAGCACCAGCCGCACCTCGCCGGACACGCGCTCCTGCGCCCGCCGGACGAACGCGTCCAGCGGCTCGCGCAGCGGCGAAAACCACAATCCGTCGTGGACCAGTTCGGCCCACCGGCGGTCGACGCCGCGTTTGAACCTCGCCAGATCACGGTCGAGCATGACTGATTCCAGCTCCTGGTGCGCGGCGATCAGCACCGCCGCGCCCGGTGCGTCGTAACCGTCCGCCAGCTCGAACCGGCCGACCCCGTGCGCTCCGGCCCGGTGGCCGAGCCGCTGCACCGCCTCGGCCACGCTGACCGTCTCGCCGTCGACCGCGACCGGCACGCCCTGCTCGAACGTGACGACGATTTCGTCCGGCATGCCGAGGTTCACCACGGCGTCCTCGGTCCAGCGGTAGCCAGAGCCCGCGGCCCGGCCCCACAAAGTCCGGCTCGTCGACAGTTCCTGCCCGCCTCGAATGCCGAGTTCGACGATCTCGAAATCCGGCGCGAGTGTCGCGATCATGCCGGACAACGCGCCGCCGCCGCCGTGCGCGACGGCCGAGGCGTTCCGGTCCCTCGCGGTCGCGACGAGCGTGCTCGCCAGCAGCGGCCGGGCCAGCGCCTCGACCAGCGGGCACCGGTCGAGGATCAGCGCATTCGCCTGCAGCGCAAGCAAACAGTAGTCATTCGCGAATTCCTCGCGAACGTCCGCGACCACGGTCTCGCTGGCCCCGCCGGCCCTCGCCTGCCTCCGCAGGGCGCACAAATCGACGTCACCCGCACCGAAATCCGCCGCGACAGCGACCACTTCGCCTTGTCCAGCAAGGAGTTCCAGCGCGGCCGAGGAGCCGGGCCCGCCCGGAAAGGCGAGCACGACCCGCCGGGTCACGGCTCGCTTCCTTCCGCCGAACCTTGCGCGAGCGCGGTGAACCGCTCGGCGAGGTCTCCTCCGGTGAGCGGTTCACGCGCGATCACCGCGACTGTGTCGTCGCCCGCGATGGACCCGACGACCTCCTCCAGCGCGGCCCGGTCGATCGCGCTCGCGAGGAACTGCGCGGCGCCCGGCGGCGTGCGCAGCACGGTGAGGTTGCCCGACGAATCCGCCGACACCATCAGTTCGGCGAGCAGCCGGGACAGCCGCGAGGTGCCGCCCTGGACACCGCGCACGGGACTGCCGTCCTCCGGGATGACGTAGACCGGCGCGCCCGAGTCGGCGCCACGCAGCTTGATCGCGCCGAGTTCGTCGAGGTCGCGCGACAGCGTCGCCTGAGTGACCTCGATCCCCTCGGCGGCCAGCAACCGCGCGAGCTCCGTCTGGCTGCGGATGGCCATCGTGGACACCAGTTCGGTGATCCGCGCCTGGCGCCCGACCCGGCTGCTGGTCATCGGCCGTTCTGCCCGAACAGCCAGACCAGCAGCGCCTTCTGCGCGTGCAGCCGGTTCTCCGCCTCGTCCCAGACCGCGCTGGCCGGGCCGTCGAGCACCTCGTCGGTGATCTCCCAGCCGCGGTGCGCGGGCAGGCAGTGCAGCACGATCGCCTCGTCGGCGGCGCGCTTCAGCAACCCGGCGTTGATCTGCAGCGCGCGGAACGGGCCGACCCGGTCGAGACCGTCGTTTTCCTGGCCCATCGACGTCCAGGTGTCGGTGACCAGCACGTCCGAGCCGTCGACGGCCTCGTGCGCGTCGGTGTAGACGGTCGCGCTGCCGCCGGTTTCGGCGCCGCGCTGCTTGGCGTCGAGCATCACCTGCTGATCGGGCTGGAACCCCTCCGGCGACACGACGCGCACGTTCATCCCGGCAGTGGTGCCGCCGAGCAGCAGCGAATGCGCCATGTTGTTGGCGCCGTCGCCAAGGTAGGTGAGCGTGAGGCCGGCGAGCTTGCCCTTGCGCTCGCGGATGGTCATCAGGTCCGTGAGCACCTGGCACGGGTGGAACTCGTCGGTGAGCGCGTTGACGATCGGGATCGACGCTACCGACGCCATCGAGTCGATGCGCTTCTGCGCGAAGGTGCGCCACACGACGGCGTCGACATAGCGGGACAGCACGCGCGAGGTGTCCTCGATGGTCTCCTCGCGGCCGAGCTGCATCGAGCGGCCGTCGACGATCACCGGATGCCCGCCGAGCTGGCTGATGCCGACCTCGAACGAGAACCGGGTGCGGGTGGAGTTCTTCTCGAAGATCGCGGCCACCGTGGCTCCGGCGAGCGCCTTCGTGCCGAGCGGGTCGGCTTTCAGCCGGTCGGCGAGGTCGAGCAGAGCGGTCTGCTCGGCGGGGGTGACGTCGTCGTCGCGGAGGAAGTGGCGAGGCATCAGTCGGATTCCTTCGTGGTGGTGGAGTCGAGCACGCCCGGAAGGGCGGCGAGGAAGCCGTGCGCCTGCTGCTCGTCGAGCACGAGCGGCGGGGCGAGCCGGACGGTGTCGGCGGCGACCGGGTTGACGAGGTATCCCGCCTCCTGCGCGGCCTTCGCGACCGCCGCGGAAACCGGTTTCCGCAACCCGATGCCGAGCAGCAGCCCCGCGCCGCGGACTTCGGACACGAGCGGGTGCCCGAGCGCCTCGGCTCCCGCGGCGAGGTCCTTGCCGAGCGCGGAAACGTGGTCGAGCAGGTCGTCCCGGACGATCGTGCGCAGCACCGCCAGCCCGGCCGCGCAGCACACCGGGTTGCCGCCGAAGGTCGTGCCGTGCTGGCCTGGCTTCAGCAGGTCGCCCGCCGCGCCGACGCCGATCACCGCGCCGAGCGGAAGCCCGCCGCCGAGCCCCTTCGCGAGCGTGACCACGTCCGGCACGATCCCGGCCTGCTGGAAGCCGAACCAGGTCCCGAGCCTGCCGATCCCGGTCTGCACCTCGTCGAGCACGAGCAGCGCACCGGCGGCCTTGGTGATCTCGCGCGCCGCGTGCAGGTAGCCGTCCGGAGCCGGGATCACCCCGGCTTCGCCGAGCACCGGCTCCAGGAAGACAGCGGCGGTCTCGCCGTCCACGGCGGCCCGCAACGCTTCGACGTCACCGTAGGGAACATGCGTGACGCCCGGAACCAGCGGCTCGAACGCCTCGCGCTTCGACGGCTGCCCGGTGAGCGACAGCGCGCCCATGGTGCGGCCGTGGAACGCGCCCTCGGCCGCGACGACCTTGCTGCGGCCGGTGAGCCGGCTGATCTTCAGCGCGGCTTCGTTCGCCTCGGCACCGGAGTTGACGAACAGGACTCTTCCTTGCCCGTTCAGGCCCGCGACGTCGAGAAGGGTTTCGGCGAGTTCGACCGCGACCGGGTTCACGTACAGGTTCGACGTGTGCCCCAGCTTCGAGATCTGCTCGGTGACCGCGCGCACCACCTCGGGGTGGGCGTGGCCGAGAGCATTCACCGCGATGCCGCCGACCAGGTCGACGTACTCGGCGCCGTCCGCGTCCCACACTCGCGCGCCTTCGCCGCGCACCAGGGTCAGGCCGGGGGTTCCGTAGTTGTCCATGACGGCCGACTGCCAGTGCTGCTGGCCGTCCGCATTGGACTTGAGGGTAGTCACTCGTGCTCCGTTCCGGGAGGCGCCGCCTCGGGCAGCACCATGGTGCCGATGCCGCGCGAGGTGAAGACCTCGAGCAGCACCGAATGGGCGAGCCTGCCGTCGATGACGTGGGCGCCGCGCACGCCGCCGCGCACCGCGCGCACACACGCCTCCATCTTCGGGATCATGCCGTTGGCCAAGCCGGGCAGCATGCGTTCGAGACGGTCGACGGGGATCCGGTCGATCAGCGACGACCGGTCCGGCCAGTCGGCGTAAAGGCCTTCGACGTCGGTAAGCACGACGAGCTTCTCCGCGCCGAGCGCCGCGGCGAGCGCGCCCGCGGCGGTGTCGGCGTTGACGTTGTGCACCACGCCGTCGATGTCGGGAGCCACCGTGGACACCACCGGGATGCGCCCGGCGTTCACGATGTCGAGGACCGCGTCCGGGTTCACCGCGGCGACCTCGCCCACGAGGCCGATGTCCACCTGCTCACCGTCCACAGTGGCCTGTTTGCGCTGGGCGGTGAACAGCCGCGCGTCCTCGCCGGAAATGCCGACCGCGTACGGGCCGTGCGCGTTGATCAGGCCGACCAGCTCGCGGCTCACCTGTCCGACCAGCACCATGCGCACGATGTCCATGGTTTCCGGCGTGGTGACGCGCAGCCCGCCCTTGAACTCCCCCGGCACGCCGAGCCGGGAGAGCATCGCGCTGATCTGAGGGCCGCCGCCGTGCACGACCACCGGGTGCAGCCCGGCCAGCCGCAGGAACACCATGTCCTGCGCGAAGGCGGCCTTCAGCTGATCGTCGATCATCGCGTTGCCGCCGTACTTGACCACGACGGTCGCGCCGTTGAACCGCTGCAGCCACGGCAGCGCTTCGATCAGCACCCCGGCCTTCTCGGCCGCGCTGGTGAGCCGTTCGTCGGCAGAGACGAGCCTTCCGGTATCCGTCATGACGAGTACGCGCTGTTCTCTTCGACGTACGCGTGCGAGAGGTCCGTGGTGTAAATCGTCGCCTCGCCTGAGCCGACGCCAAGATCCACGACGACGTCGATGGCCCGCCCGGACAGGTCGGCCGCCGACCGGTCCTCGGCCGTCGTTCCGCCCGCGAACAAGGTGACGCCGTTGATCGCGATCGACACCGTTTCGGGGTCGATCTGCGCAGGTGCGCGGCCGAGCGCCATCGCGATCCGGCCCCAGTTGGGATCGGACCCGAACAAGGCGGTCTTGACCAGGTTGTCCTCGGCGACCGTCCGAGCCACGACGATCGCGTCGGCTTCGGACGCCGCACCCTTCACCGTGACATCGACATCCTTGGTGGCGCCTTCGGAATCAGCCCGCAGTTGCAGCACCAGGTCGTGGCTGACCTTCGTGAGCAGCTCGGTCAGCTCGGCCTCGGTCGGCTCCACGCCGCTCGCACCCGACGCGAGCACGAGCACCGTGTCGTTGGTCGACGTCCCGCCGTCCACGTCGAGCCGATCGAACGTGACGTGCGTGGCGGCGCGCAGCGCACGGTCGAGAGTTTCCTTGTCCGCCACGGCATCCGTGGTCAGCACGGACAGCATCGTCGCCAGGTTCGGCGCGAGCATCCCCGCGCCCTTGGCGAACCCGCCGACGCTCCACCCGGATTCGTGCCGGGCGAACGCCTGCTTCGGCTTGGTGTCGGTGGTCATGACGCCGGTGGCCGCGTTGAGCGCCGCTTCCGGACCGGCGTCCAGCGCCTTGACCGCACTGTCCACACCGGACAGAACGGCGGGCATCGGCAGCCGCTCGCCGATCAGGCCGGTGGAGCACACCGCGACCTCGATCGCCCCGGTGCCCAGCACTTCGGCGACCTTCTCCGCGGTGGCGTGCGTGTCCTGGAACCCGCCCGGCCCGGTGGCCGCGTTCGCCCCGCCCGAGTTGAGCACGACGGCCTTCAGCTTCTGCTGCTTCAGCACTTCCTGCGACCACAGCACCGGCGCGGCTTTGATCACGTTCCGGGTGAACACCCCCGCCGCGACGTCGAGCGGGCCGTCGTTGACGACCAGCGAAAAGTCGAGCGCGCCGGAGGCTTTGATCCCGGCGGCCACGCCCGCGGCGCGGAAACCCTTCGGTCCGGTGACGGTCACGGTGCCACTCCCACGGTGGAAAGTCCGGTGGCCTCGGCGAAACCGAGCGCCAGGTTCATCGACTGGACGGCACCGCCCGCGGTGCCCTTGGTGAGGTTGTCGATCGACGTGACGACGACCAGCCTGCCCGCGTCGGCGTCGATCCCGAGCTGGAGCTGGACGTTGTTCGAGCCGACCGTGGCGGCGGTCGTCGGCCAGGTCCCTTCGGGCAGAACCTGGACGAAGGGCTCAGCGTCGTAAGCCTTCTCGTACACCGCGCGCGCGGCGGCCTCGTCGACGTCGCCCGCGAGCTGAGCACTCGCGGTCGTGAGAATGCCGCGCGGCATCGGCGCGAGCACCGGCGTGAACGACACGGTCACCGGCTTGCCCGCCGCACCGGAGAGGTTCTGCACGAACTCCGGCGTGTGCCGATGGGCCCCAGCGACGCCGTACGCACTCGCGTTGCCCATGACCTCGGACCCGAGCAGGTTCGGTTTCAGGCTCTTGCCCGCACCGGAAGTCCCCGTCACCGACACCACGGTGACCGCCGGCTCGATCAGCCCCGCCGCCAACGCCGGGGCCAACGCCAGCGACCCGCCGGTCGGGAAGCAACCCGGAACCGCGATCCTCTTGGTCCCCACGAGCTTCTCGCGCGCACCAGGCAGCTCGGGCATCCCGTAGGGCCACTGCCCCGCGTGCTCGCCGGAGTACCACCGTCGCCAGTCCCCCGCGTCCGCGAGCCGATGGTCGGCCCCGAGGTCGACCACGAGCACGTCCGGCCCGAGCTGCGCCGCGATCTCGGCCGAGCGGCCGTGCGGCAGAGCGAGGAACACGACGTCGTGGCCCGCGAGCGTCTCCGCGTTCGTCTCAAGCAGCACCCGCCCGGCCAGCGGGACAAGGTGCGGCTGGTGCGTGCCCAGCGTCGTCCCCGCGCTGCTCGCCGCCGTGAGAGCGCCGATCTCGACCTCGGGATGGGTCAGCAGCAGGCGCAGCAGTTCGCCGCCCGCGTACCCGCTGGCACCGGCTACCGCGATCTTCACCGTCATACGAATGATTATGCACGAGCGTGCAAGCTCAAACAAAGAGGGTTTGCTCACCCTGGCCGTCCCCTCCCCAGGACTTCCGTGGATCCCGTGTGTTCTCCAGGCTGTTTCCGGTGCCGCGACAGGCCGGTCAGCCCCGAGCGACGGTGTGCCGATGCGATCCGAGACGGCAGGACTTCCGCCCAGGCACAGGCAACGGCTCCCTGACTCGCGTGAAACGACCGAGCCGCCCGAACAGTCGGACCCGTCAGCCGCGAACTGGCGGCACGGCTTATCCGCTTGTCCGCACGCTCCGCGTGCGAGACGGCCGCACTGGCTGTTCGATGACGAGACAAGCTGCCTACCGGACAAGCACGCCGCCCGCCCGTCCGGCGGTGCCGCCAAACAGGCCGTTCAGCCGCCGGAGCCGGCGAGCCGCCCAGCACAGACCACCCGGCACCGCAGGTCGCCCGGCCCGCCCGGCCACAGCCACGCAGGTCGCCCGGCCCGCCCAGTCACACCCACGCAGGTCGCCCGGCCCGCCCAGCCACAGCCACAGCCACGCGGATCGTTCGACTGCCCGAACCTGCCCCCTCCAAGTCGTCTGACCAGCTCGCAGGCCGTCTGCCCGATACCCGAGCCACCAGTCCACCAGTCCGCCAGTTCCGGGCACGCCGCCCGTCCTGGGACCCAATCCGCAAGTCCCGCGCATACGCCATCAGTTCCGAGTACGCCGCCCGTCCGAGTACGCCGCCCGCCTTGGGTGGTCAAGCAGACTGTGGGGTGCCCACCGACCGCCCTGGAGCCCATGGCCGCGCGGTCCGCGCCCACGCAACTAAGCACGCGCACGCCGCCCGCTCCCGTGGCCAAGCCGCCAGTCCGGCACCCATCACGCGCCCCGAAACCTGTGCCGCAGATCCCGCGCACGCCGCTCGCCAGGAACCCATGCCGCAGATTCCGCGCGCACACCACCAGCCCGGGGGCCCACGCCGTAATCCGGCACGCAGCCACCGCCACGCCGGGCCCGCCTCGGCATGCGAACCCGGCGGGCACTCGTCAGTCCACCCCCTCCTCCGCTTCGCGAAGACTCGGCGGTGTCGGCAGATGATTTCCCGGATGTTCCGGATCGCACCCGACCCTCGGCAGCCGCGCCCGGATCCCACCGGGCGTCCGCGCGAAATGGCGCGCCAGTGCGGTCACCGAATCCCCGGCGAGCCAGCGGGCCTCCAGATCCGCGTCCATCTCGTCGGTCCACGGCCTGCCCTGCTGGGCCGGGCGTCCGCGCGATCTTCGCCGCGAGCCGCCGCCCGCGAAGGTGCGCAGGCTCGTGTCGAGCAGATCCGCGACGGTCGCCACGGATGTCACGTCGAGTTCGAGTCTGCCCTCGACAACGGGTTCGCCGTCCGGCCGTTCGCCGCCGACCGTGACGGTGACTCGCTCCGGTTCGCCGTCCTCGGTGCGGGTGATGACGGCGACCTGGTACTGGACATCTCCTGACCGGACCTCGGTCCGGTGCTCCTGAATGATCGTCATGGCCGCGAAGGTATCCGCGACCCCCGACAATTTTCGATCACTTAACGCGATCGGGTGACTGCGGTCCGAAATTGTCAGACCCCCGTCGTAGCGTCTCCGGCGACCCGAAAAACGACCGAGGGGGATCGGTGGACCAGCGGAAAAGAACAGTGCCCCGGCCTGGCAGACCAGACCGGGGCACCGCGAAGGACGACTCAGAAACGCAGCAGCCCGGCGAGCAGGCTCTGCTTCTCCTCCGCCGCGGCCTTGGCTGCGGCATCAGCCTTCTGCTGCGCGCCGGAGGCGACCGGAGACGGAACCGGCTGCGGAACCGAAGCGCACTGGACGTCGGAGCGGTCGCCTCGCACCCGCTTCGGCAAGGCTCCGGTGGCGAGGTAGTCAGCGACCTTGTCGTCCACGCACGAAACTCCGGAGAGCGATCCGGCGTGCGTCGTCCCGCCAGGCGCGCTGATGAGGCTCGAACGCGGGTAGCGCTTGCGCACTTCGAGGCTGCCCGTGTACGGCGTCGCCGCGTCGAGTTCTTCGCTGATCAGCAGCGCACCGCTCGCCTTCGACCCGTCGATGTCCACCGGCTTGCCCGGCTTCGCGGGCCAGTTCAGGCAGGTCGCGTTGTACCAGGTGTTGCTCCAGGTCTCGAACGGCGCGCGGGTATGGGTGGCCCAGGCGTCGCGGTGCCAGCGGTTCCAGTCCCGCGGCCATTGCGCGTCGGTGCACTGCACCGCGTTGTAAACCGCGTAGCCGTTGTCGTCGCCGGGCGCGTTCGACTTGTCGTACAACGCTTTCAGCGTCTGCCAGTCGCCGCGGTGCACCCATCCGTCGAACGCCTTGGCCATGTCTTCCCAGCCGAACACGTAGTAGCCGGCCTGGAGGAAGACGTCGGTCCACTCGTCGCCGCCGATCACGCCGCCCGCCGGGGCACGGTCGAGCTTCCGCTGCTGCGCGTACCAGAGCTGTTCGACGGCCGAACCGGTCTTGCCGAGGTGGTAGACGTTGTCGTACTTCGCGAGCCAGCCGAAGTAGATCTTGATGTTGCGGTCGAAGGCGACGTCCTGGTCCAGGTTGGCGTCGTACCAGACCTTGCGCGGGTCGACGTTCCCGTCGAGCACCATCCGGCGCATGCGGTCCGGGTACAGCGTGCTGTACACCTGCCCGAGGTAAGTGCCGTACGAGAATCCGTAGTAGTTGATCTGCTTCTGGCCCAGCGCCTTGCGGAGGCTTTCCATGTCCTGCGCGACGTCAGTGGTCTTGATGTGCCCGAGCAGCGGGCCGTTCTTCGCGCAGTCCTCGGCGTAGCCCTTCGTGCGGGCACGCCAGGCGGTCTCCAGCTGCGGGGTCTTCGGCACGTAAGCCGGGCGGACAGGAGCGAAGTAGTTCCCGTCGCACGTGAGCGCCGGTTTGCTGGAGCCGACGCCGCGAGGATCGAAGCCGATCCAGTCGTAGCTGTCTCCCGCGTGCTTCGGAACGTTCCGGCCGAGCACCGAAAGACCGAGCCCGGAGCCTCCTGGCCCGCCCGGGTTCACCAGCAGCACGCCCTGGAACTTCGCGGTCTTGTGCTTCACCCGGGAGACGGCGATCTGCACCGTCTCGCCCGATGGCTGCGCGTAATCCATCGGGGCCGTCAGGAATCCGCATTCGGCTCCCGCCTTGGCGAGACTCGGTGCCGAACACGGTCCCCACTTGATCGGCGGCGGCGCGTAGCCCGGCCCTTCGGGCTGCACCGCGGTGGCGGCGGGTGCGACAGCCAGCATTCCGGCCGCGACAGCGGCGGCGGCCAGCGCGGTGACGATTTTCCTCACAGTGGTCCTTTGCGTCCGACGGCAACCAAGGCTCGTCGAAGCTACCGGCTGCGCGGCAGAATCTCGTTTCCCGACACGAGCCGCGCTGTCCCCCGATCGTCGGGATCCGAGACGATGGAGGTGGTCCTCAATGGATGCGGGCGAAGCATTGATCACCGCGGTGCGGACGGGGCTCGCCGAGCTGGCGGACCCGGTCAAGGCACCGGAAATGCAGGCGTACATGAAGTCCGCCATGCCGTTTCGCGGCGTACCGAAACCGCCGCGCGGCAAGCTCATGAAGACGGTCCTGGCCGAGCATGTTCTGCCCGATCGAGTGACATACGCCGGGACCGTGCTCGCGTTGTGGCGGGAAGCGGAGTACCGCGAGGAGCGGTACGCGGCGATCGATCTCTCCGGGCACCGCGCCTACCGGCAATGGCAGGACCCGGAACTGCTGGAGATGTACGACGAGCTGATCGTCACCGGGGCGTGGTGGGACCACGTCGACGAGGTCGCGATCCGCCGCGTCGGGCCGATCCTGCGCGAGTACCGCGTGGCGGTCACGCCCGTTCTGCGCCGCTGGATGACAGACGCTGATCGCTGGCGCCGGCGGACTGCGGTGATCTGTCAGGTCAGCGCGAAGGGCGAGGTGGACCAGGAGCTGCTCGCCGACGCGATCGAGGCGAACCTCGACGATCGGGATTTCTTTCTGCGCAAGGGAATCGGCTGGGCGCTGCGGGATCATGCTCGCGCCGAGCCGGAGTGGGTCCGCGCGTTCGTCCTCGCGCACCCGGGGCTGTCCCCGCTGTCCGCACGGGAGGCGATGAAGCACCTCAGGTGAAGCGGAACCGTTCGAGGGAAAGGAAAGGAGGGTGCCATGACACCAGCGCTCCCCCGCCCCGGCTGACCGGCCGGTGGCCGGAGCGCGGGACGGGGACAGCGTCGGATCAGGCGCGGAGCGTCGCTCCGAAGCGCTCGCCGGCAGCGGCGACCGCGGCGTCGCGGGCCTTGGTGGCCTCGTCGACGGTCAGGGTGCGGTCCACGGCGCGGAAGCGGAGCTTGTACGCCAGGGAACGCTTGCCTTCGCCGAGCTGCTCGCCGGTGTAGACGTCGAAGAGGGTGATCTCCTCAAGCAGTTCGCCCGCACCTTCGCGGAGCACGTCGGCGAGGTCGGCGGACGGGACGTCCGTGCCGGCGACCAGCGCGACGTCCAGCAGCACCGGCGGGTAGGCCGAGATGCTGGGCGCCGGGCGGGAGTCGGGCAGCGGGATCGCGTCCAGGTCGAGTTCCATGGCGACCGTGCGCGGTGGCAGGCCGAGGGCCTCGACGACCTTCGGGTGCAGTTCGCCCGCGTGGCCGACCGGCCAGTCGCCCACGCGCAGCTGGGCGCAGCGGCCCGGGTGCCACGGCAGCAGGTCGGCGGCCTGCACCGTGAGCTGCACGCCTGCGGCCTCGGCCACCAGGCGCGCGGCCTGCACGGCGTCGGCCCAGCCTGCCTGGTCGCCCTTGCCCCACCAGCCGGCGCGCGGGCGCTGGCCGGTGAGCACGACGGCGACGTGCACCGGCTGCGCGGGCACGGCGGCCTCCAGCACGGCGAGGTCCTCGTCGCTCGGGCGGCGCTCGACGCCGAGGTCCGGGACCTTGAGCTGGTTCGGCTTCGGCAGCACGACCTGGCCGACGTGGAACAGCGACACGTCCTTCAGGCCGCGGGAAACGTTGCGCTGCAACGTCTCCAGCAGACCCGGCAGGAGAGTGGTCGCCATCCGGTCGTGGTCGGCTTCGAGCGGGTTCTGCACACGCACCGTCGTGCGGCGGATGTCGTCCTCGGGCAGGCCGAAGGCGTCCCACACCGCGTCGCCGATGAACGGGAACGGGCGCACCTCGACGTAGCCCGCCTCGGCGAGTGCGCCGGACACCGCGCGGCGGCGGCGCTGGGCGTCGGTGAGACCGCGGCCCGCGGGCGCGGCGGGCAGGACCGACGGGATGCTGTCGTAGCCCTCGAGCCGCAGGACCTCCTCGACGAGGTCGGCGGGCTGCACGAGGTCGCCGCGCCAGCTCGGCGGGGTCGCGGTGACCAGGCCGACGCCCTGGTCGCTCGTGCTGAGCTGGACCTTGCAGCCGATCTGGCCGAGCCGCCGCACCGTGACGCCGCGTTCGTAGCGCACGCCGGCGATCTGGTCGGGCAGGTTGATCGGCATGGTCACCGGGGCGTGCGGGGCGACGCCGCCGACGTCGGTGCGGCCCGGGCGGATCGCGCCGTCGCCGTACTGGCGCAGCAGCCGCGCGGCGAGTTCCACCGCGGCCGCGCACAGCGCCGGGTCGGTGTAGCGCTCGAAGCGCTTCGCCGCCTCGGAGAACAGCTTGTGCCGGCGCGCGGTGCGGCTGATCGACGCCGGGTTCCAGTGCGCCGCCTCGAGAAGCACGTCCGTGCTCTCCGGCGTGATCTCCGTGCTCGCGCCGCCCATCGTGCCGGCGAGGGAGATGACGCCGCTGTCGTCGGCGATCACGATGTCGTCCGCGTCGAGGGTGCGCTCGACGTCGTCGAGGGTGGTGAGCTTCTCCCCCGCCTTCGCGCGGCGGACCACCAGGTCGCCCTGGATGGAGCCGGTCGCGAACGCGTGCAGCGGGTGGCCGAGTTCGAGCATCACGTAGTTGGTGACGTCGACCGCGAGGGAGATCGACCGGATGCCGGCCAGCATCAGGCGGCGGCGGATCCGCCACGGCGTCGGCGCGGTCGCGTCGAGACCGGTGACGCGGCGGAGCACGAACCGCGGGCAGCCCTCGGGGTCCTCGACCCGGACCGGCCAGGCCTCGCCCTCGGCTTCCGGGAAGTTGTCGAGCATCGCCGGGTCGCCGAACGGCACGTCGAGCGCGTTCGACAGTTCGCGCGCCAGGCCGCGGATCGACAGCGCGTAGCCGCGGTCCGGGGTCGGCGTGACCTCGATGACCGTGTCGTCGAGGCCGAGCAGCTCCTTCGCGTCGTCGCCGGGGCTCGCCGTGCCCGGCGGGAGCACGAGGATGCCGCTGTGGTCGTCGCCGAGGCCGAGTTCGGCCGCCGAGCAGATCATCCCGTCGCTGACCTTGCCGTAGGTCTTGCGCGCGGCGATCTCGAAATCGCCTGGCAGGACCACGCCCGGCAGCGCGACCACGACGAGGTCGCCCTCGGCGAAGTTGCTCGCGCCGCAGACGATGCCGCGCGTCTTGATGCCGTGCGGGCCCTCGTTCTCCAGCGGGCCGTCGTCCTCGTCTTCGTCCTCTTCGGACAGGTCCGCGTCGTCGGGCTCCGGGTCGGGTTCCTCGCCGACCTCGACGCGGCAGAACCGCACCGGCTTCTTGAAGCCGGTCAGCTCCTCGATCTCCGCGACGCGGCCGACCACGAGCGGGCCGGTCACCGGGCCGAGTTCGCTGAGTTCGTCGACCTCGATCCCGATCCGCACGAAGGCGTCGGCCAGGTCCTGCGGCGTGACGTCGGCATCCACCTCGAGATGCTCGGTCAGCCAGCTCACCGGGACTCGCACTACGCCTCCGTTCCGAAGGGAAGGGTGAACCGGACGTCGCCTTCGACCATGTCGCGCATGTCCGGGATGCCGTTGCGGAACTGCAGGGTCCGCTCGATGCCCATGCCGAACGCGAAGCCGGAGTACATCTCCGGGTCGACGCCGCACGCGCGCAGGACGTTCGGGTTGACCATGCCGCAGCCGCCCCACTCGACCCAGCCGGGGCCGCCCTTCTTCTCCTCGAACCAGACGTCGACCTCCGCCGACGGCTCGGTGAACGGGAAGAAGTGCGGGCGCAGCCGCGTCGTGGAGCTCTCGCCGAACATCGCGCGGGCGAACGCGTCGAGCGTGCCCTTGAGGTGCGCCATGGTGAGGCCCTTGTCGACGGCGAGGCCTTCGACCTGGGTGAACACCGGCGTGTGCGTGGAGTCGAGTTCGTCGGTGCGGTAGGTGCGGCCCGGGCACACGACGTACACCGGCAGGTCGCGGTGCAGCAGGCTGCGGGCCTGCACCGGCGAGGTGTGCGTGCGCAGCACCAGGCCGGAGCCTTCCTCGCCGGCGTAGAACGTGTCCTGCAGCTGGCGCGCCGGGTGGTCCTTGCCGAAGTTGAGCGCGTCGAAGTTGAACCACTCCGCTTCGAGCTCGGGCCCTTCGGCGACCTCGTAGCCCATGGCGACGAAAACGTCGGCGATGCGCTCGGACAGCGTGCTGATCGGGTGCCGGGCTCCGCGCGGGACCTGGTCCCACGGCAGCGTGACGTCGACGGCCTCCTCGCGAAGCACGCGCTCGTCGCGCTCGGCCTGCAATGCCGCGCGCCGCGCGTCGAACGCGGACTGCACCGCCTGGCGGGCCTCGTTGACGCGCTTGCCGGCGTCGGCCTTCTCCTGCTTCGGCAGCGCGGCGATTTCCCGGCGCGCGAGCAGCACCGGCGACTGGTCCCCGAGATGGGCCGGTTTGACGGCGGCGAGCGCGTCCAGGTCGGCCGCGCCGGCGAAGGCGTCCTCGGCCGCCTTGATCGCCGCGCGCAGGGTCTCCGGTGCGAGCACGTCGACCGGCTGTTCTGTGGCTCCGGACATGACTCCTCGGCGTCCGCTGGGACTGGTGTTGTCGGCGGCACGCGGGCATGCCGCCGCACGTGCACATCGGGCAGCTCAGTCTAGGGGATCGGGCGCCGGGGCCGGCCGCTCACCCTCCGCTTCCGGAGCGGCTGCGCCGGATCCGGCCCGTGATCACGACTGACCGTCGCGCGGGACCCGAACGGAGGTCAGCGAATCAGGTGAGCACCGCCCCTCGGCGGGCCTGCCCGGGACGCCCTCCCGGGTGGCCGCGGAGCGGATCGGCCGGGCGAGATTTCGGGAGTGATCGGCGCCGCGAAGGCGAGACCTGGGATTGCCGGGCCGGAAGCACGACGCCCAGCAAGGCGTCCCCCACGGGCCGCCCGCGGCCAGTGCAAAGACTCATGACCCTCTGGCGAGGCGTCCCGTACAACGGGTCCCCCGCAGGTGGCTGGCGAGGCGTCCCGCACAACGGGTCCCCCGCAGGTAGTGCGAGAGACACTGGCGACGCGGACTGCTGTCAGCCAATCAGGAACTGCTCGCGACCGGCCACGTACCTCGGCATAGCGGAGGCAGAACAGCCGAAACAGCTCGGCGGACGAGAAGCTGACACGGTGGCGCGCCCGGTACCAGCCCGCGCTGCGAAACGGGCTGCTGCCGGATCAGAGGCGGAAGCAGCTGGTCGTCTGGCGGATCAGAGCTTTTTCGTCATCGGGGATGCCGACTTCGATCGCCCGCAGTCTGAGCCGCGGGGGGTCCTCGCAGAGGCGGCTCGTGAACATGCGGCGCCGTTCGGCCAGGTTCCGGGCAGGCCGCGCCGGATCGCTTGTCCGCCAGGCGAAACTCTCGCCCGGTGTGCTCCGGCCTTCGATCGCCGCGTGGCGGAACTCCGGTTTCGGGACCAGCCAGACGACCCGGTCCGGGACATCCGGCAGGAGGCGCGCGAGGTCCGGAAGCCGTCGACGACGCAGGGGTCCGCGCCACGGCGAGGAGGTCTTCGGCAATCAGCCCGGAAGCCTCGCCGCGGAACCAGTGGAAGGCTCCAGCTGGGCGTCCGGGAAGCGACGGACCCAGCGTTGGTCCATGTCCATGGCCAGGAGGGCGTGCCAGTACGGAGCCGCGGCGGGCGGCGGGGCGGCTAGGCGGCGGGCGATCGTTGATTCGCCTGTGCCGGGGTGCCGCCGGTCCAGCGGACGTGCCGGAGATCCGGCAGAGTCAGCGGTGTGCGGCCATCGCCGCGGTGTAGGCGCAGACGGCGGCGGCGGTAGCCAGGTTGAGGCTTTCCGCCTTGCCGTACAACGGGATCCGGACCGCTTCGTCGACCGACGAGAGGACGTCCTCGGGCAGGCCGTGCGCCTCGTTGCCGAAGATCCACGCCACCGGGTCTCCGAAGCGGACAGTCTCGAGCGAGGTCGAGGCGTAACCGTGCGCGGCGAGTGTGCGGAGGCCAGCCGAGCGCAGGGCAGTCAGGACTGACGGGATGTCGCGGGCGCGGGCCAGCGGGACGTGGAAGGTCGAACCGGCGGCGGCGCGGACGCTTTTGCCGTTGTGCGGGTCGACGGTGTCGCCGGCCAGGACTACCGCGTCGGCGCCGGCGGCGTCGGCCACGCGGATCACGGTGCCCGCGTTGCCGGGTTCGGCGACGTCGACCAGGACCACCACGAGCCGGGCCGAGGCGAGGACTGTCTCCAGTGGACGGTCGACCAGTGAGCAGACCGCGATGATTCCTTGCGGAGTCACGGTTTCCGACAAGCCCGCGGCGGCGCGGTCGGTGATCGGCGACACACGGGGAGCCGACGCGACCAACGAGGGGTGCGCGGCGGCGGCGCGTTCGGTCACGAAGAGTTCGTGGACCGTCCCATAGGACAGCGCCGAGGTGACCGCATTGGCCCCTTCGGCCAGGAAGCGACCGGTTTTCTCTCGTTCCGCGCGCCGGGTCAGTTTGCGCGCGGCAACGACCCGGGGGGTCCGTTCGGTGAACGGATCCGCCCCGGGCCGGAAAATGCTGCCGGTCAGGCCGACTTCGCTTCGCCGGTCGTGACGTTCGCCTTGGCGAGCTCGGCGAGCGCGGTGAAGGCGGCCGCGTCGTTGACCGCGAGGTCCGCGAGGATCTTGCGGTCCACCTCGACACCGGCGGCCTTCAGGCCCTGGATGAACCGGTTGTAGGTGACGCCGTTGGCGCGAGCGGCCGCGTTGATGCGGGTGATCCACAGCTGGCGGAAGTCACCCTTGCGCGCGCGGCGGTCGCGGTAGGCGTAGTTGAGCGAGTGGAGCGTCTGCTCCTTGGCCTTGCGGTACAGCCGCGAACGCTGGCCGCGGTAACCGCTGGCCAGTTCGAGAGTCGCGCGACGCTTCTTCTGGGCGTTGACCGCCCGCTTGACGCGTGCCACTGGTCCATCCTGTCGAATTCGGGGGGTGCGAGGACCCCGGGGTGGTCGGGAAAGGGTGCGGGCCTCAGCGGCCGAGCAGGCGCTTCACGCGGCCGACGTCGCTCTGGGCGACCTCGGTGGTGCCCTCGAGACGGCGGGTGAGGCGGTTGGACTTCTTCTCCATCAGGTGGCGGCGGCCGGCCTTCTGGCGACGCAGCTTGCCCGAACCGGTGATGCGGACCCGCTTCGACGTGCCCTTGTGCGTCTTCATCTTCGGCATGGTTGTTCGTCCTCTTCCGTGCGGCGGCACACCGGAAAACCCGGTGTGCCGCTGACTGTGCTGGTCGGCGCCGGGCGCGCTTACGCCTCGGGAGCCGGTTCGGCCTTGACGGCCTTCGGCTTCACGTTCTTGTGCGGGGCCAGCACCATGATCATGTTGCGTCCGTCCTGCTTCGGCGACGATTCCACGAAGCCGAGCTCGGTGACGTCGTCGGCGAGCTTCTGCAGGAGCCGGAAACCGAGCTCCGGCCGGGACTGCTCGCGACCGCGGAACATGATCGTGACCTTGACCTTGTTGCCCGCCGCCAGGAACCGCGACACGTGACCCTTCTTGGTCTCGTAGTCGTGCTGGTCGATCTTCGGCCGCAGCTTCTGTTCCTTGATGACGGTCAGATGCTGGTTGCGGCGGGAGTCGCGGGCCTTCTGGGCGCTCTCGTACTTGAACTTGCCGAAGTCCATGAGCTTGGCCACGGGCGGGCGGGCCTGCGGGGCCACCTCGACGAGGTCGAGGTCCGCCTCCTGCGCAAGCCGCAGCGCATCTTCGATCCGGACAATGCCGACCTGCTCGCCGTTGGGGCCGACGAGCCGGACTTCCGGCACCCGGATGCGGTCGTTGATGCGTGTCTCGGAGCTGATGGGGCCTCCTTGGTCCGAGTGATGTTTTCTCGTTTCGACCTGGTGCCCACACGATTCAGGCCCCGCTCGCCGGCTGCTGCCGGTGCACGGGGCCCGCTCTGTCTCCGATCGCGCCCGGCCGGACGGCCGAACGCTTCGCCTCCGCAGTACGCTGCCAGAACGGCAATGCACCACTTCGGCGAGACCGGACCCGGACACCTGAGGCGGTGACGCGGGTGGGAGCGGGGCTCCACTTGCCGCCCCCGATCGCTCGGGAGCTGGTCGCACGTGGAAGGGTACCAGACGTGTCAGAACAACCTTCGCCACCGCCCCCGTATTCCCCCGACGACCGCGGGCTCGAGGAGATCCCGAGCGTCGAGGTGATCAGCCGCGCCGCGGTGATGCTGCTGTCCGCGGGGGCCGAACGCCTCGGCCTCGCCGACGCCGACCCGGAGAACTCGCCGCACCGCGACCTCGACGAGGCGCGCCGCCTCATCACCGCGCTCGCCGGGCTCGTGACCGCCTCCGCGGAGTACCTCGGCCTGCACGCCGGGCCCCTTCGCGACGGGCTGCAGTCGCTGCAGAAGGCGTTCCGCGAGGCGTCGGTCGTGCCGGACCCGCCGGGCCAGGGGCCGGGCGAGAAGTACACCGGGCCGGTGCACTGAGCCGGAAGCCCTCCCGGGAGACATCCGAAGACCCGCCTCACGGCATCGCCGGGCGGGTCTTCGCCGTTTCCGGGCGAAGGCTGGCGGCAATCGTTTCCGGCCGAAGGCGCGCTGGATAGAGCCCCGGGCGCGGCTAAGGACCCGGGTGCGCCAGATCGGAGCAGGCACAGCCGCAGCACGCCATCCGCGTGGCACTGATCGACGCCCGGCAGCTCGGTGCCGGAGTTCCGCCCCGGGATCCGCGAGGGTCCGGCAGCTCGCCATGATCGCGCTCCGGTGCCCGCAGCACGTCGGGTGACCGTGCCGAGGACCGGCTGGCAGGGGTCCGTGAGTGTTGTAGCGGTTCTAACTGGCACAAACACTCACGCTGCCCTACGCGCGCACCAAGCCCGCGTCAGTCGTATCCCGTCGTCCGGACCGTTGCCCTCAGCAGTCACCAACATCTAACATGTTAGATGTGAGTGCACTTCCCAAAGTCTCCCGGTCGCTGCTGCGCGACGAGGCGTACGAGCGCATCCGGCACGCCATCATCGACGGCAGCCTCCCGCCGGGCACTCCCCTGCGCGACGCCGACCTCGCCGAACAGCTCGGGCTTTCCCGCGCCCCGGTCCGGCAGGCGCTGCTGCGGCTGGCCGAGGACCGGCTGGTCGTGTCGAAGCCGCAGAGTTACACGAGGGTCGCCGAGTTCGACGCGGGCGACGTCCGCGATGCGGTCCGGCTCGTGCGGGCGCTGCACGAGCTGGTCGTGCGCGAAGCCCGGCTCGGCACGGAGCAGATCGCGGAAATGCGCGAAGCCAACGACCGGTTCCGCTCGGCCGTCGCCGAGGGAGACGTCGGCAAGGCGATCGAAGCCGACGACGAAGTGCACGACATTCCGGTGCGCGCGTGCGGAAACCGGGCGGTCGCGGCGACGCTCGACCGGTACACGCCGTTGCTGCGCCGTCTCGAATACGCGCGGTTCAGCTCGCTGCCCGCGCATCGCTCGGTCGCGCGGCACGAAGAACTCATCGCCGCGCTGGAAAGCGGCGACGAGAAAACCGCCGCGCAGCTCACTTCAACGATTTGGACCGACCTCGAAGCCCTCCTGGAGGACGCGTGAGCCTGGCTGAATTCCCCCGTTTCCCGTTGCTCGTCGGGCCTTCGCCGGTGCACCGGCTGGACCGGCTCAGCGAACACCTCGGCGGCGCGGCCGTCTGGGCCAAGCGCGAGGACCTCAACTCCGGCCTCGCCTACGGCGGCAACAAGACGCGCAAACTGGAGTACCTCGTCGCCGACGCGCTCGCCGAGGGAGCGGACACGCTCGTCTCGATCGGCGGCGTGCAGTCGAACCACACGCGCCAGGTCGCGGCCGCGGCGGCGCGGGCCGGAATGAAAGCCGTGCTGGTGCAGGAAAGCTGGGTCGACTGGGCCGATCCGCTGCACGACAAGGTCGGCAACATCCAGCTGTCGCGGATCCTCGGCGCGGACGTCCGGCTCGTCGACGCCGGGTTCGGCATCGGCTTCAAGGAGAGCTGGGAGCAGGCGCTGGCGGAGGTCGAGGCGAACGGCGGCACGCCGTACGCGATCCCGGCCGGCGCGTCGGACCACCGGCTCGGCGG
The DNA here is from genome assembly GCF_900115345.1 of Amycolatopsis rubida. Classification (GTDB taxonomy): domain Bacteria; phylum Actinomycetota; class Actinomycetes; order Mycobacteriales; family Pseudonocardiaceae; genus Amycolatopsis; species Amycolatopsis rubida. The sequence goes on along the minus strand of NZ_FOWC01000015.1, from coordinate 186,902 downwards.
GCTCGGCTTCGCGAACTGGGTCCTGGAACTCGGGGAACAGGAACGCGAACTCGGCGTCTTCTTCGACACTGTCGTGGTTTGCTCGGTCACCGGCAGCACGCAGGCGGGGATGCTGGCCGGAGCGGCGGCGAGCGGGAAGCCGCGGCGGATCCTGGGGATCGACGCGTCGGCGAAGCCCGAGGAGACGCGCGAGCAGATCGGCCGGATCGCGAAGAGCACCGCGGGGCTGATCGAGGCCGGGCCGGTCGAAGACGCAGAACTCGACGAGCGTTTTCACGCGGGCGGCTACGGCATTCCGGACGAGCGGACGCTTGAGGCGATCCGGACTGCCGCGCAGCTGGAAGGCATGATCACCGACCCGGTGTACGAGGGGAAGTCGATGGCCGGGCTGATCGAGCTCGTGCGCAGCGGTGAGATCGCGAAGGAGTCGAACGTGCTGTACGCACATCTTGGCGGACAGCCTGCGATCAACGCGTATACGAGCGTGCTGGGGTGAGAGCGCTCGTGAGTGGCGATCGCGGTCAGAACCGTGATCGCCACTCACGACCGAAGTCAGTCGAGGACGGCGAGCACGTCGATCTCGACCAGGAGCCCGGCGGGCAGCCCGACGTACACCGTGGTGCGGGCCGCGTGCGGGGCTTCGCCGATCAGCTCGTTGTAGACCTCGTTGAACGCGGCGAAGTGGCTGGTGTCGGTGAGGTACACACGCACCATCACCGCGTCGGCGAAGCCCGAGCCCGCCTCTTCGAGCAGCGCGGTCAGGTTCTTGAACACCTGCCGGGTCTGGCTCACGACGTCGTCGCCGACGATCTCGTTCGTGGCCGGGTCGAACGCGACCGCGCCGGCGACCTGGAGGATGTTCCCCTTGCGGACGGCCTGCGAGAAGTTCGCCGGCGGCTTCGGCGCGTTCTCGCTGGTGATCGCCGTCTTGCCCATCATTGCCCCTTTCCGTTCCCCGTCCATCCACTGTGGACGGAAGCTTCTTCCGCGGCGGCCAGCAGCTCGGGCACGAGCGCCAGCAGCCCGTCGTGGTCCAGCAGCACCTTCGGCACCGACATCGACGCCGCGGCGAGCACTTCGCCGCCCGCGCCGCGCACCGGCGCGGAAACGCAGTGGATGAAGTCCTCGTGCTCGGCATTGTCCACCGCGTACCCGCGCTCAGCGACCTGGTCCAGTTCGGCCAGATACGCCTCGGGCGTGGTGATGGTGTTGGCGGTGAGCACGATGTAGTCGATCGCGCGGGCGACTTCTTCGCGTTTCGCCCGCGGCATCGCCGCCACCAGCACCTTGCCGACCGCGGTGCAGTGCAGCGGCGCGCGTTTGCCGACCCGCGAGTACATCCGGACCGCGTGGTGGCCTTCGAACTTGTCGATGTACACCACCTCACCGTCCTCATAGGACGCCAGGTGCACGGTGTGCCCGGTGCGCTGATTCAGCGCGGCGAGCGCCTCGTGCGAACTGCGCCGGACGTCGCGATCCTCCAGCGCCTGGTTGGCGAGGTCGAAAAGCGCGCTGCCGAGCCGGTAGTGCCGGGCCCCTTCGCGCCGCACGAAATGGTGCGATTCGAGGGTGCGCAGCAGCCGCAGCACGGTCGTCTTGTGCACGCCGATCTCTTCGGCCAGCTCGTCGAGCGTCTTGCCGCCGCGAGCGAGACCGCCCAGCAGTGTCAGCGCGCGGTCGAGACTTTGGCTCACGTGGCCACCACTCCCTCTCCGGTGAGCCGGACCGAACTCCAGCCGTCGGCGTCCGCCTGCACCAGTTTCGTCACGACGGCCTCGGCCAGCGGCACGCCGACGTCGGCTTGAGTCAACAGTGTCGCGGCAGCTTGCAGGTGACCGCGCCGGAGCCTCGTCAGCGGATCGGCGCCGCGCAGAGTCGCGGCCAGGAATCCGGCGGCGAAGGCGTCTCCGGCACCGACGGGCTCGACGACATCGACCCGAAGCGCGGGTGAGAACAGCGGTTCGGCCGAGCCCTCGACGAGCGTCGCGCCGCGTTCGCCGTGCTTGACGACCAGTGTGCGCGGACCAGGCAGAAGGGCGCGCAGCCGCACCGGATCGCCGGTGCCCCACACGCGTTCGGCCTCGTCGTCGCCGGTCAGCACCAGATCGGCCTTCCCGGCCAGTTCGGCGAGCACGGACTGGTCTCGTCCGGTCCACAGCGCGGGGCGGTGATTGACGTCGAACGACACGAGCAGGTCGCCGCGCGGCCGGTCGAGCAGCGCGCGGACGAGTGCGAGGCAGCTGTCCGAGAGCGCGGGCGTGATCCCGGAGAGGTGCAGCACGCGAACGCCGGAAAAGTCCAGCTGGGACACCAGTTCCGGGCCCATCCCAGACGCGGCGGAACCCGAGCGGTAGTAGCGGACGGGGCTGCCGCCCGCGCCGCTTTCCTTCACGTACAGCCCGGTCGGACGGGCCGGGTCGAATACGACGCCTCGGACGTCCACGCCCGCCGACGCGATCTCGCGGACGAGCGCGCGGCCGAACGGGTCGTCGCCGACCGCGCTGACCCATCCGCTCGGCACGCCGAGCGCGGGCAGGTGGCACGCGACGTTCGACTCCGCGCCGCCGATGGTGCGCAGCCAGGTGCGCACCTCGTCCGGCGGGCCGGGTTCGGCGGGCACGAACAACGCCATCGACTCGCCGATGCAGAGCACTTCGGGCGGCACTCCGGGCGACGCTGTCGGACTGCTGGTCACTGACGTCCCTTCCCCGTTGACCTGTGGCGACCCGGATGCTACACCTATGCAACGCATTTTGCGCAACGTCCGTTGCAATATACGCAACCGAGGTCCCAGATGAACAGCAACGCCGCTCTCACCGCCGCCGTCCGAGCCGGGCGCGGCGAACGGATCGACTGGCGCTTCCGCGCTCTCCCCCCGGCGCTGTCCGGGCTCACTCTCGACGAAGCCGCGGCCCGCCGCGCGAAGCTCTTCGACGACGGCTTCTTCGGTCCGTTCGTGGTCATCGACGCGGCCGCGATGGAGCACAACCTCGCCACCATGGCCCGCTGGTGCGCCGAACGCGCCGTCGCGCTCGCGCCGCACGGCAAGACGACGATGGCTCCGGAGCTGTTCGCCCGGCAGCTGGAGCACGGCTCGTGGGGCATCACCGCGGCGAACGCCGGGCACGTGCGGATCTACCGCGCGTTCGGCGTGCCGCGGATCCTGCTGGCGAACCAGCTCGTGGACCCGTCCGCGCTGCGCTGGCTGGCCGGCGAACTGGCGGCGGATCCGGACTTCGAGTTCGTCTGCTGGGTCGACTCGGTGCGCAGTGTCGAGCTGATGACCGAAGCGCTCGCCGGTGCCGAGCGGCCCGTCGACGTGCTGGTCGAACTGGGCGGCGAAGGCGGCCGCACCGGTGTCCGCGACGCCGCGACTGCACTGGCTGTCGCTGAAGCGGCGGCGAAGAGCCCGATGCTGCGCCTGCGCGGCACTGGCGGGTATGAAGGCGCGCTGTCGCACCACACCGACGATGCGGCTCTGGCGAAGATCAGTTCCTATGTGGACAGTCTTCGCAACGCGACGATTACCTTCGCGGAGAAGGGTTTGCTCGCTGACGGACCGGCGTACGTCACCGCGGGCGGCAGCGCGTACTTCGACCGCGTCGTGGACGAGCTGACCAAGCCGTGGCCGGACGGGCTCGAAGTGGTCCCGATCCTGCGCAGCGGCGCGTACCTGACGCACGACGACGGCTTCTACCGCGAGATCTCCCCGCTCGGCCAGCACCCGCGCATCGCTGGCGTCGACAGCTTCCGTCCGGCATTGCACGCATGGGCGCAGGTCACGTCGAAGCCGACCCCGGAGCTGGCACTGCTCACCGCGGGCAAGCGCGACCTCCCGTACGACGAAGGCATGCCGGAGCCGCAGTTGCTGCGCAAGGACGGCGTGGTCACTGGACTGACCGGGCACACCGTCCCGAAGCTCAACGACCAGCACGCATTCCTCGAACTGCCGGAAGGGTCGCCGGTCGAGGTCGGCGACTGGGTGCGGCTCGGGTTGTCGCATCCCTGCACGACGTTCGACAAGTGGTCTCTGCTGCCGGTCGTGGACGCCGACGGCGAGACGGTGGTCGATTTCGTGCGGACGTGGTTCTGATGGATCTGGTCATCCGCGGCGCGCGTGTCGCCGACGGAACCGGGGCCCCGCTGGAGATCCGCGATGTCGGGATCACCGGCGACCGCATCGGCGACGTCGCCGCGCCGGGAGAGCTGACCGCGCCGCGCGTGCTCGACGCGACCGGCCAGGTCCTCTCCCCCGGCTTCATCGACATGCACTCGCATTCCGACCTGCAACTGCTCGCCAACCCGGAGCACCTGGCGAAGATCACCCAGGGCGTGACCACCGAGGTGCTGGGCCAGGACGGTCTCTCCTACGCCCCGGTCAACGACGAAGTGCTCGCGAGCCTGCGCCAGCAACTGGCCGGATGGAACGACGACCCGGCGGGCTTCGACTGGAACTGGCGTTCGGTCGGCGAGTACCTCGACCGGCTCGACCAGGGCATCGCGACGAACGCCGCGTACCTGGTCCCGCAGGGCACGGTGCGGATGCTGGCGGTGGGCTGGGAAGACCGGCCCGCCACCGAAGCGGAGCTGGCCCGGATGAAAGAACTCGTCGCGACCGGGCTGGAAGAAGGCGCATTCGGCCTGTCGTCCGGGTTGACCTACACGCCCGGGATGTACGCGACCACCGAAGAATTGGTCGAGCTGTGCCGCGTGGCCGGCGAGCGCGGCGGCTACTACAGCCCGCACCACCGCAGCTACGGCGCGGGCGCGCTGGAGGCGTTCGCGGAGATGGTCGACGTCTCCCGCCGCTCCGGCTGCCCGCTGCACCTCGCGCACGCGACAATGAACTTCTCCGTCAACCAGGGCAAAGCACCGGATCTGTTGCGGCTGCTGGACAACGCACTCGACGACGGCTGCGACATCACCCTCGACACCTACCCCTACCTTCCCGGCGCGACCTACCTGTCCGCCCTGCTGCCGAGCTGGTCCACCGAAGGCGGGCTGGAGCCGACGCTCGCCCGGCTGTCCGATCCGGACACTCGCGAACGCATCCGCGCCGAGATCGAAGAGTCCGGTTCGGACGGTGCGCACGGCGTGCCGATCGACTGGGACGCCATCGAAATCAACGGGGTGCGCCGCGCGGAAAATGCCGCATTGGTGGGACACAGCGTCCTCGCCTCCGCGCGCGCCGCGGGGAAGACCCCGGCAGAGCTGTACTTCGACACGCTGATCGAGGAAAAGCTCGGCACGTCCTGCCTCATGCACGTGGGGCACGAGGAGAACGTGCAGGCCATCATGCGGCACCGCACGCACACCGGCGGCTCGGACGGCCTGCTGGTCGGCGCGCGGCCGCATCCCCGCGCGTGGGGCACCTTCCCGCGGTACCTCGCCCGCTACGTCCGCGAGTTGGGCGTTCTCGAACTGGCCGACTGCGTCGCGCACCTCACGGGCCGCGCGGCACGGCGGCTGGGGCTGACCCACCGGGGCCTCGTCCGCCCCGGTTACTCGGCCGACCTGGTGCTGTTCGACCCGGACAGGGTCGCCGACACCGCGACATTCGACAATCCGCGGCAGCCCGCCGCGGGCCTGCACCATGTCTTCGTCAACGGCGTCGCCGCCCTCGAAGACGGATCCCCCACCGGCGCGCTCGCCGGGCATTCCCTCCGCCATCCCGGGAGTCGACGATGATCCACTGGCTGCAGACCAGCACGGCCGGTCTGCTCACGCTGGCCGCGGTGTCCATCGCGGTGCTGCTTGTCCTCATCATCAAGGTGAAGCTCGAACCGTTCATCGCCCTGATCGTGGTGGGCCTGCTCACCGCGCTGGCCGCGGGCGTGCCGGTCGGCACCCTGGTCGGCACCGCGCAGAAGACGTCCGATTCGCTGCTGGAGAAGGGTTTCGGCAGCATTCTGGGGCACATCGCGGCGATCATCGGGCTGGGCACGCTGCTCGGCTCGATCCTGGAGAAATCCGGCGGGGCGCGCGTGCTCACCTCGGCGCTGCTGCGGACCTTCGGCGAGAAACGCGCTCCGCTCGCGATGGGTCTGTCCGGGCTCATCTTCGGCATCCCGGTGTTCTTCGACATCGGTATTTTCGTGCTCGCGCCGCTGGTTTACGCGGCGGCGAAGCAGGGCGGCCGGTCGATCGTGCTGTACGCGATGCCGTTGCTGGCCGGGCTTTCCATCACACACGCCTTCATCCCGCCGCACCCGGGCCCGGTCGCCGCGGCCGGACTGCTGCACGTGGATCTCGGCTGGCTGATCCTGATGGGCGCGGTCTGCGGCATCCCGGCCTGGTTCATCGGCGGCATCCTGTACTCGACGTGGATCGGCAAGCGCGTGAACGTGCCGCTGGCCGAGGACTTCGCGAAGCTCGCGGGCGAAGAAGGCGAGCGAGAGGGCCCCGCGCCGTCGCTCAAGCTGGTCGGCGGGATCATCGCGGTGCCGCTGGTGCTGATCCTGGTGGGCACGTTCGGCAGCATCCTGCTGCCCAAGGGGTCCACCGGCGCGGGCATCGCGGCGTTCCTCGGCACCCCGGCCATCGCGCTGACCATCGCGACCATTCTCGCCTCCTGGCTGCTCGGCCGCCGCCGCGGGATGAGCGGCGCGGATCTGGCCCAGCTTTCGGCGAACGCGCTGCGGCCGGTCGCGATGATTCTCCTGGTGGTCGGCGCGGGTTCGTTCTTCGGAGCGGTGCTGTCGGCCACCGGCATCGGCAAGGCGGTGGCCGGTTCCCTCGGCGACGCCGGGCTTCCGGTGCTGCTGGCGGCGTACATCATCAGCTGCGGCATGCGCATCGCCCAGGGTTCCGCGACGGTCGCGATCGTGACCACGAGCGGCATCGTCGCGCCGACGGTCATGGAGCTGCATTATTCGCAAGCACAACTGGCGCTCGTGGTGGTCGCGATCTCGGCCGGGTCGATCATCGCCTCGCACGTGAACGACGGCGGATTCTGGATCGTGTCCCGGTATTTCGGGCTCACCGTGACCCAGACCCTGAAAACCTGGACGGCTTTGGAAACAGTCCTTTCCCTGAGCGGTTTCGGTGTGGCAGCATTGGTGATGGCATTGGTCTGAACCACATCGGCACAGGTTCCGGGGGTATTCGATGACCGAGATTTCCCGCCGCACGTTCGTCGGAGCAGTCGGCGCGGCCGGAGCCGCTGCCGTGGCGGGCGCACAGCTCGCCACGGCAGCGTCCCGGCCGCGCGCGGCCACGACGGTGTACGTCGGCAGCTACACCACCAGTTCACCGGCAGGCCACGGGCTCGACGTCACCCAGCGAGCGGCGGGAAGCCCCGCGCTCACGCCGGTGCGCACGGTCGGAAAGCTGACCGACGTCTCCTGGTTCGACCGGACTCGCGACGGCCGGATCCTGTACGTCACCAACGAAAACGAGGGCGCGGAGACCGGCACGGTGTCCGCATTGGACATCTCCGACCCGAGCCGGCCGAAGCTGCTCGGGTCGACGTCCTCGAAGGGCGGCTCGCCCACGCACCTTTCGGTGCACCCGAGCCAGAAGTACGTGCTGGCCGCCAATTACGGCTCCGGCAGCGTCGTCGTGCTGCCGATCGAGTCCGGCGGCAAGCTCGGCGCGGCCACTGATCTGCAGCAGCACGAGGGCAAAGAGCCGCACGCGCACCAGGTGGTCACCGATCCGTCCGGCAAGTGGGTGCTCGCGGTCGACCTCGGCACCGACTCGGTGTACGTCTACTCGTTCGACACCGCCAAGGGGAAGCTGAAGCTGCACAAGCAGATCACTCTCCCCGCCGGAGCCGGGCCGCGGCACCTCGCGTTCCACCCGAACAGCAAATTCGCCTACGTAGCCCAGGAACTGCGGCCGGAGATCACCGTCGCCAGCTGGGATTCCGCGACCGGCACGGTCAAGCCGATCGCCGTGGTTCCCGCCGTTCCGCCAGGCAGCACCGGCGAACTGTACCCCGGCGAGATCACCGTGTCGCGCGACGGGAAGTTCGCCTACGCCACCGTGCGCGGACCCAACACCGTCGCCGCCTTCACCGTCGGCGACGGCGGGGCCGGGCTCACCCTGGTCTCCTCGGCGCCGTCCGGCGGAAACTGGCCGCGGCACCTCGCGCTGGACCCGGACGAGAAGTGGTTCTACGTCTCCAACCAGCGCTCCGGCACCGTCACCTGGCTGCCGCGCGACCCGGCCACCGGACTGCCCGGCAAGTCCGCGGGCTCGCTCGCCGTCCCCAACGTCAATTCCGTCTTCTTCGTCTGAGAAAAACCGGGGCTGTCACGCCGCACAGCCCTGTCTTTTCCGGTCTCCGACCGGTCCCCGCGACAGGAGTCACCGATGAAGCTGCGTTCTGTCCTGCCCGCTGTCGCCGCGCTGGCGTTGCTCGCCGCGTGCGCGCCCACCCAATCCGGCCCGGCCGCCGCCGGCGGAAACCAAACCGACGGCACGCTCAGAGTCTGGCTGTTCGACGAAGCGAACCGCGCGCCGAAGGAGGCCGCGGTCAAGGAAGCGATCACCGAATTCGAAGCCAGCCACTCCGGGGTGAAGGTCGACGTGCAGTGGGTCCCGGTCGAGGGCCGCGCGGACAAGTTCTCCGGCGCGTTCAACGACCCGTCCAACGCCCCCGACGTCGCCGAATTCGGCAACACCGACGTCTCCAGCTACGCGCAGACCGGCGCGTTGTCCGACCTCGCCAAGGACATCTCGAACTGGTCCGACGGCAAGGACCTGCTTCCCTCCGTGGTGGACACCGCCAAGGCGAACGGGAAGATCTACGGCATTCCCTGGTACACCGGCATCCGCGCGTTGTACTACCGCACCGACGTGTTCGCCGAACTCGGCCTCAAGCCGCCGGCGACGCTGACCGAGCTGACCGAGGACGCGCGCAAGATCCGCGAGAAGAAGCCGGATCTGTACGGCATCGCCACCGGCGGCAAGTACACCTACGCGATGCTGCCGTTCATCTGGGCCAACGGCGGCGAACTGGCCAAACAGGACAATGGCAAGTGGACGTCCACTGTGGATTCTCCGCAGGCCAAGGCCGGCGTCACCGCGTACGCGAACCTGATCAAGGACGACATCTGCCCGCCCGCCGCCTGCGCCAACCTCACCGGCACGCAGAGCGTCACCGCGTTCGCCGGCGGCAAGGCGGGCATGGTGATCGGCGGCGACTTCAACCGCAAGGCCGTCGAAAAGGGCGCGGTGAAGGGCAAGTACGCGATCATGCCGCTGCCCGGCGCCACCCCGGACTCGGTCGCGCCCGCGTTCGCCGGCGGCAACCTGCTCGGCGTGTTCGGTGCGAGCCAGCGGCACGGGCTCGCGGTGCAGTTCGCCGAACTGCTGGCCGGCGTCAAGTACCAGGAGAAGATGTACGCGGCGATGGGCAACCTGCCCACTCTCGCGTCGGTGCAGAAGAAGCTCGCCGCCAGCGACCCGACGCTGAAGGCCTTCGTGGACACCCTGACCGCGGGCACGAAGTTCGTGCCGAGCACCCCGGCGTGGTCGAAGATCGACAGCCAGAACGTCCTGCCCACCGCCGTGCAGCAGATCGCCACCGGCGGCAAGGACGCGAACGCCGCACTGGCCGACGCCGCCGCGGCGATGAACAAGAACTTCGGCTGACCCGTGGCCGCAGTCCGTTCCGCGACCGTCCGCCGCGACGGCCGCGCGGCCCTTCGTTACCTGCTGCCGGCGGGCATCCTGCTCGCCGCGCTGCTGGTCTACCCGATTTACCAGCTGGTCGTGATCTCGCTCTACGACTACGGCCAGCCGCAGGCGGCGGGCGCGGCCCCGCTGGTGTTCCTCGGCCTCGGCAACTACGCGAACCTGCTCGCCGACGTCCAGTTCTGGACGGTGCTCGGCAAGACGGTCGGGTTCGCCGCGGCCTGCGTGATCGGCAGCCTGGTCGTCGGCACGGCACTGGCCGTGCTGGCGAGCCGGGTCCGCGCGCTGCCGCGCACGCTGCTGTTCCTGGCGGCGCTCGGCGCGTGGGCGACCCCGGCGATCGCCGGCTCGTACGTCTGGCTGTTCCTCTTCGACACCGATTTCGGCCTGGTCAACGAGGTGCTCTCGGGCATCGGGTTCAGCGGGATGGAGCACCATTCCTGGACCTTCGGCACGTTCGGCACGTTCGGGCTGGTCGCCGCCGAGGTGATCTGGTGCTCGTTCCCGTTCGTGATGGTGACCATGTACGCCGGGATCAGCGGGGTGCCGAAGGAGACGCTGGAGGCCGCCGCGCTCGACGGCGCGTCGGTCTGGCGCACCTCGTGGTCGGTGGTCCTGCCCGCGGTGCGGCCGCTGCTGACCATCGCGACCGTGCAGTCGATCATCTGGGACTTCAAGGTGTTCACCCAGATCTACGTGATGACCAACGGAGGCGGCATCGCCGGGCGCAACCTGATCCTGAACGTCTACGCCTACCAGCAGGCGTTCGCCGGGCAGGAGTACGGGCTCGGCTCGGCGATCGGGGTCGTGATGACCTTGCTGCTGTTGTCGATCACCGGGCTCTACGTCCGGTCCCAGCGCCGGAGTGCCGCATGGCTCTGAAAGTGCGCCGCCCCGCGCGGCTCGTCGCCGAAATCGTGACCGTGGTGATCGCCGGGATCGTCGCGTTCCCGCTGTACTGGATGGTGCTCTCGGCGTTCAAACCGGCCGGTGAGATCCAGTCGGCGCATCCCAGACCGTGGACGTTCGCGCCGTCGCTGGACAGTTTCCAGCGTGTGCTCACGGTATCCGGATTCGGCCGGTTTTTCCTGAACAGCCTCGTGGTCGCGGTTGTCGTGGTGCTGCTGTCCCTGGTGTTCTCGTTCCTGTCCGCGGTGGCGCTCACCCGGTTCCGGTTCCGCGGCCGCGGAGTGCTGCTGGTGATGCTGCTGGTGGCGCAAATGGTGCCGGTGGAAGCGCTGACCATCCCGCTGTTCTTCCTGATGCGCTCGGTCGGCGCCGCGGTGCCCGCGTTCGGGCTCAACCAACTGGGCTCGCTCGTGCTGGTGCACCTGGCGTTCAGCCTGCCGTTCGCGATCTGGATGCTGCGCGGGTTCGTCGCCGCGGTGCCCGCCGAACTGGAGGAAGCGGCCACTTTGGACGGTGCGTCGCGGCTGCGGTTCACCTGGCAGATCCTGTTCCCGCTCGTCGCGCCCGGGCTCGTGGCGGTGAGCGTGCTCGCGTTCATCCACGCGTGGAACGACTTCCTGTTCGCCAAGACGTTCATCATCTCCAAGACCGAAAACCAGACTCTGCCGCAGGCGATCCTGGTGTTCTTCAAACCGGAGGACACCGACTGGGGAGCCGTGATGGCCTCGTCCACCCTGATGACGATTCCCGTGCTGGTGTTCTTCGTGCTGGTGCAACGGAAACTCATCGGCGGGACCGCCGGGGCCGTGAAGGGATGACCATGTCCGGTTTCGCCGCTCTCCTGCCCCGCCCGGTGTCCGCGGAAGCGGCGCCCGGCACCTGCCCGTGGCCCGCTCCGGTGCAGGTCCGCACGGCCCCGGATCTCCCCGCCGAGGGCTACCGGCTGCACATCACGCCGGACGGCGTCACTCTCGAAGCAGCCGGCGCCGCGGGCGAGTTCTACGGCCGCCAAACCCTGCGTCAGCTGGCCGGTCCGGACGCGTTCCGTGCCGCCTCGATCCACAATGGACCGTCCGAGCTGCCGTGCGGGACGGTCACCGACCATCCGCGCTTCGCCTGGCGCGGCTGCCTCTACGACGTGTCCCGGCACTTCCGGACGAAAGCCGAGGTGCTGCGGTTCGTCGATCTGCTCGCCGCGCACAAGATGAACGTGCTGAACCTGCACCTCACCGACGACCAGGGCTGGCGGATCGAGACGCCGGAGTTCCCCCGGCTCGCCTCCGTCGGCGGCTGGCGGAAATCGTCGATGGCCGGCAGGCACGACGGACCGGAACGCGACGGCCGCCCGCACGGCGGTTACTACACTGTGGACGATCTGCGCGAGATCGTCGCCTACGCCGCCTCGCGAGCGGTCACCGTGGTGCCCGAAGTGGACATTCCCGGACACGCCCGAGCCGCCATCACCGCGTACCCGGACCTCGGCCCGGCCAGCGACGTGCCCTGGGAGGTCTGGACTTCCTGGGGCATCAGCACCTCGCTGCTGGACCCGTCGGAGTCCACTCTGGACTTCTTCCGCAAGGTCTTCGACCACGTGCTGGACATCTTCCCGTCTCCGGTGATCGCGCTCGGCGGGGACGAGGTGCCCGGCGTCACCGCGGCGCACCACCGGTTCGTCCGGGCGATCGCCGGCCATCTCGTCGCGCGCGGCCGCACCCCGATGGGCTGGGACGAGGTCCTCGACGGCGGCGACCTGCCGGCGATGGTGATCGGCGTGTGGCAGGACCGCGAACGCGCCTCGCTGGCGTGGAAGGGCGGGCACGAAGTGGTGTTCTGCCCCGAGGACGGCGTGTACCTCGACCACCGGCAAAGCGACCACCCGGACGAACCGATCCCGGTCGGATACCTGCAGGATCTCGAACATTTCTACGGTTTCGAGCCCGAGTCCGGGCCGCGCGTGCGCGGGGTCCAGGCGCAGCTGTGGTCCGAACACCTGGACACCGTGCGGCGGACGGACTACGCGGCGTTCCCGCGGCTGTCGGCGTTCGCCGAGGTCGCGTGGAGCAGCGGGCCGCGCGACTACGCGGAGTTTCTGCCCCGGCTGCGGGAGCACCACCTGCCGCGGCTGGACGCGCTCGGCGTGGAGTACCGGCCGCTCGACGGGCCGCACCCGTGGCAGACCCGGCCGGACGCGCCGGGACGGCCCCGCTGATCCCGCGGGTCAGGCGGCCGGGTGCTCCAGGATTACCGAAACCTCGATCGCCTGGCCCGAGCCGAAGCTGGGAGCCAGCGTGCTGATCGCCTCCCAGCCGTCCTTACCCAGCTCGGTGAGGTCCTCTTCGGTCTTGCCGTAGTCGAAGCCGTTCACCTTGAGCTTGTCCGTCTGCACCTGGCAGGCCCAGGCAGCACGCGCCGCCGGGCCATATAGGTCGTTATACGCCAGCTGGGCCGAGGAACGTCCCGCCGGTCGCGTCGACGACCTGCCCGGTGACCCAGCGCGAGTCCGCCGAGGCCAGGAACGCGACCACGTCCGCGATGTCGGCGGGTTCGGCGATGCGCCGGAGCGCGGACGCGTCCGCCGTCCCCGCGCGCATCCGCTCGTCGGCGAATATGTGCGCGGTGCTGTCGGTCGGCGTCGGGCCGGGGGCGACGCCGTTCACCGTGATCCCCCGCTGGCCGAGTTCCTGCGCCAGGCTGCGGGTGAACACGTCGAGCGCGCCCTTCGTCATGCTGTACGCCAGTTCGAACGGCAGCGCGATGCGCGTGTCCGCGGACGAGATGTTGACGATCCGGCCGCCGTCCCGCAGCACCGGCACCAGGCGCTGCACCAAGAAAAACGGCGCCTTGACGTTCACCGCGAACACCCGGTCGAACTCCTCCGGCGTCGCGGAGGTGATCGAACCGGCACCGGTCGCCGCGTTGTTGACCAGGATGTCGAGCGCGACCTCGCCGGTGCGTTCGCGCAGTTCCGCCGAGAGACGGTCGAACAGCGTCGCCGCGTCTCCGTCGACACCCAGCGTCGCCTGGACCGCGAACGCCTGACCGCCGTTTTCCTCGATCGTCGCGACAGTGTCCTTGGCCGCGGCCTCGTCACTGCCGTAGTGCACGGCGACCAGCGCACCGTCGTGCGCCAGCCGAGTCGCGACGGCCCGGCCGATGCCCTTGCTGCCGCCGGTGACCAGTGCGCTCTTCTGCGTCATTTTCGTTCCCCTGTCAGTGGTGTGAACTTCGATGTCCACACCTTCGAGGGGCGCGCTTACCGTCCGCGCACGAAGCGCTGACGGGCTCAGCCAGGCTTCAGCCGGTACCAGACCTCCGGCCGTCCGACCTGCCCGTATCGCGGTTCGCGCTGGGCCAGTCCGTTGTCCGCCAAGTACTCCAGGTACCGCCGCGCGGTGACCCGGGACGCCCCGATCGCGCTGGCCGCACCGCCCGCGGACAGACCTTCGCCTGCCCCGGCCAGCGCGTCGGTGATCGCGTCCAGCGTCTCCGCGCTCATGCCTTTCGGCAGCGGCGCGGACTCGGTGGTGCGCAGCGTGCCGAGCGCGCGGTCGATCTCCGCCTGCCCGGTGACCTCGCCGGACGCCTCGCGGAACGACGCGTAGCGCTCCAGCTTGTCCCGCAGCGAGGCGAAGGTGAACGGCTTCAGCAGGTACTGCACGACCCCGACCGAGACCGCCGCCTTGACCAGGGCGAGGTCGCGCGCGGACGTCACCGCGATGACGTCGATCGGCAGCCCGGCCGCGCGCAGCGAACGGCAGACAGCGAGGCCGTGCGTGTCGGGCAGGTAGAAGTCCAGCAGGACCAGGTCGACGGGTTCGCGTTCGCAGAACCGCAGCGCCTCGCCGCCGGAATGCACCACTCCGGCGACGACGAACCCCGGCAGCCGCTCGACGTACAGCCGGTGCGCCTCGGCCGCGACCGGCTCGTCTTCCACCACCAGCACCCGGATCACGCCGGCACCTCCTGCCTCGGCAACCGTACGGTGAACACCGCGCCGCCGTCGCGTCCGACGTCGATAGTGCCGCCGTAGCGCCGGACCGCCTGCACCACCAACGCCAACCCGAGACCGTGCTCGTCCCCCGCCTTCGTTGACCAGCCCCGGCGGAACATCTCCCCCACCGCTTCCTCCGGCACGCCCGGACCGTTGTCCGCGACGCGCAGCAGCAGACCGTCCTCTTCGGACCGTGCGGTGACCACCACCGACGGCCGCGTGCCGGATTCCCGCACCACAGCGTCGATTCCGTTGTCGATCAGGTTGCCGAGGATCGTCACCAGGTCCCGCCCGGCGACACCGGGGCCGAGGTCGTCGATCATCGTGTCCGGCGTGATGGTGAACTCCACGCCGCGCTCGCTCGCCTCCGCGGCCTTGCCGAGCAGCAACGCGGCCAGCACCGGTTCGGCGACCGCGGTCATCACCCGGTCGGTGAGTTCCTGCGCCAGCGCGAGTTCGGCGGTCGCGAACTCCACGGCGTCCCCGGGACGGCCGAGTTCCACCAGCGACACGACCGTGTGCAGCCGGTTCGCGGCTTCGTGCGCCTGCGACCGCAGCGCTTCGGCGAGGCTGCGCGCGGTGGTCAACTCGCCGGTGAGAGCCTGAAGTTCGGTGTGGTCGCGCAGGATCACGACGGTGCCCTGCGCGCGGCCGCCGGAGCTGACGAGCGTCGTGCTCACGACCAGCACCCGCGAGTCGGTCAGGTGCAGTTCTTCGGTGCGGTTCTCCGGCGCGGTGAACGCCGCCGCCAGCTCGGGCGACAACCCCAGGTCAGCGAGCGGCCGCCCGACCGGGTCGCCGGTCAGCCCGAGCAGGGTGCGGGCGCCGTCGTTGCACAGCCCGACCCGGCCGTCGCGGTCCACCAGCAGCACGCCCTCGCGGACCGAATGCAGCACCGCTTCGTGGTATTCGAACAGATTGCTCAGCTCCGCGGGCGCGATGCCGCGCGTCTGCCGCTTCAGCCGCGCGCTCACCAGCCAGCCCCCGCAGGCGCCCACCAGCAATACCGCCGCCGCGACGCCGAGCAGCGGCCAGACGCGTTCCTGCACTTCGGCCGAGATCGCCGCGATCGTGATGCCCACCGCGACGAGCGCGACCACCCGGCGGTTCGCGTCGAACACCGGCACCACCACGCGCACCGACGGGCCGAGCGAACCGGTGTAGGTCTCGGATACGACACCGCCCTGCTGCGCCGCCTCGATGTGCCCGAGGAACCGCTGCCCGATCAACGCCGGATTCGGGTGCGTGTAACGGATTCCTTGCGACGACATGATCGTCACGAAGTCCACGCGCGTGTCCACGAGCACCCGCTGCGCGTACGGCTGCAGCTCTGCGGCCGGGTCGGCGGTGGCCGCTGCCCGCGCCACGTCCGGTGCGTCGGCGATGGAACGGGCCACCGCGAGCGACTGCTCCCCGGCCCGGTCGGTCGTCGTGCGGCGGGCGTCGAGATAGGCGATAGTGATCCCGCCGGAGACGAGCACGAGCAGGATCGCCAGCTGCAGCACCAGCAGCTGACGGGCCAGGCTCCAGCGGCTCGTCCGGATCCGAGGTGTCGGGGGCACCCGCTCATACCAGCACACGCGCGGGTCCGGCAGCGCTCCGGCGCCGCTGCCGGGAAGTCCACACCGGACTTCTCCCGCCGCGAACTCAATGAACACAACGGTGACGCCGGTCATATCGCCCCGCATAGTGACCCGCGTCCCCCCACCGAGCTGGAGGCAACGGTGCCGACACCGACCCCCGAAGCAGCCGCGCCCAAGCGCGACCGCACGCGTTACCTGTACCTCGCCGTGATCGCCGCCGTAGTGCTCGGCGTCGCGGTCGGGCTGCTCTGGCCGTCCGTCGGCAAGAGCCTCGCCCCGCTGGGCACCGGCTTCGTCAACCTGATCAAGATGATGATCTCGCCGATCATCTTCTGCACCATCGTGCTGGGCATCGGCTCGGTCGCGAAGGCGGCGAAGGTCGGCAAGGTCGGCATCACCGCACTCGTCTACTTCATCGTGATGTCGACGTTCGCGCTCGCGATCGGGCTCGTCGTCGGCAACCTGCTGCACCCGGGCAGCGGCCTGCACCTCAACCCGGCGGACGTGTCGAAGGTGCACCAGCAGGCCGACGGCGGCGAGGGCACCACCGACTTCCTGCTCGGGATCATCCCGAAGACCTTCGTGTCCGCGTTCACCGAGGGCGAGGTGCTGCAGACGCTGCTGGTGGCGCTGCTGGCCGGGTTCGCGCTGCAGAAGCTCGGCAAGCGCGGCGAGCCGATCCTGCGCGGCATCGAGCACATCCAGCGGCTCGTGTTCCGCGTCCTCGCGATGATCATGTGGGCCGCCCCGGTGGGCGCGTTCGGCGCGATCGCCGCGGTGGTCGGCGCGACCGGCTGGGGCGCGCTGCGCAGCCTGCTGGTGATCATGCTCGGCTTCTACCTGACGTGCCTGGTGTTCGTGTTCGGTGTGCTCGGCGCGGTGCTGTGGCTCGGCGCGCGGGTCAACATCTTCAGCCTGCTGCGGTATCTCGGCCGCGAATTCCTGCTGATCCTGTCGACGTCTTCTTCGGAATCCGCACTGCCGCGGCTGATCGCGAAGATGGAGCACCTCGGCGTCAGCAAGCCGGTCGTCGGCATCACGGTGCCCACCGGGTACTCGTTCAACCTCGACGGCACCGCGATCTACCTGACGATGGCGACGCTGTTCATCGCCACCGCGCAGGACCAGCCGCTCGCGCTCGGCGAGCAGATCACGTTGCTGCTGTTCATGATCATCGCTTCGAAGGGCGCGGCGGGCGTCAGCGGCGCCGGCATCGCGACGCTGGCCAGCGGCCTGCAGTCGCACCGCCCGGAACTCGTCGACGGCGTCGGCTTCGTCCTCGGCATCGACCGGTTCATGTCCGAGGCGCGAGCGCTGACGAACTTCGCGGGCAACGCGGTCGCGACTGTCCTCATCGGATCGTGGATGAAGGAATTCGACCGCGACCGCTCGCGGGAAGTGTTCACCGGCCGGGTTCCGTTCGACGAAGCGACCCTGCTCGACGAAAAACCGGCCGAGCCCGCTCAGCCCGTCCCGGCGAACGCCTGAGACCCAGTCCGCTCCCGGACCCCTTCCCTCCGGGCGCGGACTGTTTCGGCGCCGCGGCCGTGCGCGTCCCCCGTGCGCACGGCCGCGGCGCCTTTCCCGTTCAGCAAGCAGTGCGGCCGTCGTACCCCTGCCGCGAAACCTCGATCGCCTCGCGATGCCGCTCCGCCCAATCGACCAGCCCGGACAGCGAGTCGTACAGTTCGCGCGCCATCTCGGTCGCCTCGTACTCGACCCTCGGCGGCACCGTCGGGTAGACCGTCCGGGTCAGCAGGCCGTCGCGTTCCAGGTTCCGCAGGGTAAGCGTGAGCATGCGGCGGCTGATCCCCCGCACCGAGCGTTCGAGTTCGGTGAACCGCACCGGGCCGCGCGTGGCCTCCAGCAGGATGCCGATCACCCATTTCCCGCTGATCCGGTTCACGACCTCCATCACCGTGCACACCGCGAACTTGGCCGGGTCGAAGTCCGTGGCCTCGCCGGTCACAGCGATGTTCCCCTGGGACATGAAAGTGCCTCCTTCCGCGGTGCTCCATGGTCACACATGATGGGCACTGTAACAAGAGATGCCCTGGCTACGACCAGCGGAAACTCTCCCTGTGCCGGTGATGGAGGACCTTGTCATGCCCGAAACCGCGCGGCATCGCGGCGCGGCGCTCGCCGTGCTGTCCGCCGCCTCGCTGATGGTGGTGCTCGACAGCTCGATCGTCGCGGTCGCCCTGCCGGTGATCCAGACCGACCTCGGCTTCAGCGCACCCGGGCTGGCCTGGGTGGTCAACGCCTACCTGGTCGCGTTCGGCGGCCTGCTCCTGTTCTCCGGGCGCCTCGGCGATCTGGTCGGCCAGCGGCGGGTGTTCCTCGCCGGCATCGTGGTTTTCACCGCCGCTTCGCTGGCTGCCGGCCTTTCGCCCAACGCCACCACGCTGGTGGTCACGCGGTTTGTTCAAGGCGCCGGCGGGGCCCTGACGTCAGCGGTCGTCCTGGGCATGATCGTGACGCTCTATCCCGAACCGCGCGCCCGCGTCCGCGCGATCGGCGTTTACAGCTTCACCCAGGCCGCGGGTGCGTCAATCGGCATGGTCGCGGGCGGCGCGCTCACGCAAGGCCTCGACTGGCACTGGACCTTCTACATCAACCTGCCGATCGGCATCGCCACGCTCGTCCTGACTCCGCTGGTCGTCGTCTCCGACCAGGGTCTCGGCCTGCGCACCGGCATCGACGTCCTGGGCGCGCTCCTGGTCACCGCCGGAGTCATGCTGCTGGTGCTGGGCATCGTGCAGGCAGGCGACGCCGGGCGGAGCTTCCTGACCATCGCGACTCTTGCGGCGGCGGTCGTCCTGCTCCTGTTGTTCCTGCTGCGCCAGGCCCGGACGCGAACCCCGTTGCTGCCACTGCGCTTGCTCCGGGTGCGCGCGATCAGCGGGGCCAACCTGACCATGGTCGTGATGGTCGCCGGATTCTTGGGATTCCAGTTCGTCACCGCCCTGTACCTGCGGCAGGTCCTCGGCTTCGACGCTCTCACCACGGGTTTCGCCTTCGTCCCGGCGCCGGTCATGATCGCCGCGTTCTCGCTCGGCCTGGCCGGCTGGCTGAACAGCCGTTTCTCCCCGCGCGCGGTCCTGGTCGCCGGTCTGCTGACGACGTCGGCCGCCTTCCTGTACCTGACCCAAGCCCAGACCTCCGGCGGCTACGCATCGCACGTGCTGCCGTCGCTGATCCTGATGGGCGCCGGGGCGGGGATGGCGATCCCGGCGCTGATGAGCTTGGCGATGTCCGCCGCGACCCCCGACGACTCCGGCGTGACTTCGGGGTTGATCACCACGACCCAGCAGGTCGGCGGCGCGCTGGGAACCGCCGTGCTGGCCTCCGCCGCCGCGACCCGGACCGCCGGGTCGCTGGGCGCAGGTGCTTCGGAGAAGGAGGCGCTGGCGTCGGGATTCCGGATGGCTTACGGCTTCAGCGCCGGGTTGACCGCTCTCGCCGCGATCCTCGCCGCGGTGCTCCTGGGCCGCCGAGCCGCCGCTGCCGCCGCCGAACCGGTCGCGTCGTGAGCGGCGATGCCGGTCCTAACCGGCATCGCCGCTCACGAGATAACCGGCCAGCCCGTGGCGCCCGCGCCGCATCATCCACGCGTGATTGGCGCGAAAGAACGGCCGGGCGACGACGTCCAGCCTCCGCAGCAATGGTTTCCGCACCTGAACGTGCTGCCTGATCTCCAGCCGGGAACCTCCGTCCTCGGCACGGATCGCCCCGGCGAGCATCCCGTCGAGGTCCCCGCTCAACCGGACGCGCACCCGCAGGCCCGCCGCGTCCTGCTGCTCCCGGCGCATCGCGATGACGATCCGGTACGGCAACCAGGACCGGCAGACGATCTGGGCGGTGTCGTCGTCGAGCTGGCGCACCGACTGGACGTCCGGCCACCACCGCGGGTAGGACTCCAGGTCGACGATCGCGTCGAACACCCGCTCCGGCGGAGTCGGCAGCCACCATTCGCTCCGGAAGGAGTACTCGGCGTCGCTCTTCTTCTCGAAGACCACAGTCCGCCCCCTTTCTCCCGATCAGCGGAACGCGTGCTTGTCGATCTTGACCGCCGTTTCCTAGGCTGACCATCCCTGGGGTACGCCGCCGCCTGAACCATCGAGGAGGCCTGCCGTGCCGACAGCCGCCCGAACCGCCCTCGCCGCACTGCTGACCGCGACGCTAGTCGGCTGCGCCACCCCTTCGCCGCCACCGGCCGCTCCCGCCTTCACCGCGACCCTCACCTCGCCCACGAACGTCGTCCTGCACTGGCCTGCCGACCCGGCCGCGGCGGGCTACCTCCTCGAATACGCCAACGCCGCCGACGGACCGTGGACCGCGCTGCAGTACCTCCCGCCCGGCCGGACTTCTTATACCCACCCGGACCTGATCCCGGAAACGCCGTTCTACTACCGGATCCGGTCCTTCGCCGGTCCGGTGTCGCCGACCGTCACGGCGGGTCGCGCTTCCCGGTCCGGCACCGCCGCCCAGCAGTCCGCCCCGGCCGGCCTCGCCGCTACCCCGGCCCCCGGCCAGAACCTGCACTTCAGCTGGACCGACCGCTCGCCCGACGAAGCCGGTTTCCTGCTGGAGATCCGCCGCCCAGGCACGCCGGACTTCGTCCCGGTCGAGGTCACCGATCCCAACGCGACGCACTGCGCACTCTCGCTCTTGCCCGGCGAACAAGGCTCGGCCTTCCGCCTCCGCGCCCTGTCCTACGGACCGCTCTCCCCCGTCGTCGAGCGCACGACCGGGAAGGACTGACCCTTCGGCCGCGCAGCGAAGAGCCGCCCGGCACGGGGACCGGGCGGCTCTTCGCTGCGACAGATTTCCGCCGCGGATCAGACCGGGTTCAGCACCTGCGCGAGGAACTCGCCGGTGTAGCTCCCCTCCGTGGCCGCGACCTGTTCCGGCGTGCCCTCGGCGATCACGGTTCCGCCGCCGGAGCCGCCTTCCGGACCCATGTCGACGATCCAGTCGGACGTCTTGATCACATCGAGGTTGTGCTCGATCACGATCACCGTGTTGCCCTTGTCCACCAGCCCGTTGATCACGCCGATCAGCTTGCTGATGTCCTCGAAGTGCAGGCCGGTGGTCGGCTCGTCGAGGATGTAGACGGTCTTGCCGGTGGAGCGCTTCTGCAGTTCGCTGGCCAGCTTGACGCGCTGCGCCTCGCCGCCGGACAGGGTCGGCGCGGGCTGGCCGAGGCGGACGTAGCCGAGACCGACGTCGACGAGGGTCTGCAGGTGCCGGTGGATCGCCTTGATCGGCTCGAAGAACCCGGCCGCCTCCTCGATCGGCATGTCCAGCACGTCGGACACGGTCTTGCCCTTGTAGTGCACCTCAAGCGTCTCCCGGTTGTACCGGGCGCCCTTGCACACCTCGCACGGGACGTAGACGTCCGGCAGGAAGTTCATCTCGATCTTGATCGTGCCGTCGCCCGCGCACGCCTCGCAGCGGCCGCCCTTGACGTTGAACGAGAAGCGGCCCTGCTGGTACCCGCGGACCTTCGCCTCGGTGGTGGCCGCGAACAGCTTGCGCACGTGGTCCCACACGCCGGTGTAGGTGGCCGGGTTGGAGCGCGGCGTGCGGCCGATCGGCGACTGGTCGACGCGCACCAGCTTGTCGACGTTGCCGAGGCCGTTGACCCGGGTGTGGCGGCCCGGGACCTGGCGCGCGCCGTTGAGCTTGTTCGCCAGCACCTGCGCGAGGATGTCGTTGACCAGCGTCGATTTGCCGGACCCGGACACGCCGGTGATCGACACCAGGCAGCCGAGCGGGAACGACACGTCGATGCCGCGCAGGTTGTGCTCGCGCGCGCCGACCACGGTGAGCTGCCGCTTCTTGTCGACCGGCCGCCGGATCGCCGGCACCTCGATCTGGCGCCGCCCGGACAGGTACGCGCCGGTGATCGATTCCTTGTTCTTCAGGATCTTCTTGTACGGGCCGCTGTGCACGATGTGCCCGCCGTGCTCGCCCGCGCCCGGGCCGATGTCGACCACCCAGTCGCTGGACCGGATGGTGTCCTCGTCGTGCTCGACCACGATCAGGGTGTTGCCGAGGTTGCGCAGCCGGGTCAGCGTCTCGATGAGCCGGTGGTTGTCGCGCTGGTGCAGCCCGATCGACGGCTCGTCCAGCACGTACAGCACGCCCACCAGTCCGGAGCCGATCTGCGTCGCCAGCCGGATGCGCTGCGCCTCGCCGCCGGAGAGCGTGCCGGAGGCGCGGTCGAGCGACAGGTAGGTGAGCCCGACGTCGAGCAGGAAGCGCAGCCGCGCCTGGATTTCCTTCAGCACCGCGCCCGCGATCATCGCCTCGCGCGGGCCGAGCACCAGTTCGTCGAGGAACTCCGACGCCTCCGCGATGGACAGCGCGCAGACCTCCGCGATCGACCGGTCGCCCTGCGTCGCGTGCTCCAGCGTGACCGCGAGGATCTCCGGCTTGAGCCGCGTGCCCTGGCAGGCCGGGCACGGCACCTCGCGCATGTAGCCCTCGTACCGCTCGCGCATGTACTCCGAGTCGGTCTGCTCGAGGCGCCGCTCCAGGAACGGGATGACTCCCTCGAAGGCCGCGTAGTACGAGCGCTGCCTGCCGTACCGGTTGCGGTAGCGGACGTGCACCTGCTCGTCGACGCCGTGCAGCACCGCCTTCTGCACCCGGGCGGGCAGCCGCCGCCACGGCGTGTCCATGCGGAACCCGACCGCCTCCGACAGCGATTCCAGCAGCCGCAGGAAGTAGTCGGCGCTCTGCCCGCCCGCCCACGGCGCGATGGCGCCTTCGGCGAGGGACAGCTCGTCGTCGGGAACCACCAGTTCCGGGTCGACCTCCTTGCGGATGCCGATGCCGGTGCACTCGGGGCACGCGCCGTAGGGCGAGTTGAACGAGAACGACCGCGGTTCGAGGTCCTCGATCGCCAGCGGGTGGCCGTTGGGGCAGGCCAGGTTCTCGGAGAAGCCGCGCACGCGGTGCGGGTCGTTCTCGCCGAGGTCGACGAACTCCAGTTCGACCAGGCCGTCGGCCAGCCGCAGCGCCGTCTCCACCGAGTCGGTGAGCCGCTGCCGCGCGCTGGTCTTGACCGCGAGCCGGTCGATCACCACGCCGATCTGGTGCTTTTCCTGCTTCTTCAGCTTCGGCGGGTCGGTGAGCGGATGCACCGTGCCGTCGACCACCACGCGCGCGTAGCCCTGCTGCTGCAGGTTCTGGAACAGGTCGAGGTACTCGCCCTTGCGCCCGCGCACCACCGGCGCGAGCACCTGGAACCGGGTGCCCTCGGCCATCTCCAGCACCTGGTCGACGATCTGCTGCGGCGTCTGCTTGCTGATCGCCTCGCCGCACTTCGGGCAGTGCGCCTTGCCGGCGCGGGCGTAGAGCAGCCGCAGGTAGTCGTAGACCTCGGTGATGGTGCCGACGGTCGACCGCGGGTTGCGCGAGGTCGACTTCTGGTCGATCGACACCGCGGGCGAGAGGCCCTCGATGAAGTCGACGTCCGGCTTGTCCATCTGGCCGAGGAACTGCCGCGCGTACGCCGACAGCGACTCCACGTACCGCCGCTGCCCCTCGGCGAAGATCGTGTCGAAGGCAAGGCTCGACTTGCCCGACCCGGACAGGCCGGTGAACACGATCATGCTGTCGCGGGGCAGATCGAGATCCACGCCGCGGAGGTTGTGCTCGCGCGCTCCGCGAACAACGAGGCGATCAGCCACGCCTTCGTCCCTTCCATCGTTCTGCTCGGTGGCCCGCCGGGAGATCCGGTGCCGACGGACGTGCCCAGGGTAGGGACGACCACCGACAAAAACCGGACCGCACGTGTTCTGCCTGGGCTTTTCCGCTCTCCGGGGGCCGGGGGAAGCGGCCCGCGGCGGGGTCGCCGGACGCTGTCGGAGGCCCCGCGCGGCAGAGCGGATGCGCGGGCTGGCCCGGTTCCACGATACAGGTCGGCGCAGGCCGCCCGGCCCGGGTGCACGGCCCCCGGGACCGGGCGCGGGGCAGCGCCTTCCGGCGGGTTTCGCGAAAAGTGCCGCCCCCTGCCGATACGTTCCGGGCGTGGCGAGCGACGAAGCCGGAGCCGTGCGGATCTACGCGGCGGGGAAAGGCGGCGACCACCCGGGACCGGGCGGCTGGTCCGCGCTGCTGGCCTACGGCGACCATCGGAAAACCCTCACCGGCGGGGCGGCGGACACGACTGCCGCCCGGATGGCGCTGACGGCCGCGGTAGAAGCACTCGAAAGCCTGAAAAGACCGGTCCGCGTGCACCTCTACGGCGACAGCGAGCATCTCCGCGCCGCGCTGGACAGCCAGGGGCCCGACGACCTCGTCCCCCGGCTCCGCGCCTGCGCTGCCCGGCACAAGATCACCTGGCGGGCAGCCGGGGACCCGGCCGCCCGCACCCAGCTCGCCGAACTGGCCGGCCTCGCGACGGCAGCCCGCCCCACCGGACGCCCGCCCGCGCAGCCGGAGGACGGCGAATGCCGGCACGGCATGACGAAGGCCTACTGCGCCGACTGCCGCCAGCTCGACGCCGGCGTGCTGCCGACCGGCTACCGCACGGCGGGCGGCAGCGCCTACCACAACGACGACGGCTGCTACTGGCTGCGCAGGGGCCAGCAGCGGCAGGAGCGGATGGGCCGCCACACCCACGAGATCGTCCGGATCGCCTGGGCGTCGGTGCTCCCTGGCGAACTCGAACCGTGCGAGCACTGCTGCACGACGGAATGGCTGCGACGGAATCGGCGCGGCTGAGGACTCAACCGGACTGCATGACGCACCGGACCCGGTCGAACCGGCCCTCGGCGAGGTCGTCCTCGCGGATCAGCCAGTACAGAACGCCGGCGTCGCCCCACGTGAGGCCCGCGTCGCCGTCGCTGTCGATCTGGGCGAGCAGGGCCCAGCGCAGCGCTTCGCCGGCGAGAGCGGACTCCGACGCGTCCTCCGGCAGGACCGCCGCGGCGACCTCGTCCTCCGGCGGCCCCTGCACCGGCCAGGTACAGCCGCCGATCTGGTGGTAGGGCGCGGCTGAGGACTGCCGGAGCAGGTCGAAGAACTCCTCGGACCAGTTGTCCGGATCGGAGAGCGGAAGCCCGTCGCCGGCGAGCGTGCGGCGCAGCACCTCCTGCTGGGAGTTCGGGAAGGTGCCGGCGATTTCCCCGGACAGCTCCAGCCGCGGATAGCCCTCGACGCCCTCCGGCGCGGCCCGTTCCGCGGTCTCGGCGCCGTCCGGGACGACCGCGACCCCGCCGAGAGAAGTCAGGTCGACCGGCCCCTCGGCCTGGAACCAGTCGTCGCAGTAGAAGAACAGCAACGAACCCGAAGCGGGCAGCTCGATACCGCCGGGCACTCGGGGCAGCGCCGCGCAGTCCACCGACGCGACGAAGTTCATCGGCAGCTCGCCGCGCCAGACTGGCCATTCCACGTCCGCGGGCAGCGCGGGGTTGCCGCCGAGGCTGCCGACGCGCACGCCGTTCCCGCGGGTGTTCAGCCGCACCGCGGGCCGGAACACCGTTTCCCACGCCTGCGCCACGTCCGGCGGAAGGTTCTCGCGCGCCAGCTTGGCGAGCGGGTCGATCCAAGAGGTCATGGGGAGATCTTGACAGCAGGCACCGACAAAAACGGCCGTGTGGCCACCGCAGGGGTGATCCCGCTACGGTGGGGACTCGTGAACATCGCCGACACCTACACCGGACACGTCGAACCGGGCGGCGACGCCGCCCGCCGGACGCTGGACGGGCTCGCCATCACCAAGCTCTCCGTTGGCCCGATGGACAACAACGCGTACCTGCTCGTGTGCCGCGAGGAGAACGAAGCGCTGCTGATCGACGCGGCCAACGACCCGGAGCGCATCTCCGACCTGATCGGCCACGGCCCCGACCGCCCCGCGCTGCGCACCGTCGTGACGACCCACCAGCACCCCGACCACTGGCAGGCGCTGGGCGCGGTCGCCGGAGCGAACGGCGCGAACACCGCGGCGCACCCGCTGGACGCGGAACCGCTGCCGGTCCCCCCGGACTTCCTGGTCGAGCACGGAGACACCCTGAAGGTCGGCGCGGTGACGCTGGAGGTGATCCACCTGCGCGGCCACACGCCGGGGTCGATCGCGCTGCTGTACCGGGATCCGTCCGGCCACCCGCACTTGTTCACCGGGGATTCGCTGTTCCCCGGCGGGGTAGGGAAGACTTCGTCGCCGGAGGACTTCGCCTCGCTGCTGGACGACGTGTCGTCGCGGATTTTCGACGAACTGCCGGACGATACGTGGTTCTACCCGGGGCACGGGGACGACTCGACGCTGGGCGAGCAGCGGCCGCACCTGGCGGAGTGGCGCGAACGCGGCTGGTGATCGGAGTTGTCTTGCCCACGCCGGTCGAGCGGCTACGGCGGAGGCATTCCGATCGGCCTGCTGAAGGCCGCAGCTTCGACCGCTCCGGAAGCTTTTCCGCCGACGGCGCGACGCCGGGGAGCGGGAGCTTCCGCTGGGTCGGCGACGCGCCCGCCCCGACGCTCGCGCGGACGGGCGCGAAAGCGGTGATCCGCTTCGAGGAATCCGGCAAGGGCAGCGGTGCGTGGTTCCGCGGCTGTCGTGTCGCTGCCGGTACGTGAGTCCTGAACAGATCCGCGCCAGCGCCTCACGCCGCGCATACGAACGGCGGATCTCACGGCAGCGAACTGCTCCGAGGTCTTCTGCGTCCGCTTCGTGACCAGCCGCTCCGGTGCCGGACAGGAAGCCCTGTTTTCCTTGCGGCACAGGGAAAACGGGGCACTGTCCGGACAGACTCATTCCTCGGCCGCATCGTGCGATGCCGAACGCGACTTGGACATGATCGGCAGCCAGCATTGCAATGGAGACATGAATCTGCCGCGGGTCATCGCCGTCGAGGAACATGTCGCCACCGAGCAGTTCCTCAGCACCGCACACAGTCTCGACGTCCTCCACGGCGACCGGGCCGAAGTCGACCTCATGCGCGTGGTCGAAGCCCGGGAACCGTTTCGGTCGGCGCTCACCGGCCTGGAGCGGCGAATCGCCGCCATGGACGCTGCGGGACAAGCGATGGCGGTGCTCAGCATCAACCCGCCCGGCGTCCAGCCCTACCCCGCGGCCGCCGCCGTTCCGCTGGCCCGGGTGGTGAACGACGCCCTCGCTGACCTAGTGCGGCAACGCCCCGGCCGGTTCGGCGCTCTCGGGACCGTGGCCCCGCAGGATCCGGCCGCCGCCGCGGACGAGATCGAACGGGTCATGGGGTCGCTCGGACTGCACGGAATCATGGTCAACTCCCACACCGAAGGCCGGTACCTCGACGAGCCGCAGTTCGCCCCGCTGCTCGAAGCGGCCGAAGCGGCGAAGGCGCCCGTCTACTTGCACCCGAGGTTCCCGAGCATGCTTGCTCCGTACGACGCGTACGGAATGCAGGCCGCGGTCTGGGGCTATCAGGCCGAAGCCGGCCTGCACGCGATGCGGCTCATCCTGAGCGGCGTGTTCGACCGCCACCCAGGCCTCACGGTCGTGCTCGGCCACCTGGGCGAAGGCATCCCGTACTGGCTCAAGCGCATCGACAACCGCCATGCCTTCGCCGCTCGCGTCCCCGGAGCCGCGGGGACCATGCCGAAGCTCCGGCTCACGCCGAGCGAGTATTTCCGCCGCAACTTCGTCATCACCACCAGCGGCATCGACGACCCAGCCGTCCTCGCACTCGCCTTGGACGCGATCGGGGAGGACAACATCATGTTCGCCATTGACGCGCCTTACGAAGACACGGCTGAAGCCATGGCCTTTCTCCGGTCCGCCCCGTTGTCCGACGCGCAGCGAGCCAAAGTCGGCTGCCTCAACGCGGAGCGCGTTTTCAGCCTCCGGTGATCGCGGTGCCGATGCACTCGCCCAGATTCGAGACCAGCTCGGCAATGCCGGTCACGTCGCCGGAATCGGCGCTGGTACGGTCAGGCGATCTGCGCACCCGTCCCCAGGTCCGGGTCGTCGGTGAGGTCGAACGACATGAACGCTGGCGAGGCGCGCCAGGTACTCCCCTTAACTGCCGGAGTCGTCGATCACGAAGGCAGTGCCTCGTGTCCGATCGACCGGTCAGGCTGATGACCTCGACAATGGCAGCGGTGCTTCGACGATCGCGTGCTTACGTCCACGCGGTAGGCGACTGACTCGGCGAGCGGCATGCTGGCGCCTCGCCGCCCGCCGAGGCGCGCGTGCGCGATCAGCCGGACCTCACTGCCGCTCGTAAGGCAGCTTCTCCCCCGCCTCCACCGCGAACGGCAGGTGATTCCCCTCCGGCGGCAACGGGCACGTTGCGAAATCCGTGAACGCACAAGGCAGATTCACCGCCCGGTTGAAGTCCAAAATCACCGTCCCGTCCTCGGCAGCCTCGGCGACCGGCAAGGAACGGTTGGCGGCATAAGTAGTCACCCCGCTGGTCGCGTCAGTGAAAAGAATGCTGTACCCGCCAGTCTTCCCGTTGAACGCAGTAAGCGTGTACTCGACCCCGTCACGTTCGAAGACGACCCGCCCCGGCGCCGTGTAGACGTGCGACAGTCCCTCCACGACCGCACCCACAGTCGTCGGCCGGGGCTCGTCGAACGGCTCGAACCGGCCAGTCAGGACCCACGCCGGGTCGGGTTCGTAGGCGGGGACGCCGTGGAAGGCTTGCAGCACAGGCGCTTTCGGGTCGTGAACGCGGATCAAGTGACCCGACCGGCGCGCGATTTCGATTTCCACCGAGCCAGCCGTCACCCGGGTGCCCGCGCCGCTGTTCACCAGCTCGAAGCGGTGGACGTCAGTCAGCAACGCGCCTTCGTGCCGCAACTGTCCGCCAGCCGGATCGACATAGGCGGCTTCGGCGTCCTGCCACCATCGGCCGGGCAGGCCGGGGTAGGTCCGCGGCGAATCCTCCAGCCAGTCGAGCGACACCAGCGCCAGCCAGCCGTACGGATCGGCCAGCGTCTTTTCCCGCTCCGCTTTCCAGTCCTGCCACGCCTGCGCGAACTCCACGGCCATATCGGGATCCCTTCAGTGAGTGTCCATCGCACAACACCGTCCCCGGCATGGCATTCCGGCTCCCAGCACGTGGGAACGGTAGGGTCGCCCGGGTGGCGGAGCAGACGGAACAAGCCGTGGAGATCTACACCGACGGCGCGTGCAGCGGCAATCCCGGACCGGGCGGCTGGGGCGCGCTGCTGCGCTACGGCAAGCACGAGCGCGAGCTGTACGGAGCCGAGGACACCGTCACCACCAACAACCGCATGGAGCTGATGGCTCCGATCCGCGCGCTGGAAAGCCTCACCCGCGCGTCCGTGGTGCGGATCTACACCGACAGCACGTACGTCCGCAACGGCATCCTCCAGTGGATGCCGCGCTGGAAGAAGAACGGCTGGCAGACGCAGGCGAAGCAGCCGGTCAAGAACGCCGACCTCTGGCAGCGCCTCGACACCGCCTGCCAGCAGCACGAGGTCGAGTGGCTGTGGGTCAAGGGCCACGCCGGGCTCCCGGAGAACGAGCGCGCGGACAAGCTCGCGGTCAAGGGATCGCAGGAAGCCGCCGCGGCCGGGGTGCGCCGGGCCCGCGGCTGAGCCGTGCGGGTCACCTCGCGAGCTTGGCCTAACCGCTTCGACAGGGTTCCGCGGACCGAGATCGCCGCGCGGTTTCACGAGACGGCGGCGCATCCCTGGTTCCGCCACCTCGCGGACATCGCCGGCGTGCGAAGGCGGCCGCCGCTTGGCAAAGCTGGCGTCGATGCGGGATCTGGTCGTCGCAGCCCGGCCCACCGACAAAATAATTAGTCTTGACAAAAATAAGCATCGGTTGGCAAGCTCGGCAGCATCAGAAAGCCGAGAGGACAAGCCATGCCGAAGTTCACGACCGTCGCCGAGTACGTCGCCGCGCAGCCTGAAGCGCTCCGCGAGGTCTATGCCGCGCTCTTGCCCGTGCTCGACGACGCGATGCCGCACCCGGCCGCGCTCTACCACGGCGCGCCCACCTGGAAGGCAGGCAGGAACCCGGTCTGCCTCGCGAAGGCGTACAGCTCATACGTGACGCTCGCCTTCTGGCGCGGCCAGCTGATCGACGGCGGCCTCGAACCGAGCGCCCGCGAAATGGCGCACGTCAAACTGCGCAGCGCGAAGGACGTCGACGCCAAGCAGATCGCCGCCTGGGTGCAGCAGGCCCTGGCACTGGAGACAGAATCAGCGGCGTGACGAACCCCTGCCCCTGCGGGCTGCCCGAGCCCTACGCCGACTGCTGCGGCCGATTCCACCGCGGCGACCAGAACGCCCCGACGGCCGAACGGCTGATGCGGTCCCGCTACTGCGCGTTCGCCGTCGGGGAGCCCGATTACCTGCTCGACACCTGGCATCCGGACACCCGCCCGAAACGGCTGCGGCTCGATCCCGCACAGGAGTGGACCCGGTTGGAGATCCTCGGCCGGACCGGCGGCTCGCTGCTGCAGAACGAGGGCACGGTCGAGTTCCGCGCGCACTACCGCCACCAGGGCCGCGACGATTCGCAGCACGAGAACAGCCGGTTCGTCCGCGAGGGCGGGCGCTGGTACTACGTCGACGCGCGCTAAGCGGAACCGCCGGGGAAAATCGGGCGAAAAGACCCCGTCGAGGTCTGTCCCCGGATGCTCCGGGCGGCTACTATCACCGGCAATCGTTAAGGAACTTTACTAACAATCGCCGCCGCCAGGAGCCCGAGGAGGACCGCTCGTGACCCCACGCCGGCCAAGAATGCCCGGACGGCTGTTAGCAGTCGCCGCCCTGACCGCAGCGCTGATCCCCGGAGTCGCCGGGGCCGCTTCGGCCGGGCCGGAGCCCGGCCGGGCCGCGATCCCCGGCTATCTGATCCAGTCCTCGGCCAAGGTGTCCGACGACGCCTCGGTGTCGAAGCCCGGCTTCGACGCCAACGGCTGGTACCCGGTCGGCTCGCAGTCGACGGTGTACGCCGGGCTGCTCGCCAACGGCCGCTACTCCGACCCGTTCTACTCCACGAACATGAAGAACGTGCCCGCCGCGGACTTCAAGGTTCCGTGGTGGTACCGCGCCGACATCAAGGTCGCCGACCCGTCCCAGCGCACCTACCTCGACGTCAGCGGCGTGCTGTCCAAGGCCGACGTCTGGGTCAACGGCACCCGCGTCGCGACCAAGGACGAGGTCAACGGGCCCTACACCCGGCACGACCTCGACGTGACCAAGCAGGTGCGCGAGGGCGTCAACAGCGTCGCGTTCAAGGTCTACCCCAACGACCCGAACAACGACCTGTCGATGGGCTGGATCGACTGGGCGCAGACCCCGCCGGACCAGAACATGGGGCTCGCGCGCGAGATCGTCGTCCGGCACAGCGGGCCGGTCGCGCTCCGCGGCGCGCACGTCGTCACGAAGCTGAACGTGCCCGCGCTCGACCACGCCGACCTCACCGCGAAGGCCGACGTCCGCAACGACTCCGACGCGCCGGTCCGCACCACGGTGTCCGGCACCGTCGCGGGCAAGCCGGTGAGCCAGGACGTTTCCCTTGCCGCGCACGAAAAGAAGACCGTCACCTTCCCGGTGATCGGCGTCGACAAGCCGCAGGTGTGGTGGCCCGCCGGCCTGGGCGGGCAGCCGATGCAGGAGCTGGACCTGACCGCGAGCGTCAGCGGGACCGCCTCCGACGCGAGCCGCTCCAGCTTCGGCATCCGCGACGTCAAGGCTCCGCTGAACTCCAGCGGCGGACGGCAGTACGTCGTCAACGGCAAGCCGCTGATGATCAAGGGCGGCGGCTGGTCCCCCAACCTGCTGCTGCGCTGGGACGCGGGCCGGGCGGCGGACAAGCTCGCCTACGTCAAGAACCTCGGCCTCAACACCGTGCGGCTGGAAGGCCACATCGAACCCGACGCGTTCTTCGACCTCGCGGACCGGATGGGCGTGCTGACCATGCCCGGATGGGAATGCTGCGACAAGTGGGAAGGCCAGGTCAACGGCGACGAGAAGGGCGAGCCGTGGACCGAGGCGGACTACCCGATCGCCAAGGCGTCGATGACCGCCGAAGCCGAGCGGCTGCGCGACCACCCGAGCGTGCTGTCCTTCCACATCGGCAGCGACTTCGCGCCCGACGCGCGGATCGAAAAGGGCTACCTCGACGCGCTGTCGGCGGCGGACTGGCCCGCGGCGGTGATCTCCGCGGCTTCGGCCAAGGCGTCGCCGAAGCTCGGCCCGTCCGGGATGAAGATGAACGGCCCGTACGACTACGTCCCGCCGAACTACTGGTACGACAAGGCGCACAAGGACGCGGGCGGCGCGTGGAACTTCAACTCCGAGACCAGCGCCGGGCCGGACATCCCGACGATGGACACGCTCAAGCGGATGATGACGCCCGCCGAGCTGGAAACGCTCTGGAAGAACCCGGCCGCGCCGCAGTACCACCGCTCCGAGTCGGAGACCTTCGCCAACCTGAAGATCTTCGGCGACGCGCTGGGCGGCCGCTACGGCAAGCCGACCAGCCTGGACGATTTCGTCCGCAAGGCGCAGCTGGCGCAGTACGAGAACGTCCGCGCGGAGTTCGAAGCGCACTCCCGCAACTTCACCGACTCCAAGGACCCGTCGACCGGGCTCATCTACTGGATGCTCAACAGCGGCTGGACGTCGCTGCACTGGCAGCTGTTCGACGCCTACCTCGACCAGAACGGCTCGTACTTCGGGGCCAAGAAGGCGAACGAGCCGCTGCACATCCAGTACTCGTACGACACGAAGTCGGCTGAGGTGGTCAACTCCACCGCGAAGAAGGCGTCCGGCCTGACCGCCAGCGTCGAGCTCTACAACACCGACGGCACGAAGAAGTTCTCGAAGACCAAGAAGAACTTGTCGGTCAACGGCGGCGGCGCGCACGCGAAGGCGCTCGACATCGGTAAGGTCAGCGGGCTTTCGTCCGCCTACCTGGCGAAGCTGGTGCTCACCGATTCGGCGGGCAAGGAGGTCAGCCGGAACGTGTACTGGCTGTCCACCAAGGACGACAAGCTGAACTGGAGCAAGTCGGACTGGTACTACACGCCGACGTCCTCCTACGCGGATCTGTCCGGGCTGTCGAAGCTGGGCGCGGCGAAGGTGGGTACCACGGCGACCTCCGCCCCGGGTCCGGACGGCACCACCGTCACCACGGTGAAGCTCACCAACACCTCGCCGGGCAAGACCCCGGCGTTCATGGTCGACACGCACCTGGTGGACAGCGCGGGCGCGCCGGTCCTGCCGGTGAGCTGGTCGGACAACCAGGTCAGCCTGTGGCCGGGCGAATCGGTGACGCTCACCGCCACCTACCGCACCTCCGACCTGCACGGTTCGGCGCCGTCGGTGCGGGTCGCGGGCTGGAACACCGGCACGCGGACCGTCCGCGGCTAGGCGCCTCGTGCGGGGCAATCCCGGCGGGAACCGGGATTGCCCCTCACGAACCCCACAGCCGCCGCTGCTCCGCATCCGGATCGGACACGGTCGTGCTGACGTCGTCGAACACCCGCGTCACCCGGTCCTCCGGCGTATAGGCCGCCCACCCCGGGTCGCCGGTCGTCACGAACCGGACCCACGTCTCGAACATCTCCTTCGCCATCGCCTGCAGCCGTTCCGGATCGGGGCGGGCGATGGCGAACAGGAACCGCCAATTCGGGTTGCGGACGTCGTCGAAGACGAACGGCAGGTCCACCCCGTGCGCCGCGCCGAGGCCCTTCCCGCGCGGCGCGATCCGCCAGTCCAGCCGGTACATCCAGGCCGTGCCGCCCGCCGCGTGCTGGGTTTCGGCGAGCCGGATCGACGGCAGCCACCAGTCCCCCGCCGTGCGGACGCGGTTCACCAGCTGGTCTTCCGGCCAGTCCGGCAGCAGTTCCCGGTACGCCTCGGTCATCCGCGCGATGACGTCCGGTTCGAGCATCGTCGAGCCGGTGCCGAGCAGTTTCGCGCCGCCGGTTTGCAGCCAGGAGAACAGGTCCTGCTCGTCGGCCGTGGTGCCGGCGAGGATCCGGACTTCCCGAGCCGCCCCGTCCGCGACAGCTTCGCCGGGCCGCTGTGGCAGGAGATCTCCGTCGACCACCACCCGATACGGCACCAGGGTGCCGAGCTGAGCCGTGACCCGTTGCTGCGCGGTCAAAATCTCCGTGACCGGCAGCGTGCGCAGATCTCCCTTGCCCAGCTCGGCCAGCACCGCCTCGCCGACAGCTTCCGCCTCCGCCGGGGTGTGCACGACAGAACCGACACCGGTGCCGCTCTGCACGATCGCCTGGCTGAACAGCCCTCGCGCGGCCGGAACCGCCAGCAACGTCCCCACAGTGCGGCCGCCGTTGGACTGCCCGGCGAGCGTGACGCGCCGCGGGTCGCCGCCGAACGCGGCCACGTTGCCGCGGACCCACTCCAGTGCCAGCACTTGGTCGCGCAGCGAGAGATTCCCGTCGGAAACGCCAGGCAGCCGGAGCATGCCGAGCACCCCGAGCCGATACGCGACGGTCACCACGACCACGCCGCGGCGGGCGTACGCGGAGGCGTCGAACTGGTGCGGCGCGCCCAGCACTCCGCCACCGCCGTGGATCCACACGAGCACCGGATACGAACCTGGCGCCTCGGGCGCGTAGACGTTGACGTACAAGCAGTCCTCGCCGCCGACGAAGCGCTTCCCGGTCACGTCGGGCTGTGGAGCTTTGGCCGCGAACTCCGTCGCGTCGCGCACCCCGGTCCAGGACGCCGCCGGCACCGGCGGCCGGAACCGCAGCTCCCCCACTGGCGGCTGCGCGAACGGCACCCCCAGGAAGAACCCGGCTCCGTTCCGCACCTCGCCGCGGACGGCACCGGCCCGCGTCTCCACCGTCGTCACGGACCGCAGCCTAACGCCGGCCCCCGCGCGTGCGCCGGGGCCGCGGGTGATGATTGTCCCGTGGAAATCGCAGCGGAATTGGTGGTGCTCGTCCTGACGGTTCTCCTGGTGACCGTCGTCGCGCGCCGGATGGACTGGCCGGCCCCGCTGTGCCTGGTCGCGGTCGGCGTCGGGGTGTCGTTCATCCCGGGGGTGCCGCAGTACGAACTGGACCCGGAGATCGTCCTCATCGGGCTGCTGCCGCCGTTGCTGTACTCGGCCTCGATCCAGACGTCGCTGATCGCGTTCCGCAAGCTGCGCGGGCCGATCGCGCTGCTGTCGGTCGGGCTGGTGGTGTTCACCGCGTTCGGCGTCGGATTGGCCGCCTGGCTGGTCGTACCCGGGTTGCCGCTGGCCGCCGGGATCGCGCTGGGCGCGGTCGTCGCGCCGCCGGACGCGGTGGCGGCGAGCGTGGTCGCCCGGCGGGTCGGGATGCCGCGCAAGCTCGTCCGGCTGCTGGAGGGCGAGAGTCTCTTCAACGACGCCGCCGCGCTCGTCGCGCTGCGGACCGCGATCGCGGCGATCGCCGGCGCGGTCAGCCTCTGGCAGGTCGGTCTCGACTTCCTCCTCGCCGCGGTCGGCGGGATCGTCGCCGGCTTCCTCGTCGGGCTGATTGTCACGTACGTGCGCGCGAAGCTGGAAGACACGCTCACCGACACCGCGCTGTCGTTCGCGGTCCCCTTCGCGGCGTACTTGCTCGCCGAAGCGGTGCACGGATCCGGCGTGCTGGCCGTGGTCGTCACCGGGCTGATCCAGGGGCACCAGACGCCGCGGATCCAGTCCGGGCCGTCACGGCTGGCGAGCAGGCTGAATTGGGAGACTGTCCAGTTCCTGCTGGAGAACATGGTCTTCCTGCTGATCGGCCTGCAAGTGCGGCGCATCCTGCACGAGGTCGGCAAGAGCGGGCTGTCGCTG
This sequence comes from Amycolatopsis rubida, assembly GCF_900115345.1. Classification (GTDB taxonomy): domain Bacteria; phylum Actinomycetota; class Actinomycetes; order Mycobacteriales; family Pseudonocardiaceae; genus Amycolatopsis; species Amycolatopsis rubida. Next base: position 151,012 of record NZ_FOWC01000015.1, on the reverse strand, counting down.
GGGCAGCTCGCCGGGATCTGCGCCGCGGTGCTCGCCGCGACGATTCTGACGCGAATGCTCTGGATGGCCGGCATCGGCGTGGTGAAACGCCTCCTGAACACCCTGGGCGTGGAACGCGGCAAGGTGTGGCCGTGGCGCTATTCGGCGGTGATCGCGTGGGCCGGGATGCGCGGCGTGGTCACGCTCGCCGCGGCGTTCGTGCTGCCCGCCGACACCCCGCAGCGCGCGGTGCTCGTGCTGGCCGCGTTCGTCGTGGTGGCCGGGACGCTCGTGGTGCAGGGCATGACGCTGCCGCCGCTGATCCGCCGGTTGCGGCTGCCTCGGCCGGACCCGGCGGAGGACGCGCTCCAGGAAGCCGCCGTGCTGCACGACATGACCCGCGCCGCGCTCACGAAGCTGGAGGAGTTGCGCCGTCCGGAAGACCCGCCCGAGGTGATCGCGCGGCTGCGCGACCGGTTGCAGGGCCGGTCCGACGCCGCGTGGGAACAGCTCGGCCGGCAGAGCGCGCTCGCCGAAACCCCGAGCGACGCCTACCGCCGGCTGCGCGTCCAGCTGCTCGAAGCCGAACGCGACGTGTTCCTCAAGGCACGCGACCGAGGCAGTGCCGACGACGCGGTGCTGCGCCGCGTGCTGGCCCGGCTCGACATCGAAGAATCCATGCTCGACCGCGACGAGGAGGAACCCCCGGTGGCCGAACGCGAACTCAGCACCCCCGCCGCCACGGCCGGGTCCTGCAAGCACCTCAGCCACGAATGGCCGGACCAGGAGCCCAGTTCCCGGGATTCCTGCGCCGAATGCGTCGAGGCCGGGATGACCTGGGTGCACCTGCGCATCTGCCTGAAGTGCGGGCACGTCGCCTGCTGCGACTCGTCGCCGGGCAAGCACGCCTCGCAGCACTTCCACGAAACCCTGCACCCGGTGATGCGCAGCTTCGAGCCGGGCGAGACGTGGCGATGGTGCTTCGTGGACAAGCAACTCGGTTGAGCCGACCGGTTAGGGTCGGGGCATGAGCACGCCCGGACAGGAAGTCGAGTACCGCCAGCACCGCTTCAGCCCGCCCTCGGGCGCCACTGAGATTTTCCTGGTGCGCCACGGGGAATCGATGCCGCAACGGCTCAGCGAGCCGTTCGATCTCGTCGACGGCCAGGCCGACCCGGACCTCGCGCCGGAAGGCCGCGACCACGCCGCCCGCGTCGGCGAGCGGCTGGCGCCGGAACGCATCGAAGCGCTGTACGTGACCACGTTGCGGCGCACCGCGCAGACCGCGGCGCCGCTGGCGGAAAAGCTCGGCCTCACCCCGGCCGTCGAGCCGGATCTGCGCGAGATCTACCTCGGCGAATGGGAAAACGGGCTGTTCCGCAAGCACACCGCCGAGGGGCATCCGCTGGCGCGGAAGCTGTGGGAAGAACAGCGGTGGGACGTCCTGCCCGGCGCGGAATCCGACGAAGCGTTCGGCCTGCGGATCCGGGCCGCGCTCACCCGCGTCGCCGCGGCGCATCCGGATCAGCGGGTCGCGGTGTTCACCCACGGCGGCGTGATCGGCGAGGTGTTCGCCCAGGCCAGCCGTGCGCTGGAGCGGTTCGCGTTCCTGGGCGCGGACAACGGATCGATCTCGCACCTCGTGGTGCACGGCGACAACTGGCTGATCCGCGGCTTCAACGACCGGTCTCATCTGGCGGCCCCGCCCGGCTGAGCCGGCGCGTCGCGGCGGACGAACCCCGCCGCGACGAGCTGCACCGTCACCAGCACGGCGACCGCCTCCGCGGCCAGCAGCCCGATCAGCACCAGCACCTGGGTCGTACCGGCTTGGAGCGGGCTCGCCCCGCCCAGCAGGACACCGACGTACGCGCCCGGCAAGGTCACCAGGCCAACCGTCCGGGTCTGATCGAGCGCCGGGATCAACGCGTGTCCCGCCGACGGACGGCAGATCTCCAGCGCGGCATGCCTCGGCAGGAACCCCAGCGCGAGCGCGGCTTCGTACTCGCCGTGGCGTTGCTTGAGTTCGTCGAGCGCACGGCGGGCCGCCTGCGACGTCGCGGTCATCGAGCCGCCGATCACGATTCCCGCGACCGGTACCACGGAGATCGGCTTCGCCGGGACGACGCCGGACCCGAGGACGAGACCCAGCACCGGAAGCACGCCGGACGCCAGCGAAAGCGCGACCCACCCGATCCGCTTCGGCACCCCGATCCGGCTGGCCGACGTCGCGGCGGCGATGGCGAACATCGCGAGGACGAACAGGCCGGTCAGCCAGCCCGAACGCAGGATGACCGTGATGACCAGGGACACGAGCGCGAGCTGCGCGACGGCGCGGACGGCCGCGACGAGCACCGCCCGCCCTTGCCCGAGCTGCCCGAACCGGACGACGGCCGCACCCGCGAGCGTCAGCACCGCGAGCACGGCGATCAGCGCGGGCCCGAATCCGATCGCACCGTTCACGGGGTGATCCTGCCCCAGCCCGCGGCCCGGGACGAGGAGCCGGGGTGCTTCTCCCTGACCAGCACTGCCCCCGCGGGGTTTCTCAGCACCGCGGGGTGCGCGGGGTGCGCGGGGTGCGCGAGGTGCGCGAGGTGCGCGAGGTGCGCGAGGTACGCTTGCGCGCTGCGCTCGGCGCGCGCTCTGCCGATGCCTGCGCGGGGACAGAGAGCTTCGAGCCGCTCCGGTCAGGCGCTGCAGCTGAGCTGCCGGCCCTCCCCCGCCACCGATTTCTCGGCGACCACGTGCCCGTCCACCCGGATCCGGCACAGCAGCGCCCCGGCGCTCTGCGCGACCAGGCTGCTGAACACCGGCTGCTCGGATGGAGCCTTCCGCCGCACCGTCACCGACCAGGGCAGCCGCACCTCGGCCTGTTGTTCGAGGTCGCCGCCGGTCGCGACGTAGGTGAGGTTGTGCGCGACGTCCCCGCCGGTCAGCTCGTAGACGACCGTGCGGGTCACCTCGCGCACGATCGCCGGTTCGACGGTCACCGACGGCACCGACGGCACCGACGCGGCCGGAGCGGGCCGGTCCGGGGTCGCTTTCGGCATGACATACCACGCGACAGTGACCGCGACGGCGATGACGCCGACCACGACCACCACGCTTCCGAACGGCCGCAGCCTGCCCGATTCCCCCCGGGCCGCCGCGGGCCGGGTCGCGCCAGGAACACCCATGGAGAGGTCTTCTCTTCTCGAGCGCACTTCCCGCGAGTGCGACGTCTGGTTCTTCGCCAGACCGTTACACGGCGTTAGCCAAACCGCGAAAATAGCCCCCATTTCACCCTGATGGGGGTAGGGATCGTTCGCTCACGAGCACGGTCACCACGCACGATGCCGATGACGCTGGCGCAGCCCCTGGTTTACGCAGGGTGATCAGTCGACCAGCCCGGCCTCGGCCAGCATCCGCAGCACGCGCTGTCCGGCGGGCGGGCAGGCGGCGGCGTCCGCGGCGCGCAGCCAGGCGGACTCGGCGATCTCCGCCGACGGCTCCGGCTCGCCTGCGTGGTCGGCGGTGTAGCAGGTCATCCGGACGCGGCGGCCGTCGGCGAATCCGTCGGCCTGCTCGTCGAGCAGCGCGAAGAAGCGGAAGCTGAGCGGGTCGAGCGCGACGCCCAGTTCCTCGCGGATCTCCCGGCACAGCCCCTCGACGTCGCCCTCGCCGGGTTCGCGCTTGCCGCCGGGGAGATAGAACTTCTCCTTGCCGGTCGTGCGGACGGACAGCAGCCGCCGGTCCCGCACGTGAACCCAGGCCAGAGCATCGATCGGGGTCATGGGCGCCATTCTGTCGTACCCGCGAGGGATGATCGCGGGGTGTACTCGGAAAGCCCGCCGCCGGACTCGCTGCGCCGCCTCGTGCGGTGCCGCTGGGAGTCGGCCGAGCCCGGCCCGAAGCGGATCGTCCCGGACGGCTGCGTGGACCTCGTCGCCGGCGCCGGCCAGGTGTTCGTGGCCGGACCGGACACGACGGCGTGGACGTCGGCGTTCCCGCCCGGCACGCGACTGCGCGGCCTGCGCTTCCAGCCGGGAGCGGCGGCCGCGATGCTCGGCGTGGGCGCGGACGAACTGCGCGACAGCCGGGTCCCGCTGCCGGACCTGTGGAACCGCCGCGGCGCGACCCTCGCCGACGAAATCCTCAGCGGCCGCGACCTCGCCGACGCGATGGCCGACGTCGCGGCAGAGCGGACGGCCGCCGCGGATCCGGTGGTGGAGCGGATGCTGGCGCACCTCGCCGCTGAGTTCGCGGGGAACGCCGGAGAGCTGGGCCGAGGCGAGGGAGAAGCCCCCTCCGCGCGATGGCTCGCGGACGGTCGGCCCGCCGGGCCGCCGACGCACCCGGGCGCGCGGCTTTCCTCGAATGCCGCCGAACCGTCCGCGTGGCGTTCGGCAGCTCCGGGCAGGCAACCCGCTCGGCATCCGACCGGCGACCAGGCCGCACAGCCTCCGGCTAACGCAAGCCGAAGCGAACGGCAGGCGCGCCGGCGCTTCACCCTCGCAGTCGGCTACGGACCGGCCACCTACCGGCGGATCCTGCGCCTCCACCGAGCCATCGCACTGGCCCCGGCCGCCGCGACCCTCGCCGACCTGGCCGTCGCCGCCGGGTACGCCGATCAGCCGCACCTCACCCGCGAATGCCGAGCGCTCACCGGCCTCACCCCGGGCGCCTACTTCGCCGGGTAACTCACTCCGCCGCCAAATCCTGTTGCCGCGCGAGGAAATGCGCGGTCTCCACGGTAGCCGGATACAACGCCCGGTAATGCGCGTAAAACTCGTCGTACCGGTCCGCCCGGACCGGATCCGGCTCGATCACCTCGGCGACCGGGTTCCACGCCTCGATATCCGGCTCCAGCCCGACCGCCACCGCCGCCAGGTACGCGTCCCCGAAACACGCCCCGACAGTTTCCGTCGGAAGATGCTGCGGCGTCCGGGTCACGTCGCTGACGATCCCCGTCCACACTCGCCCCTGCGTGCCGCCGCCGACCGCCACCAAGCGGCGCGCGGGGGCGCCCATCGAGGAAAGGTTGTGCCGCACCCCGTAAGCCGTCCCCTCCAACGCCGCGCGGTACAGCTCCGCCCGGCCGTGCGACGTGGTCAGCCCGGCGATCATCCCGCGCGCCAGCGGATCCGGCACCGGAGTCCGTTCGCCCGCGAAGTACGGCAGCATCAGCAATCCGCGGCTTCCGGCCGGAACCTGACCGGCCGAAGCGACCAGTTCGGCGAAATCGCCGTCGAACAGTTCCCGCAGCCAGTCGGTGATCGCGCCGGACGTCGCCATTCCCGCGGCCAGCGAAAAGCTGCCCGGGAAAACGCCGCGCGTCGCCCACAATCCGGACACCGGACGGGCCTCGGCGACAGCCTGGACGAGGAACATCGTGGTGCCGTACATGACCATCGTGTCGCCGGGGTCGCGCACGCCCGCGCTGGTCGCTTCGGCCCAGGCGTCGATCGTGCCGCAGGTGACCGGCACTCCGGCAGGCAACCCGGTCTCGGCGGCCGCCTCGGCGGTGACCGTGCCGGCGACCTCGGTCGGCCAGGCGAGCCGCGGCAGGTCGATTCCGGGCGCGACGAGCGCGGCCCAGTCCTGCGCCCAGCCGCCCGCGCGCAGGTCGTACATCGGGTCGCATTGGCTCGCCGAATGGTGGTCGAGCACGTATTCGCCGGTCAGCCGCTGGACGAGGTACGAACTCGCCATCAGGAACTGCCGGGCCCGCGCGGCGACGTCCGGTTCGTGCCGGTACAGCCACCGCCACTTCGGGCCGACCGCCTGGCTCGACAGCGCGCTCCCGCAGCGTTCCACAATGGACTCTTCGCCGAGTTCGGCGGTCAGCTCGGCGATTTCCGCGCCGGCCCGGGTGTCGACGCCGTAGAGAATCGCCGGGCGCAGCGGACGGCCGCCGGCGCCGGCGGGCAGCAGCACCGGGCCGATGCCGCTCACCGCGAGCCCGGCGGGTTTCCGGCCCTCGGCCAGCAATTCGCGCACCAGGTCGGCGAACGCGGCCCACCACACCGTTTCGGCGTCGTGCTCGAACCAGCCGGGGCGTGGACGGGAGGTGCTGTGCGGGCGGGCGGCGCGCGCCAGTACAGTGCCGTCCGCACCCACGAGGACGCCTTTCGAACTGGACGTGCCGATGTCGATGCCGAGCAACGGGCCCGGTTGCATCGCAGCACCCCCGGCAATCGGACGGTAAACGATTACCGGGACGGTATTCTGCCGTCACCGGGGTGTCAAGGAAGCCAGGACGAGGAGGCTCGGTGGCCACGATCAGCGACGTCGCCGCCAGGGCAGGCGTCTCGACCGCCACGGTGTCGCGGACCCTGAACGGCAAGTCCACAGTGGACCCGGAGCTGGCCGCCCGGGTGCTCCAGGCCGCCGAGGAACTCGGCTATCACCCGAACGGACTGGCGAGAAACCTGCGCCGCCAGGAAACCGCGGTGCTCGCGCTGATCATCTCCGACGTCGAGAACCCGTTCTTCACCTCGATCGCGCGCGGGGTCGAGGATCTCGCGCAGGTGTCGGGGTATTCGGTCGTGCTCTGCAACTCCGACGAGAACGAGGACAAGGAACGCCGGTACCTCGACGTCGCGCTGCAGGAACGCGTCGCGGGCGTGCTGCTCTCCCCCACCGGACCCGCGACGAGCGTCACCCGGCTGCGCCGGCTCGGCACGCCGGTGGTCGCGGTCGACCGGCCGCTGCCCGGCACCGACGGCGACCAGGTGCTCGTCGACACCCGCCGCGCCTCCCGGCAGGCGGCCCGGCATCTCGTCGCGAACGGCTACCGGCGGGTGGCGTGCCTGACCGGGCCGTCCGGCGTGCGCACCGCCGACGACCGGCTGTCGGGCTACTTCGACGCGGTCGGCGAGGAGAACGCGGTCTTCCGCCGCGCCGAATACCGCGCGGAAGGCGCGCGGCACGCCGCCGGGGACCTGCTGGAGCAGCCGGAGCCGCCGGACGCGCTGCTGGTCGCCAACAGCACGATGGCGATCGGGGTCCTGGAGGCGCTCGCGGAGCGGAACCTCCGCGCCGGACGCGACATCGGCATCGTCTCGTTCGACGACGCCCCGTGGACCACGCTCATCGACCCGCCGCTGACGGTCGTGGCGCAGCCCGCGTACGAGATCGGCCGGGTCGCCGCGCAACTGTTGCTGGCGCGCATCGCCGACAGCACCCGCGAGCCGGTCACCACGACCCTGGACGCGCAGCTGATCGACCGGCAAAGCTCGCACCGCTGAGCGGGAGAACCGCGGGCATTCCCGGAGAACCAGCCGGGCCCGGAGGGAAACGACGTGCCTGGCGGCCCGGCGGAGATCCGCCGAGCCGCCAGGCACGCCCCACCCCCTGTCCCCCCAGCTTCCGCCGCGGACGGCGGAGCGCGGGCCGCACCCGAGGGCGGGAAACCGATTACTCGTTCGCAACGTAAATCGGCGGTCCGGGAGTGTCAAGCACTCGAAAGCCTGGACAAGCCACCCGGTGCGGGGCAGACTGTCCCGAACTCGCCTACGCATCGTGTTGACTTCTGTGCGATGAGTGTCGATCTTTGGTGAATTCACCCACAAAAAGGCGAGAAACCGCACGAACCCGCACACACGCGCTAGGCTGAGCGTATGTCGATAGCGCTGGAGAACGTGCTCGCCAGAGCGGGCCTCAAGGCCGACGCGAACGAGTTCCTCACGCTCGTGGAGGACGCGGCCCGCAGGCTGTCGCCGCCCAACCCCGACCCCTCGCACTACTTCTCCCCCGACCAGCGGGCCGCGCTGACCGACGCGGGGCTCGACCTGAGCCCGCGCGACGAGGGCGAACCGGACTTCCGCGCGCGCACCGTCGCCGCGCACGCCGTGCTCGCCGACTCCGCCCTCTCGGTCGGCCAGGCCGCCGAGATGCTGAACGTCGACGACAGCCGGATCCGGCACCGCCTCAAGGAAGGCAGGCTCACCGGCTGGAAGGACCAGGGCTGGCGGCTGCCCGCGTGGCAGTTCAACGGCGCGGGCGTGCTGCCCGGTCTCGAAACCGTGCTGCGCGCCGTCCCCGGGGACCAGCCCGCGCTGGTCGTCGCCGCGTTCATGAACACCCCGCAGTCCGACCTGGTGATCAGCGACCGGCCGGCCACGCCGCGGCAGTGGCTGCTCGCCGGCGGCGACCCCGAGCAGGTGGCCCGGCTCGTCGCCACGCTCGGCTCGCCGTTCTGACCCGCTGACCTTCCCGCCTGCGCACCGCCCGCCCACCCGCGGCGCAGGCCCGCCCCCTGCCCCGACACAGGACGGACAACCACCCCCGCATGGCCCGGCTCCCCTCGCCTCCGGCGCGGTCGGCTCTGGTCAAGGGGCTGGACCGCAGCCACGACGTGGTTTCGGTGCAGCCCGAGACCCGGCTGGTCCGCATCTTCACCGCGCACGGCAACCATCCGCAGCAGTGGAACACTTTCCGCTACACCGGCCCGCTCCCGCACGGCCGGTTCGACCAGCAGCCGCCCGGCCGCGGCGGCCGTCCGGTCACCGACCCGGGCAACGGCGTGCTGTATTTCGGCCTGACCGTGCGCACGAGCGTCGCCGAGGTGTTCCAGACGACCTCCACAGTGGACCGCAGGACGCGCGGCCCGCGCCTGGTCGTGGTGCGCCCGACGCGGGTGCTGCGGCTGCTCGACCTCACCGGGCTGTGGCCGACCAGGGTCGGCGCGTCGCAGGAGATCTCCAGCGGCCCGAAAAAGATCACCCAGGCGTGGGCGCGGGCGATCCGCGGCGCGATGCCGGACCTCGACGGGCTCTGGTACCGCTCGTCGATGGACGCGGGCAAGCCCTCGCTGTGCCTGTGGGACCCGCCCGCGGGCGGGGCGCTGCCGATCGCCCCGGACGTCCTGCTTCCGCTGGACCATCCGGGGCTCGACGTGCCGCTCGGGCGGGTGTGCGAGGAGCTGAACTACACGCTGCTCAGCTGAGCTGCCGGGACCACCAGGCCAGCACCGCCTCGAACCGCTGCACCCGGTGGCGCGGCTTGCCCGAGCGCGTCAGCTCGTGCCCCTCGCCGGGGAACAGCAGGAATTCCGTCTCGACGCCGGCCTGGCGCAGCGCCGCGAACTGCCGCTGCGCCTGCTCCAGCGGGCACCGCCAGTCCTGCTCGGAATGCACGACGGCGAACGGGATCCGCACGTCGGAGGCGTAGCTGAGCGGGCTGCGGCGACGCTGTTCCTCCGGGTCCGCGCCGACATAGCCCTCGGTGAAGTAGTAGCCGATGTCGGAGCTGCCCGCGAAGGAATCCCACGCGTTCACCGCGCGCTCGCTCCACGCCGCGCGGAACCGGTCCGGGTGCTTCGCGGCGACCCAGCTCGTCATGAACCCGCCGTAGGAACCGCCCATGATCCCGGCCCGCGACGCGTCGAGGTCCGGCCGCTCCAGTGCCTTGTCGAGCAGCGCGAGCACGTCGTCGACATCGACCGTGCCCATGTTGTGCACGACCGAAGTACCGTGCGATTGCCCGTATCCGGCCGAACCGCGCGGGTTGCCGAGCACGACCGCGAACCCGGCCGACGCGTACACCTGCGCCTCGTCGAACACCGTCCATTCCTGCTGGGCGAACGGCCCGCCGTGCACCACGCGCAGCACCGGGTGCGGCCCCTCGCCGCCGGGCAGGACGAGCCAGCCGTGCACCGGGTAGCCGTCCGGCGCGGTCGTTTCGAGTTCCACGACCTCGCAAAGGCCCTTGTCCCGCAACGGCTTCGAGTAATCGGTGAGCACACGCGGACCGTCGGAGCCAAGCACCACCAGCTCGCCCGCAGTGTCCAAACCGGCCACTACCGCGACGACAGTGTCGCCGTCCGCCGCGAATCCGTGGACTGCCGAATGCCCGGCATGCAGCACGCGCGAGTCGTCGAGCTTCGCGCCGTCCGCGTCCGCCGGGATCGCGCGCAGTTCCACCGCACCGCGGTTGCGCACGGCGACCAGCACCTCGTCGCCGAGCGGAACCGCCGGACCGGAGCCAGGCTCGATGTCGACGGTCTCCACATCGGTCAGCCGCCGCGGCATCCCGTCCGGCACGACCGCGTACAGCCCGGCGTTGGAAGCGACCACGACACCGTCCTCATGGGACGTGCCGAAGAAGTAGAGCGTGCCGTCCGCCCCGTAGACCGGCTGATCGGCGTACCCGGCGCAGACGGCGAGGACCTCGGGATCGCCACCGTCGACCGGGAACGCGACGAGGTCGTGCTCGCGCGTTTCCGTCCGGTCGAAGTCGTGCGGCACGATTACGACCACACGCTCGCCGTCCGGCGTCCAGACCGGCAGGCTGACGCTGTAGTCGCGCGGCGTCACCGCTTCCGGCTCGCCCGCTTCGAAGGTGTCGAGCACGAACAGCCGCTTCGGCCGGTCGCGCAGGAAACCGACGTTGTCGATGCGATAGTCGAGCCGCGTGATCAGCCGGGGCGCCTCGGCGGCTGGTTCCGGCGTGCGCTCGTCGGCGTCCTCGGTGCCGTAGCGGCCCGGCTCGGCTTCCCGCGCGGTGAACGCGAGCCAGCGCGAATCCGGGGCCCACACCGGCGCGTCCGCGCCCAGATGCAGCGACGTGAGCTTCCGCGATTCGCCGCCGTCGACGGGCATCACGTGCACCTGCGGACTGCCCTCGGCCCCCTTGCCCTCGCCTGCGCGCAGGAACGCGACCCAGCGGCCGTCCGGCGAGATCGCCGGCGACGAGTCGCGCGGGCCCTGGGTCCACGGCGATTCGCCGCCGGAGAGCGCGATCCGCCGGATCGCGCTGCGGTACTGGTCGGTTTCCAGGTCGGGTCTGCTCACCGCGGCGAGCAGGAGATCACCGCGCAGCGCGGGACGGCCGGGGACGGCGAGGACTTCGATGTCGGCAGGACGCATGCCGACGACCGTACCCGATCCTTAGCAAGGCGAACGACCTAGTTGGCCTCGACCGCCCGCCGTTCGTCGCGCCTGGCCTTCGCCAGGCTCAGCACCGTGGTCACGGTGAGGACGACGACGATCACGCCGAGGGACATCCAGTTGCTGATGTCCAGCCAGTCCGGCGCGAGGTGGTACTCGTGCAGCGCGTGCACCACCAGCTTCGCGCCGATGAAGGCGAGGATCACCGCGAGGCCGTAGCTGAGGTAGACGAGCTTCGTGACCAGCCCGCCGAGCAGGAAGTACAGCTGCCGCAGGCCCATCAGCGCGAAGGCGTTGGCGGTGAAGACCAGGAACGCCTCCTGGGTGATGCCGAAGATCGCCGGGATGGAGTCCACCGCGAACAGCAGGTCGGCCGAGCCGATCGCGACGATCACCAGCAGCATCGGGGTGATCTTCCGCTTGCCGTCTTCCTTCACCAGGTACTTGTGGCCGCGGTAGTCGTCGGTGACCGGGAAGAGCTTGCGCACCCAGCGGGTGAGCGCGTTCTCGTGGTACTCCTCCTCGCCGCCGCCGTTGCCGCGCAGCATGCTGATCGCGGTCCACACGAGCACCGCGCCGAAGACGAAGAAGACCCACACGAACTGGTTGATCAACGCCGCGCCGACCGCGATGAACACACTGCGCATGCCGAGCGCGAGCAGGATGCCGACGAGCAGCACGCGGTGCTGGTGGATCACCGGCACCTTGAACGAGGCCATGATGACCATGAAGATGAAGAGGTTGTCCACGCTCAGCGAGTACTCGGTGATGTACCCGGTGAAGAACTGGACCCCGGGGTCGTGCCCGGCGAAAAACCAGACGCCGGCTCCGAACAGGACGGCGCAGGCGATGTAGAAGATCACCCAGCGCGCGGCCTCGCCGGTGGTCACCTCGTGCGGCTTGTGGTCGACGATCACCAGGTCGATGGCGATCAGCGCGAGCAGCCCGCCGACTGTCGCGAACCACAGCCACAGGGGGACAGTCATCTCAGAAACCTCCGGATAGTGCGCAGCAGCAACTAACCGGAGGTCTCTCCCGCCGGTACGAGACCGGCCGGCGGTGCCGGGGACCTCGGCGAAGGACTCGCCGGGTGCACCGTGCTGACGACACCGCCGCGAAGGAATACTCCCCTCACAGCGCGTTCAGTCTGCCGGTTACGGGCTGCGAACGCCAGCGGGGGTTGCCCACGTCACCGGACTGGTCGTGTTTTCTTCGTCACGGGGCATCGGACCCGCCGGGGTCTCGTGAGTGGCAGTGCCGGTGAGAACCGGCATTGCCACTCACGACAAGGTGAACTGTGTCTGATCCGTGTGAGGCCGGATGCCCGTTCTCAGCGAAATCGTCATAACGTCGCATCGTGCCCCGAATCCCGCTTCCCCGCACCCGCGGCTCCCGGCTCGCCGCCGTCGCCGCCGTGGTGCTGGTCGCCGCTGCCGCGGTGACCGTCTGGGCGACTCGCGACCGCGGTCCCGCGCCGATCCGGACCCAGGACGCCTTCGTCTCGATGCCCGCCGCACCAGGTTCCCCCGACCAGGTAAGGATCGACACGACGACCTACTACCCCGAACACTCCCCCGCGCCCGCCGTGCTGCTCGCGCACGGCTTCGGCGGCGACAAGTCCAGTGTGGACCCGCAGGCCCGCGAACTGGCGCAGCGCGGGTTCGTGGTGCTTACCTGGTCCGCGCGCGGATTCGGGCACAGCACCGGCAAAATCGGGCTGAACGACCCCGACGGCGAGGTCGCCGACGCGCGCCGGCTGGTCGACCGGCTGACGGCGAGCCACGACGTGGCGACCGGCTCCGACGGCGCGCCCGAGATCGGCGTGACCGGGGCGTCGTACGGCGGTTCGCTGTCGTTGCTGCTCGCCGGGACCGACCATCGGGTGCGCGCGCTCGCACCGGTGATCACCTACAACGACCTCGGCCAGGCGCTCGTGCCGAACGCCGCGGCGGCGACCGCTCCGCCGGCGAAGACTCCGGCGGCCGGCGCGTTCTCTCCGGACGGCGTCTTCAAGAAGAGCTGGGCGGGCATCTTCTTCTCCGCCGGTTCGGGTGCGGCCGCGGCGAGCACTCCCTCCACCGAAGCGCCGGAAGCGGGCCAGAAGACCAACGACAACGGCAGCACCGCGGGAAACAGCGGCGGTACCGCGCCGCAAGCCGCCGCGCCGCCGGCCGGCGCACGAGCTGAGCGGCCGTCGGCGGATCCGTGCGGCCGGTTCACCGCGGCGGTGTGCAAGGCGTACTCGGAACTCGCGACCACCGGCAGGGCCAGCCCGGAGACGGTCGCGCTGCTGCACCGAGTCTCCCCCTCGTCGGTCACCGGCAAGATCACCGCGCCGACCCTGCTCGTCCAGGGCGAGAGCGACACGCTTTTCGGGCTCGACCAATCCGACGCCACCGCGCGGCAGATCGTCGCGGCGGGCGGGCCGGTGCGCACGATCTGGTACACCGGCGGGCACGACGGCGGCATCCCCGGACCGCAGTTGCGCGCGAAGATCGGCGACTTCCTGTGGTCGTCGCTCACCGGCCAAGGCGACCCCGGCCACGGATTCAGCTACGACGTCCAAGGCACGTTGCGCGCCAACGGAACACCGTCCGTGCGGACGATCAACGCCGCCGCGTACCCCGGGCTCGACGCCGCTGGTACCGAGCGGAAGCAGGTGGCGCTCACCGGTCCGGCGCAGCCGATCGTCCGGCCCGCGGGGGCGAACCCCGCCGCGGTGAGCGGAATTCCGGGGCTCAACGGGCTCGCGGCGGGTACCTCCCGGCTGGCTCCGCTGTTCAGCAGCGACCCGCCGGGGCAGGCCGCGCAGTTCGGCACCGCACCGTTCGACAGCCAGGTGCTGCTGTCCGGTTCGAGCACGGTCCGGTTGCAGGTCGCGACCGACCCGGCGCATCCACAGCCGGAAGCGGTGCTGTTCGCGAAGCTCTACGACGTCGGCCAGGACGGCACTCGCGTGCTGCCCGCGAACGCGGTCGCGCCGTTCCGGGTCACCGGGCTGCCCGCGGACGGCACGCCGGCCGACGTCACAGTGACGCTGCCGGGTGTCGTCCGGCCGATCGACTCCGGGCATTCGCTGCGGCTCGTGGTGGGCACGACCGATCAGGCGTACTCGGCGCCGACGCAGCCGGGGGTGTTCCGGGTCGGGCTCGCACCGGGCGCGACGCTCGCCCTTCCGGTGGTGCCCGGCGCTTCGGTCGGCACTCCCCTGCCGGTCGGGCAGCTGATCGGCATCGGCGCGACGCTGCTGATCGCGCTCGCGGTCGTCGCGGTCGCGGTGATCCGCCGCCGCCGGGCGCACGACGTCGACCCGGAACTCGCGGACACCCCGTTGGTGATCAAGGGGCTGCGCAAGCAGTACGCGGGCGGATTCACCGCGGTGGCGGACCTGTCGTTCCGCGTCGAACCGGGCCAGGTGCTCGGCCTGCTCGGGCCCAACGGCGCGGGCAAGACGACCACGCTGCGGATGCTGATGGGCCTGATCACGCCGACCGCGGGCGAGATCCGCGTGTTCGGCCACCGGATCGCGCCGGGCGCGCCGGTGCTGTCCCGGATCGGGTCGTTCGTCGAGGGCTCCGGGTTCCTGCCGCATCTGTCCGGCAAGGCGAACCTGGAGCTGTACTGGGCGGCGACCGGGCGGCCGGCCGGGAAGGCGCATTTCACCGAGGCGCTGGAGATCGCCGGGCTCGGCGACGCGGTGCACCGGCGGGTGAAGACCTACAGCCAGGGCATGCGGCAGCGGCTCGCGATCGCGCAGGCGATGCTCGGGCTGCCGGAGCTGATGGTGCTCGACGAACCGACCAACGGGCTCGACCCGCCGCAGATCCACCAGATGCGCGAAGTCCTGCGGCGCTACGCCGCCACCGGGCGCACCGTCGTCGTCTCAAGCCATCTCCTGGCCGAGGTCGAGCAGACGTGTTCGCACGTGGTGGTCATGCACCGCGGGAGGCTCGTGGCCTCGGGCGAGGTCGGCGAGCTGGCGGCCTCCGGCGGCGAGGCCACGTTCCGGGTCGGCGACCCGGCGGCAGCCGCGGCGACGCTCAAGAGCGTCGGCGGGGTGTCGGACATCGAGACCGACGGCGATCTGGTGCACGCGAACCTCGACGGGCTGCCGCGCGCCGACGCGGTCGCGGCGCTCGTGCGCGCCGGGATCGCGGTCGAGCAGGCCGGACCGCGCCGACGGCTCGAAGACGCGTTCCTGCAGCTGGTGGGAGAGAATTCATGAGCGAGGGCAACGGTTCCGGCGGCGTGCACACCGACCCGGCCGCGCTGCGGGAACTGAGCGAGCTGGCCACCGCGGAACCGGCCGAGGCCGGCCCGGACGGCGCGGTCGCGGGCTACCGGGCCGGCCGGACGCTGCGGCTGGGCGTGGAGCTGAAACGGCAGCTGCGCCGCAGGCGGACCCAGCTGGTGCTGGCGTTCGTCGCGGTGCTGCCGTTCATCCTCGTGGTGGCGTTCCAGATCGGGCAGTCGAATCCGAACCGCCGCTCCGGCGGGTTCGTGGACCTCGCGACGGCGAGCGCGCCGAACTTCGTGGTGCTCGCGTTCTTCGTGTCCGGCACATTCCTGCTGCCGATGATCGTCGCGTTGTTCTTCGGCGACACGATCGCGAGCGAATCGTCGTGGTCGAGCCTGAAGTACCTGCTGGCGATCCCGGTGCCGCGGCACCGGCTGCTGCGGCAGAAGGCCGCGGTGTCCGGGCTGCTGTCGATCGCGGCGCTGGTGCTGCTGCCGGTGGTTTCGCTGCTGGTCGGCATCATCTTCTACGGCGCGGGCGACGCGATCAGCCCCACCGGCGACGCCGTCGGCTTCGGCGACAGCCTGCTCGCGCTGCTGATGTCCACTGTGTACATCGTGGTGCAGCTGGCCTGGGTCGCCGGGCTCGCACTGCTGCTCAGTGTCTCGACGGAGGCGCCGCTCGGCGCGGTCGGCGGGACGGTGCTGGTGGCGATCCTGTCGCAGATCCTCGACCAGATCACCGCGCTGGAGGGGCTGCGGAACTACCTGCCGACGCATTACTCGTTCGCCTGGATCGACTTGATCTCCACCGACATCGACTGGACGAACCTGGCCAGCGGGGTGCTGTCGTCGGTTATCTACACGACAGTGTTCCTGCTGCTGGCGGGCCGCCGGTTCGCGCGCAAGGACGTCACCAGCTAGGCGGATGTCCGGTACGGTTCGGCGCGTGACGATCCACCTGGAACTCGATGCCGGCGTCGCACTCGTGACCCTCGACCACGGGCGCGGCAACACCCTCGACACCGCCACCTGCAAAGAGCTGGTGATCAGACTCGAAGAGGCCGACGCGGCCGGGGCGCGCGCCGTCGTGCTCACCGGGTCCGGCGACATGTTCTCCGCCGGAGTGGACCTGGTGGCGCTCGACGAAGGCGGCGCGCGCTACGTCGGCGATTTCCTGCCCGCGCTGTCGGACGCGTTCCTGGCCGTTTTCGGCTTCCCGCGCCCGGTAGTGGCGGCGGTGAACGGCCACGCCATCGCGGGCGGCATGGTGCTGGCCGCGGCGTGCGACCACCGGATCGCCGCGGACGGCCCCGGCCGCATCGGCGTGACGGAACTGCTGGTGGGCGTGCCGTTCCCGTTGTCGGCGCTGGAAATCCTGCGCTGCACCTACGGCACGACACCGCTGCCGTCCCTGATCTACAGCGGCGCGACGGTCACCATGGCCGACGCGCTCCCCCGCGGCCTGGTCGACGAGGTCGTGCCCGCCGGGGACGTGCTCGGCCGGGCCCGCGAACTGGCCGCCCGGCTCGGCGAACTGCCCGCGGAGGCCTTCGCGCACACGAAGCAGCAGCTGCGGCAGCCCTACCACCAGCGGATCGCGGAGAACCGCGTGTCCGACGACGCGCAGGTAGAGCGGCTGTGGCAATCCGAACCGGCGCTTGCGGCGGTGCAGGCGTATGTGGAGAAGGTGCTGAAGCACTGACCGTTTTGGTTGCCCGTTGCCCGGGACAGCCCGGGGCTGGGGACTTTCTTGCCTCGGCTCTGCCCTCGCACCCATTGCAACGGCCGCATGTTTCTGTGAAAGTCGAGACGAGGGTCCGGGAACCGGGGGTGCCTCAGCTTGGAGCGCACCCCCGGGCCGGGGGTGCCGTTCGGCTGATCGCCGTCCGTTCTCCTCCAGCGTGACCAGCTCAAGGTCGGTCCGCGGGAAGTCGTCGCCGATGCACAGCAGCGGTTCTCCGGCAATCATCGCGGCCGCGTAGGCGAGGCAGTCACCGAAGTTCAGCGAAGCGGGATGCCGGCCCTTGCCGTACCGCAGGAACGCGGTCTGCCCGGTCCGCCAGTGCGCGTCGCCGAACGTGAGGATGTCGAACCGCCGCCGTTGCAGGAACGAAGCCAGCAACGTGGCGCCTCGCTCGCCTTCCTTGTTCGCCACCACGATCGAGGTCTCCACCAGGATCGGGCCACCCATCCGGCATTCCTCCGCGCCGCCGATCGCCCGGGTGATCGGCACCGCCAGCGGCTCTTCCATGAGCACCGTCACGAGCGCGGAACTGTCGACGATCACACGCCGCCTGGCCCGTATCCGAGGATTTCCTCGCGCTCGGCTTTGCTGATCGGCTTGCCCCGGTTCTCCGGGGAGACCTGTGGCCAGACCTCGTCCTGAAGAACCGCACGAACTCGTCCGCGTTCCGCTCCGCATGCCGTTGCGAGACCAGCCGGTCCCGCATGATCCGCATGCGAATCGCGGACCGCGCCGGTTGTGGTGGTACCGGTCGGCTCGGCCACTTCCGCGGCCAGGCTAATCCTTAATGTTCATCGCCATCGTGTAATGGTACCGAGCAATGGTGTAATCACTTAATTCCCGCCGCGTCCATCCCCCGCAGTTCCTTCTTCAGGTCGGAAACCTCGTCGCGCAGCCGGGCGGCCAGTTCGAACTGCAGGTCGCGGGCGGCCTGCATCATCTGGTCGGTCATCTGCTGGATCAGGTCGGCCAGTTCGGCGCGCGGCATCGACGACACGTTCTTGTCGGTGAGCATGCCCGAGCTGCGCACGCGGTCGCCCTGTTCCGGCTTCTTGCCGCGCGAGGCGTTGCGGCCCGAACCGCCGACCGCGACCGCCTCGTCGGAGTCTTCCGCTTCGGTGTA
This sequence comes from Amycolatopsis rubida, assembly GCF_900115345.1. GTDB lineage: Bacteria > Actinomycetota > Actinomycetes > Mycobacteriales > Pseudonocardiaceae > Amycolatopsis > Amycolatopsis rubida. The sequence continues at coordinate 133,059 of NZ_FOWC01000015.1, read as the reverse complement.
GACGCGGTCGAGGATGTCGGCGATCTTCTTGCGCAGCGGCTGCGGGTCGAGGCCGCGCTCCTCGTTGTAGGCGACCTGCTTGGCGCGGCGGCGGTCGGTCTCGTCGATCGCGTACTGCATCGAATCGGTGATCTTGTCCGCGTACATGTGGACCTCGCCGGACACGTTCCGCGCCGCGCGGCCGATGGTCTGGATCAGCGAGGTTCCGCTGCGCAGGAAGCCTTCCTTGTCCGCGTCGAGGATCGCGACCAGCGACACCTCGGGCAGGTCGAGGCCCTCGCGCAGCAGGTTGATGCCGACCAGGACGTCGTAGTCGCCCGCGCGCAGCTGGCGCAGCAGCTCGACCCGGCGCAGCGTGTCGACCTCCGAGTGCAGGTACCGGACGCGGATGCCCAGCTCCAGCAGGTAGTCCGTGAGGTCCTCGGCCATCTTCTTGGTGAGCGTGGTGACCAGGACCCGCTCGTCCTTGTCCGCGCGCTCGCGGATCTCGTGCACCAGGTCGTCGATCTGGCCCTCGGTGGGCTTCACGACCACCTTCGGGTCGACCAGGCCGGTGGGCCGGATGACCTGCTCGACGAACTCGCCGCCGGTCTGCCCCATCTCGTACGGGCCCGGCGTCGCCGACAGGTACACCGTCTGCCCGATCCGGTCGGAGAACTCCTCCCAGGTGAGCGGCCGGTTGTCGACCGCGCTCGGCAGCCGGAACCCGTAGTCGACCAGGTTGCGCTTGCGGCTCATGTCGCCCTCGTACATGCCGCCGATCTGCGGCACCGTCTGGTGCGATTCGTCGATGACCAGCAGGAAGTCTTCCGGGAAGTAGTCGATCAGCGTGGCGGGCGCGGAACCCGCGCCGCGGCCGTCGATGTGCCGCGAGTAGTTCTCGATGCCGGAGCAGAAGCCGACCTGGCGCATCATCTCGATGTCGTAGGCGGTGCGCATCCGCAGCCGCTGGGCCTCCAGCAGTTTGCCCTGCTTCTCCAGCTCGGCCAGCCGCTCCTCCAGCTCGGCCTCGATGCCGCGGATCGCCTTCTCCATCCGCTCCGGCCCGGCGACGTAGTGCGTGGCCGGGAAGATCCGGACCTCGTCGACCTCGCGCACGATGTCGCCGGTGAGCGGGTGCAGGTAGTACAGCTTGTCGATCTCGTCGCCGAAGAACTCGACGCGGATCGCCAGCTCCTCGTACGCCGGGATGATCTCCACCGTGTCGCCGCGGACGCGGAACGTGCCGCGCGCGAAGGCGATGTCGTTGCGCGAGTACTGCACGTCGACCAGCGCGCGCAGCAGCACGTCGCGCTCCACCGTGCCGCCGACCTCCAGTTTCGTGGACCGGTCGAGGTACGACTGCGGCGTGCCCAGGCCGTAGATGCAGGACACCGACGCGACCACGATGACGTCGCGGCGCGAGAGCAGGTTCATCGTGGCGGAGTGGCGCAGCCGCTCGACGTCGTCGTTGATCGACGAGTCCTTCTCGATGTAGGTGTCCGTCTGCGCGATGTACGCCTCGGGCTGGTAGTAGTCGTAGTAGCTGACGAAGTATTCGACCGCGTTGTGCGGGAACAGTTCGCGCAGTTCGTTGGCCAGCTGCGCGGCCAGCGTCTTGTTCGGGGCCATCACGAGCGTGGGCCGCTGTACGCGTTCGATCAGCCACGCGGTGGTGGCCGATTTGCCGGTGCCGGTGGCGCCCAGCAGCACGACGTCTTTCTCGCCCGCCCTGATCCGGCGTTCGAGATCGTCGATGGCCGCGGGCTGGTCGCCCGCGGGCTGGTACTCGCTGACGACCTCGAACCGGCCGCCTTCACGAGGCACCTCGGAAACGGGGCGGAAGTCGGACTGGGCGAGGACGGGGTGTTCGGTTGCGAAAGCCACGGGAACCAGGGTAGGCCGGGGCACCGACAATTTCCGCGACCCCCGCCTTGAGCTGGGGATCTATCGCCCTGGCGGGCTACCCGAGCAGCCGTGCGGGAACCCTGGGCCCTGCCAGGGCCTTAACCCGGTGCCGCGGGCGCGGTACGAGGTGCACCCGCCCAAGACCGAGGCCGGTACGCCGGATTTGCCCGTTCGTGAGGGAACCCTGAGGGAATCAGATTCCCTCAGGGTTCCCCTCACGAACCTCAAGACGCGCATCAAGCGGGCAGTTCGGCGGAGCCTTCGCGGGTGTCCAGCCGCGGCGCCCGGGGGTCGCTGACCCAGGCCAGCCCCTTCGACGCGGGCAGACACGCCTCGACCACACCCACAGTGCCGCTGCCAAATTCCAGACATGGGGAATCAGAGCCCCGCGGGGTTCCTCTCACAGACCTTCCGGCTCAGCAGCTGCAGCAGTCGCAACCGTCACAGCAATCACAGCAGTCGCAGTCGCAGGCGTTGTCGTGCGGTTTGCCGCTCCACGGGCCCGGGTACGGGTCGCGGCAGCAGAACTGGCAGGAACAGCACATGTAGGTCGCGATCGCGCAGCCGGCGAAGAAGTTCCGGTTTTTCGGCGGGACCGCGAACTTCGGCGCCCAGCAGCCGCCGCCCCTGCCCTCCGGCGAGCCCCCGTCCGCCGGCGGTTCGGGGCCGTCCGGCCCGCCTGGTCCGCCCGGGCCGGACGGCCCCGCAGGACCGCCCGGCCCGCCGGGACCCGGCATTCCGGCAGGTCCGTAACCCGGCGCCGGAGCGCCGTACCCCGGCGGCGGCCCGTACCCAGGCATCCCCGAAGGCGCACCGGCCCCCGGCCCGTACGGCGACTGCCGCGGCGCGGGCCCCGGCCCGATCCACCCGGGCGGCGGCTGCTGACCGTGCAGATGGTGATGCCCGAACGCCCGCCGCACCGCCTGCCGCAGCTCGTGCACCAGCAGCGCGTGCACCAACGCCGAATCGGCGAACTCCGCCTCGCGCAACGCCAGCTCGACCCCGAGCACCGCGTCCGAGCACAGCCGATGCGCCTCGTCCAGCGCGGTTCCCGTGGCCAGCAACGGATTCCAGGACCCGGACGCGGCGTCGGGAGCCAGGTCCTCCACCGCGTCGAGCAGGTGCGCCACCCGGCCGAACAGCCGTCCGGCCTCGGCGAGCGGCGCTCGGTTGCCGGGACGTCCGGCCAGCACCGCGGTCTGCGCGAACGCCGCGGACGACGCCAGCTCGGCCGGTTCGGTCGCCAGCAGCGGCGAGTCCCCGGCACGAATCGCGCGTTCCAGCTCGCCCTGCCGGCCGACGGCTTCGGTCAGTACCGCGGTGTCGAAGCCGATGCCCGCGCCCGTCCGGCCGCCCTGCGCGGCCCAGCGCCGGGCGAGCAGTCTCGCCGCTCCAGCTACCGGACGCCGGGCGAAAGCGCCGTCCCGGTCGGCGACGTGATCGTCCACCTTCGCCGAGGCCAGCACCAGCGACACCGCCGCGGCGAGCCGGGCGCCGTCGCCGACCGCGACCGACGCCGGGCGCATCGACCGCAGCGGGCACGGTCCCGCGCCGCGCCGGGGTCCGCTCGGCGTCTGTGCCTCGACCAGCGCCGACACGATCAGCGCGTCGTAGTTCGTCACGACCCGGGCGAGCTGCCCGTGCTGGTCGCGCAGCGCGAGGCAGAGGCCGCACAGGTGCGCCGTCCAGTCCGCGTGAAGCCGCCCGGCCAGCCGATGCCGGCAGGGTCTGATGATCCCGAACAAGTGCGTGTCCCCCAGGAGAACCGAATGACCCGGGAACTTTAACCCCTCGGCCAGGCCCCTGACCCGGGTTCCGGCGATTCTCCGAAGGGCCGGGGCAAGGCAGGATGGGCGGATGACCGATCTGCACCCGCCCAAGGTCGAGACGTTCGACCCGGCCGCCCGCGTGAACGTCGACAACAAGGGCATCCGCCGCGACGTGGACGAGTTCCGCGAGGAGCCGTTCGGCCTGTACCTGGCGCGGCCCGCGCCGGGGCGGGCGCAGTTCCACTACCTCGAGTCCTGGCTGCTGCCGGGGCTCGGACTGCGGATCACCGACTTCTGGTTCAGCCCCGGCCACGAACGCGACCAGGACTTCTACCTCGACGTCGTGCGCGTGCACCGCGACGGCCCGCGCTGGGTCGCCACCGACCTCTACCTCGACCTCGTGCTCAAGGACAAGATCTCGGTCCGGGTGATCGACACCGACGAACTGCTCGCCGCCGTCGCCGGGAACCTGCTCTCCCAGGAAGAAGGCGAGTACGCGCTCGAAGCCGCCTACGCCGCCGTCGAGGGTCTCGCCGCGCACGGATACGACCTGGCCGCCTGGCTGTCCACAAAGGACATGACACTCGGCTGGCGCAGGCATCCCTAACCGGAAACGGGGGAATTCCCCACCCCGCCCGGCGGTCAGCAGGATTACCCGGGCCACCTCGCCCGGCCACGATCGGCGGTATGGAACGAACCGCACACCAGGTGACGCTCGACCTCGTCCGCTCGCTGTATCGCGAACACGCCGAAGCGTTGCGCGCCGCGAAAGACGCCCAGCACGCGCACCGCCGCGCGCATCCGGCGATGAAGACGCAACTGGACGACGTCGAGGCAGAGATCACCTACCTGCTCCTGCGGTGCCTGCGCCCGGAGAAAGTCGTGGAAATCGGTTCGCTGCACGGGTGGTCGACGAGCTGGATCCTCCGCGCGCTCGCGGACAACGGTGCCGGCAAGCTGACCACGATCGACCTCATCGGCAACGCCACCAAGACTGTCCCGCACGCACTGGCCACGGGCCGCTGGGAGTTCCGCCAAGGCGACGCGCGCACCCTCGCCGTCGATTTGCTGTCCGATGTGAACTATCTGTTCATCGACGCCGATCACGGCGCGCGCTTCGCGAGGTGGTACCTGTCCGAGGTCTTCCCGAAGATCGATGCCGCGGTGAGCGTGCATGACGTGTTCCACCGCGCCACCCCGCTGCCGTTCACCGAAGGCTCCGAAGTGGTGCGCTGGCTGGAAAAAACGCGGACTCCGTACTTCACCGCGGCCCGTGCCCGCGCGAAACACGCGTACGCTCGCCTCAACGAACTCAGGCGTGAACTCGGCGTCGACAGCACCGTGCACACCGGGCGCGACAACCCGATGATCTACTTCCGCATCCACCGATCGGTGGATGCGCGGCGGACAGCCGGTGGACCGGAAGTCGCGCCGTTCCGCTGATCCGACCGGCCCCTCCGGCCGGGATTCTCGAAGACGGCAACCGCTGCGATTCGAGAGGGGACTCCCAGGCAATGCCGGTCATCGAGGTGCGGAACCTCCAGAAACGCTATCGCCGGAAGACAGCGGTGGAAGATGTCTCGTTCACCGTGGAGCAGGGCGAGATCTTCGGGATCCTCGGCCCCAACGGCGCGGGCAAGACCACCACAGTGGAATGCGTCGAGGGCCTGCGCTCCCCCGACGGCGGCACCGTTTCGGTGCTCGGGCTCGACCCGCGGCGCGACGTCCGCGAGCTGCGTCAGCGCCTCGGCGTCCAGCTGCAGGAAAGCCAGCTGCCCGACCGGTTGCGCGTCGGCGAAGTGCTCGACCTGTTCGCCGCGATGTACCGCTCCCCGGCCGATCCCGGGCGGCTGATGGCGCTGCTCGGGCTCACCGAACAACGGAACACCTTCTACCGCAAGCTTTCCGGCGGCCAGCAGCAGCGCGTGTCGATCGCGCTCGCGCTGGTCGGCAGCCCCGAGGTGGTGGTGCTCGACGAACTGACCACCGGTCTCGACCCGCAGGCCCGCCGCGACACCTGGGACCTCGTCGAAGCCGTCCGCGCGGAAGGCGTGACAGTCGTGCTCGTCACGCACTTCATGGAGGAGGCGGAACGGCTGTGCGACCGGATCGCGGTGATCGACGCCGGGCGCGTCGTCGCGACCGACACCCCGGCGGGACTGGTCGGCCGGGCCGGCGGGGAGCAGCGCATCCGGTTCCGCCCGTCCGCGCCGGTCGACCCGCGGGAGCTGACCGGGCTGCCGAGCGTGCTGAAGGTCGAGCGCAGCGGCGCGCATCTCGTGGTGACCGGAGGCGACGGCGCGCTGCAGGCGGTGACTTCGTTCCTCGCCCGCGCCGACGTAGTCGCGGGCGATCTGCGGGTGGAGCAGGCCAGCCTCGACGACGCGTTCGTCGCGCTGACCGGCCGGAAACTGGACTGAGGGGGAACCGGAAGTGTTGTCGAAGCTGACCGTCGCCGAGGCGAAGATCTTCCTCCGCGATCCGGGCGCGCCCGCCGTGGTGCTCGGGATCCCGCTGGCGCTGGTGCTGGTGTTCGGGCTGATGCCGGGATCGCGCGAACCGAGCGCCGAGCACGGCGGCCAGTCGTCGCTGGCCACTTTGATCGCGCCGATGGCGGTGGCGATCCTGCTCGGGATCCTCGCGCTGAACCTGTTCCCCGGCGCAATGGCCGCGCACCGGGAGAAGGGGGTGTTGAAGCGGCTGGCGGCGAGCCCGGTGCCGCCGTCGCGGCTGCTCGCCGCGCAGCTGCTGGTGAACCTCGCCATCGCCGTGGTCGCGATCGTGCTCGTCGTGGGGGTGGGCACGATCGCGCTCGGCATGGCACTGCCGAAGAACCCCGGCGGATTCGTCGCGGTCATGCTGCTGGGCGCGGTCTCGCTGTTCTCGGTGGGCACGCTGCTCGCCGCGTTCGCACCGACCGGCCGCGCGGCGAACGGGCTCGGTGCGGCCGTGTTCTTCCCGATGCTCGCGCTCGGCGGCGTCTGGGTCCCGAAGGAACAGCTGCCGCCGGTGTTGCAGCACGTCGCCGACATCCTGCCGCTCGGCGCGACGCTCGGCAGCCTGCGCGACACCGCTGCCGGACACGCGCCGCACCTGCTGTCCGTGATCGCGCTCGCGGTGGTCGCCATCGTGTGCTCGACGCTCGCCGCCCGATTCTTCCGCTGGGAGTGAGCACGATGACTGCGACACAGGAAGAGGCCGCGACGGCCCGAGCGATCGAGCCGTTCGCCCGGATGCCCGTGCTCGGCATCGCCGCGCTGATGGCGGTGCCGCTGGCGCTCACCGCGAACAACTACGGCTACTTCGGCGACGAGCTGTACTTCCTCGCCGCGGGCAAGCACCTCGCGTGGGGTTATGTGGACCAGCCGCCGCTGCTGCCGCTGCTCGCCCGCGCGATGGACACGATCGCGCCGGATTCGCTGTTCGTCCTGCGGGTCCCGACGATGCTGGCGATGCTCGCCGGCGTCGTGTTCGCCGCGCTCATCGCCCGCGAGCTCGGCGGCCGCGCCCGCGCGCAGGCGATCACCGCCGCGGCCTTCGCCGCCTGCACGAATTTCGTGGCCGGCGGCCACTACCTGGCGACGTCGACCCTGGACCCGTTCCTCTGGACCGTCCTGCTCTGGCTGATCGTCCGCTGGATCCGCACCCGGCGCGACGGCCTGCTGCTGTGGGCCGGGGTCGTCACCGCGCTCGCGCTGTACGTGAAGTTCCTGATCGGCGGCTTCTGGATCGTCGCCGGGATCGCGCTGCTGATCTGCGGTCCGCGCGAACTGCTGCGCCGCCCGCTGCTGTGGGCGGGCGCGGCGATCGCCGCGCTGGCACTGGTCCCGACGCTGGTGTGGCAGGCGCAGCACGGCTGGCCGCAGCTCGGCATGGGCGCGGCGATCTCGCACGAGGTCGGCGAAAGCTGGGGCGGACGGCTCACCTGGATCCCGCAGGTGCTGCTGCTCGCCGGCGTCCCGGCGGGCATCGTGCTGCTGGGCTACGGCCTGTGGCGGCTGCTGCGTTCGCCGCGGCTCCGCTCCTACCGCTTCCTTGCCTGGACCACGCTCGCGCTCGCCGTGGTGTTCATCGCGGTGAACGGCCGCTCGTACTACATCGCGGGCATGTTCGCGCCGTGCTGGGCGGCCGCGGCGGTGGAACTGGAGAACGGGCGGGCGTCGCGGTGGTGGCGCTGGATCCCGACGTGGCCGGTCTTCGTGCTTTCCGCGCTGCTGATGCTGCCCGCCGCGCTGCCGGTGTGGCCGCATTCCTGGGTCGAGAAGAACCCGTCGCTGCCCACACCTGCCTTTTCGTTCGGCGAGGTCGGCTGGCCGGAAGGCGCGCAGTCGGTCGCCACGGCATTCCATCGCGTGCCCGACCCGGCACACACCGCGATCGTCGGCGAGACCTACTGGACCGCGAGCGCGCTCGACCGCTACGGCCCGGACCTCGGCCTGCCCGAACCGGCCAGCCCGAACCGCGGGTACGCCACGCTGGCCGTCCCGCCCGATTCGGCACGCGACGTCCTGTTCGTCGGAGCCGACCCCCGGCCGTTGCTCGGCCGCTTCGCCCATCTCGAACCGGTCGGCGCGGTCACGACCGGCAGCGCGAAGCCGAGTGTGCTCGACGGCACCCCATTGTGGCTGGCCACCGCGAGGCTGCGGCCGTGGGCGGAAATCTGGCCCGAGCTGGCGAACACCGGGACTTGACCGGCGTCACCCGCAGTAGGACGGGGGCTGGCCTCGCCCGTAGGGTGCGGGCAAGGCCAGCCCCCCGATCCGCCGACAGGGAGCAGGATGGATGCCGTGACCACGGCCACCGCACCGAGCACGCCCGGGCGCGCGCTCGCCGGGTTCGCCCGGCGGCCGGTACTCCTGCTCGCCGCGGGGACCGCCGCCGTACTCCTCGCCACCGCCGGCCGCTACGGCTACTTCGGCGACGAGCTGTACTTCCTCGCCGCGGGCAAGCACCTCGCGTGGGGCTACGCGGACCAGCCGCCGGTGCTGCCGTGGCTCGCCTGGCTGGCGAACTCGATCGCGCCGGGCTCGCTCGTCGTGTTCCGGATCCCGGCGATCCTGGCGACCGCCGCGGGCGTGGTGTTCACCGCGCTCATCGCCCGCGAAATGGGCGGCGAACGCAAGGCGCAGACCCGCGCCGCCGCGGCGTACGCGGTCTGCGGGCAGTTCGTCGGCAGCGGCCACTACCTCGCGACGTCCACTGTGGACCCTCTGCTGTGGACGGTCGTGCTGTGGCTGCTGGTGCGCTGGATCCGCACCCGCGACGACAACCTGCTGCTGTGGCTCGGCGTCGCGACGGCGGCCGGGCTGAACGTGAAGTTCCTGATCGGCGGGTTCTGGGCAGTCACCGCGATCACCGCGCTCGTCTTCGGGCCGCGGGACCTGGTGCGCCGCCCCAAACTGTGGGCCGGCGCGGCGATCGCCGCTGTCGCGTGCGTGCCGACGTTGCTCTGGCAAGCCTCGAACGGCTGGCCGCAGCTGGGCATGGGCGACGCGGTGTCGCGCGAGGTCGAGGAAGCGGGCGGCCGGGCGATGTTCGTGCCCGCGCTGCTCGCCGGAGCCGGTCTGGTCATCGGCGCGCTGGGCGTCCTGTACGGGCTGGCGGTGCTGCTCGGCAGCGCCCGGCTGCGGGCGTACCGGTTCCTCGGCTGGACCGCGCTCGGCGTCTTCGTGATCTTCCTGATCGGCAACGGCCGGTTTTATTACGCCGCTGGCACTTTCGGCATCCTGTGGGCAGCCGCCGCGGTGCATCTGCAGGACCGGCGGCCCGCGTTGTGGTGGCGCTGGGTGCCGACGTGGCCGCTGTTCGTCCTCTCCGCGCTCTACAGCCTGCCCTACGCGCTCCCGGTGTGGCCGGTGCAGTGGCTGGTCGAGCACCCGGCCGCGCCGCGCCCGGCGTACGCGGCGGAGGAATACGGCTGGCCGGATCTGGCCGCGTCCGTCGCCAAGCAGTACCGCGCGCTGCCGCCGGAGGAACGGACCCGCACCGCGCTCGTCACCGGCGGGTACTGGCAAGCCGGCGCGCTCGGCCGGTACGGGCCCGATCAGGGCTTGCCCGAGGCGTACAGCGCCAGCCGCGGATTCTGGTACTTCGGCCGCCCGGGCGACAACGCCGACACCGTGCTGTTCGTCGGCCGCGAACCGGCGAAGCTGGCGGCGCACTTCCGGTCCGCGCGCGTCGTCGGCGAGGTCGGCAACCGGCTCGGCGTCCCGAACTCCAGCCAGCACCTGCCGATCTGGCTGCTCGAAGGCCGGATCGGCGGCTGGGCGCAGATCTGGCCGCAGCTGAAGGACCTCAAGGCGTGAGACTCGACGACGTCCGGGACGTCAAACTCGACTGGCGGGGTTCGATGATGCCGCCGGCCACGCCCGGCCCGAGCGATCCGCCGGTGCGATGGCACCGCTGCTTCAGCTGGGCCGAGACGGTGCTCGCCTGGGTTCTGCTGATCGTCCCGACGCTGCTCAGCGCACTGAGCGATCAGGCAGCCGAACACCGGGACACCACGCTGCTTCTCGCCGGCGGGGCCGCGGTCTGGCTGGGGCTGACGACTGTCGCGCTGCGGGGGAAGCTGCGCGACCACCCGCTCGCCGCGGTCGCGATGTTCGCCGGGGTCGTCACGTTCGGCTCGATCCTCCAGTACCGGGAAGCGTACTTCCTGATCTTCATGGTCTACGGGTTCTTCGCGGCGATGCGGATGAAGCCGATGCTGGTCGCGTTTCTGGGCGTCGGCATCACGTCGCTGCTGATCAACACCATGACGCTCGGCGGGCCGCTTCACGCCCTGTCGGTTTCGCCGGGCATCTGGGGCACCGTGGTGGTCGTGCAGACCGTGGCGATCGGCGGCGGTGGCGCGCTTTTCGCCGCGGTGGGCAGGCAGAGCCAGGAACGCAAGCAGGCGCTTGAGCGGCTGGCGGCGGCCGAGGCGGAGAACCGCGGGCTCCAGCGGCAGCTGCTCGCGCAGGCACGCGAGGCAGGAGTGCTCGACGAGCGGCAGCGCCTGAGCCAGGAAATCCACGACACGCTCGCGCAGGGATTCACCGGGATCATCACCCAGCTCGAAGCCGCCGCCCAAGCCCGCGCCGACGCGGCGGAATGGGAACGCCACCTCGCCGCGGCCACCCAGCTCGCGCGGGAAAACCTCACCGCCGCCCGGCGTTCGGTCGCCGCTTTGCACCCGGAACCGCTCGAAACCGCCACGCTGCCCGAAGCGCTCGCCGAGGTCGCCCGGCTGTGGAGCGAACGCACCGGCGTGCCCGCGGAATTCTCGGCCACCGGGACCGCCGTCCCGCTGCATCCGGAGCTGGAGGCCACCCTGCTGCGGGTCACCCAGGAAGCACTGTCCAATGTGGCCAAACACGCGCGGGCCAGCCGGGCCGGGATCACTCTGTCGTACCTGGGCGACGAAGTGATCCTCGACGCGCGCGACGACGGCGTCGGCTTCGACCCGGCGCATCCGCCCACGCCGCCGTCGGCCGAAGGCGGGCACGGCCTGCCCGGCATGCGGCAGCGTGCGGAGCGGCTCGCCGGCACCCTGCACGTCGAATCCGAGCCGGGCGGCGGCACCGCGATCTCGGCGCGCCTGCCCGCGATCCCGTCTGCGACACTGGATCCGACCGAGGGGGCTTCATGACCATCACGCTGCTCATCGCCGACGACCACCCGATCGTCCGGGACGGGCTGCGCGGCATCTTCACCGGCGAGCGCGGTTTCGAGGTGCTGGGCGAGGCCGCGCACGGAGCCGAGGCGGTCACGCTCGCCGAGGCCCTTCGCCCGGATGTCGTCCTGATGGACCTGCGGATGCCCGGCACCGACGGCGTCGCCGCGATCACCGAACTCGCCCGCCTCGGCAACCCCGCGCGCGTGCTCGTGCTGACCACCTACGACACCGATTCCGACGTGCTGCCCGCGATCGAGGCGGGCGCGACCGGTTACCTGCTGAAGGATTCGCCGCGCGAGGAACTGTTCCGCGCCGTCCGCGCCGCCGCGCGCGGCGAGGCAGTCCTCTCCCCCGCGGTCGCGAGCCGGATCATGGGCCAGATGCGCGCACCGGCCCAGGAACCGTTGTCGCAGCGGGAAATCGAGGTGCTGAACCTCGTCGCGCGCGGGTCGACGAACAAGGAAGCGGCGAAAAAGCTGTTCATCAGCGAGGCGACGGTGAAGACACACCTGCTGCACGCGTACGCGAAGCTCGGCGTGAAGGACCGGGCGGCCGCGGTGGCGGTGGCTTTCGAACGCGGTTTGATCGGGTCCTAGCCCCGGCTCGGCCGTCGCGGTGCGGACCCGGATGGCTTCGGTCTCGTCGAGGTCCGTGAAGGGCCCGTCGACGGGGCGCGAACCCCGCGCACTACTGAGAAACCCCATGCCGCATTGGAGTTTTCTCAGTAGCTGCGGCGATGCGCAGCATCCGGCCGGGTCGGGTCCCGCTCGCCCGAGCCCGACCGGAGCCAGCGGCCAAGGGCGGCTTCGCGCACTGCGCCCGCGCGGGCTCTCGCCCCGGCCGCCGCAGGCCCGGCGTGCGGTGGCGAGGTCTGTGCAGGAGAAAACCGCCCGGCGCGCCGCAGCACCCCGACCAGCACCATTACCGCGAACCCCGCCGCGCACCGCAACCACCGAGAAACCTCAGCGGGCCGCTTTCAGCTCCACAGGACTTCGGAGCGGGATGCTGCCCGGGCGACCACTGCGGCGACGAATTCCCTCCCCGGCAACGGATCCAGCTTCCGACCGTCCCGGAGCCGAGGTGCGATCAGATCCGCGGCGGCCTCTCGCGGGCCGATCACCGCCTGGTACGGCACCAGCCGGCGGTCGCGGATGCGAGAGCCCAGACTCCCCCGGTCCGCCGCGACGACTTCGGCGCGCAACCCGGCGTCCATCGCCTCCTCCGCGACCGCTTCGGCCGCCGGAAGTTCCGCGTCGCCGACCGGAAGCACCGCGACCTGCACCGGGGCCAGCCACGGCGGGAACGCGCCGCCGTGCACCTCGATCAGGTGTGCCAGCACGCGTTCCAGGCTGCCGAGCACCGCGCGGTGCACCAGGACCGGCCGGTGCGCGCGGCCGTCCGGGCCGACGTATTCGAGCCCGAACCGCTTCGGCTGGTGCAGGTCGATCTGGACGGTGGACAGGGTCGATTCGCGGCCGGAACTGTCGGCGATCTGGACGTCGATCTTCGGGCCGTAGAACGCGGCTTCGCCCGGACCGCGTTCGTACTCGATGCCCTCGAGTGCGTCGACGAGCACCTCGGCCGCGCGCTCCCACGCGTCGGCGGCACCGGCGTACTTACCGCGGTTGTCCGGCAAGGAAAGGCGGTAGCGCGCGGGTTTCAGGCCGAGGTCCCGGTACCCGCGGCGGATCAGCGCGAGCGCACCCCGCACCTCCGCGCCGACCTGCTCGGGAAGGCAGAAGATGTGCGCGTCGTTCAACTGGATCGCGCGCACCCGGCTGAGCCCGCCGAGGACGCCGGACAGTTCGGCGCGGTACATCCCGCCGAGTTCGGCCAGCCGCAGCGGCAGTTCGCGGTGGCTGTGCGCGCGGGACCGGTAGATCAGCGCGTGGTGCGGGCACAGGCTCGGCCGCAGCACGACCTGCTCGCCGCCGAGATCCATCGGCGGGAACATGTCGTCGCGGTAATGCGCCCAGTGGCCGGAAAGCTCGTAGAGCTCGCGTTTCCCCAGCACCGGCGACACCACGTGCCGGTAGCCGGCGCGGCGTTCGACCTCGCGGACGTACTCCTCCAGCACGTGCCGCACGGCGGCTCCGCCGGGCAGCAGATACGGCAGTCCGGCCCCGATCAGCGGGTCGCTGCCGAACAGGCCGAGTTCCCGGCCGAGTGTGCGGTGGTCAGGCATGGCGGTCTCCTCACGGAAGGCGAGGCGAGCGCACAACAGAGCCCGGGGCGCTCGCCCCGGGCTCGAAATGGCAGTGTTCAGCGCGCCGGGACGGGATCCGGCGTCGTCGTGGACGGGGCGCGCTTCATACCGCGAACGGTAACCCCGCGCCCGGCGGGCCCGCACCTGGTTTTCCGGCTCAGGGCTTCCAGCCGCTTTGCCCGGCCCACTTCTCCGCGCGCACGAACGCCTCGTTGACCCAGCCCTGCTTCTCTTCCGCGTACTGCTCGACCGTGCCGTCCGCGGCATGCTTGCGCGCCAGTTCTTCCTTCACCCGCGCGTAGCTGTCGCGCTCGTCCGGATGCGCGCGGATCCAGTCGCGGAACATCAGCGCGAGCCGCCACGCCGGGGTTTCGGTGGACCGGACGTGCAGGTTGACCGGCCGCTTCGGGTCGGCGCTCTGGTGGAACCGCTTGACCCACTTCCCGTCGCCGCCCTGCGGGTCGTCCCACCATTCGCCTTCGCGGCGCGGGAAACCGGCGTCGGCGAGATCCTCGGCGATCGCGTCCGCATCGTCCAAAGAGGACACTGTGAGCTGGAGGTCGAGGATGTCCTTGGCGGGCAGCCCCGGCACCGCGGTGGACCCGATGTGGTCCGCGCGCACCAGCCGCGAACCCGCGATCTGCCGCAGCCGCGCCAGCCGGCGTTCGGCCTGCAAGGGCCAGCCCGAGTCGTACGGCGAGATCACCGGCGAGGCGGGCGGACGCGGTTTGCGCAGCCGGAGGTTCGCCTCGAACGGAATCAGCCGGTCCGCCCACAACGCGTCCACCTCGGCGAGCACAACGTCCGGCGTGCCGCCGTTGTCGAGCCAGACGTCCGCGACGGCGCGACGCTGTTCCTCCGCGGCCTGCGCCCGGATCCGCGCCCGCGCGTCGGCTTCGGGCATGCCGCGCACCTCGACGAGCCGGCGCACTCGCACCTCCACCGGCGCGTCGACCACCAGGACCAGGTGATACGCGGGCGCGAGGTCGTTCTCCACCAGCAGCGGCACGTCGTGCACCACGATCGCGTCGTCGGCCGCCCCGGCCATCAGCTCGCCGGTGCGCTGCCCGACCAGCGGATGCACGATCGAGTTCAGCCGGTTGCGCGATTCGTCGTCCGCGAACGCGCGCGCGGCGAGCGCGGGACGGTCCAGCGAACCGTCCTCCGCGAGGATTTCCTCGCCGAACGCTTCGGCCAGCGCGGCCAGCCCGGGCGTGCCCGGCTCCACGACCTCGCGCGCGATGCGGTCGGAGTCGATGACGACGGCCCCGTGTTCGGCCAGCCGGTTCGCCACCGTCGACTTCCCCGCACCGATCCCGCCCGTCAGGCCCACTCGCAGCATGGCCACACCTTACTTGTGCCGATGGCCGCTCATCCGGCCACAGCCACGGCCGAACGACGTCGCGGCAACCGTCACGTTCCCCAGCAGGGTCGGCCTGCTTGTGGTCGGTTGGGCAACGAGCCCGCCGTCACCCGCTCAGGCGACGCCGGACCCCCTGCACGTGCAGCCGCACACGTACCCGCACACCCTCCGCGCAAACGCAAGCACATTTTCGGGCGTAGCCGAACTGATGTGGGTGACACGCCGCGCGCTTGCGCTGTTTTCGCGGGTCGAGTGCGTACCGTGCGCGGCGGAAGGGTCGCCCACACGGAGGAACAATGGCGGAGAAGCACGTCGGGAAGCACCGGCTCGGCACCCCGGGTCTGGTGCACTGCGTCTCCTATCGCCAGGTCTCGGACGCATTGGCGGAGTACCGGCGCACGTGGTTCAGCGCGCTGCTCGTGCCCGCGAAGCACAGTCTGGCCGGCCTCCGCCGTCGTGCCCGCGAAGCCGCACTGGAACGCGCCTGGGTCCCCTCGGTTTCGCTGGAACGCGCCTGACCCTCCCCGCCTGGTTTCTCCGCCGCCGCGACGAAGATCGGTGAAGGACTCCTTCACCGGCCAGCCAGGATCAGATGGCGTGGGTTTCGATCGCGATCTCGTGGCTCAGCGTGCGGTGCACCGGGCATTTGTCCGCGATGTCCAGCAATCGCGCGCGCTGGGCGTCGTCGAGGTCGCCTTCCAGGGAGATTTCCCGGGTGATCCGGCTGATCAGCCCGGCCTCGGTCTCGCAGCGTTCGCAGTCGCGGGCGTGCACCCGGTCGTGCCGGAGCCGGACGGTCGTGCGGGCCAGCGGGATTCCCTTGCGGTCGGCGTACATCCGCAGCGTCATCGACGTGCAGGCGCCGAGCGCGGACAGCAAAAGATCGTACGGCGTGGGACCGGCGTCCGCGCCGCCCGCGCCCGTCGGTTCGTCGGCGAGGAATTCGTGGCCTGCGGTCGTGACTCGCTGGGTGTAGCGGCCGCTCCCGGCATCGGTGACGACGACAGTGCCGGGTTCCGGCTGGGTCATGGGGGACGGATTCCTTCCGCTCGGCACTGCCCGCCCGCTCCGGGCGGTCGCCTGTGGACGGTCCGGGAACGACGTTCCCAAGAAGCCGTGAATATCGTATCTTCTGCTTGCGAGAAGCGGACGCGCTTGCCGCGGAGCACGGGCAAAAGGGGGTGGGAGATGGCCACCCGGCATCTCTCGACACGGCCGGCGGAGCAGCACAACCGCGGCCGGTTCCTCGACGCGGCGCTGACCGTCCTCAGCGAGCGAGGCGTCGCCGGGTTGACGGTGCGCGCGGTGGCCGAACAGGCCGGGGCGTCCACGATCACGGTGTACACGCGCTTCGGCGGCCGCACCGGCCTGCTGGACGCCTTGTACGAACGGGCTTTCGACCTGCTGGGCGAGGAACTGCGCGCCGCTCCGCAGTCCGGCGGCGACGGAATCGCCGACCTGGTCGAGGTCGCACTCGCCTACCGCCGGTTCGCGCTGGAAAGCCCGGCCCGCTACGGCTTGATGTTCGAGCGTTCGGTGCACGACTACGACCCGGACCCGGCGTTGCGGTCGGGAGTGCTGCGCACCAGTTTCGCCGAGTTCGTCGCGAAGATCGACCGGGTCTGCCCGCCGGGAGTCCTCGCGCAGGAATGCGGTTATCTGCTCTGGACCTCCATGCACGGGCTGGTGAGCGTCGAGCTGACGATCCGCTCGCAAAGCCCGCTCGACGACTGGTTCCTCAGCTCCGACGAATCCGCGCACGAAACCATCTACCGCCGGGGAGTGCACGCGACGATCGACGGACTCGGCCTGCGCACCTGACCCGCGCACGGCACGGGCAACAGCTCGGCCCGGTGTTCGAGCCTTCCGTGCACGACTACGACCCGGACCCGGCGTTGCGGTCGGGGGGTGCCGCGCACGAGTTCGTCGCGAGAACCGACCGGGTCTGCCCGCCCGACGTCCTCGCACAGCCGCGCGGCGACCGCCGGTTGCGCGGCCGACCAGCGCGAAAAGACCCGGAAAACAGTTCGGCCCCGGTCCAGGTGAACCGGGGCCGAACGTGTCAGAGACTCAGCGAGTCAGTCGCTCACGCGCCGCCCGACAGCTTCTCGCGCAGAGCCGCGAGCTGCTCGTCGCTGGCGAGCGTGCCGCCGCTCTTCGCCTCGACCGGGGCGGACGAGGTGTAGCTCTGGTCGCCGCCCTCGATGCCGGTGGCAGCGTCGGCAGCGGCTTCGGCGTCGGCCTCGGCGGCCTTCTTGACCTGGGCCATGTGCGCCTCGTAGCGCGTGTGGGCCTCGGCGTACTGCCGCTCCCACTCCTCGCGCTGCTTGTCGAAGCCTTCCTGCCACTCCTGCGTGTCCGGGTCGAAGCCTTCGGGGTAGATGTAGTTGCCCTCGGCGTCGTACTCGGCGGCCATGCCGTACTGGGTGGGGTCGAACTCGGTCTCCGGCGTGACGCCCTCGTTCGCCTGCTTCAGCGACAGCGAGATGCGACGGCGCTCGAGGTCGATGTCGATGACCTTGACCATGACGTCGCCGTTGACCTGCACGACCTGCTCCGGGATCTCCACGTGGCGCTCGGCCAGCTCGGAGATGTGCACCAGGCCCTCGATGCCCTCCTCGACGCGGACGAACGCGCCGAACGGGACGAGCTTGGTGACCTTGCCCGGCACGATCTGGCCGATCGCGTGGGTGCGGGCGAACTGGCGCCACGGGTCTTCCTGGGTCGCCTTCAGCGACAGCGAGACGCGCTCGCGGTCCATGTCGACGTCCAGGACCTCGACCGTGACCTCCTGGCCGACCTCGACGACCTCGGACGGGTGGTCGATGTGCTTCCAGGACAGCTCGGAGACGTGCACCAGGCCGTCGACGCCGCCCAGGTCCACGAAGGCGCCGAAGTTGACGATGGAGGACACGACGCCCTTGCGGACCTGGCCCTTGGCGAGCGCGTTGAGGAACTCGCTGCGCACCTCGGACTGGGTCTGCTCCAGGTAGGCGCGCCGCGACAAAACCACGTTGTTGCGGTTCTTGTCCAGCTCGATGATCTTCGCCTCGAGCTCGCGGCCCACGTAGGGCTGCAGGTCGCGCACGCGGCGCATCTCGACCAGCGACGCGGGCAGGAAGCCGCGCAGGCCGATGTCCAGGATGAGGCCGCCCTTGACGACCTCGATGACGGTGCCCTTGACGGGCTCGTCCTTCTCCTTGAGCTCCTCGATCGTGCCCCAGGCGCGCTCGTACTGGGCGCGCTTCTTGGACAGGATCAGACGGCCTTCCTTGTCCTCCTTCTGGAGGACAAGGGCTTCGACCTCATCGCCGACGGCGACAACCTCGGCCGGGTCGACATCGTGCTTGATGGACAGCTCGCGCGAGGGGATGACGCCCTCGGTCTTGTACCCGATGTCGAGCAGGACCTCGTCGCGGTCGACCTTGACGATGGTGCCCTCGACGATGTCCCCATCGTTGAAGTACTTGATCGTCTTGTCGATAGCCGCGAGGAAGTCTTCCTCCGACCCGATGTCGTTGATGGCGACCTGCGGGGCCCCGGTCGGGGCGGTCGGGGCGGTGGCGGTGTCGGTGGTCATTAGGCGGGTTGCTCCGGTGGATGGGTGTCGTAGGTGGACGTGAAGTTGGCTACCGGCGGTGCACGCGGCGGGCCCCGCAACTGGCATGCGACGACCCTGCTCAAACGTCCGGTGACCAAACGTTCCACCAGTGAACGACCGCGGCATGACCCGCTGACGATGCGCGGCCCCGGTGGGTAGTCACCCAGGCAGCGCGAACCCCACTGCGCTAACACGTATCGTACGCGGGCCTGTCCGGGGGACACAATCAGGGTCGCCCTCGGCTCCCGGTACCTTCTTCGCAACGTTTCCGCCGGTCCGGGCATTCCCCGCGCCCAGCCGGCCGCACCCGGGAGAGGAGACCCGCATGCCCGAGCCCGCCGCGGCACCGGCGGCCCTGTCCGGCGACCGCCACGCGAGTGCAGAGGAACGGCTCGGCACCGTCGGCGTCGCCCATCGCGAAGTCGGCGGAAACGAAGCGGAAGCGGCGAATCTGGCCTGGTGGGACGCGGATGCCGACGACTACCAGGCCACCCACGGCGGATTCCTCGGCGACGCCGATTTCGTCTGGTGCCCGGAGGGCGTGCGCGAAGAGGACGCGCGACTGCTCGGCGACGTGCGCGGCAAGCGAGTGCTCGAAGTCGGCTGCGGACAGGCCGCGTGCTCGCGCTGGCTCGCGGCCGCCGGAGCCGAACCCGTCGCCACCGACCTGTCCGGCGGCATGCTCCGCCACGCCCGCGAAGGGAACGCCCGCACCGGCGCGGCGGTCCCCCTCGTGCAGGCGAACGCCGAGCGGCTTCCGTTCGCCGCGGCGAGCTTCGACATCGCGTGCTCCGCGTTCGGCGCGCTCCCCTTCGTGCCGTCGCTGGAGACCGTGTTCGGCGAAGTGCGCCGGGTGCTGCGCCCCGGCGCGCCATGGGTGTTCTCGGTGACCCACCCGATGCGGTGGATCTTTCCGGACGATCCCGGGCCGCAGGGGCTCACCGCGACCCAGCCCTACTTCGACCGCACGCCATACGTCGAGGTGGACGACGACGGCACGGCGACGTACGTCGAATACCACCGCACGCTCGGGGACTACGTGCGCGCGCTCGCCTCCGAAGGCTACGCGCTGGAAGACCTCGTCGAGCCGGAATGGCCGCAGGGCCACACCCGCGCCTGGGGCCAGTGGAGCCCGCTGCGCGGCAGGCTGTTCCCCGGCACCGCCATCTTCCGCACGCGCCGCGACTGACCGGCTACGCTGCGGCAGTGAGCTCCGCAGGCCGATTCGCCGAACTCGACCCGCTCCTGCCGCCGCCCGTCCCGCTCGCGAGCGGCGACCGGCTGCGCGCGGTGACCGCGTCGGGCACGCAGGTTTCCGCGATGCTCCAGCGCTACCGGCACGGTCCGGGCGACGTTCCCCTGCTGTGGTCGGCGGCCGAGGTGTGGCAGCTGTTCCCGGATCCGGAAACGGCAGGCACCGAAGCGTTCGACGCGCTGCTCGGCGCACTGCGGTCCCAAGTGGACACCGAAGCGCCGGGCGCCGATTCGGCGTGCGTCGTCACCTGGCCGAGCCGCGACGCCGAGGCCATCCGGGCCTTTCTCGACCACGGGCTGGTCCCGTTGTCCGCATTGGCCGTTCGCCCCGCCGTCGCACCGGAAGACACCGCTGCCGACGCGTCGATCCGCCTCGCCGGACCGGACGACTACCCCGCGGCGCTGGCCTTGTGCACGGCGACCTTCGACTACACCGGCCTGGTCGCGCACCGGAAACGCGAACAGACCGCGGAACTGCTCGGCCCGGCGCTGCGCCGCGCGCTCGGCGAGAAGGCGACCTGGCTCGCCGAGGCCGACGGCGAGGTGGCGGCGCTCGCGCAATGCGACTGGGTCGAATCCATGCCCGGGAACGAGGCCGCCGAACTGCTGCCGACCGGCCGGTGGGGGTACGTGAACAACGTCGTCACCGCCCCGGGCAGCCGCGGCCGCGGGATCGGCCGCGCACTGATGGCCCGCGCACACCGCGAACTGCTGAACCAGGGCGCGACCGGCACCTACCTCTACTACAACCCGACCAATCCCCTGTCGTCGGTGTTCTGGCACCGGCAGGGCTACCGGCCGCTGTGGACGTCCTGGGAAGCGCACCCTGCGTGGGCCCTGCGCTGAGCCCGCCGCTCTTTGGTGTGACGTCCGGCGAGCCGCCTTGCCGACGCCTCCAGGTCAGGTCTAACTTTTGAACTGACTAGTCAGTTCAAAATCCGTGGAGTGTGTCCTGTGCAGGTCCGTGCCGACCGGGTGTCCCTGAAGGGCCCCCACGGCCCCTTGTTGCCGCCTACCTCGCTCACCGTCGAGGAGGGCTGCCTCACCGTCGTGCACGGCGAACCGGGCGTCGGCATCACCGCGCTGGCGCTGGCGCTGGCCGGACGGCTGAAGCCGACCACCGGCACCGTGACCGCCGAACCGGAGGGCGACCTGCGGCGGCTCGTGGCCGTCGTGGACGCGCCGGGGGTCAGCGAGCCGGACGAGGCCTTGTCGCTGCGCGTCGTCACCGGCGAAGAACTGGCGCTCGCACACCGTCCTTCCAGCAAGGATGCTGTCACAGCTTGGCTCTCCCAGCACGACGCGGCTCCGTATGCCGACAGCCGGTTCGAGAACCTCGAACCGGCGTTGCGCATCCGGCTGCTCACCGCGCTGGCCGCCGAACGCGACGGGGTGCGCGTGCTCGTCCTCGACACGCCCGACCGGCACACCAGCGACGTCGAGACCTGGACCGCGGTCGCGAAGGAGCACGCCGCGCGCGGGTTCGCGGTGGCCGTGCTCGCCGCGACGACGCCGGAGCCGGCGCTTCCGTTCCCGCCCGCCAAGGTCGGCGAGGCCGAGCAGCCGGACCCGGTCCGGCTGTACGCCCCGCCGGAACCCGCCGAAGCCGAGCAGACCAAGCAGCTCCCGGAAACCGCCGAACTGACCGCCGAAACCGAGAACTCCGAGGGAGACCGGGCATGACCACCCCCCACAAGCGGGCCGGCGGACTGAACGCGTTCCGGATCGCGCTCAACGAGCTGCGCAGGCTGTCCACCGGGACGCTGCCGAAGCTCGCCATGTTCGCGCTCGTGATGGTGCCGCTGCTGTACGCGTCGTTCTACCTCTACGCGAACTACGACCCGTACGGCCGTCTCGACAAGCTGCCCGCCGCCGTGTTCACCGAGGACGCGGGCGCGAAGGACTCCGGCGGGGCCGAGCGCAACGTCGGCCGCGAGGTCACCGACGAACTGGTGAAGTCCGGCACCTTCCAGTGGCACCAAGTGTCCGAAAAGGACGCTCGGGACGGCGTGCGGGACGACAAGTACTCCTTCGCCATCGGCATCCCGCACGACTTCTCGAAGGCGCTGCTGTCGTCCGGCAATTTCGAGCCGCAGCAGGCGACCATCACGCTGACCACCAACGACGCCAACAACTATCTGTCCGGCACCATCGCGAAACAGGTGGCCGACCAGGTCCGCAAGACGATCGCGGAGAAGGTGGGCAGCGAGGCGGCGGACAAGTTCCTCGTCGGCTTCTCCACCATCTACGGCAAGATCTCCGAGGCCACCGACGGTGCCAAGCAGCTTGCCGACGGAGCGGGGAAACTCCAGACCGGGCAACATCAACTGGCCGACGGAGCGAGCCAGCTCGCGACCGGTTCGGCCAGCCTCGCCACCGGATTGGGCACGCTCACATCGAGCACCGCGCAGCTGCCGAGCCAGACGCAGAAGCTCGCCGACGGCGCGGGCCAGGTGGCCGACGGCAACCAGAAGGTCGCGGACGCCTCGTCGCTGGCCGCGTCCGCGTCGAGCGACCTGCAAAGCCGTCTCGACAGTTACCGCTCCCAGCTGAACACGCAACTGCACGACGCCGGGCTCTCCGACAGCCAGGTCAACGACATCCTCTCCCGCCTCGACCAGCTTCGTTCCCCGGTCAACGAGGCGAACGGGAAGATCCAGTCCGCGAACGGAGACCTGCAGAAGCTCTCCAGCGGCGCCCGGCAGGTGTCCGACGGGGCGCATCAGCTCGCGTCGGCCTCGCCGCAGCTGGCCAGCGGGATCGCGCAGGCGTCCGACGGCGCGAAGCAGCTGCGCGACGGCGCGGCGAAGCTCAACGACGGCGAGAAGACCGCGGTCACCGGCACCGACCAGCTCGCCGACGGTTCGGTGAAGCTGCGCGACGGACTGGCCGCCGGACTGAAGCAGATCCCGAACCCGGACGACCCGACCCGGACCGCCACCGCGAACACGATCGCCGACCCGGTCGCGGTCACGTCGAACGGCGTCGCGTCCGCGGGCACCTACGGGGCCGGGCTCGCGCCGTTCTTCATCTCGCTGGCCACCTGGATCGGCGCGTTCGTGCTGTTCCTGCTGATCCGCCCGCTGTCGAAGCGCGCGCTCACCGCCGGGGCGTCCCCGCTGCGGGTCGCGCTCGGCGGCTGGATGTCCTCGGCCGTGCTGGGGCTGGGGCAGGTGATCGTGCTGTTCGCCGCGGTGACCTGGCTGGTCGGCATCCACGTGGCGCATCCGCTGGGCGCGATCGGCTTCGCCTGCCTGGTGTCGCTGGCCTTCACCTCGATCGTGCACGCGCTGAACGCGCTCTTCGGCGCGGTCGGCAAGTTCCTCGGGCTCGTGCTGCTGGTGCTGCAGCTGGTGAGCGCGGGCGGCACGTTCCCGTGGCAGACGATCCCGGACGCGCTCTATCCGCTGCACATCGTGCTGCCCATGGGCTACGCCATCGACGGCTTCCGGCACCTGCTGTATTCCGGCGCTTCGCTGCAGATCCTCGGTGACGTAGGGGTGCTGGCCGCCTACCTCGTCGGCGGGATCCTGCTGTCCACTCTCGCGGCGCGCAAACACCGGGTGTGGTCGGTCTCGGCACTCAAGCCCGAGCTGAGCCTGTGAGAGAAACGACCAAACGGAAGCTCTTCGAGGCCACCTTGCGGCTTTCGGCCAGCCGCGGGCTGGTCGGGCTGACGGTGGACGACATAGCGGCTGAGGCCGGGGTCGCCAAGGGCACCGTTTATTACAACTTCGGGTCCAAGGACGGGCTGGTCGACGCGCTGCTGCGGTTCGGCGTGGATCTGCTCGCCGGGCGGTTGCGGGCGGCGGGGTCGGATGACGATCCGCTGGCGGTGATCGAGGCCCAGGTGGATACGACGCTGGAGTTCATCGCGGAGTATCCCGGGTTTTCGCAGATCGTGGTCAGCGAGTTGTGGCATACGCCCGGGCGGTGGCATGACACGTTGGCGTTGCTGCGGGAGGAACTGATCGCTGTCGTGAAGGCGCAGCTGGAGCGATTGGACGCGGCTGGGCGGTTGCCCGCCGGGTTGGATATCGCTACTGCTGCGGCCGGGTTGTTCGGGACGATGCTCGTGGTGGCGCTGGATTGGCAGGTGTTCCATCCCGCGCGGGACCGGGCGGACGTGCTCGGGTCGGTGATGTTGTTGATTCGCGGGGTCAAGAGGTGACGTGGCGGGGCCCGGCTTTCCGCGCCGGGCCCCTGGGGGTCAGTGGCAGTTCGCGCAGCAGCCGCAGCCCTTGCCGGTGCAGGCGGAGCAGCATCCGTGCCGCAGGACGGTCTGGAACAGGCGTTTGATCATTGCTCGGTCCTTCCGGGTCGGTCGTTCCCGCGTGAGTCACGCTAAGTGGGGTCGCGGTCACGGGGGTACCGCTGACCGGGCAAGCGGGCGGGTGAATCCCGGATGGTGGTCGTCTCGGCTCGTCGCCTGACGGCGACATCGCGCCTGGCGCTCGTGAGACAACGCCTGCGGTTTCCGGGCCGTGAGGGGAACCCTGCGGGAACCTGATTCCCTCAGGGTTCTTCCCCTCACGCACTTGGTCCGCGTGGCGGCCTGGCCGAATTCGCCGTCGGTTCCGTTGGCCGCGCCGGTGCGCGTTCGCTTGCCCGCGTGTGCGGCCGATTGCCTCGCCCCGCCCGCCGAATCGCGAGCGGCCTGCCGGAGTCCTTCGCCCGCCGCGCCAGCTCCCGCTCGCGCCCGGATGGCACCGCCGATCGGGTCGCGCGCTCCGCCGATTCGCGGCCGCCTGGCCGGATTCCGTCGCCCGCTCCCCGAATCCGGTTCCCGCCGCGAAACCGCTGCGCGGGAGTACCCGGGACCGGTCGCGGACCGGCCCCGGGCCAGGTTCCTCAGCTCAGTGCGCGGCCTCGTTCCACGACCGCCCGTACCCGACCGAAACCTCCAGCGGCACGGCCAGTTCCGCCGCCGAGCCCATGCCTTCGCGGACCAGTTTCTCGACGTCCGAACGCTCGCCGTCGGCGATTTCCAGGACCAGTTCGTCGTGGACCTGGAGCAGCACGCGGCTGCGCGAACCCGCTTCGGCGAGGGCGCGGTGCACGTTCAGCATCGCCACCTTGATGATATCGGCCGCGCTGCCCTGGATCGGGGCGTTCAGCGCCATCCGCTCGGCCATTTCGCGGCGCTGCCGGTTGTCGCTGTTGAGGTCCGGCAGGTAGCGGCGGCGGCCGAAGATCGTCTCGGTGTACCCGCGCTTCGCCGCCTCGCCGACGACCGACTGCAGGTAGTCGCGCACCCCGCCGAACCGCGAGAAGTACGCCTCCATCTGCTCTTTCGCGTCTTCGGTCGAGATCTTCAGCTGCTGCGACAGGCCGTATGCCGACAAGCCGTACGCCAGCCCGTAGGACATCGCCTTGACGCGGTAGCGCTGTTCCGGCGTGATTTCCGCGGCGGGCACGGAAAACGCGCGCGACGCCACGAACGTGTGCAGGTCCTCGCCGCTGTTGAAGGCCTCGATGAGTCCCTCGTCCTTCGACAGATGCGCCATGATCCGCATTTCGATCTGGCTGTAGTCCGCGGTCATCAGCTCGGCGTAGCCGTCGCCGACCACGAACGCGTCGCGGATGCGCCTGCCTTCCTCGGTGCGCACCGGGATGTTCTGCAGGTTCGGCTCGATCGACGACAGCCGTCCGGTGGCCGCGATGGTCTGCTGCAGCGTGGTGTGGATGCGCCCGTCGTCGGCGACCGATTTGATCAAGCCCTCGACCGTGGTGCGCAGCCGCGTCGCGTCGCGGTGTTCCAGCATGTGCTGCAGGAACGGATGCTCGGTCTTCTCGAACAGCGACTGCAGCGCGTCCGCGTCGGTGGTGTAGCCGGTCTTGGTGCGCTTGGTCTTCGGCATGCCCAGCTCGTCGAACAGCACCACCTGCAACTGCTTCGGCGAACCCAGGTTGATCTGCTTGCCGATCACCTCGTACGCGGATTCCGCGGCCTGCGTGACCCGGCTGAGATAGTGCGCCTCCAGCTCGGTGAGCTGGTCGACGTCGACCGCGATGCCCGCCGCTTCGAGTTCGGTGATGACTTCCAGCAGCGGCAGCTCCAGCTCGGCCAGCAGCTTCGCGCCGCCGAGTTCCGCCAGCTCGGCGGCCAGCGCGCCGGCCAGCTCGAAGACGGCGCGAGCCCTCACCAGTTCGGCGGAAATTTCCTTCTGCTCCAGCTCGTCCGCGCCGCCGTCGAGCAGTGACAGCTGACCGTCTCCGTCGCCAGCTTCCGAACGCAGCTCGCGGTGCAGGTAGCGCAGCGCCAAGTCGTCCAGCCCGAACGTGCGCTGCCCCGGCCGCGCGAGGTACGCGGCGAGCGCGGTGTCCATGGTCAGCCCGCCGAACGTCCAGCCGCGGGCGCGCACCGCGTGCAGGGCCACCTTCAGGTCGTGGCCGATCTTGCGGATCTTCGGGTCCGCCAGCCACGCCGACAACGCCCGGTCGTCCGCCTCGTCCATCGCGGTGACGTCGACGTAGGCGCCCTCGCCCTCAGCCGTGGCGAAGGCGACCGCCTTGAGGTCGGAGCGGACCGACGAGCCAGTCGTCCGGAACGACAGCGCGACCGGCTCGGCCGCACCGGCGTGCGCTTCGAGCCACCCGCCGAGCGCGCCGGGCGAGAGCGCGGAACCGGACACCTCGAAGCCCTCCTCGGCCTCCGGTTCGGCGCTGCTCAGGGTCTCGAACAGCCGGTCGCGCAGGACGCGGAACTCCAGCTCGTCGAAGAGCCGGTGCACTGCCTCGCGGTCCCACGGGCGCAGCTCCAGCTGGTCCGGCACGGACTCCAGCGGCACGTCGCGGACCAGCTCGGTGAGCTGCCGGTTGAGCTGGACCGAGGAGAGGTGCTCGCGCAGCGCGGTGCCGACCTTGCCCTTGACCTCGTCGACCCGGTCGATCAGGCCGGCCAGGCTGCCGAACTGCCGGATCCACTTGGCCGCGGTCTTCTCCCCCACGCCGGGGATGCCGGGCAGGTTGTCCGACGGGTCGCCGCGCAGGGCCGCGAAGTCCGGGTACTGCGTCGGCGTGAGGCCGTATTTCTCTTCCACCGCGTCCGGCGTGAACCGCACGAGGTCGGAGACGCCCCGCTTCGGGTACAAAACGGTCACCCGGTCGGTGACGAGCTGCAACGCGTCGCGGTCGCCGGTGCAGATGAGGACGTCGTAGTCCTCGCCCGCCTGCGTGGTGAGCGTGGCGATGACGTCGTCGGCCTCGTAGTTCTCCTTCGTGAGCGAAGGGATGCCGAGCACCTCGAGCACCTCTTTGACCAGGTCGACCTGGCCGCGGAACTCGTCCGGCGTGGCGCTGCGGTTGGCCTTGTAGCCGGCGTACGTCTCCGACCGGAAGGTCTTGCGCGAGAGATCGAAGGCCACCGCGAGGTGCGTCGGCTTCTCGTCGCGCAGCAGGTTGATGAGCATCGAGGTGAAGCCGAAGACCGCGTTGGTGACCTGCCCGGTCTTCGTGCGGAAATTCTCCGCGGGCAGGGCGAAGAAGGCGCGGTAGGCCATCGAATGGCCGTCGATCAGCAGCAGCCGGGGGCGGTCTTTCGCGGCGGCGGCGCCTGTGGCGTTGGCAACGGTTCGGTTCTCGGTCGGGCTCACGGGGGCGAGTCTAGGGTGAGGGTCTGACACTCTTGCGTGTCGCATAGGTTGAGGAGCAGAGAGTGACCGAGCAGACGGCGGAAATCACGCCGGGCCAGTTCGCGGGCATGGATCCCGCGGCCGCGGGCCAGCAGCTGAACGACAAGATCGGGCTGAAGCTCGTGGAGCTGACTCCCGATCGGGTCGTCGGAACGATCCCCGTCGAAGGCAACCTCCAGCCCTACGGACTCCTGCACGGCGGCGCGAACGCCACCGTCGCCGAAGCACTGGGCTCGGTGCTGGCCGCGTTGAACGCGGGCCCCGAACGCGCCGCGATGGGCCTGGAGCTGTCCTGCACCCACCACCGCGCGGTCCGCTCCGGCACCGTGACCGGAGTGGCGACCCCCCTGCATGTCGGCCGGGGGACGATCACGTCGGAGATTGTGCTGACGGACGACGAGGGTCGCCGTACTTGCACCGCGCGCCTCACCTGCGTCGTCCGGGACCGTCCGCCAGGCGCCTGATTCCCGGTGAAAGATCCGTGAAGGTTCCCCTCACGGCCCGCGGCCACAGCAACGCACCCCGCTCACCAGGCAGCCACACTCCCCCGCACCCCGATACGAAGCCACGAACGCGGCGCGGGGGTGCTTGTCAAGGCATCTTTCCCGCCTCGACAAGCACCCCCGCGCCGTCGTCACAATCAGCTTCGGGGTGCCCCGCGCAACCACTGGGGCGCAATGTCGCCGCCAGGCGACGAGCAGTCACCCCACCCCGAGATAAGCCTCCTTGATACTGGTATCAGCCAGCAATTCCTGCCCGGTACCAGTCTTGGTGATCTGCCCGGTCTCCAGCACATAAGCCCGATGCGCCCGGGACAACGCCTGCTGCGCGTTCTGCTCGACCAGCAGCACCGTAGTCCCCTGCCGGTTGATCTCCGTGATAATCCGGAAAATCTGCTGAATGAACTGCGGAGCCAACCCCATCGAAGGCTCGTCCAGCAGCAACAGCCGAGGCTTGGCCATCAACGCCCGCCCGATGGCGAGCATCTGCTGCTCACCCCCGGACATCGTCCCGCCGACCTGGGTCTTCCGCTCAGCCAGCCGCGGAAACAACTCGAACACCCGGTCGAAGTCAGGCTGCAGATTCTTCCGGTCCTTGCGCGCGTAAGCGCCCATGTCCAGATTCTCCAGCACCGTCATCCCGGGAAAAATCCCCCGTCCCTCCGGCGCCTGCGAAATCCCGCGGACCACGCGCACATCCCCGCGCAGCCGCGAAATGTCCTCGCCGTCGAAGCGAATGGAGCCGCCGGAAATCGGCCGGATGCCGGAAATCGCGCGCATCGTGGTCGATTTGCCGGCCCCGTTCGCCCCGATGAGGGTGACGATCTCGCCCTCGTTGACCGTGATCGACAGCCCGGACACGGCCTGGATCCGTCCGTAGTGGACGGAAACGTCGGAAAGCTCAAGCAACGTCATCGTCGGGAACTCCCAGGTAAGCGGCGATCACGGCGGGGTTCTCCCGGATCTCGGAGGGCAGCCCGTCGGCGATCTTCTTGCCGAACTCCAGCACCACGATCCGGTCGGTGACGCCCATGACGAGCTTCATGTCGTGTTCGATCAGCAGGACGGTGTAGCCGTCGTCGCGGATCGTCCGGATCAGCCCCATGAGCTCTTCCTTCTCCGCCGGGTTGAACCCGGCGGCAGGCTCGTCGAGGCACAGCAGCTTCGGCTCGGTGGCCAGCGCCCGCGCGATCTCCAGCCGCCGCTGATAGCCGTACGGCAGGTTCTTCGCCCGGTCCGCGGCCCGGTCGGCGATGCCGACGAATTCCAGCAGCGCCATGGCTTTCTCGATCGCCTGCTTCTCCTCGCGGTGGTGCCGCGGGACTCGCAGGAGGGCGCCGAGCAGGCTCGTCCTGTGCCGTGCGTCGGTGCCGACGACCACGTTCTCCAGCGCGGTCATCTCGGAGAACAGCCGGATGTTCTGGAACGTCCTGGCAATGCCGAGCTGGGTGATCCCGTGCCGCGACGTCTTGCCGAGCGGCTTGTCTTCGAGCAGCACCTGTCCCGACGACGGCCGGTAGACGCCGGTCATCGCGTTGAAGCAGGTCGTCTTGCCCGCGCCGTTCGGCCCGATCAGGCCGAGAATCTCGCCGCGCCGGATCTCGAAGGACACCGAGTCCAGCGCCACCAGCCCGCCGAAGCGGACGGTGACGTCGTCGACCTTGAGCAGCGTCTGCCCGTAATCGGCCCGGATCTCCCGGTCCGGCGCGACGACCTCGGCGACCTCGGCCTCGTGCTCGGCGAGTTCCTCGGCGGTCATGTTCGCGACCTCGGCCACGAGGCCGCCTTCGGCCGGGACCTCCGGCCCGTTTCCGTTGCCAGGGACCGTCATGCCTTCTCCCCCGGATTGTCGGTGGCCAGCGAACCGTCGCTGCTGACCTGCTCGCCCTTGCCGAGCAGCCGCTGGTAGGCCTGCCTGCCGTAGGCGAGCAGCCGCTGCCGCGCGCCGAGCAGGCCCTGCGGGCGAAAGATCATCAGGATGATCAGCGCCAGCCCGAAGATCAGGTACTTGTACTCCGCGATCTGCTGGAACCGCAGCGGCACGTACGCCACCACGATCGCGCCCAGCAGCACGCCGACCTTGTTGCCCGCGCCGCCGAGAATGACCGCGGCCAGGAACAGCATCGACGTCACCACGTCGAACTTCTGGTTGTTCACGAAGCCCAATTGTCCCGCGTACAGCGCGCCGGAGAGACCGCCGACCGCGGCACCGCCGACGAACGCCCAGATCTTGAACTTGAACGTCGGCACGCCCATGATCTCGGCCGCGTCCTCGTCGTCGCGGATCGCGACCCACGCGCGGCCGACGCGGCTGCGCTCCAGGTTCCCGACGACGAAGAGGATCACGATGATGATCGTGACGCAGAGCCAGTACCACGGGATGCCGTCGGTGTTGTTGAACAGCGGGCTGCCGTCGGCCTTCGAGCCCGGCGGATGCCCGACGCCCTGGAAGCCGCGGTTGCCGCGCAGCGGGTCGATGTTGTCGGCCAGCAGGCGCACGATCTCGCCGAAGCCCAGCGTGACGATCGCCAGGTAGTCGCCGCGCAACCGCAGCGTCGGCGTCCCCAGGATCACCCCGAAGATCATCGTGACCACCATCGCGATCGGCAGCACGACGAGGAACGGCAGCTTCGCCAGCGACGAGTCCGGGCTCGTGAACAGCGCCATCACGTAGGCGCCGATGGCGAAGAACCCGACGTAGCCGAGGTCGAGCAGACCCGCTTGGCCGACCACGATGTTGAGCCCGATGGCGACCAGCGCGTAGCGGGCCACCTCGAACATCGCGATCGGGAAGTCGTACCCGGGCTGGGTGGTGATCAGCGGCGGATTCAGCACCGGCAGCAGGTAGACCAGCGCCACCAGCGGGATGAGCACCCCCCACTGCTGAACCCGGGACAGCCTGTTCCACCAGTCCGAAACCGGACGGCGGCGCGTCTTCGCCGGTGCGGCGGGCGGCGTCGTAGTCGTCGTCATACCCGGGCCTTTCCGAGCGATTCGCCGAGAATGCCGGTCGGGCGGAACATCAGGATCAGCACCAGCAGGGCGAACGCGACGACGTCGCGCCACGCGCCGCCGAACAAGGACTGCCCGTAGTTCTCCACGACCCCGAGGAGCAGGCCGCCCAGCAGCGCGCCGCGCAGGTTGCCGATGCCGCCAAGCACCGCGGCGGTGAACGCTTTGATGCCGAGGATGAAACCGCCCTGGTAGGAGGCGCCCTGCGGGATCTTCATCATGTAGAACAGCGCCGCCGCACCGGCCAGCAGACCGCCGATGAGGAACGTCAGCGTGATGACGCGTTCCTTGTTGACGCCCATCAGCGTCGCGGTGTCCGGGTCCTGCGCGACCGCGCGGATGCCGCGGCCGAACTTGGTGCGGTTGACGAACATGTCCGTGCCGACCATCAGCAGGATCGACGCCACCACGGTGATGATGGTGACGATCGTGACGCTGCCGCCGAAGATCGTGAAGACCTCGTCGTTGCGCAGCAGCCGGATGCTGTTCTCCGGGTTGCCGCCGCGCCAGATGAACAGGATCTGCTGCAGCACGAACGAGGCGCCGATCGCGGTGATCAGGAAGACCAGCCGGGGCGCCTTGCGTTTGCGCAGCGGCCGGTAGGCCACGCGTTCCAGGACGACCGCGGTGCCGCCGGACACCGCCATCGACGCGATGAGCGCGAGCAGCAGGAAGCCGATCAGCTCGAAGATCGGCAGGTCCGGGGTCGCACCGGGACGGAAACCCAAGCCGTAGAAGGTGAACCACGTCGCGTAGGCGCCGTAGATGAACACCTCGGAGTGGGCGAAGTTGATGAGTTTGAGCACGCCGTAGACGAGGGTGTAGCCCAACGCCACGAGCGCGTAGATGCTGCCGTAGGACAGGCCGTCGATCGTGTTGTCCCAGAACTGGTTCAGGAACGAATTCACATCGAAGGTGATCCAGCTGCCGCCGCCCTGCGCGAGGACGAGCGAACTGAGGTCAGGGGTCATCGACACACTAGTTCTCCATGTGGGTCCGGGGTGCGGGCGCGGCGGGATCTCGCCGCCTGGCCCGCACCCCGGTACTGGAACCGAAAGCGGTGAGCTACTTGATCTCGGTGTTGCGGACGATCTTTCCGTTCTCCACCTTGTAGGTCCACACGGTGGTCGCGGCGAGCTCGCCGTGGTCGTCCCACTTGAAGTGCTTCGTGATGCCCTGGCCGTCGTAGGTCTTCACGAAGTCCAGCAGTCCGGCGCGGTCCTTCTTGCCGGCGTCGATGCCCTTCAGCAGGATCGTCGCGACGTCGTAGGCCTCGGGCGAGTAGGTGCCCGGGTCGACGCCGGTCGCCGCCTTGTAGGCGTCGGTGAACTTGGTGAACTGGTCGGCGGGCACGCAGGGGCAGGTGAAGTACGCGTTGGCCGCGGCGTCGCCGGCGCCCTTGACGAACAGGTCGTCCTTCACGCCGTCCGGGCCGACGAACTTGGCCTTGACGCCCGCGTCGTTCAGCTGCTGCGCGAACGGAGCGGCTTCCTGGTAGTAGCCCGAGTAGAAGATCGCGTCCGGTTTCTCGTTCTTGATCTTGTTGACCACGGCGGAGAAGTCGGTCTGCTTCGTCTTGACCTTGTCCTGGCAGCTCGCCTTGCCGCCGAGCGCCTTGACGGTCGAGGCGGCGAGGCCGGTGCCGTACTCGGAGTCGTCCTCGATCACGCAGACCTTGTTCGCCTTGAGCTCGCCGGTGATGAACTTCGCGGCGGCCGGGCCCTGCGCGTTGTCGTTGCCCAGTGCGCGGAAGAAGGTCTTCCAGCCGTTCTGGGCGAGCGACGGGTTCGTCGCGGACGGGGTCACGGCGACCAGGCCCGCGGAGTTGAAGATGTTGCCCGCGGCCTTCGACTCGCCCGAGAACGGGAGGCCGATGACGCCGATGATGCCCGGGGTGTTGACGATCTGGGTCACGATGCCCGGCGCCTTGTCCGGGGTGCCCTCGGTGTCGAACTCCGCGAGCTTGACCTGGCAGCCCGGGTTGGCCTTGTTGTGCTGGTCGACCGCCAGCTTCGCGCCCTTGAGGATGTTCTGGCCCAGGGCCGCGTTCGCGCCGTTGATCGTGCCGGCGTAGGCGATCGAGGTCGGCGCGCACTGCGCCTTGCCGTCTCCCGCCGGGTCCGCCGCGTTCGCCGCCGCCGACGGGGCCGCGGCCTGCGGCGCGCCGCTGTCGCCACCCGAGTCACCGCCGGTCCGCGCCGAGCAGGCGCCAAGGGAGATGACTCCCGCCGCGGCCAGCACGATGACCTTAGTGAGTCGTGCTCTCTGCACTCGTTCCTCCAAATGCCACCCGCCACGCTCCCGGGGGAACGGCGGGTCCCTGCGTGGGACTTCGACTGGGCGCTGAACGTAGCCGCCGGGTGAGGTGTTGCACAGAGTCACAGCGAGTCTTGTATCCACATCGTGACGGTCGTCACGAGAATTAACGGACGATTTACACTCGATCGTCTGATTGCAACGACCGAGTGAATGACTCTTCGTGTCCGAGCACCCCTCGAAAGGACCTTGACCTGACGTCCGATCGATGGGGGCAGTCTAGGAACATCCCCTCCGTCATCGTGACCGACACCACGATCCCCCGGCCTCCAAGGTAGCAACCTTGCCCTTTCGCGCAGGGGAGATCAACCCGCACGGGTGGGTCCGGCATCGATGCCGGACCAGGGTTTTCCCTGGTCGTCGACCAGGTTTCGGCGCGACCCGGCGAGCCGGGCCGGACGCGGCGCACCGGAGGGAGTCCCGCTGGACGGGAGCGCACTCCGGGGCCGGACGGTCACGCTCCGGCACGGTTTCCGGCGTTTCCGGTGTGCCGGGCAACGAAAAAGCGGGCGCGACCCCCTGGCCACGCCCGCTTCTGGGATGCTTGCCGGTTGCTCAGCCGATGCTTTCCACGACCGCCTCGGCGACGGCCTTCATCGTGGTGCGCCGGTCCATCGCGGTGCGCTGGATCCAGCGGAACGCGTCCGGTTCGGTGAGCCCCTGGCGGCTCATCAGCAGGCCCTTCGCCCGGTCGATGACCTTGCGGGTCTCAAGCCGGTCGGTGAGCCCGGCGACCTCGGCCTCAAGGGCCTGCAGCTCGGAGAACCGGCTGACGGCCAGCTCGATGGCGGGCACGAGGTCGCGTTTGGCGAACGGTTTCACCAGGTAGGCCATGGTGCCCGCGTCGCGGGCCCGTTCGACGAGGTCGCGCTGGCTGAACGCGGTGAGAATGACGACCGGCGCGATCCGGTCGCCGGTGATCCGCGCGGCCGCCTCGATGCCGTCGAGCTTCGGCATCTTGACGTCGAGGATCACGAGGTCCGGCTTGAGGTCGGTGGCCAGCGCGATGGCCTCCTCGCCGTCGCCGGCCTCGCCGACCACCTCGTAGCCCTCTTCGCGCAGCATTTCCACCAGGTCGAGCCGGATGAGCGCCTCGTCTTCCGCGACGAGCACCCGTCGCTGCGGCACGCCGGCGGCGCCGTTCGACTCGGCAGCCTGTTCGGTCACCGGTGTCCTCCTGAAGGCTCGGCGGGACGTCTTCGACACGCGGTCACCCGCGAGAGCCCAGCGTACCGGGACCGATCCAGATCCCACGATGGCGTTCACCACGAAGTGGCGGGCGACACCCAGCCCCGGCCCCCAGTCGATCACCGGACCCGGTCTGGGGCTGGAGGGGCGGGTCCCGTAAAGTTTCCGGCACTGCGCCCCCGTAGCCCAACTGGCAGAGGCAACGGATTCAAAACCCGTCCAGTGTGAGTTCGAATCTCACCGGGGGCACCGTCGGAAATCCCCGCCGGACGCGGTCAAGCCGGTCCCGGTTCGATTCGTCACTTCAGTGGTCCTCTTCGCCGCACTCGCGATCGCGGGCAGCGCTTCCTGCCTCAAAAGGGCCATGAGCAGATCCGCGGGGGGCCTTCGCGAGGTCGAGACCAGCCGGGGCGCTGCGCCGAGAAGGCCGACGTCCTCCGCCTTCGGGCGCTTAGGCGCGGCCGCTTCCGCCTCGCGCAGCGCGTCGAACTCGGCAACCATCTGCGCGCGCTCGTGTTCGAGCTTGTCGTACTTCTCGCGGAGCGCCTTCGTGAACGGGTCGTCCGCTGCTTGCTCCAGCCGAGAAGCCTGCTTTTTCGCCAGGTGATCAAGTGCTTGACGGAGCCGCTTGAGTTCGGCCTCTCTGTGCTTCGCCTGCTGATCTTCCGCACCGGTCTGGCCCGAACAGCCGATCGGAGAGAAGCCCTCCGACCGAGGCAGGGATCGCGTCCTCTCGCAAGTACAGCGTCTTCCGATGGCCCCCGTACTTGTCCGGTCGGCCGCGGTTGGCGGTGCTCGGCCGGCCGCATGGACACAGCACCCTGCCCCGGAACATGCACGTCCGTCTTCGGGTGTCCGCTGGGTTTTGCCGGCGCTCCGGGAGGTGCGTTCGGCGGCACGCCGTTGGACGAGTTCGTCGTGCATCCATTCCGGGATCAGCGGTTCATGCGCGGGGTCCGTAGCAGGGATTGCCGATATTCCAGCCCTCGCGAACGTGCGTGCACAGTCCGCCCCAGGATCCGCTGTGCGCGACTGCCCGAGACCGAGATGCTCTCGTTTTTGCCGCGAACAAAGAAACGTCGTGCGCTTTGAGGCCTCGTTCCACCGAGAGTCCTTCGAGCACCCGGTCGGCTCTGCGGCCGGAGCCCAAGCCACCCCGCAAGCCGGCGGACAGGGCGTACTCCGGAGTGATTCCGCCGGGCTGTTCGCCGTCGTCCCCGGCCGGACACGCAATGCGTCGCACGCGGCTGCCTGCTCTGACGATGACGCCCTGCCCGAGGACGGAAGCCTGCGCGTGAGACAGTGCGGGCTAGTCTCGTGCGCCCACTAGGCCCGGATCCCGGGCGAGGAAGCCAGGTGCTCATGAACAGCGACAGACCGCCGGCCCGGCACGGCCCGACCACGGAGGACGTTCTCGCGGCGGTGCCCTACGGGTTACGTGTCGCAGCCGCGGTCTCCGGACGGTTGCTGGTGGTCGCCGGCGGGATGGCGTTGATCGGGTTCGTCGTCGTCCAGCTGGCGACAGTGCTGGTGCCGGTGGCGGTGGCGCTGCTGCTGACCGGACTGCTGGCACCGTCGGTTTCCTGGCTGGCACGCAAGAAAGTCCCCCGCGCGCTGGCCACCGCGATGGTGATCGTCGGCGGAATCGCCGTGGTCGGCGGAGTGGTCACCTTCGTGGTCCTCACCGTGACCGCGGGAATGCCCGCGCTGATCGAGCAGATCTCGCACAGCGTGGCCGACCTTCGCGAATGGCTGCGGACCGGCCCGGTCCACCTGAGCCAGGGGCAGCTCGACCAGATGCTCGACCAGGTGGCCACCACCCTCGACAACAACCGGAGTTCGATCGCCTCCAGCGCCGTGACGACCGCGGTCACGGTCGGCGAACTGGCCACCGAGTTCCTGCTGATGGTGTTCTGCCTGATCTTCTTCCTCGCCCAGGGCAGGCGGATCTGGACGTTCGTCCTGCGCGTCGCGCCCGCCCGGTTCCGGCCCCGGGTGGACCTCGCGGGGCAGGCCGGGTTCACCACGCTGGCCCGCTACATCCGCGGCACCGCGGCGGTCGCGGTCGTCGACGCGGTGGCGATCGGGGCGGGTCTGCTCATCGTCGGGGTGCCGTTGGCCGCCCCGCTGGCCGCCCTGGTGTTCCTGGGCGCGTTCATCCCCGTGGTCGGCTCGGTCGTCGCCGGCGTGGTCGCGGTGCTGGTGGCACTGCTGACCGGCGGCGTGCTGCCGGGAATCGTCGTGCTCGCCATCGTGATCGGGGTGATGCAGCTGGAAAGCCACGTCCTGCAGCCATTCCTGCTCGGCCGGGCCATCCGGCTGCACCCGCTGGCGGTCGTGCTCGCGCTGGCCGCCGGACTGGTCACCGCCGGGATCGTCGGAGCCCTGCTGGCCGTGCCGCTGCTCGCCGTCCTCAGCTCCGGCCTGCGCAGCCTCAACGCACCCCCGCCGCACGCCGGGAGCGAGCCGGCGTGAACGCCCGCGGACCCGGCGACCACGCCCGAACGTCCACGCCACGCTGCCGGGCCCGGGGGATTTCGAAGCGAGGGGCTTCGAGGCGCGGCGGCCGAACCACGCCAACGTCATGAGTGCCGCCCAGACTGTGCTGGCGCGCGAGCGAAGTCATTGCGGAGTGCCGGGGCCTTCCTGCCGTGATCGGTGCCCGGGTTTGGCGTGCGGCCCGGTAATCGTGGCGAGGCAGTCCGCGCGCGAGCCGCAAACTACGTCCGTGCAGGTCAAGACGCATGGTGGTGGTAGTGGACAATTCCGCCGAGCCGGTCCCGCCGAGGTACCGTGAGGCGGGCGAGGGCGGGTGGATCCCGGGCGTTCAATTTTCCTCCACAGTGGACGATCACCCGGACTTCTCGCCCAGATAGTCCCCCAGCTCGCCGACCACCGGCCTGCGGGACGGCCGCCGATCACGGCGGTGATCCCGCGCAACGACGCGCCAGCCGCCACAGCGTGCTCAGCACCGGCGCGGGCCTCACGTGCCGACCGCACTCAGCACGAGAGCCGTCGAAGCTGCCGCGCACTCGGTTTAGCAATGCCTTGCCAGGTCGAAGGATTCGCCGCGGAACTATCCGGCGGAGGACGGACGAACCGGATCTGCGCGCACTGCCGCTGGATGGCGGGCGCGAGTCGGCGCAGCCCATGACCGAGCTTGTGGAGTGCAGTGTCCTGATCGCGGCGGTGGCGCGAAAGCGGCTGCCGAATCGCGAATGTTGTTTCTGCGTCCCCCGGCAAGGTTTCGGCGCTTTGCTTCCGCAGTCAACGCTTCGCGTCGTTTAACCCGTCCATCATCCCCACTGTTGCCGCACGGCACGCGGTGCGGCAACAGTGGGAAGGCGGGATTTCCCGGGAGTACAGCAGGTTCTGGTCTGACACATGAACGGAGGCAGCCGTGCCCGGCAAGGTCATAGACAATCAGTGGTGGCAGAGTTTCGTGCTCGCGGCACCGCGCACCGGCAAGCTCGCGGTGACGCGGAAGGACGGCAGTCCGCACGTGACACCGGTCTGGGTCGACCTCGACGGCGGCACCGTCGTGTTCACCGCTCGCGCGGACTCGGTCAAGGGCCGGGCCATGCTACGCGAGGGCAGGATCGCGATCTGCTTCGACGACGACCGGCCCCCGTTCGCCTTCGTGCTGATAACCGGCGACGCGGAGATCGACGACCACGCCGGGAACGTCCGCCGCTGGATGCACCGGATCGCGGCCCGGTACCTCGGAGAGGAACGCGCACAGGAGTGGGTCGACCGCGTCTGCGTTCCCGGCGAGGTCGTCGTCCGGGTGACCGACGCGACCGTCATCGGCCAGGCCGGAGTCGTGGACTCCCTTCTGGCCTCGCCGCCGCCCGCGCTGGAGAAGCCGGCTGTCCCGTGAGGACCGCGTGGCGAACACCCCAGGGACGGCCGGCGCGGCCATCGACGAGATCAGCTCCAGCCACGGCTCCTCGTCGAACGAACACTCGATCAGGTGCCGTAGGGAACATCGACGCTCGCGTACGCGAACTGCCATCGAGCACGGATCGCGGTCGAAGCGGGTCGCGCCCCTGCCCTTTGACCGAGTCCACACGCATCGGAACGGGCCAATCCGATGAGGTTGCCTCCTGCGCTGGGTCTCCGGTCAGGCTGCCGCAGTACTGCCTTCCCCTGTCAGCCAGCTGCTTTGGCGAGAAGCGAGGAGGCTTCTCGTTCCCGAGCAACGACGGATTCTTCGTTGACCATCGGCCCGAGCGGGCGTTCTCCGGGCCGAGCCGTCCGGGCGATCGACCCACGCCCCAGGCCAGACTTCGACGACGGCGAGCAGGCCGCGGCGTGCTCGAACCGCGGCTTCCGCTCGTCCTTGCGCGAACTCACGAGATCCGGCTCATCACTCGCAGACGCGCCGATCTCGCGTAAGACTGCCCGTCGCAACGCAGCCGCCCGCGGAGACAAGCTGGGGCGATCCCGCGGCGGCGAAGCCGGCCGCTGGCGAGCAGCTCACGGGCCAAGTCCTCCGTCTGGACGGGACACCCGTGACGAGGCTGGAAACAGCGCCGCGGCCAGCCGGAACAAGCCGCGGCACCGGATCGTCGATGAGCGAACGCGTGGAGCTCAGAGCAGATCTCCAGCTGCTGAAGACCGGCTTTCCGGATGATGCGTCCACGCGAATCTCGCGGAAGCCGCCGCGCTGCGGACGCGAACTCCCGCCGGAGCCAGGACGGACTCCGCACTACACCGGATGGGCCGGTGCATCCGCACACGATCGCCTGCGGGGCTCAGCCGATCTTCCTTGTGTCGCGAAGGAAAGATCGGCAGGCTTCCCGGCCCGGCGCCACCGGACAACGCCGCGGGCAAGGTCGAGCCTAGTGGACTTGGTAGTCGACGGGCGGGTGTTCGCGGTCGTGGGTCACGGCCGAGACAGACTTGCCGCCGTCGACCGGCAGGGTCACGCCGGTGATCCACGACGCCAGCGGCGAGAGCAGGAAGGCCGCCGCCGTGGCGATGTCGGAGGGTTGTCCGATCCGGCCCAGCGGGTAGCTTGCGGCGATCGTCTCCGGTGGCAGGCGGGTGACGGAGTCCATGAACGTGGTGCGCACGAAGGCCGGCGCGATCGCGTTCACCCGCACCCTCGGCGCGAGCTGGTCGGCCAGGTCCTCGGTCAGCCGATGCAGCGCGGCTTTGGTGGCACTGTAGGCCGCCAGCCGCAAAGGACTGGTCGCCGCCACGGTGTTGAGCATCAGAACCGAACCGCCATGGTCTTTCATCCAGGCATGCCAGGCGAGCTGCACGTAACCCAGCGCGCCGAGGACGTTGGTGTCGAACGTCCGTTGGAAAGTGTCCAGAGCCATGTCCACGGCCGGGGTGTTCCTGGCGGGGTTGATGCCCGTCGCGTAGACCAGCAGATCCAGCCGCCCGGTCTTCAGCACGAGGTCCACTGCCGTCTGCCGCTCGTCAGCCTTCCGGCTGTTGGCGACCACCGGCTGGATCGGGTTTCCGGTCTCCCTCTCGATGCTCTCGGCCGCCTCCTTGAGCGACTCCGGGTGCCGGGCAGTGATCGTCACCGCCACGCCGCGCCTGGCCAGTTCCAAGGCTATCGCCCGGCCGATCCCGCGGCTGCCGGACACCACCAGCGCACTCAGCCCTCGCATTTCGAAGTCGTCTCCGGCGGGGCGAGGATACTCGTCGTCCAGGGCCACGCCTGGGCCGGTCGGAATTGTCACACTGTCCTCCACAGGCTGTTTTCCGGTCTCACTGTGAAACACCTTCGACGATGGACAGGAACCCCGGCCCCGTCTTTTCCATCACCCTGGTCAGCCGCATCCCGGCGGCCGAGAAGAGCTCGGCAAATTCGGCCTCGGTGCGGACCCGGCCGGCAAAAGATGCCAACAGGACCAGATCAATGCCCTTTCCGGCATGCGGCGCGTTGCCCGGCGGCACTACGCATTCGAGGGCGACGACCCGGGATTCGGGCTTCATGGATCGGCGGATGCTCTGCAGAATGCGTACGCACTGGTCGTCGGGCCAGTCGTTGAGAATGTACTGGAGC
This sequence comes from Amycolatopsis rubida, assembly GCF_900115345.1. Classification (GTDB taxonomy): domain Bacteria; phylum Actinomycetota; class Actinomycetes; order Mycobacteriales; family Pseudonocardiaceae; genus Amycolatopsis; species Amycolatopsis rubida. The sequence goes on along the minus strand of NZ_FOWC01000015.1, from coordinate 92,644 downwards.
ACGTAGACATCGCCGTCCGGCGGAACGCTTTCGAAGAAGTCGCCGGAAACGGCCTGCCAGCGGTCTCGGTCGTCCAGCTGGCCAAGATCGTGATTCGAGACGACGATCGGCTGGTCGAGAAGGATGCCCCGCAGGTCGGGCCGGATTCGCAGCAGCTCCACCAGGAACCTGCCGCGGCCGCCTCCGACGTCGACCACCAGACCGTCCGGAGGAACACGATAGCTCTGGGCGAACCCCCTGGCCTCCAGCTGGGACCACTGACCCATACCGGCGTCGAACTCGCCGGCCGTCGCGGCGTCCCGGGCGTGCACCTCCCAGAACGGGCTGCCGTATACGGCGTCGATGGCGGCCAGCCCGGTGCGAGCGCCGGCGACGAGCTCGCCCGCAGGACGCCAGATCGCGGGCTCCGTGATCATCAGAACCGCATCGCGGACCGACGTCGGAGAGTCGGTGCGCAGGGCTTGGGCTCGCGCGGTGATGGCGAAGCGGCCGTCGCCGTCCTCGTGGAAAACTCCGCGAGAGGCGAGCAGGCGCAAAACCCGCGCGAGTGCGTTCGGATGCGTTTTCGTGCGCTCAGCCAATTCTCCGGGGTCCGCCGGGCCGTCGGCGAGCTGATCGGCGACGTTGACCAGGGCGGCCACGCGCAACGCAGCGGAATAGAGGTAGTCCAGACTGGAGGAGAGCAGGAAATCTGCGGATTCTTCGTGTGCCACAGGCGTTCCTTTCACACTTCTTGGATGCGATAAAACAGTACGGTGACTTTTCTCGCTCTCGGCGGTTTCCCGTGGATCGCAGCGACCACGACAGGCCGAGGCGGACTCCCTCGGAAAACCCGCCCGGGAGCCGCCGGCGAAAGTGACTCGTAGTGGTCACCTGCGGAACGGCCAGCAGGCGGTGCGCGGCATCCTCTGTCACCTCCCTCCCCGTCCGAGGCTGCGTATTCACCGAGGATTCGCCAGGGCCCTGAATACGGAAGGCTGGCCACTAGCATTACTACGGAACCCAGTCACGCGGGCGGTCGCATCAGTGCACCGGGTCCCCGACAACCGTCTTGAAGTAGCCTCGTAGCGCGGCTTCCGCTCGTCGTACGGCAGCGGCTATGTCGTCGCCGTCTTCGCCAAGTTCGACGGCGGCGACGAGAACGTCGGCGCAGGTGGACAGGATATCCACTGGAGGGTGCTCGAACTGTTCCAGATACCGGACGATCGCCGCCGGGGTGCTGGCGAGACCGCGCAGGGTGAGGAGCAGTTCGGCGCTGACAGCACACCACAGCAGCAAATTGGTGCGCAGAACGGCTGCCGCGGCGCCCGGTCGCGCACGGTGGGACAGTTCTGTCATGAAGCAACCGAAGTCGACGGCGCCTTGAGGGACTGGTTGCGCCGGGTCCACTTCGAGTTCGGCGGCGGCTTCCCGGAGGACGGGGCGGACAGTGCGGGCTGCCTGTGTCATCTTCCGGAAGAGGTCACCGGCCGGAGAGGAGCCGAATTCGGCCGCCATGCGTTCGAATGCCGCGATCTCCGTCAACTGCGCCGGGAGTTCGCCTGCGACGAACCGGCGGAGGTCTTCGAGCGCCAGGCCGTGCGTGCAGGATCGGCGGTATGCAGAGGTTTCCCGGACGAACCTCGATATCCTCGGTGTCAGCGCGCTGAGAAGCCGGGCGCTTCGTTCCCCGGGAGCAACCACCGTTGCGGCGTCCGACGGGCGCTGTCGCACGGCCGACGGCGGGGGCAGCAGGCCGGACCGGGCGAAGCGGTCCAGCAACCCGTCCAGGTAGGCGGTTCCCGCGGGCGGCGGGTCGAGGCCCGCGTTGGCCGTCGCGCGAATCGTGTTGGTGCAGCTGAACTCGGGGAAGAACCAGTGTGGCCGCATCTGCCCGGTCGCCGTCCCTGTCTCGCTGATCAGCGGGGCCAGCTGCCGCGCAGGATGGCCGGGCGACTGGATGAGGGCCGAGACGTCCTGTGCCCAGCGATCGTAAGGTATGTCGCGAATGGAGTACCCCCGGTTCCGCAGCCGGTCGACGAGTGCGCTCAGTTCGCCGGCAGCGGGGTGGGTGATGGTGTAGACGCGGCCGTCGGGAGGCTGGGTGCGCAAAACGTGCACAATCACGTCGGCGGCATAATCGGCCGGGGCGAAGTCGAGCGGCAGATCGGCCTCCGGTGCGGCCCCGGTGTCGACGATCGCACGGGTCCACGCACCGATCGGGGTGTCGCCGCTCCGCAGCACGCCTTCGGCAGCCGCCGCGATGGCATGCGGCCGGTAGATCGCCGCCGGCAGGCCGCGCGAGCTGGCTTCCCGGACCAGATCCTCGGCTGCCCGTCGACTGTCGGCGGTGCCCGGCCGGTCGGTGCCGAGCGGGCTTGGACGGTCGTCTTCCAGTATGTAGCGGAGGTGCGCCGTCCCCGATCCCGCGATCGTGAGAAGGGTGGAGATGTGGTGCAGCGGTTTGAGGCGCTCGCTCGCCGCCAGGGCGATCAACGCGCGCACGCCGGAGACAACCGTCTCCGCCGGCGGCGATGCCAGGGCCGGACCAGCGTCGAAAGATCCATTGTGGACGATCATTTCCGTGGTGCGCGCCAGTTCGTCGTAAGCGTCCGGGGACAACCCGAGCCGGGGCTGTGACAGATCACCGGCCAGGGGAACGACGTTCCCCTCGACCGCGCCGAAGTCCAGCCCGTGGCCGCGCACCCGCTCAGCCAGCTTGGACAACCCGTGCGCGGCGTCGCGGGCACGGATCAGGCAGCGCACCTCGGCCACCCCGGCCCTGACCAAGCGGTCCAGCAGAAAGGATCCCAGAAGGCTGGTGGCGCAGGTGAGGAGCACCCGCTTCGGTGTGCGCCCCTCCGGGATCGGCGGGGCAGCGAACCGCAGGGAGGAAAACAGTCCGGAGCCGGCCGGCCAGTCTCCGGTCTTCGCCGCGGAACCGTCGTCGGGGCTGCGAGCGTGCATCAGGTTCTCCCTCGCCTATCCGTTATTCGGGATTTCGCCGCCGAACGGACCCCGCGATCGGACGGCCAGGCCCTCCCCGGTGATTGCCTGGCTGTATCAAGACTTCACCCGGTGCACGGCCGCAGGGAAGAAGTTGCCGCGTTTTCCCGGTTTATTTCTGGCGGACGTTGATCGGTCATCGCGGCGCGACTGCCCGCGGAGTTCGCGAGGAGGGGCTGGGGCCGCGCACGCTGGCCGTGTCTGCTTCCGGCATGTGGACGCGTGCGTGGCCGCCGGACGCACCACCCGCGCGATCCGCCCTCTCGTTCGTGGCGACCGGCCGCTGTCTCAGTCGAGGCTGACGGCGGCACCGCGATCGCAGTGCCGCCGAGGCCCACCCAGGTCGATGTGACCTGCGGCGTGCCGTCTTTCTTGCGACCGCGAGGTGTCCGGTGCTCGTGTGCGGAGCGGACGAACCTCTGCCGCGGGCTGCGCGTGGTCGGGCAACTCCTCGCCCCGTCTCGCGGCCGAGCCAGGGGGCCGGCACCGGGCGAGACGGCAGCGGCCGCCGCGGGTCCTTGCGGAGGAGCGCCGGGTACTCACTGCCGGCTACGCCGCTGTGACCGCGAGCGGTGAACTGATCCCGCGTCGGCAGCCGGATGCTCGATCCGCTTTGCCGAGTTGTCCCGGCAGGCGGCGAGTTCCGCGATCGACACGATCGTCAGGTCGTGCACGCCGGCGAACTCGACCAGCTCGGGACCGCGCAGCAGATGGCCGCGGGGTCCCGCTATCTCCACGATGGCGGCGGCCGGTCTCAATCCGGCGAGCGAGGCCAGGTCGACAGCAGCCTCTGTGTGCCCAGCCCGGACGAGGACACCGCCGGGACGCGCCCGGAGCGGAAAGACGTGGCCCGGCCGGGTGAAATCGTCCGGGGCCGTGTCTTCGTTCGCGAGCAACCGCAGCGTGGTAGCGCGGTCCCGGGCCGAGATACCTGTAGTGACCCCGTGGGCGGAGGACGCGTCCGCCGAGACCGTGAACGCGGTGCCCATGGGGTCGGTGTTCGCCGCCGCCATCGGTGGCAGCCGCAGGCGGTCGAGGTCCGCCGCGGCCATCGGCGCGCAGATCAGCCCGCGGCACTCGCTCATCATGAAGGCCACGATTTCCGGAGTGGCCTTCTGCGCGGCGACGACCAGGTCCCCTTCGTTCTCACGGTCTTCGGCGTCGAGCACGACGACAGGCCGCCCGGCGGCGATATCCCGGACCGCCAGTTCCACCGCGCCCGGCGGCCGCCGCGCCCCGGAAACGGGCGGCCCGAAGCCATCGCGTCCACCAGAGACGGTCATCGCCCCCGTATTTCGCCCGTGCCGGGACTTCGCCGACATGATGGTCTCCCTTGAACGCCGGTGTGGAACATCCAGCGTCGTCGCGGTGTCTCCACGGCTACAAGCCGTTCACCTCATCAGGCCGTTAAGCGGCGCTGCCTGTTCATTCTGTTCTCCCGGCGCGGAGAGGGCGGCGACCGGGTGCCGGGCAAAGCGGCCGGCATGTCCTGATCGCCTGACTGGTGACGGCTCCCTTTCCGGCCACGAAACAGAACCTGATGTCTCCGCCCGCCTGCCCGGTTTAACGCGTCGCGACGCTCAACAGCCTTTTCCCCGTGCGTACTTACCCCGGCTCCACCGGGCTGAGAGCCTCGTAGCCTGAACCGTCGAACGGGACGACTGTCCGGGAGGAAGAGCTGCCATGAAGTTCGGGGTGTTGTACGAGCTGCAGGCTCCGCGGCCGTGGAGCCCGGACAGCGACCAGCGGATGTTCGCCGAGGCGCTGGAACAGATCGAACTCGCCGACCGGATCGGCATCGATCATGCCTGGGCCGTCGAACACCACTTCCTTGAGGAGTACTCCCACTGCTCCGCGCCGGAGGTGCTGCTCGCCGCCGCTTCCCAGCGCACCCGCGACATCCGGCTCGGCCACGGCGTCTGCCTCACCTCGCCCCGGATCAACCACCCCGCGCGGGTGGCCGAGCGGATCGCGACGCTGGACGTGCTGAGCGGGGGCCGGGTCGAATGGGGCACCGGTGAAGCGGCCACGGCACTCGAACTCGGCGGTTTCGGGATGCCCTACGACGAGAAGCGGGCCATGTGGCAGGAAGGCGCCCAGGCCGCGGCCGACATGCTCGCGCTGACCCCTTATCCCGGGCACGAAGGCGACTACTTCAGCATGCCGTGCCGCAACATCGTGCCGAAGCCGCTGCAGCGGCCGCACCCGCCGATGTGGCTCGCCTGCGCACGGCGCGAGTCCATTCTCCGGGCAGCCCGAAACGGCATGGGAGCGCTGGTCTTCGGATTCGTCGAGCCGGAAGAGGCGAAGACGTGGGTCGCCGAGTACTACGACATCATCAGGTCCGGCAAGTGCGTGCCCATCGGACACACCGTGAACGCGAACGTCGCCGCGCTCTTCGGGTTCTCGGTGCACCACGACGGGGAAGAGGCGATCGCGCGGATCGCCCCGGGGCTGCGGTACTTCGGCTACAGCTTGGGCCGCATCTGGGCGTCCGGGCACCACCGCCCAGGACGCACGGATGTGTGGTCGGCATTCCAGCGGGAGGAGACCGGCATCCCCTTTCACCCCGAGCAGGGAATCATCGGCACCCCCGCTGAGGTGCGTGGGCTGCTCGCGGGTTACGAACGAGCCGGACTCGACCAGGTCATCTTCATCCAGGCGGTGGGGCGGACGCGGCACGACCACATTTGCCAAGCGCTGGAACTGTTCGGCACCGAGATCGCGCCCGCGTTCCGCGAACGTGACGCCGGCGCCCGAGCGGGCAAAGACGACCGGCTCGCGCCGTACGTGGCGGCGGCCGAGGCCCGTCGCGCACGGGCCCTGCGTCCGCTCCGCGAGGAGGACATCCCGGTGGTGCGGGCACCGGAGCACCGGGAGGACGCCGGGCAGCACGACCAGCGTCTTCCCCCGGACAGCGGGATCGGCGGCGCGCTGCCCGTACCGGCCCGGCCCGGCGGTCCCAGCGCGTCGAGACGCGAACGCACCTGACGAGACCGGGCAGCTTCACTGCCGGAGAGGCGGCACCTCATGCGAACTGGCGAGTACGGCGACCACTTCGTCCCGATCGATCAGAAAAGCGCGCGGCTGCTGGACAAGGCTGAGCACGGGCTGCTCGCGCTCAGCATGTTCAACAGCTATTTCAGCCAGGAAGTCATCGATTTCAGCGTCGCCGCCATGCACGACCGGTTCCGGACGTTCGACGTGGTGACCCCCGGCGAGCAGATGCGGAGCCTGCTGGAAGCCGCCGGATACGACCAGCAACGCGCTCTCGCCAAAGTGCGCAAGAACCTGTCGATGCTGCGAGGCAGGACACTGCGCGCGTTCGACCGGATCGGGGTCCCCCGGCTGACCGCGCAGGCCCATCTGCTCACCTTCGACGACTTCCGCGGCGGGACGCCTCACGACGAGATCACCGCCGTCATCCGCGAGAAGGCCGAGCACGACAACGTCTTCCGGGACGCGTGCCTGAACATCTCCCGCCGTGTCCTGCGGCGGGTCGACCAGAGCAGGCAGCCCACGGAAGCCGAGCTGGAGGCCACCATCGGCTACTACGTCAGCGAAGCGGCGGTCATGACCAACACCGCGGACATGCTCGGCCACGACAGCTCGGTCACCTGCTACCGGCATGTCATGGAATTCATCGCCCCGCTGTACGAAGGCAAGCTGAGCTGGCGCCCGTCCGAAAAACAAGGCTACGCGAGCCTGCGCCGTCCACCCTCCTGACGGTTCTCCGCTCTGCGGAGGGACCGATCACCGCCAATCAAGTCCACTTAGGACCGCCAGCGGCCGAACAGGTGCTGAGCCGGTGACGGCAGGCGGTGCGACCCAGACCGGACGTTACCCGGTGGTCCCGGCAGAACCGCGACCTCCGGAACCGGCGGCAGGGCGAAGCAGCCTTCAACGACCCGGCGGCAGGCACCGGGGCCGGAGCGACACCCCGGCTGGCGATAGCCGCTCGGATGCCTTCGGCACCAACGAGTCTCCGTCCGGTGCGCGCCGCGGTCGCGGGCGCAGGCGACGACCTGGCCGGGGCCGACAGCGAACGAGCAGCGCTGCCTCGCTCCGCAGGATGAGCAGGCACCGTCCACGGTGGCCCGGTTTTCCGCCCCGGTGCGGCACACGGCTGACCGGGCTCGGACAAGCTGGGGCCACCCCGATGCCCGCCCCCGTTCAGCGCAGCAGCGCGCCGAGGCCGTTCCGCCGCCGGGCAGACCTCCGGTGGGCCCCGCCGCGTGACATCCCGACGTTCACCCCATCGCACCGGTCCCTCGCACAGTGTGCCGCCGCCGAACGGACTCCGTCTCCGGGCAAAGCCCGACGGCCGCCGCCAGGCCGCCCGCGTCATCGGGGCGCCGGATGCGAGCAGGGCAATCGGTCGCCCTTCGGCCGGAACCGCGAATCGGGGCGCGTTTCCCTCCTCGGCCGAGGACGCGATTCAGGCGTCGAGCCCTCGCCTTCGGCATGGCACGATCCTCGATTCGCCGCAGTCGTTGAAAGCGGTGGCCTGCTCGGCGAGGCGCATGGTCCGGTCCTCGGTTCAGATGGTCTCGGGAAGGACCCGGTCGTGTCTGTGCCGGTGCGCGATCTGTGCCAGGATCTCGGCCGCCGTTTCGTGATAACGGTAGGGGTGCAGGATCGCCTTCGCCCTGCGTACCGCGGTGTCGATGCTCGCCGAGCGGAAAGCTTCGCTCTGGCTGAGAAACTGGCTCCAGGTCCGGCAGGCCGCCGTCAGGCGACCTTCGCGCGCTTGGAGTTCCGCGAGCCGGGCGAGCATGATCACACGCAGCCGGGCGAAATCGGCCGGACATCGGCGCACGCCCTCGGCCAGCGCAGTGATGGCCCGTGTCCGGTCGCCGCGATGGCTCGCGGTCACCGCCTCGTAGTACGAGACGTACGCTCCGGTGAGCACGCCCGGCCACGTCCGCCCATCCGGTTCCCCGGCCAGCTTTTTCGCCGTCCGCAGGTGGCGGTCGGCAGTCTTCCCGTCGGCCGCGGTCGCCGCCGCGGCCGACAGCTGCCCGTGCAGCAGCGCGCGCATCCCGGTGCCCGAGTTGCGGCCGTGTTCCAGCGCGAGGCGCGCCAGCCGGGTGGCGGGGGCGGCGTGTCCGAGCTCCCTCGCCTGCATGCTGAGCAGCCGCAGCACCCGCGCCACGGCATCGGTGTCGCTGATGGCGATCGCCGCGGAAGCGCTGAGCAGGTAATAGCACTGGGCGTTGCCGTGGGCCTCGTCGTCGTAGTGGGCGTAACCGCAGACCCGGACCATGCGCGTGGCCGTGTTCAGCAACTCCCACCGGACTCCGGGCTTCGCCGGCCGCAGCAGGAGGGGACGCAACTTCGTATCGATGTAGGACTGCATAGCCTTGCGCGCAGGACTGGCTCCGAACTGGGCGACAGTGCACGCGAACATTTCCGTCATCGTCGCGACCGAGCGCACATCGCGGGCGGCCAGTGCGGATCCGCGCTCTCGCGCGCTCCCGAATCCCAGGCCGGAGAGGTCCGGCACCGCGGCGAGGGCGTCGAGGGAATAGGGAACGGGGCTCTTCGGCGGCCAGGCCGGCCCGCCGGGCCGCTCCTCCCCCAGGTCGTAACCGCCGCGCCTGGGGCCGGGGACGCCGAAGCCCGTCTCCTCGGCAGTGACCCTGCGCCCGAGCCGCCGGGAGATCGCCTCGGCGATGACCTCGGGCACCGGCGGCCGGGGACGCACTCCCCCCAGCCACTGAGACACCGAAGGCCGGGCGTAGTGCAGGTCGAGGCCCATCTCGCGGCCGATCCTGTTCACCTCGTTCGCGAACGCGGGTCCGTTCCAGCGGCACTCGTCGAGCGCTTTCCGAAGAGCGTGGTTCGAAATCCTGCCTCCCGGCGCCGACACAACCAGAGTCTCCCTCCGCCGAACCATTGCCCGTCGCGCCATTGGCACAATCCGCCCGGCTCCCGGGAACTGATTCCCGAGGCCACTCCAGGCCTATCCCCTTCGCTCATTTTCCAGCATCGGTCACCGCACCGCGTCGACCAAAAGGGTCTCTCGCCGTCCACAAGCCGGCCGAAGGCGGCCATCGATCAACCCGATCAACGCCAAGAGGCACCGTGATCGACATTCGCAAGAATATTCCACGAAACGGCCGCGGCGATGAAACTCCGCACCGGCGCGCGGCCCGCGGCACGCCCGCCGGCACGGTCCCGGTTGTTTCCGCAGGCCGAGGCAACGGGTCGAGATCGGAGGCGAAGTCACTGAAACGGACGATTGTCGCGACCGGCCTGCTGTCGCAGAATCAGACGCATCGCGACATCTCGTCCCGGCCGGCGTGGATTATTGCCACATTTCGCGACGTTTCCGCCGGGCCGTTCTGGACATCGCCGAAACGTGCGCCTGGAAATAACGCGCGGCGATTCTACGGCCGCGAAATTCTGGCAGCGGACAGATTTCCCCGAACAGTTTTGTGGAGGTACGCGAATGACGATCGCCGCGGAACCTGCTTGTGAATGCGCCGCGCACGGCGTCGCGGTCCCGGCTGCGGCAGGTCCGGGCGGGCCGGGTTACGACGTGGACCGCGTGCGCGCGGATTTTCCCATCCTGGCGCGAAAGGTGAACGGCGGGCGGCCGCTGGTCTACCTGGACAGCGCCGCGACCTCGCAGAAACCGCGGGCCGTGCTGGAGGCGGAGTCGGACTACTATCGGCTGCACAACGCCAACGTGCACCGCAGCTATCACGAGCTGGGACGGGAGGCGACCGAACTGCTTGAGGGCGGCAGGAGGCGGATCGCCGGGTTCGTCGGCGCGGCGCCGGAGGACGTTGTCCTGACGAAGAACGCGTCCGAGGCCCTGAACCTCGTCGCGTACGCGCTGGGGAACGCGAGCTGGGCGGAGCCGGAGCTGCGTTCGCTGGCCTTGGGGCCCGGCGACCGCGTCGTGGTCACGGAGATGGAGCACCACTCGAACCTCATGCCGTGGCAGCAGTTGTGCCGCCAGACCGGTGCGGAGCTGGCCTGGCTCACCATCACCCCGGACGGGCGGCTGGACCTCGGCGACCTCGCGGAGGTGGTGAACGAGCGGACCAAGGTGTTCGCGTTCACCCATCAGTCCAATGTGTACGGAACGGTGAACCCGGTCGGGACGCTGGTGGCGCGGGCGCGGGAGGTGGGGGCGCTGACCGTGCTGGACGCGTGCCAGTCGGTGCCGCATATGCCGGTGGACGTCGCCGCGCTGGGAGTGGACTTCCTCGCGTTCTCCGGTCACAAGATGTGCGGCCCGACCGGGGTCGGCGTGCTGTGGGGCCGCCGCGACCTCCTGCGGACGCTGCCGCCGTTCCAGACCGGGGGCGAGATGAACGACCAGGTCGCGATGGACAGCTCGACGTACGCGCAGCCGCCGTACCGCTTCGAGGCCGGCACCCCGGTGATCGCGCAGACCGTCGGGCTGGCGGCCGCCTGCGACTACCTCGGCGGCCTCGGCAGGCAGAACATCGCGGCGCACTGCGCGAATCTGACCGCCCGCGCGCTCGACGCGCTCGCCTCGATCCCGGGGGTGCGGATCGTCGGTCCCGCCACCACGCAGGACCGCGGAGCGGCGATCTCCTTCTCGCTCGCCGACCGCTTTCCCGACGAGATCGGCGCGCACCTCGACAAGCGCGGCATCGCGATCCGCGTCGGCCACCTGTGCGCCAGACCGGCCTGCGTCCGGTTCGGCTTGCCCGCGACCACCCGCGTGTCCTTCTACGTCTACAACACCGAGCGGGAGGTCGATCTCTTCGCCGAGGCACTGGCGGAACTGGCCGAGCCCGCGATCCACGCCCTGCCCGCGCCGAAGCCCGCCGCGCGGCCGGACGCCCCGGCGATGCCGTTCCTGGACCGGGTGTTCGGCGACGCGGCCACCGCGATCACCGGCGTCGCGGTGTCCGTCGGCGACCGGCTCGGCCTGTACCGGGCGATGGCCGGCGCCGGCCCGCTGACCGCGGCGGAGCTCGCCGCCCGCACCGGGACCCGGGAGAACTACCTCGCCGAATGGCTGCACACTCAAGTCGGCGCGGGCTACGTGCACAGCGAAACCTCCGCCGGAGAACGCACCTACGTCCTCCCCGACGAGCACGCCGCGGTCCTGGCGGACCCGGACGCGCCCGGTGCCGGGATCGGCGTCTTCGCCGCGGTACAGGCCCTGTACCGGGTCGAGGACCAGCTGGCCGGATGCCTGCGCGACGGCGGCGGAGTGGACTGGGGCGACTACCCCCCGGAGATGTTCCGCGCGATCGCGCGGTTCTTCCGCCCCGCCTACAACGCCAACATCGTGTCCTCCTGGCTGCCCGCCCTCGACGGCGTCACGGAACGCTTGGCCGCCGGCGGCCGGGTCGCCGACATCGGCTGCGGCATCGGCCACTCGACGCTGCTGATGGCCGCCGCGCACCCGCACGCCGCCTTCGACGGCTACGACTACCACCAGCCCTCCGTCGACCACGCCCGCATCGTCGCCGACGAACGCGGACTCGCCGACCGCGCCCGCTTCCACACCGCCGCCGCGGCCGACCTCCGCCCCCCGCCCGGCGGCGGCTACGACCTCGTCACCTTCTTCAACTGCCTCCACGACATGGGCGACCCTTTGGCCGCGCTGCGCGCCGCACGCGGCATCGTCAGCCCCGACGGCGTCGTGATGCTCGTCGAACCCAACGCCGAAGCCGACCCCGCCACCAACACCCACCCCATCGGGCGGCTGTTCATGGCACTGTCGTTCACCCTGTGCCTGCCCGCCGCCGCGGCACAGGACGGCCCGCTCGCACTCGGCAACCACGCCGGCGAAGCAGAACTGCGGGGACTGGCCGAACAAGCGGGATTCACCCGCTGGCGACGCGTCGCCGAAACCCCCAGAAGCGCCGTCTACGAACTACGCCCCTGAGCGCGGCACCGCTCTGATCGCATCCCGAGACAGCGCTGCGCTCCACCGCGATCTCGCGAGACCGCCTGTTCTCCGCATCGCAAAGCAGTCCGATGACGTCATAGCTACGCCAACCGTGGCGGGCGAAAGTGGTCGAGAGGATCACGCGACCAACGCGCGAACACCCCGCGCGGACGACATCCGCGGCGCGGCTGAAATCTCCGCCTCTCGCGATCGGGGAGGACATGCACGCCGCGACCTTCTCACCGGCTCTGGCACCAACACCAAGTCCGATCCCCAGCGGGCAGCCACGACGCATGGCGTCGAGGTGCACGCCAGTACCTGCGGCTTCTGCCGCGAAGCCTCTTACCCGCGGTGCCAACGTGTCGTTCACGGCCACGCGGGCGCACCAGAAGATCAACGGCAACGCGTCCGAACCCGATGCGGACCCGGACAAGCTTGCCGCAGTCGTCGGCGGGGCTCGGGACTGGCGTCATCCCCATGAGCAACCTTGCGGGCGCTGACTGCCGGGCGCGGCATCCCCGTGCTTAGCGACGACTGTCAACGGATGGAGGAATGCCATGACAAACGACGATCCTGCGCGCCGTGCCGCGACTTTGCTCAAGACGATCCCGTTCCTTGTGCTGGCCACGTCCGGCCAGGACGGCCCGTGGAGCGCTACGCTCAACCACGTCATCGCCCACGACGCCACCCTGCTGTTCTGCTCCCACCCCGCCAGCCGGCACACGATCCACATCGGCGCGAACAGCACAGTCAGCGCGACCGGTTACCAGGTTCGCGACGACCAGCTCGACGGAGTGCAGCTTCGCGGGACCTGCGAGCCCGTTCCTCGCGATCAGCTCGCCGCGCTGCACCGGGAATTCTGGGAGAAGGCGTTTCCCGACGCCCGGCAGCGCGAGAACGTCATGGTCGGACTTGAAGACTTCGGCCCCTCATCGGCGCGTGACCTGTATGCCGTCTCCGTCACCGAAGCCTGGGTCCGCGACACCGAAGCCTGGGCACGCGAAGGCAAGGACCTCCGTGTACCCGTCGATCTGCCTGCGTTGACAGCCTTCCTCAAGGACGCGACCGTCCCGGAAGCACGTTAGGCATCAGGACGATCCGTATCGGCGAAAGGGATCGGGACGTCGTCCCTGCTTTCGGCGGACCGATACGTTCGGGATCAAGCCGGGGATGAGGGCTGCGATCCAGCGAAGCCGGCGTGGCCGAAGCGGAATCGGCAGTACAGGCGCGGACGGCTCTGAACAGCATCCGGCGCGGAAGCCTGACCTCGTCCGACGTGTCGCGCACCTCACCGACGAAATCGGACAGCAGGTACTGAACGATGACACGCAACCGGGTTCCCGAACCGGAGTTCAGCTCGCGTCGCGCAACGGCGGCAAGCAGACCTGCCGAAGCCAGCCGCGGGCTTCTGGCTCCGGGGCGCGGTCAGTGGACCGGCCCTCGCCGGCGATCCACCGCGCCTTCCCCCGAACCTCGGTCCCGACCGGCGGCGCGTAAGAAATCCGATAGCGAACTGAGGTCATGTCGTCGAGGATGCCCCGGCTGTACCTGCCGTGCCGCAGCGGTTCGGTCGATGCGGAGAACCACGTCGGCCTCCGTGCGACGTCGTCGAGGTCCTCGCAGCAGTCTCGTTGCCCGTCAGGAGGATCGGTCACCAGCCTGATCATGTCCCAGCAGATTGGACTTCCCGGCGTCGGCCTCCCCCGATGACGCCGGTCAGGAACTCCCGCACCGACGCACGCACATCGCGCAATGACCGGAAGTTCCGTTCCTGAATCGTGTTCAAACCTCACGCGCGCACTCCTTCGCACCGAGCCCTGCCGCAGGGCCAGAAGAAACCGCCCTTGCCGCAGGCAACGAAACGATCGTTCCGCCGCCACCAGGCACCGTCGGCGCAGATCGCCGAACTCGACCGTGGCATCCTCAGCCTGTGCGAGCAAGCGAATCCGGCACTGCCCGCCGCCTCCGGTGACAACCCGGAACGCACGCACGCCGCGGCCGCGTTCGTCGCGACGTGCACCCAGCCGCCTCGGCGAAATCCGGGAAAAGCAAGCCGGCCACGCAGAACGGGCTAAAGCTCAAGCCAGTTCAGCGCAGAACGCGCACCTCTGCCGGGGGCGTGCCGCTGCCAGGCTCATCACGCCGAAGGATGTAGCGGATCATGACGATTCCTTCCTCGTGTTCGAAGGCGTCCAGCCAGTTGACGGGCTGGGGGTCCCCGCCGATCCGGACGGTAAAGCTTCCGTCCTCGTTGGGTCGCATCTGCGCGGCGTTCAGATTGGTCACGTGGTCGCGGTATTCCATGGCCTCGAACCAGCGGTTGAAGATCTGGATGGACACAAAGGCCGCGGGCGGGGGGCGGAAAGTCACCTCAAGGCCGTTGGTTCCCCGAAGATCCCACCATCCGCCCAGATACGTTTGCGTCGTGGCGCCGTAGAAGAAGTCGAACGCGGGATCCTCGGGGTCCCATGCCGCCACGATCTGGTTCGGCCGCTTGCGCAGAGCATCGACGAGGCTGGTGAGCGAAGGCTGCACCAGCCGCATTCCTTTGGCCACAAGCCGGATCCGCCGGGCGAGCGTGGCTTCGTCGAGCGCGGGGCGAGGAGGGGCGGGTTCACCCAGCAACTCCACGAAGAAGGTCGGTGCGGTTTCGCTCCCGGGCCGGTAGCTGTAGTGGCGGAAGTAGACCTCGCCGCAGCCCTCGTCGAGGGTGAGGCCGAGCCTTCCCCGGAGGTCGCTCGACAAGTAGAACTCGTAGTTCCCGTCTTCGTCGCACACCTCGTCGGTCACGACGAAGGTGCCAGCGACCCGCGTATCCCCTGAGTAGCGGTGAACCTGGGCCGACACGAGCGGAGCGTCCCCGCGCTGGCCCCATACGCGGTACTCGCGCTTTGGCGAAATCCTGCTCATGTAGTAGCTGCAGTCCGCGGAGTTCCCGTAGAGCGTGCGAACCGGGCTGTTCGCCAAGGTCACTTCGGGCCGGCAGGGGTCGTTGTGCTCGATCAGGTACTCGGCGAGGTGGCCCAGGTACCTGAGGCCGTGGCGAAGGCCTTCGGCCCGGTCAACTGCGTGTTCGCCGGCCGCTGCCCACTGCGCGAAGCCTTCCATGCTCGACAGGAGGTCGCCCCAGGCGGCCAGCATCTCGTCCGTGGCAGTGTCGTTCGATGATTCACTGAGTTCGGCCGTCATTTCGTTCCTTTGCTGCGAGGTCTGGCCTGCGTGTGCACCGGCTTTTCGCTGTCGCGACAGCGACAGTGCTCTGCGGGGCGTCTAGTAGATCAATACCTGGGTCGCCAGAGACGTCAGCAGATCGGCGAGGTTGTCCACGCACCCGTATTGCCGATCGCGGGCGATGTCGATGATGGTCATGATCGTTCCTTGGACCTCGATGTGCGCCGCTTGCCTGCCGCGGCCAGGGTGCAGTGCCATGAAGAGGTGGACCCACTCCTCCACGTATTCGCGCTGCCCCTGGCGAAGTTGCTCCGTCGTGTTTCCTGGCGCTCGGAGGTCGGTGACCATCGCGTCGGTCACTTCGGCTCGCCTGACGGCGAAGGAAGCGAAGACTCCGACGAGTCGTCGGAGCGCGTCCTCCTCGTCGGACGCGCTCGCCAGTATGTCGTCCAGTGTCACGTGGAGATAGCCGTTTCCGCGGAGAAGCACAGTTTCGAGGATGTCGGCCTTGCTCTCGACATGGTTGTAGAGGCTTGACGTCGACAACCCGACTTCGGCGGCGATGTCCTCCAACCGGGTGCCCGCGTATGTCTGTTCGCGAAAAATGCGCAAGCCTGCCTGGATGATCAGTTCTCGCTTCGACGCGGGTGCGAGGCCCCGGGCCGCGGCGGGGACGGTGCGTTTGCCGACGGCGGGCAGCTTCGCGGCGAGGATCCGCTTCGCGAGATGCTGGAGGCTGGAACGGAAGGCATCCGGCGGCAGGGAGACGCTGTGGAATGCCGGGCTCAGCAGTGCGCTGAGCGCCGCGCGTGCGCGAAGAACGGCACCCTCGTCGGCGTTGCCGCCGGACAGGGCCGCGATGAACCGGTCGCGCACCTCGCGCAGATTGGCCGCGCGAGGACTCCATTCTTCGGCCGTGAGGTGGCGTGCCTCTCGTTCCCACAACAAGGGGGCTCGCCTGTTCGTGACGGCGAACTGTGCCACGGACTCGAGATTGCGGTCCAGATCCTCGGCCTCCGATACGCCAGCCGTGATCGCTTGGCCGAGACGGTCCAGTTCTGCGTCAAGAGCAGCGCAGAGCAGTTCGGACTTGCTGCTGAAGTGGCGGTAAAGAGCCGAGGCGCCGATGTGGACGTCGGCGGCTATGTCACCCATGGCGACGTTCTCGAACCCTTGCTGGGAGAATCGGTGGCCGGCAGCTTCCACGATGAGCTGGCGCCGGTTCGCCGGCCGACGTCTGACGGTTGTCATGGGGCGCCTTTCGATGGAGTCGTTCATAGCGCCTTCGAGATTATTTCCTTCATGATCTCGTTCGTGCCTCCGTAGATGCGTGATGCCCGCGAGTCGATGAACGCGCGTGCGATCGGGTACTCGGCCATGTATCCATACCCGCCATGGAGTTGCACGCAGGCATCCACGACCCGGCCCTGGAGGTCGGTCGCCCAGTATTTCGCCTTGGCGGCGGCGACCGGCGACAGCGTGCCCGCGTTGTGCTCGCTGATGCAGCGGTCGACATACGTTTGCGTGATCTCCACCTCGGTGACGAGCTCGGCCAGCCTGAAACGGGTGGCCTGCAGATCGCCGATCTTCCGCCCGAACGCGGTGCGGTCCTTCACGTAGCCGACGGTCCAGTCGAGCGCCGCGGCCGCGCCCGCCACACCGGCCACCGCCAGCGAGAGGCGTTCCTGCGGGAGGTTCGTCGTCAGGCTGAAGAAGCCCGAGCCTTCGTCGCCGAGGAGGTTCGCGGCAGGAACGCGCGCGTGGTCGAAAACCAGCTCCGCGGTGTCCTGCACGTGCAAGCCGATTTTCTGGAGAGCGCGTCCCCGCTCGAAACCCGGCGTGCCGCGTTCGACGACGATCAGGCTCAACCCGCGGTGCGGGTCCTCAGCCGTGCGGGCCGCCACGATCACCAGGTCCGCGTTGATGCCGTTGGTGATGAACGTCTTGGTGCCTGAAATGACGTAGTGGTCGCCGTCGCGCACCGCGCGGGTACGGATTCCGGCGAGGTCGGAGCCGGTTCCCGGTTCCGACATCGCGATGGCGGTGATCGTTTCCCCGGAGGCGACTCCCGGCAGCCAGCGTGCCTTCTGTTCGCCGGTCGTGAGTGCCAGCAGGTACGCCAGGGTCACGTCGGACTGGAGCGACAGCCCGATGAGAGCGGGGGCGACGCCCGCGTAGGCGGCCTCTTCCGGGAGGATCGCGTTGTACCGGTAGTCGATGATTCCCGCTCCGCCGAACTCGGCCGGCACTGCCGCGAACGCGCCAAGGTCGCCCGCCTGGGCGAAGAGTTCGCGTGGGACGATCCGGTCGTTCTCCCACTGGGAGTAAAACGGGATCACCCGCTTTCCGAGGAAGGCTCGCACGCTGTCACGGTAGACGTCGTGCTCGGGTTCGAAGATCGTACGCCGCATGGTGGCTCCTTACGCGGTGAAGCCGCCGCCGCAGACGACGGTCTGCGCGGAGACGTAGTCGGACTCGGGCAGGCACAGCAGATAGACCGCTCCGGCCGCCTCGGCCGGTGTCCCCGCGCGGCCGAGCGGGATCTGGCGGGACATCGCGTCGAGAAGGTCGGGGTTGACGCCGACGCGCAGCTCCCGTCCCTCGATGTCGATGGTGGCGTCGCCGTCCGCGGGAGCCGCCGTGAGCCGGGTCTTGATCAAGCCGAAGGCCACGGTGTTGACCGTGACGTTCAAGCGTCCCCACTCCTTGGCCAGCGTCTTGGTGAGACCGGTGACTCCGGCCTTGGCTGCCGCGTAGTTGGCCTGTCCCGCATTGCCGCCGAGGCCGGCGATGGAGGAGATGTTGACGACCTTGCGGCACGGCACCGGGTCGCCCGCGGCCCGTGCTGCCTTGACGGCGGCGGAGATGACCGGCTGCGCTGCCCGCAGGATGCGGAACGGGGCGCGCAGATGCACGTCCAGAATCGCGTCCCACTGTTCGTCGGTCATCTTCTGGACGACCGAGTCCCACGTGTAGCCCGCGTTGTTGACGACGATGTCGACTCCCCCGAAGCTGTCGACCGCGGCCTGCACGAACCGTCCGGCGAAGTCCGGGTGGGTGATGTTGCCCGGGACGGCCACGGCCTCCCCTCCGGCGTCGCGAATCTCCGCGACGGTCTTCTCCGCCGGGCCCGCGTCGAGATCGTTGACGACGACGGACGCGCCGCCGGACGCCAGCTTGACGGCGATCTCCCGGCCGATGCCCCGGCCCGAACCGGTGACAATCGCGGCCTTCCCCTTGAGTGCACTCATCTTCAGCTCTCCGTCGTTCCGGCGGCAGGGACAGTGATCGTGGCTTGCCCGCGCAGGGTCGTGGTCCCGTCCGGGAGCCGCACGGCGACCTCCAGCGTCGCCGTGTCGCCCTCCCGGGCGACCACGGTTCCGGTGCAGGTCGGTTCCGCGTGGATCGGCGTGATGGAGACGAACCGCACCGAGAAGGTCTTGATCCGCTCCTGGGGCACCCACCCGGTCAGCAGCCGGCCCAGGTAGGCCATGCTCAGCATTCCGTGCGCGAAGACGTCGTCGAATCCCGCGGCTCGGGCGTAGTCGGGATCGATGTGGATCGGATTGTGGTCACCGCTGGCGCCGGCGAACAAGGCGAGAGCGGTGCGTGATATCTCGGGAAGGGCCAGCGGCGGCAGCGAGCAGCCGGCCCGCAACCCGGCGTGCGGCAGGGATTCGCTCATGCCATGGCTCCGTGGTTCCGGACGACGAGGACCCCGCTCGCCGTGGCGATGAGGTTTCCGTGCCGGGAGATCTCGGTGGTTCTCGTCACCAGCTCCATTGCTCCGTTCCGCTTGCTCACCACGTCGGTGATCCGCTCCGAGAGCGTGACGACGTCGCCGGCGTAGGCCATCCGGCGATAGTCGAATCGCTGTTCACCGTGCAGGATCTGGCTCGGCTCGACACCGAGTTCGCGCAGGTAGCCAAAAGGATCCGGGGCTTCGAGCGACAAGCTGAAGAAGAAGGTCGGCGGCACGGGGAGGTCCGGATGTCCGGCCGATCGTGCGTGCTCGACATCGAGATAAACCGGGTCGGTCTCGCCGATGGACTTCGCGAAAGCACGCAAGCGGCCCCGCTCGATCGTCACCTGGAACGACGGCAGCGCGAGCGCCCGCGCACGCTCGACATCGATCGGCATCAGCTCACCCGCTCGTACAGCGTGACGACGGCGGCGCCGCCCAGGCCGATGTTGTGCTGCAGCGCGAGCCGGGCGCCCTCCACTTGGCGCTGGCCTGCCTCGCCGCGAAGCTGCCAGGTGAGCTCTGCGCACTGGGCGAGGCCGGTCGCGCCGAGCGGATGCCCCTTCGACAGCAATCCGCCGGAGGGATTGGTGACGACGCGTCCGCCGTAGGTGTTCTCGCCGTCCCGCACGAACTTCTCCGCGGTTCCCTCGGGCGTCAGCCGGAGGGCCTCGTAGCTCAGGATTTCGTTGGTGCTGAAGCAATCGTGCAGCTCCACCACCTGAACGTCGGCGGGGTCGGCCCCCGCTTCTTCGTACACGGCGTCAGCCGCTCGACGGCTGAGGTCGTACCCGACGAGGTTGACCATGTCGGTGAAGGACTCGCTGCGGTCCGTGGTCATCGCCTGCGCCGCGATCGCTACGTCCGCGCGCAAGCCGTGGCGGCGGGCAAATTCCTCGCTGACGACCACAGCTGCCGCGGCGCCGCAGGTCGGGGGGCAACACTGCAACCGCGTGAGCGGGCCGTAGATCGTCGGGGATTCCAGCACTTCCTCAAGGGTCACCGGCTCGCGGAAGACGGCGTACGGGTTCCGCCGCGCGTGCTGACGTGCCTTCACCGAGACCATCGCGAAAGTTTTCGGGTCGGTTCCGTACCGCTCTGCGTACTCCGCACCCGCTCCGCCGAAGAATTGTGCCGCGAAAGGCGCATCGCTGACACCCTGTCTCGTGGCGGCGAGGGCCTCGAACTCCGAGAACGGACTGGGGCGATCCGGCCACTTGGCGGTGAGCGCACCGCGCTCCATCTGTTCGAACCCGAGCGCGAGCACGCAGTCGGCCGCGCCGCTGGCCACAGCCTGCCGGGCCAGCCAGAGCGCGGACGATCCGGTGGAGCAGTTGTTGTTGACGTTCACGATCGGGATGCCCGTCATGCCCACCGGGTAGAGCGCTCGCTGGCCGCTGGTCGAGTCGCCGTACACGTAGCCGACGTAGGCCTGCCGCACCTGCTCGACACCGATCCCCGCGTCGGCGAGCGCGGCGCGGACCGCGGCGGCGGCCAGCACGTCGTAGGGCTCGGATCGGCTGGGCGCCGAGAAGGGAACCATCCCCACTCCGCTGACAAAGACGCGTTGCATGGCGTCGCTTCCTTCCCGGTGTGAACTCGTCGCCTGAGCGAAGATCATAAGTATCGCGATTCACTTAACTCTCGCACACTGCTTGACCACGTAGCAATCTCTGTGTGAGAGTTCTCTTCATCACACGCATGGCGAGTCACATCATGGAATAGGAATCAGGAATGGGCACAGCGACACAGGCGCGGTCCACGGCCCGGCGAGCCGCGGCGGCCGGACGCATGCGAGACCGTGCGGAGCGGCGTTCCCCGGTGCGGCGGCCGAACAGCTCCCGCGCCGGCCGTCGCGGGAGCTGGGCAGTGCACCTCGCGCAGCTCCTCCTCGGATTGGCGTTGCTGGGGCTCTGGCAGCTGGCCGCGGTGCAGCAGTGGTTCGAGCCGGCACTGGCCAAGTCGCCGGGCCAGGCGTGGGAGTACCTCCGGTCGGCGTGGAGCTCCGGGGAAGTGCCCGCCAACCTGAACTCGACCATGATCGCCGTCCTGATCGCCTGGGTCCTGGCCGGCGCGGCCGGGGTCGTCGTCGGCGTCGCTCTCGGTCTCCTGCCCTCTCTCGAGCGAGTCGTCGCACCGTACTTCGACGCCGCGAACGCGATGCCGCGCCTGGCGCTCGCGCCGCTGTTCATCGTGGTCTTCGGGATCACCACCACAGCCAAAGTCGCCTTGGCGGTCACGCTGGTGTTCTTCATCGTCTGCTCCAGCGCGCGGGCGGGGGTGAAGTCCACCGACGACGAGTGGCTCCGGCTGGCCGCGGTCATGGACGCCGGCAAGATCCAGATCTTCTGGCGGATCCTGCTGCCGGTGGCGACACCGGCGATCTTTTCCGGGCTGCGCCTCGGGCTGATCTATTCGCTCCTGGGCGTGGTCGGCTCGGAACTGATCTCCGCCCGCGACGGCCTCGGCCAGCTCATCGCCGTCTACTCGGCCCAATTCCGGATGGAGGCCGTCTACGCGATCTTGATCCTGCTCGCGGTCGTCGCCGTCCTCCTCAACCAGGCCATGTCCCTCGTCGAGAAGTACCTGCTCCGGTGGCAGGCCCCGGCGCGGCGCTGAAAGGAGAAGGTTCATGTCCAGTCCGGTTGTCAGCCCGGCCCGAGGCGACGCCATCGTTCTGGGCGGCGTGCGCGTCGAGTTCGCCGCGCCCGGCGGGGAACTCAACACGGTCATCGACGATCTGGATCTTCGCGTCCCGGCAGGCCAGTTCGTAGCCCTGATCGGACGCAGCGGATGCGGCAAGACCACGTTGCTCAACCTGGTGGCCGGGCTCGTCTCGCAGTCCTCGGGGGAAGCCGCGGTCCTCGGGGGCCCGCCGGCCCGAGCACGCAGGCGCCTTGGCTTCATGATGGCCCGGGACGCGCTGCTGCCGTGGCGGAACGCCCGGCGGAACGTCGAGTACGGACTCGAACTGCGCGGGCTCCCCCGCAAGAGCCGGCGCGAAATCGCGATGCGCTGGCTCGACGCGGTGCATCTCGGTCGTTCGGACCGGTTGTGGCCGTGGCAGCTGTCCCAGGGGATGCGGCAACGGGTGGCGCTGGCGCGGACCTGGGCACTGGATCCGGAGATCCTGCTCATGGACGAACCGTTCGCCGCACTGGACGCCCACACGCGCGTCGCGGTTCAGCACGAGTTCCTCAACCTCTGGCAGGAGCAGGAACGCACCGTGCTGTTCGTGACCCACGACCTCACCGAGGCGATCAGCTTGGCCGACCGGGTCGTGCTGCTCGGCAACGGACGGATCCTCGACGACGTCACGGTCGGCCTTCGCCGGCCGCGCGACCTGGAGGCAGTACGCGTCGACAAGCGCTTCGCAGAACTCTACGACCGCCTGCAACGACGCCTCAACCACCTGCCCGAACCACTATCCGGACAAGAGGACTGACGATGAAGAAGCACACTCTCCACGCCTCGTCTCTCGCGGCGGCGGCGATGCTCGCCCTGACCGCCTGCGGTTCGACCGGCAGCGACTCCGTCAATTCCGCATCCGCCGGCGCGATCTCCTCGCTGTCGATCGGTGTGTTCCCGGGGAGCGTGCTGTCACTTCCGGCTTACATCGGCGAGAGCGAGGGCCTTTTCGCGAAGCACGGGCTCAAAGTCACGCTCGTCAAGGGCAAATCCGGACCGGAGATCCTCGGCGGCCTGATCGGCGGAAGCACCCAGGCGGCGGTGAACGGAGGATCCACCGTCATCGCGGCGCTGCAGCAGGGCCAGGACCTTCGCACTCTTCCTCTCTACGCTTCGCTTGACTTCACTGTCGCGGCCACGAAGTCCAGCGGCATCAAAGACGTCGAGGGACTGATCGGCAAGAAGGTCGCCGTCACTGCCCGTGGTGGCGCCTCCGAGATGTTCGTGGACGAGCTTCTGCGGGAGAAGGGGCTGGACCCCGCGAAGGTGACCTTCGTCGGTGCGGGCCCCATGGCCAACGTTATTCCGCTGCTGCGCGACGGCGGCGCAGACGCCACGGTGCTCGGCTACACCAGCCAAGCGACGTTCAAGAACCAGGGGATCGACCTCACCACGCTCGCCGATCCTCGTGACGGAAGTGCCGGCGAAATCGCGCATTACGGCATTTCCGCGCTCTGGGCTACGTCGGGCAAGGAGGCGGCCAGGATGAGCAAGGTCTGCGCCGCGTTCGCCGACATCCACCGGTGGATGTCCGATCCGGCCAACGTGAACGCCGGAGCGAAGGTCCTTGCCGGGGTCACCGGCATCCCGGCCGCCGACGCGGTCCAGCTGTGGAAAGACGAGGGACAGCACCTGTGGCGCACGAGCGTGAGCGAACCGGAGTGGAAGGACAATGTCGCGTGGGTGAACAAGAGCACCCACAACCCCTCCGGCAAGGACGTCGCTCTGAACAGCGCCTGCGGATGAGGGGTTCGCCCCGGTCCGGAGCGTCGTCCCGCACGGCGCCGAAACGGTGCCGATGACCATCAAGAAGGCGAGAACGACCATGGAAATGCTTCCGCTCGAAGGTGTCCGGGTGCTGGAAATCGGGCAGCTCGTGGCGATCCCGGGCGCTGGCCAGCAACTGGTCGAACTGGGCGCCGATGTCATCAAGCTGGAGCCGCCCGGCGGCGAGGCCGCCCGAAGGACCGACGCCGCCTACGCGGTGGCGATTCTGCGCAGCTACAACCGCGGCAAGCGGTCGCTGCGGCTGGACCTCAAGGACCCCGGCGACAAGGCGTTCGCTCGCAAGCTGGTCGCGACCTGTGACGTCGTGCTGCACAACTGGCGTCCCGGCGCCTTGGAGCGCCTCGGCTTCGGGCATCAGCAGCTCGCCGAGATTCGCCGGGACATCATCTCTGTGTCCGTCAGCGGCTTCGGACCCCACGGGCCGTCGGCCACCCGGCCCGGACTCGACATCGCGGCACAGGCCGAGAGCGGCTTGATGTCGATGACGGGCGAAGCGGACCGGCACCCGCAGCGCGTGGGCACGCCCGTCATCGACCATGCCACGACTTACGTCGTCACGCAGGCCGTTCTCGCCGCGCTGCTGCGGCGCGACCGGTTCGGGGCAGGTGCGGAGATTCGCGTGCCCCTGCTGGACGTCGCGATCCATCTCCAGACGCCGAACTGGACTGAACAACAGGTCACCGGAAACATGATGTCACGGTGCGGAAACGGTCAGCCGAGTGTCGCACCGGCCGCGGACGTGATCGACGCCGCCGACGGGCCGATCGTCATCAGCGGGTACCAGGACCACGCTTGGGTGCGGCTGTGCGAGGCTGCCGGACGCCCCGAACTCGCCGATGACCCGCGGTTCGCTGACAATGCCAGCCGGGTGGCGAACCGAACCGAACTGCTCCGGACCTTGAGCGAGGCGCTAAGCAGCAAGTCCGCCGCGGAAACAGTGGATGCTTTGGCCTCCGCGGGCGTGGTAGCCGCCGTGGTCCGCACCTACGACCAGGTCATGGCCGCCGAAGATGTGATTGCCAACGGCGTCTTCAGCCCGGCGCGGGCCGCCGCGGGCGAGGCCTATGTGGTACCACGCCTGCCTTATCACGCGAGTCCGCCGCTCTTTCGCACGCCCGGCCCAGTGCCGGAGCTCGGCGAGAACGACACCGAGATCCGCGACTGCGCTGCCGTGCGCGAACCCACGGCACGCGATTCCGTCCGACGTTCCTGTTCCAGACCGTAAGGGGCACACCGTGACTGCCGTACCCGAAGACACAGCTGGCGCGCACACTCAGCCGCCAGGCCCGGAGGCACTCCGGAACTCGTGGTCGAAACTTGGCGACAGCATCGCGGCGTTCGGCGATTGGGCGCTGCGCTGCGACAACGCGATCGACCGGGCCGAGGGGATCCGGCACGCGCTGCGTTACCTGAGCCATCTGGCGGACTCACTCATCGAATGCAACGATCCGCAACGGCCCGAAGCCATCTTGGTGCAGACGCCGACTCGAAAATTCTTCGGCGACGCGGCCGACTGCAACTACTACCTGGCGAAGATCTCGGGCTCGGAGGAATACCGCGTGCACGGCCGCCGCGGGGACACGCCCTTCTTCTCTGCCCAACTGCATCGGTCAACGGGCGACTCGCGCGTCGCGGGAACCCTCGTCATCACGCCGGATCTGTGCGACGCCGACGGCGAGTACGAGTTCTACCTGTCCCCGGAGCTCGGTGATCGCCCAGGCCTCGTGATGGACGAGAGCTGTGGCGAACTCCTCCTGCGCGACTACGCCAAGTTCCCGGAAACGCAGACGCGTCCGACGATCGAGATCGAGCGTCTCGGCCAGCCGGCCGGACCGCGTCCCCCGCTCGCGGAAGCGCAGCTCGCGCATCGCGTGGACCTCGCCGCCAAGGGCCTGCGCCTCGCCCGGCGATGGCTGGCCGAGCTGGTCGAGACCCTCCAGGCCCGGCCGAACCAGCTTCACCATGCCTGGGCGGCCGACGATCGGGCCTTCAGCTTCTTCTACGGGACGCCGACCAACCACTACATCGCCGGCTGGTGGGATCTCAGCGCCGCCAAGGCCCTCGAGGTCAAGCTCCGGCCGCCCGCCGCGAGCTATGTGGGAGTCGACCTCTACAACCGCTGGTTCGAATCGCTGGATTCCCGGGACCGCCGGACGCATCTGAACGACGCGCACCTGGTTCCCGACGAGGACGGCACGATCCCGGTCCGCATCGGACCTGAGCCGGAGCCGGGCAACTGGCTCGATCCGTGCGGCCATGCGGACGGAATCGTGGTGATCCGGTACATCCAGCACGAGGAAACGGGCGAACTCGCGACGCCCACGCTTCGGCCCGTCTCGTGACAGCGGGCGCCGTCGCGGACTTCGCAGACCCCGGAAGGATTGGTGCATCATGAGCTGGAGTTTCGAGACGCCCGCCGAGTTCCGCGAGGAACTCGGCTGGGTGGAGCAGTTCGTGCGCGACGAGGTCGAACCGCTCGACCACGTCATCGCGCACGCGTGGGACGTTCGCGACCCGGTGCGCAACGCGGCGGTCAAGCCGCTGCAGGAGCGAGTGCGCGAACGCAAGCTCTGGGCCTGTCACCTCGGCCCGGAGCTGGGCGGACAGGGCTACGGACAAGTGCAGCTCGCGCTTCTCAACGAGATACTGGGACGCACCCACAGCGGGCCGGTCGTGTTCGGCTGCCAGGCGCCCGACTCGGGCAACAGCGAGATCCTGGCTCATTACGGCACCGCCGAACTCAAGCACCGCTATCTCGAGCCGCTGCTCGCCGGCGAGATCGTCTCCGCGTACTCGATGACCGAGCCCCGCGGCGGCAGCGACCCCACCGGCTTCGCGACCCGGGCGGTGCTGGACGGCGACGAGTGGGTCATCGACGGCGAGAAATGGTTCTCGTCGCACGCGAACTTCGCCTCCTTCCAGATCGTGCTCGCGGTGACCGACCCCGATGCGGCCCCGCACCGCCGCACGTCGATGTTCGTGGTCCCGTCGGATACCCCCGGCGTCGAGATCGTCCGGAACGTCGCGGTGTGGGGCCATCGCGAGGAACAGGCCTGCCACTCCTACGTGCGATACCACTCGGTCCGTGTTCCCCGCGGCCATCTGCTGGGCGAGCGGGGGGCCGGCTTCGCGGTGGCCCAGACCCGGCTGGGCGGCGGCCGCATCCACCATGCCATGCGGACCGTCGGGCTGGTGCGGGCCAGCCTCGACATGATGCTCGAACGCGCGGTGTCCCGGCAGACCCGCGGGGGCCGGCTCGGCGACCTCCAGCTGGTGCAGGAGATGATCGCCGACTCGTGGATCCAGCTCCAGCAGTTCCGGCTGCTGGTGCTGCAGACCGCGTGGAAGATCGACCGCTGCAACGACTACAGGAAGGTCGTCGCCGACATCTCGGCGGTGAAGGCGGCCATGCCGAAGGTGCTGCTGGACGTGGCAGGCCGGGCCATCCAGGTGCATGGGTCGCTGGGGATTTCCACCGAGATGCCCTTCGGCCGGTGGGTCATGGAAAGCTTCCACATGGGACTGGCCGACGGAGCGACCGAACTGCACAAGGTGCAGGTGGCGAAGCAGCTCATGCGGGATGTCCGGGAGAACACCGGGCTTTTCCCGCGGGGGCACCTCCCGACGCTCGCCGACGCCGCCCGCAGCAAGCATTCCCCGGCACTGGCCTTGACCTCGCCCGCGGAGCAGGACCGATGACTTCTCCAGCCCCGGCCGAGCCGAGCGAAGGCTTCGCTGGCCGAGTCGTCGTGGTCACCGGCGGCAGTCGCGGCCTCGGCCGGGCAATGGCGCTCGGGTACGCCGCGCGGGGAGCGACTGTCGTGGTGGCCAGCCGCAAGCTCGCCGCATGCGAGGCGGTGGCACAGGAAGCCGCCGCGGCCGGTGCCGCCAAAGCGTTGCCGCTCGCGTGCCATGTCGGCCGCTGGCAGGACTGCGACCAGCTAGTCCGCAGGGTGCTGGAAGAGTGCGGCCGCATCGATGTGCTGGTCAACAACGCGGGAATGTCGCCCTTGTACCCGTCGTTCGCTGACGTTGACGAGGCGCTCTTCGACAAGGTGCTGGAAGTGAACCTCAAAGGCGCCTGGCGCCTGAGCGTGCTTGCCGGGGACCGCATGAAACAAGCCGGCGGAGGCACGATCCTGAATATCAGCAGCATCGCAGCTGTCCAGCCCACCGCCCGGGAGTTGCCGTACGCCGTCGCGAAGGCAGGTCTGAACACGCTGACCGTCGGGCTTGCGCACGCGCTGGGGCCGGAAGTCCGGGTCAACGCGATCATGCCCGGCGCATTTCAGACCGACGCCACGGCGGGCTGGCCGGAGGCCGCGGTCGCTGAGCTGTCCGGGACCCAGGTTCCGTTGCGGCGGCTCGGGAAGGCGGGCGAAATCGTCGCCGCGGCTCTTCACCTCACCGGGGAATCCTCGACTTACACGACCGGGGCGATCCTGAAGATCGACGGCGGCCTCGCTTGGGCGCCGGCATGAGCGACGAGCATCAGGACCCGATTTCGCACGAGGACCGGACAAGAATCGAGGCATGGCTCCGCAGCCAGCGCGCCCCTGCGAAGCTCGGGGACGCTCGGAGGCTCTCGGGCGGTACGCAGAACGTCGTGATCGCCGTCGACATCGATGGCCGCGAGGTCGTACTGCGCCGTCCGCCGGTCCATCCACGGCCGGCGAGCAACGCTTCGCTTCGCCGCGAAATGACCGTCCTGAGCGCATTGGCCGGCTCCGCCGTGCCGCACCCGAGACTGCTCTGGGCCTGCCCCGACTCGACGGTGCTCGGACGCGACGTCTTCTACTTCATGGAGCTGGTCGACGGCTTCAATCCGAGCGCGGAATCGAATCCGGTGTACGACGGGGATCCAGCGAAGCGCCATGCGGCTGGCCTGGCCGTCGCCGACGCACTCGGACGGCTGGCCAATGTCGACGTCGAGGCGGTCGGCCTCGCCGGTTGGGGAAAGCCGGGATTTCTGGAGCGGCAGGTCCCGCGGTGGCTGGCCGTCGCCGATGCGTATTCGGCCACCGCGGGCTACCGTTCCGCGGATTTGCCGCATCTCGTCGAGGTGAGTGCCTGGCTGCGGGAGAACCGTCCGCCGGACACACCGCCGGCCATCCTGCACGGCGACTACCAACTGGCCAACGTGCTGTTTCATCGCACTGAGCCGGAAGTGCTGGCCGTCGTCGACTGGGAGATGGCCACAGTGGGCGATCCCCTTCTCGATCTTGGCTGGCTCCTGGTCTGCTGGCCAGGAGGAAACGAGCAGGCCATCGAGCAACTGCCCGAAAGCCTAGGCGCGTCCGGCGGTCTCGCCGATCGCGCGGAGTTGCTCGCCGCGTATGCCGCGGTGTCTGGCCGGGACCTCGATTCAGTGGATTGGTACGTCGCCCTCGCGGGCTTCAAGCTGGGCATTCTGCTTGACGGAACCTGGGCGCGCCACCTCGCGGGCAAAGCGGACGGTGCGACGGCGAGGCGTTTGCACGAGGCAGCGATCGGTCTGCTCGAAGCAGCTTTTCGGATCACCTCCGGGCGCTGGAGCCTGCGGGACGCCGCGCTCTGAGTTTTCCCTGTTGCTCCAGGAGCGCAGCGATCTCGCAGGCGGCGACCCGGCTGCTGGACACAGCAAGGGCAAACGGAGTGCAGCCGCTCCGGATGCGGCCCCGCGACCGGATGCCGGCTGTTGCCTGCCAGGACGCGCGAAACCATCGGTTTGCCCTAGGCATGGGACCGGGTCGCGTCCGTGTGCCGATGGTGGCCGCGGATCGAATCGTTGGTCAATCCGGTGGGTCAGACCGGCTGGTTCGCCGCAGGGTGGCTTCTGCCGTTGCCGGTAGGACTTCCCAATCTCCTTGGCACGCCGCTGCGCCGCTCGCTGGTGGCGCCCGCCTGGCGGCAGTGCTTGTCACGACACGTTGACGCGTCGGCGGGCCAGTGAGCACTGGCCTGGGCGTGGCGTTCCCGTCTGCGGTACTCGCGGGAACGGCTGCCGCGCTCGCGGGATACGCCGCCTACGTTCTGGCGAGTTTCCTGCCCGCTTGTGCGAAAGCGTCCGGAGTGGTGCCCGCGCGAACCGGGTGATTGCCTTGCTCTTCCTCGCCCGGCGTTCCAAGGCCCGTGGCCACCGTCGCCACGCCTTCCGGGGTGGCATCATGCCGGCTCCCCGGTCGTTCCCCAGCGGTCCTGACCACGGACTGCCGGGGCGACGTCGGCCTGTCGATTTCGGTTACCGTGGCGCATCTGGCGGTCTATGGCTCTTACACCGTGACGGTTCCTTCTCGCCTGTCAATTCCGGACGAGGCCCGCTACACCGGAATTTCGCTGTGCTACCACGTCGCGGCGCTTCTCAGGAGTGGCCTGATCCCGATCCTCGTCAGTACGCTCGTCGCGTCGGCGGGCGGGGATTTCTGGCCCGCGGCAACGGCACTGGTGATCGCCAGCCTGATCACCACTGCCGAACTCACCCGAGCCTCCTCCGGCGGCCGCTGGCTCTCCGGCTGAAGTCCGTGAAGGCGCCCCTGGGGGAATCAGCGTCGGCGAAGGTTCCCTTCACGGCTTTGGCCGGCTCGGGCCGCGGTCAGCCTTCCTGTTTGGCGATCACCGGTTTCCGCTGAAGGAAGTCCGGTGGCAGCGACCATTTCCGCGCCACTTCCCGAGCGGCATCCGACGTGAGGAATCCTTCGATCGCCGGGCCGAGCTTGTCCACGACGGGGTTGTCCTTGCGGATTCCCCAGCCCACGATGCTCTTTTCGCCTTCGTAATACGCGACGGCGAGCTTGCCTCCGCTGTGCTGGGCGGAATAGCTGAACCCGACCCCGCCGTCGATGGCGGCCTTGATCCGGCCCTCTTCGAGGTCGCGCAGCTCCTGCGCGACCGACTGATAACTCTGGTTCCTGATCGCGGTCTTGCCCGCGTCCGTGCACTGCTTCGACCCGGCCGCGACCGCGGCCGCCAGCGGGGACGAACCGATCAGCGATCCGACGGTGCTGCCGCACAGATCCTGCCAGCTCTTGATCGCACCGGCGTCGGCAGTACGGGTCACCACCGCGTTCCGCTCTCCGGCGAAATCGATGAACGAGATGACCTTGCGCCGCTCCGGGGTGTTGTACAGCGACGTGATCAGATCGATCCGCCCGGACTGCAGGGCAGGCAGCAGTCCGGTGAAGGACACCTGTTTCCATTCCGCCTGGTACCCGGCATCGGCCAGGACGTGGTCGACCATGTCGACCATCCAGCCGGTGACCTTGCCGCCGCTCTCGCGGTACTCCCACGGCGGGAAATCGCCCGACGTGCCGATCACCAGCACCGCGGGCGCCGAGCCGCCCGAGGACCCGGCGCATCCGCTGAGCATCCCGGCGGACACGATCACCGCAAGACAACCGGCGAGCGCTCGCCGGGCTCTGTTCCCAGTAATGAGCACGACACTCACCTTTCCTCGGTTGTCTCGGCTCGGCCGACCGTCAGCGCGTAAGCGGGGCAGGAACGGACTGCGCGGTAGACGTGTGGCGGCACCGACGGGAACTCCGGCTGGAGCACGATCACCTTGTCCGTCTCGCCCAAAGCGAACACATCGGGTGCGGCGACGACACAATTGCCGTACGCGCAGCATTTCTCTTCATCGACCCGGATCTCGTACATGCGCGCCTCACTTCCCGCCGGCCTCGGGCAGATAGCGCGCCTGGAGCCAGGAGTAGAGCTGGACCAGTGGCCCCTCCTGCCAGGAAATCCGGCTGCGGGCCGAATGCCGCGAGCCCATCCCGCGCTGGATGGCGGCGTCGGCCATCCAGTCCTGCCGGTTCAACGCGGCATGGAAATCACCGGACATCGCGAGCAGGTCGTCATAGAGCGGGTTGGCTTGATAATCGGGCGGGGTGAGGTAGGACTGGTGGATGCCGGTGCGGTCGACCGCTTCCGGGCGCATGATCCGGTAGAACGCCGAATCGCTGTTGGTGCCGATCAGCAACGTGGGCGGGATGAGCACCCACAACGACACGGTCCGCTCTTCCTCGGTGAGACTCTCCAGGACGGGGAAAAACGGCTTGCCGGTCGGGTTCAGCGCGAAATCGGGGTGGATCGCGCGCATGCCGAACGTGATGGCGGCGTCGCCCTTTTCATGCTCGTGCACCTCGACCCCGGCCGAGGGCTCCACGTAGTGCGCCGGACCGTGCAGCCGGTCGACGTGGTAACCTTCGGCCGAATTCTCGTGCAGGA
Organism: Amycolatopsis rubida; assembly: GCF_900115345.1. Classification (GTDB taxonomy): domain Bacteria; phylum Actinomycetota; class Actinomycetes; order Mycobacteriales; family Pseudonocardiaceae; genus Amycolatopsis; species Amycolatopsis rubida. The sequence goes on along the minus strand of NZ_FOWC01000015.1, from coordinate 61,178 downwards.
TCTTCCAGTTCCACGGCATTCCCGGCAGATCGAGCGGCGGCGCGGACACCAAGTTCTCGAAATCCCAGTTCTTGACCAGTGCGGCGGCTTTTTCCAGCCGCGGCGCCAACGGTGCGGCATTGTCGTCGAGGTTGACGAAAATGAACCCGAGCCAGATTTCGCAGCGGAACGACGGGAGCCGGATCGCCGACGGGTCGAAGCCCGGGGTGCGATCCATGTCCGGAGCCTGTACGAGCTGCCCGTCGTGCCCGTACTGCCAGAAGTGATACGGGCACTTGAACGCCTTGCCGCAGTTGCCGCTGCTCTCGTCGAGGTCGTTCCAGTCGCCGTCCGCGCCGTCGCCCGGCGTGGTGATCAGCATTCCCCGATGGCGGCACACCGACGACAGCGCGCGGATCTCCATGTCGGCGCCCCGGACGAGCACCATCGGCTCGCCGAAAAGCGTCACGGTGAAGTAATCGCCAGCATTGCGCAACTGTTCGGTGCGCCCCACGCAAAGCCATTCCTTTTCGAAGATGTGCTCGCGCTCGTATTCGAAGATCGCCGGGTCGACGTAGTACCGCGGGGGCAGCGTCAACGCCTCAGCCGGCTCGACGGTGGACTTCGCGAATTCCTCAAGGTCGTGCATCTCGTCTCTCCTGACTACTTTTCGTCACCTTCGGCGGGCACGCTCGCGACTGCCAGCACGCCGTCGCCGAGCACCGTTCGCAAGAACTGGCGGGTACGGGGTTCTCGCGGGTTTTCCAATATCTGCTGGGGAGTTCCCGACTCGACGATGTTTCCGCCGTCCATGAAGACGACGCGAGTCGCGCAGCGGCGAGCGAACGACATCTCGTGGGTCGACACGATCATCGTCATGCCGAGCTCGCCGAGTTCCTGCATGATCTGCAGGACCTCCCCGACCTTCTCCGGGTCGAGGGCCGAGGTGGGTTCGTCGAACAGCAGCACGCTCGGCTGGGCGGCGAGCGCCCGGCAGATCGCGACCCGCTGCTGCTGCCCGCCGGAGAGCTGGTGCGGATAGGCGTTGCCGTAGCCGGCCAGCCCGACGGCCGACAGCAACCGGCCGGCGACGCGCCGGACCTCTTCCGGGTCCCGTTTCTGGGTCCGGACCGGCGCCGCCGCCAGGTTCTTGCCCACGGTCAGGTTCTCGAACAGGTTGAACTGCTGGAAGACCATGCCGACCCGGGCGCGGGCGCGATCGCGCACCCGCCGGCGTTCGCTCGTGATCACCGTCCGGGCGCCGGACCGATCGGTCCGGGTGCCCAGCTCGACCCCGTTGACCTCGATCACGCCGCTGGTGACCGGTTCGAGGTTGTTGAGGCAGCGCAGCAGCGTGGTCTTCCCCGAACCGCTCGGGCCGATGACGCACACCACCTCACCGTGGCGGACATCCAGATCGACGCCGTTCAGCACGACGTGATCACCGAACTGTTTCACCACTCCCCGCGCCGAAACAACGTGGGGCCGGCCCGGCGGTGCTTCGCTGAGGACGACCTCGTCGAGCAGCCGTTTGGCCTCCGCGGCCGGTGGCTGATCGCCCGGCGCGCTCGGCAGGTCACGCGGCGGCTTGCGCCGGGTGTAGTCGAGCTTCTTCTCCAACGCCCGCTGCACGAACGCGATCACCGTGTTGACCACGATGTAAATCGCTGCCGCCCCACCGAAAACCGCGACGAACTGGAACGTCCGCGACACCTCTTGCTGCGCCCGCAAGGTGAGCTCGTCGACCGCGATCACCGACGCCAGCGAAGTTTCCTTGACCAGGTAGGTCGCCAGTGTGCACAAGCCGGGGAGGACGACGCGCAACGCCTGCGGGCCGCGAACCAGCCGGAACACCGTGGCCGGGGACATGCCCAGCGCGGCGCCGGCGTCGAGCTGTCCTTGCTTCACCGCCATCAGCCCGCCGCGCGAAAGCTCGCACACGAAGGCGGCGAAGGCGATGGTCAGTGACCAGATCGCGGTGAGCTCACCGCCGAGCCGGAGCCCGATCGCGGGCAGGGCGTTATACCAGAAAATGAGCTGGAGCAGCACCGGCGTTCTCCGGATGACCCAGAGATAACCACCGACCAGCCAGCGCAGGAAACGGATTTTCCCGTTGTGCGCCAGCGCCAGCGCGAGTCCCAGCAGGAGGGAAAGAACCAAGGTCGCGCCTGCGATGCGCAGGGCTACCAGAATGCCTTCCAGGAAGTAGGGCAAGGTCGCGTACCCGAGGATGTCGTTCAGCATCTGCCACCCTCACCAATCTGTGTGGTGTGTTACGGCCCGGGCCGCGGTGGACCGGACGAGGACTCATCCCCCAGACGCATCGGCACGGTCCAGTCGAAATCGACCCGGCCTGCCTTGATCACGTGCATCACGTCGACGGATTCCACCCCCGGCAGCGGGTAGAGCTCGCTTTGCAGGAATCCGTAGAGATCGCGGTCGCTGTGGAACAGAACGTCGATGAGAAGGTCATAGACACCGCTCGTGAAACCGACGTACAGCGTGTACTGCCGGGACGAAATGCGTTCCGCGATCGCCTCGGCCGTGCCCGGTTCGCAGCGGATGCCGAAAACGACGTCGCAGGCATAACCATGGGCGGACGGGTTGAGCACCGCGGCGACCTTCATCAGGCCGCCCTTGGTCATCCGGGCGATCCGGTTGCGGATCGTCGGCTGGCTGGTGCCGAGTTCCCGTGCGATCTGCGCGTTGCTCATCCGGCCGTCCTCGCGGAGCAACCGGATGATCGCGCGGTCGGTCTCGTCCAGATGCTCGAACGACAGGTGAGCCGGCTCCGGTTCCGCGGCCCACACGGTGCGGGTGCGCACCACCCGAGCCCCGGTCCGCTCTCGATCCTCGTCCATGCCGGAGAACCGTAAGCCTCGTTTTCTGATTCGACAAGCAAAATCAGAAAAGATCTTGATATCGAAAGTCGCACTGGTGCAAAAGCGCTCAACCAGTTAAAGTCTCACCAGCTACCGGTGCTACTGGCCTTCAGATCGGAGCGAACATGTCTTCCCCTTCCGCGCACACCGTCGTCGTGGGTGCGAGCGTTGCCGGGCTCGGCGTGGCGGAAAGCCTGCGTGCTTCCGGGTACGAAGGCCGGATCACCGTGCTGGAGCGCGACTCCGAGCAACCGTGCGACCGGCCCCCGCTTTCGAAGGGCTTCCTTCTCGGCGAGGACGCCGGCATCGAACTTCCTTACGCCGCAATGGCTGCCACCGAGGGTGTCGAAGTCCTGCTCGGCGAAGAAGTCACCGCGCTGCGGCCGGACCGGAACCTGGTCCACACCGCCACCGGACGCACGCTGACGTATTCCGATCTGGTCGTGGCCACGGGTTCGCGGCCCCGCCGGCTGCCCGTGCCGGGGCGGGACGCGGTGGACATCCAGGTCCTTCGCGGGCGGCGGGACGCGATGTGCTTACGCGCTCGCGCGGCCGGGGCTCGGAGCGCGGTCATCGTCGGCGCCGGAGTTCTCGGCCTCGAAATCGCGTCGTCGTTGCGCCGGCTCGGCGTCGACGTCGAAGTGGTGACCAATCTCGACGTGCCGCTCAATCCGGCTTTCGGCAAGGAACTCGCCGAATTCGAGCGAGTGCTGCTGGCCGCGGCGGGTGTCGGATTCCGGTCGAATACCTCCGTGCGCAGCTACCACCCGGGCCCGGCCGGGACGACACGCGTCGAGCTGGAGACGGGCGCGGTCCTGACTGCCGACCTCGTCGTCGAGGCAGTCGGCGCCGAACCGTGCACCGGCTGGCTGGCCGGGAGCGGGCTGACCGTCGACGACGGAATCCACTGCGACGCAGGCCTCCAGGCCGCGCCCCACGTGTACGCCGCGGGCGACGTATGCCGATGGTTCAACCCGCGCTACGGGCGTTCGATGCGGATCGAGCACTGGACGAATGCCCTCGACCAGGCCGCGCTGGCCGCGCAGAACATCGCGGGGAGCGAAAAGCAGGTCCTGGACGGCATTCCCTACTTCTGGTCCGACCACTTCGGCTGCCACCTGCAGTTCGCCGGCACCACCACCGGCCACGGGGTGAGCGGCCAGCGAGGCGCGGATTCCCTGACCGTCCGCTACCTCGACCGCACCGGCCGCGAGATCGGCGTGCTGTCGGTCAACGACCCCCGGCCCATCCTCGAACACCGGCGGCAGCCCGCCGCCGGATGACCCAGCCGCAAGGAGCCTTCTCATGCCCGACGTCCTCGTCGCCGGCACCCCGTTCGGCCTCCAAGTGGCCGACCCGTGCGGGCGCTGGCTGACCGACGCGCACGAAACCGTCCTCGAATCCCTTCCCGGGGTCCGGCTCGAACACCTTTCCGCGCGCGAACTGAGCGACGGTGTGCGGCCCCGGCGCAAGCCGAACGTGGTACTGCTGGAGACCAGCGGCATTTCGGCCGAGTACGCGTCGCTGCCCGGGCTGATCCCCCGCTCGGCGCTCGACGGCATCATCACCGGGGAGCTGCGGTGGATCCAGAGCTGCTCGGCCGGAGTCGAGCACCTGCTGCCGCTGGTTCCCGGCGGTGTCCCGCTCACCAGCGCTTCAGGGGTCCACGCGAAGGCCGTCGCCGAGGTGGTCCTGGCGGGAATCCTGGCCCACGCCAAGCGGTTCGACACCCGGCGGGACAATCAACACCGCCGCGCGTGGGAGGCACTCGATTGCCGTGAGCTGGGGGCGACCACGGTCTGCGTGCTCGGCGTCGGGCACATCGGCGCCGAGATCGCCCGGCTCTGCAACGCCTTCGGCATGCTGGTCGTCGGCGTGGCCAGGAATGCCCGGAAACTCGACGGTTTCGGGACAGTCTTCCCGCAGTCCCACCTCCACGAAGCCTTGCGCGGAGCGCGATACGTGGTCGTGGCCTGCCCGCTGACCGAGGCGACCCGGGGAATGGTGGACGCGGCCGCACTGGCGCAGCTCGACCCGTCGGCGTATCTGCTCAACATCGCCCGCGGGCCGATCGTGGACGACGACGCCCTCGTTGACGCCCTGCGCAGGAACGCTCTCTCCGGCGCCCTTCTCGACGCATTCGAGCTGGAACCCTTACCGGGCGACCACCCGTATTGGAGCCTGCCCACCGTCCGGCTCCTGCCACACGACAGCCATTCCTCACACCGTCTCGGCGACAATCAGATCAAGGCGTTCGCCGACAACCTGCGCCGGTTCGTCGACGGCGAAAGCCTGCTGAACGTCGTCGACCCGGACGCAGGCTATTGACCTGCCACCCCGCGAGAACAGGAGAAAACCCTTGAGCGACCAGATCGGATTCGCCGGACTCGGCGTGATGGGACTGCCGATGGCGCTGAATCTGCGGCGGGCCGGCCATTCCGTCCGCGGGTTCAATCGATCGTCCCGCGGCCGCGACGAGTTCAGTGCGAGCGGCGGCGAACTCGCCGGATCGATCGGCGAACTCGCCGCCGAGTGCACTGTGGTCTTCGCGATGCTTTCCGACGACGCCGCCGTCGAGGAAGCCGTGCTCGGCCCGGACGGGATCGTCCGGTCGGCGCGGCCCGGCACGCTGCTCATCGATTGCAGCACAGTCAGCCCCGCGACGGCCCGCCGCACCGATGCCCTCGCGGCCGAAAGGGGACTTCTGACCGTTGACGCACCTGTCAGCGGCGGCGAGGAAGGCGCCCGCACCGGCACGCTTTCGGCCATGGTCGGCGGGAGCGCCGAGGCGGTGCGGCGGGCGCGGCCGTATCTGGACGCGGTGGCGGGCACGGTCACCCACGTCGGCCCGCCGGGTGCCGGGCAGCTGGTGAAGGCAGCGAACCAGGTGATGGTCGCCGGTCACCTTCTCGTGCTCGGCGAGGCGCTGCAACTGCTGTCGGGATCCTCGGTGGACACGGCGGCGGCGCTCTCGGCATTGCGGGGCGGGTTGGCGCAGAGTGCCGTACTCGACCGGAAAGCCGAGCGCATGCTCGCCCGCGAATTCGCTCCGGGCTTTCGCATCCGGCTGCAGCACAAGGACATTCGCATCGCACTCGGGGTCGCCGAAGAATGCAACGCGCCAGTTCCCCTCACCGCGCTCGCCGCTCAGTTCCTCGCGGGCGCGATGTCCGCCGGGCTCGGCGAGCACGACCATGCCGCGCTGGGCCTGGTGCCCGGGCTGCTCGCCGGGCATGCTCCGGAATGACCGTCACGGCCGGGCGCTCGACCCCCGGAGGTACACGGTGGTGGTCGTGGTGAAGAACTCCCGCGCCGCGCGGCCCTGTTCTTTGGGGCCGAACGCGCTCTGCTTGGTCCCGCCGAAGGGCACGTGCGGGTCTGCTCCGGCGGTTTCGGAGTTGATGTGCAGCACCCCGACGTCCAGCTGTTCCACCGCCGCGCGAACGGCCCGCAGGTTGTCGGTGAACACCGCCGCGGACAGCCCGAACGGGCTCTCGTTGACCAGATCGAGCGCGGCCTGGTCGTCGCGGACCCGCCGCACCGCCAGCACCGGGCCGAACAGTTCTTCGTGCCACAACTCGCTTTCGCCCTCCAGCTCGACGATCGTCGGCGGCAGGAAGGCTCCGGCCTGGCGGAATTCGTCCGGATAGCGATACCCGCCGGTGAGCACCCGGACCGGATCCCGCTCGGTGGCATCGAGCGCGGCCTGGATCCGGTCCCGGGCGCTCGCCGTGACCACCGGCCCCATCTGGATTTCCGGCGACAGCGGGTCCCCCACGTTCAGCGCTGCGGTGCGGTCGGCGAGCATCGCGAGGAATTCGCCGGCCACCGCGTCGGCGACCACGAGGCGCGAAGTCGCCGTGCACTTCTGTCCCGCCGACCGGAAGGCACCGGCCATCACCTCCGCGGCGGCGAGGTCGAGATCGGCGTCGGCCAGGACCGCGGCGGCGTTCTTGCCGCCCATTTCCGTCTGGATCGGGCGCGCGCGGCGGCCGCAGATCTCGATCAGCCGGGTGCCGACTTCGGTCGAGCCGGTGAAGGTGACGGCATCGATGCCGGGGTGATCCACCAGCCTGCCGCCCAGGTCGCCGGTGGTGAGCAGCAGGTTGAGCACGCCATCCGGCAGCCCGGCCGTCACGAGCGCCTCGGCGAGCCGGATCGCGAGCAGCGGAACGACGCTGGCCGGCTTCCACACCACGGTGTTGCCGTAGCTCAGCGCCGGGGCGATTTTCCACGCCGGGATCGCGATCGGGAAATTGAACGGCGTGACGACCGCGAACACCCCGACCGGCTTGTGCAGCACCTGGATCTGCTCGCCTTCCCGCGGCGAAGCGAAGACCTCGCCGACCGGCCGCAGGCCCTCGGAGCCGGAGAAGCGCAAGATCTCCGCGGCCCGCCGCACCTCGCCGATGCCCTCGGCGACGGTCTTGCCTTCTTCGCGGGACAGCTCGGTCCCCCACTCCTGCGCCCGCTGGTCGAGGAGGTCGGCGGCCCGGCCCAGGATCCGCCCGCGGACCGGATGCGGGGTCGCCGACCACCGGGGAAACGCCTCGCGGGCCGCGCCGACCGCCGCGTCGAGCTCCCCGGCGCCGGCCAGCAAGCCCTCGGCCACGATCTCGCCGGGGCGGGCCGGGTTCACGTCGATCAGCTGCGCGCCGGAGCCGGTCCGCCACTGCCCTGCCACCAGATGCCGGAGAGAAGCACTCGGGGTATTCGCTGTCACAGCAGTCCTTCCTGATCGACGAGGATTCGTCCATCGTGCCGGGCACGGCCGCGGTCCACACTGGACGCATCGGCGTGCGCGATCGGCTGCCGCACGCCGTTTCGGCCATCGATCTCCCGCCGTGGCGCTGTTTGCATCGGTACCGCAGCGAATCCGTCCTTTCTGGAGGCCACGACATGACCGACCAAGTCCGCCGCGTCCGCACCGAGGTACCGGGGCCGCGGTCGCAGACCTTGCTGGCCCGGCAGCGCGCGGCCCTCCCGGCCGGGCTCGGCTCCGCGCTTCCGGTGTTCGTGGAATCCGCGAGCGGTGGCGTCATCGCCGACGTCGACGGCAATGCGTTCATCGACTTCGGCAGCGGCATCGCGGTGACGACCGTCGGCAATTCCGCGCCACACGTGGTAGCGCGGGCCACCGAGCAGCTCCGGCGGTTCACCCACACCTGCTACCTGGTCAATCCTTACGAATCGTATGTCGCGGTCTGCGAAAAGCTGAACGAGCTGGCGCCGGTCGCCGGTGCAGCGCGCACGGCATTGTTCAACAGCGGCGCCGAAGCGGTCGAGAATGCCGTCAAGGTCGCCCGGGCGGCCACCGGACGACCCGGGATCGTCGTGTTCGATCACGCCTTCCATGGCCGCACCCTGCTCACGATGGCCTTGACTGCCAAGAACATTCCGTACAAACAGGGTTTCGGGCCATTCGTCGGTGACGTCCACCGCGCCCCGATGGCCTACCCCTACCGGTGGCCCACCGGGCCGGAGAACTGCGCGCGGGAAGCCGCCGACGCACTCGCCGATCTCATCGACCGCCAGGTCGGCGCCGGCACTGTCGCGGCCGTGGTCGTCGAGCCGATCCAGGGCGAGGGCGGGTTCATCGTGCCTGCGCCCGGATTCCTGCCGGCGGTCCGGCAGATCTGCTCCGACCGCGGGCTGATCCTGATCGTGGACGAGGTCCAGGCCGGCATCGCCCGCACCGGCTCCTGGTTCGCCAGCGAGCACGAAGGAATCCGGGCGGACCTCGTCACCTCGGCCAAGGGTCTCGGCGGCGGGCTGCCGATCGCCGCGGTCACCGGCCGGGCGGACCTGATGGACGCCGCGCCCGCGGGCGGCCTCGGCGGAACGTTCAGCGGGAATCCCGTGGCCTGCGCGGCCGCGCTCGGCGTGTTCGAAGAGATCGAGGAACACGATCTGCTGGCCAGGGCCCGCCGGATCGGCGAGATCATGCTCCCGGCGTTGCACGACCTCCAGCGCTCGCACGAAGCCGTCGGCGAGGTGCGCGGCCGGGGCGCGATGATCGCGATCGAGCTGGTCCACGGTGACCGCCGGCCGGATCCCGGTCTCACCGCGCGCGTCGCCGCCCGCTGTCATCGGGAAGGTCTGCTGGTGCTCACGGCGGGCAGCTTCGGCAACGTGCTCCGGTTCCTGCCCCCACTGTCCATTTCGGACGACTTGCTGGCGGAAGGCCTGTCAGTGCTGCGCTCGGCCGTCGCCGCGGAGGTGTGACGGACGCCAGGCAGTCAAGGCCAGCAGGAGCTCGGCGCGCACGTGCGCGGAAGCGAGATCGGTCCCGAGCAGCTCCTGGATCCGCTCCATCCGGTTCCGCAGCGTGTGCCGGTGCACGCCGAGCGCCGCGGACGCCGCCTCCCACTGGCCGTGGTGCTCAAGGAAGGACTGCAGGGTCATGACGAGAGCGGTGCCTCCCGCCTCGTCGACCTCGGCCAGCGGGCGGAGGCGGGTCTCCGCGACGGCGTGCAGGACCGCCCGGGTTTGCGGGTGCCCGGCCAGGATCCGGCCAGCCAGCGCGTCGAACTCGACGAGTGTCTTCCGCTGCGCCTGCGCGACCCCGGCCGCCACGTCGGCTTTTCGCGCGGCGGCTGCCAGGCCGGATACCACGCTGGTTCGCGCCAGTCCGATGGCCGGCGTGCCCCCGGTCCGGCGGATTTCCCGCAGCCACTGCTCGACAGCCGGATCGCCCGGAAGCACCACGACGGCGTATCCGTCGCGGGCCGCTGCGACGTGCGGAAGGTCCGGCACCGCGACGAGCGGTCCGCGGATGGCCAGCACCACGAGTTCGTCGCCGACCGGAAGCCCGGCGAGCCGCAGGTACCGCTCGGCCTTCGCGGCGTCGAGGTCGCCCTCCAGCACCAGAGAAAGGACCAGGCCGCTCAGCTCGCGCCGGGTTTCCCGCATCCCGGGCGGTCCTTCCTGCTCCATCGCGATGAGCGACACCGCGTGCCCGATCAGCAGATGATCGGCCGAGGCGAGGTCCCTCCTGGCCGCCAGCACCAGGAGTGCGCGCACCCGGCGGCCCGCCCGGATCGGGTGCACGGTCACCACCCCATGTGCTCCGGCGCGGGAGCACGTCGTCCCGGCGTTTCGGCAGGCCGCCGCCAGATCGTCGCGGACCGGCAGATTCGCCGCGGCAGGCGGATGGGCGGCGAGGACGTTCCCGTTCGGGGCGCAGAGGACGACGTCGGAACCCGTGGCGGCCACGAGGCTCCGGACCACCGCCGCCGGGCCGCCCCGGAGCGCGGCCCTCGTCATCCGGGGCAGCGCCCGGGAAGCCCGCACCACGCCCTCGTACTCCTGTTCGGCGAGGCGATCGGTGACCGTTCGCACGATCGCCACGAACGGCGTCCGCAGCGGCACCTCCAGCACCGGCAGCGCCAGCTCGCCGGCGGCCTCGACGAGCTGCGCCGGGATCGCCGCGTGCGACAAACCGACCCCGAACCCCAGTGCCGCGACCCCCGCCTCGGCCAACCGCTGGAGATAGCGGCGGCCGTCCCCTGGCGGCAGCCGCAACCCGGTCGTCAGCAGCAACTCGCCACCGCGGAGCCACCGCCGGGGATCGGCCAGCTCGATGCTGTGCGCCCAGCCGATCTCCCGGTCCAGCCCCTTCTCCCCGCCGGCCACGGACAGCCCGAGCTGCCGCTGCTCCACGAGCCAGCGCACCGGGACGCTCCTGGCCGTCACACGAGCGCCGCCTCCGCCGGGTACGGAGTGGTCAGGGCGCGCAGCCCGGTCTCCTCCACGACGAAGTTGTCCTCCACCTTGACCACGACGATCGCGCCGCCGGCTTCCACGCTCGTCTCGGGTTCGAGCGCAATGCACATCCCGGTTTCGAGGGTGTCGTCGACATCCATCAGCGAGGCATTCGCGGCGACCGGCAGTTCGCACAGGCGGAGCCCGATTCCGTGCCCGATCGCGTAAGGCGTGCGGCCGAGCCCTTGCCGCGACAGGTAATCGTTGACCGCGCGGTGGATGGCCGACATCCGGACGCCGGGGCGAGCGAGGTCCCGCGCGATCTCGTACGCCGCCAGAAGGTGCTGGTACGCCTGGAAAACCTCGCGCCGGGGCTCGCCGACGAACGCCGTCCTGGCCGCATCGGACCCGTATCCGCCGACGCCGTAGCAGCCGATGTCGAAGAAGTACGCGTCCCCTTCCCGCAGGGACGCGTTCCTGGCGAACCAGGCACCGCTCCCGCCACGCACATTGCACACGGAATGCGTGACGAACTCGACGCCGGCTTTCAGCTGTGCCCTGGCCGCCTCGCCGAGGATCTCGTCGTCCGTCACGCCCGGCGCCACGATCGACATCGCCGCGTCCATCGCCAGCGAGTTGACCCGCGACGCAGCCTCGACGAGCACGATCTCCAGCGGGTCCTTGACCCGCCGGACCCGGTAGAACGCCGTGCTCGACGGAACGAACTCGACCGACGGGCACGCCCGGCGGAGTGCTTCGACGAGTGCCACGTCGATGGCGTCGACACCGATCCGCCGGGCGCCCGCGGCGGCGATCCGCCCGGCCACGAGCCGCACCCAGGTGCGCGGGTTCGCGCTCGCGGGGCTCCATCCCGGGTGCGGGTGCAGCGCGCGCACGTTCGGCAGGTCGGCGATGGGATTCTCGATCGTCTCGTCGACGTACTCCACGAAGACCTCAGCCTCGCCGTCCGCGGAGACCAATGCCGCGTGCCACGCGGAGTCCGCGGTGAGGTGCGAACGATAGCCGGTGGCGTACCGGATGTTGTCAGGCTCCTGCAGGAGGATGTGATCCAGCCCGGCTTCGTCGCAGAACTCCTTCAGCCGAGCCGTGCGCGCTGCCCGAAGGGCGGCCTGATCCACGTCGGGCCAGTCGTAACGCCGGTTCATTCCTTCACCTTTCCCCAGTGCACCGATCCGGATGCAAAAGCGCTTAGGCAAGCGTAAGCAGCCGACCGGAGCGGTGTCAACCGTGGTACAGCTCAGGCCGCAGATGCCGGCGGTAATCGACTTCGGCCGGAGCGGACCGATTCAGGGAAACATCGACGGAAATCACCTGAGCCGCGCCTCCGAGAGAGTGCAGAACGGCACCGTTCGCGCCGACCGTACAGGATTCACCGGTAAACCGGAGCCCGTCCTCGACACCGGTCCGATTCACATACACCAATGGCGTGCGGTTTTCGAGTGCGCGCGCCCGGATGGCGATCCGGTGTTCGGGACCGTAGGGATCCATGTTCGCCGCCACCGCGACGAACAGGTCCGGTTCCTGCCTCGCGAGAGTGCGGGCCACCTCGGGGAACTCGACCTCGAAACAGGTCATCGGCGCGATCCGGAGACCGGCCAGCTCCACCGCGGCAACCTCGTCATCAGGCCGGAAAACCGCGCGCTCCCTGCCGAACAGATGCGTCTTGCGATGCACCCCGGCGACCCTGCCGTCCCGGTCGACGCACAGGAGCGAGTTGTAGATCCCGGCCCCCGCCTCCGGAAACCCGAGCACCGTCGCGGTCGAATACCGCGCGGCCAGCGCGCATATCGCAGCCAGTTCTTCCGACCCGAGATCGAGAGCGACATCGCGGACGTAATCGAGCCCGTAACCCGAAAGAAAAAGCTCCGGAAAGACGGCGAGATCCGCTTCCGGAAAAGAGGCCAGCGTGTGCGCGACCGCCGCGATATTGCGTGGGACCGAAGCCGGTACCGGTTGCAGCTGGGCCAGCACCACCCTGATCGGCAGCTGCCCCATCGCACCTCCTCACCCCGGCCCAGCCAGGCATACTGCAAAAGTGCTTTACCAGAAGATTATCCGCCCGGTACCCGGGCGTCAACCGACGTCGCGCGCACTGCCTGAACGATCGAAGCGGCTGGGATAGGCTGACCGCACCATGAACACGAGACGCCCGAGCATCCACGATGTCGCAGCCGCGGCCAACGTTTCCATCACCACGGTTTCGCATGCCTTGAGCGGCAAGGGACGGCTGCCGCAGGAGACTCGCGACCACGTGCGGCAGGCGGCGGAACGCCTCGGCTACACCCCCAGCTTCACCGCCCGCGGGCTCGCCACCGGGCGTTCCACGCTGCTGGCCATCCAAGCGTCGGGGTTCGGACCGGAGACCCTCGTTCCCGACCTCGCCTACATCACCGACATCCTCAACGCAGCTTCGAGCCACGCGCTGGAGCGCGGGTACGCCCTGGTGGTGCTGCCGCCGCAGGCGCCGGTCGCGCACATCGAACGCCTCGGGTTCGAAGGGGCGACGGTGATCGACCCGCTCGGGCAGGAGACCCTGCTCGGCGCGATGCGCGGCCAGGGCAAACCGGTGGTCACCATGGGCCGCATCGTGACCGGCAGCAGCTCGATCCCCTTCGTGGACACCGACCACGACGCGGCGACGACAATGGTCCTCGACCACCTCTGGGACCAGGGTTACCGCCGCCCGGCGGTCCTCACCGGCGGCCGGGGTCTTTCCTACGTCGAGAGCGTCACGAGGACCTACCGCGGCTGGTGCGCCGAGCGGACGATCCCGGACCGGATCGTCGAGGTCGACGGCAGGCTCACCGACGAGTCGGGCCGCCAAGCGATGTCCGCCGCGCTGCGGACCCGCCGCGGCGAGATCGACAGTGTGTACGCAACGCTCGACGCCCTCGCCATCGGCGCCATGACGGCGGCCCGGGACCTGGGGATCAGCGTCCCGGACCAGCTCGGCATCGCGTCCATCACGGATTCGCCGCTGCTGCGCATCCCGAACCCGATGATCACCGCCCTCGACCTCCACCCGGCCGTCATCGGCGTGAAAGCCCTCTCGATGCTCATCGACACCATCGAAGGCGGTTCCGCGGGCGGGAAAAAGCAGGGCGAGCTGATCCCGGCCGACCTGGTGGTACGCGATTCCACCGCGCGGGGCGCTTCGGGGTGAGCACCCGGGTTTGCGCAGTGCCGCCGGGACTCCTGAGCAATTCGGCCACCACGGCAGACCGGGCGCACATCATCTGATGGTCGCCGTAGATCTCGAACACCCGCGCCCGCGCAGGAAGACGCGACGACATCCCGGGATGCCGGATCGCCCAGTGTCAGATCCTGCCCGGCTGCGACATACGTGATCGGAACGCCGGGGTCCGGGAACCGTTTGAGCTCGGCTTTGTCCGTGTAGGTCACGCACTGGTGCGGCTGCTGCCGCATCCACACCGCGCGCCTCCGCTTCCGCTGCCTCGTTCATGCAGGACTGGCGGAAGACGTCCCACGGGCAGGACACGCTGTAGCCGGGGCTTGCCCGCGCGGCTCGCCGCCAGCCCCGGGTAGACAGTGTCCGCCACGCTTTCCCCGTCATGGAGCACGAAAGCGGTCAGGAAGAACAGCCCGCCGACGCGGTCGCCAAGCTCTTCGGCCGCCCGGTGCACGACTGAGCCGCCGAAACTGTGCCCCGCGAGGATGAGATCGGAAACGTCCTCGGCGAGCACCGTCTCGACGGCCGCGGTCACCGGATCCGCGTGCCGCAGCCCTGCCCGGGAAGGGTGGGCGCGAGGGTCCGGCAGCCGTCCGCGTCCAGGTGCGGGCGAACGCCGTCCCACGCCCACCCGCCGTGCCAGGAGCCGTGCACGAGAACGAGAACCGGCGTGGTCACGTGGTCACCCGCTTTCCGGCCGCCGGATCCCGCTGCCGGGATTCGTGTTCGGCGACGCAGGCACGATGGAACTCCCTGCTCAGCCCTGCGCACGAGGCGCAAATCGCCTTCAGTTCGGTGCTTCGCGGATCCCGGTCCATTTCCACTGCGGCATAGCTTTCCGCGCAGACATGACACTTCACCCGCGCCGCCCAGATGTCGGCGACCTCGTCGCGCGGGTCGTGCTGCCGCCGGAGCACGACGGTGCGGGACTGCCTGCGGTAGATCACCGCGTACGCCCCAGCGGCGACGAGCAGGGTGGCCGGCGTCGACCAGGTCCGGCCGATCGCGCCGCCGTACTGGTTGAACAGGATGCCCAGCACGGAAACGGCCACCCAGAGCCAGGTGCTCGCGGCCACACTCGCCAGCCGGCCGGGGCGGAACTCCGGCAGCGTGGCGCCGGGACTCTTGCGGGACATCGCGATGTGCACGAGCGCGATCCCGATCCAGCCCGCCACGAACACGCCTTGCCAGGCCAGGGCGAGCAGCAGATAGCTCGGCACATCGGTGAGGATCATCAGGTACGCCACCGCCCCGCAGAGCAAGGTGGCGCCGATCCGCGACAACCGGATCCGGAACAGCTTGCGGAAGCACACCACCAGGTTGATCGACGCGACATAGAGATTCCCGGCGTTCACCCGCGCCTGGTTCACCCAGATGAACAGAATCCCCCACCCGCCGAGGAGGGCGACGATCGTGGTCAGCACCGTCGCTTCGGACGCCGCTCCGAGGAATTTCCCGGAATACGCGATGAGGATTCCGGCCAGGCCGTTGCCGAGCAACGTCAGCACGTAGAACAGGGGCCCGAACGTGACCAGGCCGTTCACCCGGACGTCCTGGGGCCTTCCCATCCGGGCGAAGTCCATGGTGAACAACACGAAAACCAGAATGCCCAGGTACACGAAGCAGACGTACAGCCAGCCTGGCGCCGCCAGGTTCCCCGGCCCGGCCGGCGCCTGCCTGATCCAGCCGAACGCGTCCCGGTTGCCCGCATTCGCCACCAGCACCGCCACCAGCAGGCCGATGACGTAGACCGGAAGCAGGACCCGGTTTCCCTTGTCCATCCACTTGCGGACCCCGCCCATGACGAGCGGCAGGTTCAGCACGATGACGAGCGCGTACCACAGCCACAGGTCGAACCACCCGAAATAGGCATGGAATGCTTCCGCCGCGACGGAAATCTCGAAAACCGCGTAGTAGATTCCCGTCGCGGCAAGGATGATCGAGGCGATCACCGCGCCTCTCGTGCCGAACAACCGTTGCGAGAACAGAAACGCGGTGAGGCCGGTGCGCGCGGCGAACTTCGAGAACACGAAACCCAGAACGCCGTAGATCGCACACGCGAGCACGATTCCGATCAACGCATCGACGGCACCCACCGTCGCGGTCAGCGTGGCCGCGGTGACCAGATAGAACATTCCGCTCAGCAGTGAATACCAGGCCATGGAGAGCGACCTTGTGCTGCTGCGCCAGGTCAGCGGGACCACGTGGTTCGTGTAGTCCTCGGCGGCCGACCTCTTCACTACCGTCGGATCATCGGAATAAGTGACGTCCAAGGGGACGGGAATACCGGTATCACGGGACATGTGGCTTCATTTCCAGGAGACTGGACAGGGCAGTGGTCGCGAGCAATCGGAAGTGATCGCAGTGGTACCGCGATCCGGTGGCGCGCCGGCTGATCAGCCGCAGCAATCCCCGCGCAGGTCTTCGATACCGGGGCCCGCTGTTCCCACCACTCAACGGTAAAGCGCTTTTCCAACTGTGTCAACGGTCACTTTCCCGGCCTCCCCTGCCTTCGAGCCGGGTCAGTACACCCCTTCGACATAGCGTTCGTAACGCGCGAACAACGGATTCCCGGACCCCAGCTCGGAATCGAGGTTTTCGCTTCCGAAGTCGAACAGCGACCGGGACAGCCGGACCACCGGTTCCACGGCCGCGATCCGTTCCTCCTGGTAGGCCGCGAGCGCAGCGGGGACGTCCCTCCCGGACTCGAGCGCGCGGCCGAGCGCACTCACATCGGCGAGTGCCTGGTTGGCTCCCTGCGCCAGCCCCGGCAACATCGGATGCGCGGCGTCACCGAGCAGGGCAATGCGCGAGGAACACCATTCCTTGAGCGGCTTGACGAAATCGTGCAGTGCATTCCGGATGATCGTCGGCCGGTCCGTTGCCCGCAGCAGATCCGGCACCGGGCTGCCTGCCCAGGCGCCGAAACGGGCGAAGAACGCCTCGACATCGTCGACGAGTCCGTCCCCTGCCGCGAACCAATAGGCCCGGCCCTTTCCCATCGGCAGATAACCGAAATGCCCGTCCGGTCCCCATACCTCCGCTTCGGCCATCGGGTCGATGCCGGTGTCCGCCAGGTCGAACAGGCCGCGCCAGCGCACGAGACCGTCCGAGCTGAATTCGCGCTCGCCGAACAACGACGTGCGGACCACGGAATGGATTCCGTCCGCGCCGATGAGGACATCACCGTGCACCACGCGGCCGTTGGAGAATCGGCAGGTGACCCGGTCGGCGGATTCTTCCACCCCGGTCAGCGCATGGTCGAGGTGAATGCGCTCGCGGCCCAGCGCGTCGGCCAGCATCCGGTTCAGATCGCGCCGGTAGACGCCGGCCAGTACGCCGCCGAACCGCGCCGACCACGCGGTGATGTCCCGGACGTCGAGAACCTCGCCCGTCGAACTGAAGGTACGGTAGCGGCTGAGCGAGGTCGAAATCGACGCGAGCTGCTCGCCGACCCCGAGCTCACGCAGGATGCGGACGCCGTTCGGCCACAGGTTCAGCCCCGCGCCGGCGGTCCGGATCTCCGGCTCGCGCTCGAACAACAGCACTTCCCAGCCGAGCTGGCGGAAACGGAGACCGGCGGTGAGGCCGCCGATGCCCGCGCCGCACACGAGAACCCGTTTCGTCACGGTCGCACCTCAGTATCCGGCTTCGAAATCGGGTACCCCGCGCAGAGGCTCCCCGGCGAGGTAATGACGGAGGTTTTCGCACAGCAGGTCGACGTTGCGATCGCCCACGCTCGCGGAGAAGTGCGCGTCGTGCGGTGTGATCAACAGGTTCGGCGTGTCCCAGAGCTCGCTGTCTTCGCCGAGCGGCTCCTGCACGAAGACATCCAGGTACGCGCCGGCGATGACCCCCTCGCGCAGCGCCGCGGCGAGGTCTGCCTCGTTGAGCACCTCGCCTCGCCCGATGTTGGCCACGAAGGCGTGCGGCGGGAGGAGGGCGAGCTGCTTGGCCGTGACGAGGTCGAGGGTCTCGGGGGTCTTCGGCAGCGCGGCGATCAGATAATCGGCGCGGGGCAACAGGTCCTCGAGCCCACCGCCGTGCATTTCGTCGTACAGCGGATGCGGTTCGGGATTGCGCCGGACGCCGGCCACCCGCATGCCGAACGCACGGGCCAGCTTGGCGAATCCGTTCCCGAGACTCCCGGCGCCGAGCACAACGGCCGTCTTGCCGTGCAACTCGCCGTATTCGATCATGTCCCACCGGTGCGCACGCTGGTTCTCGACCCGCTCCAGCAGGCGCTTGGCGTGCAGGAGCATCGCCGCGAGAACACTCTCCGCGAGCCCCGCGCTGTGGATGTCGACCGCCCGGACCATCGTGACGTGCGGCGCCAGAATCGGCGCGACCTTCTCGATGCCGTGGCTGCAGGATTGGAGCCAACGCAGTTTCGGTCCCTGGAGCCGCTGAATGTCGCGGCCCCGGACCAGAAACCGCAGCCATTCCGAATCGTCCCACTCGCTCGCGGTGCCGGTGGTCTCGGTGAGGATCACCTCCGGCGGGAACGCGGGCTCGGCTCCCGATGCGAGCTCGTCCCGCGACATGTGCATCAGATTGATCCGCGGTGACACCGACTGGATCGCCTCGCGGTGCCGCTCGGTCAGCCAGGTGCCGTCGGGAAAGGGCTTGCTGTAGCTGTAGGGCACGCCGGCGACCAGCACGTGAATCGGGCCGTCCGCACTCAGCGGCGGGACGACGTGAGGGTGTCTGAACTCTACCATGGGCACATCCTATGCAAAAGCGATTTTGCAGTCAATGGCCGGCCTTGGCCTTGACCACGCGCGCGGCGATTTCGAGCATCCGTTCCCTGAGTTCGAGCACCTCCGCGCGGTCTGCGCCGGCGAGCGGGCGCAGCGCCTCGCCGGCGACCACCGACCCGGGCACCTCGGCGGCGTTGGACAGTTCCGGGAACAGCTGGCCGGAAACCCGGACGAAGGTGCCGAGGCCGCCGAGATCAGCGGTCCCCAGCGGCCCGATCGCCATCCAGCGCGGTGCCAGCCCGGCACTGACGGCCAGATCGATGTCGGCAGCGTCGGCCACGCCGTGTTCCAGCAGGGACAAGCATTCCCGGAAGACGGCGAACTGGATCCGGTTCCAGACGAAGCCTTTCACCTCCGCGTTGACCCGGATCGGGTGCTTCCCCATCGACTCGACGAAGGCCGCTGCCGCGTCGAGCGCCCCGGCCGAGGTCGAGGCGCCGCCGGCGACCTCGACGAGACAGGTCCGGTCCGCCGGATTGAGAAAGTGCAGGCCGAAGAAACGCTCCGGACGGTCGAGCACCGCGGACAGCTCCGTCAGCGACAGGCTCGACGTGTTCGTGGCGACCAGCAGCCCCGGCCCGCCCAGCTCGCCGACGAGCCGGAGAACGTCCATTTTGGCCCCGGCGTCTTCCACGATCGTCTCGATCACCAGGTCGGCCACCCCGATCGCCGACGCGTCGAGCGGGCCGCCGTGCACCGGCCGCCCAGCCCGGGTCGTTGCCTCCCGCGCAGCCTGACGAGCCCGTTCCGCGTTACGCCCCACCACCGTGGTGGGGTGTGAACCCCCGGCGGCCGCGGCGGCAATGCCGACCGCCATCCGCCCAGTGCCGAGGACGACGACACGCATGTTCCACCTCCGGTCAGCTCAATACCCCCCGGGAGCGGGCAGCCGCACCGCGCCACCGGAGCAGTCGCTGCCCAGCCTTGAAAAAGGGTTTTTGCATTTGAGTGGAGGAGGCTAGGCTCCCGCTGGACACGATGTCAACCGGCAGCGGTGCGCGCGACCGCACGTCCTTCTGCCGCGGCCCTCGTGATCAGGCCAGCGCGGATCGGCCCGATGCCGGCGAGCTCCAAGCCGGATCTTTCCGTCCCGGGCAACCGGGCGGAGCTCAGGGCGTGCCGGCTTCCGGCCGGCTGGCGGTATCGCTGGAAGGTCCTTCGCATAGCGCGGCAGCGGGTCCTGCGACGCAGTGCCCGGATGCCCGAGCCCTTCGTGCCGGGCACTCGCAAGCATCAGCGTGATGCCGCGATCCGGCACCGCCCCATGGCCGGAGACTCACCGATCTTGCACGAACAGTTGCAGATTTGATTTTCTGCACCTATGGTTGCAGCCATGGAACCCCGCAACGTTGCTGTGTGGCTTGAGGCGCTGCGCCCTCACAAAGGGCTGTCGCCCGCACTCGACCGGGTTCTGCAGACGCTGATCACCAATCCCAAGATCGCGTCGTACGGCGAGGTCGGTGATATCGCCTCGCGTGCCCAGGTGAACCCGAGCAGCGTCGTGCGATGCGCCCAGGCACTGGGTTTCGAGGGATGGCCCGCACTCCAGCGTGAGCTGCGAGCCAAGTATCTGGCGTCGCTCACGTCGGAGGAGACTTTCCAAACCCGCCGGAAGGGGCCGCTCGGGCCCGGGCATTCCGCCTTCCAGCAGGACATCCAGAATCTCAAGGACGCGCTGGAGTCCGTCGAGCCCGCCGAGATCGACGCGGTCATCAGGCGGATCGCGGGCTCCGCCCGGGTGGTCGTTGCCGCCACGGGGACTTTCGCCGCGCCCGGTCAGGTGCTGGCCCATCTCGGTTCCGCTCTCGGATACCCGATCACTGCCGAGACCAGGGGTGCGGTACATCTCTCGGCGGCGCTGACGGGCTTCGGCCCGGAGGACACGTTGGTCGTGCTCACCGCCTGGCGCCCCATCGGCGACCTCGTCAGGTCGGCTCGGCTGGCCAGGCATCGCGGGGCGCGCGTCATAGCTGTCACGGATCTGCGCCGCGGTCCGTTCGCCGAACTCGCGGATCACATTCTGGTCGTACCAAGCGAAGGTGTTTCCTTCTTCCAGTCAGTCACTGCGGCGACCTCGCTCATGTACGGCATCGTCGACGGGTTGGCGAACGTCGACGTCGATCGCACCCGGGAACAGCTAGCCGCGGCACAGCAGTCCTGGGAGATCCTGCAAACGTACGAATCCTCGTAACTGCCCGCCGCCCGGATGGCGGTCGGCTTTCTCGACGTCAGGCACGTCGATTTACCTTGTACAGCGAGGTGTCTTATGCTCAAGAATGCCTTTTTACCGACTGTTCTTGTGGCCGCCGCCATCACTGCGCTCGCCGAAATTGTGGGCACTCGGTCGATTTCGCTCGGGCCCGGCAAATTAATTCTTTTCCCGATCATCTGGGCAATTCTGCTCGGTGGCGCGCTCAGCTTTCAGCGGATCCGGCCCGTTTCCGCCGAGCTGCAGCGGAAAGCGCTTGACCTGGTGTCGGTCGGTATCATGGTCTTCCTGGTTCTCGTCGGCGTCACCGTCGGCGGTTCGCTCACCGAACTGAAGGACGTGACCTGGGTCCTCGCTCTCCAGGAAGTGGCGCATCTGTTCGGTACGGTGATCCTCGCGCTGCCGGTCGCCGTCGTGCTGCGGATGGGCCGGGCGTCGATCGGCGCGACCTATTCCATCGACCGGGAGGCGAATCTCGCCTACACCGCCGAACGCTACGGCGCCGCGTCGTCGGAATACCGTGGAACGCTGGGGGTTTACGTCTTCGGATCGGTGTTCGGCGCGCTGTATCTCACCGTGCTCGCCGGATATCTCGGCTCGATCGGCTGGCTTCATCCGCTCGCACTGGCGATGGGCGCGGGTGTCGGCTCCGGCTCGATGATGGCCGCGGCGTCGGCGGCGATCGCGACCTCGCATCCCGGGATGGAGAGCCAGATTCTCGCCTTCGCCTCGGCTTCGAACCTGATGACGCAAACCATCGGCACCTTCGTCACCTGTTTCGTGGCGCTGCCCCTCGCCGAGCGGATGTATCGCTGGTGGTGCCGGCTGTTCCGGGTGCGCGAGCGCCTCGTGGCCGACGGCCCGCTCGTCGCGGCAGGCACCGGCGGGGGAAGAAACCCCGCCACCCCTGAGGCGGCCGGCCGGACTCCGGCGGCATCCGAGGTGAGCGTGACCAAGGATCTTCGGCGGATGCCTGTCGTTCTGCTGGTTTTCGTCGTTCTGATGGGGCTGGCGAACACGATCAGCACCGGCAAGATCAGCATGCAGACGGTTCTCGCGCTGGTACTGCTGGCCCTCGTGACCTACGGAGCGTTCGCGCTCAGCAAGATCGCGCCCAGGATTCCCGTGCTGGCGACCACGGTGGTGACCGGGATTCTGGTGGCCGCACCGTTCAGCCCGGTTTCCGGACTCGTCGCCGAACTCGTCTCGGGGATCAGTTTCCTGTCGCTGGTGACGCCGGTGCTCGCGCTGGCCGGGCTGTCGCTGGGCAAGGAGCGGGCCGCGCTCAAGAGGCTCAGCTGGCGCGTCGTGCTCGTCGCTCTCACCTCGTTCACCGCCACATTCCTGCTGGCCGCGGTCGTCGCCGATCTGTTCGTCCGGTGACCCGGACCATCCACAAAGGAGCATTGTGTACCGCAATCAGGACAACCTGCCCGCCGGGAAGACCGCAAGCGTCGGCGTCGTCGGGCTGGGGAACATGGGGCTCGGCATGGCGGTGACCCTCGATCAAGCAGGATGGCGGGTCACCGGCTATGACCTCGACGCGGCCGCGGTCGCCGAGGCGGGCGGCAACGGCATCGGGTGCGTAGCACAGTTGCCGGTGCTGGCCGCCGAGCAAGTCGTGCTTTCGCTGCCTGGCGCCGGCGCCGTCCGGTCCGTGGTGCCCGAACTGCTGGAGGGCGCACGACCGCGGGTGATCGTCGATACCACCACCTCGGACCCCGGTACCAGCAGGGAAATGGCCGCCCGGTGCGCGGAGGCGGGGGTCGCCTTCGTCGACGCTCCGGTGTCCGGAGGCCGGACCGGAGCCTGGTCGGGCGCTCTCACCGCATTCGCCGGCGGGACCGACGCCGCGGTGGATTCCGCCGCCGCCGTGCTGTCGATCTTGACGAAACAGTGGAGTCATCTCGGGCCCGCCGGTTCCGGGAACATCGTCAAACTGCTGAACAACATGTTGTGCGCCGTCAACATTGCTTCCGTCGCGGAGGCCGTCGACGTGCTCGCGGCGTATGGAATCGACCTCCCGCAAGCGATGACGGCGCTCAACACCGGATCCGGCCGGAGCGCGGTGAGCCAGGTCAACTTCGAGGGCGCGATCCTCAAGGGAGAACTCGTCGGCGGCTTCACCGTCGGCCTCATGGCTCGCGACGTCGCGCTCGGGATCGACGTCGCGACCGCGGCGGGCGCCCGGCCGAGCGTGCTCAGCGCGAGCAAGCAAGCGTGGGACCGCGCTCTCGCCCAGCTCGGACCGGAAACGGACTGCAATCTCGCGCCCTCGGCGTTCACGAGCGCGACCGACTGCCTCTCCTCGGCAGCTCTGCGCCCGGATGCCGCACCCGACCAGGAAGGCAACGACTGATGACCTCCACTGTGGACCGCCCGCTGAGCGGCGACGACCGGGCGGCGATGGTCCGGCACGCACTGGAGCGGGAAGTGCCCGGCGGGATCGGGATCTGCTCGGGGCAGCAGGTCCATCCCGGACGCGGTGACCGATTCCCGTTGCACGACCCGACCTCGCACGCGCTGGTGACCGAGTGGCCGGATCCCGGACGGGAAGGCGCGGACCTCGCGCTCGCCGCCGCGGTCGAGGGGTTCGCGCGCTGGACGGCGCTGGGTCCGGCCGGCCGCGCCGACGCGCTGCGCACCGCGGCACAGCTGGTCGAGGCCCGCGCCGGTGACCTGGCCCGGCTGGAGACCTTGACCACCGGGAAGCCCTTGCGGGATACGACGGCGGAGCTGCGTGCGGTCGTGACGATGCTGAAGTTCTACGGGGGATGGGCCGAGCGCATCAACGGGGAAACCCTCGGCGGCGCCGGCAGCTGGCATGCCTACAGCCTGTTGCAGCCCTTCGGCGTGATCGTCGCCGTGACACCGTGGAACGCGCCGCTGCTGACTGCCGCCGCGAACGGACTGCCGGCGCTGGCCGCGGGCAACGCGGTGGTGGTGAAGCCGAGTGAGTTCACCCCGGCGAGCACGATCCGGTTCGCCCAGATCCTGCACGAGGCCGGGCTGCCGCTCGGCGCCTTCGTCGCGGCTCCCGGGCTCGGCGCCACCGTCGGCGCCGCGCTCACCACCGATCGGCGGGTCGGCAAGGTCGTGTTCATCGGGTCGGTAGGCACGGGGCGCGCGGTCGCGTCCGCCTCCGCCGCGGCTGGAATCCCGAGCATTCTCGAACTCGGCGGAAAGAGCGCGAACGTGGTCTTCGCCGATGCCGGCCTCGACGACGCCGCGGCGGGAGCGCTGAGTGCCGTCTTCTCCGGCACCGGGCAGTCCTGCCAGGCCGGTTCACGATTGCTCGTGCAGGACAGCATCCGGGACAAGCTCCTCGACCGGATCGTGGCGGGGGCGCGGGTACTGCGGGTGGGCGACCCGCTCGATCCGGAGACCGAACTCGGCCCGATCGTGCACAGAGCACAGTACGAGCGGGTGCGGGAACTCGTCGCGCTCGGAGTCGCCGAGGGCGCCCGGCAGCTTGCGGACCTGCCGCTGCCCGCGGGCATCGCGACCGGCCCGATGCGCACCGGGAACTGGTGCACGCCGGTGTTGCTCGACGGGGTCGCCGCGGACCACTCGCTGGAACACACCGAGGTCTTCGGTCCGGTACTGGCGATCGACACGTTCTCCGACGAGAACGAGGCGCTCGCCCGTGCCAACGGCACCGAATTCGGCCTCGCGAGTGCGGTCTGGACCCGCGACGTCGCCCGTGCCCACCGGTTCGCCTCGGCGATCCAGGCCGGAACGTGCTACGTCAACTGCTACAAGGTCGGCCATCCATCGGCCCCGTTCGGCGGGTTCAAGTCCTCCGGCTGGGGCCGGGCCAGCGGCCGGGGCGTGGTCGAGGAATTCACCCAGTCCAAGGCCGTATGGGTGGCGACCCAGCGGACCGCGCCGGCCTTCCCGTCTCTGGACCGGCAGCGGTGAATCTGGTCGAGCGCGCGGAGCCGCACCTTCCCGGCCTGGTCCGGCTCCGTCGCCACCTCCATGCCGTCCCGGAGGTCGGGTTGCGGCTGCCCCGGACGCAGGCGGCGCTGCTGGACGCGTTGTCCGGGCTGGGACTCGCCATTCGCACCGGTTCGGCCTGTACGTCGGTGGTGGCGGTGGTGGAGGGCCAGCTGCCCGGCGAGACCGTGCTGCTGCGCGCCGACATGGACGCATTGCCGATCGGCGAGGACAGCGGAGAGCCCTTCGCCTCGGACAACGGCTGCATGCACGCCTGCGGCCACGATCTGCACATGGCCGGTCTCGTGGGCGCCGCCCGGCTGCTCACCGAGGTGCGGTCCCAGCTGCGGGGGCGGGTCGTGCTGATGTTCCAGCCCGGCGAGGAAGGACACGACGGGGCCCAAGTCATGCTGGACGAGGGGCTGCTCAAGACCACCGCGACGCCTCCTGTCGCGGCCTACGCCCTCCACGTCGGGCCGGGGCGCGCGGGGACGATGTGGACGCGGCCCGGCGCGATCCTGGCCGGCATGGGCACGTTGCGCATCACCGTGCGGGGAGCAGGCGGGCATGCCTCCGCGCCGCATGACACCCTCGACCCCGTGCCGGTGCTCGCGGAAATCGTGCTGGCACTGCAATCTCACGTCACGCGGCGGCACCGGGTGTTCGATCCGGTGGTGCTGTCGGTCACGCGCCTGCAAGCCGGCGACGCGGTCAACGTCATCCCGGGCTCCGCGACGCTGGAGGCGAGCGTCCGGGCGCTGTCGGCGGACGCGGTCGGGCAACTGCGCACCCAGGTCCAAGACCTCGCGTCGCACATCGCCCGGGCCCACGGGATGGAGGCCGGCTCGGTGTTCGCCGATCACTATCCCGTGACCTGCAACGACCCGGCGGAGACGGAGTTCGCCGTGCGAACGGCGTCCCGGGTCCTCGGCCGCAACGCCGTCGACCCCGCGCACCCAGCGTTGATGGGCTCCGAAGACTTCTCGAAAGTGCTGGCCAGGGTCCCGGGAGCACTGGTGTTCATGGGTACGACTCCCCCGGATCTCGACCCGGCCACCGCCCCGGGCGTCCACTCGCCACAAGCGCGGTTCACCGACCGCACCCTGCCGCTGCACGCCGCGCTGCTGGCGCAGCTCGCGTTCGACCGGCTGGCCTCAGGGAGCTAAGGCCCGAAGCACCAGGCCGACGTGCTCGCGCACGGCCTCGTCGGTGAGCGGGCGATGGCCGACCGTCAGCCGAAAATAGAGCGGAGCATAGAGGAGATCGAGCACGACATCCGGGTCGGCGGGCCGGATCACCCCGGCCCTCGCCGCCGCCCGCACGGTCGCGATCCCTTCCTCGCGGCGCGCGTTGACATAGCCCTCCCGGAAAGCATCGGCGATTTCCGGGTCGAACTGCCCTTCGGCGATCAGCGCGGCGACCACCTTGCCAGTCGCACCGCGGAACGCCTCGGCCATCGCCAGCAACCGGTCCTCGACGTGGGCCGGCGTGAAGTTCTCCGGATAGGGCAAAACCTCGCCGGACCTGCGGAGGAACGCGGACATGATCACCGCGGCGCGGTTGGGCCACCACTTGTAGACGGTCACCTTGCTGACACCCGCGCGCTGCGCGATCGCCTCGACCGTCGTCGCCTCCAGCCCTCGCGTCAGCAGGAGCTCGTAGGCAGCGTCCAGGATCGCCGCTTCCGCCCGCGGCGCCGTGCGCCGCGCCGAGCCGCGCCGGCCGGCGTTCGGGGTTTCCGGAGGACGGGACATCGGCAGCACCTCGACATCAACGCAACGGGCATTTCCACCGGACACAGTGCACTACAGCGACGGCTCCCCCGCGACCCGCCCGGTCGCTTGACAGCCGAGCTAAAGTGAACTGTACGTTCAGTTAACTTAGGAGGCGGCGGAATGAAATCCACCACGAGCACGAGTGCTTACACCCGCTTCGATCTCCCGGTCAGCCGCGTGGCCGGCGACGGGCCGGCATCGGAGGCAGAGATCGCCGTGCGCCGGGACCTCGCGTCGGCCTACCGGCTCTGCGCGCTGTTCGGCTGGGACGATCTGATCTACACCCACATCTCGGCGCGGGTGCCCGGAGCCGGGCATCACTTCCTGGTGAACCCCTTGGGGCTGGGATTCGACGAGATCACCGCGGGCAACCTGGTCAAGATCGACCTCGACGGCAACGTGGTCGGCGACAGCCCGTATCGGCCCAACGCCGCGGGTTTCGTCATTCACGGCGCCGTGCACAGCGCGCGGGCCGACGCCTCTTGCGTGATGCATCTGCACACCGAAGCCGGGATGGCGCTGAGCATCCTGGAGGAGGGGCTGCTTCCGTTGAGCCAGCACGCCATGCGCTTCAGCGGCCGCCTCGGTTACCACGACTACGAGGGGATCGCCCTCACGATGGACGAACAGCGGCGCTTCATCGCCGATCTCGGGGACAACGCCGCGCTGATCCTGCGCAACCACGGCACCCTGACCGTCGGCCGCAGCGTCGGGCACGCCTTCACCGAGATGTTCTACCTGGAGAAGGCCGCGCGGGCGCAGCTGCTTGCCCAGGCCACCGGCCGTCCGCTGCGCGTGCCCGATCCGGAGGTTGTCGAGCTGACGACCCGCCAGTGGGTCGACGATCTCGGTGTCTCCGAGGACCGCGAATGGCCCTCGCTGCTGCGCAAGCTGGAGCGCGTCGATCCCTCCTGCCGGGACTGAGCGCAGCCCGATGAAGCCCGAGACTCAGGACGCCCGGCGCGCCGCGGGGCACGCCGTGCTCGTGACCGGTGCCGCGGGCGGCATCGGCCACGCCGTCGCGGTGCGGCTGGCCGCTGACGGCTGGACGGTCCTTGCCGCCGATCTCGATCAGGTCGGCGCCACCCCGGAGGCCGCGCAGTTCCCGGACCGGGTCCATCCGATGGTTCTGGATGTGAGCGACGGCGCGGCAGTGGATCTCGCCGCCGCGCGGCTGCGCTCGACCGGCCCTGAACTGGCGGGCCTCGTCAATGTCGCCGGTGTGCTCCAGGACGTCGAACCGTTGGTGGCGCAGAACGCGCAAACCGCGCGGCGAGTGTGGGAGGTCAACTACTTCGGAGCGCAGCGGTGCACGCAGGCATTCGCGCCGCTGCTGATCGATGCCGGCGGCGGCGCGATCGTCAACATCACGTCGATCAACGCGCACCGTCCGCTCCCGTTGCACGCTTACGCGCCCGCCAAAGCAGCACTGGCGGCGGCGACTGTGCTGGCGGCAGGCGATCTCGGCCGCTATGGCATCCGGGTGAACGGCGTGGCTCCCGGATTCACGACGACCCCGGCCATGCGCCGGAAGCTCGCTCTCGGCACCCGGGACGCGGCCGGCCTCGTCGCGCACACCGCACTCGCCCGGCTGGTCGAGCCGAGCGAAGTCGCGGCGGCGGTGAGCTTCCTGCTCGGCGACGACGCCGCCGCGATCACCGGCGTGAGCCTGCCGGTCGACGCCGGGTGGACCGCCACCGCGCATTGGATGGATTTCGGCAACCGGCTGGACCCGGCCAAGGAGAAGCAGTGAAGCACCTGAGCACCTTCCACGAGCATTGGTCGCGCACCGTCCGGCGTGCCGGTCCCGCGACCTTCCTGCTGTTCCAGGACGAAACCGGCACCACTGCCTGGACCTATGCCGAATTCGATGCGATCGTCGCCCGTACTGCGGGCACCCTGCGTACGCTCGGTGTCGTTCCCGGTGCTTCGGTGCATGTCGTGTTGCGCAACTGCCCGGGCTTTCTCGCCGTCTGGCTGGCCGTTGCCCGCCTCGGCGCGTGGCTGGTGCCAGCGGACCCCGCGTCGAGCCCGCGAGACATCGCTGTCCAGATCCGCCGTACCCGCCCGGTGGCCGGAGTGTGTGCCGCCGCGAGAGCGGACCGGTATCGCCGAGGGGCCGGCGAAGCGCTGCCCCACCTCATCGAACTGCGGGAGAACGTCGGCGACGTCGGCGACGGTGGTGCACTCGTCGCCGGACCGCCGATCACCGGGGCAGCAGGCGGGATCAAGCCGGCGGACCGGCTCGCGGTGATGTTCACCTCGGGCACGACGTCCGAGCCCAAGGGGGTCGTTCTCAGCCAAGAGAATTACTCCACGGTCGCCGAGACGATGGCGGCGGCGGCAGCGCTGCGATCCGAGCACCGGTGGCTGGTCACCTTGCCGCTGTTTCACGCCAACGCCCAGTATTACTGCTTCGCGCCGGCGATCTCGGCCGGCGCGAGTGTCGCGCTCACGCACGCCTTCTCCGCGTCGCGCTGGGTGCGGCAAGCCCGTGAGCTGCGGGCAACGCATGCGAGCCTGTTCGCTGCGCCCATCAGGATGATCCTGGCCCGGTGCGGCGCCGAGCCGCCGCGATTGCATCTTCGGCACGTCTGGTTCGCCCAGAGCCTCGGGCGCGACCATCATCAGCGGTTCAGCGAGATCGCCGGATGCCGGCCGCGTCAGCTCTACGGCATGACCGAAACAGTCGCCGCCGTCACGGCCGACACCAGCCTGCCCGCCCGGCACGACATCATCGGCGGACCACTCGCCGGGCGCGAGATCGCCGTCGCCGACGCGGGGACGGGAAAACCGGTGGGCGACGGTGTGCCGGGAATGCTCCTGGTGCGTGGAGTTCGCGGCCGGGACCTTTTCGCCGGCTACCTCGACGATCCCGCCACGACCGGCCGCAGCTTCACCGATCTGCCCGACGGCACCAGCTGGTTCCGCACCGGCGACCTGGTGGGCCGCGACGCCGCAACCGGTGAACTGCGCTTCGTGGGCCGAGCCGACGACGTCATCAAGGTCGCCGGCGAGAACGTGAGCCTGTCCGAGGTCGAGTCCGTGCTGGCCCAAGCGCCGAAGGTGCTGGAAGCCGCAGTCGTCGCCCAGCGGGACCCGATCCGGGACCAGGTGCCGGTCGCGTACGTGGTGCCGGCAGACGCGCTGTCTCCGCCGGACGTCGGCGCGTTGGCCGAATGGGCCGCGGACAACCTGCCGCCCGCCGCACGGCCCCGCGCCTGGCACGTGATCGCCGAACTGCCGCGAACCAGCGTCGGCAAGGTCCGGCGATTCCAGATCGGCGAGAGCGGAAGGGCAGTAACCGATTGAGGCGGGAGCGACCCCGCGAGGTCCACGCGCCAGCACGTCAGGTCCGCCGCCGGTAGCCGACCGGTCAACGCGGTGAAACGACGGTCCTGCGTCGCGGCTATTTCGGGGATCCTCACGCTTTCGGCCAGCCAGGCGCCGATTTGAGCCGGAGTGCGGCAGATCGAGCAGTTTGCCGACAGCGGCGGCCCGACTGGGCTTCCGCGCAACTCGGCGCCGGGCGCGGATCGGCGCACTCGGCGCGAGCAGCGCGGGACACGAACAAGTGCGCGGGAGCTGTCGACACGGTTTTTGCCGCGCTCGCCGGGCCTCGCGGCGGCGGTCGCACTGCTCGACACGTCGGGACCGGGCACCGAGACGGTTCGGCGAGCCGGGACCCCGCTCCGGACAGTGGGTGCGGTTCGAGGCTCCGACGAGCTTTGCCAGCGCGGTGTTCTTTCTCGACGCCGAGCGGCGGAGGGCTGCGCCTGGTCCTCCACGGCTCGATCCGTAACCTCGCGGGCACGTCGCGCCGTGCCAGAGGGCGCGGTGGCCGAGCAATACTCCGGCTGGGCGCTTGTCGCGCGGTTAAAGCTCGCGCGAGAGGACAGGGAACTCCCGCGCCGCGGCAAGCATTCCTCGCACGGTCGCGCGGTTTCCCGGACGAGCCCACCGACAAGTTCCAGCCCCGCTGCACCACCGGGCGGGTAGCGGGGTACGCACGGGCGGCTGCCGTGCGCGATGCCGCTCTATGTTGAGCACATTTCGCCGCCAGCCTGACGTGCTCAAGCATCGAGCAGCCGCCTCGACGCGCCCCCGGCGCACGAGGGGCCTGAACCTGGCGCAGGCATCTTGGCGGGATCCGTCCTCCTCGGCGTCTCCGGCCCCTTTATCGGCCAGCCGATGGGCTCGAAGTCCCCAGTATCGGCAAAGCACCCGGCACCGCACGGCAGCCAGCGACACTCAAACGCACTGACCTTCACCGGCACAGATCGGCAGTGCACGGGACTGCCCAGCACGCACCGGAACTCGATATTCGCGCCTTACTCCCGGGCTTACCGTGCCGACATGTGTCACATGGTGCTGCCGAGGGCTAACCAGCGCGGGCCAGGCCGCATTTTCCCGGGCATTGACACCGGGCTGGGCCGCGGCGTATCGGGTGCTCCGTGAGTACCGGAGCCCAATCGAGGACCGACCTGGGTTGACCGCCTTTGGGAACCTATTTGCTCCTCGTATATCCGATCTGGCTCTTCCATGGCCGGCTGTTTCGACTGGTAACTATTCGATCGTTTCGGGAGCGCTTTCAGTGATCGCGCCGTCGCCGGGGTTTGAGCCGGTTGGCAGTCCGAGCCGCACGTCACTCGTACTGTTGGCGAGGCGAAAGTTTCCTTCGGGAGGCGCGCGTGCCGGGCCCGCGGCACGGGAACGATCCGGCGCTGGTCCGTGTTGGCTGATGCCGGTCGGCGTTGGACGAGCAGCGGGGCGTGATCCGGTGGGAGGCGGTGGCCGTAAGCGCTTGCGTGCGATGGTCGTCCCGTTCAGCCTGGGGTCGTAATGTTCCTCGTGACGGCGACGTCCACGGGATCGGCCCCAGCGAGTTCTGTTTCGTCCCGCTCCGCGAAAACCCTGATCGGCCAGAGCGGTTTGCCGCCGACTCGTGAACTGGCCCTGCCCGCGTCCGCGGAGAATCCGGCAGACCCGCCGCGCGGGCCCGATCGCCGAGAGCTCGGCAATCCAGCCGCCCCCGCGCGACCGCCGGGCGAGGCAGCGCTCACCACGATCGACGCGGGAGAGCGGGCGATCAGTATCCGAGTCGGCAGTCGCACGGAGCCGTCGCGCGGAGACGCCGGTCAGATTTGACGGCATGAGAACGGAACTGGACGCGGTGGCCGCGGCCGCGCTCGAACAGTACGATTTTTCTCCCGAAGCTGTCACGCTTGTCAACGTTTCCGAAAACCTGACCTATCGGGTGGACGACCGGAGGACCGGACGGTCGGTCGCACTGCGCGTCCACCGGCCCGATTACCACTCCGAGGCGGCGATCGAGTCCGAGCTGTGCTGGATGGACGCGCTCCGCGAGGACGGTGCAGCCGAGCCGCCGCGGCCGGTTCGCGCGCGGGACGGTGCTCGGGTCGTCACAGTCGTCGACGCGCGGGGACGGGCGAGGCATGCGGTGGCGTTCGAGTGGTTGCCTGGCCGGGCGCCCGACCCGGGCGGTGACCTGGTACCCGGGTATCGCGTGCTCGGCAGCATCGCGGCCAAGCTGCATGCGCATGGGTCTCGCTGGCGGCCGCCGTCGTCGTTTGACCGCTACACCTGCGATTACGACACCGCGCTCGGCCCGCAGGCGAGGTGGGGCCGCTGGCAGGAGGGACTGGGCATCGGGCGGCCGGAGCGCGACCTGCTGGCCCGGCTGGACGGCGAAATCGCCGGGCGGCTCGCGGACTACGGCACCGGGCGGGACCGGTTCGGCCTCGCACACAACGATTTGCGCCCGGCGAACCTCCTCGTCGACGGCGACCGCGTCCAGGTCATCGACTTCGACGACTGCGGCTATTCCTGGTACCTGTACGACTTCGCCACCTCCGTGAGCTTCATCGAGGACGACTCCCGGCTGCCCGAATGGACGGCCGCGTGGCTCGACGGATACGCGCGCTGTCGCGCGGTTTCGGCGGACGACCTCGCGATGGTTCCCACGCTGGTCATGTTCCGCCGGCTGCTGCTGGTGGGATGGATCGGCTCGCACCACGAGTACGCGGCCGAAGCCGCCGAACTGGGCGCGGGCTTCACTCGTGGCACGTGTGCGCTGGCCGAGGCATACCTGGCGGGCGAGTTCCTGACGCCGAGTCCGTATCGCAGTCGGTAGTTGGACCGATCCGGTGCGGCCGAACGACCGCCAGAGTGGTGGGCACCGGTTCCGATCCGCCGCGAGGACGAGGTTGCCATGGTGAACCACTCGGACTGCTTGCCGCTCGTTGGCCTGTCCACCGTCGTGGACGAACTCGCCCGAGGAGGAACAGCCGTGCTCGTCGCCGGCGGCACCGGGTACCTGACCATGGCTGCCGGATTCGCCGACTGGCGAAGGATCTCGTTCTTCGTGCGGCACACGTCCGGGTTCCTCTGCGCGGCCATGCCGCCGGAGCGGGCCGACCGCTTGGCACTGCCGCCCATGGTCCCGCACCGGCAGGACCGCGGCGGGCCGGAGTTCGCCGTGTCGGTCGACGCCAGCACCGGTGTCGGAACCGGGATTTCGGCCCGCGATCGCGCGCGGACCCTGCGCTTGCTCGCCGAGCCGGACACCACGCCGGACGGCTTCTGCCGTCCCGGCCACGTCATGCCGATCCGGACCCGGCGAACCGGCCCGGCGCAGGCGCCCGAGGCAGCCGTCGAACTGTGCCGGCTGGCCGGAGCCGCGCCGGTTGCCGTGCTGTGCGAACTGGTCGCCGCCGACGGGTCCCTGCCCCAACCCGAGTTTCTCGCGGACTTCGCGCACGAGTACGGCCTGCCGGTCATCGAAATGGAGGAAACCATGGGAATCGATCGCGCCGCTTCGCGCGGCGAGTGGAATGTGCAGAGACCGCACGGGTTCCTGGCCAGGGCGCCGCTCAGCAATGCCATCCGGGTGGGCGACCTCGTGATCACGTCCGGCCAGATCGGCATCGACGGGGCTGGTGCTGTCGTACCCGGAATCGGGCCGCAGACCCGGATCTGCCTCGAAAACATCGCGACGTTGCTGGCGGCCAGCGGCGCCGGCCTGAGGGACGTGGTGCAGACTCGGGTGTTCCTCGCCGATTTCGCCGGGTACGACGAATTCAACCAGGTCTACCGCGAATTCTTCGCCGACCCGTACCCGACCCGCTCGACGATCGGTGTTCCGCGACTCGCCCTCGGCGCGGAAATCGAGATCGAAGCCACCGCAATCCGCCGACGTGAACCCGCAGGAGAAGAAGCATGACCGACTCCCCCGTGCCGCCCGGCGCGACCGCACTCCCCGAAGCCGAAATTCTGGAAACACTTCCTCCGCTCGAATGGGATTACCGCACCGCGTTGGCCGACCGGGAAACCTACCTCACCCCGGTGCTGAAGACCTTTCAGGCGACAACGAAGCCTGTTCTGTTCAAAAGCGGGCTGGGCCAGTACCTCTTCGACAGCGACGGCAATCGCTACATCGATACCGTCGCGATGAACCAGGCCATCAGCGCCGGCTACCGCAGCCCGTATGTGCAGGCCGCGGTCCGCGAGCAACTCGAAGACATGCAGCACTGTTCCACGATGTGGATGCACCCCGGGCCCGCTTCGCTGGCCAAAGCGCTGGTGGGCAAAATGCCCCCCGGCGATTGGGTGGTCCATTTCCTGAGCAGCGGCACCGAAGCAGTCGACCTCGCCCTGATGATGGCACGCAATTACACCCAGCGGCACGCCGTCGTCGCCCTTCGCTCGGCCTACCACGGAGCGGTCGGGGCGACGGCGAACGCGACAACCTCGATCGCCCGCTTCCACCAGAAAATTCCGAGTGCGTCCGGAATAATCCATGTTACCAACCCCGACCAGTACCGCGGCATTCACGGACCCGGCGTCGACCCGTACCTGGCGGAATTCCGATCGAGTATCGCGGCTTCCACGAACGGCGAACTCGCCGCCTACATCTTCGAGCCCATCCAGGGTTACGGCGGCGTCATCCCGATGCCGACCGAATACGTCCGGCAGACCAGCGCCCTCGCCCGAGAACTCGGCGGCGTCGTGATCGCCGATGAAGTGCAGACCGCGGTCGGCCGCACCGGCGCACATTTCTTCGGGTTCACCGAGCACGGTGTCGTCCCGGACATGGTGGTGATGGCGAAGGGCATCGGCAACGGGTTCCCGCTGTCGGCGGTGATCGCCCGGCGGGACATCGCCGAGGCCATGACCGGCCGCACGTTCATGAGCACCATGGGGTCGAATCCCACCTGCTGCGCGGCCGGCCGCGGGGTGCTGGCCGCGCTGGAACACGGTGGGCTGCAGGAGAACGCGCGGATCGTCGGCGCGCAGGCGATGGACATGTTCCGCGAACTCCAGACCCGGTACGAGGTCATCGGCGACGTGCGCGGCCGCGGCCTGATGATCGGCATGGAGCTGGTGAAAGACCGGGACACGAAGGAACCCGCCACCGAACTCGTGCACGCCATCGCCGACGAAATCGCCGATTCGGTGATCGTCACGAAGGCCGGCGCGCACGCGAACGTGCTGCGGCTCGTTCCTCCGCTGTGCCTGACCGCCAAGGACGCGGCGGACGTCGTCGACCGGCTGGACTCCGTGCTCGCCCGGCCGCGGTGAACCAGCCGTGAACGTCGGAACGTTCTTGACCAAGGCCGCACGGGCGCATCCCGCCCGGATCGCGGTCGACGGCGGTGGCGCCACGCTGACCTACGCCGAACTCGACGCGCAGGCCGCGGCCTTCGCCGACGGTCTCCGTCGCCGGGGATACCGGCGCGGCGATCGCATCGCCCTTTTTCTGCCGAACCGGGCCGAATACTTCCCGATCCTGTTCGGCCTCCTCAAGGGCGGGTTCGTGGCTGTTCCGGTGAACGCCAAGCTCCACCCGGCCGAACTCGCCTACATCCTCGACCATTCCGGCGCACGGGCGGTCGTGGTCGACGAGCCGCCGGGCCCGCCGGCGCAGGTGGCACGGATCGCCGTCGGCCGGACGGGTCCGGGCTCCTTCGCCGAGATCGTCGCGACCGGCGACGCGCACGGGTTCGCCGATGCGGAAGCGGATCCGGACGACCTGGCGTGGCTCTTCTACACCTCAGGCACCACCGGCCGCCCGAAGGGCGCGATGCTCTCGCACCGGAACCTGTGTGCCAGCACGATGAACGCGCTGGCCGACATGTGCGACTTCCAGCCCGAAGACGTCGTCCTGCACGTCGCCCCGCTGTCCCATGGGTCCGGTTTGTACGCCCTGCCGTCGATCGCGCGCGGGGCGAGAAATCATGTCTGCCCGGGCACTTCCTTCGTTCCCGCAGACGTGCTCGCCACGATCGAACGCGAACAAGTCACGGTCATCGCCTTCCTGGCGCCGACCATGATCCACCGGTTGCTCGACGCGAAAACCGCGCCGTCGACGCTGCGACGGATCATCTACGGCGGCGCACCGATGGACCCGAGCCTCGCGCAAGCGGCCATCGATCGCTTCGGCCCGATTTTCGTCCAGCTCTACGGTCAGGGCGAGGCGCCGATGACGATCACCTACCTGCGCCCGCAAGACCATCGCGGGAAAGCGTTGTCGTCGACCGGAATCGCCCGCACCGACGTCGAGGTCCGCATGGTGGACGAGACGGGAATGCCGCTGCCGGAGGGCGCCGAAGGCGAAGTGTGCGTGCGCGGTGACGTAGTCATGCTCGGCTATTGGAACGACACCGCGGCCACCGCCGCGGCTTTGCGCGGCGGCTGGCTGCACACCGGCGATGTCGGGCGTTTCGAGAACGGCAGGCTCTACCTGTTGTCCCGCCGGAACGACGTGATCATCTCCGGCGGCAGCAACATCTACCCGAGGGAGGTCGAAGAGGCCCTGCTGCGGCACCCGGCGGTCAGGGAGGCGTGCGTGTTCGGCGAGCCGGATCCGCACTGGGGCGAGTCGGTCGCCGCCGCGGTCGTGTCTTCGTCCGCCGTGGAGGCAGGCGAGCTGATGGCGTGGTGCCGCGAGAGCATCGCGAGTTTCAAGAAACCGAAGCGAATCGAGTTCGTCGCCGAACTCCCCAAGAACGCGTACGGAAAGGTCGTTCGCCGCCAGGTACGCGATGAACTCGGAAGTCGGCAACCCTCTCGGCAGGAGTGCGGATCCGCCGTGCCCGGCGCCGGGGAATGCTCGACCAGATCAAGTGGCCCGTCCAGGAAAGAGAGTTGACTTGCCATGCGTTTCGTCATGTTGTCCGAGTGCGGGACCCAGCCGGGGAACACACACCGCCGGCGTTACTTCGACATGATCGAGGAAGCCGTCTTCGCCGAGGAGATGGGCTTTCACGGATGGGGGACGTCCGAGCACCATTTCTTCAACGACATCGCGGTCACCCCGTCGGTCGAATGCCTCTTCACCGCGGTCGCGCTCAACACCAGCCGCATCCGGTTGCGGCACATGAGCCGCCTGCTCCCGGTGGTCCATCCGATCCTCGTCGCCGAGCAACTGGCCACTGTGGACATCTTCTCCCGCGGCCGGATGGAACTCACGACCGCCCGGGGCAACACGCTGCTGCAGCTGGACGCATTCGGAGTTTCGCTGGAAGAGACGAAGGACCGTTCCGAGGAGGCGCTGGACCTCATCGTGAACGCGCTGAGCAACGACACCTTCAGCCACGAAGGAAAGTACTGGGGCTCGATCCCGGAACGGCGGCTGACCCCGAAAGGCGTGCAGGAACCGCATCCGCCGCTGTACAAAATCTGCCAGTCGGCGGAATCGGCCGCGGACGCCCGGCGGCGCGGCCTGGGCATGATCACCTCCGACCTCTACCTCGGCTGGGAAACGCTGGAGAAGTACCTGGCCGCCTACAACGCGGTCGCCGAATCCGAGGTCGCTCCGGTGGGCAAGTACGCGGTGAAGTCGGCGGCGTCGAGTGTGATGACCGCCCGGTGCGCGAAGACGAACGACGAGGCGCTCGCGCTCGCCGAGGACGACCTGCTGAAGTTCGGCCGGATGATCATCAACGACGTGTACGTGCAGCTCGCCGAGCGGTCACCGGAGCAGTACGGCGGATTCGTGCGGATCAAGGAACTGCGCGAGCACGTGGAGGACCCGCAGTGGCTGCGGGACAACACCCCCACCATCCTCGTCGGTGACCCCGAGTACGTCGTCAAGCAGGTCCAGCGCCACGAGGCGGCCGGAGCCGACGAGATCGTGCTCCGCATCGACGGCGGCACCCACGACGAGATCATGCAGACGATCGAGCACCTGGGCCGCCACGTGATCCCTTACTTCGCCAACCCGGCAGGCGTCGTGCGCTCGGGCCCGGTCGGGCTGCTCCCGGGCGACCCGCGGCAGACGGCCAGCTACGAGAAGGCCGCCGCGGAGGGCGCGGTCTGATGACGTATTCGCGCGAGGAACTGGCGGAGGTCCACGCGGCCGTGGTGCGCAGCATCGATCAGCGGGACGCGGCGCTGTTCGCTTCGCTCTACACCGCGGACGGGGCTCTCCTGCTGCCGGACGGAGCGGTAGTGCGGGGCCGCGCGGCGATCGAGCAGGCGTTCACCGGCTGGCTCGACGCGGGGTTCGTCCGGCAGGAGGTGGAGGTGGTCGAACTCAGGTGCGACGGGCGCCTCGCCGTCGAGGAAGGACGGGCCGCGGGCACGTTCCGCACCGCCGCCGGCGATTCCGTGCGGCGCAGCAACTACCTCATCGTGCACCGGCTCGACGCCGACGGCGCTTGGCGGATGCACCGGGACGTCTGGACCGCCGCCGGGGATTCCCGGGGAACCGGGACCGGGTACTG
Source organism: Amycolatopsis rubida (assembly GCF_900115345.1). Taxonomy (GTDB): domain Bacteria; phylum Actinomycetota; class Actinomycetes; order Mycobacteriales; family Pseudonocardiaceae; genus Amycolatopsis; species Amycolatopsis rubida. The sequence continues at coordinate 22,972 of NZ_FOWC01000015.1, read as the reverse complement.
ATGCTGTCACCGCAGGAGTACAGCTCGCGCGACGCGGTGGGCCTGGCCGGCCTGATCAGGGCCGGCCAGGTCACCGCGGCCGAAGTGTGGCAGGCCGCGCTCGAGGCGGCTGCCGCGCTCGAACCGCGGCTCGCGGCTTTCACCGAGGGCCCGTTCGAGCGTCCGCCACAGCCGGACGGCGAGTTCGCCGGCGTTCCGTTCGTCATCAAGGACCTGCTGATCGCGGCGGCCGGAGTGCGCGGGCACGGCGGGAGCGCGGCACTGGCCCAGACCGCGCCCGCCGAGGCGGATTCCACGCTCATGCACCGGTTCCGCGCGGCCGGGCTGGGTCTGCTCGGGACGACGAAAACCCCCGAGTTCGGGCTCAGCGTCGTCGCGGGCCAGAAGTGGCGGGGACCGGCGCGCAACCCCTGGAACCTCGGCCGGACTCCGGGTGGTTCCAGCGGCGGCTCGGCAGCGCTCGTGGCGGCCGGTGTCGTTCCCGTCGCGCACGCGAACGACGGAGCCGGATCGATCCGCATCCCGGCCGCGCACACCGGTCTCGTCGGACTGAAGCCGAGCAGGGGCCGGGTCCCGCTCGGCCCGGGGCAGCAAGAACTGATGTACGGCAACGTCGTGGAGTTCGCGGTGACGCGCACCGTGCGTGACTCCGCGCATCTGCTCGATCTCGTGCAGGGCAACGCTCCGGGCGAAAAGTACGGGGCTCCCGCACCGGCGAGGCCGTATCGGGACGAGATAGCGCATCCCTCGCCGCGCCGGCTGCGCATCGCCGTTGCGGCCGAAGGGCGGGAAGCCGCACCGGACGTGCGAGCCGCCGTCGAGCTGGCCGCGGCCACGCTCGCCGGGCTGGGCCATGTGGTGGCGGAAGCCAGTCCCGGGGTCGACTGGGAAGCCTTTCTGGCCGCACTCACCACCACCTGGTGCGCCGGTACGGCAGCGGCGGTGATTCCCCTGCTGAACTCCGGGGCGGACCGGGATCTGTTCGAGGCCACCACGATCGCCTGCGCGGAGGCGGGCCGGGCGCTGAACCCGGTCGACCTCGCCGTCGCGTTCGACCGATACAACGCGGCGAGCCGCGCGCTCGGCTCGTTCCACCAGGACTGGGACCTGTGGATCACTCCGACGTCGACCGCTCCGGCGCCCGCGATCGGGGAGATCGATGCGGACGACCCACGCTGCTCGGCGGCCGAATGGGTACGCCGATGCGTGGTGTCGCATCCCACCTGCGCGATTTCGAACGTCACCGGAGGACCGGCCGTCACGTTGCCGCTCGCGCAGACCGGGGACGGGCTTCCGCTGGGAGTGCAGCTCAGCGCGGACCTGTACCGCGAGGACCTTCTGCTCCGGACCGCCGCGCAGCTGGAGCAGGCGCTGCCGTGGGCCGGGCGCCGCCCGGCCGTCCACGTCGAGGAGGACCAGCGATGAAAGTCGTGATCGGCAAGCACTTGGCGGTACGGGAAACCGGCGATCTTCGCCGCCTCTCCGCCACCAGCGACCTGTCTCCCGAGGAGCTGTCATCAGCGCTGGAGGAGTCGGGAGCGGGCACCTACGCAGGTGATCACTGCTGGCTCAAGGTAGCCGTGCTGCGCGCACTGGGACCCGGCGAGGACGAGTGGCGGGCCGGGTTCGACGGGATGATCGCCTACGCCGCGACGCGCGGCTGGGTCGCGGGCGACTGGGTCCGCGTCCACTTCGGACCTTCGTCGTCCGGTTAGGACGAAGACGAAACGAGCGCGGCGATCTCGGCCCGTCGCCGCAGCCCGCACTTGGCCAGGATGTTCGACACATGCGTGTCGATGGTGCGGCGGCCGATGATCAGCTCGTGGGCGATCTGCTGATTGGTCTTGCCCTCGCTCACGAGCACCGCCACTTCCCGTTCCCTGGCGCTGAGAAGTTCGAGAAAGCCGTTGTCCGGTTTGGGTTTCTCCGGCTCGCCCGGGACAACCGGGGGCGCGGGGGCGAGTTCGTCGAATGCCCCGGCGAGGATCGCCCGCGCGCCGCTGTCCCCCAGAGCCCGGCCGGCCGCTGCCGCCTCCTCCGCTTGCGCGGGCGCGAGTTTCTCCGCCAGCACAGCCAGCGCCGCTTCCCGGTGGCCGATGAGCCGGTCGAATCCCAGCAGCACCTTCCCGGACATCGTCCAGTAGCGCGCGGTCGCGGCCAGCAGGACCGCTGAACGCTTCGCATCGTCCTCGACCATGGACCACGCGGCCACCTCGGACACCAGGACGGCGGCAAGGTGGTCGTCGAGGGTCATCGCCAGCTTCGCCGCGGCCAAAGCCCGCTCCAGCGCGGCGGCGGCCTGGCCGGTGACGTGGTGGCACAGCGCGCGCACCCACAACGTGTAACAGAGGCACCAGCGGTCCCCGTGTGCCTGACAGATTTCCGCGCTCCGCGCACACAACCGCAGGGCGATCTCGGGTTCGCCGATCAGGCTCCGGATCTCCGCCTGGTGCACCAGGAACATCGCGGTGGCGAGGTGGTCTCCGACTGCTCGGGCAGATCCGATCGCCTCCTGGTAACACGAACCGAATGCGGCGTAGTCGCCGGCGAAACCGTGCAGGGCGCCCAGAAACGCCTGGGCGTATGCGGCATTGCGGGTGTCGCCCTCACGCTTCGCGGCTTCCAGGCAACCGGTCAGGCTTCGCCGCGCGGTGCCGGTGTCGCCTGCGACGAGCTGGAGCCACCCGCGTACCCACAGGAACGGCGACGGTGCCGGGAGGCCGAACCGGCCGAGTGCCGCCGCGGTCTTGTCGCACCACAACGTGCCTTCGTCGATGTCGCCGCAGCCCAGCCAGTAGAACCACAATGCCGCAACCGTTCGCGCTGCTTGTTCGCAGTGGCGGCGATCGGCGAGTGCGGTGTCGAGCGCAGTGCGGATGTTCGCGATCTCGGTCTTGACGCGGGCGCCGATCGACTGCTCCTCCGGGCCGAACCAGGCGGTGGAGGCCTCGTCGGCCAAGGCCAGGTAGTAAGCCGCGTGGCGAAGGCGCAGTTCCTCGGTGGCGTCCTGCAGCATCAGCGCGCCGAACTCGCGAACGGTGTCGAGCATCCGGTACCGCGAAGCATCGCCGGCCTGGAGGTGCTGCAGCACCGAACGTCGCACCAGCGACTCGACCAGGCGGATGCCTTTCCGCCGGTCCAGGTCGGCGACCGCGAGCACTGCGTCCAGCGGTGCCGAGCCGCTGAACACCGCGAGCCGCGACCAGAGGCGCTGTTCGGCCGGCGAGCACTGGTCCCAGCTCCATTCCAGCAGGGCACGCAGGCTCTGGTGGTGCGGGGGAAGGTCGCGCGGCCCGCCGTCGAGCAGGTCGAACCGCGCTTGCAGCCCGTCAAGGATTTCGGTGATCGACAGTGCGCGGGTGCGCAGCGCGGCGAGTTCGATGGCCAGCGGGAGACCGTCGAGCCTGCTGCAGAGTTCGGTGACCTCGGGTGCGGCGAAATCGACCGTGGTGGTGCTGTCGAGCGCGCGGACTCGGTCACGGAACAGCGTGGCCGCCTCGGACAGCTCGGCACCGGTGGCCCGCACCCCGAGCGGAGCGACCTCGTACACCTGCTCGCCGCTGACCCCGAGCGACGACCGGCTGGTGATCAGCGCGCGCATCCCGGGGCACCGGAGCAGCAGTTCGGTGATCACCGGCCCCACTTCCGACGCGAGGTGGTCGCAGTTGTCCAGCTCGAGCAGGAGGCCGCGCCGCCCGATCTGTTCCCACAGTGCTCCGGTCCCCGGCGCGGCGGGCAGGACATCGCGGATGGCACTCTCAAGGAGGTCCGGACTGGTCAACGGCGTCAGATCGACGAGCCACACCCCGGCGTCGAACGCCCGTCCGAGGTCGGCGGCGACGGCACGGGCGAGCCGCGTCTTGCCGACCCCGCCGACGCCGATCAAGGTGACCATGCGGGATTGCCGCATCAGCCGCCGGATCTCGCGTACCTCGGCACCACGGCCCACGAAGGTCGTGATATCGGCAGGGAGGTTTCCGCGCACCTGCATCCTCCTTCGGGGCTTCGTCGCCCCGTGGACATGGTGAGTGCCGACAGTGTAGGCCGGGCCGGGCGGGCCGCACTGTGCGTTGGCGGGCCGATCCGCATCCGGGTCCGTAGTTGCACTGATCTCCCGGCGCTGACGCCGCCGCACACTGAAGCGATCGCAATCCCGGTGATCGGAGTGATACATGGACTTGGCCACCGGCCCGTTCGGCGGGACGCAAGTGCGGACGTTTTTCGGCCAGGTGCCCGCGGGCGTGCTCGCGCTGGCCGCGGAATCGCACGGCGAATCCGCGGTGATGACGATCTGCTCGTTCACCACGGTGTCGATCGAGCCGCCGCTGCTGGTCGCCTCGATCCGCCGGGAATCGGCGACCTGGCCGCTGCTGAAACGCGCGCCGCGGCTCGGCGGCTCGATCCTGAGCCACTGTCAGGCGGGCCTCGCGCGCCGGCTCTCCACGGGCGAGGCCCGTTCGCGGATCGCCGGCACTCCGGTGACCCGGCTTGACTCGGGCGCCCTGCTGTTCGAGGGAGCTTCCGCGTGGTTCGAGGCCGAACTGACCGACGAGTTCCCCGCAGGAGACCACTGTCTCGCTGTCCTCAGGATCAGCGCGATCGGGCAGCAGTCGCAGGCTTCGCCGCTGGTCTTCCACCGCAGCACCTTCGCCACCGTTTCCGGGGCGTGACACCGTGCTCCCGATCGATCTTCGCGGAAAGACCGCTGTTGTCGTGGGCGGCACTTCGGGCATCGGCCGCGCGGCCGCCGGCCTCCTCGCCGAGGCCGGGGCGCGGGTGGTCACGCTGTCCAGGCGGGCGGTCGCGCCGGACCCGGGATGCTCGCCGGAATCGGCCGCACGCATCACCCACCGGCGCTTCGACATCACCGACAGCGCGGAGACCGCCGAGGTGTTCGCGGACATCGCCGGTACCGGCGGACTCGACCTCGCCGTGCACAGCGCCGGCGTGCTCGCGCCCGGATCGGCCTTGGACACCGACGACGAACTCTGGCGGCGGCACATGGCCACGAACGTCGACGGCATGTTCTTCTCGGCCCGCGAATCGCTCCGGCAGATCCGGGCGAGCGGGCGAGGCGGGAAGATCGTCCTCGTCGGCTCCGTCTCGGGGCAGGTCGGCAACCCCGGCTTCGCGGCGTACTGCGCGGCCAAAGGCATGGTGGTGAATCTGACCAGGCAGCTGGCACTCGACTACGCCGCCGAGGGCATCAACGTCAATTCCGTGCTGCCCGGGTTCACCGACACCGAGATGACCGCGATCTACGACTCCGCGACCAAGGCCGGGATCACCGCGGCGATCCCGGCCAAGGCGTGGGCGACTCCGGAGCAGATCGCGAACGCGGTGCTGTTCCTCTGCTCGCCGCTGGCCGACTACGTGCACGGCGTGAATCTCGCGGTCGACGGCGGCTATCTGGCCGGCCGTCCGGCCTGAACACCCGAAGGAGCCTTCTCATGCCCCCTCTCCCCGTCCGCGCGTACACCGATTCCTTGAGCTACGAGCGGGGTCAGGTGATCCAGGTGCAGGTCAGCGCCGAAGGGCCAGTGGACATCAGCCTGGTCCGGCTGGTCAATGCCGCCGCGGACGACACGTCGCTCGACTCCGCGATTCCGTGGATCAACGCCGGGACCTACGACGCGTCGGTGCAGGAGACGCGGGTCGGCTCCTACCTCGTCGGCGAGCCGAGCGCTGCCGCGCCGGACCAGTCGCCCACGGTTTCCTTCGGCGCCTTTGTCTGGTCGGGTGACTTCGCGGCGGCTCGGACGCAAACCCTCGTGGCGCTCCCCGGCGGGATCGCGCTGCGAGTCCTGGACGGCAGGCCGGCCCTCGGGCCGGTGATCGGCCCTCGCCTGGCGGATCACGAGTGGCACCTGGTGGTGGCGAGTCTGGGAGAGGACGCGGCGATCACCGTCGTCCCGGTCGACAGCCTGCGCGGCGTGGCCGGGCATGAGACGGCGCCGCGCCGGCCGGCCGGCGTTCAGCTCACCGGCCCGATCGCCGTGGGGGCGGTCGCCAGTGGCGCGCACGGTCTCGCCGACGACCACTTCACCGGCAAGATCGAGGATCCGTTCGTGACGGCCTCGGTGCTCACCCGGGCGGAGGTCGCGGCGATCGCGCGTGGCGAGATCCGGATCGGCGACCTCCCGCTGGTCGCCGGGTGGGATCTTTCCTACCGTCGCGGCGCCGATCCGTCGGTTGCCACGGCCGTCGCCGGCGGGCAGCCGGACGGCGTCCTCGTCAACGGTCCCACGCGCGGAGTGACGGGCCGGCTGTTCACCGGCCGGCACTTGGCTTTCCCCGATGCGCCAGCGGAATACGCGGCCGTGCACTTCCATTCCACGGATCTCTTCGATGCCGGCTGGGAGACCGTGCTTTCCGCCCCGCTACCGGACGAACTGGCCAGCGGCGTGTACGGCGTTGTGGTCCGCAACGAAGCGGGCTCGGACACGGTGCCGTTCATCGTGGTCCCTCGTCCAGACGACGCGCGGAACAAAGTGCTCGTCGTGCTGCCGACCTTCACATATCTGGCCTACGCCAACGAAGCGCTCTTCACCGGCCTCGACGCCGGTGCGATGACGGACCAGGACGTGACTGTCGAAGCCGTGGACCAGGCGCACGTCGGTGATTCGTCGTTCGGGCTGTCGATGTACGACACGCATCCCGATGGCAGTGGCGTGACCACGTCCTCGGCGCGGCGCCAGATCGTGAACATGCGCCGCGGCTACCGCATGTGGCTGGTCGACGCAGGGCGTTCGTTCTCCTCGGACATGTATCTGATCGAGTGGCTCGCGCGGCGCGGAATCGAGGCCGATGTGGTCACCGACTACGAGATCCACAGCCGTGGCGCGGAATATCTCGCGCCATACGCCGCCGTGCTCTCCGGCTCGCACCCGGAGTACACCTCCGAGGAAATGCTCGACGCCCTCACCGCCTACCGGGACAACGGCGGCGGGCTGCTGTACCTCGGCGGGAATGGCTGGTACTGGGTGACCGGGGTCGCCAGTGCCGAGCCGCTCGTCGTCGAAATCCGGCGGGGGCAGGCCGGGATCCGCTGCTGGGAATCGCTGCCGGGCGAAGTGACGTTGACCTCGACTGGCCGCCCGGGCGGGCTTTGGCGGCATCGCGGCCGTCCGCCGCAGGCGTTGTGCGGAGTCGGGTTCGCGGCGCAGGGCTGGGGACGTTCGGAACCGTACTCTCGGTCCGAAGCCGCTGCCGATCCGGAGTGGGCGTGGGTCTTCGAAGGCGTCGACGAGGACCCGATCGGAGCTTACGGCGAGGTGATGGGCGGCGCGGCCGGAGACGAGATCGACCGCGTGGACCGGGCGCTCGGCACCCCGCCGCAGGCGGTGATCCTGGCGTCGTCACGGGGCCACTCCAACTTCTACCAGCGCGCCATCGAAGAGATCCCGATGAACCTCCCCGAGCACGGCGGGGGCGAACAGGACCCGGAGGTGCACGCGGACATCGTCTACTTCCGGACGCCCGGCGGGGGCGAGGTCTTCTCGACCGGGTCCATTGCGTGGTCCGGTGCCTTGCTGCACAACAAAACCGACAACGGCGTGTCGCGGATGACGGAGAACATCGTGCGCGCCTTCGTGGCCAGGAGGTCCGGCTGACACCACACCGGCACTCGGGCGGCGTGCGATAGATCATTGTGGTGACGGTGCAGGTGGATCAGGTGTGCGAGCGGATCGAGTGCCGGTTCCCGAACACCGCCCGAGACCAGCGGCTCGCGACCACGTTCGGGTCGCTGGCTTCGACATACTCGACTTCCTCGCCGAGGATGCCGTCGATCTGCTGAGAGTCGCCGCACCCCGCGGTCATCCTGTCCGACCAGCGCGGCCGACAGCCGGATCGTCCGAACAGGCCGAACTGGTCGAAGCGTTACCCGCCAAGGCAAGCGACCGAGATGATCGGCGGCGCGTCACAGTGTCCGCCCTGCCGCTTCGCCTCGCTTGTGCAACGATACGAAAGGGCCGACCTGCTGACGCGGCAGGTGTCCGCACACGATTTCGGCGGTGTGCGGAATACCGTTCTCACCCAGCTCGCACGACCGGTCTCGCGCATTTTTGACGCGTCGGATCCTGGTCCATTCATGGGCAAGCGGCTCGTGCGGCCTTCTTGTGCCCGTCAGGCAACGCCGCTCGGATCCGAGAGCTTCCAGTACTCGGCATAGCGACCGTTCAAGTGCAGAAGTTCCGCATGAGTTCCTTGTTCGAGAACTCGGCCGTTGTCAATGAACACGATGCGATCTGCACCTCGAACGGAGCGCATTCTGTGCGCGACCATGACGACGGTACGCCCTTCGCACAGCCGATCAATACCTGCGTGCACGGCGGCATCATTCACCGGGTCCAGGGCGGATGTCACCTCGTCGAGCAGGACAATCGGCGCATTCTTCAGTAAAGCGCGTGCGATGGACACCCGTTGCCGTTCACCTCCGGAGAGGCGCGCACCTCCTTCTCCGACTTCAGTCGCCCAGCCCTCGGGGAGACGGCTGATGACATCGTCCAACTGCGCGGCGGCAGCAGCAGCTCGCACCTCCGCGTCTGTCGCGCCTGGTCGTCCGAGGCGGATGTTCTGTTCGATTGTTCCGGCAAATAGGTAGACGTCTTGGAAGACGATCGAGAATTGTGCCATCAGGGTCGCGGGGTCGATGTTTCTCACGTCGACCCCTCCGACGCGCACGGCACCGGAGTCAACGTCGGAGAATCGGGCGAGGAGTTTCAGGATCGTGCTCTTGCCCGCACCCGATGGTCCGATCAGAGCAAGCCGCTGTCCGCTCCGCGCGATCAGTGAGACGTCGTCGATCACCGTGCGGTCACCGGCTCGCAGCGTTACCGCTTCGAGTTCCAGGCTGTGCTGCGCGGGAGTCTCGGGTTGGACGGCAACCGGCAGGGGCTCGGTTCGGAGGACATCGTCGATGCCGACGAGTACCGTGCGCGCGCCACGGATCTTCCCGCGGATCTCGTTCAAGGACAGTAGCGGATTGGTGCTCAAGGTGGCCAGGAGCAGGATGGCGAGCGCGTCCGGCGCCCGCAGCTGTCCGCCCACGGCAAGGTAGGCAGCGAGCGCCAGGAGCGCAGTGAATGCCGCCTGCACGACGGCAGTCAGCCCTAGTGCGCCAGGCAGGGTGGCGATCGTCGCGCGGCGTGCGGAGATTTCGAGTTCGCGCAGTGATCGGTCCAAGAGCTCGAAGCGTTCCGCGTTTCGGCTGCCGGCCCGCAGAACCGGTTGGGCGTGAAGGAATTCGACGACCCGTCCGGTTGCTTCTTGTTCTCGGGTCATGCGATCCGTATCGGCGGAGGTCGTCGACTTCTCTGTCCGGAAACGGAGGGCGATGATCGCCGGCGCCACCGCGAACGTCGCAAGTCCGACGCGCCAGTCGATGCAGAAGATGACGATGGCGATGGTCGCCGGTGTCACGGTCGCTGAGATGAGGGGGCCGAGCAGATGTGCGATGGCGCTCATCGCTTGCAGGACCCCTCGTCCCGCCAAGACGGAAACATCGCCGATTCGCGAGGCGGAGAACCACCCCGTCGGCAGCGCCGCCAGGTGATCGCCGAGGCGATGGTAGGTGCCTCGCAGGAGTGCTGCGCCAACCCGGAAGCCCATGAGGTCACTGATGTAGCGGACGACGCCGTAGGCGGCGATGGCGACAGCGAAGGCGATGATCCAGGGCCAGGCCGTCTCGGGAGCCGGGCTGAACACAGCGCGGAAGGTGGGGACGAGCAGCGCGTAGGAGACGCCCTCGATGACCGCCGCGGCGACCATCAGCGCGACTGTGCGACGTAACGGACGCGCGTATTTCTGTCCCAGAACACGGAGCAGTAGGCGGATCATCAGTTCTCCTGTCGAGCCGGCCGATGCCGTGCTTCTCCGATGCGTCCGTGCTCGAGCACCAGTACGGTGTCGGCTTCGGCAACGGATTCGGGGCGGTGCGCGATCATCAGGATCGTCTTTGCCTGGGCGGCCAGCATCTGGCGCACCGCGCGTTCTGTCTGCGGGTCGGCGAAAGAGGTCGCTTCGTCGAGTACCAGCACGGGTGTGTCGGCGAGCAGCGCACGAGCCAGCGAGACTCGCTGCTTCTCCCCGCCGGACAGCACCACGTCCTCGCCGATCACGGATTCATACCCGCGGGGCAGCTCAAGAATCCGTCGGTGGATATTCGCCTGCTCGGCGGCCCGCACGATGGCGTCCTGCTCTGCGTGCGGAACGGCCAGCGAGATGTTCTCCGCGATCGTTGCGCGGAGGACGCGTACGTCCTGGAACACGAAGGAGATGTGGCGGTGGAGCTCGCTGCTGCTCAGGTTCCGCAGGTCGACTCCGCCCAGCAGGACCGCACCCGCTGTCGGATCAGAGAACCTCGGCAGCAACTGCACTAGCGTGGACTTGCCGCTGCCGGAAGGGCCCGTCAGCGCGGTGGTCGTCCCGGGTTCGAGTACCAGATCGATCCCTTTCAGCACCCGATGGTCACCGTATCCCGCGTGAACGCCGCGGAACTCGACCCGGTGACCGGCAGGTGCACCGGGGTGCTCCGGCTCGGTCATCGACGGTGTCGAGAGCACCTCCGCGATCCGCGCCACAGCGCGTCGAGCAGCCTGCAGCTCGTCGAACCCGTGGCCGAGAGCGGCGACGGGCGCGGTCAGCCCCATGCCCAGAAGGAGGAAGGGCAGCACATCGACGGCCGCCATGCTTCCCGTGCTGACCATGGCCGAGCCGCCGATCAAGACGACCAGCAGCACGAATGCCGGTGAGAGAACGAACTGCATGGCCGCGGCCGTGCTGGAGATGCCCCGCACCCATCGGGTGAAGACCGTCACGAACCCGTCGGCGGCAGTGCGGAAGCGGTGATGAGCACGCCCGGACCCGCCGAAGCTCTTCACCACAGCGATCCCCTCGACGAACTCGATGACCGCGCTGGTGATGTCGCCCATTGCTTCGTCGAACTCCTGTTGCTCACGCAACCGGGGAGGCGTCATCATCAACGGCACCAACCCGACCGCCAGCACGACGGGTACCAGGGTGATGAGTGTCAATCTCCCATCGATGCTAAAGAGGTAGGAGAGCGCGACGAGGGGGACGACGAAGGCGGAGACGAGTTCTCCGGGCGCGTGGGCGATGAACGGATGCACCGTGCTCACGTCTTCGCCCACGGCTTTCGCAAGGTCGCCGGTTCGGCGTCCGGAGAACCAGCTCAGAGGTACGCGGCTCAGCTTCGCGGCGAGTTGCCTGCGGAAGCTCAGCTGCACCTCCCCGTCGAGCACATGCCCGAGCGCGGCCGCCACGGCAGTGAGCACGACTCCGACGACGAGTCCCAGAGCGCCGAGCAGCACCGCCGTCCAGGCATGCCGGTGATCAGTCGCCCCAGCGGAGAGGAGGACCCTGCCGATCTCCGCGACAGCCAGCAGCGGTGCGAGGCCCGCGACGGACCCGGCGACGTAGAACGCGATGATTGCCGCGAACCGGCTCCGGTAGGGCTTCAGAAGTTCCTTGGTCTGCACGATCAGTTTTCCTTCGTCCCGTTCACGTGCGCGGAGGTGCCGCTCAGGTGTTCAGACGCTGTTCCAAGAAGGCAGTGATCTCCGGGCGGGCCGCCTTCGCCTGGGGGACGAGGTTGGGCATGCTGAGAAAGGCGTGAGTGGCCCCCGGGTATTCCGACACCTGGACGGGAGAACCGCTCTCCCGCAGACGTGCGGCGTAGCGCCGCCCCTGGTCAGAGATCGGATCGTGGGTGGGCACGACAACAAGGGCGGACGGGAGCCCGCTTGCATCCTCCGCACGCAGAGGGGACAGGGCCGATGCGTCCGTTCCCGGGGGCAGCGCGAGGCGCAGGAACATCTCCATCTGGCCAGTCGTCAGCGTGGGGTTCTCGGCGTAGCGGCGGTAGGACGGCAAGTCATTCATGCTGGAGGCGACATCCACACAAGGATTGGCCAATACCTGCGCGCGCAGGGACAGGCCAGCGTCGCGCGCCCGGATCGCGACGAGCGCCGCGATCAGCCCTCCCGCGCTTTCGCCGAACACTGCGGCCCGTCCGGGGTCGACTCCCCACTCTTCGGGTGCTCGGCAGACATGCTCAAGTGCTTCCCAACCGTCATCGACCGCATCGGCGAGCGGTGTGCCCGGTGCCAGGAGCCGGTGGTCAACGGACATGACGACGGCCGGAAGGCGGGCCGCGAGATGACTGTTGATCCAATCGCTTTGCGCGGCAGTGCCGACGAAACCGCCTCCATGCACGTGCAACACGAGCGGAAGCGCGCCAGCGGTGTCGTGGCGGTCCGGGAAGGGGCGATACACGCGTACCGGGAGCGTGCGCCCGGGCAAGGCCATTTCACGCCACTCGGCCGTTGCGTGCGGATCCATGCGGCCGGTGATGATGCGGGCCAGGGGCGACGCACGCTTACGGTTCACTCTGAGCCGCAGGGTGTGCAGTTCTTCGGCCGTTATCCGTGACCACTCGGGCTCTTTTCCGAGGGCCGCGTAGAGCCGGATTCGCAGCGAGGGCCGATCTGTGTCTTTGGTCATTTTCCTTCTTCGTGTGCGGGGAAGTTTTCGCTTCCGGCTGCAGGAAACGGTCCTTGGCTTTCCGGCGCATGGCGCGCTAGCTTCGATCGACGATCTTTGCGATCTTTCCGTTCTCGAACGAGAACTCGGTCGTCCCCTTGAGTTCGATCACCTTGCCGCTCCGATCGTCGCCCGGCACCGGTGCCGCTGGAACCCCGCGGTAAGCGACCTGCGCGGTTGCTCCCGCCGGATGGAGGCCGATGGAGAGAACCCGTTGTTCGCGCTCGGCGAAGAGCGCTGCGGACTGTTCGGCGAGCTGCCGGAACGCCTCGACGCCGTCGCTGCCGACGGTCAGTTGCCGGTCAGAGTGATTCTCGAAGCGGATGTCCGGTGTCAGCGTGGAGAGCATCCCGTTGATGTCGAACTCGTTGTACGCGCGCACATATCGATCGATCAGCGCGCGTTTCTCAGCGGCGCGCATCACGCACCAGCGAAATCGTCGCGATGACTCCCAGAACCGCCGGAAGGAGAACCAGGATCCCCCACACCGGAGAGAAGACGCGCTCGCCGTACTCGGTGGCAGTCAACAGCAGAAGCGCGATCGTACCGGTGACGACGGCCGGAACCGCCGACAGAACTGGCGCCCACCATCCCCGCGCCCTCGACGACAGGAACATCAGTCCCCAGAGCACGATGATCGTGACGGCGACTGCATACAGAATCGCGTAGACCAGCCCCGGATCCGGCGTCACCCCATGCGACGCGTACGCGGCTTCAGTGTATCCGTACAAGCTTTGGTTGCCGGCCTGGTCGATGATCGTGGCGAAAAGCGCAAGCACGGAGGCAGCGGTACCGGTCCAGAGCACGGCTGCGGGCAAACGGCGAACCCGACGCTTCCGGGTGCCTTCACCCCCGAGCTGTTCTGAAAGTGACTGTCTCATAGATAGTGACTCTATGCGCCTTGGAAGCGGAGAGTCAACACCTGCATGAAAGTGACTTGCTGCGCGGTGACCGCGGTGTTAGCGTTCCCGCATGGCTGGACTTCGGGAGAGCTGGCGTTTGGCGGCGATGCGCACGATCCAGGAACGTGCACTGGATCTGTTCGACGAACGGGGATTCGCGCCCGTGAAGATCGAGGACGTCGCCGAAGCAGCGGGAGTGTCCCCCTCTTCGATCTACCGGTACTTCGGCACCAAGGAAGGGCTCATCGTCGCCGACGAGTTCGACACCTGGGGGCAGGAGACGATCGAAACCGTCCTGGACGGCCGGGACCCGGTAGGCAGCTTGATCGAGGCCGTTGTCGCCTATGAAGCTCCTCGAACTTCAGCGGGAGACAGCGTCAACCCGTCAGCGGACATCCCGTGGCGGCGAATTCGATACTTCTTCACCGAACCGTCGGTGCGCTTAGCCGCACAAGCCTCGCTTGACCGGGCAAGCCAGCTCATCGTGCCCATACTCGCCTCTTCGGCCGCGCTCAGCCCGACCCAGGCGCGAGTGGTCGCGAACTCCCTCGCCTTCGGCTACTTCGCCTGCCTCGAACAGTGGTACCTGGACGACCGCGCCCGGCCCATCGCCTGGTACGTCGAGGAAGGGCTGCGTCCTCTGCGCGAGCTCTCCCAGAAGTAGGGCCGGGCCACCCGCTATCAGCTCCGGCGCTCACCGCGCGAGGCCACCGAACCAGCCCCAGACCGGAGAGAAGGCACCGAACTCCCCGTCTCGCCAGAAGTCAACCGATCACGCCAGCTCCCTGCCCAGCGCCTGGAACATTTGCTGCGGGCACAGACGCGCCGGGCTGGCCGCGCAGTCGCTCATGTCGGCGGTGCGGCGATCGTGTTCCGAAGACGCTGTTTCCCCATCAATCGCATTATCTCGATCGACGACAATATCATTGAATGATCAATAATAATCCGAACGTGCCGCAGCCGTCATCGGCACGTCGAATAGCTATTGCCGAACCGCTCGCGCCCGCACCGCGAAAGCCGGCAATCGACAAGCCAGCTCCCCGCGCGTCTTCGGCAACAAAAACCGCAGCCAGTCCCACTGTCGCTCCCCCGCTAAACCGGCACCGGCAAGGGCGACCGTCGGGAGCCGCCCGGCACCCGGGCCTGCCCTTCCCGCACGGACAACCATCGCCGACGAGCAGACCTTGTCCCGGCCGCAAACTCGCGGCCGCGTCCTGATCCGGCGCCCCTCACTACAATGCCGTCCAGCACCGGGCCGAGTGACGCGGAACAGCGCACGGTCCAAAAGCTGCCCGGCGCAGGTGCCAACCGGCCGCGCCGATGTGGTTGTGCTGACCGCGTGATCGCTGCCTGGGCCACCGTGTCGGCAGTGTCGCGACGCACGCGGCGGCGTAGAACTACCTGTTCGTCCGGCCCGCCGCACTCGTCAGGCGTGCTTGTGCGCGGTGATGGCCGAGACGGATTCCGGTGGTGCGGCGGCTGGTTCTCGTCGCGGCGACGAGGCTGGCGACGCGCCTCGTCGTGCGCCGACCGGTCTCGCGCGGTTACCGTCCGATCATGCAGTCAGGTGTGCGGATCGCCGCGCGAGGCCTCGGGGTGCGCGGACCGAGGGGGCCGGTGTTCGAGAACGTCGATCTGGACGTGCCCGCGGGCGCGATCCTGGTCGTGCACGGGGCGGCCGGGACCGGTCGGACCTGCCTGCTGCTGGCCCTCGCGGGCCGGATGCGGCTCGCCTCCGGCGCGGTGCGGGTGGGCGCGCACGTCCTGCCCGACGACCATCGGGAGGTCCGGCGGACGGTGGCGGTGGCCGCGGCGGGGCCGGCGCTCGCGCTGGAGCCCCGGTTGCGGGTCGGCGAGCTGATCGCCGAACGCACCTGGCTGGCTCCCGGCGTGACGACCGCCGCCGTGCGCGCCGCGCTGGACGCGGTCGGCCTCGACGTCCCGGGGACGCTGACGGCGGAGGAGCTCGGGACCGCCGGTTCGGCGCGGCTGGCGCTGGCGCTGTCCCTCGCCGAACGCCCGGGCGCGATCGTGCTCGACGACCTCGACCGCGACTGCACCCCCGGCCAGCGCCGCGAGGTCTGGGCGGCTGCCCGGCAAGTCGCCAAGACCGGCGTCACCCTGCTCACCGGCTCCGCCCGTCCCGCGCCCGCGGAGCTGGACACCGTCCCGTTCGAACTGCCGGCGCTCAGCACCGACCGGCTGCCCGGCGACCCGGCACAGGAGGAAGCCCGATGAAGGCGGTACGGCTCGCGGTCCTCGAACTCCGGCGGTTCCGCGGGAGCCCGCTGCGCCGCCTCGTCCCGGTGGTGCTGTGCCTGGTTCCGCTGCTCTACGGGGCGATGTACCTGTGGGCGAACTGGGACCCGTACGGCAAGCTGAGCAGCATCCCGGTCGCGGTCGTCAACGAGGACCGGCCCGCGCAAGGCCCCCAGGGCGAGCCGATCGACGCCGGAACCCAGCTCGTCCAGCAGCTCAAGGCGGCAGGCACGTTCGACTGGCACTTCGTCGACAGCGGCGAAGCCCGTGCCGGGCTGACCGACGGCCGCTACTACTTCACGATCACCGTCCCGCCGGACTTCAGCGGCAAGCTCGCCACGGCCGCGAACACCCGGCCCGAGCAGGCGGCGATCGGGATCCAGCTCAACGACGCCAACAACTACGTGGTCGGCATCATGACCGAGGTGGTGCAGCCGGAGCTGCAGGACCAGATCAACGCCGCCGCCCACGCGGCGTACGTCCGCAGCATTTACGGCGAGCTGTCCGAGGTCCGGGACAAGCTCACCACCGCTTCGGACGGCGCGCACAGACTGGTCGACGCCACCGCGGTCGGGCAGCAGGCGGCCACCGCCCTCGTCTCGGGCACCGGCACGCTGCGCCAGGGCACCGCGCAGATCTCCGGTGGCGCGGACCGTGTCTCCCAGGCCGTGCACACGCTCGGCGGCCAGGCGCGGAAGCTCGGCCAGGTCGTGTCCGACCAGCTGCCTGCCGCCGCGGCCACCCTGAGCGGGATCACCAGCGGCACGGCGAGGGGCCTCGCCACCGCGCACACCGGCACCTCGCAGATCAGCCAGTACACCCAGCGCGGCACCGCCGATCTCACGCAGCTCGCCGACACCTTCCCCCAGCTGCGCGGCGACCCGGCCTACCAGCGCGCACTCGCGGACGCGCACCAGCTCACCGACGCGGCCGCGCGAGTGGACGGGGACACCGCGGCGGCCGACCACACCGCCCAACAAGCGTTCCAGCAGGCACAGGCCCTGCAGGCGAACGTCGGCACCGCACAGCAGAACATCACCGCGCTCAGCGGATCCACCACGCTGCTCGACGACGGCGCGCACGACATCAGCGCTGGCACCCGCACGCTCACTGCCGGGATGACCACGCTGAACAAAGGCGCGACCACCGCGCAGACTGCCGCCGGCCAGGCGCACAGCGGTGCGGCCGACCTCTCCGGGGTGGTCGACGACAGCCTCAAGCGGATTCCGCAGACCAACCCCGCCCAGATCGCCCACGCGGCCGAGGTGCTCGGCAACCCGGTGCACGTCGACCGGCACAACCTCAACCCCGCAGGCGTGTACGGACGTGGTTTCGCGCCCTTCTTCTTCGGAATCGCGCTGTGGGTGTTCGGTCTCTTCG
This sequence comes from Amycolatopsis rubida, assembly GCF_900115345.1. Classification (GTDB taxonomy): domain Bacteria; phylum Actinomycetota; class Actinomycetes; order Mycobacteriales; family Pseudonocardiaceae; genus Amycolatopsis; species Amycolatopsis rubida. The sequence continues at coordinate 5,867 of NZ_FOWC01000015.1, read as the reverse complement.
CCTATCTGCTGCTGCGTCCGCTCAACAAACGCGCGCTCGCCTCCCGGGTATCGGCTGCCACCGTCGCGGTGGCCGGCTGGCTTCCCGGCGCGGTGCTCGGCTGCGCCGGGGCACTGGTCCTGTACGCCGTCGTGGACTTCGGGCTCGGGCTCGATCCGGTTCACCCGCTGCTGACCGTTCTCCTGCTGCTCGTCGGCGCAGCCTCGTTCGTGGCGATCGACCACTGCCTGCGCACCGCGCTCGGCGCCCCCGGAGACGTGCTGTCCCTCGTCCTGCTCATCCTGCAGCTGACCTCGTCCGGCGGCCTGTACCCGATGCCGACGACCCCGGGGTTCTTCCAATTGCTCAATCCTTTGCTGCCGATGACCTACCTCGTCGACGGCCTGCGCGTCACCGTGTCCGGCGGCCTGAGCACACATCTCGTCCGGGACTTCGCGGTCCTGGCGGGCTTCGCGGTCGTGGCGCTCGCGTGCACCAGCTTCGCCGTCAACCGGCAACGAAGGTGGACCGTCGCCCGGCTGCACCCCGAAGTCGAGCTCTGACACGGAATCCCGCGCCGATTCGGACGCAAACGCGCGCGGCCCTTCGGGCCCGTGCGTTTCGCCTGCCTCGCACAGCAGCTCGTTCACTTCGGCGCGAGCGTTTTGGCTTCGTTCCGTTGTCTTCACCCGTCATCCGGCCCGTTGCGAGCCGGCCATCGAAGTCTGTTCCGAGTCGCGGCCCGCTATCCCGGTGGCAGGCTGTCGGGCATTCGCTCGAAGTCGGCCGAGGCATCGTGGCCCCGGGCGCGTCCGCCGCGCACGGCGCATTCGTCTCGACATTGTGACGGCGAGCGTCACCGCTTCAGCCACCGCAGGCGAGGTACGTCGGGTGACCACGCCTAGGCCCAGGCAGCCCCGCCCCTGGATCGCACTCAGCCATTCTCGCCCACCGACTTGGGTGCCGACGAGTACAACCGGCCCGCGACGGGGCCGAATTCCCGGCATTCCCGAAGCGATCCGCGGCGCCGCGCGCGGGCGGGCAGATCCGCGCGGTTCTGGACAACCCACGCCGGACGCCGTTGCCGGGCTGGAGAACAACCGGCAGGTGCATCCGCCTCACCCCATCGGACCGTCGTGGATCAGCCAGACCGAGGCGTGCTTCAGGACCATCGCCCGCCAGTCGATCCGTCCCGGCGCCTTCTTCCCGGCCAAGATGCTCATCGCCCGGATCCGCGACCGCCGCACTGCCGGGAACAGCGACCCCGAAGCTTTTCGCCCGGGCCGCCGCCGACGAGATCCTCGTCAACGTCCGCCTCGCCCAGGTCAGCATCAAGAAACTCGTCGACAACAGCGCCAGGTCACGGCACCAGGATCAACAACACCAGCGGGAGCACGAGCCGAGGGGCCGCGGTTCCCGGCCCAGAACAGCGACGGGCTGATCACAGCACCCCCGGCCGCCGTGGCGGCTCCGCGGACGAAGCACCGCCACGCGAGTTCGCTGAATGGTGAGTCGTGTCGATCGGATCGGCGTCGCATGCGTAGTTCTGCCGTCGTTTCATCGACGATCGACGTTTCATTTGCCGGCTCCTCAGTCATTGCCGCCTGCCCCGCAGAATGACGGCAACGCAGATAGCGCCCCACGGGGGTCCGGCTGAACGCACGGTTTGGGCGTGGGCCTCGCTGCACGTATGGTTCCGGCCGGCTTCGAATATTCAGGAGTCCGGGACCCGGTGCGGCAGGGCGTGCCGACGTGTTCGCTGGTCGCGGTCGCCAGCAGCGGGCAGACGTCGTGAATCCGCCAGTTCGCCGTCAGAATCAACCGCCGGTGCTCGATTCGCACCGCCTCGATCCGCGGTACCACCGCTTGTCCGGCCCGACGACCAGCTCCGCCCGCAGCAGGACCTCAACGACCGGCGGCCGAGCAGCCGGCGGGCCCATGCTTCAGGGCTGGTTCACCTCCTTCGCGGCGAAGACCCATCGGTTGCTCGCCAGCGCGTCACCGGGCACCGGGGCCAGGCCCGCGCCGAGCCGCGCGGAGAACTCGAACGGCGTGCGCACCGACGTCGACCAGCCCAGCGCCCGGAACGCGGCCGCGGAGTCCGGGCGGGGTTCCGCGTCGAACAGCGCGGTGAGGTCCACCCCGATCTGTTCCCGGGCCGAGCGGTAGACCGGCCCGGACCGGACTGCCGCCGTCTCGTGCCAGAACTTGGCCTCGAACGCGCACGCACTGCCCGGTGCGGCCAGCCGGCCGACCGTCTCGACGAGCTGGCGTTCGGCGTTCGCGGGCAGATAGAGGAACAGTCCCTCGGCCAGCCATCCGGCCGGGCGGTCTGGGGCGAACCCTGCCTGGCACAGCGGTCCGGCCCAGTCCTCGCACAGGTCCACCGCCACCGGCACCCGGGCCGCCGCCGGCGCCGCCGCGATGCCGTCGAGGGTGTCCCGCTTGAACGCCAGCACCTCCGGCCGGTCCAGCTCGAAGATCCGGCAGCCGGGCGGCCAGCCGAGCCGGAACGCCCGCGTGTCCAGGCCGGCGCCCAGCAGCACGATCTGCCCGGCGCCGGCGCGGGCGGCGGCGAGCAGGAAGTCGTCGAGCACCCGGGTGCGCAGGCCGAAGTACCGGCCCAGCCTGCCCCACAGCGGGTTCGTCTCTCCGCCGGCGACGTCGGCCCAGCACACCGGCCATGTCCCCGAAGGGGCCGCGGCGTGGACGAAGTGCCGCGCGAACCCGTCGTGCACCAGTGAGTCCGGCCGGGTGGCCTCGATCGCCCGGGCCGCGGCGACCATCAGCGCCGTCCGGCCGACTCCGCTTTCGACGCCTCGGGCCGGGATGTCCACTCGTCCTCCTCGCCGGCGAAGTGCGCCCACGACGCCGGCTGGTCGTGGGTGGCGGTCCGGGCGCCGTAAACGACCTTCATGAACCGCACCGTTTCGTCGTCGCTCCGGTGCAGCGCGGTCGTGCAGTCGGTCAGCACCGTGACGTGGAACCCCTTCTGGAACGCGGTCCTGGCGGTCGAGTCCACGCACACGTCGGCGTAGACGCCCGCGAAGACGAGGTGCCCGATCCGCCGGCGGCGCAGGTATCCGCCGAAGCCGTGGGCGAGGAACGCGTCGAAGCAGGCGCGCTTGGTGAACACCCGCTCGCCGTCCGCGGGCGCGACCCCGTGGAACTCCGCACCCCACGTGCCGGACAGGCACTTCGGCCGCTTGCCCAGGAGCCGGTCGCGACGGCGCCAGCTCGGCCGCTGGAACGCGAGGTCCCCGGCGAACCGCACGAAGACGACCTCGACCCCGGCTTCGCGCGCGAGGCCGACCGCCCGCGCGGTGTTCGCCACGACCCGGGCGAGGGCCGCCGGGCCGCCGGGCCGGGCCGCCGCGACCGGACCGGTGCAGAAGTCGTTTTGCAGATCCACCGCGACCAGCGCTGTCCTCACGACCCGCCCACCGGGGCGCGGTCGTCGGCCGGGCGCAGTTCCGCCAGGACCGCCGCGACGACCTCTTCCGTCGAGTGCGCGCCGCCGGTGTCCGGTGTGCCCACGCCCCGGTCCCGGACCGCGCGCAAGGCCCGATCGAGTGCCGCGACCGCGCCCGGGCAGCCCGCGTGCCGCTGCGCGACCGCCGCCGAGGCACGCAGCGTCGCGGTCGGGTTGACCCGGCCCGTGCCCGCCAGGTCGTCGGCCGAACCGTGCACGGTCTGGTACTCGACCAGCCCGGCGACCTCCGGGTGCAAGTGAACGTTCTCGCTGCAGCGGTCCTCCTGACGGGCGCCGCCGAACCGGTCGAGCAGCACGACGTGCATGACGTCGCCCCATTCGTTGCCCGCCACGAGCAGCGTCCGCCCGGTGAGGCCGTGCTCGATCAGGTTCCGGTTCACGGTGTCCGGCTGGCACAGCTCGACCTGGACCCCAAGGCGCTGCGCGATCTCCGCGACCCAGGCCCCGAACGCGCCGTCGAGCAGGTGGAACTTGTACGCCAGCACGATCCGGTCCGGCCCGGTGCCCGGCCACTGCTCCCGTGCCCGGCGCAGCGCGAACTCGACCACCTTTCCGGTGATCTCGCGGCTGAACACGGTCGTGCGGGTGACCGTCGCGGGGCCGTGGCGGTTCTCGCCGGTGTAGAAGCCCTGGGCTTCGTCGCGGACCATCAGCAGCGACGGCGTGACCGGGTCGACCTTGACCGCCCGCAGCCGTTGGCGGACCAGATACAGCGACTGGGCGTTCATCGCCGTGCGGAAGACCGCCGTGACACCGGCCCGCGCCTGGACGCGGCAGAACTGCTCGTAGTGGTCGGCGTCGGCGTGGGTGAGGCGGCGGATCTCCTCGGTGCCGCCTTGCGCCTTGAGGGAGAAATAGGAATGGTAGGTGCGCGGCGAGCGCCTGATGTCGATTTCGGTCGAGAACAACCGGCCGATCGTGGTCAGGGCGGTCGTGAAGACGTCGGCGAGTTCCGGGCCGGTCCCACGGCCGACCGCCAGTCCGACGGCCGGCCGCGCGCGGTGCGTTCCCATTCAGCCGGCCGCGTTCGCGACCAGGCGGTCGCCCGCGATGCCGGTCTTGCCCGGGCTGTAGTAGTCCTTGATCCCCTCGGCCCAGACTTCGACGCGGATCCGGTCGTCGCCGTCCGGCGCGAACGCGTCGAAGAGCGCCTCGATGTTGGGCCGGTCGAACCCGATGGCCGTCATCAGGTCGATGAACACCGGCCGTTCGATCTTCCCGTCGCCGTCGGGATCCCCCAGTGCGGAAAGGGATTCCGCGAAGTCGGTGACGGTATCGCCGAACCGCTCCGGCGACAGCACGCAGGCCGAGAACTCCTCGTAGCTCACCCGGCCGTCGCGGTTCGCGTCCAGTTCGCGTTCCAGCGTTGCCCAGTACCGCCCGAAGGCTTCCTCCAACGCCCGTTTCGCGGCGTCGCCGGAGCCGCGGGCCGCCCGCACCACGCTGGCGGCCATCGTCGTGAAGTCCTGCTCTTCGAGATATCCGTTCCGGTCAACGTCGAACAGCGAAAAAATGGTTTTTATGCGGTCTTCGGCCGTTACGTCCATCGAGGAAACCTTTCCGTCGAACTGCGGTCGCAGATGAAGTCTGCCGCAAAACCGGGCCCGCCGGAATCGCCGTCAACCCAAAGTGGAATTCGCGTTTCCGCGCCGATTCCGAAACAGCGTCGGCGCGGGACGAGCCTTGCGACGAACGGGGAACGATGTGCACGTCCGGGGGTCGGAGCCGTCGCTGCCGGCACTGACCGTGGCAACGGGCGAGCCGGGCGCCCGTCGACGATCACGCGGCCGAGGACGATCCAGGACGGCGGCAGCCGCGGACTCGCACCGGCGCGCCAGGCACCCCGTGCCGCACGGGCGGTCCTCGTTGCCGATGGGGCGTACTCGTCTCGCCGCGCAACCAGTGTCCCGAGTCGCAGGTTCGCCGTGGCGGCGGGATTTGCTGGCGCCGAGCCCGAAGATCGAACCGGTGGTGTTGCCCGAGGGGGAACGGCGGGTCCGGCCTGCCTGGAAGGCGGCGAATGCCCAGCGCGCTCACACGACGTCGTCAACACGCTCGCGCTTGCGGATCAGTCGCCGCACCGCGCCGCGGTTCAGCCGCCCCGTTGAACGTCCGGTCAGGACGGGCTGAAAGTCTGCCGGACCTTGATCGTCGCGCCGCCGCGCATTGCGGGCATCCCCGGAACCCCGATCAGACCCGGCCCCTCGGGTACCGATGACCGTCATCTCCCCGTGGAGCGCCAGCGGTTCGGTGTGTTCGCCGGTCACCACGGCGAAATCAGGGCTGCTGGCTGTTACGCCGCACGCGCCGTTCGAGGACGTGGCGGCGGTGCGCGACGCCGGGGCGGACCGCTACGTCACGACCGGCGGCGGCTCCAGTGCGGTTGACAGCCGCG
>NZ_FOWC01000009.1 GCF_900115345.1 Amycolatopsis rubida | reverse complement strand
CACGGCACGGCACGGCACGGCACGGCACGGCACGGCACGGCACGGCACGGCACGGCACGGCACGGCACGGCACGGCACGGCACGGCACGGCACGGGCGACGATCGCATCAGGCAGCGAGGAAAGCAAGCCTCGCACCAGATCCCCAGGCGAAAAGATCCCACCAGCCGCCCATCACGCCCTCGCCGCGGGAACCCGAGCAGCGCAGCGAAACCGGCTCAGGCCGAGGGCCAGAACTTCCGCCAGCCTTCAGCTTCCAGCGTCGCCGGTTCGACCCCGGCCCGCCGAGCGGACGTCTCCGCGGCGCGGATGTCGCGGGCGAACTGCTTCGCCACCGCCCTCAGTTCGCCTTCGGGATCCAACCCGCCCCGGCGGGCGGTGGCCGCCGTTCGGAAGAGCTGGGCGGGGGCCGAGGAGTCCTGCGGGAACAGGTCCAGCGGGATCCCGGCCCGGCCGCTGCGCTGGCCCAGTTTTCCGGCCAGTGCGACCGCGGGCTGGCCAAGCGCGACGCCGTCCACAATGGACTTGCGTTGCTTCTCGGCCTGCTTCAGCTCTTCCCACTTCAGTTCCTGGTGCTCGGCCGAGGCGATCCGGGCCGCGTCGGCGAAGACGTTGGGGTGGCGGCCTACCAGTTTGTCCACCAGGTCGCTGGCTACGTCGTCGATGGTGAAGGGCGCACGGCCGTGTTCGGCGGCTACGCGGGCGTGGAACAAGACCTGAAGGAGGACATCGCCCAGTTCCTCGCGCAAGGCCGCGCGGTCGTTGTCCTCGATGGCTTCCAGCAGTTCGTACGTTTCCTCGACCAGGTACTGCCGCAGGGATTCGTGCGTCTGCCGGGCGTCCCACGGGCAGCCGCCCGGCGAGCGCAGGCGGTCCATGACCTCGACCGCTTCGACGAGCGGGGGCACAGGGGTTTCGATCAACCGCGCACCGGCGGCGAGCATGGCGGCCGCAGTCGGTTCGGTGCGGGAAGCGGCGAGCAGCACGATGTCCGCGAAGGACTCGCCTGCCGGTGGGACACCGAACTGCGCGGGGTCGACGTCGGTCGCGGCGTACACGGCACTGGTGCGAAGCAGAGGCAGAGCAGCTGCGGGCAGGGTCGCGCCCCGGACCAGGACTACGGTGCCGGTCACTGCTGCGCCGGGGCACCGCCGTGCAGCGGCACGGCCACGCCCGTCACCTCGGCCGCGCTGGGGGCGAGGTTCATGCCGACTGCGTCCCACACTCCGTAGCGCGGGTTGATTTTGAAGTTCACGCTGCCAACGTACGGCTGGAGCATCCGCACGCCGATCGCGCCCAGCTGAGCCGCGGTCGGCTGCTGGACCTGGTCGGTGGCGACTTTCGAGTCCGTCGTCCGCTTCCGCACCACGGCGGTGACCCACCAGGTCGGCGCGCTCGCCGGGTTCGGCTGGAACGCGATCGCGGTGTTCGCGGGCACGCCGAACAGCACGGTCGCGGCGTCCTGCGGCGACGAGAGCGCGGGAGCCTGCTGGCCCACGTTGCCCTGCGCGCCGCTCTGGATGTCGGCCTGGATCTTGCCCGGGTCGCTCGCGTACTCCTCAGCCTTGGCGATGGCCTGGCTGCGCGCGGCCTTCGGGTCGATCGACGGGGCCTGGCTCTCCGAGGTCGGCGCGCCGATGCTGGTGTAGTCGAAGTTCACCGAGAGCGTCGGCAGGTACTTCAGCGCGATCCGCTGCTGCAGGTACTGATCGGTGATGGCCTCGCGGTGATCGCGCAGCCGCCAGACGAGCTGGGTGACGGCCGCGGACTGGTCCTGCGTGACCGACTCGGGCACCGGCGAGGCGAGCGGATCTTGTTGCATGGCCTCGCTGACGGTGGCCTCGTCGACGGAAATGCCTTCCTTTCGCGCGGCCTTCACGACGACCTCGTGCAGCAGCGTCTGCCGCACGATCTCGCGCCCGACGAGGTCGAGCTGGTGCCGCGAGGCGAGCTGCCGGGCATACGGCTGCTCCTGCACGGCGCGGTCAAGCAGCGCCTGAACCTGGTCGATGGTGGTGACCTGACCGTCGACGACCGCGGCCATGCCCACCTGACTGGGGCCGGCACCGCATCCGGCGAGGAGGAAAGCTCCGGCGAGAACGGCGCCCAGCGCACGGCGGCGCCCCATGATCCGCATCACAGGGCCTACCCTCTCACATGGCCTCGAAACGCAACACCATCGAGGCATCCAGCGGGCTATTGTCGACATATGGACTCTTGGTTGTCGATCGAAGTCCTCGACGGGGCCTTCGCGGCGAGCGCGTGGCAACGTGCTCACGGCGACCGTCTGACCGAGGCCGCGCTGACCAACGGCGCCGAGCAGTGGACGTGGCACGTCCATCGCTGGGGTGTGACGCTGGAGATCGAGTTTTCGTCGGAAGAGAAACGGGATCGCTTCCGGCGCCTGCCCGCGGTGACCGCCGCTCTCGACGCGGTGCCGGATCCGGAACGCGGCTTGCTCGTGTACCCGGGCCGCGGCGGCGGTTCAGGCGCCCGGGTTCCGCGGCGGCCACGGCCGTTGCCGATGTCTGGGTGCGGCGCGCTGCCCACGCCGCAGGAGGAAGTGTCGCTGCGGCTGGCCACGGCGCAACCGCCGGGGTTTGAGGTCTGCTCGACGGGCTGAACCACCGCTTGGTCACGGAGGGCACGCCGTGGCCAAGGGAAACGGCAGAACCTCGCCAGGGAAGCCGCCGCGAGCACCGGTTTCGTGCGGCGGCAGCGTGGCCGTTACCGCTCAGGTTAGGTCCGCGGCGGCGGTTCAGGAGCCCGGTACCTCGCCATCGGGACCGCCGCGAGCACCGATTTCGTGCGGTACCGGCGACGGCCCAGGCGAGGTACGCCGCAGCGCTCACACCGCCGCTGGCGTTTTCGTCAGCTGCGCCAACAGCTTCGTGCACCAGTCGAGCAGTTCCTGGTCCCGCAGCACCGGCGCGCCCATCCGGCCTCCCGCCGGGCCTTCGGTCGGTTTCGGCACCGACACCGTGTTGGTGACCGCCTTGTACAACGCCTTGGGGTACAAGCGTTTCAGCCGCACCAGCTGCGAGTCCATCAACGGCAGCGGCGCGAACCGGATCGTGTTGCCCTGCACCGCGACCTCGGTGACGCCCGCGGCGCGGCAGGTGTGCCGGAACGCCGCGACCGCGAGCAGGCGGGTGACCGGGGCGGGCGGCTGGCCGTAGCGGTCGACCAGTTCCTCGCGTACCGCGTCGAGGGCCGCGGTGTCCGGGGCTGAGGCGATCTTGCGGTACGCCTCCAGCCGCAGCCGTTCGCCGGGGACGTAGTCGTGCGGGATGTGCGCGTCTACCGGCAGGTCGACGCGGACTTCGGCCAGTTCCTCGTCCTCCGCCGGTTCCGCGCCCGCATGCCGCCGGAATGCCTCGACCGCTTCGCCGACGAGCCGGACGTACAGGTCGAATCCGACGCCCGCGATGTGCCCGGACTGTTCCGCGCCGAGGATGTTGCCCGCGCCACGGATTTCGAGGTCCTTCATCGCGACCGCCATGCCCGCGCCGAGTTCGGTGTTCTGCGCGATGGTGGCCAGCCGGTCGTGCGCGGTCTCGGTGAGCGGCGCTTCCGGCGGGTACAGGAAGTACGCGTACCCGCGTTCGCGGCCGCGCCCGACCCGGCCGCGCAGCTGGTGCAGCTGGGCGAGACCGAGCATGTCGCCGCGTTCCACGATCAGTGTGTTGGCGTTGGAGATGTCCAGGCCGGTTTCGACGATCGTGGTGCACACGAGGACGTCGTACTCGTTCTCCCAGAAGCCCTGGATGATCTTTTCGAGCTTGTCCTCGTTCATCTGCCCGTGCGCGGTGACGACGCGCGCCTCCGGCACCAGCTCGCGGATCCGTTTCGCCGCCTTCTCGATCGACGACACCCGGTTGTGCACGTAGAACACCTGGCCGTCGCGCAGCAGCTCGCGCCGGACCGCGGCACCGACCTGCTTGTCGTCGTACGCGCCGACGTAGGTCAAGATCGGGTGCCGGTCTTCCGGCGGGGTGAGGATGGTCGACATCTCGCGGATGCCGGCCAGCGACATCTCCAGCGTGCGCGGGATCGGCGTCGCCGACATGGTGAGCACGTCGACATGCGTGCGCAGCGCCTTGATGTGTTCCTTGTGCTCCACGCCGAACCGCTGTTCCTCGTCGACGATTACGAGGCCGAGGTCCTTGTAGCGGACGCCGGTCTGCAGCAGCCGGTGCGTGCCGATGACGATGTCGACCTCGCCGTCGGCGAGCTGTTCGAGGGTCCGGTCCGATTCCGCCTTGTGTGTGAACCGCGAAAGGCCCTTGATGGTGACCGGGAACGACCGCATGCGCTCGATGAACGTGTTCAGGTGCTGCTGGGCGAGCAGCGTGGTCGGCACGAGCACGGCCACCTGCTTGCCGTCCTGCACCGCCTTGAACGCCGCGCGCACCGCGATCTCGGTCTTGCCGTAGCCGACGTCGCCGCAGATCACCCGGTCCATCGGGACGCCGCGCTCCATGTCCGACTTGACCTCGTCGATGGCCGCGAGCTGGTCGTTGGTCTCGGTGAACGGGAAGGCGTCTTCCAGCTCGGACTGCCACGGCGTGTCCGCGCCGAACGCGTGGCCGGGCGCGGCTTGCCGGGCGGCGTAGAGCTGCACCAGTTCGGCGGCGATCTCCTTGACCGCCTTTTTGGCTCGTGCCTTGGTGTTCTTCCAGTCCGAGCCGCCGAGCTTGTTGAGCGTGGGCAGTTCGCCGCCGACGTAGCGGGACACCTCGTCGAGCTGGTCAGTGGGCACGAACAGCCGGTCGCCGGGCTGGCCGCGCTTGGACGAGGCGTACTCCAGCAGCAGGTACTCGCGGGTCGCGCCGGCGACCGTGCGCTGCACCATCTCCACGAACCGGCCGATGCCGTGCTGGTCGTGCACCACGTAGTCGCCCGCCTTGAGCGCCAGTGGGTCGACCGCGCCGCGGCGGCGCGACGGCATCTTGGTGTTCAAGTCCTTTGTGGACGATCCAGCGGTGGCGCCGCGGCCGGTCAGGTCGGCCTCGGACAGCACCACGAGCGCGCGCTCCGGCGAGACGAAGCCCTCCGCGAGCCCGCCGCAGGTGACCGTGACGGCCCCGGCCGTCGGCACGTCGGCGAGCACCTCGACGTGTTTCGCCGGGACCTCGGCCGCCATCAGCTGCTCGACCGCGCGGCTGGCGGTGCCCTGCCCGGCGACGACGAGCACGCCGGTGCCGCCCGACGCGAGATGCGCGCGCAGGTCGGTCATCGCGCGTTCCAGCTCGCCCCGGTAGGCGGGCGCGGGCTCGATGCCGACACGGTAGACGTCCGGGTCTTCGCTGGTCAGCTGGGTAAGCGTCCACCACGGGCGCTTCGTCTCCTGTGCGTGCGACGCGATCTCGGCCAACTCGCGATACGCCGACGCGCCGAGGTCGATCGGGGCCTGTCCGCCCGCCGCGGCGGTGGTCCAGGAGGCTTCGAGGAACTCCTGCCCGGTGCGGACGAGGTCGGCCGCGCGGGCGCGGATCTTCTCCGGATCGGCCAGCAGCACGTGGCTGCCCTCGGGCATCGAATCGGTGAGCAGGGCCAGTTCGCCCTCGCAGAGCACCGGGATGAGCGCCTCCATGCCCTCGACCGGGACGCCGCCGGACAGCTTGGTGAGCATTTCGGCCAGGTGCGCGTCGGCCTCGTACGTGGTGGCGAGCTCCGCCGCGCGCTCCTTGACGTCCGGCGTGAGCAGCAGCTCGCGGCACGGCGGCGCGGTGACCCGCTGGATCTCGCCGGGCAGCGAACGCTGGTCGGACACCGCGAACGCGCGGATCTCGCTGACCTCATCGCCCCAGAACTCGACGCGGACCGGATGCTGCGCGGTGGGCCCGAACAGGTCGAGAATGCCGCCGCGGACCGCGAACTCGCCGCGCTTCTCCACCATGTCCACGCGCGTGTAAGCCAGCTCGACAAGCCGTTCGAGCAGGTCCTCGAAGCTCTGCTCCTCGCCGACGACCAGATCGATCGGCGCGAGCGAGCCGAGCCCGGGGGCCATCGGCTGGATGAGGCTGCGCACGGTCGCGACCACGACCCGCAGGTCCTCGTCCCCGGCGTGCAGGCGGTGCAGCACTTCCAGCCGCCGTCCGACCGTGTCCGCGCGCGGTGAAAGGCGCTCGTGCGGCAGCGTCTCCCAGGACGGGAAGTCGGCCACGCGATCGGGGCCGAGCAGCGCGCCGAGCGACGCGGTCAGCTCGTCGGCCTCGCGTCCGGTGGCGGTGACGGCCAGCACCGGACGGCCCGCGCCGCCGCGCTCGGAGTCTTCGGCCAGCGCGGCGGCCACGAGCTGCCGTACGGCGACAGCGCCTTGCAGTTCGAGCAGCGGGGCGCCGGCGCGCTCGACAACGCCGCGCAGCGCCGGGTCGGGAAGGATGGCTTGGAGGAGTCCGGACAGTACAGCGTCGGTCACCATCCCAGCCTACGTCGCGGCACCGACAAGTTTTCGCTCCCCGGCGATCACCTCCGCCAACAGGGGCAGCTGCTGCTCGACCGCGCCGGGTTCCAGCGAGCCGACGCGCAGCAACACGTGCTCCGCCCCGGCCTCGGCGTATCGCCGCACCGTTGCCGCGACTTGCGAGATCGGGCCGGTCACGGTCGCCTGGATGGTGCTGATCTGTGCCAATGGCCGCCGGTAGGTCGCCTGTGCGTAGTCCTCCAGGACACGACGGCCGCGGCGCGGATCGGGGTCGACATAGACCGTCAGGAACAGCGACGGCGTGACCGTGCGATCGCTGGCGGCGCGGATCGTCGCGAGGCCGGACGCGTAATCCGCGGGGTCCGGCGGATACGGAAGCCAGCCGTCGTAACGCAGCGCGGTGCGGCGAAGCGCGGCCGGCGTCGCGCCGCCCAACCAGATCGGCGGACCACCTGGGCGCGCGGGCCGGACCGCTGGCGGCAGCCAGTCGTAGTGCAGGACCTTGCCGTGGAACGACTGCGGCTGCCCGGTCCACAGCTCGCGCCAGAGGGTGACGACATCGTCCAGGTGCGGGAACCGCGTCCGGAAAGCGACCCCGGCCAGCTCGAACTCCCGCTCGCTGAAGCCCGGGAAGCCCGCGCCGACGCCGACCGCCAGCCGTCCTTCGGAGATCAGGTCGACCGACGCTAGCGTCATCGCGGTCTGCACCGGATTGCGGTGTGCGGGCAGCAGCACGGCAGTGCCGACGGTGACGCGTTCGGTGGCCTGCGCGACCGCGGTGAGCAGGGTGAGCGGTTCGATCCTGGGCCGGGAAAGCGAGTCACCGGCCCAGATCGACGCGAATCCGAGCCGTTCGGCTTCACGGGCCAATGCGACGAGGGCACGCAGGGTGCCGCCTGCTTCGAGCTGTGCCTGTCCGGCAGGAAGAAGAAGTCCGAATTCCACGCCGTCGACGATCCAGCGCGGGGTGCCGTCCGGCAATTCCCTCCGGGGAATGGCCCGGTGCCGGAAAGCTCGGCCAGAATCGCGCAGGTGCCCACTTCGTTCGCCGACGCCTTGCGCGACGCCCGTTCCCGCCGCCGGCTCAGCCAACTCGACCTTGCGCTGAAAGCCGGGACGACGCAGCGCCACGTCAGCTTCATGGAGCGCGGCCGCTCGCTGCCCGGCCGGGGCATGGTGGTGCGGGTCGCCGAGGCGCTCGGCCTGCCGTTGCGCGAGCGCAACGCCTTGCTGCTGGCCGCCGGATACGCGCCGGTCTACCCTGAAACCCGGCTGGACGACCCCGCGCTGACTCCGGTGCTGGAGTCGCTGCGCGCGCTGCTGGCCGGGCACGAGCCGTACCCGGCGCTGGCCGTGAACCGCTACGGGGATCTCGTCGCGTCGAACGACGGCTTCGACCTGCTCACCGAAGGCGTCGCGGCAGACCTGCTGGAACCGCCGATCAACGTGCTGCGGCTGGCGTTGCACCCGCGCGGAATGGCGCCGCGGATCCAGAACTTCGCCGATTGGGCGCAGCACGTGCTCGAACGCCCTCGCCGCGGTCTGGCGCACGGACCCGATCCGCGACATCAGGCGTTGCTGGACGAACTCACCGGCTACCTGCCGTCGCCTGGCGAACCGTCCGGCGACCATCTCGGATTCGCCGTGCCGTTGCAGTTGTCCAGCTCGGCGGGCGAACTGCGGCTGCTCACCGCGATCACGCAGTTCACCACCGCGGTCGACGTGACCGTCGCTGAGCTGAGCCTCGAAACCTTCCTTCCCGCTGACGCTTCGACCGCGGAACTGCTCAAGGCGCGACCCACCCGGTGACCTGCCCCATCGTCAGCTCGACGCCCGCCCACAGCACTGCCGCGCACAGGCTTCCGACGAAGAAGCGTCGGTACGGCAGTCCGGCGGAACCGGCGACGCGCGGCACCAGAGTCCGTACGCCCGCGAGGCACCGCCCCAGGACAACTGCTGGCACGCCATAACGCGCGACGGTCGCTTCAGCCTTGTCCCACTTCGCTTCGCCAATCCGCTGCCCGACGCGCGACCGTCGCAGCTTCGGACCCCACAGTCGTCCCTCCCAATACGCCAACTGGTCCCCCGCTAACGCCGACGCGACACAGACTGCGAGCGCTGGCCACAGCTGTAAAGTCCCACGCTGCACAAGGAAACCCATGAGCAGCAAGGTGGACAGCGTCGGCAGCACGATGCCGGGCAGCAGCGCTGTCTCGGCCATGATCACCAGCGCACAGATCAGGTAGACGAGCGGCACGGGAGCGTCAAGAAGTGGCTGAAGCAGGCTGTCCATAACGGTCCAGTCCCGACCGCACTGGCAAGGCCGCGCGGTACACGTACGCCGGCGGCAGGTTCCGCCAAACCACACTGGTGCGTTCGACGACCGCGAAGCGACTTCGCAGCAGCCGTGCGAACCGCCGCGCTGGAGGTGTCCAGGCGGTGTGCGCGTACGCGAAGGTGGTGAAGCGGCCTTGTGGAGAAAGCACTTCGCAGACGGCATTCAGCACCGCCGTCTGTGGCGCAGCGTGCATGGCTGTCCACGGCAGGCCAGAGACGACCACGTCGACCGGCATCGTCACATACGCGGCGACGTGTTCCGCAGAACCTTCCGCAACGTGCAGCGACGGGAAGCGCTCGCGTAGCTCCTGTACGAGGTGCGTGTTGATTTCTATCGCCGTGAAATGCGCGTCGCGCTGAAGCATGCGAAGCAGCACTTCGGTGAATACGCCCGTTCCTGACCCTAGCTCCACGACGCTGTGCGCGCTTTCGACGCCCAGCCCGGCAGTCATCACTCCGGCCAGCCGTGCCGAACTCGCCGCAATCGCGCCGGTGCGCATCGGATGCCGGAAGAACTCCCTGGTAATCGACATGTTTTCGACGGTAGGAAGAGCCTTGGTCGGCGGGGATCGGCTCGGCCGGCAGAAAAAGTCGTCCGCTCGGAGGACCACAGACATCCTCCGGAACGACGCGCGCGACGACAGTTCCGCGTTAGGTTCTTCTCGTGCGTCGATTGGTTCCATGGCTACGCAGACAGCAGTGGATGCTGGATCTGCCGCTGTACGCCGTCTTCGTCGCTCTCGGCCCCAACGTCGCCAATCAGCGAACCTGGCAGCTAGAGATGATCCCGACGGCGTTCCTGCTGCCGCTGCTATTTCGCCGTCGCTTCCCGCGCACAGTCGCGGTACTGATTCTCATCGGGGTAGCTGTCGTCTACACGAACGGAGTGTGGGCACACGATCGTGGCCGTAGTGACCTCGCCATGGCAGTGGTTCTGTACACGCTCGTCAAAGCCGGTGACAGATGGTTCATCGGTTTCACAGCAGCAGCCGTCGGGCTCGACGCTTTGTGGGGATTCACCTGGGGTGTCAACACCCTGAACCCGACGCTCACCATCTTCGGCCCGCTGCCGTTGTATTTGGCGGCCTGGGCACTCGGCGCGTTCGTCCGCGCGAAGGAGCAACTGGCCGAAGAAGAACGACTAAGAGCGGAACTGGCGGCGTCCGAGGAACAAGCCCACAGCCGCGCTTCAGTCGCCGAAGAGCGCACACGGATCGCGCGCGAGCTTCACGACGTACTCGCGCACAGCATGAGCGTGATCGTCCTGAACGCCGAAGGAGCGAAGCTCGCACGCCATCACGATCCAGACGCTGTCGACCGTACGCTTGACACCATCAGCAAAACCGGCCGTTCCGCGCTCGCCGAACTACGGCGGCTGTTAGAAGTGATGCACGCTGGCGAACCCGCGCGCGCTCCGCAGCCGACGCTCGACCAGTTGCGCACACTCGTCGCGCAGTCCGGCCGCGACATCACGCTCGAAGTCGACGGCGACATCGCCGACCTGCCGGCCGGCGTGGCGCTTCAGGCGTACCGCATCGTCCAGGAGGCCTTGACCAACATGCTCAAACACGCGCCGCCCGACGCGACCGGCCGGGTCCGGGTCGTCTTCGCCGGTCCGGAAATCCACGTCGAGGTGACGAACTCCGGCGGACGGCAACCGGTCGCGGCGGGACTGCCCGGGTCCGGGCGCGGGCTCGCCGGCATGGCCCAGCGCGTCGCGATGTACCACGGCAGGCTCGAAACCGGCGCGCTGCCGGACGGCGGCTACCGCGTGTCGGCCACCCTGCGGACGGACGCCGCATGACGTCCGTGCTGATCTGCGACGACCAGGAACTCGTGCGCGTCGGGCTGCGGATGATCGTCGACAGCCAGCCCGACCTGGAGGTGGTCGCCGAGGCGGGCGACGGCGCGGAAGCCGTCGAACTCGCCCGTGCGCGACGGCCGGACCTCGTGCTGATGGACGTCCGGATGCCGGTGCTCGACGGCGTCGCGGCCACCGCGCAGATCTGTGCCGAACTGCCGGACACCTCGGTCCTGGTGATCACGACCTTCGACCTCGACGAGTACGCCTACTCCGCGCTGCGCGCCGGGGCCAGCGGATTCCTGGTCAAGGACGCTCCTTCGGACGAGATGCTGGTGGCGATCCGCGGCGTGCTGCGCGGCGACGCGATGGTGTCGCCGTCGGTCACGAAACGCCTGCTCGACCGCTATCTCAGCGCGCACCGGACGCCGCTGGACGAGCAGAAACTGGAGACGCTGACCGAACGCGAGAAGGACGTGCTCGGCCTGATCGCGCGCGGACTGTCGAACACCGAGATCGCCGGGAAGCTGTTCATCGGCGAGACGACGGTGAAGACGCACGTCGGCCGGTTGCTGAACAAGCTCGGGCTGCGGGACCGGGTGCACGCGGTCGTGTTCGCGTATGAATCCGGATTGGTACGTCCCGGCGGCTGAATCGGGCATGCTGGACCCATGCGTCTCGTCGCGTTGCTCGCCTCCGTCCTGCTGCTCGGTGCCTGCTCGGCGGCACCAGCGAGCGCCCCGGCTGAGCCGGAGCGGGGCCGGTTCGCCGTACAGGAGGTCGCGGACGGCCTCGAACACGCCTGGGACGTCGCCTTCCTGCCCGATGGTTCGCTGCTCGTGCCGCAGCGGCCCGGCAAACTCGCGCTGGTCCGCGACGGCCGGACGGCCGACGTGCGCGCCGATTTCTCCGACGTCCTGGTGCAGGGCGAAGGCGGCCTGATGGGCCTGGTACTGGCGGCGGACTTCGCGACCTCGCGCGAGTTCACCACCTGCCAGACCCACCAGGAAAACGGCCGCGCGGTGGACGTCCGGCTCGTCACCTGGCGGCTCGCCGACGACGGCGCGAGCGCGGCGAAGGTGCGCGACCTGCTGAGCGGTCTGCCGGTGAACCCGAGCGGACGCCATTCCGGTTGCCGCCCGACGCTCGCTCCCGACGGCGCACTGCTCGTCGGCACCGGCGACACCGCGCGGTCCACGGTCGCGCAGGACCGGCACAGCCTCGGCGGCAAAGTGCTGCGGATCAACGCGAAGACCGGGGAACCGCTGCCGGGCAACCCCTTCTTGCCCTCTTCTGACCCGAACGAGCGCAGGATCTACACCTACGGTCACCGTAACGTGCAGGGCGTCGCGATCCGGCCGGGCACCGGTCAGGTGGTCACCTCCGAACACGGACCGGCGTTCGACGACGAGGTGAATCTCCTGCGGCCGGGCGGGAACTACGGCTGGGATCCGTCGAAGGGCGGCACTGACTCCAGCTACGACGAGAGCGTGCCGATGACCGACACCAAACGGTTCCCGGACGCGGTTAGTCCATTGTGGACCACCGGGCAGATCACCGAGGCGACCAGCGGCGACGCCTTCCTCACCGGCAAACAGTGGGGTGCGAACGAAGGCGCGCTGGTCGTGGTCGCCCTGAAGGGACAGAAACTCCTGCTGCTGCACCTGGACGCGGCCGCGAAGGTCACCGGAGTCACGCTGCCAGCGGAATTCAACGACAAATTCGGCCGATTGCGCGCGGCCCGAAGCGGACCGGACGGCTCGCTGTACGTGACGACTTCCAACGGCAGCAACGACAAAGTGCTGCGCGTGACCCCCAGCTGAGGTCAGCCGACGTACGCGCCGCCGTTGACGTGCACGACCTGACCGGTGACGTGCCCGGCCTCCGGGGAAGCCAGGAACCGCACCACTTCGGCGACATCCTCCGGCTTGCCCGCGCGTTTCGTCATCGTGTTCTCGACCAGCCGCTCCTGGCGTTCGGCGGAGAGCTTCCCGCGGAAGAATTCGGTGTCCACGATCAATCCGGGCGCGACGATGTTCGCGGTGATCCCGCGCGTCCCGAATTGCCGCGCGGTTTCGGTATTCCACACTTCCACCGCGGCTTTCGCCCAGCCGTACGATTCGGCACCGGTGCGCCCGGCGATCGAACCGATCGTGACGATCCGGCCGTTGTCGGCCAGTCGCTCCTTCAGCGCCGTGGTCACCAACGCGGCGCTGAACAGGTTCGCCCGGAGGTTGGCCGTCCAGGCAGCGTCGAGCGCCTTCAGGTCCCGCCCGCCTTCAAGCAGGAAATCCGTGTTGCCGCCGGCGTTGTTCACCAGCACGTCGATCCGTTCGGGCAACTGGTCGCGCGCCGCCTCGACCGCCTCGGGATCGCTCGCGTCGAAGCTCACCGCACGCGCGCCGAGCAGCGTCGCCGCCTCGGCGAGCACGTCCTCGCGCCGCCCGGTGATCGTGACCTTCTCGCCCGCCCGGACCAACGCCGCGGCGATCGCGTACCCGATTCCGGTACCGCCCCCGGTTACTACTGCTTCCCGTTTCATCCCACGTCCTTTATTGCTAAAGTACCTCTTGTGGACGACGGTACCGGCGACGGGGAAAACCCGTCAAGCGACGAGGTGGACGAGATTCAGCGGGCGTGGCTGCGGGAGCGGCCGGGCACGCCGGTGTCGTCCATCGGCGTGATCACGCGGATCTGGCACATCGCGAAACTGCTGGAGGACGACCGGCGCGCGACGATGCTCGAACTCGGAATGGACGCCTCGACCCGCACCCTGCTCAGTACGCTGCGCCGGACCGGGCCGCCGTACCGGCTCAGCGCGGGCGAACTCGCGAAACGCTGCCGGGTCAGCCCCGGGGCGATCTCCCAGCAAACCGCGCGCGCCGAACGCGACGGTCACGTCCGCCGGGTGAAGTCCACTTCGGACCGTCGCGGGGTATACGTCGAGCTGACCGAGGCCGGCCATGAGCTGATCGAGCGAACCGTCGGAGATCTGCTGGAACACGAGGAAACCTTGGTGTCCTCGCTGTCCTCGGCGCAGCGCGATCAGCTCGCCGATCTCCTGCGCATCCTGCTCGCGGACCTGGACCGGCGCGCACGGAGGTAGGGTGGCTGACATGCCCACCATCGACAAAGTCGCCTGGCTGCACGTGGTCGACGGCAAGCTGCTCGCCGCGCGCTCGGCAGGCAAGGACACCTGGTACCTGCCGGGCGGGAAACGCGAGGAGGGCGAGTCGGACGTCGAAACTCTGGTCCGGGAGATCGCCGAGGAACTGAGCGTGACACTGGATCCAGCTTCCGCGCAGCTGGCCGGAACCTGGGAAGCGCAGGCGCACGGCAAAGCGGACGGCGTCGTGGTGCGGATGACCTGCTACACCGCGGAGTACACCGGCGAGCTGAAGCCGAGCAGCGAGATCGAGTCGTTCGGCTGGCTTGCCCACGCAGATCGCGACCGCGTGTCCGCAACGGTCCAGCTGATCCTCGACGACCTGCACGCACAAGGAAAACTGACCTGATGCTGCGGCTCGGAACCACAGTGCTCGGAGTCGCCGACGTCGAACGCGCGAAACGGTTCTGGTCCGAGGCGCTCGGACTCGTCGAAGACCCGGAATGGGCGAGCGCGACCTGGCGGACGCTGGCTCACCCCGGCGGTGCGCACGCACTCGGGCTCATGCGAAGCGAGTCGCCCGCCGAACCCATGCCGCGGCTGCACCTGGACCTCTACACCGACACCGCGGCCGAACAGCGCGCCGAGGTGGAACGGCTTATCGGGCTCGGCGCACAACGGGTCGACTGGGAGCATTACCCGCCCGAGCCGGACTTCGTCGTCCTCGCCGACCCGGACGACAACCTGTTCTGCGTCGTCGATCTGAGCAACGCGCCGTCCGGCAGCTGAGGACTCAGCCGAGCAACCGGGGCTTGTTTTCCAAGTGCGACAACCCGTTCCAGGCAAGATTCACCAGATGCGCGGCGACCTCGTCCCGTTTCGGCTTACGTGCGTCCAGCCACCACTGCCCGGTGAGCGCGACCATGCCGACCAGCGCCTGCGCGTAGAGCGCGGACAGCTTCTCCTCATACCCGCGCGCGGCGAACTGCTGCGCGAGGATGTGCTCGACCTGGCTGGCGATGTCGTTGAGGACAGTCGAGAAGGTGCCGGTGGAGCTGGCGACCGGGGAATCGCGGACCAGGATGCGAAAACCGTCGTGGGAATCCTCCACGTAGCTCAGCAACGCGACGGCCGCCTGCTCCAGCATCACTCGCGGGTGTCCACCGTGGAGGGTCGAGACCATCCGGTCGAGCAGCAGCTGCGTCTCCCGGTCGACGACGACGGCGTAAATGCCTTCCTTGCCGCCGAAGTGCTCGTAGACAACCGGTTTGGACACGTTCGCCCGCGCGGCGATCTCCTCGACCGAGGTGCCGTCGAAACCTTTCTCGGCGAACAAAGCGCGTGCCACGTTGAGCAACTGCTGCCTGCGCTCGCTGCCCGTCATGCGCACCCGGGGGACCGGTACGGCCGGCCGCGCGCCGGTGACCGCTGCTTCTCGTTTCGCCCGTCGTCTCCCCGCCATTCACCGCAGGGTAGTCGTGCGTGGCAATCCCGGTTCGCACCGGGATTGCCACGCACGAGTGCTACTTGCCCTCAGCCGCGATCCGAGCCAGCCGCTGCGGAGTCGGCCACCTGACGTCGTGCACCCAGCCGAACTTTTCGAACATCCAGATCAGCCGCGCCGACATGTCGATCTGGCCGCGCTTCACGCCGTGCCGGGCCGAGGTCGGGTCGGCGTGGTGCAGGTTGTGCCAGGACTCGCCGAAGGAGAAGATCGCCAGCGGCCAGAAGTTCGCCGAACGGTCGCGGGCGGCGAACGGGCGTTCGCCGATCATGTGGCAGATCGAGTTGACCGACCAGGTCACGTGGTGCAGCACGCACACGCGGACCAGGCCCGCCCAGAAGAACGCGGTGACCGCGCCCCACAGCGACCACGAGATCAGGCCGCCCAGCAGCGCCGGTCCGAACAGGCTCACCAGCGACCACAGCCAGAACAGGTCGTCGACCTTGCGAATGGCCGGATCTTTCACCAGATCCGGCGCGAACCGCGCCTGGTTGCTCTGGTCCCGGTCGAACAGCCAGCCCATGTGCGCGTGCCAGAAACCCTTGGCGATGGCCAGCGGCGAGGTGCCGTACGCCCACGGCGAATGCGGGTCGCCGTCGCGGTCGGAGAACGCGTGATGGCGCCGGTGGTCGGCCACCCAGGTGATCACCGGGCCCTGCAACGCGATGCTGCCCGCGATCGCCATCACGACGCGCAGCCACGGCTTGGCCTTGAACGAACCGTGCGTGAAGTAACGGTGGTAGGCGACGGTGATGCCCAGCCCGCTGATCCCGTAGAACACGACGAAGAGCGCGACGTCCAGCCAGGTCAGCCCCCAGCCCCAGGCGAACGGAACCGCGACCAGCAGCGCCACGATCGGCAGCAGCACCCCGAAGTACACCGACAGCTGAACGCCGATCCCGCGTTGTCCGTCGATGATCGGCTTGGGGCCCTTCGGCGGGTCGCCCGCTGACTGAGAACGATCGAGGGTGGCCGTCATGCGCTCACTTCTTTCCTCTCACAACCCCTTGCGAAGGGTGCCCTTACCTACGGTGTCGTAAGTTACGGTACAGGAGGTTTCCGGCGCTGTGGAGGCCCGAAAAGTCCGATTGCCTGACCCCTGGGACGGCCCTGTGGCGCACGCCTCCCCCTCCTGGCGCCCCCGTCCTCGATCATCGCTATCCTGACCTGGACCGATCCGCCGTAGTGTAATCGGCAGCACTTCAGATTTTGGTTCTGACAGTTCAGGTTCGAATCCTGGCGGCGGAGCTGCACATCCGGCGAGGGCGATGGGAGTGGGGGCGGCTGAGCGAGGAACCGAGCGACCCCGCGGGCGCCCGTCGCCCGACCCTGGTCGAGATGTCGGACGCGTGGCTGGTCGGGCGCGCGCGGGAACTCATCGCGGCCGTTCAGCGCCAGGAGCACGAAAACCAGCTCGAAATCGTCAAGATCATGGACGAGCTGCTTGAGGAGACCCTGCGCCGGGGGGAGCCCACGCTCGTCGCCCAGCTGCTGCGCGCCTCCGCGTTCTCCCGGCTCGTCACCCGCGGTCTCGCCGCTGAAGCGGAGCCTCGCCTCGACGAGATGCTCGCGCACACCCGGCGGCACGGCCTGTCCCTGCTGCGCGCGGACGCGCACGCGCTGCGCGGGCGCCGGCTGGTGCTCGCCGCGCAAGAGGACGCCGCGCTCACCGAGATCGCCCGCGCGCTCGCGATCCTCGACGATTCCACGATCCCGGACCGCCAGATCGGCGTCCGCAACTGGAACCGCATGCAGTCGATGGCGCTCATCGACTGCTGGATAGTGCTCAACCAGCTCGGCGTTTACGAGGCCGCCGAAGAGGTGATCGGCCGCGCGCACCAGGCGATCCGGGAAAGCGCGAGCCCGCACGAGATCACCCTGCAGCTGATGAACCGGGTCAAGATGCTGCTCGGCTGGGGACTTCGGCTCGAACGGATCGAACAGTACGACGAATCGGCGGAGAAGTTCCGCACCGCCGCGTCGATGGCGGTGGCCGCCGAAGGCCCGTTCGCCGAATCGCTGTTCCCGCGCAAGATCGGCGTGTCCGCGGTCGACCAGGTCGGCGTGCTGGCCGCGGCGCTCGCGCTGCCCGACCCGTCGGCCGAGCACGTCGAACGGCTGCAAGGCATGCACCTCGGCCACCACTATCCGCACGAGCAGGAACTGGTCGCGATCGCGCTGGCCCGCTGTCTCGACGCGGCCGGCCGCCGCTCCGACGCGCTGCAGGTGCTGCGCGAGTCCCGCGACGTGCTGGCCGAGGACGTCTCGCAGCCCTCGATGCGGCTCACCCTCTCCCGCGAGCTCGCCCGGCTCGACCCGGAGGCCGCGAGCCAGTCGCTGATCGACTACGCGACCGCGCTGGAAACCGAAATGTGGGCGCTGCGCGAATCGCAGATCGCTACGCTGAACGCGCGCCGCGAGCATGAACGGCTTTCCGCCGAGCACGGCGCGATCACCCAGCAGGCACTGCAGGATCCGCTCACCGGTCTGCCGAACCGCCGCGCGCTCGACGAACGGCTGCGCTCGCTCGCGTCGTCGGCGGACGCCCAGCCGCTCGCGGTCGCGCTGGTCGACCTCGACGGGTTCAAGGGCGTCAACGACAAGCAGTCGCACGCCGAGGGCGACAACGTTTTGCGTGTTGTCGCAAGCACTCTGCGCGACGCTCTGCGCGGCGACGACGTGGTGGCCCGCTACGGCGGGGACGAGTTCATCGTGCTGCTGCCCGGCGCACCGGCGTCAGCGGCGAAGATGGCGCTCGGCCGCGCGGCCAAGTCGGTCGCGACGCTCCCGCATCACCTTTCGCACGGTGTGACGTTGTCCATTGGCTTGGTGTCGCTGCGTCCGCAAGAGCGGGCCGAGCAGGTGCTCGCGCGCGCAGATGCGGCGATGTACGAAGCGAAACGCGGCGGTGGCAACCAGGTGGCGTCGGCCAACTCGATGGCAGGCGACGGCATGGGCGGCTGGCCTGGGGAAACGGCTCCGACCGACCCCGCGTGGAGCGCTGAGGACCCCACGTAGGATCGTTGGTGCTCGTCAACGCACCGGTGAATCGTTGGGAGACTCGTGAGCGGCCCGCTGAGCACGCTGATCCTCGCTGCGGGTGAGGGCACCCGCATGCGTTCCTCCACTCCTAAGGTGTTGCACCCGATCGCCGGAAGGCCGCTGGTGGAACACGCCGTGCGCGCCGCCGCCGGCCTCGCGCCACAGCATCTGGTGGTCGTGATCGGACACGGCCGCGACGCCGTGCGCGCCGAACTCGACCGGGTCGGGCAGGCGCTCGGCCGCGAGGTCGCCACCGCCGTGCAGGAAGAGCAGAAGGGCACCGGGCACGCCGTTTCGTGCGCACTGGCCGAACTGCCGGAAGGACTCACCGGCACCGTGGTCGTCAGCTACGGCGACGTTCCGCTGCTGGACACCGAAACCCTGGAATCCCTGCGGGCCGAGCATGCCAAGACGGGCAACGCGGTCACCGTGCTCACCGCCGAGGTCGCCGATCCGACCGGCTACGGCCGCATCGTCCGCGGCGCCGACGGTTCGGTCAGCGCGATCGTCGAGCACAAGGACGCGACGCCGGACCAGCGCGCGATCACCGAAATCAACTCCGGCGTCTACGCCTTCGACGCGGCCGTGCTGATCGACGGCCTGTCGCGGCTGTCCACCGACAACGCGCAGGGTGAGCTTTACCTCACCGACGTCCTCGGCATCGCCCGCGAGGACGGCAAGGGGGTCGGCGCGCTGGTGGTCGACGACCCGTGGGTCACCGAGGGCGTGAACGACCGCGTGCAGCTTTCAGTGCTCGGTGCCGAGTACAACCGCCGCATCGTGCGCCGCTGGCAGCGCGAGGGCGTCACGGTGACGGACCCGAACACCACCTGGATCGAGGCGGACGTCACGCTCTCCCGTGACGTGCTGATCGAGCCGAACACCCAGCTCAAGGGCCATTGCTCGGTCGGCGAGGGCTCCGTCGTGGGTCCGGACACCACGCTGACCGACGTTCGGATCGGCGCGGGCGCGTCGGTCGTCCGCGTGCACGGTTCGGGCTCTGAGCTGGGCGACGGCGTCAACGTCGGTCCGTACACATACCTGCGTCCGGGCACGAAGCTCGGCGCGAAGGGCAAGCTGGGCGCGTTCGTCGAGACGAAGAACGCGCAAATCGGCATCGGGACGAAGGTGCCGCATCTCACGTACGTAGGCGACGCGATCGTCGGCGACCACAGCAACATCGGCTGTTCCAGTGTCTTCGTGAACTACGACGGGGTGAGCAAGCACCAGACCGTTGTCGGTTCGCATGTCCGGCTTGGAGCGGACAACACGCTGGTCGCGCCGGTGCGGATCGGGGACGGCGCTTACAGTGGAGCCGGTGCGGTCATCCGCGACGACGTTCCGCCGGGCTCTCTGGCGCTGTCGGCCGGTCCGCAGCGCACCATCGAAGGCTGGGCGGTCCGGCGCAGGCCGGGCACGCCCGCGGCGGAGGCGGCGGAAGCTGCTCTCGCCGCCCAGCAGCAGGACACCGTTGTGTCCGAGTCAGCAGCAGGAACCGACGGGGAGTCGCCAGCATGAGTCCGAAGTCAGGTACGCCGAAGAAGAATCTGATGCTCTTCTCCGGCCGTGCGCACCACGAGCTCGCGGAAGAGGTCGCCAAGCACCTCAACGTGACGATCACCCCGCAGACCGCGCACACGTTCGCCAACGGCGAGCTGTTCGTGCGGTTCGAGGAGTCGGTGCGCGGTACCGACGCGTTTGTGATCCAGGCGCACACCACGCCCATCAACGAGTACGTGATGGAGCAGCTGATCATGGTGGACGCGCTCAAGCGCGCCAGCGCCAAGCGGATCACCGTGGTCATGCCGTTCTATCCGTACGCGCGGCAAGACAAGAAGCACAAGGGCCGCGAGCCGATCTCGGCGCGGCTCATCGCGGACCTGTTCAAGACCGCGGGCGCGGACCGGATCATGACGGTCGACCTGCACACCGCGCAGATCCAGGGCTTCTTCGACGGCCCGGTCGACCACCTGATGGCCCAGTCGGTCCTCGCCGACCACATCAAGTCGACGTACGGCAACGCGGACATCACTGTCGTTTCGCCGGACTCGGGCCGCGTGCGCCTGGCCGAGAAGTGGGCGCAGCAGCTCGGCGACCGGCCGATCGCGTTCATCCACAAGACGCGCGACCCGGACAAGCCGAACCAGGCCGTCGCCAACCGCGTGGTCGGCAAGGTCGAGGGCAAGGTCTGCGTGCTGATCGACGACATGATCGACACCGGCGGCACGATCGTGAAGGCCACCGAGGCACTGCTTGAGGAGGGTGCGGCGGACGTGGTCATCGCCACCACGCACGGCATCCTCTCCGACCCGGCCACCGAGCGGCTCTCGCAGTGCAAGGCCCGCGAGGTCATCGTGACGAACTCCCTGCCGATCCCGGAAGAGAAGCGCTTCCCGGGCCTGACGGTGCTGTCCATCGCGCCGATGCTGGCTGAAGCCATCCAGCAGGTCTTCGAGGACGGCTCGGTTACGTCGCTGTTCGACGGCAACGCCTGAGTCTCAACAGCTTTCCGAACGACGCGGCCCGAGTTGGCGGCGCGGCCCGAATCAGGCCGCACCGGCTGGCTCGGGTCGCGTCGTTTGGCGTCGGCGCCCGTTTGCCGGGGTGAGGCTTGCCTGCCCATGCCGCTCTGGGCAGCGTTCGCCCCGGACGACGGGGGCAGGGGCAGAGCGCACCGTCGCAGGCAGAGCCCACGGCTGGCCGAGGCTGCCCGTCCGGGCCGACTGCCCTCGCTGGAACTCCGGGCTCGGTGCTGCGCGCGGTGCCGTCGCTCGGGCGGGGCTGCACGCGCTCGGTGCCGCGCCCGGGCAGAGGGCACACACGGGTCGGCACCCACGCGAACAGCGCTGCACGCGGAGCAGGACCGCACATGAGCAGCACGCCGCTCGGACAGAGCCACACGCGCTCAGCACCGCACCCGGGCAGAGGACACATACGGGTCGGCACCCACGCGAACAGCGCCGCGCGCGGAGCAGGACCGCACATGAGCAGCACGCCGCTCGGACAGAGCCACACGCGCTCGGTGCAGCACCGGCCGGAGGGCGCACGCTCGATGCCGCGGCCGGGGCGGAGCGCGCGCCCCACGCGGGTACAGCCGCACACGGGCGCGGCAGTACCGCATTTAGCGCCGCGCGCCGAAGGGCACACCCTCGATGGCGCACCCGGGCAGAGGGCACACACGGTCAGCGCCTACGCGAACAGCGCTGCACGCCGGGCAGCACCGCACCCGTGCGCGTCAGCACGCGGGACACGACCGCACGACTCAGCGCACCCGCGCGCGTCAACACGCGGGACACGACCGCACGACTCAGCGCACCCGCGCGCGTCAACACGCGGGACACGACCGCACGACTCAGCGCACCCGTGCGCGGCAGCACGCGCTCACCGCAGCACCCGAGCAGGGCCATGCCCGCTCAGCGCCGCCCGTGTCCGGCACCCGCTCCGAGCAGCCATCCCACCGTCGTCAGCCAAAGGCACCCCTCCTTCTCTCCTCCCCTACGCCGTCACGCGCCCAGATCCGCCGACAACCACCGCTCCGGCCGCAGATGGATCGCCATGTGCTCCCCCAGCTGCGTCCGCTCGAACTCCACGTACCCCGCCACCTTGTCCTCTGGCAGGTACCGCGAAGCCATCTCCCACGTCAGCTCGTAGCTGCCCGGCCGAGTCCGCACCACCGGCCCTTCCACCGACACGTACCGGACCGTCGGCTCGACCCGCTGCACCATCAGGCTGAACCGTCCCGCCGCCTCGATCGCCTTCGCCTTGCGCGATTCCGGCTGCGTGATCACCCACAGCTCGCCGCCCGGCGTGTACTGGTACCAGATCGGCACCGTCAGAGGCGCCCGGTCCGGGCGCTCGACCACCGAGAGCGCGCCGATGTGCGGTTCGGCCAGAAACTGTTCCCGTTCTTCACTCGACAACACCATGCCCCGAAGGTAGCCGCGGGGTACGACAAAAACCGGGTTCCGCCGGCGGCGAAAACCGGTGCGTCACCCATCCGGGAGTAGCTACCGTCCTAGCCATGGGGAAATTCGAATTCGGTGTCAGCCTGCGGCTCACGGCCAACGGCACTGAGTGGACCGAAAAATGCAGGCGGGCCGAGGAACTCGGCTACGACCACCTGACCGTTCCCGACCATCTCGGGCCGGGGCGGCTGTCGCCGTTCCCCGCGCTCACGGCCGCCGCGGCGGTGACCGAGCGGGTGCGGGTCGGCACGTTGGTGTCCAATGTGTCCTTTTACAACCTCGCGCTCTTCGCCCGCGATGTCGCTACTACCAACAAACTCACCGAAGGCCGCTTCGAACTCGGTCTCGGCTCGGGCCACATGAAGCACGAGTTCGACGACGCGGGGCTGCCGTGGCGCAAAGCCGCCGACCGGATCACCTACCTCACCGAAGGTCTCGACGAACTGCGCACCCGCGTCGAGGACGAGGGCGGCATGCCGAAGCTGCTGATCGCGGGCAACAGCGACGGCGTGCTCAAGCTCGCGGCGGAACAGGCGGACATCGCCGGATTCGCCGGTCTTCGCCAGGACCGCGGTCGTCCGCCAGGCACGTTCGTGCTCGACAACGACGTGGCGATGGACGAACGGATCGCGTATTTCCGTTCGCTGGCAGGGGATCGCGAGATCGACTACAACATGCTGATCCAACGCGTCGTGGTCACCGACGACCGGCGCGAGGCCGCTGCGGAATGGCATGCCGAGACCGAGGAACGCAGCGCGGCGGACCTCGACGAACTGCTGCGCGCACCGCAGCTTCTCTTCGGCACGGTGGACGAGATGGTGCAGCAGCTGATCGCGCACCGCGAACGGTACGGCTTCTCCTACTTCACCGTTTTCGAGGCGATGATGGAGACTTTCGCTCCGGTGGTGGCTGAACTGCGGGGTCGTTAGCCGCCGCCCGCACCTTCGCGACGGCGTCTCCGGCGATGAGCGTGAGCACCCGGCCGAGGAGCCCGTCCGGCACCGCTTCGTCGTCGATGTCGGCTTCCACGGCCAAACCATTGCTCAACGCGAGCAGCACGACGGCGAATTCCTCGGCAGGCAAAGGAAGTTCGAGGTCCAATCCCTCGGCAAGCCGGTTCAAAGCACGCGCGATCGTGTCGCGAACCTCCCGGCGGCGCCGGCGCAATGCGTCGCGCCGCCGGTCGTCGTGGTGCGCCATCGCGAAAAACTCGGCCAGCAGCCGGTGCCACACCGCGTCGGCGCGCATTTCGTACATCAGCACCGCGGCGACGTTCGCCAGCCCGGCACCACCGTCGTCCGCTTCGGCGAAACTCGCCAGGCTCGCTTCGAGCCGGTGCGCGGCGTGCTCTTCCATCAACGCCAGCACCAGCTCGTCTTTCGACGCGAAGCTTGAGTAAACCGCGCCTTTCGTCAGCCCGGCCGCCGCGGCCACCTCGGTCAGTTTCGTCGCGGCGATGCCCTGTTCCCCGAACACGGCGAAGGCAGCGTCGAGAATGCGCCGCCGGGTCTCCGCCCGGGTCGGCCGCGTCCGGCCGGTCATCGGCTTCTCCCTCATCCGGGGGTTGACACTGCCTCAGCCCGCTCAATACCTTCAGGTATCCAATACCCACGGGTATCCACTGTCAAGGACGACAGGGAAGGACCGCTCCGATGAGGTTGCGCATCGTCCTGGCCGCCGCGGCATTGCTGACCGCCGCGTTCGCCGCCCCAGCCACCGCAGCTCCGGCCGGCGGCGTCAACGATCCGGCGTGCCGGCCGAGTGCGGCGCATCCGCGTCCGGTGGTGTTCCTGCACGGACTCGGCGCCACGTCCGATGAGGACTTGAACCTCCTGCAGGATCACGTCGCGGCCAAGGGATACTGCACCTTCAGCAGGACCTACGGCGCGTATCCGCAATTCCCGGTCGTCGGCGGGCTGCGCCCGATCGCTGACTCCGCAACGGAAATCAAGCAGTTCATCGGCGAGGTACTGGCGGAAACCGGTGCGGCGCAAGTGGATCTGGTCGGCCACTCCGAGGGCGGATTCCAGACCTTGTACGTGACGAAAACGCAAGGCATCGCCGACCGCGTCGGTTCCGTCGTGGCCATCGCACCGCCCACACACGGCACCACGTTCGCCAATCTCACGAAACTGGCGTACCTGCTGGGAATTCGCGACGAAGTCGGCAAGGTGCTCACCACGTTCGGCTGCCCGGCTTGCGACAACCTGATCACCGACGGCAGCGCGGTCCAGACGCTCACGAACGGTCCCATCGCGCAGCCCGGCGTGCGCTACACCGTGCTCACGTCGCGGTTCGACGAACTGGTCACGCCCACCGAAACGTCTTTCGTGCGGGAGCCGGGAGTCACGAACGAATACGTCCAGGACACCTGCCCGTTCGATCCCGTCGGGCACATCGGCGAGGCTTACGACCGCAACGTCTGGAACCTGGTCACCAACGCGCTCGACCCGGCCCACGCCACGAAATTCCTGTGCGCCGCCGGATCTCCCGGCTGACACAACAGCAAAGAACCCGGTGGTGCCACGAAGCGCGCCACCGGGTTCCACGCGCTCAGTACGCCAGGGTGAACCGGGCGCGCGAGTGCTTCGGCTCTTCGATCTCGTCCAGGAACGCGATCGCCAGGTCCGCACCGCTGATGTGCGAGCGGCCGTCGGCGTCGCTGACCAGCACGTCGCCGCCGAGACGGAACTTGCCGGTGCGCTCGCCGGGGATCCAGGAACCGAACTCGGCCGCCGGGCTGACGTAGAACCAGTCGACGTCGTCCGGCAGTTCGCGCAGCGCCTCCAGAACCAGGACGTGGCTGCCTGCCTCCGGCTTGTACTCCTCCGGGAACTCCGGGGTGTCGATCACGCGCGGCCCGTCCTCGCTGACCCGCAGCGAACCGGCACCGCCCACGATCGCCAGCCGCGCGCCGTTCGCACGGGCCGCTTCCACCAGCGTCGGCAGGGCGTCCACCAGGCGGCGGCCCTGGTCGTCCGCGCGGCCCGGCGTCGCGACCACGAGCACGTCCGCGCCCTTGGCCACCGAAGCGACGAATTCCGCGTCATGCATCGACCCCGACCGCGCTTCGACCCCGGAAGGCAACCCGTCGGCCTTGCGCGCGACCCCGGTCACGGAGTGCCCGCGCCGCAGCGCCTCGTCGGTGATCCGGCTCCCGGCGTATCCCGTCGCGCCGAACACCACCAGCTTGCTCATTGCCGCTCCTCGAAAAGAAAATCCGTATCGACGCCACCGATGGTAAGGACCGGTCTTCGGCTACTTCAACGGAAGAAACGCACCTAGAGGTGAGCGTGCAGGTCAGCCGCCGAGCGCGGCGAAAGCGGTGGCCAGCTTCGCCTTCACCGCGTTCGCGTCGACCGGCGAGCGCACCTCGGCGACCGCCGTCGGCTTCGCCAGCACCTGGTAGCTCGCGGTGCGGTTGGGCAGGGTGAATTTGACCGAACAGGACATAGTGATGGTCGCGTCCGCGGCGGCGTCGCCTTCCGTGGCGCAGCTTTGCGAGCCGAGCGTGTCCGCGCTGATCTCCACCGAGAGCTTGATGTGCACGCTCGGTTTCGAGCCCGGCTGATTGCCGACGACGCTGTTCGAAACGTCCACTGTGGTCTTGCAGGAACCGACGTAGTCCTGGCAGTCGAGCTTGTCGTTGAGCACCGTGACGCTCGCCTGCGCGAGTCCGTCGAACGGCTGTCCGATCGCGTCGACCGCGGCGTTGAAATCGGTGTGGAACTGCTTGATCTCGGCGTCGCCCAGCGGCCGGACGCGGAACGCGGCACCCAGCTTCGGGCCGCCGCGCGGATCGAGCAGCGCCGGCGCGAACCCGGTGACCCGGTGCGGTTCGGCGGTGGTCACCTGCAATGCGCCGCCGAGGTCGTACACCTCGGTGCCGTCCGGCAGCTTCTGCTTCTGCGGCGCGCCGGAACCGAGACCGACGAGCGCCTTGCGCAGTTCGCCGGCGAGCTTCGGCGGGGCCATCCGCGCGGCCGGGTCGACCGGCAGTTCGCTGGCGACGGTGTGCACCCATCCGCTACCGAACTGGGTGCTGTTCTCCTCCAGGCCGTGCGACTTCCAGTAGTCCGCGTCGGCCGCGAGGTACAGCTGCCCATCCGGTTCGGTCAGCCGCACCGACTTGCCCTCCAGCGGCAGTGCGCCGAAGCCGTTGCCGTCGCGCGCGACGCGGTACGTCAGCGTCGCCGGATTGCCGGTGCCGTCCTTCAGCGTCGCGTCGTATTGCAGCGCCGGCGCCTCCTCCAACGCCGCCAGCGCAGCGTCGATCGCCGTCTGCTGCTGTGTACGCTGCGTAGCCAGCTGCCGGTCGGCATCGGACAGTCCCGCCGTGCCGGTCACCGCGACCTGGCAGCCCGCGAGAAGCCCACCAAGCAGCACCAATGCTGTCGCAGTCCATCGAGCCCGCATGTCGGCCGCCCCTCTTTCCGCGGAAATCATGCCACCCCCACCAGATCGGTGAGCGGGACGGGATTTGTGTCGTCACCCACCCATGCGGGGGAGGCTGGGCCGACCCGGTGCACGCCCGCGCGGACCGGCTGGTTTACACTTCTCGGGTTGTCTCGGCGAGGCGGGTGCGCCTGTAGGTGCCCGGCGTGATCGACGCGGCGGCTTGAGAAGCCCCGTGGTCAATTCACGCCCGCAATCTCGCCGCCGTGCCAACCGCCCCCGAGCAGAGATCGACGATCCCCGCCGCCCCCTGCCGCACGTCGTGTGATTGAAGGAGTGCTACACCGTGTCCGAGGTACGTCTTTCCGTCGAACCGCGCACCGAGTTCGGAAAGGGTGCCGCCCGCCGCACCCGTCGCGCCGGCAAAATCCCCGCGGTGCTCTACGGGCACGGCTCGGACCCGCGGCACTTCGCGCTGCCGGCCATCGAGTTCGCCCGGGTCGTCCGCGAGAACGGCGCCAACGCCGTCATCACGCTCGACCTGGAAGGCGCCAGCGAGCTGGCGCTGACCAAGACCATCGTGGTCCACCCGCTCAAGAACTACATCGAGCACGTCGACCTGCTGGTCGTCAAGCGCGGCGAGAAGGTCACTGTCGACGTCCCGATCGTCGTCTCCGGCACCCCTGGCCCGGGCACTCTGGTCGCCCAGGACATCGACACGATCCAGGTCGAGGTCGAGGCGCTGCACATCCCCGAGCAGTTCGAGGTCTCCGTCGAGGGTCTCGAGGCGGGCACCCAGATCACCGCGGGCCAGATCACCCTGCCCTCGGGTGCGGAGCTGGTCACCGACGCCGAGGCGCTCGTCGTCGCCGTCAACGAGGCCCCGCGCGGCGCTGCTGACGAGGACGCCGAAGCCGAGGAAGCCGCTGAGGAAGCGGCCGAATAAACTCGCTTTCGTGAGTGAAGACCTGCCCGGGGCCGGCGAGCTGATTCTGCTCGCCGGCCTTGGCAATCCAGGGCCCCAATACGCCGGCAACCGGCACAACGTGGGATTCATGGTGCTCGACGAACTGGCCGGCCGGATCGGCGGGAAGTTCAAGGCCCACCGCAGCGGGGCCGAGGTGCTCGAAGGCAGGCTGGCCGGTTCCCGCGTGGTGCTGGTGAAGCCGCGGTCGTTCATGAACCTCTCCGGCGGGCCGGTGGTCGGCGCGGCCCGGTTCTACAAGGTGCCACCGTCCGGTGTCGTGGTGGTGCACGACGAGCTGGACGTCGATTTCGGCGCGCTGAAGCTCAAGCTCGGCGGCGGCGACAACGGGCACAACGGACTGCGGTCCATCACCAAATCGCTCGGCACCCGTGACTACTACCGCGTGCGTTTCGGCATCGGGCGGCCGCCGGGCAGGCAGGATCCGGCGGATTTCGTGCTGAAGGACTTTTCGACGGTCGAGCGCAAGGAGCTCCCGTTCGAGGTCGACCGGTGCGCGGACGCCGCCGAGGCGTTGATTTCGCGGGGACTTGCCGCGGCGCAGAACGCGTTTCACGCCGCCTGACCTGCCCGGTTCCGCCCCCATGCGGCGTTGGGTGTGCTGGACGCACCGAACGCCGCTTTGGGTGCGTGGGATGCACCGAACGCCGCATGGGGTTTCTCAGTAGCTGTGGCGATGCGCGGAGTCCGGCCGGGTCGAGTGGTCTCGCCAGCCCGACCAGGGGCAGCGGCAAAGGGCAGCTTCGCGCACTGCGGCCGCGCGGGTTCACAGACCTCAGCAGGAGAAAAGCCGCCCGGCACGTCTCGCCAGCCGGTACGCCGCAGCGCCCCGACCAGCACCGCTACCGCGAACCCGCCGCCCGCCGCGCCACCGAGAAAACCTCGACGCGGCATTCAGTGCGTCCCACGCACCCAATGCGGCATTGGGGTTGAGTGAGCTGTTGTGCGTGTGGGTGAGTCGTTGTGGCCGTCCGTGATGGATTTCTCACTCGATGGGCGGCTTCTGGGGCCCTGATCGAGTCGTCCGGGCGGGTGCGGGCTTCCCGGGGTGGCCGGGAACGGTTAGGACGGACTGCAGGAGTTCGCACCACCCCGACCTGAATCGGAGAATGATCCATGCCGTTTACCGCCGAGGATCTCGCTGAGGTCGCTTTCGGTAACGCCCCGATCGGCCGCCGCGGCTACGCCAAGCAGGAGGTCGACGACTTCGTGCGGCGGATCGCCAAGACGATCGCCGACGAGGACGATCTCACCGCTGCCGAGGTCCACCACGTGCTGTTCTCCAAGCCGCTGATCGGCAAGCGCGGATACGACGAGCGCGAGGTCGACCAGTTTCTCGACGAGGTGGAGACGCAGCTGGCCGAACGCTCCGGACGGCGAGCACCCCTGATTCCGGGAAGCCGGGACCACAGCGAGGCGACCGCGGGACGCGCTTCCTGGCCCGTGGTCACCGAGGCACCGGCCGAACGACTGCCCGGCCGATAGGTCTTGACGCGAAGACCGCTGCGAGGAGCCGCAGCGGCCTTCGTCGCGTTCGGGCGCTGCCCGAGCGCCCCGCGAACGATCAATCGTCCGCGTTCTTGGCGATCTTGTCCGCGTACTGCACCGCAGTAGCCGCCCGCTTCACCTTGCCGGAAGGGGTTTTGGGCAGGCTCCCGGCCGGAAGCACCACGACCGCGAACGGGCGCATGTCCACGGCGTCTCGCACGCGGGCGGCGATTTCCTTGGCCAGGCGGTTTTCCTCGGTGGCGTCACCGGCCAGTTTGGACTCCACGACCACGGCGAAGCGTTCGCGGCGGCTGCCTGCGTCCAGGCGGACGGCGACCGCGTTGCCTGCCCGGACGCCCTCGACCGAGCCCGCGGCACGTTCGATGTCGGTCGGGTACAGGTTGCGGCCGCCCATGATGATGACGTCCTTGCGGCGGCCGCAGATGACGATCTGGCCGTCGACCAGGTAGCCGAGGTCGCCGGTCTTCATCCAGCCGTCCGGGCCCTGGGTGTCCAGCGGGCCGTTGGCGGTCAGGTAGCCGGGCGTCACGGCCTCGCCGCGCAGGCGGATCTCGCCGACCTGCCGTTCACCCAGTACGGCTCCGGATTCGTCGACGATGTCCGCTTCCAAGCCGTCCAGCGGGCGGCCGAGCAGGGCGAACGAGCGCGCCTCGTCCGTGCCGCGGCGGGGGTCGCCTTCCGGCACCGGCACCGCGCGGTTGTCGGCTTCCAGCGCGTCGGCTTCGACGACGTCCAGCGTGAGTCCGGTGAACAGCGGCGCGAACGAGACCGCCAGCGTCGCCTCTGCCATGCCGTACGCGGGGAACACGCACTCGGGCGGCATGTTGAACCGCTTTCCGGCGTCCACAAAGGTCCCGACGGCCTTCTCGTCGATCGGCTCCGCGCCGTTGAGCGCGATCCGCAGCTTCGACAGGTCGTAGGCGTTGTCGTCCTCGACCCGGGCCATGCGCTTGCCGACGATGGCGTACGCGAAGTTCGGCGCGGCCGTCGTGGTGCCGCCGTACTTGCTGATCAGCTCCGGCCAGATCAGCGGGCCAGTCAGGAACTCCACCGGGGTGATCTTGACCAGTTCGACGCCGAACGTCATCGGCACGGTCAGGAAGCCGACCATGCCCATGTCGTGGAAGGTCGGCAGCCACGACACCATCACGTCGGTTTCGAACTCGAACTCGGCGCGGTCGACCATCGCCTTGACGTTGGTGTACAGGTTGCCGTAGGTGATCCGGACGGCCTTCGGCTCCGCGGTCGATCCGCTGGTCAGCTGCAGCAGCGCGGTGTCGCCCTCGGCTGTCTGCACGATCTCGGCCAGCGGTTCCGCGTCGGCCAGTTCGGAGATCAGCCGGTAGCTGATGTCCTTGCCTTCGAGCACCGGGGCGAGCTGGTCGAACGGTTCGCCCAGCACGACCAGCTCGGCCCCGATCATCTCAAGCACCTTCACCGTGTCCTCGGCCCATTCGGCGAGGTCCGTGCGCGGGGTCGGCTGGTGCAGCATCGTCACGCTGCCGCCGGTGAGCCACACCGCCTGCACGGTCGGCGCGATCAGCACCGGCGCGGCGGCCAGCACCGCCACCGCGCTTCCCGGCTTCAATCCGCCGCTGACCAGCCCGCCCGCGATCCGGCGCGCTTCGTCGTGCACCTGCGCCCAGGTCCGGCGCACCGGCTCCTTGGGCTCGCCGGTCACCATGCCGCGCCGTTGCCCCCGGCCCGCCGCGTTCCCGACGAGTGTGTCCACAAACCGACTCATGTGCGTCAGATTACTGTCCGGTTTTTCCGGCACTGCTCGCGGCGGCGTGAACAGCGGATGTCCGGCGTCCGGCGGGTTGCGGACGCACCCGGTCCGGATAGGCCCGCGGCAGCTCGTCGCGGGTTAGTTTCCGGAACTCCAGCGGCCCGGACGGGGGTAGAAATCCTCCGCCGCAATCAGGCCGTCCGCGTCGACCGGCCACACGATCAGCTGCCTGCTGACATACCGGTAGTCCGCGTCCGGATCGTCGATCGGGAAGCTCATCTGCCGCGCGGCCGCGCCAGGAGGCAGCGTGTGCAGATCGCCTTCCGTGACCAGCGCATGATCGTCAACAATGAGCCGGTCCATCCGGGATTCGAGGTGATTCGCCTTGCTCGCTGCGAATGCCGCGTAGTACTCGCGGACGGCGTCGTGGCCCTTCGGTCCGGTGTCGCCGCAGAAGTGATACGCGGCGTCCTTGCTGACCGTCGCCATCAGCCGGTCGAGATCCGGTTCCGCTTCGGCCTTCAGGTGTTCCAGGACGATGCCGAACACCCGCCGGTGCCGGGGGTTCACGGTCGTCTTGAGCCGCTGTTCGAGCATCTGCCAGGTGCGGGCGAGGTCGATCATGAGCGTCCCTCCGGGAAACGCGCGCCGCCGGACCCGCCCAGTCCGAGCGACGGGCGTCGCCTACCCGACGTCGCCCAGCGTGCGATCCGAGGTCACCAACCGCCGGGCCAGCAGCGCGAACGTCGCCTGGAACCGGTCCATCGCGTCCTCGAGCCACCAGCCGGTCGCCGCTTCGATCCGGTCCAGGCGACGGCCCGGCGATCGAACACAGTGGACGATGCGAAGCGCAGCGCGGTGCGGGCTTGCTGCCACTACAGGGGTGCGGCTGACTCGCCGTAGCGATCCAGACGTCCACGGCTCGGTCCAGACCGGTCGAGGCGGGCGGGCGGCGAGGTCGTCGTGCAGGCCCCGGCCAATTCGCGGGGTGCCGGACCGCCTTGGGTCAGTGCTCGGGTCGGGCGGCCGAGGCGGTGGTGTCGCGGCCGACCGGCACCGGCGCGGGCGAGTGCGTCCAGGCCGTCCTCTGGAGCACCGGTGCGGACGAGCGCGGCGACTGGCTGGGCGAGGTCGTGGCCGAGCAAATGCAGTGCACGCAAGCGATCCCGGTGTTATTCGCGGGTCGATACCGCGATTTCCAGCAGGCTGGGTTCGCCGGGCCGGAGCGGCGGGCAAACCCGCGCCGTCGAGCCACACGGATGCTCCGTCGATGACAGCGCCGACCGGACCACCGCGTCTGGCGCAAGGCCGGCCGGACGCGTTGAAATGCGCGATCGGCCGGAGTCGTGAGTCACTCGGCGAGTTCGGACGTCTCCAGCCACCGTGCTTCGACGTCGTCCTTCTCCGCCAGGACGGCCTTCAGGTCGGTGTTCAGCTCGATCAGCTTCTCCGGGTCGGTGGCCGCTTCCGCCAACGCGGCGTGCAGCTTCTCTTCCCGCTTCGCGAGCTGGTCCAGCTTCCGCTCCAATCGGCCCAATTCCTTTTGCGCCGCACGGGTTTCCGCCGCACTGCGCTTGGCTTCGGCCTTCTCCGCCGGAGGTGCCTCGCGACGCGGCGTGGCTTCCTTCGCCCGAGCGCGGCGTTGCAGATACTCCTCGATGCCGCCCGGCAGATGGGTGACCTTGCCGTCGCCGAGAAGCGCGTACGTGGCGTCGCAGACGCGCTCGACCAGGTACCGGTCGTGCGAGACCACCACCATCGTGCCCGGCCAGCCGTCGAGCAGGTCTTCGAGCTGTTGCAGGGTGTCGATGTCCAGGTCGTTCGTCGGCTCGTCCAGCAGCAGCACGTTCGGCTCGGCCATCAGCAACCGGCACAGCTGCAGCCGACGACGTTCGCCACCGGACAGGTCGCCGACCGGCGTCCATTGCCGAGCGGCGGGGAAGCCGAGCTTCTCGCCGAGCTGCGAGGCGGTCATTTCCTGCTTGCCGAACACGACGCGACCGGAGATCTGCTCGATCGCTTGCAGCACGCGAAGGTCAGCGGGCAGGTCGTCGAGTTCCTGGCGCAGGTGCGCGAGCGCGACCGTCTTGCCTTGCACCCGCCGTCCGGTCGGCGATTCGACATCACCGCCCAGCAGCTTCAGCAGCGTGGTCTTGCCGGAGCCGTTCACCCCGACGAGACCGATCCGGTCGCCCGGGCCGATCCGCCATGTGACGTGGTCGAGCAAGGTCCGGTCGCCAACCCGCAGCGAAGCGTCTTCCAACTCCAGTACCGTCTTGCCGAGCCTGCGTTTCGCGAACGCCATCAGCTCCACCGAATCGCGCAGCGGCGGCACGTCGGCGATCAGCGCCTCGGCGGCTTCGACGCGGTAGCGCGGCTTCGAGGAACGCGCCTGCGGTCCGCGCCGCAGCCACGCCAATTCCTTGCGCGCCAGGTTCTGCCGCTTCTCCTCCGCGGTCGCGGCGAGGCGGGCGCGTTCGGCGCGGGCGAAAATCCAGTCGGCGTAACCGCCTTCGTACTGCTCGACCCGGCCGTTCGCGACCTCCCAGGTGAGGCTCGCGACGGTGTCGAGGAACCACCGGTCGTGCGTCACGACCACGACCGCGATCCGGCGGCCCAGCAGATGGTCGGCGAGCCAGCGAACGCCTTCGACGTCAAGGTGGTTAGTGGGCTCGTCGAGCACCACGAGGTCCAGTTCGCCGGTCAGGGCGGCGGCCAGCGCGACGCGACGGCGTTCGCCGCCGGACAGGTTCGCGGTCGGGGTGTCGAGACCGATCGCGGTGATGCCGAGACCATCCACAATAGACCGGACGCGCGCGTCGGCGGCCCATTCGTGCTCGGCTCCGTAGCGCTGCAGCACCACGTCGCCGACCGTGCTGCCCGCGGGCAGTTCGGTGCGCTGGGTGACGACAGCCATCCGCAGGCCGCGCACCTGGCTCACCCGGCCGGAATCCGGCTCGCTCAGTCCGGAAAGGACTTCGAGCAGCGTGGTCTTGCCGCCGCCGTTGAGCCCGACGACGCCGATGCGCTGCCCCTCGGCGACACCGAGGGAAACGTTGTCCAGCAACGGCTTCACGCCGTAGGACCTGCTCACCGATTCCAGGTTGACCAGGTTGGCCATCCGGATCCTTTCCACTGTGGACTATTGACTCAAGCTTGCGGTTCAGGCGTGCACGCGCGGCGGCGCGTTGCGCGGCGCGTCGTCGCCGCCGACCACCCTGGCCCCGGGCACCGGGCCGTGCGCGACTCGCACCGTCCGGCACACTCCCGCGCCGGACAGTTCAGCGGCCACCTCGACCGCGGTTTCCGCGTCGGAGCACAGGAACGCGCACGTCGGCCCGGAGCCGGACACGCATCCGGCGAGCGCGCCCGCGTTCACCCCGGCGCGCAGCGTGCGGCGCAGGCCGGGCCGCAGCGACACCGCGGCCGCTTGCAAGTCATTGCCGAGCAACAGCGCGAGTTGGCGAGGATCACCCGAGGCGAGCGCCTCCACTACCGGCGTGTGCGACCCGATCCGCGGCGGCTTGCCGTCGGCGCGCAGCCGGTCGAGTTCGCCGAACACCTGGGGCGTGGACAGGCCTTCCTCGTCGAAGGCCAGCACCCAATGGAACGTGTGCCGCGCGAGCACCGGCACGAGCTGCTCGCCGCGGCCGGTGCCGAGCGCAGTGCCGCCGTACAGCGCGAAGGGCACGTCGCTGCCCAAGCTGCTGGCGATGGTGGCCAACTCGTCGCGGGTGACGTCGAGCTTCCAGAGCGACGAGAGCCCGACCAGTGCCGCCGCCGCGTCCGCGCTCCCGCCCGCCATGCCGCCTGCGACCGGAATGCCCTTGCGCAGCACGATTCGTACCTTCGGCTCATCCGCGTCCGGCCGTCCGGCGTAGGAGGCCAGCTCGCACGCCGCGCGCCAGGCGAGGTTCGCGCTGTCGGTGGGTACGGTGCGCTCCCCCTCGCCGTACACCTCAAGCCCTGGCTCGTCGGTGGCCGCGACGGTCACCTCGTCGGTGAGCGAAAGCGCCTGGAAGACGGTGACCAGCTCGTGGAACCCGTCCGCCCGCAGGTCGCCGACGGCCAGGTGCAGGTTGACCTTGGCCGGGACCCGGACGGTGACTGGTGGTGGAACGACGGCGAGCACCCGTCCAGCCTACGTGGCTGTCGCTGACCAGGCGCCGCCAGGAGAAAACGTTGGCACGGAAGTTCCCCCAACCGTCGCTCCGAAGTGGCCAGGCGGGCTAATTTGGAACTACTTTGTAACTATGCGCGCGCCGGAGGTCAACCTGTCCGAGCTGTCCCTGCACCCGCGCCGGGTCGTGGAACAGCTCGAAGGTTCGCCGACCCGTTCGGTCCGGATTCGCCGCCGGGAGAAGGACAAACCCGATCTGGTGCTCGTAACCGCCGAGCGCGCCGAGCAGGCGGCGGCCGGGTTTTCGGCGACCGTCACGATCCTCGTGGAGCTGATGCGCCGCAGCGCCGAGACGGCCGCGCTCGCCGCCGAGGCGCTGCCCGCCGCGTTCCCGTGGGCGCGGTACCTGTCGGCGGACGAGGTGCGGACGTTCGCCGGCGAACTGGCCGAAACCCTGGAACGAGCCGAATCCCTCGGCAACCCGGTGCCGTTCGCCGCCCTCGTGGCGAAGTGGAAGCAGACCGCCGAGGCGCACGCGGATCCGGAACTGGCGGAGATCGTGCGCCGGAGCGACCACAATGGACAGACTTCAGGACGCATGTCCTATAATTTTGACCACGCGACCTGATTCCTCGGGCGACGCGTCCCGCAGACGTGGCGAGGGCCGTCCCAACCGAATGGGACGGCCCTCGGAAACCGCTCAGGCAAAGGTTAATCAGGCGGCGACGACGCTTTGCGGGCCGCGAGCCGGCTGGCTCACGTGCGCGCCCCGGTCGGAGATCCAGGACAGCGCGGCGTCGGCCCGCTCGCCGCGGACGCCGAGGCGGAACCGGGCGATCGGGGTGTCCCCGATGCGGGTGAGGCCGCCGCCGATGGTGGCGAGCTCCACGTCGAAACGGCTGGCCGCCTCGGGCAGCAGGGCACCCACCGAAGCGAAGCCGATCAGGACGACGTCGACCGCGCGGTCGTACTTCGCGGACTGGGCGCGCGAGGTCTCGACCGACGGCAGCACCGCCTGCGCGGTCCAGCTGTCCGGCGTCGAGATCAGGTCGAGCACCGTGCCGCGCTCGACGATCGCGCCGTTGTCGAGCACGGCGACGTCGTCGCAGACCCGGCGGACGACGTCCGCGTCCGGAGTGGTGACGACGACCGTCACGCCCAGCTCGGCCCGCGCCCGGTCGAGCACGGCGAGCACCGCGCCCGCGTCCTCGGCCGCGATCCCGGCGGTCGGGTCGTCGGCGAGCAGCACGGCCGGTCCGGCGGCGAGCGCCTTGGCGACCGCGACCCGGCGGAGCTGGCCATCGGTGAGTTCTTCCGGCTTCTGCGCGGCACGGGCGGTGAGGCCGACCAGGTCGAGCAGCGAGCCGACCCGGCTGCGCCGCTGCGGGCCGTCGACACCGAGCTGCTCCAGCGGGCTGGCGATGTTGCCCGCGATGGTGCGCTCGGCGATCAGCTCCGGCTTGGTCCCGACGACACCCAGCTGGCGGCGGATCTCCCGCAGCCGCTTGCCGTCGAGCGTCGCGGTGTTGAGGCCGTCGAGCCGCACGACGCCGCGGTCGGGACGCTCCTGCAGCGCGATGCACCGGGCGAGGGTCGACTTGCCGGAACCGGACGGACCCACGACCCCGAACAGCGAACCGGCTTGCACGTCAACGCTCACGTCGCGCAGCGCGGCGACACGATTTCCGTGGAAGGGAAAGGACTTGGACACGTTTTCGACAGTGATCACGAAAGGGCTCCAGGCAAACGAGGCGCAGCGCCGATTCCGGGCGCGCCAGGCGTCATCGAATTACCGTCCACTGTGGACGGCGCAAGAAACTGCGGAAAAAACGATCAGGCGATGACCATGAAGCGTGGACACGCACATACCGAGCGGCGACCTTCGTCGACTACGCGCCGGCGGGTCAGCAGGAGCGGGCGGGTGACCCTCTTCATCGAAAACAGCCTCCATCGGTCCTGGCGGTAGCACCTGCCCCGCGGAGGGTGGTTGCTGCGACTTCGGCGAGCCAGGTCTCTCAGTCGCTCGGGATGGACGCTTCTGAGTAAAGCCGATCCCATTGGCTGAACGCAAGCGCGTTGGTGCAGATCACACGTCTGGTGGTGCCCGCATACCGGAACACCGCGTCCAGAACCCGGAAACCCGGAACCTCGGCCGCCGAACAGTGCCTCGACCTGCGAAACACTCGCGGCGATGGCAGGCGGCGAACTAGTTCGGTCTACTGTGGACGATCCAGGTTCTTGATGGAACAGGAGTTTTCCCGTTGTCAAGGGGCGATGGTCCGCAGGCCTCGGCACTCGGGCCGCCGAGGCTTCGGCCGGGCTGAGATAGGTCAGCGGAGCGAAGCACCTCGGGTCGGCGCCGCCGAACAATCCGGGGTGCGGAGCAAGCAGACTCGCCCGAATGCCAAGGGCCGGACGAGCTGCTCGTCACAGGAACACGGCTGCCTTGGCCGTGCTCGCACGATGACCGAAAGTAGCTAGCCGCTCACGGAATACCTGTCCCGGCGCCGCCGTTGGATGTCACAAAGCGCACGCGATTCGGGGATCTCTGCGACGGGGGGTGCTTGCGATGCCCGGCTACCACCGGTACCGCTTCTTCGACGCGAAGTAGGCCACCGGAATCCCGGCCAGCACGCGCACGAAGGAGATCCCCGCGACGTACGGGCCGCGGTCGTAGGAGGCTTGCTGTGCTCGCGCCATCGATTCGTACGTGCCGCCACCGCTGCAGAAGTACGACGGATCGCGCGGCATCACCCGGTCACCGCACATCACCGCGTCCGGTTCCGTGAACCGCATCGAGACCCCGGCCGCCGTGCCGACGAGGCCGCCGACGATCAGCACCGCGCCGACGAGCTGAAGCAGGGCCAGCGAAAGATTCCGGACCATGCCGGGGAACCTAGCCTCGCCCCTGCGGGAGGGGTCTCCGATCAGTTACCGGCGACCGCGATCCGCGCGAACGCTTGCACGTCCAGCTGCTCCCCGCGCGTCTTCGGATCGATCCCCGCCTCAGCGAGCAGCTCGCCTGCCCGCTCGGCAGAACCGGCCCACCCCGCCAATGCGGCCCGCAAAGTCTTGCGCCGCTGCGAGAACGCCGCGTCGATCACCGCGAACAGCCGTGCGCGATCCACTCCGGAAACCGGGTCGGTCCGGGTGAACGAGACCAGCGCGGAATCGACGTTCGGCACCGGCCAGAACACCGCGCGCGGCACCGCGGCCACCTTGCGCGCCGGGCCGTACCAAGCGAGCTTCACACTCGGCACGCCGTAAGTGCGGCTGCCCGGCCCGGCCGCCATCCGGTCGGCGACCTCGGTCTGGACCATTACCAGCCCGCTGCGCAGCGAGGGCAGTTCGGCCAGCAGGTGCAGCACCACCGGCACCGCGACGTTGTACGGCAGGTTCGCCACGATCGACACCGGCTCAGCCGGCAGGTCAGCCGCCCGCACCCGCAGCGCGTCCGCGCCGACGACGGTCAGCCGCTCCGCTGCCTCAGGCGCGCGCTCGGCCACTGTGCGCGGCAGGCGGGCGGCCAGCACCGGATCGATCTCCACGGCGACGACCTGAGCGCCCGCGGCCAGCAGGCCCAGCGTCAGCGAGCCGAGACCGGGCCCGACCTCCAGGACGACATCCCCCGGCCGCACGCCGCCGAGTTCGACGATGCGGCGGACCGTGTTGGGGTCGTGCACGAAGTTCTGCCCGAGCTTCTTCGTGGGCCGGACGTCGAGTTCGTCGGCCAGCCCGCGGATTTCGGCAGGCCCCAGCAGTTCCACCACCGGACGAGCCTACCCAGCGACAACGCGGCGGACGAAAACAGGCGGCCGGGAGCGCGAGGCTCCCGGCCGCCTGCCGGAAAATCAGCGAGTGCTCAGGCCTTGTAGCCGCAGCCCCAGGCGCTGTAGCCACCGCGGGCGTCGCGCACCTTCTCGGCGACCGCGATCTGCTGCTCACGGGTGGCCTTGTCGGCCGTCGGGGCGTACTGCTGGCCGCCGTAGGCGTTCCAGGTCTGCCGGTCGAACTGCAGGCCGC
Source organism: Amycolatopsis rubida (assembly GCF_900115345.1). Taxonomy (GTDB): domain Bacteria; phylum Actinomycetota; class Actinomycetes; order Mycobacteriales; family Pseudonocardiaceae; genus Amycolatopsis; species Amycolatopsis rubida. Next base: position 349,708 of record NZ_FOWC01000009.1, on the reverse strand, counting down.
CGTAGTAGCCGTTGCCGGTGTTGATCGACCAGTTGCCGCTCGACTCGCACTGCGCGATGCGGTCCCACACGCCGGTGTCGCCGATCGCCGGGGCCGGCGGCTTCTTGGTGCCGACCTTGATGATCTTGGCCTTGGCCTCGACGAGAACCTTCTCCGAGACCTGCTCGCGCGCGACCTCTTCGCCGTTTTTCTTCGTGACCTTGTAGGTCACCAGCTTCTTGCCCGGCGTGCCCGGGTCCTCGACGCTCTGCTGGCCCTGCAGCTGCGTCGGGTCGTCGACCTTCTGCACCTCGGGGTCGATGGTCTCTTCCTGGTTGACCATCGACACGCCCATGCGGCTGACGTGGACCTCGGCGCCGTTCTTCAGGCTGACGTCGAGACCGCCCTCGATCGCGTCGTCCGGGCCGAGGTTCAGCTTCAGGTCGGAGGCGAACTCCTTGGTGGTCACCGCGGTGGTGTCCACCTTGCGGGGCGCGTTGGTGCCGTCGAAAAGCGTGATGTGCTTGAGGGTCTTGACCTGGACGGTCGAGCCCTGCAACGGCAGTTCGCCGGACGAGGGCATCGACGTCCACGCGCCCTGGGAAAGCATGCTGCCCATGCCGAGCTGGTTCATGGCCTCGCTGAGCGTGGTCGCGCGGACCCAGGAGGGCCGGGACACGCCGTCCACGACGAGGTTCAGCTGGCGGCCGCGCTCAAGCTTGATGACGCCGCCGTCGCCGACCGCCGCCTGCGGCGAGGGCGAAAGCGCGTCGTGCTCGCCGACCGACAGGCCCGCGTCCTTGAGGACGTCGCCGACGGTGCCGCCGAAGCTGTGCACGGTCTGCTGGTGGCCGTCGACGTCGACGGTGATGCTCTTGTTCATCGCGAGCGCCGCCGCACCGCCACCGCCGACGGTGACCAGCAGCGAAAGCACCGCGCCCTTGAGGAAGCGCCGCTTCCAGGTCTTGGTCGCCTCGCGCAGCCCTTCCTCGACCGCGGCCTTCTTGGCCTGCGGGGAGGCGGTGCGGTCCTGCTCGACCTCGTCCGGGAGGACGAGCGGCGGAAGCATCGTGGTTTCCGCGTTGATGAGCCGGATCAGCTCGTCGACGTCGACATCGATTTCCGACATCAGCATGTCGGCGTCCGGGCCGAGCGCGGCGAGCACGTCCTGCTCGGTCACGCGGAGCTCGTCGGAGAAGTCCAGCTGCCCGTAGGCGGTGTCCTCCAGCTCGCGATCGAGCACGGCCACCGAGGACTCGGAGGAGGAGAAATACGCCGAACCCGCGTCAAGACGCGAGTCATCCTGCCGACTACCAGTCACCGGGTCGTTCCCTTTCCCAAGACACCGCGCGTCATGCGCGCGTCGTCCTTCGTTAGCGACGCGCCCTCGGGCGCGCCTCTCAAGTCCGACACCCCCAGCCAGCGCCATCGTCACGGTCCCGAGTCGTACCAACCCCGGTTCCGCTTCCCCGACGTGCACTGACGTGACTGGTGGGCGTATCAGCCGGCATCCGCTGCGCGGTACCGACCGGCACGATCACGGGACAGTAACGGGTGTTGGCAGGTTGCGCAAACACCCCCCGGAGTGTCGTGACTTGCGTCACTCATCAGGTGGACGAATGCGCGGTCTCGAATGTCGCAATCCGTGCAACCCGTTGTGACACTACGGAATCATGCCGGCAGCCGGTATGCGCGTTCGGCAGTGGTCCGGACCGCTTCGGCCACCTCGTGCACCGCTTCGCCGCGCAGCTGAGCGAGGAAGCGAACGGTGTAGGCAGTGCAATACGGCTCGTTCGGCCGCCCACGGTAGGGATGAGGCGTCAGAAATGGTGCGTCAGTCTCCGCGAGGAACTGCCCGCGCGGCACGAGCCGCGCGGCCTCGCGCAGCCCGCGCGCGTTCTTAAAGGTGACCGTGCCCGCGAAGGACAGGATGTAGCCCTTGTCGACACAGCGGCGCGCGATGTGCTCGTCGCCGGAGAAGCAGTGGAAGACGACCGTCTCGGGCGCGCCTTCCTCGTCGAGGATGCGAAGCACGTCCTCGTGCGCGTCGCGGTCGTGGATCATCAACGCCTTGCCAAGCCGCTTCGCAAGGTCGATGTGCCAGCGAAACGCAGCCTGCTGCGCATCGTGCGGCGAGTAGTCCCAGTAGTAATCGAGCCCCGTCTCGCCGACCGCGACCACCCGTTCCCCGCGCGCCAGACGCTCCACTTCGGACTGTTCGGCAGGCCCGAATTCCTTGGTGCGCGTGGGATGAATAGCGACCGCCGCGAAAACCCGCGAGTCCCAGGTGGACGCTTCGGTCGCCCATCGAGCGGCAGCGAGATCATCCGCGACCGTGACAACACGCGCGACACCAGCCCGCTCCGCGCGGTCAACCATCTCCGCGACATCAGCCGCAGTCTTCGCACCACACGCGTCCAGATGAGTGTGCGCGTCAACCACCGTCACCGGCAGCCGGTCGGGAATCGGGGGAAGTTCGCGCTTTTCGTCACCCATGGCCCCCAAGTTACTGCGCGCCTGACCCCCGAATGCCGTGAGGGGAACCCTCACAGACGCTGTTTCCCCCAGGGTCCCCCTCACGGACCGTCGAACTTAGATTCCCTCAAGAGCCCTTCACCACCCCACCCACAAACCGCAGCCGCTGCACCCACGATCGAGGCACCCAGCCCCTCCCCCGCACCCCGATACGAAGCCTCCCTGCGGGCGGCGGGTGCTTGTCAAGGCATCTTTCCCGCCTTGACAAGCACCCGCCGCCCGTCAGCACACTCAAGCTTCGGGGTGCCCCACGCCAGCCCAAAGGCAATGTCGCCGCCAGGCGACGAGCCCCCCAGACTCAGTCAGTCACGATCGGAGCCCACTCCGGCCCAGTCTCCCCCAGCTTCGGGTCCAGCTTCGTGAACAACGGCGTCGGCTTCTCAAGCGGACGCCCGACCTCGACCGGCTTCGACTCCCACTTGGCCTGCTCACTCTGGTAATCACCGGTCAAGATGGGATTGACCCGATCCGGCAGGTCAAGATCCTCGACCTCCTGCAGCTCAGGCTGCGCAGCCCACACCCCAGTCCCGCCAAGCGCCTCATGCACCTTCTGCGCCGAATGCGGCAGGAACGGCGTCAGCAACGTATTAGCGTCGCTAACCACCTGCAACGCCGTATGCAGCACCGCGTCCCGCCGATCCGGATCGTCCTTGAGCTTCCAAGGCTCCTGATCCGACAGGTACCGGTTAGCCGCCGTAACCACCCGCATCGCCTCAGCCGCAGCCAGCTTGAACCGCGACCGCGCCAGATGCCCGCCCGCCGTCTCGAACGCCTGCCGAGACAGCGCCTTCAACTCCTCGTCAGCGGGCGCGGGCTCGGTCGGAGCCGGAATCGCCCCATTGTTCTTGTGCGCCATCGAAATCGACCGGTTGACGAGGTTGCCCCACTCGTTGGCCAGCTCGAAGTTGGTCCGCCGAACGAACTCGTCCCACGTGAAGTCCGTGTCCTGGGTCTCCGGCCCGGCCACCGAGATGAAGTACCGCAACGCGTCCGGGCCGAACTCGCGCAGGAAGTCGTGCACGTAGATGACCGTGCCGCGCGAGGTGGAGAACTTCGAGCCGCTCATGGTGAGGAACTCGCTGGACACGATCTCGTCCGGCAGGTGCAGCTTGCCGTACTTGCCCGGCTCGCCGCCGTGGTCGCCGTCGCCGTTCTGGCCGAGCAGCAGCGCGGGCCAGATCTGGGCGTGGAAGGTGATGTTGTCCTTGCCCATGAAGTAGTAGGCGCGCGCGTCGGCGTTGGCCCACCACTCCTGCCAGGCGTCCGGTGTGCCGTTGCGGCGCGCCCATTCGACGCTGGCGGAGAAGTAGCCGATGACCGCGTCGAACCAGACGTAGAACCGCTTGAGCGGCTGGTCGCGCCAGCCCTCCAGCGGGATCTTCACGCCCCAGTCGAGGTCGCGGGTGATCGGCCGCGGCCGCATGTCGTCGATCAGGTTCTTGGTGAAGTTGAGGACGTTCGGGCGCCAGTCGGTCTTGGTGCCCAGCCAGTCGCCGAGGGTCTGGGTGAACGCGGGCAGGTCGAGGAAGTAGTGCTCGGTCTCGACGAACTTCGGCGTCTCGCCGTTGATCCGCGACTTCGGGTTGATCAGCTCGGCGGCGTCGAGCTGGTTGCCGCAGTTGTCGCACTGGTCGCCGCGTGCGCCGTCGTAGCCGCAGATCGGGCAGGTGCCCTCGATGTAGCGGTCGGGCAGCGTGCGGCCGGTGGACGGGCTGATCGCGCCGCGGGTGGTCTTCGGGACGACGTAGCCGTTGCGGTTGAGCGCGAGGAAGATCTCCTGCGTCACCGCGGCGTGGTTGCCGGTGGTGGTGCGGGTGAACAGGTCGTAGGAGAGGCCGAGACCTTGCAGGTCCTCGTCGATCTGGCGGGTGTACTTGTCCGCGGTCTGCTGCGGGGTCATCCCCTCTTTGTCCGCCTGGACGGTGATCGGCGTGCCGTGTTCGTCGGTCCCGGACACCATGAGCACCCGGTTGCCGGCCATTCGCTGGTAGCGGGAGAAGACGTCGGACGGGACGCCGAATCCGGACACGTGGCCGATGTGGCGGGGGCCGTTGGCGTAGGGCCAGGCCACCGCGGTCAACACAGGGGTGCTCATACCTGTTTAGCCTACGGATGCGTTCCAGGGCGTTTCCTGGCGGTCGGGGAAGGGAGAGCCGGTGTCGGCGACGCGTCTGCTGGTGCTCGGGGTCGTGCGGATGTTCGGCCGCGCGCACGGCTACCAGGTGCGCCGCGAACTGCTGTCGTGGTCGGCGGACAAGTGGGCGAACGTCCAGCCCGGTTCGATCTACCACGCGCTCAAGAAAATGGCCGCCGAGGACCTGCTGGAGAAGATCGACGTCGAACCGGGCGACGGCGGCCCGGACCGGGTCGCCTACCGGCTCTCTCCCGCGGGCGAGCAGGAGTTCCAGGTGCTGCTGGCGAAGGGCTTGTCCGATCCGAGCGCGAGCAACGCGGAGCTGTGCGCGGCGATCAGCCTGATGCCCGCGCTCCCTCGCAAGCACGTGATCAGCCTGCTTCGGCAGAACCTCATCCACTTCGAGGCGGAAGAGCGCCGTTCGCAGCTGGGCCTGGAGGACGACACCTGGAACAAGCCGCCGCATGTGTCCGAGCTGTTCCGGCTGTGGGGCGGGATCGCCAGGGCCAGCACGGAATGGCTCACCGGGCTGATCGCCAGGCTCGAGGCGGGCGAATACGTGATGGCCGACGATCCGGGCTCGGCGTTCGGCCAGCCGCCCCAGTAATCAAATTTGACTAACCCTTCGGTTCCGGGCACAGTGTGCGCGTCAGCTATTCAAAATTGACTAGCTGATCTTCTGGGAGGAGAGGGCAATCCATGATCACGGCACGCGGACTTGAGCGGCGGTTCCGCCGCAAGGGCCGAGCCGGTGGCGAAGTGCACGCGGTGCAGGGGGTCGATCTCGACGTCGAGGCGGGCGAGCTGGTCGGCTTCCTCGGCCCGAACGGGGCGGGCAAGACCACCACGCTGCGCATGCTCACCACCTTGCTGAAACCGACCGCGGGCACCGCGACCGTCGGCGGGCACGACCTGCTCACCGATGCGGCGGGGGTGCGCCGCACCATCGGGTACGTCGCCCAGGGCGGCGGGACCGCGCCCGAATCGCGCGTCGGCGAAGAGCTGGAGCTGCAGGGCAGGCTGTACCGGATGAGCAAGGCCGACGCGATCGCGCGCGGCAAGGTGCTCACCGAGCAGCTCGACCTGGCCGGGCTGGAGCAGCGGGCCACGAAAACGCTGTCCGGGGGTCAGCGGCGGCGGCTCGACATCGCGCTGGGGCTGATCCATTCGCCGGGGCTGGTGTTCCTCGACGAGCCGTCCACCGGGCTCGATCCGCAGAGCCGGGCGAACCTGTGGGAACACATCCGGCGACTGCGCGCCGAGCAGGGCGTCACGATCTTCCTGACCACGCATTACCTCGACGAGGCCGACGCGCTGGCCGACCGGCTGATCGTGATCGACGACGGCCGGATCGTCGCCGAGGGGCATCCGGACGCGCTGAAGGAGCAGGTCTCCGGCGACGGCGTGGCGATCGAGGTCGATCCGCGCTCCGCCGCGGCCGCCGCGGACCTGGCCCGGCAGCTGCCCGGCGCGCACGAGTTCGCCGTGCGCGAGGGGTCGATCCGGTTCCGGGTGCCGCGCGGCGACACCGCGATGCCGGAGCTGCTGCGCGCGCTCGACGCCAAGGAAATCGCGACGACCTCGATGCAGGTCACGCGGCCGACCTTGGACGACGTATTCCTTACGCTCACCGGCCGGTCGCTGCGCGAAGCCGAGCAGCCCGCGCCGGCGGAACCGGAGGTGTCCGGTGTGGCATGACACCTGGCTGATCTTCCGCCGCGACATGGCGGGCGCGCTGCGGAATCCCGCGTGGCTGCTGATCGGGCTCGCCCAGCCGTTGCTGTACCTGTTCTTCTTCGGCCCGCTGCTGGTGAAGTCGCTCAGCGCGCAGGGGATGTCCGAGGTCGACGGCTGGATGGTGCTCACGCCCGCGCTGATCGCGCAGCTGGCGCTGTTCGGCAGCTCGTTCGTGGGCTTCGGGCTGCTGGCCGAGTTCCGGTCCGGCGTGGTCGAGCGGCTGCGCGTCACCCCGGTGCACCGGGCCGCGCTGCTGCTCGGGAAGGTGCTGGCGAACGCGTTGCAGGCGACCGTGCAATCGGTGCTGATCATCCTGCTCGCCTACCTGGTGTTCGACCTGAACGCGCCGTTCGGCGGCGTGCTGCTGAGCCTCGCGATCGTGTTCCTGCTCGCGCTCACGCTGGCGTCGTGCTCCTACGCGCTGGCCCTCACGCTCAAGAGCGAGGAGGCGTTCCCGGCGCTGCTCAACGCGGTGCTCATGCCGTTGCTGCTGCTGTCCGGGATCCTCATCCCGATCACCGCGGGCCTGGCTCCGAAGTGGCTGTACACGATCTCGCAGATCAATCCGTTCCGGCACGTGGTCGACGTGGAGCGCAACAGCTTCCGCGGCGACTTCTCGATGGACGCGCTGTTCACCGGCAGCGTGGTCGTGCTGGTCATGGCCGTGGTGGCGATCTGGTGGGGAACGCGCACCTTCCAACGGGAAAACGCCTGATCAAAGCCTATCGACACGCCGGGTGAAAGGTCACCCCGCTCCGGAATTCCGGACGTAGGGTGGCCTTTCACCCGTCGTGGGGCTTGTCAGGGGTGCGAGGTGGCGGAACCGGAGAGTGGGCGCGGACTCACGCTCACTCATCGCGAGCAAGTGCTCGACTGGACGGCGGTGCGCGGTGCCGACGTGCGGTTCGCCTCGGTCACGATCAGTGAAAACGTCAACTGGAGCGATCCGGGCGCGGAGCGGACGCTGGCCGCGGCCCAGCACGCGGGCATCCACACCGGGGCCCGGCACTACGCCCGGCCCGGCGCGGTGCACGACCAGGCCGACCATTTCGTCCGGACGGCGAGCAGGCTCGGCGCGTTCGCGCCCGGATCGCTCGCCCCCGCACTGGAGGTGGACGCGCAAAGCGTCGACGACCGGTTCGTGAAGGCGTGGATCAAGCACGTGCGGCACGCCGCGAAGATCAGCCGGGTGCTCGTGTACGCCGGGCACGACTGCTGGGCGCACCGCCTGCACCCGGACCGCTGGGCCGATTCCGAGGTGGTGCTGTGGCTCGTGCGGCACAACGGCATCCCCGGGCGGCCCGGCTGGTTCCATTCGCGGCTCGGGCTGCACCAGCACGCCTTCGCACCGGACGTGCCAGGCGTCGACGGGCCGGTGGCCCAGGACGCGGTGGTGTATCCGTTCGCGCTGTCCGATGTGCTGCTCTGATCACCTTTTCCGCTGGTCACCGCCGGATTCCGGCACAATGGCGCGATGCGTTTCCAGCGGCTGCGGACCGACCTGACCCCTTCCCGGGTGCTCGTTCTGCTGTCCACGTACGCCCGGGCGCACGGCCTGCCCGATCCGGCCGCGGTATGCGGGAACTGGTTCGGGTCGCGGGCCGTGGTGGCGCCGTTCGTGGCGGTGACTCCGCGGCCGTTCCCGGCTGATTTCCCGGCCTCGGGGCCGTCGGGCCGGATCGGCGGTGGATGGTTCGGGTTTCTGGCTTACGACCAGGCGGATCCGTCCGGCCGATCGACCGGGGTTCCGGCGTCGGCCTGGGGCTGGGCGGATCACCTGCTGCGCTGGGACGCGGCGGGGGTGTGCTGGTTCGAGTCGATCGAAGGTGACGCTGACGCGCAGCTCGCCGTGGTGGAGCGGGCGTTGGCCGGGTCCGCGGAGGTGTCGTGGTCCGCTAGTGCGTTGGACCGGCCGTCCGGGCACGCGCAGGCGGTGAAGGCGTGCGTGCACGAGATCGAGGCGGGCGAGCTGTTCCAGGCGAACATCTGCTCGCGGTTCATCGGGGCGTTCGAGGGCTCGCCCGCCGCGCTGTTCGCCGAGGGGGTGCGGCGGCTGGCTCCGCGGCGGGCGGCTTACGTCACCGGTGAATGGGGTTCGGTGGTTTCGCTGTCGCCGGAGCTGTTTTTGGAACGCCACGGCCGCCGCGTGCGGTCGTCGCCGATCAAGGGGACGCTGCCCCGCCGCGGTCCGGCGGACGACGGCAACGCGCTCCGGCTGCGGCAGTCGGCGAAGGACGTCGCGGAGAACGTGATGATCACCGACCTGGTGCGCAACGACCTCGGCCGGGTGTGCGAGGTCGGCAGCGTCGTGGTGCCGGAACTGCTCGCGGTGCACCCGGCTCCGGGGGTGTGGCATCTGGCGTCCACTGTGGAGGGTGTGCTGGCGGACGGGGTAACCGACGCCGCACTGCTGGCGGCGACGTTCCCGCCGGGTTCGGTTACCGGGGCGCCGAAGATTCGGGCACTGGACCTGATCGCCGAGCTGGAACCGGCCGCGCGCGGCGGGTACACCGGCGCGGTCGGGTTGCTGTCGCCGCTGGCGGGGCTGGAGCTGAACGTGGCGATCCGGACGTTCGAGATCGCCGGGGACCGGATCGCGTTGGGGGTCGGCGGCGGGATCACGGCGGACTCGGACAGTGCGGCGGAGTGGCAGGAGTGCCTGCACAAGGCGGCGCCGTTGGAGGAACTGCTGGCTAGCCCTCGTGAGTGCTGATCGCGGTGAGAACCGCGATCAGCACTCACGAGCCCTACCTGCGCGGGTCGAGCAGCAACTTCCCCGTCGTGCCCCGCGACCGCAGCGCCTCGTGCGCCCTCCGCGCGTCCGCCAACGCGTACTCGCCGCCCGCGATCGCGCGGAGCTTCCCGTCCCGCACCATGGTGAACAGCTCGCCGAGGGCGGTGCCGAAAACGTTGCCCGGCAAGCGGAACACGTGCGGCAACCACATCCCGGCGACGGTCGCGCTGTGGCCGAGCAGATTGCGCAACTCGATCGGCTTCGGCGACCGGCGGCCGGCCATCCCGTAGAACACCAGACGGCCGAACGGGGCGAGCGCGGCGATGCTCTGGTCGGTCGTGGTGCCGCCGACCATGTCGAGAACGATGTCCACCCGCTTGCCGCCGTTGGCTTCCCGCAGGACTTCGGTCATGTTCTCCGCGCGGGAATCGACCGCGACGTCCGCGCCGAGCTCGATCGCCAGCTCGCGTTTTTCCGCACTGCTCGCGGTCGCGATGACCCGGCCCGCTCCCCACGCGTTCGCCAGCTGCACCGCGATCGAACCAACCCCGCCGGCCGCGGCGTGCACGACCACCGTCTCGCCGGGCTCAAGGTGAGCGTTCTTGCGCAGCATGATCCACGCGGTCGCGCCCTGGACCAGCATCGACAGCGCGTTCAGGTCGTCGACGCCGTCCGGCACCGGGAACGTCATGGCCTCGTCGGCCGCGACGCGCTCGGCGTACCCGCCGCCGTCGTTGAGCAGCGCGACCACGCGCTTGCCGTCCGCCGTGCGGCCGACCACCTCGCCGCCCGGCACGAGCGGCAGTTTGCTCGGAGCGAGATACGAGTTCTCCGCCTGATGCGTGTCCGCGTAATTCAGCCCGACGCGGTCGACCTCGATCAGCACCTGCCCCGGCCCGGCCACCGGATCGGGCAGCTCGACCGGCTTCAGCACCTCGGGACCGCCGAACTCGGTCACCTGCACAGCACGCATCTTCGCGGCTCCTCTCGCTCTCCGTGAGACATTCTGCCACATGTCTCATTCTCGGGACACTTTCTGCTAACGTCTCACCCATCGACACGCCACTCTCCGCCCGCACCTCGCGACCCGACGCCGTCGCGGCCTTCCGCCTCGCCCGCGCCCGGTTCCTCGCCGGAGACCGCGTCGACATGCGAGACCTGGCCGGCGACCTCGGCGTCAGCCGCGCCACCCTGCACCGCTGGGTCGGCAGCCGGGACCATCTGCTGAGCGAAATCCTGTGGGCGGAGACCTCGGCGGTGCTGGATAACGTGAGTTACGCGGGCCGCGGCGGCGACGGCATCGCGGAGGCGATCGGCGCGTTCGTGCGGACAGTCAACGCTTCTGAGCCGTTCCGCGCGTTCTTGCGCCGGGAGCCGGAACGCGCGCTGAGGTTGTTGACCACCAAGGCGAGTCTGGTGCAGTCGCGGACTATCGAGAAGGTGCAGGCGTTGCTGTCGGCCGAGGCCGCGGCCGGGCGGCTGGCATCTCCGCTGCCGGTAGCGGATCTGGCGTATCTGCTGGTGCGGGTCGGCGAGTCGTTTATCTACACCGACGCGATCACCGGCGAGGAGCCGAACGCGGAGAAGGCCTTGGTAGCGGCGAAAATGCTGTTGCGCGGTCGCTAAAGTCTTCTGGTGACCGCTGTCCAGGCCATCGCCCGGATCCCCACCGCTTCGATCGGCAAGCTGGTGTGCCATCCGAAACTGCCGCTCGTCGCCGGGATCGATCAGGACCGGCCCGCGGTGCGCCTCTACTACGCCGAGCGAGTGCTTCGCGAATTCGGCGCAGTGGGCGCGGATTCCGCGCAGTACGGGAAGTTCGACCGCTGGCCCGTCGTCGCCTGGCATCCGGAGCGGCCGGAACTGGTCGTGTCCGGCGGCGGGGAAACGGTGCGCTGGACCCGGAACGGCACCTCCGTGCTGGATATCGCCGTCTCCGACGACGTGGCGTTCAGCCCGGACGGCCAGTCATTGTGGACGTCGCCGACCCCGCCCGGTCTCTGCGATCGTTCGGACGTCATCGACCTCGGCACCGGCATCGTCGAATTCGCTCCGGTCTGGGACACCGGCATCGTCGCGCATCCGGCGGGCGGGCTGATCGCCACTAAGCAGAGCGATCAGGGCGCGACCTTTGTGCTCTTCTCCCGCCCAGGCGACCGGCTGCGGTTCCGCGACCGGGCCCTGATTCTGGACGGCGGCGGCTACGGGCTTCCGGTCTTCAGCCCCGACGGGCGACACCTGGCGATTCGCGGCGACGACCCCGGACACCTGGTCCTGGTCTTCGAGTTCCCCTCGCTGCGCCGAGTCCGCAAAACCACGTTCTCCGTTCCGGAGCCAGACAGCATTGACGACATGAACTGGGTCGCCGAGTACCGCAGCTGGGCCTGGCACAACATCGCTTTCGGCACGCGGCCCGGCGCACTGTGGATCGGGACGCCGTCCGGCACCGTGCTGGAGCTGGACGTGGAGCGCGGCCGAACCACGGAGCACAAACTGCTCCGCTCGGCAGTGACCGCGCTGGCCGCGACGTCGAGCGGCGACCTCGTGGTCGCCGGAGACGGCGAACTCGCGCTGGTGCCCGTTCCCGGTCCGCGCACTGTCGCGGATCCGGCCACCGTCGCCGAGTTCCTCGCCAGCACCGCGGAAATTCCCGGCGACGGCCTGCCGGAAGACCACGTCGTGCACACCGACGGCATCAGCACCTGGGGGCAGGAGGACCTGGCCACGATCACTGAAGCCGCGCCCGGCGACCCGCACTGGCTGCAGACCCGCGCCTGGCTCAACGCCCGCCGGAGCTGACTCACTTCCGAGCAGCGAGCACCGCCGCGTAAAGCTCCTTTGTAGACACCCCAGCCGCACCCGCCACCTCGGCCGCGACGGTCTTCAGCCGCTCCCCCGACGCGACCCGCTCCGCCACCTCCGGCACCAAGTCCGGCACCGATACCTGCCGAGGCGGCGCGCCCTCCAGCACCACCGAGATCTCGCCGCGCACCCCGTCCGCTGCCCACTCGGCAAGTTCCGCGAGAGTGCCGCGTTTGACCTCTTCGTAGGTCTTTGTCAGCTCCCGGCATACCGCGGCCCGCCGCGACCCGCCCAGCGCGGCGGCAGCGTCGGCCAGCAGGGACGCGATCCGGTGCGGCGATTCGAAGAACACGACAGTCCGACGCTCGCTCACCAACTCCGCGAACCACTTCGTCCGCTCGCCGGGCTTGCGCGGCGCGAAACCCTCGAAGCAGAACCGGTCGCACGGCAGCCCGGACAACGCGAGCGCCGTCGTCACCGCCGACGGGCCGGGGAGGCAGGTGATCGGCAGGTCCTCCTCGACGCAAGCAGCCACGAGACGGAAGCCCGGATCGGACACGCTCGGCATCCCGGCATCGGTCACGACCAGCACCGTCTCGCCGCCGTGCAGTGCTTCCAGCAGCTTCGGCAGCCGGGCCGTCTCGACGTCCTCGTAGAAACTCACCACCCGGCCGGAAGGCGACACGCCGAGCGCGGAAGCGAGGCCGCGCAGGCGCCGGGTGTCCTCGGCCGCGATCACGTCTGCCGAGCCCAGCGCCTCGATCAGCCGGGCGGACGCGTCGCCGGGATCGCCGAGCGGGGTGGCGGCGAGCACGAGCCGTCCGGACGCAGAAGTCATGGCAGTCAGCCTAACCAGACGCCACCGGTGGATCAGGCCGTACTATCGGGCCCCGTGACCGCGCTGCTGACCCGTGCCGACGACGAGAGCGTGCGGCCGGACCCGGTCGACGCGCGCCGTCCCCCGACCGACCGCGAAGCCACCTTGCTCGGCCGGGCCATGCCCGCCGACCGGCTGCGCGGCTGGATCGTCACGATCGTGCTGACCGTGATCGGCGGCGTTGTCCGGCTGCAGAATCTGGGCCTGCCCACTGACCACGGCAGTCCCGTCTTCGACGAGAAGCACTACGTGCCCCAGGCCGCGCAGATGTTGCGCAACGGCGGGTACGAGGACAACGCCGGGTACGAGCTGATCGTGCACCCGCCGCTGGCCAAGGACTTCATCGCCTTCGGCGAGTGGCTCTTCGGCTACAACGGCTGGGGCTGGCGGCTGATGTCGGCCGTGGCCGGCACGCTGATCGTGCTGCTCACCGTGCGCATCGCACGCAGGCTGACCCGCTCGACGCTGCTCGGCGGTATCGCGGGCGTGCTGGTGATCTGCGACGGCGTGCTGCACCTGCAGTCGCGGATGGGGATGCTCGACATCTTCATCGCGTTCTTCGTCCTCGCCGCGTTCGCCTGCGTGCTCTGCGACCGCGACCAGGTTCGGCAGCGGCTGGCCGTCGCGGTGCGCGAGGGCTGGATCGGCGAATCGCAGTGGGGGCCGAAGCTCGGCTTCCGGTGGTGGCGGTTCGCGGCCGGGCTGATGATCGGCCTGACCTTCGGTGTCAAATGGTCGGCGCTGTACTACATCGCGGCGTTCGGCCTGCTCACCGTGTTCTTCGACGTCGCGGCCCGGCGTGCGGCGGGCGTGCGGCGGCCGTGGGTCGGCACGATCCGGCGCGACGTCGCGCCCGCGCTGTGGGCGATCCTCGTCGTGCCGGTGCTGATGTACCTGGCGGCGTACTGGGCGTGGTTCGCCAGCGAGACCGCGACCGACCGGCACTACACCGAGATCAAGAACCTCGGCCCGGGCATGTTCGGCTGGATCCCGCCCGCGCTGCGCTCGCTCGGCAGCTACACCGCCAACGTGCTGCATTTCCACGAAACCCTGCTGACGCCCAAGGACAATCCGCATCCGTGGGAGTCGAAGCCGTGGACCTGGCCGATGGGCCTGCGGCCGATGCTCTACTACTACGACGGCAACGTCACCGGCTGCGGCGAATCGCGCTGCCTTGGCGCGACGATGCTGATCGGCACCCCCGCGATGTGGTGGCTGGCCGTCCCGATGCTCGGCTGGGGTCTGTGGCGCTGGTTCTTCCGCGCGGACTGGCGCTACGCCGCCGTGCTGACCGCCTACTTCGCCGGCTACCTGCCCTGGTTCACCAACATCGACCGGCAGATGTACTTCTTCTACGCCACGCCGATGGCCCCGTTCCTGGTGCTCGGCCTGGTGCTGGCCCTCGGGCAGATCCTCGGCAGCGCCAAACGCGGATTCGAACGCCGGGGCACCGGTCTGCTCGTCGTCTCGCTCTACGTCGGGCTGGTGGTCGCGAACTTCGCCTGGCTGTGGCCGGTCCTCAATGGCATCCCGATCACGAACGCCCATTGGCAGGCGGAAATGTGGCTGCCTTCGTGGCGCTGAAGTAGGCGCCCGGCGGCACTCCGACCGCCCGGCGGAAGGCGGCGACGAACGCGCTCGCCGTCGCGTATCCGACCCGGTGCGCGACGGTCGTCATCGGCGTTCCCCGCGCCAGCAACGGCAATGCCGCGCGCATCCGCGCTTGCGTGCGCCAGGTCCCGAACGTCATCCGGCAGTCGCGGACGAACGCGCGGGACAGCGTCCGCTCGCTCGCACCGACTTCCCGGCCGAGCTCGGCCAGGCTGCGCGAGTCGGCGGGGTCGGCGAGCACCGCGTCGGCGACGTCCCGCGCTCGTGGATCGGCAGGCACCGGGACGACGATCGGCGCCACGTCCATCGGCTCCAGCAGATCGAACGCGACGGCTTCGGCACGGCGGCGGGCGTCGTCGCCGATGCCGTCCGCGGACAGGTGCTCCAGCAGCTCCCGCAGCAACGGCCGGACGATGACGATTCGCGGCGACGGCCAGTCGACCGGGCACTGTTCGGGATCGGCGTAGATACCGCGCAGCTCGACGTTCCCGGCCGCGCCGGTGCGATGCCGGACGCCGACCGGGATCCAGAGCGCGCGCGTGGACGGCAGCACCCACTGCGCGTCGCCGACCATCACCGCGGCGACCCCGCGCGCGGCCCAGACCAGCTGGTGCGCCGGATGTTCGTGCCAGGGGAACCAGGCTCCGGCCGCGATCGGGAGGTCGCCGAGCAGCATCGCGCCGGTTTGACCGTACTGCGACATGAGGTGACAGCCTATCGTCTTCCGGTCAGCGCGGCTCGTCCCTAGCGTCGGGACCATGCCGATGAACCTGATGCACCGCAAGCTCTGCAGCTCGGAAAAATGGGCCGCCGCGGTGGCCGAGGTGCTGCCGGACTGGCTCGCCCGCTTCGACCTGGGCGACGACGTGCTGGAAATCGGGCCGGGTTTCGGGGCCACCACGCGGGTGCTGGTCGACGCTCTCCCGCAGCTGACCGCGCTCGAAATCGACCCCGCGTCGACCCGGCTGTTGCAGGAGAAATACGGGGACCGGGCGGACATCGTCGAGGGCAGCGGCGCGGAAATGCCGTTCGAGGACGGCCGGTTCTCCGCGGTCGTGTGCTTCACGATGCTGCACCACGTGCCGACCGACGAACTTCAGGACCGGATCTTCGCCGAAGCGTTCCGGGTGCTGCGGCCCGGCGGCACCTATTGCGGGGTGGACAGCCAGCTCAGCTTCGGATTCCGGCTGCTGCACATCGGGGACACGATGAACGTCCTCGACGCGGAAGCCCTGCCGGGGCGGTTGGCGACGGCGGGGTTTGAGCAGGTGCGGGTGCGGGTGGAGCGGAAGCGGCTGGAGTTTTCCGCGGTGCGGCCGTCGTGAGTGTTGATCACGGTGCGCACCGTGATCAACGCTCACGAGCGTCAACGGGGTGAGCGGCGGGGCACGATCTGCGTAACCGGCCCGTCAAGCGCCTTGCCCGCCCGGCTCAGCCAGCCGTCGACCTCGCGCCGCACCGAGTTCAGCGTCGGGCGGCGGCGCGGCTCCGGGTCCAGCGAGGCCGCCAGGATCCGCGCGTGCACTGAACGCTGCGGCAGGTGCGTGACCGGATCGGCCCGCGCCGCGGCCATCAGCGCGGCCATCGGCGTCTCGCGGGTGCCGCGCGGCGGCTGGCCGGACAGCGCGTAGCTGACCGTGGCGGCGAGCTGCCAGGCGTCCGACGCCGGGCTGGCCGGGGAGCCCATCGCCTGTTCCGGCGCGACGAAATCGGGCGTGCCGATCATCATTCCGGTGGCGGTCATCTTGGAGTCGCCCTGGCTGCGGGCGATGCCGAAGTCGATGAGGTGCGCGATGCCCGCCGGGTCGAGGATGACGTTGGACGGCTTCACGTCGCGGTGCAGCACGCCCCGCTCGTGCGCCGCGACCAGCGCGCCCGCCATCGTCGACCACAGCCGTCCGGCGGCGACGTCGTCGATCGGGCCCTGTCCGTCGACCACCTCGGCGAGCGGTCGGCCCTGGAGGTACTCCATGACGAGCGCGAGCCCGTCCGGTTCCTCGACCAGGTCGTACACGCGGACGCAGTTCGGGTGGTTCACCACGGCCAGCGCCCGCGCCTCGCGCTGCATGCGCTCCTCGGTGTCGCGGTCGGGCGCGTGCGCGATCTTGAGCGCGACAGTGCGGTTGAGCTGCGTGTCGACGGCTTCCCAGACCGTGCCGAACCCGCCGTGCCCGAGCTGGCGGACGCGCCGGTACCGGCTGCTGCCCGCGTTGCGCGAACCGGGCGGCGGCGGGATCGCGCCGGGCGCGGCGGCCAGCATCCCGGCGGGCGGTGGCTCCGGAGCGGACGCCAGCGCGGTGGCCGGGTACTGCTTGTTCTGCGGCGGCGGAGGCGGCGGCAGCTGCTCCCGGCGCGACGGCGGCGGCGCGGCGGGCGGTTCGTCGCGGCGCGGCTCCGGCCGGTTGATCACCGACCACGGCGGCGGGCCGACCAGCGCGACCGGGATCAGTCCCAGGATGCTGAACGGAAGGAACCCGAGCCAGAAGTGCACGGCGGTGTTGGCCGACATGCCCGAGGTCGCGACCGCCATGACCACGAAGGGAATCCAGAAGAACCGCGACGGCCACTTCGGCCCGCGGCGGAAGGCGGTGCGCGCCTGCAGCATCACGAACAGCAGCGAGCCGACCGGCAGCACGGTGAAGGCGAGCAGGTACAGCGCGTAGGACAGCTTGAGGCCGCGCGGGTAGAAGAGCGTCTCGAAGACGTTCGGCCCGCCGCCGAGGTAGGTCTTCTGCACGCCGATGAACGAGCAGTAGTTCGTGCTCAGCTTGGCGGTTTCGGAGGCGGACAGCCCGCTCGCGCTACCCGCGTTGGCCGCGCGGAAGGTCTCCGAGATGCCCGAGGCCATCAGCCACGGCAGCACCAGCACGCTGACCACGCCGATGAGCCCGAACACGGTGAGCGTCGTCGCGTCGTACCGGTTGCCGGTCCCCTTGCGGACGATCGCCACGATCAGCGCCCCGGCCGCCGGGAAGAGCGCGACGAGCGCACCCGCTGTGGTCGTCGCCCACACCCAGTCGCCGGGGCAGAACCCCGGGCCGAACAAGGTGTGCGCGAGCGAGAGCAGCGCGCTCGCGATTCCGCTCACCGGCTGGTTCCCCTCACTGTCAGTGTTGTCTTCGTGCCGCTGCGCGGCCGTTCCCCACGGTCCAGCTTAGGACGCACACGGCCTTCGCGAGGTTGCCGGGTCGCGCCGGGATCGTGATCCGCCGCATCGATGTCGCCTGACCTCGCTGACCTGCGTTCCGCCGGGGGAAAGGCCATTATGAGGGCAGATCCGGCCGGCTGAAGTCAAAGGAGACCACGTGGGCGCGTACACCGAGACTTATCGGCGCAGCCTGGACGACCCGGAGCGGTTCTGGCTCGAAGCGGCCCGGGCGATCGACTGGACGCAGCGGCCCACCCGCGCGCTCGACTCGTCCGCCGCGCCGTTCTACCGCTGGTATCCCGACGGCGAGCTGAACACCTCCTACAACGCGCTCGACCGGCACGCGGACGGCGGCCGCGGCGCACAGGACGCGCTGATCTGGGATTCGCCGGTCACCGGACGCAAACGCCGCTACACCTATGCCGAGTTGCGCGACGAGGTCGCGACCTTCGCCGGCGCGCTCGCGTCGCTCGGGGTGACCCGCGGCGACCGCGTGATCCTCTATCTGCCGATGATCCCGCAGGCCGTCATCGCGATGCTCGCCTGCGCGCGGATCGGCGCGGTGCACTCCGTGGTGTTCGGCGGGTTCGCGCCGAAGGAACTGGCCGCGCGGATCGAAGACGCCAAGCCGAAGCTGATCCTCGCCGCGTCGTGCGGGATCGAGCCGGCCCGGGTCGTCGAGTACAAGCCGATCATCGACGCCGCTCTCGAAACCACTGAGCACCAGCCGGAGCACGTCGTGGTGTTCCAGCGCGAGCAGGCGCGCGCGGAACTGTCGGGCGCCGACCTCGACTGGACCGGCCTCGTCGCCGACGCCGACCCGGTGGATCCGGTTCCGGTGAAGGCGACTGACCCGCTGTACATCCTCTACACGTCCGGCACCACCGGGCGCCCGAAGGGCGTCGTGCGCGACACGGGCGGGCACGCGGTCGCGCTCGCGTGGTCGATGGGCGCGCTGTACGACATCCACGCCGGGGACGTCTGGTGGACGGCTTCCGACGTCGGCTGGGTCGTCGGGCATTCGTACATCGTCTACGCGCCGCTGCTGGTCGGCGCGACAACCGTGCTGTACGAAGGAAAACCCGTCGGGACTCCGGACGCGGGTGCGTTCTGGCGGGTCATCTCCGAGCACGGCGTGCAGGCGCTGTTCACCGCGCCGACCGCGTTGCGCGCGGTGAAGAAGGTGGACCCGGACGCGGACGAGCTCAAGAAGTACGACCTGGCCCAGTTCCGCACCCTGTTCATGGCGGGCGAGCGGCTCGACCCGGAGACCTACCACTGGGCGCACGACATCCTCGGCACGCCGGTCGTCGACCACTGGTGGCAGACCGAAACCGGCTGGCCGATCGCGGCCAACCCGCGCGGGCTCGAACCGATGCCGGTCAAACCCGGCTCGGCGACGAAACCGGTGCCCGGCTGGGACGTGCGCATTCTTGACCAGGCGGGCGAGGAACTGCCGGCAGGCCGCGAGGGCGCGATCGCGCTGAAACTGCCGCTGCCGCCGGGTTCGCTGCCGACGCTCTGGGGTGACGACGAGCGCTACCGCGAGGCGTACCTGTCGCGCTACCCCGGCTACTACCTGACCGGCGATTCGGGCTACCTCGACGAGGACGGCTACCTGTTCGTCATGGGCCGCACCGACGACGTGATCAACGTGGCCGGGCACCGGCTCTCGACCGGCTCGATGGAGGCCGTGCTGGCGTCGCATCCAGCGGTCGCGGAGTGCGCGGTCATCGGGGTCGCGGACCAGCTGAAGGGTCAGGTGCCGCGCGGTTTCGTGGTGCTGAAGTCCGGCGTGGAGGTGCCCGAGGAGCAGTTGCGGGACGAGCTGGTGGCGCTGGTTCGCCGGGACATCGGGCCGGTGGCGGCGTTCCGGGACGTCTCCGTGGTCAATGCGCTGCCGAAGACGCGCTCGGGGAAGATCCTGCGCAAGACGATGCGCGGGATCGCCGACGGTCGTGACGAGGCGGTTCCGTCGACGATCGAGGACCCGTCGGTGCTCGACGCGCTGCGGGCGATCCTGCGGCCCTGAGGACCGCCCAATGCGGTTTTCTCGGTGGCGTGGTGGGCGGCGAGACGCGCCGGGCGGCTTTTCTGCTCCTGAAGCCGCGCGGCCGCAGTGCGCGAAGCTGCCCCTTGCCGCTGACCCCGGCCGGGCTGGCGCGAACGTCTGTGAGGGGAACCCTGGCGAGACCACGCGACCCGGCCCGATGCCACGCACCCAATGCGGCATCGGGTGCACTGCGGGCATCCCGGCGAACGGGACATCCGGCACCGGCCGACCCTTTCGGGCGTTGTCAGCCTCCCGGGTAGTGGTCTATACCTCTTGGAGTCCGCCTTCTCCGCGACGCGACCGGAGGTATGCCGTGAGGAAGACCCTGTCCAGGGCCGTGCTTGGGGTGACCGTGCTCGGGCTCGCCGCGGTGGGAGTGCCCGGGCCTGCCGCGGCGACTCCCGCGCCCAGCGAACGGCAGGTCACCGATCTCGTACCGGTGCCGGTGCACGCCGTGGCGAAGGCGGACGCCACCTTCCGGCTCACGCCGCTGACCGTGATCCGCGCCGGGCACGGCACCGGCGAGGTCGCCGCGTACCTGCGCGGCCTGCTGCGGCCCGCGACCGGCTTCCCGCTGCCGGTCGTCCCGGTGAGCCCGGGATTGTCCGCGATTTCGCTCGACCTAGGCCACGCCGACCCGCGCGTCGGCGACGAGGGGTACCAGCTCGATGTCACGAAGAACGGCGTCCGGCTGCGCGCCAACACCTCCGCCGGGCTGTTCACGGGCGTCCAGTCGCTGCGGCAGCTGCTGCCGTCAGCGATCGAGGCGAAGACCGTGCAGCACCGCACGTGGACGATCGCGGGCGGCAGCGTTCTCGACTACCCGCGCTTCGCCCACCGCGGCGCGATGCTCGACGTCGCGCGGCACTTCTTCACACCAACGCAGGTGAAGAAGTACATCGACCAGATCGTCCAGTACAAGATCAACACGCTGCACCTGCACCTCACCGACGACCAGGGCTGGCGCATCGAGATCAAGAGCTGGCCGCGGCTGGCGACCGAAGGCGGAAAGACCGCGGCCTACGGCGACCCGGGCGGTTACTACACGCAGGAGCAGTACCGCGACATCATCGCCTACGCCGCGAGCCGCCACGTGACGGTCGTGCCGGAAATCGACATGCCCGGACACACGAACGCCGCGCAGTCGGTGTACGCGGAGCTGAACTGCGACGGGGTCGCCGTCCCGCCGCGCACCGACATCGAGGTCGGCTACAGCTCGCTGTGCATCAATTCGCCTACGACGTACCGATTCGTGGCGGATGTGATCCGCGAGCTCGCCGCGATCACGCCGGGCGAATACCTCAGCATCGGCGGCGACGAAGCACATTCGACGTCCGCCGAGGACTACAAAACCTTCTACGAGAAGGTGAGCCCGATGGTCGCCAAGTACGGCAAGCTGATCACCGGCTGGCACGAAATCGTGAAGACGCCGCTGCCGACGTCCGCCGTACCGCAGTACTGGGACCAGGGCGGCCCGAACGAGGACATGGCCGCCGCCGCGGCGCGCGGGAACAAGTTCATCATGTCGCCCGCCAACCACGCTTATCTCGACATGAAGTACACCGAATCGACGAAACTGGGCCAGGATTGGGCCGGCCTGGTCGAAGTCCGCGACGCCTACGAATGGGACCCGGCGACGCTCGTTCCCGGTGTCGAGGAGAAGTCGGTCGCCGGTGTCGAAGCTCCACTGTGGACGGAAACCATCCGGACCGGCGACGACATCGAGTACATGGCCTTCCCGCGCCTGCCCGGCGTCGCGGAAATCGGCTGGTCGCCGCGAGCGTCCCGAACCTGGGACGGATATCGGGAACGAATCGCCAAGCAAGCGCCACGCTGGCAAGCACAGGGAATCGGCTTCTACCGCTCACCGCAGGTCGACTGGAAGTAACCCCTTCGCCCGGTCCACTTTGGACTTGATCCCTTCGCGATAGCTTTCGGGCAGTGCGGTCGACGTCAGCACGCGCTCGGCCAGCTCCAGCATCGGCCCCGGCTCAGGCAACCGCGCGTAATTCGCTGACGCGACGAGGAAGGTCTCCGCGACGGTCGGCCCCTCGGCCCGCTCCACGAGGTCGAGCGGCCCGGCCGCCGGGACCGTGCCCGGGCGCAGCACGCGCAGATACCAGCCGCAGCGGTTCGTGCTGATCATCGCGGGCACGACATCCTTGCGCCCGGTCCGCATCGCGAGCTTGAAGCACGGATGCCGCGGCTGGGCGATCTGCACGAGCGCGTCGCCCCAGCCCCAGACGTCGCCGATCCGCGCGTCGCTCTCAAGCGCGCCTTCTACGGAGAGGTTCTCGCCGAAGTCGCCGTGCGCCACGGAGTACCCCTCCGCGGTCCACACCGGATAGTGCTCGACCGGGTAGACGTAGACGGCTTTGTCGGGACCGCCGTGCACCGAAAGGTCGGCTTGGCGGTCGCCGTCCAGGTTGAGTTCGGACAGCGCCAGTTCCGGATCGCCGACCCGGGTTTTCCGGATGGCGCTCAGGACCGGCTGGTCCCGCTGGCGGCCGAGGACGGTCGGCTCGCCCACGTAGACGTCTTTCAGCGACAGCATGCGGTGAACCTAGCAAGTTTCCCCGGCTACTTGGAGCGACCGGGGAAGCCAGCGGCAGGACTCCGCACGTAGACCGTCTCCTCCGTACCGGATTTCACGAACGCTGAGAACGTCGCGTGGTACGGCGTATCGAGGTGGGGTAAAGGCCGGCCTTCGCCCAGCCGACCTCCCGCATCTCGTCCGCGTCGAACGAAGGCCGCGGCGACCGCCATTGCCAAGGAGCTACGGAAAGATTTCACGGCATTCCCCCTGGACACAAAAATAGCGAACTGATGATTATCAGCAGGAACTGGCCGGGATTTCCCGGATCGCAATTCGACGAGCGGGGTGAACCCGCGTGGCGACGTCCTTGACCACCACGGTCGCCTTGAGCTGGTGCTGGTCGCCGGTGACGGCGTAGACATCCGGCACGTCCATGGTGAGGTAGCCGGACTCTCCGGTGATGCGGAAGCGGAAGAAGTCGTTCGCCGCGGCACGGCTCCACACCTTGACGAGCGTGCCTCCGGAGGCGCAGTCGGCGAACAGGATGTGCCCGTCCCCCTTCAGCAGCCGAAGGTGGTATTGGGCATAGATCTGATCCGCGCCGGGATAGTCGAAGCCTTCGACGATGGGCGACGGAGCGTCGTCGGTCGCGGCGATCTCGGAAACGAATGGAAAAACGGCAATGAAAAGCGTCGCCGTGGCGAGTACCCGCCCGGACAGTTTCCCTGGCATCCCCGAACCACCAGGAAGCTTAATGGCACGCTCAACCAGGCGTCGACAAACAACCGGCGACACCCGGTGAGCGGGAAACACTCACCGGATGCCGCCGCAGCTGGCCTGCCCGGTTTATCCGTTCAGCTCCGCCGATTCCTCGTCACTGAACAACCGGGACCGGATCAGGAACCGCACCCCCTCCGGGGCCTCCAGCGAGAAGCCGCTGCCCCGCCCCGGCACCACATCGATCGTCAGATGCGTATGCCGCCAGTACTCGAACTGGGGCCCCGACATCCACACCGGCACCGCGTCGATGCCGTCCACTGTCAGATCGCCCAGATGCACGTCGCGAGAACCGACCCGGAATTCGCCGATCGGGTAACACATCGGGGCGCTGCCGTCGCAGCATCCGCCGGACTGGTGGAACATCACCGGCCCGTGGACTGGCACCAGCCGCCGCAGGAGGTCGGCGGCGGCCGGGGTCAGGTCCACCCGCTCGGGCATCAGAAGAAGCCCAGCGCCTGGTCGGAGTAGGAGACCAGCATGTTCTTCGTCTGCTGATAGTGGTCCAGCATCATCTTGTGGTTCTCGCGGCCGATGCCGGAGGCCTTGTAGCCGCCGAAGGCCGCGTGTGCCGGGTAGGCGTGGTAGTTGTTCACCCACACGCGGCCGGCCTGGATGTCGCGGCCCGCGCGGTAGGCGGTGTTGCCGTCGCGGGACCAGACGCCGGCGCCGAGGCCGTACAGGGTGTCGTTGGCGATCTTCAGCGCGTCGGCGTAGTCGTCGAACTTCGCCACGGACACCACCGGGCCGAAGATCTCCTCCTGGAAGATGCGCATCTTGTTGTCGCCCTCGAACACCGTCGGCTGCACGTAGTAGCCGCCGGACAGGTCGCCGCCGAGGTCGGTCTGCCCGCCGCCGGTGAGGATCTTCGCGCCCTCCTGCTTGCCGATGTCGATGTAGGACAGGATTTTCTCGAGCTGGTCGTTCGAGGCCTGTGCGCCGATCTGCGTCTCGGTGTCGAGCGGGTTGCCCTGCTTGATCTTCTTCACGCGCTCGACCGCGTCGCCGAGGAACCGGTCGTAGATGCCGGACTGGATCAGCGCGCGCGACGGGCAGGTGCAGACCTCGCCCTGGTTCAGCGCGAAGAGCGCGAAGCCTTCCTGCGCCTTGTCGTAGAACGCGTCGTTGGCCGCGGCGACGTCGTCGAAGAAGATGTTCGGGCTCTTGCCGCCCAGTTCGACGGTCACCGGGATGATGTTTTCGCTGGCGTACTGCAGGATCAGCCGCCCGGTCGTCGTTTCGCCGGTGAAGGCGACCTTGCGCACGCGGTTGCTCGACGCGAGCGGTTTGCCCGCCTCGACGCCGAAGCCGTTGACGACGTTCAGCACGCCCGGCGGGATCAGGTCGCCGATGATCGACAGCAGCAGGTGGATCGACGCCGGGGTCTGCTCGGCGGGCTTGAGCACGATCGCGTTGCCCGCGGCCAGCGCCGGGGCGAGCTTCCAGACTGCCATCAGCAGCGGGAAGTTCCACGGGATGATCTGGCCGACGACGCCGAGCGGCTCGTGGAAGTGGTAGGCAACCGTGTTGTCGTCGATCTGCGAGATACCGCCCTCCTGGGCGCGCAGCGCGCCGGCGAAGTAGCGGAAGTGGTCGATCGCGAGCGGGATGTCCGCGGCGAGGGTCTCGCGGACCGGCTTGCCGTTCTCCCAGGACTCGGCGACCGCGATCTTCTCGAGGTTCTGCTCCATCCGGTCGGCGATCTTGAGCAGGATGTTCGCGCGCTCCTCGGCCGAGGTGCGGCCCCAGGCGGGCGCGGCGCCCTCGGCCGCGTCGAGCGCCCGGTCGATGTCGGCCGCCGTCCCGCGGGCGATCTCGGTGAAGGTCATCCCGGTCACCGGCGTCGGGTTCTCGAAGTACTGCCCGCCGGCCGGCGCGACGTATTCGCCGCCGATGTAGTGGTCGTAGCGGGTTTCGTAGTCGACGACGGAGCCGTCGGTGTTCGGTGCGGCGTATACGGCCATCTTGCCCTGCCTCGTTGCTGGTCGGTGACGGTCGGCGACGACCGTAGGCCGGGCAACGTTGCGCCGACGTTGCAACCGTGTGACCAGGGTCTCTACTCTCGTTGATGTGGCGGAGCTGCCCGAAGCCGATCTGCTGCGCGATCCGGAGTCGTACGCGCGGCTGCTCCGCCATGTCCGCGAGGCGGTGCTGTCCGGGACCACCGCGCCGCGCTCGCCACGGTCGGTGGTGTCGGCGTCGTGGGAGCGCTCGCTGGCCGCGCACGTCGACCCGGACGCCGGAGAGGCCCCGCTGATCTGCGAGCCGGACGAACTCACTGACCTGCGCGCGGAGCATCCGCTGGCCCCGGTGCTGCCGCTGTTGCGCGAGATGCTGGTGAGCATCGCCGACGACGCCGAGCACATGATGATCGTGACCGACGCGAACGGGCTCATCCTGTGGCGTGAGGGCGCGACCGGCGTGCTGCTGCGCGCGGACCAGGTCGCGCTCACCGAGGGCACGCGATGGAGCGAAGAGGCGATCGGCACGAACGCGATGGGCACCACGCTGGCCACCGGGCAGCCGGTGCAGATCTACTCCGCCGAGCACCTCGTCCGCCGCTATCACACGTGGACCTGCGCGGCGGCCCCCGTGCGCGACCCGGACACCGGCGCGTTGCTCGGCTCGATCGACGTCAGCGGACCCCTTCGCACAGTGCATCCGGCGATGTTGTCGCTGGTCACCGCCACGGCGCAGCTTGCCGAGGGACGGCTGCGGGCCCAGCTGGCGGTCCGCGACGAGAAGGTGCGGCGGGCGAACATGCCGCACCTGGCGTCGTTGCGCGGCCGCCCCGGCGCGCTCCTTTCGGCGGGCGGGCGGGTGCTGGCCGCCGAAGCGTGCACCCTTCCATCCACTGTGGAGGTACGAAAAGGCGGCGGCACCGTGACGCTGCCGGACGGCCGGGTCGCCACCGTCGACCCGCTCGACGAGGGCTACCTGCTGCGCATCGCCACGTCCGGCTCCGCGACCCGGCGGAAGCTGTCGCTCGAATACCTCACCGACGGCCCCGGATCGACCACTGTGGACGGTCGAGACATCCCGTTCACTTTGCGGCACGCCGAATTGCTGACTCTGCTTGCCCTTCAGCCGCGCGGTTTGCCGGCGGAAAAGCTGGCGTTGCAGCTGTATGGCGAAGCTGGCAATCCGGTGACCGTGCGCGCCGAAATCCACCGGTTGCGCACGCAGCTGGGCACTGGGGTGTTGCAGACGCGTCCGTACCGCCTCGCGGCCACAGTGGACGCGGATTTCCTGCGCGCCAAAGCCGCCCTGCGCACCGGAGACGCCGCGGCAGCGGTCCGGTCGTTCCGGGGCCCGCTGCTCGCGGATTCGGAATCGCCCGCGATCCTGGAGGAACGCGAGTCGATCAGCGCGCAGGTCCGGCAGCTGGCGTTGAACAGCGGGGACGCGGATACGCTGTGGGCGTTCTGGGAAACCTCCTGTGGTGCTGATGATCTGGCGATCCTGGACGCGCTGTCCGCGGTGCTCGCACCGTCGGATCCACGGTTGGCGGCGGTACGGACGCACCGGGCTCGGCTGGGCTGATTCTTACCGCGCCACAGCGGTTTCCCGAATCGCCTCGTCCACCGGAGCCGGGTAATTCAGCTCCAAATACAACTCCCGCAGCAACAATCCGTCCATGTGCCGCACCGTCAGCCCCGGCTGTTTCCCGCTCAGCCCGTTGAGGAATCCGCCGAGTTTGACCGCACCGCGCACTGGCCAGGACGGCAGCGGCCGCACCCGGCGCGGTCGTCCCGCTGCCGCGGCCAGCCGGGCGAACATGTCGGTCCACTGGAGATTTTCCTGTGCTACCGGGACATCCGCGCCCGACGCCTGCTCCAGCGCATCCACCGTCGCGACGCCGACGCCGCGCGCACTTGTCGCCGCGGTCCCGCCGGGAGGCGCGAAGAGCGGGGAGTTGGAACGGACCCACTTGACGATCGGCACCGACCACTGCGGCACCCGGTCCTCCGCAACACCGAAGACAAACGGCACCTCGATCACCGCCACCGGCAACCCCGGCCCAGCCGTTTCGCGCGCGACGCGGGCCTGCTCCAGCCGACTGCGCACGTACGGATGCTTAGCAGCCAATCCCCACTCAGGGCGTACGCGATCGAAGTACGTGTAATACGACCCGAGCACTGCCGCACGCGTACAGCCTGCTTCGCGCGCCGCGCGCAACAACGCGACGACAGGTGCGACGTTGCCCGCGCGCAACCGAGGCTCGACCGGTCCTCGTCCGACTGCACGGTCGTCCATGCCACCGGCGAAGACGACGCCGTCGTATCCGTCGAGCGCTTCGCGCAGTTCGGCGTGCGAAGCTTTCGAGACGTCGAGCGTCCGGTCGACCCCTTCACGTGCCGTACGCGCGACGGCGGTCGTCTCATGACCGCGGTTCCGCAGCTCGTCGAGCACATGTTGGCCCAGCAGACCGCTGCCGCCTACCACCAAGATCTTCATGGTTCGTTCCATTCGGGCTTCGTCAGCCGCACTGCATCGAGCAGCGGGGCCGGATGAGCCAGTACAGCATCTCGACGTCGCCCCACATCATGTCAGTTTCCTCGGCGCTGTCGAACTGGGCGAGCAGCACCCAACGGGCCGCTTCCTCCGTGAGGTGAGCTGTCCGAACACGTGACGGCTTCGGTGATGCGGTCCAGCCGGACGCGCCCTCGCTCCGGGGCGGTGGCCACGATCTCCGCGAAAACGTCGCGGGTAGGGCGCGAGGCCGGACGAGGGCGTTCGTTCGGCGACCGGAGTGCCCGCGGGCACGAAGAGCACCCGATAGCCGTCGGCGTCGCCGGGCAGAATGTGCTGGCAGCGATCAGGTGAGCAGCGGCGGTCGAACCGTTTCGCCGCCACCTCAGCGGGCAGACGATCCTGAGCGAGAGCGCTGAGCCGATCCTTCCGTGCCGGCACGCCGCCATGATGGCGCAGCGCACCGGCGAAACCGCTTGCGCGGTGCCCTCCGGTCCGGCCGACCTTGCCCGGCAGAGGTTTTCGCTGCCTCTGCCGGGCCGCCGCGATCAGGTGAAGATCACGTCCGAGCAGGAGTAGAAGGCCTCGCCGGAGTCGGGCCAGTGGCGTTGCCAGATCGAGTAGATCAGGTGCCTTCCGGTGCGCCCGCCGGGCAGGTTCGCCTGGAGCTGGTAGGCGTTGCCCGCGATCGGCGGGTTGTCCTGCCGGTAGAACGGGGTGTCTTCCAGGTCGGACCACTTGAGCGGTTTCGCCGGGTCGTAGCCGGGCTTGGTGACGTACAGCTCGAAGGTGCCCTCGTGGGCGGCGGTCAGCTGGTACTGGAAGGTGTACGGGCCGCTGCTCGGCAGCGTGGTCGCCGGCCAGTCGTCGCGGGCGAGGTCGAGCCCCTTGTACTTGTCCCGGCCGGCGCTGCACAGCTTGCCGTCCGGGATGATCTCGCGGCTGTGGCCGCTGGCGTCGCCGATGTTGACCTCGTCCCAGTCGTAGATCGGCCAGCTGTCGCCGACCGCGACGGCGGCCTTGCACGCGGCGGACTGCGGATTCTCCGGACCCTCCTGGAAACATTGCATGATCCGGCTGATCGGGTTGCCCATCGAGCCGTGCGCGAGGGCGGGGACGGCGGTGAACACCGAGACCGTGCCGAAAACGGCGGTCAGTATCCCGGCTTTGACGGCGGAGCGGGAAAACTTCATCGCAGGATTCCTCTCTTGAGAGGTCTAGACCACACCCACGGTAAAGGCGCGGACACACCGGCTTGTAGGCCCGAAAGTCGGACACCCCGAGGTAGACACCGTCTACTTACTTTGATAGACAGTGTCTACAACATGAACCAGGGGTTACGGAGAGCGGAATGGGTTTCCACACGTTCGTCGCCGTCGGCGACAGCTGCGCGGAGGGGCTGGACGATCCCTATCCGGATCACAGTCAGTACCGCGGCTGGGCGGACTACGTCGCCGGGCGGCTCGCGCGCGACGAAACCGCGTTCCGCTACGCCAATCTCGCCGTTCGCGGGCGGCGGCTGGACCAGATCGCCGCGGAGCAGCTGCCCGCGGCCGAGCGGCACGAACCGGACCTGATCGCGTTGTTCGGCGGCGGCAATGACGTGCTGAGCCGCGGCTGGGACGCTCGCACCGTCGCTCGTCGCGTCGACACGGCGATCCGGCAGTGCACGCACGTCGCGCCCACCGTCGTCACCTTCACCTTGAGCGACATCGCGCATCGCATGCCGCTGGGCGGGCGGATGCGGCCGCGGGTCACCGCGCTCAACGACGCTATCCGCGAGGCTTCGGTCAGCTACGGCACGAAGCTCGTCGACCTGTGGCCGGACCAGGCCGCGCACGACTCGCGCTACTTCGGGCCGGACCGGCTGCACCTGTCGCAGGCCGGACACCTGCGCGTCGCCGGCCACGTGCTCGACCGGCTCGGCGTCGCGCACGACGGCAGCTGGCTGCGGCCGCTTCCCGGAGCCCCGGCCCAGGGCAGCGCGATCGCCGACCTGCGCTGGCTGTGGCAGGAGGTGCTGCCGGTGGGGATCACGCGGCTGCGCAACCGCCTCACCGGCCGGTCCCCTGGCGACGGCTTCCTGCCGAAGCGCCCGGAGCTGCTGCCGGTGGCCTTCTCCGAAGCTCAGGCATGAGCGCACGACAGCGGTTGATCCGCACCGCGGCGGATCTGCTCGTCGGCTCCGGCGTCGAGGCCGTGACGTTGCGCGGTATCGCGAAGGCAGCAGGTGTGTCGCACGGTGCGCCGCTTCGTCACTTCTCGGGACGCGCGGAGCTGCTATCCGCCGTAGCGACGCTTGGCTTCACACAGCTGCTCCATCGCGGCACACAGTTGCCTGACGGCACTCCGCGCGAACGCGTCACGGCCGCCTGCCACACGTACGTCGACTTCGCGGTTACGAACCCCGCGATGTTCGAGCTGATGTTCCGTCGCGACCTCATCGACCCGGAGGAGCCGGGGTTGGTCGCGGCCAGCAGCGCCGTCTTCGACACCTTCGCCGAGCTAGTGCGGCTCGACCGCGCCGAAGCGGACGACGACCGGCTGCGTCCCGGTACGGATCCCCGGCTGGTCGCAGCGTCGCTGTGGGCCGCGTTGCACGGTCTCGCGCAGCTGTGGTTGTGGGGCGGGCTGGCCGGAGCCAGCTTCGCGCCTTCGCCGGAATCGGCGTTGGCGGTGACGCTCGACGCGTATCTGGGGTGAAGCTCAGCGGAGAGCCCGGAATCCTCCCCACCCCTGGCTCTCCGCCGAACAGCGGGAATGGGATGACCATTCAGCACCGACCGTAACGCTCGATCCCGTCCGCGGAATCCGCCCTTCGCCGCAGCCCTGGGTAAACCCTGGCGGTAGGCGGCCTGCCGCGATCGCGGTACGGAATTGGGAAACCGCCGGTCAGGAAGGTAGTTTCGGCGTGTGATGCGGATCCTGCGGGCGCGGCCGCTGGGCACGGATTCGCTGCTGGCGGCTGCGGTCGGACTATTCCTTTTCGCCGGGGCGGCGGTCCACCACGGTTCCCTCGGCGACCGGCCGGGACTATTCGGACTGCTGTTCGCCGCGGCGGGCGCGGTGCCGCTGGCGGTCCGGCGGCGCTACCCGATCAGCGTGCTGCTCGCGGTGACCCTGCTGGTCGGCGCGTTCGCGCTGGCCGGGTACCGTGCGACGCTCGGCCGTCCTGACCTGCTGATCGCCGCGTACACGGTGTGGGCGCGTTACCCGGCGCGGCAAGCCTGGCCGCCGTCGCTGTTCGCGGCTGCCGGTTTCGAGGTCACGATGCTCCTCGGCGACAGCGCGAACCCGATCGGCGACACGGTGATCGCGGTGCTGCAAGCCTCCGCGACCGTCCTTATTGGACACTCCATCTATCTCCGCGGGCTCGCCCTGCACGCGACCGCGGAACGTGCCGACCGCGCCGAACTGGCGGTCGTCGAGGAGCGGCTGCGCATCGCCCGCGAGCTGCACGACGTTGTCTCGCACCATCTGTCGGTGATCTCCGTGCAGGCCAACCTCGCGCGGTACGTCTTCGAGTCCGCGCCGGACACCGCACGTGGCGCGCTCGACACGATCACCGGCACGACCACCGAGGCGCTCGACGAACTCCGCCGCCTGCTCAGCGTGCTGCGTCCACCGCACCACGAGCCGGGCGAATACCGCCCACAGCCGGGTCTCGAAGAGCTTCCCTCGCTGGTCGGCCGGGTCCGCGAGGCCGGGCTGACCGTGCGGCTGCGGGTCGCCGGAACGCGGCGGACGTTGCCTTCTGGGCAGCAACTGTGCGCGTACCGGGTCGCGCAGGAAGCGCTGACGAATGTCCTGAAGCACGCGCCGGGTTCCTTCGCCACGCTGGACGTCGAGTACCTCTCCGACGCACTGCGGCTGAGCGTGGCCGACTCCGGCGGCGGTCCGCGCGCCGAGGGCAATCCCGCCGGTCATGGCCTCGTCGGCATGCGGGAGCGGGCACGTATGTACGGTGGCGAGATCGAAATCGGACCGCGCGAGCCGGCGGGGTTCGAGGTGGTGCTGACCCTCCCGTACCCGGACCGGACCGGCGGAGAACCGAAGTGACCAGTGTGCTCGTGGTGGACGACCAGGATCTCGTCCGCGCCGGCCTCGTCGCGCTGCTCAACGCCGCGCCGGGCGTCGAAGTCGTCGGCGAGGCGCGCGACGGGCTGGAGGCCGTGCACGAGGCGGCGCGGCTGCGGCCCGAGGTGATCCTCATGGACATCCGGCTGCCCGGCCTCGACGGCGTGTCGGCCACCGCCCGCATCCTCGCCGGGCCGGAGAACCCGCGTGTGCTGATCCTGACCGTCTTCGACCTCGACGAATACGTGTACCGCGCGCTGCGGGCCGGCGCGGCCGGGTTCCTGCTCAAGGACAGCCCGCCGGAAACACTGATCTCCGGCATCCAGGCAGTGGCGCGCGGGGACCTGCTGTTCGGCCCGACAGTCACGCGGCGGCTGGTGGAGGCGTACACGAGCGCGCCGCCCGCGGAGCCCGCACCGGAGCTGAGCGGGCTGACCGAGCGCGAACGCGAGGTGCTCCGGTTGGTGGGCACGGGGATGCCGAACGGGGAAATCGCGACCCGGCTGCTGGTCAGCGAGGCGACGGTGAAGACGCACCTCAACCGGCTCATGCCCAAACTCGGCATCTCCAGCCGGGCACAAGCGGTCGTCGTCGCCTACGAAACCGGCTTGGTCCGGCCAGGGCGATAGCCGAACTCGTTGCGCAGCACGCGTTCCGCGGCGTGTTGGCCGGCCATTCCGTGCACCCCCGGCCCGGGCGGGGTCGCGGCCGAGCACAGGTAGACGCCGCGCAACGGGGTTCGGTACGGGTCCCAGCGCAGGACCGGACGGCCCAGCACCTGGCGCAGCGTGACCGCGGCGGCCGCGATGTCCCCGCCGACGTAATTGGCGTTGTAGGCCTCGAAATCGCTCGCCGGGATCGCCCGCGAGGCGAGGATCGTGTCGCGGAAACCGGGGGCGAAGCGTTCGACGCGGCGGATGATCGCGGCGGTCGGGTCGAGCGGATCTCCGTGCGGGACGTGGGCGTAGGCCCAGATCGGCTGTTTGCCTGGGCGGCCGCGCGAGGAGTCGGCGATCATTGGCTGGGAGAGGAGGACGAACGGATCCCGCGCCCGCTTTCCGGCAGCGACGGCGTTTTCCGCCGCGTGCACCTCGGCTTTCGTCCCTCCGATGTGGACAGTACCGGCTCGGGCGAGTTCCTTTTCGCGCCACGGGATTGCTTCGGAGACCAAGAAGTCGACCTTCGCCGCGGCCGGTCCGTAGCGGACGTTCTCCAGCGCTCTGCGGTACTGCTGGGGCAGCAACGACCCCGCGATGTCGAGGACGCCTTTAGGCGCTAAGTCCAAGAGGACAGCACGCGCGTGCGCTAACTCGCGTACGTCGGTGACGCGCGCGTTGGCGCGTACGCGGCCACCGTGGGCCTCGATGTCGGCGACGAGAGCATCGGTGATGCGTTGCGAACCGCCGCGGGGAATTGGCCAGCCTGTGGTGTGCGCGAGATGGGCCAGCAGGACCGCGATACCGCCGCCGATGAGTGAGGGCAGCTTGCCGAGCGCGTGCGCCTCGACGCCAGCTATGAGTGCTGCCGCTTCCTTGCTCTTGAAGGAATTCGCCATGAGAGCGCGCGTCGCGATGTACGCCGCCGTACGCGGATGCGGGGGGCGGCGAAGGTCGCCGAGGAGCACTTCGGTGATCTCAGCACTGTGCTCGATCAGTGGTGCCATGAAGCGACGCCAGCGCGCACCTTCGGTTCCTAGCCGCGCACAGGTGCGGTCGAGGTCCGCGTACGCGATCGCTGTGGTCTTCTCGTCGATCGGGTGCGCGTACGGGATTTCGGGATGGCAGAGGTCGAGATCGAACTGCCGGAGGAACGGCGAAGCCGCGGCCATCGGATGGACTGCCGAGCAGATGTCATGGATAACGTCAGAGTCGAACAACCGTTTCGACCGCGCCCCGCCGCCTGGCCCGTCCGCCGCCTCGTACACCTCGACCGACAACCCCGCCCGCGCCAGCAGCACAGCCGCGGCCAGGCCGTTCGGCCCCGAGCCGACGACCGCGACGTCCAGCGTGACGGGCGGAGACACGTCCCGATCGTAGGACCGCGACGAACCGGGCGCCCAGTGTCACGCCCGAACATCTGATCGAATATTGTCGTACCCCACGCCTACCGTGCACCCCATGCCGGTCCGCACGGGCCGCGCCTGCTGGAGAGGGGGGTCATGCCCGACCACGACACGCTGCTGGAGCGCGTGCGGAAGCTGCTGGCCAAGGCCGAGGATCCGGCCGTCACGCCCGCCGAAGCCGAGTTGTACAACACCAAAGCGGCGCAACTGATCGCGCGGCACGGGATCGACAACGCGATGCTGGCCGCGTCCGGTCAGAGCGGCGACGACATCACGGTGCTGAAGCTGCCGATCTCCAATCCCTACAGCCGCGACAAAGCCAGCCTGCTCACCAGCATCGCGTACCCGTTGCGCTGCCGGACCTTGCTGCACCGGGTCGGCCAAGGGGTCGAAGAGGTCACTGTGTTCGGCTTCCGCACCGATCTCGCGCGGGTCGAGCTGCTGTTCACCAGCCTGTTGCTGCAGGCGAGCACGCAGCTCACGCGGGTGCGGCCGGAGGAACGGGTGTTCCGCGAATCGCTGGCGGCGTACCGGCGGACCTGGCTGCACGGGTTCGCGCGTGCGGTGCACGAGCGGCTGACCGCGGCGGAGGAGAATGCCGCGCGGACGTACTCCGATGTCGCAGGCGGAAAGTCGGCGGAACTGGTGGTGCGGGACCGGACGGCGTTGGTGCAGCAGGCCTTCGACCGCGAGTACGGCGACCTGCGTTCGGCAGGCCCGCGCCGGTTGTCGGGATCGGGGTACCGGGAGGGGCACCGGGCCGGAACCCGGGCGAATCTCGACCCGGCGGCGCTCGGAAGGCGGAGGTCGGCGCTTCCGGTGCGCTGAACTGGAGGGCGTCGTGCTGCGCATCGAAGACCTTGCCACCCGGCCCGAGCTGCGCGTTCTCGCGCTCCAGCTGGGATTCGTCGGCGGAGAGTTCCTCGGCCGAGGCCTCACCGCCGGGCTGGCCAGTTCTCGGCGGATTGCTCCCGAGTTCTTCCTGGTCCTCCTCGACGACGGCGTTCCGGTAGCGCGAGCGGCGGCGATTCCCGTCGCCTTCCCCGCCCCGGAGCGACCGGAACTGCCTGACCACGGCTGGGACGGCGCCCTCGTCTGGGCTGCCGAAGACCACCTCGACAGGCGGGAACCCACCACGCTGGTCGCGCTGGAGGTATACGTCGCGGAATCCGCGCGCGGGCAAGGCATTGCCGCCCAGGCGCTCGTGGAGTTGCAGAACCGGGCACGCCGGGCTGGGCTTTCCCGGCTGGTCGTGCCGGTGCGGCCGACCGGCAAACCACCCATGGAGTCCATTGTGGACTATCTCGGCCGGGGAGCCGATCCCTGGCTGCGCAGTCACGAGCGGCTGGGCGCGGAGTTCCGGAAGATCGCGCCGTTCGCGATGACCGTCACCGGCACGCTCGCGCAGTGGGAGCAGTGGACCGGCATCCGGCTCAACGACGGTCACACCGTCGTGCCCGGCGGAATCGCACCGGTGCTCGCGTCAACGGAACAGGATCTGGGCGTATACGTCGAGCCGAACGTCTGGTACGAACATCCGCTCTGATTACGCCTGCTCCCAGCCGGGCAGCCAAACCCCGTCTCCTGGTTCCTGTCCGGTCACCA
The DNA here is from genome assembly GCF_900115345.1 of Amycolatopsis rubida. Taxonomy (GTDB): domain Bacteria; phylum Actinomycetota; class Actinomycetes; order Mycobacteriales; family Pseudonocardiaceae; genus Amycolatopsis; species Amycolatopsis rubida. The sequence goes on along the minus strand of NZ_FOWC01000009.1, from coordinate 314,568 downwards.
AGTGATCACGCAGTTTCCGCACGTCCGGATGCGCGGGCTCCCGCCGCCACAGCAGCGACATCGGGTACACCGGCGTCGGGTCCACCACCAGCACCCGGCGGAGGTCGTATTCGTCCGGCCAGAAGTAACGCGAGCCAGCACCCACGAAGGTCGACAGGCCGGGCGACGTCGCCAGTTCGTCCAGCATCGTTTCGTTGCCGAAGACCGGGCCGGACACGTCGATGGTCAGGTCGAACGCCTCGGCCAGCTCCGCGTAGTACGCGCCCCATTCCGTGCTCGCCGACAGCCCCGGCATCCAGATCCGATGGCCGACGAGCTTCGCGATCGGCACCGACGGCAGGTCAGCGAACGGATGGCGCGGGCCGACCAGCAGCTCGTGCGCGTCGTAGTCCACCACCCCGCTCGTCACGCCGCCCGGCAGGTCGCGCTTCGGCACACCGCGGAACGCGGCGTCGACCGAACCGGCCGCGACCGCGGCGACGGCTGCGTCGAAGCTCAGCTCGGCACCGGTGGTCACGACCTCCAGCTCCACCTCCGGGAACGCCCGGTGGAAGCTCAGTGCGAGATGCGCCGACTTGGTCCGCCGGTTCAGCACGTCCACCCGCAGCGGACGCTTCTCCGGACGCACTGCGGCGAGCGCGCTTTTCTCCGCGTCGAGCAGCACCCGCGCGTGCGGCAGGAACGCCTCGCCGTCGCTGCTCAACCGGGCTCCGCGGGCGGTGCGGGTGAACAACCGCACGCCTAGCTCGCGTTCCAGCGCACCGACGCGTTTGGACACTGCTTGCTGCGTGATCCCCAGCTCCGCGGCCGCTTCCTGGAACTGCCCTCCGTCCACGACGGCGACGAAGGTCCGCACGAATTCCAGCTCCACGGGCCAATCCTAAGCGCTCGCGCCGCCCGCCGCGGCGGCCTGCCCTAACCCCGCTACTTGTCTGAGGAGTTGTGCTACGCTTCGCCTCGATGTTCACACGCTTCCTTCTCCTTCGCCGCCACGGCGGGGCCTGACCGGACCGGCCCCCCGCCGTGGGGCAAGCACGCGCGCCGGTCGGCTTCCGACCACCTGAAGGACCGCAGATGAACACCGTTGGGAACCGGCAGCGAGCCTCCCGCATGCCGTCGTACCGCTACCGCGACGTCTACCAGCGCGTCGACGTCCCCAACACCGGCCGCGCCTGGCCCGGCAACCGGATCACTCAAGCCCCGCTCTGGGTGCCGGTCGACCTGCGCGACGGCAACCAGGCACTGGCCGAACCGATGGACCCGGCGCGCAAACGCCGGTTCTTCGAGCTGATGATCAGCATGGGCTACAAGGAAATCGAGGTCGGCTACCCGTCCGCCTCGCAGACCGACTACGACTTCGTCCGGCTGCTCGCGGACACCGAGCTGGCCCCGGAAGACGTCACCATCGTCGTGTTCACCCCGGCGCGGCGTGACCTGATCGAGCGCACCGTCGAGTCCGTTCGCGGCATCCGCAACGACGTCGTGATCCACCTGTACACCGCCACCGCGCCGACCTGGCGCACGGTGGTCCTCGGCCACGATCAGGCGTCGCTGAAAGAACTGATCCTCGACGGCGCCCGCGACGTTCTGCGCGCGGCCGGCGACCTGCCGGACATCCGCTTCGAGTTCTCCCCCGAGGTCTTCAACCTCACCGAACCGGACTACGTCCTGGAAGTCTGCGACGCGGTCACCGAAACCTGGCAGGCGAGCCCGGACCGTCCGGTGATCCTGAACCTGCCAGCGACCGTCGAGATCGCGACGCCCAATGTGTACGCCGACCAGATCGAGTACATGCACCGCAACCTCGCCCGCCGCGATTCGGTGATCCTCTCCGTGCACCCGCACAACGACCGCGGCACCGGTGTCGCCTGCGCCGAACTCGCCGTGCTGGCCGGAGCCGAACGCGTCGAGGGCTGCATCTTCGGCAACGGCGAGCGCACGGGCAACGTCGACTTGGCGACGCTCGCGCTCAACCTGCACGCACAGGGCGTCGACCCGATGATCGACTTTTCGGACATCGACGAGATCCGCCGCACTGTCGAGTACTGCAACCGGATCGAGGTCCACGCCCGGCATCCGTACGTCGGCGACCTCGTGCACACCGCGTTCAGCGGCACCCATCAGGACGCGATCAAGAAGGGTTTCGCCGAACACCACGCGCGCGCCGCGGAAACCGGCGTGCCCGCGCACGAACTGGACTGGCGCGTCCCGTACCTGCCGATCGACCCCGCCGATCTCGGCCGCGACTACGCCGCCGTGATCCGGGTGAACTCGCAGTCCGGCAAAGGCGGAATCGCCTATCTGCTGGAAAACGAGTACGGAATCACGCTGCCACGGCGGCTGCAGATCGACTTCGCGCGCCGCGTCCAAGACCACGCCGACGGCTCCGGCCACGAGGTGACCGCGACCGAACTGTGGCAGCTCTTCGAAGCCGCCTACCTCCAGCCGAACCCGGCAATCGCGTTGTCTCGCTTCGAAAACTCCGCCGACGAACACACCAGCATCACCCTGCGCGTCGACGGGATCGAGCACACCAGCACGCACACCGGAACCGGACCGGTCGAAGCGCTCACCGCGGCGCTCGGCGAGCACGGGCGGAAGGTGGACATCGTGGCCTTGCACCAAACGAGCATCGGCTCCGGCAACGACAGCGAAGCGTTGACTCTGCTGGAGTATCGCACTGACAGCGGTACACAATGGACAGCCGGGCGCGATCGTTCAGTACTCGCGGCCAGCTTGACCGCGGTGGTGAACGCGGCCCACTGTGCCGATCGTTACTAATCCGGCCACAGCCACGGCCGAATGACTTCGCTGCAACGGTTGCGTGCCGCTTCAGGGTCGGCCTGCTTTAGCCCGGATCAGTAAACCCAGCGGTGCGAGCGCGAACCGCGCTCGCACCGCCTCAGCCGTTACCGCGAAGAAACGCCAGCACCGCCAGCACCCGACGGTTCCCGTCGTCCGTCGGCGGGAGGTCGAGTTTCGACAGGATGCTCCCGACGTGCTTGCCCACCGCGGCTTCGGACACCACCAGCCGCCGGGCGATCGACGCGTTGGAGTGCCCCTCGGCGATCAGCGACAGGACTTCCCGTTCCCGCGCCGACAGCCGGGCGAGCGGGTCGGCCCGGCGGCGCAGCAGCTGGCGCACCACCTGCGGATCCACCGCCGTGCCGCCGTCCACGACCTGGCGCAGCGTCCCGACGAATTCCTCGACGTCGACCACCCGGTCCTTCAGCAGGTAGCCGACCCCGCGCCCCTCGGCGGAGTCGAGCAACTCGGCCGCGTGGTGGTGTTCGACGTATTGGCTCAGCACCACCACGGCCAGCTCCGGGCGCGTGCGGCGCAGCTCGACCGCGGCACGCAGCCCCTCGTCCGAATGGCCGGGCGGCATCCGGATGTCGGTGAGCACCAGGTCCGGATCGTGCTCGCGCACGGCGGCGTGCAGGCCCTCGGCATCGCCGACCGAGGCGACGACCTCGAAGCCGAACCGCTCCAGCAAACCGCACAATCCCTCGCGCAGCAGCACCTCGTCTTCGGCGAGGACGACCCGCATCGGCTCGCCCCTCAGCACGGCAGCTCCACTCGCACGACAGTCGGCCCGCCGATCGGACTGCGCACCCACATCCGTCCGCCCAGCACGGCAATCCGGTCGCTCAACCCGGTGATCCCCGTGCCGCGCGACGGCTCAGCACCGCCAGCTCCGTTGTCCCATACCTCAATGGTAAGCACCCGGCCGGCAATTCCGGCGGTCACCGAGGCGCAACTGGCCGCGGAATGCTTGGCCACGTTGGTCAGCGACTCGGCCACCACGAAGTAGGCAGTGGATTCCACCGATTCCGGCAATCGCACCGGCACCACCACGTCCACGGTGACCGGCACCGCGCAGCCGTCGGCGAGTTCCTCCAACGCGGCGGGCAAACCGAGTTCAGCGAGCGCGCGCGGGTGGATTCCGTTGATCAGCTCGCGTAGCTCGACCATCAGCTTCTTCGCCTGGTCATGCGCGTCCGACACCGCTTTCGCCGCCGCGGAATCCGGTGGCAGATCGACCTTCGCGAGCCCGAGTTGCAGGCTCAGCCCGACCAGCCGCTGCTGCGCGCCGTCGTGCAGATCGCGTTCGATGCGCTTGCGTTCCGCGTCGAACGCCGACAACAACCGGGTGCGGGATTGCGACACCTCGGCCAGCTCGCCGCGGAGCTTCTCAGCGGCCCCGTCGGTGAGCAGCGAACGGGCCAGCATCGCGTGCAGACCAGCGAAACCGGACAGCAGATAGCCCGACAGCACGAGCAGCACCACACCGGCCAGCGCGTACGGCACCGCCGCCCCCGGGGTGGAAACTTCAGTGAAGCCAAAGGAAATCGTGTCATTCGCGTTGACGAGCAGCGGACTTGCCACCAGAACCACCGCGAACAACGCGACCATTCCGGCCACTGAGTACAACGCGGGAATCGCGGTGCACAACAGAACCGCGTACCCGAGTTCGCGCCATGCCGCCGGTTCCGTGTACCGGGTCCGCATTCGGGGCCACCAGCCCGGTTCGCCGATCGGTCCCAAGGGGACAGTCACCGGATTGAGGTCGACGATGCGCAGCCGCTGCCGTTCGACCCCGGCGACCACCGCCGCCCAGGCCGGGCCCGCGCTCAGGAACAACAGCATGCCGAACACCGAGAACACCGCGACGAGCCCCAGGTCGGAGGTTTGCCCGTGCACGACGCGGCTGACCAGCACCGCGAGCGGCAGCAGGCAGCACCCGAACGGAAGGCCGAACAGCAGCGTCATCGGCCCGGTGCTGAGCCCGTAAAGCAGCGCCCGCCACGGCCAGGAGGAAATCAGGAACGTCCGATGCGGCAAGGCATCCAGCACAGTGCGCGGTTTCGCGGTCGTAGAGACGGTAGCCACGAGATCCAGATTAGCCAGCGTGCTGCCCGGTTTCGATCAGCTTTCCCATAGTCTTGGAGGTAGGGCTAGGCATACCACGGGGGCAGGTTGCCTGCCCGCGCGAGCAAGCGGCGCAGGGGCGTGCGCGTGAACATCCGCATCGCCATCGCGCTCCGCCGCGCCTGCCTCACAGTGTCGGGAGCCCACCGCTTGAGCGTCGTCGTCCCCAGTGGACGAACCGGCGCATCCGGGTTTCGTGACTGCCGAGGTCGCCTGCCTCGACCGCAGCGGCCAACGCCTCCGCGCCCATGATCGCCATCGCGGTGCCGTGCCCGGCCATCGGCGAGCAGCACCGCCCGCCCAGCGGACCGCGACGGAGCGGCGACCTTCACCAGCTCGTCGCAGTAGAATCCGGGGTCGTGCGCGATCGCGTCGAGCGCTGACGGCAGGTGCCAATCGTCCGCTGTCCCGGCCCGTTTGATGCTGTCCGCGACGAATTTCCGCTGCGCCGCACCACCTCGGGCAAAGTCTTCGCGTCGCGGGGCGCGTACCGCGATCAACGCTTGGCCACCGCCGCGCCCCGGTCGGATGGCGACCGTCACCCCGCCGCCAGCGAACATCCGCATGTCGGAGCCGAATTCGCGGGGAGGGAAACACCCGTGTCCTGACAGGTGACCGGGTTCCCTCAGCAACCACCAGGAGGTCCGCGCCGATCCGGTCTCCACCCGAACGCCAGCGGCCGTGACGTCGACGTCTACCAAGTGTTCTCCATAGTGGACGTCCGCGGTGGACGCCTTCTCCAGCACCGCGTTCAGGTCCCCGCGACCAATCTCGACGTCCTATGCGGGCATCCGCCACAACTCGCGACCGTCCCGGCCGACCGAGACCATCCGCTCCTCCGCCGCCCGCGACGCGAGCACGTCGTCGAGCAGCCCCATTCGCGAAGGACGTCCTGACCGTGCCCGCGCAAGCCCACCGTGTGGCCGCCGATCGGCGGCCCGTCCGCGCGTTCGAGCACGGCGGCGCTGATCACCATCCTTGGTGTTTTCACTGGTCTGAAGGTGATGCCAGCCTAGAACATTGTGCAAGACGTCGTCTCAGACAGCCGGGTGAGGTGTGGCCCGCGGGCAACCGAGAGGATCTTCTGGAAGCCGCTCGCGTCTACTTGCGCGAACGCGGCCTGAGCACGACCGCACGCGACATCGCGTCCGAAGCGGGCGTCAGCCTGGCCGCGATCGGCTATCACTTCGGCACGAAAGACGCGCTGCTGGCGCAAGCCGCCACCGAAGCCATCGGCGACGCACTGGGCGCTTGGATCGAACAAACCCTCCGCGAGACCCCGGCCGGAGCCGAACCCGGCAAGACTTTCGCCGAGTTCTGCGGACGACTGCCCGAGGCGTTCGCCTCAGTGCACACCCACCTGCTGACGTCGCTGGAACACCTCACGCGTCTCGTCCGTAGCGGCGATCCGCAGACAACGATGGCACCGGCGATGCGGCAGAGCACCGACGCGCTCACGAAGATCCTCGGCGCCGTCCATCCGCAACTTCCGCCGTCCGAGCTGGCCGGGCTTGCGCAGCTGTACCACGCGGTGCTCAACGGCGCGTCCCTGATCTGGCTCGCCGTACCGGATTCCGCTCCCACCGCACCCCAGTTCCAGCACGCGGTCTCGGCATTGACTTCAAGTTAACTTTAGGTTCTATCTTCGGCCTCGTGACCGAAACGACTGACGCCGGAGTACGGCGCCCACCGAGATCCCTGCTGGCGACGCTGCTCGGCGTCAGCACCATGACCATCATGGCCAGCGCCACGATCACGCCCGCCCTGCCGGGCATGCAGCGGCACTTCGCCGCCGAACCGCACGCGGAACTTCTCGTCCGGCTGGTGCTTACGTTGCCAGGGCTGGCGATCATGGTGTCCGCACCGTTGCTCGCCAAGCTGAGCGGCCGGACCGGACGCGTACCTCTGCTGCTCGCCTGCCTCGCCCTCTACACCGTCGGCGGCGGATCCGGTCTGCTGCTGGATTCCCTTCCCGCGCTGCTCGTCGGACGGGCCGTGCTCGGGATCGGCATCGCCGGGATCATGACCACGTCCACCGCATTGATCGCCGACCACCATGATCCCGAGGAACACGGCCGGGTGCTCGGATTACAAGGTGCGGCAATGGGTTTCGGCGGCGTCGTCGCACTGCTCCTCGGCGGATTGCTGGCCGCGCTGGACTGGCGGGGGCCCTTCGCCATTTACCTGCTGGCGATTCCGATGCTGGCGCTCGTGCTGCGATTCGTTCCCGACGCACCCGGCCAGCCAGCCGACCCGACGGACACCACCACTGCCGCGTCGCCGTGGCAACCGCGCCTGCTCGGATTGTACGCGCTGATCTTCATTGGCGTCGTGGTCTTCTACACCGTTCCGACGCAGGCTCCGTTCTGGCTGGCCGAAGTCGGCGGCGCGGGACCGGCTGTCGCCGGAGCCTTGATCGCCGCGGTCAACCTGGTGATGACCTTGGTGGGACTGAACTTCCGCCGGCTGCGTGCCCGCTGGTCCTTCCCCGTGCTGGCCATCGCGATGTTCGCCGCGTTCGCCGTCGGGCTGGTCGTCCTGGGTAGCGCGGGTGCGTTGTGGACGGCTGCGCTGGGCATGGTCGTGGTCGGACTTGGCGTGGGGTTGCAGAACCCGACCGTCAACGGATGGCTGGTCTCCACCGCGTCGCGTGGGGTTCGGACCAGGTCGCTGGGATTGCTGACCTCCGCGTTGTTCCTCGGACAGTTCTCGTCGCCGCTGATCGCGCAGCCGGTGATCGACGCCGTCGGGATGGGGACGACGTTCGTTCTGGCTGGAGCGTTAGCCGCGGCCGTCGGCATTGTCGTGGCTGTCATTCATCGGCGTTGACACGTAGTCGACGACTTGCGCGTGCGTAGCGAACCAAACCCCGTCGTGCGAAGCGATGTGCTCCAGCAGCTCGGCGAGAATCGTGATGCGGGAACGATGTCCGATGATGTGCGGGTGCATGGTGAGCTGGAAGAGGCCGCCCTCGGCCAGCGCGAGGTCGAACTCGTCGCGCCAGATCGGCAGCACTTCCCGCGGCGGAGTGTAGGGGCGCTGCGAGCCGAAGCGGTTCATCGTGAAATACGGCGCGTCGTCGCGGATCCATTCCACCGGAAGCTCGACGATGCCGGTCGGTTCGCCGTCGGCGAGGATCTCGTAGCAGTCGTTGTCCGCCATCAACGAGGAGTCGTAGGCAAGGCCCAGTTCGCGGATGATCGCGAGGGAGCTTTCGGAGAAGTCCCACGACGGGGTGCGGATGCCGACCGGACGCGTGCCGGTGAGCCGTTCCACCGTGTCGGCGGCCCGGAAGGTGAGGTCGCGTTCGGCGGCGGGCGGCAGTTGAGCGTTGCTTTCGTGGATCCAGCCGTGCAAGGCGACCTCGTGTCCGGCGTCCACATAGGACTGTGCCTCGCCGTCGTGCAGCAACGCCGAAACCGCGGGCAGGAAGAACGTCGACGGCGCCCCGAACCGCTCCAGCAGCTTCAGCACCCGCGGCACGCCGACCCGCGAGCCGTACTCGCCTTGCGAGAGCTTGCCCGGCAGCACGTGGCCGTCGCGCAGCGAGATCGTCTCGTGGTCGGAGTCGAACGACAACGCCACGGCCACCCGCGCCCCGCCCGGCCAGGATTCCGGCCGCAACGGCCGCCCGGCACGCACGCGATCGACGTGGCCCCGCCAGGTCTGCTCGTTCCACTGCCACGGTTCGGTCATGCCTGCTCCCCCTGCGACGCGAGGCTTCATCGTATCGCTGTGCCACGATGAGGCACATGCACGACGAGGAGGCCGACAAACCGGCCAGCGGGGTCCGGACGATGAACAGCGTCCTCAGCACGCTGCGAGTTTTCGAGGAAGTCGCCCAGCGACAGCCGATCGGCGTCTCCGAGCTGGCGCGTTGCACGGAGATCCCGAAGAGCACCGTGCAGCGCGGGCTGATGACGCTTCAGCAGGCAGGATGGCTGAAAGTCGTGGACGCCGAACGCGCTCGCTGGGGCGTCGCGCCGCGGGTGCTGGCGCTCGGTCTGCGCGATTGCGGAAAGCCGGATCTCAAGGAGGTCGCGGGCCCGGTCATCAAACGGCTCGCCGCGGAGACCGACGAAACCGTCATGCTGGCCGAACGCGACGGCGACAACCTGGTCATCGTCGCCACCCAGCACACCGACCAGATCGTGCGGGTTGTGCTGGACGTCGGCACGCGCGTCCCGCTGCTGGCCACTTCCGGCGGCACGGCGATCATGGCCCGGCTCGACGAATCCGAGGTCGAGGAGCTGTTCACCCACGAACTTCCCGAGTTCGCCCAGAACCCGGGACCGGATTTCGTCGCCCTCCGCCGCGACATCGCCCTGACTGCGAAGCGCGGATACGCGCTCAACGGGTCCTCGTCGTGGTACCGCCCGCAGGTGTCGTCGATTGGTGCGGCCATTACGGATCCGGCCGGACGGCCGGTGGCGACGATCACCCTCGCGATTCCGGACATGCGCTACACCCGCGCGCAGGAGAAGACCTTCGCGCCGCTGGTCGTGGCGGCAGCAGCAGAGGTCAGCCGCCTGCTCGCCGAGAACTGACACCTGTGTGCCGCATTGCGGAATGAGGCGTACCGTCTAGTGGCATGAGTGAGTTCAGTGCGTCCAGCGCGGAGTTCCCGGAGACGACCCCGTTGCGCTTGCGCGATGTCACCTTCGGCAACCGCGTCTGGATGTCCCCGATGGCGCAGTACGCGGCGGGCCCGGACGGGCTGCCGACCGAATGGCATCTCGCGCACTACGGCCCCCGCGCGATCGGCGGCGTCGGGCTGGTCATGGTCGAGGCCACCGCGATCAGCCCCGGCAACCGGTGCACCGCGGCCGACCTCGGGATCTGGAACGAGGAACAGGCGCTCGCGCACCGGAGGCTGACCTCGTTCGTCGCGGGCCACGGCGCGGTGCCCGCGGTGCAGCTGAACGCCGTCGGCCGCAAGGGATCGCACCAGGTCCCGTGGGTCGGCGACGGGCAGAACGGGCCGGTGCCGGTCGCCGACGGCGGCTGGGAGCTGATCGCGCCGTCGGCGATCCCGTTCGGCGACCTGGCGGTGCCCCGCCCGGCCACCGCGGCTGACCTGGACCAGGTCGTCGAGGACTTCGCACACGCGACCCGGATGGCCGAACTGGCCGGTTACCAGGCCGTCGAAATCCACGCCTCGCACGGCTATCTGCTGCACCAGTTCCTGTCCCCGCTGTCCAATCACCGCACCGACGAGTACGGCGGGAGCCCGCGGAACCGGATGCGCTTCCCGTTGCGCGTGGCCCGCGCCGTGCGGGAGGCGTTCCCCGAGGACAAGCCGGTGTTCGTTCGCATCACCGCCACCGACTGGGTCGAGGGCAGCATCGCGCTCGACGACGCCGCGGAGTTCGCCAAGGAACTGGCGGCCATCGGGATCGACCTGCTCGACGTAACGTCCGGCGTGCTCGTCCGCGACCGGGGCGCCCGCCCGCCGAGCCGGGAAGGCGTGAACGTCGATTTCGCCGCCACGCTCAAGGAAGCGTCCGGGCTGGCCGTCGCGCCGGTCGGCCAGATCACCGATCTGGCGGCCGCGGGCCAGATCATCCGCGAGGGCAGGGCCGATGCCGTGCTGATGGGCCGCTCGCTGCTGCGCGACCCGTACCTCGCCCTGCGCAACCAGCCCAAAGACGCCTGGCCCGTCCGCTACCACCGCGCTTTCTGATGGACTGCACCATGAATCACGAAACCAGCCGTCCGGATGGCACGAGAATCCATTACACCGCGACCGGTTCCGCCGATGGACCCACGCTGACGCTCATCCACGGCTGGGGCTGTGACCGCGGGGACTTCGACACGATCGTCGAGCACGGCGACTCACGGTCGCGGTCGAGACCGCCCGGCTGCTTCCGGACACGGTCACCCGGGTAACCGCGCTTGAGGTGTTGCACTACTTGAATTTGTTCCCCGCGCAGAGCGAGGACGACGTGCAAGCGTTGCCGCGGCCGTTCCGGGAGAACTTCGCCGGCGCGATGCGCGGCATGGTCGAAGCCGGTGCGCCCGAGGGCACCGATCCGTCCTTAGTGGACCGTTACACCGAGAAGATGGGCTCGGCACGCCAGCCGGCTGGACTGCACTCGCTCGAAGGCCTGGTGCGCTGGGACCTGGACGCGGCGCTGCGCGAGGTCGCCCAACCGGTCGCGCTGTTCGTCGTGCGCTCGATCATCGCCAAGGAGGCGATCGAGCGCTACGGCGACCGGATCCGGATCGAGCTGGTCGACCTCGGCAGCCGCCACTTCCCCGTCGAATCCCCCGCCGAGACCACCAAGCTCCTGGCCGGCGAACTCTAGGCGCGGTGCAGGTGGGCCGCGCACCGTCAAGAGCTACGCCCGCCGTCCGCCATCGACCGACAACGTCGTCCCGGTGACGTACGACGCGGCGTCCGAGCAAAGCCAGACCACGGCCGCGGCGGCTTCCTCCGGAGTGGCCAGCCTGCCGAGCGGAGTGATCGCCTCCTGCCGGGCGATCACAGCGGGGTCGGCAGCCCACTTGTCGAACCCCGGCGTCCGAGTCGGCCCAGGGCACACCGCGTTGACGCGGATGCCGTCCGCCGCGTAGTCCACCGCCGCGACCTTGGTCAGGCCCACAATCCCGTGCTTCGCCGCGACGTAAGCCGGTGCGTTCGGGATCGCGTACAACCCGCCGTTGGATGCGACGTTCACGATCGCGCCGCCCTTCAGGTGCGGCAGTTCGTACTTCATGCAGAGGAAGGTCCCGGACAGATTCACCTGCACGACGCGCTCGAACTCGGCGAGGGTCAGCTGGTCGACGCGTTTATGCGACGACAACCCGGCATTGTTGACCGCGAAGTCGAGCCCGCCGTACGCCTCGACTGCCTGCTTCACCGCGGCCTGCACCGAAGACTCGTCGCCGATGTCGACCTGGACGGCCAGCGCTTCCCCGCCGTCCTTCTTGATCATCTCGACGGTTTCCGCCGCGGCCGCCTCGTCGAGGTCCAGCACGGCCACCGCTGCCCCGGTGCGCGCGAACCCGATCGCCGCTGCCCGGCCGATCCCGCTGCCCGCCCCGGTGACGAGCCCACGCCGCCGGTTCACCCGAGCGACTCGTGGTTCGCCCAGGCCACGCGGTACGAATACCGCGCCTGCCACTTCTCGATCACCTCATGCAGTTCAGGTGCGGTGAAGCTCTTGGCCAGCGTGTCGAGGTCGGCGAGGGTGACCTGGACGATCGCCGTCGCGATCAGCGCCGGGATGGCGTCTTCACCGGGGATCGGCAGGTGGCGCCTGGTCTGTACCGACTCGGCGAACCCGGTCGCCAGCATGGCCTGTTTGATATCGCTGAGGTACTGATCCAGCTCACCGTCGGGTAGCGGCTGTTCGAACGAAACAAGCATCGTGTGCGTTATCATGCTTCAAGTTTTGCCCTGTTTCCGACCGGAAGTCCAAGACCGATTCGCTATTTGGCGATAACCTGGAGGCATGGCTGAGCTGGAGACGCGCGAACTTGAGTACTTCCTGGCTGTCGCCAACGAACTGCACTTCGGCCGGGCTGCCGTACGGCTGTCGATCGCCCAGCCAGCGCTCTCGAAGGCGATCCAACGCATCGAAACCCGGCTCGGCGTGCAACTGTTCGCCCGCTCAAGCCGCCACGTCGAACTGACCGCGGCCGGCGAGGCGCTCCAGGAACACGGACGGCACGCGCTCAACGCGGTCAGCGCCGCCGCCCGCAACGCCCGCCGCGCCGGGGAAAGCCACCTGCGCCTGGTGCTCAAGCCTGGCGGGGACGCCGGACTGCTGTCCGGAATCCTCGCCGAGTACTCCCATCATCCCGACGCGCACCAGGTCGACATCCTCTTCAGCGGCCCCGCCGACCGCGCCGACTTCCTCCTCAGCGGCCGCGCGGACGTCGGCCTCCTGTTCGTCCCGTTCGACAACCTGACCAGGCTTGCGCACGAAACCCTGCACGCCGAGGACCGCGTGGCCATCGTCCCCAGCACGCACCGGCTGGCACAGCACGCGTCCGTCCGGCTGTCCGATTTGGACGGAGAACCGCTGCCGTCCTGGAAGGGCGTGCCCGGCCTCGACGGAACCGGCCCGGAGGTGGCTGACGTGGTCCAGCTGCTGCACCTCATCTCGCTGGAGCGGATGGTCGGCGTACTGCCGCGGTCTTTGGTCGGCCAGGTCCCGCCGGACGTGGTCTGCGTGCCGATCGAGGACGCTCCGCCCAGCCAGCTGGTGCTCGCCTGGAATGAGCAGGACCGGCGGCCGCAGGTGGCCTCGTTCGTGAACGCGGCGCTGGATTCGGTCCGGTGAAGCTCGGTTGAAAGCCGCCAGCGGCAACCTGGCAGGGGGCTTCCGGGCCTGAACACGCGAGCAGGCGAAACATCCGCCCGCGGTCGATCGCGGACAGCCGTCGGGCTAATTGCGTTCAGTCCTGCGGCCAGAAGTGTCATGCTGGCCTGGTGGAGGACATCATCGCCGCGGTCGGACCCCGGCTTCGGCACTTCCGGCGGCAACGGAACCGCACCCTGGACGAACTGTCGAACGCGACCGGCATCTCCATCAGCACCCTCTCCCGGCTCGAATCCGGCCAGCGCAAGGCCACCCTCGAACTGCTGCTCCCCATCGCCCGCGCGCACCGGGTCCCGCTGGACGAACTGGTCGGCACCGCCCCGCTGCAACCGGTCACGCGCAGCGACCGGACCGTCGTACCGCTCACCCGGCAGCCCGGCCGGCTGCAATCGCTCAAGATGATCTTCGACGCCGCCCGACGCGAGCCCGAACCGCGCACTCATCCCGGTCACGAATGGTTCTGCGTGCTCAGCGGCAAGGGCAGGCTCGTGCTCGGCGAACACGACGTCGTCCTCAAAGCGGGCGAGGTCGCCGAATTCGACACCCGGATTCCGCATTGGTTCGGCAGCACCGGCGAGGGTCCGGTCGAAATCCTCAGCATGTTCGGCAGTCAGGGCGAGCGCATCCGCGTCCGGGCCAAGACACGCTGATTGCTCCATGTGGCGGCATAACCCAAGGCGTAGGGGAAAACCTATGCCCGCGCTGACCTGCGCCGATCCGAACCCACCATCGAAAGTCGGTGCCTAGCACCAAAAATCCCGGCTTAACATCCGTGTCCCGCGGACGGACACCCTTTTCCCTCCGCGCGTTTCCTTCGCCCACGACGAGGAGATGCATCGATGCGGAAACTCTTTGCCCTGCTCACTTCCGCCCTGGCGGCCGCGGCCGTCGTCGCCGGCAGCCCGCCGGTTTCCGCGGCGCCGGACAGCGGGGTGGTGCCCGGGCTGACCGGGGCCGCCGCGAAAGCCGCCGCCGGGACCGCGGCGGACAAGTTCCTCAAACTGCGTCGCGAAAAAGCCGGCCGCTCCGTCAAACCGCGGCTCGACGCGCAGCAGCACACCTTCTGGGGCCCTGAACCGCAACTCTCCAGCGGCGCGGACGGAATTCTCGTCACGCACAGTGTCGTCCCCGACCTCCGGCTCTCGAACAGCGCGGACGTCGTTTACGCCCCGACGGTCAAGCCCACCGGGCATTCCTGCATCGAGGTCGTCACCGCGTACGGGCTCGACCAGGGCGGTCAGGTCTGGGCCTGGGACTGGTGCGGGACGGTCGGACCGGCGAAAGTAGTCCCACTGGACAGCTCGTTCCTCTCCACCTACACGTCCACAGTGGATGGACACCCGGCGTTCACCGTGCAGGAGGTCCAGACCGACGCGGGCAGCAACCGCTGGACCGCCTCGCTCTACAACGTGAAGACCGGCAAGTGGGACGACCTGTTCTCGCAGAGCGGGAGCGATCAGAGCACCCTCAACGAGGGCTGGGACATCTTCGAGCTGTACTCGACCGTCGACCCGTCGACCGGCCAGGCCTACTACTGCTCGGATGCCAAGGGCAAGGTGTTCGAATCCAGCCAGCTGCAACTGCGCATCGGCGGCCAGTGGACGCCGGCGACGGAGTCGAACTCGCCGTTGCAGCCGACCGCCAACCCGAACCCCAGCGACTACAGCTGCTCGTCGCTGCGGTTCGAGGTGCCGACGCCGAACAGCAACTGGCGCGTCACCGTCTAAGCCCCGGCCGGCAGGGGTGCGTGCCACCAGCGGTCGAACGCGGCACTGCACCCCTGCCGGTCGGCGTAATCGCGGGCCACCTTCCGGGATATCTCGCCGGCCCGGTCCGCGACCGCCGTGCCCGGCCGGTAACACAACCGCAGCTCCTGCCACAGCGGTGCGTCCTCGATCGCCCGCACCACGATCCCGCCCTGCCGATCCTCGCGAGTCGCCAACGCCGGCGCGACCGCCATGCCCTCGCGCACCAAGTCCAGCAACGTAGCCAGGCACTGCGGCCGGTGCGGCTGATCGAGTACGACGCCGCGCTGTCGGCAGACCTCCTGCAAGTACACCGACCACCGAGTCGTCCACGGCGGATCGTCCGCCCAGGGATACCCGGCCAGCTCCGCCAGCGGTATCTCCCCGCGCGAGGCCAGCGGATGATCTTCGGCCAGAATCACGAAAACCGGCTCCCGCGCCTGCACCACGATGCTCTCGACGCCGTCCGGAACGATCCGGTCCGGAAGCGGCGCAAGATAAACCAGCGCGAGATCAAGCTCCCCGTCCGCGAGCGCCGCCAACGCCCGGGCTTCGTCCTGCTCCTCATGCACCCGGACCCCGGCACACCACGGCTGATCCCGCAACCACCTCGCCAACGCGAGATGCAAAAACCCGCTATACCCGCCGATGCGCACCGCTCCACCCGGCTCCCGCCGCACGCCGGCCCGCTCGGTCAGCGCGGACATCCCGGCCAGCACCGCCCGCGCGTCCGCGACAACGTCCTCGCCGAGCGCCGTGGGCACACACCCGGTCGGCGAGCGCGCGAACAAACTCCCGCCGACCGACCGCTCGACGCGCCGCAGCAACCCGGACAACGCCGGTTGAGACACGTGCAACGTCTTGGCCGCGCGAACGAGACTGCGCGCGTCGGCGATGGCCACGAGCGCGCGCAGATGGCGCAGTTCCAGCTCCATGACTCCTCCGGCCGCAACCCCTCTCGCCTGGTCACTGTAACGCCGCAGATCGTGAGGAATTACCGACGCGAGTCGGTACTCGGCCGCGAAATCACTCCTCCGCTGCCAGACGGGGTTCCGTTGGAGAGGGAGAACTCCGAAACGCTGGAGGAACCGCCGCCGCGCGCCGTCGGCTGGGCTGAAGACCACCGAACTGGCCGATGCCACCTGGGCGAACGTCCTCTCCCTGCCATCGCTGGCCTGGAGGCCGCTCCTGGCCGCGAGGAACCCTTGCGGTACTCGACTGACGCCTCCGCGGCCGAAATCCGAGGAGACTTTTCGCGACGGCAAGAACACGCGCCGCCCTGGCACCAGCGATCCTGGCCGCGTGCGGTTCGACCGAAGCGGCCAGTTCGCCGGACCAGCCGCCTCGGCGCCGAACAGCGCTCCCCAGCCGTCCGGGACGCGGCAGCCCGCGTCCGGTACCCGGCCTACCAGACCGCAGTCGAACGCTGGGTCAGCCAGATCCTGCGGAAGCACTACGCGAAAGCCTGCCTGTCAGCGCTCCCGTGCTGCCGCCCGGCAAAGACGCTGTGCAAGAGCGCCGAGCCGCTGCACGACGCCTGGGCCAGGCCCGGCGGCACGCTGCCACTACCAGGGAAAGTCACCGTGGACGAGGCCAACGCGTCCGGAGAAGTCAAGCTCGACGGCCACACCCTGCGCAGCCTCGAACTCGTCGGAGCCACCGGCTCACCTTCAAGGCGGAAGCCCGAGGGCGCCTAGTACGTCCAGGGCTTCGACCTCAACATCTGATCCCGACTTTCGTCGGTCCGATAGGTCTGGACAACTTCGCGAGTGGTCTAGACAATAACGAGCCAGGGGGTCGCATCGGACCGGAGGAACCGCAATGAAGCGTGCTCGTTTCCTCGTCGTGCTCCTGCTAGCCGCAGCCGGACTTGTCGTCGGCGGGCCAGCGCAGGCGGCGAACCTGCTCGCCAACCCCGGTTTCGAAGCCGGTTCGACATCCGGCTGGACCTGCCCGGCAGGTGCCGCCGTGAAGACGCCGGTGCACTCGGGAACCTATGCCCTAGCCGTCGCCCCCGGTGCCTCTGACCAGGGTCAATGCACCCAAACGGTGCCCGTGCGCCCCAGCACGACCTACTCGGTTTCCGCCTGGGTGCAAGGCGCGCCGGTCTACCTCGGCGTCACCGGCGGCTCCTCCACGTGGACCAACGCATCCGCGTACAGCCAGCTTTCGCTGTCCTTCACCACCACCGCGAACCAGACATCCGCGGAGCTGTACCTGCACGGCTGGTACGGCGCCGGCACGTACCACGTCGACGACGTAGTACTCGACGGCCCTGGCGGCGACACGCCCGACGCCCCCGGCGTCCCAGGAAGCCCGACAGTCGGCACCGTGGCCGACACGTCGATCGCGTTGAACTGGGGCGCAGCCGCAGGCACCGTCACCGGCTACCGCGTCTACGAAGACAACGCCCTGCGCGCCACCGTGCCCGGCACGTCCACAACGCTTTCCGGCCTGACCGCCTGCACCTCGCACAGCTACTCAGTCACCGCCTACAACGACAAAGCCGAATCCGCCCACACGCCCGCAGTTTCCGCGACCACCAGCGGCTGCACCAGCACCGGCCTGCCGAAACACTCATTGATCGGCTACGTCCACGCAAGCTTCGCGAACGGCTCGGGGTACCTGAAGCTCGCCGACGTCCCGAGCGCGTGGGACATCATCGACCTGGCCTTCGCCGAACCAACCTCGGTGACCTCCGGCGACGTGCGCTTCAACCGCTGCTCCGCCACCGAATGCCCCGGCGTGGAAAGCGACGCGGACTTCATCGCGGCGATCCGCGCGAAGCAGGCGCAGGGCAAGAAGGTCCTGATCTCGATCGGCGGCCAGAACGGCGAAGTCCAGCTCACCACTACCGCCGCCCGCGACAACTTCGTCAACTCGGTCGCGGCGATCATCGACAAATACGGCCTTGACGGCTTGGACGTCGACTTCGAAAGCCAGTCCCTGTCCCTGAACTCGGGCGACACAGACTTCCACAACCCGACCACACCAGTGATCGTCAACCTGATCTCGGCTTTGAAGACCCTGAAAGCCCGATACGGAGCCAAATTCGTCCTGACGATGGCCCCCGAAACGTTCTTCGTCCAGGTGGGCTACCAGTTCTACGGAGGCGCCGGCGGCGGCGACAGCCGTACTGGTGCGTACCTGCCGGTCATCTACGCCCTGCGCGACTCGCTCACGGTGCTGCACGTCCAGGACTACAACTCGGGCCCAGTCATGGGATTGGACAACCAGTACCACACCATGGGCGGCGCGGACTTCCTGATCGCGATGACCGACATGCTCAAGTCCGGCTTCAAGGTCGCGAACACCGGCCAGACTTTCCCCGGCCTACGCGAGGACCAGATCGCCGTCGGCCTCCCCGCAGCCGTCAGCGCAGGCAACGGCTACGTCTCTCCGTCCGAAGTCCAAACCGCCGTGACCTGCCTGGCCCACGGAACCGGCTGCGGCTCATACACCCTGCGCGGCGGGCCGTCGCCCGCACTGCGGGGGTTGATGACTTGGTCGGTGAACTGGGATCGGTACTACAACTGGGCTTTCCAGAACGCGCACCGGCCGTTCCTGGACGGACTCGGCTGAGCGATCGAAAGCACGATGTGAGGCCTAAACGCGGATGGTCATGGGGACACCTACCGGAAATTCTCCAAGGTTGCTCTTCAGCGCGATATTTGAGATGGAAATTGAGGTGATCCGCGCATCCGGCTGCGCGGGTTTCCCGAAAAGAGAAAACAATGCATCGCATTGAACTTCATACCCCAATATTAAGTCTGCTCGATTGCGAGCAAGCGCAGCTGGACATTGCTGGCGAAACTGCCCATCCTTGAAGCCGAACAGACGGTCCTCGGGAAAGCTTTCGCGCGCAGACGCTGACGAAGCCCGCCGTGAAGCTCTTCCGCACAAGCCCGATGCTCAAAACGTCCGCACCAGCGCCATCTGCTTTAAAATCGACGACTTCTCCGTCCTTCATTATTACGGCGGCAACAATATAGGCACTGATCCTCCTTATGGTCGGACCCGCACGAAGGGGAACCGTCATTCGCGACCCCGCGAGCCGAACAGTCCGTCCAGTGCGCCTAGCACGCGATCAACCGCCGCATCGAGCAGCACCGTGTCATCCGCAGACGACCAGTAGGCGACCGTCCGGGCGAGTTGCTCTCGCCAGAACGACTCCGGATCGGCAACCTCGAACCCCAGCGAGGCGGCGAACTGAGCGAACCCCTTGCCAGGCTGGCCGTCATCCATGCTGGTGGCCAGCGAACTCAGCAGCGGCCGACCGTGCTCGTGCTCGTATTGGCTGACCCGGCCTAGGGCGTCATTGAGCCCGCCGGAAGGGTGGCCGGCTCATCGGACAGCGCCACCGGCCGGCTGGATCAACCAGCGACCCAAGGTCTCGGTAGTAGATGCGGGCGTCCTCGGGCTGGTCCGGGGACCCCGCCCGAGCGCAGTCGCGCAGCCGCCGCCAGATAAGCCGCACGTCGGTCGTGAGCTGAATCAAGAGGGCCTCCGGACCATCCTCACGGCGCAGCCTCTCCGCTCTGTCGCGATCCGGGTCGGCTCGTGATCGTCGAACGTTACAAAATTGGCCGGCGACCGGTAACAATCGCAGTGATGCGGCGCTCCGCATCAAGCGCCGCAGAAGCGCAGGCCCGCATGCGCCGGAGTACTTCGGCAACCTCGGTGCCGTGCCCTCCCCAGTTCGCTCCGGGCAGTGCGGCTCTCTCGCTTCCGCGATGGTTGTCGACGATCTGGACGGAATACTCCATGACGCACAGCGGCAACCCGCTGCCGGAACCGAAAATCCCTACGCCGTCCACCAACCGGAGTCCCCGAAAGCGACGGCCAGCTCCTCCGGACTACGGAACTCCTCGCAGTAGTCACCCAGCGCCAGCACGGTCCCGTCCAGCCAGAACCGCGCCCGCTCCGCAGTCGTCAAGCCATCCACGATCGCCTCCGCGCCAACCCGGTGCGCCAAGCCCCGGCAACTCCCGCAGCACGCCGGCCCCGGGCGCGTCGGGCGCGATCCCGTCCAGCAGCCCGGAGTCCAGCCGCACGCTGAGCACCGGCCGCGCGCCCAGGCCGGACATCGGCCCGCAGGTTGTCCCTGTCCTCTCCAACAACCCATTTCGAGAAGAATGATCGCCCGCAGGTCCGCGAGGTCACGACCCACTACCACTGCTGTACTTTGCCGCTGTACAGGCACGAAAAAGGCTCTTCCCGATTTCCCGGAAAGGGCCTCTGACTTGCGGTGGAGGTTAGGGGACCTTACTCGAACATAAAAGACCAGTTCAGGGCACTGGAAGAGCTCCGTGAGAAGCTTCCCAGCCTCGATACACCCGAGCCACCGTCGATGAAGCGCGACAGCCCCGGCCGCGCCCGGCAACTCGGCCCCGAGCAGGTCGAGCAGCTGATCGCCGGCTACCGGTCCGGCGCGACGGTGTACGAGCTCGGTGACCGGTTCGGCATCGAGCGGCGGACGGTCAGCACCATCCTTCACCGGCGCGGCGTGCCGATGCGCCGCCGCGGCCTCACGCCCGACCAGGTCGACGACGCCATCCACCTCTACAACCTTGGCTGGTCCCTGGCCCGAGTCGGCGACCACCTCGGCGTCAACCACACCACCGTGCTGAACAAGCTGCGCGAACGCGGCATCCCCACCCGAGACACCCATGGGCGTCCACGCGTCGAAGCAGGTGGTGCTCGATGACCAGGCGTGCAGCTGTGTCGACGCGACCTGCTTCGGACGGGGCCTCCGTCGTACAGGCCGTCACCGTGATCATGGGCGTCGTCGTTGGACTCACTTTCCTCTTCGGCTTCGGCAACGTCCTCAACCTCGCGCTGCGGCTCGGCGTGCCCACTTGGGTCGCTCCGCTCGTGGCTCCCGCGGTTGACCTTTCGATCCTCGGGCTTCTGCTCGGCACCCGGCATCTGGCTCTCACCGGTGCATCCTTGGAGGTGCTACGGCCAGCGCGTCGACTGCTGATCTTCGCCAGCGTGGTCACGCTCGCGCTGAACGTGGCAGAGCCTCTCGTCGCGAGCGAATTCGGTAAGGCGGCGTTCGACGCGGTAGGGCCGCTCCTCCTGATCGGATGGTCCGAGGTCGGCCCTGGCCTGTTGCAAGCGATCGGCGCAACAAGTCGTACGCCAGTCGCACGCGAGGTCGAGCGGTCGGAGTCGGCTGCCGATGTGCCTTCGAATGACGGTGCGCCGGAGACGCAGGCGCAACCTGACGAAGACGTTCTGCAGCAAGGTCGAGAGAAAGCAGCCGTTGAGCGCACGCCGGAGGCGCTCTTGGCTCAGGCGCGGCGCGAGGACGCCGCTCATCGTGCGGCTCACCAGAAGCCGATATCCGCCGACACCTTGCGCGTCCGGCTCGGGGTGGGGGCTGCTCGGGCCCGTCACCTCGTCAAGACCGTCCGGGCCGAGTTCGACGAGCAGGTCGGGGCCCAGCGAGCCGAGAGTGACGTGGCGGATGAGACGCATGCGAGAGCGATGCTCGTGGCCTAGCGGTGGCAAGCGTAACGCCAGGTCGAGCAGGTACGACGCTTGGTGATAACCGAACGGGTGAGGTGATGGCGTGGGTGGTGAGGACGACGAGCTCGCTGGATTGCTGGCTGCCTGGTGTGAGGACATCGACAGCGTTCCAGCGCCGACCATGCTTGAGTTGGAGGTCGCGCTCGTGCTCCATGCCGACTCAGTTGTGACGCCCGCGGTGCGTCCTCCCACCCAGTCCCGCCGGTTCGGGACGACGGAGTTGCGTCGTCCGTGCTTTGGTGGCCGCCGTCGCCCTCGGCTCACTCATTCTCCAGGGCGACGCTGACTCTTCCCGTCCGCTCGGGCCACGGTCTTCAAGACGTTCGGCAGCGGGCCGCCAGACGGAGCAGAGGACCACGAAAGTGTCGAAGGTGAAGCAAGGTCTAACGCTCAGTGACTGTCGCGGCGGTCGGAACGGATCCGGCGCAGACTGTCGTGATGTAGGTATGACGCAGATCGACGAACGGCCAGCACAACGGCACGCGGAGGACCGGGTGAGCGATGAGCGCGAGCCAACCGCGGCCGAGATCCTGGAATGGCGCCGCGACGGCGTGTTCCTTCCCGATGGGAAGGCAACCCCGGAAGAGTTTCCAAGCCTGAAGAACATGTCGGCCGGCTTCCTGTTCAATGGCGTGCTCCGTCCGCTGGAACCCGCTCCGCCCGAGTACGTGGCGCTCCCGATGGCCCGATCGGACATGGAGCTGGTCGGAGCGGTCGGGCAGTGGAACATGCTGTGGGAGTCAGCCCAGTTCCGGCGACGCTTCTTCGACATGGACGACCTGCCCAAACCGATGGCGAAGATCGCAGACCTCGGCGACGTCAACGTCACGTTCGTGCCTCGGACACGCGCCCGGTACTTCGAGTACGCGCCGCTCTTCCACCTGCTGCCCAAGCGCGTCCTGGACATGTTCGGACTCCCGCTGTTGCGTGGTGGCCAATGGCCGTTCATGGCTGACTGGGCAGGCATCGACGACTTCCTCCCGACCGACTTCGAAGCCCGGCTGGCCCACGCCTGGGCGTGGACGGTCTGGCCGCACCTGATGTCCGGGTCGAAGATGAAGGCGTTCTCGGCCGACGACCCGATCCGGCTGCTGGCCCACAACCTCGACTTCTGGGTGCCCGCGGTCACCGCGACGATCCAGGACCGGCTGAGGGACTTCCCCGAGGTCGACAAGGGCAAGACCCCCAGCCCGGTCACCTTGGAGGACGAGAGCGTGCTCGCCGGAGCTATCGCCGGCAATCCGCGGATGGGCGGGCCTGTGTGGTTCGGTGAGGATGACGCCCAAGACGCCGTGGTTGAGACCGTGGATGCCGCCGACCGGACCGGCCAACTCCGCGGCATCCTGGACGCCGTCCGTTCCCACCGCGTAGAGGACGACTTCTCCAGCCAGTGGTCGTATGCACGCGAAGACTTCGAACGCAAGCTGCACGGCAAGCGACGCAAGGTCACGGTGAAGCTCGTCGAGTTGACCGACACGATCCCGGTCCAAGGGCCGGAGAGCGAGGTGTTGGGCAATCTGGTCACCAACGACTTCCTCGCGCTCATGGATGCGCGTAACCAGCAGATCGTGGTGCTGCTCAACAGTGGCATGACTAAGAAAACCGAGATCGCCGAGGTTCTCGGCTACGCCAACCACAGCGCCATTTCGAAGCGGCTGGCACAGATCCGCCGAACCGCGGAGGTGTACTTCGACGGGACCTGAGTCGCTGGGCGAGCCGTATATCGGATGCAATGACGCTGCCGATGTCGCTCCTGACTCGTTGTGGACACGCTGGACCCTCGGCGGGCCGAATCTGTGCCGATCACCGCTGAGGTATTGCTGTGACCGGTCGTCGCGCCGGACGGCGGCCAAACGTACTCGAACTGGTCGTTTACGCCCGATATGACCCAGCTAGGAGCCGGTCGAAGAAGTCTGAGACGGTCTTAGTGGCGCGGTCTTCGCTGAGTTCGTAGCCGCTGAAGCGGTAGACCTCGTATCCGGCCAGGCGAAGGTCGCGATCGCCGCGGGTGGTCTCGCTGTAGATACGAGGGCTCGGTTGCCGGGAGGGGGTCGCGTAGTGCTGTTCCCCATCGACTTCAAGCACGACTCGCCTGAGCCCAGGCAACAACATCAGGAAGTCCATGCGTTGGTTCAGGAAGGCGTCCTCGCCGCGCTGTCTCCGCGAGATTGGATCCCAATGCAACCAAACCTCCGGTAACAGCGCGAACAGCGGGTCGTGGTCCTTCGCGTAGTCGTAGTATGCAACGAGTAGCGCGTGCTGAGCTGGTGACGCATCGGCACAAACTGTCACTAGCCGTCGCCAAAGCTCAAGCTTCGCCTGGTCGGCGGGGATGCCCTTGCGGTGCGACCACCATGACTCTACGTCTCGCCAGGTCAGGCCGCGATCGCCGACGGGGACGTCGTAGGTGAGTACGGCGTCATCCCCAGTCAATATCTCGATGCTCTGATCAAGCACGTCGCGCAGCCGCAGCGCAGGCTTACCGTGCCGACCGGCAAAGAGGATAAGTTGGGCTGGCCGAGGTCGGGTTCCCAGCGCAACGATCGTGAAGGTCGGGTAGCCGTCATTCGTGCCGGACTCCGTAACCTTCAGGCCCGCGCGGGCAAGGATCGGCGAGATGGCTGCGACCATCTCCCGCTGTCGTGCCTCCCTCGGGTTCACCGACGCAGACAACAGCCCTTCCAGGAACAGCACGAACCGGCGATCTCCACCGTTTAGAGCACCGATCTCCTTGAAGAACTGCAGCGTTGTCCAGTCGCCCGGGAAGCGGAACATGTGCCGCACGACCGGCTCATACGGGTCCGTGGGCTCGAACGACCACTCGGGTGAGGGCAACACCCAGTGCCGCTTGACCAGGTTGAGAAGTCCGTCCGCCTCCAACCAGATCGCATCGAACGCGTCCAGCGCTTCGGCGACTTCACGGCGTGTCCGGGCGGTAATCTGCGGCCAGTTTTCGCGTGACCAAAGCAGGTCCTCGACTCGGTTGCTCAGTTCGATCGTTAGATCACCATGCTTGAGGAAGCTGGCACACACGGCCTCGTAATCACTCGGTGCAATGGCGTCGAACGCCATGTCGAGCCGCTGCCGTTTGGACAACGGCTTCCCCTCGCCGACCTGTGACGGGTCCGGATGCTCCGGTGGTATGACCAAACCCAACGCTGTACCCGCTTTGTCCAGGTCGACGTGCCGAAGATGGTGCAGACCTGACACGAGCTCTCTGGTTAACTCGCGGGCGTCGATATTCGCCTCAATCGGGTCGGCTGCCATCTCAGACCCCAGCGCTGCGCGGACGAGCGAACACGGCATCGGACCCAGATGGCCGCGTCAATACGACCGGTTTCGCCTGACCCGACAGGTACACCGTCTTCACCATGACCTCATCGTGCACCGTCGTAACTGACCATCGTGAGCCACCTTCGGTGGAAGATGCCGATTCCGCCGAGCTGGCAGGCAAACGGAGGATTCGTCGTGCCCGAAGCCGTGAACTTCGAACAGTACCGACCGTCGACCTGCAGACGTCGTCACCGCAGTCAGCCGTCTTCGGTCGCCCCTAGGAACCAGTTGATCTTCGCCGCGTTCTTGAGGGTCCAACGCTTGACCTCCTCGCTCACTAGTCGGAACCGACGATTTCGGGAGCCACGAAGTGCAAGTCGTGGCCTTGCATGGTTATGACGATGTCAAGCCCGCTCGCTAGGACAGCATCGACATCTGCATGTAAATCGACATCGACAACTGCGACCGCTAGGCCGGAGTCGCTGACGATCTGCAGTTCGGAGGGTGCATCGGTCGTTGTCGAAATATAGACGATCTCCGGCACCTGATAAGCAATTGCAAGCTCACTGCGAAGTGTCACTTGGGCGCGTCCTGTCTCAAGCAGAGATCGCAGCACATTGTTTCGACGAGCCCGGATGAACTGCAAGAGATCGAGGATCTCGCGTGCCACCGCGTCAAATGTGCTCCGCCAGCCTCGGATATGGAGGCTCGCGAGCCATGACCGTACGTCTTCAACCTCGACACCTTGGCGCTGCGCCTCGCTCCCGACGGCATGTGCCAATCGACGAGAACGCACTCCTTCGTTGAGCAACGCCAGAGCGTGCGGTGTGTTGACCCCGTGTCGGATGCACCATGCGGTGTCGGGCCGAAGGCGGCTTACAAGCCCGGCTTCCTCAAGGCCGGCGTTGACTTGCTCGACGAGCACGCCGACAGTCCAAGCCAAATAGTGTTCGAATGTTGAGCTGATGGCGTCGACAGTCTGTTCCAACTGCCACTCGACGGCAAGACCGGGAAGGATCCGTTCGGCAAGAGCAGGAACGTCAAGGCCGTCTATCCAGCCGGTCAATCCATCTACGATGGACACATCGATTAGGTTCTTGGTTCCCTTAGCCCTCGTCGACCAGAACTTCCAGCAGTTGTCGGCTTCTGGTTGTGCCAACAGTAATGTGAGTACTTGTTGTTCTGACAACAGTAGAATAGTCTCGTTGAGTGGCCAGTACCATGCGTCATCAGGGATAGCAACGCCCTGTTGGCGAAGCTCATATTCCCGTGCGGCAACAGCACCAACTACCCGACCGGCTATAGCATCTAGCCGCGCCGCGGTACCGAGCGAGGTTCCGGCAGCTGTCCAACGCCGTCGCTGCGCTGGGCTTGCACGTTCATAAGTGGCTCGAACCTGTTCGGCCAGCCGCAGCCAGCGTTGCCGAAGCGCCGGGTCCATCTGCTGAAATGCCAGTAGTTTGTCGAGGACGATGTCCATCTGGATGGGATCGTCGAAGACCGTCCACAGTGGCTGCAGCGTCGTTAGGACAAACCATGTATACGAGACGAAGTCGGACGCGACTGTGTCCGGCGCAAGTTGGAAGACCGCGTCAGCCGTAGTGGCGATGAGCTCCTCTGCATCGGCAAGGGCTGTCAGCGACTCGTCTGCCAAAAGAGTGGAGCGGGCTTCCAGCGCCTCGTCATTCGGGCGAAGCTCATCAAAATCCTTGAGTTCGGAGCGCTTCTGTAGCGCGAGCACGATCCAGCCTTCGGACTCACGGCCGGCCCGTCCAGCTCGCCCGATGGCGTTCATAAGCCGCGCGGCTCCGAGTTGAGCGCCAGGGTGTTGACCTTCAAACCGAGTTTCGGCGATCACGACTGTCCGAACCGGCAGGTTTACCCCGTCGGTCAGCGTGCTCGTAGAAACGATCGCCAATAGGACCTCGGTTCGGACTGCCTCCTCGATCGCGTCGAGAACGTCGACGGGCAGGCCGGCATGGTGGTATGCGACGCCGTGTTCGGCACACGCAATCAGCGGGTGCTGGTCGCCGAGCCGCTCACGGAGAAATTCGACGAGCTCACGCGCGACTTCACGCAGCGGTAGGTGATCTGCCAAGGATTTGGCAGCGTCACGCGCCATGGTTCGCGACGACACGATCATCAATAGACTGCCCGCGTGCGTCAGTATGGAAGCTGCCGCGGCGAAGATCTTGTACCCAGGCGTGCCGCCATCCTTACTCCTGACTCCAGTCGATGTTTCCTTGAGAATCAACTCACCCAGCGGCTGTTGAGGGCTTGTAGTAAGTGTCGTGACCGGCCCCGCCTCGGCAGGACGAAGACGTAGCTGCGCCACCTGTGGCACAGTGACCCGCGTTGGGTACTGTGCCGACTTTCGGAGACTCCGCACCGCGGAGTCCCAGACTGGCAAGGTGTTGAGTAGCGCATGGAGACGGCGGGGTCCCCGCCAATCAGACGTAAACAATACTTCTGGACGCTCAGAGTCAAGCCAGGACGCGAGCGAGGCAGCATTTCCGAGTACGCCGGAGAGAAGCACAATCCGCGGGTTCTCGTCCGCCGCCATGAGGTAAGCGAGCAGTCCTTCTACCGTGAACCCTCGCCCTGGTTGCGCCAGTAGGTGCGCTTCATCGATGACGAACAAGGAAAAGCGTTGCATGACAGCGTCGGCGTCATGACGCAGCAGGTGCATCAGTCGTTCGGGTGTCGTAACCTCGACGTCGGCGGGGTCTTGCGAGAACGACAAGATGTCGAACAGGTCGCTGTCGTCACTCAACTCGCGGTTGAGTACCCGAAGCCGTCCCGACAGCGCTTTTCGCATCTCCCGTCCAAGGCTGCGCAACGGGGTGACATAGCAGACTCCCCCCGGCTGCGTCGCGATGTGAGTGCAGATGATCAGCTGCGCGAGCAACGTCTTCCCTGCACTGGTAGGTACTGACAAGAGCAGCCGGCGCGTGGCTGGGTCCAAAGGGTTCATTCCTGGCCGCTCAAGCAGTTCTCTTTGAGGTGGCCACAGAGTCAAGACCGGCGGGTCAGCAAGGCAAAACGCCTGCGCCACGGCGCTCGGGGTTCCAGGGGGAAGGATCGAGTAGAGGCTGCCAGATTCAAGGCCATCGGCGATCGACAAGAGGTGTGCGGCTACCCAGCGGGCGTCGAGGTCTCCGGTTCCCGCAGTACCGTCCAGGACGGACACCAGCGCCGCTCGCGCTACTGGCAGCTGGCGGGCGGTGCCGAATGCTAAGAACCGGAGCAGCGACCACACGGCGCGCACGATCTGTTGTGCTGGACCAAACATCGTCGACTGGAGGTCGTCGAGCTCGACTGTTGTGGCGAGTTCGGTGAGTTGGCGTCGCCAACTGCGAAGTAGGGGGAACAGGAACCTCGTGTCGAGGCCGAGGAAGGCAACGCCGGCCTCGACCGCCAGTGTGTCAGCGTGATCGACTAGTGGTGTGGTGTCGACGAGGAGGTCCGAGACACGGCGGTATACCGCCGTGGCGTTCGGGTCGAGGTCAGCGCGTCGGTAGCCGACTTGTGCGCCGAAGGCAAGGTTCAGGCGTTGGCGTGCATCATGGCGGGGGTCTGCCAAGGTCAAGTCGAAGACGTGTGCGCTTACGGCAAAAGCTCGACGTTGTCGTGCCGGCGTATACAACTCGGCGGCTTCCGATGCCGACGCAACCGCGTGGAGGTACCACGCAGCACGTTCGAGGTTCTCGTCAACGGCGAAGTCTCCGCGGAAGGCCCTTATTTCGACGTCGGCGATCAGGCTCGCCAGTTCTTGTGGCGATGGCAGGACGCCCGTCTGGTGGACACCAAGTGCCTCGACGAGGTCCGGCAGGTTCAGAGCGCGCTCCATACCATCCTCCTGACTTCGTTGGCGAACTCAGTGAAGTTTTCGATCACGCAGAGCAGTCCTTCAAGTTGCCCCGCATCGGCGAACTGATCCAAGGTGCTCTCCAGCGGGGAGAAGCACGTCGCGGGAGGGGTTACGGTGTTCGTGGCGACCCCGACTCCTGCTCCTGCTCGTGGGTCTGCGTTGATCCACAGATCACCTAGCTCAGCAAAGAGGCTCCCGAGATCACCGTCTGTCTGGCGATGAGCGCTGGTGAGCTTGGCCAGATACTGCAGGCCCCTGATATTGAGCTGGTCCGAGGCGCGCTGCACGGTCGCAGTGACTACCGAATTTTCGGTATTGTGTTTCTTTATTTCCCACAGTCTGAAGAACAGTGAGGTGTTCGCGCCTGGCGGTGCATACACCACGAAACCGTCTTCACCTTGTTCAGTAACAGAGTAGCTCGGTTCGCTAAGGTATTGGCGCACGCGATGTGAGGCTTGCTGTTCTTTCATGATGAGATGCCACAACCACTCGGCGACGAATCCCTCCAGATGGTTGCTCTTTCCCTTTTTTTCCTTGGTGTCGCCGGACTGGACAGCGTTGGGCCGACCAAAGACAGAGATGATAAACGATGAGACAAGTTCTAGATCGTCGTCGGCTACGGCGTTCCCGGACAGGGCTGCCGCTTGCCAACAAGGGAATGCTCGTGATTTTCCGCATCGGAACCTCATGATCGCCTCTGCGAGGATCCACGCGACTGCACTGCGGCGGTCGGCGGAGAGGCCAACCATCGCCACGAGGTCCCATGCGCATTTACCGGGTGCATGCTGACCTCTGAACTCACTCACCAAGAGGCGACTGACCTGGTTGTCATGCTGAGCCGCGAGTCGGGCGGCCTCGGCCGGGCTCGTCGGCGGCACGACGGTTGCAACGGGGTGGTCACCTCGCGAACCGTCCGCCTCGGACGCGCTTCCGACGACGCTCTCCATCCGGTGGACCCTACGCCGATGTCACCTCTGACCTGGGGAAGCTCGCCGACGGGGCGCCCAAACGGCCTAGTGCGGCACGGCGAGACTCACCCCAGAGTGCCGACGTCTGGCTACAGCCCTGCCTACTCACGCTTCCGTAATGCGGAGAACGGAACGAGTTGGTCGACTAGCTGCAGCTTGCTGCCTCGGCCGTCTGCGAACGGGATCTCATAGTTGACGACGCGAGCCAGTCCCCTTCGACGCTCGGGAAGCGACCATGGAGTCGTCCTTGGACCTCGCCGGTCAGGTCGAGGCCGGTCTCGATGACGTGACGAGGGGCATCCGAGGCACGAACGAACAGCGCGTCCAGTCGGACCCAAACTGCGGTGAGCACCGGCCTGCATCCGTGGAGGTCGTCGCCTTCCCATGCTGTGAACGGGCTGTCGAGCAACTGGATCACCTGCCTACCGCGGAGCCGGAGGGCGCGGTAGGCGCAGGTCAAGGTAAGGCTCGTCATCAAGTTCGGCGCGCATCGGGCTCGTGCCGTTGACGGTTAGCCTCCAGCAATGGTCTGCGCCTGGCGTAGCAGCGCAGGCCGGACAGCTGACGTGGACCTCGTCGTCAACCACGATCGCACTGCACTCCGCCGGACGTAGAACGTGAAGGCCGAGCTTGCACGTGGCGGGCAAGACGGCGACCTGCGTGCCAGTTCCGTCGACCCGGCAGCGCAGTGCGCCGTCTGACCGAGTATTTGAACGCATCTGCAGGTCCACGACCGACAACATACACCCGAGTCGCACATACGTTCGAGGAACGTGGGTGATCTCTACAGTTGATCTTCGGATGCGTCCGTGAAGCCGAACGCTTGTCCCATGTACACGAACGCCTGGCGAGTCAGCGCTCGCCGGAGTTCCCGTGGAAGCTGCGGTGGCGCGGTGATCGTCACGGCCATGCTCGTGAGCTGGGCATCGACGCGCTCGCCGAATGCCGCGAAGTCGACCAGGTCGGTCAGTAGCGGCGGTGGCCCCGGAACATCGTGCTTCTGCTCGGCGCTCAACCGCAGCTCTACGGTCGGAGGGCCGGCCCACCGGCCGCCGCGCGGATCAGGAGTGATGATTGCTGGCAGTACCTCGGTCGCGGTCTGCCATGCAATGGAGAGGAACTCGGTCAACTCCTCCAGCGAGAGCCGGAGATCGGCGCTGGCTGCTACCTCACCTGACAACCCCAGCACGTCTGCCCAGGCCGCGAGATCGTATATCCGCAGCTCGGCGCAGGTCACGACAGCCGAGGACGTCGCGTTCGGCAGCGCAGCCATCACCTCGCCAGACAGCGCCGAGCGGTGGTCGGAGGTCTCGATCGTGGTCGAGAAACTGGCAGCATCACGAGCGTTCCGGTTGGGGCCTGGCTTCCACTGAGCGGCACGCAAGTCGGCACCACGCCGCTGCGACAGGATGGTCACGGCGCCGGCCAGCTCGCTGATCGGCAAGGTCATGGCGAACTCGCGCCGCCGAGCGGTCGGTATCTCTCGTTCTCCATTCCCAACCGAGGGCAGCGTTGCGATCGCCCGAACACGTAGCAGCGGCGGCGCGCCCCCGCCGGTCCAGTTCCCGGCGTAGCGGGTCGTGGTGAGGCTGAAGCTAGGGCTGGGCTCCCACGTCCAGGTCCGACCGGAATCAGCGCGGACCAGCAGGCCAGTTCCCCAGCGTCCTCCGCGCAGCTCGACCACGGTGGCCAGTTCGTTGACGACCCGTCCGGCCCGCGTGCTGTCCTGCTCGATGAACGGAAGCCCGAGGGCACCGAGCACATCACCGTCCGGTACTCCGCTCCCTGCAGCGTGCAGCGCGTCCCATACCGATTCTGCGATCGTGACGGGCAGCTGGTCAGGTAAGGCACAAATGATCCACCCGTCAGCCGGTCCACCCGATTCGAACTCCTGGGCGACACCTGGGCCGATCCGGTAGACCTCGGTCGTTGGCCGACCCAGGTGAATTAGCTGACGCGCCCGCTCGTATGCCTCCCGAAACGGCCGTCTCCAGCCCGGCTCGCCGACCCCGACCTCGTGTGCCGGTCGAGCTGCGTCCGCGGCGCGACTGGCGGCGGAGACCGCCTCGGTGACCAGCGCAGAGAGCACTTCCTCACTGGGGCCGCCGGCCTCCGCCCAGCCGAGCGCCAACAGCCGGCGGATCTCAGATTGTGGCAACCAGTGGGTACCATCGGCCTCCCGCACCGGAACCGCTACCGAGCGCTCACTCGCCTTGTCGTTGCCCGACGGCCCTGGTACGACGAACGGACGTTGTGTTTGCGATTGGGCGGGGATGTCGATCACCAGGACACCTCGTGCGTCGCCGCAGTCGATCCACTCGACGGTGAAGCCGCGTGGGGGCGGCATCACGCGGGTCCTGATGAGCTTGCGGTGCTGGTCGAGGTCCACCTTGTCCCTGGGAATCGGGCCCAGTTCAGAGACGATCTCTTCGCCGTTCTCGACCTGCGTCTTGAACCCGATCAGGAGCAGGCCGCCGGTCGCGGCGTTCGCGAACGCCGCGACGTCCTTGACCAACTCCTCCTTCCCGGTTGCGCTATCCAGCCGATATGGGCCGCCCTTGACGTCGAGCCAGGCGCACTCCCGCAGACCGATAACAGCGGCTGGATCGTTGATGCGCAGGGCATGCCGAACGTCGTCCAGGCTGGTAGCTGACATGCGATGCATTCTCCCTGGCCCGCGTCGGTGGCCTTCGGCAGCTGGGCTCTGCGACGAAATGCCATGTCGAAGAGGCGTGGGGGTTCGTCGGTCGACGGAGCAGCGGCGAGCGCAGCGTAGCTGCATGCCTTCTTAGTCTCAGTTTTCATCGCGGTGCACTTCCGCCGCCATCCGGCGCACGTACGCAGGACCCGTGCTGGTCGAGGCTGGCGAACTCATGGAATGATCAAGCACTTCACATCGAGCGTGTTCGTCTTCGGGCTGGTCGGTGGAGTGTGGCGCCTTGGATTGATCGAGCATCCTCGCCTCAGGCGTTGGATGATCCCAGGTGGTCATGCCGAACCGGGCGAGTCGCAGGTTGATGCTGCACTTCGCGAGGTCGAAGAGGAAACTGGCCGACGGGTTCGGTTGGTGCGGCCCCCCGGCCCAGCAGTCCCGCCCGACTTTCCCCGCACCGTTCTGACGATGCCGTGGTGGATCACCGAGCAGCCGGTGCCGCCGGATGGGCACTGCGGGAATCGTCACGTGCATGTCGATCACCAGTACGTCGCCTTCGTCACCGATCCGGACGAGGTGACCCGGAAGCCTGAGCACCCCTTCCGCTGGACCGACCGGGATGAACTCGACGGCCTCGCGATGTTCGCCGACACGCGGCTGCTCGCGGCCGGCTTGTTCGCGGTCGTGCCGATGCTCGGCGCTGGCGACTTCGACGCGGTGTCCGTTCTGACGTCGCTGGCTAGCGATGGGCAGTCGTGATTCAGCCTTGAAGGGCGCGAACCCGGTCGTGCAGAGCGGTGAACTCCTCGACCCGCTTGGTGCGCTGTTTCCAGAGCACGGCAAGCCACCGCAGCGCGATGGTACGCCGCGCGGCCTCGAATCGGGCGCGGTTTGCCGGCGTGACGCCAAGGTCCGCTTCGGCGCTGGCCCAGACGTCGTCGGGAACGACGCGGGCGCTGATGTGCTCGATGTGGTCGGCGGCGTCGACGGCGATATCGGAGAAGCCACTGAACTCGAAGTCTGCGACGTAGGTGGACTCGCCGTCGTGGAGCCAGTTAAGCAAATTCGCGTCGCCACGGGAGTAGACGCGGGCAGCGGGCTGCGCGAGCAGTTCGGCGTCGCCGCTGTTTTCCCAGCGGTGCAGGAGGGCGAGCATCTCAGGGGTCTGGGGATCGTCGGCGGCGTCGGCGAGCTGGCCGGGCCAGACATCAGTGAGCCGGGCGATGTAGTGGCCGATGGAGTCGACGCGCTCCAGGCTGGCCAGCGGCTCTTTGAGCGGAACGCTCTGGAGAGCGCGGGTGGTGGTGGCCAGCGACTTGATGGCTGTCGTCGGGTCGAGAACGTCAAGGATCGGTGCGCCGGGCAGCAGCGTCATGCCGAGGGCTGGCTGTTCGGGGTCCTCGTCAAGCCACAGCGGTTCCGGTGCGCTCCCCAGGCCGGCGGCGTGGGTGAGGCCGTGCCACTCGCGCTCGACGCGCTGCCGGTCGGTCTTCTTGTAGAGCTTGATACAGATCGGTGTGGGGGCCGCGGTCCAGACGAAGACGTCGTTGTTGCGACCACCGTCGAGTGCGCGCAACCCGTGGTCGTCGAGCGTGGCGGCCAGTGCGTCGGCTCCGGCCGCACGCGCGGTGCGCAGGGCGCTGAGCAGGTCGATGGGAGCGGTGTTCTCGCGGTGGCTGGCCAACGTGGTCATCGTCTCGGACTCTCGGTTTCGGCTCGGCACGGATGGACGTGGTCTGGCGGGGCCAGCGTAGGAGACGGGCTCGGCGGTTTCGTGGTGCCCCGCACACGGGCTCAGGTCGATGTCGCCCGTCTGGCTGATCTGACGCAAGGCGGCATGAACGGCGAGGTGAGTGTCGACCGGGTCGAGGTCGATGACGTCGAGGACGGTGAGCTGGGGGTCTCGTTCGGCAAGCAGTGCGTAGGCGTGGTCGACCCAGGTGAGGTGAGCGCGCTGCTCGTCGGTGGATGCGGGACGGCGGTCTCCGCCGCGTTCGTCGGCGCGACGGGCGGCCACGTTCGGGGGTATCCGCAGCCACAAGGCTCGGGTGGGGCGCGGCCCGGCCAGTGCTGTGAGGGCGTTTAGCCAGTCGAGGGCGATCTCGGCAGGCGCGCGGTGCTGGCGGAGTAGGGCGGCGATCGCGTAGGAGGCCATCGTATGGATGCCGCGGTCTTCGATCACGACGCCGGCAGGGTTCTCGGCCAGCGCCGGATCGAGGACGGTGGCGACGAGGTCAGCCCGAATCGCGGCAGTGATCATGGTGTCGGTGATGGCGTCGCCCGTGCGCAGGAACGGATCGTCGCCGGTGCGCAGCAGGTCGACGAGGGTAGCCGAGATGGGCTCGGTGTCCAGGGTGGCCAGGTCGGGGAGGACG
Source organism: Amycolatopsis rubida (assembly GCF_900115345.1). Lineage (GTDB taxonomy): Bacteria > Actinomycetota > Actinomycetes > Mycobacteriales > Pseudonocardiaceae > Amycolatopsis > Amycolatopsis rubida. The sequence continues at coordinate 279,887 of NZ_FOWC01000009.1, read as the reverse complement.
GTGACGTGGTGGCCGTTTGCTTCCAGGCACCTCGCGAGCATTCGGCTCTGTGTGCTCTTGCCGGCTCCGGGCAGCCCTTCGAACGTGATCAGCACGCCACGACCTCCTTGCCGGTGAAGCCGTTGATCGCGCTCGCACGCTGGACGATGTCGAGGATCTCCTCGATCAGGGCGGGTGCGGCGGCGATGGTGCAGCGTGAGGCGGTGGTGTGGTCGGTGCCGTCCAGATCAGTCACGTGGGCGCCGGCTTCGCGGGCGATGACCGCTCCGGCGGCCATGTCCCAGGTACGGTTGCCGAGGGTGATCGACGCGCCGAGCGCAGAGTCGGCCAGCAACGCGAGGTCGGCCGCGGCGGTTCCGAGCATCCGGATGCGTTGCGCTCGGGGCGCGAGGGCGGCGTGGATCGCCAGCATCGCCGCATTTCGAGCGGCGGCGTCGGGTCCGGTGCCGTAGTCGCCGATCGCGATGATCGCCTCATCCAGCCGGTCCGGGCCGGCGATGCGGATCGGGTTGCCGTCCCGGCAGGCGCCGAGGCCGTCCGCCGCCCAGTACGTGCGGTCGAGCTGGGGTAGGGCGATTACTCCGAGCAGAGGATCCTCGTCAACGACCAGGGCAAGGGAGATGCCGATCAGCGGGATGTCATGGGTGAGGTTGGCAGTGCCGTCGACCGGGTCGATGACCCAGCGGGTGCCGCTGGTCGGGCCGCCTTCTTCTTCGCCTTGGACGCCGATACCGGGAGTGGCGCGGCTCAGCTCGTCGCGCAGGATCCGTTCGATGGCGAGGTCGACGTCGGTGGCCATGTCCCGGTCGCCCTTGCCAGTGCAGGTACGAGGGCGGTGGGTGCGCAAGAACTCCGCGCCGTGCGCGACGGTCGCCTGGGCGATCAGCAGCAGTCCTGGCAGTTCGGTGGTCACGAGGTCTCCACGGTGGTCGGGGCCAGCAGATGAATCACGGCGTCGGAGGGCGCGAGGGTGTCCAGGTGCCGAAGGACGATGTCGACGTTGGTCGCGACGGGCTTTCCGGAGTCCAGCAGCAGTTTCGGGCCGGTAATCGGCACGGCGGTGGCAGCGAGTTCCTGGTGTAGCTGCGGGGTGCGGTTGGCCGCTGGGTGCCGGCCGTGCTGGTGATCGACGGCCAGCCGGGCGTGCGTGACCTCGACCGGGCAGACGCATTCGAGCAGCAGCAGGGGTTGGTGGTGCGTCGCGGCGAAGGCGCGTAGGTCTTCGATCTGGCCGGGGGCCAGCCAGGTTCGCCCGTCGAGCACGACGGTCGTGGCGGGAGCACGCATCCACTGCCAGACGGCGGTGGCGAACAGGACCTGGACGCAGTGGTCGTCCTGGTCGCGGGTGTAGGTGGTGTGCTCGGTGCCGAACAGCGCGTGTCGGACGGTGTCTTTGCGCAGCAACAGCGCACCGGTGATGTGGCTGGTGAGCTGCTCGGCCAGCGTGGTCTTGCCGACGCCGGGTAGTCCGGCCAAGGCAATGATCATCGGTGCGGCTCCTCGTCGATGGCGCAGCGGGCCGGGTGGGCGGGCAGCAATGGCCAATGCGAGCGCAGCACCGACCAGCCGGCGAGGACGTCGGCGTGGTGCGGGGCGGGCGGCGACGTCGTACGTAGCTGGCGGATCGCGTCGGCGGCGAGTGCCCAGCCCGGCTGGGTCGCGAGCCGGGCCAGTGTGTGGTTGACCGCGTCGGACGGGGCGAGGACGGGGAGCGGATGGTCGTGCGGGGGAACCTTGACGCTGGTGCGGCGAGCCAGCAGATCGGGGACGTCGTCTTCGGTGCCGCTGCGAGGCAGGGTCGTGGCCAGGTCGACGACGATGAGCGGGACGATCGGGTCGCCGGTCGGCCGCGTCCAGGTCCCGCTGTCCCGGCTGGGCTGGTAACCCTGGGAGCGGAGGACGGCGTAGGTGCGTTCAGCGTCGCCAGGCGCGATAAGCAGGTCGATGTCGCTGAACTGCCGGGCACCGGTGCTGGCGTAAAGGGAATGTTCCACGCTGAGTCCCCCGAGCACGACGGCGGCTACGCCAGCGGTGCGCAACTTCGCGGTGTCGGCGAGCGCGGCCACGCGGCAGGTATAGGTCTTGTACCGGTTGGTTCGCAGCGTGCTGTCGAGGAATCGCGTCACCGTGCGATCCAGCTCGGCGACGGGGTGGTCGTGCAGGTACGCGGCCAGTAGGCAGAGGGTCTTCGACCGCACCGACTGCCCAAGTACCGCGCCCAGTTCGGCCACCACGGCACGGGCGATCGTCTCGTGGTTGTCGGCGCCGGTGCCCCAGCACAAAGCCCGGACGGCGTCCTCGGCGAAGCGGCATGCCCGTCGGTCGGTCATCCCCAACCACCCGGCCTGGCCGCTTGGGTCGCTGCGTGGTCGAGGAGGGCAACTACACGGGCTGCCAGCGCCGCGGGCGAATCGGTAACCGGGATCCGAACACACGGCACGGTTCGAGCGAGCTGGTCTGCGACGGCGGTGAGCGAGAGCGCGGTCCGATCTTGGTCGGGCGGCAGCAGCCAGTGGTTGCGGTGCGAGGTGGTGCTGGTGACCGGTTCGTGCATGAAGAACTGGGTGCGTACCAGGACGTCGCGGACCTCGGCCGCAGGTACCGGCTCGGGCGGGAGGTCGCTGGCACTGCGGTAGGGCCAGAGCATCAGCGTGGGCCGGACCTCGCCAACGATCCGCATGTCGGGCAGCGTGGCCCGTAGCTCGTCTGGCTCGATCGCGATCTTGCCGCTGAGCGCGGCCTGGCCGGCCAGGCCGTTCTGCTGCTGTTCTGCGGACAGGAACCTGCTCATCCCCGGAACGGCGTGCAGCGTGCTGGCGGTGGCGCGCAGGTGCATCGGCCAGGCGTGGCCGACCGTGCCGCCGTCGGGGTCGCAGTGGAGCAGAAGCCGGTCGTTGGTGACGAAGTCCCCGCCCACCAGCCGCAGCGCGCTCAGCAGGGTGGTGGTCTTGCCCGCGCCCTTCGGCCCGGCGATCAGCAGGCCGTGCCCGGCGTGCACGAGCGCGGCGGCGTGCGCGTAGACCGCGTCGTGCTCCAGAAGCTGGGCGGTCATCGCCTGTCGCACGAGTCGGGCGGCGAAGAACCGCGCGGCGTCCAGGTCGCTGGCGTGCACGGTGATCGTGCCGAGCAGGTGGTCGAGGTGCACGAGGGTGGCGTGTTCGCGGATCCAGAACGCTCTCCCGCCGGGCATGCCGATCGACTGCGCCTGCAAGTTCGGGCCGATGTCATGGTCGTCCGTGTCGGCGAACAGGGCGGTCGCGCCGGCCTGGTCGACGGGAACGCCCGTGTGCAGGGTGATGGTCCACCGGCTGGCCGCGGTCCTGGTGCGCGCGTAGGAGTAGAGCGTGGTCTCTGCGTCCCTGATCAGCTCGCCGCGGTCTGCGCGCAGGGTGACGCTGGCCGCTCCCTGGGTGAAGCGGCGCGTCGCGCGAGCGGGTGCGGCGTAGCCGATCAGCGGCCGGATCGGACAGGAGGCATCGGTGGGCGCGGGTTGATGCTTGCGCGAGCTCGTCATGGCGCCGTGGCGAGGACTGGGCGGTGGCCGAAATGCGCGGCGTGCTCCTGCAGCCGAGCCAGTTCGGCGGCCGGAGCATGGCGGTAGAGCGCGGCCAGTCCAGAGGGCATCAGCAGGGCCTCGGCCCAGCTCGGGAATTCACCGCGCCGCAGAGGTCGCTCGGTGAGCTCGCGGCTGGAGCCGACAACGGCGATCTCCGAGGCCGTGCGCGCGATGGTCAACTCGGGAGCGGGCGCCGCCCGGTACTTCAGGTCACTGTCGACCGCCTCCCGGCTGGTGTGTCCGGTCCGCAGGTCAGCGACATCGGTGTAGATGTTGAACACCACCGCCGGGGCGTCGAGCACGGCGGTCAGGTGCCAGGCACCGAAAGGGATGACGACGTGATCACCGGCCTGACATACGTGATAGTCCATTGTGGAGTTACCGTCGTCGTCGATGTTGGTGTGCAACATGAGAACCCGGCCGGACAAGCACTGGAAGATTTCGACCTGAGCCGCGGTGTTCCAGTGGCCGAGCGACCGGCCGAGTTCCGGGCTGTGGCCGAGGTTCGCCGCGGTGTAGACGACGAGGTCGGCGAACCAGGCGTGCGTGCCGTCCGCGTCCGCGTCCGTCTGGTCGGTCTTGGGTCGGGGCGCGGCGATGTCGCGATAGGCGAGGTAGAGCTGCGGGTCGATGCCGTGAAGAAGCATCGCGCGCACCTCGTCGGGGTTGGCCAGGTAGACCGACCCGTCGGCGTCAGCGCCCGCCAGCAGGTCGCGGAGGTGGCGGGCCCGGCCTTCGCAGGTTGATGCCGCGACGAGCAGGTCCAGGCCGCTCGGCGGCAGCAGGCGGGGAGCGACACGGGCCGTGGGGATGTCCAGCGGCGTGATCATCAAACGGGTTCCTCGGTTGGGTGATGGGCTCAGGAGCAAGTGGCCAGGACGGCGATCGGCATCTGGTCGAGGCTGGTGATGGCCCGCACGCCGGCAGGACAGGGCTTGCCAGCCGGGTTGAACAGCACCGCGCGGCATCCGGCGTTCAGCGCGCCGTGGATGTCGGTGGTCACGCTGTTGCCGACGTGCACCACCCGGCTCAGATCCGTACCTGCGGCGGTGGCGACCGCGGCGAACATCTCCCAGCGTGGTTTGGCCAGCCCGACGTCAGAGGAAAAGACGGTCTCGTCGAACACGGTGGTCAGGTCGTGGTCGTCGAGGATGAGCCGGGATACCGACGCCGGAGTGGCCAGGGTGTTGGAGGTCAACACGAGCCGAGCTCCGGCCTGCCTCAGTGCCCAGAGCGCGCTGTGCGCGCCGGGGATGATGTCGGGGCAGGCTCGCAAGACCGCATGAGTGTGCGGGACGAGCAGGGTGTCGATCAGCCGCGTGTCGAGGGGCAGGCCCATGACGGTGAGCATCTGCTCGACTTGGCCACGCACCGGAGGTTGTTCGCCAGTTGTACGTTGACGTCGTTGGGTGTCCGCGCGCACGGCGAGGATCGCTTCACGGACCTTGCCGTCGGGAAGGTCGTGACCGAACTCGGTGAGCACGGTCTCGAACTCGCGAATCCGCCAGGCGGCTTCGGCCTCGCGATCGCCGTATGTGATCAGCGTCCCCCACAGATCGACGCTGACCACCCAGCCCTCCAACGGATCTGCCGCGACCGGTGTCACGTCCGCTCCTCGACGCGCTCTCCGTCGAACGCCACGTCGCTCCGTTGGCGGTGAAGCCAGGTGGTGGTGGCGGCGAGGTCGTCGCTGCCCAGCAACAACGATCCGGCGACCACAGCGTCGGCACCCGCGTCGGCGAGCTCGGGAACGGTGTTCTCGCGGATGCCGCCGTCGGCAATGACCGGAAGCTGGTCTTGGCCGGTGCGGGCGGCCAACGCCCGCAGCTGCCGCACACGATCCGGCGCGGCCGGATCCATCGTGGTGCCCTTGGTGCCCAGCGGTGTGCCGATGAGAACCACGAAGTCGATGTCGTCGAGGTGCGCTTCCACGGTGTCGACGGGCGTGTCCAGGCGCAGCGCGAGGCCGGCGGCACCGCCCCGCGTCCGGATCGCTTGCAGGGCGTCGGCGACGTCGTCGGCTTCCGCGTGGACGGACAGCAGGTCTACCCCGGCGCGGGCGAAGTCCTCGACCAAGGGCAGGGCGTGCTCGGCCATGACGTGGACGTGGAAAGGCACCTGCGTGTGCGAACGCAGCGCCGCGACGAGGTCGGGGAAGAACAGCGGGCTGGGCACGAACCGGGTGTCGGAGGCGTCGATGTGGAAGACGTCTGCGTAGGGGGTCAGCCGGGCGACCTCCGCGCCGAGGTCGGCCAAGTCAGCCGACCACAGCGACACCTCGACCGCGAGCCGGTCGCGCGGGTACAGGTCAGCCAGCGGCAGCATTGCTGACCACCTGGGTGGAAACGGGGAAGTGGGCGCGGCAGTGCTCGACGGAGCTGGCGATCAGCTTCAGCACCTCGGTGGAGTCGTCCTCGAACCGCGGGTACACCTCCAGAATTACCGAGATGTCGGCCAGGTTGTTGTCGACCAGGCAGGTCGCGAGCGCGCCGACGTCGAAGGTGCCCTGCGGGTGCGGCCAGCCCCAGTGCGGGTCGCCGTGGCCGTCGGTGTTGTCCAGGTGGATCTGCCGGATGCGCGAGCCGAGGTTGTGGATCCAGCTCTCGATCCCAGCGTCGGCGCCGTGGAGCCGCTGGAACAGTGCGTGTCCGGTGTCCAGTGTGAGTCCCACGTTGTTGACGCCGCGCCCGCGCAATGTGTTCAGCAGGGTCTGGCAGTGGTCGATGTAGGCCGGGTACTCCCGCAGGATCGGGGTCGGCTCGACCAGCAGCTCGCGGACTCCGACATCGGTGGCGCGGCGGGCGAGTCGTTCGAGGTGGTCGACGAGTTCGTCCTGGCGGTCGGCTCGGCGGGCGGGATCGGCTGCGTCGGTCTCGCTGATCGTGCCCATCGGGCCGCCGACGGCCGGAGCGCCGAGTTCGGCGGTGAGGTCGATGGCGCGTTGCCACCAGGTGAGGGCGGCGGCACGGGCGTCGGCGTCCGGGTCGAGCAGGCCGCTGGGTACGTAGTGCGCGAGCCCGACGAAGCACGAGTCGATGATCAGGTCGTGGGCTGCGGCGGCGTCGCGCACCCGGCGGGCCAGCCGGGCGCGCTGCTCGTCGGGCCACCAGGGGTCGAGCAGGTCGAAGGTGAACTGCACCCGGTCGAGGCCGAGGTCTTCGCGGACGAACGCGGCCCAGCGTTCCGGTTCTGGCATCCGCTTGACGGCGAAGCAGAGGTTGACGCCCAGGGGCATGACGGCTCCTTGTCGGATCGGTGGTGGAGTGGAGGGCTTGGTCAGGAGACGGGCGTGAGCGCGTCGAGGTGGGCGCGTAGGAGCGCGCTCAGCTCGTCGATCGAGTGGGCGATACCGCCGTTGAGCGAGTAGTCGATCATCAGGTTGTTGGAGTCGGTGCCGCCGAAGCGGCGCGAGTCGGTCTGCACGCCGAAGCAGTCGGCGCCGAGGGCGCGGGCCATGCCAAGTTCCACGCAGCCGCCTTCGTCGGGGACGCGGCCGTCGAGGATGAACACGAAGATCGGGCACTCCGCGATCGCGGCGCAGTCCAGCTCGTAGAGCCGGCGCCGGACGGTGTCTTCATCCAGACCCTGGCGGACCAGCGGGGCGGCTTCGCCGCCGTCGCGCTGGGGAAGAAAGGTGGCGAGGCCCAGGGCGCGGACCGCGGTGTCGACCTGAAGGTTGAACGCTTTCTCCGCGTCGCAGAACAGTGGTGCGGCGATGTATGCCTTCATAGGGATGCTCCTCATTCGAGGGACGGCGGGGTTGGGTCAGCTCGCCACGGCCGCACCGACGGTGGCCAGTGCTGCGAAGAACTCATGAGCCCGGTGGTCGGGGTATCGGCCACCGCGCATGGCCGGGATGTAGAACTCGCGGACCCGATCCCAGGTCCAGGGCTGGTGCTCGAACTCGGCTTCGACGCCGTTGTTGACCAGGGACGTCCAGCGGCGCAAGCAACTGGAGCAGCGGCCACAGTGGACGGTGCTGCCGTCGGTGCGACTGCAGGAGAACGTCAGCAGCAGGTGCTCGACCGGCAGGCCCTGCGCCAAATACCAGGCGATGATGTCGGTCTTGGTCATGTCCCAGAAGGGGCTGTCGACTCGGGTCGGTTTCTCCGAGAAGCGGGCGATGAACCGGCCCATGTCGGCGAACGCGTCGCGGCTCTTGTCGAGGGTGTGGTCGCCCTTGACGCCGATGCACCACACCATTTCCGCGCGGTTGGAGGCGAGCATCGCCAGGTGCACGTTGCGCAGCGGGATGATCGCGTCCTCGGCTTCCCACGCTCCCAGCCGGAGCTCGTCGCTGATCTCGATCTCGATACCGGCGGCGTCGGACAGCGCGGCGACGGCGGCGCGTTCCTGGCTGGCGTAGCGGTGACCGAGGTCGAAGTACAGGCCCGGTGGGCGGCCGAGATAGTGCCAGGCGGGGTAGGAGTCCAACCCGGCGGAGAACAGCAGGACCTCGGGGATCCGGGGCTCGGTCATCGCAAAGCTCCTGTCTGGATGTGCAACACGGGCGCGAGCAGTTCGTCGATCTCGGCCAGCACGCTCGGCGTGGTCCGGGTGCCGACCCGGATCCGCCGAACGCGGTCGGGGAGGGCGTCGGCGAGCAGGCGGTAGGCGTGGCTGTAGCGAGGCAGGAACAACAGCCGTTCCACCGAGCCGGGATTGCCTCCGCCGCGACCTCGGGCGATGGCGCGTTCGCGGGCCAGCGGCCAGGGAGTGTCCAGCCACAGCGCGACGTCGGGGTGTAGAAACCACGGAGCGACTACCTCTCGAAGCTGGTCCAGCAGCAGCGTCGGGTCGACGTCCGGGTGTTGCTCAGACAACACCGCCAGGGCGTAGGCGAGCTTGGAGTACACGCCGTGGTCGATGACCACGACGTCATGCTCGGCCAGCGCCGGCCGGTAGAGGACGCGGTGGTTGTAGGACTCCCGACACAACCGCAGCAGGACATCAACTGTGGCGTGGTGCGCCGAGTCGTAGCCGCCAATACCGTCGCGGCGACGCAGCGGAGCTGTGTCGAGGATGTCCGAAAGGCGTTCGATGACGCCGTGGCGGGGGCCGTAGTGCAGCACGCGCGTGGAGAACCCCGCGGCGGTGAGCCGCGCGCTCAGCGCGGTGGCGGTCGTGGTCTTTCCGCCGCCCCAGATTCCTTCGACGGTGATCAGCACACCGCGGGCGGCCTCGTATGGCGGCACTTCGGCACGGCTGGCGGCGGGGTCAGCGGCCACGCTGGTCTCCCCACGTGAGCAGGTGCAACCGCGTGCTGAGGTGGAAGCCCCGCTCGATGGCCGGGTCGGCGATCTCGGCGAGGCGTCGGGTGACCTCTTCGGCGGTGCGGCCTTCGGGCATCACGTAGACCGGCGCCAAGTCGTGGCTGGAGACGAGCTCGGTGATCTCGTCGAGGTCGGCGATGCTGGAGACGACGAACTTGAACACCGCCCGGCCGCTGACCGCGAAGTGGCCAAGCACCCGTCGCTTAATCCGTTTGGAGGCCGGCATTCCGGCTCCGAACGTCGACAGCTTCGGCGACACGTTGAACTGGCTCACCCAGGCGAGCAGGTCAGGTGCGGGCGCGATCGTGCCGTTGGTCTCGATCTCCACCCGCAGCCCGGCGTCCACGAGTCCCTGAGCGAGGGCGATGAGGCGACGTTGCTGGATCAGGGGTTCGCCGCCCGTGATGACCACGAGGTCGACCGGCTGGGCCGTCGCCCAGGCCAGGAGATCGCTGACCGAGGTGACGGTGGCTTCGGCATCCAGGTCGAACCGGGAGTCGTCCCAGGTGTAGGGGGTGTCGCAGGTCTTGCAGGTCAAGTTGCAGTTCATCAGCCGGACGAACACGGCACGTCGTCCGGTCGACGGGCCTTCGCCTTGCACGGTCGGGCCGAACCTCTCCGCGACGAGCAGTTCGTCATCGGCCAGCGTGATCGTCACCGGCCGCTCCGCTCGTCCTGGGTGAACTCGGCCCATCGGCGCGGCGACTCCCAGACGCGAAGCGCCTGGACCGCGGCGGCCTCTTGTCCTTTGGCCTGGCTAAGGGTCCAGGCATACAGGTGCTCAGCAACCAGCTCCGACGTCGGCTGGAACTGGAGCACGGCGTTCAAGTCGCGGTGGTCCAGTTGACGGTCGAGATACTCGGCGAGCAGGGCGCGAATCCTGGCGCGACGGCGGGGGCTTGTCTGCTGGTCCAGCCGGAGGTCCACCCGATAGGAGTGACCGTGAGGCCGGCCGCACTTATGTCCGTCCGGCAACCCCTCCAGGTGGTGAGCCGCCTCGAACGCAAACGAGTCGACCGCGGTGTGCTGAGGCGACCTGGTAGTTGTGCCGATGTTGACGTGGATGGCGTGGAGCTGCTTCCCACGCTCGGACGGCATGTGGGCCAGGAACCACGCGGTGATGTGCTGTGCGAGCGCGTCGGTGGTGGTGTCGAAGGTGAATATGGCATTGAGGTCGCGATGATCCAGTTCGCGCTTGAGGTATTCGCCGAGCGTGGCGAGTTCGGCGTAGTCCGCCACGAAACCGGGTGCCCGCAGTTCGGTGTCTGTGAGCTCGACCTCGACAGTGAAGGTATGACCGTGGGACCGCCCGGCCTTGTTCTCGGCGTCAGGAAGATCGGTGAGGTGGTGCGCCGCGGCGAACGAGAAGGTGCCGTCGCCGATGCTGTAACGTCCCCGAGCCAGGTCGCTCACCGCGACTCGGGTTGAGCTCACTGGATGGGGTTTCACATTCCGTCCTCTCGTTGCGAACCGCTTAAGACCAGCTCTTATGGAATCGCGATGTGGATCGGGGCGGGAGGGCTCACGAGGGGGCTCACGAATCACCTGGCGGATGGCAGCGTGCGCTCCCAGCCGGCCTGACGGGCTACGAGGTGGATGGGCAGGCAGTGGGGCAGCCGTACGCGCAGTTCAGCGCCGACCCGCGTGCGGACCTGCGTGTTCGCTGGCGCAAGCCGCGCGTCGAGCGCCATATCGGCGGCAACACGTGCGATGAATTCCCAGGTTGGCCGTGTTTCGGCGAGAACGGCGGGGTGGCGCCGGAGTTCGTCGACAGGGTGGCGGAATACCCATTCGTGCGGGCGAAGTTGCTCGACCTCGAACCAACGATCCGGGTCAGAATCGTCAGGCAAGGCGTGCTCGAACCCGATTGACTCCGTTTGTTGACTGTCCAGGCGAAACACCCAGGAATAGCCTTCGTTGTCAATGTCGCGAAGCGTTTGTTTGAACAGTTCGACGTTCTGAGCAAGGACGTCATCGCGTATGATGCTAGCCCGACTATCAATGCGCGCTCGACACCACTCCGCGCTGGCGGTGAACACCAGGGCGACTGTAGGTATCTCGAATTCTGCTGCGATGTCGAGGAGTTCCGCGCGCCGATCCCCGCGGAGATTGGTGGAGTCGACTACGGTAGTGACCCTGTTCCGGAGACGCTGACGGAGCATGTCAAGCAGTTGCCTGCGCGCCGCGGAGCTGTTCGACTGACTGGCCGGGTCGTTGCACATTCGGGCACGAAACTCATCCATCGAGAGGATTTCAACAGGGGCGAAGTGCCGGTATGCCAGGGTGCTCTTACCGCTCCCTTGCAGGCCGACTAGAATTATCAGAGCGGGATTCGGGATGTTGATTTTAAAAGCGTCGAAGGTCTTCATGATCAGGTTCTTTCCGCTCTCAAGCCGTAGATATTTCGGTCTTTATCCGACGTGTCAGTTCGACAACGCCGGGTTCGGTGCGCCAGCGTGACATCCGGGAAATCAGAGCCTGGAGGTAGTCCACAGCGCGGGCCGAACTGACGATAGCGAGAGCGGAGACGGCGCGGTGGCCGTGGTCCAGTGCCTGTTCGAGGTCGGGCTGGTACCCCTGCAAGTAGGTGCTACCGAGGACGCTTTGGCGGATGGCGTACGCCCTGGCGAAGGTGTCGATAGGCATGGCGGCGAACTCGTTCCACCGTTGCGCCTCGCGCGGCCGGCCCAGATCGCGGTGGATCTCGATTGCGTCCGAGGCGAGCCGGTGCTCGTCGAAGAAGTCGATCCAAGCGGGGTCGTCGCCGGTACAAGAGCGTGCGGCGTCGAGCAGGCGCTCGGCTGTGGTCAGGGCGCCGTCGGCCATGCGGGCGTTGCCGCTGCGTGCCCAAATGCGGGCCTCGATCAGCTTGAAGAAGCCCTTCACGCGCGGCGTGGCGTGCCCACCGACGCGGTGAAACGCGCTGTCGGCCATGTCGATCGCGTCGTCGTGGAAGCCGCCGAGGCTGCACTGTAGGGCGATGCAGGTCAGCACGTAGCCGCCGAGCTGGACATCCCCCGCAGCGCGAGCTTGACGTAGCGCCTGGATGTAGTGCCGTTGGGCGTTGGCGTGGTCGCCGTTGTCGAACGCGGTCCATCCGGCGAGCCGGGCGAGTTGCGCCGTGGCGGTGAACAGCCGGCGCCCGACGGTGTCGCTGTAGGAGCCGTGCAACAGCGGAGCCGCCCGCTCCTTCAGACAAACAGTGAGCTGCGAGGTTCGCCAGTTCCCGCCCCCGTACCGGGAATCCCACTGCCGGGCCTGCTCGGCTGTTTCGAGCAGCTCGACGACATCCGCCTTTCCAACGCGCCGGAAGGCCGCCGGTGACTGCGAGGCTGCGCTGGCGTCAGCGGGGAGCGCCAGCCAGCGACGAACCGGGGTGTTGTAGTTGACCACTGCGACGCCGGGGCCGCGGACGTCGCGGCTGTCCACCTGGCTCCAAAACCTGGTCGCGACTTGCACGGCGGTGCCGAGCTCGCGTGGGAACTCCAAGCCGATGCCTGAGTCCACGCCAGGGTCGTGATCAAGGTCGATCTCTGCCAGGCTGACCGGCCGCCCGAGTCGTTCTTCCAAGACCTGGGCGATGAGCGGGCGTACCGCCTGTGCCGGGCGCGTTCCCCTCTTCATCCAGTTCGTCCAACTGGTGTGGGTGTAGTGCGTCTCCAGGCCGGCGGTCTCTGCAAGCTGGTTGAGCCGGAAGGCCAACGACTTCTTCGCCGCACCAGACGCCTCCACCAGGCGGGTCAAGGCGATGTTGGGCCGGGCCGTGGCGCTCATCGACCGTGGTGAGCCGAGCGCTCCCGCCAGCTCGCCCGCGAGCGGAATCTCATCGAAGTGGAAGTCGATCTCACCACCACTCTCCCCTCAGCGGCGTGTTTCCGTGAACGGTTCCGGAGACCTGGGCTGCGTCGAGCGGATCTCCGTTGGGGCGCCGCATGCGCACCACTGCGCGGCGACTCGTCGTTGTCATCGCTCCTGTTCCTCCCGGCCGAACCAGTCGCCAGGGTTCTGGGTAGAGGATGGTGGCGTTCGCGCCCTCTTTAGCGGCCATAGGCGTTCGTGCAAGTCGAGAGGAACCAGATCGCCGAGCCGCAAGCCGGCTGCCAGCACTCGGTGTGCGGCATCATCGAAGAGGTCGCAGGGCCAGGATCGATCCGAGCACAACGGGCACGCCCGCGGCTCATCCGGTGCCGGCAGATGCGCCGCCAGGTCGTCGACCGCTTGACTCACTCGACCAAGTGGGCTGTCTGCCGCAACGATCACGGCGCGAACCTCGCGGACCTCCACCTGTCACCTCGCCGCGCCTTGAGCATCGCGCCATCGCACCTGCCCTTCGACCAGGTACGCCTCTACGTCATCCACCGAGCCTTCGTCTGCCTGCCATGCGATGCAGCCCTTAGCTTCCATCGCATAACGCCCACGCTGGACCGCGCCGAACAGGAAAGCCCCCGCTGCACCACGCGGGCGTTGCACGACCCAGGCGGGAAACTCAGCCAGGGGTAGTTCTCGCTCGATCCAAGTCTGCGCATCGCGCGACGAGGAGAACTCCCTCTCGGCAAGCGTGTCCGCGGTGTCGTCGTCGCCGATACCCACCCCGATCGTCGCCAAGAAGGCCGTTGCTCCGACAACGCGTTTTCTTGCAGGCCGCGCAGTCGAGGCTGTCTCGCCTTCGGTTGCTGAAATCGGCCAGTATCGAGTACCGCGAAGGATGCGCAGAAGCGGGAGCAGTGCGTCCCCCAAGCTCGGTGTCACCGCAACGGCACAACGCGAACTGGTGTTGTGCTGGCTACCGTCCGCGTCAACGACGAGTGCGCCGGCTTCGCGGGCGATGATCGCTCCAGCCGCCGTGTCCCAACTGCGGTTGCCAAGCGTGAGACTGGCATCGAGAGTGCCGTCAGCCACCCAGACCAACTCGACCGCCGACGACCCGATGCGCCGAACTCGTTGTGCGCGTTGAGAAAGCGCCTGATCGAGCCTGGCGGACGCCCCCGTTCGCGCTACACCTCCCTCTCCTGCTCCGTAGTCACTGAGCGAAATAAGTGATTCCTCAAGGGTTTTCGTGCGCGAGACAGCTATGGGGTCGCCGTCTCGGAATGCCCCGTGGCCTCTCGTTGCCCAGTACCGGTGGTGAAGGAAGGGCGTGTCAATGACGCCGAGAAGGGGTTGATCAACGTGGATGAGCCCGAGAGCCACCGCACACAACGGAACCCCGTGGACGAAGTTGACAGTCCCGTCGACAGGATCGAGGACCCAGTACACCTCCGGGTTGCCGGTCCCCCCGGTTTCCTCACCGACGAAGCCGACGTCCGGCGTCTGCTCCTGGAGGTGGTCTCGTACAAGTCGTTCGATGGCCAGCTCGACCTCGGTCACCAGATCGCGATCACCCTTGGCCTGAACTTCGCCGGCCCGGTTGCGCATCAGGAGGTCGATCGCTTTGTCCATAGCGCCATGCGCAACGTCAAGCAGGCGTGTTGTGTCGAACGTGCTCATCGAGATCGCGATTGCCCTTCTGAGGAGACGTGTACCCGGAACGAATGCAGGGCGTCCTGCGTCGTCGTTCCGATGGGCAACCGGCCGCGGCAAGGTCGGGGGGCGTCCCTCGCCGCAGCCGGTGCGTTCGTGAGAGCATGACCAGGCACGATGTGGTCCGATGACCTTCGACGACACTCGCAAAGGACCAGGCGAGCGTGGCGCGACACGTGACGATCACAGGTACCTGCTCGGTCCCAGCCGAGTTTGAGGCGCAGCTCGCTGCGTTGTTCGACGACTACGTCCGGCCGTTCGCCGGTCCGGACGCTCACTTCTACCTCGGAGGCGCCGGACAGTTGCGCGGGCGGCACGAGTACCGGGTGCTGACCAGCGACGGCGCGATCGGTGCGCACGATCGCGGGCCAGGACTGCCACCAAGGCCGGGGACTCTGCGTGTCCGACACGTCAGCACCTTCTATAACCATGCGTGCATGAACCGAGACGCATAGTCAACCCGCCAAGATCGTGACGAGGTACCGTCCACAACCCGTCCGCTGGACGTCCGCAGGACAGCCTGCTGAGCATCGCGGCATCCACGTCGGGCACCATGGCGGTGACCGTCATGCAGGACAGGGAGGGACCTTCACGTGGCAAGGATCGAAGCGGTCTTCTTCGACGTCGGTGAGATACTGGTCGACGAAACCCGCGAGTACGGGACCTGGGCCGACTGGCTCGGAGTTCCTCGCCACACGTTCTCAGCTGTTTTCGGCGCCGTGATCGCTCAGGGTAAGGACTACCGGGAGACTTTCCAGGTCTTCAAGCCTGGCTTCGACCTCGCGGTGGAACGCGAGCGACGGGCCGCTGCCGGCCAGCCGGAGACCTTCGCCGAGGAGAACCTGTACAGCGATGTGCGGCCGTGCCTGCGGGCACTCCAGGATTCCGGCCTTCGGGTCGGCCTAGCCGGCAACCAAACCGCGCGGGCGGAGGAGATCCTCAAAGCGCTAGAACTGCCGGTCGACGTGATCGGCACTTCCGACGGCTGGGGCGTCGAGAAGCCGTCGCCCGGATTCTTCGACCGGGTCATCGAGGAGGCCGGGGTCGCAGCGAGTTCGGTCCTCTACGTCGGCGATCGGTTGGACAACGACGTCCGGCCGGCCCAGGAGGCCGGCATCTCGACTGCGCTCGTCCGCCGCGGGCCGTGGGGACACATCCTTCACATGCCCGAGGTTGAAGAGCGCTGCCTGTTCCAGTTGACGAGCCTCGCCGAACTACCTGCGCGCGTTGCCGCCCACAACGCCGAGTTCAGCTGATCAAGCTTTAGCAGTCGGGCCGGCCAGCGCTCGGACTCGTTCGTCCAGCTCGCGGACGTAGGGAGTGGCGCTCAGAGCTGCACGAACTTCGGGCACGCGTTGGAGTGCGGTGCTGTAGGGAGCCCTACTGACCACGTCGCATGCTTGTCGGACGGTCGTGACGGCGCGTTCCGGATCAGTCGGTGCGTGCGCCGCGGCGAGGTCGAACAGCAGGACAGCCCGCTGTTTCGTGGCGTTCTCGGAGAGGTTGTCCAACGCGCGCTGGAGCCGGCCTGCTGCCTCGCGGGTTCGGCCCGCCAGCAGTAAGGCGTTGCCGGCAAAACCGTCGAGTCGGGAGGTGTCGAAGAAGTCGAGCCAGGCGGGGTCGGTTCCGGCGCTCGCCAGCGCATCCTCGGCCGAACGGACACGAGTAAGGCTCGTATCCGACTGCCCGACGCGAGCGGATACCTCGGCGTCGACGCAGTGCAGCCACGACCGCAACAGCGGGCCGGCCCCGTAGCGTCCGTGGGCATGCGCGGCCGTCAGGTATTCGCGGGCCGGTTGTTCCTGTCCGGCGAAGCCGGGAACGAACGCCCGGTGCGCCAGTACCGCAGCCGCCAATGGGTGATCTTGCGAGCTGGCTGACGCGTCCTCGGCGAGCTGGAAGAACGGTTCGGCCGCATCTACTTGGGCCAGGTCGAAAAACAGTAGTCGGGAAGCGAGGAGCGCCGACTCAGCGACGGCAGAAGCTAGCCGGCGAGCATGCGGCGAATCTGCATCCGACGTCGACTTAATCATGCTCTCACCGAGGTGGGCATGAGCGGTAACCGAGGGCAAGAGTTCAGCCGCAGCGCTCGTCCAGTACAGGTCACGATGGGAGGCGGTGATCGCTCCGAACGCCTCGACGGCTCGCGGATCCAACTGCGTCCGTTGCTTGCGGGCAAGTGCTTCGGCACCGTCGGGAATCGCGATGTCGTTCGAGAGCAGTGCTGCGATGCTCGCCCCGAGCAGGCCCTTTAAGAACACCGGCCGGCTGAACTCAGCGTTGCCGCCCAGCAACACCATCATCACCTTCTTCACCACAGCGTCGATGAGTTGCTCGTTGACGAGCATGTTGGCGGTAGGCGCAGGGGCCGTCAGATCCGCAGGACACAGCGCCATCTCCTCGGCTGAGAGCAGACCGAGGTCGCTGGCTGGTAGCCCGAAGACCAGGACGAGGTGCTTCTGGTACCTCGGGTCGGGCTTGCGGTCGCCGGTTTCCCACCGTCGGACGGTGTCCGCGTTCAGGCCAGACGCGCCTTCGTCGGCCTGCTCCATGCTGCGCTTGATCTGCTCGACGACTTCTTCCTGACTCCAACCACGCTGGAGCCGTTGCCACCGCAGCCGCGTGTTCGGAGGGTGCTTCGGCGCCGACGTTCGACGTGTCCCCACCGTGTCCTCCTCCGATCGACTTGGTGATCTCGCCTTACCCGAGGGTAGGAGCTGATGTAGCCGTGCGCGACGCTGGCGGGGACCTGGACGGGCAGTGGACGGGTCCTGGACGGTAGTCCTTGGCCCACAGTGGGGGTTCGATCAATAGTGGACCGCTACCAGCGCAAACGCAGGGATGCCGAGGACAGTGACTGAAGACCACCGGGTGCTGACTTGCGGGCGGCGATGGGATCGCCGCCCGCGCGCACTACTGGTTCTTCGGCAGGTTGAAGCTCCCGGCTGCGGCCCCGCCGAGGAACGCCTCCCACTCTCCGAAGTCGAAGACCAGCACGTGTCCGTCCGGGTTCCGGCTGTCTCGCAACCCGACGGCGTTGCTGCTGAACGACACCTCGACGCACTGGTTGTCCGGAGGGTTACTCAGCGGCGACTTGCGCCATTCGGTGAAGTTGGTGTCGAGGTGCCGCTTGTTTGCGTCCTGGATGTTCATCTGCTCCCTCGTACCCTTTCGATCTCAAGCCGCAGGTCAGCTACAACGACGCGGCGATCTCCAGCAAGGTCCGTCGCGTCTGCTCGGGCCCGCTGGCCGCCGCCTTCTGGTGATCCCACAGAGTCAGGTACCGCGCGGTCCTCTTGCTGTTGTCGACGTACTCCCCGCCGTCATGCTGCTCCAGGTAGATGATGTCAACCGCCGGCTTCGTGTCATAGCCGAAGATCGTGTAGTCGTGGCCTTGGCCCATGTAGTAGCCGACGCTGAACGGCACGATCTGCAGTTCGACGTTCGGTCGGTCGATGATCTCGACGAGCTTCATGATCTGGGCCTTCATGACCGGACCGCCTTCAGTTCGGCGCAGGGCTGCCTCGTCGAGGATGAACCAAAACTCCTGGTCGACGTGGTCCAGGACGGGTTGCCGGGCGATGCGGTCGGCGACGTACTTGTCGATCTCCTCGGGCGACAGCGAGGGCCTCCAGGCCCGCGCGTTCCTACGCATGTAGTCCTCGGTCTGCAGCAGCCCAGGGACGACCAGGGCCTGGTACGCGAAGTACCGGTTGCAGCTCGGTTCCATATCGACCAGCAGGCGCATGTACTGGCGGAACCTGGTGCTGAAGGCGCCACGCTTCGTGCGGTGCTTGCTCTCGGCTTGCAGGTCTCGCGTGTAGGCCCTGTCCGCTTCGTTCGCGGCGTACCGATCGAGTAGCGCGTTCAGCTCGATCAACTGGATGCCGCTGCCACCCTCGATGTGCGCGATCTTCTGCTGGGTGCATCCGAGGACGCCGGCCGCTTCCTCCTGCTTGACGCCGGCTTCCTCCCGCAGGCGAGCGAGCTGGTTGCCGAGGACGACCTTCATGACGGCCGGCGGCAACTCCCGGTGCGGCTGTGTCACGGACTCCTTCACCTCCACAGGGTGTCTGGTTGCAGAACGTATCCGCAATTCACCCGATTGGTCGCCTAGTTAATCTGAGTACACAAGTTACGGTCTAAGTGCAGGAGCAACTAAGCCCCAGGTCCCGAAGGAGCGCAGAGCGATGAGTACACAAGTTAGCATCGCGGCTGCGGTGACCATGGTCGCCCCCAGTGCCGTACAAGCCCCCACTGAGACGTGGTGGGGGCCTGGGCTGGCGATCGCAGCAGCGCTCCTTCTCATGGTGGGCTGCGTGGCCGGAGTCGGTGCCGGCTGGTGGTACCTCAGCGAACGGCGTCGGGTCCGGCGCTGCCGCGGAGGACTACCGATGAGTCCGCGCCCCGAGGCACCGCTGACGACGGGCACCACCCTCGCCTCCCAGGGTGGCGATCTTCCCGTCGCCCGGCCACGCAGCCCCCGGCACGCCGCCGCGTCGACCAGTGGTTCACCGGCTCGCCGCCGATTGGCTTCGCACAGCACATCTCCGCAGCACAGCACTACGCGCGCTGCCTGACACCCTGCCCTGTTGAAGGAGGTGGCTCGTCGTGACAACGTCGACCACTCGCGTTACAGCTACAGCCTCGGGCTCGACTCCCGAAGACCGCTGCGACTTCTACCGCAGCGAATACGGACTACCAGCTGCTCTCGATCGCGCGACGGAACGCATCCTCATGCCCGTCGGCGGTCTCGTCGGCGCCGTCACGATGCCTGTCGAACTCGGTCGCCGCGTCCAAGCCGGCCTCCGGATCCGGATGCTCGCCGGACCGGTTGTCGAGCGGACTCAGACGCAACGGTGGACGTTCATCACGGGTCCTGGTCACACGCTCGACGACGTCATCTACGCCGAGCTCCTTCGGCTCGGAGCATCGGTCGCCCCGCAGGGCGACAACGTCGTCCTTCCGTCCCCGGACGATGAACGTCTCGGACTTTGGCGCTGGGAGTCCGCGCCGAAGGCGCTTAACGACTTCCCGCCGCAGTCGGCGGTGATTGCCACCACCCGTGCCATGGCATCCGCGGCAAAGTGACCGATCTGCCTCAGCGGCATCGCGGCGACCGCTAGACCGCCGGTGTTCCGGGCCGGACCCCCGACCTGGATCGGAACACCGGCTCCCAAACACGGCTCGGCCTGCATCGAGCAAGCGACGAAAGGACATCGACGATGAGCCAAACGGCCTTGCTCTCCCCGTCCCCGCTGGCCCAGTCAACTATCACCTTGACAGGCAACACTTCTGACACAGCGACATTGCGCGTCCTTCCGCTTGGCGGTCCACACTGGTCCGCGGAACTGCTGCGCCCCGATGTGGTGCACTTGCAGGAAACCGAAGATGGGCAGCCAAGGCGAGTCGCCATCGACAACCAGATCGCTCGGACTGCGCCGGCACCTTGCCGCGCCTTGCTGACGGATCATGAGCTCACATCACCTTTCGGTGTCGGAATCGACGTCTGCCCGGAGTGCAGGTCGATCGCCGAGCTCATGCACGGGCAAGCCTGGGCAGGATTCCAATGACAGCAACGTCTTCCGGCAGGCGCCGCTATCACTGTCCAATCAGGTCTTCTCGGTGAGCCATGCCCGAACCGTCGAACCCGCCTCAGCCGCTGCTGTACTGGGGCACGAACCAACCGGGCGGCACAGCGGATCGCTATGCCGGACGTGTTCACGTGGTCTGGCCATCCAACGAGTGCGTGGGCCTATGCGGACTACCAATCGAGGAGATCTGGGAGCAGCGGCCTCCGGTGCCAGACAACTTGTGCACGTTGTGCTGCGTCCGCGCGATGGCTGCCCTGTTTCCAGCGTTCTCGGAGTCCCTGCTGGTCCTGCAGCCAGCGCCCGGCAAACACGAACTGCTCGCTCAGGAGCACCACGCTCCGCCAGAGCACTCCACGGAGCGAACCATGTTGATCCCGGCCGTCAGACCCGAGGATCCGCTTGTCTGAAAGGAATCTGACTGAAACCGCGGGTAAGCCCCGCGCTCTATGGGCGTAGAAAAGACTTGGAGTGGGTTATGACCATCAGTCTCGTCGACGGTGGCAGCGAACCGGATGGTCAGCTCGCCACATTTGACGGTCCACGACGTAGCTGCTCGGTCAGTCGAGCCCGTGCTCCCCGGCGACAGTCTCGCGCGCACGAGCTGCTTTCGTTTGCGCGGCCGGCAAAGCCATCCGAACCACCCGGTGCCACCGAGGAAACCGTCGCACCGATCTACCAGGTTCGCGAGCGCGACGATGCAGAACTGCTTGAGGCCGTCCGGCAGGGGGACATCGAAGCGTACGGCGACCTGTGGGCACGTCACGTCAGCTCCGCTTGCAATCTTGCTCGCCAGCTGTCCCGGACAGCGGCAGAAGCCGACGACCTTGTCTCAGAAGCCTTCATCAGAGTTCTCCACACGCTACGTGCTGGTGGCGGCCCGGACTCAGCCATCCGTGCCTACCTGCTCACGGCGCTTCGTCATGTGGCCTACGACCGGACTCGAAAAGAACGTCGCATCGAACTGTCCGAGGACATTGGGCAATCGGTCGACCCTGCTCTGATCAGCATCCCCTTCGACGACACGGTGACGGCAACTACGGAGAGGGCCTTGGCGAACAAGGCGTTTGGGCAACTGCCCGAGCGTTGGCGGACAGTGCTCTGGCTGACCGAGGTCGAGGGGCGGACGCCAGCTGAAGTTGCGCCCAGCCTCGGACTCACAGCCAACGGAGTGTCGGCGTTGGCATACCGGGCTCGGGAGGCTCTCCGTCAGGCGTATCTGCAGGCTCACCTGGCTGCTGCTCAAGCTGAGCAGTGCGCCCCGACGATCAAGGTCCTCGGCGCGTGGACAAGAAGTGGCCTGCCGAAACGGCAGGCCAAGAAGGTCGAGGCTCACCTGGACGAGTGCGCTTCCTGCCAAGCGCTCTCCACGGAACTCACTGAGATCAACAGTTCGTTCCGCGCCACTACGAAGGCGCCTCCGAAGCGTTCAGCTGGGAGCAACGGCGTCAGTCAGTCTGCCTCTCGTCAACAGTGCCTCGTGATCGAGACGGGGCGCGGCCTCCTCAGCATGAAGTTGGCGAGCTAACGGACGCCCAGTCGCGCCACAACTCCCTCGATTGGGTTGCTTCACTCGCGGCTTGCGGTGAGGGCCAGTCACCGGCGTACCGTTGACTACTTCGGCGGTGTCGACCCTCCCCCTTGCGACGCCGTCCAGAGCCGCCGGCCGGCGCAGTACCCCCGCTGCGAACCGGTCGGCGGCTTCATTCAGGTCATCGAACTGACCAGCACGGCAGCGAACGCCCCGATGATCAAAAAGGGGCCGATGGGGATGTCCTGGCTCGCCTCAGATCCTCGAACGAAACGAAGTACGAGCAGTGCGAGTGCCGCGGTGAGCCAACCGAGGAGGGTTCCCGTCAGGATGGGCATCCATCCAGCCCAGCCCAGTGCCAGCCCGAGAACTCCGCCGAGTCGGAGGTCGCCGCCGCCGAGCCCACCAGGGCGAAGGACGTACAGCACTCCGTAGAAGATGAGGAGTGCAAGCATGCCGGCTACGGAGCGGACGAGCGGGTAAGCGTCACGGTGGAGCACAGCGGCCAAGCCGAAGAGCACGACCAAGAGGAACCCGGTTGGCCAGACCAACCTGCTGGGTAGGGCGTGGCTCTTCCAATCGATCGCGGCAAGCAGGACGCCGGCTGCGGCCAGCCAGGAGTAGGCGAACAAAGCGGGTTCCGTGCCGATGCGCCAGGCCAATGCAGAGAACAGGACCGCCGTGGCCGCTTCGAGCACGACTGGTGGCGCGAGCCGACCGGTCTCTGCGGGGAGGATCGAGCTTCGCTTGACGGCGACGCGTAGAACGCTGGCAAGTACGAGCCCGATCAGACCCCAGCCGATCGTGCCGAGCGTGGTCACCGTCGAACTCGCGCTGTTCATCTGCTCACGAGAGTGACAGACCTGGCCACGCTGTACCCCCTCTGCCCGCCGGTTGCGGCTGTCCGGTGTAGCGAACCTACTACTCAGCGGCATTTGGACACGGAGTTGTTAACCCATTCGGGTGAACCTTGTCCAGTTTTCCCAGTTCCGACACCGGTGTCCCCTCATAGGGACATTGCAGTCTCCTGGGGGACGGCAGGTAGACGTGGGGTGTAACACAGTAGATCGAAAGGAATTTTCGCAGATCTGAGGGGGTGCACGTGGTCGGGGGGAATGTACAAGGCCGCAACGGCTGGCGCAGGGTGGGACTAGCGCTTGGTGGACTCGCAGCGCTGACGTTGGCGGCCTGTAGCTCGAATCCGTCTTCGACGCCTGGGGGCACCACTGGGGTGGCACCTTCGTCGCCGACGAGCAGCGCTCCGCCATCGTCGGCGTCTCCGGCTGACAACGCTCGGCAGCAGGCTTTGGCTGCCTACACCGGCATGTGGCAGCAGATGGTCAAGGCCAGCGAGACCTCGGACTGGCAATCGCCCGCGCTTGCGAACTACGCGACTGGCGACGCGCTCGGGGTGATCAACCGCAGCCTGTACACCGACCATCTCAACGGCGTCGTCTCCAAGGGACAACCGCTTACAAATCCGCATGTCACGAAGGTCGACCCGGAGAGTAACCCCAATACGGTCATGATCTCCGACTGCGGAGATGACTCGAACTGGGTGAAGTACAAAAAGGACGGCTCACCGTTCACCGACGCGCCAGGAGGGCGGCGGTCGATCACCGCGGAGGTCAAGAAGCAGGCGGACGGCTCGTGGCGGGTCACCCGCTTTGCAGTTGAGGGGGTCGGGTCATGCTGAAGCGTGCACTCGCGGTAGCAGGTTTGACGGCGTCCGCCTTGATTCTTACGGCTTTGCCCGCGATGGCAAGCGGTTGGGGCTATACGGACTGCACTCAGTACCCCAACCCTGGTTGCGAACTCGGTGCAGGCACCAACCCTCAGCCAGGGAACGGTAACCAGGGCAACGGAAACAGCAAGCCAGGAACCCACGGCAACGGAAATCCCGGTACGGGGCAATCCAACGCCAACGGCGATACGATCATCGGTGGCAACACCAACTTGGCCCAGTGTGCGTACGAGCTCAGCGACTACCAGGGGCCTCCGCCTGGAGGCGCGCAGCCGGCGGCGTTCCATGTTCCGCCGAAGACTGGAGAGGTCACGGCGGTGCACGCGGTGTACCGGCCACAGAGCGAGCCGGCCACGGTGCAATTCGCAGTTGCGCAGCCGCGACTCGCACAGGCCCAGCCACCATCCGGCGCCTGGTACGTCTACAAGTGCACTGGGCCTGGGTTCCACGACGCGTTGTACCGGCCGCCGGTCTGGATCGCGAACGGCCAACCTGGTCCGGCACCCCTACCGTCGCCTGCCGAACTCGCGGCACAGGCGCGGAGCCAGCTGCGCCTGCCCGCACCGAAGATCAAGGCGAATCCGGCCGGGGACCAGTTGGTTACCTTGCCGACGTGGTTGTGGCTGGACCGCGGCAGCTGGGGTGACGTGTCGGCGACCGCGTCGGTGCCAGGCGTCTCGGTGACCGCGGTCGCGAAGCCGACCTCGGTGACTTGGTCGATGGGTGACGGTGGCTCTGTGACCTGCACCGGCCCCGGTTCGCCGTTCCCTGCCGGTGGTGATCCGAAGAGCGCGTCACCGGATTGCGGCTACACCTACAAGACCTCCTCAGCCGGTCAGCGTGCCGATGCCTTCCCCGTGACCGCCACGGTGAACTGGACCGTGACGTGGGCGGGTGCTGGCCAGGCCGGCACATTCCCGAACATGACGACCTCGGCCACGGTGGCGTTCCGTGTGGCGGAAAGCCAGGGAATCGCGACCGGCTGAACCGAAGCCTCCCGCCTCACGAGGGCGGGCGTGCACAACGCAAAACGACCCCGTTGAGACCAAGGCACGTCGAACACCCGAATCGACGCGTCGCGATGGCGTCATGCCTGAAGGAGGTCGGTGGTGACCACTACCGCAGGTTCGACCAGCACGGACGCGACGACGCAGAAGCCCGCGTCGCCGAACGCGTGGGCCGGCCGTGACGGCAAGACACCGTCGCGTCTGAGTGGCGGTGGCCGGCGTCGCAGCGTGCCTTATCTGCTGCTCGGCGTCTTGCTGGTCGTTGTGTGCGCGGCCGGCGGCGTGTTCGCTGGCATGCAGCTCGGTGACCGCGAGAGCGTCATTGCGCTGGCTCGCCCCGTTGCCGTCGGCCAAGTTCTGACGGCGCAGGACCTGAAGCAGGTCAGCATCGCCGCGGATTCCGGGATGGACGTGTTGCCTGCATCGACTGCGTCCACAGTGGTGGGACAGCCGGTCGCTTTCAGCCTTCCCGCCGGCGCGCTGGTGACCCGTTCGGTGCTCGGCGCACCGCAGATTCCCGTCCAGGGCAAGGCAATCGCCGCGGTCGGGCTCAAACCGGGACAGTTCCCGCCCGACTTGTCGCCCGGCACCACCGTCGCGGTCCTTACCACGCCAGGACAAGGCACGGCGACCGGAACGACGACAGGCTCCGGGCAGACGTCGTCGTGGACCGCGGTGGTGACGGGCGTTGCCACACGCGAGACCGAGCAGATCACGGTGGTGTCCTTGCAACTGTCCGAATCAGACGCTCGCGCGTTGGCTTCGGCCCCGGCAGGGCAACTGAGTCTGGTCGCAATCGCAGGAGGCCGCTGATGCTCATCGCCGTCTGCTCGCTGAAGGGATCGCCAGGGGTGACCACCCTCGCGACCGCGCTCGGGGCTCGCTGGCCGGGCCACCAAAGCCCGATTGTGGTCGAGGTCGACCCGGCCGGCGGTGACCTCATGGCCCGCTTCCGGCTACCCGACACACCGGGCCTGGTCAGCTTGGCCGCAGCGGCCCGAGGCCGCGGCGGGACCGACCCCACCCTGCTGGCCCAGCACACACAGCTGCTGCCGGGCGGCCTGCGGGTGGTGCTCGGCCCGGTCGGTGCCGAACAAGCCCGCGCCGCGCTGATGGTGCTGGCCTCGGGCCTCTCGTCGCCGCTGCGGCGGGCGGCCGACCACCCGGACACCACGGTCATCGCCGACTGCGGCCGGGTCGATCCCGACTCTCCCGCGCTGCCGATCATCCGCAGCGCGGACGCGATGTTGCTGCTCGCCCGCCCGCACGATGACGAACTCGCGCACGTGGCGCTCAAGCTGCAGGCCGCCCAGCAGTGGTCTCGCCGCCCATGCTTCATCCTGGTCGGCGACGGCTACCCAACCGCAGAGGTCTCCCAGGCGCTGCGCATCCCGGTCATGGGCCGAGTGCCACGCGACGCCAAGGGCGCTGCCGTCCTGTGCGGCCAGGGCACCAGCCGACGCGGGCCGGACAAGTCCGCACTCGGTCGGGCCGCCGCCACGATCGCGCTCAACCTCGCCGCGCACGGGCTCCAACCAGCCACCGCCAACAGTCCCCAGGCCCCGCATCTGCGGCTGGCGGTCGCAGGCGAGCCGGTCTCGGGCGCGAGCCTGCAACCGCTCGGTCCGCAGACCCGAAACGGGGTGACGCCATGACCCGCCCCGAACTGAGCGATCCCCGCCTGACCACCTCGACCAACGGCACGGGCCCGCACCCGCTTCCTGCTCAGCACCTACCCGGCCCGGCCGAGCCTCCGCACCGGCCGGCCGGTGAAACCGCGGCCGTGGAACGGCTGCGCTCTCACCTGCGCACCGAGTTGTCCACCCAGCTCAGCCAGCGCATCCGAGCCGACGAAGCCGCTGGTCGCCCGCCGATGGACGCCCCGGCGCGCCGCCGACTGGCCGAGGTCATCCTGACCGACGCGGCCGAGGCGCACGCCCAAGCCGAGCTGCGCAACTCCGCCTCGGGCGGGATGCTGCTGCACCCCGATGTCGAGCAGCGCGTGATCGGCCAGGTGCTCGACGAGGTCTTCGGCCTGGCCGGCCTGGAGCCGCTGCTGGCCGATACCGACATCGAAAACATCAACATCAACGGCGACCGCGTCTTCGTCAAGTACGCCAACGGCCGCCGCAAGCGTTTGCCGCCGGTGGTCGGTTCCGACACCGAGCTGATCGAACTCATCCGCGACCTGGCCACCCGCAGCGGCGTGGAGGAGCGAAGGTTCGACCGCGGGTCGCCGATCGTCAACTTCCAGCTGCCCGGCGGTGAGCGCGTCTCGGCGGTCATGGCGGTCACTGCGCGGCCATCCGTGTCGATCCGCCGGCACCGGTTCACCAAGGTCACGCTGGCCGAACTGCGCGAGAACGGCACGATCGACCTCGCCCTGGAGAGCTTCCTGACAGCCTTGGTGAAGGCGAAGCGCAACATTCTCGTCACCGGCGGCACGGCGATCGGCAAGACGACCATGCTGCGCGGCCTGGCCTCGGCCATCCCGCCATGGGAGCGCCTGGTGACGATCGAGGACGTCTTCGAGCTCGGCCTCGGCGAGGACAGCGATGCGCACCCGGACGTGGTCGCGCTGCAGGCCCGCGAACCGAACATCGAAGGCCAAGGGGAAATCTCGCTGTCGGACCTGGTGTGGCAGTCCCTGCGCATGTCGCCGGATCGGGTCATCGTCGGCGAGGTCCGCGGCCCGGAGGTCATCCCGCTGACCAACGCGATGTCCATGGGTAACGACGGCAGCATGGGCACCCTGCACTCCTCCAGCAGCCAGGGCGCGTTCACCAAGCTCGCCGCCTACGCCGTCCAGGGCCCCGAACGCCTGCCCATGGAGGCCACCAACTTGCTGGTCGCCGCCGCGCTGCACTTCGTGGTCCACCTGGAAAAGCCCCGCGACGACCCGAGCAAGCGCGTCGTGTCCTCCATCCGCGAAGTCGTCGGCGCCGACGGCGCCCAGATCATCAGCAACGAGGTCTGGCGTCCGGACGCCACCCTGCGTGCCGTACCGGGTGCGCCGCTGCGCACCGACACCGTCGACCTGCTCGTCGAAGCGGGCTACGACCCGGACCTGTTCGAGCGGCGCGAAGGGTGGTGGACCCCATGACCACCACTGCCGCCTTGTTCGGCCTGCTCGGTGCCGGCGTGGCCGTCGGGGCCCTGCTCATCGCCGTCGGTCTGCGCGGTCGGCCCGCTCGTCCGGCGACACCGTCGCGGCTGAACACCTGGTTGGCCGCACGGCACGACCGCAAACAGGTCGGCCTGCTCGTCGTGGCCGTGCTCACCGGGCTGGCGGTCGGCGCGGTCACCGGCTGGGTGGTCGGCGCCATCCTGACCGTGGTCGCGGTGATCGGCCTGCCGCGCATCCTTGGCTCGAACGTCGACTACAAGCGTCAGCTCGAACGCATCGAGGCGATCGCCGGGTGGACGGAGATGCTGCGCGACACCCTGGTGGCCGCGGCCGGGCTGGAGCAGGCCATCCTCGCCACCGCCCCGGCCTGCCCGGAGGCGATCCGCGAGGAGATTACCGAGCTGGCCGTCCGGCTGGAGCGCGGCGAACGCCTCGCGCCGTCGCTGCGTCACCTCGCCGACCAGCTGCGGGATCCGACCGCCGATCTGGTGATCTCCGCGCTCGTGCTGGCTGCCGAGCACCAGGCCCGGCAGCTGGCCGACCTGCTCGGTGAACTCGCCGGCGAGGCCCGTGAACAGGCGTCGATGCGCATGCGGGTCGAAGCCGGCCGCGCCCGCACCCGGACCAGCGTGCGCGTCGTCGTGATCACCACGCTCGTCTTCGCGATCGGGCTGGTGCTGCTCAACCGCGGCTACCTCGCCCCCTACGACTCCGCGTTCGGGCAGATCATGCTGCTGCTCGTCGGCGCGCTGTTCACGGCCGCTTTCGCGTGGCTCGCACGGATTGTGCGCCTGCGTGAACCCGAGAGGTTCCTTATCGAGCTGAGTGTGATCCGCCCGCACGACGCCCAGGTGGACGTCGATGACCTGCTCATCGGGAAGGAAACGTCGTCATGATCAGCGCGTTGGTGTGGGGCGCCGGGCTCGGCATCGGCCTGTGGGCACTGGTGGTCTACGTGTTCCCGCCACGGCCACCACTGCGGGCCCTGGTCGACCGGCTGCACGCAGCTCCCGCACGGCCGCCCATCCTCGCTGCGGACTCCGATGGCTGGGCGCTGCGCGTGGGCCGTCCGTTCGTCAAGCCCCTGGCCGCGCTCGGGTTGCTCAACCGCAAGCTCCGCAATGATCTCGCCGTCACCGGCAAGAGCGTCCAACATCACTTGGCCGAGAAGGCCACGTTGGCGCTGACCGGGCTGCTGTTGCCGATCCTGATGCAGCTGCTGCTCGTTGTGGCCGACGTCGGGCTCTCCTGGGAGGTCCCGGCGGTCGCCAGCCTGGTCTTCGCGCTCGGCGGGTTCCTGTTCCCGGACATCAACGTCCGGCAGGAAG
Source organism: Amycolatopsis rubida (assembly GCF_900115345.1). Lineage (GTDB taxonomy): Bacteria > Actinomycetota > Actinomycetes > Mycobacteriales > Pseudonocardiaceae > Amycolatopsis > Amycolatopsis rubida. The sequence goes on along the minus strand of NZ_FOWC01000009.1, from coordinate 251,210 downwards.
CCGAGCGGCGTCGTTCCACCTTCCGGCACGCGCTGACGGCCTACCTCAACCTGATCCGGGTCCTGCTGGCCGGTGGCGCCGGAGTCGACGGTGCGCTGTCGGATGCCGTCGGCATTGGCAAGGGCTGGGCCTTCCAACAGCTGCGCCGCGCGCTGGTCACCGCGAAACTCACCCGCACCACACCCTGGTCGACACTCGGCCAGCTCGGCACCGAGCTCGACGTGCACCAGCTGTCCGAGCTCGCCGCCTCAGTCAGCCTCGCGGGCACCGAAGGCGCCCGCGTCCGTGCCAGCCTCGCGGCCAAAGCCGCCGCCCTGCGCACTCGTGAACTCACCGACGCCGAAGGCGACGCTCAGGCAGCCACCGAACGGATGAGCCTTCCCGTGGTGATGCTGTTCATCGGATTCCTGATTTTCATCGGGTTTCCAGCTCTTGCCAGCGTGTTGGCCGGCCTATGACAGTTCCACAAGGACTGTCCACACAGGACTCCAAACCATAGGGAGAAGCTGATGCTCACCGAAGTCCAGATCCTCATCGCACACATCCGTGCCGAGCTGCAGCGCCTGCACCGCGACGACGGCGGATACTCCACCGAAGCCGTCGTGGTGACCGCCGCCTTGGTCCTCCTGGCGATCGCCGTCATCGCGATCATCGTCACCAAGGTGACCCAAAAGGCCAACGGCATCAACCTGTAGGTCGGTGACCACGATGCCTCGTTCCGAGACGGCACACCACCTGCCCGACCATCCGCGCTGGGCGCGGGTGCGGGCCGCGCTGCGCCGACTGCGAGCGGATCAGCGAGGCGCCGGCACGGCCGAACTCGTCGTCGCGACCCCGCTGCTGTTGCTGCTGATTTTGCTCATCGCTCAGTTCGCGCTGTACATGCACGCCAGCCACATCGCCCAAGCCGCCGCGTCCGAGGCGCTGTCCGCGGCGCGGGTCTCCGGTGGCAGCGCCGCCGCGGGCAACACCGAAGGGCAACGTGTCCTCGCACAGCTGGGAAGCGGCCCGTTGCACGGAACGTCAGTGAACGTCCAGCGCGGAGCCACCCAAGCATCCGTGACGGTCACCGGGACCGTGATCAACGTAATCCCGTTCGCGACCTTTACGGTCCACGCCGAAGCCGTTGGGCCCGTGGAGAAATTCACTCCGCCGACCGGAACCGGGGCGGTGACACCATGACCGCGGCCTACAGTCTCCCAGGGTTCGCAGACGCCGCCCGTCGGCGAATTCGTACGCTGCACCGGGACGAACGAGGGTCTGCCGCGGCCGAGCTCACTCTCTTGACGCCGCTGCTGATCGTGCTGTTGTTGTTCGTCGTGTTCTGCGGCCGGCTGGCCGACACCAAACTGCGGATCAACGACGTCGCCCACCAGGCTGCCCGTGCCGCCACCCTGGCCCGCAGCCCATCGCAAGCAACCTCCAACGCCCAGGCCACCGCCAGCGCAGCCTTGGCCTCCGCTGGGATCACCTGCCAATCACTGTCGGTGTCCACCGATACCCAGGGACTCAAACCCGGCTCGACGGTGACCGTCACCGTGTCGTGCAGCGTCGGTCTGGGGGACCTGACCTCGCTCGGCGTGCCCGGCAGTCGGACGTTCGAATCCAGCTTCTCCTCACCGGTCGACGTGTGGCGTGGCACCTCGACGCTGGCCCAAGCGGGAGGCGCGCCATGAGGTCAATCGCTGTGCTGCGTCGCCGGATGCACCGGCTGCACGAGGATGAGGACGGCCGAGTGACTGCCTTCGTCGTCGTCGTAGCGCTCGCCGCCCTGCTGTTCGCCGGGCTCGTCCTCGACGGCGGACTTGCCCTGGCCGCCAAGGTTCGCGCGATCGGCGAGGCGCAGGAAGCCGCCCGAGCCGGCGCCCAGGAAATCGACCTGACCGCCTACCGCGCCGACGGCACCCTGCGCCTGATCCCGCAACAAGCCAGTACAGCGGCCCGGAACTACCTTGCTGCGGCAGGCCACACCGGCACGGTGTCCGTCGCCGGCAACACCGTCAACGTGACGGTCAGCATCACCCAGCCCACGCAGCTGCTGGGTCTGGCCGGCATCGGCTCGATCACGGTCACCGGAACCGGGCAAGCCCAACCGCAACGCGGAATCTCCGGAGTACTCCCATGACACCTCGCGCACCATCGCGCCCAGCTCAGTACACCCACGGGAAAGGAGACCGGGATGGCGACGACTGAAGAGATCGAACGCCGCGTGGAGGAAGCCGACGCTGCCCGCAGCGCAAGGAGGGCCGCCGCGGCCAAGCGTGTCGGCGAGCTCGCGCAGCGGCGGGCCGAGGTGGCCGAGACGCTCGCCGACATCGAACGCGAACTTGGCGATGTGCTCGCCGAGTCCAGCGACGTGATCGGTGTCGACGAACTAGCCAAGTTCACGGACGTGCCGGCCGCCGACCTCGACCAGTGGTTCACCCATCGCAAAGCGGCCCGCCCCAAGCGCAAGCGGGCGACGACCACGTCCGCGACGAGAAGCGAGACGCGCGCAGGAACGCCATCAACGAAGAAGCCGTCGGTAGGCCAGCCGGCAACGCCACCGGAGGTCGCGCCGCCCCGCACGGCCGTGGAGGAGTCCACCCGCACGCCCGTGCCGGTGACATGACCTCGCATCGCCGACGTAACCGGGATGTCGTCGGCTCACGTGGCGACTGCTGAGTCATAAGCCTGTACACCCCAGGGAATCGAGCTCACCGTGACCGCACACCCGCACTTCTCGCGCCGGAAGCTGACGCAACCGAGCCCAGGCCGCCCCGCCTGGTGGCTGCTGTCCGCCACGATCCGGTTCGTCCGCGGTCTGCTCGCGCTCGTCGTCCTCCTGGCGCTCGTCGCCGGGCTGCCATGGGCACTGGTGCGCTTCGTTGGCTGGCCACTGCCCAACCACGTACCGACCTGGGACGAGATCCAGGCCGTCCTGCTCAACCCCATGAGCTCGGAGTTTCTGCTCGACACCTTGGCGGTGCTGTGCTGGATCGTCTGGTTCTTCTTCGCCCTGGACGTCGCGCGCTGCACCGTTGACGCGGCACGCGGGATCACCTGGCCGCAGGTCCGTCCGCCTGGCCCGCTGCACGGGCTGGCCGCGGCGCTGATCGGCACCATCGTGCTGACCCTGCTCGGCAGCCGGACCTCGTCCACGGTGCCGACCACCGCCATTGCCACGCTGGCCGGTGACCTCGCTCCCGTCGCCGTCGTGGCGCCGCTAACGCCAGGCCCCACCACGGCAACCACGGTGCACCTGGCCACCGCGGTCCAACCAACGACCACGATGGTCATCGATCGGACCGCGCCCGCCCCGCCGGGCACGGTGCAGGTCACCGAGGAGGTCCGGCTTCCCCACGACGGGATCTACGACAGCTTGTGGCGGGTCGCCGAACGCGTCTACGGTCCCGGCGGCGGCAGCCGCTGGCCCGAGCTGTTCCAGCTCAACCGCGGCGTCGAGCAACCCGACGGCCGCGCGCTCACCAACCCGAACCTCGTGCGACCCGGCTGGAAGATCACCGCCTACATCCCAGCTCCGCCAGACGACCATCCGCCCGGCGAGCAGCAGCAGGTGCCGCCCCAGCAACCCCCACCGCCGACGAGCACCGCGCCGAGCACACCAACGCCATCAACCCAGCCAGTGCCGGCCACCACCCAGACACCGGCCGCGACGAGGGATGCTGGCGACCACAGCAGCAACAACCAGTCCGGATCGGGGCTGGACCTGCTGACTGGGGCGTTCGTCGGCCTGGGCCTCGCCGGAGCGATCACCACCGCCATGGTGTCGGCTCGGATGTGGCGACGCCGCCGCTACCGCATCGGCAGCGGCGACCGCGCCGACCTGCAGCGCCCGATCGCGCCGGTAGTTCGCGCCCTGCGCGCCGCACACGACGACGGCGGCCAGCAGGTGAATGACGACGTGGAGTTCGTCGACCTCGCACCGGCCCCGCCACGGATCCACATCACTGCGGCCGGTGCCCTGGAACCCGACGACGAACCGGTCCCCGTCCCCACGCGGGTCGGCGTGCGGGGCGGGCGCGAGCTTGCCCTGAACCTCGCCAGCACCCGCGGCCTCGGCCTGGCCGGCCCCGGCGCCACCGCTGCCGCCCGCGCGCTGCTGCTGCACCTGCTGACCGAACAGCAGCCCGGCGACGGTATCTGCGTTCTCGTGCCCGCGGACGACCTGCATCTGGTCTTCGACGGTGTTGCCGTCCAGGAGCTTCCGTCCACGGTCCGCGTCGTCGCCACGCTTGACGCCGCCCTGGATGAGATGGAAGCGGCTCTGCTCACCCGGACCCGGCACGCCATTGAGGAGACCGACGCCCAGACTGCCCCGGCCTCGCTCGTGCTGCTCGCCAGCCCGCAACCGCACGCCGAACGCCGCCTGCAGGCCGTCCTCGACAACGGCTCGACCCTCGGTCTGGCCGGTGTACTCCTTGGCCAATGGCGCCCCGGCGCGACCGTGCTCGTGCGCCACGACGGCACCGTCAGCGCGACCAGCCCCGGTCTCGGCGATGCCCTCACCGGCACGCGGCTGTTCAACCTGCCGGCCACCGACGCCACCGACTTGCTTACCGTGCTCCGTGACGCCGAAGGACCCGTCGATCTCGTCGCAGCTGACCACGTCGACCTGAGCGGCGAACAACAGGTGCCGTTCACCGAGGACCACGAAGACGGCGACGCGGCCGTTGCGCCGGTACCGGAACAGCGCTCGGTCGAGGAAATGACGCAACTGGAATCGACGCGTCCACCCAAACCGGAGGAACGCCCGCAGGTCGCGCCAATCCCGAGTCTCCAGTTGCTGGATGTCCAGCCCATCCCCATGGATGTCCAGCCCGACCAGCCGGTTTCCGCGGCGACACCCAACCGTACCGACGAACCCGCCACAACCGGAGAGACCAAGTGCAGGAGCGGTCAGACAACGCAGCGCGACCAGCCGCCGTCGCCGACCACCGGTGACCAGCCGACGGCGCGCCGGCACCTGGTCGTGCGGCTGCTGGGGCGTCTTCAGCTCACGCTTGAGGACGACGCCGGTGAACGCGAGCTCAACGGCGTGCTCACTCCGAAGCAGCGGGAACTCCTCGTCTACCTCTCCCTGCATCCCCAAGGCGTTCGCCGGGAGGTCCTCAACGAGGCCGTCTGGCCCGACAGCCGGCCGCCCAGGCCGTACAACTCCTTCCACAACACCCTGTCGATGCTGCGCCGCGCACTCACCGACGCCACCGACGGCCTGATCAGCAATCTCATCCTCAACGACGATGGCCGCTACCAACTCAACGCCGACCTCGTCGTCGTCGACTTCTGGCAACTACAGCGTGCCCTGCAGGCACCCCGGCGAGCCGGCGCCGACGTCCGGGCTCAGCTGCACGAGGCCATCGAGCTCTACCACGGCGACCTCGCCGAAGACCTGCTCGTGCCCTGGATCGAACCGTTCCGCGAGGCCACCCGCCGCGACGTCCTGGACGCACTGGGCACGCTGATCCGCGCGCACGGCGACACCGACCCCGAAACGATGCTCACCCTGCTGGAACGCACCCGCAAGCTCGACCGGTACAACGAAGGCGTCTACCGCGACATCGTCCGCACCCAGGCTCGCCTCGGCCAGTACGCCGCGATTCCGCGCACCCTCGCGCTACTGAAGACCACGCTCGACGAGATCGACCAGCACCCCAGCGCCGACACCCTCAACCTCGCCGACTTCCTCCAACGCCGTGGAGGCACCCGCCGGACTGTGTCCTCGGACGCCGCCGCCAGCTGACCCAAGGAGCCAGGCCGTGCTTCAGTCGGGCTGATCGTCGTCCTGCGTCTGGTCGCCCTCTGCTTGTGCCTTCTGCAGACGCTCGAACAGATCGGCATGCTCTTCCGCCCAGTCGATCAGTGGCCTCGTCCGAGCCAACAGGTCGGCGGCGGCCGGCGTCAGCGAGTAGACCACCGAGCGCGGAAAGGTCCTCTCCTCGAACCGGTCCACCAGCCCGGAGGTCTCCATCCGCCGCAGCGTCCGACCGAGCGCTCGGCTCTGAATCCTGCGGACGGTTCCCGTCCACGGATCAAAGGTTGTCATTTCCTGGATGGCGGCGTGAAGCTCGTTGTAATGCAGCGGACCAGCACTCAACGCCACCAACGTGTGCACGATCCACTCCCCATTCAGCAGGTGGCGAAGATCCCGCGACCGCTGCAGAAACCTAGCGTCCCCCGTTACCATCTACGCACTCCATGTTCAGTCGCTTCGGCCCGCCGGCACCCCGCCCCCGCGGCACAGGCGAGCCCCCACATCCAAAAATCTCCATCGCCTCCTTTCCGACCAGAGGGCGTATAATTTCGGTCGTCATCAGCCACCTCGGTTGATCAGTGTCAAGGTTGTCAACGCTACGCCGAACGGGGTACCCGGCGCAGCGTATTTCTACTTAGTACACGCCAGTGTCACCACATCGAGTGATCAACTAGTAGATCAACGGCACTCTGCGTGAGCGAAGTGGAGTGTCCCGGTGACATACCAGGCCACGGTCTTGTCGAGTTGCCTATTAGAGCGGTAACCGCCCGGCGCGCCGAAGCACCTGGTCACAGGCGTGCCAGGGGCTACCGATGTGACCCCCGACTCGGTGGCCGGCAGGCATATGAACAGTCGATTTGGGTGGGTGGTCGCCTGCCGCTACTCATGATCATGTGGTCACCTTGGCCGCGCAGGTTGCCATCTCCTCGTACCCCACTTCCCGCTGCCTGATGGTTATACATTGCCTCACCTCTCGCTACTCGGCCGCCACGGCGCTGCAAATCAGACAACACTTCGCCGGTGATCAACCTCGACTGAACCCGATACTCATAGCAATTTGCACCCACTTATTGCTCGGGCTTGACAAACACATTTTCGAACGCTTGTCAATACTCAACTCGCTTGAGTTCTCCATGGATTGAATCGCGAGGGTGAAATCTGGAGATCAGAACACTCACGGTTCGCCATTCTCGGCATTTCGCCATTTCGTAAATAAAAAAACCAAGAGATGAGCTGTCCGCGTCCGCCGGGGGCTCCGCCGTGCCCGGTCGCGTCCGCCGGGGGCTCCGCCGTGCCCGGTCGCGTCCGCCGGGGGCTCCGCCGTGCCCGGTCGCGTCCGCCGGGGGCTCCGCCGTGCCCGGTCGCGTCCGCCGGGGGCTCCGCCGTGCCCGGTCGCGTCCGCCGGGGGCTCCGCCGTGCCCGGTCGCGTCCGCCGGGGGCTCCGCCGTGCCCGGTCGCGTCCGCCGGGGGCTCCGCCGTGCCCGGTCGCTCGCTCCGCTCGCTTCCCTATGCAACCGCGTGTTGCCGGCACGAACAGCGCCTGACCAGCACTCGCACAAGATCATGTAACGGCAAGGTCACGGCAAGGCCGTACCCTCTTGCGGAGTGTCCTACTTGGGTGTCTAATAGACATGCCAGAAGGACAGCTACCGAGGAGGCGACGAGGACCAGGGCACGGCGTCCCTGCGAGTCGATCACCACGGCGTCTTTCCTAACGACAACAACCATAAGTCCCGTATAGCGCGGGCAGCGGCTTGGGCCGTGCGGACAGCAGCGAATCCGTGCAGAGCAGCGTGAAGAACGACGCGTAGCCAAACGCGCATTTCTATTCTGGAATGCGTAGTAACTACGCTTGCAGCTTCGCGACGTAAAGCTCTTGCTATAGAGCGGAGTAGCGCGCATAAATGGCATGCCTGCCACAGGTGTGTCCCCAAGATAAGTCAATGGTGGTCTAGCACCGACAAACGTCGCAATGTGTAGGCGTTCGGGGTTGTCTTAGGCGGTTGCCGACATTGGGTTTTTCTGGCTTGAGAGCGTCGCTCTCGCCCACCCATAGCACGCCAAACCCATACGGGCATGGTTCCTTGCGTTGCGCGCTAGACATAACGGCTTATCCCAACAGTGTTTAGAGATTCAGGGAATGTGCCATCGGAACGCGCAACCCTCACCACGCGAGTAGTGCCGTATTGCACGGATACAGGATATGTCCCCTTTGCGGAGATCTCGCAACGGCGAGAGTTGCGCGTTTCGATGCCAGTTCACAACTGGCCTGAATCGCTGCCAGGCAACCACTTTCGTACACGAAACGGAGTACCGCCATGACTATGACCCTGATCGATTGGTCCACCCGGATTAACGCCATGGCGGACGCTCTGTCCGTTCCCGACGGTGGCTTTTCCGTCAAGCCTGACGACGGTTCCGACGTCCGTACCGGCTACGCGGTTGCCGTACACCCGGAACACGAACGCATTTTTGATGGTCCCGTGACCAGTAACGACCTGCACGAGTACATCGGGCAAGCGAAAGACGCGCTCTCACTGCCCGGTCGCGTTCTCGGCGGATGGCGCGACCCTGCGACCGGTCGCGTCTACCTGGACGTTTCCGTCGTGACCGCAGACCTGTCCGAGGCAATGACGCTCGCGCGGGAAACCGCCCAGCTCGCCATTTTCGATTTTTCCGCCATGGAATCCGTTCCAGTCACGATCGCGGCGTGAACCAAGGGGCAAACCATGAGTGCAGTTATCGTCATGATCAGCGACGGGCAAGCGCGACGCATTGCGTCCGAGTGGCACGGCGGCATGTCGTCCGCTCTGTATTCACTCGCGTCATCGGGCGCGATTGACCTTGACCGCGTGCGGGACGAGATCTCCCGTGAACTGTGGAAATTGGACGTCGGAGAAGTACGACGCGAATTGCTCGCCCTGGACAAATACGTACGGACGGCCGCCGCACGTCCCGCGCAGTCGGGATGGTCCCGCTTGTGGGACGACTCGCCGGTGACCGTGAACCAAACCTAAGGATTGAATTGTCATGCCTGCCCCCAGCGATCACCCCTGGTTCCGGGCACACCCCGTGAGCCACGAAAACATCGTGTGGCACTGGGAACAGGCCACACCCGACGAAATCGCGCAAGGAATGCGCTGGTATGCCGACGCGCACCACGTGGCAACCGCCATCGCGAACGGTGACGCCCATCTGGGCGCCGGAATGCTCGCGATCTACTCGCCTCAGCAAGGATGGATCGGCAACGTCCTTAACGCCGCTCGCGTACTGCGAGAGGGTAAGGGAATCGGTGGGCCCGGTTCCGGGATGTTCGCCACGACCGGGCAGAAACGCGCCGCTGACCGGTTGCTCGCCGGTGAGCGGTATGAGGACATCCTGAACGGTCCCAAGATCCGCGACTTTGCCCACCTGATCGAGTTCGGCGGAGATCAGGACCCGGATGACCCGCGCGTCGTGATCGACCGGCACGCGCTGTCGGTGGCGCACGGTTGCGCGCTCACCTCCGAGGAGTACGACTCCGCGCCGGTCAACGGGTTCCGTCGCAAGGACGGAACGGTTTCCCGGCGGCAGTACGACCACGTGGTGAGCCTGTACCGCCGTGCCGCGGAGCTGGTCTCCGCACGCACGGGAGAACGGGTCTCGGCACACCAGGTGCAGGCCGTGACCTGGCTCGCCCGTCAACGGCTCAACCAGGAAGCCGAACAACGGCGCGGCCCCAACCGGCTGGACCGTGGGCGCAACCGGGCCCGCGCGAATTCCGAACGCGCATGGAACGACTTCCGAACCGTCTACCTGCCCCATCTCGCCAATTGCCCCGGCACGGGTTACCAGTCCGCCGCCTAACGCATCCCGAGTGAGGTATCGCAATGACTGACACGCAACGCCATTCGATTCGGATGACCGTGATTCGGATCGGTGATCTTATCTTCCTTGACAGTTTTCCCGGACTCGTACCGGCCAAGGTGACCGGGTACACCCCGCGCGGCGAAATCGCCGTGCTGGTCACCGCCACGCGCGGCGCCTACCGCCGCGGCGAACACACCACGTTCACCCCAAGCGGTTGTGTGCCGTGCGGACACGTGCGCGTGCGTTGTGGAAAGTTCCGCATTTTCGGCGCGTGGACCTTTGACGGACTGTCCGAGGAATTCCAACCGCGCTGGGCCTGAAACCCGCGCACGCGACCTACCCAGACCGGACAACGCCAAGGGAGAGCACATGTCCACCGACACGGACAACGTCGTTGAGCTCCACTTTCAGTACGCCCAGAACGGCTACGTCATGACTGACGACACCTACGGCGAACAGGACGCCGATAGCGCGGTCGCGTTCACCCGTGACGGGTGCGCGTTCGTCGCCTGCGAACGCGCACCGCGCGGACGTTGGCGCATCGATTCCACCGACGGGGCGCCCGTTCCGGTGCCGCTGTCCGCCTACCGCTACCGATTCTCAACCCTGGCGGATGCTGCGGACTACGTCGCCAAGAAATGTGGCGCCACCGTCCACCGCGTCGATTCCTGGATCTAACCATAGTCCGGCTCGCCCGGACATGTCACCGTTAGTTAGCCGCGTTTCTCGGCGCCCGTTCATGACGGGCGCCGCGCAGCTCTCACCCCCGCGCAACGGTTGCAACGGCCTGATTTTCCGTTGCGGATTGTTCGACTCATCCGCGCGCACGTCATCACCACCGTTTCCGAATCAGTAAGGAGCTCAACCATGTTCGTGTACGGCGTGTCCCTCACCGATATCCACCACGTCGTACGCGACGTGTCCAGCGCGCTCTACGACGGAAACATCACCGTGCGCACGGGCGAGGATCGCAGCAACCGCGCCGGCCCCCGCGCCACGTTCACCCTCCGCGCCACCGACACGGCCGGTTGCGGTGCCAAGGGAAGCGCGTCCGCGTTCGGCAAGGGCACCGGCCCGAACGGCAGGCGCCGCACGATTTCGGCGTGTTGGCACGCCCACTACGACGTGTTGGCCGAGTTGTTCGCCCGATTCCCGGCCGCTCGTGTGGTCACCGCGATTGCCACCTACACCGCGCCAACCTTCCGTGACCGCGCGCTGGCTACCGCGTCCCGGAACGTCGGCAGTCAGTTGTACCCGGTGACCGCGCCGGACTGCTGCGAATGCAACCACTCCGACTACGTCGACACCTTCGACCAGGTCGCCAGCACCGGTTACGTCGACGACTTCGACTGGATGCCCTCGGGCGACGCGATGCGCCCGAACACGGACGTCGACTACTTCCTTGATCAGCTCGACCGCGTGCTCGCCGAACAGTGACCCCCTTTCCCATCACCTTCGCACATTCACGCAATTCGACCGACGAAAGCGAGCACCCACAATGACCAGCGACCACCCGACCACACTGGACACACTGCGCGCGGAACTCGACCGGGAACGCGCACGGGCCGAGTCTCTGGAGACGGTGAACCGCGTGCAGGCCGCCAGCCTCACCAGCCTCGCCAGGCTCGCGGAGGAACTCCGCTGCCAGGTCGCCGACCTGCACGACGACGCACTGAGCTCGCACCCCATGCCGGTGCAGGGCCTGCGCAACGTCACCGGCCGCATGAACGGCTTGGCGGACACGTTGAGCCGCGCGGCACGCGGCTACTCCGGCGCCCGGACCACAGACATGATCTACCCGATCGTGGACGACGACCTCCGCGCACACGGGTGGACGCCCCGACCGGACCGGGGCCTGGACGGCGTGTTGCCGCCGATCCCGATCACCGAGTTGGGCGACCGGCGCGGCTATGCGCGCGGCTGGCATCGCGGCCCGCAGTGGATCACGTTGTGGTTCACCGGGCCGTGCGCACTGGCCTACGCGGACAGCAGCGACCACGGCCGGCTCACCGACGCCGACGCCGTGCGCGCCGTGATCACCTCCCGCCGGCCGTTGTCCGCGGACGCACTGGCCGAATGGGCAGCGACCCGACAGGAAGCGCACACCGCGCCATTCGACGCCTCGTACGTCCGGGTGTTCGCGCACCTGCGGTCGTCCTGGGGTGGGGGCCTGGTCGTCGATGACCGATGCGACGAACACGGCGCCCCCGCGCCCAACGGGCCCGGTCAGCGCTCCGTGTGGGCCTGCCCAAGCGACCCCGATTTCCGGCTCTCCGTCTGGGGAATCGGCAACGAACCGGCCCACGTCCGCTACTGGGCCGGGCCCGTGGTCGACATGGCCCACCTGGTCCAGATCACCGGCCACTGCCGCTGACCTCCGTCTCTCCTTTCCCGCCGGTCGGCCGTCCCCGTTGACGGTCGGCCGGCGCCCCGTCGTGCGCCGGTTGCCGCCGTACCTCACCACCAGTTCGGCCGGCGCGTCTCGGGCTGGCCGCCGACCCACGGGAGAACTCCATGACCACCCTCGACCTCGCGCACACCGTCGCCGAGCACCTCGGAACCGGGTGGCGCGCCTACACCGGCAAGGCCGACGACGGCTCGGAAGCACACCTCGCCGGACCGAACGATCAGGTCCTCGACCTGATCGACGGCACCACCACCGGCCGCAAGACCGACCAGGGCCGATTGATCATCACCGGTCACCTCGGCTTCCTGCGCAACCACGTCCCGCAGGACCACAAGCAGGACCACAAGATCACCGTCGACCAGGGCAAACCGCCCGACATGATCGCCCACGAGATCCGGCGCCGGCTGCTGCCGAACTACGAGGCCGCGCTGCACGCGGCCCGGGACGAGAAGCACGCCAGCGACGGCATCGCCGCCGCTCGCGAGCAACTCGCCGTGACCGTCGCGGCCCGCCTGGGCGTGCAGCGCCGAGACCAGGCCACCGACTTCCACTTCGGCACGGTCGACGCAGGCGTCCACGGACGCGTCTGCGTGCGCTCGGGCGCGTCCGACTCGGTGTTCACGGTCCGCGTCCCGCACGACCGGGTGGCCGAGTTCGCCCGGCTGCTGGACACCTTCGGACACCTCACTTGATCACCTCCGGCCGTTCGAGCCGCCTCCGGTGGCCGAACGGCCGGCCTACGCATTCCCGATTCCGCTCGTCACCGGCCTGAAGGGACCGATGCCGCCATGACCACCTCCTTCACCGCCCCCGTGGCGGACATCCTCGACTGCGGCCACCCGCCCACCCCGGACCCCAGCGGGATCGGCACCGGCCGCGCGATCGACCCCACCACCGGCGCCACGAGCTGCTACCCGTGCTCGGACGAACGCGAACGCCACGCGATGACCCGCGCGAACACGTTCGTCGCCTACGTGTCCTCGGCCGGTCGCGCGCTGACCACCTGGCCCGGCGGGCACCTGGCCACGATCGACCCCCACGACGTCCACCAGGTCGGCCGGCGCACTTACACCCCGTCCGGCGGGATGTGGACCCGCTACGTCTGGCACGCCACCGACGTCGACGGAGGCCGCTGGGCCGGCATCAACGGCGGCCCTGGCCTCGTCATCCGCGTCCACCGGTTGCGCGCGTGCACCTGGCAAACCGAGTTCGGCGACGGCCGACCCCCGCGCTACTGCCACCGCCGCGCCACCCACGCCGGCCAGGGCGGCGCCTTCGACCTCTACTGCCGCTCCCACGCCCGCCAGGTCTTCGACCTCTACGGCTGGACCACCACCGCTCTGCCACCCCGCGCACTCGCCCATACCCGCGCCTGAACCCGCTCCACCACACCGAAAGGGGAGTCCCTCGTGTTCGTGAAGTTCTACGACCGCCTCGACCTGTCACGGGCCCACCTGGACGACGTGCTCACCGTGCCCGCCAACCGCGCCAAGGCGCTCGACGTGGCACGGGCCCGCCACCTTCCGCGCCAGTCGCTCACCCGCGCGACCACCTGCATGGGCCTCTGGGTCTACGTCTTCCAACTCGGCGCCGACGTCCAGCTCGGCGCGGTCACCCTGGCCGGCGCCGAGCCCGGACCCGAGAACGTGGTCACGCTGCCGGTCCGCCAGCTCGACCACTACACCACCCCCGGCTTGCCGTTGACCGAGATGGCCGGGCTGCTGGCCGCGGTCGCCGAGGACTACCCGCCCACCGCGCTGACCGCGCTGCTGGCCGACAGCCTCACCAAGGTCCTCGACCTGTGGGCCGACGCCCGCCGCACCGGCCGGACCGCGATCGACATCCGCGACCTCGACCGCGCCGTCACCAGCGAACTCGCCCCCGCCATCCGCGCCTGGCGCACCGGCGACGCCTTCCCACGCCCCCGCCTGGCCGACACGGCCTGGCCCGAACCCGTTCCGAGGTGAACCACCATGCCTATCGACGACCCCACGACCGCAACCCCGTCCGAGATCGACGAAGAGCTCGCCCGGCTCGGTATCGAGCATGCCAAGGCCACCGACACCGTCAACGGGCTCACCGCCCGCGTCCGCCGTCTGGTGAACGACGGCATGGCCGAGTACGCGACCGAGTTGCAGCCCCGGATCGAACAGGCCCGCCAGACGATCGCCGAGTGCGAGGCCGCCGCGCGCCCCCTCGATGCGGAGTTCGAACGCCGGGGCGGCTGGACCCGCGCCTGGCTGGTCCTCAACACCGGAGGCCACGTCCACCGCACCATGCTGTGCCGAACGTGCTTCCCGTCCACGCGGTTCGCCTGGCTCACCCAGTTCTCCGGGCACGACGAGACCGAGATCGTCGAGCAGGCCGGCAAGGCCGCGTGCACCGAGTGCTACCCCAGCGCGCCGGTCGAGGTCCGCAACCGGCCCAGCCGGATCAAGACCCCCGAGCAACTCGCGCGGGAAGCGGAGAAGGCCGAACGCGCGAAAGCCAAAGCCGCCAAAGCGATCACCGCACCTGACGGAACACCCTTACGCACCAAGCAATACGGGCAGATCGACACCGAGTTCACCGCGCGGCGCTCCTACATCGACGCGCTGTCCTACGCCCGGCTCCTGACCAAGCGCAACCTCGCGTTCCACCGCGACACCATCGCCGAGTACCACGAGGATGCGCAGCTCATCCTGGCCGCGCTCGCCGCCAAACACGGCCGGACCGAGGACGACCTGCGCGCCGAACTGGCGCCCAAGGTCGAAGCCAAGTGGAACCGCGAACACCGCAACTGGGGCTAATCGCTCCCGGCAGGCAACCCGTTCTCGCGAAAGGATTCACCGATGCTTCTGGTCGAAACGCTGGAAGACCTGGTGCACAACTACCTCGAAAATCCCGCTCGGCCCGGCTCGGCCGTCGGCAAGGTCAACGCGCAAGACCTGGTCAGCCACGTCGTGCAGCATCTCGCCGAGCGCGGGGTCGACGTGGGATTTCACGACGGCTCACGCCTTACCCTGCCGGGCAACGCGCCCCGCCGCCCGGAGCCCGAGCGGCACCGACTTCCCTTGGTACTCCAGGAAAACGACGACGGGCACGTCCGCATCTACTGCGACGGGCGCGACTGCGTCTGGTCCTGGCCGCTCTACCAGGACGCGAGCGTGCAGACCAACGGCGACACGATCACCATCGCTGTCGAGCATTCCATCCGGCGACACCGCCACTTCTGACCACTCCGGCAACCAGCTACGCACCTCAGCGCGGTGCCCTCCCCAGCACCAACTCGCCACGGAGCGGGCATCGCGCTGCATGGGCTGATACACATCCGAAGGAGCTCGAACCGCCATGACTACCTACGACATTCACGATGCCCGGCAACTCATCGCCGAGATCGACGTCCCCACGGAACGCCCGCGCTGGGCGTGGTGGGCCCCCGGTGACGCCACCCGGTACCACGCCACGCTGATCAACGCAGCACCCAGCGCCAGCATGATCGGTCCCGCGTCTGGCGGCACCTTCCGCGCTCTCGTGATCACGATCGACCTGTTCAGCTTGAGTCCCACCTCGATCGTGATCCCGCGGCCCGCTGCCGACCTAGACCGTTACACCGCCGAGGAATGGCTCTTCCGGCGGTTTCCTGGTGGGTGGTGGGCCGGTGTCCGGCCGCTGCTGGCCGCGCTGGGCTGGACGCCCACGAGCGACCGTGACACCAGCTACCGCAGCACGGACCACCGCGACATCACCGCGGCGGAGCGCGGGCCAGACGCCGCCCGCTAGCACCAGGTACCGCGGTTCCCCGGCCACGCGGTCGGACCACCTACCCGCATCCACGCCACACCGGCCCGCGTCCGCGCGGGCCGGCGATGAGGGGCTGCACGCCTTCCGAGGAGATCATCATGAACAGCGCCGCCAACACCGATCTGTCTGTCGTCGCCGATACGGCCAACCGTGCCGCCATCTTCGAGCCGATGACGAACGAGGACGAACGGCCGACGATCACCGTCGCCGGAGTCCACGTCGCGCTCTACGTCGATCCGGCCAGCCGGCAGTTCCGAGTTTCGATCGATCTCGACGACACCGAGTCGTGGCTGCTGCGCAGCGACAAGGACAGCACGGTTCCACTGCGCATCTGCGTCCAGGGCGACGTCACGTTCGAGGGCTGACAAACCGATCGCGCGAGCGTCGACCCCGCGCTCGCGCCATTCGCGCACCGCCGGACAGCTCCATTGTTCGTCCACTCAGGACATCAAATCGCGTCACGTTAATGAAGAGGTGACTCATGCACGCGTCAACCACCGAAATGCCGGACCTCGCCGCCTATGACGTCATCCTCGTCAACAGCAGCGGCGGCAAGGACTCGCAAGCAATGCTCGATGAGGTCTGTGTCCTCGCCGAGGCCGCGGGAGTTCTCGATCGCATCACGGTCTTGCACTGCGCGCTCGGACACGTCGAGTGGCCCGGTACCAGTGAACTCGCCCGTGCCCAGGCTGGGCACTACGGGGTGCGCT
Organism: Amycolatopsis rubida; assembly: GCF_900115345.1. Classification (GTDB taxonomy): domain Bacteria; phylum Actinomycetota; class Actinomycetes; order Mycobacteriales; family Pseudonocardiaceae; genus Amycolatopsis; species Amycolatopsis rubida. The sequence continues at coordinate 234,706 of NZ_FOWC01000009.1, read as the reverse complement.
ACGAACAACGCCACCGCGAGCAAGGGCTGCTCCTCGACCAGGTTCGCCGCCGCGGGCGTTGGCCTTCGGCCTCGGCTCGCTACTGCACTTCGGATCAGAAGCGAGGTCCTGCAAGGAAACTCATCACGCAACTGGTCGCCGAGCTCGGTGATCTGGGCCGTCCGGCCCGCGTGCTGAACTGCATGGGCCTGCGCGCTGAGGAATCGCGGGCACGGCTGAAGAAGGCTCGCCTGAGCCGTGACGAGGCCGCCAGCAGCGGCCGGCGCACCGTCGACACCTGGCTTCCGATTCACGACTGGACCGAAACCCAGGTATGGCAACGCATCCATGCGTCCGGCGTGCCGTACCACCCGGCCTACGACCAGGGCATGACCCGGCTGTCGTGCTCCCTCTGCGTACTTGCCAGCCGCGCGGATCTCGTTCGCGCCGCGCAACTACGCCCGGAACTGGCTGCCGAGTACGCCGACTTGGAAGCCGAGATCGGGCACCGGTTCCGCAACGACCTGTCCATGGCCGACATCATCCCCGCCGCCGAGCAAGACGCAACCGCGGAATGCACCGAGGAAACAGCCACGATCGACCTCGGCCAGGGCCGACTATGGTGGCCGAGGTTCGAGCGCCAGTCCGACCGTTACGGCACCGTCTTCCTGCTCACCGGCCCGGACGCCGAGGACTACGTCTCGTTCGACAACGCACCCGTCGGACAACCGGGACGACTCGTCGCGATCGTGGTCGAGACCCGCCACTCCGGCCACTGTGGCGACATCGCGCGGTCCCTCGCACCCGTCACGCCCTCGGTCGGTGAGGAGATCACGCTCGGCGCCGGCACGTTGTTCACCGACGCTGATGATGATTTCGGCGTACGCACCGCCATCGGCCTCGTGCCGGACGACGGCCGGGACACCGACTGGCTCGACCCGCGCGCCTTGTACCGCTGCCACAACCAGACCGTGCGGCTCGAACTCCGTATCGGCAGCCACACCAACAAGCGCGCACGTGACACGACGTCACGCGCAGCCTGACAGGCCGGCAGTCGAGTCCGACGCGGGCTAGTCGCCTGGCCGTCATTCACCCACTTTCAGCGTCGCGCACGGGCCTTCGCGTGCGTGCGCGATGCCATAACCCCATGGAGACAGGAGAAAGGATCATGAACGACGTCACCGTGCCCCCGATCCCGTTGTCGCTACAGCACCTCCCGACCGTGGGCGGTCTCGTCGTGCCCTGGGTCACGCCCCGCACGACCGACGGTCGATACCTGTTCGGCTCGGTCGACCGCGAACGAATGGGCCGCGCCTTGCTCAACCGGTGGTGCGGAGTATGTGGCCTGCCACTGGAGCACCGCGCCGTGCTGATGATGCGACTGTCCGACCTACCACGGCAGTGCACGAGCGAGCCAGCGCTACACCCGTGGTGCGCCGCGTACACCAGCGAGTCCTGCCCGATGATCGGCGGACGACTGGAGCACTATCGCTCGTCCCTGCCGCGGCTGGACACGAACATGCTGTCAGCGCCCGACGCGGCGGCCCGCCAAGGCGCTGCTGCCGAACCGTGGTTCGCCGTGTGGCTCGCCGGCTATCGGGTCATCACCGACCACGGCAACCTCGCCGCCTCCTACGCCGGCACGCGGCCCCTGCGTATCCGGCCCATCACCTGGCGCCTGCCGAACATCTTCTAACCCCGCAGACGACCCACACAGATCGCCTGTCCGGCAACGACATCCACACGGAGGACAACATGCAAAGGAGGACACGAACAACTGCCGAACCCCTCGACCTAATGCCCTACGTTTGGTCGTACGGGATGGGCGCGGAATCAACAGCAGGAATCCTCCGCATGCTCACCGATCCGTCCGCTCGACCTGAGACGATCGCGCCCGACTTCTCGAACCTGGTCGTCGTCATCGCCCAGACCGGAGACGAGTGGAGCACCACCGGAAGACTGGTCCAGCACTACGTTCTTCCCTTGCTCCGCAAGCACGACATCCGCCTGGTTGAAGTCGCCCGCAACGGCCCGACCAGAAAGGACGGCGTCGCCGTACTCCAGGACACCCGACAACCGTACCGGCTGCACCTCGACGGGGTGTACAAGCTGTCCCGCGAGAACCGCGTCACCGGCACCATGCCGCAGCTCGGCGGAGTTCGGAAGTGTAGCCAAAAAGCGAAAGGCGCACCGCAGGATGCGTGGCGGGCCAACGAGTTCGGTGACAGGACCTACATTCACGCCATCGGGTTCAACGTCCACGAGGGAACCAGGATCACGCGCGATTCCGCGTATTCCATGGGCGGACAACGCATCCCAACGTACCCGCTCCACGAATGGGGATGGAGCCGACAGGACTGCCTCGACTACCTGTATCGCAAACTCGGCGTGGCGTGGCCGAAAAGCTGCTGCCGACACTGTCCCTACGCTGGCAACAAATCCGGCTGGCCCGAGCAACTCGCACGGTTTGCCGCGCTCCCAACCGAAGCAGCACAGCACATCATCGACGAGTACGTCTGTCTGGCGCTCAACCCTCGATCGGGCCTGTTCGGGCCCGGTAAGTCACTGATCACGCGACTGCACCGTGACCAGGTGACCGAGCCCATCACCCTCGCCGTCGCCCGCATGAAGACGATGCCGTGGGCCATCTACCGCGTACGCCGGCTCTACTACGCGCCGGCCAACGCGGCCCGGTCCGTGGACAGCGTCCTGCTCGGTGGACACCGCACCGTCCACACCGCGCTGACAGAACTCAGCCGGCTCGTCGACGTCCCGCTGACGAAGAACGAGGAGATCGCCGGAGCACCGGCCCGCGATGGCGATCGAGATACCCACCGCCGGCTGTGGCTTCGCAGACGCTCCGACGGGACTTATCCGACCCAGGAGGAGTTCTACGCGGTCGCTCCCGCCCAGGCGCTGGACAAGGAGCTCGACAGCTTCGCCGACGCCTGGGCCGACCACACCGACGAGGCACTGGCCCGGCTGGAACGCCGCGTCGACACGGCCATCGCCGTCGTACAGCAAACCCTCGTCGAGGGCCAAGGCCGTAGCAACGCGGCCTGAACCGCTCACCGAAATTTCCGATCTCTTGAAGGGATACCGTTATGTCTCGGTTCGACCTGCACCCAGCGCACATCGACGGACTCGTCAACGCCGGCCTGCAATTCGGCCTGATCGGCGTCTTCGACGACCTCGCCCCGGTCGGCCAGATGCTGCTTCAGCAGCACCGACCCCGCCGCTACGTCGAGCAGGAAGACGGAGAGCCGCCGGACTACGTCGCGACGGTGACCGACCGCGCGCTACATCCGATCGCGGTGCTGTGCCTGCTGGAGTGCTACGAGTACCAGGCCAGCGGCACGATCGGCTGGCATACAAGCGAGGCGCAAGCCTGGACGAACCGCCTACGCGAGACGGTGCTAACCCGGCTGCCCGCCGAGGCCAAAGCCACTGTGTGCCATGGCGCCGACTACGTCCCCGCCTACCGGCTTCTCGCGGCGTACACCGAGACACCCTGGGGCATCACGGAACTCGACCAGATCCCCGAACTCGGAGACGGCGTCATCGAGGTCCCGGTCGTCCGGAAGGGACTCCGCGCGGAGATCCTGACTGGCCCGATCCACTGCCCGAACAACGGTCTGTCCTCCCGCGTCCGCTACGTGACCATCCTCGGCGTCGGGAAGGAGCGGACGCTGCCCGCGTTCGCCCGGATTTTCGAACCCTCGAACGACGCGCCGGGCGTCTACCTGCTTTTCCAGTACGGCCGATACGTCGCGCGCCCGGCCGATGCCCCGCCCGGCACGTGGTTCATGGCCTCCGGTGCTCACATCCACACCAGCGATTCCCGCTGGCGCGAGCTGATCGGTCACCGCCTGCCCATCCCGCTGCACGACCGCACAGAGCCCTGATCCGGCCCAGCGCCGGTCAAGGCGCGGAACCTCACCGACCCACCAAACCCAACCATCCAGGAGTGCCACCATGCCTTCACGCGATGAAATGCACGCCAGGCTGTTCCTGCTGCGCGCAGCCGAACCCCCAGCCCCCGCCATCCACCAGTATGTCGCGGTCCACGGGCCAGTCGACGCCGTCGCGCAGATCCGGCACCGCACCGCCCCTACCGCCGTGCTCAGCGAGATCACGCGGCCCGATGCCCAGATCGACGACGACCTGCGGGCACTCGACAACGGCATGGCGCGGCTGCTCACGCCCGAAGACGGCGACTGGCCGCTCGGGCGGCTGACCGGCCTGGCCAGCCTCGGTGCTCCGCTCGCGCTGTGGGTGCGCGGCAGCGGCTCATTGGCCGAGCTCACCAGCCTCGCCGTCACGGTCACGGGCGCCCGTGCCTCCTCGGCGTACGGAAACACGATCGCCGCGGACTTTGGCTACGAGCTCGCCCGCGCCGGGGCGACCGTCGTCAGCGGCGGCAGCTTGGGTGTGGACGAGGAGGCGCACCGCGGCGCACTGGCTGCTGAGGGCCGGACGATCGCCGTGCTCGCCAACGGCGTCGACCTGACCCATCCGCACCAGCACGCTCGGCTCCATCAGACCTTGATCGAGCAGGGCGGCTTGCTGGTCAGCGAGTACCCGATCGGCACACCACCGGCCCGCATCCGGTTCCACGCGCGGTGCCGGCTGTTGGCCGCTCTCGCTGCGGCGACCGTCATCGTCGAGGCAGGGCAGCGCAGCGGCGCCCTCGCCGTCGCCCGAGCCGCTGGAGAACTCGGCCGCCGGGTCTACGGCGTACCCGGCCCGATCCACTCAGCGACATCGCAGGGCGTGAACGAGCTGCTGCGCACCGGCGCAGCCACGGTGGCCAGCTCGGTCGAGCACATCAATTACCAGGAGGGAGTGCGATGACCGACCCCGACGCCGTCCGAGCCGCTCTGGCCGCCCTCGACCTGCCGCCCGAGTGGCAGGTCGAGGTGGCCATCCGTCCACGGCGCCGTACAACCGGCATCCAGGTCAATCCGGGAGGAGGTATCGCCGTGCTCATCCCGCCGACAGCCGTCCCGGACCAGGTTGCGCGGTTTGTCGACAGCCATCGTCGATGGATCACCGAGAAGGTCGACACCGCCACCCGGTTGGCCCCGGACCACGCGGTCAAGGAATTCGCCGACGGCGAGGAGTTCGACCTCCTCGGCCGGCGCTACCGACTCCAGCTCGTCGACGCCCCGCCCGCGGGCAACGCACAGCTGCCCCTGATCACGCCCGACGGCGTCCTCGCCGCGCGGAGACAGCGGCCAGAGCTGGTCCGCCGAGCGGTAATCGAGCTGTACCAGCAGGTCGGGCTCGCCTGGCTGCGCCGCGAGGGACGCCAGTACGAACTGGGCGGCCGCATCACCGGCCTAAGCTACGTCGTGCGCGACCTCGGCCGGTGCCGCTGGGGCATCTACGAGGGGCCGCCGAAGCACAGGACCACGCTGCACTGGGCTGTGTTCGGCCTGCCGATGCGGCTCGTCGAGTACGTGCTCGTCCACGAGCAGGCGCACGCCACCCAGCCCGGCGGACGCGCCCACGGCCGCGGATGGCAACGGCGGATGTATCTCTGGATGCCGGACTGGCGGCAGCGCCAGGCCGAACTCGCTGAGGCGGGCCGGCACGCCTGGCTCGGAGACCACAAGCCAGACGCGTTGTCGGCCTAACCCGAGCAGGCAAACGGCAGGCGACCTCGTCGGAGACGACCGAAGGTCGCCTGCCAGCACCAAATGTCCTAGATGCAGGAATGATAGACATGTGTGATAGACACTGTGGGACGACGAAAGCTCACCGTAAGCAAGACGGTGACACTCTGCGAGAGAGGCTCCCCGATGAGCGACCCCGAGGAAGTCCTTCAGCTTCGCGCTTGTCGAGCCGAGGTCGAGGGGATCAAGAAGGAGCTGGACGACGCTCGCGCCCAGCAGGCCGAGCTCGAAGCGAGGATCAACGGCCTCCTTGCCAAGCAACGAGAAGCGCGGAAGAAGCGGCGCGAGGCTGTGCTGGCCGCGGACGCCGCAGGAGTGCCCCGTTTGAGGATCTCCAAGGAAGTCGGGATGCAGCGCAGCAACGTCTACAAACTCCTTGAGGGTGACAGCACCGAAGAAGCATAACAACCTTCCGTAGCCTGACGGGCGAGATTCAATATGCTTAGCCTTCTCATTGACACGTCTGTATGGCTGGATCTAGCCAAACGGCGAGATGGTCAGCAGACGATTGTGCCGATTCGGGTCCTAGCGCATTCGAGCCGACTGGAACTACTGGTTCCATCGATAATACTCGAAGAATTCGAGCGCAACCGGCCGCGCGCCGAAGCGGCGGCCACTACGAGTGTCCGTGAGCGCTTCCGACTGCTCAAGAAAGATGTCCAGGAGTACGGCGGAGACGCCACCTTGCAGTGGCTCGACGAGATGACGCATCAAGTTCCCTATGTTAGTGCTCGCTCACTCCAGAATTTTTCGGAGATTGCAGACCTACTTCGCAATGGTCACCGTCTGGAGCCGGGTCCGGAAGAGCATCGGGCAGTCGTCGAGCGGTCGCTCAAAAAGAAGGCACCCTTCCATCTTAACAAGAACAGCGTTGCAGATGCATTACTCATTGAGCTATATGGCTCCACGGTAAGTCGAAATGACGACTCAACGCACTACTTTAGCTTCGTCACTTCGAACTATCAAGACTTCTCTCTTCCAAATGGTGACCGTCGGCAGCCTCACCCCGACCTTGCCTCTCTATTCGACGGTGAGCACTCCTGCTATTTTTATGACGTTGATGGACTCAATGCTGCGCTCCTTGAACATTTTGGGGACGAGTTCACCCAGGAAGCCGAAGAGGTCGAAGCGGTCCAGTCCGAGCCGCGCTCGTTCGGTGAAATCGTCGATGCGCAGCGCGAATACTTCGACAAGATCTGGTACGCGCGGAGGGTAATGCACGATCTGGAGGTCGCTGAAGGAAATCAGGAACTGCATCCTGATTTAATTGATCGGGTGCAGAAATTGATGCGAGCCACCGAGGAGCGCTACGGCAAAGACAACCTTCTTCCTGCAGACGAATGGGAATGGGGTTATATGCAAGGGAAGCTGTCGGCGCTGCGATGGGTTCTCGGCGACGAATGGGACTTCCTTGATACATGATCTCGACGTCTCGTATTCTGCACAAGAAGACCAGAATTGCGGCATGGCTCTAGGGTCAGCTCATGATCGTTACTCTGTCGATCCGTCCGTACGAGACCGAGCGACCATTGCGACTTGACCCGGCAGTGTCACGACCAGTTCGCTGAACTCGAACCAACACAGAGGCTTAATGACCAGGCGCGAGCGCATGGACCAGAATTGGACCCACTTGGCCGCACTGCTGTGGCAGGAACACAAGTTCAAACTCGTACTACTGGAAGCGTCCGGCAATGAGTTTGAAACTATGTTCACCCGCCTGATGCGTTTGTCGAATCCGAACCACTTCAACGTTTCGCGTGCGGGTGGCAACGTAGGTGATCGGGCATGCGACGGCTGGGATTCCAAGAATAAGATCCTCTACTCCGTATATGCGCCACCCTCTAGAAAAAAGAGAGACGAAATAACCCGTAAATTGTTGGGCGATCTTCGAGGTGCCAGACAAAACTATCCCGAGATGCGAAAATGGCGACTAGTGCACAATGATCTCTTTGGCATGCACGCGAACGTGGCGCGTGCGCTGGAAGATCTCAGGGGAATGACCGAGTTTTCCAGTATTGAAATCCTCTCAGACTGGGGTCCGCAAGAGCTTTGGTCGCTTCTCTCCTCTCTCGACCACTCCGTGCGATCAGAGTTTCTTGGCGGTCCTCAGTGGGATCGTCTCCAGCGTGAAGACGGCAACGATAATTGGGGGGATTTGAAGCTTCGATTCGGTGGCAATCTTCCGGAATCTAGCCTTAGACCAGCTCTGCGTTCCTTAAAGCAGCTCTGCAACAACTTTGAACCCGGATCTGCAATCGACCCAATATGTGCGTCAGCCTTCGCCGGGTCTATTGTTGTCTGGTGGCTGGACGACAAAGATTTGGCGCATGAGTACTTAAACTTTCTTGCGGAGCGTTCGGACGAGTCCCCTATGGAGTCCCAGATCACTTCCTTGGGCGTTTTGCTGCAATGTATCACAATCTCCTCGCGTCAACTCAACATGAGCGTCAATGCACTATTGAGCAGCCAGCTTGCTAGTGGCGAGCCAGCGCCGGCAGAACGCTTTGCTCTTGAGCTTGCATATGACGAGATCGTCGGCAAAAACAAGGGAATCCGAGTAGATAACCCCTTGATTCGCTTCAAATTCATTCTATCTTGCTTCAAGGCCGTCAACTACCTGATCGGCGTGCTGTCACGTACTGACTATCCGGCAGTATTCGCCCTCCAGGACCTGGTTATTTCGTTGCAACGCATAGATCATCATCACGGCGGACTTATGTAACCGATAGAACGGTTTCCGTCGCATCCAATAGAACTGTCAAGTAGTTATTACATTCCTTCGGATCATGGCATTCGTGCACGGAAGCTACAGGCGAGGGTCAACGACGGGACGGGTCGCCGCGAGATAGTCGTCACCGTTCCACCGATACTCGCTGACCTGGATCGGCTGTCCGAAGTCTGGCGCGTGCACCATCTTGCCCGCGCCGATGTACAGGCCGACGTGGTGGACATTGCCCGGCGTGCCGTAGAAGACCAGGTCTCCGGGAAGCAGCGGCTGCCCGGCGGGCACCAGCGGGCCGGCGTTGTACTGGGTCTGGGCCGTTCTCGGCAGCGAGATGCCGGCTGCGTTGTAGGCCGCCATGGTCAAGCCGGAGCAGTCGAAGCCCTTGTCGCCCTGGGCTGGTCCATTGCCGCCCCACTGGTAGGGCAGTCCGAGTTGGCCGCAGGCGAAGTTGATTGCCGTGATGGCCGCGGGTGTCGGTGCCTGGATGTTCTTGCAGTCGCCGGTTCCGACCATTGCGTCGCCGTACTTCTTCGCCTGTGCAAGAACTTCGTCGACGTACCAGTCGGCGTGATTGTAGGCGAAGATCGCCTTACGAAGGTCCTTCGGTGCTCCCGAGTCGCAGAGGTAGTACGCCGCGGCGTAGATCGCGTCGTGCGGGTTGTACCGGGACGGCGGTGTGGCACCCCCTGCTGGCAACGGATGCCGGGCCACGACGCCGTCGAATGTGGACTGCAGAAACTGCATGGGCCCACCGGCGCCAGCATAGTTTTCCCCGCTGGTGACGCCCGGCAACGTTGAGCGTCCATGGTTGGTTTCGATCTTGCCGATGGCGGCGAGGATCGACCAGTCCAGGCCGGCGCACACGCTCGTGGCTTGCCGGTAGAGGGCGAGGTAGTCAGCAGGGATGTCGGCGAGTGCTTCCTGGCTGGGCTGGGTGCTGCTGCTGCCGAAGAGGGCATTGACGACGGCTTGGCCGATGCCGCCGATGAGCATCAGGATGGCGATGACGACCGCGACGGCGGCAGTGGCGATCTTCACGGGGTCACCTCCGGAAGCGGCTGGCTGGTGCGCCTGGAGGGAGCGGGTCCGGCGCGGTGAGTTCCGCCGGTGCCTGCGGGCCTGGGACCGCGGCCGAGGGCGGCGCTGGGCTGGGCGGGTCGATCTGCGGCCAGAGCTGCGCCAGCTCGACGAGGCGGAGCCGGCCGGGGCGGCGAATTGCCGGGCCGGAAATCGGCAACCACCGTGCGACGGCGGGGTTGTTCTCGCCGGCCATGCCCGCGACGTCCGCGGCGCTGGTAGCCACCGGCACGAGTGCCGGGCGGTCGAGCTGGGACAGCGCGTCGGTGAGCGCCCGGCGCGCGGTCGTTTCGCGGCGGTTGGTGGGCAGCCACACCAAGACCGGGGTGGTGATTCCCGTTGCGGTGGCGAGTTTTTCGTAGCCGTAGAGCTTGCGGCCGAGCGTGGCGAGATCTTCGGTGCCGAAGTCGAATTCGAGGAAGAACTCGATCTGCTGTCCGTCCTCGCGCCATCGGCCGTAGGCGTCGGGTCGGACCATGTCGCCGAACAACCGGCCGCAGCGCAGCTCGGACCACCACGCGGTCAGCCGCCCGCGGGCGCCGGGTCGCCGGCTGAGCGCGATCAGGGTGGTGAAGAAGCCGTTGACCCCGACGGTGTGGGCCAGGCGCAGGGAGTGCGCGATCCCGATGGCGTCTTCGTGCCGGTAGCCGATCTTCTTCGGGTCGAGACCGTCCTCGTAGGCCAGGGCGACCGCTCCGGCGATGTCGAGCACGTAGTGCATTGGCGCGGTGCCGGAGCTGACGAATGGCTGGAACCGGTCGATCACACGCCACTTGAACAGGTCGAGCAGCCGGTGATTGGCCGCGCGCATGCTCGGGTAGCACAGTTCGACGATCTGCTGAGTGGTGAAAACCTTGTGCTCGTGCAGCATTCGGGCCAGCCACCGGTCCCGGAGCGTGAGCCGGCCAGCGAGCTGGGCGTGGTGCTCTCCGGTGGTGGCGGCTCGTGGGGTGGGGCGCTGCGGCATGTGGCCGCGCAACGCTCGCTGAGGGGTGGGGTTCGAAATCATGGGTACGCACCTCCCGGAGACGGGCAGCAGTGGCAAATGGCAAGGGCAACGCATGCGGTCCCACCCAGACGTGTCGTCCCTACGATTGATGAGTCCGCATGCGTTGCGCGAAAAGACAATTGGTCTCGCTAGGCCGCGCGGCGCGGGTCCACAGTGGTCTGCGTTGTGTGACCCGCGACCGCGTTGGAGTCGGTGGCGGGCGGACGGGTGTTGACTCTGGCGGCCTTGCGGATTGCCTTAGCACGGCCGGGAATCGCGGGCGGGAGTTTCTCGGTGACCGCGGTGAACGGCGGTGCTTCCTCACCGCCCAGGACGAGCCGGGCTGCGACGTGGTAGACGCCGAGGTTGGACAGGTCGTGATCACTCAGCCGCGGCATGGTGTGCCGGGCCAGCTTCTTCGCGTCCTCGGGTGAGGCGTTGAAGAAGATCTTGCTGCGGGCGTTGGTGCTGATGCCCTCTTCGAGCTCCTTCGGTAGCTGCCCGAGGTACTGGTGCGCCAACGCCATGGAGAGCCGGTAGCCACGGGCCTCGGCGAGCATGTCCTCCAACGGATAGGCCAAGTTCAAGAAGTTGTGGCATTCGTCGATGTACAGCCCGCAGTCGCGGCGTTGACGCTGCGGTACGCGAGCTCGGCGAGTCGCGGCCTGCCAGGTGCGCGCCACGACGATGGAGCCGACCAGCCGTGCGGTTTCCATCCCCAGTGCGTCGCGAGCGATGCGCACCAGGCAGATGCCGCCGGTGTTGAGCACTTCGTCCATGTCCACGGTGGACTGACCATCGGCGATGGCGGCGCGGACAAAGGGACGCAGGAGAAAACCGCGGACCTTGTTCATCAGCGGCGCGATCACTTGTGCGCGGCTGGCTTCGGACAGGTCGTCGTACCAGGACCAGAAGCCCTTGAGGACCTCGTCGTCGATCTGGTCGCAGGCTCGTTGCCGGAACGCCGGCACGGTGAGCAGCTTGGGCAGGTCGACCAGGGTCGGCGTGCCGGGCATCGCGGTCAGCGTGAGCAGCCCGGCGCGGAGGATGTCGTCGGTGCGCGGCCCCCAGGAAGAGGCGTAGATCCGGGAGAAGATCGACACCAGGTTGTCGACCGCGCGGGCCTTGTCCGCACCCTCCAAGGGGTTCAGTACCGGTGGGCGGGCTCGGGAGTCGGCGTCGAACAGCACGACCTTCTCGCCGAGTTCCTCGGGCAGGCGCATGAGGATGTCGCTGACCAGGTCGCCCTTGGGGTCGACCACGACGACACCGCGGCCGGCCTCGGCGTCGGCCAGGATCATCCGGGCCATCAGCTCGGACTTGCCGGAGCCGGTGGCGCCGAGGATGTGCAGGTGGTGTCGGGCGTCGGCGACGTGCAGGCCGACCGGGCGGGAGTGCCCGGAGTCCGACAGCCCCAGGGGCTTGATCTGCTCGCCGATGGTGGCGATGCCCGGCGGGGGCGGCACGGCCTTCGCGCCGGCCCGCTGCAGGCCGGGAGTGGACTCGTCGATCGGCAGGTGCGCGATCGCGGCTAACTCGGGGATGGAGAGCAGGTCGCCCTTGCCGAGTCGGCGTTCGGCCAGCACGGCGACCGGCTCGCGGCGCAGCCGAACCCGGCGGTAGTAGTTGTGCTCGGAGTAGGCGGCGAACGCCGAGGCGATCGCGTGCCCGCGGCCCCGCAGCACCTCCCGCACCGCCTGAACCTCGCCCGAGGTGGCGTCTTCGGGCACCGTGGTGGCCACGGCGTAGCGGATGCGGGTCTCGAACTGGTTCGCCCGCAGCTTCTCGACGACCGCGCGGTCCTGGGCGGCGTACTCCAGGCTGGTTTGCCGATCCAGCTGCGGTGTCCGCGTGCTGGTCGAGGGTTTCGGGGTCTTGCCCGGCGTGATGGCGTCGAGCAGCCGCCCGATCAGGTGGACCGAGCCGCCCGCGTGCACTCGCCGGGCCGCGCGGCGCGCCTTGGTCACCCGGTGGCCGGCGACGGGGCGGGCGAGGATCTGCACGCAGGCCCGCTCGTGCGGGCCGAGCCCGACCGGTGCGCCGAGCATCGCCCGGATGGGGTCGGCCGGGTGCTCGGTGCGGATCGGCAGGGCTTCCGAGCGGGCCAACCGCAGCTCGCCGCCGACGGCTTCGACGCGTCGGCCTGCTGCCGCCGTGGTCGGGATCGGGGGCTTGGCGGGGGTGGTGCGGGTGTGAGCGCCGGGCCAGGCGGCCTCGATGGCGCGTTCGACCATGCCGGGCGGCACCAGGCCGGGTACCCACAGGCGGATCTGCACGCCGTCGTCGGTGAAGGTCAGCTCGAAGGCCAGGTGCGGTTGTCCGCCGAAGCGGCGCAGCCATCCTGGTCGCAGGAGGCCGACGAGGTTGGACCACACGGTGATCGCGCCCGTGGGGTCGACTGTGGGCGGCGCGAGCACGGTGACGAGGCGGGCGTCGGTCATCAGGCGCTGGTGGTAGCGGCGGCGCCACCGCCGCCGCGCGATGACCGCTGCGGCGACGGCGACCGCGAGCACCGGCCCGACGACCGGGCCCCAGGTCAGGGCGAGGTCGCGCAGGTGCGCCAGCACGTTCTGGAATGCGCCGAGCGGGTCACGCAGGTAGTCGCCGACCGGTGAGGCGAGGACCTCCGCGGCCTGCTCGACCCGTGGAGGGACCAGGGTGGACAGGGGTGTGGTGGTGATTGGCCAGGACATCGGGGACCTCCCCACGCAAAGCGGTCGACGGGACGGGCGCGAGCTGCGGTCAGGCCGCCCGTGGCTGGTCGCCCGGCATCGAGCTGGGCTCGGCTGTGGGCGGCTGGAGGTGGTCGGAGCGGGTGTTGTCGACGACGAGCCGCAGGTGCTGGCGGCCTCGGCGGGCGGCGCGTTCGGCGTCGACCTCGGCTTGCCACTCGGAGAACCGGCGCCCGGCCAACCGCTTGAGGTAGGCGGGAATGCGGTTGGCAGGCACCCCGACCAGCCGCGGGCCCAGGACCGCGAGCAGGTCGCTGGCTTCCTGCGAGGCCCAGCCCGCCTCGGCGATCGCGGACTCGTCGGGAAACACATCCGCGACCCGATCGACGGCAGGATTCAGCGCGGCATCCTGGGTCCCGCCGTAGGAGTAGACCCACAGAAAATTCGGCGGCGGGTCAGGCTCGACAAGTGCCCGGAAGCGAGACACCTCTTTGGTGTAGGCATAGAAATTCGTGTCGGGGCGTGCACGGCAGATATCCAGCCATGCCTGAAGATAGGAGTCGGAAAAGAAATCGCCGCTGTCATGAATTCTGATCCACGCGCCGCGGAACTTGGTCGCGCTGAGTTCGGCGACCATCGCGGCCTGCCAGCCTGCCAGGTCGTCGAGGACATAGGTGAGGTTCGCCTGATGCTTGGCCCGGACGACCGGCCAGGTATAGGTTCCGTGCCGCGCGTAGCACGCTTGGGCGCAGATTCCGGCGCTGGGACAGGTGTTGTAGGTACGACCATCGGGCAGTCGCCCGGCCCAGGCGGGCAGCGACCAGTTCCATACGCCGATCTGGCGCATCTCGCTGTTTTGCGTCAGGAGCCGAGCAGGTCGCCGGACTGTGGCGGAAATGGGCAGTGATGTAGACATGGGTATCCCCTGAGTGTGATTCGGTGTAAACGGATTAGCGCTTGCGATGAGGGCGGTCAGGCGGCGTCGAGTTCGATGTGCGACGCGTCGCCGTCTCCGAACGAGTCCGCGATCCCCGCGGCGTCTCCTGAGCCGAGTTCGACGAAGGAGTTCTCGATTCCCGACGCGGCGTCGGAATATCCAGCGATTTCCGCGGGGTTCGACGTGACCAACTCGTGCTCGACCGGCGAGGCGATGGACTGGAACGCCACCCGCTGCGTGCCGGTCGACAGGAGCCCTTGGCCGCGGTCGGCTGAGAGCAGGAACTGGCGTTCACCCATGGACAGGTCGAAGGTGCGGGTGATCTCGTCGATCGCCTGGGAGGCTTGCCGTAGCAGGATCTGTGTTGCCGCGTTCGCGACGACGGCTTTGCCCAGGTCCGAACCCAGTACGTCCGCGGTGTCCTGGGTGGCGACCGTGAGGCCGGCCCACTGCTTGCGGCTTGCCTTGGCCATCCGGAACAAGAACTCGGCCCCGGCGGGTTCCTTCATCAACAACCAGGCTTCGTCGACCACGACCAGTCGGGGTTTGCGGATGGCCGGGTTGGAGACCTGCCGCCAGACCGCGTCGAGCGTCAGCAGGGTGCCGATCGGCTTGAGCTCGTCGGGCAGGTCGCGCAGCGAGAACACGACCAGGTGCCCTTCCGGGCGGGTCGAGGTCGGGCCGGAGAACAGGCCGGAGAACGCGCCGGTGACGTACGGGTGCAGCCGCGCCGCGAGCTCGACCCCGGCGGGGTCACCGGTGTCGGCGAGGACCTCGGCGAGGTCGGCCAGCAGCGGCGCCGGGCGGGTCCAGGTCCGCGGATCGGACGTGATGCCGGCGCGTTGGTAGGTCGCGGTGATCGCCCGGTCCAGCGCTGCCCGTTCGGTCGCCGCCAACTCCGCGCCGAGTAGTACTGAGATCACGGTGTGCAGGAACAGCGACCGGCGGATCAGCGCGTCGCGGGGCGCGGTGCGGCGCCCGTCCGGGCGCGTGTGGATCGGCAGGTCCATCGGGTTGAGGCGGACCTGCTCGGCGCCGAGGTGCACGTACGTCCCGCCGACCGCGGCGCCCAGCCGGGCGTACTCGTCCTCGGGGTCGATGACGTGGATCTCGATCCCGCGGTACAGCGACCGCAGCAACTCCAGCTTCACCAAGTAGCTCTTGCCCGCGCCGGAGCGGCCGAGGATCACGCTGTTGTGGTTGTCCAGCGCGAACCTGTCGTGATGCACGAGCCCCTGGCTGCCGACGTTGAAGCCGTAGAGCACGCCGCTCGGCGCACCGACCGAGGTCGGGTCCGGCGGCGGCAGGTCGGGCGAGGTGAACGGGAACGCCGCGGACAACGCCGAAGTGTCGAACGTCCTCCTCATTCCGACCAGATCGAGGCCCATGGGCAGGCTGGTGATCCAGCCCTGCAGGCTGCGGTACGTGGTCGGTTTGCAGTCCAGCAGCAGCGACGCCGCCAACGACCGGATCGCCGCGACCTCGTCGCCGAGGGCTTCCTCGGTGGGGGCGTGCACGGTCAGGTACAGCCCGAGCCGGTAGAGCTTGCCCTCACCGCGAGCGACCCGTGCGGACAGGTCGTAGGCATCCTCGGTGGCTGCTTCGACGTGCGGGTCGATCAACCGTCCCTTCTCGCTCGTGTGCCGGCGACCGGACTCCAGTTTCGACAGCTGCTTCTTGAGCCGGTTGGCCGCGGTGATCGGGTCGATCGGCTCGATGTGCAGCGAGACGTCGACCCGTCCGGGGTAGGTCAGCAGCGGCTGCAACCAGCCGGGGTGGACCTCGCGCGGGTAGCCGACGACGGCGAAGCTGGCGACCCATTCGCCGCCGACTTCCAGCGCGCGGGGGCGCACGGAGATGGCGTCCGGGGTGAACGCGCTGGCCCGCCCGAGCGGCGGCTGCACGGCCTGGGCCTTCCGGCCGCGGCGCTTGGCCGTGGTCTTCATGAGCGGTACCTCCCCGCGGAGTTGGCGTAGTCGTCGGGGTCCTCGGCGGTGTCGTCGAAGTCGTTGTCCCAGGCGTCCTCGGCCTCGCCGAACTCGGCGTCGGTGGGGAACGCGGCGCGGCCGAACGCGCTTGCGTCCCAGCCGTCGTCCGGGGCGGTGGTGATGACCTCGTCCGAGCCGGCGAGACCGGAGTTCGGCGGGATCACGCTGTCGGGGTTGCAGGCCGCGGCGAGCACCGCGGTGGCCTGTCCGGCGTCCAGCGGGGTGACCACGATCCCGGACGGGGACAGCAGCTCGACCGCCTCGCCGAGCCGGCGGACCAGCCGGGCTTCGGCGGCACGGCGGGTGGCGTCGTCGACCGAGGCGGCTTGCTTGGCGGCCCGGCGTTTCGCCGTCAACGCGGCCAGCGGTGAGGCGCCGCCGAGCCCGTCAGTCGGCGTCGTGGTCAGCAGCGGTTCGCGCAGGATCAGCAGGACCTGGCGACGCAGCAGGTCGGTGGCGCGGCCGAGCTGGTCGAGGTACTCGGCGTGCTCGCGCGCAGCCCGTTCCAGCGCCGGGTGCGGCAGGCCGCCGGCCTGGTCGCGGAGCTCGGCGATCTGCCCGGACAGGTCCAGCCGTTCCGCCCGCACCAGCACCTGCACCGGTGCCGTCAAGCTGTGTAGGTAGCGTCCGAAGGAGGCGACGAGGGACTCCTGCTCGGCCGGGGTCCGCAGCCCGAAGTTGATCGTGGAGCAGACCGCGACCACGGCGACGCCGTCCTTACCGAGGTCGATGACACCGGTGTCGGTGACCGCTTCGGCGGGCAGCCGCAGCGCGGCCGGCGAGACCGTCGATGCCGCGGCATCCGTGCCGCCCGCGCTGTCCTTCCGCTTGGCGCGGCCCGTGCTGCTGGTGTTCGCGACCTGGCTGCCCAGCCACTCTGGGGCCGGGCGGATGCCTTCCGGCGCGGCCACCCGGTGCTGCGGGCTCATCCGCTGCCGCAGCGCCGCCAGCACCAACCGGTCCATGGTGATGCCGTCGCGCTGGCCCAGCGCGAGGAACGCGGCGGTCACCCCGATCGGGATGGCGACGATGAGGAACGCCACCAGCGGCACGAACTCGCGGGTGAGCGTGTACGCCCCGTACAGCACGATCCCGGTGACGGCGAGGATGAGCAGCTGCCGCGCGGTCAGCGGACCGATGACGCGGTCCTCGCGATCGACGTCGGCGGGAATCCTTACCGGCTGGCTCATTTCCCTTCACCTCCTGAAGTGGGCTTCGGTGCGCGGAACACCGGCGGCGGAACGGACTGGGTGCGCCGGTAGGCGTCACCGATGCGCGGCTCGGGCTGGGCTTGCCGGAACACCGGCGCGGCAGGAGCGGATGCCGGCCTGGGTGGCGGCGACGGCTGCGGCGCGGGTGGCGTGGCTGGCCGGAACTGCAACTGCGGGGGCACCGACGCGGTGCGGATCGGGCGGGCCGGCGGTGCCGTGGCGCCGCGACGACGCGGCCCTCCGGCGGCCTGAAACTGCGGTGCCGATCCAGGCCGCGACCCTCGCCGCGGCGGGGAGATCGGCGTGGCTGGCGTGGGTGCGGAACTGAACTCAGGAGGCATGGCTGGTCCCTGGTTCGCCGGGGTGACGGCGGGGTCGTGGGTGGTGTCTTGGGGTGAGGGCTGCAGGAACTGCGGCGCCTGCGACGGCAGCCGCGACCGGCGGGCCGCGCGGGCGCGCTCGGCGTCATGGGCCGCCTTGAGCCGCTTGTTGACCATCTCCGGCGTGGGGGCGAGGCGCGGCTGCGCGGGCCACGGCGGATCCGCCGAGCCGCCTCCGCGGCCCCCTCCGCCTCCGCCTCCGCCGCCCCGGCCGCCGGTCTTCGCGGTGCCTGCGGCACCGGCCTTGCCAAGCGCGCCGGTCTTGCCGGCGACCATGCCGAAGGTCTTCGCCGCGATGTAGGCACGGGCCAAGCCACCGAGGAAGGAACGGCCAGAGCCGACCTTGACCGCCTTCAACAGCCAGAAGGGGATCTTGAACAGGATGAAGAACAAGGCGATCGCGGCGACTAGCGTGCCGAGCGCGGACAGGGTCGAGCCGAACAAGTGCACGCCGCCGGAGAGGAACGTTCGGACCGCGGTGATCAGCACCAGCGCCTGGGCGAACTGAATGGCCAAGGTCGCGGTCAGGGCCTTCCACCACCAACGCGCGAGCGGGTCGGTGTGCGGTAGGGCATGGCACATCAGGAACAGCGGTCCACTGATGATCAGAACCAGGGTGATGACGATCCGGACGACGTAGACGACCAACAGTGCGAGGCCGACCACGACCAGCACCAGTCCGACCAGGATGATGAACAGCCCGCCGCTCGCGATGCCCTGGACGGCGTCCTGGAGCGTGTTGCCCAGCGAGGGCGCGTTCACCCCGTCGCCGAGCACGCCCAAGGTCAGCGCGTTGGCCAGCTTGATGAACTTGTCAGCGAAGAACAGCGACAGGGCCGAGGCCAGGAACGCGATCGGGATCCGCGGGCCGATCTCCTTTATGGAGTAGCGCGCTTGGACGCTCTCGTGACCCATCAGCAGGATGCCGCCGCCGAGGATGAAGAAGCCGTAGAGGGCGAGGACGAGCTCCCAGGAGTTGTTCCAGAGCTCACCGATGCCCGGCAGGTCGCTGATGGCCGGGGTGGACAGTGCGGTGTGACCGATCAACTCCAGGATCGGGGAAAGTGCGGCGTCGACGATGCTGCGGAACGCCGAGTTGATGGCCTCGGTGATGCACGCGCCGATGTCGGTGATGCCGCAGTCCGAGTCGCTGTCGCCGTTGCCGGCGCCCGGCTGTTGCGGGCCGGTGTTCGGTGGCGGCGTGGTCGGCTGCGGGATGCAGTCCTCACCGGTGCACGGCTTGCTCGGCGCCGTGGTCGGTGTGGACGAGGTGCAGCCGATCTGGCCGGGGAAGGTGCATGTCGTTGGCGCGGGCAGCCCAGTCGGCAGCGGCAGTGGCGCGGTGGGAAGCGGCTTGGTCGTGGTTGGTGCGGGCAGGTGGCAGACCGGCAGCGGCGAATCCGGCGTGCACGGGTCGACGGTCGGGAGCGGCAGCGGCGGCGGAGGCTGCTGCGGCGCGGCGGGCGAGGCCCACGCGCTCACCGCGAGGACGCCGACCAGGAGCACGACGATGCTCAGCGCCAGCATCCAGCCCGCGCGCCAGCGCCGCCGCGGACCGGCCGGCGGCCGGTCCGCGCTGCCGTCGGAGACCGGGGAGAGCGTCGCTCGGTCTGCGGCGGCAGCGGTCGCGACCGGGCCGCCGGACCGGCGGTGCGGGCGAACCGTGGGCGGGGTGCTGACGGCCATCGGTCAGGCCCCCACGATCCCTTTGAGGATCTCCACGACCAGCGGCGCGAGCGCCGCCAGGCCGTAGCCCCAGCCCGCGGACTTGAACGCGGTCTTGGCCTTCTCGATCTCGCCGGGGTCGCCGCCGCCCATCACGTAGCGGACGCCGCCGATCGACAGGAACACCGTGGCCAGACCGGCCAAGATGCCCATGATCCAGTTGCGGACGTTGTTCAGGACGTCGGTGACCGAGCCGGCGAGGGCGACGACCATCGTGTCGGCGTGCGCCGCCGACGCCGACGCCAGCAGCGCGAGGATCGCCAGCTCGGCGATCAGCGCTACGTGCGACCACCGCCGGGGACGGACCGGAGTCCAGTCCTCCGGCGAAATGATCGGAGCATTCGACGGCCCGCCGCTGGTGAGCTCGTCCGGCGTACGCGCCTCCGTGTGCTGGGCCAACGGCTGCGGATTGCCGTCGAGACGGGCGCTGTGTGGCCCGCTCACGGCGGGGAGGAAACGATCGATCAGGCGCATTGAGGCACCTCCGAAGGTCGGGCTGAGCGCGGGTGTGTCCCGCAGCCCTGAACTCCGGATTTCGCGTCCGTTTTGGACACGCGACCCTGAACTTTCTGCTCCGATCCAACCTCGGCGACGGATACGGACAGTGACGAACGTGGCAAGTCGCGGGTCGGCGTGACCGGGCGCGCCAGGGCCACCGCAGTGGCCACCTGGTCGGTCAGCGGGTCGGTCGGATCGGTCTCGGCGGCGCCGTCGCGCAAGTACGCGGCGAGCCGGAGCTCGGCGCGTTTGCGCGTCTTGTAGACCGCCCACTCGCCGGTCTGGTGCGCCGCGGCCCAGTCCGCGACGGGCACCTCTTCCAACCGGGTCGCACCGATCAGCGCGGCCTCGGTCTGGGTCAGGACTCCGTCCGCGACCGCGCGAGCGAGGACCAGATCCGGGTGTCCCCACGGCGTGTGCGGCGGGGTGGATCGGAAGCCCGGCGCGACCGGAGTCGGACCCGCCAGCGCCTCGGCGAGCGCGTCATATCCGGACCGGTAGGCGGCCCACCGAAGCCGCAGCATGATCCGCGGCGGACGCAGATCGATGGTCGACAACGCGGTCAGAAAGCCGCGCAAGACCTCGGCGTGAACATCGGCCGGATCGCCGGCGAACCGATCGGACAGGGTGGCCGCGACCGAGGTCAGCGCGGGCAGCGCGACCCCGACCGCGGCGACCGTCCAGGTCGCCCCTTCAGTACGGGAGCGCAGCACCAGATGCGCCCACACCGCGTCCCGCGTCGCCTGCGGGCACCGGCGCGCCAGCAGCCGGTCGCGGACCTCGTCCAGCGGGATGTGTCGGTCGGGCAGGCCAGGGAAGAGCCGGCCGTTCAGCGACACCGGGTGCGGCCCGGTCACCAGCCAGGTAAACGTGTCCCGCGCGATATCCAACGAGTTCGGGACAGCCTCGTCGCCACGGCGACGAAAAACGGATTGTGCTGCCATGTCGTGACTCCCACGGCGTCGATGTGAACAACAACGACGTCAGGAAGCCACGACCGATACCACGGAAATACCACGGCATTACTAGGCGCCAACTAGCAAACCGCGCCGAGGCTACTAGCGAACTACTATTTCGCCCCGCGAACGGGGTCGATCAAGATCAACAAACCGGCTCCATGAAGCGAGCGCCTTGATCGACGCTAGTAGCCGATTATCTGCGGTCATAGTCGCTCGCTAGTAGTGCTCTAGTAGGCGCGCGGGTGCCGGTGCGAGCCAGGAGTGAAGATCAACCTGGTGGCGGCGAAAAAATCTTGAAAATTTGACTCAGGGCCGGTCCAGAGGACAGTTCTGGGCGGGCCCGGAGTGGCCGAACCGGTAACTCTCAAGCCGTAGCTTTGACAGAACTGTTCGGGCCCTTTTGAGGTGCGAGCAACGCGGGCAGTCGTGATGCAGAGAAATTTGACGAGGCGTGTCCAAAACGGGGTCGAAATACGGAGTTAAGGGGCGTCAGAACGCACAGCACCCCCTCGCCGGAGGAGACCCGCGATGACCCCGACACACGGCAACGACTCACCAGGAGACGGCTCCCAGGAGCATGGCCCGACCGACCCGCCGACCATCCCGATCCCGCTCCCACAGAGGCGGCGAACACCGCGTCTGCGAGCCCTGCGCCTCACGCTGCGCCATCCGCGTCCGGTCCGGCCGAGCACCGTCTGGCCGTGCGCTCAGGACGACCTTCAGGAAGGCACCGGACTGCTCGCCAACTGGCTGCTGACCGCAGTCATCAAGCTCGTCACCACCTACACCCAGCCCGGCCAACGGGTCCTTCTGCTCGACCCCGCGCCCTACCTCGCGCCACCCGCGTCGTGGTCACCCACCGGGAGTCGCAGCCAGTCCCGGCCCGGCCCGTACGCCGGACTGCACGAAGCCGGCTGGACCGTGGTCCGACTCGGCCGCGGCGTCCAAACCCAGACCGCCGTCGCGCACCCCGACCCGGTCGACGAACCCGCCGATGCCGCGGCAGCCGAGTCCGAGTCCGGACCCCGACCGAACCCCGACAGTCCGACCATCGACCAGCCCGCCGGACCGTCGACAGGCCGCCGGACCGGATCCGATCCGACTGCAACCGGCGTCGGTCCGGACCGCTACGACCTCGTCATCACCGCGGCCGACCCGCGCACCCTCGACTGGTTCCGCCCCGCCGACTGGGCAGGCTTGCTCACCCCGACCGGCACCCTCGCCGTCATCACTCACGGTGACCGTTCCCGTGATCGACTCACCGACCCCGCCGGCTCGCTAGTGCGCGCCGCGCACCGCACTGGACTGCGCTACCTCGATCGCATCGCACTGCTGCGTGTCCCCGTCCGCGACGGCGCGCTCGCGGTCGCGACCCCCGCCCCGCACCCCCGGCCGCAGGGCCCAACGCCACCGCTCGCGACCCCCGCTCGGCACACCCAGGTGCATGACGACCTCCTGGTGTTCACCCGCCAGCCGGCCCTGACCGACTCCGCCGACGGGGAGGAGACCTCCGATGCCTGACCGTCCCACGTCGCCCTGGCCGCTCCCCCTACCGCCGGGGGAGGAGCCGCTGATGCCGCCGCTGTCGGTCTGGCCGACCGGCCAGCGTGACCCGCTCGCGCAACTGCGCGACGCCGGCTGCGTGCCCGGCACCGAGACCGACACCGAGCGGATTCCGCCCGCCGTCGCCGCCCACGCGATCGCCCTCTACTCCCGTCCCGGCGACCTCGTTCTCGACCCCGACTGCGGCGCGGGCACCGCCCTCGTGGAGGCGCTGCGCACCGGCCGTCACGCGCTCGGACTGACCGCCCGCACCCGGTGGTGGACGCTCACTCGCGCCAACGTCACCGCCGCCAAGACCGCGGGCGCCTGGCGCGACGGCTCGGTCCTCGACGCCCGCCCGAAAGTCCTCGCGACCGTCCGAGCCGCCGGGTTGATCGGCCGAGTCGGACTCGTCCTGACCGCCCTGCGCACCGCGCCAGCCGACCCCAACACCCAGGCGAGCGGTCCGGACCGCGACCCGGTCGAGTCCGCCCTCGCTGACCTCGCCGCGACGCTGCTCTACTGCGAGCCGCTGCTGCGCTCCGGCGGGCACGTCGCCGTCATCGCGCGACCGTTCCGGCACCCGGACGGCTCGCTGGTTGACCTGACCAGTCGGCTCATCGCCGCCGCCACCGCGGCCGGGTTGGCGCCGGTCGAGCGGTGTATCGCGCTGACCGCCGGCCTGCGCGGCAGCCGATTGGTCACCCGAGCCTCGCTCGCCGAGCGTCGCGCTGCTGCCCGAGCCCGCGCCGCCGGTGCGCCGACCGCGCTGACGGCGCACCACGAGGTGCTCGTCTTCCAACTCGCCCACGACGCCGAACTCGCCGCCGCGACGGCAGCCGGCATCCCGTGGCCGACTGAGGACGACGTCATCCGGCCCGCCGTCAACGGCGTCACCTACCCCGGCTGGAGGCGAGCGGCATGACCACCCGCCTGTACTGCCGCGAGTGCGGCTGGCACCCCGAGTTCCGCCGCAAGCGCGCTGCCCTCCGTGCCGCCGCCCGGCACCAGTGCACTGGCACACCGGTGGCGGAGATCCGTCCACCGTGGTGGTCCCGATTGTGGACAAATCTGTGGACAACTAGGTCGGATGCATCCGTCATCGACACCGAAGACGGGGCGGTCGACCAGGCCGGTGACGACTTACTGGCCGACGCTCACGGCAACCGGATCCAGTGGGCTGCGCTCTCGGCGCACCACGCCGAGACCACTCGTCGCGCCCGCGCCGCGATGGTCGAACTCGTCCGGGCCGGCTACCAGATCGGGCCGCCGCCCTACGGCTACCGTGCCTTGCGCATCCGGGTCACCGACCCCAGCGGACACAGCAAACTGCGGGCGGTCCTCGTCCCGGACTGGCAGACCGCCGCGGTCGTCAAGCAGATCTTCATCTGGCGCGCCGACCGCGGCCTGACGTTCGCCGTCATCGCCGCACAGCTCAACAACGACCCCCGCCAGTACCCGGCTCCGGTGCCCAACGGGCGGTGGACCGCCAAGGCCGTCCGGCGGATCGTCACCAACGTCAAGTACACCGGGCGCCAGGTCTGGGCCCGCACCGTTGCCGGCCGCCCGGCACCGGTCGAGCAGTGGGTCACCTCGGCGCCGAAGGTGCACGAACCACTGGTTGACGAACGCACGTTCCACCGCGCCCAGCCCGGCGCCGCCGACAGTCCGCCCGATGCGGAGAACTCGGCCGATACCCGGCCGAGTGCGGCATGACCACCCGCCGGTGGCGCGTCGCCGCCGGGATCCTGGTCGCCGCGTACGCGGCGACGATCGCCGGAGCGAACTGGGCAACGACGCTCTGGCCGGCGGTGGCGGTGGCGGTGGCGGGCCTGCACGTTCCCGCAGGCTCGCTCCTCGCCGGGCTCGCGTTCACCGTCCGAGACCTTCTGCAGGACGCTGTCGGCGCCCGGACAACGCTGCTCGCGATCTGCCTCGGCGCGGCGTTGTCCGGCCTGGTCGCCGAGCCGCGCATCGCGCTTGCCAGCGCGGCGGCGTTCGCCGTCTCGGAACTGGTCGACCTCGCCGTCTACACCCCGCTGCGCGACCGGAGTCGCCTTGCCGCCGTGGGTGTGTCGAACGCGGTGGGATTGCTCGTCGACAGCCTGCTGTTCCTGCCGATGGCCTTCGGCTCGCTGACCTACCTCACCGGCCAACTCGTCGGGAAGACCGCCACCACGCTCTTGGCGGTCGCTGTGCTTGGTGTTGTCCGCGCTCGCCGGAGGGCGGTGCCGGCGTGAAGTTCTACCTCGGCGTCCACCAGCCCATCTGGCTGACCCGCGTGCCGGACATTCCCCTGCTGGTGTCGCACCGGCGGCTCGGCCACCGCCGCACCCTGCCCCGCGCCACCACGGAATGGGCCCTCGACTCCGGCGGCTTCACCGAGCTGCAGCTTCACGGGCGCTGGCAGATCGAGGAGAAGGACTACGTCCGGGCGGTCCGGCGCTACGCCGACGAGATCGGCAACCTCGCCTGGGCGGCGCCGCAAGACTGGATGTGCGAACAGCGCATCCTGAAACGCACCGGCTTGACGGTCCGCGAGCATCAACGGCGGACCGTGCGCAACCTCGTCCGCCTGCGGGAACTCGCGCCTGAACTCCCGTGGGTGCCGACGCTGCAAGGTTGGACTCTGTCGGACTACGAACGCTGCGCCGACCTCTACGAGCGGGCCGGGATCGACCTGGGCGCCGAGCCGCTCGTTGGGATCGGCACGGTGTGCCGGCGGCAGAGCAGCGCCGACGTCGAGCGCATCATGCGCGCCTTCGCCACGCGCGAGTTGAACCTGCACGGTTTCGGCATCAAGATCACCGGCCTTAGCCGGTACGCCGAAGCTCTCTCCAGTTCGGACTCGATGTCCTGGAGCATGCGCGGTCGATACGTACCCGGATGCGGTCCGAGCCATCGCACCGAGTCGAACTGTCTGCGCTTCGCGCTCAGCTGGTATCGGCAGATCCGAACCACGCTGGGGTCGGCAGGACTGTCCGCGGACAACGTGTCCCCGCAGGTATCGAGGAGGGCTGCGTGATGGCCGTCGCCGCGTCCGCAGCCGCGAGCTCACTGCTCGCCGCGGGACTCCGTGGTGTCCGGTTCGACGAGCGAGACATCGCGTGGCGTGTCGATCCCGAACAACTCGTTGGGCGTGCACCGCAGCGTCGTGCACAGCGCCTGCAAGGTAGCCACCTTCACCTGGATCGGCTGCTTCTTGATCAGCACGTCAACCGACTGGAGGGACAGTTCGAACCCAGCGCGCTGGATGAGGAGTTCGCGCAGCTGGGTCGCGGTCCAGACGTCGCGGGAGGCCATGACCTTCCGCAGCCGCCACTCGATCTCCACCCGCTGCCGCCCGTGTTCGTCGCTCCGAGGCGCTTCGCGCCGTCGCCAACCGACGCTCAGTGTCCCCGATGGCGACGAAGGCCGGCCGCCGCACGTCCGGCGTGTTCAGCAGCCACGCACGATCAACAGGCAAAGCATGAGCTATTCAGGCTGTACCAGATTTACTCAGGTGCTACCTTAGTTGAATGACAGACCTATCCCCGGTTCGGGAGAGAGGAGGTGCTTCGGCGCACGTCACGTTCATCGCCATGCCGACGCGCCGCCGTCCGCGGCCAGCGCCGGTAGAGATCTTCTGGACTCGCGTCGACCGCTCATCTCGCGCTGACGAGGTGACCCAGTACCCGTTCGGCCAGGCTCACGGTCCTGTCGAACGGCAAGAGTCCAGCACGGCCACGAGCGCCGGCCCCGCACACGTGCACTCGGGGAGTAGAGGCCCGTTGGTCGTGACAGCTTCGGCGGTCCCAGCTCATTCAACGCATGTCATGGTGCGTGCCCGCGTCGCCGCGAAACCCGCCTCGCGCGGACCGGCGACCGCAGGTGTCGGCGGCTGGGAGTGCCCGCTGTGTCGACGGTTCCTGTCGCCGACCAGCAGTCCCATGAACCCCCGCCAACCGCGGACTTCATGGGCACGAAGGGGGCGCTCATGTGCGCTCAACCTCGCACCCCTGACCAGCCCAACGACAACTGCGCCGACGTTCCTGCTCCGGCCAACCAGGAGCAGGAAAGCCCCATCAGTGCGCCGAACAGGCAACCCCGACGACGCGTTGGCGCGGGCCGAGCCGTGCGCAATGTGGTGGTGCGCGGCGTCCGCCGCGATCCACCCGACATGCACAAGCTCGCGCGTGTGGTCGCCAGCCTCGCAGCTGACTTGGTGCAGGCCGAAGCCGGCGAACAAACGCTGCCCGCCGAGCCAGGCACTGCGGGCGTCGACCACCGCGACCACCGCCGCGACGCGGCATGACGCCGCGCATTCGCGCTTGCGCAACGAACGCAACAGATCGAAGCCGCACGCCATCGACTCGAAAGGACGGTCCAGCACAATGCCGCCTGTCACTTGCGATCCCCGCAGTCCTCGCGACACACACCCGCGGGCTCGATGCTCGATACGCGTCGGTCTCTACCAGCGGTGGCCCACTCTCCGCGAAAGTGACCACCTGCAGACCTACGTCGCGTCTCAACCCGGTTGGTACATCGCTCTCCGCGGCAGCGATTACGCATCAGGCGGCACGCTGAAACGTCCAGGGCTGCAACGGATATTGGCAGCGGCCCGATCCGGTGACCTCGACGTGCTCGTCGTCAATCACCTGTACAGCCTGTCCCGCAAGACGCAGCACCTCGCCTTCGTTCTCAGCGAGCTGACGTCCCGAGGCGTGCGGGTCGTCTCGGCCGCTGATCCCGCCCTCGACACAGAGACCGCGCACGGCCTCTTTCTCGTCCGCGTGGTGACTGCCGTCGCGGAGATCGAGCAGACCGGGGCAGTCGCAGATCGACGCGACCGTCGTCGGCACGAGCAGCGATCCGGCGACGAGTCGCCGCTCGCGGGCTAGCCGCAATCCCGCCGCGGCCCACTCCGCCGAACAACACCATCCAATCCGAACGACCCACAACGAGGTGTCATGACCAGCGCCTACGCCAACTCGGTCAACGAAGGTCAGCAGCGCTGTCCTGTCCCCACACAGCGACCGTCGGATGCCCCCGCGACCGACGCCCGAGCCGTGATCTACAGACGCGTGGCCTCCGACCGGGCCGAGAGCGAGCACAGCGTCACGGCCCAGCGTGAGGCATGTCTGCGCAGGGCCAGGGAACTGGGCTTGTCGGTCATCGACGAGTACGTCGCCCCACGCGCTCGACTCTGGCCCTGGCCGAAGTGCCAACCGTTCCGACGCATCCTCGCGCGGTTCCGCAGCCGGTGAGACACAGCAACCCGTCATTACTTCGCCGCTCGTCGGTAGCGCGCGATCCAGCCGCCAGGACCCACTCGCCGGTTGCCCGGTCCTCCGTCCAAACCGCCCCCAGAAGGAGGTGTCATGACCAGCGCTTATGCCGACTTCATCGATGAACTGCAGCAGGACGTCACCATCCCCATCCAGCCACCGATGGACGACCTTGCCCCCGGCACCCGCGCAGTGATCTACCTGCGCGTGTCCTCGACCGGGCAGGTCCGAACCGACTACAACCCGGAAGGCATCTCCATCCCGGCCCAACGGGAAGCGTGCCTTCGCAAGGCGCGCGAACTGGGCGTCACGGTCATCGACGAGTACGTCGAACCCGGACGCTCGGGAACGGAGATGACCAAACGCGAAGCATTCCAACAGATGCTCGCGCGGGTCCGCAGCCAGGGCGACGTCGACGTCATCATCATCTACCAGCTCTCGCGCATGGCGCGGAACCGCTACGACGACGCGATCGTCATGGCGGACTTGCGCAAGCGCGGCGTCACGCTGGTCTCGGCCACCGAGGCCATCGACGACACCCCCGTCGGCCAGCTGATGCACGGCATCCTGGCCACGTTCAACGAGTACCAATCCCGCCAGTCCGGTGCCGACATCGCCTACAAGATGGGCCAGAAGGCCCGCAACGGCGGCACACTCGGCCGCGCGAAGATCGGCTACCTCAACCACATCGACCACTCCGACGGCCGCGTGATCCGCACGATCATCGTCGACCCCGAACGGGCGCCCTTTGTCCAGCTGGGTTTCGAGCTCTTCGCTACCGGCGACTACACGCAAGAAGAGCTAGCTGACGAGCTCTACGACCGCGGCCTACGCACCAGGGCCACCCGGCGACACCCCGCCAAGAAGATCTCAGAGAACAAGATCTCGCAAATGCTGCGCGATCGCTACTACCTCGGATACGTCGAGTACGACGGCGAAGAAATCCAGGGGCGGCACGAGCCCCTCATCGACGAGGACCTCTTCGACACCGTCCAGGAGATCCTCGAATCTCGCATGACGGCACAAGAACGCCGTCGCGTCCACCACCACTACCTCAAGGGCTCGCTCTTCTGCGGACGCTGCCAACGCGACGGCATCAAGCGACGGATGATCATCCAACGCACCATCAACTCGAAGGGCGCCGAGTACCTGTACTTCTTCTGCCGCGGCCGGCAAAAGGGGCTGTGCCAAGCACCCCACGTCAATGTCACGCTCGTCGAGGACGCAGTTGAGCGCCACTACTCCGCGATTCGCTTCAGCCAGCCGTTCATCGCTGACATGCGCGACCAGATCGATGCCGTGCTCGGCGAGCAGGAAAAGTCCGCACGCCTACTGCGCAAGCAGATCACCGCACAGCTCAAGGAACTCGACACGAAGGAGGAGAACTTGATCGACCTCGCCGCCGACAGCACACTGCCTCGGACCAAGGTCAAGGAGAAGCTACGCGACATCGCCCGCGAACGCCGCCGGCTGGAGGAGCGCCTCGACACAGCCAACGCCGACCTCACCGACAGCGCTCAGCTCGTCAACGCCGGCCTTGCCCTCCTCGAACAGCCCGACCAGCTGTACCGACGCTGCAACGACCAACAGCGGCGCCTCCTCAACCAGGCGATCTTCCACGCCCTCTACATCGAGGACGACAAGATCACAGACGGTGAGCTCCGTGAGCCCTTCGGCGAGCTCCACGCCATCCAAGATCAGCGGGCCGGAGCAACCGGCGCGGAGGGTGCAAGCAAAAGGACCACCCGCGATGCGGGTGGTCCTTGCACGCCTTCAGGCGTCGCGGTCCTACTTCGTGGCCTTCATTCAGGCACTTGTTCTAGTAAGACCTCTAAGGTGGAGCTGAGGGGAATCGAACCCCTGACCTTCTCGATGCGAACGAGACGCGCTACCAACTGCGCTACAGCCCCTCAGGAGCGTGAGCCCCTGTTGTTCAGTGCTTGGAAAGCTTAGCAGCGCCCTCCAGGCACCGAACAGCGGGGGTCACTCTCCGACTGCCCGGCGGTACGGGCTCGCACTGGGCTCGGCGAGTTCCTCGAACGCGGGATCCTCGTCGTCCAGGTCGACCACGACCGCCTGGCGGCGAATGCGGGACATCGGGGACGGTTTGCGCTCCACGATGTCGCGCGGCACCTCGGGTGCGACGACCTCGACGTCCTCTTCTTCCTCCTCTTCGAGGGAGTCGTACGCCTCGTAAGAGGGAGCAGGAGCTGTCGTCGAGTAACGGGCCATCCGGCGCTGCCGGATCTCGTTCTCGATGCGGACCTGACGGCGGAGGTACACGAGGTAGCCGACGAGGGCGAGGTCCACGGCGACGTGCGCCCACCACGCGAGCGAGATGGCGAATCCGGCGATCGCGGCCGTCACGACGGCGGCGATCAGCAGGATCACGACCACCCGCTGACGGAACGCGTACTTCGCCTTGGCCGCGATCTCCGCTGCCTCCGGGTCGAAGCCGCCCCGGCCAGGCCGGTAGCTGCGGCGTTCGCGGCGCGGCTCGGCGGCGCGTTCCGCGCGCGAGGGCTGCGGGAGCGGCTCCGGTTCGGCTTCGGGCTCGGCGTCCAGGTCAGCGTCGAGTTCCGCCTCGAGTTCGGCGAGATCATCCTCCACCGAAGGATTCGCATTGTCGGGCATGGCGTCGTCCTCCTGTCCCTCGTTGCGAGCACTGCCCCTTCGCACTACCCGGGCGGCCAGCGCGGAGGTTGGCGTCCGCGCGACTTGCTGGCGTTTGCGAGCCACCATGGGCACGAGAACGACGAGCCATGCCGCGGCGAGCGCGACGATGATCACCGAGCTGGGCATCTCCCGTCACCTCCCCCGATCCTCTGCTGTAGTCACGCTAGCCACAACAGTCACACAGGAGGCGCAGACTCGCCGGGTTCGATCACGAAAATGCATCACCGCATTAGGTGAATCTCACAGGATGTGGTAACGCGTGATCGGTTTAGCACGCGTAGTCACCGTTAGGCCAGGTCGGCGCGGCCGGACGCCACCAGCCGGGACACCAGGCCGTCGCCGGTCTCCTCTTTTGTCACGGCGAAACACAGGTGGTCACGCCAGGCTCCGGCGACATCGAGGTACCGCTCGAACAGCCCTTCCTGCCGATATCCGGCCTTGGTGAGCACGCGGATGCTGGCGTTGTTCTCCGGCCGCACGGTGGCTTCCAGCCGGTGCAGCCCGGCGGCATCGAAAGCGTGATCTGTCACGAGGGCGACGGCCGCGGTGGCCACGCCTCCCCGGACGATCTCGGACGACACCCAATACCCGATCCAGGCCGACCGGAGTGCGGCGCGGATCACATTACCGACAGTGATCTGCCCCGCGAACTTTCCGTCAACCGTGATTGTGAACGGCAGGCACTGCCCCCGCCGCGCGAGCCCGCGCAACGCCGCCCATTGCGACGGCCACGACCAGAACGCGTTGCGGTCGGCCCACGGCCCGATCCCGGTCGGCTCCCACTCCTCAAGGTGCTCGCGGTCGCGCAGCCGGACGCGGCTCCACTCGCCGGCGTCGCGCAACCGCACCGGGCGCACGGCCAGCACGCCTGCCGGGATCCGCAGGGGGCCGAGCGTGGCGGGCCAGCCGGGATGCCGGTTTTCGACCGAGTCGGCGAGTGCGGCCACGGATCAGGCGCGCTGGGCGAGGAAGGTGACCTTGACCTGGTCGCCCGCGGCCACCTCGGTGAGATCCTCCTCGACGGTGATGAGGCAGTTGGCCTCGGCCAGCGACGCGAGCAGGTGCGCCCCCGAGGTCCCAAGAGGCTGCACCAGGTACTCGCCGTTCGCCTCGTCGCGCAGCAGCTGGCCGCGCAGGTAGCCGCGGCGGCCCTTCGTCGAGGTGATCGACGACAGCAGCCGCGCTCCGACCACCCGGCGGTGCGGGTTGCGCGTGCCGCGCGCGGTGCGGATCAGTGGCCGTACCAGCACCTCGAACACCACGAGCGCGCTCATCGGGTTGCCTGGGATGAGGAAGGTCGGCACCGAGTCCGGGCCGAGCCTGCCGAAGCCCTGCACCGATCCGGGGTGCATCGCGACCCTCGTCAGGTCGATGTGCCCGAGGTCGGACAGCGCGGCGTGCACCTCGTCGCCGGAAGACCCGCCTGCCCCGCCCGCGACGACCACGATCTCGGACATCAGCAGCCGTCCTTCGACGACCTCGCGCAGCCGCTTCGGATCGCCCGGCACGATGCCGACCCGGCTCACCTCGGCGCCCGCGTCGCGAGCGGCCGCCGCCAGCGCGTACGAGTTGACGTCGTAGACTTGGCCGACCGACGGCGTGCGGTCGATGTCCACCAGCTCGTCGCCGACCGACACGATCGACACCCGCGGCCGCGGGTAGACCAGCACCTTCGCGCGGCCGACCGCGGCCAGCAGCCCGACCTGCGCGGAGCCGATGGTGTCGCCCTTGCGCACCGCGACATCGCCGATCTGCACGTCCTCGCCGGCCCGCCGCACGTAGCCCGCTGACGGCACGGACCGGGTGATGGTGACCTTGGCCTGGTGGCCGTCGGTGTAAGCGGTCGGGACCACGGCGTCCGCGAGCGTGGGCAGCGGCGCGCCGGTGTCGACCCGCACCGCCTGGCCTGGCTGCAACCGTCGCGGCTGCCGGGAGCCAGCCGGGATTTCGCCGACGACCGGCAGCTGGACCGGTTCCTGCCCGGCGGTCTGCACATCGACGCTGCGGACCGCGTAACCGTCCACCGCCGCCTGGTCGAACCCGGGCAACGCGTGCTCGGCGACCACTTCCTCCGCGCAGAGCAGGCCCTGCGCTTCGGAGATCGCGACGCGAACCGGACGCGGGCGCACAGCGGCGTCGAGGGTGAGCGCGATCTGCTCGTCGACCGAGCGGAAATCGCCGGGCTCGGCGGATTCTTCCGGCGAGGCGACGATTTCCGCCGATTCCGCCGCGGGGACGGCCTGGACTGCCGGTTCGGCCACGTCTTCGGTCGGGACGGCGGGGGTGGAATCGAGGGAGTCCGTCATGGGCGATCGTTTCCGATCCGTTCGGTCAGCCAGGTGCGCAGCGACGGCCCGTAATCCGGGTCCTCAAGCGCGAAATCGACGGCGGCGCGCAGGAATCCGCCCGGGTTGCCCAGGTCGTGCCGCCCGCCGCGGTGGACGACGATGTGCACCGGGTGTCCCTCCTGGATCAGCAGCGCGACGGCGTCGGTGAGCTGCAGCTCACCGCCCGCGCCGGGCTCGATCCGACGCAGCGCGTCGAAAATCGCCCGGTCGAGCAGATACCGCCCAGCCGCGGCGTAGGTCGAGGGCGCGTCCTCCGGCTTGGGCTTCTCGACCATGCCGTGGACCTGCTTGACGTCCGGGTCGTCGGTGTCGGTGACGTCGAAGACGCCGTATGGGGAGATCTGCTCCTTCGGGATGTCGAAGGCACAAAGCACGCTTCCGCCGTACTGGGCGCGAACGGCCGACATCCGGTCGAGGACCCCGGCGGGCAACACGAGGTCGTCGGGCAGGAGAACGGCGACAGCGGTGTCTTCGTCGGTGAGGTTCGGCTCGGCCTGCGCGACAGCGTGCCCGAGCCCGAGTGCCTGTTCCTGGATCGCGACCTCGACGTCCAGCAGCTCCGGCCCGCGACGCACCTTCGCCAGCAGTTCGGTCTTGCCCTTGTCCTCGAGCGTCTTCTCCAGGTCCGGCATCGCCTCGAAGTACCGGACGACAGCTTCCTTGCCCGGCGAGGTGACGATCACCAGCCGCTTCGCTCCCGCGCTCGCCGCCTCGGTCGCGACGATCTCGATCCCCGGCGTGTCGACCACTGGCAGCAGCTCTTTGGGCACCGCTTTCGTAGTCGGCAGGAATCGCGTGCCGAGGCCTGCGGCAGGCACGATGGCGGTTCTGAAGGTCTGGGTGGTTGAGGCGCCCGTCATGGGCGCAAAGCCTAACCTGGTCTCATGCACGAGCCGGGCAATGAGACCCCGAGCAAGGCGGAGTGGCGGACACGAATCCTTCGCGCCCGCGCCGAACTGCCCCCCGAAGCCCACGCTCGCGAGGCAGCCGCCCTGGCGGCAGCGGCATCGTCGATCCACGCGGAAACGGTGTGCGCGTACCTCCCTTTCGGCACCGAACCCGGCCAGATTTCCCTGGTGAACGCCCTGGCCGCGCGCGTTCTGCTGCCAGTCATCCCGGACACGCCCGGCCCGCTCGACTGGGCCGAGTACACCGGCCCGGACGCCCTGGTCCCCGGACGCCTCCGCGGCGTCCTGGAACCATCCGGCCCACGCCTGGGCACCGCCGCGGTGGCCTCGGCACAGGTCCTGTTGATCCCAGCCCTGGCCGTCGACCGCCACGGCACCCGCCTCGGTCGCGGAGCGGGCTACTACGACCGCACCCTGACCGCCGCGCCCAACACCGCCCGCGTGGCTGTGGTGCGCGCGGAGGAGGTCGTCGACCGTCTCCCGGCCGAACCCCACGACGTGCCCATGACCGCCGTCCTGACACCCTCCGGCCTCATCCAGCTGCCAACGGCTGCCGCTGCTCGGTGAGACTGCCGCTCGGCTCAGCGCGAGCTGCCGCTCGGCTTAACGCGACACAGTGCGAGCTGCAGCTTGGCTCAACGCGACACAGCGCGAGCTGCTGCTCGGCTCGGCGCGGGCTCTGCTCGGCTCAACGCGGCTCGGCGCGGAAGTGGTCAAGACCACTCGATCGGTCACCGTGTTCGGCGCCGCCAACCGAACCCGATGACCGCCGTCATAGCCCACCGCCGAACCCGATGACCACCATCGTGACCCGCCGCCCGAACCCGATGCCGCCGCCCAGCCACGAACCGCCCAAACCACGCATCCGCACACAACCCACACCAGCACCCGCTCCCTCGCGACCGCCAAAACCCGCCGCGAGCAAGCCCGCCCACAGACCTCGCAGGCCCCGCCAAACAGCCCAGCAACGGCCCACCCGACCGGACCAGCCGCAGTCCAGTCACCCAGCCGCCGCCACCCATGACGCCCTGACCAGCGCTAACTCGCCATCATCCCTTCCGCGCCCGCACTGTGAGCAAGGGGTAATTGCGCAGAGGGAATGCTGTCCAGCACAATTGGGTTAGCACTCTCGTAGGTCGAGTGCCAGTGCATGAAGGAGCTTCAGTGCCCACGTACCAGTACGCCTGCAAGGAATGCGACCACCGCTTCGAGGCGGTGCAGTCCTTCTCCGACCCCAGCCTGACAGTCTGCCCGCAGTGCTCCGGTCCACTGCGCAAGGTCTTCAGCTCGGTCGGCGTGGTCTTCAAGGGCAGCGGGTTCTACCGCACGGATTCGCGTGATTCGAGCAAGTCGAGCGCCTCCGCGACCCCGGCCAAGACCGAGAGCGCCACGTCCGACTCGTCGTCCACCACCTCCTCTTCGTCGACGTCTTCTTCGTCCTCGAACACATCCTCCACGACGAGCACGACAAAAACGGCTCCCACGCCCTCCTGACCCCCGAGTTATCCACAAGGGGCCAGTTGTCCACAGGTTCGCGAATCGGCTCTTCCGGCCGGTTCGCGACGTCCTTAACGTCGGATTCGTGCGGTATCCCGCCGCACCGGAACCGACGAGGGGACAACCGTGAACACCTTGCTCAGCCGCCTTCCCGCGCTGCCTGACCTCCGTCTGCCGCGCGGGCGGCGAGCCCGGATGCTCCGCCGGTGTCTCGCGGCGGCCTTGTTCTTGGCCGGCCTGCTCGTCCTGTTTCTCCCGCCCTCTGCGCGAGGCGCACCCGCCACCTCGACGGTGGTCTCCGCGCGCGACCTGCCCTCGGGGTCGGTCCTGCACGCTGCTGACGTGCGGACTGTCGCGCTGCCCGACAACCTCCGCCCGTCTGGCGCGCTCGCGGCCACTGACGCGGCGGTGGGTCGGCTTCTGTCCGGCGCGGCCCGCGCCGGCGAGCCCCTCACCGACGTTCGGCTTCTGGGCAACAACCTCCCCGTAACGGGTGAACCCGGCGCGGTCACCGTGGCCGTCCGGCTCGCGGACGCGGCCGTCGCCGAGTTGCTTCGGCCGGGCCAGCGCGTCGACGTCGTCGCGGGCGCGGATACCACAAATTCCGCGTCTGTGCTGGCCAGAGGGGCTTCGGTGGTCACCGTCCGGCGTCCCGACGATACCGGGAATCGCGCCTTGGGCCCGCCGCAGAAGGGTCCGCTGGTACTGCTCGCGCTGCCGACCCAGGTTGCCACGCAGGTCGCTGCTTCCTCGCTCGAACGACCGGTAACGGTTACTCTCCGCTAACCCGACCCTGTTCCGACGGGCGACAGCTGTTTGAAGACGGCCAGCCGCCTGTCCCGAATCCCCTGGGAGCAGCAGTGCTGAAAGGTTTCAAGGACTTTCTGATGCGCGGCAACGTCGTCGACCTCGCTGTCGCCGTCGTGATCGGCGCCGCGTTCACCGCGATCGTCACGGCGTTCACCAACGGCCTGATCAAGCCGCTGATCAGCGCGATCGGTGGTTCCGACGCGGCGCAGGGGCTCGGTTTCCGGATCCTCAAGGAAAACGGCGCGACCTTCATGGACTTCGGCGGCGTGATCAACGCGGCGATCAACTTCGTGATCGTCGCCGCGATCGTCTACTTCCTGGTCGTGCTGCCGGTGAAGCACCTGCAGGAGCGGCGGAAGCGCGGCCAGGAGCCCGGCCCCGCCGAGCCCACCGACGTCGAGCTGCTCATCGAAATCCGCGACCTGCTGCGCGCGCAGCAGGGCAACGGCCCCTCCAGCCGCGGCAACTGAGGGTTCACTGATCGTGATGCGGGGGCCGGTTCTCGAGATACCACGAATCCGGAGTGGTCTCCGGGCTCCGGCCCCGCTCATCGGACGTGGTCTCCGGCAGGACGTCGCCGAAGATCTCGTCGACCCGGCGGCGGCGCTGGGCCTCGTCTACGCGGGGGCGTCGTTCCTCGTGCGGCATGGGTCCATCGTCCCACCTGTTGTTTGACAAGTGCAGAGAGACATCCGCCGCGAAACGGCCGGGCTCAGACCTCTTCGAGGCCGGAAAGCTCGTCGATCACATGCGGCACCAGCGAGGAGAGGGTCGCCATGCCGTCGCGTACAGCCGCACGTGAGCCGGCCAGGTTGACCACCAGCGTGCTGCCCGAAACTCCGGCCAGGCCGCGGGAGATCCCGGCGTCGACCGCGCCCGCGGCCAGTCCGGAGGCGCGCAGGGCCTCGCCGATGCCCGGGATCGGGCGATCGAGCACCCCGGCGGTCGCGTCCGGCGTGCGGTCGCGCGGCGACACTCCGGTGCCGCCGACCGTGATCACCAGGTCCGCCCCGCCGATCACCGCCGTGTTGAGTGCGTTGCGGATGCCCGCGGTCTCGGCCTCGACCACCACGACGCCGTCGACGATGAATCCGGCCTCCTCAAGCAGCTCGGTGACGAGCGGCCCGGAGGTGTCCTCGTGCTCCCCGTGCGCGACCCGGTCGTCCACAATCACCACGAGTGCCCGGCCCAGCCGCTGTGCGCTCCGTTCCATGCCGACACCGTATCCGGTTCCGGGCTCGCTTCGCCGCCACGGGCCCGGTGATTTCTGACGATTCGGTGACGTGGTCCGCGCAGGCCGCGCGCGTCCTGGGGCAAGCGGCCTAGCGTCGGCGAGGTGCGAGTGCTCATCACCGGCGGCGCCGGGTTCATCGGGTCCCGGATCGCTGATCAACTGGCCGACGACGGCGACGAGGTCGTCGTGCTGGACAACCTGCTGTCCACCGCGCACGGCTCCACCACGCCGCCCGAATACACCCAGCGGCACCGCTTCCTCCGCGGTGACGTCACCGATACCGAGATCGTCGCCGAGCTGCTCGACGGTGCCGACGCGGTCTGTCACCAGGCCGCGGTGGTCGGGCACGGCGTCGATCCCTCCGACGCGCCCTCGTATGCGCTGAACAACGACTACGGCACTGCCGTGCTGCTGGCCGCGATGCATGCGGCGAAAGTGCGCAAGCTCGTGCTCGCCTCGTCGATGGTGGTCTACGGCGAGGGGCGTTACGCGTGTGCGGAGCACGGTGTCGTTCCGCCGTCGCCTCGCCAGCAGTCCGATGTGGACGCCGGACGATTCGAGCCCGCCTGCCCGCACTGCGGTACCGAGTTGGGCTGGCAACTCGTGCCCGAAAACGCCCCGCTGTTGCCTCGAAGCACGTACGCGGCAACAAAACTGGCGCAGGAACACCTCGCGGGCGCATGGGCTCGGCAGACCGGCGGCACGGTCTGGGCGTTGCGCTACCACAACGTCTACGGCCCCCGGATGCCCCAGAACACGCCGTACGCCGGCGTGGCGTCACTGTTCCGTTCGGCATTGGAGCGAGGCGAAGCGCCGACCGTGCTGGAGGACGGGCAGCAGCAGCGGGATTTCGTACACGTGGACGACGTGGCCCGAGCCAATGTCCTCGCGCTCCGGAACGACGGTCCGGAGGCAGACCTCACGCCGCTGAACATCTGTTCCGGACGGCCGCACAGCGTCGGCGACCTGGCCCGGGAACTGGCCCTTGCCTGCGCAGGGCCGGAGCCGCGGATCGTCGGCGGTGCGCGGCCCGCTGACGTCCGGCACGTGGTCGCCGACCCGGCCCGAGCACGGGAGCTGCTCGGGTTCCAGGCGGAAACGTCCTTCTCGGAAGGCATCGCCGCGTTCGCCACTGCGGAGCTGCGCGCCTCCGTCACCTGATGAGGTGAAGATCACGTTCCGGAATGAATCGGCCGTGCCGGATCTTGATGCTGGGCATGCGTTCCATCGTGGTGGGGGACATCGAAATCCACGCGCTGAGCGACGGACGGCTGCAGTTGCCGTCGTCGTTCTTCCCGGGACTTCGGGGCAAGCGCTCGGCGCCGAGCACCGTGCCCGTGGTCATCGGCGCATTCCTGATCCGGACAGGCGACCGCACCGTGCTGGTCG
The DNA here is from genome assembly GCF_900115345.1 of Amycolatopsis rubida. Lineage (GTDB taxonomy): Bacteria > Actinomycetota > Actinomycetes > Mycobacteriales > Pseudonocardiaceae > Amycolatopsis > Amycolatopsis rubida. The sequence continues at coordinate 196,218 of NZ_FOWC01000009.1, read as the reverse complement.
ACACCGGCTTCGGACCGCGTGCGTCCGGCGAGCCGCATCTGCCGCAGCACTCCAAAGAGCAATTGCACCCGGTGGTCGGCGCCGCCGAGCCAGAACACACCGGAGGCTTGCCCGCGGCGCTCGCTGAAGCCGGGGTTGCCCGTGAAGACATCGACACCGTCGTGCTGACTCATCTGCACGCCGACCACATCGGCTGGGTCGCGCCGAACGGCGCGCCGTACTTCCCGAATGCCGAAGTGCGGTACGGCGCGCCCGACTGGGCAGCATTCATCGAACCGGCGGGGCGGCACGACCGCGGCCGCGTAGCGCTGGAAGCCCTTCGCGCCCAGGGCAAACTGCGTCCGCTGTCGGACGGCGAAGTGGTCGCTCCCGGCGTCACCGTCCGGCATGCGCCGGGGCACACGCCAGGGCATCACGTGCTGGAAGCCGCAGATCAGGACCGTCGCGTCGTCCTGCTCGGCGACGTCTTCCAGATTCCGGAGCAGATGGCTGATCCGGCGATCGGCGGGGCGTCCGACTTCGATCCCGGGCAGGCGGAGCTGACCCGCCGCCGCTGGCTCGGCGAGGTGGCCGGCACCGGCACGATCGTCGCGGCAGCGCATTTCCCGGAGGAGCCGTTCTTCCGGATCGCGGCGGACCGCACCGTGGAGCCGGTCTCGGCGGTTGCCGCTTCTTGACTGTCCACAATAGACATATCAGGAGACCGCCAACGGCAACCGCACCTCGAAGCGGCATCCTGGGCCGTGGTTCCGCACGCCGATCCGTCCCCGGTGTGCCTCCACCAGGCCCTTCGCGATCGCCAGGCCCAGCCCGCCACCGCTGGTGGTGCCGCTGCGGTCAGGGGTGCGGGCTTGGGTGCCGCGGAAGGCGACGTCGAAGACCCGGCTGATCTCGTCGTCCGGAATCCCGCCGCAGCCGTCGTCCACGGCCAGCAGCGCCTGGTCGCCGTCGATGCCGATCTGCACGGCGACCGTACCGTCCGGCGGAGTGTGCCGGATGGCATTGGACACGAGGTTCCGCACGATCCGCGCCAGCTCCGGATCGCTGCCGGACACCACCGGCCACGCCGAGGCGTTTTCCAGTACCCGCACGCGTTTGCGGTCAGCCACCGGTGCCTGTGCGGCGACCGCGTCGCTCACCACGTCGCGCAGCGGCACGGCCGACATGCTCAGTTCGAGCGCTCCCGCGGTGATCCGGGACAGCTCGAACAAGTCCCCCACCATGCCGGACAGCCGGGTGGTCTCGCCGCTGATGCGCTGGGCGTAATCAGCCACCTCGGCGCGCTCCGAAACCACGCCGTCGGCCAGCGCCTCCGCCATCGCCTGGATCCCGGCGAGCGGGCTGCGAAGGTCGTGGCTGATCCACGCGACCAGTTCGCGACGCGACGCCTCCGCCGCGCGTTCGCGTTCTCGCGCCTCGCGTTCCCACACACTGCGCCGCGCGATGACCCGGCCCAGCACCATCGCCGCGGGCACCGCCACCAGTGCCACGAGCAGGCACACCAGCAGTTCAGTGGTCAGGGCCTCAGTGAACATGAAGCCGCTCACGCCGAGGATCCCGATCAGCATCGCGGCGATCGGAGTCAGCACGAGCGTGGTCATCGTGGTGACCAGCGACCGGTGCCGCAGCAGGTAAAGCGCGAGTCCGCCCAGCGCTGCCACCGGCAAGGCGAACAGCAAGGCGAGCGGCAGGATGCGCAGAACGTGGACGAACATGTCCCACGCCGTCTCGCCCGAGCCGATCACGGCTGCGTCCGGTCGTAGCGGTAGCCGACGCCCCACACCGTCGCGACGCGGACCGGTTTGGCCGGGTCACGTTCGATTTTCTCGCGCAACCGGCGCACGTGGACAGTCACCGTGGACTGGTCGCCGAAGTCCCAGCCCCATACCTTTTCCAGCAGGTCAGCCCGGCTGAACGCGGTGCCGGGATGGGAGAGGAAGAACGCGAGGAGATCGAACTCGCGCGTGGTCAGCGGCAGCACCGCGCGGTCGAGCGTCGCCTGGCGGGCGGTCATCTGGAGCCGGAGGTCGCCGTCGGTCAGTTCAGCCGTGGGCGGCTCGGGCCGCGGCATCCGGGCCCGCCGCAGCACGGATGCCACGCGCAGGGTCAGTTCCTTGGGGCTGAACGGTTTGGTGACGTAATCGTCGGCCCCCAGCTGCAGTCCGGCGATCCGGTTTTCCTCCTCGCCGAGCGCGGTGAGCATGACGATCGGCACCTGGCTCGTCTGCCGCAGCCGACGGCACACCTCCAGCCCGTTCAGTCCGGGCATCATCACGTCGAGCACCACCAGGTCCGGCACGCGCTCGGCGAACTGGGCGAGCGCCGCCGTGCCGTCGCCAGCCAGGTCGACGGTGAAACCGGCGGTTTCGAGGTAGCGACGGACGACGTCGCGCACGGTCTCGTCGTCGTCCACCACGAGCACGCGGCCCGCTTGGTCCTCCATGCCTCACCTCACCAGTTCGTCAGCAGCAGGTGGTTGACCGCGAGCGCGACAACCGCCTGCCCGGCCAGCCACCAGCGGCGGTGGCCCGCCGGAAGCAGCGCCGTGGCCGGGATCAGCCACGCGCCGAACGGTAGCCAGATCCGTTCTACCTCAGCCTTCGACAGGCCGGACGAATCGGCGAACACGATCGTGAGCACGGCCGCCACCACGACCAGGAGCACCGGATCGCGCAGGATCGTCCGGCGAGAAGGCAGAAAGACCGCCGAAGCCACCCCTCGGCGGGCGGCCGCGACCACTGCCGGTCCGCAGGCGACCGCCACCGCGGCGAGGTCGGCCCACACCCAGTAGGAATACGGCCGCACCAGCGCGACGCCCTGGTAGTAGCGCTCGACCACGAGGTGGTAGCCGTCCACCCACCAGAAACCGGCGAGCGCGAACACGGCGACCACTGCCAATGCGCCAAGGACAGCGACAACCGCGGCCCGCCACTGCCTGCCGAGCACGGCAACGGCCAGCGCGATCAGGCCGAGCAGGACGAGGCCGTAGGAGAGGAAGATCCCGAAGCCGATGAGAATCCCGGCTGCCAACGCCGTGGGCCAGGCGTAACCACGGTGCTCTCGGAAGCCCACCGACGCGAGGGCGAGCAACCCGATACCGGTCGCAGTCACGCCAGCGAAGAGGCCGTCCGCGGACACGCCCAACCACACCGCGCCTGGGCTGAGCACGGCGAACGGAAGCGCCGCGCGGGCGGCGTCGGGACGGCCGAGCAGGGCGATCGTCGCCGGCACCGCGACCGCGACCAACGCGGCCACCAGCACCACGGCGGTCGATGCCCAGGCACCGCCGCGGAGACCGAGACGGTCGAGCCAGACGAAGACGAGGGTCGCGCCGGGCGGGTGGCCGGACACGTGAGTGGTCCACGAGTTCGGCTGGAAATCGAGGATGCGCGAGGAGAACTCGCGGAGGAACCGCGGGATGTCGGTGATGCCGGGGACTTCGTGCAGGTACTCCTGCGGAGTGGTGAGCCGGCCGGTGAAGCCGCGCGTCCAGCCGTCCACCATGGCGAGCGAGAAGATCCAGGCGAGGGAAGCCAGGTAGCCCGCGGCCAGGGCGCGCCGCCATCGCAGCCGGGCGGCCAGGGCCGGGCCGTGCAGGACGACACCGGCGGCGATCAGGACGGCGAACGCCGAGCCGGGGCCGACGTGCGGCAGCCAATGCGCGAACAACGGCGGCGCGAACGCGTAGATCACCACGTCCGAGCCTGGCCGGTTGTAGTACACGCCAACTGCGGTCGCGGCGGCGATCACCATGAGAGTGACGCCGACCGTCACGAGATCGGCGCGGAACCGGGGACGGACGGGAACCGGGGGCGACGGCTCGGCGAGCCGGGCAGCCTTCGTCGACTCGCTCATCGCCGGTCACGATAACCCCGCGCGCGGCCGTCCGGCAGGTTTTCGGCGGATCTGTGAGAAGTTGGTAAGATCTTGGCGAACGTCAGGATTTGGTAAGCACAGCAAGGGTTCTGCACTGTCCTTTCCAGACTTACCGTACGCCTCGTGAACGAATTCGGAGTGGACGTCGTCCTCCCCTGCCTCGACGAGGCGGCCGCACTGCCCGGCGTGCTCGCCAGCCTGCCGCCGGGATACCGCGCGATCGTCGTGGACAACGGGTCGCGCGACGGTTCCCCCGGCGTCGCGGCCGCGCATGGCGCGAAAGTCGTCGACGAGCCGCGGCGCGGTTACGGTGCCGCCGTCCATACCGGGTTGGAGAGCACTACCGCCGACATCGTCTGTTTCGCGGATGCCGACGGGTCGCTCGACCTGGCCGAGTTGCCGCGTCTGGTCGCCGCGGTCATGGATGGCGCTGACCTCGCAGTCGGGCGACGGGTGCCGGTTTCCCGGGCGGCTTGGCCGTGGCACGCAAGAGCAGGCAATGCCGTCCTCTCCTTGCTCCTGCGGTCCCGAGGACTGCCAGTGCGGGACATCGCGCCGCTGCGGGCGGTGCGTCGCCGGGAGCTGCTGGCTCTCGGCGTCGCAGACCGGGCGTTCGGCTATCCCCTTGAGCTGTTGGTGAAGGCTCAGCGCGCGGGCTGGGCGGTCCAGGAGTTCGACGTTGCGTACCGGGAACGGGCGCAGGGCACGAAATCGAAGGTGTCCGGTTCGGTGCGCGGCACATTGCGAGCGGTGCGGGACTTCGGGCGGGTGTTGGCCCGATGACATTCTGCCTGCTTGTGGTCGCGAAAGCCCCGGTGCCGGGGTTCGCGAAAACTCGGTTGTGCCCTCCTGCGACGCCAGAACAGGCCGCGGGGATCGCTGCCTCCGCGCTGCTGGACACGCTGGACGCCGCGTTCGCCACTGACGACGCGAACACTGTGGTGGCGATGACGGGCGACCTCGCGGAGGCAGCGCGGGGCGCCGAAATCGGCCGAGCATTGCGGAAGGCGACCGTGATCGCCCAGCGGGGCTGGGATTTCGGTACCCGCCTGGCCAACGCGCACTCCGACACTGCCGCGGTGCATGCCGGGCTGCCCGTACTGCAGATCGGCATGGACACGCCGCAGGTCTCTCCCGTTTTGCTGGCTTCGGCGATCAACCCGGTCGTCGACGGGGCCAGCCGCGCAGTGCTGGGCAGCGCGGAAGACGGCGGCTGGTGGGGGCTTGGGCTGGCTGATCCGCGGCAGGCGCAAGTGCTCGCCGGAGTTCCGATGTCGCGTCCAGACACCGGGTCCCGCACCCGAGCGGCATTGGAAGGAACAGGTCTCCGTGTTGGCGAGCTGCCGACACTGTCCGATGTGGACACGATGGCGGACGCGCTGCGGGTGGCCGCGATCCGGCCGGACAGCAGGTTCGCGACCGCGGTCGACGCAGTGGGAGCGGTCGCATGAAACTCGCGACCGGCCGGGAATTCGATCGCGGGCTGCTTGGCCATCACTGCTGGCTGGAGCTCGCGAACGGCGACCGGATCGAACTTCCGGTCGGTCGTTGGGCGGACGGTTGCGGCGCGGGTGACGCCGTACTGCTGGACGCGTGCGCGGGTCCGACGCTCGACGTCGGCTGCGGACCCGGTCGGCTTACTGCTACTTTGGCGCGTCGAGGCGTGGTGGCTCTCGGCGTGGACAGTTCGCCGGTCGCGGTGCGGCTTACTCGACGGCGCGGGGCAAGCGCGTTGCAGCGCAACGTTTTCGCTCGCCTGCCTGGCGAGGGACGATGGAATCACGTGCTGCTGGCTGACGGCAACATCGGGATCGGCGGCGATCCCGATGCGCTGCTGCGGCGAGTACACGAGTTGCTCACGCCAGATGGCGATGTGCTCGTGGAACTTGAGGAACCGGGCCAGGGGGTGCGCCGGGACCACGTCCGCCTGCGGCCGGATCCCGCTGGCGGACGGTGGTTCACCTGGGCTTGGGTCGGAGCCGACGCGATTGCGGAAATCGCGGTGCGGACTGGCTTTCGAGTGGTGTGGACGACCAGCCGCGGTCGTCGCTGGTTCGCGAAGCTGGCACGCGCGTGAACCGGCTGGCAGCCGCGTGGCGCGGGCTCGATGCTCGGGTTACCTCGGTACAGGCCAAGATCGGTGAACGGGCCCGTGCCGTCGATCGCCGGGTCCCGAAGGCGGAGCAGTTCAAGGGCGGCGCGCATGGCGAGCGCGCGACGGCCCGGGTCGGCAGCCTGCTCGGGCTCGCGTTCCTGATCTGCTTCGTCACCGGACTGCTGAGCCATGTGATCCAGCATCCGCCAGAGTGGTTCTTCTGGCCGAGCCGGCCGGTTTGGCTGTACCGGGTGACGCAGGGTGCGCACGTGCTGTCCGGGATCGCGGCGATTCCGTTGCTGCTGGCCAAACTGTGGAGCGTCTATCCGAAGCTGTTCGAGCGGCCGCTGTTGCGCTCAGTGCCGCACGCGGTGGAGAGGCTGTCGATCCTCGTCCTCTCCGGCGCGGCCTTCTTCGAACTGAGTTCGGGACTGCTGAACGTTGCGCAGAACTACCCGTGGAATTTCTACTTTCCGCAGGTGCACTACGCGGTGGCGTGGGTCGCGATCGGGTCGATCTTCGTGCATGTCGCGGTGAAACTCCCGGTGCTCCGGCGGGCGCTGACCCGGGAACGTGCCCCCGCCCAGCCGCCTGGCCCCGGGTTGTCGCGCCGGGGATTCCTGACCACCACCGGAATCGCGACCGGGGTCGCCGTGCTGGCTACCGCGGGCGCGACCGTTCCCGCGCTGCGGAACGTCTCCGGGTTGTCCTGGCGATCGGACAAGGGCACGCAGAAGCTGCCGGTCAACCGCACGGCCGCGGCAGCGCAGGTCACGCGGACCGCGCAGGACCCTGGCTGGCAGCTGTCCGTGGTGACTCCGGCGCGGACCCGGCAGTTCACGCTGGCCGAGTTGCGGGCGTTGCCGCAGACCACTGTGGACCTGCCGATCGCGTGCGTCGAAGGGTGGAGCCAGATGGCGACCTGGCGCGGCGTCTCGTTCCCGGACCTGCTGCGCGCGAACGGCAGCTCACCCGGCGTGGACGTGCGTGTGTCGTCGCTGGAGAAGACCGGCCTGTACGGCGTCAGCGTGCTGCCTGGCGAGCACACGGCCGACCCGCTCACGTTGCTGGCGCTGGAGCTGAACGGCGAGGTGCTGAACCTCGACCATGGTTATCCATGCCGCGTGATCGCGCCCAGCCGGCCGGGCGTGCTGCAGACGAAGTGGGTCGAGAAGCTGGAGGTGCGGTGAAGACCGCGCGAATTCTGCTGGCGCTGCCCGGATTAGCGGCGTTGGCGTACGGGATCGTGCTGTTCCTCGACTACGCGGCACCAGCGTGGCCGGACAGCTTCACGACGTTGCTGTGGATCGGCGGCGGTCCGATCGTCAACGACGCGGTATTCGCTCCGATCGCGGGCGTGGCCGGCCTGCTGCTCGCTCGGGTCCTGCCGCAGCCGTGGCGGGGGCCGATGCAGGTCGGCGCGGTGTTGACCGCGGTGCTGGGTTTCGTGGCGTTCCCGCTGCTGTGGCGCGCTTATGGCGTGCCGCCGGAGCCTGGCCTGCACGACGGGAACACGTGGCTGGGGCTGCTGGCGACGCTCGCCGTGGTGTGGAGTGCCGTCCTGGTCGTATCGGTCGTCCGGATTGTCGGGGTCCGGCGTCGTGCGGCGCGGAAAGTTCGGTCGCACGCACGTAGTTGACCTGGGTTTTCTTCCGGTACCGGAATTTTCCCGCGGATTAGGCGTTTGGGAGAACTGGCGCGTGGGCACCTCACCGCACGCGGAGAGGCTCTCCGTGCCGAGTCGGAGGCGGCACGGAGAGCCTCTTCGTGTTTTCGTGTGCGAGCCGGTTTTCGGGCGCTGGGCATGAAAAACGGCCACGCGCGACCGGCTCTTGTGCTCCGGTCGCGCGCGGCCTGCAAAGGTTCGGCCCCAGCGCGGATAGGGGGTCGAGCCGTGGCTGGTCTCGGCCGCGCCTCGGCGGCCGAGCGAACTAGTTGGCCGGTACCGCCTGCCCGCCCAGGGTGACCTGCACCGTGCGTCCGCCGGCGAGGGTGAAGGTCGTCTGGTCGTTCGGGGCGCGCGTGCGGATCGCGGCGACAAGCGTGTTGGCGCTGTCGATGACGCGGTCGTCGATCTTGGTCACCACGTCGCCGGACTTCAGGCCCGCCTTCTCCGCCGGGCTGCCCGGTGTGATGTCGCCGAGCTGGGCACCGCCCTGGGGTGCGTCGGTGACCTTCGCGCCGATGAACGTCTGGGTCGCGTGGCCGGTCTTGATGATGTCCTGCGCGGTACGGCGCGCCTGGTCGATCGGGATGGCGAAGCCGATGCCGACGTTGCCGCCCTCGCCGCCGCTGCCCTGGCCGCGGCCCGAATTCGGGCTGTAGATGGCCGAGTTGATGCCGATGACCTGGCCGCTCATGTTCGACAGCGGGCCGCCCGAGTTGCCGGGGTTGATCGCGGCGTCGGTCTGGATCGCGTCCATCACCGTGGTCTGGTCGGTTTCGTCCCCGCCTGCCTGCACCGGGCGGTGCAGCGAGCTGACGATGCCCGAGGTGACCGTGCCGGTCAGCTCGTACGGCGAGCCGATGGCCACCACCTGCTGCCCCACCCGCAGGTCGTCGGAGCGGCCCAGCTCGACCGGCGTGAGGTTGCTGACGCCGGACACCTTGACCACGGCGATGTCCGTGGTCGGGTCCCGGCCGACGACCTTCGCCGCGGCCTTCTTGCCGTCCTGGAACACGGCCTGGATCTGGCCGCCGTTCGCGGCGACCTGGACGACGTGGTTGTTGGTGAGGATGTAGCCGTCGCTGCTGAGCACGAAGCCGGAACCCTCGCCAGCCGCGGTCCGGCCGGACACCTGCAGCTCGACCACGCTCGGCGACAGCTTCTGCGCCACCGATTCGACCGAGCCTGCGGGCACGTTGCCGGTTTGCTGCGCGGGTTTCGGCGCGTCGAGCGCGCTCACCGACGAACCGGACCCGCCGGTCAGGTACCCGACGGTACCGCCCGCCACGCCGCCGATCACGAGCGAGATAGCGGCGACGCTCGCGAGGAGCTTGCCCGCCGAACCCTTCTTCTCGCGCTGCGCGGGGACGCCGTACACCGAGGTTCCCGGCGGCGGGCCGTAGGGATTGGCCGGGGCTCCGGCGGGGGGAGTGTGCGTCCCGCCGGGGTACTGGCTGCCGTACGGCTGGCCCGCTGTCGACTGCTGAGCGCTGGGGATCGGCCCGGTCTGGGGCGCGCCAGCGTGCGGCGCGGCCGCACCTTGGGCCGACCACGGATTCGGCGTGCCTCCAGCCGGAGCAGCAGTCCCATACGTCGGGGCAGCACCGTACTGCCCCGCAGGCGCTCCGTACGCGCCGGAAGCGTCGCCGCTCGCTGTGCCGGTGCCGGACGTCCCTGCCGAGCCTTCAGCGACCGAACCGTACGCGGCAGTCGAACCAGTCGCGCTGGAAGCCGGCTGTCCCGCTTCTCCAGCGGAAGAGGGTTGGTCCGGCCGTGCCGGAGTCTGCTGCCAGGCCGCCTGGCCTTCGGCGCCCGGCTGGGCACCCGGGTCCTGGCGACCCGCCGCGGAGTCGGGCACGTGGGGGTCGTTCTCGGTCATGTCCTCACCTAAGCGGCTGGGCCTGAGAGGTTCCTGAGTCGAACCTGTGTTTCGTAGATGAGTATGCCGCGAGTTCCGGTCAGCCTGCCGAACGAAGCCGTTCCGCGATCTGTTCCGGGGTGGCGTCGTTGATCCAGACCGCCATGCCCGACTCGGATCCGGCCAGGTACTTCAGCTTGTCCTTGGCCCGCAGCACGGAGAACAGCTCCAGATGCAGCCACGACAGCTCCCGGTCCCGCCGCACCGGGGCCTGGTGCCAGCCCGCGATGTAGGGCAGCGGCCGGTCGTACAGCGCGTCGCACCGGCGCAGTACGTCCAGGTACACGCGGGAAAAGTCGTCGCGCTCGGCGTCGGTGAGCGACGGGAGATCCGGTGCCCGCCGGTGCGGCACGATCTGGATGTGCACCGGCCAGCGCGCGGCAGGCGGCACGAAAGCCGTCCAGTGCTCGCCGGTCGCGATCACGCGCTCGCCCGATTTCTGTTCCGCCGCCAGCACGTCGCCGAGCACCGATCGGCCGTGTTCGCGCGCGACCGCCAGCATCCGCTCGGTCTTCGGCGTGACGAACGGATAACCGTAGATCTGGCCGTGCGGATGCGAGAGCGTGACGCCGATTTCCTCGCCGCGGTTCTCGAACGGGAAGACCTGTTCCACGCCGGGCGTCTGCGCGAGCGCGGCGGTGCGATCGGCCCAGGCGTCCACCACGAGGCGCACCTGTTCCGGAGTCAGCCGGGAGAAGGCACCGTCGTGGTCGCTGGTGAAGCACACGACCTCGCAGCGGCCGAGTCCCGGCGCGGTCGGGACGAGACCCAATCCGTCCACTGTGGACGGTTCGCCGGTCGCCTGCTGCGAGAACGACGGGAACCGGTTCTCGAACACGACCACGTCGTAGTCGGCTTCGGGGATTTCGCTCGGTTTGCCCGGCCGGGTCGGGCAGAGCGGGCAGAGGTCGGCCGGCGGCTTGTACGTGCGCGTCTGGCGGTGCGCCGCCATCGCGACCCACTCGCCGGTCAGCGGGTCGCGGCGGATCTCCGAGGCCGCGGCGACCGGCGGCAGGTCCCGGGTGTCGGCGGCGAGCCGTTCGTGGGCGTCGGTGTGGTCGAAATAGATGATCTCCCGGCCGTCGGCCAGGTGCCGCACAGTGCGTTTCACGCTTCTTCTGCCTCGAGGTTCTCCGCCGTTTCGGCGATCATGAGTTCTCCGACCCGCTCCGCGAGGTCTTCCCGCGCGCGGTCGTCCAGTCCGTCGTCGGTCACCACGACCTGCGCTTCTTCCAGGTCCGCGATCGTGGAAATGCCGACGGTGCCCCACTTCGTGTGGTCGGCGAGCACCACCAGCCGCCGTCCGGCCTCCACCAGCGCTCGGTCGGTTTCGCTTTCAGTGAGGTTCGGGGTGGTGAACCCGGGACCTACCGCCATTCCGTGCACGCCGAGGAACACCAGGTCGAGGTGCAGCGTCCGGAGGCTCTGCACGGCGACCGGGCCGACCAGCGCGTCCGACGGGGTGCGCACCCCGCCGGTGAGGACCACTGTGCGGTCCGGCTGTCCCGCGTTGCGCAGCACGTCGGCGACCTGGATCGAGTTGGTGACGATGGTGAGGCCCTCGATGCCGTCGAGCGCGTGCGCGAGCGTCCAGGTGGTGGTGCCCGCGGACAAGCCGATCGCGGTGCCCGGTTTGACGAGGGTGGCCGCCAGTTCCGCGATGGCTTCCTTCTGCGCGCGCTGACGCACCGATTTCGCCTCGAACCCTGGTTCGTCGGTGCTCTTGCCGACCAGCGACGTCGCGCCGCCGTAGACCTTCTCGACCAGGCCGCGGCCCGCGAGTACGTCGAGATCGCGGCGGACCGTCATATCGGAGACGCCGAGCCTCGCGACGAGGTCACTGACCCGGACCGCACCGGTCCGGCGTGCTTCCTCGAGGATCACCGCCTGTCGCTGCCGCGCGAGCACCGCCACTCCCCAAGCACACCCATCAACTGCACAAAATCCTACACGATTCAACATCAGGTGTGCGCGACGTGCAGATCAAGGGTCCCCCTGCCGGGCGACCGCCAAGCGTGGCAGACAGCTCAGGCGACGGGCACCCCCGGTAGCCGGATGGTGAGCAGCGCCCCGCCCTCCGGTGCCCGGTTGGCGTAAACCGTGCCGCCGTGCCGTTCGGCGGCGTGCTTCACGATCGCCAGCCCGAGGCCGGATCCGGGCAGGGTACGCGCCTCCGACGAGCGGTAGAAACGGTCGAACACCTTGGGCAGGTCTTCCTCGGCGATGCCGGGTCCGGAGTCCGCGACCTCGACCACCGCGGTGCCGTCGCCGAGCGGACGCAGCGTGACCCGCACCCGCGAACCCCGCGGCGAGAACTTCACCGCATTGTCCAGCAGGTTCAGCACCGCGCGTTCGAGCGAGCTGTTGTCGCCAGTGAGCACCCACGGCTGCAGCGCGACCTCGAACTCGATCTCGCCCGCCCGTCGGCGCGCCCGGTCGAGCGCGCGCTCGACCACGTCCATCAGGTCGACGCGTTCGGCCTGCTCGCGCGGTTCGTCCTGCCGCGCCAGCTCCACCAGGTCGCCGATGAGCTGGGTCAGCTCGTCGAGCTGGCCGCGGATATCTGCCTCGATGTCGGCGCGGTCGTCCTCCGGCAGCGAGGGTGCGCCCGGGCGGCTGGCCGACAGCAGCAGTTCCAGGTTGGTGCGCATCGAAGTCAGCGGGGTACGCAGCTCGTGCCCGGCGTCGGCGACCAGCTGCCGCTGCCGTTCCTGCGAGTCCGCGACCGTGCCGAGCATGATGTTGAAGCTGTGCGTGAGCCGGGCGAGTTCGTCGTCGCCGCTCACCGGGATCGGACGCAGGTCGCCGGTCGCGGCCACCCGTTCGGCAGCCGACGTCAGCCGGTCGACGGGGCGCAGTCCGGCCCGCGCGACCGCCGTACCCGCGCCCGCGGCCACCACGATCCCGGCACCGCCGACCAGGAACAGCACCACGGAAAGCTGGTTCAGCGCGCGCATCGTCGGAGCCATCGACTGAGCCAGCACGATCGCCTGCCCGTGCCCAAGCGGCACCGCGACCACGCGCATGCCAGTGGTCGCGTCGGTGCGCAACGACTGCGGAAGCACCCCGGTCGCGACGCGCATCTCGGACGGACCCACCGGCGGCCGCGTGCCCGGCTGCGGATAGATCAGGTCGCCGGTGAGGCCGTTGAGCTGGCCGATCTGCAGGTCAGCGCTAGCGAGCAAGGCTCCCGGGACCTCGCGCAACTGGTCGGTCGGCACCTGGGGCGAGTTCGCCGCGGCTTGTGCGCGGGCCAGCAGGTTGTCGTCGAGCTGGGTGAGGAGGTTGTTGCGCACCACGAGGTAGGCGCACAGGGAAACGAGGGCCACCGCACCCGCCACGCACGCGGCGGCCAGCAGCGTGACGCGGCCGCGCAGTGAGAACCGGCGGGTGCTCCACCGGGTGCCCCGCGGATCCGGGACCTCCCCCTCCGGCGCGGCGTGCGCGCCCGCCGGGTGGTCGGTCACGGCGGGGTCTCGCGCAGGACGTACCCCACTCCACGCACCGTGTGGATCAGCCTCGGTTCGTTGTCCGCTTCCGTCTTGCGGCGCAAATAGCCGACGTAGACCTCCAGCGCGTTGCCCGACGTCGGGAAGTCGTAACCCCATACTTCCTCCAGAATCCTTCCGCGGGTCAGCACGTGCTTGGGGTACGAGAGGAACAGCTCGAGCAGCGCGAACTCGGTGCGGGTGAGACTGATCTCGCGTCCGCCGCGGCGGACCTCGCGAGTGCCCGGGTCCAGCGTGAGGTCAGCGAACGACAGCACCTCCGACGTCTCGCCCTGCTGAGCGTCCGGCGCGGCGCGGCGCAGCAGCGCGCGCAACCGGGCGAGCAGCTCCTCCAGGGCGAACGGCTTGGGCAGGTAGTCGTCCGCGCCCGCGTCGAGGCCGGAGACCCGGTCGGAGACGGTGTCGCGGGCGGTCAGCACGAGAATGGGCAGGTCATCGCCGGTGCTACGGAGCCGGCGGGCCACTTCGAGCCCGTCGAGGCGCGGCATCATCACGTCGAGAACCATCGCGTCCGGACGGTTGGCGAGGATCGTCTCCAATGCCTGCGCACCATCGCTCGCGAGCTCCACGGTGTAGCCGTTGAACTCCAAAGACCGCCTGAGCGATTCACGGACGGCACGGTCGTCGTCCACTACGAGGATGCGCATGCCGTCAGTCTTACGCAGAGTGCTGAGACCCGCCTAAGAACACACGCAGAACACACAAAGAGCGTTTCCTAGGAGTGCGGCGCGTAACAGGTAACGACTCGGCCCCGGCTGGTCGGTCGCGATCTCTGAAGATCCCCGTCGACACCGGAAGCTAGGTCCGGCGTCCCGCACGGGCCGTCGGGGGAAGCACATCCACGTCCGCAGCTGACGTCATAACGAGCGCTCTTCCGGCGGCCGGGCGACCGGGGCGTTCCAGTGTCGCCAGAGCGCGAGCACGCGGATCGCGACCACGACCACCGCCGAGACGGTCGTGACCGCGCCGGCCGGGAGGTTCAGCGCGTGTCCCACCCAGACGCACACCGCGCCGGTCAGCGCGGCCATCGCGTAGATCTCCTTGCGCAGCACGAGCGGGATCTCCCGCAGCAACAGGTCGCGGACCGCGCCGCCGCCGATGCCGCTGGTCATGCCGATCAGGCACGCGGCGTACCCGGTCGCGCCCGCGTTGAGCGCCAGCGTCGTGCCGGCCGTGGCGAACACTCCGAGCCCGACCGCGTCCGCGAGCAGCACCGCGTGCCGCAGCCGGGCGACCTGCGGGTGGAAGGTGAACACGACCAGCGCCGTCACCGCGCAGACAGCCAAGTACGGCCAGTTGCGCAGGGACGTCGGCGGATGGATGCCGAGGAGCACGTCGCGGATGATGCCGCCGCCGAGCGCCGTGGTCAGGCCGACCACGACGACCCCGAACACGTCCAGCCGCGCCCGGACCGCGGCCAGCGCCCCGGACGCCGCGAACGCCACCAGCCCGAGGAACTCGAGCGCGGTCAGCAGCATGTGCTGGTTCTACTGGTCGAGAAGCCCGCCGCGGTAGGCCAGGAGCGCGGCCTGCACCCGGTTGGCCGCGCCGATCTTCGACAGCACCGCCGAGACGTAGCCCTTCACCGTCGCCTCGGACAGGTGCAGCCGCCCGCCGATCTCGGCGTTCGACAGACCCTGTCCGATCAGCGCGACGACCTCGCGTTCGCGTTCGGACAGCGAGGCCAGGAGCTTGCGCGCCGGCTGCGCGGCCCGCTGCTCGTCGCGGTGGCTCTGCACCATGCGCACGGCGACGCCCGGATCGAGGACGGCACCGCCCTTGGCCAGGTCGCGCACGGCCCGCAGCAGCGCCGCCGGGTCGATGTCCTTCAGCAGGAAGCCGTTGGCACCGAGCCGCAGCGCGAGGCTGACGTACTCGTCGATGTCGAAGGTGGTGAGCATGGCCACGGTCGGCGGATCGGGCAGCGCGAGAATGGCCCGAAGCGCGCGAATGCCGTCGTCAGGGGCGCGCATCTTGATGTCGAGCAGCGCGACGTCAGGGTGATAGCGACGGGCGACCTCGACCGCCGATCTGCCGTCGCTTGCCTCGCCCACGATCTCGATGTCCGACGCCCCGGACATCATGGCGCGCAGCCCCGACCGAACTAGTTCCTCGTCGTCGGCGAACATGAGCTTGATCAACGAAGCCCTCCGGCAGACCGTGGGTTGGAGGCGGCTCCCCGCACCCGTTACGGAAGATTACCTACTGTTGTTCACGGTTTCGAAACCAGACACGACCAGGTGACTCGACTGGTCCACCGGAGCGGCCGAGAACAGCGGTCGACCCTGTTGCTGGTCACCCACTTGAGTGACTTCTTCGGATGGGGACCGCCGAGTTGCGTAACCGATCCAGAAGAAGCGGATGTTCATCGGCCGCACACCCTCGGCTGGTTCGGAAGGCTCGCCGCCGGGAGTCCGCGCGAAAAGGCGACCGCCAGGCGTGCCGCCGCTGATACGGTCGCGGCGATGTTCCAGTTCATCGTCCTCTTCAGCTGACGGTCCCGCGACCCGCCCCTCGCAGACCCAGCACCGGCCCGGGCGAGTCTCAGCGCGCCGTTTCCGGCACAGGACCCCCGTCAGCCGCGCGCCTCGACCCGCGCTGTGCACCGGAGAACGATGTGTCAACCGAACACCTGTCCTACTGGGCCGCCCTGCGCCAACCCCACGTGGTGCGCTCTTTCCTGCCGAGCGTCCTTGGCCGGTCGTCGCTGGCGATGTCCGGGCTCGCGCTCGTGTTTCTCCTCGAATCCGGCAGCGGGTCGTTCGCCGCCGCCGGAGCCGTCACGGCCGTGCCGGGAATAGCCAACGTGGTTGCGACCCCGTGGCGAGCACGCGCCGTCGACCGGCTCGGTCAGACCGCCGTCTTGTCCGCGCTGGGCGCGGTCCACACGGTGGCGCTCGTGGTGTTCGCCGCGAATCCGGGTGCGTCGCGGACCGCTGCGCACTCGAGGATTGAGCCTGGACGCGGTCGCTGAAAAGTTGGTTTTCGCAGTCGGTCCCTTGACTTCCGCGGCCCTCACCGCTCTCGCGGATGCGTCTCGGCGGGCTTCGTCGCCACGGCAGTGGCCTTTTCGTGTGCAGTCCGCTGTCCCGGCAACAGCACGGACACCGTGCCAAGCAAACCGGGGAGGCGCCGAAACCTCTACGGTCGCCCGGATTTCTCCCGGTAGTCGTCGCCATCATGCACCGGGAATCATCCTCGGCGCGGTCGAGATCATGGCACCAGCCATACGGCCGAGGGTTCCACGGTTCTCCCGGGTGTCGTCTTGGCCTTGTTCGCAGGGGCCAGCGCGCTCGGCGGTTTGCTGTACGGCCGTCTCAATCCGCGAATGGCGGTCGAACGGCAGCTGCTCGTTCTCGGCACAGCGCTGATCGGCGTCAGCGCGACTGCTGGGCTCATCGGATCCACGCCAGCGCTCGTCGTCGGCAACGGCATAGCGGGCGGCTTCATCGCACCGCTGCTCATCGTCGGATACCTCGCGGCGGACGCTCGCACCGATCCCACCGTCCGGACCGAAGCGAGCAGCTGGATCAACACCGCGATCAACCTCGGTGCCGCCGCTGGCTCTGGCCTCCTCGGCGCGACGACGGAAACCACGGCGCCCGGCACCGCACTCGCGATCTGCGCCGCAGCCGCAGCGTTTGTCCTGCTCGTCAGCGCGCCAAGACGCCGTCGCGCAGTGCGGTGAACAGCCGGTCGAGGCGAACGCGATGGTCCTTCGCCGCCGCACGATCCGACTCGCCATCGATGCGGCAGCGGACGGTTTCCACCAGCACCGCGCTGTAGCCAGCGATAAAGAAGGCTGCGAGCAACATCCCGTCGCCGTCGAAGGCGGGGTCTTGAGTCAGCTCCTCGGCGAGGACGGACTGAAGTTCGGAGCCGATAGCTCGCGCTCGGGCGATCAGCGCGGGCGAACCGGCGACTGTCTGGAAGAACGGTACGGAATTGGCGCTGATTCCGGACAGCGGCGCGCGGTCGTCGCACAGCCGGAAACACAGGTCCTGCAAGGAGGTCAGGGCATCGACGTCCGGCGCGCGGTCGCGGACCGCCGTGCGCAGCAGGTCTACAGCGTCGGTCGCCCGATCCAGGAAGAGGTCTTCCTTTCGCGCGAAATGGTTGAAGACCGTCACGCTGGAAACCCCGGCCTCCCGCGCGACCTCGGCGACGGTGACGGCTTCGTACCCGCGCTCAACGAACAGCCGGTTCGCGACCGACAGGATCCGGGCGCGCGTCCGCGGGCCGCCGCGTTCGCTGGTTCTGGGCATCCGGAATCACTTCCTTGTGTCACTAAATTTAGTCAGCTAAGATAGTAACAGGCGGAGGGGAGCCCAGTCATGAGCGAGCGCGCGTTTCCGGCACCGTCGACGATCAGCGAGCAGGCACAGTCCTGGCTCGCCTTCGACGTCGGCGAGTTGGCCTATCCGGCAGCCGAGGACACGGATGGCTGGCTCGCGATGGCCGCCCAGGCGAATCAGTCGACGGCGCAGCGGTTTCCGTTCTCCGAACTGCCAGTGACCGTCGAGGACTTCGAGGTAGACGGAGCCGTCGGGTATGCCGCTAGGCCGCGCGGGGTCGATGACGACGCCGTCTTCCTGTGGATGCATCCCGGCGGTCTCTTGGTCGGCGGCGGGGACGCGTGTCGGGCGACAACGGTCAGGACGGCGTTGTCAACGGGCATGCTCGTGTGGGGTGTGGACTACCGGCTGCCGCCGCTGTATCCGTATCCGGCGGCGCTGAACGATGCGATGTCCGTGTACCGGCACGCGCTGCGGGAGCGTGATCCGTCACAGGTGTTCGTCGGCGGCGATTCCGCGGGAGGGAACATCGCGGCCGCGCTTTTGTTGTGCGCCAAGGACGCCGGGCTGCCCATGCCGGCCGCACTGGTGCTCAACACGCCACAGATCGACCTGACCGAATCCGGCGACACCTTCCAGACGCTGGACGGCGTCGACAACGTCCTCCGCAGCCTGGCACCGACGAACGCCCTCTACGCCGCGGGCACCGATCTGCGGGATCCGTACCTGTCCCCGATCTTCGGCGACGTTTCCGGCTTCCCGCGCACCTTCCTCCGAAGCGGCACCCGCGATCTGTTCCTCTCGAACACGGTCCGGATGCACCGGAAATTGCGCGCCGCGGGCGTGGCGGCCGAACTGCACGTGTTCGAGGCGATGCCGCACGGCGGGTTCGGCGGCGATAGCCCGGAGGACTCGGACGCGGCGGCGGAGCAGCGGCGTTTTCTCGGCCGGAGTTGAGAAAACCGTTTGCCGTCATGCCATCCCGTTCGCTATTGCTGGAGAGGATCAGGGAAGGCCGCGCAGTGACGGACGCAAGACTTGCGATCAGGGTGGGCGTCTAACCGGGCGAGGGAGCTGATCGAGCGACGCGGACCATACCGTCAAATTATCGCCGGATAGCGAACCAGCCCCGATGACAGCCGGTACCGGACCGCGTATTTCGACACATTTCCGGGACTGTGGCGGCGCGGCGAGAGGTCATGGAAGCGCTCGTCGTCGGCGTTGAGCTCGACGATGGCGGGGACTGGATGTCGTTTTTCGTCACCCTGACCGATGGGGCACGTCCCGACGAGGCGCTGCGGCAACGGATCCTCGCGGCCATCCGCCGAGCTGCCGGTGAAACGACTGTTACGCGACGAAGAGCCGGGCGGCGTGGTTGATCCTGGGAGCATTGATCAGCCGGATCTTCTTGCCTGGTATCGGCAGGTCGGCATGGCTCCGCCTATGTGGGAAGGGCAAACGGTGCCGGGGTGTGTCGCTCCCAAATCTTCCGTGAAGCTTCTTCCGGATAGGGAACGGTCTTCGACTCGGTGTCCATCACGCGGGTCAGCCGTTGCCCGGGACGATAGGCAGCCCACCCCGGATCGCCGGTGGCTGCGAAGCTGGCCCAGGCCCGCCGAAGCTCCTCGGACACCCGAAGCGTTGCGGCAGTAGGCATCTCGCCGAACACCTGGCGGCCGACCGGACTGTCCAGCGTTCCGAACGCGAGAGACACGTCGAGGCTGTGACACGCACCCAGGCCGGGGGCGGCTAAACACAGCTCGAAGAGGTACGACCGACCGCCGACCAAAGCGTTCGCTTCGGCCAGCTGCTGGCTCGGCATCCGGAAAAGGGCGTCCGAGTAGACGATCTCCATCAACTCGGACGGGCTGGCTTCCGGGTAGCCCGCGCGGTAGCCGTCTGGCGACGGGGCAAAGAGGTCGAGCGCCAGTTGCGCGTCCTCGGCAGTGAAGGTGCCGGCGCGGCCGGCCATGACAGAGAACAGCCGGAACTCGTCGCGGGTGTGGCCGAGGAGAAGGTCGACACCGTCGGAGAGAGCCGACCAGGGTGTCCGCGGCAGGGAAGTCTCGTCCAGAACAGGACAAACTCCGGCCCCGATCTGAGCCATCGGCCCCCAGCGGTCGTGGTGGCCGGACAGGCTGGCGTTGAACGCGGTGAGGCTGTCGGCCAACTCCCACGGGTCGACGTTCCGGAGGTCTTCCCCGTTCGCAAGCGCCGCGGTGACCTGCTTCGCGAGCGAGGGGAGGACGAACGCACCGGGTACGGAATGGGCGATGGCGCGCTGGAACAAGCCTTGCGCTTCGGTTGTCACGAGCAAGCACGCGACCGATCCCGCTCCCGCGGACTGACCGGCGACACACACTCGCGCGGGGTCGCCGCCGAAGTGGGAAATGTTGCGCTGCACCCATTCCAGAGCGGCGATCTGGTCGAGGAACCCGCGATTGGCCGGAGCACCGTCGATGAACGCGAACCCTTCGACGCCGACCCGGTAGTTGACGCTCACCACGACCAACCCGTCCGCGCACAGCTGGGTCGGATCGTAGGTCGGGTCGCCGCTCACCGAGATGACGTATCCGCCGCCCGGCAGCCACACCAGCACGGGCAGGCCTGCCGCTCCTGGGTCGGGCGTTGAGACGTTGAGGGTCAGCCAGTCCGTTTCGGGTGCCGACCCCACCTGAACTGGCCCGGACTGCGGAGGCAGCGGACCGAACTCGGTCGCCTGTCGCGTGCCGTCCCAGTGCGGAACCGGGACCGGCGCGGCGAACCGGAGATCGCCCACCGGCGGCTGGGCGTACGGGATTCCGCGGAACTCCGCCATCCCCGCTCGCCAGCGGCCCGCCACGGCCCCCTCGACCGTCCGGACCGCCAGCTGCGTCTTGCCGTCCATTTTCATCCCCCTCAGGTTTCAAGTCAAGTGTATTATGTCACCTGTATTGGAACGAGGGAAAGGGCAACCGTGCCGAAAAAGGTCGACCACCGCGAGCGCCGGGAAGCGATCGCGCGCGCACTGTGGCGAGTAGTGGCACAGCAAGGCTGGAACCACGCGACCATGCGCGAGGTCGCCCGCGAGGCGAACGCGTCGCTCGGCCAGGTTCAGCACTACTTCTCGACTCGGACGGCGATGCTCACATTCGCAATGGAGTTCGCCGGGGAGCAGGCCTCGCACCGGGTCGCCGAGAGCCTCGCCGACGTGACGCACCCCCGAGAAGTGCTGCGGGTGACGCTCACCGAGATGCTGCCGCTGCACCCCGACGCCCGAGCCACCAGCCGGATGAGCGCCGCGTACGTCCTCGAAGCACTGCACGACCCCGAGTTGCACGCGAAGCTGCGCGATGACCTGCGCGAGAAACGAGCACTCGTGGAACACCTGATCCGGCAGGCCGTCGCTGACGGACACATCGCCGCGGACCGGGACCCAGCCGTTGAGACGAATCTTTTCCTTGCGCTGACTGGATTAACGCCGCTGCTTGAGCTGGACGTGATCGATCCTCATGCCGCGCTCGCGGCTGTCGATCGGCACCTGGACCAGCTCTTCGCTTAGCTTGCGTCGGTCAGGCAGTGCTACGCGGCCGGCTACGGCCGAATCGTTTGCAGTGCTTCCCCGTTCTCGGCGATGAACCAGAACGACCATCCGTTGCGGTTGTTGTGCACGTTGGGGTTGAGCGCTTGAACAACCCCCATCGCGGCACCGCTCGGGCTCTTGTACGAGCGCCCAGCAAGCACACCACTCGTAATGTCGACTCGCTTAGTAGCTTTGTGGTAGCGCGCCTCGACGCGCTCGCCTCCGTAGTCGGCGTAGATGGGCACGCCGTCATCGGCAGGTTCCTGACCAGCGGCGGGCGTTCCGACCTCGCGGACGAAGTGGTCGAGCAGGCGTCGCACCGCCTCGCCGCCCGAGACCTGCCAGGCGCGTGCGAGCAGCATGACTCGGTCGTAGTCGCTGTCCGCGAGATCCAGCTGGTTCAAAACTCAATCCTCTCTAGTTGATGAGAAGATAATAATCTGCTCTACTGGGTTGCGCAAGCGACGGCAGCCCGAAGCCGCTGTCCGATGAGTGAAGGGTTGCCACCCCATGACCAAGCCCCGTGCGACGCGGTCCCGCCAGCGGACTCTGCTTGTCCTGGTCGCAGTGCTCACTGGAGTGATCGCCTGCCTGGTGGCCGGAATCGTGGCGGCCGCCGTGGGCACCCCAACGGAAGCCGTGCTGATCGCTGGGGCAGGTGCCTTTGTGGTGACCGTCAAGCTCGTGCTCCATATCCTGAAGGAGCTCCGGCAGCTGTGAGCGATCCCGGGTGGCGCACCGCAGAGAGAGGGGCGTCGCGGCAGAGAGGCGGCTGCCCTTAACCGATCGGAAGCGAGGGCATTTCCGCGGGCCAGAGGACATGCCGATCACCAGGTTTTGTGCCCCCCGGCAGGACTACCAAAGGATGGGAACGGGGCTGACCAGGGAGTTTTCATCGGCACGTTGACGGTCGAGGCGACCTTCGAGCGTCCAGGCTCCGGTGGGAGCACCTGATGAGCGCCAACTCGCAGACAGTTGCCCGGTTTGCCACGGTCGCTTCCTCGCCAGCTCGTCGTGCCTGGACAGCGTCGCGTCCAGGCATCGCGGCGCTCCCGGCCCGCCACGGCGGGAAGAAGGGTCTACGAACTCGGCGAGGCGACGACGGTCATCCCGTCAAGAAAGACATCGACCATGTTCTGGGTCTCGTTGGCTTGGTCGAACTGGCTGGTGACGCAGAGGTTGCCGACCGCGCGCAGCAGGAGCGCGGCAGGGACGCCTGGGCGGAATTCACCGGCGGCGATGCCCGCATCCAGGATCTGGGAGCAGGCGGGGACGAGCCGGTCGAGGAAGTAGGCGTGGAGGGTGCCGAACTCGCCCTCGTCCGAGCTCATCGCGGAGGCGAGCCCGTGCTTGGTCGTCAGGAACTCCACGAACAGGCCCACCCAGCTGCGCAGCGCCGCGAAAGCCGATGACGAGGACGCGAGAAGCTCCGGGGCGGCGGCAGCGCATGCCTCCACTTGATGCCGGTAGACGGCGACGATGAGGTCCTGCCGGGTCGGGTAGTGACGGTAGATGGTGGCGATGCCGACGCCGGCACGGGACGCGATCTGACGGATCGGCGCGTCCACACCGGATTCGACGAACACCGCCGCCGCGGCCTCCAGCACCGTCCGCGCATTGCGGAGGGCGTCTGCTCTCTTCGACGCATGCGGTTCCCCGTTGTTCGCTGTCAGCGTTCTGCCCTCGTTGTCTCTCATGCTTGCTAAACGGATCATTGATCCGTATCGTTGTGGATCGATGATCCGTTTAGGCAATGTTAGCGGAATCCATCTCGAAACACCGCCTCTGTCCACGACTCCTCAGAAAGCACGATGATGACCACCATCTCCGCTCCGACTCCTGTGACCACCGTCTCGCCCGTCACGATTCCCGCCTCGTACCGGGGTCAGGATCTTCAGGTGAAGGTGTCGGCGCCCACCTCCGGCGATGGGCTGCCGACGATCGTGTTCGCCCACGGCTTCAGCCTCGCCTCCCGCGACTACGCGCCGCTGGCCGACTACTGGGCCGCCTGCGGCTTCGTGGTCATCCAGCCGACCTTCCTGGACTCCAAGACGCTCGGCCTTGCCCCCGATGACCCGCGCACCCCGGACATCTGGCGCCTGCGCGTCCAGGACATGAGCCATGTCGCCGACAGCCTCGAACTCATCGAGCGGACCGTTCCCGGACTCGCGGGGCGGATCGACCGGACCCGGCTGATCGCCGCCGGCCATTCCTACGGCGCGCAGACTGCCGGCATGCTCCTCGGCGAGCGGGTCCGCGACGCCGCCGGCACCCCGGGCGAGAGCATGACGGACGCTCGTTTCACGGTCGGCGTCCTGCTGGCGCATCCGGGCGATGGGGACAGCCTCAATGAGCTGGCGCAGACGTACTTCCCGTTCATGCGCCCCGACTTCACCGAACTGACCGCGCCGGCGTTCCTCGCCGCCGGGGACCACGACCAGTCGCCGCTATCCACCCGAGGCCCGGACTGGTTCACCGACGTGTACACCATGAGCCCCGCGAACAAGACCCTGCTCACTCTCTTCGGAGGCGAGCACGGACTCGGCGGCATCAACGGCTACGAAGCCGCCGCGACCACCGACGAGAACCCGCAACGCGTGGAGCTCGTGCAACGCCTCAGCACCGCCTGGCTGCGCGCCGCCGTCCTCGGTGATGCAGAGGACTGGACCGTTGCCGCGGACGAGCTGCGCTCCGAGCCCGAGCCGGCCGGACGCCTGGAGAGCAAGTGACAATGAAAAACGCGGGCACCGCGATCCCACGCCCGCCGTTCGATCCGGAGCTGGAGGCCGCGCTGGAGTCCCTGGCCGCGCAGCTTCCGCCCACGATCACCCCCGAGATGATCCACCCTCTGCGGCAGACAATGGGCGACGGTGCCGACGCGAGACAGGCGCTCGTCCGACGTGGCCTGGAGGTGCGCGACGTCACCGCGCCCTCGTCCGACGGCGGTGCCATCCCCCTCAGCATCGTGCAGCCCGCCGGCCATGTCGGGGCGGGCGTTGGCTTCTACTACGTCCACGGCGGCGGCATGGTGTTCGGTGACCGACTCGGCGGGGTCGAGGTGCTCGCGGACTGGCTCTTGCGCTACGACGCCGTCGCGGTCAGCGTCGGCTACCGCCTCGCGCCGGAGCATCCCGATCCGGCCCCCGTCGAGGACTGCTACGCGGGGCTCGTCTGGACCGCTGAGCACGCCGAGGAGCTCGGCATCGACGCGGGCCGGCTCGTCATCGCCGGCAGCAGCGCAGGCGGTGGCCTCGCTGCGGGCACGACCCTGCTCGCCCGCGATCGGCGCGGCCCAGCCCTCGCCGGTCAGTTGCTGATGTACCCGATGCTGGACGACCGCGACGACACCGCGTCGACGCGGCAGATCGACGGCGTCGGCGTGTGGGACCGCGGCAGCAACCGCACCGGCTGGTCCGCACTCCTCGGGGATCGCCGCGGCAGCGACGAGGTGTCGGTCTACGCGGCTCCCGCTCGCGCCGGCGATCTGTCCGGCCTGCCGCCGACCTTCATCGACTGCGGCTCCGCAGAGGTCTTCCGGGACGAGGACATCGCCTACGCCTCCGGCATCTGGGCGGCAGGAGGACAAGCCGAGCTTCACGTCTGGCCCGGTGGATTCCACGCCTTCGACGCCTTCGCCCCCCACACCACGCTCGCGAAGGACATGACCGGCGCCCGCGACCAGTGGATCGACCGACTGCTCTCCTGAACCAACCCGTCCCGATGCCGGACACCGGCACCGAAACCGAACGGAGAATCTATGCACTACCGCGCTCTAGGAAAGACGGGCATCAAGGTCAGCCCCTACGCACTCGGCGCCATGATGTTCGGCCGGCTCGGAAACCCCGATCATGACGACGCCGTCAGGATCATCCACAAGGCCCTCGACGCAGGCATCAACCTCATCGACACCGCCGACGCCTATTCGGGGGGAGAGTCAGAGGAGATCGTCGGCGAGGCACTCCGCGGTCGTCGTGACAACGTCGTCCTCGCCACGAAGCTTCACCTGCCGATGGGCGATGACCCCAACCAGCAGGGCAACTCCCGCCGCTGGATCATGACGGAGGTCGAGAATTCCCTCAGGCGGTTGAAGACCGACCACATCGACCTCTATCAGATACACCGCCCCGATCCCGCCACCGACATCGAGGAGACCCTCTCGGCCCTGTCCGACCTGATCCACAGCGGCAAGGTGCGCACCATCGGCTCCTCCGCGATGCCCGCCTCCGAGATAGTGGAAGCGCAATGGGTCTCCGAGCGCCGGGGCCTCGAACGTTTCCGCACCGAACAGCCCACCTATTCAATCCTCAATCGGGGGATCGAGGCGGAGGTCCTGCCGGTCGCGCAGGGGTACGGAATGGGCACGCTCGTCTGGAGCCCTCTCGCCGGTGGCATGCTGACCGGCCGGGTGCGCAAGGGACAGCAGACCGATCTGCGCCGCGCCGCTCACTTCTCCTACCTGAGCGACGAGCGCCGTCTTGACGTCGTCGAGCAGCTCATCCCACTGGCCGAGGAGGCCGGCATCCCGATGACCCATCTCGCCCTCGCATTCGCGATCGCCCATCCCGGGGTCACCGCGGCGATCATCGGACCTCGCACCATGGGACAGCTCGACGACCTGCTCGCCGGAACCGAGGTGTCACTCTCCGACGAGCTCCTCGACCGGCTTGACGAGATCGTTCCACCCGGCACCGATGTCTCGCCCCTCGACATGGCCTACCGCACCCCCGCCCTGCTCACCCCGAACCTGCGTCGTAGACCGCTGGTTGAGCGTGCCGCAGGAGTCAAGGCCTAGCCGGGCGAGCTGTGCCCCGGCCCGAACGCAGTTACCTGCCGCGCAGCTACCTGTTCTTCGGCACCTACCGCCGCGACCTGCTCGACAGCACAGTGCGCGACCTCGCCGCCCAACGGGAACAACATCTCGCCGCCCTGCGCCGCGAGATCGACGACACCACCCGAATGATCAAGACCCTCGTCCGCGACTTCTCCCGTAACGACACACCCAGCGAGGACTTCGTGCGCGACATCAACACTGAACGCGCCGAACTGCACCATCGCAAGATCGAACTCGAAGCCCAGCTCGCCGAAGCCGAGGAGGCCAACCAGCGGGCACCCAACCCCGACCGCTCGACACTCTGCCCGTGAGCGAGGTCCGGATCGAGGAGATACACGAAGACACCGAGCGCCAGCTGTTCGAAGCCCTTCGACTCGAACTCCCCTACCACAAAGACACCAACCAGATCGAGTGCACAGTCACCCTAGCCGGAACGACACCGCCAGCGACGCGTCACGCCACCCACTAGGCCACTGTTCTGCCGTTCGACCGCGAACAGTGACTCAACCAGCACACATGCAATAACGAGAACAAGGAGGGCACCGTGACCAGCCCCGCTGCCGTTCCCATCCTTGTGGTGCCCCCGGCAGGATTCGAACCTGCGACACCGGCTGTCGCAGAATCGTGGCCATGTTAGCTCCAATTGTGTTGCAGCGTATGGGTTTTGGACTCACAGTGGCCCAGTTAGGCATCGTTGTATCGAGTTGATTTTTGACGGTTTACTGACACTAGCGGCCCCTCGGCCCGGCGATCTTCGGCTCGGCGTCGAGCAACGCCTCCAGCAGCGCCGCGGCCCGCTCGTTCGTCACCTGCTTCCGAGATGCACGCCTGCATGGTGCCTCGCAGGTCGACCACGCCCCACAGGCCGCCGGACGGCTCGGCGAGCGTCCATGTGAAGCCGCCGCGGCCGAGCTCGTCGAGCCGCCGGTTCATCACCGCGGCCGGATCGCATGGAGGTTCCGTGCTGGCGGCCGGCGTCAGGCTGGCCGACTGCGCGGTCTGGTCGACCGGCGGCGAGAAGCTGACCAGCCCGAAGGCGACGACGAGGATCGCCAGCAGTGTTGAGACGGACCGCGACGTGAAGTAGGTCGGTCTGTCAAAGTCCCCGTCCGTCACGATGTCTCCCCCTGATTCGTGGCTCGCCAAGAAGGATCGGCGAACCCCCGCGCGTTGTTACGCGGCGGATCACCGTTTCTCGCGCGACGATTGGGCAGACAGGAGAGGCGACAGCGCTAGCGCGTTCTGTCCGCCGTGCGGGCGAATCGTGACCTTCTCTCGGAGCAACAGCCGTCGGATCGTGCAGTACGACGTGTCGTGCTGGTCGGCCAGCGCCTGCATCGAGGCTCCCTGCTCGTAGCCCTGCACGATCGCGTCCGTGTCGAGTTCTCGCCGAACTCCTTGGCGGATAGGCGGCAGCACCGCCCCTTCTTGACGCAGCAGTCGCCCAGTCCAGCTCAGCGACCGGCCGAGCTCGCGAGCTATCTCCGTGATCGACGCGCCATTCCGCCACGCTTGCAACATCTGCGCGTTGCGCGAACGCCGGTCCTGCCGCGCGGCGGTTACCTGATCGTCTGTGGCCATTCGGGGCCGCCTCGATGCTGGGACCCAGCCGCCACGCCTGGCGTCGGGGTCCGGACGTGGCGGCTGGGCTGTCTTTGAGCGGCTACTCGTGCACCGCTGGGGTCTCTCGACCGTTGTGCATTGCCTTGAGCTTGGACTAGAACGACAAGGCCCACTGCCTGTCGGCGTCGGGCAAGCTGACGGCTTGCTCGCCGGCTGCGGAAACCGTGATCGCGAAGTCTGCGGGTGATGGCTGGTTCAGCCGGGTCCAGAGTTCGTGGGCGGTCTCCAGTTCGTCCCACAGTCGCCGGTCTCCGCCTTGTGTGACTTCGTGTTCGGTGTCGTCGGTGTCTGCGTCGACCCGTGCCCACGACTCGCTGCGTGGGTCCGTGAGGCAGTAGTACATCGGACCGCCGTCGATCCGGACGCGACCGGCTCGTGTTTCCGGCATCGAGAGTTGCGCGAGGAAGGCGAAGTCCCACGTACGCAGCGCGGCAGGGGCGAGGCTGGTCCGCCGTTGCTGGCCTGGAGCGCTGACCGCACGAGACGCCAGCTCGGACAGCTCGCGGACGTGTTCCTCCTTGTTGCTGCGCAACGGCATGAAGTTCACCCGCTCCCGCAGGAAATGACCACTCGCGGACCCGTCCTCGCTCACGGTGAGGCGGGCGAGGTTGCCGGCGAAGTCGCCGCGCATGTCGGCCAGGATGGTTCCGCCCGGCCGTACTTGGGTCAGCCAGGCTGGCGGCACCTTCCGCAGGGACGTCGTGGCGATGATCCGGTCGTACTGCGCGCGTGTCGGGTAACCGAGGTAGCCGTCCGCGACAGCGAGCGTCGGGGCAAAGCCGAGGTGATCCAGCCGTTCCCGCGCCTCGCGCACACACCGCGGGTCAATGTCCACGGAGGTGACGGCGTCCGGCCCGAGTCGGTGGGAAAGCAGACCCGCCGTCCATCCTGTGCCGGTACCGATTTCGAGCACGGTGTCGCCTTCGGCCGCTTGGCTGGACTCCAGCATGATCGCCACGACCGAGGGCGCTGAGCACGAGGTCGTGACCATCTCGCGCTCGTCGAAAATCGTCAGCAGCGCCTCGTCGTGGTAGACCGCGTTGAGCCATTCCTCGGGCCGCGTGCCGTCCGCGATACCCAAGACCATGCCGCCGAGGTTGTCCGGGAGGGTGAACCGCGGCGCGAAGAGGTGGCGAGGGACGTCCTCGAACGCGGCCCCCCATGCGCGGGTGGTCAGCTTTCCGGAGGTCTCCAAGCCCTCGACGAGGTCCGTGTTGAGGTCGGCGGCCAACTGGCTGAGCCTGCTGTCCTGCTCGATCACGTCGGTCACTGGTCTTCTCCTGTGAGTAGGGCGGCGATCGCGTCCGCGATGGGAAGTGCCGTCGCGTCCTCTATCCAGCCCCATTGCCCGCTGGGGTTCAAGTCCACGAAGTAGTGGGTGTCATCGGCGGTGACGACGAAATCGGCCGCGGCGAACGCCAGGCCGAGGTGATCGGTCATCTTGAGCAGCGCCGACTCGACGCTCTCCGGGAGGCTCACGGGCTCATAGCGCAATGCCGTGTAGTCCGCGCGCCAGTCGAGCAGTTCCCCCGCGTCCTCGTCGGCGACGAGGATGTTCGCGGCGAACACGCGCCGGCCGACGACGGTCGCCCGAACATCCCGGATCTTCGGCATCCGTTCCTGAAACTGGTGCGCGGTAAGCGCAATCCGGTCGTCGGCCATGTCCGCCACGGTGACCGGAGTCGTGTACACCAGCGACACCCGCTGCCCATCGGGGACCGAGGCACCCGAGAGCGTCTTGTAGACGACCGAGTCTCCGAGCCGGTCGCGGAGTCCGACAGCGTCACCGGGAACGTTGGTGATCGCGGTGCGCGGCACGCGCAGGCCGCACGCCGCGGCGGTGGCGAGCTGGAGCGGCTTGTACTCCGCGTCGGCCGCCTTTGACGGGTCGTTCACCCACGAGCACCACGGCAGGCTCATGAGCAGCCCGCCGAACGCTCGGCGAGCTTCGCGCGCGGCGAACCGTTGTTCGGCGTCGTTCATCGTCGCCGGGAGGTGAACGCGGTCGGCCTGCGGACATACACGCTGCGAATGTCGCGCAGGCCGACCGATCCGTCCGGACTGCGGATCTCGCCTTCCCACGAGCCGTCGAACCAGGCGCTCACGTTCACTGAAAGCGGGAAGTCGCCGGTGTCCGCCCGGAACACTCGCGCGTTCCGCCGCTCCAGCTCGCGCACGACGAGATCGGCTGATTTGTCGGTCGGCTCCGTCAACACCAGCACGGTGCTGGCGGCGAGGTCTGATTCGAGTTTCATCGCGTCAGCGAGTCCTTATGGTCGTCGTGCCGTTAGATGTCGTTGGCGACGTCGAAGCGGGTGTCGCCTTCGTCCTGGCCGTCGGTGGACTGCTCGGTCACGCTTTCGGTCGCCATCGTGGCACCGCTGCCGGTGCGCAAGACGACGACATTGCGAGGAGCGGGTGCAGTCCGCAAGGTCAAGCCGAACGGGGTGCTGTCCGTGTCCGATACGGGTTCCGCCGTCGGAACGAATCCCCGGCGGACGCCGAGCCCGAAACGCTCGTCCGCGTCAGCGAGTGACATACGGGTCGTCATGCTCTCGTTCTCCTTTTCCTGTCACCACACCGTTTTCGGCGTGGGGTCTTGGACGAGGCCGGTCGGCCGGATCGTGACCGGCCAGCCGAGTTCGAGGGGGACCTGCGCGTCCGGCGCTGGCACGAGGACCTGGCGCGGTGCGTCTGCGCGGCCTGGCGCGCCGATGGTGAGGACGGCGCGCAGTGCCCAGAGGGCATCCGCTCCGTACTGCCAGGCGACCACGGTGGGTCGGAAGGGGTCAGCGTTGGGGAACCGCAGCGTACGGTACGCGGTCGCACGTTCCTCGCTGCGGATGATCAGCACGTCCGTGCACGTGTTCCACTGGAGCGTCGCGGCGTACAGCTTCGGCGCGTCCCGCCGGCCGAACAGCCACAGCGTCCACTTGTGGTAGCGCAGCTCCCGGAATAGATCATCGAGCCCTAGCCCGGTCACCGGTGCCGAGCCTCCTCCACCAATCGGGAGGCAACCCGTTCCCATCGGCGTTGTTTCCGCTGCTGCCGTGCGCGTTTCCACTTCGAGACCCATTGGATAGCCACTCCGATCACGTACGCCGACAGCGCGATAGCGGCGACCTCGGCGCCGAGCGCCAGGCCGAGCGTCCCGACGTTCACTCGTCCCCCCGCATCAATGGAGCGGGGACGGAAGCCAGCGGGCGTGATGGTGTGTACCAGCGCCGACCCCCGTCCCTGGTGGAGCGCGGCCCGCGGTGCAATCGGGCCGCAGACGCGGGGGCTGTGGAGGAACCTGGAAAGGGCCACCCCCGCGTCCGGAAAGTCACGGTACGAGGGGGCTGCCACG
The DNA here is from genome assembly GCF_900115345.1 of Amycolatopsis rubida. Classification (GTDB taxonomy): domain Bacteria; phylum Actinomycetota; class Actinomycetes; order Mycobacteriales; family Pseudonocardiaceae; genus Amycolatopsis; species Amycolatopsis rubida. Next base: position 165,494 of record NZ_FOWC01000009.1, on the reverse strand, counting down.
CGGAGTGACAAGAAAGTGACAACACGAATGGACTAACGGTCACCCGCGCCCTGCGTGGGGGATGATGGGGAGTGTGGAGTCTGGAATCGGGGCACGGATCGCTTCTGCGCGGAAGCTGGCAGGGCTGACGCAGGCCAGCCTTGCGCGCCGGATCGGCTACAGCAAGAGCATGGTGTCGAAGGTCGAGCAGGGCTCGGAACTGCCGACGCCCGAGTTCGTCGGCCGGGTCGCCGAAGCTCTAGGCGGGCACGCAGACCGGCTGGAATGGAACCGGTTCGAGTGGCAACGCGAGGACGACCGGCTCGCCGACCAGCTCGGCCCCGTCCGCGCCGCACTCGACCTGCTCGACTTGCCGCCGGATTCGTCCGTCGCACCGCGGCCCACGTCGGTACTCGATGCCGACGTCCGCGACCTGAACCTGCTAGCGCAGGCCGCGCAGTACGAGCCCATGATCGCGCTGTTCCCGCCGTTGCTGGCCGAGGTGCACCTCGCCGCAGAAAAGGCGTCCGGCCGCGAGCGCGAAGACCTGTGGGCGCTGCTCGCGCTCGCCGCGCGTTGCGGCCACTCCGTGGGAATCGCGGTGGGAGACAACGACTTGTCGGTCTACGCGCTGAGCCGGATGGACTGGGCGGCGAAACAGGCCGGACGCCACGCTTCCGGGCTCCGTGCCGCCCGCGAGTATTTGCGCGTCACGGCCTACCTGCGCAACCGCGACTATGACGCCTGCTGGCGGCTGAATCGGGCGGGAGTGGCGCACCTCGACGGCGCGGAGGACACGCCCGGTGCGCTGCTCGCGCGCGGGCAACTCCACCTCGGTGCCTCGGTGATCGCGGCCCGCACGGGCGACCGTGATTCGATGGCCGGCCACCTGGACGAAGCGGCCCGGATAGCCGCGGTGACGGGCGAGCAGCCAGAGCAGTTCTGGTTTGGCTTCGGGCCGACCAACGTGCAGGTTCATCGGACCGTGACGCTGGGGACGATCGGCGAGCACGGCCGGGCTGTCGAGGCAGGGCGGGACATCCGGTTTCCGAGTGTCTGGCTGCCGACGCGGATCGGCCACCACCACCTCGACATGGCCCGCGCGTACCGCTGGCTGAACAAGCCGGAGCACGCGCTCCGAGAGCTGGAACGCGCCCGCCTGGTCGCGCCGGGGCAGGCGCGCCGACACCCGATGACCCGAGACACCGTCGCCGCGCTGGTGCGTTCCTCCCGCCGCCAATCCGACGCGCTGACGGATTACGCGGCGTGGCTCGGGCTGACGCCCTGAAGCTGGCGACCGCGGCTAGCGCGACGCTTCGCCGTTCGTCGCGCAGTCGGTCGTCAGGTCGAACTGCCGGTGCGAGTGCATACGGAGAGGTACAGCCGGGGCCCGAACCGTCACGCGATGAATTCTGACAGTTTTCTGACTCTTGGGCCGTCCCGGTTCGAACTTCTTGGATCGAAATAGGGTCTGACCAGCGAAGATGTGCCCCCGGCAGGATTCGAACCTGCGACACCGGCTTTAGGAGAGCCGTGCTCTATCCCCTGAGCTACGAGGGCAGTCGTGCGCTGCAGGCTACATCCTAGCGGGGCCCGTCGCCGGTGAAGCCAGGTACGCCAGTGCCATCTCCGCCGCCTCCTCGGCCCACGTCTCCCATGGGCGGTCGTCCGGCCAGAATCTGCTGGTCGCGGCGCGGTGGACGCAGGCGCCGATGATTGTCCGGGCGGCCATTTTCAGGTCGGCGGTCTCGGCCGAGGGGAGGACTTCCAGCAGGGCGTCTTGGATCGCGGACAGGGCGGCCAGGCCGCGGTCTCGGCCGTCGGAGCGTTGGGCGTCCAGGAGTTCCGGAAAGATCCGGTCGTGCTCCTCGAAGGTCTGCGCCAGGGCCGCCACGAAGGCGGTGAAGATCGAGCGGAGGTCCGGGGGCGCTGAGCGGAGGGCGTCTCGGACGCTGGTTTCCAGCTGGGTCAGCAGCCGGTCCTTGACGGCGCGCAGCAGCTGTTCCTTGCCGTCGAAACGGCGGTAGATCGTGCCTACCGACATGCCTGCTCGCGAAGCCACCGCGGCGACGGTGAAGGACTCCAGGCCCTGCTCGGCCAGGACTTGTTCGGCGGCGGTCAGGAGTTTCTGCAGCGCGGCCCGGCTGCGCGCTTGTTGCGGCGGGCGGAAGCCCTCGCTCGTCTCGCTCACTCGCGGCACGTTACTGGTAGCGTCGCGAATATGCGAATGATAATTTCGGTTCGCATCTAGGAGGGGGAGTCATGGTCAGCATCGAGGTGCGCAACGCCTACGTCGACTTTCCGATCTTCGACGCCAAGACCCGGTCGGTGAAGAAGCGCGTGCTCGGGAAGGTCGGCGGGAAAATCGCCGGCGGGGCGAGGGTGCCGGTGATCGAGGCGTTGCGGGACGTGTCGTTCCGGCTCGGCGAGGGCGATCGGGTCGGGCTGGTGGGGCACAACGGGGCTGGGAAGTCGACGTTGTTGCGGTTGCTGTCCGGGATTTACGAGCCGACCCGCGGCTCCCGGCAGGTCGCGGGGCGGGTCGCGCCGGTGTTCGATCTGGGGGTCGGGCTGGATCCGGAGGTGTCCGGGCGCGAGAACATCCTGATCCAGGGGCTGTTTCTCGGGATGAGCCGACGGCAGATGGCGAAGCGGGTCGACGATATCGCGGAGTTCACTGAGCTGGGCGACTATCTCGAACTGCCGTTGCGCACCTACTCGGCCGGGATGCGGGTGCGGCTCGCGCTCGGGGTGGTGACCACGATCGATCCGGAGATTCTGCTGCTCGACGAGGGGCTGGGCGCGGTCGACGCGGCGTTCCTCGCCAAGGCGCGCGATCGGCTCAAGGACCTGGTGCGGCGGTCCGGGATTCTGGTATTCGCGAATCACTCCGACGAACTGCTCGCGGAGTTTTGCGACACCGCGCTGTGGATGGACGAGGGCCAGGTCCGCCGGCACGGTTCGTTGTCCGAAGTCCTTGCCGCCTACAGCGGGAAGCCTGCGGCTTAGAGCGGGAGCAGCGATCCGCTGCGTTTCACCGTGCGGACGACGGGGGCGGTTTCCATTTGCTGGATCCCGTCGAGCGATCCGACGTCTCCGGTGAGGTATTCGTACAGGTGCGTCGCGTTTCGGCAGGCGATCGCGGCGACCAGGTTCGCCGGGCCGGTGGTGACCGCGGCGAATTGCACTTCTTCGTGTTCCGCCAAGGCGCTTGCGACCGAAGCGACGGCTGAGGGGCGAACGATCATCCACAGTCGCGCTTCCGACTGAAAACCCAGGGCTCGCGGGGAAATGTCCAGCTGATACGACAACAATCCCGTCCGGCGGAGGGTTTCGATTCGGCGCTTCACGGTCGACTCGGAAAGACCGGACACGGCGGCCAGTTCGCCGTAGCCGGCGCGACCGTCGTCGGCCAGGACTTGCCCTAGGCGCCGGTCTGCGTCGTCGAAGGTGATCTCTTCGGTTGGATCTACTGGAACTCGCAGGGCGGCGATCTGTTCGTCAGACAGGGCCGACCACCGGCCGAGGCGCGTGAAGCCGTGCAGCATCTGGTGCGCGGACACCGAAGTGATCCGGCTGCTCCGCGGGAGCTTGTCCAGCAGCAGCACGTCGGTTTGCTCCACAATGGACGATTGCGTCGTGCACGCGATTTCCGTGCCGCCGGAAAGCAAATGCACCCAAAACGTATCCGGGCGTTTGGCCAGTGCTGTCGCGATCGGGATGCCAAACGCGGGCGCACAGGTGAATCGGACCGTCCACAGCGCGTACCCCAGTCTCGCGCTCGCGACCGCGCCGACTACCCGGAGCACTCCGGCCTGCCGCAGCCGCCGGTAGCGCCTGCCGACGGTGTTCTCCGAAACGCCGAGCACGTCGGCGATCCGCGCGAAAGGGGCGCGGCCGTCGAGGTCCAGGGCGTGGATCAGCTGGCGGTCCACGACATCCAGCGTGACGGGTTTCATCACCTCACGATAGCTGATGACGGAATCCGTCACTGCAGGCCAGTTAGCTTGAGGTACCCCTGCGGGCGAGATCACTCTTCGAGCAGAGAGAAAGGGAACTGTGATGCGCAAATGGGGGCCGTTGGCGGCGATCTGCCTCGGGTCGTTCATGTTGATCCTCGACACCACCGTGGTGACGGTGGCGTTGCCGGAGATGGCTCGCGGGCTGGGAGCATCGCTGGTCAATCTGCAATGGGTGGTCAACAGCTACACCTTGGTACTCGCCATTCTCGCGTTGAGCGCGGGCGCGATCGGCGACATCGCCGGACAGCGCAGGGTTTTCGGCGGTTCGGTTACGGTGTTCGCGGCGGCGTCGCTGGGGTGCGCGCTCGCGCCGAATGTCGGCGTGTTGATTGGCGCGCGGACGGTGCAAGGGATCGGCGGCGCGGCGATGATGGTGGCTGCGATGTCGTTGCTCGGAGCCAATTATGCGGGCAAAGAGCGAGGTGCCGCGTTCGGGATTTGGACGGCGGTGCTCGGTGGCGCTGGTGCGGCGGGGCCGTTTCTCGGCGGCGTTTTGACGCAGTGGGCGGGCTGGCAGGCGATCTTCTTCCTCAACTTGCCGTTGAGCGTGCTGACTCTGCTGCTGACCCGGACGTATCTGGCTGAGGCTCCGAAACGACCGGCTGGCACCCGGATCGACTTCGGCGGCATGCTGGCTTTCGGAATCAGCTCTGGCGCGTTGATCTACGCAGTGATCCAGAGCGCCTGGCCAGTGTTCGCCGTCGCGGCCGTGGCGTTGATTGTTTTCGTTGTGGTCGAACGACGAGTGAAGCACCCGATGCTCGACCTCGCGTTGTTCCGCCGGGCATCATTCGTGACTGTGCTGATCGTGGTCGTCGCGAGTTCTTTCGTCTTCGCCTGCCTGATTTACGCGTCAATCTGGCTGCAATCAGCAATACACCTCAGCCCGGCCGGGACGGGACTCGCGCTGATTCCTTTGGCGGCAACATCTTTCGTCGCTTCACTGCTGATCGGCAAGCGGCTGCACGCGGTTTCGCCAGGAATCGTCCTCGGACTCGGCGCCCTGCTGGCGACTGCTGGCTGCGGGCTGGAGTGGATCCTGCTCGACCGCGACTCGACGTGGCTCGGCCTGCTTCCCGGACTGATCGTGACGGGTGCCGGGATGGGGATCGCGGGACCAGCTGGCAGCACCGCGATCCTCAGCGCGGTTCCGCAGGACCGTGCGGGAATGGCGTCCGGTGCCATGGCTACGTTCCGGCAGCTCGGCCAAACCCTCGGCGTCGCTGTCCTCGGGCTGGTCTACGCCGCCACCGCGGACCTCGGCGACGTCTTCCTGGTCACCGCCGGGCTCAGCCTTGTCGCCGCAGTGCTCAGCTGCCTGGTGCTTCCTCGAAACAATGCCGGTGCGCCGTCACGAACTCGCGGAAGCTCCGCGGCCGCTGACCGGTGACGTCCGCGACCGTGGAAGTCACGGTTTCCGCGCCACCGTCCAGGTACGTATTGCACACCTCAACCAGCGCTCTGGCGTGAAACGAGGACATTCCGGCTTCGGCTAACGCGGAAAGTGCTTGCTCGTTCGACATTCCGCGGTACGCGATCGGACGGCCGAGCACTTCGGACAGCACTGCCGCGGCCTCGTCGTACGTCAGCGCCTCGGGACCGCTGAGCGCGTACGCCTTGCCTGCGTGGCCGTCCTCGGTCAGCGCCCGAAACGCCACGCGGGCAATGTCCTCGGCGTCCACGAAGGCGATCGGACCGCGAATCAGCGGGCTGGCGAAGAAACTCCCGGACCGGATGGTTCCGGCCCAGTTTCCCGAGAACGTCTGGAGATAGAAGTTCGCCCGGAGAAAGGTCCAGGACAGCGGCGAGGTTTCCAGCATCCGCTCGACCGGACGGTGCAGCCGGGCAATCGGCGTGAGTTCCTCGTCCGCCCGCCACAGCGACTGTTTCACCACGTGCGAGACCCCGGCGGACACGGCGGCTTCGACCATAGTGGACTCGTTGCCGGTCTGCCCGGGGCTCATCGCGCCCAGCAGGAACACCTTCGACACTCCGGCCAGCGCCGGTTGCACAGTAGCCGGATCGGACATTTCGATGGTAACCGCGTCGATTCCGTCCACGGCGGCTTTCGTTGCCTTCTCCGCGGAATGATAAGCGGCCCGGAACGGCACCTCGGCCGCGCGCAACTGCTTGACCAGCGCCGATCCCACATTGCCGCTCGCACCCGTCACCAGGATCATGCGCTCCGCCTTCGCGCGTCGAGGGAATCACGTTCGCGTGTAGACGATTCAGTGTAGTGGATCAGCGACCGGCTACCCGGCGTTCGCCTCCGCTCGCGCTCGCCGCCGCACCAGTTCCTCGACCGCGGACGGCAACGTGGTCTCGAAGTCGATCAGTTTCGCCCAGGTCGGGGTGACGACGATGCGGACCATGCCCTCGACGTAGAGGGAGCGGATTTCGGCCTCCCATTCGACGCGCTGTTCGGCCGTCATCTCGTAGGAACCGTTTATTTCCAGGTACTCCTGCGGGATCCCGTCGACATAGTCCAGTTCGGCGCGCCCGCGCACGAGCAGGATCTTCGGCGGGTGCGACTCGGTGTCGATCGTCAGCGCGACCATCGGATTCGCCCGCAGCGACGGCAGTTTCGGAGCGTTCTTGGTGGTGCACAGGACAACCTCGGCACCATTCCAGCTGAACGCGATCGGGATGCTGCGCGGAGTGCCGTCCTTCGCGACGTAGGCCAGCCGGGTCAGGTCGCGGGCGAGCAGTTCACGGCTGAGCGGGCGGTTCAGGACTTCGGCGACTTCCTGCGGTTCCATCGCGGTCTCCTTCTCAGATGCGGTCAGATGCTGCGGGGACGGAGCCCGGACGGCGTTCTCGACATCAGCCCGGCAGTGACCTGGGTCACCTTGATAACTAAAACACTTGTACAATTGATTGACAGTTGTCCGGCCGGTGGCGTTGAGTAGCCCGCGAGCCGGGAAACGCGGGGAGGTGAGGGCGATGCGAGCCTGGGGCGAATCTGCTCCCGGCGATGGCGCTCGTCGCCGGGAAGCTCGTCCACCTGGCTCTGGGTTAACTCTGCGTGAGCTTCCTTCTCAGCGTGTCCACAGCGAGTGTGCAGAACAGTGGTTAACCATGACGCCCCGGCACCGGAAGGCCTGATGACCGACCCTCACGACAGACGTGGCGTCGCTGCCCGCGCCGCGGCCCGGCGAAGGCGAATCACCGGCCGGGTCGCGCTGGCCCTCGCGGCCGCGTTGACGCTCTCGCTGACCGGGTACGGCTGGGCGGCCTACCACGGCGTCGTGTCCGGGCTGCAGGTTTCCGACGTGCTCGACGGACAGTCGACCTCCAGCGGCGGCGACACCAACATCCTGATCATGGGCCTCGATTCGCGGCTCGACGAGAACGGCAACCCGCTGCCGAAGGACATCTACAACTCGCTGCACGCCGGGGATCAGCAGGACGGCGGCTACAACGCCAATGTGCTGATGCTGCTGCACGTCCCCGGCGACGGCGGCAAGGCCACGTCACTCTCGATTCCGCGCGACGATTACGTTCCGCTGGCGGGCTGCCCGGACAACGTGTGCAAGGGCAAGATCAAGCAAGCCTACGGGCTGGCGTTCGACGAAAAGGCCAAACAGCTCGTCTCGCGGAATGCCACCGACAAATCCCAGCGCGAGCAGCAAGCCAGGGACGCGGGCCGCCGGGCGGAAATCGACACCGTGCGGAAATTCCTCGGCGGCGTCCCGATCGACCATTTCGTCGAGGTCACCCTCGTGGCGTTCTTCGAGATCGCCCAGGTCGTCCAGCCGATCACGGTGTGCCTCAACGAGGACACCCAGGACAGCTACTCGGGCGCGAATTTCCACGCCGGCCAGCAGGAGATCAGTGCCGAACAGGCCGTCGAATTCGTCCGGCAGCGCCGCGACAACGTGCATCCAGCACTCAATTTCACCGACCTCGACCGCGAACGCAGGCAACAGGCGTTCATCTCTTCGCTGGTCTATCAGCTCAACCAGGGCGGAACCTTCACGGATCCGGCGAAACTCCAAGGGATCATGGACGTCGCGAAGCAGAACACCGCGGTCGACAGTTCACTGGACCTGCTCGCGCTCGCGAAACAAGCGTCCAGCCTGACCGGCGGGAAGGTCAGTTTCGTAACCCTTCCGGTCGACCATTTCGGCAAGAGCCCGTCCGGCGAAGACGTCAACTTCGTCAATACCGGGCAAATCCAGTCCCTGGTCGCGCGACTGCTCAGCGGTGCTCCGGTGCCGACGCCGGCCGCGTACGTGACCCCGATGACGCACAGCAGCGGCGCTCCCGCTCCCCCGCCGGCGCTGAGCGGAGGCGGAATCCCTTGTGTGAAATAACTTCAGCGACGGAAACCCGCGCGCCTCGGTGTCCTATCCGGACGGTTAGGGCATAATCGGCCCGGCGCGTTCACTCCCGCGCCCGAAAATCGGCGGACGGCGGTGCGCGAGTGGCTACGACACGGAACAGACGGACCCGGGTTCCGGTCGCGATCGTCGGCTGGCTCTCCCGGCCGCTGGCGTCGTTCCACCTCGTGCTCGCGCTGTGCGGTCTGCTCACGCTGCTCGGCGTCATCATGGTGCTGTCGGCGTCTTCCGCGCAGCCGGGCGGCGTGTACAGCACGTTCCAGAAGCACGTCATTTTCGTCCTCGTCGGCCTGGTCGCGCTGTGGGCCGGGCTTCGGCTCCCGTTGCGGCGGATCCGGTCCCTCTCGCCGATGCTGATGCTCGTGACACTGGCGATGCTCGCGCTCGTGCTCACCCCGCTCGGCGCGAAGGTGAACGGGGCGCAGCGATGGTTCGCGCTCGGACCGCTGACGCTGCAACCGGTCGAGGTCGCGAAGGTCGCGTTGACCTTGTGGGGCGCGCACATTCTCGTGGTGAAAGCCCGGCTGCTGCACCACTGGCGGCACCTGCTGGTCCCGCTGGTGCCGGTCGCGCTGCTGATGTTCGCCCTGGTGATGGCGCAGCCGAACCTCAGCGGGACGATCTCGCTCGGCATCGTGCTGCTGTCGCTGCTGTGGTTCTCCGGCGCGCCGGGACGACTCTTCGCCGCGCTGCTGGCCGGCGGCGTCGGCGGGTTCGTGGTGCTCGCGCTGATCGCGGACTACCGGCTCGCGCGCGTGCTGTCGTTCCTCTCCCCCGACGCGGACACCTCCGGTGCCGGATACCAAGCGGTGCAGGCGCAGTACGCCCTCGCCGAGGGCGGGTTGTTCGGCGTCGGGCTCGGACAGGGCGCGTCGAAATGGAAGTACCTGCCGAACGTGCAGAACGACTTCATTTTCGCGCTGATCGGTGAGGAGCTCGGCTTCCTCGGCTGCGCGGTCGTGCTGCTGCTGTTCGGTGGGCTCGCGCTGGTCGGCCTGCGGATCGCGACGCGCAACCTCGACCCGTGGATCCGCATCGTGGCCGCGACGATCACCGTGCTGCTGGTGGCGCAGGCGGCGGTCAACATCGGGTACGTGGTGAACGCGCTGCCGGTCACCGGGGTGACGCTGCCGCTGGTGTCCTACGGCGGGACGTCGCTGATCGTGACCATGTTCCTGTTCGGCGTGCTCGCCAGCTGTGCCCGGCACGAACCCGCGGCAGTGGCGGACTTGAACCATCTCGGGCCGGGAAAGATCGGGCGGATCCTGCGGTTGCCGGTGCCGGAGCCGTACCGGCCGGTCCGGACGCCGGGGAAGACGACTCGCGCACGACGACCCGTTCGGCCTCGCTGACTCTTACACCGTGGAGAACCCTGTCTGGGAGGTCGCGCGGCCCAGTCACGCGGGCCCGTTCCCCCTTGGCGGATTCCGGCACCGGACGGGCGGGACGGTCGAGCTGCGGGTCGTGCCGCATCCGGCGATCACGGTGGTGCTGGAGTTCGGCGACGGCAAGCTCCTTCTCGACGACGGCGCGCAGCACGGCAGTTTCGTCGCCGGGCTCGCGCCGCGCGGCGTGCGGATCCGGGAGAGGGCGTCGCATGCGTCGAAGTCCGGTTGCCGCCGCTCGCTGCTGCCGGGTTGGGTACTGGGCCCGCGGAACTGGACCGGACGGCCGGGCTGGCCGAACTGTGGGGCCGGGACGCCGATCGGCTTCGGGACCAGCTGAGCGAAACCGGTTCATGGGACACTCGGTTCGCGCTGGTGGAAGCCGCTTTCGCCCGCCGGATCTCAGCGGTTCCGGCGGCGGATCCCGAGGTTGCGTGGGCTTGGCGGCGGATCGTCCAGAGCCGCGGCCGGGTGCGGGTCGAGTCGCTGGCGGCCGAGTTCGGGTGGAGCAGGCGGCGGTTGTGGGACCGGTTCCGGGCGCGGGTCGGAGTGCCGCCGAAGCGAGCGGCGAAGCTGGTGCGTTTCGACCATGCCGCGCGCCGGCTGGCGGCCGGGGCCAGTGCGGCCGAGGTCGCTCCCGGGTACGGGTACGCCGACCAGTCGCATCTGCACCGGAATGTCGTGGCGTTCGCCGGGGTGAGGCCAGGTGTCCTGGCCGGTGACCCGGGGTTCGCGGCGGATCGCAGCGCGTTCGCCTGAACATTTGTGCAATACCCGCCGGTTCCACTCGCGGCTCCCTGCGGGCATGCCGAAAAAACTGCGGGGCGCGAAGACCTTGCTGACCGGAGCGACCGGCGGAATCGGCCGGACGCTCGCCCGCACACTGGCCGCGCACGGTGCCGATCCCGTGCTGACCGGACGCCGGGCCGAACTGCTCGAACCGCTGGCCGCGCAGGTGGGCGGCCGCGCGGTTCCGGCTGACCTCGCTGATCGTGGTGCGGTCGAGGAACTTCTCGCTGCTGCTGGGGAAATCGACATCGTCGTCGCGAACGCGGCACTTCCCGCGACCGGGTTGCTGGCCGGCTATTCACTCGACCAGGTCGACCGGGCGCTTGAGGTGAACCTGCGTGCGCCGGTCGTGCTGGCGAAGCTGGTCGCCGAGCAGATGCTCGCACGGCGGCGCGCGCACCTCGTCTTCATCTCGTCGCTGTCCGGGAAGACCGCGTCCGGGCAGGCTTCGCTGTACAACGCGACGAAGTTCGGGCTACGCGGCTTTGCACTCGCGCTGCCGGAGGACTCGCGCCCGTTCAATGTTGGTGTGTCGTCGGTGTTTCGGGGTTACATCAGCGATGCGGGCATGTTCGCTGATTCGGGTGCGATCTTGCCGCCCGGCGTCGGTGCCCGGACAACGGACGACGTCGCGCGGGCGACGGTGCGGGCGATTGAACGCGACATTGCCGAGATCGACGTGGCTCCGTTCGGGTTGCGGCTGACGGCGCTGCTCGGCGGGATCGCGCCGCGGTTGGCGGCGGCGGTGCAACGCCATCTCAGTGCGGAGGCGATCACCGAGCAGCTGGCGGAGGGGCAGCGGACCAAGCGCTAGCGTTTCGGCCAATGCCAAGCCGGTTGGTCCAGCCGTCCCTGTCCAGCGACCACCGTCGCGCCGAAATCCTTCTCCAGTTCCAGTACCGAGGCGTCCTCGAGAAACCGGACCAGCAGCTGGGAATGCGACACCACCAGCAGCTGCGTCTTCTTCGCCGCGGCGGTGATCAACGCGGCCAGCGCTGGCAGCAGGTCCGGGTGCAGGCTGGTTTCCGGTTCGTTCAGGACCAGCAGCTCCGGCGGGCGCGGGCTCAGCAGCGCCGCGGCCCAGAGCAGGTAGCGCAGGGTGCCGTCGGAGAGTTCGGCGGCGCTGAGCGGGCGCAGCAGGCCGTGTTGGTGGAAGAGGAGGTCGAAACGGCCGTCGGTGACGGCTATTTCCACGGACGATCCGGGGAAGGCGTCGTCGATCGCGGTGGTCAGGGCGTCGGCGTCGGTGGATTCCTGGATGGTGCGCAGAGCCGCGGCCAGGTCGCCGCCGTCGTGGTCCAGAGCCCAGGTGCGGGTGCCGATGCGGCTTTGCCTTCCCGGGGCGTCGGCGTCGGTGCGGAAGTGGTCGTAGAACCGCCACCCGCGGACTCGGTCGCGGACGATCAGGAGTTCCGGGCACCGGCGCGGGTCGGCGAATTCGCTCAGCATGCTGTCAGTGAGGCCGATCGAGTGCCCGCTCTCGACCCAGGATCCGGACTCGTCGCGGATGCGGACTCTCGTGCCGGAGCGGTCGGCCAGCAGTGCGGACGGGTGCGGTACCGGGCCGTGCCAGACGCATTCGCGTTTGTATTCCGGGTCCAGGTTGAAAGCAGTTGGAGAGGGCTCGCGACTGGGCACGGGCAGGCCGAAGTCGAGGGCGTAGCCGAATTCGTCGCCGGAATAGCCGAGCCGCAGCCCAACCGAGGTGGTGCGCTGCACGGGTTGCACCGGTGACCGTCCCTCGCGAACGGCTCGGCCGATCTTCTCCGGACCCGCCCACAGCGTCGAGGGCAGACCGCCTTCTCCGGCCAGAGCGGCGACCGCGCCGTTGCGTCCCGCGTCGGCCAGCAGCCGCAGCGCGCGGTACAGGCTGGACTTGCCGGTGCCGTTCGCGCCGACGATCACGGTGAGCTGCGACAGCGGCAGCACCAGGTCACGCAGCGAGCGGTAGTTCTGGATCGCCAGGGTGGTCAGCACACCTTCACCTCCGCGGGCAGGCCGAAGCGCGGGAACAACTCGGGTTCGAGGAACCAGGTGACGGTGCGGATGCGGTCGCCCCACGGCGCGAGGACGAGGATTCCGGCGGGACACCCCACCGTTCCGTCGGGTTCGGTGAGGTAGCAGGCGAAGGCCGGATGGGTGTTGGCGCGGGTCGGGAACAGGCGGAACCGTCGAGTGCCGCGCCACTGCCCGAACCTGGTGAGGAACGCGGTGATGGCCTCGCGGCCGACGTATTCGTGCGGGGCGGGCGGCATAGCGAGCCAGCCGTCGTCGGTCAGGAGGGCGACTACGCCTTCGACGTCTCCCTCGCTGAACGCGTCCGCGAACCGTTGCGCGATCTCCCGTTCGCGTGGTGCTGGCGGAGCGGGTTCGACGGTCTGCCGCAGCTTGGCTCGCGCGCGTTGCAAGGCGCCTTTGACCGCGGTGGAGCTGGTCTCCAGCAGGTCGGCGACCTCGGCGGTCGAGTAGTCGAGTACGTCCCGGAGCAGGAGGACAGCGGCCTGGCGCGGCGGGAGTTTCTGCAGGGCCGCGACGAACGCCAGCTCGAAGGTTTCCTTGGCGCTGTAGTGCGCGGCGGGGTCGTCCGGCACGGGCTGCAACCAGGTCACCTCGGTGCGGCGCGTGGGCTCGGTCGGGGTGAACGGCGGCGACGGTTCGGCCGGGACGCGACGGCCTGCGTCGCGGAGGGCGTTGAGGCAGCGGTTGGTGGCGATCCGGTACAGCCAGGAGCGCACCGAGGCGCGACCGGCGTAGCCGTCCAGCCCGCGCCAGGCGGCGAGGAGCGTTTCTTGCAGGAGGTCTTCGGCGTCGGCGAGGGAGCCGAGGATGCGGTAACAGTGCACTTGCAGCTCGTGCCGATAGGGCTCGACCAGCTCGCGGAAGGCGTGCGCGTCTCCGGCCCGTGCGCGATCGAGAATGTCCTGGCCCACCTCTGGCATCCTGCCATCGTTCCGTTTCCCGGGCGGGCGGTGTCGGTACTGGTGGCCCCTGAGAAAGGCGAAACGATGAACCCTGTCGACGATCTGGCCGCGGTCCTGGACTCCACCAGCGCGCTGGTCGCTGGCGTGTCTCGCTGGGACGCGCCGACGCCGTGCCCGGAGTGGACGGTCCGCGAGCTGGTGAACCATCTGGTCCTCGGACACCGGCTGTTCACCGCCGTCCTGCGCGGCAAGGAGGGCGGCTCGCTGGACCCTCATACCGCCGAGGCGCTCGGCGGCGATCCGGTCTCGGCCTATCGGGACGCGGTTGCCGGTCTGCTCGCGGCGTTCCGGCAGCCGGGGGTGCTGGAGCGGACTTTCGAGATCCCAGCCGGGACGGTTCCGGGGATCGCCGCGCTGCATCTGCGGATCGTCGAGGAACTCGTGCACGGCTGGGATCTCGCTCGCGCCACTGGGCAGGAGGCGAAGTTCGAGGATGCCTTGGTGGAGCGGGAAATCGCGTTCAGTGCGGCGAAACTCGCTGACCTTCCGCCGGAGCGGAGCCCCTTCGCGCCGCCGGTGCCGGTCGCCGAGGACGCGCCGCCGTTGGATCGGCTGGTCGCGTTGCTCGGACGGTCGCCGAGTTAGGCGACGCGGAATTCCAGGAGGCCTCGTTGTTCGGTCAACGGGGTCGCCGATTCCACAACCAAACCTGTCGAATCGGCGAGAGCACGGAATTCTTCCACACGTCGTTCACGGCCACCGAAATGGACCAGCATGACCAAGTCCATTTCGGTGCGCGCGTGAATTCCGCTGACCGCTTCGATGGCGAGAATCCGCCCGGACCGGCCTGCCGCTTCCGCACACCGGTTCAGGATGCGGCGGGCGTTTTCGTCGTCCCAGTTGTGCAGGATGTCCACCAGGACATAGGCATCCGCGCCAGCCGGGAGCGGACCGAAGAAGCTGCCGCCGCGTACCTCGACCCGGTCCGCGAGGCCGCGGGCGGCGAAGGCGGCGCGGGCCTCGCTCGCGGTCGGTTCGAGGTCGATCAGGTGGGCGCGCAGTTTCGGGTTTTCTTCGAGGATTGCGGCGAGCAAATCTCCTCGACCGCCGCCGACGTCGACTACCGCGGCGAAAGAAGACCAGTCGATTCCGGCGACCACTTGCGGTATCTCCGTGCGGAACCGGTTGGTCATCTGCTGGTCGAAAGACTTCCGCAGATGCGGTTGTTCGGCGAGATCGGCCCAGAAATCCCTGCCATAACGGCGGGAGTAAGCCGCCTCGCCGGTCCGGATGCTGTGCGCCAGCTCGACGAAAGCGAGTTCGGCGCGACCGGCGGCGCGGTCCAGGTGCAGGAGGTTGGCCACGCCGTTTTCCTTGTCCTGGCAGAGATTCGCGCCGTACGCAGTCGTCAGGTAGCCCTCGTCGGTGCGCTCGACCACGCCGAGGGTGACCAGGTGGCCGAGCAGGACGTCGAGCGCGATCGGCGAGAGATCCAGTTCTGCTGCGACGTCGTCGACAGTGCCAGGAGCGCGCAGCCGGTCGGGCAGGCCGAGCGTCACCGCGACTCGCAACGCCATCGGGGTCGCCAGGCTGGCAGCACGGAGGAGGCGGTTCGCGTCATCACTCACGTGACTCCACTTTGCCAGCCTGGTCAACGGGCTTTCCTGGCTATGCGGCGGCCCGGCGGTTCACCGAACAGGTCGGCGAGCCTCCGATGGCCTGCCTTTCACTGGCGGCCGAACTGCTCCGCACCACATCGATTCTCCCTGCGAGACAACGAAATCCTAGGCCGGACGACCTCGGCAGATGATCCGGAGCATTTCGTCCGCTTAGCCAAGCTAGCCTAAGCTGACGGGCAGTGTCCAGGCACCGCGAGGAGAACCGATGTCCCGCCCGCGCAAGGTCCGCAAGGACGCGGAGGCCAACCGTGAACGGCTGCTCGCCGCGGCTGCCGCGGCGATGCTTCGCGGAGGCCGGCATGTCCCGCTGGCCACCATCGCCGCCGAGGCCGGTCTCGGGATCGGCACGCTCTATCGCAGCTACGCCGACCGCGACGCGTTGCTCCAAGCGCTGGAGCACCGCGCGTACGGCCTGCTCAACAGCCTGCTCGACCAGCTCGACGACGACAGCACCGGCCTCAACCAGGTCCGCCGCTACCTCGAAGGCACCGTGGACATCGCCGACCAGCTCGTCCTTCCGCTGCACGGCGCACCTCCGCTCGGCACACCGGAAGCGGTAGCAGCCCGAAAGTCAATTTACCGACGGCTCGAATTCTTCCTCGCGACCGGCCGCGAGGACGGCACCATCCGCGGTCCGGTCAACGCCACCGATCTCCTCGCGTTCAGCACCCTGCTCACGCAGCCGAAGGCGTCCGTTCTCGACTGGGCCCACCTGGCGAGACGGCAGATCGCGCATTTCCTCAACGGCCTCGCGGCCGAGGGGCCGATCGAAGTGCCTGGCCCCGCTGTCGAGCGCGACGACGTCGAGCGAGCCTTCGAAGGCCGGACGAACAGTTAGAACGTCTTCCGAACGATCGGCCATGTTACCGTCGGGCGTCGTCAAGGAGGTGGGGATGCCCGCAGCAGGCACCCGCAAACCGATGCGCGAACGGTTCCGCGAGCAGGTGCGCGAGGAGGTCAAATCCGCCGCACTCGACCAGCTCACGGCCGGGGGCGCGCAGGCGATCTCCATCAACGCCATCGCCAAGCAGCTCGGCGTGTCCGGGCCGGCGCTCTACCGCTACTTCTCCAGCCGCGACGAACTGCTGAACGTCCTGGTCATCGACGCGTACAACGACCTCCGCGAGGCCATGGCGCACGCACTCGACACCGACGCACCCGACACGGAAGCGCGGATCCGGCTGCTGGCCGCCGCCTACCGGGGCTGGGCGCGGAAAGAGCCGCACCGGTACGAATTGCTGTTCAAGGCACCGTTCCCCGGCTACGACGCGCACGCCAAGCCGCTCGCCGACGCGGCCCGTGCGCTGATGGGCGTGGTGCTGGGGGTGTTGCACCACCTCGATTCCGCCGCCGAGGCGAGGCCGACCGCCTACGAGAACGAGGAAGTGCTCCTCGCGCGGCGGGCGAACACCGAGAACCACCAGCTGGCGGTCGCGTTGTGGTCGCGGCTGCATGGCTTTGTCAGCCTCGAAATCGGCGGTGGCTTCACCGCGATGGGCCTCGACGCCGACGCGTTGTTCGAGACCGAAGTACAGGTGCTGACGGACCGGGCCCGCCGCGCCAGCTGATCACCGGCGAGACGCGCGCGGCTTCGCCCCCAACGCCACTGCCAGCACGGCTCCGGCGACCATGCACGCGCCGACGACCCACAAACCGGTCCGCTGCGTACCGGTCAGGTCGCGCAGCCAGCCCGTCACGTACGGCGCGACGAACCCGCTCAGGTTGCCCAGCGCGTTGATCAGCGCGATCCCGCCGGCAGCCGCCGCGCCGGACAGGAAGTTCGAGGGCAGCGCCCAGAACGTCGGCAGCGCCGCGCACACGCCCATCGCGCAGATGGTCACCGCGGTCATGGTGGCGTAAGGGTTTCCGAGGTACAGCGCGACCGGGATCGCCGCGCCGCCGACGAGCATCGGCAGCGCGACGTGCCACGTCCGTTCCCCGGTCCGATCGCCGTGACGCGCCCACGGGACCATCACCAGCGCACCCGCGACGTACGGGATCGCGTTCACCAAACCCGCCTGCAGCACCGTGAGTTTGGTGCCGAACTCCTCGCCGAACCCGGCGATGATCGTCGGCAGGAAGAAGCCCAGCGCGTACAGGCCGTAAACCACCGCGAAGTACACGAACGCGAGCCCGAGGATCCGCGGGTGCGTGAGCGCTTTCCGCAGCGGCCAGTGGTGTTCGGCTTCGGTGGCCCGGCGTTCGGCGTCGAGTTCGCTGGTGAGCCAGTCGCGTTCCTCGGCCGACAGCCACTTCGCGGTTTCCGGCCGGTCGCTCAGGCAGAACCACGTGACGACGGCCAGCAGGATCGCCGGAACGCCTTCCACCAGGAACATGAACCGCCAGCCGGACAGGCCGAACACGCCGTGCCCGCCGCTGATCAGCAGGCTGGAGACGGTCGAGCCGATCGCGCTCGACACCGGCACCGCGCACATGAACAGCGCGACTGCCTTCGCCCGCTGCGCCGCCGGGAACCAGTACGTCAGATACAAAATGATGCCTGGGAAGAATCCCGCCTCGGCGACACCGAGCACGAACCGCAGCACCACCAGCGTCGTGGTGTTCGGTACGAACGCCATCGCGACGGCCACCGCGCCCCAGGTGATCATGATCCGCGCGATCCAGCGGCGCGCGCCGAACCGGTGCAGCGCGAGATTGCTCGGCACTTCGAGGATCAGGTAGCCGATGAAGAAGATCCCGGACGCGAGCCCGAACGCCGTCGCGGTGAGGCCGAGTTCCTTGTTCATCCCGTTCGGACCGGCGAACCCGATGTTGACCCGGTCCAGGTAGTTGACGAAGTACAGCAGCATCAGCAGCGGCATGACCCGCACCGCCGCCTTGGCCATGACCCGGTTGCCCAGTGCGCTCGTCTTCGTCGGCATGTCCGGATCTCACCCGCGCGGACCCCGCTGAGTCAAGATTTCGCGTAGTGCCCGGCGACCGCGGCGAACGCCTCCTTCGGTTCCCAGTTCAGCCCCGGGTACGCCGTGCCCGAACCGTCCTCCAGCATCCGCACCAGCCCGAAGCTCGCGAGGTCGAGGTCGCCGGGGTAGTTGTAGAGCGCGAACAGGAACACGAACGCGCTGTCCACGCCCTCCGCGTCGAAGATCTCCAGCAGTTCGCGCAGGTACGCGGCCTGTCCGGCTTCGTCCCGCTCGTACTCGCCGTCGATGCGGAGCGGATCGCCGGTTTCCTTGTCGTACTCCACGATTTCCATGCTCCGCGGCGCGACATCGCCGGACCCGCGCCAGGTCGCCGTGCCGAAACCGGTGATCGCGACCGGTTTCCCTTGCGCCACCAGGGTTCGCACGCCTTCCTGGAAGATGTCGGCGATCTCGGCGGAGCGGATGAGCTCCACCGTGACGAAGTCGAACCGGCTCCAGTCCACCTGCTCGAACTGGATACACGCGTAGGTGACCAGGCCGTGGAACCGTTCCCGCACGACCTTGACCGCGGCGTCGAGGAACGGGTCGAGCCGTTTGCCCACCTCAGCCAGCCGCTCGGCGCGGCCCTCGGGTTCGGCGAGCAGCAGGCTGACTCGTTCGGCGGTGTCCTTGCCGGGCAGGAAGCCTTCGTTCATCACGCTCAGCTCGACGCCGGTCACGAACACGACGTTCGCCCCGGTGGCGCGCAACCGTTCCGCGCGGGTGGCGCAGTCGGCGAAGAGGGCGAGGATCTCGTCGTGGGTCTGCTCCAGCGGATACGGCGAGAACCAGACCTCCAGCCCCAGTTCGGCGGCCCACCGCGAGGCCTGCTCCAGCCGATCCGGATCGCCGCCGACGACGTGCACCGCGGTGCAGTGCAGGTCGTCGCGGATGATCGCCAGCTCGCGCTTCACCGTCTCCGGCTCGAAGCTCTCCCGCGACGACCGTCCATAGCGGACGAACCCGGTCTCGTAGGTCATTCCCTTGCCGCGCATGGCGGTTTCCTCTCGCTCGGGGACGCCGCCCACCTTACGCACGAAACTTGCGTGTACGCAAGTTTGCGTAGGCGCATGAACACTGCGAGACTGGTCAGGTGACCGGATTGCGCGAACGGAAGAAGCAGGCCACTCGCGTCGCCTTGCGCGAAGCAGCCCTGCGGCTGGCGATCGAACACGGGCCGGCGAACGTACGCGTCGACGACATCGCCGAAGCGGCCGGAGTGTCACCGCGGACCTACAACAACTACTTCTCCAGCCGCGAGGAAGCGATCGTCGCGGCGGTCACCGCGGATCGCGAGAACCGGATCGCCGCCGCGGTCGCCGAGCGCTCGCCGGACACCCGGCTGGCCGAGGCGATCCTCGACGCGATCGCGGAGCAGTACACCGATCCCGGCGAGCAGAGCCGCGACGCACTCCTGCTGATCACCACGAATCCCGGGCTGCGCACGGCATTTCTCGACGCTCCGGCCGCCCTCGAAGACCCGCTGCAGAAGGTGATCGCGGCCCGGGCCGGCGACCCGCGGATCGCGCGCGTGCTGGCCGCGTCCGTCGCCGCGGCGGTCCGGGTCGCCTTGGAGCAGTGGACGCAACCAGCAGGCAACGGCCTGGTCGTGGTGTCCGGTTCGCTGCCGGATCTGTTGCGGCGAACGCTGGAGCCGCTCGTTCCGGCCCTCGACGCCGCAGAGGCGGACTAACCGCCCGGAGCCGCCCGGCTCCCCGGCGCGAGGCGAATCCCGGCTGAGCCTTCATGAACTCGGCCTGATACCCGGCTCTCCAGCAGCACCAGAGCCGACCCAGGCCAGTGAATCCCCACCCGTCCCGCCGTTAGCTCCGACATTCTCTTCACAAGTTTGTGAAAGATGTGTACATTCTGAACTATTCAGAGGGGAAGGAGCGACGATGACCCGTCAGGCAGGACTCCCGCTCGAAAGGGGCACGTGTCCGTTCGATCCGGTACCGGCCCAGCGCACCCAGGCTCCGGTCGAGCCGCTGACGTATCCAGACGGCGCCAAGGGCTGGTTCGTCACCGGATACCAGGAGGTGCGGGCGATCCTCGCGGACAAGCGGATGTCCGCACGGGCCGAGCTGGCGAAGGTCCCGTTCGACCTCGGCCCGCTGCCGCCGCCGAAGCCGGCCGACCCGGGCGTGTTCACCGGGATGGACGACCCGGACCACCATCGCTACCGCAAGCTGCTGACCGGGGCGTTCACCGTGCACCGGATGCGCAGCCTGGAGGACCGGGTCGGCGAGATCGTCGACGCCCACCTCGACGCGATGGCGGCCGCGGACGGCCCGGTCGACCTGGTGGAAGCGTTTGCGCGGCCGGTGCCCTCGCTGGTGATCTGCGAACTGCTCGGCGCCCCCTACGATCGCCGCGCCGAATTCGACGGCTACACCAGGACCATGTTCGCCACGGACATCCCGGTCGCCGAGCGGATCGACGCCACCCAGGGCGTCGTCGCGTTCATCGCCGGGCAGATCGAGCGGAAGCGGAAGGACCCGGGCGACGATCTGCTGTCCGACCTGGTCCGCGGCGGCGAGCTGAGCGACGAGGAACTCGCCAACATCGGGATGATGCTGCTGGTCGCCGGATTCGAGACGACCCGCAACATGATCGCGCTCGGCACGCTGGCGCTGCTGGAGAACCCGGAGCAGCTGGCGAAGTTCAAGGCCGACCCGGAGCTCACCGCGGGCACGGTCGAGGAACTGATGCGCTACCTCAGCGTGATCCACATCGGACCGATCCGCACCGCGCTGGAAGACGTCGAACTCGGCGGCGTGACGATCAAGGCGGGCGACCCGGTCGCCATATCGCTCCCGGTCGCCAACCGGGATCCGGAGAAGTTCCCGGATCCAGACAGCCTGGACGTCACACGCAAGGCGACTGGGCAGCTCGGCTTCGGCCACGGCGTGCACCAATGCCTCGGGCAGCAGCTGGCGCGGGTCGAAATGCGGATCGCGCTGTTCCGGCTGTTCGCGCGGTTCCCTGACCTGCGGCTCGCGGTGCCGTTCGCCGAGGTGGACCTGCCGCACGACGCGTCGATCTACGGTCCGGTGCGGCTGCCGGTGACCTGGCGGCGGGAGTAGCCTGGCAGCGGCGGATCGAACACCGGAATCGAGGTTTTCCGCGCTGTGCATGCGATTGCGCTGATTGGCGCCTTCACGTTCGTCTGGTTCGGGATGGTGCTCGCCATCTCGTTCCTGGAAGCCCCGCTGAAGTTTCGCGCGCCGGGGGTCACCATCCCCCTCGGGCTCGGCATCGGCCGGATCGTGTTCCGCGCCTTGAACATCGCCGAGGTTCTGCTCGCGGCGGGCATCGTGGTCACTGTGGCGGCCGGGCAGCCGAGCACTGCGGTGACGGTGCTGGCGGCGGTGGCGGCCGTGGTGCTGATCGGGCAGCTGGGGGCGGTCCGTCCGGCGTTGAACCGGCGGACGGACCGCGTCCTCGCGGCCCCGGAAGGCGTGGAGCTGCCGCGCTCCCGGGCGCATTTCGTTTACCTCGCCGCGGAAACCGTGAAGGTGCTCGTGCTGCTGGCGCTCGGGGTTCTGACCGTGGCGGGTTAGGAGCTCAGGCGAACCCTTCCAGTTCCGCGCTGTGGCGGAACACCTCGCGGGCGGCGGCACCTACTCAGCCCTGGCGCGCACCTCGGCCCTGCCTCGAAGAAGGCGACCATCTCCGTCGGGACTTCGGTTTCCCCTTGGCGCAAGGCCCGCAAGACCCGCGCCGAATCCACGACAGCATCGCCGTGCAGCACACCGAGCCGGGTGACCAGACGCACCGCAGTCTACTTGAACTTGAGTCCATGTTTGTACTTGCGTCCAATAAGTGAGCCGCGACGGACGCGGCGTCAAGGACGCCATTCAGCAGGCGCCGCGAAGAAATGATGGTTGACTGCGAGGCATGACGGCAGAAGCGACGAGCGATCGGCGGACCAGGCAGCGACACGAACGCCGGGACCGGCTGTTCCAGTCGGCCGTCGAGCTGTTCGTGGAACGCGGCTACGACAACACCACGATGGAGGACATCGCCGAACGCGCCGACACCGCGCGCGCCACCGTGTTCAACCACTTCCAGCGCAAGACGGCGTTCCTCGACGAGTGGAGCCTGCGGCGCCGCGAACGCGCGATGACCGCGGTGCGCGCCGAGAACCTGGAGGACCGGCCGCTGCGCGAGGTGCTCAGCCGGTACCTGATCGAGCTGGCGCGCAACAGCCTCGACTCCCGAGCGGAAACCGTCGCCTGCATGGGCGCGGCGATCCACTCCACCAACGTGTTCGGCAATCCGGAACTGGCGCGTCAGTTCGGCGCGTTCGTCGCGCGGGCACAGGAGGCTGGCGAGATCCGGCCGGATATCGACCCGGCGCAGGCGGGGTTGCTGCTCGCCACGGCGTATTTCGGGACGCTCAGCTCATGGATCGAGAGCGAGGCCGCGCCGTTCGATCTGCAGGAGCATCTGCTGAACCTGGTGGAGATGATTTTGCGCGGAATCGCGGCGGACTCGCCGTCGTGAGTGTTTATCCCGATTCCAACCGGGACAAACACTCACGACACCCGCACCCCCGCGACCCCAGACAGCAACTCGCCCATCTCCACCACCACCCGCGGCTCACCGCCGCTCAACGGCACCGCAGTGATCCGCCCGCCAAGGTCGGACACGTAGGCGACCTCGTCGTCCACCGCCAGGCCGATCGCCTCGGTGAAGCCGCTCGCCAGGATCTCCGGCTCCGCGCCCTTCTCCCCTGGGCCAGGAATCAGCGCACGGTTCAGCGTGTTGCCCTTCGGAGCCGCACCACGGTCAGTCCAGTACAGGTACCCGCCATGGATTTCCAGGTCGATCGGTTCCGGCAGGTGATCCCACAGGGTCTCGGCATCGGACCGATCGCGTGCGGTCTCCCCCGAAGGGATCTCCAGCCCAGCACGGAAAATCCGGCCAACGCCGCCCTTAGCCGGCCCCTTCTGCGTCCAATACAGATGCGTAGCGTCCACAGTAACGCCGACGCATTCCTGCATCCCGCTGTCGTCGGGCTCGTTCACGATCAGGTCCGTGAGTCCCGTGCCGTCCGGACGCACCCGGGTGATCCGGTAGCCCTCCCGGTCACCCCAGTACAGGGAACCGTTGTACGCCAACTGTTTCCCAGTAGTCAGAGTTCCATTCGGGACCACATCGCGCGCACCGGTGCCGTCAAAGGAAACCGCGTGCAGGCCGCCATTTCGCGCGGAGTAGTCGAGACCGGCTTCGCCCGGCACCGACGGGTCGCGCGAAGGCATGCCCATGGTGGTCCAATAAACAGTGCCATCGGCGACGACAACGCCATCCGGCGAGACACCAGCGTCTTTGTACAGCGGGGTAACCTGCCCGTCGGGAAGTCCGACGCGGTAAATCGTCCCGGTGCGAATGCCCAGCACCACTAGCTCGCTGAACATGTCACCTCCACTCTGGACGGTGCGATCCTCTCGGGATCAACGGATTCGTGTAGTAGCCCGGAGTCTCGGACATCCGGATTTGTTCGGTGACGCCGCGGTAGCGACCGAGCGGGGTGTCCGCGGTGAACGTCTCGGGGTCGAAATATTCGTGCCCGGGAGCGACACCGGCGACCTCCGCGGCGAAGCCCTTGTCGAAGATTCCCAGGCTCAGCAACCACAAGGCGACGCGCGTGAGCGAAACCTGCACTCGGTAAGAACCGCCCCATTCGGCGCGGAGCATGAGCGCACGCAGGATTCCCAGTTGCAGGAACCATGACGTGATGTAGTCGTTCACCACCGGCACCGCGGGCAGCGACGGAACTCCGCCCTCCCCTTCCAGCAGCATGACGCCGGACAGGCAGCCGGCTGTCTGGTCGAAGCCGACTCGGCCGGACCACGGGCCGGTGCCGCCGTTGAGCGTCACCTCGGCGTGGATGATTCCGGGCCGGATCTCGGCGGCGGTTTCCGCGTCGAGACCGTGCCGCGCAAGGTATCCGGGACGGCGGTTGGCGTAGAAGATGTCCGCGCCGGTGAGCAGCCAGTGCATTCGTTCTTGATCGGCGGGACGACGGAAATCGAGCCTGGTGGAGCGAACGCCCACATTGGACGTCGCATAAAGCACCGGCAATTCGTACTCGCCCGGATCCCAGACGTTCAGCACGTCCGCGCCATGCAGTGCCAACGCCCGGCCACAGCCAGCGCCCGCGATGATGTGCGCCCGGCCGAGTGCGCGGATTCCTTCGAGCGGCGTGGAAGGGTTGGGGTGCAACGGTTCCGCTGGGCTGTCGCCGATCCGCTCGACAATCACCGGCGGCATCGTCGACAGCACTGATTGGTACTGCTCGGTCGCCATCAGCTCTTCGGTCGTCCGCACCACCGGCATGATGACGCCCGCGGCCTCGGCGGCGTCCTCCAGCTCGAAGGAGTTCCACTGCGCGATCGCTTGCCGCACCGCGCCGTCCCGCTCGGGAACGCCCAGCAGTGCGGCAGCATCGTTGCGCAGCTTCGGATACGGGCTGATCGGGTGCACCCAGCGGCCGTCCGCGGTGGCGTAGAAGCGATCCGTGCCGAACGCCGGATCGACACGCGCGGGGTCGCCCTGCGGGTAGCCGTCGAGCAGTTCCCACTTCTTGTCGTAGAACGGGCACAGCCGGTGCGGCGCGGTCCGCAGGTCCATCGAAATGTCCTGCCCGCGTCCGCCGCGCAGTTGCCAGATCTTCGCCACCGCGACGGATTTCGCCGCCAGCGCGATCGACGTCGCTCCGGCCAGCCGCAATGCGCCCGGCAGTACCGGATCGGCTCCGGAGAACTCGATCCGGCCGCCGGCATCGGATTCTTGCAGGCCGACCGAGCCGAGCAGATCGGCCAGCGGCTGGTGCAAGTCGTACTCGTCGGTCGTGGCCGGTTTGGCGAGCGCGGCTTCGAGTTGCTCGGTGAGGCTCATTTCTTCTCCAGCGCGTCCAGCAGCGCGCGCGTCCGGCTGTCGCGCGCTTCGACCCGCTCGGCATAGGTGTCCGCGGCCCCGTAGTCCTGCTCGACCTCGTCGATCACCGCGTCGAGGTGCTCCCGGTCCGGACGGCCGATGTCGAACTTCATCTGCGAACCGACGTGGCTCACCAGGTGCCGGATGCCGTCCGGGCCGCCGCCGAGGTGCATGCTCTCGAACGGCCCGATGGTCGCCCACCGCGGCCCGAGCGACGCCTTGACCAGCTCGTCCAGGTCCGCCGCGGAGATGACGCCCTGCTGTACGAGGTACATCGCCTGGTCGTTGAAGACCTTCTGCAGCCGGTTCCCGACGAAACCGGGAATCTCCTTCTTCAGGGTGATCGGCTTCTTGCCCAGCCCGCGGTAGACCTCGACGGCCTTCGCCACGGTCTGCTCGGCGGTCGAAGCTCCGGGCACCACCTCGACCAGCGGCATCAGTTCGGGCGGGTTGAACGGATGCCCGATGACGATCCGCGAGGCCGCCGCGTTGCCCTCGGCGATCACCGAGGGCAACAGCGACGACGAGGAGGACGCCAGTACTACGTCGTCGCGCGTGGCGGCGGCGAGCGTCGCGAACATTTCCCGCTTCAGCTCGATCCGCTCCGGGCCCGACTCCTGGACGAAGTCGGCTCCTTCGGCGGCTTCCGCGAGGTCCGCGACTGCCGTGGCGGGCAGCCCGGCGAGGTCGCGAGAGACGATTTCCCGCAGGTCCGGGCGTGGATCGGTGACCCGCACCGTCCAGCCCGCCTCGGCGAACAGCCGAGCCCACGACACTCCGATGACCCCAGCGCCGACGATCGCGACGACCGGCATGGCGCGCTCCTTTCTCAGGCGGTGACCGCGTCCGCGTTGTTGAGCAGCGCGCTCGGCGGCGTCAGCAACGCGTCCGACGCTAGCGCGCGGCGACGGGCCGCGCTCACTCCGCCGTAACTCTCCGTAATAGCGATGAGGCGCGCCGCGTGGTGCGCGACCTCTGATTCGTAAGTCATTCCGATGCCGCCGTGCAGCTGGACGATCTCCTCGGCGGTCGCGGTCGCCGCGTCGCACACGAACACGAACGCGTCGTCGGCCGCGGCGTCCAGGTCCACGGTGGACGCACCGTTGTCGTACGCCTCGACCGTCGCGGTGGCCCACAGCGCCAGCGAACGAGCCAGCTCAACCTTCGCGTACAGGTCAGCCGCACGGTGCACGAGCGCCTGAAACGCCGCCAGCGGGACACCGAACTGCTTGCGGGTCTTGAGGTATTCGACGGTCATGGCGAGCCCGGTCTCCATCAGGCCGATCGCCTCACCGATCACCGCGACCCGCGCCCGCGAGAACGCGCGACGCAACGCAACCGGCGCGTCGGAGTCCGAGGTGCCGAGCAGAACCGCTGGCGTACCAGCGAATTCAACCTGCGACGTGTGTCCCCAGTCCGCGGCCCGGCCGTCGGCGCGAGTGATGCCTTCAGCGGTCGCCTCGACCAGGTACACCCCGGTACGGCCGTTCTCGTCGACCGCGGTGACCAGGAACTTCTCCGCCTGATCGGCGTTGCGCACCGGCGACTTCACACCGGAAAGCGCGGAACCGGCCGCCGACACCGACGGCGCGACGCCCCACGGACGTCCCGGCTCGGCGTGCGCGACCGCGATCGTGGTGCCACCGCTGGCGAGCAGCGGCAGCAGCTCCTTGACCTGGTCGTCGGTGCCCAGCTCGGCGATGATCCACGACGGCAGGAACACGCCGTCGAGCAGCGGTTCGGCCGCCGCGTGCTTGCCCATCGCTTCCAAGGTCGCGTAGACCTCGACCGGGCCGGCGCCCGCGCCGTCGTGGTCCGCGGAGATCGGGAGGCCGGCGAGGCCCAGCTCGCCGAGGGTGCTCCAGACCTGATCGTTCCAGCCGAGTTCGCTGCTCGTCGCGGCCGCGCGGCCGCCTGCCGGGTAGCCGCGGCCGACCGCTGTGTCGACGGTCTCGAACAGCAGCTTCTGGTCTTCGTTGAATTCGAGGTTCATGAGTCGCCGTCCCTTACAGACCGAGGATCGTCTTCGCGATGACGCCGCGCTGGATTTCGTTGGAGCCGCCGAAAATCGACAGCTTCCGCTGGTTCAGGTACTGCGCCGCGGCCACGACCGCGGCCTCGTCGGCCCGCACCGGCGATTCGGTGTCCAGCACCATGCCGTCGGAACCGGCCGCGCGCATGCGCAGCTTCGTCAGCGCCTGAAGGGCCTGCGTGCCCTCCATCTTGAGCAGCGACGACACCGGGCTCGGCTGGCCGTTTTCGGAAGCGGCGGTGACCCGCATCTGGGTCGCCTCCAGCGCGAGCAGTGTGGTCTTCGCGGTGTGCATGGCGGCGCGGAATTCCGCGTCGCCGGAGAGCGGACCATCCTCGGTGGGCAGATCGGCGGCCGCGGCGGCGAGGTCGGCGAAGATCCGCTGACCGGTGCCAACCTGGGCGATGCCGTTGCGCTCGTTGCCGAGCAGGAACTTCGCGTACGTCCAGCCCTTGTTCTCCTCGCCGACGAGGTTCTCCGCCGGGATCACCACGTTGTCGAAGAAGAACTCGTTGACCTCGGCGGACCCGTCGACCAGCTTGATCGGGCGGCGCTCGATGCCCGGCGTGTTCAGGTCGAGCAGCAGGAAGGACAGCCCCTGCTGCTTGCGCGGCGCGTCCGGGTTGGTCCGCGCGAGCACGAACATCCAGTCGCCGTACTGGCCGAGCGTGGTCCAGGTCTTCTGTCCATTGAGGACGTAGTGGTCGCCGTCGCGCTTCGCGGTGGTGCGCAGCCCGGCGAGGTCGGACCCGGCCTCCGGTTCGGAGAAGCCCTGCGACCACCAGATGTCGAGATTCGCGGTGGCGGGCAGGAACTTCTGCTTCTGTTCCTCGCTGCCGAACTCGGCGATGATCGGGCCGACCATGCTCGCGTTGAAGGCGAGCGGCTGCGGCACCGCGTTGCGCTGCAGTTCGGAGGCGTAGATGTGGGACTGAGTCGGTGTCCAATCGCGACCGCCCCATTCGACCGGCCAGTGCGGGACCGCGAGACCGTGCTCGTTCAGGATCCGCTGGCTCGTGACGATGTCGTCACGCGTGATCAGGCCGAGTGCGCTGCGCTTGCGGATTTCCTCCGGAATCGCGCCGAGGAACACCTCCCGCAGTCCATCCCGGAACGCGAGGTCCTCTTGAGACAGTTCGAGATCCATCGATCAAACCCCTTCAGTGGTGCGTACGGCTCCGACGACTTCGGCGGTGCTCGCGCCGGCGCGTTCGGCGTGCCTGCGGAACCCGGCCGGGGTCCGCGAGAAATGCAGCGGGCTCTCCACGACGCGGATCGTGCCCTCGGTCGGGTGCTCCCGCTCGGTGATCAGCCCGGCTTCCTGGACGTACGGGTCGGCCGGCAGGTCGGCGATGTCGACCACGACCGCGTACGGAACGTCGTGGGCGGTCAGGTACTCCTCCCACTCCGCGGTGGTGCGGCTGGCGGAGTTGGCCAGCACCTTCTCCACCCCCGCGGTGAAAATCTCCCGGTCGATCACCGGGGAGTCCCAGGCCGGATCGGCCGCGGCGTCGTCGAGGCCGGCGCCGATCAGCAGCGTCCGCACGGCGTCGTTGGTGTAGGGCACCGCGGCGATCGCGCCGCCGTCGGCCGTGCGCATGGCCGCGTGCGTGTCGCTGAGCGAAAGCGGGTTGCCGACGTCCCCGGCGGCCGGGACGAAGACGTCGCCAGCCAGGTGCTCGACCAGGTTGACCGCGATCATCGCGTCGGCCATCGCCAGTTCGACCTGCTGGCCCTTGCCGGTGCGCTGCTGGTCGAAGAGCGCGGCGAGCACGCCGTTCAGCAGGTACAGCGCGGCGGTCTTGTCGGCGATGAAGGTCGGGACGAACTGCAGTGTGCCGCCCGCCCGGTCCTGGAGGCTGACCAGGCCGGACGTGGCCTGGATGACCTCGTCGTAGGCGGGCCGGTTGGCACGCGACGAGCCGGGCGCGAAGCCCTGCGCGTGGGCGTAGACCAGGCGGGGGAACCGTTCGCGCAACTGCTCGTAGCCGAGGCCGAGCCGGTCGAGCGCGGCGGCGCGCATGTTGGTGACGAGGACGTCGGCGTCGGCGAGCAGGGCGAAGAGGTCCTCGCGGCCGGCGGGGTCCTTGAGGTCGAGTTCGATACTGCGCTTGTTCTGGTTGACCTGCATGTACAGCGGGGCCATCCCGGGCGTGCGGCCGGTGTTGGCCGGTGAATGCCGGGCGACGTCGCGCAGCGGTTCGACCCGGATCACCTCGGCGCCGAAGTCGCCGAGGATCTGCGTGGCGTACGGGCCCATCACCGCGGACGACAGGTCGAGCACCTTAACCCCGGAAAGCGGTCCGGTGGCATCCATCTTCGCGGTCCTCCCGTTGACGATCTTTGGCTTCGTCACTGACGCTAAGCGCTTGCTCACCGGAAGGGAATGACCGACTGCATCAGATCGGTATGACCACCGTGATAACACCGTGGGTACGCTGCTCACCGTGGAGATTCACCACCTGCGGTACTTCCTCGCGGTCGCGCGCGAGCTGAACTTCACCCGTGCGGCGCGGGCGCTGAACATGTCCGTGCCGCCGCTCAGCCAGCGCATTCGCGACCTCGAACGCGAGCTGGGGGAACCGCTGTTCGACCGCTCCACTCACCACACCCGGCTGTCGGAGGCGGGCGAAGCACTGCTGCCGCTCGCCGAATCGGTCGTTTCGGGCTTCGACGCCATTCCGGTCCGCATGCGCACCCGCGACCAGCGCGCCGACGTCCGGCTCGCCATCCCCGACGTGCTCAATCCCGCGCACCGCCGCCAGCTCAGCGAATCGATCCGGGCACTGGAGGGCTCCTACCGGTTCACCCTGCGGCAGATGCCGTCGCTCGGGATGGAATCGGCGCTGCTCAGCAACTCGCTCGACCTCGCCGTGTCGCATCTGGGCACTTCCGACGACCGGCTGTCCACGATCGTCCTTTACCGCGAGCCGCTCGGTGCCGTGGTGGACGCGTCACGGTTCCCCGGCCGGACCTCGCTCACCCTCGCTGACCTGCGCGGATTCCAGTACCTGCAGGGTCCTCGGCACTGGGATCTCGGCTCGCGGCGCGCGGAACAGCTGGCCGCCAAGGGCGTGCTGGTCGATCCGGAAGCGCAGTTCTCCGACGTCAGCGGGCTGTTGATCTTCCTGCGCAGCACCAAAAGCTTCACCCTCGCGCCGGTTGAATCCGCCACCGCGCTGGCGCTGGACCCGAACGAATGCGCGGTCCTGCCGATCGACGACCTCGTCGCCACGCTCACCACGTTCCTCATCCGGCGCACCGCCGACACCCGGTTGGACCCGGTGGTCGAGGTGCTGCGGCACGCCCGCGTGTCGTGACCTGGCCGAGCGTCCCGCACTCCCAGAGCAACATCTACGACGCGCCGCACCGGCTGTCGAAGTCCATGCACACGTGCCGCGACGTTCTGCAAACCCGCGCCGACCTCGATCCCGAAACAGACGAGGACGTGCGGATCTTGACCGCCGTAGTGCACGGGATCCGGGTCGAACTGCTGAAGATCCTGCACGCGGAAGCCGCCGCGAGATCACCGAACGGGAGCGGGAACTGTTCGGCCAGACCCGACAGCACCTCGCCGCAGGGACCCGCCAGGCGAACGAACTGGTCGAGACCATGACCACCGGCTGGAGCAGGTGCGCACCGCGTCGAAGGTCGCGGTCCGGCTGGTCTGGCAGGTCGCCACCGACCTTCCGCCCGGCACGAAGGCGGCCCGTGATCTCCGGCCGAAGGATCCGGTCCGGCTGACCGCCGCCGATCGGGAATCCCCGCACCAGTTCTTCCGCGACCGGA
This sequence comes from Amycolatopsis rubida, assembly GCF_900115345.1. GTDB lineage: Bacteria > Actinomycetota > Actinomycetes > Mycobacteriales > Pseudonocardiaceae > Amycolatopsis > Amycolatopsis rubida. The sequence continues at coordinate 134,686 of NZ_FOWC01000009.1, read as the reverse complement.
TCGAGGAGGCCAAAGCCGATGACACCGCCACTGGGCGGGAACAGCAACTTCGACTACACCGCGTGGCACCGGTTCGCGGTGAAGGTCGACCGGGCCAACGGCGAGGTCCGGCAGCTGCTGACCCGGAAGATGCCCGGCGGCGAGCGGGCCCTCGCGCTTCACGTGGGACGGACACCGACTGCTCTCGACAGACGCGGAATAACCGCTGCCCGCCCACCCCTCACGGACGGCTCCACCTGCGGATTCACCCAGGTGCGGCGACTTTACATTTCAGTGGCTCTTGTCAATCGTGGTGTACATGTCTTACCTTTGTGTAAAGCCAGCCAACGCAGGAGGGCGCGATGAGCGAGATGACCGGCACGGTGCCGCTGGGGTCGACCGAACGCTGGACCGACAAAAAGCGGTACCTGTGGCTGATCGGACTGGTCGTGCCGTCGCTCGCGTTCCTCGCGATCGGCCTGCACGCCGCGACCGGATGGGGCGTCTGGTTCTGGATCGGGCCGATCGTGATCCTGGCGATCGTGCCCGCGATCGACCTGGTGGCCGGCCTCGACCGGAGCAATCCGCCGGACGACGTGATCGAACGGCTCGAACAGGACCGCTACTACCGGTGGATCACCTACCTGTTCCTGCCGATCCAGTACGTCGGGTTCGTCTTCGCGTTCTGGCTCATCGCCCGCGGCGAACTGTCCGTTGTGGACAAGGTCGGGCTCGCGATCTCGATCGGCTGCATCGGCGGGATCGGCATCAACACCGCGCACGAACTGGGCCACAAGAAGGAAAGCCACGAGCGCTGGCTGTCGAAGATCGCGCTGGCGCAAAGCTTCTACGGGCATTTTTACATCGAGCACAACCGCGGCCACCACGTGCGTGTCGCGACTCCGGAGGACCCGGCGTCGAGCCGCGTCGGCGAAAGCTTTTACCGGTTCTGGCCGCGCACTGTGTTCGGTTCGCTGAAGTCCGCGTGGGGACTGGAGCGCAAGCGTTACGCCCGCCGCGACAAGCATCCGTTCCGGATCGGCAATGACGTGCTCAACGCCTGGCTGATGTCCGCGGTGCTGTGGGTGGCGATGGTGGCCTGGCTCGGCTTCGGGATCCTGCCGTACCTGGTGATCCAGGCGGTGATCGGGTTCTCGCTGCTGGAAGTCGTGAACTACATGGAGCACTACGGGATGCTGCGGCAGAAGGTCGGGCCGCCGGAGCGCCGTCGCTACGAGCGCGTGGATCCCAGTCACAGCTGGAATTCCAACAACATCGCGACGAACGTCCTGCTGTATCACCTGCAGCGGCACAGCGATCACCACGCCAACCCGACGCGCCGCTACCAGACCCTGCGCGATTTCGCCGAATCTCCGGTGCTGCCGACCGGGTACGCCGGGATGATCGTGCTCGCGCTGTTCCCGCCGCTGTGGCGGCGCGTGATGGACCAGCGGGTGCTCAACCACTTCGACGGCGACCTCAGCCGGGCGAACATCCAGCCGTCGAAGCGGGATAAAGTCCTTGCCCGGTATGGAACTTCCGCTACCGAAACCGCTGCCGTGCCGGATGACGTGCGCGGGGACGCCAGCGAGGGCGGGATGTGCCCCGGTTGCGGATACGTGTACGACGAGCAGCGCGGCGACCCGCGAGAAGGCTTCCCGGCCGGCACGCCGTGGGCGTCCATTCCGGACAGCTGGTGCTGTCCGGACTGCGGAGTAAGGGAAAAGGTCGACTTCGTTGCTCCCGGAAGGATGAGTGTGTGATGCGGATCGAAGCGGATTTGAACAAGTGTGACGGCCTGGGCATGTGCGAAGCGATGGCTCCGGACTTCTTCGAGGTGGGCGACGAGGGCACGGTCGTCGTGCTCGACGGGAACCCCGGCGAGGAGCACCGGACCGACCTCGCCGCGGCGGTCGACGCCTGCCCGGTGCTCGCGTTGAAGCTGGTGTCATGACGCTCGCGGTGGTCGGCGCGTCGCTGGCGGGACTGCGAGCGGTCGAATCGGCGCGGCGAACCGGATACGACGGCCGGATCGTGCTGATCGGCGCGGAGGACCATCTGCCCTACGACCGGCCGCCGCTGTCGAAAGCCTTTCTCGCGGCGGACGGACCGGTTGCGGTGGAACCGTTTCTCAGCGCGGACGACCTGCGCGAACTCGGCGTCGAACTCCGGCTGGGCACTCCCGCGACCGGGCTCGACCCGATCGCCAGGGAGATCCGCACCGGCGACACGACCGTCCCCTACGACTCGGCCGTCATCGCCACCGGAGCCGCCGCCCGAGTTCTCCCCGGCACCGAAGAGATCTCCGGCATTCACTCGCTGCGCACCGCGGACGACGCGGTCGCCATCCGGTCCGCATTGGACAGTGGCGCCAGGACAGTCGTGATCGGCGCTGGGTTCATCGGCTCGGAAGTCGCTTCAGCCGCGCGCAAACGCGGCCTTCCGGTATCCATTGTGGAATCATTGGACACGCCTCTGGTGCGCGCGATCGGTCCCGAAGTCGGCGAGGTCTGCGCGGACCTGCATCGCGCGGCAGGCACCGATCTCCGGCTGGGCACCAGGGTCACCGGTTTTACGGAGAAAGACGGCGCGGTGACCGGCGTCCAGCTGTCCACCGGCGAAGTCCTCCCAGCCGACCTCGTCGTCGCCGGAATCGGCGCGGCCCCCGCCACCGGATGGCTGCGCGACAGCGGACTCCTGCTGCACGAGCGCGACGGCGGCGTCATCTGCGACGGCACCCTCGCCGCCGCACACGGCGTTTACGCGGCCGGAGACGTCGCGCACGTGGCGAACGCGCTGTTCGACGGCGAGCTGATGCGGCTGGAACACTGGACGAACGCGGCCGAGCAGGGTGCGGCCGCGGCTCGGCACGCGCTGGACCCCGCGAGCGCGCGGGTGTTCAGCGCCGTGCCGTATTTCTGGTCCGATTGGTACTCGCACCGCATCCAGTTCGTCGGGACGCCGCGCGCGGACGAGGTCGTCGTCGCGGTCCCGGCCGAGCACGGCTTCACCGCGCTGTACCGGCGCGGCGACCGGCTCGTCGGCGCGTTCACCGTCGACCGGCCGCGCGACATCATGAAGTACCGCAAGCGGATCGCCGCACGGGCGCCGTGGTCCGAGGCGGTCGCCTTCGCACTGGAAACGGCCGCCTAGAATGACTGCCATGAGCGTGCTTCCGGTGCCCGCGGGCGGCCAGTACCGGCAGCCCATCATCACCGCCGCCATCGAACTCACCGCGAAATCCGGCTGGTCAGCGGTCACCATGGCGCGGCTGGCCGACCTGGTCGGGGTGAGCAGGCAGACCGTCTACAACGAGATCGGCTCGAAAACCGCGCTCGCCGAGGCGATGATCTCGCACGAGCTGCGCCGGTTCCTCGCCGTCGTGAGCACGGCGTTCGACCGGCATCCCGACGACCTGGTCGAGGCGATCTACGACGCCGTCCGCGCGGTGCTCGAACTGGCCGACGACAACATCCTGCTGCGCGCCATCGCCTCCGCGACGCACGGCACCGACAACGAATTCCTGCCGCTGCTGACCACCCGCGCCGGCACTTTGCTGACCGAAGCGAAAGCCGTCCTGCGCGGCCGGGTCCGCGGCTACGCGCCGCCACTCGACGACGGCCAGCTCACCGTGGTCATGGACCTCGTCGTGCGCACCGTGCTCAGCCACGTCATGCAGCCGTCGGGCACACCAGCCGAGACCGCCGACGGCCTGGCCTGGGTCGCCACTCGCGTGCTCGGCACCGCCCCGTCGGCATCGATGCGCACCCGCTCATAAACAAGATGCGCGGCTCTGGGCGCGCGTGTCAGCGTGGCGCGCGTGAACCGTGAACGACTTTCCGCACTCGCCCACACCCAGCACCCCATCGCGGCCCCGATCAGCGACGACGAGGTGCGGCACCTGCTCCACCACAGCATCCCGCACGAAGACGCTGTTGTCCTAGACCTGGGCTGCGGCGGTGCCGATTGGCTCATCCGCGCCCTCGCCGCGTACCCGAAACTTCGCGCAGTCGGCGTCGACACCTCGGAATTCGCCCTCTCCCGCGCCCGCTCCGCCGCAACCGAACGAGGCGTCGCCGACCGGCTGACCCTCCACCAGCAATCCGCCACCGAATTCCCCGCCGCAGCCGAGTTCGACACCGTCCTGTGCATCGGCTCAACCCACGCCTTCGGCGGTTTGCCAGCCACCCTCGCCGCGCTGCGAGCTCACGTCCGCCCCAGCGGCCGCGCCCTGGTCGGCGACGCCTACTGGGAAGCCGAGCCAACCCCCGCCGCGCTTGAGATCTTCGGCGACCTGCCAGACCTGCCGGAACTCCTCGACCAGGTGACTTCCGCCGGCTGGACGCCGACCCACGGCCACACGAGCACCCGCGGCGAACTGGACGCCTACGAATGGTCGTGGACCGGCAGCCTCACCGAATGGGCCCTGGACCACCCGGAAGACCCCGGCCAAGCCGAAGCCCTCGCCGCCGCGGCCACCCACCGCGACGAGTGGCTCCGCGGCTACCGGAACTCATTCGGCTTCGCGTGCGTCGTGCTGCACTCTTGACAAAACTCGCCAGAACCAGCCCAGAACGGGCATGCGGCCCCGCCAGCCACCAAGGCTGGCGGGTGCCTCTCTTCTCCCACCAGCTGCGCTACTCTGAATCGAGTCAGCCGGTCAGCGAAAAGTACGCCAGGTTGGTGCCCTGCGGCTCGCTGATCAAGATGCCTCTGTCAAGGAAACAGTTGTTGTTCTCGCAACTGGTCTCCGGCAGCAATACACACGCATGACACGCGGCAAGGTTGACGCCGTCGACTCCGCTGCTCTTCGACTCCATGCACAAGGGATCGTTCGAACACCACGACGATCGCAACAACGCGCTGCGCAAGGTATCGACAAGACGTTCCGGCTCGCCCTGCGCTACCACCCCGCCGAGGCTTCCTGCGGAGTCGCTCGTCGCCGTATAGATCAGGACACCTGCCATATCCGAGCCTGCATAGATCCGTTCACGCAACGCAGACGCCGGGTAGCCTCCGTCAAGACTCCATTCATTGATGAGAACATGTGCGAGCGTATGGAGCAACACACGTCGCGGCGTGACAGGCGACGTCACTTCGACGACCGACTTATGAGGGTTGAGGGCTGCCCGTTTCCGGAGGGCGGCGAGGTGATTTTCGCGAATCACCGAGACATGCTTCCGGACTTCCGACCTGTTTTCCCACTGGCGGAGTTCGCCTTCCGCCAACCGCAGGAAGACACCCTCACCGACCACCTCAATTGCAGGCAGCCAGGTCAAGTCTCCGCTGCACAGCGGAGCCTGGCGCGCCTCCGAACCGTCTTCCTCAGGCGGCGTGCCGCGAGTGAACGCCGCCAGCGCTCGCACTTCGCGAAGCCTTTTGACCAGCATCACTTGACCAATGTCGAACGCGCGGAGCGCATCGAGACTCCGCTCCGGTGGTTCGCATACAAACGACTGCAAACCGTCTTCGGCCCGCTCACGGCTGCCGATCACCAGGCTCCGGTACTCCTGCGTCCGGAGAGAGGATGACGACGCAACCTCGGCCGGTTCGTCGTCCTGATCACGACCGCGCGCTGCTTTCAGCTCCGCCACGACTCGAAGTACGTCGTCAACCGTCGCGTTCGCTTGCTGCAGTTTCGCGTGGTTGCTCCTGCAAAACCACTGGATTGTGTCCTCGGAAGCGGTGTCCAGCTTCTCTCGTTCGACGAGAGCGTGGACACCTCCGCTGAACGGCGGGATCGAAAGCGCACTGCTCAGCACGGGATTCCAGACTGAAGACGACCCGCGCTGCATGGTCCGCGGAGGACGGTCGCAGGCAATCGGCCGATCTTCCTGCAGCCACGGAGACCGCCCTGAACAACCAATGCCGAGCTCTCGCAATGTCTTACGCCGGAACGCTCCTTCCATCGACGCCTTTTCTCCACACGTGCACTCGATCACGATCGAACGCAACGAAGCAGACGACCCGGCGGCCTGGAGCCGGAGGGAACCCCTGCAAGCCCCGGGGCCGGCGCGCTTCCCCCGATGCACCCATTTCCAGTAGGGAAAATCTTCGATATGACCGCCGTCGCAAGCGAGCACGAACCGCGAGGGGACCAGCATTTCCTCACATTCTCCGCACCGCGCCTTCTCTCCCGCCGTGTTGAACTCGCGGAACTTCATGAGAGAACGACAGCTCGGGCAGGAGTAGTACTCAGGAAACCGTCGCACTCGAACGCCGTCCCTGGCGTCGTCCAGATCCGGCGCAGGCGGAAGTCGAAATGATTGGACGCCGAGAAGCTGCGCGAGCCGTCGCTCGTGGATCTCGGGAGCCTCCCCGACATCCCAAGAATCAAGCCCGGCCACGATGAATGATTCGTTGTCGATCGCGATGAGAGAGCCGACTCCGTACGTCGTAACGAGCTGCGATCGCCGAACTGACCCGAGGTTGCGTGCCGCGCGCGTCTTTCCCGGTCCGCTCCGACGAGCGGGACTTGTATAACCCATCGTCACTCCCTACCACTTGTACTCGAGGAACAAGGCAGATTCAGCATCAACGTCCCGTAGGCTCCACAAGGTCTCTTGCGCGTCGGCTGAAGCCGTTTCCTCAGCGCTGAATCCGATCAGCAGCGCCGGAGCCCCCGAACCTCGCTTCGCCTCGTACACGAGTTCGGGCTGGTCAACTGCCCGCTCGCGCCACCACTGGACGAAATTGTCGATTTGTTCCGCGGCTGCTTCCGCTTCCTCAGGGTTGATCTTCTCGACGCGATCCAAGATCGCCGCACGTACCGTCGACTCCACCTCAGCGACAAATTTCTCGATTCGATGCGCGTCACTGTTCTCGCGAAGGCCAGGGATCAACATCCTGGCCAAGGCGACTACGACCGCGTGCAGTCCTCGATCCCGAGCCCGGGCAGAGAACGGGGTAACGCTGGTCGACTCGACCTCACGATAGAGCGCTGAGTGGAACGTCGGGAAACTCTCATAGTGCGAACGATCCCTCGATCGCATCGAGTTCAAGATCACCGTCACCAGCCCAGGATGGAGCCTGCCGACTCGGCTAGTGGCCTGGATGTACTCCGCAGTGGTCTGCGGCTGTCCCATCACAGCCATCAGCCCGAGCCGGTCGATGTCAACCCCGACCGAGATCATGTTGGTCGCGAGCAGGACGTCGAGCACTCGACCAGCCGGAAGTCCCCGTTCGATCATCTTGAGCAGCTCGGGGATCTTGGTGGAATCAGCCCGACTGCTGAGATCCTCGACGGACAGGTCGGCTCGTTTGGCCGAGCCATCGCGATCCGACAATGCCTCCAGGCGGTCTTGGACGTCGTCACGGACCTGAAGTTCGGCTGCTGACAACAGCCGAAGGCTGTTGAAGTAGCCGACGAGCGTCCAGTACGGATCCAGCAACTCCGGCGTCGCCCCGTCTTCCCGTGCTCGAGCAGCCCCATGGAGCAACGCCGCATACGCGCGAACCAGCAACGTTGTCTGACTGGTGCTCGCGGTCAGCAGGCCCAGGTAACGTCGCGAGGCTTTGGCTGTCCTGGGCGTTTCAACCGCGAACCAGGAATCACGCGCGTCCAGACCGGCTGGCGGGAACTGGGCTAGGCGACGGTCGAAGAGCGCGGTTACCTGGTCGGACGCACGCCTGATCGTCGCGGTTGACGCCACTACCTTGGGTCGTTCGGCAAGGATGTCGACCGCCGTTTCGTACATCCCGGTCAGCGTTCCGAGCGGCCCGGAGATCAGGTGCAGCTCATCCTGGACGATCAGCTCAGGCGGCCGCACGCCGTTGAGATCACGATTGAACAGCGCTTCGGTGGTCGGACGCCACGGCAGCGACGCGAACTTGTCGACGGTGGCGATGACGAGCGTCGGATGCCAGTGGTAAACAGCTTGATCGACGACATGCACTGGAAGTCCGGGAGCAGGCGAGAACTCGCACAATGTGTTGCGACAGCGCATCGTCATCCGGCGTTCCGCCTCGACAACCTCATAGTCATCGGCCGTCAATGCGTTTCCGCACCACGGGCAGACCCGTAGCTGGATCGGATTCTTCCTGCTCAGCTGCTTTCCATGATTCCGACGAAGCTGCGCCAACGAGTCTTTCGCGCTTTGCAAATCGTTCGGTGTAGCCGACTGACCGACCCACATGCCGATCGAGATGGACTCCTTGCCCAACTGGGCAGTGTCCTTGGCCCGGATGACGTCCATGGCGCAGATCAAGGTAGCCGCGCGTTCGAACTGTTGGAGCGTCAGCAAACGGAGGGTATACCGCATCAAGACAGTCACGCCCGCTCCATCGGCACCGTCCCGAAGACGACGCAGAAAGACCGTGAACGCGATCAGCCCGAGATACGCCTCAGTCTTGCCACCACCGGTCGGGAACCAAAGCAGGTCAGCGACCTCGCGGTCCTCATGCTCCTGGTCGACGATACCTGCGAGGCACTGGAGCATGAATGCGATCTGAAACGGGCGCCAGCGAGCAGCCGCGAGATCGGGCTCACCCGGTCGACCGCCCTTGATCCACTGGGTCCGCGCCCGTTGCTCGGCCATCGCGCGATTTGCCAGACGGAACGCTTCCGCGAGCTCCGGACGCGTTTCGTCGACGAGAAGGCTCAATCCTTCACGCATCCGGGCAAGCGCACTCCGGCAATATGAAATCTGGTCGCGGGCGGCCGCGACGTGGTCAGGGTCACCAAGGAATGCGATATCCCGATCTCGAGCCTCGATCCACCCGGCGTAGCCGTCCAAAATCGACCGAAGCCTCTCGCCGATCTGGTCTGCTGACGCGACTCCGAGCCCGCTCATATCGAGAGCTGCGTTGTCGATATCACCGTTCGAATCGGTAAGTAAGACCTCGTAGGTGGGAATGAATTCGGTGCGGATACTCGCCACAGCACAGGACGCGATGGGCTCGTACAGCGCCGGCACCTCCCAATCCCAGGCCACCGAGCAACCATGTCCAGTTGCGAAGGACGGAACGTGCCGATGCAGCAGGCGGCTTAGAGCTTGTTCTTGGTCCACCGCGCCCCGAAGCGTGGGACGTTCGACGAAGGCCAAGCTCCCATCGGGCCCAGTCGCCGTCAAACCTGCCTGAAAGAAGCAGTACGCATCCTGAAGGTCGTACTCGCCGCACGTCAGAGTGTTGACCAGCGTCACCGTCGCCGTGACCACGCCATCGGCCGGAGCCCGCACCAGGGCGCGCAGCTCCAATCCGGCTGCGAGATCCTCAATCTTCCGCGTACCCGCAACAGTTACGTCGAGTACGACGGGTTCGATCTCGACGGGAACCCGACGCCAGCGTTCGCGTTGATCGTCGGTACTCCTAGCCTCGGTACGTCCGGCCTCCACGGGATTTCCCTCAGCATCTTCCGGGACGTAACGCGCACCTTCGACTACGATGCTGATGTACGGGGCCACCTCGGTATCGACCGAGAAGGTCATGCCCATCGACGACGGCCTGCGCTGGTTCGACAGCGCCACCCCGAGATCGACTTCGTCCTGCTCGATATCCTTGTGCGCGGATAGTTCCGGTACCGGGTACGCCCCGCCCTCTTCGATGAACCCTGGCGGCTCGTTCGGTTCACGCTGAGGGAAGAGGACACCGATCGGGTAGGCAGTGATCGGCGCGTCAGAAGCGAGTACTTCATGAACGCCGTCGACCGGCCCGAGAAGATCCGCGCGCAAGGCGGTTCTCAGTTTTCCGCGCAGACCGTAGTGCTGATGCCGAAGTGCCGTCACTGTTGGATCGTCCCTTCCCTGGTTTCGACGCGCGCACACCAGATGATTCGACCGATGCCGCCAAGCCGGGGCATCAGCCAGATGTCTCCCTCTGCGAGCCTGGGCTGCGCATTCGCACCCGCCCGCCTCGCGGTCGTGTGCATCGCGTCCACTCGCATGCCTTCGATGGAGATCGGCCAGACGTCGCGCTCTCTTCCACCGATCAGCCGTCGTAGGTCTCGCCGGAACTGCTGTGAGGCTTCCCCGACGCGAACACCGTCGTGGAACAAGCCGTACTCCGGTGTCTCGTCTACTGCCATCGGGAGATCGTGCAGCTTGCGAAACTCCATCAGGTCGCCACAGCTCACCTGCTCTCGGAGATACTTCTGGATCGCAGCAGGCTCCACTTCTATCGAGTCGGACGAACGGGCAGGCACGGCGTCGAAGTCGAGAACCTCGATGCCGTTGCACTGCGCCTTCTGATACGAGAGGTACCAACGCTCGGCCCGCGAGGGCAGCAAGTTCGCCTTTCGATACATCCAAGTCTTCGGTGTGTCGAGGCGGTACAAGTCCAGGCGCGGCCTGGTCATGGCGACGTACTGGAGCCTCGCAGCAGCTTGTACGTCATCGACATCACGCAGCACGCGGCTTCCTTCGACGAAGAGCACTCGGTCGAACTCCATGCCCTTTACCCGATGTACGGTCGAAACCGTCAGACGATGCGCGACGAGCGCGGTGAGATCGTCGGGAAGGCGTTCCTCTACGATCGCCCGCCGCAACGCGAAGAGGTCGAGTCTGTTTCCGGGCGCATGTGCAACTCGCCGCAAGGAACGCCATGCGAACGCAGGGGGCTGAGACACTGTTTTTTCGAAGCGCTCGGTGGCGTCGCGGAACTCCCTTTCGGTGATCTTACCGTCGAAGACGACTTCGAGAAGGGCAGCCAACCACGGCGGCGCGGCGCGGTCATGCGCACCGCGTTTGACCTGATGGGAGATCGAGTGTTTATCGAGTTCTGCGGATAACGCCAACACCTGCGCGTTGTCCTGGCACAGGATCGCAGTTGTGCCTTCAGCTTCACGCAGCGAATCCTGCACAAAGCGATCTTCAAGAGAACCGAATGACGGAACGCCCGACAGCAACGAGGATAGCTCTCGAAGCAAGTCCACGGCGTCGGCGTCGGTCCTCATCCGCTGAAGCCGTGGACCCAAGCCCAACGCTGCGCGCGCTTCTGGCGTACGGGCTCGGAAGTTGACGTCGAGAGTATGTTCAACCAGTTCATCGGGGAAGCTAGCCCGAAGCCAGTCGAAGAATCGACCTGTCTCACCTGCACGTGCCACCGGATCCGAAACCTGGAAGCTGTAGATCGATTGTGCTACATCGCCCACGACAGTGAATCCGGAGTGCCGGAACCGGTCGAGGACGGCTTCGACGAGATCGCGACGAACCCCGACCAGGTCCTGGATCTCGTCCACCACAACGTGCTGCGGTTCCCCGCGCTCGGATTCTTCGACTACTCCGCGTTCAACCACCTCGGCCGCCATCTTGATCCGCTGGTCATAGCTCACCGACGAAAGGTCAGTCCGCTGCGGATCCTCCTGGTATAGGACCGAAGTCGCCCAACTATCGAACGTCTGCGCACGAACACGACGCGCGACCGTCCCGGCCTGAACGAGTCGTTCGGAGAGCTCCCGTACCGCGGCTCGCGAGAAGCTCAACACGAGGATGTCCGCGACTTGCAGTTCCTCCTCCTGGACCAGGTGCTCTATTCGCCGGACCAGGGTCGTCGTCTTCCCAGTCCCCGCGGCCGCATTCACCAGAACCTTTGTGTGCCAAGGCAAATCGACAACAGCCTGTTGAGACGCAGTCAGCGAGATGGATTCTTCAGTCGTCATCGCCGGCGCTCCTGCCACAAGTGTTCGAAGTCAGTGAAGGCGAGGGCCGCAGAAAAGTTCGTGATGTTGTCCCGGACATCGAGGATGAGGCATCCGTCTTCACCACCGTTAAGGGGACCGCGAAGACCGCGGCCGATCATCTGCTGATAGCTGTTCGCGCTGTACACTGGTCGCGCGATGACCACCGCTCTGGTCGCGGGCGCGTCAAATCCTTGCGACAGGACCCCATAGTTGGTGATCACACGGATATGGCCTGCCCGGAACTCGTCGATTTTCCGCCGCCGATCCGACAACGGTGTCGACGAATCGATCGCCGCCGCCCGGATGTTGCGGTCCCCGAGTTTGGCAGCGAGGAACTTGGCGTGATGGACCGACGTAGCGAACACAAGAACTGGCCAGTCCTGCGGCAACGATTCGATCTCGTCCAGGAGGATCTTGTTCCGAACCTGGTCCTCGGACAGGCGCTGTTCAGCTGCCTTGGGCAGAAAGTTGATCGACCCGTCACCCATCATGCCTGCGAGCTCGTCGGGACGGAGCTGGAGATCCGCTCCTGGGAGCTGCCGGTGTTCCACGGTCGACAACACACCTCGCTTCTGCAGCGCGAGGATGGGTTCGCCTTCGAAGACGCCTTCGTCAAGGCGTTCGTTGCCGAACCGCGCTACGAGCCGCTCGGTGGTCGTTTCATTGCTGCGGTAGGGGGTCGCGGTGAGCCCGATCAGGTGCCTGGACGTCTCGCGGTGAGTGAGCCCCAGCTTTTCGAAGATCGCGGTGTAGTTCTTCGAGATGGCCACATGGGCTTCGTCGACCAGAACCAGCGATGCCTGGCGCAGCCACGTGTACTGGTCCTCGCCGAGAATGGACGTGAGCTTCGCGTCGGTGGCGACCACCAGGTGCGGACGATCGGTGACCGGCGTCGCCGAGTTGGTGTGCCAGAGACGGTCGATCACCAATTCGGACTTAGGCCCGACCTTTTCCCAGACGAACTTCCACGACTGGACCGCTTGTTCGCAAAGCTCACCGGTCTGTGCGATCCACAGGATCGGCCCGTCAGGCACCCCGGAGTCGCGAATCCACGTGATCACGCCCTCGCCCGCGGTGCGGGTCTTGCCTCCGGCAGTAGGCAGACTGAGCATCGCGCGGCGGGGGGTCGGGGACCGCAACAGTGCCGCGATCCGGGCAGCGATGATTTCCTGGTAGTCGTGCAGGCGCGGGAATTCCACTGGCCCTTCTGCCCGCTCTCGCGCAGGCGGAGCCGGAATCCGCGCGCCCGCGAACGAGTCCGGCAGTTCGAGGGACGCGACGAAACGACGAGCAGCCTGGTCGCCGTCGAACCGTGACGGAGCCGTCGTCGTAAACTTCGCTTGGATGTCCTTTTGATGTACCCGAAGAACACCGTCGTCATGGGCGTTGTAGGCCATCTCGGCAACACGCCGAGCATCTGGTTCGCGGCCGGTCTCGGCCAGTTCGCTCTGCAGCAGGCCTGGGGGCAGGCCTGCACGCAGATCAGCTTCGTCGATGAGCAAGGAAAGCTTCTCCGCCACCGTAGCCGCGTTCCGCACAGCGTCCAGCTTCGCCTTCAGCTCGAGGTCTTCCTGCTGTTTGCGGTATACGTCGAGCAGAGTCCGACATCCGTCGACCCCCAGCTTCCAACCGAACTCTTTGTCCGCCAACGCGAGGACAGCCTCGAAAGACGCGTCCTCGGGTACAAGTACTGTCGTCCGGTCGTGCAGGGCGCTGCGCAAGGACGTCGTGCGAGTACCGCTCGGAGCGTGGACGACTTCTTCCAGTTCCGTGCAGCGCTGCAGGAACAGGCCACTGACTCGGGAACCGAACCGCTGCCGCAGCGGAGGAAACTCATCGACTACCGCAACTGGCGAGCCTGCGGGGACTGACCGCACCCGCTTGGAGATCACATCCGAGACCCGGCGCATGCCCCAATCAGAGATCATCGCTTCAGCCTCGTCGCGATCCTCGGCGCGATCGATAAGGAGTGCCGGGTGGTTCTCCTTCACCAACTCGATCAAGTCATCCCGGCTGAAAGCGATGGCGATATCTTCGTCGGGACGCAGTTCCCACCGGTCGCCCACGCGGCAACGCGTGCTGAACTCCTCGCGCAGCAGACTGCACTCCGCCCTTACCAGCAGAGCGTAGGTGCGTCCGATGAAACTGTCGTCATCGCTCTCCTTCACCCGCTGCAGCAAATCGGCCCACTGCGCGTCTCGCACTTGCTCTACTTTCGCGGGCAGCTTCAACCGCGCAGCCTTGCTCGGACTGATTTCCGCGACGGGCAGCGCATCCCGGTAAACGGACAGTTGCGGAGCGACTGCGTCGCGGACCGGCACGATGCCCTTCGAGGTCGCAACCCAGCCGTATTGGTCCAGCAGCCACCGAATCGGCGACTTCACCGCGACGCGAGTGGCCGCGGACTTGCCGATCTGCCGCGTCCAGTTCTCCGTCAGTCCTTCATCGGGCATCGCGTTCAGGAACGCGGCCCGGCCTTCCTTCGACAGTTCGAGGAAGACCGAGGTCGGCCCTGCTATCGGGCCGCCCTCCACCTTGACCGTTTTGGTGGCTGGACGGTGCTCCGTCGGCTTCAGCTTCCGGACGTAGCTCTCGTAGACCGCCTTGTGGTACTCGTCAAACCACGTTTCTCCATCGGGACGGTGACCCCGCCGCGGGGTGGCAACGGCACCGAACTCGATCAACACGCTGCGGTCGTCGCCGTGGAATCCCGGGTCTATCGCGATCTCGGCGTCACGCGACCCGTCTTCGGGGACAACCGCTCCGGTCAGCAGGCATTGACCGATAGACCGCCAGTTTCCGGCGACAGTTCGAACTTTCAGCGTGTCCTGTGCCGACGGCATCGCCTTCTCGATCGCAGGCACCTGAGATGTCTTGCCGGCCGTGCGCATGAGTTCCCAGAACCGGGTCCAAGACTCGGCCGAGTAGTAGTCGAAGCCTCCCTGGTCCAGAACGCTCCGGAAACGTCCCTCCGCGTCGGCATCTCGGATGCCCAACTGACCTAGGGTACGCTGGAGGGACACATCTTCAGCCAACGCGCGGTGGACGTAAGTCAGGTCGTCCCGCAGTCCATCTTCGACAGTCCTCCTGAACACGCTCCCGGCGATCGGGGACACAAACTCGCATTGCTCGGTCAGCAAGATCTTCGCCTGGCGGGCGTCCGCGGCAGCGGCGTGGTCGTGGAGCAACTCATCTTCCAAGAGAGCGGCCAGGACTTTCAGCGCGACGGCAGATCCGGCGGGAGTCCCGTTGACAACCAGTGCCTCCAGCCATTCCCGGATGGTCGCCGGCTCCTGTCCCGCGGCATCGAGGACGTGGGTCACCTTTCCCCGCCGCTCACGCGTGGCCTCGACGGAGTGGTGGATCCAGTCACGAGGCCTGCCGCTGTGACTCCGCCACAACTCCAACGTGCCGGGCTTGAGCTTCTCCGGGTGAATGAGCAGGTCAGCGGGACGGCGCAACACTCCGTCCTGATCAGGCAGCGACGGACGAATCGCTGCTTCCTGCCAGATCCGCGTCGTGAGGTAAGTACATGCCCAGTTCGGCGATTCCTTAGCGCGACCAGGAAGCAACGGCAAGTAAGCACCGGGATCCTCGTCGACCACGAGCTCGCCAAGCGATGAGACCACCAGATCGGCAGCGACCCGCAAGAGTTCGTTGTTGAACGGGCTCTGCAGCAGGTTCTGCCGATCTTCGTTCGTCTTCCACGCCGCGTTCAGCGCACCGCTCAACGTCGTCGGGTAAGTGGTCGGGAAGTATGCCCAGAAAGCACCGCGGTCGTTGGGCACCGTGTGCAGCGTCTGCCCCTGGACGTTGGTCATGACCCGATAGTCCGGCACCGACCAGGATACGTCGATTGTCACTCGGTCGTGCAGTTCACCGGCACCTTGCCGGATCTCGTCGTCGACTCGGTGCGGCCGGGAGAAGACCCGATGCCGTTCGATCACGGGTTTGGCACCGCTGCGGGCTTCCTTGATGATGCGTTCGTCACCTTCACGGGCAACAGTGATCTCCCTGCGCACCAAGGGCATTCGCCGCCGGTCCTCGAGTACCAAAGTACCGACGTGCGATGAGAAGACCTGAAAAAGGTGCGGGAACTCCCGTGGCGGCAGATCTCCTCCCCTGATCCGTCCAGACTGTTGAATGTCGTGTCCCAACCCCTCGCTGGCTCCCGGCAGAAGCGGCAGGCGGACTACGGTGACCGCCCAGTCGAGCAGCTCATGCAGAACCTGGTCGAGGCGACGTTCCGCGGCGACGTCGAGGGGCCGTGCCAACCGAAGCACTGGCGTGTTTTCCAGCGCGGCCAGCTCCGGGAGTCGCTTTTGTCGACGGCCCTCGTTCACAGCTGAGAGGATCTGCTCGCGCGCCCATTCGGCGTCGAACCCGAAAGCTCCGGTGCGGCTGAAGAACTGCGGTGCCCGCGTCACCGACAGAACCGACTTCACCCCGACGCCGAACCGCCCGATCTGGCCACCGCGCTTCCGCGACACTCCCATGCGGAGGATGGTTTCCGCACCCTCGGGCGTGATCGGTCGGCCTTCGTTCGCGCAGTACAGATGATCATCGGTGAGCACTACCTGGATGCGTCCGCCGGACTCTTCCGGCTCGCGCATTTCATCCGCGGCGTTCTGCACCAACTCGAAGATCTGTCGATCGCCGTAACCACCCTGGTGGATGCGGCGCTCGCCGTTGGCGTCTTCCTCCACCCGCCCTTCGCTGAGCGCATACGTGCTCAAGGCCAGGTCGGAAAGCTCGACGACTGTGCCGAGCACGGTTCCGTCCGACGTGTCCACCATCCGATTCGCTCCCAACGACAGGCATTAGCGTGTGACGACGGCCGGTCGTTCTCCATCCGGAGGCCCGACCGTCGAGATTCTGATGATCAATCCTCAAACTGTGTTGCCGTCTCCCCGGCGACAACAGTGATCAGAAAAGGACTTGCATGGCGAAGAGCTGTGTTGTATTCGCGCAAGCGAGCCCGTTCACGGAACCCTGCGTCGTTCTCGCACACTCGGCTCCGAGCCCGGACCCCGCCGGAGCGAGATCGAGTTCTTACGATCATTGCGGTCGTCCACAAGTCGGCCTGTGTTACGACCCAACGCTGTCAACCATAATTTGACACGACCTCACGTGTCAAATCAAATCTGATAAGATGCCGACAAGAGGCCTTCTACCAGCGAAAGCAGGAGGATGTGGATGTCCGAGGGGCAACCCGCCAGCGACTTCGGGCCATGGCTGGCGCGCCAGCTACGACGCGCGGACATGACGCAAGCTCAACTCGCGGATCGGCTAGGGCTCACCCGGGCAGCCGTCTCAGCTTGGATCACCGGGCGAGCGCAACCTCGCGAGGAGACAAAGCGGGCGATCGCCGAAGCCTTCGACAGCGATCCAGCAGCCGTCTACAACCGCTCTGAAGACCTGGCTCCCGCACTCGCCCGCAAGTGGTACCACCGCCCCGCGCATGCCGACGGGGGACGAGAATACGGCAACGCCGCCGCATTCGCTTTCGACGCAGATCTCTCCGTGCTGGCCAAGGAGGCTACCCAGAACTCCCTCGACGAGAGACTCGATACCGATCGCGCTGTTCGGGTGCGCTACGTCCTGCACGAACTGACCGGCGAACGGTTGGACGCGTTCCTGCGCAGCATCCAGTGGGACACGTTGCGGCAGCACTACGAACAGGCAGCGGCGACCGAACAAAAAGTCTCGAAAAGCCTGCGTTCAGCACTCGACGACCTCGCGGCCACCAGAACCTTGCGACTCCTGCGCGTAGACGACTACAACGCGACCGGCCTGGTCGGGCCCGAATACAGTGACGGCCAGTTCGCGGCGGTCGTCCGACGCCAGCTCGACAGTTTCAAACAGCAGGCCAGCAGGGCAGGCGGTTCTTACGGGCTGGGCAAAGCTACGCTGTGGGGCACGAGCCGGTTTGGCCTGGTCCTGATCAACTCAACTCTTTCGAAACCGTTCGAGAGAAGAACTGCCCGCCGTGTCGTCGGCAGGCTCGACCTGCCCTGGCACACGATCGACGGCGACGCCTACGCCGGGCCGGCGTGGTTCGGCGAGCCCGACACCGAGGACGAGCGCCGCGGCACTGCCCGTTCCTGGTGGGCCGACGAGGAAACCGTCCAAGCTCTCCATCTCGAGCGGCCCAACGATGATCCGGGAACCTCGTTCCTGATCGTCGGCGCACACGACGCTTCGGGGACCGCCGACACCTTGGACGAGATGCACGACAAGCTCGTCCGGTCGTTGGCCAAAGACTTCTGGGCCGCGATGGTGTCGGGTAGCGGCGGAGAACCGATGCTCGAAGCGAGCGTGACCGCATTCCACAACGGACAGACCGTGATCCCGGAGAAGCGAGTCGATCCGCATGAACACTACCCAGCACTCAGCCGAGCTCTCGAGGCTCACCTCGACGGAGAGACCGTGGAGGAACTGACAGAAGGCGAACAGGTAGCCCGAGCGGGGGTACCGTTGACGGTGGTGCCGCGGCGGACCGACAGCCGCAGAAAGCCCGCCAGTATCGAGCACGAAGCCGTTCTCTTGATCACGCCCGCAGGCGAGACAGATCAGCCGCTGAACCAAGTCGTCCTCATGCGCGGTAACCGGATGACGGTGCGCGACTATCGCCCGAGGGAACTGCCTATCGGGGCGATGGCCTTCCAAGCTGTCCTGCTGGCGGGTTATGCAACTGGTCGAAACAATGAAGAAGTCGAGCTGGCCGAACAATTCTTGCGTGCTTCCGAACCTCCTGAGCACAACCGATGGGGCAAGACTGAGGAGCTGACCGCCACCTACGTTCGAGGTGCGCAAAGCAGATTGACCGACTTCCACCGAGCGATCGACGACGCCGTCCGACGACTGGTCGGAAAACGGGAGCGCATACGCCGCGATGGTCCCGCACTGTTACGCGAACTGCTGAAGTTCGACAGTCCGACTGCAGGTCCGCGTCGGAATCAGCCCATTCCGACAGTGCGCGCTGTCAACGCCCTCATCAGTGACGACGGCGCATGGAACGTCACGGTCTCGCTGAAGTTGCCCGACTCCGAGGACCCGTGGTCGTTGACTCCGGTCGCGAAGTTCGACGTACGCTCGGGCAGCAGGCCGGATGTGCCCTGGCGGCTGGTCTCCGCCGAGAATTGCTCGATCGAGGCTGATAACCTCGTGATCGATCCCGGTGTGCGTGCCGCATCGTTCACTGCGATCACTGATCCCGCCAAACATCCAGTGCCCAGTCGAATGTCCCGGCTCGTCGTGGATATCCAGCGGACTCGTGGAGGCGTGGCATGAGGACCGCTTTACCGTATCCGGTCGTGTTCGGTGATGTCGATCTCGATATCACGGCGGTGACAGTCGACGGTGTGCCGTTGCCGTATGCCCAAGTCTCCAAGACAGAACGGACCGTGGCACTGCACCAGTCGGGCAAAGAGCGCTGGCACGCGGCAACACTACTGCTCGAAGCGAAACTCCCCACAAAGGAAATTTCCGAAGGACCGTGGAAAGACGTTCAATGTCTGGCAGTACTGACCGAGAGTGCAACCAACACTAGAACTGTCACCTCGTTGGGAAGCGGCACCGGCGGGTCCTACCGCGGGTCCGTCGAGCTGGCGCGGTCCGCACACCTGGTCCGGGCAACGCTCTCCCTCGCTGTCGTCGGCACCTACGACGAGGTGCCCGGCCGACTCATCGGCAGCACCGACCGGCACTGGTATGTCGACCTGAAAGCCGATACGCCGGCGCGGCAGCGCGAGATCGACATCGTCGAGATCGACTTCCGCAACGGCCCCGAAGCGTGGCTTCGACAGTTCAAAGACGCGCCCTGGCTTGTCGACACCTCTGGCGAGATACCCAAAGTCTTGCTGAACACCTCCGCCGTCGAAGGATTCACAGACATCTTGAACAGCGCAGGTGGCTCTGCAATCGAAAGAGCGTTGCGGGAAACGATGAGCAGTCAGATCGCACAAGATGCTTGGACTGCCATGTTCCATACTGCCATCGCCTCGCTGGAGCTTGACGAGGACGGCACGCCTCAAATTCCAGGCGGCTGGAAAGGATCGGTTCTCATGGCGATGCTCCCCGACGTGTTTCCAGATCGGACTCCGACTGACGCTCTCTATGAGATCAACCAGCGCAGAACGGAGGGCTACAGCTGGTCTGAGCTGCAGACTCGCCTGCAATACGCGGCGGGGAAACGGAGTCAGGTACCCAAGCGGCTGACCACAGCGATCCGATCCGTCCACCGTGCCGCCGAAAACGAGGAACGATGACCAGCACCGTCATTGTCGAACCGCCCGCGACCCTCGGGCTGTTGTCGAACGCGGCCGTCGCAGCTCACCTAGGTCGCGGCATCCAGTCTGGCGACGAGGTGCCGCCGAGGGCCGCGCTGCAGAAAACGGCCACTGCACTGCCGGTGAGCGCACGATGGCAAACGGAACCGTTTCGTGAACTGGTCGACGAGGCGATGCGTCGTTTCCACGACCGGAGGACCGCTGCCGATGCATGGTTGGCTCCCCGCCTGCATGCCACATTGCGAATGAGCCGCAGCGAAGCCGCGCAGGGCGAGCTGTGGAACTTCATTGCTCTGCTAGTCGCCCCGGATTACGTGGTGTGGCGTCACCGCGGTAAGTCGATCGCGCAGGCATCCCGTTTCAGCGGCCCGCACTACACCCAGGCTTTCGCGCGTCTGTGGTGGGCAGCGGAGTTGTTCCGGAACGGTGAGGACTACCGCCCGGCCGAAGCGGCATGCCAGGTTCAGGAGATTTTCAACAGCACGATGAGGCTGGACGTCATCGATCACCGACCGACCGCGGTCGCCATCGTTCGCCTGTTGGAGCGAATGCGAGACGAACAGACTCCGCGGCTAGGCGATCATCTTCATGCCCTTTCCGCTGCGATCAATATCGCGGGAAGCACGCTGGTTTTCGAAGCACTCGCGCCAGATTCCGGCCCCGATCCTGAGGGCACCGAAGCGTGGATTTCCAGCGCAGAGAGCGCTGCGCAAGTGCCGTGGGATCGTCTGCCAGACGGTCCAGACGACGGCTATGTCGCCGAAGCGAGCATCCAAGCGCTGCTGCCGTTGTTCCAACGACTTCAGAAAGACGCGAACGTCCGCGTCCGGAAGAAGAAAGAAGACGATGACGCTTAGCCTGCATCGACATCGTCGGAGACCACGGCTTTCCGGACCGCTACCGGGCGAGTATTGTCAAACTTCTCCCAGGAACCGCGAACCGCCTCGTCCAAACGTCGAGGATCGATAACCAGGTCCAGCGCTGCCGCAAGTACGTGGGCCGCCAACCTTGGCGGGATAGCATTGCCAATTTGCTGAGAAACGTCTTTCCCTGCCCACGGGTAGTCTTGAGGAAAAGTTTGAAGTCGACCTGCGGCATAAAAGTCGAGACGAGGCAGATCTTTCCCGGCGAGCGTTTCAAGGCGGTTACGCGAAATCTTGCCTGTCACAGTCGCTGATGGCTCATCGAAACGTCGACGTCCACGCGCTTTAGGATTGCCGCCGGTCCCGTAATTCGAAACAACGACGAATTCGTCAGTCCGTTCGAGTGCTTGCCCCATAGCGACCCAGCGAGACAGCTTCTCTTCGACCGCCGCCGACCGTACGTCCCCTCGTCGAAACCGCCGGTGCGTCGGCGTGGGCAACTCGGGTTTCTCCTTCACGCCGAACTTGGCGATAAGAATCGCCCGACGCCGAGTCTGCGGAACACCGTATTCTTCCGTATGCAAAATACCGGAGGTGCTCTTGTATCCGATTCCCTCGAGTGCTTCTTCCATCGCCTCCCAGACCGGCAGGACAGCTGGAACCTGCTCGAGAACGATCGTCTGGTAAGGGCGTTCCAGCTGCTTGGCGCGCAATGCCCATCGCAATGGCTCCAACACCAGCGCGGTCCGCTCGTCCTCGAGATCCTCGAGACTGGGCCGGACATCCTCGCCTGCCGCCATCCGCTTGACGAAGCCGAGCACCTGGTCAAGCGCACGACGTCCCGCACCGCCGCCGGCAACAGTGTAGGTCTGACACGGCGGACCGCCGGTAAGGATTGTCGCCGAGGGAAAGTCCTCCGGCCCCAGTTGGCGAACGTCGTTCTGCCAGGTACCCAGACCTGCGGCCCGACGAGTCGCGCACGCTCCGGCGTCCCACTCGACACCGTCCGCGACGATCCCCAACCAATGAGCAGCTACGTCAAGCCCTCCCGGCCCGGCAAACAGATCGACGAGGTGAAGCTGCTCGTCGAAGTCGAGCGTCTGCTGCTGAGGGGTCATGACCAGCGATTGTAACGAGCCGCGTTCCAGCCGGACGGAGGCGCTCCGGTCACAAGAGGACCTTTCGCAGGGCCTCGCCGAGAGCGCGCGCGACCGGCGGCGGCGAAGCGTTGCCAACCTGACGGTATCGCGCGGTCTTGCCTCCCGCAAACTTCCAGTCCGACGGGAATCCTTGCAGGTGCGCCGTTTGGTCCACGGTCAACCGGATCAGTTCGGATCGGACAAGATCTGGTCGCCACCGGTACTCAGGTCCAGGCAGCTCGTCGGCAAGCGAGCCCCCGTTGACGCCCATCCTCGCCCAAGCGTTCTTCGTCCCCGTTGGTCCCAGGTCCCCGCCTCCGCGGTTCCATGATCCGCCGACCAAGGTAGGCGCGAGACGATTAGCATAGTCGGCCCACTCGTCCGCCTGCGCCCATCCTCGGGATGCCATGGAGGCCCGGAGAGCGTCACCGACCGTGATCGGCGGCTCGAGCACGCGGGCAGGTTCCTCGAAGGCGTCGATGCCGTCGCCCTTCATCGCTACGAAGATGCCCTGGCGTCGATCCTGAGGCACTCGGTAGTCCGCGGCGTTCATGACGAACCACCGCCCCCGGTACCCGAGGTGGTCCAGTTCCTCCTCCACGAAGTCCCGGATGTCCCGATGCTCGTCATCTTCGATCAGCTTGGCCATGTTCTCGATGAGCAGCGCCCGCGGTTGCACCGCATGCATGAGCATGATCGTCGCCCGGATCAGAGTGATCTCATCACTATTTCCCGCGGGTCGGTTCACAGCGGCTGACGCACGCACCCTCGGGAGGCCCGCAGAAAGCAAATCCACGTCATAGACCTGCTTGGCGTCGACGGGATCGAACTCGACCAGGTCTACCTCGCAAATGTCCCACCACGGCCGGTTCAGTCTCAACGTCTCGCAGGCGACGGGAAGGTTGTCGATCAGCATCACCGGGTCGAATCCCGCCTGCTCGAGCCCCAGTGCCAGACCACCGGCCCCCGAACAGACATCGAGCAAGCTCAACCGTCGTGCTCCGTCGAGCGGCCGAGCCCGACTTCCCTCGTCTGCCATCGCCCATCCTTCCTTGCACGGTGCAGTACACAACATACTCGCTGAGCAAGGTCATCATGTCGCCTTTTGCGAACTCTCGGGCTACGTGATCACTAACGTGCACACACCCACGAAAATCGAAGCTACAAGCGACTAATTTTGATCTTTAAGTAGCAACAGGACGGATACGTGAGGTTTTTTGCACTTCGCCAACCTTGGCTTGACATAGCTGCCGCATCAGCAGAGACGTACGAGCGGCGCCGTGCGACCAACCCCGCGTCACGACGGCAGGACATGTAGCTCTTCGAGCAATCCAGATGTCCGCCGACCGCCGCACACCCCCAGGACCTCGTCAGGCGGTCGGACCGTGCCTCACCCCGCAGAGCTGCACGCTTGACAAAACTTCTTGTCAATGCGACGTTCGGGCCTGACCCACCCCGAGAAAGGGCAGTCCGATGACCGACCTCGTCCCGTTCCTGATGTTCCAGAAGCGCGACGCCGCCGAGGCGATGGCCTTCTACACCTCGCTGTTCCCCGGCGACTCCGTGCTGTCCGAGGAGCGCTACGGCGCCGACGGCCCCGGTCCGGAGGGAACGATCGTGATGGCCGAGTTCACCGTGGCCGGTCAGCGGGTGCGGTGCAGCGACAGCTTCGTCCAGCACGCCTTCGACTTCACGCCGTCCGCCTCGCTGTTCGTCACCGTCGACTCGACCGACGAACTCAAGCGGATCTACGAAGCCCTCGGCGAGGGCGGCGGGATGCTGATGCCGCTCGACGATTACGGCTTCGGCCCGTTCGCCTGGGTGAACGACCGATGGGGAGTGTCGTGGCAGCTGAGCACCAAGGGCTGAACATTTTTGGAATATTCCACCGGTATCCCCTTGCGGTTTCTCAGCCGTCCGCTGACCGCAAAGGCGGACCATAATCCTCAGGCGGGTGACGCGGGAGTATCCTTCCGCCGCTATGGTGATCACGAAAGGTTGAAAATCAGCCCGAGGGGGGCCGGTGGAAAACTCAACACCAACGCTTGAACTGCGCGTCCAGGCTGGCGGCGACATCATTCGGGAAGAACAGTTAGCTCGCGCACTACGTGCGGAAATCGAAAAGACTCGCGGCGCAGAAGTGCGGATTGCGCCGTCCGGGCCAGGTCTGGACGGCGCAAAAGGAAGCAGCGTCGGCGGTGCTGACCTGTGGGTCTTCCTGGCTGCCACTGCGGCTCCGCTCGGCACCGCGCTCGTCACGCTGATCAAGGAGTGGTCGAAGACCAAGCGTGCGACGGTGCGATTCAGGATCGACGGTCTCGAGCTGGAGATGCCGTCCGGGACAGACGAAGCACAGGAGCGCATGCTCGCCCGGCTCCTCGACAAACGGCACCAGTGAGCGGCGGCCGCAAACGCGCGCTGCTGATCGGAACGGCCGGCTACCGGGACACCACCGAATTCTCCGCTTTGCCCTGCACGCACTCGGACGTGGCAGAGCTGCGCCAGGTGCTGGAAGACCCGGCAATCGGCCAATTCGCCGAGGTGCAGACGGTTCTCGATCCGGACGCCGCCACGATGCGGGATCGCATTGCCGCGTTCCTCGGCGACCTGGACGCCGATGAGCTCGGGCTGCTCTACATCAGCGGGCACGGTCATCGGCTTTCCGACAGCACATCGGAATTCCATTTCATCGCTGCCGACAGCTGGAAGGCGTCCTGCGAGCAGACCGCGGTCGGCGCGTCGTTTGTCAATGAACACCTGGAAAACAGCTACGCCGCACAGAAGATCGCCATTTTCGACTGCTGCTACAGCGGCGGCTTCAGCCTCGGCATGACCACGCGCCTCGCCAAAGGCAGCGCGCACCGGAACGGCTTCCCGCAACCGCGCGGCGTGTACGTGATGGCATCGAGCGGCCCCAGCGAATTGTCGTGGGTTGACTCCCGGCCAAGGTCCGGGCCGCCGCTTTCGTTGTTCACTGCCGAACTCGTGACCGCCCTGCGGACCGGCAAAGCGGACACCGACGGCGACGGGATCGTGTCCGCCAACGAGCTGTTTCACTACGTGAACGACCAGGTCCGCACGGTGCAGCCGCCGGAAGCGGCCCCGCGGCAGGTGCCGGTGTTCTCTGCGGACCGGGTCAATGGGCAGATCCACCTGGCCCGCTGCCGGGCCGGTCAGGCGATCCGTCCAGGCACGCAATTGCCTGCCCGGTCCGCGACGGGGCACCCCGCGGGCAAAGGCACAGACAGCAGCTCTTTTGGTGCGCCGACGCCAGCCGCGCTCTTGCGCTACTACCAGGCCTGTGTCCAGAAGGACGACTCCGAGCCGAAGCCGCTGCTTGCCGCGCACGCGCAGCGCCAGTACGCTTGTTTCCGGGGAGCGGAAAGGCTGCTGGTCCGCGACCTTGACCCCGACGGCGCGGTGTCGATGCCCGCTGAAGCCGCACAGCTGGTCGATACGGCCGACGAATACACCGAGTTTTGGTACGGCTATCCGGCCGTGGTCCTGCATCAGGGTCGCGGTCGTCCACAGTTCGCCCCGCTGTTCCTGACCCAGGTCGAAGTCGTGGACAGTGCGGACGGACGACGGCTCCGGCCGGTCGGCGAAATCGTGCCGCACGACGGCCTGGTGAACGCCTTGCTGGACAATGACGAGGCCGCGGCGCTGCTCAGCACCTACCAGTCGACCTGGCAAAGCGGGATGCACTCGCATCTGTTGCGAGAGGTCCAGCACTTCCTGCGCGAGGACTTCGGGCTGGCCACGGTTCAGCCGCTGCGCCCTAGCTCGCTGGAACCCGAGATCGAGACCGACACCCCGACGTCCGGGGCGCGGAACGCGGCGGTGCTGTTCGCGCACCAAGCAGGCGGCTCGGCCAGCAACGGCTTGGTCAAGGATCTCGACTACATCGCCGAGCACGAGAGGGAAATCCAGAAGACTGCGCTGGCCCCGCTGTTCGGCCTTGCCGGCAACGCAGCCGTCCGGCCGTGGCGGCCAGTCTATGTCGAGCAGTGCAACGACGGACAGCGCGCGGTGCTCGAATCTGCGATGACCCAGCAGCTCACGGTCGCCACCGGCCCGCCAGGAACCGGGAAAAGCCAGCTCGTCACCAATGCTGTCGCTACCGCGCTGGTCAACGGACAGTCAGTGCTGGTCGCATCCACCAATAACCGTGCGGTCGACGAGGTGTGGGAAAGGTGCGAAAAGCTCGTTCCCGGTGCGGTGGTCCGTACCGGGAACCTGCAGATGAAAGAGCGGGAAAAGCGCACGCTGACCGACTATCTCGCCATGCCGCCGCCGAGGCAACACTCAGCGACCGCGGTTGCGGAGCTCGACCGAGCGTTCGCCGTCCACGCCGAAGCAGTCCGTGCCTTGGCGGAAACTGCAGAGCAAGAAGCCCGCCTGCTGACCTTGGGGCAGCACCGCAAGGCAATCGCCGAGCAACTTTCCACCACAACGACTGCTCTCGCGGCGGCTTTCTCCGCCGCCGACCTCGCCGTGTTGCACCGCCGAGCAAGCCGAGCAGCCAACGCGAAGTTCTTCGGCACACGCCGACGCGCGAAGTTCTGCGCTTCGGTCGGGTGGCACGGCGAAACGACCGCCGAGGTTTGCCAGCGCCTGGCGACGTGGGCGTTGGCGGAAGCGCAGTGGCAGCAGGAAAGAACGCGTCCAGCTCCGTCCGACGACCAGCTCGCCGCCAACCTCGCGCAGGCAGAGAACCAGGTACTCGCCGCCTCCCACACAGCGTGGGAGACCGTCGTGCGAACCTCTGCACGCACCGGCAAAGCCGAGATCGAAGCCCTGCTGCGAGCGTCGTCGACCGGAGGCTGGGCAGTGATGCGCCGTTGCCGGGAGCACGTCAAGGGCTGGGCACTCACCGCGCTGAGCGCCCGTCGGCTTCCTGCCGACGCGGCGTCGTTCGACCTGGTGATCGTGGACGAAGCAAGCCAGTGTTCCGTCCCGCACCTGCTCCCGTTGCTCTACCGTGGCGCGCGGGCGCTGGTGATTGGAGACGTGCAGCAACTAGGCCCGGTGATCAAGTTGTCCGAGCAGGCCGAGGCCGAACTCGTCAAGGCGCATCGGGTGTCGCCGGTCTGGTTGGATTCCCGCCAGCTTTCCTACCGCCGGCATTCGGCTTTCCACGCGGTCGAGCGGCTGGTCCGAGCTCCTCTCCTGCTGGACGAGCACTACCGGTGCCATCCGGAGATCGCGGACCTCGCGAACCGGCGTTTCTATCGGAGCCAGCTCACCGTCCTGACCGACGAGGCTCGACGCACGCAGCTGCCCGGGGCTCCGATCAGCTGGATCGACGTCGCCGGAGCAGCGGCCCGAAGCGCGAACACTTCCTGGCAGAACGACGTCGAGGCATGCCGCGTCGCCGAGGTCGTCGAACGTCTGCTGGCAGAGCTGCCCGAAGCAGCGACGATCGGTGTCATCACGCCGTACAAGGGCCAGGCCAGCGTGCTCGGGAGGCGCCTGCCGAACGATCCGCGAGTCGTCCCCGGCACCGTGCACACGTTCCAGGGCGGGGAACGGGACGTGATCGTGCTGTCCCCGGTCATCAGCCGAGACTTCCCTCGACAGTCGAAAGGGTGGCTGCAGCAGCAGGACACGCTGTGGAACGTGGCTGTGACGCGGGCACGCAGCCGACTGATCGTGGTGGGCGACCGTCTCGCGTGGCCGGAGGATGACAACATCGGCACCGCGCTGGTGCGAGCTGCCGAGCGCAGCGGCAACGCAGAGCGTCAGGCGAATGCGGATCCTCTTCTGTCCACTTTGTACGCATGGCTCCGGAACCGCTGCCCAGACCAGGTCGAACTCCTGGTCTACCGCAACGGCTATCTGGCCGACGCGGTCGCCGGCGAGTACGCATTCCTTCTCGACCGAGGGCCAGCCGACGGACGTCCTCGGCACCAGCACTTGCGGGTCCAACTGCTCCGCACCCGGCTGCTCAACACCTCTTCCAGCACCACGATCCGCGTCCCGGCGTGGCGCTTGTACGACAACACCTGACCGCTAGGAGATCTCTGATGTACACCGCCGAAGTCAACCGCGCCCAGCCTGCTTGCCTCATGCTGCTCATCGACCAGTCGTATTCGATGTCGGAACCATGGTCGCACGCCGCCATGTCGAAGGCCGCCGCGCTCGCCACTGCGGTCAACAACGTGCTCACCACCTCAGTCGTACTGTGCACTAAGGGCGGCCGCCGCGTCGTGGACTACTTCCAGGTCGGCGCGCTCGGCTACTCCGACATCGTGTCCTCGCTGTTCCAGGACAGCACAGTGGATGAACCGCTGCGACCGGTCAGCGCCCTGGCAGACAAGCCGCGTCGAGTCGAGAAGATCGTGCCTGACCCCGCCCGGCCGGACGAGTTCGTCGTCCAGCCGGTGTGGGTCGAAGCGGTGCACGGCGGGCGGACCTCGATGACAGGAGCGTTGTCGGCCGCGGAAAAAGCTGTCTCGGCCTGGTGCGTCGACCATCCCGACAGCTTCCCTCCCATTGTCATCAACCTGACCGACGGCATGGCCACCGACGGTGACCCGATCCCCGCGGCACAGCGCATCCAGGCGCTGGGCACGAACGACGGCCCCGCGCTTCTGCTCAACGTCCACCTGTCTCGGAACGGCGAGGGGCGCATCAATTTCCCCAACTCTGAGGTGTCGTTGCCGGACAAGGAGGCCCGTCTGCTGTTCGAAATGTCCAGCGAACTCCCCACGCCGATGGCGGAAGCTGCGTCCAGCTTCCGCTACGACCTGGCCCCCGGTGCTCGTGGTTTCCTCTACAACGCCGACCCGTCGGCGGTGGTGCAGTTCCTCGACATCGGCACTCGCGGGATCACCCCGGGCGGATTCCCCGAGATCACCGACGGCGAGTGACCGCCGACCGCGGGACCGACCTGCGCGTCGTCACGGCGTCGGTGGCCAAACAGGGAAGAGACAACGCGGAGAACGAGGACTTCGCGGCGATGAACCTTGCAGCGCAACGTTTTGCTGTCGCCGACGGAGCATCGGACGCCGCTCGCCCGGAGGTCTGGAGCCGCCTGCTCGCACAGTCCTATGTGGATGGCGAGCTTGATGCGACGCAGCTCGACGAGCTGGGCGATCGGTGGCACCAAGAGGTCTTCAGCGCGGATCTGCCGTGGTTCGCCATACAGAAACTGTCCTACGGCAGTGCCGCAACCTTCGCCGGGCTCGCGCTGAGCGACTCCGCGTTCGACGGCGAAGCCGTGGGTGACTGCTGTCTGTTCCAACTGCGCGAGGGAGCGATCATTCTGGCTTTCCCGCTGGACGATCCCGCCCGGTTCACCAATTTCCCGGACGTGCTGCGCACGCATCCGCCCGCCGGACGCGACTTGGACCCGGTCCACCGCCAGCACGGCTCCTGGCGTACTGGCGATCTTTTCGTCCTGGCCAGCGACGCGCTCGCCAAGTACCTGCTGGAGCGCCCGGATCCGGCACGACCGCTGGAACACTTGCTGGCCAGTCCCGACTCCTTCGCAGAGTTGGTAGCCGAGTTCCGCGCGGACGGCCTCGCCAACGACGACACGACGATTTGCGTGGTGCGCCCATGACACTGCCGAGTATGGACGCCTATCAGCAGGCCGTCCAGCTTAAGCAATCGTTCACCGACCCGGTGCTGTCGCGTGGCAAGCTGGAACGGACGCCGCTGATGACGCCAGTCGTGGCGTCCGGCGGATTCGCACTGACCTACCTGTTCGCAGTGGACGGCCAGAAGGTCGCCGTGCGGTGTTTTCACAAGCAGGGCAACCATCTTGAGGAGCGCTATAACCAGGTTTCTCGGTTCGTGCGCGTCCACTCGGAGCTGCCGTTCTTGATCCCGGTCGACTACCTGCCCCATGGCATCGAGGTGGAGGGCGCTCGCTATCCCGTTGTCAAGATGCCGTGGGTAGACGGCTTCCAGCTCGACCATTGGGTGGAAGACCACCTGCGAGAGCCGGCCGCGTTGACCACAGTGGGCCGCGAAGTGTCCAAGGCGGCGACGCAGCTGCGCGCGGCCGGTGCCGCACACGGCGACCTCCAGCACGGCAACATCTTGATCGACGACGACAACGCGGTCCGGTTGATCGACTACGACGGCATGTATCTGCCGGAACTCCGCCGGTACGGCGCGGCCGAGCAGGGCCATCGGAACTACCAGCACCCGTCCAGGCAAGACAGCTACAACGTCGGCCTGGACGAATTCGCCGCGGCGACCATCGAACTGTCCCTCGATGCACTCGCCCACGACCCGTCTTTGTGGGACCGGTTCCACAACGAGGACAACCTTCTCTTCACCGCGCGCGACTTCGCCGAACCCGACACCTCGAATCTGTTCTTCGCGCTGTCCACGATCCCGCCGGTCGCCGAGGCAGTCACCCGGCTCCGGCGAGCTTGCCTGGCGCCGATGCCCGAGATCACTCTCGCCTTGTCCGGCGGCACGGCGACCGAGGACCACGACCGAGTGGTCCAGGCCGCCCCGAACGAACTCGTCTGCATCGAAGCGGACGATCGGAAGAAGCTCTTCCAGCACATCGGCGACAAGGTCACTGTCTTCGGCCAGATCGAGTCGATCAAGCGGAACCGGGCCATGCGCGGCGGCACCATCACGCTCCTGAACACCGGCGACTACCGGAAAGCCGCCTTCGTGTTCATCTCTTACGACGAAGCCCGAAGTCATCTCGAAGACCGCTTCGGCCCGAATCTCGAAGGGCTGGACGGCAGCTGGGTTTCGGTCACCGGCTTGCTGGCGACCTACCCGACCCGCTGGTGCGATGACCACACTCCGCAGGTCGAGATCTCTCGCGGCTCTGAACTGCGGACGGTTTCCGGCGAGGAACTGATCGCGCTTCGAGCCCGCAGCCGCGGTGAAGAGCCGCCCGCACCCTCGAAATCGCCAGTCAAGCGAGTGCGGGCGTTCCCACCGATCGATTTCCAGGCGCGCTTGAAGGAGCTGTACGCCGACTCGCCCGCCGTCCAGTCGCCCAGACCGGCTCCCGCTCGGCCGGCCGCAGCTCCGAACACCCCCGCTACGCACCCATCGGGGTCGCCGCGGCCTTCGGTGCCACCGCCGACCAGTTACCCACCGTCCGTGGCGAGCCATCCGCCCCGGACGCAGAGCCCGCCAGCAAACACGTGGGCACCGCCGCCCGCGCCGGTCCGGCAGCCTGCTCCGCCGCCGGGCAACCCCTGGGCACCGCCGAGAGTGCCCGTTCGCCCTTCCTGGGGGGTCCGGCTTCGCCGGTGGTTCCAAGGACGTTGAGTCCGGCACGGCCCTACGACCTCCACCAGCCGCTCAGCCAGCACTGAGGCACCAGGATCCACGTACGGTTTCTTTTTGCGATTGCTAATCGGGGCAAATCCGCAGCTCGAGCGCAATTAGCAACACTATTGACAGGATGTCAGATACCGTGAAAATGAATGCCGCCTAGTTATCCACCGACGGGTTAAGCGGCAGTATTCCGGCACCGCTATGGTGGACATCGGGAGGTTGGCGATCAGCCTGAGGGGGGCCGATACCGCATCCCAGGGCCAGTCGTTTGATCTGCGAGAGTCCGCCTAGTCGGGGCGACTCGAAGACAAGCGGCTGGCCCTTTCGCCACGTTACGAAATCAAGAGCCGCGACCGTGTGAGAAACACGGTTTCCGATGCCGGAACCCGGACGATAGAGAATTCCGGAGAATTCCCTAGCCAGCGCGGTTCCGGTACAGCCACCACACGTCGCGCCCGAATGACCAGCTCAGCGTCGCTGCCGCAATCCCCGCCAAGACCGCCGGTGCGGCTCCCGCCACCGCGGCGGTCAGGGCGATTCCCTGCAAAGCCGCCACTGCCTTCCGTGCCCGGCTGGGGCGCAGCGGGGCGCGAAGCCATGGCCACAGCCGGGCTGCGGCGACGAAGGCGTATCGCATCAGGCCGATTGCCAGCACCCACGGACCGGCCGTGGTGGCGACCAGGACGCTCAGCACCAGGATCAGGAAGGCGTCCGCTTCCATGTCGAATCGGGCGCCCAGCGCGGAGACGGTTCCGGTGCGGCGGGCGACGTAGCCGTCGAGTGCGTCCAGGGCCAGGGCGACCGCGGCGACGGGGACGATCAAGGTCAGCGGCGGATGCCCGCCAAGGCGGTCGGCGACCAGGGCGGTCACGGTGCCGATCAGGGCCGCTCGGGCGAGGGTCACCTGGTCGGCCGGGCCCAGCCGGTACCCCCTGATCCGCCAGGCGCCCTGGGTGAGCAGGACTAACAGGCCGAGGAGGTAGGCCACGCCGACTGTCCAGCCAAGCAGGCCGAGGCCGGTCGTCACCGTCAGCAGGGTCAGCAGGGCGAGTTGCGCCAGCAGCGCGGGAGCCTGCTGGACGACGGTTGAACCCAGCTCGGCCGGGGTTCGTGTACAGGTGGAGACAGCCATTTCTCCTCGATCCGGCAGCAACGGAGGACAACCTTGACACGGGCGGCGCAGGCCTTCTGGTTCACTTCGGCCGCGGGCGGGGAGCTCCGATCGGCCGAGGTGGCTGCTCCGCAAGCCGGCGAAGTGCTGGTCCGCACGCGATTTTCGGCGTTGAGCCGCGGCACGGAAAGTCTCGTGCTGCGCGGCGGGGTGCCGGAGAGCCAGCACGGAATCATGCGCGCGCCGTATCAGGAGGGCGACTTTCCGTGGCCGGTCAAGTACGGCTACCTGAACGTCGGGGAGGTCCTTTCCGGACCGCCGGAACTGGCCGGGCGCACGGTGTTCTGTCTCTATCCACATCAGACCGAGTACGTCGTGCCCGCGTCGGCGGTCACGGTGGTGCCGGACGACGTCCCCGCGGCGCGTGCGGTGCTCGCCGGGACTGTCGAGACCGCGGTGAACGCGCTCTGGGACGCGGCACCGCTGATCGGCGACCGGATCGCGGTGGTCGGGGCGGGGATGGTCGGCTGCAGCGTCGCGCGGCTGCTGTCCCGGTTTCCCGGCGTGGACGTCCAGCTCGTCGACCCCGATCCGGACCGCGCGGAGGTCGCGAACGCGTTCGGCATTCGTTACGCCACCCCGGAAACCGCGAGCGGCGGCCTCGATCTCGTGGTGCACGCCAGCGCGACCGACGCCGGGCTCGCGCGTTCGCTGGAACTGCTCGGCCACGAGGGCACAGTGGTCGAGTTGAGCTGGTACGGCGACCGTCAGGTGTCAGTTCCGCTCGGCGAGAACTTCCATTCGCGACGACTCACTGTGCGCGGCAGCCAGGTCGGCACCGTTTCGCCAGCCCGCGCGGCGCGGCGCGGTTACGGCGACCGGATGGCGCTGGCGTTGCGGCTGCTCGCGGACCCGGCGTTCGACACGCTCGTCACCAGCGAATCCACCTTCGCCGAACTGCCGGACGTCGCGGCACGGCTAGCGGAGGGAACTCTGCACGGACTGGCTCACCGGATCACCTACCCGTAAAGGAGAACGCGTTGTTCAGTGTCACCGTGCGCGATCACATCATGGTCGCCCACAGTTTCCGCGGCGAGGTTTTCGGCCCGGCGCAGCGGTTGCACGGCGCGACGTTCGTGGTCGACGCTACGTTTCGGCGGTCCGAATTGGACTCGGACAACATCGTCGTGGACATCGGGCTCGCCACCCAGCGGCTCGGTGCGGTCCTCGCGGACCTGAACTACCGGAACCTGGACGACGAACCCGATTTCGCCGGGATCAACACGTCGACGGAATACCTCGCCAAGGTGATCGCCGACCGGCTCGCGGACCGGATCCACGCCGGGGAACTCGGCGAGAACGCGCGCGGGCTGGCCCAGATCTCGGTGACCCTGCACGAATCCCACGCCGCTTCGGCCGGATACGAGCGTTCCTTGTGACCACAGCGGACTCTTCCGGTTACGCGCCGGAATGGCTGCGGCTCAGAGAACCAGCCGACACCGCGGCCAGGGCGGCCGATCTGGTCGCCTTGCTCCCGGCCGTCCCGGCGGTCATCCGGGACCTCGGCTGCGGCACGGGTGCGATGGGACGCTGGCTGTCCGGCCGGCTTCCGAAACCGCAGCGGTGGATTCTGCACGACCAGGACCAGCGGCTGCTCAAGATCGCCGCCCGCAGTCTTCCGCCGGGGATCAGCGTCGTGACCGAACAAGCCGACGTGACTCGGCTGGGTTTCGGCGGCACTTCTCTCGTAACGGCTTCCGCCTTGCTGGATCTCCTTACTGAGGAAGAGATCCAGCGATTAGTGAAGTCCTGTGTGGACGCGCAAAGCCCAGCGCTGTTCACATTGTCCGTGACCGGATCGGCTCGCCTCACGCCAGCGGACGCAGCAGACGAAGCACTCAACACCGCCTTCAACGACCATCAACGCCGAGACGGAAAGCTGGGCCCAGAAGCCGTCGCCGTCACCGCAGCAGAGTTCCAGCGGTACGGTTGGACCGTCCACACCAGACTGTCACCGTGGCAGCTCGGCCCGGAACACCGCGAACTCATCGACGCCTGGTACCGCGGATTCGTTGCCGCAGCACGAGAAGAACAACCAGACCTGACCGTACCCGAGGATCGGCAGATCACCGAGGTCACCGTGCACCACCAGGATTTACTCGCTCTCCCCTGATTCCCGGCGCGCCCGGGCGCGACGCTTGCCCTCGTGCATCGCCGCGACCCGGGCGACCGGGATCATGTGCCCCTCGGCCACGAGATCCGCCGGGAGTTCCTGCGGTTCCGGCAATTCCTCCACCCACGGATCGGCACTGCCGAGAAGGCCCGCGGCGGTCTTCACGGTGAAGTCCGCTGGTTTGACATTGTCCGCGTCCGCCCAGCGGACCGGGAACGACACCGGCGCACCCGGCCGGATCCGCGGGCTGTAAACCGCCGCCACGGTCGCTCCGCCCGCGCGGGTCGAATCGAGAAACACCTTGCCGTGCCGGTCTTCCCGGATGAACGCCGTGGTCGCCAGCCGCGGATCGATCCGTTCCGCCCGCGCGCCGACCGCCCGGGTCGCCGCCGCGACGTCGGCAAAGGACAGCCCGGGAACCAGCGGCACGAACACGTGCACACCCTTGGACCCGCTGGTCTTCAACGCACCGGCGAGCCCGACGTCGGCCAAAGCCTGCCGCACCAGCCGAGCCGCCGCCACCGCGACGCCGAAGTCCGCGCCCTCGGGCGGGTCGAGATCCATGATCAGATCGGTCTGGCCGATCGGTTCCACCCGGGTCAGCGCCGGATGCAGTTCGACCGCACGCTGATTGCCGAACCACAACAGGGTCCGGCGGTCATTGCACAGGCCGTAGGTGACTGTCCGTTGTGAACTCTCCGCCCACAGTTTCGCCCGCGGCACCCACTCCGGCGTGTACTTCGGCAGGTTCTTCTGCATGAACGCGTCCTGCCCGCGCAGCACGCGCACCACCGACAGCGGACGGTCGCGCAGCACCGGCAGCAACCGGTCCGAAACGGCGTCGAAGTAGTCGACGAGGTCGCGCTTGGTCACCCCGGCGTCGACGAACAGCTCCTGGTCGAGGTTGGTCAGGGAAACCCCTTCGCGCACCTCATCCGGTTTGGCCATAGGTCAACCCTTGTCCACCAGCTCATTCCGGTCAACCGCTGAGACGAGGGGTTTTCCTTTACGCAACCGCCGAGCCGATCGAACCGGCGCTGGTCCGCGGCCGAGCACGGCAGCCGCATCCGCTCGCGGTACACCTGCGGCAGGAACCCGATCGTGACGAAGCGATGGAACCGTCCGAAGAGGAACGAGAACGGCCGCGGCAGGAATTCCAGATTCGCGATGGCGGTGAGGTATTCACGGAGCCGGTCGTCGATGTCCACTTGGGCCAGTCCGTCCGCCCAGTACGCCGCGAAGTCCTCCGGACGCATTTGCAGCGTCGTTCCGAGCACCGCGGCCTCGGCGTACCAGGATTCCGGAGCGGGCCGACCGAGAAACACGCGATGCACGTCCTCGACGCCATGAGCCAGGCAGGCGGCGACCCACAGCTGCAGCTCCCGGTCGAAAGCCCGGTACCGCACCGGACTCGACTCAGTCGAAACCACGTGCGCGTGCACCGAATTCACCGCCCGCCGGTACGCCGCCCGATCCGCGTCGGTGCCGAGCACGGCGACCGCGAGGTAGGTGACGGTGGTGCGGGTGCGTTTCAGCGGATGCTTGAACAGATTCCCCGAATCGACCCGGCTTTCCAGCACGCCGTACCCGACCTCGGGCCGGCCCAGCTGCATGATCACGTTCGCGCCGCCCGCGAGCAGGCTGACGCCGAGCACGCCGTCCTGGAGCATCCGTCCAGGGGAACGTCTCGTTGACGTGTTGCCAAGAGCCCTCAGGCGCGCACGACCCGCACGTCCGAGACCTCCATCAGCCCGTCCAGGTGCACCCGCGCCCGCGTTTGCGCCGGATCGACGACCAGACCGTCGCGCCGGACCAGGTCGAGGACGCGTTCCGCCAGCGGCAGCACCATGTGCCGTCCCCAGCAGCGTTCGTTGCTGTGCCCGAACGGGAAGTAACCGGGATGGGTGTCCGGGTCGAGCGAGGCCCAGCGGCTCGGCCGGAACTCGTCCGGCGCGTCCCACAGTTCGGGGTCGCGGTGGCTGAGCAGCGGCAGCAGCAGGACGTCGTCGCCCGGGCCGATCCGGGCGTCCACCTCGGCGAACTCCGGTGAACGCACACGCAGGATGTTCCACGACGGCGGCAGCAGGCGCAGCGCCTCGTTGAGCACGTATTCGGTGGGCACGTCGTCCTTCAGCGGCGAACTGAGCCACAAAGCGTTCGTGACCAGCGCGGCGACGGTGAAGCAGACCGGCCCGGCCACGCGCCGGTAGAGGTACATCGCGAAGCGGCGCTGTTCGTAGGTGTCGGCCTCCAGCACCATCCGCGCCAAGGTGGACAGTGCGACCTCGGGCGCGGGCCGTCCCCAGAGCGCGGCTCCGGTGGCGACTGCCGCCCAGGTGATCTTCGGCGTCAACTCCAGCCGACGGTCGACAAGGACCCGGAACCGCCGCTGTTCGCGGCCGAACACCAGGTCGCGCAGGTAGTTATGCGGCACGGCGGGCCACGTTCCGGAGAGATCAGCCTCGCCGAGCGGCTTCTTGAGCGCGGCGCGCACGTCCGCGCCGACCGCGCGCATCAACGCCGACGATTCCGGCCGCGTGACCACCCGGCCGCGCACCGGCTTGAAGGTCGGCCGCTCCTCGGCGTTCGGCGGCCGGCTGCGCAGCACCGCGTCCATCAACTCGGCCCCGGCGACGCCGACGGTGTCCGGTTCCAGCCGAAAGAGGGATTTCCCCCGATAACGGTCGAACAGTTCTTGAATCCGCGGCGCGAATACCACCTGACGCACTTTGTTCCGTTCAGCGGGAATGGTCACCGCAGTACTCCTCAAGGGCGCGGGGAGGCCGGTTCCGGAATTCCGGAACCGGCCGATCCCTTTCCGGCGAGAGCGATCAGATCCAGCCGTACCAGGCGTAAGACTTGAGACTCTTGCTCGGAAGGGCCTTGCGCACGAGACGAACAAGCTTCACGGAAATACCTCCGGATTATCCCGAACTCCCGACCGCACTCGCGGCCGTCGCCGACAGTACTTCGAATTCTCCGGCCATGCCGCAAGAGGACCTGAACGGACTACTCCGAGCGGGCTTTTCGAGAATTGCGGGCCGAATTCCTTGGCACCGCCGGGGCGGCGTGGGTATGCTCCGCCGCGCGCTAAAGCTCCGACCGGGCGAACTCGATCAGCGCGCGAGCCGCGGGCCCGGCCGGGCCGTCGGACCGCCACGCCAGCGCCAGCTGCCCGCGCAGCTGCGGCCGCAGCCGCAAGGTGTGCAACTCCTCGGCGTAGTAGCGAGCCAGCGACTCCGGGACCATGGCCACGCCGAGACCGCGCATCGCGAGCTTGGCCAGCACGTTCGGGTCGCTCGCCTCGATCGCCACCCGCGCCCGCAGCCCGGCCGCGGCGAACCCGCGCTCCAGCACGCCCCGCATACCGGTGCCCTTCGGCAGGCAGATCAGCGACCGTTCGGCCAGGTCAGCGAGGGTGAGCGAAGCCCGGTCAGCGAACTCGTCACGCAGCGCGGTGACCGCGACCAGTTCCTCGTCGAGCACGATCTGAGTGGTCAGCCCGGCGGGCACGCCGTCGGCCAGGCCGATCACCGCGACATCCAGCCGTCCTTCCCGCAGCGCGTCGGCCATCAGATCGGAATTCGCTTCGCTGAGCGTGATTTCCACTCCCGGGTAGCGCTCCGCGAACCCGGCCAGGAACTCCGGCAGCGCCACGGGTCCGGCGGAGGTCACCATCCCCATCGCCACCTGGCCGCGCACCAGCCCCTCATGCTCCGCGACCGTCTCGCGCACCGCCGCCACCGCCGCGAGCGCGGCCCGGGCGTGCGGCAACGCGGCCTCGCCGACGCCGGTGAGCCGTACTGTGCGCCCGGACCGGTCGAACAGCGCCTGCCCCAGCTCGCGTTCCAGCCGCCGGATCTGCGCGCTGACCCCGGGCTGCGCGACGTGCATCCGGGCCGCCGCGCGCGTGAAGTTGGCTTCCTCAGCGACCGCGACGAAGTATTCGAGCTGATGCAGTTCCATAACCAATAATTCTAACTGGTGGAACTAGTATCTCTTGGACTTATCGTCAAGCAGCCAGCACGCTCAAGACATGCAGACGTTCACCCCAGACCAGCCTGGCTACCGCGAAGAGATCGCCGGGTTCCAGACCGGCATCGCCTCCACCCCGCACCTGGTCGTCGCCGCCGCCAACGCGGACGACGTCGCCGCCGCAGTCCGGCTCGCGGCCGAGCGCGACCTGCCGGTTTCCGTGCAGGCGACCGGGCACGGGCTGCGCGCACCGGCCGAGGGCGTGCTGATCTCGACGCGCCGGATGACCGGCGTGACCATCGACCCGGACCGCGCCGTGGCACGCGTCGAAGCTGGAACCACCTGGGGCAGCGTCATCACCGCGGCCGCGGAACACGGACTCGCACCGCTGAGCGGTTCGGCCCCGGGAGTCGGCGTGGTCGGCTACACCCTCGGCGGCGGTTTCGGCCTCCTCGGCCGGCACTTCGGCTTGGCCTCGGACCGCGTCCGCTCCGCCGAGATCGTCCGTCCCGGCGGCACGCGCACGACCGGCCCGGTCGACGCCGGGATCGTGACCGCGCTGGAGTTCGAACTGGTGCCGGTGACCACGCTGTACGGCGGCGGGCTGTACTTCGACACCGCCAAGATCCCGGACGTCCTGCGCACCTGGCGCGACTGGACCCTCGACCTGCCCGACACCGTCGGCACCTCGGTCGCGATGGTGCCCTACCCGGACCTGCCGATGGTGCCGGAGCCGTTGCGGGGCAAGCACATCGCGCACGTCCGGGTGGCCTATCTCGGCACCGGCGGCGACCAGCTCGTCGCGCCCCTGCGCGCGCTCGGCCCACTGCAGGAAACGCTGACCACGATGCCGTTCACCGACTCCGGCAAGATCGCCGCGGAACCGCCGAACCCGCACTCCTACCTCGGCGACAACCGCGTGCTGCCCGAGCTCCGGGACGACGTGCTGAGCACGGTGCTCGACCACGCCGGCCCGGCCGCCCCGGTGCCGACCGTGCTGATCATCGACCTGCTCGGCGGTGCGTACCAGCGCTCGTCCGCACCGGATTTCACCGCTGATTCGCGCTACACCGTGCGCGCGCTGTCGATGATCGAGCCGGACGCGGCGACCGTGCGGGCCGCGCACGCCAAGCTGTTCGCTCCGCTGGACCCGATGTCTACTGGACGGTTGCGGAGCTTCGTCTACGGACAGCCGCTGGACTGAGTCAGCGCTCGAGAACGAAGACCGGGATCACGCGCTCGGTCTTCTTCTCGTACTCCGCGAAACCCTCCGAGTGCGCGACCATGCCGGCATACAGCCGGTCGCGCTCGGCGCGGTCGGTTACGAGCTTCGCCTTCGCCGGGAACTTGTCGGTGCCGAGCTCGACCGTGACCGACGGGTTCGCGACGAGGTTGTGATACCAGTCCGGGTTGGTGTCCGCGCCGCCCTTGGACGCGACGATCACGATCCGGTCGCCGTCGGTGGTGTACACCAGCGGGCTGACCCGCTGTTTGCCGCTCTTCGCGCCGGTGTGCGTGAGCAGCACCATGTTCTTGCCCTCGAACATGCCGCCGACCTTGCCCGCGTTCGCGCGGAACTCGTCGATGATCTGCTGGTTCCAGTCCGACATCGGAAAACTCCCTGGTTGATGATGTAACAACAAACCTAGGATCGCGCGAATCGGGCTGTCAACACACGCGCAGGTACTGTCGCGGCATGGCCACCGAATCCGGCCCGACCGTCGAGGACGGCGTCCGTGAACTGCTGCTTCTCATGCCCCGTCTCGTCGGGCGCGCGAAGCGGACGCCGCCGCCTCCGGAGCTCGACGACGTCGCGCTCGCGCCGCGGCACTTGTCCCTGCTGGCCTACTTGTTGTTCGACGGCCCGATGACGGTCAACGAACTCGCCGGACGGCTCGAAATCGCGCCCACCACAGCGAGTCTGATGATCGGCGACCTGTCCCGGCAAGGCGTGCTGGAGCGCGCCGAGGACCCGGACGACCGGCGGCGCACCATCGTGAGCATCCACGCGGACAAGCGGCCCGCGGTGGACGCGTGGCTCGCGCGCGGGGCGAAGGCGTGGCAGGCGGCGTTGTCGCCGTTGAGTCCGGGGGAACGGGCGCTGGTGATCAGGACGTTGAGGGCGTACGAGGAGTACAGCTCGTGAGTGTTGATCGCGGTTCTAACCGTGATCAACACTCACGAGGCGACTAGCCACTGCGCCTGCGGGCCCGCGCACTTGCGAGGCCACGCCGCGTCGTGCTGGTACCACCAGGCCTCGCAGGCCCGCCCGTCCGGCAGCGTGTACCGCGGCGGCCCCGGAGCCCGGCGCAGTCCGGCCGCTTCCAGCGAACGGCCGCTCGCGACGTTGCCGACCTCCGCGCCCGCGCGTGCCCGCGAAAGCCCGAGATGCTCGTGCGCCAGGACCAGACCGGCGGCGAACAGGTCGCGGCCGAATCCTTGCCCGCGATACCCCGGCGCGAGATAGCCGCCGGTTTCCGGGCCGCCGTCCTCGCCCGCGTGCACACTCACGAGACCGGCGCAGCGGCCAGCCACGAGATCGATCGCGACGACGTCCACCGAATGCGGGTCCGGCGTGGTCCAGTCCGGTCCGGTGCCGGGAATGACGCGCAGCGCCTCGCCGCGCATCGGCTCTGCCACCACGGACTCGGCCAGCCAGCCGAGCCAGCGTTGCGCGGCCGGATCGCTGCCGCCGGCGACCGCCGCCGCGTACTCCCACGCGGTGGGGGTGCGGAAGAGGAACCGGCCGAGCGCGAAGGCGTGTCCCCGGCGGTCGCAGGTGCGTTTCGCCATCAGCCGTCCGCGGCGGGTCAGCCGGTTCACCAAAGGTGCATTGCTCACAAACGCCATCGCGCCGGAAATGCTACCCCTAGCCGGTTGCTCATCCGACCGGAAGCAGGCGGAGACGGTCCGCGGCCGATGTGCTCGCCGAAACCCGTCTCCGCCGTGGCTGTAGCCGGGTTGGCAACGAACGGCGCTGTATGGTGATCGGGTGACGGCCGTACCGGAAGCAGCCGATGCCGACGGCGGGCGTGCGGCCCAGCCCCGGCACCTCATTGTGTCGGTCTACGGCGTGCATCACCAGGCGGGCGGCGAATGGCTTTCGGTCGCCTCGCTGATCGATCTGCTCGCCGCGGTCGGGGTCGACGAGCCCGCCGTGCGGTCGTCGATTTCCCGGCTCAAGCGGCGCGGGGTGCTCGAAGCGGTGCGCCGCGACGGAGCCGCCGGGTACGAATTGTCCGGTACCGCACTGGATTTGCTGCGCGAAGGCGACGAGCGGATCTTCCGCCGGGACCGCGCGAAGCTCGCCGACGGCTGGCTGCT
The DNA here is from genome assembly GCF_900115345.1 of Amycolatopsis rubida. Taxonomy (GTDB): domain Bacteria; phylum Actinomycetota; class Actinomycetes; order Mycobacteriales; family Pseudonocardiaceae; genus Amycolatopsis; species Amycolatopsis rubida. The sequence continues at coordinate 92,950 of NZ_FOWC01000009.1, read as the reverse complement.
CGCGGTGTTTTCGGTGCCGGAAGCCGAACGGCACAAGCGGCACGTGCTGCGGACGCAGTTGTCGCGACTCGGATTCGGCACCGCGGCCTCAGGCGTCTGGATCGCGCCGGCGCACCTGTACGAGGCCACTGTCGGCACCCTGGACCGCCTCGGGCTCGCCGAGTACGCCGACCTGTTCCGCGCCGAGCACCTCGCCTTCGGCGACCCGCGCGAGAAGGTGCGCGAGTGGTGGGACCTGGATCAGCTGGACGAGCTGTACACGGCGTTCCTCGAAGAGCACGAACCGGCGCTGCGCCGGTGGCAACGCCGCCGCACGACGCCCGCCGACGAAGCGTTCGCCGACTACCTGCGCGTGCTCACCGGCTGGCGGCGGATGCCGTATCTCGACCCGTGCCTGCCCGCGGAATTGCTGCCCGAGGACTGGTCCGGCATCCGCGCCGCCGAGGTGTTCTTCACACTGCACGACCGGCTGGAGGAAGCCGCGCGCACGCACCTGCAGCAGGTGCTCAGCGGTTGACCACCGCGTAGCCCTGCACTTCCACCAGCGCCTCGACATCCCACAGCCGGTGCACGCCGATGCCCGCCATCGCCGGGTAATCCGCTCCCACCAGCCGCTTCCACACGCGGCCGATCTCGCGCGCGTGGGCCTGGTAGTCGTCCATGTCGACGATGTAGACGGTCAGGCCGCACAGGTCCGAGGGTTCGCCGCCGGCCGCGCGCAACGCGGTGAGCAGATTGCCGAGCGCGCGCTCAAACTGCTCCACGACGCCGTCGCCGACGATCCGGTTGTCCGAGTCCAGCGCGGTCTGCCCGGCGAGGAACACCAGCCTGCCCTGCGCCGCCACCGCGTGCGAGAACCCCGACGGCTTGCCCAGCTCGGGGGGATTGATCCGCTCCATGCCGGGGAGCGTAACCCATCTATCGCATTCTTGACGACCGTACTTCAGACGACATATCCTGGCCTGCGTGCGGATCTCAGTAGTCGGCGGCGGGCCAGCGGGCCTCTACTTCGCCGTGCTCGCGAAACAACTCGGCCCGGACCACGAGATCACGGTCTGGGAGCGCAACGCGCCGGATGACACGTTCGGCTTCGGCGTCGTCTTCTCCGACGAGACACTCGGCGGCATCGAGCACGCCGACTCGGCCGTGCACGAGGCGATGAGCCGGGAGTTCGCGCGCTGGGACGACATCGACGTGCACTACCGCGACACCGTGTCGACCTCGGGCGGGCACGGCTTCGCCGCGATGAGCCGCAAACGGCTGCTCGCGATCTTGCAGCAGCGGTGCCACGAAATGGGCATTGATGTCCGATTTCGCAGTGTCGCGCCGGAGCCAGCCGAACTGGCTGCTTCCTCGGACCTCGTGGTCGCGGCGGACGGCGTGAACTCCGTGGTGCGCACGGCGTTCGCCGATTCGTTCCGGCCGAGCGTCGAGACCCGCCAGTGCCGCTACATTTGGCTCGGCACCGATCTCGTGTTCGACGCGTTCAAGTTCTACGTGCTCGAAACGCCGCACGGCATCATGCAGGTCCACGGCTATCCGTACGGCCGGGACGGCAGCACGTTCATCCTGGAGATGCACGAGGACGTGTGGCAGCGGGCATTCGGGCCGATCGCCGCCAGCGGACTCGGTCCGGGCGAGAGCGACGAGAAGTCGATCAAGCTGATCCGCGAACTGTGCGGTGACATTTTCGACGGACATCAGTTGCTGGCCAACAACTCCAAGTGGGCCACCTTCGGCACAGTCCGCTGCGACAACTGGGTCCACGACAATGTCGTGCTGCTCGGCGACGCGGCGCACACTGCGCATTTCTCGATCGGATCGGGCACGAAGCTCGCCATGGAGGACGCGCTCGCGCTCGCCGCGTGTCTGCACGAACAGCCGAGCGTTCCGGAAGCCCTTGCGGCGTATGAAGAAGAACGACGTCCGGTGGTCGCGTCCACGCAGCGTGCGGCGCAGGCGAGCCTGGAGTGGTTCGAGAATCTGGCGCAGTACACGCATCAGGAACCGGAGCAGTTCGCGTTCAACCTGCTTACCCGCAGCCGTCGCGTCACCTACGACAACCTGAAGCTGCGGGACAAGGAATTCGCCGCCTCGCTGGATCAGTGGTTCGCCGATTCGCTCGGCACTTCCCTCGCGCCGCCGATGTTCCAGCCGGTGCGGATCGGTTCGCTGGAATTGCCGAACCGGATCGTCGTGTCGCCGATGGACATGTACTCCGCGGTCGACGGCGTTCCCGGCGAGTTCCACTTGGTGCACTTGGGAAGCAAGGCACTCGGCGGGGCCGGCATGGTCATGACCGAGATGATCTGCGTGTCCGCCGAAGGCCGGATCACGCCGGGATGCCCCGGGCTGTACAGCTCCGGGCAGGAAGCCGCGTGGAAGCGGATCGTCGAATTCGTGCACCGCGAAACCCCGGCGAAGATCGGGTTGCAGCTGGGGCATTCCGGCCGCAAGGGCTCCACGAAACTGATGTGGGAAGGCATTGACGACCCGCTGCCGGAGGGCAACTGGGAGGTCTGCGCGCCGTCCGCGCTGCCGTACTCGCCGAACAACCAGACGCCGCGCGAGCTGTCCGTCGACGAGCTGAGCGAGATCCGGGACCAGTTCGTGTCGGCCGCGGAAGCCGCCGCGCGCGCTGGGTTCGACCTCCTGGAGCTGCACTGCGCGCACGGCTATCTGCTGTCGTCTTTCCTGTCCCCGCTGACCAACCATCGCACCGATTCCTACGGCGGCTCTCCGGAAAACCGGCTGCGGTTCCCCTTGGAAGTCTTCGACGCGGTCCGCGCGGTGTGGCCAGCCGATCGTCCGCTCACCGTCCGGATCTCCGCCACCGACTGGTTCGAGGGCGGCAACGACGCCGACGAAGCCGTCGCCATCGCGCAGGCGTTCGCCGAGCACGGCGCGGCCGCGATCGACGTGTCGACCGGCCAGGTGGTCAGCGAGGAGAAGCCGAAGTTCGGCCGCAGCTACCAAACGCCGTACGCCGACCGGATCCGCAATGAGGTCGGCCGCCGCTATGGCACCGCAGTGATCGCCGTCGGCGCGATTTCCTCCTACGACGACGTGAACTCGCTCATCCTGGCGGGTCGAGCCGACCTGTGCGCACTCGGCCGCACCCACCTGTTCAATCCACAATGGACTCTGCACGCGGCGGCCGCGCAGGAGTACCCGGTGGCGTGGCCGAAACAGTGGGCAGCGGGCAAACGGCCGCCGCAGACCGGCCGCAGCGACGGTCCAGAGCCGCGACTCGACCTGGTCCGCACCGGCGGCCACCAGACCGCCCACGCCCGCTGGCGACCGGAGGACGCCCGATGAACGCTTTCGCTTTCACTCCGGAACAGACCGCCTACGCCGCTTCCGTCCGGAAAATCGCCGCCGAACAGCTAGTCGACCTGGCCGCCGCCGGTGCCGAAGGCGCGGTAAACCGCCCGCTGCTCAAGGCCATGGGCTCCCACGGTTTGCTCGCCCGGCTGTTTCCCGGGGTCGAAAGCGGACAGCCGACCAGGCAAGCCGCCGCGACCGATCTGTGCCTGCTGCGCGAAGCCCTCGCCACTCAAAGCACCGAAGCCGAGACCGCTTTGGCGTTGCAAGGCTTGGGCAGTTACCCGGTGCTTCAGTCCGGTTTGGACGAACAAGTGCAGCGCTGGCTCCCCGCCGTCGCAGCCGGTGACGCCGTCGCCGCCTTCGCGCTGACCGAACCAGATGCGGGATCCGACGCCGCGGCCCTGCGACTCGCCGCCGAACCAGACGGTGCCGGCTGGCGGCTCACCGGCACGAAAATGTGGATCTCGAACGCCCCGGAAGCCGACTTCTACACAGTCTTCGCCCGCACGACTCCCGACGCCGGTTCACGCGGCGTCAGCGCCTTCGTCGTCCCTGGCGACCGCGCCGGACTCAGCGGCGAACACCTGGATTTGGTGAGCCCGCACCCCATCGGCACGGTGGTATTCGACGGCGTCCGGGTGAATCACGACGAACTGCTCGGCGAGGAGAACCGCGGTTTCGCCGTAGCCATGCGGACTTTGGACCTGTTCCGCCCGAGCGTTGGCGCTTTCGCGGTCGGCATGGCACAAGCCGCCCTCGACGCGACCGTGGAGTACACGGCTTCGCGCGAAGCCTTCGGCGGCCCGTTGATAAAGCAGCAGACCGTGGCACACACGCTGGCCGAAATGGCGACGCGGACCGAAGCTGGCCGTCTGCTGGTGTACGCCGCGGCAGCCGCTTACGACGCGGGCGAGCAGAACCTGGCCGGCCGCGCGGCAATGGCGAAGTTGTTCGCGACCGAGACCGCGCAATACGTGGTGGATCAAGCGGTGCAATTGCACGGCGCACGAGCACTGCGGCGGGGCCATTTGCTGGAGCACCTCTACCGAGAGGTCCGAGCGCCGCGCATTTACGAAGGCGCGTCCGAGATCCAGCGGACGATCATCGCGCGGTCGCTGCAGCCGCGCGGATGAGTCCGTCATTCGGTGTACCCCTCGCGCCGAATACATCCGCGTTATTCAGCCAGGACTAAACCCGCGCGCGGCGGTTCGGCTTCCGGTCGAGCCACAGCTGCGCCGCGATCAGCGCGACCGTCCAGCTCACCCACGCCCCGAGCGCCGCGATCGACTGCGTCAGCGCGATCTCGCTGCCGCCGAACGTGGTGGCGAGCTGCGGTCCGAGGAAAATCGCCGCGATCGGGCCGATCAGCCGGTTGAGAATGATCGACATCGTCAGCGCGAAACTGCGGACCATCCAGCGCCGGTGATCGCCGAACCGGCGTTCGCGAGCGGCACGGTAGCCCGCCCACGTCGTACCGAGCCACAGCACCGCGAGCAGCACGTCGCTGGCCCGGGTCACCGGCCCGTACGGGGTGGCCGCGCCGATCGTCAGCGCCAGCAGCCCGGAGGGCAGCACGCCGGCGAACACGTACGCGCGGCCGGAATAGCGGTGCAGCACCGGGTGCTTCCGCCGGATCCACGGCCAGACCTGCAGCAACGCGGTCACCATCGCGATCGACCCGAACACCACGTGCCCCACCAGGAACAGGTAGTGCGCGGGGAAGGTCGACGGCACCCGCGAGCGCGCCGGGTCGAACGCGAGATACGGCGGCAGCGAATACGCCAGGAACGCGACCACCACCAGTCCCAGCGGCCCCAACGGTGCCCTCCACGGACGCCGCCACCAGTGCTTTCCCGGCTCGACCCGTTTCGTTCGCTCCGCTGCGGGCTGCACCCGCGGTGGTCGAAGATCCGTCCCCGCCGTCATGTCGGCCTCTCTCCTGCGTTCGGTCTCGGCTGGCACTTCCGAACGTAGGACGGGGGCTTCCGGCGAACCATGGTGCCGACTGGCGTCACCGCGGTGGGGACAGCCTTACCCTCGGCCAGGTGACCCCGCGGGCCGTCCGTGCAGGACCTTGGCCATTGCCGCAGAGGTCCAGACCAGGCATACTTCTCCTGCTTTGTTGCCCGCCACAACAAAGCACTCCCTCGCTCTAGGTTCCTCCCCGAAAACGAGGTGCCCACGCATGCCCAGTTTCCTCAGCCGTCTCCCCACCGCACTCGCCGCGACCGCGCTGCTGGCATTCGGCCTCCAGGCCGCTCCGGCCGTCCTGTCCCCGCCCACGGCGGCAGCCGCCGACAGTTTCACCGACGATTTCAACGGCCCCGCCGGAGCCGCCGCCGACGCGTCGAAATGGACCTACGAAACCGGCGACAACAACGGCAACAACCACGAACGCCAGTGGTACACCGCGGGAGCCGCGAACGGCGCCCTCGACGGCCAGGGCCACCTGGTGATCACCGCGAAACGCGAAAACTCCGGCCACACCTGCTGGTACGGCACCTGCCAGTACACCTCCGCCCGGCTCACCACCGCCGGGAAGTTCAGCCAGGCCTACGGGCACGCCGAAACCCGGATGAAGATCCCGCGCGGCCAGGGCATGTGGCCCGCGTTCTGGATGCTCGGCGGCGGAAACTGGCCCAACGACGGCGAAATCGACGTCATGGAGAACATCGGCCGCGAGCCGAACACTGTGCACGACACGATCCACGGCCCCGGTTACTCCGGAGCCGGCGGCATCGGCGCGGCGTACAACGGGCCGGTCTTCGCCGACGCTTTCCACACTTACGCGGTCGATTGGTCGCCGAACAAGATTGTCTGGTCGGTCGACGGCAACGCTTACCAGACCCGCACCCCCGCCGATCTGAACGGCAACCGCTGGGTCTTCGACCATCCCTTCTACCTGATCCTGAACCTCGCGGTCGGCGGCGACTGGCCGGGCGATCCGGACGGCAACACGCAGTTCCCACAGCAACTGGTCGTCGACTACGTGCACGTGAGCACGAGCGGCACCGGCGGGTCAAGCGGCCGGATCATCGGCATCGGCGGCAAATGCGTCGACGTGCCGTGGGCCAATCCGGCGAACTTCACCCAGCTGCAGATCACCGACTGCAACGGCAACGCCGCGCAGGCCTGGACCATCGGCGGCGACGGGACCATTCGCGCGCTCGGCAAGTGCATGGACGTCAAGTACTCCGGCACCGCCGACGGCACCCCGGTCCAGATGTATGACTGCAACAACAGCGACGCACAGCAGTGGGTCGTGACCGCCGCGCACGACATCGTCAACCCGCACGCGAACAAATGCCTCGACGCCGCCGGGGTCAGTTCCGCCAACGGGACGAAACTGCAGCTGTGGACGTGCACCGGGAACGTCAACCAGAAATGGTCGGTGAACCAGTAGCCGTCCACTATGGACATCGTGGACGAATGAAGCACGGCGGGCCGTAACCTCCCCCCGGTGGCCACGGCCCGCCGCGGACACCGCGCGGGCCGGGCGGGAACCAAGATCTGCCGCCCGGCCGTAGGCCGCCCTCCGCGCGTCGGCTGGGGGTCCCGACGCCCGGGGCGGCACGCTCCGCGCGGCCCACTGCCGAAGGTAGCCAGACCGCGTGCGCCGTGGCGTCTCCCGGGCACCAGGGAGGGCCGAACGGCCATTCTCGCTGCCTTCCCGGACAAACCGGCCGGTTTCGACTGAACCGCTCAGCGGGTCTCGGCCAGCCCGGACAACTCCGCGTAGGCCTCGACCAGCTGTGCTTCGGCGTCGTCGAGGTAGATGGCGAGCATCTCCGCCGTACGGATCCCGTCGCCGGTCGCGAGCACGTCCAGGATTTCGTGGTTCCGCGGCAGATACCGCTCATGGAAACGGCGCGGGTCGGCCATCACGTGGAACACCAGCCGCAGCTCCGCGGCGAGCGCCTGCATCAACTCGACGATGCGCTCGCTGCCAGTGAGCGCCGCCAGTTCCGCGTGGAAACGGATGTTCGCGGTGCCCAGGTCCTGCCACTGCGCCTGCTTCGCCGCACGATCGCCGTCCGAGACCGTGCTGGCGATCTTCTCGTACGCGGCCGGCTTCTCGGTCACGTCGCGGACCGCCGCGCATTCGATGATCTTGCGGACGCGGTAGATGTCGCGCACGTCTTCGACGCTCGGCACCCGCACGAACACGCCACGGTTCAGCTCGTGCACCAACAGCCGTTCGTGAGTCAGCAGCCGGAAAGCTTCACGGAGCGTGTTGCGCGAGACCCCGAGCGCGCTGCCGATGTCCTGCTCCGAAAGCCGTACCCCGGGCAGGAAGTACCCCTCTGAAACGCGCGTGCGCAGCACGCCCGCGACTCGTTCCGCCGTGCTCGTCCGGCCGAGCAGGCCGCGATCCGCTTCCAGGCCCATCGGCTCTCCGTCGGTGACCACGTCGCCCAGCGTAGCCAGCGGACGATGAACAATAAAATGAGAGACTTGTGGAATTGTTGAACGATCCGTACGGTAGCGGCCATGTGACTCGTGCCACCATGAGTTCGTCCCCCTTGTGAGGTGCCCCATGAACGTCAACGTCGCCGACGGCACCGCGAACGCGGCCCGCCCGTTCGGCTGGTATCGCTCGCTCGGCCACAAGGGCCGCCGCGCCTTCCTCGGCGCGTTCGGCGGCTACGGCCTCGATTCGTTCGACTACCAGACCCTTCCCTTCGGCCTGGCCGCGATCACCGCCTACTTCGGCATCACGTCCGGCGAAGCGGGCCTGCTCAGCACCGTCACGCTGGTCGTGTCCGCGATCGGCGGCGTCGGAGCCGGCGTGCTCGCCGACCGCATCGGCCGCGTCCGCACGCTGCAGCTGACCATCGCGATGTACACGATCTTCACGGCGCTCTGCGGATTCGCGCCCAACTTCGAGACGCTGCTGATCTTCCGCGGCCTGCAGGGGCTCGGCTTCGGCGGCGAGTGGGCGGTGGGCGCCGCGCTGGTCGCCGAGTACTGCTCGGCCAAGTACCGCGGCCGCACGGTGGCGTTCGTGCAGAGCGCGTGGGCGGTCGGCTGGGGCCTGCTGGTGATCGTCTACACGGTGTTGTTCAGCGTGCTCGACCAGGACATCGCCTGGCGCGTGCTGTTCTGGGTCGGGGTGATTCCGGCGCTGCTCGTGCTGTGGGTGCGGCGCAGTGTCGAGGACGCGCCGGAGGCGGCCGCGCGACGGGTGTCCGCGAAGGTCAAAGGCTCACTCGCCGGGATTTTCCGGCCGAAGCTCCTGCGTACCACCGTGTTCGCCGCACTCCTCGCCACCGGCGTCCAGGGCGGTTACTACACGCTGTTCACCTGGATGCCGAAGTACCTGCAGAGCAGCCGCGGCCTGTCCGTGGTCAACACCGGCGGCTACTTCGCGCTGCTGATCCCGGGCGCGTTCATCGGTTACGTCTGCGGCGGCTATCTCACCGACCTGCTCGGCCGGAAGAAGACGTTCCTGCTGTTCTCCGTCGTTTCCGCACTGCTGATCGTGCTGTTCGTGCAGCTGCCCTACGGCGCGAACGGCCTGATGCTGCTGATCAGTTTCCCGCTCGGCTTCTCGACTTCGGCGATCTTCAGCGGCTTCGGAGCGTACCTCGCCGAGCTGTACCCGACCGAGCTGCGCGCCACCGGACAGGGCTTCACCTACAACTTCGGCCGCGCGGTCGGTGCCGCTTTCCCCGCCGTGGTGGGCTTTCTCGGCGCGGGCGGCGCGATCGTGCTCGGCGCGGTCGGCTACGCGATCGCCGCGGTGGCGCTGCTCGGCCTGCCGGAGACGCGAGGCAAGGAACTGGTGGAGTTATGACCACTTCTTACGATCCTTCGACGCTCACTCCGGCCGAGGCCCGCGCGCTCTTCCGGGCCGGCACCGAACGCCCGACCACCGGCTGGTCCGCTGGCTACGCCCAGACGAACCTGATCGCCGTCCCCGCGGACTGGGCCGGCGACGTCCGCGAGTTCTGCTCCCGCAACCCGCGGCCGTGCCCGGTGCTCGACGTCAGCGAACCCGGCGATCCGACCACGCGGCTCGCTCCCGGCGCGGATCTGCGCACCGATCTGCCGCGCTACCGCGTCTGGCACAACGGTGCCCTGACCCGCGAAATCACCGACGCCACCGGGGTGTGGCGCAGTGACATGGTCGCGTTCTCCATCGGCTGCAGCTTCAGTTTCGAGACGTTGCTGCGCGCCGCGGGCATCCCGCTGCGGCACGGGGAACAGGGCCGCAACGTCTCGATGTACGTGACGAACCGGCAGTGCGAACCGGCTGGCCGGCTGAGCGGCCCGATGGTGGTGTCGATGCGGCAAATCCCGGAAACCCTGGTCGAGGACGCGGTAGGCATCACCGCCGCGATGCCCGCGGTGCACGGCGCTCCGGTGCACGTCGGAGACCCGGCCGAACTGGGCATCGCCGACCTCGCCCGGCCGGATTTCGGCGATCCGGTCGACGCCGAACCCGGTGACGTGCCGGTGTTCTGGGCCTGCGGCGTCACCCCGCAGGCGGCGCTGATCGCGTCGCGTCCGCCGTTCGCCGTCACGCACGCCCCCGGATACATGTTCTTGACCGACCAATCCGATCGCGATTACCAGGTGGGATGACATGGACCTCAACAGCGACCTCGGCGAAGGCTTCGGTGCCTGGACCATGGGCGACGACGAAGCCATGCTCGACATCGTGACCAGCGCGAACGTGGCGTGCGGCTTTCACGCGGGCGACGCGAACGTGATGCGCCGCGTGTGCGAACGCGCGGCCGAACGCGGCGTCACCATCGGCGCGCACGTCGGCTACCGCGACCTGGCCGGCTTCGGCCGTCGCGCGCTCGACATCGCGCCGGAAGACCTCGCAGACGAAGTGCTGTACCAAATCGGCGCTCTCGACGCCTTCGCGCGCGCGGCGCACAGCTGCGTGCGTTACGTGAAGGCGCACGGCGCGCTGTACAACACCGCAGCTGTCGATCCGGAGCAGGCAGCTGCGCTTGTCGAAGGCGTACGGCGTTACCACACCGATCTGGCATTGCTGTGTCCTCCAGACTCCGAAATGCTGCGCGCGGCTCAAGCGGCGGGCGTGCCTGCGTACGCAGAAGCGTTCGCCGACCGCGCGTACACGCCTGAAGGACGCTTGGTGTCGCGCAAGCTTCCGGGTGCGGTGCTGCACGACGCGGACGAAGTCGCCGCGCGAGCGCTCACCATGGCGACCACCGGCGAGGTCGTCGACGCTGACGGCGGCAAGCTCACGCTGCGGGCGGATTCCCTGTGCGTGCACGGAGATACGCCCGGCGCGGTCGAGCTGGCCCGGCGGATTCGCGAGCTGCTCGCCGAATCCGGCGTGGTGCTGAGGTCGTTCGTGTGAGCCAGATGAGCGCGGTGTTGCGCTACGGCCGTTCCGCGTTGCTGGTGGAGGTCGACGACGTACTCGGGTTCCAGGCGGCCTGCGAAGCCGCCCAGCCCGAAGGCGTCGTCGAACTCGTGCCCGCCGCACGCACCCTGCTGGTCCGGTTCGATCGGGCCCGCACCGATTCGGCCACGCTAGCTCGTTCGCTTGCTTCACTGTCCACAGTGGATGTCTCCGAGCGCTCAGCGGACACCGTCACCCTGCCGGTGCGCTATGACGGCGCTGACCTGACGGACGTCGCCGAGGCTGCCGGACTGTCGGTTTCCGAGATCGTGCAACGGCATTCGGCAGCCACCTACGTCGCGGCGTTCTGCGGTTTCGCGCCTGGTTTCGCCTACCTGACCGGCCTTGACCCGGCGTTGCACCTGCCGCGCCGCAGCACGCCGCGCACGCGCGTGCCCGCGGGCGCGGTCGCGATCGCCGGCGAGTACAGCGCGGTCTACCCGCATCCGTCGCCCGGCGGCTGGAACCTGCTGGGCCACAGCGACGCCGAGGTGTGGGATGTCGGCCGCGAGCAGCCGAACCTGCTGGTCCCGGGCACCCGAGTGCGGTTCGAGGCGATTCGGTGACCGGGAAGATCGAGATCCTCGCGCCCGGCCCGTTCGCGACCGTGCAAGACCTCGGACGGCCCGGGTACGCGGCAGTCGGCGTCGGCCGGTCCGGCGCGGCCGACCGGGGTTCGCTGAAGCTGGCGAACCGGCTCGTCGGCAATCCGGAAACGCACGCGGCGCTGGAGGTCACCCTCGGCGGCCTGCGGCTGCGGGTTTCGGAGCACACCGTCGTCGCGGTGACCGGCGCCCAGCTGCCGATCCGCGCTGGCGGACGGGCCGCCGCCGTCGGTGCGCCGATCATCCTGCGCCCTGGAGACGAACTCGAACTCGGCGTCGCGTCGCTCGGTCTGCGCAGCTACCTCGCGGTACGCGGCGGCCTGGACGTACCGCCGGTGCTCGGCGCGCGAGCCACCGACACCCTGGGCAAACTCGGCCCGCCCGTCCTCGCCGCGGGAATGTCGCTGCCGATCGGTTCGGTGGTACAGAGCAACCCTTGGGTCGATCTCGCCCCGCTGCGCCGGCTTGCGGAAGAACCCGTGCTGCGCCTGGAGCCCGGGCCGCGGCTGGACTGGTTCACTCCGTCCGCACTGTCCACTTTGCTCGCTGGCACCTACGCCGTGACCCACGACCTCGACCGCGTCGGCGTCCGCCTTGACGGCCCCGCGCTGACCCGCGCCCGCGTCGGCGAACTGGCCCCGGAAGCCGCTGTGCCGGGCGCGCTCCAGGTACCGCCTTCCGGAGTGCCGATCCTGTTCTTGGCGGACCATCCGGTGACCGGCGGCTATCCCGTCGCCGCTGTCGTGGACGAGGACGACCTGGATCTCGCCGCCCAGCTCCGGCCCGGGCAACGGGTCCGGTTCACCTCCCCGACACCCGCACCGTCAGGTTGAGCCGCCCGGTCAGGCCAAGATCCGGATCCGCCGTGCCCGGCAGGGTTTTCGGCACCCCGTGAAACGCCAGCCGCGCCGGGCCGCCGAACACGAACAGGTCGCCCGAGCGCAGCTCGACGTCGGTGTAGGGCCGGTTGCGATGCTCGGTGTTGCCGAAGCGGAACACGCAGGTGTCGCCGAGGCTCAGCGAGACCACCGGCTCCGTCGAGTGCTCGTCTTTGTCCTGGTGCATGCCCATTTTCGCGGTGGCGTCGTAGTAGTTCACGAGCGCCACGTCGGGCTGATAGTCCTCAGCTGGCCGGTCGTAGGCGTCGGCGAGCGCGCGGCGGCCGAGGTCGGCCAGCCAGTCCGGGAACGGCTCCACCGGCGAACCGTCCTCGCGTAGCCGGTCGTAGCGGTACGGCCGCCACTGCCAGCCCAAACAGACCGTGCGCACCGACATCACTCCGCCGCCCGGCAGCCGGGTCGCCCGGTAGCCGCGCCAGCCACGACAGGCCGTGACGAGGTCGCGTTGTTCTTGACCGGTGAGCCAATCCGGGACGTGCACCGCGCCCGGGGCGATTTCCCGGCGCGGACGAGGCAGCAGCTCCATCACGCCGCCTCGCGGCCGGTGGCCGCAGGAGTCACCCGGACGGGCGCTCCTGCGGCGGGTTCCCCTCGCCACTTGCCGCCAAGCTTCGGAGAATTCCACACCGCCGCGGGTCCCGCCAGGTCTTGGCCAGCTACAACTCGGACTCGCCACCCAGGGTGTTTGCCGGTCACCACTCGTCACCCGAACTCGACGACAGTTACCCCGGCCCGGGCAGGCACCGGATCACTCATCGCAGCGAGCGCCGCTGGCACCCCGTCCAGCCCGATCCGTGTGCCGATCAACCCGGCCAGATCGATGCCGGACCGCTCGACCACGCCGAGCAGTTCGGGGTACTCATATGCCTGCAGGCCATGGATCCCGACGATTTCCAGCTCGCCGCCGACCACGCGATGCATCGGAATCGGCGGCACTCCCTGACTGGGCGGCATCAATCCAGCCTGCACGTGCCGGCCGCGCTTGCGCAAGCTGCCCACCGAAGCCGCACAGGTGGCCGGGGAGCCGAGGCAGTCCAGCGACACGTGCGTACCGCCGTCAGTGCGCTCACGAACGTACGCGGCCAACTCTTCGGGCCCGTCAAACGCACTGGCGTCGACGCTCAACACTGCGCCAGACCGCTCGGCCGCGGCGCGCGCCTGCGGCGAGACGTCAACCGCAACCACCTTCGCACCGGCAGCAGTCGCTAGGAGGACCGCGGAGATGCCTACGCCGCCACAGCCGTACACAGACACCCACTGCCCCGCGCGTACGCCGCCCTGGCGCAACACTGCGCGAAAAGCCGTCCCGAAGCGGCAACCGAGCGCAGCAGCTTCCGCCGACGACATCGAGTCCGGCAACGCGACCAGGTTCGTCTGCGCGTGCTCGATGGCGACCTTCTCGGCGAACGAACCCCAGTGAGTCGCGCCAGGCTGGAACTCGTCGTCGCAGATCTGCTGGTCGCCCTTGGCACACTGGGCACAGACGCCGCACGCACACACGAACGGGACGGTGACCCGGTCACCCTTCGTCCAGCCCACGACGCCCGCGCCGACCTCGACGATCCGCCCCGCGAGCTCGTGCCCGGCCACGTGCGGCAGCCGGACCGCCTCGTCGTGCCCCTGCCAGGTATGCCAATCACTGCGGCACACGCCGGTCGCTTCGACCGCGATGACGACCCCGCCGTCGGGGGTCGCCGGATCCGGTACTTCCCGCACTTCGGGAAGCACGCCGAACTCTTCGATCACGACCGCACGCATGGGTCCGATCGTAGAAGCCGCCTTGCGGGCCACTGGCTTCAGCTCACCCGGGCTTGCGTGCCCCCAATGTGGCATTGGGAGGCATCTCACACACCGAACACCACACGGGGGTTTCTCCACGCGCGGGTCTCGCTCGATGCGCAGGTTCACCGGCCGATAGCTGCGGTCCGGCGCGCGTGCCTGGGCGAACGCGGCGGACGACGGTGCGCAAGCGTCGGGATACGCCTGCGCGCTTCGCCGTCCGCCGCGGCCGGGCGCGCTCAGGAGAGCGGCTGGCCCGGCTGATGGAACTGGCCCCGCGGACGCGGCGGGCCGAGCAGCCTGCGCAGCGACCCGTCCGGGACGCCGAGGATCTGCTCAAGATTTCGCAGTGCCCGCAAGGATTCCGGGCGTTCCGGGCGGCAGCGGCCGGATTGCCAATGGCTCAAGGTCGCGAGACTGACCGTGGTTCCCCTTACCCGCAGCCGATATCTGATGCGTTCAAGGCCGAGCCCGCGGGCCCGGATGGCCGCGCGCAGCGCTTCGGCGAACGGGCCGGTTTCGAGCAATTGCCCGAGATCCCGTCCCGCGGTACTCCCCCGGTCGATCGTCGGTGTTCGCTGACCGGTCATCGCACACGCTCCGAACCACGTCGCTGGGAAACCTCGGAGCGTAGGCCGGACAACGCATGATCGGAAGGGCTTTCACCCTTGTGCGGAGAGTGCGCGGGCAATCGCGGCGAACGGTTCGACGTAGCCGGAATTGACCGTGACACAGGAAATCCCCCACCGCTCCCGCCAGCGGAGAAGCATTTCCCCAGCGGCGTCAGGGTTTTCCGGCACCACCGTGACAGCTTTCTCCTCGACCAGTTGTGGCACGTCAACCCCGATGTAGCGGGCCAGCTGCGGAGAAGGCCTGTCCCCGATCGCGGTGAGGTTCACCGCCAATTCGACGTCCCGGCTTCCCGCGAACGAGCGAAAAGTGTCCACAATGGAGTCAGCCTGTTCCTCGGTCGTGCGCGGCCCCCAGGAAAACGTCACGACGTCGGCGGTGCGCGCGGCGAGCGCGAGCATTTTGGGCCCGGAACCCGCGAGCAATAGCCGGGGCCGCTCGGGGCGCTGCGAAAGCACCTCGATGGTGTCCGCCAACCGGGCGACGCGCTCCCCCGGCGAAGGAAAATCGCGGCCCAGCGTCGCGGCGTGCTTGCCCGCTCCGGGATGGCCGACGCCCAGCCCCAGCAGGAAACGGCCGCCAGTCGCCTGATGCAGTGAATCGGCCTGCCACGCGAGGTTCCGGGCCGCACGGAACGGATCGGCCAGCACGAAGGTGCCGACGGTGAGCTTGCTCGTGACCGCGGCGGCGGCCGGAACGAGCGTCAACGGGTCGAGCCCGCCGACCGGGTCGGTCGCGAACATCGTGTCGAGACCCAGCTCCTCGATCCGGCGGGCCTGCGCGGTCCAGGACTCCAGATCCGGGGCGTACCCGGCGACGATGCCGAAGCGGAACGGCTTGGTAGTGGTCATGCCGACCATCGTCGGCGGCCGGGCGGACACGCACATCCGCCCAGCGGCGACACTCGCGCGTACGCTCCTCAGCGCAGCCCCTCGTGAGCCCTCAGCGCAGGGTGACCGACAACGCCTGCGCGATCTCCTTGCCGATGGCGTGCGTGGCAGCGTCCGGCGGCTGGCCGACCTTCACCACCATCGGCCCGCCGAACGGCTGCCGCTCGACGACCTCGATGCGCTCGCCGAGCCCGATCGCGTGCTCGGTGAGGTAGCGCAGCAGGTCCGGATCGGTGTCCCACACGCGGA
The DNA here is from genome assembly GCF_900115345.1 of Amycolatopsis rubida. Classification (GTDB taxonomy): domain Bacteria; phylum Actinomycetota; class Actinomycetes; order Mycobacteriales; family Pseudonocardiaceae; genus Amycolatopsis; species Amycolatopsis rubida. Next base: position 77,187 of record NZ_FOWC01000009.1, on the reverse strand, counting down.
CGATCTCGCCGACCGCACCGGGCGGCAGGTCGTCCAGGATGCGCATCGGAAGCTCCTCGACGCTGCCGTCCGGAGCCGGGATCGGGTCGCCGTGCGGATCGCGCACCGGATTGCCGAGCTTGGCCGCGATCCGGTCGACAAGCCGATCGGAGACGGCGTGCTCCAGCGCGTCGGCCTCGGCATGGACCTCGTCCCAGGTGTAGCCGAGTTCGGAGACCAGGTACGTCTCGATCAGCCGGTGCCTGCGCAGCACCGACCGCGCGAGCTGCCGCCCCTCCGACGTCAGCTCGATGCCGCGGTAGGGCACGTGCGCGACCAGACCGAGCTGCGAAAGCTTCGTGACCATCCCCGACGCCGACGACGGACTCACCTCAAGCCGCCCGGCCAGCGACGCGTTGGTGACCGCCTCGCCCCGTTCGACCAGCCCGTAGATCACCCGCACGTAGTCCTCGACCGACGACGACCTCCGGACGGAACCATCTTCCATGCCGCATACGATACGGGGCCCAGCCTGCCGGGGTCGCCCGGTCAGGGACGCTGGCGGCGGGCCGGGATGGTCTTGTCGCGGAGCACCGGCCGGTGGGGCTGTTCGGCGGTCCGCGAGGTCCGGCGTTGTTGTCCGGATGCTGCTGCTGAGTCTTCGCAGCTGTCCGGTCAGTGAGAGCGTTGCGCGGCCGCGGCATGACCGATGTCGCCTGTCCCCGCCGTCGCAATCGCGCGGCTCTTCGCAGCTGCCCGTCGCGTGTCCCTCCGGTCAGCCGGTCGTGTGCCGCCCTGGCCCAAGACCGACCCGGCCGTCCGGTCAGCCGGAGCGTTGCGCAGCCGCCGGTACCCGGCCATGACTTACGCGGCCGTCGCGATCGCGCGGCTCCTCGCAGCTGCCCGTCGCGTGTCCCTCCGGTCAGCCCGTCGCGTGCCGCCCTGGCCCAAGACCGACCCGGCCGTCCGGTCACGGCCGCCAGCGGTAGCGGATCCAGCCCGGGACCGGCTCCGCGCCGAGTTGCGCGTAGAACGCCTCCGCCTTGGCGTTGCCAGCCTGCATGTCCCACTCGACGCGCCCTGTCGTGCGGGCCCGGAGCGCGTCGAGCAGTTCCCTGCCCAGCCCGTGCCTGCGGTGCTCCGGACGGATGAACAGATCGTCGAGCCAGATGCCGGGACGACCTTCCCACGTGGAGAAATTCCAGCTGCAGAAGGCGAACCCGGCAACGACGTCCGGACGTCCCGGCGGCGTGCACATCAGCACCCACGCCTTCGGTTCCGGACCGAACAGGTGGCTGCTCATCTCGGCGCGGTCGAGTTTGAGGTCGTGCTTGTCCTCGTAGACCGCGTGTTCCTCGATGAGGCCGCAGATCTCCTCGACATCCTCGAAGACGGCTTCGCGAACGGGCATCAGGCACCCCTTTTTTGTCGGTGGTGGCGGCTACGGTGCAGGTATCAGAGCAGGGCAATGGGAATCCGGCGCGGCGGAGCCGGTGTGAAGCGGTACGAGACGGAAGGAGTTGGTGACGGTTGATCGGTGAATCGACAAGTGAATAGGCGGATGAGCAGGCCGGGGAGCTGTCGAGCGGTGGCGAGCATGCACGCCACCGGCGAGCGGCGGCGGACGCACAAACCGATCGCCGAGCGGTGGGGAGTGCGCGGGCAAGCTGACGGATGCTGGCGAACACACGCACCAACCTGCGAGCGGCGAAGAGCCCACGACCAAGCCGCCCAGCGGTTCTCGCACGCGGAGCGTGCGCCGAGCGCGCAAGCCGACCAGCGATTCTCGCACGCGGAGCGTGCGCCGAGCGCGCAAGCCGACCAGCGATTCTCGCACACGGAACGTGCGCCGAGCGCGCAAGCCGACCGGCGGTGCCGAGCGCGCAAGCCGACCAGCGGTTCTCGCACGCGGAGCGTGCGCCGAGCGCGCAAGCCGACCGGCGGTTCTCGCACACGGAGCGTGCGCCGAGCCGACCAGCGGGCGAACGCGCAAGCCGTCCAGCGGGCGAACCAGCCCACCCGCCGACCGCAACACCGACGTCCTCATCACGCGGCCTCGTAGAGGAGCTCTCCACCCACCGCGGTGCCGAGCACACGAACGTCCTCCACAGTGGACAGTGGGTCCGCGGACAGCACCACGAAGTCCGCGAGCTTGCCTGGCTCCAGGGTGCCGAGGTAGCTCTCCGCGAAGGTCGCGTAGGCCGAGCCGTACGTGTAGGCGCGCAGGGCCTCCGCCGGGGTCAGCGCTTCCTCTGCCGCGAACGGTTCGCCGGTGGACGTCCGGCGGTGGACCATGTCGGCGAGGCCCAGCAGCGGGGCACCGTCGACGACGGGGCGGTCTGAGCTGGCGGGCAGGACGCATCCGGCATCGAGGACGCTGCGGAGGCGGTAGCACCACGGCACCCGCGCTTCGCCGAGGGCCGCGCGCATGCCGTCGCCCAGTTCGTTCACGAACCGGCCTTGCGGGGACGCGATCAGACCCAGTGCGGCCAGACGGGTCAACTCCGTCGGCGGGAGTACGGCGCAGTGTTCGATGCGGTGGCGGTGATCGGCGCGCGGGTTGGCGGCTAGGGCGGCTTCGTAGGCGTCCAGGACGACCGTGATGGCTCGGTCGCCGATGGCGTGGGTCGCGATCTGCCAGCCGGCGTCGTGGGCTTGGCGGATGGTGCGCGCCAGTTCGTCCTCGGGTACCTGGAAGTAGCCGCGGTTGTCCGGTTCGCCATCGAACGGTTCGTGCATCGCGCAGGTGCGGCCGACCAGCGAGCCGTCTGCGAAGAGTTTCATGGGCCCGATCCGCAGCCACTCGTCGCCGAGGCCGGTGCGCAGGCCTAGGTCCAGGCCGAAGCCGGCACCGTCGGGCAGGTCGTGCAGGACGCTCGCGGCGACCATGACCGTGCTGCGGACTCGCAGGACGCCGCGTTCGCGCGCGAGCTGGTACGCGGCCAGCTCCGCCGGTGTCTCGCCGACCAGGCCGCCGCCGATTCCGGCTTCCTGGACGCTCGTGATGCCCTCGGACAGGTACTGCCGGCTCGCCCGGTCGAGGCCTCGGACCACCGATTCGAGCGGCGTCGGGTAGGTCAGCGGGCGCAACAGCAACTGTGCCTGCTCGCGCAGCAAACCGGTCGGCGAGCCGTCGGCGGACTGGACTACGTCGCCGCCGACAGGGACGTTCGCGAGGTCCAGCCGGTCCAGCACCGCGGTGTTGACCAGCGTCATGTGGCCGGACGTGTGCTTGAGCCGCACGAGCATGCCGGGGGCTGCGCGGTCGAGACCATGCCGGTCGGGGTGCTCGCCGCCGGCGAGTTTGTTCTGGTCGTAGCCGCTGCCGACGACCCAGCTCCCGGCGGGCAGCCCGGCCGCGCGCCGCGCCACCGCGTCGTAGACCTCGTCGACGCTGCGGCAGTCGCTGAGCGGCACGTCGTCCAGGCCCATGCCGAACCAGGCCATGTGGTTGTGCGCGTCGTGGAACCCGGGCGCGACGAAACCCCCGCCGAGGTCCACCCGGCGGCGGGCGGACAGTTCGCGCGCGTCGTCGCCCAGTACCGCGATCCGGCCGTGCAGCACCGCCAGCGCGGTGTCGCCGGTGACCAGCCTGGCGTTCTCGTACACCGCGTCAACCTGCATGCCTCCGACACTATCGATCGATCGATCGAACGTCTAGGCTCCCCTCCATGAGCACCGTTGACCTGGCCGTCGAGGGCGGCATCGCGCAGATCCGGCTGAACCGGCCCGAGCGGCTCAACGCCGTCGCGCCCGTGCTGGTGGACGACTTCCTCACCGCGCTGGAGGAGGTCGCGCACAGCGAAGCCCGCGTCGTCCTGCTCTCCGGCAACGGCCGCGCCTTCTGCGCCGGGCACGACCTGAAGGAGCCCACCCCCGAGGGTGACTCCCGGGCGAGGCTGGAGCGGCTCCAGGACGTCACGCGCCGGCTGCGTGCGCTGCGTCAGCCGGTGATCGCCGCCGTGCACGGGTACGCGATCGGCGCGGGCGCGGAGTTCGCGCTGGGCTGCGACCTGATCCTGGCCGCCGAGGACGCGGTGTTCGCGTTCCCCGAGGTGTCGCTGGGGCTGAGCGTCACCGGTGCCGCGTCGAGGCTGCTCCCGCTGCTGGTCGGGCCGGTCAAGGCGAAGGAACTGCTGCTGCTCGGCGACCGGTTCGACGGCCGTCGCGCGCACGACCTCGGCCTCGTCAACGCCGCCGTACCAGCGGACGAGCTGATGCCGCTCGCGCTCGGCTGGGCCGAGAAGATCGCCCATCACCCGCCGGAGGCCGCCGCGATGGCGAAGCGGGCGCTGGACGCTGGGATCGACCACGCCTTCGATTCGGCGCTGGAACTCGAGGTCACCCACGCCCTGATCACCGAGCACTCGGCCGCCGTCCGCGAGTCGACCGAAGCGTTCCGGAGCCGGGCGTGACTCCGCTGCGGAACGTCGACACGCTGGTCGCGCTGGTCACGCGCGCCGCGCAGCTCTGGCCGAAACGCACTGCGTGGATCTTCGACAGCACCGGCGCCCGGTTCACCTTCGCCGAGGTCGACGACCGCAGCGGACGCCTCGCGAAAGCGCTCCAGGACCAAGGCATTCAGGCAGGCGATCGGGTCGCGGTGATGCTTCGCAATGACCCGGAATTCCCGCTCCTGTGGCTCGCGCTCGCCAAACTCGGCGCCGTTCTGGTTCCGGTGAACATCAACTACCGTGAATTCGACGGCGCGCACGTCCTGCGCCACTCCGGCGCGCGCTTGGCGGTAGCCGCCGAAGAGTTCGTGGAACTGCTGGAGAAAATCGCGCCGGAAACGACTGTGGAACGCGTCCTCACGCCGGACGCATTGAAGGCGGAAACGCGCTGCGAACCGGACTCGGTGGTGGCCGAGCAGCCGGTCAACATCCAGTACACCTCCGGCACCACCGGCGCGCCGAAGGGCTGCGTGCTGCCGCACCGATACTGGACCACGCTCGCGATCGGACTCGCCAGCGACTTCCCCGCCGTCAGCGAAGACGATATTCTGCTTACCGCGCAACCGTTCCACTATATCGATCCACAGTGGAACGTCGCACTCGCGCTGGCCGCCGGGGCTGCGCTCGTCGTGCTGGACCGCTTCCACCCGTCCACGTTCTGGGCAAAGGTCCGCGAGCACGAGGTCACCTGGTTCTACTGCCTCGGCCTGATGCCGACGCTGCTGCTGCGCCAGCCGCCGCATCCAGACGACCGGAACCACCGCGTCCGCGCGATCAGCGCGTCGGCGATCCCGCCGGACCTGCACGCTCAGCTGGAAGAACGCTGGGGCGTGCCGTGGTACGAGGCGTTCGGGATGACCGAGACCGGCGGGGACATCCGGGTTTCCGAGTCCGATCACGACGCCGCGGTGGGCACCGGCTGCATCGGACGGCCGACCCGCGATCGCGAAGCGATGATCGCCGGAGAGGACGGGAACCCGTTGCCTCGCGGCGAAACCGGCGAACTGCTGATCCGCGGCATCGGGCTGATGCACGGCTACCACGAGGACCCCGAAGCGACCGCGCGCGCTTTCGCGGGCGGCTGGTTCCACACCGGCGACCTCGCCCGGATGGACGACGAAGGCCGGGTCTACTACCTCGGCCGCACCAAGGACATGATCCGGCGCAGCGGCGAGAACATCTCCGCCGACGAGGTGGAGCGCGCGCTGCTCCAACATCCGAAAGTGCAGCTCGCGGCCGTGCTCGCGGTTCCGGACGAGCTGCGCGGCGAGGAAGTGAAGGCGTACGTCGTGTGCGGCGAGAACCGGCCGTCGCCCGAAGAGCTGGCGGAGTTCTGCGCGCAGCAACTGGCGTACTTCAAGGTGCCGAGGTTCTGGGCCTTCGCAGACGACCTGCCACGCACGCCGTCCGAACGCGTCGCGAAGGGCGAACTGCGGAAGGCCGCCGACCTCCGCGCCGGTTCCTGGGACCGCAGCACCGGGGAGTGGCGATGAGCAGCGCCGAACGCGTCCGATCCGCAGCCGTGAAACTGTTCGCCACCAAGGGTTTCCACGGCACAGGCATCCGGGACCTGGCCCAGGAAGCCGAACTTTCTTCGGCGACGCTCTACCACTACATGGGCACCAAGGAAGATCTTCTTGTCGAGATCATGACGACCTCGCTGCACCGCCTGATCGACGCGGTGGCTAAGGCCACCGCGGGCAGCGACGATCCGGTGGTCCGGATGCGCACGCTGGTCGCGCTGCACGTCCTCGCGCACGCCGTCCAGCCGGGCGAAACCCGGGTGGTGGACAACGAAGTCGACGCGCTTTCGGCTCCGGCGCGTGCCCGGGTCGTCGCACTGCGGGACGAATACGAGCAGTTCTGGGCGAAGGCGATCGAGGACGGCGCCGCGGCGAACGTGTTCCACACCGCACAACCGGCCGTGACGCGGCTCGCATTGCTGGAAATGTGCAGCGGCGTGGCCAGGTGGTATTCCCCGACGGGCCCGCTCAAGCTCGAAGACCTGGCCACGCACTACGCGGAGCTGGCATTGCGGGCCCTCGGACATCCGGTCGCGGTGCGTGCGCACGACCTCCGGCAATGCCTCGAAGTGGTCGCCCAGGTGTGGGACTTGCCTGTCCAAGAGGGCTTTTAGGGCCATACGCCTTGCTCAGACGGCGAACGTGGGGGACGCTCGAAGGGTGACTGAGCAAACGATCCAACTCGAACTGGACGACTCGGGTCTCTCCCCTGGCCTGCCCGCGCCTTCAAACCCGCGCGATCAGGTCCAGGACGTGCCGTATCGACCAGTCGAGTTTCGTGACGACGACCTGCCCAGCGCGCTTGAGCGCTGTGCAGTATGGCTGCGCCAAGCGCAGGAGTGGCTGGGAGAACCGCTCGACGTCCTCGCGATCCACCTAGACTACGACGAGCGACAGGGTTCGCCCTACTACGACGTGAAGCTGCTTTGCAATGAGGAGGACCTAGCCGGGGTCCCCATCGCAATGCGCAACAAGAAGTAGCACTCGTCATCCACGCCGCGAAGGCCCTCTCGGACTCCGAGGGGGCCTTCGCCGCGTTTGGAGATAGGGGCATGACAAACCGCTGCGCACCCCGGCAAGATCGGAGGCGGACGAGGGAGGGTATGCCGGTGACCGAAATCGTGGTGCGCTGGTCCGAACCGCTGCCTGCGGAGGACCGCTACCTGAAGCTGCTGGACGAGTTGGAGCGCGGCCGCTACGACGCGTACCGGCTCGAAATCGACCAGCGCCGCTTCCTGACCGGCCGGGTGCTCGCGAAGACCCTCGCCGCGGAACGGCTCGGGGGTGCGGCGGAGTCCGTGCGCTTCGACGCGACCTGCGACGACTGCGGCAAACCGCACGGCCGTCCGCGCGTGCCGGGTTCGGACCTCGTGCTGTCGATCTCGCATTCGGGCAATCTGATCGGTCTCGCGGTCGCTGACGGCGTGCCGGTAGGCCTTGACGTCGAAACCGCCAGCCGCAAGGCGGACGCCTCGCTCGTGGAGTACGCGCTGAGCCCGGCCGAGCGGGAAGCCGTCGCGGGCCTGTCGGACGAGGAGCGTTCGGCAGCCTTCTTCATCTACTGGACGCGTAAGGAAGCGGTGATGAAGGCCACCGGCAAGGGGCTGAAGATCCCGCTGCAGAGCATCACGTTCTCCCGCTATGACGCCCCGGCCGAGCTGGTCGCGTCCGGTGACGAGGCACTCGACCCGGCGCGAACCCGGCTCGCCGACCTCAAGGCGGCTGACGGGCACCGGGCGGCGGTGGCGGCGTTGACGACAGGCAGCCTGAGCGTGACTGAGGAGCGCTGGCTGCCGTAAAGCTCGTGAGTGGTTGTGCCGGTTCTCACCGGCACAACCACTCACGACGCGCTGTCGTCCAGCCCCATCGCGCCGAGCAGCGTGCGGAACTTCGCGATCGTCTCCTGGTACTCGGTGTCCGGGTCCGACGCGGGCACGATGCCACCGCCCGCGAAGAGCCGCATCGACGTCTCGGCCACCTCGGCGCACCGGATCGCGACGGCCCATTCGCCGTCTCCCGCCGCGTCGACCCAGCCGATCGCGCCCGCGTAGTAACCGCGGTCGAACGGCTCCAGTTCCTGCACCAGGTCGCGCGCGGCGACGGTCGGGGTGCCGCAGACCGCCGGGGTCGGGTGCATCGCGGCGGCGAGGTCGAGGGCGGTCACTGAGCGGTCCGCCAGTTCGCCGGTGATGGACGTCCGCAGGTGCCAGATGGCGGGCGTGGAGACCAGCTCAGGACCGGCCGGGACGTCGAGCCCGCGGCAGAACGGCCGCAGCGACTCGATCACGTAGTCGATCACCAGGTCGTGTTCTTCCCGGTCCTTCGCGGACGCGAGGAGGGCTGCGCCGTTGGCCCGGTCGGTCTCCGGGTCGGCCGAACGCGGCATCGACCCGGCGTGCGGGGTCGTGAACACAGAGTCGCCCGCCCGGGAAAGCAGCAGCTCAGGGGTGGCCCCGACGAGGGTGCGGCCGCCGGGCAGTTCGGCGGCGTAAGTGAAGTGGCGCGGGTTGCCGCGGGCGAGGTTGCGCACGATCCCCTCGACCGGGATCGGCGCGTCGAATTCCAGCTCCAGCGCGCGGGCCAGCACGGCTTTGCGCAGGTCGCGGTCGCGCAGAGCGTTGACGGCCGCCCGCACGTTCTCGCGGTGGCCGTCGGCGGACGGAAGCCGCCGGGTGGCCGCCGGGGCGGGCAGGTCGACGGAGGGCGGCGCGACCGGGGTCTCGGAGCCGGCCTGGGCGCGATGCACGGTCCGGGGCAGCACGAGGTGCCCCGGTGAGGCAGCGCCGGGTCCGGTGTCGAACGGCAGCACGCCGACGGCGAGCGGCACGCCGGAACGGGCCAGCTCAGCGGCTGCCGAACGGGCGAGGCGGCGAGGGTCGGCGTCGGTGACGGTCCCGAGCGCACCGCGGGCGAGCAGGGCACGCCGGGCGGTCGCGAACAGGAAGTCGCCACGCTGGTAGCGGACGGTGGTCTCGGCCGGGGTCGCCGGCTCGGTACTGGTCGTCACTCCACCAGCGTCTCAGGATCCGGGAGCGCCGCGGGGAAAGTGTCGTCGGTGCAACACCTTCGCGCACACCTTCCCCGCGGCCGCCGGATCAGCGTTACTTGAGCGCGTCGATCAGCGCTTCGCGCTGCCGTTCGCCCAGGCCAGCGGCCCGGCGGTCGGGGTCGATCCCCGCCTGCTCGAGCAGCGCGGCGACCTTGACCGCGCCCAGGCCGGGCACCGCCTTGAGAAGCTGCGTGACCTTCGTCTTGCCGACGGTCTTGTTCTCCTTGGCCCGCTTGAGCACCGACTCGATGCTCTCCTTGCCGGACTTGATCGAAGCGAGCAGCTCCGAACGCGCCTTACGAGCCTCTGCCGCCTTGGCGAGGGCCTCGGCGCGCTGCTCCGGAGTCAACGTGGGCAGAGCCAACGTAATGTCCTTTCCTCTCAGGTCTCCGCTTTCGCGGCCGACGGTCTCAGCCGATGCTTGCAGCTGCAAGCGCTGGCCAGCCGTCACTTACCACGGCCCCAGTAAACGCCACGTGCCCGCAGTACGCGCAACCGACACGCACTTATCACCCGTCGACGGGCGCGGCGGACCTGCGCGAGGGGACCCCTCGCGACCTGTGAAAACGGCCTCAGAGGGCTCATTTCCGCCCCCATTACCTCACCCGAACGGGAGTGTATTTCGACGCAGTTAACACAACGCATTTTCTTGTCTCGCAACAGGAATCGCGACAGAAGTGGATCATGAAAGCGCGCGGCCGCCACCCGATGGCGGGAGAGGGCCGACAAGCCGTGACCGAACTTGTTCGTGCCCGATCCGGCGGATCCGCATTAGAGTCGGGCGCACCCCAGTTCACCGGCGAACGAGCACCACGGGAGTCACCCATGTTGAGCACGATGCAGGACGGACAGCTGTCGCTCGCGAAGCTGCTGCGCCACGGCACGAAGGTGCACGCGAAGAGCGAAGTCGTCACCTGGACCGGTTCAGAAGCCCGCCGGGAGACCTATGCGGAGCTCGGCAGGCACGCCGCCCGGCTGGCGAACGCGCTGCGCGGTCTCGGCGTCACCGGCGACCAGCGGGTCGGCACGTTCATGTGGAACAACGCCGAGCACCTCGCCGCCTACCTCGCGGTGCCCGCCATGGGCGCGGTGCTGCACACGCTGAACATCCGGCTGTTCCCCGAACAGCTGGTCTTCGTGGCGAACCACGCGGAGGACCACGTCGTCATCGTCGACGGCACGCTCGTGCCGCTGCTGGCGAGCAACCTGCCGGGGATGAAGACGGTCAAGCACGTGATCGTGGCCAACGGCCACGCGTCCGCGCTGACCGCGCCCGAGGGCATCACCGTGCACTCCTACGACGAGCTGCTGGCCAAGCAGTCCGACGAGTTCGACTGGCCGGAGATCGACGAGCGGGCCGCCGCCGCGATGTGTTACACCTCCGGCACCACCGGCGACCCGAAGGGCGTCGTCTACTCGCACCGGTCGATCTGGCTGCACTCGATGCAGGTCTGCATGACCGACAGCATGCGGCTCGCCCAGGAAGACCTGGCGCTGGCGATCGTGCCGATGTTCCACGCGATGTCGTGGGGCCTGCCGTACGCGGCGATGATGGTCGGAGCCTCGCTGCTGATGCCGGACCGGTTCCTGCAGCCGGCTCCGATCGCGGCGCTGCTGGCCGCGGAGAAGCCGACCTTCGCCGCCGCGGTGCCGACGATCTGGCAGGGCCTGCTCGCACACCTGGACGCGAACCCGCAGGACATCAGCCACGTGCGCGAGGTGGTCGTCGGCGGATCGGCCGCGCCGCCGTCGCTGATGCACGCCTTCGAGGAGCGCTACGACGTGCCGATCCTGCACGCGTGGGGCATGACCGAGACGTCGCCGCTGGGCAGCGTCGCGCGTCCGCCCGCCAGCGCGACCGGAGAGGAGCGCTGGGCCTACCGCTACACCCAGGGCCGGTTCCCGGCGTCCGTGGCGGCCCGGCTGATCGACGACGACGGCGAGGAACTGCCGTGGGACAACGAGGCGGTCGGCGAGCTGGAGGTGTCCGGTCCGTGGATCGCGGGGAGTTACTACGGAGGATCGGACGGTGCTCCCACGCCTGACCCGGAGAAGTTCCACGACGGCTGGCTGCGCACGGGTGACGTCGGCAAGATCAGCCCGGACGGCTTCCTGACGCTGACCGACCGCGCCAAGGACGTGATCAAGTCCGGCGGCGAATGGATCTCGTCGGTGGACCTGGAGAACGCCGTGATGGGCCATCCGGCGGTAGCCGAGGCGGCGGTCGTCGGCATCCCGGACGAGAAATGGGACGAACGCCCGCTGGTCGCCGTCGTGGTGCGGGAGGGCCAGCAGGTCACCGCTGAAGAACTGCGCGAGTACCTGTCGGGCAAGGTCGCGAAGTGGCAGCTGCCGGAGAACTGGACGTTCGTGGAGGAGGTGCCCAAGACGAGTGTCGGCAAGTTCGACAAGAAGCGGCTGCGCGCGTCCTACTCCGAGGGAAAGCTCGACATCTCACACCTCTGAGCGGTAAATCTCCGGCGAGTTGTCGGCCTGGGAAGGGCTTCGTACGGAAATCTGGTGCACGCAAGGAGCCCTTCCCAGCACGTCGGAGGAGAACTGGGGATGCAGCAGCGGAGCAGGAGGTCGTTCCTGTCGTTGGCGGGAACGGCGGCGGTGGGCGCGGTCGCGGCCGCGTGCGGGTCGAACACCGGGCGTCCCGGGGATCCGCCGCCGTCCACGGCGATGTCGGCGGGAGCCTCGACCCCGTCGCAGGCCCCGAAGGTCACGCTGCAGCAGTGGTACCACGCCTACGGCGAAGACGGCGTGCAGCAAGCCGTCAAGAACTACGCGGCCAGCTACCCGGCCGCGAAGGTCAACGTGGTGTGGAACCCCGGCGACTACGACTCGAAGATCGTCACCGCGCTGCAGAACAGCCCGGTGCCGGACGTGTTCGAGGCGCAGGTGAAGATCGACTGGGTCCGGCAGAACCAGGTGGTGCCGCTCGACGACATCATCGGGCCGGTCAAGAACGACTTCAGCCCTGCCGTGCTCGCCGCGCAGACCGTGGAGGGCAAGGTCTACGGCATTCCGCAGGCCACCGACACCCAGGTCCTCTTCTACCGCAAGAGCATGCTGCAGGCCGCCGGTGTGCAGCCGCCGCAGACCGTGGACGAGCTGATCGACGCCGCGAGCAAGCTGTCGAAGGACGGCGTGAAGGGGTTCTTCGCGGGCAATGACGGCGGCGTCGGCACGCTCACCGGACCGCTGCTGTGGTCGGCCGGGCTGGACTACCTGAAGAACAACAACCGCGAGGTCGGCTTCGACGATCCGCGCGCGGCCGCCGCGTTCGGCAAGCTGCACACGTTGAACACCAACGGTTCCCTGCTGCTCGGTGCGCCCGCCGACTGGTCGGATCCTGGCGCGTTCGTCGACGGGCTCTGCGCGATGCAGTGGACCGGGCTTTGGAACGTCCCGAAGATCCGCGACGCGCTCAACGACGACTTCGGCGTGCTGCCGTTCCCGAAGCTGGACGACAGCGGCAAGCCGTCGGTCCCGGTCGGCGCGTACGGCGCGATGGTCAACGCGAAGAGCGCGCACGTCAACGAGGCCAAGGCGTTCGTGAAGTGGCTGTGGATCGACCAGACCGACAGCCAGCTGGAGTTCGCCACCCGCTACGGCTTCCACGTGCCCGCCCGGCAGAGCCTGATCGACAAGGCGCAGACGCTGCAAAGCGGTCCGGCCGCGGACGTGGTGAAGTTCGTCAAGGAGAACAGCCACCTCATCGGCGGTCCAGTGTGGACGCAGACGTCGAACACCGCGCTGTCGGACGCGGTCGCGAAGATCGCCAAGGAGGGCGCGGACCCGGTGGCGCAGACGAAGGCCGCGGTCACCGTCGCGCAGTCCGAGCTGAAACGCCTGTTCGGATGAGACTGTCCCGGAAAACCCGGGACACGCTGGCGTTCTGGGGGTTCGTGGGCCCGTTCGTGCTCGGCCTGGCGATCTTCGCCTACGTGCCGATCGGGTGGAGCCTGTACCTGTCGTTCTTCGACGCGCGCAACACAGTCACCCCCAGCGTCTTCGTCGGACTGGACAACTACGCGCACATGCTCTCCGACGGCCCGTTCGTCGCGAGCCTCGGCACGTTCAGCGTGTTCGCCCTGTTCATCGTGCCGCTGACGTTCGTGCTGTCGCTGGCCTTGGCGGTCGGCGTGAACCAGCTTCGGTTCGCGAAGGCGTTCTTCCGTTCGGTGTTCTTCCTGCCCTTCGCGTGCTCGTACGTGGTGGCGTCGCTGATCTGGAAGACGTCGCTGTTCTCCGGCGTCCGCTACGGTCTCGCGAACACCGTGCTCGGCGTCTTCGGCATCGACCCGGTGGCGTGGACCGGCACCGTGCACCCGCCGCTGTACTGGGTCGTGCTGGTGACCGCCCGGCTGTGGCTACAGCTCGGCTTCTACATGATCCTGTTCCTCGCCGCGCTGCAGCGGATTCCGCGGCATCTGTACGAAGCGGCGTGGCTCGACGGCGCGAAGCCGGGTTGGCAGGTTTTCCGGCACATCACGCTGCCGCAGCTGCGCGCGACGTCGGTGGCCGTGCTGCTGCTGAATCTGATCAACGCCTATCAGGCGTTCGACGAGTTCTACAACATCATGGGTGATTCCCGGGGTTACCCGCCGTTCGCGCGGCCGCCGCTGGTGTACCTCTACTACACCTCCCTCGGCTCCGGCGGCCAGGATCTTGGCCGCGGCAGCGCGGGCGCGATCATCCTGGCGCTGCTGATCGCCGCGGTGACTCTCCTCCAGGGCAAGCTTTTCCGGTTCGATCGGAGCGCGACATGATCCGCGCGGTGCTTCGCTGGACAGCGCTTGCCGTGTCCGCGATCCTCTTCCTGCTGCCGTTCTACCTGTTGCTGCGCAACGGTCTCGCCTCGCGCGCGGAGCTCACCGCGCCCGGTTGGACGCTGTGGCCGAAGCAGATCCACTGGGAGAACTTCACGAAGCTGTTCGACCAGCAGGACGTGCCGTTCGCGCGCAGCATCGTGAACTCGGTCGTCGTCGCGGTGCTGCAAACCGTGGGCCTGCTGGTGGTGTGCTCGCTCGCTGGCTACGGCCTGGCGCGGGTGCCCTACCGCTACTCGAAGCCGGTGTTCTACGCGGTGCTGGCGACGCTGATGATCCCGACGTCGGTGACGTTCGTGCCGAGTTTCGTGGTGGTGTCGACGCTCGGCTGGCTCTCGGATTTCCGCGGCCTGGTCATCCCCGGCCTGTTCAGCGCGTTCAGCGTTTTCCTGTTCCGGCAGTACTTCCTGGACTTCCCGAAGGAACTGGAAGACGCCGGCCGCGTTGACGGCCTGTCCCGCTGGGGCGTCTTCCGCAAGATCGTGGTGCCGAACTCGCGGGGCTTCTTCGCGGCGATCGCGGTGATCACCGTGATCGGCAGCTGGAACGCGTTCCTGTGGCCGCTGATCATCGCGCAGTCGCCGGACTCGTGGACGGTGCAGGTCGCCCTGTCCGGGCTGCTGACCGCGCAGAACCCGCAGCTGAACCTGCTGTTCCTGGCCGCGTTGCTGTCGATCGTGCCGATCGCGGCGCTCTTCGCGTTCCTCCAGCGATATCTGGTACGCGGGGTCACCGAATCCGGGTTGAAAGGCTGAAAACCGTCACATCGACCGGCGACCGCGCGTAGCGTTTCGCCGTTAGCCGCCGACGACTCACCGTCGCCACAGTCGTAGCAGGAGTGCAGCCATGACGGACCCTTATCAGCAGCAGCCTTATCCCGGCCAGGACCCGGCGCAGGGGCATCCTTCCGGGCCGGTGCCCTCGCCTGGGTATCCGTCCGGGCCCACGCCCACGCCGGGATACGCGCCGGCACCCTATGGAGCGCCGATGTACGGGGCGCCGTATGCGGCTCCGTATCCGGGGGGCGCGCCGTTGAAGACCAGCGGGCTCGCGATCGCCGGGATGGTGGTCGGGATCGTCGCGTTGATCTTCTTCTGGGTTCCGTTCTTTGACGTGGTCGCGGCGATTACCGCGATCGGGCTGTCGTGGGCCGGGATGGTGCAGGGCGGGAAGCCCGGGTGGACCGGGCAGGGGATGGGGATCGCCGGGCTGGTTTGCGGGATCCTGGCGGCTATTCCGGCGGTGATTTTCTTGGTGTGGTTCTTTGTGTCGTTGTCGGCGGTGGGGGCCACTTGCGCGTTTTACTGCTGAGGTCGGGGGCGGCTCGTCGCCTGGCGGCGACACCGCGCCCGGTTGCTTGCGTGGGGCACCCCGAAGCTTGGTTGTGCTGACGGTCCGAGGGTGCTTGTCAAGGCGGGAAAGATGCCTTGGCAAGCACCCTCGGACCGCATGTGGGCTTCGCAGCGGGGTGCGGGGGTGGTGCGGGTGCACCGTTCGCTGGGTGCACCGGCGGCGGTTTCGCGAGTGGGGCTAGCGCCCCGAAGCGGCATTCGATACGTCGCCTGCACCCAATGTCACCTTGGGGCGCATCCCGGCGGGGCGCGGGGCGGGCGGGTCCGTGCGGGCCCCTCCCGGCCCGGTAGCTGGTCGTGAGGGGAACCCTCAGGGAATCAGCGGCGGTGAGGGCGTCCCTCACGTACCGCTGGGCACGGCCTGGCCTCCCCTCCGTTCGGCGGTAGTGGCACCCGGGTCGGCGTGACAGAGTCTCCCGCATTGTCACGACAAATGTGAGATACCTTCGCGTTCTGCTTCGGCGTAGTTCACCGGCCCGTCATGGGCGTCCAGGAGCGTGCGAGGGGCCGGCGAGACGGGGAGCGAAAACATGGCGGAACTGACCAGGCGGGCGTTCACCACCGCGGGTGCGGCTGGGGTGGGGTTGCTGCTGTGCACTCCCACGGCCAACGCGCTGGACCGTGCGTTGAGGCGGACCGCTCAGCGGGCCGTGCGGACTGCTGGGACCACGCTTGACCAGGCCGCTTCCGGGGCAGCCACTGGGTACTCGCGGCTTTCCGCCGGGCCGGGCTGGCCGGTCGCGGTCCGGGCGGACCTCGTTGAGGGCAAGTCCGGGCGCGACGACCGGCGGACCGCGCTCGGGGCGTTCGTGCAGTTCACCGACCTGCATATCACCGACACCGAATCGCCCGCTCGGTTCGAGTATCTGCATCCGTTCATCGGGTCCGCGCACCGGCCGCAGGAAACGCTGGGCACCGTCGCGACCAGTGCGCTCGTCAAGCGGGTCAACAGTTTGCGCGTGGGGCCGTTCACTGGGCGGCAGTTCGACTTCGTCGTGACCACTGGCGACAACACCGACAACCACGAACTGCTTGAGCTCGACTGGTTCCTCACGACGCTCAACGGCGGCGCGATCACGCCCAACTCCGGCGACCCGAACCGCTACGAGGGGGTCCAGGCTTCTGGCAATCCAGAGTTCTGGAACCCGGGCACACGGCTAGCCGATGACTACACCAAGAAGGGCTTTCCGCAGGTCCCCGGGCTGCTCGAAGCCGGGATCGCGGCGTTCACCGCGCCTGGGTTGAACCTGCCCTGGTACTGCACGTTCGGCAATCACGACGACAGCGTCGTCGGCACGCTGCCGGAGGGCATCCCGGGCATCGAGGGCTGGTACACCGGCAAATACAAGGTCGTCGGCAAGGACGAGAGCAGCGCGCGCAAGCTCGGCACCGCCATCCAACAGGGCAAGAGTGTGCCGCTCGGCGAGTTGTTCGGCGGCGGCACCGTTCGCGAGGTCACGCCGGATCCGCGCCGGCGGCCGTTCAGCACGTCGGAGTTCGTCAAGGCGCATCTCGCCGCGAAGAACACCGGGCCGGGGCCGGTCGGGCACGGCTTCACCGACGCCAACTCCGACGGGCGCGACGTCTACTACGCCTTCCGGATCGCTCCCGGCGTCACCGGGATCAGCCTCGACACCACCACGCAGGGCGGGTTTGCGGACGGTTCGATCGGGCTCGCGCAGTTCAACTGGGTCGAAGCGACACTCAAGCGCAACAGCTCGACGTACTACGACTTCTTCGGCCGCAAGGTGACCCATTCCGTCACCGACGAGCTGTTCGTCCTCTTCAGCCACCACACCAGCGGCACCATGGGCAACCTCCTGCCCGACGCGCGCCACCTGCTCGACCCGCGGCTGAACGGCGACACGTTCGTCGCGATGGTGCAGCGCTTCCCGAACGTCGTGGCATGGGTCAACGGGCACACCCACCTCAACAAGATCACCCCGCACGTCGGCAAGACCCCGGCGCAGAGCTTCTGGGAGATCAACACCGCCAGCCACATCGACTTCCCGCAGCACGCGCGGATCATCGAACTGGCCGACAACCACGACGGCACGCTGTCGGTGTTCACCACGCTCATCGAGGCCGACGCCCCGTACGCCGCGGACTACTCCGCCCGGACCCCCGACGCGCTCGCCTCGATGTACCGCGAGTTCTCCTACAACGACATCCACGCGAACCTCAGCCACGTCGGCGAGGCAGGCGACCGCAACACCGAGCTGCTGCTGACCAACCCGCTCAGCTGATTACCCGCGAGGTAATCGACTCCACGCGTCCGGCTGCGGTTGACTGCTCGGCATGACCGACGTCGAAGGCACGCAGCTGTTCCATAAAACGATGCCGTTCAGCGAGCGGCTCGGCATCGAGGTGCTGGAGCACGGCCCGGCCCTGGTCCGCAGCCGGATCGCGTGGGACGAATCCCTGTGCACGCTCGGCGGAGTGCTGCACGGCGGCGCCCTGATGGCGCTGGCCGATTCGACCGGCGCGGTCTGCGCGTTCCTCAATCTTCCCGAAGGCGCGCAGGGCACGACGACGCTGGAGTCCAAGACGAACTTCCTGCGCGGCGTCCGTTCGGGGTATGCCATTGCGTCGTCCACACCATTGCACGCCGGACGCCGCGTCGTGGTCGTCGAGACCGAAATCCGCGACGACGACGGCAAGCTCGCCGCGAAAATCACCCAGACGCAAGCAGTGTTGTAGCGGCGGCTCTTTACTTACCCGCTCCGGAAGGCGAAAATCTTTGGCTACCACTGGGGTCTGGGGACGGAGCCGGAATGCGGGTTCGCGGGTTGGTCACGTTACTGTCCATCGTCATGCTCACGGCTGGTGCGGCACAGGCCGCCGCGGAACCGCAGCACGCGCGTAACGACGAGTCCATCGACTACCACGAATGGTCGTCCGGCTCGTTCTTCGCCGGCAAGCTCGACGGGCTCGGCTTCGGCTACGGCGGCCTGCGGATCACGCATCCGATCGGCAGCGTCGCGCACACCGAACCGGGGCTCGGCACCACGCGCACCTACGACTACGGCACCTGGACGTCGCCGAAGTACCGGCAGGGCTTCGACGCGACGCAGCTGATCGCGTCGTGGAACGCGCGCACCCCGGCCAAGACGTGGCTTGAGGTGCAGGCGCGCGGCCGGACTTCGGCCGGGGCCGAAACCACGTGGTACACGATGGGCCGCTGGGCCAGCGGGGACGCGGACATCCACCGCACCAGCGTCGACGGGCAGAGCGACGACAACGCCTCGGTCGACGTCGACACGCTCGCCACGAAGGCAGGCGTCACGCTGCGCTCGTACCAGTTGCGCGTGACGCTCTACCGCGAGCAGGGTTCGCCGACCACGCCGACGCTGTCCTCACTCGGCGCGATGACCTCGAACGTCCCCGACCGGTTCGACGTCCAGACCACCAAGCCCGGCCGAGCGCGCGGGATCGAGCTGAAGGTGCCGCCGTTCGCCCAGAACATCCACAAAGGACAGTTCCCGCAGTACGGCGGCGGCGGTGAGGCCTGGTGCAGCCCGACCTCGACCGAGATGGTCGCCGAATACTGGCACCGCAAGCCGACCGCGCAGCAGATGGACTGGATCCCGGCGGACTACCAGGACCGGTCGGTCGTCTACGCCGCGCGCGGCACCTACGACTACGCCTACGACGGCACCGGCAACTGGCCGTTCAACACCGCGTACGCCGCTTCGCTGGGCTTGCGCGGGCACATCACCCGGCTGCACGACCTCAACGAACTCGAAGGCTACATCGCGCACGGCATCCCGGTGATCACCTCGCAGTCGTTCCTGGCCAGCGAACTCGACGGCGCG
Source organism: Amycolatopsis rubida (assembly GCF_900115345.1). Lineage (GTDB taxonomy): Bacteria > Actinomycetota > Actinomycetes > Mycobacteriales > Pseudonocardiaceae > Amycolatopsis > Amycolatopsis rubida. Next base: position 58,177 of record NZ_FOWC01000009.1, on the reverse strand, counting down.
GGCTACGGCACGGCCGGACACCTGATGGTCGTCGTCGGCTTCACCCAGGCGGGCGACGTGATCGCGAACGACCCGGCGTCCAGCTCCGATGGCCGCGTGCGCACGGTGTACAAGCGGGACCAGTTCGAGAAGATCTGGCAGCGCACGAAGCGGCACACCGAGAGCGGCGCGGTGGCCAGCGGGCCGGGCGGCGTGGTCTACCTGATCACCCCGTAAAACGCGCTGGTTCGCCTCGCCGGTCCGGGGTTGGTGTGCCTCCGGGACCGAACCCCCGGATACCCTGTCGGACCCCCGGAGAACTGCTCCTCGCTTACCTCGGCTATTACCGGGCCGCGCTGCTGCACGAGCTGGACGGCCTGGCTGAGGCCGGCTGCGCTGGGGATTCCTGGGCGAGGACGTGGATCCGGTCTGGGGCGAGAACGACCCCGAGACCGGGAAGTGGTCGGTCGGCGCGGAGGAATCAGCGGACGACATCAGGGCGCTCTTCCGGAAAGAGCGCACGGCGTCCCGCGAGATCGTGGGCCGGGGCGCGGCCTGAGGACATCGCCGGTGGCGGCGGGCGCTTCAAGGGTCCGGGGCGGGTGCCTGCGTTGGGTTGGATTCTGTTTCGTCTGTTGCAGGAGTATGTGGGCAGCTGGATATGGTGAGGGAGGAGTAGGTGGCTCGTGAGCGGCAATCCCAGTGCTGACCGCGATCAACACTCACGAGGCTGGGCTATGGCGATATGCGCATGATCCGTGGTTAGCTGCGGCTGGGAACGCCGTCGCGGGTGAAAGGTTGTGCGCATGCCGTACGAGGTCCAGGGAGTGGTGTCGCGGGCCAAGGGTGAGCCGGTCACGCTCGAAACGGTGGTGGTGCCCGACCCCGGACCGGGCGAGGCGGTCGTCTCGGTGCAGGCGTGCGGGGTGTGCCACACCGACCTGCACTATCGCGAGGGCGGGATCAACGACGAGTTCCCGTTCCTGCTCGGGCACGAGGCCGCGGGACGGGTGGACAAGGTCGGCGCGGGCGTCACCGATCTCGCACCTGGCGACTACGTGATCCTGAACTGGCGCGCGGTCTGCGGCACCTGCCGGGCCTGCAAACGCGGTAAGCCCTGGTACTGCTTCTCGACTTTCAACGCCGAGCAGCCCATGACGCTCACCGACGGCACGAAGCTGTCGCCCGCGCTGGGCGTCGGAGCGTTCCTCGGCAAGACGCTCGTCCACAGTGGACAGTGCACCAAGGTCGACGAGCGGGCCGAACCCGCCGTCGCCGGGCTGCTGGGCTGCGGCGTGATGGCCGGGCTGGGCGCGGCGATCAACACCGGGGCGGTCGGGCGCGGCGATTCGGTCGCGGTGATCGGCTGCGGCGGCGTCGGCGACGCGGCCGTCGCGGGTGCGCGGCTGGCCGGGGCGACCACGATCGTCGCGATCGACACCGACGACCGGAAACTCCAGTGGGCCAAGGACTTCGGGGCCACGCACACGGTCAACAGCCGCGGACTGAGCGAGGAGGACGTGGTCGCCGCGATGCAGGACGCGACGAACTCGTTCGGCCCGGACGTCGTGATCGACGCGGTCGGCCGCCCGGAGACCTGGCGGCAGGCATTCTACGGCCGCGACCTCGCCGGTACCGTCGTGCTGGTCGGCGTGCCCACGCCGGACATGAAGCTCGACGACCTGCCGCTGATCGACTTCTTCTCGCGCGGCGGTTCGCTGAAGTCGTCGTGGTACGGCGACTGCCTGCCGTCGCGGGACTTCCCGATGCTGGTCGACCTGTACCTGCAAGGCAGGCTGCCGCTGGACAAGTTCGTCACGGAGCGGATCGGCGTCGACGGCGTGGAGCAGGCTTTCGAGCGAATGCACCACGGCGACGTGCTGCGCAGCGTGGTGGAATTCTGATCCTTTTCGCTGACGCGGACTATCCGGCCGACCCGTACCCGGGAACCCAGCCGGACTGCTCGTACGTGCACCTCGACGGCGCGGGCCACGCCTTGGACACCGCGCCGCCGGGGTGGCGTTCTCGCACGCCGGTGCTCGCGTACGGGTCGAACGCGTGCCCGTCGAAGATCACCTGGCTGCGCACCCAGCTCGGCCTGACCGGGCCGGTGGTCGCGGCGCGCGTGCAGTGCACCGGGCTCGCCGCGGTGTGGGCCGCCGGGTTGCGGCGACGCGACGGCCAGCGCCCGGCAACGCTCGCCGCGCTGCCGGGCGTGGCGGAGAACCACTTCGTCTGGTTCGCGACGCCAGAACAGCTGGCGGTGCTGGACATCTGCGAGGGCCGCGGGAATCGGTACGACCTGGCGATGCTGGACAACGCCGACATCCGGCTGGATGGCGTGCTGCTTTCCGGAGTGCACGCTTACGTCGGTGCCGCACCAATCCGATTCCCGTTGCTGGTCAACGGGTCTCCGGTGCGCGTTGCCGACGTCGCCCAGGCGGACGCGGCGCTGCTGGCTGGCGAACCAGCGACCGGACACGGCCTCGCCTGCACCGTCCTGCCGCCGCAGCACACCTTCAGCTGACCCGCGGAATCGCGCGCACGGTGAGGAAGCCGACCGGTTCCCGGGCAAGGCGAGCATGCCGTTCCGGATCGGCCAAGGCGGCTTCGGCGGACGGACGTCCCTCGCGCAGCTGCTCGATCAGGAATCCGGCCTCGCGCAACTCCTCGCAGGTGCGCTCCAGCGGAGCCAGCCAGTACCGGACCCTCCAGCCGCGGCTCCAGACCTCCTCGATCACCCGGACCTCGAAGTAGTTGCCGCCGTGCCGGAGCCAGTCGCCGGTCGGATGCTGCCTCGACAGCACCAGCGCGCCGCCCGGCCGCAGCACCCGGCGGAACTCGCGCAGGGCGCCGACCCGGTCGTCCACATACTCCAGCGCGAGGGCGAACAGCACCTGGTCCACCGACGCGTCCGGCAGCCAGCTCAGCGGTTCGGCCAGGTCCTGGACGCGGAACTCGCCCGCCGGCACCCGCTCCCGGCTCAGCTCGACCATGCGCGGGCTGAGGTCGAACCCGGTCACCCGCGCGCCGCGGGCGGTCAGTTCTTCGGCGTAGAGGCCAGGACCGCACGCGGCGTCGAGGACGTGCTGCCCGGCGACGTCGCCCAGCAATTCCAGGCAGGCCGGGCGGTCGTAATGCGCGTTGTAGAACCCGTTCTGCGCGTGGTCGAGGAATTCGTCGGCGAACACTTCGTATTGCGGAAAGGAACCCACTGCATCGCTCACCCGCGCCAGTCTGCCCGCGCGGGCGCGTTCAGCCGAGCAGTTTTCCGGGGTTCAGGATCCCGGTCGGGTCGACCGCGGACTTGGCCGCGCGCAGCACGTCCAGCCCGATCCGGCCGATCTCCGCCTCCAGGTACGGCGCGTGGTCGAGGCCGACCGCGTGGTGGTGGCTGATCGTCCCGAGGCCGCTGATCGCCTCGCACGCCGCCGCCTTCGCGCGCTGCCACTGTCCGACCGGATCGGTGTCGTCGCGCGAGGTCAGCACGGTGAAGTACAGCGACGCACCGGTTTCGTAAGCGTGCGAAACGTGGCACATCACGATCGCCCGGCCCAGCGAGGCCACCAAAGCCGCGCGCACCGCGTCGTGCAGTTCGTCCAGATTGGACCAATAGGCCGCGGTTTCCAGGGTTTCCACGCACACGCCGAGATCCAGCAACGCGTCGCGCTGCCGCGGTCCGTTGAACCGGCCGTGCCGCCACGATTCGCCGAGCACCTTGCCGATCCGCACGGCACCGGAACACTTCAGCATCGCCGACGTCCGCCGCCGGCGCCGAGCGACGTCGCCTTCCCAGCCGACGATCAGCAGGCACGGGTTCTTGATCCCGCGCGCCGCGAGGTACGTCTTGAGCGCCGTGGTCTTCAGCCCGGCGTTGAGCGAGAACGACACATTCGTCTCGTCCACGTCGGACAGCCGGGTGACGTCCGCCAGCGCGTGGTCCTGCGCGAGCTTCCGCACCGCCGCCGCTCCGGCCGCCCAGCCGTCGACGATCCAGCCCTCGTAATGCCGCTGCTCCGGCAACGGCCGGACCCGCAGCGCGACCTCGGTGATCACGCCGAGCGTGCCCTCGCTGCCGACCGCGAGCTGCCGCAGATCCGGACCGGCCGCGGACGCCGGCGCGACGCCGAGCCGCCACTCGCCCTTCGGCGTGGCCAGCCGGAGCCCGGCGACCATGTCCTCGAACCGGCCGTAACCGGACGACGCCTGCCCGGCCGAACGCGTGGCCGCGAACCCGCCGATGGTCGCGCGCTCGAACGACTGCGGCACGTGGCCGAGCGTGTATCCGTGCGCCGCGAGCAGCCGCTCCGCCTCCGGACCGCGCACACCGGCCCGCAGCACCGCGATCCGCGACACCGGGTCCACCGACACCAGCTCGTCGAGCCGCACCAGGTCCAGCACGACCACCGCCGCCTTGCCGCCGCGCAGCGCCGCGACCCCGCCGACCACCGACGTGCCGCCGCCGAACGGGACCACGCCGATGTCGTGGCGCACGCAGACCTCCAGCACGGCCTGCACCTGGTCCGGGTCCGCGGGCAGCAGCACCGCGTCCGGCACCGGCACCTCGTCGCCAGCCCGCGCGTGCAGCAGGTCCAGATAGGACAGACCACCGGTGCGGCCGAGCCGTTCCCCCGGGTCGACGAGCACGTGGTCCGCGCCGAGAAGTTCCTCGAATTCGGTACGGACGGGCACCGTCAGCGCGGACTCGGCGACCGGGCTGCCCGCGCCGGTTTTATCTCCTCGATCCGGACCGACCTGGCCGATACGCTGGCCAAGCCACCGGACCGCGCGGTCGGGCAGGCCGGCCGAGGCTCCGCCCTGTTCGGTCCACGAACGCCGGATGCGGTGGTTGATGAGATCGCTCACGACTACAGTGTGACATATGGACGTCAAACGTCACTCCCGACCGGGAGCGGCCCCTTCCGCACTCGCGGACGCCCGCAGCCGCCCGACCTCGGCTCGCGTCGCCGGCGACGAGCTCCTCGACGCCGCGCGCCGGTGCGTGCTCGCAGTCGGCGTCCGGCGCACCACGCTGGCCGAAATCGCCCGAACCGCGCAGGTCAGCCGTATGACGGTGTACCGGCGGTTCCCCGACGTCCGCAGTGTGCTCGCCGCGCTGATGACGCGCGAGTTCAGCGGCCTGCTGCAACGGGTGAACGAGACCGGCGACCAGGCAGCGCACGCGCGCGACCGCATCGTGCACCTGGCGGCGGCCAGCGTCGGAGCGTTGTCGGCCGATCCGCTGTTCCGGACACTGCTGGACGTCGACGCCGAACTGGTGCTGCCCTACATCGTCAAGCGGCTCGGCGCGACGCAGCACTTCGCCGAGCAGGTGCTCCGAAGCCTGCTCGAAGAAGGACACCGGGACGGCTCGGTGCGCCTCGCCGAGGTCGCCGCCCAAGCCCGATCGGTGCTCCTGGTCGTGCAGTCGTTCGCGTTCTCGCTGCGCCCGGCCACCGCCGACGTCGACGAGGCCGCATTGCTCGCCGAATTCCGGCACCTGGTCGAAGCGGGGTTGAAACCATGAGCACCGGATCCCTCAACGCGCGCCGCCGTGAACGCGAACTGTCCCGGCTGGTCGACGGCGAACGCGTCGACATCCTGGTGGTCGGCGGCGGTGTCACCGGCGCGGGCATCGCACTCGACGCGGCCGCGCGGGGGCTCTCCGTCGCTCTGGTGGAGGCGCACGACCTCGCGTTCGGCACGTCGCGCTGGTCCAGCAAGCTCGTGCACGGCGGATTGCGATACCTGGCGAAGGGCGAACTCGGGCTTGCCCACGAAAGCGCGGTGGAGCGCGGGATCCTCATGACGCGCACCGCGCCGCACCTCACGCGCGCGCTGCCGCAGCTTTTTCCGCTCTATCCGGGTACTTCCGCCGCGCAGCAGGCTTTGATCGCCACTGGCCTCCGGGCCGGCGATGGGTTGCGGAGAGCTGCGCGTACACCGTCGTCAGTGCTGCCTGGGCCGCGCCGGATTCCCGCTGCCGAGGCGCTGGCCCTGTCCCCCGGCCTGGCTCCCGGTGGGCTTCGCGGCGCTTTGCTGGCGTACGACGGTGCTTTGGTTGACGACGCACGTCTTGTGGTCAGCATTGCCCGTACGGCGGCGTTGCTCGGCGCTCGAATCCTCACGCGTTTGTCGGCGGTTTCCTTGTCCGGCAACGAAGCTCAGGTCAGTGATGGCGTCTCGTCGTACACGCTTCGCGCGCGTCAGGTCATCAACACGACCGGTGTCTGGGCGGACACGCTGACTGACTCCGTACAGCTACGTCCTTCCCGCGGGTCACACCTGGTGCTCGCGCCGGAAACCGTGCGGGTCGGAGCCACGTCGGTCAACATCCCGGTTCCCGGCGAGACCAACCGGTTCGTGTTCCTGCTGCCGCAGCTCGACGGCCGGGTCTACTTAGGACTCACCGACGAGCCGGTATCCGGCGGGGTCCCGGATGTCCCGACGGTTCCTGAGTCCGATGTGGACTTCTTGCTGTCGACAGCGTCTTCGGTACTGGACCGCCCGTTGACCGCTGCCGACGTGATCGGCTCGTACGCCGGACTGCGGCCGCTCGTCTCCGGTTCCGCCGGACGCAGTGCGGATCTCTCGCGGAAACACGCGGTAGTCACCGGTTCCGACGGCGTGCTCACCGTGATCGGCGGGAAGCTGACGACGTACCGACGCATGGCCGAGGACGCCGTCGATGCCGCGTTGACACACGCCGGATTGCCCGCTGGCCCTTCGCGAACCTCGAAGCTGCCACTGATCGGTGCCGCACCGCGCTCGCGACTGTCGCTTGTGGACGCTCCAGCGCGGCTGGCGGCCAAGTACGGCACCGAAGCACCCCGCGTGGCGGCGCTCGGCGAACTGGAGCCGGAATTCGCCGCTCCACTGTGCACGTCGACGGAGATCACCGCGGCCGAGGTGGTGTGGGCCGTCCGCCACGAGGGCGCGACGACCGTCGAGGACGTCCTCGAACGACGCACCCGGCTGGCCCTCGTCCCTGCCGACGCCGAAGCCGCCCGCGAGCGGGTGGCCGAACTGGTCGAAAAAACGCTGGCCGGACTGTCCTGACTCCTGCGGCCAGCATCGCCCCAATGGGGCATTGGGGTCTTCTCAGCAGGGCGGTGTGCGGCGGGTTCGCTGCCGGCCCGGCGCGGCCGGGTCAACTACTGAGAAAACCACCTTGGGGCGGACAACTATCGGCAAGGCAGCTTGACGGGTCGTTGGGTTTTTGCAACAGTGCGGTCCATGAGCCCGGTGCGGCGTGGCAAGGAGCTGCCGATCCACAACCGGCTGCCGGCGCTGCGCGCGGAGCGCGGGATGAGCCGGGCGGAGCTTGCCGAGGCGATCGAGGTCAATCCGCAGACGATCGGGGCGCTGGAGCGCGGGGATCATTACCCCAGCCTCGACCTGGCGCTGCGCATCTGCGCGGTGTTCGACCTGCCGGTGGAGGCCGTGTTCAGCCGTGCGCCGCGGGAGGGGGACGCGTGACGCTGGAGATCGACCGGGTCAGCAAGCGGTTCGGCGCGAAAACCGTGCTCGACGGAGTGAGTTTCACCGCGGCGTCCGGCGAGCTGTTCGGGTTCGTCGGCAGCAACGGGGCGGGCAAGACCACCACGATGCGGATCGCGCTCGGCGTGCTGGCCGCCGACTCCGGCGAGGTGCGGTTCGCCGGGCGACCGGTCACGCACGACACCCGCGCGCAGATCGGGTACATGCCCGAAGAGCGCGGTCTGTACCCGAAAATGAAGGTCATCGACCAGCTCGTCTACCTCGCCGAACTGCACGGCCTCAGCACCAACGACGCGCACCGCGCCGCCGAGTTGTGGATCGCGCGGCTTGGGCTCGGGCCGAAGCGCGAGGACGACATCCAGAAGCTCAGTCTCGGCAATCAGCAACGCGTGCAGCTCGCCGCCGCACTGGTGCACGACCCGGCGCTGCTCGTGCTCGACGAGCCGTTTTCCGGCCTCGACCCGCTCGCCGTCGACGTGCTGAGCGGCGTGTTGCGCGAGAAGGCGGCGACCGGCGTGCCGGTGGTGTTTTCCAGCCATCAGCTCGACCTCGTGGAGCGGCTGTGCGACCGGGTCGGCATCATCCGCGACGGCCGGATGGTCGCGGTCGGCACCGTGGACGAGCTGACCCGCGACGCCGGACGTCGGCTGGTGGTCACCGCGCCCAGCGCTCATCCCGGTTGGGCGGCAACGGTTCCTGGTGCCCGCGTCGTCGAAAACCGCGGCAGCACGACTGTCCTGGAACTGTCGCCGAGTGCCGACGATCAGGCCGTGCTCGCCGCCGCGCTGGCCACCGGCCCGGTGACGGAATTCAGCCACCGCCGTCGCAGGCTGGCCGACCTGTTCCGCGACTCCGTCGCCACGCCGGGAGCACCTCGATGAGCCGGATCCGCCCCACCCGCGCGGTGCGGCTGGTGGCCAAACGGGAGCTCAACGCACGGCTGCGCACCCGGTCCTTTGTGGTCAGCACCGCGGTGATGTTGTTGCTGCTGCTGGGTTACGTGACACTGCAGGTCTTCCTCGCCCATGACCGGTCGACCACCGAAGTCGCGCTAGCCGGGCAGGCGCAGGGGATCGCCACGCAACTGGAGAACACCGACCGGAACCTCAAGATCGTCCTGGTGCAGTCCGAATCGGACGGATTGACCAAGGTCCGCGACGGTGACGCCGACGCGCTCGTGTCCGGCAGCGCTTCCCGGCCGCGGGTGACCGTCAAGTCCACTTTGGACTCCGAGCTGCGGACGACGCTCGACCACATCGCACAGCAACAGGTTTTGGACGCTCAGCTGTACTCCGCGAATCTCGACCCCGCCGCTGTGCACCAGGCAGTGTCTGCCACCCATGCCGACGTCCAGTCTCTCGAACCGGCGGATCCGCGAGCCGGGGCGAAGCTCGTGACCGGGATCGTGATCGCGATTCTGTTGTACGTCAGCATCATGACCTACGGAATGTTCGTCGCACAGGGCGTGGTCGAGGAGAAATCCAGCCGCGTGGTGGAGATCCTGCTCGCGACGGTCCGGCCGGTGCATTTGCTGCTGGGCAAGGTCATCGGGCTCGGCCTGGTCGGGTTGGCGCAGCTCGCAGTCCTCGCCGTGGCAGGTTTGGTGGCCGGTGGCGTTTCCGGGGTGTTCTCGATTTCCAGCGTCACGCTGGGAACGCTGGGCTGGGGTCTCGTCTGGTACCTGCTCGGTTTCCTCCTCTACGCCATGCTCTACGGCGCGGCCGGTGCGCTGGTGTCCCGGCAAGAAGACACGCAGGCCGTAGTGGGGCCGGTGAATATCGCGCTGGTCATCGGGTTTGTCGCGGGAATCAATCTGCTCACGCAAGCACCGCAGGGGACGGCGACGCGGGTCGTGTCGCTGATCCCGTTGCTGTCGCCGGTCCTGATGCCCGCGAGGATCGCGCTCGGCACGGTCCGGCCGTGGGAAATCGTGCTGTCTCTGGTGCTGACGGTCGCGCTGATCGCGGTAGTCACCTGGGCGGGTGCGCGAGTGTATCGGAATGGAGTGTTGCGGGTCGGCAGCCGAGTGCGGCTGGTTGACGCATTGCGCCGTTAGGGCACGCGACTCGGCGTGGGATCCGTGTGGCTATCGGCGAGGTAGCTCTGGTTGACCTCGATCAGCCCGTCGAGTGCGGACCGCGCCTCGGCGAGGCGATCGATCGCCGAGGACAGCCGACCGTGCTCTCGCCGCATCGTCGCCAGGGCAAGGTGTGCCTTGCTCGCGCTGGGTTCGGCCATGCACGGCACCATCTCGGCGATGACCCGGGTGGACAGTCCCGCGGCCAAGAAGGCCCGGATGAGACCCGGCGGACGTGCTCGTCGGCGTAATGCCGCTGACGGCCCGCTCGCTGACCAGCAACCCTTGCTCTTCGTAGTAGCGCAGCAGCCGCCGGCTCACCCCCGTCCGGGCGGACAGCTCCCCGATCCGCATGCCGCTCCCGCCTACGACGGGATCACCGAGATCTGATTCGACGGCTGGGCCGGCCACGACGCGTTCTTCGCGTCCGAGAACTACCCACTAGGACGAGGCGAAGTTCATCGATCTGGCTTCCGCCGGGAACATGGTCACCAGCGAGAAAACCGTGCTCTGAGGCCAGTCAAGCACCACCGGAAACGCCAGGACGCACACGACTGGCGGATCCAAGTCGAGCATTTCGGTGCGAGACCGGGGAAAGCCAGCCTCCGCGAGCAATCCGGTTCCCGCAGCCGGGCAACCGGATCCGGCCACATGCCCAGCGTGTGCACAGCCAACGCGGCATCGAACGACCCTTCGCTGAGCGACAGATTCTCGACCCAAACGCACCCGGCCAGTCGACCGGTGGAACGGGAAGCGGGGCGAAGGCGTTACGCCGAGCCAGCGGTCAGGGACGTCGGCGTTGTGCTGTTCTGCCAAGAGATCAGCTTCACGCTGACCGAAATCGGCCGCTTCCCGACCGGCGGACAATCCGGTCGGCAGATGGCGAACTCGCCGAACTGACCGAGCAGCTGGCGGAAAGCAACGAACGGGCGCCCGACGTCAAGACTCGAAGTCAGCTTGTTTCCAAGCCGGCTGCGGGCTCAATAAGTTCGAGCACCGCACCGTCCTGTTTGTCGCGCAAGTAGGCAAACCTGGTACCCGCCGAACCCACGTCGCACGGCCGGGGCCGCAGGCTGCGCCGGTTCTCCGGGAGGTGATATCGCAGCAGCTCGACTCGATGGCCGCCCGGCGCGACCACGATGGCGATCGAAGTGTCCGCACCGGCGACCCGGTCATGCCCGCGGCGAACTCCCCGCCGAGATGCCCGCGCCGGGCCAGCGTGAAACCGAGCGTGTCGACCCAGAAGTCAGTGGCCCGGTCGAGGTCGGTGACCGTGCCGCCGGTCTGTTCTGCGGCGTGCACAGCGAAGCTCATGTGTCCACGCTAAGACCCCGTGATCGCCCCATACCGCTGCAGCGCGACCTGCCGCTCCTCCGCGTGCTCCACGATCGGCTCCGGATACTCCTCCGGACGCTCCTTCAGCACGTGCACCGCTTTCCCTTCCACGCCACGCAATTCCGGCACGTACCGGCGCACATAATCGCCCTGCGGGTCGAATTTCTGGCCCTGCGTGGTCGGATTGAAGATCCGGAAGTACGGCGCGGCGTCCGTCCCGGATCCGGCGACCCATTGCCAGTTCAGCTGGTTCGACGCCAGATCGCCGTCCACCAGATGCTTCATGAAGTGCCGCGCACCCCACCACCACGGCAAATGCAGGTCCTTCACGAGGAAACTCGCCACGACCATCCGGACCCGGTTGTGCATCCAGCCCTCGGCCAGCAACTGCCGCATTCCGGCGTCGACGATCGGGTAGCCGGTCCGCCCCTCGCACCACAGCGCGAACATCTCCTGCGCGGTTTTTCCGGTGTCGTAACGCATTCCGTCGAACCGCCGGTCATAGTTCCGCCGCGCGGTTTCCGGCCGGTTCCACAGGACGTCGGCGTGAAACTCGCGCCAGCACAGTTCGGACCGCAGTGCCTGCGCACCCTCGGACCGCTTCCCGGCCAGGTCGGCCAGCATCGTCCGCGGATGGATCGCGCCCCAGCGCAGATAGGGGGAAAGCTTTGTGGTGCCAGCATGGTCCGGACGATCGCGTTCCGTCGCGTAATCCGCGAGACCGGCGGAGAGAAAATCCTCCCACCCGGATAACGCGGCTTCCTCGCCAGCTGGCGGAAGCTCGCACTCCACCTCCGGCGTTTCCGGCAGGGACTCGGAGGAAGAAGGCTTTATCCAGTCCACAATAGACACATTCGTATCCGCCGGACGAGGCCAGCCGTGCTGCGCCCAAGCACGATAGAAGGGAGTGAACACCCGATACGGCGTCCCGTCCGGCTTAGTTACCCGCCCCGGCGTCACGGCGTACGGCGAGCCTGTCGGCACCCACTGAATTCGATGCTCCGCCAAGGATTCAGCCACGGCATCGTCGCGCTTGCGCCCGTATGGTGCGGTATCCGCAGAGACGTGTACCGCTGCCGCCAGGATCTCCCGTGCGGCGGCCACGACTTCCCGCACCGGATCGCCGTAGCGCACCATCAATCGGCCGGACAACGCTTTGTCCAGCTCCCGCAAGGAATTCAGCAGGAATGCGACCCGCGGCGAACCGGCCGGTTTGAGCAGCCGGTCGTCCAGCACGTACAGCGCCAGAATGCGTTTGCTGTGCTTGGCCGCCTCGAACAGGGCGGCATGGTCTCGCAACCGCAGATCCCGGCGGAACCACAGCACGACCGGCGCTTCCATCGTCATGCCGCCCAACGATAAACGCCCCGCCGCGCAAAGGCACGGCGGGGCGTTTCACCAAGCAGGGATTCAGCGCTCCGACATCGGGGTGTAGTCCCGGGACTCGTAGCCGGTGTAGATCTGACGCGGGCGGCCGATCTTCGTCTGCGGGTCGTTGATCATCTCGCGCCAGTGCGCGATCCAGCCGGGAAGGCGGCCGAGCGCGAACAGCACGGTGAAGAACTTCGTCGGGAACCCGAGCGCGCGATAGATCAGACCGGTGTAGAAGTCCACGTTCGGGTACAGCTTGCGCTCGACGAAGTAGTCGTCGGACAGCGCGGTTTCCTCGAGCTTCTTGGCGATGTCGAGCAGCTGGTCGCCGCCCTTGAGCTTGCCGAGAATCTCGTCCGCGGTGTTCTTGATGATCTTCGCGCGCGGGTCGTAGTTCTTGTAGACGCGGTGCCCGAAGCCCATGAGCTTGACACCTTTTTCCTTGTTCTTCACGCGGTTGACGAACGTCGCGACATCGCCGCCGTCGTCGCGGATGCCCTCTAGCATCTCCAGCACCGCCGCGTTCGCACCGCCGTGCAGCGGGCCGAACAGCGCGTTGATGCCCGCCGAGATGCTGGCGAACAGGTTCGCCTCGGACGAGCCGACGAGCCGCACCGTGGAGGTGGAGCAGTTCTGCTCGTGGTCGGCGTGCAGGATGAACAGCAGGTCGAGCGCCTTCGCGACGTCCGGGTCGACCTCGTACGGCTCGGCCGGGAAGCCGAACGTCATCCGCAGGAAGTTCTCCACCAGGCCCAGCGAGTTGTCCGGGTACAGCAGCGGCTGGCCGACGGACTTCTTGTACGCGTACGCCGCGAGCGTCGGCACCTTCGCCAGCAGGCGGATAGTGGACAGCTCGACGTTGGGCTCGTCGAACGGGTTCAGCGAGTCCTGGTAGAAGGTCGACAGCGCGGAAACGGCGCTGGAGAGCACCGGCATCGGGTGCGCGTCGCGCGGGAAGCCGGAGAAGAACGCCTTGAGGTCCTCGTGCAGCAGGGTGTGCCGCTGGATCCGCTCGGTGAAGTCGGCCAGCTGGGCCTCGGTCGGCAGCTCGCCGTAGATGAGCAGGTAGGACACCTCGATGAAGGTGGACTTCTCCGCCAGCTGCTCGATCGGGTAGCCGCGGTAGCGCAGGATGCCCGCATCACCGTCGATGTAGGTGATGGCCGACGACGCGGCGCCGGTGTTGACGAACCCGGGGTCGTAGGTGATGTACCCCGTCTGCGCCAGCAGCTTTCCCAGCTCGATCCCCGGCGCGCCCTCGACCGGGTTGACGACCTTGAACTCGTGCTCGCCACTCGGCAGGCGCAGCGTCGCGGTTTCGCCGCCGGACTGCCCCGCATTCGTCGCGTCGGACATGCAGGTCCCTCTCACGTTGGGCACGGGACGGCGGCGCCTGCAAGGTTCCGCAGTAGCCACGTGTTCACGCGAGGAAACACGCGCCTCGCTGCACACCGCCCCGCTGGGTATGAATTCACCACTACGCTAGTCGAAGGGTGGGTCAGTCCGCACTCGCTGCGTTGCCCCAAAAGGCCCCATTGGGACCAGGTTCACACGGTGGCCGCCATATCCGCGGCAGTCGGCGGCTCCGCTCCGCTGCGGGAGACCGTGATCGACGCCGCTTTCGCCGCATAAGCAAGCGCTTCGGTCCACGCGTTCGCGTCGAGTGCGGCCAGGTCGCGCACGGTGCGCTCGTGCAGCCAGGCCAGCAACGCGCCCTGCACGGTGTCCCCGGCGCCGATCGTGTCCGCGACCGCGACCTTGCGGGACGGAACGTGGGCCAGCTCACCAGCCGAAGTGATCACAGACAGGCCGTCCGCGCCCCGGGTGAGCACGACGGCGTCCACACCGGACTCCACCCACGATTTCGCGGCGGCTACCGGGTCCGCCCCTTCGGCGAGCCACGCGGCGTCGTCGTCGGAGATTTTCAGCAACCGCACGTCCGGCAGCCACGACGCGAAGCGCGCGCGATAAGCCGCCGGGTCGGCGATGAGCGCCTCCCGGATGTTCGGGTCAAGCACCGTCAGGGTCCCACGCGCGGCTTCGCGGCGCAGAATTCGCTCGTACGCGCTCGCGCCGGGTTCGAGCACCATGCCGAGCGTTCCGAGCGACAGCGCGGTGGTTTCTTCTGGCAGCGCACCAGGATCGGAGACCAGCCGATCAGCGGTTCCCTCGACGTAGAAGGTGTACTGCGCGGCACCGCGTTCGTCGAGCGCGACGACGGCGAGTGTCGTTGGCTCGGCGCCGCACTGCAGCAACGAGGTGTCGACGTTCGAAGCGGAAAGGCGATCCGCCAACGCGACGCCGAACCGGTCAGTGGAAACCCGGGACAGGAACGACGCGGGAACGCCGAGCCGGGCCACGGCGAGCGCGACGTTGTACGGACCACCGCCGAGCCGGGGCAGCAACGCGCGCAACCCACCGTCCACAGTGGAATCCAACGGTTCGCCAGGAACGAGGTCGACCAGCGCCTCTCCACCCACCACGATCACAAGCGGCGAGTGTAGAGGAACCGGTGCTGACAATTCCTGTCCCGATGCGGACAAATCAGTTCTTGTCGAGCCCGCCGAGCAGAAGTTCGCCGAGCGCGGTGAACGCTTCCGCGTCGGACACGTCGGTGCGCCTGCCGAGCACCCCGGTTTGAATGCCCTCGATGATCAGTCCGGTCATTTCGGCCACGAGCCGCGCGTGCACGTCGCGGAACACCCCGTCGGCGACGCCCTTGTCGATGAACCCGCGGATCTGGCGCGCGGCGGCGCGGCTGTTGAGCTGATAGGTGTCGCGGGCGGGCGCGAACGCGGCGATGTCGGCCATGAACTCCGGCGACGCCCGGTTCAGGTGCTCAGAGACGCCGGAGAGGTACTCGCCGATCAGCTCGCGCGCGTCGTCGATGCCCGCGATCCGCTTTTCCAGGCGTTCGGCGGCGTCGCGGAAGAAGTGCGCGACGACCTTGACCGCGAGCTGCTCCTTGCTCGGTGCGAGCGCGTACAGCGTCGATTTCGAGCAGCGGAGCCGGGCGGCCAGATCGTCGAGCGTGAAGCCGGCGAAGCCCTCCGCCAGGAACAACGCCTCAAGCTCGCGCAGCAGCGCCTGCTGCCGCGCGGTGGGACGGCGACGGGCTTCAGGGGTGGACATCACGTCACTATCTCCTATCGATCAGAGACAGCCCCGCTCCGCATACGGTACTCTCAATCAGCCGTTAGTACTGTTTTCAGTACCAATGTCTGGGAGGAAGCCATGCCGGTCGACCGTCTGCTGCCGACGCCGGAGTCCGAGGAACTGCTCGCGCTCGTCACGGAAATCGCCCGTGACGAGCTGAAACCCCGCGCTTCGGCCGACGAGGAAGCCGAGAATTTCCCGCGCGACCTGTTCACCCTGATCGGCAAGTCCGGCCTGCTGGGCCTGCCGTACTCGGAGCGCTGGGGCGGTGCCGAGCAGCCGTACGAGGTCTATCTGCAAGCGCTGGAGGAGATCGCCAGCGCGTGGATGAGTGTCGGCGTCGGGCTGTCCGTGCACACGATGTCCTGCTACGCGCTCGCGCACTACGGCGCGGAGGAACAGCAGGACCGCTGGCTGCCGGACATGCTGGGCGGCTCGCTGCTCGGCGCATACGCCCTGTCGGAAACGCACGCCGGCTCGGACGCGGCCGCGCTGTCCACCCGCGCGCGGCTTGCCGAGGACGAGTACGTCGTCAACGGCACGAAAGCGTGGATCACTCACGCCGGAGTCGCGGACTTCTACACGACGATGGTCCGCACGAGCGACGACGGCGGGCACGGCATCTCCTGCCTGCTTGTCGACTCGTCGACTCCGGGCCTGTCGGCCGCTCCGCGCGAGCGGAAAATGGGCCTCACCGGGTCGCCGACGGCGCAGATGCTGTTCGAGGACGCCCGGGTCCCGGCCGACCGGCTGATCGGCGGCGAGGGTTCCGGCCTGAAGATCGCACTGTCGTCGCTCAGCTCGGGACGGCTCGGGATCGCCGCGTGCGCGGTGGGCCTGGCGCAGGCGGCGCTGGACGAGGCGGTGGAGTACGCGAAGGGCCGCACCCAGTTCGGCCGCCCGATCGCGGACTTCCAGGGCTTGGAATTCCTGCTGGCGGACATGGCGGCGACGGTCGAATCCGCCCGCGCGACCTATCTGGACGCTGCCCGCCGCCGCGACCGCGGGCTGGACTTCCAGCGGCAGTCGTCGATCGCGAAGCTGGTGGCCACGGACGGCGCGATGAAGGTGACGACGGACGCGGTGCAGGTGCTCGGCGGCGCCGGGTACACGCGGGACTTCCCGGTCGAGCGGTACATGCGGGAGGCGAAGGTGCCGCAGATCTTCGAGGGGACGAACCAGATTCAGCGGATGGTGATCGCGCGTTCCCTGAAGAACGCCTAGTCACGCCGGTTGTCGTAAGCCTCGCGGGCGGCATGGACGCGGCTCGCGTTGGCTTTCGACCAGTCGGCGATCGCGCCGGTCAAGGCCCCGACGTCCCGGCCGAGATCAGTCAGCGCGTACTCCACGCGCGGCGGAATCGTCGGATAGATCGTGCGGGTGACCAGTCCGTCGCGTTCGAGATTGCGCAGCACCTGGGTAAGCGATTTCTGCGTGACTCCCTCGACACCGCGGCGCAGTTCGGTGAACCGCAGCGGCCGATCGCGGCACCGGAGCAGGCCGAGGGCGTAGAGCGTCCACTTGTTCGCCAGCACGTCCATCACGGTGCGCGACGGGCACGCTTTCGCATACTTGGTATCCATGGGGTACCTATAGATCGTCGAGGTGCCTTCTTCACCCAAGATACCGGTGGCGAGCAGGCTTTGTTGCATGATCTTGCTGACCGGAGCCACCGGAAAAATCGGGCGCGAGGCCGTCCGCCTGCTCGGACCTGTCCGCACGCTCGTCCGCACCCCGTCGGGCGGCGCCGACGAAGTGATCGGCGATTTCGACCGCCCGGACACTCTCGACGCGGCCCTGCGCGGGGTCGGCACCCTCCTGCTGATCGGACCCGCGGTGGCGTCCCAGACCACGGTGCTCGATCGCGCGGTCGCGCACGGGGTGCGGCACGTCGTGCGGGTCACCAACCACAAGGCTGGTGACGATTCGCCAGTCGCCCGGCGGCGGGAGCACGCGCGGATCGACGCGCATCTCAAGGCGTCCGGGATGGAGTACACGCTGCTCGCACCGAACTTCTTCATGCAGAATCTGCTGGCGCTCGCGCCGGAGATCGCCGGGACCGGCGGCTTTTCGGGGTCCGCGGGCGATGGCCGGATCGGGATGATCGACGCCCGGGACGTCGCGGCCGCGGCTGCCGCGATCGCGACGGCTCCGGCGGAGCATGCCGGGCGGACATATCTGCTGACCGGGCCGGAACTGGTCACGTTCGCCGATGTGGCACGCGAATGGGCCGCGGTGACGGGCCGTCCGGTGGAGTATCGGCGGATCTCGGCCGCGGAGCACCGGGCGGTGCTGGAGTCGAACGGGGTGCCGGAGGCGGGGTCGAATGCGCAGGTCTTCGAGTTGCTGGCGGAGGGGGACGGGGCTTGGCTGAGTGACGATTTCGCGGTGGTGACCGGGGGGTGCGCCGCGGGGGTTGCGGGCTTTTCTGGCGGACCGCGTTGGCGGAAAGTGTCGTACCCCTCGCTTACCGTGAGCAGCATGGACACCAGGACACTTCCGCGGCAACTGCTCTCGATCAAGGAATATCTCGCGCTCGGCGAGGTCGAGCCGGGATTCACCGAACTCGTCGAAGGCCGTCTGGTCTTCTCGCCGTCCCCGGGCCCACGGCATAACCACGCGACGTACGCGCTCGCCTTCCAACTGCATGATCAGCTGCCGGACGAGTTTTCCGTGGTGCCGCGCGTCGATATCGATCTAGGGCTCGCGCCGGACGGGGCACCAGGTTTTTCCCGGTGCCCCGATCTTCTGGTCACTACGTCCGCCGCGATCGCCCGGACTCCCGAGGAAGACGCCCTCCGCGCCGAAGACCTCGTCCTGGTGGTCGAAGTCGCGACGCCGGGTTCGAAACGCACCGACTGCGTCACGAAGCACAAGGAGTACTCCGACGCCGGAATCCCGTTCTACTGGATCCTCGACCTCGACGACCCGGTCTCCCTCGTCGCCTGCCACCGAGCGGGGGAATTCGGCTACCGAAACTCCCCCGCCGGCACGGGGAGATTTCGCACCGCCGAGCCGTTCCCGTTCGAACTGGACCTCGCCGCCCTGCTGGGTTGAGACGGCCGCCCAGGCCGCCTCAACCCAGCGTTCAGCGAGCTTCCCGATACCGCCGATCCGCCGAAACGCCCTCGCCGGTCGTCTCGTCGAAGTGGTAGACCTCCTGGCCCCGCACGAACACCCGCATCGCGCGGTTCATCACGTCCAGCGGGTCGCCCGACCACACCACCACGTCCGCGTCCAGCCCGGGTGTCAGGGTGCCGATGCGGTCGTCGAGGCCGAGCATCTGCGCCGGGTGCAGCGTCAAGGACTTCAGCGCGGTCTCCGGGTCGAGACCGTCCTTCACCGCCAACGCGGCTTGGTACACCAGGAAGTTGATGGGGATGACCGGGTGGTCGGTGGTGATCGCGATCTTCACCCCGGCCCGCGCGAGGATCCCGGCCGAGCGCAGGGTGCGGTTGCGCAGTTCCACCTTGGACTTCGTGGTGAACAGCGGGCCGAGGATCACCGGGATGTCCCGTTCGGCCAGCAGGTCCGCGATCAGGTGGCCTTCGGTGCCGTGGTTGATCACCAGTTTGTAGCCGAATTCGTCGGCGAGCCGGATCGCGGTCACCATGTCGTCGGCGCGGTGCACGTGCTGGTCCCAGTACAGCTCGCCGTCCAGGACCTTCGCCAGCGTTTCGTTGGTCAGGTCCGTTTCGAACGGCTTGCCCTCGGACCGCGTGTGGTCGCGCTTCTCCTGGTAATTGCGGGCCTTCGTGAACGCCTCGCGCAGGATCGCGGCCACGCCGAGCCTGGTCGAGGGCGTGACCTTCTTCTCTCCGTAAACCCTCTTCGGGTTCTCGCCCAGCGCGCTCTTCACACTCACCTGTTCGGCGAAGACCATGTCCAGAATGGACCGGCCCCACGTCTTCACGCCGATGGTCTGCCCGCCGATCGGGTTGCCCGACCCCGGCTTGATCACCACGCTCGTAACGCCGCCCGCCAGCGCGTCGTCGAAGCCCGGTTCGTACGGGTCGATCCCGTCGATCGCGCGGAAGCGGGCGCCGTTCGGGTCGGTCATTTCGTTGGTGTCGTTGCCCGCCCAGCCTTCGCCGTCCTCGTGGACGCCGAGGTGCGCGTGCGCGTCGATGAATCCCGGCAGTACCCAGCTGCCGGACGCGTCCACCAGTTCCGCGTCCTCCGGGACCTCGACGTCGGCCTCAGCCCCGACGTGAGTGATCCGGCCGTCTTCGATGAGCACAGTGCCGCCCTCGATCGGAGCGGCGCCGACGGGGACCACATAGCCCCCGACAATCGCCTTGTAAGCCATAGTTTGACACGCTAACGAACTCACCTGGGTTCGCGCATCCGGGGTTTTTCCAGGTGCACCAACTGATAGTCCGCCTCCGGCGACCGATGCGTCTCGCGGTAACCGAGCTTTCCGTACAAATACCGCGGTCCGGCCGAACGCTCGCCGGTGAACAGCCGGAACACCGTCACCTCCGCCGGGGTCGCCTCCTCCGCGGCCGTCAGCAGCGCGGTACCGAGTCCCTCGCCTTGGCGATCGGGTGCCACGACGAGCCGTCCGACCTCGCCGACCGGACCGTCCACTCGCATCCGCACGCTCGCCACGAGCCTGCCGCCGTCGCGGAAGCCCCAGACTGTGATCGACGGGTCGGCGATGGCCGCGCGCACGTCGTCGAGGGTGTCCAGCAACGGCGGCAGGTCGAAGTTCTGGTGCGCCCGCGCTTCGGTGAGGTACGCGGCCTGCTGCAAGGTCAACAGCTCGCCCGCGGCAGCGTCAGTCAGCAGCTCGAGTTTCACGGGACCCGGATTCCCCAGCTGCCCGTCCACGAGGTGGCCGGTTCCAGTTCGATCAGGTCGGTGCGGGTGTTGAGCGCGTCCGCCGGGCAGGTCATCGGTTCGATCGCGACCGCGCGGCCGCGGCCGACCAGGTCGTCCGGCGTGAACACCTGCACCCAGCGGAAGTCCGGACCGGTCCAGACCACCAGCTGGCGGTCGCTGTGGGAGAGCACGTAGTGGTGGGTGCCGTCCGCGGCCAGTTCCAGTCCGCCGAACGCGGTGTCCAGGTCGACGCCTTCGAGCAGCTTGCCCTGCCGGAAGTCGTATTCGGTGCCCTCGACGTCCTGCTCATCGGCATAAGGCATCTGCTGATCCCCCTCGTACGGCCGGACGCGCGCGGCGGGCAGCGTGAGGGTCAGCTCGTCGGTCGGCGCGTCGCCGATCCGGAAGTACGGGTGGGTTCCGACGCCGACGCCGATGGGCTTCTCCCCCTCGTTGCGGATCTCGTGCGTGATCACGAGTTCGCGCGGCTGCAGGTCATAGGTGATGGTCGCGCGCAGCGGGACCGGCCAGCCGGGCTGGGCCTCGACGTCGATGGCGAGCGTGATGGACGTTTCGGCGTGCTCCAGCAGCTCCCATTCCCGGTGCCGGGTCAGGCCGTGGATGGCGTTGCCGCGCGCTTCCTCGGTGATCTCCAGCTGCTGCCGCACACCCTCGAACTCCCACTTGCCGCCCTTGGTCCGGTTCGGCCACGGCAGCAGCACCTGGCCGAGGCCCTTCGGCGGCTTCTCGTCCTCGGCGAACGTCTCGACGTAGGGCACCCCGCTGATCTCGAACGCGCGCAGTCCGGCACCGATCTCGGTGACGACGGCGCGCGCGTTGCCGCGGGTGATCTCGAACTGCTCTCCGGTGGGGTTCGCCATGGCGCTGAGGTTACCGATCGGCCGCGCCGCGCGGGCACGCCTCGAAACTAACTAGACCGGTCGTCATAGTTTGAGCTACCGTGGACACATGGTCAACCGCACCGACACCCGCCGCCGGATGCTCGAATCGGCGGCTGAGCTGTTTCGCACCCAGGGCTACCACGCCACCGGGATGACCCAGCTGGTGTCCGAAGGCCGGGCCCCGAAGGGTTCGCTGTACTTCCATTTCCCCGGCGGCAAGGAACAGCTGGCCGCCGAGGCGGTACAGCTTTCCGGGCAGCGGCTGGCCGGGCAGTTCCGGGAAATCGCCGCTGCCGCACCGAATCCGGCTACCGCGATCGATCTCATCGTCACCGCACTCGCCACCGCACTGTCCGAATCGGACTATCGCTGTGGCTGTCCGATCGCGACTGTCGCATTGGAAGCCGCCGACAGCGAGCTAATCCGCGCCGCCTGCGATCAGGGCTACGAAGGCTGGCTGCGCGACATCTCCGCTTATTTCACCCGGTGCGGCCTCGCCGAGGATCGCGCCGCTTCGCTGGCGACGGTCGTGCTGTCCGCGATCGAAGGCGCGCTGCTGCTCGCGCGCACTCGGCGGGATACCGCGCCGCTGCAAGCCGTCGCCGCTCATCTGCACACCACTGTCGAACGGGAGTTCGCCTAATGCGCGTACACCACTTCAACTGCGGCACCATGCGTCCGATCGGCGGCAAGCTGGTCGACGGAAAACCCGGGCTGTTGCGCCGCGCCACCCTCGTGTGCCACTGCATGCTGGTCGAAACCGGCACCGGCTTGACCCTCATCGAAACCGGAATGGGGTCGCCCACCGTCACCGACGCCGCGCGCTGGCTCGGTCCGCGCTTCCTGCGCACGTCGAACCCGATGACCGACGAGAAGGAAACCGCGCTGAGCCGCATCCGCGCGCTGGGCTTCGACCCGGCCGACGTCCGCGACATCGTCCTCACCCACCTCGACCTCGACCACGCCGGCGGCCTCGTCGACTTCCCGCAGGCCCGCGTGCACGTCTATGACAAGGAACTCGACGCCTACCGCGCCGGAAACCCGCGCTACCGCGACGTCCAGTTCCGGCACGGTCCACAGTGGACGTCCTATGCGGACGCTGGGGACAGCTGGTTCGGCCTCGACGCGGTCCGCGAGCTGGACGGGGTCGAGGGCGTCGCGCTGGTGCCGCTCGCCGGGCACACCGCCGGACACGCCGGGGTGGCCGTCGACACCGGGTCCGGCTGGGTGCTCAACGCGGGCGATGCGTATTTCTTCCACCGCGAGATCGACGCCGAGCCCTATTGCCCGCCCGGATTGGCTATGTTCGAACGGCGGGTCCAGACGCTGCCCGGGCCGCGGCGCGAGAACCAGCGCCGGTTGCGCGAGCTGCGCCGGGACCACGCCGACGAGGTGACCGTGTTCGCCTCGCACGACCTGACCGATTTCGTCCGGCTCAGCGAGAGGAGCACGGTATGAAGGTGCACCACCTGAACTGCGGCACGATGCGCCCGCTCGGCGGCAAGGCGCTCGACGGCCGCCCCGGAATGCTGCGGCGCAGCACGATCGTGGCGCACTGCCTGCTCGTGGAGACCGCCGATGCGCTCGTGCTGGTCGACACCGGGTTCGGCACCCGCGGCGTCACCGAATCGCGGCGCTGGCTCGGCGGTCCGTTCATGGCGATGGTCGGGGCGAAGCCGGCCATGGCGGAAACCGCCGTGGCGCAGATCCGGGCGCTGGGCCGCGATCCCGCCGACGTCCGGCACATTGTGATGACCCACCTCGACGTCGACCACGCCGGCGGTCTGGCCGATTTCCCCGACGCCACCGTGCATGTCCGCACCACCGAACGCCGCGCCGCGGACAGCCCGAAGAGCTTCCCGGAGAAAACGCGGTACCGGGCCGAGCAATTCGCGCACAGTCCACTGTGGAGCACCTACGACGAGGCCGGCGAGAAATGGTTCGGCTTCGACGCGGTGCGGCCGCTGCGCGGTCTGCCCCCGGAGATCCTGCTCGTCCCGCTGCCCGGCCACACGCATGGCCACTCCGGCGTCGCGGTCGACACCGGCGACGGCTGGCTCCTGCACGCCGGCGACGCGTACTTCTTCCACGGCGAAGTCGCCCCGGTGAGCCCGCGCTGCCCACCCGGCATGCGCGCGTTCGAGGTGCTGAACCAGATGGACGGCTCCGCTCGCCGCGCCAACCTCGCCCGGCTGCAGGCTCTCGCCCGCGAACACCAGGACGAGGTCTCGGTGTTCAGCGCGCACAGCCCGGTCGAATTCCAGGCACTGCGGCGGAATACCTCGCAGCCCTCGCCGAGTTGAGTACCCGCGTGACGCGCATCCGGTACGTCGGCGGCCCGACCGCTGGCCCCGGCGAGATGGACGCGGTGCTGCTTTCCCACGACCAGCACCGGACAACCTGGACGCGGCGGGCGGAAGTACGCCCTCGATGCCCCGCTCGTCCTGTCCATCGCCTCGACGGCGTTCGCGTCACCGGAGTGCCCGCGCAGCACGGACCGGGTGGCAGCGAACGCCTCGTCGGCGAAGTCACCGGTTTCGTGCTCGAAAGCGAGAGCCAGCCGAGCGTTTACGTCAGCGGCGACAGCGCTTCGCTCGACGTAGTACGGCAGATCGACATCGCTGTCCTGTTCGCCGGGGGCGCGCACTCCGCCGGTCGGCGACTACGCCGCACGCTGCCCAGCGAGGGCGCGGCCGCACTTCGAGCATTGGGCGCATTTCACCCAGGGCCCGGACACGCTGCGACCGGCTTTCACGCAGGCCGGGCTCGCGGACCGGCCGCATCTGCTCAAGCCGGGAGAACAGGTCAGCTTCCAGTAAGCACGAACCCTCCGTCCACGGTGATCACCGCACCGGTGACGAAACTGTTCTCCATCAAGTACACATTGGTCGCTGCCACCTGGTCCGCCTCGCCGACCGATTTGGTCAGCGTTCGTTCGGTGAACGCGGCGACCATCGCGTCGAGCTGCGGCTGCGGAAGGCCGTCCCACATCGGCGTGTGGACCGGCCCCGGGCGGACCGTGTTGACCCGCACCGGGGCCAAGTCGACCGCCAGACCGCGCGCCAACCCCTCGACCGCGCCGACGGAACCGGCCGCGAGCGCCGCGCCGGGCGTCGGGCGGACGCCGATGATCCCGGATGTCAGCACGATCGAACCGCCCGGGCGGATCCGCGGCGCGGCGTGCTTCACCGCGCTGACGACGCCCCAATAACGGACGTAGAACCCGCTCTGCGCGTCTTCGAGCGACAGGTCAGCGAGCGGCCGCTGATGTGGCGCGTCACCTGCCGTGTAAACGAGGTGGTCGAGCATGCCGACGTGCTCGAACAGGGCCGCAACGTTCGCGGCGTCGCGTACGTCGGTGACGAATCCTTCGCAGGTGTCCGGCAATTCGGCGAGCGCCGCGTCCAGTCGTTCCTTGCCGCTTGCCGCGATCGTGACGGACGCACCCGCCGCCGCTGCCGCCTGAGCGGTCGCCAATCCCATTCCCGAGCTGCCGCCGATAACGACAACCCGCTGGTCACGTAAAGACATGAGCGATCCTTCCGGAGGTTGATGACTCAGTGAGACATCAACAGTAGCAGTGATGACCCACTGAGTCATCACTGTTAAGATCACTGCATGCCGCGCTGGGATCCCGAAGCCAAGGAGCGGCTCCGCGCGGCCGCGCTGGAGCTGTTCGCCGAGCACGGCTACGAGAACGCCACAGTCACACAGATCACCGAGCGCGCCGGACTGACCCGGCGCACGTTCTCGCGCTACTTCGCGGACAAACGCGACGTGTTGTTCGCCGGGTCGGAACGACTCCCGGACGCGATGGCCGGCGCGGTCCGGCGCGCCGATGCGGCGCTTCCGCCGTTCCCAGCACTGCTGGCCGCGCTGGTCGACGTTGGCGATTTGTTCGCTGGCCTGGTTTCACATGCCGCGCAACGCCGGGCGATCATCGCGTCCAGCCCGGAACTGCAGGAACGCGAGCGCACGAAACTGGCAGCCGTCACCTCTGCCGTCGTCGAAGCACTGCAGGAACGAGGGGCGACTGAATCGAGCGCGAAGATGCTCGCCCAGGTCGGCATCGCGATCTTTCAAACCGCTTTCGAGCGATGGACCGAACAGCCCGAGGACACGGATTTCGCCGCCAAGGTGCGGGAGGCGGCAGCCGAACTCGCCGCCCATCTCACCCCGTGATCAGGCCTTCTCGCGGACCAGCGTCGAATCCTCCAATTCCGCTTCCGCGGCCTGCTTCGTCCGTCCGGTCATTCGCAGCACCAGGTATGCCACCACCAGCAGGACGAAGAACGGAATCCCGAACTTCCACGCCGGGTCGAGACCTTCGATCCAGAACGTCGAAATCAGCACGATGGCAAGGAAAGCGATCACCACGACGTTCACCACTGGCGCACCCCACAACCGCACTGGCGAAGGCGGCAGCCCGGCGCGGCGACGGCGGATCCGGAATGCCAGGTGCGTCACCAGAATGATCATCCATACGACGAGCGCGGCGAAGATCGAAATGCCGAACAGCACGAGATACGCGTTGGAATCGGAATTCTTGGACAGGATGGTCGCGATCACCAGGCCCGCGGTGGACAGCACGAGCGCGTTGCGCGGCACTCCAGACCGGGTCAGCCGTCCGGCCAAGGACGGGGCGAATCGGTGTTCGGCAAGGGAATGCAACATGCGCGTGGTGAGATAGAGGTTGGTGTTCGCGCTCGACAACGCGGCGGTCAGGACCACGAAGTTCATGACCGTCGCCGCTGCCGGAACTCCAGCGGCCTGAAAGACGCGGACGAACGGGCTGGCCGTAATAGATCCGCCTTCGCCGGTGACCGTCCACGGCACCACCAGCACGACCACCAGCATTGCCGCGACATAGAAGATCGCCAGCCGCACCACCATTGCCCGAGCCGCGCGCGGGATGTCGCGAGTCGGGTTTTCGGATTCGGCCGCGGTCACCGAAACCACCTCGGTGCCGATGTAGCTGAACAGCACGAACACCATGGCCAGCAACAGGCCGGACACGCCGTTCGGCAGGAATCCGCCGCCCGCACTGAGGTTCGTGAGACCCGGCGCAGGAGCCTTCGGCAGGCCGAAGAAGACGAGGATCAGGCCGAGTGCGACGAACACCAGGATCGCGCACACCTTGATCATCGCGAACCAGTACTCGAACTCACCGAAAATGTGCACCGCCGCCCCGTTGACGACGATCACCAGCAGCGAGAACACCGCGACCGGCACCCACAGCGGAATCCGCGGCCACCAGAACTGGACATATACCCCGGCCGCGATCGTCTCGCCGCCGATCGCGATCACTTGCATGGCCCAGTACGCCCAGCGCACCACGAACCCGCTGCCCGCGCCGAGATACTTGTGCGCGATGCTGCCGAACGCGCCCGCGGCCGGATGCACCACCACCATTTCCGCCAGCGCCCAGGAAATCGCCAGGGCAACCAGTCCACAAAGGACGTAGGCGAGCACCACGGCCGGTCCCGCGTGCGAGATCGCCAGGCTCGATCCGAGGAACAGGCCGGTGCCGATGGCCCCGCCGATTCCGATCATCGTCAACTGCCTGCCGCGCAGCCTCCGCTGCAACCGGTTCGGGGACGGGGACTCGGCCATGTCTGCTCCCTACTGGCTCGCCCGGTACTCGGCGATCGCCGCGACGACGGCGTCGAGGTCGGACTCGACGTTGTAGTAGTGCAAGGACATCCGCAGCACGTCGCCGCGGGCACTGCACACGATCCGCCGCCCGGCGAGAAACGCCGCCAGCGCGTCGGGATCCCGGTCGGCCAAGGCGACGAGCGGACCGCGCCGCGCGTCCTCCAGCGGAGACCGGAGCTGTTCCCCGGCGTCGAGCAACCGCTGCTGCAGCTGCCCGGTCAGCCCGCCGATGTGGGCACGCACCCGATGCGCGTCCACCTGGCGCATCAGCTTCAGCCCGGCAACCGCGCCGTACGCGGACGGGATCGACGGCGTCCCGGTCTCGAAACGGCGGGCGTGCTCGGGATAGTCGAGGTGCCGCGGATCGAATTCGAACGGGTTCGTGCGGCCGAACCAGCCAGTCAGCGGCGGGGAAACCGCGTCGCGCAAGCCCGGCCGCACATAGAGGAACGCGATCCCAGAGATGCCGAGCAGGTATTTCAGGCTGCCGCTGACGAGGTAATCGCAGCCGAGTTCGGCGACGTCGACCGGCTCGACGCCGAGGCCCTGGTAAGCGTCGACAAAGCTTCGCGCGCCGTTTTCCCGGGCCAGTGCGGCAACTTCACGCACCGGGAAGCGCAACCCGTTGGCGTAGCTGACCAACGGAACGGAGACCAGTTGCGTCCGCTCGGTGACAAGCGCGGCGTAATCCTCGGTGTCGACCAGTCCGTCATGGTGCGCGACGAACCGAACGTCCGCGCCACGACCCTGCTGCGCGAGCCAAACATGGCCCAGCGAAGGGAATTCCAGGTCGGTCGTGACAATTCCCGGCCGCGCCGGCCATGCTTGGGTGGACGCGACCTGATACGCGCCCTCGGACGCGGACGGCACGACGGCGATGTCGTCCGCGTCCGCGCCGATCAGCCGGGCGAACAAAGCCCGCGCCTCGGCGACCTTCGCCATCCACTTGTCCCAGGGCGCCCCGTGCTCGCGGATCGTGTGCTGGAACTCGAAAAGCTCCGCGGTCAGCGCGTCCGAGAGCGCGCCCTGGCTGCAGCTCGCGAGGTGCACCGAGTCGGCGAAGGCGGGGAAATGCGCCCGGAAAGCGGCTGGGCTGGGCTGGTCGGTCACGACACTCCGTTCCTTGGCTGGCGGGCGACCGGTCCGTTCGCCACCGTAACGGCGCGAGCACCGTGCGTCGATGCTCCGGCTGGCGCCGGACGCCCTGGTCGAGGCTCCGCGTTCACCCTGACTGATCTCCGGCAGCTATTCCGTCAGTGCTGCTGAAACCGGTACTGTAGATATGGCCTTCCGCGCTGTCAACGACCGTCAAGGATCCGCAATAGCGCGCCCCGCGACCGAGAGGACGCACCGATGAGCACCCCCGCCGAAACCGGGGTCGACCAGCTCCTGGCCCAGCTGGCGCAGGGCCGGCTGCAGGTCGTCGACCTCACCAACAAGCTCAGTGCCGCCACCCCGACCCTGCGATTGCCCGAGCCGTTCGCGAACCTGATCGACTTCAGCCTCGAATCGGTCAGCGAGTTCGACGATTCCGGACCGCTGTGGCGGCACAACAACATCCACACCGGCGAGCACATCGGCACTCACCTCGACGCGCCGCGGCACTGGATCTCCAACCGCGACGGAGCGGACGTCGCGCAGCTGCCGGTCGGCAGGCTGATCGGTCCCGCGCACGTCCTCGACATCTCCGCGCGCGTCGCCCACGATCCGGACTTCCTGCTGGAGACCGACGACATCCGCGCCTGGGAAGCCGAGCACGGACCGTTGCGCGCGGGCGGCTGGCTGCTCGTGCACTCCGGGTGGGACCAGTACGCGCAAGATCGCGACGCGTTCCTCAATTTCTCCGACGGGGCCAGCCATACCCCCGGCATCTCGGCCGCCGCCGCGAAGTGGCTCGCCGAGGAAACGCCGATCGCCGGCTACGGCGTGGAAACTGTCGGCATCGACGCCGGAAACGGCTTCGCGCTCGACCCGCCGATGCCCGCGCACCACCACTTGCTCGGCGCGGACAAGTACGGCATTACTTCTTTGCAGAATCTGGGCTCGCTGCCGCCGGCCGGTGCGCTCGTCGTGGTTTGCCCGCTGCCGATCGTCGGCGGGACCGGCAGCCCGGCGCGAGTGCTCGCGGTGACCCCGGGAGTTCAGTCGTGAACGTTGCCCAAGCCGTCGGGATCGCGTTGGCGCGATTCGGCGTCCGCAAGGCGTTCGGCGTGGTGGGGAGCGGGAACTTCCACTTCACCAATGGCCTGATCCAGGGCGGGGCCGAGTTCGTCGCGGCCCGGCACGAGGGTGGCGCGACCACGATGGCCGACGCCTACGCACGGTGCGGCGGCGAGGTCGCCGCGGTGTCGGTGCACCAGGGCTGCGGGCTAAGCAACGCGACCACCGGAATCGGCGAGGCGGCGAAGAGCCGGACGCCGCTGATCGTCGTGACCGGCGAGGCGACGGATCCGCTGTCGAACTTTCACCTCGACCAAGACGCGCTGGCTCGGTCCGTGGGAGCGAGCAGCATTCTGGTGCGGTCAGCGAAAACCGCGCTGGCCGACGCACGGCGGGCGTTCGCTCAAGCTCGCCAGGACCGGCGGACCGTCCTTTTGCGACTCCCGTTGGAGGTTCAGGCCGAGCCGTTCGACGAAAGTCTCCTCGACGAGCTGACCGCGATCGAGGCGCTGCCGCAGCCGCGCGCCGCCGAGGCGGAGGTGAAGGCCCTCGCTTCCGTCCTGCAGCGAGCCGAGCGTCCAGTATTCCTTTGTGGACGCGGTTCTCGGGCCGCCCGGACCGAATTGGCCGCTTTGGCGGACCGTTGCGGAGCGTTGCTTGCCGAGGGTGCGGTCGCGAAAGGACTGTTCACTGGCGAACCATGGGCAATCGGGGTGTCCGGCGGGTTTTCGTCTCCGCTGACGACCGAGCTGATCCAGGGCGCGGACGTCGTCGTCGGCTGGGGATCCGCGCTCAATGACTGGACCACCGCGCACGGACGGCTGCTCTCGCCGGAAACCACGCTGGTGCAGGTCGATCTGGAATCCGCCGCGCTGGGCCGGAACCGGCCGGTCGACCTCGGCATCGTCGGCGATGTCGGCGGCACGGCGCAAGCGGTCGCCGAACTGGTTGAAGTCCACAATGGATATCGCAGCGACGGTCTTAAGGACCGGATTTCCCGGGAGATCCGTTGGCGCGACAATGAACACGAGGACGCCGGGACCGCCGAGGTCATCGATCCGCGCACATTGTCCGCCGCGCTGGACGAACTCATTCCGGCCAACCGGGTGGTCGGCGTCGATTCCGGCAACTTCATGGGCTACCCCACGATGTACCTGGACGTCCCGGACGAGAACGGGTTCTGCTTCACCCAGGCGTTCCAGTCGATCGGCCTCGGGCTGGCCACCGCGATCGGCGCGGCGCTCGCCCAGCCGGACCGCTTCCCGGTCGCGGCGTGCGGCGACGGCGGGTTCCTGATGAGCATCGCCGAACTGGAAACCGTCGTACGGCTGAAGCTGCCGATGCTCATCGTCGTCTACAACGACCACGCTTACGGTGCCGAGGTGTATTTCTTCGAGCCCGGCGGACATCCGGCCGACACGGTCACCTTCCCGGACACCGATATCGCCGCCATCGCACGCGGTTACGGCTGCGACGCGGTCACCGTCCGCGCCAAGGAAGACCTCGACGAAGTGGCGACGCGGGTCACTGCCGGGCTTGATCGTCCGCTGGTGGTCGACGCGAAGATCGCCGGGTTCAGCGCCTGGTGGCTCCAGGCCGCGATGACGCACCACTGAGCGCCCGCTTCACCAGGAGGTTCACCACCCACAACAGGAGACCGACGGCGAGCAGGATGCCGGCCACCTGGTAATCCTGCGCCGGGCGGCCGGACAGCGGGCTGACCAGGTACAGGCAGAACACGGCGGCCAGCACCGGCACCACGGTCGGCGCACGGAAGTGCTTGTGCGACACCTTGTCCTTGCGCAGCACCAAGAGCGCGATGTTGACGATGGCGAAGACCACGAGGAGCAGCAACGCGGTCGTCCCGCCGAGCGCGCTGATGTCCACAAAGGACACCAGGCCGATGGCGATGACGCTGGTGAAGATGATCGACACCCACGGCGTCCGGCGAGTCGGGTGCACGCGGCCGAACACTGGCGGCAGGACGCGTTCGTTCGCGAGGCCGTACAGCAGCCTGCTGGCCATCAGCATGTTGATCAAGGCGGAATTGATCACCGCGAACAGGCCGATGGCGGAGAAGATCTCGCGCGGGAAGCCCGGCGCGCCGACATCGAGCACCTTCAGCAGCGCGTCGCTCTTCGCGCCGGCCAGCTCGGCGGCCGGGACCAGCAGCGACGACGTCACTGAGACGAGGACGTAGATCGTCGCGGCGATGACCATGCCCCACAGCATCGCGCGCGGGAAAATCCGTACCGGGTCATGGCATTCCTCGGCCATGTTCACCGAGTCCTCGAAGCCCACCATCGCGAAGAAAGCCAGCGACGTCGCCGAGGAGATGGCGACCAGCCACGTCTTGTCCGCGGTGTCGATCTCGACCAGCCGCGACGGTTCGCCGTCCCCGTTCAGCACCGCCCACACGCCGACGCCGATGATGATCAACAGCCCGGACAGTTCGATGCAGGTGAGGACGACGTTGGCCTTCACCGATTCGCCGACGCCACGGAAGTTGATCAACGCCAGCAGGAGCACGAACGCGATGCCGACCAGCACCGTCGGCAGCTTCACGAACGCCGCGAGATAGGTAGCGCCGAACGCCACCGCGGCCGACGACGCGGACGTGATCCCGGAGCACATCACCGCGAACGCGACCATGAAGGTCAGGAACGGCACCCCGAACGCCTTGTTCGTGTACAGCGCCGCGCCGGCCGCGCGCGGATACTTGCCGACCAGTTCGAGATAGCTGAACGCGGTCATGAAGGCGACCACGAACGCCAGCAGGAACGGCAGCCACAACGCGCCGCCGACGCGTCCGGCCACCTGCCCGGTCAGCGCGTACACGCCGGTGCCGATGATGTCCCCGACCACGAAGAACAGCAGCAGCTTCGGGCCCATGACCCGCAGCAATGCCGGTTCGGCGACCTTGGATGTGCCCTCGCTCACGTCCGTCATGGGCGGTTAGTGTGCCTTGTCCGGACGGGTACGGAAAGTCGGCCGGTCAGGCCTTGGCGACCGCCGTGTGCACGAGCGGGGTCATCATTTCCTTGGTCATCTTGACCGGTCCGGTGTAGTTGACCAGCACCGGGACCCCGTTGGACACCTTGGCCGCGGCGAGCGTGGCGGTCTTCTGCTCGTCGGTGTAGAAAACAGCGCCGTCCGCGAAGCCCGGCACGTCGACCGCGCCCGGCTTGGCCTTCTTGATCGCGGCGATCATGTCGGCGGGCTTGGCCTTGCGGCCCTCGTAGCGGGTCACCGCGAGCGCGCCGGCGGTCTTGCCTTCGACGACGTATTCGCAGCTCGTGGCCTTGCCGCCGTTGCTCGGATTGTCGTGGGCGGGGCCGGCTTTCGACGTGATGCCGGGGATCTTGATCGCCTTGCTGACGTCGTCGGACGGCAGCAAGGCGCAGGTGTCGGCGGCCTTGGCGGCGGGCGCGGACGAGGAGGCCGGGGCCTTGCTCGCGGGCGGCGGAGCGGGCGCGGCGGCTTTCTGCTCACCAGAAGAGCAGGCAGTGAGAACAGCGGCGGCGGAGATCAGCAGAGCGATCGGATATGCACGCATATCGGGCATGCTATTCCGAACGGAGTAACACTACTGTCAGTGGCCCTCTTCCACCGGAGCCCGATACCGCCAGAACCCGGGCAGAACGGCCAGCGAAGCCACCACCAGCACGATCACCAGCAGCCCGCCGCCGGTCGCCGCGACCCTGGTCCCCCACGCCGCGGCGGACCAGCCGTGCGTGAGGTCGGCGATCCGCGGTCCGCCCGCGACGACCACGGTGAACACGCCCTGAAGCCGTCCGCGCATCTCGTCAGTGGTGGCGGTCTGCAGGATCGCCTGCCGGTAGACCGAGCTGACCATGTCCGCCGCACCGCCGAGCGCCATGAAGAGCACGGCCAGCCACAGCGAATGCGCGAGCCCGAACGCCGCCATCGCCGCACCCCAGCAGCAGATCGCGAGGACGACCGCCGCACCCTGGCGCTGCACCCGGTGCAGCCAGCCGGAGAACAACCCGATCAGCATCGCGCCCGCGGGCAGCGCGGCGTAGAGCATGCCGAGCGCCGGACCGCCGCCGGGCGGATCGCCGAACGTCCGCTCGGCCATCTCCGGGATCAACGCGCGCGGCATGCCGGCGACCATCGCGATGATGTCCACGACGAACGACGCCAGCAGCACTTTCTGGTGGGCCAGATAACGGAATCCGTCGACGACCGAGCCGATGCCCGCCTTGCGCGTCCCCTCGCCGAGCGGCGGGATCGAGGGCAGCCGCCACACCGCGATCAGCGTGATCGCCAGCGCGCAGACGTCCACCAAGTACAAAGTGGACAATCCGATCACCGGGATCAGCGCCCCGCCGAACAGCGGCCCGAACACCGCGCCGAACGTGGACATCGTGGTGTTGAGCGCGTTCGCCGACGGCAAGAGCGGAGCAGGCACCAGGCGCGCGACGACCGCGCCGCGCGTGGGCATGTTGATCGCGAAAAACGCCTGGTTCGCGGCGAGCAGCCCGAGCACCAGCCACACCGAATTCATCCCGGCGAACGCCTGGAGCCACAGCAGCGCGGAGGTGACCGCGACGCCGACGTTGGTGACGAGCAGCAGCTTCCGCCGGTCGACCGCGTCCGCGATCGCCCCGCCCCACAGCCCGAACACGAGCAACGGAACGAGCGCGACCGCGCCGGTCAGCCCGACGTAACCGGACGATCCGGTGATATCGAAAACCTGCTTCGGCACCGCGACCGCGGTGAGCTGCGACCCGACCGCGGTCACCGCGGTGGACATCCACAGCCGCCGGAACGCCGGAATCTTGAGCGGACGAGTGTCGACGACGATCCGGCCGAGGAGCTTGCGAGCCCCGGTACGGGGCGGGCGTATCCCCGGTTCTGAAGTCACGAGCCATCAGCTTAGTTGTGCTAACGAAGCTGGCGCAGGTGATTTTCCCCGCAGGCTGGCGAGGGCGAGGTTGCCGACGGCCGGGGCTTGGCTGAAGACGGACTGGGCGGCGGCTGGTGGGCGGGGCGAAGCGCCCCAATGCCACAGTGAGTGCATCCCACGCACCCGATGTGGGGTTGGGTGCATCCCACACACCAAACACCGCATTCGCCGGACCGCCCAGCGCGGTGCCGACTGCCTCGGCCAGAAGCCCACCGCATCCGCCCGTCCACCGCGCAGCAATCGGCCCAATGAGGTTTCTCAGTAGCTGGTGGGTGCAGTCTCGCTACAGCGATGCGCAGCACCGCCCGAACCGCGGGGCTCTCCGCTCCCATCGGCCAGGAACGACTTCGCGCGCACCTCGCCCATGCGCCCGCAGGGGTTTCGCCGCCTGCCGACGGCCCGCCACGAGCTGCCGAAAGGACTCCAGCGGGAGAAAAACCGCCCGGCGCGTCTCCTCGAGCAGCGTGCTCGGCAAAGCACTGACGAGCACCGCTACCGCGAACCCGTCACACACCGCGCTACTGAGAAACCCCAAGGCCACGGTGGGACGCATCCCCGCCGACCCCAGCCCGCGAAAGCCAGCCCCGAAAAGAAACGCCGCCTCCAGGCCGAAGCCCAGAGGCGGCGTCCGAAGCAAGGAATCAGGGAGCCAACCGCTCCACGTGCCAGCCGTCGTGGGTGCGGTGGAAGCGGAGGCGGTCGTGGAGGCGGTCTTCGCGGCCCTGCCAGAACTCGACGAAGTCCGGGCGGATGCGCCAGCCTCCCCAGTGCGGCGGGGCCGGGATCTGCTCGACGTCGGCGAAGCGGCGTTCAATGTTGCGCAGGGCGTTATCGAGCGCGCGCCGTCCGTCGACCACTCGCGACTGCGGCGACGCCCACGCTCCCAGCTGCGACCCGCGCGGGCGCTGGGCCCAGTAGGCGGCCGTCTCGTCGGCACTGACCTTTTCGACCTCGCCGCGGACCGTCACCTGGCGGTGCAGCGGATACCAGGGGAACGTGGCCGACGCGTAGCGCGTCGCCGTGAGGTCGTGGCTCTTCGCCGACGTGTAGTTCGTGTAGAAAACCACTCCGCGTTCGTCGAAGCCCTTGCACAACACCGTGCGCGAGGAAGGCCGGCCTTCGGCGTCGGCGGTCGCGAGCACCATCGCGTTGGGTTCCGCGAGTGCTTCGGACACCGCCTGGCTCAGCCAGCTTTCCAGCTGGTCATGCCACGTGGCCGCGAGCGCCGACTCGTCGAACGGCGCGCTGTCGTAAGCCACCCGCATGCCAGGCAGCCGCACGACCGCCTCGTCGATCTCCGGTGTCATCCGGCCCAACCTCCGTTACCCCTGGTGAGGGTGTCGAATCACGGCTATCCAGCGACGGTATTGGGTCGCGGTGTCCCGGCGAAACCCACCGAACGGTGACTCCTGCCACGCCTGGCCGCCATCCGCTGTTCACCTGCTGGTCCGTGATCGATCCAGAGCTGTGGCCGTCACGACGTCCGGGGCCAGCGCGGTGGTCACCGTCCCGCCCGCGGCCAGCGGCGTTCGCGACCACCACGGGCCTGACTCCGCGGGACCGCGCTCGCCGCCGAACTCGACCTCCGTCACCAGCACCCGCTGTCGGGCCAATACCGCGAGGCTCGCGTCCAAAAGCGCATCGCCGACGGTCTGCGTCTGCCGGAGTGCCGGGACTCCGCCGCAGGTCACGTGCACCGTGGTGGACAACCGCCCCGGACGTTCGCCTTCTCGGCCGAGGACGAGGACTTCGCGGGTGCGGAACCGGGCACCGGCGGCCAGGTCCGCGCGCAGTACTGCGACGTGCTCGGCGCGGGCGGTGACGACGGTCGGCTCCGGCAGGTACTCGAAGCAACCACCGTCCTCGACGATCACCTCCACAGTGGACCAGCTCGGTACCGCCCGCAGACCGGGCAAGGCGAGGGTCGCCGCGACGCCGGACAGCTTCAGTTCCGCACCTGCCCCGACGTGGACATCGAGCCGCAGCTCATCGCCGCCGAGCGGAGCGGTGGCCGAGTTGACCAGGTGCACCACCGCGCCGGGGCCGCGCCGGCGACGCGGGACGAGCGTCAGCGGTGCCATCGACTTCAGTTCTCGCAGCACCGTCCGCCCGTCGTCGAGGGCGGCGACCAGGCGTGCGTGTGCTTTCACCCCTGCCGGACCGGCACCAGCGAGCGCACCCAGTCCGCCACGGCGGGAGCGTCCGGAGTGTCCACTAGGGACTGGGTGAACACCGGCAGGTCGCCCCGCATGTGGTGGGCGTCCGAGGTCATCACGGTCAGATCGGCACCGACCAGCGGCGCAAGGTCGGTTTTGTTGATCACCAGCAGGTCGGCCGTCGTCACGCCGGGGCCGCCCTTGCGCGGCACCTTGTCCCCGCCCGCGACGTCGACCACGAAGATCTGGCTGTCGG
Source organism: Amycolatopsis rubida (assembly GCF_900115345.1). Taxonomy (GTDB): domain Bacteria; phylum Actinomycetota; class Actinomycetes; order Mycobacteriales; family Pseudonocardiaceae; genus Amycolatopsis; species Amycolatopsis rubida. The sequence goes on along the minus strand of NZ_FOWC01000009.1, from coordinate 21,876 downwards.
CCAGCCCTCGGCTGAACACCGCGGTGAGGTTGTCGCCGCCGCTTTCCACGATGACCAGCTCCAGGCCGGGGAACTTCTCCTCCAGCCCTTCGACCGCGTCGAGGTTCGCGGTGATGTCGTCGCGGATCGCGGTGTGCGGGCAAGCTCCGGTCTGCACGGCCGCGATCCGTTCCGGGTCCAGCACGCCTGCCCGGCGCAGGAAGTCGGCGTCCTCGGTCGTGTAGATGTCGTTGGTGACCACGGCCAGATTCAGTTCTCCGCCGAGCGCGCGGCACAGCGCGGCGGTGAGTGCGGTCTTGCCGCTGCCGACCGGGCCGCCGATGCCGATCCGGTACGCGCGTCCGGCGGTCGGCACCGCGTCGTAGTGGTCCGGTTCGGCGGCGGCCGGGTCGAAGTTGACCGCGTGGAAGTGCCCGTGACCGTGTTCAGCTGGCAAAGAGACGCACCTCTTCCTGGTGATGCCGAGCATGTTCCTCGGCGAACAGATCCAGCGCCGGCGACGCTGGTGCTGGCAAATCGGCCGGATCGGCACCGGCGGTCTCGGCGGCCTGGCCGCTGACTTCGCGCAACGGTCCGGCAAGCCGCGCGACCACCGCGTTCACGGCGAACGGATCCAGCCCGAGCAGGCGAACCGCCGCACTCGCCGGACCGCTCACGGCGAGGTAAGCGACCGCCATGGCCGCGTCGAACGGGCTGCCGCCGCTGATGCCGACGAGCGCGCCGCTGATGATCGGATGGTGCGGGCGCGGGGTCTCGGTGAGCAACTGGGACAGCACCGGCGACGGCCACGCGGCACGTCCGGCTCGCGCCGTGCCCCGGCCTTGCGCTCGCGACGCTTCCCGTTGCGCGAGCGACGGCGTGCGGGCGTCGAGTTCCTGATCGAGCCGTCGCCAATGAACACTCTCGACGGCCCGTGCCGCGGCGTGCGCTGAGCCGGCGGCGAACGCGGCGGCGAGGAATCCCGCGGTACGCAACCGTCCGAAGAGGAATCCTGGCAAGTCTCGTTCGGACCGGACCAGTCCGCGCGCGGCCACCTCTTCGAGGCCGCCGGAATGCACGTGCCCGCCACCCGGGAACCGGGAGTCGGCGAGAATGAGCGCGACCGGGTCCATCAGAACAGGAAATACCGTTGCGCCATCGGCAATTCGGCCACCGGATGCGGTTCGATCAGCTCTCCGTCCACGCGTACCGCGAAGCTGTCCGGGTCCACTCGCACTTCCGGAGTCGCGTCGTTCAGCACCATGTCCGCTTTCGTCCGGCGGCGGGTGCTGGCGACCGGCACCAACGGCCGGGCGATGCGGAATTGTTCAGCCACACCGGAATCCAGCGCTTCCGGAGCCACGAAATGCAGACTGGACGCAGCCGCTACAGCGGGCGCGGCACCGAACATCGGCCTTGCCAGCACCGGTTGCGGCGTGGGAATCGAAGCGTTCGCGTCTCCCATCGCCGCCCACGCCGGGAAACCGCCCTTCAACACCACATGCGGGCGCACGCCGAAGAACTTCGGTTCCCACAACACCAGATCGGCGAGCTTGCCGACCTCCACCGAGCCGATCTCCGAGTCCATTCCGTGCGCGATCGCCGGGTTGATCGTGTACTTCGCGACGTAACGACGGGCACGCAGGTTGTCCGCGGCGCCATCGCCGGGAAGTGCGCCGCGGCGGCCTTTCATCACGTGCGCGGTCTGCCAGGTCCGGATGATCACCTCGCCGATCCGCCCCATCGCCTGCGAATCGGAACTCATCATCGAGATCGCACCCAGGTCGTGCAGCACGTCCTCGGCGGCGATCGTGCTCGGCCGGATCCGGCTTTCCGCGAAGGCGAGATCCTCGGGCACCGACGGGTTCAGGTGGTGGCACACCATCAGCATGTCGAGGTGCTCGTCGAGAGTGTTGACGGTGTGCGGCCGGGTCGGATTCGTGGACGAGGGAAGGAAGTTCGCCATTCCGGACACCTCGATGATGTCCGGCGCGTGCCCGCCGCCAGCGCCCTCGGTGTGGTAGGCGTTGATCGACCGGCCGCCGATCGCCTCCACAGTGGACTCCAGAAACCCGGCCTCGTTGAGCGTGTCGGTGTGGATCGCGACCTGTACGCCGGATTCGTCGGCGACAGTGAGACAGGCGTCGATCGCGGCTGGCGTCGAACCCCAGTCCTCGTGCAGCTTGAACCCGCCCGCTCCGGCCGCCAACTGCTCCCGCAGAGCTTCATGCCGGACAGTGTTTCCTTTTCCCAGCAGCAACACATTCACCGGTTGTCCGTCCATTGCGGACAACATCCGGCCAAGATTCCAGGCACCGGGCGTCACCGTGGTCGCCTTGCTGCCCTCGTTCGGTCCGGTGCCGCCGCCGACCAAAGTGGTCAGTCCGGCCGCGAGCGCGGTGTCCACCAGCTGCGGGCAGACGAAATGCACGTGACAGTCGATGCCACCCGCAGTGAGAATCTTCCCGTTGCCCGACAGCACCTCCGTGGCCGGGCCGATCACCAACGCTGGATCGACACCGTCCATAGTGTCTGGATTACCCGACTTCCCGATGCCGACGACGCGTCCGTCACGGACGCCGACGTCGGCCTTCACCACACCCCAGTGGTCGAGAATCACCGCGCCGGTGATCACCAGGTCCGGCGCTCCCTCGGCGCGGGTCGCCATGCCCTGGCCCATCGACTCGCGGATCACCTTCCCGCCGCCGAAAAGCACCTCGTCGCCGCTGCCGCCAGGACCGATCGACCGGTCCTCGGTCACCTCGATCAGCAGATCGGTGTCCGCGAGCCGGATCCGGTCCCCTGCGGTCGGGCCGAACAGCTCGGCGTAGCGGACACGGTCGATCTCCGGCATCAGAACTCCCCGGCATATTCGGCGCGCAGCCCCGGCACCCGCCGGTTTCCGCTGAGCGGAACCACATCGACTTCCCGATCAATGCCGGGTTCGAAGCGCACCGAGGTCCCGGCGGGCACGTCGAGCCGGTGCCCGCGGGCGGCTTCGCGGTCGAACTCCAGGCCGGGATTGACCGCGGCGAAGTGATAGTGCGAACCGACCTGCACCGGCCGGTCGCCGAGATTGCGCACACGCAGCCGAATCCGGGCGCGCCCCGGATTCAGCGGCACCGGCTCGTCGCCGGGAATGATCTCGCCTGGCCGCAAGAATTCCTCCTCAACCGATCGGTTCGTGCACTGTGACGAGTTTCGTGCCATCCGGAAAAGTGGCTTCCACCTGGACGGAATCGGCCATTTCCGGCACCCCGTCGAGCACTTGCGCCCGGGTCAGCACGGTGCGCCCGCCCGCGGCGAGCTCACTGACCGTGCGCCCGTCGCGAGCGCCCTCCAGCACGTAGTCGGTGATGAGCGCGACGGCTTCGGGGTAATTGAGCCGAAGACCGCGTTCAAGCCGTTTGCGAGCAACGTCCGCCGCGACGTGGACCAGCAGTTTGTCGCGTTCCTGCGGGCTCAGGTGCATGGCAAAGGTCTACCACCGGAGAGACCGCTCCGCCTGATTCGGCAACGCAGTTTTTACCTGGCGGGTCACCCGCGGTCAGCTGCCAGCGAGTGCGATGGCCCGCCAATCTCTGTCCTGCGGGGATCGTCGGTCGAAGCGGCGGAGGGGAGCTACGACGGGCGCGAAATTCGGGAAGCCCGGCTCAGGACCCTCGCGCAAGACGGCTCGTTCGCGGTCAACGAAGCCAGCGCATATCAAGGCCCGCGCCTTCTTCCTCGACGGCGGCAACCGGATGGCCGAGATCGGCTCCTCCAAATACGCCGAGGAAGTAGCCAAGGTCAACACCAAGGTCGGCAGACGGGGATACCGACTCCCTGCTGCCCAACCTGGAGCACATGAGGATAGGCGTCGAACAAGCGAAGGACACATACCGTCTCGTTCGCCGAACTTGAGAAGAAATCGGGCGGCAAGTGAACCCCGCCCGAGCAAAAGCTGCTCTGTATCACTCGGCACCCTCGGCATAGTGGTGGCTGGATGCTCCTCCGGCCCGGTCGTCGGAACGCCTCAGCCGGACAGGCCGTCGTCCCCGGCCACCGCACCAACGGCAGGCAACCCGTTCGCGGCGCGGAATCAATGCGCGTTGCTGGACCAGATCCTCGATGGCCAGGGTTTCCCCAAGGCCGCCCCTGCCCTTGCCGACCACACCCGTTCTTGTGCCTCGCGGAAGCCTCCGCCGGCATGGCCAACGGTCTCGACGTGAGCCTGGTTCCGCAAGAGGACAAGCTCCATACAGACAACATTCTTCACCCGGAAACGGCCCGGCGAGGCGACGTCAACGGCCACCCCTCCATCGAGCAGCCCGAACCGCTGAGTTCACCTGGGCACTGCACGGTCATTATGGCTGTCGAGCCTCGTTCCAGGGCAGAACTCGGCGTCGCGTCAGGCCTGCCCACAGCCGAGGCCAGCCGCGGAGAAGTGCGCCACCGCCCTCGAACCGCTCCTGCCGAAGAGCTGATCCAGGCGAAGTGCCGCCCGGCAGTTCGTTCAAGACCCAATTCGCCGCCAATGGCGGCCCGCCGCTGCTGGAGCACGCCTGGCGACCGCCCCGCTCACCGAGCGTGACACCCGCCCGTCTCCGCAAGCCGGGGTTCACCTGCGGGCCACCGGGGTACCAGTCAGCGGTCACCTCACTCGACGGGAGAAAGTAGCGTCCCGGGCTCACCTGGACTGAATCGTTCTCGTAATCGTGACCGAAACCACGACATCTTCCGTTGCCCCAGCCGGGTAAAGGGAGCATGGTTTGTCCCACCGTGCGATGAGGCGCGCAAGGAGCCAGCGTGTATCCCGTCCGCGCGTGCACAACACAGCCGGGGAATGCGCATCGAAAGGGTTCGCGAAGAGTGACTACCTCCACGATCAGCACCACCAACGAAGCCGACGACGGGTTCCGGCCTGGACTCGAAGGCGTCGTCGCGTTTCGGACCGAAATCGCCGAACCCGATCGGGACGGCGGCGCGCTGCGCTACCGCGGCGTCGACATCGAGGACCTCGCCGGGAAGGTGACCTTCGGCGACGTATGGGGGCTCCTGGTGGACGGGCGGTTCGGGACCGGGCTTCCGCCCGCCGAGCCGTTCCCGCTTCCGGTGCACACCGGCGACGTCCGGGTCGACGTCCAGTCCGCGCTCGCCATGCTCGCCCCGATCTGGGGTTACCGGCCGCTGCTCGACATCACCGACGAGGAGGCGCGTGACCAGCTCGCCCGTGCTTCGGTGATGGCGCTGTCCTACGTCGCGCAGTCCGCGCGCGGCATCGGCCAGCCCGCGGTGCCGCAGTCGCGGGTCGACGAGGCCAAGTCGATCACTGAGCGCTTCATGATCCGCTGGCGCGGCGAGCCGGACCCGGCGCACGTCAAAGCGGTCGACGCGTACTGGGTTTCCGCCGCCGAACACGGCCTCAACGCCTCCACCTTCACCGCGCGCGTCATCGCCTCCACCGGGGCAGACGTTGCGGCGGCACTGTCCGGCGCGATCGGCGCGATGTCCGGCCCGCTGCACGGCGGCGCCCCGGCGCGCGTGCTGCCGATGATCGAGGAGGTCGAGCGCTCGGGTGACGCCCGCGCGCTGGTCAAGGGCATTCTCGACCGCAAGGAACGGCTGATGGGCTTCGGCCACCGCGTGTACCGCGCGGAGGACCCGCGCGCCCGCGTGCTGCGCCGCACCTGCAAGGAACTGGGCGCCGAACGCTACGAGGTGGCCGCCGCGCTGGAGCAGGCCGCGCTGGCCGAGCTGCGCGAACGCCGTCCGGACCACCCGATCGAAACGAACGTCGAGTTCTGGGCCGCGGTGATCCTGGACTTCGCGAAGGTGCCGCCGCACATGATGCCCGCGATGTTCTCCTCCGCACGCACCGCCGGCTGGGCCGCGCACATCCTGGAGCAGAAGAAGACCGGCCGCCTGGTCCGTCCGTCGGCGAAGTACGTCGGCCCCGGCCCGCGCACGCCGTCCGAGGTCGAAGGCTGGGACAGCGTCACCCAGATCTGAGTTGAGTCCGTGAAGGGCTCCTTGCGGGAATTGGATTCCCCCAAGGAGTCCTTCACGGCGTTGTGGCCAGGTGCGCGTCGGTGGCGGCGAGCATCGCGGTGAGCTGATCGACCAGCCAGCCGTCCAGCGTTTCGCGCGGGACGGTGCCCTCCTGCAGCCACGACAGCAACGTGCCCTCGACCACTGCGGTCCAGCAGCGCAGGGTCAGCAGCACCAACGGTGCCGGTTCGGGAATCGCGAGTGCCTCCAGGATCAGCTCGACGGCACGATTGCGGACCTCGTCGATCGCGGCATCCGTCTCCGAAGTGGCGATGACTGAACCGCTGCGCAGCAACGCGACATAGCCTTCGCGGTAGTGCGCGGCGACATCGACGAGACCGCGTACGGCCGCGCGCAGCCGTTCTTCCGGCGGGCCTTCCTCAAGCGTCGCGAGCCGGTCGACCAAACCGTCGGTGACCGTGCGCAGTGCCTGCATTTGCAGTTCCCGCAGGCTCGGGAAATACCGGTAGAACAACGGCCGCGACACCTCGGCGCGCGCCACGATGTCGTCCACCGTGACCAATTCCGGAGCCCGGGTGCCGAACAAATCCAGTGCGGCCGCGATCAGATCGTCCCGCCGGGCCTGCGCGGTCATCCGGCGCGGACGGCTCACGGCGTGACGTCCAGTTTCGCCGCCGCACGCAGCAACCCCGGCGTCAGTCGGGAAAGGACCAGTGCGACCTTCGCTTCCGGAGTGGACGGTTGGATCGCGACGTTCTTCTCCACCGCACGCAGAATGTCGCGCGCCACTCGTTCCGGACCGAAATTGCGCCGGGCGTAGAGCTTCGACGATTCCTTCTGCCGCCGCTTCTCCTCGACCTCGTCGACGCCGACGAACTTGGTGGTCTTGGTGATGTTCGTGTTCACCAGCCCCGGGCAAACCGCGGTCACGCCAATTCCCTCGGACGCCAACTCCGCGCGCAAGCCATTGCTCAACGCGAGCACGGCGGCCTTCGTGGTGCCGTAAGCGGTGAGGATCTTCGACGGCAGATAAGCCGCGGCAGAAGCGAGGTTGACGAGCTGCCCGCCCTCAGCGCGTTCCTGCATCATCGGCGCGAACGCTCGGCACCCGTGGATCACGCCCCACAGGTTGACGTCCACGACCTTCTCCCAGTCCTCGATCGTGGTGTCGAGGAACGGGCCGGACATGCCGATCCCGGCGTTGTTCACCACGATGTCCGGCACGCCGAACTCGTCGCGCACCTGCTCGGCGAACCGGGCGACCGCCTCGCCATTCGAAGAGTCCACTGTGTACTCGCCGGCATCGACTCCGCGTTCCCGCACCAGTTTCGCGGTCTCCGCCGCCGAATCGCCGTTGATGTCGCTGACCACCACGTCCGCGCCCTCGGCCGCGAACGCCAGCGCGGTCTCCCGGCCGATGCCGCTGCCCGCACCGGTCACGACGACGAGGTGGTGGGCGAAGCGACCGCTGCCGCGACCGACCCGCGCCCGCCGCAGCGCCCGCGTTTCCTCGCCGGTTTCCACCGACGCGATCAGCTCGGCTGCCGCAGCAGCAACCACTTCCGGTTTGGTCCGGGTAATCCAGTGCGAACCGATCACCCGCCGGACGCGCAGATCCGGAACCCAGCGCTCGACCTCGGTCTGCAGCGGCGTGGTGACGTACGAATCGCCGGTCGGCGCGAGCACCTGCACCGGGATTTCCGCCGGACGCGGGTGCGGCCGGGAAAGCCGCGGCCCCATGTTCGCCCGGTAAAGCTTCAGGCCGTGCACGCCGTCGGCCGTCTTCGGCGCCGATTCGGCAGGCTCCAGCTTCCCGATCAGCGTGCGCATGATTCCCGTGCGCCACAACAGTTCCGGGATCAACGGAACCTGGAACGCGACGATGTAATACGAGTGCAGGAACTGCCGCAGCGCGTGCCCGAGACGACGCGGCGTCGGGCGAGTCAGCTGGGCACGGAACCACGCGCCGGCGTGATCGAGGCTGGGCCCGGAAAGCGAGGTGTAGGAAGCGATCCGGCCGCGCAGCTGGTCGCCGGTGACCGCGTGCCAGGCCTGGATCGAACCCCAGTCGTGCGCGACGAGGTGGACTTTGCCGAACGGCTGCACCTCGTCGACCACCGCGGCGAGGTCGTCGGCGAGCTGGTCCAGCCGGTACGCCTGGCGCGCTCGCGGTTTGTCGGATTCGCCCGCGCCGCGCACGTCGTAGACGACCACGCGGTGCGCGCGGCGCAGCTCCTCGGCCACGCCGTCCCACATCGAACTGTTGTCCGGATATCCGTGCACGAGCACGACCGTGGGCCCGTCCGGGTTGCCGCTCACCCGGACCGAAAGGCGGACTCCGTCGCTGGCAGTCACCTGCTTGTGAGACATCTTGTCATGTTAGACAACTTGTCAACAGCGAGCGTCGTGGTTCCACGGGAAACCACCGTGTCCACCGTTCGACGGACAACCGGATTCCACTGCCCGGACGTCCCGCGAGCCACCCTCGGCGGCGCACGCTGGACCCCATGAGCACAGCAGTGCGAGTGCGCGGACTGCGCAAGGAGTACCCGGGCCACCTCGCCGTGGCCGGGATCGATCTCGACATCCGTGACGGCGAGGTGTTCGCCCTGCTCGGGCCCAACGGCGCGGGCAAGACGACCACCGTCGAGATCCTGGAGGGGCACCGGCAGCGGACGGCGGGGGAAGCCACTGTCCTCGGCGAGGACCCGGGTACCGCGGGACGCGCGTGGCGCGCCCGCCTCGGCATCGTGTTGCAAACGGCCACCGACGCGGCGGAACTGACCGTCGCGGAGACCGTGCGGCACTTCGCGAAGTACTACCCGAACCCACGTGATCCGGCAGAGGTGATCGACCAGGTCGGCCTCACCGCGAAGGCGGGCGCGCGGGTGAAGTCGCTGTCCGGCGGGCAACGCCGCCGGGTGGACGTCGCCCTCGGCATCATCGGCCGTCCAGAGCTGCTGTTCCTCGACGAGCCGACCACCGGCTTCGACCCCGAGGCGCGGCGGCAGTTCTGGGCGCTCATCGACGGGCTCGCCCACGAGGGCACCACGATCCTGCTGACCACGCACTATCTCGACGAGGTCGAGGCGCTGGCCGACCGGCTCGCGGTGATCGCGCGCGGTTCGGTCGTCGCCGAGGGGACGCCGGCGACGCTCGGCGGCCGCGAACGCGCCGAGGCGGTCGTGCGGTGGCAGGACGAACGCGGCAGTCACGAGGAACGCACGCAGTTCCCGACGAAACTCGTCTCGCAACTCGCCGCCGACCGAGGGGAACTCGCCGGTCTCACCGTGACGCGCCCCAGCCTGGAAGACGTCTATCTCGACCTGATCGGGGAGCAACCGTGACCACGACCATGGCCGTGCCGGGCACGTTCCGCTTGGGCCTCGCCCGCGGCGCGCTCGAACTGCGGCAGTTCTTCCGCAACCGCGAGCAGGTGGTGTTCACCTTCTCGCTGCCCGCGGTGCTGATGATCCTGCTCGGCTCCATCCTCGACGGCCCGACCGGGCAGGCCGGGGTGTCGTCCGGGCAGCTGCTCGCCGCCGGGATGATCGGCGCGGGCATCGTGTCGACGTCGTTCAACAGCGTCGGCATCGGCATCGCCGCGGACCGGGAAATCGGTGCGCTGAAACGCTTGCGCGGCACGCCGATGCCCGCGCCGGCCTACTTCGCCGGCAAGATGGTGATGGTCGCGGTGACCAGTGTGTCGCAGACCGTCCTGATGGCCGCGGTGGCGATGCTGCTGTTCCGTCTCGAACTGCCGTCCGATCCGGCGAAATGGCTGACCCTGCTCTGGGTGCTGCTGCTCGGGATCGTCTCCTCGACGCTGCTGGGCATCGCGATCAGCTCGGCCACCCGCACCGCCAACGGCACCGTGGCGCTGGTGCAGCTGGTGTACTTGGTGCTGCAGTTCATTTCCGGGGTGTTCGTCACGCCGATCACGAACCTGCCGAGGATCATGGTCGACGTCGCGTCGTTCTTCCCGCTGAAATGGATCTGCCAGGGCTTCCGCTCGGTGTTCCTTCCGCCGGAGGCCGCGACCCAGGAAATGGCGGGGACATGGGAGCTTCCGAAGGTGGCGCTGGTGCTGGCGGTGTGGTGCGTGGTGGGCCTGGTGCTCGCGAGGGTGACGTTCCGGTGGACGAACGAAGCGAAGTGAACCAAGCCGACGCGTGGGAGCGGTCGTACTGGTCCTGGGAGGTGCTGTTCGCGGTCGCCTACGTGGCGACCGCCCTCCTGGTGCTCTTCAGCAGCGACAGGCCGACGACGGCGAAAATCGTGGCGGAGGCGGCGCTGGCGGCGATCGTGGCCGGGTACCTCGCCGTCGGACGGCGCCTCGTGCAGAGTGCGCACAGCGGACGCGCGCACATCGCGGCAGCGGTGCTGATCGCGCTGATGAGTACCGCCATGCTCGCGACCACCACCGCGAGCTTCGCGCTGTTCATTGCCTGCCCGCTGTTGTTCATGCTGCTGGAGCTGCGCCCGGCGGCGGTGGCGACCACGCTGCTGATCCTGTTCGAGCCCGTTTCGGGGGTGCTCAACGGCGGCTGGAACGGCCAGCTGCTGTCGATCCTGCTGCCGATGACCGCGATCCTGATCACCTTCAGCTTGCTGGCCGGAAAGTTCGCCACCGATGTGCTGCGGGAGAGCCACGCCCGCGCCGAGCTGATCCGCGAGCTGGAATCCAGCCAGGCCGAGGTCGCCCGCCTGTCGAGGGAAGCGGGCACCGCGGCCGAACGCGAGCGGCTGGCGCGGGAAATCCACGACACGCTCGCCCAGGGGTTCACCAGCATCATCACGCTGACCCAGGCGATCGAGTCCGAACTGGACACTGATCTGTCCACAGTGCGCAAACATCTCGCGCTCGCTGACCGTACCGCGCGCGAGAATCTCGCCGAAGCCCGCGCGATGGTCGCGGCGCTCGCACCGTCCGATTTGGCCACTGGCTCGTTGCCGGAAGCCATCCGGCGGCAGGCAGATCGGCTCGCCGAGGAGCTAGGCATTCCGGTTGAGTGCGCAGTGGACGAAGGGCTGCCGCCACTGTCCACTGCGGTCGAAGTAGTGCTGCTGCGCGCGGCGCAAGAGGCGCTGTCGAACGTACGCAAGCATTCGGGCGCGGCCCTCGTCCGCGTGCGGCTGTCCGCTGTGGACGGAGCGATACGGTTGCGCGTCGAGGACAACGGGCGCGGCTTCACCCCGGACGCCGACGTGTTCGGATTCGGGTTGCGCGGCATGCGTTCGCGAGCCGAGCAGGTGGGCGGCACCCTGAGAGTGCGGACCGGCGCGAACGGCGGCACCGAACTGGAACTGGAGGTGCCCGTGTGATCACGATCATGCTCGTCGACGACCATCCCGTGGTACGCGAAGGACTGCGCGGCATGCTCGAAGCCGAGGACGACCTGACGGTGGTCGGCGAAGCCGGTTCCGGTGACGAAGCGGTGGCGCTCGACCGCGTGAAACAGCCCGACGTCGTCCTGATGGACCTGCGCATGCCGGGCCTCGACGGCGTCGGCGCGATCCACGCGATCCTCAAGGAAACGCCCGCGCGCCGGATCGTCGTGCTCACCACGTACGAAACCGACGCCGACATCCTCCGCGCGGTCGAGGCCGGCGCGTCGGGATATCTGCTGAAAGACGCGTCGCGCACCGAATTGGCCGGTGCGATCCGAGCCGCGCATCGCGGCGAGACCGTGCTGGCGCCGTCGGTCGCGGGCAAGCTCGTGCACCGGATGCGAAACCCGGAACCGGTGTCGCCGCTGTCCGCTCGCGAGGTGGAGGTGCTGCGGCTGGTCGCGAAGGGCCGCACCAACGCCGAAATCGGCCGCGAGCTGCACATCGGCGAGGCGACGGTGAAAACCCACCTGCTGCGGGTGTTCTCGAAGCTCGGCGTTTCCGACCGCACGGCGGCGGTCACGACGGCGCTGGACCGGCAACTGCTCGGCTGAGCTTGCCGGGCAGAATGACGGCCATGCTCGACACCACCGAACTCGCCCTGTACCGACGGCTCGCACACGAGCAGTCCGTCAGCCGCGCCCCGTCCCTCGTCGCCGCTGTCGTCCGAGGCGGCGACGTCGTCTGGTCCGGTGCCCGCGGCCGCGTCGGCGACCAGCGCCCGGACGACAACACGCAGTACCGGCTGGGGTCGATCACCAAAACGATGATCGCGACCGCAGTCATGCGGCTGCGCGACGAGGGCAAACTCGACCTCACCGACCCGCTGGAACGGCATCTGCCGGGCACCGCGTTCGGCTCGGTCACCATCGCGCAACTGCTGTCGCACACGTCGGGCCTCACGTCGGAATCGCCCGGCCAGTGGTGGGAGCGCGCGCCCGGCGCGGACTGGGCGGCGCTCGTCGCGAGCCTCGAAAAGGACGCGACGAAGCTGCGTCCCGGCTTCAAGTTCCACTACTCGAACGTCGGCTACGGCGTCCTCGGCGAGCTGGTCGCCCGGCTCCGCGAGCGGCCGTGGTTCGACGTGGTGCGGGACGAAATCCTTACCCCGCTGGGCATGAACCGCACGACGCCGCATCCGGAAGGCGCGCACGCCGAGGGATTCGCCGTGCATCCCTTCGCCGACGTGCTCATGCCGGAGAAGTGGCCGGACGCCGGCGCGATGGCCCCGGCCGGCCAGCTCTGGTCCACCATCACCGACCTCGGCCGCTGGACGTCGTTCCTCGGCGGCCACACCGGCGACGTGCTCTCGCCGGACACCGTCGACGAAATGCGGACGATGAACACCGTCGACGACACCGAGGTGTGGTCGACCGGGTTCGGCCTCGGCCTGATGGTCGTGCGCTATCAGGGCAGGCACCTGGCCGGGCACACCGGCTCGATGCCCGGTTTCCTCGCCGCGACCGTCGTCGACCCACGCAGCGGCACCGGCGCGCTGTGCCTGGCGAACTCCACCTCGGGCGTCAACATCACGCAGCTGTGCCTCGACCTGATCACCACCGCCGACGACCTCGAACCCGCGCTGCCCGACGAGTGGCTCCCGTCCACTGTGGACCCTGAGCTGCTCGCACTGACCGGGCTGTGGCACTGGGGCCCGTCGCCGTACTTCCTGCGCGTGCAGGGCGACGGCCTGATCTCGCTGAACCCGGCCGTCGGAGCCGGACGGGCGTCGCGGTTCCGTCCCGCGGGCCCGGACACCTGGATCGGCCTGGACGGCTACTACGCGGGCGAAACGCTCACCGTCGGCCGCGACGCGGACGGGACGGCGAACCACCTGAACCTCGCGACGTTCATCTTCAGCCGCACGCCGTACGACCCGGCCGCGCCGATTCCAGGCGGGCTGGACGAGACTGGGTGGCGCTGAGCCAGCCGGCTTCGACCTTGACGCCGGGCTCCTCGGCGTCAAGGTCGGGCGCTCGCCTGGTCGGGGACAGCCACGCTTTCGCGTAGCCGTCCTGGCTCAAGCAGGACGTCGCCCGGCCGCGGTGCCCCGAACACGCACGGCCGCCGATACTCGAGCGGCTCGGCGGCGACCTCCGGCGGACAGTGCTCGCTCCCGAACCGCCCTGGCCGGCCGGTTCGAAGCACGAGCCGGCCGGTCATCAGCTGATCGGGTCACACCTGCCGGTCCGGCCGCGCGAACCGCGCCCGGACTGCCAGGTCCTCCACGCCACCGCGAACCCGCCCCAGAGCAGCGCGGGGATCAGCACCGGCCACCCGGAGCCGCCGGGAAATCAGAACGCCGCCCAGCGCGATCGCCGCCCGCGAGCACCGAGGCGGGCGCGGCGACGGCGGCCCGCCAGCGCAGCCTCCGCAGCGAGAGCCTCCGGACAGGCAAGTCGTGTAGCTCCCCGGCGTCGCCACTCCGCAGATCTCCACCGTGACCCGGCCGCGCGAGTCCGGCTCGCCCAGCCGCGGCTGTCCGGTCCGCCGGAGTTCGCGTGCGTGCCCCGGCGGGCAGTCGAGCAACGTCAGGTAGCCACGCGGACGGGCCATGGCGCGCAGCACTCTCGGGATCTCCTGCCCGTGGTCCCACTGAGTGGTATCCCCGTCGAGCACGGCGCGGACCTCGCGCGTTGATCCTTTCGGCGGCACCCGGCCCCACGGCCACCACCACAGCGACCCGGCGAGGAACGCGAGAGCGAAAACGGCGGAACCACGCACGTCGCCACGGCACGCAAGCCAGCACCAGCGTTACCGTCAGGCCGATCGGCGCAGTCGAGTCCTACGGGTGCACCAGCGCCGCCAAGGCGAAGGGCGCAAACCACCGCCCGCGCGGCCGGTAACCGTGCGTTTCCGTCACGATTCCACATGCCGGACACCCGCCAACCGCCGTTACCTGCGTTGTCCCGACCTGAGAGACTAAGCACATGACCGACGCTGAGTTGACGATCCCAGCAGACCTCAAGCCGGCCGACGGCCGCTTCGGCTGCGGACCCTCGAAGGTCCGCGAAGAGCAGCTCGCCGCCCTCGCCCGGTCCGGTTCCACCTACCTCGGCACCTCGCACCGGCAGAAGCCGGTCAAGTCGCTCGTCGGCCGCGTGCGCGCCGGGCTGTCCGAGCTGTTCTCGCTCCCGGACGGATACGAGGTCATCCTCGGCAACGGCGGGACGACCGCGTTCTGGGACGCCGCCGCGTTCGGCCTCGTGCGCGAGCGCGCCCAGCACTTCACCTACGGCGAGTTCTCCTCGAAGTTCGCGACCGTCACGAACAAGGCCCCGTTCCTCGGCGAGTCGATCGTGGTGAAGGCCGACCCGGGCAGCGCGCCGGAGATCGCCTATCAGCAGGGTGCGGACCTCGTCGGCTGGGCGCACAACGAGACCTCCACCGGCGTCGCGGTGCCGGTGCGGCGACCCGAAGGCAGTGACGGCGCGCTGGTCGCGATCGACGCGACGTCCGGTGCCGGCGGTCTTCCGGTCAGCGCCGAGGACTTCGACGTCTACTACTTCGCGCCGCAGAAGTCGTTCGCGTCCGACGGCGGGCTGTGGATCGCGCTCGCCTCGCCCGCCGCGATCGAGCGGATCGGCGAGATCGGCGGCGGCGACCGCTGGATCCCCGAATTCCTGTCGCTCACCACGGCGCTCGACAACTCGCGCAAGGACCAGACCTACAACACCCCCGCGGTCTCCACGCTTTTCCTGCTCGCCGAACAAATCGAGTGGATGAACGGCCAGGGCGGGCTCTCCTGGACCACCTCGCGCACCAAGGAATCCTCGACCCGGCTCTACGACTGGGCCGAGAAAACCTCGTACACCACGCCGTTCGTGGCGAACCCGGAGCTGCGCTCGCAGGTCGTCGGCACGGTCGACTTCGCCGCCGAGGTCGACGCCGCCGCGGTCGCGAAGGCGTTGCGCGCCAACGGGATCGTCGACACCGAGCCGTACCGGAAGCTGGGCCGCAACCAGCTGCGCGTCGGCCTGTTCCCGGCGATCGACCCGGACGACGTCACGAAGCTCACCCAGAGCATCGAATACGTCGTGGAACGGCTCGGCTGAGCCGAAAACGCCCATATCGCCCCGCCTGCCGTCCGGCTCGCGGGGCGATATGCGTTGACGACCACTCGTTCGTGACACACCGTGTTCGGCGTGTCACGGGAGCGGCGGGGAACCGGCGCCGCGAAAATGGCCGGGAAAGTGTCGTCGGATTGAGTTCGGATGGGTGCGGCGTCGGCGCGCCTCGCACGTCAAGCCGACGCGCCGTTCTAACGTGGGCACCCACAAAGGTGAACACCGGGGAGGCGAGAAATGCGGGCGTTGCGGGTGGTCGGGCTGCACGAGGACGGGAAGTCCCTCGTGCTGGAGGACCCGGCGAGCCGTACCCGCTTCCTGCTCCCGGCCGACGAGAGACTGCGTGCGGCGGCGAGGGGGGACATAGCCCGGCTGGGCCAGATCGAGATCGAGTTGGAGAGCCAGATGCGGCCACGCGAGATCCAGGCGCGAATCCGCGCGGGCGAGTCCGTCGAGCAGGTCGCGAGCAGCGCGGGCGTCTCGACGCAGCGGGTGGAGCGATTCGCCTACCCGGTGCTGCTCGAACGTTCCCGCACCGCTGAACTCGCGCAGTCGGCGCACCCGGTCCGCGAGGACGGGCCCGACGTCCAGACGCTCGGCGAGGTCATCGCCTACGCCTTCGGCGTCCGCGGCCACGACTACAACCAGGCCGCGTGGGACGCCTGGCGCGGCGACGACGGCAAGTGGGTCGTCGTGCTGCGCTGGAAGGCAGGCCGCTCCGACAACCGTGCGCACTGGTCGTTCTCGCCCGGCGCGCACGGCGGAACGGTGCACGCGCTCGACGAGAACGCCGAGGTCCTGCTGAACCCGAACTCGTACGTCGCCCCGCGCACCGTGCGCGCGCTGGCCCCCGCTCGCGATTCGGTGGTGCAGCCGACGCTCGACGCCGTCGAGGAACCGCGCGCCATCGAAGGCCCGGACGAGGGCGACGACGAGACCCGCGAGATTCCGCGCGTCCCGGGCGAGTCCGACGGCGATGAAGCCGAACAGCCGCGCACGAAGGCGAAGAAGAACCATCCGATCGTGCCGTCCTGGGAGGACGTGCTGCTCGGAGTCCGCACCCAGCGCGGCTGATCATGCCTGCTTCCAGCCAGAGGGCGCTGCGGATGCCCCGGCTGGCGGGGGGCGGGCCGCGATGGCTTCGGTCCAGGAGAGGTTCGCGAGGGGAATCCTGAGGGAATCTGATTCTCTCGGGGTTCCCCTCACATACAACGGCGCAAGCGCAGAGGCCAGGGTCAGGCGTCCAGCAGGGCGGCCAGTTTCTTTGGGGCGACGTGCCGGTAGGCCTCGCGCACGATCTGGTCCACCTCGGTCCAGTCGACATCCACGTCGAGCCGCACGCCGAGCCATCCACTCGGCCCGACGTAGGGCGGCCGGAAGAACCGCTCGGGCTCGGTGCGCACCAGTTCCTCCTGCACCCCGGGCGGCGCGGGACACCAGAACGCGATCCGGTCGTCGTGGTGCTGGTCGGCGAACATCACGAACGTCTTGCGGCCACGGACGAACCACGCCGGTTCGCCGTGGCTGAGTCGTTCGGTGGCTTCGGGCAGCGCTAGGCAGAGGGCGCGCAAATTGTCGAGCGGAGCCATCTCAGCAGTATCCGCGAGTCAGAACACCGTGGCCAGCACGCCGATCCACGCGAGCGCCAGGCCGCCACCCGCGCCGTACACCGCCCAGCGCAGGATCGGCACGTTCCGGCCCAGCCACAGGGACGGCGCGACCCCGCCGGTCACCACCAGCGACGCGATCAACGCCAGCCACACGCTCGTCTCGCGGGCGAGTGTGGTGGCCAGCGCGAGCATCGCCACGACCACCACCGCGGCCGCGAAGACCGACACGGTCAGCCCGGTGAGCCAAGGCGTCGGCTCCTCCTGCGTTCGGGCCCGTGCCGGTCGATCCGGCCGCGGCGGCGGTTCGACCACCGTCTCCACGCCCGTCACCGGGTCGACGAAGCGCACCTCGGCGCCCATCACCGCGGCCAGTCGCGCGGCGAGCTGACGTCCGCGCTGCGACACGACCGAACCGGCGACATCGACGTCCGAGTCGGAGCGTGCCACCGCCGACGCCACGCGCGCCCACTCGTGCAGTGCCTGCGCCAGGTCGGCACCGATCGCGAGCCGGCGCGGGTCGACCTCTCGCGCGTGCTCGCCGCCCGGCCCGGCGAGCACCGCCTGCTCGCCGCGGATGCGCAGCTCCATGGTGCCCCTCCCCGCAAGAAACGTGCCGGGGGTCACTCTAGTGGGGCGGACCCCGCCGAGACTTCGTGGAACGCGATCGCCGCGGCCGTGGCGACGTTCAGCGAGTCGACGCCGGACACCATCTCCACGCGGACGGCGACGTCCGCGGCCTCGATCGCCTCGTCCGTCAGCCCCGGCCCCTCGGCGCCGAGCAGCAGCGCGATCGGGCCCGGCACCTTTTCGCGCAATCCGCGCAGCGGCACGGAATCCGCGCGCGGAGTGAGCGCGGCCACCGTGAAACCCCGTGCCCGCAGCACATCCAGTCCGCCGGGCCAGCTGTCGAGGGTCGCGAACGGGACACGCAGCACGTGTCCCATCGAAACGCGCACACTGCGCCGGTAAAGCGGATCCGAACACCCTGGACCGAGCACTATCCCGCCGACGCCGAGCGCGGCGGCATTGCGGAAGAGCGCGCCGAGGTTTTCGTGATCGCCGACACCTTCCAGCACTGCCAGAACCTGTGCGCTGTCCACGATTTGGGAGACCGTCGGCGGTTCCGGGCGATCCGCGACCGCGAGCACTCCGCGATTGAGGTGAAACCCGACGACCTCGGCCATCGTCTCCGCCGACGTCACATACGCGGGCACGTCGACGCCCGCGAGTTCGTCTTCCAATTCCCGCAGCCGTCTCTCCACGCCGAGCAGTGCTCGCACCGGATAGCGCGAAGCGAGCAGCCGTCCGACCACGACGGTTCCTTCGGCGATCACCAGTCCGCGCCCGCCGGGGCGGTCCGGGCGACGGTCCGCTGTGGACAGGTCGCGGAAGTCGTCGAGCCCCGGATGCGCCCGGTCCTCGGTGAAGATCAGTTGAGCCACATCGGACAGTCTCGCATCCGCCCGAACCCGTGCCCGCTGGTCCGAACGCGCGACCCGCTTTAGGGCAAACGGCGTAGTTGCGCGCAGGGTCAACCGCCGGTGACGGAGAGCACCAGTTTGGCCGCTAGCCCATGGCGCCGCGCTGTGCGACGGTGGTCTGCCTGGCGTACTAGCCGCCCAGACCACTGCGGACA
Organism: Amycolatopsis rubida; assembly: GCF_900115345.1. Lineage (GTDB taxonomy): Bacteria > Actinomycetota > Actinomycetes > Mycobacteriales > Pseudonocardiaceae > Amycolatopsis > Amycolatopsis rubida. The sequence continues at coordinate 3,202 of NZ_FOWC01000009.1, read as the reverse complement.
GCAGCCAAGGAGCGCGTCGAACCATGGGTACGGATCTCTCGGCACATCCCGGCCGGCTCGATCGCGGACGGTACCGCCGGAAGGTCCAGCGGTGCCTGGACACCCTGGCCCGGATGCTCACCGACGGGAGTTTTTCCTTTCCTCGCAAGAACATCGGCCTCGAAGTCGAGCTGAACCTGGTGGACGGGCAGTTGCGCCCGTCGATGACCAACTCGGTCGTGCTGGAGGCGCTCGACGACGCCTCGTTCACCACCGAACTCGGCCAGCACAACCTGGAACTCAACGTGCCGCCGCGTCCGCTCGCCGGGGATTCCGCGCTGCGCCTGGAAGAAGACCTGCACTCCTACCTCGCGAAAGCGCAGGCGAGCGCGGCGCACACCGGCTCGTCGGTGGCCATGATCGGCATTCTGCCCACGCTGGGAGCGGAGCATTTCGATCAGAAGTGGCTTTCCCACAAAACGCGCTATTCGTCGCTGAACGACGAGATCTTCGCCGCCCGCGGCGAGCGGATCGCGCTCGCGCTGGACGGTCCGGCATTGCCCGGAGCCCAGCCGGAGCGGCTGCGGCACTACGCGGAGTCCATTCTCCCGGAGGCCGCCTGTACTTCAGTCCAATTACATCTGCAGGTGGCCCCCGAGGAATTCGCGGCGCATTGGAACGCCGCGCAGTGCCTGGCCGGCGTCCAGATCGCGCTCGCCTCGAACTCTCCCTTCCTGCTGGGCAAGGCGCTGTGGCACGAAACCCGGATCCCGTTGTTCCAGCAGGCCACCGACACCCGGCCGGAGGAACTAAAAAACCAGGGCGTCCGGCCGCGGGTGTGGTTCGGCGAACGGTGGATCACGTCGATCTTCGACCTGTTCGAGGAAAACGTCCGCTATTTCCCCGGACTGCTGCCCGAGACCGATCTCGAGGACCCGATCGAAGCGCTCGAATCCGGGCAGGCGCCAAAACTTTCCGAACTGCGGCTGCACAACGGCACGATTTGGCGGTGGAACCGGCCGGTGTACGACGTCGTCGACGGCCTGCCGCATCTGCGCATCGAAAACCGCGTGCTGCCCGCCGGTCCGACGGTCGCCGACATCGTGGCCAACGCGGCGTTTTTCTACGGCGCCCAGCGCGCGCTGGCCGAACAGGACCGGCCGGTCTGGTCGCAGATGTCGTTCCAGGCCGCGGAAGAAAACCTGCACGAGGGCGCACGCAAGGGTTTCGACGCGCAGCTGTACTGGCCCGGCATCGGCTGGATCCCCCCGGACGAGCTGGCCTTGCGCGTCCTGCTGCCGCTGGCACACGAGGGCCTGCGTCGTTCGGATGTGTCCGACGAAGCCCGCGTGCGCTACCTCGGCATCATCGAACGCCGGTGCCTCGCCCGCCGCAGCGGCGCGGCCTGGCAACGCGACTACGTGCTGCGCGCGCACGAACGCGGCGCCGACCGCGAAACCGCGCTCAACTGGATGCTGCGGCGCTACCTGGAGCTCTCGGAGACAGGAGAGCCGGTGCACACCTGGTCGCTCGACGACTGAGCCGTTTTGCGCGGTCCCCTACAGTGTTTCGCACGGGAAGGGGGTGGCGCGCGTGCCGAAGGTGCTGGGCGGTTCGCTCGAAGCGCACCGCCGCGAGGTGCGGTCACGAGTGTTCGACGTCGTCCGCGCGCAGCTGTACGAGCGCGGATTCGACGCGATCACGCTCGCCGGCGTCGCCGCGGAGGCCGGGCTCGGCCGCACCGCGATGTACAACCACTTCCCGGACAAGGAAAGCCTGCTCGTCGCGTTCGTGGAGGACGAGGCCGCGCGGTATGTCGAGCGGCTGCGCGAGGCGGTGGACGCCGAACCGGACCCGGCCGCCCAACTTGCCACGTTCGTCCGGCTGCAGCTGCGCGTGCTGGCCGAGCACCACCTTCCGCCGGGCACCGCACTGGAGTCCGCCCTCGCGCCCGCGGCGTATCAGCGGATCAGCGCACACGCGGATCCCATCATCGAACAGCTTCGTTCGGTGCTGCTCGCCGGAGTCGACGCCGGCAGCTGGCCCGCACAGGACCTCGACGTGGTGGTCCCGATGATCACCGCGGCACTCGGCAGCCGCCAGGTCATCGATGTGGCCGCTGACCAGCTGGAAGACGCCATTGAGTCCGCCGTGCGGTTCGTCCGGCGGGCGGTCGGTTCGAGTGAAAACAGTGAGTTTTAGGGTAGCCTAAGTACCGGTTATGGCCTACAGTTCTTTCTGACAGCTTGTCAGAAAGAACGTCGGGAGGCCTTCATGACGGTGACCGCGGACCTCGAAGCCAGCCCGTTCTCCGGACAGCTGCGCGCGTCGACGAGGACGGTGCACGACAAGGCCAACCACTCCACGTACATGAACGCACTGCTCGGCGGTGAGCTGACGCTGGCCGGCTACGCGGCGCTGGCCACCCAGTACTACTTCATCTACCAGGCGATCGAGCGGGCCGGCGACGCGATGGCCGACGACCCGGTCGGCGGCCAGTTCGTGTTCGAGGAGCTGCGCAGGCTGCCCGCGCTGGAACGCGACCTCGCCCGCCTGGTCGGCCCCGGCTGGCGTACCGAGATCGCGCCGCTCGCCGCGACCGAGGCCTACACCGCGCGGATCGCCGAAGCGGCGCGCTGGTCCGGCGGGTTCGTGGCGCACCATTACACGCGCTACCTCGGCGACATCGCGGGCGGCCAGATCATCCGGCGGCTGCTGGAGAAGAAGTTCGACCTCGCCGAGGCGGGCACGCACTTCTACCGCTTCGACGAGATCGGCAGCGCCCCCGCGTTCCGCGACCGCTACCGCGCGAAGCTGGACGAGGCGCCATGGAGCGAGGACGACCGCGCCCGGGTGATCGACGAATCCGTGGTCGCGTTCGAGCACAACGTGGCGGTGTTCGACGAACTGGCCCTCGACCTCGCGCGGTACCGGGACCCGGCGGCATGACCCGGGTCACAGCGGGTTGACCTCTACCTAGCTTGAAGTACGACGCTCGGTTTCAGAAGGCTCCCGGGAGGGAAGCCGCCAAGCAAAACCGCGCGTCGACCAAAGGAGGGCCCATGGCCCGGTACGAGCTGCCCGAACTCGATTACGACTACGGCGCTCTCGCGCCCTACATTTCGGGCGAGATCAACGAGCTGCACCACAGCAAGCACCACGCGACCTACGTGAAGGGCGCGAACGACACGCTGGACAAGCTCGCCGCGGCGCGGGAGGCGGG
>NZ_FOWC01000010.1 GCF_900115345.1 Amycolatopsis rubida | reverse complement strand
CCAGACCTGCCCGGGTGGTGGGCCAGCTGCGCGTGCCGCCGATACGCCGGTAGTGCTGGTACATCGCCTGCCGGGACCGGCCGCCGAGTTCCCTGGCGTGCGGATCACTCCCGTTCCGCTGCGCGGCGGTGCCGGGCGACGGCGTCGGTGGCCACGTCGGTTGCGGTGCGGGCGGCCTGCGGCCAGGGCATGCGGTGGACTAGGCCGTAGAGCAGCCCGGCGTTGAAGGCGTCCCCGGCCCCGGTGGTGTCCGGGTTCGGGACCGGCCGGGCCCGGCACGCGACGACGGGCCCGGGGCCGGCCACCAGGCAGCCCTCCGGGCCGAGCTTGGCGACCACGCGGCCGCCGGAGCGCTCGTGCAGGGCGGTGGCCGCGGTGCGCGGGTCGTCCGAGCCGCCGAGGACCGACAGTTCCTGGGCGTTGGGCAGGAACACGTCCACCAGCGGCAGCAGGCTGTGCAGGGTCGCGACGGTGGCCGGTTGCCAGCCCTCGGGGTCGGAACCGGGGTCGAAACACGTGCGTCCGCCGTGCGCTCTGACCCGGCGCAGCATGTCCTCGGTCGGGTCCCCGTGCAATGCGGGGGTGGTGAAATAGCCGGTCAGCAGGACGAAATCGGCGTCGAGCGCGTCGTCGGGGACGCATGCGCGGTCGTAGAAGGCCAGATGGCCCTCGGCGGTGAGGAAGCTCCTGTCCCGGCGCGGGCTCTGCGTGGCGACGGTGACGGCGGTCGGGGCGCCGGGCGTGGTGATCAGCCGGGAGCAGTCGACTCCCCCGTCCTCGAGCAGAACCCGCACGGCAGCTGCGGTGGCGTCGTCGCCGAGGGAGGCGTGCAGCTCGTGCTCGACGCCGAGCGCGGCCAACTTCATGGACGTGTTGCCGGCGCTGCCGCCGACGCGGATGGTGGCGTTCTCGACCAGTTTCTCGGTTCCGGGCGGGGCCAGGCTGTCGACATGGGACACGACGACGTCGAGGCCGACGTTGCCGATGACGCTGATCCTCATCGCCCGGGGACCTCGCATCCGGCCGCGCGGGCCCGGCGGCGCATCGCGATCGCGCAGCCCGCGCACAACACCAGCAGCGCGACCGCCACCACCACGATGCTCTGGCCGAGCCGGAATCCCGCCGACCACAGGGATCCGAAAAAACTGCGGCCGATCACGTACACGTTGACGGCGATCCCCACGAGCGGGAGGACGACGTTGGGCAGCAACCGGCGCCGTTCCGGCGCGACCCGGAAGAAGTACAGAAGATTCGCGACGTTGACGCTGGTGTAGACCACGAGCGCGAAGAACACGGCGGCTTGCGACCACCACACGAACGCGTCAATCCCGTTGCGCAGCACCAGAAGCAGGCCGACGCCGCAGGCGAGGCTGACCGCGTAGACCGCGGTCATGGCGTGATGGGGGACGCGCGAGCGCGGGTGCAATCGGGCCAGCCGCCGCGGGAGCAGGCCCTCGCGGGCGATCGCGTAGACCGCGCGGCTGGCCCCCAGCACAGTCGCCGTGTAGATCGCGGTCAGCGCGCTGAGGGCGGTGACGATGATCAGGATCGAACCCCATCCCCAGAAGTCGTGGGCCATCGGCGTCACCGCGGTCAGCCCGCTCTCGGTGTAGCGGGCCACGGTCTCGGGCGGCTCGGACAGCGAGAACGCCCATGACGCGCCCGCCCACACCAGCCCGACCAGAACGACGGCCAAGAACGTCGCCCTCGGCAGGAGTTTGCGCGGCGCTTTCGATTCCTCCGCGACGGTGGAGATCACGTCGAACCCCGTGTAGGACAGGACACCCAGCAGCACCGCCTGCCAGAACGCCGACAGGGTTCCGCTCCCCTGCGACGGGACGAACGGGGCGATGCTCAGCTCGTGGTCCGCGGCCCGGGTCGCGATCACCGTCGCGCACAGCGCCAGCAGCACCCCGGTCTCCACGGCCAGGAAGACGACCGCGGTGCGGGTCGAGGACTCGATCCCGCGGTAGGTGGTCACGCACACGACCGCCGTCACCGCGGCGGCGCCCAGCAGCAGCGTCCCGGTCCCGGTGGCCACGCCGAGCGCGGCGAGCAGGTCGTTGAAGAACAGCCCGAACAGGACCGGCTGCAAGACCACCTGGATCACGTAATAGACCACCATCACCAGCCCGGCCGCCAGCCCGGTCGCCGGGCCCGCTGTGCGCGTGACCCACGCGAACGCCGACCCGGCGGAGGGCATCTCCCGGTTGACGATCACGTAGGACAAGGCGTTGGGCAGCGAAATCGCCAGCGCGGCCAGGAAGACCAGCGGGACGATCCGGCCGACCAGTCCGGTCATCGGGCCCCACGTGCCGTAGATGCCCATGGCCGGCGACATCATCACCGCGCCGAGCACCGTCAGCCCGAGCAGGCCGACCGCGTTCGACCGCAGCGACGCCGGCTTCGCGGCCGATCCGGGCCGGACCTCCGGCGAGGGTGGATGCGTCATCGACGACCTCCTGGTTCCCGGCACAGGCGACAGCGCCGGCTCGGCGGCAAGAATGCACGGTGTTGTGCATCCAGGGAGTCTCATCTGCACATAAATTCGCGTCAATAGACAGAAATGTGCAGAATGAATTGCACACCTCCCGGAAGGACGGCCGTGGCAGAGACGGAACGACGCAAGAGCGCGCCCGCGCGCGCGAAGGACCGGCGCAGGGCCCTGCTCGACCTCGCCGCCGCGAGCGAGGGCGGGTTCGCGAACGTGACCGGCTTGGCCCGAGAGCTGAACGTCCACCACACCACCCTCTACCGGGACCTCGCCGAACTGGCGAAGGCCGGGCTGATCGCCCGCGACCGGGGCAGGTTCGTCCGGGCCGCGCCCGAGTCCGCCGTCGACGTGCCCTACAGCGTCCGGAGCACCGAGAACACCCCCGTCAAGAAGGCCCTCGCCCGTGCCGCGGCCGCGATGGCCGCAGACGGGCAGACCGTCGTCCTCGACAGCGGGTCGACGATGTACCACCTCGCCGCTGCGCTGCGGGAGCGCGACGGGCTCAGCGTGGTCACCAACGACCTCATGGTCGCCACGCGGTCCGCCGGGCACCCGACCAACCGCCTGCACGTCACCGGAGGTTCCGTGATCGACACCGTCTACACCCTGGTCGGGCCGGACACCGTCGCCGCGCTGGAGAACATGCATGCGGACCTGGCCTTCCTCGGTGCCGAGGCCGTGCACGACCAGGCCGGGGTCACCAACGTCAACGTCATCGAAGTCGCCGTCAAACAGGCCATGATCGCCGCCGCCGACCGCGTCGTCCTGGTGGCCGACAGCAGCAAGTTCGGCCTGCGGTCGCTCGCCCCGGTCTGCCCGCTCTCCGCGTTCGACGCGATCCTGACCGACGACGACCTCGCCGCCGAGGACCGCGGCCGCTACGGACCCGGTCTGCGAATTGTGCAATCCAATCCGCACACTTCGAGGCGTTGACTGCACAAAACTGTGCATGCTTGTCTCAAGAAGTGCAAAACCACATGCGAAACGAAACCGGCCGGGACGTCCGCATCGGGGTGATCGGCTGCGGCCGCATCGCGCAGGCCGCCCATCTTCCGGCGCTCGCCAAGGCCGACGGCATCCGCCTGGCGGGCGTGCACGACGACAGCGCGCTGGTCGCGCGGGAGATCGGCCGCCGCCACGAGGTCCCGGTGCACGCGAGCCTCGATGACCTGCTGGCCGCCGATCTCGACGCCGTGCTGATCGCGGTCCCGGACCGGTTCCACGCCGCGATCGCGACCGCCGCCCTCGAAGCCGGACGGCACGTGCTGACCGAGAAACCGGGCGCCGCGACCGCCGAGGAAGCGCGCCGGCTGCGCGAGGTCGTGGCCGGGTCCGGACGCATGTTCCGGATCGCGTCGATGAAGCGCCACGACCCCGGGGTGCAGTGGGCGGCCGCCGCCCTCGCGGACGGGCGCATCGGAACGGTGCACAAGGTCACCGCCTGGTACCGGGTCATGGCGCAGCTGCGCAAGCCGACCGAGGACGCCCTGTTCCCGGAGATGGTGCTCGACCCCGATGCCGTGCGGCGCGAGGCGGAGTACAAACTCGCGCACCCCGCCGAGCACAAGCTGCGCACGCATTCGGTGCACACGTTCGACTTGGTGCGCCATCTCGTCGGCGACCTCGACGTCACCGCCGCGGAACTGGCCGTCTCCGGCGGCGACCACAGCTGGCAGGGCCTGGGGCGGCTGCGGTCCGGGAACGGGGTCGTCGGATTCGAGATCTCCGCGAGCGTGCACGCGAACTGGTCGGAGGGGTTCATCGTCGACGGGTCCCGGGGCAGCCTGCGGATCGACATGCCCTTCCCCTTCACCCGCGCGACCAGCCGCGTCGAGCTCTTCGACGAGGAAGGCCGCGCCACGACCCGGCCCGAGCTGGGATCCGCCGACCCCTACCGCCGCCAGCTCGAGGCGTTCGCCCGCGCCGTGACCGGCAGCACGGTCCCGCAGCCGGGCATCGACGACGCCATCGCCGCCCTCGACCTGGTCGAGGCCGTCCACGCCGCCGCGGGCGAAGCCGCGGCCTGACCACGACCCGCACCCGGCCCTTTCCGTTGGGAGACAACGCAATGCCGCACGTCCTCGCTGAACGCGACCTCGCCGTGTTCAGCCGGACCTGGCCCCCGGCGCCCGACCCGTCCCGCCTCGCGGAGACGATCGCCGCGCACGGCATCGCCCAGGCCCATCTCAACCTCGCCAGCGCGGGCCTCGACCGGCTCGACTCCGCGGGCGCCGCCGCCGTGCGCGCCGCCTTCGACCGGGCCGGGGTCGCGGTCATCTCCATCTCCGCGACCTACAACATGATCGACCCCGACCTGCCGCGCCGCCGCCGCGGCGCCCGCGCCGCCGCGCAGATCGTCCGCCGGGCCCCGGCGCTCGGCGCGGAGACGGTCAGCCTGTGCACCGGAAGCCGCCACCCCGACGACAAATGGGCCTTCCACCCCGGCAACGCCGAGCCCGACGCCTACGCCGACCTCCTGACCGAGCTGCGGCAGCTGCTCCGGGCCGCGCGCCGGGCCGGGGTCGTGCTGGGCATCGAGCCCGACCCCGGCAACGTCATCGACACCGCCGCCGCGGCGGACCGGCTCCTGCGCGACGCCGGCGGCGGAGTCGGCGTCATTCTCGACCCCGGCAACCTCGTCACCCCCGGCAACGCCCACCGCCAAGCGTCGATCATCGACGAGGCATTCGACCTCCTCGGCCCGCGCATCGTGGCCGTCCACGCCAAAGACGCCCACCCGCACGGCACGCCCGGCGCCGGAGCGCTCGGCACGGGCCTGGTCGACTTCGACCACGTCTTCCGCCGGTGGGCCCTGCTCCCGCGCCGCGTCCCCGTCGTCCTCCACGACTTGCGGGCCGAGGACGTCCCCGACGCCCGCGCATTCGTGCTCTCCCACCGGATAACGCCATGACCCGCCCCGCCCGCGACCCCGGCACCCCGCTGATCCTCTTGCACGGACTCGGCGCGGACCACCGCCAGGTCGAGAACCTCCCCTGGGGCGACGCGCTCGCCGGGCGGACCGTGCTCGCGCCCGACCTCCACGGCGACACCGGCGTCACCTTCGACAGCATGGCCGCCGAGGTCCGCGCGCTCGCCGAGCGAACCACGCCCGGGCAGGCCGCCGTGGTCCTCGGCATCTCGATGGGCGCGGGCGTGGCCCTGCGGCTGGCGCTGCGGCATCCCGCCGCCGTGCGCGCCGCGATCTGCGTCCGACCGGCCTGGCTGCACCGCCCGCACCCACCCAACCTCGACATCCTGCGCGTCCTGGCCCGCCACCTCGAGCACGGCGGCCGCGACGCCTTCGCCGACTGCCCGCCTTACCGGACGATGCACGCCCAGGCCCCCCACGCGGCCCGCGCCCTGCTGGCCCACTTCGACGCCCCCGACCCGCACCGCCTGGCCCGCCTCCTGCGCACCGTCCCGGCCTCGGCCCCCTACCCGCTACCCGAAACGCTCGCCGACATCGACTGCCCGGTCCTGGTGCTCGGCAACGACGAGGACCCGCTGCACCCGCTCGCCATCGCCGACACCTGGGCCGCCAAAATCCCGCGCGCCACAACGGCCCAGCTCCCCCCGCGCTACCGCAGTCCCGACCGGCACGCCCAGCAACTGGTCCGCCATGCCCTCGCCTTCATCCGCGAAACATGACACCCGCCACGCGCCGGCCGCACCCGCGGCCGCCGCGCACGCCGACGCCGACAGAGAAGAGCACTCACACATGAGCACCTGGCTTGACGACATGTTCGCCGCTCCCAAGCCGATCATCGCGATGCTGCACCTGTCCGCGCTGCCCGGAGACCCCGGATACGACAGCACCGCGGGCATCCGCGCGATCGTCGAGCGGGCGAAGACCGAACTGGACGCCTTGCAGACCGGCGGCGTCGACGGCGTGATGATCTCCAACGAATTCAGCCTCCCCTACCTCACCCGCACCGAGCCGATCACCGCGATCTCGATGGCCCGCGTCGTCACCGAGCTGCTGCCCCAGATTTCCCTGCCCTACGGCGTGAACGTTCTGTGGGACGGCCGCGCCTCGATCGACCTCGCCCTCGCCACCGGCGCACAGTGGGTGCGCGAAATCTTCACCGGCGTCTACGCCAGCGACTTCGGACTGTGGAACACCAACATCGGCGAGGTCGCCCGGCACCGGCACCGCATCGGCGCCGACAACGTGAAACTGCTGTTCAACATCGTCCCGGAATCCGCAGCATACCTCGCCGAACGCAGCCTCGCCTCGATGACCGCGAGCACGGTGTTCGCGACCCGGCCGGACGGCATCTGCGTGTCCGGCCTCACCGCGGGCGCGCCGACCGACACCCAATCGCTCAAGATCGTCAAGGACGCCGCCGGTCCCGTGCCGGTCTTCGTGAACACCGGCATGAAACCGGACAACGCGGCCGACCAGCTGGCCATCGCCGACGGCGCGGTCGTCGGCACCTACCTCAAGAAGGACGGCGTCTTCGAGAACCGCGCGAGCCTCGACCGCGTGCGCGAACTCGTCGCCGCGGTGCGCGACTTCCGCACGACCCTGATGGGCGAGTGAGGAGGACCGGTCCAGGAGATGGGTATCGCCGCCCTCGACCGGTTGCTCGCCGCCCGCACGGGCTGACCGCCGCCGAACCCGACACTGCCCGCACACGACGTGGCATGCTGCCGGACATGGACGGCGAGGTGGGGAACCCGGGCAGCGGCCGACGAGGCCACGGGATCGGAGTCGCGGGCGACTCGCCCGCACCGGAGCGGCGCATATCGCCGACGACGCCGATGAGGACAATGCCGAGAGGTGCCTGAACACCGTCCTCGGCGCGCTGCGCGTATTCCTGCCCGACGCGAGCGGTTCGGATGCCGACCAGCTCCAGGCGAGCGCACGGGATTCCGCGCTGTGCTGGATCGCGGCCGAAACCCGGCACCGAGGCTGGCGCCTCGCTCTCGTGAACGACCGGACGGAGCAAATCCGCGAGGACCACCGCCCCGCCTTGATCGTCGCCGTCGTCGGAGTGACCGACGAGCGCTTCGTCCCGGCGCCTGAGCCCTCCATCGTCTGACTTCGTTCGCAAGCGGGGCGAAGGTCGACGCGGCGGCCGGTCCGCCTGCACAGGGAAGTGTGGAGGTTCCCCCCGTCGCCAGCGACCGGGCCTGCGCCAGGAGCGGCAGCGCCAACCGGATCGCCGAGTGGCTCCGGGGCGGTGGTCCGTCAAGGAATCATCGGAAGAACCGTCGACCGGCGCTCCCGGGAAGGTCCTGGCGGTCTCGCAGAACCCGTGCTTCCGGGCATCGGGCTGCCGGGCCTCCGCGCGAAAGGCAAGTTGACGATGGCCGCCGGCGGACCACCAGGCCCCGGCGACGACCAGGCGGGCCCGACGCCCAGAAGCACGGAAGCCGCTCGCATGCTGGGCTTGGTGTCCGAGTTGGCGGCGATCGTGCTGGCATGCCGCGTGGCCGGGGCGATCGCCGCGGCCTTGGCCGGCGAGACGACGCACCGGGAGCAGTTGCCGCGTGCGCGGCACAGCTCAAACCCGACAAGGCGAGTGTGGAGCGGCCAGGAGCCCCGCACGAGGCGGCGAAGGGATTGACGGTCCGGTTCCGGACCGCCCCACACCCAACAGATTGAACCATCCAAGAGCGAAGGCAAGCCGACCCCTTGCAAAAGTTCGGCCGCCAGGCTAGCACGGAACCCGCGGAACGGCCGAGAGCCGCGCGGCCCGGACCACGGCAGTCGCCAGCGTGACCGCCGATTCGCGGCCTGCCCTTCTTTCGTCCGAAATAATCTGCATTCCTTTTGAACGTTTCGGCGGATTTCTGTCGCGCATAGAACGAATTCGACTAGCCTTATTCACGTGAGGCCGGGGTGACGCCCGGCCGAGCGAAACAGATTGAATTCATCCAGCTCGAAGCGAAAGCGAGTACCCCTGTGCTCAGTTCGACCGATCTTTTCTGCGGTGCCGGTGGCGAAGCGCAAGGCGGAGCGGCGCATCCGTGGTTGCAGACCGTGTACGCGGCGAATCATTGGGAGCAGGCGATCGAGACGCATGCGGCCAATTTCCCGGACACCATTCACACTATTGTTAATATCTCCCAGGTCAATCCCCGGTTTTTCGCCACGACGGATCTGCTCTGGGCTTCTCCGGAGTGCACGAATCATTCGGGTGCCAAGGGCGTGAAACGCTCGCTGCAGCAGGACATGCTTCAGCCGGACATGTTCGGCGAGACGCTGCCGATCGAGGCCGCCGAGCGGTCGAGGGCGACGATGTGGGACGTCGTCCGGTTCACGGAATTCCACAAGTACCGGGCGATCATCGTCGAAAACGTCGTCGAGGCCGTGCACTGGGTGATGTGGAAGGCGTGGATCTCCGCGATGCACGCCATGGGCTACAAGCACCATGTCGTCTACGCCAACAGCATGCACTTCCCGGGCGTGGTGACCGGCCGGGCGCCGCAGTCGCGGGACCGGATCTACGTGGTGTTCTGGCTCGCCGGGAACAACGCTCCGGACTTGCAGTTGCGCCCGCAGTCGTACTGCGGCTCGTGCGACGAGGTCGTGGACGCCGTGCAGACCTTCAAGCCGCGCACGAAGGCGTGGCCGGAGGAGCGGTGGGGGCGCTTCGGCAAGCAGTACTACTACCGCTGCCCCAAGCGGTCCTGCCGCGGCGCCGAGGTGGCCCCGCTGGTCTCCCCCGCCGCCGCCGCGATCGACTGGTCGATGCCCGGCCAGCGCATCGGGGACCGGGACAAGCCGCTCAAGCCCGCGACCATGGCCCGCATCCGGCTCGGCCTGGACAGGTTCGCCGTGGCCCAGCTCGTCCCCGCCGGGGGCACCTGGAACAACGACACCATGCCGGTCACCGACCCGATGCGGACCCGCACCACCCGCGACACCGAGGGCCTGCTCGGACTGCCCGACGGCGCGATGCTCGTCCCGGCCGAAGGGCGCGAAGGCAAGCAGGCGGCGTCGGTGGACTGGCCGATGCGCACGATGACCACCCGCGCCGAGACCGCGCTGCTGGTGCCCTACTACGGCACCGCCTCCAGCGCGACCCCAGCCAGCCAGCCGGTCGGCGCTCTCACCACCCGTGACCGCTACGGCATCGCGTTCGTGGCCACCCTGCGCGGCGGCGGGAGCAAGCGCGAGGTCCGGCCCGTCGACCACCCGCTCGCGGCGTTCTGCGCCAACGGCTTCCATCACCTTTTGGTCCGCCACAACGGCACCCGAGGCGCCCGCGACGGCCAGATGTGCTCGCCGGTCTCGGAACCCGCCCGCACGCTGACCACCGGCGGCCACCAGAGCATCGTCGGCCACGAGATGCGCTCGAACGTCCGGGCCGAGGACTGCACCTTCCGGATGCTCGAACCGCACGAGATCAAGGAGGCCATGAAGTTCCGTAAGGACTACCGGATGACCGGCAGCCGCCGCGCCCAGGCGAAACAGCTGGGGAATGCGGTCACTCCCCCGGCTGCCGAGTGGCTCTACGGCCGCATTGGCGAATCCCTGGGCTACCCGGCCCTCGAAGCCGCCGCCTAACCGCTCCATGGGTGGGGCGGCCGGAACCCCGGCCGCCCCACCCGTCTTTCCAAACGGAAGAAAATGCGCAAAAAAGAATCCCGCGGGGCAATAAATTGGGAACACGCCGATCGGTTCCAGTAATGTAATCAGTGTCGGAGCGACCGGGAATGACGCCCCGGAAAACTTCGGCGGCAGATTGAACTCCTTCAGCTGAAAGGCCATTTCGATGACTGTGAAACCCGCCGCTTCGGCCGCACCGGCCGAGCGTCCCGAGCCCGATGGCGCGGCCGTCGTGCTCGGCTACGTGCCCGCTCTTCTGGGCGTCAGCGTCGCAGCCCGCTACCCGCCCGAACGGCGGCGGAGCACCGGAGCCCGCGGCGCGTCGGTGATCAGCGCCGTCCGGTTCGACGAGTGCGGCTCCACCGCGTTGAACATCTGCTCCGTCGTCGACGTCGCGGGAGAAGACTCCGTCGAGATCGAACGGGTGGTCCTCAGCCCCGGCGAGCGCGAGGACCTGATCAGGAGGCTGGTCCGGCATCGCGACCTGTGCCAGCGCAAAGTGGCCGACGGGCTGGACCGCTACCTGCCCGCCGGGCCGCTGACCGGCGCAGAGGTCGCTCTCGCGCGCTACCTGGGCACGCACGAGGAACCGCGCCACCGCGCGGCCGCGCTCTACGCGGCAGGACTGGTTTCCGGACAGGTCCGGCCCGTCGCGAACTGGCTTGTCCACGAATCGCTGGCCGCCGCGCTCGGCTGCTCCGCCGAAGTCACCGTCCGGCTGGGCGTCGACGAAGGCTGGGAACCCGGCTCCGGACCGCGAGCATTCCGGCCCGGGGTGCTCGGCACCATCGGATACAAGGCGTGGCGGCTGGGCATCGGCCTCATTCACGGACTGACCGACGGCCTGGTCTTCGACTCGACGACCGGAACGTCCTTCGGCGTGAAGAGCGCCGCGAGCGAGCGGCTGGAGATGCCCGCGCATCTGTTCAGCGGCACCGGGCTCACGACGGCCGAGTTCGCCGGAGCATACGGCGGCGACGTCATGGCCGCCGCCGCCGGGTTCGTGCGCGCGACCCGCGCGCGCGGACGCGGCTACCTCGCCCGCCACTAGCCCGCTTTTGGTGCTGGCCCGCCCAGTCGCGGGCCAGCACCGCCCCGTTCCTTTCCCGGCCGTGCGCGCGACGCGCCCGGCCCGCCTCGACTCCGCAAAGGACGACCACCGTGACGACATCTTGGCCCCTGACCAACAACAACGGCGACGCGCTCGCCTTGCTGACCCGCGACAACGGCGACCTGGACGAAGCGTTCGTCTGGGCCCCGCCCGACGTCGAGCACCGCGACCCCTCGACATTCGTCACCGTGGTCCTCGACGGCGGCACCCGGCGCACCGCCCGCTCCGGCAACCTCGCTCCCTACGCCCCGGCGATCGGCGAACACGACCACCCCGGCGACCTCGGCGACTTCGAACTGTGGCTGCCCTCCTGCGCCTACTGCGACGCCGCGCTCGACGCCGCCGTCCGCCGCTACCCCACCGGGGGAGGCTCGCTGCGCGAGGACCTGATCTGCCCCGCCCACCCGCTCACCGACCGGCCCCGCCCGCATCAGGCCAAGTTCCGCACCCGGAACACCGTGACCGCGGCGACGTTCGCCGACGACCCCGCCAGCGGCCTCGGCCGTCACCTGCGCGCCCACGAACGCCAGATCGCCCGCGCCGGCGCGCACCCGCCGCCGATTCCGGTGGCGGCGCTGTCCCCGGACCGGCAGATAGTCGCGGTGCGGCTGGCCAAGGCGAAGGTCGAGAACGCGGCCGCCGAGCTGGCCCACGTCGCGGCCGAAGCCATCGCCGTGCAACTGCGCACGATGTTCCCGCAGGCCGCCGTGGCCTATGTGGACCTGGGCGGCTGGTTCGAAGACGGCATGAAAGCCCACCTGCACGCCGTCTACGGGCCAGGCCCCGTTCCGGTTCCCGTGTGGCACGACCATGTTCACAGCACCGGGGCGCCGAACGACCGGGAATCCCGGGCGTGGCCCCGCTGCCGCGAGTCCGTCGAGTCGCTTGTGGACCTGGTGTTGTCGGCGGCGAGCCCCGCCACCGCCGGATGGCCTCACCGCGACGCGGTCGCCGACCACTCCGCCGCGTTCTCCAGCGACCGGATCTACGAGATCGCCCTCCCCCCGGCATCGGACCGGCCGGGCCCGCAGGCCGCGCCGGAACCGGGGGCCGATTCCCGCCCGCAGTACCGGGCTGCGGTGCACCGGGCCCTGCGCGCCGGGCAAATCCCGAACCTCGCGCCCTACCTCACCACCGTGTGCCCGGAGTGCGGAGACGACAACCTGTACGCCCACGAATGGACCGACCCGGACGCCGACCCGGCGGACCGCAGCTACCTGGCGATCGGCTGCGAGGGCTACCGGGTGATCAACCCCCGCCTCGTGGGCATCGACTCCCCGGACTGGCAGGACTGGACCACCGAGCACAGCGCCTAGCGAGCCATCGCGTCCGGCCGGGCCGCCCAACGGCCCGGCCGGACACCAGCCCCGGCACCACCCCGTTCGCCCGAGGAGATCCGTTCCATGCACCAGCTCACCCTGCTCGACCCCGCCCGGCGCACGATCACGCCCGCCGACGAACCGGACCTGACCGACTACGACCTGCTCCTGGTCGGGATGTCCGGCAAGGACGCCCACGCCGCGCTCGACGTCACCCTCGCCCGGGCCCGCGCCGCCGGGGTCGGCGACCGCGTGTGGACCGTGCACGCCGACCTCGGACTGATGGAAGCCCCCCGGCGCGTTTTTCGAGGGCCGTTGCTACCCGAGCAACCGGGAACTGGTCGCCGCGCAGGCCGCCGCCTACGGCCTGCGCCCCGACCGGCACATCGAGACCCATCGCACCGTCCGCGACGGCGAACGCTGGCGCGAGCAGACCTTGCTCGAAATGGTCGCGATGACCGGCAAGTTCCCGGACGCGGCCCGTCGCTGGTGCCAGCGACCTGAAGACGTCCAAGATCTCCGCCGCGCTCACCCCGCTGGTCCGCGCCCTGCGCGCCGATCTCGACCGCCCGGTCCGCATCCTCAACGTCCTCGGCATCCGCGCCGAAGAGAGCCCCGGCGCGCGGGCCGACCGACCTACCGGTGCACCGCCTCGAACGGCCAGCGCCACGTCGACGAGCACCTTCCGGTGCACCACTACAGCACTGCGCAAGTGTGGCGCACCATCCTCGACAGCGGCGTGCCCTACCACTGGTGGTACGACAGCGCGCCCGGCCGGGGCGACCGCGCCGGAGCCCGCCGCCTGTCCTGCTCCCTGTGCGTACTGGGCAGCCGCCACGAATGCGTGCTCGCCGCGCGACGGCGACCGCGACTGGCCGCCCTCTACCACGAAGTCGAGCAACGCACCGGCCACCGGTTCAAGCTGGACCTGCCGATGTCGCGCGTGCTGGAACTGGCCGCAGTGCCCGGCGGACCCGAACCCGGAATCGTTCTCCAGGAACAACACCCCGAGTTCGACGCGCTCGTCGACCGCGTGCGCGCGCCTCGACCAGCCGGGACGCCGCCCGGGCAGCACCGCCCACACCGCAGACCCGGCCGGTCTGTCCTGCACCGGATGCGCCTGACCCCGCCCGCGGCCGCGTTTCCCGGTGCCCGCGAAATACCGAAACGCCCCGAAAAGCCGCCGAAAACGCGCGCGGAAACAAATCCGGAGCCCATTCGATCACCGGATCAGTTCCGGAAGATATAGATTCGGTGGCGTGAGCCGGTCGGGACCGGCGCATCGAACTGCCCAGCGGAAGAAACCACTCCGCGGCGCGGGACGCCGAAACAGCAGGGCCGCCGGTTCCGGTCCGCCGGACAAGACGCGCCGGGCGCAAGCCGCAGCCCGATGCCCGCAGAAAACTCCTTATCCCTCCGCCGCGCCCCTGCACACGATCACGGGAGAAACACATGGGAAAAGGGCCTGGGCCGAACTCTCCTACGGATACGACCTCGGCGGCGGCGCACGAGGCTGGAAGGTGAAACAAATCGACGAAAACAAACGGCTGACCGCGCACTGGTACGACGGATGCGATGACGACGAAATCGGATTCGCCCTTCAGGCCGACCGGCACCTGCTCACACAGCTGACCGACCTGGAAGAAATCGGCTGCTGGTCCGTCGGCGAGCTCTTTCTCGACGAGGCAGTAGACCGTCACCTCGGCGTCGCGATCACCCTGTACGGCGACTCCGCCAACCGGTCGTACATCCTCGCGGCGAAGGTGAGCTACGCGCTCAAGCCGAACCCCGAACCAGTGGATCCCGCCGCTCTGGCCGACCGGGCCGACCTCGATCCCCGACATCGCCAGCTCGCCGCCGCGCTGGACGCGCTGGGCCTGACCCCGCTCCAGGACCGGCCGCAGTGGCTGATCGCGCACTACTACGGCTGACGCGAAGCCCAATTCCGCACCCGCCCTCCCGCAGCACCGAACACACCGACCACAGGAGGAGAACCAATGGGAGACACCGCATACGCCGCCCGCGCCGACGGCCTCGCCATCGCAACATCGCAGGCAATCAGCCCCGACGACGTCCTGGGCCGACTCTACGCCGCAGCAGACGACCGTCACCTGTCGTGGCTCGACGACCTCACGATCGCGGCACGACTGAGGACCCGGTGCTGGAAATGCGCAGCCATGGTCGGCATCGACGAGCACTGCGACCAGTGCGGCGCCGCGCCCAAGGAGCCTGCGGTCGCCGCGGTGCTGGCCTCCCGCCCCGGTCCTGCCGCCACGAGCCTCGCCGACCAGGGCTACCGGCATCTGATCGCACGCACGGCAGACGGCGACGGGATCTACCTGATCCGGGACGGCAGCGGCGAGATCGCGGACTTCACCGAAGCCGTCTACGAAGAATGCGTCCAGGAAGGCACGGCGGCCGGGCTCAACTCCGTCTACCACGTCCACTCGTGCTGCAACCTGGTCTACGCCGACGGAGTGCACTGGAACCCGGTTCCCCTCCCGCCCGCGCGAACATCGCCCGCATTCGTTGTCGCATACGACGACCCGATCCCGTTCGCCGTCGACGAAGCCGCCTTCGAGCTGTGGATCAGCCGGTCGGACGAGTGGGAGGGGCGGCTCCCCGACCGCGCGGCCGAAGCACCTGGCCACGACCTGTCGGACCTTCTCTACGACGCTCTCGCCCGGAACGTGCTGACCGGCGACCCCCGCGTCGAACTGCAGGTCATCGGCGATGACGACAGCGACAGCGCCGGGTACCACGTGGTCCTGCACAACAAGCACGGCGACCAGCGCCTCGTCGGAATCACCTCCGGATGGTCCGAACTGGACTTCCCCGCCGACGAGAACAAGCCGCTCTCTGACGCGGCCCGTTTCCACCTTGATCAGGTGTGCACGGTGGCCAACTTCCTCCTCGCGGCGCTCGGGACGAGTCTCGCGCCCGCCAACTCGCTGCCGCGCTGACCTAGCTCCGGGACCGGCCCAGCGGCTGCCGCCGCGCTGCTGGGCCGGTCCCGCTCGCAGCCCGTACCTGATCGCTGAGGCGCCCTCGTCCACTCAGCACCGAACGCACCGATCACAGGAGGAGAACCAAAATGGGAGACATCGCAAAAGCCACTCTCGCCTACGGCTACGACCTCGGCGGCGACGAACCCGGCTGGAAAGTCGTGCAAACCGACGACGACTACGACCAGCCCAAGGTCCCGTGGCACGACCCCGAAACCGAAGACGAGGCCTTCATGGAAGCGGCGGAGCGGCGCCTGCTGGCCACGCTGGGCGGATTCACCGAAACCGACCGGCACGCCGACGGGTACCGCGACCGCAAAAAGACAGCGAAGAAGTCCCTCGGCGTGGAGTTCGTCATGCACGGCGACCGGGACTTCGACTGCTACGCCCTGGCGACGACCACCATCGACGTGCAGGCCGGCGACGCGACGCCGGTGAACCCCGCCGAACTGTCCGACCCGGCCGACCTCGCGCAGCGGGACCGCCGACTCGCGGACGCGCTCGACGCGCTCGGCCTGACCCCGCTGCAGGACCGGCCGCGCTGGCTGCTGCTGGCCTACGGCGGCTGACCGGCGCCACCGCACCCGCCCCGGGCCGGGCCCGCACCGCGGAGCCCGGCCCGGGGCCGCGTCCCGCCGCCGTTGTCGCGCGTCGGAATTCCGCGCCGAAAATCCCCGAAAACTGCTCGCGAAAATAAAATAATGGCCCCGTTCACGCCTCTGATCCGCGCGGATTGTCTAGATTGGTGGTGTCGGCACACGAGGGTGACGCCTCGAACGCCGCGACAGATTGAACCAATCCAGCAGTTCGGAAGGCGAAATCCCGTGAGCGATGAACCAGGTCGCGCGCAGCGCCCGGCGCGGCTCCTGACCCAAAACAGCCAGCTCAAAGAAATCGGCGTGTGGAACTGGACCATTCCCGCCTGGGCCGGTCGCTTCGACGACGGCACCACCTACAATACGTGCCCGAGCGCGGGCATTTGCAGCAAAGTCTGCTACGCACGTTCCGGCGCTTATCTCTGGCCGCAAGTGCGCGGCAAGCACCAAGCGAACCTGCGGTTCGTCCTCGACGATCCGGACGGCTTCGAAGAAGCGATGATAGCCGAACTCGGTGCGCGCCGCTTCCACGGGAAATGGATCCGCGTGCACGACGCCGGCGACTTCTTCAGCGACGACTACACGCTGCGGTGGATGCGGATCATGCGCGCCCGACCCGACAGCCACTTCTACGCCTACACCAAGGAACTCGACCGGTTCCGGAGGCTCGTCTCCCCCGACCCGCCGCCGAATTTCCTGTGGACCTTCTCCCTCGGCGGAACCCAGGACGCCGACCTCGACCCGGAGACCGACCGGATGGCCGACGTCTTCCCGTCCGAGGAGGCGATCGCGGCGGCCGGGTGGCACTCGCAGCTCGGCGACGACCGCCTGGCCGTGCTCGGCGAGGCACCCGTGGGGATGTCCGCGAACCGGATCCCGAAATTCCTGAACCTCCTGGACGGCCGCCGGTTCAGCGAATGGCAGGCACAAGAGAACGAACGCCGCGCGGCGAAGAAAAAACGCAAGACCGGTTCCGAGTAGGAAATCTGTTCCGGAATGGAATTTCCGGTCCGAATCCGCTTTTTTCTCACGAACGTGACCGTACGGTAGGCGATGTCGGCGGAGCGAGGGTGACACCCCGCTCCGCCGCACCGGATTGAACTCATCCGCGATACCCGAAAGGGGCAATTCCTCATGACCTCGAACACCGCTGACCCCCGGACCGCTCCCGGGCGGCTCACCGCTCTGGAACGCCGGGTCCTGGCTGCGCAGGAGGCGATCGAGCAGGCAGACACGGAACACGCGCACTGGGTCCTGCAGCACGCCTACGCGACGCTGCGCGAGCAGTTCCCCACCGCAACCTCGGCGGTCGTGGACACCGGACTGCGGCGCACCCTCAGCGCCTGGACCGTCAGCGTGAACGCCAGCGCGGACCCGCTGTGGACCGCAGCCGAGGCCGCGTCCGCGATCGCCACCCCGAACGAGATCGACGAGGTCGTCGAAGGCGCCAGCTGGCAGATCGACACCGCGCTCCAGTACTACCCCCCGGAAACGCTGCCCGGCTGGTCGCCGAAGGCCGACGAACCCGGACGCTACGTCCTCGACCTGACCGCCGTGCCGACCGTGCCCGACCAGGACCGGCAGGACAGCCTCCCCGCCGGGATCTCCCGGGCAGTGCAGGAAACCGTGGACTCGTGGCCGTGGCAGGTCGCCCTCGCCGCCCGCGAGTACTGCCGCGGACTGGTCGAAGCCCGCTACCTGCCGCTCGAGGAGACCGCCGAGCACGACGAGGTGCGCGCGGTGCTCGCCCGCACCGTCGCCCCCGCCGACCGCGCCGAGTTCGCCACGCTCACCGCCGCGCACTGGGAGGAGGGCATCAACTACGTGCACGGCCTCGCGTTGGGCGCGGTCGAGGTCTGGGAAACCAGCGAAGGCTACGGCCCCACCTACTCCCTGGACCATATCGTCCCGATCTTCCAGTGCTCCCTGGCGCGGAACGGCGTCAGCCTGCGCGAGGTCTCCGAAGCGTTCGGCGGCGACGTCCGCCTGGTCGCACTGGCCGTCGCGGACCCGTCAGGCCGCCGCGCCGCGCCCGCCGAAGAACCCGTCCGGCCCCTGCCGAAGTTCTACCAGCGGCTGGGCTTGCCCCAGAACATCGTCGTGACCCGCAGCGACATCGACGCCGCCTACCGTGCCCGCGTGCGCGCACTGCGCCCGGACCTCGTCCCGACCGTCTGCGCCGCGCAGCGCACCGCCGAGAAGGACGACTTCGCGCAGGTCGCGGAGGCGTACAAGGTCCTCAGCGATCCCGACGCCCGCGCCCGCTACGACCGCGAAATCTCCCCGTTCTGACACCGGCGCGGGCAGGCCGGGCGTCCGTGACGCCAGCCTGCCCGCGCGGCCGTTTCCCCGCACAGTTCCGCGTCCGGGAATCACACCGGCGATTCCCGAAAACGAGAGCAGAGAATCTGCTTTTACCCGGAAGATTCGGGCCGGGGAATCCTCCGGTTCGCGAAATTGCTCGTAATGTGTGAGGTGTCGGCGGGCAAGAGCGACGCCCCGCGCGACTCGAATCGAACCCGCAGAACTGCGCCGCACAACCACGGGAGAAACCGATGGCACATCCGTCCAGCCCGACGGCTCACGCAATCCTGCACGCGCCGCCCGACGACCCCGACGAATTCGAGCAGTCGCCCGATCAGCCGCCCGGAATCGACGAATACACGGACCACCTGCCGGACCCGGTGAGCGCCGCACACCGTGTCAACGACTTCATCGGGGCCTATGGCGATGGGCGTGTGTCCGGACTTGAAGGGTTGCCGCCGCTGTTCACCCGCGACCTGAACGCCCTGACCAAGGCGGTGCTGGAGTAACGATCCGCGCACCGACGGTGCGGCACGAAGCCCGAACGCCGCCGCCGTGTCCGGCCCGGCGCCGAGCCGCGCGGCCCTAGCAGAACGATCCGTACATCCGAGAAGGGGGAAACCGCAATGCCAACCACAACTGTGGAACTGTCCGACTCCGAAATTGCCCTGGCGGTAGAGGCTCTCGGCATCGCCGCCGCGGTCAACGACTCCGGCGGACGACAGGAGGCTGCCCAGGCGATGAAGGCGCTGCGCGAGCGCCTCCAGAACCAGCACGCCGCCGACACCGCCCAGACCGGGAACGACGCCCCGGCCGACCCGATCCGGCGCTCGTCGCGGCCCGGCGACGTCGTCAACCGCATCGGCGACGTCAGCCCGGGAGCCAACGTGGTCCAAGCCTACGACGTCTTCGGCGGCATCCAGATGTAGCACGCGAACCAGCGTCACCGCGTTCGTCCCCCGGGCCGGCGCCGCATTGCGGCGCCGGCCCGCTTCGCGTTTCCCGCAGGGACACAGACTGTGCACGCCCTCTCGTCCGCCCGGACCGCGACCGCCGCGCATCCGCCCGCGACCGGGGCGAAGCGGCCCGAGGATTGACCCGGCCCGGACACCGGAAATCTGTTTCCAGTCTTATTTGCCGTGCACGGAATCCCATTGTTCCGCGCGATCGAATGTAGAGTACGAGTTGTCGGCAGAGCGGGAGCGACTTCCCGTTTTGCCGCAACAGATTGAACCCCATACGCGAAATCGAAGGAAACCGTTTCCGTGAATTCACCAGATATTGCCGCCTGCCGTCCGCTGGAGTCCGTCGCGGTGCTCGGCCAGCGTGCCCTTCTCGCGCACGGCGCAGTCCAGCGCGCGGTCGAGGAATACGTCCACTGGACTCTGCAGGA
The DNA here is from genome assembly GCF_900115345.1 of Amycolatopsis rubida. Taxonomy (GTDB): domain Bacteria; phylum Actinomycetota; class Actinomycetes; order Mycobacteriales; family Pseudonocardiaceae; genus Amycolatopsis; species Amycolatopsis rubida. The sequence goes on along the minus strand of NZ_FOWC01000010.1, from coordinate 256,126 downwards.
TGCCTACGCGCTGCTGCGAGCGGAGTTTCCCGCCGCGACCTCGCTGCTGGTCGAGGCGATCGACGGGGCCGACGGAACCTGCCGGGTCCTGGGCGTGCGCGCGGGCGAGGTAGACCTGTGGCGCAGCGAAGACAGGACCGGCCGGGACGAGGCGGACGGCGTGGTTCTCGACATCGGCGTGCTGTTCGAGGACGCGGTGCGGCACCAGCTGCCGCAGCGTCTGCCCGGGTGGAGCACGCAGGACCGCAAGGCCGGATTCTACGTCGCGGACCTGACCGCCCTTCCGCCCGCGCTCAACACGAGCTGCGACAACGGCCCGGCGTCCGAGGTCGCGCCAGGGATTCGCGGGCTGCTCGCCGAGACGTCCGAGGGATGGAGCCGGGAAACCCGCCGCGCCGTGCAGGAGTACTCGCGCGGCCTGGCCGAAGGGCGCTACCGGCCGCTGGACTCCATCGCCAAGTGGGCGACGGTTCCCGAGCGTCTGGGCCATCCCGTCCTCCAAGAAGGCTTTCTCGGCTACGGCGATTGCGGCCAGCTCGGCGTCGAGGACTGGCGCAGCGGCATCACCATCGTGCACGGCCTGGCCGCAGGCGTGGTCAAGTGCTGGGGCGCCCCGGAGAGCTACGGGACCCCCGACGACCTCCGCGCCCGCGTCCGGTTCGGTCAAGCGTCTCTGCGCACGCACGGCGTGAGCCTGCGCGAGGTCTCCCTCGCCTTCGACGGCGACGTCCGGTTCGCCGCGGCCGTCCTCAACCCGGTCGCTGCCCGGTGACCTGAGCCGGGCCTCGTTCACGGGCCGAGCATCCCTGCTCGACCCGGCCCGTGGCGGGCCGGGCCATTCCCGGCCCGCCACGTCCCCGCGACGTGGCCACCCGCCGGCCCCTCGCTGCGGGCGCAGCGACGTTGCGCGAGGACCCGCCGCCGACCGCCGGCTCGCCGCCGCGCTTGACCGCGCTGGACCTCACCCCGCTTCCACGACCGGCCGCGCTGGCGGTTCCCGGCCAGCTGGGGTCGACCGCAGCGCACCCCTCGCGGGGGCAGCGGTCCCGCTGCCCCCGCAGCACCGAACACGACGATCACAGGAGGAGAACCCGATGGACACCGCAGAAGCCATCCTGGCCTACGGCTACGACCTCGGCGGCGACCAACGAGGCTGGAAAGTCGGGGAGACCGACGACCACGGCCGTCCGGTCATTGCCCGGCACGACATCGACGGCGAAGAAGACAAGTTCGTCGAAGAGGCAACGGGACGCCTGCTCGCCGCACTGGCCGGATTCACCGAAACCGACCAGCACGCCGCCGGATACCACGACCGCCGAAAAGCAGCGAGAAAATCGCTCGGCGTGCACATCGTCATGCACGGCGACCCGAGCGACACCTCCTACGCGCTCGCGACGAGCAGCATCGCGGTCGAGGAAGGCGATTCGATGCCGCTGAACCCCGCCGAACTGTTCGACCCGGCCGACCTCGAACCGTGGAATCGGCGGCTCGCGGCCGCGCTCGCCGCGCTGGGCATCACCCCGCGCCAGGACCGGCCGCATTGGCTGGTCCTGGCGTACCGGTCCTGACGGCCGCCGCCCGCGCCCGCCCGTGGCCGGGCTCCCTGCACAGGAGCCCGGCCACGATCCGTCCCACCGGCAGTTCCGCCGCCGGAATCGCGCGACGGGCTCCCCGGAAAATGCTCGCGAAAACGAACGGAAGCTTCCGTTCGCTCTGCTTAGAAGCGCGGATTGTATAGAGTTGTGGTGTCGGCTGAACGAGGGTGACGCCCGTTTCGCCGCAACAGATTGAACGCATTCACGATATCGAAAGGTGCTGTCTTCTCATGGCTTCCACCAACGATCCCGCCCGGCGCGGGCACGAGTCCGCCGGCGAGTTGGACCGGCGTTCGGACCTCGCGCTCGACGCGGTCGAGCACGCGATCAAGGAACACGTCCACTGGACGCTTCAGCACGCGTACGCGCTGCTGCGCGCAGTTCCCGGCCGCGACCTCGCTGCTGGCGGAGGCGGTCGACGGATCCGAAGGGGCCTGCCTGGTCCTGTGCGTGCGTGCGGGCGAGGACGACCTGTGGCATTGCGATGCCTCCACCGGCCGGGACGATGCCGACGGTGCGGTCGCGCGGGCCGGTGAGGTGTTCGAGGAGGTGCTGCGGCACCGGGCGCCGGACCTTCTGCCCGGCTGGACGAGGGAGTGCCGCACGTCCGCGCGCTACGTCGCGGACCTGACCGTCCTGCCGCCCGCGCTGAGCCTGCGCGGCGAGGACAGCGTCACGGCCCGGGTCCCGGCGGGAATCCACGGACTGCTCACCGCGACCTCAGCCGGTTGGACCCCGCGAGCCCGCCGCGCCGTGTACGAGTACTCGCGCGGCTTGGTCGAAGGCCGCTACCGGCCGCTCGAATCGATCGCCGACTGGCACACGGTTCCCGCCATGCTCGGCCTTCCCGTTACCGCAAACGGCTCTTCCGGCTTCGGCGATCGCCCCGGCGAGATCGGTGTCGAGACCTGGCGCAGCGCCATCGCCAGCGTGCACGGCCTGGCCGCAGGCGCGGTCAAACTCCTGGGAGGCGGGGAAATGTACGGAGTCTCCGACGACCTCCGCATGCACGTCCAGTTCTGGCCGTCGGCTCTGGCCGAGCGCGGCTTGAGCCTGCGTCAGGTCGCCGACGCCTTCGGCGGAGACGTTCGCCTCGCCGCCGCGACCCTCGTCCAGTCGCTGCCTGTAGTGGACCTGCTCTGGGCCTCTCCGACGGTCTGAGCATCCCCGCTCGACCCGCTCCGTCGCGGGCCGGGGCCGCCCCCGGCCCGCGACGTCCCCGAAAGCCACTCCGCAAAGGAATAACGTCATGCCCGAAACGCCTCTGCAGAACCTGCTCGCGCTGGCCGCCGAACTCCACCTGGACCCGATCGACCTCGACGCCGCACTGCATCTCTTCAGCGGGGAGCTGGCCATCCGCGCCTAGATCGTGAACTGCGCCGTGCGGGCGGGGGTCGGTTCTGCGCCGGACCCCGCCCCGTGCGCGCAGACGTCCGCACGCCGGCCCGCTGACACCGGCGCTGGCGTTCTCCGCGCCCTGCCGCAGAACAGGGCTGATGCCGCGCACTCCCCCTTCCCCCGCAATCCCCCGTTCACCGCCGACAAGGAGGCGACCTGCCATGACAGAATTGACCCACGCCGCCGCAGCGATCCACGATTGCCCGCCGCACAGCGTCGGCGCCGTTCTCGCCGCTCTCCGCGCATACGGCTACCTCTACGACGGAGAGGACGCCGCCGACGTCCTGCACGTCGGCACGTGGTTGGAAGCGGACCCCGAGTCGCACCGGATGGGCCGCGACTTCGCCCACGCGATGATGGAATCCGCCCCCGACGCGGCGTTCACCGCCTACGACGCGCCCCGGGACGGCGAACTGGGCGAGGTGAACACCTACGTCCCCGATCTCGGCTTGTTCAACGCGCCCTGCGGTGCAGACGCCGAACCGATGTTCCGGCGGTCGGAGTTGCTGAAGCTGGCCGCGCAGCCCGCCGCCGACCGCGACCGCGCCCTGCGCCTGCCGTGGCTGAACGCGACCTCCCGCATGCCCGGCCGCACCGTCGCCGGGCCGCCGCGGCTCGTCGCCCGCTGGACGCTCGGCGGGCCGATCGTCGTTCCCGACGACACCCACGCCGATCTGGTGGCTCCCGGGCCGATCGCCACGGAGGAACGGGCCCGCGAAGCGCTGGCCCGGCTGGGATTCGCGCAAGGGCCGGACTGGCGGGCACCGGGCGGATCCTGCTGGCCGACGTCTACCGCTGCACCGGCGACCGCCGCGTAACCACTTCGTGATCGGGCCCGGGTGCGGCGTCCGGGCCCGGACGCCGCACCCCGGCAGGTCCGACCCGCCCGGAGAACCGCAAGAGGGAGCGAGAATGTTCAAGCTGTACATCACCGAGGCCAACCGGAACAAAAAAGATCCGGACGACGGCGTGGTCCGGATCACCGACGACTTCCGATCTCGCGAGGACATGATCGAAGACCTCCTCGCCATGGGTTACACCGAAGGAGACGTCGAGAAGGTCCGCAGCGGAGACCCGCGTGGCTGGATCGAAGCAGCCAACGGCGACGATATCCAGTGGTCGGACACCGAATACCGTGGTCGGACAGCCGTTGCCGATCTGATTCTCCCGGTCGAGCGGCTAGACCAGATCGCGGAAGCAGCCACGCGGACCATTGCGGGATGGATCGATTCGGGCGAGTTGCCCGACACCGTCCTCTTCTGGGGCGACGTGTGCCGGGACTACTCGCTCGGCGGTCTGGACGAACCCGGGAACGACGACGTCCAAGGCGTCGACTACCAGTACATCAAAGACCGGGTCGAGAACTGGCTTTGGGACGGTCGTCCGTCCAACCAGGACACGTAGCACCGAGGACGTGAGCGGTCAGGCCGCGCATCCGGGCATCCGAGGCCCGGCGTCCGCCACTCCGAATGCGGCTCACCGCCCGGGGACCCCTTGGCCCGGACCGGCCGCGCTGCCGATGCTCCGATTCCCTGCCCGCAACCGGCTTCGCGCGTGCCCGGCCGCACCGGCGCCGAGCCGCCGCAGCTCGTCGCGCGCTCGTCGTTCGGCGGGACGGTCGGCGTCCCCGGCGACACCGGCACCCGCAGGTTGCCCCCGGGCCGATGTCGGCTCTGGAGCGGGCCCGTGAAGCCTTGGCCCGGCCGGGATTCGCTCAAGCGGAACAGCTCGGCCGCCGCTCGGCGGCACCTCCCCGATCCTGCCGCCCGCCGTCCACCGCCGCACCGGCGGCTGCTGCCCTGCCCAGCGGGTCTCGGCCGCCCCGTTCGGCCGGGGTAACGCGGGGACGGTTCCCGGAAACGCGCACGAATTCAAGAAGCGCACCGAGAATCGCCGTTGCCGCCCCAAATCGTGGATACGGTTATGGCAGTGGCGCGGACCGGAATGACAACCCGGAATTAGCCACGACAGATTGAACTCATTCAGCACAGGAGCGACAATGCGTATCCCGACTTCCTACACCTCTGTCTCGAACGGCAGCGCGCTCTTCGACGCCGCGTACCCGGACCTGCCCCGAAACACCCGGACGGTGTGGGCGATGTACGTCGAGCGGTTCCCCGGCGAGGCGGACTTCACGCAGCGGCCGTTCGAGGTGGTCTGGCTCGCCGACTCCGCCGCGCTGGCCCCGTGCGGCCAGTGCGCCCCGAGCGTCGCGAGCGTCGGCCCCGGTCGCTGCTGCCCCGGAATCGAAGTCCGCTTGCAGGAAACGCACGCATTGCTCGGCGAGCTGCTCGGCCAGCCCGTGGCGCTGCGGGAATTCGATGTCGACGACCGGGTCAGCCACGACGGCATCCACGACCGCAACACCGCCCGCCACGTCGAGAACATGCTGTGCCGCGCCTGGGAAAACGGCGTGATCGGCTTCGCCGAGGACGTGGCCGACTTCGCCGACCTGATGCGCCGGTGGGACGGGGAGCGCGATGCCCTGTCCGCGCGCAGGGCCGTCGCGAGCTCACGCCGACGGCGGCCCCGTGCCCTCCGCCGGATCGCTTGACCGCACCACGCAGACGGGGTCGTCCCCGGCACGCACCGCGTGCCGGGGACGACCCCGTTGTCCTGTGTCCGGCGGCAATGCCGGGCACGACCGGCCCGGACGCCGGACCGCTGTCCCCGGCCGCGTTCACGCCGAGCGCGGCAGCGGATCCTCCGCTGCCGCGCCGGACTGCGGCCGGTCGCCCGCCGCGGCGGCGTCCGAGGAGCCCGAACCGGCGCCGGCCGTCGCGGTCGGCGCGGGCCGCTTGCCTGTCGACGCGCGCGGCGGCGGAGGCTGCTCGGCCGCCCGCAGCTCCGCAGACGTCCAGCCGACGTCTTTCGCGGCACGGTAAGCCGCGCGCCAGGAGTTCCCGCGCTCGATCATCTCCTCGCGCTCCCGCTGGCGAACCCGTTCGGCCCCTTCGTCGGCCTTGGCGAGGATGGCCTCGATCCGTTTGTCCGCCCGCGCGCGAATCCTCGCGATGTCTTTGTCCGCCTTCGCCCGAACCGAGTCGTGGTCACGGGCCGCTTCGGCGGCGTGCGCCAGTGCGATCAGCGCGTTCTTTCGCGGCTCCAGGGCCTTGTCCGCCATGGCTTCGACGCGTTGCTGCTGTTGTTTGTCCCCCATGCGCCCCGATGGTAGGCCGAAACGTTCACGGATTCACCGGACAACCGCGCTGAACTGCGCCGACGCTGCCACGACCGGTATAGTTATAGGTGCCGGGGAGGGGGTGACGCCCCGTTGCCCCCGGCCCAGATTGAACCGGAATCCAGCACCTGAAAGCGAGCACCGAACGATGGAATCCCCTGACATTGACTGGTTCTGCGGCGAAGGCGGCGGAACCGCTGGCTGTGTCGACTGGGTCGACGCGTTGGCCTCGGTCGGCTACGCCACGACCCGCGAAGTCGCGTTGACGCTGTCGTTACGGGCCCGTCTCGACGCGCAGCGCGACCTCGTGGGCCGCTGCCAGCGAATCGGTCGGGAGGGCTGATGAGCGAGTACATCCTCTCCGCCAAGAGCGGCCTCGACCTGTATGCCGTCTGGTCCGGCAACAACGGCTTCCCGGTGGCCATCGGCACCCGCGCGCAGATCGCCGCCCGCCAGGTCGCTGCCGGTGTGCCGAGCGGCAAGATCGGGTGCGCGCTCGATCTCGCCGCGTCCACCGGCACCAGCAACCCGCGCGGCGACGGCTCGTGGGACGACGAGATGATCTCGGCCGATTGCAACCGCGCCCTGCTGCCCCGGTACTTGCTCGGCGACTACCTGAACAAGTGGCAGGCCGGACGTTTCGAGGAGTGCGCCGACCTGCTGGACTTCCCCGGCAGGCCAGCGGCGCACCAGGACGCCGCCGACGACGAGCCCGACGAGGACGAGTGCCCGGACGAGCCGATCGCCGTGAGCGGCCCGCCGACGAGGGTTTCCCTCCCGGCCGCCGTGGTCGACGCGGACCTGCGCATCCTGCGGGGCTTCCGGCAGCACGGCACGATCAATGCCGTCCGGCCGGCCACCGTCAGCGGCAGGCCGTTCCTCACCCGGCACGCCGTGATCGCGCCGGAGATCGACCTCACGACCCGCGCCGGGCTGCGCCTGATCCTCCGGCACGACCGCGACCCGTTCTATCCCGGCTACGAGACGTGGCACGTCACGACCGCCGCGGGGGAACCCGTCCGCGTCGGCGGGCCCGGCACCGAGCTGATCGACGACTGCAGGGACCTGCCGTTGGAGGAGGCCGACGCCGCCTGCCTCGACAGCGTCCTGCGGCAACTCTGGGACGGCGTCACCGCAGCGTGGCGCGCGTCCCTCACCGCGCTGGCCCCGGCGATCGCCGCCGAGTTCACCGCATCCGGCCGAGGGGAATCCGATCATGACCGCACCTGACGACACGGCGCCCGCGCCGACGCGGCTGGCCGACTACGTGCCCTGCTTCGACGTCCCTTCTCCCCTGGACCTCGACCACGACGCGTTCATGTTCGGCGGGTGCGGGGAACTGTGCCGTTGCGCGCCGGACAGCGCCGAGGCCGAATACCTCATGTCCCGCGCTCCGCGACGCCGCGAGATCCTCCCGTTGCTGGCCGCACAAGGAAAAACGGCAGAGATGTGCGGCCCGTGCAACATCGTCGTGTTCGCCGCCACGGACAAAGATTGGGCGATCTTCTGGGCTGCGCACACAGACTGCGTCTGGCGCTCGGTGAAGTAGCGTCCGCCGCCGCATGACGAGAGGCCCGGCACCCCGGAACAAACGGGGAGCCGGGCCTTTTGCGCGGCCCGATTCCGGAAAATGCGCACGAATTCGATTCGGGGCGAACGGATCGGCCTTTCCCAGGTTTCGCCCGGTAGAGTTCCAATCAACGGCAGGCTCCGGCGCCGACGCCCCGGAATGCCGAATCAGAGCGAACCCCTTCCCCGTCCGAGAAAGGTTCTGTCGTGTCCAGTGCGCCTCAAAAGATCCCCATTCGCATGCGTCCGGGCGAAACGCTCGTCCACGCGGGCAGCGCCCCGTGCTTCCCCGCCGAGACCGGCGAGCCGCACGGTTCCCCCGGGTTCCGGCGGGCGGTGGCCGAGTGGATCGCCATCCGCCTGAACGCCGCCTGGCTGCACGGCAGCAACCCGCTGCACAGGGCCGAATGGCACGGCGACGCGCTACAGCTGATCGAGACCGGGTACGAGCACGACCAGGGCTACACCCCGGAGCAGATCCGGCCCGACGAACGGGGCCTGTACCGCATCTCCCATCCGTGGGAGTGGGCCGAGGCCGACCTGTCCGTCCCCGCCGGCGCGGCCGCTGTCCCGCTGCCCGCCTACACCGTCACTGCCCTGGCGGCGCTCGCGTCCGAGCGGGAATCCGCCGACTACACCGACGCGGAGAAACGGGCGCTGCTCGACCACGTCGCGGACGGCGACCGGGACCTGCGCTGGCGCGCGCGGCTGGCCGCCGAGGCGACCGCCGAGCAGCTGGTGCGCATCGCCCACGGCGGTCCGGGGCCGGACATCTGCCCGCGCGGGTGCGACGGCCTCTACTGCCGCCCGGACGCCCGGGCCGAACGCTGCGGGCTCTGACCCGGGCCGTTCCCGCTTCCTTCTTCCCGTCAACCACTGTTCTGCCAAGGAGCAACCAGCAATGTCGTTCGCACACCCCGCCCGCGTGGCACTGCCGCCCCGGCCCGACACGGCCGACTACGAGTTCGCCCCCGACGGAACCCTGCGGGCCGTCGGCCGGACCGCCCTGCTGCGAGGCCAGAAGATCAGCGTGACGGCGCGTCCTGCCCAACCCGGCGGCCGGCCGGTCGTGTTCACCGCGGCCAGCGCCCGCGCCGCGGCCGCGCAACTGCTCGCCTGCGTCCACCGGCTCCGCGAGCCCGAACGCGGCATCGCCGCTCCGGCGGAGATCTGGATCGAGCCGCTCGCGCCCACCGTGCGCACCGCCACCGCCTCGCGCTGGTCGCCGGAGACCGGCGACGTCGTGCTGCGCTACGCCGCGCCGTTCAGCGGGTTTCTCGACTTCCCCGCGCCCGGCACGCCGCGATTCCTGAGCGAGCAGGACGCCGAATGGTGGGCGCGCGCCCTGCTCGGACTCGCCCGCGAACTCGACCACTCCCACACCATCGCCGCCCACGCCGTCCTCACCGACCGGGCGGACGAAGACGTCACCGCCATCCTCCGGCGCTCGATCCTCGGCGAACTGGACGGACTCTCCGACGACGCCCGCGACTACGCCGACGGGGTCCTCGCAGAACTCAACGACCTCGACAGCCGCCGTCACGAGGAACGGCAGGTGTCGGGCCTCGGCCGCGCCCACCTGGACCTGCGCGCACACCTCGACGCCGCGTACCTCTACGACGTCGACACCATCGGCCACCAAGATGTCGCCTACCTCATCCGGGAACTGGGCCGTCGGCGCGGCGTGCCGACGGTGACGCTGAGCGCCGCGTCGCTGGAGACGTTCGCCGAGCTTCCGCCCGGCACGCAGCTGACCGAGGAACAGTGGCTCCGGGTCGCGCGGACATCGGAGATGCTCGGACTGGCGGGCCAGGCCATCGACCTCATCGCCGACGGCCAACTGGTCGACCTGCGACGCGCGCTGTTGCAGGCGGGGATTCTCTGCCGGGGCGGGAATCACCGGCGCGACACGGTGCTCACCGGACCCGTCGCCGAGACGTGGGGATTCTGCGCGGAATGCAGGCCCGCGACGCTGGCGGAGGCGTTGGCCATGGGCTGCATCGACCTGAGGACGCACGATCTTCCGAGCAGCGACGACGGAGGATGCCGCCGCTGCCAGCTTCCGCTGTGGCCGAGCGAGCGGGCCGGGCACGACATCGCCGAGGCGACCCGGTGAACCGTCGGACCCGCCGCTCGCCGGAGCGGAAAATGCGCGACTACGTCAGCCGCTGCCGCCAGGACGGCGAGCCGCTCCCCCGCGAAGAGGTCTTGTTCGAGGCCGTGCTGGAAGAACACGACGGCGCGGAAATGGTCCGCGCCATGCGGCGGAACAACACCACGTTGGTCCGCGAGTTCAGGCCCGCAACCCCCGACGGCGCCAAGGCGCGGCGCGGTTTCCCGATCGAACTGCACCGGATCGCCGCTTTACGGGCAGACCGGGAGCTCCGGCTCCAGATCCTCGCCGAGGATCCGCGCACCCAGCTTAAGTTCGGAGGCGACTGGCAGATGTTCAACGGTCGCGAGTGGAAGCGTCTCCTCGCCCCGCAAACCCTCACCCGGGAGCAGATCCAGGCGAAGATGGAGACCATCCGCGGCTGGGCGGGCGATCGAGACGCCGCCGCGGAGGGGCTCGGCGGCAGCGCCGTCGACTCGCATCCCCGCTTGCTCTACTACGTTCTCGGCCGGCGACGGGATTCCCGTCGACAGCAGCGCGTGGTGCGCCTGCCGGATCGGCCCCCGTGCCCCGCTGGCCAGGTTCGAGTACTGGTCCGACGACGGGCTGATCGCCTCCGGGCAGGCCCACGCGGTGGAGAAGTGCCGCAAGCTCGTGACCCTCGACTAGCCGCCCGCCCCCTGCCGTGCCCGGGCCGGGCCGCCCCTTCCGCCGGGGCGGCCCGGCGCTCTTCCGTTGCGCCCCAAGGACGACAGCGGCCGAATCCCGCGTCCGGGCTCGCCCGGGGAGACCGCCGGGGCGGGCATCCCGCACCGGGCAGCCGGAAACGCTCACCGTTTCGATGCGCGCCCAGCACAGCCGCTCCTATACCCGTAGCCGGTATATGGTCGTGATGTCGAAGCGCGCGCTCCGGATCCCGCCGGGCGAGGGGAAATTCCTCACCCGCCGCGCCTGACGTCGAACAGACCACCAGTCCGTCCAGGCTGGCATGCAACACGCTCAGGGACAGAACAGCCCCGGCCACGGGAGTGACGCCCCGGCGCCGTCGACAGATTGAACACATCCGAAGGAGAAACGCGTGAGCAACACGACCGCGCCCGAGCGGGCCGAACCGACCCCGCTCGTGCACTGGCCGCACTCCGGCATCGACGCCTCGACCACCCTGGAAGTCCGCAACTACAAGGAATTGCCGCACGCTGACGGCTACACATTCACCGCCGACATCCTGCACCCGCAGCTCGGCCACATCGGCTCCCTGTCCCACGAAGGAGACCGCCGGGGCACCCAGTTCGTGCCCAGCGACCCCGACCGGTTCGGCTGGCACGAGATGCGGGCCTACGTCAAGCAGTGCCGCGAAGACGGCCTGCCGCTGAGCGAAGAAGCAGTCCTGTTCGACGCCGTGCTGTATGAGCAGAAGACCGCCCAAATGGTCGATGCCATGCGGCGAAACAACACCACGCTGGTGCGCGAATTCGTCGAATTCTCCAGCGGGGCGGCCATTCGCGGCGACGTGACCGAACTCCACCGGATCGCGATCATGCGCGAAGACCGGGAGCTCCGGGCCGAAATCCTCGACGAAAGCCCCAGCACCCGGCGTGCGTCCGGCGGCGACTGGCAGATCTACAACGGCCGCGAGTGGAAGCCCCTCCTCGTTCCGCACACCCTCACCCAGGACGAGATCGCCGGGAAGCTCGGCACCATCGGCGCCGCATTCTGGAAGCAGGAAGCCACTGTGGACGGCCTCCACGTCAACGGCGTGCACCAGCACGACCGCCATCCCTACTACGTCCTCGCCAGCGACGAGCTTCCCGTCAACCACCGCGCCTGGTGCACCTGCCGGATCGACCCCCGTGCCCCGCTGACCAGGTTCGAGTACTGGTGCGAGCTCGGGCTGATCGCCTCAGGCCAGGTTCACCCGCTGGAGAGGTGCCGCAGGCTCGTGACCATCGACTAGCCGCGCACACCCCCGCCGGTCCCGGGCCGCCGTGACCGGCGTTCCGTCCCGACCGGGCCAAAAACGCACACCGTTCCGAGGCGCGCGCCGCCCAACACCCAATATACCCCAGTGGGGTATATGCTCGACCTGTCGGCGAGCACGCCCACCGGATCCCCTTGCGGGCGCAGAAAATCCCGCGCCGTCGCGTACCTCCGGACAGCGTGGCCAGCCTCTGGGCAACCCGTGCAGACAGCGCCTCCCCGCGTGAGCCAGCCCCTGCGCCCCGATGCCGATCGTGCGCTCGAAACACCGCCCTCCCGCGGTATCCCCGGGATCGAGACCGGGCTGACGATTGCTCCAGAGAAAGGAATCGACCTCCGATGAACGCCGTGACCGCGTCCCGTCCGCACGATCAGCTGCCGCCGCCGAGCGTCGGCGACCTATTCGCCCACCCGCAGTACTGGATCTCCGGCGCCGGCCATGACGCCGCACGCGCGGCCGAGTGCCCGCACGGCTACCGGCTCACGGCCAGCTGCCTCTGCTGCTACCAGGACGAGGATCCGCAGGAATACCAGTTCACCACCGTGGAGCTGTTCGGCCTGCGGGTGATGTCCACGCGGCAACCGTGGGGGACGTCCCTGCTGGAGCGGGGAAAGCCGGTGGAGAACCGGACCCGGGCGACCTCGTGGCGCGGGCCCGTCGTGATCCACTCCGGTCGCAAGTGGGACGACCGCGGCCGCGACATCGCCGCCGAGATGCGGGTTCCGGCGGTCCCCCGGGACGCGCCGACCGGCTACCTCGGCGTGATGGACCTGGTCGGCGTCCACCACGACAACGGCTGCTGCCGTCCCTGGGGCGAGCCCGGCTCCTACCACTGGGAATTCGAGAACCCCCGCGTGTTCCACGCGCCGCTCGCCGGTCCCGGAATGCTGGGGATGTACCGCAAGGTCCCGCTCGCGGTCGCCCACGCCGTCGTCGCCGAAGCCTGGACACGCGGCGGGCTGACGCGACCGGCGAACCCGAGCGACCGGGCGGCCGCCGAGGTCCCGGAGTCCTCAGTGGCCGGTCACCTCGCCGCCGTTGCCGGACTGCTGACCGACGAAGCCGACAGCCGCCCCCGGCCGCACGGCCGAGCCGCGTGGCGCGAGGCAGCGACACGGGTGGCGCGGCATGCCGAACAGGCGGCGCGAGTGGACGCCGGAGGCGGGCCGGGGGCCAGCTTCGTCACGCACCTGGACTGGGTGCGCACAGCTCTCGACAACGAGCTGCGGAACACCGGCGACGCCGACAGCGCGGCCGAGATCGCCGCCGTGCGCGAACGACTGCACGCCTACCACGAGGGAGACAACTACCGGGTGACCCTGCTGTGCGCCGACGAGCAGCGCACCGAGGTCGTCGTGCGCGCAACCGACCGGTTCGAGGCGGCGAAGCGCGCGATGGACGCAGACCCCCGCCACCTGGTCGGCGCGACCAGGAGCTCAGAAGCGCCGATCGACGTCTGCTCCGTGGCGCTCTTGACCCCGAACGGCCCGCGCACCTGACCCGCCCCGTCCCGGCCTCCGCAACGCACCGTCGTCGCGGAGGCCGGGACGATCCCACACGGTCTCGGAAAGGAACGGACGGCCCGCGCTGGTCGACGAAGGAGCAGCCGAGGCTCCCCGTTACCCCTCGGACCCGGGCCGGGCGAACGAGGCCCTTCCCGCCCGAGCTGATGAACTTGTCCGCCAGGCGGCCGCCGCGGCCATCGCCGACGCGGCCTGCGAGTCGACTACGAACAGTTCCGCTCAACCGGAGGGCCAGGCCCCCGCAGGCCGGCCATTGCCGTGTTCCCCCCCCGGCTGCCAAACGGTCGGCGATCTCGGAGAACGCGGCGATTGCGTTCTCGCGTCGCACCTCTGGGGGCGCGACCGGAATGTATTTGCGCATAAAGAAGAAAGCGGCAGCTCAAACCACTCTATAAATACCTACCGGGGGTATGGTTCAGTTGCTGTGGTTCGGCGAGGGAATTTCCTGAGACTGCGGCAATCCAACGAATCCCCACACGGCCGGGAGGACCTGTGTCGCCCTCTTCCAACAACGTCCCCATGCTGACGGTCACGACCTTGGCGAAGCGTTTCAACGTGACCCCCTCGGCCGTCAGCAACTGGCTTAAGCGGTATGGCCCCGAGTCGGAGGCACCGCTGCCACGCCCGGACAAACCAGCGCCCCAACCGATGTGGCGTGCCGATCGCTGGCCCGAGTTCGAGAGGTGGAACGAGAATCGCAAGCTGATCAAACGCGGACCCAAACCGGAGAACATCAGCCGCAAGCCGGTCGCCGACAGTCCCATGACGATGGACCCGGTGCTGGACTCCATCCGCGAAGTCGCGGCCTACGCCCGGGACCAAATGCGGCGCGACTCCGGCAACCAGGGGGAGAACCGCACAGCCGGTCGCCTCTCCGCCCACCTTGCCGTGCTCGACGACTTCCTCACCGCCATCGGCGCGAACCCGGACCCCCCAGACGCATCGTCGCCGTCCGGGGAACACGATGAGACCGACGAGGCGGACATGCTCACGATCACGCAGCTGGCCGCCGAACTGGGAGTCACCAAGCCGTCCGTGCAAGGCTGGTACGACAGCCCCACGCAGCCCGTGCCGTTCCCCCGACCCGTTGTGGACCCTCCGAAGGCCGAGGGCCGCCGACGAACCAAGCGCCTGTGGAGCAGAACTCAACTTCCTGCGGCGCGCGCGTGGCTGGAGTGGTACCGCCCGTACAAGACCCGCAACTTGACGACCGAGGGCGGGGGCCGCAGCGGGCACGCAGCCCCCCGCCCTCCGGCCAACGACTCGGCGCTTCCGCCAGTGCGCGAATTCCTCAAGGACGCCAAGCGGGGCTCCGGTAGCGGAGTGCGGCGAGGACGCATCGCATCGAGCAGGGTCCGCAAGCGTCACGGGTGATGGGGCCGCGCAGCGGACTACCACGACGTCGCAGATAGCCCCGCCCGCCACCTCCCCGGCGGGCGGGGCTTTCCCGCTCCGGTTCACGGGGTCCGCCAGGACAGACAGCCGGAAACATCTGTTCTGCATTCGATCAATCGTCGTCAATTCGGCGGTTCCGATGCTTGCGCAGCGTATTATTGGCTTGTCGGGAACCGGTGACCAAGCCCGGTGAATTCGACACCTGCCCCAATGCGAAATCCCGATGATCGGAGAGATCATGGCTGCCCTCATCGAGCCCATCCACCGCCGCGACGGCGTGCGCGAAGTGCGCCTAGGGTTCCTGCGGTCCCCGGGCTACGCCCGGATGGCCGCCCGGGACTTGGACCACGCGCACAGGATGTTCCATCAAGCCAGGGGCCCGGGCCGGTGCCCTGGAGATCCGGCGGAAATCGACTACCAGGAGAAGGGACCTAAATGGGCGCGAGGGTAATGTCCGAGGACGCGAGCGGTCTGGTGTCCAGCAGACCGCCGAAGGTGTTCACGGCGGCGGAGGCGGACGAGCGACTGCGGGACTGGGAGCCGACAGAACACCCGTACGTGCTGAAAATCAGCGGCGGGTCCGACGACGACTATTTCGGATTGCACGGGACGCTCGGCTCGATCGAAGCGGTACTGGCGCATGCGCTGGAAGAAGTGCGGGACGCCCGTGATCGGCAGTGCTGCGGGCGGCAGAAGCCAGCTCTGGAGAGGGCGATTCAGACGTGGCTCCGGACCGAGGCGCGCATCTCCGCAGCGAGGGCCGCCGATCCGGCGCGCGAACTCGCTGCCCTCTGGAACGGCGGCGACAGGGTCTACCGGAACGCCCGCAACATCCTCGACCGTCACGTCACTCCCGAGGAGTACAGCCCGAAGTACCTCACTGACGACCTCGCCGACCACCTCAATATCACCTTGCGGGACGACTAGCGGCCCGCCGCCGAGCACAGCGCCAGACCCCGCGGTCGCCTGACCGCGGGGTCTGTTCGCGGCCGCAGCGCACGTCGGGGCCAGCAGCGCCGCCCACCCTCGCCCGCGACGAGCCCGGTCCGAAAGAACGCCCCCGGCAGTGCAGCGCACTGCCGGGGGCATTCCCGCGTCTTGTGCCGGTTGCGGGGCTGCAGCCAGGCCGGTCGGGCCGAGGGCGGGGCGGCATCCTGGTCGGTGCGGTTTTAGAGCCGGACACCCGTCTCTCGCTGGCATGGTCACGACACAGCCGGTTCCGCTACTGGCAGGCTCGCTCTACCAGTTCGCGTATTCAACATCGATTGAGTCAGTAATCCTGCTACCCCAGGGGGGTATATCAGATATGATTTTTTGTGCCAGGGAAAAGGGATGATGGCCTGGAGATCCGGCGTCATCGAAGACCAAAGGAGGACCTAATGGGCTTGAGCGTGAGCAGCGAGGCAGCCAAGAGCGTGCTGACTTGTGGGCCGCCGGAGCTGTACACGACGGCAAGGGCGGATGAAGAACTGGAGAGGTGGGAGCCCGTTGACGACCCGTATGTTTTGACCTTCGAGGGTAGGTCCGGCGGCTACTCTGGATTGCACGGCACGCTCGACGAGATCGAAGCCGTGCTGGTTCGGGCGCTGAAAGAGGTGAGGAAGGGCTGCCCCGCCGGCTCCCGCGCCGACGTCACCCAGCACGAGGCTCCGCGTTCGTCTGAACGCGGAGCCTTCCCACGAGCACACTGCACCGCTAGCTCCGCCGAATCACGCAGCGCAAGCTGCCAAGTGCGCCGAGCCGCGCGGATGTCGAACGTGCGTCCGAGCCCGTCCGGTCGGCGCCCGCGAAGGAGCTGGTCGTCGGAAGACGCACGCCGAGCATCGCTCCCAAAGCCGCTCCAGAGTGATCCCCGACCGAGCATCCACGAGCCGAGAGATCCCGATCGAAGGATGGCTCGGCCCGCAAACCTGAGGAGTAACCGTGACAATGAACCCCCTGTTCGACGTCGTGATCGAACAACCCGGGGTCATGTACTGGGAAGACCCCGAAGACAACGACTGTTGGCAGGCACGACAACTTGGAGCTGGGGTCTACCCCGCCCGCCTGGTGACCACCGACCTTCGCGAACTCGGCGCCGATGACGACCTGACACCGACGGTCGGCAGGCCATATTTCGCGATTAGTGACGTCCCCGCCATCGTTGTCGATGGGTGGCCTATCGACCTGGAAAGGGGAACCGAAGTCGTTCATCGTGTGTGGCTATACGACTACCTAGTAAGGGATGGCGCGGAAATCTGGGGTTTCAAAGTTGACGAGTCGCTGGACCCCCGCAGGCACCTGGTCGGCTTCCTGAGCAAGCGCGAGTCGACATCCGTTCGCGGTTCCTGATCGTCGTCTGGTGCCTCGCGGCCACGATCGCCTGGCTATGACGGGCTGTGAAGGAGAGCGGTCCGCCGGGGTTACCCGGCGGACCGCGTTCTCACGGAAGCCGGTCGCCGTCGACGCCGACCCGCTGCACCTCGCGGTCACGTTTGGACCGAGCGTCCGGACCGCGATCGCCTACTCAGAAATCGCCCTGGAGCTCCGCTCAAAACCGATCGAGGATGCGGCCCCTTCGCCCAAGAACTGAACTTGCCTGCCGGGTCGGCGGCATCGATTCCGCACTGCTTGCGCCAGTTCGAACGGAACCCAACGCGCCTCACGTTGTGGCTGCACGAAAGTCTTTGGTTCCCAGCTACGAGGCTTCAGCGAGCGTGAACACAAGCACTTCCGCTACTGGCAGGCTCGCGTATTCGATCACCATGTATTCCATGGCCGTTCCGTTGAAAGTTCGGGCGAGCCCCAGTGTTCCTGGCCGGGCGTTCAGGTTCGGGTGGCGACGTAGCGGTTCCAGGTGCCGCCGACGTTGCGGAATTGCCGGTTGGCGGTGGTGTGGTGGAAGCCGAGCGCGGCCGCCATGACCGGTGCCGGGATGTCCAGGACGAGGTCGCGCGCGGCGCCGACGCGGGCGAGGCGAAGCGGGATCCCGAGGGCTCGGAGGTGGTCCCGCATGCTCTTGTAGTTCAGCGCGCGGCCGGGGCGGCGCCCGGTGAACAGCCATTGATCTCCGCCGGTGGCGGTTCGGTCGGTGACGTGCTGGAGCAGCAGGGACGCGAAGGGCTCAGGCACGGGTGATGGCGGTTCGCCGAGGCGCAGCAGGACGTCGTCCCCGTCATGGATGACGTCGCTGGTCTCCAGGGCGAGGATCCGGGGAATCGGCTGGGCGTAGAGGAGCAGCAAGCAGCCCGCGACCCGGTCGCTGAGGGGCTTGTCGTCGGCGTGGCGCAGGTCGCGAAGCAGCGCCAACCGGGCGTCTTGGGTGAGGGCTTCGCCGACCTTGTAACGAGGTCGCGCGAAGGCGAGCCGAGGCATCCGTTTCGTGGTCATCGCCCAGTTGAGGAACCCGCAGAGCGCCTGTCGGTGCGCGGCCGTGAGCCGCTGGTAGTAGCGGTCGAGCGCGGCTTGCGGAACGCGGCCGAGGGGGATTTCTTCGTCGGCGAGCCAGGTGCAGAAGTCGATGGCGCGCTTGATTCCATGCTCGCGTAGGTCTGAGCGTTGGTCGTCAGCGGCTGTTGCGCGGCTTTGGTGCGCATTTTCGCGAGGTGGTGCCAGGTGCCGAATTGGCGCAGGACCCGCTCGTAAGGATGGTCCTGCAGCTGGGTGAGCCGCGTGGTCAGCCAGCGCTCGAACCGATGCAGCGTGCGATCGATGGGAGGCAGACACCCGGCCGCAACGAGAAGATCGCGCGTGGTGTCGACCAGAGCCGTGGCCGGCAGTTCGTCGAGGGCGGCGTGGCTCAGGCCCACTTTGCCGGTCGCGAGCGCGTGCAGGAGCGCACGGGTTTCCGGTCGTTTGAGCCAGTCCAACCGGCCTTCTGGGGTGCTTTTGAAGCTGCGGGCGAGCACCGGCACGAGGGGCCGGAGTTCTGGCCGAATGGTGCCAGTGCCGTCGTCGAGCCGTTCGGCGGCGAGGTCGTCCAGGCGACATCGGACGCAGACTTTCCGGTAGTAGAGGCGGGCTTCGGTTCCGCAGCGACGGCAGGTGAAGCTGCGGGCGATGCCCGCGCAGTCCCGGCAGACCGCAGTGCCGGCGGTTAGGCCGGGCAGGAGCCGCTCGACGCCACACCCCGGACAGGTTCCGAAGATGCGGACGGCAGCGTCGAAGCAGGGGTTGCAGATCGGGCCTTCGAGGAGCATCCCGGGGTAGGCGCGCAGCCGTCGGCAACGCACGCAGCGAAGCGCGGACGTCACGGGGCCGGTCGCAGCCGGACGCGCTTGGGGCGCAGGTTCGGCTCGTCGGGCGCGGCCGCGATGCCGGATCCGGCGGTCTTGCGCTGCTGCGCGTTGGCCGCGGTGACGGGGATCAGCTCGGACGGCGTGGTTTCCAGGATGTCGCAGAGCGCGGCGAGCAGTTGCAGTGAGAGGCGTTCCGGGGTGCCGGTGACCAGCCGGTGCACCTGGGAAGCGGACAGTTCGATGCCTCGCTCGGCCAGCAGCGGGCTGAGCTGGGTAGTGGTGAACAGGCCGCGCAGTGCCATCACTTCCCGCAGCTTCCACTGGTAGCCGACCTGGCGCCTCATCGTTTTCCTTCCCCGGCCGCGAGTGCCGTTTTCATCGTCTTGTCCAGTGCCTGGCGCAGAGTCCGGGTCCGGAAATCGGAGGACACGCAGGTGTAGATGGCGGTGGTGGAGGCGTGTTCGTGGCCTGCCTGCTGCTGGACGAACAGCGGGTCCCAGCCGTCCTCGATGAGGTGGGTGATGTAGGAACGGCGCAGCGTATGGAAGTCCACTGCGTCGTCCAGGCCGAGTTCGTCGCGGACCGCGGCGAACCGCGCGTCGATCTGCGCCAGGCCGACGCGCGCGGCCCGTTCGGAAGGCCACAGGGCGTCGTTTCCGGGGCTGGCGAGCAGCGGGCGGACCTCTTCCGTCCACTCCGCGAGCACTTCGGGTGTCCATTCCCAGACGGTCAGGACGGTCCGTCGTTTCGGCGGAGATCCCTTCATCGCCTTGCCGAAGCGCACGTTGCAGACCCCGCGACCGCCGAACTCCGGGGCGTGCGGGTTGCGTCCGAAGTCGGGCGTGTCGAGCATGCGGGCTTCGTTGCGCCGCAGCCCGTATCCGTAGGCGACCTTGAACAACACCGCGTCCCGATAGGCCGGAAGCCAGCCCTTGCGGCCGAGCTTGCGGATCCGCGCGACCCGGTTATCGGCGGCGTCGAAGAACGCCTCCAGTTCGTCCAGCGTCAGCGCCCGCCTGCGCGGATCGCCCTCGGCGTCCTGGACGTGCACCGCGGTGTTCCACTCGTGCACCACCTGCACCGGATGGGTGCCGAACCGCCGTTCGCATTCGGCGGCCCAGCCGTAATTCGGGTCGTCAGGAAGTCGCAGAACAACCGGACCGCTGTCTGGTAGTTCCGCAGCGTCGACCGCCGCAGCCCTCGAACGGACCGCAAGTCGCCGAGCCACTCGTCGACCAGCTGCGCACTCCACTGCCAGGGAAACGTGTTGGTGAAGGCGACGAACGCGCGCACTGCGCTCGCTCGTCCCTCGATCGTCCCGACCGCGAGGTTGCGCGCGAGCTGCTGGTTTCCCCAGCCGCGCAGCATCCCGTCGAGCACCTGCTCGTCCGGCTTCAGCAGCGCGATCCCATCGGCCAAGTGCAGCGCTGCTGCTCCTGGCGGCGGTGACGCGGACTCCACGAACGACCACCTTTCTCGTCTCCATCGAACGGGAGAATTCCGCATCAGATGCGAGTCCGGGTGCATCGACGCAGGTCATTCGCCCGAAGAGGTGACCCTCGGGAAGCGTCGCGTCGCGTGGTCGCCGCGCCGTCCTTCTGCTTCGCTGGGGAACGTTCTGCCTGGACACGAGCCGGTTCTCGTCCTTGCTCTTTTTGGGAGATGCAGACCTGCTCGAATTCGCATCTCCTGCAATAGGCGTCACGCAGAGCAAGATATGGAAAACCTATACGGTTTTCCCCAGGTCGCTGCCGCGACCTGGCACGCTGGTCCTTGCGGACCAGCGGTGAGGCGCAGGGGGTGCCTCAGGCCGGCGGGCCGCATGGGGGAACGAACGCATGCAGCACAACGAAACAGGCGTCTCCGCCGCAGGAGAAGTCTCGGCGGAACCGGCGAGGACGCGCGGACACTCGCACGACGGCCCGCGCCGGCCGCGGACCTCGCTCGCCTACAACGACGTCGAGTGGTCGATCATCGAGCAGGCCGCCGCGCTGGACGGGAGGAAGCCGGGGTCGTGGGCGTCGCTCGCCGCGCTGGACGCGGCCCGAATGCGGGTCAGCGGCGTCGTTCTCGACCGCGGCGTGTTGAGCAAGCTTTACGTCGCGGTCACGGACCTGAGCAACCAACTGGCCAAGATCGGCGGGAACCTCAACGATGTCGCCAAACACGCGAACTCCACCCACGAGGTCGAGACCGTGCGCGAACAGGCCCTGGCGATCCTGGAACGAGTCCGGCTCCGGGTGGTCGAGGCCCGCGGCCTGCTCGCCGGGCTGCGTCACGCGTTGAGGTAGGGACCGTGATCGGGAAAGCCCTGTCCGGGTGGCGACCGGCGGGCCTGATCGCGTATTTGATGGGCCCGGGCGCGCACGAGGAGCACCGGAACCCGCGCATCGTCGCGTCCTGGGACGGCTCCCCCGGCCTGCACCAGCCGCCGAAAGCGGGTCCCGGCGAGTTCGATTTCGATCTGCGAGCGTTGATTGGGTCGATGTCGGAGCTGCCGAAGGAGTTCGGGTTGCCCCTCGACAACCCGGCGGCCTCGCCGGACGACCTTCCCGGTGCCGAGGAATGGACGCAGTGGCTGCGCGCCTCAGGCAAGAAGCGGCCGCCGGCGCACGCGCCGGAGTGGGTGAAGTACTACCGCTGGGATCCGAAGGCCGAGGCCGTCGTGCTCAAGCCCGGGTACGTGTGGCACTGCCCGGTGCGCCTGCACCCCGACGACCCGAGCCTGAGCGACGAGCAGTGGGAACGCATCGCGCAGCGCCTGATGGAGGCCACCGGGATCCACCAGTCCGGATGCCGCTGGGTCGCCGTGCGGCACGCCGACGACCACATTCACCTCATGGCGACCCTGGTCACGGACAAGGGCGGGTCACTGCGCCGGTTCTATCCGCGAAACGACTGGTACCGGCTGCGGAAAGCCTGCCGTGAACTCGAACGCGAACTCGGCCTTGTCCCGACCCCGGAAGCCGACTGGACGGCGACGCGGCGGCCGACCCGGCAGGAGATCGGCAAGGCCGACCGGCACGGCCGCGCCGAACCGGCGCGCAGCGAACTGCGCCGGCTGGTAGCGCAGGCCGCAGCCGCGGCCAGCGGCCCGGAGGACTTCTTCGCGCGGCTGCGCGAATTCCAGGTGGTGTGGCGCCCCTCGTACGCAGCGGACGGCACGATCCGCGGTTGCGCCTACGCCCTCGCGGACGACCGCAACGCCGAAGGCGAGCCGGTGCCGTTCTCCGGCGGGAAGCTGGGCAGGGACCTGACCTGGCCCAAACTGATGCAGCGGTGGGCGAGCGCACCGGCCGCGGAACCGGTCGAGCGCACCGCCGACGGCAGGTGCACCGCCCCCGCGCGCCTGGACGTACTCGACGAGGCTGCCGAGGTCGTGAACGACGCTGCGGAACGGATCCGTTCCGGCGGCGAGGACCCCGCCGGAATCGCGCACGCCACAGCGGAGGTCCTCGGCGCGCTGGCGTTGGGGACCGAGTACCGCGACCGCGGCCCGATGACGACGGCGTTCGACCAGTACGACCGCGCCTCCAGGATCCCGGGCCGGATCCTCGCCCGCGACCACGGCCTGTCGGGGCGCGAGCTGCGCGCCGCGTCGCGCCGGATCGCGGCGGTCGGCGGCATCAGCGGCCGCGGTCAGGAAAAGCTGGCGCTCGCCGCGCTGATCCTTGCACTGGCCGGTCTGATCGCCGAGATCCGCGCGTGGCAGCAGCAGGCGGGACGCCCTCACCATGCCGCCGCCGCGCAGAGGGCCGTGGCCGCGCTGCCGGTGGACCGCGCCGCGGCGAACTACGCAGGCGCCCGCTCCGCGACCAGGGCGCGGCGCAGGACCGAACGCACGGCGGCAGCCCGCCCGGTCCGGCCGGCGCGTCGGCATCACCCCGGTGCCCGGCCGCCGCGCTAGCTGGGCAGGGGCGCGACGTCGGCGACCACGGCGCTCGTGAAGAGGCGCCCGACCGACGGCCACCTTCGATGATCGTCGCCGAGCGGCGCGATCAGGACGGTGCGGCCCCCGTCGCGCGCAGAGTCTGCAGTTGCGCCAGGGACAACTCCCGCGTCCGGTCCGCCACGGGCGAGGACGTCCACTCGATCAGGCGGCGATTCGCGGTCACCTGGCTCGTGTCCGGGGTGACGTCGCGACCGTCGGAAATTCAGCCCATTGCTGTCGGGGTCGCACGGGGGCAGCTGATCCGGCGTCGTCACGAGCGCGGGCCGGTCTCCCGGGCCGCAGGGCTTCCGCCTGGGCTGCTGCGAAAGCGGCCGCGAGGTCCGCGCCGGGCTGGCGCACCCCCGAACCGGTTGAAGTTCTCCATCGGTCGCCTCGTTTCGGTCGTTCGATGCCGCCGGGGCCAGGGTCGAATACCCCGGGACCCGGCCATTTCTGCCGCACACGATCTCGCCCTGATGCCCGGGAACGTGCCGCCACCGCGTTCGGGGCAGGGCGAAGTCAGCTGGGCGGCACGTCGTCCGGCCCGAGGCCGGCCCATATCCAGAGGGTGTCGGAGTTGCTGTGGGCTGCCTGGAACGGCGCCACGGGGGTCGGGGTGCCGTCGTATTCGATTCGCAGCGAGGTCGACGGCCAGTCGACGTCGCAGTCCACCTGCAGCGCCTCGGCGACTGCGGCCGCGGTCTCGTCGTTCGGCAACGTGTTGGAGCCGGTGCTGATTCCGCCGTGGGTCAGCTCCAGTCCGGCACCGGTCAGGCCGACTTCGAGGTCGACGTCCAGTTGCGGTGCGTGCCCGGCGTTCTCGAGGAGGCGCCAGGCCTGCAGCACGCCCGTCCAGTGCGGCCCGCCCGCCCCCACCGTTCCGGCGACGATCAGGTCGTCGCCGTGCTCGGCCAGCAGCGCCGGCCAGTCCACGCGGTCCCAGACCCGCGCGAACTGGAGGGTCGGAGCCTCCGGAGGAAGAAGCAGGCCGGCGGTGACGTCCCTGAGCCACCGCGGCACCGGGGCGTCGCCGGTGAGCCGGTACCGCCCCGGCCACCCGGTCACCGGCTCCATGCAGGCCATGATCTGTTCGTACCGGTCATGCGCTGCCGGAGACCACTGGCTCCAGTAGTCGTCGTCGGTCATCTGTTTCCCCTCGTTGCCGCCATCGATCACGTGCAGTCACGCGGCGTGGGCTGTGCGTTGATCACAAAGAATTGCTCTACCTGCAGTTTCATCGAGGGGTTCCCGAATGCAACGGAATATGGTTACTCTGTGTCTTAGCTGGCGTGTCAGGTAGAGGATCTTGGCCCGCTCGGCGTCCGTCGCACACCTGAGGTGCCGGCCGGTGGGCCGGGGATAGGAGAGACCGCGGTCGCGGAACGCGCGCATCTCGTGTGGGGACACGAGGCGGGTTCGCCATCGCACACCACGGGGGGAACACCGGATGAGCGAGCCGCTATCGCCGCCGAAAGTGCTGCCGGACGGCCATGAGCTGCAGCAGTGGGCGTTCACGCTCAACCAGTTCAGCCAGCTGCTCAGCCAGCGGCTGGCGGCCAGCCGCGAACGCGCGGGCCGCATGGCCCGCGGCGACGCCGAGCAGTCCGACCTGGAACACCTCGTCCGCCAGGTGCCGCCGTTGCGGCTGATGAGCGACGACGAGCAGGAAGCCTGGCTGCGCCGGGTTCCCGCCGACCTGGCCACCCAGTTCGAGGGCGAGCCGTCCGCCGTGTGGTGGGCGAAGATGGACGACGAAGGCACCGGCTGGGGCGTCGAGGCCCACACCTACACCAATTCCGGGGCGCCCAGCGCGTCGCTGTTCGTCGTGTGCCGCGACGCCGAGGACGCCGCCGACCTGGCCAAGTGGCTGCGGGAGAACCCGACCCCGGCCGACCTCACGCGGATCCACAACCTCGCCGCGCACGCTCCCGGCCATTTCACCGACGAGCACGAGTGGACCGAACAAGGCCCCGGTGCCGGACCGAGGATGGGGGGCAGGGCCCGCCCGCTCGCGCTCGGCGAGGACGCCTGGGCCGACGCGCTGCACCGCAACGTGCCCGGGACGCTCGGCACCCGGCTGACCGACGAGCGCGATCCGATGCACCCGGACTTCGCCGCCTGGCAGGAACTGCACGCCCTGGCCAACGAGGAAGTCACCCGCGTCGGCGCCGACCCCGACCGGCTGGCCACGATCATCGGCCGCGCGCTGAGCAGCTGGCGCGAGGTCAAATGGCCCTCCCGGGCGGCCTACAGCGTCCTCAACCAGGCCCGGGAGCTGCCGCGCTACGAGGACACCGTCCGCGCGCCCGGCGCGGAACGGGAGCCAGGGCGGGGGGCTCCGCCCGGCGGCGGCATGGTCGTCGACGGCGAGGTGGTGGCCACGACGGCGCCGCGGCCGGGACGGGGAAGCTCCCCCGCCGACGCGCTGCGCTGGGCGCGCGGCCTGGACCCGGACAGCACCGAGCACCGGTTCATGGCGAAAGCCGAGTACACGCGCTGGGGCCAGACCGTGGACCGCGAACTCGAACGGAAGTTCCCGTCGCTGGTCCGGCGCAGCAAAGAGGCGGCCCGCGCCGAAGCCCGCAGGCGCGGGGAATCCCCCGTCGCCGCCGCGGTGACCGGGGAATCGGCGGCCGAGGTCATGGCCGCGCGGGAACTCGACGCGGACACGACCGCCGAACTCGCCGAAACCGTCAGGAAATGGGACCCGGACAAGGCGAACGACCGCCGGTTCGCGCTGACGATGTTCGGGCACGGCCATCCCGAGATCGACGCGATGATCGCGGAGAAATTCCCCCACGACGAGCGGATCCAGGAACGGGTCGCCGAACGGTATCCCGACGGCATCCCCGAAGCCGCGGCATGGCGCGGACGCGCGGACAAGGACGCCGGCCGCGCCGAGGCCGAGATGGCCACACCCGACGACCCGGCGACACCGGCGATCGACGAACACGCCGAAGGCCAGGCGACCGCGGCCGGCGAGCACAACGCCGCCGCCGCCGAGAACGCCGCCGGGAAGGCCGCCGCGGCACGCACGGCGACCGTGCACCGCACCGTGACGACGACGGCCACGCGGCCGCGCACGCGCTGAACCGGGCGAGCGTGCCGCGCGGGGGCGCAGCACGCGATCTGCCCTACACCACGAAGGCAGGGGGACGACCGTGGCTGGCACCACGACCGAAGGCGTTGCCGAAAGGGAACGCATCAACGGGGCGGGCCGTCGCATCAGCGACCGGTACCTCGCGGGCAACCGCGCCGGAACAGCCGCCCCGGCGCAGCCCGCACCAGCGGAGCCTCAGCCGGCGGAAGCCGCCGATCCCGACGCCGGGGCGAAGGCGGAGGAACGGCCGGGGAGGCCGTTGAGCGACGCGCTCGATCGCCGTCGCGCCAACGGCGGAGCCGAGGCCGCGCCCGAACCTGCTGCGGACGCCGCTCGCTCTGAAACCGCCGTCGAGCCGAACGCCGACGGGCCGTCGGAGGTTCGACCGGCCGCCGAGGCGGGCGGCGTCGACCGCACCCGGATCCGCGACAGCAACCGGCCGGGAACCGCCGAGGCCGCAGGGGCGAGGCCGGAGGAACGGCCGGAGCGGCCGTTGAGCGACGCGCTCGACCGCCGTCGCGCCAACGACGGAGCCGAGGCCGCGCCCGAACCCGCTGCGGACGCGGATCCTCCTCAGACCTCCGGTGCGGCGGAGCCGGAGGAGGACGAGCCGACGCTCTACACGTACAACCCGAACCTGCTGCCCCAGCATGCGCTGCTCGGCAGCCTGGTCCACGCGCCGAACGCGATCGACGACATCGAGAAGTTCCTCGGCCCCAGAGATTTCTCCGAATCGTCCCTGCGGGCGCTCTACACCACGATCCGGGGCCTGGCCCACACCAACGGTCTTCAGGAGGTGAACGCCATCGAGGGCGCCGGGGAGCGCATGCAGGCGGCCCAGGAAAACTACGTCGCGCTGCGCGAAGCTCTGCACGACCAGCGGTTCACCGGCGCCGTGATCCCGAACCTCGCCGAAGTCGTCGGGCAGGTCAATGCCGCCGCGCCCGCGGACACCGTGGCCTACCGCGGCGTCTACGACGAGGGCGCGCAGATGCGGCTGGGCCGCATGGTCCTCGAGGACTCGGTCCGCCGGCACGTCGAGAGCCTGGGCGTCCAGATGGTCCGCCCATCGCCGCTGATCCGGCCGTCGTTCTTCCGCCGCCGCACGGGCACGGCCGAGGACATGCTGTCCAACCTGGCTACGGTGACAGCCTCGCTGGAGAAGCTCGCCGAACGACTCGCCCGCGCGGTCGAGCGCACCGGACCGTCCGGCGAGTCCTACCGGGACCTGGACAGGGCCGTGGAGCTCGCGACGCAGCCGTATCAGCCGTCGGGGTTGCGGGCGCTGGGCGCGCCGCTGGTCCGCCGGGCCGAACGCCACTTGATCCACCTCGCCCTGCACTCGGGCGCCGGTCTGGACCTCGGCCTCACGCCGGAGGACTTCTCCTCCCCCGAGCACGCCAACACCTGGGCGGCGATCCAGCGGGTCCAGGAGAAGGGGCAACCGGTCAACTACGTGTCGGTCTTCGAGGAGCTGCGCCCCGTCCCCGGCCAGCCGCGCTTGCCGGTGCTGTCGGACACGGAGCTGACCAAGATATTCAACACCGCGCCGAACAAGAGCGAATCCAAGATCGAGAGGTCGTTGCGGACGGTCTTCGACGCCAGCCTGAAACGCCAGTCGCAGACAGCGCGGAACACCGTCCAGGCATTGGCCCGGAACCGGGCGATCGACCCGCAGGCTCTGCTCGACTATGCGCAGGGAGAGGTGTCCAAGCTGGCGAAACGGGCAGACACCGTGAGCCAGCAGCGGCAGAAGGCGGTCGAGCAGCTCGGTCGGCGGGGCGTCGCTCGATGACCGCGTCCGGCTTCGCTCGGCCAGCGGTCGTGTCCACCACAGGGAAAGCAGCCAAGGAGTTCGTCATGGGGGAACTGCTCAGCGACATCGCGCCCGCGCAAATGCAGGCGTATGTCGACGCCGGGGAGGCGCGCCGGTTCTCCCGGTCGCTGGGAGGCGTGGTGCCGGACGCGGTCAAGTTCCGAGATCGCTGGTACGTGCTCGAAGTCGGCAAGGCGGATTACACCCCGGCGGTGGAGTCCCTTGCCGCGATATTCGACGACGTCGAAGACCCCCGCGGCAGGTTCGCGCTGGCCGACCGGGCCGTCGCCGACGCGGATGCCCGCGCGGGACGATGACCGTCCCGGCCCCTCGGGTGGCCGGACTCGCCGGCCCGCCGGCCGACGTCGGCCACGCGCCGGCACCGGGGGCCGTCGGCGCCGGTCACGGCGCGCGAGCGTCGTCGCCCGGCGACGCGACCCGGCTCGCCGAAACGGCGGTGCTCGGCGCCTTGCTGCACCGTCCGGCTCGGCTGGCCGACGTGCAGGGATGGCTGCGGCCGCTCGATTTCGCGGATCCCGAGCTGGGGTCGGTCTACTCGGCGATACAGGAACTGCACGGCCGAGGCGAGCTGCAGTCGATGCCCGAGAAAGACTTGGTCGGCAACGACTTCTCGCCGGCGACGCGCAACGCCGTCATCCACAACGTCCTCGCGGTGCGGGACGTCCTCGCCGACAGGCCCGGCGCCGGCACGGCACGGCAGTCCCGCTTGATGACCGAGCTGTACCTGGCCGCGCCGCCGAGCACGACTCCGCACCACGCGCATTACGCCGAGCGAGTGCTGGAGAGTTCCGCACGCCGCCAGATCGAGCAGTGGGCGGTCCGAACCCGGTCGGTCGGCGGCAGCGGCCGGATCTCCGGTGACCTGCGCGCGATCCAGGACCACGATCGCGCGCTGAGCAGCGGCATTCGCGGGCCCGGCGCGGGCATCCCGGTCGCGGAGGACCCGGCCTCCTTCGCCCCCGCCGTCCCGCCGTCGCCCTTGCTGGTCGACCGGGCCGAAAAGCGGTTGATCGGCTCCGTGCTGGCGGGCAAGCGGCCGGATCTGATCGCGCGGTTCATGCCGGAAGACTTGACCGGATCGCCCGCGAACGCCGCCACCTGGCGGGCGATCCGCGCTCTCGCCACAGCTTCCCCTTCGGTGCCGGTCGACCCGGTCACCGTGGCCTGGGAAGGCGAGATCTATGCCGAGGACCACGGGCAGGGCCTTCCGCCCGACGAACTCATGGATCTGGCCCGCAAGTCCGCACCGGTCAGCGAGAGCACCGTGTCCACTGTGGTCCACGCCGCGCTCCACCACCACGCACACCAGGCCAGCGATGCCATGCAGGCCGCGGCACGGGACCGCAAACGGCCGCTGCACGAGGTCCGCCAGACCGTGGACACCGTCTCGGCGGCTCTGCGCATGAACGCCGAGCGACTCGCCGGCGCCGTCCCGGAAGGACGGTCCGCGATCTCGCGCACTCTCGACGGGCCTCCCCCGGTCCGCAACCATCCCGCTCCCGGGCCCGGCCCCTCGTCGCGGGGACGCTCGCGATAACGCCCGCCCGGCGGCCACGGCTGCGCGGCCGCCGGGCGCTCACCGGGCCGGGACCAGGCGCGGTGTTTCCTGTCTCCCGAGTCCTTCGGGCACGGGAAACCCCTGCTGCGCAACGGGTTTCGTCGCGACGCTGTGAGTCGTGGAAGCCTACTCGATCACCGCAGCCTCGTTCCCCACTCCGGCCTTGGCCCTGCGCACCGCCGACCCCGCCGAGCAGCGCCGCGTCCGCGGCTTCGCGCAGGCGCAGGCCTCCGCCGCCGAAGCCGCGCGCCTCCTCCTCGCCGAGCACTTGCCGGGAGCCCGCGACCACGCCGGTCGGGTGGAACTGCTGCGCGGCGCCTACGCCGCCCTGGTGCGGTGGCGCTACGAAAAAGCACTGACCTCCGCCGGGCGGCCGGGGCACGGCCTGCGCCACGACCCCGAACGGTTCCGCCTGCCCATCCGCGCGGGCGGCGTGAACTTCGACCGGATCGGTCGCGTCGGACGTCTCCGCACCGGATCGGCCTGGAACCCCCGCACCCGCACCTTCGACGGCGGCCGGCCGAGCCCGGCCAGCACGATCATGGAGGCGTACGGGGAGGCCGCGCTCGCGCGGTTCGACGCCGAGGGCCAGCGCGGCCGCGACGTTCTGGTCAACGTCGTGACGCTGCCGGGGGGCCGGCGGGTGAACGGCAACCGGCTCGTGCGCGGGGCCGCCGCCCGGCGCGTCGCCGACCGATTGCTGGCCCGTGTCCGGGCCCGGGGCGAGGACACCGGCCAGGTCGAGGTCGGCGGGGAGCTGCTCTACGCGGTGACCGCCGATCACCAGGACAGCGCCCGGATCCTCGCCGCCGCTCTCGACCAGCTCGCCGCTCTGTTCGCCCGGCGCCACGACGATCAGCTCCGGCAGTGGCAGACCGCGCGGTACCTGCTGTACCAGTCGCCCGTCACCAAGAAAGGCAGCGACGCGGTGATCCGGATGTTCGTGGTGGCCGTCGGCGCGCTTCTCTTCGGCGGGAGAACGCCGGTGATGCAGTCCGACGCGGACCTCCGTTGCATGATCCTCGGCCAGGCCGCGGGCACCGCGATGCCCGCCGACTCGGTGCTGTGCTCCGCCTCGGCGGCCCCGTGAACCGTCTCCGGAGCACGCGTCTCTGCGGGCGAGCACGCAACGACGACGCGCCGCGAATGCCTTGCCCTTGCGCCCTTCTCACCGGCCGCGCGCGCGGCGGCTCGGGTCGGCGGCGGATCCGTGGCGCGCCCCGGCCGTTCCCGGCGGCCGCGAACGGGACGCGGCCGGCCCGTCGTCCTTGCGCGACGGCACGCTCGGTTCTTGCCGTTCCGGGGCCGACGCGGGGCTGTCGTCTTTCGGATTCTCGCCGGAATCGCGGGAGGCTTCGGGCTGTTCCTCGTGGTTCGGGGCGTCGACGCCGCTCAACAAGGCTCCGAGCCGCTCGACGTTTTCCGGGTCGTCCATCGGATCGGGATATTCCGGATCCGCGTCGGAGCCCTGTTCGCGCACGCCGCCCTCCCCGTCGAGTTCGTAGACATCGCCGTCGTAGACGACGCCGCCCACGACGATGTCGTCGCCGATGACTTCGTCCCAGAAATTGAACTTCGGCTGCTCCGTGAGATAGCGGGTGAGATGTTCGGCCAAGTCGGCGTGGCTCGCCCCGGCCGGAACGTCTAGCGCCACGGTGTGCACGTCATGTCCGAGTCCGCTCCGCTGACGTGTTTCCTGGAGGTGCTCGAAACTGATCTCGTCACGGGAGGATTCCAGAAGCCGGATGGTGTCGGGCAGGAGTTCGGAGTGCTGTGACCCGACGTCGTACTTCGCCACGTACAGCAGCCACATCTTTTCCGTGCCCGCCGTTGCCATTTCCTGTGTCTGGTCGTCCTGGCGAAGGCCCTGCTGCGGGGAGGGCTGCCCGGCGAGCGGCACCGGCGTGCCGGTGGCGATGAACGTCCAGGAGTCGTTCTCGCCGTTTCGGAGCACGACGTGCCGGAAACTGTCCTCGGAAGCGGCGGCGTGCGCCGCGGCCTCGGTGACCGCGGGCGTGACTTCCCAGCCGCCGGACGCCGGCTGGGCATGGCCGTAGCGTCCGACGTGCCGGAGGAGTTCTTGAAGGTCAGCGATGGAGTCCGGCCAGAATTCGTGGTCCGCGTCGTCCGGGCCCGTGATCGTGACGGGGTTGTGCTGAACGGTGTTTTCTCCCGTGTCGTAGGTGAACCACGCGGTCCATTCGGGAACGGACGGGCGGCGCGGGTGATCGAAGCGCCCGTAGGCCTCGACCGCGATCTCGCCGTCGGGGTGTTCCGCTCCGTTGTAGAACAGCCATTCGCCCTCCTGTGCGGGCGACCAGCCTTCCGGCCAGAGGATTGTCTCGGTGCGCCCGCCGATCTGCGGGCGGGGCGAATCTGCAGGATGTTGCTCCATCATGGCCTCCTTGAATAGGCGGAGCGGTCAGGCCGGGGATGCGCGTGCGCGGTCGTCGGGCTCTGCGCAGCTGTGTCGGACCGGGGCCGTCGGATCGATCGACGACGCTGTCGAGCGGAGCGGCCCGTGTCTTCTGTTCCGCGCGGCCGCTGCGCTGCACGGTGTTTCGCCGTGCCTGCGGCGCGTCCTCGCGCCGGAACGGGACGGTGTCCTGATGTCGCCGGGCCCAGGCGGCGGAGGTCATCGGCGGCGTCCCAGGCGCGGAGGATTCGCGGCGCTGTGGCGTGCTCCGGCGCCGCCGGGACGCGCGGGCGAGGGCCTCCCCGCCCCGCCCGAGACCCTCGGCGGGGGTGCTTTCCACTCCTGCAGCAGGGATTCCCCCGGCTTCTGCGGGCCCGGCCAAACGCGCCGCCATCCGGGGAGCCACCGGTTGACCTCGTCGATGTCCTCAGGGGACAGCGCGCCTTCCGAGGCGTTTCCCAACGCCCCCAGCTCCGCCGGTCCGGCGGCATTGACGCGCACGCCGTCGCCGCCGGATCCCCAGGCTCCCCACTGCCAGGGCAGCTGGCGGCGGTCCAGCCAGCGGCCCGTCTCGCGGATCAGCCACGCTCCCAGGTCGTGCTCGGTCGCGCCTGTCCGCGAGATGTGTGGCCAGCCGGGATGGGGGACGAAGAACACTTGCGCCGCAGGCGGTCCGGTGCTCGCGGGGTTCTCGGCGATGCCCGTGTGCGCGTCCTCGCCCGCGGCCTCTTGCAGGGGTCCGTCGATGCCGTACACGAGCTCCAGGCTTGCGGGGAAGCTCCAGGAGGCGGGATTGCTGATGACGACGTTGCCGGGCGTCGAAGGGTCGTCGGACGGTGAGATCAGCGGGGGCACGTCGTCCGGGGTGCCGAGCAGCCGCCTGCACTCGCGCAGCAGGGCGCGCGTGTCGACGGGCGCTCCCACGTCGACGTTCAAGTACAGATAAGGATCGAGCATCGACGAGCCTCGCTTTCCCCTTGTCGCCCGGCGCGGCTGACGTCGCGCGGGCACGGCACGGCTGGCCGGTCCCGAAGCCTCAAGGGTTGAGGACGCGGGTGGCGCCGAAGTAATCGCGTGCGGAGGTGCGCGCCTGGGTCTCGCGCAATTTCTTGCCGGATTCGGGCGCCTCGATCATCTTGCCGCCGCCGATGTAGAGCGCGACGTGGTGGATGGATCCGGCTGTTCGGCCCCAGAAGAGCAGGTCGCCGGGCTGCAGCTGGTCGACGGGCACGGGGTGCCCCTTTGTCGCCCGGTACTGCTCCTTCGAGCTGCGCGGCAGCGTGATCTTGCCATTGCTTCCCTGGTAGTAGGCGAACCTCGCGAGAGCCGAGCAGTCGAACCCGACGACGCCGACGTCCGGCGCCTGGCCGCCGCTGGGCCCGTTGAGGCTTCCGCCGCCCCAGGCGTAGGGCAGGCCGATCTGGGAGCGGGCGGCGTCGATGACCGGTCCGGCTGCTCCGGCGGCGGCGCCGCCGGAGCCGGCACCTCCGCCGCCGGCGCGGGGGCGTCCGTATTTCGACGCGGCCAGTCGGTTGATCTTGGATACGTAGTTCTGCGTTTCGGCGAACGGCGGGATCCCGTTGTATTTCAGGACGTTGCCGGGTCCGGCGTTGTAGGCGGCCAGCGCCAGGTCGACCACGCCGCCGTTCAGTCCGTTGTTGCTTTTGAGGAAATTGGCCAGGTAGCACATGTATCCGGCTTGCGACTTGATCGCGTCGGCCGGGTTGCGGGGATCGGCGCGGCCGTCGCCGTCGCCGTCGACGCCCCACGCGGCCCACGTGGCGGGGGTGAACTGGGTCAGTCCGTCGGCACCGGATGCGTTGTGCGCGTTGGGGTTCCAGTTGCTTTCCGTTTCGATCTGCGCCGCGAGGATCGGTGCGGTGATGTCGGGGCAGGTCGTGGCCGCCGAGGAGAGCAGGTCTCTGGCCCAGGGCGGGACGGCGTCGGGGTTGAAGTCCAGGCTGATGCCGCCGGTTTTCTTGATCTCGCTGTTGTTGGCTCCGGCTCCGCCGAAGAGCAGCACGATGACCAGCACGATCGCGATCAGCGGCGAGCCTGCCGCCACCGCGGCGACGGTGGTGTTCTTGCTCATCCCCCGGCTCCGGGTCCGCCGGTGTCGGAGAACGTGATCCCGGAGACCTTCCACGCGCCGGCGACCCGTCGCAGCGAGCAGTACGCGGCCAGGGGGTCGAGGTTCTGCGTCCAGCCGTCGCCGACCGCGACCCGGGACGCGGTGACCCCGGCTCCCGTTTGGTCGTCGCGGACCGGCGGCGGGTCGTCGTCGACCGGTTCGGTGCTGACCCGCACGCGTGCCCGGTGCGCGGCGAGCAGGGCCCAGCCGTTGTCGCGGCCTTCGCCGCCGATCTGTTCTGCCAGGCCGGGAATGCCGAACCGGTCGGCGGCGCGTCTGCGCGCGTCCCCGGGGCCGGAATCGGCTGCGGCGTCGGCGGAGAGCGCCGCGGCGACGAACTGCGCGCAGACCTGGCGGGCCTCCGCCGTCGCGGCGGGCTGCGCGGCGGCCGGCGCGGTCGTGGCGGGCAGTGCGGCGCGCTCCGGTGCGGGCGCGGCGCCGGAGCAGGCGCCGGCCGCGAGCGCCGGCGCGGCCAGGAGCAGCAGCGCTCGCGCGCGAACCGGCAGGCGTCGTCGTGATGTGCCCTGAGCAGGGCGTGGTTCCCCCATGTTTCCCCCATGGCGGTCTCGACCCCCATCGAGACCTCGGTGTTGCCGCACCGCGCGGACCGCCTCCCCAGACGGTGTCGCGCGGGCTCGATCAGGCTGCGGGCCCGGCGCTCACCGCCTTCCGTTCCGGCGGCCGAAGCCCAAGGCGCTGAACGCGCGGCTCATCGCCCCGCCCCGGGCGCGCGCGGCGGGCGTGCGGGCTCCGGAGGCTGCCGCGGCGGCGCTCTCGCCGAGCCTCGCCGGCCGTTGCTTCTGGCGGACGGCCTCGTCCTGCCGGACCGGCTCCGGCGGCTCGGCGGCCGGCGAGGGCGGTGCCGCGGGCTGCTGCTCCGTTCGTTCGGGCTCGGCGCCGCCCTCGGCCCGGCCGTGTTCCGCGGCGAGATCGGGAGCGGGCGCCTGCGGTTCGGGCAGCGGCGGGATCTCGACGTTCCAGCCGAGCTCGGCCAGCAGCCGGTCGAACAGCGGGTGATCGGACGGCACCGGGTCGGCCTCTGCTTCCGCGATCCGCTCCTGCACGGCCACACGTCCGTGCTGCGCCTCGTCTCCGGGTCCTCGCGAGTCCGCTGTGGACAGCGGACGGCGGTCCGCGGCCGCGGGCTCGCGGTGGACCGGGCCGCTGGGCCAGGCGTCGGGAATCGTCAGAGGGAGCTCGCTCCAGCCGAGTTCGGCCATCGTCCGGTTGAACATCGGGTGCTCCGTGTCGAGCGGATCGCTGTCCGGCCCGGCGGGGGCCGACTGCACCGCGCCGTTGAGCGGATGCGGGTGCACCGGTGCGCTGTCGGCGGCGCTGTGCGGCTGCGGCTCGGTTCGGAGCGGGGCGTCCTCGGCGACGTCAGGGGCGTTCTGCTCGGGCCGGCGGGCACGGGGGGCCGCGGACGCCGCGCCGCTGATCTCGCCGATTTTCAGCGCCAGGGCCACGATCCGCTCGACCGGCTGCTGGTCGACCGCGACGTGGACGACCTTGTCGTCCCAGTTCACGGCGGTGGTGCCGTCGTAGGCGTTGCGCACGGCGAATCCGAGCGTGGTGGCCTGGTCCACCAGCGCCGCCCACTGCTGCCCGACCGGATCGGCTGCGCGCTGGTGCGGTACCGGATCCTGCGGCGGGCGCCCGGCTCCGGAGTTCGCCGCGACACTGCGGCCGCGCCGCTCGCGCGGACGCCGCGGCGCCGGATCCGACTGCGGCGCGGCGGCCTGTCGCGACGGCGCAACGGGAGCAGCTCCGGTTGCCTCCTCGACCGGTTCCGGCGCCGCGGCGCCGGCGGCGCCGGAACTGGGCGCTGCAGCCGCGATCTCTGGCGCGGGGCCGGGTTCGGGGACTGGCGGTGCGGGCTCTGCGGGCGCGGGGCTCTCGGCGAGCACTGCCGCCGCGTCGTGCTCGCCGTTCTTCTCGGCCAGGTATTCCTCGTAGTCGGCGAGGTCTTCCTCGGATCCGGCGACGGGCTCTCGCGTCGCGGCGGGGCCGGTCGGCACGGCGTCCCCGGCGTCGGGGCGCGTGTTGTCGGCAGCGTCCCCGGCGGTTTCCGTCGCTCCGTCGGCCGGGGTTTCGCCGGGCGGGGTTTCGCCGGGCGCGTCATGCGGTGCGCCGGGCGGGGCCGGTTCCGGCGGTGCAGCCGGCGCGGCTTCTGCCGCAGCCGGTTCGGCTTCCCGCTCGTCGGCGGGCGGCGCCTGCGCCTCGCTCGCCGCCGGGGCGGTGTCCTGGTCGTGAAGGGCAGTGCCGTCGCGATCGGCGGGCAGCGCCGTGTCGACGTGGTCCGCAGCCGGGGCCGGTGCGGCGGTCTCGTCGGCCGTCGACGGCGCAGCGGGTTCCGGCGACGAGGGATAGAACTTCGCCGCCGGGGCCGCGGTCGCCTCGGGCGGCACGGGCCGCGGTTCGCGCAGCAGCGCCGCGATTTCGGCGCCGAGCTGTTCTCGCTGGCGTTCCTTGTCCGACTCCAGCGGGATGGCGATGACGCGCAGGTCGTGATCGGTGGACGGTTCGGCGAGGTGGCGTTGCCGCACGACGGTGTATCCGGCTTCCTCGGCCATTCCCTCGAGTTCGTCCCAGTCCAGATCCAGTTCGGGCAGGACCGTCGCCGTCGCGTTCGCCGGGGTTTCCGTGGGTTCCGGGTTCTCCGGCGGGGCGGTTTCCTCGGCGACGGCCGCCGGGTCCGGGCCCTGCGCGGGCGGCGGTTGCTGGTCGAGCGGCAGCCCGAGCCGCGCGAGCAGGGCCTCGCGGGTGCGCACGAGGGCGTCGACGAGATGCTGGCCGCTGTCTCCCGGCAGGTCGTCGGGCAGGCCGGTCGCGGTGATCAGCGCCGCCAGATGCCGGATCTGCTCGGCCGCCTCGGCCGCTTCGGCCGGGCTGGCCGCGACGTTCGACAGCCAGGTCGCGTGGGCCTGCACGTTGGCGCCGCGGTTCTGGATGAGCCGACCGGCGACGACGTAGGCCAGCCGAGAGGGTTCGTGCAGCCTGACGGGCTCGGGCATCGCGAGGTCGGAGAGCTGCCTGGCTGCGCCCGGCCCGGCAGGGTCGAACCGGAGCAGGTCGAGCGGGTTGCCCGCGGCCGGGCCGGTCGGCGCCGCGGGCGGTGTCGGCTCCGCGCGATCGACCGCGGCAGGCGCAGGTGCCGCGGCGGCGGCTGCGGGTTCGTCCGGCGCGGGCGGCTTCGTCGCCGGTGCGGCGGAATCGGCGGCCGAAGCCTGAGCCTGAGCCGCCGCTTCGGCGTCCTCGGCGGTGTCGGCGAGGGGCGCCGGGCGGCCGTGCGGGTCGGCGGGGATCGCGGCTGCGAGTTCGCGGATCCTGGCGAGGCCGGTTCGCTGGGCTTCGCTCAGCTCGTTGTGCGACGCGTTGCGCAGCAAGGGGTCCCGGCCCCGGCCGTTCCAGGGTTTCGGGGCCTGCCCGGCTTTGTGGGCGCGCAGCGCGCGGGCGACGATGCTCGCCGTCGCCCGCTCGACGACGGTGTCGAGTTCGCCCAGCGCCGTGCGGTAGAGAACGCCCTCCCCCGCCGCGGCGAAGTTCCGGGCGCGGGCGGCGATCTGCCCGCGGGCGTCGGAGGCTTCGCTCAGCATCCGCAGGTCCGTGCGGTGCAGTCCCGCGCGGAGCCACTCGTGGACCGCCTTCCAGCTCGGTCGGCCGGTGCGTTGTTCCGTCGCGGTGTCGACGCGGATCTCCAGCCCCTGCCGCTGCGCGGCGACGTGCTCGGCGGCGCCGGGGTCCGGTTCGTCCTGCGCGCGGGTGACCTGGCGTTCCTGGGCGTCGGCGAGCGGCAGCTTCGCGCCGTTGCTCATGGCGCGCAGGAACTCGGCCAGGCGTGTGCCGTGCAGACGGCCCAGCGCCAGGGCGATGTCGTCGGCGGTCAACGGCGCGAGCGGCGGGCCGGCGGGCTCCGCATCGTCGGCGGCCTCGCCGGGCGGGGTCGGCGCGGGCGTTGCGCTTTCGGCGGAGTCCGGCGGTCCGGGCCGGGTCTCCCCCTCGCCCCGGGGCGCCGCCGGCGGACGCGCGGCGGCCTCGGGCGCGGGCGGCGGCGCGAGGTCGAAGAGCCCGGGCTGTTCCGCGTCCTCGACGGCGGCCGGGGCCGACGGCGTCCCGCTCCGGGTCGGCGGCGGTTGATCGCCGGGGGCGGCCGCCGGTTCGGCGGGAGCCGGGTCCGGGGCCGCGGCGGCTTCCGCGTGCGGCTCGGCGTCGTTCCCGGGCGCGGCCCGGGTCTCTGCTTCGAGGTCGGCGACGGCGGCGGTCGCCGCGGCGGTGCGGTCGAGCACCGTCTGTTCCAGCGTGGCCATGGTGTCGTGCAGGGCCGCGAGCACTCCTTCGGGAGTGAACTGCTCGGCGGTCAGCGGGATGGACAGCAGCGACGACGGCAGTCCGTGGCTCTCGCACAGGACGAGTCCGAGCCGGCCGTCATGGGAGTGAGAGGTGTAGACCAGGAAGTCGCGCCAGAAGATGTTCGTGCTCTTCGCGCCCGGGGTGTCCCGCACCTCCGGGGTCGCCAGGACGGCGCCGGGATCGGAGATGGGGCGTTCGCCGATGTACTCCTGGAACGCGTCCGCGTCGTCGGCCGGGCCGCCGGACTCCAGGGCGTCCAGCCGGCCGCGCGCGAGGGTCATCACGGCTTCCCCGGCGAACTTGATGTCCTGCAGTTCGTAGTGGATGTCGTTGCGGCGCTCTCCTGCCGCCGACGACGGCAGGGTGCCGTGCAGGGCGTCCAGCCGCGCCGACGCGGCCTCCCGGGCAGACCGGCGGTAGGCGTCCAGCGACTCGGTCGCGAAGCCCCGGGCGAGCACGGCGCGCGAAGCGGCTCCCTCGGTGGCGACGCGCAGCACGTGCCCGATCCGGTACAGCCGGTCTGGGCCGGATTCGCCCGCGACGTACGGCAGGCGGTCGATCACGTCGACGTAGCCGGAGTCGAGGTCGGCGACCGCGATCACCGCGACGGTCCGGTCGCGGCCTCGCTCGACGGTGAACCGGATCTGCCCCCAGCTCACCTGTCCGTAGGAGTCCGGGTCCGCGCCCAAGGCCTCCATGACGGAATCCCACGACTCGTGGTCGTCCGAGAACGTCCGCACAAGACCGTCGACGGGCCCGAGCCGGTAGAGCTTCTGCGAGGTGTCGTATGCCCTGCGGACGGCCGCGGCGAGCAGGTCGTACCGATAGGAGTCCTGCACCTGGTCCGCGATCAAACGGCGAGAAAGGTCGTTGAGCGCGGCGACCGTGGCGGGGGTCAGCAGGCCGATCAGATGGTTGTGAGCACGGACCGCAGGCTCGGGCACCCCGCGGCCGTCGCCGCCGGCGAGGTCGTGATGGCGCCACCGGTCCAGGTCCAGGAACACCGGTTCGACATCGAGGTCCGCCAGGTCCGGCGGCAGGTTCTCGTCCTCGCGGTCCTCCGGTTCGGGCGGCAGCGGGATGTCCTCGCCGACCGTCTCAGGCTCCGCCGACGCCGGGGCGGTCTGTTCGAGGCGCGCCGTGATGGCAGCCCCGGTCGCTGCGAGTTCGCCGCTGATCCGGCGGTGGGTGCCCGGAACGGCGTCGGGGAGCCCGCTGGCCCTGATCACCGCCGCGAGCTCGTGCAGTTGTCGGGAAACCTCCGCCGCCGATTCGGCGCTGTTGCCGTTGCCGAGCAGCCAGCGGGCGTTCTCCTCGGGCGAGACGGAGAGAAGCACGCGCCGGACGACGGTCGTCGCCACCCTCGCGGGCCCGTGCGACTGGACGGCGTCGGGCCATTCCATGTGCTCCAGCTGCCCGGCGACGTCGCCCCACTCCGGGACGAACGTGACCGAGGCGAAGGGGCCGGACAGTCCCGGGACGGGTTCGGACGGCGTCTCCAGGAGCTGTTCCAGCGGAGCGAGGCGCCGGTGCGCGGCGGCCAGCGCGCGTTCGGCGGTGGTGTGTACGGAGACGCGCGGTGCGATGCCGATGCCGGCGATCGCGCCGTCGGCATCGATCCGGTGCAGCGCCCACCACCACGAACCCCCGCCGTAGGCCTCGCGGCCGACGACGAGCCTGAACCGTCCGGGCTCGGTGCGCTGAAACGCCTCGCCGGCGATGCCGGCGTACAGCGGCAGTTCCGCGCGTCCCGGGTTCGGCAGGTACTCGAGTTCGCGCCCGTCGGGCAGCCGCAGGACCGGCGCCTCGGGATCCGGCGCCTCGGCATCCGGCGCGGCGGGATCCGGCGCGGCGGTCTCCCGCTCGCCGACGGGAGCGGCGTCGCGCGCCTCGCCGGAGTCGTCGGCGACAGGCTCCTCGGCGTCTGCGGCGTCTGCGGCGGCCGTCGACGGCGCGGCGTGATCGCCGATCCCCAGCGCGCGCTTGCGGGCCTCGATCGCCTCCTGCATCGCCGCGCTGGCGGTCTCCCGGTCCTCCGGCGACGGCCGGGCCGAGGGATCCAGCAGCGCCAGCTGCCCGTCGACGTCGAAGACCTGCGAGGCGCGCGGCGCTCCGTCCGCGCTGACCACGTCCCGGTCGACGAACACCGACACCCGGCCCGCGCCCGGGTACGTCGGATCCAGCTCGGCCACGATCCCGCGCACCGATTGCCGCCGGTTCACCGGAATCCATCCGTCGCTGTCGGCCGCCTGCGGCTCGTCCTGGGTGATCTCGACGTACTGCCCGGCCGCGTTGAGCGGCAGCGCGGGGTCGCCTTCGGCCAGGCGCACCAGCGCTTCCCGCGCTCGCGCGACGTCGAGCTTTTTCCCGTTGCGGAGTCCGGCTGTCGCGGCGAAGGCGCGCCGGTAGATCTCGGTGTCCTGCTCGCGCAGCCGGCGCAGTGCGGCGATCGGCTGCGTGCCGTTGCGGGCACGGTTGCTGATCACGATCGACGCCAGGTTCCGGATTTCCTTCTCGCGGTGTCGATCGCCCAGGATGTAGTCGAGCAGGCTGGCCCGGTCGGTCACCGGCACATCGGGCAGCGGCGGCGCCAGCCGCACGTCCTGGCCGTCGTCGGCGAACGACCACCCCGGCTGTGCCGCGTCGGCGGCGCGGGTCACCAGCCGCAGACCGGCGTCGGCCTCGGCCGCTTCGCGTGCCTCGACCGCGTAGTCGGCGTTCTCGATCCGCCACAGCCCGGGCAGCCGGGCCGGGCGCGCGACGCCGTGCAGCCCGGCCTGCTCGACCAGGTCGCGCAGCTTCTCCGCCGAGCTGAACTCCGCTTCCTGCCAGTCGGGCGAGTCCCAGGACCCGTGCCTGCGGAACACCGTGCTCAGGACCCGGCCGTCGGGCGTGAGGCCCACGGCGACCGAGACGTCGTGCCGGGACCAGTGCTCGTTCCGCATCCCGCCGATCTCGCTCGGCTGTTCTTCCTGCATCACCCAGCCGTTGGCCAGGAACAACTCGGAGATGTTCGTCAGGCCGGGGACGAACGTGAACCTGGCTTCGTCGTACTCCGTGTCGAAGTCCGGCTCGGCGTCCTGTTCGGACGCTGCGCCGTCGAGGTCCTGTCCGGATGCGTTCGCGGGATCCGGGCGGCCGGGGACGGCGAATCCGCCGTGGACGCCCATCCGGTCGGCCACCGCGTACAGGCCGGACACGAGTTCGTCGGCCCGGATGCGCGGCAGCACCCGCCCGAGCGGGTCGTCGCGTCCGCTGCGGTCGGCGAGGGCGTCGGCGAAGGCGGTGATCGCCGTCGCGGCGGCGGCGCCCAGACCGGACTCCGCCGCCTGCCGGGCACGCCGGTCGGGGTCGAACCTGTCGTCGTCGGCCACGCTGCCCACGACATCGGCGACGACGCTCGCCACGGGCTCGTCCATCACCGCGGCGGTACCGTCGCCGAGCGCGCGCCAGAGCAGATCGTGCTTGGCCCCGGCCAGTCTCGCGGCGGTGGCCAGGGTCTTGTCGTCGATTCCTTCGAGCAGGGCGCGGGCGTGCGCACGGGCGGACTCCCACTCCTCCGCAGCGGCCTCGGCGGCTGCGGAGTTGCCCGGTTCGGCGCCTGGTTGCGCCGGTCCCCAGTCGGGAGCGGGGCGGCCGGGGACGGCGAATCCGCCGCGGACGCCCATCCGGTCGGCCGCCGCGTGCAGGCGGGACGCGACCTGGTCGGCCCGGGCGCGGGTCAGCACTCGCCCGAGCAGGTCGTCGCGTCCGCTGCGGTCGGCCAGGACGTCCGCGAGCGCGGCGTAGGACGTCGCGGCGGGACGGCCCAGCCCGGATTCCACCGCCTGCCGCGCGTGAAGACCGGGGTCGAATTCGAGGTCGCGGGCTACTCCGAACACGGCCTCCTCGACGACCCGGGCAGTCGGGCTGCCCATCGTCGCGCTGTAGCTGTTGTGCAGCGCTCGCCAGAGAACCTCCTCTCCGGCCCCGGCCATGCGGGTGATGGTGGCCAGGGATTCGGCGCCGATCCCGTCGAGCAGGGCGCGCGCGTGCGCCCGGGCGGGATCGGTGCCCTCGGCGGCGATGGCGGTCCCGGTGTCCTCGCGCGGTTGTGCCGAGTGGCGCGCCGCCGGCTGCGATGCGTCGCCGAGGGCGGTTTCCGCGAGGGGGGCGCCCGCGTCGAGTTCCTCGCCCGCGTCCGGCCGCGGGGCGCTGCGGTCCGGCTCCGCCGGGGCGGGAGCGGGGCGGTCGGGGACGGCGAAATTGCCGTAGATGCCCATCAGCTCGACCATGTCGTGCAGGTCGGACACGGCTTTGTCGATCCCGGTGCGGGCCAGCACCCGGCCGAGCGGATCGTCGGCGCCGCGGCGGCCGGCGAATTCGTCGGCGAGCGCGGCCAGCCACGCCGCGTCCTCGGCGCCGCATCCGCGCCTGATCGCCAGCTGGGCGCGGAAATCGGGATCGAACCCCGTGCCGCGGGTGACGTTGTGCACAGCGAGCTCGATCTCTTTGGCGACCGGCGGCGGCACGAGCCGGGGGTTGTGGAGGTCCAGTCCGGTCACGAGCAGTTCGAGCGCGCTCTCGCCTGTCTGCGACTCGTCCAGTTCCTGCTCGGCGGCCGCCAGGAACTCGGCGTCGATGCCCTCGACCAGCGCCCGCGCCTTCGCCCTGGCCGGTTCCGCGCCGTCGCCGGCCGCGCCGGCGGGAGCCCCGGCGCTGTCCGCCGAGGGCAGCGGCGGCGCGGGTTCTCCGTCGTCTGTCGCGGCGGGCACGGCGTTGTTCTCGTCGGCGTCCGGCCGGGTCTGCTCCGCGTGGTCCCCGGGTTGCCCGGCGGCTGCCGGGTCCGGTCCGGGTGCCCCGTCGGCGACCGGGGTTTCCGCGCGACGGGTCGGCGAGTCGAGTTCGCCCTGCGGCCGCGCGGGTTCCTTCTCGGTCGCGGAGACGCTCTCGGTGTCGGCAGGAGGGGCGTTGTCGGTGTCCTCGCGGGGCTGTTCGGCGCGGGGCGCCTCCGGTTTCGCGGTGGTCTCGGTTGCGTCGGCGGGAGCCCCGGGACTGTCCGCCGAGGACAGAACTGGCGCAGGTTCTTCGTCAGCGACTGCGGCGGATGCGGGAACCTTCTCGCCCGCTTCCGCCCGGTTCTGCTCCGCGTGGACGTCGGACGGGTCGGTGACGGCGTGGTCCGGTCGCGACGTCCCGTCGGCGAACGCGGTCGCCGCCCGGCGGGTCAGCGCTTCGAGATCGGTCGCGGTGTCCGGAAGCTGTTCGCCGGCGGGAACGAACGCCCAGTTGTCGGCGGAGGCGTGGTACAGCTGGTCGTCGCTCCACACTCGATCGGCGCTGTTGTCGGGCTGGCTGTGGTCGTAGTCGAACCAGACGCGCCGTGACCGCTCGCCCGCTGCGATGTGCAGCGTGGCGTGCACCGGGCCGGAGTCGTGCATCAGGTCGACGCGCATCTCCACCTGCCAGTTGCCGGTCGACGGGATCGTCGTCCTCCGCGAGGGTCCGGTGACGGTCCAGACCGAACCGATGCCGGGGTCGCCTTTCGATGCTGTGGCGACGACGCGGTCGCCCGGCGTCGCGGACAGCAGCCGCTCGAGTTCGGTGTCGACGGGGCTGAACAGTTCCTCTATGCCGCGGACGAGGTGGCGCAGCCGGTACGAGCCGTAGAGGAAGTGGCGGGTCTCGTCGCTGGGCGCCAGTTCGTCGGCGCGGTTCTGCAGCAGCCGCACGGCTGCGTGCGGGCGGCCGCTGAAGGCGTGCGTCGCCGCCAGCCGGA
This sequence comes from Amycolatopsis rubida, assembly GCF_900115345.1. Taxonomy (GTDB): domain Bacteria; phylum Actinomycetota; class Actinomycetes; order Mycobacteriales; family Pseudonocardiaceae; genus Amycolatopsis; species Amycolatopsis rubida. Next base: position 212,076 of record NZ_FOWC01000010.1, on the reverse strand, counting down.
CGACGGCGTAGGTTCGGTCGTCCTGCTTGCGCTTGCGCAGTTGCCGGTGCTGCTGGCGCGTGTTCTGCAGCGCGGGGCCCTCGGCGCTGAATTGGGTCGCGACGTCGCGGAAGTCTCGTACGAGATCACCGGGGATCCTCGTGCCCCACAGCGCGTTCTCGTCCGGGAGGGCCGCGTAGAGCGCGCGGTTGAACGCCGGGGAGCCGCAGACCGCCTGCGGATGCAGGGCGGCGGCGTCCAGGAGCGCGGCGGCGAGCAGGTGCCGGAGCCCGACGCCGGCGGCGTCGTCGCCGGACACCAACGTGCCGTTCAGGCCGGGCATCCGCCACTTCGCGGCGGTGCGGGTCATCGAGGCGTGGTCGGTCCAGTCGATCCGGTGCCCGTCGGGGTCCTGGCCGCGCTCCAGCGCGGCCAGGACCCGCGGCACGGCCACGTCGGGAAGTCCCAGCACGGTGTAGCGGGTCGAAGACCGGGGCGCACTGTGCGGCGGGATCGCGACCGCGGCGGTGTCGATCACCGGATGCCCGGTGGAGGTCTGGACCACCGTCCACAGCGGTGTGCGCTGGTTCCGCTTGTAGGCCAGCAGGACGCCGCCCGGCGACAACTGGGTCTTGCGCGCTCCCCGGACTTCGTTGATCAGCCTGTCGCGGTCGTAGTCCCAGGTCTCGGCGCTGGCCGGGTCGTCGGGATGCGGGTTCGGCATGCCTTGCCAGTGGCCGAGCACCGCGTCCAGGTCGGGCTTGCCGCCGCCGAGCGCCTCCTCGGCCAGCGTGAGGCGGCTGTCCTGATCGTCGTGCACGGCAGTCGACGACCCGGCTTCGAACGGCTGCGCGGAGGCAGCGGCTGCTGGCGCGTCCCCGACCTCATGCTCCGGTGCCGCCGCGGACTCAGCCGCGGACTCAGCCGCGGACTCAGCCGCGGACTCAGCCGCGGACTCAGCCGCGGGTTCGGGACTGGGTTCTGGCTCTGGCGTTGATTCGGCCGCAGTCGTCGCGTCGGCAGGCGTGGTGTCGGCGAGGCGCGCTGCAGTGTCGGCCGGTCCCTCGTGCGCGGCAGCGGTGTCCGGGGCGAGCAGGGCAAGCATTTCGAGGCGGGCAGCGTCGGCGCGGGCGCCGAGGTCGGCGACTCGCTGCTCGAAGGCCGAGCGGATCTGCGCGCCGCCGGATTCGGCGTCCAGCCAGCGCGGGTCGACGGCGACTTCGTCACGGTCCCGGCGGTCGGCGGTGGCAATCGACAGCACGACGCCGTTGTCGTCGTTGCGGGAGAATTCCAGGTTGAGGGTGTGCCAGGTCAGCCCGGTGGAGCGCGGTCCGACCAGGATTTGCTTGCCCTTCAACGCTTTCTTCGGGCTGATGCCGTGCTGCGCGGCGCGGGCGAACCCGTGCAGCGCGGTTTCGACCTCCCCGTCGTTGAGCTGGTGGGAAATGAACGAGTGCGTGGGGACGACCCAGTGCCGCTCGGCGCGCTTCGCGCCTGCGGCGGTTTCGGCGAGGGTGTCGAGCTGGCTGGCCAGCGTGGCCAGTTCCCCGGCGCGTGCGGCGGTCGCCTCGTCCGGCTCCGCGGCGGCCAGCGCGGTGCGCGCCTGCTCGGCCAGCCGGGCACGGTGGAGCCTCATCTTGCCGGTCTGCAGGACCAGGCAGCGGATCTTCTCCTCAGGCGGGAGATCCGGGTCGGTGGTGACCGTGCGGGCCTCGATGTCGATGGCGCCCGGCACGCCGATGCCGGGTTCCTGGACGTGAGTGAAACTGGCGGCGGTCAGCAGGTCGTGCAGGCCGCTGTAGGTCCCGTGCAGATCTGCCTTCTGCCGGGCGGTGAGCTCGGGCAGGACGTCGCGGGCTTCGCCCTCCGGAGCCTCGTGCCCCTCGCCGGGGGCGCCGGCCGACGTCTCCGGCCCGGCGGTCTCGTCCTGTTCGGCAGGGGCCTCCGTCGGCGGGGAGGTGTCCTCGGTGCCGCGGTCACCGTCGGCTGTTCCCGCGTCGGCGGAAGCGAACATGTCGAGCTGGGCTTGTCCGGGTTCCGGCGCCGGGGTGACGGCGGCGGGTTCCTCGGCGGCGGCTTCGTGGTCGGCGACGAGGTCGGAGCCGGGGTTCTGCTCGATCAGCGCGCGCAGTCCGGCGGCGAAGCGTCCGGATCGCTCGACCAGGAGCTTGAGCCGGTCCATCATCTTCGGTGCGTTCTTGCGCTCCGCGCGCAAGTTGTCGTACAGGATCTTCGCCGCGCGGTGGAGGGCGACGTAGCGGTCCAGGCTCTGCGCCGGGTCGCCCTGGAGCCGATGCTGGGAGATCTCGTCCCGGGCCGTTCGTAGCGCCTCGGCGTCCGGCCGACCGTTGCCGGAGCCCAGCAGTCGACGGCCGGACGCGGTCTCTTGCACAGCCCAGTAGGCGGACGTGGCGGCTCGTTCGGCGTCGGTGAACTGTTTGCGCGTGGTGAACGGTTCCGCGTCCGGCAGCGGCGGCGGGGGCGTTTCGGGGGCGGCGATGTCGTTGTCCCACATCTCGTGCGCGCGCCCGGCCGCTCTCAGGTCACGGGCCAGCAGCCGGGCGTGCACGCTGCGCGTGTCGAAGTGCCACGGCCGGGGCAGGTACCAGAATCCCTGGCGCTTGGAGTGCTTGAACTTGTGGGTGTGCAACAGTTTGTGCAGCGCGGTGTCGTCCTTGCTGCTGCCGTGCACCAAGGTCCCGGACGCGTTGTGCTCGATCACCAGCGTGTGGTGTGTGGCGGCGTGTTCGCGCGCGGCCGCGGTCTGCTCCTCGGCGGCGGCGGTCCGCTCGGCGGCGGCTTCGGCGCGTTCCCGGTCCTCCCGGTCCGGCGCGCCGATCGCCTCCTGCGCGGCCTGCAGTTCGCGCAGGGCGATGCGTTCGGCGTTGGCGACGGTGCGGCGCACGAACTCGACGATCCGGTCGGGGGCGTAGCCGGTGTCGGTGAACCACTCGGGTGTCATCTCGAACATCAGCGGCGGGCGCCGGTCGCTTCCCGAGGGCCCGGCCGGGGCGACGGCCAGGCATAGGAACGGCTTCTCCTGGTCGTCCGTCCACCGGGTGCTGACCTCCAGCCCCCGCCACCGCAGCACCTCGGAGTGGTGCGGGTCCTGCGGGAACGGCGAGACCTCCGCCAGCGCGGGGCCGGGGTCGGCCAGCGGTTCTCCGCCGAAGGTGAACTCGTCGCCGGAGGCGGGCAGCGCGCCGGCGACGGCGAACTGGCGCAGCAGGTCGACGCGCGCCAGTTGGGCCCCGATCCGCTGTACCTGTCGGGTTCCGAGCCGGTCGGCGTTGTCGGCGAGACCGGCGCGGGCCAGCGCGCCGTCGCTGAGCCCGCGCCCGGCGAGGACGGCGGTCAGCCGTCCTCGCGCCAGCGTCGCGCGGGCCCGTGCCGTGCCGATCCGGTCCTGCACCTGCTCGCGGGCCTGGCCGGCGGCGTCGGGCCGGGTCGCGGCCGCCGACAGCCTGGCGCGGTCGGCCCAGGGCTGCTCGTCGTCCGACCTCCAGACCGCGGGCTCGATCGCGATGTAGGTCCCGGCGCGGTCGGTGCCGCAGCGGAACGTCAGGTCCCCGCAGCGCAGCGCCAGCCGCTCGCCGGGCCGCTGCGCGAGCAGCGCGAACGCGCCGTCGATCCGGTCGGGGTCGAGCCGCTGTTCGGTGTCGCCCTTGACGAGGATCACGGGGGCGTGCTGGGCCCGTTCGGCGGCCTGCGCGATCGCTTCGAGGCGGTCGGCTTGCAGCAGCAGGTCCAGGGCTTCGTGGCCGCCGGACTCGGTCAGGCGGTCCAGCGCGTCCCCGGTGACCGAGGCGGCGAGCACGTCGTAGGCGTCCGCGGCGTTCTCGGTGCGGTCCAGCCGGGACAGCGGTGTCTGTTCGTCGAGCCGCCGGGCGACCGGGTCGAGCAGCCATGGCCCGTCGCCGACGGGCTCCGGGCGGTTGTCCATGGCGGTGTCCTCGTCGTGCTGGTGCGGATCCGGGCTGTCCGGGCTCGGGGCGGCAGGGGCGTCCGAGCGGTCTGCGGTGTCGTCGCGGCGCTCGGCGCCGTCGGGGACGGCGCGGCCGGGTGCGGCGGGAGCGGGGGCGGCGGCCGGGGCGGGCCGCGCCGGGGCCCGGCGCTCGAGGGCCTGGCGGGCGTCGACGACGAATCCCGCGAGGTGCGCTGTGTCGATGTGCAGGCGGGCTGCCGCTGCGGCGGTGAGTTCCGAGATCCGGGCGGGCTCGACCAGGGCCAGCGCCGCGGCGACGTCGCGGGCGGCTGTGATGCTGGCTTCCACCTCGAAGTCTTCGCCCAGCCGGTCGGCGTACGGCGCGATGCGCAGGTCGACCAGGGCCTCCATCGCCCAGCGGGTGGGCGGGGAGCCGAGGAAGGACGGGTCGTCGGCGGTGGCCTGTTCGGCCCACTGGGCGGGGTCGCGGTCCTCGGGCAGGACCATGGCCTCCACGTGCGGGTAGCGCACGATCGCCGTCTCGATCTGCTCGGCGGCCGCCTTGCGCCCGGCGGCGTCGTTGTCGCTGCCGTACACCCGCGGCCGGTCGGCCGGGACCAGCGCGTCGACCGCGGCGAGATGGCCGTCGGTCAGCGCGGTCCCGCAGGCCGCGACGAACATCATCGGCTGCTCCGCCGGTGCGACGGCCATCAGCGCGGCGACGTCGATCGTGCCTTCGACGAACGCCGGTTTGGCGTGCCCGGCGAGTCCGCGCTGTTCGTGGAGCCCGAACAGCAGCCTGCTCTTGACGAACAGTTCGGTGGCGGGGGTGTTGAGGTACTTGGGGATTCGGCCGTCGCGCTCGCGTGTTTCGTCGTCGAGCAGCGAGCGGCCGGTGAACCCGGCGATCCGGCCGTGCTCGTCGCGGACGGCGAACATCAGCCGGTGGTGGAACCGGTCGACCAGGCGGCCGGTGGAGGCGACGGTGGCGACGCCGGCGTCGACCAGGTCCTGGTCGCGGAACCCTTTGCTCCTCAGGTGGTCGGTGAGGCCGGTCCAGCCGTTCGGGGCGTAGCCGATGGTCAGCTTGCCCTCGTCGCCGGCGCCGCGCGCCCGGACGCGGTCGACCGGGGCCTGGCCGCCGAGGCGGCTGCGCAGGGCCTCCTGGGCGAACGCGTTCGCGTCCAGCTGCCGGTCGAACCAGGCCGCGGCCTCGGCGTTGACCGCGGCGTGCAAGGCGATCCGGTCCTCGGAGGTCCGCGAGGCCGGGTCGTCGGCCGCGCTGGGCTGGCCCGGACCGGACTGTGCGGCGTCGGTTTTCGCGGCGGCGGACGGTTCGGCGGACGCCGGTTCGCGCGCGTCGCGACCGGCTGCGGCGTCGGCGACTCGCTGCCGCAGGATCTCCCACTGGTCCCGGGCGTCGGGGTGGACGAGTTCCGCCGCGTCGATCAGCTCGCGGGCCTTCGCGTAGTCGCGGCGCTTGTAGGCCTGGGCGGCGGCGAGGTTGAACTGGCGGCCTGCCTCCTTGCAGGTGGCCAGTTCCTCGTCCTCGCGGGCTCGGATCGCCTTGTGGTCGGGAAGACCCGAGGCGAGCACCTCGGGATGCGCGGCGATGTAGGCGTCGATCCAGTCCCATTCCCGCCGCGTCGTGCCGCCTTCGACGTGCGACTCGGCGATGTAGCGGCCCGGCGTCCCGGTCGAGGCGTAGCCCGCCGCGTGGTCGGTGATCGCACGGACGACCCGCAGTTCCCGTTCCGGGGTCAGCACATGCGGGCCCGCCGCTGCTTCGGCGCGGCGCAGCGCGTCTTCCGCGTCGTTCGGTCGGCCTCGGTCGACCAGGACTGCGGCGGAGGCGAATTCCGCGGCGACGTGGTCGCGGTGGTGCTCGCCCGGAAGCAGGTGCGGCGCGAGCTGCGCGACCCGGCGCGGCCAGTCCCGGACCGTCGTGGCGATCGTGAACAACGCCGGGTCCATCGCTTCCCGGTAGCGCGCGAGGTACTCCGGCATCGCGCCCGGGGCCAGCGGCCGCCCCGCGCCGTCCACAACGGAGGCGCGGTCGGCGGGCAGCGACAGGACCGGCGGCACCGGCACGCCCGGTTCGTGCACGGTGACGAACGTTTCGGTGCCGACCCGCGCCACGGTCACGTCCAGGCCGCGCTCGGCGGCCATCGCCCGGATCCCGGCGAACGTCGGCGGCACCGGCGCCGCGTCGGCCGCGGCGTCGCCGTCGGGAACCGCAGGATCCCGGTCCGCCTCCTTCTCCGGCTCCGTGCCGAGGGCATGCGGTTGCGCGTCCGCTGCGGGCTCGTGACCGGCCGGGAGCCCGGCCTCCGGCGCCGTGTCCGGGACGCGGCTGTCGTCGGCCGGCGCGGCGGCGACCGTCGGGGCCTCGTGCCGCCGCTGCGCGTCGCGCGGCGCCGCCTGCTCCGCCGGCGCGGTCCGGCCGGAATCGCCGGCCGCGCCGGTGCTGCCCTGCTCCGGCGCGGCGGATGCGGCGGCAGGGTCGGTTGCGGGGGTGTCCTGCGCGGCATGCTCCTCGTGCTCGGCCGGTTCGCGGGGAACCGGTTCCGCGCTGCCGACGGGCGCCTCCCGTCCCGCGGCGTCCTCGGCCGCTGCGGGAGCGAGCGGCCGGGCCCGGGCCATCTCGCCGATCGCTCTGGCTCGGTGCTCGTCCGCCTTCTCCCCCGCGCCGGCGAGGGACGCGAGGACGGCATCGAGGGAAACCGGGCCCTCGCCGCGCGGGCTGGAAGGCAGCCGGAGCCGGTAGGACCCGTGGCTTCCGCCGCCGGGCGTGAAGACGCCGTCGACGCCGGTCTCGGATCGCACCAGTTCGATGTCCAGCTCGCCGCAGGTCAGCGGTGCACGGTTGTAGCCGATCCACGGTATGAGACCGGCGTCGCCGGTGATCGGGTCGCCGTTCGGGGCCAGCAGCGGCGCGACCGGCTGGCCCGCCGCGGCGCCGGCGATCGCGTAGAGCAGGGCGGCTTGCCGGATCTGCTCCGCGACGAACCGCGCCGCTGTTCCTCGCGGCCCGTTCTCGACGACCAGGCGCAGGAGGTCTCGGCGGTCGGGGTCGAGGGCGGCGTCCGAGGCGATCAGCGCGGCGACGGCGTCGGAGGCCGCGGGCTGGTTGAGGTCTTCGCGCAGGGTCTCGACGTGGGCGGCCAGCGACCGCAGTTCGTGTTCGAAGGGCGTCTCCTCGTCGGTGACGACCCGCCGGGCGTCGTGGTCGACGCGCCCGGACCCGGCCTGGGCACGGCGGAGGTGGGTGTAGCCGGCGGCGGCGATCTCGGCCTCCAGCAGCGTCCACCGGCGAACGAGGTCGTTGGTGCGCAGCGATTCGAGCACGGCGGCGCCGCGCGCGAAATCCGGCGGGCCGGGAGGAGCGTCCGGCGCGCTCGCCTCGGTTGTCGCGGCCGCGTCGAGCGCGGCCGCCGCCGCGCTCGACGCCGTGGTCCGGCCGGCCTCGTGATCGCCCGGCCCGTCCTCGGCGATCGGGCGACCGGGGCGGTCCTGGCCGAGAGCGGCGGCCGTCGCGGGCAGCCCTGCGGCAGCGGGCGACGCTGCGGGCAGGTCGAGGTCCGCGCGCGGGTCGTGCAGCTGCGCCGCCGGACTCGGCTGCTCGTCGCTGGCGGACGCGGCCGGATCCTGCGCTGTTCCGTCGGCGCCGGTCGCGACGGGAGCGGCGGCGGGGCGCGGGGCGGCGCCCTGAGGCGCGAGGACGGTCCGATCGCGCGAGCCGGGCTGGCCGATGCTGAGCCACACGTCGAGGGACTGCTCGATCGACGGGCGCTGTTCGGCCGCGACCGGGCCGGCGATCTCGCGGTACCAGGAGCCGAATGTCGTGGCCTTGAGTTCGGCGATACCGAGGAGCCGGGCGGTGTCGACGGCGTCGTCGAACAGCTTGGCGAATTCCCGCATGCGCGCCTCGGAGCGTTCCCGGCGGGCTTGGGCTTCCGGGGAGTCGGGGTCTTCGTTGGGGTCGCGGACGTCGTCGTCGTCTTCGCTGAGCTGGGTGATCAGTTCCGCGCGGCGGCGCGTCACCTCGGCGAGCCGCTGTTCTCCGGGGAACGGCTTTCCCACCGCGGTGCCGGCTTTTTCGATGCCGGCTTGTTCGTCGGCGATCTCGCGACGGGTCTTGTCGCCTGCGGCGGCGATGTTTTTCAGCTGGTTTTCCAGGCGGGTGACCAGGCCGATCCCGCCGGGCAGGTCGGTGGGGTCGAGGTAGAACCCCGGGGTGTTCTCGTCCGCGGCGGGGAAGGTGACGTGGATGCGGAGTTCGCGGCGTTCGAGCGGCCGGAAGCGGGCGGTGATCTCGAAGCCGCCGATCGACCCGATCGGCGCTTCCGTGGCGACGCGGGTCTGCGGGGCCGCGGCCATTCGCGTGGCCAGCCGGTCGCGCAGGGCTTGGGCGGCTTCGGGGCGTTTGCTGAAGGTGCGCTTGCCGACCGTCATCGCGAACGTGTCGCCGTCGGTGCTGACGAGGCGCTCGGCGACGGCGTCCTGGCGTTCGGCGAGGGCCTGCAGCCGGGGGATGCGTTCGGTGCCGCGGGTGATGGACAGTTTCAGCGCCTGCTGGGTCCGTCCGTGGCTGGAGCGCTGTCGGTTGAGGGTCTTGCGCTCGACGTCGAGATCGGCCTTTTCCTTGTACCGGGGGTCGCCGGTCGCGGCGGCCATGACGTCGGCCAGGCTCTGGCCTTCGTCGTTCTGGATCTCGCGGGTGCGCTCGGGCGGGGCGCTCGAGTACAGCGGCGCGAACATCGCCTGTTTCTGGGCGGTGATCTCCCATTTCTTGGCGTCCATGCTGGGCGCGAGGACCACGCGTTTCCAGAAATACTCCGGATTTTGGTTTCCCTGGCGTTCGGCGCGGCCGATGGCCTGCGCGGTGATGTCGGGCCGCCAGTGGCCGGTGATCTCGTAGCCGCCGATCACGCGCGTCTGCACGTTGATCCCGGCGCCCATCTTCATCGTGGACCCGACCAGGACCGAGATCGCGCCCTCGCGTCCGGCGGCGAGCATGTCCGCTTTGCGTTGCGGGGAGGTGGCTTCGTGAATGTAGCGGACGCTGCCTTCGGGAAGGCCGCGTGCGTGGAGCTGGGTTCGCAGTTCGTCGTAGAAGTTCCAGTGCTTGCTCGGGGTGCTTTCGTCGCAGAACACGAGGATGAGGCCGCCGCGCACGGGATGTTCGGTGCCGTCCTCGCGCAGGTACACGTTGTCCTTGGCCGCGTGCCATTCGGCGTGGATGTCGGCGGCGATGACGTCGACCTTCTGCGGTTCGGGGGTGGTGATGCCCACCGTGCGCAGGTCGAGCGCGCCGAGCTGCCCGTCGTGGGCGATCACCAGGTGGTTGTCGGCGCCCTTCGTCGGCGGCCCGCTGAGGATGCGTTCCCGCCTGGCCAGGTCGAGGGTGAAGATGCGCGCCTGGGGCGAGGCGATGACGTCGATGACCTCGATGCCGCCGTCGCGCAGGCGGGGCACCTTGAGGTTGAGGTCCTGCTTCATCTTGATGTCGGAGGTCAGGCGCAGCGACCGCCACAGTTCCGGTTCGTTGATGGGCCGGCGGGTGCGGCTCTTCGAGCGGAGCGTCCCGCCGGGGGTCATCTCCATGTAGGATTCGACGGTGACGTAGGTCCGGGCCCACTCGTCGAACCGGGGCAGCCGGTAGCCGAGGCGGCGTTGCCACAGGTAGACCTCGCTGTATTTCCCGGTCCAGGGCGTCGCGGTGGCCAGGACGACCCGGGCGGTGCCGAACCGGTCCTGCAGGTGCCCCAGCTTCATGTCCAGGTCGATGGCGCGGTTGCTGCCCTCGATCACCAGGTCCGGGATCGCGGACAGGACCAGGCCGTTTTTGTAGTTCTGCGCTTCGTCGACGACCACGAAATCGAATCCGGCGTCGACGAACGTCATCCCGGCGGTGTCGCGGTCGATCTCGGCGATGCGCTTTTTCAAGCGCTCTGCGGCGTTTTCCATGGCGGACTCGATGCGTTTGGTCATCGAGTCGCTCATGAGGTTGGCGTGCGCTTCTTTTTCCTGGCGCAGGTCTTCGAGTTCGGCGCTGAGGAACTTTTCCTGGATCTCGGGCGGCAGCGGGATCCGCTGGAAACTCTCCTTCGTCATGATCACCGCGTCCCAGTCGTCGGCGGCGACCCGGGCGACGAAATCGGCGCGCCCGTCCTTGCCTTTTTTCTTGTCATTGGCCAGATCGGCGCTCAATCCGGTCAGCAGCCGGGCTTCCGGATAGGCTTGCAGCCACTCGCGCGTGAACTGCTCGACGATGCTGTCGTTGGGCACGACGATCACGGGCTTGTCCGCGAGCCCGCGGCGCTTGCGCTCCATGACCCCGACGATCATTTCGAGCGTCTTGCCCGCGCCGACCTCGTGCACCAGCCCGGTTCCGCCTTGGTAGACGACCCGGGCGACCGCGATCTTCTGGTGCTCGCGCAGGGTGAAAGCCTGGGACAGGCCGGGAAGGGACAGTTCGATGCCGGAGAAATCGGTGGGGATCTCGGCGTTGAACTCGTCGTTGTAGAGCCGCATGACGCGCTGGGCGCGTTCGGTCTTCTCCCAGACCCAGTCCGCGAACCGGTCGTTGATCTCGACGGCTTTGTCGGTGGCCTCTTCGGTGGCCTCGGGGTCGAGGACCTCCTTTTCGACGATCTCCCCGTCCGGGTTGGTGACCTCGATCGTCTTCATGACGCGGATCGGGGCGCCGTAGAGCAGCCGCTCGGTGAGGTCGTAGGCGTCCAGTCCGCCGCCGGCCCAGATCTCCTCGGCCGCCAGGCGCGACGGTTTGCTCAGCTTGGAACGGTTGGTGGCGACCCGCCACAGCCCGGCGACGCTTTCGACCTCGACGTTCTCGTCTTCGAGCAGTTCGTGGAGGAACTCCCGCACGTACTCGGGGCCGATCCAGGAGCCGAGCCGTACTTCGATGTCCTCGGGGCCGAGGTCTTCGGGGATGACCGGTTCGAGCGCGGCGACGTTCGCCTCGAAGGCCGGGTCGTCCTCGGCGGCGAGGCGGGCCCGGGCGAGCTTCTGGCGGACGTTGCCGGATAGGTAGAACGGTTTCCACACGGGTTCGCCGGTGTCGGGGTCGGTGAAGACCAGTCCGTCGAGGGCGGCGCGGGCCTCGTCCTCGCCGGGCAGTCCCAGCAGCCGGGCGATCTCGGGCAGGTCGATCCGGGAATGGGTGTCCAGGCAGATCGACAGCGCTTCTTCGGGGGTGTCAGCCCCGAGCCGCTGGCGCGGCGGGTTGACCACCCGCCGGGTGAAGATGTCAGCCTTGCGGGCGGTTTGCGTGGTCGGGTCGAACTTCTCCAGGGCCCGGGCGACGTTGCTGAACGGGTCGGTGCGGAATTCGCCCTGCGGCGGGCGGATGATCATCGTGGTGCGCAGGCCGAGCGCGTCGAGATCGAGGTCTTTGGGCGTGGTTTTCGGTGCCCCGTCGACGATCTGCTGGCCTGCGGCCGCGGCGCGTGCGCTCAGCCGCGGGTCGTTGATGCCGGCCAGAGCGAGCAGGCTTTCCGGTTCCATCCTCTCCAGCAGCGCCTGTTCGACCGCTGCTTTGTCGAGCCCCGGATCGTTGCGGCGGCGGTTGACGGCTTCCTTCTTCGCCGCCTTCTTCACCGCCTTGCCGAACGCGGCTTCGTGGCCCTTGACGATCGCGTCGAGGTGGCGCTGCAGGATGTCCTGGCCGAGGCCGTAGCCGCGCAGCTCGGTGAGGTACGCGAGCACGGCGTCGCGCGAGGCCGGGACTTTGTCGTGGCGGTTGCGGTCGCACCAGTCCCCGAACACGTGCCAGCCCTGGCGCAGTTGCGGGCGCTCCGTGAACCGGTTGATCGGACCGAATTCGGCGACGTAGGCGTCGTAGACGGTGTTGAGCTGCTCGCGCAGCTGCTTGATCTGCGGGGTGTCGTCGATCGAGTCCCGTTCCGCGCGCAGCAGCGCCATCGCCGCGTCGCGCACCCCGAGCAGGGCGCGCAGCTCGGCGGCCTGGCCCTTCGGCGGTTCGAAGGGCGTGTCCTCGGAGCCGATGCGGCGGGTGAAGCCGCCGTCCGGGAGCGCGGTGAGAAATCCTTGGAACGCGGCGGCCTGGGGGTCGACGACGTGGATCGCGGTCGCCGGGCGCGGCGCGGTCTCGCGGCGGGGCGTCATCGCGAGGCCGCGGTCTGCGGCGTTGTCGGCGATGCGGGTCACGGCGGCCGCGAACGCTTCCGGCAGGGCGTCGAGGTCGCCGCGGACTTTCAGGTCTTCGGCGTGGTACATGCCGTGGGCCAGGGCGAACTCGCCGAGCACGTTCTCCGGATGGTCCAGGAAGTACCGGTTGATCTCGACGTCTTCGCCGTTGTCGCCGACCGGGGTCGGCAGGGCCCTTTCCCATGCCGAGGGCGGCATGGCCGGGTCGGAAGCCGCGTCGTCGTCGCGGCGGCGCAGGATCAGCAGGTCGGTGACCGCCTCGGTCCCGGCCGCGCGGCGGTGCGCGCCGCTCGGCAGCCGGACCGCGCCGACCAGGTCGGCCAGCAGCGCCATTTCCGCGCGCGCGGCGGGGTTGCGCGCGTCCATGGTGTAGCGGGAGGTCAGCACCGCCACGATGCCGCCGGGCCGGGTCAGGCGCAGGGACTTGAGGATGAAGTGGTTGTGGATGGAGTGCTGGCGGCCGGGATTGTGCTTGTCGTCGCGCAGCTTCACCTTGGCGAAGGGCACGTTCCCGACCGTCAGGTCGAACGCGCCCTCGTGCGCGTCGATGTCGGCGAAGGAGCCTTCGGTGATGTCGGCCTGCGGGTACAGCAGGGCCGCGATGGCGGCGCTGACCGGTTCCCGTTCCACGCCGTGCATGCGGGCGGAATCCGGTGCCAGGCCGATGAAATGACCGGCGCCGCAGCCGGGTTCGAGGACCTCTCCCCCGTCGAAGCCCAGGCGCGCGAGGCCGTCCCAGATCGCCGAGGCCAGCGCGGCGTCGGTGTAGTGGGCGTTCTGGGTGCTGCGCTTGGCCGCGTCGTATTCGTCGTCGGTGAGCAGCTGCCGCAGTTCGGCGCGCTGCTCGGCGAAGTCGTCGCTGTCGAACAATTGCGGGACCGCGCCCCACCCGGACCACCGGGCCAGGGTCGCGCGATCCTCGTGCGACAGGCGCTCCGGCGCGGCGCCGTCGTCGGTCGCCGTGTCGGTGGGGCGGTCGGGGTCCTCGCCGCGCACCCGTGCGAGGACGCGCAGCGCGGCGAGGTTCGCCTCGATCCGCGCTTTCTGCCCCGAGGGCGCGAAGTCCTGCTGCCCCCGGGGCCGGAACCGTTCTAGATCGGACTGCCCGGCTCGGTGAACGCCATCTCGCGCATCACCTCGTCCCTCACCGTCGTCGAGACGTTGTTCAGGCTCGCCAGGTTCGCCATGAAGTCCGTGCTCTGGCCTGCCTGTTGCTGTTGCTCGGCTTCGTTCGTGCGGCGTTCGATCTCCGCGGCGATCTCCTTGCCCTTGGCCGTGAAGAACGTCGCCGGGTCCTCGATCTGGGCGTACTCCGCCGCCCGGTGCTTCCTCCAGTGTTCCTGGGTCTGTGCCCCGTAGTGATTCATCGTCACGGTCTCCATTGTGGCCTGGTTTTTCGTTTTCCTTCACGTCGTCCCCCCGGATCGTCGTTCTGGCTGCGCGGTGCGCGCGTGGTCAGCAGCGCGCCGGCGCGGTGGTCATCGGGTCCTTCCGGAGCCGGGATGGCCGGCACTGCCGTGGCGGGCCGTGGCGGTGCCGGGCCGGGCAAGGCGCGACCGCGCGGCCTGTTCTTCCCGGACAGGCGGCGGTTCGGCGCCGTCGCGGGGCGCCACGGCCTGCTCGCCGGGCCGGGCCGCGCGGAGCTCGACACGCTCGGGGTCGTGCCCTGGTCGTTCGACGCGCGCCCATTCCCGGCGGGGCTGGGTTCGGGGCGGTTCGGGGGCGGTCAGGCCCACCGCGATGAACTGGTCGATCGCCTCGGTCAGCTCCGCCAGGCGGGCGCGATCCTGTGTTTCCTGGTGCAGGAGGCGGTCTTTCTCGGCCAGCACCGGCGGCAACCGCGCGCCGGTCTTGTCCGACAGGGCACGGACGAGGCCCTCGAATTCGTCGGCGGCGGCCAGCATGTCGGCGGCGGAAAACTCGGCGGCGGGCTCGCCGAACCGGCGGTCGTCCTCCTCCTCCTCCGGCCCGGAGAACCTGGCCTCCTCGAACGCGCGTGCGCGGTCGTCGTCCCGCAGGATCTCCGCTTTCTGGGCGAGGCGGTCGAGGAAGGCGAAGGTGTAGGCGCCGACGCCGTTGCTGGGACCGGATCCGGTGTAACCGTTGCCGTAGACGAACGTGGGATCGGGGTTGTACCGCGCGACGTCGTCGAGGTCGAACGTCCGGAAGCCCGGCCGCCTGCGCGCCCTGATCATCTGGTCCGCCGCTCTGTCGGCGTGAGCGATGCCGACAAAGCGGAAGAACTCGTCGGGATCGTCGACGATGTGCTCGAACGGGTCGATGTCGTCGCCCCAGCCGTTGGGCACGGGTACGGGCCAGCCGGCGAATCCGAGGAACGCGGGTGCCTCAGCGGGCTCTGTCACGAGATTCCTCCTTTGTGCGGTCGGCGCGGTCGTCATCGGGCCCGGCCGGGATCGGTCGGTTGCGCGGGTCCGCCGCGGCGGTGCGCGGCGGCGCCCGGCCGCGCGGCGCGTGCTCGCCTGGCCGGTTCCTGCCGGGCTTGCGCCGGTTCGGCGGCGGCTGGGCCGCCGTGCCCCGCGTCGCTGCGGACGGGATCGGCGGGTGGTCCCTGGTCGCGACGCTGTTCCCCGCCTCGGCGCCACGGGTCGTCGCGGAGGAAGTCCTGCTGCGGGGCAAGCGTGTGTGGCCGGGACGGCGGTTCGTCTGCACGGTGTTCGGGGGCGGCGGACTCCGGCAGCAGCGCGTGCACGGCACGTGCCTGCTCAGCGGAAAGGCCGGCGAGCAGGTGCGGATTCCGGGTGTCGAGGGCTGCCACGCGGGCGGCGCTGCGGGCGAGTTCGGCGGCGCTGCTGGGCGTATGCGGGAAGGGCCTGGCTGCGTGCTCCCTGTACCGGTCGACTGCGGCGGCCAGCTCGGCCAGGCGGTTTTTCTCGGCCAGCGACCGCGGCAGCCGCACGCCGGTCTTGCGCGACAAGGCTCGGGCGAGGTCGTCGAGTTCGTCGGCGACGGCGTGCACGTCTGCGGCCGGGAGCCCGGCGACGCTGTCGCGGGTCCGCCGGGCCCGCTCCGGCGCCCGGTCCTCGGCGAGGTCGAACGCGGGCTCGGGCCGGCCGCGCTGCAGTCCGCGCAGCAGTTCCGCTTTGTGGGCGAGGCGGTCGAGGAACGCGGAGGTGTAGGCGCCGACGTTGTCCTCGCCGTCCGCGTTCGTCACGTAGGCGGGTCGGGGGTCGTATCGCCGGACCTCGGCCTCCGGGTCGAACGGCCGGGATCCCGGCACGTCCCGCGTCGTGATCAGCTGCTCTGCTGCGATGTCGGCGTGCTCGGCGCCGACGAGGCGGAAGTAGTCGTCGATGTCGGAGGTCCAGCTCGCGAACGGCTCGTCGTCGAGCACCCAGAGCGGGGGCACGGGAACGGGCCGGTCGGCGAATCCCCGGAACAGCACAGGCTCTTCGGCGGGCTGGGTCATGGACGTCCCCTCCGGGGTGGTCGGCGTGGTCGTCATCGCGCCCTGCCCGGGCCCGGCGGTTGCGCGGGGCCGCCGTGGCGGCTCGCGGCGGTGCCCGGCCGTTCGGCGCGCGGCCGCTGGACCGGTTTTTGCTCTTGCGGGGCCGGCGGCGCTTCGTCGTCGTGCGGAGTGGCGAGGTAGTGCCAACCGGTTCGGCCGGGCACAGCGGGACCGCCTCGCATTCCTTGCAGCTCGAACTTTGTGCCGGTCATTTCCGGCAGTTCCTCGCGCAGGGCGTCGGTCCGGGACCGGGATTCGGGGCGGGCCGGCGGGCGCGGTGTGCCGTCCGGGACGATCTCCGCGGCGGTCGCGAAGCCTGCGGGTTGCGCATGAGCGCCGGGGCGGGCCGGGCCGGTGCCCGGCCGAGCCTCCTTGTGCGGCTGCCAGCCTTGTTCTTGCTGTGTCGCAAGCGGTTCGGCGGCGACGCGCGGGCCGCGCTCCGGTGCTGCGGCGTGCTCCGGGCGCTCGGCGGGGATTCCCCGTTCGCGCAGCCACTGCCGCACGCGGTCGAGGAGGGCCTGTATTCGGGCCGAACTGTCGGGATCCAGCCGGAAATCGGCGACCTCGCGAGGGGCGAGTTCCTGGGGCTGGGGCGGCGGCCAGTCGGCGCGGTGTTCGCGGGCGGCCGATTCCGGCACCAGCGCGTGCACGACCCGGGCGCGGTCGGGGGTGAGGCTGGCCAGCAGGTGCGGGTTCCGGGTGTCGAGGACCGCGACACGCGCCGCGAGGCGGACGAGCACGGCTTGTTGCTCGGCGCTGCTGGCCGAACGCAGCCACGGCGCGGCCTGGTGCCGGCTGTACTGGTCGATCACGGCGGACAGTTCGTCCAGCCTGGCGCGGTCCGCTGCCTCCTGTTCCCTGCGGCGGTCTCGTTCGGCCAGCCGCAGGGGCAGCCCCGTTCCGGCCTTGGCCGCCATTTCCGCGGCGCGCGGGGCACGGTCGTCCTGGCTCAGGGCCTGGATTGTGCGGATGCCGCGGACGAGCCCCGCCTGCATCGGGGGCAGTGCGTGCACCAGGTCCGGATGGTCCCGGTGCAGCGCGGCGATCCGGTCAGCGAGTTCAGCGCGCTGGCGGCTGCGGGCTGGGTCCTGAGGCGAGAAGGCGAGCAGTTCGTTGCGCGGGAGCGTGGCGGCTGTTCCACTGCGCTGGAACGTCTCGACCACCTCGTCGAGCAGGAGGTGGATGGCCAGCCTGTCGGCGTCATCGCTCAACGCGCGCACGAGTGCCTCGTCCGCGGCCGGGGCTGCTCGCAGGGGTTGCGTGCCGTCGCGGCGATCGTCCTGGACGGCCGATTCCGGGACGATCGCGCGCACGACCTGGCTGCGGGCGAGGGTGAGGCCTGCCCGCAGGTGCGGGTTCTGGGCGTCGAGGACCGCGATCCGGGCGGCGCGGCGGTCGCGTTCGGCGGCCTGCTCGGTGCGGTCGGGCGAATGCAGGAAGGGCATGGTCCTGTGCAGGCTGTATTCGTCGATCGCGGCGGCCAGGTCGTCCGTCCCGGCGCGGTCCTGGGCTTCCGGTTCCCGGCGGCGGTCCTCGTCGGTCGGCGGGGACGGCTGCGCGATGCCGGTCTTCGCCGCCAGCGCCTGTGCGAGGCTGTCGAGTTCGCCGGCGACGGCCAGCAGGTCGGAGGCCGGAAGCTCGGCGACGGAGTGGCGGAACCATCGGGCCATCGCGGGGTCCATGTCCGCGAGGTCGTCGGGTGCGGGTACGCCGCCGCCTCGGTGCATGTCGCGCAGCCGGTCTGCCTTGTGCACCAGGCGATCGAGGAACGCGCGGGTGTAGGCCCCGGTGTTGTCGGCGGACCCGGCGGCGTACGCGTGCCCCGGGTCGGGGGCGTAGTTGTCGACCCCGGCGACCAGGTCGAGCGGCCGGAGGTTCGGGAGGCGCCGCTGTCTGAGCAGCACCTCCGCCACGTTGTCGGCGTGGCGGACGCCGGCGTCGCGGAAGTAGCCGGCGACCTCGCCGGGCTCGTGCTGCGCTGCGGACGCGCCGGGGCCGAGCCTCCATTGCCAGGGCGGGGGAACAGGCCACCCCGCGAACCCGAGGAACGCGGGTGCTGCGGCGGGCTGGGTCACGTGGTCCTCCCCCGTGCGGTCGGCGTGGTCGTCATCGCGCCCGTCCTGGCGGTTGGGCGGGGCCGCCGTGGCGGCTCGCGGCGGTGCCCGGTCGTGCGTCGCGCGACCGGGTGGCCTGGTGCGGCTGGGCTGGAGCCGGTTCGGCGTCGGCCTGCTCGCCGGGGTGGGCCGGCGTTGTGCCCTTGTCCTGCCCGAAGACCTGGTGCGGAGCCTCGTTCTCCAGATCCGGCGTGCTGATCGCCGCTCGGTTGTCGCCGTGCTCCGGCGGGCCGCCGAGGGTGCGTGCCGGCCTGACCCGGCGCACGAGTTCGCCCGTAGGCGACATTTCGACGGAGAGTGGGTTCTCGCGGTGAGCCGACTCCATCAGCAGCAACCCCACGATCGCGGCGTGTTCGGAGCGGAGACTGGCCCGCAGATGCGGGTTCTGCGCGACGAGGGCGGTAACGCGGGCCGCCAGGCGATCGCGTTGGACGCGTTCGGCGAGCATCTGGCCGCCGGCGGCCGAGGACGGGAAAGGTCTGTCCTGGTGTGCGCGGAACTCGTTGATCGCGGCGACCAGTGCGTCCAGCCCGGCGCGGTCCGCGGTCTCCTGCTCCCGGAGGCCGCGTCCGGCTGGCTGGAGAGCCTGCCCCTTCCCCAGTTCCTCGGGAAGGTCGCGACGCTGCCATCGCCAGGGTGGTTCGGTGACGGACTCGCCGTTGACGAGCTGGTCGAGGGCCGGGATTCCCCGTTCGCGCAATCCCTGCCGAAGCGTGTCGAGGAGGGTTTTGATTCGGGCCGACCTGTCGAGATCCGGCGGCCGGGCGACCATCTCGTGAGGGGCGAGTTCCTGGGGCAGGGGCGGCGGCCAGTCGGCGCGGTGTTCACGGGCGGCCGCCCCCGGCAGCAGGTCGCGCACGACTCGGGCGCGGCCGGGATCGAGGCTGGCCAGCAGGTGCGGGTTCTGCGTGTCGAGGACGGCGACGCGGGCCGCGAGGCGGCCGAGCCCGGCGCGTTGCTCGGCGCCGCTCGCCGTGCTCGGCGACGGCATGGCCTGTTGCTCGCTGTACCGGTCGATCGCCGCGGACAGCTCGGTCAGCCGGGCGCGGTCCGCGTATTCCTGGTTCGTGCGGCGGTCTTTCTCGGCCAGCGGCGGCGGCAACTGGGCACCGGTCTTGCGCGTCAGGGCTCGGGCGAGGGACTCGAGTCCGTCGGCGACCGCGTGCACGTCGGCGGCGGGGAACTCGGCGACGAACGCGCGGAGGCGGCGGGCCTTCTCCGGCCCGTGCATCTCTCCGTCTTCGGCCGCGAGCGCGGTGTCGTCGCCTCGGTGCAGGTCCCGCAGAACCTCCGCTCCCCAGGCCAGGCGGCCGACGAAGGCTCCGGTGTAGAGGCCGATGCTGTCCACGGGTTCGTCGCCGTAGAGGTACTCGGTCTCGGGGTTGTACCGCCGGACCTCGGCGTCCGGGTCGAACGGCCGGAATCCCGGTATCCGCCGCGCCCTCATCAGCTGGTCCGCCGCGGCGTCGGCGTGGTCGACGCCGACGCCGAGGAAGAAATCGCCGGGATCGGCCGGGGACTCGAACGGGTCGTAGTCGCGCCCCCAGCCCGGGGGCTCGGGAACGGGCCAGCCGGCGAACCCCTGGAACGCCGGTTCCTCGTCTGGCTGGGTCATGCGGTCCTCCCCGGGATCGCGGTCGGCGTGGTCGTCATCGCGCCCGGCCCGTGTTCGGCGGGTGCGCTGGTCCGCCGTGGCGGCTGGCGGCGGTGCCGGGCCGCGCGGCGCGCGCGGGCTTGGCCGGTTCCTGCGGGGTCTGCGCCGGCCCGGCGGCATCCGCAGCGGCGGCGTCCTGGGCGCCGTCTCGGTCGGGAGGGAAGCTGCGCAGGAGCGCTTTGAGCAGGCGGTCGTTGCCGAGCGCGTCCTTCCGCAGAGCAGCGCGGGCGCGCTCGGCGAGGGGCTGCCTCGTCCACCGCAGCGTTCCGTTCGGGCGCATCTCCGCGACGCGGCCGAAACCGGCGTCGAGGGCGGCATCGAGCCGGCGTTCCAGCTCGGCGCCGGCCGTCACGGGTGCGGGCCGGTCGTTCTCGCCCTGCGCGCGGTCCTGCGTCTCCTGCTCCCGGCCGCGCTCCTTCTCGGACAGGGCCCGCGGCAGCCGCACGCCCGTCTTGTGCGAGAGGGCGCGGGCGAGGTCGTCGAGTTCGTCGGCGACGGCCCGCACGTCCGCGGCCGGGAGCACGGCGGCGTGCTTGCGGATGCGCTCGCCGCGGTCGGGAGCCTCCAGTTCCTCGGCGACGTCGAGTGCGGGGACGGGGCGGCCCTGTTGCACGTCGCGGAGCAGCTCGGCCTTCTGGGCAAGGCGGTCGATGAAGGCCGAGGTGTAGTGGGCGAGGTCGTGCTCGGCTTGTGTGCCCTGCGCGTGTCTGGGTTCAGGGTTGTACCGCTGGACCTCGGCCTGCGGGTCGAACGGCCGCCAATCCGGGATGTCCCGCATCCTCAGCAGTTGCTCGGTCGCGAAGTCGGCGTGCCAGGTCCCGTTGAGGCGGATGTAGTAGTCGTCGATGCCGGCGTCGGCGAACTCCGCTTGGTTGCGCAGCCAGGCCGTGTACTCGAAAACAGGCCAGCCGGCGAATCCCTCGAACGCCACCTCGTAGCCGGGCTGGGTCATGCGGTCCTCCCCTTCAGTGCCGTCGGTGCGGTCGTCATCGCGCCCGGCCCGTGCCTGGCGGGTGCGCGGGTCCGCCGTGGCGGCTCGCGGCGGTGCCCGGCCGCGCGGCGCGCGCGGGCGTGACCGGTGCTCGCGGGGCGTGCGTCGGGTCGGCGGCGTCGCGCGCACCGCCGTGCGGCCCGGCGAAGCGGACGGGGCCGGCGCCGTCGCCGCGCGGGAATTCCTGTGCCCCAGTGCTTTCCGCTACTGCCTCGCGCCGGTCGGGAGGCAGTAGCTCCGGGAAGGTTCCGAAGAAGGCATCGAGGGCGGCATCGTCGCGGCGCACCGGATCGGCGCCCTGCCGGGCCGCGCCGCGGCGCGGCTGCTCGTCCGGCCGCGCGGCCTGGTCGCGTTCGGGCGCGGGTGGGCGAACGGGGGCGGCGGACTGGTCGTTCTCGCCCCGTGCGCGGGCCTGGACGATGTGGGCGTTGCGGACCAGCCCGGCCTGCAGCGGCGGCAGTTCCCGCACCAGGGCGGGGTCGCGCTCGCGCAGTTCGGCGAGCCGGTCGGCCAGCGGGCCGACGGTCGCGGCGTCGGCGCGCGCGGCGGGGTGCAGGAGCGCGGTGAGCAGTTCGTCGGCGGCGGTTTTCAGCTGCCGGAACACGAGGCTGTCGGGAGCCGGCGGGTCCGGGAGCGACGTCAGGGCGTAGAGGTTCCAGCGGGTCGAGGAGTCCGGCAGCAGCGCTTGCACGACCTGTGCGCGGTCGGCGGTGAGGTATTCCACCAGGATGTGGTTCTGGGTGTCGAGGGCGGCGACGCGGGCGGTGCGGCGGTCGCGTTCGGCGCTCTGCTCGGCGGGGTTGTCCGAATGCAGCCAGGGCAGGGCGAGGTGGAGCTGGTAGTGGTCGATCGCGGCGGTCAGGTCTTCCATCGCGGCGTGGTCGCGCACCGCCCACTCCCGGCGCCGGTCGTCCTGTTCCAGCCGCCACGGCAGAGGACGACCGGTGTTCTCCGCGAGTTTTCGGACGACGTCGTCGAAGCGGTCGGCGAGCTCCATCGGTGCGGAGAGATCGCGGGTCTGGTCGCGCAGCCGGGCCAGTTCCGGCGCGTGCTGCGCGGGGTCGAGGAACGGGGACGGTTCGCTGTCGTTCCGGTTCAGTTCGCGCAGCAGGTCCGCGCGGTGCGCGAGGCGGCCGATCAGCGCGGAGGTGTAGAGCCAGGTGTGGTCTTCGGGCTCGATGCCGGTGGCCCAGTTCTGCTGCGGGTCGTAGCGGTCGATCTCGGCATCCAGGTCGAACGGCCGGTAATTCAGGTCGCGGTGCATCCGGGTCATCTGGTCGGCGAGGAAGTCGCCGTCGGCCTTCCCGACGTCGTGGAAGTGGGTCTCGACGGCGTCGGTTTCGCCCGGCGCCGGGGCGTCGTAGCCGTCGTAGTCGTAGGTTTCCGGCGGCGGCGGGGGGACGGGCCGTCCGGCGAATCCCAGGAACGCGGGCGGCTGTTCGGGTTCGGTCATGCTGTCCTCCCGGTGGCGGGGTCGGCGCCCGGTTGCGGCGCCGGGTCGTGGCCGAGTTCGGCGACGGTGGCGGAGTGCCGGTTCGGGGTGCAGGCGTGGAAGGGCCCGTAGGGGCTGGTGAGCGTGGCCAGGTGCGGGTCGAGGTGGTCGCGCAGGTACACCGAGAGCCAGGACGGTTCGTCCGAGTCGGACAACTCGCCGAAGGCCAGGTACAGGGCGGTGAACCGTTCGACGGCGTCGTGGTGCAGCCACCATTGGCGGCACCAGCGGATGCCGCCGCCCTCGCCGGTCGTGGTGGTCTTGCGGACCATCGGTGCGATGTGGACGGTCACCCAGGCGTGCAGCGCGCCCGGCGACGGCCGCGCGACGGGGGCGGCGGAGCCCGCGCCGTCCTTCCCTCCGCCGCTGGTTTCCGGTGCGGGCGCGGCGGGTCCGTCCTCGGCCGCGGCGGCGGGGCCGACGGGAGGAGCTGACGCCACCGCCTGCATCTGCGCGTAGAGGTTGCTGAACTGGTAGCTCATGTCGGCCAGGCCGTCTTCGAGGTTGTCCAGGCCGTTGTTGGCCATCTCGACGGCGTTGCGCATCAGGACGACCTCGCCGCTGACCTGGAACTGCTCGGTCTCCAGCGAGCGCAGCCACCGCCGGACGCGCTGTTCCAGCGCGGCCAGGTGCGCGAGGGTCGCCGGTTCGGTGTCGTCGGCGGGCCAGGCGGGTTCGTCCGGGGAGTCCGGCCCCGGCCCTGCGGGCGGGGCGGTCACGACCGCGGCCTTGTCTGTGCGGTGGCGTCCGGGGGCCGCAGCGATTTCGCGACCGGGTTGTCGGGCCCGAGGTAGTCGATGGCCGACTGCTGGATCTGCGCGGTGGCCTCTTTGGACAGTTCGACGAGCTGGCGTTTCTCCTCGCCGTCGGGTTCGGCGTACCAGGGCCGCAGCCGCAGCATGCCGGGGCGGCGCCCGGAGGTGATCAGCAGCGCGTTGGTGCGCGGCATCGCGGCGATGTCGGCGGCGGTGAGGATCCGTTCGGTGTGCAGCTGGCGCGAGGTGGACGGGCCGCCGCTGGAGTAGCTGTTGGAGGTTTCCTCGACCTTGTGGTCGCCGACCAGGCGGCTGAGGTCCTCCGCGAAATCGGGGTCGGCGATCCCGGCGCCGATCGTCTTGATCGTCGCCGCGGACCACAGCGCGTCGAAACCTTCCTTGCCCCACACCGATCGCCCTTGCTCGCGGGACTGCAGAACGGTGGTGACCATGATCGATTGCGACCCGAACCAGGAATACCAGCCGGGCAATTCTGGGATTCTGACGATGTTGGCCGCTTCGTCCAATTGCAGAGTCATCGGAGGGTCCAGGCGCCCGCCATTCGCGGCCGCCGCTCGGAATGCGACGTTGCACAATTCGCCGACCATGGCCGCGACGATCGGGCGGCCCGATCCCTGTCCTTCGCGGGTGAGCAGGTACAGCGTCGGGTGCGCGTCCCCGGGCCGGGTGATCAGGTCCCAGAGGTTCAATTCCCTGATCAGGCCGGGGTCTTTGGGTATTTCCTGCCACGACAGCGGCGGCGTGACCCAGCGCAGCAGCGCTTCGGAGTCCAGACAGGAAATGGCGGTGGCGACGCCTTCGTACACGCCGCCCCGGGTTTCCGGCGGCAATTCCAGCGTGGCGCGCAGCGAATCGCCCTGCCCGCCGAAGCCGTGCCGGTCCAATTGCACCGCCGGTTCGTCGGAACGGGTCGAGACCCAGTGCACGACGTCGCGCAGCGAATGCCCCGACACCGCCGCGGCGAGCAGGATCTGCCGCAAGGTTTTCTCGGCGGCGGGCGTGAAGAACGGGTCGGCGCGGTCGGTGCCGCCGCCCGCGCCGCCGCCGACCTCGCGCATGAAGTACGCCGCCATCCGCGAGGCGGACTCCACATCGGACACTCCGGCGAGCGGGGACCACCAGAACGTCTGCGGCTGGTAGGTGATGTGGTTGCAGTCGAAGAGATAGATCTCGCCGGCGAGCGCGCGCAGGCCCGCGGTGAGCGCCCACACGTCGCCCTTGTTGGACGTGGCCACCACCGTGCCGGGGGCGCTGAGGATCTCGGGGACGACTTTCGCGCTCGTTTTGTTGCTGCGCGGCCCGCAGATCACCAGCTCGACGTCCTCGTGGCTCTTGTAGACGGTCCGGCCGCCGATGTCGCCCAGCGCCGCGCCGATCTGGCGGGGGGCGAGGTCGCGCGGGCGGGCGTCGGCGAGCGAGGGCCGCAGGCCCTGGGCGCGTTTGGCCATGGCCGGCTGCTGCAGTTCCCGGAATTCCTTGGCGGAGTTCATCGCCCGGTGCCCGTCGCGCGGCCGTCCCCGTTTCGCGATCAGCACCGCGACCGTGATCGCGGCCGCGAGCAGCACCGCGATCTGCGCGCCGAAGGCGATCCAGAACCAGATCTCGGATCCGCCGGGACCGATGAGGCCGGTCAGCCCGGGACGGCGCAGCGCGGTGGGGATGGATCCGGGCGAGGGCACGGGAAATCCGGGAGCGGCACCGGCCTGCGCGGCGACCCAGACCATGCCGCCGAGCAGGAACACCGAGCCGATCAGCCCGACGATCACCCACGGGAGCACCGGCGTGGCGCCGGAGGCGTGGCGGCGCGAGGTGGGCGAGGTCATCACGCCACCGCCGAACGGGGCGCGGCCTCGAACGCCGAATCGGTGTTGTACAGATCGAGTTCGCGCGGGGTGAGGTTCATCCGCACCGGCAGCCCGGCACGCTCGCCCGCTTTGACGAGGTAGAGCCCGCGTCCGGGATGGCGCTGCCCGGGAACCCACGTGCCGGCCGACTGCCAGGAGGAGAGCATGTCGGCTTCGCGCGAGGACAGCGACACCGTCAGGCTGCGCAGTTCGGTGGCCGGGAGCCCGCCGTAGACGTGGATGGCGCAGCGGGCGGCGATGCCGCGCGCCTTGGCGCGGTCCTCTTCGGACGGCAGCGCTTCCAGGTCGTCCATGGAGTGCGTCAGATAGACGCTGGCGACGCCTTTGTGCCTGTTGAGCCGGGTCAGCCGGTCGGACTTCTCCACCAGCCCGGACCCGGTGCGCAGCGCCCGCCAGTGCTCGTCCTGGACCCAGAGGATGTTGCGGCCGTGCCCGGCCTGGCGGGCCTCGATCATCGCCGCGCCCCAGGCCCAGGAGCAGAGCATCGCCGCGGCCACGACCTCGTCGGTTTCCTCGTCCAGCACGGAGATGTCCAGCGACGTGGCCGGGGAATCCTGGTCCAGGCGCGCGGTGGAACGCCGGTCGAACAGCCCGCGCAGCGGGCCGTCGACGAGCAGGTCGAAGCTGGAGAGCACTTCGCGGACGAGGTCGAAATAGCGTTCCCGGCTGTCGCCGATCCGCGCGGCCGACAGCAGCGGCTGCGGCGCCTGGTCGAGCACCGCGCGCACGTCCGGGATGGTGGGCTGGTTGCCCGGGGCGGCGTCGGTGGCCAAGTCGATGGCCCGGGAGACGAGGTTGCGCTCGGTCGGCGTCGGCGGGCGGTCCAGCTCCAGCAGCAGCAGGCCCTCCAGCAGCGAGGTCTGGCGGGCGCGGATCGATTCGCGCAGGGCGTCGCGTTCGCGGCCGACGGTGGTCGCGAGCAGCGCGCCGAGCGGGCCGGGGTCGAGCGGGTTGATCGCGTCGTGCCCGCGCCCGATCTTGATCACGGTGCCGCCGAGGCGGCGGACCAGGGCGGTGTATTCCCCTTTCACATCCGCCGGGCAGAAGAACATCCAGCCGAACGCGCACAGCCCGGTCCCGAGCCGTTTCGCGAACGCGCTTTTCCCGACCCCCGGCTGCGCTTGAACCCACAGCCCCGTGTTGGAAATGAGACCGGTTTTCAGCCAGTCCCCGGGGTGGAGGCCGATGGGCTCGTGGGTGTGCAGGTCGTGTCCGATCGGGACGCCCCGAACCCGCGCGCCGGACCCGCCGACGAACGGATACAAACCGGCCAGCTGCGTGGTGGTGCCCTGCCACAGCGCGGCCGAGCCGACGTGGTGGTCGCGTCCGCCCTGGGGCACCGCCCAGCCGCGCGCGGGCGGGACGGGCAGTGCACGCAGCTCGGCGAGCGGGTCGCTGCGCTCGGGCTGATGGCGCAGCGTGGCGTCGGCGACGGTCTGCGGAATGACGAGACCGCCGTCGGCGTGGTCGGGATCGGTGACGGCGCGTGCAGCGCGCCGGCCGAACAGATTCATCGCGTTCCCCCTGATCGCGTGAACTGCTGGTGCGGCAACGAAATGTGAGATGGCGGCATCCGGTCCGACCCCCAGCCGGGCCGGATGCCGCCGGCGTGCGTGCGAGTCCCCGCCTGCCACCGGGCGCGGGCGGAACTCGCAGCACGGCCTGTGGTTCCGCGCGCAGCGGCGCCGCTGCGGAACTGCCGCGCGTCAGTGCGCGATCGGGCGAGCGGACGGCGCCTGCGGTGCGGGCGCGATCGGCCGGCGCCCGCACCGCGTGTCCGGCGGCGGGTCGGGATTCCCGCGCCGAGGCTGTGTCGCGGCCATGTTTCCCCCATGGTGTTCGCGTTGCCGTGCTTGGTTTTTCCGCGCATCGCTCTGCTGCTGTCCGGGACTGCCCGGCGGCGGCCGCCCGGCGCGGCGGGTGCGGCCGACGCACCGCCCGCGGTAGGGGTGGACGCGGCGGCGCGCCGTCGCGGGCAGCGCCGTCGGTTTCGTCGGCGGCACGCCCCGGAATCGCTTGCGCCGCAGGAATTCGGCGGTGTTCATCGGGCCATCCGCCCGCGCCGCGCCAGCTCCGGCGGGTAGATCCCGACGCCGAGGGAGGCGGCGAACCCGGCGCCCTGCCAGCCCCAGCACCGGCGCAGCCGCAGTTTCGCGTTGCGGGCCCGGCTCTCGACGTCGGCGATCGCGTCCGGCAGCCGCCGGGGATCGGAGACGGTGGTCGTGACGTACATGCCCCACAGCCCGACGCCCGCGCCCCGGGCCTCCTCCTCGGCGGCCTGGCGGGCCCGGACCTCGTCGGTGCGGTCGCGGGCGGTGTCGTCGATGCCGCGCCGGCGGCGCACTTCGCGGCGGAACGCCGAGCCGGTGGCCTCGCGCGCCACCACGTCCCCGGCCTGGTCGGCCGGATACGGCTGATAGGTGATGGTGACCCGGCGGTGGTAGCGGCCGGGCGTCACCAGCGGCGCCAGGACGTTGCTGGTCACCAGCTGGTTGGGCAGGCCCGCCAGGGCCCAGGTGCAGCTCCACCCGGAGTCGTGCCAGTAGTGGTCGGCCAGCGCGTGCGCCTTGACCGGCCCGGCGTCGGCCCATGCCAGCAAGTGCTTCTGCTCGGCCAGGCGGGCGAGTTCGCCGCGGGCGTGCGGGTCGTAGGCCGAGCGCAGCCAGTGGGTCATGTCGGCGGCGGTGGCCCGGCCGAGCATCGCGACCCCGCACAACGGGAGGTCGCCTTCCAGCCCGGACAGCGCGCGGGAGACCTCGGCGACGCGTTCGGCGTCGTCGCGCGGCTGCGGCCGCGCCCGCTGCGGCTGGAACGTCAGCGACACCCGGACGGAAATGTCCGCTGTCGACCCGCGGTGCGCCTCGGCGACCTCGCGCATCGTCTCGCGCGCGACCGCCGGCGCGGCCGGGTCGAGCCGGTCGCTGACGTAGTCGGCGAGTTCGGTTCCGGTGCTGGGGGCCGATTCCACCGTGATCGAGGCCCATTCCACGGTCGGCTCGTACCCGAGCGACGCCTGCCACGCGGCGAAGGACCCGATCCACAGGTCCTGCCGGTCCTGATCGGCCAGGACGGTGCCCACCGGAGCGACCCGCAGCGACGCGGTCAGCCGCCCGGTGCGCCGGTCCCACAACAGGCCGAACGGGTTGCCCAGTCCGTCCTTTGTGGACAGCGGCATCAGCGGCGCGAGGACGCCGGGCAGTTCTTTTCCTCGCGGGTGCCGCGTGAAGACCCCGGATTCCCACTCGGACCAGCCTTTGCGGTTCGCGGTGGCGCTGCGGGCGGAGATGATCAGCGACCCGCCCAGCGACACGCCGCGCGAGCGGTGCGGCACCAGCGCCAGCACGCCGGTGACCAGCGACACCAGCAGCGCGATGCCCATCACCAGCAGCGGAAGCCCGGTGCTGGCGACCAGGACCCAGGTCCCCAGCGGGACCATCACGCAGCCCGCCATGACCATCGTCTGCGCTTCGGACAGCTTCCCGACGCCGAAGCCCCGCCTGGCCCGCCATCCCCCGTACGTGCGCGTGTCACTCATCGCCGGACCCCTCGGTCATCGTGTCGCTGACTGCTCCCTTGGCCGCGTTTCCGGCTTCCAGCGCCGCACCGGCCACCGCCCCGACACCGGCCCCGGCACCGGCCCCGGCCCCGGCGGCTCCGGCCCCGGCCGTCCCCGTTTCCGCTCCCGTGCCTGCCGTCCCCGCTTCCGTTCCCGTGCCTGCCGCGGCTTCGGGTCCGTGCTCGGCGTCGCCGCTTCCGCCGCCGGGCGGTCCGCCTCCGTGGCCGGTGTCCGGAGCGCCTCCGGGCCGGTCCCCGGCTCCCCCGCCCGGCCCGTCGCCGTTGTTGGCCGGGGCCACCGGCGGCGCTCCGGCGCCTTGGTTGCCGCCGCCGTCTCCGGCGGGACCGGAGCGGTCCATGAACTTGCTGAAGCCGCTGGCGCCCGCGCCGCCGATCATGCTGGCCGCGGCTCCGGCCGCCATCGCGCCGCCGCCTCCGCCGCCGGAGGAGACGAACCGCTGCCCTCCCCAGTCGAAGAACCGCAGCATCGTGGGCATCGCGATCACCGCCATGGCGAGCACGGCCATGCCGGTGAGGATCGTGCCGATGTCGGTGCCCTCGCCCAGCAGCAGGAACCCGATCGCGTAGACGATCGCCGCGATCGGCTGGTAGAGGATCAGGCTCAGCGCCCAGCTCAGCAGTTTGCGCAGCCACGGTTTGGTGGCCTCGTTGATCTGCCCGGCGGCCGCGGTCGGGATCAGCGCCAGGATGATCACCAGCGCGCCCATCCGGAAGAACCCCAGGATCCACTGGATCCCGGAGAGGAAGAACATGATGAGCGCCAGGAAGAAGATCGCGGCCGTCGACGCGGCGACGTTGGCCTGCATGGCGTTGGTCATGGTGTTGCTGAACTTCTGGATCGAGGCGCTGAGCACCTGGTCCGACAGCGCGAGCCCGCCCTGGTACAGCAGGACCGCGGCCGCGGTGCCCATCGTCGACCAGCCCGCGAACGACAGCAGCCCCATGCCGGTGTTGACCAGCGGCTCGGCCTTGCGCTTCCAGATCATGAGGATGCCTTGCCAGACAACGGATCCGACCAGCAACACGAGCCCGACGTAGAGCAGCAGGCCCTGGATCTCGGTGATCGAGGGGCCTTGCAGCATCGACGAGCGGTCGCTTTTGGTCCAGTACGTCATGGCCTCGGCGAGCAACTCGACCGCGCCCTTGGCGATGGAATTGGCCAAATCCGTGAACCAGTTGTGGACTCCCGACCCGATCTGGCAGCCGACGTCGAGCGTGCCGCAGTCGTCGGCCAGCACGATGGTCGCGGGCATCAGCGGCCTCCCCCCGGAACGGCTCCGAGCGAGGCGTAGCCGTCCACTGAGGACTTCGCGGTGGCGCGCGGACGCGGGAGCTGAACCCGCCAGTCGCCGGAGACCCATTGCAGCGTCACGGAAAGGTGCGCGAAGGACTTGCTGGCCGCCGTCTGCGGGGTCGCCGCCGCGAGCTCGACCACGACCAGTTCGCCTGCCGGGTCGCCGGCGCTGATCCGCCACCACCACTGGGTCGGCCGGGTGTCGCCGGCGTGCGCGTCGCTCTGCTCCTGCGCCAGCTGCGAGAGCGCCGACTGCGCGTCGCCGACCGTCTGCTCGGCGTACGTCGGCCGGTACACCGCCGCGCCTGAGGCCGCCGACAGCCGCACCGTGAGGTTGATCGCCGCGAACACCGCGCCGTCGCGGTCGTGCGCGAAGCCGCGTGCGCGGCCGCCGCTCGCGTCGCGGGGTCCGGCGCAGTCGCTGACCGGCGCCGGGTCTCCGCTGGGCGCGGCTTCCCACCGCGTGAGGCACCGCGGCCGCTGCCCGCTCGGCGGCGGGCCCTCGGCGGAGCGGGCCGGCGGCGCGGCGGTCTGCTGCGGGTGCGCGGTCGCGGCGCCGGAACTGCTGCTGATCAGCCATCCGACGAGGCCGGTGGCGACGATCGCGGCGACGATCGCGACGATCCACCAGCGACGTCGCGTCCGCTGGCGGGCGGCCATCAGATGAGCCACCCCACGATGGAGGTCGCGCCGAGGATCAGCGCGAGGCCGCCCACGACCCACGGCAGCGCCATCGCGCCCTCGACGGCCATGTTGTTCCTGTTGCGGCGGCCGACGGCCATCATGATCCCGGCCGCGACCAGGGCGGCGACCGCGCCGACCAGGCCGCCCCATTTCATCCAGGCGACCATGGTGGACGCTGCCTCGGAAAGCTTGCCCGGCGGCGCATGCGGCTTCGGGTCGTCGAAGCCCGGAATGCCGGGCTCCTGCATGAGCCAGACGTTGACTGCGGCGATTGCCTTGCTGAACACGATCTTTCCCCCGTCTATCCCCCGGTGACGCGTCCCAGCCCCCCTGGCTGCGGCGCGGAATACTGAGGCGGCCTGACTGGCAGGCCGCCGGCCGGGAACGCGGGCCCCGCGCGCGGCGGGAACGACCGGGGCCGGGGCGGCACGACGGCGCGGCCGGGCGGCACGACGGCGGACGGAGGGTGCGCCGGGCGGCCGCCCGCGGACGGCTGCGCCGGGCGCGCGGGCGCGGAGTACATCAGCCGCACCGCGTCGGGCAGCCGGCGGACCAGGTCCGCGACAGGTTTGGGAATCGTCTTGCCCGGCGGTGCTTCCAGCTCGGTCCACTGACGCTGGTGGAAGACCGTGAACGTGGCGGCGAGGTGCGGTCCGGCGCTGCGCAGGTGCGATTTGGACGCGCGGCTGAGGCCGCCGGGGACGGTGTGCATCACGATCAGCACCGGCGGGCGCGGGCACGCGGCGAGCGCGCGGCCCAGCTGCGCCGTCGCCGCCGCGGTGTTGCTGGTGATCAGCAGGTGGACCAGGCCCCCGCGGTACACGCCCAGGTCGCGCACCGGGATCTTCCATTCCGCGAGCAGCACGCGGGCGAACGTCGTGGTCCCGACGCCGCCGGAGACGCCGCCCAGCACCAGCGGCGGCCTCTGCCCATCCGTCACGTGTCCCCCCGAACACCGTGTGCCCGCGCGGTGCGCGGGGCTGTTGCTGCCGCCCGGATGGGCCACGACGGCAGAATTTGTTTGCTTGTGCAGAATCCCGGGGGCTCGCGGTCGGCGATCTCCCCCGATCGCCGGCCGCCGCGAACCCGGCGGCTGGTCCTCGTCCGGCTGGTGCTCCCGGTCCAGGACCGGGGCCGCCGGGCTACGGCCCCCCTCGTTGCGCGGTCACCCGGAAGGCGCAGTGCGCCCGTGACGGAGAGAGGAAACCAGGTGTGCTGCGGCGTGCTCGACGCGCCGCACCGGCTCTCCCCGTTGACCACGCTCAGTGCCCGAACGACGCTCGGGCGACGGGCGCGGTCCGCGTCCACCTGGTTGACCGCGCACTGCTCGGTCCCCCTGAAGCCAACCAGGCAACTACTCCGAGTTACCGCTTCCCCCATTTCTGGAGGTAATCAACATCTACCCGGTCGCAGAGCGTCACGCCAGCGGCCCGGCTAACTATAGTTAATCTATCACCCGTTCAGCCTAGCCGCTACGGACTACTTGTGACTTTGAGTGACTTTCTTGGTATGCAGGGTCTGAACGCGGCGGCGAGGCCGCCGTGACGACGGGGCGCGACCGCGGAGGCCGAGGGGGATGTGCATGTCCGCACGGGCGTACGGACGCCGGCTGCTGTTCCTGTCCGAGGCCGCCGACCTGCTCCCCCGCGAGGAACGGGCGCGGGTGGCGCCGCTGCTCGACCCGGCGCGCCGTCCGGACGTGGCGGGCCTGCGGTTCCGGCGACGCGACCTCGAGGGCTGCGCGAGCGACGGCGGCGCCGAGACCGGCGTGGCCGGCCGCCTGCTCGGCTACTACTGCGGGCTGGAGACCGGGCGGCTCGTCGTGCTCGGCGAACCGGGATCCGGGAAGAGAGGTGCCGCGCTCGATCTCGCGGCGACGCTTCTCGGCTCCCTGGACCGTCAGCGGCGACCGCGCCGGATTCCCCTGATGCTGGATCTGAGAGGCTTCGACCCGCTGCGCAAAAGCCTCTGGCGCAAGGAAAACAGCGACACGCTGACCGGGCCGCTGGGGCTGTCGCACCGCTTCGACGACTGGCTGGCGGTACAGGTCGCCGCGCGGCTGCCCCGGCGCAGGGACCGGCGCCCGGTCGCGCGGCTGCTGGTGTCGCTGCGGCGAGTGCTGCCGGTGCTGGACGGAATCGACGACATGGACGAGCCGGGCGGCCCGCCGTTGAGGGCGATCGCGACGCTGCACGCGCTGACCCCCGACGCGCGCCGCCGGCCGTTCGTCCTGGCCTGCCGCACCCGCACCTTCGACCAGGCGAACAGGCACAGCCTCGGGACCTATGGCTACCCGGTCCTGCAACAGGTCACCGCGATCACCCTCGCACCGCCCGCCCACGCGCCCGAACGTTCCCAGCCCGCAGGGCGAATGCCGTGAACACAGGAGGAAACGTGCGGAAGTCCCCGACGGTGATCAGCCTGGCCGCGCTCGTCATCGCGGTGGCGGCGCTGATCGTCCCGCCCGGCACCCACATCGGCGAGCATGTCGTTGCGGGGCTGGAGGAATTGGGGCAACAGCCCTGGATCTGGACGGCGATCTGGGCTGCCGTCGGGATTCTTGTCCTGCTGGGGCTCGCGACGGCCGTCCTGGCCTGGACGGCGACGCGAACTGGTCCGTGCCAGCGAGGATCGCGAAAGTGACCATGGCGCAAGGACATCGCGGCGGGACGGACCGCGACGGCGCCCGGCCGCCGGGCGACGGGCGAGGACGGACCGACGACGCCGTTCCCGGCGACGAGGGAGCGCGCACCGCGCGCTCCGGCGACGACGCGGCCGGTGCGCGGTCAACGGGGCCGGACCTCGTCCGGACCGACCTCGACCCGGACGGTTTCCGCCCGCGAGAAGACCCCGCCGGGAATCCTGAACTCGACCACGGCGGACGAGGCGAGTCCGGCGGGTTCGACGACGGCCCCGACGGCGCCGGCGGGCACGTGCGGTCGCGCGATGCCGCCGATGCCGCGGGCTGCGGTCACTTCGTCGCCCGCCTTCATGCCGGTCGCCGCGCGGTCACGGCACGCACGATCAGGCCGTCGCCGCGTCGGGCGTCGGGGGCTGGGATCGCATCGCGCCCCGCTCGTGCCGCGACGCCGGAGGACGATCGCGGTCAGCCTCGTCGGCGAACTCGGCGAACAGGCGCCGGGCTTCGTCCCTGGTCGCTTCGTCGTAGTCGCCACTCAGCATCGCGGTCAAAATGGGGACGGCGGATTCACGGAACCGAGGGTCCCGTCGCCAAATGTCGGCCAGCGAAACCAGGCCCAAAGCAGCGGTTCGACGCGTGCCCAGCAGATCGACGGCCGAGATGTAGGCTGCGGTCGTCTCCAGGGAATGCGTGTCCGCCATGCAGCCGATCGTACCTGCCCGAGACATTCCCGGTCCCCGCCTCGCCATACCGGATTCCCCTGTGCGAGACCTGGTCCTGTCGCACGAGGGCGTGCGTTCCGCAGGCTCGGACTGCAGCCGGAATCGCGTGGCAATCCCTCGTCCGTCTCGCCGCAGCGCCCCCGCGTACGCCCGTCTCCGCACCCTGGTACCAAGGTGACCCGCGCTCGCCGTCCGAGCGAGCCGCTTCGCTGTCCGACTCAGAAGGAGTCCGCGCATGCAGCTAGAACTTCCCGACGACGTGATGAGGCTGGTCCGTCTCTCGGCCGCCATCGCCGGAGAGACGCCGGAGGAATGGGCGTCTGAACTCGTTCGCCGCCACGTCGACACCGAACCGATGCCGCGGGGCCCGCTGCTCATCGAAAGCCCGCCGCCGCCCGCGACCGCGGTCGCGGCCGCGCACGACAGCGAACCGGCGCCTCCTGCGGCCGCCGGGACCGAACATGCTGCGCAGGAGGAACCGAAGATCCCGGACGACACCGCGCTCGTCCTCGACGTCGTCGCCGGATCCAAGCTCCTGAACGGAAAAAGTCACGTGAGGGCAACGGAACTGCTTGCCCTCATGGCGAAACGCCACGACTGGCCACGCGGTCCGAAGGGCCACGGCCGTCTTTCCCAAGCCCTCAGCCAGGTCCGCGTGCACAAAGAGTCCACGATGATCGGCGACAGCCAGGTGAAGACCTACCCGGCCGCCGAACTGAAGAAAGCCGTCGCAAACCGAAGCTGACGTCGTCGGGTGCGCGGCCGCACCGTCCTGCTGCAGCCTTCAGCCCGGCCGCGCGAACACCTTGAGCGGCATGCCGAATGCCGGCTTCGGGAACCAGGAACGCCTTGGGCGGCGAACGGCGAGCATTCCGTTCGCCGCGCAAGGAGACCTCGAAAGGCAGGTGCTACAAGCGATGAGCGGCAGCGGATGGCGTCCGAGCGTCGGCGACCTTGTCGAATATCCGGCGGCAGGAGGGCAGGACGCACTGGGCACCGTCGACGCGATCACCCCGGCCTCGTCGCGCCGCCCGCGGGCGCAGATCCGGGAAACCGGACAGTGGCACGAGTCGAGCAGCCTCGCTCCCGCCCCCGACCCGCGCACGTCGGTCGACGCCGCCGCCCGGGCGCGGCTGGCCGACTGGCTGCGCAGGAACGTCCGCTACGAGGGCGGCGTGTTCTCGATCCTCCGCGAGACCCATCCGCGCGATCTGCGCGCGATGATGGAATGGGACGCGGTCGTGGAAGACGCCGACGGCAACGCCCGCATCCACCCGGCGTTCTACGCCGGGCTGCTGCACGCGGCAGACCTCATCGAAATCAACTCGCGCGGACCCCGGATCATGGCCGAAACCGACCCGCCCGACAGCGGCGTGCTCTACGGGTGCGGCCATCCGATCAGCGGCTACCCCCTGCCCCAGGACTGAACCAGTCGCCCGGGGGCGGCGGCGCGCCGGAATCCGCAGCCGTCGCGCGAACTCGACCTCGCCGCTCGACCGGCTGGGCGGCCGGTCCGGACCGGACTCGCCGCAGCCTGCGGCCGGGCCGGTCGGCGCTGTGCTGTCAGAGTTTCTTCGCCACGCCGGCCGCCAGGATCCGTTGCGCGGGCGAGAGTTCTCCGAGCGGCCCGTCCGGCCACCAGAGAGCCGCCCGAACGATCCCCGCAGGCTGGTGCGGCCCCGGCGGGATCAGCTCTGTGTCGTGGAACAGTGCTTCGATCTCGGGGAGGGTCAGTGCCGTGACGTTCTTCATGCTGCTGCTGTCGACGGCGCCGAGGACGTTCTTCACCGTCGTGTCGTCGTCGCTGCCGTCGTGGGGGTCGATCAGGTGGGAGATGGCGACGTACGACCCGGGCGGGAGCGCATCGATGAGCGGCAACGTCGCCGCGGCCGCGACCGCGCGGTCGGCGGGGGTGTCGCAGTAGCGGTGGTGCAGGACCGCCATGTACAGCAACGCGATCGGCTCGTCCCAGTTGAGGTGGTCTCGCACCACGGGGTTCTGCAGGATGCTCGGCGGGTCGAAGGCATCGGCCAGGACGAATTCGGTGTTGTCGTTCTCGGCGAGGATGGCGCGCCCGTGGGCGGCCACCACCGGGTCGTAGTCGACGTAGAGGACCCGCGCGGTGGGATCCGCGCGCTGCACGATCTGGTGCACGTTCTCCGCGGTCGGCAGGCCGGATCCGATGTCGAGGAACTGCCGGACGCCGGTCTGGCTGAGGAACCGGCAGACGCGGGTGAGCAGGTTCCGGTTCACCCACGCGAGTTCCTTCGCGTCCGGCAGTTCCCGCAAGATCTTGTTGACAGCTTCCAGGCCTTTCTCGTACCAGCAGTTCCCGCCGAGGAAGTAGTCGTAGACCCGCGCGATGCTCGCCTGGTTCGGGTCGACCCCCGGCGGCGCGTATTTTGCGTCGGCCACGACGCGTACCTCCCCGCGTGCTGACACTGTGATCCCAGCCGCACTGAGAGTAGCGGTCCGGTCGTCTCGGCGCGAAACACCCTGCCAATAAACTGCGCCGCCTCGCACCGGTCGGTTGCGCGCGAGCCTCGACGAGGGCGGTTCGGCTCGGGCGGTGCGAACGCCGCGCCGGCGGGCTGAGCATCGCGACGTCATTCGGCGGGAGACACTCGGCGGATGACGTCGCGCATCGTGGGCCGGGTGGCGACCGCGTACGCCTGGCGGTTCCGGCGGGCGGCTGCGATCGTCCTGCTGCTGGCGTCCGCCTGCAGTGCGTGGAGCGCCGCCGACAGCGGCTAGGCGGGCGCAGGGATCGCCGGCGTCGCCGCGGCGGCGGTTCTGGTGTGGTTCGCGTGGTGGATCCGCGTCCCGTCCGGTCGCGAGGCGACCCGCTTGTACCTGCGGCTGGCCGCGATGGTCGATGCCAGCCGGGATCTGCAGACGTTCGTCTCGTTTCGCCCTGACGGCCGGAGACTTCTCCGGTGCTACAAGAGGAGGTTTTATCGCGCCATTTTCCGTCACCGGCTGGACGAGGACATGGACCCTCCGACGGTCGACGAGCCCGGCTACGCCAGCGGCGACATGTTCGTCTTGCACCCGTTCACCAACCTGGTCTGGAAGGTGCAGCAGAGCGAGCTCGTCGACGAGACGGGCGCGATGGTCGACTCGCCCGCCGACCTCGGCGCGCCGAAAGCGCCTCGCGTCGCGAAAACAGTCTGGTTCGCGTTCCGGACAGGGCACGGATTCGCGACCGCGGCAGAACTGAGGGAACTGCTCGCAGACCTCGACAACGCCCGAGCCGCGGAGGAAACCGACTGAATCCCCGACCGGTCGCGAAGTCGAAGGCGCGGTTGTCCGGGAGGGGCAGGCTCTCCTGCTCCGGCTACCCGGCCGCTGTCGGGTCGAGGTAGTCGGTCAGCACGACGTACCCGTGGTAGGCGGGGTCGTCGGTCGTGTCGACGACGACCTGGCAGTCGTGTCCGATCGACGCGAGGAAGCTGCGCAGGAGCATCACCGCGGGCCAGTTGTCGCCCGTCCAGTACGCCTGCTCCCAGTGGTATTCGACCGTGCCAGCTCCGACGGCCTCGAACGGCCCGGCATGGTCGCGCCAGCCCGCGCCGGACCAGGCCGTGTGCACGGTCCACAGCTGCACGAAGTCGGATTCGTCCATCGTGATCGTGATTGACGGCATCGGCGTCCCAGCACTCTCTTCCATGACGACGGCGTGACCCGGAGTTCGCCATGCTCGCACATGGGCCCGGCCCTCGTGCGTGTCGAGTCGCGGAGCGCGCGCCGCGCCTGCGGCGTCGGTTCACGCCTCGGATGCCGGTCGTTCGGCGGCCAACCGGTCGCCGCGCGTGCTGGAATGGAGCGTCGGGATCGTGAGGAAGAGGGACGGTCGGCCGGTGGAACCCAAACCTGCGCGGCGAGCCGGGCGGCGCGAGGCCCTTCGGCGGACGCTGCGCGACGTCCGGTACCTGGCGCCCGCCGCCGTCGCCTGCTGGGCCGTCACCGGCGCCACCGCGGGTTCGGCGGCCTGGGCGGCGGGCTGGTTCGTCCTCGTCGCGGCCGCCTGTTTCGGGCTCAACCGGCAGTACGCGCATCGGCGGACGGCCGCGCGGTCCGCGGCGGTGCGGCGGCACCCTCGGCTGCGCGCGAGAACTGTCGCGGGAACGCCGCCGCGCGGCCGCGGGCGGGTGCGCGGTTCCTGACAGCAGTGCCGGGCAGCACCGCGCGGCGCGGCAGACGGCCGGGCCCCGAGACCGTTGCGGTCTCGGGGCCCGGTTCGCGTCACCTGGCGGGTCGGTGCGTCATTGCGGGACGGGCATCCGCTCTGCGGTCTGGTCGCCTGCTGCGCCAGCCCGGTCCTGCGGTGCGGGCGAGCAGAGCAGCTGGTCGCCGGCGTCGGGGACGAGCATGGCCAGCGCGACGACCTGGTTGCGTCCGTTGCGTTTGGCGACCTCGAGCGCTTGGTCGGCGTACCGTTCCAGCGCGGTGATGGTGGTGCCCTGCTCCGGAGACGCGGCGATGCCGATGGAGATCGTGCACGGCGGAAGGGGGTCGTGCCCGAGCCGGAGGGTGTTGCCGCCGGCGGGGTTGACGACTTCGGTTTCGAGGTTCTGGACCGAGCGGCGGATGCGCTCGGCGACATCGAGGGCGGTGGTCCAGTCGGTTCCGGGGAGCACGACGGCCATTTCCTCTCCGCCGGTCCTGGCCAGGATGTCGCCGGTGCGGGTGTCGCGCCGCAGCACGTCCGCGACGGCCGCGAGGACTTTGTCGCCGCCGGGGTGGCCGATGCGGCTGTTCCATCCCTTGAATTTGTCGATGTCGATTTCCAGCATGGCGGTGGGCTGCCCGTTGGCGTGGTCGATGTCCACCGCGGCGGCCGCGAGTGCGTCGAAGCCGCGCCGGTTGAGCAGTCCGGTCCTGGCATCGGTGATGGCGGCGGTCTTGTGCCGCGCGCTTTCGGTTTCCAGCGCCGCGATGCGGCCGACGTTGCGGGTGTCGAACACGGCGATCGCCAGCATCCCGAGCAGCGCGGGCGGCGGCAGCACGACGGCCACGAGCGCGACGGCCATCCCGAGCAGCAGGGTGTGCAGGATCAGCTTGTTGTCGTCCCGGCTGCCGATCGTGTAGAGCAGGCTCCATTTGCCCCAGCGGATGCCCCGGTAGATCCCGATCGGCACCGCCTCGGCGAGGAAGTACACGACGACCGCGCCGGACATCACCGCCAGTGCCCGCAGCCCGGCTCCGGTGTCGAAGACGACGGGCGTCTGGCCGAGCCAGGTCGCGGCGTCGAGCAGGTCCCGCACGGAGCCGGCGGCGACGACCGCGAGCACGACCGTGGCGGTGGTGCTCGTCCACAGCCCGAGAGGCTTGCGGGCGGTGAAGAACCGGCGGCTGCGCACGATCAGGACGAGCGCGATCGCCATGGTCGTCGGCAGCACCAGCGCTGCCGCCGCGGACCAGATTCCGTTCTGGTCCACATATTCGACAAGTGCGCGCTCCTGGCGGACAGCGCGTCGGCGCTCCTCCGAGGGGCGGGTGAGTGCCATGTGCGCGAGCGCGAGGGCGGTGAGCAGCGCGAACAGCACCCAGTGGTGCAGCCGGGGCGTGTCGGACCGGAGCCACGCCCACGCCACGGCGCCCAGTCCGGCGAAGTCGATCAGCAGGACCGAGGCGACGGTCGCCCCGCTCAGCGACCGCAGCGCGTCTTTTGACCGGTATTTGTCACTGACCCGAGCTTCCTTCGCCTTCCGGGCTCGTGACACCCTTACTACCGCCATCACAATCCCCCCTGATGTGCGACAGGCGCAGCCACCCACGACCTGCCGCTCTCACCTCGCGCTTCGGGGCCGACGAGCAGCGGAGGTGAACTTTGTGCTGCTTCGCGAGCCGAAACCGGGCTGCCTTCTGGGGTGAACGCACCTGCCCGGCACCGAACCGCCTTCTTCTCCGGGTTCGTCGCGCCTCGGATGCGAGATCGCATCCGAGAGGAGGTCCCGCTATGCGCCGCGACCGCGACATGTGAACGAACAAGTACAGCCTGCAACTGTCACTCCCCCTGACAACAGGTCCATTCGAGTCGGCTTTTCCGTGCCCTCGTCAACTCAGAGGAGGCAACGCATGCGCGACCGTGACATGTGATCCCCCTTTCTTCATGCGATTCCCGGGCCGACCGGCCGATGATCGCCCGCCGGGGAACGGCGGCGCGGCAGGGGCTGTCGCGACCGTGCCTGCGGCCGCGAGAGTCTGCCTCTGCCGAAGGCGAGGTTCCCGGCGATCGGCGACGGACCCTGGCTCCGGTCCGCGACGCCTGCCGTCGCGGACCGGGCTCGGCGACGCGCCGGAGAACGAACCGGCAGGCGAGGCGCGCGAACCCGGCGGCCTGCCCTGTGCGGCAGCCCCTGCCGGTGCTGCCCCCGAGTGCCCTCGGCACGCCGGCGCGCGTTGGCCGCGCACAGGCGCGCGAAGCGGGCCGCCGAATCCGGCAGCACGATGAAGTTCCCTCACGATGGTCCCCCCGGGCCAGCGCACTTAACTATAGTTAACCGCGTCCGTCACTGTAGGGCAGGCGGAGCTTGCTCAAGGCGCCATGCGGGAACACTCACCCATATGGACTAGCCGTGTAACGTGAGGTGACGATACTGGGGAGCATCGGCGGGTCTCGACTACCGTTGGTTTTCCTTGTGGCACCCACCTACCGGGTTCGGCCATGACCGAAACCGGTAGCCACAGCAAGGGGGTTGAGGCATGCACGAAACTGGGGGAACGTCCCCGCCGACCGGCGAAGTGCTCGATCGCTACCGCGCCGATCCGGTGACGGCCCGGAAGATCAACAGGCTGTTCCGAGCCATCCGGCCTGGCGGCGGGAGCACGGAGTACACCAACAAGGAGGTCGCCGACCGGATCGGCGCCTCGGACACCTACCTCGGCTATCTGCGGGAGGGAGAGCGTCTCGATCCGCCGATCTCGCTCGCCCGGGCGATCGAGGAGTTCTTCGGCGCCAAGCCCGGGTACCTCGATCCCGACGCGGATCCGGCGATCGTCGCCAAGGTCGACTGCCACCTGGAGATGGTCGAGAAGCTCAACCGGCTGTTCCACACGATCCGGTCCGGCGACGGGGAGAGGGAGTACACAAACAAGGAGGTCGCCGATCGGGTCAATGTCTCTGCCGCCTACATCGGCTACCTGCGGCGCGGAAAGCGCGACTTCCCCACGATCTGGGTAGCCCGGGAGATCGAGAAGGTCTTCGGCGTCCTGCCGGGCTACCTCGATCCGGGCGCGAATCCGGAGACGGTGGAGATGGTCGAGCGTCAGCTGAGCATGATCGAGGCGCTTCGGGCGGAATTACAGCTGCAGAACTCCCTGCTGCAGGACCAGCTGCTGCGGCTGGAATCGCGCACCGCCGACGACGGCCCGCCACCCGCCGATCCACAGCGGGATCCGGCGGTCGCGAGGAGGACCGACCGCCAGCTGGCCATGCCCGAGGGTCTGCGGGCACATCTGGACGTGCTCGAGGAGCTGCGGGAGGGGGGACTGTCGGGGGAAGTCGTGGAAGAGGCCGCGCTCCGCATGCAATCGCGCGACGCCGACGACGGCACGCGACCGTCATGAGGTCGTTCCCGCGCCGCCTACGGTGATCTCAGGGCGATCATCGATCGGGTCTGTCCCCCGGTGCGCCGCACAGGCCCACGAGGACTGCGGCGGCCGGCGACGCCGGGCGCGCCTGTCCCGGGCGCTGCGGGAAGCCCTGGCCGTCGCTGTGCTCGGGCTCCGTGTCCGAAGGCAACCACGACTTCGGCGGCGACGAGGACGAAGATGAGCCTGAGCCGGAGCCGGGCTGGGAGCCGCCGTGGCCGTATGTGTGGACCAGGCTGGTTCTCGTGCACGACCTGCTTGCGCGCACCGCGAACCTGTTGCGGGACCCGGGTCTCTACCTGGACTTGTCCGGTCCGGCCGAGGACGCCGCGCGCCTGGCCCGGGCGATCGACGACGTCCACTCGATGGCGTGCACGGCCTGTCGCGACGGCGTCGAGGTGCGGTCCGGCGAGTCCCCGGACGGGCTGCGCCGCGCCGTCGATCTTCGCCGGGCTGCGGTCGTGGACGCCGAACTCGCGCTGGCCGAGGACCCGCGCGACCCTGAAAGTCCTGTGTGGACAGTGGATTACCGGGGACACGGCGGGTTCCTGGCCGCCCCGGTGCGCCTCGGCGATGACGGCTTGGCCGGCGAGGCCCCGAGGCGGACTTTCCCGGAAAAGCTGCGGAAGCAGATGTCTTTTCTCGTCCGACACAGGGAATCAGGGGTGTTCTTCGACCAGCCTTTGCCGGAAAACAATGGAGAGGTTGTCCAGATCTTCGCGGCACGCGGTGCAGTCGTCGCCCGTGCAGTGGTGCCCGATCGGGATCCCGGCTTCGCGTTCCTTGATCCTGAAGCGGACGACGGCGTCGGCGACGACGTCGTCCGGCGTGTATCCCGTTGCCTCCGCGAGCGCCTCGTCCTGGAGCCGGAGAATGATTTCGAGCCCGCGGCGGCCGCCTTCGCGGAAGGCGTCGACTGCCCTGGCGTCGTCGGTTCCGAAATTGCAGTGAATCGGGCTGGAGCACGTCGTGCACGGCGCTCCGAGAAAGCCGGTCAACCGGGGAAACACCTCGGGAAACAACAGATCCAGTTTCACCGGGCCGTCGGGGTCGAACGGTCGCCTGCACCAGGAACATGAGTCTTGGGCCATGCCGACCATCGTCATCGGGAAATCCGGCTGCGACAACCGGGCCGAATCGGTCCTGACCGGGGACGTGGACGGCGGCTTGTCCGCAGGCCGGACACGCGAAACCGGTCGGCGCATGAGGACCTGAAAGAGTCGCCCGATAGTGCGGCGCAGTCCGCCCGTGCGCGGAGCCGGCCGGTCGAGGCCGACCTCGATCTCACGGCACGCGCGGCGGACGTTCCCGCGGCAGCCGCGTCGGCTCGGCCTGCGTCGGCGCATCTGCGGTCCACGCCGCGTCGAGCGCGTTCCAGAGCCCGGACGTGCGCATCAAATCGGTACGTGCGGAACGGTCCGGGCACCGTTCGGCGGCCTGCCGAGTGCACAGGCTCGCCGCCCTGCAGTACGCGGCGATCGCCGCGACCGCGGCGTCCGCGGCGGTCCCGAACAGGGCCTCGGAATCCTGGATGCGATCGGGCACCTCGACGTCCCTGATCGTGGCGGAGACGCAGGCCAGGAAGTAGGCGAGGTCGAACTCGACCGTGCCCGCGCGGGTGTGCCGCAGCCTCCACCGCGGGTCGAGAGCCACGGCGAGCCCGCCCGCGTACGCCGCGGCGAGCCCGGACCGCAGCACCGCGACCGTTGCGCCGGTGTCGGCCGGATCGACGTCGAACAGGGCCGTGGTCGCCGCGGCCAGGCGGCGCGCGGCGGATGACGGGGCGAGCACGGACCGTATTCTCGCCCATGCCCGGCTCGGCGGACCGGGAACCCTCGCAAGGCTCGAAACAGCCTGGCGGGCAACGGAAACCCGTCGGCCGGTCGCGATCGCCGGGCCCGTGGCCCTGCCCGGCTCGCGCAACCTGACCAGTCCCTTCGCCACCGGCAGTGTCCGCCAGATCCCCCGCGTCTATGCCGCGACCGGCGATCGCGGCGGTGCGCCGTTACGCGGACCCTCGAAGGGGCTGGTCGCCACGCGGGTGCCGGTCAGCCCATTCGGGTGCGCTGTACCGGTGAGGCTAACCCGCGTCGCCGGGCGGCGGTACGAGACCGCAGTCGTCCGGCTGTGCGTCGTCGTCGATGTCTCGGAGCTGCGGGAGCTGACGCTGCGCTCTCGCCGGTCGCGGCCGCTTGGACCCGCCGACGTGCCGTCTGTGCCGCGTCCGCTCTGCGACGTCGCCGGCGCGGCCGGGGGTGGGTGCGCAGCACCGTCCAGTTCAGCAGGAACCGCAGGGCTGTGAGTTCTTCCCGGTCCCAGTCTCGTTCCGTCCGTTCGATCAGGCGGCTCATGCTGTCGACGCTGGCGGGCATCGGCGCGTCGAGCGCTGCCATGGCCCAGGCATCGGCCTGGAGTTCGGTGTCGCGGGCGATGGCGTACGTGCGCAGGTGGCACAGCGCCGCGGCGATCGCCGCAGCGGCGGCCGCGGCCGCGGCGAGCACCGGCAGGGGCATTGTTGCGGGGCCTGGCAAGGAAAACGCGAGCAGCGCTCCGGGCCAGGCCAGTGTCCGCGCGAGCGCGCCGCAGGCCGTCCGCGCGCGACGCCAGCGGTGTTGGCGCAGGTGCGCTTGGTTCCCGAGCACGGCGTGGGCGATCTCGTGCGCGAGGACGAACCGGCCGCGGTCTGGGTCGTTGTTGAACCACGACGGTTTGACGTTGATCCACGCCAGCGGGGATCCGTTGGGCGTGGCGCCCGAACAGCAGTGGGTTTCCACTCGGGGATCGCAGGTCAGTTCCAGCCGCACCGACGCGCGGGACGCCAGTTCGCTGCCCGTGCGGCCCAGCCAGACCGGCACGGGCGGGAACCGCATCGGCCGTCCGGCTT
Source organism: Amycolatopsis rubida (assembly GCF_900115345.1). Lineage (GTDB taxonomy): Bacteria > Actinomycetota > Actinomycetes > Mycobacteriales > Pseudonocardiaceae > Amycolatopsis > Amycolatopsis rubida. Next base: position 168,224 of record NZ_FOWC01000010.1, on the reverse strand, counting down.
CGGCCGGCCATGCGGCCACCGGATCAACGAACTCCGGCATCTCGTCCGGCCCCCAGCGCCAGGCTCCGCACGGCTGGGCGTCCTCACCGCGCGGCGTCGCCCGCCGCACGTCGGCGCCGGGCATCCGTCGGCCGGTCACCGCGGCGGCGTCCTGCGCTTCGGCCGCTTTCGCGCCCGCCGCGGCCGCATGGCACCAGGCCGGGTCGACCGGTCCAGAGCGGTCAGCACGATCCCGGCCAGCACGAGAATCCCGAGCGCGGCCCAGGTTGCCGCCGGGATCCACGGCAGCTGCGCGAGGGCTGTCAGCTCGCGACGAGGTGCTCGCCGAGACGGGTGCCGGGCGGGACGATCAACGCCGCCGTCGCGATGACGAGCGCTGCCAGGCTGATCGCAGTCGGCGATGTGCGCACGTCTCCTCCTCCCGGTGTTCCTCTGTGTGCACGGCGCTTCTCCCCCCGCGCCCGGTGACGGCCCGATCCCGCCGGAGCGTGTCTGCGGAGGGAATCGGGATTCCGGCGGCCTGCGCGGGGTGCTCGGGTCGGGGCGCCGGTGTGCCGTGCGGCGGGCGGCCGCAGCGAGGCGCGGCCTGCCCGAGCCTGCGGTTCTCGGGCAGGCCGCGCGGGCCGGGTGGCCGGGTCAGCCGGTGACCGGCTGGTGACCCGGCTTCGGCTGCGGCGCCGGGGCGGGCTTGAGAGTCGGGGCTCCGCCGTGCCGCGTTCCGGGTTTCCCGCCGGCGGCGGGCTTGCCCGGGGCGTGTTGCCCGCCGGTCGGCTGGCCCGGCCCGGGCTGGCCGGGTACCGGCTTGCCCGGCCCCGGGTCGTGGGTCGGGGGGTTGGTGGGCTTCGCGCCGCAGGACACGACGGCGACGAGCGCGGTTTCGGACCCGCCGTCCGCGCCGGTGAGCGTGATCGTCGCGCCGGTCGCCTTGCCGCCGGAGACCGAGCCGTAGGTGACGGTGAGGGTGTCGGAGAGTTTCACCGTGCCGGTGCGGCCGGCCGAGGCCTTGCCGTCGGTGCAGGTCGTCGAGACCGGTCCGATGGACTTGCCGCCGACGGTCACGTCGGCGACGGTGGCCGAGGCGGTGCCCGCTCCGGCTTTCACGCTCAGGCCCTTGGCCTTGACGACGCCGGTCTTGGACCGGACGGACCCGAGCGAGTCGGACGCGACCGCTCCGGCCGAGCTCACGTACGGCTGGGCGCGGAGGCCGTCGGTGCCGCCGGCGGAGACGCCGTAGGCGGTGGAGGCCTCGGCGGCCGAGGCCTGCCCGACGCTCCCAACGACGATCCCGGTGACGCCCGCGGCGAGCACCGAGCCCCCCGCGAGCGCCGCGAGCATCGCCCGCGGCTTGATGGTGGTGGTGCGGACCATTTCTCCCCCTTGCTGTTCGGCCGCCCGTGGACGGGCCGGGCCGGTGATTGGCGAATTCAGCGGATCAGCACCGGCGTGCCGAGAGGCACGTCGCTGCTGAGGATGTTCAGAGCATCGGGCGGCACCCGGATGCAGCCGTCCGACGAGGATTTGCCGTAGACCCCGTCGGTGGGCCAGCCGTGGACGCCTACGGTTCCGGGACCGCCGCCGTAGGTGGTGTAGGTGTCGGAGTGCACCGACAGCGGCAGCACGATCGGGCTGAACGTCGGCTTGGTGTCGCGGATCGAGGCGAGGACGAACGCCCGCCCGGCAGGGGTGGGCGAGACGGGTTTGCCGACCCCGACGGTCCAGGTCCGGACGGTCGCGCCGTCCTTGACCAGTTCCAGCCGGTAGGCGGCCCGATCCACGCGCAGCACGTAGGGGGTGCGGGCCTCGTCCACGCGCGGGTCGTCGCGGTAGAGCCAGGCGGTCGAGCCGTTGGGGCGCCCGGGCAACAACACCAGTGCCCAGCCGGGCTGTTCGCCGATCACCGGGACCCAGGTGTCGGAGCCCAGTTGCGTCGGCGGCAGCGCGGCGATCGCGGCCGCGCCGGGCTTGCTGTAGAGCGGCACGGCGGTCCTCGGATGCAGGACCAGCCCGTCGGGCTGCTGGCCCGGTGCCGGGTCCTTCGGCGCCGTCGGCAGGTCGGCGAACGTGGTCTCCTGCGGCAGGGCGGCCAGTTGGGCGTCGGTGACCGCGGCCGGTGCGACGACCTGGTCTGCTTCGGCGGCGGTGTCCGCTGCGGCAGCGGCGTTCGGTGCGTTCGGGGCCGGGGTGTCGGCGCGGGAGGCGACCGCGACGGCGGTCAGCGCGGCCGCCGCGGCGAGGACGAGCAGCGCCAGGATCCGGACGCGTCCCCGCCCGGCCGGGCGGGGCGGCGGCTGCTCGGCGGCCCGGCTGTCGGCGTCGCCGCGATCGGCGGTGCTGTCGCCGCCCGGGTTCTCGTGCTCGTCCGGATCGGGCATGCGGTGCTTCCCCACGATTGCTCCCCCAGTGTGCGGATGGTTCGGGCCAGGAGGGGCGGTGCGGCGGATTGGGGCCGCCGCACCGCCCGCTCCTGCGGCGCGGGCTACTTTTTGGCGAAGTTCGCCACGAAGTCGCCGTTCGGGGTGCCGAGACCGGCGACGTAGTCGAACCCGGGCGCGGACTGGATCGACTGGGGCTTGTCGTCGACGTCGATCAGCTCGTCGCGGCCCTGGGCGTCGCGGGTCCAGATCCCGGCCCTCTGCGGGGTCACGTCCGTGAGCCCGGCCTTGAGCCTGTAGAGCGCGGGGTTCATGTGGCCGAGGCGGGTCACGCCGCGGGCCTGCTGGGCATCGGCGAAGATCCCGGCCATGATCGGCGAGCCGAGCGAGGTCCCGCCCATCGGGCCTTTCTTGCCGCGCATGACGACGGTCATGCCGGTGTAGGGGTCCGACAGCGCGGAGACGTCGGGGATCGCGCGCTTGCCCTGCGCCGAGGACGGCACGACGCCTTTCTGCCAGTCCGGGGCGTCGTAGATCGCGGAGACCCCGCCGCCCGCGCCGCCGGCGAACCGGCCGCCCGCGCCGGTCTTGGGGACCCACTTGCCGCCGGAGAGGGTGTTGGCGGCCGATTCCCAGCCGCTGGTGAACGCCACCTTGTTGTCGGCGCCGAGCGCCACGGTGGTGCCGCCGACCGAGGTCACCCAGGGCGAGGACACCGGGAAGGACACCCCGGCTCCGCGGCCGCCGGTCGAGTCGTCGCCCGCGTCGCCGGAGGAGAACAGCACCGCCTGGCCCTGCACGGCGGCCTCCACGACGATGTCTTCGAACTGCTCGCGGGTGGCCTGGGAGATCTCGTTGTCCCGCGCGGTCGAGGACCACGAGTTGGTGATGATGCCGGCCTTGTTGTCCGCGACGGCCCGGTTGAGGCCGTCGTAGGCGCTGCAGTCGCGGGAGGCGTACCAGATGAACTTCGCGGCCGGGGCCGTCGCCTTGACGGCTTCGGCGTCCATGGTCTCCTCGTGGTTCCAGCCTTCTTCGCCGTCGCCGCCCTGGCAGTTGGCCGGCAGGCCCGCGCTGTTGGTCGTGTACTGCCCGGGCGCGGGCGGCGTGCCGCCCGCTTCGGCCGCCCACTGCGTCACGTCGTCGACGAGCGTCTTGGACGCGTACACGCCGGTGGCGGCGATGGTCTGCCCGGCGCCGGTGTTGGCGGCCGTCAGCCCGTAGATCGCGCGGACCTGCCCGGCGCCGTAGCCGCAGATCTGGTTGCTTTGCCGACCGGCCGGGTATTTCTGCGGGACGTCGCCGTTGTTCTGCTCGCCCCAGTAGCGCGAGCAGTACTGGCTGGACGCCCCGGCCGCCGGGGCGGTCGGGGCCGCGCCGGGCTTGCGGTGCGAGGAGGCGGTGACGGCGCGGTCGCCGTCGTCGAGCCCGAGCACGGCCGTGACGGCGGGCCGCACCGCCTGGGGCAGCGTGACCTCGCCCTCGGGTGCGGCGAGCAGCTGGCCGCCCTTGCGGTAGGTCGCGAGCTTCGTGCCGAAGGCGTCCTGCAGCTGGTCGACCGAGCCGCGCGCGGTCACGAAATGCCGGTTCGCCGACACCTCGCCGACCTGCAAACCTTGCCCGCGCAGCCAGTCCTGGACCCGCTGCACGGTCTCGGCAGCGGGCCCGAACCGGTCGAGGAACTGCTGCGGGCTGACGAACTTGCGGTACTGCGCGGATCCCGGCGTGGTGACCGCCTTCGCCAGCGCCTGCGCGCCGGCCGGATCGCGCAGGCCGAGCGCCACCCGGACCTCCCGCTGCTGGCCGCCGTCGACGTCGGCGACCTTCGCCTGCGGCGCCGCCCAGGCCGGGTGGCTGCCCGACACCGCGGTGCGGTCGGACTCCCCCGGGTGCCCGGCGAGCCCCTGCGCCGAGACCGGCGCGGCCGCCAGCCCGGCGAGCACCGCGGCCCCCGCCATCACGCCCGCGATGCGGACTGATCGCACTGCCATACGTTTTTCCCCCCGTGTTCTCATCTTGCATTCGTGGCGACACCGGATGGCGCGAATGAGCGACAGCGACAGCGGTTCAGGAAAGCGAACAAGCGAGAAGGAAAAACGTTCTCTTCCGCTTCGCGGTCCCCCTGGAAACTCTTTCCCTTGTCTCCCCGGTGCGGACCGAACTCCCCTGCCGGTCCGTCTGAGCTGGCCTTACGGCTCAGCTCGTTGCAGAGCTTCCCAGTCAGCAGAGGCGCAGTCAACACTTCACCGGGAAAATGTAAGCCGCAATTTCTCTGTGTATTCGCATGTTTTTCCGGGCATGCCTGTTGCCGGTTCGAAGCGTTTTCGAACCGGCGCATTCGCGGTTTGCGGACCGCTGCTTCAACGCACGGGAAATGCCTCCCCGAGCACGAATGCGCGGTACGCCCCGCACACGGTGGTGTCCTGCGCGGTGTCGACGTACCCGCGCACCCGCAGCCGCTGCTCGGCCGGGCGCTGGCCGCGGTCGTGCTGCGCGAGGAGTTCCTGCTCGGGCGGGCCGGTGATGCGGAAGAGCTGGGTGCGGCCGCCGGGCGCGGGTGCCTCCATCGTGACGCAGCCGGGGCGCGGGAGGTCCCAGCGGACGTCGGCGACGGTCTCGACAACCGGGCCCCGCGCGTCCGGCGGCGGTACGGACACCGGGTTCGCGTCCGGGTGCCCGGGCGGATCAGAAGACGAGCCGCAGCCGCCGAGGACGGAGGCGGACACGGCGGCGAGCGCGCACAGCGCCGCTCCGCGTCGGATCGGGGTCGCGTTCACCACATGCCTTTCTGGTACGGACAGGGCAGCTGGTTCCGCCGCGTCGGGTCCGCGTGGGCGACGCGGCGGAACCAGCACGGCCGGGCGGGCGGGGTTCCGCGCTGGGGTCGCAGATGCCGCCCGCGGCCGGTCTTCTTCTCCCGGACCCCCAGTCCGGGAGACGAATCTGGCTGCTGCTCGTGCTGGCCGGTCCCGCCGCGTCCCGTGGATGCCCATCGGCGGAACGCGGCGGGACCGGGTCGGCTGCCTGGATGCCGCGACTGGGGAGGGCGGCCCCTGAGGTGCGGGCCACGAGGGTGTCGCGACGGCAGCCGTTTCGGTTCCCCAGGAGACCGTCAATTCGCGGAGCGGCCCGGCTGCGCGAGCCGACGTCCGGCCGGGTCCTGTTCGGACGGCGGCGGTACGGTCGGCGCGATGCCGGCAAGCAACGCAGCCGCGGTCGTCGGGGCGAACCGCCCCGCGAATTGACGGTGGAACGATCAGGCGACAGACCGGGCGCCGGGCCCGAACTCGGCGGGCACCTGATGCGCGTCGGCGCCGACCAGCGGGTACGCCCACCACGTGTGCTCCCAGTCGCCGACCTGCCAGCCCAGCGGCGTGACCCGGGTCGGCAGTTTCCGCTTGCCCCGGGAGGTCGCGGGGCGGGCCGGGCGCACTGCGCGGGCGAGCCCCGCGACGTCCGGGGGCGGTTCCACGATGGAAGAGGCGTCCGTGGTCAGGATGCCCGCGACTGCGGCCCAGGCCCGGTCGGTGAGGCGGCCCACGACCCCGGCACCGTAGACGACCAGGGCCAGCCCGTCGTCGTAGTCCTCGATCTGGACGTCCAGGCAGAGGCGGTAGCCCAGTTCGGCCAGCCGGTGCTTCGCCTCCCACAGTTCCGAGACGGCCGGGGCGCCGTGCTGCTGGCGCCGCTCGAACAGCGCGGGATGCTCGCGGTGCAGCGACTCGTAGTCGATGTGCTCGCAGACCGTGCGCGCCACCGGCGAGATCGACCAGGGCGACACCGACGGCTCCACGTGCCAGTCCAGCTGCCGCGCGAGATCGTCGGGAATCAACGCCTGTCCGGGATCCAGCCGTCCCGCGCAGGCACCCGGCTCCGGCAGGAACACCAGCGACCCGTCCAGGCCCCCCGGCCGCACTGCTCGGCCCGTACTCGTGCTCAAGGAACTCCCCCTCCCTTGGTCCGCGAGGCGATCCCGACGACCGGCCGGGACACGACAATGGTCACGTTCCGTGACATCGTACGGTTCCCCCTGAACCGAGCCTCGGGACCCCTGTCGCGTCGCGGAGCGGATCCCCCGATCCGCCCCCTCGCTGGACGTCAGCTAACCACAATGATGACCTAACGTCACGATCATGGGAAAAAAGCCTCAAACTTTAGGCTGAAAGGGTGAAATATGGCTACATAGAGCGATTAACCATAGTTAATCGGGTATTCAAGCAACCGTCGGCGTCCAGGTCGACCGGCTTTGCGGGCGGACGCAGGGGGCGGCCACCGCGCTCGGGAAGGGCTAGATCGAAACGCACGTGATCGCGTAGCGTCACGACCGGGGACAGGGGGGATCACATGATCTGGGGGTGGGCCGCCGCGGCGGCCCTGTACGCCGCTGGCGCCGGATGCGTCACCCACGGCCTGTTGCAACTGCGCCGCCGTCGGCTCCGGGCCCGCAGGACCGCCAGCGGCGGCGACCGGGATGAGTGACGCCGCTTGCGCCGCGTACGAGGAACGCACCTGGCGGGCGGCGACCCGAAAGGCGTTGCGCGCAGTCGAACGCGAAGCCCGCATCCTCCGGCGCCGAGGCTGGGCCCGTCTCGACCACCCCCGCGTGGTCTCGACGCTGCTGGACTACGCGGGCCGCACGCACCGGCAGCTGCTCGACGCCGCCGACGACCTCGCCGCCGCTCGCCTGGAAGGCAGATCCGTCCCGCCTTCGGCCCTCGCCCGCTACGGAGATCTCGTCCGGCGCTCGCGATCGGTCCGCCCGTTCCTCGTGGGCGGCAGCGCAAAGGTCTGGCACCTGCTCTACCGGGTGCACCGCGTGTTCGGGCGAGAACCGGCATGGGCCGCAGCCGCACCCGGGCGCCCCGCCCGAGGGCACCCGCCCGATCATCCCCCACACGGGCGAGCTGCCCTGCACAGGCAGCAACACGCCCGGGAAAACGGGTGGTGCTTGATCGCGAGCAGCTTTTGTACAAAAGTCTCCGCCATGCCGAAGCATCGTGGTGCGAAACAGCGCGCGAACGGGCTGAACTACCGGATGGAGCGCCCGAGCGTCGACGCGCGTCTGCACGTGGCGATCAAGGTCGCCGCCCGGGAATACGGCGAGGCAGGAACGCTCGCCTACGAACGCGTCCTGCGCGCGGGCCTCCAAGCCATAGGCAAGGAGGAGCTCGTCAACCTCGCACTCGCGTGCGACGGCATCGTGACCAAGGAGGACATGGAACAACTCGAACTCGCCCTACTCGCCAGGTTCGGCCTCGGCGGAGAGGAAGCGGAAGAGGAGCAGCGAATGGCGTCGTAAACAAGCGGAGGCGGCCCCCCGAACGGGACGCCGCCTCTGAGCCTGGTCGCACCTAGCCACTGACTTTGCCGGTCACAGCAGCTAGTTGCGCCTCACACCCCCGCTGTCACCCGGGGGCCCAAATTTTTCGCCCGACCCGTCAAGAAGGGCTTTGTGCTGCCTACGGTACCTGGTGCCGGAGGCATTTTCCAGCATCCCGCTGCGCTCGTGTCTCCGCGCGCCCTCTTCACGCTGCCTGTTTCCGCAGGTCAACCGGCCTGTGTTGGACAGGTCACTGCCGCGTCCCGCATGTCGACCGCGGGGCCGGCCGCACCGTCTTCGTCCGGCCGTGACGCCATTCGGCGTCCCCGCGCGTCGACGTCGTCCGCGTCCCCCGAGCGCGCTCGCTCGCGTCCGCGCACCGGCGGGCTGCCCGCGACCCGGGCGGTTGCCCGATGACCGCCTCCCCCGCCGAACCTCCCGGCCGACCCGACCGGCCGGCGCCAGCGCCAGGAACCGACGCGGGCGCATACTGGCGGCTCGCGGAGGCGATGACCCCGCGCCCCGGGCTGCGCACCGACACCTGGGACGACACCTCCTCGACGTGGCTGCACCAGTACGACCACCAGCACTGGCCGGACACACCGCCGCCCGGCCCGTTCGCGCTCTACCTCGCCGACGACACCGGCCAGTTCCGCTTGCTGTGCTTCGACCTCGACACCGCGCGCGGCGACGTCGGCGCCGACCTCGCCCGCCTGGCCGGCTTGCTCGACACCGCCGGAGCGCGCTACGCCGTCGCCGCGTCCGGCCCGCACGGCGGCCGCCACGTGTGGCTGTCGCTGGGCCCGGACGGCGCTGCCCCGCTCGCGGTGCGCCGGTTGGCGAAACTGCTGGCCCGGCACCTGCCGACACTCGACCACGGCATGCTGTGCAACCCCCGCACCGGAGCAGCCCGCCCGCCCGGCGCCCCGCACCGCGACGGCGGGCACTCAGCCCTCCTCCAGCCCTCGGAGACCGCTGCCGCGACAGCGGTGCTCACGACACCGAACACCGGCGTCGTGGAGCGGCTCACCGAACAGCTGGCCGCGACCACCACGACACCCGACGAACGGGCCGCCCCGCCCGCGGCCGCACGGGAGATCGTCGAACGGGGCGGCGCTCCGGCACTGGCCGGGCTCCGGCGAGAACCGTCCGCGAGCACCCGCGCGGCCCTGGACACCGTCCCCCGCGATGGCGAGGCCAGCAGCCTGCTCGGCTCCGTCCTGGTCGGACTGGCACTTGCCCGATGGTCCTGGCCGGACGTGTATGCCCTGCTCGGCCACGCTCCGGGGCTCGAGCACGCCCGCAGCCGGTCGAACCCGCACCCCGGAGCGCCTCGCATCGCCCGCGGAGACCACGCGGCCGAGAAAGTCCTCCGCCGCCAATGGTGCCGCAGCGTCGAGTACGCCGCCCGCATGCCGGCCACAGCAGCCGACGGCGACACCCATCGGGCCGAGGAGACCGCCCGCTCCGTGGCCGCGATCCAAACGGCGGCCGACGACGACCCCGAACGATGGGCACGGCCCTCCGGCCCCGCCGACCGAGGCGTCCTCGATGCGCTGTGCCTCGTCGCGCTGGACGCCTGCAGCACCGAAATCGACCTCGACATCCGCCGCGCCGCGGCGATGTCAGGCATCAGCAAATCCGCCGCCGCCCGCGCCTTCGACCGCCTCGCGAAAGACGGATTCATCACCCGCACCGTCCAAGCCTCCGGGCCGCGAGCCGCGACCTGGAAACTGCTCCCCCCCGCAACCACAGCCGACCAGCACCATCAGGGTGGGACACAAGGACCCCGCCCCCCGGGTGGGGTCCGGGAAGATCTCCGCCACCGGCTGCGTTCGACGCTTGGTGTCCGGGCTGGGGATGCTTTCGCCCCTCGAAAGGTCGGAGGTTTGGGGCGTCACTGCGCACGAATCGCCGCTGCCTGTCTGGAGCCAAGGACTGCAACCGAAGTGAGCCGTATATGCGGTTATACGGTTGGGACCTGCCGCAGACATTTCGAGGGGCTGAAGGCACTCGGGCTCCTGCGACGTGGACGGGGGGGACGGGCGAGGCTGGACGAAACGAGGCTGACCCGGGCCGCGAAACGTCTGGGAACCCACGGATATCGGGCGGAACAAGCCCGCTGGACACTCGTGGACCGAGCGGTTTATGCGTGGTGGCGGGAGGAAGAACAATGGATGCGGGCGCCGAAACGTGCGCGACGACCCTCGCCGAGCGAGCGGCATCTGCAGCTATGGGGATCCTCTCGTCGCGAACCGTTCCCGCGGTCCGCAAATCGAGCTGACTTCGCTGAAGCACGTCGTCTGACCGCGCAACGACACGGCCTTCTCCCTGAGCCAAGGAGCTTGACGGACGAGATCGTCGCGAAACTTCTCATCGACGAACTGGGTGCTGTTGTTATCGAACCGCAAGCACGGAAGGAAGGCCGGGACGCGTGATTCACCGGGGACGCTGAGCTGGTCAGGAAGTGGGGTGGGGGGTGCCTTACGTGGCTATCAAGCCGTGCCGATGGCCGAGGTCCCGGTCGCAGGCGGCGGATTCTGAACTGGTGGTCACCGTTCTTTCACGGGCGGCCTACCGCTGCCGCGGCAGCGACGCGGGTCGGGGCCGGTATTCGGACAGGAACAGCGGGCCGACGAACCCGGCTACCGGCGCACCATGAAAGCCCAGGGCAACCTCCAGGAAGGCCGCCACACCCTCGGGCGGGACATCTTTCACGGCCCGCCGTGGCGAGTTGCGCCAGCGCTACTACGAGGGCATGGAGGACCAGCTCGGCGCGCTGGGCCTGGTGCTCAACGCGGTCGTGCTGTTCAACACCCGCTACCTCGACGCCGTGCTCGCGAAGCGCGCGCCGACGGCGCGGAGGTCCGCGACGAGGAACCGGTCCGGCTCTCCCCGTTCCGCCACCGCCACATGAACCTGCTCGGCAAGTACTCGTTCCTGCTGCCCGCCGACCTCGCCGACGGCCTGCGCCCGCTGAGCGACCCCGACACCGTCCTGGACGCCGACGACGAAGACGAGGATCTCGAGTAGAAACCGTGCCAGGGCACGGTCATTCGCCGTCCCCGTCCGTCCGGGGGCCGGGCCGCTCGTCCGCCGGCGCGACGGCACCGGCGCGGGCGAGCACGTCGAATTCCTCGAGGAGCCGGGCCGCGTCGGCGATCCGGGCGCGGGCGGTCTCGGCCAGCTGCCGCAGGACGTCGCGGGCGGCGATCTCGGCGGCGATGCCGTCCGGGGGTGCAGGACAGGCTGTCGGTCTCCCAGCTCTCGCTCGCCGTCTTCACGCCCGCGAGCGTGCAGGAGGCGCGCAGTTCCCGGCGGTTGTCGTGGCGCTGGTTCGCGGTGCCGGCGAAGGCCATCGGGCCGACTGTGCAGGTGCCGCCGTAGCCGCCGAACCCTTTCCGCGACGGAGCCCACGCCCAGTACTCGGCTGCGGGGACGGCGACGGGGATGATGCCGGGTCCGGTCATGGCGTCTGCGGTTCCTCTCCGTGCGGCGGCGGAGCCGAGAGACTGCCTCACGCAGCGACCGGCACGCCACCGTCGCGCGGCGTGGCGCGCGGAAGCCGTCGTTCCGCGTGTCGCGCGTGCGGATTGGCGTTGCGGCGCAACGCAAACGCGGGGAGGGACCGGTCCTGCCCGGTCCCTCCCCGCACGCGGGCGGGTCAGGTGTTCTTGACGGCGAGCTTGATGCCCTCGATCAGGTTCGGCACGCCGAACAGGAGCAGGCCGGCGGCCAGGGCCAGCCACCACGTTCCCCAGCCGAAGTAGCCGACGAGCAGGGCCGGGGACGGTGAACAGCAGGCCCGCGCCGGCGGCCTCCGCTGCGGGGGACGGCGGGCGCGGCATCGCCCTGGCGGCTTCCTCGGCGGCCAGCTGCCGTCGTCGTCGTTCGAGCGTGTCCTCGTAGTCCAGCAGTTCCTGCACGTCGCTGCCCGATGCGGGCCTGCAGGCGGCGGTATATGTCGGATTCCGGGCCGAGGGAGCCCAGCAGCGTCGTGTTCTGGTCGATCTTCTCGCGCAGCGTCGTGAGGTCCGGAACGTACGGCTCAGCGGTGATGGCTTTCCTCCACAGTGCAAGGGGAACGGAACCAGCCCGTGTTCAACGACGGGGATCGCCGCCGTGTTCACGGGTCGTCGCGCAGCGGCGTCGATCGTCCCGGTTTTCTTCTGCGGCCGCCGGTGACGCAGCCTCTCCCGGCGCCCCCGGTTCAGCTGTCCTCGTCGACCGGCCCTTCGCGCGCGACGCGCTGCTCGTCGCGGAGGACGAGCTGTTCCAGCGCCTCGGCGAGGCGCTCGGCTTCGGCCAGCATGTGCCGGTGCTGCGCATCGTCGGGGAAGCGTTCGAGCGCCGGGAGCACCGTGCCCGTGATCAGATGGCGAATCCTGGTGAGTTCGCCGGTGATCTGCGCGCGGTCCTGCGCGGTCAGCCTGCCGTCCGCGGTCGGCACGGCCTCAAGCCTGCGCGCACGCGCCGCCGTCGGCGAGTCCCGCGCCGTGGCCCCGGTTCTCCCTCGACGGCGCGGGAGCGAGAGGTCCAGCGACCGGTGCGGGTGCCGCGGCCGATGTGACGGTTTTCCCTGCCGGGGCAACGGGTTTGCCCGCTGCGCTTGGCAGGGGTGCGCACGGCTGGGCACCCGCCGGTGCGCGACGCGTTGTTCTGACCGGGTCGGGCGGGTCAGGCGTCGACGGTGAAGCCGGGGCGGTGGCTGTGCTGCTGTTCCAGGTCCGCGACGCGGTCGGCGAGCTCCTGGTCGAGGTCGGCGAGCTTGCTGCGGGCGGTGCGCAGCGCACGGTGCTCGTCGGCGGCCTCGCTGCTCCACCCCGCTTCGCGGGCCTCCGCTATCAGGCGGGCGATCTCCCGCTGGACCTCGTCGAGTTCGGTGCGGGAGACCGCGCCCGCGCGGGTGCCGCCGCCGAGGCCTTCCCTCGCCGCCGGGGCGTTCAGGACGGCGTGGCGGACCTGCCGCGGCGTGCGGACCTCCACCGCGAACGGCTCGGCCCGGTGGTGCAGCAGGTAGTTGCCGTAGCGATCCGGGTCCTGCCCGGCTTTCTCCGGCAGGAACGGCGGCTGCACTCCGGCGTAGTCGCAGGCGTTGCGGTGGTTCCACACGATCGCCCGGAACCACAGGTCGTCCCACTCGTAATCCCGGTCCGTCCGGAGGAGACCGAACCGGCGGGCGAGCACCGCGCGGGCGAGGTCTTCGGCGCTGGCGGCCCGTTCGATGCCGCCGGAGTCGCGGGGCCCGTGGACCGGGTGCAGCTCATAGGACCAGTCGCGGCCGTCGTCGCTGGTCTCGATCAGCCAGGTGTTCTTTTGATTTGCTGTTACTCCTCAGGTCAGCCGAGTCGCGTGGTCAGCGAGTGATCATCCGGTACAGCTCGGCGGCCGCGACCGCAAGCAGTTTCGCCGTCGGATGATCGGGCTGGGCCAGCACCAGCGGCCGACGGTCTAGTTGCGCCGCGTGGATCGCCGCGGTCCGAGGAATTCCCTGCACGAGCATCGGGTACGTGCAGGACCCGGCGAGGCGTGCGCGTTGTTGCGTCCGCAATTCCGGTTCCGGCCAGCCGCTGTAGTGGCCCAGGGGGACGGCGACGACGGTTCGTCCCGCCTTGTCGTCGAGATCGGGCACCTCGCGTCGGAGTTGGTCATTGATCCGGGGCGATCACCTCGCGGTCGTCGTAAGGGCGGTAGACGACGGTGATGTCTCCCGGCTGGGGTTCGTCGCCGCTCTCGGCAGGTACTTCCTGTTCCTCGGGTTCGTCGTCGCGCCAATCGTCCTCCTGGGCGCGCTGGTAGTCGATCCACCGGTCCGGGTCCCATGCCGGTCCGAACAGCTGACGGCCCTTGTCGGCGACGGTGACCAGGAACGTCCGGCGGTGCTCCTCGATCCATTCCAGTTGAGTCAGCAGTTCGTCGTCCGTCTGCTCCTCCCCCCAGCTGTCGTCGAAGTACGCGTCGAAGGCCTTGTCGAGCCACTTCAGCATCGCTGTGTGTTGCTGTTGGCGTTCGTAAATCGGGCGGTATCGGTCGGAATACACGGTTTCGTGACGGCCGAACAGCCGTTCGCCGTCGCCGAAGCACGCGATCACCGCGTCAGCGACCTCCTCCGCGAACCACGTCTCCGGGCCCGTGTCTGCCGGAGCGGTGTCGAGCAGGACCACGTCTGCCTGGGCTCGTGCCGCGTCGAGCGCGGACCGCAGGTCCGTGGCAGTCGCGCCGCGCAACCCGGTCAGCAGCCGTAGTTCGCCTCCGTTCTCCGCGCGGTGTATCACCAGCTCGCCGTGCACCCCCGACCACGGTACGACAGCGGCGGCGCGGGCGTTTCCTGCCAGCATGCGTTTGAGCGACTGCACCGGGTCGAGGTCGGCGAGCAGCACCCGCTTGCCCTGCCGAGCCCATGCCGCGCCGAATTCCCTCAGCATCGAGGAACGGCCGAGCCCGCCCCTGCGCGACACGCACGCGACCGTGACCCCGCGCGGGCGAGACAATCCGGCGTCCATCAGCGCGGGATGCGGGCCCGCGAGGCGTTCCGGCGTCGGCGGACGCGTCACGAAATCGACCTCGTCCTCGTTGCGCCACAACATGATGCGACGCAGAGCACGGCTCCACGGGAGGATCTGTTCAAGTGGCCGGGCGTCCGTCCCGGAGTGCCTTTCGTGCTCGTCCCGCTCGCTGCGGCCCCAGACCGCTGCTGTCCCCTTCGGGAGCGCTGTTGTCCGGTCCCGGATAGCCGCGCTCCAGCTCTTCGCGGCGGAGCTGAGGATGACCCCGCCGTCGCCGTCGAGTCGGTACAGCCGGACCTTGCCCCGCGTCCGGCACCAGAGGACCGCCGCCGAGCCCCGCCACGTGCGACCCGAGTGCGGCGTCCAGTGCCGGGGGACGCCACGTCGGCAAGGCCGCCGGACGGCCTGCGCTCCCCACTATACCGTCACGTCCTCCCGCATTGGGCAGCGAACGCTCATGGAACCCACCCACCGTGAGCAATTCGCGAACTATCGAGCTAACTCGGGCGAGGTCAACAGGGGTCAATCGAGCTTCTTGAGTCCGGATGCGACGCTCGGTGCATCCCCCCAGCCCCTGCCCCCTATTAGGTGCATCTGACAAGCTCGTGAGCGGAAGCAAGAGAGGCCGGCATGGAATCACTTAGAGGTCCAAACGTCACGTGACATAAATAGTCGCAGGTCGCAAGCGTGCCTTTGGAATTGACCTTTTGCCGTCAGGTGTACTAAAAGGCTTCTAGTCAGATTGCAAGCAAGATACCTTAAAAAGTACCGTATGCAGTTTTCACTCAACTTTGACTCAACGGTATCTAGCGCGCCAGCTTGCATACTTTCTTCGAAATCCCTTATTTAATTTGCTTGACGGTGATAGTGCACACCGTTCTACAGGCTAAAAAAGCAACGCTGATTCGAGTTTGGTCATCGGTGTCGATAGAAGCTGAATGTCAAATCCAATGCACAGTTTGCTAGCAACCTAAATACTAGGTGTATTTAGATGCTTCCTCTGAAGTTTGCCTCGGCATTGCTAGAAAACTTCTTTCCATAGCTGCTGCGTGTGCCTGACAGTTTGCGTTGGGTAAAGCGAATCACTAGGTGTAATGTAGGGCTTTTTGCATCGTGTTTTCCATTGTTTTATGAAACACCGTTTACAGTACCGCTTACTATGCAGGTTAAGTAGTCTATGCTCGGGCTGCTACAAGGGCTTAATATTGAGTTACGTACAAAGCTGAGTGTAGTGCCATGCGCAATGTAAATCGTGATGCCTGGTTGGGTGCTTTACATGATGTCCTGCACGTTGCGGTGTTCGTAGGTTATATTTAAGGGTGTGTATGAGTCCTCTGGCATGTAGTCGATTATATCGTTTACTGAATTATTGACAGTGCTGACTTCTATGTCTGCGGGCACACTTGCAAATACGTCCTGCGTCAAGTTGAAAGAGAAACTTAGATAAAGGTGAATTATTACGCTATGGTCAATATATCGGAGCACCCCTGATGTGGCCGTTGGGTTAAACCTTATACACCCGTTTGTCGACGTATAACCCCCTGGGTGCGATGGCAGGTCCCGGTCGCTGCCGTTATCACGGCTATGAGCCCCCTGTATGTCACCACATCTATGCATGGTGTTAGAGAAGTGGCCTGCGCGGCTGACACCCACCCGTGCTCCTGCGCTGCTGCCCAAACTGACTAGTCTGTTTACCTCTAAACTGACTGCTAAACTGACCTCTAAACTGACTCCTGCAGGTCGGACCGCGTTTTTGCCTACGTCGTCGTGGTGGTCTTGATGCTTGCTCATGCCATGGCTTTGGATGCAATGAGACGCACAGTACGCTGTCCGGCGGCCTGTCGACTTTGAGTCGGAGCGTGTAACTCCACGTTGGTCACTGCGTGCTGCCGCGTTCTGTGATCCACTCTGGTGCACGGCGGGTCGAGTGCGTGAATCCCCGTTCTCGTGGCAAGATGTCAGCGAGCGCGGTGGGAGGCACCGCGTGGTGCCAAGAGCCGCGCTCATCGTCATGTGTCCGGACTCCGCATCTTGCCTGGTAGGGGACTGTGTAGTGGTTGCTATTGTACCTTCCTTCGAACCTGACTCGCTTGGTGTCCGATGGGATCTGCTCGGTCGTGTCTACCTGTTCGGCAACGACAAAGGCGGGGTTGGGAAGTCGACGATCGCCGCGAATGCGGCTGGCCAAGCTGCGCAATCGGGCCTAAGGACGTTGGCCGTCGACTTGAACGCACAGGGCAACATGGCCTTGGACTTTGGCGTGTCACGCAACCCCGAGGTGAATGACAACGGCAAGGGCCTGCTGCATGCCTTGACTCTGGACGTACCCCTCAATCCGGTTCGTGGTGTTCGCGAGAACCTCGACTTCATCCCAGGTGGCCGGTACGTCAGGCGCATCCAGGCGCATCTTCAGCCGATGATGGTCGACGACGAAGGCATTCGGGAGGCGGTGACCTCGCTTGCTCGTGCACTGTCGGGGATCGCTGAGAACTACGACCTGATCATCTTGGACAGCCCTCCGGAAAACGAACTCCTGCTCCAGTTGGTCCTGTGCGCAGCCCGCTTCGTCGTGGTGCCGATGAAGACTGACGAAGCATCTCGGATCGGTCTGCGCGCCTTGGCTCGCGTGCTAGAGCGGATGAGGCATGTAAACCCGTGCCTTGTACTCCTCGGTGTCGTGGTGTTCGCGAGCTCCACGAACGCAACGAACTTGCGGGCGAGCCTCCGCGACGGAGTTGAAGACGACCTCAAGGGCAGCGCTGTCCCCTTCTTCGAGAGCTTCGTCAGGTACGCCGAGGCAGTAGGCGCCGCGGCGCGGAAGTACGGAGCACTGGCGCACGAACTCGAGGCAATGCTCATCGAAGGAACGAAGCCCGTCGCCGCAGGTGGCTACAAGCTCGACTGGCAATACAAGGCCGAAGAGGCCGAAAGGATGAAGGAGGAGAATCCCGAACAGGCTTTGAAGAAGGTCCCGGTCGTTCCCGGAACAGCGAAACGAGTTGCGGGAGACATCGAGGCTGTGCTGCAGGAGATGTTCAGCGAAGCAAAACAGAAGCGGAAGCAGTTGAAGCAAGAAGGACTGTGGGTATGAGCGACACGACTGACAACGACCTCTCCCACCTGGGTAACCCGGCGGTGAGGCGAGGCATCGGGCTCAAAGGGCTGATGGACGACGATGACGACGATGACTACCCAGCCCCTCCCGCGTCACGAACAAGCGCTCCGTCCCACCCGCGGACTGCAGAAAAGCCCCGGCAAACAGCAGCCCCGCCGACGCCGGAACCCCGGAGCAGCGGAGGCGATGGCAGTTCGGAGAAAGCCGCCCCGAACACCGGCACACGCCGCGCGGTGCGGGGCAAGGCGACAAGCAACAGCAGCAATAACAAGACGCTCTATACCTCCTACGAGGTCAAGACGCGGCTGACGAACTACCGGTACTCGCACCGGGTGTCCATCCTCAAGATCATCCTGAAAGCGATCGAGCACGCCGCTGGGGGAGGCGAGAGACTCAGCAAGGGAGACCTGGGCGGCCTGAAGGAGGTGCTGGACAAAGCCCGAATCAAGGGTGCCTTCGACTTCTTCGCTGAGAACCCCAACACGGTCAGGTACCAGGGGGGAGGCAGCACTCCGAGCGGGTACAAGCCAACGCCGGCGCAGTTCGAGCAGCTTCAAAAGCTGACCGAGATGCTCGGGTTCTCCGAGCGCAGCACGTGGCTGGCTCCGATCCTCGACAACTTCCTGCCCCCCTTGTCCGAGGACAAGGGGAAAACCCGCAAGAGTAGGGCCAAGGGAGCCAAGGGAGCCGAGCCATCGACCGAAAGCCAGGACGAGGGCTAACAGCCGGGGCGGACATGGCCTCCGTGCGAACAGGGGTCGCCACGGCGACCGTGTTCGCACGGAGGCTCATGCGTATCGATTTGCCGGTTGTAGGCGGGCATGACGGTCCCCGGGCTGAGCACTTTCACTCTGCATCCTGGATGGGACGTGAAGCGGACCGCAAACGACGCACCGTCGGGAGCTGATCGACCTCCGCGAGCAGGTCATCGATCACGCTCGGCACCGTCTCGGCGGCGAGCAGGGCAGTCTCGGCTTCCTCAGCGGCGAAGGCAAACGACGCAAGGTCTGCCGGCGTGTACTTCTCTGCGGCTGCGAGGATGTCGAGCCAGTATCGGTCGTCATCGTGGATCGCGATCTTGGCCACCGAATCGATCAGTCGCTTGGCGACGCAGCGTAGTTCCTGCTGGTGGGACGCGACCCACTCCTCCTCGCGGGCCAGCGGTGCCGGTCCGGTTCCCCGGCGGGCGCGGGCGCCTTTCTCGTCCGGTTTGCCTCGACTGACCAATTGATCCAACCGGTCCAGGCGGTCCTGAACCCCCTGCCCTCGTGTGATTGCATAGCTCGAGCCGATCTGGCGTCGAAGAACGTCCCTGGGCTCGCCGATTCCCAGGCCGAAGCGAATCGCATGAAGCTCTGCGGCGCGGTCCTGCCACCAGAGGGCATTGCAAAGCCGTAGTCCTGCGAGATGGTCGTGCGCTCGAACCACGCGGCTGGCGGCAGGGGAGGAGCGGAGGAACCGCAGGAGGTCGGCTGGCTCGGCTGCGTCGGGGGAGGGGATCCTGTCTCGTCTCGCGTCCCCGTGACGCTCCCGCCGACGTGCGATCTCAGCTGCCAACGCGGCGACGTCGGTCGGTGGGGGAGCGGATTGCCAGTGCGCTTGAATCTTGCCGTTGTCCGGGTTGCGGGCGAGGGCACCGGAGAACTGGCACCGGAGGGCATCAGCGGCGAGCAGGACGCGATGAACTGCGTGCGTGGTGGTCAGCTCGATGACCGGTCGCGAGGTTCGGATCTCGGCCACGGCGAGGCCGAGAACGGCCGGCGTGCCCGGGTTGAGAACTCCGTCGACGACGTCCGCGACCAGCTCGTCGACCCAGCGAGAGGCAACCTTGTACCTGGTAGCCGCAGCCGCGAGGTCTCGCGCGACAGTGGTCAAGGCAACGTGGTTCTCCGCGAGCCAGCCCCACGCGGGATGCTTCGGGTCGCGGATCGCATCGCGACGTCCCGGCCGCGTCAGATCCTGCTCAGGCATGTCATAGCGGAGAAGATCGGTGAGGGCGTTCAGCCTGTTGCGGGCAGGCTGGTGGGGATCGCCCCTGCCGCTGCGGCGGCGTCTCTCCGGTCTGGGGTCCCTCTCACCACGAAGGTGGCTGTTCGGGCCGAGGCCCAGGGCGTCCCCGAGCTGGTCGTAGAACAGGCCATCGCCGAGGCCACCGCGGAGGTGGTGGCGTTCGGCCCTCCATCGGTCCCACCCGCTGGCGATGACGAGCAACTGAGCATCGAGCGCATCGGCTCGGCTGGCCCACGAGGGCTGATCTGCGATAGACTGTTTCCGCAGGTAGAGGAGTATTTCGCGTGGATCTGACCGGGCCGCGATCGGCAGATCTGCCACCTCGGAACGGTCGGTGATTCGGTGCCTTTGGGTAATACGCCCGATACACCCGATCAGTTCCGTGCGGGTGATTCTGACCGGGGGCAGCATCCACCCAGTATTTCACTGTCATGTAGCCGACTAGGTCGTTCGACGGGTTTTTATCCCTTGTGTCGGGTGCCATCGAAGATTTCAGTACGGCACCCCAAAATTTCAGTGGAGGTTGCAGCGGTGCCTGTGGATCTTTCAACCCTCAGGTCAGATCGCTGAGTCTCGGGCGGTCGAGCAGGCGTCGAGCCTGCGTACTGAAATCTTCGGTGGCACGATCCAGGCCGTCTGGTGGATGCCGAAGAATTCAATCCGCAGGTCAGAGGCTCGGGTACTGAAATCTTCAGCGGCATCCGAACCTTGTGATCCGTCGCCGAAGAGTTCAGCGTCGTCACCGAACCGGTCGATCTGCAGGCCATCAAAGCGGCGCAAGCACCCGCGGCGAATGCCCCGTGATTCCGGTGGACCTGGCCAGGTTCAGTGTCAGGCGGCCGCCGTCGAACCGGGCACCTGGGTCGACGTCGCCGGGGGGCTGCTCGCACCGTGCGGACGCTGGCCGAACGGATCGACGCCCTTGCCTGGGGCCTGTACGTGCACGGCGGCCTGAGTCAGCACGACGTGGCGCGCGTGCTCGGCCACGGCACACCCGGCGGCGGACGCTCCGTGACTTAGGTTCTCCGCCGGATCAACCGGGGGAGCAGGCCCGCCGCATCGCCGACGCGGCCGTGGTTCTCGTCCAGGTCGCTGCAGTCGCTCCGGCCACCAAGTGGATCACCACCCCGGCCCTGAAGGAGGGCAACGAGGAAGCGACTGCGGCCTCCGCCGAGCGCCTGCGCGTCGCCGGAACCGCCGACCGCACTGACTGAGCCGCTACGGATCTACGTGCGCGGGTCGACCGCGCAGATGGACCTGTTCCACGATGTGACCGGGTGGTTGACCGCCGGTCACATTGTCGTTGTGTCAGGGAAGCGACGCATCCGGCGTTTCCCGGAGGAGGGCGCGTCCCTGTTGAGCAGCATGGAACTGGCAAGCTCGGTCTGACGGGGACCGTCCGTCGGCCCTTTGAAGGGCCGCGCTGGTACGTCGATGAGTTACGGAAGTTGCGCGGAAAGCGACCCTGAATGGGCCACTGGCCCCGGCACCAACCCGGCTCGCGGCGAGCGGGCGATACCAGAGAGGCACGAGTCGACTGAATGTGAAGCCGCCCGGCGAAGAGTTCGGCCGACTACAATGCAGGTAGCGGACGTCAAATCCCCCCTTGGCGTGTACCGCATGCTCCTGCCGCCGACAGCGCTATTCCCCCCTGCTGTCGGCGGCAGGAACACATTCCCCCTCTTTGTGCAGGCCGGATGGGGTCTTGCGAGTGTCCCGCGGCACCTGCATCGGATCTGCGTTGGCCGTGCCACCCACTGATACGGCCGACGCTGTGTGGCGACCCGTTGTTGTGGATCAACCCGTGAGCACCCTAAGGTGAATGTCGTTCACGAGTCAACATGGATGTTATGAACTGGGGCGAGAAGCTAAAATTTATGTTAGCTGGGGAAGAGGGCCGGTGATGGAGCAGCCTGGCAGAGGAAGCACGATCGCCGAGCGGCTTAACTACCTGATCAATCTGCGTCCGGAGAGCGAGGGCGGCCCGTGGAGCGACCTCGAGATCGCCGAGGGCATCGAGGCACAGGGACTCGGGAAGATCAGCGCGCAGACCGTCTGGCGGCTCAGGACGGGCAGGGCCGACGATCCGAAAGTCGGCACGTTGTCCATCGTGGCGCGGTTCTTCGGTGTCAATACCGGCTATTTCACCGATGACGATCCGTCAGAGTCGGTGGCCGAGATACGCTACCTGCTCGCCCACAGGGATGGGGAGCTCCTGGACGCGATGATGCGGATGGGCGGGTTGTCCAACAGCAATTTCCAAACCGTGAACAACATGATCGGCGCCCTGTCGGAGGCCGAGCGAAAGCACGGTCGGACGGGGGCCGGGGACGCGAGCGAGGGGAAGGGGACCTCGACCGAATGACCGAGACGTCGCGCGGTGCTGGAGAGCGGCACGGGCGCGGCCCGTTCGGACGGTTCCGTGATGCGCTCAGCCGGGTCCTGGACAAGCTCGTGGATCCGTGGGTTCGGTTCCGCGAGCATCGTGTGCTTCGCAGCGAGATCGAGCGCGTTGCGGGCGAGATCGTCCCGAAGCCGTGGAGCCTGGAGGAATTCGCCCGTCGCCTCGGGGAACACCGCGGGCGCCCGATCGTTCTGAGCGCCATGTCCTTGCCGACGGATGGACCGGACGCCATGTGGCTGGCCGGCCCGACCGTGGACCTCGTCGGCTATGACGAGACCATCGTCGGCCTGCACCGGGAGCAGATGATCTTGCACGAGCTGTGCCACATCCTTCTGTGCCATCGGGGCTCGCAGAGTCTGCCTGTCGACCCCAACCTGCTGCGGACGCTGGGGATGGAGGGTCCGCCGGGAGACGGCGGCACGCCAGAGATCCTGCGCCGCCAGGGCGGGTACGACGACAAGCAGGAACGCGAAGCGGAAATCGCCGCAACGATCGTGTTGATCATAGCCGAGGTGCCATTGGTGAAGCCCAAGCCCCGGAAGCTGCAGGGAGCCCAGGCGGTCGCGGTGGACCGGCTGGCGAACGTGCTGGGGCGTGTGCCGCGTGGACGGTAGCGTCGGAGCCCTGTTCCACTTGTTCATCGTCGTGGTCGGCGTCCTGGTCGTCGTCTACAGGCTCGTCGATCTGATCCGGTCTCCCCGCAGGCCGGCGATGTGGTCGTTGTGGTCGGCGTTTCTCACCCTGACCCTGGCGATCATCGCCGGGGTGCGGTGGACGCCGGTGTCGCAAGCCGACGCCGAGCTGATCTGGATCGTCCAGCACTGGCTGATCTTCATCGCGTTCGCCGGGCTCGAGGCGTTCTTCTTCCTCTCGGTCGTTTCCCAGCAGCGCCGGGCGTGGCGGGCGTTCGCCCCGCACGGCGCCGTCCTGCTGGTCGCGGCGGTCGCGATGACCGTCGCGTTCGCCGTCGCGCTGGACACCGAGCGGCCGGACTTCCTGCATCTCGAACGCTATTTCGGCCCCTGGCTCACCGCGATGCTGCTGGCCTACATCGCCGGGTTGGCCGCGGCGATGCTCGCGGTCTCCCGGCTGGCGTGGCGTTGGGCGGGCATCACCGACAAGGCGTGGATGCGGCGGGGCCTGCGCAGCCTGGCGGTCGGCTGCTGGATCAGCCTCGTCTACGCCGTCCACAAGATCGCCTACAGCCTGCTGGCCGCGGCGGGCAGCCCTCCGCCGTGGTCTCAGCTGCAGGTCGAGGCCGTCCTCGCGTCGCTGGGCGTCACGTTCGCCCTGGTCGGTCTCGTCCTTCCGGCCGTCGGGCCCCGGGTGTCGGCCGCGCGGACATGGCTTCGGCACGCGGCCGCCTACCGGCGCCTGGAGCCGTTGTGGCGCGAGTTCGCGGACCCGGAGCGCGGGGTGACTCCCGGAGTGGTGCTGGAGCGGTCCTCGCCGTGGTGGGCCACGGCTTTCGCCTTGCACCGGCGGGTCATGGAGATCTGGGACGGTCGCAAGCGGCTGCGCGACTACCTGGACCGCGAGGTCGAGCAGCGGATGCTGGCGATCGGTCGCGAGCGCCGTCTTTCGGAGGCTGATCTTGCGGTGTTCGTGGAGGCCGAGTGCCTGCGCGCGGCGCTGCGTCTCAAGCGCGCCGGCGGCCCGCCGCCGCTCGCCAGCGGCATAGACCCGCCCCGCATCGGGGACGACCTGGCCGAGAACGTGAGGTTTCTCGAACAGGTCGCCACCGCCCTCGCCCAACCCGCCCCCACAGTTCAGGATTCCGTGACACCGTGACCGCTCAAAACCCCGCCACCCGCGACTCGCCCGCCTCGACACCCCAGAAGAAGGCCGCGCGGGCGATCACCGAGATCCTCGCCCCCTGGGTCGTGATCGTGGCGCTCTCGCTCGCGATGGCGCTCAAGTCGACTGCCTCCCCTTGGCTTGCCCTGCTCTGGGCCGCAGTCGTGGCGGTGTTCTCCGCCGGCGTGCCGATGAAGTTCATCACCCGCGGAGCCAAAGCCGGAAGGTACGACACCCACCACGTCAACAACCGCGAGGGCCGCGGTCCGGTGCTGCTGGTGTGCCTCGTCTCGACCGCGATCGGGCTGACGATCCTGCTGGCCGGGTCCGCTCCCCCGGCCATGGTGATCATGACCTGGGCGATGCTCGCCGTTCTCGTCGTCACCGGCGCGATCACGGTGGCCGGGTGGAAGATCTCCATGCACGCGGTCGTGTCCGCCGGCGGCGTCGCGATGCTCGCGTTCCTCTACGGCCCGTGGGCGCTGCTGCTGCTCCTGCTGGTCGCGCTGGTCAGCTGGTCGCGGGTCGTGCTGCGCGACCACACCCCCGGCCAGGTCGCCGCCGGGGGCGTCGCGGGATTCGTCGTCTGCGGCGCGCTGTTCCTCTGGCTGCTGTAAACGGACCGACGACGATTCACCGCGCAGGTCGGATCCGGTCCGCGCGGCAGCTGTCTGCCCGCCGCCTCGCCAGGGTCGATGTTCCGGCCCTTGGCCCTCGGCGTCGCATGTCGGCGAAGACATTGCCGTGTCCCTGAGCGACCTGTCGTAGGGGCGGTCTCACCACGTCCGCGGTGTGTGCCGGGCCTGGTTGAGTTGGCTGTGGCGGCTGCCGGGAGTTATCGGCGGCGACATCCGGCTGCGAGCGGAGCTGCGGGCGGCGGGGTCGTGAGCGGCAGGAGTGTCGGCAGGCTGGCCGGCGTGGGGAGCGGTGTCCGGTTCGGGGCGGATCACGAGTGCCTGGTCTTGGTCGCCGCTGGCGGTTTCCCCGGGCGGCGGCCCGCCGTTGCGGTCCAGACCTGCCCAGGGGTTCTGGCCGTGTACCCAGATCGGGGCCACGCGGCGGGTGAAGAGCCGCGGCGGCTCGGGGCGGGACGCGTGCGCCTGGTCTTGGTCGTCGTCGGCGGTTTCCCTGGGCAGCGGCCTGAGGAAACCTATCGCCAGGTGCTGGGCTTGGCGCTGCCCCGGCCCGCTCGAGTCCGGTCGCAGCAGCATGCGGAACCGCGGCTCTTGTTCCTCCTGGTCCTCCATGACGACACGGTACTCCCAGCGGAAGCCTGGCCGAGCCTTCTCATCGCGGCGTCGGCGGACCGGACCGGCGGCAGGCCGGGCCGGGGCCGGGCTTACCGCCAGCTGCGGCCGCGCGCGTTGACGGCGGTTGCGGCGGCGGGCGTCGCGGCGGACGGGTTCGCCGACCGCAGGGGCGCGAGCGCGGGGAGCGTGCAGGCGTTGCGGCCGTAGGCGCCGTAGGCGACCGCGACGGCGATCCACGCGGCCCATTCCCCGCTGAGCCGCAGGCTGTTCGCCGCGTAGAAGCCGAGCGTCAGTGCCGGAGCCGGTGCCGAGGCGTCCAGTTCCACCAGGGCGATCTGGTCGTAGTTGAAGTTCTTCCAGTCGCCGTCGCTCTGGCACCACAGCCGGTGGGTGGTCACCACGACGGTGGCGAGGTCGTACTCGTGCCACTGCGCCGCGGACATCGTCCGGGCCTTGCGGCGCCCCCGCATCCGCATCGCGGCGGTGCCGGCGACGACGGCGCCGACGAGCTCCGGGCTGCCGAAGACAAAGGACGGACCGCCGGGAAGGTACTCGACGTCGCGGCCGTGGAAGCGCTCGTAGCGCAGGGCGACCCGGCGCGCGCGGGAGAACTCGGCGAGCACGCGCTCGCCGGGGGCGCGGTGGGGAGGCATGGTGGGCGGAGGCACGATCGCCTCGCGCTCGATCCCGGCCGCGAGATCGCGGTCCAGCCCTGCTGCGGCGGTCCACCCTCCGGTGCCCTTGACGCGCATGGCATCCTCCCTTCTCCTCGATCTGTCAAGACCTCGATATGTGTTCTACACGATAGCGTGTCGAGATCGTTTCCGGCAGGCGGATCGCCTGCGAGTGGCCCGAATTGCCCCTGTCGTGGTCGCTGTGCGTATCGGACCGAGGGTGCCGATGATGGGAATCGAGGCCGACAGCGGAGCGTTATGGCTGGCAGACGCGGTGAAGTCGGACTTGACTCAGCGTAGTTTTCCGGGAAAGAGTGGATCTTAGCGGGGCTTCCGGGACGTGCTGAGACACGGCCGGGAGGGTCCGCCGGCCGGTTCGGGGGGAATCGGCCACACCGGAGGTTGGGGGACCTCGTGATCGCTGTTTCCGTGTCCTGCCGCAATGGTCGCCGTTCTGCGAGGCGTCGCAGCCGGACGCCGTCCGGCCCGTTGATCGGCTGCGGGCGCGTTCTCCCCCGATCCCGGCTGGGAAGCAGCCGACTCCGGTCGTGAGACCGCGCCGGCCGTGACGACGGCAGTGCCGCGGTGCCCCGGGCGAATCAGTCCGGCCGCGGCTCTGCGCACCTGCTCGCACGTCGTCCCCGGCCGGTTCACGTTCCCCGGGCGCCGCGATCGCGCGTGCCCCGGGGCGCTTCAGCCAAGGGGGAAACAGATGAGTACCGAGACGATCCCGGCGCCGCGAACGTCGCCCGAACCGGCGACGGCCGATGGCGACGTGGTGTTGACCTGGGACCGGTGGAGCGGATGGGCGCACCTGGCCCGCCACCGGGCGGGCGACACTGAGTTGCCTGCCTTCGTCGGCATCGCCCGCCTGCCCGGGGCGACCGCGGCGGACGTGCGCGCGACGCTGGCGGCCAGCGGGCTGACCGTGCTCACCGAGTACGACGTCGACGAGCAGCTGACCGAATTCCGGGTCGGGCTGACGGCGGGCGCGCGATGAGCGCCGACCGGGACCCGGCCGCGCCGAGGATCCCGCAGCCCCGGCGGGCGCGGGAAGAACCCTTCCACACCAACGTGTACGAGCTGCCCTCCGTGCGGGGAAAGCAGCAGCAGGTGCTGACCCCGGCGGTGCACGCGGGCGTTGCGCCCGTGCGCCGCCTGGCGGTCGGGGCGGTGGAGATGCCGGGCGGGCACAGCACCTACGCCCACGAGCACCCCGAGTCCGAGATCGTCGTCATCGTCGTCGAGGGGATCGCCGCGTCGCTGTGCGGCGAGGACATGACTCCCGTGCTGCACCGCCCGGGCTCGGTGATCTGGATCCCGCCCGGCGTGGCCCACGCCGCGGTGAACCTCCATCCCCGCGCGAGGGTGCTCGGGTTCGAGGCTCGCACGGACCGCACCTTCGGCGAGGACACCGTCCTGCGCCCCGATCTCGACGCGCTCGTCGACCAGCGCGTCGAACGGCTGCGCCGCGACTACGCGCGCGGCCTCCTCGACGCGCGGCTGCGCCCGGCCGCGGCGACGGTGCTGCGGGAGGGGGCGTGACCGCCGGCGGCGTCCGCGCCGCGCCGGAGCACGCCCCGGGGCGCACGACTGCCGGGATGGTGCGGATGTCGGGCAACGAGTCGCCGTCCGGCCCGCTGCCCGCCGCGCTGCGGGTGATGATGGACGCGGTCCGCCACGTGCACCGCTACCCCGACACCGCCAGCGCCGACCTGGTCCACGCGCTCGCCGAGCACCTGCGGGTGCCGCCCGAGACGGTGACGGTCGGACCCGGGTCCTCGGCGCTGCTGCAACGCCTGCTGGCCGCGGTGTGCACGCGCGCCGACGACGAGCTGCTGGTGCCCGACCCGGCCTTCCAGGCCTACACGCTGTTCGCCGCGCACGCCGACGCGCCGGTGCGCACCGTGGCGCTGAGCCCGGACTGGGCGGTGGACCTGGACGCGGTCGCGGCGGCGATCGGGCCCTCGACCCGCGTCGTGGTGATCAGCAACCCCCACAACCCGACCGGCACGCTCCTCGGCCGGCAGGAGCTGCGCCGGTTCCTGGCCGCCGCGCCCGAGGACGTGCTGGTCGTGCTCGACGAGGCCTACGTCGAATATGCGACCGAGGGCGCCGCCGACGGCGTCGCGCTGGCGAAGGAGCACTGGGCCGCCGGGCACGACAACGTGGCGGTGACGCGCACCTTCTCCAAGGCCTACGGGCTCGCGGGACTGCGCGTCGGCTACGGGATCGCGCCGCCGATGCTGGCCATGGCGCTGGCTGCGTCGGCGCTGCCGTTCGAGGTCTCCGGCGTCGGCCAGGCCGCCGCGCTGGCGTCGCTGCTGTCGCACGAGCGGATGCGGGCGCGGTGCGACCTGACCGCCGCCGAACGCGCGCGCGTGCTGGACGCGTTGCGGGAGCAGGGATTCGTTCCTCCGCCCTCGCACGCCAACCACGTGTGGCTGCCGGTGGGCGAGGACGCGGACCGGTTCGAGCGGCACTGCCGCGACTTCGGGATCGCCGTGCTGGCCTACCCCGGTCTCGGGGTCCGGATCACCCTCGGGTCCCGCGCCGACAACGACCTGATGCTCGCCGCCGCCCGCGCCTGGGCGAGCGGCGGCGAGCGGAACCCGTGACCGCGCACCGCCGGACCGCCCCGGCCGGGCAGGCCCCGGCGCTGCCGGGACGGCTGGCGCGGCTCGTCGTCGGCGCCGTCGGCATCGGCGCGGGGATCGCGCTGCTGCAGCGGGCCCGGTTCGGCATGTCCCCGATGGACGTGCTGCACCTGGGCCTGGCGCAGCGATGCGGGTTCAGCCTCGGCGGCGGGATCATCGCCGCGCAAGCGGTGATGCTCATGGCGTTCCTGCCGCTGCGGATCCGGCCCGGCGTCGGCACCGTGGCCGGGTTCGTGATCCCCGCGGTCGTCGCGGACCTGCTGCTCGCCTGGCTCCCGGTCGTGAACGCGGTGCCCGCGCGGATCGGGCTGCTCGCCGCCGGCGGCGCCTGCTTCTGCCTCGGGGTCGCCACCTATCTCACCGCCGAGCTCGGGCCGATGCCCCGCGACGGGCTCATGCTCGCGTTCGGCAAAGGCCGTCCGCGCCGGATCGCGGGAGTCCGCATCGGACTCGACATCGCGTTCCTGGTCGTCGGCGCTGTCCTGCTCGGCCCCGACGCCGCCCTGCGCGGCGGCGGGATCGGCCCGGGAACGCTCGTCCTGGCGCTCGGCTGCGGACCCGCGATCGCGTGGCTGATGCGCCGCGCCCGGCGGGACCCGGCCCGAGCACGGCGAGATCCCGGACAACCGCCGCCCGACAACGTGATTCCGCTGCCGCCGCAACGTTTCGACGCATCACCGCACCGGTTCGACCGGTAATTCGCCGCCCTCGCAGGGGGCAGGGCGGCGCTGTTTCAGGGGGAAACCGAACCATGGCACCTGCACGCACACCTGTCCGCACCAGACGGTTCCGGCGGCTCGCCGCCGTCGCCGCCGCGGCCGCGACGGCGCTGACGGCGGCCGCGATCCCGGCCGCCGCGTCCGCCGACACCGCCGCGCCGCGGACCTGCCGCGACCTCACGATCCCCGTGTCCGCGGGACAGCTCGACGCGTCGGTCCACGGCGTCCTGTGCGCGCCGCCCGGCCCCGGGAACGGCGCCGTCCAGTTGCTGTTGCACGGAGGCACGTACGCGGCGTCGTACTGGTCCAATTTGGACACCGGAGGGGAGTCCTACGTCGGCCGCGCCGTCGCCGCCGGGTACGCGACGCTGGCGCTCGACGCGATCGGCAGCGGCGCCAGCAGCCGCCCGGCCAGCACCCTGGTCACCGGCGCAGCGCAAGCCGAGGCCGTGCACCAGGCCATCGCCCGGGCCCGGGCCGGACGGCTCGACGGGCGCCGCTACTGGCAGGCAGCGCTCGTCGGGCACAGCCTGGGCAGCCTGGTCGCCGTTATGACCGCCAGCCGCCACCCGCGCGACGCCGACGCCGTCGTGCTCACCGCCTACTCCCACACGATCGACCCCGCCCAGGTGCAGCAGTCCCTCGCGAACATGCACCCGGCGGCCGAGGAAGGGCGGCCGCTGGACCCGGGCTGGCTGACCACCCGCCCCGGGGCGCGGCCCGCACTGTTCCACGCCCCCGCCGACGCCGACCCGGTCATCACCGGCGCCGAGGAAGCGCGCAAGGACGTCGGGTCGGCCACCGAACTGGCCGACGCCGCGACCGTCGGCACCGCCGAGGCCGCGACCAGGGCGATCACCGCGCCGGTGCTCGAAGCCAACGGCCAGCAGGATTCCTGGTCCTGCGCCGCGGTCGACTGCAGCAGCTCCGAGTCGTTCAAAGCCGCCGAGCAGCACAACTTCTCCCGGCCCCTGTCGGCCTACATCCAGCCGCGAGCAGGCCACGCCCTGACGCTGGCCGCCGACCGCCGGGCGGCGCTGGACGCGATCACCGGCTGGCTCGACACCGCACTGCACCAGTGCGCACCCCACGCCGCCGGCGCGACCGGACGGATCGCCGGCGAACCGTGAACCCAGCCCGGGCCCGCCTCGCCGCCGAGGACGACCCGGCCTTCGAGGCGAACGTCGCCGCCGAGGACGACCCGGCCTTCGAGGCGAACGTCGCCGCGCACCGGCACCCGGGCGCCCGCCGCGACGGCACCCGCCCGCGCGGCCCGCCGCCACCGCCGCGCAGCACAGCTCCCCCCACCGTCCACACACAACCCCGACCGTGGCGCAAGCCACGACACCCCAAGGAGAAACGAATGTCCAGCACGAAGAAGCTGCTCGCCACCGGCCTGCTCGTCGCGGCCGCTTCCGGCACCCTCGCCCTGGCCACCTCGGCCGCCGCGAACGCGGCCGTCGCCCCCGCCGCGACCGTCCACGCCGCCCCCGCGGGCAACGACGAGCCACTGACCCGGGAAGGCGCGGTGCGTCCGAACGGCAACGACGAGCCGCTGACTCGCGAGGGCGCGGTGAGCCCGGACGGCACGCGGATCACCGTGTCGCCAGCGGGCAACGACGAGCCGCTGACCCGCGAGGGCGCGGTGCGTCTGAACGGCACGCGCATCACCGGAGCCTGACGATCCCGCCGGGTGCTCCCGTGCACGCTCCGCACGGGAGCACCCGTCCGGCAGGACGAGCGCGTACGCCTCCGCGTCCGCCCGGTCCGCGCAGCGGCAGGGCTTGGCAATGGCCGACAGCCCCCGGGCGGATCGCGGCACGCCCTCGCGACGCCGATCCTGTTCCGCCACAACGTGTTGACCAGCAGCACGCCGTCACTGCAAGGGGGCAGGGCGGCGCTGTTTCCAGGGGGGAAATCGAACAATGGGACCTGCACGCAAACACGGCCGGAACACCAGGTTCCGGCGGCTCGCCGCGGTGGCCGCCGCGGCGGGAACGGTGCTGGCGGCGGCCGCGATCCCGGCCGATGCGTCGGCCGACACCGCCGCCGGGGCGCGAACCTGCCGCGACGTCACGATCCCGGCGAAAGTCGGGCCGCTCGACGTGTCCGTCCACGGCGTCCTGTGCACACCGGATGGCCCGGCGAAAAACACCGTCCAACTGCTCCTGCACGGGGGCACGTACAACGCGTCCTACTGGGACTATCCCGTCGCCGGAGGCCGGTATTCCTATGCGCGGCAAGCGAATTCCGGCGGCTACACCACCCTGGCGATCGACCGGCTCGGGTCGGGGACAAGCTCCCGGCCGCTCAGTGCGCTGGTGACGGTGGACAGCCAGGCGAACGTCGTGCACCAGATCGTCGGGCGGCTCAAAGCGGGCGAGGTCACCGGTGCCCCGGCCGATCGCGTCGCGCTGGTCGGGCACTCGATGGGCACCGGGGTCGCGTCGGTCGAGACCACCGCCTACCACGACGTCGACGCCGTGGTGCTCACCGGCGGCACCTCGCAGCTCGACACCGGCGCGCTGCTCAAGACCCTCACCTCGCAGGTGTGGCCCGCGGCCCTGGACCCCGCGTTCGGACCGCTGATCGACCCGCTGTACCTGACGACGCGGCCCGGCCTACGCGCCGCCGCGTTCCACGACGCCGGCGACGTCGACCCGGAGGTCGTCCAGTACGACGAGTCCACCAAGGACGTCGCCTCGCCCGTCGAGCTGTCCGGAGTCGTGCTGAAGGGCTTCTCGCCCGACACCACCCGCAAGATCACCGTGCCGACCATGCTGCAGGTCGGCAGCCGCGACCGCCTGTTCTGCGCCCCGGGCAACGCCGCCGACTGCGCGTCCCCGCAAGCCCTGGCCCGCGCCCAGGCCACCGCGTTCGGCCCGGCCGCGCGCCTGCACACCTCCGTGCTTCCCGGCGCCGGGCACGACCTGCAGCTGGCCCGCAACGGCGCCGACGCCGCCCGCGACGTGACCCGCTGGCTCGACACCGCCCTGCCCGCCCAGTAGCCGACCGTCGCCGCGGCACGGCATCTGCCCGTGCCGCGACGACGGCCCTCTCCCTTTCCGTTCGCGATCCGCACCTGCGCGCCGATCTGTTCTCCCGGCCGCCGCGCCACTGCGATCGTTCCCAGAGAAGGACTTCCCGTCATGCCGACCACCACGACGGCGGCGTTCGCCCGCCGCGCCACTGACCCGATTCCCGTCCACCTGGTCGGCTCGCTGCCCCCGCCGCTGCACCGCGACATCCGCGCCGCGCTCGCCTGGCCCCTGGCCCACTGCGGGTACGCGCCGTTGACCGCGATGTACTACGAGCCCGATCCGCGGTGGATCATCGACTGGCTCGACAGCCTGGCGCGGCTTCCCGCGCTCGAACAAGTCCGCTCCGGAGCGAGCCGGGGCTACGACGACGTCCCCTGCTACCGGATCCGCCCCGGGCACGAGCTCGACCCCGCCGACCTCGCGATGGGCCGCGTCGCCCAGACCGAGGCCGCGTTCGCCGTGCTGGACACCCTCGACACCGGTGCGGTCCCGCGCCGCCTGCACGTCGGCATCCCCAACGCGTTCGATCGCGCGCTGTTCGCCGCCGGCTCCCCCGAATCCGCCGACGAGTGGATGCCCGCGCTGCAGGCCTCCGTCGTGGACGAAGTCGCCGCCCTCGCCGCCCGGTGGGGCGACCGGGTCCAGCTGCAGCTGGAAACCCCGGCCGTCCTGGCCGCCTACCAGCGCGCCGCCCGCGAGGACCGGCCGCTGCTGACGGCGGAACTCGTCCAGCAGGTCTCGGGAGTCATCGCCGCCGCGCCGGACGCCCGGTGGATCCTGCACCTCTGCTACGGCGACCTCGAACACGAGCCCCTGTTCACGCCGGTCGACCTCGACGCCGCGGTCATGTTCCTCAACGCCCTGGCCGACGCGCTGGCCGCGCTGGGCATCCCGATGCCGACGGTCCACCTGCCCGTCGCGCACGGCAGCGCGCCGCCGTCCACGGATCCCGCGTTCTTCCGGGCGCTGCTGCGGCTGCGACGCGGAATCGACGTCATCGCGGGAGTGGTCGCCGAGGACCACCCCGTCGAGAGCCGGCACGCGCTCGCCCTGATCGAGGACGCCCTGGGCGGACCGGTGGAGGGCATCGCCGCCGGATGCGGGCTCGGGCGGCGCACCCTCGCCGCGGCGGCGGCGAACATGGCCCTGGCCACCCGGCTCGCCCACGAGCGGAGTCCGCTGTCCGCCCGCCGGACCGCGTGACGGGCCGGCGGCCCGACCATGACGACGCGCGGCGTCGCGATCTCGGTGTTCTCCGGCGTGGGCGGGCTGGACCTCGGCGCGGAGACGGCGGGTTTCGAGGTGCGCGCCGCGGTCGAACGCGACGCCGACGCCGCCGACACGATGAGGAAGAACTTCCCGCACCTGGCCGGTTCGGTCCTCTGCGCCGACATCCGCGACGTCCCCACCGCAGAGATCATGGCGACGGCGGGAGCGGCCCGACCTGCTCATCGGCGGCCCGCCGTGCACCCCGTTCTCGAAGTCCGGCTTCTGGCTCGACTGGAAACGCGCAGGGCTCGACCCCGCCGCGAGCCTCCTGCAGGAGTTCACCCGCGTCCTGCGGGAGGCGCGGCCCCGCGGCTTCGTCCTCGAGAACGTCGCCGCGCTGACCTTCGACAACCGGGCCAGCCGTCCCGCGTTCCGGCGCCTGCTCGCCGAAGCCGACGCCGCCGGGTACAAGCACGCCTGGAAAGTGCTGAACGCCGCGGACTTCGGCGTCGCGCAATCGCGACAGCGGCTGTTCGTGGCCGGAGTGCTCAAGAGCGAGAAAACGACGCCCGAGCTTCCCGCGCCCGGGTTCGGCGGCACGCGCAACCGCCGCGCCGCAGGCGATCCCGAGAAGTCGCAGGTCACGGCGGGGCAAGCGCTGGAAGGCCTGACCGCCGGCCCGGAACCCGCGGACGAGGTCGCCGGACGGTACGGCCGCCTGCTGCCCGGCATCCCTCCCGGCGGGAACTATCTGCACTACACGGCCGAACGAGGACACCCGGCGCCGCTGTTCCGCTGGCGCTCGCGCTACTGGTCGTTCCTGCTCAAACTCGACCCGGACCGGCCCTCCCCCACCATTCAGGCGCAGCCCGGCCCGTACACGGGCCCGTTCCACTGGGAGAACCGGCACCTGCGCATACCCGAGCTCAAAGACTGTTCGGCTTCCCCGACGAATTCGAGTTCACCGGAAGCCGCAATTCCGTCCAGTCCCAGATCGGCAACTCCGTTCCCCCCCCGGACCTGAGCCGCGCGGTGATGGCCACGCTGTTCGGCAACAGAGCCGAGGAACGGTGATCACGCTGTCCTGCAAGGCAGAACCGCCGGAGCACGCGGTCGGGGCGGCGCGGCCGGCCCGGCCGCGCCGCCCCGGCGCGCAGGACAGCGCCGACCTGCGGCCCGGCCGACAACCGCCTCGTGCCCGCCTGGCACAGGCCCGGTCCGCGTGGATTCGACACCCCTGGTACCAAGGTGACCCGCGCTCGCAATCCCTGCGAGCCGCACCGCTGTTCGACTCAGAAGGAGCCCACGAATGCAGCCCGAGCTTCCCCAGTTAGAGCTCCCGGCGACGTACTGCGGCTGGTCCGTCTCTCCGCCGCCATCGCCGGGGAAACGCCGGAGGAGTGGGTGGCCGCACTCGTCCGCCGCCAGGTCGACACCGCGCCGCCGCCGCGGGGCCCGCTGCTCATCGAAAGCGCCGCAGCGGCCGAATCCGAGGACCACAGCGGCAGCGAACACGCCCTCGGCGCGGCCGAGAACGCGAAGCAGGCCGAGGGATCCGACGAGCGGGACCTGGACGACACCGCACTGGTCCTGACCGCTGTCGCCGACTCGGATCTGCTCAACGGGGAAACTCACGTGAGCGCGGCGGCGCTGCTGGGGCTCATGTGCGAGCAGCACAAGTGGCCGGCCGGACCGAAGGGATACCAACGCCTCTCCACGGCGCTCGCGTCGGCGCGCGTCATCGGCGCGCCGGTGACGGTCGGCACCAAAAAAGTGAAGTCCTACCCGGCCGAACGACTGCAGCGCGCGATCGACAAACGCCGCTGATCCCGCCGGGGACAAGCCGACGTCCGCCCGGCCCCGGCTTCCCGGCCGGACGTCGGCGGCATTCCGCTGCGCACATCCGTCGGCCGCGAACGAGGCTGCGGAGATCTCGTTGCACGCGGCGCGGTTTCGGTCAGGGGGCGGGACTGTCCGGGACCGGGGCCCAGCGATCCGGCGTACCGCTGACCGGGACGCGTTTGTGTCTGCAAGCAAGACTGAACGACGTGATTCGTCCCCGTTCTGTTGCGCGCGAGCCCGGGCCTTCGCTAGGCACGAAGTACCACTGGTCTTGTCCTAGGAGCGACGTGAGTGTGAGCGAGGAACGGGCGGGATCGCAGCGCACAGGTCCTGTCGAGACCGATTTCGACCACCTCGACCCGGCCTTCGCCATCGTCGACGACGTCCACGAACGTTTGAAGGTGCTGCGCGGGAGATGCCCCGTCGCACACACCCAGGCCGACGGAGGTTATTTCCTGGCCTTCCGCTACCCCGCGATAGCCGAGGCCGCTCGCAACGCCTCAGGGGCGTTCAGCGCGAACGTGAACATCGGCGCCGCTCCCCGAGTGGCGCCGCCACTGGCGTGCATCGCGCCGATGTTCGAGGTGGACGGCGCCGAGCACCGCCAATGGCGGAAGCTGCTGGCCCACCATTTCAGCCAGGAGGCAGCGGCGACGCACGAAGACCACGTCCGCCGGCTCTGCCGGGACGCAATCGCGCGGTTCGTCGGCGACGGTCAGACCGACCTCGTAGCCTCGTACGTCCGCGTCATCCCGCCCCTCGTGGCGGCTATGGTGCTCGGCAT
The DNA here is from genome assembly GCF_900115345.1 of Amycolatopsis rubida. GTDB lineage: Bacteria > Actinomycetota > Actinomycetes > Mycobacteriales > Pseudonocardiaceae > Amycolatopsis > Amycolatopsis rubida. The sequence continues at coordinate 132,524 of NZ_FOWC01000010.1, read as the reverse complement.
TCCCGAGCAGCATCGGCCCGCGCTGGCTGAGTACTTGCGCGAGTTCATGACAGCCGCCACCCCGGACGAGACCGCGCGCTGCAGCGAGGCCTACACGGCATTCCTCTCTGCTCTCCTCGACGACGTCGAGGAGGAATCGATGATCGGCACCGTGGCACGCACCTCGATAGGCGGCGTAGTGCCCAACCCGCTGCAACTGACGAAGTTCTCCGCACTCATGCTCGCCGCTGGGCACCTGACGGCCTCGGACGCCTGCGCCGGCGTACTGCTCAATCTGTTTGAACGCGATCGTCTGCGTGCCCGTGTTGTCGCCGCCGAGCCGGGCTTGCTGACGGCGGTCATCAACGAGTCCGTGCGCCAGGAACCGGCTGTCACCGTTACGGGCCGGGCGGTGGTCAAAGAAACCGAACTCGGCGGTGTGCGGCTGGTCCCCGGAGACCGCGTAGTGCTGCTGTGGCCAAGTGCGAACCGTGACGAATCCGTTTTTCCGGACGGGTCGGAGTTCCGGGTGGACCGGGAAGAGCCCAGCGCGCAGCAGCTTGCCTGGGGCACAGGACCCCATCAGTGCGTCGGCAAGCACATAGCGCGGATGGAGATCAGGGTGATGATCGAAGAGCTGCTGGCAGCGATCCCGGACGTCCGCCTGCTGCCCGGGGCGCGGACGCGCCGGACATTCGGCGTGATCCGCGGCGTTCCCGAGCTGCCGACCATCTGGTCGTTGCCGTAAGACGCGCCTGGTGGGCGATGCAGGGTGCATCACCCACCAAAGGCGGGAGAAGCGACCGGTTCTTACCGCTTCGCGCTGGCCGCTCCGTGGTGCCTGAACCACGCCGCCAGCTTCCTCCGGTCGCCCTCGATGCCGAGCTTCTTGTACACATCCGTGAGCCGACGGCTGACGGTCGCTTCCGAGACATGAAGATCGATCGCGATGTCGCGGTTCTGCCAGCCGTCAGCGACCATCGACACGATGCGGTACTGAGTCGCATCCAACAGGACCGGCGGAGCCGGAGCCGGGATGTGCATCAGCTTGATGATCCCGTCTTCCCCGAGGCCCCGCCCCTCTCGTTCGAGCTTGGCGTGGCGGTCCCGGCCTATCTGGCTCGTGATCCAGTCGATCTTGGCATCCCGGTGCCGGCCGAAGCTCGGCAGGCCGGAGATCGCGACGTGGTGCTGCTCCTGCCAGGCACTCGATGCGCCCGACAAGACGGCCGCGCGCTCGGGGTCGTCCAGGCCCCACATCTTGACTTCCGCAGCCCAGCCCGGAGCCCACCGATCACCGAGGGCGAGCGCCGCGGAGATCACCTTGCCGCCGACATCCAGGCGTTTCGTGCGCATGGGCAGCATGTACAGCCATTGCGCCCACGTGATGGCCCACGGCGCACCGGCGCGTTCGGCGTGCGCCAGGCATTCGTCCGCCGTGCGGTCTGCCAGGTGCGCGGGGCCGATAAGCCCGGCACTCATCCCCAGCAGCAGCCTGGCCATCTGCTCGTCTCCGCCGAAGTCGGGCCCCATGGCCGCGAAGCCGTCCGCCGCGGCCCTGAGCATGTCCATCCCCGCCGGATCAAGCATCACCAGGGCCTGGTAGGTGCCTTCCGCCGCCAGCGCCGGCGGGAAGTCCCGAGCCTCGGGAAGCATCGCGGCGATCTGCCTGATCTCCCGCAGATGCTCCAACCCGCGAGCATCGCCCAAAACCGTGCGCATGAACGCGACGCTGGACAGCGCGCCGACCCTGGTCAGCGTCGGCGGCACACCCCCCATCGGCAGAAGGACGTCGAACCACCTCGCCGCCAGGGGCTCCTTCGCGTGGTGGTACGGCATCCTCACGCGATGAACGTTCGTTGCGATCGCGAGGCCCTGCTCGACCTCGCGGCGCTCGACGCACCAGTCGATCGCAACGTCGAGATTCGGCGCGTCGGCCGCCAGCGCGTCGAGCCAGTGTTTCTCCTGCGGGGAGAACCACTTCCTGGCACCGTCGAACGCCAGCTTCGCCACCCAGTCGCGGTGACGGTTCCGGAAGGCGGATTCGTCTTCGCCCAGCATCTTCAACCCGTACTCTTGCAGGGCGGCGTGCTGGGTGAAGCGGCCGGAAGAATCGGGGTCGACGATCGAACGCTCTTTGAGGAGGCCCAGCAGCTGCTCCACTTTGTTCCGCGGAAGCTTTTCGTCGCTGCATACTTCCTGGACGGCGTCGACGTTGAAGCTCTCGCTGAACACGCTGAGCCTTGCCCAGAGCACTCGCTCCTCTTCGCCGCACAAGTCCCACGACCCCGACATGGTGATGTCGAGCCGCCGATGGTGCTCTCGGATCCCTCGGGCTCGCGGCGAAAAGCCCAGCCACAAGAGGCCTCGCTCTTTGAGCTTCGCCAGCAGGGCGACAGCCGTGGTGCCTAGGCCCAGTTGAGCGGCCAGCAGCTGCAGAATCAGCGGCGAGCCTTGTGAATAGCGGACCAACGCGACGAGATCGCGCCACTCGTTGGTCTCGGTGACCGGCCGCCCCGCGGCTTTCGTCGCCCGATCCAAGAACAGGGTCGTCGCGTCCGTGAGCCCATCGGCGGGGTCGGCGTCCTCAGCGGGGCAGGTCAGCGGCTGGACAGAGACGATGCTCTCGCCCCCGATGCCGAGGTTCTCGCGGCTGGTCACCAGCACCTGCAGCCCGCTCGCGTCGTCCTGGTCCAGGAGCTCCTCCAGGACAAGCGCCACGTCGTCGGCAACCGGTTCGGCGTTGTCGATCACCAGGAGCGCTCGGCGATTGCGAAGCCGAGCCGAAAGCAGGGAGATCAGCGAGCCGAAATCCCGCGCGGCCGGCTGATGGCTGTCCGTCAGCGCGGCCGCGACGTCACCGAGAATCCGCTGAGCGAGATCAACCGGGGGGCCAGCGGAAGCGCCGGATTTCACAAACCGGATATACTTCTCCAGGCTGACGAAAGCCGTATCCTGGTACACTTTGCGTCGGAGAAGATCTCGGTACAGTTCCTGCGCAAGCCGGGTTTTGCCGATTCCCCCGTATCCGAGCAGCTCGATCAGCCGCTCTCCCCCGCCGAGCTTCCGCCGCAGATCGTCGAGCGCCTGGTCCCGGCCGACCAGCGCGGTCAGCCCCGGGATGAAGCCATCCCCCATGTCTCCCCCCGTTCTCGGCCACGTGCCAGCCTGCCCCTCCCCAGGGGTTACCGCATGCGCTGACGCAGAGGCATCTCCTTTACCGGCGACACCAGTCCGCGTGCTGACACCCGATCTCGCCGCATCCTAACCGGGTCCTCACGACCTCCTCACCCGACAGTGAGGAGGGTGACCAGGCGTTTTCCCGGCGAGGTGAGGACCCTGCGGAAATCTGAGGAGGCATGAGGGCCGCACAGCCTTGCGGATTCCGCCAGAGTGGAGAAAAGCGTCCACTGTGGGCTCAGCAAACCGGGGGAGGTTGCTGTGGAGCCGACGGAAAACCGGGAGCCGGGGCTCCTCGCAGGTCGGAGTGCCTATCCCGCTCGCCCGCGCGGTCAGCGACGTCGGGCTTGTCATAGAGGAAGCGTCGACGACGCCATGGCCGCCCTGACCCGGCCGGCCGTCCGCGCCGCCACCGGCACAGCCGCGGCCTGACCACGCCTTACGTCCGGTCTTTTCGTTGGGAGGAGACACCGCAATGCCGCACGTTCTCGCCGAGCGCGACCTCGCCGTGGTCAGCCGGACCTGGCCGCCGGCGACCGACCCGGCCCTCCTCGCAGCGGAGATCGCCGCTCACGGCGTGGTCCAGACCCATCTCAACCTCGCCAGCGTAGGCCTCGCCCGGCTCGACGCGCCGAGCTCGGCCGCCGTCCGCGCCGCCTTCGACCGCGCCCGGGTGCTGATCCCCAGCATGTCCGCGACCTACAACATGGTCGACCCCGACCGCGCCCGCCGCCGCCGCGCCGCCGCCGAGGCCACGGTCCTCATCCGCCGGGCTCCGGCACTCGGGGCGGAGATGGTCAGCCTCTGCACAGGAAGCCGCAACCCCGACGACAAATGGGCCTGGCATCCCGGCAACGCCGAACCCGACGCCTACGCCGACCTGGTGGACGAACTGCGGCAGCTGCTCCCCGCCGCGCGCGAAGCCCGGATCGTGCTCGGGATCGAGCTCGACCCCGGCACCGTCATTGGCACCGCCGCGGCGGCCCATCGCCTCCTGCGCGACGTCGGCGACGGAGTCGGCGTCATCCTCGACCCCGGCAGCCTCATCACCCCCGACAACGCCGACCGCCAAGCCGAGATCATCGACGAAGCCTTCGACCTCCTCGGCCCGCACATCGTGGCCGTCCACGCCAGAGACTCCCACCCGGCCGGCACGCTCGGCAGCGGACTCGTCGATTTCGACCATCTCTTCCGCCGGTGGTCCCGGCTCCCGCGCCGGGTGCCGGTCGTCATCCACGACGCCGAACCCGACGACGTCCCCGAGGCACGAGCTTTCGTGCTCTCCCACCGCGCAGCGGCATGACCCGCCCCGGCCGCGCCCTCGCTGATCCGGCTGCACGGGGCTCGGCGCGGCCACCGCCAGGTTACGGACCCGCCGTCGGGTGATGCGCTCGCCGGATGGCGCGTGCTGGCACCGGACCTGAGCGGCGACAGTTTCGACCGCATGGCCGGCAAGGTCCGCACGCTCGCCGCGGGCGCCGATCCGGAGACGCCGGTCGTCGTCTTCGGAATCTCGTTGGGTGCAGGGGCGCGCCTCGAACGACGAAAGCGGCAGGTGATACGAGGCAAGGTCCTCGATGGGAAGATGTGGGCATGGCCGAAACCAGCCGCCCAGCGTCAACGCGCTCCGCGACGAGGGATCTGCGCAGGCAGTCCGTCGAGGCCCCAGTTGCCCGTGTCGAACGGGCACTCGGAGTCTGCCTCGATCCGGAAACCATGGTTCGGAAGCGCCGGTCCGTGGGGGCGCGCAGCGACCGCGGAACCTGGGTTCGTATCGAGGCCCGGCCGTTGGCGAAGACCGCAGCGCAGAGTCAGTCGGGCAACGGCCTGGAGGCCGCCGACCTCCTGCGAGACATCGCGAAGCCCGCGTGGTATCGAGGGGTGAGCTGGCTCGACCTGAGCGAGGATGCAGTCTGGCGCGCCGACGAGATCGAGCTGGTCACCGCTGCACCGGTTCAACGCGGAGCCCTGCGCGGTGTGGGCCTGCCGGACGGATGGTGGGCGGCTCTGAGCGCGTCACTGGATGCCCTGGCGGGACAGCGCACCACCCGCATCGCGACACCGGACACGGAGGCCATGACGCAGGCGCTGGTCACACGTGAGATTGAGCGAGCGTTCCCCGGCGTGGTGGACACGACCATCACCGAGGAGTGGGTGCCCGCGCACGCGGACCTGAACTGGTCGAACCTGACCGGCCCGGAATTCTGGATCTTGGATTGGGAGGACCACGGGATGGCCCCGCGCGGGCTGGATGCCGCGAACCTCTGGGCCAGCTCGTTGACCGTGCCGGAGCTTGCCGAGCGCGTCCGCCGCGAGCGCCGCGCTGACCTGGAGTCTCGACCCGGCAAGCTCATGGCGCTGTTTTCCGTGGCGAAGATCCTCAACGACTCGTCCCTCCCCGAGGAGCTGCGCGAGCTGACCACACGCGAGGCGGACAAGCTGGCCGCTGACCTCCGGCGCTGAGCGATCACGCAGCCTTGATCAGTTCCCGATAGCGGCGGATCGCGCCTTCACTGACGGCCAACTCGGCCGCGTGGACGAGGTCGCGCAGGTGCTCTGCATTGCTGGTGCCTACGGCGACCCTCGTGACCGGTGGCAGCTCATAGGCCAGCCGGAACGCCGCTTGCGGCGTCGAGACTTCCGCTTCGGCGGCAAGGAACGCCCCGAGATCGAGTGCGGACCAGACTGGATCGGCCGTGCTGCCGCTGAACGGGCTCATGCCCCAACGGCACTCTGAGGGCACGCCCAGAACGCGGCACAGGGTCTCCCCGGCAGCCAGGATCGGCTCGGCGACCGACAGCCCGGCGCGAAGCAGGAGCGCGCCCGGCTGGATGCCGGACGCGCTCCGCTCGATCGCTTCTGCGACGGGCCGGGCGTCCCAGGTGGCGATGCCCCACGTGCCGCAGGAACCCGCCGCGACCGCGCTGGCCAGCACCGCGGAAGCGTCGGCCAACCGGTCGTGAGCCTCCTTGCCGGATCGCCCGGACAGCCCGAGTTCCGGGTTGTGCAAGAACACCACGTCCGGACTCCGGCCAAGGTCGTCGGCCGACCGCTCGACCGCTTCGCGCAGCCGGGCCGGGTCGAGCGAGTGCACCGAACGCCCGCCGGAATCGCCGGGGAAGTACCCGACCTTCGTGGAGATGGTGAACTCCCCGAGCAGGTCAGCGGCGACCCGCGCGAGCGCCCGGTGCGAGGTGAAGCCCCGGTAGTTGTACGCGGTGTCGATGCCGCATACCCCGAGACTGAGCGCGCGCTCGATCAGGTCCCGGTCGGGACCAGACCGGTGCAGCCCGAGGACAACGCCTCGGTCAGCTCGGCACACACGCCCTCCTTGATCAGTGCCTCGGCCAGCACCGCTGCGTTGACGCCCGTCTCCTTGCTCACGGTCGCCAAATCGACCGGATGCCCGGACAGCAGCATCGCCAAGGCTGGTTCCGCTTTGCCCGCGAACGTCAGCTTCTTCCCGCCCGCCAACACCTCGACGGTGTCCCCGAGATGGACGACGTGCGGCGGGAAGCCGGCGACGCACAGCACCGCCGTGGGCGGGCCGAACACGCCGGCCGTCGCGACTTGCCGGGGCGGAGTCCGCTCCTGTTCGCGCGCGACCAGGTAGCGGGCCACCGGATAGTCGTCCAATAGCCGTTGGACCTCGTCGGCCAACCGCTCCTGCTGCCCAACCAGAGCATCCGCTCCGCCCCAGCGATCGAGGTCATGCCGGAACAGCTCGCGCTCACGGCTCCGGTCGGCGACCCAGGTCAGCCAATCGACCCCGGTGCGCTTCACGAACCCGAACGTGACGTGCAGGCTGTAGCCCTCCTCGCCTCGGTCGGCGCGGGTGGCCTGGTGCCAGTAGCCGCGGGGGATGTGCATGACATCCCCCGCCTTCATGGTTCCGGACCACACGATGTCCTCGCTGGGCTCGGTGTTGGGCTCGACGTCCAGGTACATCGGCACCGGCCGTGAAGTGCCGCGCACCTCCCAGTACTTCTCGCCCGCGAGTTGCACGATCACTACGTCGTGATCGTCCCAATGCAGCGAGAACCCGGCGGCGTCCGCGGTGGTCAGGTAGGTGTTGACCTGCGTCACCTCCCGCGACCACCACTGCAACGCCCGGCAGGCGACCTCCATCGTCGGGTCGAAAGCGTCCAGCGCATCCAGCACGAGCGTGCAGCCGGAGCGCAGGAACCGTCCGATCCGGTCCATGTCGGCTACGGGCAGCGACTGCCCGCGTCGGGTTACCTGGCGAGTGATGTAGGCATCGGGGTGCAGTTCGGTGCCGTGCTCGAAACACCGGAACTGAGGGGGCGAGAGGCTACGCCGCATGACCACATCCAGCAGTCTTTGCGGCGTCAGCAGCCGGGAACACAGTTCAGGATCGGCCATGCTGCCCCGCGCGAACTCGACACCAAGCCCGCTCGCGCCGGTCCACCCCAGCGCCTTCTCGATCGATCGGACGAGCGCGTGATCCATCCCCGGCATCCGGATCAGGACGACTCGGGGATGTTCAGCCCGTCGCCGCCGCCGCTGCCGTGCCCGTCGCCACCGGCATCCTGCGCGCCGTCGGAGTGCACCGCGTCCATCCGGCCGCGCACAGCGGTCAACTGCTCGACCGCCAGAACGAGGCCGTCGTCTGTGGGTTCCATCAGATCCTCCTGCTATAGAACGAAATATCCAGCAAAGCCGATTGCCGTCGTGCCGGGTACCACTTCTCGGGCTACCTACCGGCGCGAAGCTCTTTCCGCGCTCCGCGGCGCGGCTTCCACCTCCTTTCCGGTTGGGGCCGTCGCAGGGGGCTACAGGTTTTCCAGGGCTTCGAGCAGGTGCGCCAGAACCTCCGGCGTCGGCTCCGCCCACTGCGTCGGGAGCGACTCCTGCACCTGCGGGATGAGCTGGGTGGGCATGTCGTCGGCGAGGTCGCCGCTGAACCAGCCGTAGCCGTCCGGTTCCTGCTCCGCCCAGTGCTTGCCCATGATTGCCAAGGCGGGCATCAGAAGTCACCGGGCAGCCAGAGCGAGCTGGATGCGCGGCGGGTGATCGTCGGTGCGCCGGGTGCGCCGTGCGGCGGAAGGCCCCGTCGCCGCGCCGGAACCTCGCCCAGCCCGCTGTAGGGGGCGTGCTTGCCGGTCAACGGCAGCAGGCGGCGCGCGAGACCCGCGTGCTGCGCGGCGAGGCGTGCGTAGTCCAGGTCGCCGCCGCTGGCGCGTCCGGCGGGATGCACCGTCACCCCGGTCACGTCCTGCCCCGGCCTGGCCTGGCTCGCGGCCAGCAGCGCCAGCGCGGTGGAGTCGAACCCGCCGGACAAGTCCGACGTCAGCGACGCCGCGGTATCCAGACGCACCTTCGCCGCAGCGGCCAGCTCCCTGCGCAGTCGCCCGGCAGGCGAACCCGCCCGCGGCAGCGGCTGCCACACCCGCTCCACGCGCGCCCCGTCGCCGTCCGCGGTGAGCCGGTGTCCCGGCGGGACCAGCGCGACGCCTTCGAACGCGGACCGCTCGGCCAGCAGCACCGGCACGAATGGCGCGAGCAGGCAAGCGGCGAGCCGGTCCACGTCCGGCCGCGCCCCGCCGAGCCCTGCCAGGGCGCGGGAACTGGACGCCCAGTAAATTCCGCTGTCCGCCGTCGCGGTGTAGATCGGCCACGCGCCGCCGACATCGGTCCAGACCCGGGTCGCGGTGCGGGTGACCTCGACCGTCGTGTAACTGCCCGGCCAGCGCCACGCCACGTCGTCCGGCACGCCGCGCGCTCGGCGAGCCGAGCCAATTCGGCCGCGGCGATCCCGCAGGCGCCGACGACCGCGACGAACCGGGGTCCAGACCACGTCGCACGCACCTCGTGCCCTGCCCACTGGCCGCACGTCCAGCATCCCGGCACCGTGGGCCAGATCCTCGCGTGCCCCACCGGGCTGCGCGGCGGGGCGGCTGCCGCAGCGAAACCTCCGAACCAGCGCATGTCCTCCCCTTCCTGTCTGCTGCCACGACGCTGGTGCCCGGTCCGGAGGCCGGGCACCAGCGTGACGGATCAGTTGTAGGCCCGCCGCTTGTCCTCCGAGTGGCCAATGCCTATGCCCTGGGTCGCCGCGGACACCTCGCCGAGGCGGACCAGCAACACCGGCTCCTCGACCGCTCGGCCGCGCTCTGCCTGATCGGCCCCGTTCTCCGGCACGTTCTCCATGTCGTCCTCCCTTTTCCTTGTCTTGCACGGCTTTCGCCGTTTTCTACGTTCTTTGCAGGCGGCAGCCGGCCGGAGCCCGGCGGATCCGCAGACCGTGCGCGACCGGCCCGCGGCGGTGGATCAGGACGTGGTCTGACCGTGCCGAAGACGGTGGCGTCCGCCGGTGGCTCGTTCGTCGGCGTCGGTGATCAGATGCTGGTGGGCGCTTCGCCAGACCTTGCACTCCACACGGCCGAAGAACCGCCGCGGGGAGCAGCTGAGGCAGCGGCCGAGCTCGTCGGTGTCGTGGGCCGCGAGCAGGTCCCGGAACCCCTCGGTCAACTGGGGAATCGCGGTATCGGCCAGCTTCGACTTCGACGGGTCGTCGGCGTTCTTCGCCATGTCGTCGAGGTAGTCGAGGCGGCGGTGCACCGCTGTCTGCAGCTCCGAGTTCAGGACTTCATCCATGATCCTTCTCCTCGTCAGGCGCGCGGGACGGCCACTCCGGCGCATCGCACGAGTCGGGCGGCGGCAGGCGCGAGTGCAAGTCGGCCGGGACGAGTGCGCGGACAGGCAGTTTGGCGGTGCGCACGACGTGCCCGGCGTCGTCGAAGAACCGGCACGGCCAGTACGCGTCCGCCCCGCAGGTGAGGCACTTGTCCGGGACGCCGGGGTCGGGCAGGTGCCGGGTGATGTCGTCGACGGCCGCGCCGACGAGGCCGAGAGGGCTGTCCGCCGCGACCACGAGGCACGTCCACGGCCGGACGGGTGCGGTGCCCATCAGGCCGCACCGTCTACGCCGGGAAGGCCCGCGTGTGCGGCGCGGGAAAGCAGCACCGCCGCACCCGCTCGTCGGTGACTGGGTCGTCGTCCGCGCCGTGCACAGTGCCGCCCCAGCGGAGGTCTTCCCCGGTCGCTCCGGTGCCGTTGCAGGGCCGTCCGCCAGCTGCGCAGGCGACCGCACCCGCGTCGCCTGGCCGAAATCTCATGCGCGCCCGGAGCGTGAAATGCGCGGACCAGCGCGCGGCACGCGCCGCAGCCGCTCCCGGCATCGCACATCGAGGCGGCGGGAAACTCGGCTCCGCACATCGCCCGGTAGCGACCGCGGCCCGCGCGGACGCTGGCGGCGAACGCGGTCTCGGACACCGCGTGCTCAACTCCGGTCGCGGCGGACATCACCCAGCACCAGCGCCGCTGCCTCCGTGCCGACATCGTCGTTCCCCTCTCCGCTCCTCCCGAGCGTCGCGCGCCGCTCGCCCGAGATCCAATGACCAGCAGGCACACGAAGGCAGGGAATAGGACAGCCAGGCATAATCGCTGGCAGGCGGGTCAGGATCCGCGGCCGCGCCCGGGAAGCGGCCATGAGCCGCACCGGAGGGAACGATCGTGATGCACAATGACGACGGCTGGCTGTCCTCACGAGTCCCGGCGGAGTTCAAGCTGAACACATCGTTGCTGCCCGAGGTGCTGAAGGCCTACCGGAGTTCGCGAGGTCTGACGCAAGCAGACCTGGCGAACATCCTCGGAATAGACCAGTCCTACCTTTCCAAGATCGAGAGCGGGAGCCGGAAGGTATTCGACATCGAACTGATCTTGCGTGTCGCGACACAGCTCGACATCGATCCCGAAGAGCTGGGAATCGCCCGCAGCATCCTTGAACCCACGGCACCGCCGAGCGACGCAGCACTGGTCGGGCGAGTCGACGGGGTGCACGAAAGCCAGACAGCGTGGACAAACGCGCGGCGGCGGCTGAACAGGCATCGAGGAGAGCTGGCGCGCGCATCCGCGACGCTGTACGACAGCGAAGCGCGCATCGGAAACACTCCGTTCCTTGCCATGAAACAATGGATGCCGGCCTCGCCTCTCCCGCTGTTCGACATTTCGCTGGAATGGTCGGACAGCGTCGAACAGATCCCCGTGACGGGAACCGAACCCGAAGCCCACGGCGTGCTCCCGCTGCGAGCACCCGGACGCAGGTTCACCCGATACACCACGGCGATCAAATACCTCAGCCCGCCCGCGCTCTTCGAAAACCGCTCAAGCTACCGCCTGCTGGACTGCAACCTGCGCGACGCGCACCCCTCGATGCGCTTCACCCTCGGAAGCTACTTCGACAAACTCGACATCTCAGAGGCCGTGGCCCACGAACTGTCCGCGTCCCCGTCGTGCCAAGCCGAACCGCCAAAAGCGAACTGGGCCGAACTCCCGCTGCGCGGCCTGATCGGCAACCCGTTCGACCTCTCCCGACGAGCGCTCATGCCCGCGATCGAGACACTGACGATCCGCCGCTCCAGTTCCGGCGAGCCCACCTTTCTGCTCCACTGGCGCGATCCGCAAAAAGTCGCTACGGCAGGCGGAATATACGGACTGATCCCAGCAGGCGAGTTCCAGCCGTCGACCATCGCCACAGCAGACCGCGAAAACGATTTCGACCTGTGGAAGAACATCGTGCGCGAGTACGCCGAAGAAGTGCTCGGCGAGCCCGAACGAGACGGGTCGCAAGCCGAACCCCTCGACTACCAAGCCTGGCCGTTCTACGCGCACGTCACCGCCGGAATACACGACGGCACCGTCGCCGCATACTGCCTCGGAATGGGAATGGACGCCCTGACGCTGACCGCGACGATCCTCACCGTCGTCGTCTTCGACAGCGACACGTTCGATTCCCTGTTCAGCGGCGCAGTCGACGTCAACCCCGAAGGCGTCCTGACGGCCGCGGCCGGAGCGTCGAAGGTGACAGACGGACTGCCCTTCGACGACATCACCGTCAAACGCCTCCTGTCCGACGAGCCGATGGCCTCACCAGGAGCATGCATCCTGGAGCGCGCCTGGCGCTTCCGCGACCAGTTGCTGCCCAAACGGTGACTCCGGAAGCAAGCTGCCGCCCTGTCCCTGCGGACGCCGACGCATACGTCGGCTGCTTTGCCACTTCCGGACCCCGGAAAGCGCGCAGCGATCGCTCCATCCGGCCACCCGACAGTGCAGGGCCGCGGCCAGCGAATCCCGGCCGGGCCGCAACGTTCTGCCGCCAACCCGTCCGTCCGGGGTTGGTGTTGCCATGTACTTACAGGCAGCGTCGAGCACATGAGATCCCGCGAGATACTGGTACGGCTTCCGCTCGACGCGCCATCGGCGCGTTACGCGGCGGTGGTGCAGGCCGCGACGAGGAGATGAACAAGGCGTTCGACAGGTTCGGCGCAGCCTACCCGTGGAGCTCTGCCTGACCGCATCACATTACGTCCGGACGAGCGAATTCCGTCCGGCGGCACACCTGCGGTTGCCCGAGCCCTACGGTCGGAGAAGGCGAGCCCTGCACCTCCCCCTCGATCCGCGCGGGCCTTCTTGCGTGTCGCGCACTCCGCTGTCGGGCCCACAGCCGGCGAGGCGTTGGCTGCTGGCGGGCAGTTTCGCCATCGAAGTCGAAGGTGGTCAGGGCAGCAGGTCGGTCAAGAGCCATGGACAGCCCCGGAGGCCTGTTGGTCATCGCGCTTCAGTGCCGAGGGCGCACCGTGGCGCTCGACGCCGCGGAGGGCCAGACGAGCCGCGAGGCTCCGTCATCGACCGAGCGGGTCTCCGATCGGTACGGTCAGGAGAGGTGCCGCGGCGGGGCCGGAACCGGCAGTCGGGTGCTCATGGTGAGCGGTCAGTGCTCGCCCGAAAGTCCTTTGTGGACGTACGAGCGGGGGTCAAGGCCGCGATTTCGGAGCGCCGTTGGCGCGCCCCCGAAGTATCGGTGCGAGGAACGCGCACGACCGGCTCCCGCTGCGCTCCCTTCGCATCGCGTGGTCTTTCGAACTTCTTGCGGCCTTCGGCCTGTCGTCGCCAGGATGGTTTTCGGGGGTACCGTGAGTCGAGACCGATCAGGCATTCGGCGAGTCGAAGGGTGTATTCACATGCGCGAAGATCTTGCGGCGAACCTGCGCCGCTACCGGGGACGCATGACGCAGCCAGAACTGTCCGAGCGGTCCGGCGTGTCGGTCGAGACGATTCGCAAGATCGAGCAGGCCGCAGAGTACAACCCCACGCTGAATCTGCTGGTGAAGCTGGCGACCGCGTTGGACATCCCCCTGTCGCAACTGGTGAAGGTTCCCGCGGGAGTGCCTTCGGGCAACCCTGAGGAGGGCGTCATGGCATTGAGGCGGGTTCTCTCGCCCGTGGACGACCTGACCGGCATGGATCCTTACGCGGACGTGGACGAATCCAGGCTGACCATCGCAGAAGCCGAGCGCGAAGCCGGCGCAGCCTGGGGTGAGTATTGGTCCGGCAAATACGAGAAGCTGACCGCTCTCCTGCCTGCCACGATCGCCCACGTGCGAGCCACCGCGGCTGTCGTGCCAGCTCATGAGCGGGCACGCGCCGACGAGCTCCTGTCCCGCCTCTACTGGTGCACCGGATGCACACTGGTCCACCTAGGCCACACCGATCCCGCATGGCTTGCCATCCGCCTCGCGAGGGAGTCGGCTGAACACGGGAAGGACGAACTGCTGGACGCCACGATCCGCGGTTCGATCGCATGGCAGCTGCTGGTTCAGGGCCGATACACCGATGCCCACCAGATCGCCATTCGCGCCGCAATGACGATCGAGCCGGGCAGTTCCCCGGCTCTTCCTGCGCTCTCGGCGTACGGATCCCTGGTGATCACGGCCGCGACCGCCGCCGGGCGTGACCAGCGCGTGGAGGAGGCCCGGGACCTGATCAGCCACGCACGAGAGATCGCCGCCCGGATAGGCGTCGACCGCCACGACTACGAAACCTATTTCGGCCCCTCTCAGGTGGTCATGCAGTCCGTCGACGTCGCCGTCGTCACCGAAGACTACGAAACAGCCCTGGAGTTGGCGAAGGACATGCCCCGGGACAACGGATTGCCGCTGGCATCCCGGTGCCGCCACTTGGCGGACAAGGCTCTCGCGCTCACACGGACGGGCCACTACAGCGCAGCGTTGGACACGCTGCTCACAGCCGAGGCGCAAGGACAGGACTGGATTCAGCACCAAAGCCTTCCCAAGCGGACAACCGAAGAACTTCTGGACCGAGACAACAAAGCATCACGGCTGCGGACCTTCGCCAAGCGAATCGGTGTAGCAGTTTAGTCCGTTCGTGTAGTCGTATTGTGGGTACGACTCCATCGCCGTAGTCCGACCATAGCCTTCTCCAGCGCAGGAGGAGGCGACCCCGATGACCACGCTGAGCAGCGAACGCTGGCTTCCCCGGAATTTCCGGCCGGAGCCAGTCGCTGCTGACGGCGTGGTCATCGGCATTCCGCCGGACCCAGAGACGAACCGAGACGCCTTGGCCTTGTCCAAGATGGCCAAGCTCGGTTTCCGCCTCAGCGGCATCAGCGGCGACGCCCGAGAAATGTACTTCCGACGCTTCACCGTTCAGTTCGCGGATCTTGCGTTGCTGCGAACCGGACCGGGGGAGCCCTGCCGTGCGGAACCCTATCCGCGCGAAGGGTTCCCGTGGGAGCGAGAGATCTGGCCGTCGCCGCAAATGGGGATCGAAGACCTGTTCTTCGAAACCATTCTGCAACTCGCCGAGTGGTCATCCTCCTGACCGGATTGCGGCCGGGGTTCCTGCGTACTGCCCAGGTTCCTGGCCGCTCTCATGCATCTACATCGCCATGGGGAGGGGCAGAAGCGTGGGGAAGAAACGATGGGAGGACCTCCCTCCCGATGTTCGTCGGAGCGTCGAGAAGCAGCTCGGAGAGAAAATAGTCCGGGTGCTCGACTGCGACGGAAACGCGGACTTCTCTGGAATCGTGCACACCGAGCACAATGTCGTGTTCGTGAAAGCGGCCAGTCAATGTGCGCAGAGTCTGACTCGGCCGCGGGCCGAGGAGGAGCGGCGGAACCGGCTCTTGCCGTCAACTGCCCCGAGAATTCTCTGGCGCAATCAGAACCTGGACTGGGTTGTCACTGGCTACGAGTACGTTCCCGGACGGCCCGTGGACCTGCGCCCCGGCTCGCGCGACCTGCGCACGCTGGTGCGGCTGCTCGCCGAACTGGCCGTGCGCGAGGTGGCCGGCAGCTCGTATTTCGAGTCAATGGGCGCGCGGTGGTCGGCCGAATCGCCGTGGCGCACTCTCGCAACGAGGAAGCCGCACACGCTGACCGACTGGGACCGTCAGCGGATTGCGGAATTCACGGACATGGAGCTTCACGTGTTCGACGTGTTGTCCTCAGGGACGAGCATCGCGCACGGAGAGCTTTCGGAGTCCAGCATTCTCATCGGCGACGGCGGCGTTCCCCGCATCGTGGGCTGGACGTGGGCGTTGCGCGCCCCGGCGTGGGTTGACGCCGCGGTCCTGGCAGTGCGGTTGGTGGAAGCCGGCCACACGCCTGCAGAAGCCGAGAGCATCGTCTCGGGGATACCGGAGTGGAAGAACGCCGACGCCGCGACCTTGGACGCGTTTTCCGTCGCGTTGCTGGGGCTCCGGGTAGCCGACAGTCCTGGTTCGGTTCTCACCTGCGCCGCTCGACGATATGCACAGCACAGGTTCATTGATAAGCCCGCTCCGACAACCGGGTCGAGGCCGTCATGACCCAACGATGTCGACCGCCACGTGCTCGCTCCGACCGCGGTGATGCTGCCGCTGCCCATTCTTGCCACCGCTGTTTTCGTCGGCGGAGCAACACGGATCACGTGCTGCGTCGTCGGACGAACCACGTTGCCAGCGGGACTAGACGGGACGTGATGACGAATTCTCGCGCATGACCGGCCTGAAACCGTTGCGACCAAGGACAACTGGGAAATGAACAATCCGCTCCCGCACGCGCAAGAAGAACTCCCCGCACCGAGTTCGGGGCATGCAGCAAGCGCTCCGGTGCACGTCAACCCGACGACCTGTTCGCCGATGGTCAGTGGCGCAGGGCCGCACGCGCTCCGGGGGGCCGCCGAGCGCTACGCCGCGCGGGGCTGCCCGGTGCTTCCCGGCCCGGTTTGCGACGGGATCACGACGTGGCACCCCGACACATCCGAGCCGCTCCGTCCCGGCGAAGCGGCGGCGGGTAACGGGCGCGTTCGGCGGGCGCCATCCACTGGGCCCGGTGGCACTGTCACCCCGAGGAGCATGGTTCCTTGTCGAGGCCGGAACCCCCCTGCACCACGAATTGGACGAAGCCGCCGGCGTCGAACTCGTGCCGCCGGACACTCTCGTCGCGTTGCCGCCGAGCCGAGCGATCTGGGGTGCCCTTTCGTGGCGTATCCCGCCGGACGACCTCGACTCTTTGGGCGACAGCGGCAAAATCCAGACGACGCTCGCGGAACTCCTGGCGGTCCGGCGAGAGGGCTCGACTTGCCGGGGCCTCGCGGCGAGAACTCCCCGCGCCCGCGCGGGCTCACGCTGCTGCCCGGCGGTTCTGTGACGACGGTGCCGTGCGCGGCAATCCGCCCCGCGCACCATGCCGGATCCAGGCCCGCCGCGCTCGACCTCCTCCCGCCCGCTCCGCCGAAAGCCCTCCCTGCTGAAGACGACCTGGTCCTCTGCGGCCCGCCCGCGGCCCCGGACGTGACCGGCCCCGATTTGGGCTCGGCGTCTCTGCCCGCCAGCGGACGAGGCCGGCCCGTTGACCGGAGTCACCGGGATCGCCGCGTCAGCCGGAGGAGCCCACCCGGCAGCAGTCGTGCTGTGCGTCCTGCTCCTGGTCGGCGTCCCGCTAGCGGCGTGGGTGCTGGCCCGGGGACGGCGCGCGATCCCGCCGACGGCCGGACGGCTGACCGTCCAAGCGCTTCGAGCACGACTCGCGGAAGAGATTTCCCAGGAAGAGGTGCCGAGAGCCGTCCCGATGCCGTGCACCGGCAAGTCCGTCCGCGCGATGCCCAACAGCACACAGCCCTACCGGTCCGAGGAACCCGCATGACCTCGCTCTCGCGACAGCCCCCGCCCACGGAACTGGTTCCGAGGCGGGTGGCGATCCGCGCGTACGGCGACGGAACTCGGCACGCCTACGACGCGGCGCGGCTCGCCTGGATCAAGATCGACCTCACGATCCGCCCGCTCTGCCACCTCCGCGGCGGCGGCCCCGTGCTGCACTACTTCGACCGGATCAACGCGGTGCCCCAGGAAAACCTCGACTACCGGGGGTGCTCGCGGTGCGCGGCGGTGCTCGCGACGGGCTTCCACGAGGTGATAGTCGGGGTCCTCATCGCGCTCGCGCTGGCCGAGGGCGACGTCGTGCGGACCGCCGGACGCCTGCCCGTCGACGACGTCCCGTCCGGAAGCGAGCCCGGCACGCTCGAATCGGTCCCGGACACCGCTCAGCTCGCGCTGCCGACGCGGACGTCTCCGTCGGAGCCAGCCGATCCCGGTCCCCGCGCCACGCCCCCGGCACGGGCGGCGGACGCGGAGCCCCGGGAACCCGCGCTGGCCGGCGCGAGTCCGTGAGGCAGCCGTCCCGCCCCTGCCCGGGAATCACCTTTCCCTTCCGGGAAAAAGGAAAACCAACCCTTCGGGAGAAACGAGGAGTCCCTTGGTCATGCGAAGAACGGCCGGGACGGTGCTGGCCGTGCTGGCGTTCGTGGTCGCGCTTCTGGCCGCGGCGGCGCCCGCAGGCGCGATCGTCGGCGGCGTCCGCGCGGACGCGCCCCGCGCGGGAATCGGGTCGTGGCAGTACTTCAGGGACGGCCACCCGGATTGGGGGACGTGCAGCGCGCACGCTCTCAGGACCGACGAAGACGGCCTGACCGACCTGCTGGTGACCGGCTCGCAGTGCGTGACGGTCATGCCAGGCCCGCAGTCGCAGCAGGTCCGGTCGATGACCGACGAGGGCAAAGCGCGCTACGCCCAATTCCGTGCCGCCGCCGAGAAGGCGGGCAGGACGGCCGCGTCGCCCGAACGGGCCGACCGTCCCGCGCCGGGTCTGCAGTCCACCCCGGAAGACCCGGCGACGTTCCGGTTCGTGTTCAACTCCGCCAATCGGTTTCAGGGTGAGAGGGTCGGCGTCAAGCGCTTCCTGGTCCCGAAAGAGTGGGACTGGGGCGAAAAAGACAAGCGCGGCTACGTCTGGGATCTGTCGCTGGTGCAGCTGGAGCACCCGATCCGCGTCAAGGGCGCGATCGTCGCGCCGGTGCTGGACTGGAAAACCGTCACGACCCAGGGCTGGGGCCGTGACACCGCGGACCCGGGCACGTGGAAAGGACCGCTCGGCCCGTGGCTCCGGCAGACCGACGGGCGCGTCACCGCGCACGCGGACTGCGCGGGCGCGGGCATCGGCGCGGACGAAGTGTGCGTCGCGCCGGGCCGCAACGCCGGGGCTGCCTGCCAGGGCGATTCCGGCGGCGGCGGCTCCCAGGAGCTGTTCGGCACCGACGTGCTGACCATGCTCGTCTCGCGCGGCCCGCAACCCTATTGCGGCACCGTCAACGTGTACAGCTCGATCTGGGCGCACGGACGGTGGATCGCCGAACAGGTCCGTGCTCTGGAGCCGCAGGCGCGCGTCGCGGCCGTCTCGCAGTCCGACCTGCGCCGCGCAGCCGCCCAGCACCACGCGGCCGTCCCGGCGCAGCCCGATTTCGCCTTGGCCGGATGACACCGGCGGGCCGGGCGCGCCCCGGCCCGCCGGCTTTTCCCATCCCGTCCTGTTCCCGACGACTCCGCAAGGACCTCTCCCATGACCGCAGGCGAGCGTTCTCGGCTGCCGAGAGCCACGTTGCCCCAGCACGGTTTCAGCGCGCCGGGCACCCTCGCGCTGCACGATCCCCCTTCTCCCGGCGCGGGCGAGGCCGCCGATCCCGCGCCGCCTCGTCTCGCTCCGATCGGAGCGGACGCAGCGACGAACACGCGCTGCGCGTCGGCGGGCGGCGAGGACGATGCCGTATCGCTGCTCGGGCACCGGCCCGGGACCCTGGCCGTCCTGGCCGAAGACGCCGAGCTGTACAACCTGGTTCTCGGGGACGAGCTGCGCAAGCGCCGCACGGGCCGCAAGTGGACGCGCAAGAATATGCTCGATCAGCCCGGCGTCGAGGTGGCCCTGCAGACCCTGACCAGCTACGAACAGGGCACGCGGCAGGCCACGGTGCACCGGCTGGTCGAGCTGTGCGCCGCGATGGACGTCCTTCCGCAGGACCTGCTCGCCTCCGTGCAGCTGCGGATCCTCGGCCGCGAACCCGGGCGCCTGCGGGTACGGCTGCCCGTTCTCGCGGCCAGCGACGACCCGGGCTTGGCCCCGATGGCCCGCTGGGCGGCGGCGATGCTCCGCCATCCCGGGCATCCGCTCGAGGTCGACCTGGAGCCGGTCGCGATCGAGCCCATGGCCGAGCTGTGCGGGCTGGGCCCGGCCGACCTCGTCGCGCGGCTGAGCGCCCTCGACCCCCGCCCCGCCCGGGAGAAAGCAACCGCCCCCGACGTCGCTGCCCGCCCGCGCGCGCTCCCCGACCACGACACGGTGTCGATCACCGCCCGTCGCCTCGGCAGCCGGGCAGCGCTGTGGCGGACCGACGACGCCGACAGCGCGCTCGAACAGGTCGCCGTCCACATCCGCGGCGGACTGCACTTCATCGCCCTCGTCCGCAGCGACGCCAATTCCGGATCCGAGGAGAAAGCCACCGTCGTCGCCGTACGCAGCGCGGAGGTGCTGATCCTGGGAAGCACCTCCTTCGCTGCGCAGCTGCGCAGCGACCTCGCCAGGCCCGACTGCCCGGCGCGCCTGCGCCTCACGCCGCTGTCCGGCCCCGCGACCCCGTTGGACGGCCTGGCCCCGCCGCTCCCGACAGCGACCCGCAACGCCCTGGCGGAAGCAGGGTTCACGACCCTCGCAGAACTCTCGTCGGTGGGCGAGACGCGCTGGAACGGGGTCCCCGGTCTCGGCGCAGCACGCGCGAAAGCACTCGCGAGCGTGCTGCGCGAGAACCGTCGCCGGAGGGCCGATTCGTGAGGGCCCCGGCGCATCAGCATGCGACGCCGCCCCGGAAAGGGCAGCCAGCTCGGAGCCCGGCTCCTTGCGCCGGCGTGCGCGAGTCCGCGAGGCAGACGCGCACGCAACTGTCCGGGAACTCGTCTTTCCCGCCCGGGCGACGACCGCTTCTGATCGACGACCCGCGTGGAGCCGCAGGCGCGCGGCTCCACGCCGTCCTGACCGTTCGGAGATGACTGTGTCGGAGATGACTGCGACAGCGAAAGATCCCCTGGTCCTGGAGCCCGCGGCGGACCGGTTCCTGAAGGAGAACGCGATCCGCCTGCACAGGCGCCTGGTCGACCGCAAGGAGTTCGACCGCAAGGAGTTCGACCGCGGAATCGTCTGCGAGACCTGGGCGATGATCCTGGAGCGGGGCACCGGGATCGGGGACCAGGGCCAGTTGGCGTGGCTCTGCAGCGAAGCGCGCATCGGCGGGCGTTTCCGCTGGGACCAAGCCCTGTACGGGTTCGCCCGCTCAGCCTGGTTCGGAACGCTGTCCTACGACGAATACGTGGCCCGCAACATCGGCCCCTCGCCGGAGGTCGTCCTCGATCCGGCCACCTACGAGGACTGGGCCGAATGCGTGTGCAAATACCACAAGGCCAGGAAATTCCTGGACTGGAACCCCATGTTGCTCGGCCAGTTCTCCCGGATCGGCTGGCATCGGGAGTTCGGTCCGCCGGAAAAGCCCTGCGGAGACCTTCTGCCGGAACGAGCTCCGTGACAACGGCGAAAAACGGGACCTGGCGCCCGGCGCGGACGGCGACCTGTTCGGAAGGTCGGCCGGTGACGCGCCCCGCCACGGGGGGGACGGCATCGGTCGCCCGGCTCTGGAGAACCCGGGCTCGCACGCCGCTCGCCCGCGCGCCAGCCGCACACCAGGCCGCCGTCCCGATTCGCAGTGGCCGCGGAGACAGCCCGGAAGGCCGCCGAGTGCGGCAGGACACAGAAGAGAGGAGCCAGCCGTTGCCCCGCGCACCGCGCTCGTCGTCGGATCCGTCGCGCGCGCCGCCGCGTGCTCCACCGGCCCCGCACCGGGCCCCTCAAGGCGATCCAGACGCGCGCCGGCGCCTGCCGCGCGCACCGGACAACAAGGAACCGACACATGCCTAACCCAACTTCGTGGACGGACGCGCTGGCCGACGTCACCACGTTGCCGAACCTCGGCCAGGCGCTCCTCAGTCTGACGTTCGGAGCTTCCCAACACGGCGGTGAGCCCCTGCCGGGGTGATGCAGGCTGCATCACCCCACCCACCAACGGGCTGTCCTTCCTCGGCGCCACCTGGAAGGACAGCCGGGCGCGGCCCGGTTTGGCCTATCCCCCTCCTCCGCCGGCCGGGCCGGGCCGCGTCGCCACGAAGAACAGGCTATGGAGTTTCGATCATGTCCGACCAGATCACACGTCGGCCCCACGATGCGCCGACCGAGACGGAGAAAACGGTAGTAGCACCGACCTGGCCTCGCGTCGATCGGATGCTCTCGCCGGGTGTCCAGGTACGCGGGAGTCGCCGAGAGAAGGTGCATCTAGGCCTCATCGACCTCGCAACACGCCGCGGTTGGCGAAACGACTACTTCGCGTCCTGCCAGATTCGGGGCGCAGCGGAACGCCCGGCCGATTCTGCTGAGACTGACCTGTGCCAGTTGGCAGTCGCAGGGCAAAAGGCCTTGGCCTGGCTCCGCCAGAACTCGGTGCCGAGCGGATTCCACCTGGTCGACCACGGCGATTCAGTCGTTCTCGACTGTGCCCCCGCTGGACCACACGGAGAGATCGGCACGACTGCCGAGACGAAACCAGAAGCAGAGCTGAAAGGCAGTACATGTTGCTGAAGAAGATCGTCCTGTCCCCCTATTATGCGGCGGCATCACGCCGGCACGTGAAAACGCTTCGCAGCCTGCCTTTTTGTCCAAGCGCAGGTGAGGCAGATGAGACAGCGGCGCAAACTGTCGTCGCCATCGAGTACAACGCTCCCGAACACGACAGGGAGAACTTCTTCACTGCCGTCGGCACGCTGATTGCGCCGGATTGGGTGCTCGCCTGCGCGCACGCCGTCACAGCAACTATCGATCGAGAGGTGATGCGGCTCGGGGACATTCCGACCGCGGACAAGGAGTTCCATGTCCGAGTCGGCTCCCGCGTGCTCGGCCAGGGCGGTGCGATTTCACCAGTGGATTCGATCGTGCCGCACCCCGCGTTCGCGTCACCGAACCGTCTCAAAGGACGGCCCAAGCGGGGCGACGGGGCTCACGATGTCGCGTTGTTACGACTGCGGGAGCCTGTCGCGCATCCGGTTGCGACGGTGGCCACCGAACCGATGCTCGATGAATTCGACCCGGTAAGCGTGATGGGCTGGACTCGTGGCCCGGAAGGAACCGGGCGGCTCTCGAATGTGGATACGGCGGTGCTGCCGCTGAAGATCGGCTTGTCTGGCGGTCTCGGGCTAGGCGAGATGTGCATCGCCAATACCGGTGGTAACGACATGGACCAAGGATTCTCGGGCGGACCGGTATGGGTGTGCCCACAAGGCGATGCGGACCGTGAACCGCTGGTGATCGGTCTGGTCAGCCGAGGATGCGTCGGACTGTTCTCGGCGAAAAAACATGGAGCACCGGTCGTCGCGACCGACCTGACTCGGCACGCCGACTTCATCACCGGCACTATCGAAGCTCACCGACAGCAGACGCAGGAGCTGTCGTGACGCGCTGCCTCTGCGAGCCGGCCAAAGACCATATCCGTGCTCTGCGGCGCAGGCCTGGCGACGCAGTGGCGCTCGGCGTTGTACTCCTGGTGCCCCTCCTTCTTGTGATCCGCAGGACTGCAACGAAGGGGCAGCTGCTGGACTCGCTTCCTTTCGGTCACCGGATCCACCGGCAGCGATAGCGATTCTCCTCTCCTTCGGGCCGCTCGTCGGCTTCGACCTGGTGACCGCACTGATAGCACCCGCAGTGGAGCGGATGAGGCACATCAACGTGCATCGAGTGCCGCCGAAGCCGGCGCGCAGATGCGATCGCGCGGAGGGCCGCCCCGTCCCGCGGCCTGCCAGCGCCGCGAACCGCACCACCGGACCGCACGACGGAAGGCAACCCTGATGCACCCGACCCCGCCCGGCACCGAGCGCGCTGCGGCCGCATCCCGCTTCCTCTCGACGGCCGCCGTCCTCGCGCTCGCCTGCGTCGTCGTCGCCGGCTGCTCCGGCGCCGACCAGGCCGCGTCCCGGCCGGACCACGCGGCGCGCAGCACACCGGCCGAGGACGTCCCCGGCCCCGGCGTGCCGAAGGTGGAAAACCCCCTCGACGTCTCCCGGTTCAGGCAGAATCCGTGCGACGCCTTGGCTTCAGGGCAGGTATCCGACCTCCTCGGCGGCAACGTCCGGGCCGAGCCGGACCCGCACGGCCCTGGCGGGCCGGCTTGCGGATGGTTCTCCCAGGCACAGGTCGTGATCGTATTCCCTACCGTGGACAAGCTGGGCCTCACGTCGATCTACCGCGCCAAGGGCGGCGTCTACCCTTTCTTCCTGCCCCTCGACCCGGTCGCCGGGTACCCCGTCGTCGCCTACGGCACGGACGACCCCCGGGCACGTTTCGGCGAATGCACTGTCGCGCTGGGAACCAGCGACCGGGAAACCGTTGACGTCTCGATCACTCAATCACCAGCGCGCAAAGGCGACAAGGACCCGTGCCAGTCCGCCCGCGACGTGGCGGCACAGGTGCTGGACAACCTGCGCCGCGGCTGATCCGGCCACCGGAACCCGCACAGATCAGCCGCGCACAACCTTGACAGCGAAGGAAACTCCGATGACCGACGACACCAGCCCTGCACAGGATCCCGGCACGGACCCGGTGCCGTCGGCCGAGCCTTGGCCCCCGGCCGTGAAACAGCTCGGCGACACCCGCTCCCGGCCCCGCCGGCGATCCGGCAGGTCGGGCGAGACCCGCGCGACCCGCGCCGCGCTCGCGCTGACGGCCGCGGCGGCGACGGGAGCGCTCGCGGCCGGGTGCGACCCCGCGCCGGTCCGCGACGGGCTCTGCCACGGCCTGCCCGCCCTGCGCTGCCTGCACAAGCTGCTGCGGTCGCACGGGATCAGGACCGCAGTCCCGAACCCCGGCGGCGTGCGCGCGCAACGCATCCCGCCGCCGGAG
Organism: Amycolatopsis rubida; assembly: GCF_900115345.1. Classification (GTDB taxonomy): domain Bacteria; phylum Actinomycetota; class Actinomycetes; order Mycobacteriales; family Pseudonocardiaceae; genus Amycolatopsis; species Amycolatopsis rubida. The sequence goes on along the minus strand of NZ_FOWC01000010.1, from coordinate 108,186 downwards.
ACCGACAACGAACTCCTCGCCGCCCTCGAGCCCGGCGCGGCGGACACGGCCGCCGGCGACACCTCGACGCACGACGGACACGGCGTCTCCCGGCCGGCGGACAGAACACTCTCGACCGGCGCAAGCCCGACGACGTCGAGGGCGACCGCGCTCACGCCCCGCGCAACACCGTCAATCGCGAACCTCGTGCGCGCGCACCACCTGCGGACGCAGCTCGGGAACAAACACGGAACACCCGCCCACCACGAGTCCGTGCGCATGCCAGGAGGACCCGCATGACCGCGCCCTACGGCGGCGTGCCCCAGTACGGGCACCAGCCGCACCACCAGTTCGGACCGCAGCACTTCGGACCGCAGCACTTCGGACCGCAACAGTTCGGACCGCAACAGTTCGGACCGCAACAGTTCGGACCGCAACAGTTCGGACCGCAACAGTTCCGCCAGCACCCCGGCGGACGGGCCGCGCCGCCGCCTACCCCGCCGCGGAAGAAACGGTGGCTGTGGCTGGTTCCGACGCTCGTGATCGTCCTGGCGGCAGCGATCGCCGTGCCATCGCTGCTCGGCAGCGGCGACGCGCCGAACGGCGGCACGCAGCCCGAGCAACACACCCCCGCGCCGGCGGGCCGCGACACCGCCGCGGTCACCGCCGCGCTGCGCGCCATCGACCCCTGCGCGCTCGCCGATACGGCGGGAGCGCGGAAACGCGGCACGCCCGACGCGACCGCCTTCGCGATCGGACCGCACGCGTGCGTTCTCGCCGCGTCGCCCCGCTACGTCTCGGCCGACGCCGGAGTGACGGTGAGGGTCGGCGCGCTCTCCGACCAACTCCAGCGCTACGCCGGCACACCGACGGTGCTCGCGGGCGCCAAGGCGTACCAGTACTCCGCCCCCGGCGACCGCCCGACGTGCCGGCTGGTGCTCCCGGTCAGCTTCGAGCTGGCGGTCGAGGTGTCCTACACCGGGCCCGCCGGCGCCGGCGAGGCCTGCGCTGTCCTCCGCCCCTACGCGGAGGCGGCCGTGGCGCAGCTGCGGCACCCGGCCTCGATCCCGCCGGCGAACCGGCCCTACGCCGCCTGGGACGGCTGCACACTGCTGGCCGCGGCGCTCCGGGGCGACGCGACGAAGTACGAGTACCAGCCCCTGGGTGCCGACCCGCTCGCGGGATGCGCCACCCACCCTGCCGGCGCCCCCGACCCCGGACCGGCGCTCGAGCTGTTCTACGACACCCCGACCGAACTGTCCGGCCAGCCGCGGTCGATCGCGGGCAAAACCCTCGGCCTCAAGCAGCTCGGCGACCAGTGCCACGCCGTCTGGGACGACGGCCCGTCCGGCGCCCAGAACCGATGGGTCGCCGACGTGACCGTGAAAGTCTCCGCACGGACCTGCGACGCCGCCGCGGCGCTCGCCGAGCGCGTGATCGGCCTCGCGGCAGCGAAACCCTCGGGGCAGGCTCCCCCGGCGACCGAGCTGCTGTACGCGCCGGACGACCACGACACCAACGCCCGAGGCGCGTGCGTCGACCTCGGCGTGCCCTTCGCGATGCCGGACTGCGAGCCGTACCAGCCGGTCGCGCTCGCCCCCTCGCCGCAGCAGATCATGACCGACGCGGCGCGCAACCGGAACGTGGCCTGCGCGGCGTTCCACGACGCTGTCACCGCCGTGTACGGCAGCAAATTCGTGCCCGTGACGTGGGGCCGGCACTGTTTTTTCGTCGACTCCGCCCACGAGCTCGCGATCCGCGTGAACGTCACCCCGGAGGACGCCCCCGGCGGCTACGGCCAGGATGCGCCGGACAGGCGGGAAACGGTCATCGCGGGAAAGGCGGCAGTCGTCTACACCGACGACAAGAAGACGACCTGCGACATCTACCTCTCGCCGACGAACGACCTGCAAGCACCCGGCAACCTGCACGTCCAGGCAAAAGCAGGAAGCGGCCGCGGCAAGTACGCGCCCGACCCGTACCCCCCGCTGCCGCAAGACGGTTTCGCGAAGGCGGAATCGATCATGGCCCAGACAGTCGAAGCGCACTTCAGGTGACCGTCAGCGCGACGGCCATCTCGCCCCGGCGGTGCGCGCCCCACCCGCTCTGGCGCGACTCGACACGCGCCGCATCGAATGCGAGGAGGCCTTCCGCAGGTCACGCGCAGGGCCCGTCCCTGCTCCAGGCGAGCCCTCGGCGACCATGCGCCCTGTCCTGCCGCGGACGCACGCCGCGACCGGCTGCCGTGCCCGGCTCTTGCGCGGAGCACGCGGCGTAGCCGCCGCGGCAGCCTTCTTGACGACAGGCTGCCCCGGCTGTTCCTCGCCGCGCGCGTCGCAGGCGGCGGCGACCTCTGCCGGAACCGCCCGCGGGCGGGCGTTTCCGCGATACGGGCACAAACGGAACCCGCACAGAACCCCTGACAGCAAAGGAAAATCCTCGCCGATGAGCGACGACGCCGACGAACGCCGCGACCCACGGATCGGTCTCGCCCAGCACCACCGCACACGACAGCGACAACACCGTCTCCCGGTCCCGGGGACCCGGGGGTCTTCGGCGCGCACGTCGCGCAGGCAGCGGCGCAGGCCGATGATCCGCGCGGCCACCGCACCGCCACGGGCGATCCGGGCGTGCAGCCCCGCCCTGGCCAGCCCCGGCGAGCACGACACCCGCAGCGCGCGGACGACCGTGAACCCCTTGCCCGACAACGCCGCCGCGCCCAGCACCACAGGGCCCGTCCACAACCGAAGGATGAACCCCTTGCCCGACAACGCCGCCGACCTCGCCAACAGCGACCGCGCGTCCGGCGCACGCCTGCGTCCCGACAACACCATCCGGTTCGCCGCCGGACCGCCGGCTCTCGTGTCCCCGAAGCCCCGCTCCCACGGAAGCGGGCGGGCATGAGCGCGATCAAGTTGCTGGTGTTCGACGCGGTCCGCACGCTCGGCGTGACGACCGGCGTGCGGATGCACGAGTTCGTGCAGCGGCTCAGCCCGCTGCCGGCCGCCGACGTCGACGAAGCGTGCCGCACGTTCGCCCACCGCACCCCGATGCCCGACGGCGAGGCCATGGAGAGCTTCTGCGAGGAGGCGTGCGTCGACCCGGCCGACCTTCCGCCGCACTGGTTCACCGGCACCGTCCCCGACCTGCCGCAGGACCACCCGCACTGGTCCGGATTCGCTGGCTACGACTACGCGCCGTCCGCGGTCGCAGACATGATCGAGATGACCGGCGGCGCGCCCGCCGTCGTGCTCTCCAACATCCCCTCCACCACCGGCCCGATGCAACTGGCCGCCCTGCACCGGCAATTCCCGATGCTCGACGCGGTCTATGCCAGCTACGACCTGGGGAAGCGCAAACCGGACCGGAGGCTGTGGGAACGGATCGCCGCCGACTACGGCGTGGAAACCCACCAGCTGATGCACTTCGGCGACCTGTGGAAATGCGACGTGCTCGGAGCGACCCGCGCGGGCGCGCACGCGGTCTTCCTCGCCGGGACCCGGCCCGAGCCCAACCCCCCCGAGGACCGCGCTCGGCTCAACCCCCGAGCGCGGGTGTTCGTCGCAGACACCCTCCACGAAGCGCGGGCCTGTGTGCGGGAGATGACGCGCGGCGGCCCAACGGCATGACCGGCAACACCCCCCGCCGGGCCCTTCCACCGTCTCATCGCCGACGCGCGGATCGACGAGATCATCGCCGTCTACGCCATGACCCGACACGTCCGGCAGACCGCACAGACGACCGGCCGGTCCTGCAACACCGTGCTGAACATCCTTGTGGAGCGGAATCTTTACGAACCGTGGTTCCCGGAGCCGAGCGCCGACGAGATCGCGCGCATGATCGACCTGTACCGGCAGAACCGGAGCGTCAAACTGACCGCGCGGCCGACCGGCTGGTCCCACAGGCGCGTGAAGGGCGTCCTCGTGGAACGGACCCGGTACACGCCGGAAGTGCACAGGAACCCGAAACTCACGGCGCTGCACGCCGAATGGAAGCGCAAACCAGGTCACGAGCAATGAGCACATCAAGCGGCACGAGCGGGTCATCGCCGACGGCGCGCTGCGGCCTCGGAGGTCCGGATGATCGTGTACCTGGCCGGGGTCGTGACCGGGATCGCGATCACGCTCGGGACGCTGGCCCTGGTGCTGTGGCTCTACACGCGGCGGGACAACCGCCCGCCGCCGGACTGGGATCCCGACGCCACGGTGGAGATACCCCGGATTCCGCCAAACCCGGGCTGAACCCTGATTCGCCGCGCCGATCCGCGCCTGTCGCTGCCCGCCGGAATCGTCGCGCCGCACCCGCGAGCCCGGCCCTCGCCGTGCCCATCGCGGCATCCGGGACGGGGTGCCGCGGCGACGGTCCGGCTCGGCGGACGCACTGCGGGATTCATCTCGCCTCGCAGCCTGGCCGCGACCGGGGATCTACGGGCATCACTAATCGTTGCGAGCCAGCACCTCGTTCAGCGCGGACAGGAACTTCGGCACCTGCCGCCGCAACCGCGCCAGGTCGCGGTCTGCCTCGAGGCCGCCGAACCACGACAGCCCCGGCGTGCGGTCATCTGCCGGGTCCAGGCCGGCGAATGCCGCCAGCCACCGCTCGGTCTCGCCCAGCGCCACCGCGTAGGGCAGCGACCGCGAGAACACCGTCTCCCGGTCCGCCGGGGACTCGATGTCCTCGGCGCGCACTGCGCTCAGGTAACGGTGCAGGCCGGTGATCCGCGCGGCGACCGCGTCGCCGCGGGCGGTGCGGGCAGGCAGCAGCGCGCGGGCCGCGCCCAGGCCCAACCCGGCGATCGCGACCGCGACGCCCAGCAGCGCGTGGCCGACCGTGACCGCCAGCACCGCAGTCGCCGCCGCACCCAGCGCGCACAGCAGCATGCCGGGCAGCGCGAGCCTGCCCGCAGGCAGGTCCGGGCGGCGGGAGAACCAGCCGCTGGCCACGACATCCCGGTACATCGCGTCCCGGATCGCGGCGGTGCCGGCACCGTGCGCCCGCGACAGCAGGACCGTGTCTGTGCCTTCCGGCAGCAGTGCCTCGAGCACCAGACGCTCGTACTCGCGCAAGTCGCCGCCGGGCGGGCTGCCGCGGGAGATCTGCCAGTCCGGACCCGGCAGCTCGGCAAGCCAGAGGTAGTTCCGCACCGCGAGGTCGAGCACGGTCGCGGCGATGTCCTCCGGATCGGCCGACCCGTCCGCCACGGTGCCGACCTGCCCGGGCAGCACCCCGTCGGGCGAGGCGAACACCGTCCGCCCGTCGCGGTGCGCCAGAACGTGCACGGCGACATCGGCGCCGGCGGCCGCCGCGGCCCGTCTCCGCAGCCACACGACGACATTGGCCGTGGTCACCAGCGTCACGAGGGCGACGAGCGCGGCGTCCTCCGCGGGCCCGAAGGAGAACGGGCCGGCCGTCGCCTCCTCCGCCGCGAGCCTCGGCGCGGCCTGCGCGTTCGCCGGTGCGGTGCCCGGCGGCAGGGTCGCCGACACCTCCATCAGGTCCCCGGCGCGCAGACCGCGCTGCTGCGCGCGCAGCACGCCGGTTCCGTCGATCTCGGCGTGCGTGCACGCCTGCCGGCCGCCGACCACGCACGCCACCGGCTCGCCCGGGCGTTCCGGCGCGAGCAGCGACACCCGCACCTCCCGAACCGGCTGATCGAACCCGCCCAGCGCCGGCCACCGCAACAGCTGGCCGCCGCCGACATCCGACAGCGCGCCGTCCGCGGTGAACACCACGGTGGACTCGCCGGAGGGGAACGTCAGGCCGAGCCGGTCGTCGGTCCAGGCCGACGCGGACGCCCGGGTGAGGACGGCCGACCGCACCGTGTAGACGCGGTCCGGCCCGCCGTCGCCGGGGACGCGCAGCGGCAGATCGGCCGCCAGCCGTCCTCCGTCGGGGACGGTGATCTTCTCCGTCACCTGCAGGCCGCCGTCGCGCAGCAATTTCAGCCCGATGTCGGCGACGGCGTCGGAAACCGGGGAAGCGCCGCCGGCGGAATGCGTTCCCTGACCGGGATACGCCGCTGCCGGCGCTATTCCGGTCAGCACGGTCAAGACGGCGACAGCCGCCGCGGAAACCCATTTCCTCGCCACGGCCGAAACCTTAGAGCAATACCGCTAGGCTGGGCGGGGCGGCAACGAACAAAGCCGACCGCGCGGAAAAAGCAATCGCAGGGGGAATGCCGATGACCTGGCCACCGCAGGGCGCGCCGTACCCGGTTCCGCCCGCAGCGCCGCCGCTCCCGCCGCCGTACCCGCTGCCGCCCGGGCCGGGAATGCATCCAGGGCAACACCTTCCCGCCTGGCAGCCTCCTGCCCCGACGCCGACAGTCCACAACGGACCGACTTGTTACCCTGTGCCCACAGGGTATTCCGTCCCGGCGCCCGCCGCCCCGGTCAGGCCGCCGTATCCCGGCGCGCGCGGATACGGGACCCGTGCGGTTCCCGCCGGGCCGCCGCGCAAGAAGCGGCGCGCGGTCCTCATCGGACTGGGCGGGGTCTTCGGAGTCCTGCTGCTGTTCGTCGCCATCGGAGCGATCGGCGATGCGGTCCGCCCGCGCGAGCGCACCACCGCGGCGAGCACGCCCGCGCCGACCTACCCCACCGCATACAGCCCGCCCGCGCCCACCCGCTACACCGCCGGCAGCGCGCCGAGCGCCTCGGACGCCCCCGGCACCCGCGCCACCAGCAGCGAACCCGCCGCCACGACCCGCGCGGAGCCGACACCCGCGGGGCCGCGTCCGGTCAAAGCATTGGCGGACAACCCGTTGTTCGAGCGCGCGGACATCGGATTGCCGAACCGGCAATGCACGCTCAGCCGCTGGGGACCCGACCGCGACCGGGCCGCACAGTTCTTCGAATCCGGAGTCCGGTGCCTGGACGCCGTGTGGTCCCAGGTGCTGGCCGCCGCCGGACTGCCGTTCGAGAGCCCGCACCTCGTGGTCGCCTCGTCCGGGCAGATGCAGAGCCCGTGCGGATCGGCCGGCGACAGTTTCGCCGCCTACTACTGCCCGACCAACCGCACCATCTACATGCCGCTCGACAAACTCCAAATCGAGCAGTACGGCGCGCATCCCGGCATTTATCTCCCGGTGCTGGCCCACGAGTACGGGCACCACGTGCAGCAACTGTCCGGGGTGTCCGATGCGATGGACGACGCCCGATACGACGCGGGCGCCGATTCCGCCGCCGGGCTGGAACTGTCGCGGCGGCTGGAGCTGCAGGCGCAGTGCTTCAGCGGGATGTTCCTGGGCTCCGCCCACGCCGCGGGAGGCGGGGACGTCGACCGCAACATCTACACCGAAGCCTGGAACAGCGAGGACCGCGGCGACCACAACGGCGGCCCCCGCGACCACGGCAGCGACCGGCACGCCATCGCCTGGTGGCAGCAGGGCGCGACCAAAAACCGGGTCAAGCAATGCAACACCTGGGCGTCGAACTCGTCGGACGTGTCCTGACCGCCGCCGCGGTGAAGCCCTCCCCGCACCGCGGCGGGGAGGACTTCACCGCAGCGTATTCGCCCCTTCGGTCACGGCTTCGCGGGCAAGAGCAGGCTGTTGATGTCGAACCGGGAACCGATCACGCCGTAGCGCGCGAGCAGATCGGGGACGCGCTGCAGCGGAACCGGTGCGACGTCGGCCCGGAAATACGGGAACGTCACCAGTTTGGCGTCGCCCTCTTTGATCTGCGCGTAGCGGGCGACGGACTTCTCGACAGTCGCGCGGTCGCTGTTGGCGAGGTCGGCGGCGCGGCGCAGACCGTTCCTGAACGCCGCGACGTCGGACGGATGGCTGCGGGCCCACGTTTTCGTCGTGAGGTAGCAGGCGACCGGGAGATTTCTGGTGTCTCCGGAGGCGAGGTCGAGCAACTCCTCGTCGCCGTCCTTGGCGGCTTCGGTGACGAACGGCTCGACCGTCGACGCGGCGTCGACATCGCCGCGGCGCAGCGCGCCCGCCATGTTGGGAAACGGCATCTCGACCCAACGAATGTCTTGGTAAGCAACGTTGCGCACGTTGAGGGCGGCCATGACCAGGGTGTCGCTGAGCCCTTTCGACGCGTTGATCGCGATCCGCTTGCCGGGCAGGTCGTTCACTGTCTTGACCGACCCGTTTTTCGGCACCACGAGCTCGATGGTTTTGGGCGCCGCCGAGGATGCCTCGGCGATGATCGCGAGATCACCGACCCCGCGGGTGGCCGCGAGCACCGCGGCGACGTCGCTGGCGTAGGCGATGGCGACTTCTTTGGACGCGAGCTTCGCGATCGCGGCCTGTCCGCTGGACGCGGTCGTGCTCGACACGCTCGCTCCGGCGTCGGCGAAAATGCCGCGCTCGATGCCCAGGTGCAGGGGCGCGACGTCCAGCAACGGCATTTCTGCCACGACGACGGGGTCGCGCCCGTCCGGCCCGCGGGTCGGTTCGGAGCCGCCGAGCAGGCCGCACCCCCCCCGGTGCCGGCCAGCATCGCGGTGCCGACCACCGCGATCGCCGCCGTGCGGCGGCGGCGACGCGGAAACGAAGACCTGCGCATGCGTGAAACCTCCTGCGATCGAACGGAAACAGGGCAAACACAGGGACACGGCGACGTGCCCTTCGAGAGGGTGGAAGCGAAGTGCGGGCGCGGGCCGGTCAGGCTCGTGGTGCGGGGAGGGACCGCAGGAGCGGCTCGATCCCGGGGGGCGGATCAGCGGCCTCCAGCCACGCCCGGCTCCCGGCCGGGAGGCTGAACGTGGCGAGGCCGAGGGCACGCAGGACGCGCCAGAGCGCGACGGCGAGCGGGGCCGCGCTGTGGGCGGGAATACCGGGCCGGTGGGGAGCGCTGCTGAGCAGTGCACGCGGCCACTGGCGGGCTGCGAGGACGGTGAACGCGTACCCGGGACCGTGTCGCAGCCGCGACCGTGCTCGCTGTGCGACGCCCTGCGCGACCAGCCGTTGCCACACCGTCTCGGCCGAATCCCGTGCCAGTTCGTCGACGACGGCGGCGATCGGAGCGGGCAGCCCGTGCCGGAGCAGGGCGCGCAGCACGGCGTCGCGAGGCGGGCCGGCCACCGGTTCCTGCAGCCACACGAGCTTGTCGCGGGTCGCGGCGATCGTCCCGTCGAGGACCTGCTCGGCCAGCAGGCTCACCGCCAGAACGGCCGCGAGGGCATCGCGGTCGCGGATCGCGGGCGGGTCCGGATCGTCGAGATGGACGGCGGCGAGCACGAGATCGGCCAGCTGCCGCGACCCGCGGTAGGCCGGGCCCGCGGCGTGGGCGCGTGTCATCGCGGCGCCTCCGGACTCCAGCGGGAGGCCGGGGCGCCACGCGGCGCGACGCGGACGGGGCGGACCGCCCGGGACTGCCGCAGACGGCGGGCAGGAGGGCAGCCCCGGCGTGTGTCGCCGCCGGAGCTGCCTCCTTCCGGGCCCTGGCGGACAGGGGGGGTCCGCTCCAGCGCCGGGACGATGCGGCACGCCCGCCCCAGGTCGCGCCGCACCTGCCCTCCCTTGCCCGGGGGTGAGGCGAGGGAAGCAGTCTCTGTTCGGGCCGCGCCGGGGCCCGGCGCGCGGGAAGGCGGCGACGGGAACGCGCCCGGCGCGCGGGGATCGCGCGCCGCGCCGCCCGCGACCACCCGCGCGCCGGGATGCCGCTGCATCCATTCCCAGCAATTCTCGCAGCGCTCGAACGGGCTGCCCAGAGAGGGCAACGGCTCGCGGGCGAGCATGTCCGTCGGATGCGTCCATCCCGATCCGAGCTGCTCGTGGCACATCGCCTGCACCTGCGGCGGCGGCCTCCGGACGAGCACGGCCCGGGCCGGGTAGACGTGCCGCCGGCCGTCACCGCGGTAACGGCGGATCACCACCCGCCTGCGGCCCGCCGCCCCCTCGCCGATCATGGGACGACGATAAAACCGCAGTCCCGCGAAAACCTATGCCAAACTGGCATAACGCGACGAAAAAACTGCCGCGTGCGGATTCCGCATGCCTCTGGCCGGCATCACGCTGAACCCGTCCCGGATCGTGGTCGGCGCCGCGAATACCTGGCGCACGGCCGGCCAGAACATGAATGCGGCACGGCTCGCGCGAATAACTGCGGGATAACGATTCTTGCTCCGGTCGACAAATGCCGCCCGCGCGCCCGGGTCCATTCCCTGCCCACGGTCGTCACGGCGTGCGGCCGCAGTCCGGGACGAGGCGGACATCCCCGCGCAGAACCACGGCCATGCTCGGGGATCGGGGGTGCGCTGCCGCAGGACGATTCCCGAGGCAAGGCTGCAGTCCTGCGCGGTCTGCGCCGGGAACGCGCCGCAGACCGCGCCCGGTGCACGGCGCGGCCGGCCGGGTCGCGTCAGGGGACCCGGGTTTTGAGCGCATCCAGCAGTTCGTCGTCCTGGTGGCGGCCGCGTCGCTCCAGCCCCTCGACCAGGGGACCGAACAGCGGGTCGGCGCCGACCCGTTCCGGAGCGGCCAGGTAGGCGCGGTTCAGATGATCGAGGGCGCGATCGTCGCGGGAGCCTTCCGGGTCCTGGGCGAAGCATCTGCACAGGTCGAATTCCAGCGCGCCGCAGCGGTCCAGGCTGACCAGGCCCGCCCGGTAGCCGCGGCGGCGCACGACCTGCTCGGCCCGCTGCGGTCCGAGGCCGAGTTCGGCGTGGGCGGACAGATCCCAGGCCACGGTGTTGGCCGGGCCGAAGTCGTAGCACAGCGTGCGGCGCTCGCCGGTCCGGGACGCCAGGGCCGCGGCCTCGGCGAGGTGGGCGAACGCGGTGTCCCGGTCGCGCGCCTTCGCGTGCACTTGCGCGAGAGCCAGGTGCAGCATGCCCGCGGCCTCGGCTTCGGCGGGGTTGTCCGCGTCGGGGTCGGCGCGGTCGAGCGCCGCGAGCGCGGTGGTGGCGGTGGCCAGGGCGGCGGGGCGGTCGACGATGCGGGCCTGCACGATCGCCGTCGACATCGACGCGAACCCGGCGCGGACGGGGTCCTCCAACCGGGCGGCGGCAGCCCGCGCGCGCTCCCCCGCCACGAGCGCGACGGGATAGTCGCCCAGGCTGCGGGCGATGCCCACCGCCACGATGCACGCCTCGCACAACGCGGCCAGCGCCGCGCGGCGGTCCCGCGCCGGGCCCGCGACCGCCTGCACGTGCAACTCGACCAGCAGCGCTCCCAGGGAGCCGCCCGCGACGACGTAGCGGGCGTCCGCCGACGCGCGGTTCGCCTCCGCGGCCAGGCGGGCCAGCTCGTCGACCGGGCGGGCCGGGACGTCGGGCACCTCGTCCCACGTCGCGGCCGACAGCGCGGCCGAGAGCGGGGACAGCACCAGGGCGCCGGGGATCGGATCCGGACGGCCGGTCAGCTCGGCGGCCGAGCGCCCCAGCGCGGACGCGAGCGTCTCCAGCAGGCCGCGTTCGGAAAGGAAACGGGCGCCGGACTCGAGCCTGGACACAAAACTCTGGCTGATCCCGGCCTCGTCCGCGAGCTCTTGCTGGGACATCCCGCGTTCTTCCCGGGCTTCCCGTACCCGGGCCCCGATCTCCGCGGTTTCGCTCACCCCGCCAGCGTAGAAGCCCTGCCGACCAGGACGCCACCGCCCGGGTGCGACAGCCGAGCGACCAAGCCGGCGCACCGGCAATGGCGCTGGACGAACGGCTGCAGCCGCTTCCAGACGCGTTCGCCGACTTTCACCGGGATCGCGTGCTCCGTGCCCGCGTAGGCCTCGGCGCAGCGGTCCAGCGGCAGCCTCCGCACCTCCTCCCCGTACGGATTCGGGCGGCCGGGCACTGGCTGCTGGTCGAACTCCGACTCGACAGCAGCGACGGCCCTCCGGGATCGCGCCGTCGTGGCGGTTCGACAATCACCGGGGCGATGATCCTCCGTCGTCCCGGGTGCGGCCGGAGGATTCGCTCCGACCGCCACGTTCGAGGGACGTGCAGAACCCGCAGGCCGTCGCCGGCGAACGGTCTTTCCGGCCCCCGCGAGCCGTTCGTCTCCCCCAGCCGGGCGTTGCGGCGCCAGGGCTCTGTTCCGACGGTGCAGCACAGCGCTCCACCGCCGAGGCCTATGCGCTCGGCGTTGACCCGCGGGGCTGTCCCGACCCGAATTCGGCGAGTTCGTTTCTTGAGGTGCGTCAGCGGCACCGTTCACCGACGGCGAGGACCGTGGCGAGCCCTAAGAGGGTTTCTTCGCCACGCCGGCCGCCAGGATCCGTTGCGCGACCGAGAGGTCTCCTGGCGGGCCGTCCGGCCACCAGCGCGCCGCCAGCACGACCTCTGCGGGCGTGTCCGGCCCCGGCGGGATGAGCTCCGTGCCGTGGAACAGTTCCGTGATCTCGTCGATGGTCCGTGCCGTGACGTCCTTCATGGTGCTGCTGTGGACGACGTCGAGCACGTCCTTCACCGTCTCGTCGTCCTCGCTCCCGTCGTGGGGATCGAGCAGATGGGAGATGGCGACGTAGGACCCGGGCGGGAGCTGCTCGATGAGCGGCTGCGTCGCCGCGGCCGCGATCGAGCGGTCGTCGCTGTAGTGGTGGTGCAGGACCGCCATGTACAGCAGCGCGATCGGCTCGTCCCAGTTGAGGTGGTCCTGCACCTTGACGTCTTGCAGGATGCTCTGCGGATCGAAGGCGTCGGCCTGGATGAGTTCGGTGTTCTCGTTGTCGGCGAGGATGGCGCGCCCGTGGGCGGCCACCACAGGGTCGTAGTCGACGTAGAGCACCCTCGCGGTCGGATCCGCGCGCTGCACGATCTGGTGCACGTTCTCCGCGGTCGGCAGGCCCGAGCCGATGTCGAGGAACTGCCGGATGCCGGCGTGGCTGAGGAACCGGCAGACTCGGGTGAGCAGGCGCCGGTTCACGAGCGCGAGATCCTTCGCGTCCGGCAGCGCTTGCAGGATTCTGTTGGCGGTGTCCAGGTCTTCCTGGTACCAGCAGTTTCCGCCGAGGAAGTAGTCGTAGACCCGCGCGATGCTCGACTTGTTCGGGTCGACCCCCGGCGGCGCGTATTTCGCGTCGGACACGACGCTGACCTCCCCGCGCTCTGACACTGTGATCCAAACCGTACCGAGAGTAGCGCTCCGGCGGCACCGACGCGAAACAGCCCGCCAACAAGAATCCGCCCCGGGCAGCGCGGTGCGCCGTTGCGGACGGCGAGCGCGGGGGCAGCGAATCTGGCTGCGGCCGACATTCGTTCCCGCGCCCGCGTCGCCGGCGCGGCAGAAAACCGCCGTGTCCGGCCTCGTCTCGAGCCTGGACAGCGCGGGCAGGATCTCGGTCCTCCCAGACCTTCCGGCAGTTGCGGAAGACCGGACACGGTCTGAAACCCCGCCCGGGACGCCCAGCTGGCCCGCGATGCTCGCCTTCGTCCACGCCTGCGGATCGACGACCTGCGACGCCGACCGACCGGCACCGGGCAGCCGGCCGGTAGGCGAGTCCGGTCCGCCGCCCTCGCGCTCCAGCGCTCGCACCGGGGCCTCGATGCCCGAGCGGCTGCCCTGAAACCCGCTGTATTCCGCGCGCGAGCCGGGGCCGGCGGACCGGAACTCCCCGGCGCCGACCCCCGGTCGAGTTCCCGGACCCCGCAGCGGTCGAGCGGCTGAACCGCTTGATCGCGGACCTGGAGGACCGTGCCACGGCGGCGCGCGCGACCGCGCGGGACGTCAGGACCGCGAACCGCGCGAGCCCGCCCGGGCCCTGACGCCCCGCCCGACGGTCGCCGCGCGGCCGTCGAGGCGCGCCGCCTCCCGCTCCCCGGCGGGCCTGGGCCCTGTTTCATGTCGTCGCTGCCCAGCAGCTCGTCCCCCGCGTCCTCGAACGCGTGCAGGTCGGAGACCGCCCGGTTGCCCGGGAGTTCGCCGCCGTCGTACGGATCCCGAACCCCGTGGTCGCGCAATTCGCTGAATTCCGTGATGGTCGCGGGCGGCAGGCCGTGCCTCTGCCGGAGTTCAGCCGGACGCAGCCCTATCCGGGCTCCGGGCATGAGCGGGGCGGAGGACGTTCCGGAGCCGCCGGGGCGAAGAGCTCATCGGCAGTCCTCGGCGGCCGTGTTCGTTCTCCAGCGGCCGGGGAACGGGCGCCGTTCTTCGAGATCGTGTCGAGTCCGCGCATTCCCATGCGGGTTCGCGCCACGGGGGTCCTGTGCTGCACGCGGATCCGTCCGTCCGCGGTGCACGACCGCGGCAGGAAAACGGGAAATGCGGGAATTCCGCCCTGGATCCAGGTTGTCGAACTGTTTCACTAGGCGGCAGTGCAATGCGCGTGGGTTCTGTCGACGATGCGCATTTCAGCTGTCGTCTTCTGGCGGACGCGAAGCGCTATTGCCGGGCTCGGCCCTTGTTCTCGCATCGGTGCACGGCGGCATTCCGATCGCGCCCGGGAGCTCGCGGGCACACGGCTTCGGCCCCGAACATCGAGAAGATCTCCCGTCCTTTCCGGCACGCGCCGAACGCCCGCGGCTCTGCTTCGGGCAGGGCGCGCGGCATCCCGCGCCGCACCGGGCCAGCCCCGGGAGGTTCAGCGTTGCGCCCACCCGCCCGGAGCCTTCCGGGACGAACACCTTCCCGGCGGCCACGGCGGCTCGGCGTGTCATCGAGGGCGAGGGCATCCGGGCCCGCAGCACCGGCGCGACGTACGTGCTCCGATTCGCGGACGTCCGGAAAAGACCAGTTCAGGCATGGTTTCCCTCTGTCGCCCGTTTCAGAAGAAACGGGAAACATCTAGGCGCGACGCCGCCCGGCGGCGACGCTTGGAGTCAGCCCGGATTCACCGGTAACCGTTGCAGAACAAGGAGATTCGTCATGAATGACACCACTGTGGACAGTTCGCTCGTCGAGCAGCCGACGGGCGATCCCGTTGACCACGCGGCGAATCTGGTCGTGGTGACTCGCGACCGGCGGGTGCTTCTGGCGGTGCGCGACCGTGCGCCGTTCGTCGGGCTCTGGGGCCTGCCGGGCGGGACGTGCGACATGGGCGAGGCCACCGACCGCGTCGCGGTCGGCCGGTGCCGGGAGAAAACCGGCGTCGACATGACCGGGACGCCGCTCGTGCCCGTGTCGTCACGCGACGAGGGCCGCGACGCGTCCCGCCGCTTCTGCACCGTGTCCTACGCGGTGCTGGTGGACGCGCCTCTGCCGGTGGAGGTCGGCGACGCCGTCCGGGAGGTCGCGTTCGTGCCGGTCGCCGAGGCACTGGCCCGGCCGATGCCGTGGGACCACGCGGCCATCCTCCGCGAGGCGTTCCGGGCGCTGGGCCTGACTGTCGAGTGACCGCCGCGCGCCGCGATCCGAAATCCGGCCAGGCGAGGCGTGTCGAATCAATACCCCGGGGCCCTCGCGCCGCGCTCCAGCACCGCCGTCGGCAGTGCGCAGTCGCGGCGGCGTCGTGCTCCAGCTTCCGGGGTCCGGTGAGGAAGCGCTGCGGACTCCTCGGGACGGATCGGTGCACGGCCGGGCGCGGGGCCAGGGGGGTTGGGTTTCCTGGCTCTTTCCACACTCGCGCGAACAGCATGAATGCGGGCTGCCCAGGCGGAACCGCAACCGGAACGGCGCGGTAGTCGCGGGCGGTGAGCTCTTTCAGCGCGTCTTCACTCGTCCACACGGGTTTCTCCCTCGAGCGCGGCCACGTAAAAACCGGCCGACAGATTGGGCGCCTGCCAGGCAATGCGATGCAGCTTCAGAGCGGGAAGTCCGACGAGGCCCGCGCTGAACAGCAGAGTTGCCGCCAAGAAAATCCGCGAATAGTCGCCGAGCAGCGCGACAACCGAAGCCGCGAAGAACAGGACGCCGAGTACGAAGAGCGTTCCGAACGCGTCGCCCACCGGTAGGCGACCCGAAACGGCCCGCTCCCCAGCGGCGAGTTCGCGCCACACGGCCACCCGGACCCGTTCAGGAATCCTCGACGCCGTGCGAGCGTAGAACTCGCCGGTCACGGCAGTCTTTCGGCGAGCGGCCGCGGCGCTGGAACGCGGCGGATGCGAGGGGCCGAAGGGCCCGCTCCCCGCATCCGCCGCGAATTCGAGGCGGATGCCGGCGACGCCGTCCGGCTTCCGTCCGTTGCGCGGCGTTTCCGGCTGCTGCGCACCCGCGCAGTGCGCACGGCCTGGGCGGACGCGGCGCAAGTACGGAACCAGGACAGCGACCGCCGCCGCACCGGCGACAGCGGCGGCCGCCATGAGCACGGCGACCTCGCCGGTGCTCATGAACCGACCCCGACGAGGTCGGGCGGCGGCCGCCGCGACGTGCCGCGGCCGCCGTGGACCACCCCGTGCGCGCAGCGGGCGGCCGCCGAAGACCGTTCGCGGACAACGGCACGGACGCACGAGATTCGGCAGGCACGACGAGTCGACGGCGGATTCCCCGCCTGCCTCGCGGGCACATGCCCGGACGACGCGGTCACCGCAGCGTCCCGGCGGGAGCGAAACCGGCGGGGATGCGCCATTCGGGGCGGGGTTCGACCAGCACCCGGTACATCAAGCGCAGCCCGGAGAACCCGTGGCGGCCGTGCAGCCACCGGCGGTTGTTCACCGCGTATCCGGCCCCGGCCGCGAGGTTGAACGTGATCGTGTGCCGGTCGATGGCGGCGCGCAAAACGCGCTCCCATTCAGAGGTCTTCGGGGAGAATCTGGCCTGGTCGTCCAGCCGCAGCCGCACGCCGACAATCCCGCCGGGCTGCGGTTCGAAGAGGTTGCCGACGATCCCGGCGCCTCCGCCGAAAAACATGCCGCTGGGTCCGCTCAGGTCGGCCAGCGCCTCGGGCGCGGTGGTCGCGAGATCGGCGTGCACGGCCTGGCCGTCGACGAGAACGCAGGCCCCGCCGCTCGCGGCGGGGACCGCGCAGGCCATCACGACCAGCTGCGGCGGGCGGGGCTTGTCGGAGCAGTCGGTGTGCGGGGCGAGGGCCTGGTTGGTGAACCCGGTGCGGCCCGCACCGGGTTGCTCCTCTCGGTCTGTGAGGACGGTGAGGCCGGTCGGGCCGCTGTCGCGGTGCGGCGCGACGGCGCCCAGCCGGTCCGCGAGCTCCAGCAGCGCCCGGGGACCGCGCACGCCGTCGAACAGCGCGACGCCGCCGCGCGCCAGCACCCCGGCCAGCTCGTCGACGCCGCCCGCGGCGGCGACGTCGACGCGGCACGCGGAAAGCGGGTCGTCCGTGGGCGCGGCAAGCATCGCGGAACCTCCTGAGCCGTCGTCGGGGCGAATCGGTGCATTCAGCAGACCCGACGCGACCGGCCGTCGTCCACTTACAATCTGTCAACCCCGCGTGCCTGGCAGAATCCTGTTGCGCTGCTACGGTGCAGCCACGCCCCGCATCCGTTCACGGTGGGAGACCCGTCCGATGGCCGAACCTGTGTACCCGGTGTCGATCAAGGGCGTGCTCGTCCGGGACGGGCGGGTGCTGCTGCTGCGCAACGAACGCGCCGAGTGGGAGCTGCCCGGCGGCCGGATCGAGCCCGGAGAGACCCCCGAGGAGTGCGTGGCCCGGGAGATCGCGGAGGAGACCGGCCTGCGGGCCGACGTCGCGGAGATCCTGGACTCGTGGGTCTACCGCATCGAGGTCGCGGACAAGACCGTGTTCATCGTGACCTACGGCTGCACCAGCGCCGCGGCCGAGGCCCCGGTGCTCTCCGGCGAGCACAACCGGCTCGCCGAGTTCGCCGAAGACGAGGTGGCCGGCCTGACGATGCCCGAGGGCTACAAACGGTCGATCGCCGCGTGGTTCGACCGCCTCCGCACCCTCCAGGCGACCGGGTAGCACGCCCGTGGCCGATCGGTGCGAACGCTGCGGAACCGCCCTGGGCCGCTACGTCCCGCCCGGGGCGTGCCCGGCCTGCCGCGCCGGCGGCACGGTGCCGGCCGCGCCCGGGCCGAGGCTGGCGCCCGCGGTGTGGCTGTGGTCCGACCCGGCTGCGGCCGCCGCTCTGTCGAGCCGGGACCTCGCGGTCATCCTGCGCGCCTACCGCGCCGCGAACGGCCTGTCCCAAGAAGCGCTCGCCGCGCTGCTGGGTTACAGCAAGTCCTACGTGGCGCTCATCGAAAGCCGCCGCCGCACCCCCGCCGACGTCTCCGGGCGCCGCCACATCGCCCGCGCCCTCGGCCTCCCCTTCCATTTGCTCGGCGTCACCGACCCCGACGACGCCGACTTCGCCGCGCTCGTTCACTTCGGGGACAGCGTCATCCGGCTCGCCGAGATCGCCCGCCAGTCAGGCCGGGCCGTGGAGGCGGTCAACGAGCTCTGGCCGGTGGCCGCCCGGCTGGAGGCCCGCGCCGCCGAGGGCCGACTCGAACGCGACACCCTGCTGCTGCTCGCCTCGGCGCGATTGGCGCTCGGGGTGTCCCTGGGCACCGTGCTGCCCGAGGAACGGCTGACCGGCGCCGCGGTCTGGACCGGCAAGGCTCTCCTCCTCGCCCGCCGGCTCGACGATTCCCCGTTCCTGGCGCACGCGTTGAGGATGCACGGCAACGAACTGCGCAAAGCAGGGCGGCTCCCGGCCGCCGTGGCGCGCCTCGAACACGCCGCCGCCGTCTCCTCCGACCCGGCCGGGCGCGGCTCCGCGCTCGCGCTGCTGGCCCGCACCTCCGGCGACGCCGGGATGGCCGACACGTTCGGCGCCGCCGTCGACGGCTGCCGGCGAGCACTCGATTCCGGGGCCGAGCACGGGATGCTGCTCAACCCGTACAGCCTGCGCGAGATCCACGCCCGCGGCCTGCTCGCCCTCGGCCGTCCGGTCGACGCGCTCCGCGCCTTGCACACCGGCAGTGCCGGAGAGCCGGCCGCGCCGCAATGGCGGGTCATCGAAGCGGTCACCACCGGCGAGGTCCTCGCCGCCACCGGCGATCGCGACGGCTCCGCCGAAGCGCTCCGCGCGGCCATCGCCACCGCCGAGCAGCGGCGGCTGCCCCACCAGTTGCAGCGGGCGATCCGTGCCGCCCGCCGGGGCGGCCTGGCATCCGTCGCCGACGACGGCTTCGCCGCGCTGCGGCGACTGCGCGGCCTGCTCGCCCCCGCCGCCTGAACCGGCGCCGCCTCCGCCGACACCCGGTTGTTCGTGCCGGATGTCAGGGGACCTGTTCCCCTGCGCCAACCGGAGGCGAGTGCCCGTTCCTGAACCCGGAAGTCCTGTGGTGCAACGGGTCCGCGGGCTGCAACAGCCGCCGGCGAACGACCGCACCGGGCAGGCCCGGCGGACGCCGTACGCGGCGAAACGGGCGGTCGGCGGGACGGTCGACGTCCCGGATCGACCTCGACCTCCGCCTGGTCCTGCGGACCCGTCAGTCGTAGATCCCTTCCACCGTCCACGACACGCCGTCGCGGCCGATGTTTCCCGTCAGGAGGACCGCGTCGCCGTCGTCGTCGGCGCGCTGCCGGGCGAGGACCGCCTGGATCCGGACGACGCGCCGGGAGCCGCCGGGGCCGATCCGCGTGACGACGGCAGGCCACGGTCCGGCCCAGCTCAGCACCTGGCGCGGTGGGCCGGTGCCGACGACGACGGCGTCCGGGTGCTCGGTGAGCCGGTGGCGCGCGGTCCAGGCCACGGCGGCGCCGCTGGGGCCCAGGACCTGCGCGGGCCAGGGCTCGGGCGGCACGGTCGCGGGCGAGGGCGCGGGCAGCCGTCCCGGCCACGGCGCGTCGCCGTCCCCGTCGTCGTCGGGGAGATCGCCCCAGGGAACCAGCCGGACCTGCTCGGCCGGACCGCGGCCGCCGCCCAGCACCGCGGTGAACACCGCGTCCGGGCCGAGCAGGCCCTGCACGCGGCCGACCGCGCGCGCGGCGCGGTCGTCGGCGTCCGGCACCGCGCCCGCGGCGGGCAGGCTCAGCTGCAGCGCGCCCCCGGACACGGTCTCGGCCGGCTCGAGCGTCAGCCGGACGATGCCGGAGGAGGGCCGGTGCTCCTCGCGTCTTCGGAGCCAGCCCTCGCACTGCCACCTCACCCGGTCCGTGATCCCCGAAGCGCTGAGGGGCTCGGCCGCGCGCCAGGTGCGGCTGTGCTCCTCGCCGCTCTCGGTCACGGCGTGGATGGCGAGCTGGGTGACGGCCAGGCCGCCGTCGGCCAGGCGCACGTGCAGCCGGCTGCCGAGCGTCCGCGCTGCGAACGCGACGGAATCGATCCGGTCCAGCGGGTCGTCCTCGAACGTCTGCCGGACCGTCAGGTCCTTGGGCGGGGTCCGCCGCGACGGCGGGCGTTCCGACAGGCCGCGCGCGAGCCGGTGCGCGACCACGACGTCCCGGTCGAACCGGCCGACCACGTCGCGTTCGGCCAGCGCGGCGAAATCGCCCAGCGTGTGCAGACCGAGCCGGTGCAGCCGGCCGACCAGGTCGGAGCGGTCCGCTCCGGGCTGGCTCAGCTCCGTCAGCGGCACGGGCGCGAGGAACTCGCGGGCGCCGCCGGGCTCGACGATGCGGCCGAGTTTCGCGGCGAGGCCCGCGGCGAACACCCCTTCGCAGATCCCGACCTGGGACTCGACCCCGGCGAGCGCGGCGACCTGGTCGACGAGCTGCTCGGCCAGCGCCGCTTCCGAGCCCGCGTGCCGGGCGGGGCCCGCGACCGGGAGCGCGATCAGCCCGGGCCGGACGATTTCCAGGCCCGCGGCCACGGTCTCGACCGCGGCCGCGACCGGCTCGAACATGCGCCCGTCGCGATCCGGGTCGTGCGCGAACATCGTCAGTTCCGGGCAGATCGACTGGGCTTCGCGCTTGCGCATCCCGCGCCGCACGCCCGCGGCCCGGGCGGCAGCCGAGCAGGCGACGACCCGGCTGCCGTGGACCACCGCCGCCGCGGCGGCGACCGGAAGCCCCGCGGCCGCGATCGCGGCCACCACCGGCCAGTCCGGGCACCACAAAGCCAGAAGGCGCGGCGAGGGTGGACTATTCATCAGATGCAACACCGGTTTCGCTGCGGCGCGTACCGGGTCCAGCGGCCGCAGGGTTCACGGCGCGACCACCGTCATGGCCGGGCGGGCGGTTTCCGCCGGTGACGGCGCCGCGGCCGCGACCGTCCCGTCCGGGCCGGGAAGGCGGACGGCCACCGCCGCCTCGGCCGCGCGGCGGCCGTCCCGGCGGACCACCGCGTCGCGGTGCACCAGCCGTCCGTGCCCGTCGGTCGCGGCGCCGTGCCACCGGCCCGGTTCGCAGCGCAGGGCGACGTCCGCGCCAGGCCAGGGACCGGCCGCGATCAGGACCGCGCCCCGGTTGCGGGCGCGGCGGGAGAACCGCGCCGCGGCGGCAGCGGACACGGTGCGGCACAACGGCCCCCCGAGCACGACGATGTCGAGCCCGTCGAGCAGCGCGCCCGCTACGGCGGCCGCGTCGGCGCCCGGTCGCGGCACCAGCACCAGCCGCCGCAGCGCCACCCCCAGCTCCGCCGCCGCCGCGATCCCCGCCGACGGCATCCCGACGAGCGCCGCCCACGCCCCGTTTGTCGTGGGTGCGGCCAGCAAGCTCAGCAGCAGCGACGTCGACCCGGCCACGGACACCGTCGTGCCGCGCCGGAGTCCGCCCAGTGCGGCGAGCGGCCCGGCGACGGGCAGCTCGCTCCCGTCGGCCGCCCCCGACGCGCGCTCCCCCGCCAGCGCGCTCGCGGTGCGGACGCCGGGAATCGACGCCAGACGGGCCAGCGCGTCCGCCGCGGCTGCTGCCACCACGCCTCGCCTCCCGCTGTTCCTCGACGTGCCGTTGCGCGATCTGTCGGGCGGGGAAGGCCCGGCAGATCCCTCGTGCGCCGTCCGGGCGCGGATCCCGCAGCCGGACGGCTCCGCCACTGCCGTTTCCGGCCCGGCGCACGACAGGAATGTAAAACATCACCAGCGGCTTGTCGAACACCTGTTCGATATGTCATCGGCGAGGGCGCGGATCCTTAAGTGTATAACGACCTATACGGCGGCGCGGGAATCGCCGCGAGCGTCGTCCTCATCGCAAGCCGAAACGGACCGGCCACGGGCCGGGCTCATCGAAAAAAGCGGGCCGGCTGATCTTCGGTTTGCCATGCTGAGAGGGACGCACAAGGAGGAGTCATGGAGCACGCGAGCCAGCCGCGCCGGCCGGACTGGGATCCGCCGGAGTCGAGCCTGTCGGAGATCCGGGCCTGGTGGGGGAGCGTCTTCTGCGGTGCCGTGCCCCGGCTCGGCCGCGCCGCACCCAGGACCGCCGGACCCCGGCGGTCCGGGGCGTTGGCCGTGACCGATCCTGACGCGGCCCGCGCCGGCATCGAAACCGCCGACGCCGCCCACCGCCTGCTCTGGGCGGTCGCCGCCACCGCACCCGGCGCCCGCGACGTCGCCGCTGTCGCCCGGCGGTTGCGCAGCGAGATCGAGGCGGCCGGAGCGCAGAACCCTGACGCCCTGCGCGCGGGCGCCGACCGCGTCGCCGCCGCGGGCAGCGGCTCTCTCCAGGTGCGTGCCTCGTGACCGACCGCCGGCTCACTCCCGCTGAGGCGGCCGTCTTCCGAGAAGCGGCGAACCTGTTCCGCTGGTGCGTCCGGGAGGAGGAGACCGAAGACGAATGGGCTGTCGCGACCCACCCCGACCAGCAGGCCGAGCACAGCCGCTACGGCTCCATGGCGACCAACGGCCGCGGCATCAACATGGCGCCGGCGTTCTTCGACGGCGTGCTCTCCGCCGCCGCTTTGCTCGAGTTCTACGCCGACGGCAACCCCATGCCCCTCCCCCGCGACCATGTCACCGCCGCCGAGGCGTACCGGGCCCTGCAGAACATCACCGGCGACGACCCCGCCGCATGGCGACCGGTCGACCTCCGCTAGCACGACCGGCCCGGCCGTGTCCGAAGTGGACCCCGCCGAGCTGAGGCGGCTCGGCTTCTACGCCGACGGCACACGTCGTGTCCTACGCGGTCAGCCTGATCCGGTGCCCCTGCGATTCCAGCAGCGCCGCCGACTGCTGGAACAGGTCGTGGGAGCCGTTCTCGTAGGGGCGGAAGCTGAACTCGAGCAGCGCGCTGATCGCGGGTTCGAGGTTCGTCGCCGGTTGTGCGGCACCCGTGGAGGTCCATTGCGGCGCGATCGAGGCGAGTCCGGCGTCGGTCAGCCCGATCTGCTGCTCCCGGTAGGCGAACGGGTAGAGCGTGCTCTCGTCTGCGGTTGCCCGGACGATGTTGAGCCCCGCGCTCTCGTGCCGGGCCGGGAGTTCGCACGCCACGGCGATGTCCTGGGTTTCCCAGGCGACGACGACCTCGTCCGCGCCAGCGGCCGCGGCGAAGCCCGACATCTCCACGATGCCGGTGCGGGCGTCCTCGCCCCGGCGGACGGGACGCAGCTGGATGTAGCCGAGCAGCCTGCCGCCGACGAACGCGTGTAGTTGCGGCTTGAGCACGAATCCCTGTCGCATCGTCTCGACGTGCCCGGCCTTGATGCCGCTCACGACGGCCCGCCACATGCGCTTTTCCACCAGTACTCCCCCCGGGGTTGCCTCTCCCCGAGTCTAGGACGCGGGCACGTGTCCGTGCGCGGATCTGCGCGGCCGCCGTGCCGCCCGTCGCGAGGATCGCGGGCGGCGTTCGACCCGGGCGGCGTTGCCCCGCCGAGATCGCCGGCCTCGTCTGCGCTTGCCGGTCGCGGCCCGCGGCCGGGGCTATGGTGGGTGTGCGGTTCCGTGACGGAGCGGACTGCGCCGGATTCCTCGAAACGCGTGGGGGGCCAATGCTGGACGACAGCCGCCGTGACGACGTGATGTGGCTGGTGGCCACCTACGACGTTCTGGCCGGGCAGCCGGAATCGGCCGAGCGGGACGAGGACCTGGCGCAGGTGCAGCGGTGGCTGTGCCGGGTGACGGGCATGAACAGCCTCAGCGCCGCGGCGGACGCCGCGCGGCGCCTCACCCGGCACCAGGTGTCGTTCATCGCCCCGGTCCAGCTGCCTCCGCCGCCGGGCTGTCGGCTCCCGGTCGTTCCTGCGCAGCGCGGGGAGAGCCCGCCGAGGCAGTCCCGCTCTCCCGGACGGCACCGGCGCGCTCCGGAGCCGCGCGAGGACGACCATCCGACGATCTCGGGGCGGCGACGGCAGCCCGAGCCGTCGGGGGTCGTGCCGCGGCTGGACGACGAGACCGCGTCCCGGGCCGAGGAGCTGCTCGCCGAGTTCGACTCCTGGCACCGCAGCCGCCGGAAGCTCACCGCGGGCCAGCAGCGCCGGGTCGACACGCTGCGCGACACCGTCCTGGACCTGACCGGGTTCGCCACGATCGACACCGCCCGCGCCGCGGTCCGGGGCTACCTCAAACGCCGCGACGGCGCCCGCCATTTCGTTCCCACCAAGGGCTACGCCCAGGACGACGGCGGCCCGCCGCGCCCGCTGCCCCCGGTCACGATCGTCCGCGGCGGCGCACCCGGCTCCGGAGGGCGCCGCTGAGCCATTTCCGCGCCGGCGGGACCTGACCAACCGATGTCCGCAGACGTCGGCAGCGGCGCTTTCCCGGTGCGGCGGGCGAAAGCGGTGAACGGGTCCTGCCCGCGCCGCGCTCTTCCGTCCGTTGAGGACGACAAGCCCGAGGCTCGTCGGCACGGCGAGTTCGCGCTCAGCACGAACTCCCGCCTCACCTCGCCTCGGCTCCGACATCGGTCGGCATGAAGGATCAGGAGCGAAGATGGTCTGGGAATGGGTTGCCCCGGTGGGGACGGTCCTCGGCGCGAGCATCACCGCCGGCTTCGGCGGCTGGCTCGGCGGACGGCAGTCACGCAAGAGCCAGGAGCGCCAGCACGAGTTCGAACGCAAGAAGGTCCTCGCCGAGCGCGGCCAGGACAAAGTGCGCCGACGCGATTTCCTGAAGGCCGGAGGCATGGTCGTGGGGGCCGCGGTCGCCGGGAGCGCGGCGTCGCCTGCCGCGGCGGCCGCGCCTGCCCGCCTCCCGGATCCCGCGGCGGTCCTGGCCGCACGCCTGGCCGACGTGCTGGTCGCCTCCGCGCCCGGCCCCGCGACACCACCTGCCCGCTTGGCCCGCGGCATCGCCGCGGCCCGGGCGGCATTCGACCGTTGCGACTACCTGGCGCTCGCCGACGCCCTCCCGCGCCTGGTCCGCGGGGCCGCAGCCCTCGGCGACCCCGCGACCCTGGCGCGGGTCTACATCCTCGCCACCCGCGCGCTGGTGAAGCTCCGGCCCGGCGGCCTGGAATGGCTCGGCGCCGAGCGGGCGGTGCGCAACGCCCGCTCCGCCGACCACATGCTGCTGCTGGCCGAAGCCGAGCGGATGATGTCGAGCGTGTTCCGGCGAGCCGGAGACCACGAGCGCGCGAAAGACCTCGTCCTCGGCGCCGCCGACCGGCTCGCGCTCGGCGGAGCCGATCCGCGGCACCTGAGGCTGCACGCCCGCCTGCTGTGCACCGGCGGGTACTCCGCCGCCCGCGCCGGCGACGGCGCCCGCGCCCGCGACCTCCTCGCCGACGCCGCCGTCACCACCGCCAGGCTGACCGGAGCCGACGCGACCTTCGCCCGCGCGGACCTGCTCAGCCACCGCGTCTCGGTCGAGCACCTGCTGGACGAACCCGGCGCCGCGCTGCACCACGCCCGCACCGCCGGGCAGATCGCGTTCCCCAGCGTCGAACGGGAGGGCCGCCTGCTGGTCGACCTCTCCGCCGCGCACCTGAAGCTCGGCCGCCACGGCGCCGCCTACAACGCCCTGCTCGAAGCGGAGCGCCGGGCGCCCGGCGAAGTCCGCACCCGCGCCGCCGCCCGCACCATCGTCACCGACCTGCTCGCCCAGAACCGAGCCACCCTGCCCGACATCCACGACCTCGCCGCCCGCGTCCACGCGCCGGTCTGAACGGCCGAGAACCTGCGACAGCCGGCGGCGGACGCGTCGAGGTAGCGTCGCCGCACATGACCGACCAGCCATGGCCGCCGCCCGCCGAGTACCACGCCGTGCGTCCCGACGAAGCGCCGCTCGCCGTGGACGGGGCACGTGCACACCTCCGGCAGTCCCGCCGTGGTCGACCACGCCGGATGCCACGCCATGCCGGTTTCGTCGTCGCGCACGAGCTTCACGGTTCCGGCCGCTTCGGGCAGCCAGTCCGCACGCCAGAGGTGATCCGGGGGTATGAACACGTACTTCGTGCGCTCGGTGGCGTGGTGCCTGCCGTCGCGCGTCAGCGTGCAGACCTCGGCACGGCGGACGGGCTCGCCGGTCGCGGCGAATCGCACGACCGGCCGGCCCGCCGTGTCGCCGTTCCGCGGGTCCTCTCCGCCGGTGACTGTGTCCGCAACTGCGCTCGCCAGCGTGTCCGCTAGGCTCGCTGTCCTGCCGAGACCTAACGGGGGTTGGAGGACGGTCTGCACGCATTCACAGCATCCGCCAGCGAAATTTACAACGAATACCTGGCGATCATGCAGGCCAAGGCGGCTCGACGCCGCGGCGGAACATCCGTCGGCGAATTGTTGAAGAAGCGGTTCGGGATCGAACCGTGGGAATGGACCCGCCTCAAGGTCGTGTACGAGGCCGCACAAGCAGGCGACGAGGACGCGGCGGAATTCGTCAGGGAAATCGACGCCAAGCAGACCACGGTGTCGGCAGCCTACGGCCAGCTCCACCGCAATCTCCAAGCCGAGACCGATCGGCAGAACCTGCCGAAGACGGTCCGGCTGCGCGCCGTGTACGACGTCGCTCTGCGCAGCAATGGATTCGCAGAGACCACGGCCAGGGCAGTGCGACTGGATGTCCCGGTCAACACGTCCGGAATGGAGCCCGACGACGTGGCCGACTGCATCGTCCAGTTGCGCGCTGCGGGCAGAAACATGAAGGAATTGGCCGATCGGCTTTCCCGCTCGCAAGGAGGCACGTAGTTCGATGGCAGTCCGTCGCAAGCGCATCCCGGCCGACCAGCTCACGGTCGACAACCGGGTCCAACGGCACCAGCTCAACGAGAGCACCCTGGCCGAGATCCGCGAGAACTACAACCGCGGAGCGCTGCAGACGCTCCAGGTCTCCGAACGCCCCGACGGCACGCTGGCGATCCTGGACGGATGGCACCGCTGGAAGGTCGTGACGGAGAAAGAGGCGGAAGACTATCCGCTCGACTGCCAAGTTCACACCGGCCTCAGCCTCGCCCAGGAAGCGGCGCTGTTCCGGCAGCTCAACAAGCAAAAGCCCGCCAACAAGATCGACCTGTTCTACGTCCGCGTCACCCAGCAGGACCCCGTCGCGCTGGCCGTCATGACCATCGCGAACGAGAACGGGTGGACGATCGGAACGGCCAAAGGTGAGATCGCCGCCGTCGACGCGCTGGAGACGATCCTCAAACACGGAGCGGGAGCCGAACCCGAGTACGGCCCCGCGCTTCTCCACAACACCATCTACCTCGTCACGAAAGCATGGGGCCACGACGAACCGAAGACCGTGGACAAGAACATCCTCAGCGCGGTCGGCCAGTTCTTCGCGGATCTCGACAAGTACGAAGCCAAGAACAACGTCGATCTCCAGTTCGACGTGGACCGGCTGGCGAAAAACCTGGCGTCGTACACGAAAAACGGCCCCGGCGGATGGCTGGCGGGATGCCGCGGTATCGCCGACGGCACGTCCAAGACCCTCCGGAAAGTCCTCATGGGCGAGCTTTTCGACATGTACAACAAAGGCAAAGGCGGACGCAAGCTGCCCAAAATTCTCCGGCCCCTGTAACCCGCTGGCTCTCGGGACTCTGCTCGCGGACAGGCGCTACCGGCCGGTCGGCCTGTCCCCGGCCGTTCCCGTCGACGAGGGTGCCGGCCTGGAGGAGAGCAGGAAAGACCGCCAGCGCCCCGTACTCGGGGAGGCCGCCGGCTCGCTTCACCCGTCCCGCATGGCGTCGCGCCGAGTACCGCCTCGCCGCACTCGGCGGGCTCTCCCCCGTCGCGGACGCCGTCGGCCCGGCTGGCTCGTCGCCTGATGCCCTGGTCCCGCCGACCACGTAAAGCTTCACTTTGTGCATGATAAGATTCGGAATATGGAGAATGTTGCGGGGTGGATCGCGGGGCTCGGCCGCGGGGGCGACGCGGGCGCCGGGCGGCTTCTGCACGAATTGATCTGCGGAGGCGTGCCGCAGTCGCTGGCGGGGCTGGCCCGCGCGACCGGGCAGTCAGAGGCGAAAGTCCTGCGCGAGGCGAACCGGCTGCAGGACTCCGGGATTCTGACCGAGACCCGGGTCGGCCGGTCCCGCATGGTGGCCGCCAACGCCGCGCACCCGCTCTACGGCCCGATCGCCGAGGCGCTGTACCTCGCTCTGGGAACCATCCCGCCGGAGGGCGGCGACTCCCGGCCGGAAGTGCGTGTGCCGCCGAAGGAACCGTCGTCAAACGTGGGAGAGGACGTGTTCGACGGTCCCGGACTGGCGACCGCGCGCGCACGGGCCCGGCTCGTGAGCCGGCGCGCGCTGCCCGCCCTCCGCGACCTCCGCTGCGCGGTCGAGAGCGCGTACAAGCAGTGGCACAGTGAGCGGGACAGGGAAACGTTCCACCGGATCGGAGACCTCGGAACCCTGGTGGCTGCGGCCGAGCACCGCCTGGTCAGCTCTGCCCATCACGCGCAGCACGTCAAGGGAGCGCGCCGGGTCGGGCGAAACGCCTGGGCGGCCGCCACCCGTGAGGTCCGCGCCGAGGCCGATCGGATCGAGGACCTCGTGACAGGCTGGGCCGTGCCGAGCGCGGACGCCCGCAGGGAGATCGACCGCAAACAACACGAGCTGAGCGACACCCAGGCAGCCCTCGCACGCCTCGCCGCCGACGGGCACCCGCCGCCCCCGGATCTCGCCGAACCGCTGCAACGGCGCATCCTCGAGGCCCGCGCCGCCGTCCTGCGCATCGAGGAAACCGCGCGCCCGCTCAGCCGCTTGGGCACCCAGCCGCACGAGATCGGCAGCGCCGGCGAGCGGCTGCTCGCCGAACAGTTAGCCGCCATCGCCGCAGACCTGCGCGCCCAGGCCGACGACATGGACGCCGAGGCCGGACTGACCGAGAGGCATCCGGGACAGGCGTAACTGCCGGGACGGCCTCGAACCGAGGTTCGATCACGTACGGCGGTCCATCGTCGACGTCAAAGCAGCACCGCATCGCCTACGGTTCTGACACCGACTGCCGAGAGGAGCGTTCATGGCGCGGGACAAGCGCGTGCTCGATCGAATGGAGGCCACGGGGGAATGTCGGAGTGTGGCCGTCGCCGCGATCCGCGCCCAGGACGCCAGCCGCCGCAGCGCCAGGGTCGAGGTGGTGATGCACAGTGCAGAGGGCTGGCCGGACGACCTGCTCGCGGCGCTGGAAAAGGAAAAAGGTTCGATAGGGTTCAATCTCGTCGGCCACTCGGGTGTGGTCTCCGGCGACATCGAGTCGGCCGAAATCTGGGACGACGAGAACGGCGAGCGCATCGAGATGGTGCTGTCGACCTACCCTGACAAGCTCGCGCACCTGCCGGCACACCGGCCCCTCGAAGTGGTGCTGTCGAAAGCCTCGCTGACCCGCCTGGAACGGCGAATCAGGCTGAAGAACAAGGCGAAGAACAACAAGCGAACGTCAGGCTCCTGAATTCGCGCCAGCCGACCGGTCGGGCCGTCTCCCGTCGGTACGACGCCGGTCCTCCTTCCAGACGAGAACACGCGGTCGACCGCGTCGAATTCGCGGTCGACCCCGGAACCGAACACCGGTTCGTGAACGCGTCGGCGCTCGGGATGCCTCTCCTCCGCCTGCCGTCTCGTTCGGGGCTTCGTGGGCCCGAACGTCCAGCTCGGCCCGGTCAGACGATGCCGGGTCCGCAGCACGGCGGGCAGGACTCACGACGTGCGTGCGCGAGGCGTCCGTTCGGCCGGCGGCTGGGCGCCCTCGGCGGCGATCGCGCGGCGGGCCAGCCGCAGGAACTCCTCGCGAGCGCCGCGGTCGGCCAGGCCGGCGCCGCCGAGCAGCGTGTCGGCGAAGGCCGCCGCGTCCCAGTTCGAGGCGACGCCGTGTCGTGCGAGGTACAGCCCGACCGACCGGATGCCGTGCCGGTCCTGCGTGTCCAGCCACGTACAGGCCAGCAGTTCCCACAGCCAGCGGGCCAGGGCGGCGTCGTCGAGCCGGACGGCGGCTTTCGCCTCGATCAGGGCGCCGTCGACGAGGAGGTCCGCCTCCGCCCAGTGCGGGACGATCACCGGCCGGGCGGTCCCGAAAGGTCCAGGCTCGCGCGCGGGTCCGCCGGGCATGCCGCCGCGCCAGTCCCGCAGCGCCGTGCCGGTGTGCAGCAGCCGTGCCAGGCCGACCAGGTCGGCGATCGCGGCGTCGGGGACGCAGCGGCGGAGGTCTTCCGGGGCGCGGCCCGGGCCCTCCAGCGCCGCGGCGACGTCGGCGGGGAACCGGTCGCGCGAGCCGGTCTCCCACACCGCGAACACCCAGCAGGAGCGGGCGATCCCGGCCTCGGCGCCGGGGACGCCCAGCGTCCCGGCCGGGGCGTGCTCCCGCAGATACTGCCCGGTGCGGCGCACGAACTCCTCCAGCACCGGCTCGTGCGTCGCGGCGGGGACGGGATCTGACCGGGCGGCGTCGAGCCAGCCCCGGCTGCCCGCGCGAAACGGGGACCACTGGTTGTCGGCGGTGCCTGCGGACGCAGGGAACGCCCGCTGCGTCCGGACGGCCCATTCGCGGCCGGCCAGCCCGGCGCGGACCGCGCCCAGCAGGGCCGCAGCAGGGGCGCTGCCCTCGACGAGGAATCCGAGCCGGTGCCGGAACGCGGCGGCCACCGTCCCCCAGTGCTCCTCCGGGACCCGCCCGCCGGGCACGTGCGGAGCGGGATTCCCGGCCGCGGCGAGCCCGCGGCGGACGTCGCGGATCAGGACGGCGGTCCCCGGCAGGTTGGCGTCGCACCAGCGGCCGAGATCGCCGCGGTGCAGCTGCGTGGTCAGGGACACGACCAGCATTCTCCCCCCAGCCGCGCACCGCCCGCGGCGGCCTCCGCTGCGAGCGGACGGCGCGCGGCGGACCCGGCCGCGCGCGCGTGGAGTGCGGTTGCCCCGCAACGCGATGGCGCCCTAGCCTGAACGTGCTTCGCTGGCAGCTCTGGCTTTTCCGGAACCGCGCCGTCGCGGAGGCCGCGGCGCGCGGGAACTTCGCCGTGCTGCTCCGCGCCCGCCGGCGATGGACGTCGCGGACTCTCGTGGGGATCACCGTCCTGGACCGCGATCCCCGCACACCGCCGCGCTACCGGCTCGACTTCGTGGCGGAACACTCCCAGCTGTGGCTGTGGCACGAGAACCCCGCCGAGCCCGCCGTCGCCCGCCGCAACCGGCAGTGGCCCGACGAGGTGCTCCTGCTCGCCCCGGACGCCGACCGGGTCGCGACCGTGCCCGGCCCGGACTTCGCGGAGCAGGCGGAAGCGGAGGACGCCGCGGCCGAGACCCGCAGAGCGCGGCAACGCGCCGCCAACCCCGTCGGCTTCCAGACTACGATCCTCGACGGCCGCCAGATCACCTGGTACCGCGACGCCGCCGACGACCGCGAGGGCGGCCTCTGCTCGATCCTCGACCCCGAATCCGCCGAACCCGCCCGGCGGATCCTCGACGACGGCTCCGCCGAACGCCTCGACGGCGCGCCGCCGGGACTGACCGTGTACGGGCGGTACCGGCACGACCGGCCCGGCTTCGCCCGCGCGTCCGCGATGACCCCGCAGTACGCCTACCTGCTCGCCGGCATCACAGAAGGCCGCGGCAGCACAACTGGCGGCTGACCGCGCCCGGCGGCGGTCGTGAGCCTGCCGAGCCACGGACGCGAGCGCGCATCTCGCCGGCCCGGCCGGCGTCGGTTGCCCCGGCGTCAGGCGACGCCCTCTCCCCCGGTGCCTCCGGACCGAACCAGTCGGCGGGGTCCGGCTCATCCGGTCGGATTTCCGGTGCGGCGCAACCCTGGTTGCCGTCCTGGTGGTGTGCGGGATGCAGCGAGCTCCGCTAGGCGGGCAACCGCTCGTCTGGTCCGGACGTCACTCTGCCCACGCGATCGACAGGACCGCCGCGCTGGCGTTGTCCGTCTGCTCGTCCGGATCGGCGCCGGGGGTCGCGACAGCCGCGGCCAGCAAAACCTCGGCGAGCACCTGGGCCTTGGCGTCCTGGTGCTCGCCGAGCAGCCGGCCGATCTCGTGGTCGCCGAGGCGCTTGTGGACGCCGTCGCTGCTGAGGAGAACCACGGACGGGCGGTGGTGCGGGGCGCGCAGCGGAGTCCAGCCGATCGTGGACACCGTGACGTAGTTCAGGCCGGACAGCACGAACGAGTCCAGAGGGGGCTCGGCTGCGGCGAACGCCTCGATGGCCGCCCGTCCTGCGGGCGTCGCCGGCGACGTGCGGCGCAGCGCGTGGGAGATCCAGGCGGCGAGGGTCTGGTCGGCAGTCCAGCGCACCAGTCCGTGCTCGGGAGACCAGGTGTGGACGGTGGCGTCGCCGCAGTGCGCGATCTCGATCCGGCCGTCCGGATCGACGCTGACCACCGCTGCCACGGCGTTCGGCGAGCCCGGGTAGCCCGGCATGGTGTCGGCTGCGGCCAGCAGCCCGGCCTGCGCGTCGCGGTGGGACGCGACCGCGGCGGCGGTGTCGGCAGCCCGCCGGGCGGCCCGGCAGACTGCCTCCGACGAGCCGATGCCGTCCACGACCGCCGCTCCGGTGCCGAGCGGGGTGGTTTCCACGGCCACGCTGTCCGCGTTCGCCGTCCGGCCGCCGATGTCGGTGACGCATCCGGTGTCGATCCTGATCGGCACGAGCGCTCCTTCGGTCCAGGGGGCCACGGCGCCCAGTATGGCCTGCCGCCGCGGCGGAAACACTGCGACGGCACTCGTGCGGAGCCCCTGCGGCCCGGGCTCCCCCCGGCGCGACGGCGCCCGGCGGGGCCTCGGCGTTCGGCCGATCTGATCAGCCTCGCGACTGTTCGGAGATTGCCGGGTTTCCTCGGTGCGGCAACGAGGTTGTCCAGTTCGTACTGTCCACAATGAACGGTGTGTCCTCGCGGTCGCGGCGTTCCGGCAATCTGATCGCGCCCGGGGGCCGGCCGTGCCGCAGGTCCTGGCGCACTGCCCGGTTCGGCACCCCCTGGCACGGCGAGGACGTGGACCGGCAGCCGCAGGCGCGAGCCGGGACGGCACTCCTGCCGCACCGGTCGCCCGCGCGGGACGGCCTAGGCGCCAGTGCTTGTTCCAGCTGGGGAACTTCTCGGCGAACAGCTCGAAGGACAGCGTGACCTCGCGGGCGGCGGGCGCGAACATCGCGGTGTAAGCCAGGGTCCGGAGAGCAGATCGTCCAGGGCCTCTCGTCGCTGTCGAGGACGAACAGCACGCCCCATTCCGGGCGGCCGGGACGCAGGGCGTCGACGTGCTCGCGGGCCTGCTCGGGCAGGCTGCGGGTGCGGACCCGGCCGTGCCCGGCGACGGCCAGGGGGAACGTCGGCTCCCGCGGCCAGGTCCGGAATGTCCAGCCGGACATCGGCTTCCTCCCGTGCCGCCCTCAGACGGGCGAGCCGGTGCGCCGGGCGAACTTGCTCAGGCCCGGCAGCCGGGTCGCGGCGGGATGCTGCAGCAGCCCGGCAGTCATCTCGGCGGTCGGTTTCCGGTAGCGGACCTCGTCCGGGGACGCGTGTTCGGCGGCGAGCAGCGCGCGGTAGCAGTGCTCGGGCTTGCCCCACAGATGGAAGACGCGGGCGACGTCGACCCAGTACCGGGCCCGGCGCTCGGTGCTGGGGATGCCGGTCGGGTCGATGCGGCGGGCGTGCTCGATCGCGGTGCCGCAGTCGCCCATGACGCGGGCCATGCTGAGCTGGTACAGCCCGACCCCGGTGGGGCCGAAGCTCGTGTAGCGGTAGTTGCCGTCGGCGCCGAGCCGCGTCGCGGCGTCGACGGCCTCGGCGATGTAGGTGCGGGCGGTGTCGCGGTCGCCGTCCGCGGCGGCGGTGTAGGCGGCGGTCTCCATCAGCGACCCGAACACCGACAGCTGCTCGGGGCCCCGCCACAGGTCGGGTTGCAGGGCGAGCGCGGCGTCGGTCACCAGCTGCTGGGCGGTGTCGCCGTGGCCGGCGCGGCGCAGCACGATGGCCCAGACCCGGCGGGCGGTCGCCTGGGTGAGCAGGTCGCCGCTGGCGTCGGCGGCCTGCCAGGCGCGGTCGGCGGCGGTCCAGGCGAGCCGGTCGCGGCCGGCTTTGACGGCGAGGTCGGCGGTCAGGGTGTAGAGCTCGGCGAGCTGGGCGTGCGCCGCGGCCGCGGTGTCGCCGGGGAGCGGATCGGCGCGGGTGGCGGTCGCGACGGCGATCAGGCCGGGGATCCGCGCGGCGACCTCGGCGTAATGGCCCTGGGCGAACACGGACCGGGCGGCGGCCACGTACTGCCGCAGCCGCGCCGCCTCCGCCGGGGGGCGCGCGGTCAGCGACGGGGCGAGCAGCGCCTTCTCCAGCGCGGAGATCGGATCGGCCGCGGCGGCGGCCGGGCCGGCGGCGCCGAGGACCGCGCTGCCGGCGAGGGCTCCCATCCCCGCGAGCATCGTGCGACGGCGCATCGGGTCCTGCTCCTCCCCCACCGGCATCGGATCGCCGCTCACCCTATGGTCTGACCCGGCCGCGGGCAGGGCGGACACCCCGGCGGAGTCCCCGGGCCCCAGCCCGAACGCCTGCACCGGCAGGAGCAGCACCCGGGCCAGGGCGCGCAGCGTGTCGACGTCCCGCAGCGGGCAGCTGCCCGTTTCCCAGCGGGAGACCTGGCTGCGGGAGTACCCGCACCGCTGCGCGAGCTCGGCCTGTTTCCAGCCGAGGGCGGTCCGCGCGATCCGCACGACCTCGCCGGGCTCGCGGCGCCGGCGCGTCAGGGCCGCGACGACCTCGCGGTGCGCGGTCGACAGTCTCTAACGAAGTCGTTCAACTTCGTTAGAGACTGTGGCAAGGTTGTGCTCATGGACGACCCCACTGTTCGGCCCGACGACCTCGCACGGGGGGCACGCCCGCCCCGACCGAGCCCCGACCGGATCGCCGGGGCGATGTGGAAACGGGACGACTTCGCAGCGTTCTGGCCGTGCTCGCCCGCGTCGGTGCCCTCGATCGCCACCCGCTACGGCGTCAAGCGCATCGGCCGCGACGACGAGACCGGGCAGGCGACCTACCGTGCCGAGGACGTTGTCGCGGCGCGAGGCTCCCTGACGGGACAGGGCTCCCGCACCGACATCCGGGACAACAACCTCGCCCGCGAAACCCGCCCCCACTACCTGCTGGGGCGCGCGGTCGGGGCACTCGACCTGATCTGCCGCCACCACCCGGCCTGCGACCCTGCTCGCTATCGCGGGAAAACCGCCGCCGACAAGATCCAGGAGACCGGCGGACAGCTCACGCTGATCTCCCTGCAGGACATCGCGCACGACCTGGCGACGACGTCCAAGGCCCCGCCGTCGCGCCCAGCATTGGACCGGCTCGCCCGGCAGGTGATCGACGAACTGCTGCCAAAGGTAGAGCACCTGAGCGGCCGCCCCACGCTGGAACAGCAGAGGCTGTTCTTCCTTGGCTTCCACAACCAGGAATCAGCGCTGCTGGCCGCCGAACGCGCCGAACGCGGCTGAACCCCAGCCCAGCGCGCCTGCCGCCGAAGGGAAGAGCCGTGACCGAGACCTCCGACAACCCCGCTTCGCCCGGCGACGACCTGACCGCCCTGACCGACGAGCAGCTGCGGCGAGTCGTCCGCGAGTACGGCTGGAACTCGCCCTGGCATGGCGACGAGGACGAGCGGACGCCCGAAACCGAACTGCTCGACCGCTTCCCCGCCGCCCGCGGCCTGCACTTCGCGATCCGACTGGCGCTGCGGGCCGAGCACGACCCCGAGGGAGACGTCCTGTCCGCCGAGCCCGTCCGGCCGAGCCCCGCGACGCAGGCACTGCAAGCCTGGTACCGGGCATGGCGCGACAACTGGCTCGACGCCGGCGACCTCGATTTCTCCGCTCCCGAGAAGCGGACAGCGCACGCGCTGTCCGCCCAACTCGACACCGCCGCCGAAAACCTGGCGCGGGCACGCCAGCGCGTGCGGCTGGCCCGAGAACACGCCGCCGCGACGCTGCGGGCAGTCGCCGAAACAGACCCCGTGCCCGCCCCCTACGCCGCCGAGCTCTTCCGGGTCAGCGAGGCCACCGTCGGCGAATGGCTCGACCGGCCGTAGCCCAACGCCCCCGCCCCCCGGTGCCGCAGTCGTGAGGCGGCACTGCCGGTTCTCCGGCCTTGCGGCCCCGCCAATGGGCCGCGGTCGTCGCGGCGCTCGAGACCGCCGGGCGGGGCGACGTGCTCGGCTTCGCGGCCGCGCACGGCCGGCTCCCGCACGACCCGGCGCTGCCCGAGCGGCTGCGGGCCGTGCTGGCGACCGCGACGCAGATCAGCCCGGCCGGGCACCTGGCGATGGCGGCCGCGGTGCAGGCCTGCGTCGACGAGGCGGTGTCCAAGACCGTCAACCTGCCCGCCTCGGCGCGGGCGGCCGACGTGTACGACACCTACGCCGCCGCGTTCGAGCTGGGCTGCAAGGGCATTACCGTCTACGTCGACGGATCACGCGACGTCCAGCCCCAAGCCCTCGCCACCGCGACCGCCGCCAGCTGAGGAGACCCATGCCCGCCCCGCAGTACCGGTTCGACACCAAACACCACCGATTTCCCGTGGCCGCGCACGTTTTTCTGGTGAAGGAAAAGGAGTGCCTTCTGATGAGGCGGGCCGGGAGCGGCTACGGGGACGGGCTGCTCGGCCTTCCCGCCGGGCACGTCGACCTCGGCGAAACCCCGACCGAATGCGCGGTCCGCGAAATCGCCGAGGAACTCGGCATCGCCCTCGACCCGGCGCGGCTGCGGCCGGGCGGCACGATGCTCCGCAACTCCCAGGAACCGCGCGTCGACGTCTTCTTCACCGCCCGTTCGTGGGACGGCACCCCGGAGATCCGCGAGCCGCGCAAATGCACCCAGCTCGTCTGGGCCGACCCGCAGCGGCTGCCCGACGACGCGCTCGACTTCATCGGGCAGGCATGGCACGACGCACAGCACGGGATCCCGTTGCGGGAGTTCGGTTTCGCGTCCGTCTCCGCGTAGAGGATCCGCCGGAGCGTGTCGCGACACGCGCGGGCACACGACGGCTGGCCGCCTCCGGGCCCCGGGACCGACCGGTCCCGGGGCCCGGTTCGTTCCCCCGGCGGTGCACGCGTCACTGCCGGACGCTCTGTCATTCCCGGAACTTCGGGGAGCCGGCCGCGGTGATCGACGCGGCCGTCCGCCCGGCGCGGCGACGACCGCGCCCGGCTCCCGACCCGGCATCGCGGCGACGGCCATCACAATGCACAACGACCCGCACGGTCTCGGGCCGAGAGCGCGGTCCCCGCCCGGCCCTGGACATGCACCACGGACCGGCCACCGCCGGACTCATCGAACAGCAGCAGGCCGCCTGATCTTCGACCTACCATGCGAAGAAAGGGAACAGGGGGGAGTCATGGAGCACGCGAGCGAGCCGACCCGGCCGGACCGGAACCCGCCGGAGTCGAGCCCGCCGGGGATCCGGGCCTGGTGGGGCGGCGTCTTCTGCGGCGCCGTGCCCCGCCGCGGTCGTGCCGCCCGCCGCCCCCTGGCCGCCGGAGCCCGGCCGTCGTGGACGATGGTCGTGATCGACCCGGACGCGGCCCGCGCCGATACAGGCGCGCTGCTCCGCCGCTCAGCCCGCGTGCACCGCACCCTCGAACGCAGTCCGGACTGGTCGCGGGTCAGCCTCGCCCTCGTGTGCCTGAACGGGGTGTGCGTGCTCGCCTGGCTTCTGGACGCCGTGCACCGGTTCAGCCCCGACGCGAGAACGCTGATCGCGCTCGCCACCGGGTGGCTTGCCGCGTGCACCGCCGTCAACACGTCCTGGATCGCGGTCCGCCGGCGACGCCGACACCTCGACCGGCGTCTCCGCGTTCACACCGAACTGGACGGCGAGACCTGGGAACTGGTGCGGCTGCTGAGCACCTGCGACCCCGCCGACACCGAAACCGCCGACGCCGCCCACCGCCTGCTGTGGGCGGTCGCCGCCACCGCGCCCGGCGACCGCGATGTCGGTGCCGTCCTCCGGCAGTTGTGCAGCGAGGCGACCGGACTGCTGCAGAACCCCGCTGCCCTGCGCGAGGGCACCGACCGCGTCGCCGCCGCGGACCGCGGCTCTCTCCGGGGGGCGTGCCTCCTGACCGGCCGCCGGCTCACCCCCGACGCGGCGGCCGTCTGCCGAGAAACGGCGAGCCCGTTCCGCCGGTGCGTCCGGGAGGAGGAAACCGAAGACGAATGGGCCGTCGCGACCCGTCCCGACCCGCAGGCGCGTGCGGGCCGGTCGTTCGCGGCGAAACTCGCGCACCTGATCGCCACCGTCCATCCCCCCGACCGCGCCCCCTACTCGCCCCGCGAGATCTCGGCCGGCGTCGCCGCACGCACCGGCGTCACGGTCTCCGCGACGGATCTCCGCCAGCTCGCCGCCGGCGAACGCTGTCCCTCCCCGGAGGTCGCGAACGCCCTGACGACGTTCTTCGGCGTGCCGCCCGACTACGCGACCGACGACGAGGTGACTGCCCGTATCGACGAGCAGCTGGCGAAACTCGTGGCGTGGCGCGATGCCCGACACCCTGCGCTGGACCAATACGAGGATCAGCCGCGCGCGACACGCAGGCGTCGCAAGCCCGCCGGCCCGCCCGAAACCTGACTGAACGAGCCCACCGGTCCGGCGGAGCCGGCGCGGGCAGCGGCCGGGGCGGGCGCCCGGCGACGGTCACGACCACCGTCGGGACGCGGCGGCGGATCCGCTCGGCGATCGCGCCGAGCCCGCGGCCGTCGACCCCGGGCAGCAGCACGGCGAACCCCACGCCGCCCCGGCATCGGAAGGCTTCGCCGGCAGCGATCCGTCATCCGGGGTAGCCAGCAGCGACCGCACATAGTCGGCGCCTTCGGCATCCACGTCCACCAGAAGCGCCAGCGCGCCGCTGAAAGCCTCCCTGCCAGCGCGGATCTTCTCGCTCATCCATTGCGCACGACCAAGCATGATCAGCAATTCAGCGTGCGTACCAGCATCGACCGCGTCGTCCTCGGCGGCGAGCGTGACGGCACGAACAAGGTGCGGCACGGCCGCGGCAGCGCGCCCAGCGGCAAGGAGCACCGAAGCCAAGTCCCGCAGCGCCCGCAACGCACCGCGGTTGTCGTGGACCCGATCGCACGTCGCGATCAGGTCAGAAAGGACGTCCATGGCGCGGTGCAAGCGACCCCCGCGACGGTAGAACCCGCCTAACGTGGTCAAGGTCGAGCACACGACGTCGTAGTTCTTCCGTGCCCGGGCGAGACTGAGCACCCGAACCCATCGGGCCTCAGCCATCAGCCAGTCGCCGGCCTCGTCCGCGCACTCCGCCGCAATCCTCAGCAGGTCGATCAGCGCCGCCGGGTCGCGAATCTCGATCGCCGCGCGCTCGCCTGTCTCAGCGAACTCGTTCACCCACGCCGAATCAGTCGCCAATGCGGCCACTGGCCACCACGCGCGCGCCAGGCGCACCGCGTCCTCCCCCAACCCGTGTTCGAGCTCCCACCGCATCAAACCCACGACAGACCAGCACAGCGACCGCAACCGAGCCACGTCCACAGTGTGATCAGCCGCAGCCGCAGTCTCTTGGGCAACAGCGCGAAGACGACGCCCGATCCGTGAAGCGAGCGCCTTCTCCCGCGCGAGCGGAAGATCGGCCGGAGTCCGCCCGACGCTGGCCACCAGGCTTTCACCGCCTGCCGCAGCCGGTTCCAGCTCAGCGACGAGGCCGTGCTCAATCAGACGCTGAAGGCGTGCCCGCAAAGTCGTACCGTGCTCCCCGCTCGCCGCGGCGAGCACATCGTGAGGCAATTGCTCCACCCCGCACACGACGAAAGCGCTCAGCAAAAGGTCGTCGTCGGGATCTCGGCCCGACGACGACCGGACGCCATCGCTCACCAGCCAGCAACCTTCCCCAGCGAGTCCTCGCCCGCCGACACGCCGTTGCTTGCCTAGCGCGCCCTCCCCTGCAACCGGCTCACGGTCTTCAGAACACCCTCGAACGACTAGCCAACCACTTCCGCGGCAACCGACGCGACCGCTCGGGAGGGCGGCCTTCGCCTCATGACGGAGGCCGCCCTCGCGCACTGGGCACAGCCCCGCCTCCGTCATGCCGGCGCGGGCGGTCCGGCTGATCGAGGCCACCCCTGCGGCAAGTCCGAGGCCCCTTGCGCTCCGGTCCGTCCGCCG
Source organism: Amycolatopsis rubida (assembly GCF_900115345.1). Classification (GTDB taxonomy): domain Bacteria; phylum Actinomycetota; class Actinomycetes; order Mycobacteriales; family Pseudonocardiaceae; genus Amycolatopsis; species Amycolatopsis rubida. The sequence continues at coordinate 68,076 of NZ_FOWC01000010.1, read as the reverse complement.
GTCCCTCTGACGTTGAATCCGGCGTGCAGCCGCACGGCCGTGTCTCGTGGAAACTGTCGCCGTCAAGCGGTATGGTCGGTGACGGCTGTGCGCCAGCCCCTCCGCGCCACCCCGCCCACGCTGGGGTGGGTGTTCCGCGGACGAAGAAGTCTCAGACTCGGCGCGGTGCATTTTTCCTTTGCCGTGGCTTGAGTTCTGTCTGCGGTGGGGACGGCGTGGGCGTGCCTCACCGGGGAAGCGACAGTCATGCCACGTGACGCCAGGGCCCTCACGCGAGCCGCGCGCAAGCGCTCCGCGGAGAAGAAGATCCCGTACCAAGACGCCCGAGACGACGCGATCCAGATCCACGGGCTGATGGAAAGCGAAGGCCTTTCCTGGAGCGACGCCGAGTACTTCTACGACACGCCCGGGCCTCTGTCGACGGGGGCCGACGAGCCCGACTGGGACGACCCCGATCCTGATCGCCTCATCTGGTGCCGGGAATGCGGCGCGGGGGCGGCCCCGTACGACGAGTGCGAATGCCCGAATCCTCGACGATGAGCATTCCCGATCCGTTCGACGCCGCGGCTCGCGGCCTGGCGGTGTTCGCGATCCCGCCTGGCGGCAACCGTCCGGCCGAGCCCGGTTGGCAGCAGCGCGCCACGTCCGATCCCGCAGTGCTGCGGCGGATCTGGCGGCCGGGCGACAACATCGGCGTCGGCTGCTGGCGCTCCGGCGTCGTCGGCCTGGACCTCGACGACAACGGCGTGGACTCCCTGGCCGCACTGTGCGCGACGCATGGCCAGCCCTGGCCCAAAACCCTCGCCGTCGCCACCCCTTCCGGAGGCCAGCACCGGCACCTCTACTACCGGTGCCCGCCGGGCCGCATCGTGCTGTCCAGTTCAGGCCGGCATTCCCCGCTCGGCCCCGGTATCGACGTGCGCGGCCCCGGCCGAGGAGGCAGGGGCGGGTATCTCGTCGGCCCCGGTTCCCTGCGTGCGGGCGGTCGCTACGAGATCGTCGACCCCCGACCGATCGCCGTACTCCCCCGGTGGCTGGCGGACGTCATCACCGCAAACCGTGCTACCGCGAAGGAGAACCGTGGCTGAGCTGAAGCTGATCGAATGCCGCCTGATAGGCGACGAAGCCGAGATCCGCACGGCTTTGGAGCGCATCGGCTGGGTCGTGAACGTGTCCTGGGACGAGGGCGTGCGGCCCACCCGCTACGGCAACGGCGTCCGCGCCTACGCCGAACTGCAGGTGCCCTCGCTCGAAGACCTCGACCGGACGACGTCCTTCGGAGACGACGGACCCGACCGGCCGCGGCCGCCGCGGACCTGAAATCCCTCCGGCTGTCTGTGCACAGCTGTGCACAGACAACCGGAGAGATTCCGTGTGGGATCGCCGTCATGGGAAAGCTGACGCTCCGCGACACCCCGTACGGCGAAGTCCTGCGGATGACGATCGAGGTGCCGCGCGAGGACGTGTTGCGATCGGTGGTGGCCGGATGCAGCACGCGCCGCATCGTCCCCGGAAAAGAACACCGCCAGCCGCCGCTGCGGTACGCCGACGTCATCGTCATGATCAAAGACCCGATGGCGAAAGCGACCTGGGAGGACCGGCACCCGATCCTCCAGCGGCTCGACAGGGAAGGCCCGGACGGGGACGGCCCCGCCAGCCGGCTGCGCCGGTGGGTCGAGACTGAGATGGTGCGGCTCGGGATCTTCCCGGCTGCCGAGGCTTCTGTCTCCTGACCCGGCGCGACCCGTTCCCGGGGGCGGTCAGGGCGGACAAGCCCCTGCCTTCGCGGCCTCGCGCCGGCTTCGGGAGTCCTTGGGCCTACAGCGGTTGCGCTGGCCCGACTCGGCGTTTGCGGAACCAGACGAACGGCTCCGGCAGCTCGGCGTAGCCCGCGACCTTGGCCAGGCGCTCGTAGTCGCCGCTCTCGATGAAGCCGTGGCAGGTGTCGCAGGTGACGTACCCGCCCCCGCCGTTGAGGAGCGAGACGTCCATCGCGACCGGGATGCCGCCGATCTCGACCGTGGCGGTGTCGCCGAGCGGGTAGTACCAGCGGGCCGGCGCGATCTTGCGGTCGCGTTCGCAGAAGTCGCACACCGTGCTGAGGCCGGCGGGCGACATGACGTGGTCGACGTGCCCGAGCGGGTGGTTCGGCGGGGCCGTGTTGTCCATGCCAGCAGCCCGCTTTCAGGCGTTGTGGCCGATGGCCCGCGATACCGCCCTGATGACCGGGGAACCCGTCTGCGGCCCGAGGCTGAGGATTCCGAGGTCATCGCGGCCGAGCGCGACCGCAACCCGCAGGATCGCCCGTGCGGCGGGGGTGGCGTCGACGTGGTCCAGGAAATCGGCGGCCCGCTGCCAGAGCACGGTCGCGGCTTTGCTCTCGGGCTCGTAGCCGACGGCGTGGCCGAGGAAGTCCTTGCGGCGCAACCATCCCTTGTCGTCGATGAGGAGGTTGATCGCGGCCGACTCGGAGCGGTCGGCACGGAGCGCGTAGCGGCGCAGCGCGGTCTCCAGTTCCTCAGTGGACAGTGCGGCGGCATCGGTGGTTGTGGTCCGCTGGGTCTCGCATCCGTCGGCGCTGGCGGACGCCGCGTACAAGCCGTGGCAGCTCACCCTGCTCAAGCGGGCTGGCCTGGCGGTGCCGCCGACCCTGGTCACCAACGACCCGGACGCCGTGCGTGGCTTCGCTGCCACGTTCGGGGACTTGATCGTGAAGCCGCTGGCCGAGTCGGTCGTGTACGAGTCCGGCGGCGAAGCCCTGGTCTACACCCGCCGAGTCGCCCCGAACGAGCTGGAATCCCTCGACGGTGTCGAGCTGACCGCACACCTGTTCCAGCAATTTGTCTGGCCCAAGCAGTTCGAGGCCCGCGTCACCGCGGTCGGGGACCGGCTGTTCCCGGTCGCGATCCACGCCGGCAGTGAAAAAGCGCAGGTAGACTGGCGCACCGACTACGATTCCCTCCGGTACGAGGTCATCGACATCCCCGACCGGGTCCGGGCCGGGATCGCCCGGTACCTGGAGCTGGCCGGGCTGGCGTTCAGCGCGTTCGACTTCGTCATCAGCCCGGATGATGGGGCGTGGGCCTGCCTTGAGGCGAACGCCATCGGGGCGTGGGGCTGGATCGCAGAAGAATGCGGACTGCCGATCGCCGCGGCGATCGCGGAAGAACTGACCAAGGAGTAGCAGCGTGGACGTCCTGGACACCGCCCCCTGGGAAGTCAGGGCGTCCGCGCTCGCGACCGAACTCGACACCGAGCTGGCCGCCGGCGGTGTGGTCCTGGATCCGGCGTGGCGAGACGCGTTCGCCGCGACGCCGCGCCACCAGTTCGTCCCGCAGATCCTCGACGGTGGCACGGTGCTCGGGCAGGGGGACCCGGGCTGGCTGGACGCGGTCTACGCCAACGAGTCGCTGGCCACCCAGACCCGGATCTCGGACGCCTCCGGGCGTCCTGTTCCCACTTCGTCGTCGAGCAAGCCGACGGTCATGGCGAGGATGCTGGAGCGGCTCGCGGTCCAGCCGGGGCATCGGGCGCTGGAGATCGGCACCGGCACCGGCTACAACGCCGCGCTGCTCGCGCACCGGCTCGGCGAGACGGCCGTCTGCTCGATCGACCTCGACCCCGCGCTGGTCGGCGCCGCCCGTGAGCACCTGGCCGAGATCGGCCTGCACCCGCAGCTGGCGGCCGGGGATGGCGCGGCGGGCTGGCCCGCAGGTGGCCCCTTCGATCGGATCATCGCCACCTGTGCCGTCACCGCCATCCCGCCGGCCTGGATCGACCAGCTCGCCGAGGGCGGGCGGATCGTCGCCCCGCTGGACGCCGGCAGCGCCGGGCCGCTGCTCGTGCTCGACAAGACCGCGCCCGACGAGGTCACCGGCATCATCGACCCCTTCCCGGTGCTGTTCATGCCGATGCGCGCCACCGTCGACAGCCCCTACGGTCCCGGGCAGGAACCGGGGGCCGCGGCCGTCGGGATGCCGCACTACGGCACCACCGCCCTGGACCCCGCAGGGCTGCTGGCCCGGCCCGAGCTGGAACTGTTCCTCTGGCTGCACGCCCCCGGCCTGCAACTCGGCGGCGGCGCCAAGCACGGTGTCGTTGTCGCCGAGCGGGGCGCAGCCCGCGCCGAAGCCGACCTCACGCCGCTAGCCGACGGCACCTGGGCCGTACGGCAGCACGGCCCCTATCGCCTGTGGGACACCATCGAGCACGCCGTCACCGCGTTCAACGCGCTCGACCGGCCGGGCGCATCCCGCCTGGGCGTCTCAGCGCTGAACGTCGTCGGCAAGCAGTACGTCTGGCTCGACGATCCCGACAGTGACCACTGCTGGCCGCTCACCGCCGTTTGTTAAAGCTGCGGCCTGCGGGCCACCACCGCCCAAAGGTGACCTATGCCACACACAGCGCTCTATCGGATGCGAGACACGCGACGGTGCGAGCTTGCCCGTGTCCGATCACAGCGATCAGCGACATCTTGGAACCGGACACGGCGTTTGCCCGCATAAATACCTTGACCGGCCTGCACACGCCGACCTCGCCGGACCCGGACTTCAAGGCCAAGCTCCGCCAGCTCAACCCGCACCAGTACTGACCGGCCGCCCGCGCGGATAGCCCGGTCAGCCGCATCGACTTCGTGCCGAGAGAGTTCGGTGCCGACCGGGCGCCAGTCGGAGTTGAGGTGATCCCGCGCGTCGCCCAGCGACGTTCGGGCCGTGGTCAGACTCGCGCGGGTGCGGGCCAGGATGTCGTTCCAGGTCGGCAAGTTCTGCTCGTTCACGTCGCGGGACTCCGTTCGTCGGCGAGGGCGTGTTGCCCAACGGTCGCCGTGGGTTGGTCGTGGTCGCATGCGCAGCACGGTGGAGGGGTGTTCGCCTTTCTTCCTGCCTCGGGGAATGACCATTTGCCCCCGACCAGATCTTCCGACGACCGCTCACGGCGCACGACCGCAACCGTGGAGCGAGCACCCCGCCGGGCCAGCAGTCAGCCGCCGTTCCCCGGCTCGGGTCAGCGCCCTCGCGGGACCGGCCACTCGGCCGGCGGCGGCAGCCTGCGGTCGCGCAGCATCCGGGACTCCTCCGCGCACTCGCAGTCGAAGCAGATCAACACATCCCTGGCCCGGCCGCGTTCGGGCCCCGGGCAGGCGGTTCCGGCGCGGAGGACGGCGACGCGCGGAAATGTCGGCGGCCTCGTCCGCAAACGAGTACCGGATCCCGCCCGCGCGCTGGCCGACGCTCGTGCACGACGAGGGTGACCGCGGCACCGGACCTGCGGACCTCCCGGTCCGGGGCGACTGGTTCTCCGGCTCGGGGCGGGGCAGCGCGCGGAGGGCGAGCACCGTGGTCCTGCGAGGGCAACCACGCGGAACCGGCTGTGTGCGCAGCGGAGAGCGGCATGCGCGCCCGCCCCGGGCCGGGCGAGGCGGCGAGCAAGGTCGGCGGCGCCGGGCCCGGCTATTCGGCCCAGAGGATGTCGATCGGCCCGGAGGACACCAGCAGGAACTCGGCGCCGACGTCGGCGTCGGCTTCCTCGGGCCCGTACTCGTGTCCTGCGGAGACGCCGCGGACGCTGCCGGCCGCGAACCAGCCCTCGTCGCCGAACCGGATCCTGCCCTTCGTGACGTGGTAGACGGTGTCGTGCGGGTGGGCGTGGGCCGGTGCGCTGAATCCCGGGGGAAACCGGGCAAGGAACACGTTCGCGGCGAGAATCTTGACCTGCGCCGCGTTCTCGCCGCTGGGCAGATGCGGGTCCTCGTAGGCCGTCCACTCCATTTCGCCGGGCACCGCGGACCACACGGCGGGCCCGGTGCCGGCAGCGGAATCGGAATTGCTCATTCGTCGATGGTCTCCTTCGGCGTCGCCGCGAGAGTGCTCCGGAACGGCCTGGTCGGCGGTTCCCTGTCGAAAGCCCGGGCCGGGAGCGCGTGGGTGCCCGGCCCGGTTTTCGCCCGGGTGCTGCACGACGCGCGCAAGGCGTGTCCATGATGCCGCTGGCATACCGCCTCAAGCGTGCCCGACACGCCGTCGCATGCCGACGGCACAGCCGCCGCTCGCGGCTACAGGTGTAGTGCAAGCACCGGGGCAGGATAGCTCGGTTGGATCTTGTGCTCTGCGGCCCGCGGTGCGCAGGGCGGAGGGGATGGCAACGCGAAAGCAGACCAGGAGGGGCGGCGGCGCGGGCAAGCACGAGAACAAGTCGCAGGATGATGGGCAGGGCACCTACGACCCGACGTCGACGAAGTCGGCGCGGAGGAGTCCGGCGGCGGTAAGCACGACAAGGACGACAAGGGCGACGACTAAATGACGGTTGAGGCCGCGACGCCGGCGCGGCGGGCGCTGTTCGCCGAGGTCGACCTGGCCGCGTTCATCCCGGACGCCATCTGGGTCGACATCCCGGACGATCCCGGCTACCGCGAGGTGTCCAGGCGGCGCGACCGCGCGGCGTGGGACGCGGCGGTCGCGGCGAACGCGCCCGTCGTCACGCAGATCAACCTCGGCGAGCCGCACCGCCCCGGCGGGGACAACTTTCCCACGTCCTCCTCCCGCCAGCCCAGCATCGTCGCGGACATGCTCACCGCGCTGGGCCCGCGACCCGGCGACGCGGTGCTGGAGGTCGGCACCGGCACCGGCTGGAACGCTGCCCTGCTGGAACATCGGGTCGGCCCGGCCGGGCGGGTCACCACGATCGAGGTCGACCCCGGGATCGCCGACACCGCACGCGCGGCGCTGGCCGCGGCCGGGTTCGCCGCCCACGTGGTCACCGGAGACAGCGAAGCCGGGTGGCCGGCCGCCGCGCCGTACGACGGGATGATGTCGACTGCCTCGGTGCGGGAGACCGTGCCGCCCGCCTGGCTGGCCCAGCTGCGCCCCGGCGGGCGGCTGGCGACCCCGTGGAGCACCGACTACGCCAAGGGCGCCCTGCTCACCCTCGACCTCGGCGAGAACGGTGTCGCGACCGGCCGGTTCTCCACCTGCCTGTCGTTCATGCGGCTGCGCTCGCACCGGCGCGGGCTGTTCGGCTGGGAACCCGACCAGGACGCGCTCGCCGACGCCGCGGTCACCACCACCGAGTGCCGCGACGTCGACCTGGACCGGATGCTCGGCCCCGCTCGCGGCAACCTCGTGATCGGCGCCCGGCTGCGCGAGGTGTCCCTGGTGTTCGACCGCGATGCCCGCGGCCCCGGCCACCATCTGGTCGAGCTGGACGACCTCGCCACGAAGTCCTTCGCCCGCCTCGACTGGCCGACCGGCAGTGCCGAGCCGTTCACCGTCTCCCAGCTCGGACCCCGTCGGCTGTGGGACGAGGCCGAAGCCGCCTACGACTGGTGGTACGAGCACGGCCAGCCCGGCCCCGACCGGCTCGGCCTGGCCATTGCCCCGGATCACTGCTCGGGCCACCCGGTCCGGTGCTGGACGGGTTGCGGCGTGAGGCGAAGGATCGGGACGTGGCCGCGAGTTGGCGGCCGTGCACGGAGACCAGGAATGACTTCGAGCGCAGGCACGACTTTCCTTCACAGGTAAGGGTTTCTATCGTTGACGCGGGTGGCAGGCGGGCGAGGACGTCATGCCGCACGCGTACTCGGTGCGTCGCCGCAGCCGACGCGGCGGCGTCCCGAACCTCGTCCGGCTGTCGGAGCTCGTTCGCGGACTACGTCGCTGGGACGCAGCGGGAAGAGCGTCGTGCGGCGCAGACGATCGCCGAGCAGGCCGCGCAGGGTCCGGCCACCGCGGGCGGGAGGAGGCGTGCACGACGCCAGTCTCGGTAGCCCAGATCCCAGGCGATGTCGCGGTCGATCGTCTCCGGCCGCCAGTCCCGCGCCCGGAGCCCGCGCTCCGCCAGCGTCGTCCGCCGGTCCGCGGTCTCGCGCCGCGGGCCGCAGTCGATCGCCGCGGTTCCGTGTCCCACTGCGCCCTCTCCCCTGTTCGTCGCCCGGTTCGCCGGGCATGTTCGTGCCGTGCCGGGCCCGGGCAGTACGGTCCACGCCATGGTTGATCGATCCGCGCCCCGTTCCGGTCCGCGCGGAGAGGTTCCGGAAACGCTGGTCCGCGACATCATCGCGCACGGCCCGTGCGTGGTGATGACGGTCGGGGCCCCCGGCTCCGGGAAGTCGACGCTCGCGGCCGCGCTCGCGCACCGGCTCGATGACGCCGCGGTGCTGTCCTACGCCGCCCACCGCGAGGAGGTGTCGGGCGATCCCGCCGACCCGGCCGCGAACCCGCCGGCCGGGGCGCTGTTGCGGGCGCGGCTGGCCGACCGGTGCGCCGCCGGGCGGACGACCATCCTGGACGGCACCCACCACATCGGCCGCACCCGCCGCCGGGTGCTCGACATCGCCGCCGCCGCCGGGCTGCCCGCGGTCGCCGTCGTGCTGTCCACCCCCCTGCTGACCTGCCTCGACCGCCAGCTCGACCGGCCCCCGCCCCCGCCAGGGCGCCAGCACGGCCTCCGGGTCCCGGACCAGGAGGTCCGGCACGTGCACGCCGAGCTCCAGGATGCTGTGCCCGGCCTCGCGGACGAGGGGTTCCGCGTGCTCGTCCTCGCCCCGACCGCCACCACGCGCGGATAGCCGCGCGAACCCTAGCCGCGCGACCGGGACATCAGGTTCGGGCCGAACAAGTCGTGGACGACCGCGGGCAGCTCGGCCAGGGCCGCGAAGCTCGCGACCTCCGACGCCGGCGAGCGGAACCTCCCGGCGCATTCGCCGGCGTCGTCGTAGGTCAGGAACGCGGGGCCGAGCCAGCCGGAGATCCCCGGGGCCGGCCACGGCAGCGCGGGCCGGGCGGCGGCCCGCAGCACGGCCAGGGACACGCGCAGGCTCCGCTCCGGACGGGACAGGTACGAACGGATGCAGACCTGGGCGAACCGGGTCGTCTCGGCCATGCCGGGAATGTGCACGAGATGCGCCGAGCCCGCCCCGGTGACCAGCAGCTCGTAGTCGAGCGCTTCGACGCAGCCGTGCACGCGGACGCTCTCGGCGACCCACGACCCGCCCGGCTGCCACAGCGTCGTCGCGTTGACCTCGGCCAGCAGGCCGTCCTCAGGGTGCACCCACAGCTGCATGCGGTGCCGTTCGTCCAGCGGCGCATCCTGGACGAGCCCGAACCCCTCGGCCGCGAGCACCTCGGCCAGCCGCGCCGCTCGACCCGAGGTCACGTCGCCCAACTCGGCCAGCTCGCCGTCCGCCGACCAGAACGACGTGACCAGCGGCAGCCAGTCCAGCAGATCCTCGCGCAGCTCGCCCGTCACCACGTACCGCGCGGTCGACTCCGGCGGGACCGGGAAGTCCGGGCCTGCCGCCCCGTACACCAGCATCGCGGTCTCGTGCCGCTCCAGCCGTTCCCGTTCGGCCCGCCGCTTCTCCCTGCTCGGGAACCCGCCCGGCCGCGCCGGCACCTGCTCCGGATGCTCGGCCCGCCACTGCCGGCTGACCGCCATCAGCTCGCGCAGCCGGCGGATCGCCGCCTCGCCCCGCTCCGCCGCCGCGTCCGTGCCCATCAGCGCGTACTGGCCTGCTGCGATGCCCAGTAGTCGGCGTCGAGGGCGACCGGCGCGTAATCGGCCTGGTCGATCGCGATCCACACCGGCGCCGCGTCGCGCAGCAGCGGCTCGTCGGCCGTGGCGGCGGCGATCCTTGCGGCGGCCTCGTCCCGGCTGGCCCAGGGCCGCCGGGGGACGCCGGTTTCGATCCGCCCGTCGTACCGCCGCCGGACCCGCCACCCGCCCGGCCACCAGCCGGCGGGTTCGCCAGGCGCGCAGGCATGCCAGGCCTCGACCGCCTCGACCCAGGCCTGCCGCCGGCCGTCGAGCCAGCCGACGTCGGTGAGGTCGGCCGAATCGCCAAGCTGGGCGAACTCCCGCTGCGCGCGGTCGTAGTCGGCCCGCGCACGCTGAACCCGCTGCTTCGCGGCCGCGGCGGTCTTTTCCGGCGAAAGCACGTTCATGACCCCGGATTCTTCCAGGCCGCGCAACAGCAGCGCGGGGCGATCGGCTACGTGCGACGCCCGACGATCTCGTCACTCAGCCAGCAGCCCCATCCGGCGTTTCAGCCGGGCAGATCGCATATTCAACTGCCCGAGTTCATCAAGCTGGTGACTCACTGTAATCAAGAAGAGTGCTCGCCAGGCGTGCGCGCCACGGCGCGCGCCCGCCGGGTCAGGGGCGCTTGCCGAAGGTAGGACGCCGTCCGGCCCAGGCTTCGGCGAGAACGCGCCAGAGCTTGCTGCTGTGCAGCAGGTTGCCGCGGGCCGGCCAGTGCGGGCAGGACTGCCCCGCGGCGAGGGCGAACGGGGCTGCGGCGCGGCAGTGCGCGGCGATCGTCTCGACCGCGGCGTCGGCGGCCGTCCCGGAGAACGCGGGGGTGTTCTCGTCTCGTCCGGGCAGCGCGATCCGCTGCGTCCGGTCGGCCGCGGCCGCGAGGTGCCAGGCGAGGTTGTGCTCCACGGCGGACGCGTTGACCTGGCGGGGTTTCCACCGCCGGTCGGCCGCCGCAGCGAGTCCGCAGACCCGTGCGGCGACCAGGCCGTCCGCGAGCAGGGCCAGCGCTTGCTCGGTGTCGGCGGGGTCCGCCTCGGCCAACCCCGCCGTCAACGCCCGCATATCGTCTACGACAGACACCCCGGCATTCTGCCCGGTGCCGGTAACGGCCCGTTACCGCCCCCGGCCAGCCGGAAAGCCCGGTCAGGCACCGTCGGCGGCGATCCGGGCCCGGGGGCTGCGGGTGTTCACGCGACGCCGCCGTCCTCCGGCTAGCGGCTCAGCCCGCGACGCCCCATGCCGCGCGCAGCCCGCCGCAGTCGGCGAGCCAGCCGCAGACGGGCACCCTGCAGGCCCTCGCCTGGGTCGCGAAAAGCAGGCGCGGCCGTTGCCCTAGCGGCCTGTCCGGGCCTGCCTCGCGGATGTCGCTCCCGGGCCGGCACGATGGTCAGGAGAGCCCGTCAGCTTGCGATCGGGAGAAACTCGCGAGTGCGGAGCGGAGTGCCCCGGCAACCGGATCATGAGGCCTCGGTCCTTGAGGAACAGCTGCGTGCTGCGCTGAGAACCGCTGCGGCTGGCGGCGAGGCGGCCGCAGCCCGGCGGGCTTCCGCCTGAGCGCCTCGGCGACTCTCGGTGGCTGTGGTCGTCCTACACGGTCTTCGCCTGCGGGGGCCGTTCCGGCCGCCGGTTCTGCTCGGCACCTCTCGGCACAGCGGTTGGACAGCGTGTGCCGGCATCGTCAGTCCGCTGCTCGGCTCGCACGGCGAAAACGCGTCGTGGCCGCGACGCACTCCTGCGCGGTTGCCAGTCCGTTGTTCGCGTCGCATTTGCGCAGTTCCCGCGCATCACGTGGGGTGGCGTGGTTGCGTCCGTGAATCTGTCCGGGGCCGGTACGCTCCTGGCCGTGACCGCCACTTCCGGCATCGGCGAGGCGTCGGTCCGGCATTCCCAAAGCAAGGTGGACGAAGTGAAGAAGCGGTACTACGAATGACAAAGCCCAAGTTGCTGGTGCTGGCCGCCGTAGTAGCCATAGCCGCCGCCGCGGGAATCACCGCGGCGGCGTTGTCCTCTCCGGACACCCAGCCAGCGAAACCCTGCGACATCCCCAATTCTGTGCAGGAGCACCCGGTATCCGCGAAGACCGCACCAGGTGGCGGCGGAATCGAGGTAGCGGAAAAAGGCATCTCGTCGACAGGTTTGGCCAGCATGGGCGCGATCTTGCGCAACACCAGCAACCAGATCGCCTACCGGACAAAGGCGAGACTCGACGTCTCCCTGGTCCTGGACGGCGTCGAGCAGGGATTCGACGGCCCCCAGCTGACGATGGAAATTCCCGCGATCCTGCCCGGCCAGCAGGTAGGCCTAGGCAGACCGCTCATGGCTCTTAACGCCAACGACAAGATCGCCTCAGCCGACGTCGACATCCAAACCACGACCTGGCTGCCGCCCGGAGCCCTGGGTTCCTTCGCCCCGCCAGCAGCAACCTACGAGTCCACCGACCGAGCCTCCGTCTCACCGCCAGCAGACGCCGTCCGCTACAAGGAAACCTCACCCAACTGCCGAGCCCTGGCCAATCGCCGCACCGCAGTAATCTTCCGCGACGCAACCGGTGCCATCACCGGCGGCGACCTGGTCCCCCCAGACGGAAAAGGCAACCCGCCCGGCACCCCGCAACAACCCCCGGGCAGCGCCTCCTGCTCCCCCGGAACCCGCACCACCTGGATAGTCCCGCTGCAACACATCCCGCCGGAAACAGCGGACCCCCGCACCACCCTCTACCCCTACTGCGACCTGACCGCCCCCCGCCCAGACCCCAACGACACCTTCTGACTCCAACCGCACCAGCGATCCGGCCCGGCTGATGATCTCGCGACCGGGGTCGTCCCCGCCGACGGTGCCGGCGATGCGGTCGGCGGCGGCCGGAGCCTCGTCACCGGCCGAACGGACAGGCTCAGCGATGCGATGGTCGAGACCACCCGTCGGAAAGCGCCGAGTCCGGGACGGAATCGCGTCAATCGCCGTTCGTGAACACGTGATCCCGCAGAACGCCTTCCCGGGCGAACCCCAGGCGCTCGACGATCTTCTGCGACGCCGAGATGTCGGGGTCGATGGCCGCGGTGACCCGGTCGATGGCCGCGGTGACCCGGTGGAGGCCCAACGGCCCGAACGCGAGTGCGGTCCGCACCGCGTCGGTCGCGTAGCCCTTGCCCCAGCTGCCGATCATTGGCACGGCTTCTGTCGCAGGACGGCGGTTCGGTAGCGGAAGCGCGGCTGCCCTGTGCGGCGCAAAGGACTTCCGAGCGTGCGCCGGGCGCGAACGCGGGCAGCGCACCGATCCCGCCGTCCCCTGGCGGCACCGGGTTGCCTCGCGGCTCGTGGACCGGGATGTCGGTACAATCGCAGGGAGCCCGCCAGAACGCCTCCGCGAAGCAGAGGGGATCCATGGGGCTTGGTTTTCGGAGGGATGCCGCATGCCTGAGTCCAACCTTCTCGGCGAACGGCTCCGGAAACTGCGCGAGTGGCGTGAACTGGACCTTCGCACCACTGCGGATCTTGCCGGGATTTCCTTCGGCTACCTCGGGCAGATCGAACGCGGCGACAAGCCAGTCAACTCGCGGCATCTGCTCGAACGGTTCGCAAGAGCGCTGTGGGTCTCGCCAGCGGATTTGACGGACCAGCCGTGGGAACCCGCGGACCCCATCAGCAACGAGGCGCGCACGGCGCTGCTCAAGGTCGAGATAGCGCTTGAAGAGCACGAACTCGGCCACGATCCCGGCGTCGCCGTTCGGCCGTGGCCGGAGATAGCCGAGGACGTGCGGAAGCTGCTCGATCTGATGCACGTCCAGTCCGACTACCTCGGCCAGGCGACGATGCTGCCGGATCTGCTGGCCGAACTGCACGCCGCGCACTGCCGCGATTCCGGTCACCGAGCCGAGATCCTGCGCGCGCTGATCCGCGCCTACACGTCGGCGACCTGGACGACGAAACGCCTCAACGGCCGGGGCCTGCCGGCCATCGCGGCCGGGCACGCCCAGGACGTGGCCGAGAAGCTCGGCGAACCGGCATGGACCGGATTCGCGGCGTGGCTGCGGGGGGACGCTACCGGGCAGTTGAGCCGACCGAAGCAGTACGACAAAAGCGTCGAGGCCGCCGATGCCCTTGTCGGCCACCTCGACGACCAGGACGCGCTCCAGATCTACGGGATGCTCCACCTGTCGGCCGCGTTGGCCAAAGCGGCGCAGGAGTCGCGAACCGATGCCGAGACTCATCTCGACGAAGCACAGGCTGCGGCCGACCGGCTGGACGTCGAGGTGGGACGCTTCGCGCACCTCTGGTTCGGCCGTCCCAACGTGGGCATCTGGCGGGCGAGCCTCGGCGCCGAATTCGGCGACGGCCCGAAAGTCGCCGAGATCGCGCGCACGGTCCGTGCAGACTTGATCCCCTCGCCGAGCCGCAGAGCGGAATTCTGGGCGGACGTCGGGCGGTCGCTTCTGGACGTCCAACACTCGGCCTCCCGCGACCGAAAAGTGGACGCGGCGCGTCGCGACCGGGGAATCGCGGCGCTGTTCACGGCGGAGAAACTGGCTCCCCAGCGGATCCGTCACGACCCGCTCGTCCGCGAAACCGTTTCCGCGGAACTGCACCGTGCCCGGCGGAGCCCCGACGGACGCGATCTCCGCAATCTCCGGGGCATGGCATGGCGCATGGGGTTGCATCCGATCGGGTGATGATCGCCCTTTGTGTACTTCTAGTACACAAAGTCTGACCAGTTGCTTCTACTGTCCGCCCGCATGACAGATCTGGCGGACTGCCGTGTGCCGCGCGACCTCGCTGGGCGCCCCGTCCGCGGCAGCTACAGGCGTGCGGCCGGGACGGTTCTTTCCTCGTCAGGTCGCCCGGCGCGCCGACCCGGCATTCCGCGGGAACGCCCACCCAGACAGCCCGGTAGCCGAACAGATTCCCCCCGACGTCTGTCCGGCCACCGGGTGAGACCAATCGACCGGCGGAACGGCTCTCGCGGACGGTGACGGAGACGCCGCCCGGCCGGGAACAGCCTTCCGCACCACATGAACCGCAGGCGCGCGGCGGGACCCGCATCCGGCCCGTGCCGCCCGGCCGAGCCGTGCAGCCGCTGCGCCGCAGAGCAGCGCGGCGCGCGGACCGGTCCCTACCGGAGAGGAACCCCCGCGATGGCTTCAATCGCGTATGCCCACCCGCCGACCTGTTCGCCGGTGAGCGGCGGCGCCGGGCCGCGAGCGCTGCGCGAAGCCGCCGAGCGCTACGCCGCGCGGGGCTGGCGGGTGCTTCCCGGCCCGGTGAGCGACGGGATCGCCACGCGGCACCCAGTCACGTTCAAACCGCTCCGCTCCTGGGAAGCGGCGGCGGACGTGTCCGCCGCGACCGCCGAACCTCGCCGCATCCGGGAATGGTGGTCGCGGCACGCGCACACGATTCTCGCGCAGACCGGACGGCAGTTCGACGTCCTGCGCACGCCGACCCTCCTCGGCTGGCAGGCGATGGCCGCGTTCGGCGGAGGCCATCCGCTGGGCCCGGTGGCGACGTCCCCCCAGGGCGTCTTCTTCTTCGTCAAGGCCGGAAGCTCCTTGAAGCGCGAACTGGGCAACGTGGCCGGCGTCGAACTCGTGCAGGCGGGGACTCTCGTAGCGCTTCCGCCGAGCCGCGCGGTCTCGGGCGCGGTCTCGTGGCGCATCCAGCCTGAGGACATCGAGGATCTGGGCGACTGCGACGAGATCCAGGACAAGCTCGCAGAACTGGCGGCGGACCGGTGAAAGGCCTCGGCTGCCCGGGTCCCGGTCGGGAGAGAAACACTCCCCCGCACCCGCTGACGCTGCTGGACGCCGACAGTCCGCTGACCACGGCGATGTACGTGGCGGTCCGGGCCGGTCAAACCCGCGGATTCCCCGAATCCCTGCCCGCTGCGCTGGACGCGCTTCCGCCCGTGTCGTTGTTCGACGTCCCGGGAGCCGGAGAAACGGGGTTCTGCGGCGCGGCCGCGCTCGCCTCGGTGCTGCGGATCGCGTCGATCAACGCCCCGCACCTCGCCGAGGCGTACCGGCATCGGCTCGCCGCGGCCGACGCCCGGCTCGACGGGATCGTGCACACCCGCCTGGACGCCGCCCGCCGCCGCCTGCACGACGGGGCCAGGCCGGCGCGGGCGGAGTTCTCGCTGCGGCAAGGACTGTCAGGGCTGGGCATGTGCCTGCTGCAACGGCCCGGCCCGGACCCGCTGTTGCCCGCCGTGCTGGAGTACCTCGTCGACCTGGTCGTGAACTTCGGCGACACGGAACGCCCGGGCTGGTGGGTGGACGACAGCCCGCACCCCGACCTGCGCGAGCGGGAGGAATGGCGGCACGGGCACGCCGACCTCACCCTGCCCGACGGCAGCGGCGGGATCCTGGCGCTGCTGTCATTGGCCTGGCGCGCGCGGGTGCGCGTGCCCGCCATGGACACGGCGATCCGCACCCTGGCCGAGTGGTACCGGCGGCATCTGCGCGCCGACGAGATCGGCAACCCCTGGTGGCCCGACGTCGTCGGCGACCCGGATCCCGCCGCGGAACCGGACGCGGGGGTGCGGAGACCGAGCCAGCTCGTGCCCGGCTGGTGCGGAGGGCTGGGCATCGACCGCAGCGTGCAGCTGGCCGGGATGGCGCTCGGCGACGCCGGACTGCGGGAGACCGCCGTCGCCGCCGCGGGCGCCGCCTTGCACTGGGACGCCGACGAAATCCGCCAGGGCGGACTGTGCCACGGTCCGCAGGGAGCGCAGTGGCTCGCGCTGCGCATGGCCGCCGACGAAAGCGACGACGCCGCTTGTTCGCTGAGGTCGGCCGCCGGAGTGCTGCGCTCGGTCGTTCGCCCGCACGCCGCGCGCACGGCCTCCGGCGGCGGGTTCCTCGACGGAGCCCTCGGCGTGCTCGTCTCCCAGTCTCCGAACGAGACGTCCGTCGACCTGCCGAGCGCCGACGCCGCCCAGTGGGACTGCGTGCTGGGTCTCACCGCGATCCGGGTCTCCTCCCGCACCGAGTCCTCCCGGCGTCCCTTCGGGCAAAGCCCGCAGGCTCCTCCTTCGCGCACGGATGCGAGCACACGCGCCGCGCCGTCCGGGTGAGGCCGTCCGCCGACCGGCCTGCCCCGGTCGCTCGTCTTCGCCCGCCTGGTCGCCCTTCCCCTGCGGGGGAAGGGTTTTCCGTCATTCCTTCGAGAGAAACGAGGCACAGCTTGCGTTTTCGAAGAACTGTAAGGTCCGCGGTCGTCGCGGTGCTCGCGGCCGGGCTGGCCGCCGGGCTGGCCGCGCCCGCGTCGGCGATCGTCGGCGGCCACCGCGCCCAGCGCAACATCGCCGGCATCGGCGCGCTGATCTACAACCACAACAACGTCCCGGACTGGGACACCTGCGGCGCGCACGCTCTCAATACCGGCGACGACGGGACCCGGTGGCTGGTGACCGCCGCGCACTGCGTCACGGTCATGCCGGGCCCGGACTCGACGCAGGTCCGCTCCATGAGCGACGACGGCAAGGCACGCTACGACGTGTTCCGGCGGGCGGCTGAGAAAGCAGGAAAGCACACCGGTGCCCTCGGATTCTCACCCCGCCCGGCACCGGGGATGCACTCGACGCCGGAGGACCCGGCGACCTGGCGCTTCGCCTACGGCAACGTCAACCGGTTCGAGGCCAAGACCGCCAAGGTCAAACGGTTCATCGTGCCACCGGAATGGGCGTGGGGCGAAAAAACCGAGAGCGGCGACGTCTGGGACCAAGCGGTCATCGAACTGGAGCACCCCATCCGGGTCGAAGGCGCGCTCGTCGCACCGGTTCTGCCCTGGGCACCGGTCACGATCCAGGGCTGGGGCAAGGAAACCCGGGAACCGGAGTCGTGGCACGGACCGCTCGGGCCCTGGCTGAACGAAACCGACGTGCGCCTCACCGCGCACGCGCAGTGCGCCGGCGGCATCGACGCCATCGGCGCGGACGAAGTGTGCCTCGGCCAGACCCCGGACCGCAGGGGCCCGTGCATGGGCGACTCCGGCGGCGGCGGCTCGCAGCGGCTGGGACCCGTCCGGGTCCTGACCATGCTCGTCTCCCGCGGCCTCGTCGCGACCTGCGGCACCGCCAGCGTGGCCACGGCCCTCTGGGCCCACGGGCGCTGGATCCTCCAGCAGATCCACGCGGCCGATCCGCAAACGCGCGTCGCCACCGCGGATCCGAACCTGATCCGAGCCGCGGCCCCACCGGCACAAACCGAATTCGCTTTGGCCGGATGACCCAGCGGCGGGCAGGGCGCTCGATGCCCGGCCCGCCGTGGGCGCACCCACACACGGCAAGGACTCCGTCGATGACCGCAACCGACCTCGATTCGCGCCCGGCGTCTCCGGACGCCGGCGGACGCAGCCGGCTCGCCGCGTCGGCCGGGCAGGCGCAACCGGCGGACGGGATATCCCCGGAGAAGATGCGCAGCACCGCCGCTCACTTCCCGGTTCCCTGGCCGCGGCCCGGGACTTCGTGCTGCTCGCCGGCCCCTGACCCGGAACCCGTTCCGAGACGGGTGGCGATCCGCGCGTACGGCGACGGCACCCGCCACGCCTACGACGCGGCGCGGCTCGCCCGCATCAAGATCGACCTCACGATCCGCCCGATCTGCCACCTCCGCGGCGGCGACCCCGAACTGCACTACTTCGACCGGATCAACGGCGTGCCCCAGACCAGCCTCGCCGACCGGGGCTGCCCGTGGTGCGCGGCGGTGCTCGCGACGGTCTGCCACGAGGTGATCGTCGGCGTCGACGTCGTGCGCATCGCCGGACGGCTGCCGGTCGACGTCCCGCAGGAGAGCGAGCCCGCCCCGCTCTCGCTCGCCGCGGACACCGCCCGGCCCTCGCCGGTGCCAGACGTTCCGCACGAAAAGACGCTTCCGCCGGAACGAACCGTTCCCGAATCCCGAGACACGCGCCCGCCAGAAGCGGCGCACGTGCAGCGGCGAGAACCCGCGCTGTCCGGCGCGCCGCCGTGAGGCCTGCCTGCTGGCTGTTCCCGTTCCGGCATGACCGGACATCGCCGAAACCGCCCCGAAAAAGACCCGACAGGAACGATGACACCCCACGACCAGAACCTTGCCGGCGGTCTCGACCAACGGCCCCGGAAACGACGAATCCGCAGGATCGCGCTCATCGCCGCGGCGGCCGCGACCAGTGCGCTCGCAGCCGGGTGCCACGACAGTCCCGCCCCGGGCACGACCCGTTCCTGCCAGGGCTCGCTGGCCCCCTCCTGCCTGAAACAACTCGGACAGGACGAGATCAGAGCGGCACCGGCGTCTGAAGTCGTGAACGTCGGCAGCGTTTATCTCGTGTCCGATGTGGACGTTCTGACACCTGCCGGTGCATCGTGACCGCCCGGCCGCGACGACCCGAACCCGCGCGCTGCAGGCGGGCCGCGGCTCGCGCCACCGTCACGCTGACCGCGGCGGTCGTGCTGGCGGCGGGGTCCCTCGCGTCCGGGTGCGACGGCATACCTGGACCGGCACGACTCTGCCAGGGCCTCCCGCCCTTGCGCTGCCTCAAAAAGCTCCTGCGGATCCACCCCGGCACCGCGCACACGAAGTCCGCTGCGGACAACGAAACGCCGGTCGGTGCGTCGTGACCGCCCGGCACCCGCCAGTCCAGCTGCCGCCCGCGCCTCCGGCGTTGATCGGCCGCGACGCGGAGCTGGCCCGGCTCGAGGAGATCGCGAGCCGGTCCGGGCCGTCCCCGGCGCTGGCGGTGGTCACCGGAGTGACCGGGATCGGGAAAACCGCGCTGGCCACCACGTTTCTGCACACCCGGCTCCGCAACTTCCCGGACGGGATCCTGGTCGAGCGGTTCGCCGCGGATTGCAGCGACGACATGGGAACAGCGCTGTACGGTTTCCTGCTCGCGCTGGGCGTGCCGATGGAGGAGATCCCCGCCGCCGGGCAGCACCGCGCCTCCCTGTTCCGCACCCTCACCGCGGACCGCCGGTTCGCCCTGCTGCTGGACAACGCCGCACGCGCCGAGCACGTGCGGGCGCTGCTGCCCAGCAGCGCCCGCGCGGTCGTGCTCGTCACCAGCCAATCCCAGCTCAGCAGCCTCGCCCGCGACGGCGCGGACATCCTCCCCCTCCGGCCCCTTCCGCCCGAGCGAGCGCGCGAGCTGCTCGTCGACCGCGCCGGCCCCGGCCGGATCGACCCGGAAGGCCTAGCCCACCTCGTCGCGGTCTGCCAGGGCCACCCGCTGAAGCTCGCCATCGCCGCGGGCGACCAACGAACGCACCCCGCCCGCAGCCCCCGCACCACCGCCAGCCACCTCATCCGATCGACCGGAGACACCGCCATGCACACCGTTTTCGAAAAACAAGCCGACACGTGGCTGCCCGACACGAAAAGGCTCCACCTGGTCCTCGGCTGTCTGCCCGGACCCCGCTACGGCCTGAAGGAGCTCGCCGCAGCCGCCAAATGGGAGGAGGCCTATCTCGGCGACCGCGTCAGGGAGCTCGTCGAGGTCAACTATCTCGACGAACTGGAACACGACGACGTCGTCGAGCAGCCCAACCTGGTCCGCGAGGACGCCGCCGATCAGGCGGACAAGCACTACGGCCACGACAAGGACCGCGACGAGAGCCGGCTCGAACTGCTGCGGGGCTACCTGCGCGCCTACCGCCAACACGCCGCGTCCGCGAGCGCATCCGTCCACCCCTACCGGCCCCCGCTCGAGGGCGACATCGCGCACGAGCGGGTTTTCGCCACCCGCGAGGAGGCCATGGCCTGGTGGCTCCGGCACGGGCCGATGGTCTACGGCGTCGCCGGCATGGCCGGTGCCCGCCGCTGGAACGAAGACGTGTGGCGGCTGGCCGAGACCGTCTGGGGCTTCGTCCTGCACACCGGCGACTACAAACCGTTCCTCGCGCTGTGCCAGGCCGGGCTCGAGGCCGCCGAGCTCTGCGGCGACCCGCTGGCCATCGCCCGGATGCACCTGCAGATCGGCTTCCTCTTCCACAAGCTGGGACAACCGGACCTCGCCGTCCCGCACCACGACACCGCCTACGCGATCGCCGTGCAGCAACAGCACGGGCCGACGCTGGCCACCGCACTCTCGCGGCGCGGCCGCGACGCCAGCGCCCGCGGCGACTGCGAAGAAGCACTCGAGTGGTACCGGCTCAGCGCCGCCAAACACCGCGACATCGACAAGCCGCGCGGCGAGGCGATGAACCGGCGCCGCTGCGGCGAGATGCTGATCCTCCTCCAGCGCCCGGACGAGGCCGAGGCAGAACTCGTCGCAGTTGTCGACGTCATGGAAAGCTTCGGCGACATAACCCAGGTCGCCGAAACCGCTGTCCCGCTCGCCGGGATCCACGCCGGCCGCGGCGACTACGACACGGCCCGCGCGCTGCTGACCGACCTGCTGCCCCGAGCCGTGAACCACCCTGCACCGCTAGCCGCGCAACAGATCCGCGACGCCCTCGCCGAACTCGACGTCGCCGACCCGGAACCCGCATCGGCGCCCTCCCCCTGCGAACAGCCCGAGCCCGCGAGCACGGACCCGGAACGCTCCGACGCCCCGCGCGGCGACAATCCCGCGACCGCGCCGGACACCGCGGAACGTCCACACGACGAGAACCGGTGACCGCAACCCGCACCGCCGAGGAGCGCGACCGCAATCGCAAGCCGCAGGGCCCGCCACCGCATCGGACCGTCCGTGGAAGACCCGGAACAGCACGTCGGTCCACAATGGACTCTACACCC
Source organism: Amycolatopsis rubida (assembly GCF_900115345.1). GTDB lineage: Bacteria > Actinomycetota > Actinomycetes > Mycobacteriales > Pseudonocardiaceae > Amycolatopsis > Amycolatopsis rubida. Next base: position 46,840 of record NZ_FOWC01000010.1, on the reverse strand, counting down.
GGTGGCGCAGCGTGACGGGCCTTCTCCACTGTGAAAACCGTTCTCGTCCGGCGAAAGCTGGTCGAGGCCCAGCTGCGGCACACGGGGAAGTTCGCGTCGTTGGACACGGCATGGGCGAGCAACGGCCTCACGATCACGAAGTACATCGACTGGCACGCCCGGCGCGCAGCCGAGACCAGGCCCCGCAAGGCGCCATGATCGTGTACCTGGGCCGTGAAGTCGTTGCGACGGAGTTTGTTCGCCGAGTTTTGGCCCCGTCGCTGAACGGGTGAAGTCGGGGCGGAGCGGGGGCGCTGGTGGTTGTCCGGGTTAAGGAAGTCGGCCAGCGTTCAAGGTGCTGGCGGTTGTGCGGATTGCCGGATTCGGGTGGTGGTTGCGCCGACGGCGATCCACATGTGGCCTTCCTGCTTCGAGGGAAGATGAGGGGGAAGGTCGGTGAGGCGTCCGGCGAAGCGGTCCAGCTCTGCCACCAGGCTTCGGCTGGCGCCGTGCAGCGTCCAGTCGGTGACCAGCTGGCGCATCCGGGCCACGATCACGGCAGGCGAACCGGAGATCATGCGTTGGAGTTTCTCGACCTGCTCCAGTGCTTGGGGGAACTCGCGTCGGTCGGTGAGTTCCTCGGCCATGGCGGTGACGACGCCGACGAACTCGCCGAGCCGGTATCCCACTTCGTCGCGGATGGGGTTCGCGCGGAGTTCGCGCGGTGTTGGCTGCTCGTGCGCGGCCAGCAGCGCGTGCGCGCGCTGCCGGTTGATGTGCAGGCGTTGCCCGGCCTCGGCGACCGACAACCCCTCGGCCAGCAGCTGCGCGACGCAGACGGCGCGGACGTGCTCCAGCGCTGGGGTGACGCCGCGCGCGACCTTCGCGACGGCCTCCCACCGTTCGCGCGCATCGGGGATGCGCGCGAACAGGACGCCTTCGATCTGGTCGAGCGCGATGTCGGCAGGATCCGTGCTCGCTCCGGTCAGCCGTCGGAACTCCGTCTCGGACATTGACTCCAGCTCGTCGGTCGTCAGCGACGTCAATGCCCCTGGTTCCGCGCCGTCGTCGGCCGCGCTCATGCTGGCCGTCCGAACGACCCGGCCAGCCATTCCGCGAGCGTCGACTTGTACTGCCCGCGCACAGCTTCTGTCGCAGGCGACTGCTCGACGTAGCCGGTCAGGACGTCGGAGCCAGCGCAGTCGCTGTCGAACGCTGTGCGCCATCCCCAGTGCAGCCCTGCCAGGAACGGGTACCGACGTCGGACCTCTGCCTCGGGAGTGCCGTCCGCCCCGTCCCACGGGCTGCCCCAGCCAAACGCACGAACCACCATGCGCAGCTGGTCGTCGGTCATGGCAGCCAGCGGAACCGAACCCGGTTCGCCGATCTCGGCATAGACGGTGCCTGCTGCCCCTGAGCCTGCTGTGTTCACCCTGCTCTCCCCTCATGCGGGAAAAATGTCTACTACATGATAGACAACTGACAGGTTGTGTCTACCTGTTGCTGGACAAACCGGGCTGGGCGGGCTGATGTCTAGCGGCTGCTGGCCGACGAGATCCAGACCCGCCTCGACATCGAGCGGCCCGGTTTCGACGACGGCACGCGGCCGAACACGCCGCGCGACACCCCCGTGCCCTACTGGCCCGGTACCTGGGCGGCGCGGCTCGTCCTGCCGCGCCCGGACCCGGCCGACCAGCAGACCCTCGACCGGTTCCCGGACGAGTTCGTCATCCCGCAGGACCTGGCCGAGCATGGCGACCTGCGAGCCCTGCTCGCACGCCTGCGCGCGTGGGCCGAAGAGTCCGACCCGTACTCCGAGGCCCGACCCCGCGCTGCACGCCGCACTGACCGAACCGGCCAGCCTGCTCGCCTTCTACCTGGGGGCCTACGACCGCGACTTCGCCGAGAACGACCACCCGGACACCATCCCGGAACAATTCCTGGTCTGCGGCGACCACGACCGCGCCTACCTGTCCTCGATCGCCTGGCAGGACGAGCCGCCCGAGGACACCCGCGCCTACCGGCGGCTGTCCGCCCAGGTGTGGACCGAGGACCGGGAGGACCCGTTGCGCTACGGCTACGACAGTCGCGGCGCGCTCGTCGTCCACCACCCCGGCGACCGGAAAGATCCCTGGTCCGAGTGGTACATCACGCTGCGCCCGCCCGCCGACGGCATCCCCGCCGGAGCCGCGATCGTCGCCGACGCCGGACGCGGCGACCGGCCCGCCTACATCCAGGGCCCCGGCGAGCGGATCACGCCCCTGCCCCGCGTGCCCTCAAAAGTGCAGTCGCAATGGTCGTTCGGGTACTCCGGAGGCGGCCCCGGCGCTCTCGCTGCCGCCATCGCCTCCGCATTCGTCCGCGCCGACAACCTCGACCCGCGACCGCCGCGCGCCTGGACGGAGTGGATCGACAACCAGGTCTGCTTCGGCCTCGACGAACGCCCCAGCCGCCATCGGGAAATGACCGAACTGCGCCTGCCGGTCGACACCATCCGCGAACGCTACGCCCGAGCCTGAACGCCTTCACCTGTTCCGCGTGGGCAGGCGCGTCACGAACATCCCGTCCCGGAAACGGTTCCTCATGTCAGCGCCGTCCGAGCGCTGCAGGCGGCGGCGTGGGAAGCGGCCAGTAGTCCGCGTCCCGCAGGCCTTGCCCGGCCGCGATCAGCGTTTCCTCGGGCAGCTGCAGCACCGGCGCGCACCGGATCAGCTGCGAGGGCGCGGCGGCGGCCCCGTCCTCCCAGCTCGTGACGACCGGCAGCGGCAGGAGCGCGGCCTCGGCGACGTCGGCTGCGGACAGGCCGGTCGCGGCGCGGCGGTGGCGCAGGAATCCCGCGAGCGTCGTGGCGTGTTCGGAGGCGTCGGCCCGCGCGGCCAGGGTCGCGGGCAGGGCCGGGTCGACGGCCGGGGCGGGCGTGCCGGTGAAGTCCAGCAGCAGCTCGGGCGCCCCGGCGGCGTACAGGGCGACCACTTTCGCCGCACAGTCCCGCATCAGCGCGCGGGTCCAGGACCGCGCCTCGCGGTCGGCCAGGTCGGAGCGCAGCCGCCACACGCCCTCCAGACCGTCGATGGAGAAACGTGTCCGCTAGGCTCCCCGTCCTGCCGAGGTCAGCTCGCGAACCAGGCGGGTTCGTCGTGTCGGGCGTCGAGCACGTCGGCACCGAAGTCCTGCCGGATCTCGGCGATCAAGGGCGCGAGGTCAAGGGCTTTGACGATGTCCTTGCGTTCCCACAGCGGCATCTCCGGTTCCGTGCGGTCGAAGAGGATTCCGCAGGAGCGGTACAGCTCTTTGTGCATGCCGCGCCCGATCTGGACCGCCCGCGCGGTTCCGAGAAGCTCGACGTTGCTCAGCGCGGCGACGACGGCGTCGTGGGCGTGCCGCATCTCGGCGCGGTTCTTCTCGTCCTGTTCCTGACTGTCGGCGAGCGAGCCCATGTTCGCCTTCAGGTCTCCGCGGCTCACCCTGTTGAACAGCGCGTCGAGCTTGGTCCGCCATTCCCGGACTGCCTGGAGGAACGCGCGGTACGCCTCAACCCGTTCGGTCGCCAACGCCCGGTCGCCGTCCTTGCCGCCGGTGCTCACCGGGGCAGGCTCCTGCTCGGCCGACCGGAGCCGGCGTTCTTCGAGCAGGAGCCACGTCCCTCCGTCGAACGCGCGGCCGGCGAAGTCCATCAGTCTCCTGCGTTTGCGCGCCCGGAAGACGCAGCGCCGCGCGGACCTGACGGCCATGTTCGCGGCGATGAAGGACTCGCGGGCTTGGGCGTAGGCCTCGTCCGCGGTCTTCGGCATCCGGCTCGCGACCGCGCGGTAGTCCTGTGCGTCTTGGCTGCCTCCGGGCGGCTGGCCCTGCGGTCCGGGGCGGTTGCCGGGCTGCGGTGACGTCATGCGGAGCCCCCCTGTCGCGCCTGGCGGCGATCGGAGGTTGCGTACCGCCTCTGACGTCCCGCTATCACTCTCCGCACTCCGCCCATGACTGCGACTGTAATCCAGGCGGACTGTTGCGGTCACCTGTTCGGCGGTAGTGCGCGCGAGCGGGGTCAGAGCACGCGCGCGGTGCATGACCGCGTGCGTGGTCGGACGCCGAGCGGAGGCGACGGCGCTTGCGGGAGACTGGCCGGATCCTGAGCGAGAGGAGGCCGGATGCCGATGCCGAGCGACGAAGACGAGCATGAGTGGCAGGAGCGGCTCGAGGAGCGGATGTTCCCGATGATCGCAGGGTGGTTCCAGCGCATCACCCGTCCGCCGGTCACCCCGTCCGCGGGAAGCAGTCTGGCGCGCGACGACGAGGCGTACCCGGGTTTGCCGGCTTCGCATCTGGCCTACGGCGGGATGGTGACGGCGGCCGAGCACCTCGAGTTCTTCAGGGTCTCCTTCCTCGCGACCGGCCGGGCGGTGCCGCCCGCGGCGTACTTCACCGTGCTGCGCACCGCGCTGATGGGCGTCGCCCAGTCGCTGTGGATTCTCAAGCCGGCCGACCGCCCGACCAGGATCGAGCACGCGCTCAGGATCGCCCGCGACGACATCAACCAGCGCAAGGGCCTGCTGTCCGTCGCGCTTCCGTCCCGTCTCGGGCTCGGCGGCGAGGTCGAGACCCAGCGCGCACGCCTCGATGAGGAACTCGGCGAACTCCAGGCAGCGGCCGCAGCGGCCGGGCTCGACGCGGGCAACGTGCCCCGCTGGCGATTGACGATGACCAACGTGATCGCCGACGTCGGCGATCTGGTGCACGCCGACGACGGCAACGACGACACCCGCTACGGGGTGTCGGTCCTGTGGCGGATGCAGAGCGGGCACGCCCACTCCACCGCGTCGGCCCGCGCCCGGCAGATCGACCCGCAGCAGCTCGCCCGCAACCCGGACGGAACCCTCACCGGCGCGGCCACTGCCAGCGTCACCGACGTCGGGACCGCTGCGGCCGCGGTCGTGCTGTGGCTGAACGAGGCCTGGAGGCTCTACGACCTGCGGTGCGCACCGGCCTGAACCCCGCCCCCGGGACCCGTAAGAGCAGCTCAGGCTGCTGAGGGCGACTCTGAGGAAGGGGGACGTCCCGATGCCTGGAAGCAGCTTCGACGCGTTCTTCGCCGACGACTTCCCCCGGTTGAAAGGGTTTCTGATCAGTCTGGGGTACGAGGCTTCGCTCTCGGAGGACGCGGCGGCCGAGGCGATGTACCGGGCGCACGAGGACTGGGGCTCGATCGAGCATCCCGGCGCCTGGGTGCGCATCGTGGCCAAACGGGAAGCGCTGCACCAGGCGATGCGGGACCAGGACGGAATCAAGAAGGCGGTGGAGGGCGGATGGGTTCCGCCTGAGCGAAGTCCGGAGGATCCGCCCCGGATCGTCGAAGCCCTCCTTCGCCGCCAGGAGATGCTCAGGACGCTGCCCGACCAGCAGCGCGAAGTGATGGCGTGGGCCCGACGGCTACGAGCCCATCGAGATCGCCAACGCGCTCGGGGCATCTCCCGAGACGGTCAGGTCCAATCTTCGCCATGCCCGCGACAAGCTCAAACCGTTGTGGACACAGCAGAACCAGCACGCTGAAGGAGGTGCCTGAGATGGACCGCAACGAAGACAAGGACTTCGACGCCTGGCTCGCCAGCGACAAGGCGGAGTTCGACCCCGCCATGCGGGAGAGCGTCGACAGCGCAGCGGTTCTTCGGGCCATCAAACGCCGATCCGCCGCCGAGGCGCGGCAGAAGATCGACGAGCGCGGCGGGCGAGCCCTGATCCCGGCCCGGCGAACACGACGGCGGATCACAGGCTCAGCTCTCGACGACAGCTCCCCCGTTCTTGTTCGCGATCACGCGCCGCGCCGTCTTCCCGGCTTTCGCCGCCCCGAAGGCGCCGGCGCCGGTCACCCCCAGCCAGGGACCGGCGAGCCAGCAGATCAGGCCGATCAGGATCAAGGCCACGACGATCCACACCGTGATCCTGCAGTACTGGCTCCAGCCGGTGCTGTCGTCGCTGCCGCATCCGAGATCCACCAGACGGAATGCCAAACGCCACCCAGGGTGATCATCCGGAGCAGCACCCGCGGGGAGCGGGGACACCGGCTCGCGTCCGGGTTGCTCTTCACTCATACCGGCAAGAGGATCGAACGGGCTGCAACGTGCAATCGGGCGGCTGCGTCCCCGGCACCCGCCGAGGCGAACAACCGCCATCGCCCAGGGAACTCCGTCGAGCGCGCGGTCTCGCGCAGCGGCTCGCCGGACTCTGTTGCAGCCTCTCGGTTCCCCGAAGTTCCCGGAGAGGATCCTGACCGGCTTGCGCGCGCTGTGGCCGCTCGCCTCACCTCGGTCCACGACGTAGCGTGAAGACCGAGGCCAAACCAGGGGGCAGGGGGAACCAATGTCCACGATGGACGAACGACGACACCGCGTGCCTGACCCGGCACCGGCCAGGACGACCGTCGGCGCGCTCAACGAGTGGAACCGCCGCCCGGACGTCCCGGACGGCGAACGCATGCTGTGCCGCCGGTCCGGGCACGGCCTGATGGTCGCGCTGACCAACCCCGGTTCCTCCGACGGGATCCGCTGGCAGTGTGCGATCTGTTCCGAAACCCAGCCGATCACCAACGACCAGGTGGTCGTGGCGCTGGGCAGCGAACACCTGCCCGTCGCGCCGGTCGAGGACCACGCGGAGCAGGTGCAGATGCCGCCTGGCATGCCCGGCGATCGCGGCGACGGCACCGTCCGTCTCAGCGTGGTCGCCCAGCACAGCGGCATCTCGATGAGCGGGCTCGGCATCGCGGGCCTGGCGTTCGGTTTCCTCGCCGGCGGCGCCCTTGCCGGCGTCGTCCTGCACGGCGGCGGTGTCGCCGCGATCGTCTTCTCGCTGGTCGGGGGTCTTATCGGCGAATCCGTCAGCCGCGGCCGGTACCCGGTCGCCCGCGTCGTGGCCAGCACCTCGACGACGGCGTCGGCGCTCCGCCCGGGCGACTGGGTCCCGGTGCGGCCAGGAGCCGGACCGCACGATCGAGCCACGCGGATCGTCCAAGCCGGCGGGCTTCCGCTGAATCATCGTCGCTACCCCGGTGTCCGGTTGCGGCTGTTGAGCGGCCAGGTCATCGAGTGCCACGGCGACGATGCCTGGCACGCGCTGACGTTGAGCTAGCGCCTCCGTCGTTGTAACCCGCATGGCCGTCCGAACGAGGTGCGGGCGCTGTCGGGCGGCGGCCCAGGGTGGCGCCTTCCCCGTGACCACGGCATTCAAGGTCTGCAGCGTGTCCGCGTTGACTGCCACGTCAAGACGGCGGGGTACGGGCGCGGAGGATTCCTCGGGACGATCGGTGCGCGCGGGCCGGGCGCGGGGTCAGGCGGTTTTGGTTCCTGGCCCCGCGTTGTCCCGGCAGCGGAATCGCCGGGATCCCACCCGCCTGGTCCGTCCAGGCCTGGTGATGATGCCCGACCAGGCGGCGTCCGCACGCACCCGGTCCGGGCACAGGGACGCAGCGCCGTGTTGTTGCGCGCGTCCGGTGCCGTGGCCGAATCAGGCGTCTCCCCGACCCGCGGCGAGGATTTCGTCAGCGGCTGGACTTGATCTACCGGCGCGCCGGCGTCGGCGGCGATCGCGCACCAGGCCAGCGCCAGGAGCGGCTTGCGCACTCGCAGGTAGAGCTCGATCAGGCGCAGCGCCACAGGCTTCTCGCCCGACGCCTCGTCGAACACGGAGTCGTCCAGGGCCGCCGCCACGCGCCAGTGTGCGGCCGCCTCGTCCGTCCGGCCTGCGTCCAGCGCACGCTCTCCTGCGGTCAGCTCGGCCGTGAACACGGTCGCGTGCGCCGCGACGACCTGGTCTCCCAGCTCGGCCGGAGCCGCGGCCGCCGCGTGCACTTGCTCCAGCCAGCGGGACATCGCCCGGTCCGCGCGGCGCCGTGCGAGCAGCGGAGCCGAGGAGATTTCGGCGGCGACAGTCAGGTGACGGAGACGGTCATCTGGCCGAGCAGGACGCACAATCCGCCCAGTCCCGCGTCGGCGTGCGTGTCAGCGGCCACCCGGATCAGCGTCACCGTGGCCTCGAACGCTGCTTCGAACTGCTGCACGGCGTCCATGGTTCCCGATTCGACGAGCGCGACCGCTTGCCGGAATGCCGCGTCGGTGTCCGGGGCGGACGCCGCGAGCGCGAGCATCTGGGCGGCGCGCGGCGTGAACGGCGGGAGCCCGTCCAGTGCGCGCAGGAGCACGGATTCCCGCACCGGCTCGGTCTCCTGGCCCGCCGGCGTCGATGCGGCGTGCGCCGCCCACGACAGGCATCTGATGAGGGTGGTAATCGTGTTCCGTTTGAGTTCTGGATCCGCCCGCCGCCACTCGCGGGCCGCGCGCTCGGCGAGCGCCGCGGGCGCGGCTCCTTCGGCGTGCGCCAGCACCGCGCTCCCGACCGCGTGCAGCATGGCGTGCCGGCCGATCAGCGTGTCGATGTCGTTCATCGTGTGCCTCTCCGGTTGAAGGTTTCCGGGTCGAAGAATCGGGGGTGCCGCGGTGCGACGTCCGGCTGCAACGGCCCGCCGAACATCGCCCCGCCACCGCCGAGAGCGGCGCCCGAACCGCTAGCTGGCAGCTCCGGCTGCCAGCTCGTCCATCCTCGTGGGCACTTCTTCCGCTCCGGCTTCGCCGTGCTGCTTTCTGAGGTCCAGGGCGAGATCGCCCGGCTCGACGCCGAGCACGTCCGCGAGCGCGTAGAGCCGACGATCGGAAGACAGGGGCGTGCCCTCCATCGCGACCGCGAGTTTGTAGGGAGTGAGGTGGGCCGGGGCGAGGATGCGCTGTCGCAGCTTCTGCACCCAGTCAACCGTGCCCGGGTCGTGCCGGTCAGCGGGCGAGGTGCGTTCCGCGAGCAGGGCCTGGAACGTGGCGAGCGGTTCGTAGGCGGGTTGGCGGAGGTTGTCGGGAGTCAGCTGGAGCCACCAGCCTTGGTCCTGGAGCCGGCGCAGCGAGTCGCGCCACGCGCCTGCGGGGTCCTCCGGCGGACGGGCCGTGTCGATGTCGTCGTCGAGATCGTCGTCAGCGACGTCGGGGAATCCGGGGCCCTGGCTGCTGGTGACGACGACGGGGCCGTCGGCCGTGGTGAGGCGGGCGATGACGTTCTCCCAGCCCATTCCCTCGTGCAGAATCCCTGCGGCACGTCCGTCGGCGAGCAGCGCGGTGAACCACGGGACGTGCTCTGCGGCGATCCAGAGACGATGGTCGACAGACCCGTGCAGGCGGGCGAGGAACGCCACGATGTCGGGGCCTTCGACGGCCGCGGTGTTCAGCACCGCGTGCGTGACCGGGACGGGCTGGCCGCCGATCTGCACCTCGGCGTCGAAGGCGATGCCGGTCATCCATCTCCGGAGCGCCTCCACCGGGGTGTCGACGGTCCTGGCGAAATCAGTCGCGTCGCGGGGCAGGACGCCTCGCCGGATCAGGTCGGTCACCGCGGCGGGGTTCGTGGCTCCGAGGACTCGCATCGCGGTGTCGACGGCCAGGCGGTGGCCGTGGGGCCGCTCGCTGCCCCGGACCGAGACTGCGTCCGCGTGCTCCGTGTGGAACCTGATCGCGCTCATCGTGAGGCTCCTTGTCGTCTGGAATGGCGGGTGCCCGTGCGTTCACGTTCGTGGGGTGACTGGCTTGCGCGACGGACCACTAGGGCTCGTCCGGTTCCTGCCCGGCGGTTTCTCGGGCGGGAGCTTTCATCGTCTGCCAACGGCATTGCCCTCGGGCGGGATGCCTCAGTTGACCGGCCCCGGCCCGGGAAGGCAGCACGCCGCAAGTCGTCCACCTGCTTGTCACCCCTCGTAATGACTTGTCCCTTCGCTGTCGGTCGCCGGGGCTGAACGGGCTGGCACCAGTCTCACGTCGGCCGCGTCGCTCCAGTCTCGTGCGGTCCCGGGCCACTCGATCAGCAGGCGCTCCCGGATGCTGACCGTGCCGTCCTCGGCTCGGGCCAGGATGTTGGCGGACTCGACCACCCGTCCGGTGCGCGTGCCGTCGGTGACCGCGCAGTCGGTGATCTCGCGCGGATAGCCGCAGGCTTCGCGGTAGGTCCGCAGGCGCGGGATCGTGAGTCGCCGTTCGTGCTCCTCGCGTCGTGCGTCGATGACGCGCTGGGCGCACGCCGTCGCCTCGTCGGAACTGGCGAAGGCGCGCTTTTTCACCTGTTCGGTGCGGCGGCGCGGCGTTCCGGGCTGCGGCGGGTGCACGATGATCGGCACGTACGGCCAGCGGGGGTTGCGCCCGCGTTTCGCGTACGAGGCGAGGCCGAAGTCGGGGACGGTGTCGTCGTCCGCGAAGGGCACGGCTTTCTCCCCTCCCGTGTGGAAGGCGATCGCGGTCATCGTGAGGGTCCTTGTGGTCTTGAAACGGCGGGGGTGTTGCGTGTATTCGCGATCGTCGGGCGACGCGGCTTCCGCGACGACTGCTAAGGCTCGTCCTGTTCCTGCCCGGGGTCGTGCTCGGTCGGGGTTTCGTCGGCCGCGAGCCGGGCGAGCCGGTCCTTCACCTGCGCCGTGTCGGTGTCCGGACCGATCTCGGCGACGACGAGCAGGAGGTTCCGGCGCAGGCGCTGCAGGCCGTCGGCGGCTGCCTGGTTCCGCGCGGCGGCGGCCTTGGCGTCCTCGGCGTGGGCGGAGAGCGCGGAGACCTGGCCGGTGAGGTCGGCGATCCGCCCGGCCGCGTTCTCGCGCTGCTGCTCGAAGGCCCGGCGCTGCTCGGCCAGTTCGGCGGCCGTGTCGGCGCGGACACGCTCGAGCGCTGCCGCCGCGGCGGTGCGCTCCTGCTCCAACTCGGCCGCGGCATCGGCGGCTTGCTGCCGCAACTGGTCGCGCACCGCCTGGACGTCGGCGGCGAGTTGCTGCGCGCGGGCGGTGAGCTGCGCGTTGGCGGCGGACAGCTGGCCGATCTTCTCGGCCTGCTCGGCGATGTTCTTGTTGGCGGCCGACAGCGATTCCTGAGCGTGCTTCGCGGCGTCGAGGGAGGCCCCGGCTCGGGTGTTGGCGTCCTTCTCCCTGGTTTCGGCGGTCTTTCGCGCGGCCTCCGCCTGGTCGCGTTCGACCAGGGCGGCGCCCTCGCTGCGGCGGGCTTCGGCGGCGTCGGCGACGGCGGCCTGCTTGGCGGCGAGCGCGGCGTCGCGGTCGGCTTCGGCGGCGCGGGCCTCCCCGCGGGCCCGGTCGGCGTCGGCGGCGGCGTCCTCGGCGCGGACCAGCGCCTGGGCGACCTCTCCGGTCAGCCGCTCGTCGAGCCGGTCGAGGTCGCCGCGCACCGGGTCGAGCGCCGCGACCAGGGCCTCGGACGCGGCCAGCAGGTCGGCGAGGTGGCGGGCGGGGGCGCCGACGTCGTGCCGGGACAACGGGCCGGTGCCGCCGTAGGCGGCCAGCCACAGGTCGAGCGCGTCGTCGAGCCGGGCGCAGGTGACGTCCTTGCCGCGGTGGTCCTGGCCCCAGACGTGATCGCAGTGCTTCGGACGCGGCCCGCCGCCCCGGCGGGCCGGTTTGCGCGGGTGACGCTGGCAGAACTCGCACCGCTCCGGGTCGGCGGCCGCCTCCCGCCGCGGGTCGCCGCGGCGGAAGGCGGGCGGGGTCGGGGGACGCTCGGCCACGACGCCTCCGCCGCCCGGAGCCGGGTCGCGGGCCTCGTCCGGCTCCGGGGACACGTCGGTCATGGCCGGTGATCCTCGCAGTCGTCGTCCTGCTCGTCGTTCTCGCCCTGCTTGTCCAGCGATGCCGGCAGCGCCGGCCGCCGGTCTTCCGCCGACCTGTGTCGCTTCCAGTTGATTGTGGCGGGGTTGACCGGGGTTGACCTGCGGGCCGCCAGTTGGGGGTGGTGTCGTCATCGCTCATCGTTCCTCATTTGAAGTGGCGGATTTCCCGCTCGGGTCGAAATCCAGCGCGACCACGTGGGTCCCGCTCCACCCACGACTCGAACCCGATCCGGGCGCCCATCGTGGCCGACCAGTGCACGCGGTGTTCGACGCCGTCCTCGGCGACGAACACCGCCTCCAAGTCCTCCGGTCGTCCCACCTGTTCCTCCTGCATGGATCAGACGGCTGGATCGTCGTCGGTCGGCATCGGCCGTTCCAGGGACGTCCGCCACCACTGCGCGATCTGCCGCTGCCCGCGGATCCGGCCCACCGTGTCGAGCCCGAAGCCGATCAAGACGCTGCCCAGCAGCGTGATGATGACGCGCATCGGCACGGAATCACCGAAGAACCCATATGCCGTGACCACGACCAACAGGAACCCGATGGCCGCCGCGACCTGGCAGCCGACGACGGTGGCGCGCGTGTCCGCCACCCGCGCCTCGGCCTCGCGGCAGCCCTCCTCGACGCTGCGCTCGCGCCACTTCTGCTCGTCGTAGCTGGTCAAGGAATGCCTCCTAGCTGCCGGGGCGCGTCATCGGCACCATGCGGCGATCTTCCTCGCCACTTCCCCTGAGAACTCGCCACCGTCACCGCCAGGTCAGCTGCGAAGCGACAACCTGGGCTGTTGCGGCCCGTGACCGGGCCCGGAGGGAATCGTCGTCATGATCATCATCGTACAGGTCTAAGTTAGAAAACTCTAACTTTGAGTTAGAGTTTTCTAACTTAGACAAGATCGATCACCCTGTTTTCGATAACTACCGTTATCGAATACAAGTTGATCTTGAGAGCGAAGGATTGGCGACCGCTGCTTGTCCGGGCTCGGTCGACATGGCCGGGGATCGCTGAAGGTGGCCGGAGGAGGTCGGTGACTCAGTGAAGGTGGCCAGTGACTGCGGATCGGGGGTGAGACGGTTGGATCGGCGGATGCGAGTGATCCCTGGCGCGGCGCCGGTCGCCGCCGAGCGATTCGAGGTCTCCTGGCTGGACGCTGACGGCGTCGAGCAGCGCGGTCCGCTGGCCGAGGTCGCCGGGGCGGTGGCGTTCGAGGCCACGCCCGCGGTCCGGTCGTTTCCTTCTTATAAGGGGCAACGGAACTTCCCGGGCCTGTACTGGTCGGCGACGGTGGGCGGGCACGTCGGATTCGAGTCGTGGCTGGAGCGCGAGCACGCGATGCTGCTGGACTTCGATCCGCAGATCACCGGCTACGCCAGCCAGCCGATGTGGCTGTTCTGGCCCGAGGCGACCGCGTCCGGTGTCCGGCGGTGGCGCTCGCACGCGCCGGATTTCTTCGCCCGCCGGTCCGACGGCACCGGTGTCCTGCTGGACTGCCGTCCCGCGAACCGGATCAAGCCCCGCGACCGCGCGACGTTCGACATCACCGCGGAGGCCGCCGCCGCAGTCGGCTGGGACTACGAGGTCGTCGACGCGCCGGATCCGGTGCTGCTGGCCAACGTTCGCTGGCTGGCCGGGTACCGGCATCCCCGGTTCGCTGCCGAGGCCGCGCGGGAGGCACGCGGCCCGGCGCTGCGCACCATGTTCAGCCGCCCGCGCCCGTTCCTGGAGGGTGTGCGTCGGGTCGGCGACCCGATCGCCGTGCTGCCGATCGCCTACCACCTGCTGTGGCGTCACCAGCTGGAGTGCGAGCTGGCCACGCCGATGACGATGGAGATGCGGGTTCGCTGCGGCCAGAAGGCGGTCGCCCGGTGACCGGGAACGTGGTGCGCGTGGGCGATGAGGTGTTCGCTTTCGGCGAGACGCACCTCGTTGGCGAGATCGACGGGGTCGCGATCCGGCTGGAGAGCGTGCTGGGCGGGACCCGGGTGGTCACCCTGCCGACGTTGTTGGCGGCCGAGGACTTCACCCTGGTCGGCACGGACGCGGCCGTGCCGTCGCTGCCTCCGCTGGGGATGCTGGACGCGCTGCCTCCGGCGGCCGTGGAGGCGGCCCGGCGCTGGGAGCAGCACGTGGTGGAGGTGGTGACCGGCCGCGCTCCGCAGGCGCCGGAGAGTGCGCCGCCGCGCCCCGGGTTCGACCCGGAAACCACCACTCTCGCGGAGCGGGAGCAGCGAAAGGCCGACGAGCTGAGCGCGGCGGGACAACCGGTGTCCACGCGGACCCTGCGCCGGATGAGGACCCGCTATCGCGCGCAGGGTCTGTGGGGATTGCTGGATCAACGGCTGCTGCGCACCCGCACGCCCTACGGCCGCGCGGACGAGCGCCTGGTGGCTGCGATCGCCGCGGCGATCGCAGCCGAGACGGAGACGTCGACCGGCACGCGGGACCGGCTGCGCAAACGAGTCCGCGACGCGCTGGACGCCGAGCACGGGCCGGGAGCGATGGTGCTGCCGTCGAAGGCGACGTTCAACCGGCTGGTCGCGGCGATGACCACCGGCAAGCACACCTTCGGCCAGGCCACCACCCGCCGGTCGCTGGCGAACCGGCCGGAGCGGCCGTTCACGCCGATCACCGCGCTGCGGCCGGGCGACCTGGTGCAGATCGACACCACCCCGCTGGACGTGATGACCGTGCTGGACGACGGCACCAGCGTCCGCCCCGAGCTGACCTACGCCCTCGACGTCGCCACTCGCTCGATCTGCGCGATCGCGCTGCGCCCGGCGGGGACGAAGGCGGTCGACGCGGCGCTGTTGCTCGCGCGGATGCTGGTCCCGGAACAGCTGCGCCCGAACTGGCCGACTGTGTTGGGGATGCGGGCCTCCGTGCTGCCGCACGAGCAGCTCGCCGAGGTCGACCCCCGCCTGGCCGGCGCGGCCGGACGGCCGGTCATCGTGCCGGAGACCATCGTCTGCGACCACGGCACGGTGTTCATTTCTGCGACGTTCATCGCCGCCTGCGACAAGCTGGGCATCTCGTTCCAGCCCACGCACAAGGGTTCCCCGTGGCAGAAGGGCAACGTCGAGACCGGGTTCGGGTCGATCAACACCCTGTTCAGCCAGTACGCCGCGGGGTACACCGGGCCGAACACCACCCGCCGCGGCCGCGCGGTCGACGGTGCCTGGCTGCTGCCGGATCTGGCCGACCTGGTCGAACAGTGGATCGTCGCCGGATGGCAGAACAGGCCGCACGAAGGCCTGCGCCACCCGCGCCTGCCCGGCCGGGCGGCCAGCCCGAACGAGATGTATGCCGCCCTGGTCGCGTCGGCCGGATATCTGCCGTTGCCGCTGACCGGCACGGATTACCTGGAGCTGCTCCCGGCGACCTGGCGGGCGATCAACGACTACGGGATCCGGATCAACCACCGCACCTATGACGCGGACGCGCTGAACCCGCACCGTCGCCAGCACTCCGGCATCACCAGCAAGCGCGGTCTCTGGGAAGTCCACCACGATCCTTACGACTGCAACCAGGTCTGGGTCCGCAACCACCACGACGACGGCCGGTGGATCACCGCGCACTGGACTCACCGTGACCTGGTGACCGCGCCGTTCGCCGAGTTCACCTGGCAGGCCGCCCGCGCCGAACTCGCCCGACGCGGCGGGAACGCGACCGAACAGGCCGCGATCGCCCTGGTTCTCGACGAACTGCTCACCCGGGTCGGCGCCGGTCCCGCACCGGCGGAGCGGAAAGCCGACCGGATTTCGGCGAGCACCCGCCGCGCGGTCGCGCGCGGAATGGCCAGCCCACCGGATCCCCGACCGCCGCTCACGGTCGTCCCGCCGCTCGGCGAACCCGAACCGGAAATCGACGACAACCTCGCCGCCGAGGACGACGAGCTGGGCGAAGTGATCCCGTTCGGGATCTTCGACGCCCACGCGGAAGCGGAGCGGATGTGGTGAACAGCAACGAAAACGACCGGCACCCCGCCGACTACGCGCACGAACCGCTGACCACGCGGGAAGGCTGGCAGCGGTTCGTCCACCACACCCCCGAGCCGCCAGCGCTGCTCACCGCCGACGAGCGGGCTGGGATGGACGACCTGGAACTTGAGCTGCACCAGGCGCTGCGGCTGGACTACCACTCCGAACTGGTCGTGGTGAACACTCCGATGGTCACCCAGGTCATCAACACCGGCTACGAGCTGATGCTGGTCAACCGCCGCCAGCTCGCCGGAGCGAGGCGCGGCATGGCCGTGTTCGGCCCGGCCGGGACCGGCAAGACCACCGCGGTGACCCAGCTCGGCCGCGCCCACGAACTGCGAGTCCGCCGCCGTCATCCACAAAGCGGGCCGGAGATCCCGGTCGTCTACCTCACCGTTCCGCCCGCCGCCACGCCGCGGATGCTGGCGGTGGAGTTCGCCCGCTTCCTCGCGCTGCCGTTGGGAGCGCGCAACAACCTGGCCGATGTGGTGCACTCGGTCTGCGGTGTCCTGGCGGACGCGGGCACCAGCCTGGTGATCGTGGACGAGATTCACAACCTCAACCTCGGAACGCGGTCCGGCGCCGAGGTTTCCGACCAGCTCAAGTACTTCGCCGAGCGGATCCCGGCGACCTTCGTCTACGCGGGGATCGACGTCGAAAGGATCGGGCTGTTCTCCGGCACCCGCGGTCGTCAGCTCGCCTCCCGGTTCACCCCGATCCCCACCACCGGATTCGCCTACGGCACCAAACTCCAGCGTCAGCAGTGGCGCGCCCTGATCATCACCTTGGAGAGCGCGCTGCGGCTGGCCGAGCACCGGCCGGGCGCGCTGGCCCGGCTGGACCAGTACCTCCACCTGCGCACCGCCGGGATGATCGGCAGCCTGTCCCACCTCATTCGCGCGGCCGCGATGCGCGCGATCCGCGACGGCACCGAGAAGATCACCAAATCCCATCTCGCCGGGGTCGCGCTCGACTACGCCGCCGCGAACCAGCCCCGCGCAACACCGGGCATCGACTCCGCACCGCGGGGAACGGCGGCGACACCATGACGCTCACGCCGGTCTCCCCAGGACGAATCCGGCGGCTTCCGTTGGTGGACCGCCCTTTCGCACGCGAAACGCTCGAGTCGTTCGTGTCCCGTCTCGCCGCGCTCAACTACCGTCCGCTGGGAGACCTGACGCTGCTGCTCATCGGGAAGGACCAGTTCCCCCGGCGGGTTCGGCATCGGGAGATCGCCATGTCGGTGCGCGACAAGCTGGCACTCCTGACCGGCTACGCCCCGGGCCAGCTCGCCCGAACCTTCCCCGTCCCCGAAGAAGCCGATCACAACAGGCCAGAACGCATTTCCTCGCGGTCCGAACTCCGTCACATCGACGCTCGCCGGCCCGGGTATCCCCGGCCAGCCTGCGTCAGCTGCGCAGCCAGCCGGAGGCCGGGCGGGGCCTGGATCCAGCAGTGGCCCACCCATACCCAGCGGGCCTGCCTGCGTCACTACCGCTGGATCGGCCCGCCGGGCCGGACTATCTCCACCGAGCAGCTGGACCTGCGCACGGCACCGGAAGTCACCCAAGCCGTTCGCCGACACCTGCGCATGGTCCGGCGCCACGGCCCGGACGCCAACATCGCAGTGTCCCTCGCCGAAACTCACATCGTCACCCACAACGAGCGCAACCAGGTGCAGCCGCACATCAGAAAACGTGTCGAACGCTTACTCCACAACAACAACTTCAGCCGAGGGCTCGGCTACTTCCCGCACGAGGACATCGCCTACGCAGCGGCCTATCCCGAAGCTGTCGCGCTTGCCTGGCTAGTGCTGAACGAGCAGTACCGCCGCACGTGGCCAGACGCGATCCCCAGGTACGCCGAGGGAATCTTCGGCCACATTCTCAACCAGGTATGGGAATCGTCCCGCGAACTCCCGCGCTCGCCAGAGCCCGTCCTGCTGCAACGCTGGCTCTATGGCGACTGGCTCCCGAAACACGGGCACCACGCCTTGAGCGCGCTGCCATGACACCCCCGGAGCGAACAGCGCATGCTCCCAGAAAGGCCAGCATGACTGAGCCCCACCGCCTCGATCCCGGCTCAAATGAGTTGTCCAACCGCAGGTCAGCGCGACGTATTGGAGGACAGAATGAATGCGCCACGACAAGGGTTGTCCTGTCTCAGTCCACCTGATGCGAGCGCGGCCAATCTGATGCGGCGTCTCACGCATCTGATGCGGGTCTCACGAAAGTGATGCCGGGAGGTCTGCCAAGATCGCATCCTGCGTTGATCGGACGACGGGAGCGCGCAGGGTGGCAAGGAGCGGGCTACGCGGCGCCCGTGGTGGGAGGACCGCTGGGTTCGACGTCGTGTTTGTCGACGACCAGGACGGCGAGGTGCGGTTGCCGCTTGGCGATGCGGCGGCCGCGCCGTTCGAGCGGATTGCGCCGGTGCGGTCGTTCCCGGTGTACAAGGGCCAGCGGAACTTCCCGACGAAGGGGACTCGGCAAGGCCGTCGAAGTCCCCGCTGCGCGCCTCGATCGAGCCCCCGCGTTTGCTGTCAACAGAGTCTGGGAGAAAGGCTTCGAGCATGACGACCATCAGCCGGCGGGAGCCGACCGACGACGACGACGCCCAGCTGCGCGAGGCCGTCCGCGCCTTGTCCTGGCAGCACACTCTGCAGCTGTCCGGCCTCCGCGAGGGCGAGCCACCACACAGCCCGCTCGACGAGTCCGTCCTCGACAGTGCCGGGCGGCAGGCTGCCGCGCTCGCCTACCTGGCCGCGCTGCACGATGTCCGGCGGACAGCGGGCGAGCTGATCACGCTCGCCGTCGCAGCCGCCGAGGATGCCGGCGTCGCCGCCCCGGCGATCGACCAGGCGCTGAGCGGCGTCACCGGGGTCGCGGTGCGGCAACGGATGGATCTCCTCGTCCACGAAACCCGGCACCTGATCCTGGAGTTCCGGACCTGGCCCGTGAAGGCGGCGCCGGACGGCCTGATCAGAGATCGGGCCGCGACCATGCTCGCGAAGCTGGACGAGCTTCGCATCAAACCGGTCATGCACCCTGACGCGACGGATTCCCCGATGAACTCGCCGGAGTCCGTTGTCGTCCGGTTTGAATGTCAGCTCGCGAAGCTGTACAAGCTGCTGCGGACTGCCACCCAGGCTGACAACTACGGAGACGAGGTCTTCATCTGCATGGACGCCCTCGTCGACATCATCGACCACGCAGAATTCGTTCAATGACCGCCGGGGTCCAGGCGACTCGTACTCATTCTTCCGGGCCCGCCGCGGGCGACACCCCCGCGCCGGCGATCGCTGCCTCGAATTGCTGCTCGACGGTGCCGGTAGGTCACTGCGGCTCTTGACGACTGCCCGCATCGACCTTGCCTCTGGTGCGTTGTCGTCCTTGGGAACGCACGGCGGATGGACAGCGAAAACGGCCGGTGCGGCGGAGCCCAGGATCTGGCCGAGCGTTCGGTGCGTTGCCTGCCCAGAATTCTGCCGGCATCACATTCGCCGGGACAGCCCGTCCGGGAAGGGGCTCGATCAAACTGAGTCCGTGCAGGTCATAACCAGCACAACGACATCATCTTCAGCGAGACAGGACAAGGGTTGTTGTCCGTCGCCAGTTGCCCCGTGTCCTCTGCCAAATGAGTTGAGGTACTGCCAGAGTGTCTGAGGCAACGGTCGATCACTGCCACTAACGGGCTCACCAACGGAACGCCTGCACGGAACAGACCTTTGAACACCTGGGTCGAGGAGTACCGCCAGCGCACGCCACCCGACGACCTAGATGGCGAGAAGCTGAGGCCGTGGAGCATCGGGCTTGCGGGAGTAGCCGGACCCGAGGATGACGAAACACGTGACGCCTACCAGCAATACCTAAAGTTGCCTCGGAAAAACTGGCACACGAGGAAGCCTACGTCTGCCAAATGACCTGAGGCACCGCAGGTCAAGGATGGTTCAACGCCTCAAAACAACTGGCGAGCGACACCCCGAGCCATCCCCTCGTCGTGACCTGCGATGGCTCACATCGAGTGGCAGAGGACCCCGGCACTGCGGGACGTCGGTTGCCACCGCCTGAGCCGCCTGGCTCGAATCGGTGGCAGATGGCTCGGTTTCGTTGACGGCGGACAGTTGTCCCGTCTCAGTTCATCACCTGGGCCGGTCTCAGCGCGCGCCTGGGGCCAAGTGGCGAGGTTTCTCACTAAGGTGGGCCATCTCGTACGGATGGACCTGTCGACGATCTTCGAGTTCGACCAGGCCGCCGAGGCCGACGTCAAGCGCAGGTCGGCCAAGCGGATGGCCGTCCCGCCGGCGGGCGGAGTGGCGGCAGATCACCTACGACATCAAGCTGCCCAAGGAGGCTGCCGGGTACAGCTCGGTGCAGCTGGCGGTGCGCCGCCGCGGCGAGCACGACACCGGCTCCGGGTCCACCCTCGCCGCGCTGCGCCGAACCCGCCGAACTGACCAGCACACCAACCCCGGAAGGATCACGATGACCACCTCCGACACCGACGCCCGCCTGCACGAACAGGTCCTTGCGCACCTGAAGGCGGCCGGTGCCGCCGACGCCGCCCGGCAGGCCGCCGACTTCGTCGAGCGAGTGCAGACAGGCCGGGCGAACACGCCGCCGGACAACGACGCGAAGCTGTGGGGCGCGACGTCCTTCGCGCTGGGCACGGGGTTGTCGTCCGAGGACCGGCTGATCGTGGCGCGGCAGTTGATCGCGATCCTGCGGCGGCTGCGGGAACCGCACCGCCGTACCTGGGCGCCCGGCGACGAGCTGCCGACACCGCCTCCCGCGAAGATGGCCGATCTCGACGGGGACGTGTGGATGCACCAGAAGGCCGGGAACGGCTGCTACCGCATGAGCTCGAAAGACCGCCGCAGGAACGCGGACAGCATCCACGACTACGAGGGCGTCCAGGTCTGGCCCTTCCTGCTCAACGCCGAAGGCCCGTTCACCGAGGTCACCTCAACCCGGTAACGCACAGACCGGGTGCCCGACGCGCGGACGGCTCGGCACTGCTGCTGGACGTCCGGCCGGCCGAGCGGATCAAGCCGCGGGACCGCGCCGCGTTCGAGACGACGGCACGGGCAGCGGCCACGGTGGGCTGGGGCCCGCGGTTCGCCATCGAGGCCGCCCGCGACGGCCGAGGTCCGGGCGCTGCGCACGGTGTTCTCGCGCCCGAGGCCGCTGCGGGAGGGCGTGGAGCGGGTGGGCGATCCGATCGCGGTGCTGCCGGTGGCTTACCACTTGCTGTGGTCGGGGCAGCTGTGCTGCGACCTGGACACTCCGCTGTCGATGGAAATGCCCGTGCACGCCGGAGTCCGGCGGTGACCGCCACGACCGGGGGCCGCAGCGGGGCCGCCCTGCCCGCGGCCGCGGGGTGCTGCAGATCGGGGGACGAGGTCACGATCATGGCCGCGCTGATGTCCCAGCGGGGGCGCGTGATGTCTGCTTGGCCCCGGGTTCGCTCGGTCGGATCTTGCGCTGCCCGGCCGGGCCTGCGCAGGGTGGACGTGATCGAACAGCGCAGCAACGCGAGGATCGGGAGGCTGGACTGGCATGGCCAAGCACGAGAACAAGGCCGAGGGCGACGGGCAGGGCACGTTCGACCCGTCGAAGACGAAGGACGTCGACGACGCCGGCGGCGGCCGCCACGACTCCGAGGACACGGGCGAGGACAAGTAGATGACCACGGACACCGCCCCGGCCTGGGCCGTCGTGTTCGAGCAGGTGCCCCGGGCCGGGTTCATCCCGGACACCATCTGGGTCGACGATCCCGACGGTCCGGGGTTCACCGCGGTGTCCCGCCGCACCGACCCTTCGGCGTGGGAGGCCGCGGTCGCGGCGAACGCGCCGGTGATCACCCAGATCAACCTGGGCGAACCGGCCACGGAGAACGGCGAGGACTTCCCCTCCAGCTCCTCTTCGCAGCCGAGCATCGTCGCGGACATGCTCGACGCCCTCGACCCGCGACCGGGTGAGCGGGTGCTGGAGATCGGCACCGGCACCGGCTGGAACGCCGCCCTGCTCGCACATCGCGTCGGTCCCTCGGGGCAGGTCACCACGATCGAGGTCGACCCGGCCCTCGCCGAGACCGCCCGCCAGGCACTCACCGCGGCCGGAGTCGCCGCCGAAGCCGTCACCGGTGACGGCGCTGCGGGCTGGCCGGCGGGCGCACCGTTCGACCGGATCATCGCGACCGCCTCGGTGCGGGAGATCGTGCCGCCGGCGTGGCTGGCCCAGCTGCGCCCCGGCGGGCGGCTGGTGACCCCGTGGGGCACCGACTACGGCAACGGCGCCCTGCTCACCCTCGACCTCGACGCCGACGGAATCGCGTCCGGTCGGTTCTCCGGGAACCTGGCGTTCATGCGGCTGCGCTCCCACCAGCGCAGCCTCTTCGGCTGGGAACCCGACGACGACACCGTCGCCGCCGCCGAGGTCGCCGCAACTGACGTGCGCGGCAAGGACCTGGACATGATGCTCAACCCCGAGAAGGGGCGCTTCGCGATCGGCGCACGGCTGCCGAACGTCGCCCTGGTCGTCGAGTGGGACGCGCACGGTCCCGGCCGGCACGTCCTCGAGCTCGACGACCTGATCACCCGCTCCTACGCCCGGCTCGACGCGGATGTGACCGACCCCGCGCCGTTCACCGTCCGCCAACTCGGGCCGCGGCGGCTGTGGGACGAAGCCCTCGCCGCCTACGACTGGTGGCACGAGCACGCCAAACCCGGCCCGGACCGGCTCGGCCTCGCCATCACCGACGACGCCCAGACCCTGTTCCTCGACACCCCCGAGACCGTCGTCCGCACCTGGCCCTGACCGCCGAGCGGAAGGCCCTGCCCGCGTGATCGAGATCCGCTACACCCTGCACACCGACGACGGCGGCATCGAATACGCGGAGATCACCGCGCCGCTCGTTCCACGCGTCGGCGAGCTGGTCGCCATCAGCCAAGGCCGGTCCTACCAGGTGGTCGACGTCGTTACACGCGGCTGACGGACGCGCGCGACCGCGACGACCGCCGTCGTCGATGGGCGGTCGCGGGCTATGTGCTGGCGCAGTTCGTCGTGGTCGTGGCCCACGCTTTCCCGCGCACGGCCGTCGTGTTCGCGGGCATCGCCGCCGTTGTCGCCGGCCTCGGACTGCTCGGCGGGGTCGGTTTCGGGTACTTCCTCGGGCGAACGGGGAGCCGTCCGCGAGCGGGATCGGTCCGAAGCTCGTGCCCTGGGCCAGCACGAGCGGCCCGGGACGGCCTGCTGGTCAGGACGACGTCATGCGCCGTCATCGAGCGTGATTGCGCTGATCGGCGAGTCGTGAAAGGGGTCGCACTGGACCAGGCCTGGAATACTGACCGAGGTCAGCGCTGCCACGTCGGGCCCGCACCGCCGGCGGGCGGCCCGGCGCGCACCACCCCGCGCTCGACGAGCATCTCCATGCAGAGCAACAACGGGAACGCATCCTGCGGGTCGATCCCCGTCGCTGCGCTGATGTCGGCCATCGAGTACGCGCGGCCAGGTTCGGCATGCGCGCGAAAGAACTCCTCGACGGGCCCGGCGAGTTCGGCCTCCCGGGCGATGTCGTCCTCGGTGGCCGGGAGCGCCGAGGCCAGCGCCGCGATTCCGCCCTCGACGACGGCCCACGTCGGCGCGGCCGGGCCGGTCTCGTCAGGCTCGTCGACGGACACCATGCCCATGCGCAGTCGGCCCGGCCGGGCCAGGTATCCGTCGAGCTGGTCGATGCCGCCGCTGAACGGATCCTGCCCGCAGGTGACGATCACGAACCCGTGCCGGGCAGCGGCGCCTTTCCAGTCGCCGTCGCCCGGGTGGGAGAGCACGCCGCTGCTGCCGAAGAGCAGCCGCACCCCGTACGAGCCGAGCACGACGCGGGCCGTTTCGCGAGGAACCCGTGCCAGGGCGCTGTGCTCGGCCAGCGGTGCGAGACCGAGCGCGTCCGCGACCAGCGGCATGCCTTCGGAAATCGCCCACGACCGCGGGACCACCAGCAGGTGCGCCACGTCGCTGCCGTCGCGGGGATGCTCGCCGATCCAGCCGGTGACCAACAGGTCGCGCGGGGACGAAGAGGGCAAGGGCATGGGATCTCCCAACTGCAGGCGCGGACAACAGGCCGCAGCGGATCCGGGCTGGTCGCCACCCGAGAGGCGCGCGGCCGGCAACCCCCGCAGCCGCGGGGAAAACACAGACCGGCGGCCGAGTGTAGCCCGCGCCCAGCCTTGCCTTGCCGTCGCCGCACGCTCGGCTGCCCCCTGTGTTTCAAAGCGACCGCCTATGAAACAGGGTCGCCCGCACGCCGCGTGCCGGCCGACCTCTCACCCGATCACCCGAGGTCCTCGGCCTCGTCGTCGAGCGCGTCCCTTCCTCCTTCTTACCATCAGTAGCAAGGAAATCAGCCGCTCCGATCGACGGCAGGAAGAAGGCGAGGAGACATGCCAGCAAACATCGACGCGTCCACCAAACCGCAGGAACCTCCCGCACATGAGCCGCAGTGGTACCGCTGGGTGAGCACAACCGGCGCGCTCGGCTTCGCCATGAGCGCAGTGGCGACATCGACGCTGTCACACGACACGGCCGAACTGCTCGTCGGTCGGATCGCCGCCGCCTACGTCACCCTGGCAGTGGTGTCCGGGGTCGTGATCTGGGCACTTCACGGCATCCTCCGCGGCGGCCGGCCGAGCCATTCCGGTTCCTGGTACGTCACCGCCGGAATGCTGTGCCCCATCATCGGATCCGTCATCGTGTACGGCGCGATTCCCCTTCTGACCATGGAAGCACCCGCCGTGCTGGGCGCGGTCGCGATGCCATGTCTCGGTCTCGCAGTCGGCGGTGAGCTGGCCCAGCTGGTGCGCCGTCGCCTCCGCGCCGCACGACTCCGCCGCCGGGGGCAGGCATAAACGTGCCCGGTCGTGCCTGGTCCACGTCAACACCCTGCTACTGCAACGAGTCCTGGCCGACCCGAAGTGGGCGAAGAGGCTCACCGCGGAGGACCGCCGGGTGTGCGTCGTCCGGAAAACCTCGGCTGATCTGCGAGGTTTCAGTACGATCAGGTTGTACCTCTGGGTGAATGAGGCGTCAATGGGTGAGATCGAGAGCTTCGGCGACGTGTTGCGTCGCTTGCGGGTTGCTGCTGGGCTTACTCAGCAGGAGCTGGCGCGGCGGACGCACATGACGCAGCCGAACGTGAGCAAGATCGAGTCTGGCGGCCAAGGCGTTCCTGAGGAGGCCGCCGATCGGCTGGACAAAGCATTGAATGCCGACGGTCGGTTGATGGCCGTCTACGATCCGCTCGACACTGGACCGCTGAATTCGGATCAGCGCAACCGGATCGCTTGGACCGTGCGGCATCCGGGCCTGATGGACGCGGCCGCGGTGGACGTGCTGGCCGCCAGCCTCGCTGCGCAGCGTCGGGTCGACGATCTGATTGGACCGGAACCGATGCTGGCCGGGGCGAAAGGCCAGGCGCGGATGATGACCGGGCTGTTGAAGCAGGTACGCGGACCCGCTCGTCCGCAGCTGTCGGCGGTCACATCCGAGTATATGCAGTTCGCCGGTTGGTTATTGGCGGAAGCTCGGCATGATCGTTTGGCTGTGGAGTGGCTGACCGAGGCCGGCGACATCGCCCGGATCGCGAACGACGGCACGCTCGCTGCTCAGGCGTCGAACTTCAAGGGATTCGTTGCCAGGCAACGGGGTCGACCGACATCGATGGTGAAGTGGTTTGTCCGTGCGTTCGAGGAGCCAGGTGCGCATGTAGCGCAGCGGATTGGCGACACGATCCAGGCCGCGCAGGGCTATGCCCGCCTGCACACCCTGAGTCCTGATTCCGGATATCGGGACACGGCGTTAAGGTTGTTAGCCGACGCGGACGATCTGGTCGACGAGGCCGGCAAGGTGCCGCCTCCAGCTACTGCGTACTGGTTGACGCCTACATTCCACTTGTTGAATTCAGGGTTAGCGCACCTCGCACTGCACGATCACGCCACGGCTGCTGACCACTTCCGGACCGGCCTTGAGAGCCTTCCCCCGAATCAGCAAAACGCGGAATGGACCACGGAATACCGCCTCGGCCTGGCTGAAGCAGAAGAAGCCAGATAAGCCCTGGATATGCGCGTTGGAACGCGCATATCCAGAACTCTTCACGCGCTGTGACCGCCAGACGACACTGCCTGCATGGTCTTGACCACCTGCGATAAGCAGCTGAAAGCCGTACCACGCGAGTGGTTGACGCACAAGCACTATTTAGTGCGGTTCTGCCGCCAGGACCGCACTGTTCACGCGTACCCCAGGTTCGCTGTGCGTGGGTGGGATTGGCCGCAGCCGCGACACTCCGAGATCGATTCCTATCCGGACCGGCATTGCCGCGAGGAACTGGAGACCGCCATATTCTGGCCTGGCGGCTACCCGGTCGGCGGGGTGCGGATTTGCCAGGCGGGGTGCTTCAACCCGGGATACGGAAGTCGGACCGCGCGCCTGTTCGAGGCGGTGGCGTGTGCCGACTGAAGAGGATGTGGAAGCCCGGGTCAGGGCGTGTTTCGGTCGGTGGGGCAAGGTGCGGATGGACAAAGACCCTCTGACGGTGCTGGCGCGGGAACGGCGCGACGAGCAGATCGCGGAGGCGAATGCCGAGGGATCGCTCCCGGGCATGATCGCCGCCAAATTCGGCCTTTCCCGCACAGCCGTGGACGGCATCCTGAAGACCCAGGAAGCTGATCCAACCCGGGAGATACGGTCGGCGGGGACTGCGCACCCCATCGCGGCTCTGCCGATCGTGTCGCCGCGGGTCGCGGTGCGGCGCTCGCCGACCAGCGACGAAATTGACGCCCGGATCAAGGCGTGTCGCGGCCGCTGGCCCCAGGTGAGCGGCGATCGGGACGAGCTGACGGTACTGGCACGGGCGCGGCGAGACCAGCAGATCACGCAGATGGGTGCCAACGGCAAGAGCACGCTGGAGATCTGCGACCGCTTCGGGCTCTCAGCCCAAACAGCGCGGCGCATCATCAGCACCTGGACGCCGATCGCCGTCGGCCTGCCGATCGACACCACGCTGGGCGAGCCCTCCGGGGAGACACGGCCGACGGAAAGGGCGACCGCCACCGCGTCCTTGTCGGCCGTGTCGTCCCGGGTCGCCGAGGAGGACCAGGACAGCCCGGGGCACGGATGCTCCGGCGTCGACCCGCGCGGGGCGGCGTATGCGGCCGACTAGCGAGCAGGTGGAAGCCCGGATCGAGGAGTGCTACGGCGAGTGGGCGCGGGTGAGCCACTGCCAGGATCCGGTGACCGTGCTGGCCCGTGAGGTGCGAGACCTGCGGATCGTGCAGATGCGAAACAACGGCATGGATCTCAGCGAGATCGGCCGGAGATTCGGCCTCGGCCGCGGGGGCGTATTCCGCGCCCTCCAGCGGACGGCGGGTCCTTCGGAGGCCGGATCACGCCCTCGCGACGCGAGGTGTCGTGTGCCGACTAAATCGCAGGTGGAAGCCCGGATGCGGGAGTGCAAAGGCCGCTGGGTCGAGGTAAGCGGCGATCAGGACGAGCTGACGGTGCTGGCACGGGCGCGGCGGAATGAGCTGATCGCGACGAAGGAGGCCGACGGCATCTCCCAACACTCGATCGCTCGCGAATTCGGTCTCTCGCTCGACACAGTGAAACTCATCGTCAGGAACAGCAAGACCGGCGCGAAACCTGTCAGGTTCGAACCGGATTCGGCCGGGGAGACACCGCTGGCGGGCACAGCACGCGACCTGGACTTGGCGGCCAGGGCGCGCTCGGGTGTGGTAGACGCCCGCGATGCCCGGGAATCCGGAAACCACCAAGCTCACGGCCAGTCACGCCGGCCGTGAGCTTGCAGGTTCTCGAATCTCTGGGTGTCGAATTGGTCGATGCCCGTCCACGCCCGTTCTCGTGGGAGACCATCTGAAAGTCGTGCTCGCCAACGGTGCGCCGCCTGGCCGCGCAGTCCGAACCCACACGTCCTGGTCACAGGAAGAACCGCGATCGGGACCAGGCCGGTCAGCCACGTCTATCTCCAAGACCAAAAGCGAACGGGAGCTCGAACTGCGATCGCCTGTCCGATGAGGACAGTGGCCGTTCAGTCGGCCGGTTCGGCGACTGTGTTCTTCTCCGTGGCGGGCAGTCGGACGTCCTCGCGCCCGGCGAACCACTCGTAGGACCAGCTGTGCTCGGCCACGATCCGGACCGGCACCCGTGGCCACTGGACCACCACTGGCTGCTCATCGGCGCGGTTCGAGCTACGACAGATCAGCCGCGAACGCATCGGGAGAGCAGGCGTGGCGGGACTTGCGGAGCGTGAGCACACCGCTAGCCTGCGGTGATGAGGGGACGTCTCGGTGACCGCACCGCGGGACAGTTTGCACGCAGCTACCGGGGCCTGGCTTTCCTCGGTTTCACGCTGGGGACCTGGCTCGTCGGGTTCGCCGTCGCGGTGCTGGTGCTGCCCGTGACGCCGGGCTTGACCGTGACGGGATGGGTGGCGCTCGTTGTCGGCCTGGTGTGCACGATCGCGGCGGTCGCACGGCTTCGGACTGAGAGGGCGCGTTCCGCGCCGAACCGGTAGCCGCGGCGGCGACCGGGCCCCCAGGGGGAACCGCAGGCTCGGCGTCCGCGCGCTGCACGGCGTCCACCAGGTCGACGGGCCGACTCCGCCAGGGCGGGCACTCGGCGACCGCCTCGAGCGCCTGCACGTCCTCGACGACCGCGGCCAGGACAACCATCCTCAGGATCGACGTTCTCCCACCGGTCGAGAACGACCGGGCAGTGCGCGCGACCGGCACGATCCGGATCTCCGGTGACGCCGAGCCGGACGCCATGATCGCCGGGCCGGGGGTGGGCTGCCCAGTGCCTGCGCGAGCTGGCCAGCCCCGTCGCCTGCATGACGCCCGGCACGCCGTGGGGTCCTGGCACATCACGAACTCGTCGCCGGTCATGGGGTCGGTCAGCACCTGAAGAACGCCGTGGAAGCGGATCCACTCGGCAACGGTGTTAGCCGAGCCCCGCACAGGACGCATTCGGCGGCTTCGTCTCGTCGTTCATCGGCGATCCTCCTTCCTGCTGCGGTTCCACGCAGGCAACCTTCCCACGCCATCGGCTTTTCGAGCGCGGTGTCCGACTGTTCCCTCCGCCGAAACCGCGCGGGAACGCGGGAGATCGTCAAGAATGGCTGTCATGCGTAGAAACCGCCCGTCCGCCGAGAGCCAGGTGTTGTGGCCGCTCTCGCTGGCCGGAGCAGAGATGCTCGCGGCCGCGACGATCCTCGTCGAAACCCCATCGCCCGGCTCGCAGTTCGACCCGCTGGCCGGGATCGGCCTCGGTGCGCACCGCGCTTTCCACGATGCCGTCCTGCACGCCAGCGCCGCCCGGACCCGGGCCGAAATCCGCGCTGCCGGCCAGCTCGCAGCAAGGGGCGCGGCCGCGGTGGCACGGCTGGACGACCTCGCCGCCGAGTTCGAGCGGCCACCGGCGAGGATCACCGACGAGCATCTCTCCCAGCTGCGGGCCGTGCTGGGGGAGATGGACGCCATCGGCGGCTACAGCGTTGACACTCTCGAGATCCGACGTGGTTGAGCATTTCTGGGACGGCACCCCGATGATCCCGCCGAGTCCGTGGAAGCTGCTCGTATATCGGGAACCGGCGGCGAACCCGTTCGCGAATGTTCGAATGGACACTGTGCGCCGGCCGGACGGCAGCACCGGCCCCTACCTCGCCGTCGACACCGCGGACATGGTGCGGATCCTGGTGGTATGCGAGCGTCATGTACTGATCGTGGAACAGCACCACTATCTGACCGGGCCCTGCTGGCAACTGCCCGGAGGACGGGTCGACCCGTCCGACGGCGGAATGCCCGGCCTCGGCCCGGATCCCATGACCGCGGCGGCGCGCGAACTGCTGGAGGAAGCCTGCATTTCCGGTACGCTGACGCGCCTCGCGACGTGGGAACCGCTGCCCGCCCTGACAGCCAGCCGTACCCATGTCTACCTCGCCGCCGACCTCCGCACCGACGACCGACGTGCCCAGCTAGACGACACCGAAGCCGATCTCGCGACGCGCTGGATCCCGGTGCGCGACGCGATCGCAGCGACGCTCGACGGCCGCGTGCGCTGCGCCCCCAGTGCCGCCGCGATCCTCACTCTTGCCCTGCGCCCCAGATTCCCACGGCGCTATCTCCGGCGACGGCTATCGGCTTCGAGGCGATTCGGCTGGCCGTGGTGTCTCACGACTTTGGTTCCACCTCGTGGTCGATCGACGACCCCTCGGCGATGGTCGCCGAGCAGAGCGCTCAGACCAGTGCGGTTTCCGCTCGCAGGGTTCGCAGCCGCGCCAGGGCCAACTCCCGCGTCCCGTCCGGCGCGGGCGAAGACGTCCAGTCGTACTGACGGCGATTCGCGGTCACGCGGCTCGTGTCCGGGGTGACGCCGTGACCGTCGGAGGCCATCCGCCCCCGGCGAAAAAGCGTTCGGCAGCTCCGAGACAAAGAGACTCCAGCCGATCGGCGCAACCGCGATCACGGGCACAAGGTTTCCCGCCGGATCCGGGACGCGTCGGCAATCTGCGACGCACGCTACGGTAGGGAACCGTGCATCAGGTCACCCACCCCGGCGAGCTTCCCGAGAGCGTCCCGGCCCCGGTCAGGCAGGCCGTCGCGATCGGCTGGAGCGCGGTCGGAACTCACAACGAACGCCGCGTGTGGGGCAACTCCCGCGCCATGGCACTGCGGTTCGGTCAGCGGATCGGCTGCCCCGTCGACGCGGAGGCTGTCGAGATGCGCCCGGCTGGACCCATCGGCTCGCCCGCCGACGCCCTCCGCACCCTGCAATGGCCGGGGAAACCGGTGAGCGTCCGCATCGGCGCGGCTGTCGTCACCGAAGGGATCACGGGAAGCGTCGACGTCCCGAAGCCCAGCGGCACGCCGGAGGAGGTCGTGGAACTAATCGACGACCTGGTAGCGGCCGGGAAACTGCGCCAGTTCCGGACGGCCGTAGGAGTGCTGTCGTCGGGGTGGCGGTTCGAGATCAAGACGTACCGGCACGCGGACGAGCCGGTGATTCGGGTGGTCGCCCCCGGAGACGTCTGGCCCGACGAACAGCCCCACGCACTGCTGGAACCAGTGGCCCGCTTCAACGACCGTTTGCCGTAGCCGCCGCTCAAGACACGCTGAGCCGTCGACCGCAAGGCCCGACCCGTTGACTCGACTGGCCAGGTCAGCACAGGTGCGAAGGCCGTGGGGATTGGTTGAACGATCGGAGGCGTTGCTGGGACTGCGGTTTCGGGTTCGGGTTCGGACTGCACCGAGCAGCAGCTGAAGGACGATCATTTGCATGCCCGGGCATCCGGGCGAATGTCCGACGCTACATCGATGAAACCGTAGAGGTCAGCGCCGCGTCCACCAGCGCTGACCGGACCAGCCGGCGCCGCGATTGTTAGCGCAAAGCGCAACAGCCGATGAGTTCGTGAGTTTGGTCAGGCCTGTCGGGCTACTGCTCGAAGACGGTGTCGACGACGGTGGCTTGCTCGGTTTTTCCGGCTCGGAAGTATCGGGACGAGGTCTCGATGGAGGCATGGTTGAGCAACGCCTGGACCTGTGCGGGATCCGCTCCGCCTTGACGGAGCCGGGTGGCGTAGGTGTGGCGAAGCCGGTGGGGCCGAAGGCCTTGGATTCCGGCGTCGGCGCCGACGGCGAGCACGAGCTGGGTGATGCCGGAGATGGTCAACGCGCCGCGCTGCCCGGTCCACAGCGGGCCTGGGTGGTTGCCGCGTTCGGCGATCCAGGCCGACAGGCGTTGCCGCGCGACGGAGGGCAGGGGGACGTGGTGGACTTCGTCGCCTTTGCCGTGAAGGCGGATGCTGCCGGTGCGTGCGGTGATCGCGACGTCCTCGATGTCGAGGCGTGCGCATTCCTCGACCCGGGCGCCGGCGTAGAGCAGCACCGCGATGATCGCCTCGCCGCGGGCGCCGCGGCGGGTCGCGGCGCGTTCGACCTTGTCCTGCTCGGCGGAGCTGAGCGCGTCGGGCTCGCCGGGGCGTGGAACACGGGCGCGTTTGACGCTGATGCGCAGCTGCGGGCCATGCTCGTAGAGCAGGGTGACCGCGGCGAGGGCTTGGTTGATGGTCGCTGGGCTGGCTTTCTTCTTGCGCAGCAGGTGTTCGCGCCACGCGGTGACGGCGGCTTCGGCGCCGACGACGTCGGTGAACGCGTCGCCGTGCTCGGCGGCCCGGCTGGTCAGCCAGGCGACGTACGCGGCGTTCTGGCACCGGTAGGCCCTGACCGTGTTCGCGGCGAGCTTGCACCGGTCCAGGTAGCGACCGGTCTTGGCCAGCGCCCGCTCGGCGGCCGCGGCGACGGGGCGGAGCGCGACGACCTCGGCGGTCACCGGCCGGCCTCGGCCGGAGGCGTGCCTTCGCGTGGTTGCTTGAGCGCGCCGGTGACGGCCGACCCGGCATCCCAGGTCCGGCGCATCTGCGCCATCGTCGCGCCCAGCTCGTCGAGCCGGGCACCGTGGATCCGCACCGTCTCGGCGATCGCGGCGCCGGACAGCCGCTCGAACTCGGCGTAGGCCTGGTCGCAGCGTTCGCGGGCGGTCGCGATCTTGGCGGCGCTTCCGTCCCGTCGCGCCTTGGACAACAGGCCTTTCGCCGCGCTCCAGCGTCGCCGGGCCGCGAGCTGCTGCTCGGCCAGGCCTCGCACCCGCGCGGTGGCCGCGGCGCTCTCGGCCCCCCTGACCGCGATCATCCGGTTCAGCCGGTCCCGCTCCGCGTCGTGCGCGGCGATCAGTGCGTCGACCTCAGGAATTCCCGTGCTCTCCGGACCGGTCATCCGTTGCCGCCGTCCCGGCCGGGTTCCGCGGCGAGCGGGTTCCAGGTTTCGGGCTTCGCTCCTTGCTGCCGCAGCTGCTCCCGGAGTTCGTCGGGGGTGGTGTCCAGGGCGTGGGCCAGCTCTTCCCAGCTCACCCCCTGCCGCACGATGTGCCGCATAGCGTTGGCCTCGAGGTTTCGCGCGACGGCCCGGGCGAGACGGATCATGTGCGCGGCCGCGAGCGCGTCCGCCCGGTCCAGTTGCGGGTCTTCCCCGCTGTCCCGCAAGGCTTCGCCCAGAAAGGCGTGGAGCAGACTCACCGGATCGACCTGCGGTGCGTTCGGGTCCGCAGCCCATTTCTTCTCGAGGTCGCTGCCGTAGCGCGTCGCCAGGCGCACACGACTGTCCTCGCCCTCCCGGTACAACGCGTCCAGCTCGTCGAGGCGCTGCGCCATCTGGCGGTCGCGTTCGGCGAAGAGCGCCTCGGCCTCAGCGCGGCCGGCGGCGCGGGCCGCCTCCACGCCGTCCGGTTGGTG
The DNA here is from genome assembly GCF_900115345.1 of Amycolatopsis rubida. Classification (GTDB taxonomy): domain Bacteria; phylum Actinomycetota; class Actinomycetes; order Mycobacteriales; family Pseudonocardiaceae; genus Amycolatopsis; species Amycolatopsis rubida. Next base: position 13,859 of record NZ_FOWC01000010.1, on the reverse strand, counting down.
TGGTCTGGACATCCCGATCCTTCTTATCCGCTGAGTTTCAACCCGGGTTCCGAGGGCTCCGAGACCGCGTTATCCACTGAGACTGTACGGCATCTGAGCGGATAACGTCAGTTATCCGCTGAGTCGACGTCCGGCGGCTTCGGTGCCCGTCGTCGCCGCGCCGCGGCCTCGCGCAGTTCCGCCTCGTATGCCTTGTTTTCCTCCTGTATATCGGCCCACTCCTTTGCCGTCTTGTCGTGGACTTCGCGCAGTGAGGCCAGTTCCGCGGAGGGTTCCCAGGGTTCTTGGCGGAGGTAGCGGCCGAGGACGAGCAGTCCTTCCCGGCACGCGGCCGACACGATCTCGACGGGCTGCGGGGCCTCGCCGCGGGAGAGCATCTGGATCCCATGTACGTGCTGGATCAGGTCGTGGACCAGTTCGATGTCGCGCCGGACCTGTTCGTCGAGGAGGTACGGGATCGCGAGGCCGATCCGGTCGTGCTGCTCGGAGAAGTCGTCCTGGCGCTCGACCGGCTCGGACGCCGTTCTCCAGTGCGCGACGGCGCTGGCGTGCTGGCCCAGGAACCGCAGCGCGACGGCTGCCTGGTCGACTTTGTCCTGGCCGCGCTCGGCGAGGGCCTTCTTGCGTTCGAACTTGTGCTGGCGCTCCTGGTTCTTGCGTGACTGCCGTCCGCCGAGCCAGCCGCCGAAGCCGGCGGTGATGCTCGCGCCGAGGACCGTCCCCACCGGGGCAACCCATTCCCAGACCATCTTCGCTCCTGATTCTCTACGCGCCGGGCAGCGGCGCAGCCGGGCCGAGGGTGAGGCGGGAGTTCATGTTGAGCTTGAACTCGCCGTCCATCGCCTTATCTGGACATTTTGATCTTGACCTGGTCATTCGCTCACCTCGTTGAGGTCCTCGCAAGGTTCGCCGAACTCTGCGAGGAGTTCTTGGATGCGCCGGGTGATGGCCTCGTGTCGCTCGATCTCACGGGGCCAGTTGCGCTCGACGGCGTCCTGGGTGAGCTGCCGTTCCCGGGTCAGCCGGGAGCGCAGCCTCGGGGCGTACTCGCTGGTGGTGAAGAACTTCGAGCAGCGCAGGTAGAGGTCGCACTCGCAAGGCCCTTCGGCCGGAAGCCGCAGGCAGTGGCCTAGCTCCAGCTCGGTCTTGAAGAAGTTGCTCTTCAGCCAGTCGACAGTGCCCTGGCCGAGCTTGTTGTTCAGCAGCGCCTCGGCGGCCGGACCGGCGATGCGGCCGCCGTTGGCGATGACCCGCTCGTACTGCTCCTTGAGCACAGGGTCACTGATGTGGGAGTACCTGACCGACATCTGCGCGTTGCGGTGCCCGAGGATGGCCATGATCGTCTGGATGCGGGCGCCGCCCTCGGCGAGCTGGGTGCCGACGGTGTGCCGGAACCTGTGGGTGGTGACGGTGGGCGGCGAGCACCCGGTTGACCGTCGCGGGCGACAGCAGCGTCCCCGGCATCGCCGCCCCGCCGACGACCACCGTCAACCCGAGTCGCTGGGCCGCCCGCTTGCTCGGGAGCCGCCGAAGGTAGCCCAGGAACCGCAGCGTGTCCGCCGGGCCGAACTCCTGCCAGGCCAACTGCTCCCGTTGTAAGAAGACGAACAGGTGCTTGAGATCGTAACCGTAGGCGCACAACGTATTCGGCGAGAACCCCCGGTCGACCAAGTGCTCCGGGAACCGGCCCGCCACCTCGACCGCACGCCCTTCGGCGTCCAATAACCGAACCTGCCGGACGCCCCCGGCCTCCCGGACCTTGACCACGCGCATCGCGGCATCGTCGTGGCCCGCGCGGAGGACGGCCCCGAGACACGGCGACCGTCTTCCGTAGACCACTCGAATGTGTCCAGATAAATCGCCACGTGCGCCCACATCAGCGGCGTCAGGCCGCGGTAGTCCACCGGCCCGAACGTCGCCGCCCACTTCGTAGGCGTGGATCGCGGCCGCGCGGCGGGCCCGGCGCGTCACCAAGTCCCCGGAAGTCCTCGGTGATCCCGAGGTAGGCCTTCCCGCCGCCGGATCTCCAGGCCGGGGCCGACCGCGACGCCGTCGGGGTGGAGCACTACGCGCGCTCCCAGGTCGCCGCGACAAGTGAATACGCGCGGCAAGATCTGCGAGTACCTTTTCCACTGTGAGGAGCAAGCGATGAGTCTGCGGCAAGGGCTGGGGCCGAGGGGGGACCGGGACTGGGGCCCGTGGAGGCTGGATCCCGAGACCCTCGTGTTGTTCTGCGAGGACGATGCACATCCGTCCGGCTACGAAGTCGACCTGGAGCTGTGCTTGACCTCGGCCCAGGTGCTGGACTGGATCATGCAGGTCGAGATGAAAACCTGGGCTGACGACGCGGTGGTCGCCGGACTCGTCCGCGCCCTCAACGACGTCCTCCGGCCGCAGGCAACGCTGTGCTCGTCGGGCATCTCCAAGACCCTGACGAAGACCCGAATCGCCGGACTCGTCCAGCTCGCCACGCGGTAGAGATCACGCGCGGCCGGTCGCAGCTCGACACGTCGGTGTGTCTGATTCGGTTGGCCGCGCCTGGTGCCGGAGGCGGGTCATAGTCTGGCGGGCATGCACGACGAAGACACCGATCGTCTGGCGGAGTGGTCGCCGCAGGGCCTGGCGGGCAAGCTCGCCGGGAACGACGCCGGCGAGGCAACGTTTCGTGCTGCGAGCGGTGGCCGCCCGCGTGGCGGCTGGGACCGGGACGTGCGCGGACCCGTTGCACGTGGTGAAGGATCTGTCCCGGGCGGCGGGCTCGCTGGCCGAGGCGGTCCAGGCGATCGTCGACCGGGAAATCCGGCTGGAACCCGGCATGGCCGCGGACCTTGCCGGGGCACGGGAGGCCGTGACGCAGCTCGATGCCGCGGCGGCGAACCTGTGGGCGCTGCGTCAGCGGTTCTGACCGTCGGCAAGGGACAGATGCTCAACGGCAGGGCAGACCTGCGGATCGCTTGCACCGCACCGAGACGACGCGACACGCTCAGGCGCGCAGGGCGGTGATGAGCGCGCCGACCAGCTGTGAACCCTCCCCCGGACGGGCAGGATCCAGGGCGACACTGCTGGCACGCCCGGCGTTCACGACGAGTCCTGACTCGCCCGTCGGGCTGCAGCGCACTGAACCTCGTGATGAAGGGATTCCGAGATGGTCACCGACAGCGAAGGAACTCCCCTCGGCGATTTCCGGCGCGTCGTTCTCGCAAGAGACGACGACCAGACGGAGGCGGAGAGCTTCTCCGACGCGGTGGTGGCCGTGGCCGGCGACGACGAGGTGATCCAGGAGGCGAACCTGACGGCGGCGGTCGACAAGGCAGATGATCGGCGGGCTGTGATCCGGCTGTCGGGAAGAGCAGGGCTCCAACCAGCGGATGTCAATCAAGCGGCAGCGGATGCGCGTACTCAGCACGTCCGCAACGCGGTGATGGCTGTCCCCGGGGTCACGGGTGTTGCCGTCGTCGCCACCACGAGCAACCGGCAGAGGAACATCGTGGTCCGCTGGGAAACCGGAGCCGACGGTGCGACGGTCAGCCAACAGTCATGGCAGGCGGTCGCGGGTCTCCTTCCCGACGTCCAATTGAGCCGGGCATTCTGGCAGTAGATGACAACGGGCCTTGTTCAGCGTCGGCTCTGGGCATCTGCCGGAGGCGTGCAGCCGTCGCTGCCCCCCGGATCCCGCCCTTCGTCAACACTCCTCGCCCGTCAGGCACACCACCGAGCCAGCGATGAATACTGCACGCAAACCCTTACGCCCGAAGGAGAAACGCCGGATGACCACTCGAACTGAGGCCATCGCCAACGCCCTGCGCTGGGCCGAAGCGGCCGAGGAGCAAGTCCTCCTGCAGAAGGACGCCAGCGACCTCGCCGACACTGCCCGCGAGGAGAAGGAAAACTGGCTCTCTGCCGGAGTCGCTGCCGACAAGCACGGCAAGAGGAAAGACGGTGCCTGCCAGATGGCAATGATGTGGGCCGCTGTCGCCCAAGCAATGGGGCCCGGCGCTGGCGGGCGCGAGGAGGGTCTGCCGGAATGACCGCCGAACCGCTGCCGTACTGCGCGCGGATCGTGCGCCCCGGCCACGACACTCTGCATTTCGGGTTCGCGGACGAAACCCAGGCCAGAATGGCGGCCGACAACCTCCGCCGCCAGCTCGCGGACACCGCGCACATCCCGCACACCGCGATGGAGCACGGCCGGACCCCGGCTGGGGCCGAGGTGATCCCGCCCCTGTCCGGAGGAGCGGCCGAGATCGCCGACGCGCTCGCCCAGGAAGCACGCGTCGGCGACGCCCCGGCCCGCTTCCCGGACGTGTTTGCGCGACTGCGAGCCCAGTTCGGCTACGAGGAAGCGTGCGAAATGCAGCGGGCCGCGCTCGCCTTGCTCGACATGGAAGACGAGGAAGACGAGGAAGACGAGGAAACCGGCGAGGCGGAACAGCTGCGCCGGCAGGCGGCGGAGCTGGACGCGCGGCTGCGGTCGGTCTATCTCGACCGGCTGGACTTGCTCGCGGTGCTGGCCGCCGACCCGGCCCTGCACCCGCGGCTCGCGCTCGACGCCGACGGCCAGCCCGGCTTCCGCACCGTGCTGTTCCTGACCGACCCCGACGTCGGCCAGATGTCGTTCCATATCGCCGACGTCGACCTCCCGCTGGTCCAGCACGTGCCCTGGGCCGACGACGGCGACCCGTACGCGACCTGGGACGGCAGCGACAAAGATGCTGTGCGCGCCCGGCTCCGGGAGCTGGCCCAGCGCCGGGCTGTCGCCGCCCGCCTCGAGTTACGGCGTGCCGAGACGACGCAGGCCGACGCTGACGCCGAAGAGACGCGTGCGTGAGCGCGGTTCACGAACTGCTGAGCCGACGCAGCGATCTCCAGCTGGAGTTCGTCCGACATCGTCGCCGCGGCCGCGTGCACGTGGTCGTCCCGCGCGACCCGGACACCAGGCAAGAACTGGCGCCGACGGCCGACCTCGGCGAGGAGGAGAAGTTCCAGGGCGCCCTGGGCTTCGTGCGGAAGGCCACGCCGACGCTCTGCGGCCGCACGATGCTCGTGTACTTCGACGGCGAGACCGGAGACCACGAGATCGTCGACGCCTTCGCCGACGACGACCTGTGCGGGAGCTGCCACCGCGTTCTCGGACCGGAGCACGCCGCCCGCGCCTTCGAACACCCGACACTGCTGCCATCCTGATGCCGGTCGGCCTGCGCAATGCTCCGGCTTCCCGTCGAAGCCAACACTCGTGGTGCTCTCGTCGACGCCGACGAGACGGCCACCCCCATCACCCCCGACTCGGCCCAGCGAAGAACGAGAAAGGCGAAAGGCAGGGAGCACGATCACCGGTAACGAAGGACGCTTCGCTATCGTCGGGACAGGACGGCGAGGTCCGCGCCGCCAAACCGATCCCGGGAGCTGAGGCGACGGCAAACATGCAGACACCCGAACTGGACCCCGAGAGCGCGGCCGCGTTCGCCAATGTCACGCCGGCAGACCGACCGAAGCCGCTCGAAGCCGCCCGACGGCTCGATGTTGCAGAACCCTGACGCCCGCCACTTCGGCTACCCGCTCCGCCGAGCATCCGGCGTGCGTTCCGCAGTCATGTACCGGACTCTGACGCGAATGCTCAACGACGGATGGATCTCCGACGGCTGGGAAGACCCCCGCACCCTCGCCGCGGGGCACGAGCCGCGCCGCTACTACGTCCTGACGGCCACAGGCCGGGAAGCGCTTGCCGACGTCGTGGCCCACCGTCTTCCCCCGTTGCGGGTTCAGATCGTCGCGGTGTTCCGACGTCGCACTCCTGCCTTCTCCAGCGAGAACCGGACGCACACGGCCGAGCTGGTGGCGCGCCGCTGGCGCGCCCTGCGCGCCCGGAAACCGAGGCGGCGATAGCGTCCTCTCCCCCACCTCGAAACCGGCGAGAAGAAGCCAGCCGCCGTTCGAGCCCCCGGCCCGCGCGCGTTGGCAGCGGCACCGACAGCCGCCGACGGAACGCGCCGTGGTGAACCCGGCCTTCAAGAACGGAAAGGGTCGTCGTGATGCAGAAGCAGACCGCGCCGCGGCGCTGGTGGAACGTGCTGCGGTCCCGCCAGCGCGAGGTGATCCGGGCCGGGGCGTTCTGCCTGGCATGCCTCGCGCTGTTCGCTGTCGGCCTTCTGCTGGCGCCCTTGCTCTGGCCGGGTGCGCTGCAGCACGAGGACGACAGCGGTGTGGCGGCCCTCGCGGGAATCGTGGTCGGCGTGGCCGCTGCCCTGGGAGGGATGCTGCTCGGCCGCCGCGCCGAGAACCGCCACCAGCGCAAGTACGGCACGACGTCTGTCGTCAGCCTCGCCCGCGGCGCCGATCGGAACGAGGCGCGGCATGACTGACGGACGCTGACACAGCAGTACTGCGAAGTCTCGACGTCCACCGCGAACGCGCACCCCGGCCCCCAGAGGAGAAGACCGTGAGCACCAGCCTCGTACTGGCCGAACCGGCGTTCATGCAGGAATACCCGGAACTGCGGAACACCGGCGTGCCGGACTGGCTGCCGTTCGCGATGGAGCAGACCGTGAAGTGGCTGACTCTGAGCTACGAGGGCAGCCACAGCAAAGGCGGCAGCGAGAACACCACGAAGAACTACGCGATCGACCTGGGTGTGCCGAGGGCGATGCAGACCTGGCGCGAGCCGGTCACCGGCAACCGAGGGCGACGTTCACCCGGCCCGCGGCCCCAGTCGTTCCTGCGCTGGTGCGCGGCCGCCGACGTCAACCCCTTCACCGACGTCGACGTAGACCTCGCGCACGCCTGGACGCGGTACAGCCGGTTCTGCGGCGACGCGGACACCACGCTGCACCGCCGCGTCGGCTCGATCAGCGCCTGGTACTCGGCCATGCGCCGCCGCGAGCACACCACGACCGTGTTCGCCGACCTGATCACCCGGCAGGACCGCGAAAATCTCGGCATCACCGCCGACCCGGCCTCGCCGACCGTGGCCGCGCCGCTGGCCGCAGTGCAGGCGGTGCAGGTCGCCGCGCTGCTGGACCCCTCGCCCCTGCGGACCCGCAACCGCGTGATCGCCGAGCTGCTCCCCGGCACCGGCCTGCGCGCGGCCGAGCTGTGCAACCTCGACCTCGACGACCTGCACCGCCCCGGACCCGGCGGCGTCCCCGCGCTCTACGTCCGCGGCAAGGGCGACAAGTACCGCTGGGTCGCGCTCGACGACCACGAGCTCGCGCTCATCGACGACTACCTGCCCGACCGGGTTCCTCCGGACACCGGCGCCGACGTCGCCCTCGCCGGACAGGTCGGCAACCGGCCCGCCCTGGCGCAGCCGCTGCTCACCTCGAGCACCGGACGGCGGCTGTCGACGCAGGCGATCACCTCCGTCCTCAACCGGCTCAGCGGCCTGCTCGACCCCGACTCCGATCACCCCGTCGTCGCCGAGGCCGCGCTCGTGCTGGCCGACGCCGGACGGCTGCACCCGCACCGGCTCCGCCACGCCCACGCCCAGGAGGCCCACGACGCCGGCGCCTCGCTCAACCGGATCCGGCTGCAGCTCGGGCACGCGTCGCTGGCCACGACACAGCTCTACCTCGACAACAGCGCCAACCTGCGCAAATCGACCTCCGTGGTGGTCTCCCGCCTCATCCGCGAAGGGGTCGACCTCAGCACCCTCCCCACCGACGGCATCCGGCTGCGCGACCTCCCCGACCTCGAACACCAAGAATCCTGACGGGTAGTGCCGCGTCGGCCCACCCGCTGGTCGTCGAAAGCTCTAAGGTGGTTTCGCCTGGTCACCAGGAGTGTCGGGAGCACGGGCGGCTAGCGACTGGTCGCTGGCTGTCGCAGCATGTCGCGTACGTGCGCTTGCAGCGGCCCGACCAGGTCAGGGTGAAATCGGTGCCGCTGGATCAGCCTGGCCGCGACGAAGAGCTGCGCGGCGCGGCCTGCTTCGGTGTCGAGCACGTCGGCGAAGGCGTCGCGCACTCGTTGAGCTGTCCGAGGGGTCAGCAGTGCGCAGCACAGCAGCGTTGCCGCGTCGGTTCCGGCTGGTCCTTTCCCCCACATTTCCCAGTCGAGGATGCCCACCCGGGGACCGAACAGGTTGTTCCAGTGCAGATCGCCGTGCGTCGTCTCCCAGCGGGTGATCGGGTGCCGATCAGCGATTTCGGCACCGAACACGTCGGCGATGGCGTGGTCCGGGCCGCTGCCGCGAGCGAATCGCGTCGTCGGGGTTCCGCGCAGGTTCTGCAGCGCGGCAACGAGATCGCTCCACCAGTCGTCCGGCAGTTCCAGGTCCTGGCGGAGCACTTCGGTCGGTGAGCACGGCCGGCCTTCTAGCCTGGTGACGACGTCGGCGCGCAGCCCGCGCGGATGCCCTTCGACGGCGGCCCATCGGTCGCTTGTCCATGCGGCGGCGGCCAGGGGGCGGGGCATCGGAACACCGGTGATCGCGGCCGAGCTGGCGATCCCGGTCCACATCGGATCGTCGGTCCAACGCGCGTCCTCGGTGCCGACTCGCAGCCAGCACGATCCTCCGGGGCCTTCGGCGTCCGCGCTGATCGACCGGTACGCCTGGCCGCACTTCGCAGGCCCGGTGACCGACAGCCCGAGGCGTTCCGCGGCCGCTGTGAGCTGCTGGCGCATCCACTCCGCGAACCGGTCGTCGGTCAGGTCGTCGGTGCCCAGATGTACTACCGGCGCGGCAGCATCGAACACGCCTGCGCGACCTGGCAACGGGCGCTCGATCATCTCGACGGCGTCCGCTCCGTCCGAACCCGCAAAGCCGTCGCCAAGATCCGCCGAAACGTCGCTCCCTTCCGCGCCCGGGGCATGCGCGCGGCGACCGAGCTGGACATCCGCGCCCGGGACCTGCTGGTCGCGTACGGCGGTTGAGCGGATATTTCACTACCACGGCCAGGCGAACGGCACCCCTCCGGACGGGTTGCCTGGATAACGTCAGGTCAGAGCCATGCGGAGCGCGGCACCGGCAGACGACGAACCGGCCAGGGTGAACTCGGCCCGCGCCGCGTGTCACGAAACTGTCGGTGGTGCCGCGCATCATGGCCGTGCAGGTGTTGCCCCGGGGTGGGTCAACGGAGGTCGTCGGCACTGGCTGCACGGACCTGTGAATTAGTCGGAGCGTAGCTGCAAGCCTGCTGTCTGAAGCGCGGGAGCGGGGCCGGAGATGCTGACACGGACGGTGCCGAGATCGGCGGCCCAGGCGGCGTGGCCGTCGTGTTCGCGGTAGATCCCGTCGCGGTCGTGGCCGTCGACGGGGAGTCGGCGTGCGCTGGTGCTGGCGTGGTCGTGAGCGTCGCGCTGACGGTCTCGCATCCACTGTTCGATGTCGCCATCGGAGGCGCGGTCGTAATGCCAGCTGCCGAACAGCGCTTCCGCGGCGGCATCGGCGAGGTCCAGCTGCCGCAGATCCGTGCGTTCGGTAATGACCGTCAGGTTCGCGTCCGGCACGGTGCAGCTGATGGCCTCGGGCCCGTGCTCGCCACTGCGGGTCAGCATCCGCAGGCAGCCGCGCGGCTCGGGAAGGGCCGGGACCGCGACGGGGTGACCGAGCGCGGCGGCGGCCTCCGACACTGTTCCCGGCCACGTCGAACCCGGACGGCCCGGGCGGGAATCGTTGCGCTGCATCGGCATCAGCCCCCTGGTTGTCGCGATCGTGGATTCCGGCCACCGATGCCGGGGGCGGACGGTTGCCCGGCCCCCGGCACGACTGCGGGTGTCAGACGATGATCGCACTCTCCGACGGTCCGGCGCTCACGCAGACGGCCAAGTCGATCAGCGTCACCGAACTGTAGGGGGAGCGGACCTGCGCGCGGGTCGGGCCCCCGCCCCCGGTGAAGACGAAGGACGTGGCCCAGCTGCTGGCCCCGTGGAACGGCTCGCCCCAGGTTTGGGTCGAGACCCCGAAGTCGTCGGTGAAATCCACTTTCCAGTCGAATCCGATCGTGGGGAGGTCCACCACCCACGATGTCGCCATGCGCCCTTGCTTGCCCCCCACCGGAACGAACGTGAGCGAGGAGGTGCCGCAGTTGCCCGGCAGCGTCTCCTGCGGAGACATCCGGCCCGCGTCGAGAGCGGGTTTCACCTCGCGGGTCCAGCGCTGGTAGGCCTGTTGAGGGATCGCCACCACCTGCCCGTTGTCCAGCACCGCCCGGGCCGAACCGCCGGCGCCGCTCTCAGCGCTGACGATCTGGTGCCTGGTCATCGGCACCGTCACCGAGATGCGCTGTTCCTGCGCCGCCGCGGCCGGCGCGGCGACCGCCGCGGCGGCGCTCACCACCGCGGCGCAGGCCGCGGGCATGCTCCACCATTTCATGTCAATCCTCCCCATTCATTTGACAGATCGGGAAAACTCCCGCCTCGTCCATCTCGCTGACCGGCCGAACCGTTATCCCGCTCCGATCCGCAGCACCCGGATGGTGCAGCGCTTCGAGCGGCTGTCTCTGCTGAACGCGACGTCGATAAAATTCCGATAATTCTGGCGATGCTTCCGATACAGGGGACACGACGCATTGTTTCTGCGGATTCAGTCGCAGAAACAGGTGAGCGTTGCCCTCGGTTTTTCTTTCGACGGTGCGTGATCGGTGAAGCCGCGGGAGCGGCTCGGGTCTTCCGGCGTCGGCGTCCCCGCCCGTCCCTGGCTGTCCTCGCGGTGCTCCGGGCGGCTCGCGGGGACCTGCGGCTGCGGGGGAAATCTCGTGGTCGCGTCAGTTCAGCGGGACGATCGACCGCAGCGGTGTCGGCGAATGCGGGAACAGTCTATTTCGGACGGATGACTGGCGTGATGTCCGATCGGTCTGTCCGTTGACGAGCGTTTTCCGTGCGCGTCATTCGCTACTTCGGTCCGCCTGTTCCCCGAAGGGTGACAAACCCGGGCGTGCCGGTGCCGGGGTCAGGCGACCAGCCGATGATGCGTACTTTCCCGAGGACCCGTGACACGCTGGTTGCCCAGTCGGTGGCTTCGTCGTCGGACATGGTCTTGCCCGTCGCCTGGGAGAACAGTTTGGCCAGTTGCCAGCCGTCTGCGGTGAAGCGCAGTGCGAAACTCCCCACGGTCAGCGCGTGTGTGGTGTGCCAGACAGCCGGATCCTTGGCCCGGCGCCAGCCGATCAACCTCTCGGCCACGGCAGGGTCGTCCAGCAGCGTCGCCAGCTGGGCTTCGGCCCAGCCGCGTGCCTGCTCGAACGAGACGATCTGCGCGGGCGCGGTGCCCAGCACTTCCCCGGCTGTCGCTTCGCCGGGTCCGTAGTGCAGAGTCAGTCGCCAATTGCCTTTCTCCGGATGATCAGAACGGCGGGTCGTCCGGGCCGAGCGGTCGTGCGCGGTCGGGCCAGATGCGCAGGGCCACGTGCTCGCCGACCGGCTGAGGTCCGCCGCTCTGCGCGATGGGCGCCTGGCCCTCCGGCCTCGCCGCGCCGTCGCGCAGGATCGCGCGGGCGGCGGCCACGAGGTGCCGGTCGGCGTCGGTCAGGCCGTGGCCGACAATCCGCCGTGCCGCATCGACGAATGCTTCGGACTGCCACCGCAGCACATGCCGGTCCAGGCCGTACAGGAAAGTGACGTCGACCCGTCGCGGCGGCATCTTCTTCTCGGGGTCTACGTGCGGATCGTCCCAGTCCGGGTCGCCGCCCACGTAGACGTAGTGCGGAGCCGATCCACCGGAGGTCGCGGCGAGGTAGCGGCAGATCGAAGCGGCGTCCAGGACGTCGAGCACGTCATGCCGCCGGCTCAGCGGGGGCTGGTCCACGACGAACCGACCGGCGCGGGGCCGGGCGTGGGTCAGGCCGACCGCGTCGAGCTTGGACAGCGCGGAAGCCGCAGTCGCCATCGCCACGCCATAAGCGCGCATCAGTTCCTTCTGCGAAGGCACCTTTGCTCCCCACTGCAGAGAACCCTGGTGGATCGCCACCAGCAGATCGGCGGCGATCGTGGCTGCCGTGGTCGGCGTGGGCAGCTGCGGGATCGCGAGGGGCTCAGCCGCCCCGGCGTCGACGGGTTGCTCGGCGGATGTTTCCGTCATGAACCCATTTAACCAAGTGATCTAGATTAGCTGAATATCCTGACCGGGTGGCGCGCTCTTGCAAGGGTTCTCACAAATGACCGTTTCTGAGAGGGCACCGTGCCGACTGCCGCCGATGTCAGTGTCGGCCCGCCACTCCTAGAGCTACGGCCAGCCGCAAAGTAGCGGCGTTGTAGGTGGTCAGCTCCTTCGGCGGGGGCTGGACAGTGTCTCGGTGGCCTCGTGCACTGCGGCGAGGCCGGGTTTGACGTAGCGCTGAACTGACCGCAGGCTCTTGTGCCCGGTTTTGGTCATGATGACGTTCGCGGAGACGTTGGCGTCGCCGAGGAGTGGCGGAGTTGGTGCAGTCGTAGCCCGTCGCCGTAGTAGGCGAGCAGGACGCGGGCGCGGTCGTAGCCGAGGCGAGCCCGGCCGGTTTCCGGGCAGATGTCGCGCGGGTCGGTGGTCGCGCGGCGGTGCGGGCCGGGCCGGTACTCGGAGAGGAACAGCGGGCCGCGTTCGCGGCCGGCGATGAGCCGGGGCAACAGGTGGGCGGTGTCGGTGCCCCAGGTGATCCACATGATGTCCCCGCCTTTGGCGGTGATCCTGGCCTGTTTGTTGGGCAGGTCCAGGTCCTCGATGTTGAGTGCGAGCACCGCGGAGGCGCGGGAGGCGGACTCGTAGAGCATCCGCCACAGCGTCTTCTCTCGCAGTGGCACGTCGCGGCGTCGGCAGAGCCGGTCGATCCGCGACTTCGACACGGCTTTGGTGTCGTCGTTGTTCTCCCGCTGCCGCTCCGCCGAGCCCGGCAGCGCTGGGCCGGTCCAGTGCTGTTTGTCGGCGCACCAGCCCAGCCAGGAGCCGACGGCGGCGCGGTTGCGGTTCCAGGTCGCCGGTTTCGCGGTGCCCCACAGTTCGGTGAGCGCGTCGCCGATCTCGGTGTCGTCTATGCCGGCGAGCGTGCGGCCGGGGCCGACCTGCTCGGCGGTCCGGTCGAGCACGTTGGTGTAGGCGCGCAGCGTGTTCGGGTTGCCCTTGACCTTCGGGGTGTCGAGGAAGGCGTCGATCGCGGCGCGGACGGTCGGGCCACTGGCCTTGCCAGCCCCGCGCCGCGCGGTCTTCAGCTAGGTCACCGTCGCCGCCACGATCGGGCCCTCTCGATCGACCTACCGGATAACGTGCACGAGTCGCGTCAGCGGTCACGCGACGTCGCCGCTGGTCGCCGACCTCGTCGGCTGTAACCCCGGGTTCGCCGCCGAACGGGCCTCGGTCCTCGCGACAAACTGGAACCGCTACGCGGCCCTCCGAGCCACCCGGCGGTCCGTCGCACGGTGACTTCCCTCGGGTGAATACGAGCAAGTCGAATACGGGACTGCACCGGTCAGCTCTGGTCTGCCGGACCGCTTTCGACCGCGCCACTGTCGCTTTGCTGCTGTAAACGAACAAGTTGACAGCGGTGTGTCAATGAGTACGTTTACAGCCATGGATCCCTTGAGTGCGGACCCCGTTCCGAGCGCCGCGGCCGCCGACCTCCTCGCCCGTTACGCCCCCGCCGAGGTCGCGCGACCCTCCGCCGGGACGTTGATCGCCAGCGTCCTGCGCGCCGTGCGCGCCGAAGGCGACGACGCGCGTCCCGATCCCGCCGACGTCACCGTCGGCGACCTGGTCGGCGCGCTGAGGCTGTTCCCCGAGCACGCGGTGGACCTCAAGCGCGCCGAACGCGCGCTGATCGAGGCGGCGATGGACCGCGGCAGCAGCTGGGACGCGCTGGGCAGGGAACTCGGCGGCCGGTCCCGGCAGGCGATGTACCAGCACTACCGGCGTATCGGCGGCACGCGCAGCTGGCCCACCACCCGGGCAGGTCTGG
>NZ_FOWC01000005.1 GCF_900115345.1 Amycolatopsis rubida | reverse complement strand
ATCTTCCTTCTGTCGCAAGAAGAATGATCAACCAAGGGCTTCATCCATGATCAACCGGGCACCCCCTCTGACACCCGGACCTTAAAACTCAAGCTGAGGGAATCAGCGGCTGTGAGGGTGGCCCTCACGACCAGCTCAGCGGCCGGGGAGGTGGCGCAGGAGTTTCATGCTCAGCGTCATGAAGCGGGCCCACAAGGAGCCCGGCACTCCCTTGGGCGGGCGCAAGGCCAGGCCGCGCTGTAGGGCGATCGACTGCGGTTCCGTGTACTTCAGCAGACCCTCAGAACCATTCCGTCGCCCGGCACCGGATTCCTTCATGCCGCCCATGGGGACGCCGACTGTGCCGAACGTTGCCGCGTAGCCCTCGTTGACGTTGACCGTGCCTGCCTTCAGGCGTGCGCCTACTTCCCAGCCCGCACGGCCGTTTCGGGTCCATACGCTGGCGTTCAGGCCGAACGGGGTGTCGTTTGCGCGCTCGATCGCGTCAGTGATGTCGCTGAATCCGTAGATCGACACCACTGGGCCGAAGGTTTCCGAGGCGAACGGGGTCATTCCTGGCCGCACGTCCGTGAGCACGGTTGGTTCGTAGAACAGCGGGCCGAGGTCTGGTCGGGGGCGTCCGCCGGTCAGTACGCGAGCGCCTTTCGCCCGGGCGTCTTCCACGTGCGCGGTCACGGTTTCCAGTTGGCTCGTCGACGTCAGCGAACCCATTCCGGCGTGGTAGTCCAGTGCGCCGCCCAGGCGCACTGCTGCTGTCCTGGCCACGAACTCTCGGGTGAACTCCTCGCGGATGCTGTCGTGCACGTAGATCCGCTCCACCGAAACGCACAGCTGGCCCGCGGACGAGAAGCACGCGGTGACGGCGCCGGCGGCGGTCTTGGCGATGTCCGCGTCCGGCAGGACGATCATGGGGTTCTTGCCGCCCAGTTCGAGCGAATAGCTGGTGAGTCGCTGGGCGATGCGGCCTGCCAGGTCCTTGCCGGTCGGGGTGGAGCCGGTGAAGCACAGGTAGTCGCATTCTTCCAGCAGGGCGTCGCCGATTCGGGAACCTCGGCCCAGCACGATGCGCCACAGGCCGGAGGGCAGACCTGCCTCTTCCGCCAGTTCCTGCAGCCACAGCGCGGACAGCGCGGTCTGGTTGTCCGGTTTCTGCACGACTGCGTTCCCGGCGGCGAGGGCGGGGAAGACGTCCATCGCGGTCAGGGCCAGCGGGTAGTTCCAGGGAGAGATGATTCCGACGACGCCTTTGGGGTGCCGCAGTTCGCCTGCTCGCGTCAGGCCCGGGATCACGCCGGGCGCGCGGCGCGGGGAGAGGATTTTCGCGCTGTGCTTGCCGTAGTAAGCCGCGACCAGCACGGTGGAGCTGACCTCGTCGAACGCGTCGATCCGGGCCTTGCCCGCCTCGACCTGGACCAGATCGAGGACTTCCGCTTGGCGAGCGAGCACCAGGTCGTGCAGTCGCATGAGGAATTGCTGACGCCGGGTCGCCGGCAGCGCTGCCCACTCGCGTTGCGCGTCGCGGGCGGAGGCGAAAGCGGCGCGCACTTCGGCGTCGTCGGCCTGGGGGAGAGAGGTGATCGGCTGGCCGGTGAAAGGCGCGGTCATCTGCACCGGTGCGTTGTCGGCACCGCCGGTCGCGCGGGACGCGAGTGCGGCCGCGCGGGACGCGGACGGGGCGCCTGCTACGCCGCCGACGGTTGCGGGCAGGGGCTGGCCGGTGAGGTTCGCCGGGGTCGTACTCGTCATCGAGCGCACCTTCTTCCGTGCGGGGCCGGGTGTTACCGACGAGTACACCATACCGGCGGTATGGACACTAGTCGCCCGAGTACAGCAGCACGGCGATCCGCTTCCACTCCTCCAGCAGCTGACGGCGCCGACGCGGGTCGCCGCCCAGCTCGGCGTCCAGGGCGAGGCCCCGGGTGAGGTTCACGGTGAGCCAGAACAGCATCTCGGCACGCTCTTTCGGCAGGTCGCCGGCGACCTCGCTGATGTGCTCCAGCGTCGCCCGGCCCAGCGCGCGGTCGACCGGCCGGATCGCGGCGCGCAGTTCCGGGTCGGTGCGGGCGGCGACCCACAGCTCGGTGACCGCGGTGGACAGCGTGCCTGAATAGCCCTCCCACAGCAGGTCGATCGCCGCTGCGACGCCGGACGCGCCGCCCGGCAGCGAACCGAGCGAGGCGGCGAGCTGGGTGCGCAGCTTCGTGGTGAGGTGCTCGACCGCGGCTGCCATCAGCTCCGCCTTCGTGGCGAAGTAGTGCTGCACCGCGCCCTTCGAGACTCCCGCGCGGGTGCAGATCTCCTGCACCGACGCCCGCGAGTACCCGATGTCGACCAGGCAGTCGATCGTCGCGTCCAGCAGGGCGGTGCGCGTCTGCTCGCGGCGTTCGGCCTGGGTGCGGTGTCCCCGGGCGACCTCGGTCATCGCGGCTCCTGCTTTACCTACCGGACGGATGGGATGTACATTCCGGCTAGAACTTACCTGCCAAGCGTCATGTTTTCCAGTTCGCGGGAGGCCCAGCCGTGCCGTTGCAGACCCAGAAGAGCTCGTGGAGCAGCACCGAACTCGAAGACCTCCGGGAGCTCGCCCGGTCGTTCCTGCAGAAGGAATTCGTGCCGAACCAGGAGCGCTGGGCGGCGGAGAAGAAGCTCGACCGGGAAATCTGGACCAAGGCGGGCGAACTCGGCCTGCTGTGCCTGTCGATCCCGGAGGGGTACGGCGGGGGCGGCGGCACCTTCGCGCACGAAGCCGTGCTGTACGAGGAGCAGGCCCGCGCCGGGGACAGTGCGTGGGGCGTCACTGTCCACAGTGGAATCGTCGCGCACTACATCCTGGCGTACGCGTCGGAGGAGCGCAAGCGCGAGTGGCTGCCGAAGATGGCCACCGGCGAGATGGTCGGCGCGGTCGCGATGACCGAGCCGGGCACTGGTTCAGACCTTCAGAACATCAAGACGCGCGCGGTCCGCGACGGCGACCACTACGTGATCAACGGCGCGAAAACGTTCATCACCAACGGTTTCCACTCCGACCTCGTCGTGGTCGCGTGCAAGACCGACCCGGACGCCGGCGCGCAGGGCGTCTCGCTGATCGTGGTCGAGACCGACACCCCGGGCTTCCGCCGCGGCCGCGTGCTCGACAAGGTCGGGCTCAAGGGACAGGACACCGCCGAGCTGTTCTTCGACGACGTCCGCGTGCCCGCGGCGAACCTGCTCGGCGACGCCGAGGGCCAGGGCTTCATCCAGCTGATGCTGCAGCTCCCGCAGGAACGGCTGATCATCGCGGTGACCGCGGTGGCAGGCCTGGAAGCCGCGGTGAACCTGACCATCGACTACACCAAGGAACGCACGGCGTTCGGCCGCCCGATCTTCACCTTCCAGAACACGAAGTTCAAGCTCGCCGAGGCGGCGACGGAAGCCGCGGTGTCGCGCGCGTTCCTCGACCAGTGCATCGAACGGCACCTGCGCGGCGAACTCGACGTGCAGGGCGCGGCCATGGCGAAACTGTGGACCACCGAGCGGGTGAACAAGGTCGTGGACGACTGCCTGCAGCTGTTCGGCGGCTACGGCTACATGACCGAGTACCCGATCGCGCGGGCCTGGGCGGACGTGCGGATCTCGCGGATCTTCGGCGGCACCAGCGAGATCATGAAGGAAATCATCTCCCGCACGCTCTGAACTCGTTGCTGCGAAAGGATTCCCCGTGAAGCAAGGTCCGCTCGCCGGGCTGCGGGTGGTGGAGCTGGCCGGGCTCGCGCCTGCTCCGTTCGCCTGCATGGTCCTGGCCGACCTCGGCGCCGACGTGATCCGCGTCGACCGCGCCACCCCGGGCTCCGACGTGCTCGGCATCCCGAACGACCCGCTCGCCCGCGGCAGGCGCTCGGTCGGGGTGAACACGAAAACGCCCGAGGGCGTCGAGTTGGTGCTGAAGCTGGCCGAACGCGCCGACGTGCTGATCGAAGGCTTCCGGCCGGGCGTCGCGGAACGGATGGGCATCGGCCCGGAGCAGGTGCACGCACGCAACCCGCGGCTCGTCTACGGCCGGATGACCGGCTGGGGCCAGGACGGTCCGCTCGCGTCGGCGGCCGGGCACGACATCAACTACATCGGCGTGGCCGGCGCGCTCGACCCGATCGGCCGGGCAGGCGAACGCCCGGTGCCGCCGCTCAACCTGGTCGGCGACTTCGGCGGAGGCGGCCTGATGCTCGCCATGGGCGTGCTGGCCGCGCTGCACGAGCGCACGACGTCCGGACGCGGCCAGGTCGTGGACGCGTCGATGGTGGAAGGCGCGGCGCTGCTGACCACGAGCCTGCACGGGATGCGCGCGGCGGGCGTGTGGCCGGGGGAACGCGGCGAGAACCTCCTCGACGGCGGAGCCCCGTTCTACGACACCTACGAGACCGCGGACGGCAAGTACGTCGCCATCGGCGCGATCGAGATGCGGTTCTGGGCCGACCTGGTCAAGGTGCTCGGGCTGGAGAACGAAGACCTGCCGGCGCACGTCGACCAGAGCCAATGGCCGCGGCTGCGCGAGATCCTGGCCGGCGCGGTCGGCCGGTTCACGCGCGACGAACTGGTCGCGCGGGCGGAAGGCACCGACGCGTGCCTCACCGCGGTGCTGTCGCCGTGGGAAGCCGCCGAGCATCCGCAGAACGCGGCGCGCGGGACGTTCGTGGACATCGGCGGCACGGTGCAGCCCGCTCCGGCGCCGCGGTTCGACCGGACGCCCGCGGCCACGCCGGAAGCACCGCACGAGAAGGGCTCGGACACCGCGGAGGTGCTGGCGGAGCTGGGGTACGACAGCGAGGGCGTGGCGGGGTTGAGGGAGGCGGGTGTCGTGAGTGCTGATCACGGTTAGAACCGCGATCAACACTCACGAGGGCAGATCGGACCGGATCACCGAGTAAAGGATGTGATCGCGCCACTGCCCGTCGCGGAAGTCGAACCCGCGCAGGACGCCCTCGCGGGTGAACCCGGCCTTCTCCAGCGAACGCTGCCCGGCCCGGTTGCCGACCTCGGTGCTGGCCTCGACGCGGTTGAACTGCGTGTGCGCGAACAGGTAGCGCGCGAGCTGCCGCTGCGCCTGCGCGCCGAGGCCGTGCCCGCGCGCCTCCGGCAGCAGGACCATGCCGATGTTCCAGCAGTAGGTGTGCGGGCCGGTCCGCGTGCGATGCCACGACACGAGCCCGAGCGGGCGTTCGCCGAGCGTGGGGACGAGCATGCCGTTGTCGGTGGTCAGCATGCCGTTTTCGCGCCAGAGCCGCCGGACGTAGCCGGGGTCGTGCCAGCCGAACCACTGGTGCTCGCCGACCGTCTCCGGGTCGTTGGTCAGGGCCTCCAGCAGACCGAGGTCGGACTCGCGCACCGGGCGGAGAGTCACTGGGCCGTCGTCCATCGCCGGAGCGTACCGGGGGCGGCCTCCTGGCCCGGCTCACCCGATGGTGACCAGGGTCACCCGGCCGTGAGCTTTCTGGCTGGATCGGGGCCTGCGACGGGCCAATCCGGCGTGCCGTCACTACAGTGGGAGCCGACTCTGCCGAGGCGGGGCCGGCGCCGGTCCGGGCGCCGGGGGAGCGGAGGGGAACGAAACCATGTCGAGCGGCCTGAAGAAGATCGTCGTCGTCGGAGTGGTCGCGCTCGTGCTGTTCTTCCTGATCACGCAGCCCACCAACTCCGCGGCCTTCGTGCACCGCGTGCTCGGCTGGCTCAAGGACGGCGCCGAAGCGATCGTCACCTTCTTCAAGAGCCTCTTCGCCTGACCCCGGTTTCCCCTCGCCGGACCGCTTTCGAGCGCCGTCCGGCCAACTAGTCACGCTTTGTCACCGGATCCCGGGATTCGGGCACTTCGCTCGACCATCCGGGTGGATTGGCCCGTGAAACCGCCTGGTCACGGAATTTCCGGGGTCCGGGGTATGGCGGAGAAAGCGGGTGCCGCCCTACGGTGCTCACATTGCGTGATCAGCCGGTTCTCCGATCCCCCGGGAACCGGGTCACGGCGGGTTTTCGGCCCGGTCACGCGTGGGGAGCCAATCGTGGACGCGCAACGGGGCAGGCGATCGCAATGCCTGCCCGTCGGGGACCGATGAGGAGGCAGGGATGACCGGAGATCCCGGAGTGGACGCGTTGATCCGGCAGTGGTCGGCCGAGCGCGAGAAGACCCCTGAGGAGCAGGAGGTCGACCGCATCGCCTCGGCCTGGCTGGCCGACGCGCCGGCCGCTCCGCCCGGCATCCCCGGCCAGCGCGCCCGGTCCGGACCCGCCCGCTGGGCCCCGGTCGAGGCCGCCGACCCCGGCTACCTCGACGCGATGCGCGCCCGGCTGCCGGAGGTCCCGGAAGACCTGCTCGTCGCCGCCGCGGGCTGGTGGCAGATGGTCGGCGACGTCGCCGAAGCGCAGCAGTGGTGGGACGCCGGGATCAGCCCGCTGGACCAGCGTGCCCTCGACTACCGGGCGGCCGGTCTCGCGCCGTCCGACCTCGCTCGGCGGCTCGGCCCGATGACGGTGCTGCAGCATCTCCGCCGGGGCAGCGCGCCCGCGTGGTGCGTCGCGCGCTTGGCGCGGCAGCAGAAGCCTGCCTGATCGTTCGTCCCGCGCGGCTCGCGCGGGAAGAAGCCTGGTTGACAGCTGTGGTGCCTGGCCGGCGAATCGGCCAGGCACCACGGCGAAGCGCCCGTCGCGGTGCGGCGGAAGGCATTTCTTGATCGGGAGTGCCCGAAGCCGCATGCGGCGGACGTTCTCTTCGGCGGTGCCGCCACCCACCAGCGGTCGAAGCGCTTGGCGCGGCCGGTCGGCGAACCGCGCCGGAGGCCGCTTCGATCACACCCGCCTCGGCCTGGGGCTGGCGGTGTTTGTGCGGCGTCAACCGTCCACCTGACGGAACCGGACTACCCGGCCGGGTGAACCGGCGTGGCGGCGACCATGGCGATGCGTGCGTAACGCTAACCTGCGCGGGCTCGTTGTGTGTTGCGAACCCCAAGCCATGCTGGAGGACCGGAGTTTCGTGCCCGCCACCGGACAGACCCCCGACACCGCGCGGACCGGGGACGAGACCGCGGCTCCCGCTGCCGCCCCCTCGCCCGCCCGTCGCGGTCATGGCGCCGCGCTCGCGGTGCGGCTCGCCGTCGTCGTCGCGGTGCTCGCGGTCGCGGGCGGCGGGGTCTGGATCGTCACCAGGGCGGCCGCCCCGGAGGCCAGCCCGACCACGACGGACATCCCGGCGCTGAGCGTCAAGGCGGTCGACGTCAAACCCGGTTCGATCGCGCCGGTCAACGCCGTCGCCGCGGGCGGGGCGGCGGACCAGGGCACCGCACCGCAGTCGGCGCGCCCGACCGGCGGCGACCCGCTGCAGGCCTGGGCGGACAAGGTCGCGCCGGTCACCGGCATCCCGGCGAGGGCGGTGCGCGCGTACGGCAACGCGGAACTCGCGATGCGCGAGGTCGACCGCGGCTGCCACATCTCCTGGGCGACGCTCGCCGGCATCGGCCGCATCGAGTCCAACCACGGCCAGTACGGCGGAGCGGTCCTCGGCGCGGACGGCCGCCCGTCGAAGCCGATCATCGGCGTGCCGCTCGACGGCTCCTCCGGAGTCCGCGCGATCGGCGACACCGACGGCGGCCAGCTCGACGGCGACCCGGTCGCCGACCGCGCGGTCGGCCCGATGCAGTTCATTCCGGGCACCTGGCGGAAATGGGCGTCGGACGCCACCGGCGACGGCCGCGCCGATCCGCAGCAGATCGACGACGCCGCCCTCACCGCCGCCCGCTACCTGTGCGCGGGCGGCCGCGACATGGCCAGCCCGGCGGGCTGGTGGGCGGGGATCCTGTCGTACAACAACTCGACGGAGTACGCGCAGAAGGTCTTCGGCCTGGCCGACGGCTACGCGAAGGCGGCGCAGAAGGTGCAGGCGGGCTGACGCTCCCGGTCGCCGCGCTGCTCGCCCCGGCCGCTGGTACGTGAGGGGGACTCTGAGGGAATCAGATTCCGTCAGAGTCCCCCTCACGTACTTCCGCTGCGGCTACCAGGGCCGTGGGGCCCAGGTCACGACCTCGCCGCCTCTCCGCAACGTCGTTCCCGGCCAGTGCTAGCGTCGATGCCGTGCCCGCAGATCCCGGCCCGGCCGCGTCCCCGCTCGGGCGCCGGCTCATGATCGCCGCCACGAGCGTCGTGAGCCTGGCGTTGTGCTGCGGGCTGGCCTGGTGGCAGTGGGACCGGTTCACGTCCGCCACCGGCACCTTCCAGAACCTCGGCTACGTGCTGCAATGGCCGCTTTTCGGGCTCTTCCCCGCGTTCATGTTCTGGCGCATCAAGAAGCTGCGCGAACGCGAGGAGGAAGCCGCCGGGCAACCCGGACAGCCGGCTCCGGCTCCGGCTCCGGTCCGCGTGCCCGCGCCGCGACCGGCCGCGGCTCCCGTCGAAGAAGACGACGAACTCGCCGCCTACAACCGCTACCTGCGCGAGCTCAACGCCCGCGACCAGCAGTCCTGAACGCCCGCGGAAGTGAGGACGCTCCCATGACGACCAGCACCGACGGTGCCGCCCCTGCCCGCCAGTCGAAGGTGTCCGGCTCGCTGACCCGGTTCCGGACCAGCGCGTACGTGACCGGTGTCGGCCTGCTCGCCCTCTGCGCCACCATGATCATCGAGTACGGCTTCGGCAACGCCGCGCCCGCGCAGGTGTACTCGCCGATCCACGGCGTGCTCTACATGATCTACCTGGTGCTCACCATCGACCTCGCGATCAAGGCCCGCTGGTCGATCAAGAGCACCGTCCTGGTGCTGCTGGCCGGATGCGTCCCGTTCGTGTCGTTCGTCGTCGAGCGGCGGGTGACGCACCGCGTGCAGGCCGGGCGCGACGTCTTCTGAGCACCGAAAAAACCGCGGCACCCGGACTTCCGGGCGCCGCGGTTTTTTCGTGTCAGGGTCAGGAGCCGAAGCCGATGCCGGTCAGCGACCGGACCTCCATCTCCGCGTGCTTGGCCGGATCGCCCTTCGAGCGGCCGGCGAAGGTGCCGATCGCGCCGCACAGGAACGACACCGGGATCGACACCAGGCCCGGGTTCTTCAGCGGGAACCAGTGGAAGTCGACGCTCGGGAAGATCGAGTCCGCGGCTCCCGACACCACCGGCGAGAACAGCACCAGCACGACGCAGGCGATCAGCCCGCCGTAGATGCTCCACAGCGTCCCGGTGGTGTTGAACCGTTTCCAGAACAGCGAGTACAGCAGGGTCGACAGGTTCGCCGACGCCGCCACCGCCAGCGCGAGCGCCACGAGGAACGCGATGTTCTGGCCGTTGGCGAGGATGCCGCCGAGGATGGCGAGCACGCCGATCACGACCGCGGTCAGCCGGGCGACCCGGACCTCGTCCTCCGGCTCCGCCTTGCCGCGTTTCACTATGTTGGCGTAGACGTCATGGGCGAACGAGGCGGACGCGGTCAGCGTCAGCCCGGCCACCACGGCCAGGATCGTCGCGAACGCGACCGCCGAGATGACACCGAGCAGCACCGTCCCGCCGACGTGCAGGGCCAGCAGCGGCGCGGCCGAGTTCTCGCCGCCGGGCGCGGCCTTGATCTCGTCCGGGCCGACGATCGCCGCCGCGCCGAAGCCGATCACCAGCGTGCACAGGTAGAACACGAACATGCACGCGGTCGCCCACACCACCGAGCGGCGCGCTTCGCGGGCGTTCGGCACGGTGTAGAAGCGCATCAGTACGTGCGGCAGCGAGGCGACGCCGAGCACCAGTGCCAGCGACAGCGACACGAAGTCGAGCTTCGTGGTCCCGTTCTTGCCGTAGGAGCCGCCGGGGGAGAGCAGGTCCTTGCCCATCGGGCTGCGGTCGGCGGCCGCGCGCAGCAGGCTGGAGAAGTTGAAGCCGTACTTGCCCATCAGGAACACCGTGATCAGCGAGGCCGCGGTGAGCAGGATGGTGGCCTTGATGATCTGCACCCAGGTGGTGCCCTTCATGCCGCCGAGCAGCACGTAGGAGATCATCACCAGCCCGACCACGGTGATCACCAGCGCCTGGCCCCACTTGGAGTGGACGTCCAGCAGCAGCGCGACCAGGCCGCCCGCGCCCGCCATCTGCGCGAGCATGTAGAAGAAGGAGATCACCAGCGTCGACGTGGCCGACGCGGCGCGCACCGGACGCTGCTTCATCCGGAAGCTGAGCACGTCGCCCATGGTGAAGCGGCCGGTGTTGCGCAGCAGTTCCGCGAGCAGCAGCAGGTCGACGAGCCACGCGACGAGGAAGCCGATGGAGTAGAGGAAGCCGTCGTAGCCGTTCATCGCGATCGCGCCCGCGATGCCGAGGAACGACGCCGCGGACAGGAAGTCGCCGGACAGCGCGACGCCGTTCTGCCTTCCGGTGAAAGCGCTGTCCGCGGTGTAGTAGCCCGACGTCGACGAGCGGCGGTTGCCCGCGCGGTAGACCACGTAGAGGGTGATCGCGACGAACAGCGCGAACACCCCGGTGTTGATCAGCGGGTTGCTCTCCGAAGCTCCTTCGGCGAGCGAAACGGTGGTCACTGGGGTGTTCCTTCCGTGACAGGGGTGGCCTGCGCTCGGATCTCGGCGGCGCGCGGGTCCATCTCGCGGTCGGCGAAGCGGACGTACAGCGCGGTGATGACCGCGGTGGTGACGAACTGGCCGAGGCCGAGCAGCATGCCGACGTTGACCAGTCCGAAGACCGGCGTGCTCATGAACTCGCCCGCGTAGGCGGCGAGCACGACGTAGGCGAGGTACCAGACGAAGAACCCGATGCTCATCGGGAACACGAACCGGCGGAAGCGGCTGCGCAGCGAGCGGAACTGGGGGCTGCGCTGGATCTGCTCGTAGTCCGGGCCGCTTGTGCGGCGCCTGCCGCGCGGGGCGGCGTCGCCTTCTGCGCGGTCGAACAGCGCGGGCATCTGGCCGGTGTCCTCGGCCGCGGCGGCCGGTCCGGTGGTGCGCGCGACGTTGTGCATGGCTGCCTCCGGCAACTTGCGCGGTGGATGGCGCCGGGCTCGTTCGGGAAAGCGCCCGGATCGCCCTTGCGGACGGGGAGGCGGCCATAGTAACGACGCCGCCGGAACGCGGAAAAAGCCGGTTCGCGAGGGCACCGGAAATTCCTTTTCGCCCGGGAAATAGCGCGAAACGGCGCGTCCGGGCAGATCACAGGCTGATCACTCGGAATAGTGAGGATCGATGTCACGGGGAGTCGCCGGGACCGGTCCGGGTTGCGGCAGACGGCGGAGTGACGGGCCGGTCAAGATCCACTACGGTGACCGGTCGTAGCCGCCGGGCGGGGCGGCCGCTCCGCTTCGGCGGGCGGGTCGCGGTCCGGGCGGGGATTCCCAGGCAGGGAAGGGAGGCGGGCAAAAATCACCGGGTCGGGCGGCGCGTCGCTGCATCTCCACAACATCGGGTTCAACTTCCGCGTGCACCCACCCGATGGGGGCACGGAGCGTAGTCCCATCGAGGGTGTCGCTTACCCTGTGTGGGCTAATCGGGTGACGGCCGGACGCCGGGGCCGAGAGCGCCGGGTAACCGGAATTCCCGGGTCGGGCGGCCGGGTGCGAATCCGCGGCTCCGCGTTCCCGTGTTCCGACTATTTTCCCAGGTCAGCCCTCCGATGCGGAACGCAATAACGCAGGCGGCGATTGGTGTACGATTCTTTGGCCCCAGCCGCCCGCAGCGATCGATAAGGCGCAGACAAGTTGATCTCGACCACCGCCGTGCAGTCCGCAAGTTGCGTCGTGCACGTGCATAGTCCCGGGAAGCCGATCGTCTCCCGGACCGGTGAAGGATCGACCCGGTCGTGCCCGCCCCCGGTCGGACGCGCGGGCAGGCGGACCGCGGGACTCCGCGCCGGGAGCGCGCTGCGCACCGGGAGCGGACGCAGCCGCGGGAACCGCCGACGGGCCGCCACGACGCCGGACAGGGAGTCACTTTCGTGACCGTTGCAGGAGAAGGCCAAGTGCCTGTGGAGAAGCTGCTCGGCCGCCCGCCCCGGCGGCCGCGCTGGTCGTCGGGCTGGCGGGCGGCGTTGCGCTGGCGGGACTGGAGCCTGCCGGTCAAGCTGTCCGCGGTCACGATCGTGCCCATCGTGCTCGCGCTCGTCCTCGGCATCACCGCCATCGCGGGCCAGGTCTCGCGGTCGAGCGACTACCAGCGGATCGACCGGCTCGTCGCGCTGAGCACCCAGCTGCGCGCGCTCACCGACGGGCTGCAGCGCGAACGCACCCAGACCGCCGCCCAGCTCATCGCGGGCACCTCGGGCGTCACCCCGGAACTGAAGTCCGCCCGCGCGGCCACCGACGCCGCGGTCGCGCCGTTCACCGAGGCGGCCGCCCGGGTCGGGGCCGACGGGTCGAGCGTGTCCGGCGCGGTGAACTCGGCGACCGCGCAGGTCAACGAGATCGCGGTGATCCGCCAGCAGGTCGGGGCAGGCCTGCTGAACGCGGCCGAGGCGGTCGGCGACTACAACGCCGTCACCAGCGCGCTGATCGGGGCCGACACCGCGGTGTCGGCGGGCGCGAGCGCCGACGCGCTCGGCAGCACCCCGAGCGCGCTGCACGATCTCGAAGCGGCCAAGGAACAGGTGTCGGTCACCCAGTCCCTGGTGGGCTACGGCATTTCCGCGGGCACGCTGACCCCGCAGCAGCTGAGCGACGTGCGCGACGCGGAACTGCGGTTCGACGACCGGGTCGCCGACTTCAACGCGGCCGCCACCGCGCCGCAGCGCCTCGACTTCGAGAGCACGATCAAGCCGGACACCTCCTACGACCGCAAGCGGATGCTCGGCACCGTGCTCGGCGGACAGGGCATCTCCACCGACGACGCGCTCAAGCGGACTTCGGCGCAGGAGTGGAACACCGCCTCGAACGCGGTGACCTCGCAGCTGACCGAGGTCTCCGGCCGGATGAGCACCGACCTCACCGCCGCGTCGTCCCAGCTGGTCGAGGACGCGGGCAGCAGCGCGGGCCTGCTGGCCGTGCTGCTGTTCGCGGCGCTCGCCGCGGCCGCCGCGGTCGTGTTCGTCATCGCCCGCCAGCTGCTGCGCTCGCTGAAGATCCTGCGGCGGTCCGCGCTGGACGTCGCGGAGAAGGACCTGCCCGAGGCGGTCCGCAACATCCAGGAGGGCCGCGCGCAGAGCGTCGAGGTCGAACCGGTGCCGGTCCAGGTGCAGGACGAGGTCGGCGAGGTCGCGCGGGCGTTCGAGAAGGTGCACAGCCAGGCGCTGAAGCTGGCGACCGAACAGGCCGCCATGCGCGCGGGCTACTCCAGCGTGTTCGTCAACCTGTCGCGGCGCAGCCAGAGCCTCGTGCAGCGCCAGCTGCAGCTGATCGAGCGGCTGGAGCGCGACGAGGAGGACGCCGACCAGCTCGCCACGCTGTTCCAGCTCGACCACCTCGCCACCCGGATGCGGCGCAACAACGAGAACCTGATGGTCCTCTCCGGCGCCGAGCCCGGCCGTCGTTCCGGCCAGCCGGTCGCCACGCACGACGTGCTGCGCGCCGCGGTGTCGGAAATCGAGCAGTACCAGCGGGTTTCGGTGCAGCACCCGCCCGCGGTGAAGATCGTCGGGTTCGCCGCGAGCGACGTCCAGCGGCTCATCGCGGAGCTGCTGGACAACGCGACCGCGTTCTCCGCGCCGGAAACGCAGGTGACGGTCGCGACGCGGCTCGCCGAGGACGGTTCGCTCAACGTCGACATCCTCGACAAGGGCATCGGCATGAACGAGTACGAGGTGGTGGAGGCCAACGGCCGGCTCACCGACTCGGGCTCGGTCGACCTCGCGACCTCGCGCCGGATGGGCCTGTTCGTGGTCGGCCGCCTCGCCGGCCGCCACCGCATCGGCGTTTCGCTGCACGGCGGCAAGGACATCGTCGGCGTGCGGGCCACCGTGGTGGTGCCGCCGGAGCTGGTGATGACCGGACTGGCCGCCGTGCCGGGCGACCGGGCCGAACCCGGGCAGCTGCCCGGGCCCCAGGCGAGCCTCGCCGCCCCGCCCGCCGCTCCCGGCGGACTGCCGCGGCGCCAGCGTCCGGCCGCCAACGGTTCGGCCGTGCCGGGTCTCGTTCCGCAGCAGGGCAGCAACTCCGAGGAGACGCAGCGGTGGCCCTCGGCGGGCGACCTCGCCGGTTTCTCCGGGGACAAGATCGCGCGTCCGCCGTCCGACCTCGAGGTGTCCGGGACCGCGCTGTTCAGCCCGATCCCGCGCGACGACGACCCGCCCGCCTCGCCGCCGCCCGCGCCGAAGCTGCCGCAGACCGTCGATGTCCCGCCGCCGCGTCCGGAGCCCGAGCCGGAGCCTGCCGCGGACACCCGCGACGAGCGCGACGGCGAACTGCCCTCGGGCAAGGACCTGTTCTCCGCGGCCAACGCGACGACGCTGAGCGACTGGTGGAACCAGGCCGCGCAGCAGGTGCCGGAGGTCCCGCCGCCGTCCGCGGCCGAGACGACGATCGAGAACACGCCGATCTTCGACGAGATGCTGTCGGCCTGGTTCCGTTCGCCCGCGCAGCCGCCGCCCGCGGCCGCCTCCCCGGCGGTTCCGCCCGCGTCCGGCACAGCCGCCGCGGAGCCGGCGGCGGACTCCGAGCAGCAGCAGCGCAACTGGGATTTCGCGAGCGACGAAAACTGGCGGACGGTGCAGGCGCTGTCCCAGGTGGAGCCGACCGCGTTCACCAAGTCGGGCCTGCCCCGGCGCCGTCGCGGCGAACAGCTCATGCCGGGCAGCGCCGCGCCGGAACCGGCGGCTCCCGCGGCCGAAACGCCGAGCAGCGATCTGCCGGTCCGCGACCCCGCGGACGTGCGGGGACGGCTGAACAGCTTCCAGCGCGGCGTCACGCGCGGACGTCAGGAAGTCCGCGGGACCACGCCGGAAACCCCGGACACCACAGCCGATTCCCCGGCCGCGGAAGCCTCGGGCGCCGCGGCGCCGGCGGTGCCGTCGCCGGAGCGGGCTCGCGCCCACGACGCGGCGACCCGGCGGCGGCAGACGGTCGCGGGTGCGTTCGGCGTTCCCGCGGAGCAGAACCGCCCCGGCGGGATGCCGCAACGCACCCCGGGGTCGAGCACTCCGCCCGGTGCTGGCGCGCCGGACGCGCCCGCCGGGTTCGGCGGACGGCCCGCGGACGCGGATTCGACGGACGAGACGGCTCCCGTCCCGGCGGTGCCCCCGGCGTTCGACCCGGACGGCGGCTGGCCGCGCCAGGAGCCCGCCGCGCGCACGGAACTGCCCGCGCCGCAACCGAACCGGACTGTCCGGCCGGACAAGCCCGACAGCCTGCCGACCCGCCGCAAGGGTGCGAGCAGCCTTCCGCCCGCTCCGCCGACCGCCGACCCGAACCAGGTCCCGGCTGCCGTGGCCGGGCTCGAGGCCGCGGTCTCCGGCACCGGGCAGACTCCCGCGTCGCAGGCGGCACAGGCTTCGGCCAACGGCCAGACCGCGGCGCCGGAGAAGACCGGCAGCCCGGCTCCGGCGAACCGTCCGGCTTCCGCGCCGGCCGAGTCCCAGGGCACGGAGCAGACCTCCTTGTGGGGCAAGCCCGCCGAGAACCCGGGCCAGGCTGCGCCGTTGACGACGTGGCGTGCCGCGCAGGCTCCGGCCGCCGCGCCGGGTCAGCCCGCGGAGAACACAGAGCAGTCCGGCACGACGGCGGACCCGGCCTCGGCTTCGGCGGCTTCGGCGCAGGGGCTGGCCGGGGGACTGGGCCAGACCCGGGTGCCCGGGCAGAACGTGCCGGGCCAGTCCGCGGCACCGGGCCAGTCGGCGGCACCGGGCCAGTCCGGGTTGCCGGGTCAGCCGCTGGTGCCGGGACAGGCTCCGTCGTGGCAGTCCTCCGCCGGGCAGGACGGCCCGCAGGCCCCGCCGGTGCCCGCCGGCTCCGACGGTTCGGCGAGCCCCGCCCCAGATCCTGCCGAAGCTACCGCTGAGTGGAACTTCGGTTCCGACGAAGGGTGGCGGACGGTCCAGTCGGTGTCCCAGTCGGCACCCGCTTCCTTCACTTCGGCAGGATTGCCCCGGCGCCGCCGGGGAGAACAGCTTCTTCCCGGCAGCGCACCGCCGCCCGCCGGGTCGGCGAGCCCCCGTCCGTCCCGCGA
Organism: Amycolatopsis rubida; assembly: GCF_900115345.1. Taxonomy (GTDB): domain Bacteria; phylum Actinomycetota; class Actinomycetes; order Mycobacteriales; family Pseudonocardiaceae; genus Amycolatopsis; species Amycolatopsis rubida. The sequence goes on along the minus strand of NZ_FOWC01000005.1, from coordinate 553,686 downwards.
TGCGCACGACGTGCGCGGTCGCCTGAGCAGTTTCCAGCAGGGGATCCAGCGCGGCAGGCACCGCACCGCGCAGGCCGCTGAGAAGAACCACGAAACATTGGAGGGTGAATGACCTCGCCGAATGCGGCCCAGCCGCAGCAGAACCAGTTCGGCTGGCTGGTGAACGACTTCGCCGACCGCGTCCCGGGCGTCGCGCACGCGGTCGTCGTGTCGGCCGACGGTCTCCTGCTGACGGCCTCCAACCGGCTGCCGCTCGACCGCGCCGACCAGCTCGCCGCCGTGGCGTCCGGGCTCGTCAGCCTCACCCAGGGCGCCGCCCGTTGTTTCGAGGCGGGCTCGGTGCGCGAGACCGTGGTCGAGATGGAACTCGGCATCATGGTGCTGATGTCCATCAGCGACGGCTCCTGCCTGGCGATCCTCGCCGCGCCCAACTGCGACATCGGGCAGGTCGCCTACGAGATGACGATGCTCGTCGACCGCGTCGGCCAGATCCTGACCCCCGAGCTGCGCGCGCAGCTCCAGGGTGCCGGGGGCTCGCTGATCGGCGAACCGGTGGGATGATGGCGCGATGAGCCAGGGGTCCGGATTGTTCGGCGATGAGCCCGGTACCGGCGGCGAACCCCCGCGCGGGGAGGAGCCCGCCGCCGGGGACGACGGCACGTTCGCCGACGTCCTCAACGGGTTCAGCCTGGATTCGGGCCGCTCGCGCAGAAAACGGAAGAAGAGCGGCAAAGAAAAGAAGGAATCCCAGTCCCCAGTGCCGCCCGCCGCGGGAGCGCACGCGGCAGCGGACCCGCCTGCGGCACCCGTGCCGCAGGCCGACCAAGGAGATGGTGTGACCTCTCTCGTCTCTCCACCGGGCAGTACGGACTCCGACGGCCCCAGACCAGGCGGGCTCTTCGACCCGGGACCGCCGAGCGGCGAGTTCTCGATGCCGTCGGCGATCGTCCGGCCCGAGCGCCACGATCGGGTGGACCCGGCCGAGGAGACTTCGATCGTGCGCCCGTACGCTCTCACCGGCGGGCGCACCCGGGCGAACTACGCGCTCGAACTGGAGACGCTGATCTCCACCAAGGACCATGTCGCCGCGGGGGGCTTCCCCCAGGCGGCGGCGGAGCAGATCGAGAGCATCTCGATCATGGAAGCGTGCCGGACCCCGCGTTCGGTGGCGGAGATCGCCGCGGTGCTGTCGGTGCCGCTGGGGGTGGCGAGGGTGCTGATCAGCGACGCGGCCGACGCCGGCCTGGTCACCGTGCACCGGACGATCTCGGGCCAGGACGGCGCCGAAGCACACTTGATGTTGATGGAAAGGGTTTTGAGTGGACTCCGTCGGCTTTAAGGCACCGCGGGAAACCGCGCCCCCGACCATGACATCGGCGAAGATCGTGGTGGCGGGCGGCTTCGGAGCGGGCAAGACGACCTTCGTGGGCTCGGTGTCGGAAATCGTTCCGCTCACCACCGAGGCGATGATGACCGACGCCAGCCGCGGCATCGACAACCTCGATCAGACCCCGTACAAGACGACCACCACGGTCGCCATGGACTTCGGCCGCGTCTCGCTCGACGCGGACCTGATCCTCTACCTGTTCGGCACGCCCGGCCAGCAGCGGTTCTGGTTCATGTGGGACGACCTGGTGCGCGGCGCCATCGGAGCGGTCGTGCTCGCCGACACCCGCCGCCTCGCGGACTCGTTCGCGCCGATCGACTTCTTCGAGGACCGCGGCCTGCCCTACATCGTCGGCGTGAACACGTTCGACGGCGTGCTGGAACACGACATCAATGATGTGCGCGAGGCGCTGTCGATCGATTCGAGCATCCCGATCGTCCGGTGCGACGCCCGGGAGCGGGAATCGACGAAGCAGACGCTGATCACGCTGGTCGAATACGCGATGCGGCAGTGGATCGCCTTGCGCGCGGCCAAGGCGCACCAGTAAGCGAAAACCCGGGTCACGCTTGGGTGACCCGGTTTTTCCCTGCCTTCGGCGCGTGACGCGGTGCCGCAGCAGGACGCCCGTGTTGTGGAAAGCGCGGGTTTCGACAGGTGCAGTTCCGCGCGGCCGGCGCCTTCGGCGACGGGGCGGTTGTCTCCGCCCAGGACTACCGGGCGGACGCAGACCAGGTACTCGTCGATGAGCCCGCGGCGGCCCAGTTCGGCGGCGAGGGCGTACCCGCCCATCAGGACGAGGTCGCTGTCCGCGGCCGCTCTGTGCTCGGCGACTTCTTCGGCCAGGTCGCCGCTGGCGATCTCGGTGTTCCCGGCTGCCGAGGTCAGGGTGCGGGAGACCGGTTTCGGCTTCTTCCGCCACCGCGGGGCGAAGGCAAGGTCGTGCGGGTGGTCCGAAATGGACTCCGGGTCGGGCCGGTAGCCCGACATCATTTCCCAGCCGCGGCGGCCGTAGGCGAACAGCGCGGCGCGTTCGGACAGTTCGTTCGAGTAGTCCGAAAGCTCCTGGCCCATGAGGGGCCAGTCGAACTCTCCGGCGGGGCCTTCGACGCAGCCGTGGTCGGCCATGGCGGGCTCGCTTCCCTAGCGGGTGCCGGTCATCAGGGGTCGGAGCCGCGACGGCCGCCTGGACATCGTCGCGCGAGAAGGTTCTCAGTACTCCTCTTGGCGATGCCACCAGCTGCGGGGGTCGTAGGCGCGCAGATGCGCGAGGTGGCTCATGGTGTCCACGAGCAGGGACGAGGCCCTTTGAGAGCCGGGTCACTCGGGCTTGGGTTTCCAATAGTAGGAAGTCCTAGTAAATTGGGAGGATGAGCGGCAGCGACCTGTACCGTCCCGCGAACCCGGTCCGGTTCGTCACGGCGTCCAGCTTGTTCGACGGCCACGACGCCTCGATCAACATCATGCGCCGGATCCTGCAGTCCCAGGGCGCGGAGGTGGTGCACCTCGGCCACAACCGCTCGGTCGACGAGGTGGCCACGGCCGCGATCGCCGAGGACGTCCAGGGCATCGCCATCTCCGCCTATCAGGGTGGGCACGTCGAGTACTTCAGCTACCTCGTGGAGCTGCTGAACGAGCGCGGCGCGGGGCACATCAAGGTGTTCGGCGGCGGCGGTGGCGTCATCGTGCGCGAGGAGATCGACCTGCTGCATTCGCGCGGCGTGGCGCGGATCTTCTCGCCCGAAGACGGCTACGAGATGGGCCTGCCGGGCATGATCAACCTGATGATCAAGGCCTGCGACAGCGACCTGTCCGCGCAGCCGCCCGCCTCGGTCGACAAGCTGCTGTCCGGCGACGTGCCGGCGCTCGCGCGGGTGATCACCCAGCTGCAGCGCGAAAACCTGCCCGCGGAATGGCTCTCGGCGATCACCGAAGCCGCCGGGCGGAAGCACGTGCCGGTCCTGGGCATCACCGGCACCGGCGGTTCGGGCAAGTCCTCGCTGACCGACGAGCTGATCCGCCGTTTCCGCCTCGACCAGGAGGACAAGCTGCGCATCGCCGTGCTCGCGGTGGACCCGTCGCGGCGCAAGGGCGGCGGCGCGCTGCTCGGCGACCGGATCCGGATGAACTGCCTCGACGGCTCGCCGGTGTACTTCCGTTCGCTGGCCACCCGCACCACCAGCGGCGAGATTCCGGCCGGGCTGAGCGAGTCGATCCTCGCCTGCAAGGCGGCCGGGTTCGACCTGGTGATCGTGGAGACGCCGGGCATCGGCCAGGGCGACGCGGGCATCGTCGACTACGTGGACGAGTCGCTGTACGTGATGACGCCGGAGTTCGGCGCCGCGTCACAGCTGGAAAAGATCGACATGCTCGACTTCGCCGACGTGGTCGCGATCAACAAGTTCGAGCGCCGCGGCGCCGAGGACGCGCTTCGTGATGTCGCGCGTCAGCTGGTGCGCAACCGCGAGGCGTTCGGCTCCGCGCCCGAAGAGATGCCGGTGTACGGCACGAGTGCGGCGAAGTTCAACGACGACGGCGTGACCGCGTTGTACCAGCACCTGCGCGACCTGCTCGCCGAGCGCGGGCTGTCAGTGTCGGCCGGTACGCTGCCGGAGGTTTCGGGCAAGGTCTCGACGGACGCCAGCACGATCATCCCGGGCAACCGGGCGCGCTATCTCGCCGACATTTCCGAAACGGTGCGCGGATACCACGAACAGACTGAGAAGCAGGTCGCCGCGGTCCGCAAACGCGAGCACCTCGCCGAGGCCAAGGCCGCGCTGTCCGAAGTGGACGCGAGCACCGACGCGCTGGACGGCCTGCTCGCCGCCGCGGAGTCGGATGTGGCCGGCGAAACCGCCAACCTGCTTGAGCGGTTCCGGGCGCTCGCCGCCGAATACCGGCAGGACGAGCTGGTGGTGAAGATCCGCGACAAGGAACTGCGCACCCAGCTGTGGCGGGAAACCCTGTCCGGCAACCGGATCCCGCGCGTCGCGCTGCCGCGCTACACCGAGTCCGGCGAGCTGCTTTCCTTCCTGCGCCGGGAAAACCTGCCCGGTTACTTCCCGTACACCGCGGGCGTGTTCCCGTTCAAGCGCGAGGGCGAGGACCCGGCGCGGATGTTCGCCGGCGAGGGCGACGCGTTCCGCACCAACCGCCGGTTCAAGCTGCTGTCGGCCGATTCCGAGGCCAAGCGGCTGTCGACGGCGTTCGACTCGGTCACCCTCTACGGGCACGACCCGGACACCCGCCCGGACATCTACGGCAAGGTCGGCACCTCCGGCGTCTCCATCGCGACGCTGGAGGACATGAAGGCGCTCTACGACGGTTTCGACCTGACCGCGCCGAACACCTCGGTGTCGATGACGATCAACGGTCCCGCGCCGACGATCCTCGCGTTCTTCCTCAACACCGCGATCGACCAGAAGTTCGCCGCGTTCCGCGAGGAGCACGGGCGCGAGCCGTCCGGGACCGAGGCCGCCGAACTGCGCGAATGGGCGCTGCGGAACGTCCGCGGCACCGTGCAGGCGGACATTCTCAAGGAAGACCAGGGCCAGAACACCTGCATCTTCTCCACCGAGTTCAGCCTGCGGATGATGGCCGACGTGCAGGAGTGGTTCATCCAGCACGGGGTGCGCAACTTCTACTCGGTGTCGATCTCCGGCTATCACATCGCCGAGGCCGGGGCGAACCCGATCTCGCAGCTGGCCTTCACGCTCGCCAACGGGTTCACCTACGTGGAGTCGTACCTGGCGCGCGGCATGGACATCGACGATTTCGCGCCGAACCTGTCGTTCTTCTTCTCCAACGGGATGGACGCGGAGTACTCGGTGCTCGGCCGGGTCGCACGGCGGATCTGGGCCGTGGCGATGCGCGAGCGCTACGGCGCGAACGACCGGTCGCAGAAGCTCAAGTACCACGTGCAGACTTCCGGCCGGTCGCTGCACGCGCAGGAGATGAGCTTCAACGACATCCGCACCACTCTGCAGGCGCTGTGCGCGCTGTACGACAATGCGAACTCCTTGCACACCAACGCGTTCGACGAGGCGATCACCACGCCTTCGGAGTCGTCGGTGCGCCGCGCGATGGCCATCCAGATGATCATCAACAAGGAGTGGGGCCTGTCGAAGAACGAGAACCCGCTGCAGGGCTCGTTCGTCATCGACGAGCTGACCGACCTGGTCGAGGAGGCCGTGCTCACCGAGTTCGACCGGATCTCCGAACGCGGCGGCGTGCTCGGCGCGATGGAGACCGGCTACCAGCGCGGCCGGATCCAGGACGAATCGCTGCTGTACGAACGCAAGAAGCACGACGGCTCGCTGCCGATCATCGGTGTCAACACCTTCCGCAACCCGAAGGCGGGCGAGGACGACGTCGAGGTGGAGCTGGCCCGCGCGACCGAGGACGAGAAGCAGTCCCAGCTGCGCAGGCTCGCCGATTTCCAGCAGGGGCACCGCGAGGAGGCCCAGCAGGCGCTCAAGGCGCTGCGCGACGCGGCCACCCGCGGCGGCAACCTGTTCGACGTGCTGATGGATGCCGCGCGGGTGTGCTCGCTCGGTCAGATCACTGAGACGTTCTTCGAGGTCGGCGGCCAGTATCGGCGCAACGTCTGAGCTGTCACGCCCGGTCGGCGGCCAGCCGCCACATCGGGACGAGGACCCGGCCCTGCTCGTCGACGTCCAACGCGTCGAGCGCGGCCGGGTCCGGTTTTTCGTCTTCCGAGACGGCGGAGACCGCGGCGACCAGGCCCTCGCGGCTCATCGCGGTGGTGTAGACGGCTGGTTCGAGCACGCTGATCGTCCAGCCGTTGCCGACCGTTTCGCGCAGATTCTGCTCGGTGATCCGGTATGGCACCGGGAAGTTCGCCGGTACTGCGTCGGAGAAGCAAAAGATGTTCAGCCGCGCGCCGGGCTTGGTCGCTCGCACGAGCGCCGCCACGTACGCGTGGCGCTGTTCTTCATCGAGACAGTGGTAGAGCGCGCTGTCGAGAACCGCGTCGAAGCGGCCTTCGTGCCCGTCGAGCCGGGTTGCGTCGGCCTGGTCGAAGGTGACGTCCAGGCCGCGCTTCGCGGCGGTTTCGCGGGCCCGTGCGAGCGCGGTCGGCGCACCGTCGAGACCGGTCACGCGGTGTCCGCGAGACGCGAGGTACATCGCGTTTTCGCCTAGGCCGCAGCCTATGTCGAGCACTTCGCCGCGGAATCCGCCGTCCGCCTCAAGCGCGACCACCGCGGGCTGCGGGCCGGCGATGTCCCACGGGACCTTCTCCCCGATCGGGGTATTGCCCTGGTACATGTCCTCGAAGTCGACGTCCGTCACGTCCATCCGGAGCCTCCTATTCAACGGTTGATGATTTAACGCTAGCGGACCGGGCCGGTGATCTGTCAACAGCCCGCGGGAATACCTGCCCGATCCGCGGAGTAGAAGGAGGCATGGATTTCGGGATCTCGACGTTCGTGACCGACGAAGGCATCCGGCCCGACGTGCTGGGCGAGGCAGCGGAGGAGCGCGGGTTCGCCTCGCTCTTCCTCGCGGAGCACTCGCACATCCCGGCGAGCCGCGAAACGCCGTACCCCGGCGGGGACGAGCTGCCGCGCATCTACTACCGCACGCTCGACCCGTTCGTGGCGCTGACCGCGGCCGCGGTGAACACTTCCGGCCTGGTGCTGGGCACCGGCGTGGTGCTGCTGATCCAGCGCGACATCATCCACACCGCGAAGGAGGCGGCGTCGCTCGACCTGGTCTCGCGCGGCCGGTTCGCCTTCGGCGTCGGAGCCGGGTGGAACCGCGAGGAAATGGCCAACCACGGCACCGACCCGAAGACGCGGGGTGCGCTGCTGAACGAGCAGATCGCCGCGCTGAAGGCGATCTGGACCCAGGAGCAGGCGGAGTTCCACGGCAAGCACATCGACTTCGACCCGATCTTCGCGTGGCCGAAGCCGGTGCGGAAGCCGCATCCGCCGATCCTGGTCGGCGGCGCGAGCGACGCGGCGCTGAAGCGGCTGATCGAGCACGGCGACGGCTGGATCCCGAACCCCGCGGTGTCGCCGGACGACGTGCGCCGCGTGCGTCGGCAGCTCGCCGACGCGGGACGCGGGGACCTGCCGTCGCAACTCTTCGGCGGACCGGCCGACGCGGACGCGATCAAGCAATACGCCGACGCCGGGCTGGACCACTACGGGTTCATGCTGCCGACGCTGCCGGAGGCGGAAACGCTGGCGCTGCTGGACGAATACGCCCGCCTCGCCGCCGCTTTCCGGGCCGAGTGACGTGCCGTGAAGGACTCCTCACGGGAATCAGATTCCCGCGAGGAGTCCTTCACGGACGTTCAGCGGGGGAGGCCGAGCACGCGTTCGGCGGCGGCGGACCGCAGGACCTGCGTGGTGCCGCCCGCGATGGACAGGCAGCGGGTGAGCAGGAACTCTTGCGCCGCCGGGGTTTCCGCGACCAGCTCCGGCGCGAGGTCGAGGGCGAACTCGGCCGTTTCCTGCCGATGCCGGACCCCGAGCAGCTTCGCGACCGACGATTCCGCACCCGGTCCGAGGCCGTCCAGCTGTCGCAGCGTCGCCCGCAGGTCGAGCACCGAGCACGCGCTGCCCTGTCCGATCAACCCGCCGAGCCGGTCGCGATCCACGTCCTCGGGCGCGGATTCCAGCAGCGCCTCCACGTTCTCGCCGACCGCCGAACCGCGGCCCAGTGCGACGCGTTCGTTCGCCAGCGTCGTGCGCGCGAGCTTCCAGCCCGCACCGGGTTCGCCGACGACATCGGCGTCCGGAACGAAGACGTCGTCCAGGAAAACCTCGTTGAACACGCTCCGCCCGGTGATCTCGCGCAGCGGTCGCGTGGTGATGCCCTCGGCGCGCATGTCGACCAGGAAGTACGTGATTCCCTTGTGCTTCGGCACCTCCGGGTCGGTGCGAGCGAGACAGATCGCCCAATCCGCTTCGTGGGCCAGCGACGTCCACACCTTCTGCCCGGTCAGCAGCCAGCCGCCGCCGGTCCGGCGCGCCACGGTGCGCAGCGACGCCAGGTCCGAGCCGGCGCCGGGCTCGCTGAACAGCTGACACCAGGTCACTTCCCCGCGGAGTGTCGGCTTGGCGAAGCGTTCGCGCTGGTCGTCGGTGCCGTGCGCGAGAATCGTCGGCACTGCCCAGCCGCCGATCACCATGTCCGGCCGCCGAATGTCCGCCGCGGTCAGTGCGGCGTCGATCCGCAGCTGTGCCGCCGCGTCCGCACCCATGCCGTAGGGCTGGGGCCAATGCGGGGCCAGCAGTCCCGAGTCCGCGAGTGCGGTGCGGCGCTTTTCTTCCGGCAGGGCAGCGATTTCCGCGACCAGGCGGGTCACTTCGGCGTCTTCGCCGACGTTTACTCCGAGCGTCCGGCGCTTCCCGGCCAACGCCAGGTCCGCGGCCCGCTGACGCCACTTCTGGGAACCGCCGAGCCACTGCCGCAACGCCAACGCGCGCCGCAGGTACAGATGCGCCTCGTGCTCCCAGGTGAACCCGATTCCGCCGAGCACCTGAATGCAGTCCTTCGCGTTCTCGACGGCGGCGTCCAACGCCACCGCCGCAGCGCTCGCGACGGCCAGCGGATCGCCGGCCGACGAAGCCGCGTCCCACGCCAGCGCCTCGGCCGCTTCGGTGCGGCACAACATCTCCGCGCACAGGTGTTTCACTGCCTGGAAAGCGCCGATCACCTGGCCGAATTGCTCCCGGACCTTGGCGTACTCGACGGCCGTCGTCAGGCACCAGCGCGCCACGCCCGCCGCTTCCGCGACCGCGAGCGTCGCCGCGAGATCGCGGACGTCCGGCAGGTCCAGCACCTCGCCTGGCACGTCGGCCCCGACCCGCCCCAGCGTCCGGGAAAAGTCGAAGGGAGCCAACGGTTCCACCGCTGTTCCGGGCGGAACCAAGACGGACCGATTGCCGCGCGGCACGAGCAGCCACGTCCCGTCGTCCGCGCCGGGCACGGTCGCCGATTCTGCCAACTGCACCGCGACCTGCGCGGTGCCGTCGGCGATTTCGGCGGCGAGTTGCTTCGAATGCTCCGCGAGCAGCAGCCCGGCCAGCGCGGTGCTCAGCAGCGGCCCCGGCACCAGCGCTTCCGCCGCGGCGGCGAGCCCGGCCGCGAGATCCGCGACAGTCCCGTCCGCGCCGTTCACCGACGCGGGCAGCGCGACGCCGGTGAGGCCGAGCGCGGCGAACCCGTCCGGCAGGCCGGCCCCAGCGGTTTCGGCCGCGCGCACAGCGGCGACCGGATCGTGCGCCGCCGCCCAATCCCGCACGGCGGCGGCGAGCGCGGTTTGTTCCTCGGTGAGCGCGACCGGCATCGGTCTCCTCCTCGCGGGGTACAGAGCTACTGGTGAGTGTAGAACGTGTTACAGTTTTTCCGCCAGGTGGTCGAGAGTTGAACCTTTCTCCAGGGCGGGTACGCTGAGCCGGAAACTGGAACGAGTTCCGCAAGACTGCTTGCGTGCCGACAGAGGGGAAGACGATGCCGGGGAAGGCGAAGACGCCGGCGAAAACGCGGGCGAACGGCCTCGGCGCGATGGGCGAGGAACTGGGCTCCGCGGCCCAGCGGGACCGCCGCCGCCGCATCATCGACGCGACGCTCTCGCTGGCCTCCAAGGGCGGCTACGACGCGGTGCAGATGCGCGCGGTCGCCGAGAAGGCCGACGTCGCGCTGGGCACGCTGTACCGGTATTTCCCGTCGAAGATTCACCTGCTCGTGTCGGGTCTGGCGCAGCAGTTCGAGGCCGCGCACGAGAAAATCCAGCGCAGCACGATCCCCGGCGAAACCCCCGCCGAGCGGCTGATGTTCGTGCTGGGCCGCAACACCCGCCTGATGCAGCGCGATCCGCACCTCACCGAGGCGATGGTGCGCGCGTTCATGTTCGCCGACACGTCCGCGGCCGCCGAGGTCGAACTGGTCGGCCGCCTGATGGAGGACATGTTCGCGAGCGCGATGGGCATCGACGACCCCACCGAGGCGGACCGCGACATCTTCCACGTGGTCGCCGACGTGTGGATGGCGAACCTGGTCGCCTGGGTGACCCGCCGCGCCTCCGCCGCCGATGTGGCCAGCCGCCTGGAACTCTCCGTCCACCTGCTCCTGGACAAATAGCCGTCGGTGCGGGCCACCCTCACAGACCCTGATTCCCTGAGGGTTCCCCTCACGACCCGCTCGCTCGCCACCGCCGCCCGGGATGCGTGGGAGCGCTAGCCCCCGCCGCCTGCGAGACCGCCGCCGATGCACTCAGCGAACGGTGCAGCCACACCACCCCCGCACCCCGATACGAAGCTTCCCTGCAGACCGTCAGCACAATAAGCTTCGGGGTGCCCCGCGCAACCCCTCAAAAAACAATGTCGCCGCCAGGCGACGAGCGGAACTGTCGGACCCACGCGTTACCGTGCGCGGGTGGAGTTCGACCAGACCACCCAAGCCACCTACCTCCCCTCGGATCCCCCGCGAGAGGGAGTTCTGGCACTGTGGGGCGACGAGATCGAGGGGGACACCCCGATCCAGCTCGTCCTGCCCGGCGGCGGGAAATTCGCCCGCACCGAGGTGGTGGCGCGGCTCGTGCCGCTCGCGCAGGCCATCCCGCGGCTGCTCGTCGTACCGGACGAAACCAGCCCGGCGCTGTCAGCGTGGTCAGCGGTGGTCAACGCCGGAGTGAATCTCGTGGCGCGCGGCCGCTTGCGTCCGGCGTCGACCCCGAGCGGCCTGGGCACCTGGCGAGTGGGCCCGCTGGACGCGGCCGACGAAGAACTCCTGCGCGGACTCGCCGCCGCGTTGCCGCCCGAAGCGCACGCGCTGCCGCTGTCCGGCGTGAAACGAATCCGCCTGCACTCGCCGGAATCACTGGTTCGCGCGGTGTGGGACGCCGCGGCGGACGTGCTCGTGCGCAGTCCGGCGGCCGCGGTCGGGTCCGGTGGGGCAGCGTTCGCCGAAGCGCGGCCCACGCTGCTGGATCCGGACGGTGCGGCCTGGCTCGCCGAGCTGGAAGCCCGCAGCCCGGACGGCGCGCGACTGCTGCTGCGGATCGAAGCGGCCGAGGAGGAATTCTCCGGAGTACTGGCCGTCCGCTCGTCCCTTGAACCGAGTCTGGTCGTCGAAGCGGCCACGTTGTGGGACGCTCCCGAAGCGGTGTTGCACCGGCTGGGCGACCAGGTGGAAACGCAGCTTCTGCTGGGGCTGCGGCGAGGTGCGCGGGCCTGGCCGCCGCTGGGGCGGATCCTGTCCGAACCGGCGCCCGCCACGCTCCCGCTGTCCGACGACGAGGTCCTCGACCTGCTCGGCACCGGTGCGCGTGACCTGGGCGGCGCGGGCATCGAAGTCCTGTGGCCCAAGGATCTCTTCTCCGGAGAGGTGCGGGCGAAGGCGAGCGTCACGCAGGCTCCGGCGAGCGAATCCGGTCCCGCGTTCCCGCTCAACGGCCTGCTGGAGTTCCGCTGGCGGCTCAGTCTCGGCGGCAGCGACCTCACCGACGAGGAGGTCTCGGTGCTCGCCGAGGCCAAACGTCCGCTGGTCCGGTTGCGCGGGCAGTGGGTGAAGCTCGATCCCGCTCTGCTGGCGCGGATGCGGGCCCGGCGCTCGCGGCTGACCGGTGCCGAAGCGCTGGCCGCGGCGCTCACCGGCGAGCTGGAGGTCGACGGCGAACGAGTCGAGTTCGCCCCGCGACCGGCGTTGGCCGGGCTCGCCGAACGGCTGCGGGAAAGGGAACCCGCGCCGGTCGGGGAACCGGCGGGGCTGATCGCCACTCTGCGGCCGTATCAACGCGCTGGGCTGGGCTGGCTCATCGCCATGACCGAACTCGGTCTGGGCGCCTGCCTCGCCGACGACATGGGGCTGGGCAAGACAATCCAGCTCATCGCCCTGCACCTGCACCGCCGCGCGCGGGCCGCGGGTCCGACGCTCGTGCTGTGCCCGACGTCGTTGCTGGGCAACTGGGAACGCGAGTTCGGCAAGTTCGCGCCGGACGTGCCGGTGCGCCGGTTCCACGGCGGCGGACGGCACCTCGACGATCTGGCTCCGGACGAGGTCGTGCTCGCCACGTACGGGGTGCTGCGCCGCGACCGGGAGCTGCTGTCCGAAGTGGACTGGGGCATGGTCGCCGCGGACGAGGCGCAGCACGTCAAGAACCCGTTGTCCGCCACGGCGAAAGAACTGCGGCAGGTGCCCGCGGCGGCCCGCGTGGCGCTCACCGGAACACCGGTGGAGAACCGGCTCACCGAACTGTGGGCGCTGCTCGACTGGACCACGCCGGGGCTGCTCGGTCCGCTGGAGAAGTTCCGGCGCACCGTGGCGCGGCCGATCGAACGGGACCGGGACGAGACGGCCACCGGAAGGCTGGCTGCGACAGTCCGGCCGTTTCTGTTGCGCCGCCGCAAAACCGATCCGGACATCGCGCCGGAACTGCCGCGGAAAACCGAGACCGACCGGTACGTCCCGCTCACCGCCGAGCAGACCACGCTGTACGAGGCGGTGGTCCGGGAGAACCTCGCGCAGATCCGGGAAGCACAAGGGGTCCAGCGCCGCGGCCAGGTGCTGAAGCTGCTCACCGAACTCAAGCAGATCTGCAATCACCCGGCGCACTACCTCAAGGAAAGCACGGGCGCGCTGAGCGGGCGGTCGGGCAAGCTCGCCGCGTTCGAGGAACTGCTGGACGTCATCCTCGACGAGGGCGAGAGTGTGCTGGTGTTCAGCCAGTACGTGCGGTTGTGCCGGTTGCTGGAGCGTCGGCTCGCCGAACGCGGGCTGCCGGCCGCGCTGCTGTCCGGCGAGGCCGGGCCCAAGCAGCGCGACGAGATGGTGGCCGCGTTCCAGTCCGGCGAGGTGCCGGTGTTCCTGTTGTCCCTCAAGGCGGGCGGCGTCGGGCTCAACCTCACCCAGGCCACGCACGTGATCCACTACGACCGCTGGTGGAACCCGGCGGTGGAGGACCAGGCCACCGACCGCGCGTACCGGATCGGCCAGGACCGGCCGGTCCAGGTGCACCGGCTGATCGCCGAGGGCACGCTGGAGGAACGCGTCGCCGCGGTGCTGGACACCAAGCGCGGGCTGGCCGACGCGGTCGTCGGTGCGGGGGAGGACTGGATCACCGAACTGTCCGACGACCAGCTCGCCGACCTCGTCCGGCTCGGGAGCGGCTGATGCCGCCGCGGCGGACGTTCGGGCGCCGGTGGTGGGGCCGGGCGTGGGTGGAGGCGCTGGAGCAGCGCGCCGAACTGGATCCGAACCGGCTGCCGCGCGGGCGGACGTACGCGCGCAAGGGCGTCGTCGACCAGCTGGCGATCAGCGCGGGCGAGATCACCGCGTGGGTGCGGGGAAGCCGCCCGGACCCGTACCGCGTCGCGATCCGGATGCGCGAGTTCAGCGCGTCGGAATGGGACAAGCTGCTCGACGTCGCCGGTCGCCGCCTCGGGCACGCCGCGGCCTTGCTCGACGGCGAACTGCCGGAGGAACTGGCCGTCGGCTCGCGCGAGGCCGGGGCGGACCTGCTGCCTGGTCCCGGCGATCTGCGGCCGCGGTGTTCCTGTCCGGACCGCGCGAATCCGTGCAAACACGTGGCGGCGGTGTACTACCTGGTCGCCGACGAGGTGGACGCCGATCCGTTCGTGCTGTTCACCCTGCGCGGCCGGGGCCGGGACGAGGTTTTGGCTCAGCTGCGCGAATCGCGGAGCACCGGCGCTGCTCGTCCGGCTCGCGCGCCGGAGGTCGGGCTGACGCCGAAGAAGGCGTACGCGCGGCGGATCGCGCCGCTGCCGCCGCTGCCCGCGATCCCCGGCGAACCCGGTCCGCCCGCCGTGCTCGACCTGGACCCGCCCGCTCGCTCCGGCCTGACCTCCGCTGGCCTCGCCGCGCTGGCCGCCGACGCCGCCTCGCTTGCGCTCGACCTGCTGCACACCCGGGATGCCGTGGCGGACTTGACTTTCGCCGAGGACCTGGCCCGTCGGGCCGCCCGGCCGGGCGCGGACGTGTTCGGGCTCGCCGCTGCCGCCGAGGTCGCGCCGTCGGAGCTGATCGTGTCGGCGCAGGCGTGGCGAGAAGCGGGCCGGAGCGGGCTGGCGGCGCTGCGGGAGGTCTGGAGTCCCGGATCCGGGCCCTTGGCGGTGGCTCGTGCGGAACTCGCGGAATTGCCGGGGGAGGTGAGGGTGTGGCGCAACCGGGTGACGGCCGGGCCGGTGCAGCTGCGGTACGGACGGGACAGCCGGTGGTACCGGTTCGTGCGCGTCGCGGGGCAGTGGTGGCCGGACGGACCTCCGGCCGGGCAGCCGGTCGATCTCGCCTACCCGGCGGAGAGCCGGCTCACTGACGCGGAGTGAAACGAGACGGTCCGTCTCGTTTCGTGCTAGCGTCTGCGGCATGACGAGAACATGGGTGATCACCGGAGCGAGCCGCGGCCTGGGGCAGGCGCTGACGGTGGCCGCGGCGGAAGCGGGCGGCCGAGTGCTGGCGACCGTCCGCACGCCGGGCAGCGCGCCGGACCACCGGAACGTCGTGGAGCACGTGCTCGACGTGCGGGACCGGGCCGCCGCGCGGGAAACCGTGCGGCGGGCAGTGGCCGAGTTCGGCAGGCTGGACGTGGTGGTGAACAACGCCGGGTACGGACTGGTCGGCATGGCCGAGGAGGCAAGCGAGGACGAAGCGCGGGACATCCTGGAGACGAACCTGCTGGGCGCGTTGTGGCTGACCCAAGCCGCGTTGCCGGTGTTGCGCGAGCAGCGGTCGGGGCACGTCGTGCAGATTTCTTCGGTCGGCGGCGCCGGTTCGGTGCCGGGATTCGGGCTGTACAGCGCGAGCAAATGGGGGCTGGAGGGCATGAGCGAGGCGATCGCGCAGGAGGTCGCGGAGTTCGGCGTGCGCGTGAGCATCGTCGAACCGGGCGGAATGGACACCGAATGGGCGACCGGCAGCATGCGGTTCGCCGCCCCGGACCCGGCGTACGACGGGTTGCGCGAGCGGATGTTCGGCACGGCGAGCGTCCCGTGGGCCGCCGCCGGCACCGGCGGTGGCACCCCGCCCGCGGAGATCGCCGCTGAGATCCTGCGGCACGTCGACGACCCCGCCGACCGGCGGCTGCGCGTCCTGGCCGGTGCCGACGCCCCCGGAATGGTCGCGACCGCACTGTCCGGACGGCTGACGGATTACCGGCAGGACAAGCGTTTCTCCGACGCGGAGATCTGACGTGGCGCGCGCCAGCACCCGAGCCCGGGTGCACGCCGCGGTGCTCTCCCTGGCCGCCGAATCCGGTTTCGGCGGCCTGACCATGGAGGGCATCGCGGCCCGCGCGGGCGCCGGGAAGCAAACGCTGTACCGCACGTGGTCCTCGCCCGCCGCGGTCCTGCTGGACGCGCTGCTGGGGCAAAGCCTCGACGCTTCCGGCGAAGTCGCCATCCCGGACACCGGCGATCTTCGCGCGGATCTGGAAACCCTGGTCCACGGCATGATCGCCGAACTGACCGATCCGGCGACAGACCGCCTGCTCCGCGCAGTGACCGCCGAACTGCAAACCGATCCGGCCATCGGCGCCGAAGTCCTGGACCGGCTGCTGGGCCCGCAACTGCGCGCCATCGCCGACCGCCTGGCCCGCGCCGAGGCCGCCTGCCCGGAGGACGGCGCGGAACTGTTGCTGGGCCCGGTTTTCCACCGCTGGCTGCTGCGCACCCGGCCGTTCCCGGAGGACTGGCCCGCCGCCCACGTGGACCGGGTGCTGCGCGCGGTGTCGTCCGGCGGCTAGCTCGGCGAGCGCGGCAACGGGACCCGGCTCCGGCACCTGGGCACGGCAGCGCCCGCTCATGCTCGACCTTCGCCGAGCCTGGAAAGCCGCGTCCCCGGAGCGAGGGCTCCTCTTCGGGTGCGCCCGGAGTCGGCTCCGGCCAAGCGGGGAACTGGTTCCTCGCCGTCGAGATCGACGGTGCCGAAATCCGGGACATCCTCGCCCGCAGGCCGAGGCCGGCCAGGTCAACTACCGCCTGACTCGGTTCCCCGAAGCTCCACGCAACACCCGCCGTCGCGCGGCGCGACCCGGGCCGTCGCCACCCCCGGGACCTGGAGTCCTTCCACGACCCCGCGCAAGAACCGGTCCGTCATCCCGCACACCAGGTCCGGCGCGCGTCCGGCCAGCGGCTGGAACGGGCAGTTGCGCAGCCGCAGGCACACCGGCGTCTCGCGGTTCGGCTCGAAACCGTGCCGGGCCAGCACTGTGCTCGTCAGCGTCAGCCCGCGTTCCGTGCCCAGCCGGCCTGGCCGGGAACGTTCGCGCTCGGCGGCACCGGCCGCGGAGCCGTGCCGTCCGGCCTCGCGCAGGGCAGCGTCGCGGGCCGGTTCGCTGGGGGCCGCCGACGCGACCGCGTCCACCAGGATCGCGGCCAGGACGTCCGGGTGCCGGGGCGGGATGGTGATCGCGAAGTCGGTCGCGGCGGGTTCGTAGACCTTCGGAGCGCGGCCCACCTTGCGGACGCCGCCGACGGTTTCGTAGCGGGCGCGCAGGAGGCCGGCTGTCACGAGTTTGTCCAGGTGGAACGCGGCCAGCTTGCGCGAGATGCCGACGGCCGCGGCCGCCTCCTCGCGCGTCACCGGGCGGCCGGCGTCGCGGATGAAGGCGTACATCCCCCGGCGCAGGTCCTCCTCCAGCGCCGCTACCGCGCGGATGGTCGCCAGGTCACTCGTCACATCTCCACGATAACGCCCAGCGAGGTTCCCCGAACCCGCTACCTGGCTTGTTCACCTGGTCACATTGACTCCGTCAGGCGATAAGACCAAGATTTGTAGGCGAAACCCTGCCCTGCCAGCCCCGAAGCCCGAGGATCGCCCATGCAGTCGTCCGGAACCGCCCTCCGCGTCGTCCACGAGCCCGTCCCCGGCTTCGACCTGGCCGCGGCCGAACACGCGGCGGGGGATTTCCTGCGCGCGCTCGGCATCAGCCTCGACTCGGAGAGCCTGCGCGGCACCCCCGGCCGGATGGCCCGCGCGTACGCGGAGCTGTTCACGCCGCGCGCGTTCGACCTCACCACGTTCCCCAACGACGAGGGCTACGACGAGCTGGTGCTGGCCCGCGGCATCCCGGTCCGGTCGGTCTGCGAACACCACCTGCTGCCGTTCATCGGCGTCGCGCACGTCGGGTATCTGCCGGGCGAGCGGATCCTCGGGCTGTCGAAGCTGGCGCGGGTCGTCGAGCATTTCGCGTGCCGCCCGCAGGTGCAGGAACGGCTGACGAAGCAGATCGCGGGCTGGCTCGGCGACCAGCTGTCCCCGAAGGGCGTCGGCGTGGTGATCGAGGCCGAGCACACCTGCATGACTCTGCGCGGCGTGCGGGCGACCGGCTCGTCCACGGTGACGTCCACACTGATGGGCACGCTGCGCGAGGACGCCCGGTCGCGTCAGGAGTTTTTCTCGTTGACCGGGGTCAACGCCTGAGCGCGGGCCCAGTCGAGGAAGTGTTCGACGCCGCGGACGACGTGGGTGCTGCGGATTGACGGGAACACGTCGAACGCGTGCTGTGCTCCGGCGAGTTCCGCGTACGCGACCGGGTGGGCGGATTTGGCGCGCAACCGGGCGACGAACTCCCGCGCCTCCGCGACCGGCACGAGCGAATCGTGCTTGCCGTGGATCACGAAGAACGGCGGCGCGTCCTCGGCGACCCGGTCCATCGGGGACGCGGCGAGGTAGTCGTCCAGCCGGTGCTCCGGCGCGAACACCCGGCGCGCCATCAGGCTTTCCAGGCGGTACCGGCTTTCCTCCTCGCCGGTCGACGCGGCGATGTCGTACACGCCGTAGTGCGGCACGCAGGCCTGCACGCTCGTGTCCGCCTCCTCGAACCCCGGCTGCAGCGCCGGGTCGTTCTGGCTCAGCGCGAGCAGCGCGGCCAGGTGCCCGCCCGCCGAACCGCCGGTCACCGCGACGAATCGCGGGTCGCCGCCGTACTCGGCGATGTGCTCGCGGATCCAGGCGAGCGCTTGCTTGGCCGCCACGATGTGCGCAGGCCAGCGCGAGGCGGGGGAGAGCGGGTAGTTGATCGCGACGCAGACCCAGCCGCGGCGGGCGAGGTGGCGCATCAGCGGCAGGCCCTGCTGTTCCTTGTTGCCGATCGTCCACGCGCCGCCGTGGATCTGCAGCAGCACCGGTGCGTCGCGGACTGTCTCGCGCGGACGGTAGACGTCCAGCAGGAACCGTTTGCCGCCAGGGGCGTAAGCGACATTCCGGTCGCGCACGACGTCCGGCTCGTGCATCCGGAACGGCATCAGCAGGCGTCCCCACGGAGTCGAGAAGTCCGAAGGGTTCTCCAGCCGGTCCCGGTAGTCCTCGCCGAGCGCTTCGACGAGCGCGGCCTCGACCTCGAGGCGCGCCTTCAGCGAGGTCCCGATGAGCGACGCGAAACCGGCCGCGGACAGCCCGGCCAGCGCCAGCCCGACCCGGTCGCCGGGGCGGCGCACCCCGTGGCGCGCGACGTGCTGCACGGTGTCGGCCGCGGTGAGCGCGAGCAGGTGCGGCGCGAGTTCGCCGGTGAGCCAGCCGGCGAAGAACACCGGGATCGAGGTCGGCCGCGGTTTCGGCGGCGCCACGGCGAGCGCGGCGAGCCCGAGCTGCGCCGCCCGGCGGGTCACGAAGTCCGGTTTCACCTGCCCGATGCTACCTCCGCCGAGCGCCCCGGCCAGGGTTCTGCCTTACGCTGGCAGACATGCAGCGACTGAGCGGGCTGGACGCGAGCTTCCTCTATCTGGAGACGCCCTCGCAGGTCCTGCACGTCTGCGGCCTGCTCACCCTCGACGGTTCGACCATGCCCGGCGGCTACGCGTTCCCCGAGTTCAAGCGCCGCCTCGCCGAACGCGTCGCGGTGCTCCCGGCGTTCCGCCGCAAACTCCACAATCCGCTCTGGAACCTGAACCATCCGGTGTGGGTGGAGGACGAGGATTTCGACCTCGACAACCACGTGCACCGGATCGGCCTGCCCGCGCCGGGCGACGACCGCGAACTCGCCGAGATGTGCGCGCACATCGCCGGACAGCGGCTCGACCGCGCGCATCCGCTGTGGCAGTGCTACGTGATCGAGGGCCTGCCGGACGGACGGCTGGCGGTGCTGCTGAAAATGCACCACGCGAGCGTCGACGGCGTCGGCGGGGCCAGCCTGATCGGCTACCTCGCCGGGCTCGAACCCGACGCGCCGCTGCCGGAGCTGCCCGCCGGCGAGCGCCACAACGACGGTCTCCCCACCCGGCTTCGGCTGCTGCGCGAGAGCGCCGATTCGCTGCTGCACCGGCCGTTCGAGGTCGCCCGGCTGCTGCCGGAGCTGCTGGGGCTGGTGCCGAAGTGGGCGATGAAAACTTTGCGCGGCAAGGGAATGCCGGTGCCCTTCACCGCGCCGCGGACCTCGCTGAACGGCACCATCACCGGTCATCGCTCGGTCGCGTTCGCGCAGCTGGACCTCGATGCGGTGAAGCAGGTGAAGGACGCTTTCGGCGTCACCGTGAACGACGTGGTGCTGGCGCTGGTTTCCGGTGCCCTGCGGCAATTCCTGCTCGGTCGCGGCGAGCTGCCGGGCGACCCGCTGGTGGCGACGGTCCCGGTGTCGGTGCACGAACGCACGGAACGCGATCACGGCAGCAACCAGGTCTCGGCCTTTTTCGCTTCGCTGCCAACGCATCTGCCCGACCCGGCGGCGCGCGTGTTCTTCCTGGCCGAGGCGAACCGGCGGGCGAAGGACCACCATTACGACATCGACGCCGACATGCTCGCCGACTGGGCCCAGTTCTCCCCGGCGTCGGTCTTCGGGCTCGGCGTGCGCGCGTATTCGGCGCTGCGGCTGGCCGAACGGCATCCGGTGGTGCACAACCTGATCATTTCGAATGTTCCCGGGCCGCCGATGCCGTTGTATTTGCTGGGGGCGCGGATCACCGGGCTGTACCCGCTCGGGCCGGTGTTTCACGGCGCGGGGCTCAACATCACGGTGCTGTCCACTGACGGCAAGGTCGGGGTCGGGTTGCTGGGGGCCAAGGAATTGGTGAAGGACCTGTGGCCGCTGGCGGACGCGCTGCCGGAGGCGATGGACGAGTTGAGCAAGGCCGCGCCGGTGTGACTCCTCGCGAGCGTGCTGCCCGCCCGGCGACGGTGGTAACTTGCGGTCCGTGGGGAAGACGGTGGTGTTCGATGTCGACGGGACGATCTGCTTCGACGGTGTCTCGATAGCGCCGGCGATCGCCGAGGCGTTGAGTGCGCTCCGGGGCCGGGTCCGGCTGGTGTTCGCCTCCGCGCGCCCGATCCGGGATCTGCTGCCGGTGCTGCCCGCCGAATTCCACGACGAGACGCTCGTCGGCGGCAACGGCGCCTTCTCCCGCAGCGACGGCGAACTCCAGGTTCTCGGCATCGCCCGGGAGGACCGCCGGGTGCTCGACCGGATCATCGACGAGCACGATCTCAAGGTGCTGATCGACGGCGACTGGGACTACGCCTACACCGGCGACGAAGCGCACAAGATCTTCCGGCAGCTGGACGCCGGGAAACTCGCCTCGAACGTCAGCCGGGAGCAGATCGAACGGTATTCCAAGGTCGTCCTCTTCACCTCCCGCCCGGACGTGCTGCGCCGGCTTCGGGAGACCGGGCTTTCGATCAGCGTGCATCCCGAGGAAGGCATCGTCGACGTGGCGCCCAGCGGGATCACCAAACATCACGCGCTCGTCCGGCTGGGGATCGCCGAATCCGGGTACACGGCGTTCGGGAACGACGCCAACGACGAGCGGATGCTGCGGGAGGCGACGACGAGTTACTGCGTCGGCCGGCATCCGGCGCTGGCCTTCGCCGACCGTCATCTCGCTCCGGAGGCCGTTCCCCGGGCGATCCGGGATCTGCTGGAGCCGGAGCGAGACTCGGCCGCGTAGCCGTCAGGACGCCGCGCTGGCCGGCGGCGGCGCACTGTCGGCGAGTGCGGCTTGCACCGAAGTGCACGCCGCCGTCAACGCCGCGACGAACTGGTCCGCCGCGAACACGCACGCGGTATGCCCCGCCGGAATCTCGTACGTCGCCGCCCCGGCGATCCGCCGCGCCAGGCTCCGCTGGTGCGCGGGCGCGATGAACCCGTCCCGGGAAGTCACCACCACCGCGGCGGGCAGGTCGAGCGTGTGCAGCCACGGCGTCGAGTCGAAGCGGCCGATCTCGTCCAGCGCGACCGCGATCGCCCACGGGCTGGTCGAGCGGAACTCCTCCAGCGCCCACCGGTGGTCCTCCAGCCGGGCGAGGCGTTCGCGGCGGGGTTCGCCGGGGACCAGGCCGATGCGGGCCTGGTCGCGCAGCAGGTGCAGGGTGCGGCCGAACAGGTCGAGGGCCACGCGTTGCCGGACGCCGCGGCGGAAGTTGCTCGCCGTCGAGCACAGCACCAGGCCGGTGACGCGGTCCGGACAGCGGCGGGCGGTCAGCTGGCCGACCATGCCGCCCATCGAGTAGCCCGCGACCATGAACTGGTCGATGCCCAGCGCATCCGCGACCGCGACCACGTCGTCCGCGCAGTCTTCGAGGCTGAAGTCGTGCGAGCGGATGCCCTGGCCGTGCCAGCGCTGGTCGAACACCACCACCCGGTGGTTCGCCGACAGCCGTTTCAGCACGGGGTACCAGGTGAGCAGGCCGGTGCAGGCGACCGAGTGCAGCAGGATCACCGCGGGTGCGTGCCGCGGGCCGACGTCCACCGCGACGGTGTGGCCGCGGCCGGGCAGGGACAGCGGCTCCGGGTCGGGGACACCCGCGGTGGGCGGGATGGTCGCGAGCTTGCGCGTTGCTTGCCAGCCGACGTCGCCCAGCGCTGATTTGAGAACTTGTTCCGCACCCACGTCGGCGTGCCGCCCTCCCTGCTCGTCCTGTCGATCTACCGCCCGGGCCCCGGTCCTGGGGGTTGCCGAGCCAGCCCATTCCGGCTAAAAATAGAACGTGTTCCACCTAGGTGGAGGGAGACCGGAGTGGACTTCACCCCCGACGATACGCAGGGCGAGATCACCTCGCTCGCCGCGCAAGTGCTCGGGAAGACCGACGAGCCCGCCGACCAGTGGCGAGCGCTGGCCGGCGCGGGCCTGCTCGCCCTGCCCCTGCCCGCCGACCTCGGCGGCGACGGGCTCGGCGTCGACCACGTCGCCCCGGTGCTCACCGAGGTGGGCCGGGCCGCGGCGGCGGTGCCCGCGTACGCCGTACTGGCGCTCGGGATCCTGCCGATCGAGGCCCTGGGCACCCCGGCGCAGCGCGCTGAGTTCCTGCCGCCCGCCGCGGCGGGGGAGACCATTCTCACTGCCGCCTTGCACGAGCCGTCCGCACCGCTGACCTCCATCCCCGGGACCAGCGGTGCGGCGGCGGACGGTTCCTGGGCGGTGACCGGCGTCAAGACGCACGTGCCGTACGCCGCGGAGGCGACGCGCATTCTCACGCCGATCGCGTTGCCGGGAGGCACTGGCGTCGCGCTGGTGGATCCGCGCGCAGACGGGGTCGAAGTGCTGCCCGCGTACAACGCGACTGGCACGCCGGAGTACACCGTGCGGTTCGACGGCGCGCGGGTGAGCGAAGCGGACTTGTTGCGTGACCGCACGGCAGGGCATGCGTTGCAGACGCTGCACCGCTACGCGTTGGCTGGAGCGCTCGCGCTCGGCGACGGCCTGCTGGCCGGAGCCTTGGCGCTAACAGCCCAGCACGTCGGCGAGCGCACGCAATTCGGCCGTCCGCTCGCGACCTTCCAGGCGGTGGCACAGCAGATCGCGGACGTCTACGTCGCTTCCCGCACCGTGCATCTGGCCGCGGTGTCGGCGGTGTGGCGGCTGGCGTCCGGATTGGACGCGGACACCGAGCTGGACATCGCCGCGTACTGGCTGACTGCGGAAGCTCCGTCCGCGCTGGCGATCTGCCATCACCTGCACGGCGGCGTCGGCGTCGACCGCACCTATCCGCTGCACCGGTATTCCTCGGCAGTGAAGGACCTCGGCCGCACGGTCGGGGGAGCGGCGCACCGGCTCGGCCGGCTGGGTGAACGAGTGGCGGGATGAGCATGCACATCGAACTGACGGCCGCGCAACAGGAATTGCGGGCGCAGCTGCGCGAGTACTTCGCGGGCCTGCTGACCGCCGACGAGCGCCGGGCCTTGCTGCGGGAGCGGCACGGACAGGTGTACCGCGACGTCGTGCGCCGGATGGGCCGCGACGGGAAGCTCGGCGTCGGCTGGCCCAAGGAGTACGGCGGCGGCGGTTTCGGCGAGATCGAGCAGCACATCTTCGTCGACGAAGCCGCCCGCGCGGACGTCCAGCTGCCGTCGGTCACGCTGCAGACGGTCGGGCCGACGTTGCAGGCATTCGGCACCGAGGAACAGAAAGCGAGGTTCCTGCCGAAGATCCTGGCCGGGGAAGTGCACTTCGCCATTGGCTACACCGAACCGGAGGCCGGCACCGACCTCGCCTCGCTGCGCACCCGCGCGGTCCGCGACGGCGACGATTACGTGATCAACGGCCAGAAAATCTTCACCACCGGCGGGCACGACGCGGACTACGTGTGGCTCGCCGTGCGCACGGATCCGGACGCGCCGAAGCACAAGGGCATCTCCATCCTGATCGTGGACACCCGCGACCCCGGCTATTCGTGGACGCCGATCATCACCTGCGACGGCGCGCACCACGTCAACGCGACGTTCTACGAGGACGTCCGGGTGCCGGCGAACATGCTGGTGGGGGAGGAAAACCGCGGCTGGCGGCTGATCACGGCACAGCTCAACCACGAGCGCGTGATGCTCGGCCCGGCCGGGCGCGTCGGCGGCCTGCACGACCGCGTGTGGGCGTGGGCGGCGGCGCGGAAGACCCCGGACGGCACGGCGTTGCTCGACCTGCCGGACGTGCGCGCGGTGCTGGCCGAGACGTTCGCGGTCGCGCGGGTCAACGAACTGCTGAACTGGCAGGTCGCGGCGGCAGCGGCGCACGGGTCGGTCGAGATCGCCGACGCTTCGGCGACGAAAGTGTTCGCCTCCGAGCGAATCCAGCGGATCGGGAGGCTGCTGGAGGAGCTGGTCGGGCGCCATGGCGACCTCGCCGACCCGGACACCGCCGAACTCGCCGAATGGCTCGACGTGCTGGCGAAACGGAACCTGGTGCTGACGTTCGGCGGAGGCGTCAGCGAGATCCAGCGCGAACTGATCGCCTCCGCCGGACTGAACCTGCCGAGGGTGCCGCGATGACGATCGAGGAAGCCGCCGCGAAGATCGCCGCACAGGGCGAAAGCGCGCCGAGGTACGCGCGCGATCCGGTGAACCAGGCGATGGTGCACAACTGGGTCGAGGCGATCGGCGACGCCAATCCGGTGTACACCGACGCGGACTTCGCCGAGACGAGTGTCCACAAGGGACTCGTCGCGCCGCCGGCGATGGCGCAGGTGTGGACGATGCCGGGACTGCACGGCGTGCGCGGGGACGACGATCCGCTCGGCGCGATCCTGAACGTGCTCGACGACGCCGGGTACACCTCCATCGTGGCCACCAACTCCGAGCAGACCTATCACCGCTACCTGCGGCCCGGCGAGCACGTTTCGACCACGAACGTGCTGGAGGACGTCACCGGCCCGAAGCGCACCGGGCTCGGCGAGGGCTGGTTCGTGACCACCCGGACGAATTGGTACGTCGACGGGGAACTGGTGGCGGACATGGTGTTCCGCGTGCTGAAGTTCCGCCCGCGCGAACCGGAGCCGCCGCCGTCGCCGGTGCTGCGGCCGGTGATCAGCCACGACACCGAGTTCTTCTGGGACGGCCTGCGCGAAGGCGAACTGCGCATCCAGCGCTGGGGCGACGTGCTGCGGCATCCGCCCGGCCCGATGCCGCCGGACGGATCGCTCGACACGGCACCGGATTACGTCGTTGCCAGCGGCCGCGGAACGGTCTACAGCTTCGTCGTGCACCACCATCCGGCGGTGCCGGGCAAGCGGCTGCCGTTCGTGGTCGCGCTGGTGGAGCTGGAGGAAGGCGTGCGGGTGATGGCCGAACTGCTGGACGCCGACCCGGCCGAGGTCCGCGTCGGACTTCCGGTGACCGCCGCGTTCGTGCGCGTCGACGACGAATTGACCCTGCCCGCGTGGAAGGTGGCGCGATGACTGCCGCAGTCGGGACCGAACTGCCGCCGATGGTGCTTGAGGCGACGCCGACGCTCGTGATCAGCACCGCGCTGGCGACCCGGGATTTCCAGGACGTGCACCATGACCGGGACGCCGCCGTCGCGCGCGGTTCGAAGGACATCTTCCTCAACATCCTCACCGACACCGGCCTGGTGCAGCGGTACGTGAGCGAGTGGGCCGGCCCGCAGGCGCTCATCCGCTCGATCAAGATCCGGCTCGGCGTGCCGTGCTACGCCGGGGACACGCTCACCTTTTCCGGCCGGGTCACCGCGCGCGACGGCAACGACGTCGAACTCGAAGTGTCCGCTGTGGACAGTCTGGGCGCGCACGTGACCGGCACAGTTTCGCTGACGCTGCCGGAGGAGGACGCATGACGTTCACCGGGACCACCGCCATCGCCGGGATCGGCGCGACGGAGTTCTCCAAGGATTCCGGACGCAGCGAACTGCGGCTGGCGGCCGAGTGCGTGAGCCACGCGCTGGCCGACGCCGGACTGAAACCGTCCGATGTGGACGGAATGGTGTCGTTCACCATGGACGGCAACGCGGAGATCGCGCTCGCCCGCGAACTGGGCATCCCGGAGCTGACGTTCTTCAGCCGCGTGCACTACGGCGGCGGCGCGGCGGCGGCGACCGTGCAGCAGGCAGCCATGGCGGTAGCCAGCGGGATCGCCGACGTCGTGGTGGCGTACCGGGCGTTCAACGAACGGTCCGGAACGCGGTTCGGGCGCGTGTCGGCGGCCGCGGCCCAGCAGGTGAACACCTCCGGTGTGGACAACGCGTTCCACTACCCGATGGGCATCGCGACCCCGGCCGCGACGGTGGCCATGGTCGCGCAGCGGTATCTGCACGAATACGGGGCCACCAGCGAGGATTTCGGCCGGATCGCCGTCATCGACCGGGCGCACGCGGCGACCAATCCGAACGCCTGGTTCCACGGCAGGCCGATCACCCTGGAGGAGCACCAGGCTTCGCGCTGGGTCGCGGAACCGTTGCACCTGCTCGATTGCTGCCAGGAAAGCGACGGCGGCGTCGCGCTGGTGATCACCAGTCTCGAACGCGCGCGTGACCTGCGGCAGGAACCGGTGGCGGTTTCGGCGGCGGCGCAGGGGAGCGGGCCGGATCAGTACGTGATGACCAGCTACTACCGCGACGATCTCGCCGCGCTGCCGGAAATGGGCGTGGTCGGGCGGCAGCTGTGGGCGCAATCCGGGATCGGACCGTCCGATGTGGACGTCGCGGTGTTGTATGACCACTTCACCCCGTACGTGCTGATGCAGCTGGAAGAACTGGGTTTCTGCGGTCGCGGCGAGGCGAAGGACTTCATCGCGGGCGACACGCTTACCCTCGACGGGAAACTGCCGCTCAATCCGCACGGCGGCCAGCTCGGCGAGGCGTACATCCACGGCATGAACGGCATCGCGGAGGCGGTCCGGCAGCTGCGCGGCACGGCGGCGAACCAGGTCGCCGACGCCAGCACGGCGGTGGTGACGGCGGGGACGGGGGTCCCGACGAGCGGGCTGGTGCTGACTCGGGCCTCGTGAGTGTTGGCGCCGGTTAGAACCGGGATTGCCGCGCACGTGGCTGCGGCGGCACGGGAGGTGGTGGCTGACTCGGGCCTCGTGAGTGTTGGTGTCGGTTAGAACCGGGATTGCCACGCACGTGGCCGGGGCTGTGCGCGGGCCGGGGGGCGCGAGGCGGGACGCAGCGGTCTGACCTGGGCTTGCCGGTGTGCGCATAGCCCTTGTGGGTCGACGCGGATCACCTTATTGCTGGCTGGTGCCTCCACGGCGCGCGTGTCACGGTAGTGAGACCGTGTGACGCAGCGTGTCCGGAGGAGTGAGGTGCCGAGGTGACTGTCCCGCTGGCGTGGCTGTTCACCGTGCTGTTCGCGTCGCTGGCGCTGCCGTGCGTGCTGCGGCTGGTGAAGCTCGATTACGGCAGTCTCGGGCACCGGGTGCGCAACGGCGACCTCGCCGAACTGCTGCTGGTGGTGGCGATGGTCGCGATGCTGTCCCCGGTAGGCGGACCGATCCCGGCCGCGGGCTGGCAGGCGGTGCTGGTGCTGACCGCGGGCTGGTTCGCCTTCTCCGCCTGGCGAGGCCGCGCTGAGGGACACAGCTGCTGGCACCACGCGCTGTCGGCGGCGGCGATGCTGTACATGGTCACCGCGATGCCGCACGGCGGAATGGTGCACGGGCCGTGGCTCAACATGTCCACAATGGATGACCGGCTGGCGTGGCCGGCGGTCGCGCTGGTGGCGGCAGCCTACTTCGCGGTCGACGCGGTCCGCTCCGGGGTGGTGGCGGTGCAGTCGCGCGGCACGGGGGCACCGGGACACGCGTCGCGCACGCTGTGCCGGGCGGCGATGGGCGCGGGCATGGGCGTCATGCTGCTCGCGGCCGTGTGATTCAGCCGAGCCGCTGGACTTCGCCGTCCGGCGGGAGCGCGGCCAGCGTCGGCAGCGCGTCGGCCGGGTGCCCGGCGACCCATTCGCGAGCTGCGGCGACGTCGCGGCCCAACGCGTCGATCAGTTCCTGCGCTGATCCGAACCCCTGCTGCTCCCGCAGGTGCTTGCCGAGCCAGACGGTGAGGCGTTCGCCGTACAGGTCGCCCTCGAAGTCGAGCAGGAAAGCCTCGACCAGCCGGTAGCCGTCGGCTCCGTAGTAGGTCGGGCGGCGGCCTACCGACACCGCGGCGGCCACGCGCGCGCCGTCCGCGCGCTCCGCCCAGCCGGCCCACACCCCGTCGCCGAGTTCGCCGCGCTGGTCGCGCAGCGCGATGTTCGCGGTGGGGAAGCCCAGCTCACGGCCGCGCTTGTCGCCCGGCTCGACTGGCCCGCGCACCACGAAGAAGGTGCCGTCTCGCTCGTCCGCCATGGGACAACCGTATAACGGTCCCGATGCTCAGCGGGACCTCAGCACTGTGTCGGCCAGCACAGGCGTGTCGTCGCGCTCCGGTGCGGTGGCCGTGACCAGCAGACGGTCGTCCGCGCGCCACACGCGCACGCGCAGGTTTTCGCCGGGGAAGACGACGCCGGCGAACTTCGTCCCGAATGCCGAGACACGCTCGGGATCGCCGTCGAGGAACGCGTCGACCACGGCTTTCGCGACCACGCCGTAGGTGCACAGCCCATGCAGGATCGGCCGGTCGAAGCCGGCGGCCTTGGCGAACGCCGGGTCGGCGTGCAGCGGGTTGCGGTCGCCGCACAGCCGGTACAGAAGCGCCTGCTGCGGCAGCGTCGGCACGTCGAGGACTTTGTCCGGTTCGCGGTCCGGCCACTCGATCTTGTCCGACGGCCCGCGCTCGCCGCCGAAGCCGCCTTCGCCGCGGGCGAAGATGCTGGACCGGGCTGTCCACAGTGGAGCGCCGGACTCGTCGGCGACCTCGGTCTCCTGCACCAGCACCGCGGCCTTGCCCTTGTCGAAGACGTCGGCGATCCGGGTCCGCGCGACCGCCTTGCCCTCGACCGGGATCGGCCGGTGCAGGTCGATTTCCTGCTTGCCGTGCAGCACTTTCGCCAGGTCGACGTCGACGCCGGGGAACTTCAGCGCGGGCGGCTCGAACGTGCGGAGATTCGCCGCGACGGTGGCGAAGGTCGGCAGCACGCGCAGGTCGCGTTCGTAGGCGTAGCGCAGTTCGCGCTCGTCCACCGGGTCCGCGCCCGCGCCGACGGCCAGGTGGTACAGCAGCACGTCGGACGGCGTCCAGGCGAAGCCGACCTCGCCGAGATCGGCTCCGATCGCGACCGCGGGGTCGATGGGCACGGGCTCTCCCCTCACTCGTAGCTGACGGACACCTCGTCGGTCAACGGTACCGATTGGCAGGCCAGCACGATCCCGTCGGCGATGTCCTCGGCGTCCAGCACCTCGTTGTTCAGCATTTTCACCTCGCCGGAGGTGATGCGGCAGGCGCACGCGCTGCACTGGCCCTCGCGGCAGGAATACGGCGCGTCGAGGCCCGAGGCGAGCAGGTGGTCGAGCAGCTTTCGCTGGCGCGGCCAGGTGAGCTGCCGGGTTTCGCCGTCGAGGTCGACGGTGAGCGCGGTCGTCTCGCCGCCGGTGTCCTCCTCAGGTTCCGGCTCGTCCGCGAACGGGTTCCCGGTGAGCGAATGGAACTTCTCCACGTGCACGCGTTCGCGCGGCGCGCCGAGTTCACGCAACGCATCCTGCGCGGCGGCCATGAACGGCGCCGGGCCGCAGAGAAACGCCTCATGCCCTCTGTAAGGATTGGCAAGCGCCCGCAGTGCGGTGACGCTTGGCAAGCCCTGCAAGCTTTCCAGCCAATGCACCACTGTGAGCCGGTCGCCGAATCGCTCGGCCAATTCGCGCAGTTCGGCGGCGAAAATCACCGACTGCTCGTCGCGGTTGGCGTAGACCAGCACCACCTGTCCCTCGCCCTTTTCCAGTGCGGACTTGAGGATCGACATCACCGGAGTGATCCCGCTGCCCGCGGCGAACAACAGGAAATCGGAGTCCAAAGAGGACGGGCAGAACACGCCGGACGGCCGCAGCACGTCGATCGTCGCGCCCGCCTTCAGCTCGTCGCACACCCAATTCGAGCCGTATCCCTCGGCCGTCCGCTTGACCGTGACCTGCACCCGGCCCTCGTGCGGCGCGCTCGAAAGCGAATAGCACCGTGCGACGGAACCCGTTCGGTCGCTGGGAATCCGCAGCGTGAGGAATTGCCCGGGGGCGTAGGCGAACCGGTCGAGATGCTCGTCCGGGACAGCGAACACGATGGACCGCGCGTCCGCGGTTTCCTCGATCACCTCGGCGACGGTGAGCGTGACGACGTCAGTCATCGCGCACCTGCCCGAAATTGCCGTCGCGCACCGCGTTGTCGATGCTGTCCGCGAGTTTCTCGCAGGTGTCGAGCAACGCGGTGTTGCCGCCGGACGCGGCGTGCGCGGCGAACACCGGGCAGCTGGTCGCGGCGTCGGTGGTCCACTGGATGCTGGTGTGTTTCAGGCTGTTTTTCTTGACCAGCACACAGGTTCCGCAGCTGCGGCATTCATGCTGCCGCAGCCCGGAGGTGAGGAATTCGGTCGCTTCGGCCGTCACACCCCAGCCTCCTCCGCCTCGGCCTCCGCGCGCTGGCGCGCCAGGTTCTCCTGGACCTCGGCCGCCCACACCTCGTTCGCCTTCGTGGTGTCCACTTCGAACTCGAACCGGCGGGTCATGTCCTCGGTGACGTCCGCGGCGTCCACGTAGAACTGGTCGTACCAGCGGCGCAGCTGGTAGACCGGGCCGTCCTCCTCGCACAGCAGCGGATTGTCGATCTTGGTCTTGTTCTTCCAGATCTCCACGTCCTGGAGGAACCCGACGCCGATGCCCTTCGCGAGCTTCTGCGCGATCTTGTCCGCGTGCTCGTCGGAAATGCCGGGCATCTTCTTGACCATGATGCCCCACTGCAGCACGAACGACGTCGGCGAAACCGGATAGTGGCAGTTGATCAGCACGTTCTCGATTTCGAAGCCCTGGAAGGAGTTCACCAGCCAGTTGATCATGTAGGAGGGGCCGAAATACGACGCCTCCGAGCGCAGCAGGTTCTCCTCGCCGCCGTAATTGGACGCCATGCCCATGTCCGGGCGGCCCTTGGTGTTGAGGTACTGGGTGGCGATGTGGCCCTCGAACACGTTCTTGAAATAGGTGGGGAAGGCGTAGTGGATGTAGAAGAAGTGCGCCATGTCCACGACGTTGTCGATGATCTCGCGGCAGTTGGCGTTCTCGATCAGGATCGAGTCCCAGGTCCAGTTGCTCCACTCGGCGCTGAACGCGCCCTCGACGCGCGGGATGACGACGTTCTCCGGCGGCGGGTTGCCCTCCGGGTCGTGCCAGACGAACAGCTGCTTGTTCTCCTCCAGCACCTGCCACGCCCGGGTGCGCGCCCGCAGCGGGACCCGCTTGGCGTACGGGATCGACTTGCACTTGCCGTTGCCGCCCCACCGCCAGTCGTGGAACGGGCAGGCGACCTCGTCGCCCTTCACCGACCCCTGGGTCAGGTCGCCGCCCATGTGCCGGCAGTACCCGTCGAGCACGTTCAGCTTCCCGGCGGAGTCGGCGAACACGACGAGCTTGGTGCCGAACGCCTGCACGGCGTGCGGTTCGCCGTCGCGGAAGTTGTCGGCCAGCCCGAGGCAGTGCCAGCCGCGGGCGTACCGCGCCGGGGGCGCCCCGGCGTCGATCGTGCGGATCTCGGATCCATCGGTCTTCGGCGTCACTGCCTGCCTCCCGTGCCGGTCTGATCTTCGTTCGCCAGCGCCTGTGCCGCAAGGTAGCCGAACACCATCGCCGGGCCGATGGTCGCGCCCGGCCCGGCGTAGGTCCGGCCCATCACCGGCGCGCTGGTGTTGCCCGCTGCGTAGAGGCCGGACACGACCGTGCCGTCCTCGCGCAGGACGCGGGCGTTTTCGTCGATGCGCAGCCCGCCCTTGGTGCCCAGGTCGCCGGGCACCACGCGGACCGCGTAGTACGGGGCCTTGGCGAGTTCGCCGAGGCTCGGGTTGGGCCGGTTGCGGGGGTCACCGTAGTAGTGGTCGTAGGCGCTGAGCCCGCGCTGGAAGTCGTCGTCGACGCCCTTGCGCGCGAAGCCGTTGAACCGCGTGACGGTCTGCTCCAGCGCCTCAGCGGGCACGTCGATCTTCTCGGCGAGCCCGGCCAGCGTCGCGGACTTCGCGACGACCCCGGCCTTGTACCAGCGACCGGGCAGCGGCTGCCGCGGGCCGAGGCCGGTGAACAGGTAGCGGTCGCGGTAGCGCTGGTCGAACACCAGCCAGGCGGGGACGTGCTCGCCGGGGCCGTCGCCGTCGCCGTACATCGCGTGCACGGCCTCGACATACGGCGCGGATTCGTTCACGAACCGCGTGCCCGCGGCGTCGACCATCAGGCAGCCGGGCCGCGAGCGCTCGGCGAGTGCGAACCACGGCCCGCCGGTGAGCGGGAACGACGGGCCCCACCAGGCGTCGTCCATCAACTCGGTCGCCGCGCCGAGCTTGAGCCCGGCGTTGATGCCGTCGCCGGTGTTCGCCTCGGCGCCGACGGTCCATTCGGTGCCGATCGGCGCGCGCTGGTACTTGGTGCGCATCTCTTCGTTGTGCTCGAAGCCGCCACAGGCCAGCACCACTCCGCGACGCGCGCGGAACAGCGTCTCCGCGCCGGCGCGCCGGGCCACGATGCCGGTGACGACGTCGTTTTCCACCTGAAGATCGACCAGCGGCGTGTCGAGCAGAACCTCCACGCCCGCGTCCCGCAGGCCCTTCCGAAGCCCGGCCGCAAGCGCTTGCCCCATGGACAGCGGCTGCTGCCCGCGGACGCGCCCGGCCAGCCATTTCATCCCGAGCGACAGCATCCGGGCGGCTCCGCGCGGATGCCGGGCGATCAGGCTCAGCCAGCGATAGTCGGACTGGGTGATCGGCACGCCGAGCGGCGGCGCGCTGTAGGGCGGTTCGAGCTTGGCCAGGTCGCTGCCGAGCAGCTTGCCGTCGAGCGGCTTCGGCTCGACCGACCGGCCGCCGGGACGTCCGCCGGGCGCCTCCGGGTGGTAGTCGCTGTACCCCGGGACCCACTTGAA
This sequence comes from Amycolatopsis rubida, assembly GCF_900115345.1. Lineage (GTDB taxonomy): Bacteria > Actinomycetota > Actinomycetes > Mycobacteriales > Pseudonocardiaceae > Amycolatopsis > Amycolatopsis rubida. Next base: position 520,626 of record NZ_FOWC01000005.1, on the reverse strand, counting down.
CTCCAGCGGCGTGTTCCGGGTGACGAACTCCAGCACCTCGGGGCCGTGGTCGAGGAAGATCGCGCGCAGGTGCTCCGGCACCACGTCGCCGACGATCGATTCCAGGTACTGCTTCGCGCGTTCGGGTGGTTCTTCGATGCCCGCGGCTCGCAGGGCGTGGTTGCCGGGCAGCCAGACGCCCCCGCCGGAGCGGGCGGTCGAACCGCCGAAGCGGGCTGCCTTTTCCAGCACCACCACGGAGAGCCCGCGATGGGCGGCGGCGAGCGCGGCGGTCATCCCGGCGGCGCCGCTGCCGGCCACCACCACGTCGTACTCGTCCGACATGCCACCTCACATGCAACGTGTTATCGGCTAAAGCTGGCCTGCTCGGGGCCACTTCCGTCACCATAGACGAGAACGTGTTCCAGTTCTAGGGTGGCGGACTATGGACGAGCTCGGGGCGGACGTCGTGATCATCGGAGCCGGCGCGGCCGGCGTGTGCGCGGCCATCGAAGCGGCCGACGCGGGCGCCGAGGTGCTGCTGGTCGACCGGTTCTCCGGCGGCGGGGCCAGTCGCGTGAGCGGCGGCGTGGTCTACGCCGGGGGAGGCACGCCGCAGCAACGCGCCGCTGGCGTAGACGACAGCGTGGACGCGATGTACGCGTACCTGCGGATGGAAACCGGCGACGTCGTGTCGGAACGGACGTTGCGGCGGTTCTGCGAGGAAAGCGTCGACATGGTGGCGTGGCTGGAGCGCCAAGGCGTGCCGTTCGAGGGCAGCATGTGCGACTACAAGACGTCTTATCCCAGCAATAGGCACTATCTGTACTACTCCGGCAGCGAACTTTCCGGCGGCTTCCGCGACGTGGCGAAACCCGCGCCGCGCGGACACCGGGTCAAAGGGCCGGGCACGTCCGGGAAACTGCTGATGAAGCAGTTGCTGGCGGCGGCTCGCGAGCGCGGAGTGCGGGTGCTGCCGCAGACGCAGGCGACGAACCTGATCGCCGACGACTCGGGAACGGTCACCGGGGTGCTCACGCGCAGTTTGCGGGGCGCGCCTTCGTGGGTGCGGGCGCGACACGCGCGGCTCGCGGACTGGGCGGCGAAGCCGGGCATCTACGTGCCCGCGATGCGCCGGTCGCTGCATCAACGGGTGGAGCGGATCGAACGCAAGCACGCGCGTGAGTTTCGGATTAGCGCACGCCGGGGCGTCGTGCTGGCGGCGGGCGGCTTCATCGTGAACCGGGCGATGGTGCGCGAGCACGCGCCCGCGTATCGCGGCGGGCTGGATCTCGGCACCTCCGCGGACGACGGTTCCGGCATCCGGATGGGCGTGGAGGCCGGCGGGCGCACGGCGGAGCTGGACCGGGTGTCGGCGTGGCGGTTCCTGACGCCGCCGTCGGCGTTTCTCGGCGGGCTGCTGGTGGGCGCGGACGGCCGCCGGATCATCGACGAATCCCGGTACGGCGCGGCGATCGGCGAACGCATGATCGCCGGGCACGGCGGACGCGGCTGGCTGCTGGTCGACGAGCCGATCGTCGCCGAAGCCCGGCGCGACGGGCGAAAACAGGGTCAATGGTTCGCGACGTTGCAACTGCGCTATCTGCTCGGCAAGGGCCGGGTGAGCGCCGGGACGATCGAAGAAGTCGCCGCGCGAGCCGGAGTCGATCCGGCCGGGCTGGCGGCGACTTATGCCGAGTACCAGCGCGGCCCCGACCCGGCCGGCAAACCGGCGGACTTCGCCCGCCCGCTGGACACGCCGCCGTACTCCCTGATCGACGTGTCGGTGAAACCCAACCTCGGCTACCCGTGCCCGATGCTGACGCTGGGCGGTCTGGTGGTCGACGAGGACACCGGCGCGGTGGCGGGCGTCCGCGGCTTGTACGCCGCCGGGCGCACCGCGGTGGGAATCTGTTCCCGGTCGTATGTGAGCGGCCTTTCGCTGGCTGACTGCGTGTTTTCCGGTCGCCGGGCGGGGTTGCACGGCGCGCGCGGGGCGGACCGCGTCGACAAAAACGAGAACGTGTTCTAGTCTTGAGCGTGTCGAGCGAGAGAGGACGGCCGATGAGCGAGCTGGCTGCCGTGATCGAGGGGGTGCGCGACCTGCTTCCCGTGCTGCGGGAACGCGCGCAGGAGACCGAGGATGCCCGCCGGGTCCCCGCCGAATCAGTGAAAGCGCTGCAGGAGACCGGATTTTTCCGCCTGCTGCAACCGAAACCGTACGGCGGCATGGAAGCCGACCCGGTCACCTTCTACACCGCGGTCAAGCTCATCGCGAGCGCCTGCGGGTCCACCGGCTGGGTCGCGTCGATTCTCGGCGTGCACCCGTGGCACGTCGCGTTGTTCGACGCGCAAGCCCAGGCGGACGTGTGGGGCGAGGACCACGACGTGCGGATTTCTTCGTCGTACGCGCCGATGGGCAAGGCGACTGTCGTCGAGGGCGGCTACCGGCTGTCCGGGCGATGGAGCTTCTCCTCCGGAAGCGACCACTGCACGTGGGTGCTGCTGGGCGGGCCCGCGTTCGCCGACGGCAAACCGGTGGACTTCTGCACGTATCTCGTGCCGATCTCGGACTACTCCATTGTGGACGTCTGGGACACGGTCGGGCTGCGCGGCACCGGGTCCAACGACATCGTCGTCGAGGACGTTTTCGTGCCGAAGCACCGCGCGCTGAGCTTCATGGCGACGTCGAAGTGCAAGACGCCGGGCCAGGAAGTCAACCCGGGTCCGCTGTACCGGCTGCCGTACGGTTCCGTGCACCCGAGCACCATCACCGCGCCGATCATCGGGATGGCGCAGGGCGCCTACGACGCGCATGTGGAGCACCAGGGCAAGCGGGTGCGGGCGGCGTATGCGGGCGAACAGTCCAAAGAGGACCCGTTCGCGAAGGTGCGGATCGCCGAGGCGGGCAGCGAGATCGACGCGGCCTGGCTGCAGCTGACGCACAACATCGACGAGCTGTACCAGCTGGCCCGCAAGGGCGAGAAACTGCCGTTCAGCACGCGGTTGCGGGTGCGCCGGGACCAGGTGCGCGGCACCGAGCGGGCGATCTCCGCGATCGACCGGCTTTTCGAGAACTCCGGCGGCCGCGCGCTGCAGCGGGGCACGCCGATCCAGCGCTTCTGGCGCGACGCGCACGCGGGCCGGGTGCACGCGGCGAACGACGCGGAACGCGCGTACGTCATGTTCGGCACCGGCGAGTTCGGCTTGCCCGTCGAGAATGCGATGGTCTGATGGCGCCCGAAGGTTCCTATGCTGACACCGCGGGCGGTCTCCGCCTGCACTACCACGAATCCGGCGCGGAGAACGCCGAGACGGTGTTGCTGCTGCACGGCGGCGGTCCGGGTGCTTCGGCGTGGAGCAACTTCGGCCGCAACCTGCCGGTATTCGGGAAGTCTTACCGGACGCTGGCGATCGACCAGCCGGGGTTCGGCCGGTCCGGCAAGCCGGCCGAGCACCCGCAGTACTTCCGGCACAGTTCGGACGCGGTCGTCGGCCTGATGGACCGGCTCGGCATCGAAAAAGCGCACCTCGTCGGCAATTCGCTCGGCGCGGGCGCGGCGGTGCGGCTCGCGCTGAACCATCCGGGACGCGCGGGACGGCTGGTGCTGATGGGCGCGGGCGGGTTGAGCGTCAACCTGTTCGCCCCGGACCCGACCGAAGGCGTGCGGCTGCTGTCGAAGTTCGCCGGGGATCCGACCCGGGAGCGGATGGAAGCGTTCCTCCGGATCATGGTGCACGACCAGGCTCTGGTCACCGACGAGCTGATCGACGAACGCTTCGAGATCGCGCGTTCGCCGGAATCGCTCGCCGCGATGCGGGCGATGGGCAAGTCGTTCAGCCTGCCGGATTCCTTCGAGGAAGGCATGCTGTGGCGCGAGGCTTACCGCCTGCGCCAACGGGTTTTGCTCGTCTGGGGCCGGGAGGACCGGGTCAACCCGCTCGACGGCGCCCTGCTGGCGTTGAAGACGATTCCGCGTGCGCAACTGCACGTGTTCGGCGGCTGCGGGCACTGGGCGCAGCTGGAGAAGTTCGACGAGTTCAACCGACTCGCCCTCGACTTCCTCGGGAGTTCGTGATGGCTATCCGTTCGCTGGGATATCTGCGCATCGAAGCCACCGACATGGACGCCTGGCGCGTCTACGGGCTGAAGGTGCTCGGCATGGTGGAGGGTTCGGGCACCGACCCGGACGCGCTCTACCTGCGCATGGACGATTTCCCGGCGCGATTGGTGATCGTGCCGGGAGAGAAGGACCGCTTGGCGGTAGCGGGCTGGGAAGCGGCCAACGCCGCGGAACTGGACGACGTCCGCGCCCGCCTCGACGCGGCTTCGGTGCCGTACAAGGAAGGCACGCCCGAGGAGCTGGCCGACCGCCGGGTCGCGGAAATGGTCAGCTTCACCGATCCGTCGGGCAACACCCTGGAGGTGTTCCACGGGGTCGCGCTGCAGCACCGGCGTGTGGTGAGCCCGTACGGCCACCGGTTCGTGACCGGCGAGCAGGGCCTCGGCCACGTGGTTTTGTCGACCCACGACGACGAGGCCGCGCTGCGGTTCTACCGGGACGTACTGGGCTTCCGGCTCCGCGATTCGATGCGCCTGCCGCCGCAGATGGTGGGCCGCCCTGCCGACGGGGACCCGGCGTGGCTGCGGTTCTTCGGCTGCAATCCGCGCCACCACAGCCTGGCGTTCCTGCCGATGCCGACGCCGAGCGGGATCGTGCACCTGATGGTGGAGGTCGAGGAGACCGACGACGTCGGGTTGTGCCTGGACCGCGCGAAGCGCAAGAACGTCCCGATGTCGGCGACGCTCGGCCGGCACGTGAACGACCTGATGCTGTCGTTCTACATGAAGACCCCGGGCGGCTTCGACGTCGAGTTCGGCTGCGAGGGCAGGCAGGTCGAGGACGAGGACTGGATCGCGCGCGAGAGCACCGCGGTTTCGTTGTGGGGCCACGACTTCTCCGTGGGCGCGCAATGACAGCCGCCGTCTCCGACGCCGTGCCGGACCGGTTTCGCGAGGTGCTGGGCCACTTCTGCACCGGGGTGACCGTGGTGACCGGCTACGTCGAGGATTCCTCGGCTGTCGCGCCGACCGGACCGGTGGGGTTCGCCTGCCAGTCCTTCGCCGCGTTGTCGCTGGACCCGCCGCTGGTGCTGTTCTGCGTCGCCCGGACGTCGCGCACCTGGCCCGCGCTGGCCGCGGCGGGCACGTTCGCGGTGAACGTGCTCGCCGAAGACCAGCAGGCGGTCTGCGCCGAGTTCGGCCGCCGCGGCGGCGACAAGTTCTCCGGAGTGTCCTGGCGGCCCGCCCCGTCGGGCGCGCCGCTGCTGGAGGGAGCCCTGACCTGGGTGGACTGCGAAGTGCAGGCGGTCCACCCGGCCGGGGACCACTACGTGGTGGTCGGCCGCGTGACCGCGCTGGGCGAGACGTCCGACGCCCGCCCGCTGCTGTTCCACCGCGGCCAGTACACCGTCACCGAACCGGTGCCGGACGCGCTCACCGCCCTGATGCCCTGGCCCCGCCCGGACGACTGGCTCTGACTCCCGCGCACGAGGCCTACTTCCAGCGGAAGTGCACGAACACCCGCCCGAAGTTGTCCTTGTCCTTCTCGACGCGGTGGTAGAGCGCCTTCACGTCCTTGCGCTCCAGGAACCGCAGCACGTGCTTCTTCAGCTGCCCGGACCCTTTGCCCGGGATGATCTCCACGAGCGGCGCCTTCTTCGCGACCGCCTCGTCGATGACCGCGCGCAGCGCCCGGTCGATCTCCCCGCCGCGGTTGTAGATGTCGTGAAGATCGAGCTTGAGCTTCATCGGTCCTTCCTACCCCACGCACTGATAGTCGACATCGACCATTCTTATGCGTATAGTCGATCCTGACTAAGGAGCTGTGGTGAAGCGACGCGTGGTGGGGAACCCGCTCGGGCTGGCCGTGCTGGCGGGCTTGCTCGAGGAGCCGATGCATCCCTACGAGATGGCACGGCGGTTCGTGGAGTACGGCAAGGAGCGGGACTTCAAGTACACCCGCAGCTCGCTGTACATGGTGGTCGGGCAGCTGGAGAAGGCCGGGTTCATCGCGGCGCGGGAGACGCTGCGCGATTCGGCGCGCCCGGAGCGGACGGTCTACGCCATCACCCCCACCGGACGGCTTGAGCTGTTCGACTGGATGCGCGAGCTCGTCGCCGAGCCGGCCACCGAGTATCCGCTGTTCGGGGCGGCGTTGTCGCTGTTCATGGTGCTGCCGGCGGACGAGGTGCGCGAGCTGCTGCGGCAGCGGCTGGCCGCGCTCGCCGCGATCGCCGGCGAAATCCGCGCGACGATCGACGCCGCGCGGGAGCAGGGGCTCGCCTGGTGGTTCCTGGTCGAGGAGGACTACCGGCTGACGAAGGCCGAGGCGGAGCGCGGCTTCGTCGAACGGCTCGCCGAGTCGGTCGCCGGGGAGGACTACCGGCAGGCGTGGGAAACCTATTTCAAGGGGAGAACATGAACGTAGTGGTGATCGGCGGCGGCATCGCCGGCGCGACGACCGCGATGGCGTTGCAGCGGGCGGGAATCGAAGCCGCTGTCTACGAGGCTTACCCGAAGGCCGCGGACGGAGTCGGCAGCGCGCTGACGCTGTCTCCCAACGGCCGCAACGCTTTGCGGCAGATCGACGCCGACGACGCGGTGGCCGCGGTCGGCATCGAGGTGCCCGGAATGGTGATGCAGAACCACAACGGCCGGGTAGCCGGCAGATTCGACGGGCTGCCGGGCCTGCCGTCGAGCCTGCTGCTGCGCCGGGACCGGCTGTACCGCGCGCTGATGGACGAAGCGCTGAGCCGGGGGATCGCGGTCGAATTCGGCAAGCGCCTGAAGTCTGTCGAGAACAAGCCGGACCAGGTGGTCGCGCATTTCGCCGACGGTTCCTCCGCGACCGGCGACGTGCTGATCGGCGCGGACGGCATCCGGTCGGCGGTCCGGTCCGCTGTGGACCCGGCGGCGCCTGCTCCGCGCTACGCCGGATTGCTCGGCCTCGGCGGCTGGATCCGCAACCCCGGCCTGCCGGTCACCGGGAACTACCAGCATTTCGCCTTCGGCAAACGGGCGTTCTTCGGCTACTTCGTCGACGCGGACGAGATTCTCTGGTTCAGCAACGTCCCCGCCGCCGACCCGGCGGAGGCGAAGACCGCGTCGCCGGAGCACTGGCTCTCGGTGCTGCGCGAACGGCACGCCGACGACGTCCCGGCGCGCGACATCATCTCCCTGCTGAAGCCGGCGGACGTCGCCCAGCCGGGGATCCTGGAGGACATCCCGACGGTGCGGACGTGGCATCGCGGCCGGATCGTCCTGGTCGGCGACGCCGCGCATCCGACGTCGCCGAGTTCCGGGCAGGGAGCGTCGCAGGCGATCGAGAGCTCTCTCGAACTGGCTCGTGCGTTGCGGGACGCTCCTGACGCGGCAACGGCTTTCGCCCAGTACGAGGCGGCCCGGCGGGAATGGGTCGAGCGGATCATCGCGCGGGCGGCGAAGATCAACAACGACAAGGCGGCGGGGCCGGTGGCGCGAATTATGCGGGATCTGCTGATGCCCCTGATGATGAAGACGGTGCTGACTCCGGACAAGATGTTCGGGGACGTGCATCGGCACCGGATCGAGTTCGGGTCTTCTCGCGCCTCGGTCTAGCGGAGCCACACGAGCGCGGACCGCTGGCCCGGGTCACGCGGAGCGGGGTCCGTTCGGACGCCCGCAGCAGCGCGCCGGCCGGGTCCGCTCGGGCCGGCGCGGCGGGGTGCGGGCGCTGGCGGACGGTGCGGCCGTCCGTCAGCCCAGGGTCTGCCACCAGCCGTCCACCGGCGCCGCGGCGGCCGCGTCGATCCGCTGCCCGGGTTTCGGGATCGCGAGCGGGAGGTCGTTGGCCCTGGCCTCCCGCCACACCTTGTCCGCGGGATCCGACCAGGCGTGCATGGCCAGCGTGAACGTCGCCCAGTGCACCGGGATCAACAGTCCGCCGCGCACGTCCAGATGGGCGGCGACGCCTTCCTCCGGCGTCATGTGGATGTCCGGCCACTGCGGGGCGTACGCGCCGACCTGGATCAGCGTCGCGTCGAACGGGCCGTGCTTCGCGCCGATCTCGGCGAAACCGGCGAAATATCCGGTGTCGCCGCTGTAGTACACGCGATGCTCCGGACCGGCGATCACCCACGACGCCCACAGCGTGCTGTCGTTCGCGAGGCCGCGGCCGGAGAAGTGCTGCGCGGGCGTGGCGACGAAGCGGATCCCGGCCACGAGAGCGTCCTCGTGCCAGTCGAGTTCGATGATCCGCGCGGCCGGGACGTGCCACCGTTCGAGATGCGCGCCGACGCCGAGCGGGACGAGGAAGGGTGCGTCGGTCAGCGAAATCAACGTATGGACGGTGGGCAGGTCCAGGTGGTCGTAATGGTCGTGGGAGATCACGATCGCGTCCAGCCTGCCCAGCTCCCGCAGCGAAACCGGGGGAGCGTGCAGCCGCCGCGGCCCGGCGAACGCGGCGGGCGAAACCCGGTCGCCCCACACCGGATCGCACAGCACGCGGGTGCCGTCGATCTCCACCAACGTGGACGCATGTCCGTACCAGGTAAGGAAAAGACCGTCGGCGGAGGAGGCGGCGGGCGAGGAGACCAGCGGGATCGCGCCGCCCGGCCGCCGGCGGGCGCGGTCCTCGCCGAACAGGAATTCGCGCACGAGCCCGCCGGGGGAGGAGGGCGTCGCACGAGTGGCGGCGGCGTTGTGGAATACGCCGTCGGCGTACTGCGGAGACTGGCGCATCCGCTCAGCACGAGCTCCGGCGGCCTTCGCGCCGAAGGCCGCCGGAATCAATGCTGGGAAGCTCATGCCACCGAGTCTAGGAAGCGTTCCTGAGAGGAGCCCCAGCTTCGTGCAGGTGCCGCAGCGTCTGCCGGTACGAGGACACCAGCCCGGTGCGCAGGTACGGGATGCCGATCTCGGCGCAGTAGGCCTCCACCACCGGCTGGGCGCGGCGCAGGTGCACCGACGGCATGCTCGGGAACAAGTGGTGCTCGATCTGGTGGTTGAGGCCGCCGAGCAGGACGTCGATCACCGGTCCGCCCGCGACGTTCCGGGAGGTGAGCACCTGCTTGCGCAGGAAGTCCAGATCCGTCTTGCCGGTCAGCGTCGGCATGCCCTTGTGGTTCGGCGCGAAGATCGAACCCATGTAGACGCCCCACAGTCCCTGGTGGACCGCGAAGAACAGCAGCGCCAGGCCCGGCGGCAGGACGATGAACAGCGCGGCGAGGTAGACCGCGAGGTGGGTGAACAGCAACGCCGCTTCGAGCCCGCGGCGGCGCAGTCCGGGGCGCGCGACGGCGCGGATGCCGGACCAGTGCAGGTTGAGGCCTTCGAGGGTGAGCAGCGGGAAGAACAGCAGCGCCTGGTGCCGCCCGACGAACCGGGGCAGGCCGCGCGCCTCGCGGGCCTGGCGCTGGGACCAGACGAGGATGTCCGGGTCGACGTCCGGGTCCAGCTCCTCGTGGTTCGGGTTGGCGTGGTGGCGGGTGTGCTTGTCCATCCACCACCCGTAGCTCATCCCGATGCCGAGGTTCCCGGCGAGGCGCCCGGCGATCTCCGCGGGACGGCGCGTCCGGAACACCTGCCGGTGCGCGAGATCGTGCGAAAGCAGGGCGATCTGCCCGAACAGGAACGCCTGGAACGCGGCCACGGCGAGCTGCCACCACGAGTCGCCGAGCAGCGCGAACGCGACCCAGCCTCCCGCGAACAGCACGGTCACGAGCGAGATTCGAGCGGTGTAGTAGCCGGGGCGGCGGTCGAGCAGACCGGCGTCGGTGATCCGGCGGCAAAGCCGGGCGAAGTCGCTTCCCGGCCGTGGGGGCGAGGGGAGGACGAGCTTTTCGGTGGTCACCCGGGCGAGTATTGCGGCGCGGCGCCCCGGCGGGAAACCAGCAGACCCGACGGCTCGTGCTGGGGTTGTCCCCACCCCGCTCCTGTGCATTCCCGAAGCGGTGCTGCTCAAGCGCGTGCCGAGGCGCCGGGCGACGGCTCCGGCGCGGCCGTGAGGGGCAGCAGGGTTACTCCGTGTGCCCATGAAATTTCCGTCGTTCGGCGGTCTGCTTCCCGCCGCCCCTCCGCGCAGCGACGCCTCCTCAGCGCAGCTCGCCGCCGGACCGCCGCCGGGTCACCTCCGCGATGCTCGCCCAGTCGAGGTCCGCGCCGACCTGGTCGACCGCAGTGGCGAACACGTCCTGGAGAACCGGTCCGGAGAGCAGTTCGACGCCCAGCTCGCCGGCGGTGTCCAGCGCGAGCTTCAGGTCCTTCAGCCCCAGCGCGGCGGTGAACCCCGGCGGCGTGTAGGCTCCGGCGGCGATGGCGTCCCCGTAGCCGCGGTAAACCGCGCCGGGAAAGACGGAATCGTTGATCATGTCGACGAACCGCCCGGCGTCCAGTCCGGCGTGCTGCAGCAAGGTGATCGACTCGGACAGCGCCTGCAATGCGTGAATGATCAGATAGTTCACCGAAATCTTCGCCGTCGGCGCGGCGTCCGCGGCGTCGCCGAACTCCCAGACCCGCCGTCCGATCGCGGCGAGCATCGGCGCCGTTTCGGCGCGGACGTCCGCGTCGCCGGACACCAGCACAGTCAGGTTCCCGGCCACCACTGCTTCCGGGCGGCCGACCACCGGCGCACTGAGGTACCGCCCGCCCCGCGCGGCGAACTCGCGGGCTGCCTCCGGGCTGATTGTCGCGTGGTTGACGTGGGCGAAGCCCTCCGGCGCGGAGCGCATCCGCTCGGCGGTGAACACCTGCCGCACCGCCGCTTCGTCGCTCAACATGGAGAAGACGGTCCCGGTCGCGATCGCGTCCTCGGGAGTTTCGCCCACGGTCGCGCCTCGCGCTGCCAGCTCGTCCGCTTTGCCCGCGCTGCGGCTCCACACGGTGACGTCGTAGCCCGCGTCGAGCAGGCGACCGGCGAGGGCAGTGCCCATCCTCCCGAGCCCGATGAAACCCACCCGGCGTGACGGTTCAGTCATGATCATTCCTCCGGTCATTGACGGTTCTGCCGGTTCCGCCGGCTCAGCGCTTCGGTCATTTCTTCGTCGATCTTGCTCAGCAGCGCGCGGTTCGGCCGGAGCGTGCCCTCGATGTCGCGCAGCCTTCCCGCCACCGCGGGTGCCGCAGGCGAGCAGGCTCGCGGGCCGAGCGCGCCACTCCCGGCAGAGGTAGTCCAGCGCGTTCTTGAGCACTCCCGGACAGTCCCGATCGTGGTCCTACTGCTGCGCCGCGGACTTGACCGGCTCGTCCAGGAACGGCAACGCGATCTCCGCGAGGCCGACCAGCCCGCGTCCAGGCCGCGACATCCCCGCAGATCCGGGAAGGGCGAGTGCCGCCCACGACGACAGCAATGCGTTTCTTGTCCGCCATGGTCGCGGTCCGCCCTTTAGTTCGCCTCGCGGACTGTTGGTTACACGAACCAAAATAGTTGGTGTCACGAACTGAGCGGGCTCACCTCGTCCCCGTGACCGCTTCCCCGCCCGCGGACCTCCCGCCGCCGGAGCTGAACTTGACCGACGCCCTTGTCCAGCTGTCGTTCATCGTGCAAGCCGTACTGGGCCGGCACGGACTGTCCGTCACCCGGCTGCGCAAGCTCGCCGTGCTGGACGGCCGCGAGATCGGCATGCGGCACCTGGCCGGAATCCTCGAACTGGAGAAGTCCAGCGTCACCGGGCTGGTGGACCGCGCCGAACGCCGCGGCCTGGTCCAGCGCATCGCCGTCCCCGGCAACCGCCGCGCCGTCCACGTCACGGTCACCCCGGCGGGACGAGCCGTGGTGCACCAGGTGCGCGAGGCGACCGGCACCGAGACAGGCCGGCTGGCGGCAACCCTGAGCGACAGCCGTCAGGACACCTTCCACCGGACCGTCGAGGCGCTGATCCACCAGAGCACGCCATCCCGTTGTAAAACCGGGCCGCGGCACGCGGTTCGAGGGCTGCGAAACCGGTACGAAACCAACCTGCCGAGAGCCGCGCCTTCTGGCAGCGTGTTCGCATGCGCAGCTACTACCTCCCCCCGATCGTCCCCGTAGTCGCTCTCGTCCTCATGCCGTTCCTCCCCTTCGTCAACTCCTCCGGCCTGTGGCTGGGCTTGCCGAAGATGATGGTCTGGGGCGCGTTCTGGTGTCTCATGTTCACTCCGGCGCTGCTGCTGTCGGAACGGCTGCTGTCCCGCAGCGGCGAGGAGGATTGACGATGATCCTCGCCTTCACCCTCGCCGGCATCGTGCTCATCGGCGTGCTCGGCTTCGTCGGCCGCCGCCGTCCCGCCGCGGACCTCGCGGAATGGACCGTCGGCGGCCGGAAGTTCGGCGCGCTGACCATGTGGTTTCTGCAAGCCGGCGAGGTCTTCACGACCTTCACCTTCCTCGGCATGGCCGGGCTGGCGTTCTCCGGCGGCGTGGCCGCGATGTACGCGCTGCCCTACGTGCCGATCGCTTACGTCCTCTTGTTCTTCCTCGCCAAGCGGATCTGGCGGATGGGCAAGGAGCGCGGCTACCTGACCCAGGGCGATTTCCTCGCGGACCGGTATTCGAGCCGCGCGCTGGGCACGGTGTCGGCGATCCTCGGCGTCGTGTTCGTGCTGCCGTACCTGCAACTGCAGATCACCGGGCTCGGACTGATCGTCCGGCTCGTCACCGGCGACCACGCCTCCGGCACGCTCAGCATGATCGCGGGCAGCGTGCTGGTGGTCGCGTTCGTGCTGTGGGCCGGGCTGCGCGGCGTCGCGGCGACGTCGTACTTCAAGGACGCGATCATGCTCGTCGTCCTGGTGGTGCTGATCATCGCGGTGCCCGCGCATTTCGCGGGCGGCGTGTCCGGGGTGTTCCACAAGATCGACCAGCTGCATCCGGAGAAGCTGTTCGTGCACGCCGGGGCCAACGACCACACGTGGTTCATCACCAGCATGCTGGTCAGCGCGATCGGCGTCGGGCTGATGACGCTGCCGCACACCTGGCCCGCGCTGATGTCCGCGCGCGACCCGAAGGTGCTGCGCCGCAACTACACCTGGATGCCGGTGTACGAGCTGTGCCTGCTGCTGCCGATGATCATCGGATTCGCGGCGATCCTGGTGGTGCCCAAGGGAAGCGACCCGAACGGCGTGCTGCTGTCGTTGAGCAAGGAGGCGCTGCCGGGCTGGGTCACCGGGCTCGTGGTCGTCGCCGCGACGGCCACCGCGATGGTGCCCGCGGCGGGCATCCTGATCGGCATTTCCTCCCTGGTGGCAAGGAACATCACCCGGGTGCGCGGCGAGCGCAGGCAGTTCTGGATCAACCACGGGACGGTCGTGCTGGCCAGCGCGCTCGCCCTGGTGCTCGGCATCTTCCGGCCGGACCTGCTGGCGAACCTGCTGCTGCTCACCTACTCCGGGTCGGTGCAGCTGGCCCCGGCGAACCTGCTGGGCTTCCTGAAGAAGGTCCCGGTCGGCAAGGTTCCGGTGTTCGCCGGGCTGCTGGCGGGCGAGGTCGTGGTGATCTGGCTGACCTTCGTGGACACCAAGCTCGCCGGCACCGTGAACGTCGGGCTGGTCGGGCTCGCGGTCAACGTGGTCGTGCTCGCGATCGCGGCAGTCGTCGAACGGGCCGGGAACCGGTCCGGAGACGTTGTGCGGACAGGAGAACCGGTATGACGCGGACCCTTTTCACCGGCGGCACGGTGTTCGACGGGACGGGCAGCGCGCCCGCGCTCGCGGATGTCGCGGTCGAGGACGGCCGGATCGTCGAGGTCGGCCCGGGCCTCGACGGCGACCGCGCGGTGGACTGCGCCGGCGCGATGCTGCTGCCCGGGATGTTCGACTGCCACGTGCACGTCACGGTGTCCGATCTCGGGTTGCTGCAGCGCGTCCAGAAGCCGTTCTCGTACCAGTTCTACGAGGCGGCCCGGAACCTGTGGACCACGCTGAAGCTCGGCATCACCACCGTGCGCGACGCCGCCGGGGCCGATCTGGGCATCAAGCAGGCGCTCGCGGACGGCTTGATCCCCGGGCCTCGCCTGGAAATCGCGATCGGCCTGATCAGCCCGACGGGCGGGCACGGCGACGGATGGATGCCGTCCGGGCATTGCGTCCCGCTCTCGCTCCCGCACCCCGGCCGTCCGAGTGCGCTGGCGGACGGCCCCGACGAGATGCGCCGAGTCGCACGCACGCTGCTGCGCGCCGGGGCCGACGTGCTGAAGGTCTGTACTACCGGTGGCGTGCTGTCTCCTCGGGACGATCCCCGGCATTCGCAGTTCACCCCGGAGGAATTGGCCGTCCTGGTCGCCGAAGCGACCATGCGGGGGCGTGCGGTGATGGCCCACGCGCAGGGCGCGGAGGGGGTCAAGAACGCCGTCCGCGCCGGGATCCGGTCGATCGAACACGGCATCTACCTCGACGACGAGGCGATCGAACTGATGCTCGCGCGCGGCACCTGGCTCGTCCCGACGTTGGTGGCGCCGGTGAACGTCATCCGCGCGGCGGCCGCCGGCGCCGCGCTGCCGGATGCGGTGGTGCAGAAAGCGAAAGAGGTCGCGGAGGTCCATCTGGATTCAGTGCGCCGGGCCGTCGAAGCCGGGGTCCGGATCGCGATGGGCACCGACAGCGGCGTCGGCCCGCACGGGACGAATCTCGAAGAGCTGGACCTGATGCGGACGGCCGGGATGAGCCCCGCGGCCGTGCTGGCCGCCGCGACGTCGTCGGCCGCTCAGCTGCTGGGCAAGGACGGCGAACTGGGCCGCTTGGCTCCGGGGCATTGCGCGGACCTCGTGGTTGTTTCGGGCGATATTTACGATTTCCCGGCTCTGGCGGGGAACGTTCGGGAAGTCTGGCAGGACGGAGCGCGCGCGGTTTAGGGCGGGGCTTTCGGGAGCACGGCATACTGGCCGCCGTGATCATGAAAACCGAGGAACGCCACGCTTCCTGGCTTGAGCTTTTCTTCGACCTGGTCGCGGTCGCCGGCGTCGCCCAGCTTTCGCACCTCGTGCGCGGAACGACTTCCTGGAGCGACGCCGGCCTCTACGTCGTGTGCTTCCTCGCGTTCTGGACCGCGTGGATGTGCTTCACCGTGTACGGCAACGTCACCGGCGAAGCGGCGCACACGATGCCGGTGCTGCTGGCGATGGCCGGGCTCGTTTTCATGGCCGGCGCGGTGCACGACCTCGACGAGCACGCCCAAGCCTTCGCGATCGCTTACGTCGCGGTGCGCGGTCTGGCGAGCCGGGTGTGGGAGGGCCGGGAGAACACCCGGATCATTGTCGAATGGCCGGTCGTGCACGCCGGGATGGGCGTGGTGCCGTGGTTCGTTTCGTTCTGGGTCGACGCGCCCGGGAAGTACCTGCTGTGGGCGCTGGGGCTGGGGATCGACCTGGTGGCCGGGCTGACCATGTCCGGGGAGCGGGTCGCGGCCAGGATGACGGAACGAGCCACCCAGTCCAGGCGGCCGGCGCCGGGGCTGGCTTTCGCGCACTTGGACATCGCGCACTTCGGCGAGCGGCTGGGGCTGTTCACGATCATCGTGCTGGGCGAGGGCGTCCTGACTGTCACCGAGGCGGCGACGGAGGTCCCGGACTGGGCCGGACCGTTGTTCTGGACGGTTCTCGGGGTGCTGGCGCTGCTCGCGGCATTGTGGGGCGCGGCGTTGTTCCAGGGCTTCGGCGGGATTCCCTACTTGTCGCACACTGCCTGGGGGCCGCGGGCTCTGCTGCCGGTGCATTGCCTGGTGGCCGGGTTGCTCGCGGCGCTGGCGGCCGGGTTCGGGGATGTCGTGGAGTCGGTCTCGCCCGGGCACGTCGCCGCGGGGACGCGGTGGCTGCTGTGCGGCTGTGTCGCCGCGTTCACGGTGGTGGGCGTCGCGGCGCGGGTGGCCTCCAAGATGTGGAAACGGTGGGATTTCGTCGCGGTGCTCGCCGGGCTGGGGATCCCGGCCGGGCTGGGATTCCTCGGCGGGACGCTGACTCCGGCGCGGTTCCTGTGGGTCCTGGTCTTGGCGATCCTGCCGGGGCTGGTGCGGGAGTTCCCGCGGCGGCGGCGGGCTGCCGCTCCTGGCGCGGAAGGTGCGTGAGGGAGTCCCTCGTGGTTCCCGCATGGACCTTCAGGCGCCGGCGAGGAGATCCTTCAGCGCGGCCGCGAACTTGGCCGGATTGCGCTGCGGCGCCAGGTGCGCGCCCGGCGTCTCGGTGAAGGGCAGCCCGAGTTCGAGCGCGAGGATTTTGGCGGGCTGGTAGTGGTACCAGCCGCGGCTGCCCTCCCCGGCGACCGGCACGATCTCGGTGTTCGTCCGGCGCAGCGCGCGCAAGTCCGGCAGGTAGTCGAAGAACTCGGTCAGCTCGCGGTCGAACAACCGGAGCCAGTCGCCCTCGTTCGGCAGCCGCAGATGCGGCAGGTCGGGCAGCGCGGCTCCGGCGATCCCGTCCGCGAACCGCGTGACCGCGCCCATCAGATCACCCGAACGGGCCAGCCGGACCTGCGCCGCGGCGGCCTCGAGAATCCCCTCGGCGTCCGGCATCAGCTGGATCGCGGGCGGTTCGTGCGCGACGAACGCGGCGACCCGGTCCGGATGCCGCGCGACGAGATCCAGCCCGATCAACGCGCCGGCACTGGTGCCGAACATCGCGACCGGCCCGCTCCCGCCGACGTGGTCGAGAACCGCGAGCGCGTCGTCCGCCTGCAGCGGCACCGGAACGGGTCCGGTGGTGGTGTCCGTGCTGGAGAAATGGCCGCGCCGGTCGTAGGTGATCACGGTGAAGTCCGTGCGCAAAAGCTTGACCAGCGCCCGGAACGAGTCCGCCGCGCCGGTCCCGCCGGGGACCAGCAGCAGCCGCGGCCCCTCGCCGGTCGTGCGGACGGCCAGCTCGCCGCCCTCGACCGGACAGCGATGCTCGGCAGTCTCCGCGTCTTCCGCGATCATGCCGAGAGTCAAGCACAACCCGGGTCACCCGATCGCTTCCGGGACGCCGGTTTTTGTCGGTGGCGGGTGCGAGACTCCGGGAATGACGAGTTGGGATGAGTTCAGTGCCGCCGCCCCGTCACTGGCCTCGCGCGTACGGGCCCGCTTCGCCGCCGCGGATTCGCACGTCGTGGCCACCCTGCGCAGCGACGGTTCGCCACGGGTGAGCGGTTCGGAGATCGACTTCCGCGACGGCGAGGCGTACGTCGGGTCGATGCTCGACGCCCGCAAGGCCCGCGACCTCCAGCGCGACGACCGCTTCGCCCTGCACGCCTGCCCCGGCATCGAGGAAGGCGGCGACGCGAAAATCGCCGGCCGCGCGGTGGAGATCACCGACCGGGCGGAGGTCGCGCGCATCCAGGAGGGCCAGGAAAGCCACCTGTTCCGGCTGGATCTGCGAGAGGCCGTGGTGACGTGGGTGGAGGACAACACGCTGTGGATCGAATCATGGCATCCGGGCAGCTGGGTGCGGTTCGCGAGGCCGGACAACGGTCCCGCGGTGCGGACCGAGCTGGGGTGATGGGGGAGGGGAGCCCGCTCCGCTCTCGATGACGGCGCTCGCGGCGCGGGTCGTCAGGAGGGGCGCTGGAGACAGGGGAGGCGTTGAGGACCGCTGGAGGCTGGGGCCATTGAGGTGTTAAGGACCGCTGGAGCGCTGGGGCCATTGGAGAGAGGGGCAGGCGTTGAGGACCGCTGGAGCGCTGGGGCCGATGGGGAGAGTGGGAGGCGTTAAGGAGCGCTGAGAGCCGCTGGGAAGCGCTGAGGACAGGGCGCGGTGGCGGACCGGGGAGAAGGCTGGAGATGTGTGGAGCGAACAGTGCGATGAGCCCTAGCCTGGGCCGATGAAACTCACGTCCACTGTGCTCGACGCGCCCGACCCTCGCGCGCTGGCCGAGTTCTACCGGGAGTTGCTCGGGTGGCCGATCGGCGCCGATGAGCCGGAGTGGGTCACCTTGCGGCCGTCCGGTGGCGGGGCGGGGCTGTCGTTTCAGCGGGAAACGCGGTACGTGCCGCCGGTGTGGCCCGCCGGTGCCGGGGAGCAGCAGATGCAGTTGCACCTCGACTTCGAGGTCGACGGCCGCGCGGCGCTGGAATCCGCGGTCACGAAGGCGGTCGCCGCGGGTGCTCGGGTGGCGGAGTTTCAGCCGCAGCAGCATGTGCGCGTGCTGCTGGATCCGGCCGGGCATCCGTTCTGCTTCTGGACGGACGACCGGCCTTAGCCAGCACCGCACCGGCGGCGGAAAGCTCCCGGCGCTGGCGTGCCGCGGCTGCGCCGTCGAACCGGTGGGCTTTCCGCGCGAGAGTTTGCTTGCCGCAACGGAACTGGTGCCAGCGCGGCACGTAACCGGCCAGACCCGGGCTGCCTGCTCAGTTCCGGTTTGTCGCAGCAGCCACGCCCAACTGGCTCCGCCCGGCTTCGAGGTCGTCGCTGTGGCGATGCTCCGTCGGCTCAGCTCGACTCTCCGTTCGTCGCTGTGGCGATGCTCCGTCGGCTCAGCTCGGCTCGCCGTTCGTCGCTGTGGCGATGCTCCGTCGGCTCAGCTCGGCTCGCCGTTCGTCGCTGTGGCGATGCTCCGCTTCCCGTTTGCCGCGGTGGCTGTGCCCCGTCAGCTCAGATCCGCTCCAGAATCGTCGCGGTAGCCATCGCCCCGCCCGCGCACATCGACACCAGCGCCGTCGTCGCGTCGCGGCGTTCCAGTTCGTGCAGCGCGGTCGTCAGCAGCCGCGCGCCGGTGCTCCCCACCGGGTGCCCCAGCGCGATCGCTCCGCCGTTGACGTTCACCCGTGTCTCGTCCGGATTGTGCACGCGCTGCCACGAAAGCACGACCGACGCGAAGGCCTCGTTCACCTCGAACAGGTCCACGTCGCCGATCTTCATCCCGGCCGCGTCGAGAACCCGCGTCGTGGCCTGGACCGGACCGTCCAGGTGGTAGTACGGCTCCGCGCCGACCAGTGCCTGCCGCCGGATCCGCGCACGCGGGCGCAGGCCGAGCGAGCGGGCCAGCGAGGCGTCCATGATCAGCACCGCCGCGGCGCCGTCGGAGATCTGGGACGACGAACCCGCCGTGTGGATTCCGTCCGGCACCACGGGCTTCAACCGCGCCAGACCCTCCATTGTGGTCTCCCGCAGCCCCTGATCCCGTTCCACCGCGCCGGCTTCCGTCGTGACAGGCACGATCTCCCGCGAGAAATGCCCAGCCGACCACGCGGCGGCGGCGTTGGTCTGCGACCGCACTCCGAACGCGTCGACGTCCTCGCGCGTGATGCCGCGCCGGATCGCGATCCGTTCTGCCGCACCGTATTGGTCCGGCAGGTCGATCGACCACGCGTCCGGCTTGGGGGAGCCGACGCCCTCGCCGCGGTTCGCGCCGAGGGGAACTCGGCTCATCGCTTCCGCGCCGCACGCGACGCCGACGCTGATCGCGTCCGCCGCGATCAAGCCGGCGATCAGATGCGCGGCCTGCTGCGCCGAACCGCATTGCGCGTCGATCGTCGTGGCTCCGGTCGATTCCGGCAGGCCCGCGTGCAGCCAAGCGGTGCGGGTCAGATTGCCGCACTGCTCGCCCGCCTGCGTGACCGCTCCGCCGATCACCTGCTCCACCTCGGCCGGGTCGATGCCCGCCCGTTCGACCACCCCGCGCACCGCCGCGCCCAGCAGTTCGGCCGCGTGCAGGCCGGACAGCCAGCCGCCGCGCTTGCCGATCGGCGTGCGTGCCGCGGCCACGATCACCGGTTCGCCCACGAGTGTCCCCTTCCGGAAGCTTCCTACCCGCAAAACTAGAACACGTTCCTGTTAATGACAAGCGAACGCACGGCAGCGCGGAAGTCGATCACGAAACGATGAGCGTGCGCTCACCTGCGCCAACGACTTCTGGAACGGTAAAGTAAACAGGTTTCACTCAAGCGGGTTCCGCTGGTTAACACCGTATGCTCTACTGGGGTCATAGAACGCGTTGCAGTTGGGTATCACCGCCGATCCCGCGCAGGAGGCCAAGCCGTGGCAGCTCCGCTTTTGCCCGCCGGTTTCGACTTCACCGATCCGGACCTCTACGCCAGCAGGCTGCCCCTGGAGGAGTTCGCCGAACTCCGCCGCACGGCGCCCGTCTGGTGGAACCCGCAGCCGCACAACACCGCCGGATTCGGCGACGACGGCTACTGGGTCGTCACGCGACACGCCGACGTCAAGGCGGTCTCGCGCGACAGCGAGCTCTACTCGTCGAGGGAAAAGACCGCGATCATCCGGTTCGACGACCAGATGACCGCCGAGGGCCTCGACGCCAACCGGCTCGTCCTGCTGAACATGGACGCGCCGCAGCACACCAAGCTCCGCCGCATCGTCTCGAAGGGGTTCACCCCGCGCTCGATCGCCAAGCTTGAGGACACCTTGCGCGAGCGCGCCGAGCGGATCGTGCACGAGGCCAAGAAGAAGGGCACTGGCGACTTCGTCACCGACGTCGCGTGCGAGCTGCCGCTGCAGGCGATCGCCGAGCTGATCGGCGTGCCGCAGGAGGACCGGCTCAAGATCTTCGACTGGTCCAACCAGATGATCGCCTACGACGACCCGGAATACGACCTCGAGCCGATCGCCGCGTCCGCCGAACTCGTCGGCTACGCCTGGAACATGGCCGAGGACCGCCGCCGCTGCCCGATGGACGACATCGTCACGAAGCTCGTCCAGGCCGACGTCGACGGCGAATCGCTCGGCTCCGACGAGTTCGGGTTCTTCGTGATCCTGCTGGCCGTCGCGGGCAACGAGACCACCCGCAACGCGATCACGCACGGCATGAAGGCGTTCCTGGACCACCCGGACCAGTGGGACGTCTTCAAGGAGCAGCGCCCGAAGACCGCGCCGGACGAGATCGTCCGCTGGGCGACGCCGGTCGTCGCCTTCCAGCGCACCGCGACCCGCGACACCGAACTGGGCGGCGCGCGGATCCGCGAGGGCGACCGCGTCGGGATGTTCTACAGCTCGGCCAACTTCGACCCCGAGGTCTTCGACGAGCCCGGCAAGTTCGACATCCTGCGCGAGGACAACCAGCACGTCGGCTTCGGCGGCACCGGTTCGCACTACTGCATCGGCGCGAACCTGGCCCGGCTGGAGATCGACCTGATCTTCAACGCGATCGCCGAGGCGATGCCGGGCATCGCCGAGGTCTCCGCGCCGGAGCGGCTGCGTTCCAGCTGGCTCAACGGGATCAAGCACTACCAGGTCCGCTACGCCTGAGCAGGCGAAACGCCCGGGGACGCGAGCTGACCGGCAAGGAGCGCGACGCACCGGCATGATGGCCCCGTGCGCACGACGGTAGACGCGGAATTCGGCGTCCGGGTGACGAAACCCGGCCTCGCCGCGATCTCGGTCGCCGCCGTGCGCGCGGACGCCGGCGAACTCACCGTGTCCGACGCCGGTTCCGCGCGCACCGCCGAGTTCGAACACGGCACCCGCGCGGAGGTGTACGACCTCGCCGAGGGCGAGCATCGCGTCGCCTATCACGGCGAACGCGTGCTGCACCGCGGCAATGCCGAACCCGTCACGCTCGCCGACATCGCGCGGTACACCCGCCCCAGCCGGTACTGTCCGTGCGACCGGATGGGCGGGCTGTTGCCGGCGGGCATCGGGGATCTGGACGGCGCGCGGGCGCGAGTGCAGGCGATCGTGGACCACGTACACGGCAGGCTTGCGTACGTCGTCGGCTCCGGCGACCCCACCCACGACGCCATCGACACGCTCCTCGCCGGCGAAGGCGTCTGTCGCGACTTCGCGCACGTATGCGTCGCACTGTGCCGACTCGTCGACGTGCCCGCGCGCTACACGTCGGTGTACGCGCCGGGTTTGCAGCCGATGGACTTCCACGCGGTTTTCGAAGCAGGCATCGACGGCCGCTGGTACGTCTTCGACGCCACTCGGCTGGCCCCGCGCCAGTCCATGCTCCGCATCGCGACCGGACGCGACGCCGCCGACACCCCGTTCCTCGCGACGCTGGGCTGCGAACTGGACTTCCTCGGCGCGACCGTCTTCGCCACGACCGACGAGCCGCTGCCGCGTGACGACGGGCACGCCCCGGTCGTACTGGCTTGAATGCGTGTCTTTTGCGACAAACAGCGCGTCCGCTGGGTAAACAGTGACGGTGAAGCGTTCCCGCAAGACCCCTGGGCCGAGTAAGTGGGCCCGCGCGCGTGCCCGGTACCGATGGCTGGACCACATCGCGCGCGCCACCAACCGGTACATCGACTACGGCGGCTACCACTACGTCGCGTCGATTACTTACTTCAGCCTGCTGTCGCTGGTGCCGATCCTCATGCTGTCGTCGTCGGCGGCCGGGTTCGTGCTCGCCACGCAGCCGCATTTGCTCAACGCGCTGGTGCGCGGCATTTCCGGCGCGCTCCCCGGTCCGATCGGCGCGCAGGTGTCGTCGATCCTGACCGGCTTCGTGGAGCAGCGCACCGGAGTCGGGGTCGCCGGTCTGGTCGTGGGCCTGTACTCCGGCTGGAACTGGATGAACGCGCTGCGGGACGCGCTCACCGCGATGTACGGCCAGAACCGGTCCGAGGAGCCGCTGCTGCGCACGATCCTCATGGACGTCCTGGCGCTGCTCGGCCTGGCCGCGGCGCTGCTGGTGTCGTTCGGGATCTCGGTGTCCGGCACCGCGGTCGGCCGCTCGCTGCTCGGGCTGGTCGGGGTCGAGGACACGAGCTGGGGACACAACCTGCTGTCGTTCGTCTCGGTGCCGCTGGCGCTGCTCGCCGACTGGCTGGTGTTCCTGTGGGTGCTCACCCGGCTGCCGCGCGAACGCGTCGGCTGGCGCAGTGCGATGCGTGGCGCGGTCGCCGCGGCGGTGGGCTTCGAACTGCTCAAGCTGGCCGGCGGGTTCTACCTGAACCTGATCAGCAAGTCGCCTTCCGGCGTGGCGTTCGGTTCGGTGATCGGTCTGCTGTTCTTCATCTCGCTGATCGCGCGGATGCTGATTTACATCACCGCCTGGACCGCCACCGCGCGCGACGCTCCGCGCAAGCCGATCCAGCCCCCGGCGGCGACGCAGCTGCGGCCGATCATCGTGCCCAAACAACACAGCGGGAAGGCGGCGGTCCTGGGGGCGATAGTGGGGGCGTTGGGGGCGGCGGTCGCGTTGCGAAGGGGGCGGCGAAAGGACTCGTGAGCGTTTGTCCCGGTTAGAACCGGGACCAACGCTCACGCGGGCTTTGCTGCCCCCACCACCCACATGCTGTAGTACTGCGAGCCGCCGCCGTAGGCGTGCCCCATCGCGATGCGCGCACCGTCCACCTGATAGTCGCCAGCGCGGCCCATCACCTGCTTGGCCGCCTCGGAGAACCGCAGCATCCCGGAAGCGCCAATGGGATTCGACGACAGCACGCCGCCGGACGGGTTCACCGGCAGCCGTCCGCCGATCGCGGTTTCGCCGGCTTCGGTGATCTTCCAGCCCTCGCCTTCGGCGGCGAAGCCGAGGTTTTCCAGCCACATCGGCTCGAACCAGGAGAACGGCACGTAGATCTCGGCAACGTCCACTTCGGACAGCGGATCGGTGATGCCGGCGTCGCGCCACAACGCCGCGGCTGCGTCGCGGCCGGCTTGCGGGCTGACCTGGTCGCGTCCGGCGAACGTCGTGGGCTCGGTCCGCATCGCCGTCGAATGGATCCACGCCGCACCGCCCGGCACGGCGTCTCCGGCGGCTTCGTCGCCGAGCACCATCGCGCAGGCACCGTCGGAGGACGGGCACGTCTCGTCGTACCGGATCGGGTCCCACAGCATCTGCGAGGCCTGCACCGACTCGACTGTGATGTCGGCCTGCTGCAAGTGCGCGAACGGATTCAACGCGCCATTGCGCCGATCCTTCGCCGCCACGATCGCCCCGATGTGCTCGGGCGCGCCGGAACGGCGGATGTAGGACCGCACGTGCGGCGCGAAGTAGCCACCGGCGCCAGCGCCGACCGGCATCTGGAACGGCGGCAGAATCGACAGGCCCCACATCGCGTTCGATTCGGACTGCTTCTCGAATGCCACCGTCAGCACGCGCCGGTGCACGCCGGACTGGACCAGCGAAGCGGCGACCAGCGCCGTCGAGCCGCCGACCGAGCCCGCGGTGTGCACGCGAATCAACGGTTTCCCGTTCGCACCCAACGCGTCCGCGAGGAACAGCTCGGGCATCATGACGCCCTCGAACAGGTCCGGCGCCTTGCCGATCACGACGGCTTCGATGTCGTCCCAGCCGACCTGGGCGTCCGCCATCGCGCGGTCGATCGCTTCGCGGATCAGACCGGCCATCGACACGTCGGTGCGCTTCGCGCGGTGGTGCGTCTGCCCGGTCCCGAGCACCGCGGCGAGCTGTTTCGTCATCGTGCCTCCAGCACGGCGAGGAGGTTCTGCTGCAGGGCGGGTCCGCTGGTCGCGTGGGCGAGCGTCTTGGCCGCCTCGCCGCGATGGATGCGCGCGGCGGCCTCGCCGATACGCGCGAGCCCGGCGGAGAACATGGGATTCCCGGTGAGCGCGCCGCCGGACGGGTTGATCCGGACGCGGTCGTCGAGACCGAGTTCGCGGCGCAGGATGAGTTCCTGGTGCGTGAACGGCGCGTGCAGTTCGGCCAGTTCGACGCCGTCGAGGTCCAGCCGTGCCGCGGCGATGGCGGTCGACGGGGAACGCGTGAGGTCGCGCGCGCCGAGGACGGGGGAGTCGATGCGGTGCTCCAGCCCGGAGATGATCGCGGGCCGCTCCACGAGGTCGCGGGCCCGTTCCGCGGACGCCAGGATGATCACCGACGCACCATCCGTCACCGGCGCGATGTCGTGCGCGCGCAGGGGATCGGCGACATACGGGGTGTCGAGCAGTTCGGCGGCGTCCACGGTTCCGGACAGCTGTGCGGCCGGATTGTTCGCCGCATCCGCCCGCGAACGGGCAGCGACTTCGGCCAAGTCCTTTTCGGACCACAGCCCGCCGTCAAGACCCAACCGTGCTTGCAGGCCGGCGATCGCCAGCGAGTCCGGCCACAGCGGAGTGACGAGGTACGGGTCCAGCTGCATCGCCATGACCCGGCGGAGCTGTCCGGCGCTGGCTTTGCCGAAGCCGTACACGAGCGCGGTGCCGACCTCGCCGGTGCGGATCTTCAGCCACGCCTCATACAGCGCCCAGGCGGCGTCCATTTCCACATGGGACTCGTTGATCGGCGGGAACGCGCCCAGCGCGTCCACCGCGGCGATGAACGAAAACGCGCGCCCGGCGAGGTAGTCCGACGATCCGGAGCACCAGAATCCGATGTCTTGTTTGGACAGTCCGGTCGCGGCGAAGGCCTCGGCGAGGATCGGCACGAGCATTTCCACGCCGTTGGTGGTGCCCTCGGTCTTGCGGACGTTGGGCGCCTGCGCGAAACCGGCTACGGCTACTTCAGGCATGGTTCCTCACAGGTGGTGGGCGAAGGTCTCGTACGCGGCGTCCGGTTCGCCGGTGGGCTCGAAGTGGCTGATGTTCTCCAGCGACGTCCACCATTCCTCGCGCGGCCGCCAGTTGGCGCGCACCCGCATGCCCATCCGGACCTCCTCGGCGGCACAGCCGAGCACGAGGTGCAGGAAGGCGATGTCGGCCCCGTCGAGCAGGATGTACGCCGCGACGTACGGCGGTTTGATGCGCTGGCCGAGGAACGGGACGTTGACGATGCAGAACGTCGTGACGATGCCGGTGTCGGGCAGTTCCACCTCGTCGGTGGTCGGCACGCCGTCCACCGGGCACGCGCCGCGCGGCGGGATGTAGACCTTGCCGCACTCGGGGCAGCGCTGGCCGAGCATCCGGCCTTCGGCGAGGCCGCGCAGGTACCGGCTTTCCTCCGGCGACGCGGAATGCTGGTATTTCAGGTGCACCGGCGTGATGATCACGCTGACCGGCGCGCCTTCGTCGCGCTTCGCCACCGGCGGGGGAGCCTCGGTGGGCGTGGTGTCCGGCGCGCCGGAGGGCAGGAAGTACGCGATGTCGCGGATGTGGCCGACGGTTTCGTCCGCCCACCGCACGCGCACGCGTTGTCCGATGTGGACATTGTCCGGGGAGCCGGCGTCGAGGGCGTGCAGCAGACTGGTGTCCGCGCCGTCGAGTTTCACCAGCACCCAGGCGAACGGACGCGACAGCGGCTGGCCGTCGAGCGGATCCGCGCACCAGGACCAGGAAACGACAACGCCTTCCGCGGCGACCGGGACGAACTCCGTCAACGGGTCCGCGGTGGCCGGGTCGTACTCGACCGGCGGCACGTGCACGCGTCCGTCGCTGCCGCGCACGCCTTCGATCCGGCGTTCGCGCAGCGCGTTGACGAATCGGCCGAGCACCGGGCCGGTCGAACGGGTGTAGTCGAAGCCGACGTTGAGCGGCGCCGACAGAGGGGCATCCGAAACCGTCACGACTTCGAGTGAAACACGTTCTCGAATCCGAGGCAAGGAACCTGTTGTGTCTATGTGGAACGCGTTCTAGATTTGGGAACTATGGACCTGGGACTGTGGACCATCGCCGCGGCCGAGCCCGCCCGGGTGGCGCTGGTGGATCCGGACGGGCGGGAAATTTCCTACGGCGATCTGACGGCGAAAGCCAACCGGTACGCCTCGGGGCTGCGCGAACTCGGCCTCGGCGTCGGCGATGCGGTGGTGCTGCTGCTGCCGAACGGCGACGACCTGGTCGCGGCGTACTTCGCGGCGATCCAGACCGGGCTGTACGTGGTGGTGGTGAACTGGCATCTGGTCGGACCGGAAGTCGCGTACATCCTCTCCGACAGCGGAGCCAAGGCGTTTCTGGCGCACGAGCGGTTCGCCGACGTCGCGGTGGCCGCGGCCGACGAAGCCGGACTGCCCGCTTCGGCGCGGTTCTCGGTCGGCTCAGTGCCTGGCTTCCGCCGCGTCGAGGAGCTGGGCGCGGGGCTGGGCGAGGGGCGGCCGGACAATCGGACCGCCGGATCGCCGATGCTCTACACCTCGGGCACGACTGGGCGGCCCAAAGGCGTCAAGCGGCCGTTGACCGGGGCGGATCCGGATCAGGTGCCTGCTGCTTCGACGTGGTTCTTCGGCGTGTTCGGGCTGCGGCCGTTCGACGAGCACGTGCATCTGTGCGGGTCGCCGCTGTATCACACGGCAGTGTTGAATTTTGTGGCTATTTCGCTGCAGCTGGGGCATACCGCGGTGCTGATGGACCGGTGGGACGCCGAGGAAATGCTGCGGCTGATCGAACGGCATCGGGTTACGCACAGCCATATGGTGCCGACACAGTTCCGGCGGTTGCTTGCCCTGCCGGAGGCGGTGCGCGGGAAGTACGACCTGAGCTCGCTGCGCGTGATGATCCACGGGGCCGCGCCTTGTCCGCTTGAGGTCAAGCGGCAGATGCTTGAGTGGTGGGGGCCGGTTGTCACCGAGTATTACGCGGCGACCGAAGGCGGCGGGACGGTGATTTCCGGCGAGGACTGGTTGCGGAAGCCGGGGTCTGTCGGGTTGCCGTGGCCGGGGTCGACGATCCGGATTCTTGATGACGGCGGGCACGAGGTGCCGGTCGGCGAGACCGGTGCGGTGTACATGAAGATGGGCGATTCCAAGTTCGAGTACCACCGGGACAAGGCCAAGACGGAGAAGGCACGCGTCGGGGATCTGTTCACGCTGGGCGACGTCGGGCATCTCGACGAGGACGGGTATCTGTTCCTGCACGACCGCAAGGCCGACATGATCATTTCCGGCGGGGTGAACATCTACCCGGCGGAGATCGAGGGCGAGCTGGTGATGCATCCGAAGGTGGCGGATGTGGCGGTGTTCGGGGTGCCGCACGAGGATTGGGGGGAGGAGATCAAGGCCGTCGTGCAGCCCGCGGACGGGGTTGAGGGGTCGGCTGAGCTGACGTCCGAGCTGCTCGCGTACGCGGAGACTCGGTTGGCTCGGTTCAAGTTGCCTCGGTCGGTCGACTACTTGCCGGAGCTGCCCCGGGATCCGAACGGGAAGCTTTACAAGCGGAAGTTGCGGGAGCAGTACGTGTCGTGAGGTGGGGGCCACCACCCCGAAGCTTGAGTGTTTTTGGCTTCGTATCGGGGTGGTGGGGGTGTGGGTGCCTTGATGAGCCGGGTGCGTTGGCCGCGGTTGGTGGTGGGGGTGCACGGTGTGGGTGGGTGGTAGCGGTGGGGTTCGCGGGTGGCGGTTTAGCGCCCCACTGTGGCGTTGGGTGCGTGTGACGCACTGAATGTGGGCTTGCCCCGTTTTGACGGACAGGGTTGTTGTGTGCCGTGGTTAGGCTACTTGTGTGTGGTTGTGGTGGGTTTCCCAGGTTGCTGGGCTGTGGTAGTCGAGGCTGGAGTGTCGTCTGCGGGTGTTGTACCAGCCTTCGATGTAGGTGAAGATTGCTTTGCGCGCCAAGGCTTTGGCGGGCCAGGCCTGCCGGTCGAGCAGTTCGGTTTTGATGGTGGCGAAGAATGATTCGGCGACGGCGTTGTCCCAGCATTCGCCTTTGCGGCCGACTGACAGGCGGACGTCGAGTTCGCGTGCGAGGCGTGCGTACTGGCCGGAGGTGTACTGGCATCCCCGGTCGGAGTGGAAGATCACTCCGGGGCCGGGCCGGCGTTGGGTGACCGCGTTGCGCAGCGCGTGGTCGATCAGGTCGGCGCGCAGGTTGTCCGCGGTCGCCCAGCCGACGACCTTGCGGGAGGAGATGTCGATGACCGTGGCCAGGTAGAGCCAGCCTTCCCAGGTGTGGATGTAGGTGATGTCGCCGCACCAGCGTTGGTTGACGGCGGTGCCGCGGGCGAAGTCGCGTTGGATGAGGTCTGGCGCGGGGCCGGCCCCGGGATCGGGAATCGTGGTAGTGCGCCAGCGTCGGGCCGTCCGGCCGCGCAGGCCCTGGGCGCGCATGAGCCGGGCGATCCGCTTCCGTCCGTGGCGGTCCCCGTCCGCGGCCAGTTCCGCGTGGATTCGCGGGGCGCCGTAAGTGCCGGCGGAGCAGGCGTGGATCTCGGCGATCTTCCGCGAGAGGGCGGTGTCGTCGCGGTCGCGCCGCGACCCGGCGGCGGCGCGGTGGGCGTAGTAGGCGGCTCGGGAGACCTGAAGCAGCTCACAGGAACGTTTCACGTTGCCGGCGGTGCCGGCGTTCTCCGCCTCGATGAACGGGTACACGTTCACCGGGTCTCGTTCGCGAAGAAAGCCGTGGCTCGTTTCAGGATCTCGACGTCTTCGCGAAGCCGGCGGTTCTCCGCCTTCAACGCCGCCAGCTCGTCCAGCTCGCCGCTGGTCCGGCCGTCGGTCCGGGTCCCGGCGTCGATCCCGGCCTGCTTGATCCACTTGCGCACCGCGGAATCGGTCAACTCGAAATCGTGCACCACCTGCGGGACCGACCGCTCGCCACACTGGCACATCCCCACGATCTCGGCCTTGAACTCCGGCGTGAACACCCGCCGAGACCGCTGAGGCCTCTTCTTGCCCATGGACACCATGATGAACATCCTTCCCAGAGACGCTGCCCGCGCCCCTCATCCGAGATGTCCGTCAAAACGGGTCACGCCCAATGCCAGTGAGGGGAACCCTGCGGGAATCGGATTCCCGCAGGGTCCCCCTCACGTACGTGGGTCAGCGGGCTTGGAAGTGGGGTTTGCGCTTTTCGGTGAAGGCTTTCGGGCCTTCCTTCGCGTCGGCTGAGGCGAAGACTTCGATGCCGTACTTGGCGTCCAGTTTGAAGGCTTCTTCCTCGTGCATGGCCTCGGTGTCGCGGATGGTCTTGAGGATCGCGCGTATCGCGAGCGGGCCGTTGTCGTTGATCAGTTCAGCGAGTTCCAGCGCGCGAGCCAGCGCTTGACCGTCGGGGACGACGTGGCCCACCAGGCCGATGTCGCGTGCCTCCGCGGCGGTGATGTGCCTGCCGGTGAGGAGGAGGTCGGCGGCGACGGTGTACGGGATCTGCCTGGGCAGCCGCACGGCCGAGCCGCCCATCGGGAACAGGCCCCAGCGGGGTTCGGAGACGCCGAATTTCGCGCTCTCCGCGGCCACCCGGATGTCCGTGCCCTGCAGGATTTCCGTGCCGCCCGCGATGGCGGGGCCTTCGACGGCGGCGATGAGCGGTTTGGTGAGGCGACGGCCCTTCAGCAGGCCCTCGATGCGGCTCGGGTCGAAGGAACCGTTCGAGAACGACTTGCCGGGGGCGTTGCGGGACATGGATTTCAGGTCCGCGCCCGCGCAGAACGCGCCGCCGGCGCCGGTGAGGACGCAGCTGCGCACCTGGTCGTCGGAATCCACCCGGTCCCAGGCCTCGACCATGATCGAAAGCATTTCGCCGGTGAGGGCGTTGCGGGCTTCCGGGCGGTTCATCGTCACCACGAGGGTGCGGCCTTCGAGGCTGACGAGTGCGTGGGGTTCGGCCACCGGGGCCTCCTTCTCAGCTGGCCGGGGTCATTGCCCAGAACGATAACATGTTCTACTTTGGGTGCGTGGCACTCAACATCGCGGATCTACTCGAGCACGCCGTCGACGCCGTGCCGGAACGCGTCGCGGTCGTGTGCGGCGGACGCCAGGTCAGCTTCGCGCAGCTGGAGAAACGCGCGAACAAGCTGGCCCACCACCTGGCCGCGCACGGCGTGGGACCCGGTTCCCACATCGGTGTCTATTCCCGGAACTCCATCGAGGCACTGGAAGTCATGTTCGCCGCGTACAAACTGCGCGCGATCGCGGTGAACGTGAACTACCGCTACGTCCACGGAGAACTCCGCTATCTGTTCACCAATGCCGACCTGGTGGCGCTGGTGCACGAGCGGCGCTACTCCGACCGGGTGGCGGCGGTGCTGACGGAAACGCCAAAACTGAAACACGTTGTAGTCGTCGAGGACGGTTCGGACACGCCGTACGAGACGGGCGTCGAGTACGAGTCGGCGCTTGAGGGCGAGTCGGACGAACGCGACTTCGGCGAGCGCAGCGCCGACGACCTGTACATCCTCTACACCGGCGGCACCACCGGTTACCCCAAGGGCGTGCTCTGGCGGCACGAGGACATCTGGCGCGCGCTGGGCGGCGGCATCAACTTCGTCACCGGCGAGTACGTGCCGGACGAATGGACGCTCAGCGAGCAGGGCAAATCCGGTTCGCTCGTGCGGCTGCCCGCCGCGCCGCTGATCCACGGGGCCGCGCAGTGGGCCGCGTTCGGTGCGCTGTTCACCGGCAGCCCGGTGGTGTTCGTCCCGCAGTTCGACGCGCACGACGTGTGGCGTGCGGTGCAGGAACACAAGGTGCAGGTGCTGACGATCGTCGGCGACGCGATGGCGCGGCCGCTCGTGGAGGCCTATCGCTCCGGCGATTACGACGCGTCGTCGCTGGTCGCGGTGTCGAGCCACGCGGCGCTGTTCTCGCATTCGGTGAAACAGGAATTCCTGGAGATGCTGCCGAACGTCGTGATCACCGACGCGATCGGTTCCTCGGAGAGCGGATTCACCGGAATCGGCATGGTGGGCAAGGATTCCGACCATTCCGCCGGGCCCCGGGTGAACTTCGGCAAGGACGCGATCCTGCTCGACGACGACGGCAAGCTCGTCGAACCGAAACCCGGCGCGATCGGGCTGATCGGCCGCCGCGGCCACGTCCCGCTCGGCTATTACGGCGACCCGGAGAAAACCCGCACGATCTTCACCGAAGTGGACGGCGTCCGCTACGTCGTGCCGGGAGACTACGCGCGCTACGAGGAAGACGGCACGGTCACATTGCTGGGCCGGGGATCGCAGTGCGTGAACACCGGCGGCGAAAAGGTGTATCCGGAAGAAGTCGAGGGCGCGCTGAAATCGCACCCGGACGTTTTCGACGCACTGGTCATCGGCATCCCGGACGACCGGCTCGGCCAGCGCGTGGCCGCCGTCGTCCAGCCGCGTCCCGGCGTGCGGCCGGATCTGGCCGCGCTGGAAGCGCACGTGCGGACTGAGGTCGCCGGGTACAAGGTGCCGCGGACGGTGTGGCTGGCCGAGGAAATCGGCCGTTCGCCGAGCGGGAAGCCGGATTATCCGTGGGCCCAGCGGTACGCCGCCGAACACGAACCCGCCTAGGAGGGCGCATGCGCACATCGTTGTGCGACCGGTTCGGCATCGAGGTGCCGATCTTCGGATTCACCCCGTCGGAACACGTCGCGGCCGCGATCAGCCGCGCGGGCGGCATGGGCGTGCTGGGCTGCGTCCGGTTCAACGACGCCGCGGAACTCGACGCGGTGCTGTCCTGGATGGACGAAAACACCGGCGGAAAGCCTTACGGCGTCGACATCGTGATGCCGGCGAAGATCCCTTCCGAAGGCACCCAGACCGACCTGAACGAGCTGATCCCGCCGGGGCACCGGGAATTCGTCGACAAAGTGCTGAAGGATCTCGCGGTCCCGCCGCTGCCTGACGACACCGGCGAACGCGCCGGGGTTCTGGGCTGGCTGCACTCCGTCGCCCGGTCCCATGTGGACGTCGCGCTGAAGCACCGGATCAGCCTGATCGCCAACGCACTGGGCTCGCCCCCGGTCGACGTGATCACCCGCGCCCACGAGGCGGGCGTCCCGGTGGCGGCCCTCGCGGGAAAGGGCTCGCACGCCGTGCGGCACGTCGACAACGGCGTGGATCTCGTTGTCGCACAAGGACACGAGGCAGGCGGCCACACCGGCGAGATCGCGACCATGGTGCTGGTCCCGGAGATCGTGGACGCGGTCGGCGACCGCGCCCCGGTCCTGGCGGCCGGAGGAATCGGCTCCGGCCGCCAGGTCGCCGCCGCACTGGCCCTTGGCGCGTCGGGCGCGTGGATGGGCTCGTACTGGCTCGCGACCCAGGAGTACCTCCAGACGATGCCCGAATCGGAGGCGATGCAGAACGCACTGGTCGCGGCGACCTCCGCGGACACCGTCCGGACGCGGATCTACACGGGCAAGCCCGCCCGCCTGCTGAAGACCCGCTGGACGGAGGCCTGGGCGGCGCCGGGTGCGCCGGAACCGTTGCCGATGCCGTTGCAGAACCTGCTGGTTTCCCACGCGCACAACCGGATCCACGCCGCGGCGGACCCGTCGGTGGTGTCGATGCCGGTGGGCCAGATCGTCGGCCGGATGGACCGGGTCCGCCCGGTGGCCGAGGTGCTGGCGGATCTGGTGCGGGGATTCGACGAGACGCTCTCCCGGCTGGACAAGATCCGCTGAGCTTCAGGCGAGGCGCTGCTTGATGAAGAGGGCGGCCCGGTCGAGGGCTTGTCCCGCTTCGTCGAGAGCGTCGGTGAAGGCGTGGAACACGTGCGGGACGTCGGCGGTGATGTCGAGGATCACGTCGACGTCCGCCTCGCGGGCGCGTTCCGCCAGCCGGACCGAGTCGTCCAGCAGGACCTCGTTCGTGCCGACCTGCAGCAGGACGGGCGGGAAGCCGGTCAGGTCGGCGTGGACCGCCGGGGCGAGGAGCGGCTGGGCCGGGTCCGCGCCCGCCAGGTACAGCTCGCCGGTCTCGCCCATGCTTTCCCGGGTGAAGAAGGGGTCGGCCTCCTCCTTGGTCACCAGGGACGCTCCGGAACGCGTGTGGTCGAGCCCCGGCGAGAACGCGACGATCCCGGCGGGCATCGGCAGCCCCGCGTCGCGCGCGGCGAGGGTGGTGGTGACGGAGAGACCGCCGCCCGCGGAGTCGCCGGCGAAGACGATCGAGGACGGGTCGTTGTCTGCCAGGAGGCTGCGGTAGGCGGCGAGACAGTCTTCGATCCCGGCGGGGAACGGGTGCTCGGGTGCGAGCCGGTAATCCAGTGAGAGCGCGCGGACTCCGGTGCGCAGGACCAGATTCGCGGTCAGTCCCATCGCGGTCCGCGGTGAGCCCAGCGAGAACGACCCGCCGTGGAAGTACAGGATCGTGCCCGGCCGCGGCGTGCCTGTCGGTTCGACGAGGACGGCCGGTCTCCCGGCGAGTGTGGCCGGAGTTTCCCGATGCCCGGCAGGCACGGGGCACTGGCTCATGAACGCGGCGAACCCGGCTCGCATCTGGTCGATCGAAGCCGCTTCGGGCTGTTCCGGCGCGTTCCGCAGCTTCCCGGCGATCGCACGGCGCTGTTCCCTGCTCATCTGCTCTCCTCAGGATTCCGTGGAAGTATATGCCTAGGCATATAATGCTAGACTATATGCCATGGAAGGTACTTCGGCGAACGAGGAGCTCTTCGACCATCTCGTGCGCTGCGAGACCCGGATCTACAACGCGCTGACGGAGGGACTCAAGGCCGGGCACGGCATCGGCGCGGCGCAGTTCGAGTTCCTGCAGTACCTGGGACGGCATCCGCAGTCGCGGGTCGCGGACCTCGCGGTGAATTTCGCCGTCGGGATCGGGGCGACCAGCAAGGGCGTCGACCGGCTCGAAGCACGCGGCTGGGTGCGCCGGGTGCCGAACCCGGAGGACCGGCGGTCGTCGCTCGTCGAGCTGACCCCCGCCGGGCGGGAGCTGACCGAGGCGATGGAGCAGACGTTCCGGGAACAGCTCGACGTGCTGATCGGCTCGGTGGTGGGGGAGGACCGGGCCGCGGCGGTCATCGCGGTGCTCGCCGAGCTGCGCGGGGTGCTGGAGGAGCGTGGGGTCGGGCTTCCCGCGGGTTAGGTCTCGCGGCTTCTGCTGGCGGGCTCCCGGGTCGATCGGCGCTTGCCGCATTCCGGCACGGTGGAGGAGCGGAACACGGCGACTCCGGGCGAGTTGCCAGCGTGGCATCGCGGGCTTCGTCCCAGGGGGAGGTTCGCGAGCCGCACCCGCGAGCATCCGAACGCGGGCCCAGCCGAGACCCGCCTCAGTGCCCTCCTGGCGCGCTGCGTCCGGGAGGTGCCGTAGCTTTCCTGGTGTGCTGCGCCCGGAGAACGCTGCGGCTTTCCTGGTGTGCTGCGCCCGGAGAACGCTGCGGCTTTCCTGGTGTGCTGCGCCCGGAGAACGCTGCGGCTTTCCTGGTGCGCTGCACCCGGAGCACGCCGTAGCTTTCGTTGCGCCCGGAGAGCGCCGTAGCTTTCCTGGTGCGGCGCGCCCGGAAAACGCCGCAGCTCTCCTTCCGCGACTTCTGCGAGGCGCCCGGCACAACGCCGCACAAACCGGGTGCGGAACCCCAGCTGAGTCCCGCACCCGGCTGCGTCACGCAGGGGTCAGATCTTCCCGGCCGCGGCGGCGATGTCGGAGGCGAACGTGCTCACCTCGGTGTACACGCCGGGAGCGTGGGCGCGGGCGCAGCCGTCGCCCCAGCTGACGATGCCCACCTGGATCCATTCGCCCGCTCCGTCCCGGCGGAACATCGGGCCGCCGGAGTCGCCCTGGCAGGTGTCGACGCCGCCGGTGTCGAGCTTGCCCGCGCACAGTTCGGCGTCCGGCTTCAGGTCGGCGTAGTCGCCGCCCTGGGACTGACACGTCGAGTCGTCCACGAAGGGGACCTCGGCCTTCAGCAGGTAGCGCTGCTGCGCTCCGCCTTCCTGGGCCGCGCCCCAGCCGGCGATGGTGAACGTGCCGGAGTTGTTGTCGGCGTTCTTCGCGATCGGCAGGGCCGGGATGCCGCTCACCGGGCTCGCCAGCTTGATCAGCGCCCAGTCGCCGCCGGTGGAGTCGTAGGTCGGGGAGCGGTAGACGTAGGTCGAGCGGACCTTCTTCGCGCTCGAGTCCTGCAGATCGACCACGCCGAACGTCGCGGTGATCGACGAGTCCGCTCCGGTGCGGTCGACGCAGTGCGCGGCGGTCAGCACGATCTGGTCGGTGTACAGCGCGCCGCCGCAGCCCATCGAAAGCCGGACCATCCACGGGAATTCCCCTTGGCTGGCGCGAGTCCCGCCGACGACCTGAGGCTCCGCGCCCGGCGACGGCGGCGTCGACGCCACGGCGGGCGTCGCGAATCCGGCGGCGGCCGCGAGTGCTGCCGCGCCCGCCAGTACTCGCGTGAGCATGCTGAAGTTTCGCTTGTCGGCCAAGGGGATGGTCCTTCCGGTGTCCACTGTGGAGCTTCCGCTCCCGGGGGCGGGGAGGTGTCGTGCGGTGACGAACCGACTACACCAGAGCGGCGGTAAGTGGACAACCAACTTTCTTCGGATCTTTCGGATCCTTCACCGGATCCGGCGGATTCCGGCGCGGGGGCGACGATAAAAAGCGGCCTTGACCTGGGGATGTGTGCTTATCGGAGTAACCGGGCGGAGGCGGAGCGAGGGGGACTTTCGCGCACCGCGCGCGGCGAGCAGGCCGGAATCCCCCGCCGGAAAGCGAAAACTCAGCGCACGACCCTTCGGCCGCGCACCAAGTACGCGACGACGCCCAGCCCCAGCGCCAAACACCCGCTGAGCACCGAGGCGACCGGCAAACTGAACGCCAGCACCGCACACCCCGCCAACCCGCCAGCCGCGACCGCCTTCGGCGCGGCTCCTTCGTCCCTGCGCAGGGTCAACGCGGAAGCGTTCGCCACGGCGTAATAAGCCAGCACCGCGAAGGAAGAAAACCCAATCGCACCACGCAAATCCGTCGTCGTCGCCAGTACCGCGACCACCACGCCCACCGTCAGCTCGGCCCGGTGCGGCACCGAGAACCGAGGATGGACCGCGGCCAGGAACCGCGGCAGATGCCCGTCCCGCGCCATCGCGAGCGTCGTCCGCGAAACGCCCAGCACCAAGGCCAGCAAAGATCCCGAAGCGGCCACCACGGCACCGACCCGAACCACTGGCGACAGCCACGGCACGGCCGAAGCAAGCGGGTCTGAACTCGCGCCGACCCCCTCTGGCCCCAATGTCACCAGCAGCACCACCGCTACCACGGCGTACACCACGAGCGTCAGTCCCAAAGCGAGCGGAATGGCCCGCGGAATCGTGCGGGCCGGGTCGCGGACTTCCTCGCCCAGCGTGGCCAGCCGGGCGTAACCGGCGAAGGCGAAGAACAACAGTCCGGCGGCTTCGAGCACGCCACCGCCGTGAAATGGCGTCCACGGGGAAACGTGCGTGCCGGAGAACCCGGAAACCGCGACCAAGACGAGCACCGCGAGCGTGAGACAAACGATCACCCGAGTAGCCAAAGCGGACCGGTGCACGCCGAGGTAATTCACGCCGGTGACCAAACCGATCACGCCCACCGCGAGCAGGCTCCGCCAAGGCTGGCCAAGCCCGGGTGCGGCGTAAGCGACGACGGTCAGCGTCATGGCCGCACAACTCGCCGTTTTCCCGGCGACGAAACCCCAACCCGCTAGGTATCCCCAAAATTCACCCAGGCGAGCGCGTCCGTACACATAGGTGCCACCGGATTCCGGATACAGCGCGGCGAGCCGGGCGGAAGAAGCCGCGTTGCAGTAAGCGACTAACGCGGCCACGGCGAGCGCGGGCAGCAATCCCGAACCCGCGGCACGCGCGGCCGGGGCGAACGCGGCGAAAACGCCTGCGCCGATCATCGAACCGAGGCCGATGAATACGGCGTCGGCGAGGCCTAACCGGCGGGCCAAAGGCATTGCGGGATCCTCCCGTGGGGTCAGTTCGCGAGACAGCGAACCACGCGCCGCGCGTCTGGCATAGGCTCGGGTCTCGTGCCCACGTCTTCGCCGCTGTCCCGCCTGTCCGCCGACGGACCGGTCCGCGACGGCATCCCGGATCACGGCCGTGTGCCGCGCTACTACGCGGTCAAAGTCGAACTGCTGGCCGTCATCGCCGAATTGGGCGAAGGGAGCGCGCTGCCCACGGAACGCGAACTGTGCGAACGGTTCGAGGTATCCCGCGCGACGGTGCGGCAAGCAGTGGGCGAGCTGGTTCTCGAAGGCAGGCTCTCGCGACGGCAGGGGAGCGGCACGTACGTCGCCGCGCCGAAGCTGGTCCAGCCGCTCGCGCTCGTCAGCTACACCGAAGGCCTGCGCCGCCAAGGCATCCGGCCCGGCCGCACGCTCATCACGCTCGAACGCCGCGCCGCGGGCACCGGATTGGCCGCCGACCTGCGGATCGAACCGGCCGCCGAGGTGATCCACCTGGAACGCGTCCTGCTCGCCGACGACGAGCGCGTCGGCCTCGAATCGACCTTCCTCCGCGCCGACAAGTTCCCCGCGCTGCCGGAGGATTTCGACCCGGAGCAGTCGCTGTACGCGTACCTGCGCGACGAACTGGGCGTGGTCTTCGACGGGGCCGAGGAACGCGTGGAGACCGTGCTCGCGACACCCCGCGAGGCGCTGCTCATCGGCACGAACCCGGCGCTGCCGATGCTGCTGATGCACCGCGTGTCGTGGGGTCCGGACGGCGAGCCGTTCGAGCGGGTCCGGTCGCTGTACCGCGGGGACCGGCTGAGTTTCGTCACGCGACTGAGCCGCGTCGAGTAGCTGTCACATCCGGTGCGGCTGGTTCGTTCCCTCAGCATCGAACGGAGGGACCACCATGGAAATCGCACTGTGGACCGCCCAGGTGGCGCTGGCCTTGCTCTTCGCCCTGTCCGGCGCGGTGAAGTCGGCGATGTCGCGGGAGCGGCTGCTCAAGACGGGGCAAACC
Source organism: Amycolatopsis rubida (assembly GCF_900115345.1). Classification (GTDB taxonomy): domain Bacteria; phylum Actinomycetota; class Actinomycetes; order Mycobacteriales; family Pseudonocardiaceae; genus Amycolatopsis; species Amycolatopsis rubida. Next base: position 482,266 of record NZ_FOWC01000005.1, on the reverse strand, counting down.
GGGGTGGCGGCGTATCCGATGCCGGTCGTGCGCTTCGCCGCGATCTGCGAACTCGTCGCGGTGCTCGGCCTGATCCTGCCCCGGCTGACCGGGATCGCCCCGGTGCTCACCGGGTGGGCGGCGGTCGGCCTGGCAGTGGTGATGGCCGGCGCGATGGCGGGGCACTGGTGGCTGGCGGTCACTGAGCGCCGCCCGGCGGAGTACCGCAACGTCGCGGCGAATGTCGTGATCCTGGCGGTTTGCGTGTTCGTCGCCGCCGGGCGGCTGTGAAGATAACGGAACAGTAACTCATCTGGTCCAATATTCGAGGCTGCTTCACCTGGCGTTCCCCGTGCCGACAGGCTCCGTTGAGCGCGGGCGGCGACTGTTGCGGCCGTGCGAATCCTCATCGTTGGCGGCGGCGTGCTCGGCACCCAGCACGCCTGGCAGGCCGTGGAACGCGGCCACGAAGTCCTCCAGCTCGAACGCGAGCCGGAGGCGCGCGGGGCGTCCGTCCGCAACTTCGGGCTGGTCTGGGTCGGCGGCCGCGCCGCCGGCCCGGAGCTGGAGACGGCGGTGCGCGCCCGGGAGCTGTGGGAGCGGATCGGCGAACGCGTGCCCGCGCTGGGTTTCCGGCCCAACGGCTCGCTGACGGTCGTCCGCACCGATGCCGAACTGGCCGTCGCGCAGGAGGTCGTCGCCGGACCGGAGGCGGCGGAGCGCGGCTTCAAACTCCTCGACACGAAGGAGGCTCGGGCGCTGAACCCCGCTCTGCGCGGCAACTTCACCGGTGCGTTGTGGTGCGAGCGGGACGCGGCGGTCGAACCGCGGACCGCGCAGCCTGCGCTCCGTGAAGCACTCGAAGCGAGCGCGCGTTACCGCTGGCTGCCGGGTCGCGAGGTGCGGAACCTGACGGAAAACGGCGTCGTGGACGATCACGGCGAGCGGCACGAAGGCGACGTCGTGGTGTTCTGCACCGGTGCTTGGCTCGGCGGGCTGGTCCGCGAGATCGCGGGCGAGATCCCGGTGCGGCGGGTCCGGTTGCAGATGGCGCAGACCGAACCGCTCGACGAACCGCTGCCCACCAGCGTCGCGGACGGCGACAGCTTCCGGTACTACCCGGCCTACCGCGGCGCCGCGCTCGACGCGATGAACGAAGGCCAGCCGCAGGGCGAAGCCGCCGCACGGAACGCGATGCAGCTGCTGATGGTGCAGCGTCGCGACGGCTCGCTCACCATCGGCGACACGCACGAGTATGCGCAGCCGTTTTCCTTCGACGTCACCGAAGATCCGTACGAACACCTCGCCGAAGTAGCGGGCGAGTTGCTCGGGCGGCCGCTGCCGGCGATTCGCCGCCGCTGGGCCGGCGTGTACGCGCAGGCAACCGACCAGGCCGCAGTGGTGCACCGGGAACGCCTGTCCGGCAACGCTTTCCTCGTCACCGGCCCTGGCGGCCGGGGAATGACCTGCTCGCCCGCAATCGCCGAAGACACCGCGAAGGAGCTGGACTGGTGACCACCGAACTCGTCGTGCTCGACATGGCCGGAACCACCGTCGCGGACGACGGACTGGTCGAACGCGCATTCACCGCCGCGATCGCCGCCGCCGGAGTGTCCGAAGAGGACGAACGATACGTCGGAATGCTCGACTACGTCCGGGAGACCATGGGCCAGTCGAAGATCACCGTGTTCCGTGCGCTGCTCGGCGACGAGGACCTCGCCCAGCGCGCGAACGCCGGATTCGAGGGCTCGTACGGACGGCTGGCCGAGGCCGGGGAGTGCAAGCCGATCCCCGGCGCCGAGGAAACCATCCGCGGCCTGCGCGAGCAGGGTGTCCGGGTCGCGTTCACCACCGGCTTCGCACCCACGACTCAGCGCGCGCTGCTGGACGCGCTCGGCTGGCACGACCTCGCCGACCTCGCGCTCGCTCCGGGCGACGGCGTGCGCGGCCGTCCCTACCCCGACCTTGTCCTCGCTGCGGCGCTGAAACTGCAGGTCACCGACGTCCGCACGATCGCGGTCGTCGGCGACACCCCCGCTGATGTCCGGACTGGCCTCGCCGCCGGCGCCGGAATCGTCGCCGGAGTGCTCACCGGCGCCAGCGACCGCGGCGAGCTGGAAGCCGCGCGCGCCACCCACGTTCTCGACTCCGTCTCCGCCCTCCCCGCCGTGCTCGATCTCGAAGGAGCCACCCAGTCATGAGAATCCGGAAAGCGGCCGTCGTCGCTCTCGTCGCTGCCCTCGCCGGCCTGCTGTCCGCGTGCGGCGGCACGGCGGGCGGCGCGTCCGGCGACCAGACCGTCACCGTGTACACCGCGGACGGGCTGGAAGACTGGTACAACGCCCGGTTCGCCGAGTTCAAGCAGCAGACCGGGATCACCGTCCAGGCCGTCACCGCCGGTTCGGCCGAGGTCGTTTCGCGCGTGGGCAAGGAAAAGGCCAACACCCAGGCCGATGTCCTCGTGACGCTTCCGCCGTTCGTCCAGCAGGCGGCGAAGGAAGGCCTGCTCGCGGCATCTGCGCCGAAGGGCGCCGACCAGGTTCCGGCCGCGCAGAAGGACCCGCGGGGCCGCTACTACGCGCTGATGAACAACTACCTCAGCTTCATCTGCAACCCGCAGCAGGCGAATCCCGCCCCGAAGACCTGGAACGACCTGCTCGACGCGAAGTATCGGGGCAAGCTCCAGTACTCGACGCCGGGCGAGGCGGGCGACGGCACCGCGGTGCTGCTGCAGGCCCAGCACGTGTTCGGCGACCAAGGCGCGCTCGAATACCTCGGCAAGCTGCAGGCGAACAACGTCGGGCCGTCGTCGTCCACCGGCAAGCTGCAGCCGAAGGTCGCGAAGGGCGAGATCCTCGTCGCGAACGGGGACCTGCAGATGAACCTCGCCGAGATCGACAAGAGCGGCGGGTTCTCGGTGTTCTTCCCAGCCGACGCGCAGGGCAAGCGGTCCACTTTCGCACTGCCGTACTTCGCCGGTCTGGTCGGCAACGCGCCGCACGCGGACAACGCGCGCAAGCTGCTCGATTTCCTGTTCTCGCCGGAAACCCAGGCGAAGGCCAGCGACGCGTACGGCATCCCGGCTCGTTCCGACGTCAAACCGCAGGGCGCGAAGGCGGAGAAGATCACCGCCGCGATGTCCGGAGTGGACATTTGGGTCCCGGACTGGAACTCGGTGCTCGGCCGCCTCGACGCCGACCTCGCCGCGTACCGGAAGGCCACCGGACAGTGACTCCGGCAGTAGAGTTCCGCGGCGTGTCCGTCCACTTCGGAGCGACGCAAGCGCTTGCCCCGCTGGACCTTTCGGTAGCGCGCGGTGAAACGCTCGCACTGCTGGGACCGTCCGGATCCGGCAAGTCGACCGCACTCAAGGCGCTCGCCGGGTTCCTGCGGCCGAGCGCCGGACGGGTGCTGCTCGACGGCAAGGATGTCACCGACCTGCCGCCGCATCGGCGCGGTCTCGGCGTGGTCGTGCAGAGCTACGCGCTGTTCCCGCACCAGCGCGTCGCCGACAATGTCGCGTTTGGACTGAAGGCGCGGAAGATGCGCCGGGCGGACGTGACGAAACGTGTCGCCGAGGTGCTGGAACTGGTCGGGATGAGCGAGTACGCGCGTCGTTATCCCCGTGAGCTGTCCGGCGGGCAGCAGCAGCGGGTCGCGTTGGCGCGGGCGCTCGCTGTCCGGCCCAACGTGCTGCTGCTGGACGAGCCACTGTCGGCATTGGACGCCGCACTGCGCGAGGACATGGTCGCGGAATTGCTGCGGCTGCGGGCCGAATTGCCGGACACGACCCTGATCTACGTCACCCACGACCAGAGCGAAGCTCTCGCGCTCGCCGACCGGATCGCGGTGCTGCGCGCCTCCCGGCTGGTCGAACTCGGCCCGTGCGAACAGCTTTACCGCCGTCCGTCGACCGGGTTCACCGCGAGCTTCCTCGGCGCGGCGAACCTGATCCCGGTCGAACTGGTGCGCGCGGACGGGACCGTCGCGACAGTCCGGCTGGCCGGGCGTGAGCTGTCCGCCGAACCGTCCGGCACGCTCCAGCCGCAGCGGCCGGTGGCGCTCGGGGTGCGGCCGCACCGGATTTCGGTCGGCGAACCCGGGCCGGGCACCTTCCCGGCGCTGGTGCGCGGTGTGCAGTGGCGCGGTTCCGGATACCGGCTCGACCTGCGGCTTGCCGACGAGGTGTGCGACATCCGCGCCGAGGTGCCGGACAGCCCGGTGCTGCCCGCGGTCGGCGACCGCGTCGGGGTGTCCATTCCGGACGGTTGCCCGCTGGTGGAGGTGGAGGGATGACCGGCCTCGCGCTCGGTACTGCCGCGGTCGCCCCGGCGCGCCGAAGCACGCGGCCGCGCCGGTACCGGATCGGCTGGCTGCTCCCGCCCGCGATCGTGGTCGCCGGATTCTTCGGCTATCCGCTGGTGCTGGTGATCCTCCAGTCGTTCACCGCACAGGACGGCGGTTTCGGGCTTTCGGTGTGGACGCAAGTGCTGTCGTCGCCGGAATTCGGCCGCGCGGTGTGGCAGACGGTGTTGCTGGCCTTGGCCGCCACGGTCGGCTGCGTGCTGCTCGGCGGGTTTCTCGCACTGGTTGTCGCGTTCGTCCCGTTTCCCGGGGCGACGCTGCTGGCCCGGCTCGTGGACACGGTGCTGGCGTTCCCGTCGTTCCTGATCGCACTGGCCTTCACCTTCCTCTACGGCGGCGCGGGAGTCTTCGGTACCGCTGGGTTCCTCTACTCGCCGTGGGGTGTGCTGCTCGCCGAGATCACCTTCTACACGCCGTTCGTGATGCGACCCGCTCTTGCTGCGTTCAGCCAGGTTCCGTCGGCGCAGCTGGACGTGGCGGCGAGTCTCGGCGCGCGGCCGGGTCGGGTGCTGTGGCGCGTTGTGCTGCCGGAAGCGCTGCCGTCGCTCGCGTCCGGTGCGTGTCTGGTGCTGCTGTTGACGATGAACGAGTTCGGCATTGTGCTGTTCCTCGGCGCCAAGGGCGTCTCGACGTTGCCGATGCTGGTGTACGGCAAGGGAATCGTCACGTTCGACTTCCCGGCCGCGTCAGTGGTCGCGGTGGTGAACGTGGTGCTGTCGCTGGTGCTCTACGCGGTCTACCGGCGGGTGGTCGGGAGAGGAGGACGTCGTGCTGCTGTGGACGCGGCGTAGCCGGTTGCTGGTGTGGCTGGTGTTCGGCGTGGTTTTCCTCGGGGTGGTGGCCGCGCCGCTGGTGATGATCGTGCTGGCGTCGCTCGCCGGGAGCTGGACCGGCGTGCTGCCCAGCGGGCTCACCGGTGCGCATTATGCCGAGGCGCTGTCCGGCGAGACGTTCGCGAGCTTGTCGGTGAGCGTGCAGACCGGGGTGCTCACGTCGCTGGTCTCGGTGCTCATCGGAACCTGGGCCGCGCTGGCCGTCGACCACGCGCCGCCGCGGCTGCGCCGGATCGCGGATTCGCTGTTCCACCTGCCGATCGCGGTGCCGTCGGTGGTGCTGGGGCTGGCGTTGCTGGTGGCGTTCAGCCGTCCGCCGGTGGCGTTCAACGGCACGCGCTGGATCGTCCTGGCCGGACACTTGATGATCCTGCTGCCCTTCGCGTACAGCACGGTTTCGGCTGCGCTGCAACGCGTTGACCCGCTGCTCGCGCAGGCCGCGGCGAGTCTCGGCGCGCGTCCGTTGCGAGTGTTGCTGCGAGTGCGGTTGCCGGTGCTGCTGCCCGCGATGTCGGCTTCGGCCGGTTTGGCGCTGGCGATGTCGATGGGCGAACTGGGCGCGACGATGATGCTGTACCCGCCGGACTGGCGGACGCTTCCGGCGACCATTTTCTCCCTCACTGACCGGGGACAGGTGTTTCTCGCGTCGGCGAGCACGGTGCTGTTGCTGGTGGTGACGCTGGCCGGGGTGGTGCTGCTGGGGCTGGTGCGGGGGAAGGCTTCGGCCCGGTGAAATAGTTTCCCGCCCGGATGCAACCTTCCGGGCCGCGAGTCCGTCCGCGATGCATGCGGACTACAGGGAAAATCGTGGGAGCGAGCGCGCTGCTGCTGACGGTCGCGGCGTGCGGGGGCAACGGAACCGTGGCTGCGCCGGTTTCCTCGGGGCCGCCTTCGGGCTCGGTGCCGGTGTCCTCGCCGCCGCCTTCTTCGCCGCCGGTCTCGCCGCCGCCGGTTTCAGCGCCGCCGAAGAGCCGTCCGACGCAGGGCGTGCCGCCGGGGGACACTGCGCCCGCGGCCGGGCAGATCAACGCTTCGGCCCTTCCGGCTGGATATCCGCACGACGTCACGCTCGCGGAGGGCGGCTCGGTCGTGGTGATCCAGGCCGAGGAAGGCGGGTGCGACAAGCTCAGCGCGAAGGCGGGGGAGCAGACGGCGACTCAGGTTGCCGTGCTGGTGACGATCACCAAGGCACCGCACGGGCAGATGTGCCCGATGCATGTGCGGGAGATTTCCTTGCCGGTGCGGCTCGCCGCGCCACTGGGCGGGCGCGAATTGGTGCTGAAGCCCGGTCCGTGAAGATCGGATGCAACCCGCCGGGACGGTCGGTCCGTCCAGGAGTCATGAGGTACTCGACGAAGCTGATCGGAACGACACGACTGGCAGGCGCGGCACTGGTGCTCACGATGGCGGCCGCGTGTGGCAGTCCGACGAGCATGGCGAACGCACCAGCGTCCGGGACCGAGACTGCGCCGCCGAGCGGCAGCGCCTCGCCCTCGGTGCCGTCGCCGGGCAAACCCCAGTTCAACCCGCCGCAAGGGGCGGCTCGGGTTCCGGACAACCGGGTGGACGGGGCCGCGCTGCCCAAGACGTTCCCCAAGGAGGTTTATTCGGACAGCGGAGGGAAGGTGCTCGTGGTGCGGGCTGAGGAAGGGGGGTGCGGGCATGCGCTCGGCGCGGCTGTTGAGCAGACCGCCCAGCGGGTCGTGGTGGATTTGAGCGAGACCAAGGCGCAGACCGGGCAGATGTGCACTATGGATTTGCGGCATCCGGTGATTTCGGTGCCGTTGGGGGCGCCGTTGGGCGAGAGGACTGTGGTTTTGAAGCAGTCTCCGCCTCGGTGATGTTCCCTTGGTGACGGTGGGGTCGGACGGCTTCGTCGGGGGGTCGTCCGGCTCGTCGCCTGGCGGCGACGTTGCGGGTTGAGTGGTTGTGTGGGCACCCCGAAAGGTGAGTGTGACTACGGCGCGGGGGTGCTTGTCCAGGCGGGAAAGATGCCTGGACAAGCACCCCCGCGCCGTGTTTGTGGCTTCGTATCGGGGTGGGGGGAGTGCGGCTGCCTGGGTGGGCGGGTGCGTTGGCTGCGGTGTGGGGGCGGGTGCGCGCGGCTGGGGTGGGTGGTTGCGGTGGGGTTCGCGGGTGGCGGTGTAGTGCTGCGATGTGGCGTTGGGTGCATGCGGCGCACCGAATGCCGCATCGCAGCGGTGGGCGGGGTGGCTCCTTGAGGAATCTGAGTCCGTGAAGGGGCCCTTCACGGGCGTGGGCGGCGAGTGAGGGGAACCCTGCGGGGATCAGATTCCCGCAGGGTTCCCCTCACGGACTTCCTGGCAGGCGAGTCCACAGTGGACTTGCGGGGGTTGTCGAGGGGTGCGTCGATGGCCGTGGGAGCTGTGCGGCCCTAGGGTTGCGATATGGGAACTCGCCAGGTTTCGCGCAGTGCTCTCGTCGCCGCGCCGCCGGAACGGATTTTCGCGTTGCTGGCCGATCCGGCGCAGCATCCGCTCATTGACGGGTCGGGCACGGTGCGGGCCAGTCGCGGATCGGCACCGGCGCGGTTGTCATTGGGGGCGCGGTTCGGCATGGAGATGCGGATGGGCGCGCCGTACCGGATTCAGAACACCGTGGTCGAGTTCGAGGAGAATCGGCTGATCGCCTGGCGGCACTTCTCCGGGCATCGGTGGCGCTGGCTGCTTGAGCCGACGGGGGACGGACGGACCGAAGTCACCGAGACCTTTGACTGGTCGACTGCTCGGTCGCCGCTGGCGATTCGGTTGCTCGGTTTTCCGAAGCGCAACGCCGAGGCCATCGAGAAGACTCTCGCCCGGTTGGGCGGGATGTTTCCCGGATGACCTCGGCGTCGCCGGGGGTCAGCGGAAGCTGATCTGCAGGACCGGTTCGCTGGTTTCGGAGAAGAAGTCGTTGCCCTTGTCGTCGATGACGATGAACGCGGGGAACTCTTCGACCTCGATTTTCCAGACTGCTTCCATGCCGAGTTCGGCGTACTCGAGCACGTCGACCTTCTTGATGCAGTCCTTCGCCAGCCGTGCGGCCGGGCCGCCGATCGAGCCCAGGTAGAAGCCGCCGTGTTGCTCGCAGGCGGCGGTGACCTGCTTCGAGCGGTTGCCCTTCGCCAGCATGACCAGCGAACCGCCCGCTGCCTGGAACTGGGCGACGTAGGAGTCCATCCGGCCCGCGGTCGTCGGGCCGAACGAGCCGGACGCGTAGCCGTCGGGGGTCTTCGCCGGGCCCGCGTAGTAGACCGGGTGGTCGCGGAGATACTGCGGCATCTCCTCGCCCGCGTCGAGGCGTTCGGCGATCTTGGCGTGGGCGATGTCGCGCGCCACGACCAGCGGGCCGGTCAGCGACAGGCGCGTCTTCACCGGCAGTTGCGCCAGCTGTGCGCGGATCCGGTCCATCGGCTGGTTCAGATCGACCGACACGACCTCGTCGGACAGGTCTTCCTCGGTGACGTCCGGCAGGAAGCGGGCCGGGTCGCGTTCGAGTTGTTCGATGAACACGCCCTCGCTGGTGATCTTCGCCTTCGCCTGGCGGTCGGCCGAGCAGGACACCGCGACGCCGACCGGGCAGCTCGCGCCGTGCCGGGGCAGGCGGATCACCCGGACGTCGTGGCAGAAGTACTTGCCGCCGAACTGCGCGCCGATGCCGAACTGGCGCGTCATCTCCAGCACCTGCTGCTCGAGGTCGCGGTCGCGGAACGCGTGGCCCAGCTCGGAACCCTCGGCGGGCAGGTTGTCCAGGTAGCGCGCGGAGGCCAGCTTCGCGACCTTGAGGTTGAACTCGGCCGACATGCCGCCGACCACGATCGCCAGGTGGTAGGGCGGGCACGCGGCGGTGCCCAGGCCGCGCAGCTTCTCGTCCAGGAACCGGGCGAGCCGCTTCGGGTTCAGGACCGCCTTGGTTTCCTGGTACAGGAACGTTTTGTTCGCGCTGCCGCCGCCCTTGGCCATGAACAGGAACTCGTAGGACGGATCCGTCGCTTCCGTGTCTTTGTGGTACAGCTCGACCTGCGCGGGCAGGTTCGTGCCGGTGTTGCGCTCTTCCCAGAAGTTGATCGGGGCCATCTGCGAGTAACGCAGGTTCAACTGCTGGTAAGCGTCGAAAATGCCCTGCGACAGCGCGCGCTCGTCGTCGCCGCCGGACAGCACGCCCTCGGTGCGCTTGCCGATGACGATCGCGGTGCCGGTGTCCTGGCACATCGGCAGCACGCCGCCTGCCGAGATGGCCGCGTTGCGGAGCAGGTCCATCGCGACGAACCGGTCGTTGCCGCTGGCTTCGGGGTCGTCGACGATCGCGCGCAGCTGCTGCAAGTGCGACGTGCGCAACAGGTGCTGGATGTCGGTGATCGCCGTGCGCGCGAGCGTCGTCAGCGCCTCCGGATCGACCTTCAGAAACTTCCGCCCGGCGGCTTCGACGGTCTCGACGCCGTCGGCGGTGACCAGCCGGTATTCGGTGGTGGTGTCCTTGCCGAGCGGCAGGACTTCGGTGTGCTGGAACGTGGTGGGCGGCACAGCGAGGCTCCTTTGCCCTGATCGGGATTGGCTCACGGTACTCAGCGGGTTCCGCCCGGTCGCACGGGCGCGGGGACGCTGTGGGATAGCGCACTCCGCGGGTTTTCGGGCAGGCATAGTCGGGAGGCCGGGCCCACCCCGACGGACCCGACCTCCCGGGGAAGCGGACCGGATGCGCACACATCCGCCCCGCGTGACTAACGGGACCCCCGCCGGCGCGTTGACCGGACGCCGCACAGCGGAGGTTGTGAACGCTTGCTACCCACTGCCCAGAACGGCCAAACGCGAATTCCACGATCGGGTGCGCGGAGTGGTGACGGGATTGCGGTGAGTGTCAGTCAAAATGGGATAAAGGGGATAAATCACGGCACGGTGGGAGGACTGTGCGTTCGGAAGGGGCTGAAGTGGCCCATGGGGCTCAAGAGGCTGGTGAGGCTGGTGGTGTTGATGAGGTGATTTGTCGGCAATTCGACTCGGCTGTTTTCGGGGCGGGAGACGGCGGAAATCGGGGGCTGGCCGCGGCGACACTCCCGGTTCGAGAGCCGATCGACCCCGCAGTCTTCAGGGCAGGAGGCTGCGGAGGTCGGGGCTAGCCAGGACGCAACCCGCGGTTCGGGAGCCGATCGACGCTGCTGTTGGGGGCGGCGGACTGGGGAGGTCGGGGCTGGCTGCGATGAGGCTCCCGGTTCGGGAGTCGAACAATGCCGCCGTCGGGGCGGCGGACTGGGGAAGTCGGGGGCTGCCTGCGATGAGACTCCCGGTTCGAGAGCCGATCGACGCTGCCGTTGGGGCGGCAGACGGCGAAATCCGGGCCGGATACGACGAAACTCGCGGTTCGAAACGACGCCGCCGTCACCGGGGCGGCAGACGGGGGAAATCCGGGGCCGGGCACGACAGAACCCCCGGTCCGAAAGCCGAACCGGGGGTTCTGCGCAACCAGCGGCGCGAACCGCTGCCCACCGAAACAATCTTTGGCCGAAGGTCTCCGTCCCGCCTGACCGGGCCCACCCGGTGCCTGCGGAAAAAACCCTGGCCTGCCTGTCCGCGTGCTTGCCGCGACCCGCTCACCGGACCCCACGCCCGGTCAGTCCGCGCACCAGCCCGAATCAGCCCGCTGACCGGCTTCTCCGCCCTCCCCGGAAACCCGGGCCCCGAACCCCGGCCCCGGAGAGAGAGAAGAAACTCAGCTGGCGTAGGCCCGCAGCCGGTCGGCCCGCTCGCCCTGGCGCAGCTTCGCCATGACCTCGCGCTCGATCTGCCGCACGCGCTCGCGCGACAGGCCGAAGTGCTTGCCGATCTGGTCGAGCGTGCGCGGCTGGCCGTCGTCGAGGCCGTAGCGCAGCCGGATGACGTGCTGTTCGCGGTCGTCCAGCGTCGCGAGAACCCGGCGAAGGTCGTCCTGCAGCAGGCCGGAGATCACGGCGCTCTCCGCGTCGGTCGCCTCCGAGTCCTCGATGAAGTCGCCCAGCGGGGCGTCCTCCTCGGTGCCCACCGGCATGTCGAGGCTCACCGGGTCGCGCGACTGGTCGAGCAGGTCCGAGATCTTGTGCACCGGAATGCCCGATTCGGAGCTCAGTTCCTCGTGCGTCGCGTCGCGGCCCAGCTGCTGGTGCAGGTCGCGGCGGATCCGGGCCAGCTTGTTCACCTGCTCGACCAGGTGCACCGGCAGCCGGATCGTGCGGCCCTGGTCCGCCATGCCGCGGGTGATGGCCTGGCGGATCCACCACGTGGCGTACGTGGAGAACTTGAACCCCTTGGAGTAGTCGAACTTCTCCACCGCGCGGATCAGGCCCAGGTTCCCCTCCTGGATCAGGTCGAGCAGCGGCATGCCCCGTCCGGTGTAGCGCTTCGCGAGCGACACCACGAGCCGGAGGTTGGCCTCCAGCAGGTGGTTCTTCGCGACGTGGCCGTCGCGGATCAGCGCGCGCAGCTCCTTGCGGCGCTGCGGCGTGAGGTTCTCGACGGTGTCGAGCATGTGCTGGGCGAAGACCCCGGCTTCGATCCGCTTCGCCAGCTCGACCTCGTCGGCCGCGGTGAGCAGCGCGGTCTTGCCGATGCCGTTCAGGTACACGCGCACCAGGTCGGCGGCGGGGCTCTGGGCGTCGAGGTCGGCGTCGGTGAGCGCCCCCACGCTCACCCGCTCCTCGGTCTGCTGTGCTGGAATCCCGCGCTCGCGAATCCCGCGCGCTTCGCGTTCGAGAGTCTGGACTGACATTCTGCCTCCCCGGTCACGGGCTGAACGTGTCTCGCCGGCGCCTGCGGGACGGGGCCTGTGGAATCCCGTGTCCGCGGGCCCAGCCGGCTTGGCTGGACACTGGTCTCAACGCCCCGGGAAGCTGAAACGTTCCCGGCTCGCTGAAATGAGGACGGGCGTACCCGCCTCGCGGTTGCTCCACCAAAACTGAGGTTTTGCTGAGAACCGCTGCGCTCCGGGAAATGCGCTCTCATCGCGCTCGGTGCCTTCGATGTTACGCGGCCTTTTCCACTGTGGTCTAGACCTCAACGAGAACGGTGAACGGGCCGTCGTTCACGCTCTCCACGGCCATCTCCGCGCCGAACCGTCCGGTCGAGACGGTCGCGCCGCGGCCCCGCAGTTCCGCGACCACGGCGTCCACCAGGGGTTCGGCGATTTCCGGCCGGGCGGCGGCGGTCCACGACGGGCGACGGCCCTTGCGAGTGTCGCCGTAAAGCGTGAACTGCGACACCACGAGCAGCGGTGCGCCGGTCGTCGCACACGATTCCTCGTCGCGCAGCAACCGGAGTTCGTGCAGTTTGCGGGCCATCGTTTCGGCTTTCCCGGGATCGTCGTCACGGTGCACGCCCAGCAGCACGAGCAGCCCGGGTTCCTTGATCTCTCCGGCGATTTCCCCCGCGACGGTCACGCTCGCGCGGGTGACCCGCGCCGCCACCGCCCTCACTGCGGCGAACCCGGCACGAGCATGCCGTGCCGCACGAGTTCGCGGACGATCGGCAAAGCGGCGGCGGTCAGTTCGTGGGAATCGAGACCCTGCGCGGCGGACAGCAGGTCCAGCAGATCCGACAGCGGCAGCGCGCCGCGGCAACCCGCGAGAAGGCGCGTGGTGAGTTCGTCGACCTCGTGCTGCCAACCGGGTCCATCGGTGCGGTGCAACCGCCGCACGGTTGTTTCCCAGCCTTCGTCGCCGGGAGAGTCGACGCGTTCGAGCAGCACTGTGTCGGGTACCCGAAACGCTACGTCCAACACATTGTCGCCGTGCGTACGCAGCCACTCAACGCGGTCGAGCCAGTTCGCTGCTTCGGGACCCAGCGGGTCGTCGTAAGCCTGTCGCAGGTCTTCGCAAACAACAGTCGGCGTCTGACCGTTCGCGCGCCGCAGCGTCACGAAGCCGAATCCGATGCCCTGTACGTCGTTTTCGGTGAACCAGTCGAGCCACGCGGCGGCCTTAGCGCGGCCTTCGGGCGAGCGCGGGTCGATGCCTTCGTCGCGAAGCCAGGTGCCGACGTACAGCCCTGGGTCGGCGACGTCGCGCTGTACGAACCAGGCGTCGGTCTCAGGCGGCAGCCAGCGCGCGACGCGGTCGCCCCAGTCTTCGCCGCGACGGTGCAGCCACGACGCGAGGAGCTGACCTGTGCCGCCGTCGTTGAGGAAGCTCGGCAGTTGACGGACAACCAATGCGCTCGCATCGTCGCCGGCCAAGCCGGAGTCACGGTAGGTGTAGTCGACGCGCGGCGGACCTACCACGAATGGCGGATTGCACACGATCTGGTCGAAGCGGCGGCGCGCGACCGGCGCGAACCATTCGCCGCGCAGCAGCTCGACCTCCAGTTCATTCAGCCGGAACGTGCCCGCGGCCAGTGCGAGCGCGCGGGCAGACACGTCGGTCGCGGTGACGCGCTGCGCGTGCCGGGTCGCGTGCAGCGCCTGGACGCCGTTGCCGGTGCCCAGGTCGAGCAGGGTGCCGACGGGGCGGCGGCTGGTCGCGCGGATCAGGCTCAGCGACGCGTGCCCGACGCCGAGCACGTGGTCCTCGGGCACGACGTGGCCGAGCATGTCGGCGTCGAGGTCGGACACGACCCACCACGAACCGTCCTCGTCGCCGTGCGGGCGGATGTCGAGCGCGGCGCGGAACTCGTCTCCGACGGTCCGCAGGATGCCCGCGGCCACCGTGTCGTCCGCGCTGAGCGGCGCGAACGCCGACGAGACGGTCTTCTCCGGCTCGGCGAGACCGAGCAGGAACAGCCGGATGAAGACACCGAGGTCGCCGGCGTCGAGGCTCGCGCGGCGGGCGGGTTCGGGCTCGCCGCGGCCGAGCGCCGCGTGCGCTGCGCCGCCGAGCGCGTCGACGACGCCGTCAGCGTCGTAGCCGGTGCGTCGGAACGCTTCGCGCAGCCGCGCGCAGACGTCGTCGGAAAGGTCAGGGAGAGGCGTGTTCGTGCTCACGGTGGGTAAGCCTGCCACGATGAGCATCGTGACCACCGAGACCACCGAGCGTGTCCTGGCTCCGCTTGAAGCGGCACTGCCGGAGCTTGAAGCGCTGTACGTCGATCTGCACCGTCATCCCGAGCTGGCGTTCACCGAAACCCGCACAGCAGCCGAGCTGGCCCGACGGCTGACTGAAGACGGCTTCGAGGTGCACACCGGCATCGGTCGCACCGGCGTCGTCGGCGTCCTACGCAACGGCGAAGGACCGACTGTGCTGCTTCGTGCGGACATCGACGCGTTGCCGGTCGAGGAGCAGACAGGACTCTCGTACGCGAGCACTGCGCGCGGCGTCGACTCCGAGGGCCGCGACGTGCCGCTGATGCACGCCTGCGGACACGACATGCACGCGACGTGGCTCTCCGGTGCCGCGCACCTTCTCGCGGCTTCGCGGGAGGAGTGGTCTGGCACGTTGCTCGCGCTGTTCCAGCCCGGTGAAGAAGCCGGGGACGGTGCCGCGGGGATGGTTCGCGACGGTCTCTTCGACCGGGTCGGCCGTCCTGACGTGGTCTTCGGGCAGCACATCGTGCCTGGTCCGGCGGGGTGGGTGCTGACTCGTCCGGGCGTGATCATGGCGGCGACCGACACCTTGCGGATCACCCTGCACGGTCGTGGCGGGCACGGGTCGCGGCCGGAAACCACAGTCGATCCGGCGGTGCTGGCGGCGTCCGTGGTGCTCAAGCTGCAGACGATCGTGTCGCGGGAGATCGCCGCGACTGAGCCTGCTGTGGTGACTGTCGGCTCGATGCATGTCGGGACCGCGGCGAATGTGATCGCCGACCATGCCGTGCTGGAGGTCAATACCCGGGCCTTCGACGACGCTGTGCTGCTGCGGCTGCGCAAGGCGATCGAGCGGATTGTGAACGGTGAAGCCGCGGCCGCGGGGGCGCCTCAGCCGCCGACAGTCGAGGTCGTCGCGTCCTATCCGGTCACCGCGAACGACACCGCCGCCTCGGACGAGTTGACCGAGGTGTTTCGCGGGCACTTCGGTGCTGAGGCGACGATGCCCGCGCCGCTGGTCACCGGCAGTGAGGACTTCAGCGAGTTCGGGCGGGCGGCGGGGGTGCCGTCGGTGTTCTGGCTGGTCGGGGGGTTTGACGCGCAGCAGGTGATCACGGCGATGACCGAGGGGCGGTTCGAGACCGACGTGCCCTCGAATCACTCGTCGAAGTTCGCGCCAGTGCTGCATCCGACCTTGCGGACCGGGGTCGAGACGCTGGTCGTCGCCGCGTTGTCCCGGTTTGCCCGCCCGGGTGTCGCGGAAGGGCGGTGAGTGAGACGATGGAACACGGAGGTGGTGCTGTGAACGCACCCCACGGAGCCGATCCCCGCCCCGAGCCGGTGTTGATCACCGAGGCCGAACCGTCGCTGGACGATCAGCTGGCGGCGCGGAAGCGGAAGTACGTCATCATGATGGTGTGCCGGATTCCCTGCCTCATTCTGGCCGGGCTGACCTATCACACGTGGTGGCTGGCGATTGTGTTTCTGGTGATTTCCGTGCCGTTGCCGTGGATCGCGGTGTTGATCGCCAATGACCGGCCGCCTCGGAAGCCGGAGAAGGTCAATCGGTATGCGCGGGACGCCCGGCAGATCGAGGGGCGGAAGCATCGGGTGATCGACGGGTAGCTCGTCGCCTGGGGGCGACATCGCGTCCGGTCGCTGGCGTGGGGCACCCCGAAGCCCTGAGTGTGCTGACGGTTCGGGGGTGCTTGTCAAGGCGGGAAAGATGCCTTGACAAGCACCCCCGAACCGCAGGGGGCTTCGGATCGGGGTGCGGGGGAGGGGCTGGGTGCCTCGGCTGTTGGGTGCGCTGGTGCGGTTTTAGGGACGTGAGGGGGACCCTGAGGGAATCTGATTCCCTCAGGGTCCCCTCACGGACTGCTGTCTCAGGGTTGGGGGCCGATGCGGCTTACCGCCAGTGCGCCTAGTTGGGTGCCTGTGCGTAGGACGTCCACTGTGGACTTTCCGGCCAGCCAGGTGGTGAGGACGCCTGCGTCGAAGGCGTCGCCGGCGCCGGTGGAGTCCATGCAAGCCGTTTCCACTGCGGGGACTGACGAGACGCCGGTCGCGTCGATCCAGCTGGCGCCGTCCAAGCCCGCGGTTACTACTACCGCGCCGACGGTGTTCAGTAGTTCGGTGGCGGAGGCGGGGTCGGAGGAGCCGGTCAGGGCGACCAGTTCTTCGGTGTTCGGCATGAGCAGATCGGTGCCGCGTACGTCGTCCAGGAAGGCTGCGGGGTCGTGGATGTGGGCGGCTGCTTGGGGGTCCACGGAGGTGGTCAGCCCGGCTTCTTTGGCGGCGGCGAGGGCGGCTAGGCCTGCGGGGCGCGAGGAGGGGTCTAGCAAGACATAGCCGGACAGGTGCAGGTGGGTGGATCCGGTCAGCGCTGCGGGGGTGACGTCTTCGGGGGCGAAGCGTTTGTTCGCGCCTCGGTCGGCGAGCATGCTGCGCTGGCCTTCGCCGTCAACGAGGACGACTACGCAGCAGGTGGGAGCTTCAGGGTCGGTCGCGAAGGCGCAGCGGACGCCTGCGGCTTCCAGCTCGGCTCGGATCAGGCGGCCGCCCGAGTCGTCGCCGATTCGGGCGATCAGGGTGGTTTCCGCGCCCAGGGAGCGCAGCCACAGTGCGGTGTTCGCTCCGGCGCCGCCGCCGGTGAAGCGGATTGCTGCTCGGGCGTCGCCGCCGTGGGGGAGAGGCTGGTCGTGCCGGGCGACGACATCGAGACCCGCGTCGCCGACTACTGCGATTCCGGTCACGACAGGGCCACCGCTACCTCGGTCGCGAGTTTGGCGTTGGACAGCACCAAAGCCTCGTTCGCGTCGATGCTGACGCCTTCGCTGGCGGTGTGGAAGTGTTCGAGCAGCACCGGGGTCACGTCCGCGCCGCGCACGTCGGCGTCGGCCAGTTTCGCCAGGCCTTCCCGCAGCAGGCGATCGTGCAGGGAACGGTCCATTTCGGACTCTTCCGGGATCGGGTTTGTCAGCAGTACGCCGGAATTCGCGTAGCGGCGGTGGGCGGAGACGACTGCGGCGGCTTGGTCCGGGTCGTCCACGCGCCAGCCGACGGGGTGCCCGGAGGAGCGGAGGTAGAACGCGGGGAAGTCGTCGGTGCGGTAGCCGAGGACGGGCACCGAGTTCGTTTCCAGCACCTCAAGAGTGGCGGGGATGTCCAGGACGGACTTCACGCCGGAGCACACGACCACGGTCGGCGCCTTGGCGAGGACGCCGAGGTCTGCCGAGACGTCCCAGCTCTGTGCCGCGCCCAGGTGCACGCCGCCGAGGCCGCCGGTGGCGAAGACGTCGATCCCGGCTGCAGCGGCGAGCGCCGAGGTGCCGGCGACGGTGGTGGCGCCGGAGCGGCCGAGGCCGACTGCGGGACCCAGGTCGCGCAGGGACAGTTTGTCCAGGCCGGCGCCGGGGGCGCAGACGCGCTCCAGTTCGGCGGGGGAGAGGCCGATGACCGGCCGTCCGTCCAGTACGGCGATGGTGGCCGGCACGGCGCCGCCGTCTCGTACGGTTTGCTCGATGCGACGGCCGACGTCGAGATTCCGTCCGTACGGGAGGCCGTGCGAAAGGATCGTGCTTTCGAGGGCGACGACGGGGTGACCGTCACGCAACGCCGAGGCGACTTCCTCGTGGACGAACAGGGGAGTGGTCTGGGTGGTCACGAACGGACATCATCTGTGATCGCCGCGCACACTGCGGCATCGGGTCAGTTCTGCCTGCAGATTTCGCCGCGCGGCGGTTTCCCAGCGTGAGCGGGCGCTTTCGGTGAGGTACAGCGCGGGCCGCGCGAGGAGGCTTTCCAGGACAGCGGCGCGGCCGGTCGCCCAGGCGTCGTCGGGGTAGCGCGCGTACTCCTGACGCACGTTGTCTACGTACGCGGCGTACGCAGCAGGTGGTGCGCCGAGGATGGCTAGGTCGGCGTCGAGGAGGGCTGCTGCCGCGAAGTCGTCTTCGAGGGCTTCGTGGGTGGCGGTGGCTAGGACGAGCGCTTCGGCCCGGTCGATGTGCGCGTCGGCAATCCCGGCGCGCGTGAGCCAGCGGCGAAGCCACTCCGCGCTGCGCTGCTCGTCTTCGCTGGGTACGGCGTCGTAGACCACGTCGTGTGCCCACGCGGCTAGTACGACGACAGCGCGTTCGTGAAAGGGCAAATCGGCCGCTAGCTGCTCGGCGTCGTGCGCGACGGCGGTGGCGTGGGCGAGGTCGTGGTAGCGGCGGTGCGGTTCGGTGTAGCGCGTTTCGAGGTCGGCCCAGGCGTCGTGGCCGACGTGGTGGTCGCCGCCGAGGAGGGCGAGGCAGCTGTGCCAGCGGGGTGCGGACTCGTGCGGCATCCGGGCTCCTGAAGGGTCCCATGGCAGGTCAAGCGAGCCTAGCCGGGCATTACCGCGGGCGCGGCGCTGAGGCATGATGGTGGGGTGAGCACCGAAACGCTGACCAAGCCGGAGACCGACAGCACCGAGTCGACCGACGACGACTCGCCGAAGATGTTCCACTACGTGCGCAAGAACAAGATCGCCGAGAGCGCGGTCATGGGCACGCACGTCGTGGCGCTCTGCGGCGAGGTCTTCCCGGTCACGAAGTCGCCCAAGCCGGGGTCGCCGGTCTGCCCCAAGTGCAAGAAGATCTACGAGGGCCTCCGTCCCGGCGCCGACGACTGAGCGGGCTTCCCGCGCGTCCCGGTGCGCGGGAACAAAGGTGAAAACCCTTCACTCGGTGGCTGTGCACCCGGGGAGGAACTGGTAGACCTGCACTCCGGCCAGTCGCCTCCCCGCAGGAGTGTCCCCGTATGCGCGCAACCGGGATCGTGCTTTCCCTCGTCGTCCTGATGTCCGCCTTCAGCACCGTCGCGGCGGGTGCCGCGAACGCGGTGACCGGATGGACCACCGTCGGCTCAGACCGGGCTCGCCCGCTCGACGAGAGCCAGGGCCTCGCCACTGTCGAGCGCTCGTCGGGCACCAGCATCCGCTACACCGGCCTCGGCACGGTCGACCCGGGCCTCGCGTCGAAGGGCTGGAACCACATCGGCGACCCGGGGTCGGCGAAGGGCTGGTATGTCGAGCCCTACCAGCGCGACGACCGCGGCGCGAAACTCTTCCGCGTCGAGGCGCCGGACGGCTCCCGCGCCGACTACCAGCACGCGCTGGAGTCGTGGGAGGCCAACAACAATTCGTTCGCCGCGGTGTCGCCCGACGCGCGCTGGCTGGTGTCCGGCGAGTGGGGCACGATGGACCGCCTGCTCGTCTACCCGATGCCCGGCGTCGCGGCCGCCGATCCCGGCCAGAACCTGCCGTACGCGTCGGCGATCCGGCTCGACCACCCGGTGCGCGACGTCCAAGGCTGCGATTTCGTGTCCGCGACCCGGCTCATGTGCTCCTCCGACGACCCGGACGGCAGCCTCTTCGGCACCACCAAACCGTTGCTGCAGGTCGATCTCTCCGGTTCGGTCGCCGGCTCCGACGTCACCGGGCACGTCACCTCGCTCGGCCAGCTTCCGCTGGAAAGCGGATGCGGCGGCAACTTCGAGGTGGAGGGCATCGACTACGACGAACGCGACGGCGGCACCCTGCGCGTGGTCGTGATGTCGCCGAGCGTCTGCATCGCTTTCGACAGCAAGACGTGGCGGTTCCGCCAGGGCTGACCTCAGCCCTGCTGCGAGCGCGGTTCCGGGCCGGGAGACGGCTCGGAACCGGTTCGTTCGTCCGGACGCTCGGGCCGCGCGAGCCGGACGGTCTCCGATTCGGTGTGGTTCACCTCGGCGCCGTTCGGCTCGTCGTGGCCTTCCTCGGAGTCATCCGGGTGCCGTTTCGGCCGCCGCAACGGCATCGTCGTGCGGTCCCACAGCCGGCGGCCCTCCTCGGCCCGCATCCGCTCGTTCGCGCGTTCCATCTCCAGCCGCCGCCACTTGCGCCGCTGCCGCCGGGTCGCCTTCGCGGGCCACAGTTCCTGGATCGCGCTGTTGAAGTACGCGCCGCCGACCACCGCGAGGCCGATGAAGAACATCAGCAGCAGGAACGCGATCGGGGCGGCCAGCGCGCCGTAGGTGTAGCCGGTCTTGGTGATCCAGTTCAGGTAGATCCGCAGCCCGATGCTCGACACCAGGAACACCACGCCGGCCAGCATCGCGCCCGGCAGCCCGCGGTGCCACGGCAGCCGGCGCGGCAGCGCGAGCTTGTACAGCGTCGTCAGCGCGAGCGCGATCATCACGCCCAGCACCGGGTAGTAGAGCGTGCCGACCCAGGACGAGACCGTCGGCCGCCAGTCGAGCGGGAAGAACTCCGGCAGCAGGTCCGGCCCGATCGCCAGCAGCGGCAGCCCGACGACGAGCCCGATCAGCGCGCACAGGTACAGCAGCAGCGCGAAAATCCGCTGCCACACCTCGTTGCGGACGCCGTACTGGTCGTGCGCGACGGTGATCGCGTCGACGAACGACGACATCGCCGACGAACCCGCCCACAGCGAGATGACGAAGCCCACGGACACGATCTCGCCCTTGCCGACGGTGAGGATGCTGTTCACCGTCGGTTCGATGATCTCCTGCACCGCGTTGGCGCTGAAGATGGTGTGGCTGAACGTGATGATCCGGTCGTGCACCGCGGTGACCACGTTCTGGCCGAACCACTCGCCGATGAAGCCGACGCTGCCCAGCAGCCCGAGCAGCAGCGGCGGGAGCGACAGCGTCTGCCAGAACGCCGCCTCGGCGGCCTCGGAGAAGATGTTGCCGTCCCACGCCTTCGCGAGCGTGCGGGTGATGAGCCGCCACGGCCCTCTGCGCACGGTCTTCTCCGGCACGCTCTTGTTCGGCTCTGCCTCGCCGGCGTCCGGTGTCACCTCGCCCATGGTGTGTCCCAGCATGGTCCATGCGTGCGGTTTTGGCTCGTCAGCCCCGCCGAGAGGGAGCGTGTCGGACGACACCACCCGTGGCGGTGGCGGGCGCCCGGGGACTCGGAAGGTAAGCTGGCCGACGTGCCCTCATCGCGGCGCCCGGCGGCGAAGCCGGTGCCACAGTGGGGGTTTTCGCACGTCACGGCCGCGCCGAGCGGTCCGAGGAGGGGGTGAACCGAGTTTTGTCCGAGACGACCCAGCCGGTCCTCGGGGCGCCGCCCGCAGAGAAGGACTCCACCGCGCGCCCGCTGCGCGCCTGGCAGCGCCGAGCGCTCACGAAGTACCTGTCGAGCCGGCCGAAAGATTTCCTCGCGGTCGCGACGCCGGGCGCGGGCAAGACCGTCTTCGGCCTCCGGATCGCCGCCGAACTGCTTTCGGACCGCACCGTCGAGGCCGTCACGATCGTCACGCCCACCGAGCACCTGAAGCACCAGTGGGCGGCCGCGGCCGCGGCGGCGGGCATCCCGATCGACTCGAACTTCCGCAACACCACCGGCGTCACGTCGTCGGACTACCGCGGTGTCGCGGTCACCTACGCGCAGGTCGCCGCGCACCCCACGCTGCACCGGGTGCGCACGGAGAACCGCAAGACGCTGGTGATCCTCGACGAGATCCACCACGCGGGCGACGCGAAGTCCTGGGGCGACGCGACCAGCGAGGCGTTCACGCCCGCGGTCCGCAGGCTCGCGCTCACCGGGACGCCGTTCCGCAGCGACGACTCGCCGATCCCGTTCGTCGCCTACGAACCGGACGGCGGCGGGTTCCAGCGCAGCAAGGCAGACCATTCCTACGGCTACTCCGACGCGCTCGCCGACGGCGTGGTCCGGCCGGTCGTCTTCCTCGCCTACTCCGGCGAGGCCTCGTGGCGCACCAGCGCGGGCGAGGAGTTCACCGCGCGGCTGGGCGAACCGCTCACCGCGGAGCAGAACGCGCGTGCCTGGCGTACCGCGCTCGATCCGGCGGGCGAGTGGATCCCGGCGGTGCTGCAGGCCGCCGACACGCGGCTCAGCCAGGTACGGCAAGGAATCCCGGACGCGGGCGGCCTGGTGATCGCCACCGACCAGGAAACCGCGCGCGCCTACGCCAAGATCCTGGAGCGGATCTGCGGCGAAACGCCGACGCTGGTGCTGTCCGACGACCCGAAGGCGTCCGGGCGGATCAAGGAGTTCTCCGAGACCAGGGAACGCTGGATCGTCGCGGTCCGGATGGTGTCCGAAGGCGTCGACGTCCCGCGGCTGGCCGTCGGCGTGTACGCGACCAGCGCGTCCACCCCGCTGTTCTTCGCTCAGGCCATCGGCCGCTACGTGCGGGCCCGGAAAAAGGGCGAGACGGCGAGCATCTTCCTGCCGAGCGTGCCGGTGCTGCTGGAGCTGGCCAGCGAGCTGGAAGCGCAGCGCGACCACGTGCTCGGCAAACCGCATCGGGAGAAGGAAGGCTGGGACGACGAACTGCTCGCCCAGGCCAACCGCACCGAGGACGAACCGGGCGAGGAGGAGAAGGCGTTCACCTCGCTGCACGCCTCGGCCGAACTCGACCAGGTCATCTACGACGGCAACTCGTTCGGCACCGCGGTCTTCTCCGGCTCCGACGAGGAGCAGGAGTACCTCGGCCTTCCCGGCCTGCTGGAGCCCGACCAGGTCCGCGCGCTGCTGCGCAAGCGGCAGGAAGAGCAGGTCTCCGACGAGAAGCGGCGCAAGCCGAAGACCGAGGAACCGGCCGCGCCGCCGGTCCGGTCGCAGTCGGTGAGCGAACGGCTCGGCGCGCTGCGCAAGGAACTCAACGCGCTGGTCGGCGTGTACCACCACCGCACGAAGAAACCACACGGCGCGATCCACAACGAACTGCGCCGCCAGTGCGGCGGCCCGCCCACCGCGATGGCGACGGTGGAGCAGCTCGAAGAGCGGATCGTCACGCTGCGCTCGTGGTAGTCGCTGGTCGCGGTGGGCCGGCGGGCGAACCGGTTCTCCGGTGCTGGGCAGCGGTGAGCCGACGGGATTCGCCAGGCAGTCGACGCGATCCCGGGAAGACCGCGCCGCCGGTGTCCCCGACGCGCCGCCCGCGGCCGGACCGGACCGCCCTCGTGCGCTGACTGCGACGTTGCCGCTCCCGGCGTCAACGCCCGGCGGTCACGACCCAGACTCCGCCGGGGATCCGCACCCCGAGCGGAGTCTCGAACTCGCCGAGCGCGTCCCGGACCTGATCACGGAGCCCGGCGAGGACGTCCGCGTCCACGCTGCGCAGAGTGTGCCGGATCGGTGCCATCGAGAAGACGAAGTCCGTCGCGTCGCGGGCGTCCGCTCCGAAGCCCATGTCCGCGTTCACCGGGCTGATCTCGATGTCGCGGAAGCCTGCTGCGGTGAGCACGTCGGTGATCCGCTCGGGGGCCAGCAGCGAACCCATGCCGCGGGCGGCCGGGGAGGGCTCGCGGAGGTAGGGCGTGAGCGCCGCAGTCGCGCGGGCATAGGCGTTGCCGGCGTCGCCTGGCTGTGGTCCCACGAAGGCGAGCCGCCCGCCCGGAGCCATCGCTTCGCGAAGATGCTCGAACGCCGCGACCAGGTCGGCGAAGAACATCACGCCGCCCCGGCTGATGACGACGTCGAAGCCGGGCCCGTCGAACGGGTGCACCTGCGCGTCTCCCCGCTCGAACGCGATGTTGGCGATGCCTTCGGCCGCCGCGTCCCGGCGGGCCCTTTCCCGTTGCGGCTCCGAAAGATCGATGCCCAGCGCGTGCCCGTTCCCGGCCTTTCTCGCGGCCATCCTGGTGGTGAGCCCTGTCCCGCAGCCCACGTCCAGGACGCTGGATGCCCGCCGCGTCGAAAAGCGGCGCGTCGAAGGCTTCCATCATCCCGTTGTAACGATCCGGGCGGGCCGCCCAGAGTTTGCCCTCCCAGCCGTTCCACGCTTCGGACTGCCGCTGATTGGCGATCGCCGTCATCCCCCTCCTCGTCCTGACTAGAGTCGGACTCTAGTGTTTGACTCTAGAGTTAGACTCCAGTCATGAGTGGTGTCAAGGGCGCCCGATCCGCTCGGGCCGCGGAAACCCGGCGGCGCATCCTCGCGGCGGCCACGGAGCTCTTTCTCGCCGGCGGCTACGGCGCGACCACGCTTCAGCAGGTCGCGGACCGGGCGGGCGTGGCGGTCCAGACCATTTACTTCACCTTCCGCAACAAGCCGGCGCTGCTGAAGGAACTGGTCGACGTCGCGATCGCCGGCGACGACGGTCCGCTGGCGACGATGGAGCGGCCGTGGTTCGCCCGGGCGGCAGACGCGCCGGACGCACGGAGCGCGCTGAACGCGCTCGTCACCGGCAGTCGTGCTGTGCTCGAACGCGTCGCCGCCGTCGCCGAGATGGTCCGTATCGCGACCGCGGCTCACCCTGAGCTGCGCGACCTGTGGCCGGATCACGAGGATCCGCGCCATACCGTGCACGCGGCGGCGGCGAAGGCGCTGGCGGGGAAGCCGGGAGCCGTCACCGGTCTCGACGTCGGAAGGGCGGCGGATGTCCTCTACGCGCTGCTCAGCCCAGAACTGTTCCTGATCCTCACCCGTGACCGCGCATGGCCGCCCGAGGTGTGGGAGCGCTGGGCGGAAGACACTTTGGCCGCGCAGCTGCTCACGCCGGGGGCCTGAGCGGGGTGTCCCGTCGAACAGGCTTACCGGTCACTTCGCACTGCCGGTAGCGGCGGCCGGCTGGCGCAGCGAGCTACGCAGAGTGCGTGTCGCATTCGTGCCGCCGGAGCACTCCGCAACGCGCTCCCTCTCCTGGTAGAACGGTTCGTCCGGTTCGATCCGGGCGCCTGAACGGGCACCCCTGCCGTCCGGACCGGACAAGACCGGACAAGTTCTCGTTACGCTCGGTACGTGGCCGGGATCACTCCGTCAGACGGGCCGCTCGATGCGGGCCGTGTTGCCGAACTGTGTCCATTTGGTGTCGGTTACTCGATCCCGCCATCTTCCGCAGAGCCGCTCCGCGGCATATGTTGTCGGCCACAACATATCTGCGACGGTGCACGGGGACCTTCTCCGATCACCCCGCGAGCATGATCGGAGAAGGAACGAGGATGCGCAGCAGAACCCTTACCCTCATCGCCGCGACGGTGAGCGCCGGCCTGGCGCTTTCGGCCTGCGGCGCCAACAGCTCGGGCTCGGGGAACTCGGGGGACGGCACCAGCTCCGCCTCCGCCCCGGCCGGCGGCGGCGCCAGCGGCAAGGTCGGCGTGATCCTGCCGGAGACCGCCACCTCGGCCCGCTGGGAGGCCTTCGACAAGCCGATGCTGCAGGCCGCGCTCTCCGCGCAGGGCTTCAGCGCCGACATCCAGAACGCCCAGGGCGACAACCAGAAGTTCTCCACCCTCGCCGACGGCTTCATCAGCTCGGGCGTCAAGGTGCTGATCATCGCCCCGTCCGACCCGGCGGTCGGCGCGGCGATCGAGGCCAAGGCCAAGAACGCCGGCATCCCGGTCATCGACTACGACCGCCCGAGCCTCGGCGGTTCGGCCGACTACTACGTCTCCTTCGACAACGAGAAGGTCGGCGAAATCCAGGCACAGGGCCTCGCGGACGCGCTGAAGAGCAAGCCGGGCGCCAACGTCGTCCAGATCGAGGGCGCGCCGACGGACAACAACGCGACCCTGTTCGCCAACGGCCACGACAAGGTCCTCAAGCCGCTGTATGACTCCAAGGCGCTGAACCTCGTGCAGAAGCAGGCCATCGACAACTGGGACGCCCAGGTCGGCGGCACGACCTTCGAGCAGATCTTCACCCGGGTCAACGGCAAGGTCGACGGCGTCGTCGCGGCGAACGACGAACTGGCCGGCGCGGTGATCACCGTGCTGAAGAAGAACGGTCTCAACGGCAAGGTCCCGGTCACCGGCCAGGACGCGACCGCGGCCGGGCTGCAGGCGATCCTGCGCGGCGACCAGACGCTGACGATCTTCAAGCCGATCAAGGAAGAGGCCGAGAACACCGCGAAGCTGGCCGCCGCACTGGCCAAGAACGACAAGGCCGGCGCGGACGCGATCGCCACCGGCAAGCTGCACGACCCGAAGAACAACCGCGACCTGAAGTCGGTGCTGCTGCAGCCGCAGCTGATCACGATCAAGGACATCAAGACCGTCGTCCAGCAGGGCTACGTCAAGGCGTCCGACATCTGCACCGGCGACCTCGCCGCCAAGTGCACCGAAAACGGCATCTCCTGACGCCGGCTGTGCCGAATGGCGCCGATCCGGCCACAGCCACGGCCCGATGACTTCGCCGCAACGGCTGCCTGCCGTTTCGGGGGCGGCCTGCTTCGGCCGGATCGGCACCTGTCCGCAAGAGCAGCCGGGCCGGGACGCGTTCCCCCGACGCGCGTCCCGGCCCGGTATCCACGCGAGAGACAAGCGAATCCCATGAGCGAGCCCATTCTCGACATCACCGGCCTGAACAAGAGCTTCGGCCCGGTCCACGTCCTGCACGATGTGGACTTCGCCGTGCGGGCGGGCGAAGTGACCGCGCTCGTCGGCGACAACGGGGCCGGCAAGTCCACTTTGGTCAAATGCATCGCGGGCATCCACCCGTACGACACCGGATCCGTCCGGTTCAACGGCGCGGACGCGCACATCCGCGGTCCCAAGGACGCCGCCGAACTCGGCGTCGAGGTCGTCTACCAGGACCTCGCCCTAGCCGACAACCTCGACATCGTGCAGAACATGTTCCTCGGCCGCGAGCGCGGCAGCAGCTGGCTGCTCGACGAGGCCAGCATGGAGAAGGCCGCGCGCGAGACGCTGGCGTCGCTGGGCGTGCGCACGGTGAAATCCGTCCGCACCCCGGTTTCCTCGCTGTCCGGCGGGCAGCGCCAGACTGTCGCGATCGCGAAATCCGTGCTGTGGAACAGCAAAGTCGTCATCCTCGACGAACCGACCGCGGCGCTCGGCGTCGCGCAGACCAAGCAGGTGCTCGATCTGGTGCGTCGGCTGGCCGAACAGGGCCTCGGCGTGGTGCTGATCAGTCACAACATGGCCGACGTGTTCGAGGTCGCGGACCGGATCGCGGTGCTGTACCTCGGCCGGCTGGTCGCGGAGGTGCAGACCGGCGACGTGACGCACAGCCAGGTCGTCGAACTCATCACCGCGGGCCGATCGGGCGATCTCGGCCTGGCCCGTCCCGAAGCTGTCGCGCTGTGAGCGAGAAAGAACCCGCCATGACCGAAACTTCCGAGAAGCCGCAGACGCCGGACGCGCCCGCCGGGGCGATCACCGACTTCGGCATCGACACCACCTCGCTGTCCACCGGCGAGGCGATCAAGGACTACTTCGCGCGGATGAAGGACGGGCAGCTCGGCTCGATTCCCGCCGTGCTCGGCGTGATCGTGCTCGCTGTCCTGTTCAGCGCGCTCTCCGGCGACTTCTTCACGCTCCGCAACATCGCCAACCTGCTGGAGCAGGGCGCGGGGCAGACCATCATCGCGATGGGCATCGTGTTCGTGCTGCTGCTGGGCGAGATCGACCTGTCCGCGGGCACCGCGTCCGGCGTCTGCGCGTCGCTGATGGCGATGCACTACGTCCACAATGGAAACCTGCTGGGCTCCATGGGAACCGGCGTCTTCATCACGTTCATCGCGGTGCTCGTGCTCGCGGTGGTGCTGGCGCTGCTGCAGAAGATCTGGGCCGGGGCGGCGGTTTCGCTGGTCGGCATCGTGGTGATCCTGGTCGGCGCGCCGGTCAACGCGTGGGTCGAAATGCTCATCGCGGTCTGCACCGGCACCGCGATCGGCTGCATCACCGGTTTCCTGGTGTCGAAGATCGGCATGCCCTCCTTCGTCGTCACGCTGGCGCTGTTCATCGTCTGGCAGGGTGTGATCCTGCAGTTCGTCGGCGAAGGCGGCACGCTGCCGATCAGCACGAGCGACACGCTCAACGCGGTCGCCAACGGCAACCTCTCGGTCGCCGGCAGCTGGGTGCTGTTCGTGGTCGCGGCCGGCGGATACGCGGTGCTCGCGCTCGGACAGCATTTCTCGCGGCTGAAGCGCGGGCTGGTGGTCCAGCCGACGCCGATCGTGCTGGCGAAGGTCGGCGCCATCGCGGTCGTCGCCGCGATCGCGACCTACCTGTTCACCGTCAACCGGGCGTCGAACGACCTCGTCGTGATCGCGGGCGTGCCGTACGTGGTGCCGATCGTCCTGGTCCTGCTGGTGGCGGGCACCTACGTGCTCAACCGCACCAAGTACGGGCGGCACCTGTACGCGGTGGGCGGCAACAAGGAGGCCGCGCGCCGCGCCGGCATCAACGTGCCGAAGCTGCGTACCAGCGTGTTCGTGATCAGCTCGTCGTTCGCGGCGATCGGCGCGATCGTGTACTCGTCGAAGGTCGGTTCCGTCAGCGGCCAGTCCGGCGGCCTGAACACGCTGCTGTTCGCGGTCGGCGCGGCGGTCATCGGCGGCACCTCGCTGTTCGGCGGCAAGGGCCGGATCATGGACGCGGTGATCGGCGGCGCGGTGCTGGCGATCGTGAACAACGGTCTGGGCCTGCTGCAGCAGAAGGCCGCGGTGGTCAACATCATCACCGGCCTGGTGCTGCTGCTGGCCGCTTCGGTGGACGCGTTGTCGCGACGGCGGGCTGAGGCGTCGGCACGCTGAGGGCAGATGGGAAGATGACCCGGTGAGCAGCCCGCCCGTCGCCCGCCCGGACGAGGTGCGCCGGCACAACCGCACAACCCTGTTGCGCCTGCTGCACGTCGGCGGGCCCAGTACGCGGGCTGCCCTGGCCACCGAACTGGGGCTCAACCGGAGCACCATCAAAACCCTCGTCGACGGTCTCGCCGAGGCTGGCGTGGTCGAGGAAAAAGTGCCGAGGCCGGGGCGAGGGGCGGGCCGCCCCTCGCTCCTGGTCCTGCCGCAGCCGCACGCCGCCGTCGTCCTCGCGGTCGACCTGCAAGTCGAGCACGTGGCGATCGCGCTGGTCGGGCTCGGCGGGCAGATCCTCGGGCGCAACAGCTGGAACCTGCATGCCCGGACGCGGACCGCGGACGAGGTGATCACGCACGTGATCGAGTCGACCCGGGTGCTGGCCGGGGACCTCGGCGTGGAGCCGGTGGCGGTCGGCGTGTCGGTGCCGGGGGTGGTGCGGCGGGCCGACGGGCTGGTGCACGAGGCGCCCAACCTGCGGTGGACCGACGTGGCGCTCGGGGACCGGCTGTCGGGAGTGTTGCGGATTCCGGTCCTGGTGGCCAACGACGCCGAACTGGGCGCAGTTGCCGAGCATGTGCGCGGGGCGGCTCGGGGGTCTTCGGATTCGGTGTACGTGTCCGCGGATGTCGGCGTCGGCGGCGGGGTGATTTCACAGGGGTCTTCGCTGCGCGGGGGCGCGGGGTATGTCGGCGAGATCGGGCATATGGCGATCCGGCCTGGCGGACGGGCTTGTTACTGCGGCAGCCGCGGCTGCTGGGAGACCGAGATCGGCGAGGCGGCGCTGTGCCGGGCCTTGGGGTTGCCGGAGGACACGCCGCGCGGGGCGATTCTCGTCGAGCTGCGGGAGCTGGGGCTGGATGCCGTCACGGCTGCTTCCCGGTTGGCGGAGTACGCGGAGTGGCTCACGCTGGGGCTGGTCAACGTGGTCAACCTGCTCGGGCCGGAGCTGGTGGTGCTCGGGGACCTGCTGACTGTGCTGCCGGAGTCGGTGATGCGGGCGGTCGCCGAGGAGGTCCGGGGGCGGAGTTTGGTTTCCCGGGCGGCCGGGGGGACTCGGATCGTCAGTTCGGCGCTGGGCGCGGATGTGAAGTTGCTGGGGGCGGCTGAGGTGGCGTTTGAGGTGGTTCTGGACACGGTGTGAGGCTGGGGGCGGCTCGTCGCCTGGCGGCGAGATCGCCTGTGGGGGTTGCGTGGGGCACCCCGAAGCCCTGAGTGTGCTGACGGTTCGGGGGTGCTTGTCAAGGCGGGAAAGATGCCTTGACAAGCACCCCCGAACCGCAGGGGGGCTTCGTATCGGGGTTGGGGGAGGGCTGGGTGCCTCGGCTGGGTGAGTGCACTGGTGCGGGTTTAGGGCTCTTTGACGTTCCGTGAGGGGAACGTTTGGCTGATGCGGTCCGGGGGCGTGCTGGGAGGCAGCGGGCACGGCGAGCGCGGGTGGCGGCAGGAATGCCGGTGGGAATGCCTGGGGCGGCTGAGGCGGTGCCAGGGTGCCGTTTGACCTCGCCCCGTGCCGCGTCGGGCGGGTGGGACGCGCCGAATGCCACGTTGGGTGCGCTCGACGCAGCGAATGCCGTGTTGGGTGCGCTCGACGTGCCGAACGCCGCGTTGGGTGCATCGGGTGCAGCCGAATGCGGCATTCGGGCGGGCCGTCTCGGCGCGGCGGGGCGGGGAATCGCGGCGGGGCGGGGGAGCCGAGGCTTCCGGCCTGCCCTCCGCCCAAAGAACAGGCCCTGAAAAACACCGGAGGCGGCCAGCGCGCCTGCGCCTGCCGCCTCCGGGGAGCTGCCTGTCGGTGAGCGAACTTACTTCTGGATCTCCGCGGCCAGTTCCTTGAGCTTGGCCTCGTGCTCGCGGGCGTGGTGCCCGCAGAAGAGCAGCTCGCCTCCGGAGCTGAGGACAGCGCGTACCTGAGCTGCTGCTCCGCACCGGTCGCATCGGTCGGCTGCGGTCAATTCGGGGCGGGTGAGCGTCGGTGTTGTCATGGGGGTCTCCCTCCGTCCCGGCACCGGTCGCCCGGTGCCTCGATCCAGCTACGCCCACTTCGGTCTCGATGCCTTCGGCGGGGATCGCTTCCGGCTCCGCGGTGTTCGTGCTTCCACTCTTGCAGACGTTTGGCGGCCCGCAAGTGTTCCCGCGCCGGTGGGAGGTGCGTCACGCCGAATTAGCCCGGTTGCCGCAACGGCGTCCCACCCCGTAGGACCAGACCACCCGGCGCGGGGCGTTTTCCGTGGTCAGGCACCATGCGGGAGTGGGCATTGCACTCTCCTGGAAACGCGTGAACGCGATTCCGGCGCCGGTCTTGTTCGTTCTCAGCGGAATTTCGATGTATGCCGGTGCGGCCATCGCGGTCGACCTTTTCGGGCACGCCACGCCCTCCGGGGTTGCGTGGCTGCGCTGTCTCGGGGCGGCCGTCGTGCTGGTGCTGTGGCGGCGGCCGCCGAAAGCCGCCTGGCGGGGCAGGCGGTTGCTGCTCGCGGGCGCTTTCGGCGTCGTGACTGCCGGGATGAACGTGGTCTTTTACGAGGCCATCGCGCGGCTGCCGCTGGGCACGGTGGTCGCGCTGGAGTTCGCCGGTCCGGTGGTCGTCGCGGCGATCGGGTCGCGGACCCGGCGGGATCTGATCGCGCTGGTCCTGGTGGCCCTCGGGGTGGTCGCGATCGCCGATGTGCGGATCGCGGGCAGTCCGCTCGGCGTCGTGTTCGCGCTGGCCGCGGCGGCTGCTTGGGCGGGATACATCGTGCTCGGCAAGCGGGTCGCCCTCGGCGGGGACGGGCTGGATTCGCTGGCGGTCGGGTTCGTGGTGGCGACCCTCGTGCTGTCGCCGCTCGCGCTGGGCACCGGGGAAGTGTGGGGTTCGCCACGCATGCTGCTGCTCGGGATCGGCGTGGGCGTGCTGTCGACCGTTGTGCCGTACGCGCTCGACCAAGTGGTCCTGCGCCGTCTCGGGCAGGCGCGGTTCGCGGTGCTGCTGGCATTGCTGCCGGTGACGGCGGGGGTCGTCGGGTTCCTGGTGCTCGCGCAGGTGCCGAGCGTCGTCGAAGCGATCGGGACGCTCGCCGTCGTCGCCGGGGTGGCGTTGCGCGGCCGTGACGACTCCGGGCCGGTCGCTGAGCCGCCGGGGTGAACATTCGCGGATGGCCCGGACGGCGCGGGCCCGCGATACTGGTGCCGAGGAGGTTGCCATGACCAAGGCGGCGTCGGCGGCGGCGAAGGACCTGGCCGCGGCGGGGGTCGGCGGCGTCCACCTGGCCTGGGCGGACAACAACGGCATCCCGCGCTCGCGCGTGGTCCCGGTCGGCGGCCTGGCCGACGCGGCCGTCCGCGGCGTGGGCGCGACCTCGCTGTTCGCGGTCTTCGACAGCCACGACGCCATCACCTACGCCCATTCCGGCCTCGGCACGCCGTCGGGCGACATCCGGCTCCTGCCGGTCGTGGAACGCCTCCGCAGGCTCGCCGGGCAGCCTGCGCTCGCCTGGGCGCCGGTGCGGCAGCTGGCCGCGGACGGTTCGCCGTGGCCGTACTGCCAGCGTTCCGTGCTGGAGCGGCAGGTCGCCGAGGCGGCGCGGCGTGGTCTCGAATTCCGGGCCGGGTACGAGCTGGAGTTTTCCGTCGCGCCAGCGGGCAGCGAGGACGTCGTGTCCGCGCCGGGACACCGCGGACCCGCGTACAGCCCGCACGCGCTGATCGGCCTCGACGGCTTCATCGCCGCGCTGCTGCACGATTTCGCCGCGAACGGGCTGCAGATCGGCCAGCTGCACGCGGAATACGGCGTGGCACAGCTGGAATTGTCGCTCGCCGCCACGGATCCGGTGTCCGCCGCGGACGATCAGCTTGTGGCGCGCCAGACCATTCACGCGGCCGCGCACGCGCACGGGCTGGTGGCGAGTTTCGCGCCGATGATCGGCCTCGGAGCAGCGGGAAACGGCTGGCACTTGCACACTTCGGTCCGCCGCAAAGGCCGCAACCTCCTGGCTGGCGACGGCGTTCCGGAAGGCGAAGGCGCGGCGTACCTCGGCGGACTGCTGCGGGATCTGCCCGCGCTGACGGCGATCACCGCACCGAGCGTCCCTTCGACGATGCGGTTGCGGCCCGGGTTTTTCGCTGGCGCGTATGCGTTCTGGGGCGTGGAGAACCGCGAAGCGCCGCTGCGGTACGTCCCGGGCACGGCGCTGCTCGGAGCGGAGCACGCGAATGTCGAGCTGAAGACGTCGGACGCGTCGGCCAACCCGTATCTCGCGCTGGCTGTCGTGCTCGCCGCGGGGATGGCCGGGATCGAGGATGCGGCGGTGCTGCCGGAGCCGATCGCGGAGGACCCGGGCGGCTGGAGCGAAGGGGAACGGAACACCGCGGGCGTGCTGCCGCTGCCGGCGAGTCCGTCCGAACAGGACACCGCGCTGCTGGCGAATCCGCGCGTGTCCGGGGCGCTGGGGGACGAGCTGCTCGGCGCGTTCCGCGCGGTGCGCGCCTCGGACGCGGCGTGGGCCGCCGAGCGGGCGCCTGAGGAGATCGTGGCGGCGCATCTGTGGCGGTACTGAACACGGGGCTTTCCGACGTCCACTGGCTTCCCGGCGGGGCGCGCCTGGTCGCCGAAGCCCGAGCGGAACTGCCGCAGAAGGACGGTTTGGCGGCGGCCTTCACCGGACTCGCGGCACTGCGCGCGGCGGACATCGCGTACCGGACCAGGACGAGGTCGCGATCGCGGCGGGGACCGTGCGCGCGGCGACCAGCCGTCCAGCGGGTGCGTTGTCCCGCGACGACTTCCGTCTTCCGGTGCCGTTCGACGAGACGGCTGCGGGCACCTCGTCGGCCGGACTGGCGCGGGCGATCCGGACGCTGTCGGGGGAGCGGCTCGCGGTGGTTCCGGCGCTGGGGGAGTGGACCGCTTCAACGGTCTCGGATTTGCTGCTGGGCCTGTGGGAATTGCCGCGGGTGGCGGTGCTGGCGCGGCTCGATCCGGCGGAACTCGGCGCGCCGGACACCCCGGAACGCGCGCTGCTGGACTATCTCGACACCGGCATCCCTCCACTGTGGACGAACCGGTGGCGGCCGCCCGCGCCGCACCACGTGCTGATCGCCGGAGTCCGGCTCGGCGCGGAGGGGACGCTGCTGTCCGTTGTGGACACTTACCGCGAGCTGGGCGACAACGGCGTGCACGACCAGCCAGTGGAGTGGGTCGCGGCGGGGCTGGAATCGGTGCTGCTGGTGGCGGATTCCCGGCACGCGGAGGCGTTGGCGCAGGCGGTTTCCTACGCCGGGCTGCGCACCGGCGTGTCGTAGCGTTCCTGCGCGTCCAGCAGTTCTTCCCAGTGCTCGGCGACCCGGCCCTACACCGCCTTCATCGGCTCCAGCAGGCTGCGGCCCAGCGCCGTCAGCGCGTATTCGACGCCCGACGCCGGGTCGGCGTGCGCCGTGCGGGAGACGAGGCCGGAGCGTTCGAGGCCGCGCAGAGTCCGGGCCAGCACCGGCGTGACCCGGTGCAGCGGCACCCGCAGTTCGGGGAACCGGCGAGGCCCGTCCTCCAGGCAGCGGATCACCAGCGCGGACCACTTGTCGCCGAACCGGAACGGCTCCTCGAACAGGTCCGGAGGCAAGGGCTGCCGACCGGTCATCGCGGTCTCCTCTCGAAGTATCCCGGAGGGAGCCGGCCCCCTGGCTGCCTTCCGGAGCATCCACACTCCAGGAGGTATTCCCACGATGAGCAAGATCGTTGTTTTCGGGGCGGGCGGCGCGGGCACGAGGTCACCGCGGTGGTCCGCGATCCCGCGCGCTACCGCGACTTGGCCGACGTCGTTGCCGGCGACGTCATCAGCGCGGCAGATGTCGCCGCCCTCGCCGCACGACGCGGTCGTCAACGCGGCTGCGGTCTATGGCGAGGGCATCGACCCGCACGCGTTCTTCACCAACGCCGCACACGCTCTCGTCACCGGTTTGTCGCAGGCCCGGGCTGGTCGCGGCCGGGTTCCGGCCCTTCTGCCCGGCGCACGCAGCGGGGTTCGAGGTGCTGCGCGGCGAAGGCACCGGGCTGGACTGGGTGTACGTCAGCCTGGCGCCTTCGACCGCGAAGGAGGCCGCACTGGCCGGTACGAAATCGGCGAGCGCTTCGCCTTCTCCGCCAAGATCTCGTACGCCGATTTCGCCGTGGCCTCGCTCGGCGAGATCGAGAACCCGCGGCACCACCGCGTGCACCTGGCAGTGGCCTGAACCTACTTGGCGAAGCGGGAGTGCTTGCGGCCGTAGAAGAAGTAGATCAGCAGGCCGATCACGAGCCACGCGGCGAACCGGAGCCAGGTCATCACGTCGAGGTTCAGCATCAGGTAGAAGCACGCCACCGCGGCGATGATCGGCACCACCGGCGAGAACGGCACGGTGAACGGCCGCTTCAGGTCCGGGCGGCGTTTGCGCAGCACCGGCACCGCGATCGCGACGATGATCATCGCCGACAGCGCGCCGATGCTGACCATGTCGGCCAGCGCCGAGATCGGCACGAACGCCGCCAGCACGGCGATCAGCGCGGCCCCGCCGATGGTCATCCGGTGCGGCGTGCCCCAGCGCGGGTGCGCCGTGCCGATCGCCTTGGGCAGCAGGCCGTCGCGGCCCATCGCGAAGCCGATCCGGCCGATCGTGACCAGTTCGACCATCATCACCGACGTCAGCCCGGTGACCGCGCCCAGCGAGATCAGCGCGCCGACCCAGTGCTGGCCGACCCGGTCGAACGCGTCCGCGAGCGGCGCGCCGGAGTCGATGTCGGTGTAGTGGACCATGCCGGTGAGCACGATCGAGACGCCGATGTAGAGGACCGCGCACACGGCCAGCGCGCCGAGGATGCCGATGCGGAGGTCCTTGCGCGGGTTGATGGTCTCCTCGCCGAGGTTGGCGAGCGCTTCGAAGCCGGTGTAGGCGAAGAACACGACGGCCGCTGCGGTGACCATGCCGGCGATGCCGTACACCGACTGCTCGAGCCCGAGCGCGGCCTGGACCACTGGCTGGTGCAACGCGTTCGCGCTGCTCGACGGCGGCTGCGCGGGCGGGATGAACGGGGTGAGGTTCGAGCCCTTCACGAAGAACACGCCGACGGCGAGGATGAGCACGCAGACCGCGACCTTGACGAGCACCAGGAGGTTCGTGAGCCACGAGGACTCCTTGATGCCGACCACGGCCACGACCGTCAGCACCGCGATGATCAGCACCGCGCCGACGTTGACCGTCGCGCTCTCGCCGAACCAGTCCGGCGACAGCCCGAGCAGGTTCGCGAGATAGCCAGACCAGCTGCGCGACACCACGGCTGCACCGAGCGCGAACTCCAGCAGCAGGTCCCAGCCGATGATCCAGGCGAAGACCTCGCCGAGGGTGGCGAAGGCGTAGGTGTAGGCGCTGCCCGCGGTCGGCACGCTGGAGGCCAGTTCGGCGTAGCAGAGCGCGGCGAGGCCGGCGACCACCGCACCGATCACGAACGACAGCGTGACCGACGGCCCGGCGTGCGTCTTCGCCTCGACCCCGGCGAGGGTGAAGATCCCGGTGCCGATGATGATGCCGACGCCGAACCCGACCAGGTCGCGCCCTCTGAGCCGCCGCTTCAGCTCGCCGGATTCCTGCCGCTTGAGGACTTCGTCGACGTCGAGAGTTCTCCGCTCACCCATGGGGGAACGTTAGAAGGTCGCGCGCGGATGCGCAGAACGGTCAGCCGGGTGGCTCAATGCCATGGTCTTGGGCGAGGATCGCGGCCTGCACCCGGGAGCGCAGGCCGAGCTTGGCGAGCACCCGGGACACGTGCGTTTTCACCGTCGCCTCGCCGATGTGCAGCCGGGCGCCGATTTCGGCGTTCGAGAGCCCGGCGCCGAGGCAGCCCAGCACCTCGCGCTCGCGTTCGGTGAGGTCCGCGAGCCCGGTCGGCGCGGGCGAGCGCTCGGCCGGGGTGCTGGCGAACGCGGCGATCAGCCGTTTCGTGACCTGCGGGGCGAGCACGCCCTCGCCCGCCGCGACCAGCCGGACGGCCTCGATCAGCCGCGGCGCCTCCACCGATTTCAGCAGGAATCCGGCGGCCCCGGCGCGCAGCGCGGCGTGCACGTATTCGTCGAGGTCGAAGGTGGTGAGGACGAGGACTTCGGCGAGTCCCTCGGCGATCAGCCCGCGGGTGGCGGTGATGCCGTCGGTGCCGGGCATCCGGACGTCCATCAGCACGACGTCCGGCCGCAGCGCGCGGGCCTGGCGCAGCGCGACCTCGCCGTCGGCGGCTTCGCCGACCACCTCGATGCCCTCGGCGTTGCCGAGGATGAGCGCGAGCCCGGCGCGGATGGCGCCGTGGTCGTCGGCGACGAGGACTCGGATGGTCATGAGGGTTCTCCGGCGAGGGGAAGTTCGGCCTGGACGAGCCAGCGCGGCCCGGACGGACCCGCTCGCAAGGTGCCGCCGACGGCGTGCGCGCGCTCGCGCATGCTCAGCAGACCGTGCCCGCCGCTGCCGGACTGGGTCGGCGCGCCGAGCAGTTCATTGCCGATTTCGACGGTCAGCGTGCTGTCGGCCGCTCGAAGCCGCACGCTCACCCGGCCGCCCGGCGCGTGTTTGACCGCGTTCGTCAGCGACTCCTGCGCGATCCGGTAGGCGGTCAGGTCGACCGCGGTCGGCACCGCGAGTTCTTCGTCCACAGTGGAATCCACGGTCACCGTCATGCCCGCCGCGCGCGCCGATTCCACCAGCCTGGCCAGTTCGGCCAGCCGGGCCGGAGCAGTCACCTCGTGCTCCGCGGATTCCGAGCGCAGCAGGCCGATCATCGCGCGCATTTCTTCCAGCGCGCGCACGCTGTTCTCCCGCACTGCGACGAGGACGGTCTGCGCGGTCTTCGGATCGTCCGCCATGGACAGTGCCGCCTCCGACTGGATGGCGATCGCCGACAGATGCCCGGCGACGACGTCGTGCAGGTCGCGGGCCATCCGCGCGCGTTCGGCGGTCACCGCCGCCCGCCGGTCCAGCGCGGCGATCGTCGCGAGCTGTTCGGCGTTGGCGCGTTCGGACGCCGCGATATCGCTCTGCTGGCGCACATTCGCGCCCCACCACACCGGGACCAGCAGGAACGACAGCATGCTGAACGCGCCCAGGGCCGCCGCCCGCCAGCCCGCCGCGGCCAGGAACGCGAACAGCACGGCGAGCGTGCCGGCGGCGGTCACGCCGACCAGCACCCGGGTCGTCCGGCGGGAGCCGTGCAGCATCGCGGAGTACAGGAAATCCGTGTACGCGATGACGATCGGCAGCGACAGGCCCAGCGCGACGTCGACGCCGACGATTCCGGTGGCGGCCAGCAGCCCCCACGGTACTTTCCGGCGCAGGAACGCGGCGAGGCACATCGCGCCGAGTTCGGCGAACCGGATCCAGAGCGGGACCGGGTCGCCGTTCGGCAGCAGACGATGGCTGCCGGCGAGGTACAGCATCGTGCCGCCGGCGAACACCGCGAGCGCGACGAGGCCGTTCTGCTGCCACGGCGGCAGTTCGCGCGGCCGGGGGAGGGCCGAGCGGAGGTCTCGCAGGCGCACCCGACCATGACAGCACACCGCGGCGGCCCGGTCGTCCTACGAAATGATGACCCCCGATCGTGCCGTCCGCTGACGCGCGCGGCCGCCCGCGCCCGCGACAGTGGAGCCATGGACGAGCTTGTGAACAGCCCGATGACCGCCGCCATCGTGGCGTGCGAGATCGGGTTCTGGGTCTTCATCGCGGCCGGGCTGCTGACCCGGTACGCGCTGCGCAAGCAGAAGGCCAGCACCGTGCTGCTGGCGCTGGTGCCCGCGGTCGACCTGGTGCTGCTGGTGATCACGGTGATCGACCTGATGAACGGCGCGAAGCCGAACCTCACGCACGGGCTGGCCGCGGTGTACCTGGGCTTCTCGGTGGTCTTCGGGCCGTCGATGGTGGAGTGGGCCGACGTGCGGTTCGCGCACCGGTTCGCCGGCGGGCCGCGTCCGGAGAAGCTGTACGGACGCGCGAAGGTCCGCAAGGAATGGCGCGAATGGGGCAAATGCGTGCTGGCCTCCGCGATCAGCGCCGGGCTGCTGCTGCTCGCGATCCTGGTGGTCGGCAAGCCGGGCCACGTCGAGCCGCTGTGGGGCTGGCTGCCGCGGCTGGGCACGCTCACCGGACTGTGGTTCGTCTTCGGGCCGTTGTGGCAGGAGATTTTCGGTTCCTCAGCGCCGAAAAAGGAGGCGTCGCGATGATCGAGCTGATCGGCGTTCTCCTGGTGGTGCAGGGCGCGGGCGGGCTGATCAACCGGATCGCCGGATCCAGGCACCCGAGCTGGTTCCTGCAGTTGCAGGTGCTGCCGCCGCAGCTGCACGTGATCGCCAGTATCGTCCTGCTCGGCGCGGGTGTGGCGGTGCTGTTCGCGAACCGGGCGCGCAACCGCCGCCGCGGCTAGACTCGGGGCATGGCGGCCGGTCCGGTTCTGCTGTTCGCCGTGGTCAGCGTGGCACCCTCGGCGTTGTTCTGGGCTGCCCTCCGCCTTCCGGCGGCCTACCGCTGGCTGCGTCGGCGACGCGCCGGTCCCGCACCGTCCGAACCGCCGGTAGAGCAGGTGGCCGCCGACCTGCGCCGGGTACGCCGGACGCTCGCGCAGCTTCCCTCGGGAACGCCCGCCGCGCGCCGGATCGGCACCCGGCAGGCATACGACGAACTGCTCGTCACCGCCTGCCGCGAGATCGGCGTCGAACACCGGCTCGGCGGAGTGCGCGAGGGCGCCGACCGGGACCTCGAACGGCTGCGGATCGAGGATTCGCTGAGCCGTAAAGGATTCGTGCTGTCCTGAACGGAGTGCCAAGATGCCCCGGTGGACTTCCAGCCTCAACACCGGCCCTCGGACGCGTTCCAGCAACCCCTCTCCGCCGACCAGATCGAACTGCTCTGCCGTCGTGCGCTCGGCAGCAGTGTGCGGTCCGCCGTCGAAATCGGATGGGGCGGGTACAACAACACCTACCGGGTGGAGCTGGCCGACGGCCCGGCGATCCTGCGCGTCGCCCCGGAACCGGCGCGCCAGACCCGGATCGAGCCCCAGTTCATGCGCAACGAATACCTTGCCGCGCCGTACTTCGCGCCGATCTCGCCGCTGATGCCGCGCACGCTCGCCGCCGACTTCACCCACCAGGTCATCGGCCGCGATTACGTGCTGCAGGCCGTTCTCCCCGGAGCGCCCGGACCGGAAATCCTCGCTGGCTTCGAGCCGCGGGAGCGGACGCCGTACTTCCATCAGCTCGGCGAAATCACCCGCACCGTCCACGACGTGCGCGGGCCCGGCTTCGGCCTCGTGGCCGGACCGCATTTCGCGACCTGGAGCGAAGCGCTGATCGCGTACTTCGAGGACAACGCCGCTGACGTCGAAGACCTCGGCCTCGACGGAGCGGACCTGCGCGCGGTGGCCGCTTGGGCGAGGCGCGACGCCGCGCTGCTCGACGAGATCACCGAACCGCGCCTGCTGCACGGGGACCTGTGGCACGTGAACGTGATGCTGACCCCGGAACTGGAGATCGTCGGAGTCTTCGACCACGACCGCAGCTGGTGGGGCGACCCGGCGGCGGACTGGACGATCCGCATGGCGTCAGCGAAGACGGGCTCGAAGCGGGACTCGTTCTGGGACACCTACGGCCGGCCGGACGCATCCCCGCCGGCGCGGCGGCGGGCGTTGTACTACGAAGCCCGCCACCTCGGCGCGGTGCGGTTGGAGCGGTACCGGCTCGGCAAGGAGGGGAAGGTCGAGGAGTCGTATCCGGAGCTGGCGGAAATCCTGGCGGCGCTGGAGTCCGGAGCCTGACCTGCCCGCAAACGTTCCCGGGGTTTCCCCGCAGCCGTGATGTGCGACCCCCGCTGCGGCTTGAGCTGATCGCGGGGGCGGCGACGCGAGCGCTGGAGTCAGAGGGACGGGTCGGAGCCGCGCAGCGCGGCCCACCAGAACCCGAACGCGGCGATCAGCACGCTGACGGTCAGCCAGCCCGCGAAACCGCTGCCGTCGACCAGCGCCCAAAACGCGCCCACGACCGGAGCGACCGCCAGCACCGGCAGGTCAGCACGGAACTGCCGCGCAAGCCGCACCGGCGTGGCCGCGGCGAGTGTGCGTTGCTCGTCCGGCTCGGAAGGGTTGTCCAGCCGGCGGCCGCGAGGTTCGCCAGTGCGCACCGAGCCCGCCGGGTACAGCACCTCGCCGTCGAGACGGACGGCGACGTGGCGGTCCGTGCGCAGGTCGCCCAGCACTTCGACGCGCGAAGGCGATGGCAGGCCGATCAGCGTCGGCGAGAAGTACACCGGGATCCACCGCGGCGTGGCGGTGTCGGTCTCCAGCCACGACCGCGTCAGCAGCCCGCGCTGCACCTTCACCCGCCGCATCAGCACCGAAGTACCCGCCTTGCGCCGAGAGGGCTGCACGAACCGCGTGAAGAGCAGGAATCCGTTCACCGCAAGCATCGCGAGCACCGCGACCACCGTGACCGTCGCGTACGTCGAGGCGCGGTCGGCGGTCACCAATGCCGAAGCACCGGTCGTGACCGCGCGCGAAGGGGCTGACGGGTCGTAGCGAACCGGAACTTTCGTGCCCGGCGGCGGGGGAGTGGTGTCCAGTTCGACCGCCGCGTTCGCTTCCGGCTGGTTCGGCACCGGGAACCGCACCGTGACCGTGCTGCCGTCGACCCGGGCGACGATCCCGGCCGCGGTCGCTGTCAGTCCCTGCAGCCGCGGCCGGGTGCTGTTGAACTCCAGCAGCTGCACCACGAACACCGCGGCGCACGCGAGGAGCACGACCGCACTCGTCACCAGGATGTGCCGAACCGGCCGCAATTGCAGGAACTTCCGCACAGGGATCACCTTAACTGTCCACAAAGGAAGGAGCGGCGCGGGGAGTCCGCGCCGCTCCTTCGTTCCCCGCTGGGGGAGGATTACTTCACGAACCCGATCTTGGTGTAGTCGTACGGGTTGTTCGCGTAGCCCGGCGAACCGAAGTTGCCCAGCGTCTTGCGAACGGCGAAGGCACCGGTCGACTGGAAGATCGGAAGCTGGTGGCCCAGCGCCCAGATCTCCTTGTCCGCGGCGTTGATGTCCGCGGCCCGCTTCGTGTCGTCCAGTTCCTGCGCGGCGGTGTCCAGCAGCTGGTTCAGCTTGTCGCTGCCGATGTGCCCGTAGTTCTGGTTGATGTTCTTCGGGTCGAGGTAGTAGATGCCCTTGCTGCCGCCGATCGGGAACGAGTTCGAGATCCAGCGGAACAGCGTGAGGTCGAAGTTGCCGACGTTCACGTAGTTCTTGAAGAACTCCGCCGACGGGACCGCCACGATGTCGATGCCCACGCCGATCGCCTTCATCTGCGACTGCAGGATCTGGCCGGTCTGCTGGCTGATCGGGGTGCCCGACGGGATCACCAGGCGCAGCTTCAGCTGCTTGCCGTCCTTGGCGCGCAGGTCGCC
This sequence comes from Amycolatopsis rubida, assembly GCF_900115345.1. Lineage (GTDB taxonomy): Bacteria > Actinomycetota > Actinomycetes > Mycobacteriales > Pseudonocardiaceae > Amycolatopsis > Amycolatopsis rubida. Next base: position 440,130 of record NZ_FOWC01000005.1, on the reverse strand, counting down.
GGACTGCTTCCAGCCGAGCTTGTCCAGCTCCGCCTTGGCCGCGTTCACGTCGAACTTGTACTGGCCGCTGTTGTCCTCGTAGGTCTTGGAGCCCTTGAGGTAGAGGTGGTTGCCCAGCGGCGTGGTGTCCTTCTGCATCTGGCCGAGGATCGACTTCGAGATGGTCACCGTGTCGACGCCGCGCATGACCGCCAGCCGCAGGTCCTTGTCCGCGAGGATCGAGGACGAGGCGCCGTTGAGCGTCATGTGCGTGTAGTCGGGGTAGGTCGACTGGCGCACGACCGCGTTCGGGTCGGACTGGGCCCGCTTGAACGCGTTGATGTCGTTGTTCAGGTTGTAGAAGTCGATCTGCCCGTTGGCGAACGCGTCCGCCAGCGCGGGACGGTCCACGACCTTGTAGGTCACGGTGTCCAGCTTCGGCTTGTCGCCCCACCAGTTCGGGTCGCGCTCGAACACCGCGGTCTTGGCGGTGTAGTCGACGTTCTTGATCTTGAACGGACCCGCGGTGATCTGCGCCTTCTGCGCCCAGCCCTTGTTGAAGGTGGTGGCGTCGGCCATCGCCTCCTTCGGGTACAGCGGCGAGAACAGCGACTTCCACTCCGCGAACTTCTTCGCGAAGGTGACCTTGACGTCGAGGTCGTCAGTGCCCTTCTCGACCTTGGCGATGTCCTCGTAGCCGGTGGTGCTGGAGACCTGGTAGGCGGTGTTCTTGCCGTTCAGCGCGGTGGTCATCGCGCTGAAGTCCTCCCAGGAGAACTGGCGTCCGTTGCTCCACTTGGCCTTCGGGTTGATCTTGTACTCGATGACCTGCGGGTCCTTGCTGACGATCTCGGCCGAGGTCAGGTAGTTCTTGTCCAGGCCGACCGTCGCGTCCGCGTTCTGCGGGAACGGGTAGGGCAGGATCGCGCCGAACATGTTCGCGCCGTCCAGGACCGTGCCGTCGACCTGGTAGTAGTTCCAGTTGTCCGGCAGCTGGTCGACCGGCCACTTGAAGTCGCCGCCGTCCTTCAGCTTGTCCAGCGGCTGCTCGTTGATGTCCGAGGTCTTGACGCCCGTGGTGCCTGCGTCCTGCAAACCCTTGTCGCCGCCGCCGCTGCCTCCGCCGCAAGCGGCGAGCAGGAGCCCCAGAGCGGCAACGGGGGCCACGATCGCGGCCATTCTCCGTCGCATGTGTTTACCTTCCTTCTTCTGGTGTGCCAACGGATCGTGGCTACACGACTTCGCGGGTTTTGGCGTAGTGGCACGCGACGTCGTGGTCCTGCGCGCGGGATTCGCGCGGAGGCTCGACATCGACGCACTTGCGCTTGTCCTCTTCGGACAGTTGCGAGAAGACGAAACACCGGGTGCGGAACCGGCAGCCCGACGGCGGATTCGCCGGGCTGGGCAGGTCGCCGGTGAGGATGATCCGGCCGCGCTCGCGTTCCTTGGCCGGGTCCGGGATCGGGATCGCGGACAGCAGCGCCTGCGTGTACGGGTGCTGCGGCGCCTCGAACACCGTGCGGACGTCGCCGATCTCCACGATCTTGCCGAGGTACATCACGGCCACGCGGTCGGCGATGTGCCGGACCACCGACAGGTCGTGCGCCACGAACAGGTACGACAGGCCCAGCTTGGCCTTCAGCTCGTCCAGCAGGTTGATCACGCCGGCCTGGATCGACACGTCGAGGGCGGACACCGGCTCGTCGAGCACGATCAGCTTCGGCTCCAGGGCGAGCGCCCGCGCGATGCCGATGCGCTGGCGCTGCCCGCCGGAGAACTCCGCCGGGTACCGGTCGGCGTGCTCGGGACGCAGCCCGACCAGCCCGAGCAGTTCCGGCACCCGCTGGTCGATGCGCTCCTTCGAGAACCCGTGCGTCACCATCGGCTCGGCGATGATGTCGCCGATCGGCAGCCGCGGGTCGAGCGCGGCCATCGGGTCCTGGAAGACCACCTGCAGGTCGCGGCGGATCGCCTTGCGGTCCTTGCCCGCGAGCTTCGCCACGTCCTTGCCGAGCACCGCGACCGAACCGTGCGCCGGGGCCGCCAGCTCAAGGATCTCCATCAGCGTGGTCGACTTGCCGCAGCCGGATTCGCCGACCAGTCCCAGGGTTTCGCCCTCGACGATGTCGAAGGTGATCCCGTCGACCGCGCGCACGACGCCGACCTTGCGCTTGAAGACAGTGCCCTTGCTGACCGCGTAGTGCTTCTGCAGGTCCTGCACGTCCAGCACGGTCGAGCGCTGGGTGCGCGGCAGGGACGCGACCGCGGCCTCCTCGATCACCTCCGCGCCGTAGACCTCGGCGGCGTCCGCTTCGGGACGGGCGAGTTCTTCGGTGCGGATGCAGGCGGCCCGGTGCGTCGTGTCGACCGGCGCGTTCGGGTTGCCCGGCGTGATCGTGAACAGCTCCGGCTCAGCCGTGCGGCAGGCGTCGATCGCGAGCGGGCAGCGCGGCGAGAACGGGCAGCCCCGCGGCAGGTTCACCAGCGACGGCGGCTGGCCCTCGATCGGCACCAGCGGCTGCTTCTCCCGCGCGTCGACGCGGGGGATCGAACCGAGCAGGCCCAGCGTGTACGGCATCCGCGGCTGGGCGTAGAGAGTTTCGACCGGACCCTGCTCGACCGCGCGCCCGGCGTACATCACCATCAGCCGGTCGGCGAACCCGGCGACCACGCCGAGGTCGTGCGTGATGATCACGATGCCCGCGCCGGTGACCTCCTGCGCGGTCTTCAGCACCTCCAGCACCTGCGCCTGCACCGTCACGTCGAGCGCGGTGGTCGGCTCGTCGGCGATGATCAGGTCCGGGTCGTTGGCGATCGCGATGGCGATCACCGCGCGCTGGCGCATGCCGCCGGAGAACTCGTGCGGGAACGCCTTCGCCCGCGCCGCCGCGTTCGGGATGCCGACCAGGTCGAGCAGTTCGACCGCGCGGTTGTTCGCCTGCTGCTTGGTGATCGTGCCCCTGCCGTGCACCAGCAGCGCTTCGGCGATCTGCGCGCCGACGGTGTACACCGGGGTCAGCGCGGACAGCGGGTCCTGGAAGACCATCGAGATCTTCTTGCCGCGGATCTTCGACAATTCGGTGTCGGACTTGCCGATCAATTCGCTGTTCTGGAACCGGATCGAGCCCGACACGCGCGCCTGCGGCGGCAGCAGTCCCATCACCGCCAGCGACGACACCGACTTGCCCGAACCGGACTCGCCGACGATGCCGAGCACCTCGCCCGCGGCGACCTGGTAGTTCAGCCCGCGCACCGCGTGCACGCGGCCGGACTCGGACGGGAAGGACACTTCGAGGTCGGAAACCTCAAGCACGGTGCCAGTCGGCTTGCCCGTTTCCGCGCTCAGCTCGAGTGCGGCGCTCATGCTTCTGCTCCCACGGTCTGCGGCGAAGAAGAGGACGTTTTCGCTGTGTTTTCCTTGATCCGCTTGCGTTCCTTGCGCCGCGACCGGCTGGACGACGGGTCGAGCGCGTCGCGCAGGCCGTCGCCGACGAAGTTCACCGCGAGCACGGTGAACACCAGGAACCCGGCCGGGATGTAGAACAGCCACGGGAACGTGCGGACCGCGTCGGAGCCCGCCGAGATCAGCGTGCCCAGCGAAACGTCCGGCGCCTGCACGCCGAAGCCGAAGAACGACAGCGACGTCTCCATGATGATCGCGACACCGACGTTGATCGTCGCGTCGATGATCAGCAGCGAAGCCATGTTCGGCACAATGTGCTTGAAGATGATCCGCCACGGGGACTGGCCCATGAACTTGGCGGCCTTCACGAACTCGCGCTCGCGCAGCGTCAGCGTCATGCCGCGGACGATGCGGGCGGTGATCATCCACTGGAACAGGGCGATCAGGCCGACCAGGATCAGCCAGGTCTTGCCGCGGAAAGCGGGCGACAGGATCGAGATGATCAGGAACGGCGGCAGGATCAGCAGCAGGTCGACGACCCACATCGACACCCGGTCGGTCCAGCCGCCGAAGTACCCGGCCGCGGAGCCGACGATCGAGGCCACGCCGGTGGAGAACAGCGCGGCCAGCAGGCCGATGGTGAGCGACTTCTGCAGCCCGCGCATGGTCTGCGCGAACATGTCGCCGCCGATCTGGTTGGTGCCGAACCAGTGCGTGCCGTCCGGCGGCATCAGCGTCGAGGCCGGGTCGAGTTCGTCGTAGCCCCACGGCGAATACCAGCTGTAGGTGAACGCCAGTACGTAGAACAGGAGGATCACGACCAGGCCGGCGACGGCCAGTTTGTTGCGGAAGAACCGGCGGGAGACGAGCCTGCCGCGGCTGGAGGACTTCCCGCTCTGCTGCCCGGTCTCCGTTTCGGTGGCGGCGACGGCCGAGTCGGCGAGGTCGGCCTCGTTCAATGGGGCGGCCATCAGATCCTCACCCTCGGGTCGAGCGCGGCGTAGAGCACGTCCGCGAGCCAGCCGGCGAGCAGCACGCAGATCGCGATGAACAGGGTCACGGTGGTGACGATGTTGGTGTCCTGCTTCTGGATGCCGGTCACCAGCCAGTCGCCCATGCCGTACCAGCCGAAGATCTTCTCGGTGAAGACGCCGCCGGTGATGAGCAGGCCGAAGCCGAACGCGAACAGCGTCGCCATCGGGATCAGCGCGGTGCGCAGGCCGTGCTTGAACAGCGCGCGCCTGCGGGTGAGGCCCTTGGCCTGCGCGGTGCGCAGGAAGTCCGAGCCGAGCACGTCGAGCATCGCCGAACGCTGGTAGCGGCTGTAGTAGGCGACCTGGGTCAGCACGATCGCCAGGGTCGGCACGATGATGTGCTGCAGCCGGTCGAGCAGGACGTCGCCGAAACCGCCGTCGACCGCGCCGCCCTCGCCCTGCACGATGAAGAACTGGTAGCCGTCGATCAGGTTGTCGTTGACCGACTGCGCGCCCGCCTTGAGGATCGTGGCGATCACGAACACCGGCGTCGACAGCACCACGAAGGAGAACGTGGTGGCGATGTAGTCGCTGATCTTGTACTGCCGGATCGCGCTGATCACGCCGACCAGCACGCCGATGATGATGCCGATCGTGATCCCGAGCAGGAACAGCCGCAGGCTCACGCCCGCGCGGCGGAACAGTTCGTCGGTGATCGCCTGATCGGCGACGGTGCGGCCGAAGTCGCCCTGGAACACGCCGCCCAGCCAGGTGAAGAACCGGTGCGGGATCGCCTGGTCCAGGTGCAGTTCGGCGGCCTTGGCGTCGATGGTCGCCTGCGGAGCAGGCGGATTGCGCAGCTTGAGCGCGTCCAGCGGGCTGAACGACAGCGACGCCAAGGAGAACGCCGCGAAGGTCGCGACGAGGCACAGGGCGATGTAGTTGACGAGTCTGCGGAGGAGGAACCCGATCACAGTTGCCTCGCTTCACCGGGGCCGGAGGATCCGCTCCGCGCCGCCGGGCATCCCTGGCTCGCTCGCGATTGAGTTTTCGTCGAAAACACTGGGCGGTGCTGCCTTCCAATACTGACGCTCGTTGTGGGCGCAGCCTAATGGCGATCAGCCGGTGCGATCTTCGTTTTCAGGCAACCAAACAATCACGATTTTCGCGTTCGGGGGGAGAACAACCGACTTTAGCCCCTTGCCCGGGTCCCAGTGTCGCGGTGGGTGCGCGACCGTGCACCGGCGATGAGTGTTCCGGAACGGTTCCGGGGTTCCGGGTGAACGGTTGTGAACGGGAAACGGACACGTGCGCGACGCTCGCCGCTCCGAGGCTCCGCGAGCCGCACGTTCGGATGCACGTTCGCCCGCCGCGACGCACTGCGCGAATTACTCTTGCGGCGCAGCGTAATTCGCATCGGGACCCGGTGTCTCCGAGTTTTCCGGACTGGCCGGCGTCCACTGTGGTCAGACGAAGGAAGGATTTCGCGGAAATGCCGGGCCGATGCCGCGGGCGTCGTTGTCGGTAAAACGCAGAAACCCCGCCGCCGCGGAGTGCGGGGCGGGGTTTCTCGCGGGAACCGGAGAAGCTCAGTCCAGGTAGTCGCGCAGCACCTGCGAACGCGACGGGTGGCGCAGCTTCGACATCGTCTTCGACTCGATCTGCCGGATCCGCTCGCGCGTGACTCCGTAGACCTGGCCGATCTCGTCGAGGGTGCGCGGCTGGCCGTCGGTGAGGCCGAAGCGCAGCCGGACCACGCCCGCCTCGCGCTCGGACAGCGTCTGCAGCACCGACTGGAGCTGGTCCTGCAGCAGCGTGAACGACACCGCGTCGACCGCGACGACCGCCTCGGAGTCTTCGATGAAGTCGCCGAGCTGCGAATCGCCCTCGTCGCCGATGGTCTGGTCCAGCGAGATCGGCTCGCGCGCGTACTGCTGGATCTCCAGGACCTTCTCCGGCGAGATGTCCATTTCCTTGGCGAGCTCCTCGGGCGTCGGCTCGCGGCCGAGGTCCTGGAGGAGTTCGCGCTGTATGCGGCCGAGCTTGTTGATGACCTCGACCATGTGCACCGGGATGCGGATGGTGCGCGCCTGGTCGGCCATCGCGCGGGTGATCGCCTGGCGGATCCACCACGTGGCGTACGTGGAGAACTTGTAGCCCTTGGTGTAGTCGAACTTCTCCACCGCGCGGATCAGGCCGAGGTTGCCCTCCTGGATCAGGTCCAGGAACGCCATGCCGCGGCCGGTGTAGCGCTTGGCCAGCGACACCACGAGCCGGAGGTTCGCCTCCAGCAGGTGGTTCTTGGCCCGCTCGCCGTCGCGCACGATCCACTTGAGGTCGCGGCGCATCTGGGTGACGAGCTTCTCGCCCTCCTCCTCGGCGGTGCGCACGCGCTCGGCGGCGTAGAGCCCCGCCTCGATCCGCTTGGCGAGCTCCACCTCCTCCTCGGCGTTCAGCAGCGCGACCTTGCCGATCTGCTTGAGGTAGGCGCGGACCGAGTCGGCCGACGCGGTGAGCTCGGCGTCCTTGCGCGCCTGGCGCAGCGCCTCGGACTCCTCCTCGTCCCACACGAAGTCCGGGTTGTCCGAGGACTTGCCGCCCTTCTCGGCGGCGGTCGCGCGGCGGCGGGCGGCGGTGGACGTCGCGGCGCCCGCGGCCCCCTCGCTCGCTTCGGCCTCGTCCTCGGAGTCGTCGTCCTCCTCGTCGTCGGACGCGTCGTTGACCGTCTCGTCGACGACGTCGACCTCGACCTCTTCGAGATCGGACAGGTCCGGGCTGTCGAGTTCGGCCTCGTCGAGGTCGACCGGGCCGTCGGGATCGCCGTCGTCGGTCTTCGGACCCTTCGCGGCGGCCTTCTTCGCCGGAGCCTTCTTGGCCGGAGTCTTCTTCGCGCCCGCCGTCTTCGCGGCGGTCTTGCGCGCCGGGGACTTCGCCGCTCCGGTGGCTGCCTCGTCGGCCGGCTCGCCGGCTTCGGTCGCTGTCTTCGTCCCGCTTCGGGTTGCGGTTCTTGCGGCTGCCACTTACGCCCTTTCGCAGCGGTCGATCATGACGAGCCGAGATGTCGCCACCTCAGCTGCCTCACATTCGGGGAACACGCCTCGGCCTGCGGTTTTGCCTCCGCAGCTCCTGCGCCGTGTTCCATTGTAACGACGCCGGCCCACTGCGTCGCGAAGCGATCACCCTCCGGCCCCCTTCCCGGCGCCTCGCGGCGACCGGTCCGAGACCCGGCGCGGACCGGCCGCTCAGTGCCCGGCGCCCTCCGCGGCGGCCGCGGCGGCCCCGACGATGCCCGCGTTGTTCTGCAGCGACGCGACGGCCACCGGCGTGCGGATGTCCAGCAGCGGCACCCACTTCTCGGCCTTCTTGCTGACGCCGCCGCCGACGATGAACAGGTCCGGCCAGATCAGGTTCTCCAGCACCGAGAGGTACCGGTGCACCCGCTTGGCCCACTGCGGATAGGACAGGCCCTCGTTGTCCTTCACCGAAGCGGCGGCGCGTTTTTCCGCGTCGTGGCCGTCGACCTCCAGATGGCCGAATTCGGTGTTGGGCACGAGCTTGCCGTCGTGGAACAGCGCGCTGCCGATGCCGGTGCCGAAGGTGAGCAGCGCGGTCACGCCGGTGCGCGCGGCCGCGTCGCCGAAGCGGATTTCGGCGAGGCCCGCGGCGTCGGCGTCGTTGAGCATCGTGACCTCCTCGACGCTCTTGCCGAGCCGCTTCGCGAAGAGCGTCTCGGCGTCCGTGCCGATCCACTTGTGGTCGATGTTGGCCGCGGTGTGCGCGGTGCCCCTCTTGACCACCGCGGGAAGCGTCACGCCGACCGGGCCGTCCCACTCCGCCGCCCGGACGATCTCGGCGACGACGTCCGCCACCGCGTCCGGCGTCGACGGCTGCGGCGTTTCGATCCGGTGCCGGTCCCCGATGAGCTGTCCCTGTTCCAAATCGACCAGCGCGCCTTTGATCCCGCTGCCGCCGATGTCGATTCCGAAACCTCGGGTCGCCGTCACTGACGTGGTCCCTTCTCGCACGATTCAGAAGTCTGCTGCGGAGACTTTAACCGGATGTGGTGACATGGCGGGCGTGGGAGTTGACGAGGCGATGCCGAACGACCTGAAGAACACCGCCGAGCAGATCGCGGTCGAGGCCGCGCACCTGGTCCGGACGGCGTGGGTGCGGATGCGGTCCGGCGGCGAGGTCGCGGTGGACACGAAGTCGGCGGAGACCGACGTGGTGACGGCGGTGGACCGGGAGTCGGAGGAACTGGTCCGCGCCCGGCTGGAGCGGATCCGGCCCGGGGAACCGGTGCTCGGCGAGGAGGGCGGGGGAGCGCTCGGCGGCGGGGTCACCTGGGTGGTCGACCCGATCGACGGGACCGTCAACTTCCTCTACGGGCTGCCGGCCTTCGCGGTGTCGATCGCGGCGCAGATCGACGGGGTGTCGGTCGCGGGAGCGGTCGTGGAGCCGGTGAGCGGCCGGCGCTGGACGGCCGTCCGCGGCGGCGGTGCGTGGCTCGGCGGCGACCGGCTGTCGGTGTCCGCGGCGGACCGGCTGGACCTGGCGCTCGTCGGGATGGGGTTCTCCTACGCGCGGGACCGCCGGGTCCGGCAGGGCAGGCTGACCGCGGATCTGGTCGGGCAGGTGCGCGACATCCGCCGCCGGGGCGCGGCTTCGCTGGACCTGTGCGCGGTCGCGGCGGGGTGGCTGGACGGGTACTTCGAGCACGGTCTGCACCGCTGGGACTGGGCGGCCGGAGCGCTGATCGCGCGGGAGGCGGGCGCGACGGTGCTGCTGCCGGGCGAAGCGGCGGATCTGGGAGAGGACGCGACGTTCGCGGCGTCACCGGGGATCGCGGCGGAACTGCGCGCGGCGTTGGCCGAGGGAGGCGCGGCGGAGGTGTGAACTGGCTCGGGAGTGCTGATCAGCACTCCCGAGGGGGTCAGCAGGTGACGGAGCGCGCCGAGGCCAGGAGCGTCTGATCGATCACCGGCGCGCCGGGGCCTGCGGACTGCTCGCTGCTGCCGCCGCCCTGGTGCGCCTGCGACCAGGCGGTGAGCTGCTTGAGGACCGTGACCGCCTCGGGCCGCGGCTGGACGTCGGTGAAGAGCTTGCCGGTGGCCAGGTCGACACTGGCGTCCTTGCGGGTGTCGTGGACCAGCTCCGCGCAGGGGACCACCAGGCTGACCGTGCGGGCCGCGGCGGCGCCGTTGTCGCCGTACCGGATCTGGCCGCGGCAGCGCGCGTCGCCCTTCGGGTAGGCCGGGTCGTTGCCGGGATCGCCGATCGCGGTGAAGCCGAGTTCGCGCAGCGCGTTGGTGGCGATGCTGCCCTGCCCGCGCGTGCTGCTGGCGTTGAGCACCTTCAGCGCGACCTTGTCCGGGGGCATCGGCGAACGGTCGTCCAAGCCGTTGTGCGGGACTGACGTGTAGGTGATTCCCGGCGGCGCCTTGGGCTCCGGGCTGCAGCGCACCGCCTCGTCGATGTCGCCGCGGCCGACCACGGCGTTGACCCAGACGAACACCGCGCCGAGCGCGAGCACGCCGATCACGATCAACGCGGGCAGCGGACGGTGCTTGCGATAAGGCCGCGCACCACGGTTACCCGCCCCGTTCCCCGACGCCACCTGCCCCGTCCCTTCCCCTCGCAGAACCGGCCGCGGTCGCCCCGCCGCGCCTCGCGGTAACCGCCAGCGTACGCACCGGCGTGGTAGCCGGTGAGCCTAGGCGCTGTTCGCGGCGCGCGGTGTCGCGGGTCACCTTCACCCGTTCCGCGTAATGCCCCTCCGGGGCGATCGCACCACGGACGGCTCCGCGCGGGCAAGCGGGCTCGGCGGCGAGGTGATGTTTACGACGGCGGGGCAACCCGAACGGAGGACAGGCGTCTCACCTGCGCGTTCCCCCTCCCGGGTGACGCTGGAGCGGCAATGTCCGACTCGGTGCGAGGCGCGCCCGGCGGTGAGCTACCCTTCCCGGGCTCCGGCCGCAGAACGAGGCCCGCCAGGCTGAGACCTGGGTCACTCGCGGGCCGGGCACAAACAGGGGCGCTGGAACGTTGACCAGCGGCACGACCGGTATCGGGCGCCTCCGGAACCGGTGCAGGACGACACGCTGAATCGCAGGGGTGAGGGACACCATGGCTACCGACTACGACGCTCCGCGCCGCAGCGAAGCCGACGAGCTGGCCGAAGACTCGTTGGAGGAGCTGAAGGCCCGGCGGAACGAGAACCAGTCCGGCGTCGTCGACGTCGACGAGGACGCGACCGCGGAGAACTTCGAACTTCCCGGCGCGGACCTTTCCGGGCTCTCCGGGGAAGACATGACCGTGAAGGTCGTGCCGAAGCAGGCGGACGAGTTCACCTGCTCGGTGTGCTTCCTGGTGCACCACCGGAGCAGGCTCGCCGAGGACAACGGCGGCAGGCTGATCTGCCGCGATTGCGCCTGACCTGGGGATTTTCCAGGGCAGATCCAGGGGAGATTCACGGGGACAGCGTTTCGCGGTCGTGGGAAGACCGGGTAAGCACGGGGGTCGGCCGGTGTGGCCGGCCCCCTTACTCGTGTCGGGGGCGGGGGCGGCTCGTCGCCTGGGGCGACATTGCGCCCGGGTGGTCGCGTGGGGCACCCCGAAGGTTGAGTGTGCTGACGGTTCGGGGGTGCTTGTCAAGGCGGGAAAGATGCCTTGACAAGCACCCCCGAACCGCAGGGAGGCTTCGGATCGGGGTGCGGGGGAGGGGCTGGGTGCCTCGATGGTGGGTGCATCGGCTGCGGCGGGAGGGGCTGGGTGCCTTGATGGTGGGTGCAGCGGCGGCGGTTTGCGGGTGGGGGGTTCCCTCACGAAACCTGAGGCGTGCGGGTCAGGCGTTGCGGAGCAACTCGACCACTCGCTGTGGTTTGCGGGTGCTGAAGAGCCAGTACGGGGTGGGGTCTGCCGGGTCGGTCAGGGTGATGCGGACTGCGGGGCCTACCCAGCCTCGGTGCAGGACGAAGGCGGCGGGGTCGCCGTCGCGGCCCAGGGCGTGGCGTTTGGCGTCGCCTTCCACGACCGTGATCTCGCCGACGTAGCGGAGCGGCAGGTGGGCGTCGCCGACCCAAAGTTCGGGGTCGTCGCCGCTGGTGACCTTGATTTTCGCCCTGCCGAGGGAGAGCAGGAGGGCGGCCATGACCGGCACGGCGATCGCGAGCGGGATCCACATCGGGATGGACGGGTAGCCCAGGTGGACCTCGACGCCCAGCAGGATCGCTCCGGCCATCGGCAGGGGCCAGCCCCACCACGGCAGGTAGAGCCGTTCGGAGTGTGCGACGACGCCCGTCGCGGCGGTGTTCACGCGGTCAGCCACACGGCAAGGGTAGTCTCGCCGCCCGTGTCCAGCGTTCAGGTCCTCCTCCAGCGGCTCGACCCCGAAGTCCCGCCGCCCGCCTATGCCCGGCCCGGCGACGCCGGGGCCGATCTCGTCACCACCTCGGATATCGTGCTCGGACCCGGCGAACGCGGGGTCGTCGGCACCGGGGTCGCGATCGCGCTGCCCGCCGGGTACGCCGGGTTCGTGCACCCTCGCTCGGGGCTCGCGGCGCGCGTCGGATTGTCGGTGGTGAACACTCCCGGCACGATCGACTCGGGCTATCGCGGCGAGATCAAAGTCTGCCTCGTCAATCACGACCCGCGCGAGAAGATCGTGCTGGCGCGCGGCGACCGGATCGCGCAGCTGGTGGTCCAGCGGGTGGAGCACGCGGAGTTCGTCGAGGTCGCCGAACTCGAGACGACCGAACGCGGCGCGGGAGGTTACGGCTCGACCGGCGGGCACGCCACACTGGCACCCGGCGCCGGAGACACCGGCGCGGGCACCGGGGAAGGAACGGAACGATAGTGGGGATTTTCGGACGCAAGCGCCGGTCCGGCGACGACGAGACCGGAGGCGTCGCTTCCCAGCGCGGCGAGAACGCCGAAGCTGACGGCGCCGAGGACGCGCTCGAACCCGAGGACCAGCTGTCGGAGACCGCCGACGGCCCGTTCGACGCCGCCGAAGCCGAAGAAGACGGCATCCCGCGCATCGACCTGGGCTCGGTGCGCGTGCCGGTGCCCGACGGTTCGCAGGTGCAGGTCGAAATGGACCCGGAGGAAGGCGGCGTGCGCGCGGTGCACGTCGTGACCGAAGCCGGGCAGATCACCGTCAGCGCCTACGCGGCCCCGAAGTCCGGCGGCCTGTGGCGCGAGGTGAGCAACGAACTCGCCGACCAGCTCCGCGCGGACGGCGCGAAGGTCAACATCGGCCGAGGAGAGTGGGGCATGGAACTGTCCGCGATCGTCGGCGACGTAGCCCTGCGCTTCGTCGGAGTGGACGGCCCGCGCTGGATGCTGCGCGGCGTGATCGCGGGCCCGCAGTCCACTGCCTCGCAAGCCCCCGAAGTACTGCGGGCGATCGTGCGCCGCACCGTCGTGGACCGAGGCAACTCCCCGATGCCGGTGCGCACCCCGCTCCCCATCACCCTCCCCGACGCGGTCGCCCAGCACATCGCCGAACAACAGGGCTGACCGCTTTCGCTCTCCAGGCGGCCCTCACGGACACCATTGCGTGAGGGCCTCCTCGGCGCATCCTCACAACGCCCGCAAAAACGCCAAAACAGTCGCCCTCCCCAACGCCTCCCGATCCCGCCCCACCGCGGCCAGCGACGTCTCCCCGTACCTCCCCCGGGGCAGCGCCCGAGCCCACTCCCGGGCAACCGAAGCAGGATGAACCGGATCATCCGCGCATCCGCCCACCCCGGCCGGAACCTCCACGCCCCGCAAATCCGCCAACGCCGGCGCGGCTCTCCCCGCCGCCGCCCGCAACCCGGCCTCCAGCCCCTCCCCGTGCCGCCGCCAAGCCCGGCCCAGTTCCTCCGCGAGCCACTCCGGACTCCCCGCCGCGGCCTGTGCCAGCGCCCCGTCCACCCCCGCGGCAGCCACCAGATCCGCGGTAACCGTCGCAGCCAGCGCCGCGGGTGCTTGCCCGGATTCCCCGTTCCAGGCCGGGAGCGCCGCGAGCAGCCCCCCGCAAAGCCCGGGATTCGCCACCGCCCACTCCGCCGCGAGCTGCGCCCCGAACGAGATCCCGCCCACCAGCAGCGTCCCGTGCCGGTCGGCGAGACGGTCCAGCTCGGCCAAAAACCCTTCCGCGAGACCGTCCCCGGCACCCGGCGCGGGCGTGATCAGCGGCACGCCCAGCGCGGCGAGCGGCCCGCCGAACACCGAGCGCACGAAGACCTCGTCAGAGCCGGTACCGGGCAGGAGGACAGCGGCCGGGAAACGGATTGCGGACGTCACGTTGCGATCTTGCCCCAAACCCGTTTCCCTGACTGGGACCGCAGCTACGCTGGAACACGCACGGGCCGGACGAAGTCGGGGGCCCCGGAGCACAGGAGCACACCATGTCCGCCAAGGACGGCGGCTACTTCAGCCGGTTGGTTCGCAAGCTGACCAGCGACGTCGAAGACCTCGACGCCGACGAAATGTCCGAGAGGTCGGGTGCCGAAGGCGCGCAGCGCGCCTGCGACTGCCGGTCCGGCGAAGAGGTGACAGTGCTCGGCAGACTGCGCAGCGTCGAGCTGTCGCCGACCGGCGGGCCCGCCTCGCTGCAGGCGGAGCTGTTCGACGGCACGCAGGGCGTGACGCTAATCTGGTTGGGTCGGCGCCGGATTCCCGGCATCGAGCCCGGCCGTACTGTCAAGGTTCGCGGCCGGATGGCCGAACGGGACGGGCAGAAGGTGCTCTACAACCCGTATTACGAACTCCAGAGCCCGGTAGGGTGATCAACTCTCGTGACTGAACCCGCTGCTCCCCGCGACCAGAAGGACGTGCCCGGAAACGGGGACGACGAAGAGCGGCAGCCGACGCTGATGGAGCAGATGGGCGGGGTTTCCGGCCTGTTCTACTCCTCGGTGCCGGTCATCGTCTTCGTCCTGCTGAACGCGTTCTTCGGGCTCACCGTGGCGATCTGGGGCTCGATCGGCAGCGCGGTGGCGATCACCGTCCTGCGCGTCGTGCGCAAGGAGCCGCTGCAGCCGGCCATCTCGGGGTTCTTCGGCGTCGCGATCGCGGCGTTCATCGCGTTCCGCACCGGGTCCGCGAAGGGGTTCTTCCTCTTCGGCATCTGGGCGAGCCTCGCGTACTGCGCCGTGTTCGTGATCTCCGTGCTGGTGCGCTGGCCGCTGGCGGGCGTCGTCTGGAACGCGCTCAACGGCAACGGCACCGCCTGGCGCAAGGACAAGCCGTCGCGCTACGGCTACGACGTCGCGACGCTGGCGATGGCCGTCATCTTCGCCGCCCGGTTCGTGGTGCAGCGCTGGCTGTACGACGGAAACCAGACCGGCTGGCTCGCGTTCGCCAAGATCGCGATGGGCTACCCGCTGTATGCGATCGGGCTGCTGGTGGTCGTGTGGGCGGTCCGCCGCTCCGACAAGCGGCTGAAGGCGCTCGCCGAGGAAGAACCGGAGCCGGAAACCGACGCGCAGGTGGAGGCGCGCCTGCGGGAGAAGTACGCGCAGGCGCCGACTCCCGAGACCTGATCCGGCGCACGGAAAAGGGGCGGGCCCGTCGCGGACCCGCCCCTTTTCCGCGGCTCAGTAGCCCAGCGCCGTCCGGATCTCCGGCTCGACGTCCGAGGTCGCGACGAACAGCAGCTCGTCGCCCGCCTCCAGCGGGTCCTCCGGCTGCGGCACGATCACCCGGTCGCCGCGCAGGATGGTCACCAGCGCCGCGTC
Organism: Amycolatopsis rubida; assembly: GCF_900115345.1. Lineage (GTDB taxonomy): Bacteria > Actinomycetota > Actinomycetes > Mycobacteriales > Pseudonocardiaceae > Amycolatopsis > Amycolatopsis rubida. The sequence goes on along the minus strand of NZ_FOWC01000005.1, from coordinate 425,047 downwards.
GCGCGGCAGCGCCAGTTCGCTCACCGGCTTGCCCGCGAGCGGCGTCTCCTCCGGCAGGGTGAGTTCCACCAGGTTCGCCTGCCCCTGCCGGAACGTCATGAGCCGCACCAGATCGCCGACGCTCACCGCCTCCTCGACCATCGCGGCGAGCATCCGCGGGGTCGACACGGCCACGTCGACGCCCCAGGCGTCGGTGAACAGCCATTCGTTGGCCGGGTTGTTCACCCGCGCCACCACGCGCCGCACGGCGAACTCGGTCTTCGCCAGCAGCGACACCACCAGGTTCGCCTTGTCGTCGCCGCTCGCCGCGATCACGACGTCGCAGCGTTCGATGCCCGACTCCTCCAGGATCGACACCTCGCACGCGTCGCCGAGGACCCAGTCGGCCTGCGGAACGGATTCCGGTTCGAACTCGTCGGCGTCGCGCTCGATCAGCATCACCTGGTGGTTGCCGTCGATGAGTTCGGCGGCGATGGACTGCCCGACGGCTCCCGCGCCCGCGATCGCGACCCGCATCAGTTCTCCTCCTCGGGGGCGCGAGCGGCCAGGCTCGTCACGTCTCCGACGGTGCCCGAGCGCGCCGCCACCCACACGTCGTCGTCGGCCTGCACGACGGTTTTCGCGTCCGGCAGCACCGCCGTGCCGAACCGCATCATGAACGCCACGCGCGCGCCGGTGGTCTCCTGCAGTTCGCGCACGCTGCGGCCGACCCAGCCCTCGTGCAGCGGCAGCTGCAGCAGCGCGACGTTGCCGGACGGATCGCGCCACGCGGAAGCGACGCCGTCGGGCAGCAGGGTGCGCAGGAACCGGTCGGTCGTCCACGGCACGGTCGCGACGGTCGGGATGCCCAGCCGTTCGTAGACCGCGGCGCGCTTGTGGTCGTAGATGCGCGCGACCACGTGCTCGACGCCGAAGTTCTCGCGCGCGACCCGCGCGGAAATGATGTTGGAATTGTCGCCGCTCGACACGGCCGCGAAAGCGCCCGCGCGCTCGATTCCGGCCTCGACGAGCACCCGGCGGTCGAAGCCCGCCCCGACGACCTGCTGGCCGTGGAAGTCGCTGCCCAGCCTGCGGAACGCCTGCTGGTTCTTGTCGATGACGGCCACGTCGTGGCCGAGCCGCTCCAGCGCCGCGGCCAGAGACGCGCCGACGCGGCCGCATCCCATGATCACCACGTGCACGCTTAGCCTCCTCGCAGGGTGCGGATGACCCGGTCGTGGGTACCCTCGGACACCAGCGCCGAACCTACCTTGCGCCGACCCGGTTACCTCCACCGTCCTCCCCTCCACCGCCCTCAGCGGGGGAGCTTCGCTCCGCTGTACATTCTGCAGGTGTCGAAGTTCCCGACAGTGCTGAAGCGGCTGGTCCTAGGACGTCCGTTCCGCAGCGACCGTCTCGCCCACACCTTGTTGCCCAAGCGCATCGCGCTGCCCATTTTCGCCTCCGACGCGCTGTCCAGCGTGGCCTACGCGCCGGAGGAGATCTTCCTGACGCTGAGCGTCGCCGGCCTGTCCGCGTACGCCTTCGCGCCCTGGATCGGCATCGCGGTCGCGCTGGTCATGCTCGTCGTCGTGGCGTCGTACCGGCAGAACGTGCACGCGTACCCGAGCGGCGGCGGCGACTACGAGGTCGCGACGACCAACCTCGGCGGGAAGTTCGGCCTGACGGTGGCGAGCGCGCTGCTGGTCGACTACGTGCTGACCGTCGCGGTGTCCACTTCGTCCGGCGTCGCGAACATCGGCTCGGCGATTCCGTGGGTGGCCAGCCACAAAGTGCTCGCCGCGGTGGTGATCGTCGCCGTGCTGACCGCCCTCAATCTGCGCGGAGTGCGCGAATCGGGCAAAGCGTTCGCCATTCCCACCTACGGTTTCATCATCGGCATTCTGGTGATGGTCGTCTGGGGCCTGTTCCGGACTTTCACCGGCACCGAGATGCGCGCCGAGAGCGCCGGATTCACGCTGCACGAGGAAGGCAACTGGGCCGGCTTCGCGTTCGTGTTCCTGGTCCTGCGGTCGTTCTCGTCCGGCGCGGCGGCGCTGACCGGGGTCGAGGCGATCAGCAACGGCGTGCCCGCGTTCCGCAAGCCGAAGTCCAAGAACGCGGCCACCACACTGCTGCTGATGGGCGTGCTCGCGGTGACCATGCTCGTCGGGATCATCACGCTCGCGGTCGTCACGAAGGTGAACTTCGCCGAGGACCCGGCGCGGCAGCTGGCCGGCGCGCCCGCGGGATACGAGCAGAAGACGATCGTCGCGCAGATCGCGCACGCGGTGTTCGCCGACTTCCCGCCCGCGTTCTACTACATTTCGTTCTCCACCGGCATCATCCTGCTGCTGGCCGCGAACACCGCGTTCAACGGCTTCCCGGTGCTCGGCTCGATCCTCGCCCAGGACCGCTACCTGCCGCGGCAGCTGCACACCCGGGGCGACCGGCTGGCGTTCTCCAACGGCATTCTTTTCCTCGCGATTTTCGCGCTCGTGCTGATCATCGCGTTCGACGCCGAGGTCACCCGGCTGATCCAGCTGTACATCGTGGGCGTGTTCGTGTCGTTCACGGTGAGCCAGGCGGGCATGATCCGGCACTGGAACCGGTTGCTGGCCAAGGAGACCGACGCGGCGGCGCGGCGGCGGATGCGCCGTTCGCAGACGGTGAACGCGATCGGCCTCACCATGACCGGCACCGTGCTGGTGATCGTGCTGATCACCAAGTTCCTGCTCGGCGCGTGGATCGCGATCGCCGCGATGGTGGCGATCTTCGCGCTGATGACCGCGATCCGGAAGCACTACGACCGGGTGTCGGAGGAACTCAAGGACATGGGCGACGCGCCGACCGTGCTGCCCTCGCGCAACCACGCGATCGTGCTGGTGTCCAAGCTGCACCGGCCGGCACTGCGCGCGCTGGCCTACGCCAAGGCGATGCGCCCGGACGTGCTCGAAGCGGTCACGGTCAACGTGGACGACGCCGACACCCGGGCGCTCACCCAGGAATGGGAAGCGCACAAGTTCAAGGTGCCGTTGAAGGTCGTCGAATCGCCGTACCGGGAAATCACGAAACCGGTGCTGGATTACGTGAAGCGGGTCCGCGGCGCCAACCCGCGCGACGTCGTCACGGTGTTCATTCCGGAGTACGTCGTGGGGCACTGGTGGGAGCAGGTGCTGCACAACCAGAGTGCGTTGCGGCTCAAGGGAAGGCTGCTGTTCCAACCCGGTGTGGTCGTGGCGAGCGTGCCGTGGCAGCTGGAGTCGTCGCAGAAGGCGGTCGCGCGGCTGCGCAAGGCCCGCCCGTCCGCCGGTGACGTCCGGCGCGGCTTCACCCCCACTGGACCTGCGCTGCCTCGCCCCGCCGATGCCCCGAAGCCAGCCCCTGCGACTAAGGAATCATCAGAATGACCGAGAGCTGGCTAGGCCGGATCCTGGAACTGGAAGTCGGCCCAGTCGCGCACGGCGGGCACTGTGTGTCGCGTGTGGACGGACGAGTGCTGTTCGTGCGGCACGCGCTGCCCGGCGAACGCGTGCGGGCGGAAGTGACCGAGGACAAAGGCGGCTCGTTCTGCCGCGCCGACGCGATCGAGGTGCTCGGCGGGTCCGAGCACCGGGTGACGCCGCCGTGCCCGCTCGCCGCCCCCGGCGGTTGCGGAGGCTGCGACTGGCAGCACGCCGAGCCGGCCTATCAGCGGGAACTGAAGGCCGCGGTGGTGGCCGAACAGCTGCAGCGGCTCGCCGGGATCACCCGCGACGTGGTCGTGGAACCGCTCGAAGGCGGCCCGCTCGGCTGGCGCAGCCGGGTGCGGCTCGTCGCCGGACGGGACGGCCAAGCCGGGTTGCGGGCGCACCACAGCCACCGCGTCATCCCGATCGACGACTGCCCGATCGCCGTGCCGGGTTCGCTTGACACCGCATTGAGCAAACGCTGGCGGCCGGGCACCGAACTGGAAGTCACCAGTGACGGCGAGAACCATCTCCACCTGCGCGAACTCGCCACGGTGCGCGGGCGGACCCAGGGCAAGCAGCTGTCCGGCGGCATGGCGGTCCAGCACGCGGCCGGGCGCGACTGGCGGCTTGACGCGCACGGCTTCTGGCAGGTCCACCCGCGCGCGGCGGACACGCTGGCGGAACTCGTGCGGGAGTGGGCGGACTCGCCGAGCGGCGGGGTGGCCTGGGACCTGTACGCCGGGGTCGGGCTGTTCGCCTCGGTGCTCGCCGAACAGGTCGGCCCGGACGGCCAGGTGCTGGCCATCGAATCCGGCCGGCGCGCGGTCTCCGACGGCGAGCGCAACCTCGCCGACCTGCCGCAGGTCAGCTGGCGTTCCGGACGCGTGGAACACCTCATCGGGGACGCTCCGACGCCGGTCGACGTCGTGGTGCTCGACCCGCCGCGCAAGGGTGCCGGCCGAGCGGTCGTCAACGCGATCGCCGAGGGCGAGCCGGACCGGATCGTCTACGTGGCTTGCGATCCGGCGGCGTTGGCGCGGGATGTGCAGTTCTTTTCCGAGCACGGGTATTCGCTGACGGACCTGCGGGCGTTCGACGCGTTCCCGATGACGCATCACGTGGAGTGCGTCGCGCTGCTGCAGTGACTTTGTCGCGCCCGTTGGACATTTGCCGCCGCGGCTGAAACCAAGCAGCACCCACCCCCTCATCGCGGGCTGGACCTCGGCGGACGGGGGCGAGCCGGTACGCGTCGGGGAGCGTGATCACGAGGTAGCGCAGGGGGATTCCCGCTGCCGCGATGCCGGTCGGAATGGTGAAGGCCATCGGCTCGCCTTGGCATCGGCGGAGGGTGAGGAACGCCAGCGCGAACGCTCCGGCGCGGGCCAGCCGAAGTCCGAGATCCAGGTCGGGTTCCGCGGTGCCCGGCGGCAGCTGCGGCGGAAGGTAGTGCGCGCTCGGCAGGGCAAGCCCGCCGCCCGCCGCGGCGAGCGCCCCGGCGCACGCGAGCGCCCGATTGCCGCCACGCAAGGAAGTCTGCGTTGCCGGGCCGTGGTTTTCGCCCAGTCCGTTCTCCCTCGCCGGACCAGATGCGGACGGGGAGCTGAATCGGCTTTCGGCAGCTGCCTGCCCCGATTACGTTGCTGTGCAATGGAATCCGCAGTGCGTTCGATGCCTCGCGAAGGTGACCGTTGGTAACGATCCGGTTATTGGAGAACCTTGGCGCTCTCGCTGGCGACTGACCTGATGTGCATCGGAGAAGGTGCACTCCGGCAGTGGCCGGATGACGAGGTGAGGAGTGGACATGATTCTGCGCGAAATGCTGGCAGCGGCGCGTGCTTTGGCGACTGGCCGTCGAACCAGTCTGGCAGCTCAGGACGAGCGGGTGGTGGTGCCCGATCGGACACCACCACCCGCCGCACGCTCAGCCCCGGTCCTCCTTGAGCAGGTCCGCGCACTTCTCGCCGATCGCCATCGTCGTGATGCACGGGTTCACCGTGACGAGGAACGGCATCACCGAAGCGTCGGCCACCCGCAGGCCCTCGACGCCGCGGACGCGCAGCCGCTCGTCCAGCACCGCCTCGGGGTCGCCGTCCGCGCCCATCCGGGCCGTGCACGCCGGGTGGTACACGGTGTTGTGCGTTTTGCGCAGGTAGTCGGCGATCTCGTCGTCGGTTTTGCAGTCGCGGCCCGGCGCGAGTTCCACGCCCGCCCATTCGTCGAGGGCGGGCTGGGCGGCGATCTCGCGGGCGAGCTTCACGCCGTAGGTCATCACGCGCATGTCGTACTCGTCGGTGAAGTACCGCGGGTCGACGCGGGGCTTGTCGCGGAAGTCGCGCGTGCGCAGCCGCACGGTGCCCCGCGATCGGCTGCGCGTCACGTTGGGCGTGAGGCAGAATCCGTTCTCCGTCGTCGGGTAGCCGTGCCGGACGGTGTTCATGTCGAAGGGCACCGAACCGTAGTGGAACATCAGGTCCGGCCGGTCCAGGCCCTCCTCGGTCATGGTGAAGATGCCGATTTCCCACCACTGCGTGGATTCGGTGACCATCGGCTGCAGGGCGTCCCACATCACCAGGCCCTCGGGGTGGTCCTCGAGGTTCGAGCCGACGCCCGGCGAGTCCACGAGCACCTCGACGCCGACCTCGCGCAGGTGCCCGGCGGGCCCGATGCCGGACAGCATCAGCAGTTTCGGCGTGTCGATCGCGCCGGAGCTGACCACGACCTCGCGGCGCGCGGAGATCGTGCTGTGGTGGATGAGATCCGCGTCCAGCACCTCGACGCCGGTGCAGCGGCGGCCGTCGAACAGCAGCCGCTTCGCGCGGGCGCCGGTGCGGATTTCCAGGTTCGGCCGCTTGCCCATGATCGGGTGCAGATAGGACACCGACGCCGAAGACCGGGTGCCGTCCTCGCGGGCGTTGATCTGGAACCAGTTCGCGCCGTGGGTGACGGTCTCGCCGGAGTTGAACTCCGTCGTCGGGATGCCCGCCTGGTCGCACGCGGACAGCAGCGCCGCGCCCGCCGGGTCGTGCGGCGGGACCGACCGGATGGTGACCGGGCCGGAGCGGCCGTGGTGGTCGCCGGGGCCGTCGTTGGTCTCCAGCCTCTTGTACAGCGGGAAGACGTCCGCGGCCGACCAGCCGGGCAGACCCGTCGAGGCCCATTCGTCGAGGTCCTCGGCCGGGGCCCAGAAGGCGATGCACGAGTTGTGCGACGAGCAGCCGCCGAGCACCTTCGCGCGGGCCTGGCGCAGGTAGGAGTTGCCCGCCTCCTGCGGTTCCACCAGGTAGTCCCAGTCGTACCCGGATTCCAGCAGGCCCATCCAGCGGGTCAGCTCCAGCACCTCCGGCACGTCGGTGTCGGACGGCCCGGCCTCGAGGAGGCAGACGGTCACGCCCGGATCCTCCGACAGCCGGGCGGCCACCACCGATCCGGCCGTTCCGCCGCCGACCACCACGTAGTCGAACTCGCTTGCGCTCACCGGGAAACCTCCTCGTCGGGCGCGGGGGCGGCGGCGTGGTCCGCCAGCACCCCGACCTTGTGCCGTTGCACGAACCAGTAATAGGCGAAGCCGCCGGCCGCGAAGACGCCGACGAACAGCACCGAAATCCACTTCAGATACCAGTGGAAGGGCGGGGAAGCGTTGTAGATCTCGGTGCGGGGCCAGGCCAGGTTGACCGTCATCGCGCCGCCCCACAGGATCGCGAGCACGTTCACCGGGAGGCCCCAGCGGCCGAGGGAGAACCGGCCGGCCGGGGTGCCCTCGCGCGGCCAGCGCCCGCGCAGCCTGCGGATCAGCATCGGCACAGTCACGAGGAGGTAGGACAGGTAGATCAGGATGATCGCGAGGCTGGTCACGGCCGAGAAGATCTGCGTGGAGTTGATGTTCAGCACCAGCAGCGCGACCGCGAGCACGCCGATCACGATCGCGGGCAGCACCGGCGTTCCGGTGGTCTTGTTGACCCGTGCCAGTTTCCGGCCGCCGGGCAGCGCGTTGTCCCGGGCCATCGCGAACGCGATCCGGATCGCCGCGGTGTGCACCGCCAGCACGCAGACGGTGATCGCGATGAACACGACGAACAGGAACACGCGTCCGATCGCCGGGCCGAGCGCGTCGGTGAGCACGTACTGCAGGCCGACCGTGCCGAGTTCCGGCGCGGTGATGTTGCCGACCGCCATGAGCGCGAACAGGATGATCAGTCCGCCCAGCACGAAGGAGGCGACCAGCGCGCGCAGGATCGCCTTCGGCGCGTTGCGGTGCGGGTTCAGCGATTCCTCGCCGAGCGAGGCCGCGGTGTCGAAGCCGTACATCACATACGAGGAGGCGATCCCGGCGATCAGGAAGGCGCCGAGGTAACCCGACGAATGCCCGGCCTCGGTGCCGTTCGTCTGGGTCACCACCGACGGGCCGCGCACGAAATGGAAGGCGAGGAACACGACCAGCAGCACCGCGAACAGCAACTCGACGAACACGCCCGCGCTGTTGATCCGCGCCATCAGCTTCACGCCGAACGCGTTCACCAGCGTGGTGAACACGATCAGCACGGTGGCCAGCAGGACGCCGTTGGCCGCGTCGCTGGTGCCCGTGCCGTCGCCGATGAACTGGAAGAACGACGTGATCTGCGGCAGTGTCCGCTGGTAGGCGAGCGCGGTCGCGGAGATCGAGACGATCGAGGCCAGCAGCATCATCCAGCCGGCCATCCACGCGATGTGCGGGTTGCTGAGCTTCTTCGCCCAGTTGTAGACCGATCCGGCGACCGGGTACTGCGCGGCCAGCTCGGCGAAGCAGAGAGCCACCATCAGCTGCCCGGCGAACACCGCGGGCCAGGACCACCAGTACGCCGGGCCGCCCTCGGACAGGCCGAGGTAGGACAGCTGGAACACCCCGGTGAGCACCGAGATGTAGCTGATGCCGGCAGCGAAGGTGTGGAAACTGCCGAGCGTTCTCTTGAGCTGGTTGGTGTAGCCGAATTCGCCGAGTTCGCGATCGCCGGTGTCGCTCAAGGGCAGGAGATCCTTTCGGTGGGGGGTGGGGGAGGGGGATCAGCCGGAGAACCAGTGCTGGGGACCGGGCTTCAGGTTCTGGTGGATGTGCTTGACCTCGGTGTATTCCGCCAGCCCGGCCGGGCCGAGCTCGCGGCCGAAACCGGACTGCTTGTAGCCGCCCCATTCGGCCTGCGGCAGGTACGGGTGGTAGTCGTTGATCCACACCGTCCCGTGCCGGAGCCGGTTCGCGACGCGCTGGGCGCGGGCGGCGTCCTGGGTGAACACGCCGCCGGCCAGGCCGTAGTGGGTGTCGTTGGCGATGCGGACCGCGTCGTCCTCGTCGGTGAACGTCTCCACGGTCAGGACCGGGCCGAAGGACTCCTCGACCACCGCGGTGCTGCCCTGCTGGACGTTGTCGAGAATCGTCGGCAGGTAGTAGAAGCCGTCCTGCAGCGCCGGGTCGTCCGGACGCTTGCCGCCGGTCCGCAGCACTGCGCCCTCTTCGATGGCGGTGGCGACGTAGCGCTCCACCTTCTCGCGGTGCGCGGCGGAGATGAGCGGGCCGGTCTCGGCGTTCTCGTCGAACGGCCCGCCGAGGCGGATCCGCTCCGCGCGGCGCACCAGCTCGTCGACGAACTCGTCGTGCCATTCCCGCTGGATGATCAGCCGGGCACCGGCCGAGCAAACCTGCCCGGAGTGCAGGAACACCGCGGTGAGCGCGTAGTCGACAGCTGTCTCGAAGTCCGCGTCGGCGAACACGACGTTCGGGTTCTTCCCGCCGAGTTCGAGCGCGACCTTCTTCACCGTCGCCGCCGCGTTCGCCGCGATCACCCGTCCGGTGGCCAGCCCGCCGGTGAACGACACGAGGTCGACGTCCGGGTGCTCCGACAGCGGCGCACCGGCGGACGGACCCGCGCCGAGCACGAGGTTCGCCACCCCGCCGGGCAGTCCGGCCTCGGCGAGCAGCCGCATGAACAGGATCGAGGTGTGCGGCGTCAGCTCGCTCGGCTTGAGCACGAAGGTGTTGCCCGCGGCCAGCGCCGGGGCGATCTTCCACACCGTCTGCAACAGCGGGTAGTTCCACGGGGTGATGAGCCCGCACACGCCGACCGGTTCGTGCAAGATCCGGCTGAACGAATCCGCGCTGCCGGTGTCCACGACCCGGCCCGCGTCGTTGCCCGCGAGCTTGCCGAAGTAGCGCAGGCAAGCCGCGATGTCGCTCATGTCGTAACGGCTTTCGACCAGGCGTTTGCCGGTGTCCAGCGATTCGGCGCGGGCGAACTCCTCGGCGTCGCGGTCGAGCAGGTCGGCCGCGCGCAGCAGCAGGTTGCCGCGTTCGCCGGCCGGGGTGCCGGGCCACGGGCCGGTGTCGAATGCCCGGCGCGCCGCGGCGATGGCGGCCTCGGTGTCTTCCGAGGTCGCTTCGGCGACCTCGGCGACCAGGCTGCCGTCCGCGGGACACCGGATCTCGCGTCGCCCGCCTGCGCGCGCGTCCACCCATTCGCCGCCGATGTACAAGTCCGCCATGGGGTCCTCTCGAGCTCGGGGTCCGTCCGGGATTATCACGGCCACGCGGGGTGACCGCGACTTGACCGGCCGGGCTGGTGATCTTCCCCGCTCGTGGAGTTGCGTTCCGGCCGCAGCTGTGATCCGGGACGCGGGCGGCCGGACCGAGGTGGCGGCCGTCCGTAGACTGGCCGGAACCGGCGGCGGAAGAAACGGACGGGGTGGAGCGGTGACCATGCTGGACTCGGTGCACGGACCGGCGGACCTGAAGCGCATGAGCGTCGAGGACCTCGGGGAGCTGGCGGCCGAGATCAGGGACTTCCTCGTGGACAAGGTCCGCCGCAGCGGCGGGCACCTCGGTCCCAACCTCGGCGTCGTCGAGCTGACGCTGGCGCTGCACCGCGTGTTCGATTCGCCGCGCGACGCGATCGTGTGGGACGTCGGGCACCAGGCGTACGTGCACAAGATCGTCACCGGGCGGCACGACGGCTTCGGCAAGCTTCGCCAGCAGGGCGGGCCTGCCGGGTACCCGTGCCGCGGCGAGAGCGAGCACGACCTGGTGGAGAACAGCCACGCGTCCACCGCGCTGTCCTATGTGGACGGAATGGCGAAGGCGTTCGAGCTGTCCGGCGGCCCGCGCAGGCACGCGATCGCGGTGGTCGGCGACGGCGCGCTCACCGGCGGCATGTGCTGGGAGGCGCTCAACAACATCGCCGGGCGCAAGGACCGCCCGGTCGTGATCGTGGTCAACGACAACGGCCGGTCGTACTCGCCGACCATCGGCGGGATGGCCGACCACCTGGCGTCGCTGCGGCTGCAGCCGGGCTACGAGCGGCTGCTGGACGGCGGGCGCGAGCTGCTGCGCAGCACCCCGGTGGTGGGCAAGCCGATCTACGCCGCGTTGCACGCGGCCAAGGCGGGCATCAAGGACGCGCTGAGCCCGCAGGTGATGTTCTCCGACCTCGGCCTGAAGTACCTCGGCCCGGTCGACGGCCACGACCTGGTCGCGCTGGAGAAGGCGTTCCAGAGCGCGCGGGCGTTCGGCGGTTCCGTGATCGTGCACGTGGTCACCGAGAAGGGCCACGGCTACGCGCCCGCGGTGAACCACCAGGCCGACCAGATGCACCAGACCGACCCGATCGATCCGGAGACCGGCCTGCCGCCGGTGAAGGGCCCCAGCTGGACCGGAGTGTTCGGCGACGAGCTGGCGAAGATCGGCGAGGAGCGCGAGGACGTCGTGGCGATCACCGCCGCGATGCTGCGCTCGACCGGGCTGGAGAAGTTCTCCGAGCGGTTCCCGGACCGCTGGTTCGACGTCGGCATCGCCGAACAGCACGCGGTGACGTCCGCGGCGGGCCTCGCGATGGGCGGCTGCCACCCGGTCGTCGCGCTGTACTCGACCTTCCTGAACCGGGCGTTCGACCAGGTCCTGATGGATGTCGCGCTGCACCGCCAGCCGGTCACGTTCGTGCTGGACCGCGCGGGCATCACCGGCCCGGACGGCCCGAGCCACCACGGCATGTGGGACCTTTCGCTGCTGGGCATGGTGCCGGGCATGCGGGTGGCCGCGCCGCGCGACCCGGGAACGCTGCGCGAGGAACTGCGCGAAGCGGTCGCGGTACAGGACGGCCCGACCGCGCTGCGCTTCTCGAAGGGCAGCGTCGGCCCGGACGTGCCCGCGGTGGAACGCATCGGCACAGTCGACCTGCTGCGCCGGCCCTCGGGTTCGACGGACGTGCTGCTGGTCGCGGTGGGTCCGTTCGCGCAGCTGGCACTGTCGGCCGCGGACCGCTTGGCCGACCAGGGCATCGGCGTGACGGTCGCCGACCCGCGCTGGGTGGTGCCGGTGCCCGCGGAGCTGGTCGCACTGGCGGAGCAGCACAAACTCGTGGTGACGGTCGAGGACAGCGGCCGCCACGGCGGCTTCGGCTCGGCATTGGCGGCGGTGCTGCGGGACGCCGAGTGCGATGTCCCGCTGCGCGACCTCGCAGTGCCGCAGGCGTTCCACGACCACGGAACCCGCGCCGAGGTGCTGGACCGGATCGGCCTGACCGCCCAGGACGTGGCGCGGCGGATCACGGAGTGGGCTTCGGGACGGCTGGGCGCCGATGTGGAGGAGACCGCGGGGGAGAAGCCGCGCGCCTGAGCGGCCGGGGATGAAGCCGTGCGCCTGAGCGGGAGTGGGCTTCTGTTCGGCTGGCCTTCGAGGCGGAGGAGATCGCGGGGGAGAAGCCGCGCGCCTGAGCGGCAATGGCTGGGCGATGAAGCCGTGCGCCTGAGCGGGAGTGGGCTTCTGTTCGGCTGGCCTTCGAGGCGGAGCAGATCGCGGGGGAGAAGCCGCGGACCTGAGCGGCAATGGCTGGGAGATGAAGCCGTGCGCCTGAGCGGCCGGGGATGAAGCTTTGCGCCTGAGCGGCTCGGGCCTCGGTTCGGCTGAGCTTCGGCATGGAGCAGATCGCGGGGAGAAGCCGTGCGCCTGAGCGGAGCGGGCCTCGGTTCCGCCGGGCTCCGGCGAGGAGCAGACTGCGGAGAGAAGCCACGTGCCTGAGCGTTTGCGTGGCGGGTTCCCGAAACGGAGCCCGCCATTTCGCCAAGTCCGGCGTCTGGAGGCAGTCCGCCCGGGGTACCGCTAACCCTCCGCCGGGGCGTCAGCGGCGAAGGTCTGGTCGATGTCCGGGATCCAGTAGCAAATCTCCAACGTCTTTATCCGCGCCATGTGCCAGACCTTCCGGCCGCTGCCCAGCGCTCCGACCCCGCCGAGCAGCGAAAGCGCGGCGGCCACGGCGGCAACCACCCGATGCGGCCCCGTCGCGGTCTGGACGAGCGCCACGACCGCGGCCAGCGTGAACGCGAAGGCGATGTTGCGCAGCATCACCGATTGCGCGCGCATCCGGACGATTTCTCCCGCAGCGTCCTTGTCGTGCAGTTCCGCCGCAGCGACGAGCAGCACCGGGTTGGCCTGGACGTAAGCGCGGTCGCGCGCCTGCGGGACCGCGGCGACGAACTCCTGCCGGGCTTCCTCCGCGTCCCGCCGGGGGCGGAGCCGCTCCAGTTGAGCGGCCAGCGGGTGGAAGAGGTGCCCCAGCAGATAGCTGGCCACGACGGCACCGGCGACCAGCAGTGCGCCCGGTGCGGACGTCAGCGCGGCGACGTGCAGCACGCCCAAGCGGTCGAGTACGTAGACCAGCAGCGACAGCTGGACCGCTCCGGGCACGGCGAAGCTGAACAAGTCGAAGATGCCGACTGCGAACGTCACCGATCGCCTCCAGGGCCGGGGTTTCCGGGATCGTCCCACAACAGTCCCGCGCGCGTACCGCGTTCGGTCATCGTTGCGCGCGATAGCAGTGATCCGCGCTGGGCCCTTTCCGTTCTCCGCGTTCCCGGAAGAATCAGTGGCAGCAGGTTCCTCAGTTTCTGGGAAAGGCGGAAAGAATGTCGGAAATCAGCAGGCGTGGTGCGCTCGGGGCGGGTGCCGGAATCGCTGCGGCGACCGCGCTCGGGGCGACCGGAACCGCGCGGGCGAGCACCGGTGAACCAGCGAACCCGACCTACGTTTTCCCGCTCGCCGCATCCGCGCCCGCCGTCCACGACGGCGGGACGCTGCGCGGGGCCCACGAGAAGAACTTCCCGGTACTGGCCGGTCAGCAGGGTTCGGTGTACTTGGTGCACCTCGACCCCGGCGGGGTGCGCGAACCGCATTGGCACCCGTCCGCGTGGGAGTTGAACTACATCATTTCCGGCAAGGCGGACTGGAGCATTCTCGGCACGCACGAGGACGGCAGTTACCACAATGCGGTTTTCAGCGCGGGAGCCGGGGAACTCGTCTTCGCCCCGCAGGGATTCTTTCACTATTTCGCGAATTCCAGCAGTACCGAGGGGCTGGACGTGCTCGTCATGTTCAACACCAGCACCGGCGAGCCGAACGACGACATCGGCGTCGTCGGGACGCTGAACTCGCTGCCGCGCGAGATCCTCGCCGCCTCGTTCGGGGTTCCGGTGTCCGCGTTCGCCGCGGTGCCGAAGGACCTCAAGCCGGTGGTGATCACCCGCCGCCGGTAGTGGCAGTGCCCACACCTGGTGCGCGGTCGGGCACCGAGAGTGGTACTCCGGAGTAGTGATCGATCCGGTGCTGCTGCGCACTTTTCTCGCTGTGGCCGAGGCGGGCGGGTTCTCCGAAGCCGCCCGCAGGCTGGATCTCGGGCAGTCGACGGTGAGCCAGCACGTCCGCCGCCTCGAAACGGCGCTGAGCTGCGTGCTGTTCGAGCGCGACACGCACAGCGTGCGCCTCACCGGCGACGGCGAGACGATGACCGGTTTCGCCCGCGGCATCCTCGACCAGCAGGACCGCGCGCTCCGCTATTTCTCCCGGCCGGGCCCGCGCGGGCGGGTCCGGTTCGGGGTGTGCGAGGACTTCCTGCTCGGCCACGCCGCGGACGTCCTCGGCCGCTTCCGCGGCACGCATCCGGGGATCGACCTCGAACTGTCGGTCGAACTGAGCGAGGTGCTGCATTCCCGGCTCGCCGACGGAGACCTCGACCTGGTGCTCGCCAAACGCGACTCCGGCCAGGGCGTGCGGCGCGACCCGCTCGTGTGGGTGGGCGCGCCGGGGCTGGAGCTGGTCCCGGGCGAGCCGGTGCCGCTGGTGCTTTACCCGGAACCGAGCGTCACCCGGGCCCGCGCGCTGACCGCGTTGCGTCGCAACGGTGTCCAGTGGCGGATCGGCTGCGTCAGCGAACGGCTCAACGGCCTGCGGGTCGCGCTCGAAGCCGGGCTCGGCATCGGCCTGTTCGCGGAATCCGTGGTGCCGGACGGGCTGGCCCCGATCGCGGGGCTGCCCGATCCGGGATCGGTGACGTTCGTGCTGAGCCACCGGGGAACGGCGCGGGGTTCGGCGGCGGCGCTGGCGGAGACGATCCTGTCGGCTCAGTGGAGCCGTCCGCCGCTCACGCTTCGGCAACCACCGCTTCCGCGGCGACGGCCGGCGAAGGCCCGAACACCTCCCGAGGCTCCGGGAACACCTTCACCAGCACCGGATACGCCGCCGCGGCCGTGCAGAGCGTCACCGCCAGGCTGATGTCCACGCCGCCCGCGACGCCTGCCAGCGGGCCGGTGATCATCGGCGTATTCGCGCACAGCAGACCCAGTCCGGCGGCCGGGATCCAAGCCGCCATCGCGCGCCAGTTGACGCCCCGGTGGAACCAGTACCGTCCGCCGGTGCGGCCCTCGTTGAACACTTGCAGGTCGGCCGGGTCGTAGTAGCCGCGGCGGTGCACGTAGCCGATCATCATGATCACCATCCACGGCGACGTGCACAGCACGATCAGCGTCGCGAACGCGTTGATGCTGGACACCATGTCGAGCACGAAATTGCCGACGAAGATGAACAGCACGCTCAGCGTCCCGATCAGCAGCGTCGCCCGCACCCGGGACAGCCGCGGGAAGATCGAGCTGAAGTCCAGGCCGGTGCCGTACAGCGCGGTGGTGCCGGTGGACAACCCGCCGATCAGTGCGACCACGATCAGCGGGATCGCGTACCAGAGCGGGGAAATCGCGGTCAGGCCGGTGACGTAGTCGGCGGGGTCGGCGACCAGGGTCGCGGTCGCGATGCCGAAGCCGAACGGCAGCAGCGTCGCCAGTTGCGCGAGGAACGGCGCGGCCAGCAGCGAGCGCCGCGAGTGGGTGGCGGGGATGTAGCGCGACCAGTCGCCGAGGAACGCGCCGAACGAGATCGGGTTCGCCATCACAGTCAGCACGGCGAGGATCCACGTCGGCCAAAACGTGCCGAGCGCGAAGGTGCCGCTGCCGGCGAACGACGGGTCGAACGAGCCGCCGTAGGCGAAGATCCCGACCAGCATGATGAGCGTGCCCAGCGTCACCGCGACGCGGTTGACCAGCAGCATGAAGCGGTAGCCGTAAATGCACACGACGAGGACGGCGATCGCGATCACGCCGTAGGCGGCCGCGCGCAGGACGGATCCGCCGTCGATGCCGAAAAGCCGTTGTGCCGCACCGGTTACCGCGTCGCCGCTCACCCACACCGAGATCGCGAAGAAGGTGATCGCGGTGAGCAGCGACAGGAACGAGCCGACGCACCGGCCGACCACGCCGAAGTGCGCACCGGACGAAACCGCGTTGTTCGTCCGGGTGACCGGGCCGAACAAAGCCATCGGAGACAGTACGAGCGCGCCGAGCACCACGCCCACGACGGTCGCCGCGAGCGCCGCCCAGAAGCTCAGCCCGTAGGCGATCGGCAGTGTGCCGAGGATGATCGTGGCGAACGTGTTGGCCCCGCCGAACGCGAGCCGGAACAGATCACGCGGCCGGGACGTCTGCTCGGCGGGCGGGATCGGCGCGATGCCGTGCTGTTCGACCTCGGTGACCTTGCCGCTCATCACTCGAACCTCGTCATCACGTGCTTGACGCGGGTGTACTCGGCGAACGAGTACGCCGAGAGGTCCTTGCCGTGCCCGGAGTGGCCGAACCCGCCGTGCGGCATCTCGGCGGTCAGCGGGCCGTGCGTGTTCACCCACACGCAGCCGAAATCGAGGTCGCGCGACACCCGTGCGACGCGGGCGACGTCGTTCGTCCATACCGAAGCAGCCAGGCCGTACGGGACACCGTTGGCCAGCTCCAGCGCTTCCGTCTCGCCGGCGAACGGCTGGACGGTGATCACCGGCGCGAAGACTTCCTCCTGGACCAGCTCGTCGTCCTGGCGGAGCCCGGACACGACGGTCGGCGCGAGCTGGAAGCCCGGTCCGGGCGCGGTGCCGCCGGTTTCGACGCGGGCGTGCGACGGCAGCCGCTCCAGCAGGCCGAGCACGCGCTCCAGCTGGGCGCGGCTGTTGAGCGGGCCGTAGTCGACGTCCGGGCGGCGGGTGGCAGCCGTCTTTGCCAGCGCGGCGACGAATTCGCCGTGGACGCTCTCGTGCACCAGCACGCGGCTGCCCGCGGTGCAGTCCTGTCCGGCGTTGTAGAACGCCGCGTCGGCGATCCGTTCGGCGGTGTCGGCGAGGTCGGTGTCCGGGAAGACCAGCAGGGGAGCGTTGCCGCCCAATTCCAGGTGGGTGCGCTTGAGATCGGCCGCGGCGACGGTGGCCACGTCGATGCCGGCGCGTGTCGAGCCGGTGATGGACACCAGGTCGGTACGCGGGTGCCGGACCAGCGCGCGGCCGGTTTCCCGGTCGCCGCACACGACGTTGAACACGCCCGGCGGCAGGAATTCCGCCGCGGCTTCGGCCAGCAGCACCGCGGTGGACGGCGTGGTTTCCGCCGGCTTGAGCACCACGGTGTTGCCCGCGGCGAGCGCCGGGCCGATCTTCCAGACGGCCATCATCAGCGGGTAGTTCCACGGCGCGATCTGCGCGCACACGCCGATCGGCTCGCGGCGGATCACCGACGTGTGCCCGGCCAGGTACTCGCCCGCGCCGGTGCCTTCGAGCTGCCGCGCGGCACCGGCGAAGAACCGCAGCGTGCTCACGCATTCCGGGATTTCCTCGTCCAGCAGGACCGAACGGACTTTGCCGGTCTCGCGGACCTCGGCGCCGGCGAACTCTTCCGCGCGCGCTTCCAGCGCGTCGGCGATCTTGAGCAGGGCTTCCTGGCGCTGCGCGGGCGTGCCGCGCCGCCATGACCGGAACGCGCGCGCCGCCGACTCCATCGCGAGGTCGATTTCGTTCCGCCGGGAAACTACGCTGGTGCCGAAGACCTTGCCGGTGGCCGGGTTGGTCAGTTCGAGGGTCGTCCCGGTGTCGGGAGTGTCGACCAAAGCGCCGCCGGCGAAGTTGCGGACGTGGGTCATGAGTGCTCCAAGTGGGTTGGGGCGAACATCTTCAGCAGCGCGGGAAGCACGACGACGGACGGGCCGGGGGTGCGCAGCGCGTCGGCGAGATCGGCGCGGACAGTGTCCACGGTGGTCTTTCGCGCGGGAATGCCGAATGACTCGGCCAGCGCCGCGAAATCCGGCCGCGGCAGTTCGGTCGCGGTGGTCTGGCCGAACGCGCCGGTGAGGTAT
Organism: Amycolatopsis rubida; assembly: GCF_900115345.1. GTDB lineage: Bacteria > Actinomycetota > Actinomycetes > Mycobacteriales > Pseudonocardiaceae > Amycolatopsis > Amycolatopsis rubida. Next base: position 407,119 of record NZ_FOWC01000005.1, on the reverse strand, counting down.
TCGCGCAGGATGCCGTAGCCGCCGTCGTCGACGACCAGCCAGGTCACGTCGAGCTGGTGCTGTACGGCGGTGGCCAGCTCGGCCAGTCCGTACATCGCGCCGCCGTCGCCGGACACGGCCAGCGTCCGCACGCCCGCCGCGGCAGCGCCGAGCGCGCCGGGAAGGCCGTAGCCGAGCCCGCCCGCACCCTGCGCGGTATGGATCGGCGCGCCGTCGGGATTCCACACCGACCACGCCCAGTAGGCTGCGATCGTCATGTCCCAGAAGGTTTGTGTGCCTTCGGGAAGTGCCGCGCGGAGGTCGCCGATCAGCTTCCGTTCAAGCGCGAGCGGCTGACTGTCCAACCTGGACTCGACGCGGGCGAGCAGATCTTTCACCGCGGCTTCGGCGCGGCCGTCCGGGGTGCGCGGCGCGAGCTGGCCCAAGAGCGCGCGGAGGGTGTGCCGGACATCGGCGTGCAGCGCGAGCGCGGGGTAGTTCGACTCCAGTTTCCCGAGATCCGCTTCCACCTGCACGACCTGGCCGCGCGGCGCGAACTCGCGGTAGTTGCTGGACAGTTCGCCCAGCCCGGAACCGAGCACCAGCAGGACGTCGGCGGCGGAGAGGAATTCCGTGGTGTGCCAGTCTTCCATCCACGACTGCGCGGACAGCTCGTGGTCCCAGGCGAAAACGCCCTTGCCGCCGAACGTCGACACCACCGGCGCGCGCAGGGTTTCGGCGAGCAGGCGCAGTTCGTCGTGCGCTCCGGAGCGCAGCGCGCCGCCACCGGCGAGGATCACCGGATTCTTCGCTGCGGCAAGGAGTTTCGCGGCCGCTGCCACCAGCTCCGGCAGCGGTTCGAGCGGTGCCGGAGCCGCGGTCACCGATGTCAGCTGCGGCAGGTTCGCCGGGGCGAGCAGCACGTCCTGCGGGACTTCCACCCACACCGGCCCGTACGGCGCGGTCGCGGCGGATTCCCACGCCTCGCGCAGCGCGGTCGGGATCTGGCTGATCGAACGGACCACGTGCACCGACTTCACGATGTCGCGGAAGCTGGCCTGCTGGTCGGGCAATTCGTGCAGGTAGCCGTGCCGTCCGCCGCCGAGCCCGGCGACCGGGACCTGGCTGGAGATCCCGAGCACCGGCACCGAGGCCGCGCGCGATTCCTGCAGCGACGCCAGCGTGAGCAGCGCGCCGGGGCCGGTCGACACGATCATCGGCGTGACCGGCACCGGGCCGTGCGGATCGGCGGCGAGCCGGGCGCGCGCGTGGCCGTCCGCGGCGAAGGCGAGATTGTTCTCCACCCGCGAGCTGACCACGCGCAGGTCTTCGGCCCGGCGCAGCGCTTCGAACAGGCCGAGCGCGTGCTGTCCGGGCAGGCCGAACACGGTGTCCGCACCGAGCGCTCGCAGCGTCTCTACGACAACGTCGCCGCCGATCCGGGTCATGCGTCGCGTCCCAGCGCCAGCAGGCTGACCAGGTCGTAGGCGACATGCGAGGCAGCGACCGCGGTGATCTCGGCGTGGTCGTAGGCCGGGGCCAGCTCCACGACGTCCGCGCCGACCAGGTTGAGCCCGCGCAGGCCGCGCAGGATCTCCAGCAGTTCGCGGCTGGTCATGCCGCCCGCCTCGGGAGTGCCGGTGCCGGGCGCGTGCGCGGGGTCGAGCACATCGATGTCCACGGACACGTACAGCGGACGGTCGCCGATGCGCTGGCGAAGCGCGTCCACGGTCTCGTCTATGCCGCGGCGCAGTACGTCGCCGGAGGTGACGATGCCGAAGCCGAGGCGACGGTCTTCTTCGAGGTCGCGCTTGCCGTACAGCGGGCCGCGCGTGCCCACGTGCGACACGGCACTGGTGTCGAGGATGCCTTCTTCGACCGCGCGACGGAACGGCGTGCCGTGCGTGTACGGCTCGCCGAAGTAGGTGTCCCAGGTGTCGAGGTGGGCGTCGAAGTGAAGCAGAGCAACGGGACCGTGCTTCTTCGCCGCCGCGCGCAGCAGCGGGAGCGCGATGGTGTGGTCACCGCCGACAGTCACGAGCTTCGTCTCGCCCGCAGTAAGCGCTTCGGCCTCCTGCTGCAGCTTCTCGATCGCTTCGCCGATGTGGAACGGGTTGACCGCGATATCACCAGCGTCCACGACCTGCTTCTCGGCGAACGGCGAAACGTCCAGACCCGGGTGGTACGGCCGCAGCAGCCGGCTCGCCTCGCGAAGCGCCGAAGGACCGAACCGCGCGCCGGGGCGGTAGGACACGCCGGAGTCGAACGGCACGCCGACCACGGCTACGTCGGCGCTCGGCACTTCGTCGATCCGTGGCAGCCGCGCGAAGGTCGCGAAGCCGGCAAAACGCGGGATCTGCGACGAGTCGAGCGGGCCGACCGGACGCTGTTCACTCACTGGGCAACTCCTGTCGGGTTTCGGATGCGCTGAGATCTTCAGCGGCTGTGGGGTTTTCGGAGCCGTGAAGACGTTCTGTCCACACGGAAAGAATGCTGTCCGGCGTACGCGGTGTCGCGAGGCTGACGCCGATGTACACGACGAGGCTGACGCCGAGACCCCAATAGATCGGGCTGTTGGCCGCAACCCCGTCGACGATCATGAAGGCGATGACGGACACCGTCCCGGCCACCATCGACGCGTACGCGCCTTCGCGAGTGCCGCGCTTCCAGAACAGCGCGCCGATGATCGTGACGAGCAGGCCGCCGACGAGGATGTCGTATGCGATGGTGAGCGCGTTGACGACGTCGTCGACGAGCATTGCGATACCGATGGCCACGATGCCCAGCACAAGTGTCGTCACTCGGTTACGCAAGACCTCGCCGCTCTTCAGGCCGATCTTGCGGAACAGGTCCGAAGTCGTCGTCGTGGCGCACGCGATAAGCGCGCCGCTCGAAGTCGACATCAGCGCCGAGAGCGCCGCCGCGAGCACGAGACCGCGTACGCCGGTGGGCAGCAGCCGTTCGGCGATGGTGGCGAAGGCGTCCTGCGCACTGCCTAGGTCTGGGTACAGCACCTTCGCCGCCGTACCGATCAGCGCGCCCGCGATGCCGTAGACGAGGCAGTAGACGCCCGAGATGACACCGCCACCGGTCGCGACGCGCGGGGTGCGCGCGGTGAACACGCGCTGCCAGATGTCCTGCCCGATCAGCAACCCGAACGTGTAGATCAGGAAGTAGGTCAGGATCGTCTCGCCGCCGATCGAGGTGAACTCGAAGTACGACGCGTCCAGCTTCTCGGCCATCCCGCTGAAGCCGCCCGCCGAGACGAGCGCGACCGGCAGCAGCACGAACAGGATGCCGATCGTCTTGATCACGAACTGCGCGATGTCGGTCAGCGTGATCGACCACATGCCGCCGAGCACCGAGTACAGCACCACGATCGACCCGCCGATCGCGATCCCGGCCCAGCTCGGGATCGAGAACAGCACCTTGAAGATCGACGCGAACGCCAGCGTCGAGGTGACCGTGAGCATCAGCGTGTAGCCCCACATCACCACGCCGGACACCGCGCTCGCGCGGCCGCCGTAGCGCAGGTCGAGCATCTCGCCGACGGTGTAGACGCGCAGCTTCACGAGCCGCCGCGCGAAAACCGCGTGCAGCACGAGGATCCCGACGCCGATCGTGATCACCAGCCACGCGCCGGAGATGCCGTAGGTGTAGCCGAGCTTCACGCCGCCGACGGTCGACGCGCCGCCGAGCACGACGGCCGACATCGTGCCGGAGTACATGAACCAGCCGAGCCGCCGTCCGGCGACCAGATAGTCGGATTTCGTCTTGGCCAGCCGGAGGCCGATCCAGCCGACCCCGATCATGCCCGCGATGTACAGCGCGATCACCGCGTAGTCGCCGCCCACGGGTCCTCCTTGAAACGGGGTGGGGTTCTTGCGAGACACCGTAGGGTCGGGCGACCCCGCGGCGGCATGGGACGATGTATCCAGGACTTCGCCGAAGATTGGTTGAAATGACCCACCAGGACGTGCTGTTGCCCGCGGAGGTGACAGTTCCACTACGCACCGTCGCGGGCAACCCGGAGCTGGCGCTCGACGCCGTGCCCGAAACGCTGCGCCCGGGCGCTCTGGACCGGCCGGTGCGCTGGGCGCACGTGAGCGAACTGGCCGACCCCGCGCCGTACCTGGTGGGTGCCGAGCTCGTGCTGACCGCGGGCGTGAACCTGCCGAAGGACGCCGACCGCTACGTCCGGGGGCTGCGCGACGCGGGCGTTACCGCGCTCGGCTTCGGCCTCACCCCGACCGTCTCGGAAACCCTGCCGTCCTCGCTGCGCGACGCCTGCGTGGAGCACGGCCTGCCGCTGCTGGTCGTGCCGCCCGCGACACCGTTTCTGGCGATCAACCGGGCCGTCGCGGTCGCGCTCGCCGAGGCGGGACGGCACGAAGAACGGCGGCTGGCGGAAGGCCGCGAAGCGCTGACGCGAGCCGCTGGCGGCGGCTTGGGGGAGCTGGTCGCCGCTCTCGCCGGGCGCTTGCGCGGGTGGGTCGCGATGGTCGGTTCCGGGGACGTTCTGGCGGCGGGCTACGACGCGCCGCAGCCGTTGCCGTCACCGGTGAAGGAACTGCTCGCGACCTTGCGCGGCCGCTCCGGAATCCGCATCGCCTCCACCGAATTGCCGGACGGCACACAGGTTGTCGCGCAGCCGGTTTATCCGCAGGCGACCGCCGCGCACCTGGTCGTGGCCGGCCGGGCGCACCGGTTCGACAGCGGAGACCGGGCGATCCTGGCCGTCGGCGCGGCGCTGCTGGGTCTCGTCGGCCGCGCCGGATCGGACAGCGCGGAACTCGGCGCCGCGGCGACCGCGTTGCTGCTCGGCGGTCCCGGCGCGGACGCGCTCGCCGGAGTCGTGGGCAGCGACCAGGCCCGGCTCGTCGCCGGAGTCGCCCACCGGCGAGGCCCGCACGCACTGGCCCGGCGGCCGGACTGGCTGCGCGCCCGGCTCGACACCCCGCTGGTCCAGGTCCTGCCCGGGCCCCGGTTCTACGCCATCGCGGGCGAACCCGGCGACCTGGACGGTCTCCTGGAACACGGCTGGCTCGCGGCGGCCAGCCCGCCGCACCCCGCCGCCGACCTGCCCGCCGCCGTCACGGAAACCGAACTGCTGCTCGCCCGCGCCCGCGCATTGGCCCGTCCGCTGGCCGCCGGCGCCGACCCGCTCGGCTTCGACGAACTGATCCCGCCCGCCGCGGCGAGCGCGTTCGCCGAACGTCTGCTGGCCCCGCTGCGGGAACTGGACCGCGCGCACGGCCGCGAGCTGGTGCCGACCCTCCGGACGTGGCTGGCGCACCACGGAAGCTGGGACCGGACCGCCACCGGGCTCGGCGTGCACCGCAACAGCGTGCGGCACCGGATCGGGCAGGCGGAACGAGCGCTGGGCGTCGAGCTGGCCGACCCGGAAACGCGGATGCGACTGTGGTTCGCGTTGCGGTGGGCGTGAACGCGAGTGTCCACTCAGGCTTCTCAGGTGCTCTCAGGAAACTATGGGATTGTGGTCTGGTGCGAGTTCTGGTAGTCGAAGACGAAGAGCCGTTGGCCGACGCGATCGCCCGCGGGCTGCGACGGGAGGGCATGGCCGTCGACATCGCGCTCACCGGCGACGACGGGCACGAGAAGTCGTCGGTCACGCGGTACGACGTGGTGCTGCTCGACCGCGACCTGCCCGGGATGTCCGGCGACGACCTGTGCCGCGAGATCGTGACGTCCGGCGAGCTGACGCGCGTGCTGATGCTGACCGCGAGCAGTTCGGTGTCCGACCGGGTGGACGGGCTGTCGCTGGGCGCGGACGACTATCTCGCCAAGCCGTTCGCCTTCCCGGAGCTGGTCGCGCGCGTGCGGGCACTGGGCCGCCGCGCGACGCCCGCCGCGCCGCCGCTGCTCACCGCGGGCGACGTCGAGCTGGACGCGGCGAAGCGCACTGTCCGGCGCGCGAGCGGGCCGGTCGAGCTGACCCGCAAGGAGTTCGGCGTGCTCGAGGTCCTGCTGTCGGCGGGGGGTTCCGTCGTGAGCAGCGAGGAACTGCTCGAACGGGTGTGGGACGAGAACGCCGACCCGTTCACCACCACGGTCCGGGTCACCGTGATGACCTTGCGCAAGAAGCTCGGCGAACCGGGCATCATCGAGACCGTGGTCGGCTCGGGCTACCGGGTGTCGGTCGCCGGTTCCGAGTGAAGCTTCCCGGCGCTCGCAGCCTGCGGGTGCGCGTCACCGTCCTGGCGACCGTCCTGGTCGCCGCGGCGGGGTTGCTGCTGCTGTGGCTGGCGTGGACGCTCGTCGGCGACGCGGTCGACGCCGTGCCGCACCTGCCGCCGGGCACCGTCGTCCGGGTGGACGGCGTCGACGTGGACTCGTCCACGCTCGCGCAGCATCTGCGTTCGCACGCGGTCACCCGGGTGCTGATCTTCGGCTCGCTGGCCTTCTGCTTCGTGGTGGCCGCGGCGGCGATCCTGGCCTGGACGTTCACCTCCCGGGTGCTGCGCCCGCTGCGCGAGATCGCCGGCACCGCGCAACGGCTGTCGATCGAGTCGATGGGGGAGCGCATCGGCGAGATCCGCTCGCGCGACGAACTGGCCGAGCTGGCCAGGACGTTCGACGACATGCTCGACCGGCTCCAGGACGCGTTCGACGCGCAGCGGCATTTCGTGGCCAACGCGAGCCATGAATTGCGCACGCCGCTGTCGGTGATCCGCACGGAACTGGACGTCACGCTGTCCGACGAACACGCCGACGAGGCCGAATTCCGCCGGATGGCCGGGGTCGTGCTGGACGCGACGAACCGGGCGGGGCAGCTGGTGAACTCGCTGCTGCTGCTGGCCCGGACGGACGGAGCCGGTCTCGTGACGCGGGAACTGGTCGACCTGACGGTGCTCGTGGAACGCGCGTGGTCGGCGGTTCGCGGCGAAGCCGACCAACGGGGCCTGCGCGCGGATTTCGCGATGCGGCCGTCCCCGGCGATCGGGGATTCCGCTTTGCTGGAACGGATCGCGGGAAACCTGGTCGAGAACGCGGTGCGGCACAACGTCGACGGCGGCTGGATCGAGGTGACGACGGAGCCGGGCGCGCAGTGGTCGACGCTGCGGGTGCGTTCGTCGGGCGGGCTGCTGGACCCGGCGGCGGTGCCGGAGCTGTTCCAGCCGTTCCGCCGCGCCGGGGTGGCCCGGACGGCGCGTTCCGGTGCGGGACTGGGGCTGTCGATCGTGCGAGCGGCGGTGCAGGCGCACGGGGGAATGGTGTCGGCGGAGCCGGTGGTCGGGGGCGGGCTGGCGGTGACGGTCCGGTTGCCGACCGCGTAGCACATGTGTAGCACATGTGCGAAAAGGTGCTACAGTGCGGGCTATGGGATACGCGATCGGCCAGCGAGAGCTGCGCAACGACAACGCGGAGATCATGCGGCGGGTGGCGGCGGGCGAGTCGTTCGTGGTCACCCGCAACGGGAAGCCGGTCGCCGACCTGGTGCCGCACCTCGCCCCGGAGGAGCCGCGGCGAGACCGGACGCTCGGCGAGATCCAGGAGGCCTTCCGCGGGCTGCCGCCGATGGACAGCGCCGAATGGCGTCGCGAGCGGGAAGCCGATGACGCTGTCTTCGGGCCGGACCGCCTCGGCGATCCCGGAGAAGGACCGTGACAGTTCCGTCCCGGGTGCTGCTCGACACCTCGGTGGTCATCGATCTTGAGCGGCTCGATCTGGGCCCGTACGCGTCCTCGGTGCCCGCGGTCAGTTCGGTGACCGTCGCGGAGCTGGCCTACGGCCTCGTCACCGACGATCCGGTCCGGCTCGCGGAACGGGTCGAGCGCTACCGCCGTGTCCTCGACCAGTTCGTGGTGCTGCCGTTCGGCGTTGAGGAAGCCAAGATGTACGGCACGGGCGCGGGACTGGTCCGGCGGTTCGGGCGGGATCCGCGTCCCCGCCGGATGGACCTGCAGATCGCGGCGACGGCGGCGGCGCGGCAGGTCCCGTTGCTGACCAGGAACCCGAAGGACTTCGCCGGGCTGGACCGGCTGCTCACCGTCGTCGAGATCTGAACCCGGCAGGCGCTCGACCGGCGCCCGCGCCTGCCGGGCCCGGTCCTCAGCGGACGTCGATGAACGTCGGATTCCCGTACCGCCAAAGGTCTTCGTACGGATTGGCCTGTCCGATCAGGTCCGTCATCGGCTCGATTCCGCCAGCGACGTGCCGCTTCCCGTCCGTTCCGCGCACCCGGACGTAGAACGGCCCCCGCGCGTTGCGGAAGGTGTGCTTCCCGCGTAGCCGCGCGAAAGCGTGAACGACTCGGCCACTCGCGTACCCGGCGCAGTCATCGTGTCGCGATCCGCCGCCGGGCCGGAGATCAGATCCAGCCGGCCAAGACGCGGCACCGAACCCGATCCGTTCGGCCGGTACGCGGTCACCGCCGATACGACCACTGTCACGGTCGAGCCACGCCGCACGCTCAGCCGTCCGCCGAACGTCGCGCAGTCACCGCCGCCGAACACGCCGACTTCCAGCTGCTGCGCCAAACCGCCGTGAGACAGCCAAATCCGGCCCGCGCGCAGGCCTTCCAGCACGCCCTCGAAGCCCGGCCGGCGCACGCCGACCACGGTGCGGCTGAACTCGGCGGGGTAGAAATCCGCGTACGGCGCGGACAATTGCGGGATCCCGCTGTCCACCGGGTCCGGGTACTTGCCGGTCCGCTCGTACCAGCTGTCCGGCACCGACGGGCGCACCAGCCGGTCGCCGCGGTTGTAGTGCGAATCGGAGTTCGTGGTGATCCACCAGGGTTTTCCTTCGGCCAGCAGGGAATCCCACAGCCCGCCGACCTTCGCCGTGGTCCAGTCCCAGCCGCCGAACGTGCGGTACGCCTCGGCGGCGACACCCGGCCGTTGCGCAGCGGGTGGTTGATCAGCACGACCGGAGCGTGGATCCGGCGTTTGCGTTCCTGCTCGGCGAGCCACCGCAAACCCCTGAGCGCCAACGCTTCGTGCTGGACGATTCGGAACCCGTCAGCCGCCAGTCGAAGCCGCGCTCGAATTCGCGCAGCACGCTCGCCTGGTCGCGTCCGGCCTGGAAGAACAGCGTCGCGTGCTCCGCGCCCGGCACATTCCACTCCATGCCTTGCCACAGCAGCAGATCCGGATGCCTCCGCTGCGCGGCGAGCACGTCGCGGCTGGTCGGCTCCACCGACGACTTCTCGTGCGTCGCGTGCCCGTGATCAGTGAAGACGATCCACTTCGCGCCGTGCTCGCGCCGGCTGCGATCCGGTCGATGGGGTACATCGCGTCGTACGAATACTGGCTGTACGTGCGATGATCGCCGACGACCCACTGGCAGCGGCGGCGAACAGCCAGTCGAGATCGATCCCTAGGCCGAGCCCCAGATCGAGGCCAGTGCCGGGGCCCCGGCGGCGACGGCGCCGGCCAGGTCCGCGTTTGAAGAATCCGAGACGGCCGGCACCGTCCGGGTTCACGGGGGAGCCGCCCTGCGCGAAACAGAGCGGCTCCGCCAAGGCGTTACGCCGGAACCGAAGCGACGCCCCGGGACAGGAACGGCTTGCCGTTGACCCGCTCCGACACGCCGGCCCGGTCGAGGTACGGCGTGATGCCGCCCAGCCAGAACGGCCAGCCCGCGCCGAGGATCAGGCACAGGTCGATGTCCTGGGCCTCCGCGACCACGCCCTCGTCGAGCATGATCCGGACCTCTTCGGCGATCGCGTTCAGCGCGCGGTCGCGGACCTGCTCGGCAGTGGAGGGCCGGTCGCCCTGCGTCCACAGTTCGGCGACCTCCGGGTCGACCGACGGCGTGCCGCTCGCGTCCCAGGTCCAGACGCCCTTCTTGCCCGCCTTCACGAACTTGTCCAGGTTCTCGCTCACGGTGAAGCGGTCCGGGAACGAGCCGTGCAGCGTCTCGCCGACGTGCAGCGCGATGGCCGGGCCGACGAGCTGCATCAGGTTCAGCGGCGACATCGGCAGGCCGAGCGGCTCCAGCGCGGAGTCGGCCACCTCGAACGGCGTGCCCTCGTCCACGGCCACCAGCACCTCGCCGAGGAAGCGCAGCAGCAGCCGGTTCACGACGAACGCCGTCGCGTCCTTCACCAGCACGCTCGACTTCTTCAGCTGCTTGCCGACCGAGAACGCGGTCGCCAGCGCCGCGTCGTCGGTCTTCTCGCCGCGCACGATCTCCAGCAGCGGCAGCACGGCCACCGGGTTGAAGAAGTGGAAGCCGACCACGCGCTCCGGGTGCCGCAGCTTCGAGGCCATCGCGGTGATGGACAGCGACGAGGTGTTCGTGGCCAGGATCGCCTCGGCGGAGACGTGCTGCTCCAGCTCGGCGAACACCTGCTGCTTCACGCCCAGCTCTTCGAAAACGGCCTCGATCACGAAGTCCGCGTCGGCGAACGCGGCCTTGTCGAGCGAGCCGGTGACGAGTGCCTTCAGCCGGTTCGCGCCGTCCGGGGACACGCGCTTGCGGGCCAGCAGCTTGTCGATCTCCTCGTGGACATAGCCCACGCCCTTGTCGATCCGCGCCTGGTCGACGTCGGTGAGCACCACCGGCACCTTGAGGCGGCGCACGAACAGCAGCGCCAGCTGGCTGGCCATCAGGCCCGCGCCGACGATGCCGACCTTGTTCACCTTGCGCGCCAACGACTTGTCCGGCGCGCCGGCCGGCCGCTTCGCCCGCTTGTTGACCAGATTGAACGAGTACAGCCCGGCGCGCAGCACGTCCGACATCAGCAGCTCGGCGAGCCCGTCGGTCTCCGCCGCGTACCCGCGGTCGAGATCGTTCTCCCGTGCCAGCTCCAGCAGTTCGACGGCCTTGGTCGCGCCCGGCGACGCACCGTGCGTGCGACCGTCCACGATAGACTTGGCGCGTGCGATCGCCGCGTCCCACTCCGTGCCGCGGTCGATTTCCCGGCGAGCGGGGGTGATCTCGCCGTTGACCACCTTCGCCAGCCACAGCAGCGACTGCTCCAGATAGTCCGCGGAACCGAAGACCTCGTCGACGATGCCGAGTTCGGCGGCCTTGCGCACGTTCAGCATCTTGTTCTGCGCCAACGCGTTCTCGATGATCACGGTGACAGCGGCGTCCGGGCCGATCAGGTTCGGCAGCAGCTGTGTGCCGCCCCAGCCCGGGAACAGGCCGAGGAACACCTCGGGGAAGGCGATCGCCGCGGTGTTCTCCGACAGCGTCCGGTAGTGGCAGGACAGCGCGAGTTCGAGCCCGCCGCCCATCACCGCCCCGTTGACGAACCCGAACGTCGGGATCTTCGACTCGGTGAGCCTGCGGAACACGTCGTGCCCGGTCTGGGCGATCTCCCGCGCCAGCTTCGGGTCCGACACCGCCTCGACGCCGGAAAGGTCCGCGCCGACGGCGAAAATGAACGGCTTGCCGGTGACCGCGATCGCGGCGGGCTCGGCGGCGAACGCCTTGTCCAGCGCGGAGTTCAGCGACACCAGACCCTGCGGGCCGAAGGTGTTCGGCCGGGTGTGGTCGTGGCCGTTGTCCAGCGTGATCAGTGCGACCGGCTTGTCCAGCCCGGGCACCTTCACCAGGTTGGTGACCGCGTTCGTCACGACCTCGTCCGGGAACGCGGCCTTCGCCGCTTCAGCGGTGAAAGTCATTACTTCGCCCCCTCAGAGCCGTTGTAGGCCGGGTTTTCCCAGATCACGGTGCCGCCCATGCCGATGCCGATGCACATCGTGGTGAGGCCGTAGCGCACGTCGGGGCGCTCGGCGAACTGGCGCGCCAGCTGGGTCATCAGCCGCACGCCGGAGGAGGCCAGCGGGTGCCCGCACGCGATCGCGCCGCCCCACTGGTTGACCCGGGGGTCGTCGTCGGCGATGCCGAAGTGGTCGAGGAAGGCGAGCACCTGTACCGCGAACGCCTCGTTGATCTCGAACAGTCCGATGTCCTCGATGGACAGACCGGTGCGCTGGAACAGCTTCTCGGTGGCCGGCACCGGGCCGATGCCCATCACCTCCGGCTCGACGCCCGCGAACGAGTAGCCGACCAGCCGCATTCCGATCGGCAGGCCCAGCTCGCGCGCGGTGTCCTCGTCGGCGAGGATCGCCGCGGTGGCGCCGTCGTTGAGACCGGCCGCGTTGCCCGCGGTGATCCGGCCGTGCGGGCGGAACGGCGTCTTCAGCTTCGCCAGCTGCTCGACGGTCGTGCCCGGACGCGGCGGCTCGTCCTCGGTCGCGAGGCCCCAGCCGAGTTCCTTGTCGCGCGTGGCGACCGGAACCAGCTCCGGCCCGATCTTGCCGGTCTTCACGGCCTCGGCGTAGCGCTCCTGGCTGCGCGCGGCGAACGCGTCGGTGCGCTCCTTGGTGATCTCCGGGAAGCGGTCGTGCAGGTTCTCCGCGGTCTGGCCCATCACGAGCGCGGTCGGGTCGACCAGCTTGTCCGCGACGATCCGCGGGTTCGGGTCGACGCCCTCGCCCATCGGGTGGCGGCCCATGTGCTCGACGCCGCCGGCGATGGCGATGTCGTACGCGCCGAAGCCGATGCCGCTCGCGGTGGTGGTCACCGCGGTCATCGCGCCCGCGCACATCCGGTCGATCGCGAAGCCCGGCACGGACTTCGGCAGCCCGGCGAGCAGCGCGGCGGTGCGGCCGATGGTCAGGCCCTGGTCGCCGATCTGCGTCGTCGCGGCGATCGCCACCTCGTCCACGCGCTCGGGCGGCAGCTCCGGATGCCGCCGCAGCAGCTCGCGGATGGCGTTGACGACGAGGTCGTCCGCCCGGGTCCCGGCGTACATGCCCTTGTCGCCCGCCTTGCCGAAGGGCGTGCGTACCCCTTCGACGAAGACGACATTGCGCACCCCTCGCGCGGTGGGCGCGAGCGGCGGCGTTGCTGGTGCGGCCACGAATGCTCCTGAAGTCGAGAGTGTTCCTGTCCCGCACCCTAGCCCTTGTTACCCGTGGGTAACCAGTGCAGTGGCCCGGTCGAGTGGGGGACGGCACACTCCCGGGTTCTTGTGGCGTGCGGCACACTGGCGGGAACGCACCGACCGGACGGGGGACGGCAATGGCGCTTTTCCGGGCGAACCCGGCGACTGAAATGGCGCGGTTGCGCAAAAAACTGGCGAAAGCCGCGGACCCGGACCTCCCGGAAAACCTCGCGCTGCGGCACCGGCTCGGCATCCTCCTGGTGGAAACGGGCGACTGGCCCGCGGCGGAGGAGCACTACACCGAACTCGCCGACGCCCAGGTCCGCGTCGAAGGCGAACAGCACCCGGGCACGCTCGGCGCGTGGCTGAACCTGGCGACGGCGAAGGCCGCGTTGGGCGAGATCGAGGACGCGGTGCACCTCATGGAGTCCACAGTGGACATCTACGAGGCCGTTAGTCGCGACGACCCGGCCACGATGCAGGCACAGCTGCTGCTGTCGGAGATGTACTCGCTGTCCGGAGAGTACGACGAGGCGCTGGACGTGCTCGGCCGGCACCTGAAGGCGTGCGTGGACAAGTTCGGCGAGTACCACGAACTGACCATCGCGGGCGCTCGCCGGAAGGTGAACGTGCTGCGGACGCTGGGCCGATTCGGCGAGGCCAGCAGCCTGAACGGAGGTTTGAACCGCAAGCCGCGCAACGACTACGAACGCGACAGCGCGCGTGCGGTCGACTTGCTCATCAGAGCCGAATCCGGGGACGCGAAGATCGTCCGGCACAAGGCGAGGGAACTCGCCGAGCAGTACCGCACGCCGGAGTTCGTCGAGGTGCTCGCCGCGGTGCTGCTGCGCGCCGGGGAACCCGCGGAAGCGGCGGAGCTGTACCGCGCCGTGCTGTCCGCGCAACCGGCCGCGCGGCACTGGGGCCCGGCCGGGGAATTGGCCCGCGCGTACCTGGAAAGCGGTCAGCTCGACGCGGCGGAGACGCTGGCGAGGGAACTCGTGTCGGCCGAGGGCCTGCCAGCGGGACATCCGCTGAAGCTCGGTTTTCGGGCGACGCTGGCGCGGGCCGCCCGGGAACGCGGCCGGGACGCGGAGGCGGATCGGGAGCTGGAGGCGGTCGCGGCGGGGTTGACCGAGGTGTTCGGGCCGAAGCATCCGGATGTTGTCGAAGTCGCCGGGTGGCTGAAGAAGGACTGAACCGCTGGGCGGGCAGACTGTCCAGGTGGGATTCTTCCGCGCGAAGCCGGAGCCGGCCGGTGAGGTCGCCGCGCCGCGGGCCGCCGTGGCGAAAGCGCGTAACCCGAAGAGCGTGCCGAACCTGCGTCGACGGCTCTTGCTGGGTCAATTGCTGCTCAAGAACGAGGACTGGTCAGCCGCGGAACAGCACTACGCGGACCTCGTGCCCGCGTTGACCGATGCCTTCGGCCCCACGTGAGCCGAACACTCTTTCCGCGTGGGCGAATCTGGCGTGTTGCCAGACGGCGCAGGGGCGTCCGGTAGAGGCGATCCCGCTGCTGGAACGCACCGCGGAGGTGTTCGAGGAAACCTGGGGCGCGCCAGCCCGCGACGTTCAAGACGATGCGCTGGCGGTGCTGGCCGCTTGCCTCGACTACTGCACGGCCGAACTCGGTCCGGCACAACCTGGACGACGCCGGAAGACTGCCCCGCTGCGCGCGCTGGCCCGGTACGAAGCGGCCGCACAGTGGCTGTCAGACGAGGATGCGCTCTGCGAGACCGGCGAGCAACGAGACGCGGTTCGCGGACTCCTCTTGGTGGTGCAAGCCGAAACCGGGGATCCGGAGCCCGCGATCGCTCCGTTGGGCGAGCTGGTCGAGAAGCGGCCAGGGCTGGGGGAGTGCTTGGCGACCGTTCTCCTGAAGGCTGGGCAAGCCCCCGAGGCAGCCGACCTGCTCCGCCAGATCCTGGGCGAAGAGCGAGGCCGAAACGCGCTGCTCCTGCGCAGTACCCTCGCGCGAGCCTGCGTGGAGAGCGGCAATCCGGACGAAGCCGAGCACTCCGCGCGGACCGTGCTGGCCGGCGGGACACCCGGTGATACTCGGCCTTCGCGCGACACTGGCCCGAGTCGCGGCCCGACGAGACGACCGGGCGGCCGTCGCGACAGAGCTGGAATCCGTGGTATCCGGGCTCAAAGCAGTGCTGGGCGAAGTCCATCCGCGCACCGGCCAAGCGGCTGGATGGCTCAAGGAGTGCTGACGGCCGCGGGCCGGAACCCGCGGCCGCCGGAGAATCACTCCGCCGAATCGTCTTCCGGCCGCACCGGAACCGGCGTCCCGTCCCGCAAATGCGGTTCCCGCAGCCGGAAGATCTCCTCGAACTCCCGCATTCGCGCCGCCCGGTAATCCGGCACCCCGGCCGAGTCGAAGCGGTAGAAGCCGGCCCCGTCCTGGAGACCGCGCCGCTGCCCGGTCATGTTCTCCTCGACGACCGCGGGCGCCTGGAACCGCTCGCCGAGTTCGCCGGTCAGGTAGCGCGAGGCGTAGTACAGGATGTCCCCGCCGCCCCAGTCGATGAATTCCAGCGGGCCCAGCACCGAAAACCGCGGCCCGAGCCCGGCGCGGACCGCGAGGTCGATCTCGGCGGCTCCGGCCACCCCTTCCTCGACCATCCGCGCGGCCTCGTTCATCAGCAGCGCCTGCAGCCGCGGCACGATGTATCCGGCGGCGGGCCCGCACACCACCGGCACCTTGCCGATTTCGCGCAGCAGTTCCACGAGCCGGTCGACCGCGGCCGGGTCGGTGGCGTCGCTCCGGCTGACCTCGACCAGCGGCATCAGCTCGGCCGGGTTGAGCCAGTGCGCGTTGACGACCCGCTCCGGCCGTCCGGCGAGTTCCGCGATCTGCGTGACCAGGAAGGTCGACGTCGTCGAGGCCAGCACCGCCGATTCCGGCACCTGCGAGCCGAGCCAGCCGAACACCTCGCGCTTGACGTCCATGACTTCCGGCACGGCCTCGAACACCACGGTCGCGTCCGCGAGTTCCTTCGCCGAACGGTCGCCCATCGTCAGGCTTTCCAGCGCGTCCGCGTGGCCGGACATCGCGCGCAGCCGGTCGGCGAGGCGTTCGCGGATTTCGTCGCGCCGGAGCTGGCGTTCTTCCTCGGTGCGGTCCTTGACGTCCGCGAGCAGCACCGGGCGTCCCGCCGCGAGGAAGGCCAGTGCGATGCCCTCGCCCATCCGTCCGGCGCCGACGACGGCGATCACTGCTGGACTCCGTCCTGCAGCAGCTTCGTCAGGCCGGCCCGGTCGAGATCCGCCAGGCCGAGGTTCTCGAAAGTCCGGCCCTCGGCGTAGAAGTCGCGGCCGGTGATGGCGGAACCCAAGGTCAGCAGGCCCTCCGCGACCGGTGTCGGCACTCCGGCCCACCGGCCCGCGGACACCAGCAGCGACAGCCCGAGCCGGGTGTCTTCCACCATGTAGCGATGCTGGTGGAGGTCGATCTTCTCGCGCCAGTCGCCGCTGTCGGTCACCTTCTCCTGCGCCGAGCGGCCGTACATCCATTCCTCGCCGTCGGCGGCGTAGTGATCGGCCAGCGGGAAGTGCGGCGCGCCGTAGCCGAACGCCTCGCGCAGCGCGACCCGCTCGGCGTCCAGCGCGTCGGTGACGCTGCGGATGGACGGCTGCGTTCCCTCGTTGTGGATGTCCCAGGCGGCGAAATGCTCCAGCGGACCGGCGTTCATCGTGATCAGCGGCGGGTGGATGATCGGGCCCGCGTTCATCAGCGCGCCGCTGAGCCCGTCGCCCGCGTCCTCGACGCTCGGGTACGCCTCGCGCAGCGCCGGGAACGCGCTTTCCGCCAGCCGAAGCGGGAAAACCCCGGTCGGCAGCCGGGTCGCGTACCCGCTGATCGCCACTTCCGCGTCCCCGTGCCGGCGCGCGAGGTAGGGCAGCGTCCCGGCTTCGGCGAACGCGATCTCCGAGCTGCCGCCCGCCGCGGCCACGGCCCTGGCGAACACCATCGAACCGAACGTGCCCGGCGGCAGGAACACCACCTGGCCCTCGGTCAGCAGCGGGGCGAGCTGAGGAGCCAGGTCGTCGTGCGTGGTCGACGGCAGCGGGATCACGACCAGGGCCGCGTCGCGCACCGCCTCGGCGAGATCCGCCACCGGGTCGATCTCCCCGGCACCGCCGCCCACCGGCACCGATCGGGAACCTCGGTAGTCCCGGACGCCCACCGCTCCGGTCGCGCGGACCGCTTCCAGCGCCTCGGCGTTCCGCCGCCACCAGCGCACTTCGTGGCCGTGCTCGGCGAGTTCCGCCACCGTGGCCCAGGAACCGTGTCCGCCCCCGAGAACCGCGATCTTCACTGTCATGTGCTCCTGTCTCGTGCTTGTTTTCCGTCGCGCCGGCCGCACTTTCTCACGGGCCGGCCAGGTCGGTCTCGGCCCACAGCCGATCTTGCTGCTCGCGCACGATCGCGCCGAACTCGCCCGGCACGATCGTCCGGTACGGCCCGGACTCGACCGCCACCCGCGCGATCGTCTCGACCGCGGGCGCCGGATCGCGTTGCATGGCGAGGAAATCCGAAAAGTCGTGCTCCGAGGCCGGCGCGTTCTCGACGAGTTTTTCGTTGAACCCCGTGGAAAACGGCCCGGGCTCGACGACCCGGACGTCGATTCCGTGCGGCCGCAGCTCCTGGCGGACCGCCTGCGCCATGGCTTCGAGAGCGAACTTGCTGGCCCCGTACGGACCCGCGCCAGGAGCGACGAACAGCCCGGCCACCGACGTCACGAACACGATCCGCCCGCCGCGCCCGGCGGCGACGAGCCGATCGGAGACCAGCCGCGTCAGCTCGAGCGTGCCGAAGACGTTGACCTCGAACGTCTTCCGGACCACTGCGGAATCCGTGCGCAGAAGCGGACCTTCCGCACCGAATCCGGCGTTGTTGAGCAGAACCGACGCGTCGAGCGCCGCCGCTGCCTCGCGATCAGCCGGGTCGAGCAGATCAAGCCGGAAGACCTCCGCGGCCAGCCCGCGCTCGGCGAACGCCGCCCGCGCCGGCTCGATCTGGTCGTCCCGTTCGACGGTGGCGAACACCCGATGCCCGCGCGCCGCGAGCGTCAATCCCGTTCCCAGCCCGAGCCCCGATCCCGCTCCGGTGATCAAAACCGACTCGGTGTGTTCTCCGCTTGGCCGACCCACGCCCGCAGTGTCCCTTGCGTCGCGGCCCGGCCTCAATCAGACTTCCGCCACATGGAAGCCAGACCCACCGCGGCGGCGCGGCTGCTGTCGGTGCTGGACTGCTTCAGCCCGCGGACGCCGGTCCTTTCCCTGACCGAAATCGCCCAGTCCGCGAGCCTGCCGCTGAGCACGGCGCACCGGCTGGTCGGCGAACTGGCCGGATGGGGGGCGCTGGCCCGCGACGACCACGGCGGCTACCACCTCGGGCTGAAACTGTGGGAGCTGGGCTCGCTGTCGCTGGCCAGGGCGTCGATCCGCGAAATCGCCCTGCCGTACCTGGGCGACCTGTTCGACGCGACCGGCGAGAACGTGCACCTGTCCGTGCTGGACGGAACCGACGTCGTGTTCCTGGCCAGGCTGGCCGGACACCGCTCGGTGGGCATCCTGACCACGACCGGCAGCCGCCTTCCCGCGACCACCACCGCCACCGGCCGGGTGCTGCTCGCGCACGCCGCCGCGGATACCCGCGAATCCGCGCTGACCAGCCCGATCCCGGCGGAAACCCCGCACACCACGACCGACCCGGAGACCCTGCGCGTCGAACTCGCCGACATCGCCCGCACCGGCTACTGCGTCGCCGACCGCCAGCTCGCCGACGACGCGGTCGCGGTCGCCGCTCCGATCCGCGACGCGACCTCCCGGGTCACCGCCGCGGTCGCGGTCGTGGGCCGCCGGGAGACGACCTCGGTGGCCCATCTGGTGCCCGCGGTGGTCACCACGGCGACCGGCGTGGCGCGGTCGCTCGGCTATCGCCGGCCGGCTCGTCGCCGTTCGTGAGGTCTCATCTCCTCACCTAGCGGTCTGAACCACCCGAGGCGGGTCAGGAAGCTGTGCTGTGCAACGCCTTGCTCAGCGCCGCCACGGTCAGCTCCACCTGCCACGGCCGCGCCCCGCCCGCCCGCAGCGCGTCCGCGACCGAGTCCTCCGCGAGGTCGGCCGGGGGCCGCCAGCAGGTCCGCCGGACCAGATCCGGCAGCAGAAGGTTCTCCACCGGCAGCTTGCGGTCCTCCGCGATCGCGGCCAACGCGGCCCGCGCGGCGGCGAGCCGAGCAGCGGCGTCGGGGTCCTTGTCGGCCCAGCGGTTCACCGGCGGCGGACCGTCGGAGGGCTGGCTCGGGCTCGGCAGCTCGCTCGCCGGCAGCGCTTTGGCCGCCTGGAGGTGCCGCAGCCAGCTGGCGGTGTACTTGCGCTGCACGCGTCCGCTGAACACCGGCAGCGCCTGGAGTTCCTCGACCGTCTTCGGGTCGGCGGTCACCGCGTTGACGATCGCGCTGTCGGGCAGGATCCGGCTCGGCGCGCGGTCGCGTTTGCGAGCCAGCTCGTCGCGGGCTTGCCACATCTCCCGCACCGCGGCGAGGCCGCGCGGGCTGCGGATCTTGTGCACCCCGGACGTCCGGCGCCACGGTTCGGCGCGCGGCGCGGGCGGGGGAGCGGTGCGCACGGCCTCGAACTCCTGCCGCGCCCACTCCAGCTTGCCCTGCGCCGCCAGCTCGGCTTCGAGCTTCTCGCGCAGTTCGTTGAGCAGTTCGACGTCGAGCGCGGCGTAGTTGAGCCAGTCGATCGGCAGCGGACGCTTAGACCAGTCCGCGGCGCTGTGCCCCTTTTCGAGCGTGTACCCGAGCAGCAGCTCCACGAGCGTGCCGAGCGCGACGCGTTCGTACCCGGCCAGCCGTCCGGCCAGTTCGGTGTCGAACAGCGATCGCGGGCGCAGGTCCAGCTCCGCCAGGCAGGGCAGATCCTGGGACGCGGCGTGCAGCACCCATTCGGTGTCGTTGAGGACGTCCCGCAGCGCGGCGAGGTCGTCGGCGAGCGCGATCGGGTCGATCAGCACCGTGCCGGAGCCTTCGCGGCGCAGCTGGACGAGGTAGGCCTTGGGCCAGTAGCGGTAGCCCGACGCCCGTTCGGTGTCCACCGCGACGGCGCCCGTGCCCGCGGCGAGCCGCGCGCACGCCTCGGCGAGCGCGCCGGGCTCGGCCACGACCGGAGGGGTGCCTTCCGCCGGTTCCCGGAGCAGCACCGGCGTTCGGGAGGCCCCGGAGTTCTCGGTGGTCTCGTCTCCGGTCCGGGCTCCGTCCGCCTGTGCAGTTCCCATGTCCGACGACCCTACGGGACGGGCGGACCGCGCCTGGTCCGCCCGCCCCGCAGGGACGTGGTTCGTCGTCGTCAGCGGATCACGCCGGCTCGCATCGCCAGCGCGACCATCTGCGCCCGGTCGCCCGTGCCGAGCTTGCGCCCGATGCGGGACAGGTGGGACTTGACGGTGAGCGCGGAGAGGGAAAGCTCCTCCCCGATCTCCTTGTTCGACTGCCCGTCCGCGACGAGCTGGAGCACCTCCACCTCGCGAGCCGACAGCTCGCGCGGGGTGTTGTCGGTGCCCGCCACTCGCGTGCCGGTCGCCAGGACCGGGGCCACGCTCGGGTCGGCGTAAACGCCGCCTTCGAGAACCCGGCGCACGCCGTCGGTGACTACCACCGGCGACGCCGACTTCAGCAGGTACGCCTGAGCTCCGGCCTGGAACGCGGAGCGCACCGCGTACGGGTCGTCAGAGGATGCCAGGACCACCACGCGCGGCCAGCCGTGGCTACGGAGTTCCGTAACCAGCTCGATGCCGCTGCCGTCCGGCAGTCCGAGATCGAGGATCGCCAGGTCGCACGGGCCGGTGGCCTGTGCTCGCGCCCTCGCCTCGGCCACCGTGGCGGCTTCGTGGACAGTGCCCGCACCCATTTGTGCGAGTCGTGCTGCGATTGCCTCCCTCAACAGCGGGTGGTCATCGACCACCAACACGGAAAAAAGCTCTTCCCGCGGGTGCGGAACCATGCTCGCCGGCAAGGCGCCGGCTGGCGTGGATCGGACGGCCTGAGATAAGCCGACGGTAGCCACGTCACTACCTCCCTGGAGTCGGTCGTGCCCCCCGACCGGCACCGGGACCTTCGGCCGTTCAGCCGCGCCAGCTTTAGACCGAAAGTGGTGTCGTCCCAGGCGCTGTAGCCGTCCGGACGCCGTTGCGGGGGGATCGAATGGGTATCTATCCGAAACAGTTCGTCACTCAGCGAGGTCGTTGTAACACGATCGGACTAACGATCGGAGTCTTGTTAACGACTGACGACCGGGCCGCGATGCACCTGAGTTACCGGCAACGAAACGGGCGTGCAGATGGCTCGTGCACCTGCGGGTGCTTGCGGAGAGCGGTCGTGGCCCCGGCGGTCCGGACCCGGAAATGCGCCTCGGCCGGGGCAAGATCATTTTCTTTCATGTTTTGCCGCGCGCACCGCCCGGCCGCCCGCGCCGTGCCGGAAGCGCCGGAAACGGGTCCGGAACCGCGTCGAAGCTGGTTACCGGGGGTTCACTGCCTGTGATCACGCCCGGCCACGAACGTGCGGCATCCGGGGCGGCGGCCTCGGAAGTCCACAATGGACAGTCGGCGGCGGACGCCCGGAAGCCCCGCCGAAGATCTCCGCGGGGTGCCGGGAGGGCCCGGATCCGCCCGGGAAAGCGCGTTCGTGCGCGTGCAAGCGCCGCGAAGACGCTGCCCGACCGGGTGAACTTAGGAAATCAGGAGCTCTGCCGCTGCTCGAACAGCGTGACGCCCACCGGGGGCAGCCCCACGACGCTCGCCATCACCTGGCAGAACGCGAGCCCGTGCGGCCCGAGCGCGGCGTCGGTCGGGGTCCAGGACGCCCGCAGTTCGAGGTCGTCCGTGCGAGCCGGACCGGAGATGTCGCCGAACCGGGCCGAGGACGTCTCGGTGACGGTGCCGCCGAGCGCCTTCCACGAAGCGCCGGAGGCCTCCAGCGCGTCGGTGAGCCACGACCAGCCGACCGCGGGCAGGAACGGATCCGTGGCCAGCTCGCGGTCGAGCTCGGCGCGCACGTACATGACCAGCCGCAGCACGCCGTCCCAGCCCTCCTGGCCGTCCGGGTCGTGCAGCAGCACCAGCCTGCCGGACGCCAGCACGTCCGCGGGTCCGGAGACATCGCAGCTCAACGCGTAGGACCACGGCGCGAGCCGCTGCGGCGCACGCATCGTCTCCAGGCTGATCTCCGGGCGCGGCCGGACGGCTTGCAGCGCCGCGACGGCTTCGCGGAAGAGATCGGGCACTGGCGTCATCGCGGTCACGCTCCGACTGTAGGGCGGCGACACCCGGTTGCGGACGCAGGCGCGCCGAGCGAGACCCACCCGCGACCCGCGGGACGGCTTCGGCTGTCCTTCTGCCCCGCACCCCGGCCTCGCACTCCGCTCCGAGCTTGGCTCTCGCCTCGCTCACTCCTCACCGTTGACCTTGCCGCTGGCCGCTTGCCGCACGTTGCCGCTGGCCGCACGTTGCCGCTGGCCGCACGTGGCCGCTGACCGCTGACCGCACGTTGCCGCTGGCACCGCGTTGCCGCTGGCCGCACGTTGCCCCTGGCCGCTGGCCCCACCTTGCCCCTGGCCGCTGACCGCACCTTGCCCCGTGGCCACGCCTCCGCCCCATCGAGGCTTGCCGCTCATGCCCGTCCCCGTCTTGCTCGGCTGCCTTGTCGTCCACCCCGTCGGCTGCCTCGTTGTCCATCCCGCGTTGCCTGGCCGTCTCGCTGCCCACCCGCCTGGCCCGTCGTCTCGCTGCCCGCCCCGTTGCTGCCCGCCGCCCGTCCAGCCCGCGTCTCGCCTGCTCGTTCCGGCGCGCCAACGCCTCGTCCGGCGCAGCGCGCTACGAATGCCGCACTGCGATCAGGCGGAGGTCACCGAATCCGAGGCGAGCCGCGCGCACGCTACGCGGCGAAATCCGATCCTGGCCCGGGGCGGCCCGGGACTGTCGGGCCCGCGTGGAACCATGGGGTTCGTGCCTCAGGTTTCGTCCGCGCCCGTCGGCGCCCCGCCCGTTTCGCCCCGTCGCGCCCTGCCCGGCTCGGCTTTCCTCGCCGCCGCGCGCGGGGAGCGGTCCGCGCACGTCCCGGTGTGGTTCATGCGCCAGGCCGGTCGTTCGCTGCCGGAGTACCGCGCGCTGCGCGAGGGCGTGCCGATGCTCGACGCGTGCTTCGACCCCGAGATGCTCGCCGAGATCACGATGCAGCCGGTCCGCAGGCTCGGTGTCGACGCGGCGATCCTGTTCAGCGACATCGTGGTCCCGCTCAAAGCGGCGGGCGTCGACATCGACATCGTCCCCGGCACCGGCCCGGTCGTGGCCTCGCCGGTGCGCGACGCGGACGCCGTGCGCGCGCTGCCGAAGCTTGAACCGGAGCAGGTCGGGAAGGTCGCCGAGGGCGTCCGGCTGCTCGTGGAGCGGCTCGGCGAAACGCCGCTGATCGGGTTCGCCGGCGCGCCGTTCACGCTGGCCAGCTACCTGATCGAGGGCGGCCCGAGCCGCAACCACGAGCACACCAAGGCGTTGATGCACTCGCGGCCCGAGGTCTGGCACGACCTCGCCGCGCGCCTCGCCGACATCGCCGCCACGTTCCTGCGCGCCCAGCTCGACGCGGGCGTCGACGCGGTGCAGCTGTTCGACTCGTGGGCCGGTGCGCTGTCCGAGCGCGACTACCGCGAGTTCGTGCTGCCGCATTCGACCCGGGTGCTGGCCGTGGCCGGGGAGTACGGCGTGCCGCGGATCCACTTCGGCGTCGGCACCGGCGAGCTGCTCGGCGCGATGCGCGAGGCGGGCGCGGACGTGGTCGGCGTCGACTGGCGGATCCCGCTCGACGTCGCGGTCCACCGGCTCGGCGGCAAGGTGCCGGTGCAGGGCAACCTCGACCCGGCGCTGCTGTCCGCGTCGTGGCCGGTCCTGGAGGCCGAGGTGCGCCGGATCGTCGAAGAAGGCCGCGCCGCTCGCGGGCACGTGTTCAACCTCGGCCACGGTGTGCTGCCGGGCGTCGACCCGGAGGTGCTGAAGCGGGTCGTCGACCTGGTGCACTCGCTGTGAAACACGTCGCGGTCGTCGGCGGCGGGATCTCCGGGCTGTCCGCGGCGTACCGGTTGCGCAGGCTGCTCGGCGACCGGGTGACGATCACCGTTTTCGAGAGCACGGCCGCGATCGGCGGCAAACTGCGCACGGCGGAGGTCGGCGGAGTCAGCTACGACGTCGGAGCCGAAGCGTTCCTCGCCCGCCGGCCCGAGATGGTTTCGCTGGTCGAGGAGGTCGGCCTCGCCGATCGCCTGGTGCATCCGACGAAGGCGCGCGCCACAATCCACGCCGGCGGTTCGGTGCGGAGCCTGCCGCCCGGCACGGTGATGGGAGTCCCGGCGTCCGCGGACGCGGTCGCGGGCGTGCTGTCCGACGACGGGCGGATCGCGGTCGAGAAGGAACGTTCGCTCGGCCCCGTCGACCTGGGCGAAGGCGATGTGCCGCTCGGGCCGCTGCTGCGCACGCGCTTCGGCGGCGAACTGGTGGACCGGCTGGTCGATCCGCTGCTGGGCGGCGTTTACGCGGGCGGCGCCGACGGTCTCGGCCTCCGCGCGACGATGCCCGGACTGGCCGACGCGGTCGAAGGCGGAGCGGGTTCGCTCACCGAGGCCGCGTCGTCGCTGCTGCCGAAAACGCCGGGCACCGCGCCGGTTTTCGGCAGTCTGACCGGCGGCTTGCGGGGATTGCTCGACCGGTTGCTGGAGCTTTCCGGCGCTGAGCTGCGCACTTCGTCGACGGTCCGCGCACTGGCGCGGACGCCGTCTGGATGGCGTCTCGAATTCGGTGCTGCCGCGCCGGCGCACGCGCCTGCCGGCAGCCCGGTGGACGCGGACGCGGTGCTGCTCGCAGTGCCCGCGCCAGCCGCCCGGAAACTGCTCGACGGCGTGGCCCCGGCGGCCTCGACCGCGTTCGGCGAGGTCGAACTGGCGTCGATGGCGGTCGTCGCGTTCGCGTTCCCGCCGGGCACTGAGCTGCCGGACGCGTCCGGAATCCTCATCGGCGCGGGGGAGCGGGACGCGGAAGGCGTGCCGTACGCGGCCAAGGCGTTCACGTTTTCGTCGAACAAGTGGGCTCATCTCGGCGATGCCGGACCGGTGCTGGTGCGCGGTTCGGCCGGCCGGTTCGGCGAGCCCGGCGCGGTGAACGGCGACGACGATTCCCTGGTCGCGGCGGTCCGCGCGGACCTGGCCCGGCTCGCCGGTGTCACCGCGAAGCCGATCGACACCCTGGTGACGCGGTGGGGCGGCGGCCTCCCGCAATACGGCACCGGGCACCTGGAGCGAGTGACGCGGATCGAGACGGCAGTGGCGGATGTCCCGGGCCTGGCCGTGGCGGGCGCCACGCTGCACGGCGTCGGCCTGCCGGCGTGCGTGGCCACGGCGGACGCCGCTGCCCGGCGGATCGCGGAGCAGCTCTCCGTGTGACGGAGCCCCATGGCGATCGCCGGGCCGGCAGTGCCAGGATGGAGTCATGGCGCGGCTGAATTACAACGAACTCAACGACACGATCCGCTACACCATGTGGTCGGTCTTCCGGATCGAACCGGGGAAGTTGGGGGAGGACCGCGCCGCCGCGGGCCGCGAGACGGCCGAGTACCTCGACGGGCTCGAAGCCAAGGGCGTCGTCGTCCGGGGCGTGTACGACGTGTCCGGCCTCCGTGCCGACGCGGACTACCTGATCTGGTGGCACGCCGAGGAGATCGAGCAGGTCCAGGCCGCCTACACCGGGTTCCGGCGCACGCCGCTCGGCCGCGCGTCCACGCCGGTCTGGAGCCAGACCGCGCTGCACCGGCCCGCCGAGTTCAACAAGAGCCACGTGCCCGCGTTCCTGGCCGGCGAGGAGGCGCGGAAGTACATCTGCGTGTACCCGTTCGTCCGGTCCTACGACTGGTACCTGCTGCCGGACGAGGAACGCCGCAAGATGCTGGCGGACCACGGCAAGGAGGCGCGGGACTACCCGGACGTGCGAGCTAACACGGTCGCGTCGTTCGCGCTCGGCGACTACGAGTGGATCCTCGCCTTCGAGGCCGACGAACTGCACCGGATCGTCGACCTGATGCGCCACCTGCGCAACACCGAGGCGCGTCGCCACGTGCGCGTCGAAATCCCGTTCTACACCGGCACGAAGGTGCCGCCCGCCGAGCTCGTCGCGGCTCTGCCGTAACCGCCGGTGCAGGACGTACTCGCCGGGGCCTGGCAGTCGCTCGCCGGGGAACCGCTGCCCGCCGTGTCCTTGACCGGCGACGAATCAGTGCTGCCCGGACACTTCCGGGTCCCCGCCATGGCAAGCGCCAGCATCGCCGCGGCCACCCTGTCCGCCGGTGAACTGCTGCGGCTGCGCGGCATCGACCCGGGCACGGTGTCGGCCGACACCCGGCACGCCGCCGCCGCGTTCCGCAGCGAGCATCTGCTGCGCATCGACGGCGAGCCCGGACCGAGCCCGTGGGGCCGCATCGCAGGCGACTACCGCGCCGCCGACGGCTGGATCAAGCTGCACTGCAACACCTCACGGCACGAGGCAGCGGTCTGCTGGGCGCTCGGCGTCCCGGCGACCCGCGAAGCGGTGACCAAGGCCGTGGCCGGGAAAACCACGGCCGAGGTCGAATCCGCCGTGGTGACCGCGGGCGGCGCGGCAGCGTTGATGCGCTCGCGCGAGGACTGGCTGGCACACCCGCAAGGCCAGGCCGTCGCAGACCTGCCGCTGGTCGAGCTGAACCGCATCGGGGACGCGCCGAAGCGCACCCTGTTCGACTCGGACCGCCCGATGGGCGGCGTCCGCGTGCTGGAACTGACGCACGTGCTCGCCGGACCCGTCGCAGGCCGCGTGCTGGCCGCACACGGCGCGAACGTGCTGCACGTCGGCGCCGCGCACCTGCCGCGGATCCCGGTCCTGACCATGGACACCGGCCAGGGCAAGCGCTCCGCGTTCATCGCGCTCGACACCGAAGGCGGCCGCGCGAAGCTGAAGAAGCTCATCGCCCGCGCGGACGTCCTCCTCCAGACCTTCCGCCCCGGCGCACTCGCCCGAATCGGCTTCGGCGCGGAAGAACTCGCCGAACTGCGCCCCGGCCTCGTGATCGCCGACGTGTCGGCGTACGGCTGGACCGGCCCCTGGGCCCGCCGCCGCGGCTTCGACAGCCTCGTGCAGATGTCGTCCGGCCTTGCCGAGGAGTACGCCACCGACGCTCCCGCACCGCTGCCCGCGCAAGCCCTCGACCACGCCACCGGCTGGCTGACCGCCGCCGCCATCATGACGGCAATCCGCCGCACGGCCACCGACGGCGGCACCTGGCACGCCCGCTTGTCCCTCGCCGGCACCGGACGATGGCTGGATTCCTTGGGCCGCAAGGATCCGGAACCGGCCGAAACGGACTACACGGACGTGCTGGAGACGGTCGACAGCGACTTCGGCCGGATGACCCGGGTGCGGATGGCCGGAGAACTGCCGGGCGCGCCGCCGCACTGGGACCACCCGTCGCACCGGCCCGGCGCGGACACGGCGGTGTGGTCGCCGATCGTGCCTCAGCCGGTCTCGTAAGCGGTGCCAGGGCCGTTGGTTGCCGCGCCGGTTGCGTGGCTACCGCCGTGCCGTCCGGTGGATGCCGCCAGCCTCGGAGTGCCGCGTCGGTTTCGCAAGGTGCCGCGTCGGTTTCGGAGTGCCGCGTCGGTTTCGGGGTGGGCTCGCCGGTGAGGTGTGCGGTCGGTTTCGCAGGTGCCGCGTCGGTTTCGGGGTGGGCTCGCCGGTGAGGTGCGTGGTCGGTTTCGCAGGTGCCGCGTCGGTTTCGCGTGGGCACCGCCAGTCCGGCAAGCGCAGCCAGTCCGGTAAGCGCTCGCGAGCCTCCGTGCGCGCCACGTCGGTCCCACAAGCGCCACCGGTCCCTGAGCACCGGCCGGTCCACGCCGCTCGCGACCCAGCGGCTAAATCGGCATAAGCCCTCCCGCGACCCGCTCGTCCGGATAAGCCGCCAGCCCGTCCAACGCGACGAGTTCAGCCGGTCCTGCGCTACCACCCGCACCAGCCTGCTGCTCGGCCCGCGCGAGGACCGTCGTCCCCGCAGTCGTCGGTGGCAGCGAACTGACCTTCTGTTCGGCGAACTTCGTGGTGATCCGCTGGCTGCCGACGAGACAGAGCCAGAGTGTCAGCCCGACCTCGGCGAAGCCGAGCAGCACCATGGCGTTCAGATGAGAACGGCCCACGTCGTAGACCAGCCGGCCCACCCCGGCCGCGAGCACGACGACGGCCACCGCGGTCAGCGTGTACCCGAGACCCGTCAACGGCCTGCGCCTGCTGACCAGCCGCCGTTGGACGAGATCGGTTTCGAGCGTCCGGATCGCAGGCTTGAGCACCGACGAACGCGCGACCCAGGACGGCAGGCGGCCGCGACCGGCCGCCTGGTGCACGGCTTGCTCAAGCGGCGGCGACGCGGGTGGCGAGCCGGTGGCGACGATCTCGCCCAGCGACCCGACCTGCAGCTGGCCGCGCGCGAGCAGCGTCGCGATCGCAGCCTCGACCAGCCGAGGCCGCCCGCCCGCCAGGTAAGCGACGTCGTAGACACCGCGCGGCACGGCGGCCGGCTCCGGCGCGGACGCCCGCGTGGCCAGCTTGTCCTTGCCAGTGGCCAGAATACTCGCCAAGCTCGCGGCGGTGGCCACGCAGACGAGCAGCATCGGGCTCACCGCAGCCCAGAATCCGTTCACGACAGGTTCCCTCCCTCCCGGCTCGGCAGAGATCGGATAACACCGCCGTAACCAGACATGTCGTCAGCGTAGTCAGCACCACCGACAAAAATCGGACGAGCTCAGCGTCGAAACCACCTGCGCCGGGGTTTGGGCAGGTCACCGCGGGTGATGAGCCACTCTGCGAAGGCGTCGGCATACTCGCGCGCCCGGATCGAAGTCGTCTTGGGCCGCTCCGCCGCGTATGCGTCGAACAGCGGCCGATACCGCGAGCCCAGCGTCTCGGGCAGGTCCGGCCGCAGGTATGCGACCAGTCGCCGTCGCTTGGCGAGCAGGACGTCCGCCTCGATGCGCAACCGAGAAGCATCGAAGCCGGACGGTGCCTCGGTCCCCGTCAACAGGCTGTCCAGCAGCGCAGCTTGCCGAGCCGCTAGTTCCTCCCGGCTCACAGCGTCACCGCGGTCCGCAGCGCGACCAGTTCGGCAGCGAGTTCGGAATCGGTGGGGTAGTCGTCGTCGCGCTCCAGGAGAACGCCCGGCGGATCCGTGCGCCGGCGCAGTTCGGCGAGCAGGTCCAGCACCTCGGGCAGCACCGGATGCGCGTGTGTGTCGTGGTAAACCCCATCGCGCTCCACGCCGCCGGCCATGTGCACGTATGCGAGCCGTTCCCACGGAATCCCGTCCAGGAACGCCACTGGATCGGTGCCCACGTTGCGCGCGTTGGCGTACAGATTCGCGACGTCGACGATCAGCAGGCAGCCGGTCCGTTCGGTCAGCTCGGTGAGGAATTGTTCCTCGGTCAGCTCGTTTTCCGGCCATTCCAGCAGTGCGGCGATGTTCTCCAGCGCCAACGGTAGGTCCACAATGGACTGTGCGAGCCGGACGTTGTCCACCAGCACGTCCAGTGCCTCGCGCGAGCGCGGCAGCGGCATCAGGTGCCCGGAGTCGAGCCCGCCCGCGCGGACGAAGCACACGTGGTCGCTGGCCAGCGGCGCGTCGAGGGCCCGCGCCAGTTCGGCCAGATGCTCCACGCGCCCGGTGTCCAGCGGCTCGGCCCCGCCCAGCGACAGCGACACCGCGTGCGGCAGCACCGGCATCCCGCGATCCTTCAGCGCCAGCAGGCTTTCCGGCAGGTGCGGGGCGTGCAGATTCTCCGCGACCACCTCGACCCAGTCGACGCCCGGCAGCCGCGCGATCGACAGGTCGAGTTCCGGTCGCCACCCGATGCCGATCCCCAGCCGGTCAGCCACCGCACCCACCTCCGGACGTCGTTCGCGCACCGCTCTTCAACTCCAAGCTTGCCGCATGGCCCGGGCCCCGCCGTCTGCCGCGGTTATCCGCCGCAGCCGCCCCCGCCGCCGCAACTGCTGCCTCCGCCGCACGAGGATCCGCTGCTGCACGAGGAACCGCCGCTGCTGCAGGACGACCCGCCGCTCGATCCGCCGCCCCCGGTCCAGCTGCCGCCGCCGCTGATCAGCGCCGAGCTCATCTCCTCGTCCGGGTACAGCGCGATCCCGCCGAGCGCGACCACGGCCGCCGCGCCGACGAGCAACGCTCCGTTGCCGCTCCGGTTGGGGGCAGCGAGCTCCGCAGGCTGTTCCTCGGCAGTTTTCGCGTCTTCGCGGGCGCGCACGACGATCGCGTGACCCGCGTCGGTCGCGCGGGAGGTCTTCGAGCCCTTTCGGACCGAGTAGGCGATCAACGTCAGAATCCCGGCCACGACGAGCAGCCCGGCCAACCCGCCGATCGGCCGGTCCAGCTGCGCTCCGTTGACCGCGCGGACGATGCCGATCAGCAGCAACGCGGCGTACCCGGCCACGATCCCGGCGCGGAAGCCGCCCAGCCCGTCGCCGGCGGCAAGCAGCCCGCGTCGTTCGAGGTCCGCGCGGATCTTCTCGACTTCCGGCTGGACCGTCGGCGACTTGCGCACCATGGCGACGGTCGCCGTGCCGCCCTGCGCGGCGTCGTGCACCGCGCGTTCCAGCCTCTTGCGAGCCGGTCGCTTGCCGATCGCGCTCAGCTTGCCCTTGCTGCTCACCCGCAGCAGTTCCTGTTCCAGCAGCGTCGCGATCGCGGTGTCGACCGCGCGGTCCGCACCGCCTGCCAGGTAGGCGAGCTGGTAGACGTCCGGCTGCAGCGGCGCCTCGACGGTCGCGGGCGCGTTCCGTCGCCGGGACCGCGCGATCGGCGGCCAGCTCAGCTGCACCAGCAGCACGACGGCCAGCGCCAGGCCGAAGAGCAGCAGGAACTGCGGGCCGGAAATGCCCCAAGGTTCGTCCACGGCTTCCCCCTCTTTTCAGCGTTGCCGGAACCCTAACCGGCCGGTCGCCGGATGCTGTCGGCAGAACTGACGCACTCGATGTCCGGTTCGTTCCCGGCTCAGCTGTTCCCGCCGCCGCAGCCCCCGCCGCCGCATCCGGATCCGCATCCCGAACCACCGCATCCGGATCCGCAGCCCGCTCCGCCTCCGCAGCCGGATCCGCAGCCGGACCCGGCGGCCCAATACCCCGCCGGTCCGGCGAACCCGCCGGTGACTCCCGCGACGGCCGCCCCCGTCCGCCGGGTCGCCGGAAGCCCGCGGAGCAGGGCGATCCGCAGCTCGCGATCCGGATGATTCGACAGTCCGCCGACCGCGACGCTCCCGGTCCGGCCGCTGATCAGGCTCTGATCCGGCCACGCCGCTTCGGCTGCTTCACGGCCGGCGTCGGTCGGCCGGATCCGCCGGGCGGCCCGGCGACGGGACATCGCGGCGAACGCGAACCACGCGGGCAGCAGAACCGAAATCAGCACATAGCCGTTCAGCCCGCCGACGAACGCCGCCACGCCGGCCGCGGCCAGCACCGCTTCTTCGATCGCGGTCCACTTCCACGCTCTCCGCAGCGTCTGGCCGTCGACCAGCAACCCGCGCTTGGTGAGGTCGTCGATCAGCTCGCGGACCGTGTCGCCCGAGACGAGACCGCGCAGCACCGTCGCGATCCCGGCTCCCGTGCCGGTCAGCTCGGCGGCTTCCCTGCTCAGCGCGTCCGACGGCTCGGTCGGCGTGCGGTACAGCCGGCCCACGGAGTCCGCGCGCAGCTGCTCCCGCTCCAGCATCGAGGCGACCGTCGTTTCGGCGACGCGGATCGGTCCGTTGGTCAGCAACGCGACCTGCGCCGCGGCCGTCAGCCGGGTTTCGGGATGCCTGCCCCGGCGCAGCCGGGCGGCGGTCCGCCGCCCGAGCCACCAGCAGACCAGCGCCAGCACCAGGATCAGCGCGGCCGGCATCGCGCGTTCGATCGTCCAGCCCATCACGGTCCCCCTCCGGATGAACAGACCACGTTACCCTCCGGGCCGGGGTTGCCGCCGGACGAAAAACCGCCCTCCCCGGAACGGGAAGGGCGGTTTCAGCGGACCTCGGCGTCAGTCTCCGGAGTCCTCGACGAGCTTCAGGGAAATCGAGTTGATGCAGTACCGCTGGTCGGTCGGGGTCGCGTAGCCCTCGCCCTCGAACACGTGCCCGAGGTGGCTGTGGCACGAGGCACACAGCACTTCGATGCGCCGCATGCCCATGGCGCGGTCCTCGCGAAGCAGCACCGCGTCGGAGTCCGCCGGGTCGTAGAACGACGGCCAGCCGCAGTGGCTTTCGAACTTCGTGTCGCTGCGGAACAGCTCCGCGCCGCAAGCTCGGCACTCGTACACGCCGGTGGTCTTGGTGTCGGTGTACTCGCCGGTGAACGGCCGTTCGGTGCCGGCTTGCCGGAGCACCGCGTACTCCTCGGGGGCAAGCTGCTCCCGCCATTCCTGGTCGGACTTCACCACGCGCGGAGTGGTGCCGACGACGGGTTTCATACCTTTCACCCTTCCCACGTTACCTGGAGAGAAAAGCGACCGTGTGCAGCGCGATGTCCCAGGCGGTGACCAGCAGCCCGAGCACGATCAGCACCACGACCAGCGCGGACACCCAGTAGCGGAGCCCGCCGGTGCGGTTGCTGGACTCGGCGAAGTCGGCGACCTGGTCCAGGCACGCCTCGACAGTGAAAGTCGGCCCGGTGCGCTCCATCCGGTCGAGATGGGCGGCGAACGCACGGGCCTCCGGGTCGTACGGGTCCAGCCCGACCAGATCCTCGTGGAACCGAGGATTCCAGCCCGGCGGCAGAGCTCCGTTCTCGGCCATGCCTCAAAGGTAGGCCATTCGTCCCGCTGGACCCACCTCTGCGGCGAGTGTCACTGCGCGGGCGCGCCGCTTCCGAGGCGGGGGTCGCTGTTGATCATCAGCGTGCCGTTGTCCCCGGCGATGACCTGCACGACCTTCTGCATCGGCGCACCGCCCTCCGGGGTGAGGGTGATCTGGACGTCGGCGGAACCGTCAGGATTGTTCTGGCGCTTGTAAACGCTGGCTCCCTTGTAGCCGGCCAGCTTGTTTTGGTCCCAATACGAGGCGAACGCGGTTTGATCGCCGAAGGCCGCCTGTGCCGACGGGGTCAGCATCGCCCACGCAGTGGGCGATCCGGCGTTCTGGTAGAAAGTCACGGCCAGCTGGCCAGCTGGCCCCCACTGCACGTTGCCGCTGGACTTGACCGGCGGCGCCGAAGAACTCGGCGCGCTCGACGGCGTCGCCGGAGCGGAGGAGTTCGGTGCCGGCGGCTGCGCGTTCGACGAAGACCCGCCCTTGTCCTGGCTGTTGCTCAACACCAGGAACACCACCAGCGCCACCGCGACCACCGCCGCGGCCCCGCCGGCGAGGAACGCCGTCTTCTTCTTCCGCGCCGCAGCAGGCGAAACCCGGCCCCCCGACCCGGCGCCGGAGTAGTTCGGCGCGGCAGCAGTAGGCGTCGGCCGCACAGCGGGCTGCGGACGCGGCGGAGTGTTCGACGGGGGAGCGGGACGCGAAGGCGCGCCCATCGGCATGAACGCCGCAGTCGGCGTCCGAGGCGGGTTCGACGGAGCCTTCGGAGCAGCCGCCGCCGGAGCAGCCGTACGCGCCCACGGCGGACGGGACCCGTTGCTCCCCGGACCGCGATTCCCCGACAGCAACTGCTGCGCCGCAGCCGGTTCGCCAGTCGCCAGCTGAGCCAGCCGCTCCCGTGCCTCGGCCATGCTCGGCCGCTCGGAAGCTTCGCTGCGCAGCAGGCTCATCAGCAGCGCGGTCGCCGGACCGGCCTGCGTCGGCGGGTTGACCTGGCCGTTCGCCGCCGCGTAGAGCAGGGCGAGCTGGTTCGTGGTGTTGCCGTACGGCGTCTGCCCCTCGATCGCCTGGTACAGCGTCGCGCCGAGGGCGAAGACGTCCGAGCTGGGCACCGGGTCGGCGCCGCGGGCCAGTTCGGGGGCGAGGTACGCCGGGGTGCCGCCGATGAGGCCGGTCTGGGTGAGCGTCATGTCGCCGGCCGCGCGGGAGATGCCGAAATCGGTGATCTTCGCGGTGCCGGTTTCGTCGATGAGGATGTTGCCGGGCTTGACGTCCCGGTGCACGATCCCGGCGCGGTGCGCGGCCACGAGCGCCGCGGCGACCTGCTCGCCGATCCGCGCGACCTGGCCGACCGGCAGCGTGCCCTGTTCGGACAGCACCGCGGACAGGCTCGGGCCGTTGAGGTACTCCATCACCAGGCACGGGTCGCCGCCGTGCTCGGCGACGTCGAACACGACGATCGCGTTGGGGTGCTGGAAGCGGGCGGCGTTCTTCGCCTCGCGCATGGCGCGCTGGCGCATGTTGTCGCGTTCGGCCTCGGAGACGCCCGGCTGCGGCAGGATCTGCTTGATCGCCACCGACCGCTCCAGGCGCACGTCCACGGCGCGCCACACCACGCCCATGGCACCGCTACCAATGTGCTCGACGAGGCGGTAGTGCCCCGCGATCAGCTGCCCGGTGTCGATGACGCCCGCTCCTGACGAAAGTCCCGTGATCGTGGTCGTGCGCAGCGCGGATACCCCTCGCGCACCCGAACGAGTGTAGCGGTCGGAAGTACCTGCCCGCCGTCAGCCAGCCGGTGCCGACGGCACAGGCGCCTCCGGTTCGGCGGCGGGGACGCGCTTCCGCAGCACTCGCACCAATCCTGCCGCGCCGAGCGCGGCGAAGACCGCGTAGCAAGCCAGCAAAGCGGGCGGCGTGTCGCCGGTCAGCGCGTCCGCGAAAACGACCACCGCGACGGTTCCGGGGACGCTCCCGAGCGCCGTTCCGGCAAGGTAGGGAACGAGCTTCACGGACGAAACGCCGCACAGGTAGTTCATCGCCGAAAACGGGACGACCGGGATCAACCGCAGCGACGTGATGGCGAGCACGCCGCCGTCGGAGAGCCGGTCGTTGACCGCCCGCACCGGCGCGCGGTGCAGGTGCCGCAGGATCAGGTCCCGGCCGAGCAGCCGGGCCAGCCCGTACGCCAGCCCGGCGGCGATCGTGGTGGCCGCCAAGGCGATGACCACCCCCGCGACGCTGCCGACGAGCAGACCGGCGGCCAGATTGAACACTGTGCGCGGGATCGGCGCGACGGTGAGCAGCGAGTAAGCCACGAGGAGTACCAGCGGAGTCATCGATCCGGTCGCCGCGGCCCAGGTGCGCAGCTGCGCCGGTCCCGGGATCGGCAGCCACAGCGCGGCGGCGGCGAGAAGAGCCAGCACGACCAGGGCGGCGATCAGCTTGGTTCTCCCGGACACCCCGCCACGGTACGGCACTCGCGGCTACGGTGGCCGCATGGCCAAAAACGGCGATCCGGTCGAGTACCAGGTGGGGGAGCGCACCGTCCGGGTGTCGAGCCCGGACAAGGTCTATTTCCCCGAGCGCGGAATCACGAAGCGGCAGGTGGTCGAGTACTACCTCGCCGTGGCCGACCCGTTGCTGCGCGCGATCGGCGAGCGGCCGACCACGCTGAAACGCTACGTCGACGGCGTCACCGGCGAGTGGTTCTACGCCAAGCGCGTGCCCAAGGGCGCGCCGGACTGGCTGGAGACCGCGCGGATCGCCTTCCCGTCCGGCCGCACCGCCGACGAGGTCTGCCCGACCGAGCCCGCGGTGTTCGCCTGGGCGGCCAACCTCGGCACCTTCGACTTCCACCCGTGGCCGGTCCGCCGCCCTGACCTGGACCATCCGGACGAACTGCGGATCGACGTCGACCCGCCGGAGCGCGCCGGGTTCGCCGACGCGGTCGAGGTCGCCTGCGTCGTCCGCGAGGCGCTCGCCGACGCCGGGCTCACCGGCTACCCGAAGACCTCGGGCGGCCGCGGCGTGCACGTCCTCGTGCGGATCCGCCCGGAATGGGACTTCATCGCGGTGCGGCACGCGGTGATCGCGCTCGGCCGCGAGGTCGAACGGCGGATCCCGGACAAGGCGACGGTCTCGTGGTGGAAGGAGGAACGCGGCGGCCGCGTCTTTCTCGACTACAACCAGGCGGCCCGGGACCGGACGGTCGCCTCTTCGTGGTCGGTGCGCGGCACCCCGCGTGCGACCGTGTCGACCCCGCTGACCTGGGACCTGCTCGCCGACGTCGACCCGGACGACTTCGACGTCCTGACCGTCCCCGGCTTCCTCGCCGAGCACGGCGACCTGCACGTGCCGATGGACGAGAAGGCGTTCGGCCTGGAGACGCTGCTGGAGTGGTACGAGCGAGACGACCGCGACCTCGGCGGTGCGGAACTGCCGTATCCGCCGGACTACCCGAAAATGCCCGGCGAACCGAAGCGGGTGCAGCCGAGCAAGGCCCGATCCGACCAGGCGTGATCGTCCGATTGCCGGGCGTGTTCACTCTCAGTGATCAACATCGCGGCGAATTTCCCGAATGTTTTCGCAGGTCGCACTAATTTTTTCGAGGTCGATTACCATG
Source organism: Amycolatopsis rubida (assembly GCF_900115345.1). Classification (GTDB taxonomy): domain Bacteria; phylum Actinomycetota; class Actinomycetes; order Mycobacteriales; family Pseudonocardiaceae; genus Amycolatopsis; species Amycolatopsis rubida. The sequence continues at coordinate 370,733 of NZ_FOWC01000005.1, read as the reverse complement.
GGCGTGCCGCTAGGCGGTAACGCGCCGGGGTCGAGGTGCGACTATTGCCGGGGCCGGAGGGGAGCCGGGACCGGAGGAGGGAGACGTCGTGGACGACCTGATCGCGTTCCTCGCCGCGCGCGTCGGACAGCGGCAGGCGCTGATCATGCAGGCGGTGCAGAAGGGCAAGGCCGGCGAGCCGCTCAGTCGCGGCGAGGCCAAGGTCGGGCTCGAGGAGCGGGTCCGCTCCCTCGGCGACCTCGAACTCGACGTGGTCAACCAGATGATCAACGAGATCGAGGCGACGCGGCGGATCATGCTCGCGCATCGGACGACGGTGTCGGAGAAGGTGCCTGGGTTTCCGTTGTACGGCAGCGAGTATTGGTGTGAGACCTGTCATGTGCCCGCGGACGAGGCCGGGTCGAATTGGTGTTTGACGTTGCGGTTGCTGGCGTTGCCGTACGCGGATCATCCGGATTACAGCGAGCGGTGGAGGCCCTGATCGGCTCGTCGTCCGGCGGCGACATTGCTTGTGAACGGTTGCGTGGGGCACCCCGAAGCTGATTGTGCAGGGCCCGCTCACGGGCCTCGGCTGGTCGTGAGGGAATCAGAGTCGACGAGGGTGGCCCTCACGGACGTCGGAAGGGCGGGAATTCGCGCTGGGCGGGCGGCGTTGGCGTGAGCGTGGACGTTCCGATTTCCGTGCTGGACCGGTCTCCCGTGCGGCGAGGGCGGGGGACCGCGCAGGCGATCCGGGACACTGTCGCGTTCGCGCGTGCCATCGAAGCGCTCGGCTACCACCGGTTCTGGGTCTCCGAACACCACGGCGTACCTGGGGTCGCCGGGTCCGCGCCAGCAGTGCTCGCGTCAGCCGTTGCCTCCGCGACTTCGCGCATCCGGGTCGGGTCCGGCGGCGTGATGCTGCCCAATCACCGGCCGCTCGTGGTCGCCGAGCAGTTCGGGATTCTGGAGTCCTTGTTCCCGGGGCGGATCGATCTCGGGATCGGGCGTTCGGTCGGGTTCATCGAGCCGGTCCGGCGCGCGCTCGGGCAGGGCAAGGACGCGGCCGACGGCTTCGACGGGCAGGTTCGCGAGCTTCTCGCGTTCTTCCGGGGCGAGCACGACGGGGTACACGCGATCCCGGCCGAAGGTCTGTCGGTGCCGGTGTTTCTGCTCGCGACTGGCGCTGGCGCGGATCTCGCCGCTGGGCTGGGGTTGCCGCTGGTGATCGCTCCCGCGCACGGGCAGCGTGCGATGGTGGAGGCGATTTCGCGGTATCGCGAAACCTTCCGGTCCGATGTGGACGATCCCTGTGTCGTCGTGTCGACAGCGGTCGCGGTGGCGGACACCGCGGAGGAGGCTCGGCGGCTGCTGGTGCCCGAGGCTTGGTCCACTGTGTACTCGCGCAGCCACGGGGTGTTCCCGCCGCTTTCGCCTGTGGACGAGATCTTGGCACTGCCGATGACCGACCGCGAACGCCGTCGTCTCGACGACGCGTTGGCCGGGCAGATCAGCGGTACTCCGGACGAGGTCGGCGCACGTCTCGCGGACCTGGTCGACTCGACTGGAGCGGACGAGCTGCTCGTCAGCACCAGCACCTACGACCCGGCCGCGCGCGTCGAATCTTTTGCCGCGCTTGCCGAGTTGACCGCGGCGGAACGGCTTTCGGTTTAGCCGAGGACGATCGGCAGCTTTTCGGCCAGCGACCCCAGTGCCGCCTTCTCCTCGTCAGTCGCGGCACGTCGGCCGGTCGCTACCAGGAGTGCGCTCTGGTCGTCCAGCGACGACGGAAGTGGCGTGCCCAGAGCGGTTTCCACTGTTCGCCGGGCCGCTGCCAGGCAGCCGGCGTCTGGACCGTCCACTCCGGACAGATGCCTGACGAGGTCCAGGTGGTGCAACGTGGCTTCCACGACGTAGGTCTCGAAATAGTCCGCGACCGTCAGCACGTAGTCGCGGGTTTCGACCTTCGACGCCGGGTCCGCGAGCGCGGCGGCACGTCCGGCCGCCTGGGCCAGGTCGTCGAAGTGGTGCGCCAGCCAGGCGGTGGAGCCGTAGCTGACCGCCGCGCGGCGGGTGAACAGGCCTTCTTCGTCCATGCCGGTCGGCAGCTCGGTGCCGAGTTCCCAGTATTCCGCGGCGGTGTGCGTCGGCTCGGATTCGGCGGGGGTCGCGAGCGTGATCAGGATGTCCTGCGCGTCGACGACCAGGTGGAACACCAGGTCCTGCACCAGCCAGCCGGTGCATCCCGACGGGGCGAGCCACTGCCCGCCGTCAAGCGATTTGACAGCGTTCTGAAGTGCGTTCCAGGAGCGGAAGAAGAGGTCCACGACGGCACCTTAGCGATCACGAACCTCCGCGGCATCCGATTTAGAGCCGCAGCAACAGTTCAGTGAGCAGCCGCTGAGCTGGATCGGTCAGGTCGATGCCAGACACCTCGGACGCGCGCCGCACCCGGTAGCGCACGGTGTTCGGGTGGATGTTCAGCGAGCGCGCGGCCGTGCGGACGTCGCCGAAAGCGTTCAGGTACGCCAGCACCGCGGGGATCAGAATATCGCCGTGATCGGCGTCGTGGGCGCGCAGTTGCGCGAGCCGCGGATCGCGCAATCGGGGCTGATCCCCCAAGTAGGCCAGCACTTCCGACAACAACACGTCAGCCCGGACGTCAGCCAGCGACGCGACGTCGGACGGCCAATGACCGCGTGTCATCGCCAGCAGCACCCGATCGGCGTCGCCGCGCGACAACGCTGCGTCCGACAGCCTCGGCACAATCCCGCCGAGTGCGGCGCGGACCGGTGCGTCGAGGTGTTTCCGTGCCGCACCGACGATTTCCTTCGCCAACGCCAACACTGGCGCAGCTGAGTGTTCCGGCAGATCCGGGAGCAACGCGTACACCCGGCCGCCGAGCACGCTCACGAGCGCGGTCCGCCGATAGGCCGCGGTGTGCACGGCGATCAGGTGCACCAGTTCGGCCCGGCGCAGCAACCGGTCCGAAGCGGCGCTCGACTGCTGCCGCGAGAGCGTGAACGCCAGAACCTGTGCTGGACGAGCTGGATCGGCGCCGATGTCGTCTGCGACAGACTCGGCGTCGACGCGTCCTTCCAGCAATCCGGCCAGCAAGTCCTCGCGCAGCCGAAGCTGCGGATCGGGCCGGGTTCGCGCGCGGATCAGTTGCGGGGCAAGCGTTCTGCTCGCGCCGAGCAGCGCCACCTCGGCTTGTCCGGTCAGCGGCTGCGCGCCTTCCTGGACCCAGATCGTGCCGAGCGGTTGCGATCCGGCGTGGATCCCGGCGGCGATGCGGCGGCGGATTCCCAGCTCCGGGCGTTCGTCCACGCGCACGATTCCTTCGCCGGCCCGCAACCGCTGGTAGACGCCCCATTCGCGGAGGATCGCGAGGTATCGTTCCGGTCCTTCACGGCCCAAGATCGACAACCGCCGGAGCTCGTCGACCTCGTCGCCTGCCCTTGAATACGCGAGGACGCGGCTCGCGGTGTCCTCGATGCTGACCAGGCCGCCGGTGAGCGTCGCGACCGTCTGGGCCAGCGCGAACAGGTCGCCGAGTACCTCGCCGGTCTCCGCTTCGCCACCCGCTCGGGCCGCGTCGACGACCCCGCGCGCCAGCGCCTCGACCTGCTCCCACCGCGCTTCCGCGCCGACCGTGAGCAGCGCGACGCCAGCGTCCGCCGCGACGTCCGTGCCGCCTTCCCCTTTCACCGCCACCGCGGCCGCTCCGGCGCGCCCGGCCGCCCGGATCGCGGCCGCTGCCGACCTGCCCCGCGCGCCGATCACCAGGACCAGGTCGCCGGGGTGCGTTTCGGGCGGGTCCTCCGGGTCGAGGATCACGACGTCCTGCACCGGAACGCCCAGTCCGCGCGGCGCGACGAGCACCCGCACGAGCGGTTCGCCGAGCGTCGCGAGCACGTGCCGCAGCGACGCGCCGGCGAACGGTTCGGCGGCCGTCACCGAATAGGCCGATCGGACAAAACCATATGGGCGATTCTAGCCGCTAGAACAAACTCCTGACCGCCGCGCAGCGTTATCTTTCGGACAACCGACGAGTAAGCCAACGAGGGAGCCGCCGTGGACGCCGTGACCCAGACCCCCGCCCCGAAGAACGAGCCGGTGCTGACGTACGCGCCGGGCAGCGCCGAGCGCGCCGAGCTGGAGGGGGCGCTGAAGAAACTGGGTCAGGCCGGTCCCGTCGACCTGACGGTCACCGTCGGCGGCGAGCAGCGCGCCGGCGGCGGCGAGAAGATCGACGTTGTCCAGCCGCACAACCACGGCCACGTCCTCGGCACCATCCAGAGCGCCACGAAGCAGGACGCGACCGACGCGATCGCTGCTGCCGCGAAGGCCGCCCCGGAGTGGCGCGCGCTGTCCTACGACGACCGTGCGGCGATCCTGCTGCGCGCCGCTGACCTGCTGAGCGGCCCGTGGCGCTCGACGCTGAACGCGGCCACCATGCTCGGTCAGTCGAAGACCGCGACGCAGGCCGAGATCGACTCCGCGTGCGAGCTCGCCGACTTCTGGCGCTTCAACGTCGCCTTCGGCCGCAGCATCCTCGACCAGCAGCCGGTCAGCTCGCCGGGCGTGTGGAACCGGATGGAGCACCGTCCGCTTGAGGGCTTCGTGTACGCGATCACGCCCTTCAACTTCACCGCCATCGCCGGCAACCTGCCCACCGCGCCCGCCCTGATGGGCAACACCGTGCTGTGGAAGCCGTCGCCGACGCAGAGCTTCGCCGCGCACCTGACCATGCGGCTGCTCGAAGAGGCCGGCATGCCGCCGGGCGTGATCAACCTGCTGCCGGGCGACGGCAAGGCCGTCTCGGAGGTCGCGCTGACGCACCGTGACCTGGCGGGCATTCACTTCACCGGCTCCACGGCGACCTTCCAGCACCTGTGGGGCACTGTCGGCGCGAACATCGCCGGCTACCGCAGCTACCCGCGTCTCGTCGGCGAGACCGGCGGCAAGGACTTCGTGCTCGCGCACCCGTCGGCCGACATCGACGTGCTTCGCACCGCGCTCGTCCGTGGTTCCTTCGAGTACCAGGGCCAGAAATGCTCCGCTGCTTCGCGTGCGTACGTGCCGCGCAGTGTCTGGGAGCAGGTGAAGGACGGCCTTGCGTCCGAGACCGCCGCGCTCAGCTACGGCGATGTCACCGACCTGTCGCACTTCGGTGGCGCAGTGATCGACCGCCGGGCTTTCGACAAGCACGCCTCGCTCTTCGAACGCGTTAAGAACGACAGCGAGGTCGAGATCCTCGTCGGCGGCACTGCGGACGACAGCGTCGGCTACTTCGTGCAGCCGACCGTCCTCGTGTCGACGAACCCGAAGCACGAGATCTTCAGCACCGAGTACTTCGGCCCGATCCTGTCGGTCTATGTGTACGAAGACGCTGACTTCGACTCCGTGCTGCAGCTGGTCGACGAGACCGCTTCGTACGCCCTCACCGGCGCCGTCATCGCGAACGACCGCACGGCTGTCGCGAAGGCTTCGCAGGCGCTGCGGTTCGCCGCGGGCAACTTCTACGTCAACGACAAGCCGACCGGCGCGGTCGTCGGCCAGCAGCCGTTCGGCGGGGCGCGCGCCTCGGGCACGAACGACAAGGCCGGCTCGGTCTTCAACCTGCTCCGCTGGACGAGCCCGCGCTCGATCAAGGAGACGTTCGTGCCGCCGACCTCCGTGCGCTACCCGCACCAGGGCTGAGAAGGAGACACCGCCATGCTGCGTGCCCCGTTGCTCGCCGCCGCTCGTTCGCAGCGGATGCGTGCGCTCGTCGAAGCGGTACCGGTCACCCGGTCCGTAGTGCGCCGGTTCGTGTCCGGCTCGGCTACCGCCGACGCCGTGCGCGCCGCACGGGAACTGGCCGCCGACGGCCGGAAGATCACCATCGACCACCTCGGCGAAGACACCACCGACGCCGCACAGGCCACCGCCACCGTGCAGGCGTACGAGGAGTTGCTGACGGCGCTGTCCGAACAGGGTCTCGCCAAGGGCGCGGACGTCTCGGTGAAGCTGTCCGCGGTCGGGCAGTTCCTGCCGGGCGACGGCGAAGGCGTCGCGCTCGAAAACGCGCGGAAGATCTGCGCGGCGGCCGAGGCGGTCGGCGCGACGGTGACGCTCGACATGGAGGACCACACCACCACGGACTCGACGCTCGGCATTCTCCGCGAGCTGCGCGCCGAGTACCCGTGGGTGGGCGCGGTGCTGCAGGCCTACCTGCACCGCACCGAGCAGGACTGCCGCGAGCTGTCCGGCCCCGGATCGCGCGTGCGGCTGTGCAAGGGTGCCTACGCCGAGCCGGAATCGGTGGCGTTCCAGGACAAGTCCGAGGTGGACAAGTCCTACGTGCGCTGCCTGCGTGTGCTGATGGCGGGCAAGGGCTACCCGATGGTGGCCTCGCACGACCCGCGGATGGTCGCGATCGCGGGCAAGCTCGCCGCGGACGCCGGCCGCACGTCCGGCGACCACGAGTACCAGATGCTGTACGGCATCCGGCCCGAGGAGCAGAAGCGGCTCGCCGGCGAAGGCGAGACGATGCGCGTGTACGTGCCCTGCGGCGACGAGTGGTACGGCTACTTCATGCGACGGCTGGCCGAGCGGCCGGCGAACCTCGCGTTCTTCCTGCGCGGGCTCGTCACCCGGTCCTGAACCGCTGCGAAGGCCCGGCACCCTGGTGGGTGCCGGGCCTTCGCGTTTCCCCGGGTTGCGCCTGTGATGGCCGGCTCAGGCCTGCTCGGATTCTTGCGCGGCGGCGGCCTTGCGCACCTCGTCCATGTCGACCTCGCGGGCCTGGCGGATGAGGTCCTCCAGCGCGGCTTCCGGAAGGGCGCCGGGCTGGGAGTAGATGAGGGTCTTGTCGCGGATCACGGCGAGCGTCGGGATCGAGCGGATGTTGAACGCCGCGGCGAGCTGCTGCTCGGCCTCGGTGTCCACCTTCGTGAAGGTGATGTCGCTGTGCTTTTCCGACGCCTGCTCGAACACCGGCGCGAACTGGCGGCACGGGCCGCACCAGCTTGCCCAGAAGTCGATCAGCACGAACTCGTTGTCGGTTACGGTCTGGTCGAAGTTGTCCGCGGTCAGTTCCACTGTGCTCATAGGCCGTCCAACGAACGAATCGGGTGGGGAATTCCCCGCGCCGGGGTAGCGTCCTGGTGAGTGTCGGACGCTTCTGTGGAGGTTGATGTGGCTGACGGGATCTTGGGACGGATCGACGAGCTGATCGCGCAGGAGAAGGAACTGCGCGACCGGGCCATCGGGGCCGGGCTGTCCTCGGACGACCGGGAGCGGCTGCGCCGGGCCGAAGAGGAGCTCGACCAGTGCTGGGACCTGCTGCGGCAGCGCCGGGCCAGGGTCGAGTTCGACGACGATCCGGACGAGGCTTCGGTCCGGCCGGTGGGCGAGGTCGAGGGATATCGGCAGTAGTCTCTCGGCGCCAGCAAAAGCTAACTGTTAGCTTTTGGTAACCGGACAGATTTTGTGGCTGATAGCATCCGCGGATGACTGAGCCGTCCGGGCGGCGCGAGCGCAAGAAGGCCGCGACCCGCCGGAAGATCGCCGACGCCGCGCTCCGGCTGTTCCTCGAGCGCGGGTACGACGAGGTGGGCATCCGCGACATCGCGGCCGAGGCCGACGTCGCCGTGACCACGGTCTTCTCGCATTTCGCCTCGAAGGAAGCGCTGGTCTTCGAGCAGGACTCGAACTTCGCGGAGAACCTGTGCGGCGCGGTCGAACGGCGGGTGCCGGCGGAGGCGCTGATCCCGGCGTTGCGAGACGAGATCCAGGCGCTGGTGCGGCATTGCACCGCGGACAGCGCCGCGCCGGTCTGGCGGATGATCGACGGATCGCCCGCGCTGCGGGAGTACGAGGAGTCGATGCGGCTGCGGCACGCGGAGTCGCTCGCGGCGGCGATGGCGGCCGATCCCGGTCTCGGCCGGACTCCGACGGCGTGCCGGGCGATCGCGCGGTTCGTGGTCGATGCCTACTCGGTGGCTCGCGAGGCGGCTGATCCGGAGGCCGCGGTGGACGAGGTTTTCCAGATGATCGAGGCGGCCTGGGCGGCTGCCAGTCCGGCTGTGTCGCGTTAGGACAGTCGGCCTCGCGGTGCTGGGTTCCTGGCCGCGAGGGGCGGAATTCGGCGCGCTGGCAGGGTTTTCGGCACTCCTGGTGAGATTGCCGCTCTCGTGTGGGTGAGTGGATCCCGCTGGGTCGAGTGATGCGAACTCGAACAGGCGTTCGAGATACTGGGTGAGTGTTCGAGACGACTTCGGCGGGGCAGCCCCGGTTCCGCCACCTCAGACCTCAGCGGGGATTGCTCGGCCGGATCAGCGTGCTGGTGCGCGGCTGGCGGCGCGGTCTCGGCGGGATGGAGCCGTTCGGCAGACGCGCTGCGGAAACTGCACAACGCGAGCGGCTCCGTGCTCGCCGGCCTCGTCGATCCCTAAGCCGGACAGAGAGTGCCGTTGTCCGGGATCTTGCCCTCGACCAGGAAGGACTGCGCGACGGCAGTGACGCAGGAGGACTGTCCGACCGCGCCGTGCGCGACGCCCTGCCACGTGACAGTCACGGCGCTGGGCATCTGGTCCGCGGCCCGGGTGGTGCCGATCTGCGGCGTCACCGGGTCGGTGGCGGTAGCGGCCACCAGGATGGGCGGGGCGCCTGGCGCACCGGCGGGAGGCAGCGCCTCGCGGCGGACCGGCCAAGCGCCGCACCAGGCGAGTTCCTGGGCGACCGCCGCGCCGAACTGCGGGTACTTCGCGCGCATGCCGGCCGCGGCGCGGTCCAGTTGATCGGCGGGCAGCCGGGTGGTCGAGTCGTTGCAGCGGGTCGCGATGGTGCCGCCGATGCGCGACGTGCGGCCGCGGACGTCCGCGACGATCGGATTCGCGAAGGCCGCCAGCGCGGTGACGTCGCCGTTTTTCGCGGCGTTCAACGCGTCGGCGAGAGCGGGCCAGTTCGCACGGTCGGCGAGTCCTTGGTACACCGCGTAGGTCGCCACGCCCGGGCTCATCGTCACGCCGTCGTCAGTGTCCACAGGGGACGTACGGAGCCGGTCGGTCACCGTCTTCAGCGCGACCTTCGCATCGCCCAACGGGCAGTTGCGGGCGGCGCAGTCGGCGGAGAAGGCGTCGAACGTCGCCTGTGCGCCAGCGGCCACCGCGTCGAGCACAGCCGCTCGGTCGGCTCCCGGATCCGGGATGCCGTCCAGCACCATGCGCCCGACCTGCGCCGGGTAGCGCACCGCGTACTCCGAAAGCACCTTCGAGCCGTCACCGCGGCCGAGCGCGTTCAGCCGGTCAAGGCCGAGTTGTTTGCGCAGTTGGTCGAGGTCCCCGGCGGTGCGCCAGCTGTCCAGCGCGGTCTGTGCGGTGTCGAGATCGAGCGCGCACTGCTGACCGGCCCGGCGGGCCGCGTCCAGCACCTCGCCGAGGCCGCCCTCCGCCGGGTCCGCGCCCAGCAGGCCCGAACGCACTTCCAGCGGCACGCACTGCACTCCGCCGGACAGCCCGGTGCCGCGCCGGTCCACGCCGATCAGCGAGAACTTCTTGAGGAACTCCGGCGGAAGCCGGGCCGCCAGGCGCGCGGCGAACAGCGATCCCGGTTCGCCGCCGACGTCGTTGACCACCACGAGCGGGATCGGGCCGTCGCCTGCCTTGAGCACGAGGATGCGGGCGAGCAGATGCTGGGAGTCCTCGGGGGCGTCGAGCGGCGACGTCATGCGCGCGCAGCTGACGTGCAGCGAATCGGGCAGCGCCGGAGCGGCCATCCGCTGCCGGGTGTCCGCGTCGCAGTTGGCCCATCGCAGGGCGGACTTCTTGGGCTCGGCCAGCGGCGGCAACGGCACCGCGGCAGTGCTCGGGGGCGGCGCGGTGGTGGCTCGCCCGTCGTTGTCGATCACCGCCGGGCGCACGGAGGGCCCGCTGGTGCACCCGGCCAGCATGAGCACTCCCAGCGTCGCCGCCGCCAGCCGGGCGCGCGTACGGAAACGGCTGGGGGAACGGCGGTGCACGGGCTGGTCCTCACGTCTGCTCGGCGGAACTCTCGGACGAGCTTGGCACGCCTGGTGTGGGAAGCCAGTGAGCGGGTCCTGCGGCGTGTCCGGTCAGCGGGTGCGCACGACCTCGCCCCGGAACACCGCCGACAGGTCGTACCGGGCAGGCTCGTCCAGTTGCGAGTAGCCGCACGACGACGGCTCCCGATCCGGCCGCCAGCGCGCGAACTGGGCGGTGTGGCGGAAGCGCGACGGATAGCCGCCCTCCGTGTGCTCGTACGAGACCTCCACTACGCGCTCCAGCCGCAGCGGCACCCACGGCTGTTCCTTCGACCGCCAGCGCGTGATGCCGCCCGGGATCCGCTGACCCTCGCGGACCGCGTCGCCCAGCCACGGATGCCCTTCGCCGTCCGTGATCAACGGGGCCAGCTCCTGCGCCAGCTCGCGGCGGCGCGCGACCGGGAACGAACCGACCACGCCGACGTGGTGCAGCAGCCCGGTCTCGTCGTACAGGCCGAGCAGGAACGAGCCGACCGCCTCGCCCGGTTCGCCGTCCACGTGCCAGCGCAGACCCGCCAGCACGCAGTCCGCGGTGCGGGAATGCTTGTACTTGAACAAAACCCGCTTGCCCGGCGAATACGGCTCGTCCAGCGGCTTGCCGATCACGCCGTCCAATCCAGCTCCTTCGAACAGCTCGAACCAGCGCCGCGCGGTCTCCGGATCGGTCGTCGCCGGTGTCAGCGCGACGCCTGGCAGAGATTCGAGCCGTTCGCGGCGCGCCGACGTCGGCTCGTCCACAAACGACTCGTCGCCCAGCGCGAGCACATCGAAGGCCACGAACTGCGCGGGCGACTGCTCGGCGAGCAGCTGGACACGGCTGTCCGCCGGGTGGATGCGCTCGGTCAGCGCGTCGAAATCGAGCTTGCCGTCGCGGGCCACCACCAGCTCGCCGTCGAGCACGACGCGCTCCGGCAAGGATTCCCGCAGCGCGGCGAGGACTTCCGGGAAGTACCGGTTCAGCGGCTTCTCCGCGCGCGACTGCAGGGTGATGTCGTCGCCGTCCCGGAAAACCAGGCAGCGGAATCCGTCCCACTTCGGCTCGAACAGCAGCCCGCCGGAATCGGGAATGGCTTTCGCCGGCTTCGCCAGCATGGGCTTGATCGGTGCCTGCACAGGGAGGGCCATGCGGGCATTCTGGGCGAAACGCGGGATCAGCGCACGCGCGCCGAGCCGGTCATGTCGAGTTCGAGCCGCACCGCGGTCGGCAGGGTCTCGACGCCGAGCGACTCCCTGGCCCGGGTCAGCACGTACGCGTCGAGGTCTTCCCACACCCGGCGGACTTCCGCGCCCTCGGCCAGCCAGAGCGTGATCCGCAGCGCCGGATCGGCCACGGTGCCCACCGAGCGGACGCGGGCCCGGGCAACCCCGTCAACGCTCTCCGCGTCTGTTTGCACGGCCCCGGCCAGCGCTCCGGCTGTGACGGTCAGCTCCGCGCCGATCGTCTCGCCGAGCTTCAGATCCGGACGGCGTTCCGGGCGCAGCGAACGGAAAAACCACCACAGTCCGAACACGAGCAGCAGCACCCCGAGCACCACCGCACCGATCCGCGCGTACAGCGCGTGGTCGCCGAGCCAGCCGACCGCGATCGGGTCGAGCACCGGCCGGTGCCCGCGGAACTGCCCGAGCCACCCCATGCCGACCACCAGCGCTCCGGCACCGGCCAGCACACCGAGCACGCCGACCAAGGAGGTCAGCGTGCGCTCGGCGCCGTACGAACGGCCTTGCGCGCGACGCGCCGCGGAAGCGCTCATCACCGGTCCTTCGGAGAGTCGACGACCACGGACACCTTCGGACGACGTTGCAACGGGAGGTCGTCCAGCACCCCCGCGACGGTTTCCAACAGCCGTGGCCGCAGCTGTTCCTCGGTTTCCAGCCGGCTGGTCGCGCGCACGCGCACCCGGCGGGAGCTGGCCGTCACCGACGCACCGCGCACGTTGTCCTCCGCGCGCACCGCCAGCCCGACCAGCCGCGCGAGCGCGCGCGGCGAGGTGTTCACCGTGATGCCGTCAGCGGGATCGGTCATCCGGACCGCGCGGTCGCCCGCACCGAGCGCCAGCACCAGGAGCGCAAGCCCGGCGAGCACGGCTATTCCCGCAGTGATCCGCACCGGCGTGCTGGTCCAGTCCAGCTCGGCGATCGCGGTCTTCCACCGCGGCCATGGCACGAGCAGCGGTTCCTTGCCGGGCTGCCACCAGGCCCACCCGACCTCAAGCGCCAGCAACGCGCCGACGGCCGCGACAACTAGCCCGAGCAGCGTGGACAAAAGACGGACGAGGATGCGCATCATCGCACCCTCGGCGGCACGTCCGGCAACAACGCGGTGACCGTCACCGCGACCGAACGCACGTGATAGGAGGTGATGCGTTCGACCTCTTCGACGACTTTCGCGCGCACTTGCCCGGTCACTTCCCGCACCGGTGCCGGATAGCGCAACGCGAGATCGAGGGACAGCTCGACGTCGTTGTCCGAACCGCTGACCTTCGCGGACGTGCCGGTCATCCCGGTGCTGACTCCCGCGACGCGACGTTCGGTGCGCATTGTCCCCGGCACCTGGTCGGCGGCGTGCTGCGCGACCTTGCGCACCACGGCGTGCGCGATGGTCAGCGAACCGCGCTCGGCGGGCTCCGGAAGGTCGCTGCGGGACGGCCCTGCCTCGACCGCCTGGGTCACTTGTCCCGGCCCTTCCCGAACAGGTCGCCGAGGTCGAGTTCGCCGTCGAGGACCCGGCCGACCACGAGCCCGATGATGCCGACCGCGAAGGTGACCAGGAAAGCGGTGAATCCCTGCGTGGCGGCCAGGCCGAGAATCAGCCCGGCGAGGATCCCGGTCTGCGTAGCGTTCAACGTGCGCCCTCCTGGGATGTACGTGCTGCGGCGGTTGCGGTGCTCAGTGGTCTGAGGTGCTGCGATCTTCGGTTTGGCGAGTTCGTTCGAGGCTCGTCCGGCTGCGGCTGGCGTGGTGCTTCGGAATCATCGCGGAAGCCGAACCATCCGGCGACGGTGCGCGAGCTCGAACTGCTGCGGCCGAGGCACCGGGCGGTCACCCGGTCATTCGACCCGGCTCGACGCGGATTCGTCCTCCTCGCCGGGCTGGTGGACGTCGTTGACCGCGATGTTGACCTCGATCACCTCGAGCCCGGTGATCTGCTCGATGGAGGTGATGACGTTGCGCCGCACGTCGCGGGCGACCTCCGCGATGCGCGCGCCGTACTCGACGACGACGTCGAGGTCGATCGCGGCCTGCTTCTCGCCCACCTCGACCGAGACGCCCGCGGTGGAGGTGGTGCCCGAGCCCGGGATCCGGTCCCGGAGAGCGCCGATCGTCCGCGACACCCCGCCGCCGAGCGCGTGCACCCCGGCGACCTCGCGCGTCGACAGCACCGCGATCTTCTGCACGACCAGCGACGAGATCGTGGTGCGTCCCGCGGTGTCCGTCCGGTCGGCCGACGCCAGCGCGGAAGACGGGACAGCAGTAGGCACATCGGGCCGGTTCGTGCTCGGCATGGTTCCTCGCTCCCTGTATGCGGACATGGCCCGTCCAGTGTCGCCGCGAGCGACCCGCGGCGCCGGAGACGTGCCCGCCCGAAGGACCTCCCGACCGGGCGAAAACTCACGCGGCGTCCCTCGAATGGGTGAGTCGGCAGCACGCTGACCGTCCGCGCGCCGACACGGCGGACTCGACCGGCGGCCGGCGGCTTCGAGCCCGCGCGACGGCTGTCTTGGCGGCAGTGTCTTGGCGGCAGTCCGCACACCGATGACGACCTAGCCCGCTGCGATCCGCCGCTCGTGCCGCGCCAGCCACGCAGCTCGAACCAGCACGGCGACACCGGACGTCGCCCCTCCGCTCGCGCCGAGTCGGCGACACGTCTCGGCTCAGTGCCGTGGTGCCGGGTTGCCTGGCCGTTCGCGCCGGTCTGGTTACGGGTCTCGGTCCAGTGCCGCGGTGCCGGGCTGCCTCGCCGTTTGCGCCGGTCTGGTCACGAGCCTCGGTCCAGTGTCGTGGTGCCGGGCCACGGTGCCGGTTTGGTCCCGCAGCTCGGGCCGGTGCTGTGGTGCTGGGCGGCCTCGCCGCTCGCACCAGCCTGGTCGCGCGGTTTGGTCCAGTGCGGCGCCCCGCCCCTTCGCCGTTCGCACCGGGTCCGGTCTCGCGGCTTGGTCCAGTGCTGTGGTGCCGGGCGGCCCCGCCGTCGGCAGCGGTCTGGTCGCGCGGTTTGGTCCACTGCTGCGGTGTCCGGGCCCCTGTGCCGGTCTGGTCTCACGGCTTGGTCCAGTGCCGCGGTGCCGGGCGGCCCCGCCGCTCGCGCCGGTCCGGCCACACGGTTCGGCCCAGTGCCTCAGCGTCCGACCGAGCCACCCCCGCCGAGGCTGCAGCGCAGGCCGGACCCGGCACCGGAACGTCTGACCAGCGCGGCAGCCCGGTGACAGTCACCACACGCGTCCCGCCTCGCCCGCCCCGGCCGTGGGCGAAAGGGGCTCCGACCGGGGGATTTGTCGCTCGCGGCCTGGTTGAGGCGCGCCGAAGGGGCCGGGGCCGTCCGGATAGGCTCTTCGACCATGCCCGCAGCTGCGCTGACCGACCGGTTTCCCGAGCTTGGGGCCGACGAGCTGATCGCGTCCCTCGTGCCGCCGCCGCGGTTCGGCGAGGCTCGGTTCTCCACTTACCTGCCCAACCCGGACGAGCCCAGTCAGGCGGCCGCGGTCGAGGCGTGTTCGGCGTTCGCTTCGCGGATCGGGGCGGCGAAGGCCAAAAAGTCCCGTCTGCGATCGCTTTTCGGCGGCGGGGCGGCGATTCCGGACGGGCCGATGGGGCTTTACCTCGACGGCGGCTTCGGCGTCGGCAAGACCCACCTGCTCGCGTCGACTTGGCACGAGACTCCGGGGCCCAAGGCGTACGGGACGTTCGTCGAGCTGACGCACCTCGTCGGCGCGCTGGGATTCGCCAACGCGGTCGCGCGGCTGTCGGAACACCGGCTGCTGGCGATCGACGAGTTCGAGCTCGACGATCCCGGCGACACCACGTTGGTCAGCCGGTTGCTGCAGGAACTCACCGACGCGGGCGTCTACGTCGCGGCGACCTCCAACACCTTGCCGGACAAGCTCGGCGAGGGGCGGTTCGCGGCGGAGGACTTCCTGCGCGAGATCCAGGCGTTGTCGCGGCGGTTCGGCGTCGTCCGCGTCGACGGGCCGGACTACCGGCACCGCGGGCTGCCGGATGCGCCGCCGCCGGTCGGCGACGACGAGATCGACGCCTCGGCGGCCGCGCATGAAGGGTCCACTGTGGACGAATTCAGCGCGTTGATGACGCATCTTGAGCGGCTGCATCCCTCGCGGTACGGGAAGCTGCTCGACGGGGTGCGGCGGGTGCACCTCAAGCATGTGACGCCGGTGCCGGACCAGATGGTCGGGCTTCGGCTGGTCGCGTTGGCGGACCGGCTGTACGACCGGGCGATTCCGGTGGTCGTGTCCGGCGTGCCGCTGCCTGAGCTGTTCGGCGAGGAGATGCTGAACGGCGGTTACCGCAAGAAGTACCTGCGCGCTATCAGCCGGTTGACGGCTCTCGCGCGCGACGCGGTGACAGCGCCGCCCGCATCGCGGTGACGACTGCGGATGCGAAGCAGACGCCGCCGGCAATATCGGTCAGGTAGTGGTAGCCGAGGCCGATCATGCCTACGGCTGCGCAGCAGACCAGCACTGCGCCTACCGCAACAGCAACTGCCTTGAACCGGATCAGCAGTACTACGACGGCGAGCACGGCTACCAGGCTGACGGTGTGGCCGCTCGGGTAGACGAGCGTGCCCCCTTTCCAACGGTCGAAAGCGGGTTTCAGCGCCCAGCTGTTGAGTGCGATGGCGACGAACGGGCCTGCCACAGCAAGCAGTGCGTCCAGCCGGTTGCGTCGATAGAGGCAGATTCCGGCGATGACCACGACGGCCGGGATGAGTACGTACGGCTCGGTGGGCAGCACGAGTGTGTTCAGCAGTCCCGGGCTCAGCGTTGAGGCAGACCTCTCGGCCCATCGGTCCACTGTGCCGGGAGCGTAGGGCGCGACGAGCAGTCCCAATACGACTGTGGCGAGCGCGCAGAGCGCGGCGAAGAGGGCGAGAGTCCGCCTGGCGGTCACGGGACGAAGCCTAGTCACATTCACGGCGGCGCGCGGGTCCTCCTTTTCGACACTGATTGGCGGGCTAACGGGGGACATCGAAATCCACGGGACTGTCGCGGATGGCTTCGAGGTGGTCCGCGAGGAGTTCGAGACGGCGAGCGGGGGCGTGCAGCTGGCGGTCCGCGTGCCTGGGCGGCCGGTGGTTGATCTCTGGGCGGGCGAAGTCACGGAGGAGACGCTGACCGGCATGTATTCCTCGACCAGGGGGGCGACCACGCTGGTGGTGGCGTTGCTCGTGCTGGACCTGGACGAGCTGGTCGCGCGCCAGTGGTCGGAGTTCGCCGCCGCGGGCAAGGGCGGAATCACCGTGCGCGACGTGCTGACCCATCGTTCCGGCGTGATCGGGGCAGACGGCGGGCTGTCCGCTGAAGAAGCTGCGGACGATCGGGTGATCGCGCGACGGCTGGCTGGGCAGCGGCCGGGATCTGCTTGCGGTTACAGCGGATTCGCCGGGCTCTCCGTCGTCGCGGAGGCGGTCCGGCGGGTCACCGGGCGGTCGGTGCAGGAGCACTTCGAGACGCGGATCAGGGAACCGTACGGCTTGGACCGGTATCTCGGGCGGCCCCGGGCAGGCTGGTACCGCGAGGTGCTGCCCGGGGAGGCGAGCGCGGAGGAACTCGCCTCCCCGGGCCTACGTTCCGAGCCCGTACAGTCTGGGCGGCCGGCTACGGGCTCGATTCGACGCCGCCGCTGGATCAGGTAGCGTTCGTCAACACCCGGCGGGTGCGGTCGCTCGGGCAGGTTTCCGCAGGTGGGGATGGCAGCGCACGTGGGCTGTACGCGGCCGCGGTGTCCGGTGTGGACGGACGGCCGCCGTTGCTCGAACCCGGCACGCTCGGTGAGTTCGCGATGCTTCATTCCACCGGCCGCGACCTGGTGACGGGGGATGCGGGTCAGTACGCGCTCGGATTTCCGGCGAAGGGGTTGCGGTATCCGTTCCTCAGCGCGAATGCGTTCGGGCACAACGGGTCCGCCGGGGCCGACGTGGACCCGCGCGGCGGCATCGCTTTCGGGTACCCGCGGCGGCAGTTCTCCGCGACCTGGTCCTCTCCCGGACACGACCGGCCGGCCGCGGCGGCCAGCCGGGGAGAGCCGGGTAACCGCCGTGATGGGATGCTTGTCCCATGTCGCTGTTCTCGCGCCGTCCGGCCGAAACCCCGTCTGGCCCGTTCCGCTTCCGGATCTCCGGGATCTACCAGATCCCGACGCGCGGAATCGTGGTCACCGGCACGGTCACCGACGGCACCGTCCAGGTCGGCGCGAACGCCGTGGTGCGGCTGCCGGGCGGCGCCCGCCAGGTCGTGGTGACGAGGATCGAAACGGCGCGCCGCAAACGGCAGTCCGCGGCAGCCGGTGCCGAGGCCGGGCTCTACCTGTCCGGCCTCAGCGCCGACGACATCCCGGCCGTGCCCAGCGGCGACGGGCAGCGGCAGGACAACAACGCGCTGAGCGGCGTCGAGGTGACCTCGGCCTGAACGGAAAACTCGGTGTGAGCGTCACCTCTGGTGTCTTCACGCGGAGTGCAGTAAACACCCATTGTGCTCAATTCACCAGAACCGCGGCGGTCGTCGGCGCTCCGGCTGATCCGGTTCCTGCGGCTGGTGTACGCGGTGCCGCTCGGGCTCGCGATCGCGGGCGTCGTCGGCGGGTTCGTCCTCGATTACGGCTGGTACGTCGCGGCCGCGTCGGTCGGCATCAGCCTCACCATCATGGCGCTGATCCTCGGCAGCATCGCCAGGTCGCTGCACGGGACCGCGTCCCCGCAGAGCACGCGGTTCGTCCAGCGGCACGGCGACCGCGCGCTCGCCAAGATCGAACGCCTGAAAACGACCGGAACGCAGGTCAACGACGCCTACGTGAC
Source organism: Amycolatopsis rubida (assembly GCF_900115345.1). Taxonomy (GTDB): domain Bacteria; phylum Actinomycetota; class Actinomycetes; order Mycobacteriales; family Pseudonocardiaceae; genus Amycolatopsis; species Amycolatopsis rubida. The sequence continues at coordinate 352,680 of NZ_FOWC01000005.1, read as the reverse complement.
CGAATTGAAGCTGGTCGTCGCGCCACCGAACGAGACCGCGTACCGGGCGACGGCTCGGGAGTTGATCCATCCGGTGCGTTCCGCGGCGTATCAGCCGGGCACGGTCGTCGTGGTCAAGCACAGTCCGCGGTATCCCGGCGTGGTCGTGGTGGACGCCGACCCGCCGCGGGAATGGACTGAGCGGCCGTGGCAGGCCGGGGTCATTGGCGAGGAGCGCACGCCGGAACCCGAAGCGCGGCAGGGGAATGCCGTCGGGCGGCTGGCGATGACGGTGGTGAGCACGGTCGTCGTCGCGGTGGCGCTGCTGGTGCCGATCCGCGACGACGTTCTCGGCCAGCTGCTCTCCCCTCCGGACCTGTTCACCGCGGACGATTTGCGTGCTGGCGTGGCGAAACTGTCCGCGGAGAGCGAGCGTTTCGAAGACCTGACGGTGGAATCGGACCAGGTGCGCGCCACCGTTCCCGGCGCGTACCTCAGCTATCGCGGCGGCGCGGTCAAACGAGACTCGACCAGTACCGGCAAGCCGGACAAGCAATTCTCCGCGAACGAGGTCAACTTCGCCGCGATACCCGGCCTCGTCGCGAGTTTCGGCGGAGACCCGGCGGACGCGCGCGTGAGCATCCGCCGCGAGGCTGCCGGAATCACGATGACCGTCCGGTCGGCCAATGACAGCGACCGCCAGCTGGTCGCGGACGCGAAGGGCGTGCCGGCGCTCACTGCGGACGCGTTCACGGAGAACGGTTTCCGGCAGGTCGCCGAGTTGCTGACCAAGCTGAGCGGCCGCCAGGAAGCGTACGAGGCGATCATCCGGACCGACCACGTCGAGTTCCAGGTACCCGGCCCAGGTCCGGGCACTTCGGACGACTACGACTGGTATCGCGGACGTCTCGTCGAACACCGGCCCTCGCCGATCCAGCCGGATCCGGGCGCGCCGCTGTTCGCGGTGTCGAACCTGTCGCCGAAAGCGCTGCCCGCGATTCTCGCGAAGGTGAACGAGCGCATGCCCGGCTTCCCGCGTGACAAGGTTTCGGTCGCACTCAGGGAGAACGACGGAACGTGGAGCCTGACCACGTCCGTCGAGGACGAGTACGGCCGCGGTATCGAGGTGACTGCTTCGCCGGACGGGTCGACCGTCGCGGTGCTGCCCACCCGGTGACCGCCGCCCGGAAAACGGCGGTCACCGAGCAGGTCAGCCGCGTACGACCTGGGCGATCGCGTCGACGCCGCGGTCCAGTTCGGCTTCGGTGATCACCAGCGGCGGCGCGACGCGCAGCGTGCGGTCGTGCGTTTCCTTGCACAGCACGCCCAACCCGGCCAGAGCCTCGGACGCCGCCCGTCCGGTCGGACCGCCCGGCGCGATGTCGACGCCCGCCCACAAACCGCGTCCGCGGACCTCCGACACGCCGTCGCCGACCAGCTTCGCGAGCCGCTCGTGCAGGTGCGCGCCGAGTTCGGTGGACCGCTTCTGGTACTCGCCGGTCTGCAGCATCCGCACCACGGCGCGGCCGACCGCGCAAGCCAACGGGTTGCCGCCGAAGGTCGAACCGTGTTCGCCCGGCTTCAGCACGCCCAGAACGGCACGGCTGCCGACCACTGCGGACACCGGGACGATGCCGCCGCCGAGGGCCTTGCCCAGCGTGTACAGGTCAGCGCGGACGCCTTCGTGTTCCAGCGCCAGCACTGTGCCGGTGCGTGCGAGACCGGACTGGATTTCGTCGGCGATCATCAGCACGTTGTTCTCGTCGCACAGCCGTCGCACTGCGGCGAAGAACCCTTCGGGCGGCACGACGACGCCTGCCTCGCCCTGGATTGGCTCCATCAGCACGGCGGCGGTGCGCGGCGTGATGGCTGCTTTCAACGCTTCCGCGTCGCCGTAAGGCACCTGGACGAAGCCCGGCGTGAAGGGGCCGTAGTCGGCGCGCGCGGTTTCGTCGTCGGAGAACGAGACGATGGTGGTGGTGCGGCCGTGGAAGTTCGACGCCGCGACCACGATTTCCGCCGTGCCCGCCGGAACGCCCTTGACCTGGTACGCCCACTTGCGCGCGACCTTCACCGCGGACTCCACGGCTTCGGCCCCGGAGTTCATCGGCAGCACCATTTCGGTGCCGGTCAGCTCGGCCAGCTCGCGGCAGAACAGGCCCAGCTGGTCGTGGTGGAACGCGCGGGAGGTGAGCGTGACCCGGCCCAGCTGCTCGGTCGCGGCGGCGATCAGCTCGGGGTTGCGGTGGCCGAAGTTGAGCGCGGAGTATCCGGCCAGGAAGTCCAGATAGGACTTGCCGGCCACGTCGGTCACCGAAGCGCCCTCGGCTTCGGCGACCACGACCGGCAGCGGATGGTAGTTGTGCGTGCTCCATTGCTCGTCGAGCGCGATGAAGCCGTCGGAGGAGGTGGGACGCGCGGTGCCGGCAGGCTGGACGGACGCTGTCATGCGTTCAGGCTAGAGGCCGTTCGCGGGGAGTTCAGCCGGGAAACGTTGCTTTCCCCCGTCGTTCGTTGCGCAATCGAGGGGTCTTGCCGGCGATTCGCTGCGCCGCTCGCTCGACCGGATGACACCCGGCCGGACCGGGGGAGAAGTCCCCGGGTTCGCCGGCCCCTCCGGTTATCGTCCCGGGATGGCGAAGAAGCAGCAGAACGGAAACCGGGTCCGCGACGCGCTCCGGGCGGGCGACGAGCTGCCGGACCCGGCTTCGTCGCCCGTGGGGCCGGAAAAGAAGGCGAAAGGCGGCAAGAAACTCGAGTCCGCCGGGGAACGGCTCGCCGGGTTGCAGGAAGCGTTGTACGCGGAGGGCATCGGCGGCGGCACCCGCAGCGTGCTGTTGGTGTTGCAGGGTATGGACACCTCCGGCAAGGGCGGCACCGTCGGGCACGTGCTCGGCCTAGTGAATCCGATGGGTGTGCAGTACGCCGGGTTCAAGAAGCCGACGGCCGCCGAGCTCAAGCACGACTTCCTGTGGCGCATCCGCAAGAAGCTCCCGTCGCCGGGCCATCTCGGCGTGTTCGACCGCTCGCATTACGAGGACGTGCTCGTGCCGCGCGTGCTCGGCCAGCTTCCCGCGGCCGAGCGACGGAAGCGCTACACGCAGATCAACGCGTTCGAGAAGGAGCTGACCGACAACGGCACTGCCGTGGTGAAGGTGTTCCTGCACATCTCGCCGGAGGAGCAGCTCCGCCGGCTCACCGCGCGGCTGGACCGGCCGGAGAAGCGCTGGAAGTTCGACCCGTCGGACATCGAGGCGCGCCGGCAGTGGTCTGCGTACCAGAAGGCGTACGCCGACGTGTTGAAGCGCACGTCGACCGCGCACGCTCCGTGGTACGTCGTACCCGCCGACCGCAAGTGGTACCGGAATTGGGCGGTCGCCGAGCTGCTGGTGGAGACATTGACCGACCTGGACCCGCAGTTCCCGGAACCCGCGTATGACGTCGAAGAGCAGCGAGCCGCGCTGCAGGGTGTTGGCGTGTCCGGCTGAGCATCTGAAAGAGTGCTGGTCGTGACCGATTTCGCACTCGACGATGTTTCGTTCCTCCGCCAGCAGGCCCGCACCCAGCGGTTCACGCTCGGCGCGCCCAAGCAGTTCCGGGTCGCCCCGGACGGTTCGCGGGTGCTGTTCCTGCGCAGCGCCACCGGCACCGACCCGCGGCACAGCCTGTGGTCGTTCGACCTCGCGACCGGCGAGGAGACGAAGCTGATCGACGCCGCCGAGCTGGTGTCCGGCGACGAGGACCTGCCGCCGGAAGAGCGGGCGCGCCGCGAACGGGCCCGGGAGACCGGCGGCGGCGTGGTGGCCTTCGGCGTCGACGACGCGTTCACCGTCGTCACGTTCACGCTGTCGGGCAAGCTGTACACGCTCGACCTGGCGACCGGCGAGACGCGCATCCTGGTCGACGGCTCCGTGATCGACCCGCGGCCGAATCCGACCGGCACGCACGTCGCGTACGTGCGCGAGCGCCGGCTGCACGTGATCGAGCTGGCGACCGGAGAGGACCGCGTGCTCGTCGGCGAGGAGGACGAGGACGTCACCTGGGGTCTCGCGGAGTTCATCGCGGGCGAGGAGATGGATCGCACCCGCGGCTACTGGTGGGCGCCGGACGGGCGCAGCGTGATCGTGGAGCGCGCGGACCGCGGACCGGTGCCGCGCTGGACGATCGGCGACCCGGCGAACCCGCAGCAGCCGGCCAACGTCGTGGCGTACCCGTCGGCGGGCTCGCCGAACGCCGAGGTGTCGCTCGCTGTGCTGAGCCTGGACGGCAGCCGCGTCGACGTGGCACCAGGCGACTGGGAGTACCTGGTCACCGTGCACTGGTCGGCGGGCGGGCAGCCGCTGCTGGCCGTGCAGCCGCGGGACCAGAAGCGGCTGACCGTGCTCGCGTTGGACCCGTCCGACGGTTCGGTCGCCGAGGTGCACACCGAGACCGACGAGCACTGGGTCGAGATCTTCCAGGGCGTGCCCGCGTGGACCGCGGACGGCAAGCTGGTGGTGGAAAGCGCGGCGGACGGCGATCACCGGCTCGTGGTGGACGGCGAACCGGTCACGCCGCCGGGCATGCAGCTGCGGATGGTGCTGCACGTCGGCGACGAAATCCTTTTCACCGCTTCGGACGACGACCCGACGCAGATCCACCTGTACCGCACCGAAGGCGGCACGGTGCGTCGACTGTCCACAACGGACGGCGTGCACGTCGGTTCGGGCAGTGCGGCTCTCACGGTGCTTTCCTCGTGGAGTCTCGACCACAGCGGGCCGCGAGTGGTCGTGCTGCGAGACGGCGTCGAGGCGGGTTTGATCGAATCGTCCACTGTGGACCCGGAGATCGTGCCGAACCTGACCTGGCTCACACTCGGCGAACGGCGGCTGCGCGCGGCTTTGGTGCTGCCGCGAGGATACGAGCCCGGCGAGGGCAAGCTGCCCGTCCTGCTCGACCCGTACGGCGGCCCGCACGCGCAGCGGGTTCTTCAGAGCCGCAACGCTTTCCTGACCCCGCAGTGGCTCGCCGACCAGGGTTTCGCCGTGCTGGTCGCGGACGGCCGCGGGTCGCCCGGCCGCGGACCCGCGTGGGAGAAGGAGATCGCGGGCAAGCTCGCCGACGTCACGCTGGCCGACCAGGTCGACGCCCTGCACGCGGCCGCCGCCGCGTATCCCGAGCTGGACTTGGAGCGGGTCGCGATCCGCGGCTGGTCCTACGGCGGCTACCTGTCCGCGCTCGCCGTGCTGCGGCGGCCGGACGTGTTCCACGCGGCGGTCGCGGGCGCGCCGGTCACCGACTGGTCGCTGTACGACACCCACTACACCGAGCGTTACCTCGGCAAGCCGGACGACGAACCGGAAAGCTACGAGCACAACTCGCTCATCGCGAGTGCCGGTTCGCTTGAGCGGGCGCTGCTGATCGTGCACGGCCTGGCCGACGACAACGTCTTCCCGGCGCACGCGCTCCGGCTTTCCTCGGCGTTGCTGGCGAAGGGCCGTGCGCACGGCTTCCTGCCGCTCGCAGGCGCTACGCACATGACGCCGCAGGCCGAGGAGGTCGCGGAGAACCTCATGCGCACCCAGGTCGAGTGGATCCACCGGGAACTGGCCGCCCTCGGGAAGGAGCGCTGATGTCCCGCTGGGGTTGACGATCCCGCTCACCGGCGTCCCGCTCGTCGAGCAGCTGCCGGATCTCGGGTGCACCGCCGTCTGGAGTGCCGACGCGCCGCTCGCGCTGGCTGTGTTTGATCGTGCCAGCTTCGCCGTCGCGGCGGGATCGCCTTAGAGCCGGCACGCCGACGCGATCCCGCGTTTCGGTCCGGTCGGAACCACCCCTTGGCTCAAGCCAGGCGCATCCGCGACACAGTGCGGTTCCTGCGTTCGGCGTTGGCGGGGGAGAAGGTGACCGAGGAGTACGAGACGTTCTCGGTCAGCAAGTTCCGCTTGGCGCGAGCGGCCGATCCGGTGCCGTCGATCATGCTGGCGGCGCTGCGGCCGGGCATGCTGCGGCTGGCTGCGGAAGAGACAGACGGAGCGAGCACGAACTGGCTCGCCGCTTCGGGCGTGCCGAAGGTACACGAGGTCGTCGGCCCGGATTTTCGTGTGTCCCACCGAGGCCGCGCTCGGCCGCGTCGAATCGTGCCGTGAGCAGGTGCGGTCCTATGTGGACAACGGGCTGACCACGCCGGTGCTGCCGACCGGCGGCGACGTCTTCGAGCAGGTGCGCGGGCTCGCTCCGCCGCGCTGACCCCTTCCTCGCAACGGCCGGTGCTCCCCGTAACGGGGAGCACCGGCCGTCTTTCGCGCGGGCATCCGCTCTGGCCTGCGGTTTCGCCGGGATGTGGCCCCGCTCGCGGCGTGCCGGTGGGTGTCCGTATTGTTGCTCAGGGTAAGGCAAGGTTACCCTAAGAAAGGCGGCTCCATGGCGGATGCGCCCTCAGCGCCGACGGCCTCGTCCGGTGTCGCTTCGGCGGAGTGGCTCGCGGGTGGCTCCGGCGGTGCGGACCGGCTGGCCCAGCTGCTTCCGGCGGCGCTGCGCGGGATGGCGGCGGGCACGGCCGAACGCGGCGGTCCGGTCCCGGCGGGCGGCCCGGCCGCGGTGGCGGCGACCCTCGCCCGCACCCAGTCCGCCGACGGGCTCCCTCGGCACGGAGTGGGCGCCGAACAAGCCCTGGAAGAGCTTTCCGCCCTGCTCGCCGCCGGATCCGCCGATCCGGCCGATCCGGCGTGCGCCGCGCACCTGCACTGCCCGCCGCTGGCCGTTTCCGTGGCCGCTGACGTCGTCGCCGCCGCGCTGAACCCGTCCATGGACTCCTGGGACCAGGCCCCGGTCGCGAGCGAGATCGAGCGCGAGTTCACCACCGGGATCGCCCGGCTCTGCTACCCGGACGCCGCCCGCCCGGACGCCGTCATCACCTCCGGCGGCACCGAATCCAACCTCCTCGGCCTCCTGCTCGCCCGGGAATCCGCTGTCACACGACCGGTTTGCGGAGCGAATTCGCACCACAGCGTCGCTCGCGCCGCATGGCTGCTCGGACTGCCCGCGCCGGTCGTAGTGCCGTGCGTGGACGACCGCATGGTCCCGTCCGCCTTGGCCGAGGCGTTGGCGCCCCTTGGCGCGCAGGCCGTGGTCGTCGCCACCGCAGGCACCACCAACACCGGCCGGATCGACCCGTTGCCGGAGATCGCCGAAATCTGCCGCCGGACCGGAGCGCGTCTGCACGTCGACGCGGCGTACGGCGGTCTCGCGCTCTGCAGCGAAACCCTCCGCTCCCGCGTCGCCGGGCTGGAGCTAGCCGATTCGGTCGCGCTTGACCTGCACAAATTCGGCTGGCAACCGGTCGCCGCCGGCGTCTTCGCCGCGCGCGGGGAGACCGATCTGCAGGCGCTCACCGTCCGCGCCGAGTACCTCAACGCCGACGACGACACCGAAGCGGGACTGCCCGATCTGCTCGGCCGTTCGCTGCGCACGTCCCGGCGTCCGGACGCGTTCCGGATGGCGGTCACGCTGCGCGCGCTCGGCGTTTCGGGGATCGGTGCGCTCGTGGAACGCTGTTGTGCCAACGCTTCCGGCGTGCACGTGCTGGTCGAAGACCATCCGGCGCTGCGGTCGTGGGGCGCGCCTGAACTGTCCACAGTGGTCTTCCGCCCGGTGGCGGCCGACGAACTGCCGGGAACGGCCGGAGACGACCTGGTCGCGCAGGTGCGCCGCACGCTTCTGGAGGGCGGCACCGCGGTGATCGGTCGCGGTGCGCTGCCGACCGGACCGGACGGCGAGGCGCAGCTGTGGCTCAAACTCACCCTTCTGCACCCGCACACCACACCCGCCGACTACCGCGCGCTGCTCGACGCGGTGGCCGCGGTCGCGGCTGACCTGCGCACGAGCGTCACCCGGGAAAGCCCGGTCGCGTCGTGAGGCGCTACGACGTCGCCGGGGTCGGGATCGGGCCGTTCAACCTGTCGCTGGCAGCGCTGGCGGATCCGCTCGACCAGCTGGAGGTGGTGCTGTTCGACGCCCGTCCCGAGTTCCGCTGGCACCCCGGGCTGCTCCTGGACGGCGCGACGCTGCAGGTGCCGTTCCTCGCCGACCTGGTGACGCTCGTCGACCCGACCAACCGCCATTCGTTCCTCAACTACCTGCGCGAACGCGGCCGGTTGCTGCCGTTCTACTTCGCTGAGCGGTTCCATCCGCCGCGCGCCGAGTACGACGACTACGGCCGCTGGGCCGCGTCCAGGCTGCCGTCGTGCCGGTTCGGGCACGAGGTCACCGGCTTGCGCTGGATCGACCGTGAAGAGGCGTTCGAGCTGACCGTCGATGGTGTGGAACCGGTGCTGGCGACGGCGGTCGTGCTCGGCGTCGGCACCCAGCCGAACGTGCCGGAACCGTTGCGGCCCTTGGTGTCTGCGTCCGATGTGCTCGCGCTGCATTCCGCGGACTACCTCACGCATCGGCCGGAGCTGATCGCTGCGGATTCGGTGACCGTGGTCGGCTCAGGTCAGTCGGGCGCTGAGGTGTTTCTCGACCTGCTGCGTGCGCGATCCGCTGTGGACGGTCTGCGGTGGCTCGCGCGGACGCCCGCGTTCGCGCCGATGGAGTACTCGAAGCTCGGCCTGGAGCAGTTCACTCCGGACTACACCGCGTACTTCCACGGCCTTTCCGAAGCGGTCCGGGACAAGCTTCTCCCGGCGCAATGGCAGCTGTACCAAGGGATCGACGCCGAGACGATGGCGGAGATCCACGACGAGCTGTACCGCCGGAGCATCGGCGGCGGCTGGCCGGGCGCGGCGCTGACGCCGGGCGTCGAGGTGGTGTCCGCGACCGTCGGCGACGGGATCGAGCTGGGGCTGCGGCATGTCCAGCAAGGAACGACCGCGCCGCACCGGACGACCGCCGTGGTGGCTGCCACCGGCTATGCCGAAACGCCGACCGGGCCGTTGCTGCGGGGACTCGGCGAAGCGGTCCGCCGCGATGCGCGGGGGCGGCTCGTGATCGGTGCCGGCTATCGGGTCGAACTCGACGTGCCGGGTCCGTTGTTCGTGCAGAACGCGGAACGGCACACGCACGGTCCCGGCGCGCCGGATCTCGGGCTCGGTGCGTGGCGGGCGGCGGCGATTCTCAACGCGGTATGCGGAAAACCGGTGTACGACCTGCCCGGACGGACAGCGTTCACCACGTTCGGCCTCGACCAGACGGAGGACCTGTGACCCTGACCGACGACGCTGCTTGGCGGGCCGCGGGCTCGCTCGTCACGCACAAAATGCTCGGCGAGTTGTCCTACGAAGCGATGCTGGTGCCGGAGCCCGGCGAACCGACGCGGGCCGGACACCGCGGCTGGCAACTCGACCTGCCCGACGGCGTTTCGTACCGTTTCGAAGCACGCCGAGGCGCGTTCGAGTCGTGGACAGTGCTGCCCGGCAGCGCGATCCGGATCGCTGACGGCGTGGAAGCCCCGGCGGACGATCCGCGCGCGTTGGTCGTCGACGCACGCGAACGGCTGGGTCTCACTGGCTTGCGATTGGCGGACGTCCTTGCCGAGCTGACCTCGACGGTCGCCAACGAGGCAACCCGGTTGCGCCGCGCACCGACCGCCGCCGCACTGTCCACGACGGACTACAACCTCGCCGACGGTCATCTCACCGGCCACCCCCGGCTGGTCCTCAACAAGGGCCGCGTCGGGTTTTCCGCCCGCGACCGTGCCCGTTACGCACCCGAATCCGGAGCGGACATCCGGCTGCGCTGGTACGCCGTGCACCGCGATCTCGCGCAGTTCCGCAGCGTGGCCGGGCTCGACGCGGAAACCCTGCTGCGCGACGAGCTGGACGATCAGACCCGCGCCGAGTTCACCGCCCGCACGGCACAGCTCGGCGCTCCCGCCGACTACGTCTGGGTGCCGGTGCATCCTTGGCAGGCCGACGAGATCATCGGCACGCTGTACGCCGCCGAACTGGCGACCGGCCGGATGGCCGAGCTGGGGGAGAGCCGCGACGTCTACCGTCCACATCAGACAGTCCGGACGCTGGCCAACCGCTCCCGGCCGGACCGCCACGACGTGAAAACCGCTGTCTCCGTGCGAAACACGCTCGTGTACCGCGGCCTGAACTCCGCGGCGACGCTCGCCGGGCCGTCGGTCACCGAATGGCTGCGCGGGATCGACGCGGCCGACCCGCTGCTGTCCGGGAAGTACCGCTTCGAGCTGCTCGGCGAGGTCGCGAGCGTTTCGGTCCGGCATCCGCTGTTCGGCTCGCTGGAGGAGCTGCCGTACCGGTTCCACGAAACGCTCGGCGCGCTGTGGCGTGAGCCGCTCGTCGCCCGGCTCGCCGAGGGGGAACAGGCGATCTCGTTCGCCGCGCTGCCGTATCGCGATGCCGCTGGCGAGACCGTGCTGACCAGGCTGATCACGCAGTCCGGCGGCGGTGCGGAGGCGTGGTTGTCGCGGTTGTTCGACCTGCTGCTCACCCCGTTGCTGCACTGGCTGCTCCAGTACGGCGTCGGATTCTGCCCGCACGGCCAGAACCTCGTGCTCGTGGTGGACGCGGACGGCCGCCCGCTGCGCACCGCGATCAAGGACTTCGCGCAGGGCGTCGACCTGCTGGACGAGGAACTGCCCTGCTACGCGGACCTTCCGCCGGACGCCGCCGCCGACATGCTGCGCTGGCCCGCGCATCTGCTCGCGCAGTCGCTGTTCAGCTCGGTTTTCTCCGGGCAGCTGCGGTTCTGGGCGGAACTCCTGCTGGACGATCTCGGGCTGGCGCGCGGCGGCTTCTGGGCGCTGGTGCGCGAGGTCGTCGGCCGCTACCGCGACGAAAACTCCGAGGTGGCCGAGCGATTCGACGCCTGCCGGTTGTTCGCGCCGGACGTCGAGCGGGTCACGCTCAACCGGGAGCATCTCGCCGGACAGGGCTTCGACAAGGTGGAACGCGACGACGAGTTCGACGTTCGCTGGGGCCGCGTGCCCAATCCGCTGCACGCGCCCGATCCGGACGGTGCCTGGTGAGCCCGTTCGACCGTCCGGTCGGGCCGCGGTCGCTGGCCGTGCGCGCCGAAGCGGGCTCGGCCGCGGCTGAGGTGCTGCGTCGAGTGCTGGCCGAGGACGGCGCTCGGCTGGTGCTTTTGGTGCCCGATCCGCACGCGCGGTTCGCGGCGGTCGAGCTGGCCGCGCCGTTCGCCGCCGAGGTGCTGGACAGCGGATACGGCGTGTGCAGCTACGTCTTCGCCTGGACGCCGGAGCGCGAGCCGCTGCCGGAGGTCGACGCGCTGAAGCCGTATCTCGGCGGGTTCGGCGACCTGCGCGTGCGGCTCGACGCGGCGACGGCTTTTCGTCTCGGCGACCAGACGTGGGCGGTGGTCGGGGACGCGGAGTTCCCGTCCGGCGAACCGGCTGGGCTGGCGCCGCGGACAGTGGTGCGGACGCAGCTGGCGCGGCTGGAAGAGCACGGGCTGGTTCCGTCGATCGGGATCGAGCACGAGGTGGTTTTCCGTAGTTCGGCAGAGGAACCGCTCACCGGTCATGGCGTGGACTATGCCCTCGGCGGCACCGAACGCCTCGCGCCGCTGCTGGCGGATCTGCGGTCCGCGACGGCCGGTCTCGGCGTGGAATCGGCGCGGGCGGAGTGTCACCCGGGCCAGTACGAGGTCGTCCTGCGGCATCGCGACGCGCTCGCGGCCTGCGATGACGCGTTGCTGCTGCAGATGGTGACCCGGCGGGTGGCCGCCCGGCACGGCGCGCGAGCCGACTACCTCGCCGCACCGGAACCCGGTCAGGGGAATTCATGCCACGTTCACCTGTCCCTGTCCGCTTCGGACGGACCAGCCGGGTTTCCGCTCGCGCTGGGGGCTTTTCTGGCCGGAGTGCTGCGGGACGCGCGAGCGTTGTCCGCGGTGTGGGCTCCGACCTGGAACAGCTATGTCCGGCTGCGCACCGCTCCGTTCTCGCCGCGTGAACTGCGGTGGGGGCCGGACGACCGGACGGCCTCGATCCGGTTGTGCGGGACGTCGCGGCTGGAGTTCCGCTTCGCGGGCGCGGACGCCCAGCCGCATCTCGTCGTCGCCGCGCTGATCGCCGCCGGTACCGCGGGCCTGGCAGAACAGCTGTCGTCGCCGGACGCGGGCGCTCTGTGCGGACAGCTGGCGTCGTCGCCGTGGGAGGCGCTGGAGCTGCTCGAAAGGGGGCGGGCCGCGGAGTTGCTGGGGGAGGACGTCGCCGCGCAGCAGGCCGCGTTGCTGCGCGAGGAACTCGACGCCGCGCTCGGCTCGGTGACCGATCTGCACCGGCGGCGGGGCGCCTTGCGCTCGTGAGGACTTGCGCTGACCGGCGCTGATGCGCAGGCTCGGGGCCGTGAGCGAATACGAGTACGACCTCATCGTCATCGGCTCGGGCCCGGGAGGGCAGAAAGCCGCCATCGCGGCGGCGAAACTGGGGAAGAAAGTCGCCGTCGTCGACCGGCACGACATGGTCGGCGGCGTGTGCGTCAACACGGGCACCATTCCGTCCAAGACGCTGCGCGAAGCTGTGCTGTACCTGACCGGGATGAACCAGCGCGAGCTGTACGGCGCGAGCTACCGGGTGAAACAGGACATCACCATCGCGGACCTGATGGCGCGCACGCAGCACGTCATCGGGCGCGAGGTGCAGGTGGTGCGCGCGCAGCTGCTGCGCAACCACATCGATCTGATCGGCGGCGTCGGTTCGTTCGCCGATCCGCACACCGTCCTGGTCGACGGCAAACACCGCGGCGACCGGCGCACCATCACCGGCGAGCACGTCGTGATCGCGACCGGCACCCGTCCCGCGCGCCCGGACCACGTCGACTTCGACGCCGCGCGCGTGCTCGACTCCGACGAGATCCTGGCGATGGAGACGATCCCGTCTTCGCTGGTCGTGGTGGGCGCGGGGGTGATCGGGATCGAGTACGCGTCGATGTTCGCCGCGCTCGGTTCCCGGGTGACGGTGGTCGAGCAGCGCGACCAGATGCTCGACTTCTGCGATCCGGAGATCGTGGAATCGCTGAAGTTCCAGCTGCGCGACCTCGGCGTCACGTTCCGGTTCGGGGAGAAGGTGGCGAACGTCGCGGTCTCCGCCGACGCCACCGTCACGACCCTGGTCAGCGGCAAGCGGATCCCGGCGGACGCGGTGATGTACTCGGCCGGGCGGCAGGGCATGACCGGTGCGCTGGCGCTGGAGAACGCGGGCCTCAACGCGGACAAGCGCGGCAGGCTGGAGGTCGACGAGCACTACCGGACGTCGGTCGAGCACGTGTACGCGGTCGGCGACGTGATCGGATTCCCGGCGCTCGCGGCGACGTCGATGGACCAGGGCAGGCTCGCCGCGTACCACGCGTTCGGCGAACCGGCGAACAACATCGGCGCGTTGCAGCCGATCGGGATCTACACGATCCCGGAGATCTCGTACGTCGGCGCGACCGAGGCGCAGCTGACGTCGTCCTCGGTGCCCTACGAGGTCGGTATCGCGCGCTATCGGGAGCTGGCGCGCGGCCAGATTTCGGGGGACAGCTACGGGATGTTGAAGCTGCTGGTGTCGACGGCGGACCGGAAGTTGCTGGGAGTGCACGTCTTCGGCACCGGCGCGACCGATCTCGTCCACATCGGCCAGGCGGTGATGGGCTGCGGCGGGACGGTGGACTACCTGGTGGACGCGGTCTTCAACTACCCGACGCTGTCCGAGGCGTACAAGGTCGCGGCCCTCGACGCGACGAACAAGATCCGTGCGCTGGAGCGGTTCGCCGGCTGAGCTTCCGCCTCGCTCGTTCGAGGGGTGTTCGAACATATGTTTGACAGTGCTTTAGAACGTGTGTTCGACTGTAGGGGTGCGTTGGGAACAGTTGCGAGCGGGGAAGGAGGAGCCGGCACTCCCCGGTCTCGGTGCCTTCGGGGATGTGGTGCGCTCGGTGCGCGCGCCGGAGTTCGGCGGCGTCACCTTTCACGAGGTGCGCGCCCGGTCCGTGCTGAACCGGGTGCCCGAATCGTCCGCGGTGCCGTTCCGGTGGTCGGTCAATCCGTATCGCGGGTGTTCGCACGCGTGCACGTATTGCCTCGAAGGCGACACGCCGGTGCTGATGGCGGACGGCCGCGCGAAGCCGATCGCCGAGCTGCGCGCGGGCGACCGGATCATGGGCACGCGCGGACACGGCGTCGCGCGCAGGCTCGTGCCCACCGAGGTGCTCGCGCACTGGACCACGGTGCGCCCGGCGTACCGCGTCACGCTCGACGACGGCACCCGGATCGTCGCCGGACCGGACCACCGGTTCCTCAGCTCGCGCGGCTGGAAATACGTCACCGGCAGCAAACTCGGCACCGCGCAACGGCCGCACCTGGAACCCGGCACCGAACTGGTCGGCGGCGGCCGGTTCGCGCGCACGCCGGACGACACGCTCGGCTACCGCGCCGGATACCTGTGCGGAATGCTGCGCTCGGGCGGTTTCGCCGCGGAACCGGACGCCGCCGCACGAGCACTGGCGTACCTGCCGGACTTCGGTTCGTCAGTGGGCTTCATGCGGATCCCGCGCGAGCCGGACGCCCACTGGGCGCGCGGCTTCCTGGCCGGACTCTTCGACCTGGCGGGCGGCTACCGGCGCGGCACGCTCTCCATCGCGCACGACGAGAACGAAGTAGTGGACATGCTGTTCGCCGCGCTGGACCGGTTCTCGTTCAGCTACGACACCGTCGGCCACCGCCAGCACCCCGGCCGCAGGCAGGCCCGCCTCACCGGCGGCACCGGCGAAGTGCTGCGGTTTCTGCACCTGGTCGACCCGGCCGTCGAATGGAAACGCTCCCTCGACGGCACTGTGATCGGCGGCGTCCGGCGCACAGTCACGAGCGTCGCGCCGATGGGGCTGGAGCTGCCGCTGTTCGACATCACGACGGGCACCGGCGATTTCGTCGCCGACGGGATGGTGTCGCACAACTGCTTCGCCCGGAACACCCACACGTACCTGGATTTCGACGCCGGCCGGGACTTCGACACCCAGGTCGTGGTCAAGGTCAACGCGCCGGAAGTGCTGGCCGCACAAGTGAAACGACCGAGCTGGCGACGAGAACCGGTCGCCATGGGCACGAACACCGACCCGTACCAGCGGGTCGAAGGCCGCTACCGGTTGATGCCCGGAATCATCCGCGCCCTCGCCGGCTCCGGCACCCCGCTGTCGATCCTCACCAAAGGCACCATGCTGAGCCGGGACCTGCCCCTGCTGGAGTCGGTGGGCAAGGACGTCCCAGTCCACCTGGCAGTGTCGCTGGCGTTGCTGGACGGCGACCTGCAACGCCGCCTGGAACCCGGCACCCCGGCCCCGCGTGCCCGCCTGGACCTGATCCGCAAAGCCGCGGCCGCGGGTCTGCCGTGCTCGGTGATGGTCGCGCCGGTGCTGCCGTACCTGACCGATTCGCCCGAGGCTTTGGACCCGCTCTTCGCCCAACTCGCCGAAGCCGGGGCGACCAGGGTGACGGTCCTGCCGCTGCACCTCCGGCCGGGCGCGCGGGAGTGGTTCGCCGCGTGGCTGAAGCGCGAGTATCCCGAGCTGGCACCGCGTTACCGCCGCTTGTACGCCCGAGGAAGCTACGTCGACCGCGGCTACCGGGAACGACTGGCCACAGTGGTAGGCCCGTTGCTTCGGCGGCACGGTCTGGACCCTCGGGCCCCCAGGGCGCACTCGGAAACCCGGACGGAACCGGACCCGCCAGGGGAGACGGGCCCTGAGGTGCCGGAACAACGAGCGGAGGAGGCGGAACAGTTGCGGCTGCTGTGAACGCCGGGCTCGACGATCGATTGCGGGTCGCACTGCCGGACGAAGAAGAGCTGACCCGCCGCGTGCGGGATATCCGGTAATGCCGTGACCTGGTGGAACGGAGCCTCCGCCGCGATCAAGGACGGGGAGGAAGGCTGACCGAACGATCCCTGCTTCGGGCGGGCAGGCCCGGGGCGGCTCGCCGGACGATCGCGGTGAACGGCGTGGCGGGTCTCGCCCGCGGCGCCGATCACGGTGAACCGCATGCTCCGGTCCGGCCTGGGCGCGGATTGCGGTGAACCGCATGCTCAGGTCCGGCCTGGGCGCGGATTGCGGTGAACCGCACGATCCGCGCCTCGTCAGGCGAGTCCGCTCACCTGTCCCGTCCGCACCCGTCTGAACTCCAGCGCCAGGGTCCCGACCAGCCTGCGCCGCCCCCTGTATTGGCGGTATTGGCGTTTCGCTCGGCACTCCAGCTCCCGCACGCCCGAAGCGCCCGCACGCCTGCGCGCCTGAAGCGCCTGCATGCCTGAAGCGCCTGCGTGCTCGAAGCGGCCTGCATGCCCGAAGCGCCTGCACGCCTGCACACCCGAGCTGTCCGTGCCATTGCAGGCTGGTTCCAGGGAGCCTCGCCTCTCGCTTTGAGCCTGCCATCCAGTCCTGACCTCGCAGCCCTGCCACCCCGCGAAGCAGCCCTGCCACCCCGCGAAGCAGCCATGCCGGCCCGCGGACCCGAGCCCTCCCGGTCAAAGGCTTGCTGGCCCGGGGGGTCTCGCCGCCGGCCGGGCCTGCCCGGCTCGCTCCCGCGGCGCTGCCGCTCCGGCCAACCTGGGCCGTCCGATCAAGCGGGCACCAGGCCCAGGGAACTTCACCCTCTCGCCTTGGCCTGCCAACCAGAACCGCGCCCAGCCTCAGCATCCCCACCGGGCCGAATCCCGCCCTCGTCATCCGCCCGAACCGCCCCGACCCAAACCTGCCCGCACCCCCGGGCGTCGAGTTCGTTAGCCTCTGTATCCGGCGAAATGCGTGTTCGGCTCAACCCCGCACACCCGCCGCACCCGAATCTCGTGGACCTAGGGAGAGCAGTCGCAGTGCTCCGCACTCATCAAGCCGGCACCCTGCGTGCCGGGCAGGCCGGTCAGACCGTCACCCTCACCGGCTGGGTGGCGCGGCGGCGCGATCACGGCGGAGTCATCTTCATCGATCTCCGGGACGCCAGCGGCGTCGCGCAGGTCGTGTTCCGCGAGGGCGAGATGGCCGAGCGCGCGCACGCGCTGCGGTCGGAGTTCTGCGTGAAGGTCGTCGGCGAGGTGTCGCAGCGACCCGAGGGCAACGCGAACCCGGACATTCCCACCGGCGAGATCGAGGTCCTGGCCACCGAACTCGTCGTGCTGTCGGAGGCCGCTCCGCTGCCGTTCCCGATCGACGACCGGGTCGACGTCGGCGAGGAGGTCCGGCTCAAGTACCGCTACCTCGACCTGCGCCGCAGCGGCCCGGCGGCCGCGATCCGGCTGCGCAGCGAGGTCAGCCGCGTCGCGCGCGAGGTGCTGCACGCGCAGGACTTCGTCGAGATCGAGACGCCGACGATGACCCGCTCCACCCCGGAAGGCGCCCGCGACTTCCTCGTGCCCGCGCGGCTCAAGCCGGGTTCCTGGTACGCGCTCCCGCAGTCGCCGCAGCTGTTCAAGCAGCTGCTCATGGTCGGCGGCATGGAACGCTACTTCCAGATCGCCCGCTGTTACCGCGACGAGGACTTCCGCGCGGACCGCCAGCCCGAGTTCACGCAGCTCGACATCGAGATGAGCTTCGTCGAGCAGGACGACGTCATCGCGGTCGGCGAGGCCATCGTGAAGGCGCTGTGGAAGCTGATCGGCCACGAGATCACCACCCCGATCCCGCGGATCACCTACCGCGAGTCGATGGCGAAGTACGGCTCCGACAAGCCGGACCTGCGCTTCGACCTCGAAATCACCGAGCTCACCGACTTCTTCTCCGACACGCCGTTCCGCGTGTTCCAGGCCCCGTACGTCGGCGCGGTCGTCATGGCGGGCGGTGCCTCGCAGCCGCGCCGTCAGCTCGACGCCTGGCAGGAGTGGGCGAAGCAGCGCGGCGCGAAGGGCCTGGCGTACGTCCTGGTCAACGAGGACGGCACGCTCGGCGGCCCGGTCGCCAAGAACCTGTCCGAGACCGAGCGCGCGAACGTCGCGGAAGCCGCGGGCGCGAAGCCCGGCGACTGCATTTTCTTCGCCGCGGGCAAGGTTTCCGCCGCTCAGCCGCTGCTCGGCGCCGCGCGCGACGAGATCGGCCGCAAGCTCGGCCTGATCGACGAGGACGCCTGGTCGTTCGTGTGGGTCGTGGACGCGCCGCTGTTCGCGCCGGTCGAGGACATCGGCGACGACGTCGCGGTCGGCTCCGGCAAGTGGACGGCTGTGCACCACGCGTTCACCTCGCCGACTCCGGAGTGGATCGACAAGTTCGAGCAGGACCCGGGCAACGCCCTCGCCTACGCCTACGACCTCGTCTGCAACGGCAACGAGATCGGCGGTGGCTCGATCCGTATCCACCGCGAGGACGTCCAGAAGCGCGTGTTCGCGCTGATGGGCCTCGGCGAGGAGGAAGCGCAGGAGAAGTTCGGCTTCCTGCTTGAGGCGTTCCAGTTCGGCGCGCCCCCGCACGGCGGCATCGCGTTCGGCTGGGACCGCATCGTGATGCTGCTGGCCAAGGCCGACTCGCTGCGCGACGTGATCGCGTTCCCGAAGACCGGCGGCGGCTACGACCCGCTCACCGCCGCGCCCGCGCCGATCACCGCGCAGCAGCGCAAGGAAGCCGGGATCGACGCGAAACCGGCTGTCCCGCAGAGCAAACCGGCTGCCGCGCAGGAGAAGTAGTGGCCACGCGCGGCGTGTCCGTCGAGGGCGGCCGGCGGGGCGGGGCGGTCTAGTGCTGCACCTCAGGGCGATCTGCCCGCCGGAGCGCACTGACGAGACGCTGGAGCTGCTGCGCACCCATCCGGGCGCGGCGCACCTGATCGTGCACCGCGGGGCGTCCGTCTCGCCCGAGGGCGACCTCGTCGAGGCGGACATCGCGCGGGAGGCGGCCGACGACATCGTCGACGCTTTGTGCACGCTCGATCTCGACCACAGCGGCGGCATCACCATGGAATCGCTGGACACAGCGCTTTCCGATGCCGCCGACGCGGCCGAGGAAGCCGCTCCCGGCGAAGGCGCGGACGCGGTCGTGTGGCAGGAGCTGCTCGGCCGTACCGGCGAGGAGTCGCGGTGGAACGCCACGTTCCAGGCGTTCCTCGCCATCGCGTGCCTGCTCGCCGCGGTCGGCGTGCTGACCGACTCGTCGGTCACGATCGTCGGCGCGATGGTGGTCGGGCCGGAGTTCGGCCCGCTCGCCGCGATCGCGGCCGGCGCGGTGCTGCGCCGCTGGGACCTGGTGCGCCGGGCGGGGGTCGCGCTGGCCGTCGGTTTCCCGGTCTCGATGGCGATCACGCTGCTCGGCGTGCTGCTCGGCAGCTCGGCCGGGCTTTTCGATCCGCACGCGATCGTCAATAACCATCAGGTCGATTTCGTGTACCAGGTCGGACCCGCGTCGTTCGTGGTGGCATTGCTCGCCGGGGCGGCCGGAATGCTCGCGATGACGTCGGCGAAATCGGCCGCGCTCGTCGGCGTGTTCATTTCGGTGACGACGGTGCCCGCGGCCGGTTACGCGATGGTCGCGGCCGTCGCCGGGCGCTGGGACCGGGCCGGTTTTTCGGTGCTGCAGCTGCTGGTCAACCTCTTCGGAATCGTTCTTGCTGCGGCCATTGTGCTGATAGTTCGCCGACGCAAGCAACGTTCCGCCGTGTTGCTGCGTCCGCTTTCCCGTGGGTGATTCCGGGCGCGTCCCGGCGCCCGGAACGTTGTGGTCATGGTTGCTCAGTCACGAGTAGGGTCGGTGACAATGACAGTCGACACCTCCTCCGCCGGCGACGCCGGAGTCCGGGCGGAAGCCGGGGAACTCGCCGTCGCCGCGGCCGTCGCGGCGGGCGAGGCGGTGCTCACGCGCCGGTTCGGGAGCGCGATCGCGCTGGTCTCGCCCGAACACCTCGCCGGAAGCGGCCCGGCGACGGTCGTCCGGGCACGAGTCGTGTCTTCCTCCTTCGCACTGCCGCGCACCCTGGTGGTCAAGCACTATCCGGACCCGCCGGAACCCGGCCGGGTCGACCCGTTCGCCCAGGAAGCCGTGAGCTACCAGCTGTTCACCGCACTGGCTCCGGACGAGCGGATGTGCCCGGAACTCCTGGCCCACGACGGCGGCGACCGCGTGCTGGTGATCGAGGATCTGGGCCGCGCACCCACCCTGCAAGACAAATTGGCCGCCCGCGACTCCCGGGCAGCGGAGCGCGCACTCCTGTCCTGGGCGCGTTCGCTGGGCCGCCTGCACGCGAGCACCGCCAGCCGCGAAGCCGACTTCAACGCCCTGCTGCGCCGCCTGGGCGGCCCGGTGCGAACCGACAACGACGGTCTGGCGGGCCTGGCCGACGACGTCGAAGAACTCCTCTCCGAACTGCTGGACGTGCCCGTCCCCGAGGCGGTGCGCGAACGCATCGCCGAAGCCGTCGCCCAAGCCCGGTCGGCCGCCTTCCGCGCCTTCAGCCCCGTCGAACTGGCCCCGGAAAACAACCTGGTCACCGGTTCCGGAGTCCGCTTCCTGGACTTCGAACGCGGCCGGGTCCGAACAGCACTGGTCGACGCCTCCTGCCTGCGGCTGCCGTTCGTGTCGGACCCGCGCGCGATGGCCCTCCCCGCAGGCATGAGCGAGGCGATGATCGCCGCCTGGCGAGCCGAAATCGTCGACGTCTGGCCCTCCTTCGCCGACGACGTCGAGCTGGCGAAGCAGCTCACCATCAGCGAAATGCTGCAAGTCTGGCAAATCACCCGCGACCTGCTCCCGCACCTGAACCTGAGCAGGCACGCCACCCCCGTCAGCCGCGAGGCCGCCCTGGTCACGTGGTGGCGCGAACTGGCAAGGCACGCTGGCTACTCGCGCCTGACCGAGGTCGCCGAACACTCCACCAGAGTCGCCGCCGCCCTGGCCGCCCGCCTGGGCCCGCACGCCGACCTGGCTTTCTACCCAGCCTTCCGCTGACCCCTCGGTCGCCCCGCCCGCTGTCGGCGAGGGCCACCCTCATTGACTCTGATTCCCTCAGGGTTCCCCTCACGACCCGCCGCCGGGATGCGGCCCAATGTGGCATTGGGCGTGTCCCCACCGCCACCACGCCCAGCACGCTCCGCGCACGAGAACCCGCGCACACCCCCTCGCACCCACCGCAGCCGACGCACCCCACCATCGAGGCACCCACCCCCGAGCCGTCAGCACACTCAGGGCTTCGGGGTGCCCCACGCAACCACCCGCAAGCGATGTCGCCCCCAGGCGACGAGCCAAACCACCCCAACCCAGACCCCGAGTACCGGAAGTTCCCACCTCCGTCCATACCGCGTTACCTCCCCATCACCAGCGGTGAGCCTCAATACCGGATGGTCTTCGTCGTGACCGTGATCAGCGTCGGAGTCACCCCACCCGCAAAACCAGCCCCGGCCCCCCGGCCTCAACCCCAGACCCGGCGAGCAACCCGCCTGGCAGTCCTAGGCGACTCCACCGCAGTAGGCCTAGGCGACCCCCTCCCCAACCGCGGCGGATGGCGCGGCGTAGGCCCCTTGGTCGCGGAAGCCCTGGGCATCGCCGAAGACGGCTATCTGAACCCGTCCTTCACCGGCGCCCGCATGTCCTGCGTACGGACCGATCAACTCCCGAAAACGATCGCGCACCGCCCGGACATGGCCCTGGTCGTAGTGGGGATGAACGACACCCTCCGCCCAGACTTCAACGCGGACAACATCGCCGAGGACCTCACCGCCATCGTCCGCGAACTCACCGCGATCGGAACCACAGTCCTCCCAGTACGTTTCCACGACCACAGCAAGGTCTTCCGCCTCCCGCCGTCCCTGAAGCGAGCCCTGAGCGCCCGCGTGACGGAACTGAACGAGGCGATCGACCGGGTGGTGGAAGCGGAAGGCATCGCCTGCCTGAACCTGGACACCCTCCCCGGCGCCTACGACCTCACCGTCTGGAGCGTCGACCGCTTGCATCCCTCCGAACTGGGCCACCGCATGCTCGCCGAAGGTTTCACAAACCTGGCCGCAGCCGCCGGTTTCGAGGTGCCGCGACCGGTGAGCCTCACCTGTTCCGGCGGAGTCGAGCCAAGCGCAGCCGCCCACTTCGGCTGGCTCGTGGCCAAAGGCGTGCCCTGGCTATGGCGGCGCGGCCGGGAGTTCCTGCCCTACGCCGCGGTCATCATGTGGCGCTCGTTCCGCGAGCGCGTGGGCTGAATACCCGCAACGCCTC
Organism: Amycolatopsis rubida; assembly: GCF_900115345.1. Taxonomy (GTDB): domain Bacteria; phylum Actinomycetota; class Actinomycetes; order Mycobacteriales; family Pseudonocardiaceae; genus Amycolatopsis; species Amycolatopsis rubida. The sequence goes on along the minus strand of NZ_FOWC01000005.1, from coordinate 330,586 downwards.
CGCGTCCGATGCCGGATTCCGTACGAAATAGTCGCTCCAGTCCTGAATTCCGGAATACTCCGACGTCTCCGCCAACTCCCGGCACGCGGCCTCCGCGTCGTAAGCAGTACGCCGCAACTCGACGCCAGGACCTAGCCGCGCCCAGTGCGCACCTGTCGTGCCATAAGGCATTCCGACGCTGCCGGGGTTCACGATCCGGCACCGGTCGGCTAAGCGCAGGAACGGCATGTGGGTATGCCCGCACACCACCGTCCCCGCCGTGACGCCGTCCAAGACCTCCGCCCACCGCGACAACGGGCTGTCCACGAGGACGACCTCTTCGTCGTCGCGCGGAGTGGCGTGGCAGAACAGCACTTCACCGAGCCCGTCGATTTCGAGCGTGACCGTCAACGGCAAGCCGTCGAGCAGCGCCACCTGATCCGGCCGCAGCCGCGCCGCCGCCCACGGGCCGATCGGGTCCGGGATCTGGGTGGAGCCGCCGCCAGCGAGTGTGACGAGTTCGCGATCGGCGTTGCCGCGCACCCACACTGCGCGATCTCCGAGCGAAACCAGCCGGTCGAGCGTCTGCCGGGGCAGCGGTCCGGCCGCGAGGTCGCCGCACAGGACGACCAGGTCGGCAGCCTGGACGTCGGGTTCGGCGAGGACCGCGTCGAGCGCGGGCAGCACGCCGTGGATGTCGGACAACACCGCGACCGAGGAGACCATCGCCCCAGTCTGCCCTCCGGCGGCGCTGCGGGGCCGGGCGAGCGGGATTGTCGGGGTGGTCGGATACCGTCGTCGGTGTGGCACAGGACGAACTCTTCACGGTGAACCCCGACGTGGGGCCGCCGCCGGAACCCTCCGGAGCGAACCAGGCCGAACCGCAGGCCGACCCGGCGACGTCGCCGCTCGCGGTCCGGATGCGGCCGCGCACGCTCGACGAGGTGGTCGGGCAGCAGCACCTGCTGCGCGAAGGGGCTCCGCTGCGCCGGCTGGTCGAGGGGGCCGCTCCGGCGTCCGTGCTGCTCTACGGCCCGCCCGGCACCGGCAAGACCACGCTGGCGAACCTGGTGTCGATCGCCACCGGACGCCGGTTCGTCGCGATGTCCGCGCTGTCGGCGGGGGTCAAGGAGGTGCGCGGCGTCATCGAGGAGGCGCGGCGGCGCAGGCAGTACAACACCGAGAACACCGTCCTGTTCATCGACGAGGTGCACCGGTTCTCCAAGACCCAGCAGGACGCGCTGCTCGGCGCGGTCGAGGACCGCACGGTGCTGCTGGTGGCGGCGACCACGGAGAACCCGTCGTTCTCGGTCGTGTCGCCGCTGTTGTCGCGGTCCTTGGTGCTGCAGCTGCGGCCGCTCACCGACGACGACATCGTCGCTGTGCTGGAGCGTGCGCTGACCGACGAGCGCGGGCTCGGCGGCGAGCTCACGTTGACTGATGATGCGCGGGCACACCTCGTGCGGCTTGCTGGCGGTGATGCGCGTCGCGCGCTCACGGCTTTGGAGGCGGCCGCGGATGCCGCGTCCGCTACGGAGAACAAGACGATCGATCTGGCCGTTGTCGAGTCCACTGTGGACAAGGCGGCTGTTCGCTACGACCGCGACGGCGATCAGCACTACGACGTGATCAGCGCGTTCATCAAGTCGATTCGCGGGTCGGACGTCGACGCGGCGTTGCATTACCTGGCGCGGATGATCGAGGCGGGGGAGGATCCCCGGTTCCTCGCGCGGCGGCTGGTGGTGCACGCGAGCGAGGATGTCGGGCTGGCGGATCCGACGGCGTTGCAGGCGGCGGTCGCGGCGGCGCACGCGGTGCAGTTCATCGGGATGCCGGAGGGGCGGCTCGCGTTGGCGCAGGCGACGATCCATCTGGCTACCGCGCCCAAGTCGAATGCTGTGGTCACGGCGATCGACACGGCGTTGAGCGACGTTCGGTCGGGGGCCATCGGGACTGTGCCGCCGCATCTGCGGGACGGGCACTACGCGGGGGCGAAGCAACTGGGCAACGCTGAGGGGTACCGGTATCCGCACAACGTGCCCGAGGGGGTCCTGGCCCAGCAGTATCCGCCGGATGAGCTGGTGGGGCGGGATTACTACGAGCCTACGCAGCGTGGCGGGGAGCGGACGTTGGCTGAGCGGGTGCCTCGGTTGCGGCGGACTATTCGCGGGGAACGGCAGGGGTGAGTGTTCCGGCCAGCGCGGGGTGAGTGAAGGCCGCCACTTTCTTCGCGGTTCGTGTTCAGCCGGGAACATTCGGGTCTGCGGTGGGTTGCTCCTGTTCAAGGAGAGGGGGCGGCGATGACGTTGTTGACCGTCTGGCCTGATGATCGGCCTGGGCATGTGCTGCTGCGGACTGAGGACACCGGGGCGATTGTCGCCGAACTGGGGCGGGTGGGGGCCGGGTTTGCCCGGTGGCCCGTGGTTGACGACGGCTCCGATGGTGACTTGCTCGCTCGGTATCAGGAGTTGATCGACTCTCTGGTCGGCGGGGCGGGGGATTATGCGGCGGATGTCGTCGCTGGGGAGCCCTCGCTGGCCGAGCGCAGTGGGGGCGGGGTTGAGGATCGGTTCTTCGTGCGGGGGCCGCGGTTTGGTATTTGCATGCGGGGCGCGAGGTGCACGCGGTGTTGTGCGAGCCGGGGGATGTGCTGACGGTTCCGGCTGGGGTCCGGCATTGGCACGACGGGCAGGCGGGGTATGTGACTGTTCGGGTTCGGCGTTCTGGCGCGGGGGCTTCGGGCGGGGCGGGGCGGGCTGTGGTGCCGGGGGAGTTTCCTGGGTTTGAGGAGTTGGTGGCCGAGCGGGTCGGTGTTGAGTGAGTGAGGTTTGGCTCGTCGCCTGGGGGCGACATCGCCTTTGGGGCTGGCGTGGGGCACCCCGAAGCCCTGAGTGTGCTGACGGTTCGGGGGTGCTTGTCAAGGCGGGAAAGATGCCTTGACAAGCATCCCCGAACCGCAGGGAGGCTTCGGATCGGGGTGCGGGGGAGGGGCTGGGTGCCTCGATCGTCGGGTGCGCTGGCTGCGGTTTGGGTGGGGGCTTGCGCCTCAAGGTGGCGTTTGGTGCGTGGGATGCACCCAATGCCAGATTGGGGCGCATCCCCGGCGGCGGGCGGGCGGTCCGTGAAGGGGCCGTCACCCTCACGGGCCGGTGGAGGGTCGTGACGGGAACCCTGGGGAATCAGAGTCAATGAGGGTGGCCCTCACGGACGGTGGCGGTGGTCAGCCTGCCGACCTGCGCGGCTGGCGGCACGATGGCTGGATGACCACAGTCGCATTTCTCGGTACCGGGATCATGGGCCGTCCGATGGCCGCCAATCTTGCTCGCGCCGGGGTGACTGTGCGGGCCTGGAACCGAACTCGGGCCAAGGCTGAGCCGCTTGCTGCGGAAGGGGTCACCGTCGTCGAGGCGCCCGGCGAAGCGGTGAAGGGGGCTGACTTCCTGGTCACCATGCTCTCGGACGGGCCGGCGGTGGCCGAGGTGTTTCGTGGGCTCTCGCTCGAACCGGGAACTATTTGGTTGCAGACCAGTACCGTCGGGGTCGAGTGGGCTGATCGGCTTGCTGAGGCGTCCGTTGTGGCGGGGGTGCCGTTCGTTGATTGTCCGGTGATGGGGACGAAGGGGCCTGCCGAGCAGGGGCAGCTGCAGGTGCTCGCGGCTGGGCCGGACAACGTGCACGACGGTGCGGCGGAGGTGTTTGACGCGATTGGTTCCCGGACTCGCTGGCTGGGCACCGAACCTGGTACGGCGACGCGGCTCAAGCTGGTGATGAACGCGTGGATTCTCGCGCTCACCAACGGTACGGGGGAGAGTCTCGCCTTGGCCCGCGTGCTCGGGGTGGATCCGCAGTTGTTCTTCGACGTCATGAGCGGCACCGGGTTCGACGTGCCTTACGCGCGAGCGAAGGGACCCATGATGCTGTCCGGCGAGTATCCGGCCAGCTTCCCGGCGTCGCTCGCGGCGAAGGACGCGCGGCTTGTCGTCGAGGCCGCGGGGCACGCGATCGACGTCGGTGGGGCTGCGGCCGCGTTGGCGCATCTGGAGTCCGCGGTCGAGGCGGGGCATGGCGAGGACGACATGGCGGCGGTGTACGAGGGGATCGTCAAGCGTTGAGCAAAGACGCGACGCGGTCTACGCCGATGCCGGAAATGAGCAGACGTTCCTTCGCGTTCCCGAGCAGTCGTGCGGTCCAGGGGGTGAAGCCGCCGTCGCCGACGGGGGTCAGGCCGCTGCCGAAGTCTGCGGTGACGGTGAAGCAGAGGCCGGAGTAGTAATTGCGGCCGACTGCGCGGTCTGGCGCGTCGGAGACGGCTACGTCGGGCAAAGATTCCTGCACCGAGGCGGTGAAATCGGCGAAGCGGGTGTCCAAAGTGGTCATTTGGAAGCCTGCCGCGCGGGCGCCGGCGGCGCGCACCGCGGTGGTGAGCAGTCGCGCGTGCTCAATCAGGTGTTCGCGTTCGAAGGACAGGCTGCCTCGGTCGCGACCGGCGGTGATGGCGGCGAAGAGGGAGAAGTGCGCGAAGAGTCCGGGGGCCGGGGGTTGGGCTCGGACGACGCGTTGCACGGTGGCGAGGCGCACCGGCGTGGAACCGGTGCGGCGGACTGCGGCTTCCAGCGCGAGGCCGTTCGCCGGGTCGGCGGCGACTTCCGTGCCGCGTCCAGTCGGGACGACGCGGTGCTGGGCCAGTCCGGCCACTGTGGAGTGGGCGCCCAGCGGCGTCACCGGGGAGAGCGTCACTCGATCGAATTCCGCTGGCGCGGCGGAAAGCAGGGCGTCTTCGACTCGGCGAAGGACATCGAATGCCAGCGGCGCGGGGGTGGTGAAGCGGTCCTCGCGGTAGCGGCGCAGGACGTCCGGTCCGCGCAGTTTCGCGGCTCGGCGGCGGGCTACTTCCAGCTGCAGCGTGGTCAGGTCCGCGCCGGGAAGGCCGCCGAGCACGTCGGCGGCGGGGCCGCCCGGCCCGGCCAGCACGCGGGGGAGCGGGCCGCGTCCGTTCGAGGAGTCCATCGGCCGAGGAGACCAGCCCGGAGACGGCTGGCGCGAACTGTTTTCCGCGACGGCGACTGCGCTGGGTGAGCACTGCGGCGGGGGGTCCCCGCCGAGAAGCGCCGCAGGCGGTAACCTCACACCACCTAAGACCCCGCACCACCCGAGGAGGGCCCGTGTCGGCAGGGCAGATCGCCGCGCTGATCGCCGCAGGAGCTTTCGTACTGCTGGTCTTGCTGCTGGCGATCCCGCTGCTCAAGCTCGGCCGCACGCTGGACGAGGCCACCATCGCGATCCGCAAGGCGCACGAGAACAGCGACCCGATCCTGATCGGGGCCAACGAGACGATCACGCACGTCAACACGCAGCTCGAGCGGGTCGACGGGATCACCTCGAACGCGCAGGCGGTCAGCGGCAACGTGTCGGCGCTCTCGTCGGTGTTCACCGCGACGCTCGGCGGCCCGCTGGTGAAGACCGCCGCGCTGTCGTACGGGATCAGCAAGGCCATCCGCGCGCGCCGCAAGAAGCAGGAAGCGAAGGCCGCCAAGGCGCAGCGCCCGGCCCGCCGGGGGAAGAAGTGAAGCGGCTGTTCTGGCTCGGGGTCGGGGTCGCCGCCGGGGTCGCGCTGAGCCGCAAGGCGAGCGAAACCGCTCGTCAGGCCACGCCGGCCGGGTTAGCATCGAACTTGGGCGACGCCGTGCGGGAACTCGCGGGCGCCGTCGGTTCGTTCGGCGCCGAGGTGCGCGCCGGGATGAACGAACGGGAACAGGAGCTGCACGACATGGTCGAGGAGCGGACCGCCGCCGTCGCGCCGCCTTCGGGCGCGGGCAGGCACGCCGCACGTCGCCCCGCCCGGCGAGCTCGCCGGGCGGAGGGCTGAACTCCGCGCGCCTTCCGCCGCCTCCGACCCCCGTTTCCTTTCCCCGGCCGAAGCCGGGTCTTCAGCACAAGGACGTACCCGTGGACACACACGAGATCACCGACCGTTTCCTGCGCCACTTCGAGAGCAGGGGCCACACGCGCGTGCCGAGCGCCCCGCTGATCCTCGACGACCCGAACCTGCTGTTCGTCAACGCGGGCATGGTCCAGTTCAAACCGTACTTCCTCGGCGAGGCCCCGCCGCCCTACCCGCGCGCGACCTCGGTGCAGAAGTGCGTGCGCACGCCGGACATCGACGAGGTCGGCAAGACCACCCGGCACAACACGTTCTTCCAGATGGCGGGCAACTTCTCGTTCGGCGACTACTTCAAGGAAGGCGCGATCGAGAACGCCTGGGAGCTGATCACCAAGTCGCAGGACGACGGCGGCTTCGGCCTCGACCCGGACCGGATCTGGGCGACCGTCTACGAGAAGGACAGCGAGGCGGCCGGGCTGTGGCGCAAGCTCACCGGCCTGCCCAGCGAGCGGATCCAGGTCCGCGACGGCAAGGACAACTACTGGGACATGGGCGTGCCCGGTCCCGGCGGCCCGTGCTCGGAGATCTACTACGACCGCGGCCCCGCGTACGGCCGCGAGGGCGGCCCGGTCGCCGACGAGGACCGCTACATCGAAATCTGGAACCTCGTCTTCATGCAGGACGTCCGCGGCGAGAAGAGCCCGAAGCTGGGCCACCCGCCGATCGGCGAGCTGCCGAAGAAGAACATCGACACCGGCATGGGCGTCGAGCGCGTCGCGACGATCCTGCAGGGCGTCGAGAACGTGTACGAGACCGACCTGGTCCGCCCGGTGATCGGCCGCGCCGAGGAGTTCTCCGGCCGCCGCTACGGCGCCAACCACGCCGACGACGTGCGCTTCCGCGTCATCGCCGACCACGCGCGCACCGGCGTGCTGCTGATCGGCGACGGCGTCACTCCGGGCAACGACGGGCGCGGCTACGTGCTGCGCCGGCTGCTGCGCCGCATCGTGCGCTCCACCCGCCTGCTGGGCGTGCAGGAGCCGGTGCTGCAGGAGTTCGCGAAGGTCGTCAGCCAGACCATGGGCCCGACCTATCCCGAGCTGGTCAGCGGCTTCGACCGGATCTCCGAGGTCGTGCGCGTCGAGGAGGAGGCGTTCCTCGCCACCCTCACCAGCGGTTCGCGCATCTTCGACCTGGCCGCGGCCGAGACGAAGAAGGGCGGCGGCGACGTGCTCGCCGGCGACAAGGCGTTCCAGCTGCACGACACCTACGGCTTCCCGATCGACCTGACGCTGGAGATGGCGGCCGAACAGGGCCTGACCGTCGACGAGGACGGCTTCCGCACGCTCATGGAGGAGCAGCGCAAGCGTGCCAAGGCGGACGCGGCGTCCCGCAAGAGCGGCCACGGCGACCTGTCCGAGTACCGCAAGGTGCTGGAGCAGCACGGCGAAACCGAGTTCCTCGGCTACACCGAGCTCCAGGCGGACGCGAAGGTCGTCGGCCTGCTCGAAGGCGGCCTGCCGGTGCGCAGCGTCGCCGCGGGCGGCAAAGCCGAGCTGGTGCTCGACCGCACCCCGTTCTACGCCGAGAGCGGCGGGCAGATCGCCGACACCGGCGTGCTGGTCGGCGACGGCGTCGAGCTGAAGGTGCTCGACGTGCAGAAGATCGTGCCGGGCCTGTTCGTGCACCGCGTCGAGGTCACCCAGGGCGAGGTCGGGATCGACACCCGGCTCACCGGATCGGTGGATGCGAACCGGCGGCTCTCGATCGAGCGCTCGCACTCGGCCACGCACCTCGTGCACGCGGCCGTCCGCGGCGCGTACGGCAAGCGTGCGGCGCAGGCCGGTTCGCTCAACGCGCCGGGCCGGATGCGGTTCGACTTCACCACTCCGGGCGCGGTGTCGGCCGACATCCTCACCGAGGTCGAGCAGGAAGTGAACGACTACCTGCAGACCGACGTCGAGGTGCGGAGCTACACCACGACCAAGGACAAGGCCCTCGAACTGGGCGCGGTGGCGCTCTTCGGCGAGAAGTACGGCAACGATGTCCGGGTCGTCGACATGGGCGAGTACTCGCGCGAGCTGTGCGGCGGCACGCACGTCGGCCGGATCGGCCAGCTGGGCCTGGTCAAGCTGGTGTCGGACGCGTCGGTCGGCTCCGGCGTGCACCGCGTCGAGGCGCTGGTCGGCCCGGACGCGCTCAAGCACGTCCGCAAGGAGCAGCTGCTCGTCTCGCAGCTGGCGAACACGTTCAAGGTGCCCTCGGACGAACTGCCCGGCCGGATCGAGGACGTCCTGTCCCGGCTGAAGAACGCCGAGAAGGAGATCGAGCAGCTGCGCACGCAGCAGGTGCTCGGCTCGGCCGGCGCGCTGACGGAGAAGGCGCAGGACGTCTCCGGCGTCTCGGTGGTGGCCGAGGTCGTGCCGGACGTCGACGGCAACGGCCTGCGCGCGCTCGCCTCCGACATCCGCGGCCGCCTCGGCGACCGCGCCGGGGTCGTCGCGCTGTTCGCGCCTTCGGGGGAGAAGGTGGCCTTCGTGGTCGCCACGACCTCGGCGGCGCGCGACAAGGGAATCGCGGCGGGCAAGCTCGTGCCGTCGTTCGCCGAGGCGATCGGCGGACGCGGCGGCGGCAAGCCGGACATGGCCCAGGGCGGCGGCAGCAACCCGGCGGGCGCGGAGCAGGCCGTGACGGCGCTGCGCGCGGCGGTCGCGGACCTTGGCCGCTAACCCCCGGAGAGGCCCGGATCGGCCCGGCGAGTCCGATCCGGGACGGGGCAGGCGGCTCGCGGTCGATGTCGGGTCTGTCCGGGTGGGCGTCGCGCTGAGCGATCCCGCCCCCGTGCTCGCGAGCCCGCTCGTTACCCTCTCCCGTGATGCGAAGGACGACAGCGATCTGGACCGGCTTGCCGATCTCGTCACCGAACACGAGGTGGTCGAGGTGATCGTGGGCTTGCCGAGGACGCTGGCGAACCGGCAGGGCGCGGCCGCGGACACAGCGCTGGCGTATGCGGAAAAGCTCGCCGGGCGCGTGGGGGACGTGCCCGTGCGACTGGCAGACGAGCGGTTGACGACGGTCACCGCGTCGCGAATGCTGTCCCAGCGGGGGGTCAAGGGCCGCAAGCAGCGCGCCGTGGTGGACCAGGCAGCGGCAGTCGAGATCCTGCAAGCCTGGCTCGACGCCGCCGCCGCGCACCGTGCCCGGAAAGGCGACTCATGACCGACCCCGGCGACCCGGGCGGCCGCCGTCGGCTGCGCAATCCCGACAACCCGGATGTACCGGACCCCTCGGCGGGTTCCGGCACCCCGGGCGGCCGGCGCAGGCGACGCGAGCCCGAAGACGAACCACCTCCTCGCCGCGCGGCGCCGGAAGGCATGCCGCCTGGCGAACGACGACGTCCGCGCGGCGACGCGCCTCAGCGTCCGCCCGCGGCGGAAGGACGCCGGCGCGCGCCCGAAGCAACCCCTCGCCCGGCCGGCGAACCGACCCGTCGCGCCGCACCGGACGCGATGCCTCCGGCCGAACCGCCGCGGCGCCCGGCCGCTGAGACTCCGCCGACCCGGCGGCGCCGTCCGGTCGCGCCGCAGGGCCGGCCGAAGCGGTCGACGGAGAACTGGGACTTGCCGCCGCACGCGGCCGACGATCTGCCCCGAGCCCGGCCGCGCCGCATAACTCCGGACGAGGACGTGCCGGTGGGCGACGTTCCGCCCGGGGAGGTCGAGCCGCCAGCCGGTCGACGCCGTCGCCGGGAGGACGCGCCGCCGGCCGACGCTCCGGCTGGCCGTCGTCGTCTCGAAGACGCGCCGCCGCCGAACGAGCCGCCCGCCGGCCGTCGTCGCCGTCGGGAGGACATTCCTCCGCCCGTGGACGTCGAGCCGCCGTCCGGCCGCCGTCGCCGGGACGACGCCGACGCTCCGGCGGAAGCTGCCGCGCCTGTCCGTCGCCGGGCGCCGGAGATGCCGCCGCCCCCTCCGGCCCGGCGCGCTCCCGCTCCGCCGCCGGAGGGCTCCATGCCGCCGGATCCCCGGTTCGCGGAGTCCTCGATGCCGCGCGACCCGCGTTTCGCGGACGCGTCGATGCCGCGCGACCCGCGCAGCCAGCCGCCGCGCCGGCAGCCGGTCGAGCAGCCCACCGAAGTGATCCCCGCCGTGCCCGCCGCGGCGCACGAGCCGGAGCACCCGGACGAGCAGCCGATCGACGGCCTCTTCGAGGACGAGTACGACGAATACGGCGAGTACGAGGACTACGACGGTTACGACGAGGACGGCTACCCCGAAGACGGGGCCGAGCCGCCGGTCGAGGAGCCGCCCGCGAAGAAGCCTCGCAAGAAGCGCAAGCGCGCGATCGGCTGGATCGCCGCGGTGCTCGTGCTCGTGCTGCTCAGCGGCGGGGCCTGGTTCGGCTACCAGAAGATCTTCGGCTACGCGGACTTCGACGGTTCCGGCGAAGGCGACGCGCTCGTGCAGGTCGAACAGGGCGACACGACGTCCGCGATCGGCGCGAAGCTCACCGACGCGGGCGTGGTCGCGAGTTCCCGGGCGTTTGTGAAGGCGGGCGCGGAAAACACCGCATTGAGCAAGATCCAGCAGGGCTACTACCTGCTGCGCCAGCACATGTCGGGCGAGGAGGCGGTCGACCTGATCACCTCGCCGACCGCGCGCGTCGGGCGGCTGGAAATCCGGCCGTACACGCAGTTCGACGACATCACGCAGCCCAACGGCAAGGTCACTCCCGGCGTGTACAGCCTGATGTCGAAGGCGTCGTGCGCGACCTTGAGCGGCAAGAGCACCTGCATCCCGGTCGACCAGCTGCGCAAGACGGTCGCCGACGCCGACCTCAAGGCGCTCGGCGCGCCGGAGTGGGCGCTGGCTGACGCGGGCAAGGCGCTGAGCAAGGACAAACGGCTCGAAGGCCTGATCGCGCCCGGCGTCTACGACGTGAAACCCGGCTGGAGCGCGACCGAGCTGATCACCGACCTGGTGAAGCAGTCGGCCGATGCGATCCAGGCGGCCGGGCTCACCGCGCAGAACACCGGGCCGGGGAAATCGCCGTACGAGACGCTGATCATCGCGTCGCTCATCGAACGCGAGGCGATCAAGCCGGACTTCGGCAAGATTTCGCGAGTGATCTACAACCGGCTCTCGCAGAAGATCAGGCTGCAGCTGGACTCCACGGTCAACTACGTGCTGGACCGCCCGACGCTGCTCACCAAACCCGAGGACCGGGCGAAAGCGGGACCGTACAACACCTACGCCAACTACGGTCTCCCGCCGACGCCGATCGCGGTGCCCAGCATGGACGCGATCAAGGCCGCGGTCAGCCCGACCCCCGGCGACTGGGTGTATTTCGTGAAATGCGAGAAGGACGGGCATTCCTGCTTCGCGCCGACGTTTGACCAGCACATCGCCAACAAGCAGCTGGCCGAGCAGCGTGGCGTCATCTGACCGGCCGCGCCGCGCGGCGGTGCTGGGCAAGCCGGTGGCGCATTCGCTGTCGCCGGTGCTGCACCGTGCGGCGTTCGCGGCGCTGGGCCTGGACGGCTGGACCTACGACCGGGTCGAGACCGACGCCGCCGAGCTGCCTGGTTTTGTCGACGGGCTCGGCCCGGAGTGGGTCGGCCTTTCGGTCACCATGCCCGGCAAACGCGCCGCGCTCGACCACGCCGCCGAGGTCACCCCGCGCGCGGCGGCGGTCGGCGCGGCGAACACGCTCGTGCGCCGTCCGGACGGCTGGCTCGCCGACTGCACGGACGTCGACGGGGTAACCGGAGCCCTGCGATACGCCGGTGGTTACTCGCCTTCCGCGAACGACCAGGCGGTGGTGCTCGGAGCGGGCGGGACGGCTGCGGCCGCGGTGGTCGGATTAGCCGCGCTGGGCGTCACGACGGTGCGTTTGGTGGTGCGGGAGCCAGTGCGGGCTGCGGAAACTGTTGACGCGGCGAAGCGCGCGAGCCTGGACGTGGACGTGCTGCGGTGGTCCGAAGCGGACTTCGCGGAGCTGGCGGACACTACGGCGGTGCTGGTCAACACGGTGCCGCCGGACGCGGTCGTGCCGCATCTCGCGGAGCTGGCCCGGATCGGCAGCGTGCTCGACGTGATCTACCACCCGTGGCCGACGCCGCTGGCCGAAGCGGTCGACCGCTTCGGCGGACGGCTCGCGACCGGGCTCGACATGTTGCTGCACCAGGCATTCGGGCAAGCGGAGCACTTCACCGGGCACCCGGCGCCCCGCGCGGAAATGCGGGCGGCGCTGTGCGAGGCGAGCGGAAACATCCTGCCGCTGCCGATTGCCTGATATCCTGACGGGCTGCTTTTCAGCCAGCAACGAGGGAATCACTGTGACCAGGCAACAGTTCAGCGAGAGTGAAATCCAAGCGGCGTGGGTCGGCGAGGCACCGAAACACAGCACCACCATCACCCTCGCCGAGTACGACCCGGAGTGGCCGCGGCTCTACGAACGCGAGGCGGCGCGGATTCGCGCCGCGCTCGGGGACCGCGTGCTGGTGCTCGAACACGTCGGGTCCACTTCGGTGCCCGGGCTCGCCGCCAAACCGATCGTCGACATTCTGCTCGAAGTACCCGATTCGGACGACGAAGACGCGTACGTCCCCGCCCTCGAAGCGGCGGGCTACCGGCTGGTGATCCGCGAGCCGGACTGGGAGAAACACCGCCTGTTCAAGGGCCCGGACACGAACATCAACCTGCACGTCCATTCGCCCGGCAACGGCCAGACCGAGCGCTACCGGCTGTTCCGCGACCGGCTGCGCGGCCATCCGGAGGAACTGGCGCTGTACCTGGCGAAGAAACGCGAACTCGCCGCGCAGGTCTGGGAGTACGTGCAGAACTATGCCGACGCGAAGAACGAGGTGATCGACGAGATCATCGAGCGGGCGCGCAACGCCTGAACCGCACCATTGCTGCGAAGTCGTTAGGCCGTGGCTGTGGCCGGATCGGCAACGATCGGCAGAGTACGGTGGGCGGCATGAAGATCGCGATCCTCGACGACTACCAGAACGTGGCCCTCCAGTGCGCGGACTGGGGCTCGCTCGGAGCGGAGATCGAGGTGTTCGGCGAGCCGTTCGCCGGGCCGGACGAGGTCGTGACGCGGCTGGCCGGGTTCGACGTCGTGGTCGCGATGCGCGAGCGCACGCCGTTCCCGGCCGCGGTGTTCGACCGGCTGCCGGAGTTGAAACTGCTGGTCAGCACCGGCCGGCGGAACGCGGCGATCGATCTGGAGGCGGCGAAGCGCCGCGGCGTGGTGGTGTCCGCGACCGGCGCTCTCGCCGCGCCGACGGTCGAACACGCGTGGGCGCTCATCCTGGCCGGTGCGCGCAATCTGCCGCTGGAGTTCCGTTCGATGCGCGAGGGCGGCTGGCAGGTCGGTCTCGGGATGGCGTTGCGGGACAAGACGCTCGGCCTGCTCGGGCTCGGCAGGCTGGGGGCCGAGGTCGCCCGGATCGGCCAGGCGTTCGGGATGAAACCGATTGCGTGGAGCCAGCATCTCACTCCGGAGCGGGCGGCCGAGCACGGCGTCACGGCAGTGTCCAAAGAGGACTTGTTCGCGCGCTCCGATGTGCTGTCGGTCCACTTGGTCCTGTCCGGGCGCACTCGCGGATTGGTCGGTGCGGCCGAATTCGCCGCGATGAAGCCGAGTGCGCTCCTGGTGAACACTTCGCGCGGGCCGATTGTCGACGAATCGGCACTGGTGGAGGCGTTGCGCGGCAAGAAGATCGCGGCGGCCGCACTGGACGTCTACGACGTGGAGCCGCTGCCCGCGCAGCATCCGCTGCGGACGCTGGACAACGCGATCCTGACGCCGCACATCGGTTACGTGAGCCGGGAAACGTACGAGATTTTCTACGGCGGCGCGGTCGAGGACATTGCCGCGTTCCAAGCGGGCGAGCCGATCAACGTGCTGAACGGCTAGGGGAACGGCCGGACCTCCGGCGGGTAAACCGTCCCGTCCGGAGGCACGGTCAGCTGCACGAAATAGCGTGCCATCGCCGCGGCAGCGGCCGTACTGGGCACGTCGAGCGTCGTGTGTCCGGCGCCGTCCACCACGACCACGTGGCCGTCTCCGAGTTCCCGCGCGGTGGCCTGGGCGTTGGCGAGCGGGGTGACCGGGTCGTTCCGGTTGGCCAGGATCAGGATCGGATGCGGCCGGGGCCGGTTCCACGGACCGAGATACCGGTCCGCGTCCCGCGCGGGCCAGCCGACGCACTGCGCCATGGAAAACACTGGCGCGATCCCGAAATACGGCTGCCGGTTCGCCTCCGCGGCAGCGAGTCCGGCGTATGCGGCGGGGTCCCGCGGGAGTTCGCTGTCCAGGCACTGCACCGCCAGGAATCCGGGCGAATGCGTCGGCACTCGCGGATCCAGCACCGGCACGGGGGACACCGGCGACGGCGGCACGAGTCCGGCGAGCGTCTTCGCCAGCCGCGGCCACCGGGACGATTGATACAGCGCCCGATCGATCGTTTCCATCAGCGACGCCACCGTCATGCCGCCGACCGGGCCGTGCGTCAGCCGGGCGAACACCGCGGCGAATTTCTGTTTCAGGTCACCGCCGGCGAATGCGCATTTACCCGGCCCGGCCGCGTCGCAGGCAGCGAAGAAGGCTTCGAGTTCTTGCTGCTGGGCAGTCGCGACGTCGGCGCGCACGTCCACCGGTTTGTGCTGCTGACCCGGCTGTCCGGTGGAGTTCGCTACGAGGTCGAGCGTTCCGTCGAGGACCATCGCGCGCAGCTTGCCGGGGAACAGGTTCGCGTAGGTGCCGCCGAGATACGTGCCGTAGGAATAGCCATAGAAGTTCAGTTGCTTTTCGCCCAGTGCCTGCCGGAGCAAATCCATGTCCCGCGCGACATTCGCGGTCGACAGATGCGGCAACTCGGCACCGCTGCCGGCCGCGCATGCCTTGCCGACGGCCGCGCTGGCGGTCCAGAACGCGGCTCTGTCCCGCAACGGCGAACCGGCGGCGGGCGGCGTTCCCGGGCACTGCACCGGGGCACTGCCGCCGATTCCGCGCGGATCGAAGCTCACCAGGTCGAACTTGGCCCGCAGCTCGTCCGGATACCGCGAGCCGAACCGCATCAGCTCGCCGACGCCGTCGGTGCCCGGCCCGCCGAAATTGATCACCAGCGACCCGACGCGGTGCGCGGGATCGGTGGCCGGCATGCGGATCACCGAGAGATTCAGCTTCGCGCCGCCGGGTTCGCGGTAGCTCAGCGGAACCGGTGCGCTCGCGCATTGGAAACCGCCGTGGCACGGTTTCCAGTCGAGCTTGGGCGCCGTGGCACCGTTGGTGCCCAACGGAAGCGGCGCGACCGGCGCTGGCGATGCTTGCGGCGCCGGGGTTTGCGCAGCCGGTGCGGAACAACTCGCGACGAGCAGCAACGCGGCCAGCGCCAACCAGATTTTCACGCGGAGAGTTCCGCCAGCACGGCGTCGGTGAACGGCGGCCACACTTGCGCCGCCCACGGCCCGAACGAACGGTCGGCGAGCGCGACGCAGGCGAGCCCCGCTTCCGGGTCCACCCACAGGAAAGTGCCGGACTGCCCGAAGTGGCCGAACGTGCGCGGCGAGCTGTTCGCGCCCGTCCAATGCGGGCTCTTGTGGTCGCGCAGTTCGAAGCCGAGGCCCCAGTCGTTCGGCTTCTGATGCCCGAAGCCGGGCAGTACGCCGTTCAGGCCGGGGAACGCGATTTCCGTGGCCGCGTTCAGGGTTTCCGGCGCGAGCAGCTTGGGCGCCTGCAGTTCCGCGGCGAACCGGAGCAGGTCGTCCAATGTGGACACCGCGCCCGCGGCGGGGGAGCCCTCCAGCCGGGTCGCCGTCATGCCCAGCGGTTCGAAAAGCGCTTCCCGCTGGTACTCGGCGAACGCGATGCCGGAGTGCTCGGCCAGCGCGTCGGCGAGTTCCTCGAACCCGGCGTTGGAGTACAGCCTGCGCGTGCCCGGCTCGGCCATCGCCTTGTGCGCGTCGAAGGCGAGTCCGGAGGTGTGCGCGAGCAGATGCGCGACGGTGGAGCCTTCCGGCCCGGCGGGCGTGTCCAGTTCGACGACGCCCTCTTCGATCGCGATGTGCGCGGAGTAGGCGGTGAGCAGTTTGGTGACCGACGCGAGCCGGAACGGGCGGGCCGGGTCGCCGTGACGTCCGCGCACCTCGCCGGAAGCGGAGACCGCCCCGGCCGCGGCGTTGTCCACTGGCCATTCGTCGATCAGGCGCAGACTCTCCATGCCCGCCAGCGTAATAGGGCCCGCCCGCGGGCTGTTCCGCAGTGCCCTGACGCGACGAACCGTGCGGGGCCCCGGAAGTCCCGGAACCCCGCACGGTTCGTGTTTCCCCGTGGAGCGGTATCGCTACTGAGCGTCGAGATCGGTGGCGACCAGCTCGGCGACGGCCTCGACCGCCGCCTCGGCACCGTCGCCTTCGGCGCTGATGACGACCTCGTCGCCGTACGCGGCGGCGAGGGTCATCAGGTTGAGGACACTGCCGGCGGCCACCGGTTCGCCGCCGTCCTTGGCGATCTGCACAGCCACGGGCTGGGCCGCGGCCGCCTTGGCGACCAGAGCGGCCGGGCGGGCGTGCAGCCCCACCTTGCTGGCCACGGTGACGCGTTTCTCCGGCATGGTCTCCCTCTCTCGCGTTTTCTCGGGTGTTACTTCGCGGCCGTGCGCTCGAGGTCGCCCTCGATCGAGTCGTCCTCGCGGCCCGGCGTGCGCAGGTTGAACTTGGTGATCACGAAGCGGAACACCACGTAGTAGATCACGGCCAGGACGAGCCCGATCGGGATCAGCAGCCACGCCTTGTGCGCGGTGTCCAGCGACGAGTTCAGCGCGAAGTCGATCGCGCCGCCGGAGAACGAGAAGCCGAGGTGGATGCCCAGCGCGTTGCAGACCGCGAGCGAGATGCCGGTCATGATCGCGTGGAAGATGTACAGCGGCCACGCGACGAACATGAACGCGAACTCGATCGGCTCGGTGACGCCGGTGACGAAGGCGGTGAGCGCGGCCGAGATCATGATGCTGCCGACGAGCTTGCGCTGGCCGGGACGGGCGGTGTGCACGATCGCGAACGCCGCGGCCGGGAGGGCGAACATCATGATCGGGAAGAACCCGGTCATGAACGCGCCGGAGCCCTGGACGTGGCCGAAGAAGTTGTTCAGGTCGCCGCCGCCGAAGATGAACCACACCGGCACGTTCAGCAGCTGGTGCAGGCCGACCGGGATCAGCAGGCGGTTGAGCAGGCCGTAGACGCCGCCGCCGAGGACCGGCGAACCCATGACGGCCTTGCCCGCCGAGGTGATCGCCTCGTCCACGTACTTGAAGACGAGTCCGAAGAGGACGCCGAGCACGAGCATCGCGAGCGCGGTGATGATCGGCACGAACCGGCGGCCGCCGAAGAAGGCCAGCCAGGACGGCAGCTTGATCCGGTGGTAGCGCTGCCACAGCAGCGCCGCCACGATGCCGGACACGATGCCGGTCAGCACGCTGTAGGGCCAGTGGATGGGCGCGCTCTCCCAGGCCGGCTTGTAGCCTTGCTGGCTGCTGATCGGGGCGATCACCTGGATCACGTTGTTGAACACGACCCAGCCGATGACCGCGGCGACGGCGGTCGAGCCGTCGCCCTTGCGGGCGAACCCGACCGCGATGCCGATCGCGAAGATCAGCGGCAGCCAGTTGAAGATGCTGCCGCCCGCCGCGCCGATCACGTCGGCGGCTTTGCCCCAGTTGAGGCCGTCCTTGCCGAGGACGTCGGCCTGGCCGAGCCGGTTCAGCAGACCGGCCGCGGGCAGGGTCGCGATCGGCAGCATGAGGCTGCGGCCGAAGCGCTGCAGCCCCGCGAGGCCGCCGCCCTTCTTCTTCCCGCTGGCCCCAGCCGCGGTGGTGGCGCTCATCGGATACCTCCATTGTGGGGTTGGTCGCCGGAACCCGGGGTGTTCCGGTCCAGCTGCATGGTCACCTGGTAGTGGTCGCCCCGGTACCAGGACGTCATGTCCTCGACCGGTTCGCCGCCGGAGCTGGAAACCCGGCGGAACACCAGGAGCGGACTGCCGGTGCGCATGCCGAGCAAGCGCGCCGTTTCGCGGTCCGCGGATTCGGCCCACACCGTCTGGTACGCCTGGTCCGGCCGGAGCGAGAAAGCGTCGGCCAGCTGGGCGTACAGCGAACGGGTCAGGTCGAGGTCGAGCAGGCCGGGGGTCCGGCCCGCGTGGTACCAGCCGCGTTCCACGGCCAGCGGAACGCCGTCGGCGCGCCGCAGCCGCACGAGCCGGTGCGCGGGCACGCCCTCGGACAGGCCGAGCGCGTGCGCCGAGGTCACCGGCGGGACCTCGGTCGAGGTCGAGATCACTTCGGTGGTCGGGGTGAGCCCGCGCCGGCGCATGTCGTCGGTGAACGACATCAGGTACACCTGCAGTTCCATCCGCCGGGCGGCGGTGAAGGTGCCCTTGCCCCTGACCCGGGCCAGCAGTCCTTCCTCGACGAGCTTCCCGATCGCCGAGCGGACGGTGAGCCTCGAAACGCCGTAGTGCTGCGCGAGCTCTCGCTCGGACGGGATCGGCGAGCCAGGCGGGAGCTCGCGCTCCACCAGCCGGCGCAGGATCTCCCGCAGCTGGGCGTGCTTCGGGGTCGGCCCGTTGACCACGCGGTCGGCGGGGTCGGACGGCGGAATGTGCGCGGCCGCACTCATCTCGGTGTCCCCTCCCTCGCCTCTCGCGCACCGGGGCCGGTGCTCGCGTCCGGGCCGGAAGATTGGTACGTTCCGGTCTAGACCAATGATCTGATGGGGCAGGATGCTCCGCAGCGCGAGCAGGTGTCAACCACCGTTATCCGTTCGTGGCCGGGCTCGCTCGGCAACGTGGCAAACGGCGTAGTAATGGTGGCGGAGCGCACCTGTTCCGAGTGGAAAACCAACGGGATACGAGGAGGCCGCGATGGCGGATGACAGGCCGGAAAAGATTCTCGCGGCGCTCGGCGGCGCGGACAATCTGGTCGAGATCGAGGGCTGCATCACGCGGCTGCGGTGCGAGATCGAGGACATGTCCTTGGTGGACGAAGCCGCGCTGAAGTCGGCGGGCGCGATGGGCGTCGTGAAGATGGGCTCGGCGGTCCAGGTCATCGTCGGCCCGGAGGCGGACACCATCGCCAGCGACATCGAGGACTTGATGTGAGCCTGCCGATCCTGAGCCCGGTCGCGGGCGAGGTCGTCGCGATCGCCGAGGTGCCCGACCCGGTGTTCGCCGAGGCGATGGTGGGCCCGGGCATCGCGGTGCGGCCGTCCGGCGGCCGCGCCGACGCGGTCGCGCCGGTCGACGGGACCGTGGTGACGCTGCACCCGCACGCGTACGTCGTGGCCACCGAGGACGGCCGCGGGGTGCTCGTGCACCTCGGCATCGACACGGTCAAGGAAAAGGGCGAGGGGTTCACCCTGCACGTCGTCAAGGGCGAGAAGGTGCGGGCGGGCCAGCCGATCGTGGGCTGGGACCCGGAGGCGGTCGCCGCCAAGGGCTACTCGCCGATCGTCCCGGTCGTCGGGCTCGACGCGTCCGCCGACGTCCTCGGCGGCCTCGAAGGCGGCCGCACGGTCGCGGCCGGCGACGAGTTGTTCACCTGGAACGATTGAGCCGAACGCCCTTTGTGGACAGCGAATGTCCGCAAAGGGCGATTCCGGTCACGCTGTGACTACCTCGCCGTTCTCGATCTTCACGGCCACTTTGGACAGCGGCTGGCTCGCCGGCCCCTTCTTCACCTCGCCGGTCAGCGCGTCGAACACCGAACCGTGGCACGGGCAGCTCGCCTGGCCGTTCTCCGGCGGATTCACCGTGCAGCCCTGGTGCGTGCAGACAGCGCTGAAACAGGCGACCGTCCCCTTCGCCGGCTGTGCCACGAGCACTTCCTGCCCGTCCGGGGTTTTCGCGGATTTCGCTTGGCCCACCGGCACTTCCGCCAATGCGAGCACCTTCCCGCCCGGTTTCGGCGCGGCTTTTTCGGATCCGCCTCCGCAGGCGGCGAGAGCGACGGCGGTCCCCGCGACGGCCGCTCCGGAGGCGAGAACGAAGCGGCGGGAGTGAAGTTCGGCAGTCATGTCCAATGCAACGAACCGCGACCGTCCAGGGTGCCGGTGAACCGCCGCCGTCGCCCGTGCGTGTAGTCCGTATCCGGCTTTGCGCACAGAAGGAGACGCCCATGGTGACGACCTGGATGCGAGTGCTGGGCGCGGCGGGCCTGGCGGGCTCGGCGGCGATCCACTTCTCTCTGTACTGGGGCAGCGGCTACGCGGACATCCCCGTGGTCGGGCCGCTCTTCCTGGTGAACGGCGCAGCCGGAGCGGTGATCGCGATCGCCCTGCTCGCCTGGCGGCATTGGCTCCCGGCGTTTCTCACGCTGGGTTTCGGCGGTGTGACGCTGCTGGCCTACCTGCTGTCGGTGACGGTGGGCTTCTACGGCGTGCACGACCAGTTCAACAGCCAGTACGAATACTGGGGCGTGATCACCGAAGCGGTCTGCGTGATCTGCGGCCTGGTGCTGCTGGTGCGGGCCCGGCAGGCTCAGAACGCGTAGCGGTGCACCTTCTCCGGGTGGATGACGACCCGGACCTGGGGGAGGTCTTGGAGGATTTTCGCGCCGGCTTCGCCTTCCGCGGTGCTGAGGTCCCAGTACCGTCCGGCGAGCCTGCGGGCGAGGTCGTGCCCGCCGTCCGTTTCGATCGTGACGCGTCCGGCGACGGACACCCAGCGCTCCGGTTCCCCGACCGGCGCCGCGACGACGATCGAGGCGCGCGGATCCTCGCGCAGCTGGCGGATCCTGGCCGAGTCCGGGGACGTGAACAGCTGGATCGTGCCCTCGTCGGTGGCCTCGAACCACACCGGCCGCGGCTGCGGCGGCCGCGGTCCGGCGGCGACGGTCAGGAAGCCGTGCAGAGGACGGCGGAGGAACTCGAGATCGTGGTCGGTGAGGGTGCTCATGACTGCGATTCAACCGGGTTTTCCCGGACGATCCCATAGGCGATACGCCGGATTGCCTGTCCATTCGTCTAACCTCGGGCGGGTGGACGCGTTCAGCGATGTGATCCGCGGGGTCCGGGCGCACGGCTCGCTGTTCGGCTGCACGGCCCTGTCGGCGCCGTGGTCGCTGCGCTTCGTGGACAGCGCCCCGCTGACCTTGTGCACCCTGCTGAGCGGCGAGGGCTGGATCGTGCCGGAAGACCATCCGCCCGAGCTGCTGCGCGCCCGCGAGACCATCCTCGTCCGCGGCCCGTTCTCCTTCGTGGACCGCCTGGACACCACCGCCGTCCCCGTCGAATGCGGCGAGTTCTGCGCCACTCCCGACCAGGGCGGCGCCCAGCACCACCTGGGCTGGAACGACCCGTTCCACGGCGAAACCAACCTGATCGTCGGCGCGTACCCGGTGCGAAGCCGCGGCCGGATGTCCGCGCTGCTGGACGCGCTGCCGGTGGTGGTCCGGCCGCCGTCCTCGGACGCGGAAGACCCGGTGCTGGATCACCTGGCGGCCGAACTGGCCGTCGACGCGCCGGGCCAGCAGATCTTCCTGGACCGTCTTTTGGACTGGATGCTGGTCTGCCTGCTGCGCGACTGGTTCGACCGCCCGGGCGGCACCCCGCCGCCGTGGTGGGCGGCTCAGCGGGACCCGGTGGTCGGCGCTGCTCTCCGCCAGCTGCACGCGGATCCGGCAGCCCCGTGGACGGTCGTCGCGCTGGCCGCCCGGACCGGCGTTTCGCGGTCCACTTTGGCCAAACGCTTCGCGGGTCTGGTGGGGGAGCCGCCGATGACGTACCTGGCCCGATGGCGGATGACCCTTGCCGCGGACCTCCTGACCGAACAGCCGTCGATGCCGATCACCGAGGTGGCCTGCGCGGTGGGGTACGCGGACGCGTTCGGGTTCAGCTCGGCGTTCAAACGCTTGCGCGGCGTCAACCCGACGGGATACCGGCGGGCTTTCCTTGCCGGGTCTTCGGCTTCTTCGCGCGGCTGATTCTGCCTCCGTCGGGTGAACCTTCCGGCGTGTCGCGCACGAGGGGTCCCCTCGCGCAGTGATTTGTTTGCCCTGGTCCAGGCGGTGGCGACAGGCTGGTCGCATGGTTCTGACAGCAGTGCTCGCAGCTGGGGCGGTGGTCCCCGTGCTGCTGGTGATGACGAAGAAAGCCGGCGCCCCGGTCTCCGCGGTGATCGGCATGACCACCGCCTTGGCGGCAGCCGCAGTGGCCGCGTCCCGTGCCGACGCGGGCGCGCTCCCGGCTTGGTGGCTGCCCGTGGCGTGGCTGGTTTCGGTGCTCGGCGCACCCCTCGCCTTGGCCGACGCCCGACACCGCCGCCTCCCGGACGTCCTCACCCTGCCCGCTTACCCCGCCGTCGCCCTGACGCTCACCCTCGCCGCCCTCAGCGGCGGAGGCTGGCGGTTGGGGGTTGGTGCTCTCCTGGGATGCCTGCTGTTCGGCGGGACGCACCTGATCGTCCACCGGTTGTCGGCGGGCGGCCTCGGCCCCGGTGACGTGAAACTGGCCGGATCTTTCGGCGCTGTCCTGGGCGCGGTCGGCGGGCTGGCTCCAGCGGCGGCGGCGGTTTTGGCGGCGCTGGTGAGCCTCGCGGCTGTCGTGCCGATGTGGCTGATGCGCCGGATCCGCCGGGCTGGCTCCTCTGCCCGGCCGCTCGCGCCGCCCTTATCCGTCACCCCGGCACCTCCGCCCGCCACCGATCCGACCGTCGCATCGTCGCTCCGCCCCGAAGCCGAAGGAGGACTCCACGAGCCCACACCGAGCCAACCCGACTCCCCGCCCCTGGCGGCCGATCTCGCCCAACCGTCTACGCCGACAGCCGCTTCGTCCACGCTGACTGACTCCGCTGCTGCCGCCCCCTCCGCTCCGCCCACTCCCGCTCTCGCGCCGCCCACTCCCGCTCTCGCGCCGCCCGCTGCCGTTCTCGCTCCGTCTGCTGCCGGTGCCGCGCCGCCCGCTGTTGCTCTCGCTCCGCCCGCTGTTGCTCTCGCTCCGTCTGCTGCCGGTGCCGCGCCGCCCGGCCCTGCTCTCGCTCCGCCCGGTGCCGCGCCGCCCGCTCCCGGCGCCGCGCCGCCCGACCCCGCTCTCGCACCGACCGACCCCGCTCTCGCACCGACCGACCCCGCTCTCGCACCGACCGACCCCGCTCTCGCACCGACCGGCACTGCTCTCCCACCGACGCCCGCCTCGTCCGCATCGCCGACCGGCTCGGGCCGCGCCCGGATCCGCGCCGGACCCCTCCGCGTCCCCTACGGCCCAGGCTTGGTTCTGGCCACCTGGGCGTGCGCCGTCTTCCCAGCCGCTGGAACGGGCATCGTCTGAGGCCAGGGGCTCTGCCAGGCCTCCGGGCACGCCGTGACAGGATTGGCCGGTGCTGCGCTGGATCACCGCTGGAGAATCGCACGGACCCGCCCTCGCCGCTGTGCTCGAAGGGCTGCCCGCCGGGGTGGAGGTGACGACCTCGGACCTCTCCGCGCAGCTCGCGCGGCGCCGGCTCGGGTTCGGCCGCAGCCCCCGGATGGGCTTCGAGACCGACCAGGTCCAGTTCCTCGGCGGGGTCCGGCACGGGATCACCCAGGGCGGCCCGATCGCCGTCCAGATCGAGAACGCCGAGTGGCCCAAGTGGGAGAAGGTCATGGCGGCCGATCCGGTCGACGAGGCCGAGCTCGCCGGGCTCGCCCGCAACGAGCCGCTGACCCGGCCCCGTCCGGGGCACGCCGACCTGCCCGGCATGCAGAAGTACGGCTTCGACGAGGCCCGCCCCGTCCTGGAGCGCGCCAGCGCCCGCGAGACGGCCTCGCGGACCGCGCTCGGCACGGTCGCGCGGAATTTCCTGCGGCAGCTGCTCGGGGCCGAGGTGCTGAGCCACGTCGTCTCCATCGGCGGAGCCGACGCTCCCGACGGCCCGCTCCCGCGGCCGGGCGACCTCGCGGCGATCGACGAGAGCCCGGTGCGCGCGTTCTCGGCCGAGGGGACCGAGGCGATGGTCGCCGAGGTCGACGCGGTGCGGAAGGCAGGCGACACCGTCGGCGGCGTGATCGAGGTGATCGTCTACGGGCTGCCGCCGGGCCTCGGCTCGCACGTGCACTGGGACCGTCGTCTCGACGCGCGGCTCGCCGGCGCGCTCATGGGCGTGCAGGCGATGAAGGGCGTCGAGGTCGGCGACGGCTTCACCACCGCCCGCCGCTGGGGCAGCCAGGCGCACGACGAGATCGACCGCGGTGCCGGACCGGTCGGCGTCACGCGCCGGTCGAACCGCGCGGGCGGGCTTGAGGGCGGCATCACCAACGGCGAGCCGCTGCGGGTGCGCGTCGCGATGAAGCCGATCTCGACCGTGCCCAAGGCACTGTCCACAGTGGACGTCCGGACCGGCGAGCCCGCCGTGGCGATCCACCAGCGTTCCGACGTGTGCGCGGTGCCGCGCGCGGGCGTGGTGCTGGAGTCGGTCGTGGCGCTGGTCGTCGCGGACGCGGCGCTGGAGAAGTTCGGCGGCGACTCGCTGGCCGAGACCCGGCGCAACGCGCAGTCGTACCTGAAGGCGCTCGAGGAGCGCTGGTGAGCCCGCGCGCGGTCGTCATCGGACCGCCGGGCTCGGGCAAGAGCACGGTCGGCCCGCTGCTGGCCGCCGCGCTCGGCGTGTCCTTCCGCGACACGGACGACGACATCGTCGCCCGCGCCGGACGCGCCATCTCGGACATCTTCGCCGACGACGGCGAACCCGCGTTCCGCGCGATCGAAGAGGAAGCGGTCGCCATCGCCCTCGCCGAACACGACGGCGTCCTCTCCCTCGGCGGCGGTGCCCCGCTCACCCCCGGGACCCGCGCCCGGCTCCAGGACCACGCGGTGGTTTTCCTGAACGTCGGACTCGCCGCCGGCGTGCAGCGCACCGGGATGTCCAGCGCCCGCCCGCTGCTCGCCGGCATCAATCCCCGCGCCACCTTCAAAGCCCTGCTCGACCAGCGGCTGCCGGTGTACCGCGAGGTGGCGACCGTCGAGATCGAGACCGACAAGCGCACGCCCGAAGAGGTCGTCGCGGCCGCCGTCGCCGCCCTCGAACCCGATCGGGTCCGCGAACAGTGATCCGCCACCGGCCCGGACCCGGCCAGCTCGGCCCTGCCCCGCTGGCCGCGCCGAGCCGAGCGCGGTCCGCCGCGGCAGACCGGACCGGCTGCCCGGCTTCGCTGGTTCTGCCGGAGACCAGTCACCCCGTCCGCGAGCAGCCGATGCCGCTGAGCCACCACCCAGCCCAGGACCACCGGGTCCGGGAGCAGTGAGGAGAACCGTGTCCGCCACCCCGCCCGTCCGGATCCGGGTCGCCACCGCGCAGCCGTACGACGTGCTCGTGGGGCGCGGCCTGCTCGGCGAACTCACCGAGCAACTCGCCGACGCGTCGAAGGTCGCGCTGATCCACCCGCCGACGCTCACCGCCACCGCCGAAGCCGTTCGCGACGAACTGGCCGCGGCCGGGCTCGACGCGCACCGCGTCGAGATTCCCGACGCGGAGGACGGCAAAGCCTTCTCGGTCGCCAGCTTCTGCTGGGAGGTGCTCGGCCGGATCGGGCTGGACCGGCGCGGCGTGGTCGTCGCGCTCGGCGGCGGGGCGGTCACCGACCTCGCCGGGTTCGTCGCGGGCACCTGGATGCGCGGCGTCCGGCTGGTGAACGTGCCGACGACGCTGCTGGGCATGGTCGACGCGGCGGTCGGCGGGAAGACCGGCATCAACACCGAGGCAGGCAAGAACCTCGTCGGCGTCTTCCACGAGCCCTCGGCCGTCCTGGTCGACCTCGCGACGCTGGAATCGTTGCCGCGCAACGAACTCGTCGCCGGGATGGCCGAGATCGTCAAGACCGGTTTCATCGCCGACCCGCGCATCCTCGAACTGATCGAGGCCGGCCCGGAGCAAGCGCTCGACCCGGCGGGCGACGTCCTCGCCGAGCTCGTCCGCCGCTCGATCCAGGTGAAGGCCGACGTCGTCGCGGCCGACCTGCGCGAGTCCGACCTGCGCGAAATCCTCAACTACGGCCACACCCTCGGCCACGCCATCGAACGCCGCGAGCGCTACCGCTGGCGCCACGGCGCGGCGGTCAGCGTCGGCCTGGTGTTCGCGGCGGAACTGGCCCGGCTCGCCGGACGTCTCGACGACGCCACCGCCGACCGGCACGCCTCCGTGCTCAAGCTGATCGGCCTGCCCACCGCCTACGACCCGGACGCGCTGTCGCAGCTGCTGGAAACCATGAAGGGCGACAAGAAAACCCGCTCCGGCGTGCTGCGCTTCGTCGTTCTCGACGGGCTGGCCAAACCCGGCAGGCTGGAAGGCCCCGACCCGTCGCTGCTCGCCGCCGCCTACTCGGCGATCGCGGCCGAGGCCCCGGAAAACGGCGGGAGCGTGCTGCTGTGAAGGCCTTCGTGTTCAACGGCCCCAACCTCGGCCGCCTTGGCAAACGCGAGCCGGACGTCTACGGCTCCACCACGCACGACGACCTCGCGCACCTGTGCGTCGCGACCGGCCAGGAACTGGGCCTCGACGTCGAGGTGCGCCAAACCGACCACGAGGGGGAACTGGTCGGCTGGCTGCACGAGGCCGCCGACGCGGGCACCCCGGTCGTGCTGAACGCCGGCGCGTGGACGCACTACTCGATCGCCGTCCGCGACGCCGCCGCCCAGCTCACCGCGCCGCTGATCGAGCTGCACATCAGCAATGTGCACAAGCGGGAGGAATTCCGGCACCACAGCGTGCTTTCCGACATCGCGACCGGGGTGATCGCCGGTCTCGGCGTGGACGGTTACGGGCTTGCGTTGCGCTGGATCGCCGCGCGCTCGTCCTGATCTCGCGGACGCTGTGGCGGGGTGGTTTCGGCGGTACGGCGGGCTTTCGGGTATCGCGACCGGGGAAGCCGGTCTCGGCGTGGATGGTTACGGGCTTGCGTTGCGCTGGATTGCCGCGCGCTCGTCCTGATCTCGCGGACGCTGTGGCGGGGTGGTTTCGGCGGTACGGCGGGCTTTCGGGTATCGCGACCGGGGAAGCCGGTCTCGGCGTGGATGGTTACGGGCTCGCATTGTGCTGGATTGCCGCGCGCTCGTCCTGATCTCGCGGCGGACGCGGCGTGGTTCCGGCGGCGCGGCGGGCTTTCGGGTATCGCGGCCGGGAAGCCGGTCTCGGCGTGGACGGTTACGGGCTTGCGTTGTGCCGGATCGCCGCGCGCTCGTTCTCGTCCAGCGGCGGACGCGGCGTGGTTCCGGCAGGCTTTCCGACACCGCGACCGGCGCGATCGCGGGGCTTGATGCGGTCGGGCACGGCCTGCCGCTGCGCCGGGCAGCCGGGCGCTGGTCCGGGCCTCGCGGCGGAAGATCACCGCGCACCAGCCGAAAAGCAAGCCCCCGGCAAACCCGCCGTCCGACCGGCAGATGCGCGACGTGGTTCACCCATCCGGTGCTGCTGTCGCTACACTCGGCGATCATGCACCCGTTTCGTCGTGGGGGTCGGCGACCCGTGCGTCAGCTGCTCTCGCTGCTGATCGCCGGTTCCCTCGTTTCCGGGTGCAGCCAGACATCGGCCCAGCCGCAAGCCGAGGGCAGCGGGCACGGCGGCATCGCGGGCGGTGCGACGCAAACGCCGAAGGATCCGCCCCGGGCGGCGGACGTCGCGCTCGCCGCGGGGGCAGGCAGGCAAGGCCGCGGCGTGGTGGCGGCCGGGGCCGCGGACGCGTCCTACAACTACGGCCCGACCGTGATGGCCGAGAACGGCCGCACCCGGATCTGGTGGTGCAGCCAGTACAGCAGCGCCCCGCCGCCGGGCGACGACATCCTCTACGCCGAAGGTCCCTCGGCCGACGGACCCTTCACCGGGCCGGGTGGCGGCGCGCCCCCGGCGGTCCTGTCCGGCGCGCCCGGGAACTTCGACGGCATGCACACCTGCGACCCGTCCGTGCTGCGCGTGGGCGGCACCTACTTCATGTACTACACCGGCGCGGCGGGCGACCACGCGCTCGGCAACGCGATCGGCATGGCCACCAGCCCGGACGGCATCCACTGGACCCGTTCGAACGGCGGCAAACCGATTCTCGGCGCGTCCCACGACGCCCACCGCGCCAACGTCTACGGTGCCGGTCAGCCCTCGGTGGTCTTCCTCGACGGCTGGTACTACCTGATGTTCACCGACACCACCGGCCGCGCGGCGGGCTGGAACGGGGCGGGGCAGTTCGTGATCCGGGCGCACGACCCGGCGTTCCGCGAGGGCGTGGAAGCGTTGGGGGAGAAGGGATTCGAGCCCACCGCGACCACCGCCGCGCCGCGGACGCGTTCGGTGGTCGACGCGTTCAGCGTGGATCTGGAGTGGGTCGGCGCGCTCGACGCCTTCGCCATCGCCCACGAAACCGCCGACGGCACCACGATCACCTTCCGGGACCGCGATTTCACCATGCAGCCCTACAAACCGGTCGTGATCCCGGGCCCGTGGAAGGAGGGCCCCGGTCTCGTCCGCCGTCCGGACGGGCACGCGCCGACCTCGGTCAGCGATCCGTGCGACCTGGTTTCGCTGGACGTCGTGCGCGCCACCGAGACCGGCCCGACGGGCGCGCCGACCGGGCTGAAGCACTTCGGGCTGGACGTGAAAGGCGCGGGCGGCTGCTCCACGCCCTCGCGCAGCACGGCGACCTTCGACGGCGTCGCGATGCCGTCCCCGGACCGCATGATCGACCTCTACCGCCGCGGCGAGCGGATCCGGATCGACCGGCGTTCAGTCGCCGAGGTGCTCGCCGGGGAACTGGTGAACCGGCCGTTGCCGCAGGTGCCGGAGGTGCCGGTGAAAACCCGCCTGCGTTCGGGCGCGACCGTCGTGCACGCGTACGGCCGCGGCTACGGCATGGTCCTCGACGGGCAGCTTTACGGCCTGCCGGACACGACGATCGTGCCGCTCAACGGTTCCGGGGTGCAGGAGATCGACCCGCGACAGTGGGACGGCGCCGCGCGCGGTCTGCCGCTGGGCGGCTGACCGGAGACGGTTTCGGCTTCTCCGCTCGCGGGGCCGGGCTCGGCGGGAGTTCGAGTTCGCCGGAACGGCTGCCGGTGCCGTCTTCGTCCTCGTCGTCCGGCTCCGGCTCGGGCTCGGCGTCGGAATCCTCCGCCGGACGCCGGATCCGGCCGCCGACGAACAACCCCAGCCCGGCGGGCACCAGCACCAGCAGCGCGGAGAACGCCGCCCCGCCGGTGAGCGCGGCGCCCAGTTCGGAAACCCCGGTCTGGTCGACGAAGACCGCCCGCCCGATCACGTACAGGATGCCCGAGCACACGCCCGCGACCAGGGAGGCGATGAACCAGGCCCGCCCTCGGTCGCGCAGGCCGCGCCAGCCGTCGATCGCGCTCCACAGCGCCGCCAGGCCGACCAGTACGGCGATGGTGAGCGAAGTGAACAGCGTCTGGCCGGTCGGGTGGAACACGGACCACTTGGCGAGCAGCGTCATCGCGGCGGCGTGCACGACCGCCATGACCATCCCGCGCGTCAACCAGGCACCCAGCATGGACGGAGTGTAGGCGCGCCGAAGTTAACCGCCAGTAGGCCGTCCTCCTCGCCGCGCCGGAGCCCTGCTGGAACAGGAGGCCGGAAGCCGCTGGTTAAGCTGGCCGGGTGCCGGAAATCCACGCTCGCCGCCGCGCCGCGCTCGCCGCCCTGCTCCACGAGAACGGGGTCGACGCGCTGCTGGTCACCGATCTGCTCAACATCCGCTACCTGACCGGGTTCACCGGGTCGAACGCCGCGCTGCTGCTGCACGCGGGCGGCGACGCGAAGACCCTGTTCTGCACCGACGGGCGCTACACGACCCAGTCGGAAGCGGAGGTGCCCGACCTGGAGCGCTTGCTCGACCGTGCCAGCGCCCGGGCTCTCGCCGCGCACGCGGCGGAGCAGGGCTACGGCCGGGCCGGGTTCGAGAGCCAGCACGTGAGCGTCGAGGAGCACGAGAACCTCAAGGTGCGCTTCGACCGGGTCGAGCTGGTCCGCACGCCGGGGCTGGTCGAGCAGTTGCGGGTGGTCAAGGACGAGGTCGAGATCGCCGCGCTGCGCGCCGCGTGCGCCGCCGCCGACCGCGCGCTCGCCGCGCTGATCGAGGCCGGGGGAGTACGGCCGGGCCGGACCGAGCTGGAAGTGGCCCGCGACCTGGAGACCCGGATGCTGGAGCACGGTTCGGCCGGGATCTCCTTCGCATCCATCGTCGCCGCCGGGCCGAACTCGGCGATTCCGCACCACCGCCCGACCGGAGCCGAGCTGAGCCGCGGCGACTTCGTGAAGTTCGACTTCGGCGCCACGGTCGACGGCTACCACTCGGACATGACCCGCATGGTCGTCCTCGGCGAACCCGCGGACTGGCAGCGCGAGATCTACGACCTGGTGCACCGCGCGCAGGCGGCGGGCGCCGAGGCCGTCCGGCCCGGCGCGGTGGTGTCCGAAGTGGACGCCGCGGCCCGCTCGGTGATCGCCGACGCCGGGTACGGAGAGCAGTTCGCGCACGGTCTCGGCCACGGCGTCGGGCTGGAAGTGCATGAGGCACCGAGTCTCGCCGCGGCGGGCGTCGGTACACTGTCCGCCGGTATGGCGGTCACCGTCGAGCCCGGCGTGTACCTCGCGGGGCGCGGTGGCGTGCGCATCGAGGACACGCTCGTCGTGCGGGACTCCGGACCCGAACTCCTCACCCTGAGCACCAAGGACCTCGTGGCCGTCTGACGGCCGCGGCCGAAGAGATCGAACACAGGAGACCTGAAGACTCGTGGCCACCACCAACGACCTGAAGAACGGACTCGTCCTCAACCTGGACGGCCAGCTGTGGAGCGTCACCGCGTTCCAGCACGTCAAGCCGGGCAAGGGCGGTGCGTTCGTGCGCACCACGCTCAAGCACGTGCTGACCGGGAAGGTCGTCGACAAGACCTTCAACGCGGGCACGAAGGTCGAGACGGCCACGGTGGACCGCCGGAACATGACGTACCTGTACAAGGACGGCGCGGACTTCGTCTTCATGGACGGCGACACCTACGACCAGATCACCGTGCCCGCCGAGACCGTCGGCGACAACGCGAACTACATGCTCGAGAACACCGAGGTCCAGGTCGCGGTGCACGAGAGCGAGCCGCTGTACGTCGAGCTGCCGACCTCGGTCGAACTGGTCGTCCAGCACACCGACCCGGGCCTCCAGGGCGACCGTTCCACCGGCGGCACCAAGCCGGCGACGCTGGAGACCGGCGCGGAGATCCAGGTCCCGCTGTTCCTCTCGACCGGCGAGAAGATCAAGGTCGACACCCGCGACGGCCGTTACCTCGGCCGCGTCTCCAGCTGATGGCGGACAAGCTTCCCCCGCACCCGAACCGCGGCGGCGCGATCAGCAGGCGCCAAGCGCGCCGGCGCGCGGTCGAGATGATGTACGAGGCCGCCCAGCGGTCCGCCGACCCGGTCACGCTGCTGGCCGATCGGGTCGGCGCGGTCGAGGTCGACCCGGTCGCGGACTACACGATCGCCGTCGTGGAGGGCGTCACGGCCCGCCGCGAGCGGATCGACGAACTTCTCGCGGAACACTCGCAGGGCTGGACCCTTGAGCGGATGCCGCCGGTCGACTTGGCGGTCCTGCGCGTCGGCGTGTACGAGATGCTGTGGTCGGCGGACGTCCCCGACGCGGTCGCGATCGACGAAGCGGTCGGCCTCGCGAAGGAACTTTCGACGGACGACTCGCCGCGGTTCATCAACGGCGTGCTCGGCCGTATCGGCACGATCGCCGACCGGCTGCGCGCGGTCCTGTAGCTCTGGCGGCTCGGTAGTCAGAGGTCACCCGGCTGGGGGAAAGCACCACCTGAATGGCCGCTGCCTGATCGGGTCACCGCCGGGCCGCGGCGGCCGGACGCGAGGGGCGTCCGGGAGAAAATTGATCACCGAGCGGAATCAGAACCGGTCGGCGGGCGCCATTCGCGGCGGGCGGACCCGGGCGGTCGCGCGGCGATCAGGTGAGTTCGGAGCGGCGGTCTTCCCGTATCGCTGCGGTGAGTGAGCATCCCGCGGGGGAGCGCCCCAGCTGGACCCGGCCAGCGGGGAAATCCGGTGCACGGCAAGGGAATTCGCCGGGAAACCAGAAATCCGGAGCGGGAACCGGCGTGGACGAGGACGCGGTCCCCAGCGTCGCGGCGTGGAGCGGGGCGAGGAAACAGCCCCGGCGTCGCGGCCGGAAGCGGCGAGGATGCAGGCCCGGCCCCGCGGCCTGGAACGGGAAACACGCCGGAATCCGGCTCTCAGCGCGGCTGACACGAGGAATTCCGCCGGTTCTCGCCGGTTTGCCGCGCGGCGGAAAACAGCAGTCATCGGCCGGGGGCACCCTGGATCGATCGAGGTTGGTTCAGCCGAGTGTGGTGGAGCCAAGCCGGTCGGCGTTGGGGGGGGGCTAGCTGGATCAATCGAGGTTGGTTCGGCCGAGCGCCGCGGACCTAAGCAGGTCGGCGCTCGCGGGCACCCTGGATCAATCGGGGTCGGCCCGGCCGAGTGCCGCGGACCCAAGCAGGTCGGCGCTCGCGGGCAAGCTGAATCAACCGAGGCCGAGGCCGAGGCCGGACGCGGCGGCGGAGAACGTCGGCTGGAGCCCGAAGCGCGGCGGGCGTTCCCGGTTCCCCGGGTGCGGGAAGCCCGCCGCGTCGTGCACGGCCGTCGCCGCCATCAGTGCTCAGTCCTCTTTGGACGGGCGGGCTTCCGGCGGGAGGACGCCCCAGTCGATGAGCTGCTCGGTCAGCTCGCCGGGGGTCATGTCGTAGATGATGGCGAGCGAGCGCAGGTCCTCGGTGCGGATGGAGAGCACCTTGCCGTTGTAGTCGCCGCGCTGGCTCTGGATCGTGGCCGCGTACCGGGCGAGCGGGCCGACCTTCTCCGCGGGGAGCTGCTGGAGCCGCTCCAGGTTGATCACGATCTTCGTGGCGGGCTCGGCTCCCGAGGGGACCCGGCCCTCCGGCAGCAGTTCGACCACCGGCACGCCGTAGAAGTCCGCCAGCTCGGCCAGCTTCTGGACGGTGACCGCCCGGTCGCCGCGCTCGTACGAGCCGACCACGACGGCCTTCCAGCGGCCGCCGGACTTCTGCTCGACCCCGTGCAGGGACAGGCCTTGCTGCTGGCGGATCCCGCGGAGCTTGGCCCCGAGCGCCTTGGCGTAATCGCCCATCTGGTGGTTCTCCGTTTCATCGCCCCTGCCCGGCCGGGAGGACCGGAGCCGGGGACTCCTCGAGTCGAATACTCAGAGTAATGGTTACGCATAGTTGTCACCAGGTCAAGCAGAAGGTCGGTCCGCGCAGGTGGCGGCCGTGCGCGTACCACCCGGAAGACTGATTGACCGGTCCTGCTACTGTCGGTGCGGTTTCCGGCAGCAGCCGGTTGCCGACGTCCTTTAAGGACCCGTCCAGAGAGGCGGGGAAGGAGGTCCGCCTTGTCGTCACGTCCGCGTGGCGCGGCGGAGCCGGCGGGAGAGCGCGAGCTGCTGTCCGCCGGTGATGTCGCGCGCACGATCGCGAGGATGGCCCACCAGGTCATCGAGAAGACCGCTCTCGGAGCCGGTCCGCCGGAGCAGTACCCGGTGCTGCTCGGCATCCCCACCCGCGGCACTCCGCTGGCCGCGCGCCTCGCCGGGAAGATCGGCGAGTTCGCCGGGGCCGCGCCGCCGCACGGCGCCCTCGACGTCACCCTTTACCGCGACGATCTCCGCCGCCGTCCGCCGCGTGCGCTCGAACAGACGCAGCTGCCGCCGGGCGGGATCGACAACCGGGTCGTCATCCTCGTCGACGACGTCCTGTTCTCCGGCCGCACCATCCGCGCCGCCCTCGACGCCCTGCGCGACCACGGCCGCCCGCGTGCCGTCCAGCTCGCGGTGCTCGTCGACCGCGGCCACCGCGAGCTGCCGATCCGCGCCGACTACGTCGGCAAGAACGTGCCCACCGCGCGCGCCGAAGGCGTCTCCGTGCTGCTGTCGGAAACCGACGGCCGGGACGCGGTGCTGCTGCGCGCGCCGGAAGGAGAAACCCGGTGAAGCACCTGCTCGCCACCGACGGGCTCGACGCGGACACCGCGACCGCCGTGCTCGACACCGCCGACGAGCTCAAGCACACGCTGCTCGGCCGCGAGGTCAAGAAGCTGCCGACGCTGCGCGGCCGCACCGTGATCACGCTGTTCTACGAAAACTCGACGCGCACCCGGGTGTCGTTCGAGATCGCCGGGAAGTGGATGAGCGCGGACGTGATCAACGTCTCGGCGTCCAGTTCCTCGGTGAACAAGGGCGAATCGCTGCGGGACACCGCGCTCACGCTGGCTGCCGCGGGCGCCGACTGCGTGATCATCCGGCACCCCGCCTCGGGGGCCGCGCACCGGCTGTCGGGCTGGCTCGCCGGTCCGGGCACCGCGGTGGTCAACGCGGGCGACGGCATGCACGAGCACCCCACCCAGGCGCTGCTGGACGCGGCGACACTGCGCGAACGCCTCGGTTCCCTGCAGGACCGGCGGATCGCGATTGTCGGCGACGTCCTGCACAGCCGGGTCGCGCGGTCGAACATCCACCTGCTCAGCACTCTCGGCGCGGAGGTGGTGCTCGTCGCGCCGCCGACGCTGCTGCCGGTCGGGGTGGAGAAGCTGCCGGTCAGCGTGTCGCACGACCTCGACGCCGAGCTGCCCGCGGTCGACGCGGTGATGATGCTGCGCGTCCAGGCGGAGCGCATGACGGGCGGGGGCCCTGGGCAGAGCTTTTTCCCCTCCGCGCGAGAATATTCGATCTCCTACGGGCTCTCCGAACGCCGCCAGGCGCTGCTGCCGGACCACGCCGTCGTGCTGCACCCCGGCCCGATGCTGCGCGGCATGGAGATCGCCTCCGCGGTCGCGGATTCCCCCTCCTCGGCCATTACCGAACAGGTCCGCAACGGCGTGCACGTGCGCATGGCGGTCCTCTACCACCTGCTGGCCAGTGAAGGAGCTGCCGCGTGAGCATCGTGATCAAGGGCGCCCGCCCGTACGGCGAGGGCGAGCCGGCGGACGTCCTGATCTCCGACGGCGTGATCGCCGCGATCGGCGCGGTGAACGTTCCCGAGGGCGCCGAAGTGCTCGACGCCAAGGGCCAGGTCCTGCTGCCCGGGTTCGTCGACCTGCACACGCACCTGCGCGAGCCGGGCCGCGAAGACACCGAGACCGTCGACACCGGGTCCGCCGCCGCGGCGCTGGGCGGCTACACCGCCGTGTTCGCCATGGCCAACACCGATCCGGTCGCCGACAACGCGCTCGTCACCGACCACGTGTGGCGGCGCGGGCAGGAGGTCGGCCTGGTCGACGTCCACCCGGTCGGCGCGGTCACCGTCGGGCTCAAGGGCGAGAAGCTCGCCGAACTGGGCACGATGGCCAAGGGCACCGCGGCGGTGCGGGTCTTCTCCGACGACGGCGTGTGCGTCGCGGACCCGCTGCTGATGCGCCGCGCGCTGGAGTACTCGACCGCGCTCGACGCAGTGATCGCCCAGCACGCCGAGGAGCCGCGGCTCACCGTCGGCGCGCAGGCGCACGAGGGTGAGCAGGCGTCGCGGCTCGGCTACCCGGGCTGGCCGGCGTCGGCGGAGGAGTCGATCGTCGCGCGCGACTGCCTGCTGGCGCTGCACGCGAACGCGCGGCTGCACGTCTGCCACGTCTCCACCGCGGGCACTGTCGACATCCTGCGCTGGGCGAAGGAACGCGGCACGAAGGTGTCGGCCGAGGTCACGCCGCACCACCTGCTGCTGACCGACGACCGGCTGGAGAGCTACGACCCGGTCAACAAGGTCAACCCGCCGCTGCGCACCGGCGGCGACGCGGAGAAGCTGCGCGCCGCGCTGGCCGAGGGCGTCGTGGACTGCGTCGCCACCGACCACGCGCCGCACGCCACGCAGGAGAAGGACACCGAATGGGCCGCGGCCCGGCCCGGCATGCTCGGCCTGCAGACCGCGCTGTCGGTGGTCGTCGAGACGATGGTCAAGACCGGCCTGCTCGACTGGCGCGGCGTCGCCCGCGTGATGAGCGAGCGGCCCGCGGAGGTCGGGAACCTGGCCGGGCACGGCCGTCCGATCGAGGCGGGCGAACCGGCGAACCTGACGCTGGTCGACCCGGACGCCGAATGGACCGTGCGCGGGGCGGACCTGGCCAGCATCGCGGCCAACACCCCGTACGAGGGAATGCGGTTGCCCGGCGTGGTGACGGCGACTCTGCTGCGCGGGCGGATCACTGCGCGCGAAGGGAAGATCTGCTGATGGAGCGGTTGCTGCTGACGCTGGGGATCGTCGCGTTCTTCCTGCTGTGCCTGTGGGGCATGTGGGCCGGCTGGCGGCGCAAGGCGCGTTCGCAGAGCGCGCGGATCGCCCCGTTCCCGGAGATCCCGGCCGAGCCCGGCGAGTTCCAGCTCGAATCGACCGGCGTGTGCGTGGGCACCACGACCGCGGGCGACTGGCAGGACCGAGTCGTCACGCGAGGCGCGGGCCCGCGCTCCGGCGCGGTCTGGCGGCTGCACCCGGACGGGGTGGCCGTGGAACGCGGCGGGCTGCCGGACTTCTGGATCCCGCGCGCCTCGATCACCGGGATCCGCCGCGACTCGCGGCTCGCCGGGAAGGTTACCGGCACCGACGTGCTGCTGGTGATCACCTGGCAGCTCGGCGACGTCGCGCTGGACACCGGATTCCGCGGCGACGACCTCGACGACTATCCGCACTGGATCGAAGAACTTTCCGATCACGACATCAAGGGAGGTGCCCAGTGAGCACCGGCACTCGCGGCCCCGCCGCCCTGGTTCTCGAAGACGGCCGGGTGTTCCGCGGCGCGGCGTACGGCGCGCGCGGGCGGACCCTGGGCGAGGCGGTGTTCTGCACCGGCATGACGGGTTACCAGGAAACGCTGACCGATCCGTCGTACCACCGGCAGATCGTGGTGCAGACGGCGCCGCAGATCGGCAACACCGGCTGGAACGACGAGGACGACGAATCGGCCCGGATCTGGGTTTCCGGTTACGTGGTGCGCGATCCCGCGCGCACTCCGTCGAACTGGCGCTCGAAGCGGTCGCTGGACGAGGAACTGGTGCGCCAGGGCGTGGTCGGGATTTCCGAGGTGGACACCCGGACGCTGACGCGGCACCTGCGCGAGCAGGGCGCGATGCGCGCCGGGGTGTTCTCCGGCGACGCGCTGGGCAGCGACGAGCAGATGGTCGCGGAGGTGCTGGCGAGCCCGCCGATGAAGGGCGCGGATCTCGCCGGCGAGGTCTCCACGGACAAGCCTTATGTCGTTGCGGCGCAAGGGGAAAAGCGGTTCCGCGTCGCGGCGCTGGACCTCGGGATCAAATCGAACACGCCGCGGCTGATGGCGCGGCGGGGCATCGAGGTGCACGTCCTGCCGTCGAGCACGAGCGCGGAGGAACTGCTGGCGCTGGAGCCGGACGGGGTGTTCCTGTCCAACGGCCCGGGCGACCCGGCGACGACCGCGCACGCGACGGCGCTGACGAAAACCGTGCTGGAGCAACGGATTCCGCTGTTCGGGATCTGCTTCGGCAACCAGATCCTGGGCCGGGCACTGGGTTTGGGCACCTACAAGATGCGGTACGGGCACCGGGGGATCAACATCCCGGTGATCGACGTGGCGACCGGGCGGGTCGCGATCACCGCGCAGAACCACGGTTTCGCCCTCGAAGGCGAGCCGGGCCAGCGGTTCGATTCCCCTTACGGGGCCGCGCGGATCAGCCACTACTGCCCGAACGACGACACCGTCGAGGGCGTCCGCGCGTTCGACGTGCCCGCGTTTTCCGTGCAGTACCACCCCGAAGCGGCCGCGGGTCCGCACGACGCCGCGCCGCTGTTCGACGAATTCGTTGAGTTGATGGAGAAGAAGGCCTGATGCCGAAGAGGACGGACATCCAGCACGTGCTGGTGATCGGCTCCGGGCCGATCGTGATCGGGCAGGCGGCCGAGTTCGACTACTCGGGCACGCAGGCCTGCCGGGTGCTGCGCAGCGAGGGCCTGCGCGTGTCCCTGGTGAACTCGAATCCGGCGACGATCATGACGGATCCGGAGTTCGCGGACGCGACCTACATCGAGCCGGTGACGCCGGACTTCGTGGAAAAGGTCATCGCCGCCGAGCGCCCGGACGCGATCCTGGCGACGCTGGGCGGGCAGACCGCGCTGAACTGCGCGGTGGCGCTGCACGAGCGCGGCGTGCTGGAGAAGTACGGCGTGGAGCTGATCGGCGCGGACATCGACGCCATCCAGCGCGGCGAGGACCGGCAGAAGTTCAAGGACATCGTGCGCACGATCGGCGCGGACGTCCCGCGGTCGCGGGTGTGCCACGACATGGACGAGGTCCGCGCGACGGTCGGGGAACTCGGTCTGCCGGTGGTCATCCGGCCCTCGTTCACCATGGGCGGCCTCGGCTCGGGCATGGCGCACACGCCCGAGGACCTGGAGCGGCTGGCGTCGACGGGGCTCACCGAGTCCCCGGTGACGGAGGTGCTGATCGAGGAGAGCGTGCTCGGCTGGAAGGAGTACGAGCTCGAACTGATGCGCGACAAGCACGACAACGTGGTGGTCGTGTGCTCGATCGAGAACGTGGACGCGATGGGCGTGCACACCGGCGACTCGGTCACCGTGGCGCCGACGATGACGCTGACCGACCGCGAATACCAGGTGATGCGCGACGTCGGGATCGCGGTGCTGCGCGAGGTCGGCGTGGACACCGGCGGCTGCAACATCCAGTTCGCGTTCAACCCCGAGGACGGCCGGATGGTCGTGATCGAGATGAACCCGCGCGTGTCCCGCTCGTCCGCGCTGGCGTCGAAGGCGACGGGTTTCCCGATCGCGAAGATCGCCGCGAAGCTGGCGATCGGCTACACCCTCGACGAGATCCGCAACGACATCACCGGCGAGACCCCGGCCTCGTTCGAGCCCGCGCTGGACTACGTGGTGGTGAAGGTGCCGCGGTTCGCGTTCGAGAAGTTCCCCGGCGCGGACCCGACGCTGACCACGACGATGAAGTCGGTGGGCGAGGCGATGTCGTTCGGCCGCAGTTTCCCGGAAGCACTGGGGAAGGCGATGCGGTCGATCGAGACGAAGGCGACCGGGTTCTGGACGCTGCCCGACCCCGAGGGCGCCACCGCCGAGTCCGCTTTGGACTCGCTGCGCACCCCGCACGAAGGCCGCCTCTACGAGGTGGAACTGGCGCTGCGGCTGGGCGCGACCGTCCAGCAGGTGCACGAGGCGTCCGGGATCGACCCGTGGTTCATCGACCAGGTCGCGCTGATCGGCGAGGTCGGCGCGGAGGTCCGCGACGCCCCGGTGCTCGACGGCGACCTGCTGCGGCGGGCGAAGCGCACCGGCCTGTCCGACCGGCAGATCGCGGCTTTGCGGCCGGAACTGGCGGGCGAGGACGGCGTGCGGGCGCTGCGGCACCGGCTGGGGGTGCGGCCGGTGTTCAAGACGGTCGACACCTGCGCGGCGGAGTTCGCGGCGAAGACCCCGTACCACTACTCGGCCTACGAGACCGACCCCGCCGCGACCTCCGAGGTCGCCGCGCAGAGCGACAAGCCGAAGGTGCTGATCCTCGGGTCGGGGCCGAACCGGATCGGGCAGGGCATCGAGTTCGACTACTCGTGCGTGCACGCGGCGATCGCGTTGCGCGAGGCCGGGTTCGAGGCCGTGATGGTCAACTGCAACCCGGAAACCGTGTCCACGGACTACGACACCAGCGACCGGCTGTACTTCGAGCCGCTGTCGTTCGAGGACGTGCTGGAGGTCGTGCACGCCGAGCAGCAGTCCGGCACGGTGGCCGGGGTGATCGTGCAACTGGGCGGGCAGACCCCGCTCGGGCTCGCGCAGCGGCTGGCCGACGCCGGGGTGCCGGTGGTCGGGACGCCGCCGGAGGCGATCGACCTGGCCGAGGACCGCGGCGCGTTCGGCGAGGTCCTCACCGCCGCCGGGCTGCCCGCGCCGAAGTACGGGACGGCGACCTCGTTCGAGGGCGCTAAGCGGATCGCCGACGAGATCGGCTACCCGGTCCTGGTCCGCCCGTCCTACGTGCTGGGCGGGCGCGGCATGGAGATCGTCTACGACGAGGAGTCCCTCGCCGGCTACATCCGCCGCGCCACCGAGGTCACCCCGGAGCACCCGGTGCTGGTCGACCGGTTCCTCGACGACGCGATCGAGATCGACGTGGACGCCCTGTTCGACGGCGAGGACCTCTACCTCGGCGGCGTGATGGAGCACATCGAGGAGGCCGGGATCCACTCCGGCGACTCCTCCTGCGCGCTGCCGCCGATCACCCTCGGCGCGCAGGACCTCGACGCGGTCCGCCGCTCCACCGAGGCCATCGCCCGCGGCGTCGGCGTCCGCGGCCTGCTGAACGTGCAGTACGCGCTCAAGGACGACGTGCTCTACGTCCTGGAAGCCAACCCGCGCGCCTCCCGCACCGTCCCGTTCGTCTCCAAGGCCACCGCGGTCCCGCTCGCGAAGGCCGCCGCGCTGGTGATGACCGGCTCGACGATCAAGGACCTGCGCGCTTCGGGCGTGCTGCCCGCCGAGGGCGACGGCGGCCGGATGCCCGCCGATTCCCCGGTCGCGGTCAAGGAAGCCGTCCTGCCGTTCCACCGGTTCCGCACGCCGGAAGGACACGGCGTCGACTCCCTGCTCGGCCCGGAAATGAAATCCACCGGCGAAGTCATGGGCGTCGACACCTCCTTCGGGAAAGCATTCGCGAAATCGCAAAGCGGTGCCTACGGATCCCTCCCCACCTCGGGCCGGGTATTCGTCTCCGTCGCCAACCGCGACAAGCGTTCGCTGGTCTTCCCGGTGAAGCGGCTGGCCGATCTCGGCTTCGAGATCCTCGCCACCTCCGGCACCGCGGAAGTGTTGCGGCGCAACGGAGTCGCCTGTTCGGTGGTGCGCAAGCACTCCGAGCCGGACCCGGGCGCGGGCGAGCCGAACATCGTCGACGTGATCCTCGCAGGCGACGTCGACATGGTGATCAACACGCCGTACGGAAACAGCGGACCGCGCGTGGACGGTTACGAAATCCGGACTGCCGCGGTGTCGCGCGACATTCCGTGCGTCACCACGGTGCAGGGCGCCGCGGCGGCCGTGCACGGCATCGAAGCGCTGATCCGCGGCGACATCGGCGTGCGCAGCCTCCAGGACCTCCAGGCGGCGCTGAAGGCGACGTCGTGACCGCCCGATTCGGGGCCCGGCTCGCCGGAGCCGTGGCCGCGCGCGGGTCGCTGTGCGCCGGGATCGACCCGCATCCGGGCCTGATCGAGGCGTGGGGCCTGCCGCTCGACGCGAGCGGGCTCGAACGCTTCGCGCTCAGCGCCGCGGAGACGCTGGGCGAGGTGGCGGCGATCGTGAAGCCGCAGTCGGCGTTCTTCGAGGCGTTCGGGTCCGCCGGGGTGGCGGTGCTCGAACGCGTCGTAGACGTGGCCCACGACGCCGGGGCGCTCGTCCTGCTGGACGTGAAGCGCGGTGACATCGGCTCGACGATGGCGGCCTATACGGCGGCGTACGTGGCCGAGAAGGCGGCTTTCACCGCAGACGCGGCCACGGTGTCGCCGTACCTCGGCTTCGGCGCGCTCGACGCAGCTGTCGCGGCGGCGCGCGAAGCGGGCAACGGGCTCTTCGTGCTCGCGCGCACGTCCAACCCGGAAGCGGACGCGTTGCAGCGCGCGCGGCTCGAAGACGGCCGTACGGTCGCTCAGAGCGTCGTAGACGCTGCGGCGGACCACAACGCAGGTGCTGAGCCGTACGGCGACGTCGGCGTGGTCGTAGGGGCCACTGTGGCTCCTGGGGAGGTCGACCTGAGCCGGCTCAACGGACCGGTGCTCGCGCCCGGTTTCGGGGCGCAGGGGGCAACTGAGGCGGATTTGCGGGCAGTCTTCGGGGAAGGCCTCCCGGGCCTGCTCCCGGCCTCGTCGCGCGACCTGCTGCGCCACGGCCCGGACCCGGCGGCGTTACGCCGTGCGGCCCAAGAGGTGAACGGCCGGTTGGCGGGACTGCGCGGAAAAGGCCAATAGCAGGCCCCGGAATCGCGCTCCACCAGCCACCCCCGCATTGTGGCCCCTGCTCAGGGGTGGGTACCGTCGCGTCACCCACCCAGACGTGAGAACTACCGGAGGAAAACGTGGCACTTCCCCAGCTGACAGAGGAACAGCGTGCTGCGGCGCTGGAGAAGGCCGCCGCCGCCCGCCGCATCCGTGCTGAGCTGAAGGAGCGGCTGAAGCGGGGCGGTACCACTCTGGTCGACGTGCTGAAGCAGGCCGAGGAGAACGAAGTCCTCGGCAAGATGAAGGTTTCGGCCTTGCTCGAGGCGCTCCCCGGCGTCGGCAAGGTCCGGGCCCAGCAGACGATGGAACGACTGGAGATCGCCCCCAGCCGCAGGCTCCGCGGGCTCGGCGACCGGCAGCGCAAGGCGCTGCTGGCCGAGTTCAGCGGCGAGTGAGCGGCGTCGGTCAGGACTACCCGGTGACCCGGGGCGCCGACCGCGGCGGTGAGCCGGTGGCAGGAGATCTCTCCCGCCCCCGGCTCACCGTCGTCTCCGGCCCTTCCGGCGTCGGGAAGTCGAGTGTGGTGGGACAGCTGCGCCTGCTCGAGCCGAACCTGTACTTCAGCGTTTCGGTGACGACGCGGGCGCCGCGGCCGGGCGAGGTCGACGGAAACCATTACCACTTCGTGGATTCCGCCGAATTCGACCGGATGGTGGCCGGGAACCGGCTGCTGGAGTGGGCCGAGTTCGCGGGCAACCGGTACGGCACGCCGCGCGAGCCGGTCGAGCAGGCATTGGCGGAGGGCCGTCCGGCGGTGCTGGAGATCGAACTGCAGGGCGCGCGCCAGGTCCGGGCCGCGATGCCGGAGGCGCGGCTGGTCATGCTGATGCCGCCGTCCTGGGAAGAACTGGTCGGCAGGCTCACCGGCCGGGGCACCGAGACCGAGGCCGCGGTGGCCGCCCGGCTGGCCGAGGCGGAACGCGAACTGGCCGCGGCCGGGGAGTTCGACGAACGGGTCGTGAACGCCGACGTCGAGGTCGCCGCGCGGCGGTTGCTAGACTTGATTGCCGGCGGTGGCGATTCCGCCGCCGAACGATGTGACGATACGGAGCACCACGAGTGACTGTGCAACAGGCGACGCTGGAAGAGCTCGAAGGCATCACCAACCCGCCGATCGACGACCTGCTTGAGAAGGTCTCCTCGAAGTACGCGCTGGTGATCTACTCGGCCAAGCGGGCCCGGCAGATCAACGACTACTACGCGCAGCTGGGCGAGGGCCTGCTGGAGTACGTGGGCCCGCTGGTCGAGCCCGGCCCCCGTGAGAAGCCGCTGTCGATCGCGCTGCGCGAGATCCACGGCGGGCTGCTTGAGCACACCGAGGGTGAATGACGCCAAGCCCAGGGTCGTCCTGGGCGTGGGCGGCGGCATCGCCGCCTACAAGGCGTGCGAGGTCCTGCGGGGCCTCACCGAATCCGGGCACGACGTCCGCGTCGTGCCCACCGAGGCCGCGCTGAACTTCGTCGGCGCGGCGACCTTCGAGGCACTGTCCGGGAACCCGGTGCACACCGGGGTCTTCACCGAGGTGCCCGAGGTGCAGCACGTGCGGGCCGGCAAAGAAGCCGACCTCGTGCTGGTCGTCCCGGCGACCGCGAACCTGCTGGCCAAGGCCGCGCACGGGCTCGCCGACGACCTCCTGACGAACACCCTGCTCACCGCCCGGTGCCCGGTCGCGTTCTTCCCGGCGATGCACACCGAGATGTGGGAGCACCCGGCCACCCGCGACAACGTGGCACTGCTGCGCTCGCGCGGCCTGGTCGTCACCGAACCCGCCGCGGGCAGGCTCACGGGCGTCGACACCGGCAAGGGACGGCTCGCCGACCCGGCCGAGATCGTCGACCTGGCCCGGCTGCTGCTCGCCGAGCCTGGCGCGTTGCCGCGGGACCTCGAAGGCCTCCGCGTGGTGATTTCCGCGGGCGGCACCCGCGAACCGCTGGACCCGGTCCGCTTCCTGGGCAACCGCTCGTCCGGCAAACAGGGCTTCGCGCTCGCCCGGGTCGCCGCGCAGCGCGGCGCCGAGGTGACGCTGGTCGCCGGGCATACCGACGAACTGCCGTCCCCCGCCGGCGCGACGCTGCAGCGCGTGTCCACCGCGGAGGAGATGCGCAAAGCGGTGCACGCCGCCGCGGCGGACGCGGATGTCGTCGTGATGGCCGCCGCGGTCGCGGATTTCCGGCCCGCGACGCTGGCCGACCACAAGATCAAGAAGTCCGAGGACAGCCCGGACCCGGTCCTCACGCTCGACCGCAACGCCGACATCCTCGCCGAA
The DNA here is from genome assembly GCF_900115345.1 of Amycolatopsis rubida. GTDB lineage: Bacteria > Actinomycetota > Actinomycetes > Mycobacteriales > Pseudonocardiaceae > Amycolatopsis > Amycolatopsis rubida. Next base: position 286,378 of record NZ_FOWC01000005.1, on the reverse strand, counting down.
CTGGTGCGAGAACGGCGTTCCGGGCAGATCGTGGTGGGTTTCGCCGCGGAAACCGGCGACGAGAACGGCAGCGTGCTCGACCACGCCCGCGCCAAGCTCCGCCGCAAGGGCGCGGATCTGCTCGTGGTCAACGCGGTCGGCGACGGAAAAGCCTTTGGCACCGAGGACAACGCGGGCTGGCTGCTCGCCTCGGACGGCACTGAGCAGGTCATCTCGCAGGGCGCTAAAGCCCGGCTGGCGGCCACATTGTGGGATGCCGTAACAGCGTTGATCGAACGTCGACTCTAGCTACAGGCCCGCTGGGTAGGGTGGGCTGTGCCAGGAGCGCCTGAAATACCGGTGGGGCGCCATCGCTTGACCGAGGGAAGTGACGAGGTCGTGTCTGCGTCCACGAAAAGGCTGTTCACGTCGGAATCCGTGACGGAAGGCCACCCCGACAAGATCTGTGACGCCATCAGCGACTCGATCCTCGACGGCCTGCTGACCAAGGACCCGCGCAGCCGGGTCGCGGTCGAGACCCTGATCACGACGGGCCAGGTGCACGTCGCGGGCGAGGTGACGACCGAGGCCTACGCGGACATCCCCACCATCGTGCGGGACGTCATCCTGCGCATCGGCTACGACTCGTCGGCCAAGGGCTTCGACGGCAACTCCTGCGGCGTGAACGTGGCGATCGGCTCGCAGTCCCCGGACATCGCGCAGGGCGTCGACACCGCGTACGAATCGCGCGTGGAATCGGACGAGGACGAGATCAACCGCCAGGGCGCGGGCGACCAGGGCCTGATGTTCGGCTACGCCTGCTCGGACACGCCCGAGCTGATGCCGCTCCCGATCGCGCTCGCACACCGCCTGTCGCGCCGGCTGACCGCGGTCCGCAAGGACGGCGTGCTGCCGTACCTGCGCCCGGACGGCAAGACCCAGGTCACCATCGAGTACGCGGGCGAACAGCCGGTGCGGCTCGACACCGTCGTGGTCTCCACCCAGCACGCGGACGGGATCGACCTGGAGCAGATGCTCGGGGTCGACGTGCGCAAGCACGTCGTGCAGCCGGAGCTGGCCGAACTGGGCCTCGACACCGGCGGCACCCGTCTCCTGGTGAACCCGACCGGCCGCTTCGTGATCGGCGGCCCGATGGGCGACGCCGGGCTCACCGGCCGCAAAATCATCGTCGACACCTACGGCGGCATGGCCCGCCACGGCGGCGGCGCGTTCTCCGGCAAGGACCCGTCCAAGGTGGACCGTTCGGCCGCGTACGCGATGCGCTGGGTGGCCAAGAACGTGGTCGCCGCGGGCCTGGCCGGACGGGTCGAGGTGCAGGTGGCGTACGCGATCGGCAAGGCCGCCCCGGTGGGCCTGTTCGTCGAGACGTTCGGCACCGAGACGGTCGATCCGAGCAAGATCCAGTCGGCCATCAGCGAGGTCTTCGACCTGCGCCCCGCCGCGATCATCCGCGACCTGGACCTGCTGCGCCCGATCTACGCCCCGACCGCCGCGTACGGCCACTTCGGCCGCCCCGACCTGAACCTCCCGTGGGAAAGCACCGCCCGCGCCGACGCCCTGCGCTCGCTGGCAGGCGCCTGACCCGCTGTCCGTGAGCCACCCTCATTGACTCTGATTCCCCCAGGGTTCCCCTCACGACCCGCCGTCGTTTCGTGAGGGGAACCCTCACGGCCCGTTCTCCCGGCTCGTCCGGCCGCACGGTGCCGAGAACCGCAGCCAGCGGACCCAACGCGTCGAGGCAGCCAGCCCGTCCCGCATCCCGGAACCGTCAGCACACTCGGGCCTCGCCGCACCCTTCCCTCGGCAACAGGACTGTCGGACCAGTCTGGTAGAGATCTTCCAGTGACCAGCTCCGAGCCCACCCCCCTATGGGACCTCCCGGAGCCTCCGCGCTCCACCCCGGAGCCGAAGGCCACCCCGGCGAAGAAGACCCCCCGCAAACCCGCCCGCTCCCGCAAAGGCCAGCAAACCCCCGCCCCGGAACTCCCGGTCGCGAAGATCGCCGTAGACATTCCCCTGGCCCACCTGGACCGCACCTTCGACTACCAGGTCCCGGAAAAACTGCACGAATCCGCGGTCCCCGGCTGCCGAGTCCGGGTGCGCTTCGCCGGTCAGCTCGTCGACGGCTACCTCATCGAACGCACCGACACGACGGAATACGAGCGAAAACTCGCCTACCTGGAACGCGTCACCTCAAGCGAGCCCGTCCTCCCGCCCTCGCTGCACGCCGTCTGCCGCTCGGTAGCCGACCGGTACGCCGGAACCCTCTCCGACGTCCTGCGCCTGGCCTTGCCCCCAAGGCACGCGAAGGCAGAAGGCGAACCACCCGCGGCACCGGCCCCCGCGCCGGACGCGCCGGACGTCTCCGCCTGGTCCCGCTACCACCACGGCGAAGCCTTCCTGGAAGCGATCGCCGAATCCCGCCAAGCGAACGCGGTCTGGCAAGCACTCCCCGGCGAGGACTGGCCGCGCCGCCTGGCCGAAGCAGCCGCCACCGCGGCCGCCCGAGGCCGAGGTGCGGTCCTGGTAGTCCCGGACCACCGCGACCTCACCCGGGTGCACGAGGCGTGCATCGAACTGGTGGGGGAGCAGGGCGTCGCCGCGCTGATCGCCGGGCTGGGACCGGCCGAACGGTACCGTCGCTGGCTTTCCGTGCTGCGCGGTGCGGTCCGCGTGGTGGTCGGCACTCGCGCGGCGATGTTCGCGCCCGTCGCCGATCCCGGTCTGTTCGTCGTCTGGGACGACGGCGACGATCTGCACCTGGATCCGCATGCCCCGTACCCGCACGTGCGGGATGTGCTGATGGATCGGGCCCACGCCACGAAATCGGCGTTCCTGGCCGGCGGATTCGCCCGGACCGCCGAGGCGCAGCTGCTGGTGGAATCCGGCTGGGCGCAACAGATCCAGGCCGGTCGCGCCGAACTCCGCGCCGCCGCCCCGCGGGTGACCCCGGTCGGCGAGGACTTCGACGTGGCGCGCGACGAAGCCGCCCGGGTCGCCCGGCTGCCCGCGGTCGCGTTCGAAGCCGCGCGCCAAGCTTTCGCCGCCGGACTGCCGGCTTTGGTCCAGGTTCCGCGCCGCGGTTACGTTCCCGGATTGTCGTGCGGCCACTGCCGGACGCCCGCCCACTGCCGTCGCTGCGCCGGTCCGCTCGCGTTGCCCGGCGGGTCGGCGGACGGCGCCCCGCGCCCGCCCGCCTGCCGGTGGTGCGGTGTCCCGGAGACCGCTTTCCGTTGCCCCGCTTGCGGTTCCGTCCGGTTGCGGGCGGTGGTGGTCGGCGCGAAACGCACCGCCGAAGAACTGGGCCGGGCCTTCCCCGGGGTTCCGGTCCGGACCTCCGGCGCGACCGAAGTGCTGGCGACCGTCCCGGGTCGCCCGGCGCTGGTGGTCTGCACGCCAGGCGCGGAGCCGGTCGCCGAAGGCGGGTACGGCGCGGCGCTGCTGCTGGACGGCTGGGCGTTGCTGGGACGTCAGGATCTGCGTGCCGCGGAAGAAACTCTCCGCCGCTGGATGGCCGCAGGCTCGCTGGTCCGCCCGGCGTCGGGCGGGGGCCGGGTGATCGTCGGCGCGGAAGGCGGGCTGGCGGTGGTGCAGGCTCTGGTGCGCTGGGACCCGGCCTGGCACGCGAGCCAGGAATTGGACCAGCGCCGGGAACTCGGTTTCCCGCCCGCGATGCGGATGGCGAGCGTCGAGGGCAGCCCGGCCGCGGTGGCGAGCGTGCTCGACGACCTTCCGCTGCCGGGCAGCGGCGAGGTGCTGGGTCCGGTCCCGCTGGGCGATTACGACGACGAGGGCAACGCGGAACGAGAACGGGCGCTGGTGCGGGTGGCCCGCCCGGACGGCCGCGCCCTGGCGACGGTGGTGCGCGACGCGGTGGCCCGCCGGGACGCCCGGAAAGCGGTCGAGCCGGTGCGGGTGCAGCTGGATCCGCTGGACCTGATCTAGGAACGGGGACGTTCGGCAGCGCGCTGACCCAGTGCGGCCGGGACGCGGTCGTGCACCTGGCTTCCGCCGCCGCGCACACCCGCGAACACGACTGGATCCGCTGAACCCCGCCCAGCCGACCGCTCATTCCCGCGCCGAACCTCGCGACAGAAGCGGTTTTCCGCACTACTGCGCGGTTTCCGTTTGAACCGGCTCGTCCCGGGGTGTATGGGAAACGTGAAAACCGGGGGAGGGGCGCGGCGGCGCGGGGCGGCCGGTTGCTCCGTTCGCCGGATCGCGCTGCGGCATTCGCCGTCTTCGCGGCTCCCGGGCGCACACATACTCTTGAGGCCGGGCGGCCAAGATCAGGACCGCGGCCAGGGCCTGCCGCTCGCGTGCCCCGGTCCCGCGGACAGGAGTCGGCGTTGATGGGCGAGGTCTCGATCCGGCCGGCTGAGCAGGCGGACCTCGCGGCGCTGGCGGAGGTCCTCGGCGACCAGGGGTTTTTCGAGGACCGGTTCACCCGGCAGGCGAAAGGGCTCGGCGTCCTGTTCGCCGCGTGGTGCTCCGCGCGGCCGGTCGGCGACGTGTACCTCTGGCTCGAAGACGCCGAGGAGCCGCCGATCCGCGGCCATCTGCCGGGCGTCCCGCTGCTGACTCACCTGGAAGTGGCCCCGGAGGCGCGCAACCGCGGCATCGGCGCGGCTCTCGTGCGCGCGGTCGAGGACTACCTGGTCGGCCACGGGCACGCGTTGGGCGCGCTCGCGGTCCGCACGGACAACACTCGCGCCGCCCGGCTGTACCGCCGCCTCGGCTACCACGACTGGGGCCACGGCACGGTCGTCTGCTACGCCGAGCGCGTTTCGCCGGACGGGCGCACGACTTCCGAAGCTGAGCGCTGCCACGTGCTGGTGAAGCGGCTGCCGGACGACCGTCCCGCGCCGCTCGCCGGCCGCACCCGCGGCGAACGCTGAACCTTCAGGACTTGTGCACGATCTCCGAGATCCCCAGCGTGTCGAAAGCGGCGTCGGGATCGCCCGCCGAAGCGTGCCGCGCGCGCAGCGACAGCAGATGCGTCTGCCACGTGTCCCGGTCCCGCTGCCAAGCGCGCAGGTACCGGACGCACAAGTCCGGCTCGATCAGCAGGCTGCGGCCGTGCGCGGCCTTCAGCGCCGCGCGCATCCGGTCCTCGTACCCGCCGGTCAGGTAGGGCGCGTCCTGGACCTGGCGCAGCGTGGTGCGGATGAACGCCCGGCGGCTTTCCAGGAAGTCCGCCCAGTACGCGGCGTTCGCGTCGGCGATGCCGCGACCGTTGTCCAGCAGGCAGTAGATGCCCTCGGCGAGCGTGTCGCCCAGTTCCTCCGACCGGGCGCGCACGGTGTTGCGATAGGGGTCGTAGTCGTGCTGGTAGGCGAAGCTGGTGACCGCGGTGGCGCGCAAACCGGTTCCGCTGAGGAGGAAAAACCAGTCCTCGTTGTAGATGTCCGGGAAGAACGAGGAGAACGCGTCGCGCCCGAGCGCCAGCGCGCCGCCGCCGACGAACGTGTCCTGTTTTCCGCCGGACTCGCGGTAGGCGTGGCACACCACGGAGTTGTCCGGCATGCCGATGTTGGCGAGGCCCGCCGCCGCGTACTCGTCGAGCAGGCCCGCGGCGGCGCGCAGGTTGCTCGGCCGCGGAAGCGGGATGTCCTTGTGCGGGTACAGCCGGATGTCGTCGTCGAGGAACAGGATGCGCTGCCAGCCCGCCAGGTCGGCGACGAGCACGCCGAGGTTGCGCTTGAAGCTCGTGTCGGTTCGGCGCAGCAGGCGCTTCGCCTGCAGCAGCTTGCTCGTCGCGAACGGCGGGACGGCGCCGAGACCGGCGGCCTCGTCGGTGTCGATCGCGCGGACTCGCACCCCGGCGCGCTTCGCGGCGAGCACCGCGTCGGTCGCGCGCGCGTTCTTGCTGCACAGCAGCAGAAGCGTGGCGTCGACTTCGCGGGCGGCGCGGAAAGCGTCCTTGAGATAGGCGGCGGGGCGGCCGTTGGGCACGACGATCGCGTCCAGCCTGGCCTGCGGCGCGTCTTCGGCGGCGACGTGATGCAGCAGCCGCTGATGCGTCGTGTGCTGTGCCGGCGCTGCGACGGTCGCGGTCATGTGAGGCTCGATTCTGGCCACTCGTGCAGCCGGTTTTCTGGCAGGGTCCAGTCAGGGGTGAGCCCCTGGTTGTCGAAGACCGGGACCCGGCTGATGATGCTGAAGGAATCCGCGCCCGCGAAGCGCCGGTCGAGGTAGGCCTGGTTGCGGTCGCGGAAGCGGCGGTCGGTCAGCGCTCGTACGGCCCCGAGGGTGCCGCGGCTGTACATTCCGTTGCACACGGTCACGGTGCGCTTGCGGTTGAGCGGGCTGACGCCGTGGTAAAAATGCGCGACGTCCTCAAGCAGGACGCCGTTGCGCAGTTTGGCGCTGAACATCTGGGACGTGCCGTCCGGGCGGGTCACTTCGAACCCGCTGTCCAGCTGGTCCTCGTCGCCCTTGCGGCTGATCTGGCGGACCGGCACGTCGACCCGGTCGAGCAGCGCGCGCGTCTGCGGGTTCCAGTCGACGCCGCCGAGCAGCACCAGGTGCGCGGTGTACTCGTCCGCCGACAGGGTCGTGTTCTGGTCGGTGGTGCGGAAGGTGACGTTGCTCGCCGGGTTGCACGCGCGGATGTGGCCGTAGAGCTCGACCAGCGCGTCCGGGTCGGCGTAGGTGTAGAGGTTCACGAAGTCCGGGCTGGACGGGTCGGTGTAGGAGATCCGGTACTTCTCCGGCAGCTGCGCGCAGACGATCACGATGTCCTGGTTCGGCGGGAAGTGCCACAGGCTCGACGGGGCGAAGACCGGCTGGGCGGGCGGGTCGTCGAGGTCGCCGCGCAGCGCCTGGAGCTCCGCGAGCAGCTCCTTGCGGACGGTGTGCTCGTCGTCGGTCAGGTTCTCGATGCCGAGGAGGTGGAGTTTGGGGCCCTGCACCGAACGGCGGGTGGCGAAGAAGGTCGCGTACGCCTCGAGGCGCGGAGGCGGGGGCGTCACCGGTTTCGCCACGTTCTCCCACGACGACAGCAGGCCGGTGCTCACGCCGAAGGCCTCGGCGAGCTGCTTCTGGGTGAGCACCACGTCGGACCAGCTCTCCTTGCGCAGGGTACGCAGGCGAGCGGCGAGCGCCGGGTTGGGCTGAGACACGACTTCAGACCCTTCAGTGAAGTTCAGTCAGGCGTGAATGGCGGGGATTCTACACCCGGGACGCCGGGATGGCCGGACGGGCCGGGGTCGAGTGTCAGCGAGCGTTCAGGGGTGGCCAATCGCGGACTAGACCCGCGCCTGAACCGAAGATGTCGGGTGCGCGACACCATTGTTTCAGTACGGGCCCACCCTTATAGTAGCTACTGTGAAAGTCTACTAGATTTCAGTAGCTTCCTGAAATAGGGGGGCGGTCATGGACACCTCAGCAGTACAGGCACCAGTACACCGAGCCATCGTGGTCGTCGACATCGAAGGGTCGACCACCCGCACGAACCCGGCTCGGGCCGGGCTCCGTTCGGTCCTGTTCGCCCTGCTCGACGAGGCGTTCCGGGCCGGCGGCATCACCGAGCAGTTCCGGGATCCGTTCGTGGACCGGGGCGACGGCGCGCTGTGCCTCGTCCGGCCCGTCGACGAGGTACCGAAGACGGTCCTGCTCGCCCGCGTGGTGCCCGCGCTGACCGAACTGCTCGCCCGGCACGGCGACCAGGACCCCGAACTGGCCTTCCGGCTGCGCGTGTCGGTGCACGCCGGCGAGGTGCACTACGACGCGCACGGGCCGTACGGCGAGGACATCGACATCGCCTGCCGTCTCCTCGACGCCCCTGACCTGAGACGCAGGCTGCGCAGCTCCTCGGGGCCGCTCGCGCTCGTCGTCTCGAACGCGATCCACCGGTCGGTCGTCCGGCACGGCTACGCCGGGATCGACCGCAGCTCCTTCGCACACGCCTTCCACGTGCGCGTCGGCGGGCAGCGGACCCGCGGCTGGGTCCGCACCACCGACGCCGTCCGGCCGGGAGCGGGACTGATCGCCTGACCGGTCCGGCCGACGACGAGGAGGGGGACCGCCGTGGAAGCGATCGGGTTCTGGCCGGCGCTGGGCGACGCGGACCGCGCGAAGTTCGAAGAGCTGTCCGTCCGCAAGGCTTACCGGCGCGGGGACGTCCTCTGCCGCGAAGGCGAGCGGGCCTCGGTGGTGCTTCTCCTCCTTGCCGGGCACGTCCGGATCACCAACGCGACGCCGGACGGGCGCGAGGTCGTGATCGGCGTCCGCGGCGCGGGCGAGGTGATCGGCGAACTGGCCGTGATCGACGGCGGACGGAGGTCGGCGACAGTGCAAGCGCTCGACGAACTGGACGTCCTGGTCGTGCCGGCCGCGCGGTTCGTCGCGCTGTGCCGGCGCGAGGCGGCGATTTCCTGGGCGCTGCTGCAAGTCCTGGCCGACCGGATGCGCGACGTCGGACGGCAATGGCTGGACATCGGCGGCGGGACGACCACCCGCCGCGTCGCCGCGCAGCTGATGCAGCTGGCGGTGCAGCACGGCGTGCGGCGAGGTACGGACATCGAAGTCGCGGTGCCCGGAACGCAAGCGGAACTCGCTATGACAGCGGCGATTTCGCGCGAATCGTGGGCAAGGGTGACGCGGGAACTCCGCCGCCAGGGGGTGATCAGCACCGCGCGCGGCCAGGTGACCGTTCACCGGCTCGCGGAATTGCGCAGGCTCGCCCGCTGAAACGTGTCAGCTGACACAGATTTCCCGGTGCCGCCGGGGTTTTCTGGAAGCACACCACCGAGGGAGGCAGTCATGGAACCGTTTCTTCCCGCTCCTCAGCCGGTTCGCTGGCGTCGGGGGGTGTACGCGGCAGCTCTGGTCGTCCCGTTCACCGTCGCTCAGGTGTGGGCGCTGCTGGTGTTGCTGAGCCTCGGATCGCTCCACGGTCTCGTCGGACAGGCCTTCCTGGTGACCCTCGCCGGCTCCGTCGTCGCGACGGCGATCGGATGGCGGTGGGTATGGCGGCTGGGTTCGGAACGCAAGCGGGTGCGGGCGCGCGAGGAGATGCGCAGGCGGGCGTACGAGAACACGCGCGAATTCGGGCGGGAGAACCTGCGCGAACCGCGGATAGCGGCGCGGACATGACCACCGTGCTGGCCGCCGCGCAGAGCGGCGGGCAAGGCGTGCCGGCGGCGGTGCTCGTGCTCGCTCTGGTCGTGCTGATCGCGGTGGTCCGGGTGCTGCGCTGGATCGCCGGGCTGGCGGTGCGGCTGGCCGCCTCGGCCGCGGCGATCGCCGGACTGGTCGTCGGGGCGGCGGGCGTCGGCGGGCTGGCGACCCTGACCGCGGTGGCGATGGCGGCCTCGAAGTGAGTGTGGACACCGGTTCCGCCGCGGGGCAGACTCGCCCGCATGCCCACGACCGGAAAGCGAATCTTCGCGGTGCTCTCCGCGGCCGCGCTGGTGTCCACGGCCGGGGCGGCCACCGCCTCGGCCGCCGTTCCCACTCCTAAATCGCCGGTCGCGACCGGCTACCTCGGCGCGGTGTCGAGCATCGACGCCGACGCCACGGCCATCGGCACGCAGGTGCTGCGCGGTGGCGGAAACGCCGTCGACGCGGCGGTCGCCGTCGCGGCCGCACTCGGCGTCACGGACCCGTTCTCGGCCGGCATCGGCGGGGGCGGGTTCTTCGTGTACTACGACGCGAAAACCGGCAAGGTCCACACGCTCGACGGCCGCGAAACCGCGCCCAAGACCGCGGACGAGAACCTGTTCGTGGAGAACGGCAAACCGCTGCCGTTCGCGGACGCGGTGACCAGCGGATTGAGCGTGGGTGTGCCCGGCACTCCGGCTACCTGGCGCGACGCGTTGCGCAAGTGGGGGACGCGTTCGCTGGCGCAGTCGATCGCTCCGGCGGCGCGGCTGGCGGACGAGGGGTTCGTGGTTGACCAGACATTCCATGATCAGGTCGCGCACAACGCTGATCGGTTCGCCGCGTTTCCTGCTACCCGGTCGTTGTACCTGCCCGGCGGACAGCCGCCGGCCCCGGGGACGGTGTTCCGGAATCCGGATCTGGCCGCTACTTACGGGCAGGTGGCACGGCGGGGGACCGATGTGCTGTACCGAGGGGAGATCGGGGCGGATATCGCCCGGACTGTGCAGCGGCCGCCGGTCGATCCGGCTTCTTCGCTGAAGGTGCGGCCGGGGAAGCTTTCTGTTTCCGATCTCGCGGCATATCAGGCTGTCGAGCGGGTGCCGACGCACACGCAGTACCGCGGGTTGGACGTTTACGGGATGCCCGCTCCTTCGTCCGGCGGGCTCACTGTTGGCGAGGCTTTGAATATTCTGGAGAATTACGATCTTCGCGGGGCCAGCAAGGCTGATTATCTGCAGTATTTCCTGGAGGCGTCGCGGTATGCGTTCGCTGATCGGAATCGGTGGATCGGGGATCCTGCTTTTGTCGACGTGCCTGCCCGGGAGTTGCTCAGCCAGGGGTTCGCGGACAGCCGGGCTTGTTTGATCTCCCGGGATCACGCCGCGACCAGTCCGGTCGCGCCTGCCGACCCTCGGCATCCGCAGCCGTGCGCGGCGGGTTCGACCGGTGCGCCCACGCCGTATGAGGGGGAGAACACCACTCACCTGACTGTGGCCGACCGGTGGGGGAATGTCGTCGCTTACACGCTGACTATCGAGCAGGAGGGCGGCAGCGGGATCGTTGTTCCCGGGCGCGGATTCCTGCTCAACAACGAGTTGACCGACTTTTCGTTCGTGCCGGTCACGCCCGGGGTTCCGGATCCCAATCTGCCCGGGCCTGGGAAGCGGCCGCGGTCGTCGATGGCTCCCACCGTGGTTCTGCGGCACGGGAAGCCGTTCTTCGCGGCCGGGTCGCCTGGGGGCGCGTCGATTATCACGACGGTGCTGCAGGTCGTTTTGGGGCGGGTTGATCGCGGCTTGTCGTTGGAGGACGCGATTGCCGCGCCTCGGGCTTCTCAGCGGAATTCCGCCAAGGCCGATGTCGAGGCCGGGTTCTTGGCTCAGCCCGAGACTGCGGATCTGCAGCGGCGGGGACAGGTGTTTTCGGCTTCTCCCGCGGAGATCGGGGCCGCTACCGGGGTTGAGCATTTGCGGGACGGGTGGTGGGTCGCCGCCGCCGAGCCGGTGAGGCGGGGGCAGGGGGCGGCTCAGGTCGTGGTGCCTCGGCGGTGGCCTGGGGAGGGGTGAGTCGGCTCGTCGCCTGGGGGCGACATTGCCGTGGTCTTGGCGTGGGGCACCCCGAAGCCCGATTGTGCTGACGGGCGGCGGGTGCTTGTCAAGGCGGGAAAGATGCCTTGACAAGCACCCGCCGCCCGCAGGGAGGCTTCGTATCGGGGTGCGGGGGAGGGGCTGGGTGCCTCGATGGTGGGGTGCGTCGGTTGCGGTGGGTGCGAGGGGTGTGCGCGGGTTCTCGTGCGCGGAGCGGGCTGGTGACGGTGCGGGGTGGCGGGGTGCGGGTAGCGCCCCGATGCGGCGTTGGGTGCATGGAGGCGCATCACGGCGGGGGCACCGGGCGGGAGGGCGGTCCGTGAAGGTTCCCCTCACGGACCGGTGGAGGGTCGTGAGGGGAACCCGGCGGGAATCAGAGTCAATGAGGGTGGCCTCACGGACAGCGGGCGGGTGCGGCCGGAGGGTCAGGCCAAGAACGGCCGCGGGCGGGGGTCAGCTGGCGGAGAGCTGGCGTTTCACCTCGGCGGCGACGCGAGAGCCTTCGGCGCGGCCGGCGATCTTCGGCTGCACAGCCTTCATCACCGCGCCCATTCCGGCCATCCCGGAAGCGCCGGTTTCCGTCACTGCCTCGGTGACCAGGGTGCGCAGCTCGTCGTCCGAGAGCTGGGCGGGCAGGTACGCGGTGAGGACCTCTGCCTCGGCTCGTTCGCGTTCCGCGGACTCCGCGCGGCCTGCCTTCTCGAAGGCCTCGGCGGCGTCGCGGCGTTTCTTCACCTCTCGGGTGATGATTTTCCGCACCTCGTCGTCGGAGAGTTCGCGAGCGCTGTCGCCCGCGGTTTCTTCGTAGCCGATCGCCGAGAGGGTCAGCCGCAGCGTCGCCGAGCGCAGCTGGTCCCTGGCTTTGATCGCGGTCGTCAGGTCGTCGTGCAGGGTCGCCTTCAGCGTGGTCATGTACCCGATCCTGGCGCCCGCCGCGGCGGGCTGCCCGCGCCGCGCCGTCGATGCGGGGGTCTTCTAGACTCGCTTCCGATGTCCGACCAGCCTGAAATCCCCTTTTCCCTTCCGGAGGCGCGGTGATGCGTATCGTTTTCGCCGGCACCCCGGAGCCTGCCGTGCCGTCGTTGCGCGCGCTGATCGAGTCCGAGCGGCACGAGGTCGTCGCGGTCGTCACGCGGCCGGACGCCCAGGCCGGGCGCGGGCGCAAGGTGCTGCGGTCCCCGGTGGGCACGCTCGCCGACGAGCACGGCATCGAGGTGCTCACGCCCTCGCGCGCCGGCGATCCGGCGTTTCTCGCCCGGTTGCGCGAGCTGGCGCCGGACGTCTGCCCGGTCGTCGCGTACGGGGCGTTGCTGCCGCAGTCCGCGCTCGACATCCCCGCGCACGGCTGGGTCAACCTGCACTTCTCGCTGCTGCCCGCGTGGCGCGGCGCGGCTCCGGTGCAGGCGGCGATCCGGGCGGGGGACGAGATGACCGGCGCGTCCACCTTCCGGATCGTGAAGGAACTCGACGCGGGGCCGGTGTTCGGCGTGGTGACCGAGCCGATCGGGCCGGACGACACGTCCGGCGCGCTGCTGGGCAGGCTCGCCGAGTCCGGGGCGCACCTGCTGGTGTCCACCGTGGACGGGATCGAGGACGGCACGCTCCGCGCGGTCGAGCAGCCGGGCGAGGGCATGAGCTACGCGCCGAAGGTGACCGTCGAGGACGCGCGCGTGTCGTTCGCCGACCCGGCTTCGGCGGTCGACCGGCACATCCGTTCGGTGACGCCGGATCCCGGCGCGTGGGCGGAGTTCCGCGGCGAGCGGTTCAAGCTGGGGCCGGTCACCGTGCTCGACGAACCCGGTCCGCGGCCGGGCGAGCTGGTGGTCGAGCGCAAGCGCGTGCTCGTGGGCACGGCGACGAAACCGGTGCGGCTGGGCGAGGTCCAGGCGGCGGGCAAGAAACGGATGGCGGCCACCGACTGGGCGCGCGGCACGAGGATCGACGAAGGAGAGCGCCTCCAGTGAACGAGCGTGGAGAACGGCGGCCGTCACGGCCGCAGCGGGGCCGTCCGGCTCCGCGCAAACAGGGACCGCGGCGTCCGCCGGAGATCGACCCGGCCCGCCAGGTCGCGTTCGACGTGCTGCGCGCTGTCCGCGAGAAGGACGCGTACGCCAACCTCGTCCTCCCGCAGCTGCTGCGGGAACGCCGGGTGAGCGGCCGCGACGCCGCGCTGGCCACCGAACTGACCTACGGTTCCGCCCGCGCGCAGGGCCTGCTCGACGCGGTGATCGCCGCGTGCGCCGACCGGCCGATCGAGAAGACCGACCCGGTGGTCCTCGACGCGCTGCGGCTCGGCGTCTACCAGCTGCTGCGCACCCGGATCCCGGAGCACGCCGCTGTCGGGTCCACTGTGGACCTCGTGCGCGCCGAAGCCGGTTCGTGGGCAACAGGGTTCACGAACGCCATCCTGCGCGCGGTGTCCACAAAGGACGAAGCGCAGTGGCTCGACGAACTGACGCCGGACGAGGCCGCCGACCCGATCGGCGCGTACGCGCTCCGCACCGCGCACCCGCGCTGGGTCGCCCGGTCGTTCGCGGAAGCACTGGGGGACAAGGGAGCTGAGCTGAAGGCCGCCCTCGAAGCGGACGACGCCCGCCCCGAGGTGCACCTGGTCGCCCGTCCCGGCGAGATCAGCGCCGGCGAACTGGCCGCCGTCACCGGCGGCGACCCCGCGCCGTACTCGCCCTACGGCGTCCACCTGCCCGCGGGCGCGGGCGACCCGGCCGATGCCGAACCGATCCGCGAACGCCTCGCCGCGGTGCAGGACGAAGGCAGCCAGCTGTGCGCCATCGCCGTCACGAAGGCCCCGTTGGAGGGCTCCGACGAGCGCTGGCTGGACCTGTGCGCGGGCCCCGGCGGCAAAGCGGCCCTGCTCGGCGCGCTGGCCAAGATCAGCGGCGCGCACGTGGACGCCGTCGAGAAGGCCCCGCACCGAGCCCGGCTGATCGAGAACGCGACCGAGGGCCTGCCGGTCGCCGTGCACGTCGCCGACGGCCGCGAGTCCGGTCTCGAACCGGGTTACGACCGGATCCTGGTCGACGCGCCGTGCAGCGGCCTTGGCGCACTGCGCCGACGCCCCGAGGCCCGGTGGCGCCGCAAGCCGTCGGACGTCGCGGACCTCACCAAGCTGCAAGGCCAACTGCTGATGGCCGCGCTGGACCTGGTGCGTCCGGGCGGCATCGTCACCTACGTCGTGTGCTCGCCGCACCTGGCCGAAACCGAAGGCGTGGTAGGCGAAACCGCCCGCCGGACCAAGTCCGGGATCGTCGACGCCCGGGAGTTCTTCCCCGGCGTCCCGCAGCTCGGCGACGGCCCGTACGTCCAGCTGTGGCCCCACCGGCACGGCACCGACGCGATGTTCTGCGCGGTGCTGCGCAAACCGTGACAGATCTAGGTTTGGTCGCCAGCTCGTGCGGCGGACTGGACACCCGGTTCACCGACGAGCTGGCGAAACCCGCGGTCGCCCGAGGCTGGCGGCTCGCCGTCACCCTCACGCCCACGGCCTGGGGCTGGCTGAAAGCGACCGGCGGTCTGGGCGAGCTGGAAGCCACCACGGACCTTCCGGTGCGCAGCACGTCCCGGCTTCCCGGCGAACCGCGTCCGCATCCGGACCCGAAGGTGTTCCTCTTCGCGCCCGCGTCGGCGAACTCGGTGGCGAAGCTGGCGCTGGGGATCGCCGACAACCAGGCGCTCACGCTGCTCGGCGATGTCCTTGGCGCACCAGGGATCACCATCGTGCTGGCCTACCAGATCCAGCCGACCCGGGAGCACCATCCGGCCTGGCGGCGGCATCTGGACACCCTGACCGAAGCTGGCGTCCGGCTGCACCGGCTCGACCCGCGCCGCCCCTGGTCGGAATCTCTCGATCTGCTGCCCTCGCCCGCGTAAAAAGCCGTGAGCGGGACTCAGCGTCCCGCAGAGTTCCCCTCACGGACTTTCAGGCTCAGCGCAGGCGAAGAGCGTGCTTCACCGTGCCGAACAGGTCGGTCTGGTTGGTCAGCCCGACGACGTTCGCCGCCTGCGGCCCGTAAGCCGCGATGCGGACCTGCGTCCCGGTGTGCTCCATCGAAGAACCCGGCAGCGCGGTCCCGTAGTTGAGGGTCATGTTCGCCCCCTCATTGGTGATCAGTGTGGCGGTCTGCCCGGGCGTCTTGGCGTCGTTGGACACGATCTGGCTGGTGTGCCCGTGATCCGCGGTCACCACGACGAGCGTGTCGGTGTGGCTGCGCGCATACGCGAGCCCGGCCGCGACAGCGGCGTCGAAGTCGATCGTCTCGCCGATCTGCCCGCACGGGTCGGCAGCGTGGTCCTGTTTGTCGATCGACGCGCCCTCCACCTGGAGGAAGAACCCCTTGTTGCTGCGCCGGTCCTCCAGCAGCTGCAACGCCTTCTGCGTCTGCGCGACCAGCTTCGGCTGCGTTTTCGGCAGAGCCGGGTTCGGAGCGCAGCGGGTCGGCGCGGTGCCGCCCTGCCTGGCCCCCGGGCCGGTCCAGTTCACCGGCAGGTTGCCCGGCGCGAACAGGCCGAGCAGCGGCTGGCCGGGACGGGCCTTGGCCAGGTCGTCGGCGGTACTGGCCACCGTGTATCCGGCGGCCTTGGCCTGCTCCAGCACCGGCTTGCCCTGGAACTTCCCGGCGGTCGCCAACTGGGCGAAGTACTTCGCGCCGCCGCCGAGGAGCACGTCCGGGCGGGTCTGCACGAGCTGCTCGGAGATCGAGCCCGCGCCGCCGTTCTCCTTGGCGTTCTGCGCGCACTTCTTGGTCGTCTCGTCCGGGCCCTTGCAGTCGCGGTCGACCACGTGCGCGCCGAGCACCGCCGGGGTCGCGTCCTGGACCTCGGCGGTGGTCACGTCGCCGGTGCGCAGGCCGCCGCGCTTGGCGAGCTCGAGCAGAGTCGGGACCGGGTTGCCGTAGGCATCCACGGAGATCGCGCCGTTGTAGGTCTTCGTGCCCGTCGCCCAGCCCGTGCCCGACGCCGCGGAGTCGGTGACGTAGTCCGGCTTCGCCGGGTTGCCCTTCTCGACCGCGTACGTGGTGTAGTCGCCGGTCAGCGGGAACTCGTCCATCGCGAGCCGGCCCGCCGCGCCGCGCTCGTAGTTGCGCGCCGAGGTGATCTCGGACTGGCCCATGCCGTCGCCGATGAACAGGATGACGTTGCGCGCGTGCCCGCCCTGGATCGCCTGGCGGACCTCCTGCGTGCGGTCGCCCGCGCCGGCCGAAGCGGCGCGCGCGCCCTGGTCGTCCTGGTTGCCCTGCGCGGCGATCGCGACCGGGGCGGCGGCGACCATCGCGACGCCCAGCGCGCCCGCGGCCAGCCACTTGCGGCGGCCTGCCAAGACGGTTCTCATGATTCTCCTCGGGGTGCTTCTCGTCCGGAACTTCCGGTAGTGACCCATTAGTGCTCGCCGATGTGTTCGACGCGGAGAATCCGGATGAGCACCCGGTGTCCGGAACGCGAACTCCCGTGCGGTCACGGCCGGTGAACAGCCGGGAACCGGGTCCTCCTACACTCGGATCGTGGCTTCACCTCTCATCGCACCCAGCATCCTGTCCGCCGACTTCGCCAAGCTCGGCGAGGAGATCGCGGCCGTCGCGCACCCCGGGCCGACCCGGGCCGACTGGGTGCACGTGGACGTCATGGACGCGCACTTCGTGCCCAACCTGACCCTCGGCCTGCCGGTGGTCCAGTCGCTGCTGAAGTCCACCGACGTCCCGATCGACTGCCACCTGATGATCGACGACCCGGACCGCTGGGCGATCGGGTACGCCGAGGCCGGCGCCTACAACGTCACGGTGCACGTGGAAGCCGCCGCGGACCCGGTCATGCTGGCGAAGAACCTGCGTGCCGCGGGCGCGAAGGCCGGTCTGTCGGTCAAGCCGGGCACGCCGCTCGAACCGCATCTGGAAACGCTGAAGCACTACGACACGCTGCTGGTCATGTCGGTCGAACCGGGCTTCGGCGGGCAGTCGTTCATCGCCGACGTGCTGGAGAAGGTGCGCACCGCGCGCCGGCTGGCCGACACCGGGCACCTCAAGCTGATCGTCGAGATCGACGGCGGGATCAACTCCGACACCATCGAACAGGCCGCCGAAGCGGGCGTCGACTGCTTCGTCGCGGGCTCGGCCGTCTACGGGGCCGAAGACCCGGGCCGCGCCGTCGCCGCCCTGCGCGAACAGGCCGCCCGCGTCCGCGTCAGCTGACGCTCCGGCCCGGGAAGCTCCCGGGGCCGGGCGGGTGTTGGATGGAGGGGCCACCGAAGACGGTGGCCGGGCGAGGGAGGCAGCAGTGTTCACGGGAATTGTCGAAGAGGTCGGCGAGGTCACCGCGGTCGAGCAGCTCACCGACGCGGCTCGGCTCACCGTGCGCGGCCCGCTGGTCACCTCGGACGCCGGCCACGGCGATTCGATCGCGGTCAGCGGCGTCTGCCTGACCGTGGTCACGGTCTCCGGCGGCGAGTTCACCGTCGATGTGGTGAACGAAACACTTCAGCGTTCGAGCCTCGCGAAGGTGGCCGTCGGCGACGCGGTGAACCTCGAACGCGCGACCCCGGCCGGCGGGCGGCTCGGCGGGCACATCATGCAGGGCCACGTGGACGGCACCGGCGTCTTCGTCTCCCGCGACGAGCGCGGGGTGACGACGTTCTCCCTGCCCCCGGCCTTGTCGCGGTACGTGGTGGAGAAGGGTTCGATCGCCGTCGACGGCGTTTCGCTCACCGTCGCGAGCATCGCCGAGGACCGGTTTTCGGTCGCTTTGATCCCCACCACGCTCGAAGCGACGACGCTCGGCAGGCGGGAAGAAGGCGACCACGTGAACCTCGAAGTGGACGTCGTCGCGAAGTACGTGGAGAAGCTCACTGCGCCACACGTGGCGGCGAACGCGCACAATGTGTGACATCCACCCGGCGGCGGCAGCGAAGGAGCACCCGTGAGCGAGACGAAGGCGGCCGAGCCGCAGACCGGTTGGACCCCGTGCGGGGCAGGCGCGGTGGTAGACGTCGACGCCATCGAAGCCGCGATCGCGGACATCGCCGCCGGGCGCGCGGTGGTCGTCGTCGACGACGAGGACCGCGAGAACGAGGGCGACCTCATCTTCGCCGCCGAGAAGGCGACGCCGGAGCTGCTCGCCTTCATGGTGCGCTACACCTCGGGCTACATCTGCGTGCCGTTGACCGAGTCCGAGGCGGACCGGCTGGACCTGCCGCCGATGTTCCACACGAACCAGGACGCCCGCGGCACCGCCTACAGCGTGACCGTGGACGCGGCCGAGGGCATCAGCACCGGCATCTCGGCGGTGGACCGGGCGCACACCATCCGGCTGCTGGCCGACCCCGCAGCCACCGCGAAGGACTTCCGCCGCCCCGGGCACGTGGTGCCGTTGCGCGCCAAGGAGGGCGGCGTGCTGCGCCGTCCCGGCCACACCGAGGCGGCGATCGACCTGGCCCGGCTGGCCGGGCTGCACCCGGCGGGCGTGCTCTGCGAGATCGTGTCGCAGAAGGACGAGGGCGACATGGCCCGCCGCGACGAGCTGGAAGTGTTCGCCGCCGACCACGACCTCAAGATGATCTCCATCGCGGATCTGATCGCTTACCGGCGGCGCACCGAGAAGCAGGTGGAGCGGGTCGCCGAGGCGCGGATCCCGCTGTCCGCGGGCGAGTTCCGCGCGGTCGGGTACGACAGTCTGCTCGACGGGATCGAGCACGTCGCCTTCGTGTACGGCGAGGTCGGCGACGGCGAGGACATCCTGGTCCGGGTGCACTCCGAATGCCTCACCGGCGACGTTTTCGGCTCGCTGCGCTGCGATTGCGGCCCGCAGCTGGACGCCGCGCTGCAGAAGGTGGCCGACGAGGGCCGCGGGGTCGTGCTGTACATCCGCGGGCACGAGGGCCGCGGCATCGGCCTGCTGCACAAGCTGCAGGCCTACCAGCTGCAGGACGCGGGCGCGGACACCGTCGACGCGAACCTGGCGCTGGGCGTCCCGGCGGACGCGCGCGACTACGGCACCGGCGCGCAGATCCTGTGCGACCTCGGCGTCCGGTCGATGCGGCTGCTCACGAACAACCCGGCGAAGCGGGTCGGTCTTGAGGGCTACGGCCTGCGCGTCACCGGCCGGGTCGCGCTGCCGATCTCGCCGAACCCGGAAAACCTGCGGTACCTGCGCACCAAGCGCGACCGGATGGGGCACGACCTCAGCCAGCTGGAGCATTACGACCAGGTCGGCGCGACCGATCAGGGCACCGAGGAGGACACCACGCGATGAGCGGCGAGGGGCGGCCGGAAGCCGCGCTCGACCTGCGCGACTGCAAGTCCCTGCGGCTGGCGGTCGTCGCGACGCGGTGGAACGCGAAGATCACCGACGTGCTGCTGGAGCGCGCGCTCGCCGCGGCGAAGGACGCTGAGCTGGAGGAAGAGCCCACGGTCGTCCGCGTCGCGGGCGCGGTGGAGCTTCCGGTCGCGGCGCAGGCGCTCGCGCGCAACCACGACGCGGTCGTCGCGCTGGGCGTCGTGATCCGCGGCGGCACCCCGCACTTCGAGTACGTGTGCGACGCGGTCACCGCCGGCCTCACCCGGGTCGCGCTCGACGAGAGCACCCCGGTCGGCAACGGCGTTTTGACCTGCGACACCGAACAGCAGGCGCTGGACCGCTCCGGCATGCCCGGCTCCGTGGAGGACAAGGGCTACGAGGCGGCTGTGGCGGCGCTCGACACCGCGCACGTGCTGCGCGGCCTTGGCAAGCCGTGGACCGAGCGGGGATTCGTGTGAGCGTGATGACCGAGCAGCAGACCACCCTCGTGATCCGGCCGCGCCGGGCGCTGGTCATGTGCAGCGTGCTGGCGGTGGCGCTGCTCGCGGCGTTCGTCGTGGTGGCGGTCCTGCTGCGCAGCTCGCACACCGGCGTCGTGTTCGAGGCGTCGGACCAGATCGCGATGATCGGCATCGGCGTCGCGCTGTCGGCGGGCACGATGCTGTTCGGCAACGCCCGCGTCCGCGCGGACGCCACCGGCATCGAGGTCCGCAACGTGCTGGCGCGGCGGGTGTTCACCTGGGATCAGGTGCTGTCGATCAGCTTCCCGGACGGTGCCTCGTGGGCGCGGCTGGAACTGCCGGACGACGAGTACTTCTCGGTGATGGCGGTGCAGGCGGTGGACCGCGAACGCGCGGTGACCGCGGTGCGCGCGCTGCGGAAGCTGCACCGGGCCGCCACCGGAGCGTGAAGTTCTTGCCAGCTCGCTGGTGACGGCCGCGACACGCGCCGAAATGCGGTGCCGCTTCGCTGGTGCGCCATGACGCGCATTTACGAGCAGATCGGCGGCGAGGACGGTCTCGTCAGTGGACGACTTCTCCCCTCGCGGGCCCGGACCTCGCGCCGTTCTTCCTCGGCACGAGCCTGCCGCGGCTCAAGGGCAGGTGGAGTTCTTCGCCGCCGCGCTCGGCGGCCCGCACGAGCACCGCGGTCGCACGATGAAAGAGGTCCATCGCGGCCGCGGCATCGAGCGGCGGCACTTCGACCTGGTCGCGAAATACCTGATCGAAGCGCTGCTCGCGGCGGGCGTGCCGCAGCCCGCCGTGGACGCGATCGTCGGCGCGGTCGCTCCGCTGGCCGACGATGTCGTCGCGCCCGCGTGACCCGCGCTCAGCGCTCCAGATCCACCACGATCGGCGCGTGGTCCGAGGGACCCTTGCCCTTGCGGGCATTGCGGTCCACATAGGAATCCGTGACCGCCTTGGCGAACGCGTCGTTCGCGTACACCAGGTCGATCCGCATTCCCCTGTTGTTGGGGAAGTTTCCGCCGCGGTAGTCCCAGTAGGTGAACGGGTGCTCGTACTTCAGCGGGCGGGGGAAGACGTCCGAAAGCCCCTCGTCGCGCAGTTTCTTCAGCGCGGCCCGTTCCGGTTCGGTGACGTGCGTGGAATCGGCGAACACCGAGATGTCCCAGACGTCTTCGTCGGCGGGCGCCACGTTGAAATCGCCGAGCACCGCGAACGGCCGGTCCCGCGCCAGCTCCTCGGCGACCAGGACGCGCAGCTTCTCCAGCCACGTCAGTTTGTAGGCGTAGTGCGGGTTTTCCGGCTCGCGCCCGTTCGGCACGTACACCGACCAGATCCGGATCCCGCCGCACGTCGCGCCGATCGCACGGGCTTCGGCCCGCCCGTCGAAGCCGGGCTCGCCGGGCAGGCCGCGCACCACGTCGTCCAGTCCGATTTTCGAAAGGATCGCGACCCCGTTCCACCGGCCGAGCCCGTAGGCCGCGATCTCGTACCCGCGCGCGGCGATCTCCTCGGCGGGGAAGGCTTCGGTGGTGTTCTTGAGTTCCTGCAGGCACAGCACGTCCGGCGCGGTGCTGTCGAGCCAGTCGAGCACGCGGGGCAGGCGGGGAACGATCGAGTTGACGTTCCAGGTGGCGACGCGGACAGACATGGCGGGTGCGCTCCCTGAGCGGTCGGCGGGCGGGCCAAACCACGGTACGGCAGCGCGGTTCCGCGGCGGTCCGGGCGGGTCCGCGAACGACCCGCCCGGACCGGGAACGTCACACGCCCGCGGTGCTCCGGATCCACGAGCGGCTCGAAGCGACGCTCGCGTAGTTGTTGGTGCCGCGGGTGTTCGAACCGCTCTGGTTCTGCACCGTCGACGCGACGCCGACCTGCGCGCCGCCGGACAGTTCCGGTCCGCCGGAGTCGCCCTTCCACGCTGAGCCGTCGATGCCGACGCTCTGGATCGCGCGGCCGCCGTAGGCATCCGTCGACCGGCCGGTCACCTTGACGTTCGCCACCTTCAGCGCCGACGCGGGCGGTCCGCTCGGCGTGGTGCGGCCCCAGCCGTAGAGCTGGTTGGTGCTGCCGTTGGACGGGTCGGAGCTGCCGAGCGAGATCGGGCCCGCCGACGTGGACTGCGCGAGGTGCAGCAGCGCGATGTCGCCGTTGGGGGACTGCTCTTCGCGGTCGACGGCGATCTTGGTGCCGCCGTAGAGGGTGTTCGTGCCGACTCGGACGAACATGCCGGAGCCGTCCTGGTCGAGGCAGTGCACCGCGGTCATCACCCAGTCCGGGGCGATGACCGTGCCGGAGCAGTTGAAGCCCTGGAAGTCACGGCCGGGCGTGTTGACGTAGACCTGCGCGCCCCAGCTGACCGACGGCGCGGTGCTGCCGCCGATGATGCTCGGTTCGGCCGCGGTGGCGGCGCTGGGAACGGCGAACGAGAGCGCCGCGGCAGCGGTGAGGGCTGCGGCGGCGAAACGGGTACGCATGGCGGGTTTCCTTCGGGGAGGGGATCTCGGGAAAACCGAACGTAATCGCGCACTCACCGGCCAGGAACCGACGAACGTCGGAAACGTCCTGAACATTCGGATCGGCGGCAGGCGGCTCTGCCCAGGGGTCTCACCGAAACTGTCGGGCCCTCGCCATACAGTGGGGCACGTGGCTGATCCGACCACCTACCGACCTCAGCCGGGGAGCATCCCGGACTCGCCTGGCGTGTACAAGTTCCGCGACGACGCCAAGCGGGTCATCTACGTCGGCAAAGCGAAGAGCCTGCGCAGCAGGCTGAACTCGTACTTCGCCGACCTGTCCGGCCTTCATCCGCGCACGCGGCAGATGGTCACCACCGCGGCGAGCGTCGAATGGACCGTCGTCGGGACCGAGGTCGAGGCGCTCCAGCTGGAGTACAACTGGATCAAGGAATTCGACCCGCGGTTCAACGTCCGCTACCGGGACGACAAGAGCTATCCGGTCCTCGCGGTCACGATGAACGAGGAGTACCCCCGGCTGCACGTCTACCGCGGCGCGCGCAAGAAGGGCGTCCGCTACTTCGGGCCGTACGCGCACGCGTGGGCGATCCGCGAGACGCTCGATCTTCTCCTGCGCGTTTTCCCCGCTCGCACCTGTTCCGCCGGAGTCTTCCGCAGGCACGGGCAGATCGGGCGGCCGTGCCTGCTCGGCTACATCGACAAGTGCTCGGCTCCGTGCGTCGGCCGGGTGTCGGCGGACGAGCACCGGGCGATCGTCGAGGACTTCTGCGACTTCCTCGCCGGCCGCACGGACGCGATGATGAAGCGGCTCGAACGCGAGATGGCCGCCGCTTCCGAGGAGCTGGAGTTCGAGCGAGCCGCACGGCTGCGGGACGATCTGGGCGCGTTGCGGCGTGCGATGGAGAAGCAAGCCGTGGTCTTCGGCGACGGCACGGACGCCGATCTCGTCGCCTTCGCGCACGACGAACTGGAGGCCGCCGTCCAGGTGTTCCACGTGCGCGGCGGGCGCGTGCGCGGGCAGCGCGGCTGGGTGATCGACAAGGCCGAGGAAATGGACGTCCCGGCGCTGGTCGACCACTTCCTCACCCAGTTCTACGGCGAGGAATCCGACCGCGTGGGCCGCGACGACGTCGAGGCCGGTCCGGTCGTCCCGCGCGAGGTGCTGGTGCCGGAGCTGCCCGCCGACGCCGACGCGGTCGCCGAGTGGCTGTCCGGCCTGCGCGGGTCGCGGGTGCGGCTGCGGGTGGCGCAGCGCGGCGACAAGAAGGCGCTCGCGGAAACGGTGGAGCGCAACGCCAAGGAAGCGTTCACCCAGCACAAACTGCGCCGCGCGGGCGATCTCACCGCGCGGTCGGCGGCGCTGCAGGAGCTTCAGGACTACCTCGCGCTCGACAGCGCGCCGCTGCGCATCGAATGCATCGACATCAGCCACATCCAGGGCAGCGACGTCGTGGCGTCGCTGGTGGTGTTCGAGGACGGGCTGCCGCGCAAGTCCGAGTACCGCAAGTTCGCGCTGCGGGAGGCGGCGACCGAGGGCGACGTCGCGTCCATCGCCGAGGTCGTGCGGCGGCGATTCCACCGCTATCTCAAGGAAACGGCCGAAAACGCGGCTGAGACAACGGAAACCGCTGACGAGACCGTCGAGGAAGCAGGGGAGGAGGCAGTCCGGCCGGTGCGCGCCGGGATCGACCCGGAGACCGGCCGCCCGCGCAAGTTCGCGTACCCGCCGAACCTGCTGGTCGTCGACGGCGCGGGCCCGCAGGCCACCGCGGCCGCAGACGTGCTCGCCGAACTGGGCATCACCGACATCGCCGTCGTCGGGCTCGCGAAGCGGCTCGAAGAGGTGTGGCTGCCGGCGGAACCGGACCCGATGATCCTCCCGCGCACGTCCGACGCGCTGTATCTGCTGCAGCGGCTGCGCGACGAGGCGCACCGGTTCGCCATTCGCTACCACCGCGAAAAGCGCGCCAAGCGCATGCAGACGTCCGAATTGGACAGTGTGCCCGGACTCGGGCAGGCTCGGCGCACCGCGCTGATCAAGCACTTCGGCTCGGTGAAGAAGCTCAAACAGGCCCGGGTCGAGGAAATCGAAGCGGTGCCCGGTTTCGGCAGGCGCACTGCCGAGGCCGTGGTGGCGGCGCTGGCCGGGGAGACCGGCGCCGCGCCGCAGGCAGTGCCGGGAGGGGACCAGGGGTCGTGATCGGGAAGGAAGCGCAGACGTGAGTGCGGAAGAGGAAAAACGGGGCAGCGGGATGGAGGTCGCGGTCGTGTCCGGCCTGTCCGGCGCGGGCCGCTCCACGGCGGCCAAATGCCTGGAGGACCTCGGCTGGTTCGTGGTCGACAACCTGCCGCCGGAGCTGATCGCCACCATGGTCGAGCTCGGCGCGCAGGCGCGGGGGGCGATCACGAAGGTGGCGGTGGTGATGGACGTGCGTTCCCGCGCGTTCACCGACGACCTGGCCTCGGTCATCAAGGACCTGGACGCGCGCGGGTACAAGCCGCGCGTGCTGTTCCTGGAGGCTACCGACGCGGTGCTGGTGCGCCGCTTCGAATCGGTCCGCCGCGGCCACCCGATGCAGGGCGACGGCAGGCTCGCCGACGGCATCACCGCCGAGCGCAAGCTGCTTTCGCCGCTGCGCGAGGAGGCCGACCTGGTGCTCGACACGTCCGCGCTGTCGGTGCACGACCTGCGCGCGAAGATCGAGGACGCGTTCGGTTCCGAGGCCAGCACGCAGACCCGTGTCACCGTGCTGTCCTTCGGCTACAAGTACGGTTTGCCGATGGACGCCGACCTGGTGATGGACGTGCGGTTCCTGCCGAACCCGTTCTGGATCCCGGAGCTGCGCGAGCACACCGGCCTCGACGGCGAGGTGCGCAATTACGTGCTGTCGCAGGAAGGCGCCGAGGAATTCCTCGACCGCTACCACCAGCTGCTGCGGCTCATCGGCGCGGGCTACAAGCGCGAGGGCAAGCGGTACCTGACGCTCGCGGTCGGCTGCACCGGCGGCAAGCACCGCAGCGTCGCGATCTCCGAGGAACTCGCCCAGCGACTGTCCAATGAGGACGGCATGGCAGTAAAGGTGGTGCACCGGGATCTTGGCCGGGAGTGACGTGCGCGCGGTGGCGCTGGGCGGAGGACACGGGCTTCATGCGACGCTGACCGCGCTCCGGCGGATCACCCGCGCCGTCACGGCGGTGGTGACGGTGGCCGACGACGGCGGGTCGTCCGGCAGGCTGCGCCGCGAATTGGGGCTGCTGCCGCCGGGCGACCTGCGCCAGGCCTTCGCCGCCTTCGCCGCCGAGGACGGCGGGCGGCTGTGGGCGGAGGTGTTCCAGCACCGTTTCGGCGGCGACGGCGCGCTCGCCGGGCACGCGGTCGGCAACCTGCTGCTCGCCGGGCTGTTCGAGGTGCTCGGCGACCCGGTGGCCGCGCTCGACGAGGCGAGCGGGCTGATGGGCATCTCCGGCCGGGTGCTGCCGATGTCGCCGGAGCCGCTGGAGATCGAGGGCGAGGTCAGCGGCCTGGACAGCGAGGACCCGGACGCGATCCGGCGCATCCGCGGCCAGGTCGCGGTCGCCAGCACGCCCGGCCAGGTGCACCGCATCACGCTGCACCCGGCCGGACGCCAGGAACGCCCGCCGCGCGGCTGCGCGGAGGCGATCGAGGCGGTGCTGGAGGCGGACGTCGTGTTCCTCGGCCCCGGCTCGTGGTTCACCAGCGTGCTGCCGCACGTGCTGGTCCCGGATCTGCACGACGCGCTCGTGCGCACGACGGCGACGAAGGTCGTCGTGCTGAATCTTGTCCCCCAACCGGGGGAAACCGGCGGATTCTCCCCGGAGCGGCATCTGGACGTACTCTTCGAGCACGCGCCCGCGCTGCGGGTCGACGCCGTCGTCGCGGACCGTGATTCCGTCCCTGACCCGGCAAGCCTGCGCCGCGCGGCCGAACGCCTCGGAGCCAGGGCCTGCCTGGGGGCGGTGGCCGACCCGGTCGTGGCGGGACGGCATGATCCTGGTGCGCTCGCCCAGTGCATGCGAGAGGCACTCGGCCTCGGCGGGGAGCACTGTGGGTGACGGCGGGCGCGCAGCGAAAGGCAGGAGGGGCAGTACATGGCGATGACCGCCGCGGTGAAAGACGAACTGAGCCGGCTCGAGATCACGAAGATCGGGCCGCGCCGGGCGGAGGTCGCGTCGCTGCTTCGCTTCGCGGGCGGGCTGCACATCGTGGCCGGCCGGGTGGTGGTCGAAGCGGAGCTGGACACGGGATCGGTCGCGCGGCGGCTGCGCAAGGAGATCCACGAGCTGTACGGACATCATTCGGACGTGCACGTGATCACCGCGAGCGGCGGCCTGCGCAAGGGGACGCGGTACGTCGTGCGCGTGGTGAAGGACGGCGAAGGCCTGGCGCGCCAGACTGGCTTGATCGACCAGCGCGGCCGCCCCGTGCGAGGCCTGCCCGCCGCCGTGGTGTCCGGCGGAGTGGCCGACGCCGAAGCAGCCTGGCGCGGCGCCTTCCTGGCCCACGGCTCGCTGACCGAACCGGGCCGCTCGTCCTCCCTGGAAGTGACCTGCCCCGGCCCGGAAGCGGCCTTGGCCCTGGTCGGCGCGGCCCGGCGGATGGGCATCCAGGCGAAGTCCCGGGAGGTACGGGGCGCGGACCGGGTCGTAGTCCGAGACGGTGACGCCATCGGTGCCCTGCTGACCCGTCTGGGCGCGCACACGAGCGTGCTGCAGTGGGAAGAACGCCGGATGCGCCGCGAAGTGCGGGCGACCGCCAACCGCCTCGCCAACTTCGACGACGCGAACCTGCGCCGCTCGGCCCGCGCCGCCGTCGCCGCCGCCGCCCGGGTGGAACGCGCCTTGGAGATCCTGGGCGACACCGCCCCGGACCACCTGCTCGCCGCCGGCCGCCTGCGCTTGTCGAACCGCCAGGCGTCGCTTGAGGAACTGGGCCAGCTGTCCGACCCGCAGATGACGAAAGACGCAGTGGCCGGGCGGATCCGGCGTTTGCTCGCGATGGCGGACAAGCGGGCGAAGGAGCTGAGCATCCCGGACACCGAATCGGCGGTCACCCCGGAAATGCTGGAAGAAGAAGCCTGACGCGGCTGTCGGCGGGGTTCTGGCCAGGGTATTGCTGAGCCCCGCCGCGGTGATGTGCGGGAGAGGCGGCCGGCCTGTCCCGGTCTGCGGCGTCCTCAGCGGGCAGCCCGCTTCGCCCGGTCGCGGCGACCTGCGCGAGAAGGGGCGGCTTGCGCGGGAAGGGGCGGCTTGCGCGGGAAGGGGCGGCTTGCGCGGGAAGGGGCGGCTTGCGCGGGAAGGGGCGGCTTGCGTGGGAAGGGCGGCCTGCGCGGGGAAGGGCGGCCTGCGCGGGGAAGGGCGGCCTGCCTCATGCCTTCGCGGTGGATTGCCAGTCGGCCGCTGGGCCAGCGGTCTCGCAGGGGCATGGCCGAGCGGTGGCGGGAGTCTCGTGAGTGTTCGTGCCGGTTCTAACCGGTATGCACACTCACGACGATTCAGGTTGCCAGGCGGAGCGCTGCAGCTCACCGGTCCGCCGGGACCAGCTGCGGCGGCTGAGCGGGAGAAGCGCCCGCCGAGACGCCAACTGCGAGGCTGGGCGAGGAGTCGCGTTCAGCGGTGGCGGGAGTCTCACGAGGGTGCGCCTGCCGAAGAACCCCGTCGCACTGGCCAAGCCCTGTGTCATCCCTTGCTCCGCGAACGTTCCGCTGCGTCTTCCGCAGTACCCACCGCTCCGCACTGCGTTTTCCGCGCCGCGCCGCGCTGTGTCCGCACCCCGCCAACCGACCCGCTCCCGGCTCCGGGCCTCGCCGTCAAAGACTTCGTCCACAGTGGACAAATCACCCCCGCCACACCGCCGCGTTCGCTACCGTAGGGGGCATGATCGATCTGCCGCTCTCCGCACTTGAACTCGCGCTGGTCGAGGCCGGGCAGTCGGCCACCGCGGCGCTCGAACCGCTCTCCGCGGTCGCG
Source organism: Amycolatopsis rubida (assembly GCF_900115345.1). Taxonomy (GTDB): domain Bacteria; phylum Actinomycetota; class Actinomycetes; order Mycobacteriales; family Pseudonocardiaceae; genus Amycolatopsis; species Amycolatopsis rubida. Next base: position 257,953 of record NZ_FOWC01000005.1, on the reverse strand, counting down.
CGCAGGGTCGACGAACTCGGCTACCGCAGGCTCTGGTTTGCCGAGCATCACGGTTCCCCGGCCATCGCCAGTGCCTCCCCGCAGGTGCTCGCGGCGCACGCGGGCGCGGTGACGTCCCGGATCCGGGTCGGGTCCGGCGGGGTTCTCGCGCCGAATCACGCGCCGTTCGCGTTGGCTGAGCAGTTCGGCACCTTGTCCGCGCTCAACGGCGGCCGGGTCGATCTCGGCGTGGGCCGCGGGCCTGGCGCGCTCGATCCGGACATCATCCGGGCGTTGCGCCGCGGAGCCGAGCCGGCCCAGGAAGCCGACTATCACGCGGACGTCGACGAGCTTCTGAAGTATCTCGGCAGTGACAAGGTGCTCCCGGGCGGAGTGACCGTGCCGGAGCCGTGGCTGCTCAGTTCCAGCCCGGCGGGCGCGGAGGTGGCGGCCGAGCGCGGGTTGCCGATCGCGTTCGCGCATCACATCCGGCCGGACAACACCGCGCCCTCGCTGGAGCGTTACCGGGAGAAGTTCCAGCCGTCGAAGTGGCGTTCCACGCCGTACGTGCTGTTGTGCGTCGAGACGATCTGCGCGGACACCGAGGCTGAGGCCGAGTATCTGTCCGGCCCGATGAACGTCCTCAAATCCCACCTGCTCACCGGCAGCGGGGGAGACCAGCCGATGCTCACGCCGGAAGAGGCAGCCGGGTACGAGTTCGCGCCGGAGATGGCACCGCAGCTCGAACACTTCCGCGCGGCGCAGGCATACGGGGAGCGGGAGCAGGTCCAAGCGCGGCTCGCGGAGTTGGCGAAGCAAACCGGCGCGGACGAAATCATGATCACGGTCCCCGTCTTCGACGCGAAGGCGCGCATCCGCTGCTACGAACTGGTGAAAGAATAAGGTGCGGCAGGGGTGACCGGCGCCGCTCCGGTCACCCCCGCCGCGGCTTTATCCGGCGAGCGCCGCGCCGGGGAACTTGAGCTGCACCACCACGTTGTCGATGGTGTCCGGCGTGCCGCCGAGCTTGTCGTTGTTCGTCGAGGTCACCCAGAGGTGCCCGTCCGGCGTCTTGGTCACCGAGCGCAGCCGGCCCCAGCGGCCGGAGAACACCGCTGACACGGTGCCGATGCTGTCGCCCTTGATCTGCGTCGCGAACAACTGCTTGCCGGTCACCGCCGCGACGTAGATCCAGTCGTTCACGATTTCGATGCCCGACGGCCCGGCCTGCGAGGTCGGCCACGTCTTCTTCGGCGCGATCGTCCCCTTGCAGTCGCCGATCGTGCCCTCGCAGGCCGACCAGCCGTAGTTGCCGCCCTTCTGGATCAGGTTCAGCTCGTCCTGGCTGCTTTCGCCGAACTCCGACGACCACAGCCGCCCGTGCGAATCCCAGGCGAGCCCCTGCGGGTTGCGGTGCCCGTAGCTCCAGACGTAGCGCGCGTTGCCGCCGGTGGCGTAGAACGGGTTGTCGCTCGGCGCGGAACCGTCCGGGTTGAGCCGCAGGATCTTGCCGTTGAGCGAGCTCTTGTTCTGCGCGTTGGCCTTGACCTTCGCGTCGCCGACGGTGGCGTACAGCTTCCCGTCCGGGCCGAACGCGATCCGGCCGCCGTTGTGGTACTGGTTCTTCGACATGCCGGTCAGCACCGGCGTGGTGGTCTTCGACAGCGTGGTGCCGTCGTAGGTGACCTTCACGACCCGGTTGTCGCTGGACGACGTGTGGTACAGGTACACCGCGTGGTCGGTGTTCCACCGCGGCGAAATCGCCAGCCCGAGCAGCCCGCCCTCGCCGTTCGTGGTGACTACGCCGGGGATCTTGCCGAGTGTTTTCTTCTTGCCGTCCGGGGTGATCTGCAGCAGTTCGAACCGGTCTCGCTCGGTTGCCAGGGCGTTGCCGTTCGGCAGGAATCCGACCGCCCAGCCGAGGTCGACCTTCGCGATGTCCTTGTCGTACGACGGGATTCCGCCGCCGGTACCGCTGTCGCTGGCGGTCTTCGCGGTGACCGAGTTGCTCGCCGCGGAGGCGTTTCCGTTGGGGTCACGCGCCTTCACGGTGAACGTGTAGGACGTGTTCGGCTTGAGGTCGGTGACTGTCGCCGAAGTCTGCGACGTGGTCGAGACGACGGTGCCGCCCTGGTACACGTCGTAGCCCGCGATCGAGCCGCTGTCGTCGGTGGAAGGCTTCCAGGACAGCGAAATACTGTCCGAGGTGCTGCCGGTCGCCTTGAGCGAACCGGGCACGCTCGGCGGGGTTTTGTCGTCGCTGGGCGGGGTCTTCACACCGACGACGTTGCTCGGCTGGGACGGGTTTCCCGCCGCGTCGTAGGCGATCACCGAGATGTCGTACGACGTGTTCGGCGTCAGCTGGTCGACGGTCGCCGAGGTGGTCTTGCCGTCCACGACCTTCAGCGTGTTGCCGCCTCGGTTGATCTCGTACCGCGTGACGCCGACGTTGTCCGTCGCCGCTTCCCAGCGGAAATCGGCCGCGGTGGGCCGGATGTTCGACGCCTGGAAGTTCTTCGGCGGCGTCGGCGGCTCGGTGTCGGACGGGGCGGAGAAGCTGTCGGTGAGCTTGTCGGTGTTGGGCCCGCCGTTCGCGGACGCCGACACGGTGCGCACGTGGTTGATGCCCGCGGTGAGCTGCACGGTCGCAGTGACGGTCTTCCACGTCGTCCAGGAACCGGTGCCAGGGAAGGAAACCGTGCCCTTGTCGCCGCCGTCGACCACGAGCTTCATCGGCCGGTCGTCGGCGGTTCCGTTGGCATAGCGGAAAGTCAGCGTGTGCGTGCCGGCCTGGGCCGCGTTGACCGAGTAGTCGGCGTAGCTGCCGACGAGGTTGCCGAAGTCCACGAATCCCTTGCCGGAGTAGCCGGAGTGGTTCGTGGCGATCTTGGCCGCCGACAGCGTCGCGTCCTCGGACTCGTAATCCCCGGTCGCCGCGGTCGCGGTCACGGGGGTCAGCAGTGCGCAGCCGAGCGCGGTGCCGGCGAACAGCGCGCTCAACGTCGAGCGTCGTGCCACGGGGGCCTCCTGCTTGAGGGGGATCGGGGCGGCGGCGGGAGGAACGTCTTCGTTAGGAAAGTTTCCTATTTATTGGGACAGATCACACACCCTCGGCAGGTGCGGTGTCAATAGTGCGATCGCGGCATTACGCTCCGCAGCCCGGCACAGCCCGGCACAGCCCGGCACAGCCCGGCACAGCCCGGCACAGCCCGGCACAGCCCGGCACAGCCCGGCACAGCCCGGCACAGCCCGGCACAGCCGCGGAGCGCGCGCCGGAAGAACCGGCGGGTCAGAAGCCGGCGATGTCCGCCCGCGCGATCACCTTCGTGATCCTCGCCCGGACGAGGGATTCTTCGGGAACGGCGTTGCGCTCGCCGTAGGCCGGGCCGTTCTCCTCGCCCATGTACCGCGTGCCGAGCCGGGTCGCCCACTCCAGCATTTCGCCGAGGTCGTGGTGCAGCTCCGCCTCGGCGGTGAACTGGACGTACGAGAACGGCGGCCGCTGGTCGTCCACGGCGAGCGAGATTCGCGCGTCGCGGCGCAGGGCCTTGCCTTTGAGCGTGTCCGTGCCGGTGGTGAAGATCAGTTCGTCGCCGCCGGGCCCCTCGTTCAGCAGGAACCACACCGGCGTGACGACCGGGGCTCCGCTGGCCCGCACGATCCCCAGCATCCCGGTCCGCGTGCCCTCGCTCGCGAACTTCCACCACTCCGCCCTGCTCATCTCCCGCATGCCGCCCACGCTAGCCGTCCGCGTGTGCGGGCGCCCGGGCAGGCCGACTAGCCTGACCTGCTGTGCGATACGACGAGATGGGTGCGGCCGGGCTCGCCGACGAGGGGTTGACCCGTCGGCTGAAGGCGCTCGCCTGCACCGCGCCGTTGCACGACCTCGACGCGCGCAAGGCGAAGCTCGACTGGGCCGACGCCACGGTGTACCAGATGGCCGAGATCGCGCTGCACACGATCGACCAGGTCACCATCGCGATGGACTTCGACACCGGGGCGGGCCACGACCAGGTCATCGACCGGCTGCTGCCGTTCATCTCGCTGCAGGCGCCCTCACGGATGCCGGACGAGCACGTGCGCGTCGCCAAATGGGTGCTGGACAACCTGATCAACGTCGGCACCACCGACCGCGGCTTCCGGCGCGTGTACGGCTCGCTCGGCCCCGGCGGCTACCAGCGCCGTCAGTTCGACTTCAAACTCCTGGTCGAGCTGGCCGCTCCCGACGGCGAGGTGTACCTGCGCGCCACCGACGAGGCGATCAACGTGCTGGTCGGCGCGCTGGACACGGACGTCGAGTCGGCGCAGATCGCCGCCGAGGTGAAGCTGGAGAACCTGATCAACCGCGGCCGCCTCGCCGACGCGAAGCTCGCCGCGGAACAGGCGCGCTACCGCACCGTGCAGTACGGCGAGACGCTGCGCGCGAAGCTCGACGCGACCCGCCGCGACGTGCGTGCGGTCGACTGGGAGAGCGAGGTGCCGGAGCTGATCGAGTCGGCGCTCGGGCACATCGAGTCCCGGTTCCGCGCCGAGAACGCGATCCTGAAGAACATCACCACCGCGCGCGACGAGTCCGAGGATGCCGACCACAAGCGCCGCGCGGCCGAGCTGGTCGACATCGTCGCCGACTGCATCCGGCGGCACACCCGGCTCCAGTCGCGGCTGGCCGACGCCGGGGCGGTCTTCCGCGCCGAACAGGACCGCCAGCAGTTCTCCGGACCGCCGCAGCGGGCCACGATCGACCTGTTCGGCCAGCTCCTGATGCCGACGCTCGGCCTGCCGCTCGCCGACGCCACCGCGCCCGCCGAGCACTTCTTCCACGCCGTCGCGGGAATCACGACGCCGGTCGTGCCGTCGTTGTCCTCGCTGGTGTCGCTGCTGCTGCGGCCCGCCCCGGAACGCGACCAGCTGGTCGGCGAGGTGCCGGAACCGGAGCTGGTGCCCGCCGAGGTGACCGACCGGTTCGGGGACGACGTGTGGCGGCTCGCCGACGAACTGCTCGACCTGCCCGACGTGCCGCGCCGGCTGTCCGGGCTATTGGAGGACGCGCGCCGCTCCGGGCAGCCGAACCTGGCGTCCCTGGTCGCGCTGCGTGCGCTGCACGCTTACAGTCCCGAGGTCGGCGCGGCGCGCCGGCAGGGGGAACGCCACGTGCTGCTCGCCGTCGACGACGGCACCCTGCTCGACGACCCGGACTTCGGCGGGGCCGATCTGCTGCTGTCCACCGCTGAGGTCGAACGAGCTGACGACGAGACCGAGGAGGTCGCCTGATGCCCGTGACGCACACGAGCGTCGACGCCGAGGCCGCCGCGCGCCTCGTCGCGTTCGGGATGCGCCCGAAGCAGCTGCCCGCGCGCGACGTCGTGTACGGCGAGCTGGTGCGCCGTTACGGCGAGGACAACGCGTTCAAGGCGCTCACCCACGCGGTCGCGTCCGGGCTCGGGCTGATGGTCCTGGAGGTGACGCAGCAGGCCGGGTGCGTGCTGGCGGCCACCGACGAGTCCGTCTTCGAGATCAAGATGGACAGCTACGCCCGGCAGGCCAAGATCCGCGAGCGGCGCGAAACGGAAAAGGTGCTGCACGGCCTGATTCACCTCGCGACGGCCGCGCTCGGCTACCCGCGGCCGGACGACCTGGCCAATGACACTTACATCGGCCGGGTGAGCGTCGAGCAGGTCGACGCGATGGTCCGCGAGGCGGCGCGCGTGCTCGACGAGCGGGCGCAGCTGGCGGAGGCGAACAACGACCCGCTGGCGGACGCGCCAGAGCTGGAGCAGGCGTGGCGCGCGTATGCCCGTCGCCCGGCGGCTGCGGCGACGAAGGACGGCCGGATGGCGGCCGACACCACGCGCGGCATGGTGTCGCGGGCGCTGCGATTCCTTGCCGACCAAGGTTTTTTGGTGCCGGTGAGCGACGAGCAGGGCGGCACTTACCGGACGACGCCGCGGTATCAGATCCAGGTGCGCGAGCTGGCCGCGGACGCCGCGTTCGACGATCTGCTCGCGCTCGATGTGGTTGCGGTCGCCGGCGCCGGGGGCACGCTGCGCGCGGCCGCCTCGGACACGCTGTCGTGAGGGCGAGCTGCTCGGACCGGATGGCGCGGTCCGCCGTGGATCAGGCTCGGTAGAGGGGAAACGGATGTACGAGCTTTCGCGGGTCCGCCTGCATTCGGTGGGCCCGGCGGGCGCCCGGTACCAGGACGTGGTGCTGGACTTCAGCGGCGTCGGGGCCACGATCACCGCGCCGAAGCAGGACGCGCTGTTCTCCGCGGGCATCCACGCCGGCGGCCCGGTGCGCCGCCCGTCGCCGGCGAGTGTGCTGTTCCTGGAGAACGGCGGCGGCAAGTCCGTGCTGATCAAGCTGATCTTCTCGGTGATGCTGCCCGGGCGGCGCCAGGTCGTCGGCACCACGAGCACGAAGGTGCTGGAGAAGTTCGTGACGGCCAAGGACGTCGCGCACGTGGTGCTGGAGTGGCTGCACGTCGAGACCGGCCAGCGGGTGATCACCGGCAAGGTGTCGGAGTGGCGCGGGCACGTGACGTCCGCGGACTCGGAGAACCTGGTCGACTCCTGGTACTGTTTCCGCCCGACCGCCGACGTCGCCCTCGATTCGCTGCCGCTGACCGAGGACGGCAGGCTGCTCACCATGTCCGGGTTCCACGACCGGATCGCGGGCGCGGCGATGGCCGAACCGGAGCTGGAGCTGTTCTGGACGCGCCGGCACCACGAGTGGACCGGGCGGCTCGACCAGCTCGGCCTCGACACCGAGCTGTTCCGCTACCAGCGCGCGATGAACGCGGGCGAGGGCGAGGCGGCCGACGCGTTCCAGTTCTCCACCGACGAGGCGTTCGTGGAGTTCCTGCTGCGCGCGGTGCTGTCGGAGGACGAGCCGAAGGACCTCGCCGAGGTCGTGTCCACGTACGCGAACAACCTCGCGCAGCGCGGCGATCTGATGGCGGAGAAGGAATTCGTCGAGGGCGCGCTGGAACTGCTCGGTCCGCTGGCCGAGGAGGAAGGCGTGGCCGCGGCGTCGCGCCGGATCGCCGAATCGGCACGCGAGGATCTCGGCGAGCTGGCCGGGCGCATCCACGCGCGCAACGAGCTGGAGAACGCGCGGCTGTCGGGGCTGGACGAGCACGTCGAGGAAGTGCGGAGCGCGGAAAAGCTCGCCGAGGGCGACCATCGGCGGCTGACCGCGGGCGTCACCGAGCTGCGCCGGCTGGTCGCGGTGCTGCGGCTGGAAGAAGCGCAGATCGAACGCGAGCGCGTCGACGGCGAGCTGGCCGAGGCGAAGACGCAAGCGGAATCGTGGCGCGAAACCGCGACCGTGCTGAACCGGCTGAACGCTGCGCGCAAGGCGAAAGACCTGCGCGAGCTGGTCGGAAACCGCGAGGAGAAGGCGAAGCCGGCGTTGGCCGCGCGGGACGCGGCGGCGGTCGCGTTGGGGCGCGGTTTGCTTTCGCTGGCGCGGGATGCGCAGCGCCAGGCGGACAAAGCCGAGGCGCACGCGGACGCGTTGCGCGCCGAAGCGGAGAAGGCGCAGACCGAGCGGGACGAGGCGGCGAACCTGGCGGCTGGCCGCCGGGCTGAGGCGCGCGGACTGTCGTCGCGGATTGCCGAGCTGCGCGAGGAAATCTCTGAATCCGTCCGGAGCGGGCTGCTGACCTCCGGGGCGGATGTCGCGGAAGCGGCCCGGTCCGCGCGGGCGGAAGCCGAGGCCACGGCGGCGGAATCCGTTCGCCGGGAACAGGAACTCGACCGGGTCGGCGAGGATCTGCAAGCGGCGCAGCGTTCGGTGAACGAGGCGCACCAGCTAGCCGGGTCCACTCAGGACCGTCTCGTCCGGGCAGCCGAAGACCTCGAACGCGCGCACCGGCGGACCGACGCGCTGGCCGCCGAACCGCGGTTGATGGAGCTGCTCGGCGCGGACGACGTCAAGCCGGAGAGCGATCTTCCGGTGCTGCTGCAGCGTTTGCGGGACGCGAGCGCGACGGTGGAGAAGGAACAGACCGCGCTGCGGATGGAGGAGTCGGCCGACGAACGGGCGCTGGCCGCACTCGGGTCGGGCGGACTGCTGCCGCCGCCGGAGGATGTCCAGGCCGCGCTGGACGCGTTGGAGCAGGCCGGGATCACCGCGTGGTCGGGATGGCGTTATCTGTCCAAACTGGACTCGGTGCGGCGCGGCGAAGTGCTGGAGCGGATGCCGCAGCTCGTCGCTGGCGTGCTGCTGAACGACGCGGCGCAGGTGAAGCGGGCACGCGAAGTGCTGGCGGCTTCCCGGCTGTTGCCGAGCGCGGTGATCGCGGTCGGAACCACGGATGCGTTCCACCAGGACGGTCCGGCCGCGGCGGGCGTCGAGTTCCTCGTGCCGCCGAACCCGGCGATGTACGACGAGGAAGCCGCCGACACCGAGCGGGAAGCCGTGGCGCAGCGGCACGCTGAACGGCAGCGTCGGCTGGAACAGCTGTCGGAGTCGCTGGCGGCCGACGGCGCGTTGACCTGGAAGCTCACCACCTGGCGCGAGGACTATCCGGCCGGTGCCATCGGGACGCTCGCTGAGCAGGCCGAAAGCGCGCGCGTCGCACGGGAGACCGCGCAGGCCGCGCTCGCGCAGGCCGAGGCGGAATTCGCCCGGTTGAGCGAAAAAATCACCGCCCTGCGGGAGCGAGTTCCCGCGTTGCGCACCGCTTCAGCGGAAGCCGAGGAGAAGGCGCGTCGGCTCGGCGAGCTGTCCACTAGGGCCGCGCGCGTCGCGGAGTGGACCGAAGAAGTCGAGCGGGCGACGGAAATCGCGGAACGCGCGGAGACCTCGGCGGCCGAAGCGTCGTCCCGGGCAGCGCGGTTGCGCGAGCAGTCGGCGGAGGAGCAGCGGACTGCTGACGGACACCGTCGCACGGTCACCACCGCACGGTCGGAGCTGGCCGAGGTGCCGGGCGCGGCCGAGCTGCCGGAGGACGTCGAAGCGCCTTCGGAACCGGTGGACGCATTGCGGCGCACCTTCGTGTCGGCTTCCGAGTCGTACGCGAAGGTCGAGGTCGGCAGCGATCTCCGGGCCGAGCTGGAGCAGGCGGAATCCGCCGAGGCGGCAGCTTCGTCGGCGTTGGAGTCGCTGGACGAAGAGGTCCGGGCGCGCGCAGCGGCGTTGCTTGAGACGCCGGACGGTTCGGACGCTTCCACGCGGGCGGCGGCATTGGCGCGGGCGCGGCGAGCCGTCGACGCGCTGGAGGAAGAACGCACCGAGGCGATCGGGCAGGTGTCGACGCGTCGAGCCGAGCTGGACGTGCTGCCGTTGCAGACCGGCGTCGCTCCTCCGGCCGAGCGACCGCGCGACATCGAACACGGCCTTGAACTGATCGACGCGGCTTCGCTGGAAGTGTCCACGGCGGCCCGCAAGTGGGAAGAGCTGCAGGAACGCCGGGCGGCAGCGGAAGCGACGCTGGAGGCGGGCAAGGCTTCGGCTTCGGGATTCGGGCTGCTGTCGGAATCGTTGGCGCACTTGCGTTCCGAGGAACCCGCGGACGCCTACGACGGCGATGTCGAGTCCGCGCGGACCCGGTACAACCAGCTCAACACCGTCCTGAACGACGCGCAGTCGGCGGCCGACTCCGGCGACCGGCGAGTGCGCGCGGCGGCGGACCAGCTGGCGCAGTACGCGACCGAGAAACGGTTCGAGAAGCTCAGCACGCCGGTGCGGCAGCAGGTGATTTCCGTGAAGCGAGACCAGCTTCCCGCGCACGCGGCGGAATGGGGCGAGGCGCTGCGGCCCCGGCTGCGGACGCTCGCCGACGACCTCGCGCAGATCGACCGGCACCGCGGCGGCATCATCACGCGGTTGCAGGGGATGGTCGAAGGCGCGTTGCGCACCCTGCGGTCGGCGCAGCGGGTGTCGCGGCTGCCGGACGGGCTCGGCGACTGGTCCGGCCAGGAATTCCTGCGGATCCGGTTCACCGAGCTGGAAGACCATGTGCTGGCGGAAAAACTGGGCGAGGTCGTCGACGAGGCGGCCGCGGGCAAGACCGCCGACGGCCGCGACGTGAAGCGCGACGGGCTGTCGCTGGTGCTGCGCGGGGTGCACGTCGCCGCGCCCAAGGGGTACCGGGTCGACATGCTCAAGCCGGACTCCGTGCTGCGCACCGAACGCCAGCGGGTGTCGGAAATCCGCGACGTGTTCTCCGGCGGCCAGCAGCTGACCGCGGCGATCATCCTGTACTGCACGCTCGCCGCGCTCCGGGCCAACAACCGGGGGAAGGCACGGAACCGGCATTCGGGCGTGCTGTTCCTGGACAATCCGATCGGCCGGGCGTCCGCCGGGTATCTGCTGGAACTGCAGCGGGCCGTGGCGGAGGCGCTGGGCGTGCAGCTGATCTACACGACGGGCCTGTTCGACGCGGGCGCGCTGGCGGAATTCCCGCTGATCGTGCGGCTGCGCAACGACGCGGACCTGCGGGCCGGGCGGAAGTACCTGTCGGTGGACGCGACGATCCGGAATTCCCTCGACGACCTCGGGGATCCGGACGGGGTGGCGCGGCTTTCGGCGACGCGGATGTTCAGCCGCGGTGCTTCTTCTCCGTCGGTGGATTCGGCATCGGCGGAAGAGGAACAACCGGCCTGACGGCTGGCGCGCGGTCTGCCCGGACGGCACACCGCGCGCCGGACCCCGTCAGCCGACGGGCACGTACGCCAGCCCGTGGCCGCCTGCCGCCCCGGCCGCCTCGGTGTCCAATGTGGTCACCAGGGTGCGGGTCTCAAGATCGATGACCTCCACCTCGGTCGCCGCCGCCCCGGACACGAACGCGAGCCGGCCGTCCGGATCGGTCAGGATGGCCAGCGGGAACTCCGTCCGCAGCTCCCTCGACCAGAGGAGTTCGTGGCTGGTCGCCGAAAACGCCAGCAACCGCCCGCCCAGCTCGGCGGCCAGCACCTCGCCGGACGTCGGGCAATGGATCGGCAGCACCGGGCGTTCCGTCGGCAGCAGGGTTTCGAGCGACCCGGTGACCGCGTCGAACACGCGGATCCCGGGCGCCGCGCGGACCGGCTCGGTTCCGTTCTCCAGGTACGGAGCCGCGACATAGAGCCGCTTGCCGTCCCGGGAAACCGCCAGCCCCTCGCTGCCCGGCACAGAGACCTTTTCGACCTCGCCACTGTCAAGGTCCACAAAGGACACGAACGGCGCTTCCTTGTTGGTCACGAACCCGCGCCGCCCGTCCGGGCTGATCGCGACCCAATGCGGCCCCGGCGCGCCGGCCGCGAGATGCCGGACCGGCCGCCGCGTCGCGGTGTCGACGACCACCAGGCCGCCCTCGCTTCCCGGACCGGCCTCGACGGTCGCGTACAGCAGCCCGCGCACCGGATCGATCGCCAGACCGTGCGGCGCGTGATCCGGCGAGAGATCGACGACCTCCAGGACCTCGCGCGAATCCGGATCGATCGCGGTCAGCTCGGTCGCTCGTTCGCCGTGGCTGTGGTAGGCGCCGCGGCGGTACGCGCTCGCGGTCCAGACGAGGCGGTGGACCGGGTCGAAGCAGAGGTCGTGCGGCTGAGCGGGCACTTCGACGGTGCCGAGATGCTTCCCGGACCCGACGTCGAAGAAGGCGACCGCCGGCCCCTTCGCTCCCGCGACCGCGAGGATCGCTTCTCGCATGGGTGTTCTTCCTTTCGTTCGGCTACCTGATCCACTCTGGGCGGCCGCGGATTGCGCGTCGATGCAAGAATCGGCACGGAATTCTTCCGCTGAACGCAAACCTTTCGGGGCGGCCATGGACCTGAACCTCTTGCGCGTGCTGGACGTCCTGCTCCAGGAAGGCAGCGTGACGCGCGCAGCGGCCAGACTGGGCAGCTCGCCCGCCGCGGTGAGCCGCACCCTCGCCAAACTGCGCCGCGCCGCCGGCGACCCGCTGCTGGTGCGTGCGGGTCAAGGCCTGGTCCCGACCCCGCGCGCCCTGGAGTTGAAGGACGAAGTCGCCGCACTGGTGCACCGGGCCGACCGCCTCCTCGGCCCGGGCCCCGGCTTCACTCCTTCCGACCTCCGCCGCACCTTCACCGTCCAAGCCGCCGACCTGGTGGTGAGCGGCCTGGCTGGTTCGTTGACCGCCCGCATCCGCGCCGAAGCCCCGCACGTCGAGGTCATCTTCGTCCCGGAGTCCACGGAGGACAGCGGGGCTTTGCGCGACGGCCGGGTAGACCTCGAAATCGGCGCCGCCGGTCATCACGACCCGGAAACCCGCACGGAGCCGTTGGTGCACTCGACCGTGCTGGGCATTGCGCGGCAAGGGAATCCGCTCTTCTCCGCGCCGATCGATCCGGCCGGCTTCGCCGCCGCTGAGCACATCGGCGTCTCCCGCCGAGGCAAGCAGCAAGGCCCGATCGACGCCGCCCTGGCTCAGCTGGGCTTGCGCCGCCGGGTCGCCGCGGTCGTCCCCGGCCACCCGAGCGCCCTGATCCTGGCGAGCGAAAGCGACCTGGTCACCATCGGCATCGCAGGCTGGCTGGATCCGTTCCTGACCGCTCTGGACCTGCGAACCTTCCCCGTCCCGCTCGACCTGCCGCCCGTCGAACTCGGCCTGGCCTGGCACCCCCGGACCGCCGCCGATCCGGCTCAGCGCTGGTTCCGGAACCGCGTGCGCACCGCCATGCTCGCCTGTTCTGGCCGCTGACCAGCGCAGAGGCGTTTTCTGTCGGACCTTGCTGGTAGGAATCGAGTCGTGAAGATGACCCTCGCCCAACGCCGGGCCCGCCTCGGCGTACGCCACCACCTAGCGGCTCGGGCGACGACCGTCGAGGAAGCAGTCGACGGCGTCGTCGCGCTGCACGCCACCGATCCCGCTTCGGTGTACCTGTCCGCCTGGTCGCGCGTGCGCGACGTCTCGGTCGCCGACGTCGAGGACGCGCTGTACTCCCGGCGCACCCTGCTGCGCGTCCTCGGCATGCGGCGCACCGTTTTCGTCACCGACATCGCCACTGCCGGTTCGGTGCAAGCCGCGTGCTCGTACGACGTCGCCGCCCGGCAACGGCGCCTGCTGGAAAAGCAGCTGGGCACCCTGGGGCATCCGGAGAATGTCCCGCGTCCCGGCGCATGGCTGGACGAGGTCATGGCGAGCGTCGAAAAAGCCTTGCGCGCCAGGGGATCGGCGACCGCGCAGCAGCTGGCGGACGACGAACCGCGCCTGCGGCAGCAACTGCTGATGGCGAAGGGAAAACCGTACGAGTCGATCGGCAACGTCACCAGCCGGGTGCTGTTCCAGCTGGCCGCCGAGGGACACATCGTGCGAGGGCGTCCGCGGGGGAGCTGGCAGAGCACGCAGTACCACTGGTCTCCGCTGACCGATTGGCTGGCGGGGGCGGTTGTCCCTGACTCTGGCCGTGGGGCCGAGGCCGGTGCTGGTGCCGGCTCTGGCTGTGGGGCCGAAGCTGGTCCAGGCTCTGGCTTTGGGGTCGAAGCTGGTGCTGGTCCCGGCTCTGGAGTCGAAACCGGTGCTGGCCCCGGCGCTGGCCGTGGATCCGGTACCAGCGCTGGGTCCGGCCTCTCCGACCCCGTCCCCGCCGACTGGCCAGGCCTCTCCGAAGCCGAAGCCCGAGCCGCACTGGCCCGGCGATGGCTGCACGCCTTCGGCCCCGCACCGGTCGCCGACCTCCGCTGGTGGACCGGCTGGACGGCAGGCCAGACGAAAAAGGCCCTGGCCGCCGTCGCCCCCGCCGAGGTCGACCTGGACGGCGAACCGGCGATCGTCCTGCCCGGCGACCTGGCCCCGGTCGCCGCCCCCGGCCCGTGGATCGCGCTGCTCCCGGCCCTCGACCCGACCGCGATGGGCTGGCAGTCCCGGGACTGGTACGTCGGCCCGCACCGCCCGGCCCTGTTCGACCGCAGCGGCAACATCGGCCCGACGGTCTGGAGCGACGGCCGGATCGTCGGAGCCTGGTGCCACCGCCCGTCGGGAGAAGTCGCGGTCCGCCTGCTGGAGGACATCGGCGCGGACAAGACCGCCGCGGTGGACGCCGAGGCCGCCCGGCTGGGCGAATGGCTGGGGGAGGCGCGAGTGGTGCCGAAGTTCCGGACCCCGGCGGAGAAGGAGCTGGCTGGATGACGCTGCGCGCTGTGCGGAGCTGGATAACGCGGCGCACTGTGCCGAACTGAATGACGCTGCGCACTGTGCCGAACCGAACTGTGCCGGACTGACCGCACGCTCCGCGCGCGAGAGGCGGTGGCGGAACAGGGGAGAGCCGGACGACCCCGGCGGCCCGCCCACCGCGCGACCAGGCTGCCCAGCTCTCGGGACGCCTGGCAGCCGGTCCTGCCGGACACCCGCACCGCGCGGTTGCCAAGTCGTTGGAGAGAGCGCGGAACGAAGCGTTTCCTCAAGCACGCTCCGCGAGGTCCGGCGGATGGGCCACGACAGCCCAAATCGCCCGAGGCGGCCCGGACCGGCACAGCGGGGAACGCGGCGGCCGGGTCGAGCGCGCGGTGTGACGGCCGGGTCGAGCGCGCGGTGCGATTCGGGGGAGTCCGGCCGCGAATCGCACCGAGGTTCGCGCGACGGGCCTCGTGCCGAGTTCCCGCCGTGCCGGTCCCGTTGAGCTCGCCCAGCCGTGCTTGTCCCGCACGCGAAGCATGCTCCTGCTGTGCCGGTCCGTTGAGCTCGCCCTGCCGTGCTTGTCCTGCACGCGGAGCGTGTTTGCTGTGCTGGTGCCGAGTTCGGCTGCCGTGTTGCTGTGCGGGTCTTGCCGAGTGCGGTCGTCGTGCTGCTGTCGTGCTCCTCGCGCACGCGAAGCATGCTCCTGCTGTGCTGCTCCTGCTGTGCTGCTCCTGCCAGGTTGTCCTAGCCCCCGCTGTGCCGGTCCCGACGAGCCCGGCGTCCTGACCCCCGGCTGTCCCGCTCCTGCCGAGCCTGCCCCGGGCCTCCGCCGTCCCGGTCTCGTCGAACCCGTCCGCCGCACCCCTCCTCCGCCCGCACCTCGCGCCGCCCCTCGCCGCCCCGGCGAAACCGTCCCGGCGAAACCGTCCCGGCGAAACTGGCCCGGCGAAACCGTCCCGGCGAAACCTGCCCGGCGAAACTGGCCCGACAGCGTGAACCGGGGCACCAAGACCGATCAAGCCACTGGTCCGCTCCCGCCCCCTGGCCCCGAGGGAGCGCTCGCCCCGTTTGCGCCCCTCACCCGGCTGAGCTGGGTTCTTAATCGATTCTTGACGTCTCCCGGCAGTGGTGGAAGTCTCGTCAGGGCAGTCCGGGGCAACGGGGCCCGCACGCTAGGGTTGCAGCGATTCGCAGAAGTCGCGGAAGCCGCCCGGGGCGGGCGCCCCGGGGAACTTCCGCAGTGACCAACTTCAGCGGCCGGCGGCCGGCGCGCCGTCGCCGTGATCAACACCAGAGGAGTGGCAGCAGTGACCGTTCGCGTAGGTGTCAACGGCTTCGGCCGGATCGGCCGCAACTTCTTCCGTGCCGTGAAGGCGAGCGGTCACGACATCGAGGTCGTCGCGTTCAACGACCTCGGCGACGTCGCCACCATGGCCCACCTGCTCAAGTACGACTCGATCCTGGGCCGCTTCCCGGGCGAGGTCAGCGTCAGCGACGAGGGCATCGTCGTCGACGGCAAGACCATCAAGGCCCTCGCCGAGCGCGACCCGGCGAACCTGCCCTGGGGCGACCTCGGCGTGGACGTCGTCGTCGAGTCGACCGGCTTCTTCACCAACGCCGACGCCGCCAAGGCGCACATTGCCGGCGGCGCGAAGAAGGTCATCATCTCCGCGCCCGCCAAGGGCGAGGACCTGACCGTCGTCCTCGGCGTCAACGACGACAAGTACGACGGCTCGCAGACGATCATCTCGAACGCGTCCTGCACCACCAACTGCCTCGGCCCGCTGGCCAAGGTCCTCAACGACGCCTTCGGCATCGAGCAGGGCCTGATGACCACGATCCACGCCTACACCCAGGACCAGAACCTCCAGGACGGCCCGCACAAGGACCTGCGCCGCGCCCGCGCCGCCGCGCTGAACGTCGTCCCGGCCTCCACCGGCGCGGCCAAGGCGATCGGCCTCGTGCTGCCGGAGCTGCTCGGCAAGCTGGACGGCTACGCGCTGCGCGTCCCGGTCCCGACCGGCTCGGCCACCGACCTCACCGTCACCCTGAAGAAGTCCGCCACGGTCGAGGAGATCAACGCCGCCTACCAGGCCGCCGCCGAGGGCCCGCTGGCCGGCATCCTGAAGTACTCGGTCGACCCGATCGTGTCCTCGGACATCGTCACCGACCCGGCGTCCTGCATCTACGACTCGCCGCTCACCAAGGTGATCGGCGACCAGGTCAAGGTCGTCGGCTGGTACGACAACGAGTGGGGCTACTCCAACCGCCTCGCCGACCTGATCAAGCTCGTCGGCTCGAAGCTCTGAACCTGATGAGCGTCAAGAACCTCGACGACCTGCTGGGCGAGGGCGTTCAGGGCCGGTACGTGCTCGTGCGTTCCGACCTGAACGTCCCGCTCGACGGGTCGGCCATCACCGACGACGGCCGGGTCCGCGCCGCGCTGCCGACGATCAAGAAGCTCGCTGAGGCGGGCGCGAAGGTCGTCGTCGCCGCGCACCTCGGCCGCCCCAAGGGCGAGCCGGACCCGAAGTTCACGCTCGCGCCGGTCGCGAAGCGGCTCAGCGAGCTGCTCGGCACCGAGGTCTCGCTGGCCGGCGACCTCGTCGGCGAGTCGGCGAAGGCGCTGACCGCCGGACTGGCCGAGGGCAAGGTCGTCCTGCTGGAGAACGTCCGCTTTGACGCGCGCGAGACCAGCAAGGACGCTGTGGACCGCTCTGAGCTGGCGGCCGAGCTGGCCGCGCTGACGCCGGGCGGGGCGTTCGTGTCCGACGGCTTCGGCGTCGTGCACCGCAAGCAAGCCTCGGTCTACGAGATCGCCGCGGTGCTCCCGGCGTACGCGGGCGGCCTCGTGCTGGCCGAGCTGGACGTGCTGAAGAAGCTCACTGACGACGTCAAGCGGCCGTACGTGGTCGCGCTCGGCGGCTCGAAGGTGTCCGACAAGCTCGGCGTCATCGCGAACCTGCTCACCAAGGTCGACCGGCTGCTCATCGGCGGCGGCATGGCGTACACGTTCCTCAAGGCCAAGGGCTACGAGGTCGGCACGTCGCTGCTGCAGGAAGACCAGCTCGACCAGGTCAAGGGCTTCCTCGCCGAGGCGCAGAAGCGCGGCGTCGAACTGGTGCTGCCGGTCGACGTGCTCGCGGCCGAAGGCTTCGCCGCCGACGCGGCGCACGAGGCCGTCGATGTCACCGCCATCCCGGCCGACCGCATGGGCCTCGACATCGGCCCGCGCAGCGCCGAACTGTTCGCGCGGAAGCTCGCCGACGCGGCGACCGTCTTCTGGAACGGGCCGATGGGCGTCTTCGAATTCGAGGCGTTCGCGGGCGGCACCCGCGCGGTGGCCGAGGCGCTCGTGAACAGCGACGCGTTCACCGTGGTCGGCGGCGGCGATTCGGCCGCCGCGGTGCGGCAGCTGGGCCTGCCCGAGGACGGCTTCTCGCACATCTCCACCGGCGGCGGCGCCTCGCTGGAGTACCTGGAAGGCAAGGAGCTGCCCGGCGTGGCGGCGCTGGAGGGGAAGAACTAAGTGGCACGCAAGCCCCTGGTGGCAGGCAACTGGAAGATGAACCTCAACCACCTTGAGGCCATCGCCCTGGTGCAGAAGATCGCCTTCGCGCTGCCGGAGAAGTACTACGCGAAGGTGGACGTGGCCGTGCTGCCGCCGTTCACCGACATCCGCAGCGTGCAGACGCTCGTCGACGCCGACAAGCTCTCCCTCGCCTACGGCGCGCAGGACCTGTCGCCGCAGGACTCGGGCGCGTTCACCGGCGACATCTCCGGCCCGATGCTGGCGAAGCTGGGCTGCAGCTTCGTCACCGTCGGGCACTCGGAGCGGCGCGCGATCCACGGCGAGACCGACGAGCTGGTCAACAAGAAGGTCAAGGCCGCGCTCAAGCACGGCATCACGCCGATCCTGTGCGTGGGCGAGGAGCTCGCGGTCCGCGAAGCGGGCGAGCACCTCGCCCACACCCGGGACCAGCTGATCGAGGGCCTCAAGGGGCTCAAAACCGAGCAGGTGCAGGCCGTCGTGATCGCGTACGAGCCGGTGTGGGCCATCGGCACCGGCAAGGTCGCGACCGCCGCCGACGCCGAAGAGGTCTGCAAATCCCTGCGCGGGACGCTCTCGGAGAAGTACGGCGACGAGGTCGCCACCGCGGTCCGGGTGCTCTACGGCGGCTCGGTGAAGTCCGGGAACGTCTCCGAGCTGGTGGCCGCGGACAACATCGACGGTGCGCTGGTCGGCGGCGCGAGCCTCGACGGCGAGGAGTTCACCAAGCTCTGCGCGCTCGCCGCCGGTGGCCCGCTGCCCTGATCGTGGGCACTACCGGGTAGCCTGTGTGTTCGGTCCGTCACTAGAGCAGTGGACGAGTCCAGGGGTACGGTGAAGATCCGCACGCTGTGCGGGTCCGGCCGTACCCCTGCATGCTCCGACAAGCACAGAGGATGACATGAAGCTGTTCCTGCAAATCCTGTTGATCGCCTCCAGCGTCCTGCTGGTGGTGGCCGTGCTGCTGCACCGCGGCCGGGGCGGCGGCCTGTCGTCCCTGTTCGGCGGCGGGATGCAGTCGAGTCTCGCGGGGTCCAGCGTCGCCGAGAAGAACCTCGACCGGATCACGCTGCTGCTCGGGGCCATCTGGCTGATCAGCATCGTGGGTCTCGGCCTCCTGCTCAAGGTCTGACCGGGTCCCCGGAAGGGGACTGCGATCGGCGTGCCTATTGGGGGGCGCGCCGCCGATTCCAACGGGTGAGGATTCATGGTTGGCGGTAACGCGATTCGCGGCACCCGCGTGGGTGCCGGTCCTTCGGGCGAATCGGAGCGGGGTGAATCGGCGCCACGGCGCCGGGTGTCGTATTGGTGCGCGAACGGGCATGAGGCTCGCCCGTCGTTCGCGATGGACGCGGAAATCCCCGACGAATGGGACTGCCCGCGCTGCGGGCTCCCGGGCGGTCAGGACGAGCAGAATCCGCCCGCCGCGCCTCGTACCGAGCCGTACAAGACGCATCTGGCTTACGTGAAGGAACGCCGCAGCGACGCCGACGGCGAGGCCATCCTCGCCGAGGCGCTCGAGCGCCTCCGCCAGCGCCGCGAATTGATCTGAGGCACGGTTTCTCCGGGACCACCGGCTTCCCGTCCGCGAGGGCGAGGGCCGGTGGTTTTTTAGTTCCCGGGCAGCGGAGAAAGACTGGAGCCCTAGCGGTCTGGACCACTGGTGCGCGGGCGCGGCCAGGCCCGGCAGTGGCGGCGTGTCGTGAGTGGTTATGCCGGTGAGAACCGGCATAACCACTCACCACAACCTCAGCGATCCAGCGGATACCGCGCCCGCACCCGGAACCCGCCGTCCTCGGTCCCGGACGTTTCGAAGCTTCCGCCCAGCAGCCGGGCGCGTTCGGCGAGCCCGGTCAGCCCGTGGCCGCCGGACGGGAAAGCCTCGCCCGCACGGCAGGCGCGGGCGTTCTCCACCTCGATGTCCAGCGCGCCGCTCGCCGCGTGGATGCGGATTGTGGCCGTCGCGCCGGGGGCGTGTTTGTGGACGTTCGTCAGGCATTCCTGCACCGTCCGGTACGCCGCCGCCGAGACCTGGCTCGGCAGGGTGTCCGGGAGCTGCTCGACGGTCAGCTGCACGGGGACGTCGCACTCGCGGATCAGGTGGTCCAGCTCCCCGATCCCGGGTCGCGGGCCGTCGTTCCCGGAGCTGGAGCGCAGCACGCTCACCAGCGAGCGCAGTTCCTCAAGCGTCCGGGTCGACAGCTGGCGGATGACCTGCGCCGTCTCCAGCGCCGGGCCCTCCTTCGCCTGCGCCTGCAGCGCGCCGGCCTGCATGGCGATCAGCGTGATCTGGTGGGAAACCACGTCGTGCATCTCGCGGGCCAGCCGGGCGCGTTCCTCGGCGCGCACCGCGTCGGCGTGGAAGCGGCGTTCGCGGTCGCGGCTCTTCGCCAGCTCGCGCAGTTTCGCCGAGATCTCCGCGCGCGCCCCGATCAGCAGGCCGATCGCGATCGGCATTCCGGCCACCAGCACGCCGTAGATCCCGTCGAGGACGTGTTCGCGCCAGCTCAGTTCCGCGAACTCCGGCAGCGGCCACCGCACGAACCGGCAGGTGAACACCAGTCCCGCGCCGACCCAGGTCTGCCAGTGCAGTTGCCGCCGCGTCGCGAGCATGCCGAGGTTGAGCATCGACGCGAGCTGTGCCCATCCGGCGAAGAATCCCGGCACCGCGGCGAGCACCGCGAGGAACGGGAACCGCCGCCGCACCACGACCGCGAGGCACGCGGCGGCCGACAGATAGAGCGAATAGGGCTGTGCTTTGGGCGGCACGACGAGCCAGACGTCGAGCACCGCCAGCAGCACGACCACCGCTTCGACGGCGATCGTCGCGACGAGGGGCTTCCGGAACGCGGCGAACGCCCCGGTCAGGCTGACGCGCCTGTCCCCCCGGGCGGCTCCCGCGGCGGAGCTGCTCATCGAGATGCCAGGAATCGAGAGTCCCTCAGTGCTCATCGCGGCGACCCCATTCGTCTTGTGGACTTAGTGATGAGATGCTCCGGCCACCCGATCGGGACGCGCGGCGGTGAACAAATGTGCGGATGCTAACGGGAACGTGTGTGTTGCCAGTAAGTTTCACCCAGAGTGGTTCTTGTGGTGTTGTAATCTCCACAACTGCTCCAACAGGATGAACGAAGCGAGGTCGACATCACCAAGTGTCGATCACATCACCTTATGTTCACCATACGGCGGTTCCCACATACTGGTGAGCCGCTTTTTGGCGCAGTGTCAGTTACTCCGTTTGCCGCCCAGGTCGACGCCGGGCCCGCTTCACGCGTACAGGGGGGAGATCACCCGTGCGGGTGGGTGGAAAGTGCCTCTGCGCAGTCGAAGACCGCCGCGGCGCAGCGAGCGCGAAGCGGCGGCCAGGCCGGATAAACGACTGAGGCTTAGGCGGGCGTCTCCGCGATAGCGACCAGAACCGCGCGGCCGAGCACGGTGAACCCGAGGACGGCGGGCGTCACGTCGGCCGAGACGCCGATCGATTCGACATCCAGGCGTGTACGACGACGAAGTGGCGGTGCTCGCCGTGGCCGGCGGGCGGGGCCGCGCCGATGAAGCGCGCGACGCCCGCGTCGCCGCGCAGTTGGAGAGCGTCCTCGGGGAGTCCGGATCTGATGTCGTCACCCGCGCCTTCCGGCAGGTCGGTGCCGGTGGCGGGGAGGTCGGCGACGGCCCAGTGCCAGAAGCCGGAGCCGGTCGGCGCGTCGGCGTCGTACACCGTGACGGCGTAGCTCTTCGTGCCTTCCGGAGCGCCGGACCAGGACAGCTGCGGCGAAATGTCCTCGCCGCCGGGCATGCCGAAGATCCCGGAGAACCGCTCGGCGGACCAGGCCGCGCCGTCGGCGACGGTCGTGCTGGTGATGGTGAAGCTCGGCACCTCGGGAAGGCGTGCGAACGGGGAGGTGGCGGACATGCGCTCCTCTCGCCGGAAGCAGTATTCCATCGACGATAAGTCTAATAATCGATGACTTTGCAGATCGTCTATCCTGGACGCATGAAGCAGATGCTGTCCGAGCAGATCTACGACCAGGTCCGCGACGCGATCATGCGCGGCGAGGTCGAGCCGGGGCAGGCGCTGAAACCGCAGGAACTGGCGGCACGGTACGAGGTCAGCCTGGCCGTGGTGCGGGAGGCGCTGGTGCGGCTGGTCGGGGAGGGCCTGGCGGAACGGCTCACGAACCGCGGGTTCGCCGTGCCCGCGCTGGCCGATCGGCGGTGGCAGGAGATCGTCGAGGCGCGTCAGACGGTCGAGCCCGCGATGCTGCGGTTGTCGGTCGCGCGCGGAGATCTGGAGTGGGAGACGCGGGTGCGCGCGGCGGGGCACCGGCTCGCCCGGACGCCGATGTATGTGCCGGACGAAGGCCGCTACTACTCCGCTGCTTGGGCGGAGGCGCACCGCTTGTTCCACCGCACGCTGCTCGACGGCTGCGGGAACGCGGTGCTGCTGGAGAATTTCGACCGGATGTGGACGGCGAGCGAACTGGCCCGGCGGTGGACGGTGGCCCCCGGGTACCGGCTGCCGGTGGAGGACGTGCTCGCCCAGCACGAGGAGCTGGAGCGGGCCGCGCTGAGCCGGGATCCGGAGGAGGCGGCCGGGTTGCTGACGGATCACTTGGCGGCGACGGCAGCGGTGCTGACGGGGAGTCGTGAGTGCGTATCCCGGTTCTAACCGCGATACGCACTCACGACACGCCCCCTACCGTGCAACCCGAAAGGCTCCCCGCACCTTCGCGCGAGGAGCCCTTCCCGATGCCGCCTTACTCAGCCGGCGGTTGATACACCTTCGTCAGCTTCCCTGCGGCCTCGCGGTCCAGGAGCCACAGCGTCCGCCGGTACCCGCGGGCACCGGAGACCGGGATCTGCGTTTCCGGCGCACCCGCCAGCGCCTGCGCGACCGCGTCCGCCTTGGCGGTTCCTGCTGTCATCAGCCACACCTCGCGGGCACGGCGGATGGCGGGCAGAGTCAGCGACACGCGCGTCGGCGGAGGCTTCGGGCAGTCGCGGACCGGCACCACCGAGCGCTGTGTTTCGCGCACCTCGGCGGTTTCCGGGAACAGCGACGCCGTGTGGCCCTCGCCGCCCAAGCCGAGCAGCATGATGTCGAACTCCGGCACGTCCGCGCCGGAGCCCGCCGCGTCGGAGAGGACCTTTGCGTAGGCCTCGGCGGCAGCGTCGACGTCGTCGCCGAATTCGCCGTCCGACGGGGCCATCGCGTGCACCCGCTCGGGGGCCAGCGGCACGTGGTCGAGCAGCGCCTCACGGGCGCCCTTCTCGTTGCGCTCGTCCGAATCCGCCGGGACGAACCGTTCGTCGCCCCAGTAGATGTCCAGCCGCGACCAGTCGATCGCGTCCCGTGCGCTCGATTCCCGCAGTTCCCGCAGCACGGCGATGCCGGTGCCGCCGCCGGTGAGCACCACCGACGCCGCACCGCGAGCTGCCTGCACGTCGACGATCCGCGTCACCAGCCGGGCCGCGGCGGCCGCGGCGAGCAGGTCCGGGTTTTCGTAGACGACGACCTCGGTGCGGCTCATGAGCCGCTCTTTTCCGCGGTCTTGCGGGTCGTCTTCGGCTTCGCGGCGGCGGGCTTGGCGGAAGCCTTGGCGGCGGTGGGTTTCGCCCCGTTGGACGCGGCGATCTTGTGCAGCCCGTGCAGCGCCGCCTCGTAGATCTCGTCCGGGTCGAGCCGCCGCAGTTCCTCCACGAGGCATTCCGGGTTGCTGCGCCGCTGCAACGCGATCCGCCGCGTCGGCTGGCCCGGCTGGGTCAGCGTGCCGACCCGCCCGTCCGGCCGCGTCAGCTCCACCGCACCCGATTTCCGCTCCAGCTTCACCGAAATAATGCCCTGCGCGCTCGAACTCTTGACCCGGTGCACCGGAGCCTTGAGGTACTCGGCGAGCCAGCCCGCGAGCAGTTCGGTGGACGGCGAATCGGCCTCGCCGGTCACCGTCGCGCTCGTGATCTTCTCGTACGGCGGCAGGTCCAGCGCCGACACCAGCTGCGCCCGCCAGCGGGTCAGCCGGGTCCACGCCAGGTCGGTGTCACCCTCCACATAGGACTTCGCGCGCGTGCTGAGAGACCTTATCGGGCTCTTTTCCGCGGCGGAGTCGGTGATCCGCCGCTGCGCCAGCTGGCCGAGCGGGTCCTCCGCCGGAGCCTTCGGGCCGGCGCCCGGCCACCAGGTGACGATCGGCGCGTCCGGCAGCAGCAGCGGCACCACGGCGCTCTGCCCCTGCGCGGCCAGCGGGCCGTACAGCCGCAGCACGATGACCTCGCTCGCGCCGGCGTCGCCGCCCACGCGGATCTGGCCGTCTATGCGCGGCGCGGCCGTGCGCGCGCCCTTCGCCACGACGATCACCCGCGACGGGTGCTCGCGGCTGGCGTCGTTCGCGGCCTCGATGGCGTCCTCGAGCTTGGCGTCGTCGTCCGCGACGATCACCAGCGTCAGCACCCGGCCGAGCGCGACCTGGCCGCCCTGCTCGCGGATCTCCACCAGTTTCTTGTTCAGCGCCGACGTCGTGGTCGACGGCAGGTCGATGATCACGGACGCCTCCAGTGTTTTTGCGGGATACCCGCACCCAGCCGGCGCCCGTGGTCCGCTTCGCGATTGTGACTCACGGACGCCTCCAGTGCCTGCCGGTACGCTCCAGCATCTCGTCAGCGGACTTCGGTCCCCAGCTGCCCGGCGGGTACTGCTCCGGCGCGGTGCCGAGCTTCGCCCAGTGGTCCAGCACCGGGTCGAGAATTTCCCAGGACAGCTCGACTTCCTCGTTCACCGGGAACAGCGACGGCTCGCCCAGCAGCACGTCGAGGATCAGCCGCTCGTAGGCCTCCGGCGACGATTCGGTGAACGCGTGGCCGTAGCCGAAGTCCATCGTGACGTCGCGGACCTCCATCGTGGTCCCCGGCACCTTCGAGCCGAACCGCAGCGTGATGCCCTCGTCCGGCTGCACGCGGATGACCAGCGCGTTCTGCCCCAGCTCCTCGGTCTGCGTGGAGTCGAACGGCAGGTGCGGCGCGCGCTTGAACACGACCGCGATCTCGGTGACGCGACGGCCGAGCCGCTTGCCGGTGCGCAGGTAGAACGGCACGCCCGCCCAGCGGCGGTTCTGCACCTCCAGCGTCACCGCGGCGTAGGTCTCGGTCGTCGAGTCCTTCGCGAACCCGGCTTCCTGCAACAGCCCCGGCACCTTGGTGCCGCCCTGCCAGCCGCCCGCGTACTGCCCGCGCGCGGTGGTCTCGTCCAGCGGCAGCATCGGCTTGGCCGCCGCCAGCACCTTGGCCTTCTCCGAGCGCAGCGCCTTCGGCTCGAACGACAGCGGTTCGTCCATCGCGGTGAAAGCGAGCAACTGCAGCAGGTGGTTCTGGATGACGTCGCGCGCGGCGCCGATCCCGTCGTAGTACCCCGCGCGCCCGCCGAGGCCGATGTCCTCGGCCATGGTGATCTGCACGTGGTCGATGAAGTTCGCGTTCCAGATCGGCTCGAACAGCTGGTTCGCGAAGCGCAGCGCCAGGATGTTCTGCACCGTCTCCTTGCCGAGGTAGTGGTCGATGCGGAACACCGACTCCTCGGGGAAGACGTCGTTCACGATCGCGTTGAGCTCCTTGGCGCTGCGGAGATCGTGGCCGAACGGCTTCTCGATGACCACGCGCCGCCAGGTGTTCTCGTCGGCCTGCGCGAGGCCCGAACGCGCCAGCTGCTTGGTCACCACCGGGAACGCGCCCGGCGGGATCGACAGGTAGAACGCGGTGTTGCCGCCGGTGCCGCGTTCCTCGTCCAGCTCGCGCACGGTCTGCGCGAGCCGGTCGAAGGCGTCGTCGTCGTCGAAAGTGCCCTGGACGAACCGGATTCCTTCGGCGAGCCGGTTCCACACCGACTCCTTGAACGGCGTCCGCGCGTGCTCCTTCACCGAGTCGTGCACCAGCTCGCCGAAGTCCTGGTGTTCCCAGTCCCGGCGGGCGAAGCCGATCAGCGAGAACCCGGCGGGCAGCAGCCCGCGGTGGGCGAGGTCGTAGATGGCGGGCATGAGCTTCTTGCGCGCCAGGTCGCCGGTGACGCCGAAGATCACCAGGCTCGACGGCCCGGCGATCCGCGGCAGCCGCTTGTCGCGGGGATCCCGCAGCGGGTTGCGCCAGGTGGTCACTGAGCGGCCTCCTGCACTGCCCGCACGAGCTCGGCGAGCCCGGCGGCGCGGTCGGTCAGGTGCAGCCGCAGCACCGGACGCCCGTGCTCGGCGAGCACCTGGCCGTCGCCGAGCGCCTGCGCGTGCTGGAGCTGCCCCAGCGTGTACGGGCGGTCCGGCACCGGGAGGTCGTCCTCGACGGCTCCGGTGATCTGCAGGAAGCTGCCGTTCTGGTGGCCGCCCTTGTGGTACTGCCCGGTGGAGTGCAGGAACCGCGGGCCCCAGCCGAACGTGGTCTGCACGCCGGTCCGCTTGGCGATTTCGCCGCGCAGCAGCGAAGTCGACGCGTCGTCCAGCCGGTCGAGGTACGCCTGCACCGCGATGTACCCGCCGTCGGCCACCGAACCGAAGAACGCGCGCAGGATGTCGGCGAGTTTCCCTTCAGTGACAACACCTTCGCTGCCGAAGACCTCGACCGCACCGTCCACAGTGGCCGGTGTCTCGCCGCCCTTGAGCTTCTCCGGGTCGTCCAGCAGCGCCCGCGCCGCCTTCTTGGCCGCCTCGACGTCCGGCTGGTCGAACGGGTTGATCTCCAGCAGCCGTCCGGCGAGCGCGGTCGCGAACTCCCACACCAGGAACTGCGCGCCGAGCGGGCCGGTCACCGAGATCTGCGCCGCGCCTTCCGGGGCACCGATCGCGACCGCGGTCGCGTCCTTGCCGTGGTCGGCGAACCCGGGTGCGTCCGGGCCCTCGACGGCCACCGGCAGCAACCCGGTCCCGAGCTTGCCGGTGGACTCGGCGATCAGCTGCTCGGCCCAGTCCGGGAAGCCCTTGATCCCCGAACCGGTGTCGGCCAGCACGACCTTCTCCGCACCGGCTTCGTGCGCCGCGCCCCAGGCCGCCGCCAGCTGCACGGCCGGGTTCTCAGCGGTGTCCTCGGCGAGCGTTTCCGCCACCGACGCGGCCTGGTCGAGCAGCCGCGCGACGTCCGCGCCCGCGAGACCGGCCGGCACGAGGCCGAACGCGGTCAGCGCGGAATAGCGGCCACCGACGTGCGGGTCGGCCAGGAAGGTCTTGCGGTAGCCCTCTTTCTCCGCCAGTTCGGAGAACGGGGAGCCGGGATCGGTGACGACGACGATGCGCCTCGCCGCGTCGATCCCGGCATCCGCGAACGCCTTGGCGAAGATCCGGCGGTGGCTGTCGGTCTCGACCGTGCCGCCGGATTTCGACGACACCACGATGACCGTGCGCTCGAGGTCGCCCGCGAGCGCGTCGGCCACCTGGCCGGGGTCGGTCGTGTCGAGCACCGTGAGCGGGACGCCGGCGGTGGCGGTGATGACCTCCGGCGCGAGCGACGAGCCGCCCATGCCGGCGAGCACCACGCGGTCCACGCCCTCGCTGTGCAGTTCCGCGCGCAGCGCTTCGATTTCCCCGATCAACGGACGCGACGACTTGTGCAACGTCGTCCAGGACAATCGGATCGACGCTTCGGACTCGGCGTCTGGACCCCACAGCGTGGAGTCCTTGGCGGCGAGCTTGGCAGCGGCGCCGTCGGCGGCCAGCCGCTGCGCCAGCGGCGCCGCCTTTTCTGCCAGTTCGGCGTCGACGATCACGACGCCGGTTTCGTCCCCGCTCATGGTCTCTGGTTCAGCCCTTCGCTTTGTTCAGCTGCCCGGTCACCGTGTCCAGCAGTTCCTGCCAGGACTTCTCGAACTTCTCGACGCCCTCGGTCTCCAGCGTCAGGAACACGTCCGGGACGTCGATGCCCGCCGCCGACAGCTTGTCGAAGATCGCCCGCGCCTGCTCGCCTTTTCCGGAAACCGTGTCGCCGGTGATCTCGGCGTGGTCGGCGACCGAGTCCATGGTCTTCTCGGGCATCGTGTTGACGACGTCCTTGACCACCAGCTGGTCGACGTACCGGGTGTCGGAGTAGGCCGGGTCCTTCACGCCAGTGGAGGCCCACAGCGGACGCTGCGCGTTCGCGCCGTCCGCGGCGAGCGCTTTCCAGCGATCGGTGGCGAACAGCTTCTCGAAGGCCGCGTACGCGAGCAGGGCGTTGGCGATGGCCGCCTCGCCCAGCAGCGCCTTGGCCTCGTCGGTGCCGATCGCGTTCAGCCGCTTGTCGACCTCGCTGTCCACGCGGGACACGAAGAACGACGCGACCGAGTGGATGCCCTTGAGGTCGTGGCCGTTGGCCTTCGCCTGCTCCAGACCGGCGAAGAAGGCGTTGATGACCGCCTCGTAGCGCTCGACGGAGAAGATCAGCGTGACGTTGACGCTGATGCCCTCGGCGAGCACCGCGGTGATCGCGGGCAGGCCCTCTTCGGTCGCCGGGATTTTGATCAGCACGTTCGGCCGGTCGACGGTCTTCCACAGGTCCTTGGCCTCGGCCACCGTCTTCTCGGTGTCCTTCGCCAGGCGCGGGTCCACCTCGATGGACACGCGGCCGTCGACGCCGTTGGTGGCCTGGTACACGTCGCGGAACAGGTCCGCGGCGTTGCGCACGTCGGTGGTGGTCAGTTCCCGGACGGTGCCGTCGAGATCCGCACCGCGTGCGGCGAGGTCGTTGACCTGCTCGTCGTAGGCGGCGCCCTTCGACAGCGCGTTCGCGAAGATGGTCGGGTTGGTGGTCACGCCGACGACGTGCTTGTCGCGGATGAGCCCGGCGAGGTTGCCCGAGTTCAGGCGTTCCCGCGAGAGGTCGTCCAGCCAGATCGAGACGCCTGCTTCGGAGAGCTGCGCGAGTCGGTCAGTCATGAGTGCACTCCCTTCAGTTCAGTTCAGTTCTTGGTGTTGGCGATCGAGCGGCGGGCGGCGTCGACCACGGCTTCGGCGGTGAAGCCGAACTCGCGGAAGAGCGTCGCGGCGTCGGCCGAGGCTCCGTAGTGCTCGATCGACACGTTCTCGCCGGCGTCGCCGGTGAAGCGCTGCCACGGCATCGCGATCCCGGCCTCGACCGAAACGCGGGCCTTGACCGCCGGCGGCAGGACGGCGTCCTTGTAGTCCTGGTCCTGCGCGTCGAACCACTCGACACACGGCATCGACACGACGCTGGTGGGGACGCCGTCGGCCTCAAGGGTCTTGCGCGCCTCGACGGCCAGCTGGACCTCGGAACCGGTCGCGATCAGCACGACCTCCGGGGTGCCGTTGGACGCCTCGGCCAGCACGTAGCCGCCCTTCTTGACGCCCTCGGCGTTCGTGCCCTCCAGCACCGGCACGTTCTGCCGGGTCAGCGCGAAGCCGGACGGGTGGTGCACGTCCTCCAGCACGGCCTTCCACGCGTACGCGGTCTCGTTGGCGTCCGCCGGGCGGACGACGTTGAGGCCCGGGATGGCGCGCAACGCGGCGACCTGCTCGATCGGCTGGTGCGTCGGGCCGTCCTCGCCGAGGCCGATCGAGTCGTGCGTCCACACGTAGATGACCGGGGCCTTCATCAGCGCGGCGAGCCGGACCGGCGGGCGCATGTAGTCGGAGAAGGTGAGGAAGGTCGCGCCGTACGGGCGGGTGCCGCCGTGCAGCGCGATGCCGTTGAGGATCGAGCCCATCGCGTGCTCGCGGATGCCGAAGTGCAGCGTGCGGCCGTACGGGTTGGTCTTCCACATGTCGGTGCCGGCCGCGGCCGGGCCGAACGAGTCGGCGCCCTTCATGGTGGTGTTGTTGCTCTCCGCGAGGTCCGCGGAACCGCCCCACAGCTCGGGCAGCGGCTCGGCCAGCGCGGTGAGCACCTCGCCGGAGGCCTTGCGGGTGGCGATGCCCTTGGCGTCGGGCTCCCAGGAGGGCAGGTTGTCCGCGAAGCCCTCGGGCAGCGTGCGGGTCGACAGCCGGTCGGCCAGCTTCTTGCGCTCCGGGTTCGCCGCGGCCCACGCTTCGAAGCGCTCCTGCCACTCGGCGCGCTCCTTCTCGCCGCGCTCGATCGCCTGGCGGGTGTGCGCGAGCACGGCGTCCTCGACGGCGAAGTTCTTCTCCGGGTCGAAGCCCAGCGCCTTCTTGACGCCCGCGACCTCTTCCGCGCCCAGCGCCGCGCCGTGCGCCTTGCCGGTGTTCATCTTCGTCGGGGCCGGGTAGCCGATGATCGTGCGCAGCTGGATGAACGACGGCCGCTCGGTCTCGGCCTGCGCCGCCTTGATGGCCGCCTCGATCGCGACGACGTCCTCGCCGCCCTCGACGGTCTGCACGTGCCAGCCGTAGGCCTCGTACCGCTTCGCGACGTCCTCGGACAGCGCGATGTTGGTGTCGTCCTCGATGGAGATCTTGTTGTCGTCGTAGAAGACGATCAGGTTGCCCAGCTGCTGGCGGCCCGCGATGGACGAGGCCTCGGAGGTGACGCCCTCTTCGATGTCGCCGTCGGAGGCGATCACGTAGATGCGGTGGTCGAAGATGCTCTCGCCGGGAGCGGCGTCCGGGTCCAGCAGGCCGCGCTCGCGCCGCGCCGCCATCGCCATGCCGACGCCGTTCGCCAGGCCCTGGCCCAGCGGGCCGGTGGTGGTCTCGACGCCCTTGGTGTGCCGGTACTCCGGGTGGCCCGGGGTCTTGGAGCCCCAGCGGCGCAGCTGTTCGAGGTCTTCCAGCTCCAGGCCGAACCCGGCCAGGTACAGCTGGATGTAGAGGGTCAGGCTGGAGTGCCCGGCGGAGAGGACGAACCGGTCGCGGGCGGGCCACTCCGGGTCGGCCGGGTCGTGCCGCATGGTGCGCTGGAACAGCGTGTACGCCAGCGGGGCCAGGCTCATCGCGGTGCCCGGGTGTCCGCTGCCGCAGTTCTCGACGGCGTCCGCGGCCAGCACACGGGCGGTGTCCACGGCGCGGGTGTCGGTCTCGGTCCAGTCGGCCGGCACGGTGCGCCGGAGCAAGGGGTTGGTCTCGCTGCTAGAGGTTTCGGACACTGAACTCGAACTCCTGCGTCGGTGAAGTGGTGGCTGTATTCCGTGCGTGCCGCTCAGGTGCTGCGGTGTGCGCCCTCAGTTATCTCAATCGATCCCGAAGAGACGATATTCCTGCTGGCGGCGCTGTGCAGGCGGAGCGAGCGGCCCGTCGCTGTCACCCTAGTGCGTACGCGTGCGCGCGAGCGCGGGCGCGCACCCTGCGGGTGAGGTGATCCTGCCCGCCTGTCCGTACCCGGCTACCCGCCGCGGGCCGTCCCGACTCATCGCGGCCCGGCGCGGCGGACGTGACGGAGAGAACACCGCCGGGCGTGTCCCGGACCCGCGGGCGTCGGGCCGGTCCGTCACGTCTAACATCGATCGCGGGCCAGGCACGGGAGTTCTCCAGGAGCACCACCTCTTTCTTCCGGGCCGCCCGGCCCAGGACTGACTCAGGGAGAGAAATGTCGTTGGTGAACGCTGCGCACGGACGCAGTGAAGACACCAGCGCCGTACCCCCGGACGGCGGACGGCCGAGCGGGGCCCGGCGAAGCTTCCGCCAGGTGGCCGGCGCGTACGCCGCGCTGGCGAAGCCGCGCGTGATCGAGCTTCTCCTCGTCACCACGATCCCCGCGATGTTCCTCGCCGGGCGCGAGGTGCCGAACCCGTGGCTGGTGATCGCGACGCTGGTCGGCGGCACCATGGCCGCGGGCAGCGCGAACGCGCTCAACTGCGTGATCGACAGCGACATCGACAAGGTCATGAACCGCACCAAGCGGCGGCCGCTGGTGAAGGACGCGGTGCCGCGGCGCAACGCGCTGGTCTTCGGCCTCGTCCTGGGCGTCGCCTCGTTCGCCGTCCTGTACTTCACGGTGAACCTGCTGGCGGCGGTCCTCGCGATCGCGACCATCCTGTTCTACATCTTCGTCTACACCCTCGGCCTCAAGCGGCGGACGTCGCAGAACGTGGTCTGGGGCGGAGCCGCGGGCTGCATGCCGGTGCTGATCGGCTGGGTCGCGGTCACCGGCACCGTGCAGTGGCCGGCGTTCGTGATGTTCGGCGTGATCTTCTTCTGGACCCCGCCGCACACCTGGGCGCTGGGCATGAAGTACCGCGACGACTACGAGCGGGCCGGCGTGCCGATGCTGCCGGTCGTCGCGACCGCCGAGCACGTGGCCCGGCAGATCGTCATCTACTCGTGGGTGATGGTCGCCTGGACGTTGCTGCTGCTCCCGGTCACCAGCTGGCTGTACGCGACCTTCGCGATACTGGCCGGCGGCTGGTTCCTCTTCTACGCGCACCGGCTGCAGGCCGCCGTGCACCGCGGCGAGGAAACCAAGCCGATGGCGCTGTTCCACCGGTCGAACACGTACCTGATGATCGTGTTCGTCGCGCTGGCGGTCGACTCGGCGATCGGCTTGCCGGTCCTCGGCCTCCCGTTCTGATCCGTTTCGGACCGGGCAGGAATGGCCCGGGATCCTCGCCGGTTGCACTCTTGCGGCCCCGATCCCGACCTGAAAGCAGGACCTTTCCTTGCCCGAGGAACCGGCCTACGAAGCCGAGCTGCGCCGCGAGCAGGCCTACACCGACGCCCTGTTCGCGAAGCTCGACGCCGAACGCGCCCAGACCCAGCGCCGGCTGGACGAGACCCTGCGCCAGACCGGCGGGACCCCGCAGGCGCGGACCGAACGCGAAGCCGCCACGAACCTGCACAGCGACCGGCTCGCCCAGCTCGGGTCGGTCGAGCAGGGATTGTGCTTCGGGCGGCTGGATTTCGTGCCCGGCGGCAGCGACGAGGAAACCGCCTACATCGGACGGCTCGGGCTGTTCGACGAGGACGACGACTACCGGCCGCTGCTGATCGACTGGCGCGCGCCGGTCGCGCGGCCGTTCTACCTCGCCACCGCCGCTTCGCCCGACGGCGTGCGCCGCCGTCGCCATCTGCGGTCGCTGAGCCGCCGCGTCACCGGGTTCGACGACGAGATCCTCGACCTGACCGCCGCCGACCAGGGCCAGGACCTCGGGCTGGCCGGCGAAGCCGCGTTGCTGGCCGCGCTGGAGCGCCGCCGGACCGGCGAGATGGCCGACATCGTCGCCACCATCCAGGCCGAGCAGGACCGGATCATCCGCGCGCCGCTCGGCGGGGTCATGGTGGTGCAGGGCGCGCCGGGCACGGGCAAGACCGCCGTCGCGCTGCATCGCGCGGCGTACCTGCTCTACACGCACCGCCAGCAGCTGACCACGCGCGGCGTGCTCGTCGTCGGCCCGAACTCGACCTTCCTGCGCTACATCGGCCAGGTGCTGCCGTCGCTCGGCGAGACCGGTGTGCTGCTGTCGACCATTGGCCAGCTGTGGCCGGGCCTGGACGCGGACGGCGCCGAGTCGCCGGAAGCGGCCGAGGTGAAGGGCAGGCTGGTGATGGCCGAGGTGCTCGCCAAGGCCGTCCGCGACCGGCAAGGTGTACCCGATCCGGTGATCGAGATCGAGCACGAACGCGAGATCCTCAAGCTCGACCGGAAGACCTGCACGCAGGCGCGCGCCCGGGCCCGCCGTTCGCGGCGCCCGCACAACCTCGCGCGGCGGCTGTTCGTCTCCGACGTCCTCGACGCGCTCACCCGGCAGGCCGCTCGCGCTTTGGGCGAGGACCTGCTGGACGCGCAGGATGTCCAGGACATCCGCGCCGAGCTGGCGTCGAGCCCCGCGGTGGCCGCCGCGCTGAACTCGCTGTGGCCGAAACTCACGCCGTCGGGCCTGCTGGACGACCTGTTCGCCGACCGCGAACACCTCGGCCGGGCGGCGGGCGAGCTGCTGTCCGAAGAGGACCGGAAGCATTTGGAGAGCGGCCGCGACGCGAAGTGGACGCCCGCCGACGTGCCGCTGCTCGACGAACTGGCCGAGCTGCTCGGCACTGACGACTCCGAAG
The DNA here is from genome assembly GCF_900115345.1 of Amycolatopsis rubida. Lineage (GTDB taxonomy): Bacteria > Actinomycetota > Actinomycetes > Mycobacteriales > Pseudonocardiaceae > Amycolatopsis > Amycolatopsis rubida. The sequence goes on along the minus strand of NZ_FOWC01000005.1, from coordinate 224,457 downwards.
AAGCGGCCGAGGAGAAGCGCCGCGAACGCGTCGAGCGGGCCTACGCCGAGGGCGTGCTGGACATCCTTGAGCAGGACGAGGAAATCCAGGACGAGGAGATCCTGCGGGTGTCCGACGTCCTGGACGCGGAGTTGTTCGCCGAACGCCAGCAGGCGCGCAGCGAACTGACCGCGGCGCAGCGGGCGGCGCAGGACCGGACGTGGACGTTCGGGCACGTGATCGTGGACGAGGCGCAGGAACTGTCCGCGATGGACTGGCGGCTGCTGATGCGCCGCACGCCGAACCGGTCGATGACGCTGGTCGGCGACGTCGCGCAGACCGGGGCCGCCGGGGGAGCGCGGACCTGGGACGAGGTGCTGTCGCCGTACGTCGCGGACCGCTGGCGGCTGGAGCAGCTGACGGTGAACTACCGGACCCCGGCGGAGATCATGGCGGTCGCGGCGGGCGTGCTCGCCGAACTGGACGTGGACCTGGCCGCGCCCGCGTCGGTGCGGGAGACCGGGGTGCCGCCGTGGGGCGTGGAGGCCGCTTCGCTGGAGGAGGAACTGCCGTCGCTGGTGGCCGCGGAACTGTCCGCTGTGGACGGTGGGACGGTCGCGGTGCTGGTGCCGGGCGGCCGGATCGACGAGGTGCGGAAGCTGCTTCCGGAGGACGAGCGGCTGAGCGTGCTGACCGTCGACCGGTCCAAGGGACTGGAGTTCGACGGGGTCGTGCTGGTGTCGCCGGACGAGATCGTGGCGGGCTCGCCGCGCGGGCTCAACGACCTGTACGTGGCGTTGACCCGGGCTACGCAGCGGCTCGGCGTGGTGCGGACTGGTCCGGCGGTGCCCGCTCTCGGCGGGCTTGGCTAATCTTCCGGCATGCAGAAAATCGGCAGGACGGCCGTCATCGGCGCGGTCGCGGCAGTCGCCGCGTTCGGCCTCACGGCCTGCGGCGGCGACAGCGGCGCGGCCCCGGCGGCCCCGAGCCGCGAGTGCACCGCGGACGACATCAAGACCACCGGGAACTTCGGCCAGGCGCCGGCGATCACCATCCCGGACGACTGCGCCCCGCCGAAGAAGCTGCTCACCAAGGACCTTTCGGCGGGCGCCGGGAAGGCTGCGGCCGCCGGGTCGAAGCTGTCCATGAACTACCTGGTCGTCACCTGGTCGAACAAGAAGAAGCTGGACAGCTCGTTCGACCGCGGCGAGCCGTTCGGCCTCGACCTCGGTGCCGGCCAGGTGATCGAGGGCTGGGACCAGGGCCTCGTCGGCGTCAAACAGGGCGGGCGGCGGCTGATGATCATCCCGCCCGCCCTCGCCTACAAGGACGGCGGACGCGGCATCGCGCCCAACGAAACGCTGGTGTTCGTGACCGACGCCCTCTCGGTTTCCTGACCTAAGGGATCAGCAGCAGCTTCCCGGTCGTCCGGCGCCCCTGGAGGTCCTCGTGGGCCTTGCGGGCGTCGGCGAGCGGGTAGCGGCCGCCGATGCGGACGTTCAGCGAACCGTTCCGCACACCGGCGAACAGTTCGCCGGCGCGCCAGTCGAGTTCCTCGCGGGTGCGCAGGTAGTGGCCGAGCGTCGGGCGGGTCAGGAAGAGCGAGCCGCCGGAGTTGAGCCGCTGCGGGTCGATCGGCGGCACCGCGCCGCTGGCCGCGCCGAACAGCGCCAGCGTGCCGCGGATCTTCAGGCTCGCGAGGCTGCCGTCGACGGTGCTCTTGCCGACGCCGTCGTAGACCGCGGCGACGCCTTCGCCGTCGGTCAGCTCGCGGGTCGCGGCGGCGAAGTCTTCCCGGTCGTAGCGGATGACGTGGTCCGCGCCGGCACCGCGGGCCAGCTCGGCTTTCTCGTCGGTGGACACGGTGCACAGGACTCGGGCGCCGCGCGCCTTGGCCAGCTGCACCAGCAGCAGACCGACGCCGCCGGCCGCCGCGTGGACGAGGATGTCGTCGCCTGCCCGCACTTCGTAGGTCGAACGCACCAGGTAGTGCGCGGTCATGCCCTGCAGCATCGTGGCGGCCGCGATCTCGTCGGACACGTCGTCCGGCACCTTTACCGAGGCGCTGGCCGGGACCACTGCGCGCTGGGCGTAGCTGCCGAGCACACCCTGCCAGGTCACGCGGTCGCCGGGGGCGAATCCGGTGACGCCCTCGCCGGTCTCCACGACCGTCCCGGCGCCCTCGGAGCCGAGGACGAACGGCAGGTCGATCGGATAGATGCCCTGGCGCTGGTAGGTGTCGATGTAGTTGACGCCCGCGGCGGCGAGGTCGACCAGCAACTCGCCCGCGCCGGGCGGGCCGGGCTCGATCTCGGCCAGTTCCAGCACTTCCGGGCCGCCGGTCCGGGTCACCTGCACTGCGGTCGGCATCGTTCCTCCTCAAGATGGGCGCGTCTGGCGTCCACTATGGCCGAGAACACGGTCGGGCCGCGGGGGCGGGGGTCTCGGGTTAAGCTCCGGACGTGGCTGAGGAGACCGAAAACCCGCCGACCGCGCCGACTGCCCGCCAGCTGGCGTCCGCCCGCGAGTTCGTGGCCAAGCACGGCAAACCGTCGCGCGCCGTGGTCGAGAACATCGGCCTGGCCGGCGCGCGGGTCGTGCTCGTGGGCCCGGACGGGGCGATGGGCGACGTGCTGGTCGCCGGGGTCGAGACCGGGAACGCGCTGGTCGAGCAGGTCGACGACCTGGAGGCCGCGGAGTGGGACAGCGAAACGGTGAAGACGGTCAAAATCGGTGCCGCGCACCGGCGCAAGATGGCCGGGCCGCGAGCGGGCCGGTGACCCGCTCGGCGATTTTCGTCGGCTGCGCCGCGTTGCCCGAGGGCGACGGCGACGAAGCCGCGGTGCTGCCCGCGCTCGCGGACCTCGGATTCACCGTGAGCTGGGCGGCCTGGGATTCGGCCGCCGACTTCGCTTCGGCGGACATCGTCGTGCTGCGCGCCGCCTGGGACTACCCGGAGCGCCGCGAAGAATTCCTCAGCTGGTGCGAGGACGTGCCCGGGCTGAGCAATCCGGCCGCGGTCGTGCGGTGGAACACGGACAAGGCTTATCTCGGCGAGCTGCTCGACGCGGGCGTGCCGGCAGTGCCGGTCGAGATCGTGCCGCCGGGGGAGAAGCCGCGCTGGCCGAAGAAGCCGTTCGTGGTGAAGCCCTCGGTGGGCGCGGGAGGTCGCGGCGCTGCCCGGTTCTCCTCTGCCGGTGCGGACGCGGAGCAGCATCTGCGCGCTTTGCACGACGAGGGCCGCACGGGTCTTGTTCAGCCGTATCAGTCCAGTGTGGACACTCAGGGCGAGATCGCGGTGACGTACTTCGGCGGCGTTTATTCGCACGCCTTCACGAAATTCGCGCCGCTGGAGTCCTCAATGGACACTTCCGGGTTGTATCGCGAGGAGCGGCTGGCGGCTGCCGTCCCGGCGCCGGAGGTGCGTGCGGTGGCGGAGGACGCGCTGGACGCCGCGTGCGGGCTGCTCGGGATTTTGCGGGCGGAACTCCTGTATGCGCGGGTGGATCTGGTTCGCGGGGACGACGGTCGTCCGCTGGTGCTGGAGCTGGAGCTGACTGAACCGTCGCTCGGGTTCCGGCATGCGGACGCGGGTGCGCCGCTGCGGTTCGCGTCCGCGGTGCGGCAGCAGCTGGCCTAGCCCGGACGCCGTTTCGCCGCCAGCCGTTCCGCTCGGGGCCACCGGACGTCGCTGGCCCAGCCGAACCTCTCGAACGCCCAGATCACCCGCGCCGAGACGTCCACCTGCCCGCGCAGCACGCCGTGCCGGGCGCAGGTCGGGTCGGCGTGATGGGAGTTGTGCCAGGACTCTCCCATGGACAGCAGCGCCAGCGGCCAGAAGTTCGCGGCGCGGTCGCGGCTCGCGAACGGGCGGTCGCCGATCAGGTGGCACACCGAGTTCACCGACCAGGTCACGTGGTGCAGGAACGCGATCCGCACCAGTCCGGCCCAGAAGAACGCCGTCAGCGCGCCCGGCCAGGTGCCGCTGAAGGCCCAGCCGAGCGCGGCGGGCAGGGCGAGACTGAGCGTGATCCACAGCCAGAAGAACCGGTTCACCAGGCGCAGGTCGCGGTCGCTGACGAGATCCGGGGCGAAGCGGTCGGCGTTGGTGACCTCGCGCTGGAACATCCAGCCCATGTGCGCGTGCCAGAACCCGCGCAGCAGCGCCGCGGGCGAGGTGCCGAAGAGCCACGGCGAATGCGGATCGCCCTCGCGGTCGGAGAACGCGTGGTGGCGACGGTGGCTCGCGACCCAGAAAATCACCGAACCCTGCACTGCCATGCTGCCCGCGATCGCGAGCGCGATCCGCAGCGGGCGGCTCGCTTTGAAGGCGCCGTGGGTGAAGTAGCGGTGGTACCCGACGGTCACGCCGAGCGTGGCGAGCACGTAGAAGACGGTCGCGAGGATCAGGTCGGTCCAGCCGATGCCCCACCCCCACACCAGCGGCACGGCGGCGATCAGCGCGGCGAACGGCACGAGCAGGAACGTCTTGAGCACGAGCATCTCGGCGGTTCCGCGCCGGCCGGAGAGAAGGGGTTTGGCGGCGCGGGCAGGGGCGGTCGGCATGGCGGCACCTCGGGCTTTTCGGAAAGCCGGACGGCGACGACGGTAAGCCGCCGACCTGTCCGCCGGGCCGACGCGCAGTTACGCCCGGATGACCGTCAGTTCGCGGTGGCGGGTTGGCCTCCGGTCCGTTGCCAGGAGGTCAGGCCGCACGCAGGGGCGGGCCCTTTCGCCCCGGTGATTCCCAGGCCGAGACCCTGCGGCGCGAGGCCGTCAGTTCGCGGTGGCGAGTTCCCGCGTCTGCGCGGGCTCCAGCGACGTCACCGGCCCGCGGTCGCGAGTTCCCGTCCACAGCACCGCCGTCACGACGATCACGAGCGCCGAGCCGAGCACGTGGAACGACACCATCGCCTCGGGCACGCCCAGCGCGTACTGCACCGTCCCCAGAACGCCCTGCAGCAGCGCGACAATCCACGCCCACGCATATCGCTGCCACACGCTCTTCGGCGCACCGGCCCGCATCAGCGTGAGCCCGAAGACGCCCAGCACGACCAGGTACGCGATGAGCAGGCCGCTGTGGATCCGCGCCAGCTGCTCGATCGGGGCGGCGAGGCGATGCGTGTTCGCGTCGCCGCCGTGCGGGCCCGCGCCGGTGACCGTCGTGCCGGCGACGAGGACCGCCCACATCAGGACCGTCAGCAGGACCAGCATCTGCCGTCCCAGCTTCGGGACCAGCGGGCGCGCGGGTTCGTCTCCTTCGCGGAACGCCTTCAGCAGCAGGACCGCCAGCCAGACGAGCGGCGTGGAAGCCAGGAAGTGGATCGCGACCGTCCACCATTCCAGTTTCGCCAGCACGGTCAGCCCGCCCAGGACCGCCTGCAGCACGACGCCGCCGGGCATCGTCCAGGCGAGCTTCACCAGCCGCTTGCGCTCCGGGTGGTCGATCTGGATCCGCCACGCGGTGAGCACGGCGAGCGCGGCCACCACGATCACGACGCCGGTCAGCATCCGGTTCGAGAACTCGATCCACTGCGTGACCGCGTCGATGCCGGGGTGCCGCACCGGCACCAGGCTGCCCGCGACGCACTGCGGCCAGGTCGGGCAGCCCAGCCCGGACCCGGTCACGCGCACCACGGAGCCGGTGACGCCGATGCCTGCCTGCGCGACCACCGCGGCGATCCCGACCCCGCGCTGGACCGCGGCGGACGGATACGGCAGGCGGGCGATCAAACTGCGAAGGGACACGCGGAAAGAATACTCGCGCGCGTTTTCCCGCCTTCACGCGGCGGTATTGCTCCGCACGGATTTGCCAGCGTGCGCAAGGAATCGGGTGCGGCGGCCGTCACATTCGGCCCGCGATTTCCGTGCGGTGATCCGGAAATCGGGTGTGGGATTCAGGTGAGTTTCGTAGTCCGCGTCGCCAGCACTCCGGCCACCGCGGCCCACACCACGAGCACCGCCGCCGGGCCGAGCGGGAACTGGCCGTCCACCAGCGCCGCGCGCATCCCTTCGGCCAGCGCGCCGGACGGCAGCAGCGACACCACCCCACCGACCCCGGACGGCAGTGCCGACGGGGCCAGCAGAATCCCGCCCGCCAGCAGCAGCACGAACCACACGATGTTCGCCAGCGCCAGCACGGCTTCCGCGCGCAACGCACCGCCCAGCAGCACGCCCAAAGCGCCGAAAGCCAGCGTTCCGAGCACCAGCAGCACCACCGCGGAACCGATGCCGGCGGCCGAAGGGGACCAGCCCAGGAAAGCCGCCACCACGCCGAGCACCACGGACTGCAGCGCCACCACGACGAGCGCCGCCACGACCCGTCCGGCCACCAGCAGCCAGCGCGGCAGCGCCGTCGCCGAAAGCCGCTTCAGCACGCCGTAGCGGCGGTCGAAGCCGAGCGCGATCGCCTGGCCGGTGAACGCCGACGACATCACCGCCAGCGCGAGGATCCTCGGCGTCATCCAGTCCACTTTGGACGTCGAACCGAGCTGGCTCGCGGGCAGGATGTCCAGCAGGCTCAGCCCGATCAGCAGCGCGAGCGGGATGATGAGGGTGAGCAGCAGCTGTTCGCCGTGCCGCAGGGTCAGACCGGCTTCGACCCGCGCGTGGGTGCGCAGCATCCTGCCGAGCGAACCGCGGCCGGGCGCGGGGGCGAAAGTGCCTGCGGGGAACGGAGAACTCATGCGCGCAGCTCCCGTCCGGTGAGTTCGAGGAACACTTCTTCGAGCGTCCGCCGTCCGACTTGCAGTTGTTCGGGCAGTACGCCCTGTTGCGCGCACCAAGCGGTCACGGCGGAGACCACCTGCGGGTCGACCGCGCCCTCCACCAGGTACGAACCGGGCGCGGTTTCGCTGACCCGGTACCCCTCCGGCAGGGCCGCTTCGAGCAGCGTCGTGTCGAGTTTCGTGCGGGCGCGGAACCGCAGCTGCGCCGCCTCGCCCGCCTCCAGCGTCAGCGAATGCGGGGTGCCTTCGACGACCACCTTGCCGTGGTCGACGATCACCACCTGGTCGGCCAGCGTTTCCGCTTCCTCCATCAGGTGGGTGGTGAGCAGGACGCTCACGCCGTCGGTGCGCAGGGCCGCGAGCAGGTCCCAGACCAGCCGCCGCGCCTGCGGGTCCATGCCCGCGGTGGGCTCGTCCAGGAACACCAGCTCCGGACGGCCGACCAGCGCGCACGCCAGGGAAAGCCGTTGCTGCTGCCCGCCGGAGAGCCGTTTGAACGGGGTCCGCTTCGCGCCGGCGAGCCCGAGCACGTCGAGCAGCCACGCCGGATCGTGCGGGTTCGCCGCGCAGGAAGCCACTAGCCGCAGCATTTCCTCCGCGCGCACGCCCGGGTACGCGCCGCCGCCCTGAGGCATGATGCCGACGCGGGGGCGGAGCCGGGAGCTGTCCGCGACGGGGTCGAGGCCGAGCACGCGCACCTGGCCCGCGTCAGGTCTGCGGAAACCCTCGCAAATCTCGACAGTGGTCGTTTTCCCGGCACCGTTCGGCCCGAGCAGGGCCAGCAGGGAACCACGCTCCATGCGCAGGTCGACGCCGTCGACCGCGGTGGTGGAGCCGTAGCTTTTCGCCAAGCCGGAGATCTCGACGGCGGGGTTGTCCACAACGAATCACGATACGACGTCGGCGGGCGCGCGCGGTGCCGGGGACGCTGGAGGTGTCCTGGACAACAGCAGCGGCGAAACCCGGTACACGATCGCGAGGCCGGCCAGCGTCACCAGAGCGGCCGCGCCGTAGGCCCACGGCAGGACGTACGAGCGGCCGTCGAAGGTGCCGCCGGTGGGCGGCAGCAGGAACGGCAGCCCGGCGCTGACGACCGTGGCGGCCACCCGGAACCGCGACGTCCCGGCCGCGGCGGCGAGCGGGATCACCGCCCACAGCAGGTACCAGGGCTGGAGGTTGATCTGCAGGATCATCGCCGCGCCCAGCGAAACGCCGAGCCCGATGATCGGCCGGTACCGCCATTTGAAGCTGGCCCACAGGAATTTGATCGTGACGGCCGCGGTGATCACGTTGCCGAGCGTGCCGAGGATCGGCACCAGCGCGTCGGTGTGGTTGCCGAGCCCGAGCGTGATGCCGAGGACGCCGCTGAGGTTCGCGATCTCCGCGGTGGGGGAGATGAACGACCGCACCAGCCCCGGCGTGCTCGCCGTCGCGCCGATCCAGCCGAAGCCCAGCCCGGTGCCGGCGCAGATCGCGGCGAGCACCACGCCGAACAGCACCGCCATCGGCGCGCCCGCCCACACCAGGTCCTTCAGCCGCCCGTGCCATCTGCGCGCGACCATCACCGACAGGAACGGCAGCGCCAGCACCGCCGGGATCTTCACGGTGGCGCCGACGGTGATGATGGCGACGCCGAGCGCGATGAAGAGCAATTCGCCCTTCGCCAACGGCGGCGGACTGTCTCCCTTCACCCGCACCGGCAGCCGCCGGATGCCGATCTCCAGTCCGGCCACCATGAGCCCGATGGCCAGCGAATCGTTGTGCGCGCCCGCGACGAAATGGAAGATCAGCAACGGGTTCGCCGCGCCGAGCCACAGCGCGGTGGCCGGCTGCACGCCGAACCGCCGGGCCAGCCGCGGCACCGCCCACACGATCAGCAGCACGCCCACCATCGCGAGACCGCGCTGCAGCAGCACGCCGACGACGATGTTGTTGCCGCCGACCGGGGCCAGCCAGCCGCCGAGCCGCAGCAGCAGCGGGCCGTACGGGGCGGGCGTCTCGCGCCAGATGTTGGTGACGCCCGCGGTGAGCGGGTCCGCGACGCCGAGCGCCTGCGCCGGGCCCAGCTGGTAGGGGTCCATGCCGCGGTGCACGATCTCGCTCTGCGCGAGATAGCTGTAGACGTCGCGGGAGAACAGCGGCGGGATCAGCAGCAGCGGCGCGACCCACATCGCGACGGTGCGGGCCAGCTGGCCGCTGGTGGCCAGCCGCGCGCTGGCCGGGCGGGCGAACCGGGCGAGCAGGAGCCAGCTCAGCACCAGGATGCCCATCCCGGAGAAGGCGATCGCGAGCGAGACGGTCGGGATCCGGATGAACAGCCGCAGCACCGGCAGGTCCTGCACCGGGTTGATCACCGGCGCGGCCCCGGCCCCGAGCGAGCCGAGCGCGAGGAACAACGAGCCGACCGTGCCGAAGCGGCGGACCACGTCGAGGCCGCGGGTCTCGGCGGCGTTCAGCGGTTCGGTGCGGCGCGGGCCGACCGGGGACGGCGCGGGGGCCGGCGGAGCGGCCACGGCGCCGGCGGCACTGTCGGAGCCGCCGGATAAGTCCGGTTCCGGTGCCCGCTGGTCCGGGTGTTCGCCGACTGCCACGCCCGGAAGCGTATCGAGTCCGGTTCGCGCGGAGCATCGAGCCGTGCGGTCCCCGGCTCCGGGCAGGCTGCTCCGTCGGCCGGTGAAGGGTCCCTTCCGGGACTCGGGGCGTGCCGCGGGTGCGGCCGAGGAGTGCCGGGCCGGGTCGGCGCGGCTCCTGCCGGACTTGGCTCCCGGGCCGGATTGTCGCCCGTGAGGGCCTGCCTGCGGGAATCGGATTCCCGCACGGACCTGGGGCGGGTGCTGCCGCGGCGAGCCGGATCCGGGGTGAGCCGGGTCACTGGGCGACACCCCGCCTTTGCCTGCCGGGCGGAAATAAGACACACTTGTGTTGTGAAAAAGAACGGGACCACCGGCGAGGGGCGCGGCGAGCAGCCGCGCACCGGGTCTGTCGGCGTTCCCGTGCAGGTCAGCACCGCGAACGTGGCCGAGGGCCGCACGCGGCACGAGGTCGCCCGGCTGCTGCTGGAGCAGGGCCCGATGACCGCCGTGGTGGTCGCCGAGCAGCTCGGGATCAGCCCCACGGCGATCCGGCGGCACCTCGACGCGCTGCAGGCCGACGGCGAGGCCGAGACCCGTGACGCCCCGCGCAGGGGCCCGCGCGGACGCGGCCGCCCGGCCAAGCTGTTCCTGCTCACCGAAGCGGGCCGCGCCCGGTTCGGGCACGCCTACGACGACCTCGCGTCCTCGGCCATCCGCTTCCTCGCCGAGCACGCCGGCCCGGACGCGGTGCGCGCGTTCGCCGAGCGCCGGGTCGAAGGACTCGTCGGGCCGCACCGGCAGGCGATCACCGGGTCGGCTGATCCGGTCGAGCGCGCCGAGGCCCTCGCCACCGCGCTGAGCAGGGAGGGCTACGCTGCCTCGACCCGCCAGATCGGCGCGGGAGCCCCAGCCTCGAACGTCGGTGCGCAGCTGTGCCAGCACCACTGCCCGGTCGCGCATGTCGCCGCGGAATTCCCGCAGCTGTGCGAGGCCGAGACGGAAGCGTTCGCGAAGCTGCTGGGCACCCACGTCCAGCGGCTGGCGACCATCGCGCGCGGAGACAACGCGTGCACCACACACGTACCCGCCGGACCGGCGGGTATCCCGGCCCATCCCGAGCCGGACCGCACGACGCCCGGAGCCGCGGCCGCGCCGCCCGACGGGCACGCACCACGGATCCCGAATGGAGGGAAACCCGCATGACTGCCGCTGCCGAGCAGCGCACTCCCACCACCGAGCCGTTGAGCCAGGAAGAGACCATCGCGTCCCTTGGCAACTACGCCTTCGGCTGGGCGGACTCCGACGAGGCTGGCTCCACCGCCCGCCGCGGCCTGAACGAGGATGTCGTCCGCGACATCTCCGCGAAGAAGTCCGAGCCCGAGTGGATGCGCGACGCCCGTTTGAAGGCGCTCAAGCTGTTCGACCTCAAGCCGATGCCGAACTGGGGCGCCGACCTCTCGGGGATCGACTTCGACAACATCAAGTACTTCGTGCGGTCCACCGAGAAGCAGGCGGCCAGCTGGGAAGACCTGCCCGAGGACATCAAGAACACCTACGACAAGCTGGGCATCCCCGAGGCGGAGAAGCAGCGCCTCGTGGCCGGCGTCGCCGCGCAGTACGAGTCCGAGGTCGTCTACCACCAGATCCGCGAGGACCTGGAGGAGCAGGGCGTTCTCTTCCTGGACACCGACTCCGCGCTCCGGGAGCACCCGGAGATCTTCCAGGAGTACTTCGGCTCCGTGATCCCGGCCGGCGACAACAAGTTCTCCGCGCTGAACACCGCGGTGTGGTCCGGCGGCTCGTTCATCTACGTGCCGAAGGGCGTGCACGTCGAGATCCCGCTGCAGGCCTACTTCCGGATCAACACCGAGAACATGGGCCAGTTCGAGCGGACGCTGATCATCGTCGACGAGGACGCCTACGTCCACTACGTCGAGGGTTGCACCGCGCCGATCTACCAGTCGGACTCGCTGCACTCCGCGGTCGTCGAGATCATCGTGAAGAAGGGCGCCCGCTGCCGCTACACGACGATCCAGAACTGGTCGAACAACGTCTACAACCTGGTCACCAAGCGCGCCAAGTGCGAAGAGGGCGCGACCATGGAGTGGGTCGACGGCAACATCGGCTCCAAGGTGACCATGAAGTACCCGTCGGTCTTCCTCATGGGCGAGCACGCCAAGGGCGAGGTCCTCTCGGTCGCGTTCGCGGGCGAGGGCCAGCACCAGGACGCCGGGGCCAAGATGGAGCACCTCGCGCCGCACACCTCCTCGACCATCGTGTCGAAGTCGGTCGCCCGCGGCGGCGGCCGGACCTCCTACCGCGGCCTGGTCAAGGTCGCGAAGCGGGCGCACCACTCGCGCTCCAGCGTGGTCTGCGACGCCCTGCTGGTGGACACGATCTCGCGGTCGGACACGTACCCGTACGTGGACATCCGCAACGACGAGGTGTCCATGGGCCACGAGGCCACCGTGTCCAAGGTCAGCGAAGAGCAGCTGTTCTACCTGATGTCGCGCGGCCTCGACGAGGCCGAGGCGATGGCGATGATCGTGCGCGGGTTCGTCGAGCCCATCGCGCGCGAGCTGCCGATGGAATACGCGCTCGAGCTGAACCGCCTGATCGAGCTCCAGATGGAAGGGTCCGTCGGCTAGTCATGTCGGTTACCGAGAACAACGTCGCCGAGTCGCTGCGGGAGGGCGCCGTCATTCCGGCGGCCTCCCGCGCGGAGCGGTTCACCTCCTACGACGTCGCGGCCTTCGAGGTCCCGGGCGGTCGCGAGGAGAACTGGCGCTTCACTCCGATGAAGCGCCTGCGCGGCCTGCACGACGGGTCCGCCGTCGCCTCCGGCGAGATCACGCTGGAGGCCGAGGCCGCGCCCGAGCTGAAGATCGAGACCGTCGGCCGCGACGACGCGCGCCTCGGCGAAGCGGGCGTGCCGAGCGACCGCATCGCGGCGCAGGCGTACTCGTCCTTCGCCAAGGCCACGATCGTCACCGTGCCGAAGGAGACCAAGGCGTCCCAGCCGTCCGTGCTGCGGATCCACGGTCCGGGCGAGGGGAAGGTCGCCTACGGCCACCTCCAGGTGCGCGCCGAGGCGTTCGCCGAGGCCGTGATCGTGCTCGACCACGTCGGCTCCGGCACCTACGCCGACAATGTCGAGTTCGTCATCGGCGAGGGGGCGAAGGTCACCGTGGTCAGCGTCCAGGACTGGGCCGACGACGCGGTGCACGTCTCCGAGCAGCACCTGCAGCTGGGCCGCGACGCCGCGCTGCGGCACACGGTGATCACCCTGGGCGGCGATCTGGTCCGCGTCTCGCCGACGGCGACGTTCACCGACAAGGGCGGCGACGTCGACATGCTCGGCGTCTACTTCGCCGACGGCGGCCAGCACCAGGAGCACCGGCTCTTCGTCGACCACGCGGTGCCCAACTGCAAGTCGCGGGTCGGCTACAAGGGCGCGCTGCAGGGCGAGGGCGCGCACGCGGTGTGGATCGGCGACGTGCTGATCCGGGCCGCGGCCGAATCCACCGACACCTACGAGTTCAACCGCAACCTGGTGCTCACGCCCGGGGCGCGCGCGGACTCGGTGCCGAACCTGGAAATCGAGACCGGCGAGATCGAAGGCGCCGGCCACGCGAGCGCGACGGGAAGGTTCGACGACGAGCAGTTGTTCTACCTGCAGTCGCGCGGAATCGCCGAAGAAGCCGCTCGCCGTCTGGTCGTGCGCGGGTTCTTCCACGAGATCCTGGTGAAGATCGACGTCCCCGAGGTGCGCGAGCGCCTCGAAGCCGCGATCGAGGCCGAACTCGAAGCCGTCGGCGCCTGACGCCCTCCACCGCAGACTTTAGGAAACGAAGAATGGCTACCCTGGAAATCAAGGACCTGCACGCCTCGGTCACCACCGACGAGGGCGCCAAGGAGATCCTCAAGGGCGTCAACCTGACCATCCGGTCCGGCGAGACGCACGCGATCATGGGCCCGAACGGCTCCGGCAAGTCCACCCTGTCCTACGCGATCGCCGGCCACCCGAAGTACACGGTGACCTCCGGCGAGGTGCTGCTGGACGGCGAGAACGTGCTCGAGATGAGCGTCGACGAGCGCGCCCGCGCCGGCCTCTTCCTCGCCATGCAGTACCCGGTCGAGGTGCCCGGCGTCTCGATGTCGAACTTCCTGCGCACCGCGGCCACCGCGGTCCGGGGCGAGGCTCCCAAGCTGCGCCACTGGGTCAAGGAGGTCAAGGAGGAGATGGGCAAGCTCGGCATCTCCCAGGAGTTCGCCGAGCGCTCGGTGAACGAGGGCTTCTCCGGCGGCGAGAAGAAGCGCCACGAGATCCTGCAGCTGGCGCTGCTCAAGCCGAAGTTCGCCATCCTCGACGAGACCGACTCCGGCCTGGACGTCGATGCGCTGCGCGTCGTGTCCGAGGGCGTCAACGAGTACACGGCGGGCAACGAGGTCGGCGTCATGCTGATCACGCACTACACCCGCATCCTGCGCCACATCCAGCCGGACTTCGTGCACGTCTTCGCCGACGGGCGCATCGTCGAGTCCGGCGGCCGCGAGCTGGCCGACGAGCTGGAGGAGAACGGCTACGTCAAGTACGCCGGCTCCGCCGAGCCCGCCAAGGCCTGAGGCGCTTCCCGCGCCCCGTTCCCGACGACACCGAGAGAGGAGTTGGCTCGATGACCACCACGGCTTCGAACAGCCCGACCAACTCTGTTCCCCTTGACGTGGCGGCACTGCGTGCCGACTTCCCGATCCTGACGCGCACTGTGCGCGACGGGAAACCCTTGGTGTACCTGGATTCCGGAGCGACCTCGCAACGGCCGGTGCAGGTGCTCGACGCGGAACGGCGGTACGTGTTCACGTCGAACTCGGCCGTGCACCGCGGTGCCCACCAGCTGTCGGAAGAGGCCACCGACGCCTACGAATCCGCGCGCGCCAAGGTCGCGGAGTTCGTCGGCACGGACCCGGAGGAGCTGGTGTTCACCAAGAACGCCACCGAGGGCATCAACCTCGTGGCGTACGCGATGAGCAACGCCGCCACCGCCGGACCGGAAGCGGAACGCTTCCGGCTCGGCGAGGGCGACGAAATCGTCATCACCGAGATGGAGCACCACGCGAACCTGGTGCCGTGGCAGCAGTTGTGCCAGCGCACCGGGGCGACGCTGAAGTGGTTCAAGGTCACCCCCGACGGCCGCCTCGATCTGTCCGATATGGACAGTCTGATCACGCCGCGCACGAAGGTGGTCGCGTTCGCGCACCAGTCCAATGTGCTCGGCACGGTCAACCCGGTGGCCAAACTGGTGGCCAAGGCGAAAGAGGCCGGCGCGCTGACCGTGCTGGACGCCTGCCAGTCGGTTCCGCACTTCCCGGTGGACTTCCACGCGCTCGGCGTCGACTTCGCGGTGTTCTCCGGGCACAAGATGCTGGCCCCGTCCGGGATCGGCGTGCTCTACGGCCGGACCGAACTGCTCGAAGCGATGCCGCCGTTCCTCACCGGCGGCTCGATGATCGAGCTGGTCACGATGGAGCGCACCACGTTCGCCGCGCCGCCGCAGCGGTTCGAGGCCGGGGTGCCGATGACGTCGCAGGCGATCGGCCTCGGCGCGGCGGTGGACTACCTGTCCGCCGTCGGGATGGACCGCGTCGCGGCGCACGAGCACGAGCTGGCCGCGGCCGCGATCGCGGGCATCAGCGCGATCCCGGGCGTGCGCATCGTCGGGCCGACCGACCTGGAAGACCGCGGCGCCACCGTCGCGTTCGTGATCGACGGCGTGCACCCGCACGACGCCGGCCAGGTGCTCGACAGTCTCGGCATCGCGGTGCGGGTGGGGCACCACTGCGCTTGGCCGCTGCACCGGGCCTGTTCGGTGCCGGCGACGGTGCGGGCGAGCTTCTACCTGTACAACACGCTGTCCGAAGTGGACGCTCTGGTCGCCGGGATCCGCGAGGCGCAGAAGTTCTTCGGGGTGGACCAGTGAACCTGGAGAGCATGTACCAGGAGATCATCCTGGACCACTACAAGAACCCGCACGGGCGCGGCCTGCGCGATCCGTTCGACGCGGAGTCGTTCCAGGTCAACCCGACCTGCGGGGACGAGATCACCTTGCGGGTGAAGGTCAGCGACGGCAAAGTCGAGGACGTGTCCTACGACGGGCAGGGCTGCTCGATCAGCCAGGCGTCCGCGTCGGTGCTGACCGACCTGGTCGTCGGGCACACCCTTGAGGAGGCGTTCACGACCATGGACGCCTTCGTGGAACTGATGCAGGGCAAGGGCAAAGTCGAACCGGACGAGGACGTACTGGAGGACGGCGTCGCGTTCGCCGGCGTCGCGAAGTACCCGGCGCGCGTGAAGTGCGCCCTGCTCGGCTGGATGGCGTTCAAGGACGCCGTGTCCAGCACCACCACAGGAGCTGAGAAGGCATGAGCGCAGCTTGCAAGCGAATCATGGTTATTCATGCCGTCGCCGCCCGGGCAGCGAGCGTGAAACTCCTTAAGGAGGCGACGGCATGAGCGAAGAGACGGCCACCGACCCGCGCGAGGGGCGCACCGCCGCGGACCTGCCCGAGCAGTCCGCCGCCGTCCCCGCCGACATCGCCAAGATCGAGGACGTCGAGGAAGCGATGCGCGACGTCGTGGACCCGGAACTCGGCATCAACGTCGTGGACCTCGGCCTGGTCTACGACATCCGGGTCGAGACCGACAACACCGCGACGATCGACATGACGCTCACGTCCGCGGCCTGCCCGCTCACCGACGTGATCGAGGACCAGACGTCGGCCGCGCTGACGTCCGGCGGCCTCGTGAGCGACTTCCGGATCAACTGGGTCTGGATGCCGCCGTGGGGTCCGGAGAAGATCACCGACGACGGCCGCGAGCAGTTGCGGGCGCTCGGTTTCACGGTCTGAGGTTTGCCGCTGCGAAGGCCGCCTCCGGTTCGCCGGGGGCGGCCTTCGGCGCATCCGGGATGGGTGCGTTCGGCCGCAGGCGGGCGGAACGCCGGATTCTGTCGGGGTTGGGTGCTATTACTGATCGATGACCGAACCTGACTCCGCATCCGTGTCTCCCGAGGAAAGACCCAGCCGCGCCCTGGCCGTGGGAGCGGTGTCCGTGGCCGCGGTGAGCTTCGCGCTCGCGGTGCTGACCTGGCTGGCCTGGCTGCTGGTCCGGCCCCGGCTCCTCGTGAGCGGCGTCTACCCGCTCGTGGCCGAGGTGTTCGTCCTGGTGCTCGGCGCGCTGTGGTTCCTGGCGCTGCTGGCCGGGGTGCTGGCGGTAGTGCTGGGGCGGCTCGGGGGAGGAAAGCGGCCCGGCGGCGACCTGGCCCGCACGGGCTCGCTGCTGGGCGGGCTGACGGTGGTGGTGGCGCTGGCCGGGACGATCGCGTTCACGGTGAGCCCCGGCTTGCTGCCGGCCTACGGCGACGGCGGGCGGCCGCTCAACTCGATTCTCACCCGGTGAAGTCCGTATAACGACCTATACGGCGGTGGAGGGTCGCACGCGTCCGTTGTGGGCAGAGCGGCGCGATCCGCCCGGACGATCCCCGGCCGCGCAACGGGTCCTCGGTACTTCTGGTGGTAGGTGAGGGGGACCCTGAGGGAATCAGATTCCCTCAGAGGGTGTTTCGAAACCCGGTGGCGTGGTCGGGCGTTGACTGTGATTTCGGCGTGGCGCGCCGCTCGCTGGGCGGTTGTGTGCAAGCTTCCGCGTAACACACGGATCCAGCGACTGACCACGCGGGTTTCGAAACACCCTCTCAGGGTCCCCCTCACCTACCCTGCCTGGCCGCAGGGGCGGGTCATCGGGTTCGGGGCCGTCGTCCGGAGCGCCGGAAGACGACGAAAAGCAGTCGCAGTCCCGCCAGTGCGCTGATCATCAGCAGGTTGTAGCCGAACACGTGGTTCAGCGTCAGCCCGGGCACCAGTCGCGGGCCGCTGGAGCTGCCCAGCAGCAGCACGGCCATGAGCCCGGTCGCGATGCCGACCAGCGCCAGCAGCACCTCGTGCACCAGGCCGGTCACCAGGTCGCGGTCGCGTTCGTCGGAGAACAACCGCAGGTTCACCGACAGCCTGCCGTTTTCCAATGCCGCGCCGATCCGGTCCACCCGGCGGGGGAGGCGGCGCAGCACCGGCAGCAAGGCGGTGAATTCGTCGGTGACGGTGCGGCGCAAGGTTTCCGGGCGCAGGCCGATGCGTTCGGTGGCGAACGCGCGGGATTCGGCGACCAGGTCGAAGTCCGGGGCCAGTGTCGCGAGGGTGCCTTCCATGGTCGCCAGCGCGCGGAACACCGCGGCGATCGGCGGCGGGACGGCGAGGCGGAAGTCGGCGACGACGCGGAACAGGCCGGTGAACAGGTCGAGACCTGGTGTCCGGCCGGGACCGAAGTGCCGGGCCAGCAGGGCGCCGAGGGTGCGTTCCAGGCGTTGTTCGTCGAGATCGTCGGGACGGTTGACGATTTCCAGCAAGCCGTCGCGGACGCCGGCGGGGTCGCCGCGGTCGATGGCGGGCAGCAGGGCTTGCAGACCGGCGCGCAGGCCGGTGTCGAGGCGGCCGACGGAGCCGAAATCGAGCAGGCCGAGGGTGCCGTCTTCGAGCAGCAAAACGTTGCCAGGGTGCGGGTCCGCGTGGAAAACGCCGCCCAGCAGCACCTGGTCGAGCAGGCCGCGCAGGAAGGTGCGCGCGAGGTCCTCGCGGGAGCACCCGGAACCGGCGGAGAGCGGTGTGCCGTCCAGCCTTCGCATCACCAGGACGCGCTCCGTGGACAGTGCTTTGTGAACAGTCGGAAGCGTGACGCCGGGGACCGGATGCGCCGCGATCGCTTCGATGTTCGCGGCTTCGGTGCGGAAATCGAGTTCGTCCTCAAGGGATTCGGCGAAGCCGTCGGCCAGTTCCCGTACGCCGAGCGAACGTGCCCAGCCGGCGCGTTCGTACAGCACGGCGGCGAGGCGGCGGACGATGTCGATGTCGCGTTCCACCTGCTCGCGGATCCCGGGCCGCTGCACCTTCACGACGACCTCGGCGCCGGACCGCAGCCGGGCTCGGTAAACCTGCGCGATCGACGCCGCGGCAAAGGGTTCGTCGTCGATGTGAGCGAAGGCGGTGAGGTCGATTTCCTCCCGCAGCAACGCGCGCACCTCGTCTTCGGGCGCGGGCGGGACCTGATCGTGCAGCTTGCTGAGTTCGCGGATGTAGACCGGCGGCAGAAGATCGGCGCGCGTCGAGAGCAGTTGGCCGAGTTTCACGAACGTCACGCCCGCTTCTTCGAGCGCCAGCCGCAGCGATCGCGCGAGTTTCGCCGAGCCGTCGGGGCCCGCGGTGCGCCGGCCGGTGAGGAACGAGCCGAGGCCGTGGCGGATCGCGATGCGCATGATCCGCGAGTAACGGCGGGCGCGGGCGGCGCGGGACCGCAGCGAACGCATCCGGGCGAACAGGCCCGGTCCGCCGGACGGAATCGCGAGTTCGGCGACGAAAAGGACCAGCAGGGTCACCGCGAGCGCGCTGCCGGCCAGCGGGATCAGCAGCCCGATCGCGACCCCGGCGTTGGTCAGCACGGCGATCGGGAACAGCCGGATGACGGTCCCCGCGACGAGCCAGCCGGTGAGCGCCGCGCCGAGCGCCCGCGCGAGACCGACGCGCACCCCGAGCACCTTGCGGGCCGCGGCGACCAGCGGCCACAGCACGAGGAAGTAGGCCAGCAGGCCGAGCAGCAGCGTTTGCATGCCGACGAGCACACCAGCCCGGCGGTGCCCGCGGATCCAGCCGGGGTGGGACGGGCCTCCCTCTCGCGGGGGAGCGTCCTACTTTCGGACGTAGTCGGTCCCGTGGTGAACTTCTAACGTCATCGAGCGGATAAAGGGTTGCTTGCTTTCTCGATGACGTACGGAGGACACGATGCACGCACGAGGGTTCCGGCGGATCGCCGCACTGGCCGTGGCGACCGCTGCTCCGCTGGGCTTCGGCCTGGCGACCGCACCCGCCGCGTCCGCCGCCGCGGCGACCACCGTCTACTACAGCTCGACCGGCGCGCCGGACTACGTCGCGCAGATCGACCAGGGCGCGGCGAACTGGAACGCCGCGGTCAGCGACGTGCGGCTGGTCAAGGACGAGGGCAAGGCGACAGTCGTGCTCCACGAGGTGCACAGCGGCGGCTCGTACACGCAGACCGACGGGCACGGCAACGGCGACGTCTACCTGGACACGAGCCAGGTCGCCGAGGGCTACGACCCGACCCGCATCGCCGCGCACGAACTCGGCCACAATCTCGGGCTGCCGGACCACTACGAGGGGCCGTGCACTGAGCTGATGTCGGGGCACGGTCCGGGCACGTCGTGCACGAACGCCAAGCCGGACTCGCAGGAGTCGGCGAAGGTGCAGCAGTTGTGGGCCAACGGGTTCCGTGCCGAGGGCGACGGCACGCGGGTCACCACGACGGTCTACTGAGGGTCATGAGTGTTTGTGCCGGTTCTCACCGGCACAAACACTCACGACCCCCAGCGCGCTCGGGAAAGTACCCCGCGCTCACTCCGGCCCTCATGAGTGCTGGCGCCGGTTCTGACCGGTGCCAGCACTCACGACCCCCTACCCGGCGTGCAGCACGAAGAACAGGAAGCTCGGGCTGACGCACAGCATCCGGTAGTCCTCCGGGAACAGCTTTTCCGCCTCCGGCACCGGTTTCGGTTCGCTGATCGCCGAGATCCGGAATCCGGCCGCGGTGAACGCGTCGGTCATCGCGTGCAGCGGCCGGTTCCAGAAGCTCATCGGCAGGGCGCGGCCGCCGGCTTCCCAGTCTTCGGTCCACTGGTAAGTGGCCGGATAGTCGGTCTGGTGCCCGGCTTGGCGCTGCGACAGGTGAATCGCGAACGGGTGGTCGACCACCACGATCAGCCGTCCGCCGGGCTTGAGGACGCGGTGGAACTCGCCGAGCGCCGGGCCCCAGTCTTCGAGGTAGTGCAGGACGAGCGAGGCGACGACATCGTCGAACGCGTTGTCGGCGTAGGGAAGCGGCTCGGCGACATCGGCGACGCGCAGGTCCACGTCCGGTCCCAGCCGTCGGCGGGCGATTTCGAGCATGCTGCTGCTGAGATCGAATCCGGACACCTCGGCACCGCGTTCGCGCAGCGACACGGTCAGCGGCCCGGCGCCGCAGCCCGCGTCGAGAATTCGCCGCCCGGCCACGTCCCCGGCCAGCGCCAGCACGGCGGGTCGCTCGTAGTAGGCGTTCTGGATCTCGGTGTCCGACCTGACGGTGTAGGTGTCGGCCAGCCGGTCGTAGTCGTTGACGACTGTGCTCTCTTCAGGAGGCATGCGCTCCACGGTGCCAGAAAGCCGGCGCCAGGGTCCCGCTCCGGAGGGAGGCGCCCGCCGGGGCGGCCTGTCAGGATTGGCGGGTGCGTTTCTTCCGTCCGCTGGTCAGCGGGGTCACCTATCGCCGGTGGGTGTACTTGATCCTCGGTGCCGCGCTCAGCGTGCCGTACCTGCTGCTCGCCATGGTCGCGATGCCCTCGCTGGTGCCGTTCGCCACGACGATGGGCTGGGCGAGCCTGGCCGGATTCGTCGTGATGCTCGTCGTGCTGGCCGCGACCGCGTTCCTGCCCGCGGTGCGGGTGCTGGAGGCGGCGGCGGTGCGGGAACTGCTCGCCCAGCCCGCGCCGGGACGCGGAGGGCTGCGGTGCGCGGCGATGTTCGTGCTGCACGTCATGGCCGGTCTGGTCACCGGGCTCGCGACGCTCGCCTTGCCCGCCGGATTCGGGTTCGCGATCAACGCAGTCTTCACCGGCCGGCTTGTCGACACTCCGGATTTCCAGCTGACGGTTCCGCGCGGCTGGGCTTCGGCGTGGCTGCCCGCGGCGTTCGTGGCGGCTTTCGTCGTGCTGATCTACTTCGTGTGGGCCCTCGGCGCAGTGCTGCGCCGCGCGGCCGCCCGGTTGCTCGGCTGGTCCGCCGCCGAACGCATCGCGCAGCTCGAACGCCGTACCGGCCAGCTCGCCGAACGCACCCGGCTCGCCCGCGAACTCCACGATTCGGTCGGCCACGCGCTTTCGGTGGTCACGCTGCAAGCCGGTGCGGCGCGGCGGACGTTGCACACCGACCCGGGTTTCACCGAGGAAGCGCTTACCGCGATCGAGGAATCGGCCCGCACCGCGCTCGACGACCTCGACCACGTGCTCGGCCTGCTCCGCGACGAAGCACGCGACCGGACGCCGCACGCGGGTCTCGCCGACCTGCCCGCGCTGATCACCGTGACGCAGCAGTCAGGGACGGAGTGCCGCGTCGAAGTGCAAGGCGATGTCGAGAAGGTGCCAGCGGTGGTTTCCCGCGAGGTGTACCGGATCTTGCAGGAATGCCTCACCAACGCGGTGCGGTACGCGGGCAAGGTGCCGGTCACCGTCGCGCTGGCGGTCGCGGACGGGCAGCTGCGGGCGGCGGTCGCGAATCCGCTCGGCTCGGCCCGGCCGTCGCGCGGCCGCGGCGGACGCGGTCTGCGGGGCATGGCGGAGCGGGCGGAACTGGTGGGTGGCAAGCTGTCCGCGGGACCGGTGGGCGAAAGCTGGGAGGTCGTGGTGACGGTGCCGTGGGGGAACCGGTGAGCGTGCGAGTCCTGCTGGTGGACGACGAACGGCTGATCCGGGCCGGGCTGCGCGCGATCGTCGACAGCGAACCGGACCTGACCGTGGTCGGCGAGGCGTCCGACGGCGCGGAGGTGCCGGGTCTCGTCGGGCAGCTGCGCCCGGACGTCGTGCTGATGGACGTGCGGATGCCCGCGGTGGACGGGATCCGCGCGACGGAGCATCTTCTGTCCACTGTGGAGGATCCGCCGAAGGTGATCGTGGTGACCACTTTCGAAAACGACGATTACGTGTACGACGCGCTGCTCGCCGGGGCGAGCGGATTCCTGCTGAAACGCGCGCGCCCGGAGGAGATCGTCGCCGGGATCCGCACGGTGCTGGCGGGGGATTCGCTGCTGTTCCCGGCCGCGATCCGGGGCATGGCGGCTCGCCGCGCGCCGGGCGCCGCCGTCGCGCTGGACTTCCTGACCGAACGAGAACGCGACGTGCTGCGGCTGATGGCGGCGGGACTGTCCAACGGGGAGATCGCGGCGGAGCTGTTTTTGGGGCTGCAAACGGTGAAAACGCACGTCGGGAACGTGCTGTCGAAGCTGGGCGCGCGGGACCGGACGCAGGCGGTGATCCGGGCTTACGAGTCGGGGTTCGTCAGGCCGACCGGCTGACGGCGACGTCCCGGCCGATGCCGCGCAGGACTTCGACGCGGTCGCTGCCGGGGCGGCTGAGCACCCAGCTCGAACCGGGAACGGCTTTGGCGCGTTTCTTGAGCGGCGCGAGCAGCCGGGAAGCGTCCCGGTAGGACGGAATCGTGCCGCTGCCGCACACGAGCGTCGCCAGGGAAACCGTGACCGGCATGCCCTCGGCGGACCAGCGCGTGTCCAGCAAAGCCGCGGCGACCGTGCCGATCTCGTCCACGTCGCACACGATCAGGAAGTCGTCGCCGCCCACGTGGCTCACCCGCATCCGCGGCAGCCGCCGGGAGAGGTCGGCGAGGGTTTCGCCCAAGGCGCGGATCAGGTCGTCGCCGGCGGCGAAACCGGCGTTGTCGTTGACCGACTTGAACGCGTCGACGTCCAGCCACGCCGCCACGAACTGCTCGCCGCTCGCGATCCGGCGTTCGACGTCGCGGGCCGCCGCTTCACTGCCCGGCAGGCGGGTGAGCGGGCTGAGCGTGACCGCCTCCTCGACCTTCGCCTCGGCGACCCCGCGCACGACCTCGGTCACCAGCACCACGCCGAGACAGTGCCCCGACGCGTCGACCACCACGACGTCGTCGCCGGTGCGGCCCCAGTCGGCGTCGGTGACCAGTTCGAGGAATTCCAGCGCGCTCGCGCCCGCCTCGATCAGGTGCGGTTTGTCCGCCAGCCGTGCGGCGGAGCGCTTCGCGTGCAAGGCGTGTCCGTACGGACCGGTGATGGTGACGAGGAATCGCGTCCGGTCGACTGACCATTGTGGACGGTTGTCCGCGTCGACGCCGACCACGCCGCTCGGCGCGTCCGCGGCGGCGAGCACCTCGCGGACGTCGTCGCAGGTGGCGTCGACCGGCAGGGTCGTGGCCGGGCGGAGGAAATCGCCGACGCGCGGGGCCTGCGGCGGCGCGGGCGTGCGCCGGTCCTCCGGGAGGACTGCGCCGGAGGCGGGCGCGGACCGGTGTGCGGCGGGCGGCGCGAGCAGGTTGCCCTGCGCGATCCGGACGCCGAGGCGCTGCGCCGCGTCGAGCTGCGACTCGGTTTCGATCCCGGTCGCGACCAGCCGGATGTTCGTGCGCGTCGTGTAGTGCAGCAGCGCCTCGACCACCGCCGTC
Source organism: Amycolatopsis rubida (assembly GCF_900115345.1). GTDB lineage: Bacteria > Actinomycetota > Actinomycetes > Mycobacteriales > Pseudonocardiaceae > Amycolatopsis > Amycolatopsis rubida. The sequence goes on along the minus strand of NZ_FOWC01000005.1, from coordinate 200,817 downwards.
GACGCCGGGTCGCCGGGAAGTCCGCGCAGCACGCTGCGGTCGAGTTTCACCAGGTCCACCGGCGACTGCGCGAGCAGCGCCAGCGGCAGGTCGCCGCGGCCGAGCCCGTCGAGTGCGAGCCGGAAGCCCTGTTCGGTGAGCGCGCGCATGCCGTCGAGCAGGCGGCCGGTAGGCAGGTGCGTGAACGGCGGTCCGACTTCGAGCACCACGTCGCGGGTGCGCCGTGCGGCCGCGCCTAGTTCGGCGACCAGCTCGTCGAACGCCTCCAGCGGCGCCGCGAGCGTGCGCGCGGAGACATTGAGGTGCAGCGGAAGCGCGCTGGGCCGCTCCGCTTCCTGGCGCACCGCGGCGGCGGCCAGCCCGAGGTCGACCTCGGTGAGCCTGCCCGCGCGGCGGGCCTCGGCGAGCAGTTCGTGCGCCGTGCCCCGGCCCGGCCGGGCCAGCGCTTCGTACGCGACGACCCCGCCGGTGTGCAAGCTGTACATCGGCTGGAAGGCGAATCGGACCGCACGCAGCGTCGTCACGGACGCGATACTCGCACCGCCGAAGGGGGCGGCGAAACCGTTGTCAGCTGATGTTCACCAGCGCGGCACTTCGGCCACCGGAACGGAGTAACAAAATGGTTTTCCCTTCCTCCGATCGGAAGCGGGAAAATTCACCGCACGTGGTCAGCCGAGCAGCCGCCGCCGGAGGCGGGGCGGGGCCGCGCGGAACAAGTTCGCCATGGTCGCGGCGGTGCCGGGCAGGTCGGCGCGGCCCGAGGTGAACGCGCGCTGCGCCGGGATCGGGAGGCTGAAGAACAGGTCGAAGAATTGCGCCGACTGGCCAGGTGACATTCCGCACAATGCACGGAGTCCGTGGCGGCGCAAGGCATGCACAGCACGGGCTTCGGGCGGCCACAATGCCTTCCGGGCGGCGCCGGCCGCGGCCGCCGGACCTGCGTCGAACGCGTCCGCGAGAGCCTCCGCGACGCGAGGCGCGAGCTGCAGTGCGGTCGCGAGGCTGTAGCCGGTCGCCGGGTGGACGAGCGCGCCCGCGACCCCGAACGGCACCGCCTGTCCGCGCTTCGGCAGCGGGACGTCGAGCACGATCCGCACCTGTTCGACCCGGCCCGCCGGACGGATTCCCGCCGCGTTGAGCCGCGCGTGCAGCCGCTGGGCCAGCTCGGACACCGGGAGCCCGGGTCTGCGCGCCAGCGATGTCTCTTCGACCAGCACGGAGCCGTCGCCGAGGGGCAGCAGATAGCGGAAGCTGCCGGTGCCGTCGCGCCAGTCCATGAAGACAGCAGTGCCGGGCGGGGCCAGCCGTTCGGCCTGGTCCGCGGGCAGCACGAGCCCGTAGGCGGTCTGCTCGGCGCGCGGGCCGCGGAGCTTGGGCGCTCCTGAGGCATCGACGAACATGGCGGCCGCGAGGCGCCGACCGTCGGCGAGCAGGACCGTCGAACCGTGCGGACCGTGTTCCGCGCCGGTCACCTTGCCCGTGACGACCTGGACTTTCGGTTCGGTGAGCCACTCGCGCAGCCCGCCGTTGTCGAGCACCCGGTACGCCCGGCCGACGCGGTGCTCGCGGGTCCCGAACGCCAGCGTCGCCGCCGGAGCCGCGGCGATCGCTTTGCCCGGCAGCTCAGGCACTTCGTCTGCCCACAGTCCGTAAGTATTCGGCCACTTCCGGTGCGGATCGGGGTCGAGCACGGCCGTTTCCAGCCCCCGCCGGGCGCACGCGGCCGCCAGCGCCCGTCCGGCCGGGCCGCCGCCCGCCACCAGCACGTCGGTCATCCCGCAATCCTGCCGGACGGCCGGATACGGTGGGACGCATGGACGAGACCGATCCGAGGGCAGCGCGCCGGGACCCGGAGAACGGGGCAGGCGGGTTCACCGATCTGGCGACCAGCCCGTTCCGCGTCGACCGCGACCGGATCACCGCGTCGCCGTTCTTCGCGCGGCTCGGCGGGGTCACCCAGGTGGTCAGCGCCGGCGGCGCCGGGCTGCTGCACAACCGGCTGACGCACAGCCTGAAGGTCGCGCAGGTCGCGCGCGGGATCGCGGAGCGGATCACCGGATCGAGCGAGTCCGCCGAACTCGCGGCGAAACTCGGCGGCTGCGACCCGGACGCGTGCGAGGCCGCCGCGCTGGCGCACGACCTCGGGCACCCGCCGTTCGGGCATCTCGGCGAGCAGATCCTGGACCGGATCGCGCGGCACCGGTTCGGCCTGGCCGACGGTTTCGAGGGCAACGCGCAGTCGTTCCGCATCCTCACGACGACGGACGTGCGCGGTCCGTCCGCCATCGGCCTGGACCTGACGACCGCGGTCCGCGCCGCGGTCCTGAAGTACCCGTGGGCGCGGCTGCACTATCCGCAGCCGCATCCGACCGCGATGCCGCTGCCTCCGCGCGGTGCTGCCGAGCCGGACGACGCTCCCGGCACCGGCGCGAGCAAGTTTTCCGCGTATGTCACGGAACTGGACGACTTCGAGCAGTCGCGGGCCCCGTTCGCCGGACGGATCGAGCCCTGGCAGCAGACGGTGGAAGCGTCCGTGATGGACACTGCCGACGACATCGCGTACGCGATTCACGATCTGCAGGACTTCCACCGCATCGGCGTCCTGCAACACGCCCCCGTCGCCGCCGAACTGGGGGAGTGGCTGGCGCACGCCGTCGAGCTGGCTTCGTTGGACGACGCCCGGCTGACCGCGGAAATTCGCCGCCCAGGCCGTTCCCTGGAGCGGATGCGCCGTCGCATGCACCTGAAGGACAGCTGGATCGTGGACGACGACGCCTTCGCCGCGGCCGTCGCCCGAGTCCAACGAGAACTGGTCGACGGTCTGCTCGCGGACGGCTTCGACGGCTCGACCGAAGCCGAACAAGCGACGGCCGCGTTTTCGGCGAACTGGATGGCGCGGCTGGTGGACGGGGTTTTCGTCCTGTCGTCGCCTCCGACGCGGTCCGGCCACGTGTCGCTGCGGCCCGCGCAGTGGCACGAGGTGCAGGTCCTGAAGTTCGTCCACCGGCGGTTCGTGTTGCTGCGCCCCGATCTCGCCCTGCACCAGCGCGGCCAGGCCAGCCTGGTCACGACGCTGGTTGACGCGCTGGACGCGTGGCTCCTGGACCGCGACGAGGCTTCCCGCTTGCCGCGCCGGCTGCACGACCTGATGGAACTGGCGCACGGCGAGTACTCGGACCTCGCCCGGATCGCGCCGGAGCTGCTCGTGGGCGCGACGGGGGAGCGAATCGAAGGCGCGGACGAGGTGCGCGGACTTGCCCGGGGGCGCGCGGTCGTGGACTTCGTGGCTTCGCTGACGGACAAGCAGGCGGTGACCTTGCTGGACGCTTTGTCGGGCCGGTCGAGCCAGCCTTGGTCGGATTCCTTTGTGCTGTAAATAGGTTGTAAATAAGTTGCGGGGACGGGTGCCGTTGACGACCCGGGAAGCCGGTACCGGCGATTGGCCAGGGATCTGGCCGATCGTCCGGGACGTGGTGACCGAACAGCGGGCGTTCCCCTACGACCCGGCCATGAGCGATTCCGAAGCCCGTCGGCAGTGGCTGGTTCCCGCCCCGGCGCGGGTGGTCGTCGCGGTCGACGGCGACCGGGTGCCGGGCACTGCGAACATGTACGCCAACCGGCCGGGTCCGGGCAGCCATGTCGCTTCGGGAAGCCTGATGGTGTCCCGGGACGCACGCGGCTCGGGCGTCGGGCGGGCCCTGGTGGCGGACCTGATCGCTTGGGCCCGGCGGACGGGTTTCGCGGCGATTCAGTTCAACGCGGTGGTGGAGACCAATGTCCACGCGATCCGGCTGTACGAGAGTGTGGGGTTCGTGACGCTGGGGGTCGCGCCCGGGGCTTTCCGGCAACCGGTCGAGGGGCGGGTCGGGTTGCGCGGCGCAACGCGATGCAGCCACGGGTCGTGAGGGGAACCCTCACGGACGACCAATCGGGACATGCGGGGGCGGCGGCAGCTCCGCCGAACGGCCTACGACGTCCGGCTGGCAACGGATATTGCCTGACCAACGTCACTCCAACGGCCGTTTTTCCCGGACAGAAGTGGTACTTAGCTGGATTCAGCCGGTGATCACCGGCGTTGGCCAGCGTGAGTCGGGGCACGCGGTGTGAGATCGGAGGCGCACGTGCGTCGTACCCGTTCACCTGGAGCCTCGACAAGAACCGCGAGAAGACGGACGGGCGTGGTCGCCGCGGCGGTGCTTGCCGCCGGGCTGGCGACACCGCCCATGGCAACCGCGCAGGAGTCTGCTGTGGATTCCACGGCGAACAGTCAGATCGCCGCATTGCAAGCGGTGAAAGCAGGACAGACCGCGGCTGAGTCCAAAATAGACAGCAAGTTGCTCGTCCAGGAGAAGATGCGCACGCGGACCCTGAGCGCGGCCGCATTGCCGGGAATCGCCAAGACCGCGGACAAGGCGCTGGTCGACATCCGGGTCACGAAGGTCAGCGACGGGCTCGTCAACGACCTGCGCAAGGCCGGGGCCGAGGTGCGTGCGGTGTCGAGCACGGCGGCGAGCATCCGGGCCGACGTGCCGTTGGCCGCATTGCCGGAGATCGCGCAACGCGGCGACGTGAAGCACGTCGAAACCGCGGATCAGGCGATGACGGCGCGGCAGCGGGAAAACAAGAACGGCACGGAAACCAAGCAGCAGAAGGCCGATCGAATCGACCGGCAGCTCAAGGAAGCGATCGGAACCAAAACGCAGGTGGTCAGCGCGGGCGACCGGGCGCACAACGCGGACACGGCGCGTCAGCAGTTCGGCGTGACCGGCACCGGCGTGAAGGCGTGCGCACTGTCCGATGGGGTCGACTCCCTGGAAGTTTCCCGCACCAAGGGCGAGCTTCCGGCGGTCGATGTCCTGACTGGACAAGCCGGCAGCGGCGACGAGGGCACCGCGATGCTGGAGATCATCCACGACCTCGCGCCGAACGCCAAGCTCGGGTTTGCGACAGCGTTCACCTCCGACGCGAGTTTCGCCGACAACATCCGCAAGCTCCGTTTCGAAGCACATTGCGACGTCATCGTCGACGACGTCATTTACTTCAAGGAATCCCCGTTCCAGGACTGGATCATCGCGCAAGCGGTGAACGATGTGACGGCCGACGGCGCGCTCTATTTCTCCTCTGCGGGCAATGAAGGCAATGTCGCCGACGGCACCGCGGCGCACTGGGAGGGCGACTTCGTCGATTCGGGAATCTCGATCGGCAAGTTCGCCGGCACCGCGCACAACTTCGCGGGCGCAGCCGGAACGCAGGTGTTCGAGCCGATCTCGGACGCGTCGTCGGCCAGCATCCCGGTGACGCTGCACTGGTCCGACCCGCTCGGCGCGGCCGCGGACGACTACGACCTCTACCTCCTCGACGCGCGCGGCAACGTCGTGAGCTTCAGCCAGGACGTCCAGAACGGCACCCAGGACCCGTACGAGCAGCTGGCCACCCCGCTTTTCGGCGGCACCGGGCTGCGGCTCGCCGTGGTGAAGTTCTCCGGGGCCGGGCGATATCTCTCGCTGACTGCGTTCGGCAGCCGGTTCCGCGATTCCGCGGACGGGCTCAAGGCGTACTCCACGCCCGGCGCGGTCGTGGGCCACGCCGCGGCGCGCAAGGCGTTCGCGGTCGCCGCGGCACCGGCCGAGGCGGCGTTCGGACGGCCGCTCGAACCGGGCGACCCGGCGAACCCGGCCGGACCGTATCCGGCGGCGTATTCCGCGGCCAGCAAGGCGGAACGGTTCAGTTCGGACGGTCCGCGGCGCGTGTTCTACGAAGCCGACGGAACGCCGATCACGCCGGGCGACGTCTCGTCGACCGGGGGAGAGGTCCGGCAGAAGCCGGAAATCACCGCGGCGGACGGCGTGCACACGTCGGTGAGCGGGTTCGACCCGTTCTTCGGCACCTCGGCGGCCGCGCCGCACGCGGCCGCGATCGCGAGCCTGGTGCTGTCCGGCAACCCCGGACTGTCCTCTTCGGACATTCGCGAGGCGTTCCTCAAGACCGCGGTGGACATCGAAGCACCCGGCACGGACAACCTCACCGGTGCCGGAGTGTTGCTGGCGGACAAGGTGCTTGCGTATACCGGAGCGAGCCCGCAGCCGTACGCGGAGGCGGGACAGCCGACGGTCCGCGGCCCCAACGGCGGCAGCACGCTCAACCCCGGTGACACCGCGACGGTCACGCTGCCGGTGAAGAACACCGGCGACGGCACGGCGGTGTCCACGAGCGTTGTGCTCACTTCGCCGACCCAGGGCGTCACGATCGAGCCGCGGGCGAAGTCGTACGGCACGATCAGCCCGGGACAGACCGGAATCAACGACTTCACCGTCACGATCCCGGCCAGCCAGCAGCTCGGCTCGCCGGTGGTGCTCAACGCGAAGGTGAGTTTCGCGGGCTCGTACTCGCCGCGCAGCAGCACGTTCTCGCTGCCGGTCGGCACGCCGTCGCCGGTTTCGCAGGCGTTCGCCTACGCCGGTCCGGCGGTCGCGATCCCGGACAACTCGCCGCTCGGCGCGTCGGTTCCGCTCGTGGTGAGCGGCGTCGGTCCCGCGTCGAAGGTGTCGCTTTCGATCGACGGCACCACCTGCACCACGGCGGAGAAGGCGACCACGGTCGGCATCGACCACACCTACGTCAACGATCTGGTCGGCACGCTGACCTCGCCGTCCGGCGCGACAGCGACGCTGTTCCAGAAGAGCGGCGGCAGCGGCAACAACCTCTGCCAGGTGGTGTTCGACGATTCCGTGACCAAGCTGTTCAGCACGGCCGGGTCCGCGGACGCGCCGTACACCGGCGCCTACCGGCCGGTCGCGCCGCAGGGTCAGCCGGGCGCTTCGGCGGACGGCACGTGGACGTTCAAGGTCGTCGACACCGCGGGCGGCGACACCGGTTCCCTCCGCAGCGTTTCGCTGCACGTCAACGGGTACGTGCCGGCCGGGCGTCCGGCGGACGCGCACAAGACGGTGACCACGGGGCCGGTGCGGCCTCAGCTGGCCTGAAACGATGCGGGGCCGCCGCACTGCGCGGCGGCCCCGCGTCGCTTCCGGCAGGGCAGGCCACCGGCGGGGGAACTCCCGTCCGAACGGCTCGTTCGCCCGCCGCCGCGAAGGCCAGGCGCGGGCCGCACCGCATTCAGCCGCCCGGGACGCGAAGCCCTGCCGTCCAGACTGTCCGAAGTGGACGCTGCGGTGCTCGGCCGGCGGCTGGGGAAGCTGTTCGACCGGGCCGAACCGCTGCACCAGGTGCCGGCCGAAGCCGCGCAGCGAGCGCGTGCCGTCGAGCTGGTGGTGAGGGATCGAACAGCAGGGCGCGAGTGAATCCGGACACGGCCGCGAAAACCGTTCGACGCCGACCCGTACACTGGGTTCGTGGTCATCCGGGCATTGGTGTGGATTCAGAGAGAGTAGCCGCCCGCCCCGCATCGCACGCGGTGCCGGGGCGCTTCAGCACGTCCATCTGACCACCCCCGTCTCCGGGAGTTCTCTTGATCACGGCTACTGGCCTTGAGCTGCGCGCCGGTTCGCGCATCCTGCTCAACGGCGCCACCCTCCGCATCCAGTCCGGCGACCGCATCGGCCTCGTCGGCCGCAACGGCGCGGGCAAGACCACCTCGCTGAAGGTCCTCGCGGGCGAGGGCGAACCGCACGCCGGCGACGTCCGGCGCAGCGGCGAACTCGGCTATCTGCCGCAGGACCCGCGCGAGGGCGACCTGTCGGTCACCGCGAAGGACCGCGTGCTGTCCGCGCGCGGGCTCGACACCCTGCTGCGCGACATGGAAAAGGCGCAGACCGCGATGTCCGAGCTTGTCGACGACAAGCAGCGGGACAAGGCGATCAACCGCTACGCGCGGCTCGAAGAGCGGTTCTCCTCGCTCGGCGGGTACGCCGCGGAGAGCGAGGCGGCGCGGATCTGCTCGAACCTCGGCCTCGCCGACCGCATCCTGTCCCAGACGCTCAGCACGCTGTCCGGCGGCCAGCGCCGCCGCGTCGAGCTGGCACGGATCCTGTTCGCCGCCGCCGAGGCGGGCGCGGGCGGCAAATCCGAGACGATCCTGCTGCTGGACGAGCCGACCAACCACCTCGACGCCGATTCGATCAACTGGCTGCGCGGCTTCCTCAAGCAGCACGACGGCGGGCTCGTGGTGATCAGCCACGACGTCGAACTGCTCGGCGACGTCGTGAACAAGGTGTGGTTCCTCGACGCCACGCGCGGCGAGATCGACATCTACAACATGAGCTGGCAGCGCTACCTCGACGCGCGCGCCACCGACGAGAAGCGCCGCCGCCGCGAGCGCGCGAACGCCGAGAAGAAGGCGTCCGCGCTGCAGGCGCAGGCCGCGAAGCTCGGCGCGAAGGCGACCAAGGCCGTCGCGGCCAAGAACATGGCCCGGCGTGCGGAGCAGATGCTCTCCTCGCTGGACGAGACGCGCCAGGCGGACAAGGTCGCCCGGATCAAGTTCCCGGACCCGGCCTCGTGCGGGCGCACGCCGCTGACCGCCGACGGACTGTCCAAGTCGTACGGTTCGCTTGAGATCTTCACCGGCGTCGATCTGGCGATCGACCGCGGCTCGAAGGTCGTGGTGCTCGGATTGAACGGAGCCGGAAAGACGACATTGCTCCGGCTGCTCGGCGGAATGGAAACGCCGGACACCGGCGCTGTCGAACCGGGTCACGGATTGCGTTTGGGCTATTACGCACAGGAACACGAAACGCTCGACCACGAAGCGTCGGTGTGGGAAAACATCCGCCATCTCGCGCCGGACACCGGCGCGCAGGAGCTGCGGAACCTGCTCGGCTCGTTCCTCTTCACCGGGGAACAGCTGGACCAGCCCGCCGGAACCCTGTCCGGCGGCGAGAAGACCCGGCTCGCGCTCGCTGGACTCGTGTCCAGCCAAGCCAATGTGCTGCTGCTGGACGAACCGACGAACAACCTGGACCCGGCCAGCCGTGCCCAGGTGCTCGACGCGCTGCGCAGCTTCGCCGGCGCGGTCGTGCTGGTGACGCACGACCCGGGCGCGGTCGAGGCGCTCGAACCCGAGCGCGTGATCCTGCTTCCGGACGGAACCGAGGACCACTGGTCCGCGGAGTATCTGGAACTTGTCCAGCTTGCCTGACCGAGTGCGTCCGTTCGGGTGCTTACCGTGTCGGGCACGGCACTGGAATGGCCCAATGTGATCGCGGTTTCGATCGTTTTACGGCTGTCGTCTGGCAATCCGGCGCGTAGTGTTCGATCATTGCCCCGGCAGGGGCCGCGAATGGCCCGGAACAACCACTCGGCGGGAAGGCGATCGACGTGGCTGATCTCAAGAAAGGCGCGCGGATCACCGGCAACACGCGCGACAAGCTGGCCGCTGACCTGAAGAAGAAATACGAGAAGGGCTCGAGCATCCGGGCGCTGGCCGAATCCACTGGACGGTCCTACGGGTTCGTCCACCGGGTGCTGTCGGAGTCCGGGGTCCAGCTGCGGGGGCGCGGCGGGGCCACGCGAGTCAAGAAGAAGTAGCGTCAGCGCGGCCGCTGCGCGGGGGGCGCACGGTCGGACCGGTTGTCCGGAAGGTCAGCGCGGCGCCGAGGAGTACCAGCGGGTACACGAGGTAGCCGTACCGGGTGGCCGGGGTAAGCAGGATCAACGCGCCGAGTCCGACGGCGGTTCGCGTCAGTGCAGCGGATCCCGTCGCGGGGGGCCGGCGCGCCAGCCAGATCAGCATCGCCACCGCCGCGAGACCCACCAGCACCAGGGAAACCACGGTGCCGGCCGGCCCGGCCTGTGCGATCAGATGCCCGGGCAGCGGGCTCGCCGCGGGGGAGCGGACCGCCCCTATGCCGAGCGGGAACCGGATCACGTGCTCGGTGAACGCCGCCGGGTTCGCCAGATACACCGGAAGATGCAGCGCGATCGTCGTCGCGGCCAGCGCACCCGCGAAGCGACCTGGTGCCGCCCAAGGATTTTCGCCGCGAGCACGCCGGTAAACGAATACCGCGAGCACCGCGGCGGCAGGCGCGACGATGAGTTTCGCACTGATCACCAGCGCCAGCACGAACCCGGTCCATCCTGGACGGCCGGAGGCGGCCAGCGCGAACGTCAGCACGAGCAGGCCCACGATCGCGAGGTCCGGTCCGGCCACCGCCCAGGTCAGCGCGGTCAGCGGACAGGCGATCGCGAGCTGTGCGGCGAAAACCGGGACCCGGGGCCGGTTCAGCAGCCGCCACGACGCGTACGCGCAGATCGCCGCGGCCAGCGCGAACATCCAGCGCGCGTCGGTCAGTGCATTGAGGACTGGACTGCCGCCGAACAACGCGCGCGGCAGCCCGAAAACGGTCATCACCGGGCCGTACGGCGTGTAGTCGTTCACTTCCGGTGCGCGGTGGAGCGCGGCGATGTCGATGTACGGGGTTCCGTTCCGCAGCAACAGGTCCGCGCTGCGTTCGATCACCCACACCTCGGGTTGCGCGGCCCAGGAGAACGGGGTGATCAGCCAGTCGGTTCCGGTCAGCCGCCGGACCACGAGCATGAGCAGCGGCGCGCACATCGCGAGCACGACCACCGCCCCGATGCCGATCCAGCGCGAGCCGAATTTGCCGTTAGTTTGCCTTCCGCGGCGCGCGGAAATCGTCAGCCAGGCGCTGTGCGCGGCGGCCAATCCGTATCCGGCGACGGCGAAATCGCCCCAGATCCGGTAGCCGTAGAACTCCGAAGCGAGCGCGGTGCCGAGCGCGAAGGCGAAGCAGCCGAGATAGAAGACGAGATCCCAGGCGGCGACGCGCACCGGATGGGCCGCCTCGGCGCGCGCAGGGGCCATCAGCAGTTGCACCCGCGTTTCCTCCCCGGCTCGCCGACCCGAAACGCCAGGCTACCGAGCCGGGCCGCGCCGGATCCCACCGCCTGTGGCCCGCGCTGGCCCCCCGGCCGGTGAAGGACTCCTTGAGGGAATCCGGGTCTTTCGGGGAGTCCTGCACCGACTTCGGGAAGAATGCCGGTCGCCCCGGTGTTGTGCAGGGCATCTCCGGAAAAAAGTTCAAGTAATCTAGAGGTTTTTACCACTGGGGGGACCTTCCGATGGACAACACCTGGGCGCTGCTGAGCTCCGCGATGCGGGCGGGCGACGAGCCGAAAGCGCTGACCCGCGGCACGGTCCGCCGGGTCGCGCGGTTCGCCCGGCCGCACTGGAAGCGGCTGCTGGCCTTCCTGGTGCTCACCGTGATCTCGGCGGTGCTGGCGGTGACGACGCCGGTGCTCGCGGGCAAGGTGGTCGACGCGATCGTCGGCGGGCACGAGCTGAACGTGGTCGTCTGGCTGTCGGTGGTGATCGCGGTGCTCGCGATCCTCGACGCCGGGTTCGGCCTCGCCGAACGCAGGCAGTCGGCGCGGATCGGCGAGGGGATCATCTACGACCTGCGCGTGGCGGTGTTCGAGCACGTGCAGAAGCTGCCGATCGCGTTCTTCACCCGCACCCGCACCGGTGCGCTGGTCAGCAGGCTCAACAACGACGTGATCGGCGCGCAGCGCACCTTCACCGCGACTTTGTCCGGTTTGGTCACCAACGTGATCCAGCTGGTGCTGTCGCTCGTGGTGATGATGTCGCTCTCGTGGCAGGTCACCCTCGTCGCCCTGGTGCTGTTGCCGATTTTCGTACTGCCCGCCCGGCGGCTCGGCCGCCGCATGGCCGGACTGCAGCGCGAGGCCGCGCAGCTCAACGCCGGGATGACCACGCAGATGACCGAACGGTTCTCCGCGCCGGGCGCCACGCTGGTGAAGCTCTTCGGGCGGCCGCGCCAGGAGGTCGCCGACTTCGGGCAGCGCGCCGGACGGGTGCGCGACATCGGCGTCCGCACCGCGATGCTGACGCGCTGGTTCATGACGAGCCTGACGCTCGTGTCCGCGCTCGCCCAGGCGCTGGTCTACGGCCTCGGCGGCTACCTGGCGCTCACCGGCAAGCTCGAACCGGGCACCGTGGTGGCGCTGGCGCTGCTGCTGACCCGGCTGTACACGCCGCTGACCGCGCTCGCGAACGTGCGCGTGGACGTGATGACCGCGCTGGTGTCGTTCGAGCGGGTCTTCGAGGTGCTGGACCTGGAACCGATGATCAAGGAGCCCGCCGAGCCGGAGAAGCTGCCCGAGGGCGGGGTTTCGGTCGAGTTCTCCGACGTGAAGTTCGGGTACCCGGCGGCGGACAAGTTCTCGCTCGCCTCGCTGGAGGACGTGGCCACTTTGGACAGCCGGGGCGGCGAGGAGGTGCTGCACGGCATCAGCTTCCGAGCCGAAGCCGGGCAGATGGTCGCGCTGGTCGGTTCGTCCGGTGCGGGCAAGTCGACGATCGCTTCGCTGCTGCCGCGGCTCTACGACGTGGACGCCGGCTCGGTCCGGCTGTCCGATGTGGACGTCAAGGACCTGAGTTTCGGTTCGCTGCGCGGAACCGTCGGCGTGGTGACCCAGGACGGGCACCTGTTCCACGACACGATCCGCGCCAACCTGAGCTACGCGCGCCCGGACGTCGCCGACGACGAGATCTGGGCCGCGCTGGAGAAGGCGCGGCTGGGCGCGCTGGTGCATTCGCTGCCGGACGGACTGGACACGACCGTCGGCGAACGCGGCTACCGGCTCTCCGGCGGCGAACGGCAGCGGCTCACCATCGCGCGATTGCTGCTGGCGCAGCCGAAGGTCGTGGTGCTGGACGAGGCGACCGCGCACCTGGACTCGGAATCCGAGGCCGCCGTGGGCGAAGCGCTCACCGGCGCGCTGGAAGGCCGGACGTCGCTGGTGATCGCGCACCGGCTGTCGACCGTGCGGGCGGCGGATCTGATCCTGGTGGTGGAAAACGGGGACATCGTGGAGCGCGGGACGCACGAAGAACTGCTGGAGCGGGAGGGGCGGTACGCGGAGCTGTACCACACGCAGTTCGCGGAGGAACCTGCCGCGGCGTAGGGGGCTCGGGAGTGTTGATCACGGTGAGAACCGTGATCAACACTCCCGAGCTCCTCAGCGCAGGGCAGGCACCCGGGGCCCGTACTTGGCCAGCAGCGCCGCGTTCGCCGCGTCGCCACCCTCCACATTGGAGCTGCGCCACAACGGAACGTCGAGCCCCTCGGCGGCACCCCGGTCATGCACCTCGGCCAGGATCAAGTTCCACAGAAACGCATTGACCACAGTGGACAGCGGGCCGGTCCTCGGCGCGGACGCCGGATAGCTGGCATCGCCGGGAATCACCAGCGAATCCAGCACCACCGTGCCTTCCTCGGCCAGCGTCGTGGCGGACCGGCGCGGCGCGGCGGCCACGCACGCCCGCGACGTCACGGCGATCACCGAGGCGCCCCGGCGGCGCGCCCCGGCGGCCAGTTCGACCGGGTACGGATTCACCCCGGAGGTGGAAAACACGACCAGCACGTCGTCCGGTCCCGGCGCGCGTTCGGCCAGCACCTCCTCGGCGAGCCCGGAACGGCGCTCGGTCCGCGTGCTCTGCCGCGCGCCGTGCAGCGGCAGCAGTTCCGGGTGGTACACCGGATACACGCAGGCGAGCCCGCCCGCGCGGTAGAACGTCTCGGCGACCGCGGCGAGCGAGTGCCCGGCGCCCGCGGTGAAGACCAGCGCGTCGGCCCGGATCACCCCCAGCAGCAGATCGGCGGCGGCGGACACCTGCGCGGCATTGGCCTCCGCGGCCGCCGCAAGCTGGTCCGAAGTGCTCTTCACGAGATCCGTGGCGCTCACCACACCTGCCCTTCCTCACGGGTCCGGGCACCGAATCTATCGGGTGGACACGCTTCGTGGTGGATTACCGTGGAGTTGATCGAAACGGGGGTTCCGGTGAACGGGAAGCGGCAAAGCGGCCGGGCGGAGCCGGCCGTGCGGGTGTGGCGGGCCCCCGGGCAGACCCGCGCGGTGGCGCTCGTGCTGCACGGCGGGGCCGAACGCAGCACGGCGGCCGTCCGGCCGTGGCGATTGGCGTACCAGCGGATGGTGCCGCTGGCCCGCTCGCTGCATCGCGCCGGAAAACGGCACGGCCTGGAAGTCCGGCTGATGCGGAACCGGCTGTACGGCTGGAACGGGCGGGCGGAAAGCCCGGTGCCGGACGCCCGATGGGCCCTGGAGCAGATCCGCGCCGGCCATCCCGGGCTGCCCGTGGTCCTCGTCGGCCATTCGATGGGCGGCCGGGTCGCGCTGCGCGTCGCCGACGATCCGGCGGTGACCGGGGTGTGCGCGATGGCTCCGTGGACGCCGCAGGGCGAGCCGGTGGACGCCGTGGCGGGCCGCGCGGTGCTGATCGCGCACGGCACCCGCGACCGGATGACCTCGCCCGCCGAGTCCTACGCCTTCGCCGCGCGCGCCCGCGAGGTCACCGACCTGGTCGCGCGGTTCGAGATCGCGGGCGAGGGGCACTCGATGGTCCGCCGTCCCGCGGTCTGGACCCGGCTGATGTGTGCTTTCACACTGGACCGGATCGGAGTGGGCGAGACGGACGAGACTCTTCGTCAGGCCTGGTCCCGCCCTTCCGGCGACCGGTTGCGCATTCCGGGGTAACCGGAGGGCGCGGCCCGGTCGCGAGGGCAGCGGGGACGAAGCGGGAATATCATGGGGAAGGGCTCGAAAGCCCGTTCGGAGGGAGTGTCTTGTCCACGTCACGAGTCGATCCGACGGTGGTCTCGCAGCCGGTGCCCGACGAATCCCGATGGCCCGGTCTCGCCGAGCCGCCGCATTCGCCGTTGCGGGCGCGCGCGGCCGAGGCGCTGTTCCGGCACGCGGTGAAAACGCTGGACGTGCGGGTGTCGTTCCCGGACGGCACGGTGCTCGGCGCGGGCGGCCCGGACGCGCCGGAGATGCGCATCCACCGGCCCTCGGCGTTCTTCCACCGGCTCGGAGCCGACGCGAAGATCGGCTTCGGCGAGGCATACCTGGTCGGCGACTGGACCGCGGACGACCTGGCAGGCGTCCTCACGCCGTTCGCCGAGCGGCTCGCCACGCTCGTGCCGCCCTTCCTGCAGCGGTTCCGCCGGTTCGCCGAGCGCATGCAGCCCTCCGCGGAAGAGAACACGATCGAGGGCGCGCGGTCGAACATCCACCGCCACTACGACCTGTCGAACGACCTGTTCAGCGCGTTCCTGGACGAGTCGATGATGTACTCCTCGGCGCTGTTCGGGCCCGGGGACACGCTCACCCGGGCGCAGCACCGCAAGCTCGACAGCGTGCTCGACTACGCCGGCGTGCGCCAAGGCAGCGAGGTGCTGGAGATCGGCACCGGATGGGGTGAACTGTCCATCCGCGCGGCCTCGCGCGGCGCGAAGGTCACGTCGCTGACCATTTCGCAGGAGCAGAAGGCGCTCGCCGACGCGCGGATCGCCGAAGCCGGCCTGTCCGACCGCGTCGACGTGCGGCTGTGCGACTACCGCGAGGCCACCGGCGAGTACGACTCGGTGGTCAGCGTGGAGATGATCGAGGCGGTCGGCGCGTCCTACTGGCCGACGTTCTTCTCCACGATCGGCAAGCGCTTGCGCCCCGGCGGGCAGTTCGGCCTCCAGGCGATCACCATGGACCACGACCGGATGCTGGCCTCGGCCAGGTCCTACACGTGGATCCACAAGTACGTCTTCCCCGGCGGCATCATCCCGTCGGTGCAGGCGATCGAGGACGGGATGCGGGACAACACCCGGCTGAAGCTGGCCGGGATGCGCGAGTTCGGCCAGGACTACGCCCGCACGCTCAAGCTGTGGCGGGACCGCTTCCAGCAGCGCTGGGACGACATCCGCGGCTTCGGGTTCGACGACGTGTTCCGGCGGATGTGGGAGTTCTACCTCGCCTACTCCGAGGCCGGGTTCCGGTCGGGGCATCTGAAGGTCCACCAGTTCGGGTTCGCCGACCCGCGCTGAGGCCGCCGCACCCCGCCGGGACAACCCGCGTAGGGTCCCGCACGTCCACCGCAGGAGGACCGTGCAGGATCCTGCGCGGCCACACCCACCGGATCGGGGAGACAGGCCATGACGTACGGAGGCGACGACGGCAGGCGGCGGATGCCGCCCAGGCCACCGCAGCCCCCCGCACGCCCGCGCCAGCAGCAGCGGGCGCAGATGCTGCCGCTGCCGGGGAGAGGGCAGAGTCCCTACGACGCCCGCACCCGGCCGATGGGCTCGCGCGGCGAGGCCCCGGCTCCGCCGCCCGCCCCGCCGAGGCAGGACCCGCCGGAGTACGGGGGCCGGCAGCCGCGGCCGCGCCGTCGCCGCCGATGGAGCGTCGGCAAGATCCTGATGACGCTGCTGATCGTGGTCGTGCTGTTCGTCGGCGCGATCTGGGCGTATCTGGAGTTCAGCATCAACCGGGTGGACGCGATCGGCGACTACTCCGGGCGCCCGGCCGCCGCGTCCGGCACGAACTGGCTGATCGTCGGCTCGGACAGCCGCCAGGGCCTGACCGCGCAGGACGAGGAGCGGCTGGCCACCGGCGACGAGGGCGAGGCGGGCGGCCAGCGCACCGACACGATCATGATCGCGCACCTGCCGGACAACTCGACGAAGCCGACGCTGCTGAGCCTGCCGCGCGACTCGCAGGTGAAGATCCCCGGCCACAGCACGGGCAAGATCAACTCCGCGTTCGCGCTCGGCGGGCCGAAACTGCTGGTCCAGACGGTCGAGCAGGCCACCGGCCTGCGCATGGACCACTACGCGGAGATCGGGTTCGGCGGCTTCGCGAACATCGTCGACGCGATCGGCGGGGTCGACATGTGCATCGACAAGGACATGAACGACCCGATGACCGGCATCGACATCAAGGCGGGCTGCCAGAAGCTCGACGGACGCTCGGCGCTCGGCTTCGTCCGGATGCGGCACGCCGAGGCGACGCCGCGCTCGGACCTCGACCGGGTCGCGAACCAGCGGAAGTTCATCGGCGCGCTGGTGAGCCAGGTGGCGAGTCCCGGGACGCTGCTGAACCCGTTCGACTTCTTCCCGCTGCTCGGCTCCGCGCCGGACGCGCTGACCATGGACACCGGCGACCACGTGCACAACCTGGCCGGCCTGGCGATCGCGATGCGCGGCATCTCGTCCGACGGCGTCACGACCACGACGATGCCGATCACCGACGCTTCGGCGCAGCACTGGGACAAGAAGAAGTCCGCGCAGCTGTTCGACGCGCTGAAGAACGACACTGAGGTGCCGCCGGACGTCGTGATGAACTGACAGTGGGCCGGACGGCGGCGGGCTTCGCGAAATTCGCGAGCCTGCCGCCGTTTCTGCTGTCAGGATGGCTCGCATGGACACTCTCGCCGACGGTGTGGTCACCCTCGTTCGCTGGCGCCCGGACCATCGCGACGTGCAGGTGGAGACCGTCGTGGGATCCCTGGACCATCTGGCCGCTTGGATGCCCTGGGCGATCGACGGCTACGACCAGGCCAAGGGGGACGAGTTCTTGGCGCGCGCGGCCGCGCAGTGGGAGAGCGGCGAGGAGTACAACTACGCGATCTATACCCCGGATGCCGAGCTGGCGGGCAGTTGCGGGCTGATGCGTCGCGAGGACGGGTGGGAGATCGGGTACTGGCTGGCGAAGAGCCAGACCGGCAAGGGGTATGTGACCCGGGCGAGCGCCCTGCTGGTCGCGCTGGCCTGGCGGTTGGGCGCTTCGCAGGTGCTGATCAAGCACGATGCGCGGAACGTCCGCAGCGGCGCGGTTCCGGAGCGGCTGGGGTTCGCGCGGGCGGGGGAGGAGAAAGCCGAGGGGAGGCTTCCGTCGGCCTGCAGCGGGGTGAATGTGGTGTGGCGGCTTGAGCGGGCCGGGTAGGCGTTCTGCCGCTGCTTCCGGCAGAAGTCCGTGAGGGGAACCCTGAGGGAATCAGATTCCCTCAGGGTTCCCCTCACGGACGTTCACGCGCCCGGCGCGGCGGTTGGGAGGAGAAACCGCGTGCCGCCGACTTTCCGCCACTCTCCGCGGAGGCGCTGCGCGCCGCTTCGGCCAATGCGCCCAGTGCCGCATTGGGATGCGTCTGACGCACCGAACGCCGCATTGGGTGCGTCGCTCGCGCCCACTGCCGCATGGGGCGCATTGCGTGCGCCCAGTGCCGCATCGGGGTTTTCTCGATAGCGCGGTGTGTGGCGGGTTCGCGGTAGCGGCGCTCGCCAGGGCGACGCGGAGCACCGGCTGGCGGACAGGCGCGTGGCTTTCGCTCCGCGAGCTGGGGTGCTCAGGCGTCCGCGCGCTCCCGAAGCACCTGCAACGCCCGGTCAGCATGCGTCGTGAAGTTCAGTTCGCTCTTGATCACGTCCAGCACCCGCCGGTCCGTCCCGATCACGAACGTCTGCCGTTTCGTGTGCAGGGGCAGGATTTTGCGCCACACGCCGAACTGCTTCGCCACCGTGCCGTCCACATCGGACAGCAGCGGGTAGTCGAAACCGTGCTTCGCGGAGAACTCGCGCTGCTTGCCGACGGCGTCCGGGCTGATGCCGACCCGCTGGGCGCCCGCCTCGGCGAATTCCGCGGCCAGGTCCCGGAAGTGGCAGCTTTCCGCGGTGCAGCCGCTCGTCATCGCGGCCGGGTAGAAGAACAGCACGACCGGGCCGTCGGCGAGCAGGGCCGACAGGGTGCGTTCGGCGCCCTGGTCGTCGGGGAGGGTGAAATCGGGGGCGAGGTCGCCGGGCTGCATCGCGGAGGGGTCCTTCCAGGAAAAGGTCGTCGTGCCCAGTAGTTCGGAGCCGGGCAGGCGGCGGATGGGTCAGCTGGCGTGCCGGGCGATCATTTCGTCGACCTCGTCGCCGGTCGCGGACTCCGCCACGAACGAACCCCGCGCCGCCAGCACGCCCTGTTCCCGGAGGCGTCCGGCATGAGCGTCGTCGCGCACGCCCTCCGCGCCGATCCGCAGCCCCAGTTCCTTCGCCCGCGTGACCAGCTGCGACAGATGCCGCACGTCGGTCTCGGCGGGGTCGGGGCCGGCCAGTGCGTCGACGACCGGGCCGCTCAGGATGACGTGCTTGACCGGGAGCTGGTAGCGCGGGATCAGCTCAAGGTCGGACGATCCGGAGATGGTGAGCACGAGCTGCGCGCCGAGGTCGGCGAGCACGGTGAACGAGTCCAGCACCTCGCCCTCGCCGTCGAACATCGACGCGCGGTCGATGCACAGCCGCAGCGCTCGCGCGGGCAGGCGGTGCCGGTCGAGCTGGTCCTTGACCAGCAGCACCAGGTCCTGGTCGATGGCCAGCCGCTTCGGCAGCCGGATGCAGACGTCCGGCGCGGCGGGGCCGTACTGCTCGCGCCAGCGCGCGGTCGCGCCGAGCGATTCCTGCAGCAGCCATTTGCCGAGCGGCACGGTCATTCCGGTGGTCTGGGCGAGCGGGTAGAACTCCTCGGGGCCGAGTTCGCCGCGTTCGGGGTGGCTCCAGAGCAGTCCGGCGTTCACCGCGGCGATCTCGTCCGGCTTCGCGAGTTTGACCGTCGGCTGGTAGATCAGCGAGAACTCGCCGTTCTCCAGCGCACCGGCGATCACCGCGCCGAGCTGGTAGCGGCTGCGGTCCCGTGCGTCGAGCTGCGGGTCGAACAGCATCCACTGCGCCTTGCCCGCCTCCTTGGCGCGGTGCAGCGCCAGCTCGGCCGCGCGCAGCAGATCGCCGTGGCTGCCTTCGTTCGCCGGGCGCACGACGATCCCGATGCTCGCGCTGACGCCGATGCCGTGCTCGCCGACGTACACCGGCTCGCTGAACTCCTCCAGCACCCGGTCGGCCAGCACGACCGTCTCCTGCGCGGTCAGCTCCGGGCCGCGCAGCAGCACCGCGAAGCCGTCGCCGGACAGCCGCGCGACGTAGCCGTCGTGCTGGCCGGCGAACACCGCCTTCAGCTTCCGCGAGATCGCCTTCAGCACCTGGTCGGCCATGCCGGCGCCGAGTCCGTCGTTGATCACCTTGAACCCGTCGATGTCCAGGTACAGCAAGGCGATCTCGTCGGAGCCGCCCGAGCCGAGCGCGAGCTCCAGCTGGGCGGTGAACGCGGCGCTGTTGGGCAGTCCGGTCAGCGGGTCGTGCAGGTTCTGGTGGCGCAGCCGTTCGCCGAGCAGGTGCAGGTCGTCGTCATCGGCGGCCATGACCACCGGGAAGTACGTGCCCGGACGGTCGCCGGGCAGTGCGGCGAGCGTGACGTTCGTGGTGAGTTCGCCGTCGCGGCTGTGGCCGAGCTGCACGCTCTGGACGGTCCGGCGCGCGTCGGCGGTGAGCGGCAGGCCCTCAAGCGCGGCGCGCAGCCGTTCGGCGTCCTGCGGACCGGCGGCGAGATCCGCGATGTGCTTGTCCCGCAACGCGGTCGTCGACGTGCCGAGCAACCGGGCCAGCGCGCCGTTCGCTTCGACGACGGTCCCGTCCGGGTCGGTGAGCGCGATGCCCAGCGGCGCGGAGGAGAAGAGCGCGGTGAACCGGCGCGTGGCGCCCGCGTCCTCGGGACGCGCGGCGACCTCGCCGGCGAAGTCGAGCAGGAGCCGCTCCACCTCGGCGGGAGGGAGCGTTACTCCGTTGGTGTCGGTCAGCGCCGCCGCGTACTTGCGCGCGACGTCGACCAACCCTGGCATGGCACCAGGCTCCGGCACACTCCACCTCTTCATACGCGGACAAAGACCAGCTCAGGCCCGGTGCGGAGGATCCGAAGACCCACACTGGGTACGAGTTGGCCGCAAGTGATGCCACGGCATCACGGACCAAACAGGGTGTCTACCGGCTGAACGAGTGATGGGCACGACACAACTGGTGACATCAAGTCACCTTGAGTACACGAAGGTGGCTTGTACTGCGGTTTTGTCTCCAGCTGTCGACCTTTCTGTCCCGCTCGGCGGCCGTCAACGATAGGCCAGCCGGGCCGGCAGTCCGTCGGCGGGCACCGGAAGCGAGACGTAGTCCCACTTGGCGACGTAGTCCTCGGGCACCGACCAGCGGTGCGCCCGCAGCAGCTCGTGCAGGAGCGCTTTCACCTCCAGGCCGCCGAACTGCAGCCCGATGCACTTGTGCGCGCCGCCGCCGAAGGGCATCCACGCGAACCGGTGCGATTTGTCCTCTCGGCGGTCCGGGCCGAACCGCTCGGGGTCGAAGCGCCGCGGCTCGGTCCAGTGCTCGGGGGAGTAGTGGTTCAGCGTCGGCGACACGGCGACCATCGTGCCTTCCGGCAGGTAATGGCCGAGGACGGCAGTGTCCTTTGTGGTCTTTCGCGCCAGCGACGGCACCGGCGCGCGCAGCCGCAGCGCCTCCTTCATCACCAGATCCAGCGTTTCGAGGCTTTCCAGTGCTTCGAGGTCCGGCAGGTCGTCGCCGAGGCGCAGCGACTCCTCCCGGGCGCGGTTCTGCCATTCGGGGTGTTTGGCGAGGTAGTAGGCCATCGCGCTGGCGGTGATGGTGGTCGTGTCGTGCGCGGCCATCATCAGGAAGATCATGTGGTTGACGATGTCGGCGTCGCTGAACCGGTCGCCGTCCTCGGAAACCGCGTGGCAGAGCGCGGAGAACAGGTCGTCGCCGTCCGCCTCGCGCTTGGCCGTCAGGTTCTCGCCGAAATAGCGCTCCAGCGTCCGCCTGCCGCGCAAACCCGCGGCCCAGCGACCGCCAGGCACCGGATAACGCACCACGGCGGTACCGGCGCGCACAGCGGCCACGAACGCGCGATTGATGCGCTCGGCGTCGGAGGCGGAGCGCATGCCCATGAAAACCTGCGTCGCGACGTCCAGCGTCAGCTGTTTGAACGCCCAGTACAGCCGGGGCCGGCCGGACGGCAGCGCGGCGACTCCTTCGCGCAGCGCCGGACCCATCTGCGCGACGTAGCCGCGGAGCCGGTCGCGGGTGAACGCCTCCTGCATGATCCGCCGGTGCAGGCGGTGCTCGCCGAAATCGAGCAGCATCAGCCCGCGTTCGAAGAACCGCTCGATGAAGAACTTCCAGCCCTCCTGGGAAAACGCCTTGTCCTTGTTGACGAGCGCGGCCTGGGTGGCCTCGGGCCCGGAGAGCGTCACGATCCGCTGGCCGAACACGCCCATCCACGACACCGGGCCGAACTGTTCGAAGCGGTGCAGGCTGAAGTCGAGGCCGAAGCGCATCCCGTCGAGCGTGTGGCCGATCAGCGGCGGCCCGTCGTCGCCGAGCACCGGTTCCAGGCCGCTGCCCGCCGGGGGAGCCGCGAGTTCGCGGACCGGCCAGCGCGCGCCGAGCCAGCGTTCGTCGACCTTGCGCGGCAACGGGATCGCGGTCAGCGGCGGCATTTTCCCGCGCAGGTTTTCCGACAGCCGCGTGACGCCGTCGCTCCCGGCGTTGGCGACCTTGCCGAGCGCGCCGCCCGCCGTCGGGAGTCTCGTCTTTCCGGTCACGTCCGCCATGGCGACCACCTCCCGGCACGGGTATCGGCCGCCTCCACGGTCCCCTGTTATTGACGCGATGACAATACCTCGCGGGCTGCCGTTCGGGTGATCCTCGGACCGGTGCCGGGCAGCGCGCCGCGCTGCCCGGCACCGGTGCGGGTCAGCGAGGTTCGGCGCGCAGTTCCCGGGCCGCGCCGACCAGATGCCGCAGCGCCGGTTCGACCTCGGCGTAACCGCGGGTCTTGAGGCCGCAGTCCGGGTTGATCCACAACCGCTCCGCCGGAACCGCGCCGAGCGCCGTGCGCACCAGGCCGGCCACCTCGTCCCGGTCCGGCACGCGCGGCGAGTGGATGTCGTACACCCCGGGCCCGACGCCGCGGCCGAAGCCCGCTTCGTTCAGATCGGCGAGCACTTCCATCTTCGAGCGGGCTGCCTCGATGCTGGTGACGTCGGCGTCGAGGGCGTCGATCGCGGGCAGCACGTCGCCGAATTCCGAGTAGCACATGTGCGTGTGGATCTGCGTCGTTTCCGCGACGCCCGAGGTGGCCAGCCGGAACGCGGGCACTGCCCAGCCGAAGTACGCCTCGCGGTCCGCCGCGCGCAGCGGCAGCAGTTCGCGCAACGCGGGTTCGTCGACCTGCACGATGCGGATCCCGGCCTCCTCCAGGTCCGCGACCTCGTCCCGGACGGCCAGCGCGACCTGGCGTGCGGTGTCGGCCAGCGGCTGGTCGTCGCGGACGAACGACCACGCCAGGATGGTGACCGGGCCGGTCAGCATGCCCTTCACCGGACGGTCGGTGCGGCTTTGCGCGTAGCGCGCCCAGTCCACGGTCATCGGTTTCGGCCGGGAGACATCGCCGAACAGGATCGGCGGCCGCACGCACCGGGATCCGTACGACTGGACCCAGCCGAGGGCCGTCGCCGCGAAGCCGGTCAGCTGTTCGGCGAAGTACTGGACCATGTCGTTGCGCTCGGGCTCGCCGTGCACGAGGACGTCGAGGCCGAGGTCTTCCTGCAACCGCACGACGCGCTCGATCTCGGTGCGCATCGCGTCGCGGTACGCGCCGTCGCCGAGCTTGCCCGCGCGGTGTGCGGCTCGGGCTCGGCGCACCTCGCCGGTTTGCGGGAAGGAGCCGATCGTGGTGGTCGGCAGGGGTGGCAGGTTCAGGGATTTCTGTTGTGCCGCGGCCCGTTCCGCGTAGGGTGCGCGGACGGTGTCCTCTGGTCGGAGTGCCGCGACGCGGGCCCGGACGTCGGCGTCGCTCAGCTCGGCGGCTCCGGCCCGGTCGGCGACTGCGGCCCGTGCCGGACCGAGGTCGACGTCTTCGCCGCGCAGCGCCCGGCCGAGCAGGACGACCTCGTCGACCTTCTGCCGCGCGAAGGCGAGCCAGCTCTTCAGCCGCGGGTCGAGATCTGTCTCCGCTTCCACGTCGTAGGGCACATGCAGCAGCGAGCACGACGTCGACACGCTCACGTGTGCCGCGGCGTCCTTCAAGCGCGCCGCGCGGGACAGTGCGACGCCTGGATCCGTGCGCCAGACATTCCGCCCGTCCACGACACCGGCGAGGACCTCCTTGTCTCGCAAGGCTCCTTCCGCCGCGACTTGATCCACAAAGGACTCATCGGTCACCAGGTCGACGGCCACCGCCTCGACGGGGGAGCGGGCCAGGACGCCCAGTGCCCGGCCGAGGCCGCCGAAATACCCGGCCACCAGCAGCTTCGGCCGGTGCTTTTCCTTGGCCAGCACGTGATACGCGCGAGTGAGCGCGTTGAACTCCGGTGTCGTCCGGTCCGCGGCGAATGCCGGTTCGTCCAGCTGGACCCACTCGACGCCCTCGTCGGCCAGCTTGCCCAGAAGTCCGGCGTACGCGGGCAGCAGTTCGTCCAGCAGTTCCAGCGGTTCGAACCCGGGCTGGGTCGATTTCGACAGCAGCAGGAAAGTGACCGGTCCGACGAGCACCGGACGCGGCGTGATGCCGAGCGCGCGAGCCTCGCGGACCTCGTCGACCGGCGCGGTGCCGGTGAGCGAGAATCGGGAATCCGGGCCCAGCTCCGGGACGAGGTAGTGGTAGTTGGTGTCGAACCACTTCGTCATTTCGAGCGCGGGCGCGTCCGGTACCCCGCGCGCGGCGGCGAAGGAGGTGTCCAGCGGCGACAGCCCGAGCCGGGTGAAGCGCTCCGGCAGCGCGCCGAACAGCGCGGCGGTGTCCAATACCTGGTCGTAGAGCGAAAAAGTGCCGGACGGGATCGAGTCGAGGCCCTGGTCGCGCAGGGTGGTCCAGGTCTGTTCGCGCAGCTGCCGCCCGGTGGTCAGCAGGTCTTCCTCGGCGCTCTTTCCCGCCCAGTAGGACTCCAACGCCCGTTTCAGCTCCCGGGACGGGCCGATTCGCGGGTAGCCGAGAATCGTGGTGCCGATCGTGTTCACAGCATGCATCCTCACGTGCTCGCCGGAAGAGCCCGGGCACGCGAAAACACCGTGCTTCGGTCGCGCCTTGTCCCGCGAGGCCCGGACTCACGCACGCCGTCGGCGTGCGTGCCAGTGGCAGGTATTCGGACTCGTGGGCGTACCGCTCGTGCCTACCGGCTGTCGCTTCCCGGGCGGGGCGCCCAGTGCTTTACCGCGTTCGCGGTGACAGCTTTCGTTCCCACATACCGCTGCGGGGCAGTCCCGGAATCGCACCGGGTTCCCTGTTGCCTCGTCAGGACGCGGCCGTCGGGAGAGCTTGGCTGCGTCCTGGCGAACCAGTGGCGTGGGCGAGTTTAGCGGGTTTGGTACAAGGCGGGTGGGTGTCTCGGGGGGTGAGAAGCTGCTCGTCGCCTGGCGGCGACATTGCGCTGGGGGCGTGGAGCACCCCGAAGCCGGATTGTGCAGGGAGGCTTCGTATCGGGGTGCAGGGCGGGGGCTGGCTGCACGGGGGTGTGGGCGGGCTGTGCGGTTTTGTTCGGGTGAAAGAACTCGGCCGTGCCCTGGCTGGTTGCCAGGGCACGGCCGAGTTTCATCGTGTGGTCAGTCCCAGTCCAGGGCGCCGCCGGACTGGTATTCGATGACGCGGGTTTCGAAGAAGTTCTTCTCCTTCTTCAGGTCCATCGCCTCCGACATCCACGGGAACGGGTTCTCGTTCTCGCCGTAGATCGGGGACAGGCCGATCTGCTGGGCGCGCCGGTCGGTGATGAAGTGCATGTACTGCTCGCACAGGTCGGCCGACAGGCCGAGCATGCCGCGCGGCATGGTGTCGCGGGCGTAGGAGACCTCGAGTTCGCACGCGTCCTGCAGCATCCCGCGCACCTCGGCCTGGAACTGCTCGGTCCACAGGTGCGGGTTCTCGATCTTGATCTGGTTGATGCAGTCGATGCCGAAGTTCAGGTGGATCGACTCGTCGCGCAGGATGTACTGGTACTGCTCGGCGATGCCGACCATCTTGTTCCGCCTGCCCAGCGACAGGATCTGCGCGAAACCGGTGTAGAACCACATGCCCTCGAAGATCACGTAGAACGCCACGAGGTCGCGCAGGAACGCCTGGTCGGCTTCCGGCGTGCCGGTCTCGAAGTCCGGGTTCTCCAGGTTCTGCGTGTACTTCAGCGCCCACGCGTCCTTTTCCGAAATGGACGGGACCTCGCGGTACATGTTGAACAGCTCGCCCTCGACCAGGCCGAGGCTTTCGCAGATGTACTGGAAGGTGTGCGTGTGCACGGCCTCCTCGAAGGCCTGGCGCAGCAGGTACTGGCGGCACTCCGGGTTGGTGATCTGCCGGTACACCGCGAGCACGATGTTGTTGGCCACCAAGGACTCCGCCGTGGCGAAGAAGCCGAGGTTGCGCTTGAGCATCTGCCGCTCGTCCTCGGTGAGGCCGTCGGTCGACTTCCACAGCGCGATGTCGGCCTGCATCGCGACCTCGGTCGGCATCCAGTGGTTGTTGCACGCCGCGAGGTACTTGTCCCAGGCCCACCGGTACTTCATCGGCAGCAGCTGGTTGACGTCGGCGCGCGCGTTGATCATGCGCTTGTCGTCGACGTTGATCCGGGCCGCGCCGACCTCGATCTCGCCGAGACCGGTCGCGTCCGTCGTTTCCACGTTGGTCATCAGGGTTTCCTTACTGGCAGGCTTCGCAGTCGGGGTCGTCGATCCGGCAGGCCGCGCCCTCGGTCGCGACGAAGTCGACGTCGGTCGCGGGCATCTCCTTCGGCTCCGCGGCCGGGGAGGGCGACGGCGCGGGGGAGGCGGCCGGAACCGCGGCGGAAGGCGAAGCCGCCGGGGCGGGGGCCGGGGACGGCGCGGCGGCCGGAGCGGCCGGGGCCGGGGTGGCGGAGACGGCGTTCAGCTTGCCGTCGGTGCCGCGCAGGGTGCTCTTCTCCACGTGCGTCGCGGACTGCGCCCGCAGGTAGTACGTGGTCTTGAGGCCCTTGTGCCAGGCGTAGCGGTACAGCTCGTCGAGCTTGCGGCCGCTCGGAGCCGCGATGTAGAGGTTCAGCGACTGCGCCTGGTCGATCCACTTCTGCCGCACCGAACCGGCGTCCACGATCCACTTCGACTCGATCTCGAAAGCGGTCGCGTACAGCGCCTTGAGGTCGTCGGGCACGCGGTCGATCTGGCCGAGGCTGCCGTCGAAGTACTTCAGGTCGCTGACCATGACCTCGTCCCACAGGCCGCGCGCCTTGAGGCTCTTGACCAGGTGCGGGTTGACGACGGTGAAGTCGCCGGACATGTTCGACTTGACGTAGAGGTTCTGGAACAGCGGCTCGATCGACTGGCCGACGCCGGAGATGTTGGAGATCGTCGCGGTCGGCGCGATCGCCATCACGTTCGAGTTGCGCATGCCGACGGTCTTGACGCGCTCGCGCAGCGGGGCCCAGTCCAGCGTCGTGGAGGTGTCGACGTCGAGGCCGTCGCCCTGGCGGGCGTCGATGAGCAGCTGCATCGAGTCGATCGGCAGGATTCCCTTGCTCCACAAGGAACCCTCGAACGTCTGGTACTGGCCGCGCTCCTGTGCGAGATCGGTCGAGGCCGAGATCGCGTAGTAGGAGAGGTGCTCCATCGAGACGTCGGCGAACTTCACCGCGTCGGCGGACGCGAACGGCACGCCCAGCTCGAACAGCGCGTCCTGGAAGCCCATGATGCCCAGGCCGACCGGACGGTGGCGCAGGTTGGAACGGCGCGCCTCCGGGATCGTGTAGAAGTTGATGTCGATCACGTTGTCGAGCATCCGGACCGCGGTGCGCACGGTCTTCTCAAGCCGCTCGGTGTCGAGCCCTTCAGGGGTGACGTGCTTGAGCAGGTTCACCGAGCCGAGGTTGCAGACCGCGACCTCTTCGGCGTTCGTGTTCAGCGTGATCTCGGTGCACAGGTTGGACGAGTGCACGACGCCGACGTGCTGCTGCGGCGAACGCAGGTTGCACGGGTCCTTGAAGGTGATCCACGGGTGGCCGGTCTCGAACAGCATGGTCAGCATCCGCCGCCACAGTTCGACCGCGCGGACCTTGCGGAACACCTTGATCTCGCCGCGCGCGGCGGCCGCCTCGTACTCGCGGTAGCGCTGCGCGAACGCGTTGCCGTAGAGGTCGTGCAGGTCCGGCGTCTCGTTCGGCGAGAACAGCGTCCACTCGGCGTTCGCCTCGACGCGGCGCAGGAACTCGTCGGGGACCCAGTTGGCGGTGTTCATGTCGTGCGTGCGCCGCCGGTCGTCGCCGGTGTTCTTGCGCAGGTCGAGGAATTCCTCGATGTCCACGTGCCAGGTCTCCAGGTACGCGCACGCCGCGCCCTTGCGCTTGCCGCCCTGGTTGACCGCGACCGCGGTGTCGTTGGCGATCTTCAGGAACGGCACGACGCCCTGGGACTGGCCGTTGGTGCCCTTGATGTGCGCGCCGAGGCCGCGGACCGGGGTCCAGTCGTTGCCGAGGCCGCCGGAGTACTTGGCCAGCAGCGCGTTGTTCTTGTACGCCTGGAAGATCGAGTCCAGGTCGTCGTCCACAGTGGTCAGGAAGCAGGACGACAGCTGGGCGCGGTTGGTGCCGCTGTTGAACAGCGTCGGGGTGGACGCCATGAAGTGGAACGTCGACAGGAGTTCGTAGAACTCGATCGCGCGGGCTTCGCGGTTGTCCTCGCGGATCGCCAGGCCCATCGCGACGCGCATGAAGAACGCCTGCGGCAGCTCGAACCGCACGCCGTTGTGGTGCTGGAAGTACCGGTCGTACAGCGTCTGCAGGCCGAGGAAACCGAAGTCGAGGTCGCGCTCGGCGTGAATGGCGGCGGTGATCTTGTCCAGGTCGAAGCCCAGCAGTTCGCCGTCGACCAGTTCCAGTTCGACCGCGCGGCGCAGGTAGGCGCGGAAGTACGCCGGGTACTCGCTCGCCATCTCGTCCTGGCTGGCCTGACGCGGCTTCCGCGCCAGGTAGCTCAGCGCTTCGCCGCGCAGCTTGTCCAGCAGCAGGCGGGCGGACACGAACGAGTAGTTCGGCTCCTGCTCGACGAGCACGCGCGCGGCCAGCACCTGCGCGAGCGCCAGTTCGTCGGCGCTGATGCCGTCGTAGAGGTTGCGCTTGGCCTCGGCCAGCACCGGCTCGGCGGACACGTCGTCGAGCCCGGCGACGGCCTCGCCGACGACGTGCGACACCCGGGCCCAGTCGAGCGGGCGGACGATGCCGTCGGCCCCCTTCACGCTCAGCGTGACCTCGGCCGACTCCGGGGCGGCGGCCTCGCGGGCCTTCGCGCGCTCGTCGCGGTAGAGGACGTAGGCGCGGGCGACCTTGTGGTGTTCGCCGCGCATCAGGGCGAGTTCGACCTGGTCCTGGATCTGCTCGATGTGCAGCGCGGCCTCCGGGACGGCGTGGCGCAGCAGCGCCGCCTCGACCTGCTCGGTCAGTTCGGCGACGACGTGGTGCACGCGGGAGGACGCGGCGGCGTCGCCGCCCTCGACCGCGAGGAAGGCCTTGGTCAGCGCCACCGAGATCTTGCCCGCGTCGAAGAGCGAGACGCTTCCGTCCCGCCGGATGACGCGGACCGCGCTCGGGGCCCCCTCCGCCGCCGACGGCGGCCGCTGACCGGTTTCCACTGACATACGTGTCTCCAACAGTTCCTCGAAAATGGGCGCGTTCGAGCCGCACAAGGCCAGGCAAGGCCATGCGCTGCGGTTTCGTCGAAACAGCCCGGCCGCCCTCGTCAAGCGGTCTCCCCGTCGCTGGGGGCTGCCGGTTCCCAGAGACTACATCTTGGGGTCCGGGCACGCACGCGCCCCAAGGTATGGCGTGTCGGTCTCACCCTGGCGGGTTATCCGATCACCGAGGGCAAGATCCGAAACGGAGCCTCGTCGCAGCCGGCGCCGCACTGGCCACAGGCCGTTTTCCGGCCAGATACGCCAGCGGTCCGGCCGGGTTGACCGACCAGTCCGCGGCCGCCGCGCGGGGCTTCGAACGCCACTCGACCGGGGTACGCAGCGGGCTGCCGCCGCGGTCCTGAGCGATCTCGAAGCGTACCGGGAGGGCGATCGGGAGCCCGGCGCGCGGGGTGAAGGCCGCGGTGGCGATCCAGTCGTCGGAGGTCGCCGCGGTGAAGGTGCGTCCGCCGGTGAAGGTGAAGGCCGCCAGCTCCTTCGGGATGCCCCACAGTTCGCGCCCGCCCGCGCGCGAGATCTCGCTGTCCACCCAGATGTCGGTGATCGACGCGGCGAGCCCGCGGCCGCGCACGGCGACGCAGGACAGGAGTTCGTGGTAGCTCAGCTGGCCGGACGGCAGGTAGTCGATCCAGGCGGTGAAGACGGCGGCCTGGTTGCCGAGAACGAGGGGCTCGGCGGGCAGCCGGGGCAGTTCGTCGACCGGGACCCGCCACATCGAGATGCACGCGTCGGCGGCGAGGTGCCACGGTTCGGGCGGATACTCGGTCATTCGCTGCTCCACGGCAGGTACGGCGGCAGGTCCCGGTCCACGCGCAAGGGGAATTCGGGTGCGCGTTTCTGGAGGAAGGAGGCGATGCCTTCGACGGCGTCGGGGTTCGAGCCCAGCTGGGAGATGAGCTTCGAGTCCACCTGGTGGACGTCGAAGGGCGACGGGGCCGAGGCCATCCGGTAGAGCAGCTGCCGGGTGACCGCCACCGCGACCGGGGCGGTGGTCTCGGCGATCTCCTTCGCCTTGGCCTGTGCTTGCGCGAGGACGTCGCCGGGGTCGTGGATCTGGTGGACGAGCCCGGCCTGGAGCGCTTCGCCGGGTCCGAAGAGCCGTCCGCTGACCATCCAGTCGACGGCCGCGCCCATCCCGACGAGGCGGGGGAGGAACCACGCGGACGCGCCTTCGGGGTAGATGCCGCGGCGGGTGAAGACGAAGCCGAACTTGGAGTCGCTGGAGGCGAACCGGTAGTCGCAGGACAGCGTGATGGTGATGCCCGCGCCGACGGACGCCCCGCGCAAGGCGGCGAGCACCGGTTTGTTCATGGTGAAGATCCGCTTCGACACGCGGCCGGCCGGTTCCTGCCAGTCGTCCGGCGGGCGGTCGCCGAAGTCGAAGCCGCCGGACGAGAGATCCGCTCCGACGGAGAAGTCCTTGCCGGTGGTCCCGAGCACGACCGCGCGGACGTCCTCGTCGCGGTCGGCCCGGTCGAGGGCGTGGGCGAGTTCGCCGGCCATCCGGATCGTGTAGCCGTTGCGGGCTTCGGGCCGGTCGAGCAGGACGGTCGCGACCTTGGCGGCGACCTCGTAGGCGATCTCCGCGTAGGAGTCCATGGAAGGACGGTAGGGCGCTTGTTTTCGCAGTGTCAATAGAGCTGGAGCATGCTGGGGCGATGCTGAAGGTGGGCACGGTGGTGCTGGGAGCCGAGGACCTGGAGCGCGCGGTCTCGTTCTGGAGCGCGGCGCTGGGGTATGTACGGCGGGACGACGCGACGGACTTCGTGGTGCTGCAGTCTGCTGACGACGCCGGGCCGAGGGTGGCGTTCCAGCGGAGTTCGGTGCCGGCGCAGGAGGTGCCGCGGGTGCATCTGGACCTGTACGCGGGGGACGCGACGGACCAGGCGGCGGAGGTCTCTCGGCTGGTGGAGCTGGGGGCGCGGCGGGTGGACTGGCCGCTTTACCCGGACGATCCGGATTTCGTGGTGCTGGCGGATCCGGAAGGCAACCGGTTCTGCGTGATCGACACTTCGCGCGGCTGACCGGGGTCCGTCCTGGGCAAAAACAATCAGGCGCGCTTGATTTTTCTGTCGCCAGGGGCCACGCTGGGTCCGCACGAGGTGGTGCGGCGGACGCAGGGAGGCGCAGGAATGGCTGATCTCGCGGGGATCCTCCGGGATCTCGCGGCCGAATCGCAGGCGGTCGACGACCTGGTCGCCGGGTTGCCCGCGCAGGGGTGGACGCGGCCGACGCCCGCGCCCGGCTGGAGCATCGCGCATCAGATCGCGCATCTGGCATGGACCGACGGCAAATCGCTGATCTCCGCGAGCCGGCCGGAGGACTGGCAGTCCGAGGTCGAAAACCTGTTGAGCATCGGCGAAAACTACGTCGACCAGGGTGCCGAGGACGGGGCGCAGCTGCCTCCTGACGAGTTGCTGGCGCAGTGGCGCGCGGGCCGGGCCGCGCTCGCTGAGGCGCTCGCGGCGGTGCCGGACGGGCAGAAGCTGCCGTGGTACGGCCCGCCGATGAGCGCGGCGTCCATGGCGACCGCGCGGATGATGGAAAACTGGGCGCACGGCCAGGACATCGCCGACGCGCTCGGCATCACGCGCGAGCCCACCGAACGACTGTGGCACATCGCCCGGTTCGGCACGCGCACGCGCGATTTCGCGTACAAGCTTCACTCGCTCGCGCCGCCGGCCGAGGAATTCCGGGTCGAGCTGACCGCGCCGGACGGCAGCACCTGGGCGTTCGGGCCGGAGGACGCGGAGCAGCGGCTGACCGGCAGCGCGCTCGACTTCTGCCTGGTAGCGACGCAGCGGCGGCATCCGGCGGACACTGATCTCGTCGCGACCGGCGCGGATGTCGAGGAATGGCTGGGCATCGCGCAGGCGTTCGCCGGGCCGCCCGGGGCGGGTCGCGAGCCGGGGCAGTTCGCGTGAGCGCGCCGTTGCGCGTCGGGAACGCGTCCGGGTTTTACGGCGACCGGTTCTCCGCCGTGCGGGAAATGCTGACCGGCGGCCCGCTCGACGTCCTGACCGGCGACTACCTCGCCGAGCTGACCATGCTCATCCTCGGCCGCGACCGGATGAAGGATCCGGCGCGCGGCTACGCCAAGACGTTCCTCCGGCAGATGGAGGAGAACCTCGGCCTGGCGAAGGACAAGGGCGTCCGGATCGTCGCGAACGCGGGCGGGCTCAACCCGGCCGGGCTGGCCGGCGCGTTGCGCGAATTGGCCGCGAAGCTCGGTCTCGAGGTCAGCGTCGCGCACGTCGAAGGCGACGACCTGATCGCGCGCGCCGATGAGTTCGGCTTCGGGAAACCGTTGACTGCCAACGCATATCTCGGCGCGTGGGGCATCGCGGAGTGTCTTGAGGCCGGTGCCGACATCGTGGTGACCGGGCGCGTCACGGACGCGTCGGTGATCGTCGGACCGGCGGCGGCGCACTTCGGCTGGGCCCGCGACGACTACGACGCGCTCGCCGGAGCGGTCGTGGCGGGCCACGTCATCGAATGCGGTGCGCAGGCGACCGGCGGCAACTACTCGTTCTTCCGGGACCAGCCGATCGGCGTGCCGGGATTCCCGATCGCGGAAATCCACGCGGACGGGTCCAGCGTGATCACGAAGCACCCGGACACCGGTGGCGTGGTCAACAAAGGAACCGTTACGGCGCAGCTGTTGTACGAAATCACCGGTGCGCGGTATGCGAATCCTGATGTGACGGCGCGGTTCGACACACTGTCGCTGTCGGACGACGGGCCGGACCGGGTGCGGATCAGCGGGGTTCGCGGGGAAGCGCCGCCGCCGACGTTGAAGGTGTGTCTCAACCGGCTCGGCGGCTTCCGGAACGAGACGACGTTCGTCCTTACCGGACTGGATATCGAGGAAAAAGCCGCGCTGGTAAGGGAACAGCTGGAAGGCGCACTGGCGAAGCGTCCGCCGGCCGAGGTCCGGTGGACACTCGCGCGCACTGATCACGCGGACGCCGACACCGAGGAACGCGCCAGCGCGCTGCTGCACGTCGCAGTAAAGGACGACGATCCGAAGATCGCTGGCCGCGCGTTCAGCGGAGCGGCGATCGAGCTGGCGCTCGCGAGCTACCCGGGATTCCATGTGACCGCGCCGCCTTCGGAGGCTTCGCCGTTCGGGGTGTATTCGGCGGCCTTTGTGGACGCTGCCGCGGTTCCGCACGTCGCGGTGCTGCCGGACGGGTCCAAGGTGGACATCGCGCCGGCTTCCGAGACAGGTGAACTGTCCGAAGCGGATGAACCGGCGCTGCCGGAACCCTTGCAGACGGACAAGGTGCGCCGGGTGCCGCTCGGGCTCGTCGCCGGGGCGCGCAGCGGCGACAAGGGCGGCAACGCGAACCTCGGCGTGTGGGTGCGGTCCGAGGAAGCGTGGCGCTGGCTCGTGCACCGGCTGACGGTCGGGGAATTCCGCCGTCTGCTGCCGGAAACCGAAGGACTGCCGGTCACCCGGCATCTGCTGCCGAACCTGTGGGCGATGAACTTCGTGGTCGAGGGCATTCTCGGCGACGGCGTCGCTTCGCAGGCCAGGTTCGATCCTCAGGCGAAGGCGCTCGGCGAGTGGCTGCGGGCGCGCGAACTCGACGTCCCGGAGGCGCTGCTGTGACCGTGGATCCGTTCCGCACGCCCGAACGCACCGAACTGCGCGCGACGGTGCGCCGGTTTGTGGAGAAGGATGTGCTGCCGCACCTGGACGACTGGGAGCGGGCCGGGGAACTCCCGCGCGACCTGCATCGCAAGGCAGGGCGGCTGGGCCTGCTCGGGGTCGCGTTCCCCGAATCCGCGGGCGGCGGCGACGGCAATTACCTCGACGCGCTCGTCGTCGCCGAGGAAATGCACTACGCGGGCGGGTCCGGCGGGCTGTTCGCGTCGTTGTTCACCTGCGGGATCGCGGTGCCGCACATCGTCGAGGCCGGCGATCCGGTGCAGCTCGAACGCTGGGTGCGGCCGACGCTCGAAGGCGAGAAGATCGGCTCGCTGGCGGTCACCGAACCGGACGGCGGTTCCGACGTCGCCGGGATTCGCACCACTGCGGTGCGCGAGGGCGACGAGTATGTGCTCAACGGGGCCAAGACGTTCATCACCTCCGGGTGCCGCGCGGACTTCGTGACCACAGTGGTCCGGACCGGCGAAGCGGGTGCGCACGGCCTTTCGCTGATCGTGGTCGAGCGCGGGACGCCGGGGTTCACCGTGTCGCGCAAGCTGGAAAAGATGGGCTGGGCGGCTTCGGATACTGCCGAACTGTCTTATGTGGACGCCCGGGTTCCGGCGGAGAACTTGGTCGGCGCGGAAAACAGCGGGTTCGCCCAAGTGGCCACTCAGTTCGTGACCGAACGGCTTTCGCTGGCGGTGCAAGCGTATGCGCACGCGCAGCGGGCACTGGATTTGACGCTGGACTGGTGCCGGATGCGCGAGACGTTCGGGCGTCCGCTGATCTCGCGGCAGCTGGTGCAGCACAAGCTCACCGAGATGGCCTGCAAGGTGGACGTCGCGCGGACGTACGCCCGGCAGGTCGCGCTCCGGCACGTGTCCGGCGAAGAAGTGATCGCCGAGGCGTGCTTCGCGAAGAACACCGCGGTGCGGGCCGCCGAATGGGTCGTGAACGAGGCGGTGCAGCTGCACGGCGGGCTCGGCTACATGCGCGAGTCCGAAGTGGAACGGCACTACCGCGACGTCCGCATTCTCGGCATCGGCGGCGGCACCACCGAAATCCTGACCGGACTGGCCGCGAAGCGATTGGGATACACCGCATGACCACTATCAGGTCCACAGTGGACACCCGGGCCGACGAGTTCGCCGCGAACCGCGAGGCGATGCTGGACAAGCTCGCGGAGATCGACGCCGAACAGGCCAAGGCGGTCGCCGGCGGCGGGGAAAAGTACGTCGAACGCCACCGCAAGCGCGGGAAGCTGCTGGCGCGCGAGCGGATCGAATTGCTGCTGGACGAGGATTCGCCGTTCCTGGAATTGTCGCCGCTGGCCGCGTGGGGTTCGGACTACAAGGTCGGCGCGAGCGTGATCACCGGGATCGGTGTCGTGGAAGGCGTCGAATGCCTGATCTCGGCGAGCGACCCAACGGTCAAGGGCGGTGCGAGCAATCCGTGGACGACCAAGAAGTCGTTCCGGGCGGCGGACATCGCGGCGCAGAACCGGCTCCCGGTGATCAACCTGGTCGAGTCCGGCGGCGCGGATCTTCCGACACAGAAGGAAATCTTCATTCCCGGCGGCCGCGTCTTCCGCGATCTGACGAGGTCCTCGGCGGCGAAGGTGCCGACCGTCGCGCTGGTGTTCGGCAACTCCACCGCGGGCGGCGCGTATCTGCCGGGCATGTCCGACTACGTCGTGATGGTGAAGGAACGCGCGAAGGTGTTCCTCGGCGGACCGCCGCTGGTCAAGATGGCGACCGGCGAGGAATCCGACGACGAATCCCTCGGCGGCGCGGAAATGCACGCGCGGACGTCCGGGCTCGCCGACTACCTCGCGGTCGACGAGGAGGACGCGATCCGGCTCGGCCGCGGCATCATCAAGCGGCTCAACTGGACCAAGCAGGGTCCGGCCCCCAAACCGGGCTACGCCGAGCCGCTGTTCGACGCCGAAGACCTGCTCGGCATCGTGCCGGCCGACTTGAAGATCCCGTTCGACCCGCGCGAGGTGATCGCGCGGGTCGTGGACGGTTCGGACTTCGACGAGTTCAAGCCGCTGTACGGGCCGAGCCTGGTCACCGGCTGGGCGGACATCCACGGGTACCCGGTGGGAATCCTGGCCAACGCCCAAGGCGTGCTGTTCGGCGAGGAATCGCAGAAGGCCGCGCAGTTCATCCAGCTGGCCAACCAGATCGACACGCCGCTGGTGTTCCTGCACAACACGACCGGTTACATGGTCGGCAAGGAATACGAGCAGAGCGGCATCATCAAGCACGGCGCGCTGATGATCAACGCGGTCTCGAACTCGAAGGTGCCGCATCTGTCCGTCCTCATGGGAGCGTCCTACGGGGCCGGGCACTACGGGATGTGCGGCCGGGCCTACGATCCGCAGTTCCTGTTCGCATGGCCGAGCGCGAAATCCGCGGTGATGGGGCCGGCGCAGCTGGCCGGTGTGCTGTCCATTGTGGCCCGTGCCGCGGCGGCGAGCCGGGGCCAGGAATACAGCGAGGAAAACGACGCCGCGATGCGCGCCATGGTGGAAAACCAGATCGAGGCGGAATCGATGCCGATGTTCCTCTCCGGCATGCTTTACGACGACGGCATCATCGACCCGCGCGACACCCGCACGGTGCTCGGGCTGAGCCTGTCGGCGATCCACAACGGACCAGTCAACGGCGTCGAAGGCGGCTTCGGCGTCTTCCGGATGTGAGGGCCATGATCCAGAATCTGCTGGTCGCCAACCGGGGCGAAATCGCCCGTCGCGTGTTCCGCAGCTGCCGGGACGCCGGAATCGGCACAGTCGCGGTGTTCTCCGACGCGGACGCCGGAGCGCCGCACGCGCGGGAAGCCGACGTCGCCGTCCGGCTGCCGGGCAACGCGCCGGGCGAGACGTATCTGCGCGGCGAACTGATCGTCAAAGCCGCGGCGGACACCGGCGCCGACGCGGTCCATCCCGGGTACGGCTTCCTGTCCGAGAACGCCGGTTTCGCCCGCGCGGTGCTCGACGCCGGGCTGACCTGGATCGGCCCGCCGCCCGCGGCGATCGAGACCATGGGCTCCAAAGTGGAGTCGAAACGCCTGATGGCCGCTGCCGGGGTTCCGGTGTTGTCCGAATTGGACCCGGCATCAGTGACTGGGGCGGATCTTCCGTTGCTGGTCAAGGCTTCCGCCGGGGGCGGCGGTCGCGGCATGCGCGTGGTCCGCTCGCTGGACGAACTGGCCGAGGCGGTCGAGAGCGCTCGCGCGGAAGCGGGATCGGCGTTCGGCGACCCGACGGTGTTCTGCGAGCGGTACCTCGAAACCGGACGGCACATCGAGGTCCAGGTGCTCGCCGACTCGCACGGCACCGTCTGGGCGGTGGGGGAGCGGGAGTGCTCCATCCAGCGGCGGCACCAGAAGGTGGTCGAGGAAGCGCCGTCGCCCGTTGTGGACGATGCCATGCGGGCCGAGTTGTTCGAGGCGGCGCGCAAGGCCGCGCAGGCGATCGACTACGTCGGCGCGGGAACCGTCGAATTCCTGGCCGGCCCGGACGGCCGGTTCTACTTCCTGGAGATGAACACGCGGCTGCAGGTCGAGCATCCGGTGACCGAGAACGTCACCGGACTGGATCTGGTGGCGTTGCAGCTTTCGGTGGCCGAAGGTGCTCGGTTGCCCGCCGAACCGCCTGCTGCCAACGGACATTCGATCGAAGTTCGCCTGTACGCGGAAGACCCGTCGGCCGGATGGCAGCCGCAGAGCGGAACGCTGCACACCTTCGAAGTGTCCGGAGTGGACCGCGAGTTCACCCACGGTTCCGGACTGCGCCTGGACTCCGGCGTGGAATCCGGCTCGGTGATCGGCGTGCACTACGACCCGATGCTGGCGAAGGTCATCACATGGGCGCCCACGCGGGCGGAAGCCGCGCGCCGGCTCGCCGGTGCGTTGGCCTGCGCGAAGATCCACGGCGTGGTGACCAACCGCGATCTGCTGGTCCGGATCCTGCGCCACGAAGCTTTCCTCGCCGGAGAAACGGATACCGCGTTCTTCGACCGGCACGGACTGGACATTTTGGCCGCTCCCCTGGCCACGGCGGACGCCGAACGCTGGTCCGCACTGGCTGCCGCACTGGCCGACGCCGCCGGAAACCGGGCTTCCGCGACCACCCTGGGACGACTGCCCAGCGGCTGGCGCAACGTCCGCTCCGCCGGTCAACGCAAGGTATTCGCCAAGGGAGACAACCGTTACGAGGTCGTCTATTCGCTGGCTCGCGACGGGCTGCGTGCCGAGGGCTACGACGACGTCGTCTTGGTCGCCGCTACGCCGGAACAAGTGGTCCTCGACATCGCCGGAGTGCGCCGGACCTTCGCGGTCGCCCGGTATGGTTCGGTGTCCTATGTGGATTCGCCGCTGGGTTCGGTCGCACTGACCGCCGAGCCGCGGTTCGCCGATCCGGATTCGGCACTGGCGGCGGGCTCCCTGCTCGCGCCGATGCCGGGCACGGTCGTGCGGCTCGCGGTGTCCGCGGGGGACAGTGTGCGGGCGGGCGATCCGTTGCTGTGGCTGGAAGCGATGAAGATGGAACACCGGATCTCGGCCCCGGCGGACGGCGTGGTCGCCGAACTGCCGGTCGAGGCCGGGCAGCAGGTCGAGGTAGGCGCGGTGCTGGCTGTGGTGGGAGAAACCGAATGAACGCGATGAACTTCGTCGAGCCCGAGGAGCGGGTGGCGCTGCGGAAGGCCGCGGCCGACCTGGCGGGCAAGTACGGACACGAGTATTACGCGAAGAAGGCTCGCGCGGGCGAGAAGACCGACGAGCTGTGGAACGAAGCCGGACGGCTCGGCTACCTTGGCGTGAACCTGCCGGAGGAGTACGGCGGCGGGGGAGCCGGGATCGCCGATCTCGCCGCGGTGCTGGAGGAATTCGCGGCCGCGGGCTCGCCGCTGCTGCTGATGGTGGTGTCGCCGGCGATCGTCGGAACGGTGCTGTCGCGCTTCGGCACGCCGGACCAGAAGAAGCAGTGGCTGCCGGGAATCGCGGACGGCAGCAAGAAGATCGTGTTCGCGATCACCGAACCGGACGCCGGATCCAACTCGCACAAGATCACGACGACCGCCCGCCGAGACGGCGGCGACTGGGTGTTGTCCGGGCGCAAGGTATACATCTCGGGCGTCGACGAGGCGGACGCGGTGCTCGTCGTCGGCCGCACCGAGGACGCGAAGACCGGACGCCTGAAGCCGGCGCTGTTCGTGGTGCCGACGGACACGCCCGGGTTCGAGTTCACGAAAATCGACATGGACATCGTCGCGCCGGAAAACCAGTTCTCGTTGTTCCTGGACGACGTGCGGCTGCCCGCGGAAGCCCTGGTGGGCGAGGAGGACGCGGCGATCGCGCAGCTGTTCGCGGGCCTGAACCCGGAACGCATCATGGGCGCGTCGTTCTCGCTGGGCACCGCGAGGTACGCCCTGGACAAGGCGGTCGGCTACGCCAACGAACGGCGGGTGTGGGGCGCGCCGATCGGGTCGCACCAGGGGCTGGCGCATCCGCTCGCGCAGGTGAAAATCGAGCTTGAGCTGGCGAAACTGATGACTCAGAAGGCCGCCTCGCTGTACGACTCGGGCGATGATTTCGCCTCCGGGGAGTCGGCGAACATGGCGAAATACGCGGCGGCGGAGGCTGCGATCCGGGCGGTCGACCAGGCAGTGCAAACCCACGGCGGAAACGGTTTGGCGACCGAATACGGCCTGGGAAGCCTGGTGACGGCCGTGCGGCTGGGCCGGATCGCGCCGGTGAGCCGCGAGATGGTGCTGAATTTCGTGGGGCAGCACAGCCTTGGGCTGCCGAAGTCGTACTGAGCAGCGGTGACGCCATGAGGCCTGATCGGAGGTGCGTGAGGGTTGCCCTGAGGGAATCAGATTCCCGCAGGGTCCCCCTCACGGACTTTTACGGGAGCGGGCTGGCTGGGGCAGGTGCGGCCTGATGCTCCGCGAACCGCAACAAGAACGCAGCCGCACCACCCGGCGGCGGCTGATCGAAGCCGCGATGGACTGCATCGGGGAGCGGGGCTGGCACGGGGTGACCGTCGCGGTCATCGCGGAGCGGGCCGGGGTTTCCCGAGGCGCCGCGCAGCACCACTTCCCGACCCGGGAATCGCTGGTCGCCGCGGCGGTCGAGCTGCTCGGCGAGGCTCAGCTGGACGAACTGCGCACGCGCGCGGCCGGGTCGCCGGGCGGGTCGTCGCGGATCGAGTGGGTCGTCGAGATGCTGCTGACCCTCTACACCGGGCCGATGTTCCGTGCCGCGTTGCAGCTGTGGGCCGTCGCGTCGACGGACGAGCAGTTGCGCGACGTGCTCGTGCCGCTGGAGGCGCGCGTCGGTCGGGAGGCGCACCGGGTCGCGGTCGAGCTGCTCGGGGTCGACGAGGCACAGCCGGGCGTGCGCGAACTGGTCCAGGCCACCCTCGACCTCGGGCGCGGGCTCGGCCTCGCCAACCTGCTCACCGACGACACCCGCCGCCGCGAGCAGATCGTGCGCGAGTGGGCCCGGACGCTCGAATCCCGCCTGGCGGGAACTGAACAGGTCTAGTCCTCGGCACATTCCCGAATTGCTACAGTGTGGTTGTTAACACATTCGGCCCAACGGGCGATAACGTTGAGTAAGTAGCCCACGAGGAAGAAGGCGATCCCGGTGTCCGGTGCAGAAGGGGCGACCGTCGAGCTGACCCATCGAGCGATGGCCATGCTCAAGGCGGTCGCGCAGCAGCGCGCGGAGATGTCCACCAGCTGTGAGCCCGACCTGTTCGTCGACGGTTTCGCTTGCTGCGACCAGATGACCGCGCACGCGCTCGCCAAGGGCGGCTACGTCCGTCCGGGCACGGGCTCCGCTGCCGTCGGCCGGGTTCCCGCCGAGCTGACCGAGGCTGGCGTGGCCGCGCTGTCGGTGACGGCTGCGGCCTGATCTTCACTCGTTCAGCCTAATACATGCACATAGTGTGACGGTCGGCGGAACGGGGACCTCCCGGGCGGGA
The DNA here is from genome assembly GCF_900115345.1 of Amycolatopsis rubida. GTDB lineage: Bacteria > Actinomycetota > Actinomycetes > Mycobacteriales > Pseudonocardiaceae > Amycolatopsis > Amycolatopsis rubida. The sequence goes on along the minus strand of NZ_FOWC01000005.1, from coordinate 159,790 downwards.
AGGTCCCCGTCGCCGTGTTCCGGCAGCCGGATGACGGGCGGGCGCGCCTCTCGTGAGACGGATGGTTCAGTCCATCCAGACGTCGGTCGGCAGGCGCGCGAGGTTCAGCCGGGCGGTGGCTGATTCGTTCAGCCGGACCGCTGGCAACTTGGCTCCGGCCAGCCGGACTGCCGCCACCTCGGCCAAGCTGGCCGAACTGCTGCCAGCCGGACTCGGCTCGGCGGAACCGCTGCTGGTCCGCGGTGAGGCTGGCCGAATCGCTGCCAGCCCACTCTGGAGGCTGGTTCGAGCCGCTGCCAGCTCGCTCCGAGACTGGTCGAGCCACCGCCAGCCCACTTCGAGACCGGCCGAACCAACTGCCTGCTCACCTGGAAGACTGGCCAAATCACCGCCGGTCCGCTTCGAGACCGGTCGGACCGCTGTCAGTTCACTTCGAGACCGGCCGAACCAACTGCCTGCTCACCTCGAAGACTGGCCAAATCACCGCCGGTCCGCTCCGAGACCGGCCGAACCAACTGCCTGCTCGCTCCGAGACCGGCCGAACCGCCGCCAGTCCGCCCAAGGATCAGCCGTTGTACCCGGCCACCACCTTCGTGAACGCGTAGCTCTCCTGGTCGATCCCGCTGCAGCCGCCGCAGTCCCGGTTCGTCGCCCAGAACGTGACGCGGCCAAGGTGGTGTTCCGCGGCCCAGTCGCGGATCGCGGTGAAGTCCGCGACGGACACGACCTCGCCCGCCCGGTCGGTCTTGCCGTTCATCGACGACAGCCCGGCGCGGCGGTAGGCGGTCGCGTCGTCCCAGCCGAACGTCGACTTCAGCTCCCCGACCAGGCCGTCCACCGCGGATTTCGTCATCGCGACCATGTCGCCGCCGTCGGAGAAGTCGAACGGCATCAGCGACCACACGTCGACGTCCGCGCCCAGCGCCTTCGCCTGCGCGAGCAGCCGCTTGCCCCAGTCGTTCGGGCCCTGCGGCGTGGTGCCCATGGTGATCACGACCCGCACGTTCGGGTTCTTCTCCTTGACGATCTTGACCGCGCCGAGGATCCGGTCCTGCACGGCCGCGTTCTCGAACTCGTCGGTGTTCTCGATGTCGAGGTCGATCGCCTTGAGGCCGTAGGCGTCGATCACCTGCTGGTACGCGCCGGCCAGTTCCTCCGGCGACCCGCAGTTCGGGCCCAGTTTGTTGCCCTGCCAGCCGCCGAACGACGGGATCACGTCGCCGCCCGCGGAGCGGATCTTCTGGATCATCGCGGCGTCGGTCCCGTCGAGCGGGCGGTTGCCGTCCCAGGCGGGTGTGCAGCCGCCGCCGGAAAGCATGAACGCGAGGGTGAACGCGCTGACGCCGGTCGCGTCCATCGCGGCGGACGGATCGCTCTGGCCGCCCCATTGGTACAGATACGGCGCCGCGAGTACCGGGTCTCCCGCGGCTGCGGCGGTGCCGGTCGCGGTGGACAAAGCGGCACCGGCGGCGAGCGCCAGTACGCCGAGCCGTCCGGCGAGCTTCCGGCGGGAAGTGGTGCGGCGCAAGGATTTCATGGGTCCTCCAACGGGGGAAACGCGCACCCGGCGGCACGCGTCATCGGAGCACCTGGCGAAGCCGGACGTGGCGGCGGCGCCCCGCAGGCACTCGGGGGAGTGTGTGCGCAGTCACAATGGACTAGACCATTGAGACGTGTCAAGACAGGGGCGGGAGTGGGAAAAAACCTCACTGAGGGTGTCGAGGTCGCCGGGGATATTCGGGAGTGCCGGTGAGCGGGACTATCGGGAAGCCGTGCGGGGACGGGAGGGCAAACGACGCGGGCGCGAAACCGTCCGGCGTGCGCCGCCGGACCGCTGTGTCACGCTGGAATGGCGCCCCGGTCGTCGGCGCCCCCGGAGCGGCCGATCCTCGAACGAACGGGAGCGTCATGACCGAACCGGTCCGGATCAGCGGAGCCGACGTCGCCCCGGAGCAGCAGGCTGTCCGGTACGAGCTGGCGATCCTGTCGTTCCAGCTGCTCGACGGGCCGAAAGCCGCCGAGGGCGTGCTGCCGTGGGTCGAGGGGCACGGCGAACTGCTCGGCTGCTGGCAGACGGAGAACGGCCCGCTCGGCAGGCTGGTCGTGCTGCGCGGATTCGAGAATCAGCAAGCGCTGGACGAGGAACGGATGCGGGCCCGCCACAGCCGTAAGCCGTTCGGCGGCGGCTATTTGACAGATCTGTCGCTGCGGAGTTTCGCGCCGTTCCCGTTCGTTCCGCCGGTGCGGCCGGGAAAGTACGGTTCGGTGTACGAGATCCGCGACTACCACCTCCGTCCGGGCGGGCTGACCGCGACGATCGGCGGCTGGCGCGAAGCCTTGCCCGCGCGGCATGTGCTCGATCCGCTGACTGTGGTGATGTACGCGCTCGACGGGCCGGACCGGATCATCCAGATCTGGCCGTTCGCGAGCCTGGACGAACGGCTCGCGATTCGCCGGGACCTCTACGCGAAGGGAATGTGGCCGCCGCCGGGTGCGCCGGAGGAGATTCTCGACGCGGACTCGATCATCGCGCTGCCGACGGAGTTTTCGCCGCTGGCTTGAGTTACGTCGGTTCGCCGATGTCTTCGAACCACAGGGCCGGTGCCCGTTCGATGAATTCCGTCATCAGGGCGACGCAGGCGGGGTCGTCGAGCAGGTCGACGCGGACGCCGTGTTCGGCGAGCCAGCCGTGGCCGCCGGTGAAGGTGCGGGATTCGCCGATCACCACGTGCGGGATGCCGAATTGCCGGACCAGCCCGCTGCAATACCAGCACGGCGACAGCGTGGTGACCATGATCGTGTCGCGGTAGTGCGGGCGGCGGCCTGCGGCGCGGAACGCGGCGGTTTCGGCGTGCAGGGACGGGTCGCCGTCCTGGACGCGGCGGTTGTGGCCGCGGCCGAGCAGCTTCCCGTCGCGGTCGAACAGGGCCGCGCCGATCGGCACGCCGCCCTCGGCTTTTCCGGCTTCCGCCTCTTCGCGGGCGACAGCGAGCAGGTCGTCGAGCATGCGTCACTTTCGCACGGCGCGGCGAGGTCCCGGCGATCGAGGGCCGGAGCTGTCCGCGAAGCGTGGCAGAGTGCTCGGCATGTACGGAACCTCCGAACGCCTGTTGCGCCTGCTCTCGCTGCTGCAGGCGCGCCGCGACTGGCCTGGTCCGGACCTCGCGGGCCGGCTGGGGGTCGACATCCGGACGATCCGCCGCGACATCGAACGGCTGCGGCAGCTCGGCTATCCGGTGCACGCGACGCCCGGGGCCGCGGGCGGGTACCGGCTGGGCTCCGGCGCGGCGCTCCCGCCGCTGCTGCTGGACGACGACGAGGCGGTCGCGGTGGCGGTCGGCCTGCGCACGGCGGCGAACGGCACCGTGTCGGGCATCGAGGAGACGTCCGTGCGGGCGTTGGCGAAGCTCGAACAGGTGCTGCCCGCGCGGCTGCGGCACCGGGTGCGGGCGATGGACTCGGCGCTGGTCCGGATGCCGGGACGCGGGCCGATGATCGACGCGGAGCTGCTCACCGTGGTGGCCGCGGCCTGCCGGGACAACGAACGGCTGCGGTTCACCTACGGCACTCAGGCGGGCGACGTGGCCGAGCGCGACGTGGAACCGTTGCGGCTCGTACACACCGGCTGGCGCTGGTACCTTGTCGCGTGGGACCTCGGCCGCGACGACTGGCGCACCTTCCGGCTGGACCGCATCGACGGTCTTCCGACGCCGAGTTTCCGTTTCACGCCAAGGGAACCGCCGGCCGAAGACCTGGCCGCTTATGTGTCGAGCCGGATCGCGACCGCGCCGTATCCGCACATCGTGACGCTGCGCGTGTCGGCTCCGGCGGAAGCGCTGGCGGCGCGGGTTGCCCCGACAACTGCGGTGATCGAGCCGATCGACGACGAAACCTGCCGGTTGCGCACCGGTGCGAAAACCTTCGACTACATTCCGTTCTACCTGGCGCAGTGGGAATTCGACTTCGTGGTGGAGGACGCGCCACCGGAATTGCTGGACCGGCTGGAGCACATCGCGGAACGATTCGCGCGGGCGACGTCAGGCCGGAATTCCGCCGGTGGCGACGGCGAGCAAATCCGCGACGGCAGCTGACCGTGCCTCGGGAAAACCGCTGCCGGCACGGTGTTCCTCAGTCATTCAGCGTTCGGTGGCCAGCCGGGCTGTTTCGGGGTCAATGCCCCGGATTGGCCGCGATCACCGTCGCTCGGCGCAGCAGGAATTCGCGTGGACGGAATACGTGCGGCGGCGAAGGCGGCCAGCAGCGTTGGCAGCGCGGGCGGGACGGCGCCGGTCGCGGTGACGAATTCGGTTTCCAGGTGCTGGCTGCCGCCGAACAGCACTTCCCGCTTGTCCGCGAACCAGCGGTAGAACGACGGCTCGACGAGGTGCGCGCTGTGCGATCTGCGCGACTGTCGTAGCTCTGTTCCTCGAACAACGCCAGCGCGGCCTGCTTGAGCCGGTTCCGGGTGTTGCCCTCCCATCGCGCTACGCGGCCAGAGTGATGACAGCAGATGCTGTCATCACTCACGAGGAGACAGCCAGATGCGCACCCTACGGCACTGCGGTCCAGGCATGCGGCGTGAACCCGGCGGACTGGGCGTTGTGCGAGGGCCTGTTCGCCGGTGACCTGCCGCGGGGGATCGGCCTGGAGGTGTCCGGCACGGTCGACGCGCTCGGCGAAGGCGTGACTGGAGTCGAGGCTGGCGACCTGGTTTTCGGCACCGCGCCGTTCACCGGGGCGTCTGAGCAGGCGCTGCCCGACACGTGGTTCCCCCGGCCGGACGCACGCAGCGGCTTTGCCGATGACAGTCGGAACGGCTTACGCGGCACTGAACGCACTCGGCTCCGGCACCTTGCTCGTGCACCACCATCGGGTTCGCCGCGGCACAGATCGCGCTCCTGCGCGGGGCGCGTGTGATCGTCACCGCGGGCGAAACGCACGCCGCTGCGCTTCGCTCGGCCGGTGCGGAAGTCACCGGCTACCGGGACGGAATCGCCGAACGCGTGACGGCGCTGGCCGGTCGATCGCGTGCTGGCCGCGGCGCCGTTCAGCGGCAAGGTGGCCGAACTCGTCCGCACGGTCATGCTGACGCCCGACCTCGGCTCGGACTAGCCCGGGGTCCAGACCATTTGTCAGTTCGGGCGCTCAGCCGCGCTACGACATTCCCGGCGAGTTCGCGTGGCTCGCCGCGGCGGAAGGACGGTTTTCGATTCCGGTGTCCCGGGTCTTCCCGCTGGACGACGGGCGGGCCGTGCTCGAACTGAGCCAGTCGCGGCAGGCTCGGGGCAAGCTGGTGCTGGCGGTCTAACTCGCGCCGAGCATGCGGAGGACGAGTTCGCCGTACTCCTTGCCGAGTTCGGCGGGCGTCTGCCGGGTCCGTTCGCTGTACCAGCGCGCGACGTCGACGCCCAGCGACAGCACCGCGCGCGCCGCGATCCCGACGTCGCCGACGGTGAACGCGCCGGACTCGACCCCGTCGGCGATCACCTCGCGCACGCGCTGCTCGATCTTCCGCCGAAGCTGCGCGACGATCTGGTATTCCTTCTCCGGCAACGCATTCAGCTCGTACTGCACGACCCGCGCGACGGTGTGCCGTCGCGCGTGCCAGGCGACGAAATCCTCGACGAGCAACCGCATCCGCTCCATCGGGCCGGTGACGCGCCCGAGGACGTCCTCGACGAGGGCGAGCGTCTGCTCGTGACCGTTGCGGCTGATCGCGAAAAGCAGCGCGGCCTTGGAGGGGAAGTGCACGTACAGTGCGGCCGGGCTCATCCCCGCCGCGCCGGCGATGTCCCGCGTGGTGGTGGCGTGGTAGCCGCGCTCGGCGAACGACTCCACCCCGGCGAGCATCAGCCGGCGCGCGGTCTCAGGCTGCACGTCGGGCCACAGGTCGGCCGAGAGCGTGGTCATCCGGCGATCCTCCTCTAGTCCCGCGCCGGCCGGTGAGTCCGCCCGTCGGGCTTCATTGTAAGCGCTCGCTCAGTGGAGGAATCCGGTGATGCATCCCGCACTCGGGGATGTCCTGCCGATGAGCAAAGCCGAGCCACGTGACTGCGGCCGGCAAAATAGCGCTTTTGCTGGTCGCGGGCTCGCATTGTGCAGTCGCTGGAGCCAGCCGCCGGGGTGCCGGAATCAAGGTCGATCGGGGCTGAACTGCGGCATTGGCCGGGTGTATACAGCGGCGGCGGCTCGGGTCGCAGCAGCGCGTTCGGTCCAGGCCGTGAGCTGTGCCGGGGGAGCTTCGTGCCAAGCCTGACCGTGGCAGGCGCGGTACGCGGCGTCCATCGTGCGCCGGTGACGGACATGGTCGTGATGCCGCTTCGGCGGGCGCGGTCGGGTCTTCCAGGAGTTCGATCAAGACCTGGAGGGGAAGACCAGCCACGGGCTGGCTCGTCTGTTTGCCTTCGCCGCCGCTCGGGTACTTTGCGATTCGCTGCACGTCCTGGTGTCTGCCGCGATAGTCGAGGGTGGGTGAAATATGCTGGCACGCATTCCCCGCACCGCAGACCGCGAGTCGTTGTCCGTGGAATTCTGTTGTGATCTGGGGCCGACGTCGCTGCGCGAGATCCGCCGCGCGGTTCAGCGGCTGCTGGCCGGCCGGGACGGTTTCCTGACTTCCGACGCGGTCCTCGTCGCCGACGAGCTCGCCGGCAACGCCTGCCGGCACGGGGCGGCCCCGGCGAAGTGCCGCCTGACCGCCGATCATGGGCGCGGCGTGTTCCGGATCGAGGTCGACGACGCGTCGTCCGCGATGCCCAGGTTGCGGTCTCCTGACCACACCGGCGGACGGGGGCTGGTCTTGGTCGATCGGCTCGCCTCGTGCTGGGGGGTCCGCAGTTTCCCGCGGCACAAGACAGTCTGGGCCGAGTTCGCGCTCGACGCCGCCGCTTCGCCTGAGCAGGGACGAAGCGTGTCACCGGGCCATCCCGATGGTGCCCTGAGCGCTTCCTGACGGGCGGTCTTTCCGGCGGCTGCGGAGCGGCGCGCGAGGAGAGGAAGCCGACCCCGCCCGTACCGTCAGCGCGCGGCTGCCCGGTCCGGTCAGGGTTGTGCCGCGGGCATAGCACGGTACTTGTCCAGCGTGGCCGGGTCTTGCAGCGACATCCACCGCATGACCTCGCTGTAGGTGGCGCACACGGTCTCCGGTTTGACGCACACCTCGCCCATGAAGCTTTCCGTGGCCTTCGCGAAGGCGCCGCCCGCCCAGTCGTTGAAGTGGTTGGCCACCACCAGCGGTGCGCGGTTGCCGGTGAACGCCGCTTCGTAGGCTCCGCGGTAGGTGTCCAAAGTGTCCTGGGTGTACTCCGCGGTGCGGGAGCTGTCCTCCCGCGCGTGGTTGAACTGGAACCACAGGTTGTAGTCCATCATGATGACTTTCTTGTGCAGCGCCGGAACCTTCACATACGGCATCCAGAACTCCCAGATGCCGTTCGCCTGGGCCGGCCACCTCACCCCGTCCGAGGGCTGGCTGGAGTCGTAGCGCAGCCCCGCCTGGCGCATCGCCGGGAACGCCTGGGCCCAATCGCCCTCCAGGCACGGGGTGCGGCCGCCCTTGATCGTCGCCGGGTCGACGCGCAGACCGCGTCCGGCGCGTGCGGCGTCGACGAAAGCGAAGAACTGCCGCAGCTCGTTGTCCCATGCGGTCGTGTTCCAGCGTCCGACGCTCGGCTCGGAGCCGGTGCAGAAGTGGCCGTTGTAGTGCGTGCCGATCTCCTCGCCCTGGTCCACGGCCGTGTTCAGGTCCGCCACGAGCGTGCGCACGTCGTCCTCGGAACCGCCGAACCCGATCGACGCCTTGCCCGGCCGATGCCCCGGCCCGGCGTAACGGTCCCGCTGGGAATCGGGCAGCAAATAGATGCCCGACAGGAACCCGCTGAAGTGCGCGTGCACGGACTTCGCCAGCGGCAGCACGCGTCGCCAATGCTCGTGGGATCCCGCGCCGTCGAAGGAGAACAGCACGAACTGCGGCGGCTTCTCGCCCGGTGCCAGTCTGTGCATCCACGCCGCGTCCCGGGACGGCGGGGCCGCTGAGGGCAGCGGCTTTCCGTCCGGCGGCGGACGGCCGTCGAGCACCACCAGTGCGACAGCCGCCAGCGCCACCGCGACGGCCACCGACAACCACGTTCCCGGTTTGCCGGCCAAGCGTGCCATTTCCCACCCCCTGCCCGGATCTTCCCGCTGAGGGGAAGACGCCGGGCGCAGCCTCGGGTGGCGCGTCCGTGTGACTGCACACCGAAACGCAACCTCGTACCCAGCCAGATGCCGTGACGGCGCCGTCGACGTCACGCGGTGCGGACGCTCCGTGAGGGCCCTTGAGGGAATCTGATAGGGCTTTGTCCGGGTGGGGGTTGTTGTTGGCATAGCGCGCAGGCCCCGGTCCAGCTGGTGAGCAGGTTCTGCGGGAGCAGGGCGGTCTGTCCGAGTGTCAGGCCGGGGCCGCGTGTTTTGGTGTGCGGGCGCGGTGTTCGGCGAGGAAGAGCAGTGCTGCGGTGACGAGGGTGACGTGGCGGTGCCAGCCGGGCCAGGTGCGGCCTTCGAAGTGGTCGATGCCGAGGGTGTCTTTGAGTTCGCGGTAGCCGGTTTCGACGGCCCAGCGGGTTTTGGCGAGCCGGACCAGGCGCTGGAGGGCGGGGCGGGCGGTGCCGGGCAGGCTGGCCAGCCACAGGTGCGCGGGCGTGGCGGGTTTCTCGTTGTCCCGTTGGACCAGCAGCCAGCGGTCGAGCAGGGCGGTCCCGGCTTTCGAGGCTCGTCGCCGGGCCGGGATTCCGGCCTCGCGCACGCGCCGCAGGCTGAAGCCGGCGACCCGGTCGCCCTCGGCGGCGGGCCAGGACACCGGGGCCCGCGCGGCGGCGCTTGCCTTCCCGCGCCCAGGCGGTGTCGGGTTCCCGCTGCCAGGGCAGCACGCTGAGGTCGCTTACCTCTGGGGCAAGCCCGCGGCGGTCGTGACCGGCCGCGCCGATCGCGGAAAACCGTTGTCCTGGGTGCAGATCGGCTCGGTCGCGGGAGCGGAGGCACCGGTTCCGTCGGCCGCTCTGCGCGCGTCGGGCCTGCAGATCGTCGGCAGCGACCAGGGTGCGGTGGGCCTGCGCGGAATCCTGGCCGAACTGCCTGCCCTCGCCGGGGAGATCGCCAAGGGCTCCCTGCGGCCCCCGGGCGGTGCCGGTGGCCGAGGTCGAGCGGGTCTGGGCCGCGACCTCGAACCCGGAGGAACGGACCGTCCTGGTTCCGTGGCTGGGCGGCAAGCAACCGGAATCGCGAACCGGTCCGTTCCGGGAGGTGCTGAAGAGGCGCGGGGTGCGACCGCCCCGCGTTCACGAAGCGCGGGGGAACGGCTCGCTCAGTGGAGGAATCCGGTGCTGTGTCCCCCGGAGCGACAGGGGCCGGGCGACCGCGAACCGAGGCTCCGGGAAGCTGCCGAGCATGCCCGGGCGCGGGGAAGCCGCCGGGAACCTGATGAACGCGAAGCAGCGCGGGGTCGTCCCTGCCCGGCGCCGCCGAGACGGCCGCGCCGCGTTGCTCCCGCTGTCGCGAGCCCTATCCTGGGCGCACGTTCGCGAAACGGAGGTTCGATGTCGATCCGCAACCCCGTGCACCTCGTCGGGACCCCTCTCGCCCGGGCGGGCCGGTGAGCTGCCCGCTGGAGCCGATCGGGGTCGTCCGCACGCCCCGGCGGCGGCGGGACCGGACGCCGGTGCAGGCCGCGCTCAACCGTGCCGAGGAGGGCGTCCTCGAAATCGCCGAGCCTTACGCCGCCGGGCTCGCCGACCTCGACGGCTTCGACTACGCCTGGCTGTTGAGCTGGCTGCACCGCAATGACGATCCCGGCGGCCCGCCGCCGATGACCCAGGTGCCCTTCCTGCTGCGGCCCACGCCGCGGCAGATCGGGGTGTTCGCCACCCGCGGGCCGCGCCGGGTCAACCCGATCGGGCTGAGCCTGGTCCGGATTCTCGACGTCACCGGCCGGAACGTGCGCTTCGCGGGCGTCGATCTGGTCGACGGCACGCCGGTCATCGACCTCAAACCGTATGTCGCGGAATTCGACCGGCCGCCCGGCGAACCCCGCTGCGGATGGCTCGACACCGTCCCGCTCCGCGAAGGCGCCACTCCGGCGGATCTCACGCCCGGCGCGCAGTGACGCGTGCCCGTTCGCGGGTCCGCGCCGGAGGCTCGGGCGGCGGATTCAGTAAATGCTGAGGTCGTCGTTGAAAGGGGGCGTGGCGGCCGTCACGATCGCAGCATGCAGGAAGTCGTGCCCGAACTCGTCGAGGACTGGCGAGCCGGCCGGGCAGCCGGTCTGGCCACTGTCGTGCGCACTATGAAGTCGGCACCACGTCCGGTGGGCGCTTCCTTGCTGCGCCGGGCCGACGGCGCGGCGGTGGGATCGGTATCCGGCGGCTGTGTCGAAGGCGCGGTCTACGAACTCGCCGCGGAGGTAGTCGAGACGGGCGTCCCGGTGCTGCGGCGCTACGGGGTCAGCGACGACGAGGCGTTCGAGGCCGGCCTCACCTGCGGCGGAATTCTCGACGTGTTCGTCGAGCCGGTCGACCGCACGCGCTACCCGGAACTCGAAGGGGTGGCCGACGACATCGCGGCGGGGCGGGCGGTCGGGACGGTCACGGTCATCCGGCACCCCGATCCGCGGCAGGTGGGCCGGCGTCTCGTCGTACGCCATGGTTCGGCCGAGGGCAGCCTCGGCGCCGCGGAAGTCGACCGCCTGGTGGCCGCCGACGCCCGCGGGCTGCTCGCGGCGGGCCTCAACACCACTCTGGAGTACGGCCCGGGGTGGGAGCGGCAGGGCGAGGGCATCGAGGTGTACGTCGCCTCGTACGCCCCCGCACCGCGAATGCTCGTGTTCGGTGCGATCGACTTCGCCGCGGCGACGGCCCGGCAGGGCAAGCTGCTCGGCTTCCACGTCACCGTCTGCGACGCGCGGCCGGTCTTCGCTACCCGGGCCCGGTTCCCCGACGCCGACGAACTGGTCGTCGAGTGGCCGAGCCGGTACCTCGCCCGCGAGATCGACGAGGGCCGCGTCGACGACCGCACGGTCGTCTGCGTGCTCACCCACGACCCGAAGTTCGACGTGCCGGTCCTGATGGAGGCGTTCCGGATGCCGGCCGGCTGCTTCCTCGGGGCGATGGGCTCGCGGCGCACGCACGAGGACCGGCTTCGCCGGCTGCGCGAGGCCGGCGCCGCCGAGACCGACTTCGCCCGGCTGCACAGCCCGATCGGGTTCGCCATCGGCGCCCGCACCCCCGCCGAGACCGCTGTCTCGATCGCCGCCGAGATCATCGCGGCTCAGTGCGACGGCGCCGCCGTGAGCCTCGGCGTCACCAGTGGCCCGATCCACGCACGACCGGAGTGACCCGCCCGAGCGTACGGTCACAAAGCCCGGTCGAACGCTTCGAGCGGGTTGCGGAACGGAGGTGGACATGCAGGTCCCGGCGCCACTGGAATACGAGCGGGCGACGAGCGCGGCCGACGCGATCCGGCTGCTGGAGCGGCTGGGCGGCGAGGCACGGATCATCGCGGGCGGGCACAGCCTGCTGCCGATGATGAAGCTGCGGCTGGCCAACCCGGAATACCTCGTCGACATCAACGACCTGCACGGCGAGCTCGGCTACGTCCGGCGGGTCGGGCAGCAGGTCCGGATCGGGGCCATGACCCGGCACCGCGAACTGCTCGAATCGGACGAGCTGCACGAGCACTTCCCGATCTTCCGCGACGCCGAGCGGGTCATCGCGGACCCGCCGGTGCGCAACCGCGGCACCCTCGGCGGCGCGCTGTGCCAGGCCGACCCGGCCGAGGACCTGCTGTCGGTGTGCACGACGTTGAACGCCAGCTGCGTGATCCGGGATTCGCGGGGCGACCGGGTCGTGCCGATGGAGCAGTTCTACCGCGGGCCCTACGAGACCGCGGTCGGCCAGGCCGAGATGCTGATCGAGGTCCGGCTCCCGATCCGCCCGGGCGGCAGCAACGCCTACGCCAAGGTCGACCTCCGCTCGGGCGCCTGGGCGGTCACCGCCGCGGGCGCCGCGCTGTGGCTCGACCGGCACGGCCGGATCGCCGACGCGCGGGTCGGGCTCGCCGCGGTCGGGCCGAGCACCACCGGCATTCCCGAGATCTCCGCCGCGCTGCGGGGGAGCGAGCCGGACGCCGGGGCGTTCGACATCGCCGGCCGGATCGCCGCCGAGAGCTGCCAGCCGGTCACCGACAGCCGGGGCAGCGCGGCGTACAAGCGCCACCTCGCCGCCGAGCTCACCCGCCGCACGCTCGCGACCGCCCGCGACCGGATCCTCGCCAGGGCCGAGGGGAGGGCCTGACGATGCAGGTGGGAATCACGGTCAACGGCGAACACGTCGTCCGCGAGGTGGAGCCGCGGCTGCTGCTGGTCCACTTCCTGCGCGACGTGCTCGGCCTGACCGGCACGCATTGGGGCTGTGACACCAGCAACTGCGGCACGTGCGTCGTGCTCTATGACGGCGAGCCGGTCAAGTCGTGCACAGTGCTCGCCGCGATGGCCTCCGGGCATGACGTGCGCACCGTCGAGGATCTCGAACGCGACGGGTTCCTCGACCCCGTCCAGCAGGGCTTCATCGAATGCCACGGGCTCCAGTGCGGCTTCTGCACGCCCGGGATGCTGATGACCGCGCGCGCCCTCCTCGACCGCGACCCCGACCCGGAGGAGCCCGTGATCCGGGAGGCGATCTCCGGGCAGATCTGCCGGTGCACCGGCTACGCGAGCATCGTCCGGTCGGTCCGCTGGGCGGCCGAGCACCCGGAGGTCGTGCCCGAACCGGACCTGCCGTGGCCTGTCGTCGGGACCGCGACATGAGCGCCGCCCTCGATCCAGCGGAACACGGGTTCGGGAGGCGGACGCTGCGGGAGGCGCCGCGCTTCGTCCGCGGCCGCGGCACGTACGTCGACGATGTCCAGCTGCCGGGCATGCTGCACCTCGCGGTGCTCCGGGCACCGGTGGCCCACGCCAGGATCGCGAGCATCGACACGACCGCCGCGCAGGCGCATCCCAAGGTGAAGGCCGTCGTCACCGGTGCCGACCTCGCCGAGCGCGGCCTCGCCTGGATGCCGACGCTGTCCGCGGACACGCAGGCGGTGCTGGTGACCGACAAGGTGCGGTTCCAGGGCCAGGAAGTCGCGTTCGTCGTGGCGGAGGACCGGTACTCCGCGCGCGACGCGCTGGAGCTGATCGAAGTCGAGTACGACGTCCTGCCGCCGGTCGTCGACGCCCGCACCGCCCTCGCCCCCGGCGCGCCGCTCGTCCGCGACGACGTCGAAGGGCGCACCGACAACCTCTGTTTCGAGTGGGAGAGCGGCGACGCCGCCGCCACCGCGGCGGTGTTCGAACGGGCCGAGGTCACCCTCGCCCAGGACATGGTCTACCCGCGGATCCACCCGGCACCGATGGAGACCTGCGGCGCGGTCGCCGACTACGACCGCATCGACCGGCGGCTCACTCTCTGGTCCACCAGCCAGGCACCGCACGCCCATCGCACGCTCTACGCCGTCATCGCGGGGCTGCCGGAACACCGGATCCGGGTGATCTCGCCCGATGTCGGCGGCGGTTTCGGCAATAAGGTCCCGATCTATCCGGGCTACCTGTGCGCGATCGTCGGGTCGATGCTCACCGGCCGTCCGGTGAAGTGGATGGAGGACCGCACCGAGAATCTGGTCAGCTCGACCTTCGCGCGCGACTACGTGATGCGCGGCGAGATCGCCGCCACCCGCGACGGGCGGATCCTCGGGTTGCGCAGCCAGGTGCTGGCCGATCACGGCGCGTTCAACGCGGCCGCGACGCCGACGAAATACCCCGCCGGGTTCTTCGGGGTGTTCACCGGCAGCTACGACATCGAGGCCGCGCACTGCGCGGTCACGGCGGTGCACACCAACAAGGCGCCGGGCGGGGTGGCCTACGCCTGCTCGTTCCGGATCGCCGAGGCGGTGTACCTCGTCGAGCGGATGGTCGACCTGCTCGCCCGCGAACTGGGCATCGATCCGGTCGAGCTCCGGCGCCGCAACTTCATCCGGCCCGACGCGTTTCCCTACACCACCCGCACCGGCTGGGTCTACGACTCGGGGGACTACCCGGCCGCGATGGCCGAGGCGGTCCGGATCGCCGGGTACGACGAGCTGCGCGCCGAACAGGCCGAGCGCCGGGCGCGGGGCGAGCTGATGGGGATCGGCGTCTCGTTCTTCACCGAGGCGGTCGGGGCCGGTCCGCGCAAGGACATGGACATGGCGGGCCTCGGCATGGCCGACGGCTGCGAGCTGCGGGTGTACCCGACCGGCAAGGCGGTGGTCCGGATCTCGGTGCAGTCGCAGGGCCAGGGCCACGAGACCACGTTCGCCCAGATCGTGTCCGAGGAACTCGGAATCCCGGTCGACGACGTGGACGTCGTGCACGGCGACACCGATCTGACGCCGTTCGGGCTCGGCACTTACGGCAGCCGGTCGACCCCTGTCTCGGGTGCCGCCGCCGTGCTCGCCGCGCGGAAGGTGCGGGAGAAGGGCCGGCTGCTCGCCTCGTCCGTGCTGGAGGCGGCGGTGGCCGACATGGAGTGGGCCGACGGCGCCTACCGGGTGAAGGGCGACCCTGGCACGGCGGTGACCATCGCGGAGGTCGCGGCCCGCGCGTACGGCGCCCGCGACCTGCCGGCCGGACCCGACGGCGAGCCGCTGGAGGGCGGCCTCGAAGCGAGCGTCTCCTACAACCCCGAGAACCTCACCTACCCCTATGGCGCCTACCTGTGCGTGGTCGACGTGGACCCGGGCACCGGCAAGGTCGCCGTGCGCCGCTTCATCGCGGTGGACGACTGCGGCACCCGGATCAACGAGGCCGTGGTCGAGGGGCAGGTGCACCGCGGGCTCACCGACGGCGTCGGGATCGCGCTGATGGAGTACGTCGGCTACGACGAGGACGGCAACTGCCTCGCCGGTTCGCTGATGGACTACCTCATCCCGACCGCGCTGGAGGTCCCCGACTGGGAGACCGGCGCGACCTACATCGCCTCGCCGCACCACCCGATCGGAGCCAAAGGCGTCGGCGAATCCTCCACGGTCGGCTCGCCGCCCGCGGTGGTCAACGCCGTGCTCGACGCGCTCCAGCCCTACGGCGTGCGTCATGCCGACATGCCCCTCACCCCCGGCCGGGTGTGGGAGGCCATGCAGGGGAACCCCACGCCACCCAGCTGACCGCTCAAGGAGGAGCGCGATGAACACACACCTTGCCCGGCGCCAAGCCGAACTGGTCGCGGCCCGCAGGCCGTTCGTCCACGCGACTGTCGTCCGTGCCGCGGCGCCGACGTCGGTGAGCACCGGCGACCACGCGATCGTGCTGGAGGACGGCACCCTCGAGGGATTCGTCGGCGGCCAGTGCACCCTCGCCTCGGTGAAGCTCGCCGCGCTGGACGTGCTCCGCGACGGCGCCAGCCTGCTGCTGCGGGTGCTGCCGGAGGGCGGTCCGGAGTTCCCCGCGACCGATGGCGCCCGGGTGGAGGTCAACCCCTGCCTGTCCGGCGGCGCGGTGGAGATCTACCTTGAGCCGGTGCTGCCCGCGCCGGTCGTCCACGTCGTCGGCACCTCGCCCATCGCCCGGGCGGTCGCCGACCTCGCCGGCGCGGTCGGGTACGAGGCGACCAGCGACGAGGACGGCGCGACCGCCGCCGGGGCGGCCGCGGTGGTGATCGCCCGGCACGGCGGTCCCGAGCCCGACGACCTGCGGGCGGCGCTGGCCGCCGAGGTGCCGTATGTCGGACTGGTGGCGAGCACGGTGCGCGGGCACGCCGTGCTCGACGAGACCGGGCTGGACGAGGACCAGCGGGCCCGGGTGCACACCCCGGCCGGTCTCCCGATCAGCGCGGGAACGCCGGAGGAGATCGCGCTGTCGATCCTCGCCGAGATCGTGTCCGTGCTGCGCGCCCGGGACGCCGCCGGGCACGAGGGCTCGGAGCCGCCGCCGTCCGCCCGGCCTGCGGTCGCGACCGACCCGGTCTGCGGCATGAACGTCGTGGTCGCGCCGGACGCGATCCATCTCGACGTCGACGGGACCGACTACTACTTCTGCCGCCCAGGCTGCCGCGACGCGTTCAAGGCCGAGCACAGCGTGAGCGTGGGATGACCGGGGACGGAGCAGCTCTCGGCCGGGTGACGGGCCTGGTACTGGCGGCGGGCGGCTCGCGCCGGCTCGGCAGGCCGAAGCAGCTGCTGCCCTATGCGGGCGGCACACTGCTGGACGCGACTCTCGCGACCGCCCGCCGATGCGGGTTCGGCCAGCTCCTCGTGACGCTCGGCGGGGCGGCCGAGCAGGTCGAGGAGACGGTGGACCTGTCCGGCACGGAGGTCGTGCGCAACCCGTCGTACGGCGAGGGATGCTCGTCGTCCATCGCGGCAGCGCTCCCGGCCGTGCACGACAGCGCGCACGGCGTCGCACTTCTGCTCGGCGACCAGCCGACGGTGCGGCCCGCCGACGTCGCCGCGCTGGTCGCGGTCGCGGCGCACCGCCCGATCGGCGTCACGGCGTATGACGACGGTATCGGGCATCCCTTCTGGCTGGGCCGCGAGCTGTTCGGCGAACTCGCGACCCTGCACGGCGACAAGGGCGTCTGGAAGCTGGTCGACCGGGCGGGCGACGACCTCGCGGTCCATCGCGCCGCCGGGCCGGTGCCGCCGGACGTGGACACCTGGGCCGACTACGAGCGGCTCGTCGGCGGCGCGAGGGAGGCGCGGTGACCCGCCTCGACAGTCCCGACGCGGTGCGACGCGCACTGCTGGCCGAGGACCACTTGGTCGACGAGGGGCTGGCGACTGCCCTGCACCTGGCCGTCGACCTCGGGTTGCCGCTGCTGCTTGAGGGAGAGCCGGGCGTCGGCAAGACCGGCGCCGCGGCCGCGCTCGCCCGCGCGCTCGGGTCGCGGTTGCACCGGTTGCAGTGCTACGAGGGGCTGGGACCGCACGAGGCGCTTTACGAGTGGAACTACCAGCGGCAGCTGCTCGCGATCCGGCTGGCCGAGGCCCAGGGTTCGGCCATCGGCGAGGAAGACCTGTTCAGCGAGCGATTCCTCGAAGACCGGCCGCTGCTGGCCTGCCTGCGCCACGACGGGCCGGTGCCGCCGGTGCTGCTGATCGACGAGATCGACCGGGCCGACGACGAGTTCGAGGCACTGCTGCTGGAGTTCCTCGGCGAACGGGCGATCACCATTCCCGAGTTCGGGACTGTCCGCGCCGCGGGACCGATGGTGGTCGTGCTCACTTCCAACCGCACTCGCGAACTCCACGACGCACTGCGCCGCCGATGCCTCTACCACTGGATCGATTTCCCCGGGCCCGACCAGGTCACGGCGATCCTGCGGCACCGGGTCCCGGACGCGTCGGGGGACCTGGTCGCGGCGATCGGCCGCGGCGTCAGCCGCCTGCGGGAGCTGGACCTGGACAAGGCGCCGGGAATGGCGGAAGCGATCGACTGGGCACGGGTGCTCGCCGCGCTCGGGGCGGACGTCCCCGATCCCGCCGCCGTGGCGCCTTCGCTCGGCGCGATCGCCAAGACCCCGGACGACCTGGCCGCGGTCGGGCGCGCCATCCGGGAGGGAGCGCTGGGATGAACTCAGGCCGAGAGCTTTCCGGCCGCGAGGCAGGGAAAGGCGCCGCGAACCGGCCGCGCGCGGGCGATCGGGCGGACCCGGCCGTCCCCGCCGCACCTGGTCCCGAACGGCCGGACCGGCCCGACTTGGCGGCACTGGCGTCGTTGCTCCTCGCCCGCCTCCGCGAGGCGGGAGTGGCGGCCGACCCGCGCGGCGCGGCGGCCTTGACCGCCGCGCTGCCGGGCGTTTTCGCGGCTCCGGGCGACCGGCGTTCGAGGCTGTACTGGACCGCCAGGGTCACGCTCGTGTGCGGTCCCGGCGACCTCGCCGCCTACGACCGGGTCTTCGACGATCTCGTCGGCGTCCCGTCCGGCGGGTCGCCCGCGCCCGGCGCAACGCTGGCGGCGACCCGGCCCGCCGCCGCGCGCCGCGCCGTGCCGAACGCCCCGGCCGGGACGGAAACGGAGGGCGCGGTGCCGTGGGTGACGAGTCCGCGCCAGACCGCGGCCGGCGGGCCCGGCCGTCCCGACGGGCGGGCCGTCCCGGTGCCCGCCCCGGGGTGGGCGGCAGCGCGAGCGGCCCCGGCCTCGTTCGACGACCTCGACGAGCGGATGCTGGCCGATCTCGGGGCCCGGCTGCGCGACGCCGCGCACCGGCGCCGGACCCGGCGGCGGGAAGCGAGCCGATACGGCCGCCTCGACCTGCGGCGCACGGCCCGCCGCTGGCGGCGTACCGGAGGCGAGCCGCTGCACCTGGTCCGGACCCGGCCGCGGCACCGCCCGCGCAGGCTGGTGGTCCTGTGCGACGTGAGCGAGTCGATGCGGCCCTATGTCACCGCGTTCCTGCACCTGATGCGGGCCGCCTCGGTGGAGGCGGGGGAGACCTTCGCGTTCGGCACCACGCTCACCCGGCTTTCGCCCGCGTTGCGGCGGCGCACTCCGGCCGAGGCGGTCGCCGAGGCGAGCTTGCTCGTCGGCGACCGGTACGGCGGCACGCGCATCGCTTCGAGCCTGCGGACCCTGATCCGCTCGCCCCACGCGGAACTGCTCCGCGGCGCCGTGGTGGTGGTCGCGTCCGACGGCTGGGACACCGATCCGCCGGAGCGGCTCGCGGCGGAGATGGCCCGGATCGCGCGCCGCGCGCACCGCGTCGTGTGGATCAATCCGCGCGCGGGAGAACCCGGCTACCGGCCGCTCGTCGGCGGCATGGCCGCCGCGCTGCCGCACTGCGACTCGGTGCTCCCCGCCGCGACGCTGGCCGAACTGGCCGGCGTCGTCGACGAGCTCAGCTCCACAGCGTCACGTAGACCGCGGGGCGGAACCTCCTGATGGGCACCCCGGACCCCTTGATCATCGCCTGGGTGGCCCGAGGCGTCTGCAGGAAGCGCAGCAGTTCCGCGCTCGTCTGCTCGCGGTCCTCCTCGCGGGCGGAGGCGACCCAGACCCCGCGCTGTTTCGTGCCCTGCCCGGTCACCCGCACCAGCCTGCCCGCGGCCAGGTTGGCCGAGACCGAGAACACCACCGCGGGGGCGACCGCCGCGGCGTGGTGCACCTCCTCCAGCGCCGAGGCCTCGCTCTGGAAGATCCGCTGATGCGACTCCGGAACGCGCAGCCGCTGGAGCATCGCCGGGATCGCACCCGCCGGGCCGACCGCGGACGGGCCGAGGTGCCAGGTCGCGCGGGCGAGCTCGGCCGCCGAGACCGGGCGCCCGGCGAGCGGGTGGTCCGGCGTGGTGACGACCTCGACGTCGTAGGCCAGGAAGGCGCGCTGGACGAGGCCCGGGCGGGGGCTCGCGGCGGGCGGCCCGATCGCGACGTCGATCGCCCTGGTCCGGAGGAGTTCCTCGAACTCGCTCGCCTGGTGCACGCTCAGCTCGACTTCGAGATCCGTGGCGCGCTGGGTGAAGGATTCGATCAGCCCCGGCGCCGCGTGTTCGGCGAACAGCGACGTCGCGCCGACACGCAGCAGCCGGAGCCCCTGTGCGGCCTGGCCGATCTCCTCCACGGTGCGGTTCTGCAGCCCGAGCAGCTCGACCGAACGGCTCGCCAGCCGCAACCCGCCCGGGGTGAACGCCAGTCCGGAACCGGTGCGCGTGAAAAGCGGATCGCCGAGTTCCTTGCGGAGCTGGGCGACGTGCATGGAAACGGTGGACTCCGAGACGCCGAGCGCCGCCGCGGCCGATTTGACCGAGCCGTACCGCACGACGGCGGCGAAGGCGCGCAGTTGCGGGATCGTCACCCACTCACTCCTAGGACGTTCACCCGATGATGACTCCGTCGCAGCTCAAAGCGTATTCCGCGGTGGCGCGGCTCGGCTCGGTCAAGGCGGCCGCGGCCGAACTCGACGTGAGCGAAGCAGCGGTCTCGCTGCACGTCGGCCAGCTCCGGAAGGAACTGGGCGACCCGCTCTTCACCCGTACCGGTTCCGGCCTCGCCTTCACCCCGGGCGGACTGCGGCTGGCGAGCCGTTCGGTCGAGCTGCTCGGCCTGCGCGACCGCACCATACAGGAGGTGAAACAGGCGGGCCGGGGCCGTCGCCTTCTCCGGCTCGGGGCCTCCGGACTCTTCGCCGAATACGCCGCGCCGGGGCTGATCGAGGCGTTCACCCAGCGGGCCGCGGACCTCGACGTCGAGCTCAGCACGGACGGGAGCGGGCGGTTCGAGACCCTGCTCGTCACCCGCAGCCTGGACGTGGTGATCGCGCCCCGGGACCAGCTCGGCGGGCGCGACGTCCAGAGCAACCACTTCCTCAACTACGAGGTGATCACGGTCGCGGCGCCGCGGCATCCGGCGGTGAGTTCGCCGCCGTCGGTTCGCCTGCTCCGGGAACAGCCCTGGCTGCTCGGGCCGTCGGCGATGGAGCGCGGCGGGACGGTCACCGAGATGCTGCGCCGCTTGGGCGTGCCCGAGCAGCGGCAGCGCATCTTCCAGAGCCACGCGGCGGCGATCGAGGAGGCCAAGCGCGGACACGGAGTCGCGCTCACCGTCCGCTTCGCGGTGACCGAAGATCTCGAAAACGGCGCGCTCGCCCGGGTCGAAGGACCGCTGCTGAGCGGCCGCGGCGGGTGGAGCATCGCCACTCTCGTCGGCGACCGGGCGCCCTCGTCCGCGGCGGAGCTGTGCCGCTTCGTCGCGACGCCGCGGGCGACGAGGGCGATGCTCCAGCGCCGAGGGGCCGGCGTGGGCCGGTTCCGCCCGGCGGTCCACGTGACCCTCTGGTCCTGACCCCCGTCGCGCCCTCGACCGCACTCAGCGTTCGCTTAGCCGCGAATAGACGCACGACGTGCGCGCTGGGAGGTTGGGATCTCAGGTGGCGACGGCGCTCCCCGGGGCTGCTGCGCCGAGATCCAGCAGGAGGTGCCGCACCCATGCCGGCTATCGAGTCCGACGGTCACAGTCCGGGCAACCCGCGCATCTACGAGCTGATCGAGAACGCGCCCCGCGAGGGCACCGGCGTCTCGCCGACGATCTTCGCGTACTCGCAGCTGGTCGACTTCTTCAAGATCGCCGGGCAGCCGGTGCAGGGCCCGTGGCCGCCGCACCAGCAGCCCCGGCCCGATCCCGCCGAGGCCGAGGCGGGGCCCGTCGCCGTGCCGGACCCGCAGTCCGAGTACGTCCCCCGCCGCAGGCTGTCCATCGACGGCCCGGACGGCGCCCCCACGAGCTAGGAGAGAGCCCGCATGTACCCCGGACGCTTCCGCTACGCGTCGCCCCGCGCGCTCGACGAGGCCGTCGAACTGCTCCAGAAGGCCGAGAGCGACGGCAAGGTGCTGGCCGGCGGCCAGAGCCTGATCCCCTTGCTCAAACTGCGGTTCGCGAGCCCCTCGATCCTCGTCGACATCAACAACCTGCCGGGCCTCGACCGCATCGAGGTCGAGGCGGACGGATCCTTCCGGATCGGTGCGCTCGCCCGGCACGGCATGCTCGAACGCTCCGCCGAAATCGGCAGGCGCCAGCCCACCGCGGCGGCGGCCGCGCCGTTGATCGCGGACCCGATCGTGCGCAGCCGCGGCACCCTGGTCGGCTCGGTGTGCCACGCCGACCCGCAGGGCGACTGGGCGGCGGTGATGATCGCGCTCGACGGCTCCGTCGTCGCGTACGGCCCCGAAGGCAGGCGCACGATCGCGGTCAGGGACTTCGTGACCGGGCCCTTCCAGAACGTGCTCTCCTACGACGAGATCGCGATCGAGGCGAGGATTCCCGCGCCGAAGGGGTCGGTCGCCGGCGGTTTCCTCAAACTGGAGCGCCGGGTCGGCGACTTCGCGACCGCGGGCGCCGCGGTCGGCCTGGAACTGGCCGGGGGCCGGGTGGTCCGGGCAGGCATCGCGCTCACCGGCGTCGGCAGCGCGACCATCAACGCCGAGGCCGCCGCGGGCGCGTTGCTCGACCGGCCGATCGGCGCCGACACCGTCGCCCGCGCCGCGGACCTCGCGGCCGAGGCCGCCAACCCGAAATCCGACCACCGGGGCAGCGCCGAGTACAAGCGGCACGTCGTGCACACCTTCGTCCGGCGGATCCTGGCCGGCATTGGCACCGATCAAGAAAGGGCGGCGTGATGACCAGCCTGTTCGACGAAATCGCCGAGCCCGTTCCCGACGACGTCCCGGTCAACCGCGTCACGGTCACGGTCAACGGCAGGCGGCGCACGGCCGACATCGAGCCGAGGCTGCTGCTCGCCCACTTCCTGCGCCAGGGGCTCAAGCTCACCGGCACGCACACCGGGTGCGACACCACCAACTGCGGCGCGTGCACCGTGCTGCTGGACGGCAAGCCGGTCAAGAGCTGCACCGTCCTCGCCGTCCAGGCCGACGGGCGCGACGTGACCACCGTCGAGGGCATGGCGAAGGGCAGCGAACTCGACCCGGTGCAGGAGGGCTTCAAGGACGAGCACGCCCTGCAGTGCGGCTTCTGCACCCCCGGGATGATGCTGTCCGCCCGCGCCCTCCTCGACGAGAACCCGAACCCCACCGAGGACGAAGTGCGGTTCGCGCTCTCGGGCAACCTCTGCCGCTGCACCGGCTACCAGAACATCGTCAAAGCAGTGCTGTGGGCCGCCGCGAAGGAACGCGGCGACGACCCGCACAACGCCGTCGCGGACTACACCGCGGCACAGCAGAACGGAGCACACCGGTGACCCAGACGGCAGAACCACGGCCGACGGCGCCGCCGCCGCTGGACGAGATCAAGCTGGGCGGCCTCGGCGCCAGCCGCCGTCGCGTGGAGGACAACCGGTTCATCCGCGGCAAGGGCAACTACTTCGACGACGTCGTGCTGCCCGGCATGCTCCACATGGAGGTGCTGCGGAGCCCGATGGCGCACGCCCGGATCAAGTCGATCGACACCTCGAAGGCCTGGGAAATCCCCGGCGTGCGCCTGGTGCTGACCGGCGAGGCGCTGGCGACCCGCAACCTCGGGTGGATGCCCACCCTCAGCTACGACACGCAGGCGGTGCTCGCCACCGACAAGGTCCGGTTCCAGGGCCAGGAGGTCGCCGCGGTCGTCGCGGACGACCCGTACATCGCGAAGGACGCGGTCACCGCGATCCAGGTCGAGTACGAGCCTCTCCCGCCGGTCGTCAACCCGGAGCAGGCGCTGGCCGCCGACGCGCCGCTCATCCGCGACGACAAGCTCGGCCAGGAAGACAACGTCGTGTTCGACTGGGAGGTCGGCGACAAGGCGGGCACCGAGCGCGCCTTCGACGAGGCCGACGTCGTGTCCCGGGTCAAGCTGCACTACCCGCGTTCGCATCCCTCCCCGCTGGAGGCCTGCGGGGCGATCGCGGACTTCGACCGGTCGACCGGGAAGCTCACGGTCTACCTCACCACGCAGGCGCCGCACATCGTGCGCGCCGCCGTGGCGCTGATCGCCGAACTGCCCGAGCACCAGATCCGGATCATCTCGCCGGACCTCGGCGGCGGCTTCGGCAACAAGGTCCCGGTCTACCCGTCCTACGTCGTCGCGATCCTCGCCTCGATCCTCGCCGAGCGTCCGGTCAAATGGGTCGAGGACCGCACCGGCAACCTGATCTCGACCGGGTTCGGCCGGGACGTCTACCTCGACGGCCAGGTCGCGATGCGCAAGGACGGCAAGATCCTCGCGGTCAAGATGAACACCACCTCCGACCACGGGGCGTTCTTCGCCGACGCGCAGCCGAGCAAGTTCAAGATCGGGCTGATGCACTCGGCGTTCGCGGCCTACGACGTCCCGTATGCCCACCTCGCGGCGCGCGGCGTCTACACCACCAAGGCGCCCGGCGGCGTCGCCTACCGGTGCTCGTTCCGGGTCACCGAGGCGATGTTCTTCCAGGAACGGATGGTCCAGGCCGCGGCCGAGGACGCGGGCATCGACCAGGCGGCGTTCCGCAGGCTCAACCTGGTCAAGGACGACGACTTCCCGCACCGCACGCCGTACGGCTTCCTGACCGACTCCGGCCAGTACGGCAAGGCGCTCGACCTGGCGCTCAAGGAGATCGACTACGAGGGCTTCCTCGTCGAACAGGCCGAGGCCCGCAAGCGGGGCAGGCTGCTCGGCATCGGGATCTCGACGATGACCGAGCCGCTCGGCGCGGGCAACAGCCGCGAGTACGACATCCTCGGCATCAAGATGTTCGACTCGGCCGAACTGCGGGTCCACATGACCGGCAAGGCGCTGCTGCGCACCGGCGCGAAGACCCAGGGCCAGGGCCACGAGACCACGTGGGCGCAGATCGTCGCCCACGAACTGGGCCTGCCCGCCGACGACATCGTCGTCGAGGAGGGCGACACCGACACCGCGCCGTTCGGCATGGGCACCTACGCGTCCCGGAGCACGCCGGTGGCCGGAGCCGCGATCGCGATGGCCGCGCGCAAGGTCAAGGCCAAGGCCCGCAAGATCGCCGCGCACCTGCTCGAAGTGTCCGAAGAGGACGTCGAATGGGAACTCGGCCGGTTCTACGTGCGCAGCCAGCCCTCGCGCGGAGTGACCATCCAGGAAGCGTGCCTGGCGGCGTACTCCAACATGCCCGACGGACTCGAACCCGGCCTGGAAGCGGTCTCCTACTACGACCCGCCGAACCTGACCTGGCCGTTCGCCGCGTACGTCTGCACGGTCGAGATCGACCCCGAGACCGGGGTGTGGGACGTGCTGCGGTTCGTCGCCGTCGACGACTGCGGCGTCCGGATCAACCCGCTCATCGTCGAGGGCCAGATCCAGGGCGGCCTGACCGAGGCCTACGCGATGGCGAGCATGCAGTTCATCACCTTCGACGCCGACGGCAACTGCGTCGGCTCGAACTTCATGGACTACCTGCTGCCCACCGCCTGGGAGACCCCGGGCTGGGAGCTGCACGAGGTCGTCACGCCCTCGCCGCACCATCCGATCGGCGCCAAGGGCGTCGGGGAGTGCGCCACCGTCGGCGGTCCCGCGGCCTTCGTCAACGCGGTGGTCAACGCGCTTTCGCACCTGGGTGTGCGCAACGTCGACATGCCGATGCTGCCGGACCGGGTCTACGAAGCCCTGTCCAAGGGCGTCGACGTGTCCGGCGCGCCGCCGGTGAAGACGGACTGAGAGGAGCCGCGCGATGCTCATCAACAAAGACGTCGTCGTGCCGCAGCCGATCGACAAGGTGTGGGCGTTCTTCAACGACATCCCGCAGGTCGCGGCGAGCCTGCCCGGAGCCGACCTGAACGAGGACCTCGGCGACGACCAGTACAAGGGCAAGGTCATGATCAGCATGGGCCCGGTCAAGCTGGCCTTCGGCGGTCTGGCCAAAGTGCTCGAACGCGACGACGCGGCGAAGAAGCTGGTCGTCGACGGCGCGGGCTCCGACGAGAAGGGCCGAGGGAACGCCTCGCTGATGCTCACCGCACAGCTGCTGTCGGTCGCGAAGGGCACCAAGGTGGATCTCTCGATCGACCTGACCTTGTCCGGCGCCGCGGCGCAGTACGGCCGCGGCATGGTTTCGGACGTGACGTCCGTCCTGATCGGACAGTTCGCCGACAACGCCCAGCGGCGGATCGAGGCGATCGAGCGCGGCGAGGACCTGTCCAAGCTCGAAGCCAAGTCGGCGAGCGGTCTCGCGATCGGCTTGCAGGCAGTGAAGCTCGCGTTGCTGCGCGTCTTCAGCCGCTTCTTCCTGCCCTACCAGCCCCAGCCGCGCTGAGGCTCCGCTCTCAATCGAAGGAGAACCCGATGCTGTGGTGGATCGGCAACGCGCTGTTGCTGGTGGCCGTGGTGCCCATCCTGGTCGCGTTGCTCAACCGCGTGCTGGCGGCGCTGGAGCGCATCCGCGGCGCGGCCGACGACATCCTCGCCGGCGGCGGTGCGCTCGCCGGAGAGCTGGACGGCGTGCCGGAACAGCTGGCGGTGACCGACCGGACCGTGCGCGAGGTCGCCGTCGGCGCCGCGCGGTACGGCGGCTCCGTCGCGAAGCTGCTGGGCTGAGGGGAGCACTGAGGATGCCTGCCGAAGCTTGGGTCACCCTGGTCCTCGCCGCGCTGATCATCGCGGCCGCCGCACTCGGCCTGACCCGCGTCATCTTCCACCTGAGGGCGACCGCCGCCACTCTCGACGGCGTCATCGACGGGGTCCGCGTGATCGCGGACCGCACCCGGCCGGTGCCCGCCGTCGTGCCGTCGGTCAACGCCAGCCTCAAGCCCGTCCGCGACTTCACCGAAACGATCTGAGGAGGCCTCCGATGAGCTCCACCGCCGGATGGACCCTCGGCTACGTGATCGCGATCGTCGTCGTTCTCGTCGTCGTCGCGCTCGTGGTGCCGATCCTGCTGCTGGCCCGCCGCATCGGCCGCCAGGCGGGCGACATCGACGACTCGCTCGCCGAGTCCGTCGCCAACACCGCCGCCCTGTCCGGGCTGCGCACCACCATCGACCACGCCGGGGTCATCGTCGCCGGCCTGCGGCGCGGACGCGAAAGGCTGGGTGGCTGACATGAGCCTCGCGCTCACCGAAACCGACGAAACCCTCTGGACCATCGCCAACATCGGCGGCATCGTGGTCGTGCTCGCGGTCGCCGGGCTGCTGACCGTCCTGGTCGTGCTGGTCGCCACCATCGAGAAACGCGTCACGAAGGTACGCGACAAGCTCAAGGCGGCCGCCGCCAACACCGAAGACACGGCCCTGATCGCCGAGACGGCGGCGGGGGTCGAGGCGGTGCTGGGCGAGGGCCTCAAGCACCACCTGTTCCTCGGCCGGGTCTACGAGAAGGTGAGGTCCTGAGCCATGGTCCTGACGAGCGTCCTCGTCATCGTCGCGCTGATCGCGGTGCTGGCCGGCTACTTGTTCGTGGTCGGCGGCCAGCTCACCCGGGTCGCGGCGCTGCTGGAGGAGTGCGCGGAGCTGGTGCGCGCGATCAAGGCGAACGCCGAGCCGATCCGGCCCGGTCTCGACCACATCAACCGCACCGGCGGAGTCGTCGCGGGCGCGCTGCCGCTGCTCTACGGGTTCGCCGAGGGCATCGTCACCGGCGTCTCGCCGCGGCGCGATCCCGACCCGGACGACCGCCTGCCCGCGCGTCCGGCTTCGGGCACTCGCCGCTCGCGTCTGCATGACGGCGTGGGCTACCGCCCCGAGGGCGTGCCCGCCGCCGCGGGCCACGGCCCGCCGCGCTCAGGCGCCTGACCACAGGCGCGCTCCTTTTCCGCAGCCGTCCGTGAGGGGAGCCCTGAAGGAATCAGATTCCTTCAGGGCTCCCCTCACGGACTTTCCGCGTGCGAAATGCGGGTGGGTCAGGGCTCGCGGCCGAGGCGGGGTGTGCGCCGCGATTGGTCTGGGGTGAGTCCTGTCGTGAGGGGGCCGGTGGTGTTCGGCGCGTCGTAATCGCCGATCCAGTGCCGCTCCCACGCCTGGTCGTACTGCTGTTCGTTGCAGCTGGGGCGGTAGACCGCGATCAGTTCCTGGGTGATCTGCTCCCGGTGCGCGGCGGTGCCGCCGGGCACCTCGAACGTGGCGATCTTGAGCCGGAACTTGGTGCCGGCGCGGGCGATCCAGCAGGGCGCGGCCGGATGCCGGAACGGGAAGCCCGCGGTCGTGAAGTCGTCGGTGTGCCCGACGTAGCAGACCGCGAGCCGCTCCGATCCGGGACGGCCCGGATCGGGGTAGAAGATCGCGTACACCCCGCTCGCGGAGGGCGGGGTCCATCCGGCGAGGACCCGGGGTCCTTCGAACGAGTAGCCGGCGAGCGTGCCGAGACGGATCATCGGGGCCCGCTCACGCCTCGCGCTGCTCGTGGGCGAACAGCTCCTCCAGTTCGTCCTGTTCGGACATCGGAATCAAGCTCGACACCGGCCACGGGGGCAGGCCCGCCTCCCTGACCGCCTCGGCGAAAAGCTCCTTCGCCCGCTCTGCCGCCTCGTCGCGGCTGGGCGCCTCGACGAGGATCTGGACGCCGTAGGTCTGCTGGCCGATCCCGGAGGCGACCCCGTCGTGCCGCGCCACGGCGTCGGCCAGCGCCACGATCTCCTCGCGGCCCAACGGCCGATCGCCGTCGGCCTCGACGGTCACGCTCCAGCTCGGCATCTTCGTCTCCTCGCCTCATCGCAGCCGCGGCAGCACCGCGGCCAGTTTCTCCAGGCTGGCCAGGTCGTGCCCGGACAGCAGCTCGTCGATGTAGGGCGCCGCGACCATCATGCCGAGGCTGCTCGGCACCCAGTCTTCGCCGTGGTCGCCCTTGTGCGGGTTGAGCCACACGATCCGGTGACTCAACCGGGTCAGTTTCCGCAGCGCGCCGTCGAGGTGTTCGGGGGACCCGCGGTCGAGCCCGTCGGAACAGATCACCACGATCCCGCCCCGGCTCATCCCGCGCCGGCCCCAGTCGCGCACGAACGCGGCGAGCGAGTCGCCGATCCGGGTGCCGCCCTCCCAGTCGACGACCCGTTCGGCGGCGGCGCGGAGCGCGTCGTCCGGGCGGCGGCGGTCGAGCTGCCGGGTGATCCGGGTCAGCCGGGTGCCGAAGCAGAAGACCTCCACCTTGCGCGCGGAGCGGCTGGTGCCGTGGGCGAACTGCAGCAGCGCGCGGGAGTAGTCGGCCATCGACCCCGAGACGTCCAGGATCAGAATGAGCGGCCGGGCGCGCAGCCGCCGCGCGCGCCACGCGAGTTCGCCGGGCTCGCCGTGCCGGCGCACCGCCGACCGGACGACCCGCCGCAGGTCGGGGGTGCGCCCGGCGCGGGCCGGCCGGGTGCGGCGCGAGCGGCGGCGCGGGGGCACCAGGCGGATGCCTCGCATGATCCGGCGCAGCACCGCCAGCTCCTCCGGTGTGCAGTCGGCGAACGAGCGGTGCCGAGCCGTGGTCGCGGCCGAGGCCACCAGCCCCATCCGCGCCTGCCGCTCGTCCTCCGGGGTGCCTTCCGGGCCGTGCTCCGGGTCCGGCAGTTGCAGCGTCGCGTTCGCTTCCGCCCGCTGCTGCACCGAGAACGGCGGCGGGTCCTCGGGTTCGTCCGGCTCGTCGAGGAAGTAGCGCCGGAACGTGACGTCGTAGACCGGGAGGTGCTCGCGCCGGGTGACCAGGGTGGTGCGCCCGGCCCAGTAGAGGTCGACCAGGTCGGCCGGGTTGAGCAGGGCGCCCGCCGCGCCGTAGGTCATGATGTCGCCGGTGCCGACCGGCAGGCCCGCGCGGCGGAGTTCGCGGCCGAAGCCGACGAGCGTCCGCGTGAAGCCGGCGCCCGTCGCGGAACCGGCGTCCTCAGCCACCGACGACCCGCTCCAGCTGCGGGTAGACCAGGTCGAGGTCGTCGCGGTCCTTCACCACGGCGCCGAGGGTGTCCGCGGCGATCCCCGGATCGAGGTCGTGACCGCCTACTACCTCGACCGTGCGCGTCCAGTCGATGGACTCCGCGACGCCGGGCGGCTTGGCCAGGTCGAGTTCGCGAAGCCGGTTGACCGCGGCGACCACCTTGCGGGCGAGCACCTCGGGGACGCCGGGGGCGCGGGTCAGCACGATTTCCAGCTCGCGATCGGCGTCCGGGTAGCCCACCCAGTGGTAGAGGCAGCGTCGTTTGAGCGCGTCGTGCAGTTCCCTGGTGCGGTTGGAGGTCAGCACCACCAGCGGCGGGCTGTCCGCCCGGATCGTGCCGATCTCCGGGATGCTCACCTGGAAGTCGGAGAGGAGTTCGAGCAGGAACGCTTCGAACTCGTCGTCGGCGCGGTCGATCTCGTCGAGCAGGAGCACGGCCGAGCCGCCCGCGCGCACCGCCTCCAGCAGCGGCCGCTCAAGCAGGAACTCCGGGCCGTAGAGGTTCGCGACGGTTTCCTCCCCGCCCAGGTCGTTGCCCGTGAGGGCGCGGATCTGCAGCAGCTGGCGCGCGTAGTCCCACTCGTACAGCGCTTGGTGGACGTCGATGCCTTCGTAGCACTGCAGCCGGATCAGCTTCCGGCCGAGCACCGTCGCGAGCGCCTTGGCGATCTCCGTCTTGCCGACGCCCACTTCGCCTTCGAGCAGCAGCGGCCGGCCGAGCGACAGCGACACGTACGCGGCGGTGGACAGGCCGCGGTCGGCCAGGTAGCCGACGCCCTTCAGCCGCTCGGTCAACTCGGCGAGGCCGGTGACCGGGCCGGTCACCGGCGGCCCGCGACGATGTCGCCGATGGTGCCGTCGGAGGTGTTCAGCTTGCCGTCGCGGGTGAGCTGCTCGCGCCACGCGGTCCGCAGGTCGGTGCCCTGCCCGACCATCTCCTCGAAGCTGACGTCCTTCATGTTGCGGCACACCGTCGTGTTGCCGCACAGCTCGCCGACGTCGGAGGCGTTGTCGCGGTCGACCTGCCAGATCGAACGGAGCACGTCGGAGGCGGCGTCGCCCGGGGGCCGGGGGTCCGCGTCGTCGTTCATGTCGTTCCTCTCATCGGGCCCTTCACGGTAGGCCGGGGCGGGCGCCGGACGCCACGAGTGTTAAGCGACCCCTGAACTCACCTCGCGCAAGGGGCGTCCGGTCCGTCCCTCCCGAACGGCGAGCGCCTCCGCGAGCACCGCGATCGCGACCTCCGCCGGCCGGCTCGCGCCGATGTCGAGTCCGGCCGGGCCGTGGATCCGTTCGAGTCCCTCGACGCCGCGCGAGGTCAGCCAGTCCAGGCGCGCGTCGTTCATCGCGGGCGTGCCGAGCGCGCCGACGTATCCCGCGCCGCCGGAGAGGGCGGCGGCGAGCGCGTTGCCCGCCGCGCCGAGGTCGTGCATCCCGACCACGACCAGGTCGAGGGCACCGAGGCCGAGCAGGATCGGTGCCGCCTCGGCGGGGTTGGCGAACCGGAGCACCTGCCAGCCCAGCGGGCCCGCGGCCGATTCGAGCGCGTCGCCGATCGGCCCGCCGCCGACGACGGCCAGCCGGGGCACCGGCCACAGCACGGTGACGACCCGGTCCGCCGCCACCGCCGAGTCGGTGACGCCGCCCGAGAAGAGCCGGGCGGTCTCCTCGCCGAGCGAGGCCACCGAGGTGGAGTCGTAGGCCTCGACGCCGGTGACCCGGTCGCCGTCGAGGCGGACGACGAGACAGACGGCGTGGCCCGCCCACAGCTCGTCCCACGTGCCCTCGGGGAAGTCGGCCGCGGGCACGATCAGGCAGCGGGTGCGCGCACCGGCGGGCACCCCGGCGACGAGCGACCCCACTTCGTCCACGGCGACGTCCACGAGCCGCCGGGTGACGCCGCCGGCGACGAGCCCGGCCACCTGCTCGTCGAGGGCGCCGCCGAGCAGCCCGCCCATGCGGCCGCCGCCGGGGGTCAGCGCCAGCGCCTCGTCCGGACGCCGTCCCGCGATGCCGTCGGCGGACACGATCCACGCGACGTCGACGTGGGTGCCGGATCGGACACACGCCGCGACGCTCACCGAGATCTCGTACATGAGGGCAAGCTAAATCCGCTCTTTACGAGAGGCCAGTGCTTCTTAACCTTCCACTTATGAGCGTTCTGTCCACCGGCCTGCACCTGCTGTGGCCCACCCCCGTCGGCCTCTACCGCTACGACCGCGCCGGGGAGGTCAACCCGGCGCTGGTGAAGGAGTTCGCCCGGATCCGCTCCGAGCAGGAGCGAAGCCGCGGCGCGGAGCCCGGCGCGCCGTTCTTCGCCAGCGACGACGACCTCCTCGAACGGGTCGAGCTGGACGGGTGGAAGCGCCTCGTCCAGTTCCTCGTGAACGGGATCGCCAAGACCGTCGAACAGGCCAACCTCGACTACTGGGCCGGGCAGGTGCAAAAGCTGACGGTGAACATCGAAGGCCTGTGGTTCCAGGCGGCGACCGGCGGGACCGCGCACGACATCCACACCCACGGCAATTGCTCGTGGTCCGGGGTCTACATCGTGCAGATCGACCCGCCGGAGGAGCGCGCGCAGCATCCGGTGTACGGCGAGGCGAACGGCGTCACGCGCCTGTACGGCCCGCACTTCGCCACGCTGGGCGGCGCCTTCGTCGACGTCGGCAACGCGTATCTCCAGCAGCCGCACCTCGACGTCGACCAGGTCGAGGGCCAGCTGCTGGTCTTCCCCTCGTGGCTGATGCACCAGGCGATGGCCTACAGCGGGACCAGGGACCGGGTGATCATCTCGTTCAACGCGAGCATCCACGGCTCCGGCGGCGACCAGCTCTTCGGCTACGGCGCCCGCTGAGGCCCGGCTTTTGCTGAACAAAAGCTCAAGCTTTCCGCGAAATCCTTGATAGACGTGTTGATTGTTCCCCCGTCATGCTGAGCCGGGTCAGCAGTTCCCGGCCAGACCGGAGGAGCAGTGGTGGATCGATGGGGAGCCGGCGTCATCCCGTACGCGGAGATGGGGTACTGGCAGCCGGACTACGAGCCGAAAGACACCGACGTACTGGCCGCCTTCCGGATCACCCCGCAGGACGGGGTGCCCGCGGAGGAGGCGGGGGCGGCGGTCGCGGGGGAGTCCTCGACCGCGACCTGGACGGTGGTGTGGACCGACCGGCTCACCGCCTACGAGCACTACCAGGCCAAGTGCTACCGGGTGGAGCCGGTGCCGAACACCCCCGGCCAGTACATCGCGCACATCGCCTACGACCTCGACCTGTTCGAGGAGGGGTCCATCGCGAACCTGACCTCCTCGATCATCGGGAACGTGTTCGGGTTCAAGGCGCTGAAAGCGCTGCGGCTGGAGGACATGCGGATCCCGACGCACTACGTGAAGACCTTCCAGGGACCGCCGCACGGGATCGTGACGGAGCGGGAGTACCTGGACAAGTACGGCCGCCCGCTGCTCGGCGCCACCACGAAACCGAAGCTCGGGCTCTCCGCGCGGAACTACGGCCGCGTGGTCTACGAGGCGCTGCGCGGCGGGCTGGACTTCACCAAGGACGACGAGAACATCAACTCCCAGCCGTTCATGCGCTGGCGTGACCGGTTCCTGTTCTGCATGGAGGGCGTCAACCGGGCACAGGCGGCCACCGGCGAGATCAAGGGCCATTACCTGAACGTCACCGCGGGCACGATGGAGCAGATGTACGAGCGCGCCGAGTTCGCCCGCGAGCTGGGCAGCGTCGTGGTGATGATCGACCTGACCGTCGGGTACACCGCCATCCAGTCGATGTCGGCGTGGGCGCGGAGGAACGGCGTGCTGCTGCACCTGCACCGCGCCGGGCACTCCACCTACACGCGGCAGAAGTCCCACGGCGTGAGCTTCCGGGTGATCGCCAAGTGGATGCGGCTGGCCGGGGTGGACCACATCCACGCGGGAACCGTGGTCGGCAAGCTGGAGGGCGACCCGCACACCACCGCCGGCTACTACGACACGCTGCGGCTCGACCACGTGCCCGCGGATCCGGTGAAGGGCCTGTACTTCGACCAGGACTGGGCTTCGCTCGCCCCGGTGCTGCCGGTCGCCTCCGGCGGGATCCACGCCGGGCAGATGCACCAGCTGCTGCACCTGCTCGGCGAGGACGTGGTGCTGCAGTTCGGCGGCGGCACCATCGGCCACCCGATGGGCATCGCGGCGGGAGCCACGGCGAACCGGGTCGCCCTCGAAGCGATGGTCAAGGCGCGCAACGAGGGCCGCGACTACCTCGCCGAGGGCAAGGACATCCTGCGCGCGGCCGCCAAGCGCAGCCGAGAGCTGGACGTGGCGCTCGCGACGTGGGGCGACATCACGTTCAACTACGAGTCCACCGACACCCCGGACGTCGTCGCGACGCCGAGCACCGTGTGAGGAGCCAGACATGCGCGTCACCCAGGGCACCTTCTCCTACCTGCCGGACCTGACCGACGAAGAGATCACCACCCAGGTCCAGTACGCGCTCGGCAACGGCTGGCCGATCTCGGTGGAGTTCACCGACGATCCGCACCCGCGCAACGTGTACTGGGAGATGTTCGGGCTGCCCATGTTCGACAACACCGACGCGGCGGCGATCATGCTGGAGATCGACGCCTGCCGCACCGCGTTCCCGAACCACTACGTCAAGGTCAACGCCTACGACGCCCGGCTCGGGCGGCAGACCACGGCGCTGTCGTTCCTCGTGCAGCGGCCTGCCGGCGAGCCCGGTTTCCGGCTGGACCGCCAGGAAACCGGCGACCGCCGCGTCCAGTACCGCACCCACGCCTACGCCGCCGACCGGCCGGTGGGCGAGCGGTACCGCCCAGCGGGGACATGAGCGAGCCGGGGCGGTCCGGTTTCGTCATGCACCGTCCGGGCTCGCCCGCGGCGACGGCGCAGGACGAGCCGCCTCCCGCCGAGGACGCCGAACTGCCCGGGGACGCTGTCGTCGACCTCGCCGAGGTGCGGTCGCGAGCCGGCGTCGGCGAGGTGCTCGCCGAACTCGACCGGGACCTCGTCGGGCTCGCCCCGGTCAAGCGGCGGGTCGAGGAGATTGCCGCGCTGCTGCTCGTGGACCGCACCCGGGAGCGGTTCGGGATCCGCGCCGCACGGCCGAATCTGCACATGTCGTTCACCGGGAATCCGGGCACCGGCAAGACCACGGTCGCGCTCCGCATGGCGGAACTGCTGAAGCGGCTGGGGTATCTCCGGCGCGGCCATCTCGTCGCGGTGACCCGGGACGACCTGGTCGGCCAGTACGTCGGCCACACCGCGCCGAAGACCGCGGAGGTCGTGAAGCGCGCGATGGGCGGGGTGTTGTTCGTCGACGAGGCGTACTACCTCTACCGCGCGGAGAACGAGCGGGACTACGGGCAGGAGGCCATCGAGATCCTGTTGCAGGTCATGGAGAACAACCGGGACGACCTGGTCGTGGTCTTCGCCGGCTACGCGGACCGGATGGACGATTTCTTCGCCTCCAACCCCGGCCTCAGCTCGCGGGTCGCGCACCACCTCGCGTTCCCGGACTACACCGTCGCGGAGCTGGAGCGGATCGGGCAGCTCATGGTCTCCGCGCTCGGCTACGAGCTGTCGGGCGCGGCCCGGACTGTCTTCCGCGAGTACCTGGAGCTGCGCGTGCGCCGGCCGCGGTTCGCGAACGCGCGCAGCGTGCGCAACGCCGTCGAGCGCGCACGGCTGCGGCAGGCGAACCGGCTCGTGCGGGAGGGCGCGGCCGACCGGGCGCGGCTCGTGCGCATCGAACCGGAGGATTTCCTCGCCAGCACCGTATTCGCGGACCGGATGTCCACAGTGGAGGGAACTGGATGAACTCGCTCGTCGAGACAGCCGCGGTGCTGGTCGCCGCGGGAAAGGGCGTGCTCGCCGCGGACGAGAGCGTCGCCACGATGTCCGCGCGGCTGGAGAAGGCCGGGGTCGCGCCGACCGAGGAGAACCGCAGGGACTACCGGGAACTCCTCGTCAGCACGCCGGAGCTGGCTGCCGGTGTCAGCGGCGTCATCCTGTGCGAGGAGACACTGCGGCAGCGCCTCGCCGACGGCAGGCCGTTCCCCGCGGCCGTCGCCGATTTCGGCATGCTGACCGGCATCAAGGTCGACACCGGCGCGAAACCGTTGCCCGGCAACGAAAGCGAGACGGTCACCGAAGGGCTCGACGGGCTGTTCCCTCGCCTGCGGGAGTACGTCGCGCTGGGCGCGCGGTTCGCCAAGTGGCGGGGCGTGTACGTGATCGACGACCAGTGCCCGTCCCGTGCCGCCGTGCACGCCAACGCGCACGCGCTCGCCAGGTACGCGAGTGCCTGCCAGTACGCCGGGCTGGTTCCGATCGTGGAGCCCGAGGTGCTGATGGACGGCACGCACTCGCTGGCGCGGTGTGCCGAGGTGACGACTCGCGTGCTGGGCGCGGTCGCGGGCGAACTGGCCGCGTTCGGCGTGGATCCCGCCGCGATGGTGCTGAAGCCGAACATGGTCGTGCCGGGCGCGTCCTGCCCCGAGCAGGCCGCGCCGGGCGAGATCGCCGAGGCGACGGCAGCGGTGCTGAGGCAGACCATGCCGGACGACCTTGCCGGGGTCGCGTTCCTCTCCGGCGGGCAGAGCCCGGAGCAGGCGACCGCGAACCTCGCCGCGCTGCAGGAGATCGACGCGCCGTGGCCGCTGACTTTCTCCTTCGGCCGCGCACTGGTCCAGCCGGCGTTGGCCGCGTGGCGCGGCGATCCCGGCCGTGTCCACGAAGGACAGCGCGCGCTCTCGCAGCGGGTGCGGGCGAACTCCGCCGTG
This sequence comes from Amycolatopsis rubida, assembly GCF_900115345.1. Lineage (GTDB taxonomy): Bacteria > Actinomycetota > Actinomycetes > Mycobacteriales > Pseudonocardiaceae > Amycolatopsis > Amycolatopsis rubida. Next base: position 123,672 of record NZ_FOWC01000005.1, on the reverse strand, counting down.
CTCGGCGAAACAGCCGCCGTGGCGCCGTGATGACCACGCGCATCGTGCCATCGGTGCTGCCGGCGGACTTCTCCCGGCTGGGCGAGGAGGTCCGGCTGCTGGAGAAGGCGGGCGTGGACCGCATCCAGTGGGACGTGATGGACGGCCGGTTCGTGCCGAACCTGACGATGGGGCCGGACGTCATCGCGTCCGTCCGGCCGCTGGTGACCCTCCCGTTCGAGGCGCATCTGATGGTGGCCGATCCGGACCGGCTGCTGCCGCGGTGGCTCGACGCGGGCTGCGGCATGGTCATCGTGCACGCCGAAGCCGCCGGGCACCTGCATCGCACGCTCGGCGACATCCGCGAACGCGGCGGGAGCGCCGGGGTCGCGCTGAACCCGGCGACTCCGCCGTCGGCCGTCGAGCACGTGCTGGACCTCGTCGACCTGGTCCTGGTGATGACGGTGAACCCGGGCTTCGGCGGCCAGCGCTACCTGCCGTCGATGGCGGCGAAGATCCGGCGGGTGCGCGAGCTGGTGGACGCCACCGGCCGGGACATCGAGGTCGAGGTCGACGGCGGGATCTCCCCGGACACCATCGGATCCGCGAGCGCGGCGGGGGCGCGCACCTTCTGCGCGGGCTCCGCCCTGTTCGCCGACCGGGACGCGATCGGCGAACGCGTCGCCGAGTTGCGCCGCCTCGCCGCGGAAGCCCGCCGCTGACCCCGCCCGGTCCTCCATACTGCCCGCTATGACGACATCAGCGCGGTTGCGGGCGTTCGTCGCGGTGGCCGAGACCGGGTCGGTGTGGGCGGCGGCGCGGCGGCTCGCGCTCACCGAGTCCGCGGTGTCGGCGGCGGTGTCGGCGCTGAGCAAGGACGTCGGCGTGCCGTTGGTGGAGCGGGAGGGACGCGGCGTACGGCTCACGCGAGCAGGCGAGTCCTACGCCGGCCACGCCCGCGTCATCCTCGGCCTGCACGAGGAAGCGGTCGTCGCCGCGCGCGGCGAAGCCGATCCCGGGAGCGGGCTGTTGCGGCTCGCGGCCGTCACCACGGCGGGCGAGCACGTGCTGCCGTCGGTGCTGGCCCGGTTCCTCGACCGGCACCCGCGGGTGGAGCTGCGGCTGAATGTCGGCACCAGCGACCAGGTGTGGGCCTCGCTCGCGAACCACGACATCGATCTGGCGATCGGCGGGCGGCCGCCCGCGTCCGTGCGGGAGGCGCGGGTGTTCGCGGTGCGGGACAACGAACTCCTGGTGGTGGCCGCGCCCGCGCTGGCGCCCGCGTTCGACCCGGCGACCACGACCTGGCTGCAGCGCGAACCGGGTTCGGGCACCCGTGCGACGAGCGAGGCGCTGCTGGCCGCGCGCGACCTCGATCCGCCCGCGCTCACCCTCGGGTCGAACGGCGCGGTGGTAGCGGGTGCGGTCGCTGGGCTCGGCGCCACGCTGGTGTCGCGGGACGCGGTCGAGCGCCAGCTGGCGAGCGGCGAGCTGGTGCCCGTGCCCATGGCGGGCACCCCGCTGCACAGGCCGTGGCACGCGGTCGGGCAGCGACGGCTCACCGCGGGTTCCCGGCTGTTCGTCGAGCACCTGTGCGGTGCCGAGGACGGCTGGCGTTCCCCCGGCCGTTCCACCGCGCGGGGGAGCCGCGAGGACCGGTCCGGTCCGTAGCGTCGCCCGGCATGCCTACGATCGCACCTGACCGAAACCTGGCACTGGATCTCGTCCGCCTTACCGAATCCGCCGCGATGGCCGCGGGCCGCTGGGCGGGCCGCGGCGACAAAGACGGCGCGGACCAAGCGGCCGTCGACGCCATGCGCGCCTTGGCCTCGACGCTGCCGGTGCGGGGCGTCGTCGTCATCGGCGAGGGCGAGAAGGACCAGGCGCCCATGCTGTTCAACGGCGAGGTGATCGGCGACGGCCGCGGGCCGGAGTGCGACATCGCCGTCGACCCGATCGACGGGACCACGCTCACCGCCAAGGGCATGGGCAACGCGGTGTCGGTGCTCGCGGCCGCCCCGCGCGGCGCCATGCTGGACCCGTCCGCGGTGTTCTACATGGAAAAGCTGGTCACCGGCGCGGAAGCGGCGGGCGCGGTGGACCTCGACGCGCCGGTCGCCGACACCGTCCGCGCGGTCGCGAAGGCCAAGGGCGGCGAGCCGCGCGACGTCACGGTCTGCCTGCTCGACCGGCCCCGGCACGCGGAACTGGCCCGCCAAGTGCGGGAGACGGGCGCGCGCATCTCGTTCATCGCCGACGGCGACGTGGCGGGCGCGATCATGACTGCCCGGGAGGGCACCGGCATCGACCTGCTGCTCGGTGTCGGCGGAACCCCGGAGGGCGTGCTCGCCGCCTGCGCCATGAAGTGCCTCGGCGGGGTGATCCAGGGCCGGTTCGTCGTGCGGGACGAGTCCGAACGCCGTCGCGCGCTCGACGCGGGACACGACCTCGACCGCGTGCTCGTCACCGACGATCTCGTCCGCGGCGAGGACGCGTTCTTCGTCGTGACCGGCGTGACCGACGGGGATCTCATCCGCGGCGTCCGGTACGGCGCGCACCGGGCCACGACCGAGTCGCTCGTCATGCGGGCCCGCAGCGGCACGATCCGCTTCCTGCGCAGCGAACACCGGCTCGACCGGCTCGCGAGTTACAGCGCCGTCGACTACCTGCGGACCGGACGGGAGGCGCTGGCATGAGCGGAGTGCACCGGCTGCCGGCGAACCTGGCCGGCGACGGCCGCGGGATCCTCGCGCTGGACGACGACGCCGCCACCGTGTCCGCGCGGCTGGCCGAGGCGGGCGCGCACGCAGACGAGGAAACCCGCCGCGCCTATCACGAGCTGGTGCTGACCGCGCCCGGACTCGCGGCGGGGATCAGCGGGGTCGTCCTGACCGAGGAGGCCTTCGGCGGGACGCTGCCCGATGGGGAGCCGTACGCGGAGGCACTGATTAGAGCGGGCATCGCGGCGGGGGTACGGGTCGACACCGGCGTCCATCCGCTCGCGGGACTCCCCGGCGAACACGTCACCGAGGGGCTGGACGGGTTGCGGATCCGCTTCGCCGACCTCGCCTCGCGGGGCGCCCGGTTCGCCACGTGGCGCTCGGTGTTGCGGGTAGGCGACCGGTTGCCGAGCCGCCCCGCGAGCCGCGCGAACGCGCACGCGATGGCGCGTTTCTCCGCGCTGTGCCACGAGACGGGCATCGTGCCGGTCCTCGAACCGGAACTGTCCGCGGAAGGAACGCACTCGCTCGCACATTGCTGCGCCGCGGCCGCGGTGGTCCTGTCCGACGTGTTCGGCGAACTGCGCGCGGCCGGGCTGCGGCGGCACGCCGTCGTGCTCGCCCCCACGGTGATGTCGCCAGGCGACGAGTCCGGCGAGCGCCGGAGCGCCGGTGAGATCGCGGAGGCCACGATCGGCGTGCTGCGCGCCGCGGTGCCCGGCACCGTCGCTTGCGTGGCGGTCCGCCGCGGCGACCAGGAGACCGTCGCCGCGCTGCGGGCGATCCCGGCGCCGTGGCCGGTGACCTTTTCCGTCGGCGCCGCCCGGGCATTCGCCGTCTGGCGGGGTCGCGCGGACAAGATCGCCGCCGCGCAGCGCGTTCTTCGAGCGGATGTCCGCGCGTTCAACGGAAAGGCGGACGACCGTGTCGCGTGAGGACTGGGCAGCCGTCGTGTTCGATGTGGACGGCACCCTCGTGGACAGCGAACGCGACGGGCACCGGCTGGCGTTCAACGCCGCCTTCGCCTCGGCCGGCCTGCCCTACCGCTGGGACGTCGCGGAGTACGGCGACCTGCTCGGGGTCGCGGGCGGGCGGGAGCGGCTGACCGGCTACCTGGAGTCCAAGGGCCATCCGCCGGAGCAGGTCGCCCAGTTCGCCGCGGCACTGCACGCCGACAAGACCAGGCGGCTGCGGTGGATGGTCGCGCAGGGCGCGATCAGCCCGCGCCCCGGCGTGCGCGAGCTGATCCTCGACCTCGCGCTGGCCGGAGTGCGGCTCGCGGTCGCCACCACGGGCAGCAGGGAGTGGGTGGCGCCGCTGCTGGGGAAGCTGTTCGGCGCGACGACGTTCCCGGTGGTGGTGACCGGCGACGACGTGCCCGCGAAGAAACCCGACCCCGCCGCGTACCTGAAGGTGCTGACCGAACTGGGTCTCCCGGCGGCGGACGTGCTCGCGGTCGAGGATTCGGCGGTCGGGCTGCGTGCCGCGCTGGCCGCCGGGCTCGACTGCGTCGTGGTCGCCAACGACTACACGCGCGGGCAGGATTTCACTGGTGCGCTCGCGGTGTATCCCGGGTTCGCCCGCTTCCGCTCCGACCGGAGCGGCCCGGTGCGGGGGTTGTCGGTGTTCACGCGATCGGCGCGGTGACTGGGTCTGTGGTGCCGTGGTGCGGCGATCAGTTCCGCGCGTTCGGGCGTGCTGGTCATGCTGTGGCCGCGGGGGTTGGCGGTGTTTGCGCGATCGGCGCGGTGACTGGGTCTGTGGTGCCGTGGTGCGGCGATCAGTTCCGCGCGTTCGGGCGTGCTGGTCATGCTGTGGCCGCGGGGTTGGCGGTGTTTGCGCGATTGGCGCGGTGACTGGGTCTGTGGTGCCGTGGTGTGCCGATCAGTTCCGCGCGTTCGGGCGTGCTGGTCATGCTGTGGCTGCGGGGTTGGCGGTGTTTACGCGACCGGCACGGTGACTGAGACCGTCGTGCCGTTCTCCGGTGAGGAGGACACTTCCAGCCGTCCGCCGATCAGTTCCGCGCGCTCGGCCATGCTCGTCATGCCGTAGCCGCTGGACCGGTCGTCGCCGAAGGACATGGTGTCCCGGTCGAATCCGCGGCCGCGGTCGCGCACCCGCAGCAGGACACCCCGGTCGGTCCTGCGCAGTGTGAGGGTCGCCGCGCCGGTGCCCGCGTGCTTGATCACGTTCTGCAGCGCCTCCTGGGCGATCCGGTACAGCGCCACCTCGGCGTGCTCGGGCAGCCGGCATTCGTCGATTTCGGTCTCCACGGCCAGTTCCGCGGTGGACCGGGCGAGGCTCGCGAGGCTGTCGGCGAGGCCGAGGTCGTCGAGCACCGGCGGGCGCAGCCCGCTGACCGCCGCGCGTGCCTCGTCGAGGGTGAGGTCCGCGAGTTCGCGGGCCTTCACCAGCTGCTCGGCGGCGAACTCCGGATCGAGCGCGGCCTCGAGGTGGAACCGCAGGCTCACCAGCCGCTGGGTGATGCCGTCGTGGATGTCGCCGGCGAGCCTGCGCCGCTCGGTTTCCTGCGCGGCGATCACCTGCTCGGTGAACCGTTCGTGGGCGCGTTCCCGCGCGGCGAGCCTGCGGTGCGTGCGTGCCTGGTGCACCGCGCCCGCGAGCAGGCTGCCGATCGTGGTCAGCAGCCGCACGTCGCGGTCGGTGAACTCGCGGCGCACGCGGGTGTGCACGTTGAGCACGCCCGCGAGCCCGCCGGGGCTGCTCGACATCGGCACCGACGCCATCGAGGTGTAGTCCTCGCCGCGCAGCTCCGGGAAATACCGGTAACGCGGGTCGTCCTCCTTGCCCTCGGCGACCACCACCGGCTCGCCGTGCGAGGCGGCCCAGCCCGCGATGCCCTCGCCGAGCGGGAGCCGGACGCGTCCCGCCGCCGCGTCGAACGGGGCGGTGGCTCCGGCGAGGACCAGTGCGGAGTCCCGGTCGTCGAGCACGTGGACGAAGCACACGTCGGTGTTCGTGGCCGACACGATCAGGTCGGCGACCTTCGCCGCGAGCGCGGACAGCTCCGGTCCCGCCGAGATCGCCTCGATGATCCGGACGAGCAGGGTGTTCTCCCGCTCCGGGTCGGCCAGCCCGAGCCCGGTCACCGGAAGATCCCCTCGCGCAGGGCGACCGCGACCGCGCCGGCCCGGTCGCGCACCTCCAGCTTGCGGAAGATGGCGCTGACGTGACTTTTCACGGTTTCCTCCCCGAGCACGAGCCGGGCGGCGACGGCCCGGTTGGACAGGCCGGCCACGAGCAGTTCCAGCACCTCGCTTTCGCGCTGGGTGAGGTTGAGCCGCGCGCCCGGCCAGTACTCCCCGGCCTGCAGGCGCGCGGCGGACGCCACGGCCCGGCCCGCCATCGCCGAGTCCACCACGGTCTCGCCCTCGGCGGCCAGTTCGAGCTGGCGCACCAGGCTCTCGCCGTCGATCGACTTCAGCAGGTAGCCCGCCGCGCCCGCCCGCAACGCCTGGAACAGGTACTGCTCGTCGTCGTAGGCCGAGAGCAGGACCACCCGCCGTCCCGGGGATTTCTCCACCAGCTTCCGGCACAGGTCCAGCCCGCTCTCCTGGCCGCGGAGCCGGACGTCGGAGAGCACCAGGTCCGGGTCGAGGCCCGTGACGACGGGCTCGGCGGCCGCCGCGCTCACCGCCTCGCCCACGACCCGGACCCGGCCGCGGAATCGGGCGAGCAGTGCTTTGAGCCCTTCGAGGACCATCTCGTGATCGTCGACGAGCACCAGGCGCAGCGGCGTGGAACGCATGACCCGAGCCTAGAGCGAGCAGGGCCGCGCAGCGATCCCCCGCGCCGCCCCCGGCACGGGGGATCCGGGCCGCCGCCGGTCTCCCTAGCGTCGGCACGAACCACATCTGCGGAGGTGTTCATGCGGCTGGTCGAGATCGAAGAAGGGGCTGATCGAAGGGCGGGCACGGATGCCGACGCCCTCGCGATCACCACGATCCGGATGCTCGCCGCGGACGCGGTGCAGGCGGCGGGCAGCGGTCATCCGGGCCTGCCGATGGGCGCGGCCGCCCCGGCCTGGGTGCTGTGGTCGCGCTTCCTGCGCCACGATCCCGCCGACCCCGAATGGCCTGACCGGGACCGGTTCGTGCTCTCCGCCGGGCACGGATCGATGCTGCTGTACGCGCTGCTTCACCTGTTCGGCTACGACCTGCCCCGCGACGAGCTGCGCCGGTTCCGGCAGTGGGGATCGCGCACCCCCGGCCATCCCGAGCACCGCTGCCCGCCCGGCGTGGAGACCACCACCGGCCCGCTCGGGCAGGGGCTCGGCAACGCTGTCGGCATGGCGCTCGCCGAGCGGATGCTGGCCGCACGCGCGAACACCGCCGAGCACCCGGTGGTCGGCCACCGGACGTGGGTGCTGGCGGGCGACGGCGATCTCATGGAGGGCGTCAGCCACGAGGCGGGGTCGCTCGCCGGGCACCTCGGCCTCGGCAGGCTGATCGTGATCTACGACGACAATGACGTCACCATCGACGGGCCGGCGCACCAGAGCTGCACCGACGACGTGCTCGGCCGCTTCGCCGCGTACGGCTGGCACGTCCAGCGGGTCGCCGACGGGGAAGACCTCGACGCGCTGACCACCGCCTTCGACGCCGCCGTCGCGGCGGAAGACCAGCCGAGCCTGGTCGCCGTGCGCACCACTATCGGCCACGGTGCCCCGACCGTCGCCGGCACGCCCGAGGCGCACGGCGCGCCGCTCGGTGCGGTGGAGCTGGCCGCGACCCGTGCCGCGTTCGACTGGCCGGACGAACCGTTCCATGTTCCGGCCGAGGTCCGGGAACACTGCGCGCGGCTGGCCGCGTCCGGCGCGGCGGCGCGTGCCGGGTGGCTCGGCGTCCGCGCCGCGTGGGAGCGGGCGCATCCGGAGCTGGCGGCCGTCTGGGGCGGCGCGGCGGCACCGCCGGCGGACCTCGAAAAGCTTCTGCCGATCTTCGAACCCGGCAGCGCGACGGCGACCCGCGCCGCGTCGGGGGCCGTGCTCGCCGCACTCGCCCCCGAGTTCGCCGGCCTGGTCGGCGGCTCGGCGGACCTGGCCGGCTCGACCTGTACCACGTTGCCCGGCACGAAAGCCGTGACCAGGGACGATCAGAGCGGCCGGACTGTCCACTTCGGAATCCGCGAGCACGCCATGGGCGCGGCGCTGAACGGGATGGCACTGCACGGCGGATTTAGGCCGTTCGGCAGCACGTTCCTCGTCTTCTCCGACTATCTGCGGCCCGCTGTGCGGCTGGCGGCCCTGATGCGCTTGCCGGTGGTGTACGTGTTCACCCACGACTCCATCGCGGTCGGCGAGGACGGCCCCACGCATCAGCCGGTCGAGCACCTGGAGTCGTTGCGGCTGATCCCGGGCCTCGCTGTGCTGCGGCCCGGAGACGCGAACGAGACCGCCGAGTGCTGGCGGGTGGCGCTGCGCCACGACGGCCCGGTGGCGCTGGTGCTCAGCCGCCAGTCGTTGCCGGTGCTGGAACCGGTGCGCGGCAACGCGATCGCCGCGCACGGCGCCCGGATCGTGCGCGACGACGGGCGCGAGCCCGACCTGACGCTGGTGGCGACCGGGTCCGAGGTGGCACTCGCGCTCGACTCGGCCGCCGCGCTGGCCGTCGAGGGCCGGGCGGTCCGGGTGCTGTCGGTGCCGTGGCGGGAACGATTCGCCGAGGCACTCGCGGCGGGCGCCGAGCTGCTGCCGCCTTGCCCGGCGGTGTGGCTGGAGGCAGGCGTCCCGCACGGCTGGGAGGCGCTGGCCCGTCCCGGCGACACGGTGCTGGGCCTGCGGCGGTTCGGGGCGAGCGCGCCGGGGCGGGTGGTCTGCCAGGCGCTGGGCTATTCGGTGCCCGCCGTCGTGCGGGCGGCACTCGAATGCCTGGGAAAGGAGACGGCATGCCGGACAAACTGATCAGGATCCAGCGGCAGACCGGCGACGCGCCGCGGCGGCGGCCGGTCATGATCGCCATCGCCGGGGACAGCGCGGCGGGCAAGACGACGCTCACCTCCGGCCTCGTCGCCACGCTCGGCCCGGACCGGGTCACCGCGATCTGCGTCGACGACTACCACCGCTACGACCGGGAAGAGCGCAAGCCGCTGCCGTTCACCGCGCTGCACCCCGACTGCAACTACCTCGACATCATGGAGCAGCACCTGCAGCTGCTCGCGGCCGGACACCCGATCCTCAAACCGGTGTACGACCACGGCACCGGGCAGCTGGCCCGCCCGGAACTGGTCTCCCCGGCCGAGTTCGTCGTCGTGGAGGGCCTGCTTCCGTTGCACAGCAAGCTGTCGCGGGCCTGTTTCGACATCGCGATCTACCTCGACCCGCCGGAGGAGATCCGGCACGGGTGGAAGGTGCGCCGCGACACGGAGAAACGCGGCTATCGCGAGGAGCAGGTGCGGGCCGAACTGCGGCGGCGCGAACCGGAGTCGGCCGCCTACATCCGTCCCCAGCGGGCCGCGGCGGACATCGTCGTCCGGTTCGCGCCGATCCCCGGCCGGGACGACCCGCCGGGCACCCCGCTGTCCGGGGAACTGCTGCTGCGCCCGACGATCCGCCATCCGGACCTCAGCGTGGTGCTCGACGGCCGCCGGACCGTCCATGTGCGGCTGAACCGCGACACCGACGGCCGCCCGGTCGACGCGCTCCACATCCACGGCTACGCCTCGGCCGAGGAGACCGCGCTGGTGCGCAGGGCGATCTGGCCGCAGCTCGGCCTGCCCGGCGAACCGCCCGGCTCCCTCGGCGACCTCGGCGGCGGCAGGCGCAGCGAACCGCTCGCGATCACGCAGCTGCTGCTGCTGCACCATCTGCTCGGCGCGGCGGAGACCCAGCACGCGGCCTTCGCGGCGGCGACGCCGTGAGGGCCGCGCGGACCCGGGCCGCGAAGCCGGCGGCACCGGCTCCGGCACCGCTGCCCGACCTCGCGGAGGTGCTCGCCGACGACGCGGAGGAGATCCTCGCCCGGTACCCGGTGCGGCGCTCCGCGCTGCTGCCGCTGCTGCACCTGGTGCAGTCCGAACGAGGCTGCGTCGACGTCGACGGAATCTCGTTCTGCGCCAGCACTCTCGGGCTCGCCGAGGCCGAAGTGCTCGCGGTCGCCACCTTCCACTCGATGTTCCACCGCGAGCCCGTCGGCGACCACCTCGTCGCGGTGTGCACCTCGACCTTGTGCGCGGTGCTGGGCGGTGACGCGATTCGCGACTCGCTGCGCACGCACCTCGGGCTGTCTGGCGACGGCACGACCGAGGACGGCGCGGTCACGCTCGCCACCGTGGCATGTGTCGCCGCGTGCGACTACGCCCCGGTGGTGATGGCCAACTGGGAGTACTTCGACGAGATGACTCCGGCGCGGGCGCGTGAGCTGGTCGACGATCTGCGAGCGGGCCGCGCCGTGTGGCCGACCCGGGGTGTGGGTCCACTGTGCACATTTCGGCAGAACACCCGGCTGCTGGCCGGATTCCCGGATGAACGCTCCTATGTGGACAGTGCGGTGACCACGCCGGGGCCACGCACCACCGAGGGCGTCCGGCTCGCCGAGGCACAGGGCTGGCACGCACCGGAGGAGAAACCGTGAGGGCGCCGAGCAAACTGCTGATCACGCCGGTGCTCACCCGGTCGTGGACCGGCCGCAGGCCGTGGACGCTGCCGAGCTATCTCGGCCACGACGGGTACACCGCGCTGGCCGCCGCGCGGAGCATGCCGCCGGGGGAGGTGATCGCGCTGGTACGGGCGGCCGGGCTGCGCGGCCGCGGCGGAGCCGGGTTCCCCACCGCCGCCAAGTGGGGCGCGCTGCCCCGCGACGGCGTGTCCCGGTATCTCGTGGTCAACGCCAACGAGGCGGAACCGGGAGCGTGCAAGGACGTCCCGCTGCTGCTCGCCAATCCGCACGAGGTGGTCGAGGGCGCGCTCATCGCCGCGCACGCGATCGGCGCCCGGCACGTCGTCGTATACCTGCGAGGCGAGGTGCTGCCCGCGTTGCGGCGGCTCCAGCACGCGGTCGCCGAGGCCGCCCGCGGCGGCTATCTCGGCACGGTGTCGCTGGTGGTCCATGCCGGGGCGGGTGCGTACGTGTGCGGCGAGGAGACCGCGCTGCTCCAGTCCCTGGAGGGGCGGCGGCCGCAGCCGAGCCTGCGCTCGCCGGGCGAGCGGGCCGCCGTGCTGTACGGCCGCCCGGCGGTGATCAACAATGTGGAGACGATCGCCCGCGTACCGTCCATCGTCCGCAACGGTCCCGCGTGGTTCCGGTCCATGGGCACGGAGGACTCGCCGGGCTGCACGCTGTTTTCCCTGTCCGGGCACCTCGCCCGGCCCGGGCAGTACGAAGCGCCGTTCGGCGTGACCGCGCGCGAGCTGTTCTCGCTCGCCGGCGGGATCCGACGCGGGCACCGGCTCAAGTTCTGGTCGCCGGGCGGCGCGTCCGCGCCCGTCCTCACCGCAGGCCACCTCGACGTGCCGCTGGACCACGCCGGTGTCGCCGCGGCCGGGTCGGCGCTCGGCGCGGCCGCGGTGCAGGTGTTCGACGAGACCACCTGCGTGGTGCGGGCGGTGCTGCGGTGGGCGGAGTTCTACGCCGCCGAGTCGTGCGGCAAGTGCACGCCGTGCCGCCAGGGCACCGGATGGCTCGTGCGGGTGCTGCGCGATCTGGAGCGCGGGGCCGCGGACGCGTCGGCGCTCGGGACGCTGCTCACGGTGAGCGAAACGATCACGAGTGCCTCGTTCTGTGCGTTCGGCGCGGGTTCGACCGGCGCGCTCACCTCGTCGCTGACGCATTTTCGCGACGAGTATCTCGCGCACGTGCGGCTGCGCGGCTGCCCGTTCGACCCGGCACACAGCACGAGATTCGCGGCGGCGGGAGCGATGCGATGACTTCGGTGACAGTGTCCATCGACGGGGCGGAGGTGACCGTGCCGGAAGGCACGCTGCTCATCCGCGCGACCGAATCCGCGGGTGCCGAGGTGCCCCGGTTCTGCGATCACCCGCTGCTCACTCCGGTCGGCGCGTGCCGGCAGTGCCTGGTGGAGGTCGAGGGTCTGCCGAAGCCGGTGACCGCGTGCACCACGGAGGTCGCGCCGGGCATGATCGTGCGTACCCAGGCCACCTCGCCGGTTGCCGAGAAGGCGCAGCGAGGGGTGCTGGAGCTGCTCCTGATCAACCATCCGCTCGACTGCCCGGTGTGCGACAAGGGCGGCGAGTGCCCGCTGCAGAACCAGGCGATGGCAGGCGGGCGGGACACGTCGCGGTTCACCGGTCCGAAAAGGACATTCGCGAAGCCGGTCCCGCTCTCGCGGGCGGTGCTGCTGGACCGCGAACGATGCGTGCAGTGCGCCCGCTGCACCCGGTTCGCCGACCAGATCGCGGGCGACCCGCTCATCGGGTTGCTGGAACGCGGTGCGGCGCAACAGATCGGCACCGGAACCGGCGCGGCTTTCGACTCGTACTTCTCCGGCAACACCGTGCAGATCTGCCCGGTCGGCGCGCTCACGAGCGTCGCGTACCGGTTCCGCGCCCGTCCGTTCGACCTCGAGTCCACCCGCACCGTCTGCGAGCACTGTGCGTCCGGCTGCGCGACGCGCACCGACACGCGGCGCGGAAAGGTGCTGCGCCGGCTCGCGGGCGAGGATCCCGAGGTCAACGACGAGTGGATGTGCGACAAGGGCCGCTGGGCGTTCCGGTACGCCACCGTCACCGACCGGCTCACGTACCCGCGCGTGCGCGAAGCGCTGACCGGCAAGCTCACCGCCGTGGCCTGGCCGCTGGCGTTCCGGGTCGCCGCGCGGGCATTAGCCGCTGTCCGCGGCCACGCGGGCGTGCTGACCGGCGGGCGGCTCACGGTCGAGGACGCCTACGCCTACGGCCGGTTCGCGCGGGTCGTGCTCGGCACCAACGACGTGGACTTCCGGGCGCGGCCGGTCTCCGCCGAGGAGACGGAGTTCCTCACCTGGCTGGCTGGCCGCCCGAGCGCGACGTACGCCGATGTCGGGTCGGCCTCGACGGTGGTCCTGGCCGGCCTCGAACCGGAGGAGGAATCGCCGATCCTCTTCCTGCGGTTGCGGAAAGCCGTGCGCACGGCGGGCACGAAGGTGTACTCGGTGGCACCGTTCACGACCCGGGGGCTGGTCAAGCTGTCCGGCACGTTGCTCCGTGCCGCGCCGGGGGAGGAGCCGGCGGCGCTCGACGAGCTGGTGGCCGGCCCCGGTGCCGTCGTGCTGGCCGGAGAGCGGCTGGCCACCGTGCCCGGAGGGTTGTCGGCGGTGGTCCGGCTGGCCGAACGCACCGGCGCGTTGCTGGGCTGGGTGCCCCGCCGAGCCGGTGAGCGAGGCGCGCTGGCGGCGGGTGCGTTCCCCACGCTGCTGCCCGGGGCCCGCCCGGTCGCCGACGCGGCCGCGCGCGCCGATGCGGCCCGCCTGTGGCAGGTCGCCGAGCTGCCCGCGGAGCCGGGCCGCGACGTCGCGGCGATGCTGGCGGGCGACCTGCGCGGGCTGCTGGCCGGCGGGGTGGAACTGGACGACCTGCCGGACCCGCGGGCGGCGAGGGAAGCAGTGGCCCGGATGCCGGTGGTGGTGAGCCTGGAGCAGCGCCCGAGCGCGCTCAGCGAACTGGCGACCGTGGTGTTCCCCGTGGCCACGGTCGCCGAGAAGGCGGGCACGTTCCACAACTGGGAGAACCGCCCCCGGACGTTCGAGGCCGCGCTGCGGAGCGCGGGCGCCCAGCCGGATCTGCGCGTGCTGGCGGGTATCGCGGAGGAACTGGACGTTCTCGCGCCACGCGACGGATCGGCCGTCCGCGCCGAACTCGCCGCGCTGGGCGCCTGGCCGGGCCGGGCCGCTCCGCCCCCTGCCGCTCCGCCCGCAGTCCACGCTCTCCCCCGGCCGCGGGCGGGGGAGGCCGTGCTCGCCACATGGCGCCCGCTGCTGGACGGAGGCCGCCTCCAGGACGGGGAGGAACACCTGGCGGGCACGGCGCGGACCCCGCTTCTCCATCTCTCCGCCGCCACGGCCGACGAGTTCGGCATCCAGCCGGGAGACCCGGTCACGGTCAGCACGGACCGAGGCGCCATCACCCTCCCCACGACGACCGCCGACCTCCCGGACCGCGTGGTGTGGCTGCCGCAACGGTCAGCGGGCAGCGCGGTGCACGCGGAACTGGGGGTCACCTCCGGCGCGGTGGTCCGGCTCAGCCGCTCGTCCGGCTGAGCCCGGACGTCGTGGACGAGATCGAGGCCGGTTCGCACTGGAAGGTGCCGCCCCCGCGCAGGGGACGGCGTCTTCCAGCGGCTGAGGGGAACTCAGCCGAAAACGAACCAGAAGAGCGTCGTCGCGGCCTTCTTCCCGGATGCGTCGGCGACTGTGACCGTCACCTGCCTGCTGTCGGCACGGGCCGGTGTCCCGGACACGACTCCGGTCGCGGGGTCGAGCGTCAAGCCCGGGGCGAGCGCGGTCGACGACCATCGGTGCCGCCCGAGGACTTCAGCGGCAGGTTCACCGCTTTGCCGGTCCAGCTGTTCTGGTCGCCCGGGTCGGCCAGTGCCAGCGCCGAGGGCTGCCCGCCGGTGACGGTCAGCTGGTAGTGGGCCGTCTGCGCCGATTTCGCGCTCTTGCCGGAGATCGTGACGTCGTACGTTCCGGCCGGAGTGCTCGCGCTCGTGGCGATCGTGAGCGTCGGGTGGCCGCCGAGGCCGACGCTCGCCGGGCTGAACGCCGCCGTCGCGCCCGAGGGCAGGCCGGCGGCGGTCAGGCTGATCGCCCCGGCCGTCGGCGGGTTGCCGCCGTCCGGCAGGTGCGGGGCGAGGTCCGCGGCGTAAGCGGAGACTCTGGCGTAGACGGCGGACCAGCCGCACGAGGTCGACATCCACGAGAACACTCCGACGACCGTGTTGCCGACCAGGTACGGTCCGCCGCTGTCGCCGACGCACGCGCCGGCGTGGTGGTCGGTGTACCCGGTGCAGAGCATCGCCGGGGTCTTGTACTGCTCCTGCCCGTGGGGGCCAGTGAAGCGGCCCTTGCAGGCGCTGTCCTCGGCGATCGGGACGTCGGCCTGACGCAGCACGTTGCTGTGGGTGTTCGCGCCGGTTTCGCCCCAGCCGATCGAAATTCCTTTCGTGCCGGGCGCGCCGAGGCCTGGGTCGGTGTTGAGCTTCGGGTACGTCGTCCCGGCGGGGACCGGCAGGTCCTTGTCGAGAGTCACGACCGCGACGTCCGCGCCGACGCTCCAGTCCGAGTAGTCCGGATGCACCCACTGCGCGGCGATTTCGGCTGTGGTGCCGGTGTTTTGCGCGAGGTCGTCGTCGCCGTAGACGAACCACTTGCGGCCGGGTTTCTCCAGGAGGCAATGGGCGGCCAGCAGTACCGTGTGCGGTCCGAACAGCGTGCCGGTGCAGGACTGCTGTCCGGGGAAGGCCGAACCTTCGCGGCGCATCGAGATGATGAACGGGTGCTCGGCGGTCGTGGTCGGAGTGCCGCCTACGACGCTCGGCGAAGCAGCGGAGGACTCGTTAGCGGTGACGGTCGTGCTCGCCGAACTGCCCGCGGCGACGCTGCCCGAAGCCGGTGCGGCCGACAGCGTGAAGTCCTGCGCCGGAGGCGGGGTGTCGCCACCGGTCAGCTTGGCGGCCAGTGCGTCGGCCTTCGGGGAACCCCAGCCGGTGCACAGGTCGTAGCCGATGCCCGCGTTGTAGCTGCCGTTGCCGCCCGAGGTGACGTCGTGGAAGGTCGAGGCGTAGTCCGCCGAACCGGCGATCCGGTAGAGGCTCGGGTTGAGCTGGCCGAGCCGGGATTTCCCGCCGCTGAGGGATTTCTGGTTCAGCATCGCCGCGTAGCCCGCCCACAGCGGGGACGACAGGCTGGTGCCGCCGACGTCGAGCCAGCCGCCGTTCAGGTACACCGACAACGCGCCGGCACCGTAGTCAGCGACCATCGAAACGTCCGGGACCGAGCGGTACCGGTTCGTGCCGGGCTGCCAGTCCGGGCGCGAGTAGATCTTCGAATACCCGCTGCCGCTGCTGCCCTGGTTCCAGCACGACTCCGACCGCCACGTGCCCGCGCTGCCGGTCGTCCGCAGCTGGGTGCCGCCGACGCCGGTGAACAGCGGATCGCTCGCCGGGTAGCTGGCCTGGACCGTTTCGTTGTCGCCCTGGTAGCCGCAGCCGGTGCCGCCCCCGTTGCCGGACGCGGAGAACATCGTGACGCCCTGCGCGGCGAGCTGGGTGTAGGAATCGTGCGAGGCCGCGATCGGGCTCGACTCGCAGATCTCGCCGTTGAGCCACGATCCGGAAAGGACGGTGATCTTGCCGTCCGAGGCGATCCGCGCCATTTCGTGCACCCACGCCTGGTCGGAGTTCGGCGCGGAGTAGACGACCTGCTTGGCCTTCGGCGCGGTCGCCGCGACGGCCAGCACGTCGAGCGTGGCCTCCGCCTGGTCGCTGCCCGGATTCGGCGCCCCGCCGTCCACCTTGACGACTTCCGGCCTGACAGCGGGTTGCTTGAAGTACTGCGTCCAGGCGTCGATGTCGGACTGCTTGAACGTGTCGAACTCGATCAGCCCGACCGTCTCGCCGGAACCGTCGTAGCCGCCGGAGACGCCGGTCATGCTGTAGGCGGTGCGCAGTTGTGCCGGGGTGTAGCCGCCGCCGGGACCGGACGGGCCCGCCGGTGCGCTCGCCCGGTGCGCGGCGGGCCGGTTCGTCAGGCCGGTGACCCCGCGGACGACCGCGGCGATGTCCGAGGGGACCGCGGTTGCCTCGGTAGCGTTGAAAAACCGCTCGCCCTTGGCTGACCGGAAGCCGGAAAGCGAGGTGCTGAACGCGGTTTCCACTGCGCCGGGGATGCCGGACGCGGTGACGACCTGGCGGTTGCCGGTGACGTCGTCGATGCGCATCCCCTTGCCGGTCAAGTACTTCCGCACCTGGTCGACCGCACTGGCGGTGGGGCCGAACCGCTCGGTGTATTCGGCGGCGCTGAGGTAATGGCGGTACAGCGGCGAGTTCGGGTCGGCCGTGTCGGCGACGTACCGTTCGGCTCCCGCTTCGTCGCGGGGCTTGAGCGCGACGGACACGGTGACTTGGCCGGGCAGAGCGGAACTGTCCGCGGTGGCGCCCGCGGGGACGGCAGGGGCTGCGGGCAGCGGGATCACCGGCGGTGCCGGCGGGGAAAGTGTCGCTGTCGTCAGGAAAGCGGCCACGAGGAGAGTCGGACTTCGCATGTGCTGCTCCGGATTGGTGAGGAGGAATACAGCACTGCGCACGGTAAGAACCGCGTTCCCGCCTCGGCCGCGAAAAGTGGAAACCACGCCGTGGAGCCCGGATTTCCCCAGTTCAGCGGGCCGCGTTCACAGAATTGCTACCAGGTCCACTCGACGCCGATGATCCCGGCGCGGACGTCCCGCGCCGCCAGCGTCGCCGCGCCGCTCCCGGTAGCGCGCAGTTCTTCCACTTTGCGGCGGGGTGCAGCAAGGTCGCGTTGTTCGAAACGGCGAATGCTTTCGGGAACGTTCGAGCCGAATTGCACGCGGCAGGTGTAGAGGGGAGCGGGCCGGGTGAACCTGCGGTGGTATCCCTGCACCGGACGGCCGGGCGGAAACACGAATTCGTACTCCACCGCCGCGACGTCCCCGGCTCGCAGTTCCCGGTCGAAAAACAGCTCCGCGATCAGGAGCCCGCTGACCGCGTCGACCCGGGTCCGGCCCGCGTGGCAGCAGTGTCCGGCGGCGAAGCGCGGAGGCTGCCGCGCGCGGTCCTCGGTCTGGTAGTAGGCGGCCATCCGGACGACCCCGTCCACCGCGGCCTCGGCCACCAAGCGCACTCTGAGCAGGCGTTCCTGGCGATCCTCGGCCACGAGAAGTTCGTCGTGCACCGACCGCAGCCGCACCTGGTCCTCCGGCGGCAGGTCGAATTCGAGCGACGAGGGCCGCACCGACGGCCACAGCCGGCGCCGTTCGAGCAGGGGAGTCCGCTGCGGGCGGGAACACTGCCGGTCTTGCGGCCCGAGCAACGACGTGAGGCCGCCCGCGCCAAGGCCGAGCACCTGTTCGAGTTCGACGACCGCGTGCAGCGACGCCTCGCGGCCCGGCAGCGATCGCCCGGTCCGCCAGTAGGCCAGGGCGCTGCGCGACACCGTCACCCCGCGGGCGGCCAAGTGTTCGCGCAGCCGGTCCAAGGTCAGTCCGGCGCCGCTGATGGCGGCGTCCAGTGCGTCGGCGAACGAGGGCACGGCGTCCACTGTGGCCCGCAGCGGCCCGCCGGACCAGCGTCGTTCGTCGGATATCGTGGGGGAAATGCGGACTTTCGTGGGTTCCGGAACGCCCGTGCGGGAGATCATCCTGGAACCGTGACTCGGCCTTCCGCGGGCTCGTTCGCGGTCACGCTGGACACCGCGATCGAGGAATCCGGGCTGTCGCTCGACCGGCTCCAGCACCACCTCGCCGCGCGCGGGGTGCGGCTTTCGCGCTCGGCGCTGTCCTACTGGCGGCGCGGCCGGTCGCAACCGGAACGCGAGACCTCGATCGCCGCCGTCGCGCAGCTGGAATCCGTGCTGAGCCTCGAACCCGGGACGCTGACGTCGAGGCTCGGCCCCAAAGCGCCGCGCGGGCGCTGGCTCGGCGAACCCGCCTGCCGGATCGAACGCCGCCGGCTGTGGCCGCAGCTGCGGGCGTTCTCCGCCGAGCTGAAACCCCCGCCGGACGGGCAGCTGTCGTTCTGGTCGATCCACGACCGCATGCTGCTCGACGAGCACGGCGGCGAACGCGCGCTGCAGGTCCGGATGGTCGCCGAGGCCGCCGTCGACGGCGTGGACCGCATGATGGCCTACTACCAGGCCGATTCGTTCCTGACCGCGGACCCGGTTTACCGCTGCGTGCGCTCGGCGCGGGTCGGCCGGGTCTGCGTCGACCGCGAGACCGGCATGGTCGCGGCCGAACTGCGGCTGGAGCGCGCGCTGGCGCTGGGCGAGGTGACGATTGTCGAGTACGAGATCCGGTTCCCGCCGGGATCGCCGACCGGCCACTACCACCGCCGGTTCACCCGCCCGGTCGCGGAGTACGTCTGCCAGGTCAGCTTCGGTTCGCGAGTTCCGCGCCGTGTCCGGTCCTTCGAACAGCGCGGGCTCGGCGGTCCCGAACATCCCGGCAGTCCATTGTCCGCCGGGGCCACGCACACCACGACGCTGGCGCTGCGGGACGTCCGGCCCGGCATCTACGGCACCGGCTGGCAATGGTGAACCCGGCCGGCACCGCCAATTCTGTGAACAACCGCCGCCGACCAGGCAAGACTTCCCCCGGCGGACCAGTTGTCCACAAAGGCCTGGTTCGGAGGTGATCGGCGACTTACCGTCACGGCGCATTCACTCCCCGAACACCGAAAGGTCTTCCCCATGCGCCGTCCCTCCCGCGCCATTCTGACCTTCGCCGCCGTCGCAGCCTTCGCCGTCAGCGGTACGGCCACCGCCACCGCGACCACTGAGACGGCTGCCCAGGCGACGTCGATGGCCGCTCATTTCGGAACCGTCCCGGCCTCGTCGACGGCGAGCGCCATCGGCGACATCTACCCCGCGAAGTGGCGCAACGTGCCGCAGGACTCCGTCGTCGACGACTGGAACATGTACAACCGCGAGTGCGTCTCGTGGGCCGCGTTCAACATCGCGCGCCACGGCGAAAGCGCGAACAACTACGGCGACGCGAAGTACTGGGACGACAACGCCCGCAACAACGGCTACCGCGTCGACAACAACCCGACCGAGGGCTCGATCGCCCAGACCGACAACGGCACCTACGGCCACGTCGCCATCGTCGACAGCGTGCACGGCGGCACGGTCACCGTCGAGGACTACAACTGGGCCGGCGACGGGCACTACCTCGTGCACGACGTGAGCGCGTCGTCGTTCCGCTACATCCACTTCTACAACTGATCCCGGAGCCCGGCACGCGTTCGTTCAGCCGGCCGGACCAGCCCGCGAAAGCCGCTGGCGCTGATCTGGGGCAATGGCACCGGTGCCACCGTCGGCCAGTACGAACTCCTGTTCACCCATCTCGCCGGCTGGGGTTGCCTCGTCGCCGCGGCGAACACCGGACAGTCCGGCTCCGGCACGGAGATGCTCGACGGGGCGCAGTACCTGATCGCCGAGAACGCCTGGCAGGGCAGCGTTTTCCACGACCGCGTCGACACCGGGCAGAGAGCCGCCGCCGGTCCCTCCCAGGGCGGAGGCGTCATCGCGGCCGGTGCCGACACACGGTCCGGTGTTCTTCGTATCGGGGCAGCCGGACATCGCCGACCCGGCACCTTATGTTCGCGCGCATTTCGCCGCGTGCGACCAGGTGCCTGCCGTCTACGGGCAGCTGCGCAGCGCCATGCACTTCTTGCCGGGCGACACGCGGTACCGCTTCGTCGGTGCGAGCCCCGCGCCGCGGCAGGACACCGCGGCTGGGTCGGATTTCGCGCGCAACGGCCGGGCCGAAGAAGCTCGAACCGGGCGGGAGCGGACCGTCGATCGCGCCGGGTGCGGGAGGAACGCGACGGGGGATCCGGGTGGTGTGTCCTCTGCCGGAAGCGGTGCTGTCCGCTGGGAGCGGCACCGCTTCCGGCGCGTTCAGCCGAGTTCTTGGGCGAGCCCGACGACGATGTTCTCCGGCCCCCGTACGTAACACAGCAGGAAGATGTTCTCGTACTGCACCACTTCGTCGACCAGCTCGGCTCCGTGGGCGCGCAGGCGGGCCAAAGTGTCCTCCAAGTCGTCGACCGCGAACATCATCCGGCGGATGCCGAGCGTGTTCGCGGGGGCCTTCCACGGCTCCGGGGCGATCGCCTTCGGCTGGTGGAATTTCGCCAGTTCCACCCGGCCGGGACCGTCGGGGACGCGCAGCATGGCCACGTCCTGCCGGATGTCGGCCAGTCCGACCACCTTTTCCGCGCCGCGCCAGTCCAGCGGGCCCTTGTTTTCCAGTTCCAGCCCCAGTTCGACGAAGAACGCGATGACCGCGTCGAGATCCTCGACGACGATGAGGACGTTGTCCATCCGCTTGACCGTCATGCGGTCACCGTAGCCCCGTGCGGGGCCTCCCGAAAATCTTAGTGGTGCTATTCTTAGCCCAAAGCTATTTACGGGGGTGCCGGATGCCGAAGCGGACCGAGCCGGACGAGGTCGACGAGATGCTCGCGCAGTGGCGCGCCGAGGCGCCGGAGGTCGACACGTCGCCGCTCGCGGTGTTCGGGCGGCTGCATCGTGCGTTCGACCGGTACCAGCGGCAGCTGACGGGCGTGTTCTCCCGCCACGGGATCACGGTGGCGGACTTCGGGATCCTCGCCGCGCTCCGGCGGGGCGGCGCGCCGTACCGGCGCACGGCGGGGGACCTCGCCGACACCAACCTGCTCACCACCGGCGGCATCACGCAGCGGGTCGACAAGCTGGTGCAGGCCGGGCTCGTCCGCCGCGAACGCGACGAGGACGACCGGCGGGTCGTGTTCATCGGCCTCACCGAGGACGGGCTCGCGGCCACGGACAAAGTGGTGCACGAGCATTTTCCCAACGAGAACCGCATGCTGGCCGGGCTGACCGCGACGGAACGGGCGCAGCTGGCGAAATTGCTGGGGAAACTGGAGCAGTCGCTGGACCAGGCCGAGTTCGGCGGCTGAGTCCGTCGGCCCGGGGTCACTTCTCCTGGTCCCGCGGCGGAGCATTCTTCGGAGCGCGCGGATAGCGGGCGAGCATGAGCCGTTCCCGGTCGTCGGCGGGAATATTCCACTCGCGACGGCGTGGAGGGCGCGGCGGAAGACCGCGAGCCGTACGAGGGCGAGCAGGACGGTCATCGCGAGCAGAGTCCAGGCGTAAGCGGGCAGCACGATTCCCCGACTCGCCGGCGCGCGGATCGGGGTCGGCCGGAAAAGCTGTCATGGAGTGCGGGGACGGTAGCCAACCTCGGCATGCCCCTCGTGTCCGCCAGTCCTCCGGGCATCACGACCCCAGGCGGCCCGCGTGTCCGTTCCCGCCGGCCAGAGTGACGCCGAGTTGATCGCCGCCGTGCGTGCGGGAACGGTCAGCGCCTACGGCACCCTCTACGAACGGCACTGCGAGGCGGCCCGCAACCTGACCTGCCAGCTCGCCAAATCCGATGCGGAGGCCGACGACCTGGTGTCCGAGGCGTTCGCGAGGGTGTTCAACGCCCTGTGCGCGGGCAAAGGACCCGGCTCGGCCTTCCGCGCGTATCTGCTGACCACGCTGTGGCATGTCGCCCACGACGTGACCGAAGACCTGTCCGAGCCGATCGGCAAGGACGCGGCGGCGCTGGCTGTGCCGTTCGCGGACACCGCGGTCGGCGCTCGCCGCGAAGGCGTTCGCTTGGCTGCCCGAACGCTGGCAGGCAGTGCTGTGGCACACCGAGATCGAACAGCAGAGCCCGGCCGAGGTCGCGCCGCTGCTCGGACTGACCCCCCACGGTGTCTCGGCGCTCGCCTACCGCGCCCGCGAGGGGCTCCGGCAGGCCTGTCTGCAGGTCCATTTGTCGGAGAACCAAGCGGAAGGCTGCCGGGCGACGGACTGCCCCAACGGGAGCGTCTTCGGGTCGAGAACCACTTGGACGGATGCGAGAGCTGCCGTGCGCTCGCCTCGGAACTTGTGGATATCAACGGCGGACTGCGCATGATCATCGCCCCGATCGTCCTGGGCGGGGCGGCCCCCGGTTACCTGGCGACCGTCAGCACAGAGAAAGCTGCGGCCGCCGCCGCGGGTAAGGCGAGTGCTCGACAGCCGGTCGCCGTCGCGGTGTCCGGAACCCGTCTTCATCGCGGCGCTCGCCGTTGGGGCAGTCACCATGGCGCTGCCGCGGGCGGTATGCAACGGCCTCCGGCTGCCTCCTCGCCGATCGCCACCGTATCTCTTGTCCGAGATCCGAAACGTCTTCAACCACGTCGCCGAGTCCTGGCAGTGCGGCACGGCAAGGTCCGAACCTGCTGATTCAGCCCCGCGCCCACGGGATCGGCTCGTCCGCGAGGCTCAGGTACAGGCTCTTCTGCCGCTGGTAACTGCGGATCGCGGTGCGGCCCTTGTCCGTGCCGAGGCCGCTTTCCTTGGTGCCGCTGAACGGTGTCGAGATGCTGAACTGCTTGTAGGTGTTGATCCACACCGTCCCGGCCTCGACGCGGCGTGCCAGCCGAAGCGCGCGGCGGTAGTCGGCGGTCCAGATACCGCACGCCAGGCCGTAGACGGTCGAGTTGGCCTGGGCGACCAGATCTTCCTCGTCCTCGTAGGGCAGCAGGACGCCGACCGGTCCGAAGATTTCCTCCTGGCACGTCTTCGCGTCCGGGGCGAGGCCGTCCAGCAGGGTGGGCAGGTAGTACGCGCCGCGCGACAAGCGTTCGTCATCGGGGATTCGGCCACCGCAGCGGACGACCGCACCTTCTTCGCGGGCGCGGTCGACCATCGCGGCCACCTTGTCGCGGTGCGCGAACGTCGCCAGCGGAGCGACTTGAGTGGCGGGGTCGGTGCCCGGGCCCAGTCGCAAGGCGGTGGCAGCGGCGATCAGCCGGGAAGCCCATTCGTCGTACTGCCTGCGCGGCAGGAAGATTCGCGATCCGGCGACGCAGCTCTGGCCGGTCGAGGAGAAGATTCCATACAGGATTCCGGCGACGGTCTCCTCGACGTCGGCGTCCTCGCAGACGATCGTCGGGGATTTGCCGCCCAGTTCCATGGTGACCGGGATGATCCGGTCCGCGGCGACGCGGCCCAGCACGCGCCCGGTGGTCGTGCCGCCGGTGAAGGCGAGCTTGCCGACCAGCGGGTGCCGGGAGATCGCGTCGCCGACGACCGTGCCGGGGCCGGGCAGGACCGACAGCAGCGCGGGCGGCACGCCCGCGTCCTGGACGAGGCGGGCCAGTGCCAGCGAAACCAGGGGAGTGGCCTCCGCGGGTTTGAGCAGGACAGCGTTCCCGGCGGCCAGCGCGGGGGCGATTTTCTGGGCGTCGCTGGCGATCGGCGAGTTCCACGGCGTGATCGCGCCGACGACTCCGATCGGTTCGTGCACGCTCATCGTCAGGTGCGCGCCGCGGCTCGGCGGGAGTTCGCCTTCGAGGGTTTCGAGCGCGGCCGCGTAGTACCGGAAAGTGCCGGCCGCGCTCGCGACCAGCGCGCGGGTTTCGCCGAGCGCCTTGCCGGTGTTGCGGGTTTGCAGCAGGGCGAGCGGCTCGGCGTGGTCCTCGATCGCGTCGGCGACGCGGGCCAGCAGCCGGGCGCGCCGGTGCGGCAGCAGGTCTCGCCACGCCGGGTCCGCGGCGGCCGCGGCACCGGCGCGGGCGGCGGCGTCGACCTGGGCGGAGTCGGCGGCGTGGATCGAGGCGACCGTTGACCCGTCGGCGGGATCCACGCACGCGGACGCGGGACCGCCGCCGCGCTGCCAGCCGCCGCCGACCGGGATTTCGTCGGGCGGGACGGGGAAGGGCTGCATGGGCGACGTCCTTTCGGCACGGGTGACGGGGATGCGACCGAGGAAACCTTAGGACTAAGATTTCGTCAACCCTCTGGCCGGATCAAGGACCGGTACCTGGCTTCCAGGCGGCGCCATGGGCGCGGTTGCGGGGCCGGGCGGCTCTTGTCGCAGCCGGAGCGGAGGGCGGGGTTGCCGCCGGTGATCCCCTCGCGGACCTGCGGCCGCGGCCACCCGGGCGCCAAGGTCCGCGAAGCCCCGCACGGCGCGCGAGCCGCCGGGAACCGCCGGAAAGAATTTTAGGCCTGAGGGGTTGTGCGGATCACAGCCCTCGGGGTACAACCCTTATCAGTAAGTCTCTTAGACCTAAGGCATTCGGCGGCGAGCCCGCCGAGGACCACCGGAGGAGTTGCCCCGCGATGACCACCACCGAAAGCACGAATCAGCACCTTGAGGAGCTCATCGACTCGTGCATCGCCGCTCGCGAGACGCGGTACGAGGACTGGGACACCCTCGGCTTCCAGGCCGCCGCGAAGGGCGACGAGTTCCGCCGCGCGCAGATCCGCTACATCGGCTCCGGCGCGACCGGCAACCACGAGGGCGACGCCCGCCAGCTGCCCTCGGAGCACTTCACCTTCTCCAACATGCGGCTGCCGGTCGGCGCGATCGGCCCGGAGCACACCCACCACGACGTGGAAGAGGCGTTCTTCGTCCTCGAAGGCACGCTGGAGGTGACCGTGCACGACGTCGAGGACGGCACCAAGACCGCGACCCGCGTGCTCGGCTACCGCGACCTGATCCGCGTGCCCGCCGGGGTGCCGCGCAGCCTGCGCAACGCCGGCGACACCGACGCGCTGTTCTGCGTCATCATCGGCGCGCAGAAGCCGCAGCTGCCGACCTACCCGCCCACCTCGCCGATGCACGGCGTCACTCGCTGAGGACGACCGCGATGCCGACGATGCTGCGGGTGCACCGGACGACGTGGCTGGCCGACCGGGTCACGCAGGTGGAACTGCGCGATCCGGAAGGAAAGCCGCTGCCCGGCTGGGAGCCGGGAGCGCATCTTTCCCTGCACCTGCCGAACGGGCTGGTGCGCGAGTACTCTCTTTGCGGCGACCCGGCCGATCGGCACAGCTGGACGGTCGCGGTGCTGCGGGAGGAATCCTCGCGCGGCGGCAGCGCGTGGGTGCACGAGCGGCTCACCGCGGGCAGCGTCCTGCCCGTCGAGGGCCCGCGCAACACCTTCGAGCTGCACGACGCTCCGGAGCACCTGCTCATCGCCGGCGGCATCGGCGTGACCCCGATCCTCGCGATGGCCGGGAAACTCGCCGGCGGCCGCGCGCCGTGGTCCATGCTCTACTGTGGACGGTCGCGCGGCGGAATGGCTTTCCTGGACGAGCTTTCCGGCCTCGCCGGGGACCGGCTGGAAGTACACGCCGACGACGAGCACGGCGGTCCGCCCGATCTGGCCGCGAGGCTGGCCGGGCTCGCGCCGGGCACGGTCGTGCACTGCTGCGGCCCCGAACCGCTGCTCCGCGCGGTCGAGGCGGCCCTGCCGGAAACGGCCGCCCTGCGGGTCGAACGCTTCCGGGCCCCCGAGGCTCCGGCAGCCGCGCCGGGAACGGGATTCGACGTCGTGTGCGCCGGTTCCGGGACCCGGGTCGCGGTCGCCGCCGACGAGTCCATTGTGGACGCTCTCGGCCGCGCCGGGATCTCCGTGCCGACCTCGTGCCGCGAGGGCGTGTGCGGGACCTGTGAAACGAAGGTGCTCTCCGGCGAGCCGGACCACCGCGATTTCGTGCTCGACGACGACGAGAAGGCGACCGCCGGGACCATGATGCTGTGCGTGTCGCGGTGCCGCTCCGCCGAACTCGTTCTTGACCTCTAGGAGCCGGCCATGGCCGGACACACCCACCGGCAGCTCGCCGTGCTGCGCGCCGCCGCCGCGGGGCACGTGGAAATGACGTGCAGCCGCGAACCGCACCTTTACGTCGACGGCCTCGCCTGCTGCGACCCGACACTCGGGCACCAGCTGGCCGGGCTGCTCGCCCCCGAACCGGCCGCTCCGCGCGGACCGGGGCTGCGGGTGCCCGCGGTGCTCACCGCCGCCGGGCAGGCCGCGCTCGCCCCGTCCGCCGCCGCTTGAGCGTCGTGAGCGGCAATCCCGGTGAGAACCGGCATCGCCACTCACGAGGCCTGACCACCACGAACCGAAGGGAACGCCCGATGCCGCTGCAGCTGCGGCCGGTGCAGAGCCGCACCGCCCCGCCGACGAGCTACGAGAACGCGCTGTCCGACGAGCTGGAAGCGGTCTACGGCCGGGGTGTGCACGACCTGCCCGGCGTGGTCTCCGCGCTCAACGCGGGCGGCCTGCGCCCGGCCGACGGCTCCGACTGGACCGAAGAGACGTTCACCGCCGAACTGGCGCGGCTGGCGGGGGAGGCGTGATGGCGACCAGAACCGCTGAGGAGCTGCTGGCGCTGGGCCTGCGCGACCGCTGGTACCCGCTGTGCCCGTCCGGCACCGTCAACCGCGGCGAGCTGACCCGCATCGAGCGGGCCGGGGAGAAACTGCTGCTCTGGCGCGACTCCGCAGGGGTCGTGCACGTTCAGGAAGACCGCTGTCCGCACCGTGGCGCGCGGCTTTCGCTCGGGGTGCACATGGGCGACCGGGTCGCTTGCAACTACCACGGCGTGCAGGTGGACGGCGACGGTGTCGTCGTGTCGGTCCCGGGCAGCCCCGGATGTGCGCTGGAGGGCCGTCGCGCGCTGCGGACGTTCCCGGCGGAGGAACACGCCGGTGCGGTGTTCGCCTGGTTCGGCTTGGACGAGGCCGCCGAGCCGACGCCGTTGCAGCTGCCGGACCCGATCGCGGGCGGCGAGTGGGACGCCTTCCCCTGCTACGTCGAATGGGACGCGCCGTATGGCTACTCCCTGGACAACCTGCTCGACCCGATGCACGGCGCGTTCCTGCACCGCAACAGCCACACCATGTTCGGCGGCAAGCGCGAGGCCGTCTTCCAGATCCGCGCGATCGACGACGGGTTCGTCTTCGAGAAGACCGACCAGCGCGGCGTGAACTTCGACTGGGTGCAGCTGACCGAAGCCGGCGCCCAGTGGGTCACGCTCGACATCCCGTACCCGGAAACCGCCGGTCCGGGCGGTGCGTTCACTATCGTCGCGGCGCTGTGCGCGATCAACGAAACCCAGCACGCGGCCTTCTTCTGGCGCTGCCGCAAGGTTTCCGGCTGGGAACGCGACAGCTGGCGCGTCCTCTACCGCAACCGGCTCGAAGCCCGGCACTGGGCGGTGCTGGAGCAGGACCGCGAGATGGCCGAGGCGATGCCGCTCGACGCGTGGGACCGGGAAAACCTGTACCAGCACGACATCGCGCTCGTCCGGATGCGCCGGTTGCTGCGGTCGGAAGCCCGCCGCCAGGCCGCCGTGCTCGCCGCTCCCGCCGCAGCCCCCGCGACTGCCGCGCCCGTGCCCGCCCCGACCCGCTGACCTTTCAGGAGGCCTCATGTCCGCCGAACCCATCGCGCGGCTCCGCGCCCTGCGCGCGGTGACGCTGCGTTCGACGCAGTGCGCCGATTCCGGCGAGTTCTACCGCGAAGTCTGGGGGCTGCAGCAGGTCGAAGCCGACCGCGGCGCTGTGTGGCTGCGCGGTTCCGGCGACGAGCACCACGTGCTCCAGCTCGAACAGGCCGACCAGAACGCGCTGGGCAAGATCGCCTTCGCCGTCGCCACTGCGCGCGAGGTCGACGCGGCCGCCGCCCGCCTGGCCGCGCACGGCGTTCCGCTGGTCACCGAACCCGGCAAGCTCGACCAGGTCGGCGGCGGGTACGGCCTGCGCTTCGCCGATCCGGAAGGCCGGCTGGTGGAGCTGTCCGCCGAGGTCGACGCTGTGGTCCCGGGCGATCCGTACGGGCGCGCCGCGGTGCCGCGGAAACTGGCGCACGTCGTGCTCAACACGGCCGACATCGACGCGGCCTGCGAGTTCTACACGCGGGTGCTGGGCATGCGGATCTCCGACTGGTCCGAGCACCAGATGGCGTTCCTGCGCTGCAACGCCGACCACCACGTGATCGCCTTCAACCAGGCGGAATTCGCGTCGGTGAACCACATCGCGTACGAGATGAACTCGATCGACCATTTCATGCGCGGCATCGGGCGGCTCAAGCACAACGGCGTCACGCCGCTGTGGGGTCCCGGCCGGCACGGTCCGGGCAGCAACACGTTCGGCTACTTCGCCGACCCGGCCGGGCTCGTCTGCGAGTACACCTCCGAGGTCGCGCAGGTCGAGGAAGACGCGTGGCTGTGCCGGGTGTGGCGGCGCACGCCGGAGCTGTCCGACCTGTGGGGCACCGCGGGTCCGCCGTCGAAGGACGTCCGCGCGCACATGCGCGGCGTGCCGGATCCCGGCTACTCGGCGTGGTGGCAGTCGTGAAGGTAGGAGTGCTGGGCGCGGGGTCGATCGGTTCGGTCGTCGCGGAGGCGCTGCGCGACGGGCTGGTCCCGGGCGCGGAGCTGGGCGGGGTGGTCGATCCGGCGCTTTCCCCGGCGGGACTGCCGATGTGCGCGCTGCCGGAGCTGCTGTCCGTTTCGGACTTGGTGGTCGAGGCCGCCGGGCAGCGGGCGCTGGCGGACGCCGGACCGCAGGTGCTGTCGGCGGGGTGCGACCTGCTGGTGGTTTCGGTCGGCGCGCTGGCGGCGGACGGGTTGTTGGAGAAGCTGCTCGCGGCCGGGCCGGGTGCGGTCCAGTTGTCGACTGGCGCGATCGGCGGGCTTGACCTGTTGCGTTCGGCGGCGCTGCTCGGGCGGTTCGAGCGGGTGGTCATCGAGACGACGAAGAAGGCGTCTTCGCTGGTCCAGCCGTGGATGTCCGCGGAAGAGGCTGACGCGCTGCGGGAGGCGACCGCTCCGGTCGAGCTGCGGCGCGGGCCTGCGCGGGAGATCACCGCGGCGTTCCCGAAATCGGCGAATGTGGCTGCGTCGGTGGCGTTGGCGGTGCGGGATTGGGACGTCGTGGAGGCGGCGGTGATCGCCGATCCGGCCGCGCCGTTGACCTCGCACGTGATCACCGCGGCCGGGCCGGCGGGGGAGTACCGGTTCGAGATCCGGAACCGGCCGTCGCCGCAGACGCCGACGTCGAGCCGGGTCGTGCCGTACGCGGTGCTGTCCGCGCTGGAAGCGCTGGCGACGCCGAGGGCGGTGTTCCGGTGACCTCCACAGTGGACGGTGTGCAGGTGCGGATCGCCGGGGACGGCAGTCCCGTGCTGTTGCTGCACGGCATCGGCGGTTCGAGCGCTTCGTTCGACGCGCAGCTGGCCGGCCTGGCGCCGAAACACCGCGTGCTGGCTTGGGACGCACCGGGTTACGGCAGTTCGGCCGATCCGGAAAAGCCGCTGGGCATGGCCGGATACGCGGCGCTCGTCGGCCGTCTGCTGACCTCGCTGGACGCGGCCCCCGCACATCTCGTGGGCGTCTCGTGGGGCGGCGTGATCGCGACCCGGGTCGCGCTGGACTATCCGGAGGTCGTGCGGTCGCTGGTGCTGGCCGATTCGACCCGCGGCTCCGGCATCGACTCCGAGCGGGCCGCGGTGATGCGGGCCCGGCCGGGCGAACTGAACCGGGTGGGTGCGGCGGAATTCGCGCGCCGGCGCGCGCCTCGGCTGCTCGCGCCTGGCGCGGATCCCGCGGTGGCGCAACGGGTCGAGGACATCATGGCGGGGATTCGGCTGCCCGGGTACACCTCCGCCGCGGAATCGATGGCCGAGACGGACCACGGTCCTCGGCTGTCCCGGATCTCGGTGCCGACGCTGGTGCTCGTCGGCGAGCACGACCAGGTGACCGGGGTGTCCGAGTCGCGACGGCTCGCCGCGTCGATTCCGGGCGCACGGCTCGAAATGCTCCCCGGCGGGCACGCGGCGAATCAGGAAGCGCCGCACCGGTTTTCCGCCGAGGTCGTGGACTTTCTGTCCCAAGTGGACTCGGTGGTGGCGCGATGAAGGACCGGCTGTATGTGGTCACCGGCGCGGGCCGCGGGCTAGGCTGGGCGATCGCCCGCGAGATCGGCCGTCAAGGCGGTCGCGTCGTGATTGCCGAACGTTCTCCGGACCGGGCCGCGGACGGGGTCGCCCGGTTGCACGCGGAGGGCGTCGAGGCACACCGGATCGACACGGATGTCGCGGATCCGGAGTCGGTCGAGGCTCTGGCGGACGCGGTCGCGAAGCTCGGCCCGTTGCACGGCCTGGTGAACAACGCGGCGATGGCGGACGGCGTGGGCGGCAAGCACTTCGCCGAGTTGGACGTCGAAGCGTGGGACACGTTGATGACCGTCAACGCTCGCGGTCCGTGGCTCGTCTCCCGGGCGCTGTATCCGCAGCTCGCGCGGACCGGCGGACGCATCGTGAACCTCGCCTCCGACGCCGCCCTGTACGGCTCGCCGCGACTGGTCCAGTACGTGGCCTCCAAGGGCGCGGTGATCGCGATGACTCGCACGATGGCGCGGGATGGCGGCCCGGACGGCGTGACGGTCAACGCGGTCGCGCCCGGGCTGACCGAAGTCGAAGCCACTGCGGGCATTCCGCGGGAGCGGCACGAGCTGTACGCGATGAACCGCGCGCTGACCCGGCCGCAGCAGCCGGAGGACGTCGTCGGTTCGGTGGCGTTCCTGCTGTCCGACGCGGCCTCCTACATCACCGGCCAGACCCTCGTGGTCGACGGCGGATTCGTCTGCAGCTGAAGGGAAAACCCGTGGATTTGGGATTGAAGGGCGCGGCGGTGCTCGTGACCGGGGCCAGCTCCGGCGTCGGGCTCGCGACCGCGGCCGCGCTGCTGGCCGAGGGCGCGCACGTCGCCGCCTGCGCCCGCGACGGCGTCCGGCTGGAAAAGGCCCTCGCCGATCTGCCCCGCGCCGAGGGAGCCCGGCTGTACACCGCGTCCTGCGACGTGCTCGACCAGGCGCAGGTGGAAACGTTCGTCGCCGAGGCCGCCCGTGAGCTGGGCGGCCTGGCCGGGGTCGTGAACAACGCGGGCCGGTCGCTGATGGCGCGGCTCGCCGAGACCACCGACGGCCAGTGGCGCGCCGAGCTGCACCTCAAGATCTTCTCAGTGCTGCACGTCGTCCGGGCCGCGTTGCCGTGGCTGCGGACGGCGGCGAATCCGGCTGTGGTGAACGTGAACGCGATCCTCGCGCGGCAGCCCGAACCCCGGTTGGCGGCCACTTCGGCGGCGAGGGCGGCGCTGCTCAATCTCTCCACGACTCTGGCGGCCGAATTGGCCGGGGACGGCGTGCGGGTCAACTCGGTCTGCCTCGGCCTGGTCGACACCGGACAGTGGCGACGCAGGTACGAGGCTTCCGGCAGCGGGCTGTCCTTTGTGGACTGGTCAGCGGAGCTGGCTGCCGGCCGGGGGATTCCGCTTGGCAGGCTCGGCACCGCGGAAGAGGTCGCTTTCCCCATCGTCACGCTGCTTTCGCCGCGTGCCTCCTACGTGACCGGCGCGACGATCGACGTCGGCGGCGGCATCGCCCGTTACGTCTAGAAGGGACGGACCCATGAATCACGGTCACGGAGGCGAGCTTCTCGTTCGCCTGCTGTCCGAAGCCGGCGCGGACACCGCCTTCGGCGTGGTGAGTGTGCACAACCTGCCGCTGGTGGAAGCGGTCGCGCGGCATTCGCGGTTCGTGCCCGTGCGGCACGAAGCAGCCGCGGTGAACGCCGCCGACGGATACGCACGCGCCAGCGGCGGCCTCGGCGTCGCGATCACCAGCACCGGCACCGGCGCGGGCAACGCGGCGGGCGCGCTGGTCGAGGCGCTCACGGCGGGCAGTCGCGTGCTGCACGTGACCGGCCAGATCGACTCCGAATTCCTCGGCAGCGGCCGCGGCGTGATCCACGAGACGCGTGACCAGATCGGCATGCTGACCGCGATTTCCAAGCACGCGGTCACGGTGACGTCGGTGGAGACCGCCGAGGAGACGCTGCGCGCGGCGATCCGGCACGCGCTGTCGGTGCCGAGCGGCCCGGCGAGCGTCGAATGGCCTATCGATCTGCAGTATTCGCGACACGAGTTCCGTCCTGGCTCGCTTGAGCCGGCGCCGATCCCGCCGCCCGACGCCGCTGTGCTCGCGGAAGCCGCCGAATTGCTCGCTGCCGCACGCCGTCCGGTGTTCTGGCTCGGCGGGGGAGCGACCGGCGCGCGCGACGAGGTGCGCGCGCTCGCGGAACGGTTCGGTGCGGCAGTGTTCACCAGCAACTCCGGCCGCGGCACGGTGCCGGAGAACCACGAACTGGTCGTCGGGAACTTCGCCGCGCACGAGCAGTCGGCCCGGCTCCTCGCCGACGCCGACCTGCTCGTCTCGATCGGCACGCACTTCCGCTCGAACGAAACCAAGCACTACCACCTCGCGTTGCCCGAGCGGCACCTGCAGATCGACGTCGACGCCGAAGCGCTGGGCCGCGTCTACCCGGCCACCGTCGGAGTGCGAGGCGATGCCGCGACCGTGCTCGCCGGTCTGTCCACTGTGGAAGCCAACACCGAACCGGGCTGGCGCGACCGCGTCATCGAGACCCGGAAAGCCGTGCGGGACAGCCTGAACGAGGCGATCGGCCCGTACGCGGAGATCTGCGCCGCACTGCGCGAGGGCCTCCCGGCCGAGTCCGTGATCGCCCGCGACGTGACCATCCCGTCCAGCCAGTGGGGCAACCGGCTGCTGGACATCCACGACCCGCGCACCAACGTGTTCCCGGCCGGCGGCGGCATCGGACAGGGCCTGGCGACCGGCATCGGGGCCGCGCTCGCGACGCCGGACGCGCCGACCGTGGTGATGGTCGGCGACGGCGGCCTCGCGGTGCATCTCGGCGAGCTGTGCACGCTGGCGCAGGAACGGCCGTGGCTCGCGCTGGTCGTGTTCAACGACGGCGGATACGGCGTGCTGCGCAACATGCAGGACCACCACCGCGGACAGCGCGCCGGCGTCGACCTGTTCACCCCCGATTTCGCGCGCCTGGCGCAGTCGCTGGACCTGCCGCACACGCTGGTGTCGAAGCCGGGCCAGTTCGCCGACGCGCTGGCGAAAGCGGTGGCCCAGCACGGTCCGTCGGTGATCGAGGTGGACGTGACCGCTTTGCCCGCGACGCCGCGGCCGTTCGTGCCGCCGGTGCCGGTTCCGGAGAGCTGAGGGAGACCAGCCGTGGGAGGCACCATCGAAGCTGCCGAAGTCCGCCATCACGGGCACGGACCCGCGAATCGCCGCCGCCGGGTGGTGCGGACGTCCGCGCCGCTGCTGGTACGGCATCCGCCCGGCCGCGTGCGCGGCGCGGTGCTCGTGCTGCACGGCGCCGCCGGGCTCGACGAACCCGTCGAGAACTGCTGCCGCACGCTCGCAAGCTGCGGATACGTCACTGTCGCGCCGCTGTTCTACTACGAGACCGGCGGCCACACCTTCGGCCAGGACAAAGCGGAGGCCGCGTTCGCCGCGCTCGCGCTTTCCGACCTCGAAGCCGACCTCGCCGGCGCGCTCGACTACCTCGGGACCCGGCTGGGAATGCCGCGCCACCGCGTGGCCGCCGCCGGTTTCGGCTCCGCCGCCCACCTCGCCGAACTGGCCTCGGTGGACCTCGCCGCCGCTCTCGGGCCCGCGCCGCCACCGTGGCCCGGCACGCCCGGATTCGACCCGCACGCACCCGATCGGCTCGTGCTGCCCGCCGGACCTTCCGCCGCGGACGACCTGGTCCGGTTCCTGGACGCCGGACTTTCCTGCGGCCCCGCGTCAAGTCCGTGAGGGGAACCCGGACGGACTCCGATTCCCGCAGGGTTCCCCGCACCGACACGCACCCGCCGCGAGGCCTTGAGTTCGTGGCATCGCTCCCGAACCCCCGACGATCGACTGCACGCTCCGGCTCCGAGGAGGGCCCATGAGTATCGCCGCCACCCCCGAGGTGACCCAGCGGGACATCGCCGCCCGGCTGGAACGGCTCCCGATGTCGCGATGGCAGGTCTCGATTCGCCTGATCATCGGCATCGTCACGTTCTTCGAGGCGTTCGACCAGCTGCTGATCGCCTACACCCTGCCGGTCATCGGCCGCGAATGGCACATGACGACCGCCGCCAGCACCGCGACGCTGACCATCGGCTCGATCGGCATGCTGCTCGGCGCGCTCGCCTCCGGCTGGGCCGCCGACCGGATCGGCCGCGTCAAGGTGATCACCCTGTGCGTCGCCGTCACGGCGTTGTGCAGCCTGGCGATGACGTTGTGCACCGCGCTGCTGCCGTTCCTGATCCTGCGGTTCGTCCAAGGCCTGGCGATCGGCGGTGAAGTGCCGACCGCGGCCGCGTACATCGCGGAGATCAGCCGGGCTCGCCGTCGCGGCCGTTTCGTGTTGATGTACGAGATCGTCTTCCCGGCCGGGCTCGCGGTCGGCGCGCTGGTCGCGGCCTGGGTCATCCCGCACTGGGGCTGGCGTCCGCTGTTCGCGCTGGCCGCCGTTCCCGGTCTCGCCGCCGTGCTGCTGCAGCTGCGGATCCCGGAATCGCCGCGCTGGCTCGCCGCGCACGGGCACACCGAGAAGGCCGAGGCGACGATGTCGCTGATCGAGCGCCGGGTCGAGGAGTCGCTCGGCCGACCGCTGCCTCCACCCGCCGTGACCACCGCGGTGCCGGCGGCGGCGGCCGCGAAGCGCAGTTCGTTCCGCGACCTGTTCGCCGGTCGCTACCGGCGGCGCACGCTGATGGTGTGGACGATCTGGTTCGTCGGCTACCTCGCCAACTACGGCATCACCTCGTGGCTGCCGACGCTGTACAAGGGCTCGTTCCACCTCTCGATCGGCCAGGCGCTCTGGTACAGCACCGCCACGTCGGTCGCCGGTCTCGTCGGCTGCCTGATCGCCGCGCTGGTCGTGGACAAGCTCGGCCGCCGGATCGTGCTGGCGGCGGGCTTGGGCGGGACGACCGCGATGCTGGTCGTGCTGGGCGCGCTCGGCGCCGGGACCCCGTTGCAGCTGCTGGTGTGGTCGTCGCTCGCGGCGATGTTCAACTTCGCGGTGAACGTCTGCCTGTACCTGTACACGCCGGAGCTGTACCCGACCCGCAGCCGCGCGCTGGGCGTCAGCCTCGGCGGCGTGCTGAACCGGTTCGGCCTGATCCTCGGTCCGATCCTGGTCGGCGCGCTGTACGCGGGCGGCGGCGGGCTCGCCTCGGTGTTCCTGGTGCTCGGCGGGATCTGCCTGGCCGGTGCGCTGGTCGCCGGGTTCTTCGCCGAGGAGACCAAGGGCCGCACGCTGGAAGAGGTTTCGCCGTGACGGACGCGCTGCGCGTGGTCCTGCTCGGCACGGCGGCCGGGCCGTACCCGGCGCCGGGCCGGCAGGGCTGCGCGAACGCGGTGGTGGTCGGCGGACGCGTCTACCTGGTCGACGCGGGCTACGGGACGCTCGGCAAGTGCGTCGCCGCCGGGCTGTCCCTGCGCGATCTGGCCGCGGTGTTCGTGACGCACCTGCACTCCGACCACGTCGCCGAACTGTTCACGCTTTTCCTGCTCGGCTGGGGCCCGGCCAACCAGGGCGTCATCGATCCGGTGCCGGTCTACGGCCCCGGGCCGGACCCGAGCGATCCCGGTCCGCCCGCCGCGGGCACCGAGGGTCTGGTCGCAGGCAGTCTCGCCGCGTTCGGACAGGACGTCGCGGTGCGGCAGCGGACCAGCGACCGGCCGCGGCTGGCCGGGCTCATCCGCCCCGCCGACCTCTCGGTGGCGGCGGGTGCGGAAATCGTGGTGCACGAGGACGATCGGGTGCGCGTGACGGCTCGGGCTGTCCCGCATCCGCCGTTGCGGCTGGCGCTGGGCTACCGGTTCGAGACCGAACACGGCGTGGTCGCCTTCTCCGGCGACACCGCCCGCAGCGACGCGGTCGGCGAGCTGGCCGCGGGCGCCGGCTTGCTGGTGCACGAAGCGATGGAGCCCGATTTCTACCGCAGCATCGGCTATTCGCCGAAGCTGCTGGACTTCCTCGCCGCCTCGCACACCTCGCCGGCGGACGTCGGCCGGGTCGCCGCGGCGGCCGGGGCCCGGCGGGTCGCGCTGTCGCACCTCGGCCCGGCCGATCCCGCCCGCCTCGACGACGAGGGCTGGCTCACGCGGGTCCGCCCGCACTACTCCGGCCCGGTCGTCGTGGGCCACGATCTGCTCGACCTCACTGTCTGAAAGGAGCTTGCGCTGTGCCGGAAATCGCGATCGTCGGCGGCGGGATCGGCGGCCTGGCCGCCGCTGCCGCCCTGCGGAAGGCCGGATTCTCGCCGGTCGTGCACGAACAGGCGGCCGGATTCGGCCGGGTCGGCGCGGACATCAACCTGACGCCCAACGCCGTCCGCGCCCTCGACGGCCTCGGCGTCGGCGGCGAACTGCGCGAAACCGCCGCGCGGCCGAAGTTCCGGATCAGCCGCACCTGGGACACCGGCGAAGAAACCTCGCGGCTGCCGATGGGCGACGAGGCCGAACGCCGCTACGGCTCGCCGCAGCTCACCATGCACCGCGCGGATCTGCTGGCCGCCTTGGAACGCGCGCTGCCGGACGGCGTCGTCCGCTTGGGACACAAGCTGACCGGACTGTCCACAACGGACCGAGTCGAGCTGGACTTCAGCGGCACCAGCGTTTCCGCCGATGTCGTGATCGGCGCCGACGGCATCCACTCCGCCGTCCGCACCGCGTTGTTCGGGGCGGAACACCCGGAGTTCACCGGTGTGGTCGCGTACCGCGCGGTGCTGCCCGCGGGCTCGGTGGACGTGCCGAACCTGGACTGTTTCACCAAATGGTGGGGTCCGGATCCGGACACGCAGCTGGTGACTTTCCCGCTCAACCGCGGCGAGGACGTGTTCGTCTTCGCCACGACGAGGCAAAGCCAATGGCGGCACGAATCCTGGACCGCCCCGGGGGATGTCGACGAGCTGCGCGAGGCGTACCGGGGCTTCCACCCCGAGGCCCGCGCGTTGCTGGAGGCGTGCGATTCGGTGCTGCAATCCGCGCTGTACGTCCGCGATCCGCTGCCGAACTGGTCTTCCGGCCTGGCGACGCTGCTGGGCGACGCGTGCCACCCGATGATGCCGTTCATGGCGCAGGGCGCGGGAATGGCCGTCGAGGACAGTGTCGTGCTGGCGCGAGCGCTGGCGGCGTACCCGAACATCGAGGTCGCGCTGAAGGCATACCAGGCGGCCCGGCTGGACCGGACCCGCGAAGTGCAGCTTGCCTCGCGGGGCAACAGCTGGCTCAAGCAGAGCGGGACGAACTCGGCCGCGGCGGACGCCATCTACGGATACGACGCCTGGCACGCGCCGGTGTGACCCGGGGTCGCGAGTGGCAATGCCGGTGAGAACCGGCATTGCCACTCACGAGACCCCAGCCCCCGGCACACCGCCGCTCTCCCGCTTCACTTCACACCGCCGCTCTCCCGCTGCACCGACCTGCGGCGGACTTCGCCGACCAGCACCGTCACGGCCGCCGCGAAGAAGACCGCCTGCATGGCTGTGCGCCACGGCAGCTCGTCCCACCACGGAAGGTTCTCGCCGGTCAGCGCCAAGTGGACGTTGGCCGGGAACATCACCGCGAGGAGCATGGCGAGCCCGCCCGCGGCGAGCAGTCTCAGACGAGGGATCAGCAGCCCGATCGCGCCCGCCCATTCGGCCAGTCCGGTGAGCGTGACGAGCAGTTCGGGCGCGGGCAGCCACGGCGGCACCATCGCCACCAGGTCCGCGCGCAGGAACGCGAAGTGGACGAATCCGGTGAGCAGGAACATCGCCGCGAGGCCGGTGCGCACCGCGGCCTGCAGCGGAGCGGCGGGCGTGCCCCGGACCAGGCAGACGACGAACGCGGCGACGCTGACCGCGACGAGCGTGACGAGCGGTTCCATGGCAGGGCCCCCCGTTAATCTTGTCAGTGACTAGACGCAGGTTAGCCGCTTCGTCTAGTCACTGACAAGTTCATGGCATACTCGGGGCATGGCACGGCGTTATCACCACGGCGACCTGCGGCAGGCGGTGCTGACCGCGGCCGTCGAGGTGCTCGGCGAATCCGGTCCGGCCGCGGTCAACCTGCGCGATCTGGCCCGCCGGGTCGGGGTCTCGCACGCCGCCCCGGCACACCATTTCGGCGATCGCACCGGCTTGCTCACCGCTGTGGCCGCGCAGGGATTCGACCTCCTCGCGGATACCCTCGCGGAAATGTCGCCCTCGTCGGACCTGCTCGAGGCCGGCGTCGCCTACGTCTCGTTCGCGGTCGCGCACCGGGCGCATTTCGAGGTGATGTTCCGTGCGGACCTGCTCCGCGGCGACGATCCGGACCTGCGGGCCGCGCGGCAGCGCAGCGGCCAGGCGCTGGACTGGGCCATCGCCGGGTTCCGGGACGGAAGCGTCGATCCGGTGGTCGCCGGCGCGGCGGCCTGGTCGCTCGTGCACGGGTTCGCGACGCTCTGGCTGCAGCGGGCGCTGCCCGCGGACCTCGGCGACGACGTTCGGGCGGCCGCCCGCGCGGTGGCGGAACTGCTTGTCCGGGGTGCGAACCCGCCTGCTGGCTGACCCGCGCGCCCCCGTCCGGGTGATCGGCGGAACCGCGGTCGCGCCGCGGTCGTCTCATCGCCGACTTTCCCGGACCGGATGCCCGCGGTCCGGACGGCTGACATACTGGTGCGCGCGTCCGCCGAGGACGCCTGCTGGGAGGTGGACTGGGGTGAGTTCGCACCGGGTTACGGACTGGTCGGACGTCCGTGCGCTGCACAAGAAACAGGCCAAGGAGACGCACCGGTCCGGGCGGCCGGAGACGTCGGATTCCGTGCGGGACCCGTCCGGGGCGGGCACCGCCGAGATCGTCGCCGACACCGGCGTCATCGAGCTGGACCCGGCCGAGATCGCGGCGGCCGACGCGGAGCTGGAGAAGCGCCAGCAGGAGCTGACCGCCTGCCTCGAACAGGCCAAGCAGCTCGCGCATCCGCTCAAGGACGGCACCAGTCCGGTCGCCGCGCACCTGCGGCAGGCGTTCGGCGTGCGCGGATCCGCCGACGGCGGCGCGCAGGCGATCCTGCAGCAGTACCTCGACGAGCTGTCGTCCCTGCGGGAGGCCATCCGCCGGGCCGGCGCGGGGCACGTCCAGCAGGAAAGCGACGCGAAGGATTCGCTCGACGCGCTGGGCCGCCGGGCGGACGACGGGGGAGGGACGCCGGCATGAGCCGGACACCGGGTTACGAACGGCTGCCGTACGAGAAGCACCGCAAACGCCGGTTGTGGAGCGAGGACCACCCGCCCACCGCCAGGCAGCGCAGGGTCCTGCGGCGCACCAAGCTCGCCCAGCGGGCCAACCTGAAGGACGCGTCCTTCGGCAAGATCAACTGGAACGCCTGGGCGCACACCACGCTCTACGACATGATCATGACCGCGGACCCGGTCGAAATGGGCGCGTCGGCGCACCAATGGGGGAAGCTGGCGTACGACGTCGACTCGGCGACCTCCGCGGTGCACAAGACGGTGCAGAAGCTGCTGCTGTCCTGGCGCGGCGGCGCGGCCGGGAACGCGGCGCAGTCGGCGTCGAAGCTGACGTCCTGGGGCACGGGCGCGAGCGAGACGATGCGCACGGTCGGCGACAAGCTCGACCACTACACGAGCGCGGTCGAAACGGCGAAGCACAAGATGCCCGAACCGGTGTTCTACGCGGCGGAAAACCAGTTCCGCGACGGCTACGACCTCAACGCGGCCAGCGGTCCCAGCGGCGCGGTGATGGTCGATCAGCTCCTCGACGACCACCTGCCCGCCAAACGCGCGGCCTCGCACGCCAAGGCCGAGGCGGTCCGCGTGATGGAAGGCTACGAGACCTCCAGCAAGGGCGTGCACGACAAGCTGCCGCATTTCACCGACGCGCCGGCGGTCACGAACGTCGACCCGGAGGGCCGCTCGCGGAGCGAATCGCGCGGCTCCAGGGATGCTTCCGGTTCCCCGGACGCGGGCCTCACCACGGCTTCGTCCGCTCCGGCGGGAGGCGCCGGGCTGCTGCCGGGGGCGAGCGGTCCGGGCGGAACCGCCGGGATGCCGGGATCGCTGGGCGGCGGGCCGGGCGGCGCGCTCGGTTCCGGAGCGGGCGCCGGAAGCGGGAGCGCGATGCCGGGCGGGCTGCTGGGCGGCTCGGCCGGAGCCGGTGCCGGCGGCGCGGCGGCCGGTGCGGCTGGCGCCGCGGCAGGCATGCGCGGCGGCAGTCCGATGTCCGGCGGGTTCTTCCCGCCGATGGCGGGTCAGCGCGGCGACGGCTCCGACGACCACCAGAACCGCTACACCAAGGGCAGTTCCTTCGACTTCCTCGAGGACCTGCCGGACGCGTACCCGCCCGTGCTGGGCGAGTGAGGCGGGGATGGCCAGACATCTCCCGGCGGTCGACGGCGTAGCGCTCTCGCACCGGGAATTCGACCTGCTGTGGTCCGATTTCGACCTCGGTCCCGCGCCGTATCCGCTCGACGTGCCCTCGCACGGCGCCACGATGGACGAACGCGACCAGCTCGGCGCCCAGGTCGCGGAAAGCCTGGCGGCGGCCGGGCTGCTCGACGAGGACGACGAACCGCATCCGCGGCTCGGCCAGGTGTTCGCGGTGCTGGCCGAACCGGTGTTTTCGGTCGACCTGCTGGTGTTCCGCGATCCGCCGCTGCGCGCGCTGGCCGCGGCCGGGCGCAAACTGGGCGTGCTGGCCGTTCTCGACGCGGACGAGCTCGCGCTGCGGCCGTGCCTGCCCGACGACGTCCCGCAGCTCGCCGCGAGCGTCGTCGGCCCCGCCGAACCCGGGCCGGGCAACGCGGTACGGTTGCCGCGCTCGGTGTTTTCCGAGGCGATGCAAGCGTTTGCGGACAGCGGGCACGCCGCGTTCGAGCGGGTGCTCGGCCGGGCCGGTCTCACCGGTCGGGACCTGCGGGCGATTTCGACGCTCGTCACCACGCCGCGGGTCGCGTACGGACAGTTCGCGGTGAACGGTCCGGGCGGTCGTTCGCCGGTAGTCGCTTGGTACGACACGGAGGCCGGGCGGTACGGCGCGGTCGTGCGGGAGTCCGCGGGCACGAAGTGGGTCACTGTCGCGCCCGCGGACCACGCGTGGCTCGCCGACCGGATGCAGGAACTCGGACGCGGGGTGTCGTCCGTTCGGGGGACAAGGGAACCTGAAGACGAAGAGTTCCGTCTCACTTAGGGCAGCGGCGAGGCGCCCTGCTGAAGGGGGCAGGAAATGAGCAAGTTGTCGGCCGAGGAAATCGCCCAGCACGCGTACCGGGCCGGGTTCCGCGGGCACGCGCTGACCACCGCGGTCGCGGTGGCGCTGGCGGAATCGGGCGGGAACACCCGCGCGCACAACGGGACCCCGCCGGACAACTCGTACGGGCTGTGGCAGGTCAACATGCTCGGCTCGCTCGGGCCCGCCCGCCGCCACGAGTTCCATCTGCGCTCCAACGACGAACTGTTCAACGCGGACGAGAACGCCAAGGCGGCCTGGGCGATTTCGGGGCACGGCAAGAGCTTCCAGCCGTGGTCCACCTACACCAACGGCGCGTACAAGAGCCATCTCGCCGCCGCGCGCAAGGCCGCCGAGGATGTCGCCCGCCACCACGGCAAGGGCGGGCACCACCCGCACAAACCCGACCGTCACCCGCACAAACCGCACCACGGCAAGGGCGGCAAGGACGGCGGGTTCAAGGCCGATCTCGAACAGTTCCTCGCCTACGAGCGCACCACCGAGCACGTCGCGGGCGAACTGGCCTCGGTCGGCAGGAAGACGGTGCACCGGGTCACCGGGATCGCGAAGGACAGCTTCGGGAAGGTCGGCCAGGAAACAGGATTCTCCGACGCGCTGGGTGATTTCAGCCGTTCGCTGGAATCGCAGGTGCGGGCCACCGGAGCGCACGCGCGCACGCTGAGCGCGTCGGTTTTCCGGGCCCGGCAGGCGTACGCGGGCGCGGATTCCGACGCGAGCGCGGCGATCAGCGAACACGACATCAAGGGCATTCTGGGCTGAGGGGGAATCCGTGCTGGACACCGCAGGGGTCGCGACGCTGTTCGCGGACGAGATGAAAACGCACCACGGCAAGCTCCGGGGCAAGGCCGCGGACTCGCAGGCCGCGCAGCACGCGCTGCGGCAGGCGGCGCACGAGATCACCGAACAGTACGAGGCGCAGCGCAAAGCCGCGCACGCCCTGTTGAACACCTGGCACAGCAAGGCGAATCCGGCCTTCGAGCACGACACCGGCAAGTTCGGCCGCGATCTCAAGGTCACCGCGCAGGCGAGCACGCACGGGGCCAAAGTGGTCAGCGAGGTCACCGACGCGCTCGCCGGGCGGCACCAGGCCACCGGCAAACTGATCGACGAGTTCGTCGCGAAGGCGCGCAAGATCATCGACGCCGGATACGTCCTGGCGCGCAACGGAAGCCCGGCCGCGCTGCTGATGGCGATCGGCGACGTAGCCGACCTCGCGGGCAAGTACCTCAAGGAATCCGGCGGGCACCTGAAGAACGCCCGCGCGGAGATGGAAGAGGCGGCGCGCAAGCTGCGTGCGCTGCAGAAGGACCTGAACCACGACGGCGTCGCCGACCCGGGCGGAACGCACCGCGCCAAGCCTGGCGACCACCGTAAGCACGAGCAGCACAAGAAGCACGAAGCGCACAAAAAGCACAAGCAGCAGCACGGCAAGACGCACGCGAGCCACAGCAAGAAGGTCGACAAGATCCTCGATCACGCGCGGCACAACCTCGGCTACCACGAGGGCCCGAACAACCGGAACAAATGGGGCCCGACCGGACAGCCGTGGTGCGCGTACTTCGCGACGTCGATGTGGCGTTCGGCCGGGGTGGACATCCCGAAGTACGGTTTCACCGGCGACGTCTACAAATGGGGCCAGCGCCACCACCTCGCCTACGACCGCGGCGCGCTCGCGCACAAC
Organism: Amycolatopsis rubida; assembly: GCF_900115345.1. Taxonomy (GTDB): domain Bacteria; phylum Actinomycetota; class Actinomycetes; order Mycobacteriales; family Pseudonocardiaceae; genus Amycolatopsis; species Amycolatopsis rubida. Next base: position 80,612 of record NZ_FOWC01000005.1, on the reverse strand, counting down.
GCCCGCCCCGGCGACACCATCCTTTTCGGCGACGGTCCGTCGTGGGGGCACAGCCAGCACATCGGGATCATCGAAAAGGTCGAGGGCAACAAGATCACCACGATCGAGGGCAACGCGAACGACCAGGTCGAGCGCCTCACGTACACGCTGCCGCGCGACCTGCACAAGTTCTACGGCGGAGTGCACCCGAAGTGAGCATCACCGGCACCGCGCGGCACGCGGGGGTGACCGTCGAGGTCGCCCCCGGCGGAGCTGTGCGCACCCTGGAACTGACCGCGGACGCCCTCCGCGCCGGCGGCCCCCGGCTGGCGGCCGCGATCCTGCACGCGGTGCGGGAAGCGGCCGCGGAGGCGAATGAACGCGCCCGCCGCGCCGTGGAAGCCGAACTGGGCGATCTCGGCGGCGCCGAGCTGAGCAGCCTCGGCCTCGGCTCGGAGAAGGACCTGGCGGACCGCGCCGAAGACACCACACCGGACACCTGGAGGGTGTGATGGCGGAGGCGGAACAGGAGAACGCGGCCGACGGCCGGCACCCGGACGCGGATCCGGCCGAGCGGTTCGGGCGCGGAGACCCCGCGGGGGAGTCGCACGAGCATCCCGGCGATCCCGCCGGGGACGAACGAGGGATCGACGAACTCATCGAGATCGCCGAGGAAATCCCGGACCAGCTAGGTCTGTCCGAAGGCCTCGCCGCCCTCCGCGCGACGGCCGGCCGCGAGGGACTGAGCGTCACGGTGAACATGCACGGCATGCTCGTCCACCTGGACATCGGCGAAGCCGCCCTCGAACTGGGCCCGGACGCACTGGCCGCGGAGATCTCGCGACTCAGCACCGAGGCAGGCACGCAGGCGTTGCACCAGGGCCTGCGTGCCGTCCGCGCGGGGTGCGTCCCGGCGGTCGCGACGGCGGTCGAAGACGCGCTGGCGCTGGACGACGTTCCGGAGCCAGCTCCAACGCCCGACCAGGAAGCCCCGCACGAGCCTGAACCGGCTCCGGTCGCGCGGCGCCGGGCTCCAGTCGAGGAGCAGGACGACGGAGGGTTTGTGCTCAAGCCGGTCAAGGACTGAGCGGCGCGCGGGCCTCACCTGAGGGTCTTGACCCGGCTCCGGTCTCGCGGTGCTGGTCGATGATCGAGACGGCGAAGGGGCACCCAGGCTTCCTGCCCGGGGCCCGTCGCATCATGGCAGCGACCTCCGAAGGAGGCCAGCGCCTGCTGCTCTCCGCAACGCTCGACGGTGTCTGCGAAGCGCTGAAGCCGGCCAAGACCCGAACACCGGGCGCTCGGTGTATCTCCGAGTGCCCGCCCGTGGGCCTGCCCCGGTCCCGCTGCGGGGTGCCTTGGTCGACGAAGGGTTCGTGCCTCAACCCGGTCAAGACTGGAACATTGCGGCACCCGCCTCTCCCCGGGTGTGTCTCCGAGTGCCCGCCCGTGGGCTTGCCCCGGTCCCGCTGCGGGGCGCCCCGGTCGACGAAGGGTTCGTGCCTCAACCCGGTCAAGACCCGTACACCGCGCGGCACCCGCCTCCCCGGTGCGTCCCCCGAGCGCCCGCCCGCCGCCGATGCCATCCTGGGAGGCATGACCCACTACGCATTGACCCAGTCCGTGGCGATCGCGACCGACCTCGAGGCCAAGGGGTTCCTCGGCACGGTCGGCAAGATCGCCGCCGCCACCGTCATCTTCTTCATCGCCATCGGCCTGATCGTCGGGCTCATCCTCGGGTACTTCATCGGCCGTTCGGTCGGACGCCGCCAGGGCAGCGGCGGCTGATCGGGTTAACCCGCCTGTCCGGTACGGGACAGAACCTCGCGCGGGCCTTCACCGGCGCTCGCGCGAGTTTCTATTCTGGGCGGGAATTCACCCAGGCGAGAGGACGAGTCCATGCGGACCGTGCTCGTGCGCGCCTCGTTGACCGTCCCCGCGCGCGGCCGCCGCCGTCTGCGCGCTCTCGTGCGACACGCTCGACCCGTCGCGGGCCGGGGAAGAGAGTTTTCCCCTGCCCGACAAGGACATCAGCGGCCGGCTGCTGCGCCTGCACGTGTCCGGCCAGGACGGGATGCCTGGGCCAGCATCGACAACGGCCGCACCGGCGACACGGTGTGGCTCGACCGGTCCTGGGACGGCGGCAGCACCTGGGACGGCCTGCTGGGCAAAGCGAGCGTCCCGGACACGTGGACCGGCACCCGCACGCTCATCTACAACCTCACCGACCCCGTCGGCCACCGCCGCGGCCTGCTCCGGGCCTGCGGAGACGCGCAAGCGGTCGCCTGCACAGCCTGGATCTACCCGACCGTCTGCGCCGCTGCCTGCGACGGTTCCGCACCCGGTGCCGGCGACACCCAGCCAGTATCGTCCGCGACGATCTTCGGCCGCACCGTCCGGCTCCACTTCGACGACCGCGGAATGGCCTGGGCCAGCATCGATTCCGGCGGTCCCGGCGACGAAACCTGGCTGGACCGTTCGTGGGACGCAGGCACGACCTGGCCCGACGGCTCGTCGCTCGGTCGCACCAGCGTCCCCGCCGGTGCGACCGCGGCACAGACCGCGACGTTCGCCGCTCAAGATCCACGCGGACGGCTGAACGGAGGCACCGTTCGAGCATGCGGCCGGGAATCTGCACACCAAGAGGACGCCTGCACCGGGGTGGGCGCGTCCCGCGCGGTCCCGGGTCGCCGCCGACGTCGACGCTTTGGCGTGGTCCCAGGACACTTACCGCGGGGGGTGTGCTGGCAGAATCGTGTGAGAGCGGCTCGTGCGATGACAATCAGAAGCAATTCACGGGCATCTTCCTGCGCTACTTCGGCGATCTCGCGACGGCGGCCGGCGAACAGAGATACCGAGACTTCGTGCGGCGGCAAGCGGATTCGGTGTGGCTGCGAGACCGGGACTCGCTGAACCGGATCGGCGGACGGCGGGCTGGCGGCACCCCGAACGCGGTGGATTGGCGGACACAGGCTTCGGGGCTGGAGGCGTTGATCGCCGCCGCCGCGCAGTAGCTCCGCGGTGGCCGGGATGGCGCGCGGTCATGGGAATGCTGCGTGGTTGCTGGTGCTGTGCGGTCGCGGGGATGGCGTGTCGTCTGGGCGTTGCGGGGATGTGGGGTGTCGCCTGGTGCTGTGCGGTTGCGGGGATGTGGCGTGTCGTCTGGGCGTTGCGTGATCGCGGGGATGTGGGGTGTCGCCTGGTGCCGTGCGGTCACGGGAATGCTGCGTATCGCCTGGGCGTTGCGTGCTGGCGGGGACATCGCACTCTCGTGGGGATGTTGCGCGCGTTCTTTCCTCGAAAAATCCACTGTGGAATGCCGGATGGCCGCGGAGGAAGCGCGATAGTGGAGACCATTCCGCTGCCCGCCGTGATTGCCAGCGTGAAGACGGCGGGTGATTCGTCAACCGGGCCGCGGCCGCTTGACCGGCTTTCTGTCTCGTCCGGGCACGGGGTCCGGGAGGACGCGGGCGGCGCACTGAGGTTTTCTCGGTAGCGCAGCGCGCGGCGGCTTCGCTTCCTCTGCATCGCGCGCCAGGCCCCGGCAAGGCCGGGGCCTGCCCGGCAAGGCCGGGGCCTGCCCGGGAAGCGACGTCACACGGCGACCGGGCCACGGGGCGTTCCGGGCGGCGCAGGTGTTCTTCCGCAGCGGCCACGAGGCGTCCCTTCGCTCGTCGCAACCGCTCAACCTCGGCAAACACCTCTTGCCGACCTGCCATGCGTGATGTATACATCTTGTCCATGAGCAGTGTACGACAGGCTGGGCGGCCCGGGTCCGCGCAGGACGTCACCTATCGGTTCCTCAAGCAGCGCATCGCCGAGCTGCCCCGCGACGGCGGGACGTTCCTCACCGAATCGGAGGTCGCCGAGGCGGCGGGGACGTCTCGTACGCCGGTGCGGGAGGCTCTGCTGCGGCTCGAAGCCGAGGGGTTCCTCGAGATCGTGCCGAAGAAGGGCGCGTTCGTGCCGCCGATCTCCGACGCGGAGGTCCGGGCGGTGATGGAGGCGCGCGAGCTGGTCGAGGACTGGTGCGTCCGCAAGCTCGCCGAGCGCGTCGACGAGGCGTTCCTCGGCGAGTTGGACGACCTTCTCGCGAAGCAGCGCGAAGTGGTGGACGAGCCGGTGCGGTTCATCGAGTTCGACCGCGCTTTCCATCGCGCGATCGTGCGGCGCGCGGGGAATCCGGTGCTGGCCGAGTTCTACGAATCGTTGCGGGAGCGGCAGGTCCGGATGGGGTTGCGCGCGGTCGCGGGCAGCGAGACCCGGGCGGGAACGGTGCTGTCCGAGCACGCGGCGATTGTCGAAGCGTTGCGCGGCGGCGAGCCGGAGGCGGCTGGGGAGGCGCTGGCGAAGCACCTGTCCAGCACGATGACGGCGTTGCGGGTCGAGGAGCGGCTGTGAAGGTCGCGCTGGTGCAGCTGGCCAGCCCGCCGGACGAGCCGGCCGCGGATCGCCGGGTGCGGGCCGGGCAGTTGGTGGAGTCCGCGCGCGGGGCCGAGCTGGTGGTGCTGCCGGAGCTGTGGGCGGCCGGGTATTTCTCGTTCGAGGCGTATCCGGACGAAGCGGAATCGCTGGACGGGCCGACGGTCGCGGCGGGGCGCGAATGGGCGCGAAGCCTTGGTGCGTATGTGCATTTGGGCAGTTTGGTCGAGAAGGACGCGGCCGGGCGGTTGTTCAATACCGCGGTGTTGCTCGCGCCCGACGGCACGATCGCGCATACCTATCGCAAGGTGCACGTGTTCGGATATGCCTCGCGTGAGGCGGAATTGCTCACGCCGGGCGAAACGCTCAGCGTCGCGGAAACGGAACTCGGGCCGATCGGGGCCACGACCTGTTACGACCTGAGGTTTCCCGAATTGTGGCGCGGGCTGGTGGATCGCGGTGCGAAGACGGTCGTGGTTCCGGCCGCGTGGCCGGCGGCGCGGCGCGAGCACTGGCGGATGTTCACCTCGTGCCGTGCGGTGGAAGAGCAGGTGCTGGTGCTCGCGGTCAACGCGGCAGGCACCCAGCACGGCGGCGTCGAGCTGGCCGGTGCCAGCCGGATCGTCGATCCGTGGGGCACCGTGCTGGCCGAGGCGGGCGCCGGCGAGGAAGTGCTGCGCTGCGAAATAGACCAATCCATTGTGGACACGGTGCGGGCGGAGTTCCCGGTGCTGGCCGATCGGCGGTGGCCGGTGTCCACAGCAGACTTCACGGGAGCGGGAGTATGAGCACGATTGCCCTGCACGTCGCGGGAACCGGGGAGGAACTGGTGTTCGCCCCGGCGCGGCTGGTGGTGGCCGGGTACACCGGAAGCGACGAGGCCGCGGTCGAGGAGCACATCGCCGAATTGGCGGCGATCGGGGTGCCGCGGCCGGAAACGGTGCCCGCGTTCTATCACCTGGATACGGGATTGCTGACGACGGAGCCGGTGGTCGGGGTGAGCGCGCCGGGGACGTCCGGGGAGGTCGAACCGGTGCTGATCCGGCACCAGGGGCGGTATTTCCTGGGCGTCGGATCCGATCACACTGACCGTGACCTGGAGCGGGACGGGGTGGCACGGTCCAAAGCGGCCTGTCCGAAGCCGCTCGGGGAAGTGGTCGCCGCGCTCGGGACCGAAGTGTCCATTCCGGACTGGGACCACGTCGTCGCGGACTCCAGTGTGGACGGATGCCCGTACCAGAAGGGGGAACTGGCCGCGCTGCGGCATCCGGCGGATCTGCTGGACCGGCTCGGTCCGGTCGACGGCGATTTCGCGCTGTACTGCGGCACTTTGCCGTTGCTCGGCGGCGAATTCGCCTATGGCGCGTACTGGCGCATCCACCTGGAGCTGCCCGGCGGCCCGACCCTGACCCACGCGTACGAAACGAAACAGAGGAGCGAGTGATGCGCAGCGGAGCCGACTATCTGGCCGCACTGAAAGGCCCCCGGCGGATCTACCTCGACGGCGCGCCGGTCGAGGACGTCGCCCACCACCCGGCGTTCGCGCCGATCGCGAAGACCATCGCGGAACTGTTCGACCTCGCGGCCGACCCCGACTCCGGCATCTCGGTCACCGACCCGGAGACCGGGTCCACAGTGAACCGTCTGTTCACGCCGCCGCGCAGCCGGGAAGAGCTGAAGGCGTACCGCGAAGCGGCGACCACGTGGGCGCGGCACACGCACGGCTGGGTCGGCCGCAGCCCGGACCACGTCGGCGCGTTCGTCGCGGCGTTCTCCGCGCATCCGGAGGCGTTTTCGCAGGGGGAGCGGGACTTTTCGGCCAACATCGCCGCGTACCACAAGCGCGTGCTGGAGGAGAATCTGTACGTCTCCTACGCGATCATTCCGCCGCAGGTCTCGCGGGCGACCACCGCGCACGCCTGGGAAGGCGACCTGATCCAGGCGGGAGTCGCGGAAGAGCGCGAGGACGGCATCGTGATCCGTGGTGCGCAGATGCTCGCGACCGGTGGCGCGGTGGCAGACGAGATCTTTGTGTCCTGCATCAAGCCGCTCGGGCCGGAGGATGCCGACTTCGCGCTCGGCTTCGCGGTTCCCGTCGACGCGGAAGGACTTAAGCTCTACTGCCGCCGTCCGTACGCACCGGCCGCCACGAGCGAATACGACTACCCGCTCACCTCGCGCTACGACGAAACCGACGCGCTGGTGGTCTTCGACGACGTCTTCATTCCGTGGGACCGAGTCTTCGTCTACCGCGACATCGCGGGACTGCGGCGGCAGTTCTTCGACACCGGGGCGCATGTGTTCGGGAACTGGCAGGCCCAGATCCGGTTCATGGTGAAGACGCAGTTCATCGCCGGGCTCGCGCGCAAGGTCGCGGCGGTCAACGGGGTCGACAAGTTCCCCGGCGTGATCGAGAAGCTCGGCGAGCTGGCGAGTCTCGCGTCCATTGTGGAATCGGCGGTGCTGGCGGCGGAATACACCGCGGAACCGGATGAGAACGGAATGTGGCGGCCCGGCTCCCGCGCGGTGTACGGCGCGATGGGACTGCAGGCCGAGTTGTACCCGCGGCTGCTGGCGATCCTGCGCGACCTGGTCGGCGGCGGCGTGCTGCAGGTGCCCTCCAGCGTCGCGGACCTGACGAACCCGCAGACCCGCGCCGATATCGACAAATACATCCACAGCCCGTCCGCGCCCGCCGAGGAGCGGGTGAAGCTGTTCAAGCTCGCCTGGGACGTCGTCGGCAGCGAATTCGCCGGACGCCACCACCAATACGAGATGTTCTACGCCGGAGCGCCGTTCGTGGTGAAGGGCTACGCCTTCCGCAATTACGGCTTCGACGGCGCGCTCGGCGACATCGACGCCTTCCTTTCCAGCTACGACCTCGACGGAGCGATCACCCGATGAGCAAACCGGAACACGAGTTCTTCCCGGTGGCCGACGTCGCCTTCACGGTCTGCCCCGGCGACGACCCGAAGATCACCGAACGGATTCTCGCCAAGGACCCGGAAACCGGGGTGGCGACGCGGATCCTGCGCTACGAGCCGGGTGCCGATTCGACGCCGATGGGCGTGCAGAAACACGATTTCTGGGAGGAGGTCTACATTCTCGAGGGCTCGTTCACCGACCTCACGCTCGGCCGGACGTTCACCGCGGGGATGTACGCCTGCCGTCCGCCGGGCATGCCGCACGGCCCGTGGCGGACCGGCGAGGGGGTCGTCACGTTCGAGGTCCGCTACCCCGCCTGAATCCGCTCGTGAGCGCTGATCCCGGTTCTCACCGTGATCAGCACTCACGAGCCCCTGCGCAAGGAGAACGCCATGCTCACTTCCTCGGCCGAGGTCGGCCCGATGACGATGCGCCGCACGATGGGGCGTTTCGCCACCGGCGTCGCGGTGGTCACCACCCGGGCGGCGGGGGTGCCGCACGGGATGACCGTCAACTCGCTGACGTCGGTTTCGCTCGACCCGCCGCTGCTGCTGGTGTGCCTGACGACCGGCGCGCGCAGCACCGACGCGGTCGTCGAGGCGGGCCGGTTCGCGGTCAACATCCTGTCCGCGCGGCAGGAACAGCTCGCGCTCCGCTTCGCTCGCCGCGGCGAGGACCATTTCGCGGGGCTGGAGGTGACCGAGGGCCGCCACCGCGTTCCGGTGATCCCGGACGCCTTCGCGCACCTCGAATGCGACGTCGAACGGCATCTGGTCGCCGGCGACCACGTGGTCGTGTTCGGGCACGTGCGCAGCGTGTGCGAGCGCGACGGCGACCCGCTGGCATTCCACGGGGGACGGTTCGCGGACCTCGCCGACCGGGCCAACGAGCCGGTGCACTGGTTCTTCTGAGGCAGTTCCCAGGGGGGAGCACGCCTCGGTGGCTGCGCCAACAGCCACCGAGGCTTCCGGCATCAGCACTTCATCCGCGTCACGGACCCTCCGACCACAGGAGCCGAAATGGCCGATACCTCTCGCGAACGTAACAGAAAACGCCCGCACACGCGGCTGGGGGTGGTGGCGGCGTCGAGCCTCGCCGGCACCGCCGTCGAATGGTACGACTTCTTTCTGTACGGCACCGCGTCCACTTTGGTCTTCAACAAACTGTATTTCCCGTCGCACGATCCGTTGGTCGGCACGGTGCTCGCTTTCGCCACCTACGCCGTCGGATTCCTCGCCCGGCCGCTGGGCGCGGTCGTGCTCGGCCATCTCGGCGACCGCAAAGGACGACGGTCGACACTCATCGCCAGTTTGCTCTTGATGGGTGCTTCGACGTTCTTGATCGCTCTGCTGCCCACTTACGAGGCGGTCGGCGTGCTCGCGCCGTTGCTGCTCGTCGTCTGCCGTCTGGTGCAAGGGTTCGCGCTCGGCGGCGAATGGGGCGGGGCGGTGCTGCTGGTGTCCGAGCACGGCGGCAGTGCGCGTCGGGCGTTCTGGTCTTCGTGGCCGAATGTCGGGCCGCCGCTGGGCAATCTGCTCGCCGCTGGTGTGCTGGCGGTGCTCGGCGCGGTGATGCCGTCGGCGCAGTTCCTGTCTTGGGGCTGGCGGCTCGCGTTCGGGTTGTCCGCGGTGCTGGTTTTGATCGGGTTGTGGCTGCGGCTTTATGTCGCGGAAACTCCGTTGTTCAAGGACGCGCCGAAGCCCGAAGGACTGCCTGCCGGCGTGGTGGTTCGCAAGCACTGGCGGAGCGTGTTGCTCGCCGCGGCAACGCGTTTCGGCGAGAATGCCGGGTTTTACCTGTTCTCGTTGTTCGTGATCACTTATGTCACAACTGTGCTCAAAATGGACAGTTCGGTCGGGTTGACGGCGGTGCTGGCCGGGCAGGCTTGTGCGGTGGTGACGATTCCGCTGTTCGCCCTGCTGGCCGACCGGATCGGACGGCGGCCGATCTACGTGGCCGCTTCGGTGGCGACGATCGTGTGGGCCTTCGTGTTCTTCGCACTGGTCGACACGCGCAGTCCTGGATTGATCATGGTCGCGGTGGCCGGCGGATTGCTCATTTTCGCCGCGTACAGCTCGGTGATCGGGGCGTTTTTCGCGGAGCTGTTCCCGACCGAGGTGCGGTATTCCGGGGTTTCGCTGGCGTACAACCTGGCCTCGGTGCTGGCTGGTTCGCTCGCGCCGATCATCGCGATCGGGTTGTACGCGAAGTTCGGCACCGGGTATGCGATCGGGGTCTATCTGGCGGTGATGGGCTTGATTTCTTTGGTGGCCTCGCTGATCGCGAAGGAGACGAAGTCGGTCGATCTTGGTTCGGTGGCGGGAAAGGCTGAGGAGGAAGCCGAAGCGGAACTCAGGACAGCGCCTTCACGTCCAGCAGCTGATTGACGTGTGCGGTGAGCGCCGCCGCCTGCTCCAGGTCGATCTCCCGGAACGTCACGGTATCCCGGCCGGGCCGGAGCTGGCCGACTTTCCACAGCGAGGCCGAGGCGACGGTGGCGATCACCGCGAACCCGCCGGAGGTGTTGCTGTCCGGGCCCAGCACGGTGAGCACGTCGCCGTAGGCCAGGATGCCGCCGGGCGGGTAGCTGGAGTCCAGGAGGTTCGACGGGTGCCCGCCCGCCACGTCGCCGGACGGGCGGGCCCAGCGGAAACGGTGCGGGTTGAACCGGATGCCGACGCGGTCCGAGCTCAGGTCGCAGCGCCAGGACGCGGCGAGGAAGCCGGCGAAATCCTCGGCGGTCAGGAAATCCGGGTCGGCGTGCGGGCCCCGGAGGATCTCGATTTCCCAGGCGGTCGGGTAGGTCGGGCGCAAGGACGCCGGGAGACGGCGCGGCCGGGAAGGAGCGGCGGGGAAGGTGTCCAGGACGTCCGCGCGTTCCAGGGCCCGGCCGTCGAGGCCGCCGATGCCGGCGAGCAGGAACGTCGAGCGGGAACCGAAAACCTCCGGTACCGCGATGCCGCCGGACAGCGCCAGGTAGAGGCGGTGGCCAGGGCCGCGCAGAACCTCGCACGCCAGGACGTCGCCGGTGTCCACGGGTACCGATTCCCATTGCGGGACACGGGATCCGTTGAGGGTGACCGTGGTTTCCGGGCCGGTGACGGCGATCCGGCCGGGGGCCAGGACGCCTGCCTGGAACCGGCCCAGCGGGATTTCCAGGGCGGCCGCGCCGGGACGGTTGCCGGCCAGGAGGTTCGCCAGGCGGAAGGCGAGCGAATCGACCGGGCCGGAAGGGAAGAAGCCCAGTGACTGCCTGCCGCGTCGGCCCGGATAGTCCTGCACGGTCGTCTGCAGGCCGGGTTCCAGTACTTCGAGCGCCGCGGTCTGAGTCACGGGATTCTCACCAGTTCCTGTGCGGCGACCCGGTCCGCGCGCCGTTTGGCCGCCTCCGCCGCGACCGCCGGGTCGGCTTGGACGGCGAGGTGGTCGGCGACCGCGTACCGGCCGGGTTCGATGTCGTAGTCGTAGCGGCCCTCGAAAACCTGCCTGCGCAATTCGATCAGCTCCGCCTCTTCGACGCGGTAGAAGGAGATCCGGTCGCCGGGATGGATCAGGATCGGGTCCGCGCGGTGCGCGCGCGGGCGGCGGACGAGGTCGCAGATCGGCAGCGTCCGGCCGAAAAGCTGGTACGAACCCGGCGATTCGATCGGGTGGATCACCAGGCACGGGCCGCCGAAGGCGACGGCGCCTTCGGGGGTCCAGGAGCGCGCCGGGTTGTATTTCGGGGCGACGAGTTCGGAGCGCGGGTCGAGGGGGAGCAGCGACGGCAGGCCCGGGTAGAAGCCGGTGAACGCGTTCCACCACTCGGATTCCAGGATCCGCGAGTACAGCGCCTCGCGGTTCGGCAGGCCGTTCGAGCGCACCAGGTAGTCGACGTTGGTGCCCTCGACGACGTTCGGCGCGTCCGGGCGCGTGGTGATCTGGTAGCGCTCCACGGCTTCCCGCGACGTCGAATCGTCGAACGCGATCGGGAGTTTCACCCGGCGGCTCGGCAGCACGAGCGAGCCGGGCTCGGGGATTTCTCGGTGCAGCCGGTCCATCGCGGCGATCACGGCGTCGTGCTGGATCGTTTCCGGGTCGTAGTGCACGAGCAGCGAACGCAGTCCCGGCGCGAGTTCCAGCACGCCGCGCACCGGGTTTTCCTCCAGCCGCCGGGCCGAGGCGTGGGCGAAGAAGTTGAGCCCGAGGTCGACCGGCAGCGGTGGTCCGTACTCGACGAGCAGCGCGCGATCGCCCGCGGTCCGGTACGTGACGTCCGGGCGGGACGGGGCAGCTGCGGGCATCGAGAACTCTTTCCGTTGTGCCGCCGGACATCCGCGGGCGGGCAAGTCCGATTGGGACGGTTTCTACCCACCAGAACCGGGTTTTGTCCAGAACGTTGGTTCGTCCGGGTGGCGATCGCCCGGCGGCCGGGCGGAGCGCCGGTTACACTTCCGGCCGCCGGATCCGTCCCCGGGAGACACCATGCCGCTTACGGTCCAGATGCTGCTCGAACGCGGCGAACACGGTCTCGAACTCGCCGCCGAAGGCTCGCCCGGAGCGGTGGACCGGGCGGTCACTTGGGCGTTGATCAGCGAACTGCCCGACCCGTCGCCGTACCTGGAGGGCGGCGAACTCGTGCTTACCACTGGGTCTCGGCTCGCGCTGGGCGAAGCGGCCAGCCGGGAGTACGTCGACCGGCTCGTGGCCGGTGGTGCGGTGGCGCTCGGGTTCGGGGCCAGTTCGTTCTATCAGAATGTGCCGCGGCCGCTGGTCGAGGCTGCCGGCGAGGCTGGGTTGCCGCTGCTGGCGGTGCCTGCGACGACCCGGTTCGCCGCGTTGAGCCGGCTTGTCGCCGGGCATCTTTCCGATGAGCGGCAGCGGGAGCTGAATTACGCGGTTTCGGCGCAGCGGGATTTGACCCGGGCTTCGTTGTCGCCGTACTCGGCTCGGGCGATCGCGGAGCGGCTGGCGAAGGCGGTGCGGGGGTGGACGTTGCTGCTGGACGCCGCCGGCGGGTTCCGGGCGGGGATGCCTGCGGCGCGGATGCACGTGGCGCGGGTGCGGATCGAGTTGCCTCGGCTGCGGGACAGGGCCAACTCGGCGAGCCTGAGCATGACGATCGCGGGGGAGTCCGTGGTGGTGCTCCCGCTCGCCGTACGGGGGCGGGTGCAGGGGTTTCTCGTGGTGGGGCGGTCTACCCCGCTTACTGCCGCCGAGCAGGCGATTGTCACCACCGCGGTGTCGTTGTTGTGCGCTGAGCTGCACAGTGCGCGCGGGGTCCTCGACAGCGAGCGGCAGCATCGGCTGGCGGTGTTCAAGGCCGCGGTGGCCGGGGACGTCGGGCTGGCTACGGCGATTGGGGAGGCGCTGGACACGGACTTCCCGGAGGGGGATCTTCGGGTCGCGATACTGGGGGTTCCGTCTGGGCACGAGCGGGAATTGCTCGAACATGCCGAGGGGGATCACGGGTTGCGGAGTTTGCGTGCGCTGGTTGCCGAGTGGGAGCGGGGGCGGGTGGTGGTGTTGATGCCGCCCGCCGAAGGGGATACGCGGACGTTGGAAGCCTTGTTGCGGAGGATTCCGCTGGCCCGGGGGGCGGTCAGCGATCCGACTCCGCCTGGGGAGCTGGCTGCTGCCTGGGAGCAGGTCCGGTCGGTGTTCACCAGTTCTCGCGGGGGTGCTGGGGTGCTGACCTGTGCCGGGGATGTGGCTACCAGCGGGCTGATGCGGTTTCTCGACAACGACGAGGTGCGGGGGTGGGCTCGGGCGTTGCTGGAACCGGTCACGGACAAGACCGGGGCGGCGAAGATCGATTTGCGGCATACGTTGCGGACGTTTCTGGCGCACAACGGGCAGTCGGACGCGTCGGCCAACGCGTTGGGGATTCACCGGCATACGTTGCGGTACCGGATGGGGAAGGTGGCGGAGGCGCTGGGGAGGGAGGTGGACGATCCGGCGGTCCGGGCGGAGTTGTGGATCGCGTTGCAGTTGGATGATCAGTTGTGAGGCGGCTCGTCGCCGGGGGGCGACATCGCTTGGGGTCGCTGGCGTGGGGCACCCCGAAGCCCGAGTGTGCTGACGGTCTGGGGTTGCTTGTCAAGGCGGGAAAGATGCCTTGACAAGCAACCCCAGACCGCAGGGAGGCTTCGTATCGGGGTGCGGGGGAGGGGCTGGGCGCCTCGATGGTGGGTGCAGCGGCTGCGGGGAGGGGCTGGGTGCCTCGATCGCCGGGTGCGGCGGCTGCGGTTTGCGGGCGGGGCCGTGAAGGGCTCCTTGAGGGGACCCGCGTCCGTGAAGGGGCCCCTCGCGGGCCGGTGGAGGGTCGTGAGGGAATCAGAGTCAATGAGGGTGGCCCTCATGTACTGGCGGGGCTTGACGGATTCAGATTCCGTTGGTGGTGATCATTGTGCGGGTGGCTGACCTGCGTTGATGCGGGCGGGTGCTCCGGTTTGGCATCCCTGGCCCGGTTGTTGTCCAACGTGCGCACTACCCGGGCACGGGTGGGTCGCGCAGTCTTTGGGGCACCGCTTCGAGCTGATGGGGCGGGAAGTTCAACGGTGAACCTGGAGGCAACCCCTATGGGCACGTCGCTGCATCCGCCGCAGCTGGTGACCGGGTCGCGGACTCTCTACCTGGTTTGGGTACCTGAGGATCCCGACGGCGTCGCGCAGCTCGTTCCGGCGGGACTCACGCCGGCCGCTGATCGGTCGTGCTACCTCAACCAGTACGTGGTCGAGGGGGACGCTCAGACGTCGGCCAGCGAAGGGGACGACGCGTTCGGTGCTTATTCGCTGACCTATCTCGGCGTGAATCTGTCCGGCTTGGACACCGAGGCGGGGGTTCCGGGACGGTGGTGGACCGATTACCACAACAGTTCCGAGCCGATGATTCGTTACGCCCGGGAGCACGGCGTCCCGGCGGGGGCTGCGGGGGAGACGACGCTCGATCTCGACGGGGACCGGCTGGTCGCCACGACGTCGGTCGAGCGGCGGCCGGTTATTCGCACTGTCGCGCGTCTCGCGATCGGCACGCCGCGGCGGGTTGCCGGGCAGTTGCGGTACATCACGAGCCGCGGCGGTGAATTCGTCAGCGGGCGGTATGCCTATGTCGCTGACATTGCCGAGGAATTCGCGGTGGAAGCCTTCGAATTCCTCGACAAAGAGCATCCCGCCTACCGGTTGCGGCCTGCCCACCCCTTGCAGGTGACGTTCGGGTTCTACGCCCCGTCCATGTCCTTCGTCTACCCCGGCGGCGAGGGGCCGCTGGGTTCCGAGCACGGCAGCTAAAGAAACCACAAGGAGCGACCCGCATGGCTCTGCTGGACCGAGCACAGTGGTACGACATCGCCCGCGACACGCAATGGACTCCGCGCTACGTCACCGAAGCGGAGTTGTTCCCGCCGGAATTGTCCGGCGGCGAGGGGTTGCCCGACGAGGTGTGGGCGACCTATGACGAGCCGTACAAGGTGAGCTATCGCGAATACGTCGACATTCAGCGGCAGAAGGACGCCGGGGCGTATTCGGTGAAGGCCGCGCTGGAGCGTGCGGATTTGTACAACAAAGCCGACCCGGGCTGGATTTCCATTCTCAAGGAGCACTACGCGGCCGTCGCGCTCGTCGAGTACGGCGCGTCGTTCCAGGAATCCCGGTTCGTGCGCTGGTCGAAGGCTCCTGGCATGCGCAACATGGCGACCTTCGGGATGCTGGACGAGATCCGGCACGGGCAGATCCAGCTGTACTTCCCGCACGAGTACGTGAACAAGGACCGCCAGTTCGAGTGGTCGCACGCGGCGATGTTCACCGACAACTGGGTCACGCTCGGCGCACGGCACTTCTTCGACGACGTGATGATGACCCGCGACGCCGTCTCCACCTCGATTTTCGCGAACTTCTCCTTCGAAACCGGCTTCACGAACCTGCAGTTCATCGGGCTTTCCGGCGACGCCGCGAAGGCAGGCGACTTCACGTTCTCCAAACTCATCCAGAGCATCCAGTCCGACGAGGCCCGGCACGCGCAGCTCGGCACGCCGCTGCTGCAGATGCTGATCGAGAACGGCCAGTCCGGCGAGGCGCAGAAAAAGATCGACATCGCGTTCTGGCGCTCGTACCGGCTGTTCACCATCCTCTCCGGGATTCCGATGGACTACTACGTCCCGCTGGACGTGCGCGAGGCGTCCTTCAAGGAATTCATGGAGGAATGGATCGTCACCCAGTTCATGCGCTCGCTGGAGGACCTCGGCCTGTCCAAGCCGTGGTACTGGGACATCTTCCTGCGCGACATCTCCGAGCACCACCACGGCCAGCACCTCGGCACCTACTCGTGGCGGCCGACGCTGTGGTGGGACCCGGCGGCGGGCGTCAGCCCGGAGGAGCGCGACTGGCTGGAGGAGAAGTACCCGGGCTGGAACGGCACCTTCGGCAAGGTGTGGGACGTCCTGATCGACAACTTCGCCCACGACCGTCCGGAAAAGACGGTGCCGGGCACGCTGCCGATCATCTGCAACGTCTCGCAGCTGCCGATCGTCGGCACGCCTTCCCGGACACTGCGCGACATTTCGCTGGTCCACGAAGGACGGCGCTACCACTTCGCGTCCGAAGTGGACAAGTGGATCTTCGAGGACGACCCGGAGCGCTACCGGCACCACAAGAACCTGGTCGACCGGTTCCTCGGCGGCGAGATCCAGCCCGCGGACCTCGGCGGCGTCCTGGAGTACATGGGCCTCGGCTCGGTCGGCCCCGGCGGCGACGACGCGCACGGCTTCTCCTGGGTCGACACCTACCGCAAGCAGCTCGTCAAGGCAGGCTGAAAGGAACGCTGATGGCCACCATTCCGCTCGCCGTGCACTTCGACGGCGACTTCGTGCTCAAGCTGCTCCCCGCGGACAGCGAGCACACGATGGACGAACTCGCCGCCGCGGCGGCCCAGAACTCGGTCGGCGTCCACGTGCCCGACCAGCCCGGCCGGACGCTGCGGGTGCGCCGCCAGGGCGACGCGCGGCCGTTCGAGCGCGCCAGCACCGTCGCGGCGGCCGGTCTCGGGCCGACCGAATGCGTCGAAGTCTATTTCGAGTGAGGAGGACCGGATGAGCACCGCTGAACCCATCGCCGACCCGGTCGGCCCGGTCCTCCAGGTCGGCGAGGTGGCGCGCGCCGTCGCCGACGCCGCGGTGACCGACAACCCCGGCTGCCGGGTCGACATCCGCGACCGCGGTTCGTACGTGCGGGTCGAGGTCGAGGGCGGCGAATGCGTTCTGCGCCGCGAGACCATCGCCGAGGAGCTCGGCCGCCCGTTCAAGATGTCCGAGCTGGAGCTGATCATGCCCTCGTTCGTGGGCCGGATCGAGACCGGCGGCGACGTCTTCCGCTTCTACCTGGGCACTTCCGTCCGCAAGGAGGCCAGCTCGTGAGCACCCCGCTCAAGCCGCTCAAGACCTGGGGGCACCTCGCCGCCCGCCGGCGCAAGCCGAGCGAGTACGAGATCGTCTCCACCAACCTGCTGTGGCACACCCGCGATCCCGAGCAGCCGTGGGACGTCGGGCACACCGGGTTCATGGCGGATTTCTACCGCCGCTACCGCAACCAGAGCCCGATCACGCACCCGGACTGGAACGCCTTCCGCGATCCGGACGAGCTGGTGTACCGCACGTACAACATCCTGCAGGACGGCCAAGAGTCCTATGTGGACGGCCTGCTCGACCAGCACGACGCCGAGGGCCACGACCGCGGTCTGTCGCCGGAGTGGGTCGCGGTGCTGGCCCAGCTGTACACGCCGAGCCGGTACCTGCTGCACACCGTGCAGATGGCCAGCGCGTACCTCGTGCACATGGCCCCGGCCAGCACGATCGCCAACTGCGCGGCGTTCCAGGCGGCCGATTCGCTGCGCTGGCTGTCCAATGTGGCCTATCGCACCGCACAGCTGCGCCAGGCGCATCCGGCCGCCGGGTTCGGCGAGCGCGAGCGCGAGCTGTGGGAGGAACTTCCCGCCTGGCAGGGATTCCGCGAGCTGATGGAACGCCAGCTGACCACGTTCGACTGGGCGGAGGCGTTCGTCGCGCTGAACGTGGTGGCCAAGCCGGCGCTCGACGAGATCGTGCTGCGCCAGCTCGGCGTCAGCGCCCGGCGGCACGGCGACGTGCTGCACGCGCTGCTGGCCGAATCGGCGTTGCGGGACAGCGAGCGGTCGCGGCGCTGGACCGAGGCGCTGGTCAAGCAGATGTCCGAAGTGGACTCGAACGTGCCGCAGCTGCGCGAGTGGGTCGCGAAGTGGCAGCCGCTCGCGGTCGCCGCGATCGAGGCGTACGGCGCCGAAGTGGCGGAAAACGCCGAAGCGGGCCAGAACGCGATCGGCGCGCTCCGGGCGTTCCAGCGGCAGCTCGGCATCGGAGGCTGAACCGGCGATGACGACCGAACACCACGTCCTCCTGCGGGGGACCGGCGTTCGCTTTCCTTGCGCGGAGGGCGACACGCTGCTGCGTGCCGCCCTCCGCGCGGGGGTCGGCCTCAGCTACGAGTGCAACAGCGGAGCCTGCGGAAGCTGCCGGTACGAGCTGCTGGAAGGCGACGTCCGCACACGCTGGGCGGACGCGCCCGGGCTCAGCGCCCGCGACCGGCGCAAAGGCCGCAGGCTGGCCTGCCAGAGCGAACCCGCCAGCGACTGCGTGGTCGACCTGAGTTCGGTGCCGGAACCCGCGCCGCACCGGCCGATCCGGCAGCGCGCCCGGCTGCGCGAGGTGCACCGGCTCACCCACGACATGGCCGAATTCGTGTTCGTCGCGGAAAAGCACGCCGCGTTCAGCGCCGGGCAGTACGCGATGCTCGGGTTCCCCAGCGGCATCGAACGCGCGTACTCGATGAGCAATCTCGGGAACTGCCGGCGGGAATGGAAATTCGTCGTCAAGCGGTCCCCGGGCGGGAAAGCGACGTCGATCCTGTTCGACGGGCTCGACCTCGGCGAGACGATCGAACTGGACGGCCCGTACGGCCAGGCGTACTACCGTGCCGGCGACGACCGCGACATCGTTTGCGTCGCAGGCGGTTCCGGGCTCGGCGCGATGGCGAGCGTCGTGCTCGGCGCGGCCGCGCAGGCCGACGCCGCCGAGCGCACGGTCCATTTGTTCTGCGGCGGCCGTGCTCCGCGCGATTTGCACATTCCGGAAGCGATGGCGATGGCGGGGCGCCGATTGCGCGCACTCCACGTGCACACCGCGGTTTCCGAACCCGGCTCGGCGGATTCCGGATCGCACCAAGGGTTCGTGCACGAGGCTGTGGTCGCGAAACTGGGCGAAGCGCTGACGGACTTCACCTACTACGCCGCCGGGCCGCCCGCGATGACCGACGCGCTCGCCAGGGCGCTGGTGCTGGAGGGCGGGCTCGCCGCCGACCGGCTCCATTTCGACCGGTTCAGCTGAGAAAGGAGCTTCCGCATGGGTTTCGTGCGGGTGTGCAGCCTCGACGACGTCTGGGAAGGCGACATGGAGTCGTTCGAGGTGGGGGACAAGGAAGTGCTGATCGCCCACCTCGACGGCGGCGAGGTCGTCGCGACCCAGGCGATCTGCCCGCACCAGCAGGTCGAACTGGTCGAGGGCGAACTGGACAAGAAGACCCTCATGTGCACAAGCCACCTGTGGACGTTCGACCTCACCACGTGCCAGGGCATCAACCCCGGCCACGCGCAGCTCGCCCGGTACCCGGTGCGGCTGGAGGGCGACGACGTCTTCGTCGACCCCGACGGGGACACCCCGAAGATCGCGCATTCCTGAGAAGAATTCCGGAAAAAGACAAGGAACAGCACTCATGGTTGCCATCAACTGCGACATGGGCGAGGCCTACAGCATCTACCGTTGCGGCGACGACGAGGGCATCATGCCCTACATCACGGTCGCGAATGTCGCCTGCGGTTTCCACGCCGCCGATCCGGTCGTCATGCGGCGGACAGTCGCGCTGGCCCACGAGCATTCGGTGAAGGTGGGCGCCCACCCGTCGTTCCCGGACCGCGACGGGTTCGGCAGGCGGGAGCTGAAGATGGAGCCCGGGGAACTCACCGCAGCGGTGGTGTACCAGGTCGGCGCGCTGACCGGATTCCTGGCCGAGCACGGCATGCCGCTCAACCACATCAAACCGCACGGCGCGCTGTACGGTCTGGCGTCGCAGGACGAGACGGTCGCGCGGGCCATCGCGGAGGCGGCCGACGTCTTCGACGTGCCGCTGATGGGCATGGCGAACACCATGCACGAAAAGGTGTGGGGGAAGCGCGGCCGAGGCTTCATCGCCGAGTACTACACCGACCTGGACTACCGCGCCGACGGTTCGCTCATCATCACCCGCGAGCACGTCGCCTACGACCCGGCGATCGCCGCCGAGCGGTCCGTGCGGGCGGTGACTGAGCGGCTCGCGACCTCTGTGGACGGTCAGGACATCCCGATGCGCGCGGACTGCGTCTGCGTGCACTCCGACACTCCTGGCGCGGTGGACCTGGCGAAAAGCGTGCATGATGCGCTGACGCCCTACCTGGCCTGAACTCCGTACCTGTCCCTACCGAGTGCGAGGTGACGCTGATGTCCCGTCTCGAAGTGGTTTCGCCCATTCCCGGGGTCTTTTACCGCAGGCCCGATCCGGAGAGCCCGGATTTCGTGAAGCCCGGCCAGCAGGTCGGCGCGGACGACACGGTCGGGCTGGTCGAGGTGATGAAGTCCTTCTATCCGGTGCCCGCCGGCGCGGCGGGGACCGTCGTGGAGTTCGCCGCCGGCGCGGAGGCGGTCGTCGATGCGGGCCAGCCGCTGGTAGTGCTGGAGGTGGACGCGTGAAACGGTTGCTGATCGCCAATCGCGGCGAGATCGCGGTCCGGATCATCCGCGCGGCGAACGACCTCGGGATCGAGACGGTCGCGGTCGTCAGCGAGGCCGATCGCAGCGCCGCGCACGCGCTGCTCGCCGACCAGGTCGTCCCGATCGGCCCGGCTCCGGCGGCGAAGAGCTATCTGGTGGCGGACGCGATCCTCGCCGCGGCGAAGGAAACCGGCGCGGACGCGGTGCACCCGGGCTACGGATTCCTGTCCGAGCGCGCGTCGTTCGCCGCCGCGGCGGCGAACGCGGGGCTGACGTTCGTCGGTCCGGAGGCTTCGGTCATCGAGCAGATGGGGGACAAGGTCCGGGCGCGGCAGGTCGCGCAGGCGGCCGGGGTGCCGACGGTGCCCGGGACGCCCGGCGGAGTGTCCGATGTGGCCGAAGCGGTCGCCGCCGCGGGCGAGATCGGGTATCCGATCATGCTCAAGGCCGCGGCGGGCGGAGGCGGCCGGGGGATCCGGGTGGCCGGGAACGAGGCCGAACTGAAGGTCGCGTTTCCGCAGGCTTCCGGCGAGGCCGCGAGTGCCTTCGGCGACGGGCAGATGTACCTGGAGCGGTTCGTGCGGGCCGCGCGGCACGTCGAGGTGCAGGTGCTCGGCGACGGTTCCGAGACGGTGCACGTCTTCGAGCGCGAGTGTTCGCTGCAACGGCGGCGGCAGAAGGTGGTCGAGGAGGCTCCGTCGCCGGGAATCGACGAACGGATCCGGACCGCGATGACGGCGGCGGCCGTGCGGCTGTGCAAGGAGGTCGGCTACCGCAGCGCGGGCACCTGCGAGTTCCTCGTGGACGACGAGACCGGCGAGTTCTTCTTCATCGAGATGAACACCCGGATCCAGGTCGAGCATCCGGTCACCGAGCTGATCACCGGGATCGACCTGGTCGCCGAGCAGCTGCGGATCGCGGCCGGGGAACCGTTGCGGTTCCGGCAATCGGAGGTGACCAGGCGCGGGCACGCCGTCGAATTCCGGGTCTGCGCGGAAGACCCGGAGCGCGATTTCCTTCCCGGTCCCGGAAAAATCGGCGAAGTCCGGTTGCCGGGCGGTCCGTGGGTCCGTACCGACACCTGGCTCGCGCCGGGCAGCCAGGTCCCGCCGTTCTACGATTCCTTGGTGGCCAAGGTGATCGTGTGGGGTGACGACCGGCCGACCGCGTTGCGCCGGGCGAAGCGGGCACTGTCCGAACTGGTCGTCGAAGGCGTTCCCACCACCACGACGCTGCTCATCGAACTTCTCGGGCGGCAATGGTTCGCCGACGGCGTGTTCACCACCGGGACGCTCGAAGAGTGGCTTGCGCGGCGAGCGGAGGCGGGCGCATGAGCGGCGCGACTCCGGCGCGGTACAGCTGGGGCGGCGACGAGCACATTTTCGTCGAACTGGCCGAGGAAATGAGCCTGCAAGCCAACTTCCGCGCGATGGCGATCACCACCTCGCTGCGCGAGAACCGGCCGGACGGCGTCGTGGAGATCTGTCCGGCGAACGCTTCCTACCAGGTCCGGTACGACCCGGACGTCATCGAACCGCGCACCCTGATGGCGCGGCTGCGCGACATCGAGGACAAGGTCGGCGACGCCGCGGACTTCAGCCTTTCGACCCGGGTGGTCGAGATCCCGGTGCTGTACCAGGATCCGTGGACCACCGAAACGCTGATGCGGTTCCGCGACCGGCATCAGGACCCGGACGCCACCGACATCGAGTACGCCGCCCGGATCAACGGATACGCCGGGGCCGGGGAATTCATCGCGGCGCACAGCGGCTCCCCGTGGTTCGTCTCGATGGTGGGGTTCGTCGCGGGGCTGCCGTTCATGTACCAGATGGTGCCCCGGGAACGGCAGATCGTCGTGCCGAAATACCTGCGGCCGCGCACGGACACTCCCAAGCAGACAGTCGGCTACGGCGGCTGCTTCAGCTGTGTTTACTCGGTGCGCGGCGCGGGCGGGTACCAGATGTTCGGCATCACTCCGGCGCCGATTTACGATCCGGCGCAGGAACTCCCGGACTTCGGGGATTTCCTGGTGTTCTTCCGGCCCGGCGACATCGTGCGGTTCAAGCCGATCGACCGGGATGCCTACGACGACCACGTCAAGGAGGTCGAGGCCGGGACGTTCCGGATCCGTTCGCGCCCGGTCGAATTCGGGCTGCGCGAGTACCTCGACGACCCGGACGGCTTCACCGCGGGACTGATGGAGGTGCTCCGTGCCGATTGAGGTCCGCCAGCCCGGACTGGCCACGACGATCCAGGACGCCGGCCGCACCGGCTATTACGACGTCGGCATCCCGCCCTCCGGCGCGCTCGACCAGTACTCGTACTCGGTCGCCAATCGACTGGTGGGCAACGATCCCGGTGCGGCCGCGCTCGAATGTGTCTACCTGGGACCGGAACTGCGCTTCACCGAGGACACCGTCGTGGCGATCGCCGGTGCCGAGCTTCCGCCGAAACTCAACGGCGAGGACCGGCCGCTGTGGGAGGCGTTCGCGGTGCAAGCGGGCGATGTCCTCACCTTCGGGTTCTGCAAACGCGGGGCTCGCGCATACCTCGCGGTGAGCGGCGGCGTCGACGTCCCGTTGGTGCTGGGCAGCCGATCCACCTACGGGCTGGGTAAACTCGGCGGGATCAGCGGTGCGCCGCTCGTCGCCGGAGACGTCATTGCGGTGGGCGCCGGCGCTGGTGTGCCAGGGCGTTTTCTGCCGGAATCCTTGCGCCCGGCTTTGTCGAAGGAGATCGAAGTCCGCGTGGTGATGGGTCTTTACGACCACGTGCTCACCGACGCGGGCCGCGCGACGTTCCTGGACACCGACTGGACGCTCACCCCGGTCGCCGACCGCGTCGGTTTCCGTTACCAGGGCGCACAATTGGAGACCAAGCCGCGTACTCCGCCGTTCGGCGCCGGACAGGATCCGTCGAACATCGTGGACGCGCCTTATCCGATCGGCTCGATCCAGGTTCCCGGTGGTGTCGAACCGATCATCCTGCACCGTGACGCGGTGTCCGGCGGCGGTTACCTGATGGTCGGCACTGTCCTCAGCGGAGACCTGGACCTGGTGGCGCAGTCCGCGCCGAACACCAAAACCCGTTTCGTGGCGGTCGATCTGGACGAAGCGCTCGCCATCCGCCGCGATTACCGGGCCCGCACTCAGCAAGCCGCTGATTCCCTGAGCTGACAAGGAGTTCTCATGCCCCACGTCCAGGTCGACTGGTTCCCCGGTCGCACCACCGAGCAGAAACGCGAGCTGGCCGAGGTGCTGACCCGCGAGATCTGCCGGATCGGCGACTGCGCCCCGGAGTCGGTCGGCATCGTGTTCACCGACGTCGACACCGCGAACTGGGCGCGGGCGGGCAAGCTTTTCTCGGACAGCTGATGGCCGCCCTGCGCTCCCACGTCCTGCTCGACGCGCCCGCCGACGCGGTATGGCAGGTGATCGGCGACCCCGCGGCGGTCGCCGACTGGTTCCCGTCGATGAAGTCCTCCACCGGCGACACGCGGCACCGCACCGTGGTCCTGGGGGACGGCTCGGTCCTGGAAGAAGCCGTCGTCACGCACGACCCGGCCCGGCGACGGCTGCAGTACCGGGTGACCGGCGGGGACCTCCCCGTCGCCGGCCACCTCGGCACCGTGGACGTGCTGGAGATCGACGCGGGCCGGTCGATCGTCGTATACAGCACGGAAATCTCGCCGGACTCGCTCGCCGGCGCCTTCGACGCCGCCATCAGCGAGGCCGTCGCAGCCCTGCCCGCTCACCTGTCCTGAAGTCCGTGAGGGGAACCCTGGCGGAAAGTCCGTGAGGGTCCCCCTCACGGACTTTCCGCGAGCCGGTAGCCGGAGCCCTGGGAGACTAGGCGGCCGCCGGTGGGCGGGGTGAAGTGCGTGCCCAGCACGAGCGTGCCCGAATCAGCGAGTCCGGCGAGGAGACGGCGGCGGGTCTTCTCGGCTTCGGCCGGGTCGATGTCCACCGACGCGCCGATCTCCGGGTGCGCGAGCTGCACGGGATGGTGCACCGCGTCCCCGGTGATCAGCGCGGTCTCGCCGCGGCTGGACACTTCGACCGAGACGTGCCCCGGGGTGTGGCCGGGCGTCGGCAGCAATCGCACGCCGGGCACGATTTCCGCCCCGTCCGCGGGGACGTCGACCAGGTCCAGCAGGCCCGCGCGTTCCACCGGCAGCACGGAATCCTGGAACATCTGCCGTCGCGGGCCGTCCATGTCGTAGCCCGTCCAGAACTCGCGCTCGGCGCGGGCGGTGACGTGCCGGGCGGAGGCGAACGTCGGCACCCACACGCCGTCCTGCTCCCGGGTGTTCCAGCCGACGTGGTCGGCGTGCAGGTGGGTGAGCAGCACCAGGTCCACCTCGTCCGGCGCGAACCCGGCGGCGGCCAGCGCGTCCAGATATCCCGTGTCCAGGTCATGCCACGCCGGGTTGGCGCGGGTCTTCCCGTTGCCGATCCCGGTGTCGACGAGGATCTTCGTCCCCTCCTTCTCGAACGCGAAACTGTGGCTGTGCAGCCGAATTTCGCCTGTCGCGCCGGGAAGCAGCCACGATCCGGTGGCGGCGGGCAGCTCGATCTCGTCGATGCGGTGCACGTCGACTTCGCCGATGGTCCAGGTCACAGGCCCTCCTTAACGCAACATGTTTGCTTTAAGCGACAGTAGCCGCTACCGTCGCTTAAAGCAAACGCTTAGCTTTTAGGAGCCCTGATGTCCGAGTTGACCCCCGGCGAGGCGGCGAGCCTGGCCGCCCGAGCCGGATTGCCGCTGGATGCCGCCAGGCATCCCGACGTGGCCGCCGTCGCCAACCACATCCACTCCGTGGTCACCGTCCTGCGCGACCTGGATTTCGGCGACACCCCACCGGCCTCCCTCTACCGCGCGGAGGAGGGCGGCTGTCATGTCGCTGGCTGACCTCACCCTCGCCGAAGCCTCCGCCGCGATCCGGGAGCAGCAGGTGTCGCCGACAGAGCTGGTCGAAGACGTCCTGGCGCGCATCGACGAGGCAGAACCCCGGCTGCACGCGTACGTCACGGTGGAGGCCGATCGTGCCCGTGCGGAAGCCGCGGCGCTGGGCCGGATCCGTAGCCCGCTGCACGGCATTCCCATGGGTTTGAAGGACCTGATCGACGTCGCCGGAACCGCGACCACCGCCAGCTCCCAGGTCCGCGCCGGACATCGCGCCGAGCGGGACAGCGCCGTCGCCGCTCAGCTCAAGGCGGCCGGAGCGGTCCTCCTCGGCAAAACCCACACGCACGAATTCGCTTACGGCCTCACGACTCCGCAGACGCACAACGCCCGCAACCCGTCCCGCGTCGCCGGAGGATCCAGCGGAGGTTCGGCAGTGGCAGTCGCCGCCGGCGCGGCGACGTTCGCCCTCGGTACCGACACCGGCGGCTCGATCCGGGTCCCGGCCGCGCTGAACGGAGTCGTCGGCCTCAAACCGACTTACGGCCTCATCCCGCGCAACGGCGTGACCTCGCTGTCCTGGTCGCTGGACCACGTCGGACCGATCACCCGCACCGTCGAGGACGCCGCGCTCGTCCTGTCCGTCCTCAGCGGACAGTCATTCCCCGTCGGCGGGGACCTGACCGGCCTCCGCGTCGGAGTCCCGGGCAACTACTACTTCGACCACGTCGACCCGACGGTGGAAGCCTCCGTCCGCGAAGCCGTCGACCACCTCGCCGACCTGGGCGCCGAGCTGGTCGACGTCGAAATCCCGCTGGCCCGCTACCTCCAGGCGACGCACTGGGGCTTGATGGTCCCCGAGGCCACGGCGTATCACGAGCGAAGCCTGCGAACCGTGCCCGATCAGTACGCCGCCGACGTCCGCGTCCTGCTCGAAGCCGGCGAGCTGATGAGCGCGGGGGATTACCTTCGCGCCCAACGCGCCCGCACCCTCATGCGCCAGGAGTGGACGCGCCTGTTCGACAAGATCGACGTCCTCGCCGCGCCGACCGTCCCGATGACCGCCGTCCCGGCCGGACAGGAGACGGTCACCTGGTCCGACGGGAGCGTCGAAGCGGTCTCGGACGCGTACGTACGGCTCTCGGCCCCCGCGAACGTCACCGGAGTACCCGCCTTGACGCTCCCGATCGGCGACGATCTCGACGGAATGCCGATCGGCCTGCAACTGCTCGCCCGGCCGCACGGCGAGCCGGTGCTGCTGCGGACCGGACACGCACTGGAACGGGCGCGGCTTAAAGTGGCACGGTGAGCCAGAAGCGGATGGTGCGCCCGGGCGGGCGCAGTGCGCGAGTCCAGGAATCGGTGCACGCCGCCGTCCGCGACCTGATCGCCGAATCGGGCCGGGACGCGCTGACCGTGCCGCAGGTCGCCGCCCGCGCGGGCGTCACGCCGTCGACGGTCTACCGGCGCTGGGGCGATCTGCAAGAACTCTTGTCGGACGTCGCGGTCGAGCGGCTGCGCCCGGAAGCGCCGCCGGAGGACCGCGGTTCGCTGGCCGCGGACCTGGCGGCGTGGACCGAACTGTTCCTGGACGAAATGTCCTCGCCGGCGGGCCGGGCCTACCTCCGCGACGCGCTGCTCGGCGATCCGGACGGGAGCAACGCCGGCCAGTGCTCGGCGTACGCCGCCGACCAGGTGGAAGTCGTGCTGGCCAGGGCGGTCGCCCGGGGCGAGGCCGCGCCGGCGGCGGAGACGGTGATGGATCGGGTGGTGGCCCCGATCATGTACCGGATCCTGTTCCGTCCCGACGGCCTCGACGCCGCGTATGCCCGCCGGTTGGCGGCGGAGGTGCTGGCTTAGAACCAGTGCACGCAGTGCGGCGCGCGATCCGGCCGGAACAACGCGTCCGCCAGCCCCGCCGCTTCTCCGGTGTGCGCCTGGACATGTCCGGCCCGGACCAGCACGCTCGGCAACGTCCCGCCGAGATAGATCGAGCCCAGATCGCTCACGTCCAGCGACAGGTCCGGCGTGCGATCCGTCCGCACGCACTCCGCCTTCCCGCCCCGCACCGTCAGCCGGTACCGGCCGTCCTCCGCCAGGAACGGGTCCGTCACGTCGAGGACCAGCGAACCGTCCGTGAACCAGCCTCGGCTGGTCAGGGCGCGCGGGATGTCCAGCAGCCGCACCCAGAGCCAGTCCGTCGTGGTGGGCTCGGCCGCGCGCAGGTCCGCCAGCTGCCAGCGCAGCGGGTTCCCCGGCGGGAGGTGCCTGAAGTCGATCTTCTTCACCAGATCGTGTCCCAGCAGGTACTGGGTGAGCGAGGTGAAAGCGGCGTCGTCGACGGCGATGACCTCGTCGACGGTCAGGACGGCGTCGTTGACCAGGTAGCTCGCGTACCCGTCCGCGGTGCCGTCCGCGTCCCGGTGCACGACGAGGTACCGCGGTTCCGGCCCGGTCGGCGGGTGTCCCGCGCCCAGCGCCCACCAGCGGTGCGGCCGCGACAACGCGCCGGGCTGGGTGCGGCGGTAGCGGTCGTAGATCTCTTCCAGCAGCTCACCGCAGTCGACGCGCCGGTGCAGCTCGACGGAACCGGTCGCGACCGCCGTACCTCCGCGCGGGGCACCGAACGCGGAGCGGTGCCGTTCGACGGTCATCTGCTCCGTGCAGGTCGCCGGTCCGTAGCCGAATCGCCGGTAGATCACCGCTTCGGAGCAGAGCAGGACGGACAGGAACTCCCCGCGGGCGCGGACGTCGGCGAGGTGTTCCCGCATCATCGCGCGGAGCACGCCTTGGCGCCGGTGCGTCGGCAGCACACCGACGGCCGTGACCCCGGCGGCGGAGGCGAGCACCTCGCCCGGAAGCGTGAGTTCGAAGGAGTACGCGCCGGCGGTGCCGACCGGTTTCCCGTCCGGCGCGTGGGCGATCAAGCTCCGTTCGCTCTCGAAGGCCCCGAGGACTCCGCTGCCCGCCGAATCGGGCCAGTACCGGCCGAACGCGGCTTGGACGGTGCTGAAGAAGAGTTCGTAGTCGTTGTTGTGCCGGATTTCCATGGCAGGAGGCCCCCAGGAGCTGACGGTGTCTCCCCGTATCCCAGTCGTGCTCCCGGGGGCAGGCAAGCGATTTACGCCTGAAGGGCTCCCGGCTGGAGGCGCGTCTGGAATTTCCGCAGCAACGCGGCCGCGACGCTCACCGCGATCACCGCCGGTTCCTTCCCGTCCAGGTCGGGAAGGCCGATCGGGGTCGTGATCCGGGACAGCGCCGCCTCGTCGTGCCCGAGACCGGTCAGCCGCTTCCGGAACCGCGACCATTTCCCGGCGGATCCGATCAGCCCGATCGACCCGCACCTGCCGCTGCGCAGCGCCGCGTCGCACAGCGCGATGTCCTCGGCGTGGTCGTGCGTCATGATCAGCACGTGCGTGCCCGCGGGCAGCTCCGACAGCACCGTCTCCGGCAGCAGCGGGACCTGGTGGACGTGCACGCTGGCCACGGCGTCGTCGAGCACAGCCAGCCGTTCTGCGGTCAGCTGCGCCGGGCGGCTGTCGATCAGGTGCAGCGAAACCTCGTGCCGGGCGAGCACCCGCGCCAGCTCAAGGCCGACGTGCCCGATCCCGAAGACCGCCACCGCCGGACGCACCGGAAGCGGCTCGAACAACAGCGTCATCGTTCCTCCGCAGCATTGCACGCCGTGCTGGTAGGGAGCCTTGTCGGACAACGAAAGCGTTTGCAGCACCGGTGCGGTCGCATTGTCCCGCAACAACTCCTGGGCCCGCTCGACCGCGACCGCCTCGGCGTTGCCACCGCCGATCGTGCCGTGGCATTCCGAAGCGCCGACCACCATTTTCGCGCCGCCTTCGCGCGGGGTGTGCCCGCGCGAGGACGTCACGGTGACAAGCACGCCCGGCAGCCCCGCGTCCCGCAAGCGCTGGACCGCGCTGAGCCAGTTCATGGCTGGCCCACCAGATCCGGCACCTGCGCCTCGACCGCTGGAGCTGCGGTGACGGCGCGGTCGATCGCCCAGAACACGGCCTCCGGCGTCGCCGGGGAAGCGAGGTCGACGCTGTGCCCGGGCTCGCCGAACGCGGCGACCGCCTGCCGCAACGCTTCCCGCACCGCGAAGGCCAGCATCAACGGCGGTTCGCCGACCGCCTTCGAGCCGTAGACCGCGCCGTCTTCCGCGGCGTTGGCGAGCAGCGTGACGTTGAAGACCTCCGGCATCTCCGACAGGCTCGGCAGCTTGTACGTGCTCGCCGCCTGGGTGGCGAGCCGCCCTCGGGAGGGCCGGTCGGACTCGTCCCAGCGCAGGTCTTCCAGGGTCAGCCAGCCCATGCCCTGCACGAACCCGCCCTCGATCTGGCCGATGTCGATCAGCGGGGACAGGCTGTCGCCGACGTCGTGCACGATGTCGACCCGCCGCGTGCGGTACGCGCCGGTGAAGTCGTCCACCTCGACCTCGGCCAGCGCCGCGCCATAGGCGAAGTACTTGAACGGGGTGCCGCTCATCCTCGCGGAATCCCAGCTCAGCCCCTCGGTCCGGTAGTACCCGGCCGCCGACAGGTGCACCCGGTCGAAGTAAGCCGCGTGCACGAGTTCGTCCCAGCCGATCTCCTCGCCGGACGGGGTGCGCGCGGCCCCGCGGACGATCCGGACGTCGTCTTCCGGCACGCCGAGCTTGCCCGCCGCGACAGTGAGCAGCCGATCGCGGATCTGCTCGCAGGCGTTCTTGACCGCGCCGCCGTTGAGGTCCGCGCCGGAACTCGCCGCGGTGGCCGAGGTGTTCGGCACCTTGTCGGTGCGGGTCGGGGCCAGCCGCACCTTCTCCGGCGGCACGCCCAGCGCGGTCGCGGCCACCTGCAGCATCTTCGTGTGCAGGCCCTGGCCCATTTCGGTGCCGCCGTGGTTGATCAGCACCGAGCCGTCCTTGTAGACGTGCACCAGTGCGCCGGCCTGGTTGAACGCGGTGAGGTTGAACGAGATCCCGAACTTCACCGGCGTGATCGCGAGGCCGCGCTTGGAATGCGCGTGCTTCGCGTTGTACGCCGCGATCTCGGCCTGCCGCTTCTCGGCGTCGCCCAAATCCAGCAGTTGCCGCCAGATCCGGTGGATGCGTTCCGGGTGCCGCACCGGCATCCCGTAGGGCGTGTCCTGGCCTTCGGAGTAGAAGTTGCGCCGCCGCAGTTCGGTCGGGTCGATGCCGAGCAGCGGTGCGCAGCGGCCGAGGATGTCCTCGATCACCAGCATGCCCTGCGGCCCGCCGAAGCCGCGGAACGCGGTCTGCGACGTCTTGTTGGTCTTCGCGATCCGCCCCAGTGCGCGGACGTGCGGGATCCAGTACGCGTTGTCGACGTGGCACAGCGCGCGGGCGAGCACCGGCTCGGACAGGTCGAGGCTCCAGCCGCCGTCCGCGGTCAGCACGACGTCCAGCGCCTGAAGCTTGCCCTCGGCGTCGAAGCCGACGCTCCATTCGGCGTGGAAACCGTGCCGTTTGCCGGTCATCGTCATGTCCTGGGTGCGGGTCAGCCGCAGCCGCACCGGACGTCCGGTGAGTGTCGCGCCGAGCGCGGCGACCGCGGCGAACCCGTGCGGCTGCCATTCCTTGCCGCCGAACCCGCCGCCCATCCGCAGGCTCTGCACGGTGACCTCGTGGCTGTGCTTGCCCAGCACGTGCGCCACGATGTCCTGCGTTTCCGACGGATGCTGCGTGCTGCTCTGCACGAAAATCTGGTCGGACTCGTCCACGTGCGCCAGCGCGCACTGGGTTTCCAGGTAGAAGTGCTCCTGGCCGGCGAAGTCGAACTCGCCGCGGAAAACGTGCGCCGAACCGGCCATCGCCGGGTCGACGTCGCCGCGCGCCACCACTCGCGGCTCACCCTGGAAACTGCCCGCGGCGATCGCGTCGCCGACGGTCACCAGCGACGGCAGCGCTTCGGTGTCCACCTCGACGGCCGCCGCGCCCAGCCGCGCCGCTTCCAGCGTCTCGCCGAGCACCCAGCACACCGCGTGGCCGAAGAACATCACCTCGGACGGGAACAGCGGTTCGTCGTGGTGCACCCCGGAATCGTTGACGCCAGGGACATCCGCCGCAGTGAGGACGCGAACCACGCCGGGTACGGCTTCCGCCGCTTCGGTGCGGATCGCGAGCACTTTCGCGTGTGCCTCAGCCACCTGCACGGGGTAGGCGTGCAGGACGTCTTTCGTGCGGGCGACGAGGTCGTCGGTGTACAGCGCGGTGCCCCGGACGTGCGCGGCAGCGGCCTCGTGCGGCCGGGCGATCCCGATGGACGGGCTTTCCGGGCGTTCGGAAAGTGCGCTCATGCCGTCGCCTCCTTGCCGAGTTTCACGCTGGTCGCTGGGGAGGCGACGGCATGAACAGTGATGATTCGCTGGCGAGCTGCGCTCATGCTCGTGCTCCCTCAAGAGAGTCGGCGTGCAGTTTCAGCAGGCTGCGGCCCAGCGTCGCGGTGCGGTACGCGGCGCTCGCGCGGTGGTCGTCCATCGGCGTGCCCTCGCCGCGCAGGATTTCCGCCGCGGCGCGGACGGTTTCCTCGTTCCAGGACTGTCCGACGAGCGCGGCTTCGGTGTCTTTGGCGCGAATCGGCGTGGCGGCGACCCCGCCGAGGCCGATCTGCGCGGTGCGCACGAGACCGTCTTCGATGTCGAGCGCGAATGCGACGGCGACGCTGGAGATATCGTCGAACCG
The DNA here is from genome assembly GCF_900115345.1 of Amycolatopsis rubida. GTDB lineage: Bacteria > Actinomycetota > Actinomycetes > Mycobacteriales > Pseudonocardiaceae > Amycolatopsis > Amycolatopsis rubida. Next base: position 48,879 of record NZ_FOWC01000005.1, on the reverse strand, counting down.
TCGCTTGGCGACCTTGTGGAACGCGGTGGTTCCGGCCAGCGGCAAGGGAATCCGCACCGAACGGATCAGTTCGTCGTCGCGCCGGACGCTCTGCCGGTATCCGGTGAAGTACTCGTCGAGCGGCACCTCGCGCTCTCCGTCCATGGCGGACAAGACAACCCTTGCGCCGAGCGCGAGCAGCACCGGCGCGGAATCGCCGATCGGCGAACCGGTGCCGAGGTTTCCGCCGAGGGTCGCGGCATTCCGGATCAGCCGGGACGCGAACTGCGGGATCAGCTGGCTCAGCAGCGGTACCCGGCCGTCGAGGCGGCGGTCCATTTCGGTGAGGCTCAGTCCCGCGCCGATTTCGATCGTGTCCGCGCCGATGTTCAGCACTTGCAGCTCCGGCACGCGGTCGATGGCGACGACGCAGTCCGCCCGGACGCCGCGGATGTTCACCTCGACGCCCCAGTCCGTCGACCCGGCCACGAAGGTCGCGTTAGGACGGTCGTGGCGCAGGCGCAGCGCTTCGGTCCAGCTGGCCGGCCGGAGATAGTCCTGTCCAGCGCCGTGCAGCTGCGTCGCAACGGGTTCCGGTGCGCGGCACGTTCGGCGTCGCGCCAGCGGATCCTCGGCCGGGGGAGCGCCGAGCGCGTGCGCGGCGTCGCGGATCGGCCGGTATCCGGTGCAGCGGCAGAGGTTTCCGCTCAGCGCGTGGATGTCGAAGCCGTTCGGCGCGTGGTCGTCGCCGGTCGCGTCCCGGTCGCCGCGGTAGTACTCGGCGGCCATGCTGCAGACGAACCCGGGAGTGCAGTAACCGCACTGGGATCCGCCGCGCACGGCCATTTCGTGCTGCACCGGGTGCAAGTCCTCAGCGGACCCGAGACCCTCGGCCGTCCACACTTCCTGCCCGTCCAGCGAACCGACCGGGGCGAGGCACGCGTTGATCGCGACCAGGTCCGTCGGGGACTCGACGCCGGGCCGCGCGACCAGGATCGCGCACGCGCCGCATTCGCCTTCGGCGCAGCCCTCCTTGCAGCCGGTCAGGCCCTGTCCGCGGAGCCAGTCCAGTGCCGTGGTGTGCACGGGGACGGCGCCGATCGCGGTGCGTTTCCCGTTGACGGTCACCTCGGGGTCGACCATCGGAGTTCCTCTCGTCTTTTCTCGGCTGGGTCCACGGCCGCCGACGCGCCGTATCGACGCAGGTCAGGGGACTGTGGGGAAGTTCGCGGCAGCGGGACTCGGGCCCGTGCGCGAGCGCGTACCGAACGGGGAGACCGCTCAGTGCCGCGTCGGCCAGCCGTGCGCGACGCGCCCCTTGTTCCAGGCGGACTGGCGCGTGCGCCGACGGAGGTCGGCGAGCTGCCCGGAAGTCAGAAGCACGCGCACCTCCTCAAGAGCGAGCGGAACGGACGGTGCGGGCGCACCGCCGTTGACGAAGCGTAACGCCGGTCTCAGCTCAGGACAAGGCCCGCCGTCCCCCTCACGTCACGCTTTCGCGTCAGCGGGCTTACGGATGCCGGCGATCGCCGCGCCGGATTCCCTGCCCAGCACAGTGAGCGTGCCGTGCACGAGCATCCCGGCGTGGTAAACCCAGAAGAACGGCGCGAACGACCTCGTCGCCGACAGCGTGAACACCTTGTCCAGCACCAGGACGATCAGGAACACCAGCGTCCCGAGCGCGAGCAAGCGAGTGTGCACAATGGACAGCTGGGTGTCGCCGGCGAAGTGCTCCGCCTTGGTCAGTTCGCGGTAGTACAGCCCGCCGAGCAGGCCGAGGATCGGGTAGATCGCGGCGGCCCAGCAGATCTTCTTCGTCATCGGTTCTCCTCGGCGCAGGCCCGGGCCGGCTGGTGGATCCGTCCGTCGACGACCTCGTGCACCGAGTCGACTCCTTCGAGGTGGGAGCGGTCGTGGGTGACCAGTACGGTTGCCGTCGCCTGCTGGTGCGTGATCGTAGTGAGCAGATCGACCACTGCCGCTCCGCGGTCCTGGTCCAGGGCGCTCGTCGGCTCGTCGACCAGCAGCACGGCGGGCTCGTTCATCAAGGCGCGCGCGATGGTCACCCGTTGCTGCTGTCCGCCGGAAAGCCGTCCCGGCCGGTGCGTCGCGCGATCGGCCAGCCCGACGGCGTCGAGCAGCTCCGCGGCTCGTTTCCTCGCCTCGCGGCGTGGGGTTCGGCTCAGGTGCGCCATGACTTCCAGTTGTTCGAGCGCGGTGAGCGACGCCAGCAGATTCGGTTGCTGGAACACGATCCCGATCTTGGTGCGCCGCAGTTCCGCCAGCGCGGCGCGGTCCAGGCCGGTGGTGTCGACGCCGCCGACGGCCACGCGTCCGCGATCGGGCCGGACGAGCGTCGCGGCGACGGCCAGCAGGCTCGATTTGCCGGATCCGGACGGTCCGGCCACCGCGGCGACGCTCCCGGCGGGCACGTGGAGATCGACCTGGTCGAGGGCGGTGAGGCGGGAATCGCCGTCGGGGTAGGTGAGGGTGATGCCGGACAGGTGCAGGCTCATCAGCGCGCTCCGGAGGTGAGGGCGGTCAGCGGGTCGACGGAGGTGATGCGGCGGACCGCGAGGGCGGCGCCGAGCACCCCGAGCACCACCAGCACCGCGGCCGGGCCGAGCAAGGTGCCCGCGCTGAGCACGAACGGCACCGTCCCCGACGCGACCGCTCCGAGCGCGGCGGCGAGTCCGGTCCCGAGCGCGGTCCCGCCGGCCAGCAGCACGACGACCTGGCCGAGCGCGTCCCGCAGCAGGTACTTCGTGGTCGCGCCGAGCGCTTTCAGCACCGCGATGTCGCGGCTGCGCTGGATCGTCCACACGGTGAAGAACGCGCCGATCACCAGCGCGGAGATCACGAACAGGAAGCCGCGCATGAGCTGGAGCGAGCCGTTTTCCGCCGAGTAGGAACCGATCGCGGACAACGCGTCGTCCTTCGTGACGGTACGGGTGCCGAGGCGTGCGTCCGCGGCGGCGATGTCGGTGGACGGGTCAGCGGTCACCGCGAGCACTGTCGCGTTTGGACCGGCGAGGTGCGTCCACACCACCGGGAGATGGCTGTAGGAATCGTCCCCGGAGATGGCGGAAACGGTGACTTTCTGGCCTTGCAAGGTGAGCTGGTCGCCTTCGCGGGCCGTCAACGCGTCGGCCGCATCTGTGGACAACACCACGGTGCCCGGGCGCTGGTTTCGGACTCCGAACGCCGCCAACGTCGCGGTGCGCTCGCCGGCCGTCGCGCTGGCCGTGCTGACCGCGATCGGTTCCGCGCTGGTCACTCCCGGAACCCGGGCGTACTGCTCGGCCTGCTCACGGGTCACTGTGGACTGTCCAAACGAGAGCGATCCGCTGCCGGGTTCGGCGAAGACCAGGTGGTCGGCCTTCAACCCGGTGATCGCGGACGTGCTCTGCGCGGCCAGCCCCGCGCTCAGCCCGGACAACAGCCCGACCAGCAGTGTCATCAGCACGACGACGGTCCCCATCAGCGCGAACCGCCCCTTGGCGAAGCGCAGATCCCGCCACGCGACGAACATGTGCGTCCCTTCCTTCTCGGTGTGCTTCCCAGCCTCGTCCGGCCGGGGCGCGGGAACATCGCGCCGCGGACGGTCTCCCGGGAATCGATGGGTGCACACGCCGCTCAACCTTTCGATTGATGCGAAATCCGCCCGGGACACGGACAATCGACGGGGGAGGTAGCCGCTTTCGTGAACCCGCACACCCTCGACCGGCCGTTGCGCGTCCTGCGCGTCTGCCTGCACCTCCTGCTGGCCGGACTGCTGGTGCTCGCCGTCGCGCGCGCGTTCGCCGACGGAGTGCCGCACGCGCCCGCGGTGCTGGCGGGCGCGCTGGTGATGGGCGGCGTCTACACCGCGGGCCCGCTGCTGCCTCGCGTCGGCCGGCTGCCGGGCGCGACGGCCGGATGGCTGGCCGTACTGGGCGTCGCGTGGCTCGTGCTGCTGTGGCTCACGCCCGACGGGGTGTGGCTGGCTTTCCCGTTGTACTTCCTGCACATGCACCTGCTGCCGACGCGCTGGGGTCCGGCCGTCGTCGCGCTGACCGCGGTCCTGGCGATCGCCGGTTTCACGCGCCACCAAGGCGGATTCAGCGTCGGCGTGATCATCGGCCCGGCGCTCGGGGCCGCGGTCGCGATCGCCACCGTGCTCGGCTACCAGGTGCTCTACCGCGAAAGCGAGCAACGACGGCAGCTCATCGAGGAGCTGCGCGAGACCCGCGACGACCTCGCCGCGATGGAACACTCCGCCGGCGTCCTGGCCGAACGGGAACGCCTCGCGCGGGAAATCCACGACACCCTCGCACAGGGCCTGTCGAGCATCCACCTGCTGCTCCGCGCCGCCGAACGCGCGCTGCCGGACCGTCCCGACGCCGCGGTCCCGCACGTCACGCAGGCCCGGCAAGCCGCGCAAGACAACCTCACCGAAGCCCGCCGCCTCGTCTACGCACTGGCCCCGGTGGAACTGGAAGGAGCTTCCTTGCCCGCGGCGTTGGAACGTCTGTGCGCGACCACGCAGCAGCGTTCCGGTCTGACTGTCCACTTTCACCTCAGCGGCGCCCCGTTCGACGTGCCGACCGCGTACGAGGTCGCCTTGCTGCGGATCGCCCAGTCTGCGCTGGCCAACACCGTCCGGCACGCCGCAGCCGGCCGGGCCGAGCTGACCTTGAGTTACATGGACACGAGCATCACCCTGGACGCCGTGGACGACGGCATCGGCTTCGAACCGCGGGAAGTACGCGGCGGCAGCGGCTTCGGCCTGCCCGCGATGCGCGCCCGCGCCCGCTCCCTCGGCGGCTCGTGGACCGTGGAATCGTCGCCCGGCAACGGCGCCGCGCTGGCCGTGAGCTTCCCGGTGGACCCGCGATGATCCGCCTCCTGCTCGCCGACGACCACCCCGTCGTCCGCGCCGGATTGCGCGCCGTCCTGGAAACCGAACCGGACCTGGAAGTCGTCGCCGAAGCGTCCTCCGCGGAGGAGGCCGTGCGGCTGGCGGCGGGCGTGGACGTCGTGCTGATGGACCTCCAGTTCGGCTCCGGAACGCACGGCTCGGAAGCAACCGCGGAGATCACCGCGGCGGCCGGCGCGCCGAAAGTCCTGGTCCTGACGACATACGACACCGACGGCGACATCCTGGCCGCGATCGAAGCAGGCGCGACCGGGTATCTCCTGAAGGACGCCCCGCCGGAAGACCTCGCCGCCGCGGTGCGCAACGCCGCCACCGGGCAGACCGTCCTGGCCCCCGCGGTCGCCCACCGGCTGATGAACCGCATGCGCGCCCCGGCGGCCGCGTTGTCGCCCCGGGAGATCGAGGTGCTGGGGCTGGTCGCGGACGGGTTGTCGAACCTGGAGATCAGCAAACGGCTGTTTTTGAGCGAGGCGACGGTGAAATCGCATTTGGCGCACATTTACCCGAAGCTCGGAGTGGATTCCCGGACCGCGGCGGTGGCGGCGGGGAAGGCACAGGGGCTGATCCGCCGTTGACGCGTTCCGCTTCGCAGACGGGCGACGGACCTGGCCCGCCCGCCTCGGACCGGACGACAATGACTCCCGTCGAATCGAGGGAGGCGTTGTGAAAGAGCACTGGAAAGACGAACCGGACGAGCACGATTATCCGGCAGCATTCGACTATCTCACCCTGGTCGCGCCCGAGGACACCGCGGCCGGTCTGGTCGATCAGCTGAAAGACGCGAAACTGACGCACCGCAAAGCGAAGGACATCCTCCGGGCCAGCAGGCTGAAGCTGCTCCCCGAGGACAACGCGCACGTCGCGAAGGACCTGGAGAAGGTCAAGGGCGGCAAGGCGCTCTCGCCGGTCCTGCTCGTGCGCGGGCACGGCCATCCCGGATTCGAGACGGTCGACGACCTGGTCATCGCGGACGGTTACCACCGCGTGTGCGCTTCGTATCATCTCGACGAAAATGCCGACATTCCGTGCAAATTGATGTGACCCCGCCTGGATTTCGAAATGATCGCCAAGCCCGGCCGCTCGTAACGCCTGCTCGCGGTTGTCGATCTTTCGCTGCGAGATCGACATCGAGAGCCACCCGGACCTGATGGACCCGGATTGGCAGCGGTACGCCGAAAAGGAAGCTTGGACCGGTCTGCGGCGCCGGGCGCGTCGGCGCAGGGTGGCGGCCGTCGGGGAGGCGGGTTTCTGCCGGTGGAAGCAGGGGACCGCGGGGAGCAGTCCGCCGTGCGCACCCCCGCCACCGCACTCGCGCCGACCAGCCTCCCCGGCTACGGGCGCGTCGACCTGGCCCGGCCGTTTGTCGACACCCCGGCGCAGAACTGGTCCGAGGGCATCGCCGGGCTGAAGATCCCCGTTCAGCCGAAGGTCGAGCGGCATCACGCCGGTGCGTATTCCAGCCTCTTCGCTCCGGACGCCAGGGCGGATCTCCAGGACTGCGTCGTCCGCCTGGCCTGCCGTGCAGCCGAAGAGGACCGTGGGGTGTACCCGCCCGTCTCGTACCTGGTGGCCTGCGCCTTCGATCCCGGCAGCCGGGGGCCTGGGGCCGTTCGTGCGGAGCGACCCCGACTGCATCGTGCCCGGCGGCCTGTGAACGGGCACGACCAGCGGGTACTTCACCGGCGTCTCGTGCGATGCTGCCCAGAAGCACCTGCTCGCCCCCGCGTTCGCCTGCCCGGATTTCGCCGGGCCCTCGCTGACTCCCGAACCGGGGCGGTTCGATCCGGAAAAACCCGCTCCGGTGAAGGGAAACCGCACGGAGTGACGGGGTCCGGTGCCGATGGGGGATTCTCCTGAAACCCGCCCGGACGCGGCCCGGTACCATCACTCCCGATGATCACGAATGCGTCTCGGCGGGCCGGGTCCGGCGCTGTCGCCCCGTGGCGGGTCGACGAGGTCGGACGGAAGGTGCGGCTGCGCGAGGTCCGCCCCGGCGACCAGCGCACCCTCGCCGGATTCGACCGGGACTCCGTCCGGGCGCGCGACCCGCAGGTCGGCGGCTACCGGCACTGGGCGACGCACCGCGGGCACTCCTCCCCGGACGGCTTCCACTTCGCGATCGAAACCCTGCACAACCGGACGCTGGTCGGCTCCGTGTGGGTCGAAACGGATCCGTTCTCCGGCCGGTTCAGCTACGGCGTCGGGATCGGCCCGCAGCACCGCCGCTGCGGTTACGCCGCCGACGCGGTCGCGCTGCTGCTGGCGTTCATGTTCGAGCGGTGCCGGTACCGGGCGTGCGAGGTGAGCGTCAATGGCAGCAACTTCGCCTCGCTGTCGCTGCACGGCGAGCTGGGCTTTCGGGAAGAGGGCCGGCTCCGCGACGCCGAGTTGCTGCGCGGGGAGGTCAAGTACCCCGTTCTGATGAGCATCACCGCCGAACAGTTCGCTGAGCGTCACCTCGCGCTCGCGGCGCGCGGCGCGGGCCGGTCGTCGTCGCGCGGGCGGCACTGGCGGGTCCAGCGTCCCGGACGGCACCGCCGCATCGTTTACTCCGCTGGCGGTTAGCTCCTCTTTCTCCAAGACTCGGTCCGCCTGGTCTGGGACGCTCTCCGGGTGATCAAACGCATCATTGCCTACTCCGAAGGTTCCGACGACGTCGCGACCCGTGATTTCTATGTTCAGGTTCTGGGGTTCGAGGTCGCTATGGATTCTCCTGCTCTTGGCTTGCGTAGCGGGGACAATCCGGTTGCTCAGGTGCTTGTGCTTCCGCCTGGAAGCGGTGATCCCGTTCCTCGCTGGGGTATCGACCTCGGCGGCCCGGAGGCGGTCGATGCGGCTCATGCGGAGGCGGTGCGGCGTGGGCTGCGGGTGGTTTATCCGTTGACCGACGAGTCGTGGGGCGTGCGGCGGTTTTTTGTGGAGGATCCGGGCGGGAATGTCGTCAATGTGCTCGCCCACCTGACGGGCGGTTCGCGTACCGAGTAGAAGATCGCGTTGAGCGTCAGCTACGGATGAGTCCGGAAAGCATCCACGATCAGGTAACTGCCGTTCTTCATCGTGCCCGTAACGGTATGCACGCCCGGCCGCAGGCCCGAGATGGTCGCGACTGTCGACTGATACTCCCGGGCCGGCGTGACGAAACTGACCGTCCGATCGGGGGCGCCGTCCAAGGTCAGGTCGACGTCGCCCTCGTCGGTGTTGGTTTCGGAGATGATGTCGATCCCCGTTCCGGAGAACGTCAAACTCCACGAGTCCCCGGCATTCTGCGTCGCCCAGATGTCGTCGAGGTAGGAATTCGCGCCTCCGGCCGTTTTACCGCGCCAGATCCATCCCGTCGACGGGGATCCGGCGGTGGTGTAGACGACGCCGGAGGTGTTGTTGAGCAATTCGGATCCGAGCGTCTTGCCAAGACGGACAGTGACGTCGGCCTGCCCGCGCCGCACGGTCAGCGTGATCGGCGCACCCGGGGCGAGTTTGTTGTAGCTGAGCCAGAAAGTGTTGCGATCGTCGGTCACTGAGGTGCCGTTGACGGCCGTGATGTCGTCACCGGTCCGCAGCCCGTGCTGAGCCGCATAGCTGCCTTCTGGCACCGAGGTCAGGTAAAGGCCGTAAGGCTTGGTCAAGCCGAGCGACGACTGGACGGCGAGCGACGGGATATTGGTCGCGGCGGCTCCCATCAGCATTTCAGGCTGGACGATCAGCCCGTTGGCTGGCCCGCCCGAGCCTGGGCCGTAAGCGAAGGCCGCCTTGGGCGGAAGCGGTCCGCCGGCGGCCCCGAAACCGGTCATCGGGAAGTTGGCGTATCCGAGGCTGACCGCGGGCGAGCCGGAGGCGACGGTGAAGTCGTAGCTCGCTGTCGGGTCGGCCGCCGTGAATTCCGGGTCCGCGACGAGCGAGTGCGGGTCCATTCCGGCGCGAACCCAGGCCGACTGGGGGTTGATCGTGGCGCCGTCCGCGGAAAGCGCCTCGTTGCCGCTGCCGTCGGGATTGACGTAAACCGGGTAATGGTCGTTCCAGAAGAGATTGCGGTCGACGCCGTACTGGGCCGTGGACGGGTTGTTCAGCACGTTGCTGTACGCCTGCGGCCCGAGGGTGATGTTGTGCTCGATGACGTCGCCGCAGCCGGAGTGGCTGACCTGTTCGTAGATCGAGCCGTCCACGAGCAGGTTGTTCCGCACCGTGCGCTCGTACCCGTCGCGCAGTTTGATGCCGCCCTTGAGGATGAGGTTGTCCAGCAACCGGAAGTCCGACGATCCGTCGTCGAGGTCGATGGCCCAGTCGCCGGCGTGCCAGAACCGGTTGTGCTGGACGGTGATGGGCCGGACGACGTCGCGCTTCATCAGGTGCCGGGCCTGGGCGTCGGTCAGCGCGGTGCCGGTGGAGCCTTCGAAGCTCGTGCCCGGCGCGAGAGTGTTGTTGCCGGAACTGGCCCAGAACCGGCCGCGTCCCCACACGTTGACCGAGCCGTTGTCGCCGGTTTCCTTGACGCAGTCGAAGAGGTCGTTGTTCTTGATGTCGTGCCCGCCCCAGGTGCCGTCCTCGATGTTGAGGCACGCGCGCGGGCTGTCGGAGATAGTGTTGCCGTCGACGGTGACATTCGCGCTCATGGAGATGTTGACCCCGGAGGACTGCTTCTCGAACCGGCCCATGCTCCGCATGCGGTTGTTCCGCACGACGATGTCGCGGGGATAGTCGTCGGTCTTCGGCCCGGGCGCGGTGTCGGAGACGGACACGGTGTCGTCATAGTTGCCGGAGTAGTCGCGTACCGCGCTCGGCGAGCCGACGATCTGGACGTCCGTGGCTCCGTCGGACTCGAACTTGTTGTCGCTGACCGTGTTGTGCTTGGTGTAGCCGTCCAGGAATACGCCGTTGCCGCCGAGCTGGTCGAAAAATGATCCGGTGACTGCGATGTCCGCGGCGTTCTTCAGATGCACCGCGCCCTTGCGGACCACTGCCCAGTCGCCCTTGGCGTCGGCTTCGAAGGTGCTGTCGAAAAGCGTGCGGTGAGTGGCGGCGAAGTGCAGTCCGCGCAGCGTGATGTCGTGGACGGGGTTGGCCGGGGAGGTCCCGGCGAGGGTGATCAGCTGGTCCTGCTCAGCGGTTTCGACCGTCGCGGCGGAAAGATCGGTTCCCTCCGGCGGATAGTAGAGCAGCCGGCCGCTCGTCCGCTCGTAGAACCACTCGCCGGGGGCGTCGAGTTCCTCCTTGACGTTCTCGGCCATCGCCGGTCCGATCCGGCCGGGCCCGTTCCCCTTCGTCAGCCCGCAGTCCCGCGGCCGGTTGTTGTCGCCGACATAGTGCAGAGCGAGCCCGTCGCCGGTGCGGCCGCTGACGGTGAACGAGACCGAACCCCAGTCGCCGCAGTGCATCGCGCGCACCAGCGCGGTCGACGGGTTCGACCACTTCGCCGACTCCCGCCCCAGATCGGCCAGCGAGACCGACCCCTGCAGCCGGGCCGCGTCCGGATCGTAGTTCGGATAGCGGGCCAGGATCTGGCGCTGCCCGTTGACGAACAGGCCGTCGAAATCCAGCCCGGCCGGGACGGTCGCCGCCATGATCTTGCTGCCGGGAGCCGCGGGCTGCCAGGCCGGGCGCAACGGCCGGCCGCCGCTGATCGTCACGGCGGCGTCGGTCGCCTGCTGCCAGGTCACGGTGTGGCCGTTGCGGCCGGAGTCCTGCGGGCCGAACGCCAGGGGAGCGGAGAGGTAGTAGGAGCCGCCGGCGAGCTTGAGCACGATGTCGCGGCGGGCGCCGGCCCCGGTGCGGAGAAGGTGCCGAACCCGTTGCTGCGCCTGGGAAAGCGAACACGGGCGCGGCCGGGTGCAGGGATTTCCGGGCGGCGCGTCAGCGCGCGGAGCGGCATACACCGTCACCGGCGGCGGCCCGCTCGCGGCGGCCGGCTGGCCGAGGGCGAGCGTTCCGGCCACCCCGGCGACGGCGGACAGGACGATGCTCAGAAGCCGGCGGTTGGCCATTCAGGTCCTCCTTGACCAGGCATCGGCAGATGTCCTGCGCGCCATGACATCCGATGTCTAGCAGACTATGCAGGAGGGTGCGTCGGCCGTCAAGGAGCCCTCCGGGTGGTGCCCGGAAGTGGGAAACTGGCTGATAATCACCGTTATCTGGGTGGATCAGCCCAAGCTGCACGCGGTTCGGCCGAGATCTCGGTTGGTGAACGGGCGGACTTTACATCTGATCTTTCGCCTGTCGGTGCCGCGGGTCGGAGCGGGACCCTGACCAGGGTTGCCTGATGCCGCAGCCTCGGTTACGGTCAAAGTCCTCAGATGACATGAGGAGTCGAGATGAGCGATCCGGCACCGGCAGTGCGGGCAGGCGAGGCAGCGGCGGCGGTCCGGTCCGGCAGGCGAGACCCGCCCGCGTCGTGGGGGGCTGCCGCACTGCGGCTGGACGTGCTGAGCACCGCGCCTCCCCGCGGCGCCCGCCAGGTGCCCCCGGGCAGCGCCGAGCACGACCCCGGCAGACTGCGGAGCGGCCTGCGCGGGAGACCCGCGAGCAACGACCCGTGGCGTCGCCGGGTCCGAGGCGGCACTGCCGCGCAGTTCGCGGATCCGGGCCACGACGTGGCGGAGGCCGGTCCGGTCGGCTGTCGCGCGGAGTTCGTTGTCGCCTGCGCGGTTCCCGCCGAGCGGGAGCAGGGCCTGCTGCCGCTGGCCAGTATCGCTGGTCAGCCGTCAGCCGTCCCTCCGCGACTGGAGCGGGCGAAGCGATGAGAAAGGCTCAACTGGGCTTCCTGACCGGGACCCATGTCGTCAACGACCTGTACCAGGGAGCAGTGCCCGCGTTGTTGCCGTTCCTGATGAGCGAACGGCACTACAGTTACGCAGCGGTGTCCGGAATCGCTTTGGCCGCAACAGGCTTGTCCAGCGTCGTGCAGCCGGTGTTCGGCATGATCGCGGACCGGTCCGGGCGCGACTGGCTGGCGCCGCTGGGATTCCTCGTGGCCGCCGCCGGGATCGCCGCCGCCGGTTTCGCGGACAGCTATCCGCTCACGTGGATCTGCGTTGCCGTCGCGGGAATCGGAGTGGCCGCCTACCATCCGCCCGCCACCAATCAAGCCCGTGCGGTGGGTGGCAAATCCCAGCGGGCGATGAGCCTGTTCTCCGTCGGCGGCACGCTGGGCAGTTCGCTCGCCCCCGCCCTCGTCACCGCGGTTGTCGGCTCGCTCGGTCTTTCGGGGACCTGTTTGCTGGCGGTCCCGGCGGTGGTGATGGCGTTGCTGTGGCTGCTCAATCGCCGAGCAGGCCCCGTGCCGCCACTGGGCGGAAGCGCCGCCAAAGTGTCCACTGTGGACATGAAAGACGACTGGCGGTCCTTCGGCAGGCTGGTCGCGGCGACCGTCGGGTGGTCAATCCCTTACGTGACAGTCACTTCGCTGCTGTCGTTGTACGCGATCCGCGAACTGCACGCCTCGACGGCGGCCGCGGCGGTCACGCTGACCTCGTTCACACTGGCCGGCGCCGCGGGTACCGTGCTCGGCGGTTGGCTGGGTGATCGGTTCGGCCGCTTGACCCCGATCCGGGCCGGATACCTCCTGGGCGTTCCGGCGCTGGCGGGGGTGGTGTTCAGCCCCGCCTACCCCGTGCTGGAACTCAGCACTGTGCTGCTGGGGCTGACCATGTTCCTGCCGTTCGCCAACCAGGTGACCCTGGCCCAGGACTACCTGCCCGCGCGGCCCGGCACCGCCAGCGGGCTGTCCCTCGGCCTGGCCATGTCGGCCGGCGGGCTGGCCTCGCCGCTGTTCGGCTGGCTGGCCGACGCACGGGGGCTGCGGTTCACCCTCGGTGCGGTGCTCGCGGTGTACGGCGTCGCCGTGGTGTTCGGCACCCGGCTGCGGGACCGCGTCCCGCCCGCTCAGTCGTCCGCGAACTCATCTGAGGAGCTGGTGACCTGATACATTGCCTTCCGGGCGCGTTCGCCGCGGAGGGGAGCAGGACATGACGGTCCGGTCGGTGCGGCGAACTTCGCTGGTCGACGCGGCGACGGCCGAACTGCGCCGGCTGATCGGCGAAGGCGAATGGCCGGTCGGGGCCAAGCTGCCCAACGAGGTCGAACTGAGCAAGCTGCTCGGAGTCGGGCGGTCCACCGCGAGGGAGGCCGTGCGTGCCCTGATCTCCGCCGGCCAGCTGTACTCCCAGCAAGGCTCGGGCACCTACGTCGCGTCCGAGACCGCACTGTCCGATTTGGACCGCAAGCTGCGCACGGCCCAGGCGATCGACGTCTACGAGGTCCGCGTCGCGCTGGAGGTCGAAGCGGGCATCCTGGCCGCGACCCGCCGCACCGCCGCCGACCTCGAAGCGCTCCGCGCGGCGCTGGCGGCGCGCGACCGGGCCGGATCGCTGCCCGAACTGCTCGACGCGGATCTCGCCTTCCACCGGGCGGTCGTCCTGGCCGCGCACAACCCGGTGCTGATCGACGTGTTCGACTCCTTCCTGGACGCGATGCGCGCCGTGGCCGGCAGCATCACGACGCTGGACGCCGCCGGAACGGACACCGACGATCTTCACCGGTCCCACCACGATCTCGTCGCCGCGATCGACGCCGGGGACCCGGACGCCGCCGCGCGGGCGACCCGCCGCAACGTCGGGCACACCCTGACGCGGTTGCGCTAGGGGCGGTCGCTCTGGGCGTGCGTCCCGTTTCGGCGGTGGTGCCCGGAGATCGCCGTCAGGGGAGGTCACGCTCGTGAACGTGACTGGCGTGCGGTGCGGCCCGCGCCTGCTCGGCGCGATGCGCGAGTGCGCCGAATCCGTCTTGGATCCGCGGTGACCGATCGTTGACAAGCTGTGACGGCGGCGGCCAGTTCTGGGTAGGGTGGCCGGTAGCCGATCGAGGGGTGGGGTCATGACTGGTCGCCGGAGTCCGCTGTGCTGAGGTTCGCGCCGCGGCACTTCGTCGATCGTGCCGACGAGTGCCGGAACCTGGTCGAGCAGGCGCGTGCCGAGCAGGCCGCCGCCCGGCAAGGGGTGTTCGTGCTGCAGGGGATCGGCGGCGTCGGGAAGACCGCGGTCATGCTCAGGTGCGCGCAAGAGCTGCGGCCCTCGTTCGACTGCGTGCTGGACGCCTCGATGAGCGCCTCGGCGCAGGCGAAAACGGTCGAGCAGGTCCTCGACGTCTTCCTGTTCCAGCTCGAAGCGAACCTGATCCCGCCGACGCTGGACGGCAAGCTCGCGGTCTACCGGAGGGAGACGTCGCGGCGGAAGGTGCTGGTGGTGCTGGACGACGTCGACTCGGCGGAGTCGATCCTGGATCTGCTGCCGGAATCCCCGGGAAGCGCGGTGCTGGCGACGAGCCGGCTGCGCGCGGAAGCGTTCGAGGTGCACGGGTTCGCCACTGTGCGGCTGAAAGTGCTGTCCGAACGCCACGGGGTGGAGCTGCTGAGCCGCGGACTGGACGAGTCGGTCGTCGCGGAGGAGGAGCGCGCGCTGGCCGGGATCGCGCGGCTGTCCGGGTATTTGCCGCTCGCCTTGACGATCGCCGGTGCGCATCTTCGGATCCGCCGCCACGAACGGCCTGCCGCCTTGCTGCGCAGGCTGGAATCCGAGCGCGACCTGTTCGCGCACTTCACCGTCGACGGCGATCGCAAGCTGGAGTTCGTCTACCAAGCTACCTACGACGCGCTGGCTCCGCTTGAACAGCAACTCTACCGGCGGCTGGGACTGCACCCGGGTCTGCGCTTCTCGTCCTGGGTCGTGCCCGTGCTGCTGGAGGAATCCGATCGGCCCTTCGCCGCCGACACGCTGTTCGCGCTGCACCGCTGGACGCTGGTGGTCGAGTCGGACGAGCAGCACGAGATGCATTCGCTCATCCACCTGCATGCGCGGGGGCTGGCGAACGGACACGAGCATCCCGCCGACGTGGCGGAGATCCGCCGCCGGCTGGCCGAAGCGTATTTGGACTACGCGGTCGCCCGCGCGCTGGTGCTGTCCGGCCGCCGCCAGTTCGGTCCCCGGTTCGACGGCCGGGTGGCCCCCGCCTACGAGGCGGACGGCGACGGCCACCGGCGCGCGGTCGCCGATCTCGAAGCAGAGGCGGCGAATCTGCGCCAGGTGGTCGAGATGGCCTCGGCCGCGGGATTCGCGGACCTCACGTGGCAGCTGGCCGAGGCGCTCACGAATTTCTTCTTCCAGCGCAGCCGGTACGCGGACGCGATCGCGGTGCAGACCCTCGGCCTGTCGGCCGCGCGGGAGATGCACGAGGAAACGGGCGACGCGCGGCCGTTGATCGTCCTGCACACGGAGCTGGGCAAGGCGTACTTCGCGGCTTACACGCACGACAAGGCGGCCGGGCAGTTCGCCGCCGCGGCGGAGCGCATCGCCGAGCTCGGCGAGGAGCCGGACGCGCTGACGATGCTGGCCAAGACCTTCGTATGGCAGGGCTTGGTGCACAACCGGATGGGGGAGTACGAAGCCGCGATCGAGTATTTCGCCCGGTCGGCCGAGCTGGTGGCGAATCCGGGTTTTCCCGGCCGCCTGCGTTCTCGCGAGCAGCGGTTGCTCGACATGAACGGCGCGCCGATCCTGGCGAAGCTGGGGCGGCTGCCGGAGGCGCTGGCGGCGGCCGAGCGCGCGGCGGCCCACTTCGCCTCCGACGCGGACCGGCACAACTACGCCAAGTCGCTGGCGAACCTGGGAGAGGTCCTGGCCGCGGCCGAGGATTCTCGCGCCGAGGAGGTGCTGCGGGCCGCGCTGGTGCTGGAACAGGAATTGAAGCTGGTCGATTTCGAGGCGCATACCGCTGCGATTCTCGGCAGGCTGCTCCCGCCGGAAGAAGGCGCTCGGCTGATCGAGCACGCGGCCGCGGTGTACGAGCGGCTGGCCGACCAACGGGCGGCGGCGCTACGAGCCGAGATCGAAGACCCGCGATGGGGCGAAGGCACCGAGTAGGACCTCGTCTCCGCGGCTCACGGTCGCTTCGCGCGGTAAACGGAGACCGCGGAGGACGGACTCGAAAACCAGTGCCGCAGCGACTTCCGGATCCGTGAACGTTGTTTCGATCACCTGCCCCGACCTGGTGGCTACGCGGCCGTCGCTCGACGCGGCGACGGTCGCATGGGGGTGACGGCGCAGGAGATCGGCGAGCGCGGCGTCGCCGGTCGCGCTGGCGGAAAACACGATCGCGGCGCGTCGGCGGAGCGATTCGTCGGGGTGGTCCTCGCGCGCGGTGAGAGCGGCGTTCGAGAATTTCGCCGAACCGGAGCGGTCGATGTCCACGTCGGCGGGGTAACGGGTGAGATGGAAACGGTCCTCGCGCGACTCGCACACGATGAAATTCGCCGGGGCGGCAGGTGCTGCGTGCCCGGTCGCGGCGGAGACGGGAATGAGCGGCACGATCGGGCCGGAGGCCGGTTCGGTCAGGCGGAGGTGCTCGTAGAACAGCCGGCGCAGCCGGGCCGCGGCTTCGCCGGGACGGGACGTGACGAGGGCGGCGACGTCGTCGAAGCTGCCCGGGCGGTAGGTCCGCACCGCTCGTTCGATCTGGACGTCCAGCGGTTCGCGGGAGTTCAGCCTGGGTGCGGTCGCGCCCAGCAGTTCGCCGACGGATTCCGGTGCCACGTCGCTTTCCGGGAACGCCGCCAGGAGCAGGGGAATGTCGAGGCAGGCGCCGTACGCGGTGGTGGCGCCGTGGTCTCCGACGACGAGATCGGAAGCCAGGAGCACGGCCTGCCAGCCCTCGGCGGGCGGCGGCAGGAGCAGTCCCGCGCGCTGGCAGTCCGCCAGCCACGTGCGGATCTGCCAAGGGCCGTGGCCGTGCCAGATGTTCGGGTGGACCAAGCCCGCGACCCGGTACCGGTCGCGGTCGAGAGCGCCGACGACCTCGCGGAAGAGCGAAGGCTGGCTGCCCAGCAGGGAATTCCGCCACCACGTGCTGGTGATGGTGACCAGTTTCTGGTGCGGGGCCACGCCGAGCGCTTCGCGATACTGGGCGCGGAGGTGCCTGCTGCGGCGCATCCGGTCGTAGGAAGGATCTCCCGCGACGAAGGCGGTGTCGCGGGCGGCGGGGGTGAGCGCGGCCAGCCGATCGAACTCGGCCTGGTGGGCGAGCACCAGAGACGACGCGATGGGCCTGCCGCTGTACAACAGCCATTCAGGCGACAAGCCGTAGACGGTTTCCGGTTTCCGGTTTCCGGTTTCCGGTTTCCGGTTTCCGGTTTCCGGTTTCCGGTTTCCGGTTTCCGGTTTCCGGGAGACATTTTAGTATACCCCACGCCGTGCGGAAGAATGACCAGGGGCGCGGTGATTTCGGTGAGTCCGCCGTGGTTGGCGGCGAGCACGAGGTCGAATTCGGTGTTGATCGCCTGGTCCCACGGGAGGACGATGACGCCGAGGTCGTCGAGGAAACGCTGCAGCCCGTGCCGGAACGGATCGGATCCGTTCCAGGTGAAGACGAGTTGCACGCGAGTGTCGGAATCGAAGACCGGGATGACGTCGAGGAGCCGCAGCAGCGACGTGACGTGGTGGACTACGACCAGGACGCGGCGCTCGGCCTGCACGGTGGTCCAGTGCGGTGCTTGGAGCCCGATCGGCACCTTAACCGGAGGCGCGGTGAACACGAACCTCCTCGGGGTCGGCGGCGGGCGGGGCTGTGCTCGGCAACCGTATCCGATGGTCTGGGCCGCGGAGCCGCAGCCACGGTGCCGCCCTGGTCAGGAAGGTGCGGAGGGCGGCCGGGTGATCGTAGTCGCGCAGGGCCGCTCGGCGAGCCTGGTCTCTCATGCGCGATCGCTGGTCCGGGCTCATTTCGAGGGCGCGGCGCACGGCGAGCGCCAACGATCGGGGCGACTTCGGCTCGCACCGGAAGCCCGTGACGCCGTCGCGTATCTGGCCGCCGAGACCTTGGCTCGTGGTGGTGATCACGGGCGCGGCCCCGGCCGCGAACGCCTCCATCGGGATCCGGCCGAAAGGTTCGGCGTGCGAGGGCACGACGACTGCTCGCAAGCCGGGGTGCCGGAGCAACCGCGGGACGTCGGGGGTGAACCGGGTCAGCATCCGAACCGGTGCGGCGAGTCGCTCGGCCCGGGCGCGCAGGACGTTCTGGTACGGCGTGGGCTCGGAACCTTCGCTCGTCGCCGCGATGAGCAAGAGAGGGAGCGCGGTGCCTTCGCGAGCGAGGAGGTCCCACGCGGCGAGCAGGTCCTCGAATCCTTTGTACGGCTCCGCTCGTCCCATCGAGAAGACGAATGGCGGAAGATCCGGGTCGGCCGAGTCGCCGTAGCCGTTCCAGTCGTCGCCGGTCAGGCCGTCCGGCAGCGCCGTCATCGCCTGTCGCGGAATGCCGTATTCGCGGTGCAGATGGCCGGCCATGAACGGGGAGATGGTCGCGATCCGTGCGCCCCCGGCGACGGCCGAGAGCATTCCGTTTCGTTCCCAGGCACGGCGTTCGAGGTCGTGCGGTGCGTGGATCGCGGCGCTGGAACGCGGCGCGAGCACGAGGTGTGGCAGCAACGCGGGGGACAGTGCCGAGCCGAGTCCCAGGAACGGGGCGTCGAACGCGATGATCAGGAGGGGCTCCGCCGGCAGGGCACGCAGCCGATCGGCGGTCGAGCGGACCAAGCGCCGGAAGTTTTCGAGGCTGCCCCAGCGGTCCTGACCGTCCGTTCCGTTGTCGACCGGCAGAATCGTCGCGTTGCGCAGGCGGTGCCGAGCCCGGGCGTGCCACTGCGGGTGGTGTTCCGCGCTGCTGCGGTCCAGCCGAAGGGGCAGGACAGCGAGCTGGACGTCGGCGGGCAGGAGATCGGCAAGAGCGCCGAGGGTGCCGAAATTGGCGTAGCCCGCGCCGGTGCCGCAGCCGTAGAACCCGTCGTGCACCGCTACGGCGACTGTCGGGGATACCGTCATTTCCGCAGGTACGGGGGCAGCGTAGTGGCTTTGCCGACCGCGCGGGCCAGCTGCTCGCCGGTGAGCCCGACGGCAGTGCCGAGGTCGGATCCGGAGAGATCCGCGCCGGCCAGGTCGGCACCGGTGAAGTCGACTCGGTCGAGCTTCGCCTCGGACAGTCGTGCGCGCCGCAGAACGGCCCCGCGCAGGACAGCTCCGGACAGATCGGCACCGCGGAAGTCGGCTTCGGCAAGCGAGGCGCCCTCGGCCGACACGTCGTGCAACTTCGCGCCGCTCAGATCGGCTTGCTCCAGCTCAGCGCCGTCGAGCCGCCCGGAGGAGAGGGTGGCATCGCGTAGCACTGCTTGGGACATCGCGGACTCGCGGAGATCGGCGTTGGCCAAGTCGGCGTTGGAGAGGACGGCGTTGCGGAGCAGGACTCCGCGAAGCGCCGCGCCGCGCAGGTCAGCCCGGGGGAGGCGAACGTTCGCCAGATCGAGCGGATCCGTCTCGGCCCGCGGCGACCGTTCGCGCAGGAGGTCGACCGCCGCGACGACATCCGCTTCGGCCCGGTCTTCGCCGGGGCGATCCTCCGTCTGCTTGCGCAGGAGATCGCAGATCGACCGCAGGATCGACGCTCGATCCCGGGGAGAATCGGACATCAACCGGGCCAGCGTGCGCACCGCGTTCGCCCGGACGAGCGGGTCGTCCGAGGCCATCCGGCCCCATGCCGTGTCGAACTGGCTGATCAGGTGCTTGTCCTCGTCCAGCCGTTGTTTGTCGCGATCCTGGAAGTACTTGCGGATGCCGAGACCGACGGTCGCGAGTGCGGCCACGACACTCAAACTGGTGAGGAATCCCGAGCGTGCGTTGTTGACGGCCGACAGCCACTCTGCCCGGGAGACTCCTTCCTGCGGGCCGACTGCCCACTCCGGCACCGGAACGCCGAAGAACCAGATGACCGCGCCCAACGCGACGGCCGTTGCTGTCGCGATGCCCGCCGCACGCCATTTCCGCACCTGCATGGGACCATTTCACTACAGCGGCAGAAACGCCGTGAAAACAGCTACGGAGTCGAGGCTGCTCCGCGGCGCCGCACGCCGTTGGCGGCGAGCGTGATGCGCGCGTCCCGCGGCCGTACGCATCCTGGCCCTTGGCCGAAACCCAGCCAAACCAGAACGGCGGGGCGACCGCACGCCTCAGGCCGTCCCGCGCAGGCGACGGTCCAGGGCGGATACGCAGGGTTTGACCGGTGGTAGCTCTTTGTGGTGTGACGGCTGAGGCGGCGGTTGGAGGTTGCGAGGGGCCGCAGCACCGTTATCCTGCGCTAAGCGGCCGCTTAGCGGTGGCTGTCCAGCGACGGACAAGGAGACGGTGTGGTGGAGTCGTTCAAGGATCGCGTTGCCCTGGTCACCGGGGCCAGCCGGGGGATCGGGCTGGCCATCGCGCAGGGGCTCGTCGAGCGCGGGGCGAAGGTGTGCATCACCGCGCGCAAGCCGGAGCCGCTCGCGGAGGCCGTGGAGCGGCTCGGCGGTCCGGACGTCGCGATCGCGGTGCCCGGCAAGGCCGACGACGCCGCGCACCAGCAGGAGGCGGTCGCCGCCGCGGTCGAGAAGTTCGGCAGTCTCGACATGCTGGTCAACAACACCGGCATCAACCCGGTTTACGGTCCGACGCTGGACGTCGACCCGGCCGCCGCGAGCAAGATCTTCGCGGTGAACGTGGTCGCGCCGCTGTCGTGGATCCGCGCCGCGCGGGAGGCGTGGATGGGCGAGCACGGCGGGTCGGTGGTCAACGTCGCCTCGATCGCGGGCATCCGCACCTCGCCGGGCATCGGCATGTACGGCGTCAGCAAGGCCGCGCTGATCCGGCTCACCCAGGAACTCGGCGCGGAACTCGGCCCGGGGATCCGGGTCAACGCGGTGGCTCCGGCGGTGGTCAAGACGCAGTTCGCGACCGCGCTTTACGAGGGGCGCGAGGAAGAAGTCGCTGCGGCGTACCCGATGAAGCGGCTCGGTGTGCCGGAGGACATCGCGGGCGCGGTGGCGTTCCTGCTCTCCGGCGAGGCGGGCTGGATGACCGGGCAGACGGTCGTTCTCGACGGCGGCGTGACGCTCGGCGGCGGTCTGTGAGCGCCGGAGTCGTCATCACCGGCGGTGGTGGCGGGATCGGGGCGGCACTGGCGCGGCGGTTCGCGGCGGACGGGGCTCGCGTCGTGGTCGCGGACCTCGACGGGGACCGAGCCGCCGAGGTCGCGGCGGAGGTGGGCGGTAGGTCGTTCGCGGGTGACGTGGCAAGCGAATCCGGGGTGGCCGACCTGATCACCGCTGCCCGCGAAACGCTCGGTGAGATCGACGTCTTCTGTGCCAACGCTGGGGTCGCGCCGTTCGGCGACGCCAATGCGGACGAGGACGCGTGGTCGCTGGCGTGGGACGTCAACGTGATGGCGCACGTCCGTGCGGCCCGGTTGCTGCTGCCGGCGTGGCTGGAGCGCGGCGAGGGCCGGTTTGTCGCGACGGTGTCCGCGGCGGGCGTGCTCAGCAGCCTTGGGTCGGCTCCGTATTCGGTGACCAAGCACGGCGCGCTGGCGTTCGCGGAATGGTTGTCGGCGACTTACCGGCACCGCGGCATCGCCGTACAGGCGATCTGCCCGCAGGGCGTGCGCACCGCGATGCTGGAGGAGACCGGCGAACGCGGCAAACTGCTGATGGGCGCCAGCGCGATCGACCCGCCGCAGGTGGCCGACGCGCTGTTCGCCGCGATGGCCGAGAACCGGTTCCTCGTGCTGCCGCACGCCGAGGTCGCGGACTTCTATGCCTTGCGCGCCACCGAAACCGACCGCTGGCTCGGCGGGATGAACAAGCTGCAGCGGAAAATGGAGGAGCTGCCCGGCGACGCGTGACCCTACCAGGGAGCCGGAATGACCGTACCCGCCCGAGTCGGCTTGTCGCGCGTCGCCACCGCCGCTATTTGCTAATCCGACCAAAAGCAGGCCGACCCAGCCCGGCACGTAACCGTTGCTGCGAAGCCATTAGGCCGTGGCTGTGGTCGGATTGGCAACGATCGGCACAGTATTGGCACCGCTATCGATTTCTACCTTTACGGGACCGCGGCGGCGCTGGTGTTCGGGAAAGTATTTTTCCCGACGTTCTCCTCGACCGCCGGGGTGCTGGCCTCGCTCGGCACCTTCGCGGTGGGGTTCGTCGCGCGCCCGGTCGGGGCGATCCTGTTCGGACACTGGGGCGACCGGATCAGCCGCAAGTCCCTGCTGGTCACCTCCTTGCCGGTGATGGGACTGTCCACAGTGGCCTTCGGGCTGGCGCCGGATCACGGCACGCTCGGCATCTGGTCGCCGGTCCTGCCGGTGGTGCTGCCGTTCGTGCGGGGCATCGGCCTCGGCGGCGCGGTGCTGCTGTCGACGGAGTACGCGCCACCGGGCAAACGCGGCCTGTGTTAGGCTTTCCCGCAGCTCGGCCTGGCCATCGGATTCGTGCTGGACAATCTGCTGTTCCTGTTCTCCGAGGTGCGGCCGGCGGTCGGGTTCTGCATCCGGATCAAGATCGCCGAGACGCCGGTTTTCCAGGCTGCTTTGGACAAAGCCGAACAGGCGAAAGTCCCGCTGTTCGAACTGCTGCGGAAACAGCCGCGGGTCTTGGTGCTGTCGACGTTGTCGTTCGTGCTCGCGCTTTTCTGCACCGTCACGACGTTCCGTCTTTCGATGGCGACGACCACGCTCGGCATCCCGCGCACGGCTGTCCTGATCAGCCTGCTCATCGCGGCCACCGTGATGGGCGTGGCGACGCTGGTGTTGGCGATGAAGTCCGACCGATGGGGCCGTCGGCGGCCGCGGTTTCCGTTGTGGTGTGGGCGTTTCCGCTGTTCGCCTTGGCGCAGAAGAGAAATCCGGTGCTGCTGACGCTCGGGTTCGTCGGCGGCCTGGCGTGTTTCGCGATGCTGTACGGGCCGATGGGCGCGTTCCCGCCGGAGCTGTTCCGCGCGCGGTACCGGTGCTTCGATCGCCTACAGCGTCGCGAGCGTGATCGTGCCGTTGATCTCGACCGATCTGTGGGCATCGACCGGTTCGACGGTGCCGGTTTCCCTGGTGCCGGTCGCGCTCGGGGTGCTTAGCTTTTTGTGCGTGCTGGCCCTGCCGGAGACCCGCGACCACGACTTCTCCGAGGTGCTCGGGGGAGGGTACCGCCGCTGGCCGCCCCTGACTTTCGGCCCCACCCAGCCGGGGGAAAACCGGCCGGGCGCGTTGTTTCCGGCCTTCTGCGCCGTTCGGGCTGCGGCCCTTGACACGCTGATTTGGTCTAGTCCAGTGTGTGACGGCACCCTTCCGGGTGCACTCCTCCCGGGTTGATCCCGCCGCCTCAAACCGGAGGTGTTCCGTGGTGCTCGTGGGAGGAACACGATGAAATCAGTGCGTCGGCTGGCCGCGCTCGCGGCGGCGGCAGGGGCGGCTCTCGCGACCGCGGCCGGGGTGGCCACGGCCGCGCCCGCGTCCGCTCCGCAGTTGGCGGCCGCTCCGGACCCGGTGCTCGCTTCGCCGTACCTGTACCAATGGGCCGGGCAGACCAGCGCGTCGGCGGCGATGTCCGCGACCGGGATCAAGACGTTCACGCTCGCGTTCATGCTGTCGGACGGCTCGTGCAACCCGAAGTGGGACGGCGACCGTTCGCTGACCGGTTCGGACAAAACGCTGATCAAGAGCATCCGCGACGCGGGCGGCGACGTCATCCCGTCCTTCGGCGGCTGGTCCGGCACGAAACTCGGCGCGAAGTGCTCCTCGGCCACGGCTTTGGCGGGGGCGTACCAGAAGGTGATCGACGCGTACGGCCTGAAGGCGATCGACCTCGACATCGAGAACACCGACGAGTTCGAGAACGCGACAGTGCAGGACCGGATCCTGAACGCGGTCAAGATCACCAAGCAGAAGAACCCCGGCGTGCGCGTCGTGATCACGATCGGAACCGAAACGTCCGGCCCGAACGACTGGGGCAAGCGGCTGATCAAGCAGGCGAAGGCGATCGGCGCGCCGGTGGACGTGTGGTCGGTGATGCCGTTCGACTTCTCCAGCGGCGGCGACATGGCAGGCAAGACGAAGTCCGCGGTGGACGGCCTGGTGTCCCAGCTGAAGTCGACGTTCGGCTGGGACAGCGCCACCGCGTACCGGCACGCGGGCCTGTCGTCGATGAACGGCAAGACGGACAACGCCGGCGAGGTCGTGTCGGTGCCGGACTTCACCGCGATCCGCGATTACGCGGCCAGCCACCACCTCGGCCGGTTCACTTTCTGGGCGGCCAACCGGGACTGCTCGGGCGGCGGGGAGTGCAGCGGAATCTCGCAGCCGAAGTACGCGTTCACGAAGATCGTGGCCGGGTATCACGGCTGACCCTGGTCCAGGCCGCGACGAGGCCGCCGTTTCCGAGGGGTGCGGCCTCGTCGCCGCCATCGCGACTGCGCTGCCGGTGAGGGGAACCCTGAAGGAATCAGATTCCCTCAGGGTTCCCCTCACGGACCTTCGCATCGCCTGCCAGGCAGGGAGAGCCCCGCGCACCTGGCAACGCCGCACCCGCTACGCGTCGCCGCCGACGGTCTCGCGGCAAGAACGGCTGGGCCGGGTTCCGGTGCAGGGGAGGCGACGGCCTGGTTGAGGCCGCGGTCGACGCGGGCCGCGGTCTGGTGGGCTCGGGGTGGGGCAGTGCGGTGCGGCCGGGCCGTGACCGGCCGGGTCGGGGTGCTGCGGTTTCGGGCGCGGTCGGTCCTGGGGTTGGGCTGGAGCGGTCTGGTCGCGGTGTCGCCGGGGGTCCTGTTCGGGTCGGGTGGGGTCGGGGCGCTGCGGTTTCGGGCGCGGTCGGTTCTGGGACCGGACTGGAGCGGTCTGGTCGCGGTGTCGCCGGGGGTCCTGTTCGGGTCGGGGCGCTGCGGTTTCGGGCGCGGTCGGTCCTGGGACCGGACTGGAGCGGTCTGGTCGCGGCGTCGCGCAGCGGTCGCCGGGGATTCCCCGTTCCGGCAGGGTGATCGCGGCACCCGCCGGAACGGACCGGGTGCTCCGCGCGGAGAGACCGGGCCGCATGGCGGGGGAGCGACCACGCCGAAGTTTCGACGCGGCTCGGGCGGAGAGACCCGGCGTTGGTCGTGGTGGACGTCCCCCTTCGACCGCCCATGCCGGATGGTCGCTCTCAGCCGCCCAGAACCCGCCGGACGAACTCCGTCTTCCCCGCCGTGTACTCCTCCCGATCCCTCACCTCCCCGGCCAGCCGCCGCTTCACCTCGGCGTACTCGTCGGCCAGCCCGGGATCCGCCCGCAGCGCGTCCCGGAATCGAAGCTGTGCCTGCCACCTCGGATGTCCCTCCGGCAGCAGATGCAGATGCGCCACCCGGCGTCGCCCCTCCGCGTCCGGCAGCACAAAAAACCGCCGCCAAGGTGCCGCGACGTCCAGTTCCGGCGGCACGAAACACCAGCCCTCAGCGGAAAGCACCGGCACCACCGCCGAGACCGTCGCCGCGGACAGGTCCCGCGGCGGGGCCATCACGTCGAGCACCGGTTTGGCCGCCAAACCGGGCACCGCTGTCGAGCCGACGTGCTCCACCCGCCCAGGAGCAAGCCACGGCGCGAGCAGCCGTGCGACCTCAGCGCACAACGCCGAACCCCGCGAAGCCCAGGCCGGATCCGCGGGATGGATTTCAGGCCGTTCATCGGCCCAGGCCGGAGCATCGGACAGGTCATCCATGCCGGGCCGGAAGGGAAGCCGGGGTCTCGTCCATGCCGACCACGTTAACCCCGGCCACCGGCAAAAACCGTCAGGCGGGCAGATCCACCAGGTCAGCCAACCGGGCCCGATGCCGCCCCGGCGTGCCGAAAGCGATCTGGTCGCTCTTGGCCCGCTTGAGATAGAGATGCGCCGGATGTTCCCATGTCATCCCGATCCCGCCGTGCAGCTGAATCGCTTCCTCCGCCGCGTGCACCGCGATCGGCGACACCCGCGCCTGCGCGACAGCCACCGCGATCGGCACGTCGTTCCCCGTCGCCAGCGCATCCGCCGCGTACCGAGCCGCGGCGCGCGCGTTGACCAGTTCCGTGTACAGATTCGCCAACCGGTGCTTCAGCGACTGAAAACCCCCGACCGGACGGCCGAATTGGTACCGCCCCTTCAGGTACGTGACAGTCTCTGCCAGCGCCCACTCGGTGATCCCGGTCTGCTCCGAAGCCAGCAACCCAGCCGCAGTGGTCAAGGCGCTGTCCAACGCGTCGGCAGCAGCGGCACCGGTGCAAATCACCTGCGCGGCAACAGAATGCAGAGTCACGTCGGCGACCCGGCGCGTCAGGTCCAGCGACACGGCCTCGGTCACGGTCGCGGCCGAAGCGTCCACGGCGTAAAGGCCAGGACCGTCAGGACCCACCGCCGGAACGACCAGCAGACCGGCGACCGAAGCATCGACCACTGTGGACACTCGGCCGGTCAGGGTTCCGTCAAGAAACTCGACAGCGGCAGGGAACGCGGCACCAGGAGCGGTCGACAAAGGCACTGCCAGCGCGCCGATCACCGAGCCGGAAGCGAGCTGGGGAAGCAGGTCCGAACCCGCGGCCAGCAGTGCGGCAGTAGCGAGCACCGCGCTGCCCAGGTAAGGCACCGGCGCGACACTCCGGCCCAGTTCCTCCATGACGACCGCGACCTCGCGCGGCGAAGCCCCGTGTCCGCCAAGGGATTCCGGCACCATCAGCCCGGCCGTGCCGAGGTCGGCGGCCAGCGTCTTCCACAGAGCCAGGTCGTACGGCGTGCCCGTTTCGACCCGGGCCAGCAGCGCGGCCGGACCGGCGCGGTCGGTCAGCAGCGCACGCACCGAAGACCGCAGATCCTCTTCCACATCCGAGTACAGCAGGTCCGGCGTGCTCATCGCGGCAGGTCCTTCCAGGCGACGTCCTTGTCCACCCGCGGCTCGGACGGCAGCCCCAGCACGCGTTCGGAGATGATGTTCCGCAGCACCTCCGAGGTACCGCCCTCGATCGAGTTTCCCTTGGCGCGCAGGTACCGGTACCCCGCGTCGCGGCCGAAGAAGTCGACCTGTTCCGGACGGCGCATCGTCCAGTCCTCGTAGCGCAGGCCCTCTTCGCCGAGCAGTTCCAGTTCCAGGCCGGACAGCTGCTGGTTCAGCTCGGCGAAGGCCACCTTCATCGCCGAACCCTCCGGACCGGGCGCGCCCGCCGCGAGCTGCTGCCGCTGCCGTTCTCCGGCCAGCCGCAGCGATTCGGCTTCGGCCCAGTGCTGCACGAGCCGGTCGCGCAGTTCCGGCGTGCGCAGCTCCGGACGCTCCCGCCAGGTCTTCGCGACCAGCCCGATCATGCCGCCCTCGCGCGGCATCGCGGTGCCGCCGATCGCGACGCGTTCGTTCATCAGCGTGGTCTGCGCGACCTTCCAGCCCTCGCCGACCGCGCCGATCCGCTGCGCGTCCGGAATCCGCACCTCGGTAAGGAAAACCTCGTTGAACTCGGCCTCGCCGGTGATCTGCCGCAACGGCCGGACCTCGACGCCGGGCGCGGTCATATCGCACAGGAAGTACGTCATGCCCTGGTGTTTCGGCACGTCCGGGTCGGTGCGGGTGACGAGGATGGCCCACTGCGCGAGATGCGCGCTGGACGTCCACACCTTCTGCCCGGTCACGACCCAGTCGTCGCCGTCGCGGACCGCGCGGGTCGCCAGCGCGGCGAGGTCGGAGCCCGCGCCTGGTTCGCTGAACAGCTGGCACCACACCTCCTCGCCGGTCCACAGCGGACGGAGGTAGCGCTTCTTCTGTTCTTCGGTGCCGAACGCGAGGATGGTCGGCGCGGCCATGCCGAGACCGATCAGGATCCGGCGCGGGTTGTTGTCCGGTGCGCCAGCGGCGGCGAAAGCTGCTTCGACCTCGCCCTGCAGCGCCCGCGGAGCGCCCTGGCCGCCGAGTCCCTCGGGGAAGTGCACCCAGGCGAGCCCGGCGTCGAACCGAGCCCGCAGGAAGTCCAAAGCGGGCAACTCGGCCGGATCGTGCGCCGCGAGGAACGAAGCGACCTGCGCCCGCAGCTCCTCGACGGTCACTTGCCCGCCTCCGTCCGGTACTTCTTCAGCTCGCGCCGCGCCAGCGAACGCTTGTGCACCTCGTCCGGACCGTCGGCGAGCCGCAGCGTGCGCACCCCGGCCCAGATCTCCGCCAGCGGGAAGTCCTGCGAGACGCCGCCCGCGCCGTGCGCCTGGATCGCCTTGTCCAGGATCCATTCGACCGCCAGCGGGGTGGAGATCTTGATCGCCTGGATCTCGGTGTGCGCGCCCTGGTTCCCGACGGTGTCCATCAGCCACGCGGTCTTGAGCACCAGCAGCCGCTGCTGTTCGATGCGCACGCGCGCCTCGGCGATCCAGTCCTGCACGACGCCGGAATCGGCGATCGGACGCCCGAACGTCTCGCGCGACAGCGTGCGGCGGCACATCGCCTCCAGCGCGCGCTCCGCCATGCCGATCGCGCGCATGCAGTGGTGGATGCGGCCCGGCCCGAGGCGGGCCTGCGCGACGGCGAACCCGGAACCCTCGTCGGCGATCAGGTTTTCCGCGGGCACCCGCACGTCCTCGAACAGCACCTCGGCGTGCCCGCCGTGGTCGCCGTCGGTGTAGCCGAACACCTGCATGCCGCGCACGACGGTCAGCCCCGGGGTGTCGCGCGGGACCAGGATCATGCTCTGCTGCTTGTGCGCGGGCGCGTCCGGATCGGTCTTGCCCATCACGATGAAGATCTGGCAGTTCGGGTTCATCGCGCCGGTGATGTACCACTTGCGCCCGTTGATCACGTACTCGTCGCCCTCGCGGCGGATGCTGGTCGCGATGTTGCGCGCGTCCGA
The DNA here is from genome assembly GCF_900115345.1 of Amycolatopsis rubida. Classification (GTDB taxonomy): domain Bacteria; phylum Actinomycetota; class Actinomycetes; order Mycobacteriales; family Pseudonocardiaceae; genus Amycolatopsis; species Amycolatopsis rubida. The sequence goes on along the minus strand of NZ_FOWC01000005.1, from coordinate 20,279 downwards.
AGAGGCCACGTCGGGTTCGGTCATCGCGAACGCGGAGCGGATCTCCCCGGCCAGCAACGGTTCCAGCCACTGCTTCTTCTGCTGCTCGCTGCCGAACATGGTCAGCACTTCCATGTTCCCGGTGTCCGGCGCGGCGCAGTTCACCGCGGCAGGCGCGAGATGCGGGCTGCGGCCGGTGATCTCGGCCAGCGGCGCGTACTGGAGGTTGGTGAGTCCCGCGCCGTGGTCGCCGGGCAGGAAGAAGTTCCACAGCCCGCGGTTGCGCGCCTCGGCCTTCAGCTCGCCGACGACCGGCGGCGGCGACCACGGGTCGGTGCGCGCGGCCAGCTGCTCGTGGAAAACAGCCTCGGCGGGGTAGACGTGCGAATCCATGAATTCGAGCAGCTGCCCGCGCAGGTCCTCGGTACGGGCGTCGAACGCGAAGTCCATCAGTTCTCCTTGGTGAGCGTCTTGCTGCCCTGCTCGATCAGGGGGGCGACGGCGGCGCCGATCTGGTCGAAGCCCTCGCCGACGGTTTTGCCTTGCTGGAAACGGAAGTAGATGCCTTCGAGGATCACCGCGAGCTTGAAGAACGCGAAGCTCACGTACCAGTCCAGCGCCGACAGATCGCGGCCGGAGCGCTGTGCGTAGCGGGCGATCGTCTCGCCGGTGTCCGGATATCCCGGCGCGCTGCTGGCGTTCGACACCATCGGCAGCGAGAGCTGGTCCCGCCGCGCGTAGGTGACCATCAGGCCGAGGTCGGTGAGCGGGTCGCCGAGCGTGGACATCTCCCAGTCCAGCACCGCGGTGATCCGGTCGTCGCCGTCGACGAGCACGTTGTCCAGCCGGTAGTCGCCGTGCACGATGGCGGGCGGGCCGGACACCGGAATCGCCGCGGCGAGCTGGTCGTGCAGCCGGTCGGCACCCGGCAGGTCGCGGCTGCGCGAACCGTCGAGCTGCTTCTTCCACCGGCGCAGCTGGCGTTCCAGAAAGCCGTCCGGACGGCCGAAATCGCCGAGCCCGACCGCTTCCGGATCGACCGCGTGCAGGTCGACGAGTGTGTCCACGAGCGAATCGGCGATCGCCCGCGTCCGCTGCGGGCCGAGCTGCTCCAGCTCCTCGGCGGTGCGGTACGGCGTGCCCTCGACGAACTGCATCACGTAGAACCGCGCGCCGAGCACGTCCGCGTCCTCGCACAGCAGAACAGTTTCCGGCACCGGAACCGGAGTTCCGGCCAGCCCGCTCATTACGCGGAACTCGCGGCGCATGTCGTGCGCGGTCGGCAGCACGTGCCCGAGCGGCGGACGGCGGACGACCCAGCGCCGCGTGCCGTCGGAGACGAGATAGGTGAGGTTGGACCGCCCGCCCTGCACCACCTCCGCGGTGAGGGCTCCGGAGACGAGCCCGGGCCGCTCGCGGTCGAGATGGGCGCGCAGCCTCGCCAGATCGAGGCCGGGCGGGTCGGTTTCGGTCATCGGAAGGACTCCAGTTCGTGCGAGGTCACGGGGTTCAGAGGATGAGCCGGGAGACCATCTCGGCGACGCAGGCGGGTTTGTCCTCGCCCTCGATTTCGACGGTCCAGCGCACCACGGCCTGCTTGCCGCCGGGCACGTCGGTCAGCTCGGCCAGCTCCGCGGTCCCGCGCACCCGCGAGCCCACCTTGACCGGCTGCGGGAACCGCACCTTGTTGAGGCCGTAGTTGATGCCCATCTTCAGGCCCTCGACCCGGTAGATCTCCGGCAGGAACGCCGGGATCAGCGACAACGTGAGGAACCCGTGCGCGATCGTGGTGCCGAACGGGCCGGCAGCGGCCTTTTCCGCGTCGAGGTGGATCCACTGGTGGTCGCCGGTGGCGTCGGCGAACAGCTGCACCTGCTCCTGGGAGACGGTGTGCCATTCGCTCGTGCCCAGGGGCCCGCCCACTGCTTCGGCGAGTTCGGCGACATCGGAGAACACGCGCATCGAGATCAGTCCTTCGGTCCGCCGGCGACGTAGATGACCTGGCCGGACACGAATCCCGCGCCCTCGCTGACCAGGAACGACGCGACGTTCGCGATGTCCTCGGGCGTGCCGACGCGCTGCACCGGGATCTGCGAGGCGGCCGCGGCCTTGAAGTCCTCGAAGCTCATGCCGACGCGCTCGGCGGTCGCCGCGGTCATGTCGGTGGCGATGAACCCGGGCGCGATCGCGTTGGCGGTGACGCCGAACTTGCCCAGTTCGATCGCCAGCGTCTTGGTGAAGCCCTGCATGCCCGCCTTGGCCGCGGAGTAGTTGACCTGCCCGCGGTTGCCCAGCGCCGAGGTGCTGGACAGGTTGACGATCCGGCCCCACTTCTCCTGCGTCTGGTACTGCTGCACGGCGCGGGTCATCAGGAACGAACCGCGCAGGTGCACGTTGAGCACCGAGTCCCAGTCCTGTTCGGTCATCTTGAACAGCAGGTTGTCGCGGGTGATGCCGGCGTTGTTGATCAGCACGGTCGGCGCGCCGAGTTCCTCGGCCACGCGGGTCACCGCGGCTTCGACTTGCCCGGCGTCGCTGACGTCCAGCGCGACGCCGACCGCGCGGCCGCCGTCGGCGGCGATCGCCTCGGCGCCCTGCTTGACTCCGGCCTCGTCGAGGTCCAGCAGTCCGACGGCGAACCCGTCGGAGGCGAGGCGGCGGGCGACGGCGGCGCCGATGCCACGGCCGGCGCCGGTCACAATGGCCACACGGGAAGCGGTCACGGGGATCTCCTCATCGTCGAGAAAGCGGTTCGGCAGCGGCGCTAAGCGTACGCTTAGTACGAGAATTTCGCGAGACCTCGGAAGTGCGGTTCGCCCCGTGCGGCCGGAATGCCGGTCCCGGCTAGTAGGGTCGCCGCCGGTGAAGAGCACGAGCGCGCCCCTCGCCGCGGCGGGACGCGCGCTGGGGAGGCGGTCGCCGGGGGCGGCGGTCCGGCTGTCGCGCCCGGCCGGACGCACCAGGCGCTGACCGGGCTCGCGGCGGTCGTCGCCGGAGTGCTCGCGTTCTTTCCCGCCGACCGCGCGAACGAGGGTCCGCGGGTGCTGGCGGCCGCGCTGACCATGTTCGCGGTCGGGCTCGCCCTGGTGCGCCCGCTGTGGGCCTGGCGGGTGCTGATCGTCGTCGTGGGCTGCGCGGACCAGCTCTACGGGATCCACGCCCGGTTCGGCTGGCCGTGGACCGAGGGGTTCGCGGTGGCGGCGATCCCCGTGCTCGTCGCGGTCGGCCGCACCCACCGGCCGGGCGTGCTGGCGTGGGTCTGGCTGATCTCCACCGGGGTCGGCGCCCTGCTGGCGAACGTGCGGGGCGAACTGGTCGCGATCTCCGTGCTGCTCGCGGTGCCGCTGGCGTTCGGCTGGCTGGTTTCCCGGCTGCGCGGCGCGGAACGCGACCTGGAAGCGGAGTCCACCCGCCGGGCGGTGCTGGAGGAACGCGCCCGGATCGCCCGCGAGCTGCACGACGTGGTCGCGCACCACATGTCGGTGCTGGCCATGCGCGCGGACTCGGCGCGCTACCGGTTCCCCGGCCTCGACGAAGGCCTGCGCGAGGAGTTCCAGTCGATCCAGGACACCGCCCGCAACGGGATGACCGAAATGCTGGCCAGGAGACCGAGCCCCAGCCCGGAGCCGAGCAGATCGGGCAGTTGGTGGAACGCGTCCGCGCGGCAGGCACCGACGTGCGGTTCGAGCTGTGCGGCGATTGTCGCGGGCTGCCTGAGGGCGTCGGGTTGTCGGCGTACCGGATCGTCCGGGAAGGGCTCAGCAACGCGGTCCGGCACGCACCCGGCGCACCGGTCGAGGTGCTGGTGCAGGTCGGTCCGGGACAGCTGCGGCTCCTCGTGCAGGACACCGGTGCCGTCGCGAGCGCTCCGGAGGACACGGCGGGCCGGGAGAAGCACGGGCTGCTCGGGATGCGAGAACGCGCGGCGCTCGGCGGTACGTTTTCCGCGGGACGCCTGGACAGCGGCGGGTTCGCCGTCGCCGTGACCGTTCCGCTGGACCAGGGGGGACAGCCATGGCGGTGACGGTGGTGATCGCCGACGACCAGACCATGGTCCGGCAGAGCTTTCGCGCGGTGCTGGACGCGCAGCCGGACATCGAGGTGACCGGCGAGGCGGCCACCGGCACCGAGGCGGTGGCCGCGTGCCGCGCGCTGCGCCCGGACCTGGTGCTGATGGACATCCGGATGCCGGACCTCGACGGGCTGGCCGCGACCCGGCTCATCCTCGGCGACGGCCGGGAAGCCGGTCCGCGGGTGCTCGTGCTGACCACGTTCGACGCGGACGAGTACGTCTACGGTGCGCTCAGCGCCGGTGCCAGCGGGTTCCTGCTGAAAGACTCCCCGCTGGACGATCTGGTCGTCGCGGTCCGGATGGTGGCCGCGGGCAACGCGCTGTTCGCGCCCGCGGTGACCCGCCGCGTGATCGAGGGGTTCGCCGGGACGCGGCCGCCGGCCCAGAACGTCGGCAGGCTGTCCGAGCTGACCGCGCGCGAACTCGAGGTGCTGCGGCTGATCGCGCGCGGACTGTCCAACGCCGACATCGCCGGGCAGCTGGTGATCGCGGAGCAGACCGCCAAGACGCACGTCAGCCGGGTGCTGGGCAAGCTCGGGGTCCGCGACCGCGCACAGGCGGTGGTGCTGGCCTACGAGGCGAAGTTCGTGGTGCCGGGCCAGTGATGCGCCGGTAGCACCCGCCGCGCGGGACGCTACCGGGGAAGCAGCCGAAGACCGCTCCGCGGAGCGACGATTCCGGGGCGCTGGTCTCCCTAGCTTTCCCTTGTGCGCCAAGAGAAAAAGATCGTCTTCGGGCTGGCAGCCGCCGTCTTGGCCGGGATCGCCGTCGTTCGCTGGCTCGGCGGCGCACCGCTCGGCGTGGACAGCGCGGTGTACCGCGCCGGTGCGCTGGCCGTGCTGCGCGGGCAGCCGCTTTACGAGCCCTTGCTCGCGCTCGACCCGAAGTCCGCGCTGGAACTGCCGTTCACGTACCCGCCGAGCGCGGCGTTGCTGTTCCTGCCGCTGGCCGCGCTTCCGGCGCACTTCGCGTGGTTGCTGCTCGCGGCCGGCTCGGTGCTCGCGCTGTGGTCGGCGACGCGCCGGTTCGCCCGGGAACGGCCGCTGCTGACGTTCTGTCTCCTGCCGGTGCTGGAACCCGTGTGGCGGATGATCTCGCTGGGCCAGATCAACGGCGTCCTGATGGCCATGGTGGTGCTGGACGCACTGCCGGTCCGCGGCCGCAGATCCGGCGGGATGCTGATCGGACTCGCGGCGGCGGTGAAACTGACCCCGCTGATCTTCGTCCCGTACCTGTTCCTGACCGGCCGCCGCTCCGGCGCGTGGCACGCGCCGGTGACCTTCCTCGGGACGAGTGCGGCCGGGGCGCTGATCTTGCCGGGAGACTCGATCCGGTACTGGACCTCGGCCGTGCTGGACAACCGCAACGCCGGAACCGTCGACTGGGTCCTCGACCAATCTCTGCACGGGATGCTCGCGAGGTTCGGCGCGACCTCGCTCGGCTGGTACGCGGCGTCGGCCGCACTGTGCCTGCTGGCGGGCGCGCTGCTGGTCCGCGAGTTCCACCGGCGCGGCGACCCGCGAGCCGCGTTGCTCGTGACGGCGGGGTGCGGGCTGCTGGTGAGCCCGCTTTCGTGGACACACCACTGGATTTGGGCGGTGCCGCTGGCCGGTTTTCTGTCCGGCAGGCGCGCGCTGATCTGTGCCGGAGCGGTTTTCAGCGGGATCGCGCTGGCCGTGGTTCCCGAGGGCGGGCACCGGGAGCTGTCCTGGAATCCGGGCGAGATGGTGCTCGGCAACGCCTCCGTGCTGAGCGCGTTGGCTGCCGGCGCGGTCCTCAGCGTCCGGATGCTGACGCGGCGCTTCCCGGGGCGGCCAGCGCGGCCAGCGCGACGAGTTCGGTGAGCGCCATCCCGCGTTCGACGAGGCCGAGCGGAATGAGCAGCCACCAGTGCTGGTCGGTCATCGCGGCGACGGCGACCGCGCCGAGGATCACCGCGAACCAGGCGAGCGACGCGACCGCGAGTGCGCGGGCGAGGAACCGGCGGCGTGGCGAGTTCGGAAAGGCCCTGCGCGCCGAGACGAGCACCGCGAGCGGAAGGCAGACGAAGGCGACGACGCTGGCGACCCGGTGCAGGGTGCCGCCCGCGCCGGTCGCCGCCGCTTGGGTCCAGTCGGTCTTCGGGAACGCGACGATCACCAGCAACCCGGCCGTCCAGAACGCTCCGAGCACGGCCGCGAGGCCCGGCAGCCGCCCTTGCAGCCGCAGCACGGCGAACGCGACCGCCGAACCGGCCGCGACCAGCACGACCGCCAGGTCGAACACCCACTTGCGGTCCGACAGCCCGTATTCGCTGATGGTCCGCCGGGTCGCGCTGATCTCGTCGGTGGGCGGCACCACCTGCAACAGCAGCACCAGCACGGCGCCGAGAGCCAGCGCGGCGATCCCGGCCAGCGCGAGCAGGACGGGACGGCGGCCGGCGGACACGGTGGTCATGCACTCAGCGTGACACGTGCCGGATATGTCCCCGGTGAGTCAGGCCGCCCGGCCGGACCCGGTGACCTGCGCGCGCACCGTGCGCAGCGCGTTGTGGTCCACAGTGGACGGTTCGGCGGACAGCCAGCCGCCGATCTCGTGCAGGAACTGCTCCGGCGTCATCGGCGGACCGGGTTCGCCGTCCGGTTCGGCGGTGGTGACCTCCCCGTCGCGGCTCGGGTACACGATCATCGCGCCGCGCAGCGCGACGCCGGGCAGCAGTTCGCGGTAGCGCTCCAGGCTTTCTTCCAGCTGGCTGCCGCCGCCGCGGAACAGCCGCCCGTTGCGCAGCAGCCGTCCGTCCTCCGCGGTTTCGTAGTGTCCGGGCAGCCAGAGCTTCGATTCGACCAGCACCAGGCGTTTCCCGCACAGCACCGCGTGGTCGACGTCGGCGAACACCGAACCGGGCCACGCGAGACCGTGGAAGATGCGCGCGCCGGGCAACCGGGTCAGATAGCGCTCCAGCAGGTCGGCGGTGAGCCGTTCGGCCAGCTCGTCGGCCTCGGCGCCGGGGGAGCCGAACACCGCGTTGCCGCCGAACTCCTCCGCGAACTCGTGCCGGGCGCGGCGCGCGGACAGGAAACCGCGGGCGAGCCGGTGCACGAGCAGCGCGGTGCCCGCGGTGAGCGCGAGCCAGACGATCAGCACCGGCGGCGTGAAGTCGATCCCGGCGAGCAGCGGCGCCAGCACCAGCACCGTGCCGGCGACCGCCGCGACGACCGGCGTGTGCCCCGGCCCGCGCCGCCGCCCGTGCCGCATCCGCGGATCGGCCGCGGCGAACGACCACCACTCCAGGGTTTCCGGATCGATGTCCGGCGCTTCCAGCCGGTAGCCGGGCTGTTCGCCGAACCGCCGCCGCGGCCGCGGTCTGGGCACCGAGGCGGCCGGAACGCCGGCGTCGTAGCGCGCGCGTTCATCGGGGTCGGCGAGGGTGTCGTAGGCCTCGCGCAACAGCTGGAAGGTGCCGACCGTGCCGCCCGCGTCCGGGTGCAACGTCTTGGCCAGCCGACGGTAGGCCGCCTTGATCTCCGTGGGGGACGCGGATTTCCCCACGCCGAGTACCGCGTAGTAGTCGGGCACGGTTCGGGTTCCACCTCCGGACGGCTGCCCGCGCAACGATATGGGGTCGCCGGGCCGGCGTGCCATCCGCCTCCGCGGCACGCCGGGGTGAACGTGTTTCCGCTAGTTCCGGGCCAGCCACTCGTCGCGAAGCAGCCGGGGCCGGCGGAGACGAAGTCGCGCCTCTCGCGGAGTCTCGCCGGGCCGCAAGGCCCAGTAACCGGCGAACGGGACCAGCCGGATGCGCTCGGTGCGCGAGACCGGTCGGAACATCAGGCGAACACGCCAGCCGCTCTTCGCGGCCGACGGGGTACTCGACCGCGTGCCGGTCGTCACCCGGGGCGAAGTACTCGGGGTCGGCGACGAAGTCCCGGACGCGCCGGAGCCCGATCGACGCCATCGTCGCCGGGGAGGCTTGGCCGTCCGCTGCCGTCCTGGCGTAGCTGCGGTCGAGCCCGATGTCGCGGAACCTGTGCCGGAGCAGCTCCCGCGCCCCCTCCTTGGTCTGCACACCGGCCAGATAGCGCATCGCTTCCGGGGCGGCGGAGAGTTCGGCCAGGTGCTTGAGATGTCCGGTGGACAACGGGACCAGCCGGAGGCGTCCGGGGCGCACAACGGGTTGGGACATCAGGCGAACGCTCCCGGATCGGCGGACGGCGGGAAGCGGCCTGGCAGCCGCGCGCTCCGCCCGGCAGCCGGTTCGCGCGAGGCTCGCTGCCGAAGCTGCCGGTCAGCGGTGCCATCCGGCCGGATGGCACGCCCGCACGGGGAGATGGCCCCCTCCGCCGGACCCGCCCCGCACGGGAAGGCGCCCCGTCAACCGGACCCGCCCCGCACGGGAAGGCGCCCCGTCCGCCGGACCCGCCCCGCACGGGGAGGCGGCCCCGTCCGCCGGACCCGCGCCCCGCACGGGAAGACGCCCCCTCAACCGGACCCGCCCTCGCACGGGGAGACGCCCCCGTCCGCCGGACCCGCGCCCCGCCGTTCCCTTCTTCCGCTCCCGCACCGGTTTCGGCAACTTTCCGGACGCAGCTCTTCCGCACCCCGTTCAGTGTATGTTAAGAAGCTTTACTAACTATTGGATGGAGGCACGACGTGAGCTCACCCACCCGCCCGGGGGACTCCGCGACCCTTCCGGGGGACGGTCTCGAACGCCGGATCGGGCCGCTGCAGGCGACCGCGATCAACATGACGCAGATGTGCGGGATCGGCCCGTTCGTCACCATCCCCGCGATGGTCGCGACCATGGGCGGCCCGCAGGCGATGTTCGGCTGGATCATCGGCGCGATCATCGCGCTCGCCGACGGGCTGGTGTGGGCCGAACTGGGCGCGGCGCTGCCCGGGGCCGGCGGCACCTACATCTACCTGCGCGAAGCGTTCCAGTACCGCTCCGGGCGGCTGATGCCGTTCCTCTTCGCCTGGAGCGCGGTGCTGTTCATCCCGCTCATCATGTCCACCGGCATCATCGGGCTGGTCCAGTACCTGGGCTACCTGGTGCCGGGCGTGACCGGCGCGGGCGGCGTCACCCCGCTGGGCAAGGTCGTCGGCATCGGCCTCGTCGTGCTGATCGTGCTCGCGCTGTTCCGCCGGATCGGCCAGATCGGCAAGCTCACCACCGCGCTGTTCCTGATCATGCTCTTCGCCGTCTTCGCGGTGATCATCGCGGCCTTCTCGCACTTCGACGCGCACCAGGCGTTCGACTTCACCCCGGGAGCCTTCGGCTCGGGCGGCGCGTTCTGGTCCGGTCTCGGCGCGGGACTGGTCATCGCCGTCTACGACTACCTCGGCTACAACACGAGCGCCTACCTCGGCGGCGAGGTCCGCGATCCGGGCCGCACGCTCCCGCGTTCGATCCTCTTCTCCATCCTCGGCATCATGACGCTCTACTTCCTGCTGCAGGTCGGCGTTCTCGGCTCGACCCCGCTGGAGGAACTCAAGAACGCGACATCCGTGGCATCGTCGGTGCTGGAGCAGGCGTGGGGTTCGGCGACCGCGAAGATCGTCACCGTCTTCATCGTGATCGCCGCGGTCGGTTCGGTGTTCGCCGGCCTGCTCGGCGGGTCGCGGGTGCCCTTCGAAGCCGCGCGCGACAAGGTGTTCCTGCCGGTGTTCGGCAAACTGCACCCGAGGCTGAACCTCCCGACCGCGGGCGTGCTCGCGATGGGCGCGATCACCGCGGTCGGTTCGCTGTTCACCTTGACTGACGTGATCAACGCGGCGGTCACCGTGCTGGTGATCATCCAGTCTCTGGCGCAGGTCGCGGCGATCATCGTGCTGCGCCGCCGTCAGCCGCACCTCAAGCGGCCTTACCGGCAGGTGCTGTATCCGGTGCCGACGATCATCGCGCTCATCGGGTGGGTTTACGTGTACGTGTCGGCCAGCTGGCTTTCGATCTGGCTCTCGATCGCCTGGATCGCCCTCGGGCTCGTCGCCTTCCTGGTCTATGCCTCGAAGGAAAAGGTGTGGCCGTTCGGTCCCAAGGAAATCCGCGAGGCGTTCGCGTCCCAGCCCGCGGGGGCGGAGTCGTGAGGAAACCGCTGATCGCCGGGATCGCCGCGCTGGTCCTCCTCCCCGGCGTAGTCACGGCCACCGCTTCCGCGCAGCAACCGGAACCGGTGGCGTCCCGTCCGCAGGGTCCGCCGGCAATCGGCCTCGGCGGCTGGCAGGTGCTGACGACCGCGCAGGTCAAGGACGGCGGCACGGCGGTGTCGAAGCCCGGCTACCCGACGCGCGGCTGGCTGAAGGTGAAGCCGGACGACGCGGGCGCGCCGGGCACCGAGATCACCGCGCTGGTGCAAAACGGCAAGTGCGCGAACGTGTATTACTCGGACAACATGCGCAAGTGCTTCGGCTACCAGACGAAGCGCGGGCCGGTCACCACGAAGCAGTTCAAGGATCCGTGGTGGTTCCGCACCGATTTCAACCCCGGCTTCCGGCCCGGCAAGAACGCGAAGCTGACCATCCCGGGCGTCGTCGGCGAGGGCGACGTGTGGCTGAACGGCACGCTCGTCGCCGGCAAGGACGTGGTGAGCGGCGCGTACGCGGGGCACACCTTCGACGTCACGAAACTCCTGCGGCCGGGCCGGAACACGCTCGCGGTCAAGATGTACCCGAACGACCCGAATTCGATGTACACGCTCGACCAGGCCGACTGGGCGCAGATCGTGCCGGACAACAACACCGGCCTGCAGTTCCCGCCGACGCTGCAGCTGTCGGACGCGCTGAGCGGCGCCAACGCGCACGTCGTGCAGGACAACGCGGCGGATCTGTCGACGTCTTCGCTGACCGCGAAGGTCGACGTCACCAACGACGCGCCCGCGCCGCAGACCGGCGAGGTCGCCGCGACCGTCACACCGCCGGGCGGCGGCTGGCCGGTCGTGGTGCGGCAGAATGTCACGGTTCCCGCGCACGCCAAGCAAACCGTGACGTTCACGCCGGCGAAGTTCCCGCAGTTGAAGATCGTCAAGCCTCAGGTGTGGTGGCCGTACTCGATGGGTGCACAGCCGTTGTACACCTTGGGCACGACAGTTTCGCAGGGCGGCGTGGTGTCGACCTCGTCGTCGGAGACGTTCGGGATCCGGACGGTGACGTCGAAGCTGATCGGCAAGTCCCCGGCGCTGCCGGACGGCGCGCGGAAGTTCGCGGTCAACGGCCGCGATTTCGTGTTCCGCGGCGGCGGTTTCGCACCGGACCTGTTCCTGCGCTACGACAAGTCCGACATCGCGCACCAGATCGCGCTGATCAAGAACATGGGCCTGTCCGGAGTCCGGCTCGAAGGCCACGACATGCCCGCGGACTTCTACGACCAGGCCGACCGCGCCGGACTGCTGGTGCTCGGCGGATTCCTCTGCTGCGACGCCTGGCAGCCGGAGCATCCGGAGAAACTGACCGATCGCGACTACCGGATCATGCACGATTCCGCGTACTCGATCGCGCAGCGCGAACGCGGCCACCCCAGCGTGATCACCTACGGCTGGAGCGACAACGAGCCGATCCCGCGACAGGAAACCGAGACGCTGAGCGCGTTCAAGGCCGCCGATTGGGACGTGCCGGTCATCGCGTCGGCGGAGTACAAGAGCACGAAGACGCTCGGCCCGTCGGGGGAGAAGGAAGGCCCCTACGACTGGGTCCCGCCAGCCTATTGGTACGACTCGTCGACCTTCGACAAGACCGACCCGAGCCGCACGAACGCGGGCGGCGCCTGGGGTTTCGCGAGCGAACAGAGTGCCGGGCACACCGTGCCGACACTGGATTCGCTCCGGCGGTTCCTGTCTCCGCAGGAGCAGGCGAAGCTGTGGCAGGACCCGGCCTACAACCAGTACCACGCGAATGACGAATCCGGGCACGGCGGCTACAAGTTCGGCACGCTGTACACTCTGGACGAGTCGATCGCCCGTCGGTACGGGAAATGGGATTCACTGAAGTCCTATGTGGAGTCCGCGCAGATCGCGAACTACGAGAACACCCGTTCCCAGTTCGAGGCGTTCCTCGCGCACGCCAACGACAAGAAGAACCCGTCGACCGGCGTGGTGTACTGGCAGTTGAACAAGGGCTGGCCGACGCTGCTGTGGTCGCTGTACAACAACGACGGCGACCAGCCAGGCGCGTATTTCGGTGCGCAGAAGGCGAACAAGCCGCTGCACGCGCTCTACGCCTATGACACCGGCACGGTCGCGCTGTCCAATCTGGGCGCCGCGCGGCAGAACGGGATTTCGGTGCGTGCCAAGGTGTACGACACCGCGGGCAAGGTCCTCGACGACCAGACCGCTCCGGCGGTTTCGCTGGACAGCCAGGGCGTCGCGACCGAGTTGCTGAAGCCGAAGGTCCCGGCGGAGACGAAGGCCCCCGCGAAGGCGCAGGTGTACTTCGTCGAGCTGCAGGTGCGCCAGGGCGGGAAGGTCGTGGACCGGAACGTCTACTGGATGTCGACGCGGAAGGACGTCGTCGACTGGGCGAAGACGCTGCAGAACCCGCAGGCGACGATGAGCCAGTACAGCGATCTGACTGCCCTGCGCGATCTGCCGAAGTCGCGGGTCGACGTGGCCGCGTCGACCCGCCCGTCGCGTGGCCCCGACGGCACGGACACCGCGACCGCGGTCACGGTCACCAACACGTCGAAGACCTCCGCGGTCAGTTTCTTCCTGCGCGCGGACTTGCGCCGCTCTGCCGACGGGTCGCAGCTGCCAGCCGCGACCTGGGACGACAACGACATCACGTTGTGGCCGGGCCAGTCGCAAACGCTGACCGTCCGCTACCGGGCCGCCGACCTCCGCGGCGCGGCCCCGACCGTCAGCGTCGACGGGTTCAACACCGGCCGGGTCGTGGTGCCCGCCGGTCCGCACCGGGACAGCCAGGGCGCTGTCCCGCCGGTCATCGAGGGGACCCGCGAGTGACATCGGAAGACCTGATCCTGGGCATCGACTTCGGCGGCACGAAAGTGGCGCTGGGTCTGTCCGACCGGACCGGCGTCCTGCTGGCGGCCCGCCGCCTGGAAACCGACGCCGAAGCGGGCGCCGAACAGGTGGTCACGCGGGCTTTGGCCGCCGCCGCCGAGCTGGTTTCCGGTACCCCGCTGGCCGCGATCGGCGTGGTCAGCCCGGGAATCGTGCTGCCGGACCGGATCCTGCTGGCCCCGAACGTGCCCGGCTGGGAAGAACTCCGCCTGGCCGAACTGGTGTCGGCAGCCTTCCCCGCCGTTCCGGTCGCGGTGGGCACCGACGCCAAAGCCGCGGCACTGGCGGAATGGACCTGGGGCACGCTGAAGGGAGCCGACCCCGCGGTCTTCCTGTCCCTCGGCACCGGAATCGCCGCCGCGGTCCTGGTCGGCGGCCGCCTGCTGACCGGCGCGAACGGGGCGGCCGGGGAGATCGGGTACAACCTGCGCACCCCGCACGACGCCGACGGTTTCGCCAGCGGAGCGGCGCCGCTGGAAGAAGCCGTCGGAGGCCGGTGGCTGGGCACGCGGGCAACCGCGCTGCTCGGCCGCCCGGTCACGGCGGGGGAGTTGTTTGCCTTGGCACGGGAAAACACGGAGGCCAAGGAGCTGGTCGCTTCGGCGTTGGACGAGCTTTCCATGCACGTGGCCAACCTGGCGATCGCCTTCGACCCCGCCCGGATCGCGGTCGGCGGCGGGCTGGTCCGGTCGGCTGACGTGCTGCTGCCCGCTTTGCGGGAGCGGTTGACCGCGGCGGTGCCATTCCCGCCGGAACTGGTGCCCGCGCGGTTCGACCAGGACGCTTCGCTGCTGGGCGCGGTGGCGTTGGCGTTGCGGGAGTGAGTCTCCGTGACCGGCGGGGTTGTTTCCGCGCCTCGCCGGTCACGGGTACCAAGTCTTAGCGGCTACCAGCCCATGTCCTTGGCGACCTCCGCCTGCGCGGCCTCGATTTCCTCAGCCGTGGATTGAGCGACGTCGCTGTCGGTCAGGTATTCCAAGCCGGAGAGCAGATCGGCTAGCGCCTGCTTCTGCGCTGGATGTGTGATGGGCACCGTGTCCAGGTCGACGGTCATCAACCAGTCGAACAGCACCACGGCATCGGCGCGCCGCAAACGCACACTGACTGTGGGCAGATCCGTGTCCATGCGGGTCATCCTGCCCGCGATGGCGGTTTCGGGGCTGGCGCCGCGGCGGTGAGCCGCTGACTGCCGCCGCGAAGAGAACGCGCCAGATCCGTTCTTGCGTCTCTCCCCGCTGCCGTCCAGCGGACTCGCGGGCACTCTTCCCTGGCTCGCTGAGCAGCACAAACGCCCTGCTAGATCCAATCTGGCAGCATCGCGCACCAATCTGGCGCCCAAGAAATGTGGACGAGGAGCTGCGGGTAGCCGTGCTCGTCGCCAGCACCCGGGAAGGCCGGGCCGGCGGTGAGATCGGACGATGGTTCGTCGAGCGGGCCGCCGGGCACGGCGGGGCGGTGCTCGACGTGCTCGACCTCGCGACGTTCGCGATCCCGGCCCGGCTGCCTGCCGAGCCGACGGCCGTCATGGCCGGGTTCGCGAAGCGGATCGCGGCGGCCGAGGCGTATGTGGTGGTCACGCCCGAGTACAACCGCAGCTTCCCGGCGTCGCTGAAGCAGGCGATCGACTGCGCGTACGAGGAATGGCGGGCCAAACCGGTCGGCTTCGTCTCCTACGGCTACCGCGCGGGAGGCCGCTACGCGGTGGAGCATCTTCGGGATGTCTTCACCGAACTGCACACGGCGACGGTGCGGGATTCGGTGTGTCTCGACCTGCTTGAGCACGAATGCGACGACCCCGGCGCGGGTCCGCACGGCGAATCCGCAGGCCACGCGGCCTCTGCTCTACTGGACGAACTGATCTGGTGGGGACTCGCGCTGCGCGACGGCCGGCGCGCGCGGCCGTATCGCGGATGAAGAACTGAGGGGAAGGAAAAAGACATGAGCAACGCTGCCGGGGAACCGGCGATCGAGACTTCCGGGCTCGTCAAAGTGTTCGGCGAGACCCGTGCGGTCGACGGGGTCGACCTCGTGGTGCCCGCCGGAACCGTGTACGGCGTCCTCGGGCCCAACGGCGCGGGCAAAACCACCACCGTCCGGATGCTCGCCACGCTGTCCCGCCCGGACGGCGGCGAAGCACGGGTGTTCGGCCACGACGTGGTGCGCGAGGCGGACGCCGTGCGCAGCCGGGTGAGCCTCACCGGCCAGTACGCCTCGGTCGACGAAGACCTGACCGGGCAAGAGAATCTGGTGCTGCTCGGCAAACTGCTGGGGCACCGCACCGCCGCCGCGCGCGATCGGGCGGCCCAGCTGCTCGCCGCGTTCGGGCTCACCGACGCCGCGCGCCGGCAGGTGAAGAACTACTCCGGCGGCATGCGCCGCCGGCTCGACATCGCCGCGAGCATCCTCAACACGCCGGATGTGCTGTTCCTCGACGAACCGACCACCGGCCTCGACCCGCGCAGCCGCAACCAGGTGTGGGACATCGTCCGCGCGATCGTCGCGCAGGGCACCACCGTCCTGCTCACCACGCAGTACCTCGACGAGGCCGACCAGCTGGCGTCGCGGATCGCGGTCATCGACCACGGCCGGGTCATCGCCGAGGGCACGAAGGGCGAGCTGAAGGCCTCGGTCGGAGTCGGAGCCGTCCACGTGCGACTGCGGGACGCCGACCAGCGCGCGACCGCCGCCGAAATGCTGGAACGCGCGCTGTCCGCCACCGTGCAACTGGATCCCGACCCGGTCGCGATCACCGCACGGCTGTCGTCGGACGCGCACGAAGCCGCCGCCGACCGCGCGTCGCGGGCTCTCGCGGAACTTGCGAAGGCCGGCGTCATCGTCGACACGTTCTCGCTCGGCCAGCCCAGCCTCGACGAGGTTTTCCTGGCTCTGACCGACCGCACAGCCACCGAGGAGGCGGCGTGACCACCGTCAAGGAACCCGATCTCGACCTCGCGACCCCGAAACCGGACGAGCTGGCCGCGGTCCTGCTCGCCACCGAACGGCCGCCGCGGCCGAGCGCGCTGTCCGCGTCGTTCTCCTTCGGCTGGCGGGCGGTGCTGAAGATCAAGCACGTGCCGGAGCAACTGTTCGACGTCACCGCGTTCCCGATCATGATGACGTTGATGTTCACGTACTTGTTCGGCGGCGCGCTGGCCGGTTCGCCGACGCAGTACCTGCAGTTCTTCCTGCCGGGCATCCTCGCGTCGAGCGTCGTGATGATCACGATGTACACCGGCGTCGCGGTGAACACCGACATCGAGAAGGGCGTGTTCGACCGCTTCCGCACGCTCCCGATCTGGCGTCCCGCCCCGATGGTCGGCTACCTCCTCGGCGACGTGCTGCGGTACCTGATCGCGTCCGTGGTGATCATGGTGGTAGGCCTGATCCTGGGCTTCCGCCCGGACGGCGGCGTCGGCGGCGTGGCCGCGGGAGTCCTGCTGCTGCTGGTGTTCTCGTTCGGGCTGTCCTGGGTGTGGACGATGTTCGGGCTGCTGCTGAGGTCCGAGAAGTCGGTGATGGGCGTCAGCATGATGGTGATCATGCCGCTGACGTTCCTCAGCAACATCTACGTCGACCCGTCCACCATGCCCGGCTGGCTCCAGGCCGGCGTCTCGGCCAACCCGATCAGCCACCTGGTGACCGCGGTGCGCTCGATGATGTCCGGAGCCTGGGACGGCGGCGCCATCACCTGGACGCTGATCGCGTCGGTCGCGCTGACCGCAGTGTTCGGGACGCTGACGATGCGGCTGTACAACCGAAAGTGACCCTGCTCTGCGGGTCCCGTCTGGGTTGCGGACCGGATGGTCATCTGGGTAGTCAGGTCGTGGGGTGGTGCGTGGCGGACGGCTGGGATCCAGTGCTGGGGCTGGGAGAGCGTGTTGATGCGGTGTGGTCGATACGTGGGCGAGGTCGCGGTGTGGCTGGTGCCGGTCGCGCCGCTGTGCAGCCGAAAGTGACTCTGCTCCGGCGGGTGCGTCTGGGGCGCGGGCTGGTTGGTCTTCTGGGTAGTCAGGTCGTGGGGTGGTGCGTGGTGGACGGCTGGGATCCAGTGCTGGGGCTGGGAGAGCGTGTTGATGCGGTGTGGTCGATACGTGGGCGAGGTCGCGGTGTGGCTGGTGCCGGTCGCGCCGCTGTACAACCCCTGCTCCGCGGAGACCGTCCGGGTCGCGGACCGGATGGTCTCCCGGGAAGTCAGGTCGTGGGGAAGAGCACGTAGGAGAATCGGCGGACGGCCGGAATCCAGTGCTGGAACCGGGAAAGCGCGTCGATGCGGAGCGTGGCCGAAACGTGGGCAAGGCCGCGATGCAGCTGACGCCAGTCCCGCAGTTCGCTGTCGCAGAGCGTCCCGGCGACCGGGTTCCGCCAGACCTCGCCGTGGCGCCGCGGTGCGCAATCGGCCACGAACGCGGCCCAGGCGGCATCCGGCGGACGGTGGACGAGGCCGCCGGTGATCGATCGTTCCGGGTCCGGCAGCGTGTCCAGTGCCTTTTCGAGCACGAGTCCCGGCGCGGTGAGCAGACCGAGCAGCGCCACGACTGCTTGGTAGTCACCAGGTTCGGTGTCGTCGCCGAGGAAATGCGACGCCGCGGACAGGTCCCGGGTCGCGCGGAGCATCCGGTACAGGTTGAAGAGCCGTTTCGCCTCGCGCGGCGTGCTGATCAGCGCGTCCAGCTCGGACAGCAGGTCGATCTCCGCGGGCGTGAGCGGACGCGGCGGATCCGCGGCCCGCTCCGGACGGCTCTGACTGTCTACTTCGGACCCTTCCTCGATCTCGGGAACCAGGTCCGGGAGTGTCGTTGCCGGGGGCGGATTCCGCTGCGTCCGTTCCTCGCCCGCCGGCTCCAGCAGGCGGTCGTCGGTCAGCGACCGCAGCAGGCGGCGCAGGCTCCCCTCGGACATCGTCGGCAGCACGAACGGCAGATTGATGATCTTCCCGAGGTAGTCCTCCGGCGAAGCGAGCCTGCCTGCGTCCGGGGAATCGTCGAGCATCCCGTCGTAGCGGCTGTGCAACGACCGGGTCAGCCACCGCGGATCGACGCCGACCACCACCACGAACAACTCCAGGGCGAGCAGCAGATGCACCGCCTCCAGCACCTCGACCACCTGGCGCGCGCCGCACCGGTCGAGATCGTCGATGTACAGCACGATCCGGTCGATCGGGGTGCCGGCCGAATCGGGGTGCGCGCGCCAATCGTCCATGAGCTCGACCAGTTGCTCGAAATCCTTCCGGATGGTCGAGATCAGCCCGAGGTCGCGCCGATAGGAATCGCCGTGCGCGCGGTCGGCCAGAAAAGCGTAAAGATTGCGGCCCGGCGTCAGCTCGGTCAGCTCCCGGCCGAGTTCGCCGACCCTCGCCACCACTTCTTCCAGTTGCGCCTCGGCGACCCGCTGATCGGTCTCCGCCCGCCGAATCTCCTCGAGCATCCGGGCGACCTCGGGCGAGACCATCCGGCTCGCGCGCCGGTCGATGCCGCGGCGGAGATCCTCGCTGAGTTCGCGCAACTCCCGAAATCCCGACCGGGCCCGGCTCAGCAACGCGACCCCCGTGCCCGCCACCGCGGCGAACCCGACGCCGACCCCGGCCAGCCATTCCCGCGCCACCGGCACGATCGCGGCGACGAAGAACCCGGCGAGCAGGATGACCGCGGACGCGACCAGCGCCGCCTTGCCCCAACGCCCCTTCGGCGACCTGCGCAATGCCTCGGCTTCGGACAACGTGCCGCGCAGTTGCTCGACGAGCAGCGCCCCTTGCTCGGCCTCGTCCTGAATCCCGAGGCGCTGCCACACTTCCCGGCTGCCGCCCAACGCCCGGATCAGGACTCTCGCGGCGTCCTTCCGATTCAGCGCGGCTTTGTCGACATCCGCTTGGAGTTTCGCCGCAGTCGCCTGCGCCTGCCGCTTCGCGTCCTCGAGTTCGGTGACCTGATCGAGCCGTGTGGCCAGCTCCTCGCGCAGCTGGTCACGCCGCTGCTGCGCATTCGGGCCCGGACCGGCGAGCTGCCGGAAGATCTCGTCGCCGAGGCTGGCCCACAGATTGCGGTCCGCGTAATGCCAGGCGTTGAACCCGATCTGGACGATCTCGCGGCAGTAAGCCGGATTGCCCGACCCCGCGAGCCTGCCCACCTCGGCCCGCATCAGCCCCATGAAGTAGCTCTTGCCGGACCCCCACTCGCCGAACACCCCGACCGACAGCGGCGGCAGAGTGCTCCGGTCGGCGATCACCGTCGCCAGCATCGACACGTAGGGTGCGACGCCGAGCCGGTCGCGTTCGAGAGGGATGCCGCGCGTCGGATCGACCAGGTCGTTCGAGACGCCGCCGGCCAGTTCGACCGCGGAGAATCGCATGACGCCCGCCTGGTGCCAGGCCGCGCGGATGGCGTCTTCCGCAGGCTCGGAGTTGCAGACGAAGACAAGACTGCGCAGGCCGCTAGTGTCCTGAAGCGCCCGGACCGCCGCTGGAATCACTACCGCGGCGACTTCCTCCTCGTTGAATCCGAGATCGCCGGTGCCCAGCAGCGGCAACCCGAACGCGCTCGAGTTCGCCCTCGCTGCGAAACGAATGCCGGCTTCAGCGGCCGTGGCGATCGCCGGCAACGTCGGCGGGCTGGAGCCGCCGCCTTCGTGCGGAGTCATGAGCACCGCGAACCGCAGCGAGCCCCGGTCGGTGCCGCGGATGCTCAGCACGTACGGCCTTTCGGGGACAATCGCCTCGTAGTCGATCGAATCCCAGCCCGAGTCCAGCGACTGTTCGCGGACGGCGCGGCCGAGGCTGCCGAGGATGTCACCGACGGAGACTCCGATGGCATCGATCCCGGATTCCCACGGACGGTTCGTGCGCACCACATGGCACGAGGTCCCGCCTGCTGAACCGAGATAACCGGAGTCGTTGTGTGCGGGTGTGCCTGCCATATCTGCCTGCGGCCTCCACGACCTCGACGTCGACGCGGACGGCCAGCCTAGCCACCAGCACCGCTGCCGCGCTCGGACTCCGCCCTTTCGGCCGGCGTGTGGTTCCGGTGCACCGGGTGAAGCACTGCCGCGCCCGTGAGCCTCGCCGACCTGCCGGGCTCGGCCTTGCGCGAGCCGCGGCATCGGCAGCCCCTTCCCCGGGCGGCCTGGCTGCACGAGCCCGCTTGCGCGACCTGACCCGCCTGGCCGCCCTCACTCGGTGCGGTGGTGCGGTGGTGCGGTGGTGCGGTGGTGCGGTGGTGCGGTGGTGCGGTGGTGCGGTGGTGCGGTGG
>NZ_FOWC01000031.1 GCF_900115345.1 Amycolatopsis rubida | reverse complement strand
TGATCAGTCATCCCCACCGCGGGCATCCCCAGCCGGGCCGCCTCCGCGAACAAAGGCCCGATCTTCGCCGCACCGTCCAACATCGAATACTCAGTATGGACGTGCAGGTGGACAAACGATGGCATGGCCGCATTGGACCCGCCGCACCGCGCCGCCGTCCAACAACCGACACGCGTGCTCGGACCACCTCCGGTTGTGCCCCGAGGTGACCGCCGGTTGGCGAGTCCACAATGGACTCGCCAACCGGCGGGTTTTATTCTTCGGAGTCGTCGTCCGCGAGCAACGCGTACAGCCGGCGGCGGGCTTCGCGAAGGACCTTGCGCGCCTCCGCGCATTGCGCCTCGCTGCCGGTGTGCGCGACCTGCGCCGCGGCCCCGGCCAACTCGCCGATCTGCTGATACAGCGCCGCGAAGCGGTCCGCACCCGGCTCCTCGTCGCGAGCCGGAGACTCCCAAAGCGCGGCGAACTCCTCCGCGCGCCCCGCGACGTGCTCCCGCCCCGCTTCCGTGAGATGCGCGACGCGACGGCCGCCCTCCTCCGCGGTGCGGACCAGGCCTTCGTCCTCAAGCTGCTGCAGAATCGGGTAAATGGACCCCGGGCTGGGCCGCCACTCGTCATGCGTGCGACGGCGGATTTCCTGCATCAGCTGATAGCCGTGGCGGGGTTCCTCCGCCAGCAGGGCGAGAACCGCCGGACGCACCGGGCGGGCCGGGCCTCGCCCGCCGCGGGGCGGACCCCCGAAGAACCCGCCCGGGCCGCCCGGGAAGCCAGGGAAACCGGGAAATCCCGGCCGATGCGGCGGCCCGGGCGGTCCCGGCGGGCCGGGCGGGAAGCCGCCCCGGGCTTCGAGCACGGTGTCGTCCCAGGCCTCCTCGCCGCCGGGCCGGCCCAGGCGACCGGGGTGGCCCCGGTGCTCGCCCGGACGGCCGAAGTGCGTGTGGTGCTCCCCCGCTTCGCCCGGGTGACCGGGGTGTCCGTGAGGTTCCCCCGGCCCGCCACGCCAGCCCGGATGCCCGCCCGGCCAACCCGCGTCCCAGCCCGGGTGACCAGGGTGTCCCTGAGATTCCCCCGGCCAGCCCACATGACCGGGCCAGCCGAAGGCAACTCCCGGCTCCCCGAACAGCCCGGCCTGCCCGCCCCTGGCACCGGGTTCACCGAACACCGCATGCTGGCCGAACCCGGCTCCCAGACCGCCGAACCGCCCAGGCCAGCCACGCTCCCCGCCTGCCCCAGGCCACCCGGGCCCCTCCCCCGGCCCGCCCGGATGTCGCCCCCTCCCCTCGCCGGGCCCGTCGCCGTGCGCCTCCGGCCTGCCGAACGGCACCCCGCGGTCCCCGTCGCCAGGGTGAATCGCTCCGGGGCGGCCGAATCCGAACGGCACTCCGTGTCCACCGAAGCGTTCTGGGCCGCCGAAGCCCCGGAACAGGTGTCCCCCGCCTGCGGTCCTGGTCATGTCATCCTCCTCCGTCGAACAATCGCCGATATGCCCACGATATATCGGCGATTGTTCGACGGCAAGGCCGCCTGGACCCAGCGGGCAGAAAGCTCAGGACGTCCCGGCGGGCGCGGTGGTCGCGCCTTCGCCGCCGAAGCGGATGGACTTCGCTTCCTTCCCGAGGGAGGTCAGCACGGCGACCGCGATGAGCACCGGGATCACCGTCCACAGCAGCGCGGCCGGGTACCCCTGCGACTGCGCGATGCTTTCCTGGATCGGCAGGTTCAGCGCGGCCAGCAGGTTGCCGAGCTGATAGGTGACGCCGGGGAAGAAACCGCGGATCGCGTCCGGGGACATCTCGGTCAGGTGCGCGGGGATGACGCCCCACGCGCCCTGCACCATGATCTGCATCAGGAACGAGCCGAGCGCGAGCATCCCGGCTCCGTGGTCGACGGCGAAGATCGGGACGATCGGCAGGCCGAGGACCGCGGCGCCGACGATCGTCATCCGGCGGCCGAAGCGTTCCGACAGCGAGCCGAAGACCAGCCCGCCGATGATCGCGCCGACGTTGTACAGCACGGCGATCCACGTGCTGGTCGCCGCGCTCAGGCCCGCGCCGCCGTGCTCGGTCGCCTTCAGGAACGTCGGGTACACGTCCTGGGTGCCGTGGCTCATCCAGTTGAACGCGGTCATCAGCAGCACGAGGTACCCGAACCGGCGCAGCACCTTCGGGTTGAACAGGACGTCCTTGACCGACGTCCGGGTGACGCGCATCTTCTCCTGCGCCGCCTCCCACACCTCGGATTCCTTGACCCGCGCCCGGATCAGCAGGCTGATCAGCGCCGGGAAGATGCTCAGCACGAAAATCCACCGCCACTCCAGGCCGAGTGCGGTGTGGAACAGCAGGTACGCCAGCGCGGCCAGCAGGTACCCGGCGGAGTAGCCGGCCTGCAGCAGCCCGGAGAAGAACCCTCGCCGCTCCACCGGGATCTTCTCCATCGCGAGCGCCGCGCCCAGGCCCCATTCACCGCCCATGCCGACGCCGTAGACGAACCGCAGGATCAGCAGCACGGTGAAGTTCGGCGCGACCGCGCACAGCACGCCTGCCGCCGAGTACAGCAGGACGTCGACCATCAGCGGGATGCGCCGCCCGGACCGGTCCGCCCACAACCCGAACAGCAGCGCGCCGAGCGGGCGCATGACGAGCGTCGCGGTGGTGATGAACGCCAGCTGGGTGGCCGTGGCCCCGAACGACTTGTCCTTCGCGATGTCCGCGAGCACGAACACGACCAGGAAATAGTCGAACGCGTCCATGCTCCAGCCGAGCCACGCGGCGAGGAACGAGTTCCGCTGATCGGCGCTGAGTTTGCGTTTT
The DNA here is from genome assembly GCF_900115345.1 of Amycolatopsis rubida. Taxonomy (GTDB): domain Bacteria; phylum Actinomycetota; class Actinomycetes; order Mycobacteriales; family Pseudonocardiaceae; genus Amycolatopsis; species Amycolatopsis rubida. The sequence continues at coordinate 24,355 of NZ_FOWC01000031.1, read as the reverse complement.
TCCCTGCCCCCTGCTGCGTTTTCGGTCACCGGCTTGGTCTACACCCGGTGCGGCGGAGAGGCAAGAGTCGCATGTGGACTCCCCCGGCCCCTGACATACCCAGCGAAAAAGGATGAAACGGGCTACCCGGGCGCTTGCGCCGAACGGGTCAGCAGGTGCGCCTCGCGCATCCGGCCGTCCCCGGTGAACCGCCCGAAAAACGCGACCTCGATCTCCCTTTCCTGGCTGGCGAACGTGCAGCGTGTACCGCGCGGCGATGCGGTCGTCCTCGGCCATCGCCTCGTGGACTTCGATCCGGCTTTCCGGCCGGTTTTCCGCACCGGAAGGCAATGCGCGATCAGCCGCTCGCGGTCGATCCGCACCCTGCCGCCGCGTCTTCGTCGGTGCGCACCAGATCGTCAGTGAACGAAGTGAACTCCCCGGGATCGCCGCGTTCGGCGGATAAACTCTGACACACTGTAAGGTATCCGTCCGAGCTAACCTTGACAATGTGTAAGAAATGGTGAAACTCCGCGCCGCGATACTCGACGCGGCGCTCCGCGTGCTGGAAGCGGATCCGGACGCGAGCGTCGAAGCCGTCGCCGCGGCGGCGGGCGTAACCCGGCAAACCGTGTACGCCCATTTCCCGTCCCGCGAACGGCTTCTGGCCGCGGTGCTCGACCGGCTCACCGAGGAAGCTGTCGACGCGGTCTTACGAGTGCTAGCCTCCGCTCGCCGGACGTCCTCGCGCTATCCGATGCTGCTGCGCCGGTTCGCCTCGCAGCACGAGCCAGTCGCCAAGAGATTGCGGCCGATCGTCGAACGCGGGCAGCGCGCCGGGGAGTTCGACCGTCGTCCGCCGGCGGATTGGCTGGTCACGGTGATCATTCAGCTCAGCCACGCCGCCGCGGGCGAGGTCGACGCGGGACGGCTTTCCACGGAGGAAGCCGAAAGAGAGCTTTCGGCCACGGTGGTGCGGGTGCTCGGCTCGGCCTGAGGCTCAGACCGGAACACGGGAGTGCACCCGGCGGCCGATGTCCCGCGCCCACGCCCGGATCCGCTCCCAGTCGCGAAAATCCCCGGCCCGGCTGCCGCGCGCCATCAGCCTTTCCAGCACGCCCTCCGCAAGCGCCGGATCAAGCCGCCCACCGAACGTTTCGGTGCGCCCCGCGTCGATCGCAGCGGCCAGCAACGTCACCCGTGCGGGCAAGCTCACCCTGGCTGAATTCGCGCCAGGACCACACGGTCCACTGTGGAACAACCACACCGGACGCGCCCGCAACGCCTCGGTGTTGCGCTCCAGCAACCGCACCGCTTCGGGCCGCCACCGCGAGTAGTAGAGCGCACTGCCGACCACCACCGCGGCATACGCCGTGACACTGCCGGCCTCGCCCGCATCACGCACGTCGACGGCAAACCCGGCCGCGCGCAACTCCTCGCCGACAACTTCGGCGATCTCGCGGGTGCCACCGTGCTTGCCCGCGTACGCGACGAGGACATTGATCATGACTTTATTGTCCACCCCCGAGACGAACCTCGCCCGGCCGAACGCCGCCGTCCGTGAAGGGCTCTTCGCGGCTTTCAGGCCGGACCGCACACTCAGGCTTCGGGTGCCACGAGAACGCGACCACTCACCCCATCGTCCGATGCCGAGAAGCCAACCCCCCAAACACCGTCTGCACCAGCGCCAGCACGATCAGCACCCCCAGCGCGGGCTTCCAAGACGAAGCAGCGTCATGCACCGCCCCGATGACGATGGGCCCCAGCGCCGCCAGCGTATAACCCGCAGACTGAGCCATCCCGGACAACACCCCAGCGTCAGAATAATTCTTGGTACGCAGCCCAAACAGCGACAACGCCAACGCCAACGTGCTCCCGCCAGCCAACCCGGCGAAGACAGCCCAAACCACCGCGATCCCCGGCGCGACCAGAAGCCCAGTCAACGCGACCGTCAACAACGACGATCCCGTGATCGCAATCGGACGCTGATCAGGCAGCCGGTGGATCAACACGGAGCAGACCAAGCTGCCAACCAGACCGGAAAGATTGAAGAGCAACTGGTGAAACCCAGCCGTCACCAAGCTGAGCCCCGCGGCGTGCTCGATCGAAGACAGCCAGGTCACCAGCACATAGAAGGCGAGCGACTGCAACCCCATGAACACGGTGACCTGCCAGGCCAGCCCGTTCGTCCACGGCCGCGCCGCACCGGTCGTCCGCACGAGCGCCGGTGCGGCGGCGGAACGGCGCAGCTGCGGCAGAAAAACCCCGAGAGCGACGAGCGCGAGCCCCGCCCAGACGCCCAGCGAAAGCCGCCATCCGCCGGCCTGCTGCCCGGCCAGCGGGACCGCGACCCCAGCAGCAATCGCGGCGACACCGGACTGGACGGCGGTGTACGTGCCGGTAATCGGCCCGACGCGGGCCGGGAAATCACGTTTGACGAGCGCGGGGAGCAGGACGTTCAGGATCGCGATGGCGACCCCGAGCAGGGCCGTTCCAGTCCACAGCAACACCTGCGGCGGAGCCGAGCGCACCAGGATCCCGATCGCGAGCAGCAGCACCGCCGCGCCGAGCGCGCGTTCAAGGCCGAGCTTCGCGGCAACCTTGGGGGCGATCGGGGAGCACGCGGCGAACGCGATGAGCGGCACGCTGACCAAGACGGACGCGGCTACCGAGGAAAGCCCCTGGTCGGCTTGGACGAAGCTCAGAACGGGGCCGAGAGAGGTGATCGCGGCGCGCAGGTTCACAGCGATCAGCAGGACGCCGGCGAGGACGAGCGCCGGACGCAGCGAGGTCGCGCGCTCGGGGGCGGCACGGGCGGTCATGCGGCCTCCGCCCCGGGGAGCGCTGGGACGGCCCGGCCTCCGCGCCGCACAGCACCGACGGGCCGCAGAACCGGGTCGTCGATCATCGGAACCTCTCCCCCGCCGCCGGAGCACTCCCTGCGCCCAGCGCTGGATACCACCGGCATCGGGCGGACTCGCCGGTACCGATCCTGCCCGGTCGGGCGCCAGGTCGGCAACAGCCTTACCGGTGCCCGGATTCGCCGACCGCGCTCGACTCGCGGGGCAGTCCGGCCGCGCAGCGGCACCGCTGAACCAGCCGGGCCGTCCCGCGCTGGTTCAGCGCACCGGCGCGATCATGGCCACAATGGACTCAGCCACGTGCGCGTCAGTGCGTTCGTCACCGGACGCGGCGAACTCGGCCAGTTCAAGACCGGGATGTTCGACGGCCGCGATCGCTTCGAAGATCTCGCGGGGCAGCAGTCCGTCGAGGTGACCCGATTCCCTGGTATGCGGAGTGGGGAAATCGCCGTACGCGTCGATCCGCGGCACCACGCAGGCCGGGTACGCCAGGAATCCGGCGGGCAGCGTCGCGAGAATTGCCGAACAGGTGCTGGCCGCGAGCACGGTGCGTCGTCCACCGGACCGGCGGGCACCGTGCCGCTGCCGCGCTCCCGATCATTCCCGCGCCGCGGTCGTCGATACGGCCCCGGGAAACGATCATTTCACCATCGCCTGGCTCCGGTCAGGCAGGGGCCGCCGCCTCGTCCGGCTGCGCGGTTTCGTTTTCCCGGAAGGAAAACGGGCAGGTATCGGTCCGGTCGACGTCCTCCTCGGGCAGGCCGTACTGCCACCATTCCAGCCCGGCGACGCCGTAGGAGCCGAGCTGGCGGGCGCGCGGGGCGCCGTCGTAGCGATCGATCCTCGCCCGGATGTTGCCGCGGACGTTGCGGCCGCTCGGGGTGTCGCCCGCGACGACGTCGAACCGCTCCCGCGGGTTGATCACGAGCACGAAGTGCTCGCCGAGGTTGCGGCTGCGCCGGACCTCGTGCGCGGGGCTGCTCATGTTGACGAACAACGGCATCCCGTTGAAGCACATAGACCACGAGCTTTCGCCGGGGTCGGTGCCGACGTTCTCCGGCCACGGGGCCGGGTCGACGCGGTGCAGTTGCTGGATCGCCTCCCAGCCGAACGCCTGGTACCCGGCGACCGACCCGGCGGACACCGCCGCGGGCGAAAACACGATCAGCAACGGGTACGCGGTGTCGAGATGACCGTTCCAATTCCGGGAAAGCTCGACGTAATCGGCGAGTTCGCCGCCGAGTCTCGCGATGGCGTCCGGTCCGGCGTCCTCCGCGAAAGCGAACAGCAGCAGCCTCTTCCGGAACGCGTTTCTGGAGAAGACGCACGGGAAACCGCGGTCGGTGAGCCGGGACTCGACGTCGCGGAAAGCGCGGGCGCGCCAGCCGTTTCCGAATGTTTCAGCCTCCTGCTGGGTGGCCAGGGTGGTGCTGCGGGATTCGAGCAATCGATGCATTCCGGCCCTCCGGGAACATTCTTCCTCGGGATACGCGTGCCCCGCTCCGCCGTCCGGCCGGGCCGCGGTCGCGCGGCGGTGATCGAGCCGCGATTCGGGGCCGCGGGCAGTTATTCCCCCATCGGACCAGCGCTGCCCCTCAGAACTCTATGGACCCAGGCCACCCCGCGCAGCGACCATCCGAGTGAACAATATTCGGCGAAGAATGCGCCGAAACAAGCCTCGGAACCGACCAATTCGCCTGCGACGTCCGGCGCAACCCGCGGCGGAGACAGCACGAGGTCACCCGCGTCAACTGGACCGGACCACTGAAACACCTTGGCAGAAGAGCGAGTCTTTTTCGTCCACAGTAGACTTTCACTGCGCGGACATTCAGGAAAGGAATCAACCGGTTCGCCCGGATGCTCCGACGACCGTACGCCGATCCGCCGATCCGAACCCGGAATCCCACCCGCACGGCGGTGCGTTTTCGAAGACGTCCGACATTTCTTGGCGAACTGCTCATCGGTGCTTCATACGACCGGGGCCTCCGCGATCCGGCATCGGCCAAGGGCAGCGAAGATCGACGACAGGCGCTGGGCCGCGCTCACGCGTATGCCCGCGAAGCGCATCTCCTCCCGGCGCGAAACCTGCTTCTGGGAAGGTGTCCGCGACACCGCCCGGCTCCCCGGGAGCCCCTGCGGCGGTACCAGCTGACTTCGGCCACCGTGGACCGGCTTGGTTTACTGCGGCCCCGCCCTGCTGCTGCTCCTGCGGGACGAGCAGCCAGGCAGATGCCCGCGACGATGCGGCTGGCCACGCTGAAAGGCTCAGCTGATCCGCTGAAGCAGAAGCCCGCCACGCTGCGCGCCCTGCTGCACCAGCACAGCCGCAACTTCAGCTACATCCACGTCGCCGACGAGCCCGCCGGCTTGATCCGGGTACTCGGCCTGCTGCAGCGGCGGGAAGCTCTGAACGGATTGGCCTCCGGCACCCCGACCGGCCTCCCGTTGCTCGAAGAAGCACTCACGGCCGAAACCACCGTCACCCCGCTGAGCTTCGACGCAGACGCGGCCGTCGACGTTGTGGCAGACGCGCTCAAGCGGGCGGAGCACGGCAGCCAGGCGCTCCAGTTGCCGGAACGTCCGCGGTTCGGGGAATCCGTGCCCTGGATCGAGGTCGCCGAAAGCGGAGCCGAGGTCGATCGCTGGGACCGGCCGGATCGAACGCGACGAAGCGAAGCTGATCTCCGACCCGGACCCGATGCACTGGGCCAAACCCGGGGCCCGCCGCCCGTCGCAGGCAGCGCGCTACCGCGCCTGCGCGGTCCACGCCTCCGTCGAAACGGCAGGCAGCAGCGCATGCGGCACCGGACGCTCGTTGTGCACCACGAACGACGCGGTCACGATCACGTCCCAGCGGTCTGCCTTCTCGAAGGGCACCAGCTCGGACAGCTCGTCCCAGCTGATCCGGTCCCCGCCCTCGACCACGTCCCGCAGCCGGGAAACCGCGGCCTCGCCCGCTGTCGGAGCCAGCCGGGCCAGCGTCGCGTCGATGTCCAGGTCGTGTGCCGGGCAGTCCGCTTCGATGGCGGCGATCTCGGCTCGCGCCTGCGCCCTGCGGTCCTCGGCGAGATGCGCCCGCAGCCCCTCGAGAAACCGGAGCCGCTCCGGACGGTCGAGGAAAATGGTCAGCTCGCGCACGATGTCCGCCGGTTCGTCGCCGACGTGCACGAAGTTCAGGATCCGGTTGGGCGGGTTCAGCTTCGTGCGCAACTGGTGCGGACGGCGCTGGGCCGGATCGCCGACGCCTTTCAGCTCGCACAGCCGGACTGTCGCGGGCAATCCCGCGACCGGGCGGACGTCGCGCGCCAGGAACAGCAGCACATCGTTGGCGAGATACCAGAAAGTGCACAACTGCAGCCGGTCGACGGTGTAGATGTGCCAGTCGTAGCGCCACACCTCGCGCATCGAATGCCGGGTGTAGCCGAATCGCGTGGCGGCGACGGGCACGAAACCGTTGTCCGCCAGGTAATCCATGATCGGGCCGAGCCTGCGCCCGACCACCGCGTCCGGTTTGACCACCAGCATCGCCAGCCCGCCGAGCACTCTCGTCGCGGCACCGCCGAACACCGAAAGGACGTCCGCCCAACCCTCGCGGAAGTACAGGTCGTAGCCGAAGACCTCCCGTTTCTCCGGCACGACCGACAACTGCCGCCATTGTCCGGCCGTCGGCATCCCGTCGACCCGGTCCTCCCTGCCCGGCGTCCAGATCATCCGCTCATCCTGCCATGACGGCACCCTGCGCCGGCTCCGTTTCGCCGAGGACGGCGCTGGGCTGCCACGGTCCTGACGTCCGCTGCGGGTATCGTCGGCTGCCCGGACGACAGGAGGGTTGACGCGTGGCCAGGCAGCGGGTTCCGGTAGTGCTCGTCGCAGGTTTTCTCGGTGCGGGGAAGACCACGATGCTCAACCATCTGCTGGCCAACCGCCAGGGCGTCCGGGTCGGCGTGGTGGTGAACGATTTCGGCCAGGTGAACATCGACGCGCTCGCGGTCGCCGGGCAGGTCGACACGATGGTTTCGCTGGGCAACGGCTGCCTGTGCTGCGCGGTCGACGCCAGCGGGCTGGACGCGATGCTGGGCAAGCTGTCGCGGCCCGAGGCCGGGATCGACGTGATCGTGGTGGAGGCGAGCGGGATCGCCGAGCCCCGCGACCTGCTGCGGCTGATGATCGCCAGCGAGAACCCGGATATCCGGTACGGCGGGCTGGTCGAGGTGGTCGACGCTGTCGAGTTCGAGGCGACGCGGGTGCGGCATCCGGAGCTGACCGAGCATCTGCGGGTTGCCGACCTGGTGGTCCTCAACAAGGTCGACCGAGCCGAGGCGGACGCGCTGGCCAAGGTTCGTGCTGTCGTCGAGGAGCACGCGCCCGGGGTGCCGGTGCTGGAGACCGAGCGGGGGCGGGTTGATCCGGGATTGTTTTTCGATCCCCGGCCTCGGGAAAGCTATGGGCAGCTGTCTTTTGACGATCTGCGGGAACATGATCATTCCGAGCATTTGCACGAGCGGTATGAGAGCGTCGCCTTCACGGCCGAGCGGCCGCTTTCGCCTCGGCGGTTTCTCGCGTTTCTGGAGAGCCGGCCCGCTGGGCTGTACCGGGTCAAAGGGCAGGTGGATCTGGGGTCTCCGGAGTCGCGGTCCCGGTTCGGGTTGCACACTGTCGGGGCGTTTATGCAGGTAGAGAGGTCGGCTTGGCCGTCTGGGCCGCGACGGACCGAGCTGGTGCTGATCGGCGCCGGGATTGATTCCGCGGCCGTTGAACGGGAGCTTGCCGCTTGCGTGGCCGAGGAGGACGGACCTGACGAGCGGGGGCTTTTGCGGTTTCTCCGGTATTTGGATGAACCCGGCGAGGGCGGGGCGCGCCACGCCGAAGATGCGTAAACGCGCGGGTTGGCGGTGCCGGGGTCGCAGTATGTCTTCGTAGCTCGGACCAGCCTCTTTGGAGGACTAGTTCCATGGCGGAGACGATTGCGGCTCGGTGGTACCTCGTGGGTGCGTTGCCGGAGGACGATCCTGTCGCGCATGTGATGACTCGGGCGGACGACCTGCGGTACCGGCGGTCGGCTTGCGGGGAGCGGGAATCGCGGACGTGGACGCCGATCGATCTGACCGCGCCGGGGACTGGGCATGTCACGCCTTGCCCCGGGTGCGCGGGCACTTTGGCCGGAGTGCCGGTGGGGGTTGGCGGGCAGGAGCAGTTGGCGTTTGATCTGCCGTTGGGGTGAGTCGGCTCGTCGCCGGGGGCGACATCGCTTGGGGTCGCTGGCGTGGGGCACCCCGAAGCCCGAGTGTGCTGACGGGAGGCTTCGTATCGGGGTGCGGGGGAGGGGCTGGGTGCCTCGATGGTGGGTGCAGCGGCTGCGGGGAGGGGCTGGGTGCCTCGATCGCCGGGTGCGGCGGCTGCGGTTTGCGGGCGGGGCCGTAAAGGGCTCCTTGAGGGCACCCGCGTTCGTGAAGGGGCCCCTCGCGGGCCGGTGGAGGGTCGTGAGGGAATCAGAGTCAATGAGGGTGGCCCTCACGTACTTTCTGCTGGCTCGCGGAGTCACGCCTTCTTCGCCCGGCTCGGCGCGACCCGAGGCGGCTCGTTCGGCATCTTCGGGTACACCGGCGGCCACGGCGCGTCCATCAGCCCGCCGGCCAGGTCCTCTCGCGACATCTCCAGCAGCGCCTCGATCGACTGCGGCCGGTCGTTCGCGGCGGCCCACGGATCTCCCCGTTCCGCGACCAGCGCCGGTACCGTCGACAGCGTCAAGGCGTCCGGCTCCACCGTCGCCAGTTCGTCCCAGGCGATCGGCGTAGAAACCTGTCCGCCGACCCTCGGCCGCACACACCAAGCTCCGAAGACCGTTTTATGCGGTGCGTTCTGGTTGAAGTCCACGAAAACTCGTGAGCCTCGTTCTTCCTTCCACCATTGCGCAGTGATCAAGTCCGGATGCCGTCGTTCCAAAGCTCTTGCCAGCGCCACCGCGGCGGCCCGCACTTCGTAGCCGTCCCAGCGCGGTTCCAGCATCGAATACAGGTGCAGGCCGCGCGAACCGGAGGTCTTCACATAGACCTCGATTCCCAGCTCGGCGAGGAATTCTCGCACCAGCACGGCTGCCTCGCGCAGGTGCGGGAAGCCGATTCCGGGCGACGGGTCCAGGTCGATGCGCAGTTCGTCCGCGATATCCAGCGCCGCCGCGCGGTTTGGCCATACGTGGAAGCCCAGGCAGCCCTGGTTGACCGCCCACAGGACGTGCGCCAGGTCTGCTGCCACCAGTGCGTCGCTGGTGGTGCCGTTGGGGGTGGAGACGACGGCGGTGGTCAGCCAGGAAGGTGCGTTCTTGGGCGTGCGTTTTTGAAACCACGATTTTCCGCCCGCACCGTCGGGATAGCGTTCGAGCAGCAAGGGGCGGCCGCCAAGCCGGTCCAGCAAAGGGCCTGCGACAGCTCGGTAATAACGGACGAGATCGAGCTTGGTTTCGCCTCGTTCCGGGAAATAGACCTTGTCCGGGCTGGAAATGGTCAGTTCTACGCCGTCCAGTTCCAGCGAAACGCCGCTCATCGGGCCTCCCCGAACAGATCCGCCAGTTCGGCAGGCGGGGCCTCGTCCAGTTGTGCGTAGGTGCACGATTGCGGGGTCCGGTCCGGGCGGAAGCGCACCAACCGGCCGCCGTGGCGGAAGCGGCCGCCTTGGAGGTGTTCGTAGCGCACTTCGGCGACCTGTTCCGGGCGCAGCGGTTCCCACGACAGGTCCTTGTCCGGAGCCCACCGGCTGGTGGCGCCCGGCCGGCGCACCTCGTCGGCCTGCCATTCCGCCCAGCTGCGCCACGGATGCCCGTCGAGCGCGTTCTCCCGCCACGGGGCCAGCTCCTCGGCCAGTTCCCGCCGCCGCGCCGCGGTGAAGCTGCTCGCCACGCCGACGTGGTGCAGCGAACCCTCGTCGTCGTACAGCCCGAGCAGCAGCGACCCGACGCCCTTGCCGTCCTTGTGCCACCGGAAACCCGCGACGACACAGTCCGCGGTGCGCTCGTGCTTCACCTTCAGCATCACGCGTTTGTCCTGCTCATACGGCAGATCGGCGGGCTTCGCCATGACCCCGTCGAAGCCCGCGCCCTCGAACCGGGTGAACCAGTCCTGCGCGGTGTCCGGATCCGTCGTGAGCGGGGTCAGGTGCACCCGCCGCAAGCCAGCCGAGGGAGCGAAAATCCCCTCCAGCGCCCGCCGCCGCTCGGCGAACGGCTCCTCGGTCAGGTCCCGCTCGCCGAGCGCGAGCAGGTCGAACGCGACGAAGCTGGCCGGGGTCTCCTCCGCGAGCTTCCGGACCCGGCTGGCTGCCGGATGCAGCCGCAGCTGCAACGCCCCGAAGTCCAGCCCGCGCGGCGTGACCAGCACGATTTCGCCGTCGACGACGCATTTGCCCGGCAACGCGTCGCGCAGCAGCTCGACCAGCTCCGGGAAGTACCGGGTGAGCGGCCGGTCGTTGCGCGAGCCGAGTTCGATCTCGTCGCCGTCGCGGAACACGACGCACCGGAAGCCGTCCCACTTCGGCTCGTACCAGAACCCGCCGTCGCGCGGCACCTCGTGCACGGCTTTGGCGAGCATCGGCCGCACCGGCGGCATCAGCGGTAGTTCCACCTGCGCGATCCTAAGCGGAACAGACGCTGACCTGCACCTTTTTACTAGTCCGACCAAAGTAGGCCGACCCCGCCCGGCACGTAACCGTTGCTGCGAAGCCATTGGGCCGTGGCTGTGATCGGATTAGTAACGATCGGCACAGTACCAACGCGCCAGCACTAGCCCGCCTCGCGGCTTGGGCGTGAAGTACGTAGCCTTCCGCGGCATCCGCCGTCCCGCCGCGTGCACCGCCTGCACCGTCTCGAACGGCACCGGGGCCAGCTGCACCACCGCGTCCGCGTCCGGCGGGACCGGGCTGCCTGGCAGCAGCGGACGCACGTGCGGGCCGTCCGGGTCGAGGCCGAGCGCCGAGCCGAGGAGCGTCTGTTCCACCACCTCGTGGTCGATCACCAGCGGATCCGTGGCGGGCAGCCGCACCGACAGCACCCGTGAACCAGCCAGCACCACTGCCGTGCCGGGGCAGGAAGGCGGGGTCGAGTCGTCCGACCAGGCCACGTCCAGCCCTGCCTCCTGCCAAGCCGCGAACAGGCTCTCGGCAGAGTGCCCGGTCCCGAGGAGCACGCGGTTGATCGCCCGGATCTCCAGCTGCGACCCCGCCGTGATCAACGCCAGCAGCTGACCGCTCCCGGCCGCGGCCGCGACACGGTGATTCCCGTCCGCCACCAGCAGATCGCTCGCCGACGCGGCCTCCAGCAGCCGTTCCTGCAGTTCGCCCGGCCGCACCACCCACAGCTCGTGCGACAGTCCCGCCCGGTCCACAGTGGACACATCTGGATCCGCCGCGCCCACTGCCTCCTTGACCGCCGCGGTCAGCTCCGCGCCGTCGCCGACCGGCACGAGCAGCGCGGCGCTCGTCGCACAGCCGAGACCGTCCAGCACGGCCGCGCGCTCGGCGACCACCTCCGGATAGACCTCCTCGGTGTGCTTCACGTGCGCCCCGGCCGACGTCAGCTCCCGGACGTCGACCAGGCACAGCACGCCCGCGATCGTCTCGCCGATCCGGTAAGCCGCGACGAACCCGGTTTCCGGCCGGTAATGCCCGGTCAGCAGCCGTTCGAGCGTCGCCCGCGCCTCCGGCAACGCGGCCTCGACATCCAGCCCGGCTGCCAGCGCGGCGGGCGTCCGCGCCGGATGCTGCGCGGCCAGCAGCGTGTCCCCTTCCGCCGCCGCGAGCGCTTTCGTCACCGCCTCCGGTTCGGCGAACTCGTCGACATCCGGTCCCGGCACCGCGCCCTCAACGACCCAGCCCCGGCCGATCGGCCGCACCCATCTGTCCATCCCCCCATGATGGCGGTCGGACGGGCCCCCGGGCACCGATCGATCGGCTGGGGAATGCTTGCCGCGGCGAAGGAGTTCATTCCCGGCATGGGTAGCACGAGCAGTCCGCCCGCGGCGAAACGCGCCGCCGTGGGCCTTCGTTCCGAGCGGGGTCCCGTCCTCGCCGCCGTCATGCTGAGCACCGGCCTCGTGGCCCTCGACAGCACCATCATCGCCACCGCGGTGCCCTCCGTGGTCCGCGACCTCGGCGGGTTTTCCCAGTTCCCGTGGCTGTTCTCGATCTACCTGCTCACCCAGGCGGTCACCGTGCCGCTGTACGGCAAGTTCGCCGACGTCCTCGGCCGCCGCCCGGTGATGTTCTTCGGCATCGCCGCGTTCCTGGTCGGCTCGGTGCTGTGCGGGTTCGCGTGGAGCATGCCGGTGCTGATCGCGGCGCGCGCGGTGCAGGGCATCGGCGCGGGCGCGGTCCAGCCGATCAGCATGACGATGGTCGGCGACCTGTACACGGTCGAGGAACGCGCCCGGGTGCAGGGCTACCTCGCCGGCGTGTGGGCGGTCGCCTCGGTGATCGGGCCGACGCTCGGCGGCGTGTTCGCCGAATACCTCAGCTGGCGGTGGATCTTCTTCGTCAACCTGCCGCTCGGCGCGCTCGCCGCGTGGATGCTCTACCGCAAGTTCACCGAGCAGGTGAACCGCACGCGGCACAAGGTCGACTACGCCGGCGCGACCCTGCTGACGCTCGGCTGCGCGCTGCTGATCCTGGCCCTGCTGGAAGGCGGGGTCGCGTGGAGCTGGACGTCGGCGCCGAGCCTGGCGATCTTCGCCGTCGCGGTCCTGATGCTGGTCACGTTCGTGCTGGTCGAGCGACGCGCGGAGGAACCCGTACTGCCCCTGTGGGTGTTCACCCGCCGCACGCTGATCGGCGGAAACCTGGTCGCGCTCGTCACCGGCGCGGTGCTGCTGGGCTTCAGCTCGTTCCTGCCCACGTACTCCGAAGGCGTGCTCGGCACGGACGCGCTCACCGCGGGTTTCGCGCTGGCCGCGCTGACGATCGGCTGGCCGATCGCGGCGTCGCTGTCCGGAAGGATCTACCTGCGGATCGGATTCCGCGACACCGCGCTGATCGGCAGCGGATTCCTGCTCGCCGGGGCGGTCATGGCCACGTTCCTCGGCTTGGACTCGGTGGTCTGGACGGCCGCGGCGGCCGTATTCGTGGTGGGGGTCGGCCTCGGGCTTTCCTCCAGCCCGACGGTCGTGGCCGTGCAGTCCACCGTCGGCTGGGAGCGTCGCGGCGTCGTGACCGCGACCAACATGTTCAGCCGCTCGCTGGGCAGCGCGGTCGGCACGGCCGTCTTCGGCGCGATCGCGAACGCGACCCTCGCGGGCCGGTTCGCGCACCCGCCCGCGGAGGTCGCCGGGCATCTTCCGCAGAGCGTCGACGCCACCAGCCGCATCCTCAGCGGCGCGCACGACAACTCACCGGCGACGGTGTACGTGCGCGAATCGCTCGCCGGGGCCACGCACAACGTGTTCCTCGCGATCGTCGCCGTGTCGGTGGTGAGTGTCGTCGCGCTGCTGCTCATGCCCCGCAAGACCGAGCAGCTGACGTTCTAGTTCTGCAGCGGCCCGAGTTCGCGCACGAAATCGTCGAGGAACTGCCGGTAGTCGCCGGAGTAGCCAGGCCGGACCACGAATTTCGTGAGGCCGGCCTCGACGTGCCGCTCGATCATCCGGCGTGCTTCGGCCCAGCTGGTGGGCACGAGATCGGTCGCCGGACGGCCCGGATTGCGCTGCTGCGCCACCGCCCGCAGCCGTTCCGGGATCCCGTGCGGCGCGAGGACCATGCTCAACCCGAAGTGGTCCGATTCGATCTCCCGGCCGGCCTCGGCGGCGGCTTCCTGGATCGCCAGCCGCGCCGCGCGGGACTGATCCGGCGTGTGGAAGCTGCCGAGCCATCCGTCGGACAACCGGCCCGCGCGCCGCAAGGCGGCAGGCGCGGCCCCGCCGACCCAGACGTCGAGCCGTTTCGCCGGACGCGGCCCGATCGTCACGCCGTCGACCTGGAAGAACTCGCCGTCGAAGGACACGTCGTCCTGGTCGAGCAGCAGGCGCAGCAGCGCGAGCGACTCGTCGAAGACCGCCGCGCGCCGGCCGTCCGGCACCGGGAACAGGGCGCGTTCCGCGGGCTGCGCGGGCAGCAGGCCGAACACCGGGAGCACGCGTTTCGGAGCCAGTCCGGCCAGCGTGACCAGCTGTTTCGCGACCAGTACCGGATTCCGTCCGGGCAGGATCGCCACACCGGTGCCCAGTTTGAGCCGTTCGGTGCGGGCCAGCGCGTGCGTCATCCCGATCAACGGGTCGACATCCGGCGAATAAACCACTTCCGACAGCCACAGCGAGTCGACGCCCGCCGCCTCGCTCAGCTCGGCCAAACCGGTGAATTCCGCCGGCCCGGTCCCGAGTCCCGGCGCCACCCCCACCCGGATCTTGTCCACGCTCGCTCCGCTCTCCTCGGCACGTTCCCCTCGGCAGAACCGGATCCCGGCGCGAGTTCTTCCTTCTCAGGCGGTCGCTTCGATGACCCGGCCCAGCGCGGCGTGCAGCGCCTCCAGTTCGGAAACCTCCATGCCGAGCCGCTCGACGACGCGATACGGGATTTTCTCCGCCTCGGCGCGCAACTCCCGTCCCTTCTCCGTGAGCTCGACAGTCAGCTGGCGCTCGTCGGTCCGGCTGCGGCCCCGGGTCACGTACCCGACCGCCTCCAGCCGTTTGAGCAGCGGAGACAGCGTCGCGGGCTCGTGCCGCAACGCCGTGCTGAGGTCCTTCACCGACCGCGGCGACTGCTCCCACAGCGCCAGCATCACCAGGTACTGCGGATGAGTCAGCCCGTGCGGCTCCAGCAGCGGCCGGTAAATCGCGATCACGCTGCGCGAGGCGACCGACAGCGCGAAGCACACCTGCCGGTCGAGCTTCAGCGGGTCCTCGCCAAGGTCGATCTCGGCCACTCGTCCTCCTCGTGCTCGGGCCCACTCTAGCGCGGGCTGCACCACACTATTAGTTAGGGTACTAATCATTAGGGTACTGTGGTCGCAGACCCCGAGGAGGAACGATGACCGACCGGCCCGGCGTTCTCCGCTGGTTCGCCTACGCCGTGAGCGGACGGCTTCCCGAGCGCTACCGCGACTGGCTGCTGCACGACGCGACGTCCAAGCACTGGAAGGCCCGGCACGTCCTGCGCGCGACGGTGGGGATCGCCCCGCTGTGCCTGATCTGGCTGCTGCTGCCGGCCCCGCTCGGGCTGCGGCTGGCGATCGTGCTGATGGCCGCGCTGGTGTCGTACTTCTACTCGTGCGCGTACATGGAGGAAAGCATCGACCACCGGTTGTCCCGCAACGGTTTCCCGCCCGGAACCGGCAAGCGGGTCCGGCGCGAGAAAGCCGCCGAGGCAGGAGCCGAGGCGACCGCCCGCTACATCGCGGCCTACCGGCAGAACTCCGCCGACTAGACTCGGGAGCCGATGAGACGCAAGCGCCCGGCCCCGATCCCGCCCCGGCACGGCCTGGACCCCGCGCGGCTGCGGCTGCCCGAGGAGGGTCCGTGGACGACGCTGCTGGAGCACCTGGTCGAGCGCCTGCCCCGGGTCGCCCCCGCGCGGATCGGGGAAATGCTGCACGAGCAGCGGATCCACGGCGAGGACGGTCCGCTGGGGATCGACGCGGCATACGTCCCCGGTTCGTTCATCTGGTTCCACCGCGATGTGCCGGACGAGGTCCCGGTGCCGTTCGACGTCACCGTCCTGCACCGCGACGAGCACCTGCTCGTGGCCGACAAACCGCACTTCCTGGCGACCATCCCGCGCGGTCGGCACGTCCTGGAAACCGCGTTGGTGCGCCTCCGCCGTTCGCTGGACCTGCCCGCCCTCTCCCCCGCCCACCGGCTCGACCGCGTGACGGCGGGGCTGGTGATGTTCGTGATCACGCCGTCCGCGCGCGGGGCGTACCAGACGATGTTCCGCGACCGGTTGGTGCACAAGGAATACGAGGCGATCGCGCCGTACGACGCCGGCCTTGAGCTGCCCCGGACCGTGCACAGCAGGATCATGAAGGAACGCGGCGTGCTGGCCGCGCAGGAGGTTCCCGGGCCGCCGAACGCGGAGTCCACAGTGGAGCTTCTCGAACACCGGGACGGGCTGGGCCGCTATCGCCTCACGCCCGCCACCGGACGCACGCACCAGCTGCGGGTCCACATGTGTTCTTTAGGGATCCCCATCCTGGGCGACGATTTCTATCCGGAGCTGCACGAGAAACCGCTCGACGACTTCACGAAACCGTTGCAGCTGCTGGCGGAAGTGCTGGAATTCGACGATCCGCTGACCGGTGAGCACCGCCGGTTCACCAGCCGCCGGACGCTCGCGGCGTGGGATTCGCTCGAAGAATGGGCTGGGCGAGGGCCACCGCGAGGAAATGCGCGCTGGCGTTGATCAAGAGCGGATCTTGCTCGACCAGGCGGGCGCAGCGAAGGGCCGCGTCCACGCGCGCGTCGAATTCCTCGATCCCGGCCACGTCCAGGGCGGGCCAGGCCGGGCCCTCCACTCCGTACTCGGAAATCCCGGACAGGCCAGCGGTTTCCAGCTCGTCACGCAGTTCGTCCGCGGTGTGGAAATGCGCGGGTACGAAGCCGACGTGGCCGTCATAGCCGCCCGTATCGATCACGGCTCTTACCGCCGGGCTCACCTGTTCGGTGAGCTGGCCATTGGTTCCGGTCTCCAGGGCCGAGAGGTAACGACTGATCGCCGCCGCGAACAAAATGCCACCCGGACGAAGTACGCGCCGGGCTTCGGCAAGCGCCCGCTGGCGGTCACCGGATTCAGTCAAGTGATAGAGCGGCCCCATTAACAGCACGACATCCGCACTGTTGTCCGGCCAAGTCAAAGCTCGGGCGTCGCCGATTTCCGCTGTGCCGCGTTCGATCCCAGCTGCCTCGGCGACGTGCGTGGCCACGGGATCGACCACGTGCACGGAATGTCCGTCCGCAGCCAGCCATCGGGCGTGCACCCCGGTGGCCCCGCCGACGTCGAGCACTCGCTGCCCGGTCGCCGGTATCGCCCTGCGCACGAGTTCTTGCGTGCGCAGGAATTCCAGCCTGCCGTGCGGCGATCTGACCAGCCGCGTGTTCTCAGTGGTCTCGGTGTCGTAGTGCCCAACCAAAGTCATGACCGCGACAGTGGCCGAGTTCCCCTGCCGCGGCAACGGAATTACCGCCGGACGGGTGCCAGGCGGCGGCAGGCACCCGCCCGGCCGCTCACCTGGTCCAGAACTTGATTCCGCTCCACTGCACGGTAATCGGCCCCGCCCCGCTCGCCGTCCGGTACGACCCGAACTTGTCGTAGTAACTACCCGATGGGCTGTCGTCGGTCTGCTTCAGCGAGCCGTTGATGTATACCTGGTGGGAGCTGCCCACTTGATTGATCGTGGTGACCCGCACCGAAGTCCCGGCCGTCGCGCCGGTCGCCACCGTCTGGCCGTTCTCGACGGCGTAAAGACGTCCGCCCTTCTCCACCGCCAGCAGAAAATACGGCCCGGCGTTCGGACCGTCGCGGAACGTCTGCTTCAGGCTGATCCGCGAACCGCCCATGCTGGTGATCTTGAAGGAACCCTCGAACTGGTGCGTGCCGCCAGCGTAGGTCTCGTAGCGGCGCTCGGCGCGCTGTTCGCCGCTGCCGTCGGAGCAGGTCAGCTTGAAGGTGAGCCCGCTGATCTGGCCGCAGCCCTTCCGCTGTTCCTTGTACCCCGGCGACCAGGATTTCCAGGTGCCGCCGCCGACCTGGGCGTCCGCGACCGGGGCGAGAATCGCGAGCCCGCACACCGCCGCCGCCAGTGCCCCGCCGATCCGGGTTCTCGTGCGCACGTGCCGACCTCCGTGGAACTCAGGGCGGCGGTAGCGGTACAGGTCCAGACCACTGGCTGATCACTCTAAGTCCCCGGCCGGTCGCGGGCAAGAGCTCCTCCCTTGACGACTTTGTTTGTCACTGCTTGGCTCAGGGGATGCAGGACGTCGAAGTGATCGAGGACCCCGCTGTCGCGGCGGCCGCGCTGGACCCGGTGCGCGCCCGCCTGCTGGCCGCGCTGACCGAACCGGCGTCCGCCGCGGCACTGGCCGCCCGAGTGGGCCTGACCAGGCAAAAGGTCAACTACCACCTGCGCGCGCTCGAATCGCACGGCCTGGTCGAACCCGCCGGAACCCGGCAGTGGGGCGGCCTCACCGAACGCCTTTTCGCCGCCACCGCCGGCGCCTACCTGGTCTCCCCCGCCGCCCTCGGGGCCGTCGGCTCCGCCCGCGTGAAGCCGGACCGCCTGTCGGCGAGCTACCTGCTCGCCGTCGCCGGCCGCACCCTGCGCGAGGTCGCCGGATTGGCCCGACGCGCGGCCCGCGCGGGCAAACCGCTCTCGACGCTGACCCTGGACACGGAAATCGCCTTCGCGTCCGCCCGCGACCGCTCGGCCTTCACCGACGAGCTGGCCGCCCTCGTGACCGACCTCGTGTCCCGCTACCACAACGAGTCCGCCCCCGACGCCCGCCTGCACCGCCTCGTCGTCACCGCGCATCCCAAGCCCGCCGAGTAGTTCATCCGAACAGGCGTTCGAATATCGTGTAATTTGGAGGCATGAGTCAGGCATTTCAGGGCTCGCTGTTCGGTGCCAGCGGGCCGGCCACGCTGGGCCCGCTGTCCGGCGTGCAGCGCACCGAACTGGGGCAAGGCGCGTGGATCGACGTGCTGCCCGGGTGGCTCGACGGCTCGGACGAGCTGTACGAACACCTGGCGGCCGAGGTCCCGTGGTACGCGGAACGCCGCCAGATGTACGACCGAGTCGTCGCCGTGCCGCGTTTGCTGTGCTTCTACCGGGAGCACGCGCCCTTGCCGCACCCTGTCCTCACCGAGGCCCGAGAAGCACTGTCCGCGCACTACGCAGGTGAGCTGGGCGAACCGTTCCGCACGGCCGGACTCTGCTACTACCGCGACGGCCAGGACAGCGTCGCCTGGCACGGCGACGACCTCGGCCGCGGCCGGACCGAGGACACCATGGTGGCAATCCTGTCCGTCGGCGCCGCCCGGCACCTGGCCCTGCGCCCACGAGGCGGCGGAGACTCAGTGCGGTACCCGCTGGGGCATGGGGACTTGATCGTGATGGGCGGATCGTGCCAGCGGACGTGGGAACACGCGATCCCGAAGACGGCCCGTGCGGTGGGGCCGCGGATCAGTATCCAGTTCCGGCCGAGAGGGGTGCGATGAGGCAAGAAGCCCGGCGAGGACAGTGCGGGCAGAGGCGACGGGTTCCGCTCACCTGCGTGGGCCCAGTCCGACCAGGTCGCGCTCATCACGAGTGCGCGGTCGGTTCGGTCAAGCGGCCTCGTGCGTTCATGAGCACTGCGGGTTCGGCCGTACCGCCCGTGCGGACCAGGCGCACGCTGCTGGTCCGGCCAGGGTGCCTGGTGCACCCATCAGCGCACCGCCGCTGCGCACCACCCGCCCGCGGCCGGTCCAGCCACGCCACCCCGCACAGCTACGAACCCACCACGAAATCAACCGCGCGGCCGCACGCACCACCCGCCCGCAGCCAGTCCAGCCACGCCACCCCGCACACCCTGAACCCACCACCGGTCCAGCCGCCCCGCACACCACGACCCCGCCGCCGGTGCGGCCACTGCCCAAGCCATCCGCCGGGCACATCCGCGGCATCCGGCAGCAGGCGGCCGATCCCGCCAACTCAGCCGCAGCCGCACGAGACCCCCCGCACCGACCGGCCACCGACCCGCCCCGAGGCGACCACCCGAGCCAGCCCGGCCGTCCAGCGATCCGAAATCAGTCCACCAGCACCGGCAGCGAATCAAGCCCGTACACGATCGACACCTTCCGGAACTCCAGCTCCTCCGGCTGCACCGCAAGCCGCAGGTTCGGGAACCGCCGGACCAGTGCCGGGTACGCCGCCCGCAGCTCCATCCGGCCCAGCTCCGCGCCGATGCACCGGTGGATCCCGTACCCGAACGCCAGGTGCGAGGACGGCTCGCGGGCCGGGTCGAAGCGGTCCATGTCGCCCTTGCCGAGCACCGGGTCGCGGTCCGCGACCGACAGCGAAACCAGCACGATGTCGCCCTCGCTGATGCGCACGCCCGCGATGTCCATGTCCTGCTTCGCGAACCGCGGGAACGCCATCTGCACCACAGTCAGATAGCGCAGCAGCTCCTCGACGAACCGGTGCACCGCATCGTCGTCGCCCCGGACCGCCTCGAACGCCGCCGGGTCGCGCAGCACCACCAGCGCGCCCAGCGCCAGCATGCTCGCCGTGGTCTCCAGGCCGCCCGTGAGAATGCCGTCCGCGAGACCGGCGAGCTCGCGGTCGTCGATCTCGTCGCCGTGCTCCTTGATCAGCATGCCGAGCAGGCCGTCGCCGGGCTGTTCGCGCTGCTTGCGCACGATCTCCAGCAGGTACCCCAGCGACTCCGAGATCGCCCCCAGCGAGGCGCCCGCGCCGCTGAACAGGTCGAACCGCGCGGTGCTCAGCCGCTGGAAGTCCGCCCGGTCCTCATAGGACACGCCGAGCAGCTCGCAGATCGTGAGCGACGGGATCGGCAGCGCGAACTGCTCCCACAGGTCCACCGGGCCGTCCGCGGCGGCCATCGCGTCCAGCTGGTCCGCGACGATCTCGTCGATCCGCGGCGTGAGCCGGGAAAGCCGGCGCATCGTGAACTCGGGCGTCAGCAGCTTCCGCAGGCGCGTGTGGACCGGCGGGTCGGCGAATCCGAGGCCGCCCGGGTTCTGGTCCTCGGTGACGCCCGCGTTGCCGACGAGGTTCGTGAAGTCGTTGCTGAACTCCGCGCCCTTCCCGAGGACGGCCTTGGCCTCCTCGTAGCCGGTCACGAGCCAGGCGTTCATCCCGAACGGCAGGTCCAGCTTGCTGATCGGCGCCTCGCCGCGCAGCTTGCCGAGGTCGGGAACCGGGTCGAGGCCTTGGCGGCGCAACGGCTCCAGCGCCGAATCCGGCAGCAGCGCCATCTTTTCGAGATCGAAACCACGCTTCTGCTGGCGGGCGATGTACCGGCGGCCGGCCCAGGCGAGGATGCGCGAACGGAGACTCCCCATGGCGGCGACAGTACCGCAACCACCCCTTCCGCCGGTCCCGGGCGGAGACGCCCGTCACCCTGTGACCAGCGGAGGTCCACAGTGGACTCCCGTCACCCGGCCAGGTGACGGGTCCCGGGAATTGTCAGACCCCCCGGACAGAATGGCCCGCATCGGCAGCGACCTGGTGGCAGGCCGGTCGCAGCCGGTGAAAGTACGCGACGACGAGGCGAGTCCCGTGAGAGGCTCGCAAAGAAAGGGAGGAACCGGACATGACTGCGGCGCTGATCGGGCGGGCCCACCCCGCCGCGACCTTGCGCGCGCAGCTCTCGCGCGCCACGGCCAGCCACGGCGGCCTCGCCCTGGTCGCCGGCGAGGCCGGAATCGGCAAGACCACGCTGGTCAGCGCACTGGCCGACGACGCGCGAGAAGCAGGCGCGCTCGTCCTCGGGGGCACGTGCTGGGAGTCCGGGGCCGCGCCCGGCTATTGGCCGTGGGTCCAGGTCATGCGCGCGCTGCGCCGCGAGGCCGCGCCGCACGAATGGGCCGTCGCCAGCTCGCCGACGCTGTCCGCGCTGCTCGGCGAAACCCCCGAGCCGCCCGCCGACGACGGCTTCGAACTGCCCGACGCGGTCACCCGGGCGCTGGTCACAGTGGCACAGGACCGACCGGTGGTCGTCATCCTCGACGACTTGCACTGGGCCGACCCGGCGTCGCTGCGGCTGCTCGAATTCGCGGCCCGGCACACCTGGTTCGAGCGATTGCTGCTCATCGGCACATACCGCGACGTCGAGGTGGACGCGCCCAGCCATCCCCTGCACGAGCTGATGCTGCCGCTGGTCGCGAAAGCAGCCACGATCACGCTCACCGGCCTCGACGAAACCGGAGTCGCCGAGCTGATGAGCCGCACCGCGGGCGCGGATCCGGGCGCCGAACTGGCCGCCGACGTGCAGCGCCGCACCGGCGGCAACCCTTTCTTCGTCGAGCAGACAGCGCGGTTGTGGCGCAGCGGAAGCACCGTGTCCGCAGTCGCGCCCGGAGTCGCCGACGCACTCCAGCGGCGGCTGTCCCTGCTCCCCCGCGCGGTCACCGATCTGCTCACCAACGCCGCGGTGCTCGGCCGCGAGTTCTCGCTCCGGCTGCTCGCCGCCACCGTCGGTGCGCCAGCCGCACAGGTCGACCACCTGCTCACCCGCGCCGTAGCCGCCCGGCTCGTCATCGCACTCGGCGAAGGCCGCTTCTCCTTCGCGCACGACCTGGTACGGGAGTCGAGATACGCCGAACTGACCTCCGGCGAAGCACAACGCCGCCACGCCGCGGTCGTGCGCGCCGGTGAACACACACCGACCCTGATCGGCGTCGCCGAGCGCGCCCGGCACGCCTACCTCGCCCATGCCGAGCTCGATCCGAAGCAAGTAGTCCGCCTCTTGCTCGCCGCAGCCAAAGACGCAGGCGCCCGGATGGCCTTCGAAGAATCCATCGCGCACCTGCGCCGAGCCCGCGAACGAGCGGCAGACGACCGCGGCCAAGCCGTCGTAGCGCTGGAATTGGCCACCGCGCTGTGGCGCTCCGAGGCGAAAGACGAAGCCTGGCTGCTCTGCGAGGAGGCCGTGGCCCTGGCTCGCCGAGAGGACAACGCGAACCTCCTGGCCCGGGCCGCCCTCACCCTGTCGAGATTCGGCACCGGCGGCGCCCAGCGCGAGTTCACCGTTCACGTTCTCCGCGAGGCGCACGAAAAACTGTGCGGCGGCAACGCGGCCGAACCCCTCTCGCTGGACCGCATCAGGCTGGAACTCACCGCCCGCGCCACGATCCTCGCCCGCGCCGACGAGGACGACGACGCGCTGGCGTTCACTTTGTGGGCCAGACACGACGCGATCTGGGGCCTGGGCAGCGGCGCCGAACGCGAGCGGCTCACCGACGAACTCGCCGCCATCGCGCGGCGCACCGGCGACCGGGAGAACGAGTTCTTCGCGGCCTCGCTCAAGTGGGTCGCGATGCTGGAACAGGGGGATCCGCGGTACCTGGACCAGTTCCACGCGTTCCAAGGGGTCGCCGGAGAAGGCGTGCAAGCCGCGAAACTGGCGGAAGCGATCGACCGCAACATCATCTGTGCCTTCCGCGGCCGCTTCGCCGAAGCCGGCGAAGCACTGGCCGCCGTGGAAATCTTCGGCAGCAACGACTACGGCTACATGCCCGACCAATTGCGCTGGAGCGCGCTGCTGGTCCAAGGCCGATTCGCCGAAGCCGCCGACCTCCCCGCAAAACTGGCCGATGCCGGTTTCCCCCACCCGGCCCTGTTGCGCACCCTCGCCGCAGCACTGGCCGGCGACGCAGCCACCACCCGACACGAACTGTCCGAAGCGCTCGCAGACGGCCCATACGCCCGTGCCTTCACCCCGCTGTGGCTGCGTTGCCAAGCCCAAGCGGCCGTCGTGCTGGAAGACCGCGCAGCAGCCGAACGCTTGCTGCGCGAGCTTTCCCCACACTCCGGAGAATGGCTGGTCTCCCTGTACGGCTGCGAACTGAGCGGCCCGGTAGACCTGTGGACCGGCCTGCTGCACAAAACCCTGGGCGACCACGAAACAGCCGCCGCCCACTTCACCTCCGCCGCCCGCTCCGCAGACCGGCTGCGTGCCCGCCCGTGGGCCGTCGAAGCCCGCAACCACCTGGCAGGCACGCTGCTGGACCTGGGCGACACCGACCGCGCCGCCGCCCTGGCCGATGTCGTCTCCGCTGAAGCCGTCGAACTGGGCCTGCACCACATCACCGCCCGCCCCCGCCCCGCGACGTCGCCACCACCTGCTGCCGTCAACGAATTCCACCGAACCGACGCGGTCTGGACCCTGCGCTTCGCCGGCCGCGAGGTACGCATGCCAGACGCAAAAGGCCTGCGAGACTTGAACTTCCTGTTGAGCAGACCTGGCACCGAAATACCCGCCGCGCACCTGCTCGCCCCCGACGGCGGCCAAGAGTCCGAAGCCACCCGCACCTTCAGCGGCGACCCCATCCTCGACGACACCGCGAAAGCCGCCTACCGCCGCCGCCTGGACCACCTGGACGAGGCCATCGCCGCCGCCGCCCTCCGCGGCGACGACGCCAAAGCCGCCACCTTGGACACCGAACGCGCCGCCCTGCTCGACGAACTCCGAACGTCCACCGGCCTGTCCGGCCGAACCCGTCGCCTCGGCGACGAAACTGAACGAGCCCGCAAAGCCGTGACTGCCCGCATCCGCGACACCCTCCGCAAACTGACCGCCCTCCACCCGGAACTGGCCGACCACCTCCGCCGCACCATCACCACCGGCTCGTCCTGCAGTTACCAACCGGACACCCCCATGACCTGGCGCCTGTAACCGCCAGCGCGCCCGGCCGACCGCGCCCAGGCCGGGTATCAGGGGGAAGGGAAAGACAAGGAGAAGGGAGAGAAAGAGACAGGAGACAAGAACAAACCGCACCACCGCACCACCGCACCACCGCACCACCGCACCACCGCACCACCGCAC
>NZ_FOWC01000039.1 GCF_900115345.1 Amycolatopsis rubida | reverse complement strand
TAAATCGCCGACTTGTCCTTGTTGTCCCCCACCGACGTCAACAACGCGGCCATGTACTCCGCGGTGTAGTTCGCCTTCAGATACGCCGTCCAGTACGCGATCAGGCCGTACGCGGCGGCGTGCGACTTGTTGAACGCGTACCCGGCGAACGGGAGAATCGTGTCCCACAGCGCCTTGACCGCTTCCGGCGAGAAGCCGCCCTCGACGAGCGGACTGGACTTCATGCCTTCTTCGAAGCCCTCGTACTCCTTCTCCAGGACTTCCTTCTTCTTCTTGCCCATCGCGCGGCGGAGCGTGTCCGCTCGGCCCATCGTGTAGCCCGCGACCTTCTGGGCGATCTGCATGATCTGCTCTTGGTAGACGATCAGGCCGTAGGTCTCGGACAGGATCTCCCGCAGCGGTTCCTCCAGCTGCGGGTGGATGGGTTTGATCTGCTGCCGGTTGTTCTTGCGGTCGGCGTAGTCGTTGTGCGCGTTCATGCCCATCGGACCGGGGCGGTACAGCGCGAGGACCGCGATGATGTCCTCGAACCCGGTCGGCTGCATGCGCCGCAGCAGGTCGCGCATCGCGCCGCCGTCGAGCTGGAACACGCCGAGCGTGTCGCCCCGGCCGAGGAGCTTGTACGCCTCGGGGTCGTCGAAGCCGAGCCGGTCGAGGTCGATCTCCTCGCCGCGGTTGGCCTTGATGTTCTCCAGCGCGTCGCCGATGACAGTCAGGTTGCGCAGGCCCAGGAAGTCCATCTTCAGCAGGCCGATGGCCTCGCACGACGGGTAGTCCCAGCCGGTGATGATCGAACCGTCGTCGCGCTGCCACACCGGGATCGCGTCGGTGAGCGGTTCGCTCGACATGATCACCGCGCAGGCGTGCACGCCCGCGTTGCGGATCAGGCCTTCGAGGCCGCGGGCGGTGTCGAAGATCGTCTTGCACTCTTCGTCGGTCTCGACCAGGGTGCGGACCTCGGCCGCCTCGGCGTAGCGCTCGTGCTTCGAGTCGACGATGCCCGACAGCGGAATGTCCTTCGCCATGATCGGCGGCGGCAGCGCCTTCGAAATCCGGTCCGCGATCGAGTAGCCGGGCTGGCCGAAGTGCACGCGGGCGGAGTCCTTGATCGCCGCCTTGGTCTTAATCGTGCCGAAGGTGATCACCTGCGCGACCCGGTCCGCGCCGTACTTGTCGGTGGCGTACCGGATCATCTCGCCGCGGCGGCGGTCGTCGAAGTCGATGTCGATATCGGGCATCGACATGCGCTCCGGGTTCAGGAACCGCTCGAACAGCAGCTTCTGCGGGATCGGGTCGAGGTTCGTGATGCCGAGCGCGTACGCGACGAGCGCGCCCGCCGCCGACCCGCGGCCGGGGCCGACCAGGATGCCGACCTCCCGCGCGTGCTGGATGAGGTCGGCGGTGATGAGGAAGTAGGACGGGAAGCCCTTGCCCTCGATGACGCCGAGTTCGTAGTCGCAGCGTTCCTCGTAGCCGTCCGGGACGCCTTCGGGGAACCGCCACTTGAGGCCCTCGGCCACCTGATGACGCAGCCAAGAGGCATCGGTGTGGCCCGCGGGGACGTCGAAGACCGGCATCCGGTCCTTGTGCGTGTACACGTCCTCGTACGACTCGACCCGCTCCGCGACCAGCAGCGT
>NZ_FOWC01000020.1 GCF_900115345.1 Amycolatopsis rubida | reverse complement strand
ACCGGCTCAAGCTTCGGCCCCCGACGTCCCGCGGCACCATCAGTCATGCCGCCAGAGCCTAACTGACGACGAATTAACGACGCAGGACACTAGCCCTACAGCGTCAAATACCCCTGCGCGAACGCCGCGGCCACCGCCGCCGCGCGGTCGTTCACGCCGAGTTTCGCGTAAACGTGCAGCAGGTGCGTCTTCACCGTCGCCTGGCTGATGAACAACTGCTCCGCCGCCCGGCGGTTCGTCGCGCCCTTCGCGATCAGCCGCAGGACCTCGATCTCGCGTTCCGACAACAGGTCCGCCGCCGGGTGCCGCAGCTGCCCCATCAGGCGGGTCGCGACCGTCGGCGAGAGCACTGCCTGGCCTTGCGCCGCGGCCTCGACCGCGCGGAAAAGCTCCTCCCGGGGCGCTTCCTTCAGCAGATACCCGGTGGCTCCCGCTTCGATCGCCGGAAGGACGTCGCTGTCGGTGTCGTACGTCGTCAGCACCAGGACGCGCGCGGGGACACCGCGTTTCGCCAGTTCCTTGATCGCGGTGACGCCGTTCGTTCCCGGCATTCGCAGGTCCATCAGGATCACGTCCGGGCGAAGCTGCTCACCGGCGGTGATCGCGGCGGCTCCGTCCGCGGCCTCGCCGACTACCTCGAACCGCGGATCGGCGCCGAACATGCCGCGCAGGCCGTCGCGCACCACCGGGTGGTCGTCGACGATCAGCAGCGAAATCACCGCCCACCGCCAGCCGGAATGGCGGGCACGGTCGCCGAGACCGCCGTGCCGCGGCCGGGTTCCGATTCGATGTCCAGGCGTCCCGCGAGGCGTTGCACCCGCTGCCGCATTCCGGACAGGCCGAAGCCGCCGTTCGTGGAACCGTTGGCGCGCTTGGCATTCGGTTCGAAGCCGACGCCGTCGTCGCGGACGTCGAGGGTCACCAGGTCCGGCATGTACGACAGGGTCAGGCCGACCCGCTTCGCCTGCGCGTGTTTCGCCACGTTCGACAGCGCTTCCTGCGCGGTCCGCAGCAAGGCCACCTCGACGTCGGTGTGCATCGGACGGGCGTCGCCGGTGGTGGTGAGCACGGCATCGACGCGGTTGGCCGCTGACCAATTCCTGGTCACCTCGCCGATCGCCTCCGGGAGCCGGGCGTCGGCGAGCACCGAGGGCTCCACGGAATGGACCGTCCGGCGCGCTTCGACCAGGCTTTCCCGGGCCAGGTTCGTCGCGTTCGCCACGTGCCGGCCGAGCACTTCCGGTTCGGCGGCGGTTTGCTCGGCCGCTTGCAGCTGGGCCAGTATTCCGGCCAGGCCCTGCGCGAGGGTGTCGTGGATTTCCCGCGCCATCCGCTGCCGTTCGTCCAGAACCCCGGCCGCGCGAGCCTGGACCAGCAATCGCGCGTGCAGTCCGGCGTTCTCGGCCAAGGCGGCTTCCAGTTTCAGATTGACCTCGCGCAGTTCCGCGAGCGCCTGCTTCTGCAGTTCATTCCGCCGGTAGGCCATTTCCACGAAAGAGAACACCGCTCCGGCCAGCGCGATCGAAAGCACGCTGACGCCCAGCCACACCCACCACAGATTCTCCGCGCCGATCTTGGCGATTCCGCCCAGAAAAGCCAGCGCGGAGATCACCGCGGTGGCAGCGGCACCGGCGTATCGCCAGCGTCCCGTCAGGTACTGGAAAGCTTGCGGGTAACCGACAAAGGCGAACAGGCCGTACCACGGTGCGAGAGCCGCCAAGCTCGCCGCCATCGCCAGCAGTCCCGCGTAATATCCCGATCGCACTACGTGTGGATGAAGAGTGTGAAACCACAGCAGCCAGAGGGCGGCGGCGGCAGAAAGACCCAGCACGACCGGAAGATGCGCGGGCAGCTGAAGCACAGTAATGCCCACGCTCACCGCGAGAAGACCGTACGGCAGCACTGTGAACGTCGCCGTCTGTGCGGCTTCCCAGCGGTCGAACTCTTCGCGCAGATCCCCCTCGATGCCCACCAGTCACTCCCAGCGGAAATACCGCGCGGCCAAGCCCCCGACCACGACAAGCCACCCTAGCATGACACCGACGTGCAGCAGGTGCGGCCAATTCCCGGAAGTCGTGTCCTGCAACGCTTGTACGCCCGCGCCGAGCGGCGTCAGATCGCTGATCGTCCGCAGAACCTGGTTCATGCCGGCGCGCGGCAGCCAGAGCCCGGCAAAGAACACCAGCGGGAAGAACACCAGGGAACCGACCGCGCTGGCGCTTGTCGCGGACCGGGCGAGCGCCGCGACCAGCAGCCCGATCGCGAACAGCGCCAGTGCCAGCAGCGCAAAGCAGAGCACGTACGCGGGCAGGCGCCGAGGCAGGTCGAGATCGAAGGCCAGCCGTCCGGTCAGGAGGACGACCAGCGTCGAGGCCGCCGACAGCACCACCGCCATCAGCAGTTGCGCACCGAGCAGGACCGTCGGTTCCACCGGGGTGAGCCGCATCCGCCGCAGCACGCCCTTCTCGCGGTAGGAAGCGAACAGCTGCGACAGCCCGCTGAGCGAGAACAGCGCGACCCCCATCGCGACGACGATCGGGAGGTAGCGGCTGATCATCCGGACTCCGTCCGGCCCGGGTTCGCGCACAGCCGGGATCAGGCCGAGAACGCCGAACAGGACCGGCGAGAACGCGAGCGCGAAGAACACGACGATCGGCTCGCGGAAGAACAGTTTCGTTTCGGTGGCGGCGAGCCGGAACAAGGCGGGCACCGGGGTCTCCTCAGGATTCGATGGAACGGCCGGTGAGCGCGACGAACGCGTCGTCCAGCGTGGTCTGGTCCATTCGCAGGCCGGCGATCCGGTGGCCTGCCAGCGCGGAGGCGACCGCGAGCAGCAGGTTTCCCCCTCCGGTGACGACGATCTGGCTGCCCGAGCGCTCGACGGCGGCGACCTCCGGCAGTCCGGTCAGCACCGCGTCGTCGAGCGGTGCGGCAGTGCGAAACCGGAGCCGCTGCCGGTCGTCGACGCGTGCCACCAGCCCGGCCGGGCTGTCGACCGCGACGATCTGACCCGCGTCGATGACCGCCAGCCGGTCGCACAATCGCTCGGCCTCTTCCATGAAGTGCGTGACCAGCAAGATCGTCACACCCCGCGCGCGGATGCGTTCGACCAGGCCCCAGACGTCGCGGCGAGCCTGCGGATCGAGGCCGGTGGTGAGCTCGTCGAGCACCGCGACCTTCGGGTTGCCGAGCAGCGCGAGCGCGATCGACAGCCGTTGTTTCTGGCCGCCGGACAAACGGCGGAACTGAGTGCCGAGCTTGTGTTCGAGGGCGAGGATCTCGGCGAGTTCCCGCCAATCGGCCGGGTCGCGATAGAACGAGCTGTACAGCTGGAGCGCCTCGCCGACCTTGAGTTTGTCCGGCAGTTCGCTTTCCTGGAGCTGCCCGCCGAGAACCTGGCGCAGTTCGCCGTCGTCGCGCTGCGGGTCGAGGCCGCAGACGCGGATCGCCCCGCCGTCCGGCCCGCGCAGCCCTTCGACGCACTCGACCGTCGTGGTCTTGCCGGCCCCGTTCGGTCCGAGAATGCCGAAAATCTCGCCCGGTTCGACGGCGAAGCTGACGCCGTCGACCACGGTGTGCCCGCCGTACCGCTTGACGAGGTTGTCCACCTCGATGATTGCCATGCGTTCACCGTGCCGGGCGGCACCGGCGCGGCGAATCGACTGCGTGGCCAGACTTTCCGGCCGGCCCGGGCGGAGCGGCGGATCAGCCGTTCGGCCGATGCGCGATCAACCGAGGTGGACGGCCTCCGCCCCGATCGCCGGTTCGACGTGCACTGCCGCCGCGGTCAGCCGAGGCACCGTGGTGATCAGCCGGTGTTCCAGGCTGTGTGCAAGTTCGTGCGCCTGCTCGACGGTGAGGGTGTTGCCGACCTGGACGGCGAGTTCCGCGCGGAGGCTGTGGCCGATCCAGCGCATCCGGACTTCCCGCACGCCTTCCACTCCGGGCACCGCCGCGGCTGTCTGTTCGGCCAGTTCGACGGTCGCCGGATCGACGGCGTCCATCAGCCGCCGGAAGACTTCCTTGGCCGCGTCGCGCAGGACGAACAGGATCGCGACGGTGATCAGCAATCCGATCACCGGGTCGGCCGCCGGGAAACCGAGGGCGACGCCGGCCGCGCCCAGCACTACCGCCAGCGAAGTGAAGCCGTCGGTGCGGGCGTGCAGGCCGTCCGCGACCAAGGCGGCGGAGCCGATTTCGCGGCCGACGGTGATCCGGTACCGGGCGACGAGTTCGTTTCCGGCGAAGCCCACTGCTCCGGCGGCGGCGAGCACCCAGAGCTGCTGCACGGGATGCGGATGCAGCAGGCGGTCGATCGCTTCGTAGGCGGCTAACGCGGCTGATCCGGCGATGATCAGCACGACCACGACTCCGGCCAGGTCTTCGGCGCGGCCGAGGCCGTAGGTGTAGCGGCGGGTCGCGGCGCGGCGGCCCAGTGCGAAGGCGATGCCCAGCGGCAGGGCGGTGAGGGCGTCGGCGAAGTTGTGGATGGTGTCGCCGAGGAGCGCCACCGAACCGGTGACCACGACCAGGACCAGCTGGATCACAGCGGTGCCGAACAGGGCGGCGAACGACCAGGTCAGCGCCCGGATTCCGCGTTGACTCGTTTCGAGGGCGGTGTCGAGGCGGTCGGCGCTGTCGTGACTGTGCGGGGCGAGGAGGTGTTTGACGCGGTGCCGCCAGGTCGCAGGCTTGCCGTGACCGTGACCGTGACCGTGACCGTGACCGTGACCGTGACCGTGACCGTGGCCATGACCGTGGCCATGACCGTGGCCGTGGCCGTGGCCATCACCGTGCTCTCGCACCGGCCCGTCCTCGGGCTGCGGACGGTCCTGACCCAGCTCTGCCATCGACCACTCCCGGATGCTCGAAACCCGCCGCGACCGGGCGGACGCACCGGCCGACTATCAGCATACCTGCGCAGATACGCAGACAACCGAGAAGGAACGGTAGCATCAGGGCATGCACTCCTCCCTGCCGGACTTCGACATGCCCTCCGACGAGCAGGTCCACCTGGCCGCGGAAAGCTTCCGCCTGCTCTCCGACCCGACGCGGATCAAGGTGCTGTGGGCGCTTCTGCAGGGAGAATCGTCGGTGGCCTGCCTCGCCGAACTGGCCGGGGCCGCGCCGACCGCGGTCAGCCAGCATCTGGCCAAGCTCCGGCTCGCGGGACTGGTGAAGGGCCGCCGCGAGGGGACGTTCGTGTACTACTCCGCCGCGGACGAGCACGTGCGCGGGCTCCTGGCCCAGGCGCTGCACCACGCCGACCACGTCGACCGGGACATCCCTGGCGGCGACGCCCAGCCGCACCGCCCCCGGATGCGGAACGCCTGAGCAGGTCAGGCGGCCCGGGCCGCCACCAGGTGCCGCAACGGTTCCGGCAGCACGTCCCAGACCTCGTCCGCCACCTGCACCGTTTCGCGGCCCAGCACGGCCAGCACCACGCTTGCCCGGTGCACGGCCTCCGGATCCGTCAAGTCCGCCCGGTGCGCGATCCGTCCGACGAAGTCCTCCAGTTCGAAGCGTTCCCCGCGGCCGCCGCCCGGACGCAGGTCGTCGGCCAGTCCGGCCGGCAGCTGTACCGCCAGGCTCGCCGCCGCTTCCGGGGAGATCCGCTCGGACAGCGTCCGCAGCACTGCGTGCGCTGCCCGTTCGGCGTCGCGGGACTCCGCGAGGCAGGCCCGCCTCCGGATCAGTTCGACGATCTCGTTCATCGTCCCCGGATACCCGGGGCGGCCGTCCGCAATCGTCCGGTTAGCCGCACTGCCACCGGGTATCACCGGTTCATGGACCATTCAGCGACGTCTCCCGCACCGGCCGAGCAGGCGCAGACCGCGCTGCGCCGGCTCCGTCGCGAGGCCGGTGCCGGCGGCTACGAATGCCCCGCGGAGTTGTACCGGACGCTGGGTTTGCTGAGCCTCCTCGCCGACGACCTCTCCGAACTCCTCCCCGATTTGTCCGGCCAGCTCGAAGAAGCACTGCTCGCCGGGCGCGTGCGGCATCGTTCGGACGACGCGCAGGCAGCTTGCGACGCGGTCGCCTCGGCGGCGCACAGCATTTCGGTCGCCCGCTTCACCGCGCTCCTGGTCGGCCAGGAAATCCAGAATGCACAGACCGCGATCCGCGATCTCGCTGCCACCTGACCTCGTTTTGTCCCGTTCCGCGCGGGTATCCGGTGAGGAAAGCACTGCAGCGAGAAGGGAGCATGATGGCCGACAGCGATCCGGCTGAGCCCGAAACGCTCGACCAGTCCGAATCTCTCGACGAGGACGAGCTGCGGGTCGACCCGTTGGAGGAGGGCGTAGAACCGGCGGAACGCTGGAGCCCGGCGGTCCGGCAGGCCACGACCCCCGCCGAGGCGCGCGAAGGCGAGCCGCTCGAAAACCGGCTCGCCGAGGAACGGCCGGACATCCAGCCCGTGCCGAACCCGCCCGACGACGAGACACTCGCCCGGGCGGAAGCTGCCAGGGCCGTGGTTCCGGACGAGGATCTTCCGCAGCACCGGGCGGATCCGGATCCCGGTGAACAGGCGGACGAGGCCGGCGGCTCCGTCGCGAAGTCGCTTCGCGAAGAGTAATCCGCCGGGAAGGAGTCCCCCATGCCGACGGTCACCACCCGTTTTTGGGCTCGTCCGGTCGTCGCCGTGCCCGGCCTGAGCTAGCTGGTCCTCGGCAGCGCCGGGTTCTCCGTGCCGGAAACCAGGCGCGAGCTGTTCATCGTCCCCACCGCACTGGGCCTGCTCGGGCTTTTGGCCGCACGCAAGCTTTCCGGTGCCATCGCTGTACTACTGGGTGCTGTTCGTGGCGGCACCCGGTTGACCCGCGTACGGGATTCTGGCGACGGTGCCGCTCGCGCTCGGCGGCGCCCGGCATCACCGCGCCGCCCATCCGGACTCCCCCGGCGGCAGAGCCTTCCCGCACGGTCTCCCGCCGCGATCCGATCCCACGAACACCGCGCCCAGATCCGCTTCTGCTCCGCGGTCCCCAGCGCCTCCAGCTCTGCGGGACGTCCGGCAAAGCCCGCAACTGCGCCGCCAGCCGGGCCGGGTCGCGCGGCGGCACCAACCTGCCGGTGATCCCGTCCACCACCGTGTCCGTCAAGCCGCCGACCGCCATCGGCCACTGCTTCCAGCGGAACCGTCCCGAACGGCTCGTGCCAAGGCGTGCACAGCACCGCGTCCGCCGGACGCAGCAACGCAGGCAGGTCGTCCCGGCACACCTGACCTGCCAGCCGCACCCGGCCGGCCACTCCGAGCCCGGATTCCGGGGAAGCGCCCCGGAAGCCGATCCGCCCGCGAGCACCAACTCGGTCTCCGGCGCCTGTCCGGAACGCGGCGATCGCCAGGTCGGATCCCTTGCGCGGCACCAATCTCCCCACCGGCACCGACGGCGCAACCGGGCCGTGCGGCGCCGAACCGGTCCAGGTCGACCCCGCACGGCACCACCGAGATCCGCTGCCGCGGCATCCTTGCCGAGCCAGTTCGAACACCTCGTCCGAGCAGGTCGCGATAACGCGGCCGACCGGTTTGCCGGCCATGCGCTCGCACCGCTTCCGGTCCGGCGGGCTCGGGCCGACGTCGCCCTGGCGCAGCCGTTTCACCGCGCCCGGCGGGCGAAAGGTCCGCACCGGCGGCACTCCAGCCTCTTGTGCGGCGAGAACGGTTGCCACACCGGACATCCAGAAGTGCGCGTGCGCCACATCCGGCGGCGCTCCGTCCACCGGTCGCGCAGCCGGCTGCCGAATTCTCCATGTGCGGCACAAGCTCGTCCTTCGGCAGTCGCAGCGCCGGGCCGGGCCGGGCACGACGCGGCAGCCCGCCGGTGCTCCACCGCGGCAGGAGCGTCCGGGTCGCCGAGTCCCGTGTAGACGGACGCGTTTTGCCCGCCCGCGGCCTCCGCCCCCGGTTCGGCGAGCGGGCCGGCGTGCTCGGGCGCCATCGAGATCTTCGCCAGGCTCCTTCGGCACGAGAACGCAGTGCGCCGCGACCGGCGTCAGCTCTTCCGCCCGGTCAGCGCGTCGCGAATCTTGTCGACGAACGGCGCGAGAATCAGATTCTCCGGCGGGGGCTCGGCGCGACCTTCTTCGCCGCCAGCACGCGTTCGCCCAGCTGGTCCAGCTCCCCGGCCGAACACGCCTCGCGCAGCCGCGGCAGCAGGCCGGTTTCCTCGTCCCTGATGTGGCGCCGGACGTCGGCGATGAGCTTGCCGAGCAGCTCCTCGTACTCCGGTTCGCCCGGACTCTCGCGCTCAAGCCCCTTCATGAGCTTTTCCGTCTCGGCGTGCTTCTCGATCTCGTGATCGGCGATCTCGTCGCCGTCGTCGAGGTGTTCGCGCGCGGCCCGGTACACGAGCTGCTCTTCCGCGACCGAATGCCGGACCAGCTCGGCGATCACGTGGTCGACCACTTCTTTCCGGTCGCCCGCCCCGGGTTCGCTTTCGAGTTGGGCGAACACCCGCTCCACGTCGCGGTGGTCGTCGGTGATCACGGTGATCAGGTCAGTCCTGGTGGGCGCGGCCATGCTGCCTCCTCGGGCGCCGGGAAACCTCCGGTTACCCGGTGCGCCGCACGGCAACCGTCCGAAGCGGAACTACCCGGCTCCCGGCCGCGCCCGGTCGTCCGCGACCACCACCCGCCGCAGCAGGGAAATCAGCGTCTCGCGTTCTTTCGCGGACAGTTCGCCGAGAAAGACGTCCTGCGAGCGGCTGGCCTCCTCCTTCAGCTCTCCCGTCAGCGACTTCCCGGCCTCGGTGAGCGTGACGCGTTGACGCCGCCGGTCGTCCGGGTCGCGTTCGCGGCCGACGAGGTCTCGGCGTTCCAGTTCGTCCAGATAGCCCACGAGATGACTGCGGTTGAGCCCGAGCCGGTCGGCGAGCGCGTGCTGCGCCAGCGGCCCGAAGTCGGAAAGACCGGCCAACACGGCGAAATGCGGCAGCCGGAGGCCATGCGTCTCGAGCGCGCCTGCCAGCTCCCGCCGCCCGATCCGCGCGACGTGCCCGGCCAGGTACGAGGGCAGCGCGAGCAGGGTCGGCGGGCGCAGTTCGTCCATGCCGGAATCCTACCCGCTGGACAGATTTCGTTCCGTCAGGTAATCATGTCTGCATGACACTATTCCGGGCGACCCATGCCTGACTACGGCCACGACCTCCAGTTCGGCGTCATCCTCCTGCCGGAAGCCGCCGAACCCGGCGCGGCGACCCGGCTCGCCGAAGCCGCCGACACCGCCGGGCTCGACCTGCTCAGCGTCCCCGACCACCCGTACCGGCCGGACCTGCTCGACGCGTGGACCGTCCTGAGCGTCGTCGCCGCGCGCACCGAGCGGCTGCGCGTGTTCCCGAACGTCGCCAACCTGCCGCTGCGCCCGCCCGCGGTGCTCGCGCGCTCGGCGGCGAGTCTCGACCTGCTCAGCGGCGGCCGCGCCGAACTCGCCCTCGGCGCTGGCGCGTACTGGGACGAGATCGAGGCGCAAGGCGGCCCGCGGTACACCCCCGGCGAAGCCTTCGCCGCGCTGACGGAAGCGATCGACGTCGTCCGTGCACTGTGGACACCCGGTCCCCCAGCCGAGGTGTCCGGCGCCCGGCACCGGCTCACCGGCACTCCGCCGGGCCCTTTTCCGGTGCACCGCATGGAGATCTGGCTCGGCGCGCTCGGACCGCGGATGCTGCGCCTGATCGGCCGCACCGCGGACGGCTGGCTGCCGAGCATGACCCGCGTCCCGCCGGACCGGCTGCCCGCCGCGAACGCGCTCATCGACGGGGCGGCCCGGAAGGCGGGCCGCTCCCCCGCCGAGATCCGGCGGCTGTACAACCTGCCGGGGATTCCGTCCGGCAGCACCGGCGCGTGGGCCGGCCAGCTCGCCGGACTGGCGCTCGCGCACGGGACGAGCGCGTTTCTCCTGGCCGTGGACTCCGCCGACGCCATCCGGTTGTTCGCGCGGGAGGTCGCGCCGCGGGTGCGCGAGCTGGTGGCCGCCCAGCGATGATCAGCCGCGGCTGCCGGGCAGCAGAGGAGAGCCTTCCGCAGCCGCGGGCGGCAATCGGACCACCGCCAGCGCTCCCCGGCCGGACGGCGGGTCCTCGAAGCGCGCGTACCCGCCGTGCGCGGCCGCGATGTCGGTGACGATCGCCAAGCCCAGTCCCGATCCCGGCAACGACCGGGCCTCCGGCGCCCGCCAGAACCGGTCGAACGCCGCGTCCCGGTCCGCCGCGGCGACGCCCGGCCCGTCGTCGGCCACCGACACCAGCCCCGGCTCCGAACGCACCTTCACCGCCGAACCGGCGGGCGAGAACTTGATCGCGTTGTCCAGCAGGTTCAGCACCATCCGTTCCAGCGCGCCCTCGTCGCCGCGGACGGACCATTCGGCGCACGTCACGTCGAACGTGTGCTCCCGCGCGCGGCTCGACGCCCGGCGGACGGCGTGGCGGACCACTGTGCCCATCGCGACTTCGGCGTGGTCGAACTCGTGCTCGTCCCTGGCGAGCACGACCAGTTCGGCGACGAGGTCGCCGAGTTCGCCCGCCTGCGCCTGGAGCCGGTCCAGGAGCCGGCCGCGGTCGCCGTCGGCCAGCGCGCGGCCGGTGCGTTCGCTGCGGGCCAGCAGGTCGATGTTGGTGCGCAGGCTGGTCAACGGCGTCCGCAGTTCGTGCGCGGCGTCGGTGACCAGCGCGCGCTGCCGCCGCCGCGAATCGGCCAGTGCGCCGGTCATCGCGGAGAACGCGCGGCCCAGCCGTCCCACCTCGTCGCGGCCGGACACGGTGACCGGGAGGTCGAGGTCGTGCGTGCGGGCGATTTCCTCGGCGGCTCCGGTCAATCGCGCCATGGGCCGCAGCGTCCGCCGGGTCAGCAGCAGTCCGGCCGCCGCGGCGAGCAGCGCGCCCAGCACCGACACCGCGATCAGGATGGTCCGAAGGCCGGCGAGGGTGCTGTCGACCTCGGCGAGGCTTCGCGAGATGACCAGCACGTTCCCGTCGCCGAGCGAGCCGAGCAGCACCCGGACCGGCGTGCCGGACCGGGTCTGGCCGTCCCGCAGGGCCACGGTGCGCGCGCCCCGGTCGGCCGCGTCGACGACAACCGAGTCCACGCCCGGCGGCGAGCAGACCGTGCCGTCCGCTTTCAGCAGCTGGACGCCTTCCAGGAACCGCTGCAGCGGCTTGCCCGGGGTGCTGTGGCGGCACAGGTCCGCCGGGCCGGGCCGGCGCGCCTCCGGGTCGTCCGGGCCGGGCGGCGGCGGAGGCCAGCCGCCGAGCAGGGTTTCGTCCAGCTGGGTGCGCAGACTGTGCTCAGTGGACAGATAGGTCACCGTGCTGACCACCGCGATCGCGACCGCGACGATCGCCGCGGTGATCAGCGCGACCCGGCTGCGCAGCAGCATCCGGGGTTCCCCGCGGCGCCTCACGGGGCCCGCAGCACGAATCCGACACCGCGCACGGTGTGCAGCAGCCGGCTCGCCCCGCCCGCCTCGGTCTTGCGCCGCAGATACCCGACGTACACGTCGAGATTGTTGGTGCGGCTCGGTTCCCTCCCCCAGACCTCCTGCCGCAGCCGGTTCTTGGTCAGCACCTTCTCCGGGGCCCGCAGGAACACCGCGAGCAGGTCGAACTCGGTGGGCGTGAGTTCCAGCCGCCGCCCGGCGCGGGTCACCTCGCGCGTTTCCGGGTCGAGTTCCAGATCCGCGAACCGGCGCGCCGCCGGACCCGGCGTGGCGCGATTCTGCTTCAGCAGCGCGCGCACCCGCGCCAGCAGCTCCTCCAGCGCGAACGGCTTCACCAGGTAGTCGTCGGCGCCGGAGTCGAGACCGGTGACCCGGTCGCCCAGCGCGTCGCGCGCGGTCAGCATCAGCACCGGCAGCCGCTCCCCCGCCGCCCGGATCCGCCGGCACGTCTCCAGGCCGTCGACCTCGGGCATCATCACGTCCAGGATCACCAGATCGGGTTTGCCCGTCCCGGAGACCGCCGCCAGCGCCGCCGCGCCGCTTTCGGCCGCGGCGACCTCGTACCCCTCGAATTCGAGGCCGCGCTGGAGGCTTTCGCGCACGTCGGCGTCGTCGTCCACCACCAGCAGCCGCATCCCGCCCGATCCTTTCCGCGCCGTGCTCGTCCGGAATCGGCCCGAGGCTACGCGGCCAAACTGTGCGGAAGCTGTTCGTCCCACGACCGGGGAAAGATCAGCTTCTCACGATCCTCTCAGGGTTTTTCCAGGTCTTTCTCACGACGGCCGCGCCACGGTGAGACCCGAAGCGGTCACACAGCGTCGTGCGCGACCGGTTGTCACCCCGGAACGGAGGAAGCATGTCGGTCGGCGCGACCAGAGGGTTGACCACGTCCCCGGGGCCGGGTGCGGCGACGGCGACCGTGGACATCGTCATCCCCGTATACAACGAGGAACGCGCCCTGCCGGGCTGCGTCCAGGTCCTGCGCGAGTTCCTGCGCCGCGAGTTCCCCTTCGAGTGGACCATCGTGATCGCGGACAACGCGAGCACAGACCGGACCCTGGAGGTCGCCGAAACGCTCGCCCGCGCCGACAAGACGCTGCGGGTCCGCCATCTCGACCGGAAGGGCCGGGGCCGGGCGCTGCGCGAAACCTGGCGAGCGAGCACCGCCGACGTCGTGGTCTACATGGACGTCGACCTCTCCACCGGCCTCGACGCCCTGCTGCCGCTGGTGGCTCCCCTGGTCAACGGGCATTCGGACCTGGCCATCGGCTCCCGGCTGGCCCCGGGAGCGCGCACCGTGCGCGGACCGAAGCGCGAGTTCGTTTCCCGGTGCTACAACAAGATGATCCGGCTGAGCCACGGCGCGCGGTTCTCCGACGCGCAGTGCGGGTTCAAAGCCGCGCGCACCGACGTCCTCCGGCCGCTGCTGGAACACGTGCGAGACGACGCCTGGTTCTTCGACACCGAACTCCTGCTGCTGGCCGAGCACAACGGGCTGCGCGTGCACGAGGTGCCGGTCGACTGGGTCGAGGACGCCGACAGCCGCGTCGACGTCGCGAAGACCGCGCTCGACGACATCCGCGGGCTGATCCGGGTCGCGCGGGCCAAGGCGGCGGGCACGGCGAAGGTGCCGGACCTGCCT
The DNA here is from genome assembly GCF_900115345.1 of Amycolatopsis rubida. Taxonomy (GTDB): domain Bacteria; phylum Actinomycetota; class Actinomycetes; order Mycobacteriales; family Pseudonocardiaceae; genus Amycolatopsis; species Amycolatopsis rubida. The sequence goes on along the minus strand of NZ_FOWC01000020.1, from coordinate 130,456 downwards.
CGCCGCCCCGCGCCGCGAGCCGCGCACCCGGACGCCGTGCTGAGCCCGCCCGACAGCGGCCGGTTCTGGGAAATCCTGTCGTTCGCCGTGATCGGTGTGCTCTCCACGGTGGCGAATCTCGCGCTGTACGGGCTTTTCCGGCTGTGGTGGCCGGTGCTCGCGGCGAATCTGGCCGCGCTCGTGCTCACCACGCTGTTCAACACCGAGGCCAACCGCCGCTTCACCTTCGCCGGTGCGGGCACCCCGCGCCGCAAAGCGCATCTGCAAGGATTCGTCGTATTCGGCCTCTACTACGCCTTCACCTCGGCAGCACTGCTCCTGCTCCACGCACTCGTGGCCGAACCGGGCCGGACGCTGGAGCTGACCGTACTGCTCGCCGCCTCGCTGCTCGGCACAGCGGGCCGGTTCGTGCTGCTGCGCACCTGGGTCTTCCGCCAGGACAACGGAAAGGACGAAGAATGACAGTCGCCGCCCCCTCCGCGGCGCCAGCCGAAACCGCCGCCCCGGCGACCCGTTCGCGATGGCGGACCTGGGCGCTCGCCGCGATCTGCGCGGCCGCTGCCGTGCTCTACGCCTGGCGGATCGGCGACGGCCAAGTGGGCAACAGCTACTACTCCGCCGCCGTGAAGTCCATGACCGGCAGCTTTTCGAACTTCCTTTTCGGTTCGTTCGACCCGTACGGCGTGTTCACTGTGGACAAGCCGCCGATGTCCCTGTGGCCGCAAGCGATTTCGGTGCTGATCTTCGGCTTCCACGGCTGGGCGCTGCTGCTGCCGCAGGTGCTCGAAGGCGTCGCGGCGGTCTTCCTGCTGCACCGTGCGGTCCGGCTGTGGGCCGGGGAGAACGCCGCGCTGCTGGCCGCGCTGATCCTGACGCTCACCCCGATCACGGTGGCGATCAACCGGGACAACAACCCCGACACCCTGCTCGTGCTGCTGCTTGTCGCCGCGGCGTACGCGTTCACCCGCTCGGTGCAGGCGGACCCGAGCCGCGCGCGGACCCGGTGGCTGCTGTGGTGCGCGTTCTTCATCGGTTGCGGCTTCGTCACGAAGATGATGCAGGCGTGGATCATCGTCCCTGGCTTCGCGCTCGCCTATTTCGCCGGCACTTCCGCCCCGGTGAAACGGCGGCTGCTGGACCTGCTGGGCGCTGCCGTCGTGCTGCTCGTTTCGTCGTTCTGGTGGACCGCGCTGCACGACCTGTGGCCGGGCTCGAAGCCGTACATGGGCGGCAGCACCGACGGCACCGCGCTGAACCTGATCTTCGGCTACAACGGCTTCGGCCGGATCTTCGGCGGCGAGGGCAACTTCGGCCCCGGCGGGGGCGGACACCGGCCAGGCGGTGGCCTGCCCGGCGGCATGGAGCTGCCTGCGGGCACGGCACCGCCCTCCGGCGGCCCCGGCGGGATGTTCGGCGGCGAAACCGGGCTCGGCCGGATGTTCGGCGGTGCGGTCGGCGGGCAGATCTCCTGGCTGCTGCCGCTGGCGCTGCTGGTCCTGGTCGCCGTCGCGGTGCGCGGCGTCCGGCGGAAGCGGCCGGGCGGCCCGGCGCGGCGGGCGGGCTGGTTCGCCTGGGGCAGCTGGCTGCTGGTGACCGGCGTGGTGTTCAGCTACGCCCAGGGGATCTGGCATCCGTACTACACGACCATGCTGGCCCCGGCGATCGCGGCGATCTGCGCGGCCGGGCTCGCCGGTTTCTGGCGCGAGTACCGGCAGGACTCCGGCTACGGCTGGCTGCTGCTTCCGGCGGGCGTCGCGCTCACCGCGGGCTGGGCGTTCGTCCTGGCGAACCGCGACCCCTCGTGGCACGGCTGGACGCGGTGGGCGGTGCTGGCGGTCGGCGTGGTCGCTGTCGTCGCGCTCGTGCTGGGCAAACTCGCCTCAGTACGCCGGGCGATTTTCACCCGGGCGTCGCTGGTGCTCGCGGCCGTCGCGCTGCTGCTGGTGCCGGCCGTGTGGTCGGCCGCGACCGCGGCCACTGGCGAGAGCATGGGCGGCATGCCTTCGGCCGGGCCTGCCAGCCTGGGCTTCCCGGGCGGATTCGGCGGCGGGGCGCGGATGCCGGGCGGACGCGACGCGGGCCTGCCGGGTGCGCCGGACGCTTCCGGTTTTCCCGGCGGCCCGGGCGGCATGCGGGCAGGCGCGCGGAAGCCTGGCGACATGGGCGATTTCCTGAACGGCAAACTCACCGACGACCAGCGCCGCATCCTGGACTACGCCAAGCAGCACAGCGGCGGCGCCGCGATCACCCTCGCGGTCGACGGCTCGGCCACGATGGCGTCGAGCTTCATCATCGGCTCCGACGAGACCGTGATCGGCATGGGCGGTTTCCTCGGCAGCGACGACTCGCCGTCGGTCGGCCAGCTCCAGCAGTGGACCGCCGAGGGCAAGCTCAAGTTCGTCCTCGGCAGCACCGGCGGCCGCGGCGGCAGGGGCATGCCGGGGATGAGCGGCGGCGCCGGAGAGAAACGGCAGGGGTGGATCAAGCAGCACTGCGCCGCGGTCGATCCGGCCGCCTACGGCGGAAAGCCGGCGTCGGCGGAGCAGGAGGCCCAGGCCGGTCCGATGGGCGGAGCCCAGACGCTCTACCAGTGCCACGCCTGAAACCCGCGGGGGCGGACCGGAGTCTGCCCCCGCGGGCCGTTACGCGGAGACCTTCCCGCTCAGCAAATGCCCCGCCCCGGGCACCTCCGGCCGCACCCCCAGCTCGCTGAGAATCCGGAACGCCGTCGCCGTCGCCGCCGACAGCACCGGGATCCCCACCGCGTCCTGGACCGGCTGGACCGACGGCAGCGACGGCATCTGCACGCACGCCGACAGCACCAGCGCGTCCGCTCGCGACAGGTCCAGTTTCCGGTAGTGCGCAAGCAGATCCGCCGGATCCAGCCGCGCCACCGCCAGGTTGTCGGGCACCTCCAGCGAGAGCGAATCGACCACCTCGACGCCCGCGTCCTCCAGGTACTCGACGACCGCCTGGGTAAGCGGCTTCAGATACGGCGTCACCATCGCGACCCGCTTCGCCTCCAACGCGGCGATCCCGGACAACAGCGCGCCCGCCGACGAGACCACTGGCGCGTCCGAGCCTTCCGCGCGCAGCGCCGAGGTGATCGCATCCTCGGCGGTGCAGTGATAACCCGGCCCCTGCGCCATGATCGCGACCAGACAGGCCGTCGCCACGACGCCGGGCCGCGCGTCGGCCAGTTCGGTGGCCGCGCGTTGCGCCTGGGCGTTCATCGCGCGCAACTGCTCCGGCGTCACGTGCTGCATCCGCGCGCGGGCGGAGTGGAAGACGAACCGGTCCTGCGGATACCGCTCCTCGCGGGCGCGCAGCATCCGCGGCAGTTCGGTTTCCATGGTCAGGTTGGAGCTCGGGACGATCATCCCGATGTGGTGGTCGGTCATCGCTTCGCCGCCGGGCGCATGTCCTGCACGGTCAGCTCGCCCGCGTCGACGATCAGCTCGTCGTCGAGGTACAGGCTGTTGCCGCGCATCGGGATGTCGAAGTGGCAGGCCGTGTCGTTCGGGCCGCCGAGTTCGTTGTTCGGGCCGATCGAGAACATCACGTTGCCGTAGAAGCTGCGCAGCTCCATGCCCATGCCGCCGGGGAACTGGGTCAGGCCGTGCCAGTGCGCCCGCTCGTCGAGGCCCCAGCCGACGTGCGACATCCCGTAGCCGCGCGGGTCGTGGAAGGACTCGATGTAGCTGCGCAGCAGGTCGGCGTCGAGGCCGGACGAGCCCGCGCCGCCGCGGATGTCCTGGATGAAGCCCTTTTCGATGGTCAGCTCGACCGGCGTCCGCACGTAGGTGTTGAACGGCAGCAGCACGTCGCCGGGCGCGAGCACGATCTTGCCGTCCACGCCGTCGTCCGAACCGCCGGTGAAGACGAACGCCGCGGGCCAGTGGTCCCAGCGGCCCGGCTGGTCGGTGTAGCCGTACTCGCTCATCGTCGGGTACACGCCCAGCTGGTAGGTGACGTCCGTCCCGTGCGGACTGGTGATCCGCATGGTCTTGGCCTTGGCCAGCAGCTCCGCGCCGATTTCGACGCGCTCGCGCAGTTCCTTCGTCGGCATCAGCCGGGCCAGCAGTTCGGGCGGCTCGACCGCGGTGAGGATCCGGGTCCCGGCGGCCTGGATCGCGAACTGCTCCTCGCTGAAGAGCAGGAACGTGCAGTCGACGACCATGTCCGCGGCCTTGAGCGCCTCCACCGCGAGCGGCAGCTGGTCAAGACCGGACTGCCCGACCGCCCACGCGCCGGACGCGTTCGCCGGCGACGGCAGCCGCAGGTGATAGGTCGCCGCGCCGAGCTGCTGGGCGGCCCAGAGGAAGGCGTCCGCGTACTCCGCGCGCTCGGCGCCGCGCGTCAGCACGACGACCGTCTCGCCCTCGTGCACGCCGGAAAAAGTCAGCTGGCGCAAGCAGATGTCGTTGAACAGGTTCTGGTCCATGGCGACCTCCTTGATTGTCCGAATACGGATTATCCGAGTACGAAAAAACCGCCGGGATCAGCGGGCGAGCACGTCTTTCAGCGCCGAACGCAGCGCGTGCCGGGCGGGCTGCGGTTCGTCCCAGAAGATCATGTGCCCGGCGCCCGCCACGGCTGCCAGCGGATGCTTCGATTTCTCCAGCACCGCGACGTCCGCCGAGGTCACCACCGGGCTCTCCGCGCCGTGCAGCAGCACGGCGGGCCCGGGCAGGTTTTCCCACAGCGGAAGGAATTCCTCGGATTCGAAACCCGCGTGCGTGGCCGCGATGGCGGCACGAGAGCACGAAGCGAGCCAGCGAGCGCGCAATTCCTGTTCCCGGCGCGGCCATCGCGGCCACGAGGCGGCGACCTCGTCCGCGTTGGTTCCCCGCCGCGCTTGGTCCACTTGGGACTCGAAGACCGCCAGCGAAGTCGGGTACCGGCGTCCGGGGCCGCTCATCGGCGGATCGGCGAGGACGGTGCCCGCGACCCGGCCGGACAACGCGGCTTTGGCCGCGATCCGCGCGCCCATCGAGTGGCCGAACAGCAGCGGCGCGGACAGGTTCAGCTGGTCGATCACCGCTTCGACGTCCGCGGCGTACGCGTCGAGGCCATAGCCGGGCCCGTCGTCGGACAGGCCGCGGCCGCGGACGTCGAGCACCAGCGGACGGACGAGATCGGTCAGCTCCCGGGCGACGAAGTCCATGGTGATCGCCGGGCTGGTGATCCCGGGCAGCACCACGAGCGGGACGCCGTCGGCCGGTCCGTAGTCGAGGACGTGCAGCCGGACGGAACCGGAGCGCGCCCAGACGCTGGCCGCCGGAACGTCAGCCAGGTCGGCGAGCGCGGACTGGGACAGCACCCGGTCAGGCAGTGACGACATGCGGGAACTCCTTCCGGGTTCAGCGGGCCTTGGCGAGCAGCTCGACGCCCTCGCCCAGGCCGATCACATCGGCGTATTTGGCTTGCAGGTCAAAGAGAGCGGCGTCGTGCGGTCCGCGTGCACGGTCGCCGCAGGCGTCGCGGACGACGAGGGTGTCGAAGCCGGATTGGACCGCGTCGACGGCGGTGGCCCGGACGCAGCCCGAGGTCGTCGCACCGCACACCAGCACGGTGTCCGCGCCGAGACCAGTGAGCAGCGCGGCGAGGCTCGTCCCGTGGAACGCGGACGCGCCCTTCTTGACGATCAGGTGGTCCGCGTCGTGCCGTTCCAGCCGGGGATCGAGCGCGACCTCGGCGCTTCCGCCGCGCAGGCTGCGCATGCCGGGAGCCTTGCGCAGCCACGCGATCGCGTCGCCGTCCGCCTCCGCGGCGGTGTAGCTGATCGCGGTGTAGACGACCGGCGCTCCGCTCTCGCGAGCGGCCCGGACCAGCGCTCCGGCGGCTTCGACTTCGGTGGAAAGGTCCGCGCCGGAAGGGAATTCCGGTTCGGTGAAACCGCGGGTCAGGTCGACCACGACCAGCACCGGCGCGGTTCCCCGCGGCACTGCGGCCCCGAACCCCGCGCGGGCGTAGGTCCGGTCGGTCTCGGTGCCGTGCAGTCCGTTTTCAGGCGCGTTCACGCAGCAGCTCCTTGATCAGTTTGTGCTGCGACCGGACCCGGCCGAGCAGCCAGCCCTGGAACAGCCCGAGCGCGCCCGCCGCGACAACGGGGAGGTAGCGCTTCGCGTTGGGCGGCAGCAGCATCGCCAGTCCGTCCAGCGAATCCGAGGCAGAAGCGGCGGCGGTGGCCGCCGGAGCCGGTGCGGTGCCGCCGTTTTCCAGCAGCGCACCGAGGTTCTGCGCGAACTGCTGCAGGATCCGGTTCGACACCGTGCTGATCGCGCCCTTGCCGAACTGCGCGATCTTGCCCCGCACCACGAGATCAGTGCGCAGGCTCAGCGACGAGCCCTTCGGACCGGGCGCCAGGGTCAGCGTGACGTCCGCTTCGGCGTCGCCGTTCCCGTGGCTGTCCGCGCCCCTGGCCGACAGCCGCAGCCGGCGCTCGCCCTCGGCGATCTCGGTGAACCGGACCTTGCCCGCGTACGCGGCGCTGACCGGGCCGACCTTGAACTTGACCTTGCCGAGGTAGGACTCGCCGTCGCGGCCCTCCAGCACCGCGCCGGGCAGGCAGCCCGCGACCCGCTCGACGTCGTTGAGCAGCGCGAACACCGTGTCCGGATCGCCGGGAAGATCAAGGGTGTTCTCCAGAATCATCGGACCGCGTCCTCTTTCCTGCCGGATCCGGCCGACCGCTGGGCGGCGGTCGCCTCGATCGCGTCCACAATGGTCTGATACCCGGTGCAGCGGCACAGGTTCGACGACACCGCCTCCCGGATCTCCTCGCGCGTCGGCGACGGTTCCTGAGCGAGGAACCCTTCGGCCAGCATGAGGAAGCCCGGCGTGCAGAAGCCGCACTGCAAGCCGTGGTGTTCGGAAAACGCCTGCTGCAGATCGTTCGGCTCCTCCGGGGTGCCGAGGTCCTCGACGGTCCGGATCGCGCAGCCTTCCGCCTGCACGGCGTACATCAGGCAGGCGCGCACCGGTTCGCCGTCGACCAGGATCGTGCACGCCCCGCACACGCCGTGCTCGCAGCCGGCGTGCGTGCCGGTGAGGCCCACGTTGTGCCGGAGCACGTCGAGCAGTGTCCACCGCGGTTCGACGAGCAGTTCGTGCTCCTCGCCGTTGACGGTCAGGACGATCAGCTGTTTGTCGGTCATGCGCCGGTACCCGCTTTCTCCCGGTCGGCCAGGTCAGTCACAGCCAGCGCGGCGAGGACGGCCTCGGGGTGGATCGGAGTCTGCTCCAGCTGGACCCCGGTGTGCCAGAGAAGGTCGTTGACCGCGTTGAGCACCGCGGCGGGCGCGCCGATCGTGCCGCCCTCTCCGGCTCCCTTCGCTCCGCTTTCGGTGAAGGCGCACGGGGTTTCGAGGTGGTCGACAGTGATGTCGGGGATCTCCGCGGCGGTCGGGACGAGGTAGTCGATGAAGCTCGCCGCCGACGGTTCGCCGTTCTCGGCGTAGGTGACCTCCTCGAACAGCGCGCCGGCGATGCCCTGCGCGATCCCGCCGCGCGCCTGGCCGTCGACCACCTTCGGATTGATCACCACGCCGCAGTCCTCGACACAGGCGTAGCGGAGGATTTTCACCTGGCCGGTGCCCGGATCGGCCTCCGCCACGACCGCGTGAGTGGCGTTCGAGAACGTGCCGTCGCCGGGGACGTCGAACGCCGCGGTGGCGGTGAGCGTCGGCTCGGCTTCCTTCGGCAGCAGGTGGCTGCGCAGGTACGCGACGTCGGCGATCTCCTCGAACGACAGCCGCTGGCTGGGGTCGTCGAGCTGGATCACCCCGCCCTCGCCGTCGAGGCCGACGTTCTCGACCCGAGTGTCCATCAGGTGCGCCGCGATCAGGCAGAGCTGCTCGCCCAGCCGGGTCGCCGCCGTAGCCACTGCCGAGCCACCGATGGTCACCGATCGGGACGCGAATGTGCCCCAGCCGTAGGAAATCCGTTCAGTGTCGCCTTGCCGCAGCTTCACCTTGGCGAGGTCGACGCCGAGCCGTTCCGCGACGATCTGCGCGAACGTCGTTTCGTGGGACTGCCCGTGGTTGATCGTGCCGCTCGTGACGACGATCGAACCGGTGAGGTCCATCCGGATCTCGCTCACGTCGAACCCGGGCACCACGGTCATCTTCCGCTTCGCGAACGCCTCGGAGCCGTAGCCGGTGCGCTCGGAGAAGCAGCTGTAGCCGATGCCGATGTGCGGGTTCTTCCCGCGCAGCTCGTACCAGCCCTCGTCGCGGAGGATTTTCTCGCCCAGCTCCAGCGATTCGAGGTAGCTGCCCGGATCGTAGGTGACCTGGTTGATGCCCAGGTACGGAAACTCGGTGATCACGTTGCGGCGGCGGATCTCGACCGGATCGAGACCGAGCCGGCGCGCGGCCAGGTCCATGATCCGCTCCAGCACCATGACGTACTGCGGACGGCTGACCCCGCGGTACGGCGCGGTCGGCGCTTTGTTGCTGGTGATCGCCCGCGCCCGCACGCGATAGGCCGGAACCCGGTACACCGACGGCATTTCCGCCGCCGCCATCAACGGCTCGATGCCGACGGTGAACGGATAGCACGAGTACGCGCCCATGTCGCACACGATGTCGGACTCCAGCGCGGTCAACTCGCCGTCCGGAGTGAACGCGGCACGGGTGCGGTATCGCTGTTCGCGCGCGAGGAACCCGGACGCGAGCGCCTCGCCGCGGTCCTCGATCCACTTGACCGGACGCCGCAAGCGCTTCGCCGCCGCCGCGACAGCGATTTCCTCCCGCCCCACCACGCATTTCTGCCCGAAGCCGCCACCCATGTCCGGGACGACGACGCGCACCGAACGCTCCGGAATCCGCAGCGAACGCGCCAGCACGGTACGCACCTGGTGCGGCACCTGACTGCACGTCTGGACGAGAAGCTGCTCGTCGCGGTCGTCCCAGGACGCCACCGCGCCGCGCGTCTCCAGCGGCAACGCGTTCTGCCGGCCGCTGCGGGTGACGAGTTCGATCACGCACCCGTCCGCGAACGCTTCGTCCACTCCCGGGGTGTCGAACGAGGTGACATCCAGCAGCACATTGCTCGGCGCGTCCTCGTGCACCAGCGGCGCGTTCGCGGCGAGCGCGGTCTCCTCGGAAACGACGGCGTCGAGGACCTCGTAACTCACCTGCGCGGCTTCGATGCCGTCCTCGACCGCGTATGGATCCTTCGCGATGACCAGCGCGATCGGCTCGCCGACGAACCGGACTTTGCCGCGCGCGAGGATCGGCATCGTGGTCGGGGTGAACTCCTCGGGCGGACGGTCCAGCAGCGCGACCATGTCGCCGAGCTGGAGGTCTTCCGCCGAGTACGCGGCCACGACGCCGTCCACGTCGCGAGTGGCCCCGAGGTCGAGCCCGGTGATCTTGCCGTGCGCGACGGTCGCCCGCACGAACCCGGCGTGCAGCATGCCGTGGAGGTGAATGTCGTCCACGAACCGTCCCCGGCCAGTCACCAGCCGCGGATCCTCGCGACGGCGCACGGACGCGCCGATCCACTTGCCGCCCCGGCCGTCGAAACGGGGTTCTTCGGGCTTGTCGGCCATTACCGCTCTCCCCTCTGCCGCACCTGGCTTCGCGCCAGCACCGCCCGGCCGTCCCCCGAGCCTGCTCACCATTACCGCTTTCCCCTCTGCCGCACCTGGCTTCGCGCCAGCACCGCCCGGCCGTCCAGCCGGGACCCCCCGAGCCCGCCCACCATCACCGCTCTCCCCTCTCCCACGCCTGGCCCAGACTCCGCGCCACCAACGTCCTCGTCAGCGCACGCCGGTAATCCGCGCTCCCCTGCGCGTCGCTCCGCGGCTCGATCGCCTCGGCCGCCGCCCGGCCGCACGCCGCGAACAGCTCCGGCCCCGGCTCGCCGCCCGGCAGCACCTCCTCGGCTTCCGGAACCCGCGACGGCGCGGGCGCGACCCCGCCCAGCACCACCCGGCCGCCCGCCAGCGACCCGTCCGTCCGAGGTTCGAGCGTCACCGCCGCCGCGACCGTGGCGAAATCCCCGGCACGGCGGGAAAACTCGGTCAACGCCGCCTTCGGAGCCGCCCGGGTGAACCGGACCTCGGTGACGACCTCGTCCGCCTCCACCGCGGTCGCGTAGAAGCCGGAGAACATCTCCCCCGCCGGGATTTCGCGGCGGCCGTCCGGTCCTTCGGCGACGATCACCGCGTCCAGCAGCAGCGCGAGCATGCACCACTCGGCGGTGGCGTCGCCGTGCACGAGACTGCCGCCGACGGTGCCGCGCGACCGGATCGGCAGGTGCCCGACGTAGCGCATCGCCTCCGCCAGCACGGCGAACCCCGGGTCGAGCCGGGCAAGTTCGACCTGGCGGTGCGTCGTCATCGCACCGATGCGGAGCGTCGAATCGACGTGCACGATGTCGGTCATCCCCGGCAGATCGCGCAACCGCCCGAGGTCGACCAGATCGCTCGGGCGGGCCAGGCGGAAGCTCATCATCGGCATCAGGCTCTGCCCGCCCGCGATCGCTTTCGGCTCCCGCCCTTGCCCGGCGAGGTCGGAAAGCAGGCCGACGGCGTCGGCGACATCGTGCGCCCGATGGTAGGCGAACGCGGCGGGCTTCATGCACTTCCCTTTCTGCTGCCGAGAATCAGACTGTGTCCATTTCGGACTGGTGCGGCGCGGGCGCGGTCTCGTCGTCGATCCGGTCCAGCTCCCGGCCCCGCGTTTCCGGCGCGCAGAAGACCATGAACACCACGGCCCCGACGACGAGCAGGCCGAGCAGCGTGAACGTCAGCGGCAGCCCGAGCACCGGCCACAGCACGCTGCCGAACAGCAGCGGCGCGAACCCGGTCACCGCCCGGCTCGACGACGACGCCCAGCCGAACCCCGACGCGCGCAGCTCCGTCGGGTACAGCTCGGACACGAACGCGTACATCACCGGAATGACCACCAGCGAGAACAGCCCGAACGCGCCGATCGCCACCACCGCGGCTCCCGCCGACCCGAGCACCAGCGAGAAAATCACCAGCGTGACCGCGGCGAGCGGCCCGGCCGCGGCGATCACCCGCTTGCGGCCGATGCGGTCCACCAGCAACACCGCCACCACGACCCCGACGATACCGAGCGCGTTCATCAAAGTGGTCGAGGCGAACGCGGCTATCTCCCCGAACCCCTGCGCCTTCAGGATCGACGGCATCCAGCTCAGCGCGGCGTAGTACACCAGCATCACGGTGATGAACAGCGCCCACGCGACGCCGGTGACCTTCGGGTTGCAGGCCCAGACCCGCCGCAGCTGATCAACGGCCGCGAACAACCCGCCGCCCCGCTTGTCTTCCTGAACCGCCGGCGCAATCCGGTACGGTTCCTTCGGCGCACCCGTACGCTCGACAAGATCGTCGATGACCAGCCGAGCCTCGGCCTCGCGTCCCTTGCGCACCAGATACAACGGCGATTCCGGCACCCCGCGTCGCGCCCAGAACAACAGCACCGCGGGCAGGATCATCAGCACCAGCATCCACCGCCAGTTCCCGGAAACCGGAACCAGCAGCGTCGCGGACGCCCCCGCCAGCGTCGTGCCGACCGGCCACCACCCGTCCATCGCGGACAGTACGCGGCCGCGTTGCTTGCGCGGCGAAAACTCGCTGACAATGGCGTAATCCACCGGAATACAGCCGCCCAGCCCGACTCCGGCGAGGAACCGCAGCAGCAAAAACACCTCGATATTCGGCGACAACGCCGCGAAGACCGAGAAGAACGCGAACAACAGCAACGTAACGCTGAACGCCCGCTTCCGCCCGATCCGGTCCGCGACCGTCCCCCAGGCGACCGCCCCCACCGCCATGCCGATCAGGTTGGCGGTGGCGACAAGCCCCCGCTGCGTCGCCGACAGCCCGAATTCCGTGCCCACCAGCGGGGTGAGAAATCCGTTCAGCGCGACGTCCCAGGCGTCGAACATGTAGCCGAGCCCGCCGATGAGGAAGATCTTGCCCTGGACGCGCCAGCGCCACGGCAAGTCCTGGACCACCTGGTCTCCGGTACGCATAGCCTTTGCTCCTTTGCGAAGTCTGCGTGCGCCGTTTCGTGCTATCGGGCGAACTGGTAGTGAATCGATTCGTTGTCGGGGTCGCCCAGCGGGGTTCCGTTCCACAGCCAGTCGTAGGACACATCGGACTCGCCGTCGAAGCTGCGCAGCTTTTCGTCGCGCTGGCGCTGCGCCGGACCGTCCGGCAAGTGATAGAAACTCATGTTCCGCAACGACGCGTCCTGCACCATCCCCGCGTGCTTGGCCCGCCGGTGCACATACCGGGTCAGCGCAGCGTCGATCCCGTCGCGCGTCGCCTGCCCCAGCTCCTCCGCGAGAACCGCCCCGTCCTCCATCGCCTGCGACGCCCCTTGCGCCTGATACGGAAGCATGGCGTGGCAAGCGTCCCCGAGCAACGCGACGCGTCCGTCGACCCACACCGGATCGCGACGCCGCCGGTACATCGCCCAGACCGAGACGTCGTCCTTGGCTTTCGACAACATCGTCGGCACGCGATCGTCCCAATCGGAATACTCGGCCGCAAGCTGTTCCGCACCGGCCGGCGCACTCCAGTTCTTCTCGACTTCCTCCGTGCACGGCACAATCGCCACCACGTTGAGATACTCGCCGCCGCGGATCATGTAGTGCACGAGATGCTTGTCCGGCCCGTACCAAATCGTCGAATGATACCGATCGGCCAGGAACCGGGTCGCCGGATCCGCCGCGATCGAATCCCCCGGAATCAACGCCCGGTACGCCATCTCCCCAGAGAACGCGAGCGTGTCGTCAAACCCCGCGAGATCCCTTACCGCGGAACGAATCCCGTCCGCCCCCACGACAACGTCGCCCGCAAACCGCCGCCCGTCCCCAGTGATCACGGCGGGCCGCTCCGGATTCCCGCGATCAAGATCGACGACCTTCGCCGCGGTAGCCACCTTCACCACCGGCCCCGCCCCGTCCGGGTCAATACATGCCCGCAGCAGAACGGAATGCAAATCCGCCCGATGATAATGCCAATACGGAGCCCCGTACTTGTCGACGACCCGCTGCCCGAGCGGCAACTGCGCGATAATGCTGCCGTCAGCCCACCGCCGCCGAACCTGATCCTGCGGCTCGCACCGAACCCGCTGCAGCTCGGCCCGCAACCCCAGCCCGATCAGAATCCGGCTGGCATTGGGCGCAGTCTGAATCCCGGCCCCGATCTCCCCCAGCTGCGGCGCCGCTTCGACCACCGTGACCCGCAACCCGCGCTGCCGCAACGACAAGGCCGCACACAGCCCGCCCAGCCCGCCCCCGGCGACCACTACCTCGAAAGACTGACTCGCCGCCACCTGCCGACCTCCTACCCGCTAGCCGCCTCCGGCGCACCGTCACCCCGGACCCAGTTAATCCGAACACGGATTATCCGAACACGCAATAGTCGGCGGGAATTTCGCAGCAGCGAGGTTCCGTTGGGCGCACTGGGTGCAGGGACGGTCACCGAACGAGGCGACACGACAGCTCCCGACCCCGCACAGCGAGGCAGTACGTGAGGGCCACCCTCACAGCCGCTGATTCCTTCACGACCCACCGCCGCCCGCGGGAGCCCCTTCGCCGGCCTGGCTTCCTTCACGGACCTCCGCAGAAGCAAAGCCACGCAACCCGTCTCGCCGCCAGCGCTCCCCCACCCTGACGAGCACCGCTACAGCAAACCCGCCACCTGCCGCGCCACCGAGAAAACCTCATCGGGCCACGACCGACCCCCGCGCACCCAACCACCCAAGCCACGCGCACCCCAACCGCAGCCCGCGCACCCACCCAGGCAGCCCCACCCGCAAACCGCCGCCGCTGCACCCACCATCAAGGCACCCAGCCCCTCCCGCCGCAGCCGATGCACCCGCCATCGAGGCACCCAGCCCCTCCCCCGCACCCCGATCCGGGGCCTCCCTGCGGTTCGGGGGTGCTTGTCAAGGCATCTTTCCCGCCTTGACAAGCACCCCCGAACCGTCAGCACAATCAACCTTCGGGGTGCCCCACGCCAGCCCCCAAAGGCAATGTCGCCCCCAGGCGACGAGCCGCCCCCGAGAAGCCTCAGATCTCCGGCCGCTCAGCAACCGCTTCCCACAACGCCCCCAGCTCGTTCAACATCCTCGCGATCTCCCCCCGCCTCTCCTCCGGACACCCCGCGAGCAACGCCTGATCCAGCTTCCGAGTCCGCCGAGTCACCTCGCGAAACGCAGCCAGCCCGTCATCCGTCAGCGTCAAAACCTTGGCCCGAGCATCATGCGGCGCAGGCCCGCGGGCGATCAGCCCGCGAGTCTCCAACCGCCGGCACACATCAGCCATCGTCGAAGTGTCCAGCGCCACCGCCTTGGCCAGCGCAGTCTGATCGAACCCGGGATAAGCCCGCACCGCCGACAGCACCGCGAACTGCGGCCCGGTCAACACCGAGTCGACATGCCGATTCCAGGCCGCCAAATACGCCTGGTACAACCGCCGAGCCCCGTACCCGGGCGCGGCGGCGAGATCCGCCGGCGCTTCCAGGCTCACCCGGCGCCCCGCCCGCGAGCCGCCCTTCGCTGACCCACCCACTGCTGTCGACATCCCTCGACCTTAACTACGCACCCGCGCTCCAGCAGCCCGTCCAGCCCGCCGGAGCCTGTCCCCGCATCCCTGCCCGCCCATAATAGTACGTCCTCGGACAAAGTGCGGCGCAGGCGACACCGGGCGGCTTCGCCTGATTCCGGTCGAACAAGACAGCCCGGACAGGCGATTCGCGCGAAGCCGTGACCAGGAACGGACGAATACCCTACTATCAAACGGCTTCACCCCGAAAACCGCGCCCCAACCCGGCCGGCAGGTCACCACTCCGGCCGCGAACTCCCCAGCTCAGGCGTAGTCCACTCCCACCGCGGCGGGGTCTCGCTCATCCGGATCACCGGTCCGAGGCTCTTCAGATCGCCATAAATCGTGTCGTCGTCCAGAACCGCGTAACGCTCGAATTCCGAAGGCGGAAGACGACCCGGTGCATCCGCGTAGTCAGTCAACAACCCCTGCCGCTGCAACAACATCGACGACTGGCACAGCGAAACCCGCACATGATACGACCCGCCTTCCCGAACCCGCCGCGCCAAAGCCAGCATCGCGCCGTAACTCGCCAGGAAACCGGTCAGGAAATCGCACAGATACACCGGTGTCAACTGTGGACGGTCGCCCCCTTGAACCACACAAGCACCAGTCACGGCTTGCGCGACCTGATCCCATCCAGCACGCATCCCGAACGGGCCGCCGGAGCCGAAGCAGTTCACGGTCACGTAAACGATCCCGGGGCGAAGTGCCGCGACGTCTTCCGGGCCGAAGCCGTGCGCCGACATCCTGCCTGGGCGGTAGCCTTCGACGAACACATCGGCCGCGCTGACCAACGAACGCAACCGAGCAGCATCGTCCGCTGTGGAGTAGTCAAGGTAGGTGCTTCGCTTGCCATGACTGGTATCCCGGACGAACGGCGCCACCTGAGGAAGATGCGGCGCGGTCACCATCAGCACGTTCGCACCATGCTCCGCCAAGCTCAACGTGGCAGTGGGGCCAGCCAGAATGCGAGTCAGGTCCAAGACCCGAACGTCCGAAAGCGGCGAAGCACCGCCAGCGGGCAGCGCGGAAGGAGCGCTGTCGCCGATTTTGGCGATTTCGACAACAGGACGTGCGGCCAGGGAGGAACCGTGCGGATGCGCGAGCCATTCCTCCGGCGTCCGCACGGTTCCCCCGCACGCGCCGGCGGCGGCGATAGCGTCTTCCAGATCATCGGCCTTCCACTCGGCGACGGCCGCGGCAACAGAGGCAGGCGTCGCCTCGCAATCGAGGACGGCCAAGACCCGGCGTTCCAGATGCGGCAGATTGAAATGCGGCAGAAACCACCGTCCGTCGGCAGTCGGCCAAGGCTGGGTGAGCGCGACCATGTGCTCGACAGCAGGAGAAAGCGGCGCGGGACGGTAATCGCCGTCCGCCGAGCGGACAAGCGTCATGTCTTCACCGCCGAGAGCGGTGGCCGCGGCAGCGCGGACATCCACCGCAATCCTCTGCCGACGTCCGGTCCGCAACTCCCACAGGTCGTTCGCGGCGACCGCACGGGCGGCGAGTGCGTCGGCGAGTGTCTCGCCGATCCGCAACGGCGACGCGAAAAGCGGGTCCGAGCCGGTGATCGTGACCTCGCCGGCCGCGGGACGAGGGCCGTCGCGCAGGGTCATCAATTCGTCGAAGGCGTCCATTGTGTTTCCTTTCAGGCCGAAGCGACGTCGACCATGTTGCGGCCCGGTACCTGCACCGGCCAGGAGCGAAGCGGCGGCGTCCTCGGCCTCCGCGAGCGGGACGACCCGCGTCACGGAGTCCAGGAGCGCCGGATCGAGCAACTGCGCCCGGCGCTGCCAGGCGGCCTCGCGACGGAGCGGAGGCGTGCGGATCGGGTCGATCCCGAGCAGGGCGACGCGGCGCAGGATGAACGGCAGGACGTTGCCGGGGCACTCGGCAAGTCCGCAAGTCCTCGCGACCCCGAAGTGTTGCAGACCGGCAAGCGCACCAGCGGGGACGGAACCGCCAATCGTGTCGGCTGCGCCTGTCCAGCGCTGTTTGCCCAACGGCTTGCCAGAAGAAGCGAGTTCGGCGCGGTCGAGGACATGCGCGGCGAGTTGTGCGGACAGCTCGGCAGCCAGTGGCAGCGATGACCTCGTACTGCGCCGCCGCGAGCAGCGCTACTGCGATCGAGCCGACGCCGCCGCCCGCGCCGGTGACCAGGGTCGGTCCGGTTTCCGGGGCCAGGCCGTGGCGTTCCAAAACGAGCAGGCTCAGCGCGGCGGTGAACCCGGCGGCGCCGATCGCCGCCGCGGGGAGCGGGCCGAGTTGCGCGGGGACGCGGTCGAGGTCGCCGCCAGCCCGCCGTGCAGGTCTTCGCCGGCTCCTGCGCCGTTGAGCGTGCCGAGGTAGCGCGGATGCCGAGGCGAGAGGACGTCTCCGGTCAGGTCGATCCCGACGACGAGCGGAGGGCGACGGACGATGCCGGGGCGGCCGTGCGGCGCGAGCGCGTCCTTGTAATTGATGCTGGAGCAGCGCACGCGGACAGTGGTGTCGAGGTCGTCCAGCCTCGCCGGACCGAGCCGGCCGGGCGTCGCGCGCGATCCAGCCGGGGAAGGCCGTCAACTCCTGGTCCATGCTTCCCACGCTAGAAATCCGGAACCTGGCGGGGAAATGCCGGTCACAGCGGTGCCATGCGCGGCGGGCATAGCTGGGTAGGCTGCCGGACATGGAGGTCGAACTGCGGCATCTGCGCGCGTTCGTGACGGTCGCGGCGTGCGGCACGTTCACGGCCGCGAGCCGCGAACTGCTGATCACCCAGCCTGCGCTGACGCGCACGATCCAGCAGTTCGAGGAGTCGGTCGGCACCCGCCTGCTGGAGCGCACGCCGCACGGCGTCGTACCGACCGAAGCCGGCGGCGAGTTGCTCGGACGGCTGCGCATCGTGCTGCGCGACCTCGACGCCGCACTCGCCGCGGCGGGCGGCAACGCCGGGCTGCGGATCGGGTTCCAGTGGGCACTGCCGGATCCGTGGGCGAGCGACCTGCTGACCGCCTTCGAAACCGCGACCGGCGCGACCGCCACCCTCCTGCGCCGCGACGACATCGTGGCCGCCCTGTATTCCGGCGACGTCGACGCGGCGTTGGTGCGCGGCGAGATCGGCGCGTCCGGGATCAGCGGAAGCTTGCTGTTCGAGGAAGACCGGCTGGCCGCGGTCGCCGCGAGTTCGGAACTGGCGGCGCGCGCGGAGCTGGACTGGGCGGATCTGGCCGCGCATCCGGTGGTCGTGAACACGGTCAGCGGCGCGACCAGTCCGCTCGACTGGCCGCCGGAAAACCGGCCCGCGCGGGTGACCCAGTGCGGCAGCTACGACGAATGGCTCACGATTATCGCGTCCGGCCGGGCCGTCGGATCGACCACCACCTCGGCCGCGGAGGCGCACACCCACGCGCGCGTCGCGCACATCCCGCTGCGGAACGCGCCCCGCGTGGCGCTGCGCCTGCTGTGGCCGGCGCGCCGGTCAAGCGATCCGCTGCTGCGCCGGTTCAGCGAACTGGCGCGTTCCGTTCAGCGGGCGTCGTAGTCCGCGCGAGCCTTTTCGATCTTCGCTAAATGCTCGACGCTCCATTCCAGCAATGGCGCGGTCGCTTCGCGAAGAGTCCGGCCCATTGCGGTCAGCTCGTAGGAAACATGCGGCGGCATGACATTGCGGACAGTCCGCGTGAGAATCCCGTCACGCTCCAGATCCCGCAGCGTCACGGTGAGCATCCGCTGGCTGATTCCTTCGATTTCCCTTTTGAGTTCGGTGAACCGCCGCGGGCCGTCGCGCAGCACGCGGACGATCAGCAGCGCCCACTTGTCCCCCACGATTTCCAGGACCACGCGGGTCCGGCACACCTCGTCGGCCATGGTTACCTCCGGAGAACCGAGGCACTAAATAGTGCCTTATTGCCCGCCGCCGCACGGACGATCACGATGGTTCTCAGACAGTACCGGGTTACTTCCGGTAACCGCAAAACCCGAGGAATCCTGACTATGACGACGTTTGTTCTGGTCCACGGCGCGTGGCACAGCGGCCGGGCCTGGGACCGGGTGGTCCCGCTGCTGGAAGCGGCGGGACATCGGGTGCTCGCGCCCTCGCTGACCGGCTACGGCGACAAGAAACACCTGCTCGGCCCCGAAATCGGGCTCGACACTCACGTCCAGGACATCGTGGACCTGCTCCGCGGCGAAGAGGACGTGATCCTCGTCGGACACAGCTACGCCGGGATGGTCATCTCGTCGGCCGCGAACGAGGTGCCGGACCGGGTGGCCGGACTGGTCTACCTCGACGCGATGGTGCCGGAGGACGGCGAAACCGCGGTCGACGTCCAGCCGGTCAGCCAAAGCCTGATCGACCTCGCCAAGCAGCACGGCGACGGCTGGCGCGTTCCGCCGCTGCCGGAGCAGCCCGCGCCGTTCGGACTGTTCGGCGTCACCGACCCGGCCAACGTCGCGTGGGTGCGCGGAATGCTCTCCGACCAGCCGGTCCGCTGCCTGCAGCAACCGGCGCGGCTCGACAATCCCGCCGCGCGAGCGATCCCCCGCACGCACATCCACTGCGTCGGCGCGACCCTGAAGGGCATCACCCGCCGTCCGGTCCCGGCGATCCAGCCGAACGGGACACCGTCGCAGGTGTGGGAGCTGCCGACCGGGCACGACTGCATGATCACGATGCCGGTCGAGCTGAGCGAACTGCTGCTGAAGCTCACCTAGCCCGGCCGAAGTCCGTGAGGGAATCAGATTCCCTGAGGGTTCCCCTCACGGACGGCGAGCGGAGTGCCCATTAGGCAAAGTTGCCTAGTGGGCACTTTTATGGCTACCTTGGGAGCACAGCATCCGGGGGAAGGACGTCCAGCCATGCCGAGAACCGCCGCGCCGGAAGAAACCAGCCTGTTCACCGAGCGCGTCAAGATCGGCATCGCCGGGGCGTTGTCCGGCATGGCGCTGGGCATGCTCGACAGCTACATCGTCGCCACCGCACTGCCCAGCATCGCCGCGGATCTCGGCGGGCCGGGGTCGATGACCTGGATCATCACCGCCTACGCGCTGGCGATCGCGGCGTCCACCCAGGTGTGGGGCAAGCTCAGCGACCAGTTCGACCGCAAGGCGATGTTCCTGCTGTCAGTGGCGGTCTTCCTCACCGGATCCATGCTGTGCGGCCTGGCTCCGACCATGGGCGCGCTGATCGGTTTCCGTGCACTGCAAGGCATCGGGGCCGGCGGGCTGCTCGTCGGGGCGATGGCGATGGTCCAGGTTCTGGTGCCGCCCAAGGAATCCACGCGGATCTCCAGCTGGACCGGCCTGTTGCTGGGCCTCTCCCTCGTCGGCGGCCCGCTGGCGGGCGGATTCCTCGCCGACGCCGCCGCGGCGCCGTCCAGCTCCAACGCGCAGCCGTGGCAGGTCGAGGTCGTCAGCGGCGCCAAGCGGAACGAACTCGCCGACGCACTGGTTGCCGCACACCAGGAAAGCCGCCGGTCGGTCGATTTCCCGTACAGCGAAGCCATTTACGAAGCCGTGCACCAGAAGCGCCGGGCCGCGGCGGGCGGCGCCCGCAAGGATTGCTGAGCTTCTACGTCGACACGGTGCGGGAAACGCTCGGCCTCGAACGAGGGAAGCCGCTGTTCGGAATCTCGTTCGGGTACGCCGACCGCACCGCACCAGCCAACCGGTTCGCCGCCGGACGCGTTCCGCTGGACGAGACCACCCGGTTCCACGCCTGAACGGTGATCCCGATCGACCGGCATGCATGCGACGCGTAACCGCTCGTCGCCGCCGCGGGACATCGGTCGGCATCACGGCGTCGGGGACGAGGTGCCCGGGCGGCTCGCGGACAGGGCGGCCGTCCATCAGGAACTGCCCGCGACCCAGGTGGAACGCCACCGGGTTCCGGGAGGCGGCACGGAGCATTCCCAGTTCCGCCATGCGGTCGCCAGGCCGCACGAAACCGCGTTCTGTCAAGTAGAGACCGCCCTTCCGGCCGCGCCAGCGCCTCCCTCGGCCCGCGCGAAGCGCGTTTTGTCCACATCGGACACCGTCGGCCGCACCAGGTACAGCGCGCCGGTGCGGGTCAGCAGGAAAGGATCGGCCACGCACAACGGGTCCAGTATCGCGCGCCCGTCCGGCATCCCACGCGCGAGTCGAACGGACCGTCGGCGGCGGAGAAGGCGCGTGCGGAGGATTGCCGACCACGACGTCGTACGGTCCGGTTTCTCAGGTTTCCCGGAGTCCGCCGCGACGACGGCGGCTCCAGTCCGCGCCAGGGCGTTGGCCAGTGCACCGCTGCCGGTTCGCGGGTCTGCGGTCAGCACGCTGGAAAGCAAGGCAGTGTCCTCATCGCGGACGGCAGGCCCCGGGCAGCCGGAATACTCTGCCCGGCGGTCGTGCCTCCGACACGGGGAGCGCGGACGTCGGCCTGGCGGTCCTCCGGCTCGGCCGGTCCGCCCGGATACCCCCGTCCAGTCAGGACAAACCACGATTTCCGCCGCACCGCCCCGAAATCGGCCGGTCAAGCGCCGGCAGCACCGCTGCCCGGCGATCTCCACAGCCCGCCCTCGCGGCCCGGGGAATGTCCCCTGCGGCCATTCCGCCTCGCCTGCCGGATACCCGCATCCGGGAACGGAAGGAGCGAGACCACGGCCGAACCGCGCGAACCCGAAGACGTCCGCGGCGGCATCCCCGGAGGAAGAACGCGAGACCATCCCCGGCGAACCGGCACGTCCGGCGGCGAACGACGACTCCGGCCCGCGGCAGGGCCGGTGAACCGCGGCCTCAGCGGGACGATTCGCAGGACTCCCGGGCAGGCACCCCGCAGCCGAGCCGGGCCCAGACTGTCTTGCCGCCGGAATGCTCGTGCACTCCCCAGTCGTCGGCGAGCCGGTCGACGAGCAGCATTCCCCGGCCGCGCGCCCGTTCGAAGTCCGGCGGGCGGACCTCCGGACGCCCGTGCTCCGGGTCCTCCACCTCGATCACGACGACGCACGGCCGGGGCAGCACGGTCAACCGCGCGCAGGAGGGACCCGAGGTGTGCTCGTAAGCGTTCGACGCGAGTTCTTCGACCACCATCAGGACGTCCGCGAGATGGTCAGGCGACAGATGCCCCAGCGACTTGCCCGCCCAGGCGCGCACCCGCGGCAGCGCGGAAACTCCGGTGCCCTCCAGATCCAGTACCCAGGGCGGGTCGCCCGCCCCGGAAGCCGAGACGGTCACCGCCGGCCCCTCCTCGTTCGGCCAGGACAACAAGGCCCCGCTCCCGCCGACGGCGCGACGGAGTGCCGGGAACTGCCTGCGCCGGAAAGCGCCGCCGCGCTTCGCCGCTCCTCGCCGCAGCCGCTTGACATCACGTGGGGAAGTCCCTTTCTCGTGCTCGACTTCGCCGGTGCCCCATCGGGCGTACCCGGACGGGGCCGACTTCACACCTGTTGTCTCTCCTCGCTGGACCGCGGCGACGGTTCGGCTACTGTCGCTGCATGCCGTCTCACGCGCCGGAGCCCGAATCGCGCACTCGCCTCGCCGAAATCCTCGGCGCCGGGGCGAGCAACGCCGCGCTCGGCGAGGAGCTCACCAAGGTCCTCGCGCGGGCCTGCGCCGTTCTCGACGTCGACACCGCCACCGTGCTGCGTCACGATTCCCGGTGGCAGCGCCTTGTCGCGATCGCCGCCGCCGGTCTCGAGGAAGAGGTCTACCAGGGAGTCCAGGTGCCGGTCGGCGCGGGATTCCCCGGCAGTGTCGCCGCGCGCCGGGAGCCGGTCGTCATCGACCAGGTCGACCAGACCACGGTGCTGAACGCGCTGCTGGCCGAACGCGGCCTGCACACCATGCTCGGCGTCCCGATGCTGGCCGGCACCGAACTGGTCGGCGTCCTGCACATCGGAGCCGCGCGGGACCGCCGGTTCACCACCACCGACATCGAAACCCTGCGGCTGCTGGCCGACCGGCTGGCCGCCGTGCTGCAGGCAGAACTCATGCACCAGAACCAGGCCGCGACCATCGCGTTGCAGCGCAGCCTGCTGCCGGGCGTCCTGCCCGTCATCGACGGCCTGCGCCTGGCCGCGCGCTACGTGCCGGGCGCGGAGGCCGGGCTCGGCGGCGACTGGTACGACGTGTTCCGGCTTCCCGGAGACCAGACCGGCATCGTGATGGGCGACGTTTCCGGGCACGGTCTCGAAGCCGCGGTCATCATGGGGCGGCTCCGCAGCGCGTTGCGGGCGTACGCGCTCGATTGCGACGATCCCGCGGAAGTCCTCGCCAAACTCGACCGCAAAGCGAACCACTTCGAGCACGGTGTGATGGCGACGGTCGCCTACGGCATCCTCAGACCCGGCCACCAGACGATGGCGCTGTCGCTGGCCGGGCACCTGCCGCCGGTCCTGGCTTCGCCGGGCGAACCGGCGCGGCTCGTGCCTGCCCCGCCGGACCCGCCGGTCGGCCTGACGGTCGGGGCCACCGTCGAACGGCGCACCACCATGGTGCAACTGCCGCCGGGAGCCGTCGCCGCGTTCTATACCGACGGTCTCGTCGAGCGCCGGGACCGGCTCGTCGACACCGGCATGGACCAGCTCGCCGGACTGGTCCGTCCGGAGGACCCGGACCGGGCCTGCGCCCGGATCATGGCCGCGATGGTGGGATCGCGGCCCCCGCAGGACGACGTCGCACTCGTGGTGCTCCAGCGCGCTGCGGGGGCGCACTGATCACTCCGCGGCCAGCGCCTCGTCGAGCGTGCGGTACAGCGGGAGGCTCTGCTCCAGCCCGGTGAGCTGGATAGGCCGCAGAGTCGCCCGGCCGGACGCCACGATCCGCACCTGCGTCCCCTCCGGCGCTTCCCGGCACGCGGCCAGCAGGACGGTCAGCCCCGCCGACGCGAGGAAATCGACCCCGGTCAGGTCCAGCACCAGCACCGGGGGCTTCCCGGTGACGGTCTCGGCGACCGCGGCCGTCAATTTCGGGGCGGTCCCGAGGTCAAGGTCCCCGTTCAGGGCCAGCACCGCCGCGGGCGAGCGGTCGGCCCGTTCGATCGACAGCGAACCCGGCGGGTCGATCACCGGGTCGGTCAGCTCACTCATCGCTCTTTCCCTCCTCAGGAAGCCCGGAGCGCTCTTCGTCCGGGCAGGAAAAGGACGCGGCTGGCTGCTCAACCGCGAATAGCATGCCTCACGACGGCGGCTCGCACGAATGCCGCCGCGGGGAAATGATCTCGGATCCCGGGAACGGCGGCAGTGCGGGGCGCCCGGGGGGAGACATTCGGCTCATTGCACCGCGTTTCGGCGCGGCCTTGGCTGGTGGTCGCCGGGCCGGTCGGCGTGCTCGCCGAACCAGCGCGGCGACGCGGTGTCGCGGCTGGGGACGACCGGCGATTTGCGGCTGGGGGCGACCGGCGATTTTCCGGCGGAGCGCACTGCCTGGCTCGATGTGCGTGGCTGTGCCCTTGCCGCGGCGGCCTTGCGCTGCCGGCCGGCCTGATCCGGCACGCCCAGACGACCTGGTTTGCCCGGCGGGCACGTCGCCGCCAGCCGGGCACGCGGAATGGCTCGCCGCGCCCGGGACGCACCACTGGGCCGCCGCGTCCCCGCACCGCCAGCCAACCCGGCCCGGCACACCCGGACAACCCCGTTCGCCCAGCCCGCACACCACCACCGACCACGCACCCGACCCGGCACACCACGCCCCCGCACCGCCAGCCGGACCAGCCCGGCACGTCGCGACCCGAACGCCGCGCCCGCTCATCGCGCGGCGCTCATCGCGCACGACCGCGCCGCTGCCCGGCCGCGTCCTCGCGCAGCCGGTCCGCGTGCTCGGCGATCTCCCCGACGCGGTCCGCCAGTGCGGCGTGCCGCGGTTCGAGATGCGCGCGCAGGTCGGCCAGCGGCGGCAGCAGGTTCGTGACGTCGTCGTCTCCCAGCGCGACGCCGAGCCGGTCGGCGCTTTCCTGTCCGGCGGGGTCCAAGCCGGGCGCGGCGCTGGCCTCCGCGGCCAGCCGCCGCAGCACCGCGGCGTTGCGCCGGGCCCAGCCGGCGACTGCCCGGTCTCCCGCGCGGCGGCCGCGTTCGGCGTCGACGCGTGCTTCGCCAGTGGCCTCCCCGGTCGCCGACGGCCGCACCCGCAGGTACCGGCGTTCGGCCGCCTGCCTGCTCGCCACGCCCAGCGCCGGGGCCAGCGCCGCCCAGCTCGCGCCCGCCGCGCGCGCGGACGCGATCAGTTCCGGTTCCCATTCGCCGAGCTGGTCGCGCAGCGCCCGCAGCACGGAGAGCGCGGCCAGCGACCGGTCGGCCGCCGCGCCGCCGTCCCGGGCGGCCAGCACCGCCTCGCGGACGCCCTGGATCAGCGGGCCGGGGTCCACCTCCGCCATCGCGTCATCCTCTCGACGACTTGGCAGTTGTCATCAGTTCGATGACATGCTAGAAGAAAAGGGCGTCCCCTGTCGAGCGGCGGAGGTGAATCCGATGACCGGCCGGCCTCGCGGGCCGATTCGCCGCGCTCCGCGGGTTTCCCGGGCCCCGTCACCGGGAATAAGGTCCGGGCCGCCCGCGAGGGCGCGTTCCGGCCGCTAGCCGGAGAACCCCGCCGCGCCACCGGATGCGGCCCGTGGCGCGGGACAGGAAACCCCTGTTCCGCGCCAGTCCTTCGCGCGAGAAAGGCGTTGTCCCCGTGTCCCTGCCGCTGCACACCGCCCAGACCGGCTCGTCGCACCCCGCGTCGGTGCGCCTGTGGAACTACCTCGCCGAGGTCACCGGCGCTCTGGGCATCGGCCTCGAATCCTGCACCGTCGACCACGACACCCCGGTGTCGGCCTACGTCGCGCTCGACGGCCGTCTGCCCGCCTACCCCGGCCGCGACGTCGCCCTGCTGTGGGACGAGATCCACGGCTGGGCCGCCGCCGTGGAAACGCATTCCGGCGAAGACCTCATCGTCATCCGCTACCTGGCCGGGCCTTCGGTCGCGCCGCCCGCGTCCCGCGTCGCCGAATTCGCGGCCGCGGTCCGCGACGACGACCACCGGATCGGCTGCCTCGCGCCGCCCGGGCTCCGGACGCCGGGCACGCCCGCCGACCTCGACGCCCTCCTCCGCGACGCGGGGTGAACCGGGCAGCTCACCGTCCGTGAACGTCCACTGTGGACCCTCCGGTTTCACGCCGCCGCGAAACGGGCAGGCGGGATGATGAGCGAGTTCGAAACGCGGCGGAGGATGCCCGCGCCGGCCGGCCACGTCTACGCCGTCGCCTCCGATGCCGCGCACCTGAACGAATGGCTGCCGGAGCCGGTCGCGGCGCCCGGACCGGCTCCGGCTCGAATGGAACGGCGGCTAGCTCCAGGTCGCGCCCGGCGCGGCGGGCACGAGCCACGCGACGCTGCACCTGTCGGTTCCGGCGGGCCAGGACCGCGACGACGTGCCCGCGCGGATCCGCGAGTCGCTCGACCGGCTCGCCGTTTTGTCCGGCTCGCCCGGCTGAATCCGTCCACAGTGGACTCCGCCGGATCGTTTTCCGTCGCACGGAACCGGAACGTCGCCGCGCGCGCCGGATCGGCTACTCTGCGGCCAGGAGTTGATGGTCCATGGTGGTGCGGAAGGAAATTCTGCCCGGGCCTCGCCTGCCCCGCACGGAACGGAACCGGCTCGCGATCGACTGCGTCGTCGACAGCCTGCTGCGATGCCTTCCTCTGGCCGAGCAAACCCGGCTGGGCATCGTGGCGGCGAACCGCGGCCGCACCTGCGACCGCGAGGCCCTCCTGATGGAGGTCTCGTTGCGCACCAGGCGTTCCCCGCACGCGGCGAGGTGCCTGGTCCGCGCGGTCTACTCGGCACTCGGGCAGACCTCGCCGGAGCTGGCCTCCCGGGTGCGCGCGGGGGTGAGCCCGGACGTGCTGGTCCTGCTGGGCGGGACGCGGCAGCCGAGCAGGTGGTCGCGGGAAACCCCGCCCCGGTGCCGCAGCGGGTAACCCCCGCTCAGGCCCAGGCGAACCGCCGGATCCCGGCCGCGGTGACCAGCCGCCCGAAGGCGAGTCCCGGGAAATGCGCTGGCGCGAAAACGTCGCCGGACGCCTCGAGTTCGGCCGCGATCCGCTGCCGCATCGCGGTCGCCGCGGGCCGGTCCACATCGAACATGCCCTCCCATTCCGGGTCGGTCAGCTCGCTGACGGTATGCAGGACGTCGCCGAGCAGCAGGGCGCGTTCGCCGGCGTCGCTGACCACGAAAACCGTCGAGCCGGGCGTGTGGCCGGGCGCGGGACGGGCGACAAGGCCGGGGACCAGTTCGATTTCGCCGTCGAAGGTCTCGACCTGTCCGAGGATCGGCGCGAACGTGGCCCGCACCGCCGGATCCGCGGTTTCGCCGGTCGTGAAGTGCGCCCAGTCGGCAGCGTGCATGCGGAAGGCCGCCCGCGGGAAAACGGCTTCGCCGCGCACGCTCGACCAGCCGACGTGGTCCACGTGCAGATGGGTGAAGACCACGTCCGTCACCTCCTCCGGCGCGACCCCGGCGCGGCGCAGGTTGCCGAGGAGGCCGCCGGTGGCGAAGCCGTCGTGCTCGAATCCCGGCCCGGTCCCGGCGTCGACCAGCACCGTCCGGTCGCCGAGCCGGACGAGGAACGATCCGACGTCCATCCGAATCCGGCCCTCGGCGTCGAGCGGCTGATGGCGGCATTCCCACCGCGCGCCCCGGGCGTGCACGACCGTGCCCGCCAGCGGCAGCCGGGCGATGCCGTCGAGGATCGGAACGATGTCCACGGCGCCGATTTTCATTGACCGCTCCCCGCTTTCCGGACCGTTCGTCTCCGACGGTACCGGCGAAACGATCCGGTCCAGCATGCGGGAGTTGCCGTTCCGGCAAGATCGCGTGCGCTGCGGGCCCGGCTCCGGCGACGCTGGACGCACCCGACCCGAGGAGCCGACCGATGACCACCGACGCGAACCTGTTCTGGGACGAAGTGCACGCCGCCCGGCCGCCCTCGGACCCGAAGCCGAACGCCCGGCTCGTGGAAACCGTCTCCGATCTTCCTCCCGGCGACGCGCTCGACCTCGGCTGCGGCAACGGCGGCGACGCACGCTGGCTCGCCGGGCGCGGCTGGAACGTGACCGCCACTGACATCTCCGCCGTCGCGGTCAACCGCCTCGCCGGCCCGCGGATCACCGCCGTGCGGCACGACCTGCGGGTCAGCTTCCCGGCCGGTGCGTTCGACCTCGTGACAGCGCACTACCTGCAGACCCCCTTCGAACTGGACCGGTCGACAGTCCTGCGCACCGCCGCGCACGCACTGCGGCCAGGCGGCCGGTTGCTGGTCGTGGACCACGGCTCGATCGCGCCGTGGTCGTGGAACCAGGATCCGGACGCGCGTTTCCCCAGCCCCGCGGAGATCGCCGCGGACCTCGCCCTCGATCCGGTGCGGTGGACCGTCGAGCGCGCGGACTCCCCCACTCGCCTGGCGACCGGGCCGGACGGCCAGACCGCCGAGGTCGTCGACCACGTCCTGCTGATCCGCCGCACCGCCTGAACCCCGAAGGAGACCACTGTGGCCCGCCGTCGCGACACCCCGCCGCCCCGTACCGGAAGCAGCGAAACCGAAGTCCTGCGCGGATTTCTCGACTATCTCCGCACCTCGGTCGCCGCCAAGGTCGACGGCGCGCCGGAGCCCGAAGCCCACGCCGCCGCGGTGCCGTCCGGGACGAATCTGGTCGGCCTGCTCAACCACCTGACCTTCGTGGAGCGGTCGCTGTTTCTCGGCGAGACCGTGAAGAATTGGCCCTCGACGTTCCGCACCGAGGACAGCGTCGCCGACGTCGTCGCCCGCTACCGGGAAGCCGTCGAACTCGCCAACGAACTTCTCGACAGCTGCCCGGATCTCGCCGCCCCGCTGCCGGGCCGCGCCGGCCCGAGCGTCCGCTGGGCGCTGACGCACCTGATCGAGGAAACCGGACGGCACGCCGGGCACGCCGACATCCTGCGCGAGCTGATCGACGGCACGACCGGACGCTGAAAACCAGTGGCAGGAACTCAAGGCGACGCTGCCCGGGCAACAAGCGGCGGGGACGTCCGTGACGTGGGGAAGAAAACCAGTGGTCCCGAAGGCGGGTGCCCGGCCACTATGGAAGGCATGACCACCGCACCGATGACGAGCCCCGGCCTGGGGCCCGTTCTCGTGCGCTGACCCGCCCAGCCCCGGCCGTCGCCGGGGGCTCTCCGCCGTCGGCCGGCGGCGGAGAGGATTGACCATGACCGACGTGATCACCACCGCGATCCCTTATGTCAACGCGGAACCGCATCTCGGGCACGCGCTCGAACTCGTGCAGGCCGATGTTCTGGCCCGGCACCGGCGGTTGCGCGGCACCGACGTCCGGCTGCTCACCGGCACCGATGACAACGCTCTCAAGAACGTCACCGCGGCGAAGGCCGCGGGCGTTCCCGTGCGGGAGTTCGTCGGCCACGGCGCCGCGCGCTTCGCCGCGTTGCGGGAACCGCTCGGACTCGCCGTCGACGATTTCATCCGCACCAGCACCGATCGCCGCCACCTCGACGGCGTCCGGCGCCTGTGGCAAGCCAGCGCCCGCCGCGGCGACTTCTCCCTGCGCGACTACACCGGCCGCTACTGTGTGGGCTGCGAACAGTTCTACGCGGACGGCGAACGCCGTCGGGAACACGAAACCCCGCCGGAAATCGTCACCGAACAGAACTGGTTCTTCCGGCTTTCCCGTTATGCCGGAGAAATCCGGGACCTGCTGGAAACCGGGCGCCTCCGGATCGAACCCGCCGCCCGGCTCCGCGAGGTGCTGGGATTCGTCCGCTCCGGGTTGTCCGACATCAGCGTGTCCCGGCCCGCCGCGCGCTCGGACGGCTGGGGCATCCCGGTGCCCGGCGACCCGGACCAGGTGATTTACGTCTGGTGGGACGCGCTCGCCAGCTACCTCACCGCCGACCCGTCCCGCTGGGCCCAGGCGGCCGAGCGAGTGCACGTGATCGGCAAAGGCATCCTGCGGTTCCACGCCGTGTACTGGCCCGCGCTGCTGCTCTCCGCCGGCGAACGGCTGCCGGACACCATCTTCGTGCACGACTATCTGACTCTGGACGGCGCGAAGATCTCCAAGAGCGCGGGCAACACCGTCCGTCCGACCGACCTGGTCGACCGGTACGGCGCCGACGCCGTCCGCTGGTGGCTGCTGCGCGAAGTCGCCCCGCTCGGCGACACCGACTTCACCGAAACGCGGCTGATCGACCGCGCCGACGACGAACTCGCCAACGGCCTCGGCAATCTCGTGCACCGGGTGCTCAGCCTCGCCCGCCGCACCGGCCGGATCGCCCCGTCGAGTCCACTGAGGACAGTGCACGCGCTCGCCTCCCGGATCGACACGGCACTCGCCGCCTTCGACTTCCGCACGGCCACCGGTGCCGTGGCCGAGGTGATCAGCGACGCCAACCGGTACGTCGAACAGACCCGGCCCTGGACGTTGCGCGGTGCCGATCTGGCGGAGGTATTGGGGACCGTCGTGGGCACTTGCCGGGAACTGGCAACCGAACTCAGCCCGTTCCTCCCGGACGGCGCCGCCCGCCTGCGCGCGCAACTGGATCGCGGGGAACCGGCGCGCCTCTACCCCCGGCTACGGGAGCAAGCGAGGCACTAGGCGGACGTACCACACCATGCCGGCCACCTCGACCAAGGTCTGCGTCACCACCACGACCGCGGCGACCGCGAACTCGTCCGGCAACGCCAGCGCCAGCGGAAGCACCACCAGAGAATTCCGGGTCGCCCCGGTGAAAACGACCGCCCGGCCCGCCGGGACGTCCAGCCGGAACAACCGCGCGACGCCCAGTCCGGCCAAGGCCATCACCACCAGGAAAATCACATAGAACGGCACCACCGACGCGACCGGGCCGGGTCCGCCGTGGAGCTTCGGGGTTTGCGACGCCACCACAGTCGCCAGCGTCGCGGCCATCAACGGCACCATGGCGGTCCCGGCCGCGTCGGCGAACCGGCGGCCGGTCGCGTGCCGGGCCGCCCACGCCTGGGTGAGCCAGGCCAGCGCCAGCGGGATCGCGATCAGCACCAGGAACGCTTCGAGAAACGGCCCGGCCCGCACGGAACGCGCCAGGTCCGCGCCGAGGAAGAGGAACAGGAACCCGGGCAGCAGGATCATCTGCGCGAGCAGCAGCAACGGCGTCGCGGCGAGCAGGCGGCGGCTGCTGCCTCCGGCCAGGCCGCTGAAGACGATCACGTAGTCCACGCACGGGGCCAGCAGCACGAGCAGCATGCCCAGCCGCAGCGCTTGCCCGGCCGGGAAGAAGGCAGACATCGCCGCGACGACCAGCGGCACCACGACGAAGTTCACCGCCAGCGCGGCGCCGAGGAACCGGCCGTCGCGCAGGGAACGGCCCAGTTCGGCGGCGGGCACCTGAAGAAACGTGACGTACAGCAGCGCCGCCAGCACCGGGTTGATCGCCGGTTCCAGCCCCGGCCCGGCCGCCGGGGCCAGCCAGCCGGCCAGTGCGCCGACGGCGAGCGCGGCCAGGTAGATGACGACCTGGTGCCGTTGCATCCGTGGCACCAGACCGGGCGACTGCGACAACGGGCGTGCTCCTCGATCCGGCCTCGTGGGGCGATAGGACTCCCACCGTGGGAAGGTACCGCCGCCGGACCTGATGATCATTGCGGCCGAGGAGCCCGGAGCCAGCACGCGCACCATCCGCCGCCGACGAATTCCACGCCGGCCTCGGGGCGGCAACCCGGCCCGGCACCGGGCAGCCGTCACCAGCCGATCGGCATCCGGCGCGGGCCGCGCACCGGCATCTCGGCCGTCCACTCGATCTCGCCGGCGATCCGCAGCCCCGGCAGCCTGCTCAGCAGCGCGCGCAGGCCTTCCTGCAGCTCGACCCTGGCGAGGTTCGAGCCGACACAGGGATGCACACCGTGCCCGAAACCCAGATGCGAGGCCCCCTCCCGGTCGAAGCGCAGCACATCGGGATCCTCGAACTGCCGGGGATCCCGGTTGGCCGAGGCGAAGTCGGACACCACGGGCTCTCCCGCGCGCACCAGCGAACCGCCCACCTCGACGTCCTCGGTCGCATAGCGGGGAAAGCCCGGCCAATGGCTCAGCGGGATGAACCGCGACAGTTCCTCGGCCGCGGCCGGCATCCGGCTGAGGTCGGCCCGCCGCTCGGGGTGCTCCAGCAGGACGAAGACCGAGCCGGCCAGCAGCGACGCGGTGGTTTCGTTGCCGGACACCAGAAGCCCGTCGCACAAATCGATCAGCTCCGGCTCGGAGAGCCGGTCGCGCTCGTCGCGGGCCTCGATCAGCGCGGTCATCAGGTCATCGGCGGGCTCCGCGCGCCGTGCGGCGATGAGCCCGCTCATGTACTCCTGGAGCTCCGCTTCGCTGGCCTCGTACTCCTTCAGCGGTGGTCTCGCTCGTGGACAGGATCCGGTCGCTCCAGACCCGAAACTTCGGCCAGCCGGCCACTGGCACGCCGAGCAGCTCGCAGATCACCGCCACCGGCAGCGGCAACGCGAAATTCTCCACCAGGTCCGCCGTCCTGCCGCCGGCCGCGTCCACGAGTTCCCCGGCCAGCTGCCGCACCCTGTTCTGGGTGAAGGCTTTGGCCACCAGCTTGCGCAGCCGGCTGTGTTCCGGCGGATCCATCATGATGATCCCGCCGTCCAGCTTGTGCGGCGTCATCCTCGGCACGTCGGCGTCGACGGCCATGGCCCGGCTGAACCGCCGGTCGCCGAACACCATGCGAACGTCGTCGTAGCGGGTGGCCAGCCACGCCGGCTCGCCGTAGGGCAGCTTGATCCGGATCATCCCTGGCGCGTCGCACATCGCTGGTCATTCTTCGGGTGTATCGAGTCCATCGGGATGAGAGCACCCCTGGCCGGCCGAACAGGCGACACCCCTACGCACACGGGCGCGGCTGGCTGGTCGAAGCAGGTTTGACGCGTGGTCGGGGGAATCGCGGCCTGATCTGGGGGAAGTAGCCGGCCGGCGGGTGCTCATCGGCGGGGCGCAGCACTCAAGCCGGCGAGACCCTCGGCACCCCGAGCCGCGCTCCGCGTCGTCGATCCCGCCGCGAACCGCACCATCACGATCATCAGCCCCCCTTCGAGCCCGTCCAGGCGTTCGGCCGCGGCATCCAGCCCACCGGATTTCAGTTCGCGCTCACCGGCGGCGGGGCGGCAGCCAGGAGACTCCGACCGCGCTGAACGCTCACGACAGTCCGTTGAGGATAGCGTCGATGCCGAACCCGAACGCCTCGTCCGAATCGCCGCTGTGCGCCGGTTCCTCCTCGACGATCCCGGCGCGCACCAGTTCGGCGTGGTTCTGCTCCTCCGCGACGAACCCGAGTACATAGTGGACGACGGTCCGCGCCGCCCACTCCGCGCGCCGCTCGTCGTACTTCCCGGTGAACAGCCGGCGCAGCGCGTGCGTGGGCACCAGCAGATCCGGCCGGTACGCCTGCACGAACGACACCACCTCGGCCCCGTCGCGGACCCGCAGCAGCGCCGAGCGGAAGTCTCCGGCCGCCTCGCGCGGGTCCTTCGCCACCCCGGGCAGCCCCTTCAGGATCCGCGCGGCGACGACGGCGAGCAGCTCCTGTTTGTTGGCGACGTGGTAGTACAGCGCGCCCGGCTGGACCCCCAGGTCGAGGGCCACCCGCCGCATCGACAAGCCGCTCAGCCCCGCTTCGGCCAGCAGCTCGTAGGCCCGGTCGACGATCTGGTCTCGCGTCACCTTCACCCCGCTCATTCTGCCTGCCGCTTGCTTCCGGCCGATCGGCCGCCTAGAATTTGACAGGTGTTCAAAACCTTCGACGACCTGGCCGACCGGCAGCTGGCCGGCGGCGTACTCGACCGCACTGACGCCCGCGCGGTGCTGGAAGCGCCGGACGAGGACGTGCTCGGCCTGGTCGCGGCTGCCGGACGGCTGCGGCGCGCGCACTTCGGCAACCGGGTCAAGGTCAACTACCTCGTCAACCTGAAATCGGGCCTGTGCCCCGAGGACTGCGGGTACTGCTCGCAGCGGCTCGGGTCGTCCGCGCAGATCCTCAAGTACTCGTGGCTGTCCGCCGAGGAAACGGCGCGCCAGGCAGGCGCGGGCATTCAGGGCGGCGCGTCGCGGGTGTGCCTGGTCGCGAGCGGGCGCGGGCCGAGCGACCGCGACGTCGACCGGGTCGCCCAGGCCGTCGAGGCGGTGAAGTCCGCGCATTCCGGCGTGGAGGTGTGCGCCTGCCTCGGGCTGCTCAAGGACGGGCAGGCCGAGAAGCTGCGCGACGCCGGGGTCGACGCGTACAACCACAACCTGAACACGAGCGAGTCGCGGTACTCCGAGATCTGCACGACGCACGGGTACGACGACCGCGTCGACACCGTCGAAAAGGCCAAGTCCGCCGGGCTTTCCGCGTGCTCCGGCCTGATCGTCGGCATGGGCGAGACCGACGACGAGCTGATCGACGCCGTCTTCGCGCTGCGCGACATCGGCAGCGATTCGATCCCGGTCAACTTCCTGATGCCGTTCGAGGGCACGCCGCTCGCCGGAACCTGGGAGCTGAGCCCGCTGCGCGCGCTGCGCATCCTCGCGCTGGCCCGGTTCGCTTGCCCGGCAACGGAAGTCCGGATGGCCGGCGGCCGCGAGATGCACCTGCGATCGCTGCAGCCGCTCGCGCTGCACGTGGTGAACTCGCTGTTCCTCGGCGACTACCTCACCAGCGAAGGCCAGGCCGCGAAGGCCGATCTGGAGATGATCGCCGACGCGGGCTTCGAGGTTCTCGGCGCGGGCGAGCAGCAGCCGGCCGAGCACACCACCCCGGCGCTGCGGGAACGCGGAGCGGGCACCGCCGCCGCACCCAACGCGTGACCGCCATGGTGTCGATGCACGACTGGCTGACCGCCGCCGGCCGGGACCGGCACGTCGCCGGTCTCGTCCGGCGGACCGATGATCGGCGGCATCCGCGAAAGTCCACATTGGATCTCGCGTCGAACGATTATCTGAGCCTCAGCACCGATCCGCGACTGCGCGCGGCCGCCGTCCAGGCCGTCGAGAAGTACGGAGCCGGTGCCGGCGCGTCCCGAGTCGTCACCGGCACCACGCCGTGTCACACGGAGCTGGAACGCGAACTGGCCGACCTCACCGGGCAACCGGCCGCGCTCGGTTTTTCCAGTGGTTACACCGCGAACATCGGCGTCATCACCGCACTCGGCTCGCCGGACACGCTGCTGATCACCGACGCGCACATCCACGCCTCGCTGATCGACGGCGCGCGGCTGTCCCGCTCCCCCGTCGCGATCTGCCCGCACAACGACCTGGACGCCCTCGCGCACTTGCTGCGCGACCGGGCGCAGGAGCGGGCGATCGTGGCGGTCGAGTCGATCTATTCGGTGCTCGGCGACGCCACCGATCTTCAGCGCACCGCGGCATTGTGCGCTGAATACGACGCTTTCCTGGTGGTTGACGAAGCACACGGCATCGGCGTCGCGGGAAACGGACGGGGCGCGGCGCACGCGGCCGGTCTCGCAGGCGCGCCGCACGTCGCGGTGACCGCCACCCTGTCAAAGGCTTTGGGCGCACAGGGCGGCGCAGTGCTGGGATCGCCGCTGCTGCGCGAACATCTGGTCAATACGGCGCGGACATTCATCTTCGACACCGGCCTCGCCCCCGCCGCGGCGGCAAGTGCGGCGGAAGCGTGCCGGATCATCGCAGCCGAGCCTTCGCGGGTCGAGGATCTGCACCGTGCCGCGGTCGCGATCGCTGATGCCGCAGGGGTTTCGCGTGCGCCTGGCGCGGTTCAGTCGATTCCCGCGGACTCTCCGGAGCAGGCTGTCGCTGCTGCTGACCAGCTGTACGAACGGGACATCGTGGTCGGCTGCTTCCGGCCGCCGAGCGTCCCGGACGGCGTTTCCCGGCTCCGGCTAGTCGCGCGTGCCGGGATTGACCTGCACCACGCTGAGGACGCCGCGCGGTGGGCTGCCCAGTGGTCGCGTGCCGCGAGCACTGTCTGACCGCCTCCGGAACACCACGTCGACCGCCAGCGCACCCGGCCCGGTGAAGCCCAGCAACAGAAACGCCCAGCAAAACATCGCCGCGGGCTCCCCGTGGTTCTGCAGCGGCAGCAGGCCGTCCGGCTGGTGGACGACGAAGTAGGCGTACGCCATCGAGCCGGACGCGAGCAGCGCCGCGATCCGGGTGCCGAGACCGAAGGCGATCAGGAGGCCGCAGCCGAGCTGGATCACCGCCGCGTACCAGGACGGCCACGCGCCCGCCTCGACGGTTCCGCCTTTCGGGCCGCCGCCGAAAATGCCGAACAGCGCCGCCGCACCATGGGCCGCGAACAGCAGCCCGACGACGATCCGGAACAGGCCGAGCACGAACGGGACGGCCCGGTCGAGCACACGCTCTGGCATGGGTCCTCCTCGGAGAGTTACTAAGGTTAGGCTTGCCATACCGTACGCACCGGCGTCCCTCCCGTCCAGATGCTGTGACGCTCGCTAAATCGGGCCGAACCGTTCTGGCGCCAGCCGCGTGCCGGAGGAAGAGCGACACCCCCGGCTTTCCGCCGCACCGCCGCATCGGCGACAAGCCCGCCGGGCAGATCAACGGCCGGGAGCCCGGATCTCCACGGCGACAGCTGGTCCGCGCAGACGAGCACAGCGGAGGCGGCCACCCGGCGACGGGCACGGCTGAGCAGCGAAGTAACGCCCTTCCCGATAGGCGCTGTCTCAATTGGGTACCTCTGATCAGGGGAACTTGACCAAGCAGTCGAATAAGACCAAACTTCGCTAGCGATATCAGTACCCCGTCGTCCCCGCGCCGAAGGAGTTCGCCAGTGACCTCGTCGTTCGTCATCATCGGAGCCGGGCTGGCCGGAGCCAAGGCCGCGGAAGCGTTGCGCGACAAGGGATTCGACGGGAAGATCACCATGGTCGGCGACGAGCGGCACCTGCCCTACGAACGTCCGCCGCTGTCGAAGGACTACCTCGCGGGCAATGCGGAGGCCGAGAGCTTCCAGGTGCACGATGCCGCTTGGTACGCCGAGAAGCACGTCGAGCTGCGCCAGGGCGTCAAGGCGACGGCGATCGAGCGGGACCGGAAGCAGGTCGCGCTCGACGACGGCACCAGCCTCGGCTACGACAAGCTCCTGCTGGCCACCGGCGCGAGCCCGCGCGAACTGCCGGACACCGCGGGAATCCACTACCTGCGCCGGATCGAGGACGCCGACCGGCTCAAGGAGCTGTTCGGCACCGCCTCGAAGCTGGTGGTCGTCGGCGGCGGCTGGATCGGCCTCGAAGCGACCGCCGCCGCGCGCCAGGCCGGGGTGGAGGTCACCGTGGTCGAGGCGCTCGAACTGCCGCTGATCACCGCGCTCGGCCGCGACGTCGCCCCGGTGTTCGCCGACCTGCACCGCGCACACGGCGTCGACCTGCGGCTCGGCGTCCAGGTCGAGCACATCGCCAACGGCGGCCAGGGCAAGCGGATCCGCCTCGGCGACGGCAGCCTCCTTGAGGCGGACGCCGTCCTGGCCGGGATCGGCGCGAAGCCGAACGACGAACTGGCCGAGGCGGCCGGCCTCCGCGTCGGCAACGGCGTGGTGACCGACGCGAGCCTGCGCACGAGCGACCCGGACATCTTCGCCGTCGGCGACATCGCGAACGCCTACCACCCGTTCCTCGGCAAGCACCTGCGCGTCGAGCACTGGGCGAACGCGCTCAACCAGCCCGCCGTGGCCGCGGCCGGGATGCTCGGCGAGGAGGAGTCGTACGACGAGCTGCCGTACTTCTTCACCGACCAGTACGACTTGGGCATGGAATACCTGGGCGTCATCGAGGGCCACGACCGCGTCGTGTTCCGCGGCGACGTGCCCGGGCGCGAGTTCATCGCCTTCTGGCTCAAGGAAAACCGCGTCCTGGCCGGGATGAACGTCAACGTCTGGGACGTCACGGACCCGATCAAGGCGCTCATCCGCTCGGGCAAGGCGGTGGACCCGGAGCGGCTGGCCGACCCCGGGGTCCCGCTGGAGGACCTCGCCTGATCTCCCCGCCGGCGGGCCGTTCCGGAGGGGCTTCCGGGGCGGCCCGTCACGCTTTTCCGCCGGCGGGGACTCCGCCTGCCACGTCGTGCGAACCTCGTTCGGCCCGAGGTTCCTCGCCGACAGCGGCGAACTCACGTCTTACGTGCTGCGCCTGGCCGGATAGTCCCGGGGCAGCAACCCCTCCAGGGCCAGCGCCAGAAACCGCCGCCAGTCCCCGCTTCCCGTGCGGACCACCGACGACAGGCAGCCGACCAGCAGATACACGTCCCCCGCCGTGCAATCCGCGCGGAGCACCCCCGCCGCCTGGTCGGCCTCGATCGCTTGCGTCACCACGATTTCCAGCTCCGCCAGCGCGTCGCCGCGCGGCTCGCTCCCCGCCGACTCCCGCGCCGCCTCGATGGCGGACGACAGCGCCCGGTCCCCGGACAGCACCTCGCCGACGTGCCGCAGGTAGCGTTCGACGCCGGATTTCCCGTCGAGGCACCGCTTTCGCGCGTACTGCGCGATCTCGTGGAACCGCTGCTCCGCCAGCGCTTCCACGAGCGCCCGCCGGTCCGGGAAGTTCCGGTACACCGTCCCGACGCCCACCCCGGCGGCCCGCGCGATCTCCGGCAACTGGACGTCGTCCTGCTCGGCGAGCAGCGCGCGGGCCGCTTCGAGCACCCGCACCCGGTTGCGTTCCGCGTCCGCCCTCGGCCTGCGCTCCGTTGACAACCGACACCCTCCTCCGGTTAATCTGGAAACGGACTCCGTTTCCGATATGTTCGAGAGGATACCCCATGACGAAGGACCGCTTCCTCCTGCTGCAGCCCGGCGAGGCGCGCCCGGGCCGGGTGCCGCTGCCGCCCGCGTTCGCGGTGAAGGCGATGACGGGCGACACCGAGACCCGGTTCTCGCTGCTGGAGGTGACACTGGCGCGCGACATCCCGCGCCACGTCCACCACGAGGCCGACGAATGCATTTACGTCCTCGAAGGCGAACTGGGCATCGACTTCGCGGACGAAAGCCATGTGGCGGCGAAGGGGACGTTCGTGTTGCTGCCGCACGGGGTCCCGCATGCGCTGCGGGCGGTTTCGGATCCGGCGCCGCGGCTGTTGCAGATCTCCTCGCCGGGCGGGTGGGAGCACTATCTGGAGGATCTGTTCGAGGCTGGTCCGGCGGTGCTGACCGACGGCGCGGTGGACCCGGTGAAGATCAATCCGGTGGCGGCTCGGTACTCGATCACCTATGCGGAGAGCTGATTCCCGGCCAGTGCCGCACACCGGCCCGCCAGGTCGGCCACACCCGCGCCGAAGCCCGTGACCAGGTCTGCCGCTACCGGAGCAACCGTGTCCAGCGCTCACCGGCGGGACCGCGATCACCGCACTGCGGGCCCTCCGGTCGCGCCGCCGCGAGCGGTCTTCGCCGCTCCCGTCGGCGAGTTCTGCCCCGGACTTCAGCCCTGCCAGCGACCAGGACGTCCTCGCCCTGGCGCCCAGATGATCAGCCGAACGCCGACAAAAGCCAGAACATCAGCGCAGCGACCCCCGCCGCGGCCGGGAACGTCAACACCCAGCCCAGCACGATGTCACGGGCAATCCCCCACCGCACCGCCGAAAGCCGCCTCGTCGCACCGACACCCATCACCGCCGCCGTGATCACGTGCGTGGTCGAAATCGGGGCCTTCACGGCAAAAGCCGTCAAGTACAGCACCGAAGCCCCGACCGACTCCGCGACGAACCCGTGCGGCGGGTCGAGCGGGAAGACCCGGCGGCCGAGCGTCCGCATGATGCGCATGCCGCCCGAGCAGGTGCCGAGCGACAGCGCTCCGGCGCACACCAGCGTCACCCACAGGGGCACCGAGAACGTGTCCTGTTTCCCCGCCGCGATCAGCGCCAGGACGAGCACGCCCATCCCCTTCTGCGCGTCCTGCAAGCCGTGTCCGAGCGCCAGTGCCGAGGCCGAGACGATCTGCAGCCGCCGGAACACCCGGCCGCTGCGGTGCGGGTTCGCCCGGCGCAGCAGCCACAGCACCGCGACCATCGCCGCATAGCCGAGCACGAGCCCGAGCAGCGGCGACGCGACCATCGGCACCAGCACTTTCTCGACGATGCCCGTCCAGTGCACCGTGCTCGCCGCGGCCAGCGCGGCCCCGACCATGCCGCCGATCAGCGAATGCGACGACGAGGACGGCAGCCCGAAATACCAGGTCACGAGGTTCCACGCGATCGCGCCGACCAGCGCGGCGAGCACCACGGTCAACGCGCCCGGGCCGGGCGGGACGTCGATGATTCCTTTCGCGACGGTCGCGGCGATCCCGGTCGACAGCAGCGCTCCGGCCAGGTTCATCACCGCGGCCAGCACGAGCGCGGTGCGCAGCGGGAGCGCCCTGGTCGAAACCGCGCTGGCGATCGCGTTGGCCGCGTCGTGGAAGCCGTTGGTGTAGTCGAAGAAGACCGTCAGCACCACGACGGCGACCAGCGCGGCGGTGCTGTCCACTCAGGACTCCTTGACCGCGATGGTCTGCACCACGTCCGCGACGTGCTCGAAGCCGTCGGCCGCCAGTTCGAACTGTTCGACGACCTCCTTCGCCTTGAGCACCTCAAGCGCGTCGGCTCCCGGCTGGAAGAGGTCGGCGAGCATCCGCCGGTAGGTGTGGTCCGCCTCGTTCTCCAGCGCGTTGATCTCGATCCAGTACGGCGACAGCTCGCCGACCTTCGAAAGCCCCGGCATGGATTCCGCGGTCAGCTCCGCCGCGCGGCACAGCACCCGCAGCATCCCGTCCGTGCCCGGCGGGAACTTGTCGAGCCGGTACAGCACCGCGAGGTCCGCGGCAGTGTCCACAAAGTCCAGTACGTCGTCGATCCGGGCGGCCAGCGCCTGGATGTCCTCGCGGTCGAACGGCGTGACGAAGGTGCTGTTCAGCTCGACCATGATGGTGTGGGTCAGGTCGTCGCCGGCGTGTTCGACCTCGTGCAGCCGGGCCGCGATCGCCTCCCGGTCCGGGGGCGGAGCCTCGGTGAGGTCCCGCAGGAGCGCGGTGGCGGTGACGAGGTTCGCGGCCGCGTCCGCGAGCAGCTGGAAGAACTGGCTTCCGCGAGGTTTTATGCGCATCGGAGCAAAAGCTACCCGGTAACCTCCTCGCGCACACCGGGGCGGTGTGCCGCGCGCCCGGATCGGGTACCCGGCGGGCAGCAGGGAGGAAGGAGCGCCGATGCGTCCGGTCTGGCAGGGTGCGCTGTCGTTCGGGCTGGTCAACGTCCCGGTGCGGATGTACAAAGCGGTCGAGGACCACGCCGTGCGCTTCACGCAGTTCCAGCGCGGGACGCGGGACCGCATCCGCTACCGGCGGGTCAACGAGCGGACCGGCGACGAGGTGCCCTACGACGAGATCGTCCGCGGCCGGGAGGTCGGCGACGACGAGTACGTGCTGGTCGAGCAGGAGGAACTCGACGAGATCGCGCCGGGGCGGTCGAGGTCGCTCGAGGTGGAGAGCTTCGTGGACCTCGACGAAGTCGACCCGGTGTACTTCGACCGCGCTTACTGGCTCGCGCCCGCCAAGGAGGAGGCGCAGCGCCCGTACGTGCTGCTGCTCGACGCACTGTCCGGCCGGGACAAAGCGGCCGTCGCGAAGTTCGTCTTCCACGGCCGCGAACACCTGGCGCTCGCCCGGGCCGGCGACGGAGTGATCGTGCTCAACACGCTCCATTACGCCGCCGAGGTGCGCAGCGCGGACGACGTTCCGCAGCTGCCCGCCAAGGCCAAGACCAACCGGAAGGAACTGGACCTCGCGGTCAAGCTGATCGACGCGATGACCGAGCCGTGGAAACCGGAGGAGTTCCGCGACACCTACCGCGAGCGGGTGGAGGAACTGATCGAGGCCAAGCGGGCGGGGAACACCGTCACGCCCGCCGCCGAGCCGGAGCAGCCGACGAAGGTGGTCGACCTGATGGAGGCGCTGGCCAAGAGCGTGCGCGGCAGCCGCAAGCCGCGCACCCCGGATCTGTCCGGATTGTCCAAGACCGAGCTGCGGAAACTCGCGAAGGAACGCGA
Organism: Amycolatopsis rubida; assembly: GCF_900115345.1. Classification (GTDB taxonomy): domain Bacteria; phylum Actinomycetota; class Actinomycetes; order Mycobacteriales; family Pseudonocardiaceae; genus Amycolatopsis; species Amycolatopsis rubida. The sequence goes on along the minus strand of NZ_FOWC01000020.1, from coordinate 88,851 downwards.
CGTCAAGGGGCGTTCGAAGATGTCCCGCGCCGATCTGGAGGCCGCACTGAAGGCTTCCTGACCAGCCAGAGGTCCGCGAGGGGAACCTGGCCGCCGAGTCCCAGGCCGGAAACGCAAGCCGCGTCGATCCACCCCCTGCTGTCCACAGGAGACATCAGAGTCGCCGAAATGCCCGATTGACGGCCAGATGACCGTGTCTTCCGCGCTCCAGCTCCGACGTCGCCTTCGGCCTGGACGGACCTCTCAGTGCAGCGCCCGCGCCAGCTGCGGAATCCGCCCGCCGGCCAGCAGCACATCCACCTGACGCGGCGACAACTGGTGCTTCGCCCGGTACTCCTCGTCCCGGGTCAGATTCCGCACCGCGAACTCCCCCGGCTCAGCCAGCCGTTGCAGCCCGGACACCGACAACACGTCGTCGCGCCGGATCTTCTCGCTGTCCTCCGGCTCGGCGAATTCCAGCGGCAGCACCCCGAAGTTGACCAGGTTCTGCCAGTGGATCCGGGCGAACGACCGGGCCAGCACCACGCGCAAACCCAGGTACCGCGCGGTGATCGCGGCGTGTTCGCGGGACGAGCCCTGGCCGTAGTTCTCCCCCGCCACCACGAAATGCGCCGGGCTGCCTGCCGCGCGCTCCGGGTAGTCCTCGTCGATCCGGGTGAAGGTGAACTCGGCCAGCTTCGGGATGTTCGAGCGGTAGGGCAGCGCGCGGGCCCCGGCGGGCGAGATTTCGTCGGTCGACACGTCGTCCCCGGCTTTCAGCAGGACCGGGCCCTCGATCTCGTCCGGCAGCGGGTCGAAATCCGGCAGCCCGGCGACGTTCGGGCCCTTCACCAGCTCCTCCCGCAGAGCCTCCGCCTCGGGCAGCGGCGCGGCGAAGACGCGCGGGTCGGCCGCCGAACGGGCCGGTCCGGCGACGCGCGGGTGCGCGAGGTGGTGGGCGGTGGCGTAGTCGCGCGGATCGGTCAGCACGCCGGTCAGCGCCGACACTGCCGCGGTCTCCGGCGAGCACAGCCAGACCGAGTCGTCGGCGGTGCCGGACCGGCCGGGGAAGTTCCGCGGGAAGGTGCGCAGCGAGTTCGTGCCGGGCGCGGGAGCCTGGCCCATCCCGATGCAGCCGAGGCAGCCCGCCTGGTGCACCCGGGCCCCGGCCGCGACGAGGTCGGTGAGGTATCCGCTGCGAGCCAGTTCGACCAGGATCTGCCGCGAGGCCGGGTTGACGTCGAAGCTCACCGAATCGGCCGTCTGCCTGCCCCGGACGGTGGCCGCGGCGACCGCGAAGTCCCGGAACCCGGGGTTGGCGGACGAACCGATCACGACCTGCCCCACCGGCGTCCCCGACACCTCGCGCACCGGTGCCACGTTGCCCGGCGAAGACGGCTTCGCCACCAACGGCTCCACAGTGGACAGATCGATCTCGTCTTCGATGTCGTAGGAGGCGTCGCGTCCGGCGCGCAGGTCGCGGAAGTCGTGTTCGCGCCCCTCCGCCCGCAGGAACGCGCGGATCGCTTCGTCGGCCGGGAACACCGTCGCGGTCGCGCCCAGTTCAGCGCCCATGTTGGCGATCACGTGCCGGTCCATCGCGCTCAGGCAGGCCAGCCCCGGGCCGTGGTACTCGATGATCCGGTGCCGTCCGCCGCTCACGCCGTGGCGCCGCAGCATCTCCAGCACGACGTCCTTCGCCGACACCCACGGCGGCAGCTCGCCGCCAAGCCGGACGCCCCAGATCTCCGGCATCCGCAGATAGAGCGGCTCTCCGGCAATGGCCAGCGCCACTTCGAGGCCGCCGACGCCGATAGCGAGCATGCCCAGCGCGCCTGCCGCGCAGGTGTGCGAATCGGACCCGGCGAGGCTCTTGCCGGGCACGCCGAACCGCTCCATGTGCGTCGGGTGCGAAACGCCGTTGCCCGGTTTGGAGAACCACAGCCCGAACCGGCGGCACGCCGACCGCAGATACGCGTGGTCCTCGGCGTTCTTCTCGTCGGCCTGCAGCAGGTTGTGGTCGACGTACTGGACGCTCAGCTCGGTCCGCGCGCGATCGAGCCCGAGCGCCTCAAGCTCCTGCATCACAAGCGTGCCCGTGGCGTCCTGGGTCAGCGTCTGATCGACCCGCAGGCCGATTTCGGTCCCTGGTTCGAGCCGTCCGGCGACCAGGTGCTCGGCCAGCAGCCGTCCGGCGAGAGTCTGTTCGCGTCCCACTCGCGAACGGGTACCCGTTTCCGGCGCGGCGAACCACGATGTTTCCGCGTGCGCATCGCGGGCAATCCGGGGACCGAGAACGGCGGAAGGAGACTGGGATGCCGCAGCAGGCTTGGAGTTCGAAACGCGAACGGCAGTACCAGCACATCGAGCAGGCGCAGGAAGAGCGCGGCGCGAGCGAAAAGCTCGCAAAGGAGATCGCCGCCCGCACGGTGAACAAGAACCGGGCGCAATCGGGTGAATCGGACCGCGCGAGCAAGACCTCGGTACGGGACAAATCGCCGCAGCAGCGCGGCGGGCACCGCTCCGGCAAGCGGCTCGGGCCCGGCGGCCCGACGCGCGACCAGCTGTACAACGAGGCCAAGCAGCGCAATATCCACGGCCGGTCCACGATGACCAAGAAGGAACTGGCGAAGGCGCTCGGCCGGGACTGATCGAGAATCACGGCCCGCTCACCGCGGCGCTGGTGTCGCGAGGAGGCCCGGTCGAGCGGCTGCGACTTCCCCGCGCTTCTGCACGACGGGCGCGGGGATGTGGCCGCTCGGACCCGTCGACGGCGGACCGGCCACCCGCCGCGGCTATGTCGATAACTCCCTGGTCCTCGCCCGCGAAGGGGAATCTGCCGACGGTCCCGTGCGCATGCTCGGCCTCATGCCGCCGCGCGACGGAGCGGCCGATCTCGTCCGGATCGTCGAAGGCATGCACGGACTTGCCTGCGGCCGAGGTTCGACCTGGCGGCACTCTCGCCACGCCAGCGATTTCGCTGCCGGAACAGCGCGACGCCACCTTCACCCCCGCGAGCACTCGCCGGCACCGGCTATCCGCCGAGTTGAAAGCCTGCGCGAATGACTCATCCGCGCAGCGGCTGGTGATCCGGCTGGCCTTCAGGCCCGTTCGGGAACATGCCGCGGGCGTCCAGCAGGATCGGGATCGTCACCACCGCGCGGCACGACGTGTAGCGCCTCCGGCCCCCGGGTAGCCGAGGAGGACTCAACGCACGGGAGGACTTGTCATGACCGAGACCGTCGGCGACTACCTGCTTTCGCGGCTGCGTGACTGGGGCGTGGAACAGGTGTTCGCGTATCCCGGGGACGGGATCAACGGTCTCGTCGCCGCCTTCGGCAAAGCGGACAACCAGCCGCGCTTCGTCCAGGCCAGGCACGAGGAAATGGCCGCCTTCTCCGCGGTCGGCTACGCGAAGTTCAGCGGGGCGGTCGGCGTGTGCATGGCGACATCCGGGCCTGGCGCGATCCATCTGCTGAACGGGCTCTACGACGCGAAACTCGACCACGTCCCGGTCGTCGCGATCGTCGGGCAGACCGCGCGCACCGCGATGGGCGGCAGCTACCAGCAGGAGGTCGAACTCCAGGCGCTGTACCGGGATGTCGCGAACGAGTACTGCATCGAGGTGAACGTCGCCGAGCAGCTGCCCAACGCGCTCGACCGCGCGTTCCGGGTCGCGCAGGCGTCCCGCACGCCGACCGCGCTGATCGTCCCGGCGGATCTGCAGGAAGAGCCGTACGAGCCGCCGCGGCACGCGTTCAAGCAGATGCCGTCGAGCCCGCCCGGGACCGCGTGGCCGAATCCGGTGCCGCCCGAACCCGCCATCACCGAGGCGGCCGAGGTGCTCAACGCCGGGGAGAAGGTCGCGATCCTCGTCGGGCAAGGCGCGCGCGGCGCGGCCGGCGAGCTGCGCCAGGTCGCCGACCTCACCGGGGCCGGAGTGGCGAAAGCGTTGCTGGGCAAGGATGTTCTCCCCGACGACCTGCCGTACGTGACCGGCGCGATCGGCCTGCTCGGCACCCGGCCGAGCTACGAGATGATGCGCGACTGCGACACGCTGCTGATCGTCGGGTCCAATTTCCCGTACAGCCAGTTCCTGCCGGAGTACGGCCAGGCCCGCGCGGTGCAGATCGACATCGACGGCCGGTTCATCGGCATGCGCTACCCCACCGAGGTCAACCTCGTCGGCGACGCCGCCGCGACCCTGCGCGCGCTGCTGCCGAAGCTGAACCGGGGCGAAAACCGTTCGTGGCGCGAGAACATCGAGAAGAACGTCGCCGGCTGGTGGACCACAATGGACCAGCAGGCCGAGGTCGACGCGAAACCGGTCAACCCGATGCGGATCGTGCACGAGCTGTCGAAGCAGATCCCGGGCGACGCGATGGTCACCGCCGATTCCGGCTCGTCGACCAACTGGTACGCGCGCAATCTCCGGATCCGCGAAGGCATCCGGAGCACGCTGTCCGGCACGCTCGCGACGATGGGTCCCGCCGTGCCGTATGCGATCGGCGCCAAGTTCGCGCATCCCGACCGGCCGGCGATCGCGCTGGTCGGCGACGGCGCGATGCAGATGAACGGGATGGCCGAGCTGATCACCATCGCCCGCTACCGGGGATTGTGGACCGATCCGCGGTGCGTCGTCTGCGTGTTCCACAACAACGACCTCAACCAGGTCACGTGGGAGCTGCGCGCGATGGGCGGCGCGCCGAAGTTCGAGGAATCGCAGTCGCTGCCGGACGTCGACTACGCCGGGTTCGCCCGCAGCGTCGGCCTCGACGGCGTCAACGTCGACGATCCGGGCGATCTCGCTTCGGCCTGGCGGACCGCGTTCGCCGCGGACCGGCCGACGGTGCTGGACGTGCGCTGTGACGCGGAGGTCCCGCCGATTCCGCCGCACGCGACGTTCGAGCAGATGAAATCGGTGACCGAGTCCGTGCTCAAGGGCGATCCCGAAGCGTTCCACCTGATGTTCCAGGGCGCGAAGACGAAGCTGCAGGAGTTCCTGCCCGGACGGTCGCGGTAGCCGTCGCCGCCCCGCACACCGAACGGGATCGACGCGCGCTGCCCGGTGCCGGGCGGCGCGCTCTCCCGGGACTCCACCGCGCTCGTCGTGGCCAGGGCGGGGTCGCGGGAAAGCCGGTGTCGGATCCGACTCCCCAGACCGCTGAAGGTCCGTGAAGGTTAGCCGCCCGGAACCGTTTCGCCGCCCAGCGCGGCCAGCACCTCGCCGCTGTAGTACGAAGACAGCCGATTCGACGCGAGGAAGACATACGACGGCGCGAGATCGTCCGGATGCGCCGCCCGCCGCATGGGCGCCTGCAAGCCGAACTTCTCCACCTTCTCCGGCGGGAACGTCGACGGGATCAGCGGCGTCCACACCGGACCCGGCGCGACGCAGTTCACCCGGATCCCGCGATCCGCCAAGGCCTGCGCCATCGCGTACGTCCACGCGTGGATCGCGCCCTTCGTCGCCGAGTAATCGATGAGGCTCTTGTTGCCGCGCAAGCCGTTCACCGAACCGGTGTTGATGATGACGTCCCCATCGCCCAGATGCGGCAGCGCGGCGGCGGTCACCCGGAAGTAGCTGTGCAGATTCACGTCGAACGTGTGCATCCACTGCTCTTCGGTCAGGTCCTCGGGACGGTCGACCGGCCATTGCGTCGCCGCGTTGTTCACCAGGATGTCGAGTCCGTCCAGTTCGGACAGAGTGCGCTCGACGATGTCCCGGCACTGCTTCGCCCCGGCGAGATCACCGGGCAGCAGCACGCATTCCCGGCCCTCCGCGCGCACGCGGTCCGCGGTGTACTCGGCGTCCTCGTGCTCGTCGAGGTAGGAGATCGCGACGTCCGCGCCTTCCTTCGCGAAGGCGATCGCCACCGCGCGGCCGATGCCGGAATCACCGCCGGTGATCAGCGCGCGTTGTCCGGCCAGCAGGCCGCGGCCCTCGTAGCCGGTCATCGAATCGCGCGGCCGCGGGTCCATTGCCGCGGTGGTGCCCGGCGGGTCCTGCTGCTGCGGAGGTCGGATGCGGTCGGCCACGGGAATCCTCCCCGGAAAGTCGGTTCTGTTCCGTTCCGGCTACCCGCTGGGCCGCGGTTCAATCACGGCAAGAACCGCGCGACCGTCCCCTTGCGACGGTCGCGCGGCCTCTAGCCCCCTGCTCCGCTCTGCGGATGCGCGGCGGTTACCCCGATCCGCGTCCGGCAAACCCGGGGACGGTCAGTAATCCTGCGACAGCGCCTCGGCCAGCACTCCGGCCTCCGGATTGGGCAGGGCGCGCGCGACGACGCCGATCAGGTCGCGGCCGTCGATCACCGGCAGGCACCGCACCTGATGCTGCGACTGGTCTGCAGGATCTCGGCGACGTCGTCCGTCACCAGTTCGCCGTGCGCCAGCTCGCCGGCCTGCACCGCGCGGGTCCTTGCCCTCGGCGATCACCTTCACCACGACGTCACGGTCGGTCAGCATCCCCCTTGAGCCGGTTGTCCTCGCCGCGGACCGGCAGCGCTCCCAGCTGTTCGCGCGCCATCGTCCGCGCGGCGCCGTGCCCGGTGTCCGACTCGCGCACGCACCCGGCGTCCGGCGTCATCAAGTCGCGGGCAGTGGTCATGAGACTGTCTCTTTTCTCCCGGCTGCCCGTGTTCCCGGCCGTTGCGCCCCCCGGACGGTTTCTCCTCCGCCCGCCCGGGTAACCGGAGGCGCGTGGAAGGAGCCGACATGCCAAAACCGTTCCCGTCCGACCCGGTCCGCGCGGAGGGCCCGCCGCTGGTCGCGGCAGGCCGGTCCGGCGCGCCCCGGCTGATCGTGCTCGACCCGGCGGGCGCGGCCAAACACGACGGCCTTCCCGCCACCTGGCGGCCGCTCGCCGAGGACCACGAGATCCTCTGGTACCGGATCCCGGTCGAGGGCGCGTGGCGCGAAACCGCGGAAACCCTTGCCGCGCCGGAGAGCGGCGACCTCGTCACGAGCGGACCGCTCGCTGCCGACGCGCTGCAGCTGGCCGCCGAGCATCCAGGGTCGCTGCGGTCCGTTCTTCTCGTCGACCCGGCCGCCGAGGGTGTGATCAGCCCCGGTGACGCCGCCGTCGCCGACGAAGCCTGGCTGGTCCAGCACGACGCCGAGATCGCCGCGTTGCGCGAGTCCGGCGTCGAAGTCGAAGTACTGGCGCACAGTCGCGACGACCCGGACGACCAGGTGCCGAGCCCGCTGCCGCTGGGCCACGGCTGGGTCGTCGACGCGCTCCGCGAAACCCTCGCCAAGCTGGAAGCGCGCTGACCGGTTTCGCCGCACACCTGCCGGGTACGCCTCGAAGAAGGAAGGGAGGAAGCCGTGCTGGAGGAAATGAACCGGACGCCCGCGCACGAGAAGTCCGCCGCGGACCTCGCCGCCGATCTGAGCGCTTCGCTCAAACGCCTGCTCCACGACGAACTCCGCTTGGCCATGGCCGAACTCCAGGCGAAGGGGAAGCGCTTCGGCATCGGGGCGGGGCTCGTCGGGTTCGCCGGCGTGCTGGCGTTCCTGGGCGGCGCGACCCTGATCGCCGCGGCCGTGCTCGCCTTGGCGCTCGTCGTGCCCGGCTGGCTGTCCGCACTGCTCGTCGGAGGCGCGCTGCTGCTGGTCGCGGGCCTCGCGGCGCTGGCCGGCGGCAAGGAAGCGAGCCGCGCCGGGCCGGTGGTGCCGGAGGAATCGGTCGAACGGGTCCGCGAGGACGTCGAGACGATGAAGCAGGTGCGGTCATGACGGAACGCGAGGTCGAGCGGGCCCGGGCGGACCGGGACGTCACCCGCGAGGAACTGGCCGAAACGCTGGACGCGCTGAGCCACAAGCTGGACGTCCGCACGCGGGCAGGCGAGAAGGTCGACGCGACGATCGACCAGGCCGCCGAACAGGTCGAGAAGACCGTCTCGGCGCCAGCCGCGGAGAAGGTCCGCGCTGGTGCGCAGGCGGTCCGGAGCAACCCGCTCCCGCTGTTCGCGGCGGTCTTCGGCGGGGTGGTCGTGCTCCGCTTTGTGATCCGCCGCCGGCACGCGCACCGGAAGCAGGGTGACGCGGGCTGACCGACCGGGAACAGCGCGCGCTGAACGAAATCGAACGCGATTTGTCCGCCGCGGATCCGTGGCTCAGCGCCAAGCTGGCCCGTGGATCCGGGCGGTGCCGTCCCGCGCTGGAGGTGCTGGCGATCGTCACCGGCGCAGTGCTGATCGCCACCGGGGCGTTCGACTCGCGGCCGGGCATGATCGTGGCCGGGGTGGTCGCGCTCGCCGTGCTCTTGGGCGGGCCGTTCGCGGTGCGGCACGGGAAAGGCGGCACCCGGTAACCCTCGTTGACCGGATCACTGTCAGGAAACCGTCAACGACCGCCTCGTGAGCGCCGCCCGGGGGCCAGCCTGAGCGGGTGACCGCAACTTTGTCCCGCCCGGGAACGCCGCGGGCCGCCGATCGGCACCGGCTTTCCGTCCTCGGCGGCCTCGCCGCACTGTCCCTCGACGCGATGGCGTCGGTCGCCTACGGACCCGAGGCGATCGTGCTCGTCCTGGCCGTCGCCGGCGGGACGGGGCTCGGCTTCACCCTCCCGGTGACGCTGGCGATCGCCCTCTTGCTCGCCGTCCTGACCCTGTCGTATCGGCAGGTCATCGCCGCGTTTCCGCACGGCGGCGGGGCCTACGGCGTCAGCCGCGCTCATCTCGGCCGCCGCGCGTCGCTCGTTGCCGCGGCGTCGCTGATCGTCGACTACGTGCTGAACGTCGCGGTGTCGTCCGCCGCCGGGGTCGCCGCGCTGACCTCGGCGGTTCCCTCGTTGCTGCCGTACAAGCTGTGGCTTTGCCTCGGCGTGCTCGCGCTGATCACCGGCATCAACCTCCGCGGCATCGCCGAGAGCGCGCGTGCCTTCATCGTGCCGACCGCGGTGTTCGTCGGGTCGATTCTCCTCGTCGTCGTGGTCGGTCTCTTTCGCAGCACTCCGGCCGCGACTGTCGCGAGCGGACATCTCCAGACGCTCCAGTCGGTCGGCGTCCTGTTGCTGCTCAAAGCTTTCGCGAACGGCTGCGCGGCACTGACCGGCGTCGAAGCGATCGCCAACGCCGTCCCGTCCTTCCGCGAACCGCGGGTACGCCGAGCCCAGCGAGCGGAGGTCGCGCTCGCTGGGCTGCTCGCGGTGATGCTGCTCGGGATCGCCGTGCTGATCGGGAAGTTCTCGATCCGCCCCGTTGACGGCGTGACAGTGCTGTCGCAGGTGACCGCCGCGTCGCTCGGGAACGGTTTCGGGTACTGCTTAGTGCAATTCTCCACTGTCGTCCTGCTGGCGCTGGCGGCGAACACGTCCTTCGGCGGGCTGCCGGTGCTGGCGCACTTGCTCGCGAAACACAACAATCTGCCGCACGTTTTCGCTCTGCGCGCCGAACGCCAGGTGTACCGCTACGGCGTCGGTTTCCTCGCGATCGCTTCGGCTTTGCTGCTGCTCCTCGCGAATGGCGACATGAACACTCTGGTGCCGTTGTTCGCGATCGGAGTGTTCGTCGATTTCACCTTGTCGCAAACCGGAATGGTGCGGCATTGGTTCCGTTCGCGCCCGCGCGGCTGGCGCGGAAAAGCCGCGCTCAACGGCTTCGGCGCGCTGCTCACCGGACTCGCCGCGATCGTGGTCACGGCGACGAAGTCCGGCGAAGGCGGCTGGCTGATCGTGATCACGCTGCCGGTGCTCGTGCTGCTGATGGAATGGGTCCACCGCGGCTACCGCCGCATCGGACTCGGGCCTGTCCCGCCCCCCGCCGGTCGCTGGTGGTCGTCCCGGCTGACCCGCGACGCGCTCGCCGCCGCGCTTTCGCTCGGCGACCGCGTCGAGGCTGTCCACGTGACACATCCCGGGGAAGAAGCGTCCGCGCGCGAGTTCGTCGAAGCGTGGGAACGGTGGCATCCGGACGTCACGCTGGTCCAGCTGCACGACGAACGCCGCCGCCTCGGCGAGCCGATCGCGGAACACCTCCGGCGGCACGAGGGCCGCCGCGTTTTCGTCCTGGTCGCCGAGGTCGAACCGGAACACGTCGGGCAGCGCGTCCTGCGCAACCGCCGCGGCGCGGTGCTGGACCGGGCGCTGCGCCGCCGGTCCGACGCCGTCGTCTGCCGGACGCGATTCCGGATCGGCGCTTAGCCAAGCCCATTTCGTCCCGTTTTCCCGGACACCCGGTCCACCGGATCCGCTGCCGTGTTTGCCCGATAGTACTTTCGGCCGATGCCCGCAGGGCGAAAACCCGCCGAAAGGCGTGGGCCATTCCGGGGTTCTTTCCCGCGCCCCGGTTTCCGCGCCCAAGATCGTCTTAGGGTTGGGCGCACTTCGTGATCTTGAAACCGGAATGAGGGGCCCATGCGAAAACGGACCAGGATTCTCGGCAGAACGCTCGCCGCGGCGGGCACCCTCGCGGCGCTGACGATGGCCACGGCCGTCCCGGCGACCGCGGCGCCGCAGGCGAAAGCGGCTGAGCCGACGTCGGTCGAACAGGACGTCGCGCAGCTGTACCAGGACGTCGAGGATCTCTACAACGGGCTGCCCGCGAACGCGCTGCGCGGCGTCGACCCGCTGTTCGACTCGCCGGTCAAGCGGCCGGGCCAGCAGGCGCACGCCGCGCAGGGCCCGATCCCGGGCTGCACCGAGGGGTCGCTGCTGACGTACGCGAACAAGCTCGCTTCCTCGCTGACCCCGACCGAGGGCCAGGCGCTCAGCGCGCTGAGCGCGATCGGCCAGCTCTACACCCAAGCGGTCGCCAACGACAAGACGCCGCAGGTCTTCGGCACCGACGGCCAGTACACGCCGCGCGCCGGCGCGACGATCGACAAGCTGCGCGGGTTCTGGGACATCGAGAGCTGGAACATCCAGCTGGTGGCCTGGAAGGGCACCGACCTGGGCAGCCAGGAACGCACCACGCAGACGTTCAAGCTCGGCCTCGACCCGAAGCGGGCGGCGGAGGCGGGCGCGCTCGCGACCAAGGTGCTCTACGAGGTCCCGGCGCTGCAGGGCGGCCGCCACCCGCTGCTGACCCTGAACGCGTTCTCCGCCCCGGCCGACAGCCTCGGCGGCAAGCGCATCATGCTCGGGGACGGCCTGCTCGACGTGGTCAACCACCTCGGCTTCGACGACGTGTCGGTGGAAGCGGTCGTCGGCCACGAGTACGGCCACCAGGTCGACTTCGCGCACGACAACTACCCGCGCGACGAATCCGGCGAGATGGGCCCGGACGCCTACGGCGGCTACTTCGGAGCGCACGCCAAGGGCGAGGCCTGGAACGCCCGCGCCCAGCAGGAGGTCACCTACCTCGACGCCTCCATCGGCGACTGCTACCACAGCCACGGCACCCCCGACCAGCGCAAGGCCGCCGGCGCGTGGGGCGAGAAGCAGGCCGTGAGCCAGAACAACCCGAACCGGATCATCCCGTCCGCGAAGATGATCGAGAAGTTCCAGAAGGAATACCCGAAGCTGATGCCGCCCGCCACGGCGGCACTGGCCGCGGCGCACTGAGCACCGCACTCGGGCCCCGTCTTTCCGGAGACGGGGCCCGTTCGCGTGCTCAGGTGGCGATGGTGGCCAGCGGGTCCAGGCCGTACGTGCGGGCGTAGCCGTTCTCGGTGCCCACCAGCAGGTCGACGATCTCGAAATACCGGTCCCAGAACGGGGTTTCGCGCAGGGCGTCGATCAGGAGCTGGTAGGCGTGGTGGTCGTCGGCCTCCCAGACCCAGACGTCGGTGACGCGCGCGGAGTAGAACTCGGTGTCGTAGAACCGGGACCGGACGCCGGCGGTTTTCGCCTCGATCGCCGGGACGACCTGGGCGGCGAACGCGTCCGCCCGTTCCTCCGGGGTCAGCGCCAGCCATTCCGGAGTGGTCTTGACCAGCAGGAACGCGGTGACCGGCGGGTTATCGATGGGCATTGCGGATCCTCACGGGTCAGGCGCCGAAGGCGGGCTTGAGGGTTTCGGCGCACCACTGTTCGAACGTGGTCGGAGACGCGGTTTCGGCGGTGCGCGCGACCCCGGCGTCGAGACCGTTGTCCTTGGCGTGCTTCATGTCCGCGACGGCGTGGGCGAAGGTTTCGTTGAGCCCGTAGCCGATGAGCGTGGTGCGCAGGTCGTCCAGAGACTCGCGCTCGTAGCGGACCGGACGGCCCAGCTGCTCGGTCATGATGCGGGCCAAGTCGTTGGGCGACAAGTCTTCCGGCCCCAGAACCGGAACGTCGGCGAAGCCGGTCCAAGACCGGTCCCGCACCAGCCCAGCGGCGACCGCGGCGATGTCCGCGACGGCGACGAGCGGGGCCGTGCGATCCGGGTCCAGGACGTCGGCATAGACCCCCTTCTCCCGGATCGAATCGACCTCTTCCAGCAGATTCTCGAAGAAGGACGGGTTGGCCAGCGCCCGGTACGCGACACCGGTGCCCGCGATGAGCTCGTCCATCGCGAGCGACGCGGTCACGAGCCCCGCCTGGTCGGCGACCGCAGTTCCGCGCCCGAGCGCCGAGACGCCGACGACATGCCCGACCCCGTGTGCGACAAGCGCTTTCGCCGCCGGGCCGGTGAAACCGCTCCACCCGTCCGCCGGAGTCCGCGACGAATCCGGTGGCACGACCCAGAAAACGGCGTCCGCGCCCGCGAAAGCCCGGTCGACCGCTTCAGGGTCGCCGTGCGAACCGACGACGACCTCGACGCGCTCCCGCACCGAGTCCGGCAGCCGGGCGGGGTCGCGGACGATCACCCGCAGATCCTCGCCCGCGTCGACCAGCCGGCCCAGCACCCGGCTGCCGATGTTTCCGGTAGGGGCAGTGATGACGATCATGCAAAACCTCCGTTGAGTACGCCCTCGATCCTGCTGAGCGCCGCCGTGCTGCCACAATGGGAACTTCGGCACGCAATCCTTGCCAGAACTGGAATTACCCTGGTGAACAGCTTGAACCCGGCGATCGACGCCACCCTCGCCGTCGCTTTGGACGCCCTGCTGACCGAGCAGAGCGTCACCCGCGCCGCCGCGCGCCTGCACACCTCGCCTGCCGCGATGAGCCGCACGCTCGCCCGGTTGCGCCGCATCCTGCAAGACCCGCTGCTGGTCCGGGCCGGGCAAGCCATGGTGCCCACGCCGCGTGCCCGGTCCCTGCGCGACGAAGCCGCCGCCGTGGTGCAAAGCCTGAACGCGCTGCTCAGCCCCGGTGCCGTCGTCGATCCCGCGGCGCTGCGCTCGACCTTCACGATCCAAACCGCCGACCTGGTCGGTGCCGCCCTGGCCGCCGGCCTCCTGCACCTCGCGCGCGAGGAAGCCCCCGGCATCTCCCTCCGCGTCCGAGCCGAGGAGCTGGAAGCCGGTTCAGCCCTCCGCGACGGCCGCCTCGACCTCGAGGTCGGCTCCATCGACCACGTCGATCCCGAGACGCAGGTCGAAAAACTGCTCACCCTGCGCCTGGTCGCCGCCGTCCGTCCCGGCCACCCCCTGGCTTCGGCCCCCTTGACCCCGGCCCGGCTCGCCGCGGCCGACCACGTCGCCGTCAGCCGCCGCGGCCGATTCACCGGCCCCCTCGACGCGGCACTGGCCGAGCACGACCTCCGCCGCCGGGTCACGGTCGTCCTGCCGAGCCACCTGGCCGCGATGGCGCTCGCCGCCCGCAGCGACGCGGTCTGCCTGATCCCGGCATCGCTCCCCGGCGAACCGCCGTCGCCGCTCACCGCCGACGCGACCGCACTCGGCTTGCGGCTTCTCGACATCCCGGTTCCGTTGCCGCCGCTGACGATCGGCATGGCTTGGCATCCGCGGCAGTCCGCCGATGGGGCGCATCGCTGGCTCCGCGACGCGGTGCGGCGGACCCTCCTCGCGCCGGGAACCTGAGCCGAAGCCCGTGCGGGGAACCCCGAGGGAAGCTGATTCCGTCAGGGTTCCCCGCACGGCTGTTTCCCGGCCGGGCAGGTTGCCCGCGTGGAGTTCGCGGTCGCCGGGGACGAGGTGCGGTTCTCCGTTTTCGACGTCCTCCCGCAGACGGAAGAGGCGTCGGGCGACGCATTCGTGCGCGAGGTCAAGATCCCCAACTGCACCTCACCGGGGACCCTGGCCACCGCGGCGTCCGCGTCCGGCACCGGCGCGAGCCGGACGTCGTCGATGTCTTCCGCGAACTCGTGACCGTGCTGAATCGAGATCCACGAAAACCCGTCATCGCGATGGAGTACCGCGCGGAAGGCTGCCGCGGCAGCCGTGCGCGCGCACTCGACCGGCCTTCGCCCTGACGGATGTCTTGCTCCGAACCTGAAGACCCCCGTGCCGGACGTGCGCGCCGCGTTAGAGGTTCTCACTTTTCCTCTTGACGTTCACCAGATCCGGTCTATAGGGTTTCACCATAGTTAATGGCATTAACACTCGTGAACAGGGAGTATCGCTCATGCCCGCCATCCGCTCGAAGATCTCGCGCAAGCCCAGCCGCCGGACCGGCCTCCGAGTTGCCTTGCTCGCGGTCCCGCTGACGGTCGCCGGCGCGCTGGCGGCGGCCCCGGCCGACGCTTCCCCTGGCCCGGCATCGCTGACCTGCCAAGGAAAAGGCGTCGACCAGACCGCGAAAGCCCGGCACCGGGCCGAAATCCTCATCCACGCGCCGCTGCCCGCGATCTGGGGCCTTCACACCGACGTCGAAGCCTGGACGTCCTGGCAGAAACCCGCCGCGCCGATGACCGTCCGGCGGCTGGATCCTGGACCGCTGCGCAAGCATTCCCGGTTCCAGGCGACCGTCCGCGTGCCCTCCGCTCCCCCGGCCACCGTCGTCATCAGCTCCACCGTCCAGCAGCTCCAGCGCGGCAAGTGCCTCCGCTGGACCGGCCCCGCCGACAGCGCCGGGTACCACATCGACGGCGTCCACGTCTGGACGTTCAGCCCCGTCCGCGGCGGTGTCCTCGTCCGCACCGAGGAAAGCCACCGCGGCCCCCAAGCCGATCCCACCTCCGACATGGGTCTCGAAACCTGGCTCGCCGACCTCAAGACCGCCGCCGAAAGCGGTCGCCGCGGCCGGCACCTCGCCGCGAACGCGGAGGCCGGGCGGGATCGCCGTGCAGGCGAGCCGGAAGGGAGAGCGCTCGGCCGCAGCGCGGGCTGGTCCGGCGCGGGCTGGTCCGGCGCGGGCGGTAGCTGATCGAGTACCCGGCCCCGGCCAGATTCGCCTCGGCGGGCCCGGTCACGTCGAGCGTCTTCACGCCGTCGAACACGACGAAGACCACGCTCGCGACCTCCGGGGCCCGGCATGGCCAGACCGTCAGGCGGACGCGAACCGGAGCACCGTCGCGTCGTACTGGGCGCGGGCGAACCGGAACGGCCCGAACCCGCGGTAGTCCCGCTTCGGACGGTGCGGTTGCCCGAACGAATCCCAGACGACCTCGTCCTCGGTCACCGTGCTGCGCGCCAGCAGCCCGAGAACGCGCAGGCGAGCAGCGGGATTCAGCCTTCCTCCGCGTCGAGACCGTGGAAGTGCTCGGTCATGGTGCGACTGAACTCGCGCGGGAGAAGTCCGCCGCAAGCGCCACCGCCCCGGGGACATGCCGGCGCCGAGTTCGAACCGGTCGATCAGGTCGGTGAGCGCGATGCCGTCGACGGACGGCATCACCGCCGGACCGCCCGCCTCGCCGGGCGGATGGAATGCGAAACGAAGCGCGCGGCGCAGGTTCTCCGCGACCAAGCGGACGGCGTGCAGGTCCAGACCATCCGCCCTGGGAGGGGGCCGGGCGGGGAGAAAGGACTCCACGGCATGGGTCAGGCAGTCGATTCCGGCGGCCGCGGTCGCGCGCGGCGGCAGGCTCCGGGTCGAGAAGTGCGTACCGGGCAAGGCAAGCCGGGCCGCCGAGGTAACACTTGCGCTGCTGCCGAGGGTCGGTGACGACGCCGAGGTCGTCGCACTCCGAACCGGTGCCGGAGGTGGTCGGGATCGCCAGGATCGGCAACGCGGGCGCCAAGCCCGCCGAAGCTTCGGTGCTCCAGGTCAGTTCGGCGGCCGGACGGTCGTTGACGGCGGCCAGCGCGATCGCCTTCGCCGCGTCCAAAGCGGACCCGCCGCCCAGCGAGACCACCGCTCGCGCCTGCGCGGCGCGCACGAAAGCACCGCCCGCGTCGACGTCGCCGGCGGTGGGATTCGGGTGCGCTTCGGAGAAAACCTCGACCGCCGACCCGCCTTGCCGCGCCAACTGGACTGCCCGCTCCGGCAACGGGAACGCGACGAGCCCGCGATCGCTGAGCAGCACAACAGTCCGCGCGCCGATCATCTGGACCAATCGCGGCAACTGCTCGACGGCGCAGCCGGATAGTTCCGATTTCGGCAGCTGGGACCTCCGGCACGCCTACCTCCCGAACCGGTCCTCGTCGACCGCGGCGCCCAGCCCCGGCGCGGACGGCACGTGCAGCAGGCCGTCCCCGTCGATGTCCAGCGGGGCGGAAAGCAGGAAATCGCGCCGCTGCGGCGTCCACACCGGCGGGTCGTAAGGGAATTCGAGGTACGGTCCCCCGCCGACTCCCGCGGTCACGTGCAGGTTCGCGAGCAGGCCGAGGCCGTTGGACCAGGTGTGCGGCGTGAAGAGCCGGTTGCGCGCCAGCACCAGCTCGGCGAGCGTGCGGGCCCGCAGCATCCCGGCGGCGAGCGCGACGTCCGGCTGGTAGACGTCGAGGGCGTCGGATGCGACCAGGTCCAGCAGCTCGCTGAAGGTCCGGACCATTTCGCCCCCGGCGACGCGGACCCCGGCGTCCCGCACCGCGCGCAGGCCGGGCCGGTCGTCCAGCGGCAACGGTTCCTCAAGCCAGAAGACGTCCGCTTCGCGCAGCGCCGCCGCGAAGCGCCGGACTTCCGCCGGGTCGAGCGAAGGCCGCACGTCGCCGGGCATCCGCCAGGCCTGGTTCAGGTCGGCCATCAGCGTCATCTCCGGCCCGACCGCCTCCCGGACCGCCCGCATGGTGCGGATCCCGCCCGCGAAATCGTCCGCGGCCAGCCGGATCTTCGCCGCCTGGAACCCGCGGTCGCGGACCCCGGTCATCATCTCGGCCCGCTGTTCGGCGGGCAGGATCCGGCCGGTCGAGGCGTACGCCGGGATCGCCGTCGCCGCGCCGCCGAACAGCGTCGCGACCGGGACGCCGAGCACCTTCCCGATGACGTCCCACAGCGCGATCTCCAGCGGCCAGTAGCGCCCGGCGTGGAACGCGATCGTCTCCAGCGTCCGCACGTGCCGGCTGATCGCCATCGGATCCTGGCCGAGGAACAGCTCCGCGTACGGCTCGAACCCCGCCATCGTGTCGCCGGAGCCGTAGCCGGCCACGCCCTCGTCGGTCACCACTTTGACCACCGTCGCGTCGAACCGCGTGCGCGGAACCGGGTCCCACGCGGCGTCGAACGGCGGATCGAGCGGCAGCGTCCCGGGCAGCAGCTGGATGTCGGCGATCTTCACTCCCCGGACGGTAACCGCGGATTGACGCTCGCCCAATCGTTGTTGCACAGTCCTCAACATGGCGAACCAGCGCACCTACGGTTCGGGCCTGGTCCGCGACGTCGACCTGCTCGAAGTCCTGGCACTGCCGGAAGCGCGCGACGGACTCGGCGTGTCCCGCGTCGCCGAACTGTCCGGCCGGGACAAGGCACAGGTCTCGCGTGCCCTCGCGACGCTCGCCGACGCCGGACTGGTGTCGCGCGACGAGCACACCCGCGCGTACCGGCCGGGCTGGCGGCTGTTCGCCTTGGCCACGCACGCCACCGAAACGCACCTCGCGCACCTCGCCGCGCCGTTTCTGCGCACGATCGTGGCGCGGCTGAACGAAACGACGCATTTGTGCGTCCTGCGCGCCGGTCAGGTGTTCACCCTCCGAAGCGAACTCGCCTCCCATGCTTTTCGCGGACTCGGCTGGGAAGGCGTCGGCGTCGACCCGTTCACGACCTCACCCGGACGGGTGTTATTGAGCGAATGGGACGAGGAAACCGTCGGACACTGGTGGCGGACCTTCGCCGGCACCGCCGCGCATCCGCTCCCCGATCTCCCCGGCGCCGCCGGCGAACCGCCGCCGATCACGCTCGACCAGCTCGCCGGGAAGCTCGCGGGAATCCGGAAACGCGGCTACGAAACCGTGGACGAGGAGTTCGAACCGGGATTGGCCGGCGTGTCCGCGCCGGTGTACGGCTTCCGGGGCGACATCGTCGCGGCAGTCAACGTTTCCGCCCCGAAATCGCGCCTCGGCGCACGCCTGCCCGCGGCGGGCCGGTTCGCCCGCACTGTCGCCGACCGGATCTCCGCCGCGCTCGGCGCACCGGGATGACGTTCATTTATGCTTCGCTCAAGCGTCTCTCCCGGCAGGTGGTCGCCATGTACGAAATCCCGCCCACGGCGGCCATGCAACGCTGGTCGGTCTCGGTCGACGGCCCCCACGCGATCTTCGTCTGCGCGCCGTGGCTCGAAGACCACACCGCGGACCGGGTGCTGCCGCGCCTCTGGCCGGGCCGCGGCCTGGGCGTCAGCGACGCCGACGCCGCCGGTTTCGCCGCCGCGATCGCCGAGACGATGAAAGCGCCGAACTACTGGACCGCCAGCCACGCCGCGGCGCGTGCCTGGCAGGACCAGCCGTGGTCCCCCGCCAGCCGCGACCACGACGACGGGTTCGTGTACTTCGCCGGACCGTGCGGGGAGCCGGGGAGCGCGGTGGGGTACCGCCCGGCTTGCCACCTGCCGCTGGCGCTGCCGGACCTGCGCGGACTGCGGATCCGGGTGGCGGCGCACCTGCGGGGCCTCGTGAGTGTTCCTGCCGGTTAGAACCGGCAGGAACACTCACGACAACCCGAACTCCTGCCTCCCGATCAACCCCCGCATCACCTCGGTCGTCCCGCCGCCGATCGTCTCCAGGATCGACTGCCGCCACAAAAACTCCGTATCCGTCCCCGCCACGGCGGCCTCCGCCCCGCCGAACTCCACCCCCGCGCGGGCGATGTCCTGGGCCAGCACCGTGCCCGCCAGTTTGTGGTACGCCGCCGGGACCGCGGCCGGTTCTCCCCGGATCACCTCGCCCAGCAGGGCCAGCGCGAGCGCGTCGACCTCGGCCAGCCGGACCGACAACTCCCCCATTCTCCGCCGCACCACCGGGTCGTCGGCGACTCCGGCCGCGTCCAGCGCGGCCAGCACCTCGTGCAGGTCCCGGCGCAATCGCTTGGGCGGGAACTGCACGTGCCGCTCCACCGCGAGCGCCGAAGCGACGACCTGCCACCCCTCGTTCTCCGCCCCGACCCGATCCGCGACCGGGACCCGCACGCCGTCGAACCGGACCTCGTTCAGGCGTCCGCCGTCGAGGGTCGGGATCGGCGACACGGTGATCCCGGGGCTGTCCAGCGGGACGATCAGCACGCTCAGCCCGCGCGACCGGCTGCCGGCCGCCCCGGTCCGGCACAGCAGCCACATGCGGTCCGACCAGTGCGCGTTCGACGTCCAGCATTTCGCCCCGTCGACCACGTAGTGGTCACCCTCGCGACGAGCTTGGGTGCGCACCGCGGCGAGGTCCGAGCCAGCGTCGGGCTCGGAATAGCCGAGGCAGAAGTTGAGCCGGCCGCGTCGCAGGTCGGCGAGGTATCGCTCGCGCTGCGCGTCGGTGCCGTGCGCCATCAGCGCTTTGGCCACCAAACCCGGGCCCATCGGCGGGCGCGCCACCCGCGCGTAGGCCATCTCGTCCCAGAGGATGAACTCATACGCGGGCGAACGGCCGCCGCCGCCGAACTCGACCGGCCAGGACAGCGACAGCCAGCCCCGCTCGCCCAGCGCACGGTAGACCCGGCGGACGCCGCCGGCGGTGTCCTTGCCGCGGTGGAAGTAGCCGTCGGTGTCGCGGTATTCCCAGAGGAACTCAAGGACCTCCGCGCGGAATGCCTCTTCCTCCGGGGTGAAGCCGAAATCCATCTCACTGCTCCCCGTCGGCGCCAGTCGTCCATCGCGGCTCGCGGCCCTCGGCGAACGCGCGCGGGCCTTCCTTCGCGTCCGGGTGCGCCCAGTGCATGCGCAGCAGCGACCAGCCGTACTCGCACGCCTGCCCGTACCCCGTCTCCAGCGAATTCCAGACCGCCTGCTTCGACAACTGCACCGCCGCCGGCGAGTTCCGCGCGATCTGCTGCGCCATCTCCTCCGCGCCGGCCATCAGCTCGTCGGAAGTGGACAGCTCGTCGACGAGCCCGAGCTGGTAGGCACGCTGGGCGGGCATCCGGTAGCTCTTGCCCATCAGCGTCATCCGCAGCGCCGACCCGAGGGGAAGCCGTTTCGCCAGCCCGATGTTCTCCATCGCGCCCACGAGGCCGACGTTCACGTGCGTGTCCATGAAGGCCGCGTGGTCGGCCGCGAGCACGATGTCCGCGTCGACCACGAAGTGCAGCCCGGCCCCGGCGACCAGCCCGTTGACCGCGCTGATCACCGGTTTCCACACCCGGTTCTGCCGCGGCGACCAGAACACCTCGTCGGTCAGCGGCCCGTTCCCGGTGCTCATCCCGCCGCGCCCGGCGACCGCGTGCACGTCGGCCCCGGTGCAGAAATGCCGCTCCCCGGCCCCGATCACGATCGCCGCGCGGATCCACGGATCGTCGCGGACCTCGGCCCACATCTCGCGGATCACCGGCATCATCGACCCGGTCAGCGAGTTGCCCCGGTGCGGGCGGTTGAGCGTGAGACAGGCGACGTGGTCGCGCTTTTCGAACAGCACCTCGGGCGCGTCGCTCATCGTTCCTGGCCTTTCCGGCGATACTTCGCCGCTATCTTGTCCGCGCACCCCGGCCGCGATGCCTGGTGCCTGATCCGCTGCGAGAGCGGCCCGATCGGTCCTTCGACGGAGTAGCCGATCGCGCCGAACGTCTGGTGCGCGACTTCCGCCGCCTCGACCGCCGCCCGTCCGCCCGAGCACCGAGCCGCGGCTGCCAGCGCGGTTCCGTCGGGGTGCCCGTCGTCGAACGCGAGCGCGGCCATCATGGTGAGTTTTTCCGCCGCGGCAAGCGAAAGCCCAGCGTTCACGAGGGGATGCGCGACCGCCTGGAACGTCCCGATCGGACGTCCGAACTGGACTCGGTTCCGGGCATGCTCGACAGCGAGATCGAGCAACCGCCGTCCCGCACCGCTCAGGTAAGAGGCCGCCGCGAGGTCGGAGAGCGCGGTCGCCGCCTCGACTCGTTCCAACGGCTGAACCCGCGTCAGCTCGACCCGCCCCCACTGCTCGCCGCCCAGCACCGCAACCGGTTCAACCGAACCGGCCTCGGCAAGCCACGCGCGAGAGCCGTCCGTTTCCACGAAAACTCCCGCCATCGGAGCCCACGGCAGCAAGGGCGGCGCACCAACCGAGGCTACGCAACTCCCGTCCGCGACCTGGGCGGCCAGCTCCGGCGGCAACACCTGCGTCGCGAACACCGTCGCCGCCAACGGCCCAGGCGCGGCAGCCCGGCCCAGCTCCGCACCGGCAGCCGCGACGTCGCCCGCTCCCCCGCCTTCGCCCGGCACCGCCAGCGAGAGCACTCCGAGCGAGGCCAGCCCCCGCCAGAACTCCGCCGGGAACGCACTGGAGCGCCAGACCTCGTCCGGACAGTGCGCCCGGCAGAAACTCCGGACCGCCTCGGCCAGCGCCCGCTGCTCCTCGGTGGGCGTCAACGCGACGCTCATACCGCCGCCCAGCGCGCCTCGGCGACGGCCCGGCTCGGCGTCCGCCAGCTGCCCAGTTCCGCGCGCACCGCCTGCAACCGCAGCGTCCACAGGTGCAGGTCGTGTTCCGCGGTCAGCCCGATCGCGCCCATGATCTGGTGGGTTTCCCTGGTCACACGGCCGAGAGCGGACATCGTGTGCGTCGCGGCGACCGCGGCGGCTTCGGCGGGCGCACCGGCGAACGCGGCCTCGTAGACCAGCCAGCGCGCGCCCTCCACGGCCACGTCCACCTCGGCCAACCGGTGCTGCAGCGCCTGGAACGAACCCAGCGAGCGGCGGAAGACCGTGCGGTCCTTGGCGTAGGCGACCGCGATGTCGACGGCCCGGCGCATCATGCCGACCGCCTCGGCAGACGCGCCGACCCGCCACCAGTTCACCATCGCCGCCGCGCTTCCGGGAGCCAGTTCCTCCTGGTTCGCAGCGACCACGCGGGCGAGCGGATAACCATAAGCCGACGGAACCCGTTCAGCCGCATCGGAATCGAGGTCAGCGGCAAAGCACCGGTCGCCGTCGGCGCGGAGCATCCGCGTCGCCTCGCCGCCGTAGCGCACCGGACCCGGGTCGCCCGCCGCGAGCACCACCGGCCCGGCAGGCCGGTCGAGCCCGAGCGCGGGCAACACCAGCAGATGCGGCACCGCGCTGACGGCGCCGAGGTCGGCGGCGATCGCCTCGACCGCGAGGGCCGCGTCGAGCGGACCGGCGTCCTCCGCGGCGAACAGGTCGAGGAAACCGTCGCGGCGCAAAGCTTCTTCGAGGTTCCAGTCGTATGCGCCGCGAGCGGCCAGCTCCCGGCTGCGTTCCGGCCCGGCGTGCCGGGCCAGGAGCGTGCCCAGCGCGTCGAGCACCGCGCGCTGGGTCGAGGTCGGTTCGAAATCCACGGCTAGTCCTTCGGCAGTTCGAGGATGAGACGGCTGATCAGGTTGAGCTGCACCTCGTAGCTGCCCGCGGCGATGCCCGCGCCGAGCGAGTTGCGGAACTGCGCGTCGCCCAGCGCTCCTTCGACAAGCGCTTCGCTGCCCAGCACGTCCAGCGCGAGGTCGCCCACCGCGCGTTCGGCCTGCACCATCGCGGCGCGGGCCTGATACGCCCTCGGCGAGGGTTCTTTCGCCTTCGCCCGTTCGTCGATCACCCGGTACACCAGCACGCGCGCCGCCTCGCACGCTGCCCGCGCGCGGCCGAACTGCTCCTGGATCCCCGGGTCGGCAAGCCGCCCTGACGCGCCCACCTCGGCGGCCAGCCGGTCCAGCACCAGCGCGGCCCGCGCGTACCGGGGCGCGCCGACGCGTTCGTAGGCGAGCGTGCGCCGGACGATCTCCCATCCCTTGTTCTCCTCCCCCAGCAGGCAGTCCGCCGGAATCCGGGCGTCGGTCAGGAAGAGCTCGTTGAAGGAATGATCGCCCACGAACCCCGGGATGCGCCGGACCTGCGCCCCCGGGGTGTTCAGCGGCAGCAGGAAGACCGAGATGCCGTCGCGGCCGTCGGCGGCCGATCCGGTGCGCGCGAGCAGGAAGCAGTAGTCGGCGACGTTGGCGTAGGACGTCCAGATCTTCTGTCCGTTGAGGATGTAGCTGTCGCCGTCGCGGACCGCCTTCGTCCGCAGCGCGGCCAGGTCCGTGCCCGCCTCGGGCTCGGAGAAGCCCTGGCACCAGAAGACCTCGCCGCGCGCGATCGGCGGCAGCAGCTTCCGCCGCTGGTCCTCGGTGCCGTACTTGATGATCGCCGGCCCGACCCAGTTGACGTTCATGTACTGCGGCCCGCGCGGCTCCCCGCGCCGCCACATCTCCTCGCCGAGCACGAAATGCTGCCACGCGCCCTGCCCGCCGCCGCCGTACTCGCGCGGCCAGTGCGGCGTGAGCCAGCCCCGGTCGGCGAGCCTGCCGACGAACCCGCGCGAAAAATCGCTGTAGACCGCGCTGCCGAGGCCGGTCTCGGACCGGTCCCATCCGGCCAGCTCCCGGTCGAGGAAGTCCCCCAGCTCGCGCCGGAACGCGACGTCGGCCTGATCCCACGCGAAGTCCATCAGCGTCCCTCCGGCCCGCGCCGGCGCTCGTCCAGTCGGTGCACGTCGCCGACTCCTCTCGTTCGATAAATAAAGGATACTCAATTAGCTCCGCTACGCAACCATTCACCTAGCCGATCCCACGCGAAGCGCCGCAAAACTGCCGGTAACAGCGCTGGTAACGGAATCGCATCCGGATCGCGCACCTCTTGCACTCCGGCCGCTGATCAGTATCCTCAACTCGGTCGCCCACCGCCCCCATTCCCGGAGGTCCCGATGGTCTCGCCAGAACCCCAGCCGCCCGCCCCGGGCGGCGGCGCCGCGTCCCCCGAACTGCGCAAGGTGACGATGTCCAGCCTGCTGGGCACCGTGATCGAGTACTACGACTTCCTCATCTACAGCTCGATCGCCGCGCTCGTGTTCGGGCCGCTGTTCTTCCCGTCGCTGGACTCCTCGACCTCCACCATCGCCGCGTTCGGCACGCTCGCCGCCGGGTACGTCGCGCGGCCGCTCGGCGGGCTCGTCTTCGGCCACTTCGGCGACCGGCTGGGCCGCAAGTCGATGCTGATGGTGACCATGACGCTGATGGGCGCGGCCAGTTTCCTCATCGGCGTGCTGCCGACGTACGGCTCCATCGGCATCGCCGCGCCGCTGCTGCTCGTCTTCCTCCGCGTGGTGCAGGGAATCGCGGTCGGCGGCGAATGGGGCGGCGCGGCGCTGATGGTCGTCGAGCACGCGAGCGCGCGCCGGCGCGGCCTGTGGGCGGGCATCATGCAGCTCGGGTCGCCGCTCGGATCGTTCCTGGCCACGCTCGTGTTCGCGCTGGTGAGCCTGCTGCCGAAGGACGCGCTGTTCTCGTGGGGCTGGCGGCTGCCGTTCCTGCTCAGCGCGCTGCTGCTGATCATCGGCTTGTACGTGCGGCTGCGGGTGTCGGAAAGCCCGGTCTTCCGCGAGCAGGCGGCCAAGCCCGCCGACCGCAAGCCCGCTGTTCCGGTCCTTCAGGTGCTGCGCCGCCCGCGTGCGCTGGTCCTCGCCTGCGCGGCCGGGATCGGGCCGTTCGCGCTCACCGCGCTGGTCAGCTCGCACAGCATCGCCTACGCCAAAACCCTCGGCTACGACGTGTCCGACGTGGCTCGTGCGCTCCTGTTCGTCGCGGGCGTCGGGATCATCTGCATCCCGGCCTTCTCCGCGTGGTCGGACCGCGTCGGGCGGCGGGTGGTCAGCCTGATCGGCGCGGTCGGCACGCTTCTCTACGCACTTCCGTTGTACGCCTTGGTCAACAGCGGTTCGGTGCTGCTGCTGACGCTCGGGCTGATGGGCGCGCAGGTGCTGCAGAACCTGATGTACGCGCCGCTCGCGCCGATGCTGTCGGAGATGTTCGGCACCGGCGTGCGCTACACCGGGGTTTCGCTGGGCTACCAGCTGGCGAGCCTGCTCGGCGCCGGGTTCACGCCGCTGCTCGCGAGCAGCCTGGTCGCCGGGTTCGGCGGGTCGAGCCTGCCGCTGAGCGCCATCGCGGGCGTCGGGGCGGTGATCACCATCGTGGCGATCTGGCGGATCTCCGAGACCCGCGGCAGCGACCTCACCGATTCTCCCGACGCCGTCTCCCCCGAACCGGCCGCTCGATGGTCCTGAGCATCAGCGAAGCCGCGGTGGCCCTCCGTACCGGGAGGACCACCGCGGTGGCGTTGGCCGAGTCCGCGTTCGCCGCCGCCGACGAGCACGACGCCGCGCTGGGCGTCTACCTCTCGCGGTTCGACGGACCCGCGCTGGCCGCGGCGGAACGGGCGGACGCCGAGCTGGCGGCTGGCGTCGATCGCGGGCCGCTGCACGGGATTCCGTTGGCAGTCAAGGACCTCCTCGCCACCGGCGAGGGCGAGACGACCGCGCAAAGCCAGGTGCTCGATCGCGCCTGGGGTCTCCGCGGCGACGGTCCGGCGGTCGCCCGGCTGCGTGCGGCGGGCGCGGTGCTCACCGGGAAGACGACCACGATGGAATTCGGGATCGGCGCACCGGACCGGACGAAGCCGTTCCCGCTCCCGCGCAACCCGTGGCGTCCCACGCACTACGCCGGCGGCTCCAGCTCCGGCAGCGCGAGCGCGGTCGCCGCGGGCCTGGTCCTCGGCAGCCTCGGCACCGACACCGCGGGCAGCATCCGGTACCCCGCCGCGTTGTGCGGGGTCAGCGGGCTCAAGCCGACGTACGGACGGGTGCCGAAGAACGGCTGCGTCCCGCTCGCGCCCGGTTTCGACCACATCGGCCCGCTCGCCCGCAGCGCCGAGGACTGCGCGCTCCTGCTGACCGTGCTCGCCGGGCCCGATCCCGGCGATCCTTCCTCGGCAGGCCACCCGGTCGAGGACTACCGCGGCGGGTTGACCGAGTCGCTGTCCGGATTGCGGATCGGAGTGGTGCCGCACGCCGAGGACCGTGCTTTCGAGCGGGCAGTAGCTGTTCTGCGCGACGCGGGGGCGCGCACGAGACCGGTCGAGCTGCCTTACTGCCAGGAGCTGAAGACGGTGACCAAGTTCGGTCTCGCCGCGGAAGCTTTCGCCTGGCACCGGACGAATCTCCAGCACCGGTGGTCCGACTACGGTGCTTCCACCCGGATGGCGCTCGCGAGAGGCGCGCTGGTCTCCGCCGGTGACTACGTGCAGATGCAGCGCGTCCGGCGGGCCGGGCAACGGAAGCTCGCCCAGCTGTTCGCCGAGGTCGATCTCGTGGTGACACCGACCGCCACCCGCGGCGCACCCGAGATCGAGGGGCTCAGCACGTCCGGGATGGCCGACACGGCGCTCACCTCCTACTGGAACGCGGCGGGCAATCCCGCGCTGTCGGTCCCGATGGGGTTCACCGGCGACGGGCTGCCGCTCGGCCTGCAGATCGCCGGGCGGCCGTTCGCCGAGGCCACCGTGCTCGCCGCCGGGCACGCGTACCAGCAACGGACGAGCTGGCACCTCCAGACCCCGTGGGAGATCGTCCGATGACTGTCGTCGAGGCCCTGCTCGCCGCGGCCGGGCTGGCCCCGGCGCCGGAGGAGATCGCGCGGCTGGAGGCCAGCTATCCGGGATGGGCGGCGGAACTGCGCGCACTGGACGAGGCACGATACGAGGAGCCCGCCCCGGTTTTCCGGGCGGAGCCGTGAAGGAGGAACGACCGTGGGCAACGATTTGACGCTGCCGAGCTGGCTGCGGACGATCGGCGGACAACCGCACGGCGCGCACCGGCGAGCGCTGGCCGACGAGCACGGCGAGCTGACCTTCGCCGAACTGGTCGCCGCCATGGACGCGACCGCCGCCGCGCTGCGCGAGTCCGGGGCCGAGCCGGGCGACCGGATCGTCACCGCGATGGAGCCGTCGGTCCCGCACACCGTCGCGATCCTCGGCACGCTGGCGGCCGGGATGGTGGCCGCGCCGCTGAACATCCGGCTGACCGCGCCGGAAGCCCGCGCGTACCTCAGCGCGCTCAAGCCCACGGCGCTGCTCGCCGACCCCACGTACGCGCCCCTCGCCCGGGAAACCGGCTACCGCCTCGTCGAACTTCCCGCGGCGAACCAGCCCGCGCCGATCGCCGAACGCCTGGCCCCGCTGTATCACCCGGGCGGCGACCGGATCGCCCCGGACGAGGACGAGTTCGCGATCGTCTTCGGCACCGGCGGCACCACCGGCAGCCCGAAGGCCGCCGTGCACACCCACCGCAGCCTGTGGCTGTGGCTGAACACCTGCGCACACGGAAATCCGCGGGTCCCGTCGGACGTCGAACTGTTCTTCTCGCCGTTCTTCCACATCACCCTCGGCACGAACCTCCTGACGCCGCTGTTCGCCGGCGGCGAGGTCTGGATCCACCGGCGTTTCGATCCCGCGGCCGCGCTCGCCGCGATCGACCAGGGCGCGAGCAGGCTCATGGGCGCGCCGACGATGTTCGCCGCCCTGCGCGCCCGCCCCGAGTACGCGGCGACGCGACGCGAGAACGTCACCGCGATCCGCTTCGGCTCCGCGCCGTCCACCGGCGATTTCGTGCGGGACCTGCTGCGCGACTTCCCGAATGCCCGCATCCGGGCCGGTTTCGGCGCGACCGAGTTCGGGTCGGTGCTGGGATTCGACCACGACGACCTGCTGGCAGGCCGGTTCGCCGGGGTCGGCAGGCCGCTGCCGGGCGCGACCGTGCGCATTCTCGGCGCCGACGGCCGCGAGGCCGCCCCGGGCGTCGTCGGCGACCTGGTCGTGTCGTGTCCCTGGCAGACCCACGGCTACTACGGCCTCCCCGACGAGACGGCCGCGACCTTCCAGGCGGACGGTGTCCACATTGGAGACCTCGCGTCGCGGAGCGCGGAGGGCTGGGTGACGATCGCGGGCCGCCGCAAGGAAATGATCATCAGCGGCGGGGAGAACGTTTATCCGCGCGAGGTGGAGGAAGTCGTGCTCCGGCATCCGGACGTCGCCGACGCGATCGTGTACGGGATGCCGGACGAGCACTGGGGAGAACGGGTGGCGGCGAGCGTCGTCGCGGTGGCGGGCCGGACTGTCGAACCGGCCGCGCTGCGGGAGTACTGCCGCGCCGAACTGGCGGGCTACAAGATCCCGAAGACGGTCCGGCTCATCACCGCGGTGCCGCTCACCGCGAACAACAAACCGGACCGCCGGCAGGCCCGTGCGGACGCCCTCTCCGCCTCCCAGGACTGAAGCTCGGCATTCCGCCACCCGTCCCGGCCTCAGCTCGGAGTCCGTGCGGGGAACCCTCAGGGTCTCCGATTCCCCGAGGGTTCCCCGCACGGATCCGTCATTGCGCCAGCTTGCGCAGCTCCGCCTTGCGGATCTTGCCGGTCGAGGTCTTCGGCAACTCCGCGAACCGGATGTCTCGCGGCACCTTGAAATGCGCCAGCCGCTCCCGCAACCAGCCGGTCAAGTCCACATCGGACACCTCGGCCCCGTCGCGGAGCCGGACGAACGCGACCGGCACCTCGCCCCACCGCGGATCGGCCTTCGCGACCACCGCCGCCTCCGCCACCGCCTCGTGACCCAGCAGCGCGTTCTCGACCTCGATCGACGCGATGTTCTCCCCGCCGCTGATGATCACGTCCTTGAGCCGGTCCCGGACCTCGACATACCCGTCGGGATGCCGCACCGCCACATCCCCGGTATGCAGCCAGCCGCCGGCGAACGCGGCCTCGGTCGCCGCCGGGTCGCCGAGGTATCCGGCCATGACCGTGTTCGAGCGGATCACCAGCTCACCCAGGGTTTCCCCGTCCGCGGGAACGTCGGCGAACTCCGGAGTCACCACCCGCGCCGACTCGACGTTGACCGTCCGGACCCCTTGCCGCGCCAGCATTTTCGCCCGCTTTCCCGGTTCGAGGTCCTGCCATTCCGGCCGCGGGAGGCACATCAGCGAAGGCCCGTACGTCTCCGTCATCCCGTACAGGTGCGTCACCTCGATCCCGATGCCGGCCAGCGCCGCGATCGCGGCAGGCGAGGGCGGCGCTCCCCCGACCGCGAACCGCACCCGCTGCCCGAACCGCGCACCGCCGCTCGCCTGCACCAGCATGTCGAGCACGACCGGAGCACCGCTGAGATGCGTCACCCCTTCCTGCTCGATGAGTTCGCACGCCCGCGCCGCGTCCACTTTTCGCAGCGTGACGTGCCGCGCCCCCGCCGCGGTGACCGCCCAGGTGTAGCACCAGCCGTTGCAGTGGAACATCGGCAGCGTCCACAGATAGCGCGAACTTGCTTGCAGACCAGTGGAAACGACCTGGCCGAGCGCGTTGAGGTATGCGCCGCGATGCGTGTAAACCACGCCCTTCGGGCCAGCCGTGGTGCCGGAGGTGAAGTTGACCGCCAGCGGCTGCCGTTCGTCGCCGGGCAGTCGCAACGGCACCGGATCCGCGGTTCGCAGCCACTCCTCGTAGCCGTCGCCGATCACCAGGACCGCCCGCAGCTCCGGCGTCCGCTCGACGACCTGCGCGGCCAGCGATTCGTCGACGATGAGCACCTTCGCACCGGAAAGCCGCAGCAGCTGCGCGTATTCGTCCGGCGAAAGCCGCGTATTCAGTGCCGCCAAAGCGCATCCGGCGCCGGGCACGCCGTAATGCGCCTCCAGCAACGGCACGCCATTGGGCGCCAGCACCGCGACCCGGTCGCCCTCGCCGAGCCCCAGTTCGCGGAGGCGTCCGGCCAGCCGCTCCGCCCGGTCCGCGAGCCGCGCCCACGACATCCGTTCCCCGGCGTCGGTGACCACGCCGATCCCGTCGCCGTCGAGGTCGACCGTGCGCCGCAGGAAACTCAGCGGGCTGAGCGGCACGTCGTTCGCGAATTCCATCCCGGTTCCCTTCACACGACAGCGATCGGGCGCAGCGGCGAACCAGTCCCGCCCCGCAGCGTCAGCGGCAGCGCGACGAAGAGGAACGTGACGACGCCGTCGGCCGCCAGGTCCTCGCAGTTCACCCATTCCATGATGTGCACCCCGTGCCGCTGCAGCAAAAGCACGTGCACCGGCAAGGGATTTCCCGGCACCGGCGACGGCCGGACCTCGAACGACATGGTGTCCGCGCCGACGTACCGCACGCCCTTCGACACCAGCCATTCCGCCCCGTCCACGCCGACGCCGCTGCCTCCGCCGCGCTCGGCGATCTGCGCGGCGTCCGGCCAGAATTTCATCTGCCCGGTCCGCACGAGCACGATGTCCGACCCGGTGATCGTGACGCCGCCAGCCCCGGCCGCCTCCCGGAGATGGTCTTCCCCGACGGCGAAATGCGGTGGCAGGACGTCGAGGCCGAGCACCTTCGGGATGTCCAGCAGCACGCCGCGGCCGATGATCGGCCCCAGCTCGGAGGCGTCGCCGCGCAGCGCGCCGTAGTCGCCGAGCGCGCTGTTCGCCGAGGTTCCGCCGTGCCATTCGTCCTCACTGCCGCACGTGACGTGGCACAACGCGTCGATGTGCGTTCCGGTGTGCAGGCTGCCGGAGACGAGTTCGGACACATAGCCGAACTCGACGTCGTTCGTGCCGGGCGAGTCGAAGGGGAACCGGCCTTCGGCGCGCTGGCCCTGCGGGGAGTTGTACGTGACGACTTCCAGCTGCGGGTTGCCCGCGAACGTCGGCATGTGCCGCCACCAGCCGGTCGACAGGTCGTACACCGAACCGGTCGCGGGCAGGCCGAGGCTGCGCACGAGGCCGGCGTCGGGCGGGGTGCTGCGGGAGCTCATGAACACTTCCTGAGGTCAGCGGGACTCGGGTCAGCGAGACTCGGGTCAGCGGGACTCGGGTCAGCGAGACTCGGGTCAGCGGAACTGGGGTCAGACCGTGACGGACAGCCCGGCGTCCACCGGGACGACCGCGCCGGTGATCCCCCCGGCCAGCGGGGAAGCCAGGAACAACACCGCCGCGGCGACCTCGGCGGGCTGCACGGCCCGCCCGCGCGGCGTGCGGCCCACCATGCGCCTGCCCGTCTCCGAGGGCAGGAACTCCTTCATCCGCGGCGTTTCCACCAGGCCGGGCGCGACCGCGTTGACCCGCACGCCGAACGGCGCTTCCGCGGCGAGGTACCGGGTGTAGCCGAGCACGCCCGCTTTCGCCGCGGAATACCAGCTCACGCCGCCGCCGATCACCGTGCCCGCGATGGACGCGACGTTCACGACGGCTTCCGCCCGCTCCCGCACCCGGTCGAGCCAGGACGTCGTGACCAGCTCGACGAGCCCGAGCACGCCGGCCACTCCGTCCGCGAACGGCCGCGGCCGCTGGCTCGACGGACCGGCGTTGTTCACCAGCATGCCCGGGGTGCGCCAGGCCAGCGTGCGGTCGAGCGCCGTCTTCACCGAGGCCGGGTCCGCGGCGTCGGCCTCGACGGGCAGCACTGCTCCGCTCGACTCCTCGGCGAGACCGGCCACTGCCGCCGGGTCGAGGTCCCAGGCGGCCACTGCCACCCCTGATTCGGCTGCCCCGAGCGCGATCGCGCGGCCGATCCCGCTGCCCGCGCCGGTGACCAGGACACAGCTTCCGGCTTTAAAACCCATCGTGGTCAGCATCAATACAGTATACTCTTTTGCGGTGCCCGACACCAGGCTCGCTCCTGGCGACCCGCCGTTGTGCGTGTGGGGAACCCTGAGGGAATCTGATTCCGTCAGGGTTCCCCACACGGACAACCTCAGCGCCCCGAAGGAGAAAGGGTGTACTCTGACGGCGGAGATCAAGCCTCGGGGCGCAGCAACGCGGCGATGGCCTGCAAGTGCCTGCGCATCCGGTGCTGGCCCAGCGGGGCGTCCCCGGCGACGAGGGCCGCCACGATCGCTTCGTGAGCCTCGTGCGATTCGCGGGCGGCGTCGCGGTGCTCGCCGCCGGCGGATTCCGCGTCCCATTCCCGCTGCACGATGTCCTGATCGAGTTGCGCGAGGACTTCCACGAACAATGTGATCGCCGGGTTTCCGGCGAGTTCGGCGATAACGCGGTGCAGATTGCGTGCGTGCCCGCGGGTGAATCCTTGTTCAATGAGTTCGCGTTCGGATTCGAGCGCTTCTTTCAGCCGCACGATTCCCGATTCCGTGAGGTTTTCCGCGGCCAGCGCGATGCCCGCGACCTCCAGCGCGGTCCGCGCCTGCATCAGCTGCTGCCGGTTCACCTCGGCGTGGCGCAGGTACACCCGCGCCGCGTTGCGCACGACGCCCGGATCCGGTTCTGTCACCACGAGTCCGCCGCCGGGACCGCGGCGCATCGCCGCCATCTGCTGGTGCTCGACCAGCCGCACCGCCTCGCGGAAAACCGCCCGGCTGACCCCGTACCGCTCGATCAGCTCCGTTTCCGAGCCCAGCACCGATCCGACCCGCCAGCCGCCGTCGATGATGTCTTTTTCGATCTGCTCGGACACCTTTTCCGCCAGCCGCCGAGTGCCGCCCTTTTCCCCGGGCGTGGCGTTCTGCTTGCTGGTCATCGGTCGACCCCTGTCGGTGCGCGGGCGGCGGATCGGTAAGCACGTGGGCCGC
Source organism: Amycolatopsis rubida (assembly GCF_900115345.1). Lineage (GTDB taxonomy): Bacteria > Actinomycetota > Actinomycetes > Mycobacteriales > Pseudonocardiaceae > Amycolatopsis > Amycolatopsis rubida. The sequence continues at coordinate 56,228 of NZ_FOWC01000020.1, read as the reverse complement.
GCCAGTCTATACCACTCCGGATTTCCCGCGAGGACGCCGCGAACGGCAATTCGCATTCGCGTCGGTCCGCGCGGATACGGTGCCAGCAGCGCCCCGGTCAGCCGGCGCGCGGTCGCCGCCGCGTGCGCGGAACCGCCTTCGACCAGGCCCGAGCAGCGGGGCCAGCGCCAGATGCGGCGACAGCGAAGGCACTCCGCGCCACCTGCTGTCCCCGCGGAAACAACTCGCCGATTGCGCCGCCGCGATCGCCTGCGCGCGCACTCCCCCAGGTCGGCGGCGACCGGGTCATCGCCTGGGGCATCTCCTTCGGCGGCGGCCCTGTGCTCAGCGCCGCCGCGAACCGCCCGGCCGGACTCGTCGCCGCGATCGCGCAATGCCCCGTTCACCGACGGCATCGCGTCCGCCAGTTCGGCCAAGGCGACCGCCGCCGCGGCCCGGGATGTGATCCGGGCACTGGCTCGGACGGCCGCCGCAGCTCATCGCCACCGCCGGCCCGGAACGGGGCACCGCGCCGGACACCGAGCCGGGGTATCTTGCGCTGGTGCCGCCGGGCAGCGATTTCCGCGACGAGGTCGCGGCCCGGGTGGTGTTCGACATCCTGCGGTACCGGCCGGATCGAGGCGCCTAGGTTGTCCGCGGTGCGCGAGAAGGATTCCGTCGCTCCTGCCGGACCGACGCTGCGGTACGCCACCCGTGCGCCACGCGGCGAGGGTATGGACCTGTCCGGACGGACATTTCGCGGTCTGCCAAGGTGATCAGTTCGAACGGGTTGTCGCGGATCAGGCTGATTTCCTCCGCCGGCACGTCCCGGTGGCGGCATGACCGGGCAGATCGTGGTGTTCGGGGCGACCGGCTATACCGGCGGCCTCGTCCTGGAGTCGCTGACGCGACGCGGGGTGCGGCCGGTTCTGGCCGCACGGAACCGGGCCGCGCTGGAGGTGCTCGCCGCCGGCCACGGCGATCTGGAGACCGCGGTCGCGGACGTCAGCGATCCCGCGAGCCTCCGCTCGCTGGCCGGGCCCGGGGACGTGCTGATCGCTACCGTCTGGCCCGTTCGACCGGATCGGACACGCGGCCGCACAAGCCGCCGCCGACGCCGGAGCGCACTATCTGGACTCGACTGGCGAAGTCGGCTTCGTCCGCGACGTGCGTGCCCGGCACCATGAGCGGGCAGTCGAAACCGGCGCGGCGATGGTCCCGGCCTTCGGTTACGACTACGTCCCCGGCATCCTCGCCGGTGCCCTTGCCGCGCGAGAGGCGGGCGACGGCGTGCGCTCGCTGGAAATCGGATACTTCGCGACCGGGCCGCTTTATCGCGGGTTCAGCCAAGGCACCCGGACGACCATGCGGGACGGACTGGCCCTGCCTTCGCTGCGCTGGCGAGGACGGCGGCTGGTCGAGGAACGGACCGGCAGCCGGGTGCGCGCGTTCCCGGTCCGAGGGCGGACCAAGCCGGCTTTTCTGGTTTCCGGGACCGAAGTGCTCTTCCTGCCGGGGTCCTTCCCGTCGCTCGACGAGGTCACTGTCTACAATGGCTGGTTTCCCGCCTTGAGCCGGGCGATGCCTGCGGTTTCCGCGCTGGCCGCGGTCGCCGGGCCGCTGATGCGGGCGGCGAGCGGGCCGATGGCGGGTCCGCCCGGAGGGCCGGACGCGGCCGCGCGGGCGAAAACCGGCGCACAGGTCGTCGCAGTCGCCGATTCCCGGGCCGGGGTTCGGCTTGCGGGACCGAATGCGTACACGCTCACCGGGGATCTGCTGGCTTGGGCCGCGATCCGGTTGAGCGTCGACGGCCCGGCAACACCAGGCGTAGTGCGCCCAATGGACGCCTTCGGCATGGAGCCGCTCCGAGCTGGATGCGCTGAACTGGGCCTGGTGCGGCAAGAGTCGTGAGGGGAACCCTGAGGGAATCAGATTCCCTCAGGGTTCCCCTCACGTACATCGCCAGATGCCCCCGGTCTACTCCGAGCGGAGCGTGTCCAGCCTCGTCACCTGGCGCAGCAGTGGCAGCGTCAACGCCGTCACCAGCAGTACCGCGGCGACCGCGGCTCCGGCCAGTCCGGCGAGGACCCCGCCGTCCACCATCATCGGCATTTTCGCCAGCCGCAGGATCGGCGCGGTCAGGCCGAGCCCCGCTCCGACGGCCAGCACCACCCCGACGACCACCGGGACCGCGGTCTGCCACAGGGATCCCCTGGCCAGCACGCCGATCGGCACGCCGGCCGCGGACAGCGCGGCGAGCGGGCGGCGGCGTTCGCTGATCTGCTCGATCGACAGCATCAGCAGGCTCATCGCCGCCACCGCCAGCACGAACAGCGACGCGGTCAGCAGCACCGCGCGGAAGCTCGCCAGCATCCGGTCGTCGCGGCCGGCGTAGTCGGACATCAAGTCCGTCTTGCCGACTTCGGCCTTCCACGCCAGCGGGCGCACCGCGGCCGCGACCCGGTCGATCAGCGCGTCGGCGCCACCGGTGCCCGCCACGAGCAGTTGCGTGCGCTCCCCCGGCAGCTTGACGTCGCCGAACGCGCTCGGCGTGATCAGCAGGCTGCTGACCGACGCCTTCGCGGTGTTGCCCGACGGCACCACCCGGACGTTCCCCGGGACTGTCCACTGAGGACCCTCGACCTCGTGGCCGTTGCGGTAGGTCATCAGCCGGTAGTCGCCCTTCGGAGCGGCCTGAGCCGACGAGCCCGCCACGTAGAAGACGTCGCCGTCGGCGCAGTCGCCGATATTCGCCTCCGTCTTCAACGCCACGCAGTCCCCGACGGTGCCGTAGACCTGGCGCTCGCCGGAGCCGAGCTGCAGGGATTGGGAGCGGTGCACCCCGGTCACCCCGGCCACCCCGGACAGCCGTTCGCGGACCTCCGCCTCGTGCGCGCTCGTCGTGTCCACCCGCACCGGCGCGGCCGCGACCCCGGCCGGCGTCTCGTACGACCGCGAGCTGCGGTTGCTCATCGACGTGAGCACCCCCTGGATCAGGATCGTCCCGGCCAGCACGACGACCAGCCCGGACACCACCCGGCTGGCGGTACCGCTGTCGAGCTGCAGCCTGCGCACCGCGAGCTGCCACGACGGCGGACCGCCCTGCAGCCGTTCCACGATCCGCTCCACCAGCCACGGCAGCAGCGCCGCGACACCGATGAGCAGGAACACGCTGCCCACCGCGAGCGCGAGCGCCGCGGCCTGGTCCCCCGACCCCGGCGAGACGACGAGCGTGCCGAGCAGGAACACCGCGCCGATCCCGGTGACCGTCCAGCGCCACCACATCCGCCGCCGCACCGGTTTGCCCTGCCGGACCACGCCGAGCGGTTCGACGATCGTGCGGCGCAGGCCGAACAGCGCCGAGCCGACCGCGAGACCGGGCACGAGCAGCACGATCACCAGCAACGCCACCCACGACGGCGTGAAATCGTCCGCGAACACCCGGAGGCCGAACGGAAGCCAGTCCCCGATGAACGGCCGCAGCGCGTAGAACAGCGCCCCGCCCGCCACGAGCCCGATCACCGCGCCGACCAGCGATTCCGCCGCCGCGACCCGTTTGATCTGCCGGGCGTCCACGCCGACCAGCCGCAGCGCGGCGAGCCGCCGTTCGCGTTGCGCCGCGCCCATCCGCGACGCGGTGGTCACGAAGATCAGCAGCGGCAGCAGCAGCACCGCGGCGATCGGCGCGACGACCATCCACATGATCGCCGACAGCGCGAACCCTTCGGCGGGCTTGCCGTAGGCGTAAACGCTGCTGGCGTTCTCCCCTTCGGCCTTGATCTCCGCGGCGGTCGACCCGTAGTACGCGGTCAGGTCGGCCGCGTCGCCGACGCCCGGCTCCGCGATCTGGCCGACCACGTTCCCCGGCAGCCGCGCCTTGATCGACGCGCCCTCGGCCGAGTTCAGCTTCTCCGCCAGCGCGGGCGACACGATCACCTCGCCCGGCGCGGGCAGCCGCGACAGCCCCGGCGGCACCGGCGAGTTCTCCCCGGTCGCCGCGACCGCGGTCAGCAGGAGGTAGTCCTCGCCGACGGACGGATACCAGCGGTAGGTCGCCAGCGGCGCGATCCCCTCGCGCGGAGCGGTGTCCTGCTTGATCGCCGCCGCCCGGTCCGCCCGCGCGTTCACCAGGTGGCTCACCGAGGCGGCGGGCAGGAGCACGGCGACCGCGAGCGCGATCCCGAACGCGGTCATCGCGAGCCGCAGGAGCGCCGAACCGGACATCCGGCCGCCCCCGACGGCCAGCCGGAGTCCCAGCAGCAGATCCCGCATCATGCGACCAGCTCCCGGTCGACCGTGCGCCCGTCCCGGACCACGATCTCGCGGTCGGAGTACGCCGCCACCCGCGGTTCGTGGGTCACCAGCACCACCGCGGCGTGCGTTTCCCGCGCCGCCTGGGTGAGCATCTGCATGACCTTCTCGCCGTTGAGCGAGTCGAGCGCGCCGGTCGGCTCGTCGGCGAACACGACCTTCGGCCCGGTCACCAGCGCCCGCGCGACCGCGATCCGCTGCGCCTGCCCGCCGGACACGTCGCCCGGACGGCGCTTCGCCAGGTTGTCGACCTCCAGCCGGGCCAGCCATTCCTTCGCCTTGGCCTCGGCCGGCCCCCGCTTCGCCCCGGTCAGCCGCAGCGGAAGCGCGACGTTCTCCAGGCAGGTCAGCTCGGGAACGAGCTGGCCGAACTGGAACACGAAGCCGAATTCGGTGCGCCGCAGCGCGCTCCGGCCCTTGTCGTCCATCGCGACGAGGTCCCGGCCGCCGTAGTGGATGGCCCCCGAGTCCGGCCGGACGATCCCGGCGAGACAGTGCAGCAGCGTCGATTTCCCCGAACCGGACGCGCCCATGATCGCGAGCACTTCCCCCGCCGAGACGGCCAGCGCCGCCCCGTCGAGCGCCCGCGTCTGGCCGAACGATTTATGCAGCCCGTTGCCCGCGAGCAACGCAGTTCCCGGCCTGGTCATCAGCGCACCGCCTTCTCGAGTTCGCCGAGCCGGGCCGCGGTGAGCTCGAGCCACCGCAGGTCCGCCTCAAGATGGAAGAGCGCGTGGTCGCAGATCAGCTGATCGGCGAGGTCGCCCTCGTACTTCCGCTTCGTGAGCGAGCGCATCACCTTGAGGTGCTCGCTGCGCTGGACGTCGAGCACGTCGGTGGCGTCGCGGCCGGACAGCAGCGCCAGGACCACCTTCGTGTACAGCGTGTTCTGCAGGTACGGCTCCGGGCTTTCCGGAGTGCTCAGCCACTGCTCGACGTCGGTGATCCCGGCGTCGGTGATCGTGTAGCGCTTCCGCTCCGGCCCGTCGCCGCTCTCGACCCCCGCGACCTCGACCATGCCGTTGCGCAGCAGGCGCGACAGCGTCGAGTAGACCTGGCCGTACGCGAGCGGGCGGTCCTGCCCGAACTGCTCGTCGTACGCCCGTTTCAGGTCGTACCCGTGTCTCGGACCCGACTCGAGCAACCCGAGCAAGGTATGTGAAACCGACATTCCCCTGTTCCTCCCTTGACCCCGGAATCCCGGGGGTGAAGATCACTATACAACACGGGTATACGCGGCGTGTATACCACCGCAGGATAGTGTGTTTTGGCAGGTGAGGGGTGTCGTGAGTGGCGATCCTGGTTAGAACCGGGATCACCACTCACGAGGGCCCGGGCACGACGCACATTCACGCGGGACAGCGGCGGCAGCGGGCGGCAGCGGGCGGGGCAGCGGGCAGCGGGTAGCGGCGGCGGCAGCGGGTAGCGGCGGGTAGCGGCGGGTAGCGGCGGCGGCAGCGGCAGCGGGCCCGGGCAGCGGCAGCGGGCGGGGCAGCGGGCAGCGGCGGCAGCGGGCAGCGGCAGCGGGCGGCAACGGCGGCGGGCAGCGGGCAGCAGCAGCGGCGGGCAACGACCGGAGGGGGTCTCGTGAGTGCTGGCGCCGCGAGAACCGGGACCACCACTCACGAGGGCTACTTGCGCTCGCCGAGGTCCGCCCGGAGCCGGGTGAGCAGGTCCGCGGTCGCCTTCGCGCGGTCCGGCTCCCGGCCCGCGATGGTGTGCGCGAGGATGTCGGTGACGATCGAGGCGGTCAGGGTTTCGCCGGTGAACTTCGTCGGGGAATCCGGTGCGGGCAACACGACGCGGACTCGCGATTCGAGGTCCGCGGACAGCTGGCTCGTCACGAGCACCACCGCCGCCCCGACCTCCTCCGCGTAACGCAGGATCAGCTCGACGTCGCGGTTCTGCCGGGCCGGGACGTACACCAGCACCGCGTCCTCGGCGCGCAACGGGAGCAACGCGTCCGCGAGCCGGAAGCCGGTGTCGTCGCAGTGCCGCGTGACCAGACCCCGGCGGGCGAGCCGGAACGCGGCGTACTCAGCGCAGACCGACGAGAGCCCGAGCCCCCAGGTGAACACCATCCGGGCGTCGAGCAGCAGTTGCGCCGCCTCCTCGACCGCTTCCGGCGCGAGCTGGCGCTGCATTTCCTGCAGCCGCTCGGCGCTGTCGGCCATCACCCGGTCGATCTGGCGCGAACCGGTCGACCCGAGGTTCTCCATCGCCGCGCTCAGCCGGACGGTCGGCTCGGTGCGCGCGGTGAACGTCTGGCCGAGGTGCCGCTTCAGCTCCGGCAGCCCCGAGTAGCCGAGCGCTTTCGCGGTGCGGACCACGGTCGCGTCGCTGGTCCCGGCCGCCGCGCCGAGATCGCCCGCCGAGGAGAACAGCACCTCGTTCGGATTGGCCAGCATGAACCGGGCGACCTGGCGTTCCGCCGGCTTGAGGTCGTCGAGCCGGGCGCGGACGTGGTCGTCGAACTGGTCGCCGCCGAGATAAGTAGTGGACATGACACCCTTGACTAGACGTAGTAGCTACTACAAACTGCCGGAGGGTTCTCCGTTGTGTAGCGAACCCTACCCCGCCGGCTCGACGAGGAGCGCTCATGAGCACAGATCAGCCCCTGGTACGGCTGCGCGGCGTCGGCAAGTCGTTCGGATCGGCCCGGGTGCTGACCGGGATCGACCTCGACGTCCGGCGCGGCGAAGTCGTCGTGGTCATCGGACCGTCCGGCTCCGGGAAATCGACGCTGTGCCGCTGCGTCAACCGGCTGGAGACCGCGGACGAGGGCTCGATCGAGATCGAGGGCCGCCCGCTGCCCGCCGAGGGCGCGGACCTCGCCCGGCTGCGTGCCGACGTCGGCATGGTGTTCCAGTCCTTCAACCTCTTCGCGCACAAGACCGTGCGGGACAACGTGATGCTCGGCCCGGTCCGGGTGCGCGGGCTCAGCCGCGCCGACGCGCGGAAACGGGCCGAGGAACTGCTGGAGCGCGTCGGCGTCGGCGCGCACGGCGACAAGTACCCGGCGCAGTTGTCCGGCGGCCAGCAGCAGCGGGTCGCGATCGCCCGCGCGCTGGCGATGGAGCCGCGCGTGCTGCTGTTCGACGAACCGACCAGCGCGCTCGACCCCGAGATGATCCACGAGGTGCTCGACGTGATGACCGCGCTCGCCGCCGAAGGCATGACCATGATCGTGGTGACCCACGAGATGGGCTTCGCCCGCAAGGCCGCCGACCGCGTCGTGTTCATGGCTGAGGGCCGGATCGCCGAATCCGCCGCGCCGGAGGACTTCTTCGGCTCGCCGCAGACCGAACGCGCGCGCGATTTCCTCGCCCGTGTGCTCAGCCACTGAGCCTGGAGGCTCTCATGTCCGCTCTCCTCTCCCGCCGGACCGCGCTGCTCGCCGCCGGCACGGTCCCGCTTCTCGCGTCCTGCGGCGGCGGAACCACTCGAACGGCAGGCAATCCCGCGTACGCCACGCTTGACCAGGCCGACGCCGTCGCGCGCGGACCGGTCGGCACCGACTTGCCGGAAACGCCCACGCTGCGCCGGATCCGCGACCAAGGTGTCCTGCGGCAATCCGGTTCGGTGACCACGCCGGGGTTCGGCATGATGAACCCGGCGACCGGCAAGATCACCGGATTCGACATCGGGATCGCCCAGCTGCTGGCCAAGTACCTGCTCGGCACGCCCGAGGTGGACACCATCACCGGCGGCGCCGACACGCGCGAGGCGATCCTGCAGAACCAATCCGTCGATGTCGCCGTCTGTACCTACACGATCAGCAAAAGCCGGGCGCGGCTCGTCTCCTTCGCCGGGCCGTACTACATCGCGCGCTCCGGCATCGTCACCGCGGCAGACGGTCCGCAGGTCACCGCCGTGCGCGACCTGTCTGGCAAAGACGTCGCGGTACAGCCGGGCGCGGCGCAGGAAGCGCTGCAGAAGGCGTGCCCGCAGGCGCGTGCGGTGGTGTTCGAGGAATCGAGCCAGTGCGCCGCCGCCGTCCGGCAGGGCCGGGTCCAAGCGTGGTCGGCGAACACCGCGATCCTGCTCGGCAAAGCGGCAGTCGACGCGCGACTGCGGATGACGCCCGCGACGTACGGCAGCAGCCCGTTCGGGATCGGCCTGCCGAAGGACGATCCGGCGTTCAAGCAGATCGTCGTCGGTTTCCTGCACCGCATCGCCGCCGACGGAAGCTGGCGGCGGCTGTGGGAGCAGACCGTCGGCCCGCTCGTGTCCGGTCCCGCTCCCGAGCCGCCCGAGCCCGGCTCTGTCCCCGGCTCCTGAAGGGAGACCACCCGTGCTTTCCGGTCACGCCGGGGAAATCCTCGGCGGTTTCACCACCACTTTGCTGCTCACCGCGTGTGCCTTCCCGCTCGCGCTCGTTCTCGGCTGCCTCGTCGCGATCTGCCGGATCAGCCCGGTCCGGCCGCTGCGGGTCGCCGGCCGGTTGTATGTCGATCTCGTCCGCAACTCGCCGTTGCTGCTGATCGCCGTGCTGATCATCTTCGGGCTGCCCGACGCAGGCGTGTTGATTCCGTTGTTCTGGTGTCTGGTGCTCGCGCTGGGCGTCTACTTCGCCGCGTATGTCTGCGAAACCATCCGCTCGGGCATCCGTGCGGTGGATCGCGGCCAGGTCGAGGCGGCCAGGGCGATCGGGCTGCCGTTCCACCGGGTCGTGCTGGATGTCCTGCTGCCGCAGGCATTCCGCGCGATGGTACAGCCGCTGGGCACGATCCTGATCAACGTCGCACTCGGGTCGGCGCTCGGCGCGGCGGTCGGAGTGGACGAACTGACCCTGGAAACCCGCTCGTTCAACCTCGAGACCGCCGAGCCGATCCTGGCCTTCGCCGTCGCGGCCTGCGGCTATCTCGTGATCAACCTGGCGGTCAGCGGGGTCGTGCGGCTCATCGAGCGAAAGGTCCGGGTGCTCCGGTGAACGACGACATCCTCTTCGACGCGCTCGGCCCGAAAGCCAAGGCCCGGCTGCGCACGGTTTCGATCCTCTGCGGCATCGTGCTGCTCGGGCTGCTGGCCCTCGTGCTGGTCAAGCTCGGCGCCTCCGGCCAGCTCGACCCGGCCCGCTGGGCGATCCTCGCCGACGGCGCGATGCTCCGATTCCTCTTGCAGGGCCTGGCGATGACGCTGCTGGTCGGCGTCGTGTCCACGGTGCTGTCGGTCGCGATCGGGGTGCTGCTCGCGCTGGGCCGGTTGAGCCGGAAGCGGTGGCTGAGCTGGCCGTCGGCCGCGGTGATCGAGTTCTTCCGCGCGATGCCGCTGCTGCTGATCCTGTTCTTCTTCATGTTCGGGCTGCCGCTCCTCGGCGTCCGGGTGCCGATCTTCTGGCAGCTGGTGCTGGCGATCGTCGCGCACGCCGGGGCGATCTTCGCCGAGATCGTGCGGGCCGGGATCCTCGCGGTGGGCCGGGGGCAGAGCGAAGCCGGGCATGCGATCGGCCTGCGGCACTGGGAGGTCATGACGTTCGTCGTGCTCCCGCAGGCGGCCCGCGCGCTCGCGCCCGCCCTGATCAGCCAGACCGTGCGGGTCATCAAGGAATCCAGCCTCGGCTACGTCGTCGGCATCGCCGAACTGCTGAACAACGGCAAGGTGCTCGGCGAGTTCAGCGGCGATTTCATCCAGGCCTACGTCGGGGCCGGGCTGCTCTACATCGTCGTCAACATCACCCTCTCGCGGGTCGCCGAACGACTCGCCAACCGCAAGAAAACACTCGTCCGGGAGCCTTCGTGACCTCTGCTTTCCCCTCCGCCGCCCCGTCCGACGCGGGCCTCGACGCCCACCGCGTGCGCGGCTTCCTGCAGCGGCTGACCGCCGACGGCATCTCGCTCGACAGCCTGCTCGTCTACCGGTCGGGCAAGCTGGCGTTCGAGCACTACTGGTGGCCCTACCGCGCGGACCGTCCGCATACGACACATTCGGCGACGAAGTCCTTTGTCGGCACGGCGATCGGCTTCGCGCTCGACGAAGGCTTGGTGCGACTGGACGATCGCCTGGTTTCGTTCTTCCCGGAACTCGTGCCGCCCGACGCGTCGGAGCACTTGCGCGCGATCACCGTCGAAGACCTGCTGACCATGCGGACCGGCCACCGCGTGGGCCTGTCCGGCAAAACCTGGCGGCTGCTGAAGAGCAGCTGGGTGCGGGAATACCTGCGCACTCCCGTGGATCTGCCGCCGGGCAAGGCATTCACCTACTCCAGCGCGACGTCGCACCTGCTGTCCGCCATCGTGCAACGGACGTCCGGCCAGTCTGTTTACGACTACTTGCGGCCACGGTTGTTCGAGCCGCTCGGTTTCGCCGGGCACACCTGGGACACCGACCCGGAAGGCATCTGCTCCGGCGGGAACGGCCTGAGCCTGCGCAGCATCGACTTCTTGAAGTGGGGCGTGCTGCACCTGCACGACGGAATCTGGCAGGGCGATCGAATCCTGCCCGAGGGGTGGGTGCGCGAAGCCACTGCCTGGCACGTCCAGAACGCCGACGCCGGAAGCTGGAACGGCACCGAGTTCGTCCCGTCCTCCGCCGACTCCGGCGAGCGGCCGGAAGGCTACGGCTATCAGTTGTGGCTCGACGCCGACGGCGGCTATCGGGCGTCCGGGATGTTCGGCCAGGACGTCTTCGTACTCCCCCGGCACGACGCGGTGATCGTCACCACCGGCAGCATCACGCACGGCAAGCACCGGCTGCTGTCCGGGCTGGTGCACGACTTGCTGGTCCCGGCGTTCGACGGCGCACCGTCCACTGTGGCCGATGCCGCACTGGCCGCCGACCTGACTTACACCGCTCCGGAGCTTTCGCCGACCTCCGTTGCGCTGGACGGCCAGCGATACGAATGCGAGTCCAATGAGGACGGGCTCTCGGCGATCTCGTTCACTGTGGACGACGAGGCGTTAGTCGTGACCCTGGACGACGCTCGCGGCCGCCACTCGGTCCGTTGTGGACTGTCCACTTGGGTCGAGTCGGACACTGGGGTCACCACCTGGCAGCTGCACCACTCGTACCAGGCCGAATCGACGCGGGTCCTCGCCGCCGCGCAGTGGCGTTCTCCCGGTGAACTGGTGCTGGAGTGGTACTTCGTGGAATCGCCGTTCCACGACACGGTCACCATCGAGTTCGGCGACGACCGCTTGCAGTGGCATCGCCGGACGAATGTGAACAGCGGACCGACCGAGCGTCCGGCGATCACGGCCCGGCTCGGGTAAGCCGCGCCAGAGCGTCACCCGCACCGGCGGCTACTCCGGCGGTGCGGAAGGCGCGGCGGCGAGACGCCAGCGCGTGCGGTCGAGCTGCTGCTGCCAGAACTGGGCGAACCGGCCCCGCCTGGCGAGAAGTTCGTCCACCGAGCCGTCTTCCACGATACGTCCGTCCTCAAGGAACACGACCCGGTCGGCGTAGCGCATCGCCGCGACCCGGTGCGTCACGATGACTCGCGTCCGCGGAACCGGATCGGCGCTGAGCGCGCGGACGACCGCGGCCTCGTTCTCGGTGTCGAGCGCGCTGGTCGCTTCGTCCACCAGCAGCAGCGGCGCCGGTTTGAGCAGGGCGCGGGCGATGGAGACCCGTTGCCGTTCGCCCCCGGAAAGCGCGGTGCCCGCTTCCCCGACCGGAGTGCGGTCGCGCTCGGGCAGCCGGGCCAGCAGTTCGTCCACTCGGGACAGTCCGATGGCCTCGGCGAGCCGCTCTTCGTCCGCGTCCGGGTCGCCTGCCAGGATGTTCTCCCGCACTGTGCCGTCGAACAGATACGGCTGCTGGAACACGAAACTGACCAGCGCGCGGCGGTCCTCCGCGGACAGTTCGGCGAGGTCGGCGCCGTCGGCCAGCACCTGCCCGGCGGTCGGCTCCCGCAGCCCGGCGAGCAGGGCGAGCACGGTGCTCTTGCCCGAACCGGACGGGCCGACGATCGCGGTCGTCGTGCCCGGTTCGAGGACCAGGTCGAACCCGTCGAGCACAGGTTCGGCCTCCGGCGAATAGCGGAAGCCCGCCGACGCCAGCCGCACCCGGGCCCCGCCGCTCGATTCCGGTTTCGCCGCCGCTCCGGACCGGGCGAGCGGCGCGGTGAGCACGGTCCTGACCCGACCTAGAGTCAGCGCAGCGTTCTCCAGCCCCGGAGCGAGGTCGGCGAGCGCGGCGAACGGTTCGAGGTAGCGCGCGACGACAACGATCAGCGCGATCGTCTCGGGCGCGCTCAGGTCTCCGCGCGCGGCGAGCAGGACAGTCACCCCGGCGAGCAGGATCAGCGCGCATTGCGTGGCCACGCTGAACAAGATCTGCCCGGGGACCTGCATCCGCAGCACCCGCAGCGTCGCGCTGTGCTGCGCGGCGAGCGCCGCGCCCGCGTGACTGCGGGCTGGTTCCGCCCGGCGGGCCGCGCGCAACGCCTGCTGGGTGCGCGCGAACTCGACGATCCGCTCCCCGAAGGCGGTGTTGGCTTCCTCGGCGGCGCGGTCGGCCCGGCGCGCGATGCGGCCGCTCGCCCACCAGGCCCCGAGCAGCACCGGAACGCCCGCCAGCGCGGCCGCGCCGAGCGGCCAGGCGATCGGCAGCAGCGCCAGCCCGAGCGCGATCGGCAGCAGGACCGCGCCGGCCAGCGGCGTCACCAGGTAACCGATCAGCCCGACCAGATCCGGGCCGGTGGCGGCGATCGCCTGCCGCGCGGTCGCGGTGGTGTCCGGGCCGAACCAGGCCAGCCGGACCCGGGCGAGCCGGTCGGCGACCTGGTGCTGGGCGTCGTCCAGGACGGCGAACCCGAGGTCGAACCCGAGCCGGTGGACCGCCGCGTCGACCGCCCACCCCGCCGCGGTGGCGACGGCGAGCGCCGCCAGCCACGGCACCGAGTCCGCCGGATCGGAGCCGAACAGGGCGGCGACGAACGGGACGAGCAACACCGAACCCGCGGCGCGCAGCAGAACCGAGACGACGGTCAGGACGGCGTACCGGCGCAGGACGGGGCGGGAGCCGGCGGGGATCAGGCGGAGCAGGGTGCGGATCATCGAGCGGCCTCCGGTGCGAGTCCTGCGTGCGGCGGGCGAGTCATCGAGCTGCCTCGGCCACGACCGCGGCGCCGCCCGCGCGCCACAGCCGCGCGTAACGACCATCGGCGGCCAGAAGCTCCTCGTGCGTCCCGGATTCCGCGATCCGGCCGTGGTCGAGCACCACGATGCGGTCGGCGCCCGAAACGGTGTACAGCCGGTGCGCGATGACCAGCACGGTCCGCCCGGCGGTGAGCCGATCGAGCGCCCGCTGGACGAGATACTCCGACTCCGGGTCGGCGAACGCGGTCGCTTCGTCCAGCACCAGGACCGGCGGATCGGCCAGCAGCGCGCGGGCGATCGCGAGCCGCTGGCTTTCGCCGCCGGACAACGGGGCGCCGGGGCCGAGCACGGTGCGGTATCCCTCCGGCAACCGGGTGATCCGGTCGTGGATCTGCGCGGCCCGGGCCGCCGCCTCGATCTGTTCGCCGGTCGCGTCCGGTACCGCGAGCGCGATGTTGTCGCGGACCGAAGCGTGCACGAGCTGGGTTTCTTGCAGTACGAAGCCGATCCGCCGGTACAGCTCGTCCGAGGGGAGGCTGCGCAGGTCCCGGCCGTCGACCCGGATCGCGCCCGCGGTCACGTCGTGAAAGCGCGCGACGAGCGCGGCGAGCGTCGACTTGCCCGAACCGGACGGGCCGACCAGCGCGGTCACCGTGCCGGGCGTCAGCCGCAGGGACACGTCCCGCAGCACCGGAACCCCTGCGCGGTAAGCGAAATCCACCTGGTCCAGCTCTACCGTACCCGGTGCGGTAACGGCGGCCGCGGGCAGCTCGCGCACGTCCAGTTCCGGTTCGTCGAGCACGACCTGAATCCGGCGCGCGGCGAGCACCCCGTCGCGGACGCCGGAGAGTCCGTAGCCGATGCCCAGCAGCCGCGCGCCGAACGTGGTGCCCAGCACCAGGAACGGCACGAGCGCCGAGGGATCGGTCCCGCCCAGCACCAGCGCGGTGCCGACCGCCGCGATCAGCAGCAGGAAGGTGGCCGGCCGGGTGGCGAAGTCCAGCAGTGTCTTCTTGCCGACGAACGGCCGCTGCCAGGCGCCGAGGAAGGAAACGTACTCGTCCAGCCTGCGGCGGAACGCCGAGGCCGCCGCCCCGCCGAACACCCGGACCACCGGCTGGCCCTCCAGATAGCCCGCCGCTTCCCCGGCCATCCGTTCGGCCCATCGCTGGGCCTGCCCGGTCTTGCTGCCCGACTGCACCAGCATCACCGCGGTCGTCACGACGTAGACGAGGATCGGGCCGAGCAGCACCAGCGCGAGCCGCCAGTCCACCGAGAACAGGTAGCCGAGCACAGCCAGCGGTGCCACGGCCGCGGCCACCGCGTCCGGGACCGCGTGCGTCACCAGTTGGTGCAGCGCCAGGGTGTCGCCCTGTACCAGTTTGCCGACCGCCCCGGAGCCGCGCGCGGAGAACCAGCCGAGCGGCAGCCGCGCGAGCTTGCCGAGCAGCCGCTGCCGCAGTTCCCGCGCGAACCGGGCGTCGACCGCGTGCAGCCAGCCCATCACCGCCGATTCCAGCAGCGCGCCGGCTGCCAGCAAGACGACCGCCAGGATTCCGACCGTCCACAGCCGTTCCGGCGCGGCGTGCGCGAGCACCAGCCGCGCCAGCTCCGCCAGCAGCACAAACGGCGCGAGCCGCAGCAGCGTGACCACGGCCTGCACGATCCCGGCGAAGATCAGGGTGCGGCGCAGCGGGGCCAGCAACCGCCCGGCCGCCTGCGCCTGCCATCGTCCGCGCATCGGAGTCCGTTGCGGAGTTTCCGTCGGCTGGTCTTCCCCGGAGGCCGGTTCTGCTTGCGGCACCGCGGTTTCCGGCTGGTCTCCGTCCTTTCCGGACCGGAAGGTGCCCATCGCGCGGCCGTAGTACCAGTACGCCCGGCCGTGCACCTCCGCCTTCGGGAACCCGAACGCCTCCCGCAACCTGGTGCGCGCGTGCTTCAGCGTGCCCGATTCGGTGGCGAGCCAGGCGTGCCAGTCCGACCAGTCGCGTGCTTCGATCGCGTCCGCGAGCGTCGTGGCGTCCCGGCGCGGCACCCAGTGCACGCGCAGCATCGGGTGCTCGCCCAGCGGGATCAGCAGGTCGTCGCCGGTGTGCTGTTCGAGGTACAGCTCCACCGGCAGATCGGCCGGGAGCACCGCGAGAATGCTGTTGACCGCGGGGATCGACGCGGCGTCGCCGAGCAGCAGGTATCCGGCAGGCCGGTCCGCGGGCACCTCGAACCGCGTCGAACCGAGCGACACCACCGGGACCGTCGTGCCCGGACGGGCCCGGCGCGCCCACTGCGACGCCGGTCCGGCCGGTTCGTGCAGCACCACGTCGACCGCGAAGGTCCCGGCCGCCGGATCCGCCTCGGACAGCGTGTAGGCGCGCTGGTGCTCGGCCGGTCCGCCGCCGGGGTCCGGGAACCAGAACCGCAGCCACGCGGTCGGCTCGGCGGTCACGTCCTCGAACAACGTCGGCGAGGAGAACCGGATCCGCACGAAATGCGGCGCGAGTTCCTCGGTGCCGAGCACGGTCGCCTCGTGGTCGCGCGCGCCGAACCCGCGCAACACCGCGCCCTGGAAACCTCTGGCCATCAGTTCTCCCCGATCCCGGCCAGTTCGGCCACCATCTCCGCCACCGGACGGCCCGGCGGGCACGCCGCCACCAGACCGCGGATCGACGCGGTGAGCAGCAGCCGCACGTACTCCGGCCGCGACGGCCGGGGCAGCATCGCGTGCGCGGGCCCCAGCCGGTCGTCCCGCGACAGCCGCTGCCACACCGCAGCGCGTTCCCGCTCCAGTCCGTCGCCGTCCGCGGTCTCGGCCGCGATGCTGTTTTCCTCCGAGGCCGCCATCGCGATCGTCAGCGAAGCGACCGCGCTGCTGAGCACGATCGCCGCGTCCGCCGCGTAACCGCGCCGCCCCAGCGCCTCGACCTCCGCGGCGAGCAGGCGCTGCCCGCCGTCCCCTCGCGGGAACAGCACCTGGAGGTAGCCGGCGAGGCCCGGATGGTCGAGCACGAACTCGCGCAGCCGCATCGCGAACGACACCAGGTGCGCCTCCGTGCCGTGCGCCGGATCGTCGGGCAGCCGCAGCTGCGCCAGGATGTCCTCGCCGACCAGCCGCTCCAGCCCCCACCGGCCGTCGACGTGCCGGTACAGCGCGGTCGCGGTGACCCCCAGCCGCACCGCGACCGCCTTCACGCTCAACCGGCGCATCCCGAGTTCGCGGCCCGCCGCCAGGATGTCCGGCACCGCGATCCGGGCGGGCCGTCCGCCTGCCGATGCCGCCATTCGCTCTCCTTCGCCCCGGGTTAGTTACCCGGTAAAACTAAGGGTTGGCTAACCTTGCGTCAAGACCGTTGACGCGGCCGTGCCGCAGAAGTTAGGTTGCCCTAACTATCGGAACGAGGGGGGCGGCGATGGGAAAACCGGTGGAACTGGGCGCGGTGCAGGAGACTCTCCTGATTCCGTTGTACGGACGTGCTTTGGACGCGAAAAAGCGTCATCCGGTGCTGGGCGACGCGAAGGCGGCCGAACTGGTCGAGCGCATCGACTACGACTTCGCGAAGTTCCGGGGCCCCGCGCTGTCCGGATCGGTGCTGCGGAGCGCGATCTTCGACGGCTGGGTGCGGCGGTTCCTGTCCGCGCATCCGGCCGGGACGGTCGTCGAACTGGGCACCGGGCTCAACACCCGCGCGCAGCGGCTCGGCACCGACCGGATGCACTGGTTCGACCTGGACCTGCCGGACACCGTCGCGTTGCGCCGGGAGTTCTTCGCCGACTCCGGCCGGGTCACGACGATCTCCGCTTCGGTGCTCGACCCGGAGTGGCTCGACCAGGTCGCCGGGACAGCGGGCCCGTACTTCTTCGTGAGCGAGGCGGTGCTGCTGTACCTCGCCGAAGACCAGGTGCGCGAGGTGGTCCACCGGCTCGCCGACCGGTTCCCCGGCAGCGGTTTCGCCTTCGACACCGGCGGCCGCGCGATGATGCGCAACCAGGACCGCAACCCCGTTTTCAAGACGCTCACCGCCCGCATGCAGTGGGAATGCGACGATCCGCGCCGGCTGGAGGAATGGGGCCTCCGGCTGGAGGAGAGCCGCACTTTCGCGACGCCGCAACCGGAACTGGCGCGCACCTGGCCCGCGCGCTACCGGTACGGCCTGCCGCTGCTCGCGCGGCTCCTGCCGCCGCTGATCAACACCTACAAGATCAATCTTTTCACCCTGGGCTGAATTCCCGCCCCCGAAACGGAAGAAGGCCGCGATGGCATCCCTTCGTCCCCGGAAACGGGCGCCCCGGCACACCCGGCTCGTCCGCTGGGCCGGACTGGCCGGCGTCGCCGGATCCGCGCTGTACGCACTCGGCGACGTGCTCCTGCTCGGCTCGAAAGTCGAACCCGACCGGCATCCGATCCTCGCCGAACCGGAGGTGGACACCAAGGTCGGCGCGATGCTGCCGGCTTCCACGACCCGGCTCACCGCCGGCGCGCTCAGCGGCGTGTTCGGCTCGCCGCTGTACCTCGCCGCCGCGTGGCATCTCTACCAGGGTCTCGCACCAGCCGGCCGCGCCCGGGCGTTCGCACCGGCGGCGGTGCTGGCCGCGGCCTGGACGACCCCGGCGTTCATCCACGGCACCTTCTTTCATTGGGCCGAGGCGTACAAGGCGGCCGAGGACCTGGCCCCGGTGAGCGAACCGGCCAAGCGGCGGATGCTGGATCAGGCCGCCGCGTTCGGCCGCGCCATCGGGATCGTCTACTGGCCCTTCGGAATCGCGACCGTGGCCGCGTCCGCCCTCGCCACCGCCGCGGTGGCCACCGGCCGCACTGCCTATCCGCGCTGGTCCGCGCCGTTCATCGCACCGGCCCTGCCGATCGCGGTCGCGAGCGCGGTCACCGGCACGCATGTGCCGCCGGGGCGGGCGAAACACCTGCTGCAGGGGGCCGGGATCAGCCTCGGGCACCTGGCCAGCTACGGGCTGAGCACCGTGCTGCTGTGGTCCGGGAAACGACTGGTCGCTCCCCGCGACTAACCCACCTCCGTCCCAAGGTCCGTGAGGGCCGCCCTGAGGGAATCTGATTCCCTCAGGGCGGCCCTCACGCGCTTTCCCCGCGGGGCTGGCCGCTTAGCTCTTCGCCTTGCGCCGGGTCTGCGCGACGAACACCAGCGCGGCGCCGCCGAGCAGCAGCGACAAGCCCAGATACAGCGGCGGCCAGGCGTCCGCGCCGGTGGAAGCCAGCGCTCCCGTGTCGCTTTCGGGGCGGAATTTCAGCGGCGGCACCAAGTCCTGGCCGGAACCGCCGCCGGTGCCGCCCGTGCCGGAAGCGTCGCCGCCGAGAGGGGGCGGAGCGGCGCACGAAGCCGCGATGCCGACCGTCGCCGGGTCCAGTTCGGCACCGGTCTGGTAGAACCCGGCGAACGCGTCCGAACTGGCCAGTTTCGCGCCGATTCCGCTGACGAGCAGGGTTCCCTCCCCCGGCTGCCGCTGCGCGCCCGACAGGGTCAGCTTCGCCAGCGTCGCCTGCGGCAGGTCCACCGACGAGGCGGGCGCGCCGGGCTGCGCGACGAGCCGGACGTCCGCCTTGAGCACGCCGGTCTCCCCGGACACGGTGACCGCCGGGTTGGCGAGGATCATCGTGAAGAAGTGCGCCGGGTAGGCGAAAGTGACTTTGCCTTGGTACTGCACGGAAAAGTCGGACGGTGACGCGTAGCGGACGGCCTTCGCCGGGAACCGGTAGGCGCCGGTGGGGATTCCGTCCGGGTCCGGCACGCCGTCGGCGACCGCCCGGTCGGTGCCGGTGATCTCCGCGCCGTCTCCGGCGGTGATGCTGTTGCCCTTCGCCGGGCCACCGGTGAGACTGGTGCCGACGTATTCCCGGAAGCTCTTTTTGAAGCCCCACAGCAGATCGCCCTTGGTCGCGTTCTGCGGGGTCAGCGTGCAGCCCTCGGCGGGCGGCGGAACGTTCCGCGCGGTCACCGTGATCTTCGCGGCCGCCGAGGCTTTCGACACCGATCCGGCCGCGGCGACCGAGTACTCGCCGGGCGCCAGTTCCGCGGGCACCGCCACGGCGGCGGTGAAGCCGCCGGAGGCATCGGCCTTCGCGCTGCCGGCCGGTTGCCCGCGCAGGCTGAGGGCCACGTCTTCGCCCGCGGTGAAACCGGTGCCGGTCACCTGCACGGACCCGCCCTGCGCGACCGACGCCGGAGCGACCGTGATGGCCGGGACCGCCGGACCGGCTTTTCCGGGGAAGACGATGTCGCCGGTGTCCAGTTCAGCGCCTGCGTTGTAGAACCCGTTGAACGAAGCGGCTCCCGCGTCGGTGAGCGTGGCTTTGGCGATTTTCGCGACCGCCGCGTCCGCAGTCTGCGCGGCGGGCCCGCTGACGTCGAGGTTCGCGATGACCGCCTTCGTCGGCGGCTGCACCTTCTCCGGTTTGTCCTGGGTGCCGTAGAACTTGTAGTTCACCGTCATGCCGAGGGTCGCCTTGCCCGGTCCGGTGAAGGTGACCACCGGATCGGCGAGCCCGATGTCCCAGATGAAATGCGCGGGCATCGCGAAGTGCACCGCGCCGCGGTAACGAACCGTTCCGGTGCTCGTCGACGCGTCGTAGTCGGCGCTTTCGAGCGGCCACACGTACGGCTTCGGATCGGAGAACTTGTCACTCGGGTCGAGGATCGCGCCGCCTTGCGGCGTCGTGGTCCCGGCGAAGTTCTTGAGGTAGTTGCGCCAGGAAAGCTTGAAGCCCCAATAGAGACCTGGTTTTCCGTCTCCGGTGGGCGGCGGCGGGTCGACGGTGCCGCGGAACCGGATCGGCGTCGCGGTGTCGAAGGAGCTGTCGTCGCCGCGCCAAGCGAAGGTGTAGACCGAGAACGGCTCCGCGGCCGCGTCGTGGTTGCGGCCGTCGCTGCCGTCGTAGACAGCTTTCACTTTGGCTTTGTACGAAAAGGACCCGTCGTCGCCGAGCGGGACCTGGTTGCCGACGGCGCCCTTCTTGACCAGCCGGGCGAGCTGGTAACCGTTCGCCGTGCCCGGGTCCTTCAACGTGGACAGTGCCGGGCCGATGCGGAGGCCGTAACCGTTGCCGCCGTTGCCGTCCGGGCGGAAACCGGTGCCCTTGATGGTGATTTCCGTGCTCCCGTCGGGAGCCAGATCGGTCGACGGCGTGACGGTCAACGAAGGCCCGGCGTCGGCACCGGCGATTCCGGCACTGCCGGTCGCCAGGACCAGAGCCGCGCTCACGGCGACGGTCAGGGTCCGGCGAAGCCACCGTCTCGCACCGGGTCTGTTCTTCTTCATCAACTGATTGCCTTTCCTGGGGAGAGAATGCGGTCAGCTGTTCGCGGCGGCACGGGAACGCGCCCGCCGCCACAGCAGGAATCCGGCCACGGCCAGCACCAGGACCGCGGCGACGGCGAACACGACGGTCGCCCAGACCGGCCAGCCGCTCGGCTCCGCCGCCGGTGCGGCGTTCTGCGCCGCCGCGACCGGAGGCGCGGCGACGGAAAGCGGTGCCGACACTTCCGTCGCCGAAGTCGCTCCGGTGAACGCGATCCGGTGCTCGCCTGGCGGAAGCCCGTCCGGAAGCGAAGCGACATAAGCGAATACGCCGTTCGCGTCGGCTTTCGCGTCCGGCAGCGAGACGGGATCGGAGTGCAGGACCACGGAGATCCGCTCGTTCGGCGCGAACCCGCGACCGGTGACCGGCACCTTGTCGCCAGCGCGGGCCTCGTGCATCGCCGCGGTGACTGCCGGTGCGGGTTTGGCTGCGGAGGACGACGGCGGCGGCGGCGGCGAAGAAGCAGGAGGCGGCGCGGCGGTTTTCGGCACCGCCGGTTTGCGCGCGCCCGGCACGGCGAACGTGACCGGGGTGAACGTCTCGTTCTCCGGATTGACCACGCCGTGCGCACCGACGGTGATCACCCCGCATTGCACCGTCGAACAGTCCACTGTGGTCGCTTTGCCGGTGCGGTCGGCGGCCGGGAACCGCGCGCCCGGCACGACCAGTTTGGCCGACCAGGTCCCGTCCGGCGCGATGGTGCCGCCGTTGGCCGCGTAGGCGGTGTCGCCGCCGGGGAAGGCCACGAACCGCTGATAGCCGTTGTTGTCCTTGGTTTCGCTGTCCTGGACGTACCGGTAGGTCGTCCCGGTGGCCCCGCCCTGGCTCGGCCGCCACCGGTCGCCGGACACGGTGCCGAACAGGACGTAAATCCCGCCGTGGCCCTTGGGAATCGACTGGAAACCGGTGCCGCGCAGGGTGAGCACGGTCGCGTAGTCGGGATCGGCGGCGGCGGGCGACAGCCGGACGCTCGCGCCCGCCGCCGAGGCCGGGACCGGAACCAGGCCGGCCGCCGCGCCGGCGGCGAGCACGGCGACGGCCGCGCGGAAACGGATGCTCATCGGGTTTTCCTTCAGTCGCGTCGGGGCAGGACGATCGGTTTGCCGCTGCCGGGATGGGGGACGATCTCGACCGCGCAGCGGTACACCTCGCTCAGCAGTCCGGCCGTGCACACCTGCTCGGGCGGCCCGACCGCGGCGAGCTTGCCCTCGTCGAGCACCGCGATCCGGTCGGCGTAGGCCGCCGCGAGAGTCAGGTCGTGCAGCACCAGCACCACTCCGGCTCCCCCGGCGGCCTTCGCGCCGACGAGCCGGAGCACGTCCTCCTGATGGCGCAGGTCCAGCGAAGCGGTCGGCTCGTCCAGCAGCACCAGTTCGGTGTCCTGCGCGAGGACCCTGGCGAGCGCCACCCGGGCCTGCTCGCCGCCGGACAGCGTGGGGTACCGGCGTCCGGCGAGATCGGCCACGTCGGTTTCGGCGAGCACCGTCGCGACGATCTCCTCGTCCCGGTCCTGCGACTCGGTCCCCCGCCAGGGCGCCCGGCCCATCGCGACCACTTCCCCGACGGTGAACGGGAAAGACAGCGGATTCTGCTGCGGCAGCACGGCCCGGCGCCGGGCCAGCTCCACCGTCCGCCACTGGCCCGCCGGACGCCCGGCAACCGTCGCGGCGCCCGCGTCCGGGGCGAGATCGCCTGCCAGCACGGACAGCAGCGTGGTCTTGCCCGCGCCGTTCGGCCCGACGACCGCGAGCACCTCCCCGGCGCGCGCTTCCAGGTCCACCGCGTCGAGCAGCGCGCGACCGCCCGCCCGGACAGTGGCCTGCCGCACCGCGGCCAGCGGTTCGATGCCCGGGCCGCGCCGGTCGAGCGGAAGGCGCACGACTGTGCTCATGCCCATCCTCCGGAGCTTTTCCTGGTGCGCAACAGCAGAACGAAGAAGAACGGCCCGCCGACCAGCGCGGTGAGGATGCCGATCGGGAGATCGGCGAACGGGAACAGCGTGCGGGCGAGCAGATCGGCCAGCGACAGGAGCACCGCGCCGCCGAGCGCGCTCGCCGGCAGCAGCACCCGGTGGCCCGGACCGGCGATCATCCGGATCAGGTGCGGCACGACCAGCCCCACGAACCCGATGATCCCCGAGTACGACACCGCCGCGGACACCGCGACCGCGACCACCAGGACCGCGGTCAGCCGCAGCGATTCGACGTTGACGCCGACGTGCCGGGCCTGCCGGTCCCCCAGCGAAAGCAGGTCGAGCTTGCGCGCCAGCACCAGCGCGACGAGTACGCTCGCCACCGCCAGCGGCGCGACGGTGTACACGTACGGCCAGCGGCTCGACGCCATCGAACCCAGCTGCCAGAACACGATCTGCTCGCGCGCGCTCTGGTCGCCGAGGAAGACGAGGAACGCGATCGCCGCCCCGGCCACGGCGTTCACCGCCACTCCGGTCAGGATCAGCGTGACGACCTCGGTCCGGCCCTTCGACCGGGCGAGCAGATACACCGTCAGGACCGTGGCCAGTCCGGTGGCGAAGGCGAGCGCGGGCGTGGTGAACGTGCCGAGGAAAGTCCAACCGCCCACAATGGACAGACAGGCGCCGACCGCGGCCCCGGACGACACTCCCACGACTCCGGGTTCGGCCAGCGGATTGCCGAAAACGCCCTGCATCAGCGCGCCGCACACGCCCAGCACGCCGCCGACGATCAGCGACAGCACCACCCGAGGGAACCGGACCTGCCACAGCGTGCCTTCGGCGTAGCTGTCCATGCCCGCCGGAGCGGAGCCGATCCCGATCCGGTGCAGGATCGAGCCGAGCACGTCCGGAACCGGGATCCCGTACTGCCCGGCCGCCGCCGAAACCAGCGCCACCGCGAGCAGTCCGGCGACGAGCACGGCGAACAGCACCGTGACGCGCAGCGGACGTCTCCGGAGGCCGGGCTCCGGCAGCACCGCGACGGGTTTCTCCTGGACCGCGCTCATTTCGCCGCCTTGACCGAATCCGGCGCGTAGACCGCACGGGCCAGCGCGTCGAGCACGGACGCGGTCAACGGGCCGAAACTGAGGATCTGGTAGTCGCTCAGGTCGACGAACCGGCGCTTCTTCGCGGCCGGGGTCTGCGCGAGGCCGGGAATCGCCAGCGCGCCGTCGACGCCGCCGACCGACTCCAGGCCCTTCGTCATCATCAGCACGAGATCCGGCCGCGCCCGGCTCAGCGCCTCCGGGTTGATCGGCCGCATGCCGTCGATGCCCGCCTCGGCCGCCACGTCCACGACGCCGAGCGCGGAAAGGATCGACTCGACGCCGCTGCCCTTGCCGAACATGTAGTAGACGCCCGCCTGCCCGCGGACGTAGAGGAACGCCACGCGCGGCCGCTTCGCCGGATCCGCGGGGACCAGGTGCGCGATTTCGGCTTTCTTCCGCGCGATCTGGCCGTCGATGCGGTCGGCCAGCTGTTTCCCCGCCGCGGGGACGCCGAGCGCGGCGGCGACGCTGCCGACCAGCTCGCGGGTGTTGTCCATCGAGCGCTTCGAGTCCACCACGACGACCGGCACGTGCGCGTCGCGCAGTTGCAGCACCACGTTCCACGGGCCGATCGACGTGTCGGTGAGCACCACGGTCGGTTTCAGCGCCATGATCGCTTCGCCGTTGAGCTGGTGGCCGTTCGCGGTGATCACCGGGAGCTTTTCCGAACCGGGGAAGCCGGTGGACACGTCCCGGCCGATCACCCGGTCGCCGAGCCCGAGGCCGAACACCGTCGCGGCGAGCGTGCCGGACATGTCGAACGCCAGGATCCGGCTCGCGTCGGAGACCGTCACCTTCGTTCCCTGGAAATCCGTGACTGTCACCGGAAGCGCGGGCTTCGGTTCCGGCGCCACCGGCTGGATGTCCGGCTGTGCCACGACGGCGGTGGTCGGGCCGGTGTAGCCGCGGGGGTCGGCAAGCGGTTTCACCTGTGCCAACGGCGTTTGGCCCGGCACCGCCGCGGGGACTTGCGGCGGTGCCGCCCCCTGCCCGCCGCAAGCGGTCACGACGAGTGCCGCGCACACCCCCGCGGCCCATCTCCCGGACCGGACGACTCGACTCCAGCGCACCGCGCCCCTCCCCTTCGGCAAGCCGGCCGCGCGACTGAGGCGACCCTCACTTCAAGTTGTTAGGTTAGGCTTACCATATCGAGTGAGTTTTGGGTAAGCTGCCGGTGTTCCTCATTTCGGAGCGTGTTCCTCGGCGCTTCTCGTGTCCCCCGAACGGATTTCTCCCCACCCGACAGCGGTCTCGGTATTCCACGGAACTAAGGAGCGCTTCCCCGATGTCTCAGCACATCTCCCCCGCAGACCGCTCAGCCGCCGCCCAGATCCGCCGCAAGCGGCAGAGACGCGCCGTGCTCGGCCTGGTGCCGGCCGCGGTCGTCGGCCTGCTGCTCGGCGCCGCGGGAGCCGCGTCGGCCGCTTCCGGCACCGCGACCCACAA
The DNA here is from genome assembly GCF_900115345.1 of Amycolatopsis rubida. Lineage (GTDB taxonomy): Bacteria > Actinomycetota > Actinomycetes > Mycobacteriales > Pseudonocardiaceae > Amycolatopsis > Amycolatopsis rubida. The sequence goes on along the minus strand of NZ_FOWC01000020.1, from coordinate 31,112 downwards.
CGGGCACACGCTCACCGCGTCCAACGCCACCGGCCTCGCTGCGGCCGGGGAAACGATCACCGTCACCGGTTCCGGCTACGACCCGGCGAAGGGCTACTACCTCGCGCTGTGCCAGGTCCCCGACGACTACAGCTACGGCCAGGTCCCGAGCCCGTGCGCCGGCGGCGACGGCCAGGGCAGCACCGGGGTCGGCCCCTCGGCCTGGGTGACGAACAGCCCGGTCGGCGGCAGCGCCTCGACCCCGATCGACTCCAGCGGCGGCTTCAGCGCGCGGATCCGGGTCAAGCAGGCCAGCACCAATCTCGACTGCGCGACCGTGACCTGCGCCGTCGTCAGCCGGCGCGACCACCTCGGGTCCGCCGACCGGTCCTTCGACGTGTTCATCCCCGTCTCGTTCAGCTGACCCCTCGGTCCGTGCGGGGGACTCTGATTCCCTCCGGGTTCCCCGCACGGACCTTCAGCGAGTGCCGATCCGGGTTCCGATCCAGCGGCCGATCTCGATCAGCACCACTCCCGCCGCCGCGCAGATCACCGCGATCAGCGTGTACCCCGTGTTGCTCGGGTCCAGCTGGAAGATCTCCCGCGTCCACGGCAGCAGGAACATCAGCGCCGACACCACCGCCATCGTCGCGACCAGCGCCGCCTTCCACCACGTATACGGCCGCGCGACCACTGCCAGCACCCACAACGCCAGCGCCATCAACGTCATCAACGCCGTAGTACTCGCCTGCACCTGCGCGGTGCCGGTGGTCGCGTGGCCCGGGTGGACCAGGATGTACGACACGAACGACGCGGCCCCGATCACCACCCCGGCCGGAACCGCCATCCGCAGCACCCGGCCGACGAATCCGGGGCGCGCGCGGTCGTTGTTAGGGGCCAGCGACAACACGAACGCGGGCAGGCCGATGGTGAACCAGCCGACGATCGTGACATGCCGGGGCAGGAACGGATACGGCATCGCGTCCAGGCCGATCAGCCCGGGCACGCCGACGATCAGCGCCAGCAGCACCGAGTACACGGTCTTGGTGAGGAACAGGTTCGCGACGCGTTCGATGTTGCCGATCACCCGGCGGCCCTCGCCGACGACCTGCGGCAGGGTCGCGAAAGCGTTGTCCAGCAACACGATCTGCGCGACCGAACGGGTCGCCGGGCTGCCCGCGCCCATCGCGACGCCGACGTCGGCGTCCTTCAGCGCGAGCACGTCGTTGACCCCGTCGCCGGTCATCGCGACGGTATGCCCACGAGCCTGCAACGCGGCGACCATCGCCCGCTTCTGCGCCGGAGTCGCCCGGCCGAACACCGCGGTCCCTTCAAGCTGCGAAGCCAACTCCCCGGGATCTTCGGACAGGGTCCGCGCGTCGACCGGGGCTTCGCCGCCGGGCAGGTCCAGCGCGCGGGCCACGCCGCCGACCGACACCGCGTTGTCGCCCGAAATCAGTTTCACCGCGACGCCTTGGGCGGCGAAGTAGTCCAGCGTTTCGCGCGCGTCGCCGCGGATCTTCTGCTCCAGCACGGCCAGCGCCACCGGCGTGACCCTGCCCGGCCCGTCCGGCGCGTCGACCGCGTTCGCGGCCCGGCCGAGCAGCAGCACCCGCAGGCCCTGCGCGCCGATCCGTTCCGCTTCCGCGCGTTCCTCCGATTCGGCGGGCAGCAACACGTCCGGCGCGCCGAGCACCCAGTCGCCGTGCTCACCGAACGCCGCGCCGCTCCACTTCCGGGCCGAGGAGAACGGCACCACGGCGGTCGGCCTCCAGTCCGGCGCGGCCGGGCAGCCCTCGGCGATCGCGACCAGGCTGGCGTTCGGCCGCGGGTCGGCGGCGGCGAGCGCGGCCAGCACCGTCTCCGGCGCCTCGCCCGCTTCGTGCAGCCGCCGCAGCTCGGACAGCCGCATCGTGTTCTCGGTGAGCGTGCCGGTCTTGTCCGCGCAGACGACGTCCACCCGGGCCAGGCCCTCGATCGCGGGCAGCTCGTTGACCAGGCACTGCCGCCGCCCCAGCCGGATCACGCCGACCGCGAACGCGACCGACGTCAGCAGGATCAGGCCCTCCGGGACCATCGGGACGAGCGCCGCGACCATCCCGCGCAGCGCGTCGGGCAGCCGCTGCGAACCGGAAAGCTGGTTGTAGATCGACAGCGCGCCCGCCGGGACCAGCAGATAGGTGATGACCTTCAGGATCTTGTTGATCCCGTTCCGCAGCTCCGAATCGACCAGCGTGAACCGGCCCGCCTCCTCGGCCAGCTTCGCCGCGTACGCCTCCGAGCCCACCTTCGTCGCCCGGTACGCGCCGTTCCCGGCCACCACGAAACTGCCGGACATGATCGGGTCGCCCGCGCGCTTCACCACCGGATCCGACTCGCCGGTGAGCAGCGATTCGTCGACCTCGAGCGCGTCCGCCGCCAGCACCTCGCCGTCGACCACCACCTGATCGCCCGCGCCGACCTCGATCACGTCGTCGGCCACGACCTCCTCCGGGGCCAGCTCGCTGCTGACCCCGTCGCGGCGGACGCGCGGGCGCACCTGGCCGACGATCGCGAGCCGGTCCAGCGTTCGCTTGGCGCGCAGCTCCTGCACGATGCCGACGACGCTGTTCGCCACGATCACCCCGGCGAACAGCCCGTCCAGCAGGTAGCCGGTGGAGAAGATGATGACCGCGAGCACCGCGAAGATCGCGTTGATCCGGGTGAAGACATTCGACCGGACGATCTCCCACGCGCTGCGGCTCGTGCGCGAGGGCACGTCGTTGGTCCGTCCCGCGGCGACCCGCTCGGCCACCTCGGCCGCGGTGAGCCCGCGCGTGCTGTCCTGCGTGAGCAGGCCGTCGTCCCCTGACATGGCTTCGACCTTACGCAGTTTCCGGGCAAACCCGTCACGCCGCCGCCCCCGGCGGGTCCGCCCGTTCGGGTGACTCGGCGCAGGTCACCGGCCGAGGCGGGTCGCGCGGACCTCCCGGGTGTCGAGCAGATCGAGGTGCGCCTCGCGGCGCGCGAACCGCCATCCTCCGCCGGTCTTCGCGTAGCGGTCGAGGTAGTGCCGGTGCCACACCGCGTCGGCGAATCGGCCGTCGCGCGGGCCGACGTGGTGGGCGACGCAGGTGATCCGTCCTCGCGCGGCGGGATTGCCGCCGGGGTCGAAGACAACGCCGGTGATGCCGTGTGCGGTCAGCGGCACGTCATCCAGCACCGATAACGCGGCCGCTACGCCTTCGGGACTGGGATGTTCCCGGACCGGGCCGAAGTCGTGCGGCGGATCCGGCAGCACGAGCACCCCGTCGCCGCCGAACAACTGGGCGACACCCGCGAAATCCCGCTCGTCGACGCGGGCTGTGTAACGGTGCACGAGATCGTGCAGCGCGGCCCACTCCGCCACGGGGATCACCAGTCCCGCCACGGGACGATCGACGGCAAGACCCGCTCGGCGATCGCGCGGCTCACCTCGACCGGGTCCTCGTCCAGGTACAGCAGCGAACCCGGCGTGCGGCCCGCTCCGGAGCCGATGTCCAACGTCGGGTCCAGGCACCGGCGACGCCCGGGCAGGTCGGCAGGTCGGCAGGTCGGGAATCCGGGTCCGGTCCTGCCACGCGAACTGCGCGTGCGCCTCGCCGCTGTGCGGTTCGGCCAGCTCGGTGACCGTGACGTGCAGTCCGCGATTCGGCCGGGACAGCCGGATCGCGGCGCGACATACCCGAGGACCGGCGTGAAGAACGCCAATAGCGGCCGCCGCACGCCCGGGGTTAACAGTCCGCGCTTGCGCCATCCGGCCACGCTTTGCTCGTACGGCGGGGCGCCGTCGCCGGTCCACGCCCAGCGGTCGCCGTGCGCGACACCGGGGAGGCGCAGGTTCTCCGGCAGGTGATCGAGCTGGTGCCCCTCGTTGAACACCGGGCCGAGCCTATGGATCACGACGGCTTGGCAGCGGCAACCGTCCCGGCGACTGGGACGCGGTTCAGCTCAGCCACTTCTTCGGCGACGGGTACACGTACCGCGCGATCGTCGTGCTCGCCCAGCCGATGCAGGAGCCGACGAACACCGGCAGCACGACCCGCACCTCGTGTCCGCCGCGGAGCACTCCGGCGAGCAGGAAGACGAGCCCCCACGCGACGAGCAGCCCGGCGCTGTAGGTCCAGCGGGTGCGATACCTGCGCATGGCGGCCTCCCGATGTTCTCCCTGTCCAGTTGTTCCTCGCGCAGATCTCGATCGCAGGTTCACTGGGGAGATTTTCGGCATTCGGGCACAGTTCAGGCGAGCACGCAATCCCCGCATTTCGGGCCGTCGCGATCCGGTGCCGCCCGATAGAAAAGACAGCAGCTGCGACGACGGAACCGCCCGTTCTCCCGAGTCGCGGTTCCGGAAAGCTCCGGCAATTCCTCCAGCGCGGCGACAATCCCCGAGACCCGGTCAGTCCACTCTGGACGCTCGGACCGCAACACTGTCACCGCCCCGTTCAGCGCCGACGCCACGTTCCCCCGCCGAACGTTCCGCGCCAGCGAGAACTGCGCCATCGCCTTGTCCAACCGCGCCACCGGACCGCGCAGAACCCGTTCCGCGAACGCACTGACCACATCGGACTCGACCGGCGATTTTTCCGCCAGAGACAACGGAAACGCGCCACCCAGCTTCGGCTGCCACCACGCCGTCGAATAGTCCGGCACCGCTCGCGCACCGACCGCGAGACCGAGCGCGGGCGAGATGATCCGAGCCGCCAGCCCGAGATGCGCGATCGACGCCGCGACCCGCAGTTCCACGAAATCGCCGCCGAGCACCGACCGGTTCCGCGCGATGCGTTCGCGCAGCACCGGGCCGTCGTCGAGGACCTCGGACAACGGACGCCACGGCCCGGCCGGTTCCCCGGCCGGATGCGTGTCGACAGCGAAGAACGGGCCCAGTCCGGTCAGCGGGTTCACGCCTCGACGGTAACCGCGCGCCCGCGGTCGAGCACGCGTTCGGCGAGCGGGCCGAACACGAGCGCGATGGTCCCCCACAGGATGACCTGCGCCAGCACCGAGCAGAGCCGGAACCCGGCGAGCGTGTCGGCAGGGAACCCCGGGTACACGATCTGGCCGTCGGGACCCTTGAGCGGCAACGGGGTTTCGCTGGCCTGCGGGCCGTACTCGGCGACGTTGGAGGCCAGCGACCCGAGCGACGGCAGCAGCGCCATCAGCAGCGCGCACAGCACCACGAACCCGGCGCCCGCCACGAGTGTCGCGTTCCAGTTGCCCAGTCTCGGCGCGAGCCGCTTGCCCGCGACGACGGCCGCGACCAGGAAAACCACCGACGCGACGACCATCGTCAGGTACAGCCCGGTGCGCGCGCCGATGGTCGCCTCGTGCCCGATCGCCGGCGGGTTGGCCGGGTACTTCAGGAACGGCACGAGGTACAGCGACAGGAATCCGGCCCCGGCCACGAGCACCGCCAGCACCCGCGCGCGGATCCGGCCGACGCGGCCCAGCAGCACGGTGTACACGACGGCGAACAGCAGGCCCATGGCCACGCCGAAGAGCACCATCCCGAGCCCGATGCCGAGGTTGCCCTGCACCGCGCGGCTGAAGACCTCGTGCCCCTCGGGCTCGACCGGCAGCCCGGCGGCCTTGTCGAGCGCCGTCTGCGCCTCGTCGCGGCCGGATTCGTAGTCGATGGCGGCCTGGATCGCCGGCTCGGCGAAGATCCGCGCGAAGACGAACGCCAGCACTCCGCCCAGCGCTCCGGCGAGGAGGCCGCGCAGAATCAGCTTGTTCTGCATTGTTCGGTTGTCCGTTCCGCGCGCGTCAGTGGCAGGGGAAGCCGAGGAAGTGCCGCGCGTCGTGGACGAACTCGTGCACGTGCGTGTCGCTGCCGAAGATCGAGACCGCGCCCTGGTCGACGCCGATGAAGTAGTACAGCAAGAGCGCGCCGACGACGGTCGCGCCGAGCAGCAGCACGGCTTTCGACACGGGCAAGACGACCGGGGTGGACCGATCGGCCGGAATGGTGGCCATGGCTCTCCTTCGGGATGACGCGTCCCTTGCGGGTGGACCTCGACGACGGCTCCTCGACCTGACTCGCCCGGGATGGGCACACAGTGGCGCGACCGTGCCGGAATCCCACCGGCTTCGGGAAGCCGTCGCGCGAGCAGCACGGTACGGCGGCGCTGGTCCGCAGTCAATCGAACCGGAGCCCGATGTGTCCGCTATCGCCTGGTTTGCACAGCCGGTGTGCGCGGGGTCGCACCGAACGGAGCAAGACCGCTCACGCGGGGCCGCGGGAGAAGGCCAGGTGCTCCGGGCACAGGCAGAGCGTGCGCCCCCCTCCGGAGGCTCGCCGTCTCCCCCAGCCGCTCCAGCCACCGGACGAGGCGGGCCTGGCGGACGTTCAGCGCCCGCAGGACGTCGCCCTTCAAGACCAGCTTCCCGAGACCGCCGATCCCCGGCTCTCCCCTGACGGGACCTCGGTCAGGTGCGAGCCCCGCAGATCCAGCGTCTCCTCCCCGGCGGTTGGCTTCCCCGGTCCCATGGAGGGTTTCTCAGTAGCTGCGGTGCGCAGTCTCGCTACGCCCGGGCCGCGTGACTCTCTGCTCGCGCACGCCCACACCGACCAGACCGCGCCCATCGGCCAGGGACAACTTCAGGCGCTCCTGTCACCGCGCCTGCGGGGGTTCTGCCTCCTGCCGAGACACGCGACGCCCGCGAAGGCGCGACGCCCGCGAAGGCGCGACGCCCGCGAAGGCGCGACGCCCGCGAAGGCGCGACGCCCGCGAAGGGCTCCTTGAGGGAATCAGATTCCCTCAAGGAGCCCTTCGCGGACCTCAGCGGGAGAAAGCAGCGCAGCCGGTCTCGCCAGCCAATGCTCCGCAGCACTGAGAAAACCTCACGAGGGCGAGTCCATCAGGTTCGCGCGCGAGGCGTTGCGCGTCCGACGGGAAAGCTATACCGTGCCTTAACTAGAACAGGTTACAGTTTCGGCGGGGCGCGGGACGAGGAGCGGACATGGCAGCCAGGGTGGCCCGAGGCAACGAAGCCGACTATGTGGTCGTCGGGTCGGGCAGCTCGGGAGCTGCCGTCGCCGGGCGGCTCGCGGAGTCTGGGGCCAGCGTGATCGTGCTCGAAGCGGGCAAGAGCGACGAGCAGCTGCTGTTGCGCAAGCCGGGGTTGGTGGCCCCGTTGCACGCGGTGCCCCAGCTGAAGAAAATGAGCGACTGGGGGTTCTCCTCGGTCCCGCAGAAACATGTTCTCGATCGGCGCCTGCCGGTGCCGCGCGGGAAGGTGCTCGGCGGCTCCAGTTCGGTCAACGGGATGGTCTACGTCCGCGGCAACCGGGCGAATTTCGACTCCTGGGCGGCCGAGGGCAACACCGGCTGGGACGCCGACAGCGTCAACGCCGCGTACAAGCGCATGGAGGACTTCGAAGACGGCGAGAACGCCTTCCGCGGCGCGGGCGGGCCGATCAAGATCACCCGCAACAAGATCCCGCAGGAAGGCACGCTGCAGTTCCTCGACGCGACGGCCGACGCGATCGGCTGCGAGATCATCGACGACTACAACGGGCCGTCGCAGGAGGGCGTCAGCCGGATGCAGCAGAACGCTGCCGATGGCCTGCGCTACAGCGCCTCCCGCGGCTACCTGCATCACCTCGCGCCTCGGACGCTTGAGATCCAGTCCCGCGTGTTCGTGCGGAAAGTGGTGATCGAGAACGGCCGCGCGACCGGTGTCGAGGTGACCGACGCCAACGGCGGGCACCGCACGGTCCGGGCGGGCAAGGAGGTCATCCTCGCCGCCGGGTTCGTCGGGTCGCCGCAGCTGCTGATGCTGTCCGGGATCGGGCACGCCGAGCACCTCAAGGAGCACGGCATCGACGTGCTCGCCGATCTGCCGGTCGGCGACAACCTGCACGACCACATGTTCCACGCGCTGACGTTCCAGGTGTCGTCGTGCAAGAACAAGGGCACCGCACCGTATTTCGCCCGCGGGATGGCCCGCGAGCTGCTCAAGCCGGGCTCGACGTTCCTCGCGAACTCGGTGTTCGAGGCGCTCGCGTTCCTCAAGACGTCGCAGGCCACGACGGTGCCGGACCTGCAGCTGCACCTGCTGCCGTGGGCGTACGTGTCGCCGAACCAGGACGCGCCGGTCCGGCATCCGGTCGACAAGCGGCCGGCGCTGACCGTGCTCGCCACGCTGATCTACCCGAAGAGCCGCGGCACGATCCGGCTCTCCTCGGCCGATCCGGCCGCCGCGCCGCTCATCGACCCGCAGTACCTTTCCGACCCGGCCGACCTCGAAGTGCTCGGCGAGGGATCCGAGACGGTGCGGGAGATCTTCGCCTCGAAGGCGTTCAAGGGCTCGGTCAACGAGGAAATCCACCCGGGCAAGCAGCTGCGCGGGCAGGAACTGCGCGACGCGATCCTCAACCGCGCGACGTCGGTCTACCACGGCGTCGGCACCTGCCGGATGGGCGTGGACGACCTCGCCGTCGTCGGGCCCGACCTCAAGGTGCGCGGGGTCGACGGGCTGCGGGTCTGCGACGCCTCGATCATGCCCTCGATCACCGGCGGCAACACCAACGCGCCCTGCATCATGATCGGCGAAATGGGCGCGCAGCTGGTCCTTTCCGGCAACTGACGGGAGCGCGAGACCCATGACCCTCACCCCGGTCCGGCCCACCCGCCCGGCTTCGGCGACCGACGAACTCCTCCGCGGGCTCGTCGCGCGCGTCCCCGGCTCGGGCGGCGCGGTGTGGCCGCTCACCGAGGTCTACACCGGCGACGTCCTGGTGGAGCTGCCGCAGTCGACGCCGTCGGACATCGAGCAGGCGTTCGCCGCCGCGCGGACGGCACAGGCGAAATGGGCCGCGACGCCGCTCAAACAGCGGCTCGCGGTGTTCCGGCGGGCGCATTCGCTGTTCATCGACCGCGCACGGACGATCGCCGACCTGATCCAGATCGAAAGCGGCAAGAACCGGCGGATGGCGATCGAGGAAACGTGCGATCCGCCGATGATCATGAGCCACTATCTGCGGCGCGCGCCCAAACTGCTGGCCCCGACGCGGCGCGGCGGACCGGTGCCTCTCGTGTCTTCCTCGACCGAGATCCGGGTGCCCAAGGGCGTGGCCGGGATCATCGCGCCGTGGAATTTCCCGTTCGCCACCGGCATTTCCGACGCTATTCCGGCCTTGCTGGCAGGTAACGCGGTGGTGTTGAAGCCGGACAACAAGACCGCGCTTTCGCCGCTGTACGGGGTGCACTTGCTCGAAGAAGCCGGGTTGCCGCAGGGCCTGTTCCAGGTCGTGTGCGGCGAGGGCCCGGACGTCGGTCCGACGCTCATCGGCCAGGCGAACTACGTCATGTTCACCGGCTCCACCGCCACCGGGAAGGTGATCGGCGAGCAAGCGGGCCGGAACCTGATCGGCTGCTGTCTCGAACTCGGCGGCAAGAATCCGATGATCGTGCTGCCGGACGCCGATTTCGCCGACGCGGTTCCGGGCGCGGTGTTCGGCGCGTTCGGGAACACCGGGCAGATCTGCATGCACATCGAGCGGATCTACCTGCCGGAGTCGCGCTACGAGGAATTCAAGGAAGCCTTTGTGGCCAAGGCTTCTTCGCTGGATGTGCGGGCGGCGTACGATTTCGGCCCGGAAATGGGCTCGCTGGTCTCGGTGGACCACCTGAACCGGGTCAAGTCCCATGTGGACGATGCGGTCGCGAAGGGAGCCACCGTCTTGTGCGGCGGGCGTCCCCGGCCGGATCTGGGCCCGGCGTTCTTCGAGCCGACCATTCTGGAAGGCGTCACGAAGGACATGCTGTGCGGGGTCACCGAAACGTTCGGCCCCGTAGTCGCCTTGCATCGCTATCGGACAGTGGACGAGGCCGTCGAACTGGCCAACGACACCGATTACGGGCTGAACGCTTCGGTGTGGGGCAAGGACATTCGCGCGGCTTCCGCGGTGGCGGCCCGGTTGGAGACGGGCAACGTCAACGTGAACGACAGCCTGGCGACCGCGTACGCCGCCAAGGGAACACCTTCCGGCGGCGTGAAGACGTCCGGAGTGGGTGCCCGGCATGGCGACCAGGGGCTGTTGAAGTACACCGACGTGCAGAACCTGGCGGTGCTGAAGAAGCCGGTGATGAGCCCGCGACCGGGGCAGAAGTACGAGAAGTACGTGGAAGGAATGCTGTCCGGGCTGAAGATGATGCGGCGGCTCAGGATCCGGTAGTGTCCGCAATGGACTGACGCACGACCTGGACCACCTTGCCCTCCGCTCCGGTCAATCCGTTGAGCCGGGCGCGGCGCGTCAACAGGCCGCCCAGGACCAGCTCGACCAGTTGCGCGCCCACCTGCTCCGCCAACACCGGACCGGCCGGGTCGAACCACGTCCACGCCCAGTGCGCCGAGCCGAAGATCAGCAGGCTCTGCACCTCGACGTCGCACGGACGGAACTCCCCGGACGCGATCCCTTCGGCCAACGTCGCGCGCACCAGGTCGAGGTATTCCGCGCGCATCCGGCGGCCCTCGGCCATCGCCTCGTGGTCGGCGAGCCGGACGACCTCGCGCTGGAACGCGACGGTCGCCTCCCGGTCGACCACTTGGTACAGCACGAACGCGTACAGCAGCCCGGCCAGTTGCCGGGTTGGCGTCGCGAGGCGGTCGCGGATCAGCGCGGCCTCGGCGAGCCTGCGGCGCATGTACGACTCGTGCAGCGCGGCGAGCAGCCGGTCCTTCGTGCCGAAGTGGTGCACGATGGTGCCCTTCGACAGCCCCAGCTCGCCGGCGATGTCGGAGAAGTTCGTGGCGTCGTACCCGCGCTCGGCGACATACCGGGTGAACGTCGCGAGGATGTCCCCGGCGCGGCCTTTGGATGGCATCGGCCCACTGTAACCGAAGGTTTGACCACTGACCGTCCGTACGGTTACCTTCGTCGTGGTCCCCGGCGACGAAGGAGTCTCGGCATGGCATCGAGCTTGGCGCAGTGGATTGCCCGGCGCGGCACCATCACCCCCGGGTCGGTCGCGCTCGTCGCCGCCGAGACCGGCGAACGGATCACGTATGCCGACCTCGAACGCCGGGTCGCGGGGCGAGCGGCGGCGCTGCGCGCACTGGGCGTGCGCAAGGGCGACCGGGTGGCCTTGCTGGGCTTGAATTCCACCGGCTACCTCGAAACGCTCTTCGCGGTCGCCTGGCTCGGCGCGATCACGCTGCCGATCAATTTCCGGCTCGCGGCGGCCGAAATCGAGTACCTCCTCGACGACGCCCGGCCCGTGGTCGTGGTGCACGACGACACCTTCGCCGCACTCGCGAAGGAGGCTTCGGGCGCGCGGACGCTGGTCAGCGACAGCGAACTCGTCCAGGAAGGCCGCGTCGAACCCGAACCGGCCGGGCCGGACGACGTCGCGGTGCTGATGTACACCTCCGGCACCACCGGCCGTCCCAAAGGCGCCATGCTCACGCACGGCAACCTGGAGGCGAACGCGATCAACGTGCTCACCTCCGGGGAAGGCATCCTCCCCTCGGACATCACGTTGACGGTGGCCCCGCTCTTCCACATCGGCGGGCTGGCCCTGTTCACCCTGCCGCTGCTGTACGCGGGCGGCACCGTGGTGGTCGCGGGCAAGTTCGATCCACAAGAGACACTCGCGCTGATCCAGCGGGAAAAGGTCACCGTCCACTTCATGGTGCCCGCGATGTGGGCGGCGATGACGCAGGTCCCGGATTTCGATTCCTACGACCTGTCGCGGCTGCGGTACCTGCTGTGCGGCGGCGCGCCGTGCCCGCTGCCGGTGATCGAGTTCTACGAGGACAAGGGTCTGACCTTTGTGGAGGGTTTCGGGATGACCGAACTCTCCCCCGCCGCGCTGGTGCTGGAATCGGCGTTCGTGCGCTCGCACGCCGGGTCCGTCGGACGGCCCTTCCTGCACGTCGAGGCGCGGATCGTGGACGAACGCGACGACGACGTGCCCACCGGAACGGTCGGCGAACTGGTGCTGCGCGGCCCGAACGTCTTCGCCGGCTACTGGGGCCTGCCCGAAGCCAGCGCCGAGACCCTGCGCGGCGGCTGGTTCCACTCCGGCGACCTGGCCCGCTGCGACGCCGACGGTTTCGTGACGTTGGTGGACCGCAAGAAAGACATGATCATTTCCGGCGGCGAGAACGTCTATCCGATCGAGGTCGAGCAGGTGCTGCACCGGCATCCGGACATCGCCGACGTCGCGGTGATCGGCGCGCCGGATCCGCAATGGGGCGAAACCGTGGTCGCGGTGGTGGTGCCCGCCGGAGACTCGCTCGACGGGGACGCGGTGATCGCTTATTGCCGGGAGAGGATCGCCGCTTTCAAGTGTCCGCGCCGGGTCGAGGTGGTGGACGAGCTTCCGCGCAATGCCACGGGGAAGCTGCTCAAGCGCGAACTCCGGTCTCGCTACACCGACTCCGCCGCTTCGGTCTCCCGGTAATGCTGTGAGGGGAACCCTGAGGGATTCAGATTCCTTCAGGGTTCCCCTCACGGCACGTCAGCGGGTTAGCTGAACCGCAGTTTCCCGGACCGCCGGTTCTGGATTCGCCGCCACAAAGTCGTCGAAGCGGCCGGGCGCCGCAGCAAAACCAGGCACCCAGCGGCGACCGGGCGTGCTTGGAAGCCCGATTTCCGGGCGTCGGCGACGAAATACCAGCCGGAGAACGGGACCCGGGAGCCAGTCGTATCGGCGAAGCTGTAGACGCCTTCGACGAGCGTCGTGCGGATGTCGGTGTGGCCGGTCAGCCAGGCAGCCGTCCACAACTCCCAGTCGGCCTTCGTGTCATCGTGGCAGAGGTCCGGCGGGACGCCGTGTGCGCCTCGTTTCGACTGATACCAGGCGGCTTCCCGCGCGGCGGCGCCGAGCGGAACCAGGTCGAGGCCCACCATCCGCAGGTGCGAGCGGTCGTCGGCCAACGTCGTCCACTGGCTGATGTACGCAGGGCATCGGCGGAATTTCCGGTGACATCGGCGAGAACCGCCATCGCGCCTACGCCGATGACGCCCTTCAACGCGAGGTTGGCGCTGTGCGCGATCCAGCCGGTGAAGTCGCCGGCCTGGTTTTGGTTGCCCGGGTCGAGAGTGTTGCCGACCAGGTATTCGGCCCAGGCGCTGCACGACTGCGGCCGACATGATGAGCATATTGGCCGATTCCTCGACCGGCATGCTTTCCTCGTTGCCGTCGTTGTGGATAAGAGGGTGCCGGTGTCGTGCTCCGAAAACGTCATCGGCCAGCCGCCGTGCTCCGCGTGGTCCAGCACCGGTAGACCACGTCCACTGTGGACACATTGCCGCTGGACGAGATCTCCGTCAGGAACGCCCACGGCGAGCCGTTCCGCGCGACCAGTTCGGTGCCGCCGAAGGCTTGGCGCAGGGCGAGCGCGCAGATCGCCGCGTAATGATCGTCGGCCGCGGCAGATGCTTCGCTGTCGATCCGCTGGTCCACCACGGTGCCAGCTGCGCACCGAGGTAGCTGACTGCGGGTGCCCGATCGCGACCACCAGCGGGTCGGCGTCCGCGCCCGGCTGGACGGCGCCCAGGTCTTTGGCGAACGCGAGCACGGGCCGGCGGTCGTTGATCGCCCGCGGCTGGTCCGGGTCGCTCGTCCCGGACAGCGCGGGTCACCGCCCAGCGGCATACCCTTGCGCGCCACGCGAATTCGCCGCCGCCGAAAGCACACCGGTCTCCGGATCCTTAGCCACCGCGCACAACCGCCCCTCCGACCACGGCCCGCCGACCGTCACGTCGTGCCCCCGGCTTTCCAGCGCGGCGATCACGTCCGCGCCGATCCGCGACTCCACCGTCACGCTGCCCGCCGCCATGCCGCGCGGGTAGAACGAACTCGGGAAGCTGTCGGTGTGCCAGTTCGGCGCGTCGATCGCGCCTTGCAGGTCGAGTCCGCCGCGGACCTTTTCGCGCAGCGCCGCGGCAAGGAAGAAGTGGAAGTTCCACTGGTCCTGCTGGTCGCCGCCGGGGGTGCCGAACGCCATCACCGGGACGCCGTCGCGCAGTGCGAGCGACGGCGAGAGCGTGGTGCGCGGCCGTTTCCCCGGGACGAGCGAGTTCGGCAGGCCCGGGTCGAGCCACGCCATCTGCAACCGGGTGCCCAGCGGGAAGCCCAGCTCCGGCACCACCGGGTTGGACTGCAGCCAGCCGCCGCTCGGGGTCGCGGCGATCATGGTGCCCCAGCGGTCGACCACGTCGAGATGGCAGGTGTCGCCGCGGGTCAGGCCGTCCTTCGCGACCGTCGGCTCCCCCGCCCCGATCGCCGGCGCGGTGACCCCGCCGCCCGCGACGTAATGCACGTGCCGGCTCAGTTTCGGCTCGCGGCTTTCGGGGCTGCCCGGCCGCAGGTCGAAGGACGCGCGCTGGCCGATCAGCTCGCGCCGGGCCGCGGTGTACTCCGGGGAAAGCAGCGCCTCGATGGACACTTCCGTGCTGTCGCCGTACCAGGCTTCCCGGTCGGCCATCGCGAGCTTCGTGCCCTCGATGAGCCGGTGGTAGTACTCCGGCGTCGCGTACTCCAGCTCGTCCGGCAGGAGGGCGAGCTGCTGCAGAAAGACGGGACCCTGGCTCCACAGCCCGGCTTTCGCGACCGTCCAGCCGTTCCAGGTGGAGGTGACCGGGTCCTCGTAGGCCGGGCGGAACGCGGCGATGTCGTCAGCGGTGAGGGTCCCCGCGTGCCGTTCGCCGGAAGAGTCCATCGCCGGTTTCGCGGCGAAGGCGGCGAGTGCTTCGGCGACAAACCCCTCGCGCCACGCCTTCCGCGCCGCCTCGATCTGCGCTTCCCGGTCGCTCCCGGCCGCCTCCGCTTCCGCGATCAGGCGGCGCCAGGTCTCCGCGAGGGCGGGATTCTTCAGCAGCCCGCCGGGTTTCGGCGCGACCCCGCCGGGCAAGTACAGCTCGGCCGACGTCGTCCATTCGTTCTCGAACAGCTCCCGGACGGTCTCCACCGTCGCGCCGACGCGCTCGACCGCTGGATGGCCGTCCGCCGCGTAGTGAATCGCATACTTGAGCACCTCGCGCAGCGGCTTCGTGCCGTGGTCGTGCAGCAGGAGCAGCCACGCCTCGACCGCGCCGGGCACGGCGGCGGCGAGCGGGCCGGTGCCGGGGACGAGGTCCAGGCCGAGCGAGGTGTAGTGCTCGATCGTCGCTCCGGCCGGCGCGGGGCCCTGCCCGCACAGCACCTGGGGCGTGCCACCCGCCGGGGCGAGGATCATCGGCACCTCGCCGCCGGGCCCGTTGAGGTGCGGCTCGACGACGTGCAGCACGAACGCGCCCGCGACTGCCGCGTCGTAGGCGTTGCCGCCGTCCTCGAGCACCGCCATCGCGGCCGCCGAGGCGAGCCAGTGAGTGGACGACACCATGCCGAAGGTGCCCTGCAACGTCGGGCGCGTCTGGACCATGGGCCCTATCGTCGCGCGCGGGCTGGCGGTACGTCAAAGACATCTGAGACACCAGTCCGATAGCGTATCGCTATGGAACGCCGCCAGCTGGAGTACTTCGTCGCGATCGCCGAGCACGGCGGGTTCACGCACGCGGCACGGGCGCTGCGGGTGGCGCAGCCGTCGTTGTCGCGGGCGATCGCGAAGCTCGAACAGGACCTGGGCGTCGAGCTGTTCCATCGGGTCGGGCGCAACGCGGTGCTGTCGAACGCCGGCGAACTGCTGGCCGAGCGCGCCCGGCTGGTGCTGCGCGACCTCGACGCCCTGCGCGCCGCCGCGCGGATGGCGGGTGAAGGACCAGCCGGGCGGATCGACGTCGCGGCCACGTCGTCGTCCGCGCTGGAGCCGGTGATCAGCATCGTCGCCGAAATGCGCACGCGGTATCCGGGCGTGCTGGTGAGCACGTCGGCGGCGTTGTCGGCGGCCGAGGTGGTCGCGATGGTGGTGCAGGGCCGGTGCGAGGCCGGGGTGTGCGGGAGCGCGGAACGCCCGGCCGGGCCGGGTCTGGTCGCACATCATCTGCGGGACGAGGAACTGCTGCTGGTCGCCCCGCCGGGCACGGAGATCGGGGCGGACGGGGCCGTGGAGCGGGCCGAACTCAGCGGCATGCAGTTCGTGGTCACCACGTCGCCTACCGCGGTGCGCGGCTTCTTCGACCGGCTCGCGGCGAGCGTGCCGGACCTGTCGATCGCGGCCGAGGTGGGCGACCGGAGCGTGGTGCTGCCGATGGTGCTGCGCGGGATCGGCGCGAGCCTGATGCCGGACGGCTGGGCGGAGCTGGCCCGCCGGGCCGGTGCGCAGGTGCTCCGGTTCGCGCCGCCGGAGACACTCCCGCAGTGGCTGATCTACCGGTCCGGGCCGATGACCGCGGCGACTCAGGCGTTTCTGGACATCACCACTGGCGGGACCGACAGCATCGGCGCGTGGTGACCGTCCGGGTACGGCTCCCCCACCGCGTGCGCGGCGAACGGGCTCGTCCGGACGCCGGTGCACCAGGTCGGCCGGGAATCGAGCACATCGCCGAACCCGCGAACGGCGGCGTCCTCCCGGCTCTGGTGGCGGTGTCCGGCCCGGAACTCGTGGTGGGGCGCGACGAGGCCGTGCGCGCCCTGCGGAGCGCCGTTTCGACGGTCAGCCTTCGATGGTCTTCTTGATCCACTCCAGCTGGCCGAAGACGTCGCCGTCGGCCGCGAGACTGCTGCGGTCGGATTTGCTGGTAACCCCCACCAGCGTGTCGCGATCGACGGTGGACATGACCGGTCCGCCGGAGTCGCCGCCCGCCGTGACGCCCGCCGTGGTCAGCGCGCAGAAATCGGTGCCGCCGGAGACGGTCATGCCGTCGCAGCGCGGGTCGTCGGGGTCGATGACCTCGGCGTCCACCTGCTTGAGCACGTCGGACTGGCAGCTGTTCTCATCGCCGGGACAAGTCGCGCCCCAGCCGAGCTGACGAACCGTCTCGCCCGGCCGCACCGGTCCGCCGGTCGGCAGCTTCGCCGGGGTGATGTCCATCGGGGTGACTTTGATCAGCATGATGTCGGCCAGCGTGTGGTTGTCGCGGCTTCCCGGGACCGGCTTGACCACGGTGCCGAGCCGCTGGTCGAGATTGCCGACGCGGAACTCGATCCGGGAGTCCGCGATGGGCTCCGCGGCTTCGGCGAAGCAGTGGTCGGCGCTGATGATCCACTCCCGGCTGATCGCGGTGCCGGTGCATTCGGGTTTGCCGTCGACCAGCATCCGCACCGCCCACGGTCCGTAACCGCTGACCGAACCGCCGATCACCGCCGGCGCCGGGGCCGCTCCCGCCACGGCGACCAGGGCAGCGGCTGAGGCCAGGAAGGCGAACCGGCGCAGTTGCATGGCGAGGGCATCCTTCCGGCTGCGGACGGCGACACCATCAGGACGCGTCGGCTGGCGCGGGGTTGCGCCTCGGGAGCGGCAATCCCGGCGAGAACCGGGATTGCCGCTCACGAGGCCTGGGCGCCGGGAGCGGCCCCGGTCCAGATCTCCCGGACCAGCGGCCCCTCATCGAGATACCTGGCGTAGCTGGGCCTCGGCTGAACTGCTCAGGCCGGACGGCGAGCGTAGACAACCGCTTGCGGCACCTCGCTGTCCAGCTGTTCCACCCACTCCGCCTCGACGCTGAACCCGGCCTCGCGCAACCACTCCGACACCTGCGCGGGACGCCGGCGATGGACGCGCACCCGCATCGGATGCCCGCCGTACCCTCGCGTCTTCACCTTCGCCACGTCACCGACGTGAAAGCCGATCGCGACCGGCGCTCCGGGCCGCAGCACGCGGTGGAACTGCGCGAGCGCGGCGGGCGCTTCGTCGTCCGGGACGTGGATCAGCGACCACCACGACAGCAGCCCGGCCACCGAAGCGTCGGGCAGCGGGAGCGCGGTCATCGAGCCGACCGCGAACCGCGATCCCGGGTGGTCTCGCCGGGCCACCTCGATCATGCCGGGCGAGAGGTCGAGGCCGAACGCGTCCAGGCCGAGGCCGTTCAGGTGCGCGGTGACGTGCCCGGTGCCGCAGCCGACGTCGGCCACCGGGCCGGTTTCGCGCACCAGCGAAGCGAACAATCCCAACGTCATGCGCAGCGAAGGGCTCCGGGCGATCGAGTCGCGCAACCGGTCGGCGTAGCTGGCGGCGACGGTGTCGTACGAGGTCCGGGTGTCGGTCAGCCAGGTCCGCACGACGGCCACGCTAGCTCACCGGCGCGCCGAACCACTGGCGGATCGCGGGCTCCAGAGCGTCCGGATCACCAGCCCACGCCACGTATCCGTCCGGACGGACCAGCATCGCTTCGGCACCCGTCTCCACGCGGTCGACCCGGTCCGCCCACCGCGCCGCCACCTCGCCGAACCGCTGTTCGGGGTCCACGAGAACACCGCGTCCGGCGCGCAGTTCCGGGCCGAGGCCGGGCGCGGGAAGCCCCACCAGCGGGTGGTCCGCGCTGCCCGGGACGGCGTAGCGGAATCCCATGCCGGACAGCATGTCGTCCAGCAGGTACTGAACTCCGGGCAGCTGCACCAGGTCCGCGAACAACGACCGGGCCGCGGCCGAATCGGGGCCGTCGTCCAGGAGCAGCGACTGCGCTTGGACGTTGCGCAGCACCGCCGCGCCGACCGGATGCCGTTCCGCGTGGTAGCTGTCGAGCAACCCCTCGGGCGCGGTGCCGCGGACCGCCGCGGCGAGCTTCCAGCCGAGATTCATCGCGTCCTGGATTCCGGTGTTCATCCCTTGCGCGCCAAGCGGAAGATGCACATGCGCGGCGTCGCCGGCGAGGAAGACGCGGCCGTGCCGGTACTGCGCGGCTTGCAGCGCGGCGTTGGTGATCCGGCGCGCGTAACGGAGTTCGACCAGCTCCACCCGATCGCCGAAGACCGTCTTCAGCCCGGTGCGGAGTTCGTCCTCGGTGACCGGGACGTCCCGTTCCAGCGACCAGCCGGGTCCGCCGAGCGTCAGACGGCGCAGCGGCCGCCCTTCGGCGTCGGCGCCGAGCGGGAACACCTGCGCGCGGTAGCCCTCCGGGGTGATCGTGTGCATCGGGACCTCGGCGCTCAGCCGCACGTCGGCGGCCACCATGGTCGCCGTCCCGGCACGGCCGGAGAACTCCGCGCCGAGCAGCTTCCGGACCGTGCTCCGCCCGCCGTCGGCCGCTACCAGGTACCGGGCCCGGATCACCGCACCGTCCGCGAAGGTCGCGGTGACGCCGTCCGCGTCCTGCTCCAGCGCGGCCAGCTCGTGGTTTCGCCGAATGGGAATTCCCCGCGCGGCAAGGTGTTTCTCCAGGAATCCTTCGATCACTACCTGCGGGAGCGACCGCCACGGGAACCGGTGCCGCCCGCGGACCAGCGGCAGCAGATTGCCCGCGAAATGCGCGGTGGTGACCGGGTAGTCGCCGGTGGCCAGCAGCGGTTCGAGCAGGCCGCGCTGGTCGAGCGCCTCCTGCGTGCGGGACTGCAGCCCGCCGGCCTTGGACAGGTCGCTCGCCCGCGGCAGCCGGTCCGCCAGCACACAGGACACTCCGGCAAGCTGGAGTTCGTTCGCCGTCGTCATCCCGGTCGGACCGGCGCCGACGACGAGCACCTCGGCAGTCATGATCTCTCCCCTCGTGGGTCGGTGTTCGGAACCGACTCTCGGCTCGGCACCAGGCCGCGAGCCAGAAAACGACCCGGATGCGGCGGATTCCGACACCGGTACCTTCAAGAGGGTGGATTCTGACTACGACGATCTCGACCGGCAGCTCGTGCACGCACTGCAGATCGACCCCAGGGCACCGTTCAGCGCGATCGCCGAGGCGCTCGGTGTGTCGGATCGCACCGTCGCCCGCCGCTACACCCGGCTTCGGTCGACCGGGGCGGTCCGGGTCATCGGCGGCGTCAACGAGGCGGCTTTCGGTGCCGTGCAATGGTTCCTGCGCATCCGGTGCGCACCCGCAGCGGCGGGCGTGGTCGCCGAGGCACTCGCGCGGCGGCCGGACACCGCGTGGGTGAGCCTGACCTCCGGCGGCACCGAAATCACCTGCACGGTCCGGCTCGAAAACGCAGCCGACAGCGAAGCGTTGCTGCTGGCCAAACTCCCCCGCACGCCACGGGTCGAAGGTGTCACCGCGCATTCGGTGCTGCACGCGTTCTACGGCGGCTCCGACAGCGTGGTCGCCAAAATCGGCACGCTGGACGACGCCGCCGTCGCCCGGCTGCGCCCACCGCCGATCCCCCTCCGGCCAGGCCCGGCGACGCTCGACGACGGCGACCGCAAGCTCCTCGCCGCCCTCGCCGACGACGGCCGCGCCGGATTCGAACGCCTCGCCGCCGCGACCGGCTGGTCCCCGACCACCGTCCGCCGACGCATGGCGGAACTGCGCGAACGGGACGTGCTGTACCTCGACCTCGACCTCGACTGGCGGTTGTACGGCAAGGGGATCCGGACCCTGCTGTGGCTGTCGGTCGCCCCGGCGGCACTGGCGGAAACGGGCACCGCGCTCGCCGCGCACCCGGAAGTCGCCTACGCCGCCGCGACCACCGGCCCGACCAACCTGTACGCGACAGTGGTCTGCGCCAGCCATCAAGAGCTGTACCGCTACCTCACCACCAGCGTCGCCGCGCTCCCCGCGGTCACCCACGTGGAAACAGCACCGGTGATCAAGACGGTGAAACAGGCAGCGAACCGGCTGTGACGCAGTACGAACGGGCGCCATCCCGGCCGGCGGTTGACAGCGCGCGGATCATCCATCGATGATGCGTTCGGCCTTTCCCGGTGGGAAATTCCCGAACGCGTCCGCGAACTGTCCCCGACTTTTCGAGGAGACATCGATGTCATCGGTCAGCCGTCGCAGATTCATGCACCTCGCCGCGGCCACCGCCGCCGGCACGGCTCTGCCCGCGAGCATCGCGCGGGCGGCTTCGGTGCCGGCCGCCGTGCGCACCGGCACCCTCGCGGACGTCGAACACGTTGTCGTGCTGATGCAGGAAAACCGGTCTTTCGACCACTATTTCGGCACCCTCAACGGCGTCCGCGGCTTCGGCGACCCGCGCCCGGTTTCGCTGCCTAGCGGGAAACCGGTGTGGAACCAGGCGGACTCCTCCGGTGCCGAGACCCTGCCGTTCCGGCCCGCCGAGGACAACCTGGGCCTCACCTTCATCGAGGACCTCAACCACGACTGGAACGGCACGCACACGGCGTGGAGCACCGGCCGGTGGGACCAGTGGATCCCGGCGAAAACCAGCACCACGATGGCGTACCTGACACGCAAGGACATCCCGTTCCACTACGCGCTCGCCGACGCGTTCACCGTCTGCGACGGCTACCACTGCTCGATGCTGTCCTCGACCGACCCGAACCGGTACTACATGTACACCGGCTGGACCGGAAACGACGGTTCCGGCAACGGACCGGTGCTGGGCAACGAAGAATCCGGCTACGGCTGGACCAGTTTCCCGGAAATCCTGGAAAAGGCCGGAGTTTCGTGGAAGATCTACCAGGACGTCGGCAACGGTCTCGACAAAGAGCACAAGTGGGGCTGGACCGATGACGCCTACATCGGCAATTACGGCGACAACTCACTGCTTTATCTGACCCAGTACCAGAGATCCACGCAAGGCACACCGCTCTACGACAAGGCGCGCACCGGCACGCACGCCGCCGCGGGCGACGGTTTCTTCGACCACCTCACCGCGGACGTCAAGGCGAACCGCCTGCCGCAGGTTTCCTGGGTGGTGGCCCCGGAAGCGTACTGCGAACATCCGGCGTGGCCCGCCAACTACGGCGCCTGGTATGTCTCCGGCGTGCTCGACGCGCTCACGTCGAATCCGGACGTGTGGAGCAAAACCGTCCTGCTCATCACCTACGACGAGAACGACGGTTTCTTCGACCACGTCGTCCCGCCGTACCCGCCGCGCGACGCGAACTGGGGCAAATCGACGGCGAGCGTCGCCGGAGAATGGTACGAAAGCGGCGCGGCCGCGTCCTACACCAAAGCAATGCCTTACGGACTCGGCCCGCGCGTGCCGCTGCTGGCCGTTTCGCCGTGGAGCACCGGCGGCTGGGTCTGCTCGCAGACTTTCGACCACACCTCGCTCATCCAGTTCGTGGAAAAGCGATTCGGCGTGCACAACCCGAACATTTCGCCGTGGCGCCGCGCGGTGTGCGGGGACCTCACGTCGGCGTTCGACTTCACCGGAGCCAACAGCGGCGTCCCGGCCCTGCCCGGCACCGGCGACTACCAACCGCCCGCCGACCACCGCACCCCGCCGACCTACCACCCGGTTCCGCCGTCGAACGGCTCGCTCCCGAAGCAGGAACCCGGCACTCGCAAGGCCCGCGCGCTGCCGTACGACCTGGCCGCGGACACCGAGGCCCGCGACGGCCGGATGTACTTCACCTTCGCCAACCTCGGCGACGCCGGAGCCGGATTCCACGTGACGTCCCGGATGCGCTCGGACGGGCCGTGGCCCTACACCGTGGAAGGCCACAAGTCGGTCGCCGACAGCTGGCAGCTGCCCGGCGGCGCGGGAGATTGGTACCAGTACTCGGTTTTCGGCCCGAACGGCTGGCTCCGCGAACAGGCCGGGACGATCGGCGGCTTGGGCCCGGAAGTCACCGCGCGGCACGACGCGGGCTATGTGACGGTGACGTTCGCGAACCCGACCAGCCAGACGGTCACCTTCACCGGCGTCGACGCTTACGCGCCGGCCGAGGCTTACCAGTACACGCTCGCCCCGGGCACGTCGCGCACGGTGCCGAAGTGGGGCGTGGCCAACGGCTGGTACGACATCACGGTCAAGGCGGATCACGACGGGCAGTACGTCCGGCGTTTCGCTGGCCACGCCGAGACCGGCCGACCTTCCACCAGCGACCCGGCCATCGCGACGAGCTGATCGCCGGTGCGGGGAACCCTGAGAGGGTGTTTCGAAAGCCGCGTGGTCAGTCGCTGAATCCGTGTGTTACTCGGAAGCTTGCACACAACCGCCCAGCGAACGGCGCGCCACGCCGAAATCACAGTCAACGCCCGACCACACCACCGGGTTTCGAAACACCCTCTGAGGGAATCAGATTCCCTCAGGGTTCCCCGCACGGCTTTCGGAAGCCAGCCACCAGCAAGCCGGCCGCAGCGAGCACCACAGCCAGCCCGCCGAACCCCGCCCCCAGCGTCGCCGCCGACGCGAGCGCGCCGACCAGCAGCGGCCCGCCCGCGTCGCCCAGTTCACGGCCGACCTCAGCCGCCCCCATCGTCTGCCCGAGCCGTTCCTTCGGCGCGGAGCCGGCCAGATGCGCGAACCCGATCGGCGTGGCCACCCCGACCCCGGCGCCGATCGCCACGGCCGCGACCGCCACTCCCCCGACACCCGGCACGAACGCGCCCAACGCCAGACCGGCGGCAGCCAGCAGCAACCCGCCGGCCATCCCCCGCCCGTCGGGGATCCGCCCGGCGTCCCGGAGCCGGCCGGCCCACGGCTGCACCAGCGCGGAACACAACGCCAGCACCGACACGACCGCGCCGGTCGCCAGCGTGCCGAGACCGCTCGCCGCCCCGGCCACCGGCAGGAATCCGATCCCGGCCGCGAGCGCCCCGGTCGTTCCGGCCAGCACCGCGGCCGGCCGGAGGAACCCAGGCTCAGCGAGCCGGCGGGCAAGGTCGAGAACGGTCTGTCGCCGCCGCGGCAACGGTTCCGGCGCGGGCACCACCAGCGCGGCCCATCCGGCGACAACGCAGGCCAGCACCGCCAGGGTGCCGAACAGCAAGGAAAACCCGCCCAGCGTGATCAGGACACCGCCGAGCAACGGGCCCAGCGTGTACCCGACGCTCTTCCACGCGCCGTAACCGCCGAACGCGCGCCCCTGCCGTTTCGCCGGCGACAACCGCGCGACGAGTGCCCCGGCCGCAGGCGAGAAGGCCGCCGCAGCCGCGCCCTGACCGAACCGCGCCAGCCCGACCGCAGCCGGGTTTCCCGCGACGACGAAGGCCGCCGACGCGAGCGCGAACGCGAGCAACCCGCCGAGCAGGACCGGCCGCGGCCCGATCCGGTCGGCCAGCGAACCGAACACCGGCTTCAGGACGACCTCGGCCCCGTCGTAGACCGCGAGCAGCAATCCCAGGGTCAGCAAGGAATCGCCGTGCGTGTACGTGCCGAGGCTGGCGGCGACGCTGTGCGCCCCGAACGCGGTGACGAACCCGGCGGCGTACAGCGGACGCAGCTCAGCGGAACGCATCGGAACTTTCACATCTGGTGCAGGGCCTGGAAAACCTGCTCGGTGTAGTCCGCGAGCCGCTCGGCGCACCGCTTCAGCCGCTGTTCGGCCTCCCCCGCCGAAGGCGCGCCGAACACGTCCCGCGCCTTCAGGTCCCGATGCCAGCGCCGCAACCGCTCCAGGCTCTGCTCTTCCTCCTCCAGCTCGGCCATCGTGAACTTGCCGATCCGGATTTCCTTGTCGATCTCGGCGTCGAACTTCCCGCAGTCGGCCAGGAACTCCGCCCACTCCTCTTCCCGCTCGGCGGTGAACATCTCCACCAGGCGAGAACCGTCCCGTTCCGCGGCGTCGAGCGTGATCACCTCGCCCTCGCCGCGTGCGGCCAGCTCCCCGACCCGCGCGACGCCACCGGCGAACCCGGGCACATTCGGCACCGCCCAGGCGCCCTGCCCGAGCGACAACGCCCCTGTCCGCCGCAGCTCACGCCACACGGCGACGCGATGCCGCGACGGCCCGGACGGCACCCGCACCACCAGCACCAGCCACTTGTCGTCCGCCACAGCACTGAATGTATCACGTGTTACATTCACTCAGGTAGCGCTGCCAGGAACGTGCCGACCGTCCGGTCCGCCAACGCCCGACGCTCCGCCATCGGCAGGGAGAGACACTGCAGCGTCACGCCGTCGATCATCGCGAGCACCTGCGCCGCCACGTCCTCGGACAACCCGGCGCCGACGTACCACTGCCGCAGCTCGCGATCGAGGTTCGCGTTTTCCTTCCGCAGTACCGGATCCACAACGGCCGCCGCCGCGTACGCGAGCCACACCCGGGCACGCCGGGCACGCGGTTCGTCCAGCGGCAGCCACAGCTCGACGAAACCGGCGATCGATTTCGGTCGCGCCGCCTCGATTTCGGCCAGGAACTGCTCGCCCGCGTACTCGAAACCGGCGCGCACGAGGTCGTTTTTCGTCCGGTAGTAGTACTGCACCTGAGCCGGGGAAACGCCCGCCGCCGCGGCGACTGTCCGCACGCTGAGCGAGCCGATTCCCTGCTCGGCCAACACAGTAAGCACGGCATCGAGCACATGGGCGCCGCGTTTCACCGCCGGGACGCCCCCGTGCGCGCCCGCCACGCGACCGCGACCAGCTCAAGCACCCCGAGCACTCCCACGACCACGCCGACCTGCCGCAACCCGATCACCGGCGTCTCGACGTCGTGGAACACGAAGTACAGCACCGCGCCGACGACCACCATCAGCACGCCGACCAGGACCCGCGCCCATGCGCCGCTCATCGCACCCTCCTATACGAACGTACAGGATCAGCCGGCCTTCCGCGCGGCCAACCGCTCGACGATCCCGGCCTTGCTCCGCTCCGCCCGTTCCACCTCGAACCCGGCCGCGGCGAGCAAGGGCAGCGGCCGGCGCGTCAGGTAGTCCCCCAGCCGCGCCACGGTCAGCTTCTCCAGCAGCCGCTGAGCAGCGAGAACGAACCGGCGATGGCTGCCGACGTGGTCCAGCAGCAACAACCGCCCGCCCGGCCGCAGCACCCGGTGCATTTCCGCGATCGCGCCGCCTTCGTCCGGGACGCCGCACAGGCCCAGCGTGCAGACGACCGTGTCGAACGTGCTGTCCGGGAACGGAAGGGACTGCGCGTCGGCCTCGGTCAGCGTCGCCGCGCGGCCGGTCTCGGCGGCCCGGCGCCGGGCGAGGTCCAGCATCGACGGGCTGAGGTCGACCCCGGTCAACCGCACCTCCGGCGGGTACAACGGCAGATTCCGGCCGGTCCCGACGGCAACCTCCAGCACCTCCCCCGCGGCCTGCCCGCACACCCATTCGCGGCCGTCGGCGAGCAGCGCCCGCTCGAACCAGGCGATGTCGCGGTCGTACCGCGGCGCGGCCTCGTCCCACGTCCGCCGCAGCCAGTCCGGTCCCCGTTCCGCCATCGTCGCGAACTCCTCTCCGCCGAGGTCTCCTCCGGCTACCCTCGCATCCCATGGGGGCCTTCGACCACGACGCCGAGCTCCGCCGCTACCACCGGCGCCTGCACGAGGCCGCCGACGTCCAGCCGGACGACCATGTCCTCGACATCGGCTTCGGCGCCGGGGAGCCCACCCGCGCCGCCGCTCAGCGCGCGACGCGCGGCAGCGCGCTGGGAGCCGACCTGTCCGCCTCGACGATCGCCCGCGCCGAGCGAGCGGCCGCGGACGTGCCCAACGTCCGGTTCGCCCAGGTCCATCCGTTCCCGCCGGCCGCGTTCACGCTCGGGCTGAGCCGGTTCGGCACGATGTTCTTCGAGGATCCGCCCGCCGCGTTCGCCAACGTCGCCCGCGCGCTGCGGCCCGGGCAACTCGTCTGGCAGGAGCGGCGCGGCAGGAATGGGTCACCGCGATCCACCGCGCGCTCGCCGAGGCCGATCCGCCGTCCGGCACCGCCCGCGGCGACGCCTTCTCCCTCGCCGATCCCGCGACTGTCCGAAGTGTCCTCACCGCGAACGGCTTCGCCGACGTCGAACTGGCCGGCGTGCGCGAACCAGTCTGGTACGGCCCCGATCCCGCCGCGGCATTCGACGCGGTGCTCAAGCTCCGCGAAGCGAACGACCTGCTCGCCGCCCGCGACGCCGGTGAGCAAAACCGAGCCCGCGCCCGGCTGCCCGCCGAAATGACGGAGCACCACGGCCGCGACGGCGTCTGGTTCGGCGCACGGGCGTGGCTCGGCACCGAGCGCCGGACCTGATGTCACAAACTCCCGGCGGCCGGCGTCCTATGGGCGATCGACCCCAGAACGCGAAGGAGCCACCCATGACAGCGCCCGGCGAAGCGAGCGCGGACCTCGCCACCGAGACCTTCCTCGCCCACCGGAACCTGCTGTTCACCGTGGCCTACGAGATGCTCGGCTCGGCCGCCGACGCCGAAGACGTGCTGCAGGAGACCTGGCTGAAGTGGGCGGGCGTCGACCTCAATGAGATCCGCGAGCACCGCGCCTACCTGGTCCGGATCACCACCCGCCAGGCGCTGACCCGGCTGCGCACGCTCGGCAGGCGCAAGGAGTCCTACGTCGGCACCTGGCTGCCCGAGCCGCTGCTCACCGC
This sequence comes from Amycolatopsis rubida, assembly GCF_900115345.1. Lineage (GTDB taxonomy): Bacteria > Actinomycetota > Actinomycetes > Mycobacteriales > Pseudonocardiaceae > Amycolatopsis > Amycolatopsis rubida. The sequence goes on along the minus strand of NZ_FOWC01000020.1, from coordinate 3,915 downwards.
GCCGGACGTCGCCGAGGACGTCGAACTGGCCGACAGCGTCTCGACGGCGATGCTGCTGGTGCTCGAAACGCTGCGGCCGACCGAGCGCGCGGTGTTCGTGCTGCGCGAGGTCTTCGACGTGCCGTACGACGAAATCGCCGAAGCTGTCGGCAAAACCCCGGCGGCGGTGCGGCAGATCGGGCACCGGGCGCGGTCGCACGTCTCCGCCCGCCGTCCGCGCGGCGACGTCACACCCGCCGAAACCCGCGGCGCGCTCGACGCGTTCCAGAAGGCCGTCGAGACCGGCGACCTGCAAGGGCTGCTCGACCTGCTCGCCCCGGACGTCGTCTTCCTCGGCGACGGCGGCGGCGTCAAACAGGCGGTGCCGCGGCCGATCGTCGGCGCGGGCAAGGTCGCGCGGCTGCTGGCCGCCGGGAGCGCCCAGATCCCCGCGCCGCTGCGCCCGACGCAGGTCAACGGGCACCCGGCGCTGGTGCTGAAGCTCGACGGCGAGGTCGACACGGTGCTCACGCTGCGCATCGACGAGGGCAAGATCACCGGCCTGTACGCGGTGCGGAATCCGGCGAAGCTGTCGCACATGGACACCGAAACCGCTCTCCGCCGCTGACTCCCGACGGTGCTACAGACAGTAGCCCCGATGCTGGCGCGCGCCACCCGGTCGGACCATGCCATCCTGATCCGGTCAGGGGCGGCCCGACGGGCCGCCGCCGTACCGAGGAGAGGACCGACGTGGGCGTTGTCAGCTGGATCGTGCTGGGCCTGATCGCCGGATTGATCGCGAAGGCCCTCATGCCGGGCAAGGACCCGGGCGGCTGCATCATCACCATCCTGCTCGGGGTCGGAGGCGCGTTCGTGGGCGGCTGGATCGGCAAAACGCTGTTCCACACCCAGCTCGGGACGTTCTTCGACCTGCGCACCTGGGGTCTGGCGGTGCTCGGCGCGCTGGTCATCCTGACCGGCTACCGGCTCATCGCGGGCGGCCGCCGCCGCGACTGACCCGCGAGGGCGGCCCGCCGCGACCGCCACGCGCTGGGCCGCCCTCGCCGCGCGCGGTCCGGAAGCGCTTTCGCGCCGCTCGCCGGACTCGCCCGCACAGGGCGTCGAAACGAACTCGGACCCGGATTCCGGCCGCTTTTCGTGGCAGAATCAGCGGAGAAAATCCCGGCCAGGTCGACGGGCGGAGCGGACGATGGCGCTGCGCGACCACGAACAACACCAGCTGGACGAGATCGAGCGGTGCCTCGCCCAGGAAAATCCGCGCCTTGCCCGCCGGTTCGAGAAGTTCCGCCCGATGCCCGCGGTCACCTTCGCCGCGGCCGCGCTCGGCGTCCTCAGCGTGTTCCTGACCGGGCTGGTCGTCCTGGTGGTCGGGTTCGGGATGGGCTCCGCCGCGCCGATCGCGGTCGGCGCGGTGCTCACAACGGCGATCCCGCTCACGATCGTCTGGTTCTACCGCTGCCACTGGCGCTGACCCCGCGCGCCGTCCCCGGGCAAGACCCCCGCCCAGGAAACCCGTGCCTGCGCGCGGCCGAGCCCGGCGCAAGTTCTCGCCACTGCCGACGGACCCGGCAGGCGATCGCGAGGAGATCAGTGAAGGACTCCTTGAGGAACTCTGTTTCTCTCAAGGAGCCCTTCACCGAACTCCCTCGCCATGCGCTCCGCCCCGCCGCTGGCGGCTGAGACTTCAGGCGGCGCGCCCTCGCGCGAACCGGCGGTACAGCGCGAATCCCGCGATCACGGTGACCAGTTCCCAGGCGATCGTCGTGATCACTGACACCGACAGCACGTCGATCCGGTCCGGCGACGAGGCCCGGAGCTGGCCCCGTGCGTCAACGCGGACGCGGGTCAAGCCGCGCGCCGCCGGGTCGGAGCGCAGCGGGATGTTCGCTTCTTCTCTGCCGCCGTCCGGGGCGGTCCACGTGACGCGCCGGGTGTCGGGTGTCGCGGCGCCCTCGCTCCCGCGCAGCGCGCCGGAGCCGGGCTGGACAGCGGCGACGACGGACCGGCCGGGCGCGCGGCCGATCGCCGCCGAGCCCTGCCGGTGGATCCACAGCCCCAGGCAGATCCCGGCCAGCGCCGAGACCGCGACGGCCGCGGCCAGGACCGGAAGGAGGAACGTGCGCCCGCGCTGCGCGGACGCGCGCAAACCACCAGAAGCCATGTCTCGAGAATGCCGCGAAAACCGGGACCGTGACAGGGTTTGCGGACAAATGTGCCCAAGTCGCAGGAAAAAGCGCCCACCGCGGGCAGTCGGCACCGAGCCGATGTCCGATTTCACCCGTTCTTTTCACTCATTCGTGGGTAACGCCACACCGAGGCAACCCAGACGCCGCAGCAGGATCGGCAATCCGCGTTCCATTCCGCGCCGGTGGAGCCGCCCTCGGTACCGCGTCGCCTGCCAGTCGTGCGGTCACGTCGTTTATTGCCGCGGTCTTCCGTTAGTACGTGGAATTCTTCCCGCGCGCACAATCATTCCCCGTCACCCGCCGGACGCGCTCAGCAACGCCTGACCGGTGGCCGTCACCGCGTGCCGGACGGTCTTCCCGTCCTGCTGGCTCTCCACCAATCCCGCGCGGCGCAGGACACCCGCGTGCCGGCTCGCCGCGACCGGGGTCACGCCGATTTCCCCGGCCAGTTCGGCAGTGGAGAGCGGGACCGCCAGCGCGTGCAGCGCGCGGGCGCGGGTCGCGCCGAGCAGGTCCGGCAGCGGGTCCTGGGCGCTCTCGCCCGCGGTGATCGCGCGCCCCGCGGGCCGGACCAGTACCGCCGACGGCTCCGGTCCGGTCGCCGGATCCGTTTCCACGAAACGGAAATAGCCGGGGATCACGAGCAACCCTCCGAAGTAGACACTGCGGTCCGCGGGAGGATCGCCGGAGAATTCCGGGCCCTCCCAGGAGATCGCGGCGCCGGCCCGGTCGATGCGGGCGGCCGGGGTCTGCCGTGCGAGGCCGTACGACGTGAGCGCCGACCCGAGCAGCGCACGGGCCCCGTCGGCCAGTTCCCCGGCCCACGACGGCGCGACCCCGTGCACGAAGAACGTCTGAAGGTCGGCGCGCAGCCTCGTTTTCTCCACGCGCACGACGCCGTCCCCCGCGACCGGGCCGATCTCCCGCCGCCGCTCCGCCGGTCTCAGCACCCCCGTGCGGCGGGCCGTCGCTTCGCCGCCGCCGGACTGCCCGCCGGGCGGCAGCGCCTTCACGGCCCGGTTGCGAAACTCCAGCGCGGGCACCGGACGGGGGTGCGGAAGCAGCCCCTCCCGGCGAAGCTGCTTGCGGGCACGCGCGGACCAGACCCGCGGCCCGCCCGCCGGACGGCGGCTCTGCAGCGCGGTGAGGCTCAGCACCAGTTCCCACAGCGGATCGGGGCCGGCGGGCCGCCTCGCCCGGCCGAAATCGTCGTCGGTGAAATGAATGCGCAACGCCATGTGCTCCCCCTGCCCCCCGACATGGTTGCACTTCCAGGGTGCCGCGCGAGTCCGCCGCTGTCCAGGCGATTGTTCGCTCAGGGGAAAGAACCCACCGAATGCCAGCGAATCTCGCTGAATCAGGTGGTCCTTCCGCGGACGGCCGGTCGCGCGAATCGGCGGCCGTATTCGGCGGGCGTGCGGCGTGCACGCCCGGATGCACCCGGATCCAGGCTGTGCGGGCAACTTCCGGGGTGAGCGGACGGTGCGGCGGAGCGCCGACGGACCAGCGGTTCCCGACAGGTGCTGCGGCGATTTCCCCCAGCCGGGCGACTATTGCGCCGAAACCGGCGAAACGGGGCCCGGCCGCGTGGGCCGGACCCCGTTTCCGGTGCCTTCAGTGCGTCGGGTTCAGCCGAGCAGGAGGCCGTTGCCGCCGGCGACGGCGTTGTCGAAGCGCTTGCTGATCTCGGCCCAGTTGAAGATGTTCCACAGGGCGTTGACGTAGTCCG
>NZ_FOWC01000030.1 GCF_900115345.1 Amycolatopsis rubida | reverse complement strand
GGCAGCACCCGAACCCTTGCCCGCACCAGCCAGGCAGCACCCGAACCCTCGCCCGCACCAGCCAGGCAGCACCCGAACCCTCGCCCGCACCAGCCAGGCAGCACCCGAACCCTCGCCCGCACCAGCCAGGCAGCACCCGAACCCTCGCCCGCACCAGCCGCCGAGCCCGGCCCGCAAACGCTTGCCATGGTCTCAGCTCGGCCGCCCGGTCAGCTGTGAATCCGCCCGCTCAACGCCGCCAGCCGCCGCCCGGTGCCGCTCCAGCGCAGCGCGATGATCTCCGCCGCGATCGACACGGCCGTCTCCTCCGGCGTGCGCGCGCCGAGGTCGAGGCCGATCGGCGACGACAGGTGTTCCAGCTCGCCCTCGGTGATCCCCGCCTCGCGAAGCCGCGCGAACCGGTCGTCGTGCGTCTTGCGGGACCCCATCGCGCCGACGTACCCGACGTCGAGCCGCAGCGCGACCTCCAGCAGCGGCACGTCGAACTTCGGATCGTGCGTGAGGACCGCGATCGCCGTCCGCGCGTCGATCCGGCCCGCATCGGCCTCGGCCTTCAGGTAGCGGTGCGGCCAGTCGACGACCACTTCGTGCGCCTCCGGGAACCGGCTGCTGGTCGCGAACACCGGACGCGCGTCGCAGACCGTCACCTGGTACCCGAGATAAGCACCCATCCGTGCCATTGCGGCGGCGAAGTCGATGGCCCCGAACACCAGCAGTCGCGGCGGCGGCTCGAAGGAGTTCACGAAAACGGCCATGCCTTCGCCGCGACGCTGCCCGTCCGGTCCGTAATGGAGCGTCCCGGTGCGTCCAGCGGCAAGAAGCCCGCGCGCGTCGTCCGCGACGGCATCGTCCATCCGGGACGAGCCAAGGGACCCCTCGACCCGGTCCGGCCACACGATCATGTGCTCGCCGACCAGTCCCGGCGTCTCGTGCTCCACGATCGTGACGACCGCGACCGGCTCGCCGCCGCGCACCGATTCGACGACGCGCCCCAGCTCCGGCATCGATGCGCGGTCCACCGGCTCGACGTAGATGTCGATGATGCCGCCGCAGGTCAGCCCGACTGCGAAGGCGTCGTCGTCGCTGACGCCGTAGCGCTGCAAAACCGGCTTCCGCTCGGCGACGACCTCGTTGGCCAGCTCGTACACCGCGCCTTCGACGCAGCCGCCGGACACGCTCCCGACGACCGTGCCGTCCGGCGCGACCATCATCGACGCGCCCGGTGCCCGCGGGGCCGACGAAAACGTGGCCACCACGGTGCCGAGCCCGACCGTTTCGCCCGCCTGCCAGCGGCGGTACACGTCGTCCAGTACGTCACGCATCGGCAATCTCCCCGAGGAGTCGTTCCAACGTCGCCAGGCTGTGCCCGGCCAGCAACCGGTCGATGTGCGGCAGGGCGGCCACGATGCCGGATTGGACCGGAGCATAACCCTCGTGCCCTGCGTGCGGATTCACCCAGAATACGGCGTGCGCGAGCCGGCGCAGCCTGCCGAGCTGCTCGGCCAGCAGGCTGACGTCGCCGCGCTCCCACCCGTCGGAGAACACGGTGACTACCGCGCGTCGCGCGAACCCGCGCTGGCCCCACCGGTCGAGAAACACCCGCAGCGTCTCGCCAAGTCGTGTCCCGCCAGCGAAATCGGGCACCGCGGTACCAGCGGCGAGCATCGCCTGCTCCGGATCGCGCTGCCGGAGCTGACGGGACACCCGCGTCATCCGAGTACCCAGCGTAAACACCTCGACCGACATCGGAGCGGCCCGCGCGACGACGTGCGCGAACCGCAGCAACGCGTCGGCATACGGGCTCATGGAGCCGGAAACGTCGATCAGCAAGACGACTTTCCGCGCCCGCGTCGCCCGTCGACGATGCGCCAGCCGGACAGGCTCGCCACCGGACGCGAGCATCGCCCGCAAAGTCCGCGCCGGGTCAAGCGCACCACGATGCGCGGGCATCCGCCGCGCCGCCCGCCGCCGGGGCAGGACTGGACGCAGCGTCGCGAGCAACTCCCGCAAGTGCGCCCGCTCAGCTTTGGTCAGCTCGGCGAGATCGCGATGCCGGAGAACCTCATGATCACTGGCCGCGACCCGCAGCGTGTCGCGAGATTCCTGGGTGCTGTCCCCGTCCCCGGCCGCCGCGACAAGCGGAGCGATCCGGGCTTGCTTCCGCACCGGAGTCCCCGGCGTCGCCTTCGGACTGTCATCGCCTTCGAACCACCGCGCGAAGGCTTCCTCGTACCGAGGCAGGTCGTCGGGATCGGAGCAGAGCGTCAACCGCCCGACCCAGTACAGCTGCGCCGGCCGGGCGACATCGACCTTCGCCACCGCGCACAGGTAAGCCTGCACCCGCCGCGCGTCACAGGCGACGCCCGCCTCCCGCAATGCCGCCGCGAACCCCGCATAGCCAGCAAGCGGGTCAGCGACTTCGGTGTTCATGTCCCCCATTGTGACCCCAACGCCGGAAACCGCGCCGCGACAGCCGATCCCGCCTGATTCGGACGCCCTTCACCCACTCCGGCGGCGACCGGTTCAGCCACCCTGAGCCGCGGTTGTCCGGCCGCGGACTGCGGGTTGCCTGCCGCGATCTTGGCGCGCAGAGGTTCTTTGCCGGGTTCTCGGCCGGGTTCTCGGCCGGGTTCTCGGCCGGGCTCTCGGCCGGGCTCTCGGCCGGGTTCTCGGCCGGGTTCTCGGCCGGGTTCTCGGCCGGGTTCTCGGCCGGACGGACGCTCTGGGGCGAATTCTTGGGCGCGCGAAACTTCCGGCTTGAGCTGCTCCAGCTCGCCAGCGTTCCTCCGCACCGCCATTCCAGTGTGAACCGCGTCAGCCCCGCAGATGTTCCAGCTTGCGCCAACTCGCCGCTGCGCGCGAGCTGCGCACAGCTCCATCCAGCTGAACCGTCGCCAGCCCAATTCCGCCCGCGCCAAAGCCCGCGGATACCCCGCGGCCGTTGCCAGGCCCTTACCGCGCCAAGGCTTCCCGACGCTTCCGTCCGCCAGCCAAACGCCGTACCGCGCCAAGGCTTCCCGACGCTTCCGTCCGCCAGCCAACCCCCGCGCCGCGCCAAGACTTCCCGACGCTTCCGTCCGCCAGCCAACCCCCGCGCCGCGCCAAGACTTCCCGACGCTTCCGTCCGCCAGCCACACCCGCGCCGCGTTCCCGGGCATGTCGTTCAGCTCGGCCAGTCAGCCCGCCGCCGAGCGAAACTCCCCAAGGCCCCACCCACACCGCCCATGTCATCGGCCCATGTCATCGGCCCATGTCATCGGCGAAGGGCGGCCGCGCACGCCGTCCCGCCTCCGGGACAGCGTGCGCGGACCGTGGTTGCGCGCGGCGGCCAGCCTCGGTAGCGCAAGGCGGGCGCGCGGAACCTTCAGGAAAGAACGGAACTCAGCGGACAGCCAGGAGGGCAGTCCGGACGAAGTCGGTCACGAGCCCTCCTTCCGGCACAGTCGCAGTCACAAAACCAGGCATAAAATCAATGAAGTCGGCGAAGTCATCCGGTGCTGCTTCAAGCATGCCCGATCCCGCGCCCCGCCGCAACGGAATTACCCAACAGTCCACATTGGACGCAAAATCAAGAGAACAACGTGTCCAGCTTCGCCCGCACCCGATCGAGATCCTCGCTGTACTTGAGCACCGCACCCAGAGTCCGCGCGGCCGTCGCGGCGTCCAGTTCGTCGCGCTGGAGCGCGAGCAAAGCCCTTGCCCAGTCGAGAGATTCGGCGACACCCGGCGGTTTGAGAAGGTCCATCGCCCGCAGGCGGTGCACCGCGTCGGCGATCTGCCGGGCGAGCGTCTCGCCGATCCCCGGCAGCCGGCGGCGCAGGATGCTGATCTCCCGAGCCAGGTCCGGATGTTCGAGCCAGTGGTAAAGGCACCGGCGCTTGAGCGCGTCGTGCACCTCGCGAGTCCGGTTGGACGTCAGCACGACCAGCGGCGGCTGCTCCGCACGCACTTCGCCGTACTCCGGGATCGTGACGGCGTACTCGTCCAGCAACTGCAGGAGGAACGCCTCGAACTCATCGTCAGCGCGATCGATCTCGTCCACCAGCAGCACACACGGCGTCGTAGTGAGCGCCTGCAGCAGCGGTCGCGCAAGCAGGAAACGCTCCGTGTACAGCGAACGCTCGGCAGTTTCCGCGTCGAGCCGTCCACCGTCTGCCGCTTCGAGAGCGCGCAGGTGCAACAGCTGGCGGGGGAAGTCCCACTCGTAGAGCGCCTGCGCGGCGTCGATGCCCTCGTGACACTGAAGCCGCACCAACGGCCACTTCAACGCCTCGGACAAGGCAAGTGCCAGCGAGGTCTTCCCGGTGCCCGGCTCGCCCTCGCAGAAGAGCGGACGCTGCATCTGCGTCGCGAGAAATCCCGCGGTGGCCAGCCCCTCGTCGGCGAGGTAGCCGGTGGTGTCGAGGGCGGCCGCGAGCGCTTCGGGCGAGGCAAGGGACTCTGTCACGCCCCCGATCGTAGATCCGAGACCGCCTAGTTCGCCGTTCACCGCCTCGCGGAACCCTCGCGCAGAGGAATCTCATCCAAATCCAGCGACGCACGCTTCCCTGACCAAACAAGCTCCGTCGGCGACCCCACGTAGCCAGGCCCGCCGCAGACACTCAGCTGGCCACGCACCCCAGCACCGTTCATCGCCGCTCCGCACCAGGCCCGGCCAGATCCCCAGGCCGATCGACATCGCTGCCGCTCCCGAGGTCACCGCACTCGACCAGCCGCACGTCAGCACGCCCGCGCAACCAGTCACGCGCCCCGTGGTCACCGTGCGCCGAACTCGCGATCTCGCCCCACCAGCGCCGTCCGAACAGCACCGGATGTCCCGGAACCCCCTGGTACGCGGCCCGGACGACGGCGTCTCCGGAAGCCTCCCCGACGATCCGCGCGAGCGCCGCGGCCGGCACCCACGGCAGATCCACCAGGTGCACGAGCACCGCCACCGCCGACTCCCCCGCCAGCGATTCGAGCCCGGCCTTCAGCGACTCGCCCATCCCGTCCTGCCACCGCGCGGCGGGCACCGCGGCCACGTCCGGCGGCAACAGCTGCCGGACCTGCTCAGCCGATGCTCCGACGACCACCCGCACCGAGGCGCATCCGGCCTCGGCCAGGTTCCGGACCGCCCGCTGGACCAGCGGCTCACCGTCGTATTCGACCAGCGCTTTGGGCCCGCCGAACCGCCGCCCCGCCCCGGCGGCGAGCAGCAGTCCGGCAACCGCTTCCGGCATCGGCACTCCTCAGCCCTGGATCGCTCGGCCGGGCGCGACCGCGGCGAGCTCTGCCGAGACGGCAGCTGCGGTCTCAAGCAACGGCGGAACGAACTGGGTCCGGACGGTCTCCACCGGCGTCCGGCTCGCATGCGTCGAGATGTTCACCGCGGCGACCGCGCGCCCCGCCCGGTTGCGGATCGGCGCGGCGACCGAGCGCAGGCCCTCTTCGAGCTCCTGGTCGACCATCGCCCAGCCCTGTTCCCGGACCTTGGCCAGCTCGGCTTCGAGCGCGGTGCGGTGGGTGAGCGTGTGCGGGGTCAACCGGTCGAGGTCGGCGACGATGAAGTAGGCGTTGAGTTCGGTCCGGTCCATGTCGGCGAGCAGCACGTGCCCCATCGACGTGGCGTGTGCGGGGAACCGCGTGCCGACGTTGATGCTCACCGTCATGATCCGCGACACCGCGACGCGCGCGACGTACACGATGTCGGCGATCTCCAGCACCGACACCGAACTCGACTCGCGCACCTCCGCCGACAGCCGTTCCAGGTGCGGTTGCGAGATCTCGGCCAGGCTCAGGCTGGACAGATAGGCGTAGCCGAGGTCCAGCACGCGCGCGGTGAGCGAGAAGTACTTGCCGTCGGTGCGGACGTAGCCGAGGTCCACGAGCGTCAGCAGGAACCGGCGTGCGGCCGCGCGGGTCAATCCGGTGACGCGTGCGACGTCACTGAGCGTCGGATGCGGGGCCTCGGCGCTGAACGCCTTGATCACCGCCAGTCCGCGTTCCAGCGACTGCACGTGGTGCGCGCCGCGTTCGGCCTGGTCGTCGGATTCCATGCGGCGAAGCCTATCCGGCCGGCGGCTGGGCGGTGGGTTCTCCCAGCTCCGCGAGGACGCGCTGGGCGATCCCGATCGCCGTGTTCGCCGCGGGCACCCCCGCGTACACGCCGGTGTGCAGCAGGACTTCGCGGATCTCGTCGGCGGTGAGCCCGTTGCGCACCGCCGCGCGGACGTGCATCGCCAGTTCGTCGTGGCAGTGCAGCGCGGTGAGCGCGGCCAGGGTGATGCAGCTGCGAGTTCGCCGGTCGAGGCCGTCCCGCGTCCACACCGAACCCCATGCCGCTTCGGTGATGTACTCCTGGAACGGCTCGCTGAACTCGGTGGTCCGCGCGGCCGCCCGGTCGACGTGCTCGTCGCCGAGCACCTCGCGGCGCACCCGCATACCCGCCTCGTAGCGGTCTCCGGTCACTGCTCCTCCGTGATCCGCGCGAGGATCAGCCGGGTGAATTCATCCGGCTGTTCGTAGCTGCCCAGGTGCGCGGCGGAGGCGACGACCTCGAGCCGGGCGCCGGGGATCCCGTCCGCGATGACCCGCCCGTGCGGCTCGGCGGGCGTCGACGGGTCGTCGGCACCGGCGATCACCAGTGTCGGGACGGAGATCTTCGGCAGGTCGCCGGTGAGGTCCATCCGCTCGATCACCTCGCAGCATCCGGCGTATCCCTCGTCGGGCTGGCCCGCGACCATCTCCCGCAGGTACGCGATCTGGTCCGGATGCGCCTGCGCGAAGTCCGGCGTGACCCAGCGCCCGACGCTGGCTTCCGCGACCGTCCCCGTGCCCTCGGCTCGCACGAGGCGCGCGCGATCGGCCCACATCTCGGGCGGTCCGAGCAGCGCTGACGTGCAGCACAGCGTGAGGCTCGACAATCGCTGGGCGGCGTGCGCACCGAGCCACATCCCGGTCATCCCGCCGAGCGACAGGCCGACGAAATGCGCGCGCTCGACGCCGAGGTCGTCGAGCAGCCCCAGCACGTCGCCGCCCAGATCGGCCAGGTCGTAGGGCCCCGGCGGAACCGGCGACGACCCGTGGCCGCGCGTGTCGTACCGGACCACGCGAAACCCGCGTTCGGTCAGCGGCGCGACCTGCGGCTCCCACATCCGGTGGTCGCTGCCGATCGAGTTGGAGAACACCACCACCGGACCCGCCGCCGGGCCTTCGACGACCCGGTGCACCCGGACACTGCTCACGCTTGAACCTCCACCATGGACACGGCCGGTCAGACCGCGAAGAACACCGTCTCGCCTTCGCCTTGCAACCGCACGTCGAACCGGTAACCGGAACCGTCCTTCTTGGCCAGCAGCGTGTCCCGCCGCTCCTCGGGAACGCTCGCCAGCACGGCGTCGCCGGCGTTGTCCTGGTCCTCGAAGTACACGCGCGTGACGACCCGGTTCAGCAGCCCGCGAGCGAAGACCGACACGTCGATGTGCCGTGCCTGCGGAGCCCCGGACGCGTCCGGCACGATCCCGGGCAGCAGGGTCAGAATCCGGTACTGACCCTGGTCGTCGGTGGGACACCGGCCGAATCCGCGGAACGCGTCGGCGGGCTTGCCGCGCGGATCGTCGGGGTGGTCGAACCCGCCGTCCGGACCGGCCTGCCACGTCTCGATCATCGCGTCGGGAACCGGGTTGCCCGCGCCGTCGTACACCCCGCCGCGGATCCACACCGCGCCTTCGGCGCCTTCCGGGACCACGAACGGCCCGTCGTCCCACGGCAGCCCGATGGACAGGTACGGCCCGACGGTCTGCGAAGGCGTGCCTTCCAGCCTCACTCGTCCTCCTCCTCGTCCTCGAACACCGACTGTTCCCGCCCGCGCACCACGATGTCGAACTGGAACGCCAGCGCCCATTCCTCCTCGGTGCGGTCGAGATCGAACCGGGAGATCATCCGCTGCCGCGCCTTCTCGTCCGGAACGGAGTTGAAGATCGGGTCCTGCGAGAACAGCGGGTCGTCCGGGAAGTACATCTGCGTGACGAGCCGCTGGGTGAACGCCGAACCGAACACCGAGAAGTGGATGTGCGCGGGACGCCAGGCGTTGTCGTGGTTCTTCCACGGGTACGCGCCGGGCTTGATGGTGGTGAATTCGTAGCGCCCGTCGTCGTCGGTCAGCGTGCGGCCGAGCCCGTCGAAGTTCGGGTCGAGCGGGGACGGCCAGCGGTCGCCGGTGTGCCGGTAGCGGCCGCCCGCGTTGGCCTGCCAGATCTCCACCAGCGAGTTGCGGATCGGCCGCCCGTCGCCGTCGAGAAGCCTGCCGGTGACGATGATCCGCTGGCCCTGCGGCTCGCCCGCGTGCTGGCGGGTGAGGTCGTTGTCGAGTTCGCCGAGCCGTCCCGGGCCGAGCAGCGGTCCGGTGACCTCGGTGAGCATCTGCGGCAGCAGGACCAGCGGCTGCGTCGGATGCCGCAACGCGGTGGAACGGTACGGCGCGTAGTCGAGCGGCGGGTGGGTGCCGTCCGGGTCGGGCCGGTACTGCGGCAGGCGCCGGTCGGTCGGTGTGGCCACGATGCCTCCCCTTTCTCAGCGATTCTCGAGCACGACAGCGAGACCCTGGCCGACGCCGATGCAGATCGCCGCGAGGCCCCAGCGACCGCCAGTGCGGCGGAGCTGATGCGCCAGCGTGCCGATGATCCGGCCGCCGGACGCGCCGAGCGGATGCCCGATCGCGATGGCACCGCCGTTGACGTTGACGATCTCCGGATCCAGCTTCGACCATTCTTTCAGGCAGGCCAGCGATTGCGCCGCGAACGCCTCGTTGAGTTCCACCGCGGCGAGATCGTCCCAGCCGATGCCCGCCCGTTCGAGCGCGATCTCCGCCGCACGCACCGGGCCGATGCCGAACACGTCCGGATCGACCCCCGCGGCACCGCGGCCGGCGATGCGGGCCAGCGGGGTCTTGCCGAGCCGCTCGGCCGCGGCCGCGTCGCCGAGCAGCAACGCCGACGCACCGTCGTTCAGCGGTGACGCGTTGCCCGCTGTGACGGTGCCGTTTTCCTTGCGGAACACGGTTTTCAGCTTCGCGAGCTTCTCGGGCGAGGAGTCCGGCCGGATGCCCTCGTCCCGGGTCAGCTCGACGCCTTCGACCGGAACCACGTGGTCGTCGTAGAAGCCCTCGTCCCACGCCCGTGCGGCGTTCACGTGGCTGCGCGCGGCGAACGCGTCCTGCTCGTCCCGGCCGATGCCGTAGCGCTCGGCGAGCAGTTCGGTGGACTCGCCGAGGGAAACGGTCCACTGCGACGGCATCGCCGGGTTGACCATCCGCCAGCCGAGTGCCGTGTTGTACAGCGTCTGGTTGCCGGCCGGGAAAGCCTTGTCCGGCTTCGGTATCACCAGCGGCGAGCGGCTCATCGACTCGACGCCGCCCGCGACCACCAGCGAGGCGTCGCCGACCTGGATCGCCCGGCTCGCCTGCATGGTCGCCTCGACACCGGACCCGCACAGCCGGTTCACTGTCGCGCCGGGCACCGACGTCGGCCAGCCAGCGAGAAGCGCGGCCATCCGCGCCACGTTGCGGTTGTCCTCGCCCGCGCCGTTGGCGTCGCCGAGCAGTACTTCGTCCACAGTGGACGGATCGAGCCCGTTGCGCTCGGCCAGCGCGCGCAGGACACCCGCGGCCAGGTCGTCTGGTCGCACTCCGGAGAGCGCGCCGCCGTAGCGCCCGAAGGGAGTGCGGATCGCGTCGAGTACGTAAGCGTCGCTCATTCGCCGGCCTTCTTCAGCTCACGGAGCAGGGTCAGTTCGCGTTCGGTGGGTGCGGGGGTGGTCTTGAGGTCCGCAGCCGCCTTCAGTGTCCACCCCGTCGCTGCCACAGCCTGTTCCAGCTCGATCCCGGGATGCAACTCAGTGAGCGTGAGTTCCGCGGTTTCCGGGTCAGGCCGCATCAGTCCGAGGTCGGTGACCACGAGCGTCGGCCCGGCGCCGCGCAGGCCGAGCCGTTCGCGGTCGCCGCGCCCGGAGCCGTGGCCGAACGACGTCACGAAGTCGACCTTGTCCACGAACGTCCGCCTGCTTTGCCGCAGCACGACGAACACTTCCTTGCAGGACGCGGCGATCTCCGGCGCCCCGCCCGCGCCGGGCAGGCGCACCTTCGGATCGTGGTAGTCGGAGCCGATGACCGTGGTGTTGATGTTGCCGAACTTGTCGAGCTGCGCCGCGCCGAGGAACCCGACGTCGATCCGGCCGGGCTGCAGCCAGTAGTTGAACACCTCGGGCACGCTGACCACCGCGTCGGCGGTGTCGGCCAGCTCGCCGTCGCCGATCGACAGCGGCAGCCTGCCGGGTTTCGCGCCGAGACAACCCGATTCGTAGATCAGCGTGAGGTTCGGGGCGTGCGTGCGACGGGCCAGATTCGCCGCCGTGCTCGGCAAACCGATCCCGACGAAGCACGACATGCCCTCGCCGAGCGCGCGGGCCGCGGCGATGCTCATCATCTCGTCGGCGGTGTACTCGCTCATGCCTTCACCCCGGTCAGGTCGCTCAGCCACTTGGCGAATTCCTCACGGTCCCGCCCGATCTCGTCCCACGCCTGGTACGCCGCGTTGTCCCGTTCGTAGTACCCAGCGGCGTACGAGGGCGCAGCGCCGCGCGGCACCTCGGCCACCGCGGTGACCGCCCAGGACGGAAGCACCAGCGCGCCCGGCCGGGGCTCCAGCTCGTCGACGACCTCTTCGACGGTGACCAGCGACCGCTTCGCCGCGAGCACCGCTTCCTTCTGCACACCCGCGATGCCCCACAACTGGACGTTGCCCGCCCGGTCGGCGCGCTGCGCGTGGACGATCGTGACGTCCGGATTCAGCGCGGGCACCGCGGTGAGCTGCTCGCCGGTGAACGGGCAGGTGATCGGCTTGATCGTCTCCGTCTGCGCGGGCAGATCGGTGCCGGTGTAACCGCGCAGCACGGCGAACGGGAGCCCGGAAGCGCCTGCGACATAACGGTTCGCCATGCCCGCGTGACTGTGCTCCTCGATCTCCAGCGGCGCCGGCCACGAGTGCTGCACCGCGTCGCGGAACCGGTGCAGCGAGCCGACTCCGGGGTTGCCGCCCCACGAGAAGATCAGCTTGCTCGCACAGCCCGCGCCGATGAGCTGGTCGTAGACGATGTCCGGCGTCATCCGCACGAGCGTGAGGTTCCGCCTGCCCTGACGGATGATCTCGTGCCCGGCCGCCACGGGAATGAGGTGCGTGAAGCCCTCGAGAGCGACGGTGTCTCCGTCGTGCACCAGCTCGGCGACCGCCTCGCCGAGCGACAGCACCCTTGCCATCACGAGCCCTTCCGTCTGGATCTTCCTGATTCCGCCGTTCCGTGCTAGCGTGTTCGCATAGCGCACAGAAGTTCTATATGAGAACATAGCACGATCCGGCCGCCGGCGGGAGTGCCAACGGGTGAAGCGGAGGTCCGGAGAGACGGCACAAGACAACGCGAGGTTTACGGCTTCAAGGGAAGTGAGGTGATGGGATAAGACAACACGGTGCGCTAGGAGTCGGCGAACGGGTTTCGCGGCGGCACAGGGCGGCACAAGCCGGCGGCAGACCGGAATTTCGTTGCGTGGTACCGCAATGCGGAATTCGGGCACTGCCGACGTCAGCGGCGTCCTGTCGCGGTTGGACGCTCCGTCGCAGCTCAGGCGGGTGTCCGGCGGTGAGCGCGCCGCGAACCTCGCTCGGGCGCCGCAGTCGGCATTAGGCTGCTCGGCATGCCGAAGATCGCTGTCACCCGCTGGATCCCGGACGAAGCCGTGCAGGTGCTCGGCGAAGCAGGCGAAGTCGAAATCTCGCCGGAGGACCGGCCGCTCACGCCCGAGGAACTGCGGAAGTTCGTCGCCGGATCGGCCGCGGTGGTGTCGATGCTGCACGACCGGATCGACGGCTCAGTCGCGGACGCGGCGGGTCCCGGACTGAAGGTCGTCGCGAACGTCGCGGTGGGCTACGACAACGTGGAGGTCAGTGCACTGGCCGAGCGCGGGGTCGTGGTCGCCAACACGCCAGGCGTGCTCACCGACGCCACCGCGGATCTCGCGTTCGGATTGCTGCTGGCCGTCTCGCGGCGGCTCGGCGAAGGCGAACGGTTGCTGCGCGCGCGGCAGCCGTGGTCGTTCCACCTCGGCTTCCTGCTCGGGTCCGGACTGCAGGGCAAGACGCTCGGCATCGTCGGACTCGGGCAGATCGGCCGCGCGGTGGCGAGGCGGGCGGCGGCGTTCGGGATGCGGGTCGTCTACTCCGGACGGTCGGCGAAACCGGACTTCGACGGCGAGTTCGTCTCGTTCGACGAGCTGCTGCGACGTTCCGACTTCGTGTCACTGCACTGTCCGCTGACTCCCGGGACCCGGCACCTCGTCGACGCGGACGCCTTGCGGGCCATGAAACCGGGTGCGTACCTGGTGAACACCACGCGCGGTCCGGTCGTCGACGAATCGGCGCTGGCCGACGCGCTCGAAGCCGGTGAGATCGCGGGCGCGGCGCTGGACGTGTTCGAGAAAGAGCCGGACGTCGAGCCTCGGTTGCTGGAGCGCGACGATGTGGTGCTGACGCCGCACCTCGGATCAGCGACGGTGGAAACGCGTACAGCGATGGCGGTGCTGGCCGCACGCAACGTCGTCTCGGTGCTCGCCGGAGCCAAGCCGCTGACGGAGGTGGGCCGATGACCCGGGTCGTGATCGCACCGGACAAGTTCAAAGGAAGCCTGACCGCGGTCGAGGTGACGGAAGCGATCGCGTACGGCGTGCGCGACGCGTTGCCGGATGCCGAGATCTCCGAATGCCCAGTCGCCGACGGCGGCGAAGGGACGCTGGAGGTGCTCGAGAACGCGGGCGGCTCCATGGTGCGGTTGCCGGTGCGCGGTCCGCTGGCCGAACCGGTCGAGGCCCGGTACGTGCTGCTCGACGGCACGGCCTACGTCGAATCGGCGCGGGCGTGCGGGATCGAGTTCGTGACGCCGAGCCGGGAAGTCGCGCTGGCCGCGCACACGTGGGGCGTCGGCGAGCTGCTGAACGACGCGCTCGCCCGCGGCGCACGGCGGCTCGTGCTGACCGTCGGCGGCACCGCGAGCACCGACGGCGGTGCCGGGATGCTGGCTGCACTGGATGCCGAGGTCCTCGACGCGTCCGGTGCGCCGGTTGGTCTCGGCGGCGGGTCGCTGACGCAAGTCGCTCGCGTCGAACTGGGTCCGATGCGGGAGCGGCTGGGCGCAGTGCCGGTCGTGGTCGCGACGGACGTGACGAACCCGCTGCTCGGCGCGAACGGGGCGGCGGCGGTGTTCGGTCCGCAAAAGGGCGCCGCTCCAGACGATGTCCACGCGCTAGACGAAGGTCTTTCGCACTGGGCTAAGGCGCTTGTGCGGGCTGGCGCACCGGATGTCTCCGACCTCCCCGGAGCCGGGGCCGGCGGAGGTGTCGCGGCGGGAGCGATCGCGGGGTTCGGCGCGACGGTCGAGTCCGGCTTCGACCTGATCGCCGCCTTGACCGGCGTCGACACCGCGTTGACCGGCGCGGACCTGGTGATCACCGGAGAGGGCTCGCTGGACGAACAATCGCTGTCCGGGAAGGCCCCGGCGGGGATCGCGGCTCGCGCCAGCCGGACGGGCGTCCCCCTGCTGGTGCTCGCCGGACGGATCCAGCTGGACGCGGACGCGCTGGCCGGTTTGGGAGTCGTGGGCAGCAGCGCGCTGATCGACCACGCGCCGTCGCTGGACTATGCCCGCTCCCGCGCCGCGGAACTGCTGCGCGAACGGGCCGGAGTGCTAGTGCGGGACTGGCTGCGCACCAGATAGCGGAACGCTCCCGCGCTCAACCGCGGGAGCGTTCAGCACAACAACGCAGCCACGCCGTCGTCTGGACGACCCGTGTCTCGGACGACAGCCATCCAGGCAACTCGCCGGTCCCGGACGTCTTGAGACATCCGGAGACACCGGCGAACGGCGCACGGGATCGGCGGACGGACACCGCCGCGCGAACCCCGTGACCGGGAGCTTGCTTGCGCAGCCCGTCAGGCGGACTGCTGCTGCGGCAGGACGGCGAAGGCGACGTCGCCGGTGTCGTCCTGCTGAACGTCGAGAACCTTGTCGTCGAGCAACGCCGCTGCCTGCGGCTCGAGGAAGACCTTGGCTCCGCCGTCGGCGCCGACGATGCGGTCGCCGTCCTCCGGGGCCGGGGCTACCGACAGCGCCAACTGAGCGCCGTCGCCTTCCATGCTCTGCAGCGCGAAGCGCAGGCCGCTCTCGTCGGATTCACTGCCTTGCTCAGCGGTCAACGCGGTGATCGCCTCGGCGGCGGCTTCGGTAACGGTCAGCATCTTTCGGCCTTCCCTTTGTCGCAGTCGGATGCGCGCGGTCGGTTGCAGGGTGGTTTTTCACGCTAAAGGCGGCACGACGGTCGCGCAGTGTGAGCGCGAGGCCGTTTGCCGCGACGATGGAACTGTCACAAACACGTTTGAAATCAGGATCTTCGGGCCATGGCCGACCGGATCGCGTCGGCGACCGTGCCGCCCCCGTGGTCGACCCGCTCGCCCTGTCCGGGCACCGGGGGCCAGCCGTCCCCGGCCGGGCCGAGCGGCCCCAGTTCGGAATCGCCTCCGCCGGCTTCCCCACTGGCGTCGACCGGCGGCCGGACCTCCGGCTCGTCCCCCGCACGCTGGCTTTCCCAGACCTCGCCAGAAGCTGCCGCGACCATAGAGCCGGGCGCGCGAAACGGGTCGACACGAGAGCCGTCCGCGCCGGGCGCTCGACCCTCGCGGGGAGTGTCGTCACCGGGATCGCTCACGGGCACCTCCCGAAAGTCCGGATTGTTCGTGGTGAGCTACCCGAGGCGACATCGAGTGAAACGGGCCGAACGGCTGTCGCCGGAATCACAGGGTTTCCTTCGGTCTGCCAGGGCGTCAGCGGGCGAAGCGGAGCTAGCGTCAGCACTATGACCACCACCAGGTGGAAGCCGCGTGGCCGGATCGGTCTCCGCCCCCGGCGCACGACCAGCGACGACCCGCGCGGCGATGACGCGCAGCCGGAGTTCCGCACGCTCGGCGAGACTCCGAGCCACCGCTCTCCGGACGCCGACGAGGCCGCCGGCCAGCGTCGAGCGGTCGAAAATGACCTGGCCGCGCTCGCCGACGGGATCGGCACTCGCCGCGATCTGCCGGACTCCGGCGCCAACCGCCGCGTGGAGAACACCCGTCGCCTCTCAACGGCTAATCCGAGCGCTGAGCGCCAGGGAACGACTGATCGCGACGCTGACCAGCCGCCGTCGAAGCCCGAAGACAACAGCCCTCGTGCGGCTAACTCAAGCTCCGATCGCCGCGAAAGGGCAACTGCCTCTGCGCCAGTCCTCGGGGTCGAGGTTGTCAGCCACGACCGCACCAATCGCCTCAAGGCGACAACCAGCGACGACAAGCTGCTGCCGCCAAAAAACACCGGTCGTCACTCAGCGGCAACTACGAGCGATCGCCGCCTTCAGCCGGCAACCAGTGACGCCGACCTGCCGCGATCGGAAGCCAGCAGCGAGCGTTCCAGCCGTCGCGCAGTGGCGAATCCGGGCGGCGTTCACCATGCAACACCACCTGACGACACCGAACCCCAACAACCGGAAGGCAACAGCGAGCCCGCCATTGGCCACTCAACGGCGAACACTCGGGCCGATCGCGGTGAAGCCGTAACCGGAAACCGCAAACCGCGGCGAGCGAAGGCCGCCCGTCAGCGCTCCAGGGCCGCCACGAGTGCCCTTCGCCGTGAAACGGCAACCGACTACGCCAAACAGTTGCGACCGGAGACCAGCGACCAGCACCCCGGTCAGCGCTCGGAGGCCACCACGAGTGTCCCTCGCCGTGAAACGGCAACCGACTACACCGAACAGTTGCGACCGGAGACCAGCGACGAACACACCAGTCGCCACTCAACGGCGAATCCGCGCCAGCCATGTCATGAAGCGGCGAGCGCCGCTGGCCTGCTGTCGTCGAAACCCGCCAGGAACAACGCCGCGGAAACCGGCCGCCAGCCGCAAGCTCCGACGGATCCAGCAGCCGGCCCCGCTTGCCACCAGCCCCACCCGGATCCAGCAGCCGTCCCCACCACGCACCCAGAGCCGCCGAGCGTCGCCGATCATCGGCCAAAACCCGCAGACCGCACCGCCCGCCGCCGCGAAATGGGCGGACATGCTGCCTGGTACCTGGCCGCCGGTGTCGTCACCACCGGGCTCCAGGCCGTCCTCTTCCTCGCTTTCCGTCCGGAAATCGGCGCGCAATGGGCGAATCTCGCCGCGCTCGCGATCACGACCGCCGGCAACACCGAGTTCCACCGCCGCGTCACTTTCGCCAACCGGAGCAGCCGCGCGGGCAAGCGGCATCTTCAGGATCTCGTCACTTTCGCCTTCTACGCCGGCTACGGATCGGTCGTCCTCGCGGCCCTCGACGCCGTTGTCCCCCATCCCTCCGCCGGGCAGCAAACCGCCGCGCTTCTCGCGGCCAGTTTCGTCGGCGGGGTCGTCCGGTTCGCCGTTCTGCGGTGGTGGGTGTTCGCCCGGGCACGGCGAACGGACGCGGCACAAGATCACCAGCGGTAGTGAAACCCGTTCTACCCGCAGTGCGACCACTCTCTGTTGCGCTACCCGGCTGTCACTCTTCGTGACGCACGAAATCGGACATCCGCACATGCTGCGAGGCCGGATTCGTACTGTGCGTCGGCTGGTCTCGTTTGTGTCAAGACCACTGCTGCTAACGGGGTATTCGTAGTTGAAAAGTGGACGGTCGGCCTCCGGCCGCTTAAGGTTACGGAGCGTCGCAACGATCGCAGTGCTCCCCCCGTTCGATCGGAGTACTTGCGACCGCAACATCACAGAGTGTTGACCCCAAGACAGCGACGGTCGCAGGGTTGCCGGGGAGACGACCATGACAGCACCGTCGAAGACGTCCCGTACTGCGGTGTCCGGTGTCGCGGGCTACGTGAGCCCCGCGACGCTGCCCCGGTCCGGCGGACGCCTGACCAAGGAAGACCTCGACCCGCTCGTACGCGCGGCGGGGCAGGGCGATCAAGCCGCGGTCGCCGAACTGCTGCACGTGCTCCGGCCGGTGGTCGCGCGCTACTGCCGGGCCCGGATGGGCGGCCGCGACCTGTCCTACCTCGCCGCCGACGACGTCGCGCAGGACGTCTGCATGGCCGTCCTCAAGGCCCTCCCCGACTACCAGGACCGCGGCGGTTCCTTCCTCTACCTCGTGCACGCCATCGCGGCCAACAAGGTCGCCGACGCCTACCGGGCCGTCGCGCGCGACCGCTCCGAACCGGTGCCCGAGCTTCCGGAGCACCCGCTCTCCGGCGGCAACGAGCCGGAATCCCACGCGCTGCGCCTCGACCTCGGCAGCCGTCTCCAGGAGCTGCTCACCCGCCTCGCCCCGCTGCAGCAGGAGATCCTGGCGCTGCGCATCGTCGTCGGCCTCAGCGCGAACGAGACGGCCGAGACGCTGGGCATTTCGGCCGGCAACGTCCGCGTCACGCAGCACCGCGCGCTGGCCAAACTCCGTGAGATGGTGCAGGGCCAGGACTTCTGAGCCGTTTCGTCACTCGAACGGCTGGAAGGCCGCCACCGGCCGCCGAATAGGTCGACAGGCTCGGTTTCGCACGGCACTCTGGAGTTACCCGCCGCATCTTCAGCTCAACTCGTAAACGCGTGCCGCCGTGTGCTTGAAGACGTCAAGCCGTTCCGGATCGCTCAGCACACCGGTCAGCGACACCGCCGCGTCCAGTACGACTTCGTACGCTGCCGCCAGTTCGCACACTGGCCAGTCGGAGCCGAACATGACCCGGTTCGCGCCGAACGACTCGAAAACGTGGTCTGCGTAGCGGCGCAGATGGCCCACCTGCCATTCGCGCCAGTCGGCTTCCGTCACCAAGCCGGAAAGCTTGCAGTGCACGTTGGCGTGCGCGGCCAGCGAGGCCACGCCGTCCGCCCACGGCTGCCATTCGCCTGCCGCGATGCCAGGTTTCGCGGCGTGGTCGAGGATCAGCCGCAGGTCCGGCAAGCGCTCGGCGACCTGCCGGGCCGCGGCGAGCTGCGCCGGTGCCACCAGCAGGTCGTAGGCCAGGCCCGCGGTGCCGACCGCGGTCAGGCCGCGCAGGATTTCCGGACGCAGCAGCCAATCCGGGTCCGGTTCGTCCTCGACCTGATGCCGGATGCCGACCAGCGGGCCCAGTTCGCGCAGCCGGGCGAGCCGGTCGGCCACGTCCGGGGCGGCGAGGTCGACCCAGCCGACGACGCCGGCCACCACTGGCTCGGACGCGCCCGTGGCAAGGAATTCCTCGGTTTCCGCCGCGTCCGACACGGTTTGCACCAGCACGGTGGCGTGCACACCCGCCGCAGTGGTCACCGCGCGCAGATCGTCGACGGTATATGGCTGGCGGATCGGGGCCAGCGCGTCACCGGACATCCACGGGTACTCGCGACGCGCGGGATCCCACAGGTGGTGGTGCGAATCGATCACTGGATTCCTCCGGACACGACGGGACGGGCGGCCGACCGCAGCAGGCCAGCGTCGGCGAGGTCGTCCCACAGTACGGCCGGGATATTCGCCGCTGCCCGGCGAACGTTCAGCGACACCTGCTCAGCATCGTGCGCACCTACGACGACCGACACCACCGCCGGGTGCGTGCGCGGCAACGCGAGCGCGGCCTCTGGCAGCGAAACACCGTGCCGTGCACAGATTTCCGCGATCTTCTGCGCTTTCTCAACGAGATCCGCGGGCGCGGCCGCGTAATCATAAATAGCGCCGGGTTGTTCAGTGGCGAGAATTCCACCGTTGAACACCCCGCCAGCCACGACGCCGACGCCGCGTTCGACGCACAGCGGCAACAACTCGTCCAACGCCGGCTGGTTCAGCAAGGTGTAGCGACCGGCCATCAGGACGTGGTCAAGATCGAACCGGCGCACGAACTCCGCCAGCATCGGAGCCTGGTTCATCCCGGCCCCGATTGCCCCCACGACGCCCTGCTCCCGCAGCTCCAGCAACGCCGGAAACGCGCTCGAAACCGCTTCCTCGAAATGATCGTCCGGATCGTGCACGTACACGAGATCGATGCGGTCGAGACCCAGCCGGTCCAGGCTCGATTCCAGCGAACGCAACACCCCGTCGCGGCTGAAATCCCAGCGGCGCCGGTAAGTCCCCGGAACGTCGAAGCCCTGGTCGTCGCGTTCCCCGGGGGCCACCGCACGCGGTTCCAGGACCCGGCCGACTTTCGTGGACAGGACGTACTCGGCGCGCGGATACGCCGCCAGCGCGGCCCCGAGCCTGCGTTCGGACAGCCCGAGCCCGTAATGCGGCGCGGTGTCGTAATAGCGGATCCCCTCGTCCCACGCCCGCCGCACGCTCGCCGCGGCGGTTTCGTCCGGCACCGCGTGATAGAGGTTGCCGAGTTGCGCGCCGCCGAGTCCCAGCGGAGGAAGGTCCACGGTCACGCCTCCGCCGGGAGTTGCCACACCAGCCCGAGGCCGTGCGCGACGTCGGAATGGTCGAGGTCGAGCAGTTCGTTGATCCGCTTCTGCCATGCGATGTCGGCCGGGTCGCCGACGAGTTTCGCGCGCATTCGCTCGAAATCGTCCACCTCGACGAAGTGGAACAGGTCGAGCCCGTCGCGCCAGATCCGCCACGATCGCACGCCGGCGCGGCGCAGTGCGCCATCCAGATCCTGCGGGATCACCGCGTGCACCTCCTCGTAGGTTTTCTCCATTCCGGGCTTGAGCCGGGTGCGCAATGCGACCGTTTGCGGCGCCGGGCCGTGGGTCATCGTTCCTCCTGACGGGAGTCGTGGCACGCTGTAGGGGGTAAACATCCGAGGTCTCTGCAGGGAGGGCGGTCCCGATGCCCGTCACCGATGTCGCGATCGACAAGATCAAGGACATGATCATTTCGGGCGAGCTGGCCCCCGGCGACCGGCTCCCCAAGGAGGCCGAGCTCGCGCAGCGGCTGGGGCTTTCCCGCAGTTCGCTGCGGGAAGCGGTGAAGGCGCTGTGCCTGATCCGGGTGCTGGACGTGCGCCAGGGCGACGGCACGTACGTCACCAGCCTGGAACCGAACCTGCTGCTCGACGCGATGACCTTCGTCGTCGACTTTCACCGCGACGACACCGTGCTCGATTTCCTTGCTGTGCGGCGGATTCTGGAGCCCGCGGCCACCGCGATGGCGGCGCTGCACATGCGCGACGAGGACGTTGCCGAACTCGGCGCGCTGCTCGGCGAGCTGGAGGAATCCCCGACCGTCGAGGCGCTCGTGGCCAACGACTTGCAGTTCCACCGCAAAATCGCCGACGGCTCGGGCAATCCGGTGCTGTGCTCCCTGCTCGAAAGCCTCTCCGGCCCGACGGCGCGAGCCCGGATCTGGCGCGGCCTCACCCAGGAAGGCGCGGTAGCCCGAACCCGCGAACAGCACGCCGCGATCTACGACGCGATCGCCGCGCGGGAACCAGAACTGGCCCGCTCGTGGGCGACGGTGCACGTCGCCGGAGTGGAGCAATGGCTGCGCAGCACCCTGGTCGAAGACGACACGCCCGGCGATGAGGCCGAACCCGCTGCCTCCTGACCGAACGACGACGGCTTCTGGGCGGTCTGTTGCAGTGACGGGTCCCTTCATTCCTTGCTGGTGCGAGTGAAGGGACCCTTCGCTTTTGTTCGGTTGGCGCGAGGGGGACTTTCGTGCCCGCACCGTAGGAGCGACGGGACCCTTCACGCCATGACGGTCGAAGCGACGGGACCCATCGCGCACGCCTGGCTGGAGCGAGAGGGACTTTCGCGCAGCGGACCGGGCGGAGACCGGCAAACTCCGAACCGGGAATGGCGAAGGGACCCATCGCGCAGGCGCGGTCGAAGCGGCGGGCACGCGTTCGCCGACGGGCTGCATGAAGGGGCCCTTCATCAACTCCGGCGCTGATGCTGCGGAGGTTTCTTTCACAGCGCCAGAAGCAGCGGAGAAAGACGGCGCGGCGGAAGTCGAGACGGCGGCACAACCGCCGGACGCAACCGCACAGCCAAAGGTGGCGGCACGGCCAGCGGCAACCATGCTGGCAGAGACAGCGGCACAGCCACGAGCGACATCAGCGGAAGAGGCAGCGGTGCAGTCATAGGCAACATCAGCGGGAGAGGCAGCGGCGCAGCCATAGGCAACATCAGCGGGAGAGACAGCGGCGCAGCCGCGAGTAACAGCCGAAGCGGAGACGCCCGCACGCCCGCGAGAGGCAGCCGAAAAGGACACGGCAGCGTACTCGCGAGAGACAACCGAGGTGGAGACGACGGCGTGGCCGGTGCGGGGCAACCCGAGAGACTCCGAACCGGTGAAGGGACCCTTCACCGACCTCCCCGCCGAGTCATCCGCCGCATCGGCCGTCGAGCCGACCGGACCGCCCGAGGCACCCCGGTCGTCCAGGCCGACCCAGCCACCCCGGCCAACTGAGCCACCACGGCCGACCGAGCCAACCGAACCGCCCCCACCGACCAAGCCGAGCAAGCCACCACGACGAACTGAGCCACTCCGACCAGCCGAGCCACCCCAGCCGAGCAAGCCGAGCGAGCCACCCCAGCCACCCCGGCCGAGCGAGCCACCTGGGCCACCCAGCCAGCCGGCCACCGCGCCAGCCAATCGCTCGCCCGCCGAGCCCACGCATCCAGAAGGTCGGATGATCACCGAACCTCCGCCGATCAGGTCTGGGGCTTTCCGCCGGCATACCGGCTGATGATCAACGCGATCAAAATGATCCCGCCGTAAATCGCCTTGAGCCATTCCGCCGGTACCTGGGCGATGCGCAGCAGGCTGTCCACCGACTGCAGCAACAGCACCCCGGTCAGCGCCCCGACCAGCGTGCCGCGGCCGCCGTCCAGTGAAACGCCGCCGATCACCGCCGCGGCGAAGACCTGGAGGATCAATCCGTCGCCCTGGTCAGCGCCGAGGGCGCCGACGTAGCCCGTGTATGCCAGGCCGCCGATCGCGGCCAGTACTCCGGCTACCACGAAGACCGCCCATGAGATCCGGTCCACCCGGATGCCCGCGGCCCGCGCCGCTTCGCGGTTGCCGCCGATCGCGTACAGGGAGCGGCCGGCTCGGTGGTAGCGCAGGCCCAGCCCGAAGAGCACGAACAGGGCCGCTGCGAGCCAGACCGACATCGGCAAGCCGGCGAAGGTCGTGGTCGCCAACGCGGTGAACGCGTCCAGCTGGTCGAACAGCGTCTTGCCGTTCGTCGTGCCGATCTGGGTTCCGCGCAGGACCGTCAGCATCGCCAGCGTCACGATGAACGCGTTCAGCTTCAGCTTCACGATCAGGAAGCCGTTCACGAAACCGATCAAGGCGCCCACCACGGGGATCGCCACCAGGCCGAGCACCGACGGCCATTCCGTGCCGAAGCCGGAAGACGCGGCCGGGATGACCAGCATCGCGCCGATCGCGGGGGCGATGCCCATCGTGGATTCCAGCGACAGGTCGAACTTGCCGGTCAGCAGCACCAGCGATTCGCCCAGCACGACCAGCGACAACGCCGCCGCCGCGGAAAGGATGCTGATGATGTTGCCGAAGGTGAAGAACGTGTCGCTGATCAACCCGCCGATCACGAACACCACCACGAGCGCGGGCAACAGCGCCAGTTCGCGCAGCCACGCCGACTTCCGGCGCTTCGGCCGCGCCGCGGGCAGCGCCGTCCGCGGGTCGCTCATCAGGTCAGTCATGGAGCCCGACTCCTTCGATATCCGCCACCAGGTCCCCGTCGGACCAGCCGGCCTGGCGAACGGCGGCCACCTCCCCGGCGCGCAGCACCAGCACCCGGTCGGCCAGGCGCAGGTCGTCCAGCTCGTCGCTCACGAGCAGCACCGCCTTCCCCTCGGCCCGCACCCGGTCCACGACCGCGAGCAGGGCCTCCTTCGACTTCACATCCACACCCGCGGTGGGGTTGATCAGCACCACCACGCGCGGATCGCTCTCCAGAGCCCTGGCGAGCACGACTTTCTGCTGGTTCCCGCCGGACAGATCCGAGACCGGCTGATCCGGGCCGGCCGCCACGATGTCGTAGTCGGTCAGGGCACGCGATCCGCGTTCGCGGCGGATCTTCGGGGACGCCAGGCCGCCGCGGCCCATCCGATCAAGCACCGACAGGGTCGCATTGTCCATAATGGAGTGTTCCAGTACCAGACCCTCGTGGTGGCGATCCCGCGGCACACAGCCGATGCCCGCGCGCAGGGCGGCGGGAATGTCACCGGGTGGCAGGCGTTTTCCGTTCACGGCCACGGTTCCCGAGGTGGGCCTGCGCAGGCCGTAGACTGTCTCGGCTACCTGGTGCTTGCCGCTCGCGTTGCTGCCGGCGAGACCGACGACCTCGCCGCGATGGATTCGCAGGGAGACGTCGTGGAAGCCGTCGCCGGACAAGTCGTCGACGGCGAGCACCTCTTCGGCGTCTACCGCGAGCGGGTCGCGAGTCGCTGCGTCCCGGACCGCTAGGCCGCCCTGCTCCCCTGTCATCGCGTCGACCAGCGCCGCGCGGCTGACCTCTTCGACGGGTGCGGTGAGCACGTGGCGGGCATCGCGCAGGACGGTAACCGCTTGGCACACCTCGTAAACCTCGTGCAGATGGTGCGAGATGAACAGGAAGGTGACGCCGTTCTCCTGCATCTGCCGCATGCGCTCGAAAAGCCGCTCGATGGCCTGGCTGTCCAGCTGCGCCGTCGGTTCGTCCAGCACAATGAACCGGGCGCCGTAACTCAATGCGCGAGCGATCTCGACGAACTGACGGTCCTCAACGGACAGATCGCCGGCCGGAGTGTCCACCTCGACCCGGACGTCCCACGAGTCCAGCAGTTCCCGCGCTTGGCGGCGCAGCTTCTTCCAGCCGATCGCGAATCCGCCCCGGGCCTGCCGGTTCAGGAACAGATTCTCCGCGACGGTCAGCTGCGGTACCACCATCGCGTGCTGGTACACGCATGCCACGCGTGCCTTCCAATCGTCCTGTTTGGACAAGGAAGGGGCCGGTACGCCGCCGAAGGAAACACTGCCGGTGTCCGTTTCGGACAGTCCAGTGAGGATGGACACCAGCGTGGACTTGCCCGCCCCGTTGCGGCCGACGAGTGCGTGCGACTCGCCGGGCCGCACGGTGAGACTGACGTCGTGCAGCGCCACGGTGGGCCCGTACCGCTTCCCGACGCCGTCCGCCTGCACTACCGGCGCGCTCACAGGTTGTTACCCCACAACGCTTTGTCGTCCACGTTGTCCTTGGTCACGACCGGCGCGGGCAGCTGGTCTTCCAGGATGCCGGGGCTGATCTCGACGATCGTGGAGTCGTGGTCGGTCGGTCCGGGCTTGAACGTCTCCCCCGCCATCGCCTTCTTGAGCCAATACATGCCGTACTTGGCGTAGGCGTCGGCAGGCTGCGAGACGGTCGCGTCCAGTTCGCCGTTGCGGATCGCGGTGAGCTCCTGCGGGATACCGTCGTTGCTCACCAGCACCACGTGCTTCGGGTCGCCGACCGGGAAGAACAGGTTCTTGCGCTTGAGCGCCTGCTCGGTCGGCGCGAGGTAGACGCCGCCAGCCTGCATGTACACGCCCTTGATGTCCGGGTTCGCGGTCAGCAGACTGTCCAAACCGGACGAAGCCTTGTCCGCCTTCCATTCGGCAGCGACCTCAAGGACCTTGACGTCCGGGTACTTCTGCTTCATGCACTCGCGGAACGCCGCCGACCGGTCGCGGCCGTTGACCGAGGCGAGGTCGCCCATCACCTGCACGACCTTGCCGCTCTTCACGCGCTTGCCGATTTCCTCGCACGCCTTGGTTCCGTACGCCTTGTTGTCCGCGCGCACCACCATCGCGACTTTGCCGCTCTCCGGAGCGACGTCCACCGCGACCACCGGGACGCCCTTGTTCTCGGCCTGCTTCAGCCCGGCGACGATCGCGGCCGAGTCGAGCGGCGTGACGACGAGACCCTTCACGCCCTGGCTGAGCAGGGTGCCGATGTCTGTGATGAGCTTGGCCGGGTCGCTGTCGGCGTTCACCGTGGGCAGCGCGTCGAGGCCCTGTTCCTTCGCCATCTGCGGCACGTATTTGTTGTAGGCCTGCCAGAACGGCGAGGTAAGCAGGGGCAGCGTCGCCCCGACCTTGCCGGTGCCGCCGCCGCTGGCCGCTGCCGCCGGTTTGTCCTTAGTGGACCCGCACGCACCGAGCACCAAACCGCAGGCGGCCACCGCGGCGGCCAGCCGGATCACCTTCGTACGCACCGCATCCTCCTTGATGACAGGCCTTGTTGGCTAAGCAGATCAGTTCTGCACGGGTCCGCGCGGACGCAGACCGTACATGCCGCCGTCCACCGCGAGCGCGGTGCCGGTAGTCGATGCCGAAAGCGGGCTGGCCAGGTACGCGATCGCGTTCGCGACCTCGTCCGCGGTCACCAGCCTCCCCATCGGCTGGCGGGCGGCGAGCGCCGCCCGCTCCGCCGAGGGGTCCGCGGCGGTGTCGAGCAGCCTGCCGACCCACGGGGTGTCCGCGGTGCCGGGGCACACGCAGTTGACCCGGATCCGGTCCGGCAGGTGATCGGTGGCCATCGCCAGGGTCAGCGACAGCACCGCGCCCTTCGTGGCCGAGTA
This sequence comes from Amycolatopsis rubida, assembly GCF_900115345.1. GTDB lineage: Bacteria > Actinomycetota > Actinomycetes > Mycobacteriales > Pseudonocardiaceae > Amycolatopsis > Amycolatopsis rubida. The sequence continues at coordinate 15,380 of NZ_FOWC01000030.1, read as the reverse complement.
CAGCGCCCGCGCGGGCAGCCCCGCCCAGGCGGCGATCGAGCAGGTGTTCACGACCGCCGCGGCAGGCGAGTTCTTCAAGTGCGGCAAGGCCGCCCGCGCCGTGCGCACCATGCCGACCACGTTCACGTCGTACGCGCGGTGCCATTCGTCGTCGTCATTCGCGGTGACGTCGCCCTGCGCGCCGATTCCCGCGTTGTTGACCAGAATGTCGAGCCGTCCGAAGCGTTCGGCCACCGCGGCGACGGCGGCGCGGACCTCGGCGTCGGACGTCACATCACAGCGGAATCCGGTCAGCCGCTCGGGCACCTCGTCGGTCTTGAGGTCGAGCACGGCCACCCGCGCGCCGCGCTGGGCCAGCAGGTTCGCCGTGGCCAGGCCGATGCCAGAAGCGCCGCCGGTGACCGCGGCGACCAAGCCGTCGAATTCGCTCACTGCGCGTTCTCCGTCCATTCAGGACCGTCCGGGAAGCTGAACCGGCGCAGCGTAGCGTCGTGCATGCGCGCGGAAAAGCCCGGTGCGGCCGGGGCCAGGTAGCGACCGTCGCGCACGACGGCCGGATCGGTGAAGTGGTCGTGCAGGTGGTCGACCCATTCGATGGAGCGGTCGCTGTCCGAACCGGACACTGCCGCGAAGTCGAACATGGACAGATGCCGCACCAGCTCGCACAACCCGACACCACCGGCGTGCGGGCATACTGGGACGCCGAATTTGGCTGCCAGCAACAGGATGGCGAGATTCTCGTTCACGCCGCCGACGCGTGCGGCGTCCAGCTGCAGCACGTCGATCGCCTTGGCCTGCAGCAATTGCTTGAACACCACACGGTTCTGCACGTGTTCGCCGGTGGCGACCTTGATCGGTGCGAGCGCCTTCGCGATGGCCGCGTGGCCGAGAACGTCGTCCGGCGAGGTCGGCTCTTCAATCCAATATGGATCGAACGGTGCCAGCGCGGTCATCCATGACACCGCCGTCGCGACATCCCAGCGCTGGTTCGCGTCGACCGCGATCCGGATGTCCGCGCCGACAGTCTCGCGGGCCAGCTTCATCCGCCGGACATCGTCCTCAAGATCCCCGCCGACCTTCAGCTTGATCATCTCGAAACCGTCGGCGACGGCTTGTTCGGCCAGCCGCACCAGTTTCGCGTCGGAGTAGCCGAGCCAGCCCGCCGACGTGCTGTACGCGCGGTAGCCCCCGGCTTCAAGCTCGGCGATCCGTTCTGCTTTCCCGGGTTCGGCAGCGCGCAGAATGTCGAGCGCTTCCGGTTCGGTGAGCGCGTCGGAGAGATAGCGGAAGTCCACAAGGGACACCAGCTCCTCCGGTGTCATCCGCGAGGCGAACTTCCACACCGGAAGTCCGGCACGGCGTGCGGCGAGGTCCCACGCCGCGTTGACGATCGCGCCGATCGCCATGTGCGCCACGCCTTTTTCCGGTCCCAGCCAACGGAACTGCGAATCGCCGACCAGAGCCCGCGAGAGCGCGCCGAGCGCTTCCGCGTCTTCAGGCACCTCGCGGCCGACCACGTGCGGCGCCAGCGCGCGGATCGCGGCGGCCTGCACGTCGTTGCCCCGTCCGATGGTGAACGCGAGGCCGTAGCCGTCCGGTCCGGCGTCGGTGTGCAGTTCGACGTAGGCCGCCGAATAGTCCGGATCCGGGTTCATCGCATCCGAACCGTCGAGGTCGCGCGACGTCGGGAAGCGGACGTCCCGGACCTCCATGGCCACGATTTTCGCCATCTCAGGCCTGCCCGATGCTCTGGCGCTGCTTGCCGAGGCCGTCGATCTCCAGCTCGACGACGTCGCCCGCGCGCAGGTACGGCTTCGGCTCGGGCTGCCCGAGCGCGACGCCCTCCGGGGTGCCGGTGTTGATCAGGTCGCCGGGGCGCAGCACCATGAACTGGCTCAGGTAATGGATGATCCCGGCGACGCCGAACACCATGTCCTTTGTGGACGAATCCTGCACCTTCGCGCCGTTGACCCAGGTGCGCAGGCCGAGCGCCTGCGGGTCTGCGATCTCGTCGGCGGTCACCAGCTCCGGGCCGAGCGGGTTGAAGGTCTCGCAGTTCTTGCCCTTGTCCCACTGGCCGCCGCGGTTCAGCTGGAAGTCGCGCTCGGAGACGTCGTTGGACACGACGTACCCGGCGACGTGCGCCAGCGCTGCGTCCGAGCTTTCCAGATAGCGCGCGGTTTTCCCGATGACGACGCCGAGTTCGACCTCCCAGTCGGTGGCCGTGGAACCGCGCGGGACGAGCACCTCGTCGAACGGTCCGACCATCACGTCGGGCGCCTTCATGAACAGCACCGGTTCGGCCGGCACGGCCGCGCCGGTTTCCTCGGCGTGACGCCGGTAATTCATGCCGATGCAGACGATCTTGCCCGGCACCGCGATCGGCGCGCCGACCCGCAGCCCGGCCCCGTCGGCGACCGGCAGTTCCCCGGCTTCGAGCGCCCGCGCGGCCTTGGCCGGTCCGTCGCCGGCGAGGAACGCGCCGTCGATGTCCGGCGTGACCCCGGAGAGGTCGTGGAGGGTGCCGTCACCGGCACGGACGAACGGACGCTCAGCCCCCGCTGCCCCGAGACGCACAAACCGCACGGACGAACCCCTCTCTCGACACCGTTCTCGCGATACATCCGATGTATAGCGCACTGGAGGGCGGCAGATCTAGAGGGACGCGGGATTTGGTGGGGAAATTGATCCGATCACCGGGCTGCCAGCCGGATAACGGACACTCGTCCTGGCGGGGCGGTCCCGCCAGGACGAGGGAGACGGTGCGGCGCGGATGGGACCAGGACAGGCAGCAGGACCGGACGAGCGGGGTCCGGGGCGGTCGGATCCGGACAACACCGACGAGGGAGGCGACACTGTCGAGGGCGGTGCCACGGACAGCCACTGCGGTACCGATGAACGGGACAAACCGTGGACGGGCACCACGGCCCAGCACTCCGCCACAGCCCATTCGACGGCCGACCAGACAGCTCTCGATCACCCCGCCGCAGCCCATTCGACGGCCGACCAGACAGCTCTCGATCACCCCGCCACAGCCCACTCGACAACCGACCAGACAGCTCTCGATCACTCCGCGGCGGATCACTCCGCGGCTGACCGCACGACGTCGGATCATTCCGCGGCCGAACACTCCACCGAGGATCACTCGACGCCCGGCCGCTCCGCAGCCGGCCACTCCACGCCGGATCATTCCGCAGCCGTAGACCCCACCGCGGCCAGCACGGAATATCCCGCCCTCGAACACTCCGCCACCCTCCCCGAGCACCCTCGCCGGGGCAAGATCCGACGTCTTCTCATTCTCGGCGGCCTCTCCGCCTTCGGGCCGCTCTCCATCGACATGTACCTCCCCGCCCTCCCCCGGATGGCGGGCGATTTCCAGGCCTCCGACACCACCGTCCAGTTGACGCTCACCGCGTTCGTCATCGGGCTCGCGGTAGGGCAGATCATCGCTGGGCCGTTGTCGGACTCCTTCGGGCGGCGGGGGCCGTTGCTGGTCGGACTGGGGCTGTACATCGCCGGGTCGGTCGCGGCGGCGGTGAGTCCGGGCGTTGAGCTGCTGATCGCCGCACGGAGCATCCAGGCGCTCGGCGCGGCAGCGGGGATCGTGATCGCCCGCGCGGCCGTCCGCGATCTCTACACCGGTACGGCGATGACGAAGTTCTTCTCGCTTCTCCTGCTGGTCAACGGTCTCGCGCCGATCCTCGCGCCGGTGCTCGGCGGGCAGTTGCTCACCTTCACGTCCTGGCGCGGAGTGTTCGTCGTCCTCACCGCGTTCGGCGCGCTGTTGCTCGGCGCGGTCGCGTTCGCGCTGCCGGAACCGTTGCCGGTCGAGCGGCGGCATCCGGCGCGGCTGGGCGGGGTGCTTCGGACGTACTGGCACCTGCTCACCGACCGCGCATTCCTCGGCTACGCGCTCACCGCGGGGCTGAACTTCGCCGCGTTGTTCGCGTACATCTCGGGTTCGTCGTTCGCACTGCAGGACGTTTACCGGCTGAGTCCGCAGGAGTACAGCGTCGTCTTCGGGCTCAACGGTGTCGGCATCGTGCTCGCTGGGCAGCTCAACGGGTGGCTCGTCGGCCGGTTCCCCGAACGGACACTGCTGCGTACGGGGCTGACGGTGTCGACCCTCTCTGGCCTGGCCACGCTGGCGGCCGCAGCCCTGCGGCTGCCGTTGCCTGCGCTGCTGGTTCCGCTGCTGTTAATGGTTTCCTGCATCGGAATCATCAGCCCGAACGCCAGTTCGCTCGCGCTCGCGGGGCACGCGCGCACGGCGGGGGCGGCGTCGGCGCTGCTGGGCGTGCTGCAGTTCGCGATCGGCGGGATCGCGACGCCGCTGGTCGGGCTCGGCGGGCCGGGCACGGCGGTTCCGATGACCGCCGTGATGGCCGGGTTCGGGGTGCTCGCCTTGCTGTCGTTCGCGACGCTGGCGGTCAGCCCAGATCGGCGAGATTTCCGCTCCGCAACTGGTCGTCGGTGACCTCGACGCGTTCGTCGACGAGTTTTTGCAGCGCGTCCCCGTCGTCCCACTGGTTGACGTTCATCGCGGCCGAGACCTCGCTGTCCGGGGTCACCCAGAACGCCGTGAAGTCGTAGGCCGCGAGGTCGCCGCGCACTACGACGCGGTCTCGGTCCAGGACGGGCAGCCCGCGGTATTCGCAGCCGATAGCTGGGCCGCCGCGGTCTGGGTCGTACTGGTCGGAGAAGAAGTACGGGCTGTTCAGGTACGGCTCGTTCGCGCCAAAGAGGTTGGCCGCCACATGCTCGCCCTGCGTACGCGCTGTCGCCCAGTGCTCGACGCGTACACGGCGGCCGTAGCGCGGATGGAACTGCGAAGCGATGTCGCCGATCGCGTAAACGTCAGGTGCCGCTGTACGCAGGCCTGCATCGACGTCGACGCCGCCGTCGTCTGCCAGCTCCAGACCGGCAGCGTGCGCCAACTCGACGCTCGGGGCCGCGCCAACCGCAATAAGGACAACGTCGGCGTACAGCTCTTCGCCGCTCGACAGTCGGACGCCGGTCGCTGCGGTGTCGCCGGTGATCGCTGCGACGCCTTCGCCGAGACGCCACTCCACACCGTGTTCTTCGTGCAGGCGGTAGAACGCTCCGGCCACCTCGTCGCCTAGGACGTTGGCGAGCGGCAGCTTCTCCGGAGCGACCACAGTCACCTCGGCACCGTGCGTACGCGCGGCAGCAGCGGCTTCAGTGCCAATCCAGCCAGCGCCGACGATCAGTACGCGCTTCGCTGCTTCGAAGGCTGCGCGCAGCCGTAGCGCGTCGTCGAGAGTGCGAAGCGTGTAGAGGCCAGGTAGGTCGCCGCCGGGCACCTTCAGCGTCCGCGGGCGCGAGCCGGTCGCTAAGACAAGACGGTCGTAGCGGTGTTCGTCGCCAGCGTCGTCTAGGACCAGGCGGGCGCCCAGTTCGACTCGGGTCGCGGTGGTGCCGGAGAGCAGCCGGATGTCGCGCTCGGTCCAGTAGCCCTCTTCACGCACCCAGTCGGGCTCGTCGGCGTTGCCGAGCAGCACGGCTTTCGACAGCGGCGGCAGCTCGTACGGCCGGTGCGTGTCCGCTCCGAGCAGCAGGATGTCGCCGTCGAAACCGCGTTCTCGCACTGTCGCCGCCGCAGTGGCACCGGCCAGTCCGGCTCCGACGACGACGATTTTCCGGGGTTCCGACATGCGTCCTCCTGAGTGCCCGCCGCGTGCGGTGGCCGACGCTACTCCGGTATCCGGCTGGTCACACCCCGTGGAAAACCGGCCGGTAGGCAATTCGGGTGAACCGGCGTAAGCCGCCCCGGAGGGCGCGGTCACACCCCCGCACGAAGGACACGGGTGCTACGTGATCGGAGGGCGAGGGCCGTGACAGCGCGGGACGACAGTGCGGTGCGAAACGAGTGGACGGTCGGCTGCCGAGACCTGGCGGGCAGGCGGCGCGCCGTGACGGTGTTCGTGAGCAGCGACGACAAAGTCGTCCTGGTCGCGCCGCCGGGAGAGGCGGCCGTACTGGGGCCGCTCGAGGTCGGGCGGCTGCGCGCGGCCCTGCGCGACGCCGTGGCGGCCACCGCGACGTCGGCGCGACGCACCGGAACCGACTGACAACTACCGTTCCTACTCGCGAGTAGGTAGAGTCGGCACCCGCAGACCCCGAAAGGTGCCGGCCATGACCACCTACTTCGTCACGGGCGCGACGGGCTTCCTCGGGAAGCGCCTGGTCGCCCGGTTGCTCTCGCGGCGGGACACGACCGCCGTCCACGTGCTCGTCCGCAACACCTCGCGCGACCGCCTGGCCGCGCTGGCGCGGGACTGGCCGAACGCCGACCGCCTGGTCCCCGCCGTCGGCGACCTCACCGAAGCGCTGCTGGGCCTCGACCCGGCCGGCTACGACGGGGTCGACCACGTCGTCCACCTCGGCGCGATCTACGACTTCACCGCCGACGACGCGGCGAACCGGGCCGCGAACGTCGAGGGCACCCGGAACCTGCTCGCCTTCGCCGCGGCTGCCGGCGCGGGACTGCTGCACCACATGTCGTCGATCGCCGTCGCGGGCGATCACGCCGGCCGCTTCACCGAAGCCGATTTCGACCTCGGCCAGTCCTTCACCTCTCCGTACCACGCCACGAAGTTCGAAGCCGAGAAGCTGGTCCGTGCACAGTCGGACGTGCCGTTCCGCGTCTACCGGCCCTCGGCAGTCGTCGGCGATTCGCGCACCGGCGAGATGGACAAAATCGACGGCCCGTACTACTTCCTGCCTGCCATCTCGCGCCTTGCCGCACTACCGAAGCAACTGCCGCTCGCAGCGCCCGACTTCGGGGCCACCAACCTCGTTCCGGTCGACTACGTCGTCGCCGCGATGGAAACCCTCATGCATCGCGAAGCACCTTCGGGCAGTACGTATCACCTCGCTTCGCCGCGACCGCAGAAGCTGCACGAGGTCTACAACGCCTTCGCCCGCGTTGCCGGAGCGCCGCGCGTACGTACGACGGTGCCGTCAGGTCTGCTTCGCAGCACGGCGTCCCGCCTCGCGACCGCTGTCGACCGCCTGCCGACTGGCCATGCAACGCGGGCAGCAGTGCTGACCGAGCTGGGAATTCCGCTCGAAGTACTCCCCCACCTGAACATGGAGGTGGAGTTCGACACCGCGCGCACCACTTCGGAGCTGTACGGCAGCGGCGTCCACCTTCCCGAGCTTCGCGACTACGCCGAACCGCTCTACCGCTACTGGCGCAGGCATCTCGACCCGGACCACGCTCGTCGACCAGGGCTTGAAGGACGCGTTGTCCTCATTACCGGTGCGTCGTCCGGCATTGGCCGCGCGAGTGCGCTCGCTGTCGCGCGTCGCGGTGCGAAGGTGCTTCTCGTCGCGCGCCGCGCCGAAGAACTAGAAGACGTGCGTAGCGAGATCACCGCAGCAGGCGGCGAAGCAGCGACGTACCCGTGCGACCTCACTGACGGCGACGCGGTCGACAGTCTCGTGAAGGCAGTCCTCGCCGACCACGGTGCAGTGGACGTATTGGTGAACAACGCAGGACGCTCCATCCGACGCTCAGTGCAGCTGTCGACGGAACGGTTCCACGACTACGAACGCACCATGGCCATCAACTACTTCGGCCCGGTGCGGCTGATCCTCGGGCTGCTGCCGTCGATGGCCGAACGCCGGTTCGGCCACGTCGTGAACGTCACCACGCAGGGACTGCAGACCGACACCCCGCGGTTTTCCGCTTACCTGGCTTCAAAAGCCGCGCTTGAGGAGTTCGGCCTGACCGCCGGGCGCGAGACGCTGTCCGACGGCGTCACGTTCTCCTCGGTCCGGATGCCGTTGGTGCGCACCGACATGATCGCGCCGACCGGGTCGTACCGCGGGCTGCCCGCGAGCTCGCCGGAACGCGCCGCGGCGCTGGTGGTGAAGGCGATCGAACGGCGGCCGCAGATCCTGAACCTGCCCGAGGGCCGGGCCGCGGAACTGGCCTCGCTGGCGGCGCCGGACCTCGCCCGGTTCGCGGCACACCTCGTGTACCGGGTGATGCCGGAATCCGCGCCGGAAGCCAAGGGGCGGGCCAGGCAGCCTGCACCGGCGGCCGTAGCAGGGGCTCTGACGCGGCTGGTGTGGCGGAGGAAGGCTTAAGGACGTCGTGAGTGTCTAGCACGGTTAGAACCGGCATAACCGCTCACGAGTCCACCACCATGTCGTCCGGCGACCCGCCAGCCAGCCCGGCCAGCACCCCCAACGCACTCGCCAACGTCTCCTCCGCGGGTGCGGACACCGCGATCCGCACCGCGTTCGGCGCGTGTCCCGGCACCACCGAAAACGCCGCTGCCGGGGACAACGCGATCCCCCGGCGAGCAGCGGCGGCCACGAAGGTCTCGGCCCGCCACTGGTCCGGCAGCACCCACCACCGGTGGTAGGCCGAGGCGTCGCCGTACACCTGGAAACCCGCCAGCCGCTCGGCAACAATCCTCGCCCGCGCCCCGGCGTCCGCACGTTTCGCCGCTTCCACCTCCGCGAGCACGCCGCCGGTGATCCACCGCCGCGCCGCCTCCACCGAGAACCGCGAGGCCGACCAGCCGCCGGACCGGATCGCGCTCGCCAGCCGCGCGACCCACGGCGGCGGCACCACGAGGAACCCGGCGGTGAGCCCGGGCGCGACACGTTTCGACAGGCTGTCCACGAACACCGTCCGCTCCGGCATCAGCGCGGCGAGCGGTTCGGTGTCCGGGCGGAGGAAGGTGTAGATGCCGTCTTCGATCACCGGCAGGTCCAGCCTGCGGACGGTCTCGGCCAGTTCGGCGCGGCGCTGCGGCGGCATCGTGGTGCCGAGCGGGTTGTGCAGGGTCGGCTGGACGTACAGCGCCCGCACCGGAGCGCTCGCCGCGAGCGAGGCCGGGACCAGCCCGTGCGCGTCGGTTTCGATCGGCGCCAGCTCGATGCCGAGCCGGGTCGCCGCGGCCTTGACCACCGGGTAAGTCAGGGATTCGACCGCCAGCCGCTCGCCGGTCGGCACGAACGCCGCGAGCGCGGCCGCGATGCCCTGCCGCCCGTTTCCCGCGACCAGCACCTGCCCCGGATCCGGCGTCCAGCCGCCGCGCGCGAGCATGGTGACGGCGGCCTCGCGGACCGCTTTGGTGCCGGCCGCGCCGAGCGGGTGCAGGGCATCGGTGAAGACGTCCGCGCGAAGCACGGGTTCGAGCGCTCGCGCCAGTTTGGCCGATTGGGCGGGCAGCACGGCGAAGTTGAGTTCGAGGTCCACGCGCGCGTCGCCGGGTTCGGACAGCGCCGGTTCGGGCCCGGGCTTCGCCGCGCGCACGAAGGTGCCCCGGCCGACCTCGCCGATCGCCAGGCCGCGGCGGACGAGTTCGCCGTACACGCGGGCCGCGGTGGAGCCCGCGATGCCGCGATCGCGCGCGAAGCGGCGCTGCGGCGGCAGCCGGTCGCCGGGCCGCAGCCGGCCGGCTTCGATGTCGGCGGCGAGTTCGTCCGCGACGACGCGGTAGTCGTCCATCCCACCCTCGCTCCGCCGGGATTCTCCCGGACGCATCATGGCACCGGCCGGTCACGTACGGCTAATGCGACCTACGGAACTCCCCGAACGGGGGTCACTAGGTTAGCCTTACCTGTGTGGCATTGACGAGCGAAGAAACCCGACTGCACGCCGAGGACCTGACGCTGGCCTACGACGGCCGCACGGTCGCCGAACGGCTTGGCGTGGTCATCCCGGACAAGTCGTTCACAGTCATCGTCGGCCCCAACGCCTGCGGCAAGACGACGCTGCTGCGCGCGCTCGCCCGGATGCTGAAGCCGCGCGCGGGCTCGGTCTATCTCGACGGCGAGGTGATCTCCAGCTACGGCGCGAAGGAGGTCGCGCGGCGGCTCGGCCTGCTGCCGCAAAGCTCGATCGCGCCGGACGGGATCACCGTGTCCGACCTCGTCGCGCGCGGCCGGTACCCGCACCAGAAACTGCTGCGCCAATGGTCGGCCGAGGACGCGACGGTGGTCGCCGATTCGATGCGCGCGACCGGCGTCGACGACCTCGCCGAGCGGATGGTGGACGAACTGTCCGGCGGGCAGCGCCAGCGCGTCTGGATGGCGATGGCGCTGGCCCAGCAGACCGATCTGCTGCTGCTCGACGAGCCCACGACGTACCTGGACATCGCGCACCAGCTCGACATCCTCGACCTCTGCGCGACCCTGCACAGCGAACAGGGCCGCACGCTGGTCGCGGTGCTGCACGACCTCAACCACGCGGCCCGGTACGCCACGCACCTGATCGCGATGCGCGACGGGAAGGTGCTGGCCACCGGGACGCCGGAGGAGGTCGTGACGGCGGAGAACGTGGAGCGGATTTTCGAGCTGCCGTGCCGGGTGATGGAGTGCCCGGAGAGCGGGAGCCCGATGGTGATCCCGAAGGTCAGCCGCCGGGCGGCCTGACTCAGCGGCGGGTCATGAACGACCGCCACACGTCTGCCGGGACCGACGAACCCGTCACCTTCTTGCCGTCCGCGTCGAGCAGCTTGCGGTCGTCGTCGGAACCGACCCACACCGCCGTCGCCAGCTGCGGCGTGTAGCCGACCGCCCAGGCGTCCTGGTTGTCGCGGGAGTTGCCGCGCTCGGACTCGCCAGTGCGCAGAGCCGCCGCGCGACCGTCCGGCAACGTCGTCCGCAGAACGGAAGTCACGTCCTGCGCGACCTGTTCCGGAACGGCGGAGACCGGCTGGTTTTCGTGCTGCCACACGACTTGCCCGGACCGGTCGAGCACCTTGTCCACCAGGTGCACCGGCGAGCGCATCCCGTTGGCGGCGTAGGTCGCGTACGCCCCGGCCACGTCGAGCGGCCGCATCGGGTACCGGCCGACGACGATGCCCGAGCCGATCGTGGCACCGTCCTGTTCGCGCATGGTCGGCGTGCCCTCCACCTCGTCCGGAATGCCCGCCGCACGGGCCGCCTCGCTCACCTCGTCGACACCGACCTTCTTGGAGACCGTGATGAACGGCGTGTCCGCTCCTGAGGTCAAGGCGCTGCGCAAGGTGCACGGCTGCGGGCACTTCGGCGGATAGTCGAACTTCTCGCCGAGGTACTGAATCTCACGGGGAGCAGCCACTTTCTCGTCCAGCGACATCCCGTTCCGCAAGCCGGCCGCGGCGGTGAACGGGTAGAACGCGGAGCCGAGCGGATGGCCGGTTGCCGCATAATCCCGGACGCCGTTGGCACCGCCGTCGTACGCGCGCACCGCGCCGTTCGCCGGATCGACAGCCACCAGCGCGCCGCGGAACTCCGCTGGTTCGCCCTTCAACCTCTCGCTCAGCGCGTCGTGCGCGGCGGTCTGCGACGCTGGGTCCAGCGTGGTCTGGACGGTCAGATTCCCCTGCTGCAACCGGGAAAGCGAGAACCCGGCCGGCTCCAGCTCGGCGAGCACTCGCTGTTTGAGATGGTACTGGTCGTAGTTCAGGCTCACCCGCGTCTCGGCGGGCGGCTTGATCTCCGCTCCCGGGTAAGCCATGCCGTCGGCGTTCTTCAGATAGCCGCGCTCGATCAGCTTGTCGCGCACGTACCGCCAGCGCTTCCCCGCGTGTTCGTCGCCGGACACCGCCGGATCGTGCACCGACGGCGACTGGATCATCCCGGCCAGGAACGCGGCCTCGCTCCAGGTGATGCTGTTGTCGAGCGGGCGGCCGAAAAACGCGTTCATCGCCGCCGCCGGGCCGAACGTGTTGCGGCCGAAGGAGATGATGTTGACGTAGCTCTCGAAGATCTGTTCCTTGCTCTGCTCCTGGGTGATCTTCGTGGCGAGCACGAGTTCCTGCATTTTCCGGGAGAGCGTCGAATCCTCGTCGCCGGTCGACTTCTTGATGTACTGCTGGGTGATCCCGGACCCGCCGCCGACGCCGGTCAGGAACGCGCGGCCGACCCCGGTCGGGTCGAAGCCGGAGTTGGCCCAGAAGGTCGGGTCCTCCGTCGCGACGATGGCGTCGCGCAGCTTCCCCGGGATCCGGTCGAAGGGCACGAACCGCCGGTCGCCCTCCGGGGGCACGATGCGCAGCAGCTCGCTGCCGTCGGCGTACTTCAGCGTGACGGTTTTGCCGAGCGAGGCGAGGACGTCCTGCGGACTGCGGACGTCCAGCAGCAGGTAGGCGATCCAGAACGCGATCAGCGGCACGCCGACCGCGAAGCCGGTCAGGTAGTAGGCACCCTTGCGGATGCGGCGCCACTTGCGACGGACAACAGCGGATCGGTCACTCTCCGGGGCTGGCTCCACGATTGAAGGACGACTGAACTAGTGACAAGGTTCTGCCGAGCCCGTGAATTGATCACGAGAGGAACGCGCGGAGCAACGACGCCGTGCCTTCGATGTGCTCGGCCATCGCCTGCCGCGCGGCCACCGGGTCGCCGGCCAGGATCGCGTCGACGATCGCCTCGTGCTGCGCGTTCGAATGCTCCAGATTGGGTTCGAGCAGCGGAATCCGGTCGAGCAGCTGGTTGACCCGCGTCCGCGCGTCGGCCACCGTGCTGGTCAGCGACGCGGACGCGGTGACCTCGGCGATCGCCAGATGCAGCCGCGAATCCTTGCGCCGGTAATCGGCGAGCCCCGCCGCCGACGCTTCCGCGAGCGTGCCGGTGAGATGCTGCCGGTCGGCCGGGCTCAAGGTCCGTGCCGCAGCCGCCTCCGCCGCACCGGTCTCCAGCACGTGCCGCAGGCACAACGCGTCTTCCAGCCCGGCCGCGTCGACCTCGCCGACCGCGCGTTCCACGGGCTCCGGCAGGTTTTCGTTCACGAACGTGCCGCCGTACCGCCCGCGCCGCGACTCGACGTACCCCGCGTCAGCCAGCGCGCGAATCGCCTCCCGCAGCGTCACCCGGCTCACGCCGAGCCGTTCCGCCAGCTCGCGCTCGGAGGGCAACCGGTCCCCCGCGCCGACGACCCCGAGCCGGATCGCCTGCAACAGCCGCTCGACGGTCTCCTCGAAGGCGTTCCCGGCACGCACCGGCCGGAACAGGGCCGCGTTCGCGCTCACCACCGAGGTCGACTCCACCCGTCCGATTCTATGCCGCCTAATTGCAGAGAACTCTTTGCAAAGACTTCTCTGTAGTCTACCGTACGGAGCATGCCCGACGAACGCCGCGCCCGCCAGATCGACGCCCGGACCCTGCGCGCGCTGGCGCATCCGCTGCGCATGGAATTGCTCGACCTGCTGACCGTCGACGGCCCGGCCACCGCGACCGGGCTCGGCAAGCGCGTCGGCGAAAGCTCCGGCACCACGTCGTGGCACCTGCGCCAGCTCGCGGACGCCGGGCTGGTCGAGGAAGACACCAGCCGCGGCTCGAAGCGCGAACGCTGGTGGAAGGCGGCGCAGGAATCGACCCGGATGCGCGCGGCCGACTTCGCCGACGACCCGGAGATGGCCGGGCCGCTCATGGCTTTCCTGCACCAGCACGTGGACATCCGCTACCGCGAACAAGCGCAGTTCGTCTCGGAACTGCCGCGCTGGGCGGACGAATGGCGGGACAGCTCGACGCTGAGCAGCACCCGGATGCCGCTCACCCCGGGCGAGTCCCAGCGGTTGATCGAAGAAATCGAAGCGGTGATCGAACGCTACCGCCGTCCGGCCCGTCCCGGCGACGAAACGGTGATCACGCAATGGGCGGCGTTCCCGCACGCGACCGTCGCAGCCGAAGACCAGGGGGGATCCTGATGCACCCGTTCCTGCCCGAATTCGCCGCCGACCGCCAGGGCGAACTCCTCGCCGCCGCCGTGCGCCACCCACCCCGGCCACCTGCCCGGCAACGGCTCGGCTGGTGGCTCATGGAACTGGGCCTTCGCCTCGCCACCCCGAAACGCCGTGAAGGGCTCCTTGAGGGAATCTGATTCCCTCAAGGAGCCCTTCACGGAACGAAAATCAGCACTCGATGACGTTCACGGCGAGTCCGCCGCGCGCAGTCTCCTTGTACTTCACCGACATGTCCGCGCCGGTTTCGCGCATGGTCTTGATCGCCTTGTCCAACGTCACCACATGGCTTCCGTCCCCGCGCATCGCCATGCGCGCGGCGTGGATCGCCTTGGACGCACCGACGGCGTTGCGCTCGATGCACGGGATCTGCACGAGCCCGCCCACCGGGTCGCAAGTGAGGCCCAAGTGGTGTTCAACGCCGATCTCGGCCGCGTTCTCGACCTGAGCAGGCGATCCGCCCAGCACCTCAGTCAACCCGGCAGCCGCCATCGCCGAAGCCGAACCGACCTCGCCCTGGCATCCGACCTCGGCGCCGGAGATCGATCCGGTCTGCTTGAGGATCGAGCCGACCGCACCCGCGGTGAGCAGGAAGGTGACGATGCCGTCGTCCGAAGCCCCGCGCACAAACCTTCGGTAGTAATGCAAAACCGCCGGAATGATCCCGGCCGCACCATTGGTGGGAGCGGTGACGACGCGCCCGCCCGCGGCGTTTTCTTCGTTGACCGCGAGCGCGTACAGGCTGACCCAGTCCATCGCGTACAACGGGTCGTCCGCACCGTCCTCGGCGAGCAGCTTGTCATGCAACGACTTGGCCCGCCGAGGAACCTTCAGACCGCCCGGCAGCACACCCTCGTGCGTGTACCCGTTCCGCACGCACTCGGCCATCACCTGCCAGATCCGCAGCAGCCCGTCCCGAATCTCCTCGCGGCCGCGCCAGGAAAGCTCGTTCCGCAGCATGATCTCGCTGACCGGCAGCCCGGTGTCCGCGCAGTGCTTCAGCAGATCCGCCCCGGTGCGGAACGGATACGGCACCGGCGTGGAATCCTCCACGAACACCGTGTCGGTCTCGTACGACTCGTCCCGCACGAACCCGCCGCCGACCGAGTAGTACGTCCGTTCCCGCACCAGCGAACCGTCGGAAGCGAACGCCCGGAACACCATCCCGTTCGGATGCGCGGGCAGCGACTTCCGCCGGTGCATCGTCAGGTCGGTGTCCTCGGCGAACGCCACCTCGTGCGTCCCGCCGACCGCCAGCCGCCCGGACTCCCGGATCGCCGCCACCTTGGCGGGCACCGTGTCGGTGTCGATCTCCTCCGGCTTCTCGCCGGACAGGCCGAGCAGCACAGCTTTGTCGCTGCCGTGCCCGAATCCGGTCGCGCCGAGGGAGCCGAACAACTCGGCTCGCACCCGCGCGACCGTTTCCAGCACGCTGTCCTCGACCAGACCGTCCACGAAGGTCTTGGCCGCCCGCATCGGGCCGACCGTGTGCGAACTCGACGGCCCGATGCCGATCGAAAACAGGTCGAAGACGCTGATCGCCATTGATCCGCCCCTTCTCCTAGTTCCTCGCCAGCAGGCTGCTGGCTTCTTGGGCTGCGGGTCCTTCGGCGGCGAGGTGGGCGAGGTTCTCCGGCAGTTCCTCGCCCCGGTGGGCCTTGGTCTGGG
>NZ_FOWC01000034.1 GCF_900115345.1 Amycolatopsis rubida | reverse complement strand
GAAACCCCGACGAGGGGGTTTCACATATAAGCTCTACTGGCTTAGTTCACTAGCACACTGTTGAGTTCTCAAGCAACACACCCCGAACCACACCCAGAACCAACCAGGCCACGCTCGATGCGTTATTTCAAGCTTTTGTTTTTCCGGAGTCCAACTCTACACCCTGGGAAGCTTGACGCTTCGTCGGGGGCTGGTTCAGCTCCGGAGGTTTGGGACCACCCACTCTACCACTACTGTGGGAGCTTGGTTCGTGTTCCCGGCGGCCGCCCGGTCTCCCTGGCGACGAAGAGAACATTACACGCCCCGAAACAGCCCTCGAACAGGGGGGTCCCTTTTTTCGCGCCAAGCCGCTGACCTGCGTCGATCCGTCGGCTCCGGCCCGATGGCGGTCAGCCCGGCTCGCGCTCCCCGTGCGTCGCGATCACCGTGACCCCGACGAGGATCGCCGCGAGGACCGCTGTCACGTGGATCGGCGCCGGGCCGAACGACGCGGCGAGCACGAGCACCGCGGCCGCCGGGAAGCCGATCGCGATCGGACGGCATTCGTTGGTCGGGCCGATGTGCAGCAGCCACACGCTCAGCAGGAAGACCGCGACCGGGATCGTCACGGCCAGCGCGGTCACGATGCCGCTGACGTGCACCTGCCCGCTGTCGAAGCCGACCGCCAGTTCCAGGCCGGCGCCGACCGCCGCGGCCGATCCGAAGATCAGGTAGTGGCCATACCCCCAGCTCAACGCGGTCCACCGCGAGTTGCCGCGTTCGAGGCGGGCGTGCCCCGGCTGGTCGAAGTACAACCACCACATCGAGAACACCAGGACCAGGCCGGCGATGGCCAGCGATACCAGCTCCCCGGTGTGCTCGCCCTCCGCGATCCCCTCTTTCACCGCGTTGGTGGCGCTGAGCACGGTTTCGCCGAGCACGATCAGCGTGAAGAGCCCGTACCGCTCGGCGATGTGATGCGAGTGCCACGGCGTGGTCGTCCGCGCCTCCGCCACGGCGGGCACCGCGAGTTCCAGGATCAGGACGACGAAGAAGCCGACGAACCCCGCGGTGCCGGGCAGGGCCAGCCGGGCGATCCACAGAATCTGGCAGAGCGTGATGCCTGCCGCGTAGAAGTACGCGGTCGTGCGGATTTCCGGTGCTTGCCGCGCCGCGCGAAGCCACTGCGTGACCGCGGCCAGGCGCATCAGGACGTATCCGACGACCACGATCGTGAAGTCGCCGTCGAAGGCTTTGTCCACGCCGGCCGCGACGGTCAGGCCGCCGCCGATCTGGACGAGGGTGGCCAGCCGATAGGGCACGTCGTCGGTGTCGAACGCCGACGCGAACCAGCTGAAGTTCAGCCAGCCCCACCAGATCGCGAAGAACACCATCCCGAAGCTGAGCACCCCGTGCCCGACGTGCCCTTCGGAAAGCGCGTGGTGCAGCTGCGCGGCGGCCTGGCCGACGGCGACCACGAAACACAGGTCGAACAGCAGCTCCAGCGGCGTCGACGCGCGGTGTCCTTCGCTGGTGTCGCGTGGCCGCATCGGCCGGTACCACACCCGGATCCGGTTGCCCGGCAGCGACTCGTGGGCCATGTGCGCTCCCCTTTCCGCAGAACGCGGCCATCCCAGCATGATCGACGGCGCGGCGCGAGCGCGACCTCCCCGAGCAGCCGGAACCGGGTGAAACTGGACGCCTCAGCGCAGCCGGACCGCCAGTTCGAAGACCGGATCGTCGAGACCGGCCTGTCCTGGGTCGCACAGGAAGATCTGGCGCGGCTTCCAGTCGGCCCGCACGTCGTGGCCGGTCAGCCAGCGGTGCAGCGATTCGGCCCCGAGCGCGGTCATCATGTTCGCCTTCGCCACGGTGACGTACGCCTCGCGGCCCGCGGCGTCGGCGCTGAGCGTCATCTCCGGGAAGGAGACGTCCCCGTCGATCGGACAGCAGAATTCGACCAGCCCGTCGCTGTCATTGCCGATTTCGCCGTGGTAGCGCAGGAACGGCCGCCCGGCATCACCTGACGGGCGCGGGACCGCCGGGCCGCCGAAGAACGCGAACAGCGGGGCGGCGAATTCGCCGATCCGGTCGGCAGTCAGCTGCTCGGAGGCGACGAGCAGGGTGCGGGCGGGCATTTCGCGCACGGACACGTCGTACATCGGGGTTTCCTTCCCGGCCAGTCGGTCGAGGAAGAACCCGGCGAGTTCCTGCTTGGCGCGCCACTCCCGCTCCTGTTCTTCCCAGTACGCGCGGACCTCGGCCGCCGCGGCTTCCGGCGGCAGGTCGAGGACGGTCCGGATCCGCGGCAGCGGCATTTCGATCCGGCGCAGCTGGACGACGCGGCGCGCCCGGTCGAGCTGGTCCGGCGAGTACCAGCGATAGCCGGTGTCCGGGTCGACGCGGACGGGCGGCAGCAGGTTCGTCTCGTCGTACAGCCGCAGCGCTTTGGGCGAAAGGCGGGCCAGGCGCGCGAACGCGCCGATGGTCAGCAGGTCCGTCATGGGTTCTCCCTCGTTCGGAACACCCTGAGCGTGGGGCCGGTCCCGAGGGGAAGGTCAAGCACGCAGCGCACCCCCGCGGGGAAGGCCAGGCGGCGCGGACAAGACGGCGGCCGGTCGAGGACCGGGGAGGGCGAGGACGGGCGGGCCCGGTTCCCCCTCGCCCGGGCCCGCCCTGTTGCCTTCGCACGCACTGGCCGGCCACTCCGGGCAGCGCCCCGGCGATTCGCCGTACGGTCCCCCGCGGACGCCGACGAATTTCGTACCGGGATGCGACTCCGGGTGTCCATTCCCCGGAACTTCGGACTCCCAGGCCGCTCGGCCGATCGACCCATCCCCGGTCGATCGAACGGATTGCCACTGTAGGTAGCCAAAGTGCCGTTCTGAAGGCTCCATAAGGTCTACTCGGTTGCTCTGAGTAGCACTAGGGTCGAAGGTCACCTGTCACCCGGATGGACTATCACCTGATGGCGGTAAGTAGCTCACCGAATAGGGAGAATCAGCGTTGCGTGGTCACGTTCGGTGAATATTCGCCGCGGACTGCGCCGCTTGCTGGTCCTCCGTCAGGATGGCACGCCGCCGGCGGGCGCGAAGTTCCAGGGTCGCGAAAGCCAGCGCGACGAGCGTGAGCCCGGCCGCGCAGCACATCGCCGCGGTGAGCGCGGTCTGGTGCCCGGCGGTCGCGACCGTCGATTCGAACACCGACGCCAGCACGGCCGTGCCGATCGCGGTGCCGATCCGCTGGCCGGTCTGCAGCGCGCCCCCGGCGACGCCGGCCAGCCGGTTCGGCACGCATTCGAGCGTGAGCGTCGTGTTCGGCGAGATCACCATCCCGCCGCCGATTCCGCCGATCAGCAGCGGACCGGCCACCGCGAATCCCGCGGCCGACGGCGGCACCAGCTGCACGACCAATCCCACCGACAGCAGCGAGAGCGCGACGATGCTCAGTCCCATCACGGTCAGCTTCCGGCCGAACCGGGCCACGAGCCGTCCGGCGACGGCCGCCGTCACGGCCGAACTCAGCGCGAACGGCGTGACCGCCAGCCCCGACTGCAGCGGCGTGTACCCGAGCCCCTGCTGGAAGAAGAGCGCGAACACCAGCCAGATCCCGGCGAACCCGCAGAAGTACAGCGCCCCGACCGCCGCGCCGCTCGCGTAGCCCGGAGTGCCGGTGAAGAGCCGGATGTCCAGCAACGGCGGCCGGTTCCGGCGCGTGACGCGCCGCTCCCACCACACGAAGGCGGCGCCGAAGACGATCGCCACCCCGAACAGCCACCAGAACCGGCCGAGCCCGCCCCGTTCGGATTGCACGAGCGGCAGCAGCACGCCGAGCACCGCGACGGCCAGCAGCACGATCCCGGTGAAGTCGATTTCCCCGCGCAGCCGGAGTTTCCGCCGGTCCGTCCTCGGCAGCAGTTTCATCGCGAGCCCGAACGCGATCGCGCCGATCGGCACGTTCACGTAGAACACCCACCGCCAGCCGTCCGGGTCGCCGAACAGCGCGAGGATCACGCCGCCGAGCACCGGCCCGACCGCGGTGGAGACGCCGACGACCGCGCCGAACATGCCGAACGCCCGGCCGCGCTCGGCGCCGCGGAACAGATCCTGGATCAGGCCGCTGTTCTGCGGCGTCAGCATGCCCGCGGCGCAGCCCTGGGCCAGCCGGGCGGCGACGAGGGTCGCCGGGTCGGGGGCCGCGCCGGCGAGCGCGCTCGTCGCGACGAACGCGGCCAGCGCGATCAGGAACATCCGGCGGCGGCCCAGCGCGTCGCCGAGCCTGCCGCCGGTGACCAGGACCAGGCCGAAGGCCAGCGCGTAGCCCGAGACCACCCACTGGATGGTGCCCGCGCCGGTGTTCAGGTCGCGCTCGATCGAGGGCAGAGCCGTGTTGACGATGCTGACGTCCAGCAGCGTCATGAACCCGGCGGTGAGAGTGACCGCGAGCGCCCGCCAGCGGCGGGGATCCGGCTCCGCCCCGGCCATCAGGTGTTGGCGGTGATCCCAGGGATGCCCTTGAGCTCACCGATGAGCATCGAACTGACCTTCACCGGGTAATCGTAAAGCGCGAAGACCGTCTGGTTCTTGCCGACGAGCTTGAGGTGCACCGGCGTATCGCCCTTGTGCGCCAGCAGCGTCGACTTCAGCTCGCTGACCACGGCCTGGTCGATTTTCTCGGCGGCGGCCAGCAGCACCAGCGGCGGTTCCTCGTCGCCGTTGCCGATCTCGGAGAGGTCCAGCGGCACCAGCCCGCCGCCGAACACCGACATCTTGTCCTCGCGCCAGTTGACCCGGCCCTTCACCAGCACCGCGTTGTCCTCGACCAGGTCCGCGGCGAACATCGAGTACGCCTTGGCGAAGAACAGCACCTCAAGCGCGGCGTCCATGTCCTCGACGGTGCAGATCGCCCACGGCTCGCCCTTCTTGTTGACCCGGCGTTCGAGCGAGGTGAGCAGGCCGGAGATGACGACCTCGCCCTCCTTCGGCGGGTCGGCGAGCAGCGCGGCGATCGGCTTCGGCGCGTGCTTGCGCAGGATGCGCTCGGCCCCGTCGAGCGGGTGCGCCGACACGTACAGGCCCAGCATTTCTCGTTCGTAGGCGAGGAGCTGCTTGCGCGGATACTCCTCCTCGCCGAACTTGAGGTGCGCGAGCGGCGAGGACGACGGCGCCGCCTCGGCCGAGTCGCCGTCGTCGGCTCCGAACGAGCCGAAGAGGTCGAATTGGCCCATCGCTTCCTGGCGCTTGAGCGGCACCACGGCTTCCACCGCGTCCTCGTGCACCTGGATCATCGACAGCCGCG
>NZ_FOWC01000008.1 GCF_900115345.1 Amycolatopsis rubida | reverse complement strand
GCCCTGGCCGAGGTAGCTCGCCTTGAACCACGCGGCGATCCGCTGCTGATCCTCGTCGCCGTGCCACGCGATGCCGCACGGCGCGCTCAGCCCGACGACGCCGAAGATCTCGAAAGTCCCCCTCGGCAAGCCGGTGCCGAGACGCCGGACCTCGTCGATGACCTCCAGCTCCGCAGAGCCGCCGAAAGCAAGGTCCTGCACGGCGCAGAGGGACGGCCCGAGGACAGAGACCAGCGTCCCCCTCGGCTTCTCCTTCCGGATCGGAACCATCCCGATCCCGGCGGCGAAGGCGAGAAACGTGTCCACGACAACCGGATCCGCGTCGGTCGTCGCCATCACCTCGGCGATGATGAACCTCCACACCTCGTACGCCAAGTGCAGGCCGGCGAACCGGGCCGCACGGCCGGTGAAGTCCTTCAGCGCGCTCAACGGCAGCGTCGAGGAGTTCGAGGCGAAGATCGTCTTCGCCGGCGCCAGGCGCGCGAAGCTCTGCTGCCTATCTCCAGCACCTCCGGAACCGCTTCGATCACGAGGTCCGCGTCCGAGACCGCTGCAGCAAGGTCGGTGAAGGCCCCGATCCGAGCGAGCGCCGCCTGTGCCTCGCCTTCAGAGCCGTCGCCCCCGCTCGTAGATGGCGGCGAAGCGCTCCTTCGCCTCGGCGATGACCGCGTGGTCGATGTCGTAGGCGGATACTCGGAAGCCGCTGTAGGCAGCCTGGTAAGCGATCTGCGAACCTAGCACTCCGGTGCCGAGCACAGTCAGCTGCTTGATGTCCGTCACGATCCTGTCTCACGCCTCAGTTCTTTGCGTGCAGCCCGCGGTCCCGGCCGTCACCCAGATCTGCACGACGCAACTTCGCAGGTGCCGGGAACGCCGAGGGCAACGGGGAACGTCTCGTGGAACACCGTCAGGAACGACTCCCTCGTCGAGGCCGCGGCGACATCGGCACGGTCAACGAATGGCCATGCCCCGCCTTGGCACCGGCCCGGATTCTCGAATGCGGAAGAAAACCGTGGAACCTTGGAGTTTCAGGACAGGAAGACGGTCTGGCCGGATCGACGGAGGCGGTCAAGAGGCGGCGCGCCTGCGAAGAGGCGGGCGTGCAGGAACTGATCGTGTACTTCGAAGGTCCCACGAGCACAGCGCAGGTGGAAGAGTTCGCCCGGCTCTTCGTGAGCTGAGGGTCGGCACTCCCCGTCGCCGTTTCGCGGCTCCCCGGCACGGAACCTGTGGTCGCCAGGGCCCCGCCCGCGCAACAGCGGCGCCGGCGGGGCGGCATGATGCACCCGACGTGCCCGGGGAATCAGATGATTCCGCGCCGGATCGCGTACGCCACCGCGTGCGAGCGGTTGCGGAGGCCATAGCGGTCCATCACCTCCCTGATGATGTTCTTGATCAGGCTGCGCGAGTAAACGAGTTCGGCAGCGATCTCGTCGGTGTCGCAGCCCTCGGCCAGCAACCGGAGCACTTCACGCTCGCGTGCCGAAACCCCGCTCAGCATGATGCCCCTCGGTTTCAGCACTTCGTTGACTACCCGGTCCAGCTCCGCGAGCAGGCACGCCTGCAGCGGCGGGGGCAGGTCGACCGCGCCCCGGCTGACTCCGGCGATCGTCCGGATCAAGGCACCGGTGTCGATTTCGCCGCGCGGCAGCAATGCGGCCAGACCGCACCCGATCGCGGGGAGCAGCAGGCTCTCCGGGCAGTCGTCGGCGACGATCACGCACCGCGGGGGTGTCTTCAGCGGTGACGCGGCACGAATCCGTTCCGGCAGTGCCAGAGTTTCACCGCGCACGGACTCCTCGATCAACAAGATCACGTCGGCCGCCGCGAATTCGGACGCCTCGGTGAGCAGCTTGAAGCGACGTTCGGCCGCCAGGAGGCGCGTCATGCCGAGCTTGCTCATGACGTCCGAGGAGTGCACCGCGACCGCGACGGACGCCCTTGCCGCGGTTTCTGACGAGCCAATCGAATTATTCATCCAGCGATTCCCCTGACGGGCGCCGCCGATTGAAGATGATGCTTCCGCGGCGGCCCGGCAGCACTTCATTCCTGCGTCTTCTTCTGCGGATCGGCGTGGCACGGGGTGCTTTCGGCCGCCATCGCGCCCGGCGGGCCCGACCCCGGCGCGGCCGCGCGACCGTCGCCGGTTCCGGTCCGCAGTGCGGGATCGGCGAGGATGTGATCGGCGAGGTCGAGGAGATTGCGGCGGGCCCGGGGGTTGGCGTTGGAGAGGTTGAGGCGCTGGACGGCGGTGGCGCGGGCGTGCGCGACGGCTCGGCGGGTGGCTTCGCGTGCGGTCGTCTGGCTGATGAGCTGGACGGCGAGCTGGGTTTGTTCGGGGGTGAGGTCGGCGGGTTGGCGGTAGAGGGCCCGCAGCCGGCGCGCCGGCGCGGTGGCTTCGGCGAGGGCGACGGTCACGGGGAAGGTTTTCTTGCGGGAGCGCAGGTCGGAGGCGGCGGGTTTGCCGGTGTCGGCGCAGGAGCTCCAGATGCCGTGGTAGTCGTCGAGGATCTGGAAGGCGATACCGAGGTGGCGGCCGAAGCCGCCGAGGGCTTCGAGCTGGCCGGCGCCGGCGCCGGCCAGCAGCGCTCCGAGTTCGCAGGCGGCTTGCATGAGCACGGCGGTTTTGCCGGTGGCCATGGCGGTGTAGTGGTCGGTGGGGACGTGCTGGCGGGTTTCGAAGGCGACGTCGAGGACCTGGCCGGCGACCAGGTCGTGCAGGGTGCGGGCGAGGCAGGCCAGGGCGAGGTCGGCGCGGCGGGGGACGCGGGCGAGGGTTTCCAGGGCGAGCGCGGTCATGGCGTCGCCGGCCAGGACAGCGGTGCCGACGCCGCAGGCGCGCCAGGCGGCGGGCCGGTGCCGCCGGGTCTCGTCGCGGTCGATGATGTCGTCGTGCAGGAGCGAGGCGTTGTGGACCAGTTCGACTGCGACGGCGGCGGGCAGCCCTGCGTCGAGGTCCCCGCAGCCGTCCGCGCAGAGCAAGGCCAGGGCCGGGCGCAAAGCCTTCCCCGCCCGGCCTTCGCGATCGAGGCCGAGTTGGTGGCGGACGGCGCCCAGCACCGGTTCGGGCAGCGGTTCCACTGCTTCGGCGAGACAGCGGACCGTGCGGGCGGCGAGGTCGGCCAGAAGGCCGGCGACGGGGGTCGTCATGAGGGTTCGGGCAGGAACCGGGCCAGAGCGTCCCAGACCGCGGGCGGCACGGCGGCGGCCACGGGACCGGCCAGGCCGAGCGCGCGGTCGAGGACGTGGTCGGTGGCTGGCGGCCCGGCGACGCCGTAGAGGGCGCGAGCCCACGGCGGCAGCATGGCGTAGGCGGCGAGCGCGACCGGCGTCAGGGCCGGAACGAGCAGGTTGAAAGGCTGAGGGAGCTTCGGAGCGAGCAGGTACGCGGCGACGCTGGTGGCTTCTTTGGTGACGTGCAGTTCGGCGCGGACGCCGTCGTAGTAGTTCGCCACGGCCGATGCGCTGTCGGGCACGCTGTCCGGGTCGAGGCCGACCAACGCGGCGCGGGCGGTTTGCTCGGCGTAGTAGGCGTCGACCCGCCGCGGGCTCAATTCCAGCCCGCAGCGAAGCGCGGCGTCCAAATAGGACTCTGTTTCCACGACGTGGACCCAGCGCAGCAGGGATGGCGTGTCCAAGCGGTATTCCTCGCCGGTGACCGGATCGTAGGCGGTCAGGGCCGAGTGCGCGGCCCTGACCCGGGCACCGGCGGCGCGCGCCTCGGCGACCGTGCCGGTGGTGGTGTCTCGCACGTAGCGGCGGAGGGCGGCGAGACGTTCCAGCGGCCGTTGCCGGTAGCCGCTGTTCTGTGTCACCGCCGCGACCGCCCGGGGGTGCAGCGCTTGCAGGAACAGCGCACGGAAGCCGCCGAGCACGCAGAACGGTTCCACGATCACCTGCCGGGTCGCCGAATCCGCGCTGTACATCGGCTCCTCGGCCCCGCGGTGCTCCCGGGTCATGACGGCCTCCTCGGACTCGATAGCGGTTCAGGCGCGCGACAGTCCCCGGAGCCGGCCGGGACTGCGCGGCGGTCGAGCAAGACGCGCAACAGCACGGCGGGATGGGCCAACGCCGCCGGACCCGCGACCATGGTCATCACCCTGGCGAAGCGGAGGAAAACGGCGGGGACGCGCGGGATGAGGAAGTACAGCCGCCGCAGGTACCAGAGCGCGGCGCGGGCCGCGAGGGGCTTCGGGCCGGGCTGCCAGCCGCGGTCGGCGGCAGTGGCCAGCAGCCACGGTCCCAGGGTGAGACTGCCCAGCCGGCGCTGGAACCGTTTCTCCAGCCCGGCCTGGCCGGCCCGGCGGTCCAGCAGGTCGTCGAGCAACTGGGCCTCCGCCGCCGCCACGGCCATCCCTTGCCCGTAGACGGGGTTGAAGGCGCAGACCGCGTCGCCGAGGGCGAGCAGCCCGTCCGGCCAGCGGCGCAGGCGGTGATAGTGCAGGCGTCGGTTGACCGCGTGGGAGTAGCGGAAGATCGAGGGCTGCGGGCTGCGGGTGGCGACGGCCTCGGCCAGGCCGCCGTCCAGCGAGCCGAGGAAAGCAGCGAACTCGGCGTCGGTACGCGGGGGACGTTCGTGGACAGCCTGCAAAGCGACGAGCAACCGCCCGTGCTCGACAGTGGTGGCGAAGCAGCCGCGCCGGCCGTGCGGGGCGGCCAGCATCTGCACCACGTTCCGGTCCCCGGGCGCGGTACCGGGCGCGGGCACGTAACTGCGGGTGGCGTAACCGATCCCCGGGTCCACTGTGCTTCGGCGCGGCACCGGAAAGCCAAGGCGGGCAAGCCAATCCGGCAGCTTCGACGAACGGCCGCTGGCGTCGACCACGAGGTCCGCGGCGACTGTGACGCACTCCGACGGCCGTGATTCCCGGACTGCCGCGCGGATCCCGGTCACTTGCCTGCCGGTGGCGTCGGTGAGCAATCCCGTCACCCGGTAGCCGCATCGCACGACGACCGGCCCCAGCGCGCGCACCCGCCGTCGCAGGACGTCCTCCAGCAACGGCCTGCTGACCGGCTGGGCCAGAATCCCCGACGGCATGCTGCGCGGCGACCCGGCGGGGAACCGGAAACGGACGTCCTGGCAGAAGTCGATCACCGGTGCCCCGTTGGCGGCCAGTTCGTCGCGCAATCCGGGAAACAGGCTTTCGAGCGCCTCCGCTCCGCGGGTCAGCAGGCCGTGCGGATGGCGATCCTGCGGCGTCCCCGGCCGGGACCGGGGACTGTCGGGCAACCGGTCGCGTTCGATGAGCGTGACCGTGGCGAAATGACCGGCCAGCACCCGAGCCGCCAGCAACCCGGCGATGCCCGCCCCGATCACCACCGCGTGGTCGCGCCCCGCGCCCATCACGGTTCGCCGATCCCGCACGACGGCTTCGCCTCGCCCGGCGGGCTGACCTCGTCCGGGGCGTCGACGAGCATGAATCCCTGGTGGTCGGGGCTGGCTCCGCCGGGCGGGTAGAGGTAGGGCGCGAAGGCGGGCACCACCCGGTAGGCCACCACGGATTCCGTCACGCCCAGCACGCCCGGGGTGTCGGCGAACCAGGGCAGCTCGATGTCCAGGTACTCCGCGCCGGCGGCCAGCTGCGCCGGATCGGGCTGCCAGCCTTCGGGCATGCGGGCGGTGAGCACGTCGAGCACCATGCGGCGGCACGTGGCTTCGAACGCGGGGTTCTCCCTCCGGGCCTGGGCGAGGCCGGCCCGAATCCGCCGGTAACCGGGCTGGCCGACCGCGTGGTCCAGGTAACGGACCCGCACGGGCGTGCCCTGGAGTTCGGCGCGAGCCAGCGCCCGGGCGATCCGGTTTTCCATCTGCCGCACGTCCCGTTTGGCTCTTCTGCGCGCGTGTCCCTCGTCGTATCCCCGTCCGAGGTAGGTGCAGGCCGCCATCGGCACGTCGGCGGTGAGCAGGTCCACCGCGCGGAACCGGGCGCATCCCCATCGGATCATCCGCACGAGGCGGTCTTCCGAGAAGTACCCGTTCCCGGGCGATACCGCGAACGCCAGGTGCTCGCCGCGTTCGACCAGCCGGGAACAATTGCCGGTGAACGGCCGCCACCGCAGAATCCCGTCCGTCGCAGCGGGAAGCGCCGAGTCGTGTTCCGGAGCGAGCTGCCAGTCCCTCACCTGGTCACCTCCGCGGGAACCGGGCCCGGCCGGGCGCCGTCCCGGTGGAAGAAACTGCCGCCGTGCCCGACGGCGCAATAGGGATCCGCGGGTTGCGCGCTCGCGCGAAAATCCGCGTGGACAAGCGAGGGCATCGGCCATCGAGCCTTTCCGTGCATGTTTTTTCGGCATTGTCCGGCCGCCGCCGGCGGGCAGGACGAATCACAACCGGCCAGCGACGACTCCGCACGATGCGGAGAACCGGGCGGGAAGCCCGTCAACCACTCACCGACCGCGGTGCGGCCGGTGCGGCAGGCACCGGCGCCGGATCACGGCGCGAGGTGCGGGCGTGGTTGCGAGGCACGAGCTGAACGTAGGCGACTCGGAACGCTGCGTACATGCGCTGGATTGCCGGAGCCGTCGATCAAGAATTGCGGTACTCCGACGGCCGGACGCCGATCTGGCCCAGGAAAGCCGTCGACAGCGATCCGGGGCTGCCGAAACCACTGCGTTCGGCGATCTGCGCGATCGTCAGGGTGCTGTCGCGCAGCAGCCTCCGCGCCCGCTCGATGCGAAGCCGGGTGAGATAACGGTGCGGCGTCTCGCCGGTGGCCGCCCGGAAAACCCGGATCAGGTGGTAGACGCTCAGGTGCGCCTCCTCGGCGATCTCGGCCAGCGTCAGAGGCTCGGCCAGCCGGTCCTGCATGACGGCGGTGGCCGCGCGGACCGCGGGGTGCTCGCGCCCGGGCGGGCGCAGCCGGTCTCCCCGGGCGAGCAGATGCGTCGCCAGAAACGTCGCGGCGGACTCCGCGTACACCTCGTTCGCGCTGCTCGCCGCGGGCAAGGCGCGCACGAGATGCTCCGCCACCGGATCGCCCTTGCTCACCCTGTCGGCCACCGCTTCGAAATCCGGGGGCGGCCCGCCCAGCTCCGCCACGACCCGCGCGACGGTCCCGGACGGGATGTGCACCTGGATGGTCCGCATCGGCCCGCTCGCCCGATACCCGCGCACGACCGGCTGGCCCGGCAGCAGCAGTTCCATCGTCCCCGGATTCCAGCGCCTGCGGACCGTTCCTCCCCCGACGCGAGTCCACATGAGAACCTCCCCGGCCACGCACAGGACCAGATGCACGTCCGCCACTCCGGGCAGGGAAAGTTCTTCGACCTCGGTTTCATGGTCGAAGCACTGCACCAGCAGCGAACGCCACCCCGCGTCGGTCCAGCTGCAATAACTCCGGCGCACCGGAGCGGATTCACCGAAGTCCGCCTCGTAAGGCGCGAGATCGAAATCGGGCAAGTCGTACACGTTATCCGAGGTCCTCACAGGTTGATCTTGGCCTGTGACCAGATCTTGCCTGCTGGTGATCAATTACGGAAGACTGTCCGCACGGTCGCGGCGGCAAAGCTGCCGCGCGATGCGGTGACGCGGCCAGAAACGGTTTACCCCGCCGACGACGCATTCCCCGCCGAGATCCGAAAAGCCACCGGGAACGGATGCCGGCAGTCCTGTCGGGGACCAGGGCCAGGCCCAATCCTGTTTCCTTCGCCACTGCGCGGCGTCTCGTGCCAGGTCAATCCCGCCAGATCGTCTCTCGACCAAAGCGCCCCGGCTTGACCGTGAACGTGTCCGCCGTGCAGAGCCTGCGCACCTGCAGCCCGAAACGGACAGCTGCGAGCGATGCATGCGGCCCTGTCTTCTCGAATCCGCCACGGACCGGTTGGCCAAGAGCCGCGAGATCACCTCCCGCTTCGGCACAAGACCAGGAACCATCCCCGTTGCCGCCGAGGAAACGCTGATTGCGCGGTCGAAGCGTGGAATCGCACGTCTCGACATTGTGCCGACCCGCTCGTGCTCTTTTTCCCTCCCCGACAAGGAGTCCGCTCATAATGACCGATCCAGTCCCTACCCGGTCTCCGCGCACATCCTCGTCCCGGATGCCGGCCCGCAGGGCCCCGCGATCACCACCGGGGTGCGCGGCAGCCGTTCCCTCGGCGTCGGCTACGTCGCCATGAACCCCCGTCTCCGCACGCACGCGCACCGCGACCGCGCCAGCGACATCGTGGTCACCGTGGTCTCCGGAACCGCGGCCACCGTTTACGGCGAGGAACTCCAGCACAACGCCGGTGACTCCATGCTCATCCCCGCGGGCACGCCGCGGTCAACCTCTCCGGCGAGGTCGCCCACGCCGTCGAAACCCGCACCGACCCCCATTTCCACGGTGCCGACGTAGGCCGAGATCCGGTGAACTACCCGGTTCTCGCACGCGGACACGCGAAGTCGCAAACAGCAGGCGCACCGCTCCGCGTCCACTGGAAACACCACATCGACCCGGCGCAGCTCAGCGACATGCCCGTGGAATTGACACCGCGATACGCCTGGCACACCGCACCCGCCACCAAAGCGGCTCGACGCGTCCGGCGAAACTCGATGAACTGCTGGCTGTCCTGCGCGCCGACGAGGTCACCACAGGCACCGCTGCGGCGGTAGTGGGTGTGGTTGCGGAGCATGGCGAACAAGACGTCGCAGCGTCGGCGGGCCTGGCAGATGCGGCGTTGTGTTTCTTGCCTTCGGCACTCCTCCTGTCGTAGTAAGCCCTGCTGGCGGGCTCGGACGGTGCGGCGAAGGCTGCAAGGAAGAACGCGCGTTTGACCAGACCGGAACCGCCGACCGACACACTCACAGAGTCTGCGGTTGCCGGTGCGGGCGGGGTGCTCGCCTTTGATGCCGGTTCCCGAGGCGCGGGTGGCGGGGGCGATGCCAGCGCAGGCAGCCAGGCTGGCGAAGTTCGAGGAGGATGCGGGCTGCGATCCTGAACTCCGATGCCGGGCATCGGCGTCTGAATGTCAAGTGGGCTGCAGGACACCTGTACGGCCGCACTCCGCGCCAGGCGCTCGAATTCCTCGCACGCGGCAACGAGGCGTGGCGGATCGCCACCTCGGTTCGCTCCGTGGAAACGCACCTGGACTTGACACGCTTGGCTTACGCCGTCCAGGTGCTGACGGCGGGGTGCGCCGAGTTCCACGGTGAGCCCGGCCGCCAGCTCGTCACGGTCTGAGATCCCTCCGAAACGCGCACGCTGGCGGAAGCGCGCGCCATCGCCGCGGAGACGGACGTGCGGTTCGGGGGCACCGGCCGCGGCCAGCGTGTAGCCGGCCTCGTAACCGGGGGTGAAGACATCGATCGTGTCGAAGTGCCGGTAGCACCACGAAACCAGATCGCGCACCAGAGCGGGTTTGCAGCAGCTGTTGAACGGACTTCAACGCGGTGAGACCGTGCCCGGCGCGGTCGGCGATCCGGCGGCATCGGGCGGTGACCGTGCCGATGGTGAACAGTCCGCTTTCGCGGAGGATCCCGGCTGTCCCGATCATGTGATCAGCATCGACCGCTCCGCACGCGGTCGCTTCCCGAAGTTGGCCACATGATCGGCCTCGATTCCGTTCCCTATGCCGGGGCTATCGCGAGCACCGCGTTCTGCCCGCCGAAACCGAAGGAGTTGCTGAGCGCCAGCTCGATCCTGACGGGGGTCGCCGCGGTGGCCACGTCGAGGTCGATCTCCGGATCCCGGCGTTCCAGGTTCGCAGTCGGGGGGACGATGCGGTTCTCGGTCGAGAGCACCGCGTACACGGCCTCGACCGCGCCTGCGGCACCGAGCAGATGTCCCGTCACGCCCTTCGTCGAAGTCACCAGTGGCCGGTGGGGCAGGGTCCTGGCGAGCATGACCGCTTCGGCGCGGTCGTTGGCCGGAGTGGACGTTCCGTGGGCGTTGACATGGGATACTTCGCACGGGCCGGCGCCGGCGTCGGCCAGCGCGGCGAGCACAGCGGCCTCGCCGCCGCGTCCGCGTGGTTCGGGCTTGGTGATGTGGTGCGCGTCAGCGCTCGCCCCGTGCCCGAGGACGCGAGCGTGCGCGGTGGCACCCCTCGCCCGCGCGTCCGCGGACCGCTCCAGCACGAGTACACCCGCGCCTTCCCCGGCTACGAACCCGTCGCGGTCCGCGTCGAACGGGCGGGAGGCCCGGTGCGGTTCGCCGAACCGCTCCGACAACGCGCCCATCCTGGCGAACCCGGTCACCGCCAACGGCGTCAGCATCGCCTCGCTGCCCCCGGCCAGCACGAGGTCGCAGCGATCGAGTGCGAGCAGATCGCACGCCACACCCACCGCCGTGGCACCGGAAGCGCACGCGGTGGCCACGACGAGATTCGGTCCCCGCGCGCCGAACTGCATCGCCACTTGCCCGGCCAGCATGTTGGGCAACTGCATCGGCAACAGCAGCGGGGACACCCGGTGCGCGCCTTCGCCGAGGTAAACCCGATGCTGCGCTTCCACGGTTCCCGGGCCGCCATCGGCGCAGCCGAGTACCACACCCACGCGAGCGCCGTCCCAGGTTTCCGGGTCCAACCCGGCGTCGGCGATCGCCTCCCCCGCCGCCACGAGCGCGAACTGGGCGAACCGGTCCAGGCGGAGTGCGCGACGCGGCCCCAACAGCTCGTCGGCGTCGAAACCGGGCACCCGGCAGGAAAGCTGCGAGACCGCCGCGTCCCACGCGGCGGTCGGCTCCCCCGCGCACACCGCGGCCCAGTTCGCCGCGACACCGATACCGGCCGGAGTCACCAGGCCGAGGCCGGTGACCGCCACCTCGGTCCCCATCAGACCTTCGTGCTCCGCCGCGCCATCAGCTCGGCGAGGTCGCCGAGCGTGGCGGCCTGCTTGATCTCGTCCTCGCTGACCGCGACGCCGAGTTCCTTCTCCAGCACCATGGACAGCTCGACGATGGCCAGCGAGTCGAGATCGACACCGTCCGGTGTCGCGCCGGGGCTGATCTCGGCCGGCGGGATCTTCAACTTGCCGACCAGAATTTCTCGCAGTACCTCGAACATGTCGATCGGTCCCTTCGCATCGTGGGTCAGCACGGGAGCAGCGCCGGCCAGGTCAAGGTCGTGGCGCCCCAGGCAAGTCCGCCGCCGAAAGCCGTCAGCAGCACGCGGTGGCCCGGTGCCACTCCGCCGTCCGCGGCGGCCTGCGCGAGCAGCAGCGGGACCGACGCCGAGCCGGTGTTGCCGACCGCGTCGATGTTGGACAGGACGCGGCAGGGCGGCAGGCCGAGTTCGGCGCCGAGCGCACCGAGAATGCGCGCGTTGGCCTGGTGCGCGGCCAGCCTGTCGACGTCGGCCAGCCGCCATCCGGCCGCGGCGACGGCTTGCCGCGAGGCCTCGGACATGCGGTTCACGGCGTGCCGGAACACCTCGCTGCCCGCCATCTGGAAGTAGTCGTCGCCGGGTGCCGCAGGGGCGCGTTGCCGGGACCCGCCCGCGGGAATCCGGATCAGGTCGCCGAAGTCGCCGTCACTGCCCAGCACCACGGGGCCCAGCGCGCCCGGCTCGTCCGCGGAACCCGCCCGCAGCACAGCGGCAGCGGCGCCGTCGCCGAAGAGGACGGCCGTCGAGCGGTCGAGCGGGTCGACGATCGAGCTGTACACCTCGCTGCCGACCAGCAGCACGCGATCGGCCGTGCCCGCCGCGACAAGACCGGATGCGACGGCGAGGCCGTAGAGGAAACCGCTGCACACCGCGGAAACGT
Source organism: Amycolatopsis rubida (assembly GCF_900115345.1). Taxonomy (GTDB): domain Bacteria; phylum Actinomycetota; class Actinomycetes; order Mycobacteriales; family Pseudonocardiaceae; genus Amycolatopsis; species Amycolatopsis rubida. The sequence goes on along the minus strand of NZ_FOWC01000008.1, from coordinate 416,884 downwards.
CGAAAGCGGGCACCGGACCGAGCCCCAGCCGGGCCGCCACGGCTGGGGCGGTGGCCGGCAGCGGCCGGTCCGGTGTGGAGGTGGTGAGCACGACAGCGTCCACTTGCGACAACTCGGCGGACTTCAACGCCCGTGCGCACGCTTCGACGGCAAGATCGGACGCGGCCATCCCGTCCTGGACGGCATGGCGCTGCCGGATCCCGGTGCGACGGCGGATCCACTCGTCCGAAGTGGCCAGCCGGACTTCGATATCGGCGTTGGTCACCACCCCCGGCGGCAGCCACGCCCCGATCCCGGCGAGCACGCACGCGCGCCGGGTCATCGGTCCTGCTCCGGGTCGTCTTCGACGCGTCCTCGCGGAACCATGCCGAGCACCGCGCGCGCAATGGTCGCCGTGACAGCCGTCGCCGCGATCGGGTCCAAAAGGGACTCCATGCTGGGGATGCCGAAATCGAAGCCGGCTTCGAACCGGACGGCCACGTCGTCGCCGTCGGTCCGGAACGCCCAGCGTCCCGCGAACTCCGCGAAGTCGCCGTCTGTCAACGCGAACCGGATCTCCCCGTCCTCGCGGTGGGACCGGATCTCCTCGTTCCAGCGCAGCTTGCCCGTGCGGAAGTCGAGCCAGCGCGGCCGGACACCCGAGGTGATCACCGGTGCGGCTTCCGCCGTCCCGCCGTTCCACTCCCAGCTCGACCCGGTCTCGGGCGCGGGGAGCTCCCAGCGGAGCACGGCGTCGAAGGCCTCGTCCAGCCGCGCTCCTCCGAAGACGATGTTCAGCGCGACCGTTCGCATTCCGCCCCGTCACCTCCACCGAGTACCCTGCCGAGGATCTCGCGCTGCGGGCTGACGCCGTTGGCGATGCCCACGCCCTGCAGGTGCGTGGTCCGGAACATCGGATAGTTGGCCTCCCCGAACGCCCCGCCGGTGAGCCCGGTGCCGCCGTGGCTGGGCAGGTAGGGCAGGAAACCGATGTGGGAGTCGTTCACCTTGAGCAGCCCGCCGTTGCCGACTCCGTCGACGAACGCGTCCACCACGTCCTCCGAACGCGTCCACAAGGAGTTGCGCAGCCCGTATTCGTTGGCGTCGACGAAATCCAGCACGTGGTCCAGCAGGCCGTCGCCGAGCTCCGGTTCGGGGACGACGATCGGCAGCAACGGGAAGAAGGTCTCTTCGCGCACCACGTCGTGCTCGCGCGCGCGAGCGAGCCCGTCCACGCGGACCACGGTGGGTTCCAGGAAAACCCCGGTGCCGGACGCGGTGCCGTCCGCTTCGATCCGGTTGCCGCCGCACACCAGGCGGCTTCCGAGCCCCGTCGTCTGATCGAGAAGCGCGAAGAAGCTCTCGGTGCGGCGCACCGGGGAGAGCAGCACGTCCTCGTCGTCCGGATCCCCCGGCCTGATCCTGGCCGCCTGTGCGGCGACCAGCCCGATCAGCTCGCCGGCGATCGCCGGGTGCGCCACCACGTAGTTGGGCACCATGCAGATCTGGCCCGAGCCGTAGAAGCATTCGGCGACGGCCTCCGCCGCGTGCTCCAGGTTCGCGTCCGCCCACACCACCACGCCGTCGTTCCCGGCCAGCTCCAGCACCGGCTTCTTGCCCTTGGCCACGCACTCCTGTTCGAGCTTCAGCCCCTCCTCGACGCTTCCGATGTAGAAGATGTCGTTCACCAGCGGACTGTCCACCCACTGCCGCAGCATCCGGCCGGGGTTCCCGCAGACCAGGTTGAGCGTGCCCGGTGGCGCCCCCGCTTCGGCGAGCAGCGGAACGGCCAGCTCCCGCAACACGTACATGGTGCTCAACGCGATGCTCCTGGGCGCGCGAACCACCACCGCGTTACCCGCCATCACCATCAGCACGGCCAGCGCGGCGCTCGGTGCGGGCGCGTTCTGCGGCGGGTTGAGGCAGACCACGCCGTCCGGCCTGCGCCGCACGGCGAGACGGCGTCCGCCGTGCCCGAACTCGGCGTACATGTTCCGCTGGTACCACGAACAGCTTTCCTCGCTGTACACCTGCAGCAGGCAGCTCAGCTCCCACCGGGCGAGCGCGCGGGGATGGCCTTCCGCGACCAGCAGTTCGAGGAACTCGTCCTCGTGCTCCAGCAATTTCTTCCGGAAGGCAGCGCCCAGCTCCATCCGGCGCTCCAGCGGCACGCGCGCCCATTCCGGGGCCGCCGCGGACGCCGCGGCCAGCGCTCGCTCGACGTCCTCGTCGCCCGCGACCGCGCAGCGGCCGACCACGTAGGGATGCCGCACCGCGGCCGCGTCGGCGTTCTGCTCCAGTGCCCGTTTGAGACTGATGCTGGTGAAGGCGTCGTGCAGCAGCGAACGCGAACTGACGGTGTAGACCCAGCCGACGCCCTCGGTGTCCTCACCGGACACGTGGAGCGGATAGCTGAGCAGCGGGGCGACCCTCGAATCGTCGAGGTTCGGAGCGGGAGAGTCGACGGTTACGAGAGCCATGTATTTCTCCGGAAAAGCTCGAAAGAAAAGTTCGCCGTCACGCCGACAATTCGAGGGGACGAGCGTTCGACGGTGACGCGACCTTATGCGTTGCCGGGACGCTACCCAGCGCAGCGCCCGTTGGTCCAGAGGGAGCAGGGGCGCGCTACCGTTCGGACAGGTTCCCGAGATGAAAGTACCTTGCCCGTTGCCCCTTACCGCGAAGGCATGTACAGTGCCGCCCCCTCTGAGGTAGCCCTGGGTCAGGTGTTTCCGACTCAATTCGCTGCGCCGTCCGGGCAAGTTCGCTCCGGGGCGGACACCTGCCGTGTCATGGTGATGCGCACCGCGTGAGCGCGGTTGTTTCCTGGTAACGCGTTCCATTTCTCTGTTCGCCCCGGAGAAAAGGACTCGTGTCATGCACACGTTCCACGGCGACCCGGCCGTCCCGGAAGCATGCTGGGCTTCAGGCACGGCCACGCCGCCGTGATCGAGGCGGGTATCGCCGGTCTGCCCTCCCGCGCGCTCTCATGCGGCCGTCAGCAGAAACACTTGCGCGATCGCACACGCACTGCAGCTCCTATCACAATAAGCAGCCACAACTCGCCGCTGCATCCCGGCATGTTCGACCGGCAGCGGCGAGCTCACTCGGTCCTACCTTCGCAGGCAACCACCGCGGTTTGCGGCCCAGTACCGGACAAGTCAACCAATCCGGCGACTGCGGGCCTGCTCTTCACGCCCGGACGAGGATGACCCGCTCGACCCGCCTTCTCGTGGCGTCGCGGGCGCACACCGACGGCTGTTCGAGAACCGATCATCACCGGCGGCCCTCAGGTTCCGATTCCGCCGGTCAACGTCTCGCACCGCTTAACGCATCCGCCATCCGCACGGCTTGCCGCGCGGATGGCCAAGCACCAAAATAGGAAAACGGAGCTTGCGCGGAACACGGCGAGTCCGTTCCGCGAAAATAACGGAGGAACCCACACTCCGCAGCATCACCGAAGACGAGCGCTGCCGGCGTAAACGCGTGTTCGCCGCACTGCCCAGCGACGCACTCGCGGTCACGCGAAATCGGCCGACCCTATCCAGGAGCAGTTGTGCACCTCAGCCTCGACGAGCCCTCCGTTGGGATCCGCAGTATCGGGGCCTACACGCCACCGGACGTGGTCACCAACGAACAGATCGCGCGACCGGCCGCGACGACCGCGGAATGGATCGCCGAACGGACCGGGATCATCCAGCGCCGCTACGCCGCGAGGAGCCAGTCCACCTCGGCGATGGCCGAACCGGCGGCGCGGGACGCGCTGGAGCAGACAACCGGCCGCGTCGGCGCGCTGATCGTCGCGACCTCGACACCGGACCAGATCATGCCGCCCACAGCCACCGCCCTGCAGCGAAGGCTGGGTCTTTCTCCTGTTCCGGCGTTCGACATCAATGCGGCGTGCGGTGGCTTTCTGTACGGCATGGCACTGTGCTGCGGGCTTGTCCGCTGTCTGCCGGATGCCACGACCGTGCTCCTGGTGGGGGCCGACCAGTACAGCAAATATCTCGATTCCTCAGACCGCCGCACGGCGGCGATCTTCGGCGACGGAGCGGGCGCGGTGATTCTCGGCCCGGTCCCGCCGGGATACGGCGTGCGCGCGGTGTCATTGGCGGCTTTCGGCGATTACCACGACGCGGTCGGTATTCTCGGCTGCGGCACCCGCGAAGTCGTGACCGCGGACGTGGCGACGACGGGTCGCGCCAAGATGCGCATGAACGGCCGCGAGGTTCGCGAACTGTTCCTCCGCGAAGTACCGGAAGCCACCAGGAAGACCGTCGAAGCGGCGGGATGGCGACTGGACGAGGTCGACCGGTTCGTCTTCCACCAAGGCAACGTGCGGCTGCTGCACGACATCGCGGGCGTACTCGGCATCGATCCCGGCAAAGTCGGCGTCACCGCCGACCGGTTCGGCAACACCGGGTGCGGATCCATGCCGTTGACGCTGTACCAGATGAACCGTGCCAACCCCCTCCGCAGCGGGGAGAAAATCCTGTTCGCGGGCGCGGGCGGCGGCATGACCGCCGGCGCGCTGGCCGCGACCTGGTGGTGACGACCGCAAAAAACAACGACCGGTGAAAGGTGATCGCATGAGCGCGTCTGCATCGAGCACGGCAAACCCCGCAGTACTCGGCACCTGGCGACTGCTGTCGTTCACCGCCGAGGAGGACGGCCGAGTCGTCCGTCCGCTCGGGGAAACCTGCCGAGGACAGCTGATCTACACCGAAGAAGGCTGCGTGTCCGCCCAGCTCGCCGGCACCGAGGGATACATCGGCTACGCGGGCCGGTTCGAGTGGCGAGACGACCAGGTAGTCCATCGGACGACGCTGGCGAGTTCTCCGCAGTGGCAGGAAAAGGAACTGACCCGCGCAGCACGCCTCGACGGGGACATGCTGGAACTGCGCGCGGCACCGCAGCACGGGCAGCCCTGTCTGGTCCTGTTATGGCGGCGTGAATCCGCACAGAAGCAGTGACCGCGGACATTTCCCAGGTTCCCGGCGACGGCACGGTGTTCCTGTTCCCCGGCCAAGGCATCGACCCGAGCGGAGCGCTCCGCACCGTTTTCGACGGCACGAACCGACATCTTCCCACGAACCCCTCGACGGTCGACGCGACCATCGACGAGATCGGCGAAATCAGCGCCAGCCACGGCTACTCGCACGGCTCCGCATTGCGTGACCTGCTCCTCGGCGAACGAACACTTGAGCAGGTGCCGTACGGGACATCGACGCTCGCGCAGTTCGCCGCTTCCGTGTCTGTGTTCCGTCTTCTCGCCGATGCCGACGTGATCCCGGATGCCATCGTCGCGATGAGCCTCGGCGAAGCGGCGGCCCTGGCCTGTGCCGGTTCCTTCGACCTCGCCGAAGCGACCCGCCTGGTCTGCCTCCTGAACGACACCTACCGGAAAGCAGTCGGCCGCGGCACCATGGTGCTTGTCCACGCCGACGAAGAGACGACACGGGATCTCCTGTCCCGCACAAGTCAGGTGAGCCTGGTCATCGCCTCGGTGAACACGCCTGCTCAAGTCGTTGTCACCGGTCCCAGCGAAGCGGTAACGAAGCTGATGGCGCTGCCCGGCCCACTCCGAACGCCGCTTCCGGTGCCCTACCAGGCACACACCCCGGCACTGCGGCCATTGCGCGACGAGTTTCTTCATCGAGCGGCGGGAACGGCCCGGCGCGCCCCGCGCATCCCAGTCTGTTCCGCCGCGCGGCAACGCTGTTATGCCTGCGATGACGATCCGGTCGAAGGCATCGCCGACAATTTCGTGACGCCGGTCAACATAGTCACGGTACTGAAACCCCTGGCACCAGCGGGTTCCCGGCGGTTCTTCGAAATAGGGGCGGGCGGAAGCTTTACCCGGTGCGCGGCAGAAGTTCTCCCCGGAGCGCACACCACCGCGCCGCTCGTGTCCGGATCCGCCACCCGGCGAGCCAGGTAACGCGATCACGGCCGTTCACGACGACAGCAGTTCCGCATCCGCGAATTCGCGCCAGCTGCGAGTCAGGGGCTACGGCCGTGCCACGTCGGCCCGATCACGAGGAGGAGAGACATGGGAACCGAACGCGAGCACCATCTCGAATCAGTTCGGGAATGGAACGATACTGCCACCGACTACCCGCAGAAGCCCGCCCACGAGCTGCTGGCAGAACAAGCATTGGCCAGCGGGGGCACCGTGGCACTGGCGCCCGAATCGGGCGAGGACATCACCTATTCCGAGTTGCACCGCCGGGTGGGGGCCGTGGCCGCGGCACTCGCCGGCGCCGGGGTGCGCAGGGGCGATTCGGTGGCCGTGATGCTGAGGCGTTCGGTGTCCGGGTATCTCGCCGTTTTGGGGGTTCTGCGGGCGGGAGGCCGATTCGTTCCGGTGGATCCGGAGAGCCCGGCGGAACGGGCCGAGGCGATCCTCTCCGACGCCGGGTGCGAGGTCGTGATCGCCCCGTCCGGCAGCACGCGCCGGCTGCCGTCTGGCACGACGGTGGTGGATATCGCCGAGATCGACGCGGACGCTCCTGCGCCGCCGATGCCCGAGGTCTCCGGAGAAGACCCCGCGTACGTGCTGTACACGTCGGGAACGACGGGTCGGCCCAAAGGAGTGGTCGTCCCCCACCGGGCCATCGCCCGGCTGGTCCTGAACAGCGACCTGGTCGGTTTCGGCCCGGACGACACTGTCTGCGGGACCGTCAACCTGACCTTCGATCTATCGGTTTTCGAACTGTTCGGTGCGCTGCTCAACGGTGCTCGGCTGGTGGTGCCGGATCGCGAGACGGTGCTCTCGGCCGAGGCGCTCGGGTCGTTGCTGGTCCGCGAGCAGGTGAGCGTGATGTGGCTGGGGGCCGCGCTCTTCGAGCAGATGGCCGCGCAGCGCCCCTCGATGTTCCGTACCCTGCGCTGTCTCGTTGCCGGCGGGGACGCGCTCAGCCCGGCCGCGGTGCGCGCGGTGCTGGAGCACGGGCGGCCAGGGCAACTGATCGACGGCTACGGGCCGACGGAGGGTTCCGTGCTGTGCACCGCGTACGTGATCGACGAGTTGCCGCAGGAGGCGGAATCGGTTCCCATCGGCCGTCCGATCTCGAACTCGACCGCGTACGTGGTGCGGAAGGACGGTTCGCTCGCCGACGTCGGGGAGGAAGGCGAGTTGTGGGTCGGCGGTGACGGCCTCGCCCTGGAGTACCTCCACCTCGACGAGCTGACCGCGGAGCGGTTCGTCCCCGATCGGTTCTCGGGCGGCAGCGGGCGGCTGTATCGCACGGGCGACATGGCGCGCTGGCGGGCGGACGGCGTGATCGAGTTCCGGGGACGCCGCGACCGTCAGGTCAAGCTGAGCGGATACCGGGTGGAACTCCGGGAGATCGAACTCGCCCTCGCCAGCCATCCGCGGGTCAAGGCCGCCGCGGTCGACGTACTGGCCCAGGAAGGACACGAGGGCTACCTGGTCGGCTGGATCACGACCGACGCCGACGAAGAGCGCTCGCTTCCGATGGTGCTGCGCCGCTACCTCAGGGATCGGGTGCCGGTGTTCATGGTGCCCCGCGAGATCCGGGTCATCGACGCCATGCCAGTGAACACCCACGGCAAGATCGACTGGGAGGCACTAGCGACGATCGACGCGCGGACTGTGCCGATGTCCGGCGAAGGACCGAGGGAGGGCATCGAGAGCACAGTCGCCGAAGTCTGGCGGCAGGTCCTCGGTGTCCCCGTGATCGAGCGCACCGACGACTTCTTCGCGCTCGGCGGGCAGTCGCTCCAAGCGGCGCAGGTCGCGGCAGCGGCCGGGGGCCGAACCGGGCTCAGCGCTCGCCATACCGGAGTGCTGATCCGCGCCCTGCTCGGCAACGCCACCCTGGCCCAGTTCAGCGAACGGCTCCGAGCCGCGCTGTCCGGCATCCGGGTCTCCCCGCCCCAGCACGCGATCGACTTCCGCCGCGAAGCGACACTGCCGGAAGGCCTGCGTTTCGACGCCCCGCAGCCGAGCGACCCGCTGGCGCCCGCACGGGTACTGCTGACCGGTTCCACCGGTTTCCTGGGCGTCTTTCTTCTCGACCGCCTCGTCGCCGCCGGGGTCTCCGAAGTGCACTGTCTCGTGCGGGCCCGCGACGCGGCGCACGTGCGGCACCGGCTGGCAGCCAGGATGCGCCGCTACGGCCTGGACTACGACAAGGTCCGCGACCATGTGGTCCCGGTCGTCGGAGACATCTCCCTGCCCCGCCTCGGACTGGACCACACCGCGTTCGAGCACTTGGCCGATGTCGTCGACGCGGTCCTGCACAACGGATCGCTGATCAACTTCGCGTACCCTTACGCCGCGCTGAGCGCCACCAACGTCGGCGGCGTGCGGACCCTGCTCGAACTCGCGACCCGGCGTCGTCTCAAGCCGTTCCACCACGTCTCCACCATCATTTCGCTCGTCGGGTTCGGCACCGCGGACATCCGGTACCTGACCGAAGACCGGCCGCTGGACTTCCCCGAACGCATCTCGCTCGGCTACGCCGAATCCAAATGGGTCGCCGAGGAACTGGTCCACAACGCCGGCCGCCGCGGCATGCCCGTCAGCGTCTACCGGCCCTACGAGATCACCGGCACCCGCGACCGCGGGATCTGGAACACCGACACCCTGATGTGCGCGTGGTTCCGCACCATCGCCGGGACCGGCCTCGCCCCGGACGTCGAACTGCCCCTGGACTTCGTGCCCGTCGACTACACCGCTGACGCGATCGTCGGCATTCTGCGCACTCAACAGCCCGACGGCCGCAGCTACAACATCGCCAACCCGCACGACGCCCGGCTGGGACTGCTCGTCGACCGGCTGCGAGCGCTCGGCTACCCGGTCCGCACCGTTCCCTACGACGCCTGGACCGCGCACGTCACCGCGTTGACCGCGGCCGATCCGCACCACCCGATGACCCCGTTCATGCCGATGTTCAACGACAGGGCCGCGGACGCCCCGATCACCGTCAAGGAGATGTACTTCGCCGGGACCTTCCCGGAATTCAGCCGGACCAACACCGAACGCGCCACCGCCGGCGCCGGGCTCGACCTCCCGCCCGTCGACGCGGACCTCATCGACAAGTACCTCGGCTACTTCACCGACTCCGGATTCCTCACCCCGCCCTCGCCGTCCGCGACGTCCCCGGCCGCGGACATCGCCGAGCCAGCGGGCGACCAGACCGCGAGACTGGTCAGGCGACTCCAGCCGGACACCGCCGACCTCATCCGCGCCGCCCCGCTGTACGCGCTGATCCGCGACGACGCGCTCGCCGGGGAACACCTGAACCGGCTGATCGCGGCCGAACTGAGTTCGCACCCCGTGGAGGTGGCCACGTTCACGCGACTGAGCCGCCGCTTTCACGGCACCCCGGCAGGCACCCTCTTCGCCGAAGTGGCGAAGATCGTCGCAGCTGCCCGCCCGCTCTTGCGCGCCGCGGCCGAATCCCTGGCGATCGACGCTCCGGATCCGATTCCCCCGGGCACCGCCGACTTCGTCGCTTTCCTGACCTGGCTCTCGGACGAGGCGGACGCCGGGGCCGCGGCCTCGGCCCTGCGCAACGACCTCATCGTGTGGTGCGCGTTCTGCGCCGAACTCTCGACCGCGCTGCACCGCACCGGAATCGCCCCGGAAGCCGTCGTCGAATACCTCGGCCACTACCGCGAGGCCCCGCCCGACATCCTCCGGACCTGCGCCGACATCATCGAGCACGCGATCGACCAAGGAGAAGACATCTCCTCGATCACCGATGCCTCGCGCCGTGTGGAGTCCGCTCTGCACTCCTGCTGGAACACCGTCGCGCTCGGCTGATCCACCTCCGGAGAAACCTATGCGCCCAGCCGTCATCTGGCACCCGAACAGTTCACCGCCCACAACGCGGTGCGCACGGCTGGTGGTGCTGCAAGCACTCGGGACACTTCGTGAGCCCCGCTGTCGCCATCGAACAGGGCGACGCGCCGGTCGTCTGCGGCCTCGCCACCGGCTGGGCACGGTGGCCGATCGCCTCGCGAGATCCCTGGCCCAGGAACAACATCGCGGGACCACGGTGGGCATCGAACGGCTTTATCGCGGTCAGCCGTGACCATCACCGAACCCGACCTCCCCTGTCCCGGCGAACCGCAGCGCTCCGACATCCCGCTCGCCCGGCGTGGCCCGGACGCCGCACCTGCCGGTGCGGGACAGACCCCGAGGCAGCCGCGCGGGCACACCCGCCACCAGCAGCTTTCGCACTGCGGTTCCGTACTCATTCACGAACTCATAGCGCTCGCCCTTCATGCAAGCGGGCAGGTCGGCGATCCGGTACGGGTTCGTATTGCCGTCCAGCCCCGTCTTCACCAAGTCCATGAAGTAACGGCAGAACGCACAGACGTCGCTCGGGGAGCGGAAGTCCTCGTCGCCCCTGCCTCGGCGTCCGCGCCAGTCGGCATCTCCTCCCTCGCACCGCCCGGCACGGAGAGCAACGGGGTTCACCCGACGGCGAAGGTCCGGTGCCACCCGGAGTCGGCCAATCTTCGACTTCCCGGGCGACTCGACAGCGCGGACTGCTCGAACCCAACGAATGAACCCGGACGCAACCGAGATGTCGGCGAAATCTCAACAATGCCTCCGGTCAGCGGGCACTCCAGTCGATCAAGCGCGAGGCGCGCCGGATTCGGCGACAGCCAGTCCGGTCAACGCGTCGCAAGGTTAAACAGATTCAGCCGCAGCGGAACTCGACCTGTACTCGGCCTTCATGCAAGGATCGGTTGACACACCCCGTTCGAGACGTCGAAAACCTCGCGGACCGACGGTAAACAACATGTCGAATTCGGTCGCTCCATTACGATTTCTCGCGGACACCGTCCCGGTTTTCGATGCTGGCCTCACCCAGGAGCAGCCGATGATCAATTCCGCAATACTGCCATTTTCTATCCCGTGAAGCGGATAAGCGCACTGTGTTCCCGGGGCAGCCGCAAAGAAGGTCGAAAGCACGGAGGGCTAATGAAAGCACTGGTGTACCGAGGTTCCGGGAGGCGCGAGTGGGCCGAGGTCCCGGATGCGGCTTTGATCGATCCGACCGACGCCGTCGTGCGGATCACGGCGACGACGATATGCGGCACCGACCTGCACATCCTGCGGGGCGACGTGCCGCAGGTCGAGCCCGGGCGGGTGCTGGGACACGAGGCGGTCGGGATCGTGGAGCAGGTCGGGCAGGCCGTCACCGGCCTCGAGCCGGGCCACCGCGTGCTGGTGTCGTGCATCAGCGCATGCGGCCGGTGCAGGTACTGCCGCGCAAGCATTTACAGTCAGTGCCTGGGCGGCGGCGGCTGGATGCTGGGGCACCGCGTGGACGGCACGCACGCCGAGTACGTGCGGGTTCCGTTCGCCGATTGGTCCACGCACGTACTGCCGGACAGCGTCACCGACGAGGATGCGGTCATGATGTCCGACATCCTGCCCACCGCCTTCGAAACTGGGGTGCGCAACGGCGCAGTGCAGCCGGGCCAAGCCGTTGTGGTGGTGGGGCCGGGCCCGATCGGGCTCGCGGTGATCACCACCGCCCGGCTGTTCACCCCCGGCCTCATCATCGCGGTCGGCCGGTCGTCGGGCCGCTTGGCGGCGGCCAAGCGGTTCGGTGCGGACATCGCGCTCAGCGCCGCCGACGACCCGGTCGCGGCTGTCGCGGAGTTGACCGGCGGGCTCGGCGCGGACGTCGCAGTCGAAGCCGTCGGCGCCCCGGAGACGTTCGAACTGTGCACCCGGCTGGTGCGGCCGGGGGGCCGCGTGGCCAACATCGGCGTGCATGGCGAGTCCGCCGCGCTGCACCTGCAACAGCTGTGGGCTCGCAACATCACCATCACAACAGGGCTGGTCGACACCTCCACCACACCCGCGCTGCTGGCGATGTCGGTCGCGGGCCGGCTGGATCCGAGCCAGTTCGTTACCCACCGCTTCGCGTTGCCTGAAATGGAAGCGGCGTACGACTTGTTCGAACGGGCAGCCGAAACCGGTGCGCTGAAGGTGGTATTGAGCCGTTAACCGCCGAACACGGACGGAGGACCCCGGCGAGGTCGACTGGACGGTCGACGAGAACCGGTCGCGGACGCTCGTCGACGAACCTAGCGAGCAGGCGAACGATCCGCGCGACGACACAAAAACTGGGCGCGTGAGTCCGCCCGGCAGCCCGCGGCGAAGGCGATCGATGAGTGTTTCGAAACAGCAAAACGCCTTCCCGTCGTGCCGTGCCAGCACGACGGGAAGGCGGACCTGAGGCGACAACCGGGTCGACGTAGCCACCGCGACAACGCGCGCGACCCGGGAACCACCCGGCCCCCGTCCGGTTAACGCCCTCAGATAATCAACTTCTCGCGAAGCGAATCACCTGGAAAACCACCTTCCGGGAATCGACAATTGCAGGATCGAAGATCGAGATTTTCACCGTCCGGCGGTCTTGCGGCGGCGCAGGCATCAAGCATAGCCGGAAAGGGACGGTAAATACGGTGAAGTTCGGGATTTCTACGAGATGCAGCCTGCACTTCCGCGGACTCCGCGAAGTCAGCGACAGGATCGGGAAAGCAGCAAGGGAACGGAAATGGGGAGCAGATCGATTTTGACCGGGCCGGGCGCAGGATCGGAACACGCTCGACAAGTCCTTGGAGCGGACGGCTTGCGGGCCGGTAGCGTCGTGGAATCCTTTGTTCGATGGGCCGCGGCGCGTCCCAGCGCAGTAGCGGCACAAGACGGCGCTGACTACCTGACATACGGTGAGCTCGCCCGTCGGGCAGCAGTCGTCGCCGAGCGGCTCCGGCGGATAGGGGTGGAGCCGGGGGATCGGGTGGCGTTACTTCACCCCCGGTCTCTGGATGCCCTGGTAGCTATGGTCGGCGTCTTGTACGCGGGCGCTGTCTACGTGCCGTTGGACCCTGCCTGTCCGCGCCAGCGGCTGCAGAGGATGGCCGAAGACGCAGACGTGAGCGTGGTGATCGCGCCAGCGGAGGTCACGTGCGGGATCAAAGGCCTGCGCGCGGTGATGCCTCAGCCGCCGCCATCGGAGACGGTCAGCCGTGTCGAGGATGTACGGACCGGGGGCGACGATCCCGCATGCATCATGTTCACTTCAGGCTCGACCGGCCGGGCGAAGCCCGTTCTGGTGCCTCATCGCGCCATCCTCCGCCTAGTGATTGACGCCGACTACGCCACCTTCGATCCGGACGACAGGGTGATGGCGGGGGCGCCCCTGGCATTCGACGCGTCGACCTTCGAGATCTGGGCCGCGCTGCTCAACGGCGCCCGCGCCGTGCTGATCGGTCCCGAGACTCTCCTGTCACCACCGGCGCTCCGCGAATTCATCAACAGCACTGGCATCACGGTCTTGTTCTTAGCCACGGCCCTTTTCCATCAGCTGGCGCGCACCCACCCGGGCACGCTTGAGGGCGTCGGGCAGGTCGTGGTCGGCGGTGACAGGCTCGATCCTGACATGTGCAGGCGAGTCCTGCGGACAGGGGCCCCGGGCCGCCTGGTCAACGGTTACGGGCCAACGGAGAACACGGTGATCTCCACCGCGTATCTCATCGAGGACGTACCCGAGGGTGCCGCGAGCGTGCCTATCGGTCGGGCGATCAACGGGTCCTCGTGTGTCGTTCTGCGCAGTGACGGGACTGTCGCGGACGTCGGCGAGACAGGGGAGCTCTATGTCGGAGGACAGGGGCTTGCGCTTGGCTACTACGGCGACCCCGCCCTCACCGCCGAGAAGTTCGTCCGCAAGACAGTCGACGGCCACTATCCGACACTTCTCTACCGCACAGGTGACTACGTCAAAGTGCTCCCCGATGGCGTTCTCGACTTCACCGGACGACGGGACCGGCAGGTCAAGATCCGGGGTTTCCGCGTCGAGCTGACCGAGGTCGAGGCGGCCCTGCGCGCCCACCCCGCCGTCGGCGAGGCAGTCGCCACGGCGGAGGCCGACGGGGGGCACAAACGGCTGGTCGCCTACGTGACGCCGAGTCACGCTGGGGGCACGATGCCCCCGGGGTCCGACCTCCGCGCCGAGATGGCCGCGCGGCTGCCGGACCACCTGCTTCCCGCAGCGATCACCGTGCTCGACCGTTTGCCGCTGAGCCCACGCGGGAAGCTTGACACGACGCGGCTCCCCCGGCGCTCCACCGCCACCGATGTGCCCGTCCCGGGCGAGATGGCGGCAATCGCCGCCCTGTGGAGTGATGTCCTCAAGGTCCCCGACGTACGGCCCGGCGACGACTTCTTCGCACTTGGCGGAGACTCCTTGCTGGCCGCGCAGGTGGTCCTGCGGGCGCAGGCGGCGCTCGGGATCCCCGTCGAGCACGCGAGCGGGCTGCTGCGCGGCATGCTGGACCGGCCGACACTGCGCGGTTTCAGTGCGCTGGCCGCTGAGGCCGGGACCCGCCAGGACTCCCCGCCTGCCGTCGACTTCGACTGCGAAACCCGGCTGGGACTGTCGTGTCCTGGGCCGCCAGCGGCTCCGCCCCCAGATCCGGGCGGCCCGTCTCACGTCTTGTTGACCGGGGCGACCGGTTTCGTCGGAGCGTACCTACTGGAGCGGCTGCTGACTGAGACGCGTGCCCATGTCCACTGCGCGGTCAGAGCGCGCGACAGAGTTCACGCCAGACGGCGGATCAGGAACAACCTCCGCCGCTTCGGGCTAGACACAACACGATTCCCCGGAGCCCGGGTCAGCGCCCTCCCAACCAACCTGGCCGACCCGCGGCTGGGCCTGAGCGAGTCGGCACACACGGAACTGGCGGGATGTGTGGACCTGATCGTGCACGCGGCCGCGCACGTGAACTTCCTCTACCCCTACGAAAGCCTCAAGTCCGCCAATGTGACCACGACGAGGCGGCTGATCGAGCTCGCGGCGCGTCGGCGCGTACCCATCCACTACCTCTCCACTATCGGCGTCCTCGCCGGCATCGGCAGTTCCGGCGTCCAGCACATCACCGAAGACCTGCCCCTGCCACACCCTGACCGCCTTTCCATGGGATACCTGGAGACCAAATGGGTGTCCGAGCGGCTTCTTCAGCGGGCTTCGGAGTCGGTGGGCATCCCTGTGTCGATCCACCGCCCGCACGAAATCGCGGGAGCCCTGGGCACAGGAGCCTGGAACAGCGCGACCGCGCTCCCAGCGATGTTCAAGATGATCGCCGAAACCGGCCTCGCACCTGATATCGACCTGCCCCTCGACCTCGTCCCCGTCGACCGGCTGGCCGCCGCCGTCATCCACATCGCGACGGCGCCCCCCGCGGCGCGCCTGAGGGTGTACCACCTCGCCAACCCCCGCCCGGCGCTGCTGACCACGATGGTCGACCGGATTCGGCACGCGGGTTTCGATATCCGCGAGCTGCCCTATGGCCGCTGGGCGGAGGAGTTCGCCCGCTTCGCTGAACGGCATCCCGAGCACCCGTTCTCCCCGTTCCTCCCCCTTTTTCCCGGCTACCGCGGCAAAACCCACCCCACCGTCTACGACCTTCATATCCGCCACGCCTTCCCCCGCTTCAGCCGCGCCAACAGCGAAAGGGCGCTCGCCGGCAGCACGGTGGCGTTCCCGCCGGTCACCGACGAACTCCTTGACCTGTACCTGGACTATTTCCACACATCGGGCTTCATTCGGCGGCCGTCTGGCTAGGACGGGCCACACCATGGCAGAGGACGGGCTCCATCGAAGCCTGGACCGAGCCCACCAGCACAGCGGCCTGCCCCGCCGCCGGCCGCGTCGCGAGGTCCGGTTTCTGCCGATGCGCTGCCGGATGGGGCCGCGATCGCACCACGGCGGCCGTCCGCAGGCCGCGAGGTCTTCCCTGCACAGCGATCGCGTCGCAGATCCCAATCGGCGGCCGGGTCGCCAAGCGGGGCTCAGCGCGGCGAACCTCCTCAAGCCATTTAGCGGCGACCCGACGGCAGCCACACCCGCAGGCCCCGAGCGCTCCGATCCCGCGAACGACCAGATCAAACCCGTACCCGAAAGGCAGGGACCACAATGACCCCGCAAGTGAAGGCGGCCGAACTCGTCGACCGGCTCAGCGCGCTGCGAGCCGAGAAGCCGGTAGGGAACGCCGTCCTGGACGAGTTGGCCAAGGGCCGCCTGACCGTAGACCACCTACGCGGCCTCGTCCTCTCCGAAGCCCAGGCGCACGAGGCCGAGCTGGTGTTCTACGGCATGGGAATGGCCAGGTATCCCCACCGGCCCGCTGTCCAGCTCTTCACCCGGTTGGCCGAGCTCGTCGCCAACGCCACGCCCAAGCTGACAGCCTGCGCGCACGCGCTCGGATTGACCGACGCCCAGCTGCGGCGACGGGTGCCCGACCCGCGGATCCACGCGTTCAACGGATGCGCGTCGTGGATCGCGGCGCGCGGCAGCCAGACCTGCATGGCACTGGCCATGCACACCGACATGACCGTGTATTTCCGGGACTGCCTCAAGCTGGTGGCAGGCATCCGAGAATCCTCCCTCACGGTGCCGGAGGAGGTCATCAGCTACTACGAGGGAACGGCGGAGGATGAGCTGCTGTCCCTGGCGCTGGACGTTGTGGACGACGGCCTCAAACGCGGTGACGACCCGGACGACGCGGTCTTCTCAGCCCGGCTGCTGGAAGCGAACATCGGAGAGGTCTGGCGATCCGCGGTCGAGTCCTGGGCATAGGCGCCACTCGATCATCTGAGGACGGAGGTGGCGATCATGCGTGTCGGCATCGCGGGAGCGGGAATGGCGGGCCGCGCCACCGCATGGCTTGCCGACGGGGAGTGCGATGCGGTCCTCGTCGAGGCCCGCCACCGTGTGGGCGGGAACGCGCGCGTCGGTCGCCGGGCAGATCAACGGTTCGATCAGGACCTTCGACCTGGGCGCCCAGGAGATCGCCACCGCCTGCTGGCCCTTGCACGCAGCCCTGCTGACCGAACGGGGCTTCGGCGAGCGGCGCCAAGTCGACGTCCGCTCGTCCCACACCGTGATGGTGGACCCGGATTCCCTTCCCCTGTTGCTGGGTGCCCGACGCGGCCGTCCCGCGTCGATCGGGCACGGCCCGGCGCGGGAGCCGCTGCGGCTGTTCCCGCGCCGGGAGGCGGAGCCGCCTTCCGGGGGGTGTCCCTTTCGGCGAGATCGGCGAGCGCCGACCGGTGGATCCGGAGGCCAAGGAGCACGTGCTGTACGCGCTGCCAGCCAGCCTCTTCGGCTGATCGACAGCAACGGCGCGGACGCTGGCCGCGCAGATCGTGTTGGCCTGCCTCCGCGACTTCGCCGGCGACGCCGAAGGGCGCGCACGGGTCGGGACAGGCTGGCGTGGTCGACCACCAACCTGACCAGCCAGGCGCGGCCGGTCAGAGGCGACCATGTGGTACGGGCCGACATATGGCGTCGATGTCTTCAAGAGCCACAGCACCCATCGTTCCCGACCTCACCGGCGTGTCTTGGCCACGGGCGCCTTTCACACGCTGCCGCCCACTCCGGCGGTTTTCTGAGCCAGCCATTACACCGCTGGCTGGGGCGGCCGAGAGGACACGATCCGGCCCGCCGTCGAAGCGGCTCGCCGCATCGACCCGCCAGTCCCCGCCTGCGCCGCCTCGCCGCACCACGATCGAACCGGGAGGATTGCCGTGTCAGTCAACCGTGCACAGCGCCTGCTCAACCAATTGGTCCCCTGCGTGGACATCAGCACGGGGCGTTGCACCGATCCCGCTGGCATCCCGGATCTCGCCGACCCGCTCGACCCGGTCGAGGTTGTCTCGGCGTACGTCTCAGCGGGCGCTCGACAAGTCTTCCTCGACATCGTCGACCCGTGGGACCAGCTCGACGACGCGGTGAAGGTGATCACCGGCGTGGCCGCCACGGCGGCGGACGTCTTCGTGTCACTGGACCACGGTCGCCTGTCCTCCGTTGAGTCTTGCGGACTGCTCCTGGACGCCGGCGCCGCCGCAGTCTCAGTCAACACCAGTGTCGTCACCAACCCGAGAACCGTCGCGGCGGCCGCCGGCCGATTCGGTGCCAAGCGGATGATGGGCGCCGTCAACGCCAGAACCTCGGACGGCGGCCCGGGGTGGACGGCCTACATCAACGGCGGCAGGACCTCCACTGGCATCGACGCCGTGTCATTCGGACGCACGCTGTCCGAACTCGGCGTCGGCATGGTTCTCGCCAACGGCGCCGACCGCGAGGGTACCGGACGAGGTTTCGACCATGCCCTCACTCGTGCGATGGCCAGCGCCACAAGGCTGCCCGTCATCGCGTCGGGCGGTGCCAAGACGATTGGGCACCTCCGGGAGGCCGTCACCGACGGCGGCGCAACGTTCGTGCTCGCGAACAAGATGCTGCACTCCGGTTCCGTGCTGGCCGCCGACATCGAATACAGCCAGCCGCGGATGACGCGGCGCTGAGCTCGCCATGCGCAGCGTCGTGTTCACCCGCACCGGCCCACCACCGTGCGTGGTCACCGTCGTCGACCGGCCCCGGCCACACCCTGACGACGGGGAGGTCCTGGTCAGGCTCCGGGCGCGTCCGATCAACCCGTCCGACGAGCTGTTCATCCGAGGGCGCTACGGGCGCGCGCCAGACCTGCCCGCCGTGCCGGGATTCGAGGGCGCCGGAACGATCGAGGAGACCAGGGCCGCGGGCCGGCGCGCGGGTCAACGTGTGGCGGTCTCAGCGATCGGCACCTGGCAGGAGTACATCGCCGTGCCGGAGGAGGAGGCGATCCCAGTACCAGACTGGCTGGCAGACGAACTCGCCTGCCAACTCACCATCAATCCCCTCACTTCCCTCCTGCTGGTCCGGCAGCTCGCGTTGCGCCCCGGCCAATGGCTGCTGATCACCGCTGCCGCGTCGGCACTGTCGCGAATGATCCTCCACCTCGCACACCGCAACGGTATCCGCTGCGTATGCGTGGTCCGAAACGCCCGTCACTCCGACGCACTCACCCGCGCTGGCGCGGAAACTGTGGTCAACCTCGCCTCGGAGTCGCTCGCCGACCGAGTGCGAGAGGTGACCGGCGGACTCGGCCTGCACGGCGCGCTCGACGCCGTGGGCGGGCGCACCGGCAACGCCGCGGTCCGCTGCGTCCGACCCGGTGGCCAGATAATCGTCTACGGGATGCTCGACGGCGGCGCGATCAACGTCACGCCGCACGAACTCGTGTTCGCCGACATCACCGTCCGCGGATTCTGGTTGCCCCGCCACCTCGATCGTCTCACCGCCGACGCCCGCGCGGAACTCACCGAACACGCCGTCGGCCTACTCGGCACAACGGGATTCACACCACGAATCGCGGCAACCTACCGACTCCACGAGGTCAGACAAGCACTGGAGCACGTCCGCAGGTACGACCGCCATGGAAAGGTCATCCTCACAGGTTGACGGCCGAGATACCTGTTCGCCTGTCAGCACTCATGAATTTCGACGCTGCCTCAAAGCTGGCTGAGATGAGCTAAGGGATGTCTCGTAACTGATCTTGGAGTGCTTGCCGGTGATGGCGTGGTCAGCCGGTGAGGATGATGTTGTGCAGGTTGGCGATGGCGGATGCGGTGTCGCCGAGTGTGCTGGCGGCGCGGCGGTAGTCGCGCAGGATGCTGAACAGCTTCATGCGGGCGAGTGCGTGTTCGACGCGGGCGCGGATCGTGCGGTGGGTGGTGTTGAGGTCTTCCTGCCAGGCTTTGAGCGGTTGCCTGTCGCGGCGTTTGCGGTAGGGCATGATCACCGCCGGGTTGCCTTGGTAGCCGCCGTCAGCCAGGACCGGGCAGCCGGCGAGTTTCTGTTCGATGCCGGAATCGCGGCAGGCGGTGCAGTCGTTGCGGTTGCCCGGCAGCGGGTCCCCGATGGCGATGACCAGGCGCGTGTCGGCGTCGACGGCTACCTGCAGGTTGGCGGAGTATCGGTAGTTCTTCGACGGTGCCGCCAGTCGGTGGTCGCGGGTCGGGACGAGGGCGCCGTCCACGATCGCGATCTGATCAACCCGTCGGCGGCGGACCGGGGCCAGTGCCAGCAGCGGGCCGAGGGCGTCGATGACCCGGTGCACCGCGGAGTGCGAAACCCCGAACAACGGTCCGATCTGGCGCATCCGGAGATTCGTGCGCCAGCAGGTCGCCACGAGCAGTACCCGATCCGCCAGGCACAATGCCCACTGCCTGCCGGGGCGGCCGTCGGCGATGTCCTCACCACCGCGCACGGCCACCACCCGCACGAGCTTGCGGAACCGGGCGGGCTGCAACCCGGTGAACGGGTGGATCCACTCTGGGCTCGATGACGAGATCACCTGCACACGGACATGATCAACTACCCGCCGTCACGGCCATCCACCGGGTTACGAGACAGCGCTTAGTGCTCTGATTCGTTGATCGTTTGATTATCCGAGCACAGCAGCGGGCCAGGCTATTCAGACTTTCGCCGGCGGTTTTGACTCACACGAACGGTTTCGGGTTCTCGTTCCATCGGCGATCCAAGGCATCAACGTCATCTCCAGTTCCCTGCCGCCGCACCGGGCCGAGCGACGCAGTTTGCGGTCGGTCACCTCCGCGAACCAACCTTCCACCAGGTTCAACCCGCGGGGGGACCAATCGGGGAAGGCGACCATCCGACCACGTCCGTTTAACGTCTTCCGGAAATCAACTCCTGGCAAAGAAACCCATCTGTCAAAACGCCTGCCGCCCCGGCCCTGCCGACCACACCCGGCGACCAGCCACCGCAAGACCTCGGACTGATCACCCTCGCCGTCGCCGAGATCAAAAGCCTGTTCTCACCCGCCGACATCTACCCAAGACCCACCACCTGCACTGGATCTGGTGGCGACGCCAATACCAAGCCCGCGCCCGCTGCTTCCATCAGCGCACCCGGCTACGCCGCCAGCCAGCAAGAGCATGACCAGATCAGCAAGTACTAGGCACCTTCCCTCTGCCAAGTGCCCGTCCGCACGTCACGGCAACACGCCGCACCATGATCAACCCGCTCGCCAAGCCTTGATTCTTTACTTTTGATACAGGTTCACCTTGACTCCGTTATGGTAGACGTAGCCATAATCAATGACATCGGCAAGCCTCGCCTCCCAGTCGTTAATAAATATAGATCCGTATTCTAAAACCGGTTTCCATCGCCATGTCGGACCGTAGTTGCAATAGCATTCGATGTAGCCGTCGAGGTTTACGGGGAGTATTTCTCCGTTGCGGTAACCAGCAGGATTCGGTGTGGCATTCGCGGTGGGGCTTAGTGTCAACAAGAGGGCGGCGACACCGCACGTTGTCACGAGGGTTACGAGAGTTTTCTTCACGACTTTGCTCCCATCGTGTGAAGGGCCTGATTTGAGTGGCTGTTCGGGCCGTTCTGGCCAGATTCTTGCCCTGGTTCGCATTTGCCACAACAGTCAGGTCCGCTTTTCAGTCGACTGGGCGATCTCGCGCAGGTCGCGCGCCCTTACCCCCAGCGGACGTCGAACAGACAGTCCCGTCGGGAAGCGACGTTGTGTGGAGGAAACTGCCCCCGTACTGGAGTAGGAACGGCGTTGGTCCGGACATCTCGCCCCCTGGCCGTTCCCGCTGGACCGGTCGCGGCAGAGTCGGCGCCTACGAGGCCGCGGACGAGGCCGACCGGGCATTCGGCGACGAGGCCGGTGCGCGCTCGCCATCTCCCGCATCAACCGCGGAGAAGTCGAGGGTGCCGCCGAAGCATTGACAGCCGTCACGGCGCTGCCGACAGCGCGACGGACGCACGGAGCGGTTGCCGCGGTGCACCATGTTGAACGGCATCTTCTGCAGGTTGCCCCCGAGAGCCGGGCCGCCAACGAACGGGGAGACTCGATCAGGCACTTCACCGCACAACGATTGGCGCTCCCCGGTGACCACGAACCAGGACGATCTCGACATCGCGGTCTCCCTCTCCGGTGCGCTGACATGCTTGCGCGAGTTCCGTTCCTCCGACGGCGAATCCGCGTTCGTTCGACAGCAGAAGCAGAGCCGCCGCTCAGGCGATGATCGACGATGCCGTCGGGCGAGCGAAGCTGCAACCCCGCAGCGAGTACTGCCTGGGCATGACGAGGCTCGGCGACGACCGCCTCATCGGATTCTGCCGCCTCGGCCTGACCGGCGTCCGGGCCGCGAAGCTCGGATACGCCGTCGCAGCCGAATACTGGGGGCACGGCTACGCCACCGACACAGTGCAGACCATGCTCGAATTCGCGTTCGGGCTGCTCGGCCTCCACCGCGTCACCGCGGCCATCGGCCCCGACAACGCCGCATCGCACACCGTGGTCGAGCGCCGGGGGTTCGTTCGTGAAGGCGTCCTTCGCGATCATGTGTTCACGAACGGTGCCTGGCGAGATTCCGTTCTGTACTCGGCGCTCTCGGACGAATGGACCGCACAGCCGCGCCGTTGAGAACATCGAGACAAGCGAGCAGGGCGGCGAGCCCGATGAAGGCGATCGTCAGCCAACTGCCCCCGGCCCACGACGGCGATGACCGAGTGCTCGCCACGTCCCGTGCCGTGATCCAGTTCGACGGGGTGTCGGCGTTCGTGCCGGTTCCGGTGCCGCCCGCCCGCTACGCCGAGGAACTCGGCGGAAGCCTGCGCGACTGGCTCGGACGCGAGTCAGAAGCCGAACTCCCGACAGTTCCCGCCGTCGAGCACGGTCACCCTCCTGCGCGAACACGCCGGGTGGATCGACGTCCTCATCCTCGGGGACAACCTCATCGTCCTGCCCGACGCCGCGCTCACCGACGACCGGCTGAGCGCACTCGACCTCGCACCCGGCCGGCGCTACCGCCAGCGGCTCGCCGAAGGCTCCGGATTCGACGACGCCCATCGCACGATCCTGCGCGAACTCCAGACCCAGCAAGCAGCCCGCCGCGACCGGGACGGCGGCTACTGGATCGCCGAGGCCGACCCCGACGCCGCGCACCACGCCCTCGTGCGCCGCTTTCCAGCCGAGATGTTCCGTGGGCCGCGCTCGCCACCGACGGTGCCTGCAAACCCATGCGGCATCTGGGCCTCGACGACTGGCCGCGGCTGGCGACCATGGACGAGGACGCGATCCACCGGCTCCTTGTTCGTCGCGAGGACTGGGAACGCCACAGCGATCCCGCCGCACAGCAACTCCCCCGCGCCCAATGTCACGACGACAAAGGCCTGGTTATGCTGCGGCGTCCCGGGACGATGTCGACCACAACCTGAATGTGCGGCGCACTCCCGGGCAGCTGCTCCGGATCAGCAGGATACCGCACCGCGGCCGGGTTCCGCTGCCGCCAGTTCGGGAGCTGGTGCCAATATTGGCTCCAGGCAACGTTTACCGCTGAAAGGCTGATGTCCCTGATGTCGTTCATCGGAAGTCGCTACTCGCCGGAGGCCCCGGGATCGACGAGATGCCGGACCGCGGAGGGACCGGTGAAGTCTTCGGGGATCGCGTCCATCAGGGTTTCGTCGGCGGGTTGGCCGAGCGTGTTCGTAGGCAGTGATGGCGGCTTTGGCCGGGGAGAGCACGCCGAGGTGGACGCCGCGCGGGTTGGTGAGGTGGAAGGCGTAGTCCGGGTGGCGTCGGTGCCTTTCCGCAGTGGTCCGGGCCGAGCTGGATGACGAATTCGCCGGTGCGGACGTGGTGGTCGATCAGCACCGCGGTGGTGCCGGCCGGGGTCGGCGGGGGCGCGGTGATGTCGTAGACGGTGAAGCGGAGCTGGTCGTCGGTGCCGCGGGCCTGGTGCTGGAATCCTTCGCGTCGGGGGGTCTGTCGGCCGTAGCCGACGAGCGTGCCGGGGTCCTGTTCCCATTGCCAGGGCTGGTCGACGAGGTCTGCGGTGAACGGGCCGGGCCCGCGTTCGCTCATCGCCTGTCCCTCCGTTGTCGCGCGCCGGGATGGTGCGCTGCACCGCGAACCGCGCGAGGGACGGCGGTTCCGCTATTCGTTCGCGCTCGTCAGTCTCCATCCAGGCGTGCCCGGTCGCTCGTCACGTTTCCTTGTTCTGCCTGCGCTTGACGTCGTCAACAACGCGGGCCAGTCCGCGGCACCCCCGTTCCCCGGCTAGACGTCGATGCGGGAACCCATGATCACCGTGCGGTCCCTGGGCAGGTTGAAGTACTCCGCGGCGTCCGCGGCGACGTAGGACGTGGCGATGAACAACCGCTTGCGCCAGTCCGCCATGGTCGGCTCCGGGCCCCGCTGCAGCTCGATCTTGGACAGGAAGTACGACGCTTCCTCCAGCTGCAGCTGCCCTTCGGTCGCTTCCGGATCGAGCCGCGCCAGCATGCCGGGGACGTCCGGGGTCTCCATGTACCCGTACCGGGCTGTCACGTGGGTGATTCCGTCGTCGGCGTAGCCGAGGTCGTCCACCGCGAGCCGGTCGTCCGCGGGCACCCGGGGCACCGGCTCGGTTTCGAGGGACAGGATGACGACGTGCTCGTGCCGCACGTGGTTGTGCTCGGCGTTGGCCCGCATCGCGATCGGGGTCGTCTCGTCGCCGCGATGGAGGAACACGGCTGTCCCGGGCACCCGCTGCGAAGCCGCGGAGCCGTCGCGAAGCCGCTCGACGAACTCCCGCAGCGCGCCCTCGCGGCGGGCGCGTTCGGCGGTGACGATCTCGCGGCCCCGCCGCCACGTCGTCATCACGGTGAACACGGTCAGCCCGATCAGCAGCGGCAGCCACGCGCCGTGCACGAGTTTGGTCAGATTGGCCCCGACGAACAGCAGGTCGACGACCAGCAGCGGGATCGCGCCGAGCGCGATGAGCCAGCGCGGAGTGCCCCACTTGGCCCGCGCGAGGTAGAAGAACAGCAGCGTGGTGATGGTGATCGTGCCGGTCACCGCCATGCCGAACGCGAAGGCGAGGGCCGCCGAGCTGCGGAAGGCGAAGATCAGGGTCAGCACCGACACCATCAGCAGCCAGTTGACCCACGGCACGTAGATCTGCCCTCGTTCGGTCTCCGAGGTGTGCGCGATCCGCAGTCGCGGCAGATAGCCGAGCTGCGCGGCCTGGGAGGCGACCGAATAGGCCCCGGTGATCACGGCCTGGGAGGCGATCACCGTCGCGGCGGTCGCCAGCAGGACCAGGAGAAGGCGCGCCCACGAAGGCACGAGCAGGAAGAACGGGCTGCTGAGATTGGCCGGGTTCTCCAGGATCAGCGCGCCCTGGCCGAAATAGCTCAGCATGCACGCCGGGAACACCAGCGCCAGCCAGCCGCGCGTGATCGCCCGGCGCCCGAAATGCCCCATGTCCGCATACAGGGCCTCGGCTCCGGTGATCGCCAGCACGACCGCGGCCAGCGCGAAGAACGCGATGCCGAAATGGCCGGCCAGAAAGCCCAGCGCATACGTCGGCGAAAGCGCCTTGAGAATGTCCGGGTGCCGCAGGATTCCGGTCACGCCGCACACGCCGAGCACGGTGAACCACAGGATCATCACCGGTCCGAACACGCGGCCGACTGCCGACGTGCCGCGCCGCTGGAAAAGGAACAGCGTCACCGTGATCACCGCGGTGATCGGCACGACCCAGCTGTCGAACCCCTCGTCGACGACCTTGAGCCCCTCCACCGCGGACAGCACCGACATCGCCGGAGTGATCATGCTGTCGCCGAAGAACAGCGCCGCGCCGAAGATGCCGAGCCCGGCGAGCAGCGCCGCGGCCCGCCTGCCCCGCCGGCCGCTCCATCTCCGCAGCAGGGTGATCAGCGCCATGATCCCGCCCTCGCCGTCGTTGTCCGCGCGCATCGCCAGCAGCACATAGGTCACGGTCACGACAACGGTCACGGACCAGAAAATGAGCGATACCACGCCGAACACGTTGCCGGAGCTCACCGGCACCGGATGCGGGTCCGCCGGGTTGAAAACCGTCTGCAGCGTATAAATCGGGCTGGTGCCGATGTCCCCGAAAACCACCCCCAGCGCACCGACGACCAGACCCAGCCGCACAGTGTCGCGGACCGGCCGCGAGGACCTGGCGAGGTTCTCCGGCGCGGTCGTTTTCTGCTTCACCCGTGTCTTCTCCCGCCGCATGCGCTCGATCGGCTCTGCACGTCCGGACGGACCCTACCGGCAGACATCGCCGGGAGTGCGGACCCGGAGCGTCGCGGCGCCGAAGTCCGGGCGAATACCTGCAATCCCGGCGATAACGGTATTTCGCCAGAATGGGCATACATCGGCACTCTCCGCGCCGCAGGAGGTCCCGAACCGCTCTTACTCCGATACCCGGAGAAAGGAGCACGCCTGCCGCCCGCGACCCGAAGGACCGCGAACTGCCCGGACCCCGCGGAACGACTGGTCGAACTCTGCGCCGGACCCGCTCGCGTACTGCGCGCGATGCGCCCGGACATCGCGCTCCTCGTCGCCCGCGACGGCCTCCGCCGCCAAGTCCGCCCGACCTCGCGGCGACGGCTTGGCGACCGGCGACGATCCCGTCGCTTCCGGTTCTCGAACTTCGAGGATCACCGGCGGGCGCATCCGGCGCGCGGTGCCAGCGGCAGGGGTTGTCCTGGGTGAAGAAGCCGCTGTGGCGAGCAAACCGGCGAACCCCGGCCACGATCCGCGAGGGATCGTGGCCGGGGTTCGCCGGGCATGAGCCCGTAGCTGGGATCCTATGAAGCCGAACAAACAGTCCGCGCAGCCGCGGCGGTCACGCCCCGGCTGTTTTCTCCAGCTCTGTCAGGATTTCCTCCGTTGTGGCGGTTTCACCCAGCCGGGGGAAAATCTTGGTGATGCTGTGGTGGTGCGTGTCGGCGTCGAGGTCGGACATCGCGTCCGTCGCGAGCGTCACGTGGTAGCCGTGTTCGTGCGCGGAGCGGGCCGTCGACTCGACGCCGGCGCTCGTCGCGACGCCCGTCAGCACGATCTGCGTCACGTTGCGGCGGCGCAGTTGCAGGTCAAGGTCCGTCCCGAAGAACGCGCCCCAGTTCCGCTTCGTCACGACGATGTCGCCCTCGCGCGGACCCAGCTCGCCGACGATCCGGTCCCAGCCTTCCGGACGGGAAGCAGCACCCCTGCTCGGGGTGTCCGTGCGGCCCGGTGCCCAGTCCGACTGGTCGGGCGCCATCGTCGCCCGCACCAGCACCACGGGCAGCGAGCGCGCCCGGAAGGCCTCGGCCAGCCGCACGGAGCGCTCCAGCACTTCGGGCCCGGAGTGCGGCACGGTCGGCGCGGACACGATGCCCTGCTGCAGGTCGATCACAACCAGCGCGGTCCGCTCGTCGAGGGTAGTCAGTGCCATGGAAATGTCTTTCCTTTCGTGTTGTTCTTCGCCGATTCGGGCGTCGAGCCGGCGCAGTTGCCGGTCGAGCAGCGTCGCCAGCAGGAAGAGCGCGGCGACGACGATCATGAACACAGCCAGTTTCCGCAGCCCCGGCGTGTCCGCACCGTGGGTGAGGAACGCGCCGTTCGCCGAAGACGCGACGATCGCGCCCAGATAGACGAACGTGCGCAGCAACCCGGCGTACGCGCCGGTGCGGGCGGGATCGGCCTGGAAGTACAGCGCGTTCTGGTTCGCCAGGTTCGTGAGCCCCTGCGGCACCCCGGAAACGATGCCCACCACGACGAGCAGCCAGATCGGGCTGCTCCCGTCGAGGAACAGCAACAGTCCACAACAGACTGTCAGGAACACGCCGCTCACCACGAGCTTGCGCCATACCTCGGGCCGCCGCCCCGTCAGCGTCGTGACGACGATGGCGAACCCGAACGTCGGCAGCAGCACCAAACCGGCCGCCGACGCCGACAGCCCGCGCCCCTCCTCCAGCCATTGCGTGTAGCCGTAGAGGAACGCGTATGACACGACGTAGGCCAGGAACGTCCGCAGGAAGGTGCGCAGCACCGGCACGTTCCCGCCCAGCAGCCGCAGGTCGATGAACGGCTCGGCGACACGCAGCTCCCGCCACGCGAACAGCGCCCCCGCCACGAGCGCGATTCCGAGCACCCACAGGTCCTTGACATGCGGGTTCATCAGGAACAGCAGCAACGCCGTCAGCATCCCGGCGAACAACACCATGCCGGGCACGTCGAACCGCGCCGCCTTCGTCCGCGACCGCTCGGCCTTCGGCAGCAACAGCGTGCCGAACACCAGGCACGCGAGCGACAGCGGCATGTTCACCGAGAACACCGCGCGCCAGCCGCCGAGCCCGATCAGCAGCCCGCCCGCCGTCGGGCCCAGCACCGCGATCGTCTGTCCCGCAACGGAAAGCGCGGTCAGGATGCCGGCCGGCTTGTCCACGCCGGTGCGCTCGCCCTCGCGCCGGATGAGCGACATCGCGGCCGGATACCCCGCGCACGTCCCGAATCCGAGCAGCACGCGGGCGGCGACGAGCACGCCCAGCGACGGCGCGAACGTGCCGAGCACGCCCGCGACGCCGGTGAGCGCCGCACCGGCCAGGTAGAGCGGTTTGACGCCGTAGGTGTCGACGAGCTTGCCCATCACCGGCTGCCCGACCGAGGTCGCGAGGTACAACCCCGACACCAGCCACGCGGTCTGCGCGGGCGGCGCGCCGAACGCGGCGCCGATGGGCACGAGCGCGATCGCGATCATCGACGAGTTGACCGGATTGAGGACGACCCCGAGGATCATCGGCACGATCAGCCCGCGGTCGAACCGGGACCGCGCGGGCGCCGCGGCTGCGGCGGCGGTCATTCCGCCACCAAGCGTTCCAGCAGCGTCAGCGCCCGGACGATCGTCTGCCGCTCCTCGTCGTCGTAACGGTCCTGCAGCGCGTTCGCGAGCCACTCGGTGCGCACCTGGCGGTCGTCGTCGACGCGCCGCAATCCCTCGTCGCTGATGGAGATCAGCTGGCGGCGCCCGTCGCCGGGATCCGGGCGGCGCTTGAGCCAGCCCCCCTCGTCCAGCGCGGCGAGCCAGGCGGCCATCGACTGCGGGCGGACGCCCTCGGCCGCGGCGAGATCGGACATCGTCGCCTCGCCGGCCAGCATCAGCCTGCTCAGCACCGCCATCTGCGACGGCGTCACCCCGGTGTCGCCCGACACGGACTTGATGCGCCGCCGCAGCCTGCCCACCATCACGCGCAGCCTGCGCGCACCTTCGACCGCGGTCGCGGAAAGATCTTCGGCCATGACCCCCAGCGTAGAACTCTTCAGCTAAAACTGTCCAGTTTTAGCTGAAGAATTGTCCGGCTGCTCCCGCCGGTGCGCAAACTCGCCCATGCGCTGGAAACCGGTCCTCACCGCTTTCGAGACAGCTCCGCGCTCGACAGCCGGACTTCGGCGGAGAATGCGGTTGAGGGGGGTTCGGCCGGTGTCATCGGCTCGGTGCCTCAGAAGTCCCCGGGCGCCTGAGTTGCCCGGTTCGGGGAAGGCGCGCTTGCCTGCCGCGACCGGATGGCCGGGGGACGAAACTGGGTACCGCTGCCCGGATCAGGGTGCCGGCCGGAGGCGAGGCCGGCACCCTGCTCAGGACGAACCGGCGAGGTCAGCCGGTGACGAGGGACAGGTGGTAGGTCTGCAGGATTTCGTTGACCGGCTGGAACCAGGTCTCGCCGCCGGAGCTGCAGTTGCCGAAGCCGCCCGAGGTGACTCCCTGGGCTTGGTCGCCGGTGATGAAGGAGCCGCCGGAATCTCCGGGTTCCGCGCACGCGTTGGTGTGCGTCGCTTCGTAGACCGCGCCTTGGGCGTAGTTGATGGTCTCGTTCAGGCCCAGCACGGTCCCGCAGTGCCAGTGCGAGGTCGAGCCGGAGCGGCAGATCGACGAGCCGGCGGGCGCGACCGCCGAGCCGCGGACGATCACGTCGCTGACCGTGCCCCAGCCGAGCACGACGGGGGCGGTCCACCAGCCGTTGCCGATGGTGATGTAGGAGTAGTCGTTGCCGGGGAAGGAGGATCCGGCGAACGTGCCCATCGCCGAGTTGTCCCAGCCGGCGACGGAACTGCCGGCGCCACCGCAGTGCCCGGCGCTGACGAAGCCGCCCTGCACCGAGAAACCGATGGAGCAGCGCGTGTTTCCGTTGATGTAGTAGGGGTCCCCGCCGACGGTTCCTGCCGAGAGCGTCTGCGGCCGGGGGCCGGTCGCGAGGGTCACCGGGCCTGCTTCGCGGGCTTGCGCGAGGAAGGCGTCGACGTCCGCGCCGTGCGCGCCGGGCTGGAGGGTGACGACCACACTGCCGGTGCGCGGATCCGCGTGCCAGCCGCTGACCTCGGCTGGGGCGCGCTTCGCCTTCGCGGCGTTGTCGACGGCCGTCTTCGCCGCGTCGAGCGCCGCGGCGGTGACGTGCGCCGGAACGGTTTCCGCGCCGGTGCGGTGAACCGCGTCGGCCACGGCGGGGTCGGTCACGCCGACGACCAGCTTGCCCAGCTCCGGGTCGAACCAGGCGCCGCCGAACGCCGCGCCGGCGGCCTGCCGGGCGGCGGGCAGCTGCTTCGACGCGGTCAGTTCTTGTCCGAGCCGGGTCTTCGCTTGGTGGGCGCTGAGGCCCAGATCCCGTTGCATGGCCGCGATCAGTCCGGGCGAAGCCTGGGCGGCGGGGGCGACGACGGCGGCGAGGCTCGCCGCGAGAACGGCGGCACCGGTGAGGCTGAGGGCGATTCTTCGACGCATCGGAACTCCTCCAAGGCCGGGGGGAAAGAAACCCACTGTCGGCCGAGTGTGCGGAGACGAGTCGAATCCGGTCCAGCAGCGATCCGCATTTTGTCCGAAACCTGTCGCCGCGACTGCTCCGTTCGTCCACCCAAGAGCGGACTTCCGGGCATCTGCCGCGCCGCCGCCGCTCAGATGAGGGTACGGAGCCAGCGCCGCCGCCGGACGAGCCGACGAAGCCGCCGGGGTTGCGGCGGACGGCGCCCGCCTCGGCGAGCCCGGGCCGCTTCGCGCCGCAGGCGCCGGCTCGTCCGGCATTTCCGGAGCCGGAACGACCAGTACCGGCTGACCGGCCACGTCGTCGCGCCCTCCTGCTGCGTCGACGTCATCTGGCCCGCGCCGCTCCGAATGGCGCGGACACGACGGGTGCCCCGTGGTCGCCGGGCAGCCCGTTCGACGGGTTCCCGGCCGGGACCGCGATGGGGCACGTCCAGCTCAAGGCGACCGAGCCGTTCTCCTGCGCATTGCTCGGTTTCGGCTCGGAACCACGTTCCTCGCGGCCGGGCGACCGACCATCACGCCTTGCTCGTCGGCGTCGAACTCGTGCTGCCGTCCGCCGACGACATCCGGAAGCTCGCCGCGGCGGGTCGCCTCCACGAACTCGCGGCGGCCGCGGTGGAAGCACGCGATCCGCCGGGAAACCTCCTGCGGTTCACCCCGGCACGAGCCGAATGAGACGGACTCCGCCGACACGGCGATCAGCGACGCGGTGGAGCCGTCCCCGGCGGCCGCGAGCGAGGGACCCGGCTGACACCGGCGCGAAAAGGCGTCCCGGCCGGACGGACCCGGGCCCGGCACGCGGCCAGCCGACGCGGCACCGGGCGCTCGAAAGCCCTCGGTGCCGACGGGTGCCCGGCCCTGGCGGCGAGCCCGGACAGCCGTGCCGGTCGTCTGGCACCGGAAGGTCCTCGATGGTCAGGTACCGGTCGAGGCTGCGTGCGGCCATGAACTCCAGCGCCCGCATCGGTGCCCGTCGCGGTGTTCGGCCGGTGCCTCACCGGCACGAAAATGGAGTGTCATCGTGCGCAGGTGCGCGGCGTCCGGACTCCGGGAGTTCGCCCGGGACGACGAGGAGACGCTGGCGGCGGAGGTGCGCCCCTACCGATCCCCGCGCAGGTAGCGGGTCACCATGGCGACCAGTTCGTTCTCGAACGTCTCGACCGGGATGTTCCGCGGCGGGGCGGCCATGAACTTGTGCGTGTTCATCTCCACGGTGAACAGGATGATCTCCGCGGCGACGTCGGGGGCGCCCACGCGGACGTCGGGGTGCCGGGTGAGGACGTCGCGGACCTGGGCCGTGCGCAGTTTCGCGTGCCGGTCGATCGTGTCGAGCAGTTCCTGGGAGACCGGTGCCTCCTCGATCATCACCCGGAGAAGCTGGGGATCGTCGCTGTGGTTGTCGATCGCGTCGCGGATGAGCGCCCGGACCGTCGCCTCCAGTGTCCCGGGCGAGAGGTCGAACTCGTCGGCGCCGGTCCAGGCGCCGCGGTCGATGTGCTGGATCAGGAGTTCGGCGAGGATGGCGTCCTTGTTCGGGAAATACTGGTAGAGCGAGCCGATGGAGATGCGGGCGCGCTCGGCGATGCGGTTGGTGGTGCCGGCGGCGTAGCCGTGCTCGGCGAAAACGTGAGCAGCCGCGGTGAGGATGCGCTCGCGCGTGAGTTCGGCGCGCACCTGGCGGGGCTTGCGACGTGGCTCTAAGCGGCGGTCCGCTGACGGCATCCTGGTCCTCCTCGACGGCGGCAAAAGCGAGTAGCCAATAACTGAGCTAATACTCATAATAGTGCTATGAGCTGCGAAAACAAGAACCCGGGTGGCGTCTCGTGACCCCGAAGGCGCGCCTGCGCGAGTCGCTGGGCCACGCGCACGTCGCCCTCGGCGGCGGTGACCGCGGAGGTCTGCCTGGAGGCGCCGAGCGCGGCCGACGTCCGCGACGCGCTGGTGCCGCCCGGCGTCCGAGTCCGCTGGTTCAGCCACGACGACGCCCCAGACCAGCGTCCCGGATCCCTTGTCCTGGAGGCGGTTCGCCGCGCGGTGCCTGGCCGAGGAGGGATTTTCCATGCAGTTGAGCACACTCCGCCGCATGACGACGGCCGACGAGATCGAGGCGGTCCTGGGGCAGTCGCCGTCGATGATCATGCTGAAGCAGATCAGCGCTCTCGACGAGGGCTGCAAGACGGTCCTGGCGCACTGCCCGCTCGCGGGTTTCGGCTACCGCGACGCCGGCGGTGTCAGCCGCACGACGTTCATCGGCGGCGCCCCGGGCTTCATGCGCATCCATTCGCCGACGCGGATCTCGTTCATCCTGCCCGATGGCGAGGCGCACGGCCCGGTGTCGTTCGTTTTCCTCCTGCCGGGCGTCGGGGAAACGTTGCGCGTCAACGGTTCCGTGGCCAAGCGCAAGGGCGCCGAGACGTTCGTCGACGTCGAAGAGGCGTACGTGCACTGCGCGCAGGCCGTCATCCGCTCCCGCCTGTGGCAGCCTCCTGCTCCCGCTTCGCCGGCACCCGAGGTCGAGGGCGAGGGCCCGCTGCGCGGACCTGGCGTCGCCGAGTTCCTCGCCGCGGCACCGTTCCTCGCTCTGTCCACTTGGGACAAGTCGGGCGGGAGCGACACCAGTCCGCGCGGGGACCGGGAGACCGTTGCGCGGATTCTCAACGGCCGGACGCTCGTCATCCCGGACCGCAAGGGCAACAAGCGCGCCGACAGCCTCCACAACCTTCTCCAGGACGATCAGCTCTCGTTCGCCGCGCTCGTCCCGGGACGGTCCGGCGTGCTGCACGTCAGCGGCCGGGGCTCGATCACCGACGATCCCGCGCTGCTGGAGACGATGGCGCTGCGCGGGACGCCCCCGCACGCGGCGCTGCTCATCGACGTCGAGCACGCCGAGGTGACCGCCAGCGACGCCGTAGCGCGCTCGCGGGCGTGGACCCCGGCCGCGCACCTTGAGCGCGGCACGGTGCCGGACCTGATGGCGCTGGTGGGGGATCACCTTGCCGCGAATCTGGCCAAGGCCGAAAACGGCCTGCTCGCTCGTGTGCTCAAGGTCGTCACGGGGATCCCTGGGATCAGCGGGCTGCTTCGGCTGGTGATGAACCGTGCCTACCGGTCCGGGCTGCGGAAGGAGGGCTACGAGGACGTCGAGGTCGGCTCGCCGCAGCGTCCCGCCGCCGAGCCCGCGGCGACGAACCCGTTGCGGGAGGTGCGGATCGCCGAGGTGCGCCGGGAGACGCCCAGCGCGGTCACCCTCGTGCTGGAAGACGCCGAGCGCCCGGGTTCCTTCGACTTCCGGCCCGGGCAATTCTTCACGCTGGTCACCTCCATCGACGGCCGACCGGTGCGGCGCGCCTACTCGGCGTCGTCGGCGCCCGGGGCAGCGCGGCTGGACATCACGGTCAAGCAGGTCGAGGGCGGTCTGTTCTCGACCCACGTCCACCGGAACCTGCGCGCCGGAGACCGGCTGTCGGTGCGCGGTCCGTCCGGGGCGTTCCACGCCGATCCCGCGGCGGCGCACGAGGTCGTCATGGTCGCCGCGGGCAGTGGCGTGACGCCGATGATGAGCATCATCCGCACCCTGCTCGCGGCGCCGGCAGCCGGGCGGATCGCGCTGCTCTACAGCAACCGGAGCGAGCAGGAAGTCCTCTTCGCCGACGAACTCCTCCGGCTGGAGAAGAAGAACCCCGATCGGCTGTCGGTTACGCATGTTCTGACACAGGAGCGCGGGCGACTCGATGCCGCTGGCGTGCGGAGCTGGTTCGCCGAGCTGGGCCAGTCGGAGGACGCCCGGTATTACGTGTGCGGGCCCGAGGCGCTGATGGACACCGTCCAGGGCGTCCTGACCGGGCTCGGTGTCCCGGACGACCGCGTGCACCAAGAGCGCTACACCAGCGGGGCGGACACGACGGTCACGGCCGCCGCGCCGCAGGAGATGGTCGTCAAGGACGATACGCAGCAGGTCGGCTCCGTGGTGGTCGAGCCCGGCCAGACGCTCCTCGACGCCGGTCTCGCGGCGGGGCTGCCGATGCCGTACTCGTGCACGGTCGGCAACTGCGGCGACTGCATGGTCAAGCTCTGCGGCGGCGAGGTCGCGATGAACGGGCCGAACTGCCTGACGCCGCGACAGAAAGCCGACGGCTACATCCTGACCTGCATGAGCTGCCCGATGTCCAAGGTCACCCTGGACATCGCCGAGCCGTGACCGCCGGCGATCCGCTGGCCGGTGAGCACGGTGTCCGCCTTGCTCGTCGGGTCTCGGCACGGACGAGATCCACGCAAGCAAACGCGATCCGCCGAGCGGTGCCAGGCACGGTTCGGGAATCGACGGGGAACTGGTGCAGTGCCTCAGCTCCCCGTCGACCTACCGCCGGGCCGGGAAAGACCGGCTCCGCCCGTCACGCGGTGAAGCCGCCGTCCACCGGAAGCACCACGCCGCTGAGGTGGCTCGCCCGGTCGCTCAGCAGGAACGCCGCCGCCGAGCCGACCTCGGCGCCCGTCCCGGCCTTGCGGAGCGGGGTGGCCGCGATTCTCGCCGCCACCCCGGCGGGCATCGTCCGGCGGAGTTCGTCCAGCATCGGGGTTTCCGTCGGGCCGGGAGCGATCACGTTGACCCGGATGCCGAGCGGGCCGAAATCGTGCGCGGCAGTGCGGGTCAACCCGATCACCGCGTGCTTCGTCGCCTGGTACGCGCCCATGCCCGAACTGCCGCGCACCCCGCCGATGCTGCTCACGTTGACGATCGAACCCGCCGCTCGCGGTTCCATCGCCCGGACCTCCTCGCGCAGGCACAGCCACGTTCCCTTGACATTCACCGCCATGACGCGGTCGAAGTCCTCTTCGGACACTTCGTCCAGCCTGCCCGCCTGGCCCGCCGCGGCGTTGTTGAAAGCACCGTCCAGCCTGCCGAACCGCGCGACCGTCGCGGCGACGAATCCGGCCACGCTGTCCGCGGACGAGACGTCGCCGGTCGTCCAGCCGACGTCGTGGCCGTCGGCCGCGAGGTCTTTCGCCAGTGCCGCAAGGGGTTCCGCCGTGCGCGCCACCAGCATCACCGAGGCGCCGTCGGCGGCGAAGACGCGCGCGGCGTCCGCGCCGATCCCCGAACTGGCCCCGACGACCAGCACCGCTTTCCCCGTCAGCAGGCTCATGCCGTGCCTCCTCGAAGCCCCAGCAGCGCACGGGCGTCAGCCGGGCTCGCGATCGGCTTGCCGAGATCCTCCACGACCGCCCGGATCTTGCGGACCTGCTCGGCGTTGCTCCGCGCCAGTGTCCCCTTGCCGATCCACAGGCTGTCCTCCAGCCCGACCCGCACATGGCCGCCGAGCCACGCGCTGTGCGTGCCGAACGCCATCTGGTCCCGTCCGGCCGCGAATGCCGAGAAACAGTAGTCGTCGCCGAAGAGCTTGTCGGCGATGCGCACCATGTGCTCCAGGTTCGCGTGGTCCGCGCCGATGCCTCCGAGCACTCCGAACACGCCTTGGATCAGCAACGGCGGCTTCGCCAGCCCGAGATCGGCGAAGTACGCCAACGAGTACAGGTGCCCGATGTCGTAGCACTCGTACTCGAAGCGGGTGCCAGCCTCGCCGAGGGTGCGCAGCGTGTCCTCGATCCGGTCGAAGGTGTTCACGAACGGATGCGAATACGTGTTGCGCACGTACGGTTCTTCCCACTCGTGGCGCCACTCGGCCACCTTGTCCGCGATCCCCGAGTAGACGAAGTTCATCGTCCCCATGTTCATCGACGCCAGTTCGGGCTTCAACCGGCGCGCGGCGGCCAGCCGCTCGTCCATCGTCATCGACGACGCGCCGCCGGTGGTGATGTTGACGACGGCGTCGGTCTGCCCGGCGATGCGCCCGACGATCTTCTCGAACACCTCCGGGTCCGCGGTGGGCCGCCCGTCGGGTTCGCGCGCGTGCAGGTGCACGATGGCGGACCCGGCCTCGACGGCTTCGACCGCCGCGTCGGCCACTTCGTCGGCGGACAAGGGCAGATACGGACTCTGGGACGGGATGTTCACCGAGCCGGTGATCGCCGTGGTGATGATGACTTTTTCGGCCGTGTGCATCAATTCTCCTCTGCGAGCGCGCGATAAGCGGCGAGTTTCGCGTCGTCGAGCGGGCCGACGAGGGTGAGCGCGACCTGGGTGGCGCCCGCGTCGTACTGGGCCCGCGCGGACTCCCGGATCTGCTCCGGGGTTCCGCAGGCGACGAGCGCGTCGACCAGCCGGTCGGATCCGGGCGGGGCGAGATCGGCGCTGGTGAAACCCAGCCTGGTCAGTTTCGCGATCTGGTGCGGCAGTTTCAAGTAGTACGCGAGCCGTTCCCGGGCGACGTCCCGCGCCGCGGCCCGGTCGCGCCCCGCGACCGCCCACTGGACGACCGAGAGGAACAGGTCCGGGCCGGCCGTTTCCCGTGCCCACCGGGTGTGCTCCGGCGGGACGAGGAAGGTGATCAGCCCGTCCGCCCGGTTCGCCGCCAGTTTCGTGATCCCTTCCGAGTAGGCGCCGAGGACCCGCGGCACGTCGGCCGCGACCTGGTCGATCCCGTCGAGGTAAGCGCGCAGGAACGGCAACGGCCCGGTGCCGCGCTCGCGGACCGCGCCGCTGACGCCGAGGCCGAGCACGTAGCGCCCGGGGTACCCGGCCGCGAGGTCGCGCGCCGCGGACCCCGCCGATTTCGGCACGCGCTCCAGCGCCCGCGCGACCCCGTTCCCGACGATCAGCCGGTCCGTCCGCGCCAGCACCAGCGCCGCGGTGGTGAACGCCTCGCGCCCGGCGACCTCGGGGAGCCAGACCATGCGGTGGCCGTATTCCTCAAGAGCGCGGACGAACCGCACGACCCCGTCGTGGTCCAGGCTGTCCGGTTCGGAGATCGACAGGGCGGTGCGCGGCAGGACGAGGCTCACCCGCACGCCTCCCGGAATCCGGCGACGAGCCCGCGCGCGGCTTCGGCCAGCATCGTCGTGTCGTTGCTCAGCATGACGAAGTCGCAGCCGTCCCGCACAGCCGCCGCGGCCCGTTCCGGGACCCCGCCGAAGGCCAGGCCGCACCGCTTCCCCGCGGCGTGCGCGGCCTCGATCGCCGACGCGACCAGTTCCAGCACCTCCGGCGAGGACGGCGTGGAACCCATCGACATCGAGAGATCCGCCGCGCCGACGAACACCGCGTCCACTGTGTCCAGTGCGAGCATCCCGGGCGCCGCCTTGATCGCTTCCACGCTTTCCAGCTGCGGGATGCAGAGCACGTCGTCGTTTCCGGCCGCGAGGTACTCCGGGGCCGGGCGCAGTCCCCACGCCCCGGCCCGGCTGGTGCCGCCGGCGCCGCGGACGCCGTCCGGCGGGAACCGGCACGCACGGCCGACCGCGGCCGCTTCTTCGACGGTGTCCACGTGCGGCACGAGAATGCCCATCGCGCCCGCGTCGAGGATCTTCTGGATCGTCGAGGGCGTCTTGTCCGGCACCCGCACCAGCGGCGTCATCCCCAGCGCGGCGGCCGTGTTGATCAGCCGGTACGCGGTCTGCAGGTCGAGCGGCGCGTGCTCCAGGTCGACCACGACGAAATCGAACCCGGCGAACGCCATGATCTCGACCGGCTCGCCGGAGGCGATCTTCAGCCACGTGCCCACCGGGGTGGCCGGGCGGTCGAACAGGCCGCCTCCCCCGCGTCGCGCGGCGCTCACGGCATCGGGTAGTCGTCGGCGTTCAGGACCCAGCCCGGTTTCTCCGAGAAGTCCTGCCGCGGCGGGCTGAAAATGTCGATCAGCTGGTTCGCGCCCGGGTCGGCGGCCTCGGAGGTGTGCACGGTCGGCGGCGGGATGATCGTCACCGACGGACTGCCGATCCGCACGTGCTCGTCCTCCCGCCAGCCGGTGCGGTCGGGCAGCCAGGGCGTGCGGATGTGGTGCACGTACTCCCCTTGCACGGCAAGGGAAAGCTGTTCGAAGTCGTCGTGGTGATGGGGCGAGAGCCGATGCGGGTCGCGCGGACCGTCCTGCCGCGGCAGGAAGTTCACCATGAACGAGCGGGTGCGGAAGATCCGGCCGAACCGTTTCGGGTCGTCCGGCACCTCCGACAACGGGTACACCCGGACGCGCGGCCCGTCCGCCGGTTCCGGCCACCGCCGCAGGAGTGCGACGCGTTCGTGGTCCTTCGCGTACGCGTCCGCATTGGCCGCCCGGTCGCGCCAGGCGGGCTCGGTCGCTTCGACCAGGCGGACCAGCGGGCCGTCGCCGTGCACGCTGATCCGGGACGCGCCGGGCGGAACGACGACCAGGCCCGGAGTGTCCACTGTGGTCGCTCCGGCGTCGGTGAACACCGTGAACGCGGGCGAGGCATCGGTCACGACGACGGCCAGTTCGCCTTCGAGCGCACCGTTGTCGAGGTCGTCGCCCTCGCGGGCGTCGGTGTGGATGAGCACGACGTTCTGCGCCCGCACGATCGGCGTCGCGGTCAGGTCGAGATACTGGGCGGCGGCGATGTCGGCGCCGGCGTCCGGCCGGCCCGCGGTCGCGAGGGCCGAGCGTGGATCGTCCTTGTCGTACACGGAATCGTCCTTCCGGCTGGAGAGGCTTCGGGATCGCCGATCAGGCGTCGAGGTTCAGCAGGTACGCCGGGTTGTCGCGCACCACGCGACGCAGGTCTTTCTCCGGCAGGCCGAGGTCGAGCAGCGCCTCGCTCACCCGCAGCCACGCGTCGACCGGCTTCGGGTTCGCCTTCTGCCCGAAGTCCGAGGCCAGCACCACGTGCTCGGGGCCGAGCGTCTCGATCCAGGTCAGCAGCTGCTTCGGGTCCCATTTCTGGGTGCCTTCGGGGTCGTACATGCCGACCTCGTGCTCGATGAACGCGCCGAGCCCGATCAGCTCCCGGCAGAGTTCGGGGTCGGCTCCGATGACGAAGTCGGGGTGGCTCACCACCATGCGCTTGAGACCGCGTTCGTGCGCTTCCTGGAACAGCGTGCGGATGTACTCGGGGTACATGTGGCCGCCGTTGAGCACCGCCTGCTGGTCCTTGATCTCGTCGAGGATCTCCAGTGCGGCAGGCTTGAGCCGGCCGTCGCCGTCGACGATGTCGATCCGCTCCAGGGTCAGCGGCACCGTGGTGGTCGGGAAGGCGCCGTCCTCGGGGTGGCAGTCGATGTGGCGGCCGGACGAAATGGTCGGGAACCACACGACCTTGCCGCCCATGCGCAGGCACATCCGCACGGCGTGCACGTTGAGCCCGCCGACCGTGCTGTTGAGCGCGATCCCGCCGAAGACCTGGGCCCGGACGCCTTCGAGCCTGCCCTTCATCGCCAGGACATCCATCTGCGTGTTGTGGTGGTGGGACTTGGCGACCATCGCGCGCATCCCGATCCGGGCGCCGTCCGCGGCGGCCTCGACGTGGTCGAACCGCCGGGGGAACGGGCTGGGGCCGGAGTGGACGTGCAGGTCGACCAGTCCGTCGAGGACGGCGGCGACAGCGGGACGCGGGCTCATGAGGCACCTTTCGTTCGCATTATGAAGTCAAAGTTCACTATAAGACCGGATGTCAAGCCCGCGACCACGCTTGTGCTCCGCACCTCGTCGACTTAGAGTGCTTTCGGGTTCACTTGGTGAACTTCAAGTTCGAAATGATCGAGCCGCCCGGAGGACGCCGATGTCCACACCGCCCAGCTCCGCGGAAACCGCCGTCCCCGCCGGCGCTCCGCACGGTCCCGACCGCGCCAAGGTGCGCGCCGCCGTCCGCGGCGGGACGCTCGCCTACTTCGTCGACCAGTTCGACATCTACCTGCCGATCGTCGTGCTGGCTCCGGCGACGGCGTACTTCCAGGCGGCGAATCTGAGCGCGAGCACGACGGCACTGCTGGCGTCGCTGGTGTTCGCCTCGACGCTGATCGGCCGCCCGCTCGGAGCGGTGATCTTCGGCCACTTCGCCGACACTGTCGGGCGCAAGCGGACGACGCTGGTCGCGGTCGGCGGGTTCGGCGTCACCACGCTGCTCACCGCCTGCATGCCCGGACACGAGCAGATCGGGATGTGGTCGGTCGGCCTGCTCATCGGGCTGCGGTTCGTCGACGGGATCTTCCTCGGCGGCGAGTACACCACGGCGGTGCCGCTGGCGATGGAGTGGAGCCCGAAGCACAAACGCGGCCTCTACGCCTCGGTGATCACCTCGACCTCCCCCGCGGCCTACGCGGTGATCGCCGCGCTCACCCTGCTGATGCTGGAGCTGCTGCCCGCGACCGGGCTGCACAGCGCTTACGTGCAATGGGGCTGGCGGGTGCCGTTCGTGGTGGGCGGGCTGCTGGCGGTCGTGCTGTTCCGCTACTACCTCAAGCAGGTGCACGAACCGCCGGTCCAGCTGACCGGAGAGAAGCACAAGCTGCCGCTCGTGCGGCTGCTGGTCAAGTACCCGCGCGCGCTGGGCCAGGTGTTCGTGCTGATGACCGGCACCTGGCTGGCGACGAACATGGAAGCCGCCGTGACGCCGGCGCAGCTGAAAGCGCATCTCATGCTGTCCAGCAAGGAGGTCACGCTCACCATGCTCGTGATCAACGCCTCCGCCGCGCTCTCCTATCCGTTGTTCGGCCTGCTGTCGCAACGCATCGGACGGCGGCCGTTCTACATCGGCTACGGCTTGGCGGTGGTCGTGCTCGGCTCCGGGGCCTACACCCTGCTGATGACCTCGCACGGCGGTTTCGGCGCCGCGCTCGGCTTCGGCGTCGTGATCGGGGTGTTCACCGTCGGCACGTTCGGGCCGATCGCGGCGTACCTGACCGAGCGGTTCCCCGCGAGCATCCGGTCGACCGGGTACGGCGTCGGCTACAGCCTCGCCCTCATCGCGCCCGCGTTCTACCAGTTCTACCTCCAGCAGTTCGACGGCGTCCTGCCCGCGCACCTGGCCCCGGCGGTGCTGCTGGTCGTGGCCGGCGCGCTGATCAGCCTCGGCGGATTCCTCGGCCCGGAAACCAAGGACGTCGACATGGCCGACGACCGCACGATCCCGGCACTGTCCTGATGGAGGTCGGAGGACTCGCCGCGGCCAACCCCGTGTGGGTCGGCTCCTCCGAACTCACCATGACGCTCGACGGGCTGATCGCCTGCATCGACGCGGGCGCCGGAGCGGTCGTGGCGAAGTCGGTGAACGAAAGCGCCGCCGCACGGCGGCAGCTGGACATCGCGGACTACGCGTTCGTCTCCCCGGACGGGGACGTCCGCGCGGGCCCGCCCGAGCGACGGGACGGGCTGCTGAACCGTTCCGGGCTCGCGCAGGTCGAGCTGGCCGGCTGGCTCGAAACCCTGGCCGCCGCCGTCGCCCGCGGCGCACCTCGCGGATGTCCAGTGCTCGGCAGCATCACCCTCGGCGATCCGGCCGAGGCCGCCCGGATCGGACGGGCGATGACGGCTGTAGTGCCCGCGGTGGAACTCAACATCGGCGCCCCGCACGGACGCGAGGCCCGCGCAGTGCGTCAGCTGACCGACGTGGAGTCTGTGCGCGACGCGGTGCGGACGGTCCGCGCCGCTGTCGGCGTGCCGCTGTTCGTGAAGCTGCCCGGACAGGCCTCAGACGTCGTCGCGCTGGCCCGCGCGGCGCGCTCCTCCGGGGCGGACGCCGTCGGGCTGGTCGGCCGGTACCCCGGCTTTCTGCCCGCCGCGGACGGCGGCCCGGCACTCGGCTCGTGGGGAGCGTGGGGATCGCCCGGCTGCCTGCCGATGAGCTTGTATTGGGTCAGCAAGGCCTATCAGGCTTTGGCCGCGCCGCTGATCGGCACCAACGGCGCCCGGACCGCCGCCGACGTGCTGCGGTTCCTGGCGTCGGGAGCGCAAGCGGTCGAGGTCGTCACCGCACTGTGGATCGGCGGGCCCGCGGTGCTGCGCGAACTGGTCGCTGGCGTCGGCGAAGGCCTCGCGGGAAAGGACTTCGGCGAGTTCGTCGGCAGCGCGGTCGCCGGGGCCCGCGAGTACGCCGATCTCGTGCCGCCGCCCTCGCCTGCCTGGCTTCCTTATACCGCGCGCTGGCGGTCGTCCGGCCGGTAGTGGCCGCCCAGCTCGTGCGTCAGTTCTCGGGCGGTGTCGACGACGACGCGCAGTTCGGGCGCGTCGTCCGACATCGACAGCGTGTTGTCGGGACCGACGATGGCCAGGGTCGCGCAAATCCCGTACTCGTCGAAAACCGGCGCGGACACCGCGACGATGCCCGGCGTGCTCATCGCCGAGCAATAGCCTGCCTCGCGAACCCGGTCGACCTCGGCGCGCAGTTCGTCGCGCGCTGTGCCCGACAGGGTGCCGATCAGCCGTTCCATCGACAACTGGTCCGCGTGATAGGCGAGGAACACCTTGCTCTGCGCGGTGTCGAGCGGCAAGTGGCTGCCGACCCGCACGGACACGACAACGATCGTGGACACCGTTTCCTCGACCCGCGACACCACCGGCCCGGTCAGCCCCCAGAGGCTCAGCACCGCGCTGGTCTGTGTCGCCCGCGAGAGCGCCTGCATGTGCCGGGGCGCGAGGTTCACCACGCGCCGGTGGCCGATCGCGAACGCTCCGAGCTGCAACAGCAGGCCGCCGGGCGCGTAGCCGCCCTCGGCACTGCGCTCCAGAAGCCCCGCCGCGACCAGGGAAGTGCAGTAGCGGTAAGCCGTGGTGCGGTTCAGCCCGAGCCGTTCGGCGACCTCGACCGCGGTGACCTCGGGCGTGGCCGGGTCGAACAGCGACAGGATCTGGCTGACCCGGCTCACCGCCTGGATGTCCGCCTGGTCGGCGCGGGTCTCGCGGGACCGCGTCGGTTTGGTCACGAAGCCTCCGCCGGTAAAGGTGGTCTGGCTGTTCACTTCGTGAACAGCACTCGTCAGGCTACCGGAACCCCGGGTTTCCGCAGCCGAGGGAGAATGCCCACCGCTTCCGCGGCGTCGCGGCCAGGCTCTGGGAAGCCGAGCGGATACCCCGGCGGGCGCGGAGCCGAGGCGCGTTCGAGGCCACGACTTCCCAGCCGCGCCGGGGCCGGACATTGCGCGGCGGCCGAGCCCGCGATCCCCGCGCCGCTTTCGCGATCCCGCACCGTCCAAGCGCAGCTCGGCCATCGGCGGCTCGGCGCCGATGGCCGCTGCTCGCCGTGCCGGGAGCGTTTTCGAGAACCGTCTTGAACTCGCGCCACGCGCCCGGATGCTTGCGCACATAACCCTGAAGCGCCGCTGTCCACCCGCACCCACGGCTCGGCGACGAGGCTGCGGTACCACTGCGCGACGTAGATGTCCCGGTCCGGATGCCCGATGACCTCCAGCACTGCATAGCCCCGGGCTCCGGTCTCGCGGCCGACGTGTCCGAGAAGGAAACCGAGCCGGGCACGGTACGGGGCGCGCACGAACCGCCGGTGGCGCAGCAGCCAGGCGGCCGACGCGCTACTGCGTGGCGGGGTCGTCCGGCCAGCCAGGACGTCGCCGACGGAACCCCTTCAGCGTAGCCCGCCGGCGGTGGCCGAACCGGCCAGCCACCCGGCACCCTCCAGGCAGCCGAGGTGACGGTAACCAGCCGGGAAGCGGCCGAGCAGCTCGGGGTCGAGCCGGTCCTGCTCGCAGATCGGCTGACGGCGCGCGATCTTCCAGTCCCCTTCGCGCCGGGCGCAG
The DNA here is from genome assembly GCF_900115345.1 of Amycolatopsis rubida. Classification (GTDB taxonomy): domain Bacteria; phylum Actinomycetota; class Actinomycetes; order Mycobacteriales; family Pseudonocardiaceae; genus Amycolatopsis; species Amycolatopsis rubida. The sequence goes on along the minus strand of NZ_FOWC01000008.1, from coordinate 372,797 downwards.
AAGTCGTAGAACCGCCCGGTGCAGACCACGTCGACCTCGACACCGTCCACAATGGCCCGCTGGTCGATCGTCATCTTCGTCTGGGCGACGGCTCGCTCGCCGCGGACGTCGGCGGCGCGCCCGCCGAGGAAGTGCAGAATGCCGGCCCCGCGCTCGAAGCCGGCCTTGCTTTCGCCGGGCCCTGGAACCACGTCGCGGTCATCCAGCCCTCGACCGGGTGCCAGACCCAGTCGCCGGCGTCCCGCCACAGCGCCCAGTTCTCGGTCGGTTCCCGCAGCGCGAGCCGGTCTTCCATGATCTTCCTCCGTCGAGCCCGGTTGTTCCGTCCCGGCGGTCCTGAACGCGGCACGGGGCCAGCGCCGGTTGGGGCTCAGCGGCAGAATTCCCAGCCTGCTTCGACGTCGCCCATCCGGCGCTCTCGCTCGCCGAGGTGGCCACGCGCAGCGGACCGCCCGCCGCCTGATTGCCGAACTCCGGGCCTGGGTCGGGCTGGAACGGCTCGACGACGGCCGCTGCCCTGGCCTCGCGCCAATGCGACTCCCCTGCCTGCACGACCTCCCAGGAAACATCCAGCTGACCGCCCTGGACGGCACCGAAGCACTGCGCACCGAAAAAATCTCCGGCACGAAAGCCGTCCCCACCATGACCCGCCTCGGCGGTCGCCTTCCCCCGCACGCCACCGGTGCCGGCAGGGCGATCCTGGCGTTCTCGGGCCGTGACCTGCTCACCAGCCCGGCAGGCTCGCCGCGGTCCTCCAGGAAGTACGCCGAAGGGGTGCCGCGTACTCCGACGAGGAATGACCATCGGCGGCGGTCTCCGTGGCCGCCCCGATCCCTCGACTGGTCGGACGGGTGCGAGCCGCCCTAGGCGTCGCCGCGGTCGACCGCCGCGCCGGGCATCGCACGCGCGACGAACCGAGCCCGCGTCGCGTTCCGGACCGCGGAAGCAAACCGCTGCTCACGGCAGCACAGACTGTGACCGTTGCCGAGAACATACGGCGCGATGCGAAATCCGGCCGTGGCGGAGCGCTGTGCCTGTTCCAGTGACACCTCCCGAGACCGGCGGACCTTGCTTTGGGCAGCGGCAGTCCGGCATGAGGATCTCGTCGAACCCGGCGTAGCGCCGGACCGAAGCAGTGAAGAACGTGCTGGGCCCTGACGAGTTCGGCCGCTCGTGTCCTGCCAGGCCCGCGCATCAGCGCGGAGCCGCAGGACCGTCGGCCGCCGGTCCATCGCCGGTGAAACAGGAAATCCGCGGTCTCCGACGGTGCCCGGTTTCCTTCTTCCTTGGCCCGCGCGGCATCCCAGGTTCGCGCGGACGGGGTAGCCTGGCCGCCATGGCCCAGACCGGCCGTCCAGAAGCGACGGATACCTCCGGACACCCAGCAGTCGCGATCGTAGGCCCGGGCGCGATCGGCACCACCGTCGCGGCCGCGCTGCATCAGGCGGGCCGCACGCCGAAGCTCTGCGGCCGCACGCCACGGGCGTCCCTCGAACTGCGGGACGACCGTGGCCGCGTTCTCGTGCCGGGCCCGGTGCACACCGACCCGGCCCAGGCCGCCGGCACCGTCGATCTTGTCTTCCTGGCGGTCAAATCGACTCAAGTCCGCGCCTCGGCCCCCTGGCTGGCGGCGCTGTGCCGCCCCGACACGGTCGTCTGCGTTCTGCAGAACGGCGTCGAACAGGAAGCGGCCGTGGCGCCCTTCGTGCCTGGTTGTCCCGTCCTGCCCGCTGTCGTGTGGTTCCCTGCCGAGGCCCAGCCCGACGGCACGGTGCGGCTGCGCGGCGAGGCCCGCCTGACCCTGCCGGACGCACCGGCGTCCCGCACCGTTCGCGAAGCGCTGAGCGGCACTCAGTGCTCCATCGAACTGGCCGCGGACTTCCTTTCCGTGGCGTGGCGCAAACTGCTGCAGAACGCGGTCGCGGGGCTGATGGTCCTCAGCGGACGCCGGGCCGGAATGTTCGGCCGCGCCGACATCTCCCGGCTGTCGCTGGCATATCTGCGGGAATGTCTCGCGGTGGCCCGCGCCGAAGGCGCCGTGCTGAGCGACGAAGTACCGCGAGAGATCCTCGAAAGCTTCCACGGCTACCCGGCCGACCTGGGCACCTCCATCCTCGCCGACCGGGAAGCGGACCGGCCGCTCGAATGGGACGTCCGCAACGGCGTCGTCTCCCGGCGAGGCAGGGCGCACCGCGTCCCGACGCCGATCAGCGATGTAGTGGTGCCGTTGCTGGCCGCCGCGAGCGAGGGACCGGGCTGACACCGCCGCACGGTGTCTTCCCTCCGGGTTCGGAGAAGGCTTCCCGTCCGGAGGGACCGGGGAGCCAGGACAACGCAGCTGTCGTCCGGTCCGCGCGCGAACGACCACCGCGCCGGATGCACGTCAGAAGACCCGCCCGTTCTCGCGCGGGCGCTGGCAGTGGTTGCAACGCCTGAGTTGGGCAAGGTCGGTGTGGTCGAGGACCTCGCGACGGATGATCCCGATCACCGTCGTGCCGCGAGCTTTTCTCCGCGAAGCCCGCGGCGCGTTGAGCAGCGCCTCCATCTCCTCCGCTTCGAAGACTGCGGCGAAGGAACAGCGGGCGATCCCGCCCCGGCTGGTGACCAGAGCGGTGTCGAATACGGGTTCCGTTCCCTTCATCGGTTCTGCGCGGGCAGGACGTGGACGCCGTCGCGGTCGGTGCTCAGGCACAGGGAGCAGATCGTGCCGCCTGCGGCGCTCGCGGCCATGTCCGGCCGCTCGTAGGATTCGCCGCACACCACGCAGTCGTAGCGCGATCCGCTCGGGTTGCCCTCGGCGTCCAGCATCGGCGCGGCGATGCCGTCGTCGGTGCGGCGCAAGTAGAACCGTCCCCGGGTCACGATCGCCATGAGCGGCGTCAGCACCGCCGCGACGACGACGGCCACCAGCGGCGAGTACGGCCGCCACGCCGCGCCGAACAGTCCGAAGTAGACGGCGATCGACAGGATCGACGAAGCCAGGAACGACACCACCCCGACCGGATTGACCGCGAAAAGCATGCCGCGCCGGAACTCCGGCTGCTTCGGCGAGAGCTTCAGCAGGAATTTGTTGACCGCGATGTCGGCGGCCACGGTGACCACCCACGCCATCGCGCAGTTGGCGTAGAAGCTGAGGACGCTGTTGAGGAAGCTGAACATGTCCGCTTCCATCAGCACCAGCGAGAACGCCAGGTTCACGCACACGAACACCAGCCGTCCCGGGTATCGCCTGGCGACCCGGGTGAAGGAGTTCGTCCAGGCCAGCGAACCGGAGTAGGCGTTGGTGACGTTGATCTTCACCTGGCTCAGCACGACCAGCACCAGCGCCAGCGGCACCACCAGCCACGGCGGCATCAGCTGCTTGAACACCCCGGTGAACTGCTCGATCGGCTCCACCGCCGCCGCCGCGCCGGCTACGTCCAGGACGTAGACCGCCATGAACACGCCGATCGCCTGCTTGACCGCGCCGAACACGACCCAGCCCGGCCCGGCCAGAAGCACCGAAGCCCACCAGGCCCGCTTGTTCTCCGCGGTGCGCGGCGGCATGAACCGCAGGTAGTCGATCTGCTCGCCGATCTGGCCCATCAGCGACAGGCACACGCCCGCGCCCAGCAGCACCGCGGCCGTGTTCACCCCGGAACCGCCGGTTCCCTCGAACGACAGCCACCGCCGCACCGAACCGGGATCCTTGACGATCAGGAACACCAGCGGCGCGACCATCAGCAGCAGCCAGAGCGGATTGGTCCAGCTCTGCAGCTTCGCCAGCGCCTTCATCCCGTAGACCACCAGCGGGATGATGACCACAGTGGACACCAGATAGCCCAGCCACAGCGGAAGACCCACCGCGAACCGCAGGCCCTGGGCCATGATGGACCCTTCGGTGGCGAAGAAGATGAACGTGAAACTGGCGAAAATCACGCTGGTGAGCACCGATCCGCAGTAACCGAATCCGGACCCGCGGGTGATCAGGTCGAGGTCGATGTTGTAGCGGGCGCCGTAATAGGCCAGCGGGATCCCGGTGACGAAAATGACCGCCGCGGCGACCCCGATCGCCAGCAGCGCGTTCGCGGTGCCGTGCGCCAGGCCGATGCCGGCGCCGATCGAAAAGTCCGCCAGGTAAGCGATCCCGCCCAGTGCCGAAGCACCGACGACCGCCGGAGTCCACCGCCGGTACGTGCGAGGGGCGAACCGCAGCGTGTAGTCCTCCAGCGTCTCCTTGGACGCCCCGAGGCCAGTCCGTTTTTCCTTGCCTACCGCGACATCGTCGACAGTCATGATCATGCGCTCCTCGAACGACAGGACGGGTTCAGAAGACGTCGGCGGGCGAGGTCGTCGCCAGCGGCCATCGACGTGCCTGCGCACCCTGCGGCCGCGCTGGCGCGACGTGAAACTCCTCGTCCAGCACGATCCGGATCTGGTGCCACCGGCCGCATCCGATGCCCGTGCGCCACCTCGGCGGATCGGATCTCCGGATCCTGCCGGACATCCGGGTTCCCATCGCCCGCTCGATGCCGTGCGGCTCCGGAACGACCCGCACGCACAGTTCCGGCACGGTCGCGAAATCCGCTGTCCCGGCGTTCCACCGACAGCCGCGCGAGCGCTTCCCGCGGCGAGAACCGGCCGTCCATCAGTTCCTCGCGCAGCAGCGGGCGCATCGGTTCTCGCCTCGCCACTCCGCCGTCAGCCCAGGGCACCTCCGCGTGTGCATACAGACGTGCGTTCACGACGCAGGACGCTAGAAACACCGCATTTCCGCCGGGCACCGCTCAGATCACCGGCACGTTTCGGCACGTAACCACCAGACCGGACGGCCGTTTACATCCGCTTCCGGCAACGTCCGGGACCCGCTCGGGGCCGCGTGGCCGAACCGCACTGCGAGGAGCGAAGCCTCAACGCTCCAAGCCGCGCGGGTTGGGGATCAGGACCGGGTAGTGCACGCCTGGAGCGCGATCGATCGCCCACAGCAATTCTTCGGCACCGCCGGGTCGCGTGGCTCGCTCCGCTCCCGCTGAGGTATGTGAGGGGGTCCCTGAGGGAGTCTGAGTCCCTCAGGGACCCCCTCACATACGTCCGACGGGGCAGTCTCGCCAGGCGGGGCTCCGCAACGCGCTGACGAGCACCACTACCGCATGCGTTCGTGCCGACAATTCGGCGGGAGTCAGTTATCCGGCCGGGACAACGCGGCTCGCTGCCCGCGTCTCTACCGTGAAGGCAGGAACATCGACGCGATGAGGAGTCGAAATGGCAGAGACCGTGCGGTCCGGCGCGCTGGGTTTGATCGAGACCAAGGGGCTGGTCGGCGCGATCGAAGCGGCCGACGCGATGGTCAAGAGCGCCAACGTCGAACTCGAGGGCTACCGCACACTCCGCAACGGGCAGGTCGCCGTGCTCGTGCGTGGTGACGTGGGTGCCGTCAAGGCCGCTGTCGACGCTGGGAGCGCGGCCGCCGGAGCGGTGGGCGAACTGTACGCCTCGCACGTCATCCCGCGCCCGCACGGCGAGACCGAGGGTGTCATCGGCCAGGCCGTGACCGGGCTCGGCTCCTAGCCCGCGGCGGCGTCTTCGGGGTCCTCCAGCGGGCGGGTGACCTGCAGCAGGCGCAGCGCGAAGTCGGCGCGCACGCGGTCCTCGTGGCGGGCGAGGTCGAGCCCGGTGAGCTGCTTGATCTGCTCCAGGCGATAGCGCAGCGTCTTGTAGTGGACGAACAGGCGCTCGGCGGCGACTCGCTGAGAGCAGTTCGCGTCGAAGAAGGCCCGCAGCGTGCGTACGAGTGCGCCGTTGTTCTCGCGGTCGTAGGCGACGAGCGGGCCCGTGAGTTCGTCGACGAACGTCTGCAGGTCGGGGTCGTCGCCGGAGCCGAGCAGGAGCCGGACGATACCGAGTTCTTCGTAGAGAAACGCGTTCTCGCCACCGAGGCGGCGTGCCGCGGCCAGCGCGGTCTTCGCCTCGTTCAAAGCGCTCGGGAGATCGACCACGTCTTCGTGCGCCCGGCTCGCTCCCCAGGTCGCGCGCAGCTCCGGCCAGTCCCCTCGGAGGGCAGTGGCGAGCTCGCCGACCAGGTCTTTGACCGCGGTCCGGTCGACGTTCACGGCGATGCCGGTGATCAGGTTTCCCCGCAATGCCGACAGGGCGACCACGTGATGGGTGTCGACCGCGCGGAATCTCCGCAGCACTTCACGGCGGACGCGGTCCGTTTGCGAGGTGTCCCAGCCGCTCTCGGCCGCGATTTCCTCCAGATTGTCGATGCGTCCGTAGAGGACGCGGAGCTGCCCGCGCAATGCGACGTTGAGCTGCTTGGCGCGAGTTCGCGCGGCGATGCGGTGTTCGACCGACCCCTGGAGCAGGTCCCACAGCAGCTGTTCGAGTTCCTCGGCGCGGGCACGGCTGGCGGCGTGCTCGCGCAGCAGCGTGAGAGAGCACGCCATCGCGACCTGGCCGACGATGACGTCCATCATTTCGGCCGAATGCTCGGCCGGGATGATGGCGGCCGAACCGACCTGGTCGCCGTCGGCGTAGATCGGCTGCAACCAGGCCGTGGCCGTGCTGCCGTCGGTGAGCGTTACCCGGTGGCGGCCCGGGGTCGTCCTGGTGGCCGCGGTCGCCGGCAGCTTGCTGGTCAGGCTGCGGCCGCCGCAGGCGGCGACAAGGTTGCCTTCGGGTCCGTAGATGCCGATCCGGCAGTCGAGCTCGGTCGCGACCGTGCGGGCGATGGCCGGGAGACCGACGCCGGAGAGCACGGTCGCGAGCAGCTTCTGCTGCAGGCTGGACGAGCGCTTCAGCACCGAGACCTGCCGTTCAAGGGCGTCCCGGGTCTCCTTGAGCTGTTCGACGGCGTTCGCCTGCCGGTCGTTCAGCCGGGCGTTGTCGATCGTGATCGTCACGAAGTCGGCGAGGGTGACCATGCGCTGCACGTCCCGGTCGGTGAAGACCGACGGGCGGCGGCGCCACACCTCGAGGACGCCGATGAACTCGCCCTGCAAACGCAGCGGGACAGCGAGGGCGGAGAGCGTCTCCTCCTTCTCGGCCAAAGACATGAAGTCGTGGCTGATCGTCTCGTCGGCCAGGTAGTCGTCGACCTTCGACGGTTCGCCGGTGAGGAAAACCAGGCCGGCGACTCCTTGGCCGCGGGACATGCGCAACCGGGCCGTCTCGACGGCCCGGTTGCCGACGCAGGACTTCATCGCGACTTCGTCGCCGTCGACGAGCATGACCCCGCAGATGTCGGATTCGAGCAGGTGCAGGGTGCGATCGGCGATCGACAGCAGCACCTGGTCGAGGTCGCGCACCGTGAGGAGCTGCCCGACGACGTCGCGAAGGGCGTTCATCTCCTCCCCGGCTTGCTGGGCTTGCTCCCGGACCGCGTCGATGGCCAGGGCGGCGGCCAGCCAGGCGCAACCCTGGCGCAGCAGCGTGGTCACCGCACTCGACGGCTGCTGCGGGGAGCACCAGCGCAGGGTGGCGTTCGCGCAGTCGACCCGCTGCCCGCCCGGACCGGCGGGTGCGGGACCGGCGAGCAGGCAGTCGCCCGTCATGACCGCCACGTCCGCGCCGAGGGCGGCCGATGCTGCTTTGGCAAGGGCGGGGGCGGCGAGCGAACTGGTCGTCGCGGGCTTGGTCAGCAGAGCGCGGAGAGCGCCGGTCGCGTCGGCAACGGCGATCCGTTTCTCCGCACGTGACGGCGTCATTGCCGTTACCTCCAAGCTTTACAGCCTGATCAATGCCTTGAGCGTACGTCGTTCGGCCATTTGCCGGTACGCGTCGGGCGCGTCGGCGAGGAGAACCGTCGCCGAGGCGACCACCGCGGGATCGATGGCGCCGGCCCGGACGAGGGCGAGGATGTCGTCGCCGTCTCGCAGGAAGTCACCGATGACGAACCGCAAGGTCAGCTCGTCGGCGAACGCCTGGCCGGCCGGCAAGGGCCAGCTCTTCGCGGGCAGCCCGACGGAGACGATGGTGCCCCGGCGGCGGACGAGCCCGAACGCGGTGTCGAGACCGGGAGCGCCGCCGATGGCGTCGACGACTACGTCGGCACCCCGGCCCGCGGTCACCCGTTCCACCAGTTCACGGGCATTCTCCGGGGCCGCGGTGAGCGCCCCCTCGGCGGCCGCGGCCGCGCGTCGCGCTTCGACGGGTTCGACGAGAACCACGGTTCCGGCACCGCATGCCTGCGCGGCGAGGCTGGTCAGCTGCCCGACCGGGCCGCCCCCGACGACCACGGTGGTGTCTCCCGGGCGCAGCCCGGCGCGCTGGACCGCCGCGTGCGCGGTGGCGAGGGTGTCGCCGAGGAAGACCGCGGCGTCGGCACTGATCTCTTCGGGAACCGGACGCAGCGCAGCGTCAGCGAAGGGGACGCGGACCAGCTGGGCTTGTGCTCCGGCCAGCTCCGGCCCGAACGAGGTCCCGGTGCCGAAGAACTGCCGTCGCGGGCACTCCCAATGGTCGCCGCGACGACACCACCAGCACGTTCCGCACGCGGTGAAGTCGCCGCCGGCCACCCGGTCGCCGACACGGTGTGCGGACACGCCCGCGCCGGCGTCCACGACGCGGCCGGTGAACTCGTGGCCGAGCACGAACCCAGCCGGAAGATGCTCGCCGTCGGCGATCAGGTGCAGGTCGGTGCCGCATACCGCGGCACGCTCGACCTGCACGATCGCGTCGGCCGGGTCCTTCAGGACCGGATCGGGCACGTCGGTGACCTCGACCCGGCCGAGCCCGGCGTAGACGACGGCCCGCATCAGGACACCGCGGCGAGCTGGCGGAGCCGGTCCTTGATCCGCGTGGCGGCGTCGCGCAGCGCGCTCAGCTCGTCCGGCGTCAGGTCGAGTTCGACGATCTCCCGCACTCCGCCGCGGCCGAGCCTGACCGGCAGGCCGACGTAGACATCGCGAATGCCGTAAGTGCCGTCGGCCAGCACGGCGGCGGGCATCACCTCGCCGGTGTCGCGGGCCATCGCCAGCACCATCCGGGCGGCCGACATGCCCGGCGCCATGAACGCGCTGCCGGTCTTGAGCAGGCCGACGACTTCGGCTCCGGAGCCGCGCGAGCGGTCGACAACCGCGTCCAGGGCGGCGCGGTCGACCAGCTCGGTCAGCGGCCGGGCACCGCTGCGTGCCTGCGAGAGCGGGATGACCATCTCTTCGCCGTGGCTCCCGAGCGCGACGGCGTCGATGCCGTCCGCGCGGCCCGCGCCCGCGAGGGCGGACAGCGCCTGGAAGCGAGCGGTGTCGAGGACGCCGGCCATGCCGACGACGCGTTCGGCCGGGAAGCCGGAAGACCGCCAGGCGTGCTGGGTCATCTCGTCGAGGGGGTTGGTGACCACGACGATGACCGCGTCCGGCGAAGTTCGCGCGACTCGCTGGGCGAGATCGCCGACGATGGCGGCGTTCGTGCTGACCAGGTCGGAGCGGCTCATGCCGGGCTGGCGCGGGCGACCGGCGGTGATCACGACGTAATCGGCCGGACCGGCGTCCTCGACGGCGCCCGTCCCGCGCACCCGCGTGGCGAAGCAGCCGAGCGCGGCGGTGTGGGCCAGGTCGAGCGCGACGCCGGCCGCACGGCCCTCGTCGATGTCCACGAGCACGATCTCGTCGAACAGGTCCGCGCCGGCGAGCCGCAGCGCGGTGATCATCCCGACGTGCCCGGCGCCGACCACGATCACCCGGCCGGTGCCTCCCCCGCCGGCGGCCAGGCCCTGCGGCAGCGGGGCGCCGCGACGGAACAGCGCGCCGGACGGCGGCCGCATCGCCGGCACCGATCCCCTGCCCGAGGGAGGGCGGGCGGCGGGCGGTGCGTTCCGGGACGGTGGAGCCGCCGGTGGGGGTGACACCGGCGGCGCCGGTGGATTCGGCGCGGCCAGGACGATGTCGATCCCGAGCTCGCGAGCCCGTTCCCGCGCGAGCGGGGTCACGAGGTCCTGCTGCCCCACCCGCAGGGTGCCCGCGCTCGCGGCGTCGACGTCGCCCGCTCCCCAGACCTTCATCGCTTGTCCTCCCTGCCGTGCATGTCCTCAAGCGCGGCGACCGCCGCGTCCCGGGCCGTCTGCACCTCGCTTTCGCTGCCGGACAGGAACATCCGGCCGAACCGGCCGACGGCGCGCAGTTCGATGACGGTGATCGCCGCGGCCTTCTCCGCCTCGTTGGCGGCGACCGAGATGTAGGCGGCCGGCGCGACCTCCATGACGAACAGGCTCTGCCCGGGCAGCAGCATGCTGCCCTTGCGCCACTTGTTGAGCAGCTGAGCCTGGTAGGGGTGCACGTTGGTGATGAACTGCGTGGAGGCGATCGCCGGCTTGATCCGGTCGGACTCGGTCATGCCCAGCTCGTCCAGGATCGCCTGGCCGGACGCGAGAACCTCGGCCTGCTGCTCCGAGTGGATCTCCAGCAGCCCGAACTCGCGCTCGATGATCTGCAGCGCCGGGCGCACCCCGGCGGCTTTGAGCGCGATGTCCGCGGCGCGGAACACCTCGTTGCCCGGCGCCATCTCGATATAGAGCTCGGCCATTCCGGCCAGGGGGACGTCGCCGGGGCTGGTGGCGGCGATGTGTGCCGCGCATTGCGGCTGCATCCGGTCGACGAACGCGTACGTGCGCAGTGTGGGCCCGCTCATGCCGCCGACCTCGCGATCCCGAGCGGGGTGATGAGCAGGGCGTGCGGATAGGTCATGACCGGCCTTTCCAGGTACTTGGCCAGCACGTCTCCCGCGCCGGCGATCATCAGGGCGCCACCCGCCAGGTACAGCGGGAGTTCCTCGGCGCCTGCGGTCATCGCCCGCACCGATTCGGCGATCCGCTGCAGGCCGGGCACGAGGATCGGCAGCGCCTTTTCCGGGTTTTCCCGCTTGTACGCTTCGGCGTCCTCGACGCTGACCGCCAGGGCGCCGGCGAGCATCAGGTCGAGGTGGTGACCGCCGCCGGCCCGGTCGTCGAGCGCGACCAGCTCGCCGCCGCGGAACACCCCGGTCCCGGTCGATCCGCCGCCGACGTCGACGACCACCCCGTCGGACACCTCAAGGGTCCGCTGGGCGGCCGTGACCTCGTCCACCAGTACCGCGTCCTCGAATCCGGCGGCCTCGCAGACGTAGGTGCAGGCCTTCGCGTCCTTCTCGGGGATGCACGGCGGGTACGCGGTCGCGGTCGAGGTCAGCGCCGTGCCGAGGACTCCCTCGGCACGGCCCTTCAACCGCCGGACCGTCTCCGCGGCACGGGCGAAATCGACCACGACACCGTCGCGCAGCGCGCCGGAGGGGTAGCTGTCCACCCAGACCGGCTGGTCGTCGCCGTCGAGCACGACGAGCACGCAACTCGCCGTGCCGAGGTCGACACCGACCCGCAGGGTGTCCGCCGAGACCTCCGCGGGCGGCCGGGCAGCACACCGCGCGCCCGCCCGCAGCAGCTCGACCACAGAGCCCGAGGTGTTGGCGACCGCCGGCATCACAGCTCCACCGGGTCGTACACGGTCCGCCAGGGGCGCACCTCGTGGGCGATCCGCTTGATGTTGATCAGGTGCAGCGGGGTGACGTTGTCCGAGCAGATCGAACCGCTCCATGTGCCGGTGCCCAGCTGGAAGGACGGGTCGACGTCGGTGGAGTAGCCCATCCCGCCGAACAACGCCGGGGTGTTGATCACGATCCGGCCCGCGGGCAGCGTCCCGAACGGCGCGATCTCGGCCGGATCTTGCGCGTGGACGGCGCACGTGTGGCCTTCGCCGCCGAGCGCGAGGATCTCCCGGCAGCGCCGCCGTCCCTCCGCGGCGTCCCGGACCCGGTAGACCGACAGCACCGGCCCCAGGATCTCGCGGGAGAGCAGAACGTCCTCGCCGACCTTGTCGAGCTGTGCGGCCAGCACCCGGGTCCCGGCCGGCACACCGAAGCCGGCCAGCTCGGCGAGCCGGGCGGCGGTCTGCCCGACCGCGGCGGGCCGCAGCCCGCCGCGCTCGTCGAACAGGACGCGAGCGAGCGCGTCTTGCTGCCCGGCGTCCAGGAACACCGCTCCCCGGGACTGGAACTCCCGGGAAAACTCCGGCGCCACGGCCTCGACGACCACCACCGACTGCTCGGCCACGCACGCGGTGCCGTTGTCGAACGACTTCGACGTGATGATCATTTCGGCGGCCTCGCCGACGTCGGCCGCGCTCGCTCCGACATAGGCCGGCACGTTGCCCGCTCCGACGGCGATGGTCGGCTTTCCGCTGGAGTAGGCCGCGCGGACCATGCCAGGCCCGCCGGTGGCCATCACGAGAGCGATCTCCGGCCGGCTCATGAGCTCGGCGGTGGCCGGGAGAGTGGGGTTCTCCAGACACGAGACGAGCCCGTCCGGAGCACCGGCCGCGACCGCGGCCTCGGCCATGATCTCGGCCGCACGCAGCGTGCACTTGGCCGCGCGGGGGTGCGGGGCTTGCACGATCGCGTTGCCGGACTTGACCGCGGCCAAGCTCTTGAACAGCGCCGTGGAGGTGGGATTGGTGACCGGGATGATGCCGGCGATCACCCCCATCGGCACGCCGACCGCGGTCACCCGCGACGGCTCGTCGACCCAGAGCACGCCGACCGCGCGGCGCTCGAGCATCCACTTGGCGACGAATCCGGTGTTGTACCGGTTCTTGTAGATCTTGTGCTCGTAGACCCCGTAGCCGGTCTCGTCCACAGCCAGCCTGGCCAGTTCCTCGGCCGCTGCGGTACCGGCCAGCGCCATCGCCCGCACGTAACGGTCGAGGGTCTCCTGGTCGGTGCCCTCAAGCTGGTCGAACGCGCGTCGCGCGGCCCGGGCCTTGGCCCGGACATCGGCCAGACCGGCCAGGTCGGCGTCCAGTGAGGCGGTCATGGGCGGACCCCTCTCAGCTCTTGGGGCGGGTCAGGATCGCGAGGATCCCTTCGGTCTCGTCGTGCGGACGCGGGATCACGTGCACCGAGACGACCTCGCCTGCCTTGCCCGCGGCGACCGCGCCGGCGTCGGTGGCGGCCTTCACCGCACCGACGTCCCCGCGCACCATCACGGTGACCAGGCCGCCGCCGATTTCGCGGTGGCCGAGAATCTGCACGTTGGCCGCCTTGACCATCGCGTCGGCGGCTTCGATCGCCCCGACCAAGCCCTTGGTTTCGATCAAGCCGAGCGCCCCGCGCAGCGCGGGCGCGCCGCCGCCGGCGGCCGTCGTTGTAGCCATCCGTTCCTCCTGGATTTCCGTGTTCGCTCCGGTCACGCCTTCTGGTACGTGACTTCTCCCGCGCGGACGACCGAGTCGACGATCGCCACCACTGCCCGGTCCGTGGGCACGTCGGGACCGACGGCGGCTCTGGCCGCGCCCCCACGCGCGACGAGCACGACCTCGCCGGTTCCCGCACCCGATTGGTCGACCGCCACGTACACCGCGCCGCCCGGTTGTGTGACATCGGCATCCACAGCGTCCTGCACCAGCAGCAGCGTGAAGAGGCCGAGCTTCGGTTCCTTCACGGTCGCCACGACCTGACCAAGCACTGTCGCGAGCTGCATGCCCGGTCACCTCCGTTGGCGCGGATCGCGGCGCGACGTGAACGCTCCGCCTGTGAGCCAGGACAGTAAGAGCGAGAGTGTGGTCGCGGCCCTATCCCCGCGGGACAACATCACCGGGGCCCGCTGTCTCCGCATTCCCTGGCCCGGGAGCGTTCCGCACGGGATGGTGCTCTTGATGCTCGGCACGACTGTCCGCACCACCAGGGCCAGGAGGGTTCACCGGTGATCCGTCCCGAAGACGCACAGTTCCACCCGCCGACCAGCGAAGACCCGTTGTGGGCCGAAACCAACTACTTCGGCCTCTACGCCGGCCAGGACACCGCGACGCCGGTGAACATCGGCGTCTACGGCCTCTTCCGCGAGCCCCTCGGCGTCGCCGGTTCGACAGTGTCGGTCAACAGCAAGCGCGTGACGACGCCGTGGTCCGCCGACTACTGGGACGCATGGGAGCACCTGGCCCTGCCCAAACCGGGCAACCTGCTGCACTACGAGCTGGCCAACGGCCTGACCGTCGACTGCGTCGAGCCCAACCAGATCTGGGACGTCGCCTACACCGACCCGGCCGCCCAGCTCGACCTGCGCTTCCGGTTCTCCGCGCTGATGGAGCCCTACGACATCAACGACCCCGGCCAGGACCCGCTCGCCGCCGGCCGCGACATGGACCTCACCTGGGGCCACGCCTACGCCGGGCACTTCGACCTCACCGGCCGCGTCGAAGGGGAGATCTCGCTGCGCGGCGACCGGCTGCCCATCGACTGCGTGTCCACGATGGACCACAGCTGGGGCGTCCGCGCCGAGCGGCAGACCTCCCGGCTGAGCTGGCTGCACGCGCACTTCTCCCCCGAGTTCGCCGTGCACGCGCTGTTCGACTTCACCACCGGCACCGGCCCGGACGCACCCGGACCGCTGCAGCTGACCCACGGCTACGTGCTCGACCACGGCGAGGTCCACGGCCTCAAGGCCGGCGAGGGGACGACGTGGCGCTCCGGGTTCTATCCCGAACGCGTCGAGCTGCGCGTCACCGACTCCCGGGACGAGACCTTCGAACTGCGCGGCTCAGCGCTGACGACGTTCCCGTGGCAGGCGTGGCCGGGCACCGTCGGGCACAACAGCCTGCACCGCTGGACCTGCGACGGAGCGACCGGGTACGGCGAGATCATGGACTTCATCGGCCTCGGCGAACTCGGCGCCGCCTACAACAAGGCCTGATCATGGCAGCCCCGACACGCCCGGTACGGGCGGTGCTCTTCGACCTCGACGGCACGCTGGTCCAGACGAGAACCGCGTCCTGGGAGATCTTCTCCCGGATCAACGACCGGTTCGACCTCGGCGTCGACAGTCCGCAGCGGTACTACGAACTGTTCCAGGGCAATGTGTTCGAGTCGATCCGCCGGATCTGCCGCAATCAGGCACACGCCGCGGCAGTCACCGACGCGTTCCTGGCCCTGCTGCGCGAGGACTATGCTCCGCCGCTGGTTCCGGGCGTGTCCGACGTCGTGCGCACCTTGGCCGGGCACTGCACGCTGGCGGTGATGTCGTCGAACGCCATGCAGGTGCTCCGGCGCGTGCTGACCGACAACGGCCTGGCGTACTGCTTCGCTCACGTCTTCGGCGGCGACGTCGCCCCGGACAAACGCACAGCGATCACGTCCTTCCTCGCCGACGCGGGCAGCGGGTTCGGCCGGCGGTGTTCGGCCGACTACGACGAGACCGGAAAGGTGCTCCCCCCGGACCCCGCCGCCACTGTGCTGGTGACCGATACGGCGGGCGACGTACGCGACGCGCTGGCCGCGGGCATCCGCGCGGTCGGAGTCGCCTGGGGCATGCACGGTGTCGAGGAACTGACCGCCGCGGGCGCCGAGTTCGTCGCGCTGTGGCCACAGGAGCTTTCCGCCCACCTTCTCGGCGATGCCGCCGCGGCGGGGCCGGTCGGCGCGTGCGCGCTGCCCGCGACAACCGCAGCACCAGCTCGGCCAGGAGGTTGCGGGTGCGGCTGTGACGGCAAGGACCAGACGCAGCCGTCGGTGCCGGCGCGCCGGCAGCGTCGTCGCACGGCGGTCGCTTCCCTCGCCGCTCCAGCCCCGATCAGCTCGGCGGTGCCGGACGAGCTTCTGGCTGCGATCGTTCGAGTCTGCGAAGGGGCTTGACATGCCGTTCGATCTCTCCCCCGGCTTGACCGGCGCGTACAACTTCCGCGATCTCGGCGGACTGCGCACCGGCGATGGACACAAAGTCCGCGCCGGTGCGCTGTTTCGCAGCGACACCCTTCAGGCGCTGACCGAGCAGGACGCCGCCAACCTGGTCGACGTGCTCGGCGTCGAGCTGATCGTCGATTTGCGCGGCGGAGCCGAAGCCGTCGAACAGGGCCGCGGGCTCCTCGCCCGCGCGGCGGTCTGCTACCTCAACGCCCCG
Organism: Amycolatopsis rubida; assembly: GCF_900115345.1. Taxonomy (GTDB): domain Bacteria; phylum Actinomycetota; class Actinomycetes; order Mycobacteriales; family Pseudonocardiaceae; genus Amycolatopsis; species Amycolatopsis rubida. The sequence goes on along the minus strand of NZ_FOWC01000008.1, from coordinate 356,902 downwards.
CTGCGCGACGCGCCGGTGACCGACCTGGACCCCGCGGAGCAGACGCTTCAGTTCTACCTGCAGACGTTGACGGCCTCCGGCGCGATGCTGACGAACGTGGTGCGGTTCCTCGCCGCGCTGGCGGGCCGGCCCGCGGTGTTCCACTGCGCGGCAGGCAAAGACCGGACCGGTGTCGTCACGGCCCTCGTGCTGTCGCTGCTCGGCGTTCAGCGCGAGGAGATCGTCCGCGACTACCTCACGACGCAGCAGAACATGCCGCGCATCGTCGAGCGGTTCCGGCGATGGCCCTACTACCGCGACCACATGGCCGCGGTGCCGCCCCAGCTCTACCAGACCGACGAGAACACCATCCAGGCGTTCCTCGACCACCTCGACAAGCAGTTCAACGGCGCCAAGGGGTGGGCACGCACCCGCGGCGTCCCGGACGCAGTGATCGATCGCCTCAAGGCCGGCCTGCTGCAGACCGCCGCACCCTGATCGCGCCCCGGGCGGGTTCAGCGCCCCGTCCAGCCGGCCAGAAGTGCTCCGGCCGAGCGAGACTCCCGGCTTCGTCGTCACCGCTCAGGCCGTCCCGCGCCCTCGACCCGGGCCGGCCCGACCGCCGCTTCGAGGGCGGCCAGGCCGGATCACCCGCCACTCCGCGCGGTCAATCCGCACTCGGCCGAACACGACACCTCAATCGATGCCGGCGGGCTGGCGACTTCGCAGGGTCCGTCTTCGAGCGGCGATGCACCGGCTCCTCCGCGGCCGCGATGGCTGTTTCCCCGACGCGCTTCACCCTACCGGCGCAAGAGACAGGCGGAATCCTCGGCGGCAGTACGCCCAGAACCTCACCGCGGCCGGGCCGATCACCCGCACAGCGCTGGGGTGATCGGCCCCGGGGTTCGGTCCGCCCTCACCCGGCTGCCGCGGCCTTGGCCAGGGCCAGCAGCGCCGGCCGGGTCTCGCCGGCGTCCACGGCGAACCGCCGGAAACCTTTGCCGTAAAGCCCGGCGACCAGCGATTCCGACACCGTTCCGGACAGCCGGACCCCCACGAGTCCGCTGCCGCGATCGGCGAGCGGTGTCAACGCCGTGTCGAGCGACGGGTCGATCCCGGATCGCGGATCCGTGCTCAGCATGCCGCGCTTGACATAGCTGTCCAGCGGCTCCGCCGTGAGCAGCTGCCGGGCCGGGATGCCGAACATCGCCGCCTGCAGCACCCGCAGCTCCAGCCAGATCCGATCGCCCACCGCGGCGATGCCGGCGAAGTTCGCCAGCGCCCGCGGGCTGGTGAGGTACGCCCCCACGCGCAATCCGCTCTCGTCCGGCGGACTCATCTCGTGCAGGGCGACGACTTCAGCCGGGTCCGAGACGTGCCGGATCGCGAGGTGGACCTTCGCGGGCGTCCCGGAGTCGCGGATGGCCCGCCGAAGCCCGGCGAGCTGGGCCTCGACCAGCGCCGGAATGCCCAGTGGCACCGCGAGGGCCGGGTATCGGCTGGTCAGGGCCGTTTGCCGCATCAGCTCGCGGGACTCGTCGGAGACCAGGTCGATGGCGCGTACGCCGACTTCGACGCGGCCGGCCTCGCGCAGCAGCGGCGTGAACTCCGCGGCGACGATGTCGGCGACCGAGCCGAACCGGTCGGCATCGGCTGCTCCGTCCCGCATCAGCGCCTCGACGAGCGCGTCCAGGTGGCCCGTCGCGGCGAGGACGTCGTCGAGGGCGGTCACCAGTCCGTGGGCGCCGGCCGACAGCGCGGTCTCGACATCGCCGGGCAGCGTTACCTTGCCGAAGACCGCGACGTCGGTCAGCTGGCGGCTCGCGGCGTCCAGCAGAGCGCCGAGGGCACCACTGGCCGCCGCGGGCGTTCCGCGCGTGAACTCGCCGGTGAAGACCTCGCCGGTGGCTCCGTCGAGGGAAACGGGCTCTCCCTCGGCCAGGACCTGTCCGTCGACGGTGGCCGTCCGGGCGGCCGAGTCGATCTTCATCGCCGAGGCGCCCACGACGCACACCTTGCCCAACGCCCGCGCGACCACGGCGGCGTGACTGGTGGATCCGCCGGTAGCGGTCACGATGCCCTGGGCGGCGATCATGCCGTGCAGGTCTGCCGGGCTGGTCACCGCGCGGGCGAGGACGACGTCACGGCCCGCCGCGGCCTCAGCCTTCGCTCGATCGGGATCGAGCACGAGGTTCCCGCTGATCTGGCCCGGGCACGCACCGGTGCCGGTCGTCAGCAGCCTCCCGCCGGCCCGAGCCCGTTCCACCTCGTCGGTGTCGAAGCCCGGCCGCTGCACCTGCCGGACGTGCTCGGAGGTGACGCGCGAAAGGACCTTCGCGGGCGAGACGGAGCCGTCGGCGAGAAAGTCGGCGGCGATCCGCACCGCGGCCTCGGCCGTGCGCTTGGCGCTGCGGACCTGCAGGAAGTACAGCGTCGACCGTTCTACGGTGAATTCGATGTCGAGGACGTCGCCGAGCTGTCCTTCCAGTGCCGAGCAGGTTCGCTCCAGCTCTTCGAACACCGGTGCCGGCAGCGCGTCCCGGACCGGATCAGGCGTGCGCGTTCCGGCGACGACGTCCTCGCCCTGGCTGTGGGCGAGGTACTCGCCGAACAAACCCGGTTCGCCGGTGGCCGGGTCCCGGGTGAAGACCACGCCCGACCCCGAGTCCTGGCTGATGGTGCCGAACACCATCGACTGGACCACGACGGCCGTGCCGATGTCGTGCGGGATCCGGTGGAACTCGCGGTAGGTGCGAGCCCGGCTGTTGTTCCACGAACCGAACACCGCCCGCACCGCGCCGGCCAGCTGCTCCCGCGGATCTTCGGGGACCCGCTCGCCGGTTTCGTCCAGCAGACGCTCGGAGCAGGCCGCCCACACCCGGTCGAAAACCGCGCCAGGGTCGTCAGCCGCCTCGATCGCGACGAGATCGTCCAGCGACGTGTCGTCGCCGAACGCGCCGAGGACGATCTCCCCGTACATGGAGTGGAACCGCGCGACCAGATCCGCCACGAACCGGACATCGCCCGTCGCCGCGGCCAGGGCGATCGCAGCGTCGCGGCACACGCCGAGGTTGAGGATGGTGTCCATCATCCCCGGCATCGACACCGGAGCCCCGGAGCGCACCGAGAGCAGCAGCGGCGTCGGGCCGGCGCCGAATGTCTTGCCGGTCGCGGCCTCGAGCTCGGCCAGCCGCGCGTAGACCTCGTCCAGCAGGCCGGCCGGCATGCTGTCTTCCTCAAGGTAGTTCCGGCAGGCGTCCGTGGCGACGATGAACCCCGGCGGGACGCGCAACCCCTGCTGGGCCATGCGCGCCAAGCCGGCGCCCTTGCCGCCGAGGCGGTCGACCGCCTCCGGGTCGGCTTCGTCGAACCGGAGAGTGAACTGCGGGTTCTGCACCGGGTCCGCCTTTCCGCTCATTCGGCGCGTTCCCGGCCCAGCGTGCGCAGCAGGTCCTCGTGGAACTCGAACCAGATGTTGTGGATCGAGTCGGCGGTGGGCGAGGACACGAGCTCGTGTTCGCCGCGGTCGACCGCGTGAGTGGCGGCGGTGAACCGGCGCTGGTACATCGCGAACCGGCGGTCGTGCTCGGCGAGCGCGTCGAGCAGCGGAACCAGTTGCTGGATCAGCCGGCCGAGCCGGAAGACGACCTTGTCGTCGTAGGCCGAATCGGTGTGGGTGTTGGCGATCTTCTTGCCGCCGGCGTCGATCAGCTGCCACGAGGACATCGTCTTGAGGAAGTGCCGGTTCACCGTCTCGAATTTCTCGACCAGCGAGCCGACGAGCGGGTCGGTCCGGACGGAAGCGTAGATCCGTGCCGCAGCGTCGAGGAGCGCGGGCTCGGCCTCGTCGGTGGGCAGAGCCGCTCCCGAGGCCACGGCCACGAGACCTTGCGCGGCGAGGCGCTCGAACGCGGTCTCGACTTCGGCGGTGTCGCGGCCGCTTGCCCGCACGACGGCGGCGGGGGTGGCCATCTTCTTCAGCGTGATGGTGTTGAGAACGTCGTAATCGGTTTTTTCGAGAGCGGCCACAGTCATGTGCGTCCTTTGCCCAGGGGGACGGGGCCGGCGCGCCGGCCCCGTCCACTCGGATACGGAAGGGATCAGAGCCAGCGGTACTTCGATCGGCGCACGTCCGCGCCGTCCGGGAACGGCAGGTAGCCGGCGCCGGAGAAGATCTTGCTGGGCACCGTCTCCTGGGCGAAGCCGCGCTTGGTGATGTCGTAGTAGTAGTTCGCGACGCGCTGGTCGACCTCCCACAGGTCGTAGTCGCGGCAGGCCTTTTCGTAGGTGCCTGCCAGCCGCAGGTGCGGGAGGATCATGTCGACGTAGTAGACGTACTGACCGTTCCAGATCAGGTCGCGACGGCACATCTTCGACGTCTTCGCGTACAGCTTCAGGGTCGCGTTCTGCACCCGGGTCAGGTGGTCGCCGAGGTCGGCGATCTTGATCGGGTAGACCTCGCCCATCGGGGTGTTCCACTTCTCGCGGGCGAACACCGCGCCCCCGACGATGGCTTCGATGTAGTTCTTCGGCCGGGTGAACGTCGTCGAGATGTCGTTGACCCGGATCTCGTTGAGCCCCATCTTCTCCGGGTCGATGGTGAGGGCGAGGGTGTAGCAGTGCGGGAGCTTCTCGTCCTCGCACACGTCGCTCCAGTGGAAGACCTCTTCGTTGACGAACAGGTCCCGCAGGATCAGCAACCGGCCGTCCGGCAGCTCGTAGGGCCCGGTGTCGCCGAGCCCGAGCCGGCAGTCGTAGTGGTCCAGGAAGGACAGCAGTTCGGCCGCGGCGTTGAACTGCGTGAACGCCGAGTGGGCCGGGCTGCCCGCTTCCAGCGGCTCGCTCTGCGAGGTGATCTGCTCCAGGAAATCCGCTTCGTGGATGCGGCAGCGGTAGCGGTCCTGCGAGTTGAGGATGTAGCCGTCCTGCCGCTTGCCCCACAGCACGCGCTGCATGAACTTGAGGATCTCGTTGGACTCGCCGATGTACTCGTCGGGCTTGATCGCCTCCAGCGCGAGCAGGCCGCAGCGGCCCATTCCGAAACCGACCGCGCCGATGGCCCAGTCGTGCACCGCGTTGACCTTCGTGCCGATCTCGCGGCGGGCGGTGGCTCCGATGTCCATGACCCCCTGCGCGCCGACCTCGTCGGTGGTCATCCGCAGGAGTTCCGGCCAGCGGTAGAACTCGTGCATGAACGCCAGGATTTCGTACTCCTGACGCGGAATCATCCCCGAGACGCCTTCGGTGGCGCGCATGACCAGGACGTCCCAGATGTTCCAGGCCAGGTAGTTGTTGAGGTCGTTCAGCTCGTCGATCGTGAACTCGGCGCGCAGGACGTCCTCTTTGGACACCCGCTCCAGCACGCCGCTCTTGGCACGGGCGCGCATCATCTTGTCGCCGAGGATGCCGTCGGTGACCGGTTCCATGCCGACGAAGTTGCCGGTGTAGGTCAGCTCCTGGAATCGGAGGCCGTCGTCGGCGTCTTCGTAGCGCTTCTTGTACGTCGCCTTGCTGCCTTCAGTGGTCGTCATGCATGGACTCCTTCGAGGAAAGCGAAGTGGTTTCGATGGCGATCAGTCGGCGATGATCCGGCCGGTCTCGTGGTCGCTGCAGTCCAGCCGGACCTTGCGGCCGTCGAGCTCCTTCGCGATCTCCTCGAAGTGCGCCTCGTCGGTGTTGCCGACGACGTACCGCGACTCGCTGGCGGTGAGGTGCGCGGTCATCACGCACGGCGTCTGGAATTCCCGGGAGAGGATGCCCAGGTGCGACTCCGGCGCACCCGACATCGTGATCACGCCGATCGCACCCATGCTCAGCGCGGGGGCGAGGAAGGTCGTCGTGCCGCCGCGGACGAGCAGGATGTGGTCCTTGAGCTTGCCGGACTGGATCAGGGAGATCACTTCGGCAGGCGACGACAGGTATTTCACCGTCCCGCTCGGCGATTTCGTCGTATCGAAGACGTTGTAGCCCTCTGCCAGAACCTCGCCCATTCGTTCCTCCTTGAACTGATGGTGTGTCGCCCTCGTCACAGTGCCGCTCAGTGCCCGGCCGGCCGATGGAGCAGGCGGACAAAAGTCTCCGGCGCGGATGTCCGGCTGGGACAAGACGAACCGATCCGCCGCTCACGGTAGGCGGGCGCACGCTGTAGCGGCCCACCCGTTCGGGTGTGCCGCCGGACGCGCGGGTCAGGTCTCCGGTCGTCTCCGAGACGAGGAGGTCCCGTGAACGGTCCAGGTGACATCCCGCGAGCCGCGGCCGCGCGATTCGGCGGCAAGGCCGCGTTGATCACCCGGCGAAGACGCTGAGCTTCGCGGAACTCGACGCTCTCGCCGGCCTTCTCGCACGCGGCGTCCGTCCCGGGCAGCCGGTATCGCTGCACTCCCAGAACCGGCGGGAATGGATCGCCGCCTACCGCGGAGCTCTCCCGGCCGGCGCAGTCGTCGGCCCGGCGAACGTCATGCTCACCATGGCAGAACTGGCGTTCGAGCTGCGGGTCTGCGGAGCAGCCGCCGTGTTCACCAGCACCGCGGGTCGCCGAGCTGAGCCGCGATCTACCGGCCCCGCGGGCCGTAGTCGCCTTCGGCCGAGGCGCGGACGGCGCGCTCGGATTCGACGAGCTTCTCGCGGCCGAGGGCGAACCGACCGCCTTCACCGCCGATCCGACCGCGCCCTGCACGATCGGCTACACCTCGGGCACGACTGGCCACCCGAAGGCGCGGTCCAGAACCATCAGGCGGTTCTGCTCAGCCGCGCGCTGACCTCGACGATGCACGGCCGCGACGAACGGGACATCGTGGTCACCGCGCTGCCCGCTCCCCTAGTCTAGGGCGACGTCGCCCTCAACGGGACCTCCCTGGCCGGCGGCACGGTCGTGCTGATGGAACGCTTCGCCGCGGCCGAGGCCCTCCGGCTCCTCACCGAGCACCACGCGACGATGGCCGAAGGCATCCCGGCGATGTACCCGATGCTGCCTGTCCGCCCCGAACTGGACGAGGCCGACCTGTCCTCGCTGACCCGCTGCACCGTCGGCGGTCAGACGATCCCGCTGTCCACCACCGAGCGCCGGCAAACGCGCTCCGGTGCCCCGCTGATCGAGCTGCGGGGCACCCCCACACCCTCCACGCGCAACCGGTGCCAGGCTCCATCGGCGTGGCCCTCCCCGGGCTGAACGTCCGCATCGCCGACGTGGGACACGACGCGCCCGCGGGGAAGCCGGGCGAGCTGATGGTGCGCGGTCCACCGGGTGATGCTCGGCTACCACGGCAACGCCGAGGCGACGGCGGAGGCGATCGAGCCGGACGGCTGGTCGCACACCGGCGACATCGCCACGACGGACGGAACCGGGCACGTGTTCGTGGTCGATCGGCGCAAGGACATGCTCGTCACCGGCGGTTACCATGTCTGCCCGGCCGAGATCGAGCGGGTGCTGGCCGCGCACCCGGCCGTCGCGACGGCGGCGGGCCCGGTCGGCGACGAGGTCCGGGGCGACGGAGGAGGAGTTGCCCGCCTATGCCAGTGAACGCCTCGCCGCCGGCAAACGCCCGCGCCTGGTTCGCTTCCCGGTCGACCTGCTTCCCGCGACGTCGACCGGGAAGATCATGCGCCGGGAGCTGGTCAAGCAGTTCACTCCGCAGGACGGGCACGACGAACGGGACCGCATCGTGGCTGAGGCACCGGAACCGAGCAGCGACCACCTCGTCACGCTCCTCAATCGCAACGCAGGAGTAATGGCGAACCCGACCGCCGCAGACCGGTCCTTCCGCTCCCCCGGTTCGGCCATCATGCCCACGGCCCCTCAGCCGATGCCCGATTCCCCGAACAAATCACACTGCCGTCCTCGGCGCGCCCCACCGCTGGCATTGAGGACGATCGAGGGCCACACGGACGGCGCACCATACGCGAAGAAGCAGGTCCGCCCCAGCCCGAAAGTCCCCTTGCCGCCGGCACGACGAGGCCATGATGAGCGCCCTTCCTCTTGCTGCTGCCAGGTCAAGGCGTGGCCATGGGACCAGGGCGAGGAGGGCCGCTCGGCCCGGCGGCGCGGCGAGAACGCGGTCAGGCTCGCGGTGCTGATCGACGCGGACAACGCACGCCCCTCGAACGTCGCAGGGCTGCTCGCCGAAGTCGCCAAGTACGGCACCGCAGATGTCAAACGCGCCTACGGGCACCAACTTCAAAGGCTGGAAGGATCACCTGCTCGCCCAGTCGATCCAGCAGTTCGCTTACACCACCGGGAAAAACGCCACCGACGCCGCGACGGTCATCGACGCGATGGACCCGTTCTGCTCGGGCCGCTTCGACGGCTTTCTGCATCGTTTCCAGCGACTTCACCCTCCTCGCCGCACGCCTGCGCGAATCCGGCCCCACCCGCTACGGATTCGGCGATACGAGACCCGACATGGGCTTCGGCCATCGGTCCGCCAGAGACGAGCAGTGCCGGGCAAGGGCGCCTGGCCTCCTGGTGTGCGGATCGCATCTTCGTCTGCTTCCCGTCAGGAACGTTCTGGATGTCCGCACGGCCGTTGAAATTGCTGGACCCTACAACGCCGACGAAGATCCACTGTGGCATTGCGGCGGTTAGGCTGGGGTAGCGGCTTCTCTCCTGATGCACCGGGCTGTGGGCAGTCGGCGGACCATGGAGATCGGGTTGCGGATCGCGACCGGCGCGCAGGCTGCGGCCTCGGTCTTCGGACGGGGCTGCTGCTGCGGAGTCGCCGAGAGCTTGGTCTTCGTCGCCAGAGCACCTCGGACGTGGCGTCGGAAAGGTGCTGCCGGGCAAACAAGTCACGGCCGACGGCGACAACGGCCTGCCGGGTCCATCGAATTGTGCGGACTCGAGCCTGGACTGATTGGCGAATGTGCCGCAGCGGCCATCCCACCTTCCTTGAGATTCAGCCGGTCTTCGTGCCAACCGGCCGAATCCCGCGGCTGTGCGGCCGCGCGAACGGGCAAGCGAACCGGCTGGCGGACGTCGGGTCGTGTCCTGAACCCGCGGGGCGGGCTGGAGATTCGGCTGTCCCAGCGACCCGGGACTGATCGGCGGCCCCGCAATCCGGAGCTGTTCGGTCAGCCCTTCCGGCGGGATCGACGCGTGAGCGTCTCGGCCGCGAAGGAGATCACGAGCACCGCGATCGCTGCGGTGAGACTGCCGAGTGTGGCCTGGTCCCAAGGCTCGCCGAAAAAGACGGTGAATCCGAGCAGCAGCACCAAGAAGAGTGCTGGGGGCGCGAACAGCCAGTACGTCCGGGATCTCACGTTGTCCTCCTTCACTCGTTCGGTGCCGCTCGCAGGCGCAGCAGGGCCTTGCCCAGCCTGGTGCGCTCATGCAGGAACATGATGGCGAGCCCGGTGAACCAGACCGCGCTGAGCACCGCGAGCCCATTGCCGAGGACCGCAGCGAGCACGCTGAACCCGGCAGCCGACCAGCAGGAGATCAGCGCGCTCTTGCGCTGGCGGCGGTGCTGCGCCAGCCGGTAGACCCCCAGCCGAATGGCCGCTTCGCGCAGCCGGGGGTCGTCCGGCCCTCGCCCGGAGCGGCTGGCGCGCGCGGCGCCGCGGAACTGCTGCCAGTTCAGCTCCTCTCCGGCGGCCCGCCACATCCCGCGCTCCGCCCGGGCGAACGCCGGTCCCGCCAGCGCGCCGAACGCCGCGCCCGCTCCGATGCCGATCAGCGTCGCGCCCCAGAAAGGGGCTTGCGGCAACGACACCGTCGCCGACAGCACCGTCATGCAGGCCGCGAACCATGCTCCGGTCAGCAGCCCGATCATTCCAGCCCGGCGAGATCCTCCTCGCGTCGTCATCCGTCCATCCTCGGCCCAACCGAGGGCCGCCGCCCGGCGACTACGCCTCGTGGCCTAATCACCAGGCCGCTCGGGTGTTCCGGTCGGGATTGGCGGCGACTGAGCCGCTGGAATCCCTGGCGAATGGGAGCTTCGCCGGTTGATTCCCACGCTCGGCGACTCGCGCTCCACGCTTACCGCACTGCGGTGCCGGGTTTTCGAATGTTCGCCGGTGACTGCGGCCTTCTGTTGCCTGGCAACACGTACTCCTTGTCGCTCAGCTGGCGGCGCGGTGCCGCGCAGTCGGGCCGCATTCCGGCTTGCCCGGTGGGGAGCGACCGGGCTCGAACAGCCATCCGCAGCGCGGACCGGAAACCTCGACGACACCGCTCACCGTGGACGCGCGGATCGTCGTGGCCAGCATGGACACTTGCCCGCGGTTCGCCAATGCGTGCTTCGAGCGCCACGACACTGCCCGACCTGCCGGACGAGGGATTGAGAAGGGCACCCGAAGCCGAGCACCTCCTGGCGACTGCGATTCGCGACGCGGCCGCCGCGCTGCCCACACATATCGGGCCGTATGCGGAACCGGCGGAGCGCGATCTGATGAAAGCTGATGGAACATCAGGCGCCGCGCCTAGGCAGGCGGGGCTGACCGGCGAGCAGCAGGAACGGCCCGGACTCGCCTTGCGGCCGATCGAACACCGGCTGACGGAGCTTTTGCGACCACTGCGGGCATTCCGCGGCCGACCTGAACCTCGACCGCGGCGCACTGGGCACCCAGCTGCGACCGTCCCGCCATGACCGCAGGTGACGATCGCTTGAGCCCGGACCGCGATGCGTCGAGCCGTCCAGGCCGGCCAGAAAAGGAATGAGGTACGGTTTACCTCAATCAGGTGGACTTTTGACAGATCCGGACAAAGCATCGTGCTTCGCCGAAGCATTCCGAGCAAGCCAGCAGCGCTCGTCATTGCTGGGCCTATTCAACGATTCCTTCGCTGGACGGCGCCTGTCCGGGCGAAGAAACCACGAGTCGCGGGAGGACGAAGACCAGAGGCGCTGGAACCCGGCCTTCTCAGCTCAGGAGGCCACCGTCGCGAAACCAGCCCGCAAGATTCCGGAAGCATTGTCTCGCGCTCACGCCACGGACCGGGAGCCGACGAGCATTTTTCCCGGAAAAAGAGTGATCTTTGCACGATTTATACTCCTCCGCGCGGTTTCGCCGCCGCCAGTCAGACGAGCGCTATGAGAGCTGCTCGTTGTAGTCGGGGAGCTTGAAGCCCTTCTCGTAATTGCCTCCGGTAAAATCGCCGGGGCGGTTCCCGACGTTGGCGATGATGGTGTATCCGGCTGCGGCGTAGTCCTTGCGGCAGCGCTGCTTGGTATCGGTGGCGTGCTTCTCCGAGCTTTTCCGGACGCAGACCCGGTCCACCGGGTAGCCGGCGTCGACCAGTGCTTCTTTGGCGTCCGAGGCGCTGCTGCGGTAGCTCGCCACCAGCACGGCGACACCTTTTTCTTTTGCGTGCTTGATGAAAGAGAGCACGTCGGCGGTCGGTTCGCCAGGGCGGTAATAGGTTTCGAGGGCCGTGTTGTCGATATCCGTGACCACAGCCAGCTTCTCGCCGCCCTGCGCGATCCTGCCGTCGAGGTACGCTGCGCCGCCCTGCATCGCCGTGTGCACGTCGGTCAGCCAGGTCTGGTAGCTGGGGACCCGGCTCGCGGACACCGCGGGCGATGCGGCGAGACAGGTCATGGCGCCGGCGATCACGCCCGCGGCCAGGACTCTTCCTGCACTGCTTTTCCTCATCCGCCTGCCTTCCTCTGGATCGGATTCGCGCTGCGAGAACAATGCGACTGGAATCTAACCGGTCGCAATCGGCCGGGAAACCCCTCCGGGAGAGCTTCCGTAAACAGAGATAAGCTATTCCCAGGTCCAGTGCAGGCCGTGGACTCCAGGAGTCGCGTTGCGCCGCGCCAGGCGGACGGTGCGCCGGAGGTCGGGCCGCACGTCGATCCAGCCGGTCGTCGCTCCCTCGGGAGTGCGGGAGCGCCACGTCCGGCACGCGAGCGGTTCCGCGCCGGACGCGAAAACGAAGCGGGCTCGGTAACGGGCGACTGATTCGGCGATCCGGCGGTGATGGCGGTCGGCGAAGGCAGGCCGGGGGTATTCCTGCACATAGGAAATGGCGAGCCGTTCACCGCGCCCGAGCGTCTTGGCCAGCACCAGTTCGGTCAGGGAAAAGCCCTCTTCCAGGAGGGTGAGGACGGTGCCCGGCCGGCACTGATCGCCACGCGAGATCAGCGGGAGCGGGGCGCCCGGCCGGCTCCGGGCCGCGACAATCATCGTGCGCGTCCCGTCGCGCCTCGCTTCGACCAGTTCCCGGACCTCGATTCGCTGGACGCACCGGTCCGCTGTCACGTGCAACGACTCGCTCAGATCGACTTTGCGAACAGGATCTTCCACGCCGCCGGGAAGCCGGGCGAGCAGCGACGGCAGGAAGGCAGGGAAGCCCCATGCGCGGTGAAGACGGTCGGCCGGTTTCGTCGAACGGACGCCACGGCCCCGCGGCCGGCCAGGACCGAGCAACCGAAGCAGGCATCCCGGGCGCAGCGCGAGTATGTCCTCCAGCAGCCCTACCGCCCGGAGCGATTCAGGCTTTTCCGGCAGGCTCCGCCCGCTCTGCCAGTAGCTCAGCGTCATGACGCTGAGCGAGACGCCCTTGGCACCGAGCCGGTACTGCAACTGGCGAAGACTCAGTCCGCGGCTGCGCGCGGCCGCGGACAGGGCGCGGCAGAACGGCCCGGCTTGCAGCGCTTCGGCGAGTTCGTCCTTCGTTGTCATGGTTCACCTCGCCCCGACAGTCTGAGAGACGCCGCCGGACCACACCACCGTCCTTCGTCTGGCCAGGACTTCCGGCCCGCCCGGACCTTGACGCTGTCCCGAGCCGTTGCCCACGGCACGCCGACGACCCGGCTCGGCCCGTACTGTCGCGCGGCTCCGGAACCGGCGCACTCCCCTGCCCGCCGAAAGCCCGATCGACCATCGTCAGCACTCGCATCCGCAGGTCCCCAGACCGCGATTCACGGCGGACTCCACCCGGCGCGCCCCGGTTCCGCGACGCTGGTACCCGGCGGCCAGCGTCCGCACAAGAGCACCCGTCCAACCGCCTCCGTGCCGCCCGGAATGCCGGACGAAACGGACTGGATTACACGCACCCCGGCCCGCGTCGCCCTATCGGCATTTTCGCCGACTGCGGCTCCTTGGAATCCGGCCCGCGCCGGAGCCGCGACGTCCGGCGACCGGGCGCAGGTCCTGGACCTGCGCGGGCGCACAGCGTGCCGGAGCCGCGATGACGCATACGTTCGGCGCGGCCCGGACACGGCGATGCGGTCAGTCCGTTTCGCAGCAGTGGCCGGTAATGCAGACTTGCCGCGTCGGCCCGGAGTTCGGCACCGATTTCCCGGTGCGCGGCGAATCCTCTGATCAGCAGGCTCGGCAGGCACTCATGTTCTCCGGGCAAACAGGAAGGCGCGCGCTGCGGTTATCCGAGAAGTACGCGACTCCGGGCAGCGACGGCACTTCCTGCCCAGGAGTGAACGGAAAACCGAGCCGCCGCATGATGCCGGAGAGTTCTGCCGCCGCTTCGGCGGTGCCGGGACTGGCCGATAATGTCCTCAATGGACAGACCCCGATGCGAGACGGCGCGGAAGATCCCAGCCGAGGACCGCACGTAACCGATCATCGTCAGCGGCACAAGCGGGGCGGGAACTGGCCGCCTAGGGGATCTTTCACTGTCCGCGACAGGCAGCACCGTGGTCATGTGGTTGCCTCACCAGCGGTCCGGGGTGCGGAATGGTCGCTGTTCTGCCTCGTGCTGCCGCAGCGCCAGCGAGCCAAGATCGGCTGCGGTGAAGTGCGCGCTGCGGCAAGTGTCGTCCACGGCAGGTCAAGGCCCGCTGACGTGACAGGGCATGGTTCACGAAGTGGCGGGACTCTTCACGCCGGGAGGACGTCCGGGCGCGGAAGAAAGCCAGTCTCGCGAAAAGGACGCGGACCCGCCCGCCGGAGCGTTCACGCCGTCGCACGGCTCTCAAGACGGTGCGGACCGACACACCTCCAACCGCTGGACAGACCACCGCGGGAGAACTCGCGCGGTGAGCAAGGCTTCCCAGCTACTGGTCTCAGCGGTCCCACCTTGACGATGAAGCACACGCAGCGCGGCCACCGTACGGGCCGCGCGCCGTCTCCGGACTTGCCATTGGTCGAGCCGTCCGTCACAGTCATCGAGGAGCGTGGGGCGAAATCACCGCTCGCCCAGCTGGACCTGCGCTGACCCCTGGTGCGCACCCGGTTCCAGCGGATTCTCCTGATCTCCGCGTGCGCGATCGATAGGCGGTGGCGCGCTCGGCATTGCGAGTAGCCAAGCCTCGGCATCGCGCCGTCTCGGCGAGCTGGCTTCCTTCGTGCAAACTGTTGCGCCAACGCGGAGCTTGCGCGCGCCGTGTTCGTCTCGCGTCAGTCCATGAACCTGGTGCTGCGTGGACTGGTCGCCCGCCCGGCGAGCACATCGCACGGCAGAGCCTTGCCCAGCCACCTCACCCTGGCAGGCCGAGAGCAGCTTCGGGCAGCCGGCACCGTCGTGGAGTCGGTCGAAAGGCGGATGCGCACGCCGCCCTCCACGGCGGGGCTGGGTCGCCCACGCCGACGCACTGGCGCACTCCCGAACAGTGAAACCAAATCCGACCTGGTTGCTAACCTGCCCGCACTCGATCGTGCGCCAGAGCACCGGGACCGGCCGCCACCACCAGGCGCTGCCGCAACTGGCTTGCCGAGACCGTGGTGCCCACCCGCTCCCGGCGACGGCCGCGCAACGACGCTGCGCCCTCGGTGACGCCGAGCAGAACCGCCGGCACCTCCTGCGCAGGACCGGGGTTTGACGGCGGCGCACGACACAGGACGTCGCGATGTTCGTCATGCGGCGCCGCGCGGCCTGTCGGGCAGCATTTCACTGGTCGATCATTGTCATGCTGTGCGTGCCGTAGCGGTCGCCGCGGGCACCCGCTGGGGGAAGGGCGGCGTCGATGCGGGCCAGGTCGTCGGGGGTCAGGCGGAGGTCGATGGCGGCGAGGTTGTCATGCAGGTGGGTACGGCGGGAACTGCCGGGGATGGGAACGATGTCGGTTCCTCGGGCGAGAAGCCAGGCGAGGGCGAGCTGAGCGGGCGTGGCGCCGAGGTCGGCGGCGATCGCGCTGACGGCCTCGACGGTGCCGAGATTCGCGGTCAGGTTGGCTCCGGTATAGCGCGGGGCGGTGGCACGGAAATCTCCGGACGCGAAGCGCGTGCCGGCGCGAACCGCGCCGGTGAGCAGGCCCCGGCCGAGCGGGCTGTAGGCGACCAGGCTGATCGACAGTTCGCGGAGGGCGGGCAGGACATCGTCTTCGACGTGGCGTTCCCACAGCGAGTATTCCGTTTGCAGCACGGTGATCGGGTGCACCGCGTGGGCACGGCGCAGAGTGGCTGCCGAGACTTCCGACAACCCGATACGGCGCACCTTGCCCGCCTCGACCAGTCCGGCGAGCGCACCGACCGAATCCTCGATCGGTACCTGGGGGTCGATTCTGGCGAGGTAGTACAGGTCGATGTGGTCGGTTCGCAGCCGGCGCAGCGAGGCGTCGCAGGCCTGGCGCAGGTAGTCGGGGCGGCCGTCGGCCACCAGCCCGTCGGCGGTTCGGCGCACGCCGGTTTTGGTGGCCAGGACAGCCTTGTCGCGACGGGAGGCGAGGGCCGAGCCGAGTAGTTCCTCGTTGGCGCCGTCGCCGTAGAAGTCGCCGGTGTCGAAGAGAGTGATGCCGCCGTCGAGAGCGGCCGCGAGGGTGGCCCGTGCCTCCTCCGGGTCGGCGGATCCGTAGCTGCCGGCCATGCTCATACAGCCGAGCCCCAGTCGCGAGACGACCGGACCCGTGGTTCCCAAGTTGGTGGTGCGCATGGACATGTGATCTCCAGGTTGAGTGCGGTTAGCGCCGCGAAGTGCGGACAAGAAGCAGGAACACCAGTGCGATGAGGCCCAGGTCTGCCAATGCGATCCACTGCATGGCGCGGACCGTGCCGTCGTGCGGGACGACGGCGAAGAAGACGCTGCCGAGCGCCGCGACCCCCGCTGCGGCCGCGAACTGCTGGGCGGTGGTGAGCACGGCCGCGCCGATCCCGGCGTTTTCGTGCTCGACATCGACCAGACCCAGGCCGATGAGTCGCGGAAGTGTCAGGCCGTTGCCGATCCCGACGAGGGCGAGCGAGGCGATGACCCAGCCCAGTGCCGTCGCGATACCGGTGGTGTGCAAGCACAGGACGAAGCTGGCCAGCCCGAGTCCGGTCAGGACGGCGCCGACAGCGACGGCGCGGGCTCCGTGCCGGGCGACCAAACGAGAACTGAGGACGGAACTCACGGAGAACAGCGCGCCCATGGGAGCGAACACCAACCCGGCGGTGACCGCGTCCAACCGCAGACCCTCCTGCAGAAACAGGGTGAGGGTGAACAGAAACGACGCGAAGTAGGCCATGAATGCCGTGACGGTCCCCAGCCCGGCCCGGTAGGACGAGCGGCGCAGCAACGCCGGTTCGATCACCGGTGTGCCGCCGCGGGCGTGCAGGCGACGCAGCCACGCCGCCGTCCCCCACCCGGCGGGGATGCTCAACCCGAGGCAAGCCCAGGTCCAGGGCGGCCAGCCCTGGCTGTGGCCAAGAGTCAGCGGCGCCATCACCAGCGCGAGTGTCGCGGCCAGGCCGATGGCGCCGACCGGGTCTTGGCGGCCGGGTCCGCCGGGGCCGGTGCGGGGCAGCAGCCGGTGCGCCAGCAGGACGACCGCCACGCCGACCGGGACGTTCACCAGGAAGATCACCCGCCAGCCGAGGCCGAGAAGATCGGCGTGCAGCAGCAAGCCGCCAAGGACCTGCCCGGCGATCGAGCCGAGGCCGCCCGCGACGCCGTACCAGCCGAGCGCACGAGTCCGCGCGCCGCCGCGACAGCTGACGGTGATGACGGCGAGCACCTGCGGCACCATCACGGCACCGGCCAGGCCCTGGGCCAGCCGGGCGGCGATGAGCTGGTCCGGGCTGGCCGCCAGCCCGCACCGCAGCGAGGTCAGCGCGAATCCCGCCACGCCGGCGACGAACACCGGCCGATGACCGAACCGGTCGCCCCATCGGCCGCCGGTGATCATCCCTGCCGCGTAGGTGAAGGCGTAGCCGCCGACAATCAGCTCCAGCGCGCCGGCGTCAGCGTGCAGACCGTGCGCGAGCGAGGGCACGGCGACGTTGACGACGAACAAGTCGAACTGGGCCAGAAACCACGCCGACAACAGCACCACCAGCGTCGGCCCACGCAGCCGGACCGCCGGGCCCAGGGTCGTCGTCGCGGTCACCAGCATCGCCCGGCAGCCGAGACGAACCCGTCGAAATCGTCATGGTGGATCACGTGCCCGGCCCCGGGCACGGTGCGGACGACGAACCCGTCGCCGGCCAGCCGAGCGGCGGCCTGCGGCGGGACTACCGGGCTCGGGTCGGCCAGCACGACCAGCGCGCTCGTCCCGGACGCGACGGCGGGCCAGTGTGCGTGCTGACAGCGGACCAGGCCGGCCGTCGCCGGGTCCCATCGCTCCAGCGCGGCGAGTGTGGCCTGGCGGGCTGCCTCCGGCCAGCGGGGAGAGGCCGCCCGCAGCTGTTCGGCCGTCGCGTTCCGGCGAGCCTCGAAAGCCCTGGCGACCTCTTCGGTCCCCGCGGACCAGGCCGGGTCCTCGTAGATCACCTTGGCGGGACGGATCCGGTCCACGGCCATCGAGACCAACCGCCCGCCAAGGGAGTGGCCGACGATCAGCTCCGGGCCCGGCGGCACCGCGGCCACCAGCGCGTCGGCCATCTCCTCGAACGTGTAACCGGGCCATCGCGGGCTCCGGCCGTGACCGGGCAGGTCGACCGCCAGCACCTCGTAACCGCGCCCGGCCAGCTCCGGCCCCAGGCGCGACCAACTGCCCGAGTCGGCACTCATGCCGTGCACCAACACCGCCACCTGGCCGCCGGCACCCCACCGGCGGACGTGCAATCCGCGCACCTTCACCCCAGTTATTACAGACATTTAATGACCGGAATAGCTATACTCGGGTCATGAAGCTTTCGCAAGGAGTGGAGTGGGGCCTGCACTGCGTCACGCTGCTGGGCCTGGCGCCCGCGTCCGCCAGCGTCCGCCGCGACACCCTGGCAGGACACTACGGCCTGCCCGAAACCGTCCTGGCCAAGCATCTGCAGGCCATGGCCCGAGCGGGGCTCCTGCACGCGGTCACCGGCCCCAAAGGCGGCTACCGGCTGGCCCGGCCGGTCGCCGCGATCACAGTGCTGGACGTCGTCGAGGCCATCGAAGGATCGGCCGCGCCCTTCGTCTGCCAGGAAATCCGGCAGCGCGGCGCCGGCGCCCTGACCACGCGCCAGTGTCGCGAACCGTGCGCCATCTACGCGGTGATGAACGAGGCCGACCAGGCCTGGCGCGCGTCTCTGCGGTCGGTGACCGTCGCCAACCTCCTGGACCGTCTTCCGCCCGGCATCCGCGAACGCAACCAGTCCCTGCTCGCCGAGGCCGTCTCGTGAAGCCCGCGAAGTCCTCGGAGACCGTCGATAAACCTGGGCGCGCTGGGCGCCGCGGCCCTGCTCGGCGAGACGGCCGCCTGCGCAAACTCGGACCGCGCGTTCATGCCAGTTTTCCGGAGCAGAACTTGAGCAAAGCCATGCTTTCGAGGACGCCGGCCGGTGTTGCTCCTGCGGACTTGCGATAACCGCAGGTCAGTGACATCCGGCCACCCCGATACGGGGGCAGCGCCACAACACGCGCGACCCGCCGGACGCGCTTCGCCATGCCTATCAGCGCGGGAAAGAAAATTCCCGGCGGCAATGAAGTTGGATTCATCGCGGCTTTAGCTCGATCGTCGCACCCATGAGGCACCAGTCAGCCCCTGACCGCGATTCACTACTAAATCGCCCCCGCTTGCAGGCAAGGCGAAGTCCAGGTCGCCGACTTGGGCTTGGCCCGCCGCGCGGGCTCGAACCAAGAATCCGCCGGTTCATTCTTCCAAGCAGCTTCGCGAAATCGATGAAATTCGATCCAGCTGGGACAGCTTCACCTATCCATGACCTGATTCGACGGCAATCAGCCTCGCCCGATCGCCGCCCTGGCGCTGGGCGACGCGGTGCGCGGCCTGCGCCCGCACGACGATCCCGGTGATCTGGTGCTCGACCAGGTCGTGCAGCTCACGCGTGAGCCGCAACCGTTCGGCGGTGCGCACCTCGGCGGCCGCGGCACCGGCGCGGGCGTCGGCGTCACGCAGCAGCAGCCCGACGGCCAGCGCCGCACCCCACGCGACGGCGGCGGCCGCGGCGAACAACGCTGTGGGCGAGCCGAGCACCGTCGCGACTCCGCCCAGCACTGCCTGCGCGAAGGCGGGTCGCGGCCGCAAACGGTGGCACGCCGAGCCGACAACCAGCGCGATCGCGAGCGCCTCCGCTCCGCTCGGCTGGGGCGGCAGCCATTGCCCGAGCGCGGCGACAAGCGCGGTGCTGACCAGCGATAACCCCGACACCGCTGTCGCGACCGCCGCGACGTGCCCGGGGAACCGTCGCCGCAGCACGGCCACGACCGGACCGAGACCGGGCGCGAACTCGGCGGCGACCGTCGCTAGCCACCCGGTCGCCGGACCGGAACGCGCGAACAGCACGGCGTCGACGGGCACCAAGGACGATCAGCACCGCGATCTCGGCCACGAGCGGGCCCCGCCTGCCGGTCCACGGGATAGCGCTCATGCACCGATCGTGCCCGGTACCGCTCCGGACCGCCTCCTGCGGGTGCGAACCCGAGTCGGCCGTGCGAGCGAGGCACCGGCGTGGTTCACGGTCCGCGCCGAGACGCCGCTGCCGCCGGACATCGGCCTCGGTGTCCACAAGCGACAGATCCAGCGCATGGGAACAGCCGCGAGCACGCCCGGCCATGCCCGCACGAAGCCCCGTCGCACCGGAATTGCCCAGTCAGGCCGACGAAACCCGCTCCCGCATGCGCGAGGGACGCCGGACGAGCTGGATACGTGTCCGACGGCAGGGCATCAGGCCCGGCGACGAAGAAGGGCTACCGGCGGCTGTGGTCGGCGCTGGGGTCGTCGGTCGGAATCGGGTCCAGCGGCTCCAGCTTGGACCCGGTCCAGTGGTAGCGCACGTCCGCCGCTCCGCCGGTGTTCTCCGCGTTGGGGTCATTCGCCTGGTACAGCTGGTAGGAGAGGGTGATCGTGGTGCTGTCCTGTGCTTTCTTGCTCATGTTGGCGCTGGGCGTGGCGGTGTCGGTGCCCAGGAACCGGCCGTCGTGGAAGAAGAAGGCCATCTGGCTGGACGAAGTCTGCGCGTCGGACTTGAGCGCCACGATGACGTTGAGGTCCTTCGGCCGCGGCCAGGAGGTGTCGGAATTGGGGGTGTAGCCCTTGCTGCGCACGAGCTTCTCCGCCGCGGGCAAGGACGCGTCCGCGGGCTGCTCCGCCGGGGCCGCCGCGCTGCGGGAGGGCCCGGAGGTCTCCGCCGAGGCGGGAGACGGGTCGTGCGGTGCCGACTTCGCCGCCCCGCCGGCCGCACTGCTGGCGCTCCCGGCTCCCGCCTGGTTCCCTCCCCCAGCACAGCCCGCCAGCACGAGTGCGAGTGCGCTGATGCCAGCAACGCCGATGACGCGGCCGGTAGCCATGATGCCTCCTAAGTCAGGTTGCCAGCTATTGTTGATCACTGTTCAGGAGACGCGCGAGGCGGCTGACAGTTGCCCCGGCGGCCGCCGCTCCGCTGACCGGGCCAGTTGGCCGCGGTGTCTCGCGGGCAGATCTTCGCCGGTGATGTGCGAGATGGCCGGGCCGGCAGGGCAGCCGACGTCTCCGGTGCCGCCGCTGCGAAGGGTCCTGGCCGGCACGCCCGGCCACGACGCATCGGGGCCGTCGCGACGATGCGAGATGCAGGATCTCTTGGGCACGACGGCCTGGCCTGCGCTTCGCTCTGCAAGCGTGCTCGCCAGCTCGATCGTCGCCACGGCGCACCGTCGAGTGCGGACTCCCGCTTCACGGCACACGCGAGGACAGCTCAGTCTTCTCCGAACCGTCAGTGCCGCCTAGGCCGGTTCCGCCAGCAAGCGCGGGCAGGCGAGCAACGGGCCGAACGCATGCTCGACCGCCCCGCTGAGGACCGGGCCGGCGACGGTTCCCGCCACCACGGCCGGAGCTTGTGCGCGCGCCACGACCGAGGCCGCCAGTTCCTCGTGAATCCGGCCCGGGGCGACCCGGAGGTACTCCCCCAGCACCCCGCTCAGCACCATCCGGTCCGGGTCGAACAGGTTCGCCAGGCTCGCGAGTGCCCGGCCGAGGCACCGGGCCGCCGCACCGATCCGCTCGGCCGCCCCCGGCTCGCCCGCCGCCGCCCGGCGGAACAGCTCCTTGACCTCGGCCGGGTCGCCCGGGTCGGCGGGCGTCCGGCCCAGCAGGGCGCGGCCGTCCGCCGAGACTTCCAGGCAGCCGCGCATGCCGCACGGACACCGCGGGCCGGCCGGGTCGACCACGACATGCCCCGCCTCGACCGCGTTTCCGGCCCCGGTGAACGAAACCCCCTGCTGCAGCACGGCTCCGCCGATGCCGATGTGCTCGCAGGCCAGCATCAGCAGGGTGCGCGCACCGCGGCCAGCTCCCCGGCGGTGTTCGGCGAGCGCGGCGAAGGAGGCGTCCTTGCCGACGTCGACCCGCGGGATCTCCGGCAGCTCGGCGGCGAGGATCTCCGCGGCCGGGACCGCGGTCCAGTTCAGGTGCAGGGCCGAATGAACCAGCCCGTCGGTCGCCCTGACCATGCCGGCCAGCCCGACCGCCGCGCCCGCGCACGGACGGCCGCTCTCCTCGACCGCCTGGCGCATCCGGGCGGCCAGCGCCGAGAGCGCCCGTCGCGGGTCGCTTCCCGGCGACGGCAGCGGGATCCGCCGCCGGGGCCCGGCCGTGCCGCCCAGTCCGGCGACCGACAGTTCGGCCTCGCTGGAATCCAGTCTGCCCACGACGACGACCGGGCCCGCCGGGTCCGGGCGCAAGAGCGGGGACGGCCGCCCGCGCACGGCTCCGCCGCCGGCGGCCTGACGCGCGGCCGGGCCCAGCTCGATCAGCCCCAGTTCGACGAGTTCCGCGACCGCCTCGCCTGCGGTGCTGCGCGGCAGATCCAGCCGGGCGGTCGCCTCGGCCCTGGTCAGGCCGCCGGTCCGGTGGACAAGGTCCAGCAGCCTCGCCGCGGCGCCCTCGCTCGGTTGGGGGTATGCCGACGTGGTCTGAACCACTACTTTGTTCATCGGGCGAACATAACTGGTCGTGACCGATCCGGCCAGCCGTTCGCCCGGGAGGAGCGTCTCGGACGTCTCCCAACCCTCTCGTCGCAAGCCCGCCGGTGCGCTCGCGACCAGCGAACACTTCAGGCCATCAGCTGGTTCGGAGCAGAGGAGAAGGCCAGATGACCAGAAACGGACCACCCCGGATGCCGACGCTCGGTGTCGGGCCGATGTCGAAGAACGCCGTGGACGCCACCGTCGAGCTCGCGCGGGACCACGACACCCGGATCATGCTCATCCCCAGCCGCCGTCAGGTCGAATCCGCCGCGCTCGGCGGCGGGTACGTCGAGCGCTGGACCACCGACGAGTTCGCCGGCTACGTCCGCGACCAGGACAAGGACGGCCTGCTGCTGCTCTGCCGCGACCACGGCGGGCCCTGGCAGCACCCGGCCGAGCGGGCCGGCAACTACTCCGAGGAGCAGGCGATGGCCGCCAGCCTCGCCTCCTTCCGCGCGGACATCGAAGCCGGATTCGATCTGCTGCACATCGACACCTGCCTCGATCTCGACGGCTCCGCCGCGCTCGAACGGGCGATCGCCCGGCTGGTGAAGCTGTACGGCGAGTGCCACGAGACAGCCCGGGAACTCGGCCGCGAGGTGCGGTTCGAGATCGGCTTCGAGGGCCAGGGCGTCGACACGAACGACCCGGCCGAGTTCCGCGACCAGGTCACCGAAGTGTGCTCCCGGCTCGCCGCCGACCGGCTGCCCGCTCCCGAGTTCGTCGTCGCCCAGACCGGGACGAAGGTGCTGGAGACCGAGAACACCGGCGCGCTGCTCACCGCTCCGTCCGCGGTGGGGTTCGCGGTCGCGCAACTGGCCCGCGTGTGCGCGGACGTCGGCAGCTCGCTCAAGGCGCACAACGCCGACTACCTCCCCGCGGAGTCGCTGCGGCGGCTCATGCAGCGCGGGGTGGCGGCGGTGAACGTCGCGCCGGAGTTCGGCGTCGTGGAGACCCGGGCGCTGCTTGAGTTGCTGGACGAACTGGGCCTCGCCGCCGAACGCGACGAATTCCTGCGGATCGCCCACGCTTCGGGCGCGTGGCGGAAGTGGCTGAAACCCGGCACCACGACCTCCGACCACGAGCGCGCGGTCATCGCCGGGCACTACGTGTTCGCCACCGGCGAGTTCCGCGAACTCAAAGACCGGATCGCCGCCCAGGCCCCCGGGATCGACCTCGATGCCCGGCTGCGCGCGGCGGTCTACGCGGCCCAGCTGCACTACCTCGTCCACACCGGCGCGAGCGTCGCGCCCGTCCTCGCAGAAAGCGTCCGCACGGCATGACTGTCTCCAGCGATTACCTGCACGAGATCTTCCCGGCGGCCGGCGCGAGCGGCCCGGGCCTGGCCACCGGCGGCCTCACGATCACCTCGCTGAACGAAGCGAAGGTCGTGCGCAAGGGCTGGGGCGAGGAGCGGTGGCTGGTCTCGGAGGACGCGCCGTTCGGCTTCAAAGTCATCCACCTCAAAGCCGGCGAACGCACCAGCTTGCAATACCACGAGCAGAAGGAGGAGGCGAACCTCATCGTGCGCGGCGAAGGCGTCCTCCGCTACGCCGACCGCGCGGGCGAAGACCTCGCCGCCCGCGCGTTGGCCCCCGGCGACATCGTGCACGTGCGGCCGCTCGCCGTGCACCGGATCGAGGCGGCCACCGACCTCACCCTGGTCGAGGTTTCAACCCCGGAACTCGACGACGTCATCCGGCTGTCCGACGATTTCGGGCGCGGCGACGGACGCGTCGCGGCCGAGCACGAGGGGCGGGACTGACGTGGCCGAATACCGGGTCGGCCGCTACGACTATCCCGGCCAGCTCCCCGGGCTGGACGACGAACTGCTGCCGTCGATCCGCGAAACACTGCTGCGCGGCGACTACGTGCTCGGCGCGGCGGTCGACCGCTTCGAGCACGCGTTCGCGAGCTACCTCGGCGCGCGGCACGCGGTCGGCGTCAACTCCGGGACCGACGCGCTGATCCTCGCGCTGCACGCCCTCGGAATCGGCCCCGGAGACGAGGTGATCACCGTGGCCAACACTTTCCACGCGAGCGCACAAGCGGTGGTGCGCGTCGGCGCGACGCCGGTGCTCGCCGACTGCGGTCCCGGCGACTACCTCATCGACCTCGAACAGGCCGAAGCGGCGATCACGGACCGCACCCGGGCCGTCCTCGTGGTCCACCTGTTCGGGCAGTCCGTCGACATGGCGGCCGCGCACGCACTGGCGAAGCGGCACGACCTGCTCGTGCTGGAGGACTGCGCACAGGCGATCGGCGCGTATTCCGGCGGAGTGCGAGTGGGAACGACGAGCGACGCGGGATGCTGGAGCTTCGCGCCGTCGAAGAATCTCGCGGCGGCGGGCGACGCCGGGGCGATCTCGCTCGGCGGAGCCGACGCCGACCGCCTCGCCGCGGTGCTGCGGCGGCTGCGCCACTTCGGGCAGGACAAGCAGAACGAGCACCGCGTGGTCGGGTTCAACTCGCGGCTGGACACGCTGCAGGCACTCGTGCTCGGGCACAAGCTCCCGCAGCTGGACGAGTGGACCGCGCGGCGGGTGGCGGTCGCGGCCGAGTACCGCGAGCGGCTCGCCGGGCTGCCGGTGTCCTTTCAGGACGGTGCGGGCGCCGGCGAGCATGTCTACCACCTGTTCCAGCTGCGCACCGAGCGAAGGGACGAACTGCTCGCGCATCTGCGGGAAGCGGGCGTAGACGCCGTCGTCCGCTATCCGCACCCGATCCACCTGCAGGAGGCGTTCGCGTTCCTCGGGCACCGGCGAGGGGACTTCCCGGTGGCCGAGGACCTCGCCGGCACCACGCTGTGCCTGCCGCTGTTCCCGTCGATGACCGCCGACCAGGTCAGCCTCGTCTGCGACGGTGTGCGGGAGTTCTTCGCCCGCTGACCGCTTTCCCGCACAATCAGGAGCGACCATGCCCATCAGCCTGACCCTGCCGGACCGCGTCGTCCTGTCCTGTCGCGCCGTGCTGTTCGATCTCGACGGTGTGCTCGTGGACTCGATGCCGACAATCGTCCGGCAGCTTCGGGAATGGGCGGCCGGGAGGGGCCTCGAACCGGACCAGGTCGTGGAACTGTCGCACGGGCGCGGCAATCTCGACCTGGTCCGGCTCGTCGCACCGGCCCTCGACGCGGAGCGGGAGGCGCGGCTCATGGAGGCACGGGAAGTCGACGACGTCGACGGCATCACCGCCCGGCCGGGCGCCCGCGCGGCGCTCGAAGCGCTGCCGCCTGCCGCGTGGGCGGTGGTGACCTCGGGCAACGACGGGGTCGCGCGGGCCCGGCTCCGCGTCGCGGAACTGCCCGTGCCCGGCGTGCTCGTCACCGCCGATGACGTCGCCAAGAGCAAGCCGGATCCCGAGGGGTATCTCGCCGCCGCCGCCCGGCTCGGAGCCCGGCCGCGGGACTGCGTCGTGTTCGAGGACGCGCCGGCCGGGATCGCGGCGGCACGGGCGGGCGGAATCCGTGTCGTCGGAGTGGCGGGCACCCTCGGCACGGCCGAACTGGACACCGAACACACCGTGCCCGATCTCGCCTCGGTCGGCGTGGTTTCGTGGCAGTGACCGGAGTTCGGGAGCTGCCGGGCGTCCGGCTGGGCAGCGCGGCCGCGTTCCCGCTGTTTCTGGCCCTCGGCGCGGCGACAGCGGGTCTCGGCGCCGCGCTGCCCGCCGTCACCGAGCGGTTCGCCCGCACCGGCGATTCGGGCGGGCTGCTCGTCAGTGTCTACAACGCCGGCGCACTGCTGGCGATCGTCGGCTGCGGCGTGCGCAAACGGTCTGTCGCACCCCGCCGCGAACTCGCTGTCGTGATCGGCTTGTTCGCCGCGGGCTGCGCGGGCGCCGGGTTCGCTCCCTCGTGGCCGGTCCTGCTGATCTCGATCACGGTGGCGGGCTGCGGCTACGGCGGCGCGGTGCTGCACGTGAACACCGCGTTCGCACGCGGATCCGGGCACCGCGCGGTCCTTATGCTCAACCTGGTCAACGCGACGTTCGGGATCGGCGCCGTCGCAGGCCCCTTCGTGGTCGGGCTCATCCCAGGCCCGGACGTGCCCGCAGTGTTCCTCGGCGTCGGCGCGCTCGCTCTGCTGTCCTTCCCGGCGTACCGGTGCGCCGACGGCCCGGCCGGCGAACCTGGTGCCCGCGAAGGGAAACCGGCGTTCGCGGTGCTGGCCCCGTTCCTGGCGCTCGCGTTCTGCTACGCCGGGCTGGAGACCGGCATCGGGGCCTGGGCCGCGACGCACCTGACCTGGACCGGGCTGACCCCCGCGGCCGCCGCGCAGTGGGTTTCGCTGTACTGGCTGGGGATCACCGCCGGCCGGTTCGTCGTCCCGCTGTTCGCGCGCGGACCGCGGCGGATCGTGGGCTGGTGCCTGCTCGCCGCCACAGCCGCGACCGCCGTCGCGGCTGTGGCCGCCGCGGCCCCGTATGCCTATGCCGTGGCCGGGTTCGCGCTCGCGGCGGTCTTCCCGACCGTGATCGCGTGGCTGGCGACGCTGGTCACGACCGTCCGGCAGGCGAACGCGATGCTGCTGGTGGCGGAGATGGCGGGCAGCGTGACCCACCCGCTGGCGATCGGCTGGCTCGCCGGGGCGTCGCGACCGGCGACGGTCCCGCTCGCCATCGCCTGCCTCGGCGTTCTCGCGCTGGCGGCCTCGCGATGGGCCCCGCGCCCGGTGCCGGCATGAGCGTCTTCGGGTATCTCGACCGGTTCTCGTTCAAGCCCGGCGACGAGGTCGCGTGCCGGTTCACCTCGGCCGGCCCGGTCACCGCGGACCTCGTCCGGCTGATCCACGGCGACGCCTCCCCGGCGGGCCCGGGCTTCCGCAGCGAAGAGATCCGCGCTGTCCCGCCGGTCACCGCGGCCGGCGGCGAGCAACCGATCCACCCGGGATCGTTCCTGCGCGCCGAAGAGGTCGTGCCGGCCGGGACCGCCGCCGTCCGGCTTTCGGTGCTCGCCTGGCCTGCCCTGCCCGCCGCGGGCACCCCGCAGGGTCTGCTCAGCCTGACCACAGCGGACGGTTCCGCAGTGCTTTCCCTCGCCCTGGACGAAACCGGTCATCCGCACCTGCGCACGGGCGACGGCGCGACAGCGGCCCGGCTCGGCCGGCCGCTGCTCAAGCGCCGCTGGTACCGGCTCACCGCCACCGCGAACCAGGACAGCGCCGAGCTCACGGCCGTCCCGCTCGACCCGGTGCCCGGGGACGAGGAACCGGGTCGCGCGGTCGGGCCCGGGCTGAGCCTCGCCGGCGCGTCCGGCGCGGTCGCCGCCGCGGTGGCGGCGCTGCCCCGCCCGATCGGCTGTTATCACGGGAAACTCGAACGTCCCGAGGTCCGGGACGGCACCGGGCTGACCCTGGCGAGCTGGGCCTTCGAGCGGGAGATGACCGGCGACCGGGCGATCGATGTGTCCGGCCGGGAAAAACACGGGCGGCTGGTGAACGCACCCGCCCGAGCGATGACCGGACCTGGCTGGACCGGGCAGACGCTCGACTGGCGGACGGCGCCGGAGCAGTACGGCGCCGTGCACTTCCATGGTGACGACCTGGCCGACGCGGGCTGGGCGGCCGGTGCGCTCCTGCGCCTGCCCTCAGACCTCCGCAGCGGGATCTACGCGGTCCGGCTGCGCTCCGGCGGGCACACCGACCAC
Source organism: Amycolatopsis rubida (assembly GCF_900115345.1). Taxonomy (GTDB): domain Bacteria; phylum Actinomycetota; class Actinomycetes; order Mycobacteriales; family Pseudonocardiaceae; genus Amycolatopsis; species Amycolatopsis rubida. The sequence continues at coordinate 329,084 of NZ_FOWC01000008.1, read as the reverse complement.
ATCCCCTTCGCGGTCCGCGCCACGGGCAAACCGGCGGACGTCGCCTTTCTGCTGCCGACGTTCACCTACCTCGCCTACGCCAACGAACAGACGGGCGACCCAGCGGTCATGACCCACCCGCTGGACGTCGCGCTGCGCGAGCATCCCGGCTTCGGCAAAAGCCTCTACGACCGCCACCTCGACGGCTCCGGCATCTGTCATTCGACAGCGCTGCGGCCCATCCTCACGCTGCGTCCGGACTACCGGCACTGGCATTACGACGCGCCGCGACACTTCGGAGCCGACCTCTATCTCGCCGACTGGCTCGAACACGCCGGCGTCGAATTCGACGTTCTCACCGACCACGACCTGCACGCCGAGGGCGCGGCCGCGATCGAGGGCTACCAGGTGGTGCTCACCGGGTCGCACCCCGAGTACCACAGCTCGGCGACGCTCGACGCGCTGCACGGGCACGTCCGGGCCGGCCGGTGCTTGATGTACTTGGGCGGCAACGGGTTCTACTGGGTGACTTCGTCCCGTCCGGCGCGGCCGGAGATCATCGAGGTGCGCCGCTCCAGCGGGGTCCGCAGCTGGGAAACCGCGCCGGGCGAAGGGCACCACGCGGGCACCGGCGAGCCCGGCGGCCTGTGGCGGCACCGCGGCCGCTCCCCCAACGCGCTGACCGGAGTCGGCATGGCGGCGCACGGCTGGAGCGAGCGCGGCCGCGGCTACCTGCGCACCCCGGCCTCCCGGGATCCGCGCTGGGCATGGGTGTTCGACGGCATCGCCGAGGACGTGCTCGGCGATTTCGGCCTGGTGATGAACGGCGCGAGCGGCGACGAACTCGACCGCTGCGACCCGGCGCTGGGCAGCCCGCCGCACACGGTGGTGCTGGCGACCTCCCAGCCGCACGACGAGAACTACCACCAGGCAGTGGAGGACGTGATGGAGATCCGGCCCGGGCTCAGCGGCCCGGGCAACCCCGCCGTCCGCTCCGATCTGGTCCTCGTGGAACACACTTCCGGCGGCGCGGTGTTCTCGGCCGGTTCGATCGCGTTCCTGGGCAGCCTGTCCCACAACCGGTACCGCAACCCCGTCTCCCGGCTGATCGCCAACGTCCTGGACAATTTCCGCGGCCGGTAACCGCCGGACGCGCCGCTCGGGCTGATCACGAGGCCGCGACGGACACCAGATGCGCTCGATGTCCAGGCCGGTGCTCCCGGGTGGATCCGTGGCCGGTTTCCCGCCGCAGGCCGACCTGGTCACCGGCTCCCGGGCCGGCCGGCCGCCTTGTCCCGATCTCGCCCCGGTGCCGCGGGAAATCGAAAGACGCGGTTCGCCGGTCGCCGCGCAGATCGGTCCGCGCCGGTGGCCGCCACTGCCGAAAGAAACCGCCGTCTGGTCAATCCCGGCGGCGGGGCAGCGTCAGCCGGCGGCAGGATAAAGTCGGGGCGTGAAGACGGCAGGCCAGCAGCAGTCCCGGTTGCGATCGGCTGTTCTCGCACAGGCTTGGCGGCGGATCCCGGGCGTCGAGGTCCTCTCCGCGGGCGACGGCGGACCGCTGACCCGCACGGTGAAGAAGATCATCGATCCGCTGGTGCTCCGCACCGCGGCGCGGCCTCGGCTGGGCCGTCCGCTGCTGGCTCCCGAAGCGGCGGCGGAAGTGACGGAGTTGCTGCTGGCCGACGCGGCGCGGCTGGGTGCCACGGCGGCGTGGTTCACGCACTTGAAGCGGCAGCGCCGCGCCCTGCGCATTACGGCGGGCAATGTTCAGGACGTGTGTTTCCCCCTCGCCTACGAACTCGCGACGAGTTTCGGCAGGCCCGACGCCTCCGCGCCGGAACAGGCCGCGGCGGCGTTGCGCGAGTGGCACGGCGAAGACAGCGCGGCCGCGGTCGATCAGTTGAGCGCGTACTTGGCGGATCCCCGCGCCACGGCCGACTTGACCGCGGAGTTGCGCCGCCGCTGGCACACGACGCCGGACAACCCGGTGGCACCGGACTTCGTTCCCCTGCTCGACGCGGTCGCGAACGGCTTCGCCGACGAGGACTGGCAGGCACTCGCCGGCTCCCCCGCCGGACATGCGTTCGGCCTCGCGCTGCGCCGCCCCGGCGGTGCCGCCGCCCTCGCCCGGGCCGTGCACGAGGTTTCCGGTCTGCCCGCCCCTGATCTCGGCCTGCAACGCGGCGACCGCACCGCCGTACCCCCGCTGAACCAGCGCGACGAGGCAGGCGGCGAGCTTCTCGAACGCAGCATCGAACGGCGGGTACGCGCGAGCTTGCGCCGCCTCTCCGCCGCCGAACCGGCTTCCATCGCCGATCTGGTCGATGACGAACTCAGCCGGACGGCCGCCGGATTCGGGCTCGAAACGCCGGTGCTGGCAACGTGTTTCGTGCTCGGTGTGGTCCTCTCCCCCGCGCTTAGGCCCCTTGACGGCAGCGCGCCCGGCGGAATTCCCGCGTTCGCACAGCGGCTCAACGCTCAGGTCGCGCGGGAGGGATACGTGCTGTATGCGCGCCGAGCGCTGGCCGGTTCGACACCGCTGACCGCGCGAGCGGACGCCGATATCCTGCGAGAGCTGCGCGAGTTCGCGAAGCGATTCCTCGCCCGGCTCTGGGTCCGGCTGCACGGTTTCGACGTCAGTGGCCAGACTCCGGCCGCCGCGGCCGACATCCGGGACCTGCTCACCGGCGTCGTCCGGTCGACCTCGCTGGACCTGCGGACGAAAGTGCGCCGCGCGCTCGTGGCCGGCCTGCCCCGGCTGGAGGCGGTCTCGTGAAGCATCCGGTGCACACTCCGGTGATCGCGGCCGACGGCGGCGTCCTCCGTTTCGCCCTGGCCGATCTCCTCGGCGGCGAGGCGCAGTCGATGCGGATCGAACTCCTCGACGCTGACGCCGCCGAACCGTGGCTGACCAGGCTCGTCGGCCCCGAAGCCAGCCTGACCGCGCTCCGCGCCGGGCACGCCGAGGTCCCGGCCCAGCCGGACTTGGCCGCTCTCGCGCTCCTGCTGTGGGCCCGCCGCTGGTGGCCCGCGAGCCCGACGCTCGGAATCCCGTCGCTCGATCCGGCGCTGCTGGACCTCGAAGCGGCCGTGGCGACAACAGCGGTCGAAGACGTCGCCGAGGGGCTGCTCGACGGGTTCGAGGCCAGTCCGGCCGAACTGTTCGACCAGGCGAGCAACTCCGGCCTGTTCGCGGCCGCGCGTCCGGTGCCCGGCGAAGTCCGGCTCCGGTGTGCGCGGCTTTCGGCCTGGTTCGACAGCCAGGACGACCTCGTGCGAGCCGAAGCGGCGGCCGGTCTCGCCGCGCGGTTGGAGTCCGTCGCGCCTGGTCGGCGTGCCTACGCCTTGGCCGCGGGCTCCGGTCCCGGCGCGTCCGGCGAGGGCGTGCTGGCCGAGGGACGCGCGAGCGTCGACTGGGCTCGGGTGCCGCCGGGCATACTGGACGCCGCGGAGGACACGGTGACCTGGCGGATCGTCGCGACCCCGGCTGCCGCCCGGCTTGAGGTCGAAGTGGCGGGAGCGCTCGACGACGCGTCCCTCACCGCTGTCGCGACGCACGACGGCGAACCGTTCGCCGAAGCCGCCCTCGACCTCGGCAGCGCCGGATTCGCCGGGACGGCCGACCTGGACGAGGCTGGAGCCAGGCTCGCCGCGACGCCCGCTCTCCGCTTCGATCTCGTCGTCGGAGCAGCGGGCCAGGACGTCGAAGGCACCACGCCGCAAGACCGGGCCGAGGTGGTTTCCCTGGTGCGCGCTCGCGAGGCCCTGCCCCCTCAGGTCCAGACCTTGGCCGAGCGGGCCGCGAGCAGAGACGCCGACGAGGAGTTCTGACGTGCTCGCCGGGTTTCCGCCACCGCTCGCGCCGCCGGACCGGCCACCGCCCCCGGAACTCGCCGGCGCGGTTTCGCACGGCTACAACTGCCGTTGCGTCGCCGAGCATTTCGGCCTCGACCCGGCGGCTTGCCTGGAGTCGCCCGCGTGCGCGCTGACCGAAGCTGAGTACAACTCTCTGCTCGCCGAGGCCTTCGCCGTCCAGGCCGAGGCCAAGCGGCTCGCCGCGACGCGGGATGTCGCCGGTGCGCACCAGGCGTACGCGCGGATGCGGCAGCTCGCCCGGCAGCTCGACCGCGTCAGCCTCGAAGTCGCCGCGGTCAGCGATCTGGCCACCGTCTGCTACTCGGCGGGCGATCTCCGCAACGCGCGCCAGTGCGCGGAAGCAGTGCTCAGCGTCTTCGCCGTGAGCACCGCCGCTGTCGTCCACTTCGGACAGTATGCCGAACTGCGGATGCTCGAAGGCTCCCGCGAGGTGGCGGAGCGCGTCCTCATTTCCCTGTCCACAGAGGATGGTGACCTTGGCCGAGCGCGCGAGCTGCTCGCGGATCAGCGACGTCGCGCGGCGTTCCGGAAGGCCGCCGAACCCGGCCAGTTCCCGCGTGCACAGCTCGACCCGCACGGCGCCGACGAGCTGGAGTTGCGCATCCTCGAAGTGCGCGTGCAGGTGGCCGCCGGGGATCCGGCGGGCGCGCGGGACGCGATCGACGAGATCCTGACCGGCCTGGACCGCGTCGCGGAGGTCGACGAGGTCCGCGACCAGGTGGCGTCGCTGCGGGCAATGGCGCGGGCCGAACGCGCCCGCATCCGCCAGGCGGGCGGCGAGGAAGCGGACGCGACGGCGGATCTCCTGCGGCTCAATGCCCGGCACGAAGGTCCGACGGCGGCGAAATTCGCCATCAGCCTGGCCGAAACCCGCGCGCTCGACGGAGATTTCCCCGGCGCGATGGCGACGATCGTCAAGGCCAGAGACGAACTCGCGGCAGCCGGAGTGACCGGCGACGTCGCCGAGGCGAGCTACGCGCTGGGCACCTTGCTCCTGCTCGCAGGCGATGCGGCGCGGGCGCGAGACCAGTTCGAGCACGCGGGAAAGCTGTGGGCCGCGAACGGCGACACCCCGGGCACGCGCCGGCTCGCCTCGGCGCTGGCTCGCTGTGCGGCGGCCGAGGGCGACTGGAGGTCGGCGGACGAGCACGTGGCCCAGCTCCGGGCGGCGGCCCGCGAGTCGGGCGAATGGCTGGAGTGCCTGCGAGCCGATTACCTCTCGGCCGCGATCGGCTGCGAACGCGGCGAAGACCCGCGAGCGGTGCTGGACCTGCTGTTGCCGGCGGCCCTCGCCGCGCAGGAGTACCGGTTCGCGTTCGCGTCGGCCCCGGCGCGCACTGCGTGGGCGAACAGCGTCGCGGGTCCGGCGACGGCACTGCTGATGGTCCTGCTGACCCGGCTCGGCGAAACGCGGCTGACGGCGGAGCTGATCGAGCGCGCGTGCGCGGTCGGGGCGTACCCGGAGGACCGTTCCCTGAACCTGACCGGCGCGCTCCCCGCGCTGGCACCGCCGGTCGAGGACGGTCAGCTTCCGCTGGCCGCATTGGGTTCGGTCACCTCGTCGCTCCCGCTCCGGCTCGCCCCGCCGCCCGGCCTGCGCTGGTCGCCGTCCTCGCCGATGGAGCTGGACGCCTGGTCCCGGCTGGCCGCCGAGCGATACGGGTGCACGGTGGCGCCTGGGACTGTCGAGACCTGGCCCGCTGCCGCACCCGGTCGCGAAACTTTCATCCTCCGCTACGCCGACGCCGGGCACACCTACCTCAGCTGGCGCACCACCAGCGACCTCGACACCGTCCACACGCACCCGATCGACGCCGATCTCGTCGACACCGCGCGCGGCTTCCTCGCCGAAGCTTCCCCGACACCGCGGGAAGGCGAGCCGGTCGCCGAAGCGGTTCGTCGTTCACTCGACGCTTTCGGCAGTTTCGCCGCGGAGCAACGCCTTGCCCGCGTCCTCGCGCTCAACCTCCTGCCCGCCGATCTCGTCGCGCAACTCCGGCGCGCCACGCGTCCGCTGCTGCGAATCCAGCCGTCCCCGGCGCTCGCCGCGGTTCCGTGGGGCCTGCTCGCCCTGCCTGATCGCCGTCCGGACCACGTGCTCGACGCCGACGCGGTCGACACCTGCTTCGACAGCGACACCCGGATCCTCGACCTCGCCGACGTCTCGCTGCTCGCCCCCGCCGGAATCCCTCGCCGCGAACCGGCCCCCGCCGGACCGCCCGTCTACCTGCTCGACCCGCGGATCCCCGGTCACAGCGCGTTCGGCGAACTGGGGTCCGTGCTCGGCAAGCAAAACGCGGCTTCCCCGTTGATCCGCCACCTCGACGCCCAGCTCGCCGCAGGGCCCGCCCGGCCCGCCGCCGCGCGCGGCCTCGACCTGGTCCGCCGCACCGACACCGACCGGCGGCTGCTCGCCGGTCTGCTGGCCGAACCGTGTTCGCGGCTGGTGTTCGCCGGGCACGTCAGCCGCATCCAGGACGTCCACGGCGCGCAGACCGCCCTGCACCTGTCGTGCCCGGCCGACCTGCCGGGCACCGCCGCGCCGATCGGGGCGCACCGGCCGTTCACCGCTGCCGACCTCGCACTGTCCGAAGTGGACATGCCCGCGCGGGTCGCGCTGATCGGCTGCGCCAGCGCGAGCGACTTCGGCCTGCCCGAACCGTTCGGCGTCCTGCTCGCCGCGGTCGCGTCCGGGGCCGGGCTGGTCGCCGCGACGGTCTGGGCGCTGCCGACGTCGGCCGCGGCGCCCGGCGCGGATCCGATGGCCGAGCTGGTCATCGCCGTCGACACCGCGCTCGCCGGGCCGGATCCGGTAGCCGACCTGTGCGCCTGGCAGCGGACCCGGCTCGCCCGCTGGCGCGAACAGTCCGAGCCAGCCCGCTCGCCGGTCTTCTGGGCGGCTCTGACCTGCCTCGACGCCACCGACGACGGCAAAACCTGGGTTCGGTAGCAGCCCGCCCGCCCGAAGCTGTGTCCAGCACACCGGCACAGCGAAAGGCACCCGATGTTCAAGAAGATCCGCGACAAGATCACCGAAGCGACCCAGCAGGGCATGGCCCGCGGCGCGCAGGATTTCCAGCAGCACGCCGAGCAGTTCCGGCAGGCGGCCGCCGCGCAGGGGCACGACATCACCCCGCAGCTGCCGACGCCGCAACTGGCCGCGCAGGCCTACCGCACCGTCGCGGCCGACCCGGAGACGGCGGCCTTCCTGGCGCTGCCGACGCAGGAGCAGCTGCGCCAGCAGCAGGAACTTCAGGCCTACGGCACCGAACTGCGCCGGCTCTACGACACCGGGGAGAAGGCCACGCTGGTGATCCGCGCGCTGGAGCCCACCGGCCGGACGGTCGCCGGGCAGGCCCGGTACACCGCCACCCTGGACGTCACCCGCGCCGACGGCATGATGTACCGGGCAGTCACCCCGCTGATCACGCCGCGGGCGACGATCCAGCAGTACGCGCCCGGCACCCGCCACGAGGCCCGGCTCGACCCCGCCGATCCGGCGAAGGTCGCCGTGTTCGGCCCGATCGCGTAGGCGGCCGCGGTGTTCAGTTCCTTCGCGTTCGGCCTTCCGGACGACCCTGAACAGACCCGGGCGTCGAGCAGGCGGCTGTGGCTTCTCGGGATTCCCGCGACGCTCGCCTGGGCGGTCGCCGGCTGGTCCGGCGCGCTCGGACTGCTGGACGGCTTCCGGCTGATGTCGCTGAACCGCGTCGGCGCGTGGGGGGCCGACGCGGGACCGGCGGCTTCGCTCGTGTTGTTCTTCAGCCTGGCGGTCACGGTCGCGTCGTCGCTCGGTTTCGCGATGCTGTGGGGCGGCGGAATGTCGTTGCGCCGCATGGGGGTCAGCTTCCGGGCCAGCTCGCTGGCGGCGGCACTCGGCGTGACGCTGGGCAGCGGCGTGGCGGCTCCGTCGTGGACGCCGCCGGAATCCGTGGGCGAACGGCTGCCCTTCCTCGACGGCGAGGCCGAGCCGTGGTCCGATGTGGACTGGGTGGTCTACTACGAGCCGCTTCTGGTCCCCGCGGTGTCCGGGCTCGTCGCGCTGGTCCTGATCGTGGTGCTGCTGCGGGCTTTTCTCCGCGCGGCCGAGGCGGACGACCGCGAACAGGGACTGCTGCACTGCGGCCGCCAGGCGACGGGCGTTCTCACCCGCGTGGATTTCACCAACGTCTGGGTCATGGGGAATCCGCGGTTCACCGTCCACGTGCGGTTTCCCACCGAGACCGGCGAACGCGAGGCCGTGACCACGATGATCACACCGCTCTTCCAAGCCCCTTCCGCAGGCTCGGCAGTGCGGGTCCGCTACGACCCGCGGGATCCGAAAGCCGTTCTGGTGGAACCGGGTTCCCGCTGACCGCCCGAGAAGGGACTACTGCCATGGCGGCCCTCCGCACGATCGCGTCCGGGTTCCTCACCGGCTTGGTGATCGGAGCGACGCTGTGTTCGCTGGTCGTCGGGACCATCGTCGAGAGCGTTCCGTTGTTCGTGGCCGGGCTGGGAATTCCGCTCGGCTACGGCATCCTCCTGTACCTCGGCCGCCTGCCGCGCCGTGCCCGGGAGAAGGCGGTCCCGCCGACAACGGCGCTCGCGCGGATCGACAGCCTGCGCGCCGGAGGCACCGAAACGGGCGATCTTCCCGTCAGCTTCATCCTCACAGTCGCGCCGGACGGTGCGCCGTCCCATCGCGTGGAGGCGACGCACACGGTCAATCTGGTGGATCTTCCGGACTACCGCAAGGGCGACGTCCTGGTGGTGAGCTACCCGCCGGGCCGGCCGTGGAAGGTGCGCATCGTGTCCAGCCCGCCGCCGGAATGGCAGCGCCGGGCGGCGAACGCGGTCATCCCGCCCGCGGCCGAATCCACTTTGGTCCATTCGCCGCCGGAGGGCTGCGCCGCCGGTGTCTTCACACTCGTCGGGCTGCTCCTCGGCGCGGGCGCCGTCCTCGGGCTTTTCCGGGCCGAGCTGTTCGCGCCGGAACCCAGTGCCGCTCAGCCGGAGCCGCCTGCCGCGGTAACCTCCTCGGGCTCCGCGACCGTCGATGTCGGCCCGCGACAGTCGCTCCTGGACGAGGGCGAACTGAGCCGCGTCGTCGCCGGGCTGGCCCGGAGCACGGATGTCTCGCAGACGCTCACCGCGGTCGTCCGGGAACACCGGCTGACGGTCGTCTTCGCCCCGGCCGGTGTCCAGGTCCCGCGATTCGACCTCCGCACCCTGCCCGTCCACGAGATCCCTCGTCTGGTCCGGAAAGCCTTGCAGACCCTCGACGTCGGAACGCCGCAGACCTGGCAGGTCACCGTCGTGCCACTGCCCTCCGCACGCACCATCCGCGTCACGGTGACCGGACCCCACGGCAGCGCTTCCCTCGCCGGATGATCACCCCGCCAGCCCGAGCGAAGCGCCGAGCAGCAAAAGTCCCTGGGCGGTCCGCGGATCCGCACCGGTGAGATTGGCGATCCGCGACAGGCGATTGTCCACTGTGTTCGGATGGACGTGCAGCTTCCGCGCGGTCTCCCGGCGGTTGAAGTCGGTCTCGAAATAAGTCCGGAGCGTCGCCGCCAGATCAGGCTCGCCGCTGAGCCGCGCCGCCAGCGCGCGCAGCTGAGGGGTTGCCGCGCTGTCGTGGTTCAGCTGGTATTCGAAGAGGTGGTCCGCGAGCACGGCGACCGTGCCGGGGACCGAATTCACCCGCAGCAACCGCTCCGCTTCCGCCACCGCCGCCGGGATGTGCGGCAGCTCGGCCGCGTGGGCGAACGCGCCGGTGATCTCGACGCCCGTCGTCTGGTGCGCCCGCGGCACCGCCAGCCGGGCCTCGGCCAGCGCCGCTTCGTCATTGTCCGAAGCAGCCGGAATCAGCAACAGACCGCCGTCGGGATCCAACGCGGCCAGCACGTCACCGGACAGTTCGCGACGCAGGTGCTGCAAGAGCAGCCGCGCCTTCCGCTGCCCGGCCAGATGGCGCCCGACCGCGTCGCCGACCGAATCCGCCGGGTCCGCGGCGAACCGCAGCGCCAGCACGCCGTACGCCGGGGCGAGCCGGACGTCCGCCGGCTCCGGGATCGACTCCCCCGCGGCCAGCCGCCGCACCAGGGCCCGTGCCGCCTCGCGTTGTTCGTGGTCCGCGGTCTGGAATTCCTTCTGGTGCGCCTGCACGGCCGCGTTCATCACCCGGTGCAGGCATTTCAGCAGCACCGCCGCCGTGCCGTCCGGCGGAGACCCGGCGGACACGTCGTCGACCTCGGCCCACATCTCCTCGGCCGCCAAGAGGTAGGCATGCACGAACTCGCTGACCGGCAGCCCCTCCGCGCCCCGCTCCCGGCCGCGCTGGCGGAACAGCTCCAGCCCGTCCTCGCCCGGCTCGCTCCCCTCCCGCGCGGCGCGCGCGAACAGCCGGCCGAACTCGCGGATGGTGTGCGCCATGTGCAGGTGCAGGTGTGCGGGCACCTCGCCGCGGTAGTGCGGCGAGGTCGCCACATACCGGCGGATCGTCCGTTCGACCGCCTTCGGCAGCCGGTGCTCGAAGCTGCGCCACGACAGTTGTGACATGTCACAGCACGGTAGCCGAAAACCTGGGCAATGTGCGCTACCAGCTGGGCAGGCCAGCGGCGACAGTTGGGGTTGTGTCCATGACCGCGATCACAGGAGGTCCCGCACCGATGCGCTGCGAGCCGCTGTTCCGCCCGAAATCGGTCGCCGTGGTCGGCGTTTCCGCGACCACCGCGCTGTCCTGGGGACGGATCGCGCTGGACCGGCTGCTGCGCGGCGGCTTCGGCGGCGAGGTCTTCGCGGTCTCCCGCGGCCCGCTCGGCCTGCCCGGCGTCCGCACGGTCGGCTCGCTCGCCGAGATCGGCTACGGCCCCGACCTCGTGGTCCTCGCGACCCCGGCGGAAACGGTTCCCGCGCTGGTCAGAGAAGCCCGCGAACTCGGTTCCGGCGCGGTCATCGTCTTCGCGTCGGGCTTCGCCGAGGGCGGAGACACCGCGCTGGAGGACGAACTGCGCGAGGCCGCCGGAGACCTGCCGGTGCTGGGCCCGAACTGCCTGGGCGTGGTGAGCCACCCGGCGGGCGTGCAGCTCTCGACGACGGTTTTCCTCGACCGCGAGCGCGTGCCGCCGGGGCCGATCGCGATCGTCACGCAGAGCGGCGCGATGGGGTTCGTGCTCGCTGACCTGCTCGAACAGGCCGGGATCGGCTACTCCTACTACGCGAGCGTCGGGAACGAAGCCTGCCTGTCCAGCCATGAAATCGGCAGCGACCTGCTCGATCAGCCCGGCGTCGAGGTGCTCGTGCTCTACCTCGAAGGCGTGCGCCACGCGGACGGTCTTCGCGCGCTCGGCCGGCAGGCACGGGCGGCGGGCAAGACCGTGGTCGCGCTCGCAGTGGGCAGCAGCGCCGCCGGTCGCCAGGCCGCGCTGTCGCACACCGCGGCCGTCGCCGGTGATCACTTCCTGCTCGCCTCGCTGTGCCGCCAGGAAGGGATCCACCTCGTCACCGACGACGACCAGCTGGTGGACGCGGTGCTCTGCGCCCGCAAAGGAACGACCCTTCCCCCGGCACCGCGGCTCGCCGTGCTCACGATGTCCGGTGGCGCGGGCGGCATCCTCGCCGACAACCTGACCGCGCTGGGGGTGCGAATTCCGCCGCTGTCCGGTGCGACCCGCGCGAAACTCGCCGAGGCCGGCGGTGCCGAGGCGGCTGAGGAGAACCCCGTCGACCTCGGCGGCAACATCGACCGCTGGCTCGACCGGGTCGGCGATCTGCTCGGCGTGCTCGACGAAGACCCGGAGCTGGACGGCGTCGTGCTCTATCTGACGTTCGGCGACCGGTTCCGCGAGGCCTACCACCGGCTGGCCGCGGCTGCCGCCGCGATGCGGACGCCGACGTGGTTCGTCTGGGCCTGTGCGCCGCCCGGCGAGCTGGCGGACGTCGGGCGGCCGGACACCGTGCTGCCCAGCATCGGCGCTCTCGTGCGACGGCTCCGGGTGCTGGTCCCGGACCGGGTCCCCGAGCCCGCGGACCACGCCGCGCCCGATGACCGTCCAGTGTGGACTGAACTGCGAGCCGTTCCGCTGCTGGAGGACGCTGGCATCCCGCACGTGGACACCGTCGCCGGAATCGATCTCGCTGCCGCCGTCGCGGAAAACGGCTGGCCGGAGCCGTACGTGGTCAAAGGCGATGCCGCCGACGTGCCGCACCGGGCCCGCGCCGGGCTCGTGCGCGTCGGCGTCACGGCGGCCGAACTGCCCGCAGTGCTGGCCACGCTCCAAGCGCGGCTGGACGAGGTCTCCGCCGATCCGGACCGGACCCTCGTCGTGCAACCTCTGCTGCCGCACACCGCCGAACTCGCCCTAGGCGCGACGCGGGATCCGTTGTACGGCACCGCAATCGTCCTCGGCGCGGGTGGTGACCGTGCCGAAGACCCCACCGCACCCCGCCGCGCGCTGCTGCTCCCGGCCACCCCAGCGCAGCGAGCTGAACTCGCCGCCTGGGCTGGCGACGTCCTCGCCGCCCCGGTCCCCGCCGTCGCCGCCGCGATCGACGGGCTCGCCCGCATCCTCGGCGACCATCCGGAATTCGCCGAAGCCGACCTCAACCCGCTCTGCGTCACCGGCGACGACCTGGTCGCCGTCGACGCGCTGTTCACCGAGAACGTTCAGGAGGCATCCCGTGACTGACCTGCTCGACTACGCCGACAAGGTCTGGCGGGGCGAGGCCGACACCCGCGTCTACCACACCGGCACGCTGCGCAAGGACGGTCTGCACGAGCTGGCCGAGGGCGTCTGGATGTGGCCGGCGTTCGGCAACGTCTTCCTCTTCCCCACCGCCGACGGCCTGTTCTGCTTCGACACCGGCGAACGCCGCACCGCGCAAGACCTTTTCGGCGCGACCCGCGCCCGCACCGGCGCTCCGCTGCACACCGCCGTCTACTCGCACGGCCACATCGACCACGTCTTCGGCGTCGGCCCGTTCGATCTCGAAGCGCAGGAGCGCGGCTGGCGTCGCCCGTCCGTGCTGGCGCACGAAAACACGCCGCCGCGGTTCGACCGCTACGAGCGCACCCGCGGCTACAACACGGTGATCAACCAGCGGCAGTTCCAGTCGCCCGGATTCCGCTGGCCCGACCGGTACCGGCATCCCGACGTGACCTACCGGGACACCACGACGCTGCGGATCGGCGACCTCGACGTCCGGCTGACGCACGGCCGCGGCGAGACCGACGACGCGACGATCGCGTGGCTGCCCGACCGGAAAATCCTGTGCTGCGGCGACTTTTTCATCTGGTCCTCCCCCAACCCGGGCAACCCGCAGAAGGTCCAGCGGTATGCCGCCGAGTGGGCGCGGGCGCTGCGCTGGATGGCCGGGCTGGGCGCGGAACTGCTGCTGCCCGGGCACGGCGTGCCGATCGCCGGCGCCGACCGGATCCGGACCGCGCTGGCCGACACCGCCGAGTTCCTCGAAACCCTGCACGACCAGACCGTGGACGCGATGAACGCGGGAGCCACCCTCGACGAGGTCGTGCACGGCGTCACCGCGCCCGCCGAACTGCTGGCCAAGCCGTATCTCACACCGTCCTACGACGAGCCGGAATTCGTCGTCCGCAACGTCTGGCGGCTCTACGGCGGCTGGTACGACGGCAACCCGGCCAACCTCAAGCCCGCGCGCCGCGCCGAACTGTCGCGGGAACTGGCCGACCTGTCCGGCGGCTCCGACCGGCTGGCCGCGCGGGCGCGGGAACTGCTCGCCGCCGGCGAGCACCGGCTGGCCGGGCACTTCGCCCAGCTCGCCGTCGACGCGGCCCCGGACGACGAGACCGCGCACACCGCCCGCGCGGAAGTGTTCACCGCACTGGAAAAAGCCGCGACCTCGACGATGGCCAAGGGCGTCTATGCCTGGGCCGCCGCCGAATCCCAAGCCGTGCTCGACGGAACCGACCGCGCAGAGCAGCTGCGCGCCCGCACCGCGGGCCGCACCCGCTGGGCCTTCTGACCCGCCGCCCCGTCCGACAACGACGTTGAAATGGGGACCCCACGATGAACGCTCCCGCTCTCCCCGCCGAAACCGCCGCCGGACGGCGCGCCGGCGGCACCAGCGCCCGCGGCTGGGTCGTCACCGGGCTGCTGCTGGTGTTCATGCTGATCAACTTCGCGGACAAGGCCGTGCTCGGGCTCGCCGCGAAACCGCTGATGCACGATCTCGGCCTGTCGCCCGAGGCGTACGGCCTGATCAGCAGCGGGTTCTACTTCCTGTTCAGCATTTCCGCGATCGTGGTCGGCTTCGTGTCGAACCGTGTGCCGACGAAGTGGATCCTGCTCGTGCTGGGCGTCGTCTGGGCGCTGACGCAGGCCCCGATGCTCGGCACGGTCGGGTTCGGCGCGGTGCTGGTCAGCCGGATCGTCCTCGGCGCGGCCGAGGGCCCGGCGAACCCGCTGGCGATGCACGCGGCGTACAAGTGGTTCCCCAACGAGAAACGCGGCCTGCCCAGCGCGCTGCTGAACGCCGGTTCCGGCATCGGCGTGGCGCTGGCGTCGCCGCTGCTGACCGCGCTGATCGTCGGCTACGGCTGGCGATGGGCGTTCTTCGCGCTGCTCGTCGTGGGCCTGCTGTGGTCGGTGCTGTGGGCGATCTTCGGGCGGGAGGGAAAGGTCGCCGGAACCGCTTCCGTGCACGCGACCGCGGTCAAGTCCGAAGCGGACGAACCGCGCGTGCCCTACCGGCGGATCCTGCTGAACGGCACCTGGCTCGGCGGGTTCCTCGCCGGATTCGCCGCGTACTGGGCGCTGGCCGTGCTGGTCGCCTGGGTGCCGCATTACCTCGAAACGGCGTTGCACTACAGCACGGTGACCACGGGGACGCTGGTCGCGCTGCCGTGGATCGCGTCGGTCGTGTTCAACCTCGCCCAGGGCATGCTGAGCGACCGGCTGATGCGGCGCGGCGTGTCGAGCCGGGTGGCCCGCGGCGTGCTCGGCGGGATCGCGGTGCTGGTCTCGGGTCTCGCGATGCTGCTGTTCCCGCACACCGGGGGCTGGTTCCAGATCGCGCTGCTGACCGTCGCGTTCAGCCTGGGCGGGGTGGTGTTCGCCCTCGGCGTCACGATGAACGCCGAGATCAGCCCGACCCGGCAGCGCGGCGCGGTGCTGTCGATCACCGTCGGCCTGGTCACCACCGCCGGACTGCTCGCTCCGTACCTCACCGGACGGCTGATCCAGGCCGCTTCGTCGCCGGTCAGCGGCTTCACGCTGGCCTTCACCATCAGCGGCCTGCTGTCCCTCGCGGGCGGTCTGCTTGCCGTGTTCTTCGTCAACCCCGACCGCACCGCGCGGCGGCTCGGGCTCCGCACCGAGGTGGTCGGCTGATGCCTTTTCAGGACACTAAGAACCCGCTCTACGGCAGCGGCCGGATCACCGAGGTCGCACCCGGCGTCCGCTCGATCGGGCTGCAGGGCAACAGCCTGGCGGTGGAAACCGCGTCGGGCCTCGTCGTGGTCGACACCGGACCGTCCCCGGACCTCGTCGCGCCGGTGCTGGACCAGCTGCGCGAACCGGTGCGCTGGATCGTCTACAGCCACGGGCATCTCGGCTACAACTACGGCGTGCCCGGGTTCTTCGACTACGCCGCCGCGCACGGAGAGCGCCGCCCGGCCGTCGTGGCGCAGGAGAACGTCGTCCGGCGCTATCAGCGGTATCTGGAGACCGCCGGGCTGCAAAACCACATCAACACCCGGCAATTCCGCCGCCCGATGGCCGATATGGCGGCCCCTCCGCCCATCACCTTCCCCGACCAGACCTACCGGGAAGCGCTGACGCTGGCCCCGGACGTCCGGCTGCTGTGGGCACCGTCCGAAACGGACGACGTGACCGCGGTCTGGTTGCCGTCCCAGCGGGTTCTGTACGGCAGCGCCGCGGTGATCAACGGCATCCCCAACATCGGGACACCCATGCGGACCATGCGCGACACGGTCCGCTGGGCCGACACGCTCGACCGGCTCGCGGCGCTGAACCCGGCCGTCCTGGTGCCGGAGTTCGGCCCGGTCGTGCGCGAGGACCCGGTCCGGCAGCTCACCATGACCGCGGCCGCGCTCCGGTGGCTGCGCGGCGCGGTCGTGGACCAGCTCAACCAGGGCCGGCGGGTGGACGACATCGTGCACGATCTCCGGTATCCGGCCGAACTGTTCGACGTGCCGTGGATGCGCGAGCACTACGGCCACCGGGAGTACATCGTCCGCGACATCGTCCGCTCGGAAACCGGCTGGTGGGACGGAAATCCGACGACCCTGCACCCGTCCCGCCCGGACGTGGCGGCCGCGGCCCGCGCGGAGGCGATCACGGACAAGCAGGCGGTGCTCGACCAGGCCGAGCGGCTGCGCGGGGACGGGCGAGTGCAGGAAGCGTTGCATGTCATCGATTTGCTGGCGCTCGCGCCCGGGGACGATCCGTTGGTGAAGCAGGCGCGGGCGGTGAAGCAGGAACTGTGCGCGCTGCGGGCGGCGGAGGCCAGCAGTTACGTGTCGCGGAGTTTTTACCGCAGCGGGTGGTGACGCGGCTCGCCTGCAATTCACCACCAGCCCTCTCGCGAGCGCTGCGATAAATTCTCTTCGCCGGACAACTTCGCGGGCATGAGCCGGCCCCTCGGGACGAAGCCGCGATCTTGGCCCCCGCGCCGCAGGCACCGCTGCCGGACGCCTGCTTTTCCGGCTGGTTCCGGAGCGAACCGCGCCCGCGTGGTTCACGGTGTGGCTCGTCCTCGCGGCCCTGATACTGCTCAGCTGGCTTGCTGGTCCGTGAGTTCCCGGAGCTCTCGCTG
Organism: Amycolatopsis rubida; assembly: GCF_900115345.1. Lineage (GTDB taxonomy): Bacteria > Actinomycetota > Actinomycetes > Mycobacteriales > Pseudonocardiaceae > Amycolatopsis > Amycolatopsis rubida. The sequence continues at coordinate 312,428 of NZ_FOWC01000008.1, read as the reverse complement.
CCAGCGGATGGACCTCGGCCCGGCGCGAGCGGGTTCGCCGGGAGACTTCCCGGCGAACCCTCGGCCACCACGCGGGCAACGCCGTCTTCCAGGTCAGCTCCAGCCGCTGCGGTCGTGCGGTCAGCCACGGCACCTCGGCCGCGAGCTCCAGATCCGGAAACCGAGCCCGCAGCGTCGCCAGTGCGACCTGCAGTTCCAGCCGCGCCATCTGGGCGCCCAGGCAAAGATGCGGTCCGTGGCCGAAGCTCGGCGTGGCGCGGTACGGGGACTTGACCGAGGCGATCGCCAGATTCGCACGGCCGGTGCCCCTGCCCTCGACCGTCCGGTTCTCGGTGGGCCCGACCCCGGACCCCGCCCGGTTCCGGCTGTTCGCGAGCACCCGCGACGGCGAGGTGCTCAAGGCCGCGTCTTTCCGCGTTGCGGATCGCGGGAGGCTAGCGGATGATAGGGCTGTCGGTCGATAGCCTCGGAGACAGGAGGACGCTTGTGCCGATCAAGCAACTGGACAACATCGGGATCGCGGTCAAGGACGTCCGGCGGGCAGCGGAGTTCTTCCGCGACAAGGTGGGCCTGCCGGTTGAGCTCAGTTTGGCCGGCGAGCCACCGTCGGCCCAGGTCACCACCGGTTCGCAGTACCTGTACGTCTTCGAGGTCAAGTCGTCCGCGGCCGCCGCGGAGCGGCACAGCGATCTGATCGGCAATCCGCCGGGCTTCGACCACGTCAGCTTCACCGTGGACAACGTCGACCAGACCTACCGGGAACTGCGGGACCGGGGAGTCGCGTTCGACAGCGAGCCCGTCACCGAAGAGGCATGGGGAATACGCATGGCAGGATTCCGCGACCCGGAAGACAACAGCTACTTTCTCGTTCAGACGCTGGCTCCGCAGTGACCGGCGCCGCCGTCTTCGACAGCGCCCGGCCCCGGTACAGCAAGCTCATCGAGATCGCGACGGAACTGTTCAGCAGCAACGGCTACCAGGCAACCACGATCCGGCAGATCGCGGGCGCGATGGAGATCAAGAGCGCCAGCCTCTACTCGCACGTCGGCAGCAAAGCCGAGATTCTGCGCGAGATCGTGCTCGACGTCGCCCGGGAGTTCACCGATTCCGCCCTTGCCGCCGTCGCGCCCGCGCACACCGGCGAAGACCAGCTCCGCGCCCTGTGCCGAGCCCACATGCGCGTGATGACGGACCGGGCGAGCGCCGTGATCGTGTACTTTCACAATTGGCGGACCTTGAGCGACGAACACCAGCGAGAGATCATCTCGCTCCGGCGGCGGTACGAGGGGTTGTTCCGCGCCGCGATGCGCAAGGCGATCGCCGAGGGAGCCTATCGCGAGACGGACGTAGCTCCTTCGGTCCGAGTCCTGCTCGGTGCGCTCAACTGGACCTATGAATGGCGTTCGCCGAGGCGCCGCTCGGACCCCGATATCTTGGCCGACGAGATACTCGGCGTCGTCGCCGGGGGTCTGCGCCGGACGGACAAGAGGAAGAAGCCGTGACAGCGCGGCGCGCACAGTTCCTGCTCGACCTGTCCGTCTACGTCGAATGCCGGCCGAACCCGAATCCCGAGTCTCCCGCCGTCCTGCCGCGCCCCGGTGCCCGGGTCCTCGCCCCGGTCTACCGTCAAGGCTTCCACGCCGGGTACGCGCCGGGCACCGTGGTGTCGCGCGACGAGATCGACCGGATGGCGACCGTCGAGTACGACGAGCAGCAGGACGGCGAACCGGGCTTCCCGGCCACCGGAGTCATTGCCTACGCGATATCGCTCCTCGCCGCCTGCCATCCCGATCCGTCCCCTGTGGACAGTATGCCGAGGCGGTAGGCAAGACTCACCGCCTCGGTCCGATGGGTGGCACCGAGCTTCAGGAAGACCGCGTGCACATGGGCCTTCACCGTCTGTTCCTTGATGCCGAGCGCCCGGCCGATCCGGCGATTGCTCGCCCCTCGGGCAAGCAGGTCGAGTACCTCCGCCTGCCGTTTCGTGAACGAAGCAGACTCCCGCACCTCCGGCGGGGCAGCCGGATTTCCCGAAAATTCGCTTTTCGCGACGGGCACCGGAGCCGGAAAAAGGGAGTGCAGATGCTGCAGCTTGTCGATTGCCGCCTGCTGTGATTCGACAGCGTTGCGCAGACTCGAGATCACGCCTTCGATCTCGCCCCACCCATCGAGATTCGATGCACGCACAGTCTCTTGAACCCTCCTCCTCGGATAACAACAGCGTAGCGTTTACGTAAAGTAGTCGTGACCGCCAATAGGGATAACCACAGAGCCGGTTCCGGGTATTAATACGTGCCGATGGTCGCATTGAAATGCCGACCCGCCGAAGGCGAGACTGAGCCAAGGACAACCGACGACCGGGCGAGGGCAGGATGCCGCTCGAATCAGGAGCACTCGAAGGGAAGGTCGCGCTGGTGACCGGCGGGGCCAAGGGAATAGGTCGTTCTGTCACCGACCGGATCGCCCGGCTCGGCGCGCACGTGATCATCAATTACTGCCATGCGGAAGAAGCGGCAAAGGAAACCGAGGAGGAACTGCTCGGACGCGGTGCGTCGGTAGAACTGATTCGAGCTTCGGTGGCCCGCGAGAAAAGCGTACGACACCTGTTCGAGCAGGTTGCGAACCGGTGGCCCGCTCTCGACATCCTCGTGAACAATGCTGCTTCCGGCGCTTTTGGCAGCATTCGCACGCTTACTGAAAAGGATTGGACGAGAGCGGTGGACACGAACCTGTACGGCACACTCCGCTGCTCCCGATCAGCAGCCGCGATGATGCATCGCGGCGGAGTGATCTGCAATCTCTCTTCGACTGGAGCGCACAATACAGTTCCAGGATACGCCGCGGTGGGAACAACGAAGGCCGCAGTCGAAGCATTGACCCGATATCTCGCCGACGAGTTCGCTCCGTTGGGCATCAGAGTGAACTGCGCGTCCGCGGGACCGCTGGACACTCCCGCGCTGTCCGCGCTCGCGGCGGGCGATTCTGTCCACGACTCGCTCGTGGCGCGGACCCCCGCCGCACGCCTGGGAAAAGGCGAGGATCTCGCCAGGCTCGTCGGGTTCCTGGTCTCACCGGAATCCGATTGGATCCGGGGGCAGACTGTGGTCGCTGACGGCGGTCTCACGCTCTCGTCGTGGCCAGCGCGGGACAGCCGGTGACGGCCGCAGCGCCGGTCGCCCTCGTGACCGGAGCATCCGGCCTGCTCGGCGCGCGAGTCGCTGACCTCCTTGGCCGACGGGGAATTCCCACCGCGCACCACTACGCGAACCGGAATCCGTCGCCGGCACCGGGCCTGCCGCAGATTTCCGTCCGGGCCGATCTCGGGAATTCCTCGGAAGTCGAGGCCATGATGGACGAGGTGCGCGAACGTCTCGGCCCGGTGGGAATCCTCGTACACTGCGCCGCGACCGCTGCCGATGGGCTGATCATCGACCAGGACGAGAAAACCTGGCGCGAGGTCGTCGACGTCAACCTCGTCGGAGCCTACCGCGTTATCCGGTGCGCTCTCCCGTCGATGGTCCGACGCAGGTACGGCCGCATTGTCGTGGCGTCGTCCCCGTCCGCTCTGCGCGGCGTACCCGGGCAGTCGGCGTACGCGAGCGCCAAGGCAGGACTGCTCGGCCTGGTCCGGACGCTCGCCGCCGAATACGCGCCGCGGAACATCCTCGTGAACGCAGTCACACCAGGATTCATGGACAGCGAACTCACCGTCGACGTCTCCGAGCAGGCCCGAGCCGCCATTCTGGCCCGCACCGTCCGCAACCGGCCGCTCGATCCGGCACTCGCGGCCGAGGCCGTGCTCTTCCTGCTCGACAACGACGCCGTCACCGGTCACAACCTGGTGGTGGACGGTGGTTTCTCGCTCTGCTGAAAAGGACGGCTCCGATGACCGGCGAACCTGACCAGGTCGCATTGTGCTTCCCCGGCCAAGGAATACCGGCGGCCGATCTCGCCTGCGGGCTGCGCCGGCTGAGCCCCGGCCGAGCGGACCGGTTGCTGGCGACCCTGTCGGCTCACTCGCTCGACGACCTGGACCTCACTGACACAAGGGTCGTGCAGCCGACGATACTGGCGCTCAGCCTGTCCGGTGCCCGCGCGATGGCGCCCCGTACCGGCGATGTCGCCTTGGTACTGGGACACAGTTTCGGTGAAATCAGCGCACTGGCCTACGTCGGCTGCCTGTCCGAGGAGGACGCCCTGCGGGTCGCCGCGATCCGGGGCGAGCTGTGCTGGAAGCAGTCACTGCAGCGGGACGGCGCGATGGTGGCGATCCTCGGCCTGCCCCCGGCCGAGGTCGAATGGCTCCGCAGGCGGGTGCTGGGAAACCTGCCCGGAGCGCAGCTGGAGACGGCTGCCGTCAACGGGCCCCGGCAGCTGGTGCTGTCCGGCGACCGGCCCGCTGTGCACACCGCCGCCGAGGACGCGATCGCGCATGCCGCGGAGGCACGGATCCTTCCGATCAAGGGAGCGTTTCACGGTCCGCATATGGCAGGCGCAGTGCCTGACTGGGCGAAGTTCCTGGACACGGTGGAAATCCGCGAAGCCCGCATTCCCTTCGTGTCGTCGACCGAGGTGCGGCTGTGCGCGACACCAGCCGAAATCCGGCGGGCGCTCGTGCGCGCGCTGGTGCTGCCGGTCCGTTTCGCCGCCGCGCTGGACTTCGCAGCCTCCCAGGGCGTCCGCACCATGGTGGACAGCGGACCAGGCACGGTGCTGAGCAAGCTCGTCCGGCGGCACGGCGGATTCGCGCGCAGATTGACCGCATCGGGTCGATAAGCGAAAACAGCACGCGGACAGCGCCGCCGATGCCGTGACTGAGCGTCGATGTCGTCGCGGCGGTGGCGGACCCCCGGCAGCACTCGGTCCGATGTCAGTCAAGCAAGCGGGCTCCCCGACATCGCGGCCGCAGGCCGGCGCAGTGCCGCAAGCTGCAACCCGAGCACAACGCCGACCCCGATCGCCGCGGTGGACACAATCGCCTCCGCCACCGCGTCCCCCGAGCCGGGGACCCGCGCGAAAACCTGCGACAGGCTCAAATACATCGCGGGCCCCGGCAACACGACACCGGTCAGACCCGGGATCGTGACCGCGGCAGTGGGCACCTTCAGCGTCCGCGCCGCCGCCCCAGCGAGCACGCCCAGCACCGTCGTGGCGAGAAAGATCGACACCGGAGCCGACAGGCCGAGCACCGACCGTCCCGTCCAGTTCGCCAGCGACGTCACGACCCCGGCCCCGCAGGCGAGCAGCCACCAGCGCGCGGGAGTGCCCATGAGGATCGCGTTGCCCAGCGCGCCGACCAGGGCCGTCACCGGCACCAGGGCCAGCGGCAGCGCGGCGAGGTGCACCCGGCTGGCCTCGCCGAGGATGTCGAGGTCGTTCGCCACCGAGACCACGACCATCACGCCGGTCGCGATCGCCCCGGTGAGCAGCAGCACTGTCACGATCCGGGCGGCCGCCATCAACGGGAAATCGCCGACCGCGTCCTCGACCAGCGACACCAGCGACAGAATCGGCAGCAACAGCACGAGATTCGCCGCCGAAAGACTCGCCGCCTCGTGCCCGGTGAGCACACCGAGCGACAGCAACGAGACCGCGCCGGCCAGCACCGCGCTCGCTTTGGCCGCGACCTGGAAGAACTCCGCGATGCCGACCGTGCTCAACGCCCATCCGGCGCGGTTGGCGAAAACGAACAACCCGGCGGACACCACGGCGGCGAGCACGGTCCCGTTCGCCTGGAGGCAAATCATCGCCGCGAGCAAGCAGCCGCCGAGCAAACTTCCGTACCACGGCCACGTCGGCCCCGCTTGAGCGAGGATTCCGGCGTCACGTTCGGCTTCGGCAGGCGAAATCGTACCGGCGGCGGCGCGCACGGCGAGCGCCTCCCAGTCGCCCATCCGGCCGATGTCGCGCGCGTCGTTCGCCTGCACGCTCCCGAACAGCACCAGCGGTTCTTCCCCGCCGCCGCAATACTGGAGGTGAATAGCCCGTACTCCCACCGAAATCCGCAGATCCTCGACGCCGCCTGCCGACGCCAGCCCGCGGACCGTGCGCACGACGACGGCAGTTTCGATGCCCTGCCGGAACATCTGCATCGCCACGTCGAGAGCGAAGCTCAGCACCCGTCGCGCCCGTTCGCGCTCGTCCACTGCCATGACCGCACTCTAAGCAGCCGCCCCGACAAGAAAGCGCCCGCGAACGCGAGGAAAAGAATCCTTCGCCCGATCGTGGCGCAGCCTGACCTCCGCTGAGCAGAACACGCCCGGACAGCCGCTTGCGCGATCGACCGCGAGAGCCGCACTTTTGAGTGAACCGCCGCGATGCCTGTGACACGGTCCGCATCCGAACCGATCCACCTTCTGCCGTGGCGGAGGAAGACGGACTGCCCTGGCATCCCCTCGCGGTCCCCGGCCGATTTCGAGCAGTGGACCCATCATCTGGGCACCACTGCCGAAAGGGGCGGCTCTCCGACCCGCGCGGGGTATTCCGTGTGGCTGAACCGCCCGCCCAACCTCGCCCCGATCCCGCCGAACCGGCTGTCTTCGACGAGGTCGTCCAGCGGCTCTCCGGCGGCCTGCCCTTCGCCGCGCCGCCGGGCTGTCGATCGTCCGCGGCGGCCACGTCCGGGTGCTGTTCACTTCTCTGGCCAGCCCCGACGAATGGGGCCCACCGGCCGCATGCACCACATTCCAGGCGGTCTGCACCGGCAAACCCAGCGTGTGCAACGGCCGGTCCGCGCGGACGACGATGCCGCCCGCTGCCGTTCTCCGTCGCCGACCTGGGCCGCGGCGAAGGCATCCTCGCCCACGACGCCATCACGGCCGCCGTGCGCGAACGGCAACGCCGGCACGGCGGTGCGCACGCCTGTGTCCCAACTCGGCCTCATCGAGGACGATGCGGTGCCACAACGTCGGCCGAGGCGCGAGCGGGACCATCCAGTTCAGCCCCGATCAGGCGCGGTAGGGCAACCCGGTCGAGAAGCCGTGCCCGGTCGTCGAGATCAGGGCCGACGGGTCCGCCGCGACAGTGTGGAACAAGGCGGTCACGGCTGCGGCGCGGAAAACGTCCTGCTGATGCCGCGGCGGTCGAGCCAACCGCGGTAGCGACGCAACGCGCGTTGCTGCAGCACCGTCTCTTTCGCCAGCGCCAGCTTGGGATTCGTCCGCAGTCGCGGCGAACGGCCCGCTCCCGCCCGCCGCAACTGGCGGCGCACCCGGGCCATCCCCGCGGCCGAGGCCAGCGCCTTGTCCCTGATCGCCACCGGAGCGAGCTCCACCGCGGCATCCTCGCCGTGGAGCCACTTCTTCGGCAGGTCGGGGTCCACCGCCAGCGCCGTCCCCATCCCGGCCAGGTCGATACCCCCGGCCAGCACCTGCTCCGCGACCGGCCGCCGGACGATGCCGCCGGTCAGCATCAACGGCAGCGGGCTGGTCCGGGCGAGTTCTTCGGCCAGCGTCAGGAAGTACGCCTCCCGCGCCACCGTGCGCTCGTCGGCGGAACGACCCGACATCGCCGGGCTTTCGTAGCTGCCACCGGACAGCTCGACCACGTCCACCCCGAGCGGAGCCAGCATCTCGATCACCCGGCCAGCGTCTGCGGCGTCGAAACCGCCGCGCTGAAAATCAGCCGAGTTCAGCTTCACCGCGACCACGAACGCCGGTGACACCACGTCGCGCACGGCGCGCGCGATGTCGAGCAGCAGCCGCGCCCGGTTCTCCAGACTGCCGCCCCATTCGTCGGCCCTCCGGTTGACCAGCGGTGAAAGGAACTGCGACAGCAGGTACCCGTGCGCGGCGTGGATCTCGACCCCGTCGAACCCAGCCTCCTCGGCACGACGCGCGGTCTCGGCGAACCGCGCCACCGTCTGTCCGATCTGGACTGCCGTCATCTCGGCCGGCCGCGCGAGCCGCTTGCTCTGCTTGCCGACGTTCACCTTGACCGCCGACGGACCCCACGCGACGCCGGGCATGTTCGCCATCACCTGGCGTCCGGGGTGGTTGATCTGCATCCACACCCGCGCGCCGCCGCTCTTGGCCGCGTCCGCCCACGCGCGGAACGGCTCCAGCGGCGACTGCTCGTCCAGGACGATGCCCGCCGGGCCGGTCATCGCTTCGGCGTGCACCATCACGTTGCCGGTGATGATCAGCCCGGCGCCGCCTTCGCTCCAGCGGCGGTACAGGCGGCGGATCCGCTCGCCGGGCAGCTGCCCGGGGCCGGCCATGTTCTCCTCCATGGCCGCTTTGACGATCCGGTTGGCGAGCGCGGGCCCGTGGGCGGGCGCGAACGGCGTGAACAGGGGCGAGGTCGTCATGATTCCTTCGATCCGTGCGGTATGTTTGCAGTGCTCACATGAGAGTAGGAGGCGATGTAAGCAGTGTCAACTTCGACGAAGGACGGCTATCATCACGGCGACCTGCGGGCAGCGCTGCTGACGACCGCGATGGAGATGCTCGAACGGGGCGAGCAGTTCTCCCTGCGGGCTGTCGCACGGAAAGCGGGCGTCTCCCCGACCGCCCCGTACCGGCACTTCGCCGATCGCGACGCCCTCGAATCAGCCTTGGCCGCCCAAGGGCTGCGCGACCTGAATGCCGACCTGAGCCAAGGCGGCACCCCGCCGAAAACAGTCGCCGAACTGGCCGAATTCGGCGTCGCGTACGTCGGCTTCGCCCTCCGCCGCCCGGCACTGTTCCGGCTCATGTTCGGCAACGCGTGCGACGACACCAGCGACGATCGCGTCAGCGCCGCCGCCGCCGTGCACGAGACCCTCGCCCACGCCGTCGCGAACGTGTTCCCCGAGGCCGACTTGGCCGCCATCACCATCGCGGGCTGGGGAATGGTGCACGGATTGGCCTGCCTGCACCTCGACGGCAAGCTCCCCAGCGCCTCCGCCGACGACGTCGCGAACCAGGTCCGGGCGTCTTTCACCGCGGTCTTCGCCGCCCGTACGGGTGAGTGACGACCCTCGTGTTGACAGTGCTCACATCGAGGCCTACCGTCATGTAAGCACTGCATACATGACCCGATGGGAGCGCCCGCGATGGCACCGAGCAGCCCGGCAACGGCCGGATCCGTGGAGGTCGACCTCGGCGGCCGCCGCGTCACTGTCCCCGAGGGCGGATTGTTCGACCGCTACCGGATGGACACCGACCTCGACGAGGTGGCCCGCGACCCGCGCGTCAGCGGCGTCGAGTTCTTCCGCGGGCTGCCCAAGACGAGGGTCGAGTCGCCGATCGGTCCCACGCTGACGCCGAACTTCTACTACCGGATGTCGTCGGCCCGGCTGACCATGCTCGCCCGGTCCCGCGCCATCCGCGCCCGGCTGCCGAGGGAGCTGGCGCCGCTGGAGGTCGCGCCCGGCCTCGGCCTGGTGTCGGTGATGTTCTTCCGCTACGACGTGTGCGACATCGACTTCTACACCGAGGCCGCCGTCGGCATCGCGGTCCGGCCCGCACGGCACGGGAAGCTCGGATTCGTCGACCTGCTCGCCGCGCTGAAGAACGACCACCTCGACACCTACGTCCTCTCGCTGCCGGTCAACACCGACATCGCGCAGGTCCGCGGCCACGACGGCTACGGCTTCCCCAAGTGGGTCACCGGACTCGACGTCGACATCGACGCCGGCCGCACCACCGCCCGGGTCGCCAACGACTCCGGCGAACTCGACCTGTCGCTGTCGGCAGCCACCCCCGCGCAGACGAGGTACCCGAGCGGCGAACGCGTTTCGGCCCTCACCTCCTACACCACCGTCAACGGTGCCTGGCACTCGACGCTCAGCCAGACCAACGCCCTGTCGGCGGGCAGCACAACCTTCCCGCGCCACGTCGATCTCCGGCTCGGCCGCGGCCGGATGAGCGACGACCTGCGCTCGCTCAACCCGACCCGTCCGGTCCGGCTGGACGTGCTCGCCGAAGGCCAGAACGCCCTGCACCTGCCGGTCCCGTACTCGGTTCCCCAGCAAGGAGTTTCGCGATGACCAAGGTTCTCCAGGTGCTTTCCGCGGCCCGGGTCTGGACGCTGAAGGACGGCACTGAGCACCCGACCGGTTTCTGGGCCGAGGAATTCGTCGTCCCCTGCACGCTGTTCACCGAAGCGGGCTGGGACGTCACCGTCGCCACTCCCGGCGGCAAGCAGCCCGTCGTCGACCAGCTCAGCCTCGGCGTCAAAGGCGGCGTTCTTCCGCACACCGCCAAGAAACTGCGCGCCGAACTCGACCGCCTCTCCCCCGTGCTGGCCGAGCCGGCCGATCTGTCCGAAGCGGACCCGGACGACTTCGACGTCGTCTTCTACTCCGGCGGCCACGGCCCGATGGAAGACCTCGCCCTCGACCCGGTTTCCGGCGCACTGCTGACCAAACGGCTCTCCTCGGCCCGGCCGCTCGCACTGCTGTGCCACGCCCCCGCGGCAGCGCTGGCCGCGAAAAACCCGGACGGCAGCTGGCCCTTCGCGGGCTACCGGATGACCGGGCTGTCCAATGTCGAGGAACGGTTGAACCCGTTCGCGTGGAAAGCCAAGTGGCTGCTGGAAGACCGGCTCAAGGAAGCCGGCGCGGACTACACGTCCGGCCTGCCGCTGAAGTCGCACGTGATCGTGGACCGCACTCTTTACACCGGCCAGAACCCGGGTTCCTCGGCCGCGCTCGCGCGCCGCATCATCGACGACGTCTCCGCCGCATAGCACGAATGACGCGGCACCTTACGCTCCTGGGCTGATTGTGCTCACCCGTCCGGCGCGCGACGATACCCGGGCCGCTTCGCGAGGCGCTGGCCGCGGCGGCATGCTGCTCCGCGAGTTCTGCCAGGCGAACCGCTTCGCGGACGTCACCCGGCGCGCCGAAGTCTGGTTCTGCGTCGGGAACCACAAAATCGACACCGCGGTTCCGCTGACCGCTGCCTGCCGGTGGCAATTCTCCGACCGGGTAAAGGCCGACTTCACCGTGCCCAACAACGGCGGCCGATGCTGGGCCAATCCGTCCGCGTACGCCGACGTCGGCGGAATCGCGGTCAACCAATGCTGCAACTCCCTCGGCTATTCCGCGCCGCGTGCCGCTGGCAGAATCCGGCTTGGGTCGCCAAGGGCTTCAGCCTGGTCCCCTGTTTCACCAAATACGGCGACCGTTTCGGGATCCGGTGCCTGGCCCTGTCGCGCTAGCCAGCACTCCGGCTCACCGCCGGGACCTCAGCCTCGACGGTGAGCCGCACCAGGTCCGGGTTGTACCGGGCGAGCAGGTAGAACGCCCGGGCCGCCATCACCAGGCTGTCCAGCGACTCCAGCCCGCGGTCCATCGCCGCCAGTTCCAGCTCCTCGCGGGCGACTTCCCACCGCTGCGCGAACAGGTCGAGGATCTTCTCGGATGAGAGGTCGTTGACGTCGCGTTCCTCTCCTTCGGCGAACACCCGGTCGTTGACCTCCCAGGCAACGCGGACGAGGTCCCGCGCCTGCTGCCACGACGGCTTCTCGCGCAGGTGCCGGAGAGGCAGTTCCTCCCACGTCAGGCCCGGATTCACCCGGAAGCTGCGGACGAGGAAGGTGCGGAGCCGCTCTGCCGGAGGCAGGGTTTCGCGCTCGTCCGCGGTCAGCCACTGCGCCAGGAACTCCAGCCGCGCGGGGTCGGCCGGGAGGCGGTAGACGCCCTGGTGTTCGCCGTGCCGCACAGCAGTCTCCGCATCGTCGACCGAGGGCGCGGTGCCGCATTTCTCGACGCATTTCGCCGCCAGGGCGCGGAAAATCACCTTTCGGTGAAATTCCGGATAGTCGGCTGCGAACAGCTGGCAGGCGCGCAGCGCGCCGAGGTCGCCCTGATGCGGCGAGTCGCCGATCTCCAGACCCAACGCGGCCGTTTGCCACAGATAGAGGAAGGAAGTCCGGTTCACGGCCGGCGGGTCGAGCGGGGCCTGCCGTTCGCGGCGCAAGGCGTCCAGCAGCAGGATCGCGTCGGTGCGTTTGGGATCCAGCCGGTGCGCGACACAGTACTGGCCGATCTCGCGGACCAGCTTCGGTTCGATCCCGGCTTCTCGACCGGCCGCGGCCAGGCCGTCGTAAGATCGGCGGCCGAAGGGCCAGCGGGCCAGAACGGCGATCAGGCGTTCGGCGGTCGCGCTGTCGCACACCCCGGCCGCCACGGCCTGCGAGAAGGTGGCGCGCATGCACACCAAGGGTTCTGACAGCGGCCGGTAGTCCTCCTCCGGGGTGCTGTGCAGGAGGGTGACCTCGTCGTCCGCCTCCAGCCGCCCGTCGCGGTAGTCCGCGTAGATCCGGCCGATGCCCTCCATGCCGAAGACGTCCAGTTCGGCAGCCCGCAACGCGCCCATGCTGGCCGCGCCGAGCACCCGCACGCCCTCGCCCAGCAACGCCAGGATTTCCTTGTGCCGCACCGTGCCGATCTGGTGGAAGTAGCCGTCGACGATGCCGACCGCGTCGCCCTCGGCCAGCGACAGCCGGGGCAGCTCGCCCGCGGCCACCGGCGGCAGCACCTCGATCTCCGAATCCCGCGCCAGCTGCGCGGCATCGGGCAGGCTCGGACCGGCGAAAAGAATGCGACGGGGCATGAGGCGTCCGTTCCGGGTCACTGGTGCTGGAAGGAGGTGCCAGGGCAGACGAGGTGCGCCACCGGGATGCCGATCTCCGGCTGGGTCAGGTCGACGTACAGCGGGGCATGTCCGGTCACTCGCTTGACCCGCGCCGCGACGTCGCGCACTTCACCGTCCAAAGTGGCCAGCGGTGCCGACTCGATTTCGCCGAACGGGATTGCCGGGCCGTCGTCGTCCTTGAACGGCGGCGAATCCGACGAACGCCGGACGCCGAAGACCCGGGCCTCCCGGTAGGGCGCCTTGCCGATGTCGTCCCGTGCGCCCGCGATGGCTGTCGCACGGGACTGGGCGGCCTCGGTGAGTGCCCGGGACAGCGCGACTGCCGCGTCGAGGTGGGCCCCGGAACCGGTGAACGTCGCGGGAAAGGCGTCGCTCCAGATCAGCACGTCGAACGCCGGGATGCCGAACGGATTCGGCAGGAAGCTCATCTGGACGTGCACCTTCGCCGCCCGGTACTTCTCCAGCAGTGCGCCCAGCCCGGCGTTCCCGACGGTCTCCGGATGGACCAGCAACGACTGTTCCCCTCGGCCCCTGCGTGCCATCGAATCGCGCTCCACCACCTCGTACATCCCGTGCAGCAGCGCCTCGTCCAGGGTGTTTCCGCTGGCCAGACCGTTGCTGCTGATCCGGAACAGCGGCGGGAGCCAGCGCTGGTCGAACCGGAAGTCCAGCGTGATCAGCTCGACCGGCACCAGCGACGTGCCGCCGCCCTCGACCAGCCGCGCCGTCCGCCACTCCAGGCGCGTGTCCGGATTGAGGCAGTTCCGGGCGGCGAGGGCGAGTTCGTCGACGCGATATCCGGTGAACCGCTCCGCCTCGCCGGCGGCGGCCGTCTGGGTCGAGAAGTCCAGCGGATGCTCCGCGTGCCACAGCTCGACGCCCTCCATCACTCCCGACACCCGGGCGAGCGCGGCGCTCGCGCCCTTGCCCTGCGAGACCGAGAGGGTCAGCGCGTTCGGCCGCATCGCCTGGAACACCGGGATCCCGATCTCGTCGAGCCAGGTGACGTCCGCGACGCGGGTGATGCCGAGCCGCGGCAGTTTCGGTTTGACCCACTCCCACGTCTCCTCCGGCCGACGGCTCCGGTGCGTTCCGTCGAACACCACTTTCGCCGTACCCCGGGCCGCCTGCTGCGTCATCTTCCCCTCGTTTCCTCGGTGCCGATCGGGCTGGCGGCACCGCCGCCAGCCCGACGCTGGTCAGCAGCCGCAGAGTTCGCTGCTCTCGGCCACGCCCTCGGCGAACGGCGACTGGAAGGTCGAGATCTTTTCCGAGCGCACGCTCGCCAGGTCGGCTTCCAGTTCGGCGGCCGTGGGCAGCACGATTTCGTTCATGCCGGTATTCCTTTCTTTCACCTTTCCCTGAAGGTCAGGGAAATTCGGGGGCGGATTTCCCGGGCGATCAGGCGGAAGCCGCTCGTTCGAGCAGCGCCGCGTACGCGATCCCGCCCTGCCATTCCTTGCGGTCCGCGATCCGCAGCCCCACGTCCGAACAGGCCTTTTCCAGCGCTTCCGGATCGGCGAACAGCCACGGGAACCACGGTCCCGCCACGTCCTCAAGCCACAGCCGCATGCGGATGTCCCCGCGGTACCCGCCTTCGGGAAGTTCGCCGTCGTTGAACGTTCCGGGCGGAAGCTTGCGCCAATCAGTGCTGGTGAACACGATGCGGCCGGTTTCGCTCAGCCACGAAGACAATCGGCGCAGGAATTCCGGCAGGGCGGCGAGCCGGGCCGCCATTCCGCCGTTTCCGCCGACCGCGAGCACGGCGTCCACGGTTCGCGGCGGCACGTAGGAGAAAACGTCCGCCCGCACGCAGGAAACACCCGCCGCGCGCGCCATCTCCACGGCGGCCGGGATCAGCTCGATCCCGTGCCCGCGCACGCCTCGCCGGGCGAGTATCTCCAGGTCACGACCGGTGGCGCAGCCGATGTCGAGCACGTAGCCGTCCTGGACCCAATCGAGCACATCCGAGCCGACCGGCGGCTTCGCTCCCGGTTCCCGTTTCCACCATTCCAGCGGTTGCGGAGCGACCGGCAGCGCGCTGTCCCCTATTTCGACGGTGAAGGAACCCGGCCGGACTTCGCGTCGCAAAGCTTCTTCGAAAAAAGTGACATCCACGCCTGACACTCCCAGCACCATTGCCGAAGCACCCACCGGGCAATCCGCCGGAGGCAGAACTCCAGCCTCGCAGCGCCCGCGACGCGAGGTCAAAGGTCGTTACCCGAAGAAACCGCGACGCCTGCCCGATCGGCTCTCGGCCGGAAATCCGGCCGCGCGCGCATTAGCCCAGCCGTACGAACAGATCCTGCGCCGCCTGGGCGTTACTCCAGGGCAGCGAGAACCAGCGCGGCCATCGCGGCCGGGTCGCCGTTTTCCGGGCGCAGCACCAGGTCCGGGGACGCGGGCCGTTCGTACGGCGCGTCCACTCCGGTGAATCCGGTGATTTCACCCGAACGCGCCTTGGCGTACATGCCCTTCGGATCGCGGTCCTCGCACACTTCGAGCGGGGTGTCGACGAAAACTTCCAAAAACGGCAAACCCGCGGTTTCGTGGACAGTTCGCGCGAGTTCGCGGTCAGCCTGGTACGGGCTGATCAACGACACCACCGCCACCACCCCGGCGTCCGCGAACAGCTTCGCGACCTCCGCGACGCGGCGGATGTTCTCGGCCCGCTGTGCCGGGGCGAACCCGAGGTCGCCGTTGAGCCCGTGCCGGAGATTGTCGCCGTCGAGCAGGTAGGCGGGGCGGCCCGAGGCGACCAGCCTGCGCTCCAGTTCCACGGCCACGCTCGACTTGCCCGAGGCGGACAGCCCGGTGAGCCAGACCGTCCGGCCGCGGGTCGCGCGTTCGTCCCGCGACACCGCCGCCGGATGCCAGACCACATTCGGCGCGGTCGCGCTCGGGCCGGTGATCATGCCCGCTCCGACGGTGTCGCCGGAGTGTTCGTCGACCAGGAGGAAACCGCCGGTCGGCCGATTGCGGGCGTAGGGGTCGAACAGCAGCGGCTGCCGGGTCCGCAGCCGGATCCGGCCGATTTCGTTGAGCGACAACGATTCCGCGGCCTCGTCGCGGTGCAGCGTGGTGACGTCCAGCCGGTAGTCGAGCGCGCGGACCTCGGCCCTGGTCTCGCGCGTGGTGTGCCGGACGAGGTAGTTCGCGCCCGGGGCGAGCGAGGCCTGTTCGGAGAACCAGCACACCATGGCGTCGACGTCCTGGCCCACGTGCGGACGGTTGCCCGGACGGCAGATCAGGTCGCCGCGGCCGAGGTCCAGCTCGTCGGCAAGCTCGATGGCGACCGCCAGCGACGCGAACGCCTCGGGCACCTCGACCCCGCCGGGACCCCAGATCGCGCGCACGGTCGTGGTGAACCCGGACGGCAGCACAGTCACCTCGTCGCCGGGTTTGAAAACGCCGCCCGCCACCGTCCCGGCATAGCCGCGGAAATCCCGGCTGTGCTCGCGAATCACGTACTGCACCGGAAAACGCGCGTCGACCAGGTTCCGATCGGAAGCGACGTGCACCTGTTCCAGGTGGTGCAGCAGCGAAGTGCCTTCGTACCAAGGCATGCTCGCGCCCCGGTGCACCACGTTGTCGCCGTGCAGCGCGGACATCGGCACGAAAGCCAGATCCGGGGTCTGCAATTTCATCGCGAACCGGCGGAATTCCTCGCGGATTTCCTCGAACCGTTCCTGCGACCAGTCGACGAGGTCCATTTTGTTCACGCACACCACCAGATGGCGGATGCCCAGCAGGCTGGCGAGAAACGCGTGCCGGCGCGACTGTTCGAGCACGCCCTTGCGCGCGTCGACGAGGATCAGCGCGACGTCCGAAGTGGACGCTCCGGTGACCATGTTCCGGGTGTACTGCACGTGTCCCGGGGTGTCGGCGATGATGAACTTCCGTTGGGGCGTGGCGAAATACCGGTGCGCGACGTCGATGGTGATGCCCTGTTCGCGTTCCGCGCGCAGGCCGTCGGTGAGCAGGGCGAGATCCGGATACGCGTCGCCGCGGTCCCGGCTGGTGCGCTCGATCGCTTCGAGCTGGTCGGTGAACACCGTCTTCGAGTCGAAGAGCAGCCGGCCGATCAGGGTCGATTTGCCGTCGTCCACGCTGCCCGCCGTGGCGAGCCGCACCGTCGTGACCCGGCTCATCAGAAGTAGCCTTCCTTTTTGCGGTCTTCCATCCCGGCCTCGGAAATCCGGTCGTCGGCCCGGGTCGCGCCGCGTTCGGTCACCCGGGTCGCGGCGACCTCGGCCACCACTTCCGCCGGCGACGAAGCGGCCGATTCGACGCAGCCGGTGCAGGTCGCGTCGCCGATCGTGCGGAATCGAACCGTTGCCGGGTAAGGAACTTCGCCCTCGCCCACGGCAAGAAACCGGGTGTCGGCGAGCAGCATCCCGTCGCGCTGGACCACCGGCCGGCGGTGCGCGTAATACAGCGACGGCAGGGTCACGTCCTCCGCTTCGACGTACTGCCAGATGCCCAGCTCGGTCCAGTTCGACAGCGGAAAAACGCGGATGTGCTCGCCCTTGCGATGCCTGCCGTTGTAGAGATTCCACAGTTCCGGACGCTGCCGCCGGGGATCCCATTGCCCGAACTCGTCGCGGAAGCTGAACACGCGTTCTTTCGCCCGGGCTTTCTCCTCGTCGCGGCGCGCACCCCCGAACACCGCGTCGAAGCCGTTCTCGCGAATGCCGCGCAGCAACGTGGCCGTCTGGAGCCGGTTCCGGCCCGCCTTCGGATCCTCGACGCTCCGGCCCGCGTCGATGTCGTCCTGGACGCTGACGACCAGCAGCCGCACTCCGCGGCGCTCGACGGTTTCGTCGCGAAACCGGATCACCTCGTCGAAATTGTGCCCGGTGTCCACGTGCATGACCGGAAACGGCAACGGCGCTGGCCAGAACGCTTTCGCCGCGACGTGCAGCATCACCATCGAGTCTTTCCCGCCGGAGAACAGCAGCACCGGCCGTTCGAAGGTCGCCGCGACCTCGCGGAAGACGTGCACGGCTTCGGCTTCGAGCGCACCGAGGTGGCTCAGCTCGTAGGCCTGGGTCGCCATCGGATCCGTCCTTCCGAGGTTCGAAGGAAGAAAACTAGAACAAGTTCTTGCGCTCGGTCAAGCGGCGGAGGACGCTGAGCGCATGGACCTGGCCGCACTCGAAGAGATCCGCCGCGTGAAATTCCGCTATCTCCGGTGCCTCGACCTGAAGCGCTGGGACGAGATGGCGGAGACGCTCACCGCCGACGCCCGCGTGCACTACGGCACGCCCTCCTACGGCGAACCGCTCGATTTCGAGAACCGCGACGCGCTCATGGAGTTCCTGCGCACCGCCGTCGGCCCCGGCATCACGACGATGCACTTCGCCGGCCACCCGGAAATCGAGATCGACGGCGGCACCGCGACCGGCCGGTGGATGTTCCAGGACAAGGTGATCGTCGCCGAGCACCGAGTGGTGATCGAGGGAGCCGCGTACTACGAGGACACCTACCGGCGCGAGGACGGCGCGTGGCGGATCAGCAGCACGGGGTACGAGCGGCTGTACGAAACCCTGGTCTCGATGAAGGACCAGCCGGGCTGGAAGCTGACCGCGAACATGTGGGGTCAGCCGGCCTGATCTGGACGGACCCCGCCCGCCTCGGCCGTCACCGCGTCCGCGACCGCGACCAGCGCCGCACCCCGCCGCGCGATCTCCGCGCCCGTGACCGGCTCCCCGACCGACAACGTCAGCACCAGTTCCTGCCGCCCCGACGCGTCGAAGGTCGGGGCGGCCAGCAGGCTCACCGCGTGCTTCTTCCGCGGTTCCAGGTCCGCGCCGAGGTACACCCGCTCGCCCAGGCTCGACACCAGCTCGCCGACCAGCCCGCGCACCTCCGGCGGCAGATCTCCCGCCGCCACGCCCGCCATCAGCGTGTAGAGCCGACGGCCCGCCGACGTCAGGCTTTCCACCAGATAGCCGTGTTCCCGGCACTCCGCGACCACGCGCCGCAGGTACGCCTCGTCCAGCCGGACCGGCACCGCGGGCGGCGTCGCGAGCCACGCGTCGAAGGCGGAGCCGGCGTCCCACAGCACGTACATCAGCCCGACCGGCGGCGCGAACGGATACGTCTCGCCGAGCCGCACTTTGCCCGGCCCGGCGCTCTGCAGCATCAGGATGCGCCCGTCGACCACCGCCGACGCGGTGCACGTCGCCTGGTACCGGGCGCTGAGTTCTTCCAGGCGGGTACGCGCGATTTCGCTGGCGCCGAAGCCTTCTCCCGCCGCGCGTCCGGCCGCGATCATCGCCGGTCCGAGCCGGTAGGTCGTGGTACTCGGGTCGCGGACCACGTAGCCGCCCGCGGTCAGCTCGGTCAGGATGCCGAGGCAGGTCGGTTTGCTCAGGTCCAGTTCGCGAGCCAGCGCGGACAGTCCGAAGCGCCGCCCCGGCCGGGCCGCGAAATAGTCCAGCAGCCGCACGACCCGCTGCGTAGGCGGGGAGCGCCGGGCAACCGCCATTGACCCGTCCTTAGAACGCGTTCTAGTCTCAATCGACCCTGAACGTACCACTCCGGTACAGATCTGGACCAGTGTGAGGAGTCTCCGGTGCTGACCGAACCGCTCGCCGGCGCGATCGCCGAAGCCGAAAAGATCATCGCCGAGGCGCCGCACGTCCGGACCGAACAGGACCTGATCGAGGGCTACGACTACCTCGCGGGCAGCATCCGGGCCTCGATCCAGACCGCGTGGGCCTACGACCGGGACTTCCCGTACTTCGCCCAGTCCACCGGCCCGTACACGAAAATGGGCCTGGACAACCCGGACACCCTGTACTTCAACGCGAACATCCGCGAGGACCGCGAGTACGTCGTCACCGGCGCCCGGGGCACCACCGCCGACCTCAGCTTCCAGGTCCTCAACGGGGACTACACGCCGGTCGAGGTGCCCGACAGCATGACCGCCTTCGACGACCGCGACATCCCCGTCGCCGCCGACGGTTCCTTCGAGATCCGCTTCGGCCCGGCCAAACCCGACCCGGAGCCCGGCTATTTCGTGCTCGGCCCGGGTTCGTCGATGCTCGTCGTCCGCGAGGTCTACAGCGACTGGGCGACCGAACGCCGCGGCTCGATCCGGCTCCGCTGCGCCGGCACCACCGGCCAGGCGCCGCCCGCGTTGTCGCGCACCGCGATGGAGAAACGCTACGGGGTCACCGGGAAGATCCTGCTCAGCCGGATCCGGACGTTCCTCGCCTTCCCGAAGTGGTTCTACCTGAACCTGCCGGCGAACACGATGACCGAACCGCGCAGCACGCCCGGCGGCCTGCCCACGCAGTACTCCTCGGCCGGGCATTACGACCTCGCCGACGACGAGGTCATGATCGTCACCGTGCCCCGCTCGGACGCGCCGTACCAGGGCATTCAGCTCGGCAGCAGCTGGTACGTCTCGCTGGACTACCTGAACCACCAGACCAGCCTCACCGCCGACCAGGCCCGCGTCGACCCGGACGGCAGGATGCGGTTCGTGATCAGCGAACGCGACCCCGGCGTCGCGAACTGGCTCGAACGCACCGGCCACGACCGCGGCTACGTCCAGATCCGCTGGCAGCGGCTTTCCCGGGACCTGACCGCCGAGGACGGCCCGGAAGTCGAGGTCGTGAAGTTCGGCGACCTCGCCGACCGGCTGCCTTACCGCCAGGAGGCCCGCGTGACCCCGGAGGAATGGGCACAGCGGATCGCCGCTCGACAGGCCGCCGTGGCGGCCAGGATGCTGGGCTGACCCCGTGGATCTCCTGACCGGCAAAGTCGTTCTCGTTTCCGGAATCGGCCCGGGACTGGGCCGCTCCATCGCCCTGCGCTCCGCCGCGGCCGGGGCCGACGTCGTCCTCGCGGCCCGCACCGAATCCCGGCTCGCCGAGGTCGCCGCCGAGGTCGAAGCGCTCGGCCGACGTGCCGTCTCGGTCCCCGCCGACATCACCGACGACGCCTCGGCGACCAAACTCGTCGAGACCGCGCTGAGCGAGTTCGGGCGGCTGGACACCTTGGTGAACAACGCTTTCGCGATCCCGCCGATCACCGATCTCGCCGAAGTCGACCTCGACGCGGTGCGCGCCGGGTTCGAAACCAACGTGCTCGCCGCACTCCGGCTGACCCGGCTCTGCACCTCCGCGCTCGCCGAAAGCGCCGGTTCGGTCGTGATGATCAACTCGGCGGTGCTGCGGCATTCGCGCCGCACTTTCGGCGCGTACAAAATGGCGAAGGCGAGTTTGCTCGCACTCGCGCAGAGCCTCGCGTCGGAACTCGGCCCGCAAGGGATCCGAGTGAATTCCGTTGCCCCGGGCTACATCTGGGCGGACTCGCTCAAGTGGTATTTCGGTTACCTGGCCAAGGAACGCGGCGTGCCCGCGGAGCAGGTGTACGCGGAGACGGCGGAGACGATCGACCTGCGCCGCCTCCCGGAACCGGACGAGATCGCCGACACCGTCGTGTTCCTCGCGTCCGCGCTCGCCCGCTGCGTCACCGGGCAATGCCTCGACGTCAACGCAGGCGAATACCATCACTGAGGGGAAGAGCATGCGTCCAGGACGAGACAGCGTCGGCACGGTCGAAGACCTCCACGCGTCCGCCACGAAACTCACCGGCCTCGACGACTTCGGCGGCGACGACTATCTCGAAGGCCTCCGGGTGCTGCTCGATTCCTATGCCGGCGAAGCCGATTTGACCCCGTACGGCAACAAAGTCCACCGTGCTTTCCTGCGTGGCGCGCTGGTCGCGCGGCTGCTGAGCGAAGCTTCGTGGAAGCAGCATCCGCACTACGCCGACGTGCCCATCGAGCGGCCCGTCTTCGTGACCGGCCTGCCGCGCACCGGGACCACGGCGCTGCACCGGCTGCTGACCGAGGACCCCGCACACCAGGGCCTCCAGGTGTGGCTGACCGAAATGCCGCAGCCGCGCCCACCGCGCGAGACGTGGCCGGAAAACCCGGTGTTCCAAGCGATTCAGGCCGGATACGACCAGCACCATGTCGACCATCCGGAGTTCATGGGCTTGCACCACATGTCGGCCGGCCAGGTCGAGGAATGCTGGCAGTTGCTGCGGCAGTCGCTGAAATCCGTCTCGTACGAATGCCTCGCGCACGTGCCCGGTTACTCGCGCTGGCTCGACGACCAGGACTGGACCGACGCCTACCGCAGGCACCGGCGCAACCTGCAGCTCATCGGCCTGCCCGACGCCGGCCGCCGCTGGGTGCTCAAGAACCCGAGCCACCTGTTCGCCCTCGACGCGCTGCTGGAGGTCTATCCGGACGCGCTGGTCGTGCAGACCCATCGCGCGCCCAGCACCATTATCGCCTCGGTCTGCAGCCTCACCGAACAGGCTTCGGAGGGCTGGTCGGACACCTTCCGCGGCGAGGTCGTCGGCCGCAGCCAGCTCGACCTGTGGGCCCGCGGCGCGGAACAGTTCGCCGCCGCCCGCGCCCGGCACGACCCCGCGCAGTTCTGCGACGTCCGGTACGAGGACTTCGTCGCCGACCCGATCGGCACCGTCGAGGGCGTCTATCAGCACTTCGGCCTGAATCTCGCACCGCAGGCGCGCGAAGCGATGACCGCGCTGCACGAGCGGAGCCGCACCGGCGACGCGAAGCCGAGGCACCGCTACGACCTCGCCGACTTCGGCCTGACCGCCGAGGAGGTCGACGAGCGGTTCGCCGGATACCGGAGTTGACGCCGTTTCGAGACCGGCCTCCTCGGCGAACCGGCCACGAGGGACGGGGACGTCTCCTAGGATCTGCCTGACGTTCGGTGAGCGGAGAGCAGGTATGACGACCTTCACGTACACGATCCTCGAGATCATCCCGCAGGCATTGCTGCTGATCGTGGGGCTGTTCGGGCTGATCCTCTCGATCGGCAGGCGCTCGCGCGGCGGCTCCGGGCTGATGGTGGCCGCCTTCGCGGTCATGCTCGTCACGACGGCGCTGAGCATCGCCTGGCAGCTCATGCTGTCGAACGTGCCGTCCTGGATGGCCTCGGACCACCTGAGCGCCGACGAGGTGCAGACGATCGTCCTCGTCGTGAGCATCTCGCTCAGCCTTCTCGAAATCCTGTCGTGGCTGCTGGTCGTGCTCGCGGTCGTGAAGGGCAATCGCGCGCCGCAGCCCGGTTTCGCGCCGGGCGGGCATCCGATGGGCGGGCAGCCCGGGTATCCGCAGACCGGGTACGGCCAGGCCGGGTATCCGCAGGCTGGGTACGCGCAGCCGGGTTATCCCGCTCAGCCGCAGCCGGGGCAGCCGCAGCCTGGTTATCCGCAGGCGGATCCCGGTCAGCAGTCCGGTTACGCCCAGCCGCTGCCGCCGCAGTCCAACCCGGGCGAAGGGCCGCAGCGGCCCCCGAACTGACGCCGGTCAGACCGCCGCTTCGGCGCGGGCAGGAATCTCGTCCGCAGCCCGCTCGGCGGTCAGCTCCGAGGTGTCCAGCCACCGCCCGATGTGCGGAGGCTCTTCGCAGAGGTACGCGTCCAGCCCGGCGATCCGCGCCGCGGCTCGGCGCGGTGCAGAAGCGCAGGTCCAGCATGCCGAGTCCGCACCCATTCCCGGTCGCCGTCGGTGATCTCGTCGTCCGCCCATTCGACCAGGGTCCGGGTCTTTCCAGTGCACCCGGATCACCTGCGCAGAGGTCCGTGAGGGGAACCCTGACGGAATCAGGTTCCCCTCACGGACTTCCACCGGTGCGCTCGACGGAGCCCGTGCCGGAGTGAAAAGCTACGCGCCAGCAGCTTCCGGTGCCCCGTAACCCCCTCCCCCGCCAGACTCGCAGCGCAGCACATCACCCCGGCGCACCCGGAGGCTGTTCACCTTCAGCATCTCCCGAGCGTCGGCCGTCCCCGGGTTCAGCACCACGCGCGGCGGAGCACCCGACGACCCGCCGAACAGGCCCCACGCGGGCGTCACCGAGCGTTCCCACCACAGCGACAGGTCCTGATCCGCGGCCATCACGTACTCCCGGATCACCCCGTCGCCCCCGCGCCAGCGGCCCGCGCCGCCCGAACCCGTGCGGATGCGGTATTCGTTCACCCGCACCGGATACAGCGTTTCGACCACCTCGACCGGCAGGTCGCGCAGCGAGCCGTTGACGTTGTTGATCAGCGCTGTCTCCCCGTCGCCGCCATCCCAGGCGCCCCAGCCGCCGACGGTCGCCTCCAGCGTCACGAACGGTTCCCCCGTCCGCGGGTGGTCGCCGGCGAACTGCACGATCATCGAATCGCCGTAGCTGGCCGCGGCGACCCGGTCCGGCATCGCGGGGGCGAGCGCGGCCACCACGAGATCGATGAGCATGCCGAGGCTCGAGTAGTAGTACTGGCAGGCCGCCGGCTCCCGGGCGCCGAGCATCGACCCGTCGCGGACCCGCACGTCCAGCGGCGCGAACGAACCGCCGTTCAGGCTGACCTGCGGCGAGATCAGCAGTTTGTACCCGACCCGTGCGGCCGAAATCGCTTGGGAGCGGCCGCAGTTGACCGGGCCGGTGGCCTGGTCGGCGCAGTCGGTGAGGTCGATCGTCATCGATTCGCCCTCGACGGCGACCCGCACGCGCACCTTCAGCGGCGTGTCCGGGTCGAGCGCGTCGTTGTCCAGGTAGCCGGTCGCTTCGTAGTCGCCGTCCGGGATCGCCGCGATCCGTTCGCGTTCCAGCCGTTCGGTCTGGGCGAAGATCTGCTCGCGCGCGGCGTCGACGGTTTCCGCGCCGTAGCGGGCGAACAGCTCGCCCAGCCGCCGCACGCCCATCCGGGCACACGCGATCTGCGCGCGCATGTCCCCGAGGGTCACATACGGAAACCGCACGTTCGTCTCGATCAGCCGGAGGATGTCGGCGCATTCGACGCCACCGGCGACGATCCGCGTCGGACCCATCCGGAGGCCCTCTTGGTAGATGGTGGTGGAATCCATCGAACCGCCGGGGTCCTTGGAACCCATGTCGATCCAGTGCGCGCGCGAAGCCGCGAAGCCGGCCAGGTCCTCGCCGACGAAAATCGGCGCGTACACGGTGCAGTCGTTGAGGTGCGTGCCGCCGATGTAGGAGTCGTTGAGCACCCACACGTCGCCGGGCTGCCAGACGTCCGCGCCGAACAGGTCCTCGGTGTGCCTGGTGCAGATCTCCAGGTTTCCCAGGAAAATCGGCAGCCCGGAGGACTGGCCGAGGACGCGGTGCCGCCGGTCCAGCAGCGCGACGGCGCAGTCCTTGCCCTCGTAGATCGTCGGCGTGTAGGACGACCGGATCAGGGTCATGTTCATGTCCTCGGCCGCCTGGATCAGCGCCGAGCGGATGATTTCGGTGGTGACGGGGCTGATGCTCACGCGTGCTCCTCCTGCAAGTGGCCGGCGGCCGCGAGGGTGACGACCAGGAAGCCGTGGTCGTCGACGGCGAGTTCGGCGTCCGGCGGGACGACCGTGGTGGCGGTTTCCTCGTGCACGATCGCGGGTCCCGGCAACCGGGTTCCGGGGCCGAGCGACGAGCGCGCCACGATCGTGGTGGGCACCGGCTGTCCGGCGAAGACGACGTCGCGGACCACTCGATCCGGCCGCTCGGGGTTCGCTTCGGCGGCCGCCGCGGAACGGTCGACGACGCCGTGTCCGGTGGTGCGGAGCGCGACGAACTGCACTGGCGCGCCGGGGGTGGCGTGGCCGTAGCGCTGGTGGTGGATCTCGGCGAACCGCGCCTCGACCGCGGGCAGGAATTCCGGGCTGTCAACGGGATCGCCGTCCAGGATCGGGACGGTCAGGGTGTAGTCCTGGCTTTCGTACCGCATGTCGACGCCGTGCGTCACCGACCGGCGGTCCTCGGGGATTCCCTGTTCCCGCAACGCCTCCAGCGCCTGATCGCGAAGCGAGTCGAGAGCGGTACGCAACGCGCGGGTGTCGAGTTCGGCTCCGGTGGCGAAGAACTGCATGGTGAAGTCCCGCCGGACGTCGGCCTCCAGCATTCCCCACGCCGAGAACGCGCCGGGGAACCGCGGCACGATCACCTCGGTGATGCCGATTTCCCGCGCGATGAACGCCGCGTGCATCGGTCCCGCACCGCCGAACGCGAGCAGGGCGAACTGGCCCGGTTCCCGGCCGTGCTCGACGGTCAGGGTGCGGATCGCCTGCGCCATCTTGGCGTTGCCGACGTCGCAGATCCCGGACGCCAGCTCGACCGGATCCATGCCGAGCTGCTGCGCCAGCGTCGAGACGGCGGTGTGCGCGGCGTCCAGGTCGAGCGGCATGCCCCCGCCGGCGAACGACTCGGGATCGACCCGGCCGAGCACGCAGTTCGCGTCGGTGACCGTCGCTTGGGCACCGCCGCGGCCGTAGCACGCCGGACCGGGCACCGCGCCCGCCGACTCGGGCCCGACCCGCAGCGCGTCGCCCTCGGCGTAGGCGAGCGAACCGCCGCCCGCGCCCACAGTGTGCAGGTTGACCAGCGGCATCAGCAGCGGGAATCCCTCCGCCTCGCCGTCCGGCGAAACATCGGCGGCGTAGTCCATCACCAGCGAGACGTCGAACGAGGTCCCGCCCATGTCCACGCAGATCAGGTCCGGACGGCCGAGCAGTTTCGCCGCCGCGACGCCGCCCATCGTGCCGCCGACCGGACCGGACAGCAGCGTCTGCAACGGATGCCGCCGTGCGAACCCGGCGTTGACCAGGCCGCCGGACGACTGCATGACGTGCACCGGGACGTGCAGGCCCTTCTCGGTGAACCGCGCTTCGATGCGGTCGAGATAACGGTGCACCGACGGGCCGGTGTAGGCCTCGAGCACGGCAGTCGACGTCCGCTCGTACTCCCGCCATTCCGGCGCGACCTCGTGGGAGAGCACGACCAGCGCGTCGTCGCCCAGCTCGTCGCGCAGGATCTCGCCTGCCCGCCGTTCGTGCCCGGAATCCAAGTAGGAGAACAGGAAACACACCGCGACGGCCTCGAAGCCCTCTTCGCGCACGCGTTTCGCGACCGTCCGCACGGCGTCCTCGTCGAGCGGTTCGAGTTCCGCTCCGGTGGCGTCGAGCCGTCCGGCGACCTCCGCGACCGCTTCCGGGCCGACGAGCGGCGCGGGCTTGCGATAATGCAGGTCGAACAGCCGGTTCCGGTTGCCGCGCGCGATCCGGTAGACGTCGCCGATCCCCTTCGTGGTCAGGATCAGCACCTTCGCGCCGCGCCGTTCGAGCAGCGCGTTCAGGCCTTGCGTGGTGCCGTGCACGAAGAACTCGATCTCCGCGAACGGCAGGTCGAATCCTTCCAGCGCGCCGAAAACGCCGCGCGCGAGGTCGTCGGGGGTGGTGAGCACCTTGCCCGCGCGCAGCCGCTGCGTCGCGCCGTCGTGGACGACCACGTCGGTGAAGGTGCCGCCGATGTCCATGGCGACCCGGTAGGTCATGGGAACTCCTTGTCGGATAAGGGAAATCAGGTGAGCGCGTGACCCTCGGTCTCGGGCAGCGGAAGGACGGCGAGCAGCGCGACGACCAGGAAGGCCACGATCGACGCGACGGTCAGCGAGGACGCCACGCCGTGGTCCATCATCGCGCCGATCACCGGCACCGAAACGGTGTTCGCCAGCAGGATCGCCGAGGTGGACCAGGAATAGCCGACGCCGCGCAGCCCGGTCGGCAGGACCTCGGCCGACCAGGTGTTCCAGATGCCCCAGGCGCCGAGCGAGAAGAACGCGAGGATCAGGTTGCCCGCGTAAAGCTGCGTGGAACCGGTGGCGAGACCGAACAGCACGCCGCCGATCGCCGAGGCGAGCGCGAACAGCAGGAAGATCCGCTTGCGCCCGTGGCGGCGGGTCAGCCACGCGGCGAGCAGGTAGCCGGGCACGGACACCACCTGCGTCACCGCGACGAACCACAGCGCGCCGGACACGCTCAGCCCGCGGTTCTGCAGCAGGACCGGCAGCCACGTCTGCAAACCCCAATAACCCCAGCTGAAAGTGAACGACGTGAGCAGCATCGGCAGGAACCGACGGCGCACCGGCGCACGGAACAGGTTGCGCACCGCGCCCGCCTCGCGGTCGGCGTCCTCGACGGAAAACGTGGTGCTGGCCGGGATGTCCGCACCGAGACCCCGCAACACGGCGGCGGCCTCCGCGTGCCGCCCGCGCCGCGCGAGCCAGTACGGCGATTCGGGCACCCAGCGCAGCACGGCGAACGCCCACAGCCCGGCCAGCGCGGCGACAACGGCGACCGCACGCCAGCTGATCGTCCCGAGCGACTGGCTCACGCCGATGCACAGAAGCGTGCCGATCGGAAACCCGATGCTGAGCGCGACCGCGCCCTGGCCGCGGCGAGCGGTGGGCAGCAGTTCGAGGAAGTACGGGAACGTGACCGCGTAAACCCCGCCGAACGCGACGCCGGAGAGGAACCGCAGCGCGACAAACGGCCAGAACGCCGGCGAAAGCCCCGCGGCCAGCGCGAGCACCGCGTAGATCAGCAGGCTCGCGACCGTCACGCGACGGCGGCCGAGCCGGTCGATCAGCCCGCCCCACAGCAGCGCGCCGGGCACCATGCCGAACGCGACCGCGGACAAGGCCCAGCCCAGTTTCGTGTTGTCCACCCCGAATTCGCCCGAGATCCCGTTCGAAACGTAGACGAGCCCGACCTGTTCCCAGGCTTCGACGACGAACGCGAAAAACAGCACCGAGCCGGCGAGCCAATGCCGTCGGGTCAGCCCCATCCCGGTGCAGACGTCGCCGACAGTCGGCGCGGCGGCGGTGGGCGGGGCGGGCTCGTGCGCGGCGGCCATGGCGGCTCCTATCATCATCAAAACGTTTTGATGAGCTTTCGCGGCATCAAACCCGCGCGCCGGTGCGGTGTCAAGACCTCCAGGGCCGGCCGGTGGGCGATACTGGGCCGTCCGGAGGCAGGGCGAAGGGGAACGACGGTGGACACGGAGGGCGGCAAACGGCCGGTGACGATCCGAGAGGTCGCCGAGCGCGCCGGGGTTTCGATCAGCACGGTTTCGCACGCGCTTTCCGGGCGCAGGCCCATTTCGGCGGCGACCAAGGCGCGGGTGCGCGAGGCCGCGGCGGAGCTGGGCTACGACCCGAACCCGAACGCGCGCTCGCTGCGCACCGGCCGGTCCGGGCTGGTCGGGCTCATCCTGCGGCCGCGCTACGCGGTGGCGGGCACGCCCGACCGCGCCGAGACGTTCAACCGGCTCGTCGGGTCGATCGCGACCGAGATGCTGCGGCACAAAACCGGCCTGATCCACGTGCCCGACCTGCACGACCCGGCGGTGGCGAGCGTGCCGATGGACGGCTGCATCGTGGCCCACCCCTACGGCGGCGACACCGCGCTGGCCGAACTGCTCGGCCGCGGCCTGCCAGTGGTGACCGTCGAGGAGGACCCCGAGCAGCCGGACCTGCCGTGGTCGGTGCGGCTGGACTATCCGCCGGTGGTCGAGGCGCTGCTGGACCACCTCTACGACCAGGGCGCGCGCGACGTGCTGCTGCTGTCCGGCACCGAGGACAACGCCTGGAACCGGCGACCGCGCGAAACCTATCTCGCGTGGTGCGAACGGCGCGCGCTGCCGCCGCGGACCGCCTTGCTCAGCGAGGGCCTGACCCCAGGCGACGTACCCGAACTGGTGCAGCCCCTGCTGTCCGGCCCGGACCGGCCCGCCGCGATCGTGGTCGCGACCAGCGATTTCGCCCCGCTCATCGTCGAAGCCGCCGCCGCACAGGGCCTGCGCATCCCGGACGATCTGCTGCTCGCCGCGCTGACCGACAGCGAACACGCCCGCACGAGCACCCCGCCGATCACCGCGATGGACCTGACGCACGAAGCGCTGGCCGAGCGCGCGGTGGACTTGATGCTGGCGCGGCTGTCCGGTGCTGAGACGCCGGCGGGTCCGGTGTTCTTGACTCCGGAGCTGCGGCTGCGGGAGTCGACTCAGCGAACAGTCCCGCGCACCACACGACCGAAAAGTACGTGAGGGGAGCCCTGAGGGAATCAGATTCCCTCAGGGCTCCCCTCACCTACATCCGGAGTGCGGAGCCAAGCCGCTATTCCACCGGCGTGACCTCGGCCATTTCCGACCAGGCCGCGCCGTCGAGGTTCTGGTAGTTGATCTCGGGCTTCTTCGCCACGACCGTCGACATGAACGGGAAGAACTCCCGCGCGTGCGCGGTGGCGACGTGCGCGTCCCCGGCGGCGCTGTCGGCGAAGACCTCGACGAGGACGAACTCGTTCTCGTCGCCGCCGTTCTGGTAATAGTCGAACGACACATTGCCCGGTTCGCCGCGCACCTGCTCGGTGTAGCGCTGGATTCCTTCGAGCCATTCGGCGCGCTTGCCGGGGCGGATCTGTGCTTTGAGGACAATCAAGATCATGCGCCGAGTATCGCAGGAACCTCCCCGATTCCGCAGAGCCGCGACCGCTAGGCGGCCACCGCCGCGGCGCGGATCACCCGTGCCCCGGCCAAAGCCGTCACGAGCAGCGCCACTCCTCCCCCGAAAACCGCGCTCGCCGCGAACGGCCAGATGCTGAACGCGGCCGCCGGACTGCCCGTTTTGCCGATCGAGAACGGCAGCACGCACAGCACCGAGCCCACGATCGCGACGGCAATCGCCAGCAGGGTGGCGGCGGCGGTCTCGCACAGGAGCATGCCGCGGACCTGCCGGACGGTCGAGCCGATCAGCGACAGCGTCGCGAACTCCGTCCGGCGGTCGCCGATCGCGGCCACCAGGTTGTTGGTCAGCGCGATCGCCATGAAGAGCGAGATCAGGGCGACCACCAGGTAGTTGATCGACGCCAGCACCTCGGCGGTGCTGCCCGGGACGCTGTGCTGGTTTTCGATGCCCTGCATGGCCAGCGTGCCCGCGGAAACGCCGACCAGCAGCGTCAGGAAGGTGACGATCGGACGGGCGCGTTCCGGAGCGGCGCGCAGGTTCACGCCCGCCAGATGCGCCTCGGCGCTCTTCGCACCGCGCGAAAGCCGGCCGACGATCCGGTTGGCCGCCGCGAGCAGTTCCGGTGCCAGAATCGCGAACCCGATCGAGCACAGCACCACGGCGGGACCAGTCAGGCCGGTGGTCGCGATGGCGTCGGCAGGCAGGGCGAGCACCGCGCTTGCCGACCCGAAACCCGTTGCCAGCAACACACTCGCGGCAATCCGTCGCGGCCGCGCCGACCCGGCCCGGCGCGGACCGGACGACGCTTCTTCCACCGGACTTCGCCGAGCCGGACCGCGACTCCCGATCCACGCCGCGAGAACTCCGGCCAGCAGCACCACCGCGACGCCGATCATCGGCAGCACGATGCCGGGCGCGTACGACGTGCTCGGCGAGGTGAGGCCGGTCGACCGCACGCCGGTCAGGAGCAGGAGCCCGAGCAGGTAGCCGAGCCCCAGGCCGGGCAGCGCGGCCACGGCGGCGATCGCGAGGGTTTCGGCCGAAACGAGCACGCGGATGTGCCGCGGCGCCGCACCGATCAGCCGCAACCCGCCGATCTCGCCGGACCGCGCGGCGAGCGTGACGCCGATGGTCGACACCATCGCGAACACGACGATCGCCACCACCCAGCCGCCCAGGATGAGCGGGAACTGGGTGAGGAATCCCCGGTCGGCCGGGGCGGCGCCGCCGGAGAGGCCGGTTCCGAGCAGGGCGGTCATCGCGACCACCAGTGCCATTCCGGCGAGCGCGACCAGCCCGGTGGCCACCGCGGCGGCGCGGTGGTGGCCGAAGAGCCGCAGAGCCAGTCTCAGCATGTCAGTCTCCCGTCGGATTCACTTGCCAGGCACACAGAACCTGTCTGCCGCTCCGCGATTGGCCAGGCAGGAGGTCCGCTTCGGGCTCCCGGCCACGCCACCTCATCGGGCGCCCACGGCATTCGCCGCCCGCTCGGCCGACTCGACCAGCACAGCCATCCGGTTCGCCACCGCCGCCGCGGCCGGCCGGGTCAGCTGATCGACCACCAGGCCGTCGGCCAGGAACAGGACCGCGTCGGCGTAAGACGCGGCCACCGGGTCGTGGGTCACCATCACGATCGTCTGGCCTCGGTCCGCCAATTGCCGCAGCAAGCCCAGCACTTCCCGCGCGCTGCGGATGTCCAGCGCGCCGGTCGGTTCGTCGGCGAACACGACCTCCGGGTCCGTCACCAGCGCCCGGGCCACCGCCACCCGCTGCTGCTGGCCGCCGGAAAGCTGGCCCGGCCGGTGTCCCCCGCGCTGCGCGAGACCGACCTGCGCCAGCAAGGCCGCGGTGCGCCGCGGGTCCGGGTCTCGACCGTCCAAGCGCAACGGCAGTTCGATGTTCTCCCGCGCGGTCAGCGCGGGCAGCAGGTTGAACTGCTGGAACACGAAACCGATCCGCTGCCGGCGCAGTCCGGCCAGCCGTGGTTCATCCAAAGCGGACAGATCGGTGCCGTCCAGTTCGACGGTCCCCTCGGCCGGGGCGCGCAGACCGGCCGCGCAATGCAGCAACGTGGTTTTCCCCGAGCCCGACGGGCCCATGATCGCGGCGAAAGCACCGCGCGGAACGTCCAGGTCCACGCCCCGCAGTGCGTCGACCGGACCGCCTTCGCCGTCGAAGCGGCAACACAGCCGCCGGGTGCGGATCGCGGGTGCGGTCATCTCAAGTCCTCCCAGGGTCATGAACGATCGTTTAAAACGAACGTTTACATGATACGGTAGCACGTGTGGGACACCGCGAGAACCTGATCACCGCCGCCCGGGAATGCCTCCTCAAGGCCGGTTACGCGCGCACTACAGTGCGGGACCTCGTCGCCGCGTCCGGAGCGAACCAGGCGTCGATCAACTACCACTTCGGCTCGAAAGAACAGCTGCTCACCCAGGCGTTGTTCGACCTCAACACGGAGTGGGGCGACATGTTGTTCGCCGTTCTCGCCGATCCCGCCGACGAGAAAGCCGGGCCGGAGCGGCGCTGGGCGCGGATCATCGAGTCGATCCAGGAGCACCGCGAACTGTGGTTCGTGAACTTCGAGAGCGTCAGCTACTTACAGCACGACGAGACGATCCGGAAGATCAACGCGGAAGGCCAGCGGCAGGCGCGCGTCGCGCTCGCGAACGCCTTCGGCGACCTCGGACCGGACGCCGACCCGAAGGACGTCCACGCGGTCGGCGCGCACTACTACTCGCTGCTGGTCGGGACCGCACTGCAGTGGCTGACCGACCCGGACGAGGCTCCCTCGGCCGCGGACGTCGTCCGCGCGGACCGGCTAACTCGGCACACATCACGCTGACGTCACGGATCCCCGGCCCCGCGGCAGCTCCGTTGACACGTCCGCCATCCGGGTGACATTATTCGGACACCGCTTGGAAACGTTTCCAGATCTGCTGGAACGTCGATTGGAAACGTTTCCACGCACGGTTTCCGCACCGCTTGGTGCTGTGTCCGACTGGGAGGGACGATGACGTCAACCCGAGCCACGCTGATCCAGGTGGCCGAGCGCGCCGGCGTGTCGCTGGCTTCGACCTCGCGCGCGCTGCACGGGACCGGCGCGAGCAAGGCGATGGTCGAGCGCGTGCGGGCCGCCGCGGCGGAACTCGGGTACAGCGCGGACGCGATCGGGCGGTCGCTGCGGCTGAAGAAGACGTCGCAGATCGCGTTCGCGGTGGCGGACATCGGCAACCCGGTCTACGTCGAGATCATGCGCGGCATCCACGAAGTCCTCGCGCCGCACGGGTACCGGGTCGTGGTGATGTCCACCGGGGACACCGCGGCGTCGACCGCCGAACTCTTGCACAGCCTGCACGGCGGGTTCGCCGACGGGATGATCGTGATCCCGCTGCGCACCGACGACGAGCTGATCGAGCAGATCGGCCGGGCCCCGGTGCCGGTCGTGGTGATCGGCCGGGCGATGAGCGACCGCGGGATCAGTTCGGTCTCCACCGATTCCGCGGCCGGGATCGGCGCGGCGGTGCAGCACGTGGTTTCGCTGGGCCGCCGCCGGATCGGGTTCCTCAACGGGCCGCTCGACACCACGCCGGGCTCCTCGCGCCAGCGCGGATTCGACGAGGCGGTGTCCGCGAAGGACTTCGCCGCGCAGACCGACGTCGAGGTCGCGGCCGATTTCACCGTCGCGGCGGGGATCGAGGCGGCACGGAAGCTGCTCGACCGTCCGCACCGGCCGGACGCGATCGTGGCGGCCAACGACCTGCTCGCCATCGGCGCCATCCGCGCCGCCCGGGAGCTCGGGCTGAGCATCCCGCACGACGTCGCCGTGACCGGGATGGACGACACCGAACTCGGGCAGGTTTTCCTGCCCCGGCTGACCAGCGTGTCCCTCGGTTCGGCCGAGCGCGGGCGCGCCGCCGCCCGGCTCATGCTCGGGCTGACCGACGACGCGGAGGCTCCGGCGCGGCAGATCTCGGTCGGGACCGAGCTGTTCGTCCGGGAATCCACCCGGGACTCCACTCCGGACCAGACCGCGGAGGACGCAGAATGACCACCGCGACGCGGCCGCGGGTCGCTCCCGCTCCCCCGCCGCGCCCGAAGAAGACCACTCAGGCCCGCACCCGCCGGCGCGAGGCGATCGCGCTGGTGATGCCGTCGCTGATCCCGATCCTGGTGCTGTCGGTCGCCCCGCTGGTGATCGCCGTCGTGCTGGCCTTCACCGACACCCGGCTGGTGCGGCATCCGGACTTCGGCTTCGCCGGGATCGACAACTTCGTCCGCCTCGGCGGGAACTCGCTGTTCTGGGACTCGCTCCGGATCGGTCTGATCTGGACGGTCGGGGTGACCGTCCTGCAGCTGGCCGCCGCGATGGGGCTCGCGCTGCTGCTCAACTCCGGACTCAAACTCCAGGGCCTCACGCGGGTGCTCGCGCTGATCCCGTGGGCGATGCCACCGGTGGTCGTCGCGATTATGTGGCAAATGATCTACTCGGCCAACGGCGGTCCGCTCAACGCGTTCCTCGGCAGTATCGGATTGCCGGACGGAATCAACTGGCTCGGCGATTTCACCACCGCCTTGCCCGCGGTGATCGTGGTCGGCGTCTGGGTCGGCATGCCGCAAACCACGGTGACGCTTCTGGCCGGCCTGCAACAGATCCCGGCCGAACTGCACGAGGCGGCAGCGGTGGACGGCGCCGGTGCGTGGCGGCGGTTCGCCGCGGTGACCTGGCCGAGCATGCGCCCGATCGTCAGTTCCATCACCTCCCTGAACTTCATCTGGAATTTCAATTCCTTCTCGCTCGTCTACGTGCTCACCGCGGGCGGACCGGGCGGCAAAACCATGGTCCCGGTGCTGTTCGTCTACCTCGAAGCGTTCAAGAACCGCGAAATCGGCTACGCCGCCGCGATGGGGCTGGTCCTCGTGATCGTGGTCGTCGCGCTGCTCGCGATCTACCTGCGGTCGCAGTTCCGCGGCGACCGCCCGGAAAGGGGGCGGTGATCCATGCGCTGGTCCGTGCGCCCCGCGCAGTACCTGGCTCTCGTGCTGTACCTGCTGTTCCTCGGTTTTCCGCTGCTGTGGCTGATTTCCGCGTCGGTGAAGTCGTCGGCGGAGCTGAACTCGCTGTCGGTCAACCTGGTCCCGGGCGAATGGCACTGGGACAACTACGGCGAAGCGCTCTCCCGCCAGGGCCTGCTGCATTCGGCGGTCAACAGCCTGCTGGTCGCGCTGGCCAGCACCGTGCTGGCGGTCCTGATCTCGGTGCCGGCGGCCTACGTGCTGGCCCGGCTCAAGGGCAAGCTGCGCGTCGCGGGCGTCACCTGGATCCTGGTCAGCCAGGTGTTCCCGGTGGTGCTGGTGATCCTGCCGCTGTTCCTCGTGCTGCGGACGCTCGGCCTCGCCGACAGCCTCGTCGGGCTGACGCTCGTGCACACCACCTACATCCTCCCGTTCGCGTTGTGGATGCTGCAGGGCTACGTCGCGGCGATCCCGGTCGAGCTGGAGGAGGCCGGGGCGATGGACGGCGCGAACCGGTTCACCGTGCTGCGCACCATCGTGTTCCCGCTGCTGGCCCCCGGCGTGGTCGCGACGGCGATGTTCAGCTTCGTGTCCTCGTGGAACGAGTTCTTCTTCGCGCTGGTGCTGCTGCAGTCGCCGGAGAACTACACGCTGCCGATCACGCTCACCATGTTCATCGGCGGCGAGGGCAAAGTCGCCCTCGGCCCGCTGGCCGCGGGCGCGGTGCTCGCGGCGATCCCGAGCATCGCCTTCTTCAGCCTCCTGCGGAAGAAACTCACCGGCGGCCTCATGGCCGGGGCGGTGAAGGGATGAGCCCCACCCCATCGGAAACACCTTCGAAAGGTCGGTCGATGAAGACACGACGCGCGGCCGTCGCCGCCAGCCTCGCTCTCACCAGCCTGCTCGCCGCCGCGTGCGGCAGCGGCGGTGACAGCGGGGACGGCGGTCCGGTCACCCTCACGTTCCAGTCCCTGTCGGACCAGCCCGCCGCGATCGCGGCCACGAACAAGATCGTCGGAGCGTGGAACCAGGCGCATCCCGACACTCAGGTGAAGGTCGTCCAGGCCGGCTGGGACAGCGCCTACGACAAGCTGATCACCCAGTTCAACGCGGGCACCGCGCCGGACATCGTGCACTACGAGGCGGCCGGGATCGGTCCGTTCGCGACCGACGGCTACCTCGCCGACCTCTCCCCCTACCTGTCCGAGCAGAAGCGCGCGGACATCCCGAAGGGCGTGCTCGACTCAGTGACGGTCGACAGCAAGGTCGTCGCCTACCCGACCGAACTGCAGTCCTATGTGGTCTTCGCGAACAAGAAGCTGCTTGAGCAGTCCGGCGCGCAGATCCCGACCGGCGAAACGATGACCTGGGACCAGCTGCGCCAGCTGGCCAAGACCGCCACGAAGGACGGCAAGTACGGTCTCGGCTGGGGCCTGTCGAGCCCGGCCGCGACGTTCGTGGCGATGGCCCCGGCGTTCGGCGGCAAGTACTTCGAGGGCACCGGCGACCAGGCGCAGATCACCGTCGGCCAGGGCGAAATGGCGCTGCCGCAGCTGGTGCGCGACATGAACGCGACCGACCACTCGATCCTGCCGGTGACGCTGACCCAGTCCGGCGGCAAGGCGCTGGCCCCGTTCTACGCGGGCCAGGTCGCGATGACCGTGCAGGGCTCGTATCAGGCGGCGAACATCGAGAAGGACGCGCCGAAGGACCTCGACTGGATCGCGCTGCCGCCGATCGCCGGCCCGGCCGGACCGGCGCAGGCGGCGAACCCGCAGACGCTGTCGGTCAACAAGGACTCCAAGCACGTCGAGCAGGCCGCGAAGTTCCTGGACTTCTTCACCAACACGGAGAACCTCGCCGCGCTCAACGAGGCCGACACGCTGATCCCGGCGAGCAACTCCGCTCGGGAAGCGCTCGACAAGAAGCTCAGCGCCAAGAAGGGCTGGAGCACGATCCTGGCCTCGGGCAAGTACCTGACCTCGGCGCCGTATCTGTTCGCCGGCAAGTACGCGCAGTGGAAGGACACTGTCGCGACGCCCGCCTACCAGCGCTTCCTGGCGAACCAGATCGACGCGAACACGCTGGCGCAGCAGCTGAAGGACGGCTGGACGAGCGTCGGCAAGTGACCGCCGCGCCGGGGCCGGGCACACGTCCGGTCCCGGCGCGCACAACAGGCGCGGGCGGCCTGCCCGCGCCGGGGAACGAAGGGACGCAAGCCGGTGACCTGGCTGGAGGACCGCGCGGTGGCAGTGATCACCGGCGCGGCAGTGGGGGACGCGCTCGGCGGCGCGACCGAAGGGTGGACGCCCGAGCAGATCGAGGAGCGGCACGGCGGCCGGGTGACCGGGATCGTTCCGCCGTGGTACCCGAACTGGCGGGACGCGCGCCCGATCGCGCCGTACCACAAGGGCGACGGGCACATCACCGACGACACCTTGATGACCCGCGCGATCGTGGAGGTGTACGCGAAGCGCCGCACGCACCTCGACGCGTACTCGATGGCCGAGGACCTGGTTCCGCTGATGATCGGCGAACCGCGCTGGGTGCCGGAGCTGGAGTCGACGGCGCTGTTGCTGCAGCGGGTGTTCCTCGCCGAGAAGTGGATCGTCGCGAAGCTGCACTACGGGCATGTGGACCCGCGGGAGGCAGGCGTCGGCAACATCGTGAACTGCGGCGCGGCGATGTACATCGCGCCGGTCGGCGTCGTGAACCCAGGTGATCCGCAGGCAGCGTATGCCGAGGCGATCGACCTGACCGCGCCGCACCAGTCGAGCTACGGCCGGGAGGCCGCCGGGGTGCTGGCCGCGATGGTCGCCGCTTCGGTCGCGCCGGGTGCCTCGATCGACGACGTCGTGCAGGCGGCGCTCGCGGTGTCGCACGACGGGACTTTGGCGGCGATGCAGGCTGTGGTCGACGCCTTCCAGGGATGGAACGCCGCGCCCGAGACCGACGACGCGGAGCGTGCGCTCGCGCGGAAGATCCGCGAAGTGGTCGCGCCGTTCGATTCGGTCGGGCCGGAGTACCGGCAGATGTCGATGGACGCGCGGCGGCCGTCGCGGACCAAGGCGATCGAGGAATTGCCTGCCGCGCTGGGGTTTGTGCTGGGCCATCAGGGCGATTACCGCGGTGCCGTGCTGGCCTCGGTGAACTACGGCCGGGACGCCGACTCGATCGCGTCGATGGCGGGTGCGCTCTGCGCCGGTCTCGGCGGGGCGGCCTCGGTGCCGGACGAGTGGATCGATCCGGTCGGCGAGGCCAGCAAGACGGACCTGCGCGAGACCGGGTGGCTGCTCGCGTCGGCCGCAACCGACATCGTGAAGGCCGACCGCGCGCGGGCGAAGGCACGCCTCGCCGCGCTCGACGCGCTGGACGCGGCATGAGGCTCACCTGGGCTCAGCCCGAAGACCTGCTCGCGCACGAGTTCGTCCAGTCCGCTGCGGAGGGCAAGGACGTGACCTCGGTGCGGGAGCGCTGGATCGCCGCCGGCGGCGATCCGGCACCCGCCGTGAGCGGGGCAGGACCGCGGCCGGCGCCCCCAGCGTTGCGGGCGCTGGCCCGGACGCTGCTGGACGAACTGGCCGCGCTCCCCTGCCCGGCCGCGCCGCACGAGCCGGACGGATGGGACGAGATCGCCGCGCTGCTCCCGGCCGCGCCGGTCCTCCCCCGGCCCGGCGCGGACCGCACGCTCGGCGCGTGGACCGGCCGGGCGGCGGGATGCCTGCTCGGAAAGCCGGTCGAGAAGATCCCGCGCGAGGGCATCGAGGAGATCCTGCGCGCGACCGGACGCTGGCCGCTGGACCGCTGGTTCACCGCGGTCGGGCTGCCGGACGACGTCGCGGCGCGGTGGCCGTGGAACCGCCGGTCGGCACCGGCTTCCCTGGAGGAGAACATCTCCGGGATGCCGGAGGACGACGATCTCAACTACCCGATCCTCGCGCTCACGCTGCTGGAACGGCACGACCGCGAGTTCACCGCCGACGATGTCGCGCAGCTCTGGCTGGAACAGCTGCCTGCCGGGCGGGTGTTCACCGCCGAGCGCGCCGCGTACCGGAACCTGCTGGACGCGCGCCCGGTGCCGGAAACGGCGACGCACCTCAACCCGTTCCGCGAATGGATCGGCGCGCTGATCCGGACCGACGTCTTCGGCTGGGTCTC
The DNA here is from genome assembly GCF_900115345.1 of Amycolatopsis rubida. Classification (GTDB taxonomy): domain Bacteria; phylum Actinomycetota; class Actinomycetes; order Mycobacteriales; family Pseudonocardiaceae; genus Amycolatopsis; species Amycolatopsis rubida. Next base: position 273,327 of record NZ_FOWC01000008.1, on the reverse strand, counting down.
CCCCGGCGACGTCCGCGCCGCCGCGCGCCTCGCGTGGGTCGACGCGCGGCTCAGCCACACCCGGAACGGCATTTACGGCGCGATGTGGGCGGCTGCGCTCGCGTCGGCGGCGATGGTGTGCGATTCCGTCCACAGTGTCCTCGACGCGGCGGAAACCGTTCTTCCGCCTAGCAGCCGGCTGGCCTCGGCGGTGCGATTCGGGCGGGCGGCCGCTGCTTACGACGACGGGCTGGACCGATTGCACGCCCGCTACGGCGACCTGCATTGGGTGCATGTGCTGAACAACGCGGCGGTGATCGCGTACGCGCTGGCCCGCGGCGATGGCGACTTCGGGCAGAGCATCTCGCTCGCCGTCACGGCTGGCTGGGACACGGACTCGGCGGCCGCGACGGTCGGCGGCGTGGTCGGTGCGCTGGCAGGGGCGGACGGGATCGGCGAGCAGTGGACGAAACCGCTCGACAACCGGATCGCGACCTCGTTGCCCGGCGGCGAGCAGCGGATCACCGATCTCGCCGCGCGGACGGCCAGGGTGGCGCGATGACCGGGCGAGTTGTCGTCGTCGGCTCGGCGAATGTCGATCTGGTGGTCGGCGTTCCGCGGCACCCGGGCGCGGGCGAGACCGTCCTCGGCGGCGACCTGCGGCGCAGTCCCGGCGGCAAGGGAGCCAACCAGGCAGTCGCCGCGGCGCTCGCGGGCGGCGCGGAGACGACGTTCCTCGGCGCGTTCGGTCCCGGCGACGGCGCGGGCTTTCTGCTGGCGTCGCTGGCGAAGGCCGGGGTGCGGACGGATCTGGTGTCGCGAGTGGACAGTGCGACCGGGACCGCGTTCATCATGGTGTCGCCGGACGGCGAGAACTCCATCGTGGTCGCGCCCGGGGCCAACTCGCGGCTCTCGCTCGCCGGGGAGCAGCTGGAGCGGATCGCCGCGGCGGACGTCGTGCTCGCGCAGCTGGAGATTCCGCTCGAAGCGGTGACCGCTGCCGCCGCGGCCCGGCGGCCCGGGGCCCGGATGGTGCTCAATGCCGCGCCGTCCCGGCCGCTGCCGGAGATCGATGCGGACGTGCTGATCGTCAACGAGCACGAGGCGGCCGACCTGGCGGGCGCGTCCGCCGCGCCGGAGGAATTGGCCCGGATTCTGCAGCGGCGCGCACCCGCGGTGGTGATCACGCTCGGGGCGGCCGGTTGTGTCGTCGCGGAGCGGGAAGTCGCGCACCTGCCCGGCTTCCGGGTGTCCCCAGTGGACACCACCGGTGCCGGGGACACGTTCTGCGGCGTGCTCGCGGCGGCGTTGGCCGAGGGCCGTCCGCTCCGCGAGGCCGCCGAACGCGCTGGGGCCGCCGCGGCGCTCGCCGTCACCCGGCCCGGTGCGCAATCCGCTGTCCCGACCGTCGCAGAGGTCGCCGAGTTCGCGGCCGGAGGAAACACCTGATGACCTACGTGTTCGACCCGCTCGTCCCGCGCCCGATCGACCAGCCCACCGAGGTCCCGCTCGGCGCGCCCCTCTCCCCCGAGCAGCTCGCGGCGCTGGACGAGGCCAAGATCTTCGTCGGCCCGGCGGACCCCGCCGACCGTCCGGAATGGCGGGCTCGGCTGCGGCAATGGCGTGCCGACGCGCACGAACGGCACGGCTACCACGGTCGCGCCTACGACCGGACGGAAGCCGCGTGGGCCGCCGGATGCCACACGGTCGCGCAGGTCTGGCTGTGGGACGAGTTGCTGTATTCGTTCGAGGAGCACCGGTTCACGCCGGAGCGGTTCCTCGCCGACGCGCACCAGCGGTTCGGCGGCCTCGACGCGGTCGTGCTGTGGCACGCGTACCCGGTGATCGGCCTCGACGACCGCAACCAGTGGGATTTCTACCGCGATGTGCCCGGTCTCCGCGAGCTGGCCGAGACATTCCATTCGGCAGGCACGCGGGTGTTCGTGGACTACAACCCGTGGGACGTCGGCACGCGCCGGGGCGAGGACGACGCTGCGGAGCTGTCCGCGGTACTGGCCGATTCCGGCGCGGACGGCGTCTTCCTGGACACCCTGAAGAAGGCCGACCCGGCGCTGGTCGAGCAACTCGAACGCGCGCGGCCCGGGGTCGTGCTGGAGGGCGAATCGAAGCTGCCGGTGGAGCGGATCGAGGACCACTCGGCGTCGTGGGCGCAGTTCTTCGCCGATTCGCCGGTGCCGGGCGTGCTGCGTTCGCACTGGTACGAGCGGCGGCACATGCAGCACCACGTGCGGCGATGGCACCGCGACCACACCGAGGAACTGCATTCGGCGTGGCTGAACGGCGTCGGCGTGATGGTGTGGGAAGTCGTGTTCGGCGTGTGGGTCGGCTGGTCGCAGCGGGACGCGGCGACGGTGCGCCGGATGGTGTCTGTGCAGCGTGCGGCGGGTGAGCTGCTGCGCGAGGGCGAGTGGACGCCGTTGGCTCCGCTGACGCCGGAAGCCGAAGCCGCCGGGGTCTACGCGTCGCGCTGGGAACTCGGCGACTGGACACTGTGGACAGTCGTGAACCGGGGCGATTCGGACTATCTCGGGCCGGTCGTGGACGGGCCGGTGATCGATCTGTTCGCCGACGGGCGGGTGCCCGCGCGCGGGATTTCGGCGTTGCTGCGGGTCGCCGACGGCGCGGCGGAACCGTCGTGGCTGTCCCAGGTGGCGACTCTGCCGCATGATCCGGACGCTCGTTTCCCGCATCGGCTCGCGACGCGGGTCCAGCCTCAGCCGACGAGCGGTACGCCCGAGGACGACGCGGTCATGGTGCCTGCCGGGCCGTATGTGCTGACAGTCCGGTACCGCGGGCGCGAGACCGGGATGTACCAGGGCGCGCCGTATGTGGACGAGTGGAAGCCGCTGCCGCCTCGGCTGCACGACGCCCGGACGCTGCAACGCGACGGTTCGCTGGCGTCGCCGGTCGCGGTCGCCGCAGCCGAGGTGACGAACGGCGAGTTCGCGGAATTCCTTGCCACTACGGGATATGAGCCGGTCGAGGCGCATCGGTTCCTCGCGCACTGGGCCGACGGTCAGCCTGCTGCCGAGGACGAGCCGGTGACCTTCGTGGACCTCGACGACGCCCGGGCGTACTGCGCGTGGCGCGGCGGCCGGTTGCCGACCGAGGACGAATGGCAGCTCGCCGGGGAGACCGGCGGTCTGCGGCGCGGCACACCCGCGGTGTGGAACTGGACCGAAAGCGAACACTCCGACGGGAGGACCCGGTTCGTGATGCTCAAGGGCGGCAGCGACTACCGCGCCGAGGGTTCCGAGTGGTACGTCGAGGGCGGCCGGCACGCGCCGGACTACAGCGTGAAGCTGCTGCTGCCCGGGTTCGGGCTGGCGCGCGGGGCGACCGTCGGGTTCCGCTGTGCGTGGGACGTGACGCGATGACCGTGTCGAGGGAAGCTTCCGCGGGCGCACTGGCCGGGCTGCGGGTCGTGGACGCGTCGACCTTGTTCGCCGGGCCGATGGCCGCGATGCACCTCGGCGACATGGGCGCCGAGGTGATCAAGGTCGAGCATCCGGCGCGACCGGACCCGTCGCGCACGCACGGGGTGGCCAAGGGCGACGTCAACCTGTGGTGGAAGACGTTGGGGCGCAACAAGCGCACCGTCACGGCGAATCTGGGCAGCGACGGCGGGCGCGAGGTGTTCCTGGCGCTCGCCGAAACCGCGGACGTGGTGATCGAGAACTTCCGGCCGGGCACCCTGGAACGCTGGGGGCTCGGTTACCCGGAACTGTCCGCACGGAACCCGGGTCTCGTTCTCGCGCGGGTAACCGGATTCGGCCAGTTCGGGCCGTACTCCCCGCGGCCCGGTTTCGGCACGCTCGCCGAGGCGATGAGCGGATTCGCCGCGGCCACCGGCGAACCGGACGGCCCGCCGACGCTGCCGCCGTTCGGGCTCGCCGACGGGGTCGCGTCGCTGGCCACCGCGTACGCGATCATGGTCGCGCTCGCCGGGCGCGCTGCCCGCGGGCGCGGCCAGGTCGTGGACGTCGCGATCATCGAGCCGATTCTCGCCATGCTCGGACCGCAGATCACGCGATGGGACCAGCTCGGCACGGTCCAGCCGCGCACCGGCAACCGCTCCACGAACAACGCGCCGCGCAACACCTACCGCACGAGCGACGGACAATGGGTGGCGGTGTCGACGTCGGCCCAGTCGATCGCGGAACGCGTGGTGCGGCTGGTCGGACGGCCAGAACTCGCTGCCGAGCCGTGGTTCGCGACCGGCGCGGACCGGGCGGTGCACGCGGACGAACTGGACGAGGCCGTCGGCGGTTGGATCGCGCGGCACACACGGGACGAGGTCGTGGCGGCCTTCGAGGAGGCGCAGGCGGCGGTCGCGCCGATTTACGACGCGGCCGACATCGTCGCGGACCCGCAGTTCCGTGCGCTGGGCACGATCCACGAGATCGAGGACCCGGAGCTGGGCACGACATTGATGCAAGGACCGCTGTTCCGGTTGTCGGACAACGACGGCGTCATCGGCTTCACCGGACGCCCGCACGGCGCGGACACCGACGAGGTGCTCGGTTCGCTGGGCTTCACGGCGTCGCGGATCGCGGAGCTTCGGGCGGAGGGAGCGGTATGACGCCCGCGCTGACCCTGCTCTACGTCCCGGCCGACCGACCCGACCGCGTGGGCAAAGCGCTCGCCTCGGACGCCGACGTCGTGCTGGTCGACCTCGAAGACGCCGTCGCGCCCGCACACAAGGATGCCGCACGAGACAACGCGATGCGGCTGTTGGCCGACGTGCCCGCGGCGCGGCCGGTGCAGGTGCGGATCAACCACCCGGACACGCCGTGGCACGCGGCCGACCTGGCCGCGCTGGCCGCGCTCCCGGCCTGGGTGGGCGCACGGCTGCCGAAGGTCGAGAGTTCGCTCGACGTCCGATCGCACGCCGATGCCTTGCCGGGGCGGGAATTGCACCCGCTGATCGAGTCGGCACTCGGGGTGGAGCGGGCGTTGGAGATCGCACTCGCGTCTCCGCGGACGGCGTCGCTCGGGCTCGGCGAGGCGGATCTGCGTTCTGACCTGCGGCTCGCCGACGAAGCCGGACTCACCTGGGCGCGCAGCCGGATCGTGAACGCCGCCCGCGCCGCGCGGCTGCCCCCGCCCGCGATGTCGGTGTACGCGAACGTCCGCGACCTCGACGGCCTGGCGGAGAGCTGCCGGGCCGGGCGGGCGCTCGGCTTCCGCGGCCGGAGCGCGATCCACCCGACGCAGCTGCCGACGATCCGCGCGGCGTTCCTGCCGACGGCGGAGGAGATCGCGCGGGCGCGGGAGGTCCTGTCCCGAATGGACGGTGCCACTCAGGCCGGGGTGGGCGCGCTCGCGCTCGCCGACGGGACGTTCCTGGACGTCGCGATGCGGGACCAGGCCCTGGCGGTGCTGGCGCTCGTCTCCGACTAGGCCTTGTCCGCGGAAACCAAGCGCAGCAACGGGTCGAAGCGGGCCGGTCCTTCGGCCGTCAGCTGCACCGGTTCCGCGACCGGCTGGTATCCCGTCACGACGACGGTGTACTCGCCGGGGAACAGATCGTCGACGGTGTAATGGCCCGCCTCGTCCGTGACCGTCACCCGCTGGACCTGGCCCTTCGCGTCCAGCACCGCGACCTGCGCGCCGGGGAACGGACCCCGGATCGCGTGCACGGTGCCGGTGAGCCGGACCGACCGCGCCAGTCCGACGTCCTCGCGCACCGGCTCGGCGCCCACCTGGACATGACGGGCCACCGGCTCCCGGCCGCCCGCCTGGACCAGCAGCAGATAGGTGCCCGCCGGGGCGTCCAGGGCGAACGTGTTGTCCGCGCCGGTGGTGGTGCGGCGTACTTCGTGGGTCTCCAGAGACGTCAACGAGACAGACGCGGTTTCCGCGGGAGCGAGGCCGCTCACCGAGCCGGAAACCGCCGCGGGTGGCGCGCTTTGCGTTGTGCTGCGGCGTTTGCGTGTCCGCGACAGCAGCACATCGACGACGCCGAACAGCAACGCGAGCACGACCAGCGCGGTCGACCCGATCAGCCCGAGGGCGGTCGCGGAGTGGTAATCCCCGTGCGAACGCCCGAGTTCGCCGAAGAACAGCGACCCGCCGAGCGCGGTGCCGACCGCCGAGCCGATCCGCTGACCGGTCTGCAGCACGCCGGCCGCGGTGCCGCCTTCCGCGGGCGGGACTTCTTCCAAGGCGAGCGTCGAGTTCGGCGAAATCACCAGCCCGCTGCCGAACCCGCCGACGAACAACGGCCCGGCCAGCACGAACGCGGTGTTCGCGCCGGAGTACTCGCGGACGAGCCACGCGGTCGCGGCGAGCCCGATCGCCACGAGCAGCGTCCCGAGCACGACCATCGGCCTGCCGAACCGGTGCACGAGCCGCCCGCCGATGGTCGGCGAGATCGCCGAACCGATCGCGAACGCGAGCATCGCCGCGCCGGCCTGCAGCGCCGTGTAGCCGAGGCCCTGCTGGAAGAAGAGCGTCAGGACCAGGAAAATCCCGGTGAATCCGGCGAAATAGACCATGCCGAGCGCGGAACCCATCGAGTAGCTGCGCACGGTCAGCAGCTTCAGGTTCACCAGCGGCTGCTTGCCGCGGTTGCCGAGCCAGCGCTCCCACAGCACGAACAGCACGAGCAACCCGGCCGCGACGCCCATCAGCCACCAGCGCGGCGCCGTCGCCTGCTCTTCTTCCTCGATCAACGGCAGCATCACCAGCACGACCGCCACGCCGAGCAGCACGCTGCCGACCAGGTCCGGCGTCCGCTTCCGGCCGCTGCGCGCGTCCTTCGGCAGCAGGCGCAGCCCGAACAGGATCGCGAGGATGCCGATCGGCAGGTTGACGTAGAACACCCAGCGCCACCCCTGGTCGACGCCGATGCCCTGGATCAGCAACCCGCCCAGCACCGGCCCGATCGCGGTGGACAGCCCGACCGTCGCCCCGAACGCGCCGAATGCCTTGCCCCGCTCGCGGCCGGAGAACAGCTGCTGCATCAGGCCGATGATCTGCGGGTTCAGCAACCCGCCCGCGACGCCCTGGCCCAGCCGCGCGACGACGAGCCACGTCGCGTTCGGCGCCGCGCCGCACAGCACGCTGGCCGCCACGAACAACGCCAGCCCGAGCAGGAACATCCGGCGGCGCCCGTAGTCGTCGCCGAGCCGCCCCGACGGCACCAGCGCGAGCCCGAACGTGAGCGCGTAGCCGGAGACGACCCACGAGACGTCCGCGGGCGTCGCGCCGATCCCGTGCTCCATCGAGGGCAGCGCGACGTTGACGATGCTGACGTCGAGCAGCGTCATGAACCCCGCGATGAGGCACACCCACAAGGCGCGCCAGCGCTGCGGATCGGGCTCGGCTGAAGGGGAAGAGTGCACGGACCGTCCTGATTCGAGACCGGTAAGATAATTACTGGTGTTAGAATACTCGCCCATGCCAGCGGAGCGGGACCACGTCGACGGAGTCATGGCGCAGATCACCGGCGTGCGCGCGGAAGACCGGGTCAGCAAGGCGCTGAGCTTCCGCCTGCTGCGCGCCGCCCGGCTGCTGGAAACGGAACTGCGCCGCGAATTCGACGCCTTCGGGGTCGGCCTGTGGGAAGTGGAACTGCTGGGCGCGCTCAAACGAGCCGGTCCCCCGCACCGGCTTTCGGCCGGGCAGCTGCTGGACAGCATGCGCCTGACCTCCGGCGGGGTGACCAAACGCGTCGCCGGACTGGAACGCAAAGGCTGGGTCCGCCGCGACATCGCCCCCGGCGACCGGCGCCAGATCCTGGTGAGCCTCACCGACGAGGGGCTGGCACGGGCGCAGGAGGTGTTCGGGATGAAGACCCAGACCGAGGCCCGGCTGCTGGGAGTTTTGTCGCACGCGGAACAGGACCGGATGAACGCCGATCTGCGGGAGCTGCTGCTGGACTGGGAAGGGCCGGACAGACGGGCTTGACCGCACGGCGGGCGGCAATTCCGCCACGCCCGCTCCCGCGGCAAATCGGACCGCCCCGCGCTACGCCCCGCGAACTCCCGGCCGCGGCTGCCCGGCAGCTCCGCCACGGCAGACCCCGGCACTCGGCAGACCCCGGCACTCGGCAGAACCCGGCACTCGGAAGACTTCCGCGCGCCGCAGCAGCCAACGCCGCCACAGCGCACTTCGCCGCCCGGCGGACTCCCCGCACGGCACCAGCCCACACCGCCACGGCGCACTTCCCGCCCCGCGGACTCCCCGCACAGCACCAGCCCACACCGCCACGGCACACCTCCCCGCCCGCCCGACTCCCCGCACGCGGCAAGAGCCAAATCCGCCACCGCTCGTCCCCCGGCAGACCGCGTCGGCGCTCACGCATTCCCGGCAGCCAGCTCCGCCACGGCAAACCTCGACACCCGGCAGCCTTCCGCACGCCGCAGCAGTCAACCCCGCCACAGCGCACTTCGCCGCCCGGCGGACTCCCCCACACGCAACGGCAGCCAACCCCGTCACGGCACACCTCCCCGCCCGCCCGACTCCCCGCACGCGGCAAGAGCCAAATCCGCCACCGCTCGTCCCCCGGCAGGCCGCGTCGGCGCTCGCGCATTCCCGGCAGCCAGCTCGGCCCCCGCGCCGGAATCAGGCCACGTGTTTAAGCCTCGGCGAACTCCCAGCAAGTCGCCCCATGCGGTTCCGCCGAAGCGACTCCCGCCGCGCGTCGCAGGGCAAGCCGGTACAGGTGCCACGGCGGCGGGCCCGCGCTCGGGGCGCTGAAGGGTGCCGTGAGCGCGGCACCGGACGCCGTCGCTGGCCAGCCGCCGGAGCGGTACACCTCGGCTAGGCGCGCCGCTGTGCCGCTGTCCGCGACTCGGCGGGCGTCGCCCTCCAGGATCAGGTCCAGGCCGCGCAGGCGCACCGAAATGCTGCATGCCGGGTTCGCCGCGAGGTTCCGTGAACGGCGCGTACCCGGGCCGCCGACGACATACAGGGCGTTGGCCACCCAGACCGCGCCTGCGCCCGCCGAGTGGGGGCGGCCGTCTGGGCGGACGGTCGCGACGAAGAACGTCAGATCGGCGGTCGGGGTGTCGGCAGCCAGGACATCGCGGGCGCGGCTCCACGGCAGCGGGGCGTTCCCGTAGCGGTCGAGGTTCCGGGTCGAGGTCGGTTCGTCATCAGTCATGCCTCTGCCTCGAACGGGGCGACGTCGAATCGACACGGCCCCGCGGGCAGAGGGTCAGGCGGCTCCTAACGAGACGGGGCGGTAGCGGAAACCGTCGCCGTCTCGGTCGATTCGTCCGGCTCCGAAGTGCGCGGGCAGGAGTAGGGCGTCCCGTTCGACGGCTAGTTCGCACAGAATCCGCCGGGACTCCGCGGCGGTGGCGGGGTCTGCGTCGCCGCCTTGGGCGAGTGTCAGGTCCGCGAACTGGAACGGGTGGTGCAGCACATCTCCGCTCACCAACGCGTGTTGACCGCCGCCGGCGAGTTCGGCGATCAGGTGGGCGGTGGTGTGGCCGGGCAGGGCGCGCAGGGTGATGCCGTCCGTTACCTCGTACGGGAGGTCGATGAGTTCGACCAGGCCCGCCTCGACGACTGGGAGGACGCTGTCTTCGAATGTCCTCGCCAGGTCGGCCGCCGCCCCGCCTTCGGGTGCCGCGGCGTGCACCTCTTGAAGCCAGGCGTATTCCTCGGCCGGGATCAGGTACCGGGCGCGCGGGAAAGTCGGGTCCCACGAACCGTCGACCAGTTGGGTGAAGCCGCCGCAGTGGTCCGGGTGCAGGTGGGTCGCCACGACGATGTCGACGTCCTCCGGCACGACGCCCGCCGCGGCCAGGCGGTCCAGGTACGGCGTGTCGAACTGGTGGTGTGCCAGCAGGACCGGACGTTCCTTCGCGTTGCCGTTCCCGGCGTCGAGCAGCACGGTCTGGTCCGGCGTGCGCACCAGGTACGTGGTGATCGACAGGTCGAGCTCGCCGCGGTGGTCCCCCAGTTGCGCGGGCGTGACCGCGGGGAACAGGTCGGCGGGGGCGAAGGGCCAGTGCTCCAGTTCGGTCACCGGGTCGATCCGCAGCGGCCCGAGCGTGACGGTCATCGGGCTTCCTGCCGTTCGGGGAACTGGATCATCGCGGCACCGCGGCCATCGCCTCGATTTCCACGGCCAGCTCCGGTTTCGCGAGCGCGGACACCACGATCAACGACTGCGGCGGCCAGTCGCTCTCCGGGAACCACCGGCTGAGCACGTCGCCGCTCGCGGCGCGGAAACCGGCCAGGTGCTCGGTGCCCGCGACCATGCTGAACACCTTCACCAGGTGCTCCGGCCCGGCACCGGCCGCGGCGAGCAGGCGTTCGATGTTGGCCAGTGCCTCCCGGGTCTGTGCTTCCGCGTCCGGCCCGGCGAGCGTGCCGTCCGGTCGTGCGCCGATCTGCCCGGCCACCACGACCAGCTCGTGATCAGCGGGAATCTGCGCGAGGTGGCTGTAGCGGCCGACCGGCCCCGCGACCGTCCCGGGATTCCAGCGCTTGCTCATCAGGTGTTCCCCTCCTTGGGTTCGTGCCCACAGTTCACCACGAGGCACCGACAAAAAAATCAAGGCCGGGTCAGCCGATCGCGACCACCAGCTTGCCGAACTGGTCCCCCGACGCCAGTTCGGCCAGCGCGCGAGGCCCGTCGGCCAGGTCGTAGACCTCGTGCACCACCGACCGCACACGGTGTTCCGTCACCAGCGCGACCATCTGCGAGAACTCCCGCGCGCTGCCCATCGACGTGCCCAGCAGGCTGATCTGCCGGAAGAAAAGATCGCGCAGCGACAGCTCGACATCCGGGCCGGCGGTCGCGCCGAGCGTCACCATCCGGCCGCCGGAGCGGAGTACGGAGAGACAGGCGTCGAAGGTCGCCGAGCCGATGCTGTCCACGACCAGGTCCACCGGCTCGCCGAGTTCGGCGGCCCAGTCGCCGCCGCTGCCGATCGCACGGTCGGCGCCCAGTTCCGTTGCCCTCGCGAGCTTTTCGGGGCTGCGCGAAGTGACGCTGACCGTCGCGCCGACGGCTTTCGCCATGGCGAGGGCGAACGTCGCGACTCCGCTGCCGATGCCCGGCAGCAGCACGTGTTCCCCTGCGGCGAGGCCGCCGCGAGTGAACAGCGCCCGGTACGCGGTGAGCGCGGCCAACGGGAGCGCGGCGGCTTCGGTCCAGCTCAGGTGCGCCGGTTTCGGCACGACGTTGCCCGCCGGAACGACGACGTACTCGGCCAGCGTGCCGTTCGCCGGCACCCCGAGAATGGCGGGAACCTCCGGCACCGCGCCCGGCTCGGCCCAGTCGAGGGACGGGTTGACGACGACCTCGGCACCGACCTCGACGGCGGCGTCCGCTCCCGCCGCTGCGACCACTCCGGCACCGTCCGAGCCCAGCACCGTCCAGGGGTCGGCCGGACCGCGACTGTCCACGATGAACAGGTCCCGGTGGTTCAGCCCGGCCGCCTTCAGCCGGACCAGCACTTCGCCCGGGCCGGGCCGCGGGGCCGGAACCTCCGCGACCCGCACCCCGCCGACTCCCGCCGTGCCTTCGTGAACCACTGCCCGCATCGCTTTTGTTGTCACGTCCGCGAACCTAACAGCCGCGCCGGTCCCTTGCCGACCTGGCGCGAATCCCGTCACAGCAGGGAATTTTCCGCTCCGGGACACCGTCACGCCGTCCGATCTTTTTCACTAATCTAATTGTATATATGACTCCTCGCCCCGCCGCCGCGGCCTCGTTCGCCGCAGGCGGGGGGGCGTCCGCGGTCATCGCCCCGCGGCCGACCCGCATGGCGCGCGAGCGGTCGCGTAACTCGTCCCGGCCGGCCTCGGGATCGGAAAGGCATTGCTCTCCCCGGCACTGCCTGCCCGCCGGCTGGTCGTCGCTCAGGACGCGGCTGGGAATCTCGGAAATGCGGCCGTGCCAGGCGGAACACTTTCCGCGACGATCCCCGCGATGGGCGGCGGCGCGATTCTGATCGTCGGCTCGGCGCTGTTGGTTCTCGCAGTGCGCGACAGCTCGCCGGACGGTCGCGGACGTGGAGCGCGACACGGCTTTCAGGCACTCGTCGTGCTGCTCGTCAGCATCCCGGCGGGCTCGTCCTCGCGCGGACTGGCCTGACCCGAGTCCGACGCCACGCGCGCCAGCTTGCTCTTTTGCACTATTACTATCGTAACTACTCTTTCCGAAAGGTTCCCAGCACCGACCCCGCGTTCCGCGCCGAATCCGGCCGAGTACCGGGACAAAGCCGCCGTGGTCACGGAACCTCCAGCTCGATGGCAGCTCCCGCGAGGAGGCCAACGCCCGGCTGATCGAGTTCGCGTCGGGCCGGTTGACCGAGTACCTGTCCGCCGACCGCGTCCTCAACACGACCGCCGCCGGCACCCCCGCTACGCGCCTGCAGGTCCGCGCCCTGCGGCGGATCCAGGACGCCGTGCTTCGCACCGTCGAGGAACTGCGGGAATCCGACACCTCGGCCCAGGTCAGCCACGCCGCGCAGGCATTGGACGTGCTCCTCGGCGCCTGTCTGGACACCGAACCCAGCGTCCTGCCGCCCGCGCGGTGCCGACGTCCCGTCCTGGTCAACGACCTCCGCACGCTCCTCGACAGCGGCGAATTGGACCGCGCGGAAGTCCTCGACGTCCGCCCAATCCCGCACGGCACCCGGCATCCGCGCATTTTCGGCCGCTCCGCGCGGCTCGCCCCCGGGGAATCGTTCGTGCTCGTCAACAACCACGATCCGAAGCCGCTGCGCCGCGAGTTCACCGCCGCGCACGGCGAGGATTTCACCTGGGAGTACGTGGAATCCGGGCGGAGAAGTGGCGGGCCCGGATCGGCCGCGCCGCAGTCCCGGCCTGACCCCGATACCGCGGCGGCTAGCCGCCCCGCCCCGGCCGCCGCGGACCGGCTTGCCGTGCAGCAGGAACGCTCACACAGCCACTGCACTTCGCGGGGGAACTCCGTCGGGCACCGCAAATCAGCGCCGCCGCGCCTGATCCGGCCGCCGGAAACGCTGCCCCACCACCGCGTTCCGCGGACGAAACTCCGCTAGACGCCGCGAATCCGCGCCCTCGCGCCGATCCGGCACGGCACCGCGAAAATCCCGATCGGACCGGCAAGCGGCGAGCATGGCCGCCAGGGCCACGAAAACGACCGTCAGCGGCGGCGGTTGCCAGTCCGCCTCAAGTGCGCCAAACACAACGACGGCTCGACAAACGCCTCCAGCCGCTCCGCCGTCAACGGTGCGCGCACCTCGTCCAGCACCCCGCGCATCAGCCCGAGATGCAGGCCGCACACCACATCCCGGCGTTCCTCCGCGATCTCGCGGAAGGGGCAGTGCCGCACCCGGATGACCGGCCGCTCCGGAGAACCGGACGGATCCGGGGCGAATCCGGCGTCGCTCAGCACAGTGGACAGTCGGCGGATCCCCTCGGCCTCGTCGACGCACCGGGTCGGCGGCGGGCGGTCGGTCAGGTACCGCCCCCACGCTTCTCCGGCGGATTCCGCGGCTTTCCCGGGCTCGGCCACGTTTTCCGCGATCAAGCCGGTCAGCATTTCCGCGAGCAGCCGGTAGCTTCGCCGTCCCTCGGCGACTTCCTCGGCGATCGCGACGTAGACCGTCCGCGGGCGGCCGGGGCGGGTGCGGTCTTCCGCGCGACGTTCGGCGAGGCCGGATTCGACGAGGCCGTCCAGGTGGAATCGCGCGGTGTTGGCATGCAAGCCGACCTGCCCGGCGACGTCCCGCACCGCGACCGGGCCGCCCGCCGACCGCAGCGCGGCCAGCACGCGGGCCCGGCTTTCGCCCAGCGCGCGGGAGGCCGGCGGATCGGTCAGCGTCTGCTCGCTCATGCCGGCCAGTTTAACCGAGCCGGATGAGGTTTTCTCCGCAGTGCGCTGCGCGGCGGGTTCGCGGCGCGACCCCGCTCCGGTGGAAGTACGTGCGGGCCAATCTGATTCCCTCAGGGTGGCCCTCACGCACTTCGGCATCGCGCGACGGGCCCCCGGCTGGGGCACACTGCCGCTGCGCGGGAATGTCCGGCCGCGGCTGCTCGGCGACCAGCGGCGTGTCCACCCCGAGGTCGCCGAGTTTCGCCGCGCCGGCGGGAGTGTCGAGGGGCGCGTCGCGGCGGGGCAGGGTTTCGCTGAAGAACCGGGCGTTGTCCTCGGCGTGGATCCGCCAGCGGTCCGGGAGGTCGTCCTCGTAATAGATCGCCTCGACCGGGCACACCGGTTCGCACGCGCCGCAGTCGTCCGGATGAATGCAGAGCGAGCGTTCGCCGACGTAGATGCAGTCCACCGGGCATTCGTCCACGCACGGCTCCGCGATCACCTACGCCACGGCCCGCCTCCTTCCGCCGTCTTTTTCACCAATGTACTCGGCAAAAAGGTCATCCCAGCGGAATGGCGCGGAAAACCCCATCCGGGTCGTAGCGGTGTTTGATGTCCCGCAACCGTCCGGTGTTGCGGCCGAAAGGGTCCGCCTCGGGGACATCCGGCCCCAGCAGGTTCGCGTACGCGCCGGGCAAGGCATGGGGCACCAGCGCCGCCGAGGTGGTCTCCGCCCAGGCTCGGTCGTCGTTGCCCTCCCCCAGTCCGAGGATCTCGACCATCAGATGGTCCTCCCGCAGCGGAAACGCCGTCGCCGTGGCCGAAACCCGTGCGGCCGAGCCGTGGAAGTGGTGGATCGACAGGCCGGACAACGGCGAGGTCCGGGTTTCCGCGGCCGAAGCCAGCACCGACACGGCCTCCGGAGTGAACGACGGAAGCGACCGCGTGCGGATGGCGACCGAGCGGCCGCTGGGGAACATCGCGTCCCGGCGGGCGATCTCCGCCGCGTAAGACGAGACGGTCTCGATTTGTGAAGCGAGAGGGTGCCCGACGCGGGCGAGGAAGCCGTCGGGATCAGCGGGGCCGCACCAGGTCGGCCAGACCAGCACGCACAGCGAACCGCCGGCGCCGGCGAGTACACCGGTCTGCACGGTGAGTTCGTCCGGCGCGTCGGCCTGGATTTCGGCTACCGCAGCGAAAACCCGGGCCGCCTCCGACGCCGGATACCAGGCCGGGCCAGTCGTGATCGGCCGTGCCTCGTGCAGGCGCACGCCGAGCGCGGTCACCACGCCGAAATTCCCGCCGCCGCCCCGCAGCGCCCACCACAGGTCCGGCAGCCGGGCAGCGTTGGCGAGCACGACCTCGCCGTCCGCGAGGACGATCTCGGCACCGAGCAGATTGTCCGCGGCGAGCCCGTATTCGCCCAGGAACGGACCGTATCCGCCGCCGAGCGCGAGCCCGGCGAACCCGACCGTGCCGATCGTCCCGACCGCGGCGGTCAGGCCGTGCGCCTCCGCTCCCGCAAGCACAGCGTTGGCCCGGGCGCCGCCGCCGACCACCGCGGCGCGCCGCCCGGAATCGACCGCGACCCGGTTCAGCGGACGCAGATCGAGCGTGATCCCGCCGTCCGCGATCGCGCGTCCGGCCCAGTCGTGCCCGCCGCTGCGCACCGACAGCGGCAAACCCAGCTCGCGCGCGGCACGCACCGAAGCCTGGACATCCGCCGTGCTCCGGCATTCGACCACCACCGCCGGACGCGCGAGGACGGCGGCGTTCCAGACCGCCGCCGCCGACGCGTACTGGGGGCCGGACGTGTGCACCTGCCCGGCAGGCAGTCGAGCCCGCAACGCGCGGGCGGCATCCTCGGCAGTCATGGGCGGCTCCCCTGCTCGTCGATTCCGACTCTAGGGCCGAACCAGCCGGAAAAGGCAGCCGCGCAACAAGATTCAGTGATTCAGATAAGCCGCCGATGCCTCGCCGAGCGCCTCCAGCGCCGCCCGCACCCCGCCGTGCGCCTCTTCCCCGGATCGGCACGCGGCGATGATCGTGCGGTTCAGGACCGGCCGCGTCGCGAGCATCCGGACGCCGTCCGGCACCGGTCCGCGGGCGAGCCGCGGGACGAGCGCGGCTCCGACGTTGCCGGCGACGAGCGCCAGCTGCGTCACGTAACTCCCGATGGTGCAACTGATCCGCGGCTCCAGGTCCTGCGAACGGAGCACGTGCACGAGCCATTCGTAGCAGCCGGAACGGCCGGTCCAGCTGATCCACGACACGTCGTCCACCTCGGAGAGATCGACCGTGCGGCGGTGCGCGAGCCGGTGCCCGGCGGGCAGCGCGAGATCGGCGACGTCGGAGAACAGCGTGACCTGCGTGATCCCCGCGGGCACCACGGTCGGCCGGTCGGCCCAGCTTTCGAACACCGCCACGTCGAGGTCCCCGGCGAGCACCTTCGGCAACGTCTGTTCGGCTTCGCCCTCGCCCAGCGTCACGTTCAGCCGCGGGTGTTGTTCGGTGAGCACGGCGAGCGCGGGCGGCAGCAGGGCGTGCACGCACGTCGCGATCGACCCGATCCGCAACGGCCCGAAGACGTCCTCGCGCAGCCGTTCGAGATCCGTGCGCGCTTCGGCCAGCTGAGCCAGCACGCGTTCGGCATGCCCGACCAGCACCTGCCCGGCGCGCGTGAGCCGCACAGTCCGCCCGCGCGGCTCCAACAGCGCAAGCCCCGCTTCCCGTTCCAGTTTCGCCAGTTGCTGCGACACCCCGGACGGCGTGACGTGCAGCGCAGCCGCCGCGCGAGCGACCGAGCCGTGCTGCGCGACCGCGTGCAGGGCGCGCATCCGATCCACACTGAACACGGTAGTGATGCTACCGGATTTCCCGCAGGAACATTCACTTGTCCTTGATAGTTAGCGCCCCCACCATTGAGGGCATGACCAGCGAATCCGCCCCGTTGCCCGCCGCCGGCCCGATCGCCGCGCTCACCGGCCGCGCCGACCCCCGGCTGCTGGCCGCGGCGGGCTGCCTCTGCATCGCGCTGACCTCGGTGCTCATCAAGGTTTCCGGGGCCAGCGGGGCGACCAGCGCGTTCTGGCGCTGCGCCCTCGCGCTGCCGCTGCTCGCGATCCTGGCCTTCAGCGAGGCGCGGCGGACCCGCGTGCGCGCGAAGATCCTGCTGCCGTTGCTGGCCGGGCTCGGCCTCGGTCTCGACTTCGTCCTGTGGGGCGAGGCGATTCCGCGCGTCGGCGCGGGCGTCGCGACCATGCTGCTTTCGGTACAGGTGGTGATCGTGCCGCTGCTGGCGTTCGTCTTCCTCAAGGAGCGGCCGGACCCGCGGTTCAAGTTCGTCGCGCCGACGCTCGTCGGGGGCATCGTGCTCGCCGGCGGCGTGTTCGGTTCGTCGATGACCGGCTCGAACCCGGTGCTGGGCATGGTTTTCGCGCTCGCCGCCGGAGCGGGCTACTCGGGGTACCTGCTGTTGCTCCGGCTCAGCAGCACCCCGGCGACGCAGGTCCGCTCGCTGTCGCTGGCCACCGTGTCGGCGGGCTTCGTCTCCGTCGTGCTCGGACTGCCGTCCGGCCGCCTCGACCTGGCGCCGAGCCTGCCCTCGCTCGGCTGGTTCGCCGCACTGGCCCTCGTCGGCCAGGTCATCGGGTGGCTGCTGATCGCCGGGGCGCTGCCCCGGCTGGCGGCCTCGACCGGCGCGACGATGATGCTGCTGCAGCCGGTCGGCGCGGTCGCCTTCGGCGTCCTGCTGCTGAGCGAACGGCCGGGCGCGCTGCAGCTCGCCGGCTGCGTGATCGTGCTCGGCGCGGTGTGCTTCGCCGGCCGCGGCGCGGGGAAGAAGCCCGCGGTTCAGCCGTCGGCCAAGCTCAGCCCGGCCGCGTCGAGCAGCCCGCGCGCGATATCCCTGAACTCGTCGCGGCGATGATCGACCAGGCCGTCCCCGCCGAGCAGGTCCGCGGCCAGCTCGCCGACCGGCCAGCAGACCAGCGTGCCGTGCCGCCCGAGCAGCAGCCCGACCTCCCGGATCCGGTACAGGTCGGCGACGTCGAGCCAGGCGTACAGCAGGATCTGCCACAGCCAGCGCCCGGCCCGGTCCGGATCGCCGGCGGTCAGCACGGTCTTCACGTCCAGCAGCGTGCCCTCGGCGATCCCCGCTTCGGGGTCGAGCTTCCCGAGCAGGAGGTCGCCGTCCGCCCAGCCGGGCACGATGGTCGGCCCGGCGATCCCGAGCGGGCAGCCTTCCGGCGGAGTACCGCCGAGCCGCCGCAGTTCCCACAGCGCACCGTTGTCGTGCAAGCGTTTCGCGAGTTCCGCCAACTCGGTCACCTGTGCGTCGGCGGGCAGCGCGCGCAGCTCCGCGATCGTGCCGCCGCCGTCGACGACCCGGGCGAGCCGGGGGTCGATGCGGCCGGAGCGGTAGATGTCCTCGCACGCCGACAGCACCCAGTTCGTCCGTGCCAGTCCGGCTTCCGCGCCCGGTCCGCCGAGCGCGCCGGGCGGAGCGTGGCGCGCCTGGTAGCGGCGAGCCCGTCCCAGCAATTCGCCCCACAGCTCCTCGGCGCCCGGGATCGCCCCGTCGTCCGGCAGCCCGTCGCCGAGGTCGAGCCAGGTCGCCGCCGCCGGGCGGATGCCGAGCGCCCGCGCCCGGTACTCCGGCGGAAGCTCGTCGTGCGTCGGGTACCCGGCGGCTTGCGCGTGCGCCCACGGGCCGCTGCCCCACTGCGCCCGCACCATGCCGAGCAGCGCGTAGTACGGCGGCGCGGGCTGCACGAGGTCCGCGATCCGCTGGCCGAACGCACCGCCGATCTCGGCCCAGTGCTGCCGCGGCGGCCGCGCGAGCGCCGGGCGGATCGGGCGGACGCCGTTCGTCGCCTCCTCGATCCGGCGCGCGGCCGCGGTCGTGCCGGTGAAGACCCGGGCGCACCAGCGCGCGAGCTTCCCGCGCGGGTCAGCCAGCTCGGACGTCAACGACACCCGGCCAGTATCTCCCGGGACAGGAACGGCAGCAGGAGATCGAGGAACTCGCGCGGACGGTCCAGCGGGATCAGGTGCCCGCAGTCCGGCAGCACGTGGCCGGTCAGGTCGTCGGCGATCGGGCGCAGTTGCCGCTCCAGCGCGTCGCCCACGGGGTTCGCGCCGATCGCCATCGTCGGGACGGTCAGCCGCTTCTCCGCCGCTTCGGTCAGCTGCCGGGCGCTTTCCGGCATCGCCCGGTAGTACTCGAAGGCGCAACGGAGCGTGTCGGTGCCGGTATACGCCCCGGCGAAGGCCGCTTGGATCTCCTCCGGAACGCCGCGGCCGAGCGTGCCCTGGTCGAGGAACCAGCCGACGTACTCCGCCTCGTGTCCGTTGAGGACAGTCTCGGCCAGTCCCGGCACCGCGTGGAAGCCGAACCACCACGGCGGGCTGGCCGGGAACCCCCAGGGCAGCGACTCCATCAGCACCAGGCGGCGTACTCGCTCCGGCTGCCGCAACGCCAGCAGCAACGCACTCGACACCGCCAGATCGATGGCCACCACCTCGGCGTCCGGCTCCTCCAGCACGTCGAGCAGGCCCGCGATGTCCGCGGCGATCGTCCCAGCGTCGAAGCCGGTCTCCGGACGGCTGCTCGCGCCCAGCCCGCGAAGGTCCGGCGCGAGCACCCGGTACCGCTCGGCGAGCGTCGGGACGACCTTGCTCCACAGCTGCCAGGTGTGCGGGAATCCGTGCAGCAGCACCAGCGCCGGACCGCTCCCGGCGACGGCGATGGCCAGCCGGACCCCGTTCGCTTCGACCTGCCGCACCGCGTTCATCGGACCTCCCGTGGTTACCATTGGTTACCAGCACACGGTAGGTAACTCCAGGGGTGCCGCCAAGACGGCACTTTCCAGACAGGTGGTGAGCCCGAGGTGACCCCCTCCGCCCGCGGCGATCTGTTCGACCCGGCCTGCCCGACGCGGCGGCTGCTCGACCGGATAGGGACGAAGTGGACCTCGATGACGGTCAAGATCCTCGCCGAGGCCGCGCCGGACGAGGTGCGGTTCGCCGATCTTCGCCGCCGCATCCCCGGGGTGTCGCAGAAAATGCTCTCGGTGACGCTGCAAAGCCTCGTCCGGGACGGCCTCGTCACGCGGCGGGTCGAGGACACGGTGCCGCCGCGGGTGCATTACCGGCTCACCGGCCTGGGCACGTCGCTGGAATCCGCGCTCGCGGTATTGCGCACCTGGGCGGAAGAGCACATGGCCGAGGTCGACGAGGCCAATCAGAAATCCGAGCGGTAATTTCCGCGCTCGGGATCTCCCGGCGGCGGCCAGGCTGCCCGGTGCGCGGGTTCCGCCCGGCAGGCGACGCCGCCCGCGAGGCAACCCGGTGAGACCTGCCCGCCCAGGCCGGAGCGGCGGGCCCGTCGTCTGTGACATCTCACCCGAGCACCTGCGACGCCGCCGCGCCGCCGAGAAAATCCCGCGCACGGGCGAGTCGGTCAGCCACCGCGAAGCGAAAACAGCACACACTCTTCCCCTGTGGAGTCGCCAACCGAACGGGACAGCAAACCCGCACGGCACGCAATCGGGCAGTTCTTCGCGCATCCGCTCGCGTCGTTCCGGATCATCGTCGCGATTTGGGCGCTGCTGACGCTGCTCGGCGCGGTGATGGCGCTGTCGTCCTCGGCCGCCGCGGCCGACCCGGCCGCCGGAACCGGGGTGTACCAAGCCTTTTTCCGGCATTTGACGTTCGTCGCACTCGGCTCGGCCGCCTTCGTGCTCGGCCTGCGCATCCCGTTTTCCCGGCTGCGCAAGGCCGCCACCCCGGCCCTCGCCGCCGCTGTCGTGCTGCTGCTTCTGGTGCTGACCCCGCTGGGTTCCGACCACGGCGGCGCGCAACGCTGGCTGCCGGCCGGGCCGTTCACCTTGCAGCCAGTGGAAATCGCGAAGGTCGCCCTCGTGTTCTGGGGCGCGCATCTGCTGGTGTCGAAACAGAAGGTGCTGCACCATTGGCGGCATCTGCTGGTGCCGCTGATCCCGGTGACGCTCGCGTTGTGCGCGCTGCTGCTGGCCCAGCCGAATCTCAGCGGCACGGTCACGCTCGCGCTGATCACCTTGGGCCTGCTGTGGTTCGCCGACGCGCCGAAGCGGTTGTTCGCCGCCGTTCTCGCCGGCGGGGTCGCCGGAATCGTCGTGCTCGCCCCCTTCGCCAGTTATCGTCTCGCGCGCATCCTTTCTTTTCTTTCGCCGAATCCCGACGCGAGCGGCAACGGCTACCAGGCGCAGCAGGCGCAGTACGCCCTCGCCGACGGCGGGTGGTTCGGAGTCGGGCTCGGCCGCGGCGCGGCGAAGTGGAGCTACCTCCCGGACGTCCAGAACGACTTCGTCTTCGCGCTCGTCGGCGAGGAACTCGGGTTCGCCGGCTGTCTCGTGGTGCTGGGGCTGTTCGGCTGCCTCGCGGTGATCGGCCTGCGCACCGCGGCGCGGGTCGCCGATCCGTGGGTGCGGCTGGTCGCCGGGGCGACCACCCTGCTGCTGGTGGCGCAGGCGCTGATCAACATCGGCTACGTGGCGGGCGCACTGCCGGTGACCGGAGTGACGCTGCCGCTGGTGTCCGCGGGCGGGACGTCGCTCGTGGTCACCATGCTGCAGTTCGGCATCCTCGCCCAGGCCGCGCGGGAGGAACCGGCCGCGCGGACGTTCCTCGCCGGGCTGCGGAGGACGGGCTCCGGTACAGTCCCAGCGTGATCAAGAAGGCACTCTCCGCTACCTGCGCCGCTGTCGCGCTCGCCGGCCTGGCCGCGTGCTCCAACCCGACCGGCAAGTCGTGGGCGATCACCTACGAGGTCACCTCCGACCAGCAGACCACGGCCACCGGCGTCACCTACGGCGAGTCCGGCAACCGCTACGAGGACAAGGTCGCGGCGCACCAGCTCACCGGCCCGCTCGGGCTGCCGTGGAAACAGGACGTCGTGGTCAGCGCCGGACAGGACGCCTCGGTCACCGCCACGCCCTCGACCGCCGCGACGCTGCGCTGCCGGATCCTGCTGGACAAGACGAAGGAACTCGCCAAGGCGAGCGCTCCCGGCCCCGGCAAGCCGGTGACCTGCAAGCACACCACCGACTCCTGACCCGTTCCGGCGAGTCCCCGCGGACTCGCGGGGCGTCGCGGACTCCTCTCCGCCGCTCGGTACGCTCGTGACCTTCGGGTGAACGCGAGATGGCCGCCAGGCGAACCGGCGGACCGGAGAGGGGTTGTATGGCGACCACGGCCGGAGCGTCCAGCAGCGAGACGTACGACGCGATCACCCATTTCGGCCTGGCGATGCCGGGCTGGGTGCAGTCTCTCGTGCTGGCGTACACGCACTACGGCCTGGTCCTCGTGGCCCCGTTCTTCGCCTGGCTCTGGTGGCGGGCCCGCGGGACCGGCTCGCCCGAGCGGATGGCCGCGGCGCTGCTCGTCCCGGCGGCCACAGTGGTCGCCTACGTGCTCAGCGAGATCATCAAAGCGTTCGTCCACGAGCAGCGGCCCTGCCGTGGACTCCCGCCGGAGGCGATCGTCGGCGCCTGCCCGCCGCCGGGCGACTGGTCGTTCCCGAGCAACCACTCCACCATCGCGGCCGCCGTCGCACTCGGCGGGGCTTTCGCTTGGCGCAAGAGCGCGCCGTGGCTCACGGCCTTCGCGGCGACGATGGGCTTCTCGCGGGTGTTCGTGGGCGCGCACTATCCGCACGACGTGCTGATCGGGCTCGCACTCGGGGCCGGAATGGCGTTGCTGTCGCAGCGGTACGCGCTGGGTCCGGCTGCCGGGCTCGTGCGGCGGTTCGCGGGGAAGGTGCCGTTCGGGCTGCTGGGTGCCGCGCCGGGAGGGGCGGCGGCTACGACTGTGCTTGCCCCGGCCGAGGAGAAGCCGCGGCGGCCTCGCGGAGCCGCGCCGGTTCGCGCCGAGGACG
This sequence comes from Amycolatopsis rubida, assembly GCF_900115345.1. Taxonomy (GTDB): domain Bacteria; phylum Actinomycetota; class Actinomycetes; order Mycobacteriales; family Pseudonocardiaceae; genus Amycolatopsis; species Amycolatopsis rubida. Next base: position 250,639 of record NZ_FOWC01000008.1, on the reverse strand, counting down.
CGCCCGCCGGTTCTCTGCCGCCGCGTGGGCCGCGGCCGGTTCGTCCCGCCGACTCAGCGCCTCGGGACGCCAGCGGCCGCCCGGTCCGTCCGCGGAACCCGCAGCCGGACGGCCGGGCCGCAGGCGGTCCGCCGCCGCGGAGGCAGAGTTCGCAACCGCTCCCCACCGCCGAGCCTCAGCCCCGTCCGGCACGCCCGCGGCAGAATTCGCAGCCGATGCGCACCGCGGAACCCCAGCCCCGTCCCGCCGACGCGCCGCCGCCGAACCCGGGCCGTCCGCCCGCGCAGCCGCCAGCCCGTCCGGCGCGCTCCCCGCAGCCGCGTCCGGCCGGTCCGCCGCAAGGCCGCACCGCGGGTTCGCCGTCGCCGCGTCCGTCGAACCAGGCGCAGGCCGGTCCGCCGCCGGAGGTCAGCCCGGGAGATCGCCCGTCGCGGCGAACTCCAGGCGCTTCGCGACCGACACCGCCTGGTCGGCGAAACGCTCGTAGAAACGCGTGAGCAGGCTCAGCGCGACCGCGATCCGCTGGTCCTGCGTCCAGCCCGAAGCGGTCACAGTCGCCATCACGCGGGCGTGCAGCTCGTCCACGCGCTCGTCGGCGCGGCTCAGTTCGGCATAGCCGCCGCGGGCCTCTCCGTGCACGAGGTCGGCGAGCCGTTCCGCCATCGCCGAGGTGACCTCGCCGAGTTCGGCGAACACCGGCTCGAGGTCGGCGGGAACGGTCGGCTCCGGGTGGCCGCGGCGCGCGGTGCCCGCGATGTGCGCGGCGAGGTCGCCCATCCGCTCAAGCTTCTCCGCGCAGTACACCGCGGCCAGCACGGCGCGCAGGTCGCCGGCCACCGGGGCTTGCAGGGCGAGCAGCGAATACGCCTCGTCCTCGCAGGTGGCGCGCTCGTCGTCGAGATCGGCGTCGCCGCTGAGCACCTGCTCGGCCAGCGGCAGGTCCATGGTCAGCAGCGCCCGGGTGGCCCGGCGCATCGCCTCCGCCGCCGCCTCGGCCATCGCCGCCAGACGCCCGTCGAGCTGTTTCAGGTCGTCCTGGAAGCCTTCGCGCATGTCGGGCGACTTTACCGGCGGCCGGCGAACAGCCCAGCGCCGGCCAGCGGCCAGGCCTGTCCGGGCTCGGCCAGCTCGTAGCTGTGGCTGCCCTCGTGCCCGCCGGGCACCCGGCAGAAAACGCCGTCGTCGGACTCCGCACCGCAGCACGCGCGGGTCTCCAGCACGCGGCGGCCGGGCCACCAGCGCAGCCACATCAGCGGCTCCTCGCCGCGTCCGCCGACCGGGGTCGCGTGCTCGTGGCCGTGCCCGGCCTCCAGCTCGCAGAACAGCTCGGGCTCCGTCCCACGGACCGCGACGCTCCGCAGGACCGAGCGCTCGCGCCCGGTCAGCTCCACCGGTTCGCGGCACAGCGCACCTTCGGCCATGCGGCCAGCGTAAACGGCCGCCGCCGATTCCGCGCGCAGGGCCCGGCCGCGAGCGCGTCCCGCGTGCCGACCCCCGGGTTTTCGCAGGTCAGCGCACCCGCTCCAGGAGCGCGAACAGGTTCTCCCAGTGCCGCTTCTCGGCCTCCTCGTGATACGCGGCCGTGTCCGACATGGTGTAACCGTGGCCCGCGCCCTCGTAGACCTCCGACCGGTAGGTCACCCCGGCCTCGTCGAGGGCGTCTTCCAGCGTCCTGATCTGCTCGGCGGTGGCCGACGGGTCCTGGTCGGCGTGCCCGAAGTACACCTCGCCGGTGATCGAGCCGACCCGCAGGTGCGGGCTGTCCGGCTGGTCGGTCGCGAGACGTCCGCCGTGGAACGACGCGATCGCCTTGACCCGGTCCGGGAACGCCTCGATCACGCGCAGCGCGTTCGTGCCGCCCATGCAGTAGCCGGTGATCACGACCGGGCCTTCGGCGACGCCGTCCTGCGCGGCGAACCAGTCGAGGTACTTCTCCGCGTCGCGGGTCATCGCCTCGGTGTCCAGGGCCTCGATCAGCGGCATCAGCTTGCCGAAGACCTCGCCGCGCCGCTCCGGGTCCTCCAGCGCGGCGAAGTCCACCAGCGGCGTCCGGCCGCCGCGGTAGAGCAGGTTCGGCGCCAGCACGGCGTAGCCCCGCTCGGCGACGCGGTCGGCCATCTCCTCGATCCGCGGCCGCAGCCCGAACGCGTCCGGGAAGAGCAGCACCCCGGGATGCGGCCCGCCGTCCGGCACGGCCAAGTACGCGTCCGCGGTCCCGTCAGCGGCCGGAACGTCTGGCTTTTCCTTGCGCATCCGCTTTGTCCTCCCGTGAATTCAGTGCGTAGGAGATCAATCTATCCCCGTCCCCGCACCGGTCGGATGTCGTGTTTCTTGTCCGGTTAATGGACTGAACCACTGCGGTCGGCGGATTGACGGAGTCCGGTTTGCCCGGTCAGGATCACCGGGCCCGCTCCGGGCCGCCCTCCGCAGAACGGACTGTCGATGGCCAGACCTCCACGTTCCCCGCGCGCCCGGAACCGGGTCGCGCTCGCCGCGCTCGTCCTGCTTGGCGGGCTCGTCCCCGCCCAAGCCGCTCAGGCCGCCGCTCCCCCGCGCCAGCCGGAGATCGGCCGTCCCGCGCTCGACCGGAACGGTTGCGCCCGCGTCGAAAACTCGCTGCCCACGCTGCCGGACTGGCCGAAGGTGCGCAGCGCGATGCCGAAGAACCCGGCCGACGAACGGCGGATCACACAGCTCGTCTCCGGCATGTCGCTGGAGGAGAAAGTCGGGCAGATGACCCAGCCCGAGATCGCCGCGATCACGCCGGCCGAGGTGACCCGGTACTCGATCGGGTCGGTGCTCAACGGCGGCGGCTCGTGGCCGGGCGGGAACAAGCACGCCGGCCAGCAGGACTGGCTGAAGCTCGCGGATTCCTATTGGGACGCGGCCAGGGCCACGAGGACAAAGATTCCGGTGATTTGGGGCATAGATGCCGTGCACGGGAACAACAATGTGTACGGCTCCACTGTGTTCCCGCAGAACATCGCGCTCGGCGCGGCGCACGACCCGTGCCTGGTGCGCGATGTCGAGAACTCCACCGCACGGCAGATCCGGGCGACCGGCCAGGACTGGGCCTTCGCGCCGACTCTCGCCGTCGTGCAGGACGACCGCTGGGGCCGCACCTACGAAGGCTTCTCCGAGGACCCGCGCATCACCCGCGCCTACGGCTACGAGGCCATGAACGGTCTGCAAGCCGGCGCGCGGCTGCGCATCGGGCCGAACGGCGTGATCGGCACCGCCAAGCACTTCATCGGCGACGGCGGCACGACCGACGGCCAGGACCAGGGCGTCAACGCCTCGTCCGAAGCGGACCTGATCAACCTGCACGGCCAGGGGTATTACGGCGCGCTCGCCGCGGGCGCGCAGACGGTCATGGCGTCGTTCAACAGCTGGACCAACCCGGACCTCGGCATCAACGAGGGCAAGATCCACGGCAGCGACAAGGTCCTCGACCAGATCCTCAAGGGCAAGATGGGCTTCGACGGACTGGTCGTGTCGGACTGGAACGGCATCGGCCAGGTGACCGGCTGCACCAACTCCAGCTGCCCGCGCGCGATCAACGCGGGCATCGACGTCGTGATGGTCCCCAACGACTGGAAAGCCTTCATCGCCAACACGGTCGCGCAGGTGCGCGGCGGCGAGATCCCGATGTCCCGGATCGACGACGCGGTCACCCGGATCCTGCGGGTCAAGATGCGTGCCGGGCTGTTCGAGGAGCGCAAACCTTCGCAGCGTTGGTACGCCGGTTCGCCGGACGCGCTGACGGCCAAGGCACTCGCGCGCGAAGCGGTGCGCAGGTCGCAGACCCTGCTGAAGAACAACGGCAACGTGCTTCCCCTGGCGCGCAAGGCGAAGGTGCTCGTGGTCGGCAAGAGCGCGGACAGCATCTCGAACCAGACCGGCGGCTGGACGCTGACCTGGCAGGGCACCGGGAACACCAACGCGGACTTCCCCGGCGCGACCTCGATCCTCGCCGGGCTCAAGGAGGATCTCGCCAACGTCACCTTCGACCCCACTGGCACCGCCGATCCGAAGGGTTACGACGCCGTCGTCGCAGTTGTCGGCGAGACTCCGTACGCCGAAGGCGTCGGCGATCTGCAACGTAAGAGCCTCGAAGCCGCGAAGCTGTATCCGGAAGACCTTGCGCTGCTGGACAAAGTGAGCGGCAAGGGAACTCCGGTGGTGACGGTGTACGTCAGCGGCCGCCCGCTGTACGTCAACAAGGAACTCAACCGTTCCGACGCGTTCGTCGCCGCTTGGCTGCCCGGCACCGAAGGCGGCGGCGTCGCCGACATGCTGGTGCGCGGCAAGGACCACGGCGGATACCGCGGCAAGCTGTCCTATTCGTGGCCGAAGAGCGCCTGCCAGACGCCGCTCAACCCGTGGAGTCCCGGCTACGACCCGCTGTTCAAGCTCGGCTACGGGCTCACCTCGAACCAGCGGACCACCGTCGGCGAACTCGACGAGGCCGAAGGCCCGGCCCGCTGCGGGGCGACCGACGGAGGCGGTACCGCCACCGAGGACCTGCCGATCTACGACCGCACGGACGTCGCGCCGTACAAGAGCTTCATCGGCTCGGCGTCGAACTGGGGCGGCACCGAAATCGGCCCGGACGGCACCGCTTCGCATCCGGAGATCACCGTGGCGCCGGCCGACGTCAACGTCCAGGGCGACGGCCTGAAAGCGACGTGGACCGGCACCGGCGCGGCACAGCTGTACTCGCAGCACCCCGGCGGCACTGACGACCTGCGCGGATACCCCAACGCCGACGGCGCGCTCGAGTTCGACGTGATCGTGCATTCGCCGCCGGCGAACCGGACGGTCGTGAGCCTGCACTGCGTCTACCCGTGCTCGTCGGAGGTCAACGCGACGAAGCTGTTCGGCGACCTGCCCGCCGGGCAGAAGTCGACGGTCAAGATCCCGTTGTCCTGCTTCGCGAGCGGGCTGGACTTCGAAAGCATCGACACGCCGTTCCTCGTCTACACCGACGGCCCGTTCTCCGCGTCGTTCGCGAACGTGCGGTGGTCGCCCGGCGGCGCGAAGGATCCGGACGCGCGGAAGTGCTCCGACCTCACCGGATAGCCCGCGCCAGCTCGACGACCCGGGACCTGGCCGCCTCGCGCGACGCGGCGGCCAGGTCCCCGAGCCCGTCCAGCGCCGGGACGTCGCCGACCCGGGTGAACTCCTGGGACACGAACGTCAGCCGCTCCACGCCTTTGTCGCCGAGATAGGCGCGCAGATACGACTCCTGGAACTCGAACGTCTCGCGCGGCGTGCCGGGGCCGTATCCGCCGCCGCGGGCGTTGACGATCACGAAGTCCTTGTCCGCCAGCAGTTTCCGGCCAGTCGCCGGGTCGGCGAAGACGCCCGGAAAGCTGATCCGGTCGATCCACGCCTTGAGCGTCGCGGGCACGCCGAAGTTGTACATCGGCACCCCGAGCAGCACGGCGCGGGCTTCCCGCACCTCGTTCACCAGCGGCCGGGTCAGGTCCCACTCGCGCTGTTCGTCGTCGTCCGCGATCAGCGCCGCGATGTCGTCCAGCGACAGCGCCCCCTTGCGTTCCACCCGGCGGCCGAGCCGCGCGTACGCCTCGCGCAGCGGCGGCACCGGTTCGGCGGACACGTCGCGGTGCCGCACGGTCCCGCCGCCTCTCCGCCACTCGTCGGCGAACAGCGTGCCCAGCTGCCTGCTTGCCGACGCCTCGCGATCGGCGCTCGAATCGACGTGCAGCAGAGGCGCTAGCATGACAGTCATCCGGTTCCTCTTCTCGTCCTTGGTCCTCGGGCCGGCACTCCCATGACGGATCGAGACGGGAAAAGGTGACCGATGGACGACGCACTCGCGCGGCGCTTCGAGGACGAACGCCCGCGGCTGCACGCGCTGGCCTACCGCATGCTGGGTTCCGCGGCCGAGGCCGAGGACGTCGTGCAGGAATCGTGGCTGCGGCTGAATCGCACGTCCGGCGTCGACAACCTCGGCGGCTGGCTCACGACTGCGGTGTCCCGGCTCTGCCTGGACGCCCTGCGCGCCCGCCGCGAAACGCCGGTCTCCGCGGTACCCGACGCCGCCGGCGGCGCTGTTCCCGAGGACGAGATCCTGCTGGCCGGCGAGGTCGGCCGCGCGCTGCTGGTGGTCCTGGACCGGCTGGCCCCGCCCGAACGAGTGGCATTCGTGCTGCACGACCTGTTCGCGGTGCCGTTCGACGCGGTCGGCCCGATCCTCGACCGGACGCCCGCGACCGCCAAGAAACTCGCCAGCCGCGCGCGGTCGCGGGTACGCGGGGAACCGGCCGTGCCGGTCGCGGAACTGGCTGAGCACCGGGAAGTGGTGACGGCGTTCTTGTCGGCGGCCCGCGGCGGGGACATGGCGACGTTGCTAACCGTGCTGGCTCCGGATGTCGTCCGGCACACCGATCCGGCGATGCTGCCGCCCGGGGCTGCTGCGGTGTTGCGCGGGGCGGACGAGGTCGCGCAGGGGACGAAACTGTTCGCGGGGAACGCGCGGCTGGCCGAACTCGCGCTGGTCGACGGGGATGCCGGGCTGGTGCTCGCTCCGGCCGGACGGCTGGCGGGGGTGCTCAGGATCGAGGTTCGCGGGGGGTTGCTCCAGGCGTATGAGGTAGTGGTGAGCGCCGAGCGGCTGGCGAGGACGGAGATCGCGACGCTTTCCCACGGTGACGTATAGGACGTTATACATCTTGGCCGGCCGTCGGAGGTCTCGGCGAACTGGGCGCTGTGCGCGACGAGTTCGTCGCCGCGGGGAAGGCCTGCGTCACGCGCGATCACCGGCGTGCGCAACTCCCACGGGTACGTGGTCCAGCACCTGATCGACCGGGTGCCCACGGTCTCCGACCTTCTCGGCATCACCCGGCAGGCAGCTTCGAAGCACCTTTTCGAACTGGAGCGGCCCGGCTGCGCCCCACGGGGTGTCGGACCCCGCCGGCAGCCGAGTCGGCGCGCCCAGCTCACCGACCGCGGTTGGCGGCTCGTCGACGACAGCCGCCGGATCCGACAGCAACTGGACGAGCGGCTGGCAAGGACGCTGCCGAAGCGACCCGGCTAGCTCTGGCTACAGGTGGAACCGCGGATGTGACCGCGCGTCGCCCTGCCAAGCGAATAAGCAAGCACGCTCGCGAACTCCTCCGGCATACGACACTGGCGATCAGCAGCGCACCAGGACACTTAAGCTGGCGTCTCGGGCGCGGTGCGATGTGCGCCTGCCCCAGGCCAGGGCCGGCACGAAAGGCTTGCCCGTCCGTGAAGGACGCGGCATTCCCCGAGAGGGCTCTCGCCGGTGTCCCGCTGCCGCTCCCGGCGGCCGCTGACCCTGGCCAGCGAAGTGCCGCCGGGCGGGATCTGATGGCAAAGCAGCCGCTCCGGCAAAACGCCACGAGTCATCGCCGCGGATCAGCGGCGCCCTCGTCGCGGCAATGCATCGCGCGATAGCGACCGGGAGCGTGCCCGGCGACCTGGTTGAAGGCGCGGGCGAACGCGAATTCCGCCTCGTAACCGACCTTCCGGGCGATCTGCCGCGGGGGCGTTGGCTCTCGCGCAGCAGGCGGGCGGCCACGGTCATCCGCCAGATGCCGAGGCACTCCATCGGGGTGTGCCCGGTCGTCGACGTGAACCGGCGGCCGAACCGGGCACGCGGGACGGCGACGGCGTGCGCGAGCGCCTCCACGGTCCAGGGTCTTCCGGGGTCGTCGTGCACGAGCGCGAGCGCGGGACCGACCGCGGGGTCGTGGAGCGCGCCAGCTGGTCTGGCTGGCCGAGGACCGCGTCCTGCCGGGACAGGCCCCGCGGAGGGCCGCCACTACTCCGCGGTCGCTCAGCCGGGCTTGAGTTCGGCGAGCAGAGCCGTGCACACGGTGTCGAGGTGGGACTTGATCCACCGGCGCGCACCGGGAAGATCCTTCGCCACGACGAGATCGACCAGGCCGCGGTGGCGGTGGTCGTGGTCGCGCACCCGCAGGCCCAGCAGGTCGCGCCCGACGCTGCTGCGCAGCTGCTCGATCAGGTCGACCAGCACCGGGTTCTCGTCCGCGGCGTAGAGCAGCCGGTAGAAGGCCACCCGTTCGGTGAGGAAATCGCCGGTCCGCCCGGGGTCGTCGAGCCGGTCGGCGAGTTCGGCCAGTTGCCGCGCGCGCTGCGGGGTCAGGGATTTGATCGCGAGTTTGATGGCCTGGCTTTCGAGCAGCGAGCGGATCGCGAAGGTCTCCCGGACCTTGGCCGCGCTCAGCATCGTGACCATCGCGCCGCGGTGCGGCACGACCGTGACCAGACCTTCGGCCTCCAGCTGCATCAGCGCGCTGCGGACGGGAATCCGGGAGACGCCGATCGTCTCGGCGATCGCCTCCTGCCGGAGCTTCTCGCCCGGCGCGAGGGCGCCGGAGAGGATCGCCTCCCGGAGGATGGTGTAGACCAGCTCGCCGACGGACTTGTAGCCGCCCGACAAGCGGTCCACGATATCGTTCAGCGACGGGGCGGGCAGCCGCGCGGCGGCGGGACGGGTCACGTCGAGCAGCGTAACCGGCGGGATCCTGGATCCGAAACCCGGAGCCGGCGCGGGCACTGCCGTTCAGCCGAGTTCGCGCAGCCGCGGCACGACGTCCTCGGTGAACTGGGCGAGGAAACGGTCCTGGTCGTGCCCGGGACCGTGGAACACCAGGTGGTCGAACCCGGCGTCGAGATAGGGTTTGATCCCGGCGAGGGCCTCGTCCGGGCCGGAGGCCACGATCCAGCGCCGGGCGACCTGATCGAGCGGCAGCTCGTCGGCCAGCCGCTCCATCTCCGCCGCGGACCCGACAGTGTGCTTCTGCTCCGCGCTGAGCGAAAGAGGCGCCCAGAACCGGGTGCTTTCCAGCGCCGCGGCGGGATCGCGGTCGTAGGCGAGCTTGATTTCGATGGTGCGGCCGACCGTCGCCGGATCCTTGCCCGCACCGGCCGCGCCCTCGGCCACCGCGGGCATCAGCTTGCCGGTGTAGAGTTCCATGCCCTTGCCCGAGGTGCAGATGAACCCGTCGCCCTCGCGGCCGGCGTACTTGGCGACCACCGGGCCGCCGGCCGCGATGTACACCGGGACGGGGGTGCCGGGCCGGTCGTAGATCTTCGCGCCGACGAGCGTGTAGTACTCCCCCTCGAACGAGACCTCGTCCTCGGTCCAGAGCGCCCGCATCAGGCGGACGGCCTCGCGCAGGCGCGCGAACCGCTCCTTGAACCCGGGCCACTGCCTGCCGGACACCGCGATCTCGTTGAGCGCTTCGCCCGTGCCCACGCCGAGGACGACGCGGTTCCCGGTGAGCAGGGCGAGCGTCGCGAAGGTCTGCGCCATGACCGCCGGGTGGTAGCGGAAGGTCGGGGTGGTCACGCTGGTGCCGATCAGGACCCGGCGGGTGCGCTCGCCGACGGCCGCCATCCAGGTCAGCGCCGAGGGCGCGTGCCCGCCCCGGTGGCGCCACGGGAGGAAATGGTCGGACACCCACACGCTGTCGAGCCCCAGTTCCTCCGCGCGGACCGCGTACTCGACGAGGTCGCGCGGGCCGAACTGCTCCGCCGATGCCTTGTAGCCGATTTTCACTTTTGCCTGCTCCCTCTCGTCGTTTCCCGCGGCGGCAGTGCCGTCGCGACCATGCCGTCGCGGACCTGGATCAGGTGCTCGCGCAGCATCCGTTCGGCCGTGTCCACGTCGTCCCGGCGCACCGCCTGCGCGAGCGCCTCGTGGCTGAAGTCCGTGACGACCAAGCGGATGCCGAGCCGGTGCCGTCCCAGCGAGACCCGCAGCTGTTCGATGACCCCGATGGTCACGGGATTCCCTCCGGCGTCGTAGAGACGCCGGTAGAAGGCGATTCGTTCGTCGAGGAAATCCGCGCCCTCGTGAGCCTGGTCAAGCCGCCGGGCCTCGGCCACCAGCGCGGTTTTTTCCCCGGGCGAAAGGGATTTCGCCGCCGCGCGCAACGCGTGGGTCTCCAGCAGCAGGCGCAGGCGGTAGATCTCGTGGATCCGTTCCGCGGTGAGCGTGCGCACCGTGGCGCCGCGGTGCGGCTGCACGGTGACCAGCCCTTCGGCCTCCAGTCGCATCAGTGCGGTGCGCACCGGGATCCGCGAGACGCCGATGTGCCGGGACAGCTCCTCCTGGCGAAGGTGTTCTCCAGGCTCGAAGACCCCGTTGAGGATGCTCTGGCGCAGCACCTGAAGCACCGTCTCCCCCACCGTCCGGTACTGGCCGCGCATGCGCTGGGCCAGCTCCTCCAGGGCCGCCGAGGACCCGCCGGGCAGCTCAGTCATCGGCCGGGGCCCCGCCGTGGACGGACTGCAGGGCTTCGCCCGCTCGCGCCGCGGTCGTCACGTCCGCGTATTTCTGGTCGAGGTCGAACAGCGTCATCGCGTGCGAGGCATCGAAGCGGTCGAAGCAGGCGTCCCCGGCGACGGTCACCCGGTAGTTGGCGGAGAAGGCGTCGACCACGGTCGCGCGGACGCACCCGCTGGTCGAGCCGCCGCACACGACCAGCGAGTCGACGCCGAGATCGACGAGGAACGAGGCCAGCGGCGTGCCGTGGAAGACGCTCGGCTTCGTCTTGCGCACGACGATCTCGCCCGGTCGCGGGGCGATCGGCGCGACGATGTCGTGGCCGCCCGCGCGGCCGGGATCCGAGTCCTCGTCCCGCCGGCTGTTCTTGTCCCGCCAGCGGCCGGACAGGACCGGGTTGCCGCCGGTGTCCAGTCCTGCCGAATACAGCACGGGCACCTCCAGCGTCCTGGCGAGCGCGAGCAGGCCGGCGATCCGGTCGACGGCGTCCCAGGCGGCTTCGCCGCAGCTGTTGCGCCAGCGGCGGATCGAATCGAGCAGGGGCTCGCGCTTCTCGCCGCAGAAGTTGGTGGTCACGTCGATGACGAGAAGCGCGGGACGCCGGCCGAGGCCCTGGCGGCGGCCGAGCCCGGCCAGCTCCCGCACCCGGTGGTCCCGCGCGGTGAGGTACCGGTCCCACGGCTGCGGCGCGGTCACGAGGTCCACCTGGTCATCCGGTCCTCCACGAAGTTGAGCAGCAGGTAGAACACGATCGACAAGGCGATGATCACCAGGACGATCGCGTACAGCCGGGCGATGTCGAAGGTCTGGGACGCGGTCGTGACGAGCTTTCCGACGCCGACGATGCCGATCAGGATCTCCGCGCTGACCGTGCCCTTGATGCCTTGCACCACGCCGATCCGGACACCGGCCACCAGCGGCGCCGCCGCCGCGGGCAGCCGCACGTGGCGGGCGACCGCGCTGGGCCCGGCGCCGAAGGACGCGGCCATCTCGACCAGCTCGCGCGGCGACTGCTTCAGCGCGCTGGTCCAGGTGAGGGCCACCGGTGACACCGCGAACGCGACCGTCGTGACCACGCGGGTCAGTTCGCCGTTGCCCCACAGGAAGGTGAACAGCGGGACGAGCGCGATGTGCGGCACCGACAGGAAACCGGTGACGTAGGGCATCAGCGACCGCTCCGCGACGTCCCCGGCCGCCATCAGGCCCGCGGCGGCACCCGCGAGCACGAAGGTGACCAGCAGGCCGAGCAGCAGCGTCACGGCGGTCGTGCCGAGCACGGAGAGCGCGCCGGAGGTCACGAGCGCCCACACCTGCGTCAGCACCGCGGGCAGTTCCGGCAGCCACTGCGGCCGCACCGTGACCGCCACGATCTGCCAGGCGGCGAGCACGGCCACCCCGCTGGCCACGTCGGCCCGGATGCCGGGGAATCTCCTGGACCGGGCCTTCATCGCCGCTCACCCCGCATCCGGCGGATCAGCCACCGTTCCCCGGCCTGGCTCAGGCTCACCAGCAGCACCCCTTCGGCGATGATCACCAGGGTCACGGCGTAGAGCGAGGGACCGGCGAACGAGGACTTGTAGTCCAGCAGCAGCCCGCCGAGGCCGACCGGCACCAGGGTCAGTTCGACGACGACCATCCCGGAGATCGCCCGGCCGAGGCCGATCCGCAGCGCGGTGAACAGGTGCGGGGCCGCCGCCGGGAGGATCACGCCGGTCCAGAGCTGCCGGTTCGTGGCGCCGAAGCCGCGGGCCATCTCGATCAGGTGCGGGTCGAGGACCCGGACCGCGGCGCGCGCGTTCATCGCGATGACCGGCAGCGCGAACAGCACGACCACCGCGACCCGCGCGGTGAAGGTCAGTCCCAGCGCGACGATCACCACCGGCACGGTCGCGATGATCGGCACGACCATCGCGACGTCGAGCCAGTAGGAGAGCGCGCGGTCCGCCGTTCGCCGCCGTCCCACGAGGAATCCGATGGCCAGGCCGAAGACCGCCGAGAGGGGGTAGCCGACGAGCAGGGAGGTGTTGCTCGACCAGAGCGCGGGGGCGAGCACTCCCGACGAGGCCAGCTCCGGCAGTTGCGCGAGGGTCTGGGTCATCGACGGCACGAAGACGCCGCCGCTGGTCGCGCCGTACCACTGCCATCCGCCCAGCGCGACGGCCAGGATCGCGAGCCGGAAGGTCCAGACGAGCACGCGCGGACGCGTCGCCCGCCGCCGGGCCGGTTCGGCCGGCGGGGTCGCGGGGGTCCGTTCCCGGTCCAGCACCGCCGGCGTGCGCGGTGACGACACCATGCGCCTCAGCCCCCGATCCCGGCGGTGAGCAGGTCCGCCCGGCAGCACTGGTCCGCGTCCGGCAGGGAGCCGGCGTCGAGGATGCCCGAGGTGCGCAGGGCGTCGAGGGTGGCCTTGACGGCAACGGGCGAGAATCCGCCGTCCGCGGGCCAGATCTTCGCCTTGAGCGACTCCTCGGCCAGCTCCTTGGCGGCGGCGGGATCGGTCTTGGGCACAGTGCTCGCGATCGAGGCCGCGAGCTTGCCGGCGTCCCGGTAGGTGCTCGCGTACTCCGTCTGCACCGCGGCGAGGAACTTCTTCACGTACTCCGGCGCCGAGTCCGCGGTCTGGCTCGTGGTGAAGATGACCGAGTCGATGATGTCGGGGTTGCGTTCGGCCACGTCGTAGATGACGTGGAACTGGCCAGGGGCCTTCTTCCGCAGCGTCAGCCAGTCGCTGAACTGCACCACCGAGGCGTCGAGCTGGCCGGCGATCATCGCCTGGACCCGGTTCGCCGAGCCGGGAATGATCAGCAGCTGCGGCTTCGCGGCCGGGAAGTCCTTGAGCGCGAGGTTGGTGTAGAGCGTGGTGGAGGAGATCTTCGACTGCAGCCCCACCCGCTTGCCGCCGAGGCCGCCCGGATCGGCGACGGAGGCGGGAGCGACCAGGAGGTAGGCCGGCCGGTAGGCGGTCATCACCGCCTTGATCGGCACCCCCTTGCGGACGGCCGCGAACACGGTGCTGGCGTTCGCCGTGCCGAAGTCCGACTCGCCGCGCACGACAGCCTGCACCGCGTCGTCCCCGGACTGGTGGAACGCCTCGGTGGTGGCGATGCCCTGGGATTTGAGGTTCTCCAGCGCGAAGTGGAGCGGGACTTTCTCCGTCTGCTGCACGGCGTTGGAGTAGGAGAAGTTCAGGGTCGTCTTGCCTTCGCCGCCCGGGGACGGCGAACACCCGGCGAGCACCGCCGGGACGGCGAGCAGGGCGAGCAGGCGGGTCGCGATCGGGGTGGAGCGTCGCATGGCAGCCTCCGGGGCGGGGAGCGGCTCAGATGAGCTGTTCGGCGAGGACGTCGGACTTGATCAGGTGCCACAGGCGGTCGACGAGCCCGTTGAATTCGGCGGTGCGCTTGATCTCGAGGGCACGGGGCCGGGGCAGGGCGATCGGCACGATCTCGCGGACCCGGCCCGGGTTGGGCTGCAGGACCACGACGCGGTCGGCGAGGAACACCGCCTCGTCGAGCTGGTGCGTGACGAACAGGACGGTTTTGCGGTCGCGGGCCCAGATCGTGAGCAACTCGGTCTGCAGGACTTCCCGGGTCTGGGCGTCGAGCGCGGCGAACGGCTCGTCCATGAGCAGCACCTCGGGATCGATCGCGAGGGCACGGGCGAGGTTCACCCGCTGGCGCATGCCCCCGGAAAGCTGGGCGGGGTACTGGTTCGCGGAAGCGGCGAGCCCGGTCAGTTCCAGCAGTTCCATCGCCTTCGTCCGCGCCGCGGCGCGCGCGGCGCCGGCGAGTTCGAGCGGGAACGCGACGTTGTCCACGATCCGCCGCCAGGGCAGCAGGCAATCGCTCTGGAACACGAAACCCCGGCTGGTGCTGGGTTTCACGATGTGCTCGGCACCGGCGGTGATGAGCCCGCGATCCGGCCGGAGCAGGCCGTGCGCCAGCCGCAGCAGAGTGGTCTTCCCGCTGCCGCTGGGACCGATCACCGCGAGGAACTCGCCGGTGCGGACGTCGAGGTCGAGGCCGTCGACGACCGGCTCGTCCCGGCCGGGGAAGGTGAGCGAGACCCCGGCCAGCCGGAGGGCTACGGGGTCGGCGGGGTCGGCGCGGTCGGCGGGCGAGGGCGAAGGGGACATTTCTGTTCTCCCGTGGTTCCGGTGCGGAAGGGGACCGGGTTCAGGTTCCGGTGGCGGTGAGGACGTCGACGAGCACGGTCCGGCGTTCGCGGATCACGGTGGTGACGGCTTCGCCGAGCGCGGTGGCGAGGTCCTCGGCCCGGCTGATCGGGCCCAGTGCGCGCACCCCCAGTGAGCGGGCCAGCGCGGCGATGTCGACCGGGGGGTCGGTGAGGGTGGTCCCGGCCACCGCGTTGGCCGGATCGCGGTCGCGGTGGCCGGCGACGATCCGCGCGTGGTGCACCGAGTTCTGGTAGGCCCGGTTGTTATCGGTCACGATCAGCAGCGGCAGCTTCTCGTGGGCCGCGGTCCACAGTGCCCCCGGCGTCATCAGCAGATCGCCGTCGGACTGCAGGTCCACCACCAGCCGGTCGTCGTCGCGGTGGGCCAGCGCCGCGCCGATCGAGGCGCCCAGTCCGTAGCCGAGGCCCGCGCCGCCGGAACTGCCGAGGTAGTCCCGCGGCGCGCTCAGCTCCCACGTGCGGTGGGCCCAGTCCGACAGCGACCCGTTCGCGAGGACCGGTTCGTGCTCGCGAACGGCGGCCCACACGGCGGCGGCCAGGTTGGCCTGGGTGATCGCTCCGCCGGGACCCGGGGTCCGGGCGGTGGTGGCCCAGCGTGTCCGGGCCGCCCGGGTGTGGGCCGCGAGCCGCGCCGCGCGATCGTCGCGCGGAAGCGCGCGGCGCTCGATCTCCGCGCGCAGGGCGGCCAGGGTCGGGGCGGGCGAGGCGTGCACGGTCAGCGCGCTGTGCTGGATGCGCTGCAGGTCCGCGGCCCAGGCCCGGGCGCCCAGCGGCGCGGTGCCGAACTGGGCGATCCGCGCGCCGGGCCCGATCGCGACCGGGGTGGTCGCCAGGTCCCGGACTTCGAGCGAGACCACCACGTCCGCGGGGCCGAGACCGTCCAGCGCGCCGGTCGCGTTCATCGGGTGGGCGAAGGGCAGGCAGAGGGCCGGCCGGCCGTAGTCCCGCGCCGGCTCGACCACGGCGGTGCCGAGCGTCTCGGCGATGACGGCCAGGTCGGCCGTCGCCTGCGCGGAGAAGTCCACGGACTCGACGGCGATCACGGGCCGGACGGCTTCGGCCAGCCAGTCCACCGCCGTGGTGATCGCGGCGGGTTCGGGCACGAGCGGCCGCGGTACCGCGTAGTCCGCCGCCGGCCGGTAGCGGAAATCCGGGCCGACCGGCTGTTCCTGGACGTCGCTGTCCAAGCACACGTACACCGGTCCGGCCGGTGCCGCCGCCGCGATGCGGTGCGCGCGCACCAGGGATTCGGGGACCGCCTCGATCGAGGCGGGCTGATCGTCCCACTTGGTGTAGTCGCGGATCTGCGCGGCCTGCGGGAGCGCGGTGTGGATCCAGTCGATCCACGGCCGCCGCCGGGCCGCGTCGACCGGGCCGGTGCCGCCGAGCAGCAGCACCGGGACCCGGTCGCACCAGGCGTTGTAGACGGCCATGGACGCGTGCTGGAGGCCGACGACGTCGTGCAGCGCCACGGCCATCATCCGGCCCGACGCCTTGGCGTAGCCGTGCGCGATGGCGACGGCGATCTCCTCGTGCGCGCACTCGACGAGACGCGGCTCGGCCCGGTAGTTGACCAGCGAGTCGTGCAGCCCGCGGAAGGTCGCGCCGGGATTGCAGGCCAGGTACTCGATGCCCAGTCCGGCCAGCAGATCGGCGACGACGTCGGAGCCGTACTCCGGCTCACCCACGGCGCACGCTCGTCGCCCGGGGCTGGGTGTAGCCCAGCAGTTCCTCGAAGGATTCCTCGCGGCCGACACCGGAGTCCTTCTGGCCGCCGAACGGGACGCCGGGAAAGTGGGTCGAGGTGTCGTTGACCCACACATACCCCGCCTCCATCTGCCTGGCCACCCCCAGCGTCCTGGCGAGATCACGGCCGTAGACGCTCGCGCTGAGGCCGAACCGCACGGAGTTGGCGACGGTCACGGCCTGCGCGGTGTCCTCGACCGGGATGACGGTGAGCACCGGGCCGAAGATCTCCTCGGTCGCGAGCGCCGAGGCCGGATCGGGCTCCAGCACCAGCGTCGGCTCCGCGAAGAACCCGTCGGCGAGGCGCCCGGGCACGCCGCCACCGGTCACCACCCGGGCCGCGCGGGACCGGGAGTGCGCGATCCGGTCCAGCACCCGGTCGCGGTGCTGCCGGGTGATCAGCGGGCCCATTCCGGCTCCGGGCAGTTCGGGCGGGCCGAGCCGGACGGCGGCGAACTCCGCGGCCAGCGCGTCGACCAGCCCTCCGGCCAGCCGCCGCGGCACCAGCAGCCGCGAGGTCGATCCGCAGGACTGCCCGGCGAACGCCAGGTTCATCCCGCGGACCGCGCCGGCCACCACCGCGTCGAGATCGGCGTCGGGCAGCACCACCAAGGCGTTTTTCCCGCCGAGCTCCAGCGAAACGGACTTGACCGCGTGTTCGGCCGCGGCCCGCTGGATCGCGCGCCCGGTCCGCGGGCTGCCGGTGAACGCGATCCGTCGCACCCGCGGGTCCTCGACCAGCTGGATGCTCGGTGCGGGCGTGGCACCGCTGAGGACCGAGAAGACGCCGGGCGGCACCGAGTCCGCCCACAGCGCGCCGAGCCGGAGCGCGGACAGCGGCGTGAGCTCCGAAGGCTTCAGGATCACCGTGTTTCCGGCCACGAGCGGTGCCGCGACCTTCGAGAGCGCGAACATCGCGGGATGGTTGTAGGCGATGATCCGGGCCACCGCCCCGAACGGCACCTGCTCGGTATAGCTGAGGTGGGTGCCGCTCGCGGGAACGGTCTCCCCGGTCAGCCGCAGCGCCCAGTCCGCGAACATCCGCATCCGCTGGATCCCGGTGCGGACGTCGGCCCGCGTCATCCACAGGGGCACGCCGGTGTCCAGGCTGTCCAGCGCCGCCAGTTCGCCGGCGTGCCGTTCGGCCGTGGCGGCCAGCCGCCGCACCGTCTCGGCCCGGTCGGCCGGAGCCAGCGCCGCCCACTCCGGCCCGGCCCGGAGCTGGGCGCCGATGGCGGACTCGACGTCGGATCCGGTCGCGTCGGGGGCCGAAGCGAGCACCTTGCCGTCCGCCGGTGCTCTGACGTCGTAACGACGACCTCCGCCGGCTTCGACCAGGTTTCCCCCGATCAGCATCCGCGCCGGTACGGCCGTGCTTTCGTTCCGGACGTCGGCCAAGAGCGCGACGTCGGCGGAGGTCGTGGTCACCGCGGCCTACCGGAAGTTTCCGATGACGTCGCCGCCGAGCAGTTCGATCTGCTCGAACCAGCGGTCGAACTTGAAGCGGAAGTCGAACACCAGGTGCTCGACCCCCACGCTCGCGAACCGTTCGATCTCGGCGATCGCGTCCCCGGGAGTGCCGGCGATCAGCTGACCGGAGAGATCCTCGACGGTTTCGAACCGGCCGGACGGCGGTTTCACCGCGAACTTGGCCTTGTTCGCCCACGCGAGCAGCCCCGGCACGTTCACCTGCCGCAGCGCCTCCTCGCGGGTGCGCTCGATCGAGGTCGGCGGGATCACCGCGACGGTGGGCCGTTTCCGCCCCGCGGCGGCCGCCAGATCGTCCATAGTGGACACCCGTTTGGCCAGCGTGTCCATCGAGATCCGGCCCGGCATCCAGCCGTCGCAGAACTCGACGGCCAGCCGCGCCGAACGGGGGGTCGCACCGCAGTACCAGAACGGCACCGCGCCGCCGGCCGGCTTCGGTTCGATGGTCACGTTCTCGAAGGCGAAGTTCGCGTCCCGGTAGGAGACGTCGTTCTCGGCGAAGACGCGGCGGAGGATTTCGGCGTTGGAGCGCACCAGTTCCACGCGGTCGCGCCCGCCCCATTCGATCGCCTCGAATTCGTGGTCGAAGGTTCCCGCCCCGAAGCCGAGCACGAGCCGCGGTCCGACCAGTTGCGTGATCGTGCCCGCCATCAGCGCGGTGACCAGCGGATGGCGGAACGGGATCAGCGAACCGGTGCCGAGTTCGAGGCGTTCGGTGACCGCGCCGACGGCGGTCAGCACGGTCAGCGCGTCGTAGAACGTGCGGTTCGGCTTCTCCATCTCGCCGTGCGGTTCGAAGACCAGGTGGTCGCGGACCCAGACCGAATCGAACCCGGCCCGTTCCGCGAGCTTGGCGCCCTCGATGACGTTCTCGCGCGAGGCGTGTTCGCCGAAATGAGGCAGCAGCAGTCCGAACTTCATGCGGAGACCGCCTTTTCCGTCACGGCCGCGAGCTTCCCGTGGCCGGGCTTGCCGGTGACCACGCCGTGCGCGAAGACCTCGGTCCCGCGCACGTGGGTCCGTTCGATGGCCGCGCTCAGTTCGCGGCCCTCGTAGCAGGTCCAGCCGGAGCGCGAGAGCACGTCGGCCTCGCGGATGGTCCACGGCGAATCCATGTCCGCCACTACGAAGTCCGCGTCGTGCCCGGGGGTCAGCGCGCCCTTCTTGCCGGCCAGGCCGAACTTCTGCGCGGGCGCCCAGGCCATCAGCTCGACGACACGGTCGAGGGTCAGCTGCCCTTTGTTCACGGCGTCGAGCGCGAGCGGGTAGAAGTACTGGATGCCGGGCGTGCCGGTGTGCGCGCTCCACATCTTCGTCCAGCCGATGTCCTTCTCTTCCCGCGTGTGCGGTGCGTGGTCCGAGGAGAACATGTCGATCGTGCCGTCGCGCAGGCCCTGCCAGACCGCTTCGCGTCCTTCGTCCGGCACCCAGTAGGAAAGGGCGTACGGGCCCAGCTTTTCGACATCCTCCCAAGTGGACAGAAAAGGCAGCCAGTGGTTGACCTCGCAGGTGACGTCGACGCCGTTGGCCTTGGCGCGGCGGACCGCTTCGACGGACCGGCGGGTCTGCATGTGGGCCAGGTGCACGGGACAGCCCGAGGCTTCGGCGAGCCGGAGTACGACGTCGATGGCGGTGTCCCAGATGACCCCGTCGCGCGAGGCGTAGGCGGAGGCGTAACCGGCCGGGGTGTTCTCGCCGCGGGCCAGGTACTCGCCTTCGATGTAGTCCATCAGCGACTGGTCGTGCGGGTGGATGATGAACCGTTTGCCGGTGTCGCGGATCAGCTCCATCATGCGGAGCAGGTCGCCGTGGCCGTGCATCCCGGTTCCCGCGGGGTGCGGGTAGGTGCGCCCGGTGTCGACGACCATGTAGATCTTGTACGCGTTGACGCCCATCGCGGCCATCGGCGCGATCTGGTCCGCCTCGGTCGCCGCCGGGTTGTGGTTCCAGTCCACAATGGACTTCTCCGCGTAGAGGCCGAACACCTGCCGCAGCGTGGCCACCGACGTGGTGGGCGGGATCAGGTTGGGCATCCCGAAGATCGTCGTCACGCCGCCGGCCGCGGCCTGCAGGGTGGTGGTGTGGATGTCTTCCTTGTGCGTGACACCGGGTTCACGCGTGTGGACGTGGACGTCGACCATGCCCGGCAGCACGACCTTGCCCGTGGCGTCGACGACCTGGTCCACCCCGGTCACCGGGGTGTCCTGGCTGACCAGCCCGGCGACCTTGCCGCCGGCGACCAGCAGGTCGGCGCTCACCGCTCCGCCCGGCAGGTGGATCCGGCCGCCCGTGACTCGCAACTGCACACTCATGCCTGCACCTCGAAGGACTCCTCGGGATCGGTGGGGTGACTCGCGCGGAGAACCAGATCGGCTCCGCGAAGGTGGGTTTCGAACCAGGCGACGATCCTTGGCGTTACCTGTTCCCAGTAACGGTCGTAGGCCGCGTAGTGGCTGGTGTGCCGCTGGATCAGCAACGCCTTGGGGCCGCGGGCCGCTTCGTAGATCCGCTCGGCGTGGTCGGCCGGCGTGGTGGCGTCGTTCTCCACCGCGATGACCAGCAACGGCGTGCGGAGCCCGGCCGCGGCTTCGGCCGGGCGGTAACCGAGGATCTCAGCCGCGGCGGACAGCCGGACCTTGGTGGGCGTACGCCCGTCGACGTCGGCCTTCATCTTGCTGGCTCGCCGCTCGGCGGTGGGGACCATGATCTCTTCGCGGGGATCGACCAGCCGGCCGACGCCGGTGCGCACCTGGTCCCGGCGGTCGGCTTCCAGCGCCGCCAGGAAGTCGAGCCACTCGTACTCGCTGCGCATCCGGTGCAGCCAGTCGGCGCCGTCGGCGACCGGGAGCTGGCTCACCACGGCGCGGACCCGAGGGTCGGTGGCCGCCAGCAGGACGGCGTTGCCGCCGCCGGTGCCGCCGCTGCCGAACACGCCGATGCCGTCGCGGACGACGTCGTCGCGGCTGAGCAGGTAGGTCACCGCGCTCTGCAGGTCTTCCAGCTGCCGCCGGGGCGAGAGCAGTTCGGGATCGCCGCCCGAGCCGCCGAAGCCGCGGTAATCGAAGACGAGCACCGCGAAACCGGCTTCGACGAGTGCTTCGTGATAGCGCACGTAGAGCTTCGCGTCCTTGAGCCCCAGCCAGCCCGGCCCCTGCACCACCACGCGGTAGGGCCCGGGCGTGCCGGGCGTCCGCCACAGACCGTCGAGGACGTCTCCTTCGCAGTACCACGAGACGGGGACGGTTCTCACGGGCACTCCTCAAGTTGGATAATGGATACAAGTTGGCCACACAGAAAGGTTTCTAACTGCACTTATGCCGACCGCGATGCCTCAAACTTGGTCCAGATTGGATACTGGTTACAATCTGATGGGTTGTTCGCGGGATGTCAAGACCCCGCTCCCCGCCGGCCGCGGGCGGAGCACCGCCGCGATCTCGGTCACGCGCTGTCCAGCCGCGGTGCGCCGCCGAAAAGAGACCAGCCGCCGCCTCGGGCGGCATGCCGATGTCGGAGGTCTTCCCGATGGAGGTGCGAGCGCCGGGGATCGGATGCCCGGGGCCGCCGTTCGCTCCTTCCGCACTGCCTGGTCCCCGGCATCGAGCCTGACCGCCCGTGTGTGAAGGCGACCGCACTCGTGCGCAGCCAGTTCTCGGTCCGGCGGATGGCGCGGCTGCTGGAGGTGAAGATCGCCCAAGTGCACCGGGATTCGCGCAGCGGGTGACACGCCAGCCGTATTCGACGACCACGAGCTTGCCGAGCACCCCGCCGAGGTGGGCACCGACCTTGAGCCTGCCCTACGCCGCCGTCGCCGGTCGCGGTGTGCCGCTGGCGGCGAAAGCGGTCAGCAGCCAGCGTGGATTGACCTGGACCAGACGCCGGCGAGCGTGTTCTCCGACGACCGCATCCGCGCTTACGTGCGGATGCGGTCGGCAGGACAGGTATCGGGGGTGCACTGGAGCTCGTCGCCGCGGCACGCTCATCGGAGTACTTCAGGTAGTCGTCAGGCAGGGCGGCCTGGTCGCCCCGCCTGCACACGCCCACAGACACGCTGCGGGTCTGAACACGAGCCCTCGAAAGCCGGGAGGCGCTGGGAACAAGCGACGCGGAAGACCCGCCCTGGTTCCAAACGGATATTCGGCGCCCGGCCATCTCACGCTTCCGTGAGCACGCGCCGCAGCCTGCTACTTTGTCCGGCTCTTGCGCGGAGCGCGCCGTCGGCGCAGCCGCGACGGCCTTCCTCGCAACAGGCCGCTCCGACTGTTCCTCGACGCGCTCATCGAAGGCCGCGACGGCCTCCGCCCGCGGGCGGCCACCGAGTTGAAGCCGTTGGCCCGAGCCCACTCCCGGATCTCCTTGGCCCGCTCGCGATTCCCGGCCGATCAGCCACCGGTCCGCCAGGACCGCGCTCGGATTTGCGTCCGCTGACCCTGCGGGCATTCTCGCGGTACTGGTACAAGCTGTCCCGCGATAGTCTCCGCGCCGGCGAGGTCGTCCACTAGCGAAACGAACACTTTTTGAGCCGCGAGAATCCTCCACGCGTTTGTTTACAACAGGTTCCAAAAGTGCTGGATCCTGTTGTACCACAACGGTTTTGCATCAAGATTCGTCGACAGCAGAGGCCATTCATGCCCTAATCCGATTTATGACCTGAATGTCCGAGCACTGCTGCGTTTCTGCGCGAAGGAAGCAGGATCGACCGCTGTCTCATCGAATCGTCCCGCAGTGCCAAGATCGCTTTGCTCACTCCCGACAAGCCAGAGGAGCCGTGACCGTGATCCGCGTTGATCCGACCGCTGATTCCCACGTCAGTTCTGCCGAGGGCCCGACCGAGCTCGCCGCCGAGAACGAGTCGTACCGGACACCGCGCCTGACGCCCTTCAGCGACCACCGCGCTGCGCAAGGCGCCGGCCGTCCGGTACAACACCGTCCGCCCGTTCCGCACCCTGCTCGGCGAGTCCTCCGCGCTGTCCGCGGCTCAGGGCGGCAAGAGGATCCTCCCGGCGGTGCGGAAACTGCCTGCGCTGGCCGCGCGCAAACCCAGCCGTCGCCCGCTGCTGCCGCGCGACATCGACGGTGGCCTGGTACCGAGGGCGTGGCGCCCGGCAGTGTTCGCCAACTCTGCGTTGCCCGAAGGCCGGGTGGACCGCGACGCCTACGTGGTGTGCGTGCTGGAGCTACCGCATCGCGCTGGCGCGCCGCGACGTCTTCGCGGCCCCGTCGAATCGCTGGTCCGATCCAGCCGGCGATCCGCCTCGCCTCGGCAGCGCCGCGGCCCAGCTCAACGCCCTGCTGCTCGATCGCCGAGCCCCGCCTGCTGACCGACCAGGCCGCCCGCGAAAGCGGGCTTGACCTGACCTCGTCCGCCGTTGCAGTCGGCGAGGCGGCACCGAGAGTTTCGGTAATCGCCGGGGCCAAGCGATCGCATTCGTTCGGTCGCGATGCATGCGCAGTCTCGTCAGAGCTGCGTCGTGAAATCCCGATTGGTCGACTCCGTGATGTCACGTCCCGATTGACACATTCGACGGAGATTGGTCCGCAGGTCGTTGTCGATGGATTCGATGTCCTCTCCAGAGAACAGTTCGCGGGGAAAGATTCCGTTGACCGTGATACAGCCGTTGAATGTGTAGGCGGCGTACACCGCGTGCGGAGATTTCACCGGGAACTGGTTCGCCACCGAGTTGAGCCACTGCAGCCGGACAAACGACAGCCCGGGCGGTGTCGCGTACGGAGGGATCACCCCCGGGTTGGTGATGGCCACAGTCAGCAGATGAGCATAACGGCCGAAGGCTGTGTCCCGGCCAGTATGCGCGACCGCGTCTCCGTGGCGAGGCTTTGCGCGGGCCGACTGGAGCGTCTTCTTCATGCTCTTCCCGACGGCGACCGGGTCGTCGTCGGGAGCCACGCCGACGGCAACGTCGGTCCACAGCGAGAAGTTTGCCGTGTCGACGGGGTCCAGCGGCGGATTGGCTCGGGTGCGGAGGTCGACGATGGAACTGCACGTCATGGGCGCCAGCCCCGGGATGGGGATGCGTCGGCGGGTGCTGCCGAGTATCGCCCCGCAGACGAGCGCGTGGACCGACGTTCCGAATATCCGCGATGCGGCGACCAGCTGCCCGGTCTCCTCCTCCGTCAACATCAGCCATTTCTCACGAGGGAAATCGCCGACCTCGGGGTGTGCTTCCGGGGCCGTGAACGGGTTCGGCGCCCCGTTGAGCAAATCGTTGACGATTGCATGATGGGACGCGAGAAATTCCGAGGGAGCGCGGGGAAGGCCTGTGCCGGGGCCCGGCTGAACGTGCCGGCCTTCGGCCAGCGCGGAGTAGATCTCCCACAGTTCGGCGAGGAATTTCTGGACCGTGCGGCCGTCCATGACCGCGTGGTTGACCTGCAGTGCGATCCATCCGGTGGATTCGGCGCCTGGCCGGGCTGCCGCTATCAGGCGGCTCGTGCCGTGCTCGATCCTGTTCGGATAACGCACCATCGCGAGCAGGTCGTCCCGCGATCCGGTCAGCGTGACCAGTGAGGGATAGTGGCCCGCCGGAACGTGCATGGCGTGAGCGTGCCCGTCGTCACGTATGCAGCTGCGCAGGACCAGGTAGCGGCCGCTCAGGATCCGGAACGCCTGGCGAAGCAGCCGGGTGTCCAGTTCTCCCTCGTACTCGACGGCGCAGGCCGGTTCCAGGTGTCGAAGGTTGACCTCGCGCGGATCGAGGCGGCGCTCATGGTTCATGTCTCGCTCGCAAGTGGAGGTGGTGGTTGCGTCGACGTAGCTTCGGAAGAGCATCAGGTCGGTCGGTCCCGTGTCCAATACCTCTCGCGGATCGGGCGATCACAGTTGCCTATAGTCCCCGGTCTACTGGCTGCCGCGCGGCCGCGTCGTGCCACCCGGATCCAGCAGCGAGCGGGTAGGCCCCGTTCTCGTCGTGCACCTCGCGGCCGGTGACCGGCGGGTTGAACACGCACACGCACTTGATCTCGGTCTTCGGGCGGACCTGGTGCTTGTCGTGGTCGTTCAGCAGGTACAGCGTGCCCGGCTTGAGCTGGTGCACCTCACCGGTGGCGAGGTCTTCGATCTCGCCCTCGCCCGAGGTGATGAAGACCGCCTCGATGTGGTTTGCGTGCGCCCGCCCGGGCACAGGACCATCTGCCGGACCCCGCATCGGACGAGCTCGTCGACGATCACGTCGGCCTGAGCAATTGCAGGATTCACCCGAAAACTCCCACGTCGTAATCCCGGAGACACTTCGACTCGATATCCATTGCCTAAATCGAGATAAGTGCAGTCTGCCCGCGAAACCCGCGCTCTCCCACCTCCATCCGGGTGAAAATTGCGATCTGCAATTTGCATTTCCTGGGTTCAGGCATCCAGCTCGCCGGGAATCCGCCTTTCACCTGCGCTTTCGGCAAGCGAGCAGGACCGTGCCACGTCTGCGCAAGGTGGACGAGACAGCTCCGCTCGCGCCACGGGATCGACGGCAGAACCGCGAAAAGCCATCGCATTCCGCAAAACCCGGCGAGGGTCCGACTAGGTTTTCGCACCATTTCGAAAATGGTGGGTCTTGCACTTTTCGGATAGCGGGGTCCCGGTCACGATAAGCGCTTCCTATGGCATCAGCGGATATCGCTCTGGCCGAGCGCCTGCGAGGGCATGGCGTGCCGCGGCCGCGTCGCGCACGATGCGTGTAGTCGCCGCCTGCCCGATCAGGCGGCCGTGCGGAAGGCAACAACATGAGCGGGAAAATGTCCGGCACCGGACCGCGCGGCACTGCCGCGGTAGTGACCGGCGGGGCGAGCGGGCTCGGCTTCGCCGTCGCCGCGCGGCTTTTGGCCGGCGGCGCGCGCGTCGAGATCTGGGACCGATCCGAGGAACTGCTCAAGGACGCGCTCGATCGCCTTCTGCCGCGCGGGAACGTGACCATCGCCGTCGTCGACGTCACCGACTGGGCCGCGGTCCGCGACGCCGCCGATCGGGCAGGCGAGATCGACGTGCTGGTCAACAGCGCCGGCATCACGTGCCCGCCGATGGCGATCGCCGACTACGACCTCCGGGTCTGGCACGACGTCGTCCAGGTCGACCTCTGCGGGACGTTCCACTGCTGCCGCGCGGTCCTGCCGGGGATGATTTCCCGCGGCCGCGGCCGCGTGGTCAACATCGCCTCGATGGCCGGCAAGGAAGGCAACCCCGGGGAGACGGCCTATTCGGCGGCCAAAGCCGGCGTCATCGGGCTGACCAAGGCGCTGGGCAAGGAAGCCGCGGCCAGCGGCGTGCTGGTCAACGCGGTCGCGCCCGGCATCATGGCCACGCCCATGCGGACGAGCGCCGCCGACCCCGCTCTGGTCGAGGCCCTGCTGGCCCGCACCCCCGCGGGCCGGCCCGGAGAGCTGGCGGAACTGGCGGAACTGGTCGCGTTCGTCGCCTCCGACGCCTGCTCCTACACCGCCGGGTTCGTTTTCGACTTCTCCGGCGGCCGCGCGACCTACTGACCCGGCGGCACGGCCGGCTCGCGACGGGCCAGCGCGACGAAGTTGGCCACCAGCGGGTTGTGCTCGCCGCGTCGATAGGCCAGCGCCAGATGGGTGCGCGGCACCGGATCGGCCAGCCGCAGCAAGGCCACCCCGGCCACGTTCAAGCCCCGGGCGCGGTGTTCGGGCACCGCCGCGATTCCGGCCGCCGCGGCGACGGAATGCAGCAACTGCTCGTCATCCGGTTCCTCCCACACGACCGTGGGCTGATGCCCGGGCCAAACCTGCTCGCGGATCTGGTCGTACCAACCGGGGCCGTTGTCACGCGACCAGAACACCACCGGCTCGCCCGCGAGCTGCCGCCGCTCCAGCCGCTCGAACTCCGCGAGCGGGTGGGCGGCGGGCAGCGCGATGAGGATTTCCTCCTCGTCGACGATCACCTCCTCCAGCAGCGCGCTGTCGATCGGGGGGCGCACGAACGCCACGTCGATCTCACCGGACTCCAGCTGTTCGACGTTGCGGCTGGTCCAGCCGGTCTCCGCCTCGATCGCGACCTCGGGATGGCACCGCCGGAACGCCGCCACCAGCGCACTCGCCCGCGGCCCCGGCGCCGAGCGGGTGTGGGCCACCCGCAACCGGCCGGTCTCGCCCCGCCCGGCGGCGCGGACCTTCGCCTGCGCACGGTCAACCTTCTCCAGCAGGCGCCGTGCCTCCTCCGCGGCCACCCGCCCGGCCTCCGTCAGCCGGAACCGCGGGCCGTCGCGGTCCAGCAGCGCGGTGTCGAACTCCCGCTCCAGCACCCGTATCTGCTGGCTCAGCGACGGCTGCGAAATGAACAGCCGCTGGGCTGCCCGGGTGAAGTTCATTTCCTCGGCCAGAACCGCGAAATACCACCATCGCCTGAGATCCACGGCTGGACGCATACAGGGACTATAGGACAAACCAATGCTGCGATGCAGCCGCTGTCTTGGACCTGTGACCCGCCCGCCTGTTGTGCTTAGCCATCACCGTTGGTCACCACCGGCACAAGCCTACGTCGCTCACTCACGTGACACCGTCGTCACAGGAGGTTCCCATGGACAACGCCACCGGCCCCCGCTCCGGTCCGCATCCCGACGCCGTCGACCGGAAAGCCCTGCGGCGCGCGGTCGCCGCCGCAGCGATCGGCAACGCCACCGAATGGTACGACTACGCCGTCTACGGCTACGTCGCCGTGGAAATCGGCAAGAACTTCTTCCCCGGGCCCTACGCCACCGCGGCGACGCTGCTGGTCTTCGCGGTGTCGTTCGTGCTGCGTCCCCTCGGGGGCATGATCTGGGGGCCGCTGGGCGACCGGATCGGCCGCAATCGCGTGCTGTCGACGACGATCGTGCTGATGAGCGTTGCGACATTCCTGATCGGGGTGCTGCCCACTCACGCCACCGCCGGCGTCTGGGCGCCGATCGCGCTGGTCGCGCTGCGCGTGGTCCAAGGCTTCTCGACCGGCGGAGAATACGGCGGCGCGGCCACCTTCATGGCCGAGTACGCCCCCGACAAAAAGCGCGGATTCTGGGGCAGCTTCCTCGAATTCGGCACCCTGTCCGGGATCACCGTCGGCGTGCTGTTCACGCTGATCCTGAACGAGACGCTCGGGTCCGCAGCGATGCTGGCCTGGGGCTGGCGGATCCCGTTCTTCCTCGCCCTGCCCCTCGGCCTGGTCGGGCTGTATCTGCGCCGCCGCGTCGAAGACACCCCGGTCTTCCGGGAACTGGCCGAGGCGGGCGAGCGCGAGGAGAACGCGCGGCAGGTCCTGCCCGGACTGCTGCGCCACCACTGGAAAACCATGCTGCGCATGGCCGGCATCGTAATCGCGCTCAACATCACCGCCTACACCTACATCTCCTACATGCCCACCTACCTGCGCAAGACCATCGGCCTGACCAGCGGGCAGACCTCGACCCTCATGACCATCGGCCAGGCCTGCATGCTGGTCGTCATCCCCTTCGCCGGCGCGTTGTCCGACCGCATCGGCCGCAAACCCAGCTGGTGGATCTCCCTCGGCGGGATGTTCGTGCTCGCCACGCCGATGTTCTGGCTCATGGGCAAAGGATTCGGCCTCGCCGTCGTCGGATTCACCGTGCTGGGACTGGTCTACGTACTGCAGCTGGGCACCATCTCGGCGACCTTCCCCGCCATGTTCCCCACGCACGTCCGCTACGCCGGAATGGCCACCTCCTACAACGTGGCCACTGCGGCTTTCGGCGGCACCGCCCCGTTCGTCGCTTCCGCGCTCGTACAGGCCACCGGGAACAGCCTCATGCCCGCGTTCTATCTGATGGCCGCCTGCGTCGTCGGCGGCATCGCGCTGTTCCGCGTCCCCGAAACGGTCGGATCCTCCCTCCGCGGCCGCTCCGTGCCCGGCGTCCCCGCCCAGCCCCAACCCAACGCTCGGAGCGGGCACGCCCACGTCGAGTCCGGAATCGTCTGAACCTCCCGTCCTGCGGCCGGTTCCTCGTCTCCGCCTCGGGGCGGGGAACCGGCGCCGAGACCTGCTCCGAACCGGGCCGGGTCCGCGACGAGCGGCCATAGGCCTCGCCAATCACATGATGGAGACTGTGTTTTGGACACCGACGCAGAGCCGCGCTGTGCTGAGAGCATGAACTCCCACCACCCGAGACGCGCAGCTGCCATGCCGTCCGACGCCGGCGCGCGGGCCCCCGAACCAGACGGTCGCCGGCGCCCTGCACCGCGGCGGATCGGCGTGATCTACCCCGAAAACGGCGTCTACGACGCAGAATTCGCCCGCTTCGCCCCTCCCGACGTGTCCGTGCACCTCACCCGGCTCCCCTGGCCCGATCCGGACTGGTTCCGGCCCGACCGAGCCGAGCGGACGGCCGGCCTCGCGAACGATCCCGCCATCACGAGCGCGGCACGGCTGTTCGTGCAGATCGCCCCGGCCGCGGTGGCCTACGCCTGCACCGCGGTGAGCTTCGCCGGCGGCCCCGGCGGCGACCAGCCTGTGCTCGCCGCCCTCCGCCGCGGCACCGCGGCCCCGGTGTCCACCGCCGCCACCGCCTTCGTCGCCGCCTGCCATGCGCTCGGCGTCGACCGGGTCTCGATCGCGTCGGTCTACCGGGCCGAGCTCACCGACAGGTTCGTCGCCTTCCTCGACGCGGCAGGCATCGGCACTGCCGCCCACACCAGCGAAGGGTGGGACCGCCAGCCCGACGACGACCACCGTCTCACCGGGGCCGACCTGCACCGAATGGCCCTCGCCTGCGATCGGCGCGCCGCACAGGCCGTCCTGATCCCCGAAACCAACATCCACACCAGCACCGCGATCCCGCACCTGGAAGCCACGCTGGGCAAACCGGTGATCAGTGCGATCCACGCCACCGTCTGGCACGCCGCACACCTGGCCGGATCCCGCGCCTCCACCGGTATCGGCTGCCTCGGGCAGACCGCCGCCCCGCTCGCGTCCTGACCGTCCGCGCACGAAAGGTTCCTTGCCGCCCGTGACCCCGCACGCTGCCCACAACCGCACCGAACCCGCCCGCACCGAGACACCGTCCCCCCGCGTCGTCGTCATCGGCGCCGGGATCGCCGGCATTCTCGCCGCCATCAAGCTCCGCGAACGCGGCATCGCGTTCACCGTCCTGGAGAAAGCCGCTTCCCTGGGCGGAACCTGGCGCGACAACACCTATCCCGGCGTCGCCTGCGACGACCCCGCCCACCTGTACTCCTACAGTTTCGAGCCCAACCCCGGCTGGACGCATCGCTTCGCCAGCGGAGCCGACATCCTCGCCTACTACCGCGGCGTCGCCGAGAAGCACGGCATCACGCACCACATCCGCTACCACGCGCATGTCACCGGCCTGCGCTGGCTCGGGGACCGCTGGCGGATCGATCTCGACGACGGCGCGAGCATCGACACCGACGCCGTGATCTCCGCCGTCGGACGTCTCCACCACCCCCGCACACCCGACATCCCAGGCCTCGCCAGCTTCGCCGGTCCCGCGTTCCACAGCGCCGAATGGCGCCACGACACCCCGACCGCCGACAGGCGCATCGGCATCGTCGGCACCGGCTCCAGCGCCACCCAGATCACCGCCGCCCTCGCCCCGGCCGCGCGCCAGCTCGTCCTGTTCCAGCGCACCCCGCAATGGGTTCTCACCGTGCCCAACCAACCCGTGCCGACCTGGCTTCGCTGGGCGCTGGCGCACGTCCCCTGCGCCGGGCGCGCCTACTACCGCCACCTGTCCCGCGCCACCGCCAAAGCCACCCGGGTCCTCACCAGCGGCGACCGCACCGCCTACAACCGGCGCGCACAGGCCAGCCTCGACGCCGTCGCCGACCCTGCCCTCAAACGACAGCTCACCCCCGACTACGCACCCGGGTGCAAACGCATGGTCAACTCGCCCGCCTTCTACCGGACCGTGCAACGCCGGAACGTCACCGTCGTCACCAGCCCCCTCGACCGCGTCAGCTCCACCGGAATCACCACGACCGACGGCCGGCACCATCCCCTCGACGTGCTCGTGCTCGCCACCGGCTTCCAAGCACACGCGTTCCTGCGCCCCCTCTCCCTCACCGGCGCGGACGGGGTCACCCTCGACGAGCTCTGGCGCGAGGGCTACACCACCTACCGCACCGTCGCCCTGCCGTGCATGCCGAACTTCTTCATGCTCAACGGCCCCTACACCCCGGCCTCCAGCGGCTCCGTCGTCCCCATCCTCGAAATCGACGTCGGCTACGTCATGCAGTGCCTCGACCGCATCCGCGCAGACCGCATCGCTCTCGCCCCGCGGCTCGACGTCAGCATCGACTGGGTCGAGCGGGTCCGCGACCGCGCGCGCCGCACCGTCTGGGGCACCGGCGGCTGCCACAGCTGGTACCTCGACCGGCACGGCGTGCCCGTGAACAACCCCTCCACCCGCGCCGAATTCGCCCAGGAACTCGCCACCCCCCGATGGCAGGACTACGACATCACTCCGCTCGAAAGCCCGAACCAAACCCGGAAACCGCCCGCCGCTCCCCACGTTCCGGCCGAGACCTAGGCACGGCGAAACCGTGATCCCGCCAACCGGCTACCCGGCCTTCGACGACCTGCCCCGAAAGCACGGAGTCCCCACCGCCTGGGACTACGCGCCGGGTGCCTCCGTCCTCGGGCGAGCGCTCCACCAGACACCCCCGGGTGTCGCCGACGCCGCCCGCCTCGTCGAAACCGGGGACGTCTTCCCGCTCGGCATCGACCCCGCTGTGCTGGACCCGCCCTTGTTCGGACGGCGCCCAGCACGCCACCGGCGGGTGCAATTCGACCACGGCATCGTCCTCGACGACGTCCTCGACGACTGCCATCCCCAAGCGGGCAGCCACTGGGACGCCCTCGGGCACGCCGGCATCCTGCCCGACCTTTTCCACGGCGGAGCGACCCGCAGCGACGTCGACGCCGGCCGGTCGGGAACCATCCGGCATTGGGCGCAGCGAGGCATCGCCGGCCGCGGCCTGGTACTCGACCTCGAGCCCGTCTGGGGCGTTGCAGGCGCCGGCTTCGACCCCACGACCTCTCGTGCGATCACCGTCGAGGACCTCGAACGCTGCCGCGCGAACACCGGGCTCGACTACGCCACCGGCGACATCCTTCTGCTGCACACAGGTTTCCTCCGCTGGTACCTCGGACAACCCGCCCGCACACGGCACGCGCTGGCGGAGTCGCCGTTCCCGCGTTGGATCGGACTCGCGCACACCGAAGACATGGCCCGCTATCTGTGGAACACCGGCTGCGCTGCAGTCGCCACCGACACCCCTGCCCTCGAGGTCTGGCCGCCCGACAAAACCCGCGCCGCCTGGCCCTGGGGCTACCTGCACCGAGTCCTGCTCGCCGGCCTCGGCATCGCCATCGGCGAACTCTGGTGGCTGGCCGACCTTGCCCCGCACTGCCGAAGCATCGACCGCCACCAGGCATTCGTCACCAGCGCGCCCTGGCACCACGGCACCACCGTCGGCTCACCCGCGAACGCCCTCGCCATCACCTAGCCACAGCCGCCGGATGCCCCGCCCCGGAACGCATTGCTCGTCATCGCTGCAGCGTGTCCGTGGGGCGTTCCCCGAAGAGCGCCCGGTACCGACCCGATGCGCGCCCGTGATGCTGCAGCCCGCACCGGGCGAAAACACTCGCGACATTCACCGAGCCCGGCGCGGAAACCCGAAGGATGTCCCGCGCTTTGCGCAGCCGCGCGTCACGGAGTTCGCCGGTGAAGGTGCTGCCAGCGTCCTGGAACGCGGACTGGAGGCTGCGCTTGCCGGTCCCGACCTCACGCGCGAGACGTTCGATCGTCCACGGTTCGTCCACACGGTGCCGGATCGCCGCGAGTGCGGCGTTGACATGGCGACGCGACGCGATCTGCGACCGAGCGGGCGACTCGGGCTCACCGAAACCGGACTGCGCCCGGAACAGACTCAGCATGAGGATCTGCTCCCAGGTACGCGCCAACAGCGTGTCGTCGAACAGGCTGGGCTCATCATCGAGGTCGTGCGCGATGGTCAGCGCGAGGTTGGCCCACCCCGCCCCGTAGCCCGAGGCAACGTCCATGTCGGGGCGGAAATCTATCGGCCTCTCGTCAAGAGCGTGGCCGAAATGCTCTCGCACGTTGGCTTCCAAGCATGAGCGCTCGATCCGCACGATCAGCTTCACGCAGTCTGCGCTCCAGCGCATGGTCAGCGGCCGGTCGGGGTGCGGAATAGTGGCGAGACCGGGATGCGATTCGATATCCTCATTGCCGGATCGCACCAGCGCGTGGCCCGTCAGCGGGATCATGATGACGAGAAAATCGTTGAGCAGCCCCGGTCCGACAAGCACCTCGCCGCCATAGCCGACGAGGTTGATGCCGATGGTGCGCAGCCACTTCGTACGCATCCGCGCGTCCAGGCGCGCGCCGTGGCCGACCAACTCCAGGCGGTGCGGACAGAAGACACGCCCCACTTGGTCGCGCACATAGTCAAGGTCGCCCGAACGGAACAGTTCGTTTCCCCTCAGGAGCGACAACGGTTCGAGTGCAAGTCCTCTGGTCATCGGTGTCCCTTGGCATCGCTGGCATTGAACCCTCGGCCGACCGTCCCCCGACATCGAAGCTGATCCGTTACGCCTTTGCCACATTCTCTATGTCCCCTGCGAGAGCACGATACCTCCATTCGGGGCCCGAATCCCGTGCTGCGAAATGAACATGTGAACAGCACGGCGCAGGCTGTCTCCCCGCAGGTCGCCGCGGCAGGGCCAGAGTCCGCGCGCATGGACCAGGCAGCGTTGATCGTGGCGCTCGTCTCGCTCGCCAGCGCCGGCCACGCCCGGATGGCGGCGCGGGCAACTACGCGCTCGGCGGTCGCCGACTAGACCACCGCCGCGCTGGAGCGCGACCGGCGGCACTTCGAACTCACCCCGCAGTTGCGGATTCGGCGCGCCCCGGCCAACGCCGGCTCCCCGGACTCCGAGTTCACGGTGGAACTCCGCGGCCCGCCCGAGCTCGGCGGACTGGACGAGCTCGGTCGTGGCCATTCGGAACGACAACCCGTGGCGAGGTCAGGGTGCTCCTCTCGCCGGCGGCCCGTCCCCCGGAGGCGGCGGCCGCGCACCTGTGGAGCCCGCTGAAGTTCGTGCGGGGCGCCGGCCCCGGAGCCGACCCAGCGTCCGGCGTGCCCTGCGCAGACGCCACCGGCCGCACCACGCCGACCAGCGGAATGCCCGTCGGCGAGATGCTGCCGTTCGTCCTTGAGCCCACAACGCCGCCGACCTGGCCGGAAGGCCAGACCAGGCACGACCGGCGACGCGCGCGCGGCACGGTCCTGCGGTTGAGTTTCCTGTGCCGCAAGGACAACGCGAAGTGGACGCTCGCCGGCGAGATCGACATTCAGACGACAACCCGGTGATCATCCCCGAACGGCGCTGACCACGCAGTCATTCCCGGACAGACTGAAACTCCTGCCGGACTCGCGTTTCCTGCCCGCGAGAACCGACCGGGTTGCCGACTTGGAACAAGCGCGAGGAGACGGCCGATGTCGGCCTCGCCCACGTGCTGCGCCGGCACGGTCCCCGATGCGACCTCGTCGAGGAAACGCTCTGGATCGCGACGCGGACCCACGCCAGCAGCGCCGCCGCGAAGCCGGAGAACGTCGCCGCCGGAACCGACGAGTATTGGCGGGGGTTTTAGGGCAGATAGCGCGGGAACCCCCGCCCCAAAACAGGAACCATTGCTCACCTGCACGCTTTCCGCGCCTGAGAAGCATTATGGATAGCACCGTCGATAATGTTAAAGCAAGAGGTAAATCTGCCCTCCTCGCCTGCTTTGCGTCCCGTCAAGAGGATTACTCCGACCAAGTGATGCTGGTGCCGCAAGTAGGTTTCGCAGTCGTAGACCGAGTCGACTGCCGCAGTGCCGGAGGGCATGGTCTGCGACTGTTTTGTTCACGGCAGCGCGCTCGCGGCCCCAGCCATTCCGACCGCATCAAGTTCAGGAGCAGCGAAGCCGCC
Source organism: Amycolatopsis rubida (assembly GCF_900115345.1). GTDB lineage: Bacteria > Actinomycetota > Actinomycetes > Mycobacteriales > Pseudonocardiaceae > Amycolatopsis > Amycolatopsis rubida. Next base: position 215,936 of record NZ_FOWC01000008.1, on the reverse strand, counting down.
AGTCGCCGCCTCTCTGAGTGCATATCGACACGAAACCGGTCGGCAGCTTGCACCGTATCGCCCTGCTCCCGGCCGATCTGGCAACCGAACAAGCGAACGCTCGCGGCGGAGGCGGCGACGGAAGCCGCCAGGCTGGCCGAGGTCCCCGGTAACAGTGCCGGCCGCTTCGCAAAGACCTGGGATCACGTCGACGTGGCTCAACAAGGTGTCTCGGGCGATCCGGTGGTTGACCAGTGAACCAAGCTCGCAGAGTCCGTCCGCGCGAACCAGCAACCCCTTTCGGCCTGCGCGAAGCCGCGGCTCAGGCACCGTGGCCGCTGTTGTCCATCGGCTCGCGGACCAGTGCGAGAGCCTTGTCAGGCCCCTGCACCCCGACCTGACCCGCGAGGCTTTCTGGCTCCGCACGCTCAGGCATGTCCACAATCTGACAACGGCTGCCGCACCTTCGACGCGGTCTACCGTTGGTCCAGCACATCAGGCAACGGCTGCACGCGTCGTGAGACGTGCTCTTACCGGCAAACTCACGGGCTCGTCCCGATCGGGCAAGTTTGAGGCCTGCCCCAGCCCAGGGGAGGTGGCGTGCCGCGCCAGGCTGGGGCAGGCATAACGGTGCGGTGAGCGAAGGGCGGGACGCTCCTAACCGCACCGAGCCTTATCGGGCTTCTCCCCTTTTCGCGGGCTTTCGGCCTCCGGGAAGACGGTGTCCTCGACTTTCGGGAGGACTTCGGTGTCCTCGCCGGCTCGTTCGGCGGCGGCCTCCTCGGCCGTCCGGCGGAACTCGGCCAGCCGGGCTTGTTCGATCTCGGCCTGGACCTCGTAGTCCAGCCGCGCCTGGAGGTCGCGGACGGTCAGCTTTCCGCGCGGGGGCGGGATCGGCCGGCGTGCGTGCCAGAGCCACATCGAGAGCAGTACCAGCAGCAAGAGCGCGCAACACACGATGACCACTGCCGGATGGCCGGTGCGGGTCGCCTCGCCGAGCGTCGCTGCCGCCTTCATGCGATCCACCTCTCGGCTTCGGAAGTGTCTTCGCGGTGCCCCACCACCATGGGGCCGGCCAGTGGCCTGGACCAGCCAGCAAACCGGGCGAAAAGCGGGCGGCAACCGAGGGAATCGCCTTGCCTCGCACACGGTGACCTGCGGTAACCTAGTGACCCCGCGTTGTTGCGAAGGGGTGTCGCCCATGGGCGAACGGCGAGAGGGACTTGTCCGGGCACGCAAAGCGGCGAACCTGACGCAAGAAAAGCTCGCCGCGCTGCTGCCCGCCGACGAAAAAAGCATCCGCGCCTGGGAATCCGGCCGCTCCGAGCCGCGTCCGCACCGGCGCGACCGGCTCGCCCGGCTGCTGCGCATCAGCCCCGCCCGGCTCGAGGAACTGCTCCGGGAAGGCACCCCGGCGGACCTCCGCAGGCCGCCGGGAGCGCCGAGCGTCCTGCTGCCCGTCGTCGTGGACGGGCGTCCGGTCGCGCTGCCGCTGGACCGGGCGACCGTCGCGGCCAGCGTCCTCGCCCGGCTCGTGCCCGCGCTCGGCGACGCGGCCCAGCCAGCGGTTCCGACCACAGAATGGGACGCCATGAGCCCGCTCAGTCGCCGCTCACTGCTCAAAAACGGCCTGCCGGTCGCGGCTTTGCCCGCGCTGGGGATAGGCAGCGCCGAGCATGTCGCGCGAGCGCTGGAGAATCCCCGGCGGTACATGGACAAAACCGTCACGCACTATCTCCGCAGGCAGCTCGACCAGTACAAACACGAGGACGGCGAACGCGGTCCGGCCAAAACGCTTCCGATGACGCTCGGCGTGCTGGACATCATCGACCGCATCGCCCGCGACGCGGCTCCCGACGATCAGCGGGACCTGCTGCGAATCGGTTCGGAGGGCGCGGAGTTCGCCGGATGGCTTTACCGGGACCGCAGGCAGCGGGAAGACTCGCTGTACTGGCACGACCGCGCGATGGAATGGGCGCAGGCGGCCGGCGACAGCACGATGCAGGGCTACATTCTGCTCAAGAAAGCCCAGGTCGCCTACGACGAACGCGATCCGCGGCGAATGCTCGTCCTCACCCGGGCGGTGCGCAACGGCCCCTGGTCGCTCCCCCAGCGGCTCCAGGCCGAGGCCGCCCAGCAGGAAGCCCGCGCGGAGGCGATGCTCGGCGCGTCGCCCGATCAGGTCAACCGCACACTCGACGTCGCCTGGAAACTGCTGGACGACGCCGGACCGGTCGAATCGCCGCTGGGCGCGCATTTCAACGCGACTCTCCTGACCATGCAGACAGCCATCTGCTACACCGAAGCGGGCGAACCGCGCCGGTCGGTGGAGCTGTACGAGAAAACGTTGAAGGAAACCCACTTCTCCCGTCGCGACTACGGCTTCTTCTTGTCCCTCATGGCGAACTCGCTGGCCCTCTCCGGCGAACCGGACCAGGCAGCCAGAACCGGCCTCATCTCGGCCCGTCGAGCCGCGGAAACGAACTCCCGCCGCACCAACGAAGAACTCCGCCGGGTCGTCGAAGTGCTCAAGCCATGGCACAACCGCCCGGACGTCCGGGAACTGCGCGCGGCGCTGAACGGCTGACCCGTTATCGAAGCCATTCCCGGACCTCGCGGATCACCTGCTGTTGCCATGCTCGCGTCCGCGGATCGGCGTACTCGGGATCGTCGTGAACCGCGAAACCGTGCTGTGCGCCGTCGAGCTGAAGCAGCCGGTGTTCGCAGACGAGCTCCCGATCAGCCGCCTGCGACGACTCGACGGGGACGAACGTGTCCGCGCTGCCGTGCACGACAAGCGTCGGCGCGGCGATGTGCGGCAGGTTTTCGCGGGCCTCGAACCAGAACGCCTCGTTGAGCAGCGCCCGGCCGAGCCGGAAGCCCGGCCCGTGGCCGAGATAGCCCTGGCGCTTGAGGTCGGCGGCGCCCTCGTCGTCGAGGTAGCCCTCCGGCGACCACGCGGACTTCTCTTCGATGAACCGCCCGCGGTAGTCGATGAGGGGGTTGAACAGGACAAGCCGCTCGACGTCCGCCGGTCGCTTGGCCGCGTAGTACGCCGCGACGCCGCCGGAGAAACTGGCCGCCGCGAGCGACGTGCGCACGCCCGGGACAGCGCCGGACAGCTGCTCGATGCCGGCTCGGATCACGTTGAGCAGCGCGAAAAGCGTCAGATCCTCCTGACGGCCTTCGCTTTCGCCGTGACCGGGCAGGTCGGCTCTCAGCGAGGCGATGTCGGCCTCGGCCAGGCCTGCGGCGAGCCGGGTGAAGAAGCCGCCTTCCTCACGGGTGACGCTCGCCCCTTGCACGAGCAGCACCGCCCGGCGGGCTCTGCCGTCCGGCTCGGTCAGGGTGCCGGCCAGATCGAGGCCGTCCGGTGTGCGAACTGTCCGATAGCTGTCGCGCGACATGGACACTCCCGGAGTCGTCGTCAACTCCCAGTGTGTCAGGTTCGCGCGTTCGGGGGACGAAATTCTCCGACGGTGTAACGAAGTCGACAGTCGCCGCGACCAGATGCGACGACCACGCGGCCGGAGCAGTTCCTCCGTTTCAGCGCGGGTCCGGTGGAAACGCGATCACATGAAGCAGACCGACCAGCGACGAAGCGCCGAGAATCTCGCCTCTCGCGATCCGCTCGCGCACAGCCGGCAACGGCACCCACGCCACCCGCTCCGCCTCGTTGATGTCGGTCTCGCCGCCGATGTACTCCGCGCCCCTGGACAGGAAAAGCAGGTTTTCGTTGTCCGCGATGCCGACGTTCGGCTGAAGCGAAGCCAACGGCTCGCTGGTGCGGTGCCGCCACCCCGTCTCCTCTTCGACCTCGCGCGCCGCCGTGATCGCCGGGTTCTCGTCCGGGTCGACGTATCCCCCGGGCAGTTCCCACACCCACCGGTCGAAGATCCAGCGATGCCGCCACAGCATCAGCACCGACCTGCCGGAATCGTCGAGGACCACCATCATCGCGGCCTTCGGCATCCGCACGACGTACTGCTCGAAGGTCACGCCATCCGGCAATTCGACCGAGGCGACGCTGAGCCGCAAGCGTCGCGTGTCGTCGACTACGCGTTCGCCGTGGATCGTCCACTTGGTGGCCTCGGGCGGCCGATCGGGATCCATGACGCGGCTCTGCCCGACTCCTACTTCTTCAGCCGCCGGCTCCCGCCGTGCCAATCCTGTTCCCGCCCGGTCTCCCCCGCCCCGACCCCGAACGACGGCAACTGCGGCATCTCCCGCACACTCCGCTTCAGCTCGGCGAATCCCGGGAACGCGGCCAACCCCGCCACGTGATCCCACAGCTCCACCGCCTCCTCGTCCGAGGGCAGCCGGCTGATCACCGGGCCGAAGAACGCGACCCCCTCCGGCGGCTGGAAGTGCAGGATCGGCGTCCCGACGTCCTTGCCGGTCAGCGAAAGGGCTTCATCAGTCTCCCGCTGGATCTCCGCGTCCCGCTGAGCATCGTCGACCGCGTCGGCAAGGTCCGCCGGAAGGCCGGCGCGCGAAAGCGCCGTCGCAGCAGCCGAGCGAGTGCCCTGCGCGGCCCGAGCCTCGGCAGTGTCCTCGACCAGAGCGCTCTCGAAGTTCTGCTCCCCCAGCGCCTCGTACAGCGGGCCGACCGCCTCCCGGCCGTGTGAGGCGCGCACCGCGGCCGCCACGCGCAGCAGCCGGAGTCCGGACGTGTGCGAAGCGTCGTACTCCGGCGGGAAGTGCGCCGAGTAGTCCAGATGCGCGTTCAGCAGCCGCAGCGAGATGAACCGCCAGTCCACCTCGTACGAGCGCTGGCGGGCCACCTGGCGGACCCACTTGCCGGTCATCCACGCGAACGGGCACACCGGATCGAAGTAGAAGTTCAGCTCGGCCATGACCGCGAGCCTACGATCCACACCCCCTCCGCGTCGCGCCACGAGGCCGAGATCAAGCGCCCTTGCTGCGCCGCCCGACCTCGCCGGTCAGTTCCTGGTGATGCTGCACCGCCAGCTGGACGATGTGGCGCACGTGCGGATCGTCGAGCACGTACACCTGCCGTTTTCCCTCGCGACGGGCGCGCACCAGCCCGGCGAGTTTCAGTTTGCCCAGGTGGTGGCTGGCGGTCGGCACGGTCTGGCCGGTCTCCTCGGCGAGCGTGCCGACGTCGCGCTCCCCGTGCGACAGCAGCCAGAGCAGGTGCAGCCGCACGGTCGCGGACAGCAGGCCGAACGTCGCGGCCGCGTCCTGCAGCAGGTCGGCGGGGAGCGGTTCCGGCGGGGGCTGGGGTGGGGTGGACACGACGGACATCCTCTCGGGTGGGCCTCCAGGGTGACTTAGCCCCCATCAGTTGCACAAGTGTTTGACTGTTTCCGTGATCTGCGCTCTACTGGTCCCCGGCCGGCGCGAACCGCCGGTCGATGAGTCTTGCGGAGGAGGTGAGCCGGGTGACCGGCGAAGGAAGTAGGTGCCGCGACCGCGCGGGAAGCCGGGCCGCCAGGTAGGGCCGGGGCCCCCGCGCGGTCCGCTGCCGCCCAGCAGACCTCGAGGGGACGACCATGACCCGCTTTCCCGCCCTGCGCGCCCACGGCGACGCGCCGGTGCTCACTCTCTTCCGGAATCTCGGCAGCTCGCCCAAAGGCCTCACCGAGAACGAAGCGGCCGAACGGTTGCGCCGCTTCGGCGACAACCGCATCGACGGAACGGACCGTGCGCCCGTCCGCGTCTGGGCCGCCGCGCGAAGCCCGTTCGTCGCGTTGCTGACCGCGCTCGGCGTGGTCTTCGCCGGCGTCGGCGACATTCGCGGCGCGGTGACCGTCGGCGTGATGGTCGCGCTCAGCATCGGCCTCCGCTTCTGGCAGCAATCCCGGTCCGAGCGCGCGATCAGCGCGGTCCGCGACCAGATCACCACCACTGTCACCGTGCGTCGGCGCGCGGCGGCGGAGTTTCCCGGCAGCGAGCGTGAAGTGCCCACGGCAGACCTCGTGCCCGGCGACGTCGTGCTGCTCGGACCCGGCGACGTGATCCCGGCTGATGTGCGCATTGTCGCCGCGAAAGACTTCGTGGTCGACCAGTCCGCGCTGTCGGGCGAGGCATTGCCGGTCGCGAAGCGCGCGCCCCAGCCCGGCAAGCACGAGGAGCACGAACTCGTCGAGACGCCCGCGCTCGGCTTCGCGGGGACCTCGGTGGTCGGCGGAACGGCTACCGCGGTAGTAGCCGCGACCGGCAGCGAGACCTACTTCGGCGCGCTGGCCAAGCAATCCGCCGAGCCGCGCGCGGAATCCAGCTTCGACGCCGGGGTACGCCGCGTCGGCTGGACGCTCGTGCGGTTCATGCTGGTGATGGTCCCGATCGTGCTCGTCGTCAACGGCACGGTCACCGGAGACTGGGCGCAAGCCGGGATGTTCGCGGTCGCCGTCGCGGTCGGTCTCACGCCGGAAATGCTGCCGGTCATCGTCACCACGAACCTCGCCCGGGGCGCGGCCGCGCTGTCCCGGCGGCAGGTGATTGTCAAGCGGCTCAACGCCATTCAGGACCTCGCCGCGATGGACGTGCTGTGCGTCGACAAGACCGGCACGCTCACCGAGGACCGGATCGCCTACGCGCACAGCGTCGACTACTCCGGCAGCCCGGACGGCGAAGCAGCCGAATACGCCGGGCTGGCGGTGCGGTTCCAGACCGACCGGCACGACCGGCTGGACGAGGCGATCGAGACCCTGTTCGACGGCGAGGACGACCTGGTCGCCGACGCGCTGTTCACCGGCGTCGCCGAGATCGGTTTCGACCACGCGCGCCGCCGGGCCAGCGTCGTGGTCCGGCGCGGGAGCGAACACCTGCTGATCAGCAAGGGCGACCCGGACGAGATCCTGCCGCGCTGCGGCCACGCGCGCCGCGACGGCGTCGTCACCGAATTCGACGACGCGGCCCGGATCGGCGCGGAAGAACTGGTGCGCGCGTACGCCGAGCACGGCATGCGGGTGCTCGCGGTAGCCGCCCGGGAAGTCAGCGCCGGGCTCGGCGGATTCGACGAAACTGACGAGAACGAGATGATCCTCGTCGGTTTCGTGGGATTCGTCGACCCGGTCCGCGACGGCGTCGTCAACGCGGCGAAAGCCCTTGGCGAGCAAGGCGTCGCGCTGAAAGTGCTGACCGGCGACAACCGGCATGTCGCCGCGCGCGTCGCGGATTCGGCGGGCATCCCGGTCGGCGAGGTCGTGCTCGGCCGCCGGGTCGAAGCGGCGGACGACGCTGAATTGCGCGAGATCGTCAAGGACACCACCGTCTTCGCGAAGCTCACACCGGCGCACAAGGCCCGCGTGGTCACCGCGTTGCGCGAGAACGGCTGTGCGGTCGGCTTTGTCGGCGACGGCGTCAACGACGTCACCGCGCTGCGCACCGCCGACGTCGGGATCGCTCCGGACACCGCCACCGACGCGGCGAAGGAGGCGGCGGACCTGGTGCTGCTGGACCGCGACCTGGGCGTGCTCGCTCGCGGCGTGGCCGAAGGACGGCGGGCGCTCGGCAACACGCTGAAGTATGTCAGCATCACCGCCGCGTCGAACTTCGGCAACGTGCTGTCGGTGCTCGCGGCCAGCGCGTTTCTGCCGTTCCTGCCCATCCTGCCGATCCAGCTCGTGGTGTCGAACCTGCTCTACGACCTGGCCCAGCTCGCGCTGGCGTGGGATCGGGTGGACGACGAATACCTCAGCCGTCCGCGCCGCTGGGACGCCCGCGGGCTGACCGGTTTCATGCTCGTCTTCGGCCCGTTGTCGTCGCTGTTCGACCTCGCGACGTTCGCTGTGCTGTGGCACGTCTTCGGTGCGGGCGCGGACCCGTTGCTGTTCCAGACCGGCTGGTTCGTCGAGGGTCTGCTCTCGCAGCTGCTGGTCGTGCTCGTGCTGCGCGGGCGCGGCACTTCCCCGCGCGCCAGCCGCCCGGTCGTGCTGGCCACGGCAGCCGCCGCGCTCGTCGGTTTGCTGGTGCCGCTGTCGCCGCTCGCCGGACCGTTGCGGATGCAGGCGCTGCCCGCCGGCTACCTGCTGTGGCTGGTGCTCGTGCTGGCCGGGTACGCGCTGGCGGCCCACATAGCGAAACGCGGCTACGCACGCCGGCGGGCGTGGTGGTAACCGTCCTTTTTCCGGCTTTTCCCGACTATTTCTGAATTTTTCGCACCAATCAGTGGGAGCGCAGATGACGACTGCGGAGATGTTGCTGCGCCTTGGCGCCGGAGTGGGCCTCGGCACGGTGATCGGATTTGAACGCCAATACCGCGCCCGGATGGCAGGACTGCGCACGAACGCGCTGGTCGCGGCCGGGTCGACGCTGTTCGTGCTGCTGTCCGCGCACGGTTTCAGCGGAGCGAGCGCCGACCCCACCCGGGTCGCCGCGCAAATTGTTTCCGGAATCGGTTTCCTCGGCGCGGGCGTGATTCTGCGCGAAGGACTGACCGTGCGCGGGCTCAACACGGCAGCGACGCTGTGGTGTTCCGCCGCGGTGGGCGCGCTCGCCGGAGCCGGGCTGTACACGGCCGCGGGCGCGGGCACTGCCGTGGTGATGGCGGTGAACATCGCGCTGCGGCCGCTCGGCCGGGCGGTCGACCGCCGTCCGGCGACCGGCCGCGAAACCCCGACCTCCTACACCTTCCTGGCGGTGACCAAGGACGATTCCGAAGCACACGTGCGCGCGTTGCTCGTGCAGGCGCTGGCGCGTACCGATTTCGCCCTGCAATCGGTCACCAGCACCAATACCGACACTGACGGGCAGGTGCAGGTCCGCGCCGAACTGTGCGCCGACCAGCGCGACGACAAGCAGATGGAGTCGGCGGTGAGCCGGCTGTCCATGGAGCCGTCGGTGACCAGCGTGCGCTGGCAGGCCGAACTCTCTTACTCCGAGCGAGACAGCGAGAACTAGACCATGCTTCCCACCTTCCCCACCCGCGGCGCGCTCGTCCGGCCCCGCCGCACGGCCGCCGACGTGGCGGTGTTCCTCGGCGCCGCCGCGGCGTTGTGGCTGATCGTGCGGCTCGCGCACGGCACCGCCACGGCGTGGACTCCGGCGACCGCACCGTCCACAGTGTCCACTGATCCGGCCGAACTCCCCTACTACGCCGGACGCTCGCTGCTGCGGATGTTCGTCGCGCTCGTGCTGTCGGTCGGGTTCACCTTCGTCTACGCGACTGCGGCGGCCCGGCTGCGGCGCACCGAAAAGATCCTCTTGCCCGCGCTCGACATCCTCCAGTCGGTGCCGGTGCTCGGCTTCCTGTCGGTGACGATCACCGGGTTCATCGCGCTGTTCCCCGGCTCGCAACTCGGCCTGGAATGCGCGTCGATCTTCGCGATCTTCACCTCGCAGGCGTGGAACATGACGTTCGCGTTCCACCACTCGCTGGTGTCGCAACCGCGCGATCTCGACGAGGCGTCGCGGTTGCTGCGGCTGTCCCGCTGGCAGCGATTCTGGCGCGTCGACGTGCCGAGCGGCATGATCCCGCTGGTCTGGAACGGGATGATGAGCTTCGGCGGCGGCTGGTTCTTCCTCACCGCCTCCGAAGCGCTCAGCGTCAACAACCAGAAGTTCGCGCTGCCCGGCATCGGCGCGTACGTCGCGGCAGCTTCCGAAGAGGGCGACCTCGGCAAGGTGCTGCTGGCTGTCGGCGTGATGGTGGTCCTGGTCGTCGGAGTGAATGTGCTGTTCTGGCGTCCGCTCACCGCGTGGTCGGAGCGGTTCCGCATCGAGAACTCCGAAGCCGCCGAAGCACCCCGCAGCCTGGTGCTCGATCTGCTGCGCCGCTCGCGGATCCCGGCGCTGCTCGGCCGGGTGCTCGGCAAGCTGGTGTTCCCGCTCGACCGGGCGCTGGCGGTGTTCGGGCTCGCCGAGTACCCGCTGCGGTTCTCCCCCGCCCGCCGGCGCGCCGCGGACATCGTGTTCAGTGTCGTCGTCTTCGGGCTGATCCTCTGCGGTGCCGTGCGCATGGTGCTGTTCATCGGCGAGACCACCGGATACGGCGAGATCGGCCACGTGCTGCTGCTCGGCCTGATCACGTTCGCGCGGGTGGTGACGCTGGTGGTCGCCGGGACACTAGTGTGGGTGCCGATCGGCGTGTGGATCGGGATGAACCCGCGGGTGTCGCGGCTCGCCCAGCCGGTCGTGCAGGTGCTCGCGTCGTTCCCGGCGAACTTCCTGTTCCCGCTGATCACCGCCGTGCTCGTGGCGACCGGGATTTCCCTGGACTGGGGCGGCATCCTGCTGATGAGTCTCGGCGCGCAGTGGTACATCCTGTTCAACGTCATCGCGGGGGCCTCGGCCATCCCGCACGACCTGCGCGAGGCCGCCGCGAACCTGCGGCTGCCGCGCGCGCTGTGGTGGCGCCGCCTCGTGCTGCCCGCCATTTTCCCGGGCTACGTCACCGGCGGGATCACCGCGGCGGGCGGCGCGTGGAACGCCTCCATCGTCGCGGAAATCGTGTCCTACAACGGGGTCACGCTCACCGCGACCGGCCTCGGCGCCTACATCGCCGACGCGACCGGCTCCGGCGATTCCGGGCGGATCCTGCTCGGCGTCGCGGTGATGAGCCTGTACGTCGTCGGTCTCAACCGGCTCTTCTGGCGGCGGCTGTACCGCCTCGCCGAACGCCGGTTCTCCCTGTCCTGAAAGGTATTCTCATGTCCGAAGTCCTCGTGTCCGTCGAGCAGGTCAGCAAAAGCTTCCCCGGTTCGGCGGGCGACGAACTGCGCGTCCTCGACGACATCACCCTCGACCTGCGCGCCGGCGAGATCGTCGCGTTGCTCGGCCGGTCCGGCAGCGGGAAGTCGACGCTGCTGCGCACGATCGCCGGGCTGATCGGCCCGACCCGCGGCATCGTGCGCTACCGCGGCGACGAACTCGACGGGGCCAACCCGGGCACCGCGATGGTGTTCCAGACCTTCGCCCTGATGCCGTGGCTGACCGTGCAGGACAACGTCGAACTCGGCCTCGCCGCGCGCGGGATCCCGCCGAGAGCCCGCCGGGACCGTGCGTTGCAAGCGATCGACCTCATCGGTCTCGACGGCTTCGAATCCGCTTATCCCAAGGAACTCTCCGGCGGGATGCGGCAGCGCGTCGGTTTCGCCCGCGCGCTCGTGCTCGAACCGGACGTCCTGCTGATGGACGAACCGTTCTCCGCGCTCGACGTGCTGACCGCGGAAAACCTCCGCACCGAGCTGATGAGCCTGTGGCAGCGCGAAGATTTCCCGACCAAGGCGGTCTGCATCGTCACGCACAACATCGAGGAGGCCGTGCTGCTCGCCGACCGGGTGCTGGTCCTCGGTTCCAACCCCGGAAACCTGCGCGCGGAAGTGGAGGTCGATCTCGCCCGGCCGCGCGACCGCACATCCCCCGCGTTCGCCGCGCTGGTCGATCGCCTCTACGACCTGCTGACCGGACGCGACCCGGCCGCCGTCGAACCCGCGCAGGCCACGCCCACCGCCCGGCCGCTGCCGCCCGCGTCGGTCGGCGGGCTCGCCGGGCTGGTCGAACTCGTCTACGCCCGCGGCGGGCACGCCGACCTGCCGGATCTCGCCGCCGAGCTGAGTTTCGAGGTCGACGACCTGCTGCCGCTCGTGGACGCCGCCGCCCTGCTGGATCTTCTCTTCGTGGCGGGCGGCGACCTGCACCTGACCCCGGTCGGCACCGCCTTCACCACCGCGGACATCCAGACCAGCAAGAAGATCTTCGCCGGTCAGGTCCGCGACCGGGCGCCGCTGGTGCGCACGATCGTCAACGCGCTCACCGCCAGCTCGGACGGCACGCTGCGCGCGGAGTTCTTCCTCGACCTCCTCCGCCGCGGCTTCTCCACCACCGACGCCCGCCAGCAGCTGGACACGGCGATCGACTGGGGCCGGTACGCGGAACTGTTCGACTACGACACCGACAGCGACCGGATCGCCCAGACGACCGCCGAATGACTCAGCTCTCCGGGGCCGGAACCGCGTCCGGCACCGGGCTGTCCGCCGGAGCGTCCGGAGCCGGATCCCGGTTCACCGCCGCGATCGCGAGCGCCCCGATCACCGCCACCACCGCGAACAGATAGAACCCCCACGGATACGCCAGCCCCGCCGACAGCAGCAGCCCGGTCACCAGCGGCCCGGACATCGCGCCGAACCGGCCGATCCCGCTCGCCGCGCCCAGCCCGGTGCCGCGTGCCTCGGCGGGGTACACGCGGGCGATGTACACGTAAACCAGCACCTGCGAACTGAAGGTGAAGATCCCCGCCAGCAGCACGCCGGCGTACACGCTCGCCCCGGGCAGCTTGATGCTCAGCAGCGCCAGGAACACCGCCGCCGCGGCGAACCACAGGATGGTGGAACGGCGGTAGCCGATCTTGTCCGCGACCCGGCCGCCGACCAGCAGGCCGAGGACCGCGCCGACGTTCAGCACCAGCAGCAGCGCCAGCGCCGCGCCGAGTTCGTAGCCCGCCGCGCGCATGATCTGCGGCAGCCAGGTGTTCAGGCCGTACACCAGCAGCAGCCCCATGAACGACGTCACCCAGAACGCGATCGTCGCGCGGCCGTAGCCGTGCCGGAACAGGACACCGAGCGGGTTGCGGTTCCGCCGCGCTTCCTTCGCCCGTTCCAGCGCCTTCGACTCGGGCAGGAACTTCAGCATGAGCGGCACCAGGATCAGCGCGGGCGCGGCCCCGATGACGAACATCCACTGCCAGCCGAACCGTTGCAGCACCAGGATTCCCAGCAGCGCGGTGAGCACCGCGCCGACGTGGTAGCCGGTCATCAGCACGGTGGTCGCGCTGCCGCCGCGGCCGATCCGCGCGTACTCGGTGATCAGCGCCAACGCCGTCGGGAGCACGCCGCCGAGCCCAAGCCCGGCCAGGAACCGCAGCACGCCGAACAGCCACGGCCCGTTCGCGAACGCGCACAGCAGCGTGCAGACCGAGAAGCTGGCCACGGTCAGCAGCATCATCCCGCGCCGGCCGAACAGGTCGCTGAGCGGGCCGATCGCGAACGCGCCGACCGCCACGCCGAGCAGCCCGACCGCGGAGATCAGCGACGCCGTGTTGGGGTCGAGCCCCCACGCTTTGTCCTTGAGCAGCGCGGGCAGCACGACGCCCAGCACCACCAGGTCGAACCCTTCGAGCGCCACCGCCGTCCAGCACAGCGGGGCCACCCAGCGGGCGTGGCGCGCCCGGGGATCAGTCGAGACCGTCATGTCATCACCTGCGTCGTCGGAGGGGACCTGGCCGAATTGCTTTCAGAACGGGTACTGCGGAAGGTCCCCGCGTACGGTGACCCACTGGGTTTCGGTGAACGCCTCCAGGTTGGCCTGCGCGCCGCCGTGCCGGGAGCCGGTTCCCGAATCCCCCACCCCGCCGAACGGCGCGAGGGCTTCGTCGTTCACCGTCTGGTCGTTGATGTGCACCAGACCGGACGGGATCCGCTCGGCCAGCGCCAGCCCCCGCGCGGCGTCCCGGGTCAGGATGCCCAGCGACAGCCCGTACTCGGTACCAGCGGCCAGGCGCACCGCTTCGTCCACTGTGGAGAACGGCACGACCGGCGCGACCGGGCCGAACACCTCCTGGGCGTAGGCGGGCGCGGCGAGCGGGACGTCGGTGAGCACGGTCGGGCGGTAGAACAGGTCCTCGTAGGTGCCGCCGGTGGCGATCTTCGCGCCGGCCTCCGCGCTGCCGGTGACCACCGAGTGGACCCGGTCGCGCTGTCCCGCGTCGATCAGCGGGCCGAGCGCGACGTCGCCGTTCGCCGGGTCGCCGACGGTCAGCTTGGCCGCGTGCTCGGCGAGCGCGGCCGCGTAGTCGTCGGCGATTTCGGCCGCGACCAGGTGCCGTCCGGTCGCCATGCAGATCTGCCCGGAGTGGTTGAACGAACCGAACGCGCCGACCGACGCGGCCTGCTCGACGTCCGCGTCGGCGAGCACGACCAGCGCCGAGTTGCCGCCGAGTTCGAGATGCACGCGCTTGAGCCGCTCCCCCGCCGCGGCGGCGATTGCGCGGCCCGCGTTCGTCGAACCGGTGAACGCGATGACGCGCACCAGCGGGTCCTCGACCAGCGCCGCACCGACCTCCGCGCCGCCGGGCAAGAGGTGGAACAGTCCTTCGGGCAGACCGGCTTCCTCGAAGATCCTGGCCAGCACGACACCGCCGCACACCGCCGTGCGCGGGTCGGGCTTCGCCAGAACAGCGTTGCCGAGCGCCAAGGCGGGCGCGATCGCGCGGATGGAGAGGATCACCGGGGCGTTGAACGGCGAGATCACCCCGACCACCCCGGCCGGAACCCGGCGCGCCATCGACAGCCGGGGCTGGCTGGAACGCAACAGTTCCCCGTACGGATGGGCGGCGAGCGCCGCGGCTTCGTGGCATTCCTCGGCCGCGACCGCGCGGGTCTGGAACTGCGCGAACCCCCGCGTAGCACCGGATTCCCGGATGAGCCACTCGTCGATCTCGTCGCCGTGGTCCTCGAAAAGCCGCGCCGCGCGACGCAACACCCGCGCCCGCTGGTCGTAGGGCAGAGCGGCCCACGCCCGCTGCGCTTCCTGCGCAGCGGCGGCCGCACTGGCGACATCTTCCGGAGCCGCCGCGCCGACCCGAGCGAGCGTCGCCCCAGTGGCAGGCTCGACCGCGTCGTATTCTCCGCCCGCGCCGGGGATCCAGCCGCCGGAGAAGATCCGGCCCTGCCATCCGGTTCCGAGCAGCGTCATGCCCTCACCGCCACTTCCAGCACCAGCGGCTCCGTGCGCGCGGCCAACGTCGGCAGCACTTCGTTCAACACCGACTCCAGTTCTTCGTAGGTTTCCGCGCGCCGCGCCGGGCAGCCGAGCGATTTCGCGAGCCCGCTCACGCTGACCTCGTCGAATCCGGGCCACGGCGCTTTCCCGCCCATGGCCGTGCGTTCGCCGTGCCGCACGGCGAGTTTGTCCATGATCGCGTAGCCGCCGTTGGACAACACGATCACGAGGACGCCGACGCTGTAATGCGCGGCGCTCCACAGCGACTGGATCGAGTACAGCGACGAGCCGTCCCCGATCACCGCCACCACCGGACGTTTGAGCCCGCCCATCCGCAACCCGATCGCCGCCGGAATGCCGAAGCCCAGCCCGCCCATGGCCGCGCTGAGGAACCCGAGCGGTTCGCGCGCCGGCACGAGCGCGTGCAGCAACGGGCGGCTCGACGGCGATTCCTCGACCAGCACCGTGTCCTTGGGCAGCTGGCGCGCGAGCAGACCGAACACATGCTCCGGCCCGAGCGGCGCGCCCTCCTCCGGCGCCGCGGGCAACTCGACCGTCCGGCCGATCTTTCCCCCGCCCGGCTCCAGCGCCGGAATCAGCTCCGCCAGCGGACCGCACACCGCCGACGGCTTCGCCAGCACCGCGAGATCGGCCGGGCTGCGGTGCGCCTCGTCCGGATCGTCGGTGACCACCGCGACGCGCGTGCCGGGCTCGGTCAGCTGCCCAGGTTCCCGCGGGTACTGGCGGAAAACCGGTGCGCCGACCGAGAGCACCGCGTCGTGCCCGGACAACGCTTTCCGCAGCTCTTCCCGGCCCGGCGGCAGATGTCCGGCGAACTGCGGGTGGTCCTGCGGGAATCCGGCGCGGGCGCCGAACGCCTCCTGCCACACCGGGCACGCGAGCGTCTCGGCCAGCGCGGTCAGCCCGCGCCACGATTCGGCGTCGTCGGCCCCGGCGCCCACCACCAGCACCGGATTGCTTGCCGTGCCCAGGAATTTCGCCAGCTCGACCAGCACCGCGGGCTCGGCGGCGTTCGCGCGGAGCAGCGCGGCCGGGGCGGGCAGCGGCTCGTCCGTGGCCGCCGGCTCCGACCAGTCGTCCATCGGCACGATCACCAGCGCCGGGCCGCGGTGTTCGCGGGCCTCGTGCCAGGCGCGGGCGAGCGCGCCCGGAACGTCCTGCGGACGCGGCGGTTCCGCGATCCACACCGGCGTGGGCCGGGCGAGGTCGTCGAGCCGGTGGCCGGTGAGGAACGGCTCCAGCGCGAGGTGGCGGCGGTCCTGCTGCCCGACGAGGACGACCAGCGGCGCGCGGTTCACCCGCGCGGTCGCGAGCGCGCCGACCGCGTTCCCGAGCCCCGCGGTGGTGTGCAGGATCGCGACCGCGGGCCGGTCGTTCGCGAGTGCCCAGCCGGTCGCCATGCCGACCACCGAACCCTCGTGCAGCGCCAGCACGAACTCGAGGTCGTCGGGCAGGTCGGTGAGCAGCGCGATCTCGGTCGACCCTGGATTGGCGAACACCGTCGTGGCGCCGAACCGGCGCAGCACGTCGAACGCGGCGTCGCGAACGGTCGGGGCAGGACTCACGGACTTCTCCTCGGCAGCGCGGCAACGGGCGGTCCGGAGTCTCCCTGCCCGATCCCCGGCCGCCCAGCCCCTCTTCCACTCAGCGGAAAAGTTCCTCAGCCTTGCAATGCCCGCGTGACCCCCAGCGCGGCCATCCGCACCACCGGCACGAGCGGAGACAGATTCGGCGTGCAACTGGGCACCACCACGGAAATCGCCGCCACGACCTGATCGCCGGGCCCGCGCACCGGAGCCGCGACCGACGACGCGCCCTCGGTCATCTCGTTGCGGGAGATGCAGAACCCTTGCAGCCGGACCTCCGCCAGCACCTGCCGCAGCCGCGCGGGATCCGTGATCGTCCCGCTGGCCCTGCGCTCCAGCCCGCCGGACAGAATCTTCTCAAGGCATTCCGGCGGCGCGTGCGCGAGCAGCACCTTGCCCGGTCCCGCCGCGTGCAGCGGAAGCCGCAGTCCGACCCGCGAGGTCACCACGACATCCGGATGCGCCTCAAGCTTTTCCAGATACAGCGCCCGGTCCCCGTCCAGCACGACCAGGTGGACGACCTCGTGCGTCACCTGCAGCAGATCCTGCAGAAACGGCAACGCGACGTCCCGCAGCTCGCGCCCGCCCGGCGCCTGCGCCCCGAGCTGCCACAGCCGGAGCCCGATCCGGTACCGGCCTCTGCCGGTGCGCTCCAACGCGCCCCAGCCGGTCAGTTCGGCCAGCAGCCGATGCACCGTGGCAGGCGCGAGCCCGGTCGCCCGGGTGATCTCGCCGTGAGTCTGCTCGGGCCGGCCGGACAGGAAGGAATCCAGCACCGCGAACGCGCGGCTCAGGACCGTGCGCCCGGGTTCGGCGGCGTTGCCGGCGATCGCGTGCCTCCGGGGCTGCGGTGGAACAGGACGGGGACTGGCCGCCCATCATCCGCCAGTCCCGCGAACACGGCAACCCGCCCTCCCTCCGACCGTCCACACTGGACGATCACCCACCGCCCCGCCCCCGCCCGAGGTCCGTGAGGGCCACCCTCATTGACTCTGATTCCCTCACGACCCTCCACCGGTCCGCCGCAGCCCGCGATGCGCCCCAATGTCGCATCGGGGCGCCACCCGCACCCCGCGAATCCCCACCGCCACCAGCACGCTCCGCGCACGAGAACCCCCGCACACCCACCGCAGCCAACGCACCCACCCATCGAGGCGCCCAGCCCTCCCCCAACCCCGATACGAAGCCTCCCTGCGGTTCGGGGGTGCTTGTCAAGGCATCTTTCCCGCCTTGACAAGCACCCCCGAACCGTCAGCACACTCAAGCTTCGGGGTGCCCCACGCAACCCCCACAAGCGATGTCGCCCCCAGGCGACGAGCCACCCCTCACCCCCCAAACGTCCGAACCACCGGACGCACATCCAGCGCGTCCCGATTGAACGTCACCTCCACCCCCCGCCCCCGCACCCGGGACGCCCCCTGATCAAGCTTCCACCCATCCACCCGAACCCCGACCCGCGGATGCCGCCGAACCTGCCCCTCGTCCAGCCGAACCCGGACACTCGTCCCTTCCCCGCCGACCAGATTCAGATAATTGTCACTGAACGTCGCAGGGAGAACCCGCTCCCCCGTCCGCACGTCATACACCTGCAAGTGCAGCATCAACGCCACGGACTCGCCGATATTCCGCACGTCCACCGCCACCTCGGCCCCGTCCCGCCCCCGCGAAACTCCGGCGATCACCGAAACGGCCGCCCCGGGCATCCCGTCCAAACCGGAGAACCCAGCCTCCCGGCCAGGACTCTCCACCCAGTAAAAACTCCGCACCACCTCCGAGCCACGCGAATCCCTGAGCACCAGCCGGACAAAAGCGATCTCCGACGGCGCGCCACCGACCTGCGAAGCGACACTCCCGGCCACAGCACGATCAGAACCGGGCACTCCGCCCACCCGCATCGAGGCACTGGCGAATTCCGCACCGTCCAGCCCGTAGAACGCGGCTTCAACGCTCCCCCGCACCATCGCCCGCGAATGATTCGCCACAATCACCTCGAAACTCCGCGCATCCAGCACCACATTCACCCGCCGGCAAGCATGCTGAACCGCGTAGAACGACGAATGCGCCTCCAAATCATGGCTGTACATCTGCCACACAAAACTAGGCTGCGCGGGATTGGTCATCCACATGATGACCCCCGTGCGCGGATAAGGCCCCGCACTCCGCATATGAGCCGCCGGAGCCTCGTAAATCGCCCTGATGCACTCGTAATTCATCAACTGCGACTTACGTGCGAAATCCGCGAGATTCCGCACCTCGCCGTACCGCTCGCCCGTCAGCCGAAGATACCCCGCACCACCCCCGTTGCCGCCGTTGCCGTTCACGTCCCGATCAGCCCAGAAATCATCCGGCCGCTCCCACGAAGCCTCCGGAAGCATCTTCCGCATGAACTCCAGCGTAGGAATCGAATAGGATCCGACCTCGTTATGGAACGGCGGCCACTGCGTACCGTCATTCAGAGAGAAATGCTGAGCGGGCGGCACCCAGTGATACGGCCCGCCGGACCGGTACCCGTCGACCGGATTCGCCCCGGTGTCCCCGGCGGAACTGGTCAGCACCACCCGCTGCGGATCCAGTTCGGCGACCAGCGCGTCCAGCCCGTCGATCAACGGCTGCGGCGGCGGCCCCTCGTTCCCGCCGCACCACAGCAAGATCGACGGATGATTGCGGAACCGCACGATGCAATCGCGGATGTTGGCGAGATCCCGCGCGATGTTCTCCGCGGGCGGTCCTTCGGTCGAGCAGAAGAAGTCCTGCCAGACCAGGATGCCGTACTCGTCGCAGGCGGCGAAGAAGTCCTCGGTACTGCTCTGCCCGTTCCAATTGCGGATCACATTGAGATTGGCGTCCCGATGCAACCGGACCTGCGCCCGCAACCGCTCCCGGGGAATCCGCTTCAGCGCCTCGTCCAGCCCCCAGTTCCCGCCCATCACCAGAATCGGCTGATTGTTGACGGTAATGGCCAGGCACTGGCTCACCGCCCCGGACGGCGACCGCATCGGCGTCGTGTACTCGATCCGCCGGATCCCGAAGTCCACCGTCCGCTCGTCGTGGACCTGGCCGCCGGTCCCGGCCCCGACAGCCAGCCGATACCGGTACGGCTCCCCATACCCGTTGGGCCACCACAGCTTCGGCCGGTCCACCCGCAGACAGGCGATCTCCTTCGACGTCAACTTCACCGACGACACCCCAGCGGGAACACCGACCGTCCGCCGGAACGGCCGCCCGTCGAGGGACCCCGTCACCACGACGGATTCCGCGGCAGCACTGTCCAGGGCGAGCGTGACCGAGACCTCGGCGGTCCGCAAATCCTGCGACAGCGTCGAAGTGACCTGCACGTCAGCCACCCGGACCGGCCCCGTGGTACGCCAGGTGACCGGCTGCCAGATCCCCAGATCCCGGTCCGGAACGGTAGGCAGCCAGTCCCACCCAGCGGTGCAGAAGAACGTCGGCCCGTTCTTCAGCGTGATCCCGGTCGGACCGCCGTTGCGCCCGCCCCGCGTCACCCCGCTGGCGTAACTCGGCAACGCGGGCGGATCGGTGTAATCGAGTTTCCCGACCAGCACCGCCAGCCAAGCCACCCCGTCCGCCTTGGCCACGATGTCGGTGACCTCGAAGACCGCGCGCTTGAACGCGCCCTCGACCGTGCCGGCCCTGGTCCCGTTGAGCCACACGGTCCCGAGGTAGTTGATCCCGTCGAACTGCAGCCAGAACCGCTGCCCCGGAACCAGCCTCGGCACCCGGAACGCGACCCGGTACCAGTAGCCGGTGTCCTTGAGGCTGTCCGGAACGGTGTCCGTCACGATGTGGCCGTACAACGGATCGGGATACTCGCCGTTGGCGATCATGCTCGTCAGCGACGTCCCCGGGACCACGGCGGGCTTGAGCCCAGCGACGTTCTCCGCGCTGGCCAGCACACTCCCGTCCGCAGCCGTGCCGTCGGCCGCGACAAAGGTCCAGCCGCTGCCGATCTCGCCGCCGCCGACCTGAGTCGGACGTGCGCCGGGGGCTGCCTCGGCGGCGCCGGAAACCCCGAACGCACCGAGCACACCACCGCCCGCGACCGCAATACCGCCGGACAGAAACCGCCTGCGATTCACCTGGGTCACGTCGCCCCCATAGCCTCTGACATCGTTGTCAACCGCGCCTGAACCCTATTATTCGGCCGCCCGCGGTCCCGATGTCAAGCGGCGTCCGGAGGTTTCCGCACCCCCGCAAGGTTTCTGTCGGGCGGACAACCGGCGTCCGGCTCCCCGGGGCGATCACTCGCTGCGCCATCGGAAGGAATCTTTACAAACTGAGCGGGAACTCGGCGCGCCTCTGGCGACCGGCCGCCTTTGCGCGTTGAGGGTCACGGCGGTCGGGGCGGGAAGACTGCCCCGCTCACCGGTGCGCCACCCGAGGAAAGCGAGTTCCCCATGCCCGAACCCGTCGAGATCTGGACCGTGCCCGGCTTCGTCGAGTACGAAACGCCGAGGAATGACCCGCCGGACCGGGCCGGTCCGCCGCGGTCCCGTCCGTTCCCGAAAACGGTACCGCTGAGCGAGAATCCCGGAGTACGCGAATGTCCACTGTGCACCCGATGAGCCGGGTGGAATTCACCAGGGCCTCGCGCACCGGCATGGGGGCAGCCATCCGTTCCACCAGAGACGTCCCTGCTCACCGACGCCGAACTGGACCACACCCTCGGCCTGCTCATGCTCCGCGAGGCGACGGCGCTCACCGTCCACGCCCCGGCTGCCGCTCTGCACGCGCTGACCGACCACTTCCCCGCCCGCTCCATCATCGGCGAGTACCACGACTGGACCTGGCACCCCTCCACCGAAACCACCCTCGACGGCCTGGTGATCACTTCCCTCCCCATCCACGACCCCCGGCAGCACGCTCGTCCACGCGCCTTGCCTGCGCACCTGGCCGCCGCCTTCGACGAGTTCGCGGGCGGCGCGAGCCTCGTCCTGCTGGACGGCACCTTCTACCACGGCAGCGAATTCACGACCGCGACCGGCAGGCGATGGGCCACACGCCGATCACCACGACGCTGCCGACACTCACCAACCACCCAGGCACCACCCGCTGGGCCCACACACACCTGAACAACACGAACCCCGTCATGGACCCCACTGGCCCGGAACACGCCGCAGCGCTGCAGGCCGGAGCGGAACTGCCGCCGCTCGGAACGGAATTCGCCCTCCAACCCGAGACCGCACGCTCCGCGTGCGAGCCGGTCGTGAGGGGAACCCTGAGAGAGTGTTTCGAAACCCGCGTGGTCAGTCGCTGAATCCGTGTGTTACACGGCAGCTTGCACACAACCGCCCGATAAACGCCACGCCGCCCCGGTATCACAGCTAACGCCCGACCACGCCACCGGGTTTCGAAACACCCTCTCAGGGAATCTGATTCCCTCAGGGTTCCCCCTCACGGCTGTTCGGGTTCGGCCATGGCGACCGGCGGCACCGCCTGCAACGTTCCGGCAGGCAGCCGGTCCGCGCCCCAGCTCCGCTCGAGGTAGCCGATGATCCGCGCGACGTCCTCGGCGGGCACCTTCTCCGGCTCGCCGTGCTCGTTCGGGTCGACGTGGAAGATGTAGAGCCGGGACGCGAACTGGTCGAACGGCAGCGAGGCCTCGCCGAACCGCTCGCCGTTGCCCGCGGTGGAGACCACGACGCCGTCGCCCCAGTCCTGGCCGCTGTCGTTGTTCGGGTTGTAGAAGTACACCCGCATGACGTCGTCGGGATCCGGGGCGGTGCGCAGGATCGTGATCGCGTGCCAGCCGACGTAGCGGGCGGCGCTGTCGGTGACCGCGATCCCGGCCGGCTGCGGGTGGATCAGCGGCTGCTCGCCGTTGTAGGACGGGTGGTAGCTCGCGTGGAACTGCCGCAGGAAATCGTCGAGGTCGATCAGCTTCCCGGTGGCGACGTCCACGTTGATCCGGAAACCCCGCGAGGCCCACCAGCCGTGGAACTCGGGGTTGACCCAGCGGTGCGGGTCGCCCGGCCGGTCGGCGCAGCGGCGGCCCATCTCGGCGTAGATCCGGTCGAGATGGGGCACGACGAGCGACGACACCGGGTCCAGGTCGACGGGCAACTGGGCGGACAGCCCGGCGCCGACCTCCTTCGACGAGACCGGCTGTCCTTCGAAGTGCATGACGACCTCGTCGTCGCGGGCCGCCCAGACCACGACCTGCAGCAGGTAGTCCGGGTCGTTGTAGGCCCACATCGACAGCGCCCGCGCCGACTGGCAGGTCGGGTTGTCGCCCTGCCCGACGCCGAGCGGCTGGCCCAGCATCGACAGCACGCCCGCGAGCAGCCGCGCCTCGGGCCGCGGCTGGTCGCCGAACACGAGCGCGAGCCGTTCCCGGGAGGCGGTGGACAGCTCCAGCGCCAGCTGCCGCCACAGCGCGGGCACGACCGGCGGTTCGTACAGGATGCCGCGGTCGAGCAGCAGCGCCAGCCCGTAGACGCACTGCGCGGTCTGCGGATGCACGGCCTCTTCGATCAGCCGGTGGACCAGGTCGTGGTAGCGCATGAGGCAGTTCCGGCCCACGTCGGACAGGCCGAGCGCCTCGCCGAGGAGGTAGTCGCTCTCGTGCGCGAGGTACCGCAGCAATTCGGCGTGGTACGGCGACACCAGGCCGGTGTCGTGCATGGCCCGGGCGAACCCGGCCGCCTCGTACTGCAGGCTCGCCGGGTCCATCGCCTCGAGCCGGGCCCGGAAGACGTCGACGCCCGGGTCCTCGCGGCAGGCCTCGGTGGTCCCGAACAGGCTGGTGATCAGCCGGTCCAGCCCCTGCACCGACGAACCGCCCAGGTCGACGTCCGGGTCGCCGCGGTAGATCGAGATCCGGGTGATCAGCGATTTGACCTGGTCGACCTGGATCGGGCGCTGGCGCAGGATCCGCCAGATCTCCTCGACCACCTTGTCCAGGATGCTGTCGTAGCCGATCTGGTCGGCGAGGTACCGCAGGAGGTCCCGGATCAGCTGCGCGGTGCGGCCCTGCCTCGTCCGCTCGGCCTCGCTGGGCGGCGTGAACAGCAGCTCCAGGTTCGCCCCGAGCACCTGCGACAGGAACTCGCGGGCGTCGTCGGCGGGCAGCGTCGGATGCTCGTAGTCGCCGCACGCGACCGCGAGCATCCGCAGTTCGCTGGTCGCCTCGATCACCACGGTGTCGGAGTTCCCGCTGTGCAGACCGGGGCCGACCAGCGCGGGGATCAGGATCTCCGGGGAGTCCCAGTCGGTGCCCTGGAAGACCCCGGCCTCCTCCAGCGCCCGTGCCCTGGCCCGGACCGCGGCCGCGCCGTCCGGCTGGAGCAGCACCCGTCGCAGCGCCTCCAGCACCCGCCGCAGCTTCGCGTGCTTGCCGAAGTCGCGGGCTTCGGCCATGGCCCGGACGGCATCGTCTAGCGAGGCCACGCGTTTGGCCAGCGTCGTGGTCGCGCCTGTGACGTCGGCGTTCGGCTGCAAGTGCGTCCTTCGGTCGGGGTGGCGGACACGTCCGTGCTCAGACGTAGAAATCCAGTTGTTCCTGTTCCTTCAGCAGGTCACGCATCCGGTAGGGGTCGTCCCCGAAGAAGTACAGCAGACCCCAGTGCGTGCCGAACGCGGTCCTCTTCGTCACCGTCTCTTCCAGCGGCGCGCTCAGGTCGTGTGACTCGTAGTAGTCGTCGTCCTCGGTCTGCTGCGGGATCTGAAGTTCGCTGACCACCCGGCGTCGAGGATAGACGCCGAAGCAGCCGGCGACCCCGTTCGCGTCCACGACCTCCCTCGGGAAGAACGCGTCGATCTCCTCCTCGGTCGTCTTCGGGTCGAAGGACAGCACCAGCGCCTGGTAGGCGTTGAAGCCGTAGGCCCGTTCGAGCAGTTCGAAGACCTTGAAGCCCGGCGGGCGGTAGGCGACCTCGCCGAAGTACATCTCGCCGTCGCTGGTGACGAAATACTCCGGGTGCACAAAGCCGAACTCGATGTCGAAGGTCTTGACGAGCTTTTCGATCTGCGCGGTGATCTGCGGCCGGTACCGCTCCAGTTCGGGGGTGGCCGGGACGAACACCGAGTACCCGAGCGTGACGTACTCCGAGATGTTCAGGAACTTGACCTTGCCGCCGTGGATCCACGCCTCGACGGCGAACTCCCAGCCGTCGAGATGCGATTCCATCAGGACCGGGAACTCCTCGTCCGGGATCGAGTCGATCTCGTCCGGGGTGCGGATGACGCGGTGGCCGAGGCAGCCGGCCTTGTCGAACGCCTTGAGGTGGATGGGATCGTTCGGGTCGCCGTCGAGCTTGAGCAGCGTCTGGTTGACCCGCTTGAGGAACCGGACGACGTCGTCGCGGTCGTGCGCCTCCTCGAAGATCCCGACCCGGATGCCGCCGAGCTGCGCGCGCCGCTTCATCAGCGCCTTGTCCCGCAGCAGCATCGCCTGGCCGAACAGGCGCGGGTTGTCCATCAGCACCGAGTTGATCGCCCCGGCCCACTCGACGGTCTCCTCGAACAGCGGGATGGCGACGTCGACGCCTTCCTCGTGCAGCATCTCGGCGATCTCCATCGACCGGTCGTTGAGCCGCTCGAAGTTCCACGACACGTAAGGGATGTCGTGCTCGACGCAGTACTTCTCCGCCCAATCCGGGGCGACCACGACGTAGCGCCGGTCGAACCGGTCGAGCGCCTCGACCGCGTTGAGCGACCAGCCGAGCAGCGCTACGTATCCCTTGTCCGGATCCTTCGCGACCGGCTCGGACTGTGGCATAGGGCGTTCCTCCGTTCAGCACGTGCGGCTCGCCACGGCGCGGCGGCCACAGCCGTGCCGAGGTCATATACCCGAAACCGGCGAAATGAAACGGATCCGTGCCCTCCGATGAGGTTTGACGAGCGGAAACCGTTGCGCCGTCGGAGATTCCGGGTTACTCGGATCCGGCCGCCCGGCCGATCAGCGCGCACGCCATGGCGAACGCCCCCGGCAGATCGTGCCCCATCCCCGCCACCACGTCGTCCAGCCCGCGCAACCCCGCCCGTTCCAGCAGGGTTTTCTCGTTCGTCACCCACTCCCCCCGCGCGGCCAGCACCGCGTGCCCGGCCTGCATCGCCGCCACCCCGGCCGAAGCCGCGCTCTCCGCCACCCGCCCGTGCCGCACATACGCCGACTTCGCGTAGTGCATCGTCCGCGCCGCCGAAGAGCGCCAGAACCTGGGCGCGTTCTCCCGCAACAGCTCCGGATACTCCGGCCGCGGCAGCTCCCCGCGCAGCACCCGGTTCACCGCCAGCTCCGCCACCACCAGGTAACTCGGGATCCCGGCCAGGTGGAACGCCAGCGGCTCCCAATGGAACCGGCCCTTCTCCGCCTCGGCCAGCTCGTGCTCGACCACGTCCAGATCCCGGTAGTGCACGTCCACCGGCTGTCCCTCGACGGTCAGCCACGCACCGCCGTTGAAGACCCCGCCGCCCCACTCCCCCAGCCCGGAGACCTCGCCCGGCAGGTTGAGCGCGCGCAGGTCGTCCGGGTCGAACGCGCCCCGGTAGTACACCGCGTAGTCCCAGTCGCTGTCCGGACGGTGGGTGCCGCGCGCCCGCGAACCGCCCAGTGCCACCGCCTCGACTCCGGGCAAACCGGACAGCAGCTCGGCGACGTGCCCGGCGAACGTTTCCTCGTCGTTTTCCCGCATCAGGAGAACATGCCATGAATCTCTGCCAAGATCGCCAGTATTTCGCCGGTTGTCCAGCCGACCTGGGGGTCCGAATGCACCGATTCCGCACCATCGCGCTCGCTGCCGCTGCCGTCACCGCGCTCGGCGTCGCGCCCGCGAACGCCGCGCAGCCCTTCTCCGGCACCGTCTTCGCCGCGACGCACAACAGCTACTCCGGCAACGTCGACGGAGCGAAGGGGTCCATCCCCTACCAGCTCGACCACGGTGTCCGGTTCATCGAATTCGACATCCACGACAACGGTTACGCCACCCGCCACGACTACGGAATCGGCCACAGCTCGCCCGGCGACCTGGTCGACCACGCGGGCAACCCCGCGTCCGACAGCCTCCGCGACTGGCTCGCCGCGGTGAACACCTGGTCGGCCGCGCACCCGGACGCGGCGCCGATCGTCGTCATGCTCGATCTGAAGGACGACCTCGCCGACAACGACTCGTTCGCCGCCGGAAACCTGGCCGCGGTCAACGCCGAGCTGAGCGCCGCGTTCGGGCCGCGGCTGCTCTCCCCCGCCGCCTACCGCACCGGCGCGACCACGGATTCCCTGCGCGGCAAGGTCCTCCCGCTGCTGTCGGGCGACGGCGGCACACGCGCCGCGTACCGCCGGGACGTCGGGTACCACCCGGCGGTCGCGGTCAACAGCCGCGGCCAGGTCGTGGAGGTGCACGACTCCGGCGGCGGCGCGCTCTGGTACTGGACCGGGCAGCTCGGCGCCGACGGACGCGTCGCCTGGCAGCGCCACGGCCGTTACGACAGCGGCCAGACCCCGGCGGTCGCCCTCGACGACTCCGGCCGGATCGTCGAGGTGCACCAGTCGCCGAGCGCCGCCACGCTCTGGTACCGCACCGGACAGTGGGGCGCGGATGGCGAAATCGCCTGGTCGGCAAGCCATCAGTACGACAACGGCGTGCTGCCGACGGTCGCGTTCACCAGTTCCGGGCTCCGCGAAATCCACCGCAGCCAGTCGAGCGACCAGAACTGGCAGTGGCGCGGCACGCTCTCCGGCGAGGCAGTGACCTGGACCGGAAACGCGAAGACGTCCGATCCGCGTTACGACAAGGCAAACGCGGGGCGAATCTCCGTCGCCACCGGCGCCGACGGGTCCACGCCGGTGCAAACCCTGCGGTACTCCACGGATCTCGTCACCGGCGGCCGCGTGCAGTACCAGCAGGTCGCGTTCGACGAATACCAGCAGGGCGATCCGGCTGAACTGAAGGACGGGCTGTTCTACGGTGCTCCGGCGAAGGATTCAGCGTTTTTGGTCGCTGCGCGCAAGAGCGGACACGTGGTCCGCGGCTGGGACTTCGACAACGCCGGGCTGGCCACCGATCCGCTGGTCAACTACCCGGCGACCAACCATCCCTACGACGACTGGTACCGGCAGCTCACCACGGACGCCGCGCGCTAGGTCCGGCGGCGGCTCACCGGATGCTGTCGCTCATCCGGTCCACCGCGTCTTTGGCTTCCTTCAAACCGGCCGCGGTGACTTCCCGGTAGCGTTTGACCGCGGCGATCTTCTTGCCCTGCCGCAGCAACGGCTCCAGTTCCGCGACGAGAGCGCCGTCCGGCTCCCGGACGCCGAGATGGCCGAGCACCAGATCCAGCTTGCGCTCCACCCGGCCCAGCCTGCGCTCGAGCGATCGGGTGCTCGAACCCCAGCCGGTGCTCATCAGGATTCCCAGGAGCAGCAGCGCGACGATCACCCACAACAGTTCGATGTTCACCCGTCCAGCCTAGGCATCGGCGCGGTGCCGCGGGATCCACGGGGCCAGGCCGGAAAAAGGGCCCGCGCCCTCCCACCCCGACGGGGAGAGCGCGGGCCTCGCCCGCAGGCTGGAGGGTCGGTGTTCCTCCCAAGAACACCGGCCCCTCCGGCCCGTGGGCGCCTCAGGCGGTCCGCCGCCTGAGCCGAGCCGCCCCGACGGCTACGACCGGCATCGCCGCTTCCCGCAGCGCCGCCCGTTCGACCGGCCGCCGGACCGTCCCGTTCGGACTCCGCAGGCAATATCGCTCCACGGATTCCATCAGCACGGCGGCGACCATCACGACCAAGGGCGTAGCCAGCGCGAACCACATGTGGCCTTTGGTACCCAGCCGCCCGGAAAACCAATCGCCCGGTTTCCCGGCGGGTGGCCGGTAGACTGGCGGCGTGCGCACGCGACCGACGCTGACCTGGGCCGGACCCGGCGAACCGCTGCCGCGCACCGGCACGGTCCCCGACGTGGCCGAGATCGTCGCCGGGCGGCGGGTGCTCGTGCTCAGCGGCGCGGGCCTCTCCACCGAATCCGGCATACCCGATTACCGAGGCGAAACCGGCAGCCTCCGCGCCCGCCAGCCCATGACGTACGGCGAATTCGTCGCCAGCGAGGCGGGCCGCCAGCACTACTGGGCCCGCAGCCACCTCGGCTGGCGCACCATCGCGCGGGCCGCGCCGAACGACGGGCACCGCGCCGTTTCCGCGCTGCGCGCGGGCGGCTGGGTCTCCGGCGTGATCACCCAGAACGTCGACGGCCTGCACCGCGCGGCCGGCACTCCCGGCGTGGTCGAACTGCACGGCAACCTCGACCGCGTCGTCTGCCTCGGCTGCCGCCGCACCACCGCGCGCGAGGACCTCGACGCCCGGCTGCGCGCGGCCAACCCGGATTTCGCCGCCGTGGCAACGCGGATCAACCCGGACGGCGACGTCGAACTGGCCGGGGACGTCGTGCGGACCTTCCGCACCGTGCCCTGCACGAGCTGCTCCGGCGTGCTGAAACCGGATGTGGTGTTCTTCGGCGAGAACGTGCCGCGCTCCCGCGTGCAGCGGTGCTACCGGATGGTCGACGAGGCTTCCGCGGTGCTGGTGCTGGGATCTTCGCTCACCGTCATGTCCGGCCTGCGGTTCGTCCGGCGGGCCGCGAAATCCGGCAAGCCCGTGGCGATCGTCAACCGCGGCCAGACCCGCGGCGACGAGCACGCGGCCGTCCGCGCCGACCTGCCGCTCGGCCCCGCGCTCACCGAACTGCTGGCTGTGCTGGAAAACGCGTTGCTCAGCCCGAGCACCGCCGGATAGGCTGCGGGCACTCCGATGGAACGGTCCCCGGAAACACGCCGCAGAGCGGACCGGCCAGCCTGACGACATCCAGGCCCAGGAGCGGGCGGCAACCCCGTAGTTGCCGACCCCTTTTCCCGGAGGTTCTCCGATGTCCATCGGCATTGGCCTGCCCATCAGCGACCCCGCCGCCCTGCTCGGCTGGGCACGGCGCGCGGACGCCGGCCCGTTCAGCACGCTCGGGCTGCTCGACCGCCTCGTCTACGACAATCCCGAACCGCTCACCGCGCTCGCCGTCCTGGCCGGCGCGACCACCCGCGTCCGGCTGCAGACCGAGGTCCTGCTCGCTCCGCTGCGCGAGACCGCGCTGCTCGCCAAGCAGGCCGCCACCCTCGACCGGATGAGCGGCGGCCGGTTCGTGCTCGGCGTCGGCGTCGGCGGCCGCGAGGACGACCACCACGTCGCCGGAACCCCGCTGCGCGAGCGCGGCCGCCGTCTCGACCAGCAGCTCGCCGACCTGTGCCGGCTCTGGTCCGGCGAGCCCTACAGCGCCGAAGCCGGTCCGATCGGCCCGGCGCCGGCCCGCGAAGGCGGTCCGGAGCTGCTGATCGGCGCGTTCAAACCCAAGGCGCTGGCCCGCGTCGCCCGCTGGGGCGACGGGCTGCTCGCCGCCGCTCCCCCGTCCTGGGTCGGCGGGCTGTTCGACACCGTGCGCCGCGACTGGCGGGAACACGGCCGCAAGGGCGAGCCGCGGCTCGTCGCGCAGGTGAACGTCGCGCTCGGCCCGGATTCCGTCGCGCACGAAGCGAAAGCGGCCATGCGCGCGTACTACGCGTTCACCGATATGGCGGAGCACATGGTGCGCGGAATGCTCACCGCGCCCGGCGACATCCGCGCCGCGATTCGCGCGTACCGCGATCTCGGCGCGGACGAGGTAATGCTCTACTGCTGGGGCAGCGATCCCGGGCAGGTCGACCGGCTCGCCGACCTCTGCTGATTCAGCTGACCTCTGCTGAACAACGCTGGAAGTAAGCTCTCGCTCATGCAGTCCTCGACGCTTTCCGGCGGATCTTCCGCGCCCCGTCCCGGAACCGCCCGCCGGCGAGGATGACGGGCGAGCCTTCCGAGCGGGTCCGCTGGCTCGCCGCGCAGCCCCGCCGAGGTTTCCTGCTCGGCGCCGGCGCGGTGCTCGTCGGTTCGGGCGCGCTCGCGGCCGCGCTTTCCCGTCCCGCGCCCCCGGCGGCGCGGGACGGGTTCGGCGCGGACTGGCTTTTCGGGCCGTTCGTCCCGGGCAGCACCGATCCGGACTTCGACGACAGCGGGATGGCGCTGGTCTCGGTGCCGCACTGCGTCGTCCCGCTGTCCTGGCGGGACTGGGACCCGTCGGACTGGCAGCGCGTCTGGGTGTACCGGCAGCACTTCCTCGCGCCCGCGCAGCTGCGCCGGAACCGGGCGTTCCTCCAGTTCGACGGGGTGCTCAGCGCGGCGACCGTGTATCTCAACGGCCGCCGCGTCGCCCTGCGCAGCGGCGGTTACCTGCCGCTGCGCTGCGAGGTCACCGGTCTGCTGACCGGCAAGGACAACGTGCTCGCGGTGGTCGTCGACGGCCGCTGGCAGCAGAACACGCCGCCGGACCTGCCGGAATTCCCCAACCCGACGGCCATCGACTTCTACCAGCCCGCCGGGATGTACCGCGAAGTCCGGCTGACTGGCGTGCCCCAGACGTATCTGTCCGATGTGTACGCGCAGCAGATCGCCGTGCTGACGCCGAACCGCGAGGTGCTGCTGCATTGCACAGTGGACTCGGCGAAGGCCGTGCAAGGCCCTGTTCGGCTCACCGCCACGCTCAGCCAGCACGATGCGGAGGTCGCGTCCTCCTACACTGATCTCACCGGCCTGCCGAAGGGCGGCACCCAGGTCACGGTGTCGTTGCAGGGCCTCGACACGGTGCAGCTGTGGGACCTGGACGACCCGGCCTTGTGCGACATCCTAGTCACCCTCGCGGTCGACGGCCGCAAAGTGCACACCTACCCGCTGCGCACCGGACTGCGCGACGCTCAGTTCACTGTGGACGGTTTCCGGCTGAACGGGCGGCCGCTCAAGCTGTTCGGGCTCAACCGCCACCAGTGGTACCCGTTCGTCGGCGGCGCGATGCCGGACCGGGTGCAGCGCCGGGACGCTCAGCTGCTGAAAGAAGAGCTGAACTGCACGATGGTGCGCTGCTCGCACTATCCGCAGGCGACGGCGTTCCTCGACGCCTGCGACGAACTCGGCGTCCTGGTGTGGGAGGAGCTGCCGGGCTGGGACCACGTCGGCGACACCGCGTGGCAGGAGCTGGCGGTGCGAGACGTGCACGACATGATCGTGCGCGACCGCAACCATCCGTCGATCGTCGTGTGGGGCACCCGGGTGAACGAGACGCTCGGCCAATACACGCTGTACGGGCGAACCGACCAGCTCGCCGCGGAACTCGACCCGATGCGGCCGTGCACCGGCGCCGTCGCGGGCGAACGCGGTTACGTTTCCCCGCTGTACCCGGTGAAAGCGGGCGGCGGAGTGTTCTCGTTCAACGACTACAGCCGCCCGCGTCCGCCCGGCTCGCCGCCTCCGCTGCGCCCGCCGCGGCGCGGAGTTCCGTACCTGGTCAGCG
The DNA here is from genome assembly GCF_900115345.1 of Amycolatopsis rubida. Lineage (GTDB taxonomy): Bacteria > Actinomycetota > Actinomycetes > Mycobacteriales > Pseudonocardiaceae > Amycolatopsis > Amycolatopsis rubida. The sequence goes on along the minus strand of NZ_FOWC01000008.1, from coordinate 184,297 downwards.
AAGCGATCGGCACGCTCGTCGGCTCCCCGTATTTCCGGCGGACGGATTCCCTAGCGGTGCAGCGGGAACAGAGCATGCTGCACGCCTGGGTGCACGACCGCGCCGCGTCCGATCCGCGCTACAGCGGCCTGCTCGGCTGGTGCGGTTTCGACTATCCCTCCGGCTGGTATCACCACTATCGCGGCGTGAAATACCCCGGCGTGATGGATTTCTTCCGCATCCCCAAACTGGGCGCGGCGTTCTACCGGGCGCAGCGCGATCCGTCCCGCGGCGCGGTGATCGAACCGGCTTTCTACTGGGATTTCGGCCCCGGCTCCCCGCCGGGCGGGCCGGGTCGCGACGCGATCATCTGGTCGAACTGCGAGGTGCTGGTGGTGACTGTCGCGGGCAAGCACCCGGTCACCGTGCGCCCTGATCGCGCACGGTTTCCGCACCTGGCGTATCCGCCGTTCCCGGTGGATCTGCGGGTGAACGGCCGAGCGCGCCCGGAGCTGAGCATCGAAGGCCGGATCGGCGGGCAAACCGTGCTGCGCAGGCGATTCAGCGCGGATCCGGCCTACGACACGATCGCGGTGACCGCCGACGACGACCAGATCATCGCCGACGGCGCGGACACCACCCGGGTCGCGCTGCGCTTGCTCGACCGGTACGGCGCTCCGCGGCCGCATGCCCGCGGGGTGCTGGCCGTCTCGGCGAAGGGGCCCGGCGTGCTGATCGGCGATCCCTACCTGGATTTCGGCGCGCTCGGCGGCGCGGCCGCGGTGTGGGTCCGCTCGATGCGCGGCGCTCCCGGCACGATCACCGTGAGTGCCACGCATCCGTTCGTCAACACCGGAACCGCCACGATCGAGTCCTCGTGAGTGCCGCGCCGGTTCTCCCCGGCAACGCCGCTCACGACCCCCTCACCACACGACCGGCACCCGCGACACCCCGCCCGTCAGCCGATTCGCCCGCACTTCCAGCTCGTCGGCGGGCACGGCCAGCCGGAGGTCCGGGAAGCGGCGGAACAACGTCGTGAACACCACGCGCAGCTCCGTCCGCGCCAGGCTGGCTCCGATGCAGAAGTAGCCGCCGTAGCCGAAAGCGAGGTGGGAGTTGGGTTTGCGGTCCGCGTCGAACTCGTGCGCGCCGGCGAACACCGACGGATCGCGGTTGGCCGAGGCGGTCGAGATCATCACCGCGTCGCCGCGCGGGATCCGGACGCCGCCGATCTCCACGTCCTCGTGCGCGTACCGGAGCAGCCCGAGCCCGCCGGGCGCGGACATCCGCAGGATCTCCTCGACAGCGGCGTGCACGCGCCCTTCCGGGTCGGCGGCCAGCGCGTCGCGGCGGGCGAGGTCGGCGAGCAGGAACAGCACGCCGAGGTCGATCCGGTTCGACGTGGTCTCGTGGCCGGCGAACAGCAGTCCGGCGGCGAGCCTGCCGAGGTCGTCGTCGGTGAAGGTCGGGTCCTCGGCCTGCGCGGCGACCAGGTCCGAGACCACGTCCTGGCCCGGGGTCGCGCGTTTCGCGTCGGCGAGGCCGGACATGTAGGCGGTGAACTCGGTCATCGCCACCTCGGCGTCGCCGCCGCTGTCGAGCACGCCGATGCGGTCGGAAAGGCCGCGGAACTTCTCGCGGTCCTCGTACGGGACGCCGAGGAGTTCGCAGATCACCAGCACGGGCAGGGGAAACGACAGGTGCTCGTGCAGATTCGCCGGCGAGCCCGCGGCTTCCATCCCGTCGAGGCACCGGTCGGCGAGTTCCTGGATCCGGCTGCCGAGGCGGCGCATCCGGTTCGCCGAGAACGCCGGGACCAGCAGGCGGCGCAGCCGGGCGTGCTCCTGCTGCTCGGTCTCGAAATCGCCCTGCGGCCCGTTCAGCACCGCGGCGTCGGAGACCGTCGAGGCGTCCTCGGGGTGCGGATGGGAACGGCCGAACCGGGTGTCCGCGAACACCTCCCGCGCCTGCTCGTGCGCGGTGACGAGCCAGGCCGGGTCGCCCGCCGGGGTCGTCACCGGGACGATCGGGCCTTCGCGGCGCAGCACTTCGTACAGCGGCGCGATGTCCAGCACGTTCGGCCTCGCGAACGGCAGCTGGGTGGGGGTCGGCATTCCGGGTCCTCCTCGGGTCAGCCCGCCCGCGTGCGCAACGACGCGAGCCAGTCCTGTTCGTTCTCCGCGCGGCGCTGGACCTCGGCCAGCACGAGCCTGCTCCACGGGTCGGCCTGCCCGGCGCCGAGCTTGGCCAGCCGGTCCCGCTGCGCCGCGACGGCGGTCTGGCGGGCGTCCAGCACGCGCAGCCGTTCCTCCGGGGTGAGCCTGCCGAACCCCGCCAGCCGCGCCAGGAACTCGGCCGGATCCCCGGCCAGTTCCGGCGGCAGGTCGGCGAGCAGATCGTGCAGCAGCTCCCGCCCGACGTCGGTGATCGTGTACACGTGCCGCGGCGGGCGGCCTTCCTGCGGCTCGGCGGTCCGGGTCACCGCGCCCGCCTCGGCGAACCGCCGCAGCGCCGGGTAGAGCGAGTTGTTCGACAGCGCGCGGCCGCTGGATTCCTCGACCTGCTTGCGCAGCTCGTAGCCGTGCCACGGCCGCTCGGCGAGCTTGGCGAGCAGGAGCACGTCGGTCCACACATAGGTCACCGTAACCTAGGGTCCGGTGAGGGGGCAACGTCCGGACGGCGGATGCCGGGAAAAGATCTCGGCCCGTTTTTGTCGGTCCCTCCCGATACGGTTCCGTTCGACCGATCCGGAGGGGGTTCCCGCATGACCGGCCACGTTCGCTACGGCCTCTACCTGCCGCCGTTCGGCCCGTTCGGCGATCCAGCCGCCCTGGCCGACCTGGCAGTCCGAGCCGAAGCCGCCGGCTGGGACGGCGTGTTCCTGTGGGACCACGTGGTGCCCGCGATGCCGCCGATCGCCGACACCTGGACCACGCTGGCCGCCATCGCACAGGCGACCAGCACGGTGCTGCTGGGCCCGATGGTCACGCCGCCGAGCCGCCGCCGTCCGTGGCTCCTGGCCCGGCAAGCCGCGACGCTCTCCCGCCTGTCCCGCGGCCGGTTGATCCTGGGAACCGGCATCGGCTCCGACGAAACCGGCGATTTCAGCCGGTTCGGCGATCCGTCCTCGCCTGCCGAACTGTCGTCGCGGACCGACGAGGCGCTGGAGATCGTCCGCGCGATGTGGGCCGGGGAGGCGGTGCGGCACGAGGGGCCGCACTATCGGGTGAGCCTGGACGCGGCCGGCCCGGAGCCGTATCCCCTTCCGGTGTGGACGGCCAGCACGACCCGGCATGAACGGGTTCTCCGGCGGGCCGCGGCGAGCGACGGGATTTTCCCGCTGCCCGGGCCTCGGCCGTTGCCGCCCGCGGAGCTGGCCAGCCTGGTTGCTCGCGTGCGGCCGCCGGATCGCCCGTACGAGGTCGCGGTGTCGGGCAACGCGAGCCCGGCGTGGGACGACCCGGGCACGGTGGATCTCGCGGCGCTCGCCGAGGCGGGGATGACGTGGTGGATGGAATCGCTGATCCACTTCGATCCGCTGGACCTTTCGCTGACGGTCGTGGACGCCGGACCGCCTCGGATCGGGGGTTAGCCGGACTCGTCGGGGGGGTTTGTTGCAGCAGAGTCCGTGTTGTCCGGGACGCCTGCGTGGGCCGCCTCGGATCGAGGCACAGCCGAACCCAGCGGGAGGAGGTTGCTTGCGCGGCAGGGTTCCCGCTGCCGGGGACGACTGCGCGAGCCCCACGCCGAGGCGTAGCCGAGCCAGGAGGGGGCTTGCGCACGACGGCAGGACCCACGCACGCAGCCCGAGCACGACTGTCGGATCGAGGCGCGGCCGAGCCAGCTGGCAGTTTGCGCACGACGGCGGAATCCTCGCTGGCCGGAACACCTCCGCAGGCCACCGCGAATCGAGGCGCGGCCGAGTCATGGTGGGGGCATTGCGTGCCCGGCATCCTCCACCCTGCCGGGGACAACTTGCCCAGATCCCGCCGGGTCGAGGCATCGCCGACCCGGCGGCGGCTTGTGCGCAACAGCAGCATCGCCGCCGGTCCACAACTGCCGGATCGAGGCGTGGCCGGGCCAACCGGGCTGGCGCGCGGCAGGCGAATCCGTGCCGCCTGGGAATGCCCGAGCCCGCCGCGCCAGTTCGGGGCCACCGAGCCAGCGAGGCCACCGAGCCAGCGGGGACGCGGCAGCGGTCGCCGCCCTGCCGAGGCGCAACTCCACCTGCCCCACCGGATCAGGGCAGGTCCGAGTCCGGCAGCGAGAGTCCTCGCCTGCGGCAACGAAATCCGCTCACCCCGCCGTCACGCGCACCCGAACTCCGCCACCGCCAGCGGGAAACTCTCCCTCGGCCACCGGATTGTCTTTCCCGCCACCGTTTCCGGCGCGCGCGGCGGCGATCTCCCCGCGGTCGCCTGATCGTTCAACAACCACCCGGTCGCCGTTCGTCCCCCTTCGGCGGCTTCCCTGGGCGGCTCGGGAGAGCTACGGTGGAGAGTGGTTGAGCCTCCAGCCACCGTGTGATTCGTCCCGCGCGCCGGGATGCCCGGTGCCCGGCCGGGCCGGCATTCCGCCGCAGCCCTGTGCGCGGCTCAGAGAAAGTGCCGTGATGACCGCCCCGCACAGTGCCCGACTGCCCGCACTGCCGTCGCCGGACCCGGCGGGGATGCTCCGGCTGCGCGTCCGCCACCCCGCCCCGGGCACCGCCGTCGTCGAGGTCTCCGGGGAGGTCGACCTGGCCACCGCGCCCCGGCTGGCCGAGGTCGTCGAGGCGCGGCTGCGCAGCACCGTCAGCCTGGTGATCGTCGACCTGCGCCGGACGACCTTCCTCGGCGTCGCGGGGCTGCGCGTCCTGATCCGGTTGAAGCTGCTGGCCGCCGGAGCGGACACGGATTTCTACGTCGACCCGGGCGCCGCGCCCGCGATCCGGCGGCTGTTCTCGCTCTTCCCCCTGGACTGCGTACGGTCCGGCGCCGCCGAGGGGCTCACCGAGATCCCGCTGCCCCGGCCCGCGGAACAGGCTTGATCCTCCACTGAGGACACTGAGAACGCTGCGACCGGAAAGCGAACCGGCACGAGGCTCACGCGTCCGGGTCGCGGAAATCCTCCGGGCTCACGTCGTCCAGCAGATCCCGGAACCGGCGGATCTCGTCCTCGGCCGCCTCGGCCGGTTCCTCCAGGTCGGCAGCGGCGTCGAGAGCGGTTTCGTCGCCCGCCGCCACCGTCACGTCGACCGCCGCCTCGTCGAGCACCGCCTCCGCGACTTCCAGCGGGGCCTGCGTGCGCAGCCCGATCGCGATCGCGTCGCTCGGGCGGGCCGACACGCGCTCGCCGCCGGACAGGACGAGGTCCGCGTGGAAGATGCTGTCCAGCAGCTGGGTGATCTCGACCCGTTCCACGCGCTGGCCCAGCGCCGCCAGCACCTCGATGATCAGCTCGACCGTCCCCGGCCGCGCGGACACGACGTGTTCCTGCGCGGCGGCCAGTTCCTGCGCCTCCGGCGCGCCGATGGTGATGGCGAGCCACCGGCGCGAGCCGGACTCCTCGCGCAGCAGCACGACCGGCGCCGACTCCTGCGCCACCACGGCCAGCCCCTGCACTCGCACCTGCACCATGGGGGTCACCCCGCTTCCGAAAAGGTTCTCCCTGCTGACTACCCAACCTCCGGCGATTTGTCACGCGAAATCGCCGCCCGCCGCCCGCCGGATTCACCCGGGATGCCGCCGCGAACCGGCCCGGGCCCGCGGTAAACGTGCCGCTGCGCACAAACCGGGATCCCGGCCGCACGTGTCGATCGGGCCCCGCCTGGGTATGCGGGAGCCATGAACGACGAGGGCCCCGGCAGCCGCGCCAGCGGCGGCATGCCAGCCGTGGACCGTTTGCTCGACGAGGTGATCGAGCTGCGGCTTCCGGCGGAGACTTACCAGATCCCGCTTGTCCGCATGCTCGCGCAGGCTGTCGCCGCGCGGGCCGATTACGGGCTCGACGCGATCGCCGACGCCAAGATGGCCGTCGACGAGGCGTGCGCCCAGGTCGTCTCGACGGCCGCCCCCGGGGCGGCGATGACCTGCCAGTTCACCGTCTCGCCCGAGGGGATCCGGTTCACCGTCAAGACCCGCACCGGGCAGCCGGAACCGCCGAGCGAGCGAAGTTTCGGCTGGCACGTGCTGACCACGCTGGCCGCGAACGTGTCCGCGCGCAGCGTGCCGGACCCCGCCGAAGACGGGTACGCGCTGACCCTCGACCTCGACCTGCACCGGGAGGCGAGCGGGTGAACCAGCAGCCCGTCACCCGCCACCGTGACGAATACGCGCACACCGCGCCGCTGTTCGAAGAGCTCGCCGCGCTGCCCGCAGGCGACGGGCAGCGGCCACGGCTGCGCGAACAGCTCGTCACCGAATTCCTGCCGGTCGCCGAGCACATCGCGACCCGGTTCACCGGACGCGGCGAACCCCGCGAGGACCTCGTCCAGGTCGCCCGGATCGGCCTGATCAACGCGATCGACCGGTTCACCCCCGACCGCGGCCCGGACTTCCTGTCCTTCGCCGTGCCCACGATCATGGGCGAGATCCGCCGGTACTTCCGCGACACCGGCTGGTCGGTCCGCGTGCCGCGGCGGCTCAAGGAACTGCATCTCGCGCTCAGCCGCGGTTCGGCCACCCTGTCGCAGACGCTCGGCCGCGCGCCGACGCCCACCGAGCTCGCCGAGCACCTCGGGCTCGAACTCTCCGAGGTCCACGAAGGGCTGGTCGCGGGCCACGCGTACCAGACCTTGTCGGTGGACAAGCCGGTCCACGACGACGCCGAACCGCTGCTGCTCGCCGACACGCTCGGCAGCGACGACCCGGAGATCGAGCACATCGAGAACCACGAGGCCCTGCAGCCGCTGCTGCGCGAACTGCCCAAACGGGAGCGCGCGATCCTGGTGATGCGGTTCTTCGGCGGTCTCACCCAGACCCAGATCGCCGAGCAGGTCGGCATCTCGCAGATGCACGTGTCCCGGCTGCTGTCGCAGACCCTCGAACAACTGCGCGGCAAACTCACCGGCGACCCCTGAGCAGGCCCGCGACGGGGGTCGCCCGACCGGGCTCGATCCCGTTGTCGCACCCCGCGGATCTGCGACGATTCGGGCCCGTCCATCAGCTGAGGAGGGCCCGATGGCCTCGAAACTCAACCCGTACATCAGCTTCGCGGGCAACGCCCGGGAGGCGATGGAGTACTACCACGACCTGTTCGGCGGGGACCTCGCGCTGAACACCTACGGGGAGGCAGGCGCACCCGCGGAGGCAGGCAACGCGGACAACGTCATGCACGCGATGCTGGAGGGCGAGAACGGCTTCACGCTCATGGCCTCCGACGTGCCGCCCGGCATGGAGCACAACCCGGGCACGACCATCTCGGTCAGCCTCAGCGGCGACGACGGCGACCTGCTGCGCCGCTGCTGGGAAAAGCTGTCCGACGGCGGAACGGTGGCGGTTCCGCTGGAAAAGCAGATGTGGGGCGACGAATTCGGCGCCTGCACCGACCGGTTCGGCGTCTCCTGGATGGTCAACATCGGCCGGCCCGGCTGAGCCGGTCCGTCAGCGGTCCACCTCGACCTCGGCCCCCACCGGCAGCCGGTCGAACACCAGCGCCGAATCCTCCTCGGTCAGGTGGATGCAGCCGTGCGACGGACGGTCGAGCGGCCCGGCGTGGAACGCGATGCCGCCCGGGGCGAAGAACACCGAGTTCGGCATCTCGTCGCCGTACTCGTCGCTGCGGTGGACGCGGTCCTTCCACGCCACCCGGAACGTCCCGACCGGAGTCGGCTGGCCAGGGCCGCCCGGCTCCATCGGGACCGACCGCACCGCCACGCCGTTCTCCATCAGCCACGCCCGCCGCAGCGAAAGGCTCGCACACGCGCCGGTGACCACTGCGCACGACGGGCCCGGCGGAGTGTGCCGCACCGGCGGCGCCGGCAGTTCCGGCGACGGGGCCAGCGGCATCCCGGCCGCCTCGGCCGCCGGTTCCGCCGGCGCTCCGCACCCGGCCGCGACCAACCCGGCCAGCACCATCGCGACGATCTTCCCGCGCATCCGTCCGCTCCCGCCTCTCGCTCCCCCCTTCCTCTACGGGCGAGCGGGGCGAAAGGTTGCGAGCCCGCGCCGGACGGCACCGGACCGCCTGCCCCGGTCCACGGTGAGCCGCCGGTGCCGGACCCGTAGTATCGACGACATGCCTGACGAAGACCTGAGCGAGCGCGTGGCCCGGCTCGAACGCCAGGTTGCCGACCTCCGTGCACGTTCGGCCGACGCTGGGGCGGCACGCGTCCTCGCCGCCGGAGCCGACCGGGACGTCGCGGAAGTCCGTGCCGAGCTGCGCGCTCACACGGGCACGCTCAACGCGCTCCGCGAAGACCAGGTCGACCTCCGAGAGGAGATGCGAACGGGCTTCGCCTCGGCGAACGCCTCGCTCGGCCGGATCATCGAACTCCTGGACCGCGACAGCCAGTAGCGGCTGACCGGCCTCGACTGTCCATTCAGGACGCTTTACCTCCGAGAACCTTCTGCAGCGCCGCACCGTCGGGCACCCCGAGCCCGGTGCACGCGTCCCATCCGGCGGCGGCCGAGTACGCGCCGTTGCCGCCCTCGGTGATGTCGCGGAACCCCGGCTGCGCCCTGCCCGCGCCGGCTCCGGCGTACAGCTTGCTGTGCACCAGCCCGAATCCGCGTCCGGCCGACTGCGCCAGCCTGGCCAGCAACGCCGCCCACAGCGGCGAAACCGCGCTCGTGCCGCCGACGACGATCTGCTGTCCGTCGACCAGGACCTGGTACCCCGTCGCCGGATCCGCGTTGCCCGCGACGTCCGGGACGCCGCGACCGGGCTTTCCCTCCCCGGCCCGAGCGGGCACCCCGGCGGACTGCTGGTAGTCCGGCACCGGGAACGCGTCGCTCACCCCGCCGCCGGTCGACCCGCCGCCGGAGGTGTTCCAGACCGTCTCGGAGTTCACTGTCGACGGTGGGGTGCCGTCGAGTGTGGTGCCGCCGCAGGCGAGCGCGTGCGGGCTCGACGCGGGGAAATCGACGTGCTGCGCCCCGTCTTTCTGCCCGTCGGCACTGCCGTTGTCGCCGGACGCGCAGCACACCGTCACGCCGAGCGCCGCGGCGTCGGCGAACGCCTGGTCCATCGCGGTGCGGGCCTGCGGCGTCCACTGGTCCTCGGACTGGCCCCAGCTGATGCTGACCGCGACCGGGGCCGGCGTGGCGTGCACCGCGGTGCTCACCGCGTCCAGGAAGCCCTGGTCGGTGTTCGGCGCGAAGTACACGATCTGCGCGGCTCCCGGCGCCAGCGCGCCGATCACCTCGATGTCGAGCAGCACTTCCCCGTCGGCCGAATTCGGGTCGCCGGTCGGCGCGTTCTTGCCGCCGTCGACCCCGGCCGCGGTCACCTTCGGTTCGGTGATCTTCAAGCCGGCGAAGTACTTCTGGAGATCTTCCGGCTGGTACCCGCCGCCGAGTTCGATCACCGCGACGGTCTGCCCGGCGCCGTCGGCCCCGGCCGGGAACCCGTACAGCCGGCCGACTTGATCCGGGGTGTAGCCCTGTCCGGCGGCTTCCTTGTGCAGCCGGAACATCGCCCGCGCCTGCGGCCGTTCGTCGAGACCGAGCACGGCGACCACGACGTCCCCGAGCGAGGCGGGCAGCTCCAGTTCCCCGGTGCGTGCGGCGAATTCGCCGGTTTCTCCGTGGCGGACCCGGTTGAGCTCGGTCTTGAACGCGGCCGTCATCGCCCGCGCCGGGCCACGAACCGAGACGCGGCGCGATCCGGCGTGCGTGCCGGTGACGGTGAGCCCGGCGTCGGTGAGGACAGTGCGCACCAGGTCGAGATCGTCGGCGGTGGCCCCGTAGCGGTCGGCGAATTCCTCCGGGGCGAGCGGCTCGCTCAGCGCGGCCACATCCAGTTCGGCGCGCCGCCGCAGGACGACGGTCGCGGTGACAGTGACGTCCGCGTCGAGCGGGCCGAGCACCTCGGCCTCGGCCAGTGCCGGACGCAGACTTCCGGACAGTGATACCCATTGTGATTCCGTCATCACTCTATGGTGAACCCTGGGCCGCCGGTCCACCACCGTCGTATCCCCCGTCCGGCGGCAAAACCTGTCCGGTTTTCTGTCGGCCCGATGACCGGGACCGCGGATGCCGTGCCGTGCGGGCGCGCGCACAGTGTCTCCATGAAACGGATCCTGACTCTGGGCACGGCCGCCGTGCTCACGCTGGGCGCGGTCACCGCGTCCGGCAGCGCCGAGGGCGACCTGGCCGCGCACGGCTGGGCCGGCACCTGGGCGGCGTCGCCCGCGGCCGCGGTGGCGAACACGCCGCAGGGGTATCCGAACTACTCGATCCGCAATGTAGTGCACACCAGCGCGGGCGGAAATCAGGCCAGGGTAAGGCTTTCCAACACCTTCGGCACCGCACCGCTCACCTTCGGCCACGTGACGCTCGCCGTCGCCGCCGACGGTCCGCGCGCGGCCGGCGGCACGATGCGCACGCTGACGTTCGGCGGACAGTCCACTGTGGTCGTTCCGGCAGGCGGCGAGGTGCTGAGCGACCCGGCTTGGCTGCGCGTTCCGGCCGACGCCGACCTCCTCGTGACCACGTACGTGCCGACGCCGTCCGGCCCGGTCACCTACCATCCGCTCGCCCGGCAGACGTCGTTCTTCACCCGCGCCGGCGATTTCGCGGGCGAGGAGTCCGGCGCGTCGTTCACCGAGCAAACCGCGGTGTGGCACTACGTCAGCGAGGTCGATGTCCGCGGGCCGGCGCGCGGCACCGTCGTGACGCTCGGCGATTCGATCACCGACGGAGCGCACTCCACGCCCGGCGCGAACCGGCGCTGGCCGGACCGGCTGAGCGACCGGCTGCACGGACGGCTCGGCGTGCTCAACGCCGGGATCAGCGGCAACCGGCTGCTCCTCGACGGCGGCGCCTCGGGCCGCAACGCGCTCGCCCGGCTCGCCGACGACGTGCTGACCAGCGGCGACGTCCGCACGCTGATCGTGCTCGAAGGCATCAACGACATCCAGCAGAACCCGCACCAGACCGATCCGGCGATGATCGTCTCCGCGCTGCGGCAGATCGTCGCACAGGCCAAGGCGCAGGGCATCCGGGTCGTCGGCGGCACGCTGACGCCGTTCAAGGGCTGGAAGATCTACGACCCGACGCTGGAGAAAACCCGCCAGGCGGTGAACTCCTTCATCCGGACCAGCGGAATCTACGACGGAGTCGTCGACTTCGACGCCGCCGTGCGCGATCCCGCCGATCCGCTCGCGATGCTTCCCGCCTACGACTCGGGCGACCACCTGCACCCGAACGACGCCGGATACCAGCGGATGGCCGACGCGGTGCCGCTCACGCTGCTGTGACCGCCACGAGCGGCTTGCGCGGGAACGCCAGCACGGCAAGGAGACTGAGCACGCCGACGCCCACCATGTAGAGCGACACCGACAACGACGTCCCGGTCGAACTCTGCAGCGCGGCTGCGATCAGCGGGGCGAACCCGCCGCCCAGCACCGCGCCCACGGCGTAGGCGAACGACGATCCGCTGTAGCGGAACCGGGATTCGAACAGCTCCGAGAACAGCGCCGACTGCGGTCCGTACGTCGCGCCGAGGCCGATGTTCAGCACGACCACCGCGACGATCAGCAGCCACGGCTGCGCGGTGTCCACGAGCAGGAAGAACGGGACCGACCACACGACCAGCAGCACGGAACCCGCGAGGTAGACGGGTTTCCGCCCGGCCGAGTCCGACCAGATCGCCGCCGCGACGATGCTCACCAGCCACACGACGCTGCCGACGATCACCACGACCAGCATCGTCGTGCTGGACAGCTTCAGCACCGAAGTGCCGTACGACAGCAGGTAGGCGAAGAAGATGTAGCCCAGCGCGGTGTTCGCGATGAAGCTGACCGCCGCCGCGAGCACCTGCTTCGGCCGCGCGCGCAGCACCTCCACGATCGGCAGCCGGCTGCGCTCGCCGGTGCTGCGCAGTTTCGCGAACACCGGGCTTTCCTCCACGCGCAACCGGATCACCAGCCCGACCGCCACCAGCACGAGGCTGACCAGGAACGGGATCCGCCAGCCCCACGACCGGAAGTCCTCTGGCGACAGCGAGTTGTTCACCGCGAAGAACACCAGCTGCGCCAGGATGAGCCCGGCCGGGACCCCGATCTGCGAGAAGGAGCCGTACCGGCCGCGTTTGCCTTCCGGCGCGTGCTCGACCGCCATCAGCGCCGCGCCGCCCCATTCGCCGCCCGCCGAGATCCCTTGCAGCACCCGGAGAACGACGAGCAGCACCGGCGCGATCACCCCGGCCTGGTGGTAGGTCGGCAACGCGCCGACGCCCGCGGTCGCGAGCCCCATCAGCACCAGCGAGGCGACCAGCATCGCCTTGCGCCCCACGCGATCGCCGAAGTGACCCCAGACGATTCCGCCCAGCGGCCGCGCGACGAACCCGACCCCGAGCGTCGCGAACGCGGCGAGCGTGCCGGACGCCGGGGAAAGCGACGGGAAGAACAACTTGTTGAAGACCAGGGCGGTCGCCGTGCTGTAGGCGAAGTAGTCGTACCACTCGATGGTCGTCCCGATCGCACTGGCGAGCGCCACCCGCCGGATCCGCCCCGCCGTGTTCGTTTCCTGCTCAAGCACCACTGCCGAGCCCCCTTCTCGTTCCGGCGCGTCATCTTGGCACGGCGGGTCCCTTCCGGTCGACCACCGGAAGGCGGGCGCTTCAGCCGCCCGGCGGCGGTGAGCACCGGGTGGTGGCCCAGCTTTCCGGCCGCGACCGGGACGAGGGTCAGCAGATCGCCGATCGCCTTCGGTCCGGTTTCGCTCACCGGGCCATTCCCGCGGAAACTCGGTTCCTCCCGTGCCTTCCGGTGCGCGAGGGACGGCCGGGAGCCCGTTCCGGTGTCCACGGCCGCCTGGCCGAACTGGCGAATCGGCGGGTCGCGGGGTGCCGCCAGTGCCCAGATCTGCGGCCGTGAACCGCGGGAACGAAGCCACTTCGCGGCTTCGGCCGCAACGAGCCGCACCCGGAGCCGCCTAGCCCGCCTTGGCGATCACCTCGTCCGCGACCCACTGCGCGATCCCGGCCGGGTACGGCGCGGGCAGCCCGAGCACGACGTGGCTGAACCCGGCTTCCAGCGCCTCCCCGATCGCCGCCCGCGTCAGAGCAGGCCGGTCGCAGGACACCGGCAGGTGGATCGAGCGCGTGATCTCCTCCGGGTCGCGGCCGATTTCCGCGCAGTACCCGTCCAGGATCGCGTTGCGTTCGACGGCGTCCGCGATGTCCCCGCCGGGGATGTTCCAGACGTCGGCGTGCTCGGCGACCACCCGCAGCGTCGCGCGGGCCCGGCCGCCGATGACGAACGGCGGATGCGGGCGCTGCACCGGCTTCGGGTTGCCGGACGCGCCGGTCAACTGGACGTGCCTGCCCGCGAAATCGAATGGCTCGTCCTCGGTCCACAACTTCCGGATCACGGTGCACGCTTCGGCGAACCGGCCCACCGCGTCGGCGGTTTCCAGGTACGGCAGGCCGTGCGCCTCGTACTCCCGGCGAGCCAGCGGATGACTCGGCCGGGAGCCGACTCCGATGCCGAAGTCGAGCCGTCCGCCGGACACGACGTCGACGGTCGCGGCGATCTTCGCCAGCATCGCAGGCGGGCGGAACCGGTTGCTGGTCACCAAAAGCCCGAGCCGGAGCCGTTCGGTTCGCGCGGCCAGGGCGGACAGCAGCGTCCAGCCTTCGAAAATCGGGCCGTCCGGTTCTCCGGCGATCGGCAGGAGATGGTCGAACAGCCAGGCGTGCTCGATGGCCGGGATCGCGTCCGCCTCGTGCCAGACCTGCCGCAGCGCGGCGTAGCTGGTCTGCATCGGCGCGGTCATGATGCCGAACCGCGGTTTCGTGGTCATCGCGGGAAGTCCTTTCACTCGTGCGATTCGACGCGGCCGAACGGGCTGTCTTCGATCCCGGCCCAGCTGTCGTCGCCCGGAATGAGCGCACTGCGGAGATAGGCCGTGGACAGCCGTTGTTGCAGCGCGACGCGTCCGGGGCTTTCATCGGTGGTTTCCTTGGCCTCGTATCCCGAGATGCCGCCGAGCGAGTGCTCCGCGCCGAAGAGCGTCAGCAGGCTCTTCTCCCCCGGGCTGAGCCGGTACGCGTCGGTGAACCAGTCCGGGCCGCGCACGGACAGCATCGAGTCGTCCCGGTCCCCCGCGACGATCAGCGCAGGCGTCTTCAGATCGGCGAAATTCGGGCTCATGAACGGGAAATGCTCGGCAGCGAACGGCGACAGGCCGGCCCCGCCGATGCCGGTGACGGCGAACAGCACCCCGGCGGACACCCGCGAATCGGACAGGTCCTCGCCGACGCTGCCGTCCGCCTCGACGATGCGCGCGCCCAGCAGCATGCTCGCCGACTGCGCGCCCCAGGAGTGCCCGGCGACGGCGATCCGGCCGCGGCCGACTCGCCCGCTCAGCCCGGGCAGAGCCGCCTCAACAGCGTCGAGCTGGTCGACGACGTGCCGCAGATCCTCGACCCGCAACCGCCAGATGTTCGGCGTGCGCGGGTCCTGCTGGGGCAGGGCGCGGGTCCGCGAATCGAGGTGAGTCGGTTGCACGACAACGAATCCGTGCGCGGCCCAGTAGTCGGCGAGCGGGCCGTAACCGTCCAGGGACGAGCCGAACCCGTGCGAGAACACGATCACCGGCAGGTCCTGCCCGGCGGCCGGGGCGGACACGCGCACCGGCAGGTCCTCGCCGCGGCCCGGCGCGTCGAGCCGCACCGGCTTCACCGAGACGACCGGAGCCGCGAGCTGTCCTGCGGACATAGGAGCACCTTCTTTCGCCGTCCGGGCGCGCGAGGGTGTGGTGGCCGGCGGCCCGGTCTGGCATCATAGGCAAACGGAACGTTGCTCCGGTAACTATACGGAACACGGTTCCGCTTGTCTACCGGCGGCACGCGGAGGGAGTGGCACGTGGGTGAGAACGCGGGGGCCCGGACGAAACGAGCGGACGCCCGGCGCAACGAGAAAACCCTGCTCGACGCGGCGGCGGCGGTGTTCGTCGAGTCCGGGGTGGACGCGCCGGTGCGCGACGTCGCGACCAGGGCGGGCGTCGGCGTGGGCACGATCTACCGGCACTTCCCCACCCGCGCGGACCTGATCATCGCGGTGTACCGGCACCAGGTCGAAGCGTGCGCCGACGCGGGCCCGAAGCTGCTGGCGGACAACGAATCCCCGCACGCCGCGCTCGCGCAGTGGATCGACCTGTTCGTCGACTTCCTCGTCACGAAGCACGGGCTGGCGGGGATCATGCAGTCCGACCACAGCGGGTTCGAGGCACTGCACGCGTACTTCCTTGAGCGGCTGGTCCCGGTGTGCACCGACCTGCTCGACGCCGCCGCGAAGGCCGGGGAAATCCGGACTGACCTGGAGGCGGTGCACCTGATGCGCGGCGTCGGGAACCTCTGCATCGGCGCGGAAGCCGACGACAGCTACGACGCGCGCCGGCTGGCCGGGCTGCTGATCACCGGGTTGCGGGAGACTGGCTGAGGACGCCTGGGCGCCGGGATTCCGACCGCGCGTTCCCGGACGGAGCGGCCGCGAGCTGTCCGCGTCGGGCGTTGCCAGGAGAATCCTTCACCGCGCCGGAACAATGACCTCGTCAGGACGCCGTTCCGGCCGCAACCCCCGCCAAGCCGTATGCCGCAGCCGCCCGTCCCCCGGGGTGAGGCGGCGGTACACCACCTCGCCGACCACCTCCGGGTTCAGCCAGTGCGCGCCGCGCGCCCGCTCGCGCGGCACCTGGCCGGCGAACGGGCTTGTCTTGCGCTCCAAGGGAACCAGCTGCGCCTGAAGGTCTTTGAGCATCGCGTCGGTGAAGCCGGTGCCGACGTCGCCCAGGTACCGCAGCTCCCCCGACTCCAGGTCGTGCGCGCCCAGCAGCAGCGCGCCGATCGTGCCCTCGCGCCTGCCCTGGCCCGGGCGCCAGCCGCCCAGGATCACTTCGGTCGTCTGCACCAGCGGGTGTTTGAGCCATTCCGGGCTGCGCCGTCCCGGGTGGTACCGCGACGAGCGGGCCTTCACCATCAAGCCTTCGAGCATCATTTTCCGCGCGACGTCCAGCAGACCGGCCGGGGTCATGCCCTCGTCGGCGAGGTCGCGGTACCGGTACCAGGGCGTGATCGCGACCAGCTGCCGGTCCGGCGGTTCGATTTCGGCGAGCCGCTCGCGGCGTTCCTCGTACGGCGCGTCGAGCAGGCTTTCGCCGCCCAGGCTCAGGAGGTCGAAGGCGAAGTACGCGACCGCCTGCCAGGTGCGGTTCTGCAGGAGCCCGAAGTCGGGACGGCCGTGCTCGTCGAGCGCGACGATCTCGCCGTCCAGCACCGCAGGCCGTCCTTCGAGCGCGCCGCCGAGCGCGCCGGACAGCTGCGGGAACCTGACGGTGAAGTCGTTGTCGTTGCGGCTGGTCAGCAGGGTGCTTCCGTCCGGTGCGACGCGCATGGTCGCCCGGTAACCGTCCCATTTGAACTCGTACGCGTACGCCGGATCGTCGCGCAGCGCGCCGCCGTCGGGCGAGGCCAGCATCGGCTCGATCGCGGGCGGCATGCCGCCGGCCACTTCGGACATTCGGGCACCTCCGCGCACCACCGTAAGCCGAACCCGCCGGATCCGCCGCCGTAAGATGGCCGGGTCCACGACGAAGGGGCCAGGACCGGTGCCGAGCAAGGATTTCGAACGGATCGTCCGCAAGCTGCGCGAGGTCGAACGCGGCAGCGGCCGCGACTACACGTCGTTCAGCGTGCGCGGGAAACGCTTCGGTTACCACTGGCCGCGCACCGACACGGTCGGGCTCAAGCAGACCATCGCGGAGCAGCAGGCGCTCGTCGCGGAACGGCCGGACGTGTTCGAGGAACAGTTCACCTCCGGCGGGTTCGGCTGGGTGGTGGTGCAGCTGGGCGGCATCGAGGCCGACGAACTGGCCGAGCTGGTGTACGAGGCGTGGCGGCTGTCGGCCCCGGAGGACCTGGCGGCCGAGGTTCCGCTGCCGCAGCTCTGACGATCCGGCACAACCGGTAAGGAGGCGCCGGGTCGCGGCGATCTTCTTCGTGTTCAGGCGGAGGAGGCCTGCGGCGTTCGGGGTGCTGGCCGTGGGGGTGTCCCTCGGGTGGCAGCCGCTGTTCGCCGCCGGACCCGGTCGCGCGGGCTTCCCGGACCCGCCCCCGTCGTGCGGCCCGGCCTGCGCCAACCCGGCGGAGTGGGGCAGGGTGCTGGTCGGCGGCGCGCTGCTGGCACTGCTGCACCTGCGCTATCTGGCCGACCGCACACAGGTTCGCTGACCCGGCGTCCACATCGGACAGTCCACAAACGACTGCGCCGCGGCCCGGCGCCGTGCGAGCGAGGCAGGCCGGGGCGCGGAGCCACCCCGGACGGGTCTCACCAGGGGTTGTTGTCCTGCTCGTCCGGGTCGATGCCGCCCGGACGGCGGCCCGGCGGCGGCGCAGCGGGCCCGCCCGGTGCGGGCGGCGAAGCGGGCGGACGGGCCGCACCGCCTGCCGGCGGCGGCGTCTTGGCGGGCGGCTCCGGCTCCTCGTCCGGGGCGTCCGGCTGGTCGGCGGGGTCCGGGTCGGGGTCCGGGAAGCGGCTGCGGAGGGAATCGAGCATGACCGCGCGCGTGTCCGGGTCCTCGTCGCCGAGGCTGCGGCCCATGACCTCGGCCACGCGGTCGGTGATGCCCGACTGCGCCTTGCGCATCGTCTCGAGCACCATCCTGGAGAGCTCCTCCGGCGGGATGGTGCGCGTGCGGGAACTGAACACCAGGTCCGACACGACCCCGTCGGCCCCGACGGTGACCTTGACGGTCCCGTCCGGGCTCGTCGCGGTCAGCCGCAGCTGCTCGGTTTCCTGCTGGGCCGCCGCGTAGCGCTCCGCCTTGCGGGCGAACCCGGCCGCCCATTCGTCCATTCGCCGGATTGCGTCGTCGGGGTCCCTGATCAGGTCGCCCAGCCCACCCGCGCTGGTCATGCTTTTCGTTCTCCTCGAATCCCGTCACCCGCGCCGCCTGCGGGCGGGTCTAGTCCTCGCCGCGACGGGCGCCGTCGTCCGTTGACGGTACCCGTCCGCCGCCGCGCCGCGAGGGCGGCGCCGCCTCGCTACGTCTCCTCGGCCCGCTCCGTCGGCCGCAAGGGCTCCACGGGCGTGGCGTCCCGGTTGAACGGCACGTTCTGCCCGGTCGGGGCCTGCACCCCGCCGACCCGGAACCGCTCCTTGAGCTCCCCGCTGTCGGTCTTGCTGAGCATCCCCTCGGTCACCACCTTCTTGAACGGCTCCGACTGTCCCTCGTCGCCCTCCTGGTAGGACTTCGCGGCGGTCCGCACGTTGTCCGCGGTCGCCTGGACGCCCTCGATCGCGCCGCTGATCGCTTCCTTCGCCTTCTCGCCGGTCGGGTTGATGATCGGCGGGAGGAAGGCGCACAGCAGCCCGTACGCGTCGTCGGACATCGCGTAGTTCGCCGCCTGCGCCGCGGTGTTCAGCCGGTCCACCAACCCGTCCAGGTGGCTCGCGTGCGCCACGAGGTCGTCGGGTTCTACTCGGAACCCCTGTGCGCCTCCGCTCATCGCCGCCTCACTTCCAGTCCTTGTTCTTCCAGTCGCCGATCACCGGCGGGGCGACGACCTCGTCCGGCGCGAAGAACGACGGATCGTCCGACTCGACGAAGCTCGCGATCTTGTGTTCCTTGTCCTCCGGGCCCTTGCCGCCCTTGCCGCCGCCCATGGCTCCCATGCCGGGAGCGCCGGCCGCGCCCTTGCCGCCCGCGCCCGAGCCGGAACCGCCGCGCCCGGCGACGCCCTCCTCGGCCGGGCCGGAACCGCCCGCACCGCTGAACGCGCCCCCGCCGCCGGAGCCAGTGCCGCCTTTGCCGCCGCCGAGGCCGCCCGCGCCGCCGCCGAGCCTGCTGCTGATGCTCTCGCCGTTGACGCCGCCGCCCTTGCCGATGCCGCCGAGCTTCTCCCCGCTCGGCCCGGTGCCGCCGCCCGGGAACAGCGGCTTGCCGTCCGGGCCGATCTTGCCGGGGTTGAACGGCTTCGGCTCGTAGGGCTTGAGCCCGCCGGGACCCTCGGGGATCGAGGGTTTGAACGGCTGCGGCTTGTACGGGTTCGACTTGTACGGGTCGCCGCTCTTGCCGCCGGGGATGGGCGGAATGGACGGCGGGGTGAAGGTCGGACCGCTGCCGCCGGGGTTGCCGCCCGGGACGGGCGGGATGTTCGGCGGCGTGAAGGTCGGACCGCTGCCGCCGGGGTTGCCGCCCGGGATGGGCGGGATGGTCGGCGGGGTGAAGCCTTGCGCCTTCGTCGAACCCGGGTCGCCCGAACCCGGGATGGGCGGGAACGAGCCGCCGGGCCCGCCACCGCCCGGGCTTCCGCCGCCCGGGTTGCCGCCGCCGGGCCCGCCGTCCGGGATCTTCAGCGACGCCGGGTCGAACCTGCGGTCGGGCTGCTGCCCGCCGGGGCCGCCGGTGACGCCGCCCGGGCCGTCGCCGTACGGTTTGCCGTCCGGGCCGATCGGCCTTCCGTCGGGACCCAGCGGCCGTCCGTCCGGACCGATCGGCTGCCCGTTCGGGCCCACGGTGGTCCCCGCCGGGCCGATCGGCTTGCCGTCGGGACCCAGCGGCCGTCCGTCCGGGCCGATGAGCTGGCCGTTCGGCCCGACCGTGGTCCCGGGCGGGCCGATCGGCTTGCCGTCGGGACCGATCGGGCGGCCGTCCGGGCCGACCCGCACCCCGCCCGGCGCGCCCGCGCCGCCGCCCTTGTTCATCGGGGTGCCCTTGAGCGTGGGCTGCAACCGGGCCGTCTCGGTGGGCAGCTTCGGCGGCTCGGCGAACCGCGGCGTCGCCACCGCGCCGCCGATCGTCTGGTCGTACCGCGTCATGATCTGCGCGGCCTGCTCACGGGCGGCCTGCTGGTCGGTGAAGGTCTTCATGGCCGAGGAGTAGGCCACGACGTAGGCGGCCGGATCCTTGATCGTCATCAGGACCTTGTTCGCGTCCTGCGCCGAGAACTGCACCGGCGGGTTGGCGTTCATCGCCTTCTGCGTCTCGTTGAGCGCCTGCGAGTGGACCTCCTGCTGGCGCCCGGTGAGCGACGCGCCCTGCGCGGTGGTGCCGAGCCACTTGCCCACGTTGGCCAGGTGCACGCGCGCCGCGTCGCCCGCGTCGCCCTTCCAGTTCGAGGTGCTCGCGTTGATCGCGTCGCCGAGATTCTTCTGGTGCGTCGCCAGCTCGTTGCCGAGGCTCACCCAGGCCTCCGACGACTCGGCCACCGCGGCCGGGTCCGCGTGCGTGGTGATGGCGTCGACCATCTGCTCGTGCGTCGCGTTCTTCCAGTCGGTGTGCGGGGCGGCGCCGGGATCGCGCATCTCGAGGTCTTTGCCGAGATGCTTCTTCGATTCGTCCAGGTTCCGCTGGTACATCGCCTGGATCAGCTGGTCGCGCGCCTTCCCCTGGACGTTCGGCAGCAGCCAGCCGTTGAAAACGGCGTCGATCTTCGTCGTCGCGTCCTCGCGCAACTGGTCGCCCGAGGCCACGTCGTCCGGGCGCACCGGCCCGATGTAGTACTTCGACGAGGGGTCCAGCGTCGGGTTGTACAGCGCGGTGTTGCCCGGGTCGTAATCCGTCGAGGACGGATCGGAGACGGACTCGGCGGTCGGTGCTTTCTTCTCGGCCACTGGTCTCCCCTTCAGCCCTGTTCTTCGGCGGTGCGGTGGATGCGCTCGAAGGCTTCCCGCGAGCTGTGCTCCCGCTCCTTGTAGTTCTTCTTCGCGAGCTTGATCGCCTCGACGTAGGTCGGGAACTCCCGGTTCGCCGCCTGCAGCTGGGTGACCAGGCCCTGCTGGTCGCGCGCGGTCTCGGCCATGTGCTTGCTGACGAACATCCCGGCCGGGCTCTTCGACATCGCCGGCACCCCGGCGATCTTCTCGATCAGCCGCACGTGCGCCTCCAAGGCGTCGAGCACGCCCTGGAGCGCGGCGATCATTTTGTCGCCGGTGCTGTCGTCGACCGCGAACGATCCGCGCTCGGCCAGCGTCTTCAGCTGCTTCGCGGGCAGGAAATCGGTCCGCGCCGCGGTCACGGTCGCCCTCTTGGCGTCCACCGGCGTCATCGGTGCCTCGTCGGTCATCGGGACCTCGTTCTCCTCGTGAACTGTCGCCGCCTGCAGTGCAATGATCAGTAAACCTCGGAAACCGCCTGCTGCACGGCGCGCTTGAGCTCGCGGCGCCCGGCGGGCACGTATTCCGCGGTCAGGTCGCCCGCCTCGCTGACGGTCGAGGTGATCAGGTAGCGGCCGTCGGCGGTGTCGAGCCACCCGATCGGGTTGCCGCCGCGCCGCTCGCCGTGGCGGCCCCAGCCGCTCACCGCGATGTGCCCGCCGCCGAGCCGGGGCTGCGCCAGCACGCGTTCGAGCACCTCGACCCCGCCGGGGGCGGCGCGGGAGACCCGCGGGTCCGGGCGGCGCGGCTGCACGCGCCCGCTGACCTCGATCATCCCGAACGCGTCGGTCTCTTCCTCGTCCTCGGCCGCCTCGGCCCTGCGGCGCGCGGTCATCGCGGACACCTCCGGCGAGGCCGCCTGCCGGATCGTGTGCGCGCCGGTGCTGGCCGGGCGCGCCTGGGGCAGCACGCCGGCTACCACCTCGACGAGATCCTCGTCGTCGAAGAGCGAGAACAGCAGCTTGTCGGTCTTCGGGTCCTGGGTGATCCCGAGCGCCTGCCTGCCGTCGGTGAGCGCGACCACCGCGATGTCCGCGCCGAGCCCGTCGATCCCGCTGACCGCGACCGACACCCGCGGCTTCGCGAGCAGCTCGAAGGCGGTGCGCACGAAGGGGCTCAGCTCGTCGCCGCTGGAGAGCCTGCGCGCCTCGATCGCGTCGTTGACCACCTTCGCGACCTGGACGTACCGGTCCGGTTCCGCGGGCACGGAGCCGATCCGCAGCGGGAACTGGCGGATGTTCCCGCCGGTCGCCTCCCCGATCACCAAAGCTTCGACGACGTCGAGAACGAACTCGAACCTGTCCGCCATCCCGAGGGCATCCTTCCCGCAGCCGGATCGGGCACGGTCGCTCCGACACCCGTGTGAGTGACACCGAATTGCGTTGCCGTGCCAGGGATTCGCAATGGGGAAAGACTATCAGTCCGCCAGCGGCCGGTGATCACCACGGGGACAGCTGCCCCAATGTACCGAGGGCCGTGTCCGAAGAGACACGACCTGCGGTTTCGCCGCGCGTGCCGCTTGACGCGCGGCCCGGAAGCGGCGGAAATTCCTCGGTGCGAGAAAACTGGCACAAGGCCGCCGCGGATCGCGGCGGCCCCTTGCGATGCCCGGTTTTACCGAGTTGTTCCCCTGTCCTTCGCCGTCGTTTCGCCGGTTTGTCGCTCCACAGTGGACAGGGGGTCAGGAGACGCCGCGCGCCCGTTCGATGTCCGGCGAGCGGTACATCCGCTCCGGGATGCGCGCGAGCGTCGATTCGCGCACCTGCGGCCCGAGCCCGTAGAGCTTCTGGAAGCTCATGATCAGCGGCCGCCACGCGTCCGGGTCGACGTGGTCGTCGGCGCCCGGCAGCCGGATGTCGTCGTGCACGAACACCCGCTGCACGCGCACTTCCAGCCCGACGACGCCGCCGCGCTGCGCCTCGTCGTCCTCGGCGAACGGGTGCACGGATTCCAGCACCGCTTCCATCGCGACCGGGCACTCGGCGACCCGGGGCGGCGCGACCGTCTCGGACGGCACCGGCGTGAGCCCCGCACGGGCGAACTTGTCCGCGACGTGGAAGTAGCCGCGCTCTTGCTTGCGCGGCGGCACCGGATCGGATCCGGTGGTCAGCGCCAGCCGGTCCACCGCGGCGGCCAGCGCCGAGGACGGCAGGTTCAGCACGCATTCGCGCGTGCGCAGGAGGTTGAGCGCGGTCTTCGAGCGCGCGCCGAGGCCGAGCATCGCGCGCCAGCCGAGCCAGAACGCCGACGACATCGGGGCCAGGTTGGCCGAACCGTCCTCATTGGACGTCGAGAGCAGCACCACCGGGGTGCCGAAGTAGAGAATGCCGGGCTCGATTGCCGTGTGCGCGGGAAAAGTCGTGTTCACCCCGCCCAGTCTGGCCACCGCCGGCCGCGCCCCGCTGGCGGAAATCAGCCGTCGCTCTCGGCCCCGGAAACGCCGTGAGGGGAACCCTCGGGGAATCAGAGTCAATGAGGGTTCCCCTCACGGACGGTCGGTCAGGCGATGCCGGCGGCGGTGAGGGCGCGGGCGGTGAGGACCCGGGCGAGATGCCGGCGGTACTCGGCTGTGGCGTGCGGTTCCTCCGGCGGCGAAGTGTCCTCCGCGGCCAGTTTCGCCGCCTCCGCCGCAGTCGCCCCGTCGGCCAGCGCGCGTTCGGTGGCCGACGCGCGCAGCGGCGTGCCGCCCATGGTGATCAGGCCGACCGAACGCCCGGTGACCGCGACGCCCACGATCGCCCAGTCGATGGCCCGGCGGGTGAACTTCTCGAACCCCCAGCCCAGCCCGGCCTGGCTCGGCAGCCGGATCTCGGTGAGCAGTTCGTCCGGCTCCAGCGGCGTGGTGAACGGCCCGAGGAAGAACTCCGCGGCCGGAATCCGCCGCTCCCCTCGCGGCCCGCGCGCGACGAGCGTCCCGTCCGCCGCGAGGACCGCCGCGGGCAGGTCGGCCGCCGGGTCCGCGTGCACCAGCGACCCGCCGATGGTCCCGCGATGGCGCACCTGCGGGTCGCCGACCGACCCGGACACGTGCGCGAGCAGCGGCGCGTGCTCGGCGAGCACCGGGTCGTGTTCGAGGTCGTGGTAGCGGGACAACGCCCCGATCACCACCTCGCGGCCCTCGGCCCGGACGAACTTCAGCTCCCGCAGCGGCGCGATGTCCACCACGACCTCCGGCGCGGCGAACCGGAGTTTCATCAGCGGCAGCAGCGAATGCCCGCCCGCGAGCAGCTTCGCGTCTTCGCCGTGCTCGGCGAGCAGTGCGAGCGCCTCGTCCACAGTGGACGCGCGCCGGTAGGCGAACCCGGCCGGGATCACTGCGCCACCTCCTGCCCGGACGCGTCGATCACGGCGCTGACGATGTTGTGGTACCCGGTGCAGCGGCAGAGGTTGCCCTCCAGCGCCGCGCGGACCTCGTCGCGCGTCGGCTTCGGGTTTTCCTTCAGCAGCGACACGGTCGCCATCATCATGCCGGGCGTGCAGAACCCGCACTGCAGGCCGTGCTGCTCGCGGAACGCGCGCTGCACCGGGTGCAGGCCGTCTGTGCCCGATCCGGAGGCCAGACCCTCCACAGTGGTCACTTCGTGCCCGTCCGCCTGCGCGGCCAGCACCGTGCAGGATTTCACCGATTCGCCGTCGAGCAGCACCGTGCACGCCCCGCAGGACGTGGTGTCGCAGCCGATGTTCGTGCCGGTGAGGCCCGCGGTGTCCCGCAGGTAGTGCACGAGCAGGGTGCGGTCGGGCACCTCCCGCGCGATCGTCTTCCCGTTCACCTCGATCGAGACCCGCACGTCAGTTCGCCTTCCTGGCGTCGTTCAGGGCCGTCCACACCCGCAGCGGGGTGGTCGGCATGTCCAGGTGCGTCACGCCGAGGTGGGCGAGCGCGTCCACCACCGCGTTGTGCACCGCGGGCGTCGACCCGATGGTCGCCGCCTCGCCGATCCCCTTGACCCCCAGCAGGTTCCGGGTCGTCGGCGTCTCCATGTCCACCAGTTCGAAATCGGGCAGCTCGGGCGCGGTGACGAACGAGTAGTCGGCCAGCGTCGCCGTGGTCGGGTTGCCGTCCGCGTCGTAGCTCATCACCTCGAGCAGCGCCTGCGCGATGCCCTGGCCGAGCCCGCCGTGCCGCTGGCCGCGGAAGGTCAGCGGGTTCACGATCGGGCCCGCGTCGTCGAGCGCGACCAGCCTGCGGACCTCGACCTTGCCGGTTTCGGTGTCGACCTCGACGACCGCGAGGTGCGCGCCGAACGGGAACGTCGGCGCGCCGTCGCCGAACCAGACGTCCGCGGTGAACCCGTCCGCCTCGGCGGCGACGCGGGCCCAGTCCAGCGTCGCGGCGGACGGCGCGCCGCGGACCTGCCAGACGCCGCGTTGGACGTCCAGCTCCAGGTCGTCCGGCCCGGCTTCGAGCAGTTCCGCCGCGACCCGGCGGGCCTGCGCCACGACCTCCTCGGCCGCCTGCCGGATCGCCGAACCGCCGAGCTGCAGCGACCGCGAACCGAACGTGCCGATCGCGCGCGGGACCTCGTCGGTGTCGCCGTGCCGGACGGTGATCTTGTCCAGCGGCACGCCCAGCTGGTCCGACAGCAGCATCGCCAGCGACGTCCCGAGCCCCTGCCCGTGCGGGGAACTGCCGGTCCACGCGGTGACCGAACCGTCCGGGTGCACGTCGACCCGTCCGCTCTCGCCCGACGCGTCGGCGCCGGTGATCTCCACGTAAGCGGCGATGCCGAGGCCCAGCGCCACCGGATCCCCGGCGTCGCGGCGCTTCCGCTGTTCCTCGCGCAGCTGCGCGTATCCCGCCGCGTCGAGGACCTTGTCGAGCGCCGCGGCGTACTCGCCGGTGTCGTAGGAGCCGCCAGTCGGCGTCCGGTAAGGGAATTCCCCGGGACGGATGAAGTTGACCCGCCGGACGTCGGCCGGATCCATGCCGATTTCCGCGGCGAACAGGTCGATCGCCCGCTCGACCGCGGCGGTCGCCTCGGGACGGCCCGCGCCGCGGTAGGCCGCGATCGGCGTGGTCGTGGTGACCACGCCGCGGCTGCGCGTCTGCACGACCGGGAACCGGTAGACACCCGGGGCCATCATCTCGGTGAGCGTCGGCAGGAACAGCGCCCGCGGGTAGGCACCGGTGTCTTGGAGGACGTCGAGCCGGTAGGCCAGCACCGTTCCGTCGCGCTTGCCGCCGATGGTGACGATGTTGCGCTGCGCGCGGCCGTGCGTCATCGAGGTGAGGTTCTCGCTGCGCGATTCGGCCCACCGCACCGCGCGCCCGGCTTGCTTCGCCGCCCAGGCGAGCAGGATCGCTTCCGGATCCGCGCCGATCTTCGCGCCGAACCCGCCGCCGACGTCCGGCGTGATCACCCGCACCAGGTCCTCGCCGATGCCGAGGCCGCCAGCCACCGTGCGCCGGCCGGTCTGCGCGTTCTGCGTGGAAAGCCACAGCGTGACCCGCCCGTCCTCGCCCCACGCGACGGCCGCCCCGCGCGGCTCGACCGGGGCCGGGGCCACGCGCTGGTTGAGGATCTCCTCGGTGACGACGACTTCGCAGTCCTCGAACACCGAGTCGTCGAACTCCTCCGAGCCGTGCGTGTGGACCACGTTGGTGCCGTGGTCCGGGAACACCAGCGTCTCGTCGGCGAGCGCGGTGTCGAAGTCGGCGACCGCGGCGAGCGGGTCGTAGTCCACGTCGACCAGTTCGGCCGCGTCGGCGAGCTGGTACCGCTGATCGGCGAGCACCAGCGCGACCGGCTCGCCGACGTACCGCACGACGTCTTCCGCCAGGAACGGCTCGGCGACGGGCCCGGCCTTGCCCGGATCGAGATCGAGATCGGCCGCGGTGTAGACCCCGGCCACGCCCGGTGCCGTGCGGGCTTGCGCCACGTCGATGCCGGTGATCCGCGCGTGCGCGATCGGGCTGCGCACGAAGACCGCGTGCACGGCGCCGTCCAGCGCTTCTTCCTTGAGGTCGTCGACGTATGTTCCGCCAGTGGTAATCAGCTTCTCGTCTTCGACGCGCACCACCCGGGTGCCGACAATGCTCATCTGTCCTCCTGCTCGGGTACCTCGCCGACTATGCCCGCAGGTACCGCCCCGCGTCAGCCCGAACGGTTCTGCCACGCCGGAACCCGGCGCGGGAGAGCCTGCGGCGCCGCGGCCGAAGACAGCGCGCAGGGGGGATCCGGCGAGTTCTCGGCGTCTCCGCCGCTGGGATTCGCTCCTCGAACCATGTCCGGAGCGACTTCAGCATGCCCGCGATGTCCTGACCGGCGAGGTGCGCCAAGGCCTCGTACCCGAACGAGCACCTCGATCGCTCCGCTGTCGAGGAGAAAACCCGCCTCAGCCCGAGTAAGCCTGCCAACCCAGCACCACCGCCAGCGAAAGCCCGCCCAGCCCGATCGCGATCCGCAGCGGGGTCGCGGGCAGGTAGCGCACCAGGACCGAGCCCAGCCAGGAGCCCGCCACCGAGCCGAGGCACACCGCGATCGCCGCGGGCCAGAAGACTTTCCCGGTGAAGGCGAACACCAGCGCGGCGATCAGGTTCGCGGTGCCGGTCGCGATGTTCTTCGCCGCGTTCGTGCGAGCCAGCGACTGGCTCCACACCGTCGTCAGCAGCGCGAGCATCAGCACCCCGGCCGCGGCCCCGAAGTACCCGCCGTACACCCCGGTCAGGAAGGCGGCGATTCCGGTGAGCGGGCCGATTCCGCGGTGTTCACTGTGCTCGGCCATCCTCCGCAGCCTCGGACCGGCCATCAGCACGACCGACGCGCCGCCGATCAGCCACGGCACGACGACGGTGAACGCGTCCGGCGCGCTGACCAGCAGCACGAGCCCGCCGCACGCCCCGCCTGCCGTGGTGATCAGGCACAACGGGAGCAGCCGGCGGCCTTGCCCCTTCAGCTCCGGACGCGCGCCGACCGCGGCGCCGGCGGTCGTGCCCAGCATCGCGACGGTGTTGGTCATGTTGGCGACGACCGGCGGCAGCCCGGCGGCGAGCAGCGCCGGGTACGACACCAGCGACGCGAGGCCCGCGGTCGCGCCGGTCAGCCCGGCCCCGGCCCCGGCCAGCACGAGCAGCAGGAATCCGCCGGGGCCAGTGATCACGTTGTCATCTCAGCACGCCGGTCCCGGCGTCTTCAGGCCGGGCCGAAGCCCGCCGGCGAAACGTATAGGTCGTTATACGACATTGTCCGAAACCGGACGGGATCGGCCGGGAGGGTTGCCCGGCCGCCCGGCCGCCGCAGAGAATCCGCGCTGACAAGGTTGTCAGCACTCGGGAGGACACGGGATGGACGGGTTCACCCGGCGGCAGGCGCTCGGTTTCGCGGGCGCCGGAGCCGTGGTCCTGCTGGCCTCGGGACCAGCGCGAGCGGCGTCCCGGCCCGCTCCGGATCCCGTCGCCGCGACCTATCTGCGGGTCCTGCTCCGGCACACCCGCTGGGCCGAGCAGCAGTTCGACCAGGCTACGGGGATCTACCCGGCCCGCGACTTCACCTTCGCGGTCGTCCTCGGCAACGCGCTGCTGCTGACCCGCGACGGCTACGACGCCGCCGTCGCCGGAACCGACCGCGAAACCCTCCGCGCGCACACCCTCGCCACCATCAAGCACTTCGCTGCCTCGAACCGGCTCACCGGCGGCACCGAGTGGGGCCGAACACTGTTCTTCGACACCACTTTCCAGTCCTACTTCCAGCTCGCCGCGCGTCTCTTGTGGACAGAGCTGGACGCGGCGACGCGCCGCAACGTCGAGCGCATCGCCACCGAACAGGCCGCCTACACGGCCGGCCTCGGCACCGGCAACGATCCCGCCTCCGGCGACTGGACGCCCAACGGCCTGCGCGGCGGCTACGTCGGCGACACGAAGCTGGAAGAGATGGGCGTCTACGCGCAGTCGCTCGCCCCCGCGCTCGCCTGGGCGCCGAACGATCCGCGCGCTCCGGAATGGCGCGCGGCCTTCGGTTCCTGGAGCCGCAACGAAGGCGGCCTGCCCGCGGCGGATCTGGCGAATCCCCGGCTCGTCGACGGAAAGCCGGTCAGCGGCAACACCGCGACCAACCTGTACGACACGTTCCTCGTCGAGAACCACGGTTCGTTCGGCCCGCACTACCAGGAAGAACTCTGGCGCACGTCCGGCCGCAACGCGATGCACTTCCTCGCCGCCGGCGTCCCGCTGCCCGAGGTCCTCACCGCGCAGCCGAACGGCGAACTGCTGTGGCGCACCATGCTCCTGATGACCAGCGACGCGGGCGAACCGCTGATGCCGATGGTCGCCGACCGCGAACACCTCTACGGCCGGGACGTCATCCCGCTGGCCTTCCGCGCGCAAGTGCTCGGCGACCGCCACGCCGCCTACGCCGAGGCCCAGCTGGCCGCGCGGCTGGAGCCGTACCAGGCCTACCCGCCGGTCGACCGGATCACGAAGTTCTCCGGCGAACCCAAGTACGAGCCGGAAGCCCGCGCCGAACTCGCCATCAGCTACCTGCTGCACGAATGGCGCGCCGGGCACGGCGGCCCGATCCGTGCGGTGCGCAGGGAAGAGTTCGACGCCCGCGCCGCTCGCGCCGCCGACTTCGGCACCGGACCGGGCCTCCTGGCGCAGCGCTCCCCCGCCGCGTGGGCCGCGACCGTCACCAAACCCGGCTTCGTGAAATTCGCCTGGCAGCCCAACCACGACGACTGGCTGTTCGTCCTCGGCGGAGCCAACCCGATGCTGCTGCCCGCCACGAACATCGCCGTGCGCGAACGCCACGCCACGACCTACCGCAAGGTCCGCGACGGATTCGACGGTACCGTCGGCGTCCTGCGGTTCGACGCCGGGTACGCCGCGCTCGCCACGCTCCCCACCGGCACCGCGGTCTACGCCAGCACCGGTGTCGCGTCGGACGAGGGCGTGCTCAACGTCTACAACCTGGCCATGCCAGGCGTTCCCGGCCTCGACGGCAAACGCACCTACACCGCTGCCGAGGGATCGGTGACGCTCCCGGCACAGTCCGGGCCGGTCGGCGCGCGCACCGACGACCTGACCTTCTCCCCGGTGACAGCGCGGCATGTGCGGATGCTCGGCGTCCAGCCGGATCCGCAGTACGGCTACTCGCTCTGGTCCTTCGAAGTCCACGACGGCGAAGGTCCCGATCTCGCCCCGGCCGGAACTGCGTCCGCGTCGTCGGCCGCGCCGGGCAAGGAGGCCAAGTACGCCACCGACGGCGATTCCGCCACCCGCTGGGCAGTGTCCACATCGGACCGTCCGCGCGCGGACAGCTGGCTCGCCGTCGATCTCGGCGCACCGCAACGGGTTGATCGGGTCCGCCTGAGCTGGGAGGCCGCCGCCGGACGGAAGTACCGGATCGAAACGTCGCCCGACGGCGTCGCCTGGACGTCCGTCGCGACCTATCCGGTGCCCGCGCTGCACAGCACCGGCGGCTGGCTCGACATCGACGGCCGGGCCGGAATCGTCGTCACCAGCCCCCGTCCGCTCACCGTCACCAACGACCACGTCACGCTCTCCGCCGGTCCGCCCGCGCCGCTGCTGGCCGAGCTGTACCCCGGCCGCCCGGACCTGCCGAAGCTCGCCCGGCGCGCTCGCGCCACCGCCACCGGAGTCCACGCGAGCGTCACCGACGATTTCCTGGTGCTGGCCAATCTTTCCGGCCGCACCGCGACCGGAACCGCTTCCCTGCCCCAGGATCGCACCGCGCTGCTCCTGTACCGAGGCACGCAGAAAGTCACCCCGTCCGGCAGCTCGTTCGGCTGCGAACTAGCCCCCGGCGAAGGCCGGATCGAACCGCCCCGATTCACCGTGCGCGGCCTGTTCGGCAGCGCCGTCCCGCCCGGCCTGACCGCGGTAGTGCACGACGCCAGCCGAGTCGACCTGACCGCCCCGTCTGGACTGCTCCCGGCGGTGGTGACCGTGACCCCGGCCAGCGGCCGCCCGCGCACCGTCGCGCTGCCGCCACGCCGCACCGTGCCGGTCGTCTTCGCCGACGCCCGGCCGTACCCGCTGAACGACCGCGCGCTCGGGGCCGTGACCTTCCCGGCCGAACCGCTGCCACCCGGGATGACCAGCCCGGACGCCGCCGTCGACGACAACCCGGCGACAGCGTGGCAACCCGGTCCCGGCGGCCGGTTGGTGGCGGACCTCGGCGCACCGCTGCAGATCGCGACCGTCGAGCTCGCCTGGACCACCGGACGAGTACCCGCCACCGCCGTCGAGACCAGCACCGACGGCGTCACCTACGCCGAAGCTGCCCGCCCCGGCCGAAAACGCACCGCCTCCGTCGCGCTCGCCCGGCCAGTCCGCTACCTCGCCCTCCGCACCCTGGACTGGCGACGAGGCGACGCCAGCCTCGCCCGGATCTCCGCCCTCACACCGCCGAACTAGCCGGCCGCTCCTCGAACGGCAACGCGAGCGTGTGCCCGGTCTGCTCGGCTTTCGCGCGCAGGTACCGCACGTTGTCCTCGTTCGCGAAAACCCCGGTACGGACGCGTTCGCGCACGTCGATGCCGTGCCGCGCCAGCTGCGCCGCCTTGTCCGGGTTGTTCGACAGCAGATCCAGCTGCTGAACGCCGAACAGGGTGAGCATTTGCGCGGCCGCGGTGTAGTCGCGCGCGTCCTCGGGCAGGCCGAGCGCGGAATTCGCCGCGTAGGTGTCCAACCCGGAATCCTGCAGCGCGTACGCGTCGAGCTTGTTGTACAGCCCGATTCCGCGGCCCTCCTGGCGCAAGTAGAGCAGGTACCCGCCCGCCTCGGAAATCCGCGCGACCGACTCCGCCAGCTGCGGGCCGCAATCGCAGCGAGCGGATCCGAAGACGTCGCCGGTGAGGCATTCCGAATGCAGCCGCACCAACGGCACCGGACCGGGTTTTCCCAGCACGAAGGCAAGATGCTCGAGCCCGTCGGACAGCCCGGCGAACGTGACCGCCTCGGACTCGGCCGCGGGCCCGTCGCCGAACCGCAACGGGATCCGTACTCGCGTGCGCACCTGTGGAACTGTCGTCATCGGGCAACTCCTCTCCCCCTCGGTGATTCCGACCCTACCCAGAACCACCGGCACGACCGCGGTCCCGGAGTGCGGCCAAGCTCACGCAGGCTCGCGGGCATGGCCTGCCGTCCGGAATTGTTCGCCGCCGAACCGATCCCGCCCGCACCACGGCCGGACTGTCCGCGCCACCGAGCCGGAGGGCGGCGGGCACTTCGCGCCGTTCGAGGAGCCTGAGCGGTACGCCCGGGAACTCCGCGACTTCTTCCGCCCGCTCCGGGAGGGACAACGCCTGGTACGGGCGCGGGCGACGGGAACTCCCGGTGCCCGGCACCCGGTCGCCCGTCTTGGCCGCACCGGGATCGCGGCCGCGGCAAGCATACGGCGACCGCCTAGCTCCCCCACGTGGACGGCATCCGCCCGGTCTCGCCCGCCGGCGGCAGCTCCGGCGACAGCAACGCCAGATCCGGCGGCACCAGCACCGCCGCCGAAACCAGCGCCGCCACCAGATCCTCGTCCGGCGACCCCGGCCGGAACCGGAACCGCACCGAATCCAGCACCCCCGCCACCGCTTCCGCGGTCCACCCGCCGTCCGGATCGAGCACGGACAACCGGCGCGCGGCCAGCGGAACCGGCACCGGGCGCGGCCGCTCCTCCCGCCGCAGGAACCCCCGCGCCACCATCGCGAGCACGAGCCGTTCGTCCGGCCGCAGCCGCCCGGCCGGGACCGGCGACGGCGTCCCGTCGGCGATCCGGATCTCCAGCACGTGCTCGCGGTCCCCCGAACCGCGCGCGTACACCGGGAGATAGCCGGGCGGCAGCGGAACCGGCGCGGCCCCGGCGAACACCAGCCGCGACCGCGGCAGCCGCAGCGGCACCTTGCCGGTCGCCCGCACCCACCACCGGCCCGCGTGCCGCTCCAGCACGCCGTGGCGGCGGCTGACCTGGCGGTCGTCCTCGCCGAGCGGCACCGTCACCTCGGCGGTGTTCCGCCCGAACGTGACCGGCTCCCGCGCCGCCGGCGGCACCAGGACGCCCCCCGCGCGTCCCAGCACCGCCAGCGTGCCCGGCGGCGACGCGAACCCGAGCGCGAGGCTCGGGTGTCCCGCGGGCAGCGTCCGCATCGCCTCCCCTGCCACGGACACCCCCCGCGAAGCCGCTGCCGGACCCCGGCCGGGCGGCCGCGACGGCCCGCCGGGGGCGCGGGGGCGCATCCGCCGCGCACCGCGAGTCAAGCAGGAGGAGCCGGGACCCCTCCCGGATCGTCCCCGGGTTCGAGCAGCGCCAGGTCCGGCGGGATCAGCGTCGTCGACAGCAGGAGTTCCTTGATCAGGTTGTCGTTGAGCGCGTTCCCGACCGGTTCGCCGACCTCTTCCCTGGTCAGCCCGGCCACCCCGGCGCGCGCCAGCCGGGCGCGCACCGCGCCGACGAGGTGCTCGACGCGCTTGCCGCTCCAGCGCGCCTCCGGTTTCAGCTCGGACAACTGCTCCGCCACCTGCCGCCACGCGAGCGGCTGCGGATACTGGTCCTGCAGCAGATACCGCTGCGCGAGCGAGACGAGGACGAGCCGTTCGTCCGGCGTCAGCCGCCACATCCGCGGCGGTTCGGTGACGTCCTGCGGCCGCGAATCCGGGCGGCGGCCGTCCGCGCCCGCGACGTACACCTCCAGCAGATGCTCGCGCCCGGCCGAACCGCGCACGAACGCCGCGGTGTAGCCCTCGGCCAGCGGCACCGGCTCCTCTTCGGGGAACAGCAGCCGCGAGCCGGGCAGCCGGATCGGCAGCTTCCCGGTGTTGTGGATCCACCAGGAACCCCGGCGGCGCACCAGGAATCCCTGTTTCCGGCTGACCTTCCGGTCGTCCTCGCCGACGCACACGTGCACGTCGTCGCGGTTGCGCCCGAACAACAGCTGCCTGCCTTCGCGCGGCGGCATCCGCACGCCGCCGGTCACCGCGAGGGCGAAGATCGTGCCCGGCGGGGAGGGCGGGACGCCGTGCGCGAGGCTGCCGTGGTCCGGGCCCAGCTCTTCCGGCGGGCCGCCGGGAAACGCGGTCATGTCTTCGGCAGCTTTCCGGCCAGCGAACCGGCCAAAGTGGACACTGGCGCGCACAGCCGGTCCGAGGGCGGCTTTCCCCGCACCACGACCCGCAGCTGTTCCACTCTCGGGTCCCCGTGCGCGTCGGTGTAGGAACGGTAGACGAGGACCGCCTGGCAGGTGTTCTCGGCGAAATCGTCGGTCATGACATAGGCGTCGTGCCCGCCGATCTGCACGAGCTGGCCGGTCTCGCTGCCCGGCGGCTGGTCCCGGTCGAACATGACGGTGACCGAACGGTCGCTC
Source organism: Amycolatopsis rubida (assembly GCF_900115345.1). Lineage (GTDB taxonomy): Bacteria > Actinomycetota > Actinomycetes > Mycobacteriales > Pseudonocardiaceae > Amycolatopsis > Amycolatopsis rubida. The sequence continues at coordinate 150,204 of NZ_FOWC01000008.1, read as the reverse complement.
GCCGGGCTCGTCCAGTCGCACCACCAGCCGCCGAAGCCGCGCTCGATCCGGACCGGCGCCGCGACCCCGGCCGTCGCGGAGACCCCGATCGAGTCCAGCAGCGAGCACGCGTCCACATCCGCGAGCGAACCCGCCGGGAACGCCCGCGCGCGCGGAGGAACCCCGGCCGCTGTCATCGCTTTCGCCGCCGAAGCGACCGCCGTGTCGGCGGCCTGGCACAGGTCGAGCTGGTAGCCGTCGTCCTGCCTGGCCGTCACCTTCACCGCGAACCGGTCCTGCAACTGGATCGTCCGCTCGCACTGATCCGGCGACGAAGCGGCGAAAACCGGGAACGGCCCGGATTTCGACTGCGTGCCTTCCAGCGCGGAACCGGGCGGATCGTTCAGCTCCACCAGGACGTCCGCTTGGCGGTCGCCGCGATGCAGGAGCACGTCGCAGCGGTTGAAGTTCCCGTAGTCCGAAACCACTTCCGGGTCGCCGAACGGCTTCAGCGGCGCGGGGTCGACCAGCCGGCACGGGTCGGCGGCCCGCGGGTCGGGACCGATTCCGAGCTTCGCCTGTTCCACCGGCGGAGTCGCGTCCGTCCTGGCCGGACGCGTCACGAAATACGCGGCGACCACGACCGCGACCGCCGCGGCCGCCACCCCGGCGATCAGCAGTCCGCGCCGGTTGCGCCGCCGCGACGGCACGTCGACCGGCAGCGCGTCGATCCCCTCGGCCAGCAGTTCCCCCGCCGACACCGCGGTCGGGCGTTCGGCGGGTTCGCGCCGCATCAGCAGTTCCAGCGTCGGCGCGAGACCGTCCGCGTGCCGTGCACGCGGTACCGCGCCCTCGGCGACCCGGCGGATGGTGGCGTACTCGTTGCCGCCGGAGAACGGCGGCGTGCCCTCGACGGCGGCGAAAAGCGTTGCCCCCAAGGCGAACACATCCGACGCCGCGGTGGGCGGATGCCCTTGCGCGACCTCCGGGGCGAGGTAGTCCGGCGTGCCGCCGATGAGCGGCGAATCGGTGACCGTCTCGTCCGTGCGGACCGAACGGGAGATGCCGAAATCGGTGAGCTTCGCGCGACCGTCCGAGGCGATCAGGACGTTGCCCGGCTTGACGTCGCGGTGCACGATGCCGTGCCCGTGCACCGCGCCGAGCGCCGCCGCGATCTGCACGCCGATCTCGGCGACCGTGCGCGCGGGCAGCCTTCCTTCCGCCGCGAGGATTTCGGCGAGGCTGCGCGACGGGACGTACTCCATCACCAGCCACAGCTCGTCCCCGTCGGCGGCGACGTCGAAAAAGGTGACCACGTTCGGGTGCAGCACGCCTGCCGCCAGCCGGGCCTCGCGGCGCAGCGTCCGCCCGCTCACCACGTCGGACAGCCGGGCCTGCTTGAGCGCCACCTCGCGGTCGAGCCGGTCGTCGTGCGCCCGCCAGACGACTCCCATGCCGCCGCTGCCGACGCGCTCCAGCAGCCGGTACCGATCCGCGATGAGCTGGTCCGCGTGCACCGACGCTCCCCTCGGCGTGGTCCGACCCCTGTGAGGTAACTCGCAGTAACGGTACTGCATCACGCGCGTCCGCAGAAAGCGGCCCGGGGACCCCTCCCGCCGTCCGGCCCTATCTTCGCCGCGTACCCCCGTCCGAGCGAAAAAGAGGAGACCCTTGCGCACCCTCGTCCTGGCCGGCGCCGCGGTACTGGCCGTTGCCTTCGCCCCGCCCGCGCACGCCGGTTCCCGGCTGCACATCACCGCCGGCGGCACCCCGGGCCACCCGCGCGTGTATTCCGGCGGCGGGAGGTCCGTCCCCGGCATCGACGTCGACGCCAACTGGGTCGTCGTCGACGGATTCACTCTCGACAGACCGCCGGCGCCCGGCGTGGAAATCCGCGGCGATCACGTGACCTTGAAGAACACCAGGATCACCGCCCCGCAAGGCGGCGACGGCGACGGCATCCGGTTCTTCGGCGACTACCTCGCCATCGAGCACAACACGATCAGCCGGACCTCGAACCGCGACGGCGCGCACGCCGACTGCATGCAGACCTTCTCCAGCGACAGCCCGCCGAGCAACCACGTCCGGATCGAAGGAAACCGCTGCGAGAAAATCGCCAACATGTGCCTGATGGCCGAAGGCCCGAACGACGGCGAGGGCGACGGAAAGGGCCACACCACGGATTTCCTGATCAAGGACAACTTCTGCGAAACTCTCGCGGCCTCGCAGACGCTGATGTTCGAGGACGTCCAGCAGGCCGTCGTCACCGGCAATACCTTCGCGGCGGGCCCGGACCACGCGATCGGCCTGGCGATCCACTCCACCGGCGCCCAGGTCGAAGGCAACCGCGTGGACCCGTCGATCCCGTGCGAGGTCGGCATCGACGATTCGTCACGGAAGGGCTACACCGGACCGGAACCCGCTTGCGCTCCGTGACCTTTGTGGACGGTCCGGCCGACCGCGCACGGTGACCGGAACCGCCGGATTTCGCGCGGGGTTCGGGCAGCCGGGTGAATCGAGGGTGACGCGGTTCACCAGCGGACGGGACGGGTACTTCCTCCGGGACGGCACGCGGGCCGCCGAAGGAGACCTCCATGCTCAGTCACCACGAACGCGTCGAGCTGGACAAGATCGAGCGCTGGTTCGAAACCAGCGACCCGGAACTGGCCGCCGCCCTGCGCCGCGGCAAACCGGCCCGTTCCGCCGCGCTGCTGACCGCGTTCGCGATCCTGCTGGACGTCGCCGCGTGCGGCCTTCTGGTCGCCGGGATCGCCGCTTCGAGCCCCGCGCTGACGGTCTGCGCCCTCTTCGCCGCGGCGGGCGGGGTCGCGGCGCACGTCGCCCGCCGCCGCGGGTGAGCGCACAGACCTCGCCCATCGCACCTGCACGCGACGCCACAGGTCCGTGAGGGCCGCCCTCCGGGAATCTGATTCCGTCAGGGTTCTCCGCACGCACTCTCCACAGGATGCGCCGCCCGCCCCGCGCACCGCACACTGGTCCGGTGTCCGATTGGGTGCTGCACGTCGACCTCGACCAGTTCATCGCCGCCGTCGAGGTCGCGCGGCGGCCGGAGTTGCGGGGGCGGCCGGTGATCGTCGGCGGGAACGGCGATCCGGCCGAGCGCGCCGTCGTGGCGACCGCGTCCTACGAGGCGCGCGAGTTCGGCGTCGATTCCGGCCTGCCGCTGCGGCTGGCCGTCAAGCGGTGTCCGGACGCGGTCCTCCTCCCCGTCGACGCCCCGGCGTATCAGGAGGTCTCCGACCGGGTCATGGCCCGGCTGCGGGAATTCCCGGTGGTCGTCGAGGTGCTCGGCTGGGACGAGGCTTTCCTCGGCGCGACCGCCGACGATCCCGAGGCGCTCGCCGCGGAAATCCGGCGCGGCGTCGAGGAAGAAACCGGGCTCTCGTCCTCGGTCGGAATCGGCGACAACAAGCTGCGCGCCAAACTCGCCACCGGGTTCGCGAAACCGGCCGGAATCTACCGGCTCACCCAGGAAAACTGGTGGGAGGTCATGGCGGAACGGCGCACCGACGCGTTATGGGGAATCGGCCGGAAAACCGCGAAGAAACTCGCCGAAGCCGGGTACACCACCATTCTCGGCCTCGCCGCCGCCGACCCGGACGCACTCGCCGCGCGGTTCGGGCCGAAGCTGGGTCCGTGGTACCGCCTGCTGGCAGGCGGCATCGGCGACGCCGAGGTGAGCGCGACCCCGTACGTCGCGCGTTCCCGAAGCAGGGAAACGACATTCCAGCAAGACCTCACCGACCCCGACGCCATCGCCAGGGAGACCGCGACCCTGGCCGGACGCGTCGCGCGGGACGTCGCCGACGAGGGACGTCCCGCGGCGCGCGTCGCGGTCAAAGTGCGGTTCGCGCCGTTCCACACCCACACCCACAGCGTGACGCTGCCCGCACCGTCCTCGGATCCGGCCGTGCTCGCCGCGGCGGCGCAAGACCTGCTGGACCGCTTCGCCTTCGGCAAACCGGTGCGGCTGCTCGGCGTCCGCGCCGAATTCCCGCGCGCTTGACAGGCCCCGGCCGGGCTTGCCAAGGTGGAACGGACGCGCCCGCTGGGGCGCGGCTCCGGGCCGAGAGGCGCTGCGACGGGGTTTCCCCGCCACGCTCGGCCCGCGGGACTTCGAGCGAAGGGCGCCTCCTGGTTCAGGAGGTGCCGCGTGCCACTGGCGATTTCGGCCGTCTCAGCGCCGTCGCGCGAGGTGGGCCGTGTGGTCGGCGACCAGTTCGACCGTCTCCGGAAGCACCTGCCGGATCCGCCGGAAAACCCGCTCCCGCACCGAAACCGGCAGAATCAGGTACGCCGAGACCGTGGCCAGCAGCCCGATCAGCTCGTCCGCGCTCAGCCTCGTCCGCTGCCGGACGACGACCTGCCGGACGTCGGCGAACAACTCGGACTGCTCAAGTTCCGTGCCGGGCCACTGCAGTGCGTTCCCCGGCGGCGTGCCGTCCGGCGACGGGAACTCCGCGCTCTCCAGAAACGGCGCTTGAGCCTCGTCGATCGCTTTCTGCACAACGGGATCCGCGAGGTCGACCGGTCCGCCGAACGACGCGAACACCCCGCCCGGCGCGAGCAGGGCGGCGATCCGCGGCCACCGCCCGGCCGGGTCCGTCCAGTGCAGCGCCGCGGCCGAGTACACCAGCCCGTACCGCCGGTCCGGCCGCAGGTCTTCCAGCGCGCCGCGGCGGGTCTCGACGCCGGCGGGCAGGTGCTTGCGCAGTTCGGCGAGCATCGCCGGATCCGGATCGGTCGCGGTGACCGCGATCCCCCGTCCCGCGAAGAGCCGGGTCGCTTTCCCCGTCCCAGCCCCGATTTCGAGGGCTTCGGCCACCGGCGCGCCCGCGTAGTCCAGCACCTTTTCCGCTAGCTCGGCGGGATATCCCGGACGGTACCGCTCGTACGCCTCCGCCACCGCCCCGAAACTCAACGCGCGTTCTGCCATGCCCGCCATTCTGGCCTGATCCGCACCGCGCGCGCCTCCCTTTTCCGGCACCGGCCAGGCGCCGGTGCTCCGTTATGCCCGAAAACCCCGAAAGGAACGGAAAAAATGTCGCCCACCCTGCGCACCGCCGGCGCCGTGGAATTCGCGGTCGCCGACCTGTCGCTCGCCGCGGCCGGACGCATCCAGCTCGACCTCGCCGAGCACGAAATGCCCGGCCTGATGGCGCTGCGCCGCGAGTTCGCGGACTCCCAGCCGCTCAAGGGCGCGCGCATCGCGGGCTCGCTGCACATGACCGTGCAGACCGCGGTGCTGATCGAAACGCTCGTCGCGCTCGGCGCCGAGGTGCGCTGGGTGTCCTGCAACATCTTCTCCACCCAGGACGAGGCGGCCGCGGCGGTCGTGGTCGGCCCGGACGGAACGCCGGAGCGGCCCGAGGGCACCGCGGTATTCGCGTGGAAGGGCGAAACCCTCGACGAATACTGGTGGTGCACCGACCAGCTGTTCCGTTTTCCCGGCGGCGCGCTGCCGAACATGATCCTGGACGACGGCGGCGACGCGACCCTGCTCGTCCACAAGGGAGCCGAGTTCGAGAAGGCGGGCGCGGTGCCCGCCGCGCACGAGGACGACCCGGAGGACTACCGGATCCTGCTGCGCACTCTCGCGGCCAGCCTCGCGCAGGACCCGCGGCGGTTCACCCGGATCGCCGGCGCGATGCGCGGGGTCACCGAGGAGACCACGGCGGGCGTGAACCGGCTGTACCAGCTCGCGGCCAACGGCGAGCTGCTGTTCCCGGCGATGAATGTCAACGACTCGGTCACGAAGTCGAAGTTCGACAACAGGTACGGAATCCGCCATTCGCTCCCGGACGGCCTCAACCGCGGCACCGACGTGATGATCGGCGGAAAGTACGCCGTCGTGTGCGGGTACGGCGACGTCGGCAAGGGTGCGGTCGAGGCGCTGCGCGGACAGGGCGCGCGCGTCGTGGTGACCGAGGTCGACCCGATCTGCGCGCTGCAGGCCGCGATGGACGGGCTCGACGTGGTCGAACTCGACGACGTCGTGGAGCGCGCCGACATTTTCCTCACCACCACCGGCAACTTCGGCATCGTTTCCGCGGCGCAGATGGCGCGGATGAAGCACCAGGCGATCGTCGCGAACGTCGGCCACTTCGACAACGAGATCGACATGGCCGGGCTGGCGAAGATCCCGGGCATCGTCAAGACCGAGGTCAAACCGCAGGTGCACACATGGCGCTTCCCGGACGGGCACGCGATCATCGTGCTGTCGGAGGGCAGGCTGATGAACCTCGGCAACGCGACCGGGCATCCCTCGTTCGTGATGTCCGCGTCGTTCGCGAACCAGGTGCTCGCGCAGATCGAGCTGTTCGGCAAGCCGGGCGACTACGCGAACGACGTGTACCGGCTGCCGAAGCACCTGGACGAGAAGGTCGCGCGGCTGCACCTGGACGCGCTCGGCGTCCGGCTGACCAAGCTGAGCAAGGAACAGGCGGAGTACATCGGCGTCGACGTGGACGGGCCGTACAAACTGGACCACTACCGCTACTGACCGCGCCGCCGGGCACGGCCGCGGGAGAAGGGGTCCTCCGGCTCCGAGGGGGAGGGAGAGCCGAAGGACCCCCGGTAGTGTTAGCACATCGCCAAGCAGCTTGTACACGGCAAGCTACCCGATCGGGTAAAGCCGCCCCGGCCACGCGGGGTGCCGGCCGGGGCGCCGCCGGAGGTCAGGAAGCCTGCCGCAGCAGGGGTTTCTCGGCTCCGGTGCAGGCGCACCCGGCGTCGAGGGTGTGACAGTCGATGATCAGGCCGTGCCGGACCCGGTCCAGGTCGAGGCAGGACGGATCGGTGCACTCGGCGAACCCGCGGTCCGGGTGGACCACCAGGGTGCCGTGACAGTGGTCGATGCCGCTCGTGCAGAACGCGCACTCCATGCTCAGCCGCCTTCCGCTCAGGTATTCGAGTCCCCGGCGCCGGTTGCTCCGGGCCGGACTCCTCTTTGGTACCACTGGAAATCTCGCCGTCGCAGGATACCCGGCGGCGTGTCGGCGCCCCGGTCCGGTGAAGTCCGCCGCACTCGCTCACCCGGCGTGACGACCGGCGTTTTCCGGACGGCAGCAGTGAAATTTCCCTGTTCCGCGGCGCGGAACATCCGCCGCGCCAGCCGCGTACCGGCGAAATCCCCGATCAGGCGCTCTTCGGCCGCCGAGCCCGCGACGCCGGTTTCTTCGCCGCCGCTTTGCCGTCGCCGGCGGCTTTTTTCGTCTCCTTGGCGGGCCCGCGGGTCTTCTTCGCCGCCGACACGCTCGCCTCCAGCGCCGCCATCAGGTCGACGACCTCGGCCTTCTCCCCCTGTTTCGGCGCGCCGGCCGTCCGGCCGCCGCCCGCCTTCGCCTCGATCATCGCCTCAAGCGCCTCCCGGTAGGAGTCCGAGTATTTCTCCGGTTCGAACACCGGCTCCGACAGCGAGTCGATCAGCGACCCCGCCATGGTCACCTCCTGCGCGCGGACCTGCGGCGGATCCTCGTGCAGGAACGGGAAATCCGGGACCCGGACCTCGTCGGCCCACAGCATCGTGGTCATCACGAGCACGTCGTCCACGACGCGCAGCAGCGCCAGGCTCTCCCGCTGGCGCACCGCGACCTTCGCGATCGCCACGTGGCTCGCCTTCTGCAGCGCGTCGCGCAGCACCACGTACGGCTTCACCGCGTTCTTCTGCGGCTCCAGGTAGTAGGTGCGGTCGAACCGGATCGGGTCGATCGACTCCAGCGGCACGAATTCGAGCACGTCGATCGAATGCTGGGTGGGCAGCGGCAGCTCGGCGAGGTCGGCGTCGGTGATCACCACCATCTCGCCGTCGGGCAGCTCGTAGCCCTTGGCGATGTCGGAGTAGGGCACCTCCTCGCCGTCGACCGAGCAGAACCGCTTGTACTGGATCCGCCCGCCGTCGGCGACGTGCACCTGGCGCAGCGACACGTTCTTGTTCTCGGTCGCCGCGTACAGCTGGATCGGGATGCTGACCAGCCCGAACGACACCGAGCCCTTCCACATCGACCGCATGCCGCGCACCTCCGCCGAGTTCCCCGGTACGTATTCACGCTCGGTGACCACCGTAGCCGCGATCGTCCGATTCCGACAGTCCGCGCAGGTCCGGGGGCTACGCGCGTGCGCAGCCGCTCACCGGCGGCGGCCTCCGGGTCCGGTGCCGGGCGCGGTCGGCCGGACCGGATCGGCCTCGTCCGTGCCCGGGCTCTCGCCCGGCGGACGGACCAGAACTCCGGAACCAGCCCCGGCCCGGCGAACGAACCCGCGACGCCGTTTCCCGGCAACGAGGCCAGCACGGTCAGCATCGGCCGCGTGTCGGCGCGGAGATCGACGATCCATCCGCACGAGGCCCGTGCTTCGACCCGGCGCCTTGGCTCGCCCGGAACTGAGCAGTTCGGTGTGCTGACTGCCCAGTTCGGAGATCACCGCCTGGATCGCCGGACAGGGTGGACCACGACCAGTCCGGCGCCGAGCAGAACCAGAACGACGACCGCGGCCAGCGCTCTTCTCAAGCCGGAGCGCCCGGGAAATGCGGGTTCTCGATCACCCCGACCAGGTTCCCGTCCGGCGCGCGCACCAGCGCGGCGCGGATCCCGCCGCCGAAATCGGTCACCGCCGAGTGTTCGGCCGCGCCCTCCCCGACCAGCTTCGCCACCGCGGCTTCCACGTCGGGCACTCCCCAGTAGGTCACCGGCCCGTCGCCGTTCTCCGCGCGGCCGTTCGGATCGAGTGCCAGTTCGTAGCCGTGCACGCGGTACCCGACATAGAACGGCTCGTCGAAGTACGGCGGCACCCCGAGCACCCGGGTCCACCAACCCTTGGCCGCGGCCAGATCGGCGGCCGGATACACGATCGTGCGCAATCCATCGAACATGTGTTCATCCTGGCACAGCTGCCCGGGAACGCGTCCCTACAAGCCGGCCGGGTGCCTGCGCAGCGTGACCTCGCGCCCGGAAGCGGTGCGCACCGTGACCGCCCGCACGCCCGGCTGTCCGGACACGACCGTCAGCGGCAAGCGGTCGAAAGTCTCGGCACCGATGTGCTCCCGCAGCTCCCCAGCGTCCGCGCCGATCTCCAGTCCGGTCACCGCCACCCCGCGCTCACCGTCCCCCGCCGCACCGCGATCCGGATTGGTGGCCGGGTCCTCGCGGTAGAACCAGTTCGGCAGCCCCCGCCGCCAGCACGTGTCGAGCGCGCGGCCGGGGCCGGGCGCGGTGGTGATGACGCGCTGGGTGCCGTCGGGCTGAACGCGCCCCGGAAGCCGGGCCACCTCGCCGCCGAGCCGGTGCGCGACCTCGGCCAGCTCGTCGAGGGTGTCGGCGCGCAGGCTCCAGAACATCCACCGGTCGCCGTCCGAGACGACGCGGTCGAACCACGCGACTCCCTCGTCCCGCTCGGCCGCCGGGGCGGTCACCGCCTCGACTTCCAGGTACACGTCCCCGCCGAGCGGGAAGATCGTGTTCGCGATGCCCGCCGCGAAGGCGCCCCCGTCGTAGCAGGCGAGCCCGGTCTCCTCCCGCACTCCGCGGACGCCCTCGCCCAGATCGCGGACGCCGAGGCAGAAATGGTCAAGGTGGAACATGCCGATCCTTTCCGGATGCGTCACGGGGCGGCGAGTTCGTGCGCCCTCAGTGCGGAAAGTTGCCGACCGAATGGTCAGATACGTGCCGAACACACATTAGGGAGCCCCGGAAGCGCCTGTCCACCCTCTTGATCAAGATCGCGACGAGGAGGACGAACCGGAGAAGCCGTTGCGTTTCCGGCGAAAACGAGCGAACCGAACTCGTCGGCGAACGCCGCCACGGCGTCCGCGTCGGGGTGCGCGAAAGCTCGCCCTCCCCACCGTCCGCGCATGCGCGGACGTGGGGCTCTTCCGGCATGCGCCCGGGGCGGAGAGCCGGTCGACGCGCCAGTGCGTTCGCTCGCCTGGACAGGGGGTCGTGGGTGTTGATCCCGGTTCTAACCGGGACCACCCCCTGCGAGAACGCAACTTTTCGCGGTCCGCATAATTTTTCGCGCCACGCAACTTTCGCTGCTACTCTCGTCCCGGTGACCTCCACCGCACCCCTGGGCCTGCGCGAGCGCAAGAAACGAGCCGCGCGAAGGGCGCTCGCCGAAGCCGCGCTCCGGCTCGCGGTCGAGCGGGGTGTCGACCAGTTGCGGGTGGAGGACATCGCCAACGAGGTGGGCGTGTCCCCGCGCACCTTCAACAACTATTTTTCCAGCAAGGAGGAAGCTGTCTGCGCGTTCATCGTCGAACGGCAGGAGCGCGTGCGCGAAGCACTCCTGGCGAGGCCCGCCGACGAGCCGCTGTGGGACGCGGTCGTCAACGCCTCGATCACCCGGTTCGCCGAGGACGACCGTCCGGATCGCGAAAATGTGCGGCGGGTGCGCGCGTTGCTGGAGAACGGCGCCCTGTTCGCCGAAATGCTGCGCGCGTTCGCCACCGTCGAGCGCGTGCTGGCCGACGCCATCGCCGAACGAGCGGGCGAGCACGCAAATCCGTTGCACGCCCGGCTGATGGCGAGCATTGTGCAGAACGCTTCGCGCATCGCCTTCGAAACCTGGCTCAATTCGGACTCCGACGACGAAGAGTTCGTATCGGCCTTCACCGGCCTCCTGCGGGAGGCAGCCGCCGGTATGCCGGCCCTGGCCGCGTCCGGCGCGGCACGCTAGACCCGAACCGACGCCATTCACTTTTTTTGGGGGAGTACCCGACCGTGCTGGTCAAACTGTTGCGCAGTTACCTGCGCCCGTACCGGGCCGTGCTGTGGCTCGTCGTCGCGCTGCAACTGGTGCAGACGATCGCCGCGCTGTACCTGCCCACGCTCAACGCCGACATCATCGACGGCGGCCTGGTCAAAGGCGACACCGGCTACATCGTGAAGATCGGCGGCGTGATGCTGCTGATCACGCTGGTGCAGATCGCCGGGTCGATCGGGGCCGTCTACTACGGTTCCCGCACCGCCGCCGCCGTCGGCCGTGACATCCGCGCCGGAGTCTTCCACCGGGTGCAGGATTTCTCCGCCCGCGAGATCGGCACCTTCGGCACGCCGTCGCTGATCACCCGCACCACCAACGACGTCCAGCAGATCCAGCTGCTCGCCGGGCTCACCTTCACGCTGATGGTGTCCGCGCCGATCATGTGCGTCGGCGGCATCCTGCTCGCGCTGCAGCAGGACGTCCCGCTGTCGTCGCTGCTCGTCGTCATCGTGCCGGTGCTGGGCGTCGCGATCGGGCTCATCGTCATGCGGATGCGCTCGGCCTTCCGGCTCATGCAGGTGCGCCTCGACCGGATCAACCAGGTCATGCGCGAGCAGATCATGGGCATCCGGGTGATCCGCGCGTTCGTGCGGGACAAGCACGAGCGCGAGCGTTTCGGCCGCGCCAACGACGAGCTGTTCACCGTGTCGCTGCGGGTCGGCAGGCTGATCGCGCTGATGTTCCCCACCGTGATGCTGGTGGTGAACGTGTCGAGCGTCGCCGTGCTGTGGTTCGGCGGGCAGCGGGTCGACAGCGGGGCCATGCAGATCGGCGCGCTCACCGCGTTCCTGGCCTATCTGCTGCAGATCCTGATGGCGGTCATGATGGCCACCTTCATGTTCATGATGGTGCCGCGCGCGGAGGTCAGCGCCGAGCGGATCACCGAGGTGCTGGACACCGAGTCGAGCGTGCGCCCGCCGGACGAGCCGGTCGCGGCCGGAGCCGAGCACGGGCACCTCGACCTGACCGGCGTCGAATTCCGCTACCCCGGCGCGGAAAAACCGGTGCTGCAGGACGTTTCGCTGTTCGCCCGGCCCGGGGAGACCACCGCGATCATCGGCAGCACGGGCAGCGGGAAGACGACGCTGCTCAACCTGATCCCGCGGCTGATGGACGCCACCGAGGGCTCGGTCCGGGTGGACGGCGTGGACGTGCGCAGGCTCGACCCGGCGGTGCTCTCGTCGGTGGTCAGCATGGTGCCGCAGAAGCCGTACCTGTTCGCCGGAACGGTCGCCAGCAACCTCCGCTACGGCAATCCGGACGCGACGGACGAACAGCTCTGGCACGCGCTGGAAGTCGCGCAGGGCAAGGACTTCGTGGAACGGATGGAGCAGGGCCTCGACTCCCCCATCGCCCAGGGCGGCACGAACGTCTCGGGCGGGCAGCGGCAGCGGCTCGCGATCGCGCGGATGCTGGTGCACCGGCCGGAGATCTACCTGTTCGACGACTCGTTCAGCGCGCTCGACTACGCCACCGACGCCGCGCTGCGCCGCGCGCTCGCCGGCGAAACCCGCGACGCGACCGTCGTCATCGTCGCGCAGCGGGTCAGCACGATCCGCGGCGCGAACCGGATCATCGTGCTCGACGACGGCCGCGTCGTCGGCACCGGAACCCACCACGAGCTGATGGACACCAACGCAACCTACCGGGAAATCGTGCTTTCGCAGCTGACCGAGCAGGAGGCGGCGTGAGCGAGGAAACGAAACCCGCCGCCGCGCACGACGACGAACCCGCCGCCGCCGCGCGCGACAAGACCCGGCCGCAACCGGCGGCGGGACCCGGCCGGATGATGTCCGCGGGCATGCCCGCCGAGAAGGCGCTCGACTTCACAGGCTCGCTCGCCCGGTTGCTCCGGCTGCTGCGCCCGCAACGAGCGGCGCTGACCGGAGTCCTGGTGCTCGGCGCGGTCGGCGTCGCGCTGACCGTGATCGGGCCGAAGGTGCTGGCCCGCGCGACGGACCTGATCTTCGCCGGCGTGAACAGCAGGAGTCTGCCCGCGGGCGCGACCAAGGAGCAGGTGATCGAGGGCCTGCGGGCGCGGGGGCAGAACACCCTGGCCGACATGTTCACCAGCGTCGACCTGACGCCCGGCCACGGCGTCGACTTCACCGCGGTCGGCCAGGTGCTGATGATCGTGCTGGCGCTGTACGTCTTCGCGTCGTTCCTGGGCGTCATCCAGGCGCGGCTCACGACGAACCTCGTGCAGGGCGCGGTGTTCCGGCTGCGCCAGGACATCGAGGAGAAGTTCGCGCGGCTGCCGCTGCGCTACTTCGACCGCCAGCCGCGCGGCGAGGTGCTGAGCCGGGTCACCAACGACATCGACAACCTGGCGCAGTCGCTGCAGCAGACGCTGTCGCAGATCGTCACGTCGCTGTTCACCGTGCTGGGCGTGCTGGTGATGATGTTCGTCATCTCGCCGCTGCTGGGCGCGATCGTGCTGCTGACGGTGCCGGTGTCGGTGTTCGTCGCGGCCAAGATCGGCAAACGCGCGCAGCCGCAGTTCATCCGGCAGTGGTCGACGACCGGGAAGCTCAACGCGCACATCGAGGAGATGTACTCGGGCCACTCGCTGGTGCGCGTCTTCGGCCGCGGCAAGGAGGCCGAGGAGGTCTTCCGGCAGCAGAACGAGGCACTGTACGAGGCGAGCTTCAAGGCGTCGTTCATCTCCGGCACGATCCAGCCGGGCATGATGTTCATCGGCAACCTGAGCTACGTGCTGGTCGCCGTCGTCGGCGCCCTGCGGGTCGCCTCGGGCACCCTGACCCTGGGCGACGTGCAGGCGTTCATCCAGTACTCGCGCCAGTTCAGCCAGCCGGTCACCCAGATCGCGAGCATGGCGAACCTGCTGCAGTCCGGCGTCGCCTCGGCCGAGCGGGTGTTCGCGCTGCTGGACGCCAAGGAACAGGAACCGGAGCCGGAGCACCCGCAGCGCCCCGAGGTCGTGCGCGGGCAGGTCGAGTTCGAGCACGTGTCGTTCCGCTACCTGAAGGACACGCCCCTCATCGAAGACCTGTCGCTGTCGGTCGACCCCGGCCACACCGTCGCGATCGTCGGCCCGACCGGCGCGGGCAAAACCACGCTGGTCAACCTCCTGATGCGGTTCTACGAAATCGACGGCGGCCGGATCACCCTGGACGGCGTCGACATCAAGGCGATGGACCGCGAGGAACTGCGCTCGAAGACCGGCATGGTCCTGCAAGACGCCTGGCTGTTCGGCGGCACGATCGCGGAGAACATCGCGTACGGCGCGGACGACGTGACCCGCGAACAGGTCATCGAAGCCGCGAAGGCAACCTATGTGGACCGCTTCGTCCGCACGCTGCCCGACGGCTACGACACAGTCCTGGACGACGAGGGCGGCACCGTCAGCGCAGGCGAGAAGCAGCTGATCACCGTCGCCCGCGCCTTCCTGGCGAGGCCGGCGATCCTGATCCTGGACGAGGCCACCAGCTCGGTGGACACCCGCACCGAGGTCCTGATCCAGCACGCCATGAACTCCCTGCGCACCGGCCGCACGAGCTTCGTGATCGCCCACCGCCTGTCCACGATCAGGGACGCGGACGTGATCCTGGTGATGGAAAACGGCAACATCGTAGAACAAGGCAACCACGAAACGCTCATCAACGCGGGCGGCGCCTACTCCCGCCTGTACGCGGCCCAATTCGCGGAAGCCATGGCGGAAACCGAATAACCGCAACCAAACGTACGTGAGGGGAACCCTGGGGAATCAGATTCCCTCAGGGTTCCCCTCACGACCAACGCCCGCCGCCGCACCGCCACCCGCGAACCCCACCGCGACCAACCGCCCAAGCCGCGTACCCACCACCCCACCGCAGCCACCGCACCCAACCGCCCAGGCAGCCACACTCCCCCCCGCCCCCGATACAAAGCCAAAAACACGGCGCGGGGGTGCTTGTCAAGGCATCTTTCCCGCCTTGACAAGCACCCCCGCGCCGTCGTCACACTCACCCTTCGGGGTGCCCCACGCACCCACCGGGCGCAATGTCGCCCCCAGGCGACGAGCCGCCCCCGAAGATCACAGCCGAGGAATATTCCGCAAATTGGACTTGGCCAACTCCAGCATCTTCCCCACTCCCCCGCTCAGCACAGTCTTGCTGGCCGCCAACGCAAACCCCTTGACCTGTGCCGCAGTGATACTGGGCGGAATAGACAACGCATTGGGATCCGTGACCACATCCAGCACCGCGGGCCCGTCGTGCCCCAGGATGTCCCGAATCCCGTCCCGGACCTCCCCGGGTTTCTCCACCCGCCGCGCATACAGCCCGGCCGCCCGGGCGATCCCGGCGAAATCCACCTGATCGTGGTCGGTACCGAACTCCGGCAGCCCGTCCACGAGCATCTCCAGCTTCACCATCCCCAGCGAAGAGTTGTTGAACACCACGGCCTTGACCGGCAAGGCATGCGTCTTGAGCGTCAGCAACTCCCCCATCAACATGGCCAGCCCGCCGTCCCCGCACATGGCGATCACCTGCCGCCCGGGCTCCGCGGCCTGCGCCCCGATCGCATGCGGCAACGCGTTAGCCATGCTCCCGTGCACGAACGAACCGAGAATCCGCCGTCGCCCGTTGGGCGTGATGTACCGCGCCGCCCAGACATTGCACATCCCGGTGTCCACAGTGAACACCGCGTCCTCAGCGGCTTCCTCGTCGAGCACGTCGGCGACATACTCCGGATGCAACGGAATGTGCTTCGACACCTCGTTGGTATAGGCGTCCACCACCCGCTGCAGCCCCCGCTCGTGCTTGCGCAGCATGGCATGCAGGAACGACCGGTCAGCACGCTCGCGCAACCGCGGCACCACGGCCCGGATCGTCGCCCCGACGTCCCCCTGCACCCCGAACTCCAGCACCGACCGGCGCCCCATCCGCGACGGATCGATGTCGACCTGCACGGTGTTCCGCTGCGGCAGGAAGTTGTCGTACGGGAAGTCCGTGCCCAGCAGCAACACGAGATCGGCCTCGTGCATCGCCTCGTAGCAGGCCCCGTACCCGAGCAACCCGCTCATCCCCACATCGAAGGGATTCGAGTACTGCACGAACTCCTTGCCCCGCAACGAATGCCCCACCGGCGCTCCGACCGCTTCGGCAAGCGCGAGCACGTCATCGTGCGCGTCCCGGCACCCCGCACCGGCCATGATCATCACTTTCTCCGCCCGATCGATCCGGTCGGCGAGACGAGCGATGTCGGCTTCGGCAGGCACCACGGCAGGCGGGCTCCCCAGCGACGCCGACTCCCCGGTGGCGTGCGCGGCAGGCTCCTGCGACACATCACCAGGAAGCACCAGCACCGCGGCCCCGCGCCGCCCGACCGCGTTCTGCACCGCGATCCGCCCGAGTCGCGGCATCTGCTCCGGCGAACTCACCATCTCGCAGTAGTGCGAGCACTCGGCGAACAGCTGCTGCGGATGCGTCTCCTGGAAGAACCCGGTCCCGGTCTGCGCGGACGGAATGTGCGACGCGATCGCGAGCACCGGCGCCCCCGACCGGTGCGCGTCGTAGACCCCTTGCAGCAGATGCAGGTTGCCCGGCCCGCAGCTGCCCGCGCACACCGCGAGCCGTCCGGTGAGCTGTGCCTCGGCCGCGGCGGCGAACGCGCCGGCCTCCTCGTTGCGCACGTGCACCCAGTCGATCCCGCCACGTTCCGAGCCCCCGGTGCGGCGCACCGCGTCCACCACGGGGTTGAGGCTGTCGCCCACCACCCCGTAGATCCGGCGCACCCCGGATTGCACCAGAACGTCGATCAACTGGTCGGCCACCGTCGCCATGCTCTTGCGTCCCTTCGTGAGAGTCCCTTCCAAGTCTGGCGCCGATCGGGCGAACCGCCACCGCATTGACAGGTATTGTTGTCAATGGCACGGTGATCGGGACAGAGGAGGGAAGCCGCAGATGCCACGCGAGTTCGAGGTGCGCAAAGAGGTTCAGCTGCCCGCGGAACCCGACGCCGTGTGGGAGGCCGTCGCGACCGGGCCGGGCATCGACTCGTGGTTCATGGGCCGCCACGAGGTCGACGCCGCGGCGAAGCGGATCCGGTTCAGTCTCGGCGGAATGCGCACCGAGGCGGAAATCACCGCGTGGGATCCCCCGCGCAGGTTCGCCTACCGGGGCGAAGCGGCCGAGGACGGCACGTTCGACGCGATGGAGTTCCTCGTGGAAGCGGCCGAAGGCGGCACTTCTGTACTGCGGTTCGTCCACCGCGGGTTCGCCCAGGACGGCTGGGACGACGAATACCACGAGTCCTTCGCCGTCGGCTGGGAGATGTACCTGCACACGCTCGCCCAGCTGCTGGCCCACTTCCCCGGCCGGTTCGCGACCTACGTGACCGCGGACGGCCCGGCCTCCTCGGCGAGCCGGGACGCCTGGCCGAAGCTGCTCGCGGCGCTCGGCCTGCCCGCCGAACCCTCAGCGGGGCAAGAAGTCCAGTTCACCGTGGGCGACGAAGTGGTAGAGGGCATCTTCGACTACTCGACCCCGAACTACGCCGGAGTCCGCACCGAGGACGCCCTCTACCGGTTCCACGAACGGTCGCTGCTCGGCATGCCGGTCGCGGCCGGACATCACCTGTTCCGGCCGGACGTCGACGAGACCGCCGAAAGCGCGGCCTGGAGCCGCTGGCTCGCCCACGCGCTCAGCTGAGGTCAGCGGCGGCGCAGCAGCAACGCCGCGCCGCCGGCCGCCACGACGACCCCGGCGATCACGTTGCCGGTCACCGCACCGGCCGACGGCACTGTCTCGTCGCCGTACCGCAACAGGAACGGCGACACCGCGGCCCACGCCCCGAGCACCGGCAGCACCCAGGTCAACGCCTGCGCGCCGGAATCCCGCGCCCGCATGGCAGCGAAAACGACGATCGCCAGCCCGGCGACCGTGTTGCTCACCGCGAGTTCGGCGGCCCCGCCGAAGCGCAGCAGCCAGGGCGCGGCGATCAGGTACAGCCCGGCCAGGACAGCGAGGCCCGCCGCACCCCCGGAGACCGCGGTCCTGCCGGACATCGTGCTGGTGGACATCTGGGATCACCTCAGCAGATCTCGGTTCCACCCCACGGGTACCCAGATTCCGGCCGGAGATCACGCGCCCGCGGCGGCGCACGCCTCGCGCAGGCCGCTGCGCACCGGAGCCTCGATCCCGGACACCGCGAAAGCGCGCAGCACGAGCGGCCCGGTCGCCACGATCGAAAGCGCGGGCCGGGCGCGGCTCGTCTCTTCGAGCGCGCGGAGCCCGGCGCAGCTGAGATAGCCGACCCGCGACAGGTCGACCACCAGTTTGCCGCCGGCTCCGGAGGCGGCCGTCAGCGCGGAGCGGAACTGCCCCACCGACGCGATGTCGATCTCCCCCGCGGCCGTGACCAGCACCGTGTCCCCGTCCCTCCGGCTGGTGAAGACGGTGAGACCGGCCGCCCCGCGAGAACCCATTGGCGGAACGGTACGCGCCCGCGCGGCCCTGGCAAACCGTCCCGCCTCAGCCGGGTGGGGGAATTCACCGGAACGTCACCGCTGGGCGAGGAGCTTGTCCCGCAGCTCCGGCCGGCCGGCGAGACCTTCCCGGACCGTGTGGTCGACGAACGGCCGCATCCGCTCGCGAGGAGCGAGCGACCAGTCGAGCGGGCCGAGCGGCGGCCGCGGGTCGTATTCGATGCCGAACTGGACGAGCCGCGCGGCGTCCTCCCCGCGCATCCGCTCCACCAGGTGCAACGCGAGGTCGATGCCCGCCGAGACCCCGGCGGCGGTGATCACCGAACCGGTGTCCGCCCAGCGCTGCCGGACCGGCGTGGCCCCGAACGCGCGCAACGTCTCCAGGAACGTCCAGTGCGTCGTCGCCTCGCGGCCTTCGAGCAGCCCAGCTTGGCCCAGCAGCAGCGAACCGGTGCACACAGAGGTCATCAGCTCGGCGGTGGTCGCGGCGCGGCGGAGATAGCCGATGAGCTTCTCGTCGCCGAGCGCGCGCAGCGTCGGCGCGCCGCCGCCGGGGACCAGCACCCAGGACGGGTCCGGAACCTGGTCGAAGGTGTGGCTCGGCGCGATCCGCAACGGCGTGTCGGTTTCGGTGGTTTCCAGGGTTTCGCCCACGACCGCCACGCGGACCGAGGGGTCGGCCGCCGCGTGACCGGTGATCACCTGCAGCGGTCCCGCCAGGTCGAGCAGCGTCAGGCCGGGGTAGACGACGAACGCGAAGGTTTTCTGGGTCATGCCGCCACCCTCCCGGGCGCGCGGGCAGGACGGGACACGCGTGTCCGGAATCCTGCGAACCCGGTTGATCCGGCCGGGCGAGCTGCTACGGTGCGGCCATGCCGAGTACCGCCCGGCAGGTCGTGATCCTCGGGTACCCCGACGCCGAACTGCTCGACATCGCCTGCGTGTCCGACGTTTTCGACGCCGCCACCCGGCTCGGCGCGGCCCGGCCGTACGAGGTCCGGCTCGCCAGCGTCGACGGGCTCCCCTTCGCCTGCCAGTCCGGGCTCACGCTCGTCCCGCACGTCCGGATCGACCAGATCCGCGGGCCGCTCGACACGTTCGTCGTCGCGGGCGGGCTGGGCCACCTCGCCGCCGCCAAGGACGAGCGGCTGCTCGCTCACGTGCGGCGGCTTTCGCCGCGGAGCAGACGCACCGCGTCGGTCTGCACCGGGGCGACCGTGCTCGCCGCCGCCGGGCTGCTGAGCGGCCGCCGCGCCACCACGCACTGGTCGCACGCGTCGCGGCTCGCCGAGCAATACCCGTCGGTGACCGTGGACCCGGTGCCGCTTTTCGTGCGGCACGGCGACGTCTACACCTCCGCGGGCGTCACCAGCGGGCTCGACCTCACCCTCGCCTTCGTCGAAGAGGACCACGGCCCGACGCTCGCCCGCGAGGCCGCCCGGTCGCTGGTCACCTACCTGCAGCGGCCCGGAAACCAGGCGCAGGTCAGCATGTTCCTCGCCGGTCCGCCGCCGGAGCACCGGCAGGTCCGCGACCTCACCGCATACGTCGCCGAACATCTCGCCGACGACCTCGGCACCCACGCGCTCGCGAACCAGGCCGGCATCAGCACCCGCCAGCTGACCCGGCTGTTCGACGCCCATCTCGGCACCACCCCGGGGAAATACGTGCGAACCGTGCGCGCGGAACACGCCGCCCGGCTGCTGTCCGGCACCGACCTCCCGCTCGCCGCGATCGCGCGACGCTGCGGATTCGGTTCCACGGAGACGCTCCGGCAAGCGTTTCTGGACCATTTCGACACCCCGCCTTCGGCGTATCGGCGGGTCCACCTGCGTTCTGCGCACGCCTGAACGAAACGCCCGCTTCCTCCCCCCACCCGGTACGCGCGAACCGCGGGCCGGGAGGGCAGGATGTCCGCCGTGGCACCGCACGACTACCCCGATCAGGACCCCGACGACACCGGCCCGCTGCCGCGAGTGCCGGGCGAATCCGCGTCCCCGTCCTCCGCCGTGCCACCCCCTGCCGCTCCGCCGCGCGCCCGGCCGGACGGGCCGCGCCGGGCGCGCCGTGCCGAACCCGGGCGACCGGCCGAGCGCACCGGCCGATCGGCCGAGCCCGCACGACCCGTCGAGCGGTCCGGCAACCCCGAGCGCTCCGGCGAGCCCGGATGGCCGGTGGAGCGATCAGGCAACCCCGAGCGACCAGTGGAGCGCTCCGGCAACCCCGAGCGACCAGTGGAGCGCTCCGGCAACCCCGAGCGACCAGTGGAGCGATCCGGCAACCCCGGGCGCACCGGCGAACCGGGACGGCGAGCCGAGCGGCCCGGCGAACCCCGGCGTCCGCGTGCCGCCGCGCCAAGGCCTCCCCAGCCCGGCGCCGCACGCTCGGCGCAACCGGGCGCCCCGCGCTCCGCCGATGCCCGCGGCGGGGCCCCGTCCGGCGAACTGCGCCTGCCTCGCCGCTCCGGCGACACCCCGCCTCCCGGCGGCCGCCGCCGTCCCCCGGCCCGGCCCCCGCAGTCCGAAAAGGACACTCCCGATCCCGCGCCGGTCAAGGAAACCCCGCCGCACACCGGGCACGGCCATGGACACGGACACGGCCCGGCCGCCCCCGCGTCGCACCGGGTCCGCAAGCTCCTGGTCTGGCTCCTCGCTCCGCTGGCGCTGGCGACCGTCGTCGGCATGATCGTCCTGTACCCGTGGGGCAGTTCGCTGCCGAAGAGCGCGGTACCGCAAGGCACGCCGGTCCAGGCGGCGATCACGACCGCGACGTCCGGCCCCTGCCTGCAGCCCGGCCAGGTCCAGGTCGGCTCGCAGCCGGACCCGGACGCGAAACCGTGCCTCACCGTCGACCTGCGGATGTCCGACGGCCCGGCGGCGGGGAAACCGGTGCGGCTGACCGTCCCGATCGAGCCGAGCACGCCGAGGTTCACCGCAGGCGACAAGGTCGTGCTCGCCTACAACGGCGGCAGCCCGCTCGACCCGCAGTCGTTCACGCTCGTCGATTTCCAGCGCGGCACGCCGCTGGTGCTGCTCGCCGCCCTGTTCGCGGTCGCCGTGCTCGTGCTCGGCCGCTGGCAGGGACTGGCCGCGCTGGTCGCGCTGGTGCTGAGTTTCGTGGTGATCGTGCTGTTCGTGCTGCCGGCGATCCTCTCCGGGGAGAACCCGCTCGTGGTGGCGATCGCCGGAGCGGGCGCGATCATGTTTCTCGCGCTGTATCTGACGCACGGCCTGTCCGCGAGAACCTCGGTCGCCGTATTGGGCACCTTGGTCAGCCTCGCGCTGATCGGGATCCTGTCGGCGATCTTCTCCGCCGCCGCGTCGCTCACCGGCCTCGACGACAGCACCACGACGCTGATCGCCTCGCTCGGCCACGGCATCGACGCCCGGGGCCTGCTGCTGGCCGGAATCGTGATCGGCGCGCTGGGCGTGCTCGACGACGTGACCATCACCCAGACCAGCGCGGTCTGGGAACTGCGGCGCGCGAACCCCTCGCTCGGCTGGCGCGAGCTGTACAGCTCGGGCCTGCGGATCGGCCGCGACCACGTCGGCTCCGCGGTGAACACGCTGGTGATGGCCTACGCCGGGGCCGCGCTGCCGGTGATGCTGTACTCCGCGATCTCCGGCGTCGGCCTCGGCGCGCTGCTCGGCAGCGAGGACATCGCCGCGGAGATCATCCGGACGCTCGCCGGTTCGGTCGGCATCGTCGCGGCGGTGCCGGTGACGACAGTCCTGGCCGCGCTCATCGCCGCCCGGGAGCCGGTCGAGCACCTCATCAGCACCACCAACCCCGCTGAATCACACTAGCCACATCCCGGCCGCCCCGGTCGGGCGCGGGCGTCGCGGATGAGGTACGAAGACCGCGACCCCGCACCCCGAGGAGGGGCTGTGTTCTCAGCCGTCCTGGCCGGACCCCGAGTCACCGTGCACCTGATCCGCCGCCTGTTCGCGTCGGTGCTGGAAGCGGCCGAAACGGTCCCGCGGATCGCCACCGCGCTCGACGAGGTCCGCGCGACGCTGCGCCACCTGGAACGGCTGCTCTCCTACGTCGCCGCAGAACTCCCCGAACTGGCCGACCAGCTGGACCGCATCCGCGCCCGCGTCGACGCCCAGGAAGAACGCACCCGCGACCCCGCCAGACGCGAGTAACCCGCCAGAAAAACGCGCCTCGAAACCCAACCCCACCCCAACCCCACCGCGGGATCGCGGGATCGCGTCGGCGTCTGGAGGAGCGGTGCGATCGCCCCCAGGCGGTCGCACCGCTCCTCCAGACGCCGACTTGAAGGCGATCCCGCCGCGTCGGCGAAGCCGACGCCACATCACAGCGTGGCGACGAACCGGCTGATCGCTTCCATCGGAAACCGCTGCAAGTACTTCCCTGACGGAGCCGCCGAAGCCAGCCGGTACAACGGCCGTTCCGCCACCGCGTCCCCCCGTGCCTCGGCCCGCAGCTCAGCCACCAGCAGCTCCGAAAACACCAGCCCGTTCGCCTCGGTGTTGTTCAGCACCGCGTCCGCCAGCCGCCGCAACTGCAGCGCTCCCAGTTCCCGCCCGCCGGTCCCGGAAAACACCGCCAGGTCGAGCTTCACCGCACGCCGCCGGTGCCCCGCGTTCACCAGCAGCGCCACCGTCCGGGTGCCGCGCACGTCGCTGATCACCACGTCGAGCCTCGGCGCCGAAAGCAGGTCCACTCGCCGGACGCCCCACGTGCGCACCACCAGCGTCGTGCCCTCCAGCCAGATCCGGCGGCGATACGCGTAGAGCACCACGTAGATCAGCGGCAGCGCGACGACCGCCGCCACGATCAGCCCGGGCAGCTGCCCGCCGATCAGCCCGGCGATCCCGCCGAACGCCGCGGCCAGGATCAGCACGCCGAAGACACCCGACCCCGCGCGGCGGCGGCGCAGCTTCGGTTCGTCGGCGAACAGCGGCAGGCGTTCCGCCGGTTTGTCGGTCACCGCGCGGCTCCCGGCACGAAGGGGTTGGCGGCGCGCTCGCGGCCGATGGTCGTGGCCGGTCCGTGGCCGGGCAGCACGACGGTGTCGTCGGCGAGCGTGAGCAGAGTGCGCAACGAATTCTCCAGGTCGGAGCCGGATCCGCCGGCGCGCCCGACCGATCCGGCGAAAAGCGTGTCCCCCGTGAACACCAGCCTGCCACCCTCGCCGGTCTCGACGGTGAACGCCACCGAACCCGGCGTGTGCCCGGGAAGCGGAAGTACCCCCACCGTCAGCCCGGCCGTCTCGATCTCTCCCGGGGCGAGCGGTTCGAAGGGCCCGTCGTACCACTCGGCGTCGCCCGGATGGAGCCGGACCGGCGCGGCCCAAGCCCGCGACAGCTCGGCGGCGGCGCCGGCGTGGTCCGGATGGCCGTGCGTGGCGAGCAGCGCGACCGGCGTCAAGCCGTGCTCCGCCAGCGCTTCGGCCAGTGGCTCGGCGGACCCCTCGCCCGGGTCGACAACGAGACACGGACCCCCGGCGGCAGGGGCCAGCAGATAGCAGTTCGAGCGCAGCGGACCCGCGGCGAACCCGGCGACGAGCACCGAACCCTCCTCCCCGGAAGCGGCCTTGATCACGACCCGGTGAAGACTAGCCGCCCCTGTACGGAGTCCTCACAGGCTGTGCCCATACACTGCCGCTACCTCAGACGTGTGACTTCGAGCGGAAACTGGAGGGCGGGTGGCGACCAACCAGCAGCGCCGAGAAGCCGCAAAGCGCAAACTCGAGCGGCAGCTCGTGCGCCGGGCGGAACAGGCGAAGCGACGCAAGATCGTGGGCGCTGGAGTGGTCGGCGGTGTGGTCCTCATCGTCGCCGGTCTCGTGGTGTGGATCGTGAACAGCGGCGGCAGCGACGGCGACCAGCAGGCCGCGACGCCGCCGTCGAGTTCCGCGCCGCCGGTCCCGAGCGTCACGAACATCCCCACCGAGCGCACCGCGCTCCCCAAGCGCCCCCAGGCGCTGCCGAACCCGACGACGTGCTCGTACCCGGCCGACCCCAGCGGCAAGCCGCCGTCGGGCAAGAAGGCGACCGCGCCGGAGGGCAAGAACGTGTCCTCGTCCGGGACCGTGAACATCACCATGAAGACCACCCAGGGCGACATCCCGATGACGCTCGACCGCGCGCTCGCGCCGTGCACCGTGCAGGCGTTCGAAGCGCTCGCGAAGCAGGGTTTCTTCACCGACACGATCTGCCACCGCCTCGGCGTCACCGACCTGCAGATGCTGCAGTGCGGCGACCCGGACGCGAAGGGCGACGCGACGACCGACGGCCGCGGCGGCCCGGGCTTCACCGTGCCGGACGAGGTCATCGACACCTCCAAGTACGGCCGCGGCATCCTCGCGATGGCCAACACCGGCCAGCCGAACAGCGGCGGCAGCCAGTTCTTCATGGTCTACGGCAACGCGCCGCTGCAGCCGCAGTACACGATCTTCGGCAGCATCTCCGACGAGGGCCTGAAGGTGCTCGACAAGATCGCGAAGAACGGCATCGGCACGGTCGGCCCGGACGGGTCGACCGGCGAGCCCAAGCAGCAGGTCAAGTTCACCGCGGTCACGGTCTCCTGACGTGACCGGACGAGTCGAGATCGGCGGTGCCGCTCCCAGCGCCGCCGATCTCGCCGCCGCGGCGACCAGCTACGGCCATTTCACCGCGATGCAGGTCCGCGACGGACGCGTGCGCGGCCTCCGCTTCCACCTCGACCGGCTCGCGGCGAGTACCCGGGAGGTGTTCGGCAGCGAGCTGGACACCGATCTGGTCCGCCGCTGCGTCCGGCGGCTCGTCGCCGGTCAGGGCGACCTGTCGGTGCGAGTGATCATTTTCTCGCGGTCCTCTCCGCACGATCCCGCGATGGCGCCGGAAATCCTCGTGCGCACCGCACCGCCCAGCTTCCACGTCCCCGCGCCGATGCGGCTGCGATCCGTCGCGTACCAACGGGATCTGCCGCACGTGAAGCATCTCGGCGGCTTCGGTCTCACGCACCATTCGCGTGCGGCCGTCCTCGCCGGTTACGACGACGCCGTGTTCCTGGCCAGCGACGGCCGGATCAGCGAGGCGACGATCTGGAACGTCGGCTTCCTGCGCGACGGGACGATCGTGTGGCCGGAAGCCGAGGTGCTGCCCGGAATCACGTACCTGGTGCTTGAGGAACAGTTGCGCGCGGCCGGAGTGCCGCAGCAGACGCGGCCGGTCTATCCGGCGGAACTCCCGGAATTCGACGCGATGTTCCTGACCAATTCGGCGACGATCGGCCGCCCGGTCGCCTCGGTGGACGACGTGCGGCTGCGCACCTCGCCCACCGCGAGCGCACTGCTGACCGCGGCTTACGAAGCCGCGCCCTGGGACGAGATCTGACCCGGTCTCAGGGTCGGCGGTGCTCCACCCAGACGTTGGGTTCGACGTAAACGGCGGAGTCCTGCGCCACCGACACCAGGACCGGGCTCAGCGCACCTTCCACGTTCACCGGGCCGTCCGTGTCGAACGGCAGCCCGGTCCACTCCCGCCACTGCGCGAGCGTGCCGGGGATGGTCATCGACACCGGGCAGACCTTCACGATCCGCCCGCCCGCGCGCACGTGCACCCGCAGCCACGCGTCGTAGGGCAGGCCGTCGTCGCGCACCCGGAAGGCGTACTCGCTCATCGGGGTCTCGGGTTCGTCCGCCTTCTGCGACGGCCGCACCGGGGCGTAAAGCACGTCGTGTCCGAGGCGGAAAGCGTTGTCCCGCAACGCGTTCACCAGCACCGAGGCGAGTCCGCTGCCTTGCCGTTCCTTGCGGACGACGATCTCCAGCGCGGTCGCCGCGGTGCGTTCGCGCCCGGCCAGCCGGTCGGCGTGCTGCCACCGGATCACCTCGTCCCACCCCGCCTCGGGCAGCGCCTCGCGTCCGGGGCCGCCGAACGCGAACGGCGCCGAGTAGGCCTTGGCGACCGGCTCGTCCCCGTCGGTCGCGAGCAGCACGTAGTCGGCGACCGTGTCGAGTTCGCCGTAGTACAGGTGCCCGGTCGGGTTGTGCTGCATGAAGACCGGCCACGACCGGTCGAAGCCGGCGTGGTCGACCGTCCGGAAGATCTCCCGGTTCTGGCCGCGGTGATGGATTTTCAGCGCCACGGAACCCAGTCTCACCGGCCAGTCAACTTTTTATCCGTCAGCGATAAGTGAACTTCGGCGCGCGCCGGTTCAGGAACGCGTCCACACCCTCGGCGTAGTCCTCCCCGTGCAGCGCGGCGAGCCGGATCTCCTCGACCTCGTCGTCGGTCTTTTCCTGGCCCGCGACGATTTTCTCGATGATCCGGTTCATCCCGCGGACCGAGGCCTGCGACCGTCCGCACAGCGTCTCGGTGAACCGGGCCGTCGCGGATTCGAGGTCCGCGGCCGGGAAAACGTCGTTGACCAGCCCGATCTCGCGGGCCCGGGTCGCGTCGACGAGTTCACCGGACAGCAGGAAGTACTTGGCGTTCGCCGGGCCGACCAGCGACACCAGCTGCCGCGTCGAGGCGAAGTGGTAGACGATGCCGAGCTTGGCCGGGGTGATGCCGAAGCGCGCGTCGTCCGCCGCGAAGCGGAAGTCGCAGGCGACCGAGATCTGGCAGCCGCCGCCGATGCAGTTGCCCTGGACCATCGCGACCGTCGGCTTGCGCATCGCGGTCAGCGCCGCCACCGCGCTGTCCACGGCCTCGTCGTACTTCGCGGCGGCCTCGGCGGTCGAGCGCAGCTCGCGGAACTCGCCGATGTCCGCGCCCGCGGAGAAATGCCGTCCGGCCCCGGTCAGCACGAGCACCTTCAGCCCGGGATCGGCCTCGACCTCGGCCGCCGCGCCCGGGATCGCCGCCCACATGCCGCGGGTGATCGCGTTCATCTTCTCCGGGCGGGAGAACGTCAGCCGGGCCACAGCGCCGTCGCGGGTGAACTCGAGTCCGTCCGTCATGCCCAGCACCCTAATGTGCTCGCACGACGATCCCGCTGTGGGACGGCTCACGGTGTCCGAAGTGGACAGTCCAGGCAGGACCGCCCAGATCGCCGCCACCGGGGACTGCTCAGCGGGCCGATCAACGCCGCGCAGCAACCGGGCGGCGCGGCAGCCAGTCTCGCGCGAATGAGCGAGCACCTCACTGCCGTCCCGTCCGTCAGGGCACGCGTCGTCGGCCCTGAGTCCGGCGGAGAATTCGACTACCGCGCCCGAGGACCGCTACGAGAAGTACCTAGACCACCCGGCGCACCTCGCCATGGACCGGATCGGGCTGCCGCTGGTCGGCACATTCGTGTCCTGCGACAGCACCGACGACCCGGACCCCGGAAATCGGCGAGAAGATCGCCGATTCGAGAACGCGCCGGACTGGTCTCCGGCCTCAGCGAGTACACCGGCGGCGCCGCGTCCGGCGGACACCGAAGCCGACCGCCGGAGCAGCTATGACGCCGACGTCACCCGGTACACGTCGTACACGCCCTCGACCCCGCGCACGACCTTCAGCACGTGCCCGAGGTGCTTCGGATCGCCCATCTCGAACGAGAACCGGCTCACCGCCACCCGGTCCCGCGACGTCGTCACCGAGGCCGACAGGATGTTCACCTTCTCGTCCGCCAGCACCTTCGTGACGTCCGACAGCAGCCGGTGCCGGTCGAGGGCCTCGACCTGGATCGCCACCAGGAACACCGAGGACGACGACGGCGCCCACTCCACCTCGACCAGCCGCTCCGGCTGAGTCCGCAGGTCGTCGGCGTTCGTGCAGTCGGTCCGGTGCACGCTCACGCCGCCGCCGCGCGTCACGAAGCCGAGGATCTCGTCGCCCGGCACCGGCGTGCAGCAGCGCGCCAGCTTCGCCCAGACGTCGCTCGCGCCCTTCACGATGACGCCGACGTCGTTCGAGCCGCGGCGGCGTGTGACCGTGGACGGTGTGGCCCGTTCGGCCAGCTCCTCCTCGGCCTCTTCGACCCCGCCGAGCAGCGCGACCAGCCGCTGCACCACGTGCTTCGCGCTGGTGTGGCCCTCGCCGACGGCCGCGTACAGCGACGAGATGTCGCCATGCCGCAGTTCGGTGGCGACCGAGCCCATCGACTCCGCCGACACGAGCCGCTGGATCGGCAGCCCGACCTTGCGGATCTCCTTGGTGATCGCTTCCTTGCCCGCGTCGATCGCCTCGTCGCGGCGCTCCTTCGCGAACCACTGCCGGATCTTCGCGCGCGCCTTCGGCGAACCGGCGAACTGCAGCCAGTCGCGGCTCGGCCCGGCGCTCTCCGCCTTGGACGTGAAGATCTCGACGACCTCGCCGTTTTCGAGCTTCCGTTCGAGCGCGACCAGCCTGCCGTTCACCCGGGCGCCGATGCAGCGGTGGCCGACCTCGGTGTGCACCGCGTACGCGAAGTCCACCGGCGTCGAATCCGCGGGCAGCGTGATCACGTCGCCCTTCGGCGTGAACACGAAGATCTCGCGCGCGGCCAGTTCGTAGCGCAGAGATTCGAGGAAGTCGCCCGGGTCCGCGGCCTCGCGCTGCCAGTCGAGCAGCTGCCGCATCCACGCGATCTCGTCCAGCTCCATCGCGTTGTTGCTGGCGTGCGTGCCCTTGGTTTCCTTGTACCGCCAGTGCGCGGCGATGCCGTACTCGGCGGTGCGGTGCATGTCGTAGGTGCGGATCTGCACCTCAAGCGGCTTGCCGTCCGGCCCGATCACCGTGGTGTGCAGCGACTGGTACACGCCGAACCGCGGCTGCGCGATGTAGTCCTTGAACCGCCCGGGAACCGGCTGCCACAGCGCGTGCACCACGCCCATCGCGGCGTAGCAGTCGCGCACGTCCTCGACCAGGATCCGCACGCCGACCAGGTCGTGGATGTCGTCGAGGTCGCGGCCGCGGACGATCATCTTCTGGTGGATCGAGTAGTAGTGCTTCGGCCGTCCCTCGACCTTCGCGGTGATCCGCGACGACACCAGGTTGTTCGTCAGGTCCGCGATCACCTTGCGCAGGTAGGTGTCGCGCGAGGGCGCGCGGTCGGCGACCAGCCGCACGATCTCGTCGTACTTCTTCGGCTGCAGGATCGCGAACGCGAGGTCTTCCAGCTCCCACTTCACCGTGGCCATGCCGAGCCGGTGCGCCAGCGGGGCGAGCACCTCCAGCGTCTCGCGCGCCTTGCGGGCCTGCTTCTCCGGCGGCAGGAAGCGCATCGTGCGCATGTTGTGCAGCCGGTCGGCGAGCTTGATGACCAGGACACGCGGGTCCTTCGCCATCGCGATCACCATTTTGCGGATGGTCTCCGCCTCGGCCGACGTGCCGAGCTTGACCTTGTCCAGCTTCGTGACGCCGTCGACCAGCTCGCCCACCTTGTCGCCGAAATCGGCGTTCAGCTGCTCCAGCGAATAGCCGGTGTCCTCGACGGTGTCGTGCAGGAGCGCCGCGACGAGGGTAGTGGTGTCCATGCCCAGTTCGGCGAGGATCGTGGCTACCGCGAGGGGGTGGGTGATGTACGGGTCGCCGGATTTGCGGCGCTGCTCGCGGTGGAGCTCTTCGGCGACGTCGTAGGCGCGTTGCAGCTGGGCAAGGTCGGAGTTGGGGTGCAGTTCGCGGTGGATGACCGCCAGCGGTTCGAGGACCTGTTTGACCGGGGCGGCGCGCTGGGCGGTGATCCGCCGGGCCAGGCGGGCGCGGACGCGGCGGGTCGCGGAGGGGTTCGGCGCGGCTCCGTTGGGCCGGGTCCCGGCGTCCGCGGCGGCGGCCCCGTTCTTGGCGGGAGTCGCACCGCCTTTGGCGGGGACGTTGGCGTCGAGCTCTTGGCTCACCCGCACCTCCAGCTGCTTCGTGCGGCCTCGAACCTTCAGGGTAACCGGTTGGTCTTTTGGCGGGGTGGTGACGTGCCGTTGCGGGGGGTCGCGGTCGGCTCGTCGCCTGGGGGCGACATTGCTTGTGGGGGTTGCGTGGGGCACCCCGAAGCCCTGAGTGTGCTGACGGTTCGGGGGTGCTTGTCAAGGCGGGAAAGATGCCTTGACAAGCACCCCCGAACCGCAGGGAGGCTTCGTATCGGGGTGTGCGGGAGGGGCTGGGTGCCTGGATCGTTGGTGCGCTGGTGCGGCTGGGTGCAGCTGTGGTGGGTTTACGGTCTCGCGGACGGCGGGGCTAGTGCCCCAATGTGGCACTGGGGGGCGTTCGGCGAAGGCCACGGGGTGCCGGCGGCGGGCGTGAGGCGTGAGGTCAGACGGTGCGGAGGGTGTGTACGGTGCGGGCGCCCAAGGCGGCGCGGCCGTTGAGGGCGGCCAGTTCCAGCGCTACCGACACGCCGGTGACTGTCGCGCCTGCGTCTTCCAGGAGTTTCGCGGTGGCGGCGACGGTGCCGCCGGTGGCGAGGACATCGTCCATGACGGCGATTCGCTGGCCTGGTTTTACGACGCCTGCGGGCAGTTCGACGCTCGCGGTGCCGTACTCCAGGGAGTAGTCCACCCGGCCCGCCACGGACGGGAGCTTGCCGGGTTTCCGGACCAGCACCACGCCCATGCCTCGGGAGTAGCCGACCGCCGCGGCCAGGAGAAAGCCGCGGGCCTCGACTCCGGCCACCAGGTCGGCGGCCGGGTCGAGGGTGTCGGCCAGGGCGTCGGCGACGGCGGCGAAGCCGGGGCCGTCGGCGAACAGCGGGCTGAGATCGCGGAACAGGACGCCCGGTTCCGGGAAATCCGGCACCTCGGCGATCAGGTCCAGTGCCTCGTCGAGCTTCATCGGGGTCAGCGCTTCTTCTTCCCCGACGGACGCTGCTTCGGGTGCCGCGCCGGGACTCCGGCCGCGGCGGCCATCGCCTTTTCCTTGCGGAGTTCGGCGGCCAGCTGGTCCTCGTCGCCCGCGTCGAAGTCGTCCTCCGAGGCTTCGCGCTTCGCGGCCTTCGCCCGGCGGGCGGCGACGCGGTCGGCCTGCTGCCGGTACTGCGGGTCGCGCATCTTGAAGTCGACCAGCAGCGGCGTCGCCAGCGCGACCGACGACAGGACGCCGACCAGGGTACCGGTGAGCTGCACCAGCGCCAGGTCCTGCAGCGTGCCCGAGCCGAGCAGGATGTAGCCGACGATCAGCAGGCCCAGGATCGGCAGCAGCGCGATGAAGGCGGTGTTGAACGACCGCATCAGGGTCTGGTTCAGCGCCAGGTTCGCCGCTTCGGCGTACGTCCGCCGCGACAGGCCGAGCAGGCCGCGGGTGTTCTCCCGGACCTTGTCGAAGACCACCACGGTGTCGTACAGCGAGAACCCGAGAATCGTCAGCAGGCCGATCACCGTCGCGGGCGTGACCTCGAAGCCCACGAGCGAGTACACGCCCGCGGTGACCACGATGTCGTGCAGCAGCGAGATGAGCGCCGCGAACGCCATCCTGGTGTCGAAGTAGATCGCCAGGAAGATCACGACAGCGACCAGGAACACGCCGAGCGCGATCAGGGCCTGCCGCGAGATCTCGTTGCCCCACGACGCGCTCACCGCGCTGTCGCTGATCGCCTGCTCGCTCGACGTGCCGTTGGCGCCGATCGGGCCCAGGTCCTCGAAGATCTGCTTCTTGACCTTCGCGACCTGGTCGGCGGTGAGGGCCTCCGACCGGGTCTGGATGGTCGCCGCGTTGCCGGTGCCGACCGTCTGGGTCTCGGCCGGGGCCTCGCCGAGCGCGGTGTTGAACGACTTGATCACCTGGTCCTGGGCGATCTGGCCGTGCGAACCGTGCGCGGGCAGCTGGATCTGGGTGCCGCCCTCGAACTCGATGCCGACGTTGAAGCCGCGGAAGATCATCGAGCCGATGCACACCAGCAGCAGCAGCGCGAAGAACAGGTACCAGCGCTTGCGCGAGCCGACGATGTCGACCGCGCCGGTGCCGACGTAGAGCCGGTGGAAGAAGCTTTCCTTCTTGCCGGGCTTGGCCGCCGTGCTGCCCTGGCCGTTCGAGCCGTCGGGGCTGTCCGACGCGACGCCTGCGGTTTCGTCGCTCACGTCAGGCCTCCTTCACGTTCGCGCGACGGCCGGGAGCGGGGCGCGTGGACTTGCGCTGCGAGCCGAGCTTCTGGACGGCGCCGAGGCCGAGATTCCGGGGGTTGGACAGGAACTTCGACTTCGAGGTCGACACCATCGCCACGAGCGGATGCGTGACCAGGTAGACGACCACCAGGTCGAGCACCGTCGACATGCCGAGGGTGAACGCGAAGCCCTGCACGTCGCCGACCGCGATGATGTACAGGATCGCGGCGGCGAGGAAGCTGACCGCGTCCGAGGCCAGAATCGTGCGCCGCGCCCTCGACCAGCCGCGCGGCACCGCGGACCGGAACGTCCGGCCCTCGCGGATCTCGTCCTTCAGCCGTTCGAAGTAGATGACGAACGAGTCCGCGGTGATGCCGATCGCGATGATCAGGCCGGCGACGCCCGCGAGGTCGAGCGTGTACCCGATCCAGCGGCCGAGCAGCACCAGCACCGCGTAGACGAGCAGACCGGACAGCACCAGCGACCAGATCGTGAGGATGCCGAGCAGCCGGTAGTAGAACAGGCAGTAGATGAACACGACCGCGAGGCCGATGGCGCCGGCGATCAGGCCCGCCTGCAGCGAGGCGTAACCGAGCGTCGCGGAGACCGTGGTGGCGTCGGACGAGTCGAACGACAGCGGCAGCGAACCGTACTTGAGGATGTCCGCCAGGTTCTTCGCGTCGGTCTGGGTGAACTTGCCGGTGATCTGCGTGTTGCCGCCGAGGATGGCGTTCTGCACGGTCGGCGCGGACACCACGTCCGTGTCGAGCACGAACGCCGCCTGCTTGCCGATGTTGGCCGACGTGAAGTCGCCCCAGGTCTTGCCGCCCGCGCTCTTGAAGCCCAGGTCGACGATCCACTGGCCGCGCTGCTGGTCGTAGCCGGAGTTGGCGTTGGCGATCTCGGTGCCGGGGATGATCTCCGGGCCGAGCACGTACTTGGTGGCGTCCTTGTCGCCGCAGGTGACCAGCGGCTGGTTCGGCAGGTCGTTGCCCTCCAGCGGGTCCGCGGCGTTCGGCGCGCAGGCGAGCGCGGCGAGCGCCTTCTGCTGCGCGGCCTGCGCGGCGGCGGCCTCCTGCTGGTTCTTCGGGTCCTTCGGCATCAGCGCGGGAGCCTGGCGCACGGCACGGGCTTCCTCGATCGGGTTCTTGCCCGCGTCCTGGCCGTTGCTCGCGCCCGGGGCCGGCGGGGCCGAACTCGGCGGCTGCTGCGCCGGGGCGCCTTCCGCTCCCCCGCCGCCGGCGGGCTTGCCCGGCGCGGTCGCCGGGGCGCTCGGGGCTCCCGAGGCGGGCGGCGCGGCCGGGGTGTTCGGGACCGAGGTGATCACCTCGCGGATCCCGAGCTTGGCGGTCCGGCCCAGGTTCTTCGCCTCGTCGCCCTGCTCGCCCGGCACGGTGATCACGATGTTGTTGCCGTCGAGCACCACCTCGGTGCCGCCGACGCCGATCCCGTTGACGCGGGTCTCGATGATCTGGCGCGCCTGGTTCAGCGAGTCGCGGGTGGGCTGGCCGCCGTCGGGCGTGCGCGCGGTGAGCGTGACCCGGGTGCCGCCCTGGAGGTCGATGCCGAGCTTCGGCGTCGCTTTGCCGCCGCCGGTGAAGAACACCAAGGCGTACAGCACGACCACGATCAGGGCGAAGAAGGCGAGATAGCGTCCCGGGCGGAGATGCCCGGCCGATGGTGCCACGGTGCTTCGGTCTCCTCGAACTGGCACGGACTGGATGGACCCCAAGTGGTTCGGGTGCGCGAGCCGGAAGGGGGTCCCCCGGACGCGGCTGGGCGTGAACTATGACGGCGGACACGCACGCAGCACCGAGACAGTACTCGGTGCTGCGTGAGCCCGGCGTTCGCCCGTACCGACTTTCGTAGGCTGTGGGCGGATCACTGCCCGGTGAAGCGCGGAGGCTACTTCTTCCCGTGCTCGAGCGGGGGCGCCACCTGCGCACCGGAGGTCTGCTTCTCCTCGGCGGAGATCGACTCCTGGGCAGGCGCTTCCGACGAGGCGGCCGGGGCCGACTCGATGCCCGCGACCTCGGTCCCGGCCGAGTCCTCGTTCTCCTCGGTCTCGACGGCAGGCTCGACCTTCTCGCGCACCGCGAGCCGCAGCCAGGTGGTGACGACGCCCGGCGCGATCTCGATGTCGATCGTGGTCTCGCTGCTGGTGTCGGCGACCGTGCCGTACATGCCCGACGTGGTCATCACGCGGTCGCCAGCGGAAATGCTGTTCTGCATCTCCTGCTGAGCCGCCTGCTGCTTCTTCTGCTTGCGGGTGCCCATGACGAGCGGCACGGCCACTACGAGCAGCAGCAGCAACGGCAGCAGTAACTGGTTCATGACTCTCCTCGACGGACGCCTTTCTCGGCTGCCCGCGTCCGGTTTCGACGGATGTGCTGTGTTCGAGTGTGCCAGGTACCGGCGGAAACGCCACCACCCGGGCCGCTGTCGGTCCTTGTCAGGCCTGGTCGAACAGCGTCGGACCGCCCGCCTCGGGGCGT
Organism: Amycolatopsis rubida; assembly: GCF_900115345.1. Taxonomy (GTDB): domain Bacteria; phylum Actinomycetota; class Actinomycetes; order Mycobacteriales; family Pseudonocardiaceae; genus Amycolatopsis; species Amycolatopsis rubida. The sequence goes on along the minus strand of NZ_FOWC01000008.1, from coordinate 115,571 downwards.
CCCGCTTCCGGCGGCGGCACGAGTCCGAGGTGGTGCCACGCGGCCGCGGTCGCGACCCGGCCGCGCGGAGTGCGGGCGAGCATACCGGCCCGGACCAGGTAGGGCTCGCACACCTCCTCGACGGTGCCTGCCTCCTCGCCGACGGCGACCGCGAGCGTCGAAATGCCCACCGGTCCCCCGCCGAACGAGCGGGTCAGCGCGCCGAGCACGGCCCGGTCCAGCCGGTCCAGCCCCAGCTCGTCGACGTCGTAGACCTTCAGTGCGGCCTGCGCGACCTCCAGGGTCACCTTGCCGTCGGCGCGCACCTCGGCGTAGTCGCGGACCCGGCGCAGCAGCCGGTTGGCGATGCGCGGGGTGCCGCGCGAACGGCCGGCGATCTCGGCGCAGCCGTCGCGGTCGATCTCGATGCCGAGGATGGTCGCGGCGCGGCGGACGACCAGCTCCAGCTCGGCCGCGGAGTAGAACTCCATCTGGCCGGTGAAGCCGAACCGGTCGCGCAGCGGCCCGGTCAGCGATCCGGACCGGGTGGTGGCCCCGACCAGCGTGAACGGCGCGATCTCCAGCGGGATGCTGGTCGCCCCCGGCCCCTTGCCGACGACGACGTCGACCCGGAAGTCCTCCATCGCGAGGTACAGCATTTCCTCGGCGGGCCGGGCGATGCGGTGGATCTCGTCGATGAACAGGACGTCGCCGGGCGCGAGGTTGGACAGCATCGCGGCGAGGTCGCCCGCGCGTTCCAGGGCGGGCCCGGAGGTGATCCGGATGGCCGCGCCCAGTTCGGCGGCGACGATCATCGCCATGCTCGTCTTGCCGAGGCCGGGCGGGCCGGACAGCAGCACGTGGTCCGGCGGGACGTCGCGCCGCCGGGCGCTCTCCAGCACCAGTTCCAGCTGCTCGCGGACGCGTTCCTGGCCGACGAACTCGTCCAGTTTCCGGGGCCGGAGCGAGGTTTCCAGGTCGCGTTCGCCGGTCTGCGCGAGCGCGGAGAGGGTTTCGTCGTCCGCCTCGGCGCCGCCGGGGCCGAACTCGGTCACTTCGTGGTTCATCGGCGGCTACCGCTTGCGGCCCAGCGCGGCCAGCGCCGCGCGCAGCACCGACGCCGTGGTGTGCCCGTCGCCTTCGGACAGCACCTTGTCCACCGCCTGCTCGGCTTGTTTGGCCGGGAAGCCCAGTCCGGCCAGCGCTTCGACCACCTCGCCGCGCAGCGCGCCGGGCGCGGTCACCACGGGGGCGTCGGCGGGGCCGCCGAGCGCGGTGACCTTGTCCCGCAGTTCGAGGCTGAGCCGCTCGGCTCCCTTGCGGCCGATGCCGGGGACCTGGGTGAGCACGGTGATGTTGCCTTCGACGAGCGCCGCGCGCAGCTTGTCCGGCTCCAGCACGGCCAGCGTCGCCAGCGCGAGCCGCGGCCCGATCCCGGACACCGTCTGGAGCAGGCCGAACAGCTCGCGCGCGTCCTCCTCGGCGAATCCGAAGAGGGTCAGCGAGTCCTCGCGCACGACCAGCGCGGTGTGCAGCCGCGTCTGCTCGCCGCGGCGCAGCGTGGCCAGCGTCGCCGGGGTGGCCTGCACGGCGAGGCCGACGCCGCCGACCTCGACCACCACGTGGTCGAGCCCGACGGACAGCACTTCGCCGCGTACCGAGGAGATCATCGTCGTGCTCCTGTTTCGTCCTGCTTCGTGGTGGTTCCGGCCGCCTTGGCCGCGGCCGCGAGCCGGGCCTTGTGGGCGCGGACCAGTTCGGCCGCGCGGGCCTCGGCCTCGGCGAGGCGGACCCGCATCGGCTCGCGCCAGAGGTGGCAGATGGCGAGCGCGAGCGCGTCGGCCGCGTCCGCCGGATGCGGTTTGACCTCAAGCCCGAGCAGCCGCATCACCATGGTGGTGACCTGCGCCTTGTCCGCGCGGCCGGACCCGGTGACGGCGGCCTTGACCTCGCTGGGCGTGTGGAAGACGACCGGCAGCCCGCGCCGCGCCGCCGACAACGCCACGACCCCGCCCGCCTGCGCGGTGCCCATCGCGGTGCGGACGTTGTGCTGCGCGAACACCCGTTCGACGGCCACCGCTTCGGGCCGGTACCGGTCGAGCCAGCGCTCCACCTCGTCGGCGATGCCGAGCAGCCGCCGCGCGAGATCCTGGTCGGCGGGCGTGCGCACGACCCCGACCGCGACCGGGCGCACCGACCGGCCCTTGCCGCCGTCGACCACGCCGAGGCCGCACCTGGTCAGACCGGGGTCGACCCCGAGCACCCGCACCGTTTCTCCTTCGCCCGCGCGAACATTAGTTCGAGATGCAGGCTAACGGTCGCCGAGCGCGGCCCCGCGCATGGACACGCGTTAACGGCGGCCGAGGTGGACGCCGGATCCGCTCGGCGAGCACGATTGGCGACATGCCGGAACCGGAGGACTACGTCAAGCACCTGGGATTGGAACCGCTGCCGGTGGAGGGCGGCCGGTTCGCGGAGAGCTGGCGCGCGGACGCGGGGTCGGCGATCTATTACCTGCTCGCCGCGCCCGAGATCTCCGCGCCCCACCGGCTCGATCGCGTCGAAGTGTTCGTGCATCACGCCGGCTCGCCCGCGCGGATGCTCCTGCTGCATCCCGATGGCGAGGTGACGCGCCCGGTGCTGGGCAGCGACGTGGCGGCCGGGGAACGCCCGCAGGTGGTGGTGCCCCCGGGAACGTGGCAGGCGACAGTGCCGCTGGGCGCGTGGAGCCTGCTCGGCACCGTGGTGGTGCCGCCTTATGCCGACGACTGCGTGGAGTTCGCGGATCCGGCGACGCTGGCCGCGCGCTTCCCGGACGCCGCCGCCGACCTCGCCGCCCTCAACCGGGATTAGCCGGGTCACCGACGTCTTCAGGTCCGTGAGGACCGCACACGCGCTTGCGGCACCGGCGCAAGCTGCCGGCATCGGCTTCGGGCGGGTCAGGGGCCGTCGACCCCGGGCGTCCAGCTCTCCGGGTCCCCGCTCTCGGTGAGCACCGGCTGCCATGCGGCGAAGCCCTCGGGTGCGTCGGCGTGCCACGGGAAGTGCCCGTCCGGCGTCGCGACGATCATCTGCAGCGCCGGGAAGTCTCCGTCCGGGTAGACCAGGAACGCGGACCCGAAGTACTCCGGATAGTGGCCTTTCGCGACGCGTTCGAAGATCACCGGCGCGCCGTCGAAGAAATCGTCGTAGCGTTTGCCGACCTCGAAGATCTCGCCGTTGGCGGAGCGGTCGACGTACGCGTCGAGCAGCACCGGGGCCATGTGGTCGGGCAGGCCGATCACGACGGCCTCGGGCACGTTGTGCAACGCCCACGCGCACGCGGTGAAGCAGTAGCCGGCCCCCTGGTCGTCGGCGGCCACGGCGATGACCGCGTTGCCCCGTTCCCGTGCCTGGGTCTCGATCCAGGCGATAAGGCTCTGCTCTTGCTCGGTGAGGGCGGAGGTCGTCACGGCGGACATTCTGCCCCACCCGCGCGCCCGAGCCCAGTCCCCGCGCCGGTCATTTTCCGCCCGCCCCAAGGATTTTCGCGTTTTCCGTTGCGCGCCAACGGAAAACGAAACGAAAACGGCCGCGTCCCCGGAGCGCCGGGGCGCGGCCGTGTCGCGCCGGGATCAGTCCACCTCGGCCATGACCTCGTCGGAGACATCGAAGTTCGCGTACACGTTCTGCACGTCGTCGCAGTCTTCGAGTGCGTCGATCAGCTTGAAGACCTTCTTCGCGCCGTCGACGTCGAGCGGCACGCTCACCGACGGCAGGAAGGTCAGTTCGGCCGATTCGTACTCGAACCCGGCTTCCTGCAGCGCCTTGCGCACCGGGACGAGGTCGCCGCCCTCGGAGACGATCTCGAAGCTCTCGTCGAGGTCGTTGACCTCCTCGGCGCCCGCGTCGAGGACCGCCATGAGGACGTCGTCCTCGGTCGCGTCCGCCTTGGGCATGAGCACGACGCCCTTGCGGTTGAACATGTAGGCGACCGAACCCGGGTCGGCGAGCGAGCCGTTGTTGCGCGTGAGCGCGGTGCGGACCTCCATCGCGGCGCGGTTCTTGTTGTCGGTGAGGCACTCGATCAGCACCGCCACGCCGTTCGGGCCGTAGCCCTCGTACGTGATGTTCTGCCAGTCGGCGCCGCCCGCTTCCTCGCCGGCGCCGCGCTTGCGCGCGCGCTCGATGTTGTCCTGCGGGACGGAGTTCTTCTTCGCCTTCTGGATGGCGTCGTACAGCGTGGGGTTGCCGTCCGGGTCCCCTCCCCCGGTCCCGGTGCGGGCGGCGACCTCGATGTTCTTGATCAGCCGCGCGAAGAGCTTGCCCCGCTTGGCGTCGAGGTTCGCCTTCTTGTGCTTCGTCGTGGCCCACTTGGAGTGGCCGCTCATCTTTCCTCCATCTGTTCCCGCGGCCGCGTGCCTCCCGGCGCGGCCGCCGCAATCCTTGCTCAGGCTTTCCGCACGAGCTCGACGAACAGCCGGTGCACGCGCTCGTCCCGGGTGATCTCCGGGTGGAACGCCGTGGCCACCACCGCCCCCTGCCGGACGGCGACGATCCTATCCGCCCGCGTCCCGTCCGGCGGGTCCTCCGGGTCCGCCACGGTGGCCAGCACCTCGACCCCGTCTCCCGCCTTCTCGACCCACGGGGCCCGGATGAACACCGCGTGCAGCGGCCCGCCGGGCAGCCCGGCGAACGGGAGGTCGGCCTCGAAGGAGTCGACCTGCCTGCCGAACGCGTTGCGCCGCACGACCACGTCGAGGCCGCCGAGCTGCCGCTGGTCCGGGCGCCCGTCGAGCACCTGGCGGGCCAGCAGGATCATCCCGGCGCACGAGCCGAACGCCGGCAGGCCGCCGGCGATCCGCTCGCGCAGCGGTTCGAGCAGTTCGAAGGTCTCCAGCAGCCGCGACATCGCGGTGGACTCCCCGCCGGGCAGCACCAGGCCGTCCACTCGGGACAGCTCGGCGGGGCGGCGCACCGGAACCGCGCGGGCCCCCGCGCTCTCCAGCATCGCGACGTGCTCGCGCACGGCGCCTTGCAGGGCGAGCACGCCGACCGCCGGCCGTGCTCCCGTAGCTGTCGCCACCCGACCTCCCGTGAGACGTTCGCATCAGCTTAGGGGGGCCGCCCGGAACGCAACCGGGCAGGTCAGGCGGGCGGCACCGGGGCCGCCGCCCACTCGCGGAGCGCTCCGGCGGCCGGTCCCGGGCCGACGTGAAGTGGACTGCTGAAATCTGTCGCCAGTGGCCACCTCGAAGGTGGTCTCCACTGGTGCCGGGCCAGCCCTTCCGCCGCGGGCCGATCCCGTCTCCCATGGTAGGCCGTTCCGGAAGCCCCAGGTCAACGCTTCCCGGCGGAAAAGCAGCCAAGCCCTAAGTGGATCTCTCCGCGCGAGAAGTGGACTTCCGAGATAGCCGCGCAATGGCCTGCCTCAGCGGTCCACCGTCGTCTTACGCTGGAGGGGAAGACCCCGTTCAGCTCCCCCGAGAAAGGCCCGCAAGGTGTCGCAGCAGCAGAACGCCGAACCCCAGACCGTCACCGGCACCGCGAAGGTCAAGCGCGGCATGGCGGAGATGCTCAAGGGCGGCGTGATCATGGACGTCGTGACCGCCGACCAGGCGAAGATCGCCGAGGACGCGGGCGCGGTCGCGGTCATGGCGCTGGAGCGCGTCCCCGCGGACATCCGCGCCCAGGGCGGCGTCGCCCGGATGAGCGACCCGGACCTGATCGACGGCATCATCGAAGCGGTGTCGATCCCGGTCATGGCGAAGGCGCGGATCGGCCACTTCGTCGAGGCGCGGGTGCTGCAGTCGCTCGGCGTCGACTACATCGACGAGTCCGAGGTGCTCACCCCCGCCGACTACGCCAACCACATCGACAAGTGGGCGTTCACCGTGCCGTTCGTCTGCGGCGCGACCAACCTCGGCGAAGCGCTCCGCCGGATCACCGAGGGCGCGGCGATGATCCGCTCGAAGGGCGAGGCGGGCACCGGCGACGTCTCGAACGCGACCACGCACATGCGCAAGATCCGCGGCGAGATCCGCCGCCTCCAGTCCCTTCCCGAGGACGAGCTGTTCGTCGCGGCGAAGGAGCTGCAGGCGCCGTACGAGCTGGTTCGCGAGGTCGCCGAAGCCGGCAAGCTGCCCGTGGTCCTGTTCACCGCGGGCGGCATCGCGACCCCGGCCGACGCGGCGATGATGATGCAGCTGGGCGCGGAAGGCGTGTTCGTGGGCTCGGGCATCTTCAAGTCCGGCAACCCGGCGCGGCGCGCGGAGGCGATCGTGAAGGCTACGACGTTCCACGACGACCCTGATGTGCTGGCGAAGGTTTCGCGCGGGCTCGGGGAAGCCATGGTGGGAATCAACGTCGAGGACGTGCCGGAGCCGCACCGCCTCGCTGAGCGCGGTTGGTGACGTACCAGCTTCATCTCATCTTCCCGCGCGAACGGTGAGGGGCACCCGCCCCTCACCGTTCGCGCATTTTTACGCTCCGCACTCGGCCAGCCGGCCCCGGGCTGGGCGCTCGCAAGGCTGCGCTTCCGACCCGGGCTCACCCGTCCCCGCGCGATACCCGTGTGCCCCTGCCGAGGTTTGACCAGGCTTCCCTCGGCGATCTGCCCCGCACTGTCCGGTCGTCTGACGTGCCGCACTTGCCCACTTCTGGCGGCGCACGCCTGAGCATTGCGCTCAGCGAGATCGCCGAGGCCGCCTCCGCCCTCGTCGCCGGGCTTCACGATGGCCAGCCCAGCGGCAGGGGGCCACCCGCCATCCGTGCCGGACAGTCACAACAGCCCACCCGTGATGATTGAAGATGACGCAAATCGCTTACTTCAATCACAAACGATCGTCTACACTGAGGGCCGCGCTCAGTTCACGGACCGAAGGGCCTTCATGTCAGAGCCGTCCTCCCCCGAGTCGTTCTCGCCCGAAACCTCCGCGTCCGGTGCGGCCGACGCGTCCGGTGCGCTTGCCGCGCCGGAGCATGGTTCCTTCGTGGCCGCCGAACTGGCCTCGCAGCCGCAGATGTGGCGCGCCGCGGCCGACTGTGCCGCGCCGGCCGCCTTAGCGCTGCCGCGCCCCGGCGAGCGGGTGGCCGTGGTCGGGTGCGGCACCAGCTGGTTCGTCGCGATGAGCTACGCCGCCGCGCGGGAGCAGCGGGGGCTCGGCGTCACCGACGCGTTCGCCGGGTCCGAGTACCCGGCTGGTCGCGAATACGACCGGGTGGTCGCGATCTCCCGGTCCGGCACCACCACCGAAATCATCGAGCTGCTGTCCGCGCTGGCCGGGCAGCGCACCACGCTGATCACCGCGGTGGGCGACGGGCCCGCGGCCTCGGTCGCGGCGGAGGTGGTCGAGCTGCCGTTCGCCGACGAGCGTTCGGTGGTGCAGACCCGCTTCGCCACGAGCACGCTCGCGCTGTTGCGCGCCGGCCTCGGCGACGACATCGGCGAGCTGGCGCGGCAGGCCGGGCGTGCGCTGCTGGAACCGCTCGACGATCTGCTCGACGCCGAACAGGTCACCTTCATCGGGCGCGGGGCCGCGGTCGGCATCAGTTGCGAGGCCGCGCTCAAAACCCGTGAAGCGGCCCAGTTCTGGGCCGAGGCCTACCCCGCGATGGACTACCGGCACGGCCCGATCGCGATCGCGCAGCCCGGCAGGCTCGTGTGGTCGTTCGGCGAGACCCCGGACGGGCTGGCCGGCGACATCGCCCGCACCGGAGCCCGGTTCGTGCACCACGACCTCGACCCGCTCGCCGGGCTGGTCGTGGCGCAGCGGTTCGCGGTGGCGCTCGCACGGCGGCGCGGGCTCGATCCCGACCGGCCGCGGTCGCTGACCCGCTCGGTCATCCTCGCCTGATGGCCGTCCTCGGCGTCGACGTCGGCGGCACGACCGTCAAGATGCGCGTGACCGACGGCCGCGCCGTGTTCGCCGAATGGCGCGAACCGACCCCGTTCGGCGATCCCGCGGCGCTCGCCGACCTGGTGGCCCGCGCCGCCGCGCGCTATCCGGTCGACGCCGCGGGGCTGGTGGTCCCGGGGATCGTGGACGAGCGCGCCGGGCGGTGCGTGCGGGCGGTCAACCTCGGCTGGGACGACGTCCCCGTCCACGACCTCGTCTCCGCTCGCCTCGACGTGCCGCTCGTGTTCGGGCAGGACGTCCGCGCGGGCGCGCTCGCCGAAGCCCGCACCGGCGCGGCGGCCGACGCCTCGGGGCCGGTGCTGTTCGCTCCGGTCGGCACCGGTTTCGCGACCGCGCTGGTGGTGCGCGGCGAGGTCCTCGACGCGAGCCCGTGGGCGGGCGAAGTCGGGCAGATCCGGCTGCCCGGCGGCCGCCGCGTCGAGGAGGTCGCGTCGGCGGCCGGGCTCGCGCGCCGCGCCGGAGCCCCGGACGCGGCCGCCGTCGCCGCGAGGGTTCGCGACGGAGACCCGGCGGCGGTCGAGGCGTGGGACGAGTGCGTCCGCGCGCTCGCGGAGCCGATCGCCTGGGCCACCGCCGTGGCAGGCTGTTCCACCGTGGTCGTCGGCGGCGGCCTCGCCGAGGCTGGTGCCCTGCTGCTCGACCCGCTCGCCCGCGAGGTCGCGCATCGGCTCGGCGCGCTGCGGGCGCCCGCGATTGTCCAGGCGCACCACGGGGATCGGGCCGCCGTGGTGGGCGCGACGCTGCTGGCGCTGCGATGATCGTCGTCGCCACGCCCAACCCCGCGGTCGACCTCACCTACCGGGTCGGCACCCATACCCTCGGCGGCACGAACCGGGTGCTCGACGTGCAGCGCCGCGCCGGCGGCAAAGGCGTGAATGTCGCCCATGTCCTTGCGGCGCTGGACGTTCCCGTGCGCGCGGTGCTTCCGCTCGGCGGCGACGCGGGCCGCTGGCTCGGTTCGGCGCTGGCGGTTCCGTTCGACGCGACTGCGTGCGAAGCCCAGACCCGATCGACGGTCACGGTCACCGGCGACGGCCATCCGACCGTGTACGCCGAGCCGGGACCTGAGCTGTCCGCTGCGGAATGGGAAAGGTTCTCGGCGTTGCTCGCCACCCGGATCCGGGACGCGGATCTGCTCGTGATTTCCGGTTCCCTGCCCCGGAACGCCGCACCGGAACTGGTCGGCGAATGGGTCCGGCTGGCCCGGGATGCCGGGGTCCGGGCACTGGTCGATTCGTCCGGGCCCGCGTTGCTGGCCGCCGCCCGCGCCGGAGCCGACGTGAAACCGAACCGCGAGGAACTCCTCTCCGCCACCGGCGCCGCCGACGAAACCTCGGGCGCCGCGGAGTTGTCCAGGCTCGGAGCCGGGCTGGTCGTGGTGTCGCGGGGCGAGGACGGCATCGCCGCTTACGCCCCGTCCGGAGTCGTCTCGGCTCCCGTCGTGCCTGGCGTGCAGGGGAATCCCACCGGCGCCGGGGACGCGGCGACCGCTGGCCTGGCCGCGGCACTCGTGCGCGGGTTGCCGCTGGAGGAGGCGCTGCGCCAGGCCGCCGCAGCCGGTGCGGCAGCCGTGCTTCGCCCGGTCGCCGGAGAGATCGACCTGTCCGCGTACCGCAGATTCCTGAACGGAGCGTCCACATGATCACCCGCCCCGCCTTCGCCCGGTTGCTCGCCTCGGCCCAGGACCGGGGCGGCGCGGCCGGCGCGTTCAACGTGATCCTGCTGGAGCACGCCGAGGCCATCGTCTCCGGAGCCGAACAGGCGCGGCTGCCGGTGATCCTGCAGATCAGCGAGAACTGCGTGACCTACCACGGCGGGCTGGCCCCGATCACCGCGGCTTCGCTGGAGATCGCGCGCCGGGCGTCGGTCGAGGTGCTCGTGCATCTCGACCACATCGAGGACACCGAGCTGGTCCGCGAAGGCATCGAGCTGGGCGTGCACAGCGTGATGTACGACGGCTCGCGACTGTCCTATGCGGACAATGTGCGCAGCACCCGCGCGGTGGCCGACCTCTGCCACGCGGCGGGAGTCGCGGTGGAAGCCGAACTGGGCGAGGTCGGCGGCAAGGACGGCGTGCACGCGCCGGGTGCCCGCACCGACCCGGCCGAGGCCGCGGAGTTCGTCGCCGCCACCGGGGTCGACGCGCTGGCCGTGGCGGTGGGCACGTCGCACGCGATGCTGTCGCGCACCGCCAGGGTCGACCGCGGACTGGTGACGCGGCTGCGGGACGCCGTCCCGGTTCCCTTGGTGCTGCACGGGTCCTCCGGCCTTTCCGACGACGAGCTGCGCGGGGCGGTGGCCGGCGGGATGGCGAAAATCAACATCTCGACGCACCTCAACGGGCTGTTCACCGGAGCGGTGCGGCAGTTCCTGGACGAACAGCCCGAGGCGGTCGACCCGCGCAAGTACGTGCGGCTCGGCCGGTCCGCGGTGGCGGCTGAGACGGCGCGGCTGCTCCGGCTGCTGGCCGGATAAACAACAAGGCTGACCCAGCGCGGCGTCCGGACGACGATTCCGCGCGAATCAGCCTGCCGCCGGACAGATCCGGGTGCGACGAGGTGCCGGAGACCGCGTCTCCGGGGCTCGCCCGCCGTACCCGGAGTCCAGCACGCCCGCAGCCGGCGCGCGCCCCGGAATCTCGATACCGACGGAAGTCTGCTCCACCGGTTCAGCCGGTGACTTCGCTGCCTGAGTGCGCTATACAAGAGCGCGCTGTGCATTTTAATGCGCAAGAAAGGTATGCAATGAGCAAATATCTGCAACGCCTTCGCTGTCTGACTACAACTCTCGTCCTGCTGGCCGTCGCGACCCCCGCCGTCGCCCAGGCCGCCGCTGCCCCGGCCGGGCAGCTCGGCGACTTGACCGGCGTCTCCGCCGACGGTCCGGTGACCACCCTGACCGCGGGCACCGCGGCCGTCCGGGTCAGCTTCCCCTCAGCGGCCGCGGTCCGGGTGTGGCTCGCGCCGGACGGGACCTTCACCGATCCGGCGGGCAGCAAGATCGTGCTGCCGAACGGAAACCCGCCCGCGACACCGAAGCGCACCGACCGAGGCGCCTACTGGGCCATCGGCACCGGCAAGGCCACGCTCCGCGCCTACAAGCACCCGTTGAAGTTCGCCCTCTACGACGGAGCGGACCGCAAGCAGCTCTGGGCCGAGTCCGCGCCGCTGTCCTGGACGGGGAACACCACCACGCAGACGCTCGCGCGCGGCGGCGCCGAACAGTACGTCGGCGGCGGGGAGCAGAACGGCCGATTCAGCCACCGCGACCAGACCATCAAGATTTTCGCCGACGACAACTGGAACGACGGCGGCGCGCCCAACTCGCAGCCGTTCTACGCCTCGACGGCCGGGTACGGCGTGCTGCGCAATACCTTCGCGCCCGGCAGCTACTCGTTCTCCGATCCGGTCCGCACGACCCACGACGAGCGCCGCTTCGACGCCACCTACGTCGTCGGAGACGGGCTCAAGGACGTCATCTCCGGCTACACCGACCTGGTCGGCAAACCTTTCCTCCCGCCCGTTTACGGCCTGGAGACCGGCGATTCCGACTGCTACCTGCACAACGCGAACCGCGGCGAACGGCACACCCTCGACGCGGTGAAGGTGGCCGAGGGCTATCCCGAACACGGCATGCCCAACGGCTGGATGCTCGTCAACGACGGCTACGGCTGCGGTTACGAAAACCTTCAGCAAACCGGCGAAGGCTTGCGGGACAACAAGATGCAGCTGGGCCTGTGGACCGAGAACGGCGTGCCCAACCAGGCCGAGGAGGTCAAGGCGGGCGTCCGCGTGCGCAAACTGGACGTCGCCTGGGTCGGCCCCGGTTACCAGTTCGCCCTCGACGCCTGCGACACCGCGCACAAGGGCATCGAGGACAACAGCGACGCGCGCGGATTCGTCTGGCAGCCGGTGAGCTGGGCGGGCGCGCAACGATGCGGCGTGCTCTGGAGCGGAGACCAGTCCGGCTCCTACGACTACATCAAGTGGCAGATCCCGACCTACGCCGGCTCGACGCTGTCCGGCATCGCCTACAACACCGGCGACATCGACGGCATCTTCGGCGGCAGCCCGCAGACCTACGTCCGCGACCTGCAGTGGAAGTCCTTCCTTCCGGTCGCGATGACCATGGACGGCTGGGCGAAGGCGGACAAGCAGCCCTGGCGCCAGGGCGAACCCTTCACCTCGATCAACCGCAAGTACCTGCTGCTCAAGGAACGGCTGCTGCCCTACACCTACAGCTACTCCGTCCAGGCCCACCAGACCGGTGTCGGCCAGGTCCGGCCGCTGGCCCTGGAATACCCCGACGACCCGAACGCGTGGACCGACAAGGCGAAGTACGAATTCCTGTCCGGCACGGACTTCCTGATCGCCCCGGTCTACGACAACTCGTCCGTGCGCAACGGCATCTACCTGCCCAAGGGCACCTGGACGGACTACTGGAGCGGCAAGACCTACACCGGTCCGACCACTGTGGACGGTTACGACGCGCCGCTGGACAAGCTGCCGCTTTTCGTCCGCGGCGGCGCTGTGGTGCCGATGTGGGCGGAGGGCACGACGTCCTGGCAGACCCGTGACAAGAGCCAGCTGGACGTCGACGTGTACCCGCAGGGCAAGAGCAGCTTCGCACTCACCGAGGACGACGGCGTCACGCGCGGCTACCAGCGCGGCGAGCAGGCCCGGCAGACGTTCACCGTGGACGCGCCGCGGTCCGGTCCGGGCACGGTGACCGTCGGGATCGGCGCGAGCACCGGTTCCTATCCCGGCAAACCGGCGGCGCGGAACTACCAGCTGACCGTCCACACCGGAACGAAACCGGCGGCGGTCCTGGGCGGCCACGGCATGCTGCGGCAGTACGCCAGCAAGGCGGAGCTGGACCAGGCTCCGTCCGGCTGGTGGTACGACCCGTCCGCACGCGGCGTGGTGCGGGTGAAGACCGGCTCGATCGACTCCGGCGCCGCTCAGGACATCCGGTTGCTCGGGGCGAGCGCGGTCGGCGGGTTCTTCCCCGCCGACGACAACGCCTCGGTGCAGCTTTCCGCCCCCGCGACGGCGGCTCCGGGCCAAGCGGTGTCAGCTACCGTCAGCTTCGCCAACAGCACCCCGCTGCCCGTGCGTGACGTGGCATTGTCGGTGCAGGCCAACGGTTTCCACGCGGAGGTACCGCAGGCTCCGGCGCTCGTGTGGCCGGGTCAGACGGTGCGAGTCCCGGTGCGGCTCACTCCCGACCCTGGGCTGCACCCGGCAGACTATGAAGTGACCGCCACCGCGAAGTACCAGGCCAGGCTGAGTACGCACGAAGCGGCCGGGTCAGCGATGATCACGGTGCCGTACGCGACGGTGGCCGCGGCATACGGAAACGTCGGTGTCACTGACGCGGCACACGCCGCGAACGGCGACCTCGACGGCAGCGGCAGCAGCTTCCGGGCGGAGGGCCTCGCCGAAGCGGGCTTGAAACCGGGAGCGCAGTTCACCGCGGACGGCGCCGAGGCGACCTGGCCCGACGCCGGCACCGGGAAGCCGGACAATGTCGTGGCAGGCGGCCAGACTGTCGCCGTGCAGGGCAGCGGCGCCAAGCTGGTCCTGACCGGCACCGGGACCGGCTCCGCCGCGAACGGCCAGGTCGTCGTCCGGTACGCCGACGGCAGCACGAGCCAGGCCGCGCTCGGCTTCCCGAACTGGTGCTGCGCCGACCCGGCCCAGTACGGCGCGACGACGGTCGCCTCGGTGTCCGGCAAGAACACGAAGTCCGGTCCGGCCTATCCGACGGTGGCCTACCGGGTGTTCGCGAACTCCGTCCCGCTCGACCCGGGCAAACGAGTCGTCGCGATCACCCTGCCGGCGAACTCGGCACTGCACGTCTTCACCGCCGCGATCGCCTGACCGGCACGCAGTCGGTGAGGGGAACCCTGAATCTTCAGGGTTCCCCTCACCGACGCGAAGATCGGGGTCAGCGGCACGGAGTCAGCCGCAGGATCTGCTCGCCCGCGGTACGGCCGTCCCCGATCCGGCTGCCGCTGCCGTCGGTCCAGGAGCGCACCGGCGTGGTTTCAGCCTGCCGCCCCGGCTCCGCCGACAGCGCCAGCACCAGTCCGCTGTAGCGGTTGACCAGCCGGGTCCCGCCGTCCGCCGGGACCAGGAACCATTGCTGGGCAACGCCGGATCCGGCGCTCAGGTTCGGCGCGGTCCCCCAGGCGCGGCCGGAGGGGACCGCCGGAACGCCCAGTGCCAGACCGCTCGCGGCGTTGGTGATGCGGTAGGAGCCGTCACCGGACGGGGTGAACCGCCAGCCGGCCCGATCGCCGGCCAGCCACGAGGACACGGACGTGGTGCCGGTGCGGCCGGACTGGGCGAGCACGCGGCCGGAGCCGATCCGGTAGGCGCGGCGCGGGTCGACCGGGGACGCGGCCGGCGCGGCGGACGTGACGGTCACGTCCGCGTAGACGCCGTCACGGCCGTCCGTGCACGAGATCGAGCAATAGGACCGGAACGTCTTGCCCACGATCGTCCCGGTGGTCCGGGTCGCCGAGTCGACGAACCAGCGGTACCACGACTGGTCCTGGTAAGAGCCGGTGTCGCCGATCAACCGCCATTTCGGGTTCGCCAAGTCCTCGGTCGCGTAGAACCGCTGCGGGCCCACGGAATCGACTGCCTCCGGCTCGCCGATATACAGCCCGAGGTGCGCGTCGTAGGCGATGTTCATGACGAACAGGTCGGATTTGCGCGGCAGCGTGCCCGCGGCCACCTGCTGGGCGGCGGTGCCGGTGTGCGCCGGGTCGTAGTCCTTCTCCGGCGGGGTGTAGCCGTTCGGGTCGACGTCCGTGGGCACGAGGTTGCTTTCCTTGCCGCCGACGCCCGGCTGCGACCAGTGGCCGTCGTACCACTTCTGCCACGTCCCGGTGCCCATCTTCCCGGACATCGGCGCGCGGGCCACATGGGCGAGGCCGCTGAACCCGCCGCCGCCCTGTCCGGCCTTCGTCACGACGCGGGAGCCGTAGTAGACGTAGAAGTAGCCGGACTTCGGATCGGCGAACAGCCGCGGATCGCCGTCGCCGTAGTCGAAGGTCTGGTTCGGGAACGCCGCCGTGTCGCCGCGTTTCGTCGAGTACGGCGACGTGATCGCGTGCCCGCCGATCCGCCAGGTGCGGCCCTGGTCGGCCGAGACCGCCCAGTCGATCGCGTCGTAGTGGGAGAACGAATAGGCGCCGAAGGGTTCGGGAGTGAACTCGTTGTGCACCAGGCCGTACCAGTCGCCGGTGTCCGGGTCGACCCAGGTCCCGACGAGATCGCAGAAGTTCTTCTGGGTGTAGCTCGACCCGGCGGGCGGATCGGTCGCCTCGCGGCCGGTCGGGCTGGTGTCGCACCGCCAGGTCGTGTCGTTGTTGCGGTCGCGCGGCTCGGCCGGGTTCACCGCGTCGCTCAGGCCCGCGTCGCGCTTCGCCGAGTCGAAGTCCGCGCCGGTGTAGAACTCCCATTCCCGCGGGCCGTCCTTGCCGTAGAGGGCGGCGGACTGCTGGAAATGGAAGGTGCCGTCCCGGTCGAGGAACGGGGCGGCCGGGGTGTCGGTCGGGAACGGGTATTCGGCGACGGCCCCGACCGACACGGTGTAGCCGGGGTCGGCGTGCGCGGCCAGGGGCGCGGTGCAGGTCCCGGCGGTGAGGGCCAGGGCCGCACCGGCGGTCAGGGAAGTGCGGAAGCGTGACATGGCTCGGTTCCTCGCAGGCGATCGGCATCAACAATCGACAAGAACGAACAAGTTCACACAGTCTTGATGCTCGATTTTGCGCTGTCAACCCGCCATTCGACCCCCTTCGCGCAGGACAGGGCCGGTCCGCCCGTGGGCCACGATGCCACCGCGAACCTCGGAGAAAATGTTGACAAGTGATTGGTAAGGGCTAAAAATGCGCAGCAACACGCACTCAGTGTGTGGTCTTCGACCTCGATCAGGTGGTGGCTGATGCGGTTTCACAAGCTCGTGGGCTCGACCTTAGCGGCGACGCTGCTGCTCGCCGGGTGCGGCAGCGGGGACGCAGCGGGCGACGGCACTGGGGAGAACGCGCTCCCCGGCGCGGCCGAATTCCTTTCCTCGCCCTGTCCGGAACCGGCGGCGAAACCGGCCGGCGGCGGGCAGCTCGTCTACTGGTCCATGTGGACCGCGGACGAGCCGCAGGGCAAGGTGCTGCACAAAGCGCTGAAGTGCTTCCAGGACAAGACCGGCGTGAAGGTCGACGTGCAGTGGCTGGGCCGCAAGGCCTACACCCAGAACCTGGTCCCGGCGCTCAACACCGGCACCGTGCCCGACCTGTTCGACCAGGACGTCAGCAAGGTCGGCGCGGCGATCATGACCCCGGGCGGCACGCAGAGCCTCGACGACGTGTTCGGCATGAAGGTCGGCGAAGGAGACAAGACGGTCAAGGACGTCCTCTCCCCCACCTCGTACGACTTCCCGCAGAACAAGGACCGCGAGGGGCACAGCTTCCTCGTGCCCTACGAGATCCAGTCCAGCGCCTGGTGGTACGACAAGGCCGCCGGCGGCGCGCTCGGCCAGCCGAAGACCGTGGACGAGCTGATCGGCCTGTTCGACAAGGCGAAGGCGGACGGCAAGGCGGCGGTCAGCCAGGACGGCGACATCCCGTTCTACAACATGTACTACTTCACCCAGCTCGCCGAACGCTACGTCGGCGCGGGCGGGCTGGCGAAGGCGGCGCAGGACCCGACCGGCCGCGCGTGGACCGACGTGCCGGGGTTCCGCGAGGCGGCCGCGCAGACCGCGCGGATCTCGAAGTACTTCATCGACGGCTGGGACGCGGCCAAATTCCCGCAGATCCAGCAGCGCTGGGCGGACGGGGACGCGCGTTTCCTGTACGTCGGCACCTGGGCGCCCAGCGAAACCCGCGAATACCTCGACAAGCAGGGCGCGGGCACGAAGATCGACTACGGCTCGTTCCAGTTCCCGATGCCGCCCGGCGCCACGCACGACACCGTGGAGCAGATGTCGATCGGCTTCGCCGTGCCCAAGAAGGCCAAGAACGCCGCCGCGGCCAAGGCGTTCATCGCCTACTTCCTCAACAAGGGCAACCTCGCCGGCATCCCCGCGGTGGCCGACAACCTGGTGCCCCGGCCCGACCTCGCGGTGCCGGACGACCTGAAGCCGGTCAAGACCGTCCTGGACGACCAGAAGAAGGAGCACGTGCTGCAGTACGACGGCATCGACGCGATCGCGGGCGGCAAATGGCAGACCGACGTGTTCGACCCCGCCGACACCGCGCTGCTCAAGGGACAGCTGACCCCGGAGGCGTTCGTGGCGCAGCTCGCGCAGAAGTCCGCCGCCTTCTGGAAGAACCAGCACTGATGGCCGCGCTCACCACGGTCACCGGGGCCCGGGCGGGGCGGCGGCCCGCGCTCGGGCCGCACCTGAGCCGCAAACGCAAGCTGTTCTGGCCCTTCGCCGCCCCGGCGCTGGCGCTCTACCTCGCGTTCCTGGTGCTGCCGACGATCGCGACCGTGGTGCTCAGCTTCACCAGCTGGTCCGGGGCGGGCGACACGCCGCGGCCGCAGGGGGTCGGGAACTACGTGCGGATGTGGCAGAGCGAAACGTTTCGCTACGCCTTCGGCAACACGCTGGTCTACGTCTTCCTCGGCGGCGTCGGCACCTTCCTGCTCGCGTTCCTGTTCACCATGGTGCTGCGGGACATGCGCGGCGGGAAGATCGTGCGGGCGATCCTGTTCTTCCCGAACATCGTCGCCCCGGTCGCGCTCGGCATGTTCCTCGGCTTCGTGTTCAAGTACCAGCCGGGCAAGCAGGGGCTCGCCAACTACGTGCTGGAGCACCTCGGCGCGGACGCGGCGAAGTTCCTCGCGCCGGAGAACGTGACCGGCGTCGTGACCGCGTCGCTGATCTGGGCCAGTTCCGGCTTCTACATCACCATCCTGATGGCCGCGGTGGACCAGATCCCGCCCTACCTCTACGAGGACGCGGACCTCGGCGGGGCCTCGCCCTGGCAGAAGTTCCGCTCCATCACGCTCCCGCTCACCTGGGACGTGGTGGGCGTGGCCGGGGTGCTGTGGACGATCAACGCGCTCAAGATCTTCGAACTCGTCTTCGTGCTCGCCGGGCCCGGCACCTACGCCCCGCCGAACCGGGCGTGGACGCTCGGCATCTACGTGTTCGACCGGACCTTCGGCTCGAACGGCACGCCGGACTTCGGCGCGGCCTGCGCCTGCGCGGTCGCGATGATCGCGCTCGTCTCGATCCTCGTCGTGCTCCTGCGCCGGTTGATGCGCCGTGACGCCATCCAGTTCTGAAGGAGACCCTGTGACCGTCACGGAAGCGCCGTCGCGCGGCTCCGCCCCGGGCAAGCCCCGGCGCACCCCGCCGCGCCGTCCCCGCCCGGCTCCCGGCAGCCGCAGGCTCAGCCCGCTGCGGCTGCTCGGCTCAGTGCTCGTGTGGCTGTTCACCGCGGGCAACCTGCTGGTGCTGTACTGGCTGATCACCGCGTCGTTCAAGACGCCGGTGGAGATCTTCACCAAGCCGTTCGCCCTGCCCTACCAATGGTTCCATGTCGGGAAGCCGTTCCGGAATTTCGTCTACGCCTGGAACAACGCCGGATTCGGCGACGCCGTGCTGTCCACAGTGGTCCTGGTGGGACTGGCGACGATCGTCACGGTCGCGATCTCCGCGCCGTGCGCTTACGCGCTCACCCGGCTCGGCGTGCGCGGTTCGGGCGTGCTGACCAACGGCGTCGCGATCGGGATGGGGGTGCCGTTCCAGACCGTGATCATCCCGCTGTTCGTGGCGTTCAGCGAAATCCACCTGGACAACCAGTACGGGCTGTTCGTGCTCTACGTCGCGCTGTCGATCCCGTTCACGGTGTTCCTGCTGACCGGGTTCTTCCGCTCGCTGCCCGAGGAGATCGAAGAGGCCGCGGTGCTCGACGGCGCGTCGCCGGCGCGGGTGTTCGTCTCGGTGGTGCTCCCGCTGGCCCGCGGCGGCGTGGTCACCGCGCTGACGCTCAACGCGATCGGGCTGTGGAACGAAACCCTGCTGGCGATCGTGTTCCTCAAAGACCAGGCCCACTTCACGCTCTCGCGCGCGCTGTTCACCTTCTACGGCGCGGCGAGCTACCAGTCCGAGTACGGCGGGCTGATCGCCGGGGTGGCGATCGTCGTGCTCCCGATGCTGCTGCTCTACGTCGTGCTCGCCCGCCGGATCATCACCGGCCTGACCCTCGGCGCCGGAAAGTAGGACTCTGATGGCCACCGTGAGCTTCACCGACACCACCCGCTACTACGCCGGGGTCGAGCGCCCCGCGGTGGACGGGCTCGACCTGGAGGTCGCCGACGGCGAATTCCTCGTGCTGGTCGGCCCGTCCGGCTGCGGCAAATCGACGACCCTGCGGATGCTCGCCGGGCTGGAGGGCGTGGACGAGGGCTCGATCCACATCGGCGCGAAGGACGTCACCGAACTGCCGCCGAAGGAACGGGACATCGCGATGGTGTTCCAGAACTACGCGCTCTATCCGCACATGACCGTCGCCGAGAACATCGGCTTCCATCTCAAGCTCGCGCGCATGCCGAAGGACGAACGGGAACGCCGCGTTCGCGAAGCCGCGACCACCCTGGACCTGACCGAATTCCTCGACCGCCGCCCGGCGAAGCTTTCCGGCGGGCAGCGGCAGCGGGTGGCGATGGGCCGGGCGATCGTGCGGGAGCCGAGCGTGTTCCTGATGGACGAGCCGCTGTCCAATCTGGACGCCAAACTGCGGGTGCAGACCCGCACGCAGATCGCGTCGCTGCAACGGCGGCTCGGCACCACCACGCTGTACGTCACGCACGACCAGATCGAGGCGATGACCATGGGCGACCGGGTGGCCGTGCTGCGCGACGGCGTGCTGCAGCAGTGCGACTCCCCGGTCGGGCTGTTCGAGCGGCCGCGCAACGTGTTCGTCGCGGGTTTCATCGGCTCCCCCGCGATGAACCTCATCGAGACCACAGCGGACAGTTCCGGCGCTGCGGCGGGCGACGGCACGCTCCCGCTCACCCCGGCCCAGCGGTCCGCGCTGACCGGGCCGGGGATCGTCGTCGGCGTGCGGCCGGAAGGCTGGGACATCGGCGGCGCAGGCTACCGCGCGGTCGTGGAAGTGGTCGAGGAACTCGGCAGCGACCAGTATCTCTACTGCCGGACCGGGGACCGGGTGCTGACCGTCCGGACCCCGGGCATGGCGCCGTGGAAACGCGGCGAGGAGATCTCGCTGGCCCCGCGGACCGGCACGGCGCACTTGTTCGACGCCGCCACCGGCGAACGGCTGCCGGACGCATGAGCACGATCACCCGCACCGAACTCGTGCTCCCCGCGGCCGGACTGGGCCCGGAGAACCCGTTGCCGCCGTTGCTCCGGACCGAACCGGCGGCTTCGGTGTCCAACGTGGACGAACTGCCCGCGGACCTGGCGGCGAACCTTTCCTACGGCAGGCTGGACACGGTGCTGCCGTGCCGGATGCAGGACGGGTACGGCCGCGACCGGACCGAACAGCGGCTGCCCGCGCTGGTGCTGGAGAACGAGCGGCTGCGCGCCACCATTCTCCCGGGGCTCGGCGGGCGGCTGTATTCGTTGCTGGACAAGGAAACCGGCCGGGACCTGGTGTACCGCAACCCGGTGTTCCAGCC
Source organism: Amycolatopsis rubida (assembly GCF_900115345.1). Classification (GTDB taxonomy): domain Bacteria; phylum Actinomycetota; class Actinomycetes; order Mycobacteriales; family Pseudonocardiaceae; genus Amycolatopsis; species Amycolatopsis rubida. Next base: position 95,029 of record NZ_FOWC01000008.1, on the reverse strand, counting down.
GGCGAACCTGGCGCTGCGCGACGCGTGGTTCGCCGGCGGCGTCGAGTGGAACCTCGGCAGCACCGGGCACACCACGCTGACCTGCGCGCCGATGTTCGCCGCCGCGGCGCCCGGTCCCGGCGGCGAACCGGTGCTGCGGCTGTGGGAGTGGGAACGCACCCGCGATCTCCCGTACCAGCTGGATTTCTGGCTTCCCGGCGGATCGCGGCAGCTGTTCGTGGGCGTGCGGATCCGCAATCCGCACGCCCACGACGTGCCGGTGTACTGGTGGTCCAACACCGCGGTGGCGCAGACGGCCGGAACCCGCGTGCTGGCCCCGGCCGCGCAGGCGTGGCACTACGGCTACTCCGGGCGGCTCGACCTCGTCGACGTCGCGGGCGATCTCACCTATCCCGCACGGGCGGACGCTGCGGCCGACTACTTCTTCGAGGTCGACGGGCCGCCGTGGATCGCCGCCGTCGACTCCGGCGGGCACGGGCTCGGCCAGGCTTCCACGGCGCGGCTGCGCGGGCGGAAGCTGTTCGTGTGGGGCGAATCCGCGGGCGGACGGCGGTGGCAGGACTGGCTCGCCCCGGGCATGGAGGGCTACCTCGAAATCCAGGCCGGGCTGGCCCGGACGCAGCTCGAACACCTGCGGCTGCCCGCGGGCGCCTCGTGGGACTGGCTCGAAAGCTACGGCCCGGTCGCGGCCGACCCGGAGATCGCGCACGGACCGGACTGGCCCGCCGCGCTCGCTTCGGTCGCCGCCGGGCTGCCTGCCGCCGACGAACTGGACCGCCGGTGGCGCGAATGGCGCGCGGTCGCGGATGCCGCGCCCGGGGAACTCCTGGCGGCCGGATCCGGCTGGGGTGCGCTGGAAACCCGCCGGATGCTGACGGAACTGCCCGGCACGCCGTTTCCCGAGCACAGTCTCGGCGCGGCCCAGCAGCCGTGGCTGGAGTTGCTCGACGGCGTGGCGCCCCGGGCCGAGCCCGCCGCCGAACCACCGGACACCCTGGTCAACCGGCACTGGACCGAACTGCTGGAGGCGGTGCCCGACGCCGGCTGGCTCACCTGGTACCACCGGGGAATCGCGCGCTGGGCGGCAGGCGACCGCGACGGCGCGGCGGCCGCGTGGCGCAGGTCCCTCGATGCGGAGCCGAACGGCTGGGCCTGGCGCAATCTCGCCGTCGCCCAGGACGATCCGGCGCGTGCCGCGGAACACTACCGGCGGGCGGTCGGCTTGCTGCCGAAGCTGGCTCCGCTGGCGCTGGAGGCGGTCGCCGCGCACCTCGCCGCCGGAGATCCCGCCGCCGCACGGCACTTGCTCGAACCGTGGCCGGCCGAGGGCCGGTTCGCGTTGCTGCGAGCGCGGACCTTGCTCGCGCTCGGCGATCCCGGCGGCGCGCGCGAGGTGTACGAGCGCGGCTTCGCCGTGCCCGGCATCCGCGAGGGCGAGACGTCGCTGGGCGATGTGTGGCACGCGATCTCCGCCGGCCCGCTGCCCGCCGAGTACGACTTCCGGATGAAAACCGGTGGTGGGGCCGGATGAGCGCGAGGGGCCCGCGGGGTGAACAATGGCGCCGCGGCGGGCACGCAGGGACGGGACCGGCTCGAAGGGAGCATCAGCCGATGGCTCGGCACGAACGGTTGAGCACACTGTTGGACCTCTTGGCGAAGCGGGAGAAACTCGACGTCGAAGAGGTGGCCGCGGAGCTGAACGTCTCCGCCGCCACGATCCGCCGCGACCTGGACCACCTCGCCGAACAGCAGCTGCTCACCCGCACCCACGGCGGGGCCGTCGCGAACGACCTGGCCTACGATCTGCCGCTGCGGTACAAAACCGCCCGCCACGCCCCGGAAAAACAGCGGATCAGCGCCGCGGCGGCGGCGCTGGTGTCCAACGGCATGGTGGTCGGCCTCAACGGCGGCACCACGACCGCGGGCGTGGCCCGGGCGCTGGCCATGCGCGCGGACCTGGCCGACGCCCCCGGCCTCACCATCGTGACCAACGCGCTCAACATCGCCCACGAGCTCGCGGTGCGGCCGAACATGAAGATCGTCGTCACCGGAGGGGTGGCCCGCCCGCAGTCCTTCGAGCTGAGCGGGCCGCTGGCGACCCTGGTGCTCAGCCAGCTCAGTCTGGACCTGCTGTTCCTCGGCGTGGACGCGCTGCACCCCGCCGCGGGCGCGTTCGCCTGCCACGAGGGCGAGGCGGACATCAACCGGCTCATGGTGAACAACGCCGCCCGTGTGGTGGCGGTGGCGGACAGCTCGAAACTCGGCCGCCGCGCCTTCGCGCGCATCTGCGACATCTCCGACGTCCACGAAGTCGTGACGGACAGCGACGCCGATCCCGACGTCACCGCCGCTCTCAAAGCCGCCGGGATCCCGGTGCAGATCGCCTGACGCCGCGCGGCTGCACTCTCTCGGAAGTCCGTGCGGGGAGCCCTGGGGGAATCTGATTCCCCCAGGGCTCCCCGCACGGACCTGCACGCCGCGCCCAAGCCCGCCCGAGCATGAGGGGTCTTGACAAATTCGCTGCGCAACGTGCTTACTACTGCACGTTCGAGCGTCACCTTGAGCATCTTCACGCAGAATAGGAGGCTCCAGTGCCTCGACGACTCGCGTACGCGGCGGCCGGGCTCATCCTCACCGGTTCCGTCGCGACTCCCGCCGCGGCGCAACCGCTCTCGTCGATCTCCGTGCCGCGCGGTCCCGGCTCGCCCGGTTACCAGCTGCGCATCGACACCACCCGCCTGGGCATCAGCCTCTCGCGCGGCGGCGAACAGTTGCTGCGCACCGCGTCCGACGCTTTCACCTTCGACGGCGGCGTGGCCACGCGCGTGCGGTCGATCTCGCGCGACGGCGCGACCGTCGTCGCCACCGCCGACAGCACCGCGGGCCGCCCGGTGACCCTGCGGATCACCCCGCACCCGGACCGGTTCGATCTGAAGTGGACAGTCGGCGGGCTGGCCGCCGGGCAGCGCGCGACCCACTTCGACCTGGCGGCGTCCGGGCACTGGTACGGCGGCGGCGAAACCAGCGAAGGGAAAGCCCAGCCGTACCCGCTTTCCGCCGGAACGGTGGACGAGCCGGAGTTCTCGCCCGCCAGCTACATGATGCAGGAACCCTATTTCTTCACCTCGAAATCGGTCGGGCTCTTCGTCCGCACCGCGCAGCCGATGAAGGTCGCGATGGCAGGCGGGCGCGCCGACCTGGCCGTGACGAACTCCGCGGAATATTCGAGCACGGTGTTCGTGGAGTCGAACCGCCGCGCGGTGTACGACGACTACGTCGGCGAGGTCGGCAAACCGGCCAAGAGCGACGCGACCGACGCCGAGTACGCGAGTCCACTGTGGAATTCCTGGGCGCAGTACTACCGCGACATCGACCAGGACAAGGTGCTTTCGTGGGCGCGGGACCTGAAGGCGGCGGGCGTCGCCGGGCACACCGTGCAGCTCGACGACAAATGGGAATCCGGCTACGGGAACCTGACCTTCGACCCGAAGACGTTCCCGGACCCGAAGAAGCTGGCCGAGGACATCCACGCCATGGGCCAGAAATTCGGCCTGTGGACCACGTTCTGGATCAACCTGGACTCGGCGAACTACGCCTACGCCCGCGACCACGGCTATCTGGTGCGCGCCAAGGGAAACCCGGCCCAGCCGTGCACGGTGACCTGGTGGAACGGCACCGCGGGCATCATCGACCTCGGCAATCCGCAGGCCCGCGACTGGTACACCGGCAACCTGCGGAAGCTGATGGCGGACTACGGCGTCGACGGCTTCAAGTTCGACACCCGCTTCTTCGACGACCGCTGCGCCGCCACCGGGAACCTGACCCCGCAGGACTACCAGAAGCTGGGCGCGGACATGACCGACGCGTTCGACCAGCAGGGGGCGGGCATCCGCACGCACTGGGGCAACCAGCGCTACGGGTTCGTGATCCGGGCGGTCGACGCGGACACCACGTGGGACGGCCTGCGCACGTCGCTGCGCCGGGCGTCGGCGATCTCGGCCAACGGCTATCCGTTCGTCGAGACGGACATGATCGGCGGCTCGAACAGCATGCCGCCGCCGTCGCGCGAGGTGCTCGTGCGCTGGGCGCAGGCCGCGTCGCTGATGCCGCTGATGTACGCGTCGACGTCCCCGGTGACGACAGTCGACACCACGACCGGCAAGCCGGTCGCCTACCCGGCCGACACCGCGAAGCTGTACGCCGACGCGGTCCGCACCCACGCGAAGCTGGCGGGCTACCTGAAAACCCAGGTACAGCAGGCAGTCGCGGACGGCACGCCGATCATGCGGCCGGTGTACTTCGACTTCCCCGCCGACCACCGCTTCGACACCGTCGACGACGAATGGCTGCTCGGCCCCGCCCTGCTGGCGGCTCCGATGATCACGGCGGGCGCCTCCCGCGACATCGCGCTGCCGCAGGGGCTGTGGTTCGACCCGCACACCAAACGGGTCGAGATCGGCGGCCGGACGCTGCGCGACTACTCGGCTCCGCTGGACACGACGCCGATGTTCGTCCGGATCGGCGCTCCCGGCTGGACGGAACTCGCGGCGAAGCTCTGAGCCGCCGGCGGCGTCCGGCGGGACCTGCCTCCACAATGGACGAAAGGGAGCTTCCCGCGCACCGGGAACCTGTCAGGTGTCGGCGACGAGGGAAATCGGGCTCGGCGTTCGCGGCCCGCAGGTGGCGGAGGTCGGCATAGCGTCCCTTTCGGAAAACCGGTGCAGCGGACGCGCGAATACATCGGCATCGTCAGGAAGGCGCTGCGCTGCGAACGGTTCCGGCACAACGCATCCGGATCTCGAAGCGGGCAAGGCCCCCTGCGCATCGCGGCCGAAGCCCTCGCGGCGTCTGGTGCCGGCGACTGATCCTTCGTGGACCCTCCTCACCGCATGGCCGTGACCCAGCAGCTCGCCCGCATCCCCGCGGCGCACCTCGCCGCCTGCCGGCAGTCGGTGGAAACGCTCGGCGGGCTGTGTTCCTTCACCTCGATTCCGGAAAGGGACTACTGCGACCTGGATTGGTGGCCGGTCGTCCTGAAATCGGCTTGGCAGCTGACCGGAGCCGATGACCGGACCCTCGCGGCGGGCTTCGACGGCGACGAGGAAGTCAATCCGGCCTGCCGGGATGTGCTCTACTCGATCGACGGACATCCGGTGGCCGAAGCGGTGTGCGGCATCACCCCGGACGCGGTCCGCGCCGTCGTGCCGCCGGACCCGGAGCAGATCGAGGCCAGGCTGGGCTCGCTCGCGCGGGAAGCGCTCGGGGATCCGGCTGAACATCTGGCCGAGCAGCACACCGTCCCGCGCGAATTCTACGTGGAAGCCGCACGCCGGGAGCTGGCCGTCGCGCGGTGGTGGGACTGACCCGTCACAGACCCTTCAGCACCCGATCCAGCGCCGCCCGGCCCGCCGGTCCCCAGTGCGGTTTTCCGCCGGGAAGGCCCTGCTCCCCGTTCTGCCCCAGGAGGATCAGGAAGAGGCTTTTCATCGCGGCCAGCCCGCGGGCGCGCCGGATCGCCGGCTCGTCCGCCCGCGCGTAGCTCTCGAAGAACCGCGCGGCCGTGCCCGCGGGCAGCACCACCCAGGCGGCGGCGAGATCCCACGCCGGATCACCGGCGGACAGGTCGCCGAAGTCCACGATTCCCGAGAGGGTTCCTTCCGAGACAACGACATTCGCCGGATGCAGGTCGCCGTGTACCCACACCGGAGGGCTCTCCCGCGCACGGGCCGCGACAGCGTCGTCCCAGACTGCCCGGACGTCGTCCTCCATGCCGTCGAGGGCAACGGCCCCGAGGAATTTCTCGAAGCCGCTCGTGCACTCCCGGGGATGGGCGCCGCGATCCGCGGCGATCGGCGCGTCGGCGGGAGCTTCCGCGTGGAGCGCCCGGAGGAAGTCCGCCAGAGTGTCAGCCGCGTGCGTGCCGCGGCTGATCGTGCCGCGGTCGAGCGGTTCTCCGGGGACCCACGTCAGCACGGTCCAGTACTTGGGGAAACGCCCGGACGGTTCGCCGTACCGCACCGGCACCGGCACCGGAAGCGGCAGGCGCGGGGCCAGGACCGGCAGCCACCGGCGCTCCTTGAGCTGCGGCTGCGGGGTGGGGTCCATGCGCTGCATGCGGACGGCCAGTTCGTCCCCGAGACGCCACATCTGGTTGCCCCAGCCGCCCGCCACCTCGCGGATCGGCAGACCGGCGAGGTCCGGGTGCTGCTGCTGGAGCAGGTCGCGGACCAGGTCAGCGGTGATCTCGGTGGCGGTCACGCGGAACGATACTACCGGCGCGACGGCCGGAGCCCGCGCGGACGGTCGTCGCGGCCGGTAATTGCTTTGCGGGACAAGGGAATCAGGTCCCGCGCGGTCAGCGTTCACCAAGCCGGGCGCGGAGGCCTGCGATGCTGTCGTGGGCGGCGGCGAGTTCGTCCGGCAAGCCGCTGATCCGGGCGGCCGACACGAGAGAGCGGCCTTCGTCCAGTTGTTCGCGCAGCCGCACCGCCGGGTCAGCTGGCGGCGGGAACAGCGGCGACGCCCGAGCGCACGACAGCCGCGGTGTCCAGGCTGCGCGGGAAGGCCCGCTGCACGCCCGGCATTTCGGCAGCCTGCCCGGTCGTGCCAGCCGGGCAGTCCTTCTCTCCGGGATCGGCTTAAGATTATGTGAACTCTCCGCTTGACACAATCTTCAGTGAGCGCTATAGAAATAGTAGCCGCGACAGCTGACCTGGGTGCCGAAACCACGTAGCCGGGGAGTGATCGACGATGCCGGACACCACCAGCCGCCAGGCCGATCCAGCCGGGCCGGGTGCGCCGTGCTGGTGCCGGGCGTGGCCCCCGGAGCATCGAGAGCGTTCTCCTCCGAGGCCAAGCGGCAGCACGAAAGCCGTGCCATCGCCGGGGAGGTGAGAACCCGGCGCGACGGGCCGGGGCGGTCTGCCACGACGCTTGGCCGAGGAGGCTCGCCCGGCCCCGGCAGTGCGTGTCGCGACGCGGTCCCGCGGCCGCCCAGCCCGGCACAGCTGCTTTTCACCCGAACTGGTTCCGGTCCCGCCGTTCGCGTCCGGCGGGACCGGATCCCCGCGACAACCCCCAAAGCGAAGACCCGCCCTGCCGGCGGGACACGAAGGAAGGAGAAAGGGAGGCGCATGGTCATGTTGATGCGAACTGACCCGTTCCGGGAGCTCGATCGGCTGACCCAGCAGTTCTTCGGCGCCACCGGCACCGCGGCCCGTCCGGCGGTGATGCCGATGGACGCCTACCGGTCCGGCAACGACTACGTGGTGCAGTTCGACCTGCCGGGCGTCGCACCGGAGTCGATCGACCTGGACGTCGAGCGCAACGTGCTGACCGTCAAGGCCGAACGCCGGCCCGGCTACGGCGAGGACGCGGAGGTCCAGGTCTCCGAGCGCCCGCGCGGGGTGTTCTCCCGGCAGCTGTTCCTCGGCGACACCCTCGACACCGACAGCATCAAAGCCGACTACGACGCGGGCGTGCTCACCCTGCGGGTGCCGATCGCCGAGCAGGCCAAGCCGCGCAAGATCGCCATCGGCGGCAGCGGCCAAGCCAGGCAGATCCGCGCCTGACCGGTTCGTCGCCGGCCCCGCCCCGCGGCGGGCGGGGCCACGGCTCCCCCGGCAGCGCCGGTGCCGATGCCGGTGCCGGTGCCGGTGCCGGTGCCGGTGCCGGTGCCGGTGCCGGTGCCGGTGCCGGTGCCGGTGCCGGTGCCGGTGCCGGTGCTGGAAGTACTAGTACCTTCGCCGCTTCCCGCGCCACAGCCCCGTCGGCAAGCTCGCCGCATGATCCGCTTTTCCCTGTCCAGACGGGCTCGCCGCTGGTTGATCGCCGTGGCCGTCGTGCTGGTGCTGATCCTCGTCGGCGGTTACGTCCTGTTCCGGATCGCCGATTCCCGGACGTTCCAGTTCTTCGGCGGCCTCACCGCCCGCGTGGAGACGCCGGAGAAAGCGGTCGCGCTGACCTTCGACGACGGTCCCAGCCCCGCCGGGGTGAAACCGGTCCTCGACACCCTGGCCGCGCGCGACGTCCACGCGACGTTCTACCTCATCGGGTCTGAGCTGGCGGCGCATCCGGATCTCGGCCGCGCGATCGCCGCGGCGGGCCACGAGATCGGCAACCACACCTACTCGCACGAACGCATGCTGCTGATCACGCCCGGGTACGCGGCGAGCGAGATCGAACGCACCGACGCGCTGATCCGCGCCACCGGCTACCCCGGCGAAATCACCGTCCGCCCGCCGAACGGCAAGAAGCTGTTCGCGCTGCCGTACTACCTGCACGAGCACGACCGGAAGACGATCACCTGGGACGTCGAACCGAACTCCTTCCCCGAAATCGACCGCAGCGCCGCGGCGATCGCCGACTACACCGTGACGCACGTGCGCCCCGGGTCGATCGTGTTGTTCCACGCCATGTACCCGGGGCGCGAGCAGACCCGGCAGGCCATCGGACCGGCTGTCGACCGGTTGCGGGCGCTCGGCTACCGGTTCGTCACCGTGTCGGAACTGCTGGCGCTGCGAGGCAAGGGATGACCGCCGTGACCGACCAGCCCTCCCCTTCGGGCCCCGCGGCGAGCGAACCGCCCCGGGCGGCGAGCTGGATGCGCAGGCTGTCCAGTCCGTACCCGGTGCCGGTCGTCGGATGCCCGATCCGGTCGTTGCGCACCACGATCCGGACGGACTCCAGGGCCACCTCGACCTCGACCCGCAGCCGGACGCCGGGACCGTTGTGCCGCAAGGCGTTGATGGCCGCTTCGGAGACGATCCGGTCGGCGAGATCCCGGACCTGGTCCGGAATCCGGTGCAGCGCGGGCTCTTCTTCGATCACGAGACCGGCCGCGGTCAGCTCGGCGAGCACGGCAGCGACCGCCGGTCCTGGCTGCTGCTGCCCGTCGTCCCGCAGTTCGCGCAGGGTTTCGCGGACCTGGCCCAGCGCGTCCCGTCCGGCGGCGAGCATCGCGTCCACCCTGGCGCGGTCCGTGCTGGTCAGCTCGCCGACCGCGAGGAGCGCCTCGGCCTGCACGAGCATCACCGTGGTGGTGCGCGCGAGCGTGTCGTGCAGCCGTCGCGCGGTCTGCTCCCGGCGTTCGGCGGCCAGGCGCTCCAACTGGAACCGCGTGCGCTGCGCCGCGAACTCCGCGCGCTCGGCGGCATGCCGCTGCCGCTCGGTCCCGAGCAGCCACGCCACGACGCAGACCGCGACCGCAAGCAGCGCACCGTCCACCGGACCCCTCGACACGGTCATGGCGGCGCCGAGAGCAGCGGCGGAAAGCCCGCCGAGCCCCCATCGCACCGACGCCCGGCGTGCGCTCGGCACTGTGTACAACGCGATCAGCACCGGCACGTAGTCGATGTTGTGCGGCTGGGTCGTCAGCAGCCGGGCAAGCGTCGCCGCGGTGACGAGGGCGAGCACCCACCCCGGGAACCGGCGGCGGAAGGCCAGCGGCAGGACCTGCGCGGACACGAGGGCGACGCCGTCCCACCCCGTCGCGGGCGGCCACGCCCCGCCCACCGCGAGCAAGACCGCGACGAGCACGGCGGTTCCCAGGTCGAGCAACGATTTCCGGTCGCGGAACCAACGCACGAAGCGAGCGTAGACTGCCGTGGTGATCAGGGTCCGGGTCGTCGACGACCACGCGCTGGTGCGGGAGGGCCTCGCGCTGATCCTCGGCGCCCAGCCGGACATCGACGTCCTCGGCGCCCACGCTGACGGCGCCGGCCTGCTCTCCGCGCTGGATCCCGCCACGGACGTCGTCCTGCTGGACCTCTACCTCCCGGGAACGGACGGAATCGAAGTCCTGCACCGGGTCCGGGGGCCGAAGGTCGTCATGCTCACCACGATCGGCCGCGCAAGCGAAATCCGCCGCGCCCTGGCCGCGGGAGCGAGCGGATTCGTGCTCAAGGACAGCACCGGCGCGGAACTCGCGGCCGCGGTCCGCGCCGCGCACGAGGGAATCACGGCGATGAGCCCGGCGGTCGCCGCGGCCCTCCGCGCGCCGGCGGCCGAGGGAGTCACCCCGAGGGAACGCGACGTCCTGCTCCTGCTCGGGCGAGGACTGTCCAATCGCGACATCGCCGCCGAGCTGGGCTTGGCCGAGCGCACAGTGAAGGTGCACGTGGGCAACCTGCTCGCGAAGCTTCAGGTGGAGAGCCGGACGCAGGCCGCGTTGCTGGCCGAAGGGATTCTCGGGAACCCTGCTGGGACGGTGCCTTCCGGCTGAGGAAGGAACGTCGCTCGATCCTCTGTTCAGGCGCTGCTTCGCGGCCTTCGCAGGCGTTGCGGAGGTCGTGCTGTGGCGACGTCGGCGAGGTGATGCGGCCCCGCCCAACAGACCCAGCGCCGCTGGTCGGCGGTAGCGCGCCACCCCGCTCTCCGCCACCCTGGGCAGTCGAGGACGGGAGGCAGCACGTGAAGGTCGTCATCGCCGGAGCGGGCATCGGCGGGCTGACCGCGGCCCTGCGGCTGCACCGCGAAGGCATCGAATGCACGGTGTACGAGCAGAGCACCAGGATCGGCGAGCTCGGCGTCGGGATCAACGCCTTGCCGCACGCGGTCAAGGAACTCGCCGCGCTCGGGCTGCTCGGCCAGCTGGACGAAATCGGGATCCGCACCCGCGAGCTGTTCTACACCCATCGGCTCGGGCAGGTGATCCTGCGCAAGCCGTGCGGGCTGGACGCCGGGTTCACGCTCCCCCAGTACTGCCTGCACCGGGGCAGGCTGCAGAACATGCTGCGGCGAGCGGTCCAGGCCCGGCTGGGCCCCGAGGCGGTGCGGACCGGACACCGGCTGACCGGGTTTGCTCAGGACACGCGGGGCGTGCGCGCGCACTTCGCTGAGCGGGAAAGCGGCGAAGCGGTGACCGTGGCCGGGGACGTCTTGGTGGCGGCCGACGGGATTCACTCGGCCGCGCGGTCCCTGCTGTTTCCCGATGAGGGTCCGCCGCGCTGGAACGGGGTCCTGATGTGGCGCGGCGCCACCGACTGGCCCGAGTTCGGCGGCGGCGCTTCGATGATCGTCTCCGGCGGCACCGAGGCCAAGCTGGTGCTCTACCCGATCGGACCGGGCCGGAGCGCGGGCACCCGGCTCACCAACTGGGCGGTCTGCGTCCGGACCGGCCGGCCCGGCGACCCTCCCCCGGACCGGCAGGACTGGGCCAAACCCGGCGATCGGGCAGAACTGGCTCGGCACGTCGGGCGGTTCCGGTGCCCGGAGGTCGACCACGCCGCGCTGGCCGAGGCCACCGAGGAGATCTTCGAGTTCCCGATGTGCGACCGGGACCCGCTGCCCGCCTGGTCGCACGGACGCGTGACGCTGCTCGGCGACGCCGCCCATCCGATGTACCCGATGGGGTCCAACGGCGCCGGCCAGGCGATTCTCGACGCGTCCAGCCTCGCCGCACAGCTGACGCGGCACGCCGATCCCGTCGAGGCGCTGCGCGCCTACGATGCCGGCCGGCTGGCGGCCACCGGCGAGATCGTGCTGCGCAACCGCCGGGGCGGCCCGGAAAACGTCATCGACGAGGTCGAACGGCGCGCGCCGGAGGGCTTCGACCGTCTTGAGGACGTCATCGACGCGGCGACGCTCGACGCGATCGTCAGCGGCTACGCGCAGGTTTCCGGGGCGTCCCAGCAGCAGGTGAACCGCACCTGAGTTCAGGCGCCCGCCACCGAACCGGGCGGCAGGAAGTCGACGTCGTGCAGCGCCGACACCCGGACCACCTCGGCCGGGTCCGTCAGGTTGTGCAGCTTGTCGAACAGCGTCGCCAGCTTCCCGGCCGGGCTCACCCAGAACAGCCCCCGGGTCATGCCCTCGCCGCGGTTGTAATAGGCGTGCGGGAGCCCCTTCGGCATCCGCACGGTGTCGCCGGGACCGGCGGTCTCCCATCGGCCGTCGAGGTAAAGGGTGAACACGCCCTCCAGGATGTAGATGTGCTCGTCCTGCGTCGGATGGACGTGCGGCGGCACCCCGGTGCCGGGCGGGTCGAGGGTCTCGAACGCGAAGCTCGACTCGCTGGCCGCCTTCATCGAGTAGGTGTGGCCGAGCACGTTCCACACCTTGTTCCGCATGCCTTCGCGGGCGGGCGTGATCCCCTGGGGCAGGGGACCGAGCACGATTTCCTCGCCGGTCATCACACCTCCTGGCCGATGGTTTCGTCCGACAGGGACTCTGCGCTATCCGGTCGCCGGTGTACAGCCTCCCCCAGGACCGGGGAAGCGGAAGTCCTTCAGGACAAGCCTGGTCAGGCCTTCCCGGCCTCGACGCAGCGCCCGATCTCCGGGACCGGCAGCGCGCCCCGTGGGAACGACATATCGGCGACCGCTTCGGGAAACCGCCCGCAGCGCCACGGCGGCGGCCGCTTGGCCACAAACCGCCGGTACAGCTTCCGCGCGTCGTACATCTCCGTGCCGTCGAGGAACGAATGTGGACAACAGCGTGCTCCTGGCGCCCGCCGTGGCCAGCGCGTCGAAGGTCGCCCGCACTCCGGCCTCGGCCAGATACTGGGTGACGCCTTCCCAGAGGAACACAGTCCGGCCTCTGGGGCGCCAGCCATGCCCGGCCAGGACGCTGCCGAGGTCGTCGGTGTCGACCGGCACCTGCGTCACCGGGTACGAGGGCAGCCGCGCCTGCTTGGCCCGGATGGTCCACCTCGAACGCCGGGACGCCCGAGGGAACGGCGATGCGGGCCGGGCGGGTGTCCAGCCCGGCGCCGAGGACCACGACGCTGTCGGCGCCCGCTCGCAGCGCGTCGCGAAGCCGCTCGTCGAGATAGCGTTTGCCGCACGCGATCCCGGCGCAGATTCCGGAGCTGTCCTTCTCCGCGACGGCGATCAGCCGATCCGCAGCGGCGCCCAGCGGGCCGGCCTGGCCGCGGCACGCATCCCGGCCGGCCGCATTCGCGCCGCGAGTTCGTCGTCGGTCAGCCGCCGCCCGGCCGGGAAGTGCCGTTCCACGGCCGCGGTCGTCATCGGCCCGGCCGCGGTTCCCGTCGCCTTGCCTGCCATGGCGCGCCCCGCTGTCAGTTGTATTCGGAGATCTCCACCCCGAACGTCCCCGGCTCCAGCGCCTCGAAGATGTGCGGCACGTCGCCCGGATAGCAGATATAGTCCCCCGGCAGCAGCTCCACCGGGTCGTCCATGATGCCGATCCGCGCGCGGCCCGCGCACAGCACGGTGTGCTCCACCACGCCGCTCATGTGCGGGTCCGACCGCCGAGGGATGCCGGGCTCCGCGCTGACCAGGTAGATGTCGCGGCGCGCGGCGGACGGGCACGCGGACAGCAGCGTGCACGCGTAGTCGGCGTGTTCGGCGAACACCGTCGGGCCCTTGCCCGCGCGGATCACCTTCACCTCCTGCCGCTCCGGTTCGACCAGCCGGGAGAACGGCACGTCCAGCGCGACGCCGAGTGCCCACAGCGTCTCCACGCTCGGGTTGCCCGATCCCGATTCCAGCTGGGACAGGGTGGATTTCGCCAGGCCTGCCCGGCGCGCGACCTCGGTCAGCGAGAGGCCGGCGCGGGCCCGCTCGCGGCGCAGGGACGCCGCGATGATGTCCAGCGGCGCGCCTGTGCTCTCGTTCGGCATGTGTGTTCGCTCCATCAGTCTTCTCGTTCGCCTTGACGAACAGGCCCCGACGTGTTCAGCATAGGACACTATGCGTTCGATTTGGCGAACACTCGACCGCGGCCTCGCCCGCGACATCGGTCTCGTATGCCTGGCCGACGCCCTCGTGGGCGTGTCCTACGGTGCCATCGCAGTGGGTTCCGGCTTCCCGCTGTGGGCACCGATGCTGCTGTCCCTGCTGGTTTTCGCCGGCGCGTCGCAGTTCATGTTCGTCGGCATCGTCGCCTCGGGCGGCAATCCGCTCGCCGCGGTCGCCGCCGGGCTGCTGGTGAACGCGCGGCACGTGCCGTTCGGGTTCGCGGTCGGCGACGCGCTCGGGCGCGGACTGCTCGGGCGGCTGGCAGGCAGCCACCTGATGATCGACGAATCGGTGGCGTTCGCGCTCGCCCAGCGCGACGCGGCCCGGCGGCGGGCGGCGTACTGGGCGTGCGGCACCGGGCTGTTCGTGTGCTGGAACCTCGGGGTCGTGGCCGGCGCGTTCGCCGGGTCCGCGATCAGCGACACCGACGCGTTCGGCCTGGACGCCGCCTTCCCGGCGGTGCTGCTGGCGCTCGTGCTGCCGTCGCTGAAGGACCGGGCGTCCCGGCTGCCGGTGCTGATCGGCGTGGTGGTCGCGCTCGCGGCCACTCCCCTGCTCCCGGCGGGCCTGCCGGTGCTGCTGGCGCTGGCCGGGGTGGTCGCCGGCGCCGCGGCGAAAGAGCCGAAGTCCCTGGAAGGAGCGCACTGATGGACGGCGCGGAACTGATCATCGCGACACTCGTGCTCGCGGCGGGCACGTTCGCGTTCCGGCTCGCCGGGCCGCTGCTGCGCGCGAAAGTGCGGTTGTCGCCGCGAGCCGAGCGGCTGATGACGCTGTCGGCGGTGGTGCTGCTCGCCGCGCTGGTCGCGACCAGCGCGTTGACCCAGGGGCAGGAATTCGCCGGGATCGCCCGGCCGGCCGGAGTACTGGTGGGCGGGGTGCTCGCGTGGCGGAAGGCCCCGTTCGTGGCGGTCGTGCTCGCCGCGGCGGCGACGGCGGCCCTGCTCCGCCTCGCCGGGGTGCCGTAACCGTTCCGGGAAAACCGCACAGCGAATTTCCCGGTCGGGATTTTCCGCGATCGAAGAACGACACGTCTTCCGGCAGGAAAAATACCGACCGGGAGAGGGAGACGAGTGCTCGTCGCCCTCTCCCGTCGGCGGGAAATCAGCTTTGGCTCATCGAGCGGAAATTGCGTGCGAATTGGCCGCACCGACCGCGCCGCAGGTCGGCTCGTCCGGCTGGGCGGACACGCTCACCGCGTCCCAGGCCGCCTTCACGGAGTTGAACTCGGTGCAGCTGTTCGGGAAGAGGCTCTTCGCCGCGGTCAGCGTCCAGGTCCGGTAGCTCTGGTAGGAGCTGCCGCTGGTCTTGAGCAGCATCGCGTTGTAGAAGATCTTCACGGCGGTCTGCACGCCGAGCCCGGTCACCGTCGAGTTGTCGCACGTCGGGCTGGCGGGCTGGCCGTTGGCCGGGTTCGACCCCTCGGCGAGGAGGTAGAACCAGTGGTTGCCGGGGCCGGCCGCGGCGTGCACCTCGGTGCCGGGAATCGAGTCGTCGTAGCAGTTCTTGTGGCCGAGCTGGGACGGGTCGTACATGTTGCGGATCGGCCCGCTGCCGACGAGGTTCACCTGGTTGCCGACCAGGAAGTCCGGGACCGCGTACGGCGCGGGCTCGTTGGCGAACCATTCGGACGCGGCGCCGTAGACGTCCGCGACGAATTCCTGGGTGCCGGCGCCGGACATGCTGCCCGGGGTGTGGTCGTCGATGCCGTGGCCGAACTCGTGGCCGACCACGTCGAGCGAGCCGATCCACTGGCCCGCGGTGTTGCTCCCGATCTGGACCTGGGTGCCGTCGTAGTAGGCGTTCTGCTCGTTGAGGCCGACGCGGATCGGCCAGGCGCCGCCGTTGCCGTCGAAGCTGTTGCGGCCCAGCCATTGCGTCAGCATCTTGTTCTCTTGCTGGATGCTGTAGAGGGCGTCGGCGCAGCCGGTTTCCCGGTCGGTCTCGTCGCCGTTGCCCCAGCTGTCGGTCGGCTTGGTGAAGGTCTGCTGGGTGTCGGCGTCCTGGCAGCTGAGGTTCGCGATGGCCGGATCGGTCATCGAGTAACCGCCCGCGCCGTCCGAGGACGTGTCGAGGTGCAGCGGCTCCGGGCCGTTCCACACGCCCTGCGCGTCGCCGTAGGCCACGTGCTCCTGCGTGTGCAGGATCTTCCCGGTCGTCGCGTCGACGACGACGTCCAGCTTGCTCGGCCCCTCGGCGTTCCGCCCGCTCACCCGGGTCGTCCAGGCGAGTTTCGGGCTGCCCAAAGCGTAAGCGGCGAGCGTCGCGGGCCGCACGCTGTCCACAGTGGGCACTTGGGTGCGGGCGATCGCTTCGGCCTGCTTGGCGGTCAGCTTCGGCGACGTGCTGGGCAGGTCGATCGCGGCGGTCTGCGCGACCGAGGTGGCGAGCACCTGCCCGGCGGAGTTCGTGGCCACGACGAAGTCGCCGCCGATGACCGGCAGGCCATGGTACGAGCGGTCGTAGGGCACGTACTTCAGGCCGTTGGTCGAGGAGATCACCTTGTGCTGCTGGAAAACGTCGTCCTTGCCTGCGTGCAGCGCGGCGGGCCGGGAGGCGACCAGCTCCTGCGCGGCGGTGGCCGCCATGGCTTCGGCGGCCTGCGGGCTCTGCGGTTCGAGCGGTTGCGCGTGGGCGGCGGTGGCCGTGGTGACGGCCCCGGCCAGGACCCCGGCTGCGAGCAGCACGAGCGGTCGGCGCGATTTCATCGGCGGTGTTCTCCTCCGGACAGGCCGGATCAGACCCGGGGGTGGGGGCCGGATTCGGAAGTGGAATGGGATCGAACCTCGCCAAGAGTCGGGTTTTTTCCCACTCCGGACAACCGACGAAGGTCGCTAAGTTGTCAACTTCGGCGCCTCCGTCCCGATTCTCGGTGCACGATTTCCGGAAATTCCTCTTTCCGCCCAAGAATCGCCACTCGCCCACCTCGGCAGCAGTCCGGCGTTCCGGATGAATCCGGCGGGAATGCGCCATCGAATCCTTTGTGGAAAGTGCGAATACAGCTGTCCGCGGTGGAATCGGCCGGTCCGGGCCGCCGGGACCCCGCGCTGAGCGAACGGCTGGTCCCGAGCCGATCGCCTTGCTTCCCGGCGGGTCCCGGGTGTGTGATCGGGGACACAGTCGCACCATCCGCCGTCGCTGAGGAGGCCGTCATGGCCGACAAGCAGAACAGGAGTACCGACCCTGGGGCCGCCGTCGCTGTGGCCGACCCCGCCAAGGTGCGCAACGTCGTCCTCGTCGGGCCTTCCGGTTCCGGGAAGACCACGCTCACCGAGGCTTTGCTCGCCGCGTCCGGCACGGTGCCGCGCGCCGGTTCGGTCGTGGAGGGCACCACGGTGTGCGACCACGACCCCGCGGCGGTGCGCCAGCAGCGCTCGGTCGGGCTTTCGGTCGCCCCGGTGCTGCACGCCGGGCACAAAATCAATCTCATCGACACCCCGGGATACGCCGATTTCGTGGGCGAACTGCGCGCCGGGCTGCGGGCCGCGGACGCCGCGCTCTTCGTGGTCTGCGCCGCCGAGGGCGTGGACGCCGCCACCGTCGCCGTGTGGGAAGAGTGCGCGTCGGTGGGCATGCCGCGCGCCGTCGTCGTGTCGCGGCTCGACCACCATCGCGCCGACGCGCTCGCCGAGATCGCCGCCTGCCAAGCCGCCTTCGGCGCGGGCGTGCTGCCGCTGTACCTTCCCGTGCCGGACGGCCTGGCCGGGCTCGTCACCCAGCGCCGCTACGACTATTCCGCCGGCTACCCGCCGCGCGTGGGCGACGCGGGCCCGGCCGTGGCCGAGGAGTTCGCCGCCGCCCGCAACGAGCTGATCGAGGGCATCATCGCCGAGAGCGAGGACGAGACCCTCATGGACCGCTACCTCGGCGGCGAGGAGATCGCCGAGGACGTGCTGATCGCCGATCTCGAAACGGCCGTCGCGCGCGGTTCGTTCCACCCGGTCATCCCGGTGTGCGCGACCAGCGGAATCGGGCTCGCCGAGGTGCTCGACGGCATCGTGCGGGCCTTCCCCTCGCCGCTGGAGCACACCCCGCCCGGCGTGACCAGCCCCGACGGCGCCGAGCACACCGCGCTGTCGGCCGATCCGGACGGGCCGCTCGCCGCCGAGGTCGTGCGCACCGCGGTCGATTCGTATGTGGGACGAGTTTCGCTCGTCCGGGTGTTTTCCGGGACCCTGCGGCCCGAGAATTCGGTGCACGTCTCCGGCCACGGCCTCGCCGAACGCGGCCACGAAGACCACGACGCCGACGAACGCGTCGCCCACCTCTACTCGCCGCTCGGCGCGAACCTGCGCGAGGTGCCGTTCTGCGTCGCGGGCGATCTGTGCGCGCTCACCAAAGTGGGTTCCGCCGAAACCGGCGACACGGTGTCGTCGCCGGACGATCCGCTGCTGATCAAGCCGTGGCGGATGCCCGAACCGCTGCTGCCGGTCGCCGTCGTCGCGAAGTCCCGCAGCGACGAGGACACGTTGTCCCGCAACCTGTCCCGGCTCGTCGCGGGCGACCCGACCCTGCGCTTGGAACGCAACGCGGAAACCGGGCAGCTGGTGCTGTGGTGCATGGGCGAGGCGCATTCCGAGGTCGTCCTGTCGCGGCTGCGCGCGGGCGGTGCGGACGTCGGCACCGAGCCGGTGCGGATCAGCCTGCGTTCCACGTTCGCGAAACCCGCCCGCGGCCACGGACGGCACGTGAAGCAGTCCGGCGGGCACGGGCAGTTCGCGGTGTGCGACATCGAGGTCGAGCCGCTGCCGCGCGGCGGCGGGTTCGAGTTCGTGGACAAGGTGGTCGGCGGTGCGGTGCCGCACCAGTTCATCCCGAGCGTCGAGAAGGGCGTGCGAGCGCAACTGCAACGCGGCGTCCAGGACGGCTGTCCGGTGGTGGACGTGCGCGTGACCCTGACCGACGGGAAGGCGCACAGCGTCGACTCGTCGGACGCGGCGTTCCAGACCGCGGGCGCGCTGGCCCTGCGGGAAGCCGCGGCGGCCAGCCGGATCTCGCTGCTGGAACCGCTGGACACGGTCGAGGTGAGCCTGCCGGACGAACACCTGGGCACGGTGCTGGGCGACCTGTCCTCCCGCCGCGGCCGGGTGCTGGGCACGGAATCCAGCGAGGGCGGGCACGCCGTGGTGCACGCCGAGGTGCCCGCGGCGGAACTGCTGCGGTACGCGGTGGACCTGCGCTCGCTGACCTCGGGGACGGCGACGTTCACGCGGCGGCACGCCCGGTTCGAGCCGATGCCGGAGGGGGCGGCGGTCCCGACCTGACCCGGGCGAAATCCGTGAGGGGAACCCGGAGAGGGGTGTTTCGAAACCCGGTGGCGTGGTCGGGCGTTAGCTGTGATACCGGGGCGGCGTGGCGTTTATCGGGCGGTTGTGTGCAAGCTGCCGTGTAACACACGGATTCAGCGACTGACCACGCGGGTTTCGAAACACTCTCTGAGAGACTCTGAGTCCCTCAGAGCTCCCCTCACGGCCGAACCTCGGTGGGCGCGGCGGTCAGAACTCGAAGCCGCCCGGTCGCCCGTTGCGGTCCGCCACCAGCCCGGCCAGCGTCGCGATCGCGATTTCCGCCGGGGTGCGCGAGCCGATGTTCAGCCCGACCGGCCGGTGCACCCTGGCGATGTCCGGTTCCGAAACGCCCAGCCCCCGCAGGGCTTCCCCGTGCGGCCCCGGATGCCGCGGGTTGCCCAGCACGCCCACCCACCGCGTGGGCGTCGCCAGTGCGGCCCGCAGGACCGTCCCGAGTTCCGGCCGGTGGTGGTCGGTCACCACGACGTCCGCGTCCGCTCCCGGAGCCGGCGCGGTGGTGCGGACTTCGACGCCGTCAGGCGCATCGCTGGCCCGCGCTTCGTCCGGCTCGAACAGCACGGCACGGTAGCCCAGATCGGCCGCGTAGCGCAGCAGGTACCGGGCCACCGGCGAGGCGAACACGGCCACCAGGGTCCGTTCCGCGGGCGGCTCTTCGACCTCGCCGTGTGCGACGGCGCAGGCATCGGGTTCGGTCGTCATGCTGCTCAGTCTGCCTCAGAGGTCCGGCTCGGCGAATTCGAAGTACTCCGGCAGCGGCGCGGTCCCGGCGAGCTTGAAGTAGCGCACCTTCCGCCGCCGCCGCAGCGCCAGCGTGTCCCGCACAGCGTCGTTGTGCACGCGACGGGCGATGACGACCCGGTGTTCGGCGTCGGTCAGTTCCCCGGCGAGCACGACCGGCAGCCGGGACCGGTCGATCGGGGCCAGGACCAGCGTCAGCTCGTTCTCCGCGGCCTCACGGTCCGGCCGCGCGGCAGCTTCGGCGCGCGCGGCCGCGGCGTGCAGGTCCGCACCATCGTGCAGGACCGCGGCGACGGCTCGGGCAACCACGGCTCGGCGCGCGAGGGCAGCTTCCAGAGCCGCCCAGCCCGCGTCGGTCCGGACGTGCAGGCGGTCGAGGCGGTTCGCGGTGGCGACCAGGAACAGCCCGCCGAGCACCACGATCGCGGCCGCCGCCACGAGCAGCCACACCAGCACCGTCACGCCAGCTCCCCCGCCGCGACCAGCCGGGGATCCGCCGCGATGGCCGTTTCGTACACCCGCAGCACCTGGGTCACCACGACCGCCCAGTCGTACGCCGTCACCCGCTCGCCT
Organism: Amycolatopsis rubida; assembly: GCF_900115345.1. GTDB lineage: Bacteria > Actinomycetota > Actinomycetes > Mycobacteriales > Pseudonocardiaceae > Amycolatopsis > Amycolatopsis rubida. Next base: position 74,709 of record NZ_FOWC01000008.1, on the reverse strand, counting down.
GCCGCGGCGGCGAGCGACGCCCGGTGCGCCGGGTCGCCCAGAAGTTCGCGCAGGCCGTCAGCCAGGGAGGACGGGTCACCGGTCGTGGTGAGCATTCCGGCGCGGCCGTCGTCGAGGACGCGGCGGAACGAGTCGAGGCCGCTGGCCAGCACCGGTGTGCCCGCCGCCATCGCCTCGGTGAGGATCATCCCGAAGCTCTCGCCGCCGGTGTTGGGCGCGCAGTAGACGTCGACGCTGCGCAGCGCACGCGCCTTCGTCTCGTCGTCGACCTGGCCCAGCAGGTCGATGTGCGGCCACAGCTTCGGCCCGGCCATCCGACGCAGCTGGTCCGGTTCGCCTCGGCCGACCACGAGCAGCCGCAGGTCCCCGAACTCCGGGAGCAGCCGCCGCGCGGCCTCCAGCAGCACGTCCATGCCCTTGCGCGGCTCGGTGAACCGCCCGACGAACCCGATCGTCCCGCCCGCGCGCGGATAGCCCTCCAGCGGCAGCGCACGGGAAAAGAACTCGACGTCCACGCCGTTCGGGATCTCGACCGCGTCACCGCCCGCGTGCTCCACCTGCACCCGCCGGGCCAGCGCCGACACCGCGATCCGGGCGGTGATCTTCTCCAGCAGCGGACGCAGCACCGGCTGGAACGCCGCCAGCGTCCGCGAGCGCGTCGTCGCGGTGTGGAAGGTGGCCACGATCGGCCCGTCCGCGACCTTCAGCGCCAGCAGCGACAGGCTCGGCGCGGCAGGCTCGTGCAGGTGCAGCACGTCGAAGCCGTTGTCCCGGATCCACCGCCGCACCCTGGCGTAGGAGACCGGCCCGAACTGCAGCCGCGCGACCGAGCCGTTGTACGGAATCCCGAGCGCCTTGCCCGCCGGGTGCACGAAATCCGGCAGCCGCGCGTCCTCGTCCGCCGGAGCCAGCACCGACACCCGGTGCCCGCGCTCGATCAGCGCCCGGGCCAGATCGCTCACGTGCCCCTGGACCCCGCCGGGAACGTCGAACGAGTACGGGCACACGATCCCGATCTTCAACCCGCGCGCCACCGGGTCAGCTCGCTTCTTCCAGCGCCGTCGCCGCGGAATCGGCGGGCCAGAACGGCTGCAGCATGTGCCAGTCGGCCGGATGCGCGGCGATGTCGCCGGCGAACACGTCGGCCAGCGCCTGCGTCGCCGCGGGCACCTCGGCCCGCTGCGTGACGCGGATGCGCGGATGGATCCGGATCTCCCAGCCGTCCTCGGTGAACCAGCAGCCGGTCGGCAGCAGCGCGGCGCCGGTGGTGGCGGCGAGCCGCGCGGGACCGGGCGGCAGGTGCGTCTGCTCGCCGAAGAAGCGCACCGGGATCCCGGACGAGGTCAGGTCCCGGTCCCCCAGCAGGACCACCACCTTGTTCTCGCGCAGCCGCCGCAGCAGCAGCCGCATCGCCGCGCTGTCGCCGGTCAGCGGCACGATCTCGAAGCCGAGCGATTCCCGGAACGACACGAACCGGCGGTACAGCGATTCGGGTTTGAGCCGTTCCGCGACCGTGGTGAAGGTGCCCGCGTAACTGGCGAGCCAGACTCCCGCGATGTCCCAGTTCCCGCTGTGCGGCAGCGTCATCACCGCGCCGTTGCCCTCGGCGAGCGCGGCGTCGATGTTCTCCGCGCCGGTCACCGTCACCCGCTTCGCGACCGCCGCGTGGTCCATCGCCGGAAGCCGGAACGTCTCGAACCAGTACCGCGCGTACGACCGCATCGCGCGCCGGACCAGCTCGTCCAGCTCCGCTTCGCCTGCCTGCGGCACGACGCGGGCGAGATTGGCGCGCAGCTGCCGCACTCCCCCGCCGCCCCGCCGCGCGGCCATGTCGGCGCCGAAGGCGAACAGCGCCGACCCGAACGACCGCGGCAGCCGCCGGACGAGCCGCCAGCCCGTCGCGTAGCCGAACTCGCTGAGCCGCTGGGACAGTGTGCTCACGGTTGCGCCCCGCCTGCCGGTGAGTCGGCCTGTTCCGCCGCGGCCGCCCGTGCCGCGCTCGCCACCGCCGCCGTCCGCTGCAGCAGCGTGACCACCGACAGCACGGCGAGCAGCCACAGCGCGATCTCGACGGTGTAGGGCACGCCCAAGCCGTGCAGCCCGGTGCCGACGAGGGCGATGATGAGCCGCTCCGCGCGTTCCACCAGCCCGCCGTCGGCTTCGAGGCCGGAGGCTTCGGCGCGCGCCTTCACATAGGAAATGACCTGGGCCAGCACGAGGCAGATCAACGCGGCGGCCGCGGCCCGGTTGTTGTGGTCCTGCACGAAGCACCACCACGCGATCGCCGCGAACAGCGCGCCGTCGACCAGCCGGTCGCAGGTCGCGTCGAGCACCGCGCCGAAGGGCGTGCCGTAGCCGCGGGCGCGGGCCATCGCGCCGTCGAGCAGGTCGAGCATGGCGAAGCCCCACACGGTGAACGTGCCCCACAGCAGCATCCCCTGCGGGAAGAACGCCAGCGCGCACGCGACGGCGCCCGCGGTGCCGAGCACGGTCATCGCGTTCGGGGTCAGTCCGGCGCGGACCAGGGCGGCGCCGATCGGGTCCGTCACACGGGAGACCGAGGCACGGGCGAAAATGTTGAGCATCTTCCTCGTCTGTGCACCTGATTCGGGGGCGGGTGGGCGACGAAAGCCTATCGACCCCGCTGTCCGAACCGGACCCGCCCGCCCGCGACCCGCCGGAACGTCAGCCGGATTTCGGCAGTTCGGCGACCGGCGCGGCGAATTCCGCCGCCTCCTCGGCCTCCCGGACGGCCTGGCATTTGGGCCGCAGCCCGGCCAGGATCGCCTCGGAAATCTCGCCCAGCTGGCGCACCTGCTCGGCGCTCAGCTGGTCGAACAGCGTCTCGCGGACCGCCTCGACGTGCCCGGGCGCGGCTTCCTCCAGCGCGGCGAACCCGGTGTCGGTGAGCACCGCCCAGGACCCGCGCTTGTCCGTGGGGCACGACTCGCGCTGGACCCAGCCCTTCGCCTCCAGCCGCGCCACCGCGTGCGACAGCCTGCTGCGCGACGACCCGCGCACGGACGCGAGCTCGCTCATCCGCAGCCGCCTGCCTTCGGCCTCCGACAGCGAGACGAGCACCTCGTAGTACGTGTGCGGCATGCCCGACTCGTGCTGCAGCTGTCCTTCGAGGTGGGCGTGCAGCAGCGAGCTGGCCTGGGCGTAAGCGCGCCAGGTCCGCTGCTCGTCGTCGGTCAGCCAGCGTGGTTCGGACATATCGTCATCATACGCTGGTTGAGCACTCAATTACCGCCCCGCGACCGGCCTCACCACGCGTCCGCGAGCAGGTCGCGGGTTTCGCCGAGCAATTGCGGCAGCACCTTCGTGTGCCCGATCACCGGCATGAAGTTCGCGTCGCCGCCCCAGCGCGGCACCAGGTGCTGGTGCAGGTGCGCGGCGATGCCCGCCCCGGCGATCACGCCCTGGTTCATCCCGATGTTGAACCCGTGTGCCGCCGAGACCGCCCGGATCACGCCCATCGCGTGCTGGGTGAACTCCGCCAGCTCGCGCGTCTCCTCCGGCGTGAGGTCGGGGTAGTCCGCGACGTGCCGGTACGGGACCACCATCAGATGCCCCGGGTTGTACGGGTACAGGTTCAGCACCGCGAACACGGCCTCGCCGCGGGCGACGATCAGCGCGCGCTTGTCGTCGCCGAGACCGGGCAGGCGGCAGAACGGGCAGCCGTCGGACTCCTCGCCCTCGGGCTTGTCCTGGCCCCGGATGTAGGCCATCCGGTGCGGGGTCCACAGCCGCTGCAGCGCGTCCGGGACCCCGACCCCGTCCTGTTCGGCGAGTTCCGGCTCGGTCACTTCAGGATCTTCTCCACGGCCTCGGCCGAGGGCGACGCGTTCTCCCGCCGCTCGACCCACTCCGCGATCGCTTCGACCGCCTGCTCCACCGGGACGCCGTTGATCTGCCCGCCGTCGCGGAACCGGAACGACACCGCGCCCGCCTCCGCGTCCTTCGCGCCCGCCAGCAGCAGGAACGGCACCTTCTGCGTGGTGTGCGTGCGGATCTTCTTCTGCATCCGGTCGTCGCTCGCGTCGACCTCGACGCGGATCCCCTTGGCGCGCAACGCCTTCTCGACGCCGCGCAGGTACTCGACCTGGTCGGCGGTGATCGGGATGGCGACCGTCTGCACCGGCGACAGCCACGCCGGGAACGCGCCCGCGTAGTGCTCGGTCAGCACGCCGAAGAACCGCTCGATCGACCCGAACAGCGCGCGGTGGATCATGATCGGCCGCTGGCGGCTGCCGTCGGAGGCGGTGTATTCGAGACCGAACCGCTTGTTCTGGTTGAAGTCGAGCTGGATGGTCGACATCTGCCAGGTGCGGCCGATGGCGTCCTTCGCCTGCACCGAGATCTTCGGGCCGTAGAAGGCCGCGCCGCCCGGGTCGGGCACCAGTTCGAGGCCGGAGTCGACGGCGGCCTGGCGCAGCGTCTCGGTGGCCTCCTCCCACTCCCAGTCCTCGCCGATGAACTTGTCGGAGTCCCCTCGGGTGGACAGTTCCAGGTAGAAGTCGGACAGGCCGTAGTCGGCCAGCAGGTCCAGCACGAACTTGAGCAGCGACCGCAGCTCGCCCGGCATCTGCTCCTTGGTGCAGTAGATGTGCGAATCGTCCATCGTCAGGCCGCGCACGCGGGTGAGGCCGTGCACGACGCCGGACTTCTCGTAGCGGTAGACGGTGCCGAATTCGAACAGCCGCAGGGGCAGTTCGCGGTAGGACCGCCCGCGCGAGCGGAAGATCAGGTTGTGCATCGGGCAGTTCATCGCCTTGAGGTAGTAGTCCTCTTCCTCGAACTGCACCGGCGGGAACATGGTGTCCGCGTAGTACGGCAGGTGCCCGGAGGTGTGGAACAGGTCGCCCTTGGAGATGTGCGGCGTGTTCACGAACTCGTAGCCGGCTTCCTCGTGCCTGCGGCGCGAGTAGTTCTCCAGCTCGCGGCGGATGATGCCGCCCTTGGGGTGGAACACCGGGAGCCCGGAGCCGATCTCCTCGGGGAAGGAGAACAGGTCCAGCTCGGCGCCGAGCTTGCGGTGGTCGCGGCGCTCGGCCTCGGCGATGCGCTCCAGGTGGGCGTCCTGCGCCTCGGCCGATTCCCACGCGGTGCCGTAGATCCGTTGCAGCTGCGGGTTTTTCTCGTTGCCGCGCCAGTACGCGGCGGCCACCCGGGTGAGCTTGAAGGCCGGGATGAACTTGGTGGTGGGCACGTGCGGGCCGCGGCAGAGGTCGCTCCACACGCGCTCCTTGGTGCGCGGGTCGAGGTTGTCGTAGATGGTCAGCTCTCCGCCGCCGACCTCCATGACCTCGGTCGTGTCCACATCAGACTTGATGTCCACCAGTTCGAGCTTGAACGGCTCGTTCGCCAGTTCTTCCTTGGCCTCGCCGGTGGAGGCGAACACGCGACGCGAGAACTGCTGCGCGCCCTTGACGATCTGCTTCATCCGCTTCTCAAGCTTCTGCAGATCCTCGGGCGTGAACGGCTTTTCGACGGCGAAGTCGTAGTAGAAGCCGTCGCGCACCGGCGGGCCGATGCCGAGCTTGGCGTCCGGGAATTCCTGCTGCACGGCCTGGGCGAGCACGTGCGCGGCGGAGTGCCGGATCACGCTGCGGCCGTCCTCGGTGTCCGCCGCGACGGCTTCGACCTGCGCCTCGGCTTCCGGGGCCCAGGCGAGGTCGCGCAGTTTCCCGTCGGCGTCGCGGACGACGACGATCGTGTCCGGGCCCTTGGTGGGCAGCCCGGCTTCGCGCACCGCGGCGCCCGCCGTAGTGCCCGCCGGCACCACCACGCGCGGGGCGGGTACGGCGGCAGCTGACGACGGTTGGGACACGATCGGACTCCTTTGGGAGAAGTGACTGAAACGACTCCCGCTGATGCTAGTCGGCGGCGGGTTCGCCGATTCGACCGCCGTCAGCCAACCCTGCCCGCGGACGCCGAGAGGCCGCCCCGGGCGTGCGGGGCGGCCTCTCGGCGGCGCGGCAAGGGTCAGAGGGTGTCGACGACCTGGTCGAAGTCGAGCCGCGGCAGGCGGTCGTACCACGGGTTGTCGCCCGGCTTGCCGACGTTCACCGCGACGAGCGAACGCCAGTTGTTGCCGGAGAAGAACTCCTTGTCCACGCCCGCGGCGTCGAAGCCGGTCATCGGGCCCGCGGCCAGTCCGGCGGCGCGCACGCCGATGATGAAGTAGCCGACCTGCAGCAGCGAGTTCAGCTTGGAGAACTCGACGCGGCCCGCTTCGTCGGCGAAGTTGTCCTTCACGCCGGGGTTGTGCGGGAAGGTCTGCGGGATGTTCTCGTGGAAGTCGACGTCCGCGGCCAGGATCACGGTCAGCGGCGCGGCCTCGGTCTTGGCGCGGTTGCCCTCGGCCAGGTGCGGCAGCAGGCGCTGCTTGGCCTCGTCGCTGCGGATCACCAGCGCGCGCAGCGGCTGGGTGTTCATCGAGGTCGGAGCCCACTTGACGAGGTCGTAGATCGCGCGGACCTGCTCGTCGGTCACCGGCTCGGCGCTGAAGCTGTTGGCCGTGCGCGCCTCGCGGAACAGCAGGTCCTGCACCTCAGCGGGCACCTGCAGCTGCTGGGACTCTGCGAAAGTAGTCATCGGATTCGGCGTTCCTTCCCGTGCTGTCGCCTACGCACGGCACCAACCTGGTTGAACGCTTGACTATTTCCCGAACCCGGCCGTTGTGACTCAGCGCACGCGGGCGACGGGATCCTCGCAGCTCAGTAGGCGCCCTGCCCGGCGAGGACAGCGCGCAAGGTCTTCCAGAGGATCACCAGGTCCAGCGCCAGCGACCAGTCCTCGACGTAGCGCAGGTCGAGCCGGATGCTCTCGTCCCAGGAAAGATCGCTGCGCCCGCTCACCTGCCACAGCCCGGTCAGCCCGGGTTTCACCAGCAGCCTGCGGCGCGCGGCCGGAGCGTAGGTCGCCGTCTCCTCCGGCAGCGGCGGCCGGGGGCCGACCAGCGACATCCGCCCGGCGACGACGTTGAACAGCTGCGGCAGTTCGTCGAGCGAGTACCGGCGCAGCAATCCGCCGACCTTCGTGACCCGGGGGTCCTTCTTCATCTTGAAGAGCGGCCCCGCGCCTTCGTTCGCCTTCTCCAGGTCGTGCCGGGTCGCATGCGCGTTCACGACCATGGTGCGGAATTTGAGCATGGTGAACGCTTCGCCGTCCTTGCCGATGCGCCGCTGCCGGTAGATCACCGGACCGCGGTCGCCCGCCTTCACCGCTACCGCGATCGCCAGCAGCACCGGGGAGAACAGCGCCAGCAGGAAGGCCGCGCCACAGCGGTCGACGACCTCTTTGACCAGGCGGCGCCCGCCGGTGAACGCTGGCGCGGTCACCCGCAGCAGCGGCATGCCCAGGACCCCGCTGACGTTCAGCCTCGGCCCGGCGACCTCCATCAGCACCGGCGCGACGACCATCTCCGACGAGGTGCCTTCGAGATCCCAGGCGAGCCGCTGCAGCCGCTCGGGATTCCAATACTGGTCGGCCGTGATCGCCACGACCCGGTACCCGCCGCGGCGCACGTGCCGGGAAAGCTCTTCGAGCCGCCCGACGACCGGAACGCCTTCGATCTCCCCGTGCCCGGTGGACGTGCAGACCGCCTCGACCCGCCATCCGACGTGCGCTTCGGCGCGGGTCCGCTTGATCAGGTCCGCGACCGTTTCCGCGCTGCCGGCCGCCATCACCGGCAGCAGGCACAACCCGCGCCGCCGTCTCCGGTGCAGAATCTGCCGGAGCACGTATCGCTGGGGGAACAGTACTGACGCGACGGCCGGCACGACGTAAAACACCCAGGGCTGCACTTCGAGCGCACCGAACAACAGCCCGCCGAACGCGACCAGCACCGCCGCGGTGATCAGCGCGCGGCCGAGCGTGCGGTACTCCTCGGGCCCCTCCCCCAGCACGCGGGCGCTCCAGGCCCGGCTGACCGGAAGCGCGCAGAGGATCGCGAACGCGGTGCCGAACGCGTGCATGTCGTGCGGTGCGAGCCGGTCGATGACGAACGCGCTGATCGCGATCACCACGCAGGCCGCGACGAGATCCGAAGCGATCACCGTCCTGCGGTAGCGCTTTTCCCACTCCGCGGCGTGCGTTTTCGGCGGATCTCCCTCCGCCGGACAGACCGTGGCGGGGTCCAGCCGGGCGTCGGCGGCACGGCCGGGCGGCGGTGCCGCCACGTCGACCGGCGGTGCGGAGACCGCCCCCAGGTCGACCCGCGGCGGCGCGACGCCGTCCGCGGGCCATGGCCGCACCGGTTCTTCCATCAGTCCTCCCGCGCTACGCAAGCTCCCCGGACCTGATCGCCACCGGCACGCTGAGTCAGGACCGATGATCACGATCAGTGATCAGGGGGCGGTCCGGCCCGATGTCGCCGAAGGTGTGCCACTGGCCAAGGTATCGGGTGGTCAGCGAGCGGCGTTACAGAGATTTTCCAGCCACGGCCTGCACGTCTTTCCCGTCAGGAAGCACCGGTGAGATAACGGGAATGTCACGATGGGTCACGTCGGCCCGGCAACCGAAATTACCCGCAGTAGTCAAGTTTCCCACTACCTACACCGAACGGCCCAGCAGGCCCGCAGCCGAATCAGCTCCCCCGCACGGGTCAGCGCCCGCGCCCGCACCCCGCCCCAACCGCCGTTCGGGCACAAGCTCTCCGCCGACTCGCCGATTTCCCTTGCCCTCCTGCGCACTCCGCGCCGGAATGCGCAGGAGGGCCCGGTTTGCGGCTATTCTGGTGGTCTGAACCATTCGTGGGCACCCTCGCCACCGGGGCCGGGCCCCGCCGCACATTTCTCCCGGACTGGCGCCGTGTTCCCGCCGCGATCAAGTCCACACTGGACACCCAGCCGACGTCCGGGCTCATCCCGGCGGAGCGGCAGCCGCCGCGTTGAGCGCGGCTGGCCCCGCGAGATCGGAGCGCCGCCAGTCCGTCGACGGCACCGCCGCCGCGTCCAGCGCGGACCCGCCCCTCGAAATCGCACTGCGCCGCCAGCTCCCGAAACGGAACCGGCGTCGCCCCGGCTCAGGCCGTCGGCGGCACCACAGCCACGTCCGGTGCCAGCCTGCCCGCGAAACCGAAGCACGCCCCGGCTCAGCGCACAGCAGCCAGCTCCCGAAACGGAACCGGCGTCGCCCCGGCTCAAGCCGTCGGCAGCACCACAGCCGCGTCCAGCGCCAGCCTGCCCGCCAAACCGAAGCACGCCCCGGCTCAGCCCACAGCAGCCAGCTCCCGAAACGGAACCGGCGTCGCCCCGGCTCAAGCCGTCTGCAGCACCACAGCTGCGTCCGGCGCCAGCCTGCCCGCCAAACCGAAGCACGCCCCGGCTCGGCGCACTGCGCCGCCAGCTCCCGAAACGGAACCGGCACCCCCGGCTCAATGCACAGCAGCCATCACCCAGAGCGGAACCGGCGCCCCGGCTCAGGCCGTCGGCGGAGCGGCAGCCGTCGCGTTCAGCGCGGTCACCACCGTTTGCTCCTCGAACTCGAAGTGCGCCTCCACCTCACCGGCGAGCCGCTCCAGTTCGGCACGCAGCCGCACCGGGTCGGATTCGCCTGGGACGAAGCCGTCGACCAGTTGCCGGATCGCGTCCTGCAGCCGCGCCACCACCTGGTGCTGTCCGGCGAGCTGCGCGATCGCCGGAGCGAGCGCGGGGAACTGCTCGGCCAGCGACGGGAACACCACCGAGTCCTCGCCGAGGTGATGCCTGCGCAGCGCGGTGCAGAAGCCGAGGCAGTGCGTCCGCATCTCGTGAGCCAAGTCCGGTTCCGGCCGGACGAGCGCCGTCGCGCTGCCGTCGGCCAGGTCGTCGGCCTGCTCGCGCAGCGCCCGCAACTCGGCGCGAAACCACTGGTGCACCTCGACAAGCCAATCGCCCATGCCTTTGCCGCGCTTGTCGATCCGATGCAACACGACCACCGGGATTTCCCGGGTCGTCTTCGCCTGATAATCGCCGTAACCCGGAGCCTTCGCGACCACCTGCGCGAAAAGCCTCTCGTAAGCGGCCCCCCGCGGAATGGCGGCCATCGCCTGGTAGGCGTCTCCGCCTGCCTCGACAGTCACCATCGGGTGCCGCCGGATGTTGTGGTACCAGGCCGGATGGCGGTCCGCCCCGTTCGCCGAGGCGACGACCACTCCGTTTCCCTCGATCTCCAGCCAGCCGAGGAGCACCTCGCGGCGCAGGCCGGTCCTCGCTCCGGTCGTCGTCAGCACGGCCAGCGGCCAGCCCTCGAACCTGCCGCCCAGCGCGCCGCGGTTCGCTCGGAACTCGGCGATCAGGCGGGAGGAAAAGACGTCGCTCACACAATTCCTTTCGGTTTTCCGGAAAGGAGGAGTCGAGCACGGAAAAAGGACGCGAAAACACCCCGCAGGCACACGCATGGCGCGAAAATCCGGTCGACGGATCCGCGGAACCGCGGGAGAGGGGAAAGCCCGATCTCCGTGCTGGCTGGTTAGCCGCTACCTCCATGCGTAGGCCCATACGGGGCGCACGGCCAAGTTAGCACAAGCCGGGAACCCCTCGACCAGCCCCCCGCAGTCCGGGCCAACCGCCGCCGAACGGAAAATGAACGCGACGCGCCGGCCAGGTCGTCGGCACGCGGCGCAGTGCGGCGGGCCATTCGGCGGGCCCGGTATTTCGCCTGGAGCACCGATCGGCACAAAAAGGACTTCGCGATCGGCGAATTCACGACCGGCTGCGCGGATTCGGGACCGTTCGGCGCAGCAGCCTGCTCCCCTCGCCATTCGAGAGCCGCCTGCCGGGGCGCACCGGAATGGGGTTGCTGACAGTTCCCGCGACGCCGCGCCCTTGGCTTGATCTTCTCTCTGCCCGAGACCGGACGCCTGGCGATTCCACGCTGACGAATCCGGGCACGACATCTTCCTCTCCGGACACAAATCGTTGCGCCGCAATGCATCTGCCCACATACTCGGATCGGGAAGAGCGCCCCCGGGCCGGCGGCAGAACCGATCAGCCCCCGTTGCCTCACGGGCGGCCCGCCACGGTGCCCGCACCCGCCACCTACTCCCGGGAAACCACGAAACCATGATTGTTTGCGACACATATCAGCGAAATCTGCTTCTGAAAGTCGTGCGCGTTGCGGAAAATCCCGAGCATTGACCCGTACTCAGCTTGCATGGCAACATCTTGCAAGGCAACCATTGGGGGACCATGCGTCAGCATCAATCACTTGACCCGAATGATTCCGCGAGCCCGCGACGTGCGATCCGTGCCAGGGCGGCAACGGCCCCGGTGCGCATTCGGCGCTCACCGGTCCCGGTGACCTGCGAGGTCGCGAGCCACGATGGCCGTTGAGGAGCACCCTTCCGTCATTCAGACGCTCCGGGGAATGTCGAGGCCTGTCTGGCTGCTCCTGATCGGCACCCTGATCAACCGGCTGGGCAGCTTCCTCCAGGTCTACCTGGTGCTGTACCTGACCGACCGCGGGTTCTCGACGGCGAGCACCGGATTCGCGCTGGGAGCGTTCGGCGTCGGCACCGTGGTCGGCGTCATCATCGGCGGTTCGGTGAGCGACCGGCTCGGCTACCGCCACACCATCGTCGGCTCCATGCTGGTCGCCGGCGTGCTCACGGTCGTCCTGCCGCATCTGACGAACATCGCGGCGGTGGTCGGCGTCGTCGGGGCCGTCGGCCTCACCTCGCAGGCCTACCGCCCGGCCGCGTCGGCGCTGCTCATCGACCTGACCCCGCCGGAGCGGCACATCATGGTGTTCGCCGCCTACCGGCTCGCCTACAACGTGGGCACCGTGGCCGGTCCGCTGCTCGGCGCGCTGCTGATCACCTATTCCTACGAAGCGATGTTCTACTGCAACGCGATCGCGCTCGTGGCGTTCGGGCTGCTCGCGTTCAGCCTGCCGAAGCACTCGGAGGTCGCGCACGCGTCCCCGTCCGGAGACTCCGAAGAGGTCGCGGACGCCCGGGAATCGCCGGAGACGGCCGGCCGGCCGGCGTCCTATCTGGCCGTGCTGACCGACACCCGCTTCATCGTGTTCAACATCGCGATGATCCTCGGCGGGATGGTGTACATCCAGAGCATTTCGACGCTGGCGCTGCAAGTGACGGCGGCGGGGCACGCACCCGGTTTCTACGCCGCGCTGCTCTCGATCAACGCGTTCGTGATCACCTGCCTGGAACTGCCGATCACGAGGTTCGTCCAGCGGATGACCGACCGGGCGACCGTCGCGCTCGGCAACATCCTGGTGGGCGCCGGGATGATGCTCTACCTGGCCGGGCCGTCGGCGGCGGTGCTCGTGGTCGCGACGCTCGTGTGGACCGCGGGCGAGATGGTCGGAACCCCTACCATCACGGCGTATCCGGGCCGGATCGCACCGCCGCGGCTGCGCGGGCGCTACATCGCGCTGTCGGAGTTCGCGACCCAGGTCGGCTACGCCGCGGGCCCGGCGCTGGGCGTCGCCCTGTGGGCCGTGTGGCCCGCCGGGGTCTGGTGGCTGTGCGGAGCGCTGACCGTCCTCGCCGTTTTCGGTTCCTCCGTGTCGATGCCCGGCGCGGCGGACCGGAACCGGCAGCCGCTCGACAGCTGATTCGCACCGGCGGCGCGGCGCACCCAGTGGCGTGCTCGCGCGCACTGCCCCGCGGGCTGCCCGGACGCGCCCACCGGCGCGAAGTGGGGTTCATCGTCGAAAACGTTTGCGGTACAACGAATACGTTGGACACGGGGAGGGGCGGATGAGCGGCACGGCGGGTCCGGGCACGGAGCAGGCGATCAGAGTCGTCGTGGTGTCCCAGGTACGGATCTACCGCCAGGGACTGGCGCACCTGCTCGACGTCGAGGACGGGTTCGAACTGGTCGCCGCGACGTCCGAGGCGGACACCGCGGTGACACTGCCCGGGCAGGCCAGGATCGACGTCCTGCTGCTCGACATGACCGGCGACATGGCGGGCAGCCACGGCCTGGAAACGCTGCACCGGCTGGCCGGGCTCAGCGACGTTCCCTGTGTGGTGATGGGAATCCCGGAACGGACGGCGGACGTGGTGTCCTTCGCCGAAGCGGGGATAGCGGGCTACGTCACCACGGAGAACTCGTTCACCGATCTGCTCGACACCCTGCGCTCGGCGACCCGCGGCGAGTTCGCGTGCAAGGGGAATGTCGCCGCCGGGATCGTGGAACGGCTGGCGGCGCTGGCCAGGGAACGCCGGGCCGTTTCCCTGCCGCAGCTCACCGCGCGCGAACAGGAGATCGCGGTGCTGCTGGAATCCGGCCTGTCCAACAAGCAGATCGCGGGCATGCTGCACGTCCAGCTCACCACGGTGAAAAACCACGTGCACAAGATCCTGGAGAAGCTCGGCGTCCGGGGACGGGCCGAAGCGGCGGCCATGGTCCGCGAGCACCGGCTGGCCGAGACAGGATCCGGATCCTCGAAGAGATCCATTTCAGATCGGGAAGGTTCATGCCCGCCGACGCGGGTGTCAGCAGAATAGCTGTGACCGATACCGGTTGAGGCGGAGGCCGTGGTGTTCGCACACGTCGCACAAGGCACCCCAGGACAGGCGCGCGCGGCAACGCCTTCGCCGCGGCAAGCCATCCGCGGGCAGGTACGTCCACAGTGGACGAATGCGTCCTTTTCACCGCAGGCGGCCAGCAACGGGCGAGCCCTCCGGTCACTGCGTTCCGCGGCACGAGACAGTTCGCTTTCGACGACGGCAGCGGCCGGGAGGTGCAGCCGATCATGATGTCCTGCAACGGGATGCGGGCCGGAGCACCGGCCGTGGACTGGTGCCGCCGCACGGACCTGCCCTCCCCCGCCGGGCCGCCTTGAGTCGCCCGCCGCGCTAGAGCGACCGAGTACCGGGCCGGCGCCGCCGAGGATCGCGCGCCGGGCCGGGCATTGCCGTCTCCGCGGCCGGCGATGTGCCCGCGGGATCGGCCCAGACCTTTCCCCGGCCCTCCGCCGGTCCAGGATCCGTTGCGGCGAGCGCACATCCGTGCCGCCGGCGAGCGCGCACCCGCCGGGCGGATGCGGGCGAAGACTCCCCGAGCCCCGCCCGTTTTCGGCACCGGCGGGCGCAGCTTCGCGATCCGGACGCACCGGTCTCCGTCCTGCCGCGAGCCGGTTCCGTTTCCCCAGCGCCGAATCCGCGTGGTCCCGCTTCCTCCTGACCACAGCGGACGCACGAAACACCATGACCTGTTCGCGCCCCGGTCCGGGGATCAGGCGGGGATCCAGATCCCGTCTGGGCCCAATGTTGACCCCGGGGATTCATGCCGTCGGTCCGGAACACCACCAGACTGGCCATAGCTGAGGCGGTGCACGCCGATGAGCCCGATTCGAGTCCTTGTCGCCGGCATGGCGACCCTTGACCGCGACATTGTCGAGCGACTTGCAGGAGAGTGGCGGGACATGACGATCGTGTGCGAAGGAGCCGATCTCGCCGATGTCGACGTACTGCTGGTGCCCGAACCGGACTTGCTGGCCGGATACCTGAGCCTGATGTGGACGCACCGGCGGATCGGGATCGTCGTGCTGGACCCGGCCGAGCGGAACGGACTGGTCCGGGCCTGCCGGATCACGGTGCCCGCGTCCGACGCGAGCTCCACCTGGCAGCAGCGGCTGGCGGGAGCCATCCGGTCGGCGGCGGGCCCGGCGCGGCGCTTCCGGAACAGACGTTGACCCCGATGCCGCCGCCCCGCCCGCGCAACGCTCGCCAGGCCACCGAACGAGAGGACTTTCAATGACCAGCGTCCACGTCGCCTTCCTTGAGACCAACAGGACGGGCAGCGGCTACGAGGTGATGCGCGTCGCCAAGGAGCGCGGCTACCAGGTCACCCTCGTCGCCAAAGACCTCGACTTCTACCGGCAGCCCGGCCAGCAGCAGATCCCCATGGACGTCTTCGACCACGTCGTCAACTGCGACACCGACGACCCGGAGGCGGTGGCGGCGACCTTGTCCGGGCTCGAGCACCGCCCGGACGCGCTGCTCTCCGCGAGCGAGTTCCACATGCTCGCCACCGCGCGGACGGGGCGGCTGCTGAAGGTGCGGGGACAGGATCCCGAGGCGGTCCGGGCGTGCCGGGACAAGTCGCGGGGGCGGGAGCTGAGCGCGGCCGCCGGGGTGCCGATCCCCCGGTTCGTGCTGGCCGCCACGCCGGAGGAGGCGGCCGCGGCCGACGTCGGATTCCCTTGCGTGGTCAAGCCTTTGGACGATTCGGGCAGCTACGGCGTCAAGCTGTGCGCGAACGCGCACGAGGTCGCCGACCACGCCAAGGCCCTGCTCGCCTGGACCCACAACGAGGTCGGGCAGCCGAAGCTCCCGTCGGTCCTGGTCGAGGAGTACCTGCACGGCCGGGAGATCAGCGTCGAGGTGGTCGTCGCCGACTCGCGGGCCCGGATCGTCGCGATGACCGACAAGGTGCTGCTCGACCCGCCCATTTTCTACGAAATCGGGCACACCGTCCCGGCGGCCCTCGACCCCGAGGCGGAGGCCGCCTGCCGCGAGGTCGCCGTGCAGGCGCTCGAGGCCATCGGCTACGACTTCGGCGCGGCGCACGTGGAACTGATGATCACCGGCGACGGGCCGAAGCTGATCGAGGTGAACTGCCGGCTCGCCGGCGACCAGATCACCCGGCTGGTGAAGATGGCGACGGGGTACGACATGCACGCGGCGCTGCTCGACATCCACCTCGGCGCGGACCCCGGCGAACCGCCCGCCCCGCAGCGCGGCGCGGCCGTCGTGTTCGTGGCGAGCCCCGGCGGCCGGATCCTTTCCCTGGACGGGGTCGAGGACGCCCGTTCGATGCCGTACGTGAAGGAAGCGGACAAGTTCGTCGAGCCCGGCGCCGTCCTTCCGGAAGAGGCCGCGGGCTACGACCGCCTCGGTTACACGATCGCGGTCGCCCCGGACGGACCGGCCGCCGCGGCCGCCGCGAAGGACGCGGCCGACGCGATCAAGGTGGGCTTCGAACCCGTTCCGGGAACTGATCTCCGGTGACCGGCGCCGCCGGCCGGCCACGAAACCCGTTCGCCCTCGCCCGGAAAGGAGGCACCGGATGACCGAGGCAGCCCACGCGCTCGCGGAACTGGCCGCGGAATTCCGGGGGTGGCGCACCCAGACCCAGCCTGACGCGGGCGACGACGTCCCGCGCGTGGACCGGCCGGCGGGCTGGCTCGCCGACTGGTCGGCCGGCGCGGTCGCCAAGCGCCGCCTGGCGCTGGCCGGCTACGTCGAACGGCACCAGGCCGTCGACGTGTCGGGCGAACCGGTTTCCGTCCAGGTCGACGGGCGGCTGCTGGGCTCCGCGCTGGCCCGCGTGCACTGGGAACTGGACCTGCTGCGCGGCTGGCAGCGCAACCCCGGGTTCTACGTCGAGCAGGCGCTGCTGCAGATCTTCAACCTGCTGCTGATGCCGCCGCCGTTCGACCGGGAGCGGGTCGCCGAGATCGTCCGGAACCTCCGGCACGTCCCGGTCGTCCTCGGCCAGGGGCGGGAGAATCTGCCGGGACACGCCGCCGCTCCCTTCGCCGAGCAGACGCTGCGCGGACTGGCCACGGCCGCGGCGGAGGTCGAACTCGCGATGGCCGAGCTCGCCGCTTTCCTTGCCGCGGCGGGAAATTCCGGACCGGAGACGGCCGAATTGCCCGCCGCGGCCGGAGAGGCCGCCCGCGCTCTCGACGCGTACCGGGACTGGCTCGGCTCGCAGTCGTTCGACGGCGACGCCGTGGTCGGACCGGCCGCGATGCGGTACTTCCTGCACAACGTCGCCCTGCTGCCCTACTCCGGCGACCAGCTCCGCGACCTGGCCCGCGAGGAGTTCAACCGCGCGGTCGCGGCCGAGGCGATCCTCGGGAAACGCGTGCCGCACGGCGAACGCGTCCCGCCCGGGAACCTCGACGAGATCATCGAGCGGCTGCGGGCCGACGAGACCGCCGTGCGCGCTTTCTACGCCGACCGCGACCTGCTCAGGCTGCCGGACGACCTGCGCCGCTACACCTTCGCCGCGATGCCGTCCTACCTCGCGCCGTTGAGCTGGCTCGGCGTCACGCACGACATCGGTTCGCTGGATCGTCCCGCCCAGGACGCGATCTGCTATCTGAACCCGCCCCGGGAGGGCATGTCCTACTTCGCCAAGGCCAAATCGCGAGATCCGCGCATCGGCCTCACGCACGAGGCCGTCCACGCTTTCCAGTCGGCGCTGTCGTGGCGGCATCCCAACCCGGTGCGCCGCCATTTCTACGACTCCATCCCGAACGAGGGCGTCGCGTTCTACAACGAAGAGCTGCTGCTGCAGGCAGGTTTCCTCGACGACATGCCGGACAGCGCCGTGTTCATCGCGAACTCGATGCGGCTGCGAGCGCTGCGGGTCGAGGTGGACATCCGGCTCGCCGAAGGCACGCTCACCATCGACGAGGCCGCGGACCGGCTCGCCGACATCGTGCCGATGGACCGGCCGACCGCCTGGCAGGAGGCTGCCTTCTTCGCGGGCACTCCGGGCCAGGGCCTCAGCTATCTGGCGGGCAAGGCGCAGATCCTGAGCCTGCTCGCCGCGTGCGCGCACCGGTCGGAAAGCTTCGATCTCCGCGCGTTCCACGAACGCCTTTGGTTCGAGGGCAACGTCCCGGCCGCCTTGCTCCGCTGGGAACTCCTCGGCCTCGACGACCACCTCGGCCGAGCCGACCGGCTGGCCGGCTGATCCGTGCGGCGGGCCCGGCCCGCCCGTGACAGAAGGGGGAACGACATCACGACCAACGCCCCGTCGTCCGGCGCGACGCCGGCAACCGGCGCCGGCTGAAGTTCCGCTCCCGCCGGGACCGGTGCGCGGCGCGCGCATCGCGTCCGCGGTCCCGTCGCTCCCGGCAGGCCCGGTCCTGATCCGGCCTGCCCCGGGCCCTCGCCCGATGTTCGGCTTCCTCGGCGCGGCTCCCGACGCCGCCGCCGGTCCTTTTCCTGCGCTCATAAGGGGTTTCTGATGTCCGAAGTGGACAGCGCACCGGCGGAGAGCCCGCCCCGCGACCGCTGCCGGGTCGGCTTGACCAGCGCGGCGGCGGGAACTCCGGTGCTCAACCTGGTCCATCCGGCGGGCGGGTCGGTGGCCTGCTACCGCGGGCTGGCCGGGGGGCTGTCGCCCGAGCTGGCGACGGCGGCCTTCCTCCCGGCGGCGCTGGACGGGGGCGTGCTGGACCAGGACGTCGAGACCATGGCCGACCGCTATCTGGCGGAGGTGCCGCCGGGCCCGGTGCTGCTGGGCGGGTGGTCGTTCGGCGGGCTGGTCGCCTTCGAGATGGCGAGAAGGCTCGCGGCCGCGGGGCGCGCGACCGGCCCGTTGCTCCTGATCGACACCCCGCTCCCCGGGTTCGGGGCAGTCGACGACGCGGCGCTCGCCGCCGAGTTCGAGACCGAGCTGGCCAAGACGACCGGCGCCGACGGCAGTACCGCCGAGGAGCGCGCGAGCCGGTTCGAGGTGTTCCGCACGCACTGCCGGGCGCAGGTCGCCTACCGGCCGCCGGAGCCGATCGCCAACGACCTCGTCCTCGTCGCCCGCAAGGACAACGAGGACGCGCCGCGCTGGCAGGACCACACGACGGGTCGCCTGCGCCTGCGCCGGCTGCCTGCCGGCCACTACGAGCTGATGAGGACACCGCACGTGGGCGCCTTGACCCGATTCGTGAAGCCGGCGCTGATCGCCGCGGGGGAGAGCCTCCGATGAACCCGACGCTGACTCCCGAGCTGGACCTCTTCCGGGAAGAGCTGCGCGGCCTGCTGGCCCGGCCCGAGGTCGGGGCGGAACTGGCCGCCCTCGCCGATACGCCCGTCGAGGACCGTTTCCCCGCCAGGACCTACCGGCTGCTCGGCGAGCACCAGATGCTCGCCCCGGCCTGGCCGCGGCGCTACGGCGGGCGGGACGCGACCTCGGCCCACGCCGCGATCGTGCAGGAAGAGCTGTCCGCGCACGGAATCCCGGACATGCCCTTCATCAACACGATCACGAACGCCGGGGCACTGCTGCTCTTCGTGGCCGACGCCGCGCAGAAAGCCCGCTTCCTGCCCTCGCTCGCCGCCGGCCTCGCCACGATGGTGGTGCTCTACACCGAGGCCGAAGCGGGATCGGACCTGGCGTCGCTGCGGACCCGGGCCGAGCGGGCCGAGGACGGCTGGCGGCTGTACGGGGCCAAGTGGTACGCGGTGCAGGTCCGCCGCGCGGGCTACGCCGTGGTCGCCGCCAGGACTTCCGAGCGGGGCCGGGCCGCGGCGGGCATCACGCTGTTCCTCGTCGCCCTCGACGATCCCGGCGTCACGGTGAGCCTGGTCGAATCGCTTTACCCCGACCCGTTTTACGAGGTGCTGCTGGACGGGGTGCACGTCCCCTCCTCCGACGTGCTGGGGCCGGTCGACGGCGGCTGGTTCGTGCTGGCCGCCGCGCTGGCGATCGAGCGGACCGGCGTCGACTACATCGCCAAGGCCACCAGCTGGCTGGAGATCGTGGCCAGGCAGGTCGAAGCCCTCGACGACCCCGTTCTCTCCGATCGCCTGGCCAGTCTGCAGACCCAAGCCGCGGCCGGGCGCGTCCTGGCGTGGCGGATGGTCGAGCGCCAGCAGCAAGGCGACCTGAACGCCGAGGAGGCGGCGATGGCCAAGTGGTTCAACAGCGAACTGTGCGTGAAGGTGGCGCGCCTGGCATTGGAGTCCGGCGGCCCGGCGGACGACGCCTCGGTGGCGATGCTCCGCGAGGCGCCCGGGCTGACCCTTTCCGCGGGCGGCTCGGAAATCATGCTGGGAATCATCGCTTCCAGCCTCGGTCTCGGAGCGGCGTCATGAGCGTCGAGACCCGGCAGGCGGCGTCGGGCTACTCGTCCGCCTATGAAAGCGGAATCGCGGGTGCCCCGTACGCGGCGATCGAGCACGCTGTCGCCGCTGAATCCCTTGCCAGCCATGACATCGACGAAGCGATGCGGGCACGGGCAGCGTCTCCTGTCGCGGTGCTGATCCCCGGAGCGCCCGGGCAGGCGGTCGCCGTGGGCCCGGCCGAGTGGCTGCTCGCAGTGGGCCCGCAACTGGTTCTCTACAACAAAGACGATGTCACCCGCCGGCCCCTGCGCTCGCTGCTGGACGACGAGGAGCTGTACGCCGTCGACAACGGCCCCGCGACCGGACTCGTCGTGTGCGACGAGGCTGGCTGCACGGCCTGCGCGCTGACGCCGGCGCGGCTTCGCAGCCGAACCGCCGGCTATCTCTGCGGTCTCGCGCAAGGTGCCGTCGACGCGGCAGTCCGGCGCGTGCAGGACCGGGTGCAGTTCGACCGGCCGATCGGGAGCAACCAGACGGTCGCCTTCCAGCTGGCCGCGCTCACCGCCCGGCTCGCCGCCGTGCACGCCCTCGGCGAGCACGTCTCCGCCCGGATCGAGTCCGGCCAGGCGGAAGCCGATCCGGCGGGGGAAGCCTCGCGGCTGCTCGCGGCGAGCGCGGAACTCGCGGTCGAGGCGAGCGCCGCCGGCCTGCACCTGCACGGCGCTTTCGGACTGCGATCCGACCAGGACGCCCAGCGCCGCTACCGCAAAGCCTGCGCATTCTCCGTCCGCCACGGAACAGCCGCCCGGCTGCGACAGGCGGGCTCAACCCGAAGGGAAGGTTCCCGATGACCAGCACCGGCCGCCCGGGCGGTCCCCCCGAGCCGGAGGCGATCGGCCTGCACCACCTGGTCGAACGGCAGGCGGCGGCGACGCCCGAGGCGATCGCCGTGACCGCGCCCGACGCGACCTGGACCTACGCCGAACTGGACGAGCAGGCGGCCCGGATCGCGGCCGGACTGCGCGAGCGCGGGGCAGGCCGCGGCCGGCTGATCGGGATGGCGATCGAGCGCTCCGCCGCCGCCGTCGCCGCCATCCTCGGCATCCTCAAGACAGGCGCGGGCTACGTGCCGCTCGATCCGGAGTTCCCGGAAAGCCGGCTGCGCTTCATGATCGAGGATTGCCTTCCCCTCGTCGTCCTGCACACCGGGGCCGAGCTGCCGTCGGTGGCCGGGACCGCGATGGCGGAGCTCGACGACGTCCTCGGCTCCCCCGGCGCGCGAGAAGAAGCAGCGGAGATCTCGCCGGAGCAGACGGCCTACGTCATCTACACCTCCGGGTCCACTGGCCGGCCGAAGGGCGTCGAGATCCCGCACCGCGGCATCGTCGACCGGGTCCTCTGGGAGCGCACCGCCTACCCCTCCGGGCCCGGGGACGCGGTGATCCTGCATCACGCGCTGAGCTTCGACGTCTCGTTGTGGGAGATCTTCATCCCGCTCACCACGGGCGGGCGGCTCGTCGTCGCCGACCCGCTGTACGGGCAGGATCCCCGGTACCTGACCGATCTCGTCCGCACGGAGAACGTCACCTGCCTCGCGGTCGTCCCAGCACTGCTGCAGGCGCTGCTGGACGAGAAGCCCGGACTGGGCGGCTGCCCGTCGTTGCGCGAGGTGTTCTCCGGCGGCGAAGTGCTTTCCCCGGCACTGGCCCGCAGGTTCTTCGCGACCGTGAAAGCCGGGCTGCACAACCAATACGGCCCCACCGAGTATTCGATCGACACGACGTACTGGGACTGCGAGGCGGACGACCCGTCCGCCTCGGTCCCGATCGGTTTTCCGCGAACCAGCGCCCGGCTCTACATCCTCGACCCGCAGGGCCGCCCGGCAGGCGAAGGAGAGGCGGGCGAACTCCACATCGCCGGTCCGGGACTCGCGCTCGGCTACCTCAACCGGCCGGAGCTGACCCGGGAGCGCTTCGTCGGCAACCCGTTCGACGGCGGCCGCATGTACCGGACGGGCGACGTGGTCCGCCGCCGCGACGACGGCGCGCTGGAGTTCGTCGGCCGGGCCGACGACCAGGTCAAGGTGCGCGGGTTCCGCATCGAGCTCGGCGAGATCGAGCGGGCGGTCGAAGCGCTCCCGGAGGTCGAGCGGGCGGTGCTGACCACGGTGGGCGACGGGGACGACCTCGCGCTCGCGGCCTTCGTGACGCCGGGCTCGGTCGACGGCCGGCAGGTCCGGGCGCGGCTGGCCGAGGTGCTGCCCGAGTACATGGTCCCCGCGCACGTCGTCGCGCAGGACCGGCTGCCGCTCGGGCCGACCGGCAAGGTGGACAAGTCCGCGCTGGCCCTGCCCGCGCAGTCCGCCCGGCCCGCCGGAGAGGTTCCGCGCGACCCGGAAGAGGAACTCGTCGCGGGCACCTTCGCCGAGATCCTCGGCGTGCCCGAGGCGGCGGCGGGCGACGACTTCTTCGAACTCGGCGGCAATTCGCTGCAAGCGTTGCGGCTGCTGAACATCCTGCGGAAGAACTCGCCCGAGCTGCCGATCGCGGTGCTCTTCGAAACCCCGACCGTCGCGGGCATCGCGGCGGCCCTGCGCGAGGTCGGCCAGACCCCGGATCCATCGGCGGTAGCCGGGCCGTGACACCGGCCCGCGACCGCGCCAGCTGAATCCCACTGGAACACACGGAGGAACGATGCAACGCCCGAACTCTGCCAACCCGGAAACGCCGAAACAGGCCGACGTCGTCATCGTCGGCAACGGAGCGCTCGGCCTGTTCCTCGCCGAGGAGCTGATCGAGCGCAAAGCCGGCTCCGTCGTCGTGGTCGGCCCGGACGACCGCGACGCCGGGGCGAGCAAGGCCGCAGGCGCCATGCTCGGCTGCTTCGGCGAGGTGACCGCGGACTCGCTGCGGACCCACGCCTCGCGGACGAGGTTCGAAATCGGCCTGCGAGCGCACGAGCGCTGGCCGGACGTGCTCAGCAGGCTCGAGCCCTACTCCACGACGGGGTCCCCGCTGCAGACCGCCACCGAATCGCACGTGGTCCTCAACGCCATCGGCGCGGAGCTGGACACGATCAACTTCGACGCGATGATCAAGGCGCTCGACGAGTACGGCAAGCCGTGGTCGGAGATCGACCCGAAGCAGATCCCGGGCTTCAAGCCGCGGACCGACGCCCGGTCGCTGCGCTCCATCCACGTGCCGGGCGAGGGAGCCGTGGACGCCCGCGGCGTGCTCGCCGCCCTTGAGGCGCGCCTCGACGAGATCGGCGCGACCCGCGTCGACGCGATCGTGCGCAGGCTGGTCAAGGACGGCGAAGCGGTGACCGGGGTCGAGCTCGCCGACGGCCACGTCATCGAGGCGGGGACCGTGGTCGTCGCGACCGGGGCGAGCAGCGAGGGCCTGGTGCGCACCGCGGCCGAGGACCTCGAACTCATCCCCATGATCGCGGGCCTCGGCTTCGCGATGCTCGCGAAGCGCACCGGCGGCGAGCCGTTCCGCAGCGTGGTGCGGACCCCGAACCGCGGCTTCGCGTGCGGCCTGCACGTCGTGCCCGCCGGAAACGGCCGCGAATACCTCGGCGCGACCAACCGTCTCGTCGACGACATTTCCAGCGTCACCTGGGTCGGCGACGCGCGCTACCTCGCCCAGTACGCGATGCAGCAGCTGGACGAGCAGATCGCGCGGCACGAGGTCGTGGGCTGGCTCAGCGGGAACCGCCCGGTGACCTTCGACGGCTTCCCGATGATCGGCTGGCTTCCGCTGCCCGGCCTCTACCTGATGACCGGCACCTACCGCGACGGTTTCCACTGCGCGCCGCTGCTGGCGGACCACGTCGCGAACGAGCTGCAGGGCCAGCCGGGGCTCATCGACTCGATGTTCAACCCGGTGCGCCGCCCGATCCAGGTCAGGACGGTCGAGGAAGCCATCGAGGAATACGTGGTGCACAGCCTCGCCGCCTGGTTCGAGACCGGTGCGGAGGCCGCGCCGCAGATGACGACCACGCAGCTGGCGGCCTACTACCGGACCCGGGGCCGGGAGGCCTTCGAGCACTTCGGCACCGACTACGCGTTCGGCCCCGACGTGCTCTGGTACGCCGAGGGCAGCCTCGTCGGCGGGCGGCGGATCGCCCGCTACCTGAACCGCCTGCGCGGCAGCGCCGCCGACTTGGCTTCGGTCGGCAGCACGGCCGGAGCAGCGCGATGAGCGCGCCGCGGGAGTCCGCCCGGGACCTCGTCGCGACGCTGGCCGCGAAACACCTCAACCTCGGCCATCGCGAACTGCGCCCCGGCGAAGACCTCTGGAACCTGGGCATGACCTCGCTCACCTGCATGGGCTTGATGCTGGAGATCGAGGACGCCTTGGACGTCGAACTGCCCGCCGACCGGCTCAACGCCGAAACCTTCGCTTCGGTGGACGGCATCGTCGCCGCGGTCGAGTCGGTCCAGCTGGGCGTCCCCGGCGAAGAGACGCGCGCGCGGACCTGACCGCCGCCTCGCAGCGCCGGTTCGCGGCGCATTCATCGAAACCTCGAGAGGAGCCCAGCGTCATCATGCCTCGACGAGAGCGGCGGCCGGCGAATCCGTTCCCGCTGGTCCGCGAGCCCGCGGCGGGCGGGCGCCCGCCCGCCGCGGGACAGGAGCGGCTCTGGTGGGTCCACCAGCTGGATTCCGCGAACGGGCAGTACCACATCCTGGAGGGCTGGAAGTTCCCCCAGTGCCTGGAGCCCGCGGCGCTCGGCTCGGCCCTCGCCGGGCTCGTCCGCAGGCACGAGCTGCTCCGGACGAGGTTCGCCCCGCGTCCGGACGGAACGGTCGTCCTGGAGGTCCTCGACGAGGTCGCCGTCCCGGTCGACTGGGCGGGCCGGGACTGGCGCGCGGCTCTCGACGACGCCGCCGCCCGGCCGTTCGACCTCGCGCGGCCGCCGCTGTTCCGGGTGATCGCCGCCGAATTCGACGACGGCCCGCGGCTGTGCATGGTCATGCACCACATCGTCACCGACCGCGCGTCGATGGACGTGCTGTCGCGCGACCTGGCCGAGCTGTACGCGGCCGCGGTGGAGGACCGGCCCGCGCGGCTGCCGGAACTGCCGGTCCAGTACGGCGATTACGCCGCCTGGCAACGGAAATTCCGCACCGAGGAGCGGCTCGCGCAGCTGCTCGGCTGGTGGCGGGACGCCTTGGCCGGCCACGAACGGCCGGAGCTTCCGCTGGACCGGCCGCGTCCGGCGGCCGCGGACGGGGCGGGCGACACCGTCGTCGCCCGCCTGTCCGAGGAGACCGCCTCCGCGCTGGCGGACCTGGCCTGGCGAGCCCGCGCCACCCCGTTCATCGTGGTGCTGGCCGCGCTCGCGGCGACGATGAGCGCCTACACCGGTTCGGACGACGTCGTCCTCGGCGCGATCGTCTCCGACCGTCCGCATCCCGATCTGCAGGATCTGGTCGGATTCTTCATCAACACGGTGCCGGTCCGGATCCGGCTGGACGGGCCGGACCTGACCTTCCGCGACCTCATCGTCCGCGCCCGCGACGCGTGGATGGCCGCGGACGCGCACCAGGACGCGCCCTTCGAGCAGATCGCGGGCGCGGCGGGAGACGGGGCGCGGTCCCAGCGCAACCCGGTGTTCGACGCGGTGCTGAACCACGCGGGCGACCGGGTGGACCTGACGGAGTCGGACGGCGCGCTTTCCCTGTGGCGTCCCGAATTGCCCACGACCGCCCGGTTCGACCTCTCGGTCACCACGCTGCCTGCCGACGGCGGCATCGAGGTCACCTTCCTGTACCGCCAGGACTTGTTCGACCGGGCCCCGATCGAGGCGATGACCGCCCGGTACGTCCGGCTGATCGAGCAGGCGGTGGCCGAACCCGAGCGCCCGCTGCGCGACTTCGCCCTGGTTTCGGCGCGGGAACTCCAGCTCCTGCACAGCCGCAACGACCCGAGCCCCGCCCCGGAAGCCACCGTCGTCGAGCTTTTCCAGGCACAGGCCGCTTCCCGGGGCGAGGCCCCCGCGGTGACCGGAGCCGACGGAACGCTCTCCTACCGGGAGCTGAACGAGCGGGCGAACCAGCTGGCCCGGCACCTGAGCACCCTCGGCGCCGGGCCGGAGCGGATCGTCGGCGTGTGCCTTGAGCACAGCGTCGAGCGCTACGTGGTTCTGCTCGCGATCGCCAAGTGCGGCGGCGCTTATCTGCCGCTGGACCCGGGTTTTCCCGCCGAGCGGCTGCGTTTCCTGCTGGAGGACTCCGGCGCGGTCCTCACGGTGGTCAGCCCGTCGTTGCACACCGCGCTTCCGGCGGACACCGGGCCAGTGCTCGAATTCGGCCGCGGCACACCCGATCTGACCGGCGCCGAGACCGGGGATCTCCCCCTGGCCGCGCGGCCGGCCAACCTGGCTTACCTGATTTCCACGTCGGGTTCCACCGGGACGCCCAAATCGGTCGCGATCCCCCACCGAGGGCTGAGCAGGCTGGTCGCGGGAGCCCCGCGCTACCTCGAGACCGGCCCCGGCACGACGTTCCTCCAAGCCGGTCCGCTGACCTTCGACGTCGCCGTGCTCGAGTGGACCGCGCTGGCGAACGGCGGGTGCGTCGTGGTGGCGGACACCGGAACGCTGCAGGAGGACCTCGAAGCGCTCGTGCGCGACCACGGCGTCACGACCCTGAAACTGGTCTCCCCGCAGCTCGATCTCCTGGTGGAGCGCGGAATCCAGACGCTGGCCGGAGTGCGCCAGCTCGTCGTCGGCGGGGACGTCGTCAACCCGAAGAGCTTCGCCGCGGCCCTCGACCTGCTTCCCGGCTGCCGGGTGACCGCCTCGTACGGGCCGACCGAAAGCACCGTGCTGGCCACCGTGTTCGAGGGTCGCCCCGGGACCGGCCGGGTGCCCGTCGGCCACGCCGTCCCGCACACCCGGGCCTACGTCCTCGACCGGAACCTCGGCCACTGCCCGGTCGGGATGCCGGGCGAGATCTGCCTGGCAGGCGACGGGCTCGCGCGCGGCTACCTCGGCCGTCCGGGGCTGACCGCCGAGAAGTTCGTCCCCGATCCGCACGGGCCGCCGGGATCGCGCATGTACCGCACCGGGGACGCGGGCCGGTACCTGGCCGACGGCGAGATCGACTTCCTCGGGCGCACGGACCGCCAGGTGAAGATCCGCGGTTTCCGGATCGAGACGAGCGAGATCGAGCACGCGCTGCTGCGCAGTCCCGGCGTCTCCTCGGCGATCGTGCTGCGCGCGGAACGGGAGACCGGTCCGTGCCTGGCGGCCTACGTCGTGGCCTCCGGCGAGGTCGACCGGGACGCACTGCGCCGACAGCTCCGCGAGTCCTTGCCCGCGTACATGGTTCCCGACCACATCGTCGAGGTCCCCCGAATTCCGTTGACCGCCAACAACAAGACCGACCGGGCCGCACTCGCCGCGATCCCGCTGGGACCGTCCGGCCCCGCCGAGGCAGCGCCACCCGAGACCGGTCTTGAAGCCCGGATCGCGGAGGCTTGGTCGGCAGTGCTCGGCCACCCGGTGCCCGCCGCGGGCGACTTTTTCGAGCACGGCGGCCATTCCTTGCTCGTGCCCAGAGCGACCGCGGCGATCCGGCAGCTGCTCGGGCGCGAGGTCTCGCTCCGGCTCATGCTCGACCACCGCACGCCCGCGTCGTACGCGCGGGCGTTGTCGGGCGAGAGCGCGCCCGATCTCGGCGCCGCTTCGCGAGAACATCGGCTGGAACGGCAGACCTGGCACCACCAAGCCCTCGGCGGGAGCCGCCGGGTGGACCTGTTCGTGTCCGCGGCGGATCCGGCCGCCCCGGTGACCCGAGCCCTGGTGGTGCTCGACGGCTCGGAATTCGTGGACGTCATGCGGTTCCCGGCGATCCTCGACCGGCTCGCCCTCGCCGGGCGCATCCCGCCGACCGCGGCGATTTTCCTGAGCTCCGCCGACTGGTCGGGCCGCCGGGCGGAACTGCTCGACGACGCGTACGTCGACGTGCTCGCCGACGATCTGGTGCCGCGCCTGCGCGACTGGCTCGGCGATCGGTGGCGGGGAGAACGGGTCACCGCGCTCGGCGCGAGTCTCGGCGCCATCGCCGCCGTCCGGGCCGCCCTGCGCCGGCCGGACTGTTTCGACGGCGCCGTCGGCATTTCGGGCCCCTTCACCGATTACGAACTCACTCCCCGCCCGGACGGCGGCGCCTCCCGTCCGGCCCGGCTCTTCCTCGCCGCCGGCCAGGAGGAAGCCGGCATCGAGCTCGACGACGGGCTCAGCCTGCTGGAGGCGACCAAGAAGGTCGCCGCAGAGCTGAGCGGACAGGGCCACGCCGTCCGCGACGAATACGGCGACGGAGGCCACACCTATGCCGCTTGGGAAGCAGCGCTTCCCGAAGCCGTCGCATGGGTGCTCGGCAAGGACTGACAGACCACTGACGGACAAGGAGAGCAGGCACCGCATGTTCGACGACACGCAGCGCGAGTTCCGCGTCGTGGTCAACGACGAGGAGCAGTACTCGATCTGGCCGTCCGGGCGGGATCTTCCGGCCGGCTGGCGGGCCGAGGGCCGGACCGGGTCCGCAGAGGACTGTCTCGCCCTCATCGACGAGATCTGGACCGACCTGCGGCCGCTGAGCCTTCGCCGGGCCGCGGCGGCGGAAACCGCACCGAGGAGTTAGCGCGCCATGGACGATTCCCGTCAGACCCGAGCGGACCTGCCCGGTCCCCGGACGGTGTGCGAACTGTTCGAGCACCAGGTCCGGACCCGCCCGGACGCCACGGCCGTGCGGACCGCCGCACGTTCGTGGACCTACGCCGAGTTCGGCCGCGAAACGGCCCGGCTGGCGCATCGGCTCAGCCGCCTCGGAGCGGGCCCGGACACAATCGTCGGGATGCCGATCCCGCGTGGCGCCGCCGCCTTGATCGGCATCGTGGCGACGATGCGGTCCGGCGCGGGATGCCTGCCGCTGGACCCCGACGATCCGCCCGCCCGCAACCGGGAGGTGCTCCGGGACGTCGGGTGCGAGCTGACGCTGGCCCTCTCCCCCGACGACCGGCTCCCGGGCGTGCAGCTGCTCGACGACCCCACGCTCCAGGACGAACCCGAGACGGGCGAGGGCCTGCCCGCCCCGGCGCCGCAGGACCTGGCGTACGCGATCACGACGTCCGGCTCGACCGGCCGCCCGAAAGTGGTGGGCGTCCCGCACGAAGGCATCGTCAACCTCATTCTGGCCAGCCGCGACGACCTGGACCTGATCCGCCCGGACGACGCCGTCCTGTGGACGTCCCCGGCCACTGTCGACATCACGATGCAGGACTGCCTGATGGCCCTGTGCTGCGGAGCCGCCGTCGCGGTCCCGAGACAGGGCGAGCTGCCGGCGACCCGGATCGTGCACGAAGCCCGCACGCTCGGCGCCACGGTGCTGGACATCCCGGCGGCCATGGTCGGACCGTACGGCGAATCCCTCCTCCCGCGCCTGGCCAAAGCCGGGGTGCGGCTCGTCGCGGCCGGGAGTTCGCAGCTGGACGGCCGCGGCCTCGCGGACGCCGCGGGCTCGATGGTCGTGCAGAACTGTTACGGCCCTACCGAAGCCTCGGTCGCCGTCACCTGGTACCGGTGCCTTTCCTCGACGCCGCAACGGGCGCCGATCGGCAAGGCGATCCGGAACGTGCGCACCTACGTGCTCGACGAGGAACTGCGCCAGGTCCCGGCCGGCGAGGTCGGCCAGCTGTTCCTCGCCGGCCCGGCGCTCGCCCGGGGATACCTCGGCCTGCCCGCCCGGACGGCGCGGGCGTTCCTGCCCGACCCGTACTCCCCCGCCCCCGGCGAGCGGATGTACGCGACCGGGGACCGGGTCGTCCGGCAGCCGGACGGGGATCTCGTTTTCCACGGCCGGATCGACGACCAGGTGAAGATCAACGGTTTCCGGGTGGAGACCGGCGAGGTGGAGCACGCCCTGCTCCAGTGCCCCGGCGTCGCCGACGCCGTGATGCTGGTGCGCGAGGACGCTCCGGGCGGCACGGCCGTCGTCGCCTTCCTGGCGGGCACGCCGTCCGCCGACGAGGAGCTGGCGCGGCGGCTGCGCGAACGGCTGCCCGGCCACATGGTCCCGCGGTTCTACGTGTGGCTGGACGAACTGCCGCTCAACCGGCCGGGAAAGGTCGACCGCGCCGCGCTCGCCGAGGTCCCGGTCGCCGATCTCGTGTACGGGGGCGGCTGACCGGCCGGATGACCGTTCCGCCTCCGATACCCAGCATCCGAAGTCCTGCCAGCGCGAGCACGGGAAATCCGTCGGCCAGTGCCCTGCGCGACCGCATCAGACGGACCGGGGAGTGACAACACCATGACAACCGGGGGAAGCAATCCCGAGGAGATCGGCGCGGCGCTCGGAGTGAAACTCCTTGGCGACACGTTCTCCTGCGTGGCGGCGAAAACGGCGTGGCTGCGCGAAAGCGTGGTGCACCGCCATTTCGGGCCGATGGGCACGCCGGAGACAACCGGCGAACTGTCCGGGGCGGTCACTGATTTCGCGCTGCGCCGCGACGACATCCACGAGTTGCTCGCGACGTTCATCGCCACCTTCGAAGGACCTTTCGGCCTCGACGAGACCGGATTCGAAACGCTGGTGTGGCACCAGCTGCAAGGGCTGCACGACCGGGACGCCGGCCGTTTCGCCTGGGCGGATTTCGCCGATCCCGACCCGGCGTCCGACCGCTTCGCGTTCAGCATCGCCGAACAAGCCTTCTTCGTCGTCGGATTGCACGCGAATTCGTCGCGCATCACCCGTCAGTTCAGCCATCCCACGCTCGTCTTCAACTCGCACGTGCAGTTCGAGCGGCTGCGCGAGCGCGGGATCTACGGACGCATCCGGAACGAGGTGCGGACGCGGGAAATGGCGCTCCAGGGATCGATCAACCCCAATCTCTCGGACTTCGGCGAGCGGTCCGAAGCCGGGCAGTACTCCGGCCGCGCGATCTCGGCGGACTGGACCTGCCCCTTCCGGCCGCGCACCGGCGGCCCCGAACGAAAGGACGCGCGATGACCGACGGCTGGATCGTGATCACGGGAGCCTCGGCCGGCATCGGCCGGGCCGTCGCCGAGCGGTTCCTGAAAAAGGGCCGCCGGGTGGCGCTGCTCGCCCGCCGGACCGACCGCTTCGCCGGCCTGGCCGGCGATTTCGGCTCCGACCGGGTGCGCGCGCTGGCCGTGGACGTACGCGACCGGCCCGCGGTCGAACAGGCCTTCGCCGCGCTGGACGGGATCGACGTGCTGGTCAACAACGCCGGGCTGTCCCTCGGCCTCGGACCGCTCGACGACGGGGATCCCGACGCCTGGCAGACGATGCTCGACACGAACATCGCGGGTCTGCTCGCCTGCACGCGCGCCGCGCTGCCCGGCATGCGCGAAGCCGGGGCGGGACACGTGGTCAACATCGGGTCGCTGGCCGCCGAGTACGCGTTCTACGGCGGCAACGTCTACGCGGCTTCCAAGGCCTTCGTCCACCACCTGTCGGCGAACCTCCGGGCGGACGTCCAGGGCTCGGGCATCCGGGTCACCTGCGTCGCGCCGGGGATGGTGCGCTCGGAGTTCGCCCTCGTGCGCTTCGGGGGCGACCAGGCCAAGGCGGACGCCCTGTACGAGGGCATCAGCCCGCTGACCCCCGACGACG
This sequence comes from Amycolatopsis rubida, assembly GCF_900115345.1. GTDB lineage: Bacteria > Actinomycetota > Actinomycetes > Mycobacteriales > Pseudonocardiaceae > Amycolatopsis > Amycolatopsis rubida. The sequence continues at coordinate 43,297 of NZ_FOWC01000008.1, read as the reverse complement.
TCGCGGACACCGTCCTCTGGGCGTGCGAGACGCCGGCGCACGTGAACGTGAACTACGTCGAACTGATGTCGGTCGATCAGCCCTTCGGGCTGGCCCTCAGCCGTGCCGCACAAGAGAGGAACACGCAATGAGCGCAGTCCGTTCGTTCAACGACTTCGACAAGCTTGAGGAGATCGTCGTCGGCAGCGCCGAGGGATTCAGCTTCCCGCCGATCGACAATTCCCTGAAGCACTTCTTCGAACCGCCGCTCGGCGCCGAATCCGAGGCGGTCTCCGCCGGCACCCTGGCCAGGGTCGTCGAGGAAACCGAGGAGGACTTGCAGGTGCTGGCCGGCACCCTGGAGGACCTGGGAGTGCGCGTGCGCCGGCCGGAGCGGGCCGACCACAGCAGGCCGATCGGCGTCCTGGAATGGAAGAGCACCGCCAATCACGCCCTGATGCCGCGGGACTGCCTGCTGGTCGTCGGCGACACCGTGATCGAGGCGCCGATGGCGATGCGGGCCAGGTACGCCGAGACCTTCCCCTACCGCAAGCTGCTGCGCGAGTACTTCGACGGCGGGGCGCGCTGGCTCGCCGCGCCCAGGCCGCAGCTGCTCGACGAGACCTACCAGTACGACGAGGCGGGCACCCCGGTGCTCGCCGAACTGGAGCCGCTGTTCGACGCGGCCAACATCATCCGGTGCGGCAGCGACCTGTTCTTCAACGTGAGCAACACCGGCAACCGCCTCGGCGCGGCCTGGCTGGCCCGGGCGCTGGGGCCCGGCTACCGCGTGCACGAGATCGCGATCAGCTCCGACCACGTCGGCACGACGCTGCACGTGCTCAAGCCCGGCGTGCTGCTGGCGAACGCCGGGCGGCTGGACTCCGACCGGATCCCGGAACCGTTGCGCGGCTGGAAAACCCTGTGGTTCGACGACCCGCAGGACGACGGTTTCGGCTTCGGGTGGCCGCGCGCCTCCACCTGGATCGGCATGAACATCCTGTCCGTCGACCAGGACACGGTCATCGTGCCGCAGGCGCAAAAGGGGCTCGCGAAGCTGCTGGAGTCCGCGGGCTTCACCGCGATTCCGGTGCCCTACCGCCACGGCCGCACCTTCGGCGGCGGATTCCACTGCTGCAGCGCCGACGTGCGCCGTGCGGGCGAACTCACGTCCTACCTCTGAGGGGACACCGTGTCAGACGAGAGGAAACGAGCGCGGTTCGAGGTCATCGTGAGCCAGGGCGGGGACGAGATCATCGACGCCGCGTTCCGCAACGCCGAGCGCGGCGACGCCTTCGCGATGTACGAGCTGTCGAAACCGTTCGTGGCCACCGGCGGCCTGATCGCGCGCGACCTGGAGCTGTTCGACACCGACGCCGAGGAGTTCTACGTCGTCGAGATCGACCGGAAAGTGGTGGCGTGCGCCGGGATCCGCCGCTTCGCCGGGCGGGCCGAGATCTTCAACGTCGTGGTCGACGGACGCTGGCAGAGCCTCGGCATCGGCGGCTTCCTGCTGGCCAGCATGCTGATCGTGCTGGAGTCGGAAGGCTTCCCCACCGCGGTCGTGTTCACCAAGACGACCAAAGGCTGGTTCGCCCGGCACGGATTCGTGCAGATGGACCCCGCGCCGCTGCCCGCCGAGCGGCTGGCGATGCTGGACCCCGAGCGGAAGTCGATTCCCATGGTGCGCCCGACCGTGCGGGCCTTGGACAGCATCGACGCGCTGCCGCTCATCACCGAGCTGCGGGTGCGGTTCGAGCTCTCCGGCCTGGAGGCGGTCTGGGACGACGGGTGCGATTCGCTGCTGGCCTTCGCCGAGAAGAACGACATCGACACCGCGTCGCTGTGCCGGGGCGGGGTGTGCGGCACCTGCAGCAGCGTGCTGAAGCGCGGCACCGTGAGCTATCACGTGCGACCGGAGGTGGACCCCGGCGAGGGCAGCGTCCTGCTCTGCATCTCGCGGCCCGCCGCGAACCTGGTGCTGGACCTGTGAACGCGCCGGCGGTAGCGGAGTTGTGGCGTTATCCGGTGAAGTCGATGGGCGGGGAGCAGGTCCCCGAACTCGTGCTCGGCCACGGGGTGGCGGGCGACCGCGCGTTCGCCGTCGTCGCCGTCGCCACCGGCCGGGTGCTGACCGCCAAACGCGTTCCGCAGCTGCTCGACGCCACGGCGCGCTGGCTCGGCGGGGAGGCGGAGATCGCGTTGCCGGGCGGGCCGGCCGTCCGCACCGACGACCCGGACGCGGAGGCGGTCCTCAGCCGCTGGCTGGGCCAGCCGGTGCGGCTGGAACGCCCCGTCGGTCGCGCGGTCGCGGTCGAGGAGTACCAGGGCGATCCGGACGGGTCCGCCGAGCTGGCCACCTTCGACCTGCCTGCCTGGGGCTTCGTCGACGATTCCCCGGTGCACCTGCTGAGCCGGGACTCGCTGCGGGCGGCGAAGAGCTGGCACCCCGGCGGCGACTGGGACCTGCGCCGGTTCCGGCCGAACATCGTGCTCGCGCCGGGCCCCGCCGCTGACCCCGCCGCTGACCCCGCCGCCGTCCCGGCCGCCCGGTCCGGCGAGGGCGCGGTGGGCGACGAGCTGCGGATCGGCCAGGCCGTCCTCGAAGTGACCGGCCTCTGCCAACGGTGCGTCATGGTGTCGCAGCCGCAGCGCGGCCTTCCCAAGGACCGCGAGGTGCTGCGCTCGATCATCCGCGAGACCGCAGCCATGTTCGGGACGTATGCCGCGGTGCTCCGTCCCGGCCAGGTGCGCTGCGGCGATCCGGTGACCGTGCCGGTCGCGGTGCAGGCCGACGGCGCGGGCTGACCGGGAGGGAGGCCGGACGACCCGGTGCGCCGCCTGGTCGCGCGGGCCGGGACGGCGCGGATTTCCGGTGCCCCGGCCGGAATTTCGCGGCGCGCTGGTCCTTGAGCTGCCCACGGACGGGCCAGGAGCCGGCCGGGTCGACGCCGGGGCCGAGGGCATCCTCGTCGTGTCGCTGATGCCTCGGCCCCGGCGTCGACCTCGCGTGCGCCGTTAACCCGGGCACGGAATTCGCTTTCGCGAAGAAGCTCGTCCGTTGCCCGATCCGACCGGGCCCGGAGGCCCGGAGTCGATCGGAGTCCGCTTGCCGGCTCGTTCGCGCACCGCCGTCGCCTCCGGCCGCGTACTCCCCCGCTACGAGAAACGGCCTGCCGCGAAGTTCGCCGGCAGGCCGTCGCAGTGGTGCTGTGGGCGATACTGGGATCGAACCAGTGACCTCTTCGGTGTGAACGAAGCGCTCTCCCGCTGAGCTAATCGCCCGCTCGCGGTGCGGAACCAGCCTACCCCACGACTTTCGGGGGCCTGCAAACGGGTGGTTTGATTCGACTACAGCGCGTCTGCCAGCGAATACCGTCCGAACAACCCCGAGCTAACCAAGGCCCTGCCCGGACGGGGGCGCGTGCGGCCCTCCGCGACATCCGTGCGACGGTGCTATCGCACAGCGGCCGAACCGCGCAAGATGTACTGGCGGCTCCCCACCGGGCGCCCGCTGAAGGCTGCGCGGCACGGACGGCGACGGACCGGACGGACCTCGGGGCAGACGGTCTCGAACGGGTGATCTCAAGCGCACTCGCGACGGATCCGGGCCCCTGGTGCGTCTCACCGTTGTCCTCGGTCGTCCGGGCCGGGAAGGGAGACGAAGGGTAGGACGATGCGCAACGATCACGTGACGCTCCGCTCGACGGCGGTCTTCGACCTGCTGGCGCCGCGGACCCCGGCGGTTCCGGTGAAGGTGGAGCTGCGCTACGACACCCGCGACCCCTACGCCGTCGTCGCCGCCTTCCGCACCGGGCGGGCGGGCTGGGTCGAATGGGTCTACGCGCGCGACCTGCTCGCCGACGGCCTCCTCGCCGACGCGGGCGACGGGGACGTCCGCATCCGGCCTTCGGTGGAGGACCCGGAGTCGGTCCTGATCGAGCTGAACTCGCCGTCCGGGCACGCCATGTTCGAGGCCTCCGCGCAGGAGCTGGCCGATTTCCTGGACCGCACGTACGACGTCGTGCTGCCGGGCAACGAGCACCTGTGGGTCGACGTCGACGACGCGCTCACCCACCTGATCCCGAATGATCTGGCCTGATCACCGGCCCGCGAGCGGGCCAACAACCCCCCGGTGCCGCGCCGGTCGCCGGGGTCGGATATGGTTTCTTCACACCACGGCGACGGGGTGCGAGCCGGAATCGCGAGAGTGCCGGTGCCGCCGCGAAGCCACGGTAGTGCGGACGTAGCGCAGCTGGTAGCGCATCACCTTGCCAAGGTGAGGGTCGCGGGTTCGAATCCCGTCGTCCGCTCGGAGGGCTCAAGCCCCATGCGGTGGAGTGGCCGAGAGGCGAGGCAACGGCCTGCAAAGCCGTGTACACGGGTTCGAATCCCGTCTCCACCTCGCGCGATTAGCTCAGCGGGAGAGCGCTTCCCTGACACGGAAGAGGTCACTGGTTCAATCCCAGTATCGCGCACCAGCGTTGCCGGAAGCCCTGCTTCTCTTCGGAGAGGCAGGGCTTTTCCGCGTCCCGCGCTCATGACGGAAACAAAGTCGAGCCCAGCGGCCGCTGCTCGTCGAAGCCGGGAAGGACCAGGAAGGTCCCGCTCGCGGTGGTGGTCGTGAACGGCAGCAGCGCGTCCGCGGTCTCCATGCTCGCCAGCGTGGCGGTGAACGTGTGCAGATCGTTCTGGAAGCTCACGAAGAGCAGGCCGGGAGCCGGCGCGTCCATGCTGTAACTGCGGCGCAGCATGAGTCCCGCGCCCACGACGTTCGCGTGAGCCCGCCGGACATGGGCGCCGGCCGGGACGAGGTAGCGGCCGTCCGGGGTTTTCGCGCCCAGCTCCGGCCCGTCGCCGATGACCCCGCCCGACAGCGGAACCCCGGTGTCCCTTCGGCGGCCGAAGACAGCCTCCTGCTCGGCTACCGGCAACGCGGCGAACCGCGCCACGTCCAGAACCATCCGCCGGACGACCGCGATCGTGCCGCCCGCCACCGGAGCCGGACCGGCAAGCCACAGATCGCGCTGCTGCTCGACCGGAGCCCGCGGGCCGACGATCCCGTCGACAAACCCCAAAACGTTCCGTGGCGCGGTCTGCCCGTCCGAGACCGCGATATGCGGTCCGCGCGCGCCGGACTGCCGCCAGCGTTCGCGCACGCCCCGCGTCGCCAGGAGGGCGGCCGCGACGATCGGCGGGAGCAGCGGGTCGCCGGCGCAGATCTGAAGCAGCAGATCCCCGCCGCGGCAAGCCGGAGCGATCGCCTCACGGGCGGCCGGAGGGAGGTCTTTCGCACCGGGCAGGTGCGGATCCGCGGTCTGGACCAGCCTCGGCCCGACGCCGGCCGTCACGGTCAGGTCGCCCGCGGGCAAGCCCAGCAGACGCGCGTCCTTCCCCGCGGTCACGGCCAGAATGCGACGGCCCAATCCGGCGAGAAGCGGGCCTGGCGCAACGGAAACATCCGCGACGACGACCAATAGATGCGATTGCGGTTGCTGCGGCGTCATGATCCCGGCTTGATGCACACCGGTGGACAGGATCGGGCCGGGCCGGTTTTCGGCGTCGGGCGCGGGAGCCGCGTGGCAACCGGCGGCGAGTCCGGCGGTCACGGCCGCCCCGAGAACAGCGCGACGGGAAGGGCGGCGCTCAGCGGAATTCACGACGGGCAGCGTGACAGATTCCGGCACCGCAGGCGAATTCGGCTCGGCGAAACGAGTGTTCGATCGGCGGTGGTGCCCGAAGCCGCTCCGGCGATTTCGCCTGGAGACCGACTGTCCACAAAGAACGGCCCCGCTGGCGAGGGCAGCATCGACGAAACGCCGGTCCCCTCAGCGCAGCCGATGCTCCGCCTCGCAGGCCTCGCCACAGCGACCCCCCGGGCGCGACTGAGCCGCACGTGAGGGGAACCACGCACCTCCACGGCGCCGGGCACGCGGGCACGCTGCCGCCCCATCGCCGCCCCAGCGCCCGGTGAACTCGCCTCTGGCAGGCGGCACCCCCCGTGCGTCCGGCCGCGCAGCACCCAGCCGAGCGCGCGACCGCCGACCCGGCCGGACAATCACTCCACCACGGTTGTTTCCCCCGGCAGAGGCGCGGTGCTTGGGCGGTTACCTCGCCTTCGTCACGGTGTCCTGGCCCCGCGAACGGAATCCGGCGCTCATGCCAGACTGGGCGCATGCGTTTTCCCGCCATGGCGGCGATCCTCGGGCTGTCCGCCGCACTGGTCAGCGGTTGTGGTTCTTCCTCCGCCGAGGGGCACCGTCCGGACGGAACGGACGTGACCATCCGCGTTCCCGTCGACGCGCCGACCATTTCCGCCGCTGTTTCCCTGGCGCAGCCGGGAGATCTCGTGCTCGTCGCGCCGGGCGAGTACCACGAAACGGTGAAGATCACGACGCCGCGGGTCACGCTGCGCGGCGAAGTGCGGGAGAAAGTGGTCGTCGACGGGCAGGTGAAGCGGGACAACGGCGTCGTCGTGTCCGCGCCGGGTGTCGCCGTCGAGAACCTGACTGTCCGGAATCACACGCAGAACGGCGTGCTCGTGACCGGTTCGGTCAAAGCCGCCGACGGGCTGCCGGGGCACGGCGGCGGCTACGACACCGGCGACGAGCCGATCCGCTTCCTCAGTTCGTTCCTGGTCTCGCACGTCACCGCCACCCGCAACGGTCTCTACGGAATCTATGCGTTCTCCGCACAGAACGGAGTGATCGAGCAGTCGTACACGTCCGGCGGCGCTGATTCCGGAATCTATGTCGGCCAATGCAAACCGTGCCGGACGGTCGTGCGGGGCAACGTCGCGGAGCTCAACGCGGTCGGGTTCGAGGGCACGAACGCCAGCGGCGAGATGTACGTCGTCGGGAACCGGTTCAGCGGCAACCGGGTCGGGGCCACCGCCAACTCCGATCACCAGGAGAAGCTGCTGCCGCAGCGGGATTCCGTGCTCGCGGGCAATCTCGTCGCGGCCAACGCGCAGGCGGCCACGCCGGAGCAGGCCGACGGCGGCTGGGGCATCGGGATCGGCATCGACGGCGGCAGCGGCAACCAGGTGCTGCGCAACCGGATCGCCGGTAACGCGAACGCCGGGCTCGTCCTCACCGCGACCCAGGGCGTGCCGCCGACGGGCAACCGGATCGTCGGCGACGTCTTCGCGGCGAACGGCATCGACGTCGGCTGGACGTTCCCCGGCGCGACCAAGGGCAGCGGAAACTGCCTTGATTCCGGGATGCCGCACACGATTCCGGAGGGACTGCCGACTACTGCCGCTTGTCCCGCGGCCGCCGCCTCGCCCTCGGGAATGTGGACGAGAGCGAGACCGCCCGCGGGAATTCCGTTTACCGAGGTCGCGGAGCCGCCGTCGCAGCCGCAGTTTCCGGACGCGCGGACGGCCGGGCCTACGGTCGTCCCGGCCGGGCCGGAGTTCCCGGACGTCGCGAAGATCCAGGCTCCGGCGGCGTCGCTGCTGGCAGACCGCGCGTCCGTGGCCGCTGCTTAAGGACAGCGAAACTCGCCAGCGGCAGCGCGGCTTCCGGGCGAGCCCAGGCTCGAACCGCATGAGGCTTCCCAGTTGCTGTTGTGCGAGACCTCGCCACCGCGATGCGCGGCACGCGTGACTTTCTCCGCACCCGCGCTCATCGACCGGGAAGGATTTCGCCACCGCGCCCGCAGGGATTTCGCCACCGCCGAAGGCCCGACGCGCGATGCCGAGGTCCTGCGGCCCGTCTCGTCAGCCGACGCTCTCCGCCACCGAGAAACCTCATTCCGGTCCCTGACTCTAAGGAAACATCACCGAGCAGACGGCACCGCAGTGAATTCGTGGGTGTCGAAAGAAACAACGACCGGATTCGTTTCACCCGGGATCACGGCCCGCACCCGGTACATGACGCCGTCCGCGTCGAGCCAGTACCGGACTTGTCCCGCGCTGCCGGGACGGTCCCGCGAATCCGGGCCGGTGAAGACGTCGACCGGATGCCCGTTCACCTGATCGGCCGCTACCCATTCGGCACCGTTCTGCGGCAGCAATTGCGCGTTGTCCGGCCGGTCGCTGCCGAGTCCGAGAAGAATGGCCAATGCGCGGTCGAGCGCGCCCGCGGCCGGATCGAGCGGGCGGCCGAACCAGCCGTCCGCGGGCGGTTTCCCCGGCGGGGAATCCGGGACGGCCGACAGCGGCCGGAGTTCGATCCGGCTGGCGGTCCACCGGAGCAGGCCATTGCCGGAGCCGGTGCGCCCCTGGCCTTTCAGTACCCCGTAGCCGGCCTCGGCGCGGTAATCGACCGCACCGGTGAGCACGAGTTCGCCCGCCGCGCCGGGGACGCTGACCGTCACCGCACGAGCCTGTTTCCGGTAATTGCGGAATCGCGCGATCGCGAGCCGGCTCGCCTCGTCCGCGGTGACCGCGCGCGGGCCGGAATCCGCGGCGCCCGCGGCGGCATACCAGAATATTCCTGCGCCGAGCGCGACTGCCACTGCCGCGGCGAGGACCGTCCACCGGCGCACGATCCGTTTTCCAAGCACAGCGAGTGACCGTAGCAGGATTTTCGATTCACCCGGTCCGTTTGTCCCGGCACCGTACCCGGACAGACCGTTTTCTGCTTCACTGTTACAGCTTTGCGGCACGCCGCGCGAATATTCCGCGCAGAGAACGGAGATCCCGCAGTCATGACCCGAGGCGGCAGAAGAACGAGCGGCAGATTCAGGCTGGCCCGCACGGCCGCCGCCTTAGTGCTGGGCGGCAGTGCGATGACGGTGACCTCCGGCTCCGCCGCTGCCGCCGGGGACGGCACATTGACCGTCCAGGTGCTCCGCGATTTCTTCGGCACCGGCATCGTCAACGCCGCCATGGACACCCCGCAGCCGGGGATGTCCGTGCTGGTCACCGACCCGGCCGGACATCAGGTGCGCGGCCGCACCGACGCGGCAGGCAAGGTCGTGGCGGACCCGGCCGCCCCGCTCGCCGGCGGCCGGTACCGCGTCGACGTGTCCGTTCCGGAGCCGTATCGCGCGTATCTGCGGGCCGCGCCCGCGTCGACGGAGAAAAACCACTTCGACAGTTTCACGACGTTCGTGGATCTGCGGGAGGGCAAAGACGTTTCGGTCATCACCGGCGTCTGGAACCCGGCCGACCACACCCCGCCCGACGCCCGCTATTACGTTCCGGTGCAAAACCCGGCGGTGAACAGCGACGGCAGCGCGCCCGATCCGAACAGCCGCGCGCTGGTCGCTTTCGACCGCGGCCTGCGCGGCACCTGCCCGGCCGACTCCGCCTGCCCGGCCGCGCTGAACACCCAGGCCCAAGTCGGCACCACGTGGGGACTGGCGTACGACAAATACCGCGACCGCGTTTTCCAGGCGGCGTTCGCGAAACGCTTCACCGCCTACGGCCCCGAAGGCGGCGGCGCGATTTACACCACGCCGCTCGGCGGCGGCGCGCCCAAGCTGTTCGCGAACGTGCCGGACGCCGAGGTCACCGCGCACGGCGCGGTGGACATGCGCAAGGACGAGCATTTCGTGGACGTCCCCGGGAAGGAAAGCCTCGGCGGGATCGCGCTCGCCGAGGACGGCAAAACGCTGTACGCGGTGAGCCTCGCGACCCGGAACCTGCTCAGTTTCGACGCGACCGGAGCCACCGCGAAGCCGGGCAGGACCGTCCCCGTCCCGGATCCCGGTTGTGCCGTGCCCGGCGACTGGCGGCCGTTCGCGGTCGCCGCGCACGACGCGAAACTGTATGTCGGCGGCGTCTGCTCGGCGGAAAGCACGAAGCGGCGCGAGGATCTGAAGGCCGTGGTCTACACCTACGACGGCGCGAAATTCACCCCTGTGCTCACGCACGGCCTCGACTACCGGCGCGGCTACGTCATCACAGTCCCGGACCCGGACGACAGCATGGACCACTGGAACCCCTGGGACACCTCGTTCTCCTCGTGGGACAAGTTCATCAGGAAGGGCCCCGGGATCAACCCGCAGCCGGAACTGGCGAGCCTGGCCTTCACCCGCGACGGCTCGATGGTCCTCGGCTTCCGCGACCGGTTCATGGACGTCTTCGGCTCCGGCATCGACCCGCGGCCGGGGCACGACGGAGTCGCGACCGGCATGTCCGGCGGCGACATCACCATGGCCTGCGCGGCGCCCGGCGGCGGGTACGACTGGGAAGGCACCGGCTCCTGCCCCAACCACGGCAGGCCCGAGACGAACGGCCACGAATCGCCCGGCGTCGTCGAGTACTTCCCCGGCGACTTCTACGATCCGAGCCGATCCGGCACCGGCGTGCACCAGGAGGCCGCACAGGGTTCGGTCGCCTACCTCCCGCAGCAGCAATGGGTGATCAGCACCGAACTCGACCCGGCACAGCACGTCAGCTCCGACGGCGTCGGCTACTACGACGTCGGCACCGGCATCGGGCCGGGACAGGACAATCCGAAGCACGGGTACGCGTTCGTCGGCCCGGCGAACAGCTTCGGCAAGGCGGGCGGGCTCGGCGACATCGCCTACCAGGCGGCGAACGCGCCGATCCAGATCGGCAACCTCGTGTGGTTCGACGGCGACCACAACGGCGTCCAGGACCCGAACCGCACGGACGAGGTCCCGCTCGCGAAGGCGACGGTCACGCTGCTCGACGCCGGCGGCAAGAAGGTCGCCAGCACCGAGACCGGCAAGGCGGGCGAGTACTACTTCGGCGGCGTCGGCGCGGAGTACCAGCTGAAGCCGGGCGAGAAGTACACCGTGCAATTCGACGTCTGCACCGCGGCGACGGACACCGTGCCGGGCACGCCGCCGGCCACCGACCTGCGGTTCACGCTCCCGACCGCCGGACCGGACCGGGCACACGATTCGAACGTCGTGCCGCCGAAGTCCGGACGGCTCTGCAACGGCTACGCGCCGGTGACCGCTCCCGCCGAGGCGGGCGGGGTCGACCACACCATCGACGCCGGGGTCCACCTTCCGTTGCCGCCTGGCCCGCCCCCGTCGTCCGCGCCTCCGGTGCCGAACCCGAACCCGGCTCCCCCGGTGGCCTCTCCGCCCGCGGGCGCGACGGACACGGATTCGCTGGCCTCGACCGGGATTCCGCTCCTGCCGATGCTGCTGATCCTCGGCGGGGCGCTTCTCGCCGGAGGCACGGGCTTCCTGGTGGCGGCCCGCCGAAGGCGGTTCAGGCGGCAATGACAGCGATCGAGGTCCGCACGCCTGGAGCGGACCTCGGTCACTGCCGCGCCAGCCAGTCCGCGAGATCGGCCACCACCGTCGCGTCGACGTGCTGCGGTTCCCGGTAACTGTCCGGAGTGGAGGGACCGGCGCCGGGAAAGAACAGGTGGTCGTCCGCCGGATAGCTCCAGACCGCGGCATCCGGCAGCCCGGCCCGCCACCGGGCGAGATCGTCCTCGACGGTGACCTGATAGTCCCGGCCGCCCTGCAGCACCAACGTCGGAGCCTCCAGCGCCGCCGCGGTCGTACTCGCGCAACTCCAGCCAGTACGACCCGGGATAGCCGAACAGCAATCCCTCCCCCGGCGCCGACGGCGACACCGCCGGATCCGCGACCGCACCGGCCTGGCGGGCGATCGGCTCGGCGAGCGCCTCGATCCCGGCGTCCAAGGCAGCGAGACGCCGGACCACCCGGACCGCGGCGCGGTGCGTCGGCTCGGCGTCGGCCGCCAGCAGAACCAGCCCCGCGACCGAGGGCTCGGCAGCCGCCACGAGCGGCGCGGCCCTCCCGCCCATGCTGTGCCCGGCCACGAACACCCGCGAAGCATCGACGCTGCCCTGGGCCCGCAGAAGACGAACGGCCGCGACGGCATGCGGCACGTACTCCGCCGACATCGTGAAGCCAGGCGCGGCCGCCAGCTCGGGACGGGCGTAGGTCACCTTGCCGAAGCGCAGCGCCGCGACGCCGCGAGAAGCCAGGTCCCGCGCGAGATCCTTGAGCGGCTTGTTCGGCCCGGCCGTCTCGTCGCGGTCGAAGATTCCGCCTCCGCTGAGCACGACCACGCCCGGCCACGGCCCCTCCCCTCGCGGCACGGTCAGCGTCCCCGGTGCCGAATGGGGTTCCGCGGAAAGAACGACATCCTGCTCAACGAGCGCCGATTCGTCCGCATAGGACGGTTCGGTCCATCCCACAGCGGACGCGAACCGAAGCCCCGCGACGGTTCTCCCGTCGAGTCGACCGACAGCATCACGAGGAATCCGCCCCGCGCGCAGACGACCGGCACCTGAACCCGCGTCAGCTCCGGGCCCGCCGGCTCGGCGACCGGTTCGCCGAGCGCAGTCACCGGACCGTGCTCGCCGAGCTGCGCATTCCACGCCGTTTCCAGCACCACGCCGGGCACCGCCGCCCGCGACCCCGGCGAGAACCGCGTCTCCACCTCGCGAAACCGGCCGTCCCTCACCTGCCCGGCGACAGCTCGCATTGTTCTCAATACATGCGAATGATAGCACTGTATGAGACTATTCAGGAGTGGACGTGTTGACTCTGCTGGGACATCCGGTACGGCTGCGGATCGTGCACGCGCTGCGCGGCGACCGGATGCTCACCACCGCGCAACTGGGCGCGCTGCTCCCGGACGTTTCGAAGGCGACGGTCTACCGGCACGTCGACCTCCTCGCCGGCGGCGGCGTCCTCGAAGTGGCCGGCGAACAGCGCGTGCGCGGCGCGGTCGAACGGACCTACCGGCTGCGCAAGGAACGCGCGTCGATCGATCAGACCGCGATCGCCCGGCTGACTCCGGACGACCACCGGCGCGGATTCGCCGCCGCGACCGCCGCACTGGTCGCCGAGTTCGACGCCTACCTGAGCCGGGATGAGGCGGATCCGGTCGAGGATCTCGTCGGCTACCGGCAGCACGCCGTCTGGCTGGACCGCGACGAACTGCTCGCGATGATCGACGGCATGCGCCAAGCCATCGCGCCCGCGCTCGCCAACGCTCCCGCTCCAGGACGCACGCGATACCTGCTCAGCCCGATCCTTTTCCCCAGCGAAGACTGAAAACCCCCGCCCGGCCGAAGCCGGACGGGGGTTCCCCGAGCATCGCGGTCAGGACAGCGCGCGCAGCCGCGGCAGCACGTCCTCGGCGAACTGGCCGAGGTAACGCTCCTGGTCGTGGCCGGGGCCGTGGAAGACCAGATGGTTCAGGCCCGCGTCGAGATACGGCTTGATCTGCGCGAGCGCCTCGTCCGGGTCCGACGCCACGATCCACCGCTTCGCGACCTGCTCGATCGGCAGCTCGTCGGCCAGCCGCTCCATCTCCTCCGCCGAGGACACCGTGTGCTTCTGCTCCGCGCTCAACGACAGCGGCGCCCAGAACCGCGTGTTCGCCAGCGCCTTCTCCGGGTCCCGGTCGTACGACATCTTGATCTCGATCATCCGGTCCACCTTCGACGCGTCCCGCTCCCCCGCGGCCGCGCCCTCGGCCATCGCCGGCATCAGCTTCTCGGTGTAGAGCTCCATGCCCTTGCCCGACGTGCAGATCATCCCGTCGCCCGCCCGGCCCGCGTACTTCGCCACGACCGGGCCGCCCGCCGCGATGTACACCGGCACCGGACGCTCCGGCCGATCGTAGATCTTCGCGTTGACCAGCTGGTAGTAGTCGCCCTCGAAGTCGACGTTGTCCTTGCTCCACAGCTCGCGCATCAGCCGCACCGACTCGCGCAGCCGCGCGAACCGCTCCTTGAACTCCGGCCACTCCCGGCCCGACACCGCGATCTCGTTCAACGCCTCGCCGGTGCCCGCGCCCAGGATCACCCGGTCGCCCGACAGCAGCGCCATCGTCGCGAACGCCTGCGCGATCACCGCCGGGTTGTACCGGAACGTCGGCGTCAAGACGCTGGTCCCGATCAGCACCCGGCTGGTCCGCTCCGCCACCGCGGGCATCCACGCCAGCGCCCACGGCGCGTGCCCGCCCTCGTGCCGCCACGGCAGGAAATGGTCTGACACCCACACCGAGTCCAGCCCCAGCTCCTCGGCCCGCACCGCGAACTCCACCAGCTCGCGAGGCCCGAACTGTTCCGCCGACGCCTTGTACCCGACCTTCAGCTCCACGATCGCCCTTCCCCGTCCGCATGAACCACGCAGGATTCCGTGGCACCGTCAACCGTACCCGGACAGGCCTCGCGGAGACGGGTGTGCTGCCGGTCACCAACCGGGCTAGTGCGTCGCGTTCATCAGGGCGAGCCCGCAGCCTGGCAGCCCGCGCCCTTGTTCGCGCTGGAGGACATGAGCGCGAGTACTGGTCGAAGTCGTTGCGGGAGCGGGCGTACGCGGAATCCGCTTGCCTGGTCGGGAAATCCCGGTAGGGCGCGTCGGGTGTCGCGGCGTCCAGTTCGGACAGACCGCGGACGAGTCCGGCCTTGAAGTACGACCCGTCGTCGGTGCACCTGCCGCCCTCGCCCGGGTCGTGGACGATGCCGTCTGAGCCGGTGAAGAACGAACCGGTGCGTGTCGTCGAGTCGGCCACCGAACGGGCCGTGCTGATCAGGTTCTGGTCGCCGGTCACCTTGGCCAGCGCAGTGATGCCGGAGACGAACACGCCCTGGTTGCAGGTGTAGCGCTGGCCGACCGCGGCGCAGCTGGTGCCGTCGATGCCGTCCGCCACCAGGCCGTCGGACCCGACGAGCCCCTTGCCGCGGAACCACTCCCAGCCCTGCCGCGCCCGGGTCCGGCAGGTCGCGTCGCCGGTGCGGTCCGCGAGGGCGGCGTTGACCTGGATGTACCGGCTGTTGGAGATGGCCGCCTGGTACGTCAGGCCTTCTTTCCACTGGATGCCGCCGCCGCAGTCGCCGGTCCAGAAGGTCTGCATGTGGTCGGCGCCGGCCTTCGCGGTGGCGAGGTAGCGCTGCTGGCCGGTGCGGTCGCAGGCGTCGAGCCACGCCATCGCCCACCAGCCGGTGTCGTCGGAGAACTCGTCGCGGAACTGGCCGCGGCCGGCGTTGACGTTCTTGTCGTACGTCGCGGCCATCGCGTAGTCGTAGCTGGCCATCCGGCTGACCGAGGCGTTGCGGATCACCGCGGCCAGCGAAACCGCGGTGCCCCAGCCGCCGCCGTCGCGGAAGTAGCCGGTGCCGTTGTCGTAGAGCGCCATCATCGCGGTCGCCACCGCTTGCGCGCGGTTCGCCGCGTTCCAGCGGGTGCGTGCCCAAGGCGTGCAAGCGATCCGGCCGGTGTCGACCGCGCTGCCGCACGCGCGCAGGGCGCCGACGCCGCGGTTGTTCCAGTCGTCGTTGTTGTCCATCCGGGTGCGCCAGCCACCGACCCCGGACGGCGCGGTGGTGAGCCCGAGCCGCGCGCCGCCGTCCCAGGTCGCGCCGCCGTCGAAGGACCGGTCGAGCCGCACCTGGTCGCCGGGGCGCGAGTGGTCGACGACGGCCCAGCCCATCGGGTCGCCGTCGGCGAAGTGGAGCTGGAGGATCCGGTCGTCGAGCGCTGTCGTGACCGCGATCCGGTCGCTGGACGCCTGGTCGGCGGCTCGGTCGTCGCAGTATTTGTCGCACATCACGATGTTCGCCGCCGGCTGGGGCGCTTTCGCTTGGACCGGCAGCAGCGCCGACATCGTTGTCAAGGTCGCCGTGAGCATGACCCGCACCGCTGCCTCCCCGGACCCCCGTTCCCCGGAACGAAGATCCGCCCGAGACGCGGTGCGGGTCAACCAATGACAAGGACCTGGCTCGCGAATGCGGCCGGATGCCCGGCGCGCTGGGCTAGTTCGCGGTCAGGTCCGGGAGGTCGTCGAACTCCACGACCTGCCGGACCTCGACCTCGATCTCGTCGAACAGGTCCGCGTACTGGCTCGCGTACTCGACCGCCTGCGCCCGGTCCGCGGCGTTGACCAGGGCGAACCCGCCGATGACCTCCTTGGCCTCGGTGAACGGCCCGTCCGTCGCGGCCGGCGTCGCGCCGCGGGGTTTGCGGACGATCGCGCCCTTGTCCGACGGGTGCACGCCCTCGGCGGTGATCAGGATGCCGCGTTCGGTCCAGTCCTGGATGAACGCGCCCATTTTCTCCATGAACTCGGGGCTGGGGTTCCAGGCCTCGGGGGCGCTTTCGTCGAGCCGGTGCATCATCAGGAAACGCATTGACCGCTCCTCGGGTCGGGGCTGGTTTCGTCCAGCCGGCACATTCTCGTCGAACGGCCTGGCGCGGGATCGACATCGGTCAGCAACGATGCGTCGGCGACTTTCGCGGCCGGGCCGCCCACGCCGCGACGCCCGCGGCGAGAGTCGCGGAGGTCACCGCGACGCCCGTGATCGGGCTGTTCATCAGCACAAGGCCGGTGAGGAACGCGGTCCCGGCGAGGAGAAGCAACGCCATCCGGAGCGTGGACGCCCAGGCGACGACGAAATCCGCGGCGCGCGACAGCCAGGGATCGCGAGTGTCGGGCTTGCGGTGCCGTCCGGGCTTGCGCCGAGCCAGAACGCGGTGCGCGGAGGCGACCATCTCGTCCCGGGTCGCTACCCGGCGGGGCGGGCGGGAGCAGACATCCCAGTCGACGACGACGCGGACTCGGGCGGGATGTTCGGGATCGGGGCGGAGCGGTCCGGCCGGTCGCACCGGAGGGTTCGCGACCGGGGCGGGTTCGGCCCCGTCGCCGGCCACCACACCACCTCGCCGGGCGGGATGCTCGCGATCGGGGCGGACCGGCCCGGCCGGCCGCACCGGGATGTTCGCGGCCGCGCCAGGATTCGCCCCGTCGCCCGCCGCCACACCACCTCGCCGGGCGGGCTCGGCTGAACTGCTCGCAGGCAGGTGGGCGTTCGCCGAGCCGCTGGCCGCCGCGTCGCCGGACTGGGCGGGCTCAGCCGAACTGCCTGCAACCATCTCGGGTTTCGCCGCGTTGCCTGGCTCGGCCGCATCGCCCGCGGCTGCGCTGGCCTTCGCCGCGTTGCTGGCATCCTCGGCCGCCGCGTCGGCAGGCCGCGCCAGCCTCTCCAGCGGGTCGCGGGGCAGCTCCGTTTCCCCAGCGGGCTCCGGCTGAGGCTCCAGGACCAGCACCGCGCTTTCCTCCGGCGCGGGCGGCTCGCCGGTCCGGCGCGGCTGCCCGGTTCGGCGCGGCTGGTCGGCGAGGCAGGGAACCACCGTCATGAGGTCGTCATCCCTTTCCCTTCCGGCCGGCGGACCGGTTCCGACGGCTGTCCGGGTCCCGCCTGTCGTGCGGCGCGGGCCCCGGATGCGCTCATCCTGGCGAAGACGGTGCGTCACCAGCCAGCTCTACTGGCAGTGTCGCGGTGAACGGTCCCTCAGCGTCGCCTAACGGTTCGAGTGACGGTTTTCGCTACTCTTCGCGGTCACCGATTCGACCCCAGACGGGCACTCCGGCCGTGACTTGTCCAGACCTCTTGACGCGTCCGCGAACTGCTAAGAACCGGCTCTGACACGGGAAGATGCACGTTCATTCGCACAGTCGCCACACGGAGAAACCTCGGCCCCGGCACCCGGGGCCGAGGCGCAGTACTCCACAGAGTGTCACGTCGAGCCGGATTATTGAGCGATCAACTGTCACCCACATGAGTGACACAGAGAGTGATCGCCCCAGGAACGCGGCGCTCGGCAAGGCCCGCTCGAACGGACGCGCCCGCCTAGGCAAGGCGTATGCACAGCTGCGACCAGGGTGGTTTCGGCCCTTGCCGTCCCAGCGCAGCACCGGCTAACGTTCTTAAGGTAAGCCTTACCTAAATGACATCGGGATCCATCATGCCGACCCTCCCCCAGCGCCGCACGCCCGACAGCAGGCGGCTGCTCCGGGCGTCCGTGCTGCGCGCCGAGCGGACGTCCACGCATTTCGTGACCCTCACCGCCGGCGGGGAGGATCTCGTGGACTTCACGCCGCTCGGGTTCGACCAGTGGTGCCGGTTGTTCTTCCCGCGCGAGGGTCAGCGCGGGCTGCGTCTCCCCACCGCTTCGAGCACCCGCTGGCTCGCGCAGCACATGCTCATGAGCGCCGCGTCCCGGCCATGGGTGCGGAACTACACGATCCGGGCGACGCGGCCCGGCGAGGTCGACATCGAGTTCGCGGTGCACGGCGACGGCGGTCCGGCCTCGAAGTTCGCCGAGAACGCGCGGCCGGGCGACGAGGTCGGGATCCTCGACGAGGGGATCGCTTACCTGCCGCCAGCGGGCGTCACGCAGCTTCTTCTCGCCGACGAGAGCGCGATCCCGGCGGCGCTGGCGATCCTGGAGTCCTCGCCTGGTCTGCGGGCCACCGTCTTGCTGGAAGTCGGGGCGCGCGACGACATCCAGGCGGTCGACGTGCCGCTCGGCACCCAGGTCCAGTGGCTGGTCCGCGAGGACGACCGGCTGCCCGGGCGGCTCGCGCTCGACGTCCTCGGCCAGCTCGATCTTTCCGATCCGCCGGGCTACACCTGGGTCGCCGGAGAAAGCGGGCTGGCCACCGGCGCGCGGCGGTTCCTCACGCGGGAGCGCGGGGTGCCGAAGCAAGCGATCGCGTTCCAGGGGTATTGGAAGCACGGTCGCGCCTCGCTCGGGTGATCCGTCAGAAAAGGCGTCCGGCGTCGTCGGCGGGCGGTTCTTCCAGCTGCAGCAGGAATCGTTTCCGGTCGACGCCGCCCGCGTATCCGGTGAGGCCGCCGCTGCTGCCGACCACCCGGTGGCAGGGCACGACGATGCTCAGCGGGTTCCAGCCGTTCGCGTTGCCGACCGCCTGGGCCGCGCCGGGTTCGCCCAGTTCGAGGGCCAGGTCGCGGTAGGTGCGCGTCTCGCCGTAGGGGATGCGGGTCAGCAGCTGCCACACGCGGCGTTCGAACTCGGAGCCGCGCAGGTCCACTTCGAGTTCGAAGGTCCGGCGCTGGCCGGTGAAGTACTCGTCGAGCTGCTCAGCCGCGTCGGCGAAACCGTCGTCGGCGCGCGGGCCGAAGTCCGGGAAACGCGGGGTCCGGCTGTGCCCGTCGAAGTAGACGGCGACCAGCGCGCTGCCGTCGGCGACCAGGGTGAGGTCGCCGACCGGCGACTGGGCGACGGTGTGCCGGAAAGCCATCTTCTCCTCCGTGATCGGTGCCACGGAACGGTATCCGGCCGGGCCGCGCGTGAGAGCATCGCCGTCCATGGACGACGGTTTCGCCGACATCCCGACCACGACGCTGGCCGACCTGCTCGGCCGCGGCCAGGTGCTCGACTACGGCGTGCGGCCCCTGTGGGGTCCCGTGCCGCGGATCGCCGGGCCCGCGTACCCGGTGCGCTGCCCGCCGGGCGACAACCTCATGCTGCACGCGGCCATCCATCGCGCGCCCGCCGGAGCGGTGATCGTCGCGGAATCCGGCGACGTCGACTACGCACTGGCCGGCGGCAACGTCTGCGCGACCGCTCAGCGCCGGGGCGTCGCGGGCTTCGTCCTGGACGGCGTGATCCGCGACCTCTCGGAGGTCCGTGAGGCGCGTTTTCCGGTTTTCGCGCGGGGCGTGCTCCCGATTCCCGGGACGAAAGCCGCGGTGACGCCGCTCGGCGAGCCCGCTCGGTGCGGCGGGGTGACGGTGCACGCCGGGGACATCGTCGTCGCGGACGAGGAAGGCGTGGTCGTGGTGCCGGGGGCGGACGCTCCGCGGGTGCTGGTGGACGCGCGGGCGAAACTGGCGAAGGAGGAGGCGCAGACGCTCGACGAGTGGGCGGAGGCGCACCGGGCGAAGGTGGACGCGGCACTGGCGGCCGGCGGGTTTCGCGGCTGAGCCGGGAGTTCCGGGTGCTTCGCTGAGGTTCGCGCGGAACGGCCGGCGGTCAGCTGAGCGGGCGGCTCGGCTCCGGGATTCAGCCGAGACGCGGCCAGCGGCCTTCGCGGCCGGAGGCTCGCGCATCGAAAACAGCGGCGGCGCGTGCGGGCCAGGCCGCCGGAGAACTCAGCTGCGAAGGGCTTCGGACTTGCCCGGATCGTCGGGACCCGGTCCGTCCCCGCGACGGTCGGTGCAGGACTCTTTGCGGGAGTCAGATTCCCGCAAAGAGTCCTGCACCGACCGTCGCGGGGACGGAGAGCCGCGCGAGCGGGCGGGGACGGGCCGCCGCCAGCTCGGGGCCGGGTTCCGACTCGGGCGGGAGGGGCTCGGGGTCGGGAAGCGGACGGTCCGGTCCCGGCGTCACCGGGTCGGGCTCCACCGGGCCCGGCGGAACGGGCTCAGGCGGGGCGGGCGGCGCGGTCGAGCGGGGGCGAAGCATCGTGGGCTCCTTTCTCTCCCCGGTGGGCTACCGCACATCGGCGGCGGCGAAACATCCACCCGCCCGCGCGAGGTCGGCTAGGGTCGGAGACGGAGCCGACGACCGAGAAGAGGCGAGACGATGAGCGCGGACAAGCCCGGCGAACAGCAGCCGCTCGACGCGGAGATCGTGGAGAGTCCCGGCACGCCGCCGCCCGCCGATCTCCCCGAACCCGACTACAGCGACAACGGCGCCCCGTCGTTCGACTTCGTGCGGGACCGGATCGAGAAGCGCTACACCACCTCGGTCGGCGCGCAGGAGCTCGCCGGGATCGGCGGCCCGGAGGATCTGCAGTCGCTGGACAAGAAGATCGCCGACCGCAAAGAAGCGGCTAAAGACAAGCTGGCCGAGATCCGCCGGTCGATGGGCAAGGAGTAACGCCGTTTCCCTGCCGGGGCTCGGACCAGGCACACAGCGACGCGAAGCCGGTCGGGGTGAGAAGCTCCAGCGGGAGGTGACCGCCTGCCGAGGGACCCGGCCAAGCCAGCTGCGGGTCAGCGCCCCGGTTCCGGCACCCCGGGCGTGACCGTCCACAGTAGACCAAACCCGCCGATTTCCGTGGCTTCCCGGACGTCGGTTCTGATTGAATCGCCCCTATGGCAACCACCGTGCGCATTTCCGGCCTGGTGCTCACCGAGCACGAGTTCTCCGTCCCCCTCGACCATTCCCGTCCCGGCGGCGCGAAGATCACCGTCTTCGCGCGGGAGGTCGCTGATCCGGACGGGCTGGAACGGCCGTTTCTCGTGTATCTCCAAGGCGGTCCGGGGCACGAAGCGCCGCGGCCGTCGCGGGGCGTGCCGAGCTGGTTGCCGCGGGCGTTGCGGGAGTACCGGGTTCTGATGCTCGACCAGCGCGGCACCGGGCGCTCCACGCCGGTCGGCGCGCTGCCGGGCACGCCGGCCGAGCAGGCCGGCTATCTCACCCATTTCCGCGCCGACGCGATCGTGCGCGACGCTGAGTTCATCCGGCAGCAGCTGGGTGTCGAAAAGTGGAGCGTGCTGGGGCAGTCGTTCGGCGGGTTCTGCACGCTCGCTTACCTTTCCCAGTACCCCGAGGGGCTGGCCGAGGCCTTCTTCACCGGCGGACTGCCGCCGATCGCGCGGCATCCGGACGACGTCTACACCGCGACGTTCGCGAACCTCGTCGAGCGCAACCGCCAGTACTACCTCCGCTACCCCGGCGATCGCGAGCGCGTCGAGGCGCTGCTGCCGTTGCTCGACGACGGGGCCGTGGTCCTGCCCGACGGCAGTCCGCTCACCGCGCGGTTGTTCCAGCAGCTCGGTTACCTCTTCGGCGCCAGCGGCGGCGAGGAGACGCTGCATTACCTGCTCGAACGCGACCCGAAGTCCCCCGCCTTCGCCCACGACGTCGCGAGCTCGCTGCCGTTCACCGCGCGCAATCCGCTGTATTCGGTCATCCACGAGTCGTCCTACGCCGACGGGTTCGCCACCCGCTGGTCCGCCGAGCGCGTGCTGCCGGACGAGTTCCGCACCGACCGGACGCTGTTCACCGGCGAGCACGTGTTCCCCTGGCTCTTCGACGACTTCCACAGCCTCCGGCCGATGAAGGAGACCGCCGAGTTGCTCGCCGCGCACGAGTGGCCGCGGCTGTACGACGCCGACGTGCTGCGCGAGTGCACGGTCCCGGCGGCGGCCGCGATCTACGCCGACGACATGTACGTCGAGCGGGTGTTCTCCGAGGAGACCGCGCGGCTGATCCCGGCGCTGCGGCCGTGGATCACCAACGAGTACGAGCACAACGGCCTCCGCGCGTCGGGCGATCACGTGCTCGGACGGTTGATCGACCTCGTGCGCGGACGCGTTTGACCTGCCGTGCGGGGACCCGGTCCGGGTCCCCGCACCGATGAGGTCAGGCGACCGTCACGCCGCCTTCGGCAGAGTCGGTCGAGAGGGTCAGGTCCTGCCAGGCGTCGAATTCCTCCTGCACGCGCTGACGTCCGGCCGCGACCAGGCGCAGCGCGTCCGAGCCCAGCAGCAGGTGCACCGGCGGGTTTTCCGCGTCCAGCAGCCGCAGAATCGCGTCGCCCGCGCGATCGGGATCGCCGATCCCCTGCCCGGCGAGGGCCTGGCGGCGGGTCCGGATCGGGTCGAACAGGGCGTCGTAGTCGGCGATGCCGCGCGGGGCGCGGACCAGCGACCGGCCCGCCCAGTCGGTCTTGAACGCGCCGGGGGCCACCGCGGTGACCCGCACGCCGAACTGCGCGACCTCCTGGGCGAGAGTGCCGGTGATGCCTTCCAGCGCGTGTTTGCTGCCCTCGTAGAACGCCAGGCCGGGGAAGGTGGTGTGCCCGCCCATCGAGGTGATGACGAAGATCTGGCCGTCGCGCCGTTCGCGCATGCCGGGCAGGACCGCCTTGATCGTCGCGACCGTGCCGAAGACGTTGACCTCGAACTGGCGGCGCAGATCCGCCATCGACGATTCCTCGAAGGTGCCTTCGAGCC
This sequence comes from Amycolatopsis rubida, assembly GCF_900115345.1. Lineage (GTDB taxonomy): Bacteria > Actinomycetota > Actinomycetes > Mycobacteriales > Pseudonocardiaceae > Amycolatopsis > Amycolatopsis rubida. The sequence continues at coordinate 20,681 of NZ_FOWC01000008.1, read as the reverse complement.
CGTATCCGGCGTTGGCCACGAGCACGTCGACCGGGCCCAGTTCCGCTTCGGCGGCGCGCACCGTGGGTTCGATCCGGTCCGCGTCGGTCAGGTCGAGGACGAAGGCGCGGGCGCGTTCGGGGTCCAGTGCCCGGAAATCGGCCGCGTGCGCTTCGGTGCGCACGGTGCCCGCGACCTGGTGCCCGGCGGCGAGGGCGCGCCGGGCGACGGCCCGTCCGAGGCCGGTGCTGACGCCGGTGATCAGGAAGGTTTTGCGCACTGCGAGATATCCTTTCGTGAAGCGGGCATGACGGTATGGACCCCGCGGGTACAGCAGGGTCTGATGGTGGGCGAAGGTCAGGATTCGGCAGGAGCGGCCGGTTCGCGGCCCCAGCTGGCCAGCAGCCGCAGCCGTTCCTGCGAAGGCGAACCGGCCGGCGCGCTGTAGACGACCATCGACTGGCCGGGGTCGGCGACCGAGGCGAAGATCTCGTACTGCAGTTCCAGATCGCCGGCGACCGGATGGCGCAGCCGTTTGAGACCGGTGCTGCGTTCCCGGACGCGGTGTTCCGACCACCACGCCGGGAACTCGGGCGACCGCATCATCAGCTCGCCGATCAGGCTGGCGATGTGCTGATTCCGCGGCTGCGCGGCCGCGGCCAGCCGCAACCCGTGCACGTAGTCGCGGGCGACGCGTGCCCAGTCCCGCCACACCAGGCGGGCCCGCGGATCCAGCAGCGTCCAGCGCGCCATGCTGCGTTCCCGCCGCGGCAGCTCGGCCACGCCGGGAAACAGCAAGGCCCACAACGCGTTCCCGCCGACGACGGTCAGGTTCCGGTCGCTGACGAAAGCCGACGCCAGCTCCATCGAGTCCAGCACCTGCCGCAGCGCCGGACGCAGCCGGGACGAAGGCTCGGCCTGGTCCAGGCGTTCGGCCGTGGCTCCCGCGAGCGCGAACAGATGCCGCCGCTCGATGTCGTCGAACCGCAGCGCGTCGCACAGGGCGTGCAGCACCTGCTCGGACGGCTGCCGGGCACGGCCTTGTTCCAGCCGGGTGTAGTACTCGGTGCTCACCCCGGCCAGCTGCGCCACCTCGCTGCGGCGCAGGCCGGAAACCCGCCGTCCGCCGTCGAATCCGTCCGGAAGACCGATCTCGTCCGGCTTCAGCCCGCCGCGGCGGGCCCGCAGGAAATCGCCAAGGTCGTTCTTGCCCATGCCCCGAGTCTGCCTTCCGCGCAGCCGATCCCCAAGGCTGTGACTGGCCCTGCCAGTACTACTCACCGGACCGGGCCAGGATCACCGCGCGGGCGGCCAGGTGCAGGGCGAGCCGTTCGTCCGGACGCGACAGGTCGACGTGCAGCAGCTGCTCGATCCGGCTGACCCGCGCGGCGACCGTATTCCGGTGGATCCCCAGCATCGTCGCGGTTTCGGCGAGGGAAGACTCGACGTCGAGGTAAGCCGCGAGGGTGCGGATCAGGTCGCCGGGCACCGGGACCAGCGGAGCGAGCAACGCACGCGCGGCAGGCTCGAAGGTGTCCGTGCGGGTCCACTCCAGCAGCAGCTGCGCCATGCCGAGCTGGTCTACGTGCAGGAAATGCCCGGTCTCCGGACGGGTCGCGGCGAGGCGGGCGGCGTCGGTGGCTTCGGCGACTGTCGCGGTGAGACCGTCGGCGTGCGGGCGGCCGACGCCCAGGTGCGCGTCGAGGGTGCGGCGCAGGCTGTGGTGCACGGCGCGCAGCCGCGCGGACAGCGCCCGCACCCGTTCCGCGGTCGGTTCTTGGTCGAAGGTGACCCAGCCGGTCCAGCCCTCACCGTGTTCGACGGTTACCGCATCGATCGACTCGGCCCGGAGCGCGCGCACGACCTCCTGCGTGCGCGAAACCGTGTCGACGTCTGCGGGCACGCCGATCCGCAGGCCGACGTGCCAGCCGCCGAGTCGCCAGCCCGCGTCTGCCGCGCGTCGGCGCAGGTCGGCACCGGGTTCGGTGTCTTGGCGCAGCAGGTCGCCCAGCAGTGCGGACCGGGAGCGGGCATCGCGTTCCAGTTCCAGGCGGTGGGCCAGCAGCCAGCGCTGCACGGCACCGGCGGCGACGGCCAGCGTCGCGGCGACGACGTCCGCGCGTGGTGCCTTCGCGCCGGTCAGCTCAGCGGCCAGCCAGACCGACGGCTGCGGCAGCACCGCAGGATGCGCCAGCAGAACACCGTCCGCGAGGGCGACGCGTTGCGGGACTGGCTCGTGCACCCGCACGCGGGCGGCCTCGGCGAGTTCCCCGGCGAGCACCTCGCCGCGGTCGTCGAGGACGGCGACCGGAGCGTCCAGCAGCCGCCGCAGCACGGTCACGATTTCTTCCGGCGGTCGCAGCCGCTCCCCCAGCGCCCGGTGCGCGGCGAGCACCGCGTCGGCGCGGTCGATGTCCGGAGCGGCCAGCGCGAGGCGGGCGGCCACGAGCAGATCGAGCGGATCGGCGGACGCGACCAGCAACGGCACCGACAGCCGTTCGGCCAGAAGTCGCGACGCGGCAAGCGGTTCGGCTCCGGGCAGCAGGACTCCGGCGGCCCGGGCGTCGGCGCACCGGCGCAGGAGAGCGTCGATCTGCCAATCGGAACCCAGCGGGCGGACGACCGCCACCAGTTCGCCGGAAGCGGGCGCGCCGGACGCGTCGAGCGCGGCCCTGACTGTCTTGAGCGGACGGTCCAAACCGGACTCGCCGGCGCACACCCGGACCGGGCCCGCCCACGAAGGCAGTGCGAGCAGCTGACGGAGAATCACTGGGCCGCCACCGGATCGCAGTCGATTCCGTAGGCACGCGGTTCCAGCAGCGGACGGTGTCGCGGGTCGGTCCAGAACGGCGACGCGGCCAGGCACACGACGTCCACCTCCACCCCGGCGCGGATCGCGTCGCATTGCAGCGGGACGCCGGTGCGGCGGTCGAGCACCGACAGAACGTCCGGAGTGGAGGCCACCGGCCGCCCGTCCCGCAGCGCCAGCAGGTACTCGTTCTCCATTTCCAGCCGCAGCAGCGCGCCGTCGCGGTGATCGGTCAGCGTCGCCGAGCCGCGGCCGAAGCCTGGGTGCCCGTGCTGGCCCGGGCCGATGTGCCGGGACACCTCCAGCACCCGGCCGCGGGCGAGAACCTGGCCGTCGAGGGCCGTTTCCAGCGCGGCGAGGTCCGGGCTCTCCCCCGCCGCGAGCACGCGGGCGCCGAGGGCGAGCGCCGCGCTCGTCGTGCCGGGCACGGTGTGTTCGGCCAGTTCGCCGGCCGGGATCGGGGCCAGCGCGATCGCCGCCCAGCCGCCGGAGCTGGCCAGGAACGCGCGGATCCCGCTCTCGACCACCGCGGCCGGCGCGGCGGCGAGCACCACCACCCGGCCGCCGGGCTCGGCCATCGCGGCCGGAGCGACGCCTCGGCCGGTCGCGGCGACCGAGAGCTGGTCGAGCCGCGGCAGGCCGCGTCCGGACAGGTCCGCGTCCACGCAGGGCAGACCCAGTTCCTGGGCGATCACCAGCGGAAGCAGGCCGTTGAGACCGCCGATCTCGATGGTCATCAACGCCTGCGCGCGCTGCCCGGTCCAGCGTTCGATCGCCGCGATCGCCGAGACGAATTCGTCGCCGCTCGGCAGTTTCTCGGCGAAGGCGGCGGTCGCGCCGACGATCCCGGCCGGAACCACGAGGGTGTCCGGCGCCACGTCCGCGATCGGGTGCACGACGGGTTCGCGGCCGGATTCGGTCAGCCGCCGCAGCAGCACCGCCGCGGTGACGGTGTCCCCGCCCCCGCCGGACCCGAGCAGCGCGACGCCGCGTTCGAGTGCCGGCACGTCCGCGGCGGTGATGCGCATGGCTGGTCAGCGTATCAGCGGAAGCTGTAACCGCCGTCCGGATACAGCGTCGAACCAGTGGTGTAAGTGCTGGTGAACAGGTACAGCACGGCATCGGCCACTTCGGACTCCCGGCCGACGCGGTGCAGCAGGGTGTCCGCGCGGTACTGCGCGAAACTCGCCTCCCGCGCGCCCGCCGGACGCCCGGCCCACAGGTTCCCGTCGATCGTGCCCGGCGACACGACGTTCACCCGTACCGGGGCCAGCTCCACCGCGAGTCCGCGGCCGAGCCCCTCGATCGCCGCGTTGCACGCGATGTAGGCCGGAGCCGCGGCGGGCGGGCGCACGCTCGCGACGCCGGACATCAGCACCACCGAAGCGTCGTCCGACAGCTTCGGCGCGGCGTGTTTCACCGCGTGGTACTGGCCCCAGAACTTCGTGACGAACGGGCTTTCCGCCTCCTCGTCGCTCAGGTCCCGCATCGGGCCGACGGTGTAGGACGCGGCGGGCGTGAACAGGTGGTCGACCCGGTCCAGCGCGCCGAAGAACTCGGCCAGCGACGCCTGGCCGGTGGTGTCCACGGCCTGCCAGGTCGCGGTCGGGCCCAGCTCCGCCGCGGCGGCCCGGAGTTTGTCGCCGGTCCGGCCGCCGAGGTGGACGAGCGCGCCCGCCGCCGTCGCGCGCCGGGCGACCTCCAGCCCGATCCCGGAACCGCCGCCGAGCACCACGACCGCCCGGCCGTCGAGCGAACTCACGAAACCACCTCCACGGGGACGAAATCGTGCGCCAGCCCGAACGCCGCCGGGCCGAACGTGGCCAGTGCTTCCGGGGTGCGCATGAGCGGCGGCGTCGAGATGCCCACCACAATGACCCGCTGGCCGTAGCGCAGCGTCTCGGTGGTGATCGGCTCGGCGGAATCCGCCTCCAGCACGCAGATCAGGTCGGGCACCAGGCAACGCACGTCGCCGTCGACGAGCGCGACCAGGTTTTCGTTCTGGAAAAGGATTTCCAGCTTGTGCTCGCCGTCGAAGGACACCGCCGCGGCGCGTCCCCTGGCGAACCCTTCCTCGGTCCGGCGTTCCACATCGGACACTTTGCCGCGGAACAACACGCGCAGATGCGAGTACAACGTGTCGCCGAGCGCGGTCGCCAGCGCGGCCACGGGGTCGGCATTCTCTTCGCGGGCAAGGCGAATCGCCCGGCCGACGCTCAACGCGAGCGAGAGCGTCCGCGGCACGGCGGTGCGTTTTACGTCCGCGCCGCGCATCGAGTACTCGGCGATGTGCGCGACGCCGCCGAGCCGGATGGTGACCCCGCGCGCGAGCCATTCCATCCGCCGGTTGTCGGCGCCGGTGTCGATCAGCGTGGTTTCGCCGCGTTCCCCGGCGATGCCCATCGGCGAACCGGGGACGCCGTACACGCCGAACGTCTCCATCTGCAGCTCCGGGAACGCCCGCCCCATGCCGTCGGCGTCGACCACCGGAAGGCGCAGCCGCGCGCCGACGACCAGCGGGATCATCGAGTTGATCCCGCCGCATTCGATCGGCATCGTCGCGTCGGCCTTCGCGCCGAGGTGTTTTTCCAGCGCCCGCAAGGCAAGCTCGGGTTCGGAGCCGTTCGGGAGCTTCTCGTGCACGACGGTCGGCGCGCCCATCTGCGCGGTCGGGACGACGAGCGCGTCGTCGTCCAGGTCGTCCGGATCGAGCACGGTGACCGGTCCGTGCTCGCGGATCGCCTCCCGCACCAGCAGCCGCCCTACGTACGGGTCGCCACCGCCGCCGGTGCCGAGGACGGCCGCGCCGCGGGCGAGGTCTTCGAGGTGGTCCTCGGTCAGGGTCCAGCTCATGTCCGCACCGCCGAAAAACGAGCTACGCCGACGACATTCGCGGCGGGGCGGCCATCGGCGTCCATGATTCGCTCGCAAGCGTCGCTCATCCAGCGACCCCGATCGGGTCCAGGTCGTAACCGAAGTACCGCGGCCCGGCCAGCGCGATGCCCTCCGGGGTGTGCCAGCGCGGGTCCGCCGGGGCCGCGATCACCGTGAGCCGCTGGCCGTAGCGCAGGCCCTCGGTGGTGACGGCCTCGCCGGATTCGCGATCGAGCGTGCAGATCAGGTCCGGCACCGAAGCGCACGCATCGCCGTCCGCCTCGGCCACCAGGTGCTCGTTCTGGAACCGCAGCAGCATTTCCGTGCCGGTGTCACCGTCCATTCCGGACAGCCGGGCCTCGCCGCGGGCGAACCCGGTGACGGTGCGACGGGCGACGTCGACGACCTTGCCGCTGAACAGCGTCCGCCCGCGCAGCCGCTCCACCACGCGATCCACCGGGTTCTCGTGCTCCTCGCGAGCCTGCCGCACGAGGGCGCCGAGTTCCGCGCACAGGGTCAGCGTGCCGGGCACCATCGACTCGCGGGCCTGCGCGCCGGACATCGCGTAGTTGCTGATCATCGCCGAGCAACCCATGTCGATGGTCGCCGACCGGGCCAGCCGCTCCGCCCAGTGATTGTCCACTGTGTCCAGTACGCCGCGGTTGCCCTTCTCGTCCGCGATGGACATCGGCGTCGCGCGGATTCCGTACAGGGTCGGCAAAACCATCTGCAGTTCCGGGAACGCGCGGCCCATGCCGTCCGCGTCCACCAAGGGCAGACCCAGCTGCGCCGCCGCGACGACCGGGATCAGCGAGTTCACGCCGCCCGCTTCGGCGCAGGCGATGTGGGTGAGTTCCTTGCCCAGGTAGGTGGCCAGCGTCCGGGCCGCGAGCCCGACCTGCTCGGCGGACGGCAGTTTCTCCACCATCACCGTCGGCGCGCCCATCATCGCGACCGGCAGCACCACCGCGTCGTCGTCCAGTTCCGACAGCGGCGCCAACGGCACCGGACCGTGCTCGCGGACCGCGGAATGCGCCAGCAACCGGCCGATGTAGGGGTCTCCCCCGCCGCCGGTGCCGAGGATGGCCGCGCCGCGCGCGATGTCGTCCAGATCGTGCTCGGTGATCTCAGCCATCGTTCACGCCCCCAGCTGCAGGTCGCCGACCGCCTTGACCCGGATCCGGGTGGCGTTGCCGGGCAGGTACGGGATCGGCACCTCGTCGAAGTCGACGATGCCGACCGACGCCGGGCTCGCGCCCGCGGCCACCGCGCGGTCGACCGCTTCCTGCTTCGCCTCGTCCACCACGGCCTCGCGACGGCCGGGCTCGATCACGTACACCCGGTCGACCTCGCCGCCGATCTGCGCGATCGCCGCGCCGATCGCGTTGGCCACCGCGTAGTGCTCCGGCCGGCGCACCTCGCCGGACCCGGCGAGTTCGTCCGGCAGCAGCACCGAACCGCCGCCGACGGCGACCACCGGAAGCGGCTCGGACGACGTGCGCATCCGGTCCACGACGTCGGAGACGTCCGCCGCGACCCGGTCCAGCGCCGCTCGCACGAAGTCCCGGCCGAGGTGCGCGACCAGCGCTGGGTCGCCGATCTCGGCCCGCTCGGCGGCGACCGCGAGGTCCGTGGCGGTCAAGGTGTCCCCGCCGAACACGAGCGCCTTCGAGGTCAGCTCGTAGCCGACGGAATCCGGTCCGACGGTCACGCCGGACGCGTCGCCGCGGACCCGGCTGCCGCCGCCGATGCCGATCGAAAGGACGTCCGGCATCCGGAAGTTGGTGCGGATCCCGGCCACGCTCACGTCCGTGGTCGCCTCTCGCGGGAAGCCCTGGCGCAGCACGCCGACGTCGCTCGTGGTGCCGCCGACGTCGACCACCGCGCACGTGTCCAAACCGGACAGCACCGCCGCGCCGCGCATCGAGTTGGTCGGGCCGGACGCGAAGGTCGCCACCGGGTAGCGGCGGGCGAAGCCGACGTCCATCAGCGTGCCGTCGTTCTGGCTCAGATACAGCGGCGCAGTGATGCCCGCACCGGTCACCGAGGCGGCCAGACCGTCCACAATGTGCGCCGCCAGCTCGCGCAGCGCGGCGTTGACGACAGTCGCGTTTTCCCGCTCCAGCAAGCCGATCCGGCCGATTTCGTGGGACAGCGAGAGCGCGACGTCCGGCAGCTGCGCGGCGATGATCTCCGCCGCCCGTGCCTCGAATTCCGCGTTCACCGGCGAGAACACCGACGTGATCGCGACGCTGCGCACGCCGGCCGCGCCCATGTCGTCAGCGGCCTTGCGCAGTTCGCTCTCGTCCAGCTCGGCGATGTGCCGCCCGTCGAACTCGTGGCCGCCGTGCACCAGGTAGCTGCGCCCGGACACCGCGTCGACCAGCCGCTGCGGCCAGTCCACCATCGGCGGCAGCGACGCGCCCGCGGGCAGGCTGAGCCGCACCGCCGCGGTCGGGGCCAGCCGGTGCGCCTCGACCAGCGCGTTGATGAAGTGCGTGGTGCCGATCATGACCGCCCGCACCGCGGCCGGGTCGAACGCCCGCTGCCGCTGCAGCCCGTCGATCGCGGCGACGATGCCCGAGGTGACGTCCTCGGTGGTGCTGGTCTTGATCGAGGCGAGCACCTCGCGGCCGTCCAGCAGGGCCGCGTCGGTGTTGGTGCCGCCGACGTCGATGCCGATGCGCACGAAAGCTCCTTTCGGGGAGGGAATCAGGGGGCCGGAGCCGGTTCGGCGTCCGCGGTGCGGCTCTTGCCGACCCCGCGGACCAGCCCGAGCTTCCCGGCGGCCACGTACAGGACGAAAGCGACGACGAGCGAGTTGATGCTGGGCAGGCCCCAGTCCACGAACTCGCCGAACAGCGCGGCGGCGAGCCAGGCGACGATCGTCGCGGGCACCCACAGCGGGGCGTCGGCGGGCACCGCGCCCCGCGCCCTGGCCTCCGCCAGGTCGCCGCGCCACTGCTTGACCACGAAGTACTCCGCGACCATGATCCCGGCCACGGGCGGGAACGCGACCCCGAGCACGGTCAGGAAATCGGTGAACTTCGAGAGGATCCCGGCCGCGGCGAGCACGCTGCCCACCACGCCGAGCACGGCGGTGACCAGGCCGCGGTGCGCCCGCTTCCCGGACACGGTGCCGATGAAGTTCACGACGCCGAGCCCGGACGAGTACAGGTTCCAGTCATTGATCTTCATCGTGCCCGCGATGACGATCAGCAGCCCGACCCAGCCGACCGACGACGTGACGATCGTGGTGATCTGCGCCGTGCCGACCGCGTGCGCGAGCAGCACGCCGGCCAGGCCGATCACGTACTCGCCGAGGGTGACGCCGACGAGCGTCTGCTTGACGACGTCGCCGGTGGTGCGGTTGAACCGGGTCATGTCCGGCGTGATCACCGCGCCGACGATGAATCCGCCCGCGACCAGCGTCGTGCCCTGCAGCAGGGACAACGGCGGGCCCGGCGGCGCGGAGGCCACGAGCGCGCCGAGGTCGTGCCGGGTCAGTTCGGACACCACCGACCAGCCGACCAGGATCAGGAACGCGGGCACCATCAGGTAGGCCGTCCACGCCATCGAGTGGAAGCCGCGCACCACGATCGCGGTCACCACCAGGCCGAACACGAGCGCCCAGCCCCATTCCGGCAGGCCGCCGACCAGCGCGGCGAGGCCTTGGGCGGACACCGCGGACTGGATGCCGAACCACCCGATCAGGCTGATCCCGATGGCCAGCCCGATCAGCGCGGAGCCGCCGCGGCCGAAGCCGGTCCAGCGCGCGATCATCGAGGTGGTGAGGCCCTCGCGGACGCCGATCACGCCGACGAGCACGGTGATCAGTTCGAGGATGACCGAGCCGAGCGTGAACGCCAGCACGGCGTTCCCGAAGCTCATCCCGAACCCGATCGTCGCGCCGAGCAGGAACTGCGACAACGCGGAAACCTGGCCGAACCGCTGCACAGCGACCGACCACCACGAGTAACGGGCGGAGCCGGGCACCCTGGTCAGCGCGTAGTCGTCGACACCGGCGGCCGAGGCCATGGCGGCTCCTCATCCGGGAGGGGAACGGTTCCCCGCACGGTAAACAGCGGCTCCGGCGAGGTCACCGTGCGATCCGCACAGCCAGAAGAGCCGGGCTGTGCGAATCGCACCCTTACCCGACCAAGGCGTGGGCAGCCTCGTACGCGAACGCCGCCGCGCCGACGCCCGCCGCGACGCTGACGACCACGTTCGCCGCCGCGGCGAAGTACGACTGGCGCTCGACCAGCCGGATGGTTTCGTAGCTGAACGTGCTGTAGGTCGTCAGCGCGCCGCAGAATCCGGTGCCGAGCAGCGAATAGACCGCCGCGGGCAGCGCCGTCCCCGCACCGGCGAGCCCGCCGAGCAGGACACAGCCGATCAGATTGACGGTGAAGGTGCCCCACGGGAACAGGCTCTGGTGCCGGGACTGGACGGCCCGGTCAGTGAGGTACCGCATCGGTGCACCGACCGCGGCGCCGAGGAAGACGAGGAGAACGGTCATCAGACGGCCGCCTCCACCGGGACCAGCTTGCGGGTGATCGCGTGTCCCAGCAGGACGGCGAGCAGCGCGGCGGCGAGCGTTCCGCCGAGGTAGCCGAAGGCGAGCGGCACGGTGTCCGGCTGGAGCAGGTTGCGCGCTTCGACCGCGTAGGTGGAGAAAGTGGTGAAGCCGCCGAGGACGCCGACCCCGAGGAACGGCCGCACCAGCCGGTGCGCCGACCACGCCTCGGTGACCAGCACCATCAGCACGCCGATGAGGAAGCAGCCGGCGACATTCGTCCAGAACGTCGCCCACGGGAAGCCGCCGTTCTCGGTGGGAAAGGCCTGCGCGAGACCGTAGCGGGCCAGTGCGCCGAGCCCGCCGCCGAGCGCGATCACCCCGAGCACCGACACGCGGTGCCGGACGAGTTCGCGCTGCTGCACGGGATCCCGGAGGTCGACGTCCGGGTCGAGAGGTTCTTCAGGCACAGTCTTCTCCCACTCCACGGATCCGCGTCACCGTTCGAGCAGGGACTGTTGGCGGCCTCGGCCGCGGTTGTCCGGGCGATTCCCGGAGCGGCGAGCCCCACCGCCGCGCGTACGCGAGCTTACCTGATCAGTTCCCTGCCTCCCGCAACGCGGTCAGCGCCGGACCGAACATAGTGGACTTGATCGCGCCGAGCGTGCCGCGGTCCTTCCCCGCCAGCGGCGCGACGCGGTCGATCGCCGCCGTCCGCAGGTCTTCCAGCGCGGCGGTCGCGTCGACCAGGCCGAGCGCTTTCGCTTGCGGACCGCCGAACCGGCTCCCGGTGGTCATCGACGCGATCGCGGCGGCCGGGGCGAGCTTCGCCTGGACGAGCGCGGCCATGCCCGGGGTGAACGGGAGGTCGAGGTCGGCCTCGGGGAAGCAGAAATAGCCGCGGTCCTCGCGCATGACGCGGAAATCGTGGGCCATCGCGAGCATCGCGCCGCCGCCGAAAGCGTGCCCGTTGACCGCGGCGACGGTCGGGACCGGGAGCGCCAGCACGCGGGCGAGGAGGTCGTGGACGCTGCTGACGTATTCGCTCGCGTCGCCGGGGTGACTGGTGAGCCAGTCGAGGTCGAGGCCGTTGGAGTAGTACTTGCCGCCGCCGATCGTGACGAGCGCGGCGGGTTCCTTGCCCGCGGTGACCGTGTCGAGGTGTGCGTGGACTTCCTCCAGCCACGTTGGGGCGAAACGGTTTTCGTCGGCGCCGAAGTCGAGTACGTGGACGGCGCCGGTGGTGGCGAGGGTGGGCATTTCAGTCCTTTCTGGACTTTTCCGGGGGTTCCAGGGCGAGGATCGCGCGGACCGCCGCCGCCAGCCGTTCCCGGCTTTCCGCGCTGGCGGGTCCGGTGGCCAGTTCGCGGCGGAGCAGGGCGGTCGGGAGGTCCACGACGCAGGCGGTGACGACCTCGACGGCCTGCCCGTCGCCGCGGTTCCAGAGCTGACGGGCGAGGCGGACCAGGAGGCGGACGAGGCGTTTGTCCAAGGCGTGCAAGGCTTCTGCTACGTCGTCGGGGAGCTGCGGACCCAGTACGCGCTTCGCCGGGACGGCGATCATCATCCGCGCCGCGTCGGGGCGGGCGTCGGCTACCACCGCCGGGGTGTCGGCGGCGGCGACCACCGCTTCGACCGGGTCGGCGGCTTCGTCGACCAGCCGCTCTTGTTCGTCGAGGAAGAAGGTGGCGGCGCGCAGCCAGGTTTGGCCGATCAGGGCGGGGAGGTTGGCGAAGGCGTGGTAGATCGTGCTGTTCGGGACGCCCGCCTCCCGCGCGAGCCGCCGGACGGTGAGCGCCTCGGGGCCGGAGTCGGCGATGAGGCGCTCGGCTGTGTCGAGGATCAGCTCGGGGTCGTGGATCCGGGGACGGGGCACGGATGGGATAGCAGTGGAGCGCATGCTCCAAAACTAGGGCGGGGTGCGGCTCAGGACTCGTGCGCGCTGGTGCCGGTTCTAACCGGCATGACCGCGCACGAGACGCCAGCCAGGATCGCCGCACTTCCGCCACCGGTGCCGCAGGACCCGCCTCGCCGGAGCGCTGGTCGGGGGTCGTGAGCGTTCATTCCGGTTAGAAGCGGGATGAACACTCACGAGGGCCGACCGATCCACCCTGCGGCTCGCCTGTCCTCGGCCGCACCAGCCGCTCGCCGGCCAGGCGTCGCTCCGGGCAAGTGTTCGCCATCGGGTGCGATTCCTCGCCCCGTTCGCGGGAGCCGAGCCGCTTCCGCCGCTGCCGCCCGCACGAACCCAGCCGCTTCCGCCACCGCCCGCACGAACCCAGCCGGCTCCACCACCACCCGCACGAACCCAGCCGGCTCCACCACCACCCGCACGAACCCAGCCGGCTCCACCACCACCCGCACGAACCCAGCCGCCTCCGCCTCCGCCACCGCCCGCACAAGCCAAGCCGCCTCCGCCCACACGAGCCAGGCCGCCTCCGCCTCCGCCGCCCACACGAACCCAGCCGCCTCCGCCGCCGCCCGCGTCTCGCCGGGCGGGGCGGGGTCAGTCCGCGATGTACAGGCAGTCCCGCCCGTCGCGGGCGGTGGCGTCCGGGTCGTCCAGCCAGCGGCCGCCGTCGGCCAGGTAGCGGAAGCGCAGCCGGGCGCCCGGCGGGACTTCCACCGCGGCCGAGCGCGTGCCGTTCGAGCGTTTGCGGAGTTCGTGGCGTCCGGGCTGCCAGTCGTTGAAGTCGCCGACCACGCTCACCGGGCCGGGCGGGGTGTCGAGCGGCAGGACGAACGTCACCCGCCGGGCCCCGGAGCCGTTGCTCCGGCTGGTCTTGATCACGGCGTTTCCCTTTCCCGTTCCGGCGCATCGGTCTTTCTGAATCGTTTCACGGCCGGTGCCGGACACCCGGACGCGGCGGGTGCCGCGTCCGGGTGAAAACGGGCTCAGGTGGTGGAAACGTCGTCCAGCTGCTCGGCCGCCGGGCGTACCGGGAACAGGTCGCCGCCGGGCGGGGCCGGGATGCGGCCGGCCGCGGCCCAGGCCTTCCAGTCCCCCGCGTCGGCGGCGGCGTGCACGCTGTCGAGGGCGGCGTACTGGATGAAATGGATGTCCGGCAACGGCCACGGCGCAGCACCAGTGGCCGCAGGGAGCAGATGGTCGACGGCGGCGAAAATGCTGCCGCCCTGCGGGTTCCGGTACGACCACAGGTCGACGCCCAGGTGCTTGCCCAGCTGCGCGAGGCGAGTCAGGGCGACCAGGTTGAACGTGTGGTAGTGGTACGTCCGCGTGCGAGTGGATTCCTCGGGCTGGCCGCCGTCCGCGGCGATCTGGTGGTCGATCCTGGTCTTGCCGGAGTCGCGGACGATCGTGCGCGCCAGGTCGCGCTGGCCGACATAGCTCGCGGTCGCCGCGGTGAGCAGGTCGTAGAAAGTGCCGTGGTTGTTGGTCGCCTTCGCCTCGTCGGTGCCGTTTTTGCTGGTGCGCAACCAGGTCAGGAAGTCCGCCGACCAGCCGCGGAACGCCTTGCCCTCGGCCTTCGTCCAGCCGGGCGCGCCCGCTTCGAGGATCCGCGCGGCGTCGAGGACCTGGGTGAAGGTGTAGGAGAACTCGATGATCCCGATCCCCCGCCCGTCGGTCTTGCACGGGATGCCCTGCGCGAAGTTCAGGTTCGGGTTCATTTTCGTTGCCGCGTCGAGGAACCAGGTGCGCAGGTCGAGCGCGGCGCGCTGGGCGTACTCGGCCTTGCCGGTGTAGTACCAGGCGAGCGAAAGCTGGTAGATCGAGGTGAACGCGACGAGCCGGTCGGCCTTGTCCGGCACGTTCTTCATCTCGGGGTTGACCTGGCCGTCGCGGTCGACGTACGGGCAGCCCTGCGGGTTTTCCGGCGTTTTCGGCTGACTGGGCCAGTAGTACGGGGCGAGGCTGAGGTAGTCGTGCTTGTCGCCGCTCGGCGGGACGCGTTCCTTGTCGACGACCGTCCACGGGCCCTTGGTCAGCGCGTCGTCCGCCTGCTTCAGCAGGTTGGACAGCGACGTGCGCAGTGCCGGGTTCCCGGCCATCAGGCCGATCTTGTTGCCTGCCAGGTGCAGGCCGTCAAGCACCACAGTGTCCGGCACGCAGGCGAACGAACACGACCTCGGCGCGGGCGCGGCGGTCGCCGCTCCGGCAGTGGACGCGAGCAGCCCCGCGACCGTCGCGAGTACCGCCGCGAGACGACGCGGACGGGAAGAGCGGGAAGGAGGCAGCACCGCAACTCCGTTCAAGTATATGAATACTCCACAGATATGTGAACTGGGATTGAATAGCCGAACGCGCGTGACCGCGTCAAGAGGAGGTCAGGCGGAACAGCCGCGCCGGACCGGTTTCCCGAGGGTGCCGATGCCTCGATCACGATGGTGACCTCGTCGTCTTCCTCAAGAGTGACGTCCGGGCGGGGAACGGCGGATGTACCGGTGGCCAGGACGGCGCCGCGCGCGAAAACGTCGCCGCGATAGAGCCACGCGAACCTGCGGTACAGCCGTGCACGAGCTGCGGTACAGCTTCGCCTGCGGCAGGTACAGCGGGTTCTCGCCTTCGATACTGCGCGAACTCACGTCGTTGACGATCGGGCAGCCGACGATTTCCGCGTTCGCGTTGCACACCAAGGCCAATTCGCGTTCCGGAACGTTCCAAACGGAATCTTCGCGCACGCCGATCGGCTCCCCCGGCCCGCACGCGGTGCCCGACGCTCTTGAAGAACAGCTCCGGACGTTCCGCTTCGCAGACCCGCGCGTCGTCGTCGGACAGAGCCAGCCGGGAGCCGCGTGGTTCCGGGCGGGAGCGCGCCGCCGGCGACCTGCCGGGCCGCGGCGGTCTTCACGAGGCGGCGCGTCAGTGCGAATCCCTCGGCACGGCGGAACCCCGGGTGCCGTGCAGGAAATCGAAGTCCGCGCCGAGGTGGGCCTGGGTGACATGCTCGCGATAGAGCCAGGTGTAGCCGCTGCGGTACGGGCTTTCCGGCGGCGTCCACTCCGCACGGCGGGCGGCGAGTTCGTCGTCGGGCACGTGCAGGGTCAGCCGGCGCGCAGGGGTGTCGAGCGTGATCCGGTCGCCGGTGCGGACGAGCGCGAGCGGGCCGCCGACCGCCGATTCCGGGCTCACGTGCAGCACGACCGTGCCGTAGCCGGTGCCGGACATCCGGCCGTCGCAGATCCGCACCACGTCGGTGATCCCCTGCTCGATCAGCTTCTTCGGCACCGGGACGTTCGCCACCTCCGGCATGCCCGGGTAGCCCTTCGGGCCCGCGCCGCGGATCACGAGGATCGTGTCGGGGGCGACGGGCAGGTCCGGATCGTCGGCGACGCGGTGGTAGTCCTCCGCGGTGTCGAAGGCCAGCGCCGGGCCGGTGTGCGCGAGCAGCTCCGGCGACGCGGCCGACTGCTTCAGCACCGCGCCTTCCGGGGCGAGATTCCCGGTGAGCACAGCGGTTCCGGTGCCGGGCGGCTGGAACGGCGCGTCGACGGTCGTGATCACCTCGTCGTTCCAGCACTCCGCGGGTTCCCTTGCGCTGCCGGCGACCGTGCGGACCCCGGCGTGCAGGAGCCCGGCTTCGGCGAGCCTCGTCAGCACCACGGGAATTCCTCCGGCGTAGCAGAAATCCTCCATCAGGAACCGGCCTGAGGGCATCAGGTTCACCAGCGTGGGGACGGCTCGGCCCAACTCGTCGAAGTCGCCCATGGCGAGCGGGACGCCGACGCGCCCGGCCAGCGCGAGAAGGTGCACGATCGCGTTGGTGGACCCGCCGATCGCCGCGTTGACGCGGATCGCGTTCTCGAACGCCGCGCGGGTCAGGATCTCAGACGGGCGCAGGTCTTCCTTCACCATCGCGACAATCCGCTGACCGGCTGCCTGCGCGGTCTCGAAGCGTCGCGCGTCGACCGCGGGCCAGGTCGCCGAACCGGGCAGCTGCATGCCGAGCGCTTCGGCGAGACAGGCCATCGTCGAGGCGGTGCCCATCGTCATGCAGTGGCCGTTCGAGCGGGCCATGCAGCCTTCGGCGAAGAAGCACTCCTCCTCGCTCATCCGGCCGGCTTTGCGCTCTTCCTCGAACTTCCAGACGTGCGTGCCCGAACCGACGTCGCCGCCGCGGAACTTGCCGTTGAGCATCGGGCCGCCGGTGACCATCACCGCGGGAAGGTCGACGCTCGCCGCGCCCATCAGCATCGCCGGGGTCGTCTTGTCGCAGCCGGAAAGGAGGACGACGCCGTCGAGCGGGTTGGCGCGGATCAGCTCCTCGACCTCCATCGCCATCAGGTTGCGGTAGAGCATCGCGGTGGGGCGCATGAGCGTCTCGCCGGTCGCCATCGTGGGAAACGCGAGCGGGAAGCCGCCCGCCTGCCAGACCCCGCGCTTGACCGCCTCGGCGACCCGGTCGAGGTGGACGTTGCACGGGGCCAGCTCGGAAGCGCTGACCGCGATCCCGATCACCGGTCGGCCGTCGAACATCTCCGGGCCGAAGCCCTGGGACCGCATCCACGACCGGTGGATCATCCCCGCCCGGCCGGACGCCCCGAACCACGCCGCACTGCGCACCCGCCGCTCCCTTCTCCGGAGCCTCCTCGATACCCGATCGGGCGAATCCTGGCAATCGGGAAGAGAATTCCGGTGAACCGGACACTTCGCGGGACTTCCGGACGTTGGAGGGGGAGAACGTTGCCGGAGACGCGAGGTGTGCGATGAGCCTGATCGGGACCCTGGTCGGGTACGTCCTGACCGTGTTCATCGTGGTGCTGGTGGTGCGGATGGTCCTGGACTGGACGCGCCTGGTCGCGACCGGGCCCGCGTGGCTCGGCCAGGCGCGCCGGATCAGCCACCGGGCCACCGAGCCGGTGATCGCCCCGGTGCGGCGGGTGCTGCCGCCGATCCGGGCCGGCGGGGTCGGGTTCGACCTGGCGTTCACGGTGGTGTTCTTCGCGGCGTTGGTGGTGCGAGGTGTCGCGTTCGCGTTGTGAGGCACGGCTCGGCGGGTGATGAACGGCCTTGTCACGAGCGGCGGCTCGGCGGCAGCAAGCGACCTCCCGTGAACGGCGGCTCGACAGCGGCAAGCGACCTCCCGCGAACGACGACTCGGCGACCACGAACGACCTCTCGTAAGCGACGACTCGGCAGCGGCAAGCGACCTCCCGCCAACGACGGCTCGACAGCGAGTGGCCTCTTGTGCGGGGTGCACCTGAGCGGGCCGCTGGCATCCGGGAAAGATCGCGCGGGCAGGCGGCCGGGCTCACCCCTTCGCAGGCAACGCAACCGGGCCAGTCCGATCCGCGTTTGCCGGGCCTTCCTGCCGAGCGGGCACGAATGCCCTGCGCACACCCGGGCCCGCCGGAGTGTCCACAGTGGAGCGAAGCGGAACACGCGCGGCGTCCGGCGGTCCTAGCGGATCAAGGGGAGCCGCGCCGGATTTCCCCGGCCTGGGAACGGACGTCGATGCGGTGGGCGCCGCTCGGCCGGTCCGGCCGCGTGCCGCTCCGGTCGCCGATCGAGGTGTGCGCCGACACCGAGTAATCCGCGCCGGGAACGTTGAGGGAAACGGCGCCCACTTGGGTCTTGACGGTGGCGTCGGCCGGCGCGCTCATGGTGACGTCGACTTCGCCGACGGACGTCACGGCTTTGACCGGCCCGGCGCAGTCTTGGACGGCAACCCGCCCGCGGACATCGTCAGGTCCAGCGAACTGATCTTGTCGGCCTCGAACTCGCCTACCCCATCTTCCCGGTCACGTCCTCCGTCCGCTCCGGCACGGTGACCGTGTAGGAGACTATGCACTGGTTTCCGCACGTCCCGTTGAGTTCCAGCGTCGATCCGGCCAGCTGGTGCCAGGTCCCCTTCGGCTTCGCCCCTGGTAGCGGATCTCGCGCTCGACGGCGATCGAGCCGGGCGCGCCGCCGCACGTAGCCTGCGGATCTGTCGATCTTGACGGTCTTCGGCGAACCGGCGATCGTCGAGGTGTCCTTGGCGGTGCCCGGCCAGCCCGCGGCGGAGGCGCTGTCGGGCGATTCCCGCCGTCCCGAATCAGTGGGAGCTGACACGCGGAGACGCTGGCCGCCGCGACACCGCCCGCGACCAATCGACCCATCGCACTTGGCTCGCCGCTCGTCTCCGCAAGCCGGACTGCCACGCTATGGCCGCGCGCGGCTATCCGGCACCGGACCTCGAGGTGTGCTGGCGCCCACAGCGGCGCGATACCGGGCTTCCTTGAGAGCGTCCGGATCAGCCGGGCTTGCCCGCCGAGACCGGGGCCGGTTCGTCGTCGGGGCGGCCGCGGGCGGTCCAGGCGTCGTAGCCGCGCATGAGGAAGCGGTGGGCGGGGCGTTCGACCAGGCGGGTGAGGGCCCAGCCGAGGACGATGCCGGTGGCGATCATGCCCGCGGTCTGCAGCAGCGGGTCGACGCCGAGGCCGGACAGCCAGTGCAGCACGAGGTAGCCGATGGCCTGGTGGATCAGGAAGACCCCGTAGGACACGCCGGCGAACCAGGTGATCGCGCGCTGGGCGAACGACGGGAGGAACCGGTTCCAGTCCGGACCGGCCGCGGCCAGCGAGAGCACCGCGATCCCGGTCGCGATACCGAGCGTCGAGCCCCATTCGACGTCGATCCCGGCCGGGGTGACGGCTGCGCCGTGCAGGGCGTGCGCGGTGACGCAGAGGACTTCCAGCAGCACGAATTCGATCGTGCGCACGCGTTTGTTCGTCCAGAGCCAGACCGCGATGCCGGCGACGAACAGGTGCCAGCGGTGGAATCCGAAGCCGTCGACGATGACGCGGTACCATTCGGGCGGCCCGGCGACGCGTAGCGGCCACTGCGCGAGCGGGACGAGCAGGACGGTCCACATCAGGACGCGGAACTTGCGGCCGTGCCCCCAGCTGCCGCGGTAGAGCAGCGCGGCGACGGTGAACGCCATGAGCTGGAGGGGAATCGTCCAGTGGGAACCGTCGAGGAAGGGGTAGTCGGCGGGTTTCCAGTTCCAGAGCATGAGGAGGTTGCCGACGAGGTCGCCGAACCGCGGGCTGAACCAGCCGGGCGGCGACAGGTACCGCAGCGCGAAGTAGATCACCACGACGGCGGCGAGAAACGCCGGCAGCAACCGCGCGATCCGCCCCCACCAGTACCGGCCGAGCGACCCGCGCCCGATCGTCACGGCGGCGAAGTACGCGGAAATCACGAGCAGCAGGCTCGCCCCGATCTGATGCGGGAACACGAACCGCCGCGGCCCCAGTTCAGGATGCACGACGACGCTCATGAAGGTCGCGTGGTACAGCAGCACCAGCACGACGCACCCACCGCGCACGAGGTCCCAGCTGATCCGCCGGTTCCCCGAAGACGCGCTCACCGGACGGAACGAGGACACGCGCGCCACCGTAACTGGTGGGGTTCGCGCGGCGGGGAGGGACCCTGGGCGCGGCGGGCGGGACATTTCCGGTACAGGGCGCGGGTTCGCCGTCTTCGGACGGGGAGCGTTCGGGGAAAGCCGTGGTGGCAGACGGATTTCCGCCTGGTCCGGCTCGCGGGCCCAGTGTGGTGCGGGTGTCGCTCGCGATCGCGGAGTTCCGGCGAGCGAGCGGCTTTCGAGTGCGGGCGGCTGGATTCACCCGTTGGATGCAACTGACAAACGCTTGCTTGGTTCCGGCGGCGGGTTGCCGGATGCGGGAAGGATCCGCGGCGCGGCTGAATCGGTCTTGCGGACGGTCCATGGCGAACGGGTATGGCCGGGTCGTCGGGCCCGCATCACGGTTCAGCTCACCGCGGAGTCAAGCGCTCGGGTCGCTCGCGAGTTGCCGACCTCGCCGTGCGGAAGCGGTGAAGAGTCGAGCGCGGGGCTGGACCTCGCCGGCGGGATCCGACGCGGGCACCGGCTCTGGCCCGGACCGCGGCCGACTGCCTGGGCTCGCCGGACTCTCCGGCCCCGACTCGTTCCGGCGTCCGGTCCCGACCCGTTCCGCTGTCCGGCTGAACCGGGACGGCCGGGCCGGGTCAGCCGGGCCGGGTCAGCCGGGCCGGGTCAGCCACGCCAGCTCAGCCACGCCGGGTCAGCCGGGCCGGGTCAGCCACGCCAGCTCAGCCACGCCGGGTCAGCCAGGCCAGCTCAGCCACGCCAGCTCAGCCACGCCAGCTCAGCCACGCCAGCTCAGCCACGCCGGGTCAGCCGGGCCAGCCTCGCTTCCGCCCCGGCCCGCTTCGGAGGCGCCGTCCGGTTCCGGCCCACGATCGCCTCGGCCAGGTGCAGCCTGCCGCCGGGCACGGACGAACTGTGGCCCAGACTCCTCAGCTTCCGGCGCACGCCGACGGGCGCGACTCGGCCGGTCCGGGCGGCTTCGAGTTCTGGCTCATGCGTGTTTGTGCCGGTTCTAACCGGCACCAACGCTGACGAGCGGCCAGCCTTGTCTGCCGCGCGGCCTTCCGGTGCCTCGCTCCCGGCGAGGTCTCAGCTTAAGTTTTAACCTTTGGTGTCCGTTTTCTTGGTCTTGCCGGGGTTGTGTGAGGGGGCTTGGCGGGCGTTTCGTGATCCTGGCGGGCGTCCT
>NZ_FOWC01000042.1 GCF_900115345.1 Amycolatopsis rubida | reverse complement strand
ACTCCAGCTGTAGTTCGTGATTGGGCGCTGGTTGCTGGTGTCGTCGCTGGTAGTGGCTTTGGCGGGCTTGGTGCTGGTGTCGTCGGCGCCAGGCGGACCAGGTCAGGACGTCGGCGGCGCGGCGGGCAGGTTGGAGTGTGAGCTGGGCATAGAGGTGCCTGATCTCGTTGCGTGTCAACGGGATCAGGCCCTCGGGTGGTGGTGTGTCGCGGGTGTGGGCTGCGGCGATGGCGAGGAAGGCGTGCGCGAGCATCACCAGGGTGGTCCAGCGATACCAGGAGGTCCAAGTGCGGACCTGGTGCTGGTCGAGGCCGGTGAGTTCTTTGCCGGTCTGGAAGGTCTCCTCGATCGTCCAGCGTCGCCCGGCGACCCGCGCGAGCTCGGCAAGCGACGCCGGGCGCGGGCTGTAGCAGCGGTAGAACGCCGTGTCCCCGGTGCGTCGGTTGCGGCGCATCAGCATCCAGTGATACCCGGTCTTGCCTGCCAGGCGCAGCCGGATGCGGGCCCACAGGCAGGAGCGCCGGCCTTTCGCGCCCGCCCCGGCAGAGAGCTTCTGCCAGGCCCGCTTCGGCAGCGCGGCGGCCCGCTCATCGGCTCTGGCATTCTCCCCGCCGGCCCCGGGAATGCGGTGGTCACAGGCCACGGCCAGCACATAGGCCTGGTCGCGGGCCTCGACCGGATCCCGCAAGCCGGCGGCGTCTTTGCCGTAAGCCTCGTCGCCGGTCACCCATCCCACCTTCACGCCTGCCTCCAGCGCCCGGGTGATCATGGCCAACGCGAGCCGGGATTTCGTGGTGAACAGGTTATGCGCGGGCACGCCGGCTCGTTCCCGCCGCGTCTGGTCCCCGGCCCAGCTTTCGGGCAGGTAGAGCTCGCGGTCGATGAACGTGTGCCCGGCCGGGGTGGAATACACCAGGAACACCGACATCTGCGAGTTCTCGATCCGGCCCGCGGTGCCGGTGTATCGCCGCTGCACCCCGACCGACTCGACGCCCTTCTTCAGGTCGCCGGTCTCGTCGATGACCAGCATCGCATCCCGGTCGCCCAGCTGCTCGACTACGACCTCGCGCAGGTCGTCGCGGACCCCGTCGGCGTCCCAGGCCGCGCGCGAGAGCAGATTCTGCATCCCATCCGGGGTCCGGTCCCCGACTGCCTCAGCGACGGTCCAGCAGTTCACCCGCGCCAGCCCGGCCAACAGCCCCTGCACGAACCGCCCAGCCCGCCGACGCGACTCCACCCGCACGAACCGGTGCCCGACCCGCAGCAACATCTCACCCAGCAGCGACTGCCACCCCGCAGGGTCTACGCTGGCAGCCGCGGCCACCACACGATCTTGAGTTGTCCTCACAAACACCCATGATCACGCGGTGGCCGCACCCATCTCACCAACCCCCTCCAGCAAGATCACGAACTACAGCTGGAGT
>NZ_FOWC01000023.1 GCF_900115345.1 Amycolatopsis rubida | reverse complement strand
CGCCTGGCGCCGACGACACCAGCACCAAGCCCGCCAAAGCCACTACCAGCGACGACACCAGCAAC
The DNA here is from genome assembly GCF_900115345.1 of Amycolatopsis rubida. Taxonomy (GTDB): domain Bacteria; phylum Actinomycetota; class Actinomycetes; order Mycobacteriales; family Pseudonocardiaceae; genus Amycolatopsis; species Amycolatopsis rubida. Next base: position 102,891 of record NZ_FOWC01000023.1, on the reverse strand, counting down.
CAGCGCCCAATCACGAACTACAGCTGGAGTATTAGAACCGGCATAACCACTCACGACCCCCTCGCTTCCAAGGCCGAACCGGCGTCCCCCGCCACCGGGTCCGCGGCGGAACCGTCTCCCCCGCCATCACCAGCGACCCCGATCCCACCGTCGCCCCCTCGGAAATCGCGCTGCCCGGCAGCTGGAACGCCCGTGGCCCCAGCGTCGCGCCGGAGCCGAGGCGGACCGGATCCAGCCGCATGACGCGGTCGTGGAACAGGTGCGTCTGCAGCACGCAGCCACGATTCACCACGGCGCCGTCGCCGAGGTGGACGAGGTCCGTTTCCGGCAGCCAGTAGCTCTCGCACCAGACGCCGCGGCCGATGCGGGCGCCGAGGGTTCGCAGCCACCAGTTCAGCACCGGCGTGCCAAGGAAGGAACCGGCGAACCACGGGACCGCGAGCGTCTCGACGAACGTGTCGTACAGCTCGTTCCGCCACACGAACGCGCTCCACAGTGGATGCCGTCCCGGCCGGAATCGGCCGACCAGCGTCCATTTCATCAGCGTCGTCAGCAGCGCGGCGAAGAGACCGGCCGAGACGAACACCGCGGGCGCGAGGGCGGCGGCGGTCCAGAAGCCGTCCGCGATGTCCGCTCCGGTCAGTACCGCGCTCACGGCGAGTGCGAGCAGGCCCGCGATCAGCAGCGGCGCGATCCGGCAGGACTCGACCAGCGCGCGGGCCAGCTTCACCCGGCGCGGCGGCGCGAAAGTGCGGGCGGGATCGACGGTGTCGGCGCTCCGGCGAAGCTGCAAAGCGGGGCGGCCGAGCCAGGACGTGCCGTCGGGGACGTCTGCCGGGGTGTCGGACAGGACGCCGACGAGCGAGGCCGAGCCGAGCGTCCGGCCGGGGCCCACGACTGCGGAGTTGCCCACGAACGCGCGTTCCCCGACCTCGGAGACGCCCAGCCGGACCCAGCCCCGGTCGAGTTCGTACGGCGCGGCGAGGACGTCGTCGGCGAGGAACGCGCCGTCCCGCACTCGCAGCAGCGACGGCAGACTGAGCACAGTGGACAGTTCGACGCCACGGCCGATTCGGGCGCCAAGCAGTCGCATCCAGACCGGAGTCGCCAGTGCGGCGTAGAGCGGGAACAGCTGCCGCCGGGCGATTTCCAGCAGTTCGTGCACGAACCAGGCCGCCCAGCCCGCGCGGCTCAGCACCGGATAGACCCCCGGTCGCACGGCCAGGCCGGCCAGCCGCACGAGCAGCACGATCGTCAAGGCGTGCACCACGATTCCGGCGAGGACGAGCAGCGGCGTCCACGGCAGGATCGCCAGCGCGGCGCCGCGCGGGTCGTCCGCCGCCGGGATCAGCAGCAGCGCGACCGCGCCCAGCGGAATCGCGGACACGAACAGGACCATCGACCGCAGCGTCCCGCCCAGCGCGAAAGCCAGCAAGTACCGCTTCGCTCGCGGTGCCGCCGCGGTCGGCCGCGACGGGCGTTCGCCCGCGGGCCCGGCCGGGGAGCCGCCCCAGACCGCGCCGTCCGGTACGCGGGTGTCGAGCGTCGAGCCGGGCAGGAGCACCGATCCGGCACCGAGGTCGGTGCCCGGAAGCAGCGTGCTGCGGCCGCCGGCCCGCGCACCGGCTCCCACGCGGACGCGGCCGATCCGCAGCACCGCGCCGTCCAGCCACCATCCGGCCAGGTCCGCTTCGGGTTCGATCGCGCAGCCGTCGCCGAAGTCGGCGAGCCCGCTCACCGGCGGCGGAGCATGCAGGTCCACGCCTCGGCCGACCCGATTGCCGAGCAACCGGGCGTACGGCGCGGCGAGCGGGGTTCCGGCGACTCCGGGCGGACCGGCCACGGCAGCGAACCGTTCCGCCGTCCACAGTCGCATGTGGACAATGCCGCCGCGGCGGTACTCCCCCGGCGCGGGCTTTCCGCGCAGCATCCGCACGCCGCCCGCGGCCAGCAGCATCCGGCCGGGCGGGCTCAGCAGCACCAGCCACGCGGGCACGAGGATCCACCACGACATCCGCGGCAGCCACTGCAACGGCAGCACCAGCGAAACCAGCGAGCCGAGCAGCGAGACCGAGAGCAACCACCGCATTCCGGACAGAGCCAGCAAAACCAGCTGCACCCCGGCCTGCCACCAGCCGCTGCCGCGCACCGGAGCGACCTGCGGCTGTTCCACCTCGACGGTTTCGGCCGGTGCTCCGGCGAGACGTTCGTACAGTTCCCGCGGCGTCGGGCAGGAGTACACATCGGACACTGCCGCGCTCGGATACCGTTCGCGCAGCGCGGAAACCAGCCGCGCGGCGGTCACGCTCGAACCGCCGAGGTCGAAGAAGTCGTCGTCCGGCCCGGCCGCGGCCGCGAGGTGTTCGCTCCACACCCGCAACAGCCATGCCAGCTTCGGATCGGACGGCACCACCGGCGCGGCGGCCGGTTCCTCCAGCGGCCACGGCAACGCGTCGCGGTCGAGCTTGCCCGACGCGCGCACCGGCAGCTCCGGCACCAACGCGAGCCGGGGCACCAGAGCCGCGGGCAACCGGTCCCGCAGAAGACCGCGCGCGGCGGTGCGATCAAGGCTCTCGCCTTCCGGCACCACGTATCCGACCAGCACCTGCGCGCCGCTGTGCGTGCGCCGCACGACCGTCGCGGCCGCGGCGACTCCGGGCAACGCACGCAGCGCGGCGTCGATCTCGCCCAGCTCGACACGTCGTCCGCCGATCTTGACCTGACCGTCCGCGCGGCCGACGAACTCCAGGCCCTCCGGCACCGCCCGCACCAAGTCTCCGCTGCGGTACGCCCGGCTCCAGCCGAGGCCCGGCAGCGGCACGAACTTCTGCGCGTCCTTCGCCGCGTCGAGGTACCGGGCGAGGCCGACGCCGCCGATCACCAGTTCTCCGCTGCGGCCCCACGGCACCGGAATGCCCGCCGGGTCTTCCGGGTCGACGACCGCGAGGTCCCAGCCCGCTAGCGGCAGCCCGATCCGCACCGGTTCGCCCGCGTGCAGCCGTTGCGCACACGCGACGACGGTGGTTTCCGTTGGGCCGTAAGTGTTCCAGATTTCCCTTTTGCCGTCGTCGAAGCGCGTCACGACCTCCGGCGGGCACGCTTCGCCGCCGAGGATGAGCAGCCGGACGCCGGCCAGAGTGTCCACTGGCCACAGTGCGGCGAGCGTCGGCACCGTGGACACGACAGTGACGCCGCGCTCGACGAGCCACGGCCCGAGGTCGGCGCCCGCGCGGACGAGCGAGCGCGGTGCCGGGACCAGGCACGCGCCATGTCGCCACGCCAGCCACATTTCCTCGCACGAGGCGTCAAACGCGACGCTCAGCCCGGCCAGCACGCGATCGCCCGGGCCGAGCGGCCGCGCGGTGCAGAACAGCCGCGCTTCAGCGTCGGCGAAGGCCGCGGCCGCGCGATGCGTGACCGCGACGCCCTTGGGCTTGCCGGTGGAACCGGAGGTGAAAATGATCCACGCGTCGTCCTGCGGCTGCGGACGGACTCGCGGCCACTGCGGTCCGCGCGCGGGCGGCAACCCCGCATCGCTCAGGACCAGGCTTACCCGAGCTTCCGTCCACACCGTCCCGGCGCGGTCGGCCGGATCGTCGGCGTCGACCGGAACATAAGCCGCACCAGCGGAAAGAACGGCGAGAATGCCGCGGTACAGCGCCGCGGTGCCGGAGGTCATCCGGATGCCGACGCGGTCGCCCGGCCGGACCCCGGCGGCGCGGAGGCGTCCGGCGAGTTCTTCGACCTGCGCGGCGAAATCGCGGTACGTCGCGCGCTCGGTTCCGTCGTCCAGCGCGAGCGCGTCGGGGTGTTCGCGCACCGTTTCGGCGAAAATGTCGCAAAGCGTGCGCATGACGGGCGCGGGGCCCGCCCGGTAAACCGCCGTCGCCTTTTCGGCGAGCCTCTCGGGCGCGCCTGTGCGCGCCCGATCCGCGTCCAGCGTCACAGGAAAACCTCTTTCCAGGAGAACAGGAGTGACGAAACCGGCCGGACGCCACTCAACAACGGGCGACGTGAGGCCGGGCTGAAGCAGCAGCGCCGTTCCCGGACGCTGAGATCGGAACAAAAACAGATATCGGGCAATCCCCCGGCCGCTGCTGTGCGGCTCGTCACGCGGATCCGGACATGAGCGGACGGAGTGCTGCCGGCGTCACTCGGCAGAGTTAATTTCGGAATTCGTTCTCATCGGGTTCACCGGATCTTTGTGCCTCTCCCGTTCACCGCACGCAGGGCACCCCGCCTCCGGACAGTTCGTCGGCGGGCGAAACCGGGGCGACCGGCACCGGGTCCACCTGGCCGTCCTTTTCCCGGAAATCGGTGCCGAGCACCAGTTTCAGCTCCCCCGCGGCCAGCGCGCCGTCGTAGCCCACGCCGTATCCGCCGCCGAGCGCGGCCACGAGTTTCGCCGCCGCCGCGGAATCCCCGCGCCCGTAATGGACGACGGTGCGATGGGTGTGCCGTGCGTTGGACGTGCGCCCGACGCGGTATCCCCGCGACGGGAGCGTCCTGAGCACCCGGGCAGCCGCGCCCGCACGGCCGCTCGCGTTCACCACGTCCACCGCGGGCCCGGCCGTCGCGGCGGGCGGCGGCGGGACCGTCCGGCCGAGCAGCCGGGCCGCGGCGGCGCGGATCTCCACCGGATCGACGATGTTGACGTCTTCGCCGCGCGCGTCTTTTTCGAACCGTTCGACCGGAAGCGACGCCAACGTCAGATCCCCGCCTGCGAACGATTCCGCCTGCCGCGCCAGCGCGTTGAGGTCGAGTCCGGAATCGGTCGCGACATTCTCCCGCGCGACCGAAACCAGCTGCCCGAGTTTCTCCGGGTCGCCGAACACCCGGCTTTCTTTCAGCTGATGCGCCAGCGAAACGAGAAACGCCTGCTGACGCCGTTCCCGGTCCAGGTCGGTGAACTCGTGCCGGGAATCCCGGCGCTGCCGCACGAACGCGAGCGCCTGTGCCGCGGAAATCCGCTGCTGCCCGCTCGGGAAATCCGCGTCCGAGTAGCTGTCGTGCGCGGCCTCGGTCAAACACACCGTGACCGGTTGCACGACCTGAGCCAGCTGATAGAACGCGACCAGGGTGACTTCGACGAAATGGTCCACCGCGACTCCGCCGAGGAACTGGCGCACCGTCGCGACTTCCGCCGCGCGACCGGCGTCGCGGGACCGCTGTTCTCGATCCGCCTTCTCGGTGACGCCTTGCGCGGCAAGACGTTTGGCCGCCGCGGCGAACGCGTACCCGTAAGCCTCCTTGATCCTGCCCTGGCACACCCCGTCCGGACAGCCGGCGAGATCGGTGTAATCGTCGCGCGGGACGGAGATGACCGTCGGATGTCCGCCGTCGGCCGGAACGTGCAGCAGCATCAGCACATCGGTGTTGTAGCCGCCGACGTGCTGGTCTCCCGCGTGCAGCTGCTCGTACAGCTCGGCGGGCAGCGGTTCGCCCCGCTCGTCGAGCCGCGAATCGAGTCCCATGACGAGGATGTTCGTGTCCCCGCCCGGCCGGGCCTGCCCGTCGAGCGCGGTCGACGCGGTCACCCCGGACAGCAGCGCGCGCAGCTCGGCCCACCCGTAGGCGGCTCCGCCCAGCAGAACCGAGACCAGCGCGACCACGCCGATCCGCTCGGCCCAATGCCCGTTCGCGCGCTCCATCGTGCACCGCTCCTCCCTCCGGCGCACCCGGTCTACTCCGGAGTTCCTGTGAGAGCGATGAGAGGAAAGGCCCGCCGGGCGGCCCGCCAAGGTCAACCGGGCGCCCGCCGGCGAAGCTCACACTTTGGCGGGTCGGCACCGCCTGGTTCGGCGGACCCGGCACCGGACGCCGGCAGGGAGGGTCAGCGGCGGCGTTCGCGAAGATCGCCGGGCCGGACGCCGACGAGCAGCACCACGACGGCGAGCAGGATGATGCCCGCGCTGATCTGCAGTCCCAGCGACAGGCTTCCGGTCGAGGACTCGATGAACCCGAGCAGCGACGGCGAAGCGGCGGCCGCGAACGAACCCATCGACGTCACCACCGCGATTCCGGTGGCCGCGGCCCGGTCGGTCAAATAGATCGACGGGATCGAGTAGAACACCGTAAGCCCCGAGTAGTGCGCCGCCGCCATCACCGCGAGCAACAGGATGACCACCACGACGTTGCCGCCGGACACCGAGATCGCGAGCATCGCGAACACCGCCACGATCCAGCTCGTCGCCGCGTGCCAGCGCCGTTCCAGGGTCCGGTCGGAATGCCTGCCGACCAGCAGCATCACCACGATGCCGAGCAGCGGCGGGATCGCCGAAAAGAACCCGAGGTTCAGGACGTTGCCGACGCCGGCGTTGGCGATGATCCGCGGCGTCCAGTACGAGACGGCGTTCGCCAGCGTGTACGCGCCGCACGCGCAGAGCCCGAGGATCCAGACCTTCGGGTCGCGCAGGGCGAGCAGCAAGCCGCTGTGCTTTTGCGTCTCCGCGCCCTTGTCCCGCAGGTCCGCGTCGAGGTCCTCGCGCACGGCCGCCTTCTGCTCCGCGGTGAGCCACTTCGCCTGCTCCGGGCCGTCGGTGACGAAGAGCAGCACGAGCCCGGCCAGCAGGATCGGCGGGATCCCCTCGATCAGGAACAGCCACTGCCAGTCCGCGAGCCCGCCGACGCCGCCGAGCGAGTGCATGATCCAGCCCGACATCACCGAGCCGAGCGCGCCGGACACCGGGATGCCGATGAAGAACACGGCCGTCATCCGGGTCCGCCGCGACGACGGGAACCACAGCGACAGCAGGTACAGCGCGCCGGGGAAGAACCCGGCTTCCGCGACGCCGAGCAGGAAGCGCGCGGCGTAGAACATGATCTCGTTCTGCACGAACAGGGTCACCACGGTCATCACGCCCCAGGTGGCCATGATGCGGGCGAGTGTCTTGCGCGCGCCGATGCGGGCCAGCAGCGCGTTGCTCGGGACCTCGAAGAGGATGAAGCCGACGAAGAACAGCGTGACGCCGAGCCCGTACACGGCGGGACCGAAGCCGAGATCCCGTTTGAGACCCTGCTGCGCGATCCCGATGTTGGTGCGGTCGATGTAGCTGACGACGTAACACAGCACCAGCAGCGGCATGACGCGCCGGGCGATCGTGCGATAGGTCGCTTTGCGGTCACCAGCGGCGGTTGCCGGAGCGCCGGTGACAGCGGATGGTTCGGCCACGGCTGAGACTCCTTCGTCCGGATCGGGCGAGTGGCAGTCTCCGCATCAAGTGTTGAGTTTGTCAACACCCAGCCGGTAACGGCTACGATGCACGGCCATGGCCGAACGCGCGGACGGACACGACCTGGTCCCCATCTCCGGACTGCTGTCCTACCGGCTCTCGCGCACGTCGTCGGCGATGTCGCGCAGCGCCGCGGTGCGCTACCGGCGGGACTTCGGCGTGAGCCTCGGCGAATGGCGCGCGATCGCGCTCATCGCGGCCGACCCGACGCTCACGCTCAACCGGCTCGCGCGCCGCGCCGGACTGGACAAAGCCCAGATGAGCCGAGTGGTCAGCCGGCTGACCGACCGCGGACTGGTGAACCGCACGGCCGGGTCCGGGCGCACGTCGCAGCTGGCGCTGACCGCCGAAGGCACCCGGGTGTACCGCGGCCTGATCACCGCCGCCAACGAACGCGACGCGGACTTCCTCGCCACCCTCACCGGCGAGGAGGCGAGAGTGCTGGACCGCGCGCTGGACAAGCTGGCCGAGCACGCGCTGGCCGTCGAGGAGAGTGAGCGGGCTCACCCGGCCGCCGAGTAGTGTTGACTTTATCAACACCCTCGCGTACTTCTGGATCCACCGACGAGGAGGTGGGCCCAGGATGTCCGACGCCGTCACGATCTGCGAGTGCTTCGCCCGCGACGGGCTGCAGCACGAGCCGGAGCCCGTGCCGACCGCGACGAAGATCGCGCTGCTGAACTCGTTCGCGCGCACCGGTTTCCGCCGGATCGAGGCGACCAGCTACAGCCACCCCGCGCGGGTGCCCGGATTCTCCGACGCCTCCGAGGTGCTCGCCGGGATCGACCGGCGCCCGGGCGTCGCGTTCAAGGCGACCTGCCCGAACCCGCGCGCCGTCGAACGCGCGCTCGCGGACCTCGAAGCCGGGCACGGCGCCGAGGAACTGAGCTTGCTGGTGTCCGCCACCGAAGCGCACACCAAGCGGAATCTCCGCACCACGCGGGCCGGTCAATGGGAGCGCGTGACCGAGATGGTCAAGCTCGCCGACAGCCGGTTTCGCCTGGTCGGAGTGGTTTCGGTGGCGTTCGGCTGCCCGTTCGAGGGCAAGGTCGACCCGGGCCGGGTGGCCGAAGACGTCGCGCGGTTCGCCGACCTCGGCGCGAGCCTGGTGACCCTCGGCGACACCACCGGCGTCGCGACCCCGGGCTCGGTGCGCGCGCTCTACACCCGGCTTTCGCGCGAGAACCCGGACCTGCCGCTGGTCGCGCACCTGCACAACACACGCGGAACCGGGATCGCGAACGCTGTCGCCGCGTTGGAGGCCGGGTGCCGCCACTTCGATTCCGCGATGGGCGGCGTCGGCGGGCATCCGGCGAAGATCGGCTACGGGGCCGGGCTCACCGGCAACGTGTGCACCGAGGACCTGGCCAGCCTGTTCGCCGCGATGGGCGTCGAAACCGGCCTCGATCCCGACCAGCTCGCCGCGGCGTCCGCGGCCTGCGAAGAAGCGCTCGGCCGCCCGCTGCACAGCATGGTCGCCCGAGCCGGATTCGCCACCGCCTGACTTTCACTGGAGAACCTGTGCTGCTGACCGAAGACCACGATGCCGTCCGCGTCCTCACGCTCAACCGGCCGGACAAGCTCAACGCCCTCGACACCGCGCTCACCCGCGCGCTGGACACCGCGCTCGACGAAGCGGGCCGCGATCCCGGAGTCCGCGCTGTCGTGCTGACCGGGGCCGGACGCGGGTTCTGCGCCGGTGCCGACCTCAACGAGTTCTCGTCGCTCACCCCGGACCAGCCGGACGCGGTCCTCGAACGCGCCGCGCTCACCGCCCGGCTCCAGACGCGCATGCAGCAGCTGCCGGTGCCGGTGGTCGCCGCGGTGCGCGGCGCGGCGGTCGGCGGCGGGGCCGGGCTCGCGATCGGCGCGGACATGGTGGTCGCCGGGTCGGACCTGAAGTTCGGCTATCCCGAGCTGAAGCATTCGATCGTGCCCGCGCTGGTGATGACCGGACTGGTCCGGCAGCTGGGCCGGAAGCTCGCCTTCGAGCTGGTCAGCACCGGCCGGCTGCTCACCGCCGCGGAAGCCCTGTCCTACGGGCTGGTGAACCAGGTGGCCGAACCTTCCGAGATCGTGCCCGCGGCGCTCGCCATCGCGCAGCGCTGGGCCTCGGTCGAGCCTCGCGCGCTCGCCGCGGCCAAGGACCTCTTCTACCGCGTCGCGGACCTGCCGACGGACGCCGCGATGCGCGCGGGCCAGGACGTCAACGCCCTGATGCGCGGGTTCCGCTCATGACCGGCCCGCTCGCCGGAGTCACGGTGCTGGATCTCTCCCGGGTCCTCGCCGCGCCGCTGGCCACCCAGATCCTCGCCGAACTCGGCGCGACCGTGATCAAGGTCGAACGCCCCGGCACCGGCGACGAAACCCGCGGTTTCGAGCCCCGGCTGCCGCACGGCGAGAGCGCGTACTTCTTCGCCTTCAACCGTGGCAAGCAATCGGTCACTGTGGACTTGAAGGACCCGCGCGGCCGGGATGTCGTCCGGAAGCTGGCCGCGCGCGCCGACGTCGTCGTGGAGAACTTCCTGCCCGGCACGCTCGACCGGCTCGGCCTCGGCTACGCCGAACTGTCCGCGGAGAATCCCGGCCTCGTGCTGGTGTCCGCGACCGGTTTCGGCCAGACCGGGCCGGACGCGCGCCGCAAGGGCTACGACACGGTGTTCCAGGCGCTGTCCGGCGTGATGGCGATGACCGGCGATCCCGCCGGCCCGCCCGCGAAGACCGGGGTGCCGGTGGCGGACCTGACGTCCGGGCTGTGGGTGGTGATCGCCGTGCTGACCGGGCTCGCCGGGCGATCGTCGGAGGGCCGCGGCCGGCACCTCGACGTGGCGATGATGGATGTCCAGCTCAGCCTGCACGCGCTGAACGCCGCCCGGTTGTTCGCGCTCGGCGAGGATCCCGTCCGCACCGGAACCGAGCATCCGGGGCGGGTGCCGTCGGCGGCGTTCCAGGCCGGGGACGGCGAATGGCTGCACATCAGCGGCAGCGACCAGCACTGGACGCCGCTCTGTTCGGTGCTGGGGCTGTCCGCTTTGGGCACCGACCCGGCGTTGCAGCGGAACTCCGGCCGGGTCGAGCACCGGGCCCGGGTGATGAAGGCGCTGCGCGGCGCGATCGCCCAGCACGACCGTGACGAACTGGTCGCGCAACTGCGAGCCGCCGACGTTCCGGCCGGTGCAGTGCGTTCGGTGCGCGAAGCGCTGGCCGATCCGCATGCCCTCGCGCGCGGGATGGTCGGCGAGTTCGAACATCCGGTGGAAGGCAGGTTCCCCGCGCTGCGCACGCCGTTGCGCGAGACTGCCGGGGAGGCACCGGCGACGGGCGTGCCGCCGGTGCTCGGCGCGGACACCGACGCCGTGCTGCGCGACCTGGCCGGGCTGCCGGACAGCGAGATCGAGGGCCTGCGGGCCGCGGGAGTGATCTGAGCAATGACCTCACGTGTGACTCTCGACGTGACCGACGGGATCGCCCGGGTCGAACTGTCCCGGCCGGAGGCGCGCAACGCCCTCGACCTGCCGATGTGCCACGAGCTTCGGGAAGCCTTCGACACCATTGACGCCGAGGACGTCCGGGTGGTGCTGCTCAGCGGCGCGGGACCGGTGTTCTGCGCGGGCGCCGACCTGAAGGAACGGACCGGCAAGGACGCCGCGTGGGTGCGGCGGCGCCGGGTCGCGTCGTTCGCGGCCTACGCGGCGATCGAGGCCTGCCGCTGCCCGGTGGTCGCGCTGGTGCACGGCACGGTCGTCGGTTCCGGCGGCGAAATCACCCTGGCCGCCGACTTCGCGCTCGCCGCGGAGAACGCGGTTTTCCGGTTCCCCGAACCGCATTGGGGCACAGTCGGCGCGACGCAACGGCTGCAACGCGCGATCGGCAAGCGCCGGGCGAAGGAACTGCTGTACACCAACACCTCGCTGACCGCCGCCGAAGCCGCGTCGCTGGGCCTGGTCAACCGGGTCGTGCCGGATCTCGCCGCCGCGGGCGCGGAAACCGCCGCCGCGATCGCCGTCGCGCCGCCGTCGGCGATCGCGTTGACCAAACGCGCGCTCGACCTCGGCGCCGAAACCGACCTCGACCGCGGCATCCGGATCGAAATGGCCGCGATCGAACAGAACCTCGCCGAGGGCACCTGGCGCGACGGCGTCGCCCGATTCGCCGGAGAAGCCTCATGACCGACCTGCGCACCGCCTGCCCGCTCACCGTCCAGGACGCCCTCGCCCGTGCCGCGCTGCTGGCCCCCGACGTCGAAGCCGTCGTCACCGCCGAATCCCGGATCACCTACCGCGAACTCGCCGCCGAGGTCGCCAGGGTGCGCGGTGCGCTGGCCGCCTCCGGCATCGGCCGCGGCGACCGGATCGGCCTCTGCCTCGGCAATATGCCGGAGTGGGTCACGCTGTTCCTCGCGCTCGGTTCGCTCGGCGCGCTCGTCGTTCCGGTGAACACCCGCTTCACCGCCGAGGAAGTCCGCTACACCCTCGAACACGCGAAGGTCAGCACGCTCTTCTCCGCTTCGCGCGTGTTGAACGTCGACTTCCCGCGCCTGTTCGCCGAAGCGGGCATCGAACCCGGCAACCCGGATCTCCCTGCCCTGCAACGGATCGTCTTCCTCGGCGACGACAGCTGGACGGACTTCCTCGCCGCCAGCACCCCGGCCGAACCGACTGCGGCCGCCGACGACCTCCTGCTCGTGCAGTACACCTCCGGGACGACCTCGCGACCCAAAGGCGTCCTGCTGACCCACCGCAGCATGTGCGCCGACGCGTTCTTCTCCGGAGCCAGGATGGGCCTGCGCCCCGGCGACCGGTTCCACTCCGCGCGGCCGTTCTTCCACGTCGCCGGGAGCACCCTGTCGGTGCTGTCTTCCTTGCAGCACGCGACGACGCTGGTGACGATGCCGAAGTTCGAGCCAGCGGAAGCGTTGCGGCTGCTGGAAACCGAACGCTGCACGCACTTCTCCGGCAACGACACCATCGCGCTGCTCCTGCTCAACCACCCCGACCGCGCACAGCGGAACCTCTCGCTGCGGGGAGCGTGGGTCGCCGCGTCCCCCACCGTCGTGCGCCGGGTGATCGACGAGCTGGGCGCACGCGAATGCGTTGCCGGATACGGGCTTTCCGAGGCTTCGCCGAACGTCGCGCAGTCGGCGTGGTGGGAGCCGGAAGACCTGCGCGCGTCCGGCGCGATGGCTCCCGAACCGGGCGTGGAGATCCGCATCCGCGCCCTCGACGACAGCCGGGACTGCCCGCCCGGCGAACCGGGCTCGATCCTGGTCCGCGGCTGGAACGTCATGCGGGGCTATCTGGACGATCCGGTCCGCACCGCGGAAACCGTCGACGCCGAGGGCTGGCTGTCCACCGGCGACGTCGGCCTTCTGGACGACTCGGGCCGGTTGCACTTCACCGGGCGCACCAAGGACATCATCCGGGTCGGCGGCGAGAACGTCGCGCCCGCGGACGTCGAGGACGTGCTGCACCGCCATCCCGCCGTCCGGCAGGCCGCGGTGGTCGGCGTCCCGGACGAGCGGCTGATCGAGGTGCCGTTCGCGTTCGTCGTGCTGACCGGACCCGGGCCCTCCGAGTCCGATCTGCTGGCGTGGGCGAAAGAGCGGCTGGCCGGGTTCAAGGTCCCCCGCCACCTGCGCATCGTGGACGGCTTCGAAACCATCGGCATGACCGCGAGCGCCAAGGTGCAGAAGAACCGGCTGGCCGCGCACGCCCGAGCACTGCTGGAGGACCAGTGATCCGGACTTCCGTCACCTCCCTGCTGGGCCTGGACCTGCCGATCGTCCAAGCCGGGATGTCGTGGGCGTCGTCCTGCTCGGCGCTGCCGCTGGCGGTCAGCAACGCGGGCGGCCTCGGCGTGGTCGCCGCCGGTCCGATGCGGCTGCCGGACCTCGCCAGGACGCTGGACGAGATGGCCGACGGCACCGACCGGCCGTGGGCGGTGAACCTGCCGCTGTACCGGGCGAGCGCCGACGAGGTGATCGACCTGCTGCTCGCCCGGCGGCCGCCGGTGCTGATCGCCTCGCAGGGCGGCCCGCGGCGGTACCTGGACCGGTTCCACGCCGTCGGCACCCGATGCCTGCACGTCGTCGCCGGGGTCGAGCACGCGCTCAAGGCCGCGGCCGCCGGGGTCGACGGGCTGGTGGTCGTCGGAGCCGAGGCGGGCGGGCATCCGCCGCCGGGGATGGTGACGACACAGGTTTTGGTGCGGGCGGTGGTTTCGGCGGTGCCGGAGGTCCCGGTGCTCGCTTCCGGCGGGGTCGCCGACGGCGCCGGGCTGGCGGCGATGCTGGCGTTGGGCGCCGGTGGAGCACAGTTCGGCACGCGATTTCTGGCGAGCACGGAGGCGACTGTGCATCCCGCGTATCAGGAGGCCGTGCTCGCGGCAGGCGTTGACAGCACGCGGACTGTCGGGCACGGGTTGGGCGTGATCCGGGCGCTGGCCAACGACTTCACCGCACGGATGCAGGAGCTGGAGACGGCTGGCGCGGAGGAAGCCTTGCGGCGCAAGGTGTTCCAGGAGTCTTCGCTGAAAGACGCCGCACTGCAGGGGGATGTCGCTAGAGGAAAGGTCGAGGCCGGTCAGTCGGCCGGGCTGATCACGGAGGTCCTGCCCGCAGCGGAAATCGTCTCGCGGATCACGGCCGAGTACGCCGCCGTGCGCAATCTGCCCGCGCTGGAGCCCGGTCCGGATCGCTGACCCGGCCGCTCCGCGCGGATGCCGGGACCTCGTGCAAAACGTTTTGCTTGCCGTTGATAGTTTGTTGAATATGCAACCAGGTCCCCCGTGCATTCCCGGCTCCGCGGGACGGGCTTCGCCCTCCGCTTCGGCACGATCCTGGCGACGGCGGGCCTCACCGCCCTGGTCGCCACGGGCTGCGGCTCGGCGGATCCGGCCCCCGCGCCCGCCGCTCCCGCCGCCCCGGCCGGGCCGGGCCGGGCAGCAGCTCCCCCGCCGCCGACCCCGACGACGCCGACACCCAGGAGATCCAGGGCCAGGGCGAACCGCTGACCATCACCGACGACGGCGCGAAGGTCACCGACAGCTGCCGGGGCCGCACCGTCGTGATTTCGGCCAACAGCGTCCACGCGACGCTCAACGGGTCGTGCGCGCTGGTGAAGGTCGAGGGCAACGCCTCCATCATCGAGGTCGGCTCGGCGCAGAAGATCGTCACCACCGGCGCGGGCAGCATCGTGCGCTACGCCTCGGGTCAGCCGCGCGTGCTCAACAAGGGCGGCGGGGGCGTCATCACCCAGGGCGGCAGCGCCACTCCCTGACCGGACGCCCGCGGGTCATCGAGGCACCGGCGATCCGTCCGCCGCCAGTGTCTCGATGATCCGCCGAGGCACCTGGATCAGCACTCCGTTCGCCACCCCCAGCGCGGCGAGCATGTACAGCGTGAGGGTGTTCGACACGTCGACCGCATGCGCGAGCCCGGCGTCGGAGGCGCTCAGCAGAATCGTCGCCCGTGCGGCCGCCGCGGCCAGCAGGATCACCCCCGTCAACCCGGTGAGCGCACATTGCCAGCGCCGATACCGCGGCACCGAACTCCAGGCGTACGCGAACGCCCGCTCGCGCGCCGGATCGCCGAAAGTGGCCGCCGAGGCGGCGAACACGTGCGTCAGCGGTGCCTTGCGCAGCACGGTGACCAGGCAGTACACCCCGGCGACCAGCACGTAGGCGACCTCGCGCAGCGCGGCCACCCGCGGGTTCCGCGTCACCAAGGTCAGCGTCAGCGTCGTGACCAGCTCGGCGAGGACAAGCAGCCCGATGAAGTCGAGCCGCCGACGCCGGATCGTCGTGCCCGCGGCGAACACCGCGACTACTAGCGCCGGTGCCGTCAACGCCCAGAAGACACCTATCCCGCAGGCGCGCAACAGGTAGTAGCCCCCGATCGAGACGACGACCTCGACCAGCGCCGCGCCGATGCCCGGTCCCCGGTTCGCCATCACAGCCCCCTCCTCATAGTCCGTTACAGACTAGTACGATACAGACTATGACATCTCGCGGAAACCTGTCCCCCGTCGTCCTCGCGGTTCTCGCGCTGCTGGCCGAGGGGCCGCGGCACGCGTACGGGATGCAGCAGCTGATCAAGGAACGCGGCGTCGACCTGGTCGTGAACGTCCGCACCCGGTCGGGTCTGCACACCGCGCTGGACCGCCTTGTGCGCGACGGCCTGGTGCGCGTGCACGCCGTCGAACGCGCCGAACGGCGCCCCGAGCGCACGCTCTACGCGATCACCGAAACCGGACGGGAAGCGCTGCTAGCCGCGGTTCGGTCCGGCATCTCGGCACCGGCCGCCGAGTTCCCGCTCTTCCCGGCGGCGGTGTCGTTCCTGCACCTGCTCACGCCGGAAGACACCCTCGTCCACTTGCGACAGCGGATCGAGGCTTTGCGGCAACAGCTCGATACCACCGAAGCCGTACTCCAAGCCTCACACAAGGCCTACGTCCCCCGGCTGCATCTGTTGGAACACGAGCACCGCACGGCTGTCGTCACGGCGGAGCTGGCTTGGCTGCACGGGGTGTGCGAAGACCTGGAGACCGGAGAACTCGGCTGGGAGCCGTACTGCTGAACTCACGCCCGGCTGCCGATCCGGCGGCGCGGGCCGCCCCCGTGACGAGGGCGACCCGGCCGGTTCAGCTGGACGCGGCAGTGCTCAACTCCCGCCCCCGCAGCGCGAATCGCTGGATTTTCCCGCTCGGCGTCTTCGGCAGTTCCGGCACGAAGTGGATGCGCCGCGGGTACACGTGCGCCGCCAGCCGGGATTTCACCGTCTGCTGCAGTTCCGCGACCAGTTCGTCCGAACCGGACACTCCCGGGTTCAGCACGACGTAGGCCACCACCAGTTCCCCGCGCAGTTCGTCCGGCGCGCCGATCACCGCGGCTTCCGCGACGGCCTCGTGGTGCGTCAGCGCGCTTTCCACCTCGAACGGGCCGATCCGGTAGCCCGCCATCAGGATCACGTCGTCGTCGCGGGAGCCGAAGGTCAGGTAGCCGTCGCGGTCCCGGGCGGCGATGTCGCCGGTGTAGTACCAGCGGCCGTCGGCGCTGAAGCGTTCCGCGGTCCGCTCGGGGGCGTCGCGGTAGCCGGAGAACGGCATCAGCGGGCTGGCGGACACGTCGATCGCGACGCGGCCGGTCTCGCCGGCGTCGGCGATCTCGTCGCTGCCCGCCTTCAGGACCTCGACGGCGAACCCGGGCAGCGGCCGTCCCATCGAACCGGTCTTGACCGGCGCGATCAGGTGCGGATGCCAGGCGTTGCCGACGACCATGCCGGTTTCGGTCTGGCCGTAGTGGTCGCGCACCGGGCAGCCGAGGACCTCCTCGGCCCAGGTCACGACGTCCGGCGTCAGCGGCTCCCCCGCCGACGAGCAGTGCCGCAGCCGCAGACCGGCCGGCACCGGCAGGCCCGAGCTGCGCAGCGCGCGGTACACCGTGGGGCCGGCGGTGAAGTTGGTGACGCCGAAGCGTTCGAGCACCTGCCAGGTCAGTTCGGGACTGAACCCGGCGTGCAGCAGGATGCTGCGCCGTCCGGTCGCGAGCGGGCCGAGCAACGCGAAGTACAGCCCGTACGCCCAGCCCGGGTCGGCGGCGTTCCAGAAGACGTCCTCGTCGGTCTGGTCGAGGCCGAACTCCTGGTAGGAGTGGATCCCGGCGAGTCCGCGCAGCGGCACCGGCACGGCCTTCGGGGTGCCGGTCGTGCCGGAGGTGAAGATCTCGACCAGCGTGCCGTCGCCGCCGACCGCGACCGGGCCGGGCAGCGGGTGCGGTTCGTCCAGCAGCGCCTCGAACGACAGGTCGCCGCCGGACGCTTCGCCGGTGGTCACGATGATCCGCGACGGGTCGGCGGGCAGGTCATCGCTGGGGTCGAGCTTCGCACGCTGACCTGCGTCGGCAACGACCACCCGGGTTCCGTTGCCGACGATCCGCTGTGCGATCGCGGGCGGCGCGAACGCGGTGAACAGCGGCACGTGGACCGCGCCGAGCCGCCAGATCGCGAGCAGCGCGGTGACCAGTTCGGCGGACTTGCCCATCAGCGTCGCGACCCGGTCGCCGGGCCGCACGCCGTGCGCGGCCAGCGCGGCGGCGAACCGGGCGGAAGCCGCCTCGAGCTGGCCGTAGGTGAGGTCGCGGCTGCTGAGGTCGGCCTCGACGAGGGTGAACGCGACGGCGTCGGCCGGATGCCGTCCGCACAGCAACTGGGTCGCGTCCGCGTCCGGCGCGGCATAGGTCTGCAACAGGTCGAACATGGTGCGTTCAGGGCTCACGGGGCTGCTCCACGGTCATCGTCGGCCGGTGTCGGCACATCGTCACCGCAGGCAGGCCGGCCGGCCACCCCCGAACAGGGGTGGCCGGCCCTCCCGTCACGCCGTGGTCCGCGCCGGGACGTCCGCGTCCCGGCCCGCGTCCTGGAGTTCGATGCCCTTCGTCTCCGGCAGCAGCCAGAAGGTGACGAGGGTGACCAGACCGCACGCGATGGCGTAGATGTTGAACACCGCCGACTTCCCGATCTGCGACAGATAGGTCTGCAGATACGGCGCGGTGCCGCCGAACAGGCCGACCGTCAGCGCATACGGGACCGCCAGGCCGAGCGCCCGGATGCCGGTCGGGAACAGCTCGGCGGTGATCGCCGGGCCGGTCGCGTTGAGCACCCCGTTGAGCACGACGCCGATCGACATCGCGATCAGCAGCTGCCAGGCCTCCCCCTGGATCAGCAGGGTCAGCGGATAGAAAAGCACCAGGAAAACCGGCCACACGATCAGCAGCAGTTTCCGGCGTCCGATCCGGTCGGACAGCATGCCCCACAACGGCATCGCGACGATGTAGAGCGCGGTGGCGATCGCGCCGGCGATCATCGCGCCGGTCTGGCCGGTGTGCCGCTGCGAGATGGCGAATGTCGGCGCGTTGATCGCCCACACGTAGTAGACGATGGTTCCGCCCACGTTGATGCCGACCACCTGCAGCATCGGCCGGATGTTGGCCCGCAGCAGCCGCCGGACCGGTTGTTTCGGCGCGCGTTTCGGCGCGCTCTTCGCGGCGTCGGAGAAGATCTCCGTCTCGGTGAATTTCCGGCGCAGCACGAACGCGTACAGCCCGAAGAACCCGCCGAGCAGGAACGGGATCCGCCAGCCGAAGTCGGCCATCTGCTGCGCCCCGAGCACCGCCGACAGCACCGCGCCGAGCCCCATCGAGAACAGCGTCCCGATCCCGCCGGAAACGTAGATCAGGCTGGACCAGGCGCCGCGGCGTCCGGGCGGGGCGATCTCGGCCAGGTAGGTCTGCACCGACGGCAGTTCGCCGCCGTGCGCGAGGCCCTGCGCGAGCCGGGCGATCACCAGCAGCGCCGGAGCGAGCAGCCCGACCTGGTGCGCGGTCGGGGTCAGCGCCATCACGAAACTCGCTCCGGCCGACATCGCGATGCTGAGCGTCATCACGGGTTTCCGGCCGACGCGGTCGGCCATCCAGCCGAAGAACATCCCGCCGACGGGACGGGCGACGAAGCCGATCGCGAACACCGCGAGTGCTTTCAGCAGTTCGGAACCGGCGCTGCCGCCGGTGAAGAACTGGCCCGCGAAGAACACCGAATAGGCGGCGTAGACGCCCCAGTCGTACCACTCGATGGCGTTGCCGAGACCGAGTCCGACGAGGACCCGCACGCGCGAAGGGGCGGCGTTCATGCGCACAGCCTTTCCGCGGCGAGACCGGCCAGCAACGCCGCCGACCGGCCGAGCACCGCACTGTCGAATCGGGCGAGCGGCGAGTGGTTCGCCGCCGCGGCCGCCGGGTCCGCGCCCGGCGCGTGGGCGCCGAGGAACATCAGCGCGCCAGGCACTTCCTGCAGTACGCGGGAGAAATCTTCCGATCCCTGGGTCGGATGGCTTGGCGCGTCGAAGCACTCGGCGCCGAACAGCTCTTGCGCGACAGCGCCGACATGCTCCGCTTCCCCGGCGTCGTTGACCGTCGCCGGATAGCCGGGGACGAGCCGGACGTCCGCCACGACGCCGTGCGCCGCCGCGATGCCGGTCAGGTAGCGCGTGAACACCTCGCGCAGCCGTGGCTCCGCATCCGGATCGACAGCGCGGACCGTGGCGTCGAACGACGCGTGGTCCGGGATGATGTTGGCGGCCGTGCCCGCGCGCAGGACCCCGACCGTGACGATGACCGGCGACGACACGTCGAACGACCGGGTCACCGCGGTTTGCAGCACGCTCACCATTTCGGCGGCGGCGACCACCGGGTCCTTCGCCTCGTGCGGGGTCGCGCCGTGCCCGCCGGTGCCGCGGACGACCACCTCCAGCGTGTACGACGCGAACAACGTGGTCCCCGCTCGGGCCGAAACCAGTCCGGACGGCAGCCGATGCGGCACGACGTGCAGCGCGTAGGCGTGGTCCGGACGGCGCCCGGCCGCGGTGAGCACGCCCTCCTCGATCATCACCCGCGCGCCGTCGTGACCTTCCTCGCCCGGCTGGAACATGAACACGACGTCCCCGGACAGCCGGTCGCGATGCGCGCTCAGCAGCCGGGCCGCGCCGACCAGCCCGGCCGTGTGCAGGTCGTGCCCGCACGCGTGCATCGAGCCGTTGGCCGACGCGAAGTCCTCGCCAGAGCGCTCCCGCACCGGCAACGCGTCCATGTCCCCGCGCAGCAGTACGGTCGACGGCTCGGCCGGGCGCTTCCTCGCCGTGCCGCGCAACACCGCGGTCACCGAGGTCGTCCGCACGCCGGTACTGATCTCCAACGGCAATCCGGACAGCTCTTCGAGCACCCGTTCCTGCGTCCGAGGCAGGTTCAACCCGACCTCCGGTTCGCGGTGCAGCTCCTCCCGCAACCGCGCCAAGTCCGGCAGCAACGCTCTCGCGTCGTCCAGCAGATCCACGCCGTGCACCTTTCTCCGCTCGTCACCTCGGATCTAGAGTGTTCACGGCCACGCCAAAGTGGCCCGGAAATCGCTCGATCCGATCACCGCCACCGGAAGTTATGGGAAGAAACGTGCAACTGGACTTCTCCGAGGAGGACCTCGCGCTCATCCACGCGCTGCAACTGCGGCCCCGCGCGCCCTGGTCCGCGCTGGCCGGGGTGCTGGGTGCTTCGCCGACCGCGCTGGCCCAGCGCTGGACCCGGCTGCGCGAGGCGGGGCTCGCCTGGATCACGGCGTATCCGGTGCACGGCGTGCTGGCCGGAGGTGCGATGGTCGCCCTGGTCGAGATGGACTGCCTGCCCGGCACTGTCGACGATGTGGTGCGCCGGCTGGAGCAACTGCCCCGCGTGCACAACATCGAGTACGCCGCACAAGGCCGGGATTTGCTGCTGACGGTGTCCGCGGCGTCGATGGAGGCGCTGTCGGCGCTGCTGCTCGACGAGCTGCCGCGGTTGCCCGGAGTCGCCTCGCTGCGTTCGCACATCGGCGGCCGGATGCACATCGAAGGCAGCCAATGGCAGCTGGATTCGCTCGACGCGGGACAGCGCGCGGCCATTCTGCAAGCCGGGCACGAGGAACACGACCGGCCGAACGAACCGATCTACCTGCGTTCACCGGTCTTCGCGCCCCTGGTGTCCGCGCTCGCGTTCGACGGCCGCGCCACCGCCGCCGAGCTGGCCAAACAGCTGGACCGGCCCACCTCGTCGGTGCGCAGGCAGCTCTCGGCGCTGGCGCGGTCCCGGACGCTGCGGATCCGCTGCGAGGTCGCGCAGCTGCACACCCGGTGGCCGATGCACGTGATCTGGTGGTGCCGCCTGCCCGGCCGCGATCTTCCCGCGGCCGTGGCACGGCTGCGGGAGAACCCGCGCGTGCGCCTGTGCATGTCGGTCACCGGCGCGGCGAACCTCGTCGTCAACGCCTGGACCGCCGACATGGCCGAGCTGCTGGCCATGCAGGACAGCCTCGAACAGCTGCTGCCCGGCGGCGGGATCCTCACCGGCTCGGTCATCCTCCGCACCCGCAAGCGCGTCGGCTGGCTGATGCACCCGGACGGCCGCTGCACCGGCGAGGTGATCCCGCTGCCCGGTCCGCTGCCTGACCAGGTGTTTCGACCCGTACGCGGCGACAGCGGAGGCGCGGCTGGGTAGAATCGCACCTCCTGCCGGAGCCTCCCGTGCCGCCGAAGTGGGGTGCCTGCCGTGACGAGTGCCGCCGAGACCACCGCCGAAGTGCGCCGCGCCCTGGCCCGGCTCCGCGGCGCGGCGGGCGTGCCGCTGTCGTTCGGCGGCGAGGTCGTGGACGGCAAGCGGCTGCGGATGACCGAACTGCTCGGCACCGCCACCACGTCGCTGCTCGGCCTCGTCGTCGCGGAGGGCAAGGGCCTCGGCGGCCGCGCGATCGGCGTGCGGAAACCGGTGGTGCTGCCGGACTACTACACCAGCGACGCGATCAGCCACCACTTCGACCGGGCGGTCAAGGCCGAGGGCGTGCGCTCGGTGATGGCGGTGCCGGTGATCGTGCAGCGGACCGTCCGGGCGGTGCTGTACGGCGCGGTCCGCGAACACGTCCGCTTCGGCGACCGGTCGGTCACCGCGATGGTCGAAGTGGCTCGTGACCTGGAACAAGAGCTGGCGGTGCGCGCCGAAGCGCACCGGCGGCTGGACCTGCTGGCCCCGGAGCCGGAACGCGCGCCGCCCGGGAAACCGGCCGAGCTGGAAGCGCTCCGGGAGAGCCACGCGGAGCTTCGCCGGATCGCCGCCGCTGTCGACGACCCGGAACTGCGCGCCCGCATCGACGCGGTGTGCCAGTCCCTGACCGGCGACCCGGCGCGCGGGCCGTCTTTGTCGGCGCGGGAACTGGACGTCCTCGAAGGAGCCGCGGCCGGGCAGACCAACGCGGGCATCGCGGAGGCGCTCGGCCTGGGCCCGGAGACGGTAAAAAGCTACCTGCGCAACGCGATGCGGAAGCTGGACGCGAAGACCCGCCTCCAGGCCGTCAACGCCGCCCGCCGGGCCAATCTGCTGCCTTGAGGCCAATGAAGGATGCCCTGAGGGAAGCTGATTCCCGCGAGGAGTCCTTCACCGACCGCCTGGCCGCAGCACGGTCAAACACCCGCCGTCCGCGCCCGGCTGGCCACCGCCAGCGTTTCCAGCAGCGGAACCGTCCGCTCCCACCCGAGGCAAGGATCCGTCCGGCTCACCGCCCGATCAGCGGGCACCCGGTCCGGATCCTGTGCCCCGTCCCGCAGATACGACTCGATCATCACCCCGGCCACCGCTGCCCCGTCGCGCACCTGCTCCGCCACGTCGGCGACCACCCCGGGCTGCCGGTTGTGGTCCTTTCCGCTGTTGCCGTGCGAGGCGTCGACCACCGCTCTTCGCGGCAGGCCCGCCTCCCCGAGCACCTTCGTCGCCTCCGCGACCGACGCCGCGTCGTAGTTCGGCACCGGACCTCCGCGCAGGACCAGGTGCGCATCCGGATTCCCGCTGCTGCGCAAGGTTTTCATCCGCCCGTCCACGCCGAGCCCCGGAAACGCGTGCGCCGCCCCGGCCGCGCGGATCGCGTCCACCGCCGGCCCCAGCCGTCCGGACACGCAGTTCTTCATCCCGATCGGCATCGGCAGCCACGACGCCAGCTGCCGGTGCGGCTGGCTGGCCACCGTCCGCGCCCCGATCGCGCCCCAGCTCACCGTGTCCGCGACATACGGCGCCAGCACCGGATCCACGAACTCGTACGCCAGCGGCAGCCCGGTCGCGGCCGCGTCGAGCAAGAACTGCCTGCCCAGCCGTACTCCGGTGGCGAGATCGCCTTTGCCGTCCAGCGTCGGGTCCGGCAGGAAGCCGGTCCACCCGGTCACCGACCGCGGTTTCTCCAGGTATGCCCGCAAAACCACCACGAGGTCGTCGGCGTACCGAGCCGCCGCACCGGCCAGCAGCTCCGCGTACTCCAGCGCGGCCGAGGGATCGTGCACCGAGCACGGACCCACGATCACCAGCAACCGCGGATCGCGCCGGGCCAGCACCGCCGAGACCGTTTCGCGGTGCCGGGCGATGTCCGGCGCGGCTCCCGCCGTCACCTCCACCGGGCTGGGCAACGTGTCCTGCATCTACCGGCTCCTTTCCTTAGGCAGCTTCGCCGCCCCGGCAGCCGCCACCACGACCAGTCCGAGCACCCACCAGAACGTGTCCGCGAAGGCCGCCGCGACGTCCGCGCCCCGTGCGGCCAGCCGGTTCTGCAACACCAGCGCGAGCACGGCGGTCCCGACCGAACCGCCGAGAGTGTTCAGCAAATTCAACGCACCGGCCGCTTTCGGCAGCTGGGTTTTCTCCAGGCTGCGATACACCAGCGCCAGCACCGGCGCACTGATCATCGCCGCCCCGAACCCCCGCAGCACCAGCGAAATGACCAGCACGACATCCGGAAGTTCCGGACCCAGCTGAGTGAACGCCGCGGTTCCGAGCGCCACCAGGCCGATTCCGGACACCACCAGCGTCCGCGGCGCTGCCCGATCCACCAGGCGATGCACCAGCACCGACCCGGCGGCCGCCCCGATCCCCTGCGGCACCAGCAGCAATCCGGTGTCCCACGCGCCCAGTCCGGCACCGCGCCGCAGATACAGCGGCAGCAAGAACATCGTGCCGAACACCGAAGCGCCCAGCACGACCAGCGCCAACGCGGCGGCCCCGAACGGCGGCCGGGTGAACAATCGCGGATCCAGCAACGGCGCCCGCACCCGCAATCCGTGCCGGACGAATGCGGCCAGCATCAGCAAACCCGCCACGACCGCAGTGCCGGAAAGCCATTTCGGATACCCGTCGGAGAACCCGGTGAGCCCGAACACCACCGCGGCCAGCCCGGGCGAGAGCAAAGCCGCGCCACGGAAATCGAACGGCTCGCGCGGAGCTGCCGGCTGGTCCGCCGCGACATACCGCAGCCCCAGCAGGACCGCGACGACGCCGACCGGAAGGTTGACGTAAAACAGCCACGGCCAGTCCGCGACGGCGAGGATCGCCCCGCTGGCCAGCGGACCCAGCACCGGCGACAGCAACGGCACCACGCCGACGACGCTGATCAGCCGCCCGATCCGCTCCGGCCCCGCCGCGCGCGCCAGCAACGCCTGCCCGGTCGGCGGCAGCAAACCGCCCGCCAGCCCTTGCAGCACCCGGAACGCGACCAGCGTCGGCAGCGAGTTCGCCAGCCCGCACAACAGCGACGCCGCCACGAACACGACCACAGCCGTCAGCCACGTCCGCCGCCCGCCGAACCGCGCGGCCAGCCAGCCGGACGCGGGCAC
The DNA here is from genome assembly GCF_900115345.1 of Amycolatopsis rubida. GTDB lineage: Bacteria > Actinomycetota > Actinomycetes > Mycobacteriales > Pseudonocardiaceae > Amycolatopsis > Amycolatopsis rubida. The sequence goes on along the minus strand of NZ_FOWC01000023.1, from coordinate 78,443 downwards.
GGCGGTCACCACCGCGAGCAGATACGCCGTGGTGACCCACTGGACCTCCGTGACGGACGCGTCGAACCGCTCCGCCAGCGTCTCCACGCCGACCGAGACGATCGTGCTGTCCAGCGTCGCCATGAACGTGCCCAGCACGAGCACGAACGCGGTCCGCCACAGGTTCACCGCAACCACTCGCCCGCGTCCTCGTCCAGCCGCGAGGGAAGCTCGGCCAGGAACCGCAGCAGGTCCGCGACCAGCGACCGGGCCTCCGCAGCCGAGAGAATCCCCGCCTGATAACCGAAAATGCCGGACCAGCCGCCCGCGAGTTCGGGCACCACGGTGACCGTCATCGGATAGTGCGTGCGCTCGCGGAACCGGGTCCCGGTGATCGCCAGCCCGGGAGCCGGTTCCCGCAGTTTCGCCGGGTCCACCGGGTAGTTCTCGAACACGACGAGGCTGTCGAACAACCGGTCCCGCCCGGTCAGGGCAGCCAGTTCCGCCAGGCCGGCGTGCTGGTGCGCGAGCAGTTCCTGGTGCCGGGATTGGGTTTGCCTCAGGGTCTCCGCCACGGTTCCGGCGAACCGCACCCGCACCGGAACCGTGGTGGCGAGCAGCCCGAGGATCTCCTCGACACCGTCCACTTCGGACGTCCGGCCGGAAACCATCGCGCCGAAAGCGACATCGGCGACCCCGGCCCGAGCCGCGAGCACCGCGGCCCACGCACCCTGCAGCAACGTTCCCGCCGTGACCCCGTGTTCGGCACCGGCCCGCGTCAGCGAAGCGACGAGCGGAGCGTCCACAGCGAACAGTTCCGGCTCGACCGCCGCGGGCTGCCCGGCCAGGAGTTTCCGAGACGGCAGACCAGCCAGTTCCCTCCGCCACGCATGCCCGCTGACCGCGTGGTCACGCGCCGCGAGCCACCGCGTGTACCGCGACACCGGCACCGCTTCGGGCAGCGGCTCCCCCGAGTACCCGGCGAACAACTCGGCCAGGATTCGCGGCGCCGACCAGCCGTCCGACAGCACATGATGGCTGGTGAGGACGAGTTCGTGCCGATCCGGGCCGTGCCGGAGCACGGTGACCCGCAGCAACGGCCCCGCACCGAGATCGAACCGCTCGGCGAGGTCTTCCGCGAGCACCTGCTCGACGTTCCCGGACACCTCGCGCACCCGGAAGCCGATCTGCGGCTCCGTCGGCAGCACCTGCACCTCGTGCCCGGCGGGGAAGACCGCGCCCAGGTTCGGATGCCGCCGCACCAGCGCGTTCGCCGCAGCCGCCAGCGCCGCCAGATCCAGTGCTCCGGCCAGCGAAAACGCTGCCTGCACCGGGTAGGGATCCTCGTCGGCGGCCCGCGATTCGCGCAGGATCAGCTCCTGCAGCGGAGTCAACGGCAGCAGCTCTCCGGCCGGCACCTCGGCGGCCAGCGCGGCGAGTTCTTCCTGGAACGCCGCTCCCAGCGCCGCGATCTCGTCCGCGCTGAACTCCGAGGACGGCCAGGTGAACCGCGCCGCCAGCCGGTCGTCGCGCACCATCGCGTTCACCATCAGCGCGTGCCCGAGCGGTCCTCCGGCGGAGCCGAGCGGATCGGCGTCCGGCGGGCGCTGCCACGGCGTCTCCGCCCGCGGCGCCGCCTCGAACCGGCCGAGGTAGTTCCAGCTGACGTCCGCACCGGTCGAGGTTCCGCCGAGGATGCCGAACCCGAGCCCGTCGCCCGCGGCACGGAGCTGGTCGCGGACCGCGGCGACAGCCGTCTCGTCAGAAGGCGGCGCGATCCGTGCCGGGTACATCGCGGTGAACCAGCCGACCGTGCGGGACAGATCGACGGTTCCGGCGAAGTCCGGCGTGTGGTCCGGCCGGCCGTGGCTCTCCAACGCGACCAGCAGCTCCGAGCCGCACCAGGCACGGTAAGCCCGCGCGAACGCGGTGAGCAGCACGGCGTCCGGGCCGGTCCGGTACGCGCCCGGCAACGTCGTCAGCACCGCCTGCGTGGTTGCTTCCGAGACCTCGATCTCGTGGTGCCGCGCGGTCCCGCTGACCGGACGCGCCGTTGCCGCCATCCGTTGCCAGTGCGGGCCTTCCACTTGCCGCGCAGGCTTGGCCGCGGCCAACGCGCGCGCCCAGCCGAGGAACGACGGCCCGCGCTCCGGCAGCTGGTGGCCGAGACAAGCCTGCTCAAGGTCGTCGAGGAGGATCCGCCACGACACCGCGTCCACCACGAGATGGTGCGCGACCAGCGCGAGCCGCCCCGGTCGCGCGGGCCCGGCGTCCACCCACACCGCCCGCAGCATCGGGCCGGTCCGCGGGTCCATCGCGGCCCGGACAGCCGCGATCTGGTCGTCCAGCAGCGCCCGCAGATCCGCGTCCTCGCCCGCCGGGACGACCATCAGCACGTCCGCCCCGGTCACGGTGCCCGGTTCCGGGACGCGCAGCACGTCACCGGCCAGGCGCGACCGCAGCACATCGTGCCGTTCGAGGAGCACGTCGAACACCGCCCGCCACTTCGGCACGTCACCGCCGGACGGCACGCACACCTCTACCCACTGACAGAAGCTGTCGGCGTCCGAACCAGCGCGTTCCAGCAGTTCACGCATGACGGGCGTCAGCGGCGCGTCCCCGACCGCAGGCGTCAGGTCCGGCGAGACCACTACGGTCCGGTCGCTGCACCGCGCCGCGATCCCCGCGATCGTGCCGCCCTCGAAGACATCCCGCGCGGTCAGGTGCAGGCCCTCGCGACGAGCACGCGCGACCAGCCGGAGCGAAGCGATGCTGTCGCCGCCGGCGTCCAGGAACCCGTCGTCGATCGTGACGTCCGGGCCGAGCAGCTCCCGAACCACTTGCAGCAACACGGTTTCCGCTTCCGTCGCCGGTTGCCGAGCCGCGGCGACGGTGCGCGGGCCGGGCGCGGGCAGCGCCGCCCGGTCGAGCTTGCCGCTGGGCCCGAGCGGCAGCCGTTCCAGCGAGAGCACCGCCGACGGCACCATGTGCGCAGGCAGTTCGGCGGCCAGATACTCGCGCAGCGCGGCGGGATCCGGGTCCGCGCCGTCGACCGGCACGACGTAACCGACCAGCCGCCGGTCCCCCGGCCGGTCCTCGCGCACGAGCACGACCGCGGCCCGCACGTCCGGATGCCGCGCCAGCGCCGACTCGATCTCGCCCGGCTCGATCCGGAACCCGCGCAGCTTCACCTGGTGGTCGGCGCGGCCGAGGAACACCAGCTGCCCGTCCGGCCGCCAGCGCACGAGGTCTCCGGTGCGGTACATCCGGTCGCCGGGCGCGCCGAACGGATCGGCCACGAACCGCTCCGCGGTCTGCCCCGGCCGGTTCACGTAGCCGCGCGCGAGCTTCGGCCCGGCGAGGTACAGCTCGCCGGTGACGCCGGTCCCGACCGGCCGCAGGCCCGCGTCCAGCACGTACGCCCGCACCCGCGGGTCCGGCCGTCCGATCGGCAGCGGCCCGGGGTCGTCGGCGGAGTACACCCAGGTGACGGAGTTGATCGTGACCTCGGTCGGGCCGTAGGCGTTGAACAGCGCCCGCCGCTCGCCCCAGCGGTGCGCCAGCTCCGGGTCGAGCCGTTCGGCGCCGACCACGAAGAACACCTCCGGGTCCACCGTCGCGTCGTCCGGCATCGCGGACAGAAACGACGGCAGCAGGTTCAGCCCGGTGACGTGGTGCGCGGCGGCGTAGGCGAGCAGGTCGTCGCCGGAGCCGCGGACCTCCTCCGGCGCGATCACCGAGGTGCCGCCGGACAGCAGCGGCAGGAAGAACTGCCAGTAGGAGACGTCGAAACTCGTGGACGCGAAGTGCAGGTACCGCTCGCCGCGGCGGATGCCGACGATGTCCTCCTGCAACGCGACCAGGCTCGGAATGCCGCGATGGGTGATCGCGACGCCCTTGGGCTTTCCGGTGGTGCCGGAGGTGTAGATCACGTACGCCAGCGAGTCCGGCGACGGAACGACGTCGTCCCAGGCAGCCGGTCCGCTCAGGACCGCCGGGTCGATGGCCGGGATGCCGAAGCCGGGATCCGAAGTGGACACCACCGCGGCGGGCGCGCTGTCTTTCACCAGATGCGCCAGGCGTTCCGCTGGGTAGGCCGGGTCCATCGGCACGTGCACCGCACCGGCCTTGAGCACGCCGAACAGCGCGACGACCAGGTCGATGTCGCGTTCCAGCAGCACCGCGACCGGGTCCTGCTCCCGCACCCCGGCCGCGCGCAACGCGTGCGCGAGCTGGTTCGCCTTCCGGTTTAGTTCCGCGTAGGTCAGGCGGCGATTCCGGCACACGACGGCTTCGGCGTCCGGAGTTTCCCGCACCCAGCGGGCGAATTCCTCCAGGCAGGTACCGGCTTCCCGCTTCGGCTCGGGCCCGGTTCCCTGACGCAGCAGGGCTTCTTCCTCGTCCTCGGGGAGAGAACGCAGCCGGGCGACCGGTTGCCGCGGGCCGGCCACGAGTTCGCGCAGCAGCGTCGTCAGCCACCGGGCGTAAGCCCGCACGGTCGGCTCGTCGAAGGCCTGCGGCTGGTAGCCGAAGCCGATCGAGATCTCGTCGCCGGGCAGCACGATCACGGTCAGCGGGTAGTGCGTCGCGTCGGTGATGTCGACGCCGGCGAGGTCGAGCCCGGGCGCGAGCGGTTCGCGTTCCCGGCTGGAGAGCGGGAAGTTCTCCATCACCAGCATCGTGTCGAACAGATCGCCGACGCCCGCCGCGCGCTGGATGCCGGGCAGGCCGAGGTGATGGTGGTCGGTGAGCCGCGCGTTCTCGTCCTGCACTCGTGCCAGCACCTGCTCGGCCGGATCGGACGGCGCGAACGCCACGCGCACCGGGATCGTCGTGCCGAGCTGGCCGATCATCGCCTCCACGCCGGGAACATCGGACGGACGGCCCGACACCGGGCAGCCGAAAACGACGTCCTGGCGTCCGGTGAGCCGTGCCAGCAGAACGCCCCACGCGGTCTGGAACACCGCTGTCGACGTCACTCCGCGTTCTCGGGCGAAGCCGCGCAACTGCTCGCTGAACTCCGTGCCGAGTCCCACCCAGATCCGCTGTGGACGGTCCGAAGCGGACTCCGTGGTCGACGGGGCGAGCCGGGTTCCTTCTTCCAGCCCGGCCAACGCGGTCTGCCAGGCCTCGGCTGCCGCGTCGTGATCCCGGGCGGCCAGCACCCGGTGGTACTCGGCCAGCGGCGGTGCCACCGGAGCGGCCGCTCCGCCGTCCAGCTCGGCGTAAGTGGCCAGCAGGGCGCGGCCGACGAGCGGCATCGACCAGCCGTCGAGCAGCGCGTGATGGATCGTCAGCACCAGCCGGTGTTCGGCCGGGCCGAGGGTGAGCAGCAGGAACCGGATCAACGGCGGTACCGCCGGGTCGAACGGCCGGGCCAGTTCGGCCGCGCATTCGCCGTCGGCGCTCGCCGGGTGCTCGACGTGCCGCCAGTCCAGGCGCACGTCGGCAGGCACGACCTGCACGACCTCACCCGCCGCTGTCGTGTGCAGGTGGACGCGCAGCGCCGGATGCCGCCGCAGCAGCTCCTCGGCGGCGGCTCGCATCCGGTCCGGATCGAGCTGTCCTTCGAGCCGGGTGACCGCCTGCACGGTGTAGACGTCCGGTCCGCCCCGCGTCAGCGTGTGGAACGACAGCCCGGCCTGCAACGGCGTTGCGGGCAGGACGTCGGCGACCGGGCTCTGCTGTTCGAGGGCGTCGATGTCGTCCTGGGTGAGCGTGACCAGCGGAAGGTCCGACGGAGTGAGCCCGCCGGTGTTCTCCCGCGCATGCGCGGCCAACGCGGCCAGCGCGGCGGCCCACGCTTGCTGGAGGCGTTCGACCTCTTCCGGCGGCAGAACCCGGCTCGCGGCGGTCCATTCGACCGCGATCCGCGGCACGCCGTCCTCGCGGACGAAGCAGTTCAGCGCCAGAACCTGCTCCAACGCCTTCGCGGGCGGCTCGATCACGGCGAACGGATCCTCGTCCGGCAGCTGCCAGCCGCCCGACAGCGGAGTGAACCGGCCGAGGTAGTTGAGCAGGACGTCCGGCATTTCCGGCGCGAACTCGGCACCCGGGTCCAGGTACCGGAGGACGCCGAACCCGATCCCGCCCTCCGGCACCGCGCGCCGTGCTTCCTTGACCGCGCGCAGCAACCGGTCGAGGGTGTCCACACCGGACAGTTCAATGTGGACGGGGTATTCGGCGGTGAACCAGCCGACGGTCCGGGCGAGATCCAGCCCTTCGCGGCCGTGGCCCTCCATCGTGACGGTGAGAGCGTCTTCGTCGCCGCGCAGCGTCAGCACGAGCGCGGCGAGCAGCACCTCATCGACACCTGCGCGATAGGCAGCGGGCAGTGTCGTCAGGATCGCCGCGCTCTCTTCTTCAGCCGCGAGCGTGACCGAACGGTGTGCGGTGGCAACGGTATCCAGCTTCGGGTCGAGCTTGCTTTTCCGCGCCGACCGCCAGTGCGCCAGCTCTCCGCGCCGCGCACCGCTCGCCCCCTGTTCGGCGAGCGCCAAGGCATGGCGTCGCCACGAATTGCGCACGGGTTCGAGCACCCCACCCTCGCAGGCCGTCTGCAGATCAGGCAGCAAGATGCGCCAGGAAACCCCGTCGATCGCCAAGTGGTGCACGACAATCACCAGCTGGTCGCCCACCAGCGCGACGCGCAGCATCTCCCCGGCGCGTGGGTCCAATTCGGACGCGAGCCGTTCCGCCACCTCGGCCGGATCCCCCGTCGCCTCGCTGACCGACGCCGCGACCGCTCCCCGCGGCCGGATCACCAGCGAGCCATCGGATTCGACCCGAAGCCGCAACACGTCGTGGTGATCGAGAACCGCCTGCACGCCTTCGCGCAGCCCCGGCACCGGGCCGTCCACCCGGAGCGCTGTCCACTGCGCATAGCCGGTAATCGCGTCCAGGTCCGGATTCAGGTCGAACAACGTCCGCACGATCGGCGGCGCCGGAACCTCGCCGATCGGCTCGTCCGGTTCGCTGTCCGGTTCGGACAGATCCCGGCTCGCCGCCGCCAACGCCGCGAAACTGCGCCGCGCCAGCAAATCCCGCGGCCGCAGGTCCAGCCCGTGCGCCCGCAACCGGCTGCTCACCCCGATCGCGGTGATGCTGTCGCCGCCGAGAGCGAAGAAATCGTCGTCGACCGCGACCCGCTCCACGCCGATCACCTCGGCGATCGCGGCGCACAGCAACCGCTCCCGCTCGGTCCGCGGCTCCCGTCCGCCCTCGGCCGCCGCGGGCGCGGGCAGCGCGGCACGATCGAGTTTTCCGTTGCTGGTCACCGGAAGTTCGTCCAGCACCACGACCGCGGCCGGGACCATCGCCTCCGGCAACCGCTCCGCGAGCGCCGCCCGAACGTCGTCCGCCGTCAGCCCAGTGCCGACGACGTACCCGATCAGCCGGGGCCCGCGCACCGTCGCCGCGGCAGCCCGCACGCCGGGCACCGCACCGAGCGCGCCCTCGACCTCGCCCAATTCCACGCGGTGGCCGCGAATCTTGACCTGGCCGTCGCGCCGCCCCAGATACTCCAGCCCCCGGCCCGGCACCCAGCGCACGATGTCGCCGGTGCGGTACATCCGCTCCCCCGGCGGCCCGAACGGATCCGCGACGAACCGCTCGGCCGTCCCGCCCGGCCGGCCGAGATAACCACGTGCCAGATGCGGTCCGGCGAGGTACAACTCGCCGCGACTGCCCGGCAGCACCGGCCGCAGCGCGGCGTCGAGCACGTACACCCGGGTCCCCGGCACCGCGAACCCGATCACCGGCTCGTCCCCGGTGATCGGCGCACTGGCACCGTCCACAGTGGCCTCAGTCGGGCCGTAGATGTTGCGCGCCCGGATGCCGGACGAAGCGACCCGCTGCCACAACGCCGGTGCCGTCGCCTCGCCGCCGAGCACCAGCAACGCCGGGTCGAGCGACCCCGCGTCCAGCAACGGAGCTGCCATCGACGGGGTCGTGTCGATGACGTCGATCCGGTCCCGCACGAACGCGGCGTGCAGTGCGTCGACGTCGCGCGCGGTTTCCGTGTCGTAGACGTGCAGTTCGTGCCCGCACAGCATCCACAGCAGTTGTTCGATCGCCGAGTCGAAGGCGAAGGAGTAGGTGTGCGCCACGCGAAGCCGCCGCCCCTGCGCGGTCTCGGCGACCGTGGTCGCGCGGTGGTTCCGCAGCAACGTCTCCAGTCCGCCGGACCGGACCAGCACTCCCTTCGGCTGCCCGGTGGAGCCCGAGGTGAAGATGACGTACGCGAGGCTTTCCGGGTGCCGGTCTCCCTGCTCCCGCACCGCCGAATACCCGGCGATCTCCTCCCGTACTGCCGGATCGTCCAGCCGAAGCTGCGACACTCCCGGCAGCAGATCCGAGACCGTCACGGCGAGCTTCGGGGTCACCTCGGCGACCAGCGAGCGCAACCGTTCCGCCGGATGCGCCAGATCCAGCGGCAGGAACGCGGCCCCGGCGTCGAGAACCGCCAGCAACGCGACGACCAGATCGACCGACCGCGGCAACGCCAGCGCCACCACGTCGTCCGCGCCCACGCCCCGCGCCCGCAACGCGCGCGCCAGCCGGTGCACCCGGTCCCGCACCTCGTCGCCGGTGAGCCGCTCGTCCCCGCGGACCAGCGCGGTTTGCCCGCCGAGCCCGTCCAGGAACCCTTCTCCGGTCGCAGAAACCGCGGGAGCCGACCATTCGGCGAGCAAGGCATCGACGTCCGGCACCAGGTCCACCCCGCCGACCGACGGCGCGGCCGCACCGGTGAACGCGGAGATCACCGCCTTCAACGCGGTGAGCTGCGCATGAACGCCATCCTGGTCCTGCGAACGCGCGTCGACCTCGAAACCCAGCAGCAGCCCGCCGCCAGCCGTCGGCAGCACGCTGAGCCCCATGTCCTCCGGCGGCCCGCCCGCGACGTTCCGCATCGTCCCGCGCGCCTCGCCGAACGCCAGCTCCAGGTCGAACGCCTTCAGGTTGATCCCGCGTCCGTGCAGCAACGCCCCCGCGCCGGGCACCGCCAAGTCCTGCGGCAGATTCTCGCCCCGGTACCGCTGGTGCGCGCGCATCTCCCGCAACGCCTGGGCGACCCGCGCGGTCAGCTCCTCCGGACGATCGCCCGGCCGCACGCGCACCCGCAACGGCAGCACGTTGACCGCCATCGCGGGAGTCCGCAACGCCGCGCCCACCCGGCACATCAACGGCACCGCGAACACGACGTCCGCTGTCCCGAGCACGCGGTGCAGGAACGCCGCGTAGCACGCGATCAGCGCGTCACCCCAGGTCGTCCCCGCGCGCTTCCCCAGTTCGCCAAGCCCGGCGACCTCGTCCGCGGTGAGTTCGGCGCGCGCGGTGAACGTCGCTTCCGGCAGCCCGGCCGCGCTCGCGTCCTCGGCCAGCTCCGGCATCGGCGTGAACCGATCACACCAGTACGCGCGGTCCTGCGTGAACCGTTCGCTCATCCGGTACGAGCGATCGGCTTCCACGAGATCCGCGAACCGGCCGAACGTCGAGGGCGGCACCTGTTCGCCTCGCACCGCCGCGGTGTACCGGGCGGCGGTGCGCCGGGCGAGCATCGCCGCGGTGTAGCCGTCGAACACCAGGTGATGGCCGAGCTGCGTGAACCACACCTCGGTATCGGAAAGCCGGAGGATCAGGTGCGAGAACAACGCCCGGTCCAGCATCCCGCGGCACGCCTCGGCCACCCGCCGCCGCTCCGCCGCGACCCGCGCGTGCGCCGCGGCCAGCGGATCCGGTTCCCCTCGCAAATCAACGACTTCCGGCAACGGCACCGGCTCGGCGGACACGGCTTGCCGCGGCCCGTCCGGAGTGTCGAACACCCGCAGCCGCAGGCTTTCGGCCTCCTCGGCGGTCGCCCGGACCGCCTCGGCCAGCGCCGCGAGGTCGACCGGTGCGCCGCCGGAGCTCCCGGAGATCTCGATGACGTCGCCGACCAGGTAGTACGGCGAATCCGGTTCCAGCCGCTGCGCGTTCCAGATGCCCAGCTGGGCGCTGGTCAGCTCCAGGGTGGCGAGTGCGGTGCTCAACTGGTGACTCCCGGGTTCAGAGCGACGGCACGACCATCGGCGTGCCAGTGACCGGATCGGGCACCACGACGCTCGGCAGGTCGAAGACTTCCTTGATCAGCGCGGCGTCCACGACGTCGCCGGGCTCGCCCTCGGCCACGACCCGGCCCTCGCGCATGGCGACGACATGGTCGGCGTAGCGGCAGGCCTGGTTGATGTCGTGCAGCACCGCGATCACCGTGCGGCCCTCGTCGCGCAGCCGCTTCAGCAGCTCCAGCACCTGGTACTGGTGCGCGATGTCCAGGAACGACGTCGGCTCGTCGAGCAGCAGGTACGGCGTGCGCTGCGCGAGCACGACCGCGATCCACACCCGCTGCCGCTGCCCGCCGGACAGCTCCTGCACCGGACGGTCGGCCAGCCCGGCGACCCCGGCCGCGGTCATCGCACTGACCACCGCGGTCTCGTCTTCCTCCGACCACGACGACAGCAGCGACTGGTGCGGGAACCGCCCGCGAGCGACCAGCTGCCGCACGCGGACGTCCTCCGGCGCGGACGGATCCTGCGGCAGGAAGCCGAGCTCCCGCGCCAGCGCCTTGGCCGGATACGCCCCGACCTCGCGGCCGTCGAAGGTCACGCCGCCCTCGGACGGGCGGAGCAGCCGGACGAACGCGCGCAGCAATGTCGATTTGCCGCACGCGTTCGGGCCGACCACCGCGGTGAACGCACGGTCGGGCACGTCGAGCCGCAACTGCGTCGACACGACGCGGTCTCCGTAGCGCAGGGTGAGGTCCCGCGCGGTCAAGCGGGCAGTCACTTCCGCCGCACCTCCTTGGTGAGCAGCCAGATCAGGTAGCAGCCGCCGATCGCCGTGCTGACCACGCCGACCGGCAGCGAGACCGGGGCGAGCAGCATTTGCGCGACGAGGTCGGCTCCGGCGAGCAGCAGCGCGCCGGTCAGCGCGGCGGGCAGCAACGGGATGCCCGGCGCGCGGGCGAGCCTGCGGCCGATCTGCGGGGCGGCCAGCGCGACGAACGAGATCGGCCCGGCCACCGCGGTGACCGTCGCCGTGCAGGCGACGCCGATCACCACCAGCTGCAGCCGCAGGGATTCGTGCCGGACCCCGGTCGTCACCGCGAGTTCCGTGCCGAGCGCCGACTGGTGCAGCGCGGGCGCCCGGGTCAGCAGCACCGCGAACAGCACGGCCAGCACCCCGAACGGCACCGCGACGTCGCTCCAGCCGATGCCGTTGAGCGAACCGGCGCTCCAGCCGACCGCGGCGATCGCGACCTCCAGGTCGGCCCGCAGCACGATCCACGAGTTCAGCGCGGTCAGCATCGCGTTGATCGCGATCCCGATGACGATCAGCCGCAACCCGGACCGGCTGCCGCCCATCGAAAGCAGATAGACCGCGGCCGCGGTGAGCAGCCCGCCGGCCACCGACGCGAACGTCAGCTGCGCGGGCGATCCGGACAGCACCGTCATCGCGATCAGCGCGCCGGTGTAGGCGCCGGAGTCGAGCCCGATCACATCCGGGCTGCCGAGCGGATTCCGCGTGACATTCTGGAAAATCGCCCCGGCCAGCCCGAGCGCGGCGCCGAACACCAGCCCGGCCGCCACCCGCGGCAGCCGCCATTCGCGGATCACCACGCCCGGGCCGCCGCCGGACCCGCCGAGCGCGGCGAACACCCGCGCCGGACTCGCCCAGGCCGCGCCGTAGCAAAGCCCCAGCAACGCGAGACCGGCGAGAACCACGCCGAGCACGGCGACGAGAATGACCGTGCGGCGCTCGACCCGCAGCGAAATCCGCCCGCGGCGGAACACGAACGCGGTCACAGCGCGGCCGTCCCGTACTTGCGGACCGCCCAGATCAGCACCGGGCCGCCGACGAACGCCGTCACGATCGCGACCGGCACCTCGCCGGTCGGCAGCAGCACGCGCGAGCCGATGTCCGAGATCAGCAGCAGAATCGGGCCCAGCACCACCGCGAACGCGGTCAGCCACGGCACCGACGCGCCCGCCGCGCGCCGCGCGAGATGCGGCACGATCAATCCGACGAACAGAATCGGCCCGGCCACCGCTGTCGCCGCCCCGGCCAGCAGGGTGATCAGCAACAGCGTCACCGCACGGATTCGCGCCACGCGCGCGCCGAGAGTGTGCGCGACGGTGTCGCCCAGCGCGAGCGCGTTCAGCTGACGGCTCAACAGAAACGCCGCGACCACGCTCACCGCGATCACGATCAACGGAACCGTCAGCGGCGCCTGTTCCCGTCCGGCCAGCGAACCGACCGCCCAGAACCGGTACCGGTCGAAGGTGTCCGGCAGCAACAACCGCAGCCCGAGCGAAACGCCGCTGAGCACGAACGTCAGCGCGGTGCCGGTCAGGACCATCCGCAACGGCGACCGCCGGCCGACCGCGTACACCAGCAGGGTCGCCAGCACCGCGCCGAGCACCGCGAACAGCAACTCCCCCGACGCGGAAACCGCGATGCCGAGCGCGGAACCGATCGTGATGGCGAACCCGGCCCCGGCCGTCACGCCGAGCACGCCGGGTTCGGCCAACGGGTTGCGCGACAGCACCTGGACGAGCACCCCGGCCACCGCCAGCGCCGCGCCGACGCCGACCGCCAGCAGCGCGCGCGGCGCGCGGACGTCGCGTACTACCGCCTGATCAGCCGGATCACCGTGCCCGAAAATGGCGCGGAGCACCTCCGCCGGCGCGATGCCGTGCGCGCCGATGCCCACGCTGACCACGGCCACCGCCGCCAGCAGGACGACGGCGGCGGCCAGCAGCGCGGTCCGGCTGCGCGCGGTCACTTCTTCAGCAGCGGCGCGAACGCCTGGTCCACCGCGTCCAGCGTCTTCATCGCCGCCCGGTAGGTGGCCGCTTCGGTGTAGCGGAAGGCGAACGTCTTGCCCGCCTTCACCGCGGGAAGGTTCTTCCACAGCGGCGAATCGAGCACGTACTTCACCGCGGGCGGGACCGAGCCGTCCGGCTTCACCGAATAGGTGATCGCGTCGGCCTGCGCGAACGCGGTCGGCAGCTCCTCGATCGACGGGTACTCGCTGACGTCCTTCGAACCGCCGCCCTTGACCTTCACCTGACCGTAGTACTTCGCGCCGAGGTCCTGGGCGATGTTGGTGCCCCAGGAATTGTCGAACTCGCGCTGGAAGTTGCCCTTCGCGACCTCGCCGTACGCGCCGACGTGGCCGAGTTTCAGCTGCGGCAGCACGGCTTTGTACTTGTCCGCGAGCTGCTTCGCCTTCGCCTCGTACTCCTGGCGCGCGGCGTCGAACCCGGCCAGCGCGCCGGCGGCGTCGGACTGCTTGCGCGAAAGCTCCCGCCACGCCGAGGGCACCGACGGGCCGATCGCCACGACCGGCGCGATCTCCTGCAGCCGCTTGACGTCGATGTCGGCGAGCACCGGCTTCGGCACGCCGATCACGATCAGGTCCGGATCGGCCTGCGCGATGGCCTCGTAATTCGTCTCGGCGGCCTGCTCGCCCGCGACCTTCGGCAGCTCGTCGTACTTCTTGCGGTCCTCGGTCGTCATCATCGGAAGACCGCGCTTCCACGTCGAGATCCCGACGAGCGGAGCCTTCGCCTCAAGCAGCGCCGGGACGGCGTAGCCGGTCGCGATCACGCGCTTGGGCTTGACCGGGATCTTGATCTCGCCGTTGTCGGCGGCGAACACGCGGGTCGGGGCGTCGCCCCCGCCGCTCTGCGCGTCGCCGGAACCGCAGCCGGCGACGACGGTGAGGGCGACCGCGAGCGCGGCGGCGGCGAGACGGGTCGTTCTGGTGACGGTCATGCGAGGGTCCTCAGGTAGGGAGAGCGGTGCGGGGGGCGGGGGTGTCGTGAGTGGTCGTGCCGGTTCTAACCGGCATGACCACTCACGAGGCGTCAGTGGTCGTGCTCGTCGTCGAAGTCCGCGACGCCGCGTTTCCAGTAGCCGGTCACGTCGCAGTCCTCGCGGGCGAGCCCGAGGTCGTCGCGCAGCCAGCGGCGCAGCGGCTTGATCGCGCCCGCTTCACCGGCGATCCACGCGTAAAGCCGTTCGCCTTCGGGCACCTTGACTTCACGCACGGCGCCGGCGAGAAGCTCGACGCTGCCCGGCGCGGCCGCACCGCGGTGCAGCCAATGGACTTCGACACCGTCCGGCGCGTCGAGGTCGATCTCCTCGCTCGCGTCGGCCACCTCGGCGAACGCCCAGCCCACCGCGGTCCGCGGCAGTTCCTCCAGCCAGCGCGCGAGCGCGGGCAACGCCGTGATGTCGCCGGCGAGCAGGTAGCGGTCGTAGGTGTGCGGCACGATCAGCCCGCCCGGCGGACCGGCGACGTGCACGGTCTCGCCCGGCCGCACCGCGCGCGCCCAGTCCGAACCGAGCCCGCCGTCGTGCAGGGCGACGTCGAGATCCAGCTCGCCGGAGGCCGGGTCGTAGCGGCGGACGGTGTACTCGCGCGAGATCGGCGACGGCTTCGGCCAGCGGAGCATGTCGCCGTTCGCCTCGGGCAGCCGCAGCTGGCCGTCGGCGTCCGGGAACAGGATCTTCACGTGCTCGTCCGGCGAATGCGCCTCGAACCCGTTCGTGCCCGGCCCGCCGAGGGTGACCCGCAGCAGCCCGGCGCCGACCGCGCTGGTCCGCACGACCTCCGCCCGCCGGATCCGGATGGGGTACGGCACTTTCTCGGCCTGACGTCCCGCGCGGACCTCCGCGATGCGGGCGGTATGCCGGTGCCGGTGCGTATCCCGGCTCACTGCGCGCCGCCGGTGAGCAGCTTCGTCCAATGCCCGAGCCGCGGGTCTTCGGCGAGGTCGGCGAATTCCAGCTGCGCCGCGCCCGCGCCGCGCCACTTCTCGACCAGGCTCATGATCCGCATCGAATCGAGGCCGAGGTCGGCGAGGTCGGTGTCCGGGGTCAGCTCGTCGAGTCCGCAGCCGAGCAGTTCGGCGACGTCCGCGTTGACCTGCTCAGCAGTCAGTTCGGGGGTGCTCATCGAGGTGCTCCTGCGGGAATCGGCGCCGACAGCGCGGCGAGCGCGTCGGCAGTGGTGGTGACGACGCCGCAGCGTTGGGCGACATACTCGCACGCCTGGTCGTGCCGGGAACGGTCGAAGTCCGCGACCGCGTCGCTGATCAGGAACGGCCGGACATCGCGCATGAACGCCTCGACCGCCGTGGTCTGGCAGCCGATGTGCGCGTAGACGCCGGTGATCAGCAGCTGGTCGCGATCGCCGAGCTGCTCGCGGAAAGTGCTGCGCTGGAAGGCGCTGTAGCGCCATTTGTCCAGCACGGTGTCGCCCGGCCGCGGGGCCAGCTCGTCGACGATGTCCGCCGCGCGCGGATCGTCGTCGATCACCGCGCCGATGCCGTCGCCCCAGAACTCGGTGAGCAGCCCGCGATCGGCGGCGGGCTGCTTGCCCGGCTGCGCGGTGTAGAACACCGGCATGCCGCTGCCGCGCGCCTTTTCCGCCAGCTCCGCGATGTTCGCGAGCATCTCCGGAATCGGCGAACCCTCATAGGGGGCAAGGAAATACCGCTGGACGTCGTGCACGAGCAGAGCCGCCCGCGCCGGGTCGGGCCGCCAGTCGACCCGCCCCGGGGGCGTATCCGCCGCCGTCGGCAGCGGATACGCCCGGATCTTCGGCAGGGACACGCCTCACCTCTCCTTCGCCAGGGCGGCCAGCGCCGCCCGCAGTTCGCGTTTGCTGGTCTTGCCCACGCCGGTGACCGGGAACTCCCCGACCACCTCCACCAGATCCGGCACCTTGAACGCGGCCACCCCGCGCCCGCGCACGAACCGGCGCAGTTCCGCCGCACTCGGCTGCTCCCCGTCCGCCGGAACGACGTACGCGCAGGTCCGCTCGCCGAGGTACTCGTCCGGCACCGCGACGACGGCGGCGTCGAGCACGCCCGGATGCGCCATCAGGTGGTTCTCGACCTCTTCCGCCGCGACCTTTTCGCCGCCGCGGTTGATTTGCTCCTTCGCCCGCCCGACGACCTCGAGATGCCCGGATTCGCGTTGCCGCACCAAATCGCCAGTGCGGTAAAACCCGTCCTCGGTGAACGCGGTCTTGTTGTGCTCGGCCGCGTTGTAGTACCCGCGGATCGTGTACGGCCCGCGGGTAAGCAGCGCACCGATTCCGCCCGGCTCGACAAGATCGTCCGACGTCGCCAGCGGATCGTCCGGATTCACCACGCGCACCTCGTCGTCCGGCGAGATCGGCCGCCCCTGGGTGCTGAGGACGAGGTCCTCCGGGTCGTCCAGCCGGGTGTAGCAGACCAGCCCCTCCGCCATGCCGAACACCTGCTGCAGCCGGCACCCCAGCGCCGGGCCGACGCGTTCGGCGAGCTCCCGTCCGCACTTGGCCCCGCCGACCAGCAGAACGTCCAAAGAGGACAGGTCCCGTCCGGTCCGCGCCGCCGCCTGCACCCAAGCCGCCGCCAGCGGCGGAACGACCCCGCTGATCGTGACCCCCTCAGCCTCGATCAGCCGGAACGCGGTGTCCGCGTCCGGCCGCGGCGCCATCACCGTGGCCGCCCCCGCGTGCAACGCGCCGAGCAACCCAGGCGAGCTGAGCGGAAAGTTGTGCGCGACCGGCAAAGCCGCGAGATACACGCTTTCTTTCTTGAGCCCGCAAATCCGCGCACTCTCCCGCACGCTGTACAGATAATCGTCGTGCGTACGCGGAATCAGCTTCGGCAGCCCCGTACTGCCGCCGGACAGCTGCAGAAACGCTATCCCCTCCGAATCCGGCTCCGGCAGTTCGCGCGGCGCGCTCGCGGCCAGCTCCGCGAACTCCGGCTCCCCCACGACGAAGACTTTCCGGTGCTGCTGCGCGACTTCCCGCGCCATCTTCGCGTGATCATGCCCAGCGTGCCCGCCGACGGTGAGGATCGCTTTCGCGCCACTCTGCTCCGCGAAGTGCCGCAACTCGCTGTCGCGATGCGCAGGCAACGCGAACACCGGCACCGCACCGGCCCGCCACAGCCCGAAGACGACCGGCACGAACTCCGGAATGTTCGGCAACTGCACGACAACCCGGTCGCCCTGCCCGATCCCGTCCGCGGAAAACCCCGCCGCCAGCCGATGCGCCCGCTCGTCCACCTCGGCAAACGTCCAGCGCTGCCCCTCGCCGACAACCGCCGTCCGGTCCGCATACGCCTCCTTGAGCGAGGTCAGCAGCGCTCCGAACGTCTGCCCCCGCCAATACCCGCTGGCCCGATACCTCGCCGCGGTCTCCTCCGGCCACAGGTTCACGCGACCCCCTCCGCACCCGACACCATCGGCCCCCGCCACCACGCGCTCGCCCGGCGCCCAGCCGCGGTCTCCGCCGGCCACAAGTCCACGCTCATGCGGCGCCCTCCGCGCCCAGCGCACGCAGCAGCGTCCCGAACTTCGCGCTGGTCTCCGCCAGTTCCGCAGCCGGATCAGAACCGGCGACGACCCCCGCCCCCGCGAACAGCCGCGCGGTCTTGTCGGACACCTCGGCGCACCGGATCGTGACGACCCATTCGCCGTCGCCCGCGAGGTCGGTCCAGCCGACCAGCCCCGCGTAATACCCGCGATCCTCCGGCTCGAGCCGCGCGATCGTGTCGCGCGCCAGCTCGACCGGCACCCCGCACACCGCAGGCGTCGGATGCAACGCCTCGGCCAACTCCAGCGACGACGGCCCGCCCGGCCCCACCCGCCCGGTGATCCGGGTCGAGAGGTGCCACATCGTCGGCGTGCCCATCACTTCCGGCTCTCGCGGAACTTCCAGCTCGGTGCAGTAGCGCCCCAGCACCTCCGCGACCTGCGCGGCGACGAGAGCGTGCTCGTTGAGGTCCTTTTCGGACACTCGCAGTTCGGCAATCGCTTGCGCGTCCTGCGCCGGATCCCCCGTCCGCCGCCGCGACCCGGCGAGCGGATTCGCGGTCACGACGTTTCCCTCGCGAGACACCAGCAACTCCGGGCTCGCCCCCACGAGCGTCCGCGGCGCCGGATCCCCGGGCGCACTGACGTCGACGGCGAAAGCATGCGCCGCGGGGTCCGCCACGACGAGGTTGCGGAGGAGTTTTCGCACGGAAACACCGTGCTCGCCCACGAGATCCAGCGCCCGGGCGAGGACGACCTTGCGGAGTTCCCCGGCACCGATGAGGTCGACCGCCCGCCGGACGCTTTCGGCGTAAACCTCGGGTGCCGGCCGCGGGACTACGGTCCAGGAGGCCGGGTCGTTTCGCCGTGGCGCTTCGGGGTCTTCGAAGCCTGAACCGCCGGGGGATCCGGCGAGGGCCGCGCTCTGCGGGCCCCCCTCGCCCGGCATCCCGGCCCGCCGCACCACCGCGGGCACGATCAAGCTGCTCCCGGAGTCCGGCCGGAACCCGATCGCTCCCACCACGACCGGATTCGCGACCCCCGCCAGCACCGCGGCTTCCAACGCCTCGGCCGCCGCCGCGGCCCGGTTCCCGCTCGTGCCGCGGACATGCGAGTGCACTCCGTCGGCGAGCAGCACTCCGCGGGCCGACGAGTAGTAGAACGACCCCGGCAGGTACGCGGCCAGGAGATCCGCCGCCCGGTGGACCGGCCGCGGACGGGCCGGAGCAGGTGAGGACACGAGCTGAATTCCCTTTCGCACACGCGCAGGCGGCCGAGCCGCCCTGTCCGTTCCTCGTGCGAGGCCCGGACCTTGACCGTTCGGTTAGCCTAACCTAATGGACACTAACGTACCCGGACGAAAAGAAAAAGCCGCCCGGCGGGTCGACCCGGTCACGCCCGAAGCGTGGCGCCGCCGTCGACGTAGAGGTTCTGCATGGTGATGTGCCTCGCCCGGTCGGACGCGAGGAACAGCACCGCGTCCGCGATGTCCGCCGGGTCGGCGATCCGCCCGAGCGGAATCCCGACCCGGAACTGCTCCGGATTCCCCGCGACCACCCGGGCTTCGCCGGAGTCGTCCGTCCACAACAGACGTTGCATCTCGGTGTCCGTCGACCCCGGCGAGACGATGTTGCACCGGATCCCCGCACCGGCGAGTTCGAGCCCGAGACAGCGGGTGAGCATGGTCGCCGCCGCCTTCGAAGCCGCGTAGGCAGCCATCCCAGCCCGCGGGACACCGGCCGCGTTCGACCCGACGGTGACCAGCACCCCGCTCCCCCGCGGCTGCATCCGCCGAGAGATCTCGCGCAGGACGGCGAAAACCCCGGTCGCGTTGACCGCGAAGGTCGCCGCCCAGTCCTCGTCGCTGGTCTCCACCACCGACCCGGGCCGCAGCACCCCCGCGACCGACACCCCGATCCCGATCGGCCCCAATTCCCGCTCGACATCCGCCACGACCCGCGCGACCGCCCCCGGATCCCCGACATCCGCCACAAACGGCACCACCCGCCCGGCACCGGCCGGACGCTGCGCATCGACCGGCACACCAGCGTCGCCCACAGTGCGAGCCTGCGCCGCGGCAACACCGTCAGCCGCGCCAACCCGCGCCGCGCCGGTGCCGTCAACCGTGCGAGCCCGCGCCCCAGCAGCACCGCCAACCCGCGTCGCATCAGCACCGTCAACCGTGCGAGCCCCCGTCGCGCCAGCGCTATCAACCGTGCTGGCTCCCGCCACGTCGGCACCGTCAACCGTGCGAGCCCCCGTCGCGCCAGCGCTGCCGACCGTGCTGGCTCCCGCCACGTCGGCACCGTCAGCCGCGCCAACCCGAGCCGCGCCAGCACCGCCACCTGCCAGCGCGACACCACGGCTCGCGAGCGCCCCCGCCGGCTCGGCCCGCGCCAGCCCCGCGCCATAGTCCCGCGCTGCGACCTCCCGCAACCCCTCCTCGTCGATGTCCACCGCGGCCACCACGGCACCGGCCCGGGCGAGCGCCTCCACGACGGCCGCCCCGATGCCGCGCGCACCGCCGGTCACCAGCGCGATCCGCCCCTCGATCCCGGCTCCCGCGTCCCGCGTCACCGCGCACCTCACCCTCCGTCGCCGACTGATTAGGCAAACCTAACCTAATCGAGTGAGCGTCGGCCAGGGTGATCCCGCCCACCCCGGGTTCAGCGGCCCGGCGCGAAGTTCCGCAACCGCAGGCTGTTGGCCACCACCAGCACCGACGACAGCGACATCGCCGCCCCCGCGATCAGCGGGTTCAGCAGCCCGCACGCGGCGAGCGGCAGCGCGGCCACGTTGTACCCGAACGCCCAGCCGAGATTCCCCCGAATGGTGCGCAAGGTCCGTTGCGCGAGGCGGATCGCGTCCGGCAGCACCGACAGGTCGTCGCGGACGAGGATGATGTCGGCCGACCGTAAGGCGAGATCGGTCCCCTCGGCGACTGCCAACCCGAGGTCAGCGGTCGCCAGCGCCGGAGCGTCGTTCACTCCATCGCCGACCATCGCCACCCGATGCCCTTTGCCCTGCAACGCCGACACCGCGGCCGCCTTCTCGCTCGGCAAAACCCCGGCGAGCACCTCGGGAATCCCGACCTCCGCGGCGACCGCATGGGCCGTCACCTCGTTGTCTCCGGTCAGCAGCACCGTTTTCAATCCCAGCCGATGCAGCCGCGCGACCGCCTCCCGAGCGGAAGGCTTCACCTCGTCCCGCACGGCGAGCATGCCCGCGACCTCGCCAGCCGCCGACACGAGCACCACCGTCGCCCCGCCAGCCTCCGCCGACGCCACCACGGCCTCGACCTCCGGGCCGACCGAAATCCCTGCGTCCACCAGCAACCTCGGCCGCCCGACGGCCACAGCCGTTCCCTCGACCACACCGCGGGCGCCCAGCCCGGGCAGTGCCTCGAACTCAGCAGCCGGAACCACCTCCGGCCCACCAGCGACAATCGCTGCGGCAATCGGGTGTTCTGACGACGCTTCCACCGCGGCTGCGAGACGAAGCACCTCGGTCGACGAGAACGCCCCGAACGCCCGGGTCTCGGCGAGGGTCATCCGCCCCTGTGTCACGGTGCCGGTCTTGTCCAGCACCACGGTGTCGACATTACGACTCGCCTCGAGCGCATCCGGCCCCTTCACGAGAATCCCGAGCTGCGCACCTCGCCCGACGCCGACCATCAACGCGGTCGGCGTCGCGAGCCCCAGCGCGCACGGGCACGCGATGATCAGCACGGACACCGCCGCGCCGAACGCGTCCCGCACCGGATTCCCGGTGAGCGACCACCCCGCCAGGGTGAGCAGCGCCAACGCCGAAACCACCGGGACGAACACCGCGCACACCCGGTCGGCCAGCCGCTGCACCGCCGCCTTCCGCTCCTGCGCCCGCTCGGCCAGCGCACTCATCTGCGCCAGCTGCGACCGCGCTCCGACCGCCTCCGCGCGCACCACCAGCCGGCCGTTCAGGTTGATGCTCCCGCCGATCACCCGGTTTTCCGGCCCGACCTCCGCCGGAACGGGTTCGCCCGTGATAGCGCTGACATCCACTGTGGACAGACCACTGTCGACGCTTCCGTCGGCGGCGATCTTCTCCCCCGGTCGCACCACGAACCGGTCGCCTGCCGCCAGTTCGCCGATCCCGACCAGCACTTCGCCGTCCGCACGCAGAATCCGCACGTCCTTCGCCGCCAGCGCGTCCAGCGCGCCGAGCAGATCCGCCGCACCGCGCCGGGACCGCGCCTCGAAATACCGGCCGGCGAGCAAGAACGTCGTCACTCCGGCCGCGACGTCGAGGTACACCGAATCCGCACCCGGTGCGGTCGCACCGAACCCGATCCAGTAACCCGCCTCGCCGCCCGATCCGATCAGCACCGAAGCCGCCGACCACAGGTAGGACGCCAGCACGCCCAAGGAAACGAGCGTGTCCATACTGGACGATCGGTGCCGCAGATTGCGCAGCGCGGCACGGTGGAACGGCGCCGCCGACCAGAACACGACCGGGGTCGCGAGCAGCAGGCACACCAGCTCCCACAACGGGAATCGCAGCGACGGCACGAGCGCGAGCGTGATCGACAGATTGCCGAGCGGGACGGCCAGCACCGCGGCCACGATCAACCGGCGGCGCAAGTCGCGAACCCGCGCGTCGCGGTTCTCCGGACTCGATTCGCCGCGGACAGTCGCGGTGTAGCCCGCGCGCTCGATCGTCGCGACCAGCAAGGCCGGGTCGAGCTCAGGCGGACAGTGGACAGTCGCGCGTTCGGTCGCGTAGTTCACCGTGGCGCGGACGCCGTCGAGCTTGCCGAGGGAACGCTCGACGCGCGCCGCGCAGGCGGCACAGGTCATTCCGCCGACGGCGAGATCGAGTTGACGGGTCGGGGTCGCCGCGGGGGCGGCGGTCTGCGTGGACATGATTCTCCGGATTCCAGGACGGGCACAAAGTCGGTGGCAGTGCCGGCGCCGGGAAGGCGGACCGATTTCCATCGTACGCCTGCTTTTCCGTCGCCACTCCTTCGGGTGACTTGGGAACCTTTCGGCTCTCCCCGACGACTATCCGGATGGTGGCAGTGCCCGACCCGACCCCGACCAGACCGGAGCGACAATGTCCAAAACCCTTGCCTCAGCAGGAAACCTTCGACACGTGATCACGTTCTGCGGCACCTGCGACTGCGGCTGCCCGGAGCTGTTCCTCGACGACGCCGCCCCGCCGGAGCGGCGAGTCGTGCTGACCGACGACTTCGGGCAGCGAGTGCGGATGATCTTGGCACAGCTGAAAGTTCTCGTCGACGACGTCAAAGACGGAGCCTTGGACAAGGTGGTGACCGCCGTGGTCTAGGCACAGAATTGGCTCGGTGCACCGAGATCGCCGCCGCGGGTGGCGCGCGGGAACGCGATCTGCGGGCAGCCGGATTCGGCAGGCGACGGGCCGATGCCGGTCGTGCGGAACTCGGGGGTGACCGAACCCGATCCGCGCCGGCGGGCATCGGGCCGCGGCTACTGCCTTCTGGCCGCCAGGTTGGCGAGCATCGCGTTGTAGGCGGCGAAATCGTCGTCCTCGCCTTGGTCGAAGCGGCGGTCCAGCCGGGCGGCCTCGCGGTCGTCGTGGCGGCCCCACTGCACCAGCAGCGCCACGACGACCACGATCATCGGGATTTCCCCGGTGGCCCAGGCGATGCCGCCGCCGAGGCGTTGATCGGAAAGGAGGTCAGGCATCCACGGCAGAGAGAGGTAGCGGTAGAACGTCTCGGCGATCACCGCCTGCTTGTTCATCAGGATCACGCCGAAGAACGCGTGGAACGGCATCACCGCGAACATCATGCCGAGCCGTGCGAGATGCGGCATCGAACGCGGCGGACGGTCGACGCCGATCACCAGCCAGAAGAAAACGTAGCCGGACACGAGGAAATGGAGGTTCATCAGCTGGTGCGCCCAGTGGTAGCGCATCGCCTCGCCGAAGAGACCCGAAAAGTACAGCGCGTAGTACGAGCCGACGAACACCACCGACGCCACCAGCGGGTGCGCGACCAGGCGCGTGAACCGCGAGTGCAGGAGCGCCACGAGCCACTCGCGCGGACCGTCCGGCCCCTTGCCCGCCACCGGCAACGCGCGCAGCGCGAGGGTCACCGGTCCACCGAGCACGAGCAGCACCGGGGCGAGCATGGCCAGCGTCATGTGGATGACCATGTGCAGGCTGAAGGTTCCGGACGAGTACGTGCCCAGGCCGGACGACGTCGCGATCAGCACCGTCGCCCAGCCGCAGGTCCACGCCCAGAACCGGCCGCGAGGCCAGTCGTCGCCGCGATTGCGGAGGCGACGTGCTCCGGCTGCGTAGCCCGCGACCGCGAGCACCGCGACAACACCGAGGAGCAAGTCCGGACGCCAATCGAGGAAGAGACGCGCGAACGCGGGAGGGTCCGGCAGGTCGTACCCGAGCACGGTCTCGCCGACGGTCGCCGGATCGTCCACGAACGCCGGCGGCACCAGATGCGCCAGCCCGGCCGAGACGCCCATCGCCCCGGCCAGCACCACGACCTCCGCCACGAGAGCCGCCGTGCCGCCACTCGAACGACGGCGCGTTACGGCGATCAACGCCGCCAACACCATCGTGATCACGACCTTCACCCCGAGGAGCAAGCCATAGCCAGTAACCAATCCAGCCGGACGGGCAAGCGCCAGACCGTCGACGATCCCGGATGCGGCGAGCACGACGAGACACCACGTCGCCACCCGTCGATACCGGCGGAGCGCGACCTCTCCTGCCGCGCCTGAACCGCGGTGGACCAGCAGCGCGACCAGCGCCCCGGTCCACAATGCCGCCGCGATCACGTGCCACACCAACGCATTCGTGGCCAGGTCGTGCCACGCGCCGATGGAGACGTGCCCGGCGATCGCCCTCGGCGGCAACCCGACGAGAGCGAGGCCGAGCCACAGCACCGTGGTGCGCCAGGTCAACGTGCGCCAAACGCCGATCGCCACCACCGCGGCCACCGCCAGGACGCAGAGCCACGCCTTGGGTTCCTCCATGGCGTCGACGAGGACGGCGAGCTTCGCCAGATGCAACGCCTCGGAAACCGGCCGCCCTGATGCGTCAGCGGCGTCGAACGGCACCAGCACGGCGGCGGCGAGCGCCCAAACGCCCGCAGCACCCGCGGCGGTGCGAGTCGCCGCGTAACCGTCCGGGGAGAGCCGGCCCGCTTCGCCCGGCGGGCTCAGAAACGCCGCGAACACCAGCCCGCCGACGCAGACCACCCCGGCCGCGTCGGCGACCAACCGGAGCAAGGAGGAGCCCAAGGACGTCAGCGGACCAGGGACCGGGTTGCCGAGAGCGGCATAGACATCGCCCGCCGCGGCGACCACCGCCACCACGACCACCGCGGCAACCCCTGCCGCGGCAAGCAAACCCCGCCGGTGCGGGGCTGGAATAGTGCGCACAGCAGAGTGGTCGGGCGGAGATGGCGGCGAGTTCCCGCGACGCGGATCACGGTCATGATCCAGTTCTCGCGGCACGAACGACCCTGCCGGACCGGTTGACGGCTCTGGTTCTGGTTCCGGTTCCGGTTCCGGTTCCGGCTCCGGCTCCGGCTCCGGCTCCGGCTCCAGCTCCAGCTCCAGCTCCAGCTCCAGCTCCAGCTCCAGCTCCAGCTCCAGCTCCAGCTCCAGCTCCAGCTCCAGCTCCAGCTCCAGCTCCAGACGCGAGCGAAGCACCCAGCCCCGCGATCAGGTCACCGCCCGCGCCAGACGATCGCCGTCGAGCGAGCGGCCAGCGGCCACCGTCCGGCGAAACCCACCCGCCCGCCGGCTCCCTGGCGCGAGCAGCATCCTGCCCAGGCACCAAGCGAACCGCATGCTCGCCGAACGACCCGCTCCCCAGCCGGCAACCGCGCGATCCGACGAAGACCAGAACTCCCCGCGTCACATCGCGGTGTCGTTCTCCTCTTGGGCGCGCAGCAGATCGTCCCGGGCGCGGGACACCCGGGACCGCACCGTGCCGACCGGGCAGCCGCACACCTCGGCCGCCTCCGCGTACGACAGGCCCAGGAACTGGGTCAGCACCAGGGCTTCGCGGCGATCCTCGTCGAGGGTGTCCAGCAGCAGGCCCAGTTCGATCAGGTCCTCGAAGCCCGCCGTGTGTGTCCGGGCGGACTGTTCTTCGGCCGCACGCTGCCAGTCGGCCGTCGTGGATTCGCGGGGGCGGACCGAACGCGCGCGGATGCGGTCCACGACGACCCGGCGGGCGATGGACAGCAGCCAGGTCCGCGAGGACGACCGGCCCGCGAACCTCGGCAGCGAGCCGAACGCGCGCAGGTACGTTTCCTGGGTCAGGTCGTCCGCTTCGGCCGGGCTCGCGCGGTGGGCCAGGAACCGCCACGCGTCGGCTTGCGTCGCGCGGACCCAGGCTTCCAATGCGGTCCGGTCGCCGCGGCCGGCGGCGAGGGCCAGCGCGGTGATCCGCTCGTCGTCGTTGTCGCGGCCGGTGGACACGGACATCACGGTAGTCCATGCCCGTCCGGGACAGTCGCCTGACCAGGCCGGAGAAAAATCGCCGAACCCGCCGGGAACCGGGGCGCGCGTCCGAGCGACTATGACAGACGTGAGCTGTGAAATCTTCCGCGAAGCGCTGTCCGCGCGACTCGACGGCGAAGCGGGCCCGTTGCCCGAACCGCAGGTCGACCGGCATCTCGAGACCTGCGGGGCGTGCCGGAGCTGGTACGAGCGGAGTGCGACGCTGCGCCGTGCCCTGCTCGTCCGCAGCGCGCCCGAGGTGCCCGACCTCACCGGCCGGATCCTCGCCGAAACCCCGGCCCCGCCGCGGGAGAAATGGGGGCTGCGGGTCGCGCTGGGACTGGTCGGGCTGGTCCAGTGCGGGCTGGCGTTCGCGCAACTGCTCGGCATGGACAACGCCCACGGCGGCGGCGGTTTCATGGAAGGCCACCTGATCAACGAAAGCGCGGCCTGGAACCTCGCGGTCGGCGTCGGACTGCTGTGGGCGGCACTGCGCACCCGCGCGGCAGCCGGGCAGCTGCCGATGATCACCGGGTTCGTGATCGTCCTCGCGGTGCTCACGACCAGCGACCTGATCGGCGACCGGGTGACCGTCGCGCGGGTGCTGTCGCACGTCTTCCTCGTCGTCGGACTGGCACTGCTCTACGCCGTCCACCGGCAGCACCGGCTCCGGCACCAGCCCGGCCCCGACCTCGCCGGCACCGCCGACGACCCGGACCACGCCACCGTGCCGGCCCACGGTGCGCTCGCCCTGGTCCGCCCGCACCCGAAGCGCGGCCGCGACTCCCAACGCCCGACCGGACGGCACCGCGCCGCCTGACGCGCGCTCGCGCGGGAGCCCGGCCGGGAAAGCTCGCCCAGCCGGAAACCCGCGAGCACGGAATCCGCGCCGCCATCGCAGGGCCTGCGAACGACCTGAACCGCAACCCGGAGAGGCGGCCGCGCCGTCCGGAGCCGCCGCTGCCCGAGCGCGAGGGTCAGCCTTGAACTGCCCGAAAGTCTTCTTAGGCGGACAATCTAAGACGCAACCCGAGTCAACCCGCGAAGCTCTCTTACTCGCGGGCCTGGCCTGACCGCGAGACAACCGCGCTCTCCGAGATAACCAATCGGCGAAGACTGATCCGCTCAGCCCAGACAACAGGAACCGCGGATCCTGGCACTGACGGCACGAGCAAGCGCCTGCTCAACCCAGCCAAGCCCGCCCGAACACCAGGCTCTGCGAAGCACGCTCCGAGTGCTTCGCAGAGCCTGGCCACGCGACCCCGACAGCCCCCGCGCGAGCAAATCCCGCGAAACCGATCCGCCCGCCCAAGAGCGGGAACTGCGGACTCTTGCCCGCACGCTCCAAGATGCCCGCCGCCCAAGCCAAACCCGCCAGCTCGAACCCGTCGGCCTCGCCAACGGGACCCGCCCAACGACGGGCCCGCAACCTCTGGCACGCGGCCCAAAACAAGAGGCCCGCCGCAGCATGCCCGGCCACGACACCAGCCAGCCAAACCCCCTTCAGTACTGAGAAGCGGCGCACCGAACCACGCGCCGGACACGCTCAGATCATCGCTACCGCCATCACCGCCATCCCCAAGCTCATCACGCCTTCCATCACCAGCCCGGCCTCCCGCCGTCCGGGGCGGGCGACTGTCCGGGCGTGATCGATCGCCCTGGCCAGCCACGCGATCCCCGCCGCGAGAAAGACCACCGCCAGCACCACCGCGACCACCACTACCCGCGCAGGCGCGTGCCCGGTCATCGTCATGCCAGCGTCGCCCATGTCCATCCCGGCGTGCTCGCCGCCCATCGCGGTCGCGGACATCGTCATTCCCGCCATCGCCGACGGCATCACGAACGCCATCCACGCCATCCCGGCCATCATCAGCGCGTGGTGTGCTCCGGGCAGACGTCCGTGCCCGGATCCCAGTGCCGTGCTCACCGCGAACCATCCGGCGGCCACTGCGAACAGCACGACCTGCGGCATTCGCGCGAAACTCATCGTCGCAGGCCAAGCCATCGTGACCATCCCGACGCACATCGCCGTGTGGAGCGCGTCGGCCACTCGCCCGCTCAAGCCGGGACGCCGCGCGCATCGGTACAGGCAGAACATCCCCGCGGCCGCGAACAGCAGCGTGAGGATCCAGCGCAGACCCGGTTCGGCGATCATCGGGCGGTCTCCCGGCGCAGGCCCAGCAGGCAGTCCACCGCCAGGAATCCCAGCAACGACACCCCGAACACCGGCAGGAACCAGCCTGCCACCGCCAGTCCGACGAGCACCGGGGCCAGCACTCGCCCGGGGATCCGCCGCCACGCGCCCCGCACCGGCAGCCTGCCGAAACGACTCCGGCCCCGCAGCCACCACATCCGATACCCCCACCCCACAACGCACGCCAACGCCGCCCCGAGCACCGTCAGCGCCACCTGGTTCGCCACTCCGAACAACAACCCCATATGCGCGTCGATCCCCCACCGGCTCAGCTTCGCGGCCAGCGGGTAATCGGCGAACTTCAGCGTCCCGGTGATCTTCCCGGTGCCGGGGTCAACCGACATCGAGTCCTGTTTGGACGGCCAGCTCCGGCCGACCTGCTGCACCACGTAACCGCCGCCGGAAGGCGGCTGGATCTCCACCGGGTCGGACAGTCCGGCCCTCGCGGTCGCGTCGCGGACGGCCTGCCAGCCGACGTCGCCGGGAGACGGAGAGGCGGACGAGACCGACGGCGTCGTCCAGTCCAAAGAGGACCGGAGGCCGGTGATGTTCGCACCGGCGTGCAGCGACCACGTCAGCCCGGTGGCGGAAAGAAACAGCAAACCCGCGGCGATCCACAGGCCCGTCGAGCCGTGCCAGGAACGCAGCCGTCGCCGTCCGGGTTTGCCTGCCGACGGCAGCAGCACCGCACGCAACCGTCGACGGCGGCCCAGCCACAAAGCCACTCCGGCGAGGGTGATCACCCACAGCCAGCTTGCCGCGAGCTCGCTGTAGAGCCGGCCGAAGTCGCCGAGATGGAGGTTGCGGTGGAGGGTGTCGATCCAGCCCCGGACCGGCAGCGCCTGCCCGGAACCGTAGGTCTCCAGTGCGCCGCGGACCTCGCCGTCATGCGGGTTGACGAACACTGTGTACCGGTAGCTCGGCGCCAGCCCCGGACGGTCGAAGATCACCTGGGTGGTGTCGGTCGCGGACGGAGCCGGGCGGACGCCGATGACCTTCCCGTCCGGCACCTGACTGCGAGCGACGAGAACCTGCTGGTCGAGCGGTACGGCGTCAGCCGCGGCCGGGACGTGCAACTCGTGCGCGTAGACGGCCTGTTCCAGCTGCGGCGTCCACGCGTACGCGATCCCGGTCAGCGCAGCGACCAGAAGGAACGGGCCGACGAACACCCCGGCGTAGAAGTGCAGCCGCAGCACTAACGGCCGGACTGCCGCCCACCCCGCAGCTCGTGCCGGTTCCGTGCGTGGCGCGTCGTCGATGCCGATGGCCATCCTGCTCCCTTCGCGTGGTCCGCCTCCTGAGGAGTCGGACCGGCGGGCCAGTCGGTTCCCGGCGGCGGCGAACGCCCGTTCGGGTGCCCCGCGCCGGCGAAGCATTGCTTCTGGCACTCGGTGACAGTATTGTCGCCCTCACATTCGACACCAAGTGTCAAATATCGCCGTCACGAGACAAGGGAGTCACGATGAGCGAGTCGACAACCGCCGCCGAGACGAAGGCCGAAGAGGTCGTAGCCGACGAGTTGCTCGTCGAGGAGGTCTCCATCGACGGAATGTGCGGTGTCTACTGATCGCGGCGCCGCGGCGTTCGATCTGGACGGTGCTTGGGAACTGGACAGCCGGGTCTCCATCCGGCCGGAGCGGTTCGGCGCGCTGCTGTACCACTTCGGCACCCGCCGGCTGTCCTTTCTCAAGAGCCGCACCATGCTCGCCGCGGTGCAGGCGCTGACCGACCACCCCTCCGCCCGCGCCGCGTGCGCGCAGGCCGGGGTCGCGCAGGCGGAACTGCCCCGCTACCGCGCCGCCCTCGCCGCCCTCGCGGCGTCGGACATGATCCAACCGAGGAGCGTGTGATGCCGCTTGTCGACGAATTCCAGTTCGGGCTCGACGCGCCGATCTGCCTCACCTGGGAACTCACCTACGCCTGCAACCTCTCCTGCGTGCACTGCCTTTCCTCGTCCGGCCGCCGCGATCCGCGCGAGCTGAGCACCGAGGAGTGCAAGGCGCTGATCGACGAGTTCGAGCGCATGCAGGTGTTCTACGTGAACATCGGCGGCGGCGAACCGACCGTCCGGCCCGACTTCTGGGAGCTGGTCGACTACGCGACCGAGCACCACGTCGGCGTCAAGTTCTCGACCAACGGCATCAAGATCACCGAGGACGTCGCGCAACGGCTCGCCGGCAGCGATTACGTCGACGTCCAGATCTCCCTCGACGGCGCCACCGAGGAGGTCAACGACCACGTCCGCGGCCCCGGCTCCTACCGCACCGCGATCCGGGCGATGGAGAACCTCGCCGCGGCAGGGTTCGGGAACTTCAAGATTTCTGTCGTGGTGACCCGGCAGAATGCGGGGCAGCTCGACGACTTCAAAGCCATCGCCGACCGCTACGGCGCCCAGCTGCGGCTCACCCGGCTCCGCCCGTCCGGCCGCGGCGCGGACGTCTGGGACGAGCTGCACCCCACCGCCGCCCAGCAGCGGGAACTGTACGACTGGCTGGTCGCCCGCGGCGAAAACGTGCTGACCGGCGACTCGTTCTTCCACCTCGCGGGCTACGGCGACGGCGGCCTGCCCGGGCTCAACCTGTGCGGCGCGGGCCGGGTGGTGTGCCTGATCGACCCGGTCGGCGACGTCTACGCGTGCCCGTTCGCCATCCACGACACCTTCCTCGCCGGAAACACGCGCGGCGAAGGCGGATTCACCCGCGTGTGGCGCGAATCCGAGCTGTTCGCCGAACTGCGCAGCCCGCAGAGCGGCGGGGCCTGCACGTCGTGTTCGGCGTTCGACGCCTGCCGCGGCGGGTGCATGGCGGCGAAGTTCTTCACCGGGCTGCCGCTCGACGGTCCGGACCCGGAATGCGTGCGCGGCCACGGCGAACGCGCGCTGGCCGGGGTCGCCGCGGGCAGCGCGCCGAAACCGTCGCTGGACCACTCGCACCGCACACGCAAGCGCGAACCGGTGCCGGTGACCATCGGCATGCGCCGCCCGCCGGACCGGGCCTGCGACGAGAACCCGCTCGCCGGCTTCACTCCGGGCCGCTGAAATGCGCCTGGCCGATCTGTCGTCGCCGGACGTCGCCGAACACGCGGCGTCCGGCGCGATCCTCGCCGTGCCGCTCGGGGCCACCGAGCAGCACGGCCCGCATCTGCCGTTGAGCACGGACACCGACATCGCGACGGCGTTGTGCGAACGGCTTGCCGCGGAGCGGCCGGACGTGCTGGTCGCGCCAGCCGTGCCGTACGGATCGAGCGGCGAACACGCGGGCTTCGCCGGGACGTTGTCGATCGGGCAGGCGGCCACGGAACTCCTGCTCGTGGAGCTGGGCCGCTCGGCCTGCGAAACGTTCCGGCGACTGCTTTTCGTGTCCGCGCACGGCGGAAACGCGGCTTCGGTGACCCGCGCGGTCGCGACGTTGCGGACCGAATCGCGGGACGTCTCGATGTTCGAGCCGCGCTGGCAAGGAGATCCGCACGCCGGACGGCCGGAAACCGCTCTCCAGCTGGCTCTTCGGCCGGACGCGGTGCAGATGGGAAAAGCCGTCCCGGGAGACGGCCGTCCGCTGAGCGAACTGCTTCCCGCGCTGCGCAAGGGCGGCCTGAAAGCAGTGACCGGCACCGGGATCCTCGGCGACCCCACCGGCGCGACGGCGGACGAAGGGCGGGATCTCCTCGACGACCTCACGGCGCGGTTGCGAGCGCACGTGCACGACTGGACTTCCGTGGGGACGCGATGAAAGCCGCCCTCGTAACCGGCGCGGCGCGCGGCATCGGCGCAGCCACCGCGATGAAGCTGGCCGCACAAGGCTGGGCCGTGCTCGCGGTGGACGTCGCCGAAGACGACCCAGCACTCCCCTACCCCATGGGCAGCGGCGAAGAACTGTCCACAGTGGTCTCCAAGATCCGGGAAACCGGCGGCGTCGCCGAGGAATTCCGTGCAGACGTCCGCGACCGCACCCAACTGGCCACAGCGGCAGCAGAAGCGGAACAACGCTGGGGCGGCCTCGACGCGGCCATCGCGGCGGCCGGGGTGATCGCGGGCGGAGTGCCGCTGTGGGAAATGCCGCCCGAGCAAGAAGACGCTGTCCTCGAAGTCAACCTTCGCGGCGTCCTCAACCTCGTCCACGTCGCGATTCCCGCGTTGCTGCGCCGTCCGAAACCCCGCTCCGGCCGGTTCCTGGCCGTCGCGTCCGCAGCCGCCGCGCGCGGGTTGCCGACGCTCGCCGCGTACTGCGCGGCGAAAGCCGGTGTCGCCGGGCTGATTCGCGCGCTGGGCACGGAATTGGGAGACTCCGGCGTCACCGCGAACGCGGTCAGCCCCGGGTCGACCGACACGCCCATCCTCGCCGAGAGCGCCCGGCTGTACGACCTTCCTTCAGCACAAAGCTTCGCCGCACAACAACCTGTGCAGCGATTGCTCGACCCCGCCGAGGTCGCCGCCGTCCTGGCGTTCCTCGCCGGTCCGGAAAGCAGCGCGACGACCGGCGCGGTCATCCCGGTGGACGGAGGGCTGGCGTTGTGACCACCCCGCTGCCCGCCGGATTCCGCCTCGCCATCGACCCGAGCGTCAAACAACTCTCCGACGGCCTCCTCTTCGGCGGCTCCCCCGCTCGTGTCCTGCGGCTCAGGAAAGCCGGGCGGACGGCGTGGACACGCCTGGCGGACAATCCGGTCGAGACCTCGGCCGAAGGCGTCCTCGCCCGGCTGCTCACCGACGCCGGATTCGCACACCCGTTGCCACCGGCCAAAACCGCCGACGCAACCGTCGTGATCCCGGTCCGCGACCGCGCCGAGCTGCTCGGCCGCTGCCTCGCCGGGCTCGACGGCCGCTACCCCGCGCTGGTCGTCGACGACGGATCCGCCGACCCCGCTGCCATCGCCGCCGTCGCCTCCGCGCACGGCGCGAAACTCGTCCGCCGCGACGTCAACGGCGGACCAGGCGCAGCCCGAAACACCGCGCTGGAGCACGTTTCCACCGATCTGATCGCCTTCCTGGACAGCGATTGCGTCCCGTCGCCGGACTGGATCGACCGGCTGGCCGGGCATTTCGCCGACCCGCTCGCCGCCGCCGTCGCCCCGCGCGTCCGTCCCCTCGCCTCAGGCACCTGGGCCGGTCGCTACACCCGCGCCGCCAGCAGCCTCGACCTCGGCGCCGCCGCCGCCCGCGTCGCGCCCGGCACGCGACTGTCCTATGTGCCCACTGCCGCACTCCTGGTCCGGCGGACCGCGCTGGACTCCGTCGCCCGCGACGGTGCGGTCTTCGACCCGGCAATGCGCGTCGGCGAGGACGTCGACCTCGGCTGGCGGCTCCACGACGCCGGCTTCCGGATCCGCTACGACCCGTCCGCGCACGTCGGCCACCACGAACCGGCGACCTGGCGCGCGTTGCTCGGCCGTCGCGCCAGCTACGGCACTTCCGCCGCGCCGCTCGCCCTCCGCCGCCCGGCCGCGATGGCTCCGCTCGTCCTGCACCCGTGGCCGACGCTGACCGTCGCCGCTCTCCTGGCCCGCCGTCCGCTTCCGGCCGCCGCCGCGTTCGCGGGCGCAGTGCTGAGCATGGCCCGCGTGCTGCGCCAAAGCGAAGTGCCGACCCACGGCGTCCAGCGCGCGACGGCCACCGCCGTCGGCCAAACCTGGCTCGGATCCGGCCGTTACAGCACGCAATTCGCCGCTCCCCTGCTCGCCGCGCTCCTGCTGCCCGGCGGGCGGAAACGCTGGGGGCGGCGGGCCGCGATCGCGTCGCTGCTCGCCGGACCGCCGCTGGCCGCCTGGCTGCGGCAACGCCCCGATCTCGATCTCTTCCGCTACACCGCCGGCGCGGTCGCCGACGACCTCGCGTACGGCGCCGGGGTGTGGGCGGGCTGCCTCAATCACCGGACCGCGGTCCCGCTGCGGCCGCGCGTCACCTGGCGCCCTCTGCGCGTCGACCCGAAGGGAAAACGATGAGCACCACCTGGTTCGAATCCGTCGCCGAAGCACAGCGGCGGGCGAAGAAGCGCCTGCCCGCGTCCGTCTATTCGGCGCTGATCGCCGGTTCGGAAAAAGGGCTGACGCTGCAAGACAATCTCGTCGCCTACGACGAACTGCGGTTCGCCCCGCGCACCGCCGGACTGCCCGGCGAACGCGATCTGAGCACGAACGTGCTCGGCCGCGACGTCGCGCTGCCGGTGCTGATCTCGCCGACCGGCGTGCAGGCCGTGCACCCCGACGGCGAGGTCGCGGTGGCTCGCGCGGCCGCGGCACGCGGGACGTCGATGGGGCTGTCGTCGTTCGCAAGCAAACCCGTCGAGGAAGTGGTGGCCGCCAACCCGAACACGTACTTCCAGGTGTACTGGACCGGCAGTCGCGACGACATCCTGCGCCGGCTCGACCGGGCCAGGTCGGCGGGCGCGGCCGGGATCGTCCTCACGCTCGACTGGTCGTTCTCGCACAGCCGCGACTGGGGCAGCCCGCACATCCCGGAGAAGATGACGCTGCGCGAGCTGATCCGCTTCGCGCCCGAGGGCATGATGCATCCGCGCTGGCTGCTGACCTACGCCCGCACCAAGAAACTGCCCGACCTCAGCGTCCCGAACATGGCCGAGCCCGGCACGCCGATTCCCACGTTCTTCGGCGCGTACGGCCAGTGGATGCAGACCGCGCCGCCGACCTGGGAGGACGTGAGCTGGCTGCGGAAGCAGTGGGACGGGCCGTTCCTGCTGAAGGGGGTGTACCGCGTCGACGAGGCGCGCCGCGCGGTCGACGCCGGGGTCAGCGCGATCTCGGTGTCCAACCACGGCGGAAACAACCTCGACGGCACCCCCGCCACGATCCGCGCGCTGCCCGCGGTCGCGGACGCAGTCGGGAACGAGGTGGAAGTGTTGCTGGACGGCGGAATCCGGCGGGGCAGCGATGTCGTGAAGGCGCTCGCGCTCGGGGCGCGTGCGGTGCTGATCGGGCGCGCGTACCTGTGGGGCCTCGCCGCGGGCGGACAGGCCGGGGTGGAGAACGTGCTGGACGTCCTGCGCAACGGCATCGACTCGACGCTACTCGCGCTGGGACACCGCAGCGTGCACGACCTGAGCCGCGAGGATCTCATCGTTCCGGAGGGGTTCGAGCGCCGGATCGGGGCTTGAATTCCGCAGCTAGCGCCGTCCGCCGCCGAAGAACCGCACCGCCGCGGCAGTGAACTCCGGCGAGGCCGGCGCACCGTGATGATCGCCGGGCACCGGGGCGAACTCCGCGTTCACCAGCCGGGCGAGCGGCTCGGCGTCGGCGTGCCCCGCGTCCTCGCCGCCGACCGCGACGAGCGCCGGGATCGTCAGCGCGGTGAGGTCGTCCGTAGGCACGACCGAACGAAGGACGTGCATCAACGCGTGCGGGTCGGCACCGAGGCGGGCGATCCGGTGCGCGGTCCCGGCGCCGGCCGGTTCCACTGCCCTGCCTTCGGTCAGCGCCGCGAGCACCCGGTGCAGCGGACCGCCCCCGCCGCCTCGCCGCATGGCGGCGAGTCCTTGCCCGCCAAGGAGAATCCGCGACGGTCGCGCGCCCCGCACGACCATGCGGAACGCGACTCGCGCGCCGAGGGAGTACCCGCCCAGCGCGTATTCGGTCAGGCCGAGCTGCTCGGCGAACGCGAGCCCGTCGTCGACGAGCACGTCCGGCGGGTACCCGGCCGGATCGCCGGGCCGCGGGCTCGCGCCGTGCCCGCGGAAATCCGGCAGCAGCACGCGGAATCCGCGTTCGGCGAGCTGCTCGGCCAGGCCGCTGCGCAGCCACGCTTGGCCGGACGAGGTGAACCCGTGCAGCAGCACGACCGGTGTGCCCTCGCCTAGTTCGCGGTAGGCCAGTTCGAGTCCGTCGCGGGCGCGGAACCGATGGACGGGCAGGGCGATCATGGGCTCCTTCCGGCCGGCCGGACCCTATGATCGCACGCGCGGGCACCCGGGATCGGGGAAGCGGACGCGTCCCCGGCACCACCCGCTCCCGGTCCGCCCGGCCGTCGACCGCGATCCCGCCGCGCGAGCCGTTCGACCAGGTTCCGGCGATGGGCTGCCGCTCCGGGTCGAGCGCCGGCTCGCCGTGCCACGGATGCGGGTCCTTGGCCAGCACGCGCAATTCCTCGCGGTCCAAGCCGCATTCGCGCGGGCCGTCCGGCCGTCCGGCGAAGCGATCGTCCAGTCCCGCGAGACGAGCCGTTCGGTTCCGTCGAGAGAACCTGTCGGCGTTTCCCGCCGTGTGGCGCAGGTCACTCGCCGAGCGGGCGGGGATCCGCACGAGTTCGACCTCGCGGCGCTCGACGCGGCCGCCGGTCAGCGCGAGGGCGCGGATCCGGTCCAGCAGAAAGCCGCGCACCGCGTCGCGCAAGCGCCACCAGCCGAGCACGTACCAGCCCGCCGGGCCCCAAAACAGGCCCAGCGGCTCGACGTCGCGTTCTGTCTTCTGGCCTTTCGCGTCCGCATACGACAATCGGAGGACGCGCCGTGCGGCGAGAGCAGTCAGGATCAGTCCGCTGTGGACAGCGGGCGGTTCGGGCTCGCCGACCCGGTGCAGCCGCGGCGAGGTGCTGTTCGCCCGTCGCGGACGTCGGACGGCAGCCGCGCGAGCACCTCGCGCCGCTGTCGGCTCCGCCGCGCCCGCGAAGGGCGAACCGGCGGCCGAACGCAGCACGACGGTGATCGCGATGGCTTCCTCCGGCGCGAGCGGTGGCGGGTCCGTTCGCGGTTGAGCCCCTAGCCGCCAGTCCGGCCGGGTTCGGTCCAGATCGGGACGCCTGGCCTCGCACAAACCGCCGAGGTCGCCCTCGAACCGGGACGCGAGCCACGCCGCGGTCCGGGTGCGCGGTGTGACCGGCCGAAGCTCCTCGACAAGCGCGTACAGCCGGTCCGCGCGATTCACCCGGCCAGCCCACGAACCTGCGGACCATCACCCGATCGGGTGGCTTTGCGGGCGACCGCCGTCACGAAGGCGGAGCTGCGCTGTTCCGTTCGCGGGAGCCGCGACCGGCGCCGGTCCGTCCGGGTGAGGGCGGCGGACCGGCGAGGTCCCCTCGTTCGTCGGGGGACGAGGGGACCGCCGGGGCGGGTCGGCGCAGGGGGCCGGCCCGTTCCCGGTCCGGCGGGGACGCCGCGGCCTCCAGCCCCGGGCAACCGTGCTGACCGGCCGAGACCCGACCTTCGACGGGTTGCGCCGCCGTCCGTTCCGGAGGCGAATGGGTGGGGACGACCCGAGGAGGACGCAGGTGTTCTCGACAGGTCCCGGCACCCAGCCGGACCGGCTCGCCGACGCGCTGGCGGACGGGCCGTTCAGCCGTGCCCTGACCCTGGCCATCGACCGCAGCGGGCTCGGCCTCGACCGGCTCCGCGACCGGCTCGCCGCGGCGGGCGCGGCGGTCAGCACCACGACTCTCAGCTACTGGCGGACCGGCCGCACGGTGCCCGCCCGTGCCCGTTCGCGCGTCGCCGTGCGGATCCTCGAGGGTGTGCTCGACCTGCCGCCGGGCTCGCTGACCGGGCTGATCGAGCGCGATCCGGAACCGCCGCCGGTCCCGGTCGTGCGCTGGGAGCGGCTGTGGGGACGCCGGAACGCCGTGCTGCGGGTGCTGAACTCGTTCGAGACGGCGTACCGGACTTCGCTGGTGGTCGTCAGTCTTCACGAGGCCGTGCACGTGGGCCCGGACCG
The DNA here is from genome assembly GCF_900115345.1 of Amycolatopsis rubida. GTDB lineage: Bacteria > Actinomycetota > Actinomycetes > Mycobacteriales > Pseudonocardiaceae > Amycolatopsis > Amycolatopsis rubida. The sequence continues at coordinate 40,763 of NZ_FOWC01000023.1, read as the reverse complement.
GCGGCTGCACCGGCTGGAAGTGCGCGAGGTCGTCCGCGCGACCGAGGACGACACGCACATCCGGCTGGTCACCGCGCACGGCGTCGGCCCCGGCTGCCCGCCGCGGCTGGTGCGCACCCGCTACTGCTCGCCCGGGCGCACGGAAACCCTCGCCGAAGAAGGGTTCACGGTGTGCGAACTCGTCCTCGGCCGCGGACTGGACCGGGGCGAAACCGCGATCGCGCAGTACGAATTCGAGTTCACCGACGACCGCCCGGACTGGTCCTACGAGCGCCGGTTCCGCAACGCCGTGCACGAACACCTGCTCGAACTGCACTTCGCGCCCGGCTTCGAACCGCGGGCCTGCCACGCCTACCGCCTCGACTCCCCCGCCGGGCCGGAAACGACCGTCGCCGAGCTGCCGATCACCGAGGGCCTTCCCACGCACGTCGTGTCGGCGGCGGTCACTCCGGGGATCCTCGGCCTGCGCTGGCAGTGGGACCCGCCATGATGGACCCATGGAATCGACGCGGATCGACCGCTGGCTCTGGGCGGTCCGGCTGACCAAGACGCGCGCCGACGCCGCGGCCGCCTGCCGCGGCGGGCACGTGCGCGTCAACGACCGCCCGGCGAAACCCGCGACCTCGGTCGTGCCCGGCGACGAGGTCCGGGCCCGGATCGGGACGACGACCCGCGTGGTCGAGGTCGTGCAGGTGATCCAGAAACGGGTCGGCGCGGCCGTCGCGGCCACCTGCCTCATCGACCGCACCCCGAAGCCGCCGCCGGAAGCGGCGATCCCGGTCGCCCGCCGCGAGCGCGGCGCGGGCCGTCCGACGAAGCGGGAACGCCGGGTGCTGGACGAATTCCGCCGCCAACAGGGGTGACCCGCTCGGGTGCCCTGGTCAGGCGCCCGATTTCGCCTTGTCCCGCCGCCGACGTACGTGCTGTTCCTCCCGCATCCGCTCCACCATGTCCGGATAGTGCAGTTCGAAGGCGGGCCGTTCGGAGCGGATCCGCGGCAGCTCGGTGAAATTGTGCCGCGGCGGCGGGCTCGACGTGGCCCATTCCAGGGAATTGCCGAAGCCCCACGGATCGTCCACGTTGACCTTCTCGCCGTAGCGGTAGCTCTTCACCACGTTCCAGATGAACGGCAGCACCGAAGCGCCGAGAACGAATGCGCCGATGGTCGAAATCGTGTTCAGCACGGTGAACCCGTCGCTGGCCAGGTAGTCCGCGTACCGCCGCGGCATTCCTTCCGCGCCGAGCCAGTGCTGCACCAGAAACGTCGTGTGGAAGCCGATGAACGTGGTCCAGAAGTGCCATTTGGCGAGCGATTCGTCGAGCATCCGGCCGGTCATCTTCGGGAACCAGAAGTAGATCCCGGCGAACGTCGCGAACACGATCGTGCCGAACAGCACGTAGTGGAAGTGCGCGACCACGAAATAGGTGTCGGTGATGTGGAAGTCCAGCGCGGGCGCGGCCAGCAGCACCCCGGTCAGCCCGCCGAGCAGGAATGTGACGAGGAATCCGGCCGACCACAGCATCGGCGATTCGAACGACAGCGTCCCCCTCCACATCGTGCCGATCCAGTTGAAGAACTTCAGCCCGGTCGGCACCGCGATGAGGAACGTCATGATCGAAAAGAACGGCAGCAGCACCGCGCCGGTCGCGAACATGTGGTGCGCCCACACGGTCGCCGACAATCCGGTGATGCCGACCGTCGCGAACACCATCATCCGGTAGCCGTAGAGCGGTTTCCGGCTGAACACCGGAATGATTTCGGTGACTATCCCGAAATACGGCAGCGCGACGATGTACACCTCGGGATGGCCGAAGAACCAGAACAGGTGCTGCCAGAGGATCGCCCCGCCGTTCGCGGGATCGAAAACGTGCGCGCCGAGCCTTCGGTCCGCCTCCAGCGCGAACAGCGCGGCGGTGAGGATCGGGAACGCGATCAGCACGAGAATCGCGGTGAAAAAGATGTTCCAGGTGAACAGCGGCATCCGGAACATCGTCATTCCCGGCGCCCGCAGGCAGAGGATCGTCGTGGTCATGTTGACCGCGCCGAGAATGGTTCCCAGGCCGGACACGATGAGACCCATGATCCACAGGTCGCCGCCGGCTCCGGGACTGTGGACGGCGTCCGACAGCGGCGTGTAGGCGGTCCAGCCGAAATCCGGCGCCCCGGCGGGCGTGAGGAACGCGCTCAGCACGATCAACCCGCCGAAAAGGTACAGCCAGTAGGAAAACGCATTCAGGCGCGGAAACGCGACATCCGGCGAGCCGATCTGCAGCGGCAGCACGAAATTGGCGAATCCGAACACGTTCGGCGTCGCGTACAGCAGCAACATGATCGTGCCGTGCATGGTGAACAGCTGGTTGTACTGCTCCTGCGACAGGAATTGCAGCCCCGGCTGGGCCAGTTCGCCGCGCATCAGCAGCGCCATCGCGCCGCCGACCAGGAAAAACGCGAACGACGTGCCGAGGTAGAGCAGCCCGATCCGCTTGTGGTCGGTGGTGCGCAGGACGCCCAGCAGCACCGAGCCTTTCTTGCCCCGGTGCGGTGCCGCGGCGATCACCGCCGGCCGGGGCTCCAGTTGCGTCATGACCGACCTCCCGCGCACCCGACGATCGCCGGGCAGCCCACGGCGGCCCGGCCTCACGCACGGCGGGTAACCGGCCGCTGCGCGCGGCAAACCCAGGCTCTGTCAGCTGTCCCGGCGATACGGCAGCTGACCGTTCGTCAACGCCGCACCGAACACCACGGCCGCGCCGATCACCAGGAACACCGCCCCGGCGGCGGGCGCGGACGCCCACCACACCACGCCCGACGCGGCCACCAGCCAGGCCCCGACGAGCGCCTCCTTCCGGGCGGGTGTGCTCGCCTTGCGCGCACGCAGTCCCGCGCTGCCCAAAGCGAGCACGCCGATCGCGAGCACCGCCAGCACCGGCCAGTACATTCTCCTTACTCCCGGAAGTCGCCGCTGTGCCTGCGGTAGGCGACGGTCACCGAGATCACTGAGAAAATCGCCAGCAGCACGCCGACGATCAGCGAATTCGTGCGGATCGCGTCGCGGTGGCCGTCGACCGGGTAGCCGAACGCGAAAGGCGCGGCGATGAGCCAGAAGCCGATCGCGACATTGACCAGTCCCAGCCACCGCGCGCGTTCCGGCAGGCCGAACCGGACCAGCGCGACCGCCGCCACGGCGATCCCGCACGCCAGGCTGTTCCAGAACCCGGCCGTCGCGGACAACGTGAACGAGTAGCTGTACGCGAAAGCCGCGAACACCAGCCACGCCCCGGCCAGGAACTCGGCGGTGAGCGGCAGTCTGCTTTCCCGCAGCTTCCGGTCCCGCGGCGTGAACGCGGTGAGCGCCATGCTTATCTTCATTCCGTGGTCACCTCCTCGCCGGGGTCACTGCCCGGCCTTGATTCCCGATTCGCCGTGATCGAACTGGATCGCCTGGCGCAACGGCACTGTCGTGGTCCGGGCGGGCGCGGACCGATCGGCAGGACCACGCGGTGGTGCGCCGCTTCGAGGACCATCGCGCTGCACGCGTACCGAGCCAGTACCGCGGACGCGAGCAGGAAGCAGGCGGCGATGGTGCGCACGACGTCTACGTCGCCGCTCAGGCCGATCGCCAGGAGCATGCAGAGCACGAGGCTTTCCGCCAGCGCGGCGAGCGCGCCGGTCCTGGTGATCGCCCCGAGCCCGACGAACCAGAAGCCGATCGCGGCCGGGCTCGCCGTCGTCGTCGAAGGCGGCCTGCCGAGGCCGACGAACAACTGGTAGACGCCGAAGCCGATCCAGAACGCGCCCCACGCCCCGTGAACCACGGTGGCGAGCGCGTCACCCACATCCCGGCGAGAAACTGCGCGACGCCGCCGAAGGCGAACGCGAACGGGGCGAGCAACAGGGGCGTCGTCGTGCTGCCGCCGAACCAGCCTGCCAGGTCAGCCGCCACCATGAACGTCGGCACCGCGAACCCGGCGAGCCCCAGGATCGACGGTGCCGCCACCGGACTCAGATTGAGGTGCGGGTGCTCGCGCCCGAACGAATATTCCGCGCCGTCGCCGCCGGCCGCGCGGCCGGGAATCCGCGTCTCACGGGTCATCTCCGGCTCCTTCCCAGCCGAGGGCCCCTGCCCGCCGCGCGTACCCCGGCACCGATCTGCGGAACCCTGCATTCACTACGCCGAACGAGTGAATTTCATGGCTGGCCGGGCGACGGGCAGTGTCCACTTCGGACGCGACACTCCCCCGCGCGGACGGGATGCCCGGCGACGGGGGTCCGGTATGCCAGGGTGGGCGCATGGCGAGCGTCCGCGGTTATCTGTTGTCCTGGACCACTTTGCTGCCGTTGGTCGCCCTGGTCCTGCTGGCGCTCACCTGGGGCCGCACCCTCGGCCCGGTGCCGGTCGCGCTGGTGGCGATCGCGCTGGCGGGCACGGTTCTCGCCGCGGTCCACCACGCCGAGGTCGTCGCGCACCGGGTCGGCGAACCCTACGGCTCGCTGGTGCTCGCGGTCGCGGTGACCGTGATCGAAGTCGCGCTGATCGTCACGATGATGGTTTCCGGCGGCGAAAAGGCCGAAACCCTGGCGCGCGACACGGTGTTCGCCGCGGTGATGATCACCACCAACGGCATCGTCGGGCTGTCGCTTCTCGTGGGCGCGCGCCGGTACGGGGAAACGCGCTTCCACCCCGAAGGCAGCGGCGCGGCCCTGGCGACGGTCGGCACGCTGGCGACGCTGAGCCTCGTGCTGCCGACCTTCACCGCCAGCACGCCCGGACCGGCGTTTTCCGGGCCGCAGCTGGCTTTCGCGGCCGGTGCGTCCTTGGTGCTCTACGCCACTTTCGTGATGACGCAGACCGTCCGCCACCGCGATTTCTTCCTTCCCGTCGACCACGACGGCGAGACTCGCGAGGAGGAGCACGCGGAGCCGCCGAGCGCCCAGAAGACCTTGGTGAGCCTCGCTCTGCTGCTGATCGCCCTGGTCACCGTCGTCGGCCTGGCGAAGGTCGAATCTCCGGCGATCGAAGCCGGCGTGCGCGCGGCCGGGCTGCCGCAGTCTTTCGTGGGGGTGGTGATCGCCCTGCTGATCCTGGCCCCGGAAACCCTCGCCGCGGTCCGCGCGGCACGGCGCGACCGGATGCAGATCAGCCTCAACCTCGCGTACGGCTCCGCGATCGCCAGCATCGGCCTGACGATTCCGGTCATCGCACTCGCCTCGGTGTGGCTGAAGGGCCCGCTGCTGCTCGGTCTCGGGCCGACGCACATCGTGCTGCTCGCGCTCACGGTGGTCGTCAGTGTGCTGACGGTGGTACCGGGACGGGCCACGCGGCTTCAGGGCGGGGTGCATCTGGTGTTGCTCGCGGGATTCCTGGTGCTGGCGATGAATCCGTGAGTTCGCCGTGGTGCTGGCGGCCTCCGCCGGTGCCGCGGAGGTCCGTGGGGGGAACCCTGCGGGAATCTGATTCCCGCAGGGTCCCCCTCACGGACAGCTCGGTCGTGCTCCGTGCTCCCAGCTGATCGCCCCGAGCCCGCGAACGAGATTCCTGATTCGCTTGTCGTTACCGCGATCACTGCCCGATCGCTGGTCGAGCGGCTTTTTCCGCCGCTTCCCGAGGCTTTGGGCGGGCCGCCGGCGCGGGCCGCGGGAGGAAAAGGACGCCGGTTTTGTCGGTGCTCATCCGTATCCTGGCCAGGTGAAGATCCAGCAGTCCCCGAACCCGTCCGCTGCGGCCGGTGAAGCCGCGCGCAGAGCTTTCCCCGGCGTCCGGCCGGCAGCCCCGGCCGGCACCCGTTTCGTCCGTGCCGCAGGCGGCGCGCCCGTCGCTTTCGCGAGCGTCCGAGGCGCCGCCGCCCGGCTCGTGACCCCTGAGTTCGCCGGTGCCTCCGGCCGCGAGGTGCGCGCATGACCGGCGTCTCCTCCCCCGTCACCGAGGCTCCGGCACGGCCGCCCGCCAAGCCCGGGCTGCTGATCAGCGTGCTCGTGCTGTCGGCGTTCGTGATGATCCTCAACGAGACCATCCTGAGCGTCGCGCTGCGCGACCTCACCGTCGACCTCTCCGTCCCGACCACCACGATCCAGTGGCTCACCAGCGGCTTCCTGCTCACCATGGCGGTGGTGATCCCGACGACGGGATTCCTGCTCGAACGGTTCACGCCGCGGCAGGTGTTCGCCTTCTCGCTCGCTTCGTTCAGCCTCGGCACGCTGCTGTGCGGCGTCGCGCCCGGCTTCGGCCTGCTGATGGCGGGCCGCGTCGTGCAGGCGTGCGGCACCGCGGTGATGATCCCGCTGCTGATGACCACCGTCATGCGGCTCGTGCCCGCCCAGCGCCGCGGCGCGACGATGGGCACGATCAGCATCGTCATCGCGGTCGCGCCCGCGATCGGCCCGACGATCGGCGGCGCGGTGCTGTCGTCGCTCGGCTGGCGGTGGATGTTCTTCATCGTGCTGCCGCTGTCGCTGGCCGCGCTGCTCACCGGGATGCTGCAACTGCGGATCGAGAGCGAAACCCGCGCGGTTCCGCTCGACGTCCTCTCGGTCGTCCTGTCCGCCGTCGGTTTCGGCGGAGTCCTGTACGGCCTGTCGTCCGCGGGCGAATCCGCCGAGACCGCGCTGGTGCCGCCGTGGCTGCCGATCGTCGTCGGAGTGGTTTCGCTGGCGGTGTTCGGCTGGCGGCAGCTTCGCCTGCAGCAGCGCGACCGCGCCCTGCTCGATCTGCGGCCGTTCACCCACCGCAGTTTCGTCGTCGCGCTGGGGCTCAGCGCGTTGCTGTTCATGTGCCTGATCGGCGCGGGCGCGATCCTGCTGCCGCTGTACCTGCAGACCGTCCTGCACAAGTCCACGTTCGTCAGCGGCCTGGCCGTCCTGCCCGGAGGTTTGGTGCTCGGCCTGCTCGGCCGTCCGGTCGGTGCCCTGTTCGACCGGGTCGGCGCGCGTCCGCTGGTGCTGCCCGGCGCGCTCGCGATGGCGGTCTCGCTGTGGCTGTTCTCGTTGCTGGGCCCGGGTTCTCCGCTGATCGCGGTGATCGGCATCCACGTCGTCCTGATGGCCGGACTGGGCCTGATGATGACGCCGCTGATGACCGAATCGCTGGCGGCGCTGCCCGACCACCTCTACTCGCACGGCAGCGCGATCCTCTCGACGCTCCAACAGGTCGCCGGCGCGCTGGGCACCGCGGTGTTCATCAGCGTCGCGACCCTGAGCAGCGCCGGACACGCCGCGGCGAGCCCCGACTCCGACGGCCTGCAGACGGCGTTCGTCGTCGCCGGCTGCATCGGCGTGGCCGCGGTGGTCGGAGCCTGGTTCGTCCGGTCGCCCCGCCCGGAACGAACGGAGGAGGAGGCCTGACCCCGGTGGACCCAGAACGGCTCGATGCCGTCGCCCGCACCTACACCGCGTCCATGACCAGCATCCGCGGCCGGCGCGTCCACCGGCTGATCATGCGCCGGCTGGCAGGCTACGACCACGTCCTGCCAGCCGGGACCGCCGCCGGCGCCCCGGCGCTGCTCGCCCTGTCCGCCGACGGCCGAGCCGCCCTCTGCCACAGCGACGGCCGCGGCCCGTCCGCAGACCTCGTCGCCTGCGGCCCGACGCCCGGGGTCACCGTGACGTCCGCACACGACCTCACGAAGGACTCGCTGCCGGTGCTGAGCTGGACCGTCCGGCATCCGGGATTGCTGGACGTCGCGGGCCCGCTGACGATCGTCCCCGGCGAGGCGGAGCAGGAGGAGATCGAGGCGGCCCTGCGTCTTCGATGACCGGCTGCGGGGTATTCAGGACGAAGCCAGCGGCTCGGAGCCTGCGCTGATGACCGGTGCCCGGTCGCGGCCGGCTTCGAGCCGCCCGAGGCGGACGATCTGCCACCGAGCGACGGAGAAACTCCGCCCGGTGCGCCAGGCCGGGCCAGCGCCCGCCGTTCGCGAGACAGCCGCGAACGGGCCCGCCGAACCGCGGCGATGACCGCAGGCCTCCCCCGGAGGAGTCCGCCGAGCATCTGTGCCGCCCCGGCCAGCACTCCGCCTCGCGCGGGCCACGAGCCGACCGGCAGTCTCGCCGAGCACCAGCGCGATCGCCGAGCGCCCTCGCAAGCATCAGCCCATCCACCGGCCAATCCCGCCGAGCACCCGCGCGCCTACCAGGCAGTCCCGCCCACCACCCGCACAACACCAGACACCCTCGCGAACACCCCCACACCCACCAGGCAATCCCGCCCACCACCCGCACAACACCAGACACCCTCGCCGGAGAATCCATCTCGCCCTACCGCGCCGCCATCCGGCGGGCAGGCGTCCCGGTCTCACCGGCCGAACGCACGCTCCCACCGTTCGACGTCCCGCAATCCGCCGTCCGGCGCGGACCAGCAGGCCTGGAGCAGGTCGTAGCCGTCGTGGACCAGGGCCGCGTGGGCGGGCCAGCGTTCGGCGGCCCAGCCGGGCTCGTTGTGCGCCGAATCCACCCCTGCCCGGGTCGCGCCTTCCAGCTCGAACTGGAGGTCCCGGCGCGCAGCCGCACGCGGAACCGGCGCGCCGGCCAGCACCGCGCGGGCAGCGGCGCGAACCCGAGATCCAGTCCAGTCCAACGTCTTCCGATGCGCACGCGGCACCACCGCGTACTGCACGACCACCGCCACCGCGACCCCGATCGCCGTCTGCGCGAAACGGTCCGCCACCGCGGGCCACACCGGGCCCGGCAGGCTGGCGACCCCGGCGGCCAGCAGGGCGAGCGGCGTGATGACGACTGTCGCCACCGCGTAATTCCGCGGCACCACCAGCTCCACGCAGAACTGCAGCACCGCCAGGATCGCGATCAGCACGACCCCGGAAGGCGCGACCATCATCACCAATCCGAACAGCACGAGCCCGGCCGCAGTCCCGACAAACCGGTGCAGCGCACGGACATTCGCCCGCCGCCGGTCCAATCCCTGCTGCAGCACCACCAGCGCGCTCAGCACCGCCCAATGCGGCCGTCCAAACCCGACTGCCACCGCCAGTTCCCCTGCGACCACGCAACCAACGCCAACGCGCAACGCCGTCAACGCGGCATGCGAACGCAACGGAGCCGCCCGCCGCAGCCGGTACCCGAGGTTCGGTCGCGGCAACGGGAGCTTCCCCGGCGGCAGCTCGACGGACTCGCCCGGAGAAGCGTCCGCGAACCGCCGGTGGGCGGCAAGCAAGGTCGCCACCAGATCCGGTCGCGTGCCCCGGCGCGGATGTCCCGCGTCATGCAGCGCAGTCCATGCCGCGGACACCGCGGCACCGGCGGCGTGCCGGGCCTCCGCCGTCTTCCGTTCGGCGGAGATGAACGCGTCGACGGCCCGCACCGCACGTTCGACGGCCGTCCGCTCCGGTTTGGCCCGGTCGGCCAGCACCCCGGCCATCGACACCACAACCGACGATCCGGCCCCCGCCGCAGCGCACGCCAGCACCACCCACGGCCGGGCTCCAGCCTCGACCGCCGCCTGCGCACCCGCGCACACGAGCGCGAAGAACAACGGCCCCGGCGGTCCCAGCCGCAACGCGTCGACGACGTAGGCCGCCAGCACCGCGACCACGGAGACCACCAGCACCGACACCGGCCCCGGCGGCACCACGGTCCCCACCGAAGCACCCAACGCGGCCGCTGCGAGCAACCCGGCGCCAGCAGCAGCCACGACGCCCGCCCGGACCCGGTACGGCCGCCCTTCGCCGTACAAGACCGCGAACGTCCCCAGCGTCACGAACAACGCCGAGGCCGAGGCCCCCGCCAGCACCAGCGCGATCCCCGGCACGGCCACCGCGGCCGCGGCCCGCAACCCCGCCGACCACCTCCGCCCGACCGGCGGCAAAGCGAACATCAGCGCCCGGAAACCCGCCACGCGAGGCAACTGCTCAACCGGCTCGGGCGACGATCCCATCCGCCCATCCCAACACGCCGCCACCTGCCCCGAAAGCCCGGCCACGCCAGGCAGAGACCGCGAGCACACTCCCGGCGCGGGTTCGCTCCGCAGTCGAAACGCCTGGCCGGTGGACGGAGAGGCGCTGCCAGGCCCGCCGGACGCGGCCTCGCCGCTCATACCCGCAACGGCCAGCCCTCGTGCCCCGATCACCACCCCTCCGGACGGGGAACAACCGCCAAGCTCGCCGACCACGCCAACCACCGCCCATCCCCACGACACCCAACCCCCCGTGCCCCGCCCACTAACCCTCGTGGACAGAGAACAACCGCTCACCCCCGCAACACCCAGCCCTCCTGCCCGCTCGCTAACCCTGCGGACAGAGAACCGCCCACCCAGCCGAACACCGCAGCCACGCCAGCCCGCCGCTCAACCCCGCCGAACACCACAGCCACGCCAACCCCCCGCAACACCCAGCCCTCGCGCATCGCCGCAGCGAGCACTCGGCTGTCGACGATGGAGGCGCCGTACTCGCCCGCTGTCCGCAGCGCGGCAGTCGCTTCTACCGGCACGCCCGGAACCGCGGATCTCACGAGCCAGACCGGCGGTTCACCCGCCCGCCTGGGTGGGTCCGAACTCGACAGACCCGGCGCGCCGACCTCGGCCCAGTCGCCTCCGCAGAAGGCAGCGCCCCTCCGCGGAAGGCAGCGCCCGTCCGTCGCACGCAGACGAGCAGGTCGCACGCAGAAGAGCAGGACAGGAAAGGCGAGTGGCCTCACCGAAACTCAGCCCGCGCAGCCGCCTCCCCCACTGTCACCGGGTCCAGGTCCGGATGGGCCGCGTCGGCCCGTTCCCATTGCGCAGCGGCCTCCTCCGCCATCCCTTGCGCCGCAGCGACATTCCCCGAACCCAGGTAAGCCCGTGCCGCCTCGTGCGTGCTGCCGCAGGCCTCCGCGCGGGCCGCCGCTTCTCGGTAGGCCGACTGCGCGTCCGGATGATCCCCCGCACGGAACCTCGCCCAGCCAAGGCAGTTCAACCCCATCACGACGTCCAGTTCCAGCCCCAGCTCCTCGAACACCGACAGCGTTTCCTCGACCAGACGGGCGGCTTCGGCAGGCCGTCCCAACGCTGTCAGGACCAGGGCGACACCCCGCGTCGTGATGGCGCCGCTGCGTCGGTTGCCGGTCAGTTCGTAGAAATCGGCCGCGGAGCGCAGATCGCGCAGGGCTTGTTCGTGGTTGCCCCGGTAGTGCTCGGCCCACGCGGCATGCGCCAGCGCGGTCGCTTCGCCGTGGCGGTCGCCGATTTCCCGGTACTCCCGCAGGGCCTGACGGTAGCACTGGGACGCCTCGTCCAGATCGCCGCGATCGACGTAGGCGATTCCCAGGTTCGCGGCGGTCGTCGCGGCGGCCCAGCGGTTGCCGACGGCCTCGGCGGCGGCGCGTGCCCAGCGGTGCGTCGCGATCCACGGGTCCCACAGTTTGGTCAGGTAGAAGAATCCGCGCAGGAAGAACGCCAGCTGCCAGCAGCGCTCGGTCTCCCCGGTCCGGCGGCAGAGCGCGACCAGGTTCGGCCATTCCGCACGGAACCAGGCGATCGCGCTGTCCTGGTCCGGGAATTCCACCTTCGGCAGCCCAGGCGGGTAAGTCACTTCCGGGCGGTACCGCGGGCCGCTCATCGCCCGGTCGGCGCGTTCCGCGGTCGCCACCGAGAAATCGGCCAGGCGGCGGAAAGCGTCCTCGCCTGCGACGCCGGAGCCGGCGAAAACCTTGACCAGGTCGTGGAAACCGAACCGGCCCAGTTCCGGCTGCGTCAGCAGGTACGCCTGGTGCAGGCGGTCCAGCAGGCGTTCGGCCTCCACCGCGTCCAGGCAGCCCAGCGCTTGCGCGGCGGTGACGTCGAAGTCCGGGCCGGGGTGCAGGGCGAGCAAGCTGAACAGCCGTGCTTCCGGCTGCTCCAATTGGCGGACTGACAACCGGAAGGCGGCAGCCAGGCTTCGTTCGCCGTCGTCGAGTTCGCCCAGGCGGCGGGTCTCGTCGGCCAGGCGGCGTTCCAGTTCCGCGACGTCCCACGCCGGGTGGGCGCGCAGGCGAGCCGCGGCGATCCGGATCGCCAGCGGGAGGCGGCCGCAGCGGTCGGCGATCCGCCGAGCGGCGTCGGAGGTCGCGCCGGTCAGCACCGCGACCAAGGCGGCGGCCGCGGCGGAAGGGAGGACGCCCAGCGAGACGTGCTCGGCTTCGTCCAATGCGGGCAGCCGGCTGCGGCTGGTGATCACGACCCGGCATTTCGGTTCCGCGGGCAGCAGCGGGCGCACTTGCCCGGTGCTGCCCGCGTTGTCCAGCACCAGCAGGAAACTCCGGCCGCGCAGGCAAGTCCGGAACAGCGCCGCGCGGTCGTCGGGATCGGCCGGGATCCGGTCCGCGGGCACCTCCAGGATCCGCAGCAGACGGTCGTGCGCGTCGGCCGGCGTCACCGGTTCGCCGGAGGTGCCGCGGAGATCGAGAAAGAGGCTGCCGTCGGCGAAGGAGGCTTCGAGCCGGTACGCGCACCGCACCGCCAGTGCCGTCTTGCCTGCCCCGCCCATCCCCGAAATGACGCAGACTCCGCCGTCGGACTCGAGAATCTCGCGCACCGCCCGGGATTCCGCATCGCGGCCGGTGAACTCGGCGGTCACCGGGGGAAGGCCGGACGGGCGGACGTCCGGCCGGGTCCGGCGTTTTCCGGTTTCCGCGGGAACCAGTGCGATAAGCGCACCTGGAGTACCGAATTCGGATTCACACAATGCCGCAAGTGTGGAATTCGGGGCAGCGAGGCCGGTTTCGACCTTGCTCAGGTACCCCTTGCTGTAATGCACCCGTCCGGCCAGTTCGGTGAGCGACAGCCCAGCCGAGGTGCGCTGCCGCCGCAGTTCCGCTCCGAACGTCGCGCGCGCTGTCATCCGCCCCCACCTTCTTCTCGCTCCCAGTATGACGATCCGGCAGACGCCGGGCCGCGGTTTTCTCACGGCGCGGTCCGCACCGGCACCGGCACCGCGGCCGGAGCCGGTCCGCCCGGCTGGCCGAGGGCGAGTCCGGACACGAGCGCGACCCCGGCGAGCCACAACGCGGCGCGGACCAGCAGGGAAAACGAACAGACGACCTTCACGACAAGCTCCTTCCGAGGATTTCCGCCTGCCTGATCAGCGGCTTGTCCCGAGAATGCGGGAGCTCGCGGCATTCGGGGAAGGAGTTTCCTGTTTCCGCCTTAATCGCGTGAACGGCGTACCGGAGGCAACGCCGGAGCGGGATCGCCCGCGCCGCGGCGAAAGACGTCCGGCCGCGGCAAGCCGGGGACCAGCCCGCGCACCGGTCCGGCTCGGGCGCAGGTTGCGAGATCGCGATCCGGGCAGCTGACCGTTCGCAGGCAGCATGGGCGAGAACAGTCACCCGCCGTTTCGGGAAGGCGCCATCCGAGCGAATTTCCGCCGCGGATAAACCCGGTCGCACCAGCCGGATGCGGAATGGGAAATCATTCCGGTCACAGTCGGTGCGCCGGGTGCGGACGAGGCTGGACATCGGCGCCCGCATTGCGCAACAGTGGCTGCGGGCGGGGAGACGCGAGGGAGGAACGGGTGGAACCGAACGCGGCGGACTTGGTCGCGGAATTGAAAGTTCTCCGGAAGGGGCGCGGCGTATTCACCACTCCGCTCGGGATTCGGGTCGGCCCGGTCCTGCGCGAGGTGTGCGGGATTCCCGGCAACGCGGAGAACGTCGAGATCCGCGATCGGCTCGCGCACGTGCTGGAGCCGCTGGCCAAGACGCTCCCGGACGACCTCCGGATCGCCGTGCTCGCGGCGTTCGCGATGCTCGAGCCGGCGCGCAAGCCGTTCTACCAGGAGCGGGTGCACTGGGCCGCGCGCGAGCTCGACCGCGACGACCGCACGATCCGGCGGCGCATCGACGAGGGCATCGAGCACGTCGCGCACCTCGCGCTCGCCGGCCCGCGCGAGGGCGGCGGGCGGCCCGCGCCCGAGGGCAGCTGGCACACCGAACTGCTGCGCGTGTCCCTTGCGCTGGACCAGGAGCGGCCCGAGGTGTTCGAGTTCCGGCGGATCGTCGCCGACGCCGACGAGATCGCCGAACTGGACCTCGCGCTCACCCTCACCACCACGTCCGCGACCTCCGGCCCGGTGCGGGAAAGCGATCTGGACGTCGACGTCTTCCACGGCGGCACGCTGGTCCGCCGGGCGATGGAGTCGAGCGACCGGGTCGGGCTGGCACTGCAGCTGGCCGAACCGTTGCCGCGCGGGAAAACGCACGACCTCGCGCTGCGGTTCCGCGCGGAATTCCGGCATCCGCACTACGTGTGCGTGCCGCGCCATCCGGTGGACCGGTTCGACCTGCACGTGCGCTTCCCGGCCGCGCCGCCGACCGAAATCGTGCGGCTGGACCGCGTGTTCCAGGACGACGCACGGGATCTGGGCGCACGCGGCGACGTGGTGAGCCCGGACGGCTCGGGCGAGGTGCACCTGCGGTTCGACCGTCTCGCGCCCGGTTTCGCCTACGGCATCCGGTGGAGCCCGGCCGGCTGAACCCCGCCGGCCGGGCCCGGAGCCGGTCAGTGCGTGATCATCGCGATTCCCCTTCCCGCTCGGGAGTCCTCCGACCGCACCGGGATCGCCGCCGCGCCGCGCCGCGCTACCGGCGGGCAGAACCTGTCCAAGATCTGTCCAAGTCCGGGCGAATTCCGTTGCCGCGCAACGGACAGAAGCTGGACAACACCTGCGCGGGCGCAACGTCCGCGCCCGGGCGGGCGACTCCCGGATCGAGCGGGCGAGACCACCGCGGCCGCCCGTAGGAAAGGACCGACCCCCTATGCCCACCGCCACCGTGCCCGAACCCGTCGAAGGCTACGTCCCGCTCGCCGCGCTGCCGCGCCCGTCCGGGCTGGCGCAGCGTCTGGAAACCGTGGTCCGCGCGGCCCGCGACGGCGTCCCCGGCGCGGCTCCGGAACTGCTGGCGCTGCTGAAACCGGTGATCGCGCGCTACTGCCGCGCCCGCATCGGCGGACGCGACCTGTCGTACCTGTCGGCCGACGACGTCGCGCAGGAGGTGTGCATCGCGGTCCTTCAGGCCGTGCGCGGCTACGAGGACCGCGGCGGGTCGTTCCTGCATCTGGTGCGCGCGATCGCGGCGAACAAGGTGGCCGACGCGTTCCGCGCGGTGGCGCGCGACCGCTCGCGGCCGGTGTCCGACGTCCCGGAGAACCCGGATCTCGGCGACGGTCCCGAATCGCACACGCTGACCGCCGACCTCGGCGCCTCGCTGGGCAGGCTGCTGGCCGGGATGCCGAAGCTGCAACAGGAAATCCTGACGCTGCGCGTCGTCGTCGGCCTGACGTCGGCCGAAACGGCGAAGGCGCTGGGGATCTCGCCGGGCAACGTCCGGGTGACGCAATGCCGCGCGCTGGCGAAACTGCGCGACTCGATCCAGCAGCAGGGACTGGCCGAAGCGCTGCTGGCGTGAACTCGCACCATCGCCGGAGCTGGTCCGGGCCACTGGCGGAAAAATCTCCGAAGTTCACCCGCTCGGGCCACCTCGACGGCGCGGGCGGGCCCGGATCCGGACCGGCTCAGCCCGCGTCGAGCCGCCGTTTCATCCGGCGCAGGAACGCGATCCGGTCGGTCTCCACGCGGACCGCCGTGCGGTCCGGGTAGATGTCGAACACCCCGGTCATCCCGGTTTCGGCCAGCCTGCGGCCCGCCGCGCCCGAGGGGTGCGCGAGCAGCCGCAGCACCACGCCCTCGGCGGCCGCGCGGTCCTGCGCGGCCCGCAGGACGTGGACGCCCGCGTCGCTCAGCTCGCTCAGCCCGGTCAGGTCCAGCACCAGCGCCATCGGGCGTTTGGCCAGCGCGAACGTCACCGCCCGCACCACCACCAGCGCGGTGCCGGCGTCGAGTTCCCCCGCCAGCAGCAGCGTGAGCACGTCGAGGTCGTCGTAGCGGTACGACGACTTCAGCCGTGCCGATCCCTGTGAGCCGGCTTCCATCCGCGTGCAGCGCTCCCTGTCCAGGCGGGGCCCGTCGCGCCCGCTCGTTCACCCGACACCATTCTGGACCTCGCGGCATGGTGACCGCGCTCACAGTCGGTGTCGGCGCCTCGTCACCGCGGGCTGGTCCGCTTGCCCTACGACGAAAGTCGGGAACTGACTCGGCCCGACCTTCGGCGGGTTCCGTCATTTACCGACATTCACGACGGTGGGTCAGTACCTGACCGAACCTCCCCGTACCCACCGGAGATGATCACCAGTGCGAATCGCGCGTACCGCCGCAGTCCTGTCCGGCCTGGCCTTCGCCGCCGTCGCCGCGGCGGCCCCGGCCACCGCCGCCC
The DNA here is from genome assembly GCF_900115345.1 of Amycolatopsis rubida. Lineage (GTDB taxonomy): Bacteria > Actinomycetota > Actinomycetes > Mycobacteriales > Pseudonocardiaceae > Amycolatopsis > Amycolatopsis rubida. Next base: position 24,532 of record NZ_FOWC01000023.1, on the reverse strand, counting down.
CCGCTCAGCCCGCCATCATCGACGGCGGCACCGCCGACTCCCTGCACGCGGCCGCCCGGATGTTCGCCGGCGGCGAGGAACTCTGCTCGGCCACGATCATCGCCCCCGACTGGATCCTCACCGCCCGGCACTGCACGCAGGGCGCGGGCGGCAAGCAGATCACCTTCCACGTCGGCAGCCTCGACCAGACCCAGGGCACCGAGGTTTCGGCGACGTCGGTGCACGACTCCCCCGACGCCGACATCTCGCTGGTCCAGATCGACCAGAAGGTCCAGACCGAGTACGCGCCGCTGGGCACCGCGAGCGACGTCAACGTCGGCGACACCGCGCAGGTCTACGGCTGGGGCGCGACCTGCACCGACCAGCCGGAGATCAACTGCCAGTCCCAGGTGCTGAAGGTGGCGAACGTCCAGGTCACCTCGGTCGACTGCCCGGACGGCGCGGCCGGTGTCTCGGTGTGCGCCAACCGCGGCGACGGCATCACCGCGGGCGGCGACTCCGGCGGCCCGATGTACGCGGGAGGCAAGCAGGTCGGCGTCGCCTCCACCAGCGACCGCCAGTCCTACACCGCCTACATCAACGTCACCCAGTACCGCGACTGGATCCAGTCGGTCGCGGGCGTCTGATCCGCAGCGGCCCGGGTCCGGACGGATCCCGGGCCCGGGCCGCTGTTTCACCCCTGCCCGCCCCTGGCCCGCGCGAGCACCTCTTCGAGGCGCAGCGGGCTCGCCGGGTGGTGGCTCAGGCACAGCGGCGTCGACACCCGCCGGAACCCGAACGCCTCGCCGGACACGTAGAACTGGGCCCGCTCCAGCCGCGAGATGTCGGCCACCGGACTCCCCTTCGCCCGCGCCATCTCGTTCGCCGCGGCGATCTGCGCCGGGCTGTTGAGCCGCCCGAAGAACTGCGTCATCGCGTTGCCGGCGATCTGGTTGTGCAGGCCCTTCGGCGCCTGCGTCGCGAACAGCAGCCCCAGCCCGTACTTCCGGGCCTGCGCCGCGAGCACGATCGTGCTGCGCGTGCTCGCGGTGAGCGAACCGGACGCCGCGAGCGTCTGCGCCTCGTCCATCACGAACAGCGCGCCCAGCGGCCGGTCCCCCGCCGGATTCCGCTTGATCCACGCGAACAGCTCCATCTGCAGCTGGTTCACGAAACTCCGCCGCTGCGCCTCGGCCGGCAGCCCGGCGAAACTGATCACCGAAACCCGCGCCCGCTTGCCGTCCGCCGGAGCGAGCAGCAACGCCGGGTCGACCGGGGTTCCGGCTCCGGCGAACAGCGGGTCGTTGACCATCGCGGCCTTGAGCAGCTCCGCGACCTCGGCGGCGATCTTCCGGCCGCCGTTGAGATTCGTGACGCCCTCGGGCAGATCTTCGAGGACGTCGATCAGCTCCGGCAGACTCCGCGACCCGGTGCGGGCGTGGTGCACGATCGTCTGCCGCAGCACGGCCAGGCCGATGTCCGCCTTCGCGGTGCTGCCGGTGAGCCGGGCCTGCGGCGCGAGAGCGGCGACCGCCACCTCGACTGCCGCGGAGAACTCGTCCTCTTCGTCGAGCACCCCCGCGAAGTCCGGCAACGGCTCGAACCCGAGCGGCCGCCCGGCGGCCCGGCCCGGTGTCCAGACGACGACGTCGGTGCCCTCGAAGTAGCGCTCGGCGAGTTCGGCGTCTTCGGGCCCCCAGCCGTTCGGCGGACTCGGCCACGGGTCGCCGAGGCGGGCGAGGTCGTTGTTCGGGTCGAGCACGATGGACGACACGCCGAGCAGCGCGCATTCCTCGATGATCCGGCGCAGGAGCACGGTTTTCCCCGACCCGGAACCGGCGAAGACGGCGGCGTGCTTGCGCAGGGCGGACAGTTCGATGCGGATCGGTTCGCCGGATCCGGCTTCGGCGCCGAGGGTGAGGGAGTCCTCGGGCGGCGGGTGGGTTCCGTCGGAACGAGGGGCTTGAGCGGTTCCGGTGCGGTGCGGGCGCGGGGTCGGCGAGGGGGTGAAGAGGGAGGGCTGGGCAGCGGGCGTCGCGTTTGCGGGCAGCGGGCTCGGCGGTGCGGGCTTCGCAGGGCCTCCGGAACGCACGGCGGCGTCGGGCAGGACTCCGGACAGCAGCTGGGAGCGCCGGGCCGGCCTGCGGTCGATGAGCCACTCGTGGACGTCCGGGCCGCCCTTGACGAACATCTCGTCCAGCGCCCAGAACGTGCGGACGTCCGCTTCGGACATCTTGAGCCGCCTCCCTCCGGCCGCTTCGAACGCCTGGAGCTCGGCCTGGGTCTTTTCCCCTTTGGACCACGAGGAGTTCCGGATCAGCACCAGATGCCGGTTCCCCGCGCCCGCCCGCAGCCCCGCCGCGGACCGGGCCTTCCGGAACCGGCTGAGCACGGCGATCGGGTTCTTCGCCGAGATCGCGCGGAACGCCCAGTGTTCTTCCAGATCCTTGGCCTCGTCGAGGGTATGGGTGAGCCAGGCGTGCAGTTCGTCCTCGCTGACGCGGGTGTCCCACTCCATCTCGTCGTCGCCGACCTCGGTGATCCAGCCGCGCAAGGCGGCCGAGAGCAGCCGGGGCATCACCTCGTCCTCAACCTTGTGGTCGAGCAGCGCCGACGGGTCCGCCTCCGCCCGGAGCTGGTCGAACCACTCGTCCAGTTCGGTGAAGCGATCGGGTTTCGGTTCCGGACGCGCCGGCAGCACCGCGCGGACGTCCGGATCGAAGGAAGTCATTTCCTGCACCTGTTCGGCGCGTACGCACGCCTCGATGTGCGCTCCGATCCGCTTCAGCATCTCACGCGGGGTGCATTCCTCCCACGGTTCGTCGAACGCAGCGGGCGCCACCGGCCAGGTGGCATGCGGCGGAATGAAATCCATTGCGGCGTAAGCGAACCCGAGTCGGCGCTCGACCAGCTGCTTGCCGACCCTGGCGTCCAGAACCCGGCCGAGGGTGGTCGTTTCCCGAAACCTGTCGCCGACGGTGTCGGCGGCCTTGACTTTGATCTGCGTCCACGTCGCGGGCAGGCAGGCGAGAACGGTCACGGTCCGCCGGGTGACCTCGCGGAGCTCCATCAACCCGTCAGCGATCTGGGCGACGAGCAAGTCGTCCTCTCGTCTTTGCCGCATTTCCCTCGCGAGCAAAGCGGACCGGGCCACTAGTGTGTCGAGCTGGTCGACGCCGATCACGAGCGGGCCGGTAAGCGCAAGCAGACGCGTGATGTCGTGAACCTGCTCCAACGACGCCTTCGGCTTCGCCCGGATGCCCCACTTGCGCCGAGTACCAGACCTTGCTTCCTCGAAGCGGCCGAGATACTCGTCGCCGATATCGTTCTGAGTCAGGTCCTCCGCAGCGTACAAAGCGAGCGCGCGGGCTGTGTCCGCGCATTCGACCCCGACCTGCCGATCGAGCTTGCGCAGCCCCAGCACGAACGCGTCGAGGTGTGCTCGGCTCAGCCCGCGTCCGCTCAGCAAGGCCGAGGCACTTTCCCATGGCACATCGCCGCGCTCGCACACACGCCGCAGGAAACCTCGCACCTGCGGTTCTCCGGAAGCGTCCGCGCGCAGGAGGCCGCGGCGCAGGGCGTCGGCGGTGTCTTCCCAGAACGCGTCGCCCGAAGTGAGGTCGTTGAGGAAGAAGTACCCTCCGGCGCGATGGACCGCCCGCCGGACCATCCCGAGCAGATGGGTCTTGCCGACGCCCTTGTGCCCCTGCATCACCAGACCGATCGGGCTCGGTGCGTCGCTCGCCGCCGCATCGCGAATGCCCACGTCGATCGCGGCCATCACCTCTGGGTGCAAGCCGTCGACGTGGTACGGCGAATCACGCCACACGTGGTCGGGCGTGTCCGCCCAGTCGAACCGCAGCGTCGCCAGGACAGCCAGGTGTTCGATCATGACGCCTCGATCGAGAGCAGATGATTGTCCTCACCGCCGATGCGCACGGCCGCCTCCCGGTCCGCCGGGGTGAGCGCCTTCCGGTTCGACTCGGGCACCAAGTGCGCTTGCCCGGTACGACTCAGCTGTTTGAGCACCGCGTCGACCTCAGCCGTCGCGACGCCGCCGAGCAAAGGCCGGAGGTCGGCCAGCCCTACCCAATCGCGCGGCTCGTGCGCGAGCTTCCGGTACGCAGTCCTGATCAGCTCTTCCAGGTCCACCGCCTGCGGAGCATCACTCCCCGCGAACACCGCCCTCAGCGAAACGTTGTGCAACCGCAGATACTCGAAGAACCCGTGCAACGCCAAGTAAGCCACCACGGTCAGCGTGCTCCGCACCGGCTCCGGCGGGGTCAGCGCCGCCAGTTCCTCCTCGCACCAGTCCCAGCCGGGGTCGGTGAGCCGGTGCACGAACGCACGCCCGGATTTCTCGCTGCTGACGTACTTTTCGTTGAGCTTCAGCCGGTCCCTCCCGTCGAGCGAGAAGCCCGCGACTTTGCGCAGCTCCGGGTTCGACATCTCCCGGCCGTGCACCATCAGCGCGATCATCGCCGCGGACTGCTTGTGGCTCAGTCGTTCGTGCATCCGCCGTCCTTCCTCGGGGTACCCCGGCCGCGGGCGCGGACGGGGCGTACTGGGGGTCGAGCCGGGCGAAACGCGGCTAGCCGCCGTTCACCCGCACATCAAGCACTTGCTGAGCCCAGGCCAGGGCTTCGCGGACGGTGAGCGGCGGCGGCATCGCGCCGTCGTCGCGGCGCGGGCGCAGCAGCACGGCAAGGTCCGCGCCGAGCTCCTGTGCGCGCACGCTGTCCCCGGCTCCGACCGCGCCCGGCATCTCGCTGGCGAATTCGCCAACGAGGTCCCACAGCTCCGGGCGCAGCCGGGCGTGTTCAGCTTGCCGCAGCAGGGAAACCAGATCGGCCTGACCGGTGTCGACCAGGGCCCGCCCGGCACCGATCTCGTCGGCGAGGCTGCGGGCGACCTTCAGCGCTCCGTTCATCGGGCCGAGTTGCAGATACCGCACGCTGCCGAGATAGCCGGAGAGGTCCCGGGGGTCGGTGCCCTCGGTGAGCACCAGGATCAGCTTGCGGTCGTGTCCCAGCGTGCGGTGCAGGAACAGCTCCGCCTCCGCCGATTGCCATCGGCTCGCCTTGCCGTCGATCACCAGGCACAGGTGCCGGGCCTCGGCTTCCGCGCGGCCGAGCCGGGATCGGTCGCCCGACAGCGACTTCCCCACCCGGATCCCGAGTCTTTCGAGTTCGTCGGCCACCGCGCGGGAAGCCGTCAGGTTCGAGCGCGGCATGCTCACCTGGATGTCGTAGGCGAAATCCTTCTTCTGCGGGCGCACCGCGGCCACGTAAGCGTCGCGGTTTTCTTCCAGCAGCTCGGTGCGGTCGAAGGAGTGCGCGATCACCGCGGCGACCGTTTCGAGTGCGAAGCCGACCTGGTCCGCGCCGGGACTTTCCTCGTGCAGCACTGGAAGCTGCTCGCCGAAGGTCCAGTACGACACGTACGGCAGGGTGAGGTGCCGGGCCATCACTTCCGGCAGGACGTCCTGGTCCAGCCAGGATTCGAACAGGCTTTTGGTCTCCTCGACGCAGAACTTCCGCCATTTCTCCGAGCGGTCGTACTCTTCGCGCGTGTCGAACCGCGAGAGCACCGGGAGCACCGGCAGCTGCGGACGGTCGTAGGGCAGGGCGTTCCGGGCGACGTTGGCCCGTTTCGCGATGTCGACGGCGCCGCGAACACTTTGCCGGTTCGCGGTGTAGAGGACGACCAGCCGGTCCGGCAGGTGCGCCGCGCAGATGCCGCCGACATCGGAGATCCCGGTGCGGCTGTCGAGGAGAACGTAATCGTAGTTCGCGGTCCAGTGGTCCCGGCACTTTTCGAGATACGCGCCGAACCGGTCGTCGTACAGGCTTTCCCAGTCGATTCCCTGCACCTGCGCGGGATAATCGGTACTGTCGCGGCCGGCGGCGAGGAAATCGAGCGTGCCGGGCGAATTGCCGCCCGGGGCCAGCCGGAGGATGTGCCGGTCCGGCCGCACGGTTCCGGCACGGAAGTCGGTCACGAGGTCTACTACGCCGCCGTCGGGCTCGCGGTCCAGCATCGGCCGGAAATAGTCGCTCAGGCCGGGCGCTTCGAGGTCCCAGTCGACGCACAGCACGCGATGGCCCCAGCGCGCCAGCAGCACAGCGATGTTGGCCAGCGCGAAACTGCGACCGACGCCGCCCTTGAACGAGTAGAACGTGATCACGGTGCCGGTCATCGGTCAGAACTTCGGAACGCGGGAGGTCGGCGGGTCGTCCGGCACCGGGGTGAGCACAGGCCAGCCCGGCTGCCACGGAGGAGCCGCGCTGATCAATTCCTCCAGCTCCTGCGCGACCTCGTTCATCTTGTCGTGGAAACCGATGTACTTGGGCGAAATCTGGAAATGTTCGTACGGGTGGTTCCAATCGGTCAGGTTCTGCCAACGGCGCTGATGCGCGAACGGCGGGAAATTCTTCGAATCAGCGTAGATAACCGGGTATATCAGCGTTGCCGGGCGTGCGCCGCCGACGAGGTTCTCGCGGTGCGCCATCGATGCCCATTCGGCGAGGCACCACTCATTGTAGAAGTACTGGCCGGATGCCACCGGGACGAGAATCCTTGTGCGCTGCAGCGCATTGCGCAGTTCGTCCGGCCAGCGGTCGCCGACTCGCACCGACCCGTCGAAGAACACTCGGACCTCCCGGTCGAGGTTGCCGTCCAGCAGTTCGCACAGCCGCGGATGGAAATGGTTACGCACCCACCGGGCGATCGGGTCGGCGGTGCGCAGGTAACTGATGAAAACGTCGTAGTGATACACCTGGACAGCGCTCCCCGTCGATTTCCGCGTCCTGGCGATCCGGGACTCGGACCACGACGATACCTTTGGGAAAGACCCCGGCAAGGGACAGATTCTGGACACTTTGTGGCCGAAAACCCGTTGCCGCCGGCCGGACCCGAGACTGGACCGGTCGCCGCCGCCGGAATTCGAGGAGCCCGATGTCCGCCCCCGCCCCGCCCCGGATCTTCATCAGCTACGCCCACGACACCGCCGCCGAGCACTACCGGCAGGTCGGGACCTTCGCCACCTTCCTGCGCGCCCGGATCGGGCTCGACGTCCGGCTGGACCAATGGGACGACGCCTCCCGGCTCGACTGGTCGGCCTGGGCGATCCGGAACATCCGCGCCGCCGATTTCGTGCTGGTGATCGCCTCGCCGAACTACCGGCGGCGCGCGGACGGCGAGGCGCCCTTCGACGAGGGCCGCGGCTCCCAGTTCGAGGCGCGGATCATGCGTGACGCGCTCACCCGCGACCTGGAGCGCGAGACCACCCGCATCCTGCCGGTGGTGCTGCCCGGCGCCTCCGTCGAAGACGTCCCGGCGTTTCTCACCCCGTATTCCACCACGCATTTCCGGATTCCGGATTTCACCGAAGACGGCGTCGCCGGTCTGGTCTCCGCGATCACCGGGCGCAGCCGGAACGAGCGTCCGGTGCGCGGGATCTGGCGCGGGGCGACGGATTCCGCACCGGGTCCGGTGCCGGCGACCGAACTGCCGTGGCGCGAGAAGAGCGCGGACGTCACCGCCGGCTCAGCGCGGATCGACGGGATCAGCTACGAGCACAGCGTCGTTTTGCGCACCGCCGGGCCCACTTCCGGGGCGTGGGCATTCGCGGAGATCGACCTCGGCGGCTCCTACGCGCATTTCACCGCGGTCGCCGGAGTGCTCGACGACGCCGAGGACGCGGATTTCCAGATCGGGCAGTTCTGCGTCCGGCTCGACGGGGAGATCCGCCACCTCGACCATTCCGCGGCCGGCAGCCCGCGGCACACCGAACTCGACGTCACCGGCGTCCGGCGGCTGCGGCTGGAGATCCGCCGCCCCGCGGCGGGCCCGGCCGCCCGCACGACCCGTCCGGCGGCGCTGGCCTGGGGAAACCCCACCCTCCGCTAGCCGCCCCGGCCACGTCTGCGAGGGGAACCCTGGAGGGAATCAGAGTCTTTCAGGGTTCCCCTCCCGAACCTCTCCGCAGGTGTTTCCTCCTCGCCGAGGAAACAGGAAACCCCTTTCCGCCCTCCTTCCCGGATCGCATTCTGGGTGCACGCCGCTCGTTCCGGGCGGTTCGCCGAGAAGCACGGAAACCCGATCAGCCGCGAAATACCGCTATTTCGCGACGGGGTTTTCCGTGCCTGGATCCGGGAGGGAGGTGCGGGAAAATGCAGACGCACGGAATCGTTCTCATCCTCACGCTGCTGGGCCTGGCCTGAGGGGAGGGAACCGGCCGGATTCGCCGCGAGGGCGGATCCGGCCGGCCCGCTATCCGCGAGCGCGCAAGCGGTCCCGCAGCGACCGCGCGACCCGCGCCATCAGGATCTCCGCTTCCGGCTGAATCGCCGCGGGCACCCGGGACTCGGTGAGCGCGGCGACCGCGAACGCCTGCCCGTCCGAGTGCTCCACCACCCCGATCTCGTGCCGCAGGTTCACCAGCGTCCCGGTTTTCGAGGACCACTTCGCGGAATCGGACGCGAAATCCGGCGCCAGCCGTTGGCGCAGCAGGTTTTCGCCCATCAGCTGCCGCACCCGCGCGGACACGTCCGGGTCGATCTTCGACGGGGTCCACAACGCGGTCAGCAAGTCGGCGAACGCGCGCGCCGAACCCGAACTCGCGCGCGAAACATCCAGCTGCCGCACCGGATGCCCCTGCCCCTCGGTCACCGCGCCGATCGCCAGCGAATGCGCGAGGTGCACGTCGGCCGCGGCGAACCGCTCCACCGGCGTGTCGCTCAGCTCGCTCAGCGAATGCCGCACCGAGATGCCGGTGATGCCCCAATCCCGCACCGTCCGCGTGACCTCCGCGGGCGAGGTGAGGGCGAACAGTTCGTCGGCCGCCGCGCTGTCGCTGATCGCGGAAGCCAGGTACATCAGGTCCGCCACCGAAACCCGCGCCGGATGCCGGAACCGCGCCAGCCCGGTCGGCCCCGCGCTCTCGGCCCGGCCGGGTTCGACCTCCACCTGCTGCGCGCCGTCCAGTTCGCCGCGCCGGATCCGGTCCTCGGTGACCGCCACGAGCGGGACCTTGACCAGCGACGCGGTCGCGAACTCCAGGTCGGGCTCGATCCCGAGCTCGCGGCCGGAGCCGAGATCGCGCACGAGGAACGAGCCGCGCAGCCCGCCCTCGTCGAGTTCGTCCCGCAACCGCGCCAGCAGCGCCTCAGTGTTCACGGCGTCAGTCTGCCGCAACATCCGCGCCGAGACACCGCGCTATCGCCGCGCGCAACGGCGTCCGCACCCGGCCGACGTCGTCGCCGAGCCCCGCGGCCACGTCGTACCCCCGCGCGAGCCGGACGCCGCCCACCGGACGCCACGCCAGCCCCAGTTCGCGCGCCTGATCCGCCGAGCACAACAGCAGATCCGCCGACCCGATCACGCTCGCCGCGGCCGTCGTCAACGTCCCGGCGACCTCGACCTGCGCGGGAAGCAACCCGGCCGCGTCGCGGGCGCGGAACACCCGGTCGCGGACGTGCGGCACGTCGTCCTCCGGCTGGACCCACACCCGGCGCCGCGCACCGGGCGACCGGCCCGCGCGCAGGGTCTCCAGGTGCACCACGGCTTCCTCCGGCTCGGCCTCGCTGGCCAGCCCGAGCGGCACTGTCCACACCCCGTCCTCCGGCGGCACCGCGACCAGCGCGGCCCGCACCTCCTGCGTCCGCACCAGCTCGGCCCGCTCCGCAGGCCCGGCGACGCGGAACTCCAGAAAGACCTCCACCGTCCGCGCCTGCGCTTCGAGTTCGGCGAGATCGCGGGTGGTCGACGTGTCCGGGACCGCCAGCCGCAACGGCCGCCGGCGCGCGCGCTGCGCGTCCGATTCCATCGCCTCGGCGAGCCGCACCAGGCGTTGCGCGGACGGCAGCAGGTCCCGGCCGAACGGCGTGAGCCGCGCGCGCCGGGTCGACCGGTCGAACAGCCGCTCCCCCAGGTGCCGCTCCAGCGCGGCGATCCGGCGGCTCGCCACCGGCTGCGGGATCTGCGCGACCGCCGCGCCGCCGGTGAAGCTCCCCGCTTCGGTCACGCTCACGAACGCCTTGCAGCAGCCGACCAAGTCCACGACCAGAGCTTATGCCAGATCCGCATCAACTCGCACAGAAGTGTCTTGGACCGCATGAACCCGCCGGGGGCACGCTGCTGGGGAGTTGATCGACTTCGGAGGGAGAACCCCGTGTTCCGCAGGCTGACCCTGGCCTCGTTCGCATTGGTCGCGCTGGCCTCGTGTGCCGCACCAGCACCACCGGACGCCCCGGCGAGTTCCGCGCAGTCCGCCGCGCCAGTCGCGGCCAAGACGGTCGCGCAGCCGGATTTCGCCGCACTGGAGAAGGCTTTCGACGCCCGGCTCGGCGTCTACGCGATCGACACCGGCGACGGCCGCGAGGTCGCTTATCACGCCGACGACCGCTTTGCCTACGCCTCCACGCACAAGGTGTTCAACGCGGCAGCGATCCTGCACCGCGGGGATGATCTGACCCGCACGGTCACGATTCGGCAAAGCGATCTCGTGCCCAATTCCCCGATTACGGAGAAGCACATCGGGGAGCAAATGTCGTTACAGAGCGTCCTCGACGCTGCGCTGCGTTACAGCGACAACACGGCGGATAACCTCATGTTCCGCGAGATCGGCGGTCCCGCCGGGCTGGCCGCGGAGCTGCGCAGGCTGGGGGATACGGTCACCCGCGTGGACCGCATCGAGCCCGCTCTCAACGAGACGAGCCCTGGTGACGTCCGGGACACGACCACCCCGCGAGCCTGGTCCAAGGACCTGCGCGCCGTCGCGCTCGACTCGGGACTCCCGGCGGACAAGCAGGCCGTGCTCACCAAGATCATGCGCGCCAACACCACCGGCGCGCACGTGATCCGCGCGGGCGTGCCCGCGGACTGGCAGGTCGCGGACAAGACCGGATCCGCCGATTACGCCACGCGCAACGACATCGCCGTGCTGTGGCCGCCGCACCGCGCGCCGATCGTGCTCGCCGTGCTGTCCGACCGCCGGCAGAAGGACGCGAAGACCGACGACAAGCTGATCGCGCGGGCCGCCGCCGCGGTCGTGAAGGCGTTGCAGTGACCGGAATCTACCGAGTGGCCACCCACGTGCTCGCGGTGCTTTTCGTGCCGGTCGCGTGGGTGGTCGCGCGGGGCCGGGCACGGCACGTCGCGTGCCAGTGGGCGCTGGGGGCCCGCTATCCGGCCGAAAACCTCGCCGGGCTCACGCCCGGCACGTACGCCGCGTTCACCGCGGCACGCACCGAAGCCTTGTGGCGGCACGGAATCCTGCTCGGCCTGACGTCCGGCCACCGGGACGCCGCGACGCAGGCCGGCCTGTTCCACGCCGAGGTCCAGCGCGCCGGGTCGCACGAACTCGCCCTGCACCTCACGCTCCCGCCCGCGCAATCGCAGCACGTGCGAGGCGTCGCGCTCGACGTGCGGCCCTGCGAAGGCGCGCAGTGGCTCGAAGTCCACGGTGGACGGTTCGGCCTGTATCGCGTGTACGACAACGAATGGTGGCATTTCGAGTATCACCCGGACGGCCGCCCGCAGCGGCTGCCGCACCCCGGTTTCGCCGCCACGCGCGCGGCCAGCTGAGGCCGGTTCGTCCACTGTGGACCAGGCCGCGAGTCACGGATACGCGACGAAACCGGACAAGCCGTAACGCACCCCTGAGCCGGGCGATAAGCGGATGCGCCCGGGGGCGTCCTGGGCCTGTCCGAACGGGAATCGCATGATCCGCCCCCTCCTGCGCTGCGGCGCCATCACGGCCGCGCTCGTGTGCGCCGCCTGTTCCGGCCCCGGGACAGTCCCGCCCTGCCGCCGGTCAGCGCCGCCGCGAGTTCGACGCGCCGCCCGACGCCGCGACGGTCGGCGACACCGTCGCGAACGAGCTGGGCCTGGCCAGGGCGGTCCACGTCAAGGGCACGAGCACCGACGGCCTCGTGGTCGACCTGCGGCTCAACCACGACAGTGCAGGCGGCTCGATCGAGAAGGACGGCGCGGCGCTGTCGCTCGTGCGCGTCGGCGACAGGATGTGGATCAACGTCACCCGCGCGCTGACCAAGATCGCCGGAGCCCTGTCGACGACGGACGGCAGGTGGCTGTCGGTGGACGCTCCGCTGCTCCACGGTCGCGGCGCAAGGTTGAAGAGCCTCCTGGACTGCGACGCCTTCCTGGGCACCGCCGCCGATGCGGGCGAACCCGTCGACCTGGCGGGCACTCCGGCGGGGCGGTACCGGAACGGCAGCAAGGCGATCTGCCTCGGGCGCTTCGGCACGACCTGCTCCCTGATGCGGTACGAGTCCCCCGAAGGACGGCGCGATGGACCTCGACTTGGGCGAGCCCCGCCCGGCCAAGGCCCCGCCCGCAGGCGAGAGCTGCTCCGGCCCCGGCTCCTGAAGTTCTGCCGCCCGGGCGAACGAATGCGACACTGCCCGAGATGATCGGTCTGCTGTATCCCACTCGCGATTGCGCCGAAGACGACTTCACCGCGCTGGCCGGATGCCTGGACGCCCGGCCCGGCGTGGAGTTCGCCTACGTGCCCTGGGCCCGGCGCGTGGTCGAGCGGGAAAACGTCCACACCGCCGTGCGCGAGCTGAGCGAGCCGGACCGGCTGGTCCGGACGGCGGCGAAGTTCACGACGTCCCCGCGCGTGGTCAGCTGGGCCTGCACGAGCTGCAGTTTCATCGACGGCGTCGCCGTGGCCAAGACGCAGACCGACGCTCTGACGGACGCGCTGGACGTCCCGGCGAGCAGCACGTCGCTGGCCTTCCTCGCGGCCGCGCACCGGCTCGGCCTCAAGCGGATCGCGCTCGCCTCGGTGTACGCGCCCGACCTCACCGACGCGTTCTCGGCGTTCCTTGCCGAGGAAGACATCGCCACCGTGCACGCCGTCTCGGCCGACGCCGGTTCGGACCGCGATCTGGCGACGTGGGACAGCGCCCGCATCCGCGACCTGGTCGATTCCGCGGCCTCCTCGGACGCCCAAGCCGTGCTGCTCCCGGAGACCGCGCTGCACACCGCGCCGCTGCTCGCCGAGCTCGAAAACCGGGCGGGCAAACCCGTGCTGACCGCGACGCAGGTGACGCTCTGGCACTGCCTCACCCTTCTCGGCCGACCGGCCGCCGGACCGGGTCTGGGCACCCTGCTCGCCCATCCGCATTGACTGTCCGCTCTGGACAGCCAAGGTCCCGGCATAACCGCGGCCGATCGCGGGTAACTCCCCGAGCATGAGCAGCCGTCTGATCGCCGTCACCGTCGACTGCCGGGACGCCGGCGCGCTCGCCGAATTCTGGCGGGAAGCGCTGGGCTACCCGCGGGCCGAGCGGTGGCGGGACAGCCATGGACTCACCTACGTCGAGCTGAAAGCGCCGGACCGGCCGTCGCTGCTGTTCCAGCCGGTGCCCGAGGGCAGATGTTATGAAGACGTAGCCGACTCGACAGGAAGCCAGAGGCGACGCACACACATGCCGTGATCGCAACTGTGCACGCGGCTCGCGGTAAAGGCTCGTACATGTCCCAGCTAACAGAGGTACGCTGGTCAGCAGGGTGATCACTACTCAGGGGCAGAGGATGGGTGCACAGGGTTCACGACGGGGGCACTCCGCAGTTCGACGCTGTCAGGGGTGTGGCTCTGCGCTGGCAGCGGACAACACCGCTCAAACATGTGGGCGGTGCCTCAGGGATCAGCGGGACCGACTGCGGACGCCGCCTCACCTTGATGACAGTTTTTTCGAAACGCCAGAACTTCGTGCCGCATTTGATAGCCATCACATCGGCAGAGTCTTCAAGGCGTATAGGCATCATCCGCAGCACTTGAAGCTCTACGGCAAGGCACTCAACCAAGAAATAATCGGCCAATGGCTCGGGATCAACCAAGCCCAGGTGAGCAGGCTTGAAAACGGCCCGCGCGAGGTGAACATCACGACGCTGACCCACTATGCGCAGGTGCTTCACCTGCCGCAGCACATGCTTTGGTGGGACTTTCCGGGCCAGAGTCGCCGAACATCACCACAGCGCACGATAGATAATCTTCTTGTAGCGGCACCGGCGAATTTCATTGGAACCGGCCTCAGTGCGCTAGATACGGTTGACAGCTACCTCCTTGCCGAGGAATTCCTCTACGAGGATCGTGAGCCTGTTCCACTCTCCGCCCTGGCTGGCACCATTCGCGAGATGACGTCCGACCTCATGACTATGGATTTCAAGCACGGCGGCGGGCATGTCCGGCGACTCTTGCGGAACTACTTTAGGGACGAAGTTGCCCCGCTGCTGAGTTGGAGCTATCCGGATTCAACTCTGCAATGTGAGGTGTTCGGTGCTGCCGCAGAAACCTTGCAACTCCTTGGATGGAGTGCATACGACGCTGGACTACAGGAAGAAGCGAAGCGTTACTTCATCAAGGCTTTGCAGCTTTCCAAACAGTCCGGAGATATTGCGATGCAGGGACGGCTACTTTCTAACCTCTCCCATCAAGCGAACTTCCTAGAACAGTTCGACACGGCTTTAAAGCTTGCCAGAGATGCTCAGAACGTCGCATCGGGCACTGCAAGCAACACGGTTATGGCAATGCTGGTCTCCATGGAAGCTCGTGCACTAGCCAGCAAGGGCGATGCCCCGGGATTTGCCAAGGCAATGCATCGGGCGGAACAGCTTCATGAATCCCGCAACATCGAGAGTGATCCAGCGTGGTCTTCATACTTCAACGAACAGGAGATAGCCAGCGAGGCCGCGCACGGTTTTAGAGACCTAGGGAATGCTGAGAAAGCCCGCGAATTCGCTAATATTGCCCTCGACCCGGAGTACACGCCTCCGAGGACTCTCGGCTTTATGCGACTCGTGGCCGCGTCTGGCGTGCTGGCGGGCGGCGATGCGGAGCAGGCCGCCTCATTAGCCTCCGAAGCGATATCGCTCGGGGTATCTTTGCAGTCCGCCCGCTATGTCAAGTACATCACAGACTTCTACGGCGCATTGACTGCGGCGGATGCGAAACTGGGTGCTCAGATATCCGAGGCGCTAAACCGCCACTATCCGGCCATGAAGCTACTCGGCTAGCGCGGACTCCACGCATCCCCAACTTCGCCGGTGCGAATAGTGTGCATCCTGACATCGAACTCCCTCTTTATGTCCTCGGAGTGGTCTATATTCTGCATGATCCAAGTCGTCATTTTGATTTCTTGAAGCTGCCTAACGACGTCGAATCCACTCCACCTGGTGATGTCATATCCATATGCATCGGCAAAGTCGGCGTACTGCTCGTCGGTCCACCATTTCGCTGTGGTGTACTCGGTCGCCGTCACTGCTAGGTCAAGCTCCGGATGCCCCCATCCCGTCCGCTCAAAGTCAATTAAGACCGGAGAGCCGTCAGTGGAGATCATAAGGTTTTGGATGTGGCCATCACCGTGAACCGGCGCCTTGTCAAACTTCCAATCGAGACCATTGAACGCATCCCGCAAATCCCGGAACTTGGCGAGGATGTAAGACTTGTCAGCCTCGGGTGCCGGTGATGTTTCCAGCCTGCGCTCAAGTCGACTTTCAATGCCAGCGGAAGGAAGCTCAAAATTGGACGGATCTGGCAAATTCCGCGGCTCGGGCAAATCATGAAATCGACGCAAGAGCGTTCCAAGTGTCGCTACCTCGTTCGGGTTCGCGACGCGACCGGGTATGAACTCCCAGAACGTCACCGGATGCCCCTGAGCCTCGATCGGCTGCGGCAAATTAGCGATAACGCGAGCAGCCGGAAATTCAAAATCGCTAAGCCACTTCGAGACAAGTACTTCGTTCTGAACTTGGCTCCAGTAATCCATCGTACGAGCAATCCGAACCACTACTGGGGTATCTGAGAGACGATATATGGCATTCTCACCCAGTCGGATAAGTTCCGCGTCGGCTGGATTGAACCCAACTTCACGGCAAGCGGCGGTCAGCGTTGCACGACTTGCAGCGGGCGAGAACTCGCTCTCGCCCGCTGCCGCAGTATTGTCACCTGTCGAATCAGCCACGCTCTAAGGCTAGCACTCGGCCGACGCTATGAGCGGCCACACGCATGCTATGAGCGGTCGCGCGCCAGGGCTTCACGGGCCACGGCTACACCCCGTCGGCTTACGGGAACCGGTCCCATATCCGTCTCTAATCGATGGGTCTTGTCAGAGTTTTGATAGAGCCCGCGAATTGCATCCACGGCGACAATGTAGCGACGGTGCACGCGGATTAAGTCGGGGTACAGTGCCTGAAGCGTCGCCAAGGACACTCGCCCCGGCATGACATGCGTACCGTCAGGTGTCACTACTCGGGTGGTATTTTCGAACGCTTCGGCATAAATTATCTGCTTGCGTCCGATGAAGATCGCCGACCCGTCGCTTTTGTGCACCTTGAAGACGTAATAAGATTTCGCCTGTCGTATATCTATTGTCAGAGACGTCGCCGCCCCCAGTAGGCGTTCGAGCGCCGCGATATGTTCGCACATAGCCTCGTTACCGGGTGCTGTGATGCGGACATAGAGATCGGTCAGATTATGTGCGCGGATGTATTTGACATTTGTGGAGAGGAATCCCACGTCCTTTAATGTGCGGGCATGCATCGCAATGGTGGAGATGGGCACGTCGGCAAGTCGTGCCAACTCGGTTGCGCCGCGCCATTCGCCGTCACTCAAACCGCAGAGCATCAGGAGGCGCGGCCGCACGAGCAAAAGTGGATTGAGGTCGGAGTCCAGTTCATGCATTCGGCTTTATTTTCAGGTTCACGGGACCGTCATGTGCGCAAGCTTTAGCGCAACGGTGCTCCAGGTGTGTGTCGACGCGCGAAGCGTCGCGTGGTAATCGGGAGAGGAAGTCGGCCGGAGAGAGTGCCGTTCTGAAGCGGGTCGGGTGTTAATGTCCCGGGTCGGATTTTGGGGATGGGCCGGGTTGTCTCGCTGGCGGTTTCCTGGTCGATTCGATTGTGGATTCCTGCTACGGAACGAGAGCTGTAGCGCCGGAGGAATTTGCGTCGCCTGCGGCCGCTTGCATGTTCGCTGAGCATCCAGGTGCCGAAAGCGACCAGGGGCACCGCTATCACTGCCAGCGAGAACAACCCCCAGCCATTCATTGGATTTCGGGCGGATGTCGCCGGGACGGCGGGCGAGCCTGAACCGCACTCTCGGACCTTTCCCGAAATTCGGCATGGTCTTGGAGAAGTTGGGAAAGCTCCCCGAGCATGCCTGCGTAATCGCGTTGCCTCTCGGGCGTCATTGTGCCGAGCATCAAATCATTGGCTACAGGTTCCGCGTGGGCGCTCACCGCGCGAAGCGATTCGATGAGCGCCTTGGTTTCGTTGTCCATGGCCGCTCGTCTATTCTTTCTGCGCGTCGTTGTCGTTGTCTTCTTGCGTCATCTTCAGGATTTTTCCGAGAAGCTTCGCTTGCTGGATATTTCCTTCGTGGAGGGCGTGCATGGCCGCTGCGGCCGCTTGCGATTCCGCTTTGGTCGGCGGTCGTGCGGGTGCTTTGGCCGCTTTGGGCGGTGCGGGTTTGGCTGATTCCGGGTCGGGCTTGGGCTGGTTCTTGTCACTCAATTGCTGTCCTTAGCCGCATTGCGAGAACTTGTGCGCGGGCGGAAAATTCCAGGCGTTCCAGCATCTGGTCTTGCAGGAGGCCGTTTTGGGCGAGGTGGCGAAGGCTCGGCACTACCACGTGGTGCGCGTCGGCGCGGATCAGTTCGGCGATCAGTTCCTCGAAAGCTTCGTGGGAGCCGCAATGGAATTCGAAAAAGAATCGGACGAAGTGCAGTCCGGATCGTTCGGCGTATGCGACTGTCTGGTCTTCGAGCAGCTTGACTTTCTCGTCCTCCACGTCGCGCGGTACTCGCATGTAGCCGTAGGCGTGCGGCACAGTCCGCACAGTCCGTGGACTGTCGAGAACCGCCGCCGATCCAGTCTCGTTCATGATTCCGCTCCGCTCGCTTCTGTTTCCCGTCGCTAAACCTTGCAAGGTCTCCATTCGATGCACGCGGGACGCTTCCAGGTGTCAAGCCATTCGAGAAGTCCCATCCGTGCGAGCGACACAGGGATCAGCGCGGTCCGGGGAAACACCGCGCCGGTTTCGCCGTCGCAGATAAGGTCCAACTCGGGGAGTGGTCGCTCTGAATTGTAGGAATTGGCGATGGGCATCACCGGGTCGTCGTGGTCCCGGTAGGTCAGCGCGGCAAGTGCGTACACGGTGGAGACGCTGACCAGGAATTGGTGATTGGGAAAGGGTCCGTTCTTCTTCGAGGTGTAGAATTCCTGTTCACCGACGCACAACACGCTTTCCTGCTCGGTGTGGTCGATGTCGAGGATTTGGTCCACCAATGCGGCGGCGGCGTTCTTTCCTTCTGCGGCAACCGCTATTCCAGTGGCCAACGCTGCGGTGAGGATCACGCGGGAATCACCGTGCGGCGGGCGCGGTAGGTCATCGGAGATCCTGCCTTTCCTGGTTGCCAGTGCGGGGTCAGTGGCAACAGTCGGGCGCGAGGACGCGAGGCGTCTATGTCGGATCTCGCATGGAGCATGCGCGGCCCCGCATAACGGCAGGTCAAGGCCGGTAAGGGTTACCGTGGGTTTCATGACGATCACACGGCGGGGGCAGGGTCGGAAACCCAGCAGGGGCGAGTGGGCCGCGCTGGCGGTCGCGGGTGCGGCGGCGCTCGTTCTGTGGCGTGCGAGCGGCGATTGGTGGCCGTGGCTGCTGGCGGCGGGGGTGCTGGTGGTGGCCGCGATGATCGGGGCGCGGCGTCCCGGGGGCGCTGGCGGCCGGACTGGCGGCGGCGGATGTGTGGTGGTTGTCGGCGGTGCCGTTGTGGGGGTGGGCGCTGGCGGTCGGCGGGATCGTTCTCGCGGTGGGCGTGTGGTGGCTATGGACGCTGCGGACGCATCGGGCGGCACCGACCGGCCCGGCGTGGCGCTCGCCCGCGCTGAGGGCTTCTCAGGCGGCGGTGGTGCCGCCGGAAGGTCCGGCGGAGGTGACCGCGCCTATTCGCCGGGTCCGGGCAGGGAGGCTGCCTGTGCCGGGGCTGGGGCGGCCGATGCGCGGCTGGCAGGCGGCGGCGGCGCTGGCGGCCGGGCTGGGGTTGGTCGCGGCCGGGGTGGTCGGCTGGCGCGTGGACGCGGCGCAGCGGGCGGAGCAGCAGCAGCGCGACCTCGACGCGGCGCACGATGCCGCGTATCCGGGGATCTTGCCGCGCAGCGGGGCGGATCTGGTGCACGCGCTGGTGGGCGCGATCGCGACCGCGCACCCGGAACGGGGGTGCTTTTTCTTCGCGCCTCAGGCGGGCAGGGATTTCGCGGCGTCGGTCGGCGCGGACACGTGCGAACACGCGATCGACGTTCTCTCGCGGCAGGTGCCGGGCGGGGTGCGCGGCGGTATCGCGTATCAGAATGCGACCGGCGCATATGTGCTCGACGCGTCGGCGACGACGGATATCGGGGGCGGGCGAAAGGTCGTCGACGCGTGCCGCGTGAACGTCGACCCGCCGACCGCCGGGCCGTCGCGGTTCGGGGTGTTCACCATGCAGCAGATCGGCGGGCAGGGCAGTCAGGTGGTCGCGTTCAGCAAGTGCCCGTGACACCGCATATCAGCATGTCAAGGTCATGATCCGGGGCCACCGCGGCCTGTCCGCGGCGACCTCGGAGAAGATCAACATTCCGGCGGGGAATATCGCGCGGAAAATATTCTTTCTGGGAATATGGAACTGCGCGGATATGCGGCTGGAACTGGGGTTATTCCGGAATCCGCATAGCCGTATTCCGGTGCGCGCATAGTTGTTTTTTTGGTTCGGCGGCTTACTGGTTTCACGGCTCGCAGAAGCGGGCCGGAAACCCAAGTCAAAGGAACCAAAACTATGTCTGAACATGTTTCCCGCCCGGTTTCTACGGGCTTCTTCTCTATCCGCGAGGTCGGCTGGGTTCTGGGTGTCGGCGAGGCCGAGGTGTGCCGGTTGATCCGGGTGGGCGTGCTGCCTGCGGTTCGCCGTCGCGGTCGGCTGGTCGTGCCCGCTCATGCCGTTGCTCTGCTGCTGCCCGCCCCTGGCGACGGGGGGCAGCGATGAACGCCAATCCTGTCAACGATTTTTATGCGGTCATTGCCGCTCGGCTCGACTACTTGGAGGCTGTGCCGACCGAAGTTCTGTCCACTCTGGTCACTCGTGACGGGGCGTGCATGTGGCCCTCCGGTGATCCGGCGGAACCGGAAGTCATCGGCACGGATTCGCCTGACCGCTCAGCCGCCGCGCAGATCTGCGTGGGCTGCCCAGTTCAGGATGCCTGCCTGGAACTGGAATTCCGTACGGCCGGATTCGCAACGCTCGGGGTGTGGGGCGGGCTGGCCGAAGACGACCGGCGCGCGGCCTGCCTCGCGTGGTGTGAACGGCGGGACGGGGGCCGTTCATGAACGTCTCGCCGAACGTGTTGTTCGCGGCGCTCGGGGTGGCGCTGCTGGTGTTGTGGGTGTGGCGTGCTTCGGCGCGGCGTGCCCGCCGGGCGGCGGACGCGGCGCGGGCCAGTGCCCGGCTGCTGTCCTTGACGGGCCGTGTCGTGGCCGGTGCGGTGGTGCTGACCGGTGTGCAGTGGCTGGCGTTCACCTATCCCGGGGCGCCGTGGCTGCTGCGGGTCGCGGCGCTGGGCCTGCCCGCGCTTTTCAGCTCCTACACGCTGGTCCGGGCGCTCACGGTGACCACTGTGGACTTCCGGCGGGAGGCACGGCGGGGTGGTCGCCGATGACTGTCCACGGTGCTGAATCGGTCGAACGGGTTGCCGTGCAGGTGGATCGGTTGTGCTGGGCGGGGGTGCTGCTGGGGTTGGCGTTCACGATGACCAACGTTCAGCAGTTCGCCGCGAACGGTGCGGCGGTGTGGTCGCTGCCGTGGTGCACGGCGTGGCTGCTCGATCCGATGGTGTCGGTGGTGCTGCTGTCGATCCTGCGGGCGGAACAGGTGACCGCACGGCACGGAGTCCGGACGGGCCGGTGGGTGCGGGCGGCGAAGTGGTTCACGCTCACCGCCACCTACGTCATGAACACCTGGGAGGCGTTCACGGCCGGGAGTCCGGCCGGGGTGGTGCTGCACTCGGTGCCGCCGCTGGTGGTGTTTGTCGCCGCCGAAGCGGTGACCGACCTCCGCGACAAGCTCGGCGCGGCCCAGTCGGCGGCGGCCATGTCGGCGGTGTCGGCGGGGCGCTTGTCGGCACCGGAACCGGCGGCGTTCGCCGGGGCCGCTGGCCAGCCGGAACCGGCCACGATCGGACCAATGCCGGCGAGTTCCGCGGTGCGGTCGCCGGCCGCGGACGGGCCGGAAAAACCCGCCTCTGACCAGGGCGTTTCGGCGGGCGCCGCGTCCGGCCGTCGGCGCCGGACCTCGTTCGCCGAATACCTCGCCGTAGCCCGCGAGGCACGCGCGGCCGGGTCGCCGGAGACGCCCGTCACCCCCGCGTGGGTGCGGGAGGTCACCGGGTGTTCGCGCGGCCTGTCCTCCCGGCTGGCCGCCGCCCTCACTGCCGACGAGGACGGGGGTGCGCGATGAGCACGCCCGAGGATCCGCGCAAGCGCGGGGGCGAGCTGGTGCCGAAGGTGTACGACGGCGAGATCGTGACCGGTGCCGATCAGAACGGAGCGACGGCGGACCGGCGGCCGGTTGCGGTGGTGCGGCGGGTGTTCATCGAGTGCACCGGGCGCCTCATCGGCCGGGTCCGGCAGTCCGGCCGGGTGGCGCGCTGGCGGGGCCTGCTGGCCTACCGGGCGCGGAAGCTCCCGCGTGATCTGGCGCGGCTGTTGTGGTTCCTGCTGCGCGGCCACGGCCGATGGATCGCCAAAGTCTGGACATGGGCGACCTACGCCGATCTCCGCAGCGACGCGCGCCAAGCCCGGATGTCCGGAGACGCGCAAGCGCGGCGGGAAGCGCAGGAAACCATCCGCGCCGACGCCAAAGCACGATGGACGAAACTCGGCATCGGCCTGCGCCGGGTCCTGATCGGTTCGGCCGCGCTCACCGTGGTCCTGGTCCTGCTGGCCCTGACGAACATGTTGTTCGACCGGGCGGCCATGCCCCGATGGCTGGCCACGGTGTACGACGTGCGCGACGTGTGCGGCACGGTCCTCGTGACTGCCGCGCGATGGTTGGCGGTGCTCGGCCCACTCGGCTGGGCCGTGGCGGCGGTGTGGGAAGGACGCGACCGCGCCCCCGGCGCGGGCTGGCTTACCCAGCCGGACCGGGACGACGCGGATTCCTGGGTGGACGAACGGATGATCTCCCGGGCGCTGGCGCATCTCGGTATCGCCCCGATGAACGCGTTCTTCAAGAACGGCGGGGAACTAGTCTACCTCACCCCGGCGCGCAAGGACGGGGACGGCACCGCCGCCCGCATCCGCCTGCCGCTCGGGGTGACCGCCGACATGGTCGCCGACCGCCGCCCCACGCTGGCGGCGAACCTCGGCCGTGCGTCGCTGGAAACCTGGCCCACCAAAGGCGACGAAGACGGAGTGCTTGACCTGTGGGTCGCCGACAAGGGCACGTTGCAAGGCGGCGCGGGCGACTGGCCGCTGTTGCACGAGGGCAGCGTGGACGTGTTCGAGGGTGTGCCGTTCGGGCTCACTCAGCGCGGCCTGATCGTGAACGCGCCCTTGCTGGAAGCCAACTGGCTCATCGGCGGACGGCCCGGTCAGGGCAAGACCTCGGCGATGCGGACACTGCTGCTCGGCGCCGCGCTGGACCCCACCGCCGAACTGTGGGTGTTCGTGATGGGCGAGAGTCCCGATTTCGAGCCCCTGAAACCGCGCCTGAGCCGCTACCGGATGGGAATGGACGACTCAGTGGCCGCCGACGCCGTGGCGGCGCTGAGAGACCTCACAGAGGAGATGGAACGGCGCGGCCGGACACTCGGCGCCCAGCCGGGGCAGCCGCCGAAGGTCTCCCGCAAACTCGCCGACCGCGCCGCGTTGGGCCTGCATCCGCTCATCCTCGCCATCGACGAGTGTCACGAACTGTTCCAGCACAAGAAACACGGGAAGCAAGCCGAAGAACTAGCCGTGCGGTTGATCAAACGCGGCCGAAAGTACGGAATCATTCTCCTGCTGGCCACCCAATCGCCGACGAAAGACAGCATTCCCAAGGAGATCACCCGCAACGTCTCCTGCGGAGTCGCGTTCGCCGTGGCCGACCACATCGCCAATGACGGGCTCTTGGGCGCGGGCCGGTACCGCGCGGGCATCCGCGCAACCGAACTGCGGATGAAAACCGACCGGGGAACCTGCGTCGCGGTCGGCATCACCGACGCGGCATGGGAACTGGTCCGCACCTTCTACATCACCTTTGAGGACGGAACCGACCTGGTGACCCCGGTCATCGCCCGCGCCATGGCTTTGCTCGCCGAACACGGGCGGCCGGTCGCCCTCACCGCAGCACAGGAGAACGAACCGCCGGAACCGGCCAATCACATCGCCGACATCGCCGACGTGATCGGCGGAGAGAAACGAGTCCGGACACAAACCGTGCTGGCGCGGCTCATCGCCCGCGACCCGGACGAGTACGACGGATGGACCCTGTCTGACCTTACCGCCGCGTTGGCTGGACACGGCATCGCGCCAGGCAAGTCCGACGGAGTGATGGTCATCCGGGCCGCCGACGTCGCCGCCGCCGCCGCGCTCGCTGCCGGGGACAGGGAGGCAGGCAGGGAGCCATCAGGGAGTCAGGGAGTTCTCCCTGACCCCTCCCTGAGTAAAACTCCCCGGGCTGACCAGCGCAAACCCAGTCCAGGGAGGCGCGAGAGCACCCGCCGGAACACCCCCCAAAAACCCGAGAAACAGAGCGGAGAGACCGCGCGCTCGTACTCCCTCCCCGATGACGGGAGGACGGAGGCAAAGCGCCGATGACGGACAAGCCAGCCCGCACGGTCGCCCCCGGACAGACCCCCTCGACCCGCGCCCTTGACGATCCCATCACGCTCGGGCGAGCTGCGCGCATCGTGCGGCTAGCCCTAGCACGTCAGACCGGACGGCCCCATGACCAGACAGGCAAGGCAGCTACCCCCACGCCCGACAAGCAACCCTGAACACAGCAGAGCCCCGGCAACCCATGGGTTGCCGGGGCTCTGTCGTCTGGTCTGCACCGCTGGCGGCTCAATCGGAGTCTTCCGCCGCCGTGGTCTGCCGCAAGTTCCGCCACTTGATTTTCACCCGGTCCGAGTCATAGACGCGAGGCCGACCAGGGAGCGCAGGAACCACCGTCACCTTCTCGATGAACATCCGCAGAAACTCCCGCTGTTCGTCCAACGTCATGTCCGGCCACGCCCGGCGCACAGCCTCAATGTCCACGTCCACCGCTTTGGGCGGCAACGTCGCATGCTCCGTGCGCAAACGCTGCTCATTCGCCGCGATCGCGTCCCGCGCTTCCTGCCACTCACCCGACGTCAACGTGCCCGGCGTGCCCCACATCGCTGCCAACTCGCGGCGTTGACGCTCTAGGTGTATGAGGCCATGACGTTGGTGACGCCGGCATGGAGCCGGGTGACTGGTGGTTGGTTTCCGGCGGCAGTGTGTGGTCGATGGTAGTTGTAGTGG
>NZ_FOWC01000025.1 GCF_900115345.1 Amycolatopsis rubida | reverse complement strand
GGGCTGGGCTGGGCTGGGCTGGGCTGGGCTGGGCTGGGCTGGGCTGGGCTGGGCTCGGGGCTCGGGGCTCGGGGCTCGGGGCTCGGGGCTCGGACTGAGGCTGGGGCTCGGACTCGGCCTCGGACTGGGACTGGGGCTGGAGCTGGAGCTGGGGCTGGGGCTGGAGCTGGGGCTGGGGCTGGGACTGGGACTGGGACACAGGCTGCCGGGCTGAAGGGCTGAGGGAGGCTTGCTGGTCTGGGAGTCAGGACATCTGGTCCGAACATCGGGGAGCGGGTACCGGGTTGAATTCGGGGCGTTCGCCGCGGTCAGCGCACACGGCCGCAGCGGGGGAAGGGTCGCCGGGCACGGCTGAGCAGGTGCCAGAACCGCTTGCCGCAGTCGGGCCATTTGCCCGGCGAGAGCTGATGCCCGCGGGGTTTCAGGCCGTCCGCCGAGCGAGGGGCTTGTGGGGGTTCAGCGTGCGGGACGGCCTTCGGGGCGGGTCAGCCGGTTTTGCGTTCTCGGAAGTCCAGGGCCGCGGTGACGTGGTCGGTGTCGGGTTGGGGCAGGGCGGCCAGGTCGGCAAGGGTCCAGGCGATGCGCAGGCATCTGTCGGCTCCTCGGGCGGTCAATAAACCGCGGTCCAGGGCTCGGTCCAGGACTGCGGTGGCGGGCGGCGGCAGGGCGAAATCTCGGCGCAGGACGGGGCCCGGGACTTCGGTGTTGGACAGCCAGCCGTGTTCGTGCCAGCGGTGTTTGGCTCGGTCGCGGGCGGCTAGGACCCGGGCTCGGACGGTCGAGGACGGTTCGGGGGCGGTGGATTGATGGGCGGAAATCGCGGTTAGCGGGCGTAGGCGGACGCGGAGGTCTACTCGGTCCAGGAGTGGGCCCGAAAGGCGCGACAGGTAGCGGCGGCGGGTGGTGACCGAGCAGGTGCAGTCGGTTTCGCGCGGTGGGGCGCAGGGGCAGGGGTTGGTGGCCAGGACCAGTTGGAACTGGGCGGGATAGCAGACGACGCCTTTGGCACGGGCGATGCGGACTTCGCCTTCTTCCATGACGGTGCGGAGCGAGTCGAGGCGCTGGTTGCCGAATTCGCAGGCCTCGTCCAGGAAAAGCACGCCTCGGTGTGCCCGGCTGATGGCACCGGGAGCGGCCAGGCCGGTGCCGCCGCCGATGAGGGCTGGTGGGCTGATCGAGTGGTGTGGGGCGACGAAGGGCGGGACGGTTACCAGGGGCGATGACTTTGAGAGGGAGCCGTCGACCGAGTGGATGGCGGTTACTTCCAGGGATTCGGCCGGGGCGAGATCCGGCAGCAGGCCGGGGAGGCGTCTGGCGAGCATGCTTTTGCCGACGCCGGGTGGACCGGTGAGCAGGAGGTGGTGGCCGCCTGCTGCGGCGACTTCCAGGGCCCACCTGGCTTCTGGCTGACCTACTACGTCGGCCAGGTCGGGGACTTCCGCGGGCGCGGCCGCTGTGGGAGCGGCGGGGAGTTCTAGGTCGGCTTCGTCTTTGAGCCAGGCGATCAGTTCGGCCAGGCGGGTTACCCCGGAGACTTCCAGGCCGTCGACCAGGGCGGCTTCGACCAAGGACTCGGTCGGTACTACGGCGCGTTCGTGGCCTGCGGCTTTGGCCGCCAGCAGGCCGGGGAGGACGCCGCGGACGGGGCGGATTCGGCCGTCCAAAGCCAGTTCTCCCAGCAGGATGGTGTGCAGGAGTTTCCGGGCAGGGACGGCGCCGATGGCGGCCAGGACGGCGGCGGCGATGCCCAGGTCGTAGCCGGAGCCCATTTTGGGCAGATTGGCGGGAGACAGGGCCAAGGTGATTTTGCCGTCGGGCCAGGATTGGCCGGAGTTGCGGACTGCGGAGCGGACTCGGTCTTTCGCCTCGCGGAGGCCAGCGTCGGGCAGGCCGACCAGGGTGACCCGGCTCAGGCCGCCGCCTAGATCGGCTTCGATTTCTACTACGCGGCCTTCGATGCCGAGCAAGGCGACGGACCAGGTTTTGGCGTGTGGCATCAGAAAGCACCCGCCAGGTGCCGGACGACCGGCTCTACGCCATCGGGGGCGTAGACGGTCACGACGTCGTAGCGGATGCGGCACCAGCCGACTCGATGTTCCTTGAGCCAGCGCATGGCGGCCCGGTGGACGCGGTCGATCTTGTCCGGTGTCACCGACTCGGCCGGCGTGCCGTATTCGGTGCTGGAGCGGGTTTTGACCTCGCAGAAGATCACCCGGTCGCCTTCGGAGAGGACCAGGTCCAACTCGCCCTCGCGACAATGCCAGTTCCGGCTGAGCAGGACCATGCCGGCGGCCTGGAGATGCCGGGCGGCGAGATCCTCGCCCCAGCGGCCGAACGTCCGGCGCCAGGCCGCGCCGGGGTGCGGGCCGTCGTTCATGGTGTCCCCCTCGGACAGCGTGAGCACCGCCGATCACGGTGCGTGTGCTGTAACGATCGCAGCGTGACCGAACACGGCGCCAGGGGGATTCAGCGCAGCTGTGGATAACCCGCAGGTTGTGGATCAGCGCTGGTCCGCGGGGGAGAAATCCAGGCGGATTGTCGGTGCGGTGTGCGGGGGGCGGAGAACGACGAAGGCCACCCGGGCAAGTGCCGGGTGGCCTCGTGGCGAAAAACGGGGATCAGCCCGAGAACGGGCCGTCCTCGGGAAGCCGCAGGTCGGGTTTGTCGAGTTCTTCGACGTTGACGTCCTTGAACGTGATGACCCGGACGTGCTTGACGAACCGGGCGGGGCGGTACATGTCCCACACCCAGGCGTCCGACATGCGCACCTCGAAGTACACCTCGCCGCCGCCGTCGCGGACCTGGACGTCCACCGCGTTGGCCAGGTAGAACCGCCGCTCGGTCTCCACCACGTACGAGAACTGGCCCACTATGTCGCGGTACTCGCGGTACAGCGAGAGCTCCATCTCGGTCTCGTACTTCTCGAGATCCTCTGCGCTCATGAAATCCGCGCCCCTCCTCGCGTTCGTCCTGCTCCGGCGGCGGAGCGTTCATTCTTACCCACCGAGCGGCCCGGGGCACGGACCGGCCCGCCCGCTTTTTCCAGGGCATTCTCCAGTGCAGCGTAGGTGAGCACGACCGGATGCGGGGCAGTGAGTCCGTGCGCGAGGGCGACGGTGGCGACATTCGTGTAGGACCAGCGGTGCACCGGGCTCGGGCCGTGCTCACTCAGCGCAGCCAGATGGTCCGAGGTGCTGTAGCCCTTGTGCACGTCGAAGCCGTACGCCGGCAACTCTTCGTGCAGGCCGGCCATGATCCGGTCCCTCGTCACCTTCGCCAGGACCGACGCCGCCGCGATGCTCGCGACGCTGCGGTCTCCCTTGATCACCGCGACATTCGGCGCGGGAATGCCGGGAACCGGGAAGCCGTCGGTGAGGACGTACCCGGGATGGGTGCGCAGACCGGCGACGGCGCGGCGCATGCCCTCCAGGTTCATCACCCGGATGCCGAGCAGGTCCACCTGCTCGGAAGGAATGACGATCACCGAGTAGTCGAGGGCGCGGTGCAGGACCCGGTCGTACACCCGGTCCCGGGCCTTCGCGGTGAGCATCTTCGAATCGGTCAGCTCGGGCAATCGTGCGCCGTCGCCCGGACGGAGCACGCACGAAGCCACCACGAGGGGGCCAGCGCAAGCTCCGGCACCGGCTTCATCGACCCCGGCGACCGGGCCGAGGCCGCGTCGTTCGAGTGCGCCTTGCAGACCCCAGAACAGCTCGCCGCGCACCACAGCACGCGGCGGGCGCGGCGGTTCTGCCGGAGTACGGGGAGGAGGGAGAGTCACCGGAACACCACCCGGGAGTCGCGGACGACGGAGCGCACCGCTCAACGTCTCCGGCCGGCCGCCTTGCGGAGGCCCGCCTTCAACCGGCGTCCGACGAAGAGCGTCGGCACCGCGGTGGCGAAGCCGATGCCGAGCGGCAGCCCTTGCTGCCAGGCGGGCGCGCCGAGCGCGACCGGCTGGGCGTTCTCCTGCGGATTGTGGTCCGAGATCCCGCCCCAGCGGCCCGGCGGCAGCACGATGATGCGGGCCTTGCCGATGACGTCGTCGACCGGCACGGCACCGTTGGGTCCGCCGCCGCCCTGATAACGCGAGTCGGCGGAGTTGTTGCGGTTGTCGCCCATCACCCAGAGCGCGCCCTGCGGGACCTTCACCGGGGCGAACGACTCCTGAACGGGGTGGTTCTTGTCTTCCCAGTGGATGTAGGGCTCGTCGAGGGCCTTGCCGTCGACGATCACCCGGTTGCGGTCGTCGCAGCACTGGACGGTCTGGCCACCGGTGGCGATGACGCGCTTGACGAAGTCCCGCTCGTCCGGCGGCGCGAAGCCGACCAGCGAGCCGAGACCGCGCAGCGCGCGCACGACGATGTTGCTCGACTCCTGCGGTGCGATCTCGTTCTCGGTCCACGCGGGCGGGCCCTTGAACACGATCACGTCCCCCGGCGAGGGGTCGGTGAAGTCGTAGGTGACGCGGTCGACCAGGATCCGGTCGCCGGTACACCCGGGGCAGCCGTGCAGCGTGGCCTCCATCGATCCCGAGGGGATCATGTAGACCTTCGCGAGGAACGCCTGAATCACGATCGTGAGCACCAGGGCGATCACGATCAGGATCGGCAGTTCCTTCCAGAACGACCGCTTTTTCGAGGACTTGCCTCGCCGGTGCGACCCCCGACGCCCGCCGGACCGTTCCTGGTCCTCGTCCGGGCGTTCGGGGCCGTCCTCATCGGCGTTCCGCGACACAGGTTCGACCACGTCGCCAGGCTACCGGTAACCGACTCGCCACTCAGCGGGCAGAGGTGGTCTCGCGGTTCTCGCGGCGCTCCTTGATCTTGGCCTTCTTGCCGCGCAGCTCGCGCAGGTAGTACAGCTTCGCCCGGCGCACGTCGCCGCGCTTGAAGACCTCGATCTCGGCCACGTTCGGCGAGTGCACCGGGAAGGTGCGCTCGACACCGACGCCGAACGAGACCTTGCGGACGGTGAAGGTCTCCCGGACGCCGCCGCCGTGCCGGCGGATCACGACGCCCTGGAAGACCTGGTTGCGCTCGCGGTTGCCCTCGATGACGCGGACGTGCACCTTGAGCGTGTCGCCGGGGCGGAAGGCCGGGATGTCGGAACGCAGTGACTGCGCGTCCAGCGCGTCCAGGGTGTTCATCGGTGGTCCGTCCTCGTATTCGTGTGGCTTACGTACAGCTTGAGCGCGCAGTGGAGTTCACTGCGACTAGCCCGGGGCTGATGGCATTCACGGCTGGCTTCGCGGCTTCTCGCTTCGACCGGTGGCCAAAGTACAAAATGACGCGTCACGCCAACCAATCCATTATGGCAGAGGCCCCCGGAGACCTCGCACGGGGCCTATCCGGGCTGGTCGTCCAGCCCTTCGAGCACCTCGCGGTCCCGCTTGTCCAGGCTGCCTTCCGGCAGTTGGGCCAGCAGATCCGGCCGCCGGAGCGCGGTGCGCTCCAGCGCCTGGTCGCGCCGCCAGCGGTCGATGAGCGCGTGGTTGCCCGAGCGCAGCACGTCCGGCACCGGCAGGTCGCGCCACACCTCCGGGCGGGTGTAGCTGGGGCCTTCGAGCAGGCCGTCGGAGAACGAGTCCTCGGCCGCCGACCGGGCGTTGCCGAGCACGCCCGGCAGCAGCCGGACCACGGCCTCGACCATCACCAGCACCGCGGCCTCGCCGCCGACCAGCACGTAGTCCCCGATCGAGACCTCGTCGACCGGCATCCGGCGGGCCGCGTCGTCCACGACCCGCTGGTCGATGCCCTCGTAGCGGCCGCAGGCGAACACCAGGTGCTTTTCCTCGGCGTAGGCGTGCGCCAGCTCCTGGGTGAACGGCTTGCCCGCGGGAGTCGGGACCACGAGCCGGGTGCCTTCGCCGCACACGTCGTCCAAGGCCGGGCCCCAGATCTGCGGCTTCATGACCATGCCGGGGCCGCCGCCGTACGGCGCGTCGTCGACCGCGCGGTGCACGTCGTGGGTCCAGTCGCGCAGGTCGTGCACACCGACCTCGATGAGGCCGCGGTCGATCGCCCGGCCCAGCAGCGCGGCGCGCAGCGGGTCGAGGTACTCGGGGAAAATGGTGACGACGTCGATGCGCAAGCGGTTACCAGTTCCAGTACTCGGTGGCCTCGGCGTGCCACGGGCTCGGGACGTCCTGGTCGATCGCGAAGGCCATGCCGAGCCCCTTAGCGATCTTGATGCTGCGGTGCAGCGTCTGGCGGACCGGCGACCCAGCGGGCAGCCCGTTGTCGTCCGACCAGGTCTCGGTCTGCGTGATGCAGGTGCGCGCCCCGAAGCGGGCGTTCGAGCACGGAGCGGGCGCGCCCCAGGTCTGCAGATGCTCGAAGTGGACGACCTTGCCCGAACTCTGCTCGGTGATCGTTCCGCGCGCGACGAGCCGGTAGTCGGTGGACGGCACGGTCCAGCGCACGTAGTGCTGGCGGCCGCCGTCGGACGGGATCGGCGTACAGGCGGAGCCGGTGCACACGGACTCTTCGGTGACCCGCTCCGAGTAGTACGTGCCGTTGCCGTCCCAGCCGTCGATCAGCACCCAGTCGCCCGAGCGGACGAAGTGCTCGGCGGTCGCGGGCGGCCAGGTGACCGGGTCGCCCCAGGTGATCTGCGATTCGGTGGCCGATTGCGGCGACCATGCCCACTGGAACGCCTTCTCCCCCGGCGGCGCGTACTGGCCGGCGCTGCGCTGGAACATCAGCGAAAAGTCGCCGTACACCGGCGAAGCGGCCTGCGCGGGCGGCGCGGCGAAAGCGGTGGCCAGAACGGCTGCGAAGGCAGCCTTCGCCCAGAACTTCACGAACTCCCCCTCAGCCGGCGTCGAGGAGGCCTTCGGGCGGATCGAGCACGACCCGGCCCCCCGCGACATCCACCACCGGAACGATGGCGCGGACGAAAGGTACCAACACCGAGCGTCCGTCGTGATCGAGTTCGAGCAGTTCCCCGGCAGGCGAGTGGACCACCTCGACGACCTTGCCCACGACCGTCCCGTCGGCCAGCTCGGCGCGCAGGCCGGCCAGCTCGTGGTCGTAGAACTCGTCCGGGTCTCCGGTGGGCGGCAAAGTGTCCGTGTCCGCCAGCAGCAGGGCGCCGCGCAGGGCTTCCGCGACGTCGCGCGTGAGAACTTCCTCGAAACGCACCAGCAGCCGCCCGCTGTGTTCGCGGGCGGCTGCGATGGTGAGTTCTCTCGTGCTGCCGTCGCGCAGCTTCGTCGTGACGGCCGCACCGATCGCGAACCGCTGCTGCGGCGAATCCGTGCGCACGTCGACCGCGAGCTCGCCGCGGATGCCGTGCGCCTTCGCGATACGGCCGACTACGACGTCCATACCTGACCGTTTCCGAGAATCCGGGTCAGCGATCGGTGTCGACGACGTCCACGCGGACGCCTCGGCCGCCGATGCCGCCCATCACGGTGCGCAGAGCGGTCGCGGTGCGCCCGCCCCGGCCGATCACCTTGCCGAGATCGTCGGGGTGGACGTGCACCTCAAGCGTGCGGCCACGACGCGTGGTCAGCAGCTCGACCCGGACCTCGTCCGGGTTGTCGACGATCCCGCGCACCAGGTGCTCGAGGGAGTCGGCGAGGAAGCTCACTCGGACTTCTCGCCCTCAGCGGCTTCCGCCTTCTCGGCCTCGGCCTTCTTCGGGGCCGACTTCTTCTTCGGCGTGACGGCCTCGGTGGAGGGCTCCTCGCCGGCCGCGGCCAGCGCCGCGTTGAACAGGTCCTGCTTGGACGGCTTCGGCTCGGCCACCTTCAGGGTGCCCTCGGCGCCCGGCAGGCCCTTGAACTTCTGCCAGTCGCCGGTGATCTCGAGGATGCGCTGGACCGGCTCGGTCGGCTGCGCGCCGACGCCCAGCCAGTACTGCGCCCGCTCGGTGTCGACCTCGATGAAGCTCGGCTCTTCCTTCGGGTGGTACTTGCCGATCGTCTCGATGGCCTTGCCGTCCCGGCGGGTGCGCGCGTCGGCGATGATGATGCGGTAGTACGGCGCACGGATCTTGCCGAGGCGCTGCAGCTTGATCTTGACGGCCACGGGTGTGGGTACTCCTCAGTGCTGTGTGGTGCGGGGCGCGCGCCGAACCCGTGGGGACAGGCTTGCGGCACCCGGAGGTCAGGAGCTTCCACACGGCGAGAGGGTCCGGCGGAAGCGGGCAAGCGAACATTCTGCCAGATGCCGTCGTTGTGCCTGCGCAGGGGCTCCCTCGGACGCCCGCAGGGGCCTCAGAAGGACGCGACGCCGAGCGCGCCGAGCAGGATCGCGACCGCGGGCAGGAAGTTGTTGACCGCGTGCGCGACGACGCTGCCCGCCAGCCGTCCGGTGGACAGCCGGGCCAGCCCGATCGGGATGGAGATCACCAGCAGCAACGTGGTGCGCAGCGGTTCCAGGTGGCTGGCCGCGAAGACCGCGGTGGACAGCAGGAACGCGGCGACCCGGCCCCAGCGCTCGCTGCGCCACTGCAGCCGTTCCACCGCGCCCCAGAGCAGGCCGCGGTAGATGATCTCCTCGCAGATCGGCCCGAGCAGCCACAGGTAGCCGAACATCACCGCGGCGGCGGGTACGGACATCTTGCGGTCGTCGACCAGCGCGCTGATCGCCGACGTCGCGTCCGCCGAGCCGACCAGCTCGGTCCACACGTAGGCGCTCAGCGAGGTGAGCAGGAGGCCGAGCATGCCGAATTTGAGCCCGGTCCAGACGTCCGGCCAGCGCCATTCGAGCCGCAGGTCGAGCTTCGGGCCGTTGCCGCGCACGACGGTGATCAGCACCGCGGCGCCCGCGGCGATCATGGTGGGCAGCATCGTGCCGAGCAGCACTGTGCTGATCGGCAGCGGCCTGCCCGGAGCGGTCGGCCCGGCCAGTGCGCCGATGAACGCGGCCGACGCCAGCAGCACCGCCTCGACCAGCAGGAACGCCCCGAATCCCCAGCGATGTGCCGGGAACGCGGTCGGTTCGGCCACGAAGTCCTCCGGGGAGAGCGCACGGGAGAAAGGTTCACGGGGCTGTGATGTGGTCACGCCCGCCTCCCCGTGCTCGCTCTGCTCACTGGTCGAGCCTAGCGGCCGAAATGGTTTCGCACAGTACTCGACCGGTCACCGGTTTCCCTCAATGCCCGATGAAGAGAAGGACGGCCGGCGGCAGGTTGTTGGCCGCGTGCGCGAGCACGCTCGCCGAGGTCCGGCCGGAATAGTGCCGCGCCAGCCCGAGGACGAGACCCTGGCCGAACAGCGCGATCGTGCGCGTGGTCTCGCCGTGCAGCAGCGCGAACATCAACGAGGTGAGCACGAGCACCACCCACGGCGGGATCTTGTAGTGCAGCAGGGCGTTCCACAGCGCCCCGCGCAGCAGCAGTTCCTCGGTGAGCGGGACGGCGATCACCAGCACCAGCGCGGTCGCGATGAGCCAGACCGGGCTGCCGCCGGACACGTCGGGCAGGTCGGTGAGCGGGCTGTCGGACACCTCGTCGCCGCCGAAGACCGCGATTTCGGCGGCGTTCAGCACGAAGCCGGCGACGAGCGCGAGCAGGCCGCAGGCGAGGCCGATGCGGAGGTCGCGGCCCCGGGTGCGGAGCCCGAAGTCGCGTTCGGGACCGGAGCCGTATCGCAGCGAGGCGATCGCCGGGCCGAGGCCGAGGATCAGGTTCGGCAGGAACGCCAGCAGCAGCAACGGTCCCGCGTACGCCTCGACCGGGTCGTCGTCGCCGACGTGCCGGTTGAACGCGGCCGCGGTGAGGAGGGTGACGAGGTAGTAGCCGGCTACTCCGAAAAAGAACGCGGCGAATGCCCAATGGGCGCCCAGAACTCGCTTTCCCCCACCGTCTTCGGCCACAGGTTCACGCTATGTGCCTGTGGTGTGGCGCGTCGAGGCGGGGTCGCGCAGAGGTTGCAGGCGGCGAAGCGGGGGTCAGTGGAAGACGGTGCCGCCCAGAACGATGTGGGTCGGGTGGTGCAGCGCGGCCAAGTCGGCGCGCGGGTCGTCGGCGTAAACGATCAGGTCGGCCGGGGCGCCGTGTTCGATGCCGGGATGGCCCAGCCATTCGCGCGCTTCCCAGGAAGCGCTTGCGAGAGCCTGCGTACGCGACATCCCCGCGCGGTGGAGCGCTTCGACTTCGTCGGCGATACGGCCGTGCTCGACCATGCCGCCCGCGTCCGTGCCCGCGAAGACGCGTACGCCCGCTTCGACGGCCGAGGACACCATGTCAGCCACACCGGCGTGCAGTGCGCGCATGTGGGCCGCGTACGTCGGGTACTTGCCTGCCTTGTCCGCGATGCCCGGGAAGTTCTCGATGTTGATGAGCGTGGGCACCAACGCGACGTCGCGGCGCGCGAGTTCGGTGAGCTGGTCTGACGACAGTGCGGTGCCGTGCTCAAGACAGTCGATGCCTGCGCCGATCAAGCCTGGCAGCGCTGCTTCGCCGAACACGTGCGCGGTGACGCGCGCGCCGAGGTCGTGGGCGATGCGGATGGCTTCGGTCAGTACATCGTCCGGCCAGAGCGGGGCGAGGTCGCCTTGGCCGCGGTCGATCCAGTCGCCTACGAGCTTGACCCAGCCGTCGCCGTCGCGGGCCTGTTCGGCGACTGCTTCGGGCAGCAGGGCCGGGTCGTCCAGTTCGATCGCGAAGCCGGGGATGTACCGCTTCGGCAGCGCCAGATGGCGTCCGCAGCGGATGATCGTGGGCAGGTCGGCGCGGGATTGCAGCGGCCGGACGTCGAGCGGCAGGCCGCAGTCGCGGATCAGCAGGGTGCCCGCGTCGCGGTCGGTCGCGGCCTGGTCCGCCGCATCCGCCACCGACAGTCCGCCGTGCGGGCCGAGGCCCGGGTGGCAGTGCGCGTCGACGAGCCCGGGGACCACGAATCCGCCCGCGGACAGCGTTTCCGCGCCGGGAACCGGCTCGAACGACAGCTTTCCGTCCTGGATCCAGAGGTCACGCGGTTCGCCGTCGGGCAGGACGGTGCCGGAGAGGTGCAGCGGGCTCAATTGTTCTTCGGGTCCTTCGGCAGCTTGAACTTGGACGGGTCGAAACCGGGCACGTCGTTCATGCCGCCGAGCTGGGACAGGTCCGGCATCCCGCCGGGCATCCCGCCGCCGGGGGGCAGCATCGGCATGCCGCCGGGCATCCCGCCGCGCATCTTCGGCTGCGTGGGGCCCTTCTTGCCCTTCTTCCCCTTCTTGCCCTTGCGGTTCTTGCTCCCGCCGCCTCCGCCGCCGAAGCCGAACCGGCCCGCCATCTGCGCCATCATCTTGCGCGCCTCGAAGAAGCGGTTGACCAGGTCGTTGACCTCGCGGACGGTCACGCCCGAACCGTTCGCGATGCGCAGCCTGCGCGAGCCGTTGATCATCTTCGGGTCGGCGCGCTCGGCGGGCGTCATGCCGCGGATGATCGCCTGGAGCCGGTCGAGCTGCTTGTCGTCGACCGCGGCGAGCTGGTCTTTCATCTGGCCCGCGCCGGGCAGCATGCCGAGCAGGTTGCCGATCGGGCCCATCTTGCGCACGGCGAGCATCTGCTCGAGGAAGTCCTCCAGCGTGAGCTGCCCGCTGGTGAGCTTCTGCGCGGCCTGTTCGGCCTGCTCCTGGTCGAAGTGCTGTTCGGCCTGCTCGATCAGGGTCAGCACGTCGCCCATGCCCAGGATGCGCGAGGCCATCCGGTCCGGGTGGAACGTGTCGAAGTCTTCGAGTTTCTCGCCGTTGGACGCGAAGAGGATGGGCTGGCCGGTGACCTCGCGGACGGACAGCGCGGCACCACCGCGGGCGTCGCCGTCGAGCTTCGTGAGCACCACGCCGGTGAAGCCGACGCCGTCGCGGAACGCCTCGGCCGTGGTGACCGCGTCCTGACCGATCATCGCGTCGACCACGAACAGGACTTCGTCCGGCTGCACGGCCTCGCGGATGTCCGCGGCCTGCTTCATCAGCTCTTCGTCGACACCCAGGCGACCGGCGGTGTCGACCACGACGATGTCGTGCTGCGCGTGCTTGGCCTCTTCGATGGCGCGGCGGGCGACGTCGACCGGGTCGCCGACGCCGTTGCCCGGCTCCGGCGCGAACGTGGTGACGCCCGCGCGCTCGCCGACGATCTGCAGCTGGTTGACCGCGTTCGGCCGCTGGAGGTCACAGGCGACCAGCATCGGCGCGTGGCCCTGCTTCTTCAGCCACATCGCCAGCTTGCCGGCCAGTGTCGTCTTGCCCGCGCCCTGGAGACCGGCGAGCATGATCACCGACGGCGGGTTCTTGGCCAGGTTCAGCCGCCGCGTCTCGCCGCCGAGGATGCCGACGAGCTCCTCGTTGACGATCTTCACGACCTGCTGTGCCGGGTTCAGCGCCTGGGAGACCTCGGCGCCCTTCGCCCGGTCCTTGATCTTCGCGATGAACGCCTTGACCACCGGGAGCGCGACGTCCGCTTCCAGCAGCGCGATGCGGATCTCGCGCGCGGTGGCGTCGATGTCGGCGTCGGACAGCCTGCCCTTGCGCGAGAGCGACTGCAGGGCCGAGGTGAGCCGATCGGAGAGGGTGTCGAACACGGGGGTGCACGCTCCAGCTGGGTCGAAAGTTCGCGTGCCGGGCGGCGCTCGGCACCCCCGGCATCTTCCGAGGGTAGCCGCCCCGGCCGCCCGGCCTTCACGGGTACGGGGAGGGTACTACGCGTACACGTATTAATTGACCGGATGACAACACCTCAACCACGCGAAAACCGCTCGACCAGCGTCGGCGATTAAGTAAACATAGGCGTATGACATCAGCTACTGCCCGGCGTCCGACGCTCGCCGAACCGGCAGGAGACGAGGACGAACAGGTCCCGTTCCGCCGCATCGCGGGCCTGTTCCGGCCGCACCGGCGGGCGCTGGCCGGGCTGGGCGCGCTGCTGGTCGTGCAGGCCGGGCTGGGCGTCACCTCTCCGTTCCTGCTGCGCGAGATGCTCGACGACGCGCTGCCGCACCGCGACGTCCTGCTGGTCAGCCTGCTGGCGGCCGGGATGATCGCCGCCGCGCTCGGGTCCGGCGCGCTGAGCGTGCGGACCACCGGGCTGTCCAACACCATCGGCCAGCGGGTGATGAACGAGCTGCGGGTCGCGGTGTACAGCCATCTGCAGCGGATGTCGCTGGGCTTCTACACCCGGACCAAGACCGGCGAGGTGCTGTCGCGGGTGTTCAACGACATCGGCGGCGTGGACAACGTCGTGACCGGGACCGCCGCTTCGATCGTGCAGAACGGCACCACGGCGCTGGCGATCGCGATGGCGATCCTGGTCATGGACTGGCAGCTGGCGCTGTTGTCGCTGGTCGTCGTGCCGTTGTTCCTGCTGTTCACGCTGCGCCTCGGCGGCAAGCAGCGCAAGCTCGCCCGCGGCCGGACCCGGCGGATGGCGCGGCTGACCACGATCGTCGAGGAATCGCTGTCGGTCACCGGCGTGCTGCTGGCCAAGACGATGGGCAACGCGAAGCTGATGCGCGACCGGTTCGCCGAGGAATCGCGCGAGGTCGCGGCGCTGGAACGCAGTGCCGCGCTGGCCGGGCGGTGGCAGCGGGCGGCGCGGACGATGAGCCTGACGATCATCCCGGCGCTGGTCTACTGGGCGGCCGGGCTGGAACTCGCGGGTGGCGCGGCACCGATCTCGCTGGGCACGGCCGTCGCCTTCACCAGCATGTTGAACCGGCTGCTCGCGCCCGCGACGGCGATGCAGACGGTGGGCCAGAACGTCTCGTCGGCGAAGGCGTTGTTCGGGCGGATCTTCGAGGTGCTCGATCTGCCGGTGGAGATCGACGACCAGCCGGGCGCGCGGACGCTGCGTCCGAGCGGCGGGGCGGTTTCGATGCGCGGGGTGTCGTTCCGTTACGACGACGAAGGCCCGTGGACGCTGCGCGACATCGATCTCGACGTGCCCGCGGGGACCACGACGGCGCTGGTCGGGTCGACGGGTTCGGGGAAGACGACGCTCGCTTACCTGGTCGCTCGGCTGTATGAGGTGACTGAGGGAAAGGTGTGCGTGGACGGGACGGACGTCCGGGACGTCACGCTCGCGTCGCTGGCCGCCGGAGTCGGGCTGGTGTCGCAGGAGACGTATCTGTTCCACGCCTCGGTGCGGGAGAACCTGCGGTTCGCGAAGCCGGACGCCACCGACGAGGAACTGGAGAACGCCGCGAAGGCCGCGCACATCCACGACACGCTGGCCGCGCTGCCGGAGGGGTACGACACCGTGGTCGGGGAACGCGGCTACCGGTTCTCCGGCGGGGAGAAGCAGCGGATGGCGATCGCGCGGATCCTGCTGCGCAATCCGCCGGTGCTGATCCTGGACGAGGCGACGAGTTCGCTGGACAACCGCACGGAACGGGCGGTGCAGGCGGAACTGGACCGGCTCGCCGCGGGCCGCACGACGATCGCGATCGCACACCGGCTGTCCACTGTGGAGCATGCGGACCAGATCGCGGTGCTGGACGCGGGACGGATCGTCGAGCGGGGGACGCACGCGGAGCTGCTCGCCTCGGACGGCAGGTACGCCGCGCTGGTGCGGGGAGAAACCGCCTAATGTGGCCGCATGGAGACCGAACCCGACGTTCACCGGGCCGACGAGCTCGCGACGCTGGCCCGGGCGGTGCGCGAGGGCGTCGGACGGCTGAACTGGCGGATGCGCTCCGAAGCGGACACTCCAGCCCCGGGACCGGCTGTGCTGGCGGTGCTTTCGCGGCTGTACCGGGGCGGCACGCACACTCCGGGCGAACTGGCCGAGGCCGAGCGGATGCACCCGCAGTCGCTCACGCGGATCCTGGCCTCGCTGGCCGAACGGGAATGGATCACGCGCACCCCGGATCCGGCGGACGGGCGGCGATCGCTGATCGACATCACCCCGGCCGGGCTGCGGGAACTGCGCGACTACTCGATCGCGCGGGAGGCCTGGCTGGCCGCGGCCGTCGAACGGACGCTGAGCCCCACCGAACAGGAGCTGCTCCGGCTCGCGGCCGGGCTGCTGACGCGGATCGCGGATTCCTGAGGCCGGGGAGTTCCGGGGCGGCCGCTCCCCACGGCCGTCCCCGGAACCAAGGCGGAAGAGCTCACCTCCCCAGGAGGCCTTCCGCCGCAGGCACACGGAGCGGTTCCCCCTCGACCACCCTGCGTTGGGGAGAAGTCTGCCGTCCGGGACCGGGCGCGCGGCAGCGTGAAGTCCCCCAATCCGGACTGAGTAGGACTACTCAAACGCGGGTGTCGGGCCCCGCGGAGTCGCTCGTGAATTCGAAGAGCGGTTCGGCGTCGGCGAGTTCCTCGGCCGAACAGCTGACCGCGCAGGCGGCGGCTTGGAGGACCTCGGTGAGAACCTCGACTTCGGACGGCGAGACCGTGGCGAGCGCCGGGTTGCGGACGTCCATGCGACCGGCGAGACCGGCCAGTGCGTGGGACAGCGCGTGCTGGCCCGCGACCAGCTGGGCGACGACTTCGGAGAGCTCGCCGAGGGTGGCGGCGGATCCGTCGCCGCGCAGCAGGGCGGAGAGTTCTTCGGCGCAGGTGCGGAGGTGCCCGGCCACGACTGTCGGGGGCAGCGAAAGCTCCGGCAGGTTCTCGTGACCTCGCACCGCGTTCACCTCGCCCCTTGCCCGGACCCGCCATCCTGCCATCGGAACCGGCCCTTTCGCTCCCGACACCCCGGATGGGTGAGCCCGGATGGCGCAATCCGGGCGGGTC
Organism: Amycolatopsis rubida; assembly: GCF_900115345.1. Classification (GTDB taxonomy): domain Bacteria; phylum Actinomycetota; class Actinomycetes; order Mycobacteriales; family Pseudonocardiaceae; genus Amycolatopsis; species Amycolatopsis rubida. The sequence goes on along the minus strand of NZ_FOWC01000025.1, from coordinate 71,938 downwards.
TGCCTGGTCATCCGCCGTCAGGAGACGGCGGCCAGAACGGCGTCGGTGATCGCGGCTCGCCAGGACGGGGTGACGTGCCCGGAGCGCGGCGAGAGGGCGAACGAGTCGACGACGGCACCGCCCAGGGTCGCGGCTTTCGCCCAGTGGACGTCGGCCTCGGCGCGGCGCAGGGCGCTCGCCACGCGGAAGAGCAGGCCGATCCGGTCGGCGGCGCGCAGCTCCAGCACGACGGCGTCGGGGCCGCTCGTTTCGTCGTCGAACCAGCGCACCACCGGCTTGACCACGACCGCCGACGAGGTCGCGTAGTCGCGTTCCTTCGCGGCCAACCGCTGGGTGAGCGGCATCGTCCCGGCGACCGCGCGGGCGAACTGTTCCCGCAGCAGTGCGGGATCCGGCAGCGACCCGAACTTCGGCGACGCGGTGAAGACGCCTGCCCGGCCGCAATGCTCGCGCAGCACCGCCGAGTGGACCTCCAGGGAGTTCAGCGCCAGCACCCCGGCCGCGGGAGCGAGCAGTTCACGGTCCGCGGGCACGGCCAGCAGCACCGTGACGACCTTGCCGTGTGCGGAGATCCGGACTTGGCCGACGCCGGTTCGGGTGGCTTCGGCGACGAGCTCGCGTTGGTCGTCGTCCAGGGGCTCCGGCGGCGTGAAACCCTTGCCGTGCACGGCTTCCTCGCAGCCGCTGACCAGTTCGGCGAGCAGGCGGTCCTTCCAGTCGGTCCAGACGCCGGGGCCGGTGGCCAGCGAGTCGGCTCGGGTGAGGGCGTGCAGGAGTTCCAGCAGGACGACGTCGCGGTCCAGGGTTTTCACCACGCGCGAGACGGTCGCGGGGTCGCCGATGTCGCGTCTGGTCGCGGTGTGCGGGAGCAGCAGGTGGTGGCGGACCATCGCGGAGACCGTCGCGACGTCCGCGGGCGGCAGGCCCAACCGTTGCGCTACTGAGGCGGAGATCTTCGCGCCCAGCTCGGAGTGGTCGGCTTCGCGGCCCTTGCCGATGTCGTGCAGCAGCGCGCCGATCAGCAGCAGGTCCGGCCGCGACACGGTGGTGGTCAGTTTCGCCGCTTCGACGCACGCCTGGACGAGATGCCGGTCGACGGTCCATTGGTGCACTGGCGAGCGCGGCGGCAGGTCGCGCACGGCACCCCATTCCGGGAACAGCCGGGCCCAGAGGCCGGTGCGGTCGAGGGCTTCGACCGCGTCGACCAGCCCCTCCCCCGCGCCCAGCAGTTCGACGAGGGCGTTGCGGGCGTCGTCCGGCCACGGTTCGCGCAGTTCGGGGGCGGACTCCGCGAGGGTGCGCAAAGTGCCCGGCGAGATGGGTTTTCCGGCACGAGCGGAGGCCGCTGCGGCACGAAGCAGGAGCGCTGGGTCTCGGGCGGGAAGAGCGTCGCGGGCCAGCGCGACCTCGTCGCCGTGCAATACGACGCCCTCCGCCAACGGGCGCCGGACCGGTCGACGGCCGAAGCGCGGGCGGGGTTGTTCCACAGCAGACCGAAGAGCGACATCGACGGCGTACGCGATGGTTCGGCCCGCTCCGGAAAGCTTGCGCGCCAGAGCGAATCGGTCGCCGAGTTCCAGTTCGTGTGCCACGACGTCGGCGTCGGCAGCGCTGAGAATGTCTCGTTCGCGACGTGCTTCGCGGCGCAGTTCGGTGCGGACGTCGAGCAAGAGCTGCTTGGCTGCCAACAGGTCTTCGCCCGGTCGCGCGGTGAGCTGTCCGGCCGCGAGGGCTTCCAGCACGCCGAAGTCGCGAAGGCCGCCGCGGCCGTGTTTCAGGTCCGGCTCGGCGGATTGGGCGATCTCGCCGCTGCGCCGCCATCGGCTGTGGACGGATTCGGCCAGCTCCGGCAAGCGTTTGCGGGCGGTGCGCCGCCACTGGTCGCGGGCGGCGGAAGCGAGGCGTTCGGTGAGCGCCGGGTCGCCCGCCAGGTGCCGGGCGTCGAGGAGGCCGAGCGCGGTACGCAGGTCCTCCGCGGCGACTTTCAGCGCCTCGCCGGGCGTGCGGACCGAGTGGTCGAGACCGACCCGCGCGTCCCACAACGGGTACCACAGCGCGTCGGCGATCTTTCCTACCTGACTGTTTCCGTTGTGCAGCAACACTAAATCGAGATCGGAGTACGGCACCAGCTCGCGCCGTCCCAACCCCCCTACGGCGACCAGCGCGACACCTGGGTCCGCGGTGTCGACGCCGGCCGCCGTCGCTCCCTTCCCGAGCCAGAACTCGTACAGATCGACCAAGGAGTTCCGCAGTGCGGGTGCTCCGTGCCGTCCGTCGAGCAGCAGCGCAGTGGCTCGGGCGAGTTCTCCCCCGTCGGTCATCGGCTACAGCGCGTCCGTGCCGCGTTCGCCGGTGCGGACCCGGATCACTGTCTCCACCGGAGTCACCCAGACCTTCCCGTCGCCGATCTTCCCGGTGTGCGCGGCGGTGGTGACCGCGTCGAGGACCTTCTCGACCACGACGTCGTCCACCACGACCTCGATCTTCAGCTTGGCCACGAAGTCCACCGAGTACTCGGCCCCCCGGTAGACCTCGGTGTGGCCCTTCTGCCTGCCGTAGCCCTGGACCTCGCTCACCGTCATCCCGAGCACGCCCAGCTGCTCCAGCGAGGAGCGGACGTCGTCGAGCGTGAACGGCTTGACGATCGCGGTGATGAGCTTCATGCCTTGGTCTCCTCGAGTTTCGTGACGGGCTTGACCGGGAACGTCGCCGAGTGGCCGAGGCCGCCCATGCCGGTGAAGTCGTAGGCGCTCTCCGCGTGCTGGCCCTCGTCGATGCCGCTGACCTCGTGTTCGGCGCTGACGCGGAAGCCGCCGGCCTTCTTGATCGCGAAGCCGATGATCAAGGTCATGACGAACGAGTAGCCCAGGACGGCGAGCGCGGCGACCACCTGGATGCCCAGCTGCTTGAAGCCGCCGCCGTAGAAGAGGCCGTCCGCGCCCGCCGAGTTCACGCTCGTAGTGGCGAAGAAGCCGATCAGCACGGTGCCGACGAGACCGCCGACGAGGTGCACGCCGACGACGTCGAGGGAGTCGTCGAAGCCGAAGCGGAACTTCAGCGAGATGGCCAGCGCGCACAGCACCCCGGCGATCACGCCGATCGCGATCGAGCCGAGCGGGCTCACGAAACCGCAGGCGGGGGTGATCGCGACCAGCCCGGCCACCGCGCCGGAAGCCGCGCCGAGCGTGGTCGGCTTGCCGAACTTCAGCTGTTCCACGACCAGCCAGCCGAGCACCGCGGCCGCGGTCGCGACAGTCGTGTTGGTGAACGCGACGGCCGCGAGGTCGTTCGCGCCGAGCGCGGAACCGGCATTGAAGCCGTACCAGCCGAACCACAGCAGCGACGCGCCGAGCAGGACGAACGGGACGTTGTGCGGACGGCCGGTGTCCTTGGGCCAGCCCTTGCGCTTGCCGAGGACCAGCGCGAGGGCGAGCCCCGCGGCGCCCGCGTTGATGTGCACCGCCGTGCCGCCCGCGAAGTCGAGCGCCTTGAGCTGGTTGGCGATCCAGCCGCCCGCCGAATCCTTGCCGGTGAATCCGTCGAACGAGAACACCCAGTGCGCGACCGGGAAATAGACGACGACGACCCAGATCGTCACGAAAAGCGTCCAGCCCCAGAACTTCGCGCGATCCGCGATGGCTCCGGAAATGAGTGCCGGGGTGATGATCGCGAACATCAGCTGGAACATGCAGAACGCGAGCAGGGGCAACGCGTCCGGTCCCGGCCACGGAACGGCTGGCGGCCCTTCGCTGGCGAGCCCGACGAGCTTGCCGAACGCGTCCGACAGGCCGGCGAAGTCGAGGTTCCCGACCAGGCCGCCGAAAGCGTCGTCGCCGAAGGACAGCGAGAACCCGAAGAGCACCCACAGCACCCCGACTATCGCGAGTGCGATGAAGTTCATCATCAACATGTTCAAAACGCTCTTCGCGCGGACCATGCCGCCGTAAAAGAACGCGAGGCCCGGGGTCATGAGCATGACCAGCGCGGCGCTGATCAGCACCCAGGCGGTGTCTCCGGCGTTCAGCACAATCGTCCTCCCGTGCCGTGGGCAACTGCAGAGGAAGTGTTGGCCGCCGGTGTTTCACCAGGCTTCGGTTCACGTTTCCCTCGCGTGAACTCCGGCACGCGGGTTGTTACGAGGACGTTTCCAGGGATCCAGGGCGAAATGTCCGGTCAGGCAACCTCATGGTCGAATAGCGCCATGTCTTTGCCTGATCGGGTGATCGAAGCGCTGCGCTGTTCGGTGTGCGCGGAGCCGGTCGAGCTGACCGGCCGGACGCTGTGCTGCGAGCGGCGGCATTCGTTCGATCTGGCCCGGCAGGGTTACGTCAACCTCCTGCACGCGCGCATCCCGGCTGGGACGGCCGACACCGCGCCGATGGTGGACGCGCGCGCGGCGTTTTTGTCTTCCGGGGCGTACGCGCCGCTCGCCGAAGCGGTCGCCGAGGTTGGTTCTGCTCCTGGATTGATCATCGACGCCGGTGCTGGGCCGGGCTATTACCTCTCGCGAGTGCTGGATGACGCGCCGGACGCGGTCGGGCTCGCGCTGGACGTGTCGGCGATCGCGTTGCGGCGGGCCGCGCGGGCGCACGCGCGGCTGGGTGCGGCGGTGTGGAACCTGTGGGAGCCGTGGCCGGTGGCCGACGGGGTGGCTTCGGTGGTGCTGGACGTCTTCTCGCCGCGGAACGCCGCGGAGTTCCACCGGGTGCTCGCGCCGGGCGGGAAGCTGGTGGTGGCCTCGCCGTTGCCGGGGCATCTCGCGGAACTGGGCGACCTGGTGCTCGCGGTGGACGCGCGGAAGGAAGAACGGCTCGAAGCCGCGCTGGGCGGGTTGTTCGTGCGGGAGTCCGGGGTCGAGGTGGTCCGGACTCAGGCGTTCAGTGCCGCGCAGGTGCGGGATGTCGTGGCGATGGGGCCCGCGGGATTTCACCTGGACCGGGACGGGCGGCGGGAACGGCTCGAAGCGGCGGCGGGGCGGGACGTGACGCTGGCGGTTTCGGTGAGCGCTTGGCGGAAGAGGGACGACGGGCCGTGACCCGGCTACGCCCAGCTGAACCGGGCGACGTCGGGGCGATCTGCCGCTTCGGCGAAAAGCACATCCCGCCGCACTACACCCCGCTGATCGGCGATGCAGCCGCCCACCGACAAGTCCGCCGGTGGTGGAACGAATCGCATATCGGCGCAGCCGTGATGGAGGGGCGGGTTGTCGTCGCCGACAACGACGGGCACATCGTCGCCGTGGGACAGCGCGGAGCGGACCACGTCGTCTACAAGCTCTACCTGTACCCGGAACACCGCGGCCGCGGGCTGGGCCGGCGGCTGCTCGACGCTCTCGCCAGCCAGCTGCCAGCCAGCGTCGACAAGCTGCGCATCGAACACTTCGCCGCCAATGAGCGGGCCGGGGCGTTCTACGAGCGGGAAGGCTTCGCGGTCGAACGGATCGAACCGGACCCCTCCGGGGATCCGGCGCTCGCGGTGGTCTGGCGCGCCCGCCCGATCACTGTCCGGGAGGAATGGCCGCGACCCCCAGCACTGGGTTAGCGTGGCGGTCGATGAACGAACGCACTTGGGGCTTCCGCACCCGTGCCTTGCACGCCGGCGGCACTCCCGACCCCGCGACCGGGGCCCGCGCGGTGCCGATCTACCAGACGACCAGCTTCGTGTTCGAGGACGCGGCCGACGCGGCCAATCTGTTCGCGCTGCAGAAGTACGGGAATATCTACAGCCGGATCGGCAACCCGACCGTCGCGGCGTTCGAGGAGCGCATCGCGAGTCTCGAAGGGGCCATCGGCGGGGTCGCGACGGCCAGCGGGCAGGCGGCGGAGTTCCTGACGTTCGCGGCGCTCGCGGAGGCTGGCGACCACATCGTGTCGGCTGCCGGGCTGTACGGCGGCACCGTCACGCAGCTCACCGGAACACTCGCGCGGTTCGGCGTCGAGACGACATTCGTGCGCGGCGACACCGAGGACTACGCCAAAGCGGTGACCGACCGCACGAAGCTGATCTACACCGAGGTGATCGGCAACCCGAGCGGCGCGATCGCGGACCTCGACGGACTGGCCGATCTCGCGCGTTCGCACGACATTCCGCTCGTGGTCGACGCGACGCTCGCCACGCCGTACCTCTGCCGCCCGATCGAGCAAGGCGCGGACATCGTCCTGCACTCCGCCACGAAGTTCCTCGGCGGGCACGGCACGACGCTCGGCGGGATCGTCGTCGAGGCGGGAACCTTCAACTGGGGCAACGGAAAGTTCCCCCGGATGACCGAGACCGTCGACAGTTACGGCGGGCTCAAGTACTGGGAGAACTTCGGCGAGTACGCGTTCTGCACACGGCTGCGCGCGGAGCAATTGCGCGACATCGGCGCGGTGCTGTCACCGCATTCGGCGTTTCTGCTGCTGCAGGGCGTGGAAACGCTGCCGCAGCGGATGGACGCGCATGTCGTCAACGCGCAGGCGATCGCGGAGTACCTGAACGCGGACCCGCGGGTCGCGTGGGTGTCTTACGCGGGGTTGCCCGATCATCCGGATCACGAGCGGGCGGCGCGGTATCTGCCGCAGGGGCCCGGCGCGGTGTTCTCGTTCGGGGTGAAGGGCGGACGCGCGGCGGGCGAGAAGTTCGTGGAGTCGGTGGAACTGTTGTCGCACTTGGCGAACGTCGGCGACGCGCGGACGTTGGTGATCCATCCGGCCTCGACGACACACGCGCAACTGTCCGAGGAGCAGCTCGCCGCGGCGGGCGTCGGCGCGGACTTGATCCGGCTGTCCGTCGGGCTGGAGGACGTCGAGGATCTGCTGTGGGACCTCGACCAGGCCCTCGAACAGGCGGTGAACGCGTGAGCTACGACGTCGGAGCGGTCGAACGGCGGCGTCTTCTCGGGCGCGCGAAATCGGTGACGGTCGTGGGCGCGTCGGCGAATCCGGCGCGGCCGAGCTACTTCGTGGCGACGTATCTGCTGTCTTCGACGCGGTACGAGGTCAATTTCGTGAACCCGCGGCTCGGCACGCTGCTGGGGCGGCCGGTGTATCCGTCGCTGGCGGACGTGCCGGGCGATCTGGATCTGGTGAGCGTGTTCCGCAAGCACGACGACCTCCCCGGGGTGGCCGAGGAGGTCATCGAGGCCGGCGCGCGGACGTTGTGGCTCCAGCTCGGCCTGTGGCACGAACCGGTGGCGGACCGCGCCCGCGAGGCGGGGCTGGACGTGGTGATGAACCGCTGTGTGAAGATCGAACACGCGCGGTTCGCCGGCGGGCTGCATCTCGCCGGGTTCAACACGGGGGTGATCAGTTCCCGGCGGCAGTCCGCACCCTGACCAGGCCACGAGCGGTGCCGGGGCAACGCCGTCCGGACCCGGTCGTCTCGGCGACCTGCCGCTCCGGCGGCCGCGTTCCGTCCAGCTTCAGCTGACCGTCGCGACCAGGAACTCCTCCCCCGACGCCGCCAGCCCGTCCGAACGGTTCGGCAGATACCGCTTGGTCAACTCCGCCGCGCTGACCTGCCGGACGTCGTGAAAACCGCACTCTCGCGCGAAATCCAGCATCTCGTCCGGCGCGAAGAAGCTCACGAACGGCGTCCCCGCCGCCTTCGCGCCCTTCATCGCCGCTGCCCGGGCCGCGCGATCGGGTTCGTCCAGATACTCCTCCGGCATCTGGAACGTCATCGCCACCACGGTGCCCGGCGCGAACTCGGCGAGCGCGCGCAACGTCGCGGCGTTCGCCTCGCGAGTCAAGTACATGCTGACTCCGGTCGAGGCCACCACCGCGGGTTTCTCCAGCTCGAAACCGTTGGCGGCCAAGCGTTCCGGCCACTGCTCGCCGGATTCGAAATCGACCGGCACGAACCGGTGCGGGGCGGGCAGCCCCAGTTCGGCCAGCCGCGCGCGTTTCCACTCCTGCGTCCCCGGCTGGTCGATCTCGAACACTCGCACACCCAGTTCCGGTTCCCGCTGCGCGAACGTGTCCAGCCCGGCGCCGAGCAGGACGTACTGCGAGACCCCGCGTTCGCGTACCAGATCTTCGACAAACCGGCTGCGCACCGCGATTCCCGCGCGGAACCGCCGGGTGAAGTCCAGGTCCATGTCCGGCCGGGACCGCCAGTCCGGGCCCGGATCGGCCAGCCGGAGACCAATCTCGTCGGCCAGCGCGTGCGGCGGCGGATCGGCGAGCACGTGCAGCGCACGCCACAACGCGACGCGCACCGCGGTGTGGTCCGGCTCGCTCACTTCGGGGCCCGCAGCGTCCAGATCCGGCCGTCCGGGTCGCGCACGGTCATCTCGCGCGTGCCGTAGTGGGTGTCTTCGAACTGCGTGACGACGTCGAGTTCCGCGTCGACCGACTCGTCCGGCACCGCCACCACCACGGCCGTGCGCGGCTCCTGGTTTTCGGGCACCTCGACGACGAACACCGGCGCGCCGTCGCCGTTCGAGAGCTGCCCCGAGTTGTGGTCGGTCTCGAAATCGAGGCTGAATCCCACGCGCTGCAGGAACTTCGCGGTCTTGCCCCAGTTGTGCGTCTCCATGACGAACATCGTGATGCCGTCGCTCATGTCAGCCGTCCTCTCGTTGTCCGGGCGGGGTGCCGAGATAAGCCCGCAAGGCCGCGGTGACCAGCGCGGACAGCGACTGCTCGGTCTCGATCGCCCGGTACTTCACCTGCTTGATCAGTTCGACCGGCAGGTAGACGTTGAATTGTTTGACCTCTTCACCGGCCATCCTAGGATGCTAGCAATCTAGCCAACAGCGGACAAGGCCCTGCCGCGGTGCTCGTGAGAGGGTGGAGGCATGGCGAAACCCTCCGGGCTGCAGATCAGGAACATCATCGCCGCCGTCCTGATGGCAGCCGCGTTCGTGTTCAACCTGGTGAGCGGCGGCCCGTGGTGGGTCACCGCGATCGTCGGCGTCGCGGCTCTGCTGTCGTCCTTCTCCGCCTACCTGAACCGGCCCAGCGCGCGCGGCTGACCCGTCCGTTCATTCCGGCCCGCACGCTCGGGCAGGAAGCGCTCTCGTTCACCCTTCGTCCGCACGGACGTCGCCTCCGGTTCAGCCTCCGCTGCTCTACTCGGCGCGGCCCGATCGCGGCAGCCGAAGGAGTGTTGGTGGCAGGGAACGGCTTCACCGTCCACACGGACGAGTTGCACACATTCAGCGAGTACCTGGACAAGACGACCGTGCCGACGGTGAACGACTCCGCGAAGGCGGTGGACGACGCCAACGGCGGGGACATCGACGCGTTCGGCGTCGTGCTCGCGCAGGTGCTCGCCATTCCCGCGCGGATCGCGCTGAAGGCCGTCTCGGACAACCTGCACGGCGTCGCGAAGGACGTGACCGACAGCGCGGACAAGACGCGGCAGGCCAGCGAGCAGTACAGCAAGGGCGACCAGGACCTCGCGAAGGCGTTCGACAAGTTCAAGCCGGAGCAGGTGAAATGAGCGTCGTCGAGCCCATCACCGACTCGAACAGCACCACCGGCGCGGGTGTCGCGGACAGCTGGCACAGCGTCGTCTCGTCGATCCAGGAGATCCAGCACCTGCACGGAGCCGACGCGGCCGCGGTGGGGGTCGAGATCGGCGTCTCGATCGTCGGCGCGATCGCGGACACCGCGGCGTTCGTCCTCGACCCGTTCGGCAAACTGATCGCGGCCGGGCTCGGCTGGCTGATCGAGCACATCTCGTTCCTCAAAGAGGGCCTCGACAAGCTCGCCGGCGACCCCGCGGCGATCAGCAAGATGGCCGAGGAACTGCACAAGACCGCCGAAAATCTGCGCAACGCGGCGAAGGACCTGGACACCACGCTGCAGAAGACGGTCGCCAACTGGCAGGGCGAGGGCGCCGAGGCGTTCAAGAAGAACATCGGCGACCGGCGCGGCCAGATCGACAGCGCCGGGCACGCGGTCGACGTCGCGGGCTACGTGGTCAAAACGACGATGGCCCTGGTCTCCGTGGTGCGCTCGCTGATCCGCGACCTGATCACGACGTTCCTCGGCGACGTCATCGCGACCATGCTGATCGCGCTCGCGATGGCGGCGTTCACGTTCGGCGCGTCGATCGTGGTCGGGGTCGGGAACGTGATCCGGTCGGGGATCTCGCTGGCGCTGACGATGGCGTCCAAGATCGCCCGGGTGGTCGGCCTCGGAGGCCGGACCGCGAGCCGGCTGGCGCAACTGGCGGAAAAGGTGAAGCCCGGTCGCGGCGGCGGCTCGCACGGCGGCGGGAACAACCACGAGATGACCGACCTCGGCGGCGGCCATGGCGGCGGGGGCGGTCAAGGCGGACAGGGTGGTCACGGCGGGAACAACACGCCGCACGACGACGCTCCCGGCGGCAACAACCAGCACGAGGACACTCCTGGCGGGAACAACCACCACGAGGATCCGCCCGGCGGCAACACAGGTCACGAGGACGCTCCCGGTGGCAACAACCACCACGAGGATCCGCCCGGCGGCAACACGAACCACGAAGACACCCCGGGTGGCGACACCGGCCACGACAACACCCCGGGCGGCAACAACCATCACGAGGATCCGCCGGGCGGCAACAACAATCCGCACGAGGAGCGGCCGAACAACCAGCCGCACGAGGACGACCCGTTCGACACCTGGCTGGCCGCGGACCAGCACTTCAACCCGCCGCCCGACCGCCCGCACGACACCCCGGGCGGCAACACGCACCACGAGGACGCCCCGGGCGGAGGGGGCGACCACCACGAGAACTCGCCGGGCGGCAACACCGGACACGACGACTCCCCGGGCGGCAACAACCATCACGACGACCCGCCGGGCGGGAACAACCATCACGAGGACCCGCCCGGCGGCAACACGAACCACGAAGACACCCCGGGTGGCAACAACACCAACCACGAGGACACCCCGGGCGGCAATCAGCACGAGGACAACCCGGGCGGCGCCAACCACGAAAACGGGGGCGGCGGGAACAGCGGAAGCGGCGGGTCCGGCCCGCAGTCCCCGTTCAAGCCGTACGAGTTCAGCTGGATGAAGAAGCACGAAAGCTGGCTGAAGAACGTCTGCGACATCCCCGGCATCAAGCAGTACACCGGCGGGAAGAACGTCTGGTCGGAAATCGTCAAGGGACCGGAAGAGTTCTTCAAGCAGTATCCGAAGGTGTTCACCTTCCTCAAGACCATGTCCGACGCCAAGAGCAGCAAGAACTTCGTCGGCTGGGCCGGCAAGGACGCGGTCAACTTCGACAAGTCGATCACCGACATCCAGATGCAGGCCGAGGAAGCCTGGAACACCTCCGACGAGCAGTGGCGCCAGGAGCATCCGGACCCGGCCGCCGCGGAGTGACCGGACCGGAAAAGCCGTGCGGGCCACCCTGAGGGAATCTGATTCCCTCAGGGTGGCCCGCACGGACGGTCCCCGGGCGCGAACCGAGCCGGGCGGGCAAGGGAAGTCCCGGGCCAGGGGCCGGGAAGACTCAGTCCGACGTCTCCGCGAACCGCGCCGTCATGGCTTCCCGGCCGCGCTTGCTCAGCTCGCCGAACAGCCGCAGCCGGGCGAGGCCGCCGTCGGGGTAGATGTCCAGGCGGACCTCCGTGATCTCGGGGCCGTCGTCCGCCAGGGCGAAGCGGTGCCGGGTGTCGGGCTGCAACCTGGTGCGCGGCAACAGTTCCACCCACTCGCCCTCGTCGAGGCGGCCGCTCACCGCGGCCCAGCCGGGCGCGTTTCCCTTGAGGTTGCCGGTGTCCAGCTCCACGAACCGGATCAAACCCGCGCCTGCCAGGGACACCGTCGCCCAGTCGTTGCCGTCGTCGCGGCGGCGGGCGGTTTCCCAGCCCTCCGCCTGGTGCGCGGCGAGGCCCGGCGACAGCATGTTGTTCGGCGACGAATAGAACATGTCGCTGCACCCGGTGACGACCGCGCCGTTCTCCAGCGCCGCCAAGTCCAGCGAGCGCGGGTCGAGCAGCGAAGGGTCGGGCACCGGCGAACCGTGCACCCTCAGCCGGGCGACGCCGCCGTCGGGGTGCTGGGTGAGGCGCACGTGGGTGTAGCGACGCGGGGACGTCACCTTGTAGTAGTTCTCCGAGTCGCCGGCCGCCGGTTCGTGGTCGACCAGGAGGTCCCAGTCGGCGTCCTGCAGTTCGGCCGCGCTCGGGTAGCCGGGCGCCGACGTCGCCGCCACGGACACGAACGGCGGGTAGTTGCCCTTGAAGAACGCCGTGTCCACCACCACGCCGGACACCACGCCGCCGAGGCCGAGGCGGAGGAGGGCGTGGTCGTCGCCGGGTTCGCGGTGCCGCCGGGTCTCCCAGCCGTCGTACACCTGGCCCTTCGGGCCGAACGTTTCGGCGCGGTGCGCCGGCCGCCACGGGTTGACCAGGTTTTCCTTTTCGGCGAACAGTTCGTCGCTCGCCCACATCACGGTGCCCCCGAACAGGCGCGAGGCCAGATCGGGCTGGGTAGTCCACTCCGGACGGTCGGACACGTGCTCCTCCATCTCTTCAGCAATTGCCCCGGGTCAGCAGAGTCCCCCTCGCTTCGCCGCCGGTCACCGGCTCGCCGCGCAGCCACGTGCCGCGCACGACGCCGGCCAGCGGACGCTGGTCGTACGCGCTCACCGGGTTGCGGTGTTTGAGCTTCGCGACATCCACCACGAAGGCTTCGTCCGGCGCGAAGACGCAGAAATCGGCGTCGCCGCCCACTTCCAGTTTGCCCTTGCGCGTCATCCCGACCTGCGCGGCCGGACGCTCGGCCATCCACCGCACCACGTCGGTCAGGCCGAAGCCGCGCTGGCGGGCCTGCGTCCAGATCGCGGGCAGGCCCAGCTGCAGACTGGAAATGCCGCCCCACGCAAGGCCGAAATCGCCGGTATCGAAGCGCTTCAGCTCCGGCGTGCACGGCGAATGGTCGCTGACGATCGTGTCGATCACGCCGTCCGCCAAACCCTGCCACAGCAGTTCCCGGTTCGCCGCCTCGCGGATCGGCGGGCAGCACTTGAATTGCGTTGCGCCGTCCCGGATTTCCTCCGCGACGAACGACAGGTAGTGCGGACAGGTTTCCACCGACAGCTCGACCCCCTCGCGGCGGGCACTGGCGATCAGCGGCAAAGCGTCCGAAGAGGACAGATGCAGAATGTGCGCGCGAGCACCAGTGCGCCGAGCCGCTTCGATCACCTGCGTGATGGCCAGGTTTTCCGCGCCGCGCGGGCGGGAGCCGAGGAAGTCGTGGTACTTCTCGCCGTGCGGGTCGGGAGCGGCCTCGATCGCGTCGGAATCCTCCGCGTGCACGATCATCTGCGCGTCGAACGACTTCAGCTCACGCAGGGCGGATTCCAGACCGGACGCGTCCAGAGGCGGAAACTCGTCGACGCCGGAGTGCAGCAGGAAGCACTTGAAGCCGAAGACGCCTTCGTCGTGCAGCCCGCGCAAATCGCCTTCGTTGCCGGGAATCGCACCGCCCCAGAACCCGACGTCCACGTGCACGCGACCGCTCGCTGCCTTGCGCTTGACCTCAAGCGCGGCCACGTCGACCGTCGGCGGCAGGCTGTTGAGCGGCATGTCCACGATCGTCGTGACGCCGCCGGCGGCAGCCGCGCGCGTCGCGGTCCCGAAGCCCTCCCACTCGGCGCGGCCGGGGTCGTTGACGTGCACGTGGGTGTCCACGAGACCGGGCAGCAGCACCTCGTCGTCAGCCAGCTCGACGACCCGCGCGCCCGCCATCTCGACAACGCCGGGTTCCACGGCGACAATCCGGCCGTCCCGCACGCCGATCGTCGCCGGCCCGAGACCGGCGGGGGTCACCGCGCGTGCGGCCCGCACCACGAGGTCCATCGACGGCATCCTCCAGTTCCACGTTACGGAAAGAGTCTTTCGCTCACCGAGATTAGACACGTCCTTCCCGGCTCGTCAACGCCGTCTCTCCCACGTTACGGTCACCGGGTGGAGTTGGAAGCCGAGTTCACCAGCGAGCCGTTCCGCGGCGAGGGCGCACCGCCGGAGCACGCCGTCCGCGCCCGCGACGCCGCCGACGCGGCCGGGCTCGACACCGACTTCGGCCCACTCGGCACCCTCGCCCGCGGGACTGCCGACGAACTGTTCGCCGCGCTGCCCTCGATCGCCCGGGCCGCCCTCGAAGGCGGGGCCACCCGGGTGACGCTGCAACTGCGCCGGACCGACGATTCCGACACCGTTCCGGCGGTCGAACTCAACAGCGCGCTTTCGCGATTGATCTCCGACGTGGAACGCGAACTCGGCTCGAAACTCCGCGAACTCGACCGGCCGGAAAAGCAGCGCGCGGTCCGCCTGCTGCGCGAGCGAGGGGCCTTCAACCTGCGGAAATCGGTTTCGGCGGTCGCCGAGGAACTGGGCGTCACGCGGTTCACGGTCTACAACTACCTCAACCGGGAAGCCGACTGAGCAGTCATTCAACAAAGTGTTGACGCATGCTCGACCCGGCCGTACGGTCAGCGGAACACCACCTCCCCTTCAGGAGATTCCGTTGCCGCTCGCACTCGCCGAGTTCAACTCCGCATCCGCCGCCGAACTCCGGCCGATGCTCACTGCCTGCCTGGCCGTGCGGCGCTGGGTCGACACGGTGCTCGAAGGCCGCCCGTACGCCGATTTCGCCGCGCTGAGCACGAGCGCGGACAGCGCGACTCCCTTGCACCGCAACGAGATCCGCGACGCGATCGCCGCACACCCGAGGATCGGCGAACGCCCGAGCGGCAAGGGCAGCGACGCCGACTGGTCCCGTTCGGAGCAGTCCGGCGTGGACAACGCGGACGAATTCGCCGCCGCCAACGCCGAATACGAAGCCCGCTTCGGCCACGTGTTCCTGGTGTGCGCGAGCGGACGCAGCGGCGAGGAACTGCTCGCCAACCTGCGCTCCCGGCTCGGCAACGACCCGGACACCGAACTCGACGTCGCCGGCGCGGAGCTGGCCAAGATCGCGCAACTGCGCCTGGCGAAAGCGGTAACAGCATGAGCGCCGCTCGCCAGCGAATCACGGGCTCCCGGGCAGGCAGCGGGAAACTCGGCAAGGAGGCGAGGGCATGAGCCTCGTGACCACCCACGTCCTCGACACCGCCACCGGCGAGCCCGCCGCCGGGATCGCCGTGCGCTTCGAGCGCCAGGACGGCTCGCTGATCGCCGAGGGCGCGACCGATGACGACGGCCGCATCCGCGACCTCGGCCCGGACACGCTCGACCCCGGGGTGTACCGGCTGGTCTTCGACACCGGGAGCTACCTCGGCCCGGAGGCGTTCTTCCCCGGCGTCACGATCGCTTTCCGGATCGTCGACGGCACGTCGCACCACCACGTGCCGGTGCTGCTGAGCCCGTTCGCCTATTCCACCTATCGCGGGAGCTGACATGGGAATCTCGTTGGGCCCCAACCAGTACGGCAAGGCCGAGGTCCGCCTCGTCACCGTCCGGCGCACCAGCGGCGTCCACCATCTGCGCGACCTCACAGTGTCCTCGGCCCTGCGCGGCGACCTGTCGGCCACGCACCTCACCGGCGACAACTCCGCCGTGCTGGCCACCGACACGCAGAAGAACACGGTGTACGCGTTCGCCAAGCAGCAGGACGTCGGCGAGATCGAGGACTTCGCTCTCCGGCTCGGCCAGCACTTCGTCGGCACCCAGGAGAAGATCACCGGCGCGCGGATCTCCGTCGAAGAGCAGGAATGGGACCGCATCACGGTGGACGGCGCGCCGCACGACCACTCGTTCAGCAGCTCCGGCGGCGAACGCCGCACCACGACCGTCACCGTGCACGCCGGCCGCGCCTGGGTGGTGTCCGGAGTGGACGGTCTGGTCGTGCTCAAGTCCACCGGGTCCGAATTCCACGGCTACCCGAAGGACGAGTACACCACGCTCGCCGAAACCGACGACCGCATTCTCGCCACCGCCGTGACCGCGCGCTGGCGCTACGAGGGATTCACCGGGATCGACTGGGCCAAAAGCCATCGGGAGATCCGGCGGACGCTCCTGGAGACGTTCGCCACCAAGCACAGTCTTTCGCTGCAGCAGACCCTGTACGCGATGGGCGAAGCCGTGCTGCGGGCACGGCCGGAAGTAGCCGAGATCCGGTTCTCCCTGCCCAACAAGCACCATTTCCTTGTCGATCTAAGCCCCTTCGGCCTCGAGAACTCAGGCGAGGTGTTCTACGCCGCCGACCGGCCGTACGGCCTCATCGAAGGCACGGTGGTCCGCGACGAAGCCGAAGAGCCCGGCCCGGCCTGGACCGACGCCGTGCTCTAGCCCCGTCCCTCGTGAGCGGCAATCACGGTTCTCACCGTGACCGCCACTCACGACACCCCCGGGAGAGCGCATGTCAGGAACACAGGAACGACCTTCTCGGCACCCCGTGGACGCGGCGCCTCCGCTGCCGCAGTTGATCCTCGGAGGAATCCAGCACGTCGCGGCCATGTACGCCGGAGTGGTGGCGCCACCGCTCGTCATCGGCGCGGCCGTCGGCCTCTCCCCCGGCCAGCTCGCGCTGCTGATCAGCGCGGCGCTGTTCACCGCGGGACTGGCCACCCTGTTGCAGACCCTCGGCTTCTGGCGCTTCGGCGCGAGACTGCCGCTGGTCAACGGCGTCACTTTCGCCGCCGTCGCACCGATCCTGTCCATCGCAGCGCAGCATCGCGACGGCAACGCGTTGGGCGTCGTCTACGGCGCCACGCTCGCCGGCGGCGTGTTCGTAGTGTTCGCCGCACCGTTTTTCTCCAAGCTGACGCGGTTTTTCCCGCCGGTGGTGACGGGGACGGTCATCACGCTCATCGGGATCTCGCTGCTGCCGGTCGCCGTGCAGTGGATCGCCGCGCAGCACAAATCGGCCAAGCCCAGCGGGCTCGTGCTGGCCGGGATCACACTGGTCGCGGTGCTCGTCTTCACCCGGTTCCTGACCGGGTTCTGGAGCCGGATCGCGCTGCTGCTCGGCCTGGTCGCCGGCACCGCCGCGGCATGGCCGATGGGCCAAGTCGACACATCGACGCTGAAGCAGGCCCCGGTGTTCGGCATCGTGACGCCGTTCCACTTCGGCACCCCGTCGTTCGACATCGCCGCGATCGTCTCGATGCTCATCGTGATGCTGGTGATCATGGCGGAAAGCACCGCTGACCTGCTGGCGCTCGGCGAGATCGTGGACCGGCCGACCACCAGTCGCGTCCTGGCCGACGGCCTGCGCGCGGACGGGCTCTCCACCGCCGTCGGCACGATCTTCGGCGGGTTCGCCTGCACGGCGTTCGCGCAGAACATCGGCCTCGTGTCGCTCACCCGCATGGTGAGCCGGTACGTGGTCGCGGCCAGCGGCCTGGTGCTCGTGCTGCTGGGCGTGTTCCCGGTGACCGGCGGGATCATCGCGCTGGTGCCGCAGCCGGTGCTCGGCGGAGCCGGGCTGGTCCTGTTCGGCAGCGTCGCGGTGAGCGGCATCCGGACGCTCGCGAAGGCGTCGTTCGAGCATCCGGTCAACGTCGCGATCGTCGCCGCGTCGCTCGGCGTCGGGCTCATCCCGATCGCCATGCCGGACTTCTACTCCGGGTTCCCGGCTGCGCTGCAGGTCGTGCTCAACTCCGGGATCAGCGCGGGCTGCGTGACCGCGGTGGTGCTCAACCTGGTGCTCCGGCCGCGCTTGATAGAACGCTCTACTGTCAAGGAGTTATCCTCGGTGGCGTGACTGGCACCAAGGACCGCATCCTCGCCGCCGGGGCGGAGTTGTTCCGCCACGGCGGGTACGCGGGTACCGGCATGAAGCAGATTGTCGAGAAAGCCGGCGCGCCCTTCGGGTCGGTGTACCACTTCTTCCCCGGCGGCAAGGAGCAGCTGGGCGAAGAAGTGGTACGCACCTCGGGGATGCAGTACGCGCAGCTGTTCGAAGTCTTCATCGCCCCTTCGCCGGACCTGATCACCGGCATCGAAACGTTCTTCGCGGGCGCGGTCACCACGCTGCTCGACACGGACTACGTCGAGGGCTGCCCGATCGCGACCGTCGCGCTCGAAGCGGCGACCACCAACGAACCTCTGCGCAGGGCCACCGCGGACGTGTTCGAGGCGTGGACCAAAGCGGGCACCAAGGGATTTTCCGCCTTCGGCCTTCCCGAGGAGCACGCCCGCACGCTCACGCTCGCCCTGGTGACCAGCCTGGAAGGCGCGTTCGTGCTGTGCCGCTCCATGCGGACGACCGAACCGATGGCGGTCGCGGGCGCGGCGGTGGTCGACGTGGCGCGACGGCTGCTGGCGGAACTGGGTGACGACGGGAAGCGACGTCCCGAGGACAGCTAAGCTGGAACCAACGTCCGGGTCCGCGGGAGGTGGCCGGTGTTCGGTCTCAGCATCGACCACATCGTGATTTTACTGCTCGCCGGGTTGTTCATCCTCGGCCCGGAACGGCTGCCCGAGGCGGCGCACTGGGTCGCGCAAGCCCTGAAACGGGCACGCGGGTTCGCCGCGGGCGCCAAAGCCCAGCTCGAAGCCGAGATCGGCCCGGAGTACCAGGAGCTGCGGAAACCGTTGCAGGAACTGCAGTCCCTGCGGATGGGCAGCCCCCGGGCGGCCGTGACGAGATACCTGCTCGACGACACGCCCCCGGCCCCCCGCCCGGCCTCGACGCCGCCGCCGGTTCCGTTGCGCGCCAACGAGCGGCCGCCGGTCGATCCCGACGCCACCTGATCATTCCGCCGCGCGCCACGCCCATCCGGCGAGCACGAGCAGTTCGACGAGTTCCAGCACCGCCATCAGCCGTTCCACGAGCCCGGTCGCGACGGTCGGCAGATGCTGCCCGAATGCGACATTGGCCGCGAACGGAATGAGAAACGGCAGAAAGAACGGCACGGCCGCCAGTCCCGTAATACGCGACCAGCGCGCATACCCCCGCCACCCCGGCGCATTCCGGTGCGTCCGGCCGAGCAGCCATCCGGCCAACGGCAAACTCACACAACTGATCCCGGTCGCCCCGAGATGCACTTTGCCGACCCACGTCACCGCATTTCCCTGCGGGTCCTTCGTGAACAACGCGACCGCCGCGAGCCCGGCGCACCAGGCGGTCATCGCGACGACCGTCAGCGTTCCGCGCAGAAGCCCCCGGCGGCGCAGGACCACGGCCACCACGACCGAACCGGCCGACGTCAGCAGCATCGCCGCCGCCCACATCCACCAGCCGGGAGTCCAGGCGTAGTCGCTGAGCATCGCGCTGACCGGATCGATCGGGCCCCAGTAGCGGTCGACGTGCAGCACCACCAGGAACGCGGCCGCGGCCAGCACCGCGGCCACCGCCGCGCCGAGCGCGCGTTTCGTTCCTTTCGCCGACGGGGCAGGCACCAGCACCGGAGTCAGTTCTGTCGCCACTGCTGGTTCTCCGCTCGTCCGCTCTCCCGAAAGCATATCCCGGCCGCGCTCCCGTCGCTTTCGGACAGTCCGACCGAATTGCCGCGCATTCTCAGCGTCCTGCCAGAAATCGTGACTACCCTCGCGGCCGTTCACTGATTTCTACCGACGGGAAATCCATGCCTGCCGCGCGCCGTATGGAATTGCGGCTGCTTCTGTTCGCGGTGGCGATCGTCTGGTGCGCGTTCCTGCTTGTGGACGCGAACGCCCTGGCACAGCTCAGCTTCTCCATCGTCGGCTACGGCGCCTCGTTCACCGCGGTGGTCGCGGCGGCGCACCTCGCCGTCCGGCGCTGGGCCCCGCACGCGGACCCGCTGATCCTGCCCTGCACCGTACTGCTGAACGGGCTGGGCCTGGTAGTGATCCACCGGATCGACCTCGGGCTCGCCGAACAGGCGGTGCAGCGCGGAAAGCAGTATTCGGCCGTCGCCGGGCAGCAGGTGCTGTGGACGGTGGTGGCGCTGGCGTTGTTCCTGGCAGTGCTCGGTTTCGTACGGGATCACCGGGTGCTGACCCGCTACGGCTACCTCGCCGGGCTGGCCGGAATCGTCGCGGTGATCCTGCCCGCGCTGCTGCCGTCGTCGCTGTCGGAGGCCAACGGCGCGAAGGTGTGGATCAAGCTCGGCCCGATGTCGATCCAGCCGGGCGAGTTCGCGAAGCTGCTGCTCATCGTGTTCGCCGCGACGACGCTGGTGGCGAAACGGGAACTGTTCCGCGTGGCCGGACGCAAGGTGCTCGGCGTCGAACTGCCGCGGGCGCGCGATCTGGGGCCGATCGTGCTCGCCGCACTCGGCTGCGTGGCGGTGCTGGCGTTCGAGAAGGAACTCGGCGCCTCGCTGCTGTTCTTCGGGATCGTGCTGGTGATGATCTACCTCGCGACCGAGCGGGCGATCTGGGTGTACGCCGGGCTGACGGTGTTCGCCGGCGGCTGCGTGCTGGCGTACTTCCTGTTCAACCACGTGCGGCAACGGGTCGCGAACTGGATCGACCCCCTCTCGACCTACGACCAGGCCGGCGGCGGGTACCAGATCGCGCAGGGTCTGTTCGGCCTCGGCACCGGCGGCATGGGCGGAACCGGACTCGGCGCGGGCAGGCCGGACATCGTGCCCGAGTCGAACACCGACTTCATCACCGCCAGCATCGGCGAGGAACTGGGTTTCCTCGGACTGGCCGCGGTGCTGATGCTGTACCTGCTGATCGCGCTGCGCGGAATGCGGCACGCGCTCGCCGTCCGGGACGGCTTCGGCAAGCTCCTCGGCGGCGGGCTGGCGTTCACCGTGGTGATGCAGATTTTCGTGGTCGTGGGCGGGGTGACGAAGCTGATTCCGGAGACCGGGATCACCGCGCCGTTCCTGTCGAAGGGCGGTTCGTCGCTGCTCGCGAACTACATCCTGGTGGCGTTGCTGCTGCGGATCTCGGACGCGGCACGCCAGCCGAACGCGACCGACCCGGTGCAGGCGGCGCGGGCACCGCTGGCGGAGGCGGGAACGGTGCTGGTCAAGCGGCCGCAGTGAGCCAGCGGGGGCCACCCGAGTGCGCGGCATCCGCTCGATCACGGGCCACGAGAGCACTGCCCTGCCGTCGAGACGAGCACCGCCGCGGCTCACCGGGGCGGATCCCAGACCAGCCGGTGCCTGAACAACAGCGGCGGCCGCCCCGAAGCGGCCGGGGTGCGGATCCGCCACGTGCCAACCGCGCGG
Organism: Amycolatopsis rubida; assembly: GCF_900115345.1. Taxonomy (GTDB): domain Bacteria; phylum Actinomycetota; class Actinomycetes; order Mycobacteriales; family Pseudonocardiaceae; genus Amycolatopsis; species Amycolatopsis rubida. Next base: position 50,902 of record NZ_FOWC01000025.1, on the reverse strand, counting down.
TGAACCGTGCCTGAAGCTGCGGGCTGTTGGCGAGATCAGCCCACGGCCTCAGTCTTCGCGCAGCCGGGCGCTCGCCTTCGCCAGCTCGCCCGCGATCACCGTCTCGTCCGCGGACTTCAACCGCCCGCCGTCGACGACCGTCTTTCCCCCCACGAACAGCCTCCGCAGCGGCGGCGGCGCGGCCAGGACCAGCGCCGCGACCGGGTCCTCGATGCCCGCGTAGTTCAGCCCGTTGAGATCCCACACCGCCAGATCCGCGAGCTTCCCCACCTCCACCGAGCCCGTCTCGCGCTCCCGGCCGAGACACCGCGCGCCGCCCATTGTCCCCAGCCACAACGCTTCCCGCGTGGTCAATCCGGTCGGGCCGCCGCGTTGCCGGGCCTGCAGCAACGCCTGATGCAGCTCGTCGGCCAAGCCGCCGGATTCGCTCGAAGCCGCGCCGTCGACGCCCAATCCGACCGGAGCACCGGCGTCGAGCAAATCCCGCACCGGCGCGATTCCACTGCCCAGGCGGCCATTCGACGTCGGGCAATGGGCGGAACCCGTCGCCGTCGCGCCGAAGCGGCGGATCGCGTCCGGCGCGAGGTGGACGGTGTGCGCCAACCAGACATCCGACGCCAGCCAGCCCAGTTTGTCCGCGTACTCCGCGGGCGTGAGACCGGTTTCGGCGAGGCATTGCTTTTCCTCGTCCTGGGTTTCGGCCAGATGCGTGTGGAGCCGGATGCCCTTGCGCCGGGCCAGTTCGGCCGAGTCGGCCATCAGCCGTTCGGTGACGGTGAACGGCGAGCAGGGGCCAGCGGCGATCTGCAGGTGCGCACCCGGCGAGGCGTCGTGGTAGCGGTCGATCGCGGCTTCGGTGCCGAGGAGGGCCTCCTCGGCGGTCTCGACCAGGCTGTCCGGCGGCAGTCCGCCGTCCGATTCGCCGCGGTCCATCGAGCCGCGGACCAGGTGCAGCCGCAAGCCGATCCGCTCCCGCGCGGCGACGAGCGCGGCCACCTGGTCGCCGCCGGACGGGAAGACGTAGTGGTGGTCGGCGACCGTGGTGCAGCCGCTCAGGGCGAGCCGCGCCATTCCGGCGGTGCCCGCGGCGTGCGTGATCTCCGCGTCCAGCTTGGCCCACACCGGGTACAGCGCGACCAGCCACTCGAACAGCGTGTGGTCGGCGGCGAGGCCGCGGGTGGCCCATTGGTAGAGGTGGTGGTGCGTGTTCACGAGGCCCGGCGTGACAAGGCAGCCGGTCGCGTCGACGCGTTCGTCCGCCGTCCCCGGGTAGGTGCCGTCGCCGACAGCCGCGATGCGGTCGTCTTCGAGGACGACGTGGCCGCTGCGGTGCTCAGGGCCGCTGACTGTGGCGATCGCGGCGTGTTCGACGACTGTCCTCATCCGAACCTCCTCAAGCTCGTGAGTGGCGATCCCGGTGAGAACCGGGATCGCCACTCACGAGAACCCTCACAACGCCTTGGCCGCCCGCTCCGCCACCAGATTCAGGAACCGGCTCGGATCCTTCAGCTCGCCGCCCTCGGCGAGCAAAGCCATCCCGTGCAGCAGCTCCGCCGTCTCGGCCAGCGAGGTGTCGTCCGGGTGCTCGGCGAACGCCTTGCGCAGACCGGTCACCAGCGCGTGCTCCGGGTTCAGCTCCAGCACGCGCTTCACCGGCGGCAGCTCCTGCCCCATCGCGCGGTACATCTTTTCCAGCGTCGGCGTCAGATCGCCCGCGTCGCCGACGATGCAGGACGGCGACGTCGTCAGCCGAGACGACAGGCGGACCTCCTTGACGGTGTCGGACAGCGTCGCCGACATCCACTTCAGCAGGTCCTCGTACTCGGCCTTCTTCTCCTCAGACGTCTCGTCGCCGAGGTCGACCTCGCCCTTCGCGACCGACTGGAACGTCTTGCCGTCGAAGCCGCTCGCCGGCTCCGTCCACATCTCGTCCACCGGGTCGGTGAGGATCAGCACCTCGTACCCCTTGGCGCGGAACGCTTCCAGGTGCGGCGAGTTCTCGATGACGGTGCGCGAATCGCCGGTCAGGTAGTAGATGTGCTCCTGGCCCTCCTTCATCCGCGACACGTAGTCGCGCAGCGAGGTGGGCTTGTCCGCGTGGTGCGTCGAGTCGAACGACGAGATCTCCAGGATCTGCTCCCGGTTCTCCGGGTCGTCGATCAGGCCCTCCTTGACCGCGCGGCCGAACTCGGACCAGAACGTCGCGTACTTCTCGGCGTCCTCGGTCATCATCGTCTTGACCGTGGAGAGGATCTTCTTCTCCAGCCGCCGCCGGATCGCGCGGATCTGCCGGTCCTGCTGCAGGATCTCCCGCGACACGTTCAGCGACAGGTCTTGGGCGTCGACGACCCCCTTCACGAAGCGCAGGTAGTTCGGCATCAGCGCTTCGCAGTCGTCCATGATGAACACGCGCTTGACGTACAGCTGCACGCCGCGCTTCGCGTCCCGCATGAACAGGTCCATCGGCGCGCGCGAGGGCAGGAACAGCAGCGCCTGGTACTCGAAGGTGCCCTCGGCCTGCATCCGGACCGTCTCAAGCGGGTCGGTCCAGTCGTGGCTGATGTGCTTGTAGAACTCGTGGTACTCCTCGTCGGAGACCTCGTCCTTCGCACGCGCCCACAGCGCCTTCATCGAGTTGACCGTCTCAAGGCCGCCCTCTTCACCCTCCTTGGCCATCTGCACCGGCCAAGTGATGAAGTCGGAGTAGCGCTTGACGATCTCGCGCACCTTCCACGGCGACGTGTAGTCGTAGAGGTGGTCCTCGTCGTCGGCGGGCTTGAGGTGCAGCGTCACCGACGTGCCCTGCGGAGCGTCGGAGAGGGACTCGATCGTGTAGGTGCCCTCGCCGGCGGATTCCCAGCGGACGCCCTCGCCGGTCCCCGCGCGCCGGGTCACCAGGGTGACCTTGTCGGCGACCATGAAGCTTGCGTAGAAGCCGACGCCGAACTGCCCGATCAGGTCCTGGCCCGCGGATTCCTTCGACTCCTTGAGCTTGCGCAGGAAGTCGGCGGTGCCGGATTTCGCGATGGTGCCGATCAGGTTGACGACGTCGTCGCGGCTCATCCCGATGCCGTTGTCGCGCACGGTGAGAGTGCGCGCCTCGGCGTCGAGAAGAATCTCGATGTGCAGGTTGTCGGTCTCGGCCTGCAGATCCTTGTCGCGGTACGTCTCCAGCCGCAGCTTGTCCAGCGCGTCGGAGGCGTTGGAGACCAGCTCGCGCAGGAAGATGTCCTTGTTCGAGTAGATCGAGTGGATCATCAGCTGCAGCAGCTGGCGCGCCTCGGACTGGAACTCCAGCGTTTCGACCGTCCCGGTTTCCTCAGCCATGGCTTTCGTGTTTCCTTTCCCGCCCTCGAAAAGACCGGCACGCAGTCTACCCACGGGGGACGACAGAACGTGCGGAGACCGCGAAGTCCGGTTGCCGCCAGCGGCGCCCGCCCGGGAGGGCCCGGTTGGGCGGGACTGATCCCGTTGCCGTGTTCGATGGCAGGTATCGAGCTGAGGCCGGTATTTCGCCGCGGGCGGTCCCCGGTCGGCGTCGTTTGTCTCGCTGGCCTCGTAGTTCGTGGAGGAGGTCGTGGGCTCACGAGTTCACGCTTGCCGCCTCGCATACGCGTCCAGCCGCGCCGCCTCGAACGGCAGCTCCGCTTCCGCCAACGCCCCGCACTGAAACCCGCCGAGCAAATACCGCGCCAGCGCCTCCGCCGTAGCAGGCTCGTCGAGCACTCCCCCGGAGGTCTTCGACGCGTAGTCCTGCAACCGCTTGGCCGCCGCCGGGGCGCCCTCGCGGTAGAAGGCGTACGTCGCCGCGTACCGGGTCGGCAGCTGGTGCGGATGCAGGTCCCAGCCCTGGTAGAAGCCGTTCTCCAGCGACCGCCGCACGAGGCGCAGGTGCTCGGCCCACGCGCCCGGCAGGTCGTCGCCCACCGGAAGCCGGTTGGTCGAACCGTCGGACAGCCGCACGCCCGTTCCGGCAGCCGCGACCTGCATCAGTTGCTTCGCGAAGTCGGCGGCGGGGTGCGCCATGCTCTGGTACGCCGCGCTGATGCCGAGACCCGCGCTGTAGTCGTAGGTCCCGTAGTGCAGTCCGGAACACCGGCCGCCGGAGGCCTGGATGATCTGCGCGACCGAGACCGTGCCGTCGGTCGAGAGGATCGACTGCGCGGTCTCGATCTGCACCTCGAACCGCAACGAGCGGTCCGCCAGCCCGTACGCGGTTTCCAGCCGCCCCAACACTTCCGCGGCGACTTCGACCTGCTCGACCGCGGTGACCTTCGGCAGCGTCACCACGAATCCGTCCGGCAGCGATCCCTCGGAAAGCAAGCCGGAGAGGAACAGGTCGAGCGTCCGGATGCCCCGCCGTCGCGTCGCGGCTTCGAAGCTCTTGAACCGGATTCCGGCGAACGGAGTGCCGCCGGTGGTCGCGAGGGTGCGCCCGGCGGCCTCGGCGGCCGCGTCCTCCGCTTCGTCGCCGGGATGGCCGTAACCGTCCTCGAAGTCGATGCGGAGGTCCTCGATCGGCTCGGTGAGGAGCTTCTCGCGGACTCGCTCGGCCACCGCCGGGTCGAGGTTCAGCAGGTCGCCGTGCTCGACGAAGACCCGCATCGCCTGTTTGCCCCAGTCGGCGACCAGGCGCGTGCGGTACTGCGACGCCGGCACGTACACCGTGTGCACCGGACGACGGCCCAGAGACTCGCCGGGATACCGCGCCGCCACGCGCGCGTCGGCCTCGGCCAACCGCGCGTCGGCGGCGCTGTAGACGTCCTCGGCGAGCCGTCCGCCTGCCATTACTGGATGTGCTCGTACGCCGGGAGGGTCAGGAAGTCCGGGAACTCGTCAGCCAGCGCGACCTGCTCGAACAGCTCGACCGCGGGCTTCAGCAGATCGTCGGAAACCTCCGCCGCCAGCTCGCCGCGGACGTCGGCGACGACCCCGCGCACCAGCTCCGCGGTGACCGTCTCGCCGTTGTCCAGCTGCGCGCCGTTCTTGACCCACTGCCACACCTGCGAGCGGGAAATCTCGGCCGTGGCGGCGTCTTCCATCAGGTTGTGGATCGCCGCCGCGCCGTTGCCGCCCAGCCACGAGGCCAGGTAGCGGATGCCGACGTCGACCGCCGCGCGCAGGCCGGCCGCGGTGGCGCTGCCCGGCGTCGAGGCGACGTCCAGCAGCTGGTCGGCGGTCACGCTCACCTCGTCGCGGGTGCGCCCGAGCTGGTTCGGCTGGTCGCCGAGGACCTTGTCGAACTCTTCCGCGCAGAGTGCGACCATGCCCGGGTGCGCGACCCACGAACCGTCGAAGCCGTCCCCGGCCTCCCGCGACTTGTCGGCGTGCACCTTGTCGAAGGCGCCCTTGTTGACTTCCGGGTCCTTGCTCGGGATGAACGCGGCCATGCCGCCGATCGCGAACGCGCCGCGCTTGTGGCAGGTGCGCACGAGCAGTTCGGTGTAGGCGCGCATGAACGGCGCGGTCATGGTGACCGAGTTGCGATCCGGCAGCACGAACTTCTCGCCCGCGTCGCGGAAGTACTTGATGACGCTGAACAGGTAGTCCCAGCGGCCCGCGTTCAGGCCGGAGGCGTGCTCGCGCAGTTCGTAGAGGATCTCTTCCATCTCGAACGCGGCCGGGATGGTCTCGATCAGCACGGTCGCGCGGACGGTGCCGTGCGGGATGCCGAGTGCCTTCTCCGCGTGCGTGAACACGTCGTTCCACAGCCGCGCTTCGAGGTGGCTTTCCATCTTCGGCAGGTAGAAGTACGGGCCCTTGCCGCGGTTGAGCAGCTCCTGGGCGTTGTGGAAGAAGTACAGGCCGAAATCGACCAGCGCGCCGACGCCCTTGCGGCCGCCGAAGGTCAGGTTCCGCTCGTCGAGGTGCCAGCCGCGCGGGCGGACCACGATCGTCGCGTGCTCGACGTCGGGCTTCAGCTCGTAGTGCTTGCCGTTCTGGTCGAGCGTGATGGTGCCGCGGATCGCGTCGGACAGGTTGACCTGGCCGCCCACGACGTTCGCCCAATGCGGAGTGTTGGCGTCCTCGAAGTCGGCGAGCCACACCTTGGCGCCGGAGTTGAGGGCGTTGATGGTCATCTTGCGGTCGGTCGGACCGGTGATCTCGACGCGGCGGTCGCGCAGCGCGGCCGGCGCGCCGGCGACCTGCCAGTCGCCCTCGCGGATCTCCTTGGTCTCCGCCAGGAAATCGAGGCGGCCGGTGGTCCGGGCCTCCTCGCGCCGCTTGCCCCGCGCGACGAGGAGTTCGTCGCGCCGCGCGGCGTACTCGTCGTGCAAGCCCGCTACGAAAGCGAGGGCTTCCGGCGTCAGAATCTCGTCCCCACGCTCGACGGACCCGCCGAGAACCTGGACCTCAGACATGCGCAACACCCCGAGTAGTGCTTTGGATAACGTCCCTACGGTTTTTACCTGACGGACTATAGTTTCTGCATAGCGGAACATCAATCGGGTCTGTGAGGAGGACCACGGGTGGCGGCTGAGAAGAGCGGACGAGACGGCGGCGTCCAGTCCCTGCAGCGCGCGTTCGAGCTGCTGGAGCACCTGGCGGACACCGGCGGCGAGGCCAGCCTGTCGGAGCTGGCGACCCTGTCCGGGCTGCCGATGCCGACGATCCACCGGCTGATCCGCACGCTGGTGTCGCTGGGCTACGTCCGGCAGAACACCAACCGGCACTACGCGCTGGGCGCCCGGCTGATCCGGCTCGGCGAGAACGCCAGCATGCAGTTCGGCGCGTGGGCGCGGCCGCTGCTGGTGGAACTGGTCGAGGAGGTCGGCGAGACGGCGAACCTGGCGGTGCTGGAACGCGACGAGGTGGTCTATGTCGCACAGGTGCCCTCGAAGCACTCGATGCGGATGTTCACCGAGGTCGGCCGGCGCTTGCTGCCGCACGGCACCGGCGTGGGCAAGGCGATGCTGGCGGAACTGCCCGCAGACGAGGTCGCGTCGCTGCTGGAACGCACCGGGATGCCCGCGTACACCGAGCACACCTTCACCGACCCGGACGCGCTGGCGGCGGAGCTGAAGAAGATCGCCGGACTGGGTTACGCGCTGGACGAGGCGGAGCAGGAACTCGGGGTGCGGTGCATCGCCGTCGCGATCCCCGGCGCGCCGGTGCCCGCGGCGGTGTCGGTTTCCGGCCCGTCCGGCCGTCTGACGGCGGACGCGGTGAGCCACATCGCGCCGGTGGTGCAGAAGGTCGCGGACCGGCTTTCGCAGCAGCTGCCGGTTACCTGAGTTCGCCTTTGAGGAGGTCCATCAGCAGGCCGTCGTGCCAGGTGCCGTCGAGCCCCTGCTCGTAATCGCGAAGGAGTCCGACGCGGCGGAAGCCGAGCTTCTCGTACACGTGGATCGCGCGGACGTTGGCCGCCGCCGGGTCGATGGTGATCCGGTGGTGGCCCTGGTCGAACAGGCGCTGGGCGAGGATCCGGATCGCCTCCGAACCGAGCCCGAGACCGTAGTGGCCGGGGTGCACGGCCAGGTCGATCCCCGCGTGCCGGTAGCGGCGGGCGGTTTCTTCCCAGCCCTGGATCACGCCGACGGTCTGGCCTTCGTACTCGATGGCGTAGACGTGGTCCTCCTCCTTGGCGAGGAGCCCGTCGGTTTCCTCGCCGGGGTCGCCCCACCACTGCGCGACTTCCGGGGCGGAGAGGATCTCGTGCACCCTCGACCGGTCGGCCTCGGTCAGCGGGCGAAGGGTGACGCGGGTCACTTCATGGGTTTCTGATCGACCTGGACGTCGTACTTCACCTCGGTGCCGTTCACCGTGCCGATCTTGGCCGTGAGACCGGCTTTCTGTCCACCGGCAGTGAGGACGCGGCGCATCGACTCCCCCTCGACGGCCTTGGCCGGCCCTGGAACAACCGGCGAGAGCGCAGGCGGCGAGCACCGGACCGGACGAATGCGGGAGCGCACGGGTTTCTCCTGGAGCCAGCCGCGCGCGAGTCTTCGAGGACCGCACGGACCGGCCACTCACCGCCGAGCCGCTTCCCACCGTGGCAGGCAGCGCCGCGAGAGATGTCCGCTTCGCCCTCTCTTCACCCAGCCAAGGGAATCAGCCCAGCAACGCGTCGACGAACGCACCCGGCTCGAACGGTGCCAGGTCATCCGGCCCCTCGCCCAGCCCGACGAGCTTCACCGGCACCCCCAGCTCCTTCTGGACCTGGAACACGATCCCGCCCTTGGCCGTGCCGTCCAGCTTGGTCAGGACGATCCCGGTCACGTCGATGACCTCGGCGAACACCCGTGCCTGCGCGAGCCCGTTCTGCCCGGTCGTGGCGTCCAGCACGAGCAGCACCTCGTCCACTCGCGCCTGCTTTTCCACGACTCGCTTCACCTTGCCGAGTTCGTCCATCAGGCCGGTCTTCGTGTGCAGGCGGCCCGCGGTGTCGACCAGGACCGTGTCCACGCCTTCGCTGATGCCCTGCTTGACCGCGTCGAACGCGACCGCGGCCGGGTCCGCGCCTTCCTTGCCCCGCACGACCGACGCGCCCACGCGTTCGCCCCACGTCTGGAGCTGGTCGGCGGCGGCGGCGCGGAACGTGTCGGCCGCGCCGAGGACGACGGTTCCGCCTTGCGCCACCAGCACTCGCGCGAGTTTGCCGGTCGTCGTGGTCTTGCCGGTGCCGTTCACCCCGGCGACCAGCACGACCGCGGGCTGCTTCTCGCCGTCCACCTCGTGCGGCAGGGCCCGGACCGAGCGCTCGGCGTCCGTGGAGAGCGCCGCGGTCAGCACCTCGTGCAGCAGCTCGCGTGCTTCCCCCGACGTGCGCACCGCGCGCCGGTTCAGTTCGTCGCGCAGGCGGTCCACGATCTCGGTCGTCGTGGCCGCGCCGAGGTCCGCCAGGAGCAGCGTGTCTTCGACGTCCTGCCAGGAGTCCTCGTCCAGGTCGCCGCCGCCGAGCAGGCCCAGCAGGCTCTGCCCGAACACCGAGCGGGACTTCGACAGCCGGCCGCGCAGGCGCTCAAGCCGGCCGGCCGGGGACTCGATTTCCTCGATCGGCTCGACCGTTCCCGGCACGACCGCCTCGGGAGCCTCTTCTTCCGCCACCGGCTCCGGGAGCTTGACGTCGCGCACCGAGCGCTGGTCGGAGTCGCGCGGGACCGCGGCGTCGTCGCCGACCGCGGGCTGGCCGTCGACTTCCGGCCGGTCCTCGACGGGATGCTCGGCCACCGGCTCCGGCGAAGCCTCAGGCTCAGGAGACGGCGCGGGCGGAGCCTCCGCGGTCTTCCCGCCGGGAGCCAGCGAAATCCCGCCGCTCGCGGCGTACCCGCCGCCCTTCGGCTTCTCCTCGGCCTCGCGCTGTTCGGCGATGCTGATCCGCCGCTTGCGCGCGATGAGCAGCCCGGACACCAGCATGGCGACCAGGACGACGACGGCGACGACAACGATCCAGAACCAGGTGCTCGACACGCCACCATCCTGTCATCCGCGTGCACAAGCCACGGGACACCCCACCGCGAGGCCAACGAGTAACGCGAACGGTTCCGATTCGGCCAAGACTCCACGAAGCGTCTTGCGCCACCCCTTCGCTGTTGACTAGACCACATCGGATGACCACCCCCGCCGGCCACTGTTTCCGCGTCCTCGGGCTGCTGTCGGGCACGTCCGTGGACGGGATCGACGTCGCGGTCGCCGAAATCCGCGAGGACGCCGGGACCGTCGTCCTCACCCCGCTCGGCGAGCTCGACGTGCCCTATCCCGCCGGCCTCCGCGCGGACCTCCTCGACGCCCTCCCGCCGCGGCCGAGCAGCGCGCGGCAGCTGACCGTCCTCGACACCCGGGTCGGCCAGTCCTTCGCGGACGCGGCCGCGCTCGGGATCGCCGCGTACGGGCCGGTGGACGTGATCGCCTCGCTCGGCCAGACCGTCTACCACTGGGTCGAAAACGGCGTCGCGCTCGGCACGCTCCAGCTCGGCCAGCCGGCGTGGATCGCCGAGCGCACCGGAGTGCCGGTGATCGCCGACCTCCGCATCCGCGACATCACCGCGGGCGGCCAGGGCGCGCCGCTGGCCAGCACGCTCGACGCGATGTGGTTGCGCGGCCTCGCCGAGGAGACCGGACGTCCGGTGGCCGCGCTCAACCTCGGCGGTATCGCGAACATCACCGTGGTCACGCAGTCCGGCAACGTGCTCGCCTACGACACCGGTCCGGCCAACGCGCTGCTCGATCTCGCCGCCGCCCACGTCAGCGACGGCAAGCTGTCCGCCGACGTCGACGGACGGCTCGCGCTCGCCGGTTCGGTCCGCGAAGACCTGCTCGACCGGCTGCTCGCCGACCCCTATTTCGCTGCCGCTCCCCCGAAATCCACTGGCAAGGAGCACTTCCACGGCGGATACCTTGACTCAGCCCTGTCCGGGCTGCCGCCGTTGTCCCCGGAGGATCTGCTGGCCACGCTCACCGAACTGACCGCCGCGACGGTCGCCGCCGAATGCCGGCGGCACGGCGTGGCGACCGTCGTCGCGTCCGGCGGCGGCGGCGCGAACCCCGCCACGATGGCCGCGCTCGCCCGGCTTCTGCCCGGCGGCGCGCTCCGCACCAGCGACGACCTCGGCCTTCCCGGCTCCGGCAAAGAGGCTTATCTGACCGCTCTGCTCGGCTGGCTGAGCTGGTGCGGCGTCCCGGCGACGCTGCCCTCGGCCACCGGCGCGAGCGGTCCCCGCCTGCTCGGCGCGCTGACGCCGGGTGCGGCTCCCCTGAATCTCCCCGCCCCGCTGGGGGGCGCCGCGACCCGGCTCCGGGTCGCGGAATCCGGGCAATCACGGTAGGAGAACCCCATGAATCCAGTCGATCTGGTGATCGTCATCGTGTACCTCGCGGCGATGCCGGTCATCGGCGTGCTGGTCGGCCGCAGACAGAAGTCCGCGAACGACTACTTCGTCGGCGAACGCAGCATGCCGTGGTGGGCGGTCACGCTCTCGGTGGTGGCCACCGAGACGTCCACGCTCACCGTGATCTCCACGCCCGGGCTCGTGTTCGGCAGCGCCTTCCTGTTCCTGGAAGTGGCTTTCGGCTACATCATCGGCCGCGTGATCGCCGCGTTCGTGCTGCTGCCGCGTTACTTCCGCGGCAATTACGTGAGCGCGTACGAATTCCTCGGCCGCCGCTTCGGCCGCGGGCTGCAGGGCACCGCGTCGGTCACCTTCGTGGTGACGCGACTGCTCGCCGAGGGGCTGCGGCTGTTCGCCGGGGCGATCCCGATCAAGGCGATCCTCAGCCACTACGGCATCCACACCGAGTACTGGCACATCGTCGTGCTGCTGACCGCGCTCACCGTGATCTACGCGTTCGTCGGCGGCATCAAGTCGGTGATCTGGGTCGACGTCATCCAATGGTCGCTCTACATCCTCGGCGCGATCGGCGCGGTGATCTTCCTGTCCACGAAGCTGCCCTCCGGCTGGACGCAGATCGCTTCGAGCCAGGGCCGGTTCCAGCTCACCGACTTCGCGTCGAACCTGCTCACCAACCCGTACGCGTTCCTCTGCGCGGTGGTCGGCGGCGCGTTCCTGTCGATGGCTTCGCACGGCGCGGACCAGCTGATCGTCGGACGGCTGCTGTCCTGCCGGAACCTGCGCGACGGCCAGCGCGCGCTGATCGGCTCGTCCATCGTGGTGTTCGTCCAGTTCGCGCTGTTCCTGCTCGTCGGCGCGATGCTGTGGGTCTACACCGGCGGCAAGACCGGCACCACGGCCACCGCGGTCGCGGCCGGGAAGATGTCCGGCGACGACGTGTTCTCCAACTTCATCGTCAACGACCTGCCGGTCGGCCTCGCCGGGCTCTTGATCGCCGGCATCCTCGCCTCGACCATGGGCGCGCTCGCGTCCGCGCTCAACGCGCTGTCCACCTCCACGATCGCCGATCTCTACCAGCGGTTCACGCACAAGTCGGTCGAGGACGCCAAGCTGCTCCGGCACGGTCGCATGTGGACACTCATCTGGGCGGCCGTGTTCGCGGTGTTCGCCTCGATGTTCACCAACTCGAAGGACCCGGTGATCCAGCAGGGACTCGGGATCGTCGGCTACACCTACGGCGCGCTGCTCGGGTCGTTCTTCCTCGGCCTGCTGGTGCGCAAGGCCCGCCAGTCCGACGCGGTGATCGCGTTCGGCTGCTCGGTGGTCGGGATGGCGTTCCTGATCCTGTTCGTGAAATTCGACAAGGCGACCACCGAGGTGCACATCCAGTTCGGCGCGGCGACGAAGACGCTCGTGCCGCTGGCGACGTATTGGTACACCTTCGCCGGGGTGCTGATCACGCTGATCGTCGGCGGGCTGCTGTCGCTGCGGCGGCGCGGCGCGGACCCGAATGTGGCGAAGCTTGAGGAAGCGGCGGAAGGGGTGGCGTAGAGGGAGGTCGATCGCCACTCACGACGTCGTCATGGCTGGGTGTAGAAGACCAGGCCGCCTTTGTCGCAGCCGACCCGGCCGCTGCCCTGCGCGCCGGTGTCGGCCATGCACCGCCAGCCGCTCACGTTCAGCACGTGTGCGGTGCCCTCGGCCTTCTTCGGCGCGTCCTGGAAGTACTGGGTGATCACGTCGATCGCTTCGGTGCAGCCAGGACGGCCCGCTGGGGTTTCGGTGGCGATCAGGCCGACCTTGCCGTTCGGCGCGTCGATCGGGCCGCAGCCGACCGGCGGGCCGGTCGTTTCGCCGTCGCCCGGGCCGCTGCTCGCGGACTTGCCGGGGCTGGACGTCTTGCCCGGGACGCTCGGCGGCGCGGACGTGACAGTGAGCGCGACCGACGGCGCGGACGAGACCGCGGCGGTGTCGGTGCTCCCGTCGCAAGCCGAGACCAGCACGCCCAACGAGAGAATCGACGCTGCGCCAATCATCTTGCGTATGAACAAGGTCCTCCCCTGACGCGGCCGCCGATCGTCCGAGATCACCCTAATCGGCGACACCCGCGACGGCAGCGTGACCGCGAAACGGCCCGGTTTCCCGCGGGAAACCGGGCCGGCGACGGGAATGCGTCAGTGGATGACGACCTGCCGCACGTGCACGAAGTTCAGATCGGCGCCCTGCCAGTGGCCGAGGTCGGTCCGGCCGCCGTCCCAGTACAGGGTGACCGAGTTGTTGCCGGAGTCGACCCGGGCGACGCCGCCCAGATCGACGTACGTCGCGCCACCGTTGGCGAAGCAGGCGACATCGCTGCCGTCCCACGGGTTTCCGCCCGCGAGGCGCAGCTGGACGAAGTCGGTGCGCCCGTTGCAGGCGACCCGGTCGATGGCGAACGCCTGACCGGCCGGAACAGTGACGGCCAGCGCAAGCGCCGCGGCGCCGCCGATCGCGAGTCTCTTGACGAGTGAAGGCATGATGGCTGTGGAACCTTTCTCCCAGTGCTGCCTTGAAGGTGCGCCCGGCGAAATCGCGCCGCCGGACGAGATCGACCGTGCCAGCGCCAGACCGCGAGCGGACAGCCGTGGTGCCCGCTTCTACCCGTTCGTACCCGGGGTCGGAGAGAAACGGACCGCGCTCAGCCGGCCTTGCCGTGGAACGAAAGACCCTTGCTGCCGCAGAAAATCTGCTTGCTGCCGCCGTTTCCGCCGTCGTATCCGCAGTTCCAGCCGTCGACGTCGAGGAAACGCCCGGTGCCCTGCGCCTTGGTCGGCGCCTGGGCCAGGTAGCCGGACATCACGTCGATCGCCTCGGTACAGCCCACAGTGCCGGCCGGCGTCGCCTCGGTCACCACGTCGACCTTGCCGCCGGGGCCGTCGATCGGACCGCAGTCGGCGCCGTTGCCGAGTTCGCCTTTGCCCGGCAGGCGGTCGCCGGGCTGTTCCTTGGCCGGGGTCGGGTGTGGCTTGGGCTTGCTCGCGTGCGTCGGCGCCTGCGCCTGCGTGGACGGCACAGGTGTGGCGGAAGAACTCGGTGCGGCCACGGAAGAAGCGGTCGGCGCGGCCGAGAGCGCACTCGGCGCGGCCGCGGCCTGCCCGGTCTGCGAGCCGCCGCCGCACGCGGCGACCGCGAGGGCGGCGCCGAGCAGCGAACCGGAAATCAGCGTGCGGGCCACGATGGTGCGCATTGTCGAATTCCCTCCAGGATGTGTTGCCTTCCAACACCCCTGAAGACGCGCGGCACCGGCGGCAGTTGGCCGGTCGGACGGCGGTCCGGGCAGGCCTGCCCGTTCGGGCAGGATCGCCGGATCCCGCGCAACCCGCCTAGGAAGCCGGGACGGGTTCCTCTTCCGCGGTGCGCAGCCGCTGCGAGATCACCTTGGTGATGCCGTCGCCCTGCATGCTCACGCCGTACAGCGCGTCGGCGATCTCCATCGTCGGCTTCTGGTGCGTGATGATGATCAGCTGCGACGAATCGCGCAGCTGCTCCAGGAGGCCGATCAGCCGGCGCATGTTGGTGTCGTCCAGCGCCGCCTCGACCTCGTCCATCACGTAGAACGGCGATGGGCGGGCACGGAAGATCGCCACCAGCATGCCGACCGCCACCAGCGACTTCTCGCCGCCGGACAGCAGCGAAAGCCGCTTGACCTTCTTGCCCGGCGGGCGCGCCTCGACGTCGACGCCGGTGGCGAGCAGGTCGTTCGGCTCGGTGAGCACCATCCGGCCCTCGCCGCCGGGGAACAGCACGCTGAACACCGTTTCGAACTCGCGCGCGACGTCGTAGTAGGCCGAGGTGAAGACCTCCAGGATCTTCTCGTCGACCTGCTTGATGACCGCCTCAAGGTCCTTGCGGGTGTCCTTGAGGTCTTCCAGCTGGGTGGAGAGGAACTTGTACCGCTCCTCCAGCGCCGCGAATTCCTCCAGCGCCAGCGGGTTCACCTTGCCCAGCAGGGTCAGGTCCTTCTCCGCGCGCTTGGCGCGGCGGGCCTGGGTTTCGCGGTCGTAGGGCATCGGCGGCGGCTGGGTGACGTCCTCGCCGCGTTCCTTGGCCGCCTCGTACTCGGCCATCTCGCCCGCGCTCGGCGGCACCGGCACGTTCGGGCCGTACTCCTCGACCAGGTCCGCCAGCCCGATGCCGAAGTCCTCGGCGATCTTGGCTTCCAGCGTTTCCAGCCGCAGCTTCTGCTCGGCGCGCAGCACCTCGTCGCGGTGCACGGCGTCGGTCAGCTTCTCCAGTTCGCCGGACAGCTCGCGCACCTTCGCGCGCACCGCGGTGAGCGCGGCTTCGCGGGTTTGGCGCTGCGCCTGGGCTTCGTCGCGCTCGGCGGCCGCGCGCTGCACCGACAGCTCGATCCGCTCCAGCGCGAATTCACCGGCGTTGACGACCGCGTTCGCGATTTCCGCGCCACGCTCTCGCGCTTCCCGGGCCTTGGCCGCGCGCTCGCGCGCCTGCTGCTCGGCGTAGGCCGCGCGGCGCAACGATTCCGCTCGTCCCGCGATGCTGCGCGCGCGTTCCTCGGCAGTGCGCTGCGCGAGCCGCGCTTCGACTTCTTCCTGCCGTACCACGGCAAGCTGCTCGGCGGCTTCGTCGCGCTCAGCGGTGTCCGGGTCGTCCTCGACCGGCTGCTCGGCGACCGCGGCGAGCCGTTCTTCCAGCTCTGCCAGCTGTTCCAGCGCCTGCTCGCGGCTTTGCTCGACTTTCGCGCGCTGCTGGGTCAGCCGTTCGACCTCGGCCTGCGCCGACCGCGCCGCCTGCTGCAACCGGTTGAGCCGCTCGGAGGAACGGGCCTTGCGCACCTTGGCGTCGCCGAGCGCGTCCTTCGCCTGCCCGACCTCTTCGCGCCGGGACTGCTGCTCGGCGCGCGCGCCTTCCAGCTCGGCGGAGTATTGCTCCAGCGCGCGTTCGGCCGTGCGCAAGCGTTCCTGCGCCTCGTCGACCGCCGCCTGGACCTCGATCACGCTCTCGCGGGCGGCGGAACCGCCCGCGATCCAGTTGGCCCCGAAGACATCGCCCTCGGCGGTGACCGCGCGCACCTGCGGGTGCTGGGCCACGAGCCGACGTGCGCCTTCCAGGTCCGGCACCAGCGCGAGCCGGTCCAGCGCCTTCTCGACCGCGGGCCGCAGCTGCTCCGGCGCGCTGACGACCTCGCGGGCCCAGCGGGCGCCCTCGGGCAGCGCAGGCCACGAGCTGGTGTCCACAGTGGACCCGGCGCCGACCGGAACGATCCCGGCGCGGCCGGAATCGGTGTCCTTCAAGTACTTCAGCGCGGACAGCGCGTTCTCGCCGCCGGACACCGCGACCGCGTCGGCCACCGGTCCGAGCGCGGCGGCCAGCGCGACCTCGTGGCCCGGTTGCACGGTCAGCAACGCGGCGACCGAACCGAGCAGGCCCGGCAATTCCGCGGACGCACCGAGCAGCGCGCCCGCTCCGTCCTTGCGCTTGAGCCCCATCGACAACGCCTCGACCCGGGCCTTCTCCGACGCGATCTCGCGCTCGGCACCGCGCTCGGCCTTCACCAGCTCTTCGACGCGGGCCTTGGCGGCGTTGTTCGCCTCCACCGCGCGGTCGTGGCGCTGCCGCAACTCGGCGTCGTCGGATTCTTCCGTGCCGCCAACGGCTTTGGCTTCTTCCAGCTCCTCGACCGCGATTTCCGCGCGCTCGGCCGCTTCCTGCAGCCCGACAGTGAGCCGGTCGACCTCCTCCGCGGTCGCGCCGTTCTTGCTGCGCAACGCTTCGACCTGACCGGTCAGCTTCGCCATGCCCTCGCGGCGATCGGCGATCGCGCGGACCGCGGCCCAGTGCGCGCGCTCCGCGGCCTGCACCCGCTGTTCGAGATCTTCCCGGCGCAGCACGGTTTCCGCGAGAAGTTCGCGGGCCTCCATGACGGCTTCGGTCAGCTCCTGCTCGCGCTCCGCGGCCTGTTCGGCCTCGGCGAGCAGCTCCTCCGGGTCACGACCGCCGGTCGGCGCGGAGACGTCGGAAGAAAGGTGCCGCTGCCGTTCGACCGCCAGCCGCACGGTGCCGCGCAGCCGCTCGGTGAGCGCGGACAGCTTGTACCAGGTCTCCTGCGCGATCTGCAGCCGCGGCGCGTCCTCGGCGAGCGAAGCCTCCAGCTCGGCCTCTTCGGCGGCCACGATTTCCAGCGCCTGCTCGACCTCGGCGCGGCGCTGCCGGGCGGTGCGCTCGTCGGCCTCGTCGCGCTGAATGGACTCGCGCTGGGTGACCAGGTCGTCGGCGAACAACCGGAGCCGGGCGTCGCGCAGGTCGGACTGCACCGACTGGGCCTTGCGGGCGATCTCGGCCTGTTTGCCCAGCGGTTTCAGCTGGCGGCGCAGCTCGGTGGTGAGGTCGGTGAGCCGGTCGAGGTTGCCCTGCATGTTGGTGAGCTTGCGCAGGGTCTGCTCTTTGCGCTTGCGGTGCTTGAGGACGCCCGCGGCCTCCTCGATGAACGCGCGCCGCTCCTCGGGCTTCGACTCCAGGATCGCCGAGAGCTGGCCCTGCCCGACGATGACGTGCATCTCGCGGCCGATGCCGGAGTCCGAGAGCAGCTCCTGCACGTCCATCAGCCGGCAGCGGTCGCCGTTGATCTCGTACTCGCTCGCGCCGTCGCGGAACATCCGGCGGGTGATGGAGACCTCGGCGTACTCGATCGGCAGCGCGCCGTCGGCGTTGTCGATGGTGAGCGTGACCTCGGCGCGGCCGAGCGGGGCGCGGCCCGCGGTGCCGGCGAAGATGACGTCTTCCATCTTGCCGCCGCGCAGGTCTTTCGCGCCCTGGGTGCCCATGACCCAGCGCAGCGCGTCGAGGACGTTCGACTTTCCGGAGCCGTTCGGGCCGACCACGCAGGTGATGCCGGGTTCGAAGCGCAGCGTGGTCGCCGAGGCGAAGGACTTGAAGCCCTTGAGCGTCAGGCTTTTCAGGTGCACGTGCTGCCGACCCCTCTTGGCCACGGGTACTGGATGGCTACCGGTTCCCCCGGATCGGGACAGGCTACCCGGGGGTTCTCCGGCGACGCGGGAGGCCGGGCCGCCCGGGCGCGCCTAGCACAGGAACGGCCGCCCCGGCAACCTCAAGCACCCCGTCAGCCGCAACCGCCCCAGCGGCCTCAGCGTTCGGCAAACCCGTTCAGCCCGCCCTTGGCGGCGGTCCAGCGTTCAACTACCTGATCCACTCTTCCGGGTGAGGTTCCGGAACGCAGCGCGTCCAGCAAGTGCGCACAGTTGTCCCGGCTACCCTCCGCGACCACCTCGACACGGCCGTCCGGGAGATTCCTGGCGAATCCGGTCAGCCCGAGTTCCAGCGCCCGGCTCCGGGTCCACCAGCGAAAACCGACACCCTGCACCTGCCCGTGCACCCAGGCGGCCAGCCGGACGGGCGATTCCTGCTCGTTCACCGGCCCCATCCTGCCGCACGCGCCCGGCTGCGGACGGTGACGGCCCCGTCCCTCGGTCGCGCGAACGGGTCCTGAGCAGTGATAACCTCCCGCCTGGCGTCCGGGGCCGGAGCCCCGCTCCCCCGTGCCGCCCCCCGACTTGAGCGTTGACCCCTTCTAAGGAGCCTGCATGTCCCGTCCCGACGGGCCTGAACCAAGCTCAGCGTCGCCCGAGATCGCGGTGAGCGCTGCCCCCACCGCTCCGCCGAAGGGCGCGAGCGGGAGGCTCAGCCGCTCCGGCTACGCGATCCTGGGCGTCAGCGGCCTCGTGGTCGCCACCGCCTTCGCCGCGGTCGCCGAACTGGCCGGCCCCGGCTCGGTCACCGACACCGCGACGAACACCACCGGCGGCGGCCAGGGCGGGCTGCAGGGCAGTTCCCAGGTAGTCGTGCCGGGCAACGCCGTCCCCGGCGGCCCGATGACCGTCCCCGGCTCGCCGACCCCCGGCCAGACCGCCCCGCCGACCCCGACCACGGTGGTCGCCGTCGGCCCGGACGGGAAACCGACCACGAGCGTGATCACGCCCCCGCCGAACGCCGGTCAGCCCGGCGGTCAGCCTGGCGGCAACCCGGTGCCGGGCACCACGTCGGACCGCAGCGACCCGCCGACCAGCCACCCCACGACGTCGCCGAGCAGCTCCACACAGCCGACGACGCCGTCCACCCCGCCGACCACGGACACCTCGCCCCCGGAAAGCCCGCCGCCCAGCTCTGGCAGCAGCTCGACCGGCGGCCAGCCGTCGTCCACACCGAGCGCGTCCACTTCGGACACCCACCCGAGCAGCTCCGCCAGCCGCTGAAGTCCGTGCGGGGAACCTTGAGGGAATCTGGTTCCCTCAGGGTTCCCCTCGCGACTTTTCGGCCGGGTCAGAGTTCGAAGCGGTAGCCCATGCCGGGTTCGGTCAGCAAGTGGCGCGGCCGGGACGGTTCCGGCTCCAGCTTCCGCCGCAACTGCGCCAAATACACGCGCAGATAATGGGATTCCGTCTCATACGACGGCCCCCACACCTCGTGCAGCAGCTGCTTCTGCGCCACCAACCGCCCCCGGTTGCGCACCAGCAGTTCCAGCACTCCCCATTCGGTTTTGGTCAGGTGCACCTCGCGCCCCTCGCGCAGCACCTTCTTCGCCGCCAGGTCGATCGTGAACGACCCGGTGTCCACCACTGCTTCCGCGCCGTCCGTCCCGCCGACCGACGAACGGCGGACCGCAGCCCGGAGCCGGGCGAGCAGTTCGTCCATTCCGAACGGTTTGGTGACGTAATCGTCGGCACCCGCGTCGAGCGCCTGGACCTTGTCCGCCGAATCGCCGCGCGCGGACAGCACGATGATCGGCACCGTCGTCCAGCCGCGCAGGCCCGCGATCACCTCGGTGCCGTCCAGATCAGGCAGGCCGAGATCGAGCACCACCACGTCGGGTTTCGTTTCGGCGACCGCTTTCAGCGCGGCAGTCCCGTCGTGGGCGGTGATCACCTTGTACCCTCGTGCGCTGAGGTTGATCCGCAACGCCCGCACGATCTGCGGTTCATCGTCGACGACCAGCACCGTCGCCGCTGGATCGGCAGTCATCGCGCCACGCCCTCCTCCGCCGGTTCGGCTTCCACGAGTTCCCGGCCGGTACAGGCCGGCAGCGAGATCACCACCGTCAACCCTCCGCCAGGAGTGTCCTCGGCGCGAACGGTACCGCCCATCGCCTCGGTGAACCCCTTCGCCACGGACAAGCCGAGCCCGACGCCCGGCGTCGAATCCCGGTCCCCGCCCAGCCGCTGGAACGGCGCGAACGCGGACTCCGCGGCACCCTTCCGCAAGCCCTTTCCGTGGTCGGCGATCCGCAGTTCCACGAACTCCGAATGCGCGCTCGCCCGCGCGGAAACGTCGCCGCCGCCGTGCCGGAGAGCGTTGTCGAGCACGTTCGCGATCACCCGTTCCAGCAGGCCGGGATCCGCTTGCACCGAAGGCAATCGAGCGTCCACGGAAACCCGCACACTCTGCGAGTTATCCACATTGGACAGTGCGTGCGCGACCACCTCGTCGTAGCCGACCGGCCGCAGATGCGGGGTGACCGCACCCGTTGCCAGCCGCGAGGAGTCGAGCAGGTTGCCGATCAACCCGGCGAGCCGGTCCGCCGAAAGCTCGACGGCTTCCATCAGTTCTTCAGTGTCCTCATCGGACAGAGAAAGATCCGGCGCGCGCAGGCTGCCGATCGCCGCCTTGATGGACGTGAGCGGCGTCCGCAGGTCATGGCCGACCGCGGACAGCAGCGTCGTGCGCAGTTCGGTCGCCTCGGCCTTCCGCTCGGCGGCCGCCGCGGCCGCTGCCATCCGCTGCTGCCGCAAGGCGAGCAACGCTTGTCCCGCGACGGCTTCCAGCACCCGGCGGTCCGCCGCGGGCAATGCGCGGCCGCGCAACGTCAGGTGCACGTCAGCGGTCACCGCAATGTCCACATCGGCCTCGTCCGGATCGGCACACGGCTCCCCGCCGGACAGCGCGACCTTGTCCCACTTGCCGTTGCGTTTCTCCAGCAGCGTCACGGAAGTGAGGCCGAAGTTCTCCCGTACCTTCTCCAGCAACCGCTCGATCGGGTTCGGATTGGTGAGCACTGTGCGCGCATAAGACGCCAGCAGCGACGCCTCCGTCCGAGCCCGCGCCGCCGCCACACCCCGTCGGGCGGCGGAAGCGACCACCAACGCCACCATCACCGCCACCACGATCATCGCGATCAGCGTCACGACGTTCTGCGGACTGTGCACGTTCAGCGTGTACAGCGGCGGAGTGAAGAAGAAGTTCAACAGTCCCGCGCCGAAGATCGCGGCCACCAAGGCCGGGCCGAGCCCGCCCACCAGCGCGACGACGACGGTGGCCAGCACGTAGAGGATCACGTCGGTGGAGAACTCGACCGCGTCGCGCAGCAGCACGCCGAGACCGGTCGCGACGAGCGGCGCCACGATGCTCAGCACCCAGCCCAGCACGAGCCGCGACGGTGCCAGCGGGCTCGTGCCCAGCCGCGCCCGCAGCCGTCCGCCGGCGTAGGAGTGGGTGACCATGTGCACGTCGATCGGCCCGGACTGCTGGACCACGGTCGCGCCGATGCCTTCGTCGAAGAGCCGCGCGATCCGGGATCGCCGCGAGGTGCCGATGACCAGCTGAGTCGCGTTGACCCCGCGGGCGAAGTCGAGCAGGGCCGTCGGCACGTCGTCGCCGACCACGGTGTGGAAGGTCGCGCCGACTTCTTCGGCCAGCGTGCGGCAGCGGGCCATCGCGGTCGGCCCGAGCCCGGCCAGGCCGTCTCCGCGCAGGATGTGCACGACCTGCAGTTCCGCGCCCGCCCGGTTGGCGATCCGGCTGGCGCGCCGGATCAGCGTCTCGCTTTCCGGTCCGCCGGTGATCGACACGACCACCCGTTCGCGGGTTTCCCACGTGTCGGTGATCTTCTGCTCGGCGCGATAACGCTGCAGCGCGACATCGACCTGGTCGGCCACCCACAGCAGCGCCAGCTCGCGCAACGCGGTGAGGTTGCCGGGCCGGAAGTAGTTGCCCAGCGCGGCGTCGATGCGCTCGGCCGGGTAGACGTTGCCGTGCGCGAGCCGCCGCCGCAGCGCCTCCGGCGTGATGTCCACCAGCTCCAGCTGCTCCGCGCGGCGCACGACCTCGTCCGGCACGGTTTCCTGCTGGGTGACGCCGGTGATGCGCTCGACGACGTCGTTGAGGCTCTGCAGGTGCTGGACGTTGACCGTGGACAGCACGTCGATGCCCGCTTCGAGCAGCTCGTCGATGTCCTGCCAGCGTTTCTCGTGCCGTCCGCCGGGCACGTTCGTGTGCGCCAGCTCGTCCACGACGACGACCTCGGGCGCGCGGGCGAGCACCGCGTCGAGGTCCATCTCGGCGAACTCGTGCCCGCGATGGCTGACGGTGCGCCGCGGCACCACCTCCAGCCCGTCGAGCAGATCGGCGGTTTTCTTACGGCCGTGCGTCTCGACCAGGCCGACGACCACGTCGGTGCCGCGGTCGAGGCGGCGGCGCGCTTCGCCGAGCATGGCGAAGGTCTTGCCGACGCCCGGAGCCGCGCCGAGGTAGATGCGCAGTTCGCCTCGGCGCGGCTTCGGGGGTGTGTCAGGGGTGCTCACGGTGTCAGTGTGCGCCAGGAGCGGCCGAATGCACGGCAAGGTTGAGCCGGAGCACATTCACGCCCGGCACGCCGATCCCGTTTCCGGTGGTGTTGTCCGCGACCAGCTGCCGCACCCTCTCCTCGCTCAGCCCGGTGTTGCGGGCCACGCGAAGCACCTGGAGGTCGGCGTAGGCGACGCTGATCGCCGGGTCCAGGCCCGAGCCCGAAGCGGTCACCGCGTCCGCGGGCACCTCCGCCGGGCTGACGCCCTCCCGATGCGCGATCAAGCCCCGCCGCTGGGCGACGGCCTTGGCCAGATCCTCGTTGTACGGCCCCTTGTTGGACGGCCCCGACGTCGACGGGTCGCCCGGCCCGAGCACGTCCTTCGAACCGGCGGAAGGCCGGTTGTGGAACCACGGGTCATGCGCGGGGTCGGCGGGCACCGGGTCGATCCCGATCAGCGACGAGCCGGCGGCCTGGCCGTTCTGCGTCACCACCGAGCCCTCGGCGTGCCCCTGGAGGCCGGGGATGCGCGACACCGCCCACACGCCCAGCGGGTAGACGACGCCGAGCAGCACGGTCATCGCGATGAGCAGGCGAAGGCCCGCCCAGGTCTGCTTGAGCAAGACGTTCATGTCAGCCAATCCCTGGAATGTGGCGCACGATCAGGTCGATCACCCAGATCCCGAGGAACGGGCTGGCGATCCCGCCGAGGCCGTAGACGAGCAGGTTGCGGCGCAGCAGCGCGGACGCCGACGACGGCCGGTACCGCACGCCGCGCAGGGCGAGCGGGATCAGCGCGACGATGATCAGCGCGTTGAAGACGACCGCCGAGAGGATCGCCGACTTCGGCGTGGCCAGGTGCATGATGTTGAGCGCGCCGAGCTGGGCGAAGATGCCGGTGAACATCGCGGGCAGGATGGCGAAGTACTTCGCCAGGTCGTTCGCCACGCTGAACGTGGTGAGCGCGCCGCGGGTGATCAGCAGCTGTTTGCCGATGGCGACGATCTCGATCAGTTTCGTCGGATTCGAGTCGAGGTCGACCATGTTGCCGGCTTCCTTGGCCGCCATGGTCCCGGTGTTCATCGCCACGCCGACGTCGGACTGCGCGAGCGCGGGCGCGTCGTTCGTGCCGTCGCCGGTCATCGCGACGAGCCGCCCGCCCTCCTGCTCCTTCTTGATGAGCGCCATCTTGTCCTCGGGCTTGGCCTCGGCGAGATAGTCGTCGACGCCCGCGTCCTGTGCGATGGCCTTCGCGGTGAGCGGGTTGTCGCCGGTGATCATCACCGTCTTGATGCCCATCGAGCGCAGTTCCTCGAAGCGCTCCTTCATGCCCGGCTTCACCACGTCCGACAGCCGGATCACACCGCACACGTTCGCCGTCCCGCCCGCGGCTTCCGCGACCACCAGCGGGGTCCCGCCCTGCTGGCTGATCTCGTCCACGACGCGTTCGGTCTCGTCCGGCACGTCGCCGCCGTGGTCGCGGACCCACTGCCGCACCGCCGACGTCGCACCCTTGCGGACCTCGCGGCCGTCGAGGTCGACGCCGCTCATCCGGGTCTGCGCGGTGAACGGGACGAACTCGGCCAGCTTCTCGCCGTCGTCCGCCGCGGCCGGAAGCCCGTGCCGCTCGGCGATCAGCTCGACGATGCTGCGGCCTTCCGGCGTGCCGTCGGCGAGGCTGGACAGCCGGGCCGCACGGGCCAGATCGTCCATAGTGGACTTTCCGACCGGGATCAGCTCGGTCGCGCGCCGGTTGCCGAAGGTGATCGTTCCGGTCTTGTCGAGCAGCAGCGTCGAGACGTCGCCCGCGGCTTCGACCGCTCGGCCGGAGGTGGCGAGAACATTGCGCTGCACCAGCCGGTCCATTCCGGCGATGCCGATCGCGCTCAGCAGCGCGCCGATCGTCGTCGGGATCAGGCAGACCAGCAGCGCGGTCAGCACGATCACCGGCTGCTCGCTGCCGGAGTAGGCCGCCATCGGCTGCAGGGCCACGACGGCGAGCAGGAAGATGATGGTCAGCGTGGACAGCAGGATGGTCAGCGCGATCTCGTTCGGCGTCTTCTGCCGGGAAGCGCCTTCCACCAACGCGATCATCCGGTCCACAAAGGACTCGCCGGGCTTGGTGCTGATCCGCACCACGATCCGGTCGCTCAGCACCGTGGTGCCGCCGGTGACCGCCGAACGGTCGCCGCCGGACTCGCGGATCACCGGAGCGGACTCGCCGGTGATCGCCGATTCGTCGACCGTCGCGATGCCTTCGACGACGTCGCCATCACCCGGGATCACCTGTCCGGCCTCGACCACCACCCGGTCGCCGACCCGCAGGTCCACGCCGGGCACCTGCTCCTCGGAGCCGTCCTCGGTGAGCCGCCGCGCGACGGTCTCCTTTTTGGTCCGCCGCAACGATTCCGCCTGCGCCTTGCCCCGGCCCTCGGCGACGGCCTCGGCCAGGTTCGCGAACACGACGGTGAACCACAGCCACACCGCGATGAGGACGGAGAACACGCTCGGGCCGGTGATCGCGAAGACGGTGGTCAGGACCGAACCGGCCCACACCACGAACATCACCGGGTTTTTGAGCTGATGGCGCGGGTTCAGCTTGCGCAGCGCGTCCGGCATGGACGACCACAGCTGCTTCGGGCTGAAGACCCCGGCTCCGACTCTGCCAGCGTTTTCGACATGGTGCCGCGTCTCCTCTTCCGGAGTCCGCTCTTGCGTGATGGTCATGCCAACGCCTCCGCGATGGGCCCCAGCGCGAGCGCCGGGATGAACGTGAGGGCCGCGACGAGGACGACGGTGCCGGTCAGCAACGTCCCGAACAGCGGCCCGGTGGTGGGCAGCGTGCCCGAGGTTTCGGGAACTTTCTTCTGCGCGGCAAGCGAACCGGCCAGGCAGAGCACCGCGACGATGGGCACGAACCGGCCGAGCAGCATGGCCACCGAGAACGACGCCTGGAACCAGTCGCTGGTCGCGGTGAGGCCGCCGAACGCGCTGCCGTTGTTGTTGCCGGTGGACGCGTAGCCGTACAGGACTTCCGACAGTCCGTGCGTGCCCGGGTTGCCGAGCGCGTCGCGCGTGCCCGGGATCATCAAGGCGATGCCGGACCCGAGCAGCACCACGACGGGCATCGCCAGCATCGAGATCGCCGCGCAGGTGACCTCGCGCTTGCCGAGCTTCTTGCCCAGGTACTCCGGCGTGCGCCCGACCATCAGCCCGGCCAGGAACATCGCGATCACGGCCATCACGAGGATGCCGTACAGCCCGGTGCCGACACCGCCCGGCGAAACCTCGCCGAACAGCATGTTCAGCAGCGTCCCCCCGCCGCCGAGCCCGGAGAGGCTGTCGTGCGCGCCGTTCACCGCACCGGTCGAAGTGCCGGTAGTGGTGTCGGCGAACAGCGACGTGCCGCCGATCCCGAACCGCTGTTCCTTGCCTTCGAGATTCGCCCCCGCGGCCAGCGCCGCCGGGCTGTTCGTGCGCGCCTCGGAGGTCCAGATCACCGCGAGCATCGCCGTCCACAGACCGGCCATCACCGACAGCAGGACGTAGCCCTGCTTGCGGTTGCCCGCCATTCGCCCGAAGGCACGGGTGAGGCAGACCGGGATCACCAGGATCAGGAACATCTCGATGACGTTGGTCCAGACGTTCGGGTTCTCGAACGGATGCGCGGAGTTGGCGTTGAAGATGCCGCCGCCGTTCGTGCCGAGTTCCTTGATCACTTCCTGGCTCGCCGCCGGGGCCAGCGCGATCGTGCTGCGGCTGCCGTCCGGGTTCGTCACCGCGACGCCGGAGCGCAGGCTCTGCACGACGCCGAGCGCCACGAGGACGAGCGCGAACACGAACGCCATCGGCAGCAGCACGCGGATCGTGCCGCGGGTCAGGTCGACCCAGAAGTTGCCAAGCCGGTCGGTGCGCGAGCGGATGAACCCGCGGGTCACCGCGATCGCCACGGCGAGCCCGACGCCCGCGGAGAGGAAGTTCTGCACGGTGAGCCCGGCCATCTGGACGAAGTGGCCCATGGTCGTTTCGGGCGTGTAGGACTGCCAGTTCGTGTTGGTCACGAAGGAAACCGCGGTGTTGAACGCGACGGCGGGCGACACCGGCCCGCGGCCGAAGTTCCACGGCAGGATCGATTGCAGCCGCTGCAGCAGGTACAGCAGGATCACCGAGACGAACGAGAAGCCGAGCACGCCCGAGGCGTAGGTCTTCCAGTGCTGTTCGGTGTCCGGATCGACCCGGACGATTTTGTACAGGGCTTTCTCGACCCGCAGGTGCTTCTCGGCGGAGAAGACGCGGGCGAGGTAGTCGCCGAGGGGTTTGTAGACCACCGCGAGGGCGACCAGGAGCACGCCGGCTTGCAGGAAGCCGGCCGCGACGTCACTCATCTCAGAATTTCTCCGGCCTCACGAGGGCGACGAACAGGTAGCCGAGAAGGCCGAGCGCCAGCAGTCCGCCGACGATGTTGGCCACGGTGCCCGCGCCGCTCACAGCTTCTCCAGCCCGCGCAGGACACCGGCGAGCACCACGAACACGCCGATGAGCAATAGGGCGTACAGCAAATCCGCCACGAGGCACCTCTCAGGAAGGGTCACCCGGCATGGGATGACCGTCGGTCGAGAGCCACTGTGCGGTCGTCGCGGAGGGTGAGCACCCGCGCCTGACGCCTCCTTGACGCCGCGACCTGGGGCCGTTTACGCGATCTTGACGGCTGGTGACCCGGGCCACTGCGTCAAGCGCCATCCGGGTTAGCGGGGCCACGTGACTTTCCGTAGTTGGTGGGTGACTTGCGGCACAGCTGGTAGCGGATCAAGGACAGAGAGTGCAATTCGGGCAGACAACGATCGGGGGTCCGTGTTACACCTGAGTAACCAATAGTTGTAGCAACTAACTAACTAACTCCGGGAGGTCTCGTATGTGCGGAATCGCGGGCTGGGTTTCCTACGACACCGATCTCACGCAGCAGCAGGAGATCGCGGACGCGATGACCGAAACCATGGCCTGCCGAGGACCCGACGACCGCGGAACCTGGGTCCGTCGCTCCGTCGCTCTGGGGCACCGCCGGCTCGCCATCATCGACCTGCCGGGCGGACGCCAGCCGATGAGCGTCAAGACCCCGAACGGCGAAGTCGCGATGGTCTACAGCGGCGAGGCGTACAACTTCTCCGAACTTCGTGAAGAACTCACCAAACTGGGCCACCGCTGGGAGACCGACAGCGACACCGAAGTCGTGCTGCACGGCTACCTGCAATGGGGCACCGAGGTCGTGGACCACCTCAACGGCATGTACGCGTTCGCGATCTGGGACGAACGCGACCAGAAGCTCGTGATGATCCGCGACCGGATGGGCATCAAGCCGTTCTACTACTACCCCACCCGCGACGGCGTCCTGTTCGGTTCCGAGCCGAAGGCGATCCTGGCGAACCCGTTGGCGCGCAAGGTGGTCGACAGCGACGGCCTGCGCGAGCTGATGGGCTTCACGAAGCGGCCGGGCTGGTCGCTGTGGAAGGGCATGTACGAGGTCGACCCGGCCACCGTCGTGACGGTGACCCGCGAGGGCATCAACACCCGCACCTACTGGAAGCTCGACGCGAAGGAGCACACCGACGACCAGGAGACGACGGTCGAGCGCGTGCGCGAGCTGATGACCGACATCGTCCACCGGCAACTGGTCGCCGACGTCCCGCGCTGCGTGCTGCTGTCCGGCGGCCTCGATTCGAGCGCGGTCACCGGCCTGGCCGCCGCGCGGCTGTCCGAAGAAGGCGAGCAGCTGCGCACCTTCTCGGTCGACTTCTTCGGGCAGGAGGAGAACTTCCAGCCGGACGAAATGCGCGACACCCCCGACTCGCCCTACATCCGCGACGTCGCCAAGCTCGTCGGTTCCGCACACCAGGACGTGATGCTGAACCCGGCCGACCTGAGCGACCCGGAGGTGCGCCGCAAGGTGCTGCGCGCCAGGGACATCCCGTCCGGTCTCGGCGACATGGACACGTCGCTGTACTTGCTGTTCAAGGCGATCCGGGCGGAATCGACGGTCGCGCTGTCCGGCGAATCGGCCGACGAGGTGTTCGGCGGGTACCGCTGGTTCCACGACGAGACCGCGGTGAAATCGGACACCTTCCCCTGGCTGGCGTTCCGCAACAGCCTGATGGAGAACCGCGGTTCGCTGCTCGAACCCGGCCTCGCCGCGAAGCTCGACCTGGATTCCTACATCGACGACCAGTACCGCACCGCGGTGTCCCAAGTGGACTTGCTGGACGGCGAATCCGAGCGGGAGTCGCGGATGCGGGTCATCTGCAACCTCCACCTGACCCGCTTCGTGCGGCAGCTGCTCGACCGCAAGGACCGCATGTCGATGGCGGTGGGCCTGGAAGTGCGCGTGCCGTTCTGCGACCACCGGCTCGTGGAGTACGTCTACAACACGCCGTGGTCGCTGAAGACCTACGACGGCCGGGAAAAGAGCTTGCTGCGGCACGCGACGAAGCACGTGCTGCCCGCGTCGGTGCGGGACCGGGTGAAGAGCCCGTATCCCTCCACTCAGGACCCGGGGTACGCGATCGCGTTGCAGCAGCAGATCAAGGAAGCCTTGGCGCAGAAGGACAATCCGGTGTTCCAGATGGTCAGCCGGGAGTGGCTGCGGCAGTCGGCGGAGACCGACCCGGCGGCGATCAGCCAGGCGCAGCGGGTCGGCATGGACCGGGCGCTGGACCTGCACCACTGGTTCGACATGTACTCGCCGGAGCTGGAACTCACCTGACCCGCCGCTCGCCCGCGAGCATCCGGCCGGACCGCGTGGTCCCGCTGGCGTAGGTGAGGGGAACCGTGAGGGAATCTGATTCCCTCACGGTTCCCCTCACCTACGTTCGCACTGGCCCGGCTGGGACCAGCGGGCAGGGCCGCCTCGTTGGGGCGCTTGCGGGAGGACGCGGTCAGAAGTCCAGGTGCGCGTCGATCTCCGTGCCGCGGACGTCGAGTTCCGCACCGGCCCCGCTCAGCAGCCGCTGTGCCGCCGCATTGTCCACAGTGGTCGTCGCGACGAACTTCGCCGCGCCGCCGTCGCGGGCCGCGTCCAGCAGTACCGCGGTCACCTTGCGGCCGATCCCGCGTCCACGCGCCGACCGGCCCAGCCACACCCCGGCCTCGACCTCCAGCGCGGCCCGTCCGGACACCGGCCGCAGCCGGGCCGCCCCGCGGACGCGGCCGTCGACTTCCACGACCCACGTCGTTTCGATGGCGGTGTCCGGATTGAGCGATCGTCGGCGGTGAAACGCGAGAAACGCTTCGCGGCGGGCTTCGGTCCAGCCAGCGGGACCTTCCACCGGCGGCATGACCTCGGCCGGTTCGGCGTCGGCCACCGCGGCTTCCAGAAGCCGCTCCAGCCCCGGCTCGTCGAGCGGGATCAGCACGATCTCGGATTCTCCGGATCCAGGCACGCCCCGCAGCTTGGCACGCGAGGCCGTCCCGCGCTACCCGATCGGCACAGTCGTTACCAGGGAACCGGCTTGCCGAAGCGGTCGAGAAACCGCAACCCCGGCTCGCCTGCCCGCGCTTCCAGCACGTCAACGACCGCGGGCACGCTTTCCTCCGGCAGCAACGGCGCGTCCGGACCGCCGAGCCGCGTCCGGTTGTGGCCGGGGTCGATGAGCAATGCGGTGCGCCCGTCCGCCTCGTGGCGAGTGGCGTAACTGCGCATGAGCTGGTTGAGCGCGGCCTTGCTCGCCTTGTACAGCTCGTATCCGGGCTCGACGTTCATCGAGATACTGCCCTGTTCAGACGACATCACCGCGACCGTGCCGCCCGGCGCGACCAGATCGTGCAGTCCTTCGAGGACTCTCAACGGGCCCAACGCATTGGTGATCATCACTTCGGCGAACATCTCGGCGGGCACTTCGCTGATCGGCAGATTCCCTCGGTCGATCGCCGCGTTCACGAAGAGCAGATCGAGCGGACCGTCCACTCTCTCGCGCAGCGCGGCGATCTGTGCGTCGTCGGTCATCTCCAGCTGCTCGGTCCGCATTCCCTCCCGTGGCACCGATCCGTCGCGGGTCGTCGCGATGACCTCCCACCCGCGCCGGTCCAACTCCGTGACCAGCACCAATCCCAAGCCCCGTGAAGCCCCGACCACCAATGCCCGGCGTACCGCCATGACCCCTCCTTTGTTTAGACGCAACGTCACGTCTAGACAGTAGCACGGTAAGGTGCCCGGTATGCCCGCAGTCAATTCCCAGCCCCGCAGGGCACGCTCCGGCAACCGGCGCGACGAGTCCGCGCGCCTGGCGGTGCTCCACGCCGCCGACGACCTGCTGGTCGAGCACGGCTTCAGCGCACTGACCGTCGAAGCGATCGCGCGCCGGGCCGGCGTCGCGAAGCAGACGATCTACCGTTGGTGGCCGTCGAAGGTCGAAATCCTGCTGGACACGCTGATCGAGGACAGCGAGAAGCGCCTGCCGGTGCCGACGGAACTCCCGACTGCCGATAGCATCCGGGCCTACCTCCGCGACTTCGCGCACTTCCTCGCCGAAGACCCGGCGGGCAAGTGTCTGCTCACCTTGCTGGCCGAAGCGCAGCACGACGCGGGGACTGCCGCACGGTTCCACGAGCGTTACCTGGAGCCGCGGCAGATCGCCGAGCGCGAGATGCTGACGCGGGCCGCCGAGGCGGGCGAGATTTCTCCGGTGCTGGATCCGGAAGCCACCATGGCCGCTCTGCTCGGGCCGATTGTCTACAGCGCACTAACCGGGGATTCGGTACCGCGGGACTTGGCGGATACGTTGGCGGAGAAGCTGCTTCGCCCGCGAGGCTGACTTAACCAGCGGATTCCGACATTCAGGTGAACCTGCCAGGTTCCGTGTCGTTCCGTGCCTTGTTCGGAGTTGGATTTTCTCCGCGCACAGCCGATCGAGGGGCACGGAGGGGATCGCTGGCATGGCA
This sequence comes from Amycolatopsis rubida, assembly GCF_900115345.1. Taxonomy (GTDB): domain Bacteria; phylum Actinomycetota; class Actinomycetes; order Mycobacteriales; family Pseudonocardiaceae; genus Amycolatopsis; species Amycolatopsis rubida. The sequence goes on along the minus strand of NZ_FOWC01000025.1, from coordinate 19,609 downwards.
GACGACTGGTACACGGACGAATTCGGCCGCAGGCGCCGCATTCCCAACGGCGACGGGCGAGGGCGCCGCGGCGGCGGGGCAATCGTCGCGGCGGGAGTCGCCGCGGTCATCGGTGCAGGTGGGGTCACCGCATTCGGCGGCGGTGCCGCGGTAGAGGGAGGCGCGGGTGTCGCCGCGGAGGCACTGCCCGGCAACCTCGCGGGGGACGTCGTCGATTCGCTGCCCGGCCGTTCTCCCTCGGCCAGGAAAACCGAGGGCCGGAAATCCGCCCAGCGAGGGAAATCAGCCGAAACATTCAGCAGGTTCAAGCTCAAAGAGCTGAAGCCGACGGTGAAACGCGACCTGAAGTGCCTGCTCAATTCGACGGGCAAGGTGCAGGAATTCTTCATCCGCACCCCGTGCACTTCGCTCGTCATGCGGTTGTACGCAGTCGGCGACGGCCACGGCAACGCGGCGGTGCTTTCCGTAGCCTGGATCGGCTTCCGCACCAAAAAAGACGCCGTGGCCTTCGAGCGGGTCGAGCAGGTGCAAGACAACGGCGATGTGACTCCGCTCGGCGGCGCGCTCCTCGGATTGGCCGGCTTCCGCTTCACCGGCCACCACTACCACGCGAGGCCGCGCGGGCGGACGATGGTCATCGGCGAGGCAGACACCGCCACCGGTCGCTTCGATGCCGAAGAACTCGACGCTCTGGCCGAGGTGGTCGCCTACTTCCCGAAACCCTGACCTATCGCCGCACCTCCGCGACCCGCACCGGGCGGTTCTCCCTCCGCGAGACCTCGCACGCCTCCGCGATGTAGAACGCCTCCAACGCATCCGCCGCCCCGGCAGGCGACGGGATCCGCCGGGCGGCAACATCCAGGAACGCCCGCAGCTCAGCGGCATAAGCCGTCCGGAAGCGCTCCATGAACCCTGGATACGCGGGTCCCGGCAACGGCCCGAAGCCCGGCTCCACCGACCGCAGCGGAGCCTGCTCGTCCAAGCCCACCACGGCGTTGCCCAGCGAACCGAGGGCCTCGAAACGCACGTCGTAGCCCGCGCCGTTGTAGCGCGTCAGCGAGACCGTCGCCAGGGTTCCGTCGTCGAGAGTCATCGCGACAGCTGCGGTGTCGACATCCCCGGCATCCGCGAAGAACTGCTCGCCTTTGTTGCGCCCCAAGGCGAAAACCTCCTCGACCTCCCGGCCGGTCACCCACCGGAGGATGTCGAAGTCGTGCACCCCGCAGTCCCGGAACAGACCACCGGAATGCGCGACGTAGGCGGCGGGCGGCGGCGCCGGGTCCAAGGTGGTCGCCCGGACGCTGTGCAGCCAGCCCAGTTCACCGCTCTCCACCGCGACCCGCGCGGCCTGGTAGCCCGCGTCGAACCGGCGCTGGAAGCCGATCTGCACCGGGACCTCCGAGTGCGCGATCCGGTCGATCACCGCGAGCGTGCCGGGGATGTCCGCGGCGACCGGCTTCTCGCAGAACACCGGCACCCGTGCGTCGACCGCCTGGATGATCAGCTCCGGATGCGCGTCCGTGGCCGCCGCGACGACCAGGCCGTCGAGACCAGACCGGAACAGCGCGTCGATGCCTCCGGCCGCCTCGACGCCGAGCCGATCGGCGACCGACTGGGCTCGCGCGGGATCCACGTCCGCGACCACCACCGACGCGACCTCGTCGAATCCCGCGAGTGTTTCCGCGTGCGCGGCACCGATCCGTCCGGCCCCCGCCAGTCCCACCCTCATCGCTGCGCCTCCCCTGAGCCAGGCCCCGTGGTCTCCCGCACGACCAGGGACGGATGAAGCAGATGCCGCACCGGTTCAGTGCGTTCACCGCGTACGCGCTCCAATAGCGCGTCGAAAGCCAGTCGCGCCATTTCCGCGCGCGGCTGGTCCACTGTGGTCAGTGAAATGTGCCGCAAGGAAGCCAAGGACGTGTTGTCGTAGCCGACCACCGAAACATCCGCCGGCACCCGCAACCCGTGTTCCTCAAGCGCCGAGATCGCGCCGACCGCGTTGAAGTCGTTGCCTGCCAGCAGCGCGGTCGGTGCCGGAGAATACGAGGACAGCAATTCCCGCACGGCTTTCTCGCCCGCAGTGTCGGTGTGTTCGCTGCGCACCACGATCGGCTCCAGAGCGTGCGCCCGCATCGCCTGCCGGAAACCTCGTCGCCGGGCCGCGGCACCGGCCGCTCCTCCGCCGTCGAGGTGCGCGATCCGGCGATGTCCCAGCTGGACCAGGTGCTCCACCGCCAACGCCGCGCCAGCCTCGCCGTCGTCGTTCACGGTATCCACAGTGGACAACCGAGAAGTCCGGGACACCAACACTACCGGACACTGCCGTGCCGCAGCCTCGATCGCGGCGGCCGGAACCACCGGCGACAACAACACGACGCCAGCCGGGCGGAACGACAGAAGACTGCGCAACGCCGCACCCTCCCGGGAAGGCATCCGCCCGCCGGTGTTGAGGATCAAGTCGAAACCGGCCGCTTGGGCCGCCGCGTCCAGCCCTTCCACCACGTCGGCGAAGAAGGCGTTGCGCAGGTCGTTCACCATCACACCGAGCACCGTCGACGTCCGGCTCGCCAGCGACCGCGCCATCACGTGCGGCGAATAGCCCAGCTCCTCGGCCGCTTTCACCACCGCCGCGCGTCGCCGCGCCGAGACGTTCGGCGCGTTGCGCATCACCAGCGAAACCAGTGCCCGGGAGACCCCGGCTCGCGCGGCGACGTCCTCCATGGTGGGCTTCCCCATCGCGAAACCTCCCCGGAGAAGCGCTTGACGCGACGGGTCGGACGCTACAAGCTTGGAGCGCTCTAATCAAGGGCCCGTCCCCCGACCGGAGAGGGATCCATGACCGCGAAGATCCGCGTCGCCGCCGCCCCGATCTCGTGGGGAGTCTGCGAGGTTCCCGGCTGGGGCCGGGTGCTCGAAGCCCCGGCGGTGCTCGGCGAGATGGCCGCGTTGGGCGTCACCGCAACAGAATTGGGCCCGCCCGGCTATCTGCCGCGCGAACCGGCCGAGCTGAGGAAGCTGCTGGAAAGCCACCGGCTCGACCTCGTCGGCGGCTTCCTGGCCGTACCGCTGCACGAGAATCCGGACGCGGCCATCGCCGAAGCGGAAGACTCGGCCGCGCTCTTCGCGGCTTGCGGCGGCGGCATGCTCGTCCTCGCGGCCGCGACCGGCCTCGACGGTTACGACGAACGGCCCATCCTCACCGACGCCGAATGGTCCACTTTGGTCCGCACAGCAGGCAAGATCCGCGACCTAGCGGCAAAACACGGCCTCCGAACCGTCTTGCACCCACACGTCGGCACGCACGTGGAAACGCGGGCCGAGGTCGAACGTCTCCTCGCCGGCTCGGATCTCCAGCTCTGCCTGGACACCGGCCACCTGATGATCGGCGGCACCGACCCGGTCGCGCTCGCCCGGCGGCATCCGCGGCGGATCGGGCATCTGCATCTCAAGGACGTCCGCGGCGAACTGGCGAATGCCGTCCGAGCAGGCGAACTGCCGTACGCCGAAGCTGTCGGCAAGGGTCTCTACGTGCCGCTCGGCGAGGGCGACGTGGACATCGAAGCCATGGTCCGCTCCGTCGCCGAAGCAGGCTACGACGGCTGGTACGTCCTGGAGCAGGACACCGCGCTGAGCGACGACAGCCCGGTGGACCGCCCTGGCCGCGACGTCGCGACGAGTCTTTCGTATCTGCGCACCATCACCGGCTGACGTCGGAAAACAAGCGAGGAGAGACAACGATGTCCCATCGCTGGGAGCGCGCACGACGCTCCGGCCGCGCGGTGGCGAGCCTGCTGGCCGCGGGCTTGCTGCTGGCGGCGTGCACCGGTCCGGCCGCCGAGCCGAAGACGACCGCGCCCGCCGCCGCGCCGACGCCGTCCGGACCGCTGAAGGTCTCGGTGATCACCCACGGCACCGCGGGCGACGCGTTCTGGAACGTGGTGAAGAACGGCGCCGAACAAGCGGGCAAAGATCTTGGCGTCCAGGTCGAATACACCTCCGACGGCGACCCCGGTGCGCAGGCGAAGCTGATCGACAACGCAGTCGCGCAACAAACCGGCGGGCTCGTGGTGTCGATGGCGAATCCCGTGGCGCTGCGTCCGTCCATCGAGGCCGCGGTACGTGCCGGGATCCCGGTGATCACCATCAACTCCGGCGAGGACAAGAGCGCGGCGTACGGCGCGCTCACGCACGTCGGGCAGAACGAGTCGATCGCCGGGCAAGAGGCCGGGAAGAAGTTCGAAGAACTCGGCAAGCACAAACTCCTGTGCGTGATCCACGAAGCCGGGAACGTCGGGCAGGCGCAGCGTTGCGACGGCGCGAAGACCGGATTCGCCGGCACCGTGCAGACGCTGCAAGTGGACATCTCCAACCCGACCGACGCCGAGTCCCGCATCCGCGGCGCGGTCCAGGCCGATTCGTCGATCGACGCGGTCCTCACGCTGAACTCGCAGGTCGCGGCTCGTGCGGTGAGCGCGGTCAAGTCGGTGAATTCGAAGGCGCAGGTCGCCACGTTCGACCTCAACTCCGACGTGGTGGCCGCGATCAAGGCGGGCGAGGTGCTCTTCGCGGTCGACCAGCAGCAGTACGAACAGGGCTATCTCCCGGTGCAGTTCCTGAAGCTCTACCGGGACAACGCGAACGTCGTCGGCGGCGGAAAACCGGTGCTCACCGGACCCGACCTGGTCGGCAGATCCACAGTGGACAAGGTCGGCCAGTACGTGCGAAGGGGCACCCGATGACGACCCTCGACGAACAGCTGGAGAAGCCGCGGCTGACCGACCGATTGGTGATCCGCCCGGAGATCGGCGCACTGCTCGGCGCGGTCGTGGTCTTCCTGTTCTTCACCTTCGCGTCCGACAAGTTCTTCAGCGCCAGCGGAGCCGCGACCTGGCTGGACGACGCGGCGACGCTGGGCATCATGGCGGTGGCCGTGTCGCTGCTGATGGTCGGCGGCGAGTTCGACCTGTCGGCGGGCGTGCTGACCGCGTCCACCTCGCTGGTCACCGCGATCCTCGCCACCCAAGCGGGCTGGAACGTGTGGCTCGCGCTGCTCGTCTCGCTGGTCTTCGCGCTGACGGTCGGCGCGTTCAACGGCTGGCTCGTGATGAAGACCGGGCTGCCGAGCTTCATCGTCACCCTCGGCACTTTCCTCGCCCTGCAAGGCTTGAACCTCGGCGTCACCCGGCTGGTGACCGGCACCGTGCAGGTCTCCGGCATGCGCTCGACCGACGGCTACGCCTCCGCCGGTTTCGTCTTCGCCTCCACAGTGGACGTCGGCGGCACCCCGTTCCAGATCTCCATCGTCTGGTGGCTCGGCGCGATCGCGGTGGCCGCGTGGCTGCTGGTCCGCACGCGCTTCGGCAACTGGATCTTCGCGGTCGGCGGTTCCGCCACGAGCGCCCGCTCGGCCGGCGTTCCGGTGGTGCGCACGAAAATCCTGCTGTTCATGGGCACCGCACTGGCCGGCTGGCTCGTCGGCTCGATCAACATCCTGCGGTTCGCGAGCGTCCAGGCGAATCAGGGCATCGGGCTGGAATTCCAGTACATCATCGCGGCGGTGATCGGCGGCTGCCTGCTGACCGGCGGGTTCGGCTCGGCCGTCGGCGCGGCGATCGGCGCGCTGATCTTCGGCATGGCGCGCCAGGGCATCGTGTTCGCCGGCTGGGACAACGACTGGTTCATGCTGTTCCTCGGGATCATGCTGCTGGCGGCGGTCCTGGTCAACAACGCTCTTCGGCGGCGCGCGGAAAGGGTCCGGCGATGAACGCTCTCCTCGAAGTCAAGGACGTCGGCAAGCGTTACGGCACCGTGGTCGCGCTGCGCGAGGTGTCCACTGTGGTCAATCCGGGCGAGGTCACCTGCGTGCTGGGCGACAACGGCGCGGGAAAGTCCACTTTGATCAAGATCCTCGCCGGGGTGCACCAGCACGACGAAGGCGAGTTCCTCGTCGAAGGCTCGCCGGTGCGGTTCGCTTCGCCGCGGGAAGCGCTGGACCGCGGAATCGCCACGGTGTACCAGGACCTCGCGGTGGTGCCGCTGATGAGCGTCTGGCGCAATTTCTTCCTCGGCTCCGAGCCGACCGTCGGGTTCGGCCCGTTCCGCGCGCTGGACCGGCGCACGGGCCGGGAGCTGACCAAGAAAGCCCTCGCCGATCTCGGCATCGACCTGCGCGACGTCGAGCAGCCGGTCGGCACGCTGTCCGGCGGCGAACGACAGTGCGTCGCGATCGCCCGCGCCATCCACTTCGGCGCGAAGGTGCTGATCCTGGACGAACCGACGGCCGCGCTGGGCGTGAAGCAGGCCGGAGTGGTGCTGAAGTACGTGGCCCAGGCCCGCGACCGGGGCCTGGGCGTCGTCCTCATCACGCACAACCCGCACCACGCGTACCCGGTGGCCGACCGCTTCCTGCTGCTCAAACGCGGCACGGCGCTCGGGTCCTACGAGAAGCCGGAGATCGAGCTGCCCGAGCTGACCCGGCAGATGGCGGGGGGCGCGGAACTGGAGGCGCTGGAACACGAGCTGCGGCAAGCCGAATAGCTCACAAGACTTTTTCCAGCCAAGGCCGCACCACCGGAACCACAGCGGCCGCCTGCATCGCGCTCATGTGGTCCAGCCCGTCCAGCACCTCGACGGTCCACCCGCGCGCCTCCAGTTCGGCGCGCTCGCGGACCAGCGGCCCAGCGATGTCGACGGTCACCCCGCCCCACCGCTCGCTGTACACGATCCGATCCTCCGAACCCGCGAAGCACAACCGCGGGCACGACAGCTCGACCGCCCGATCGTCGAAATCCTGCAACGCCTCGTACAACGTCACGAACTGCTTCGTCTGCCCGGTGGACAACGTGACGTCCACCGAATCCCAATCCCCCGGTTCGCCTTTGCCTTCAGCAGTGGGCCCGGCCAGCGCCATCTCGTGCGTCGCCCGGGTTACCGCGTGCATTGCCGCATACGGGCCGTCCACCGGCGGATAGCCGCCCATCACCAACGCGTCCAGCCGATCCGTGCGCAACGCCAGCTGCAACCCGGAAAGCGCCAGCCACGAGTACCCGTAGTACGAGAACCGTTCCGCCCCGACCGCGTCCGCGACGGCCAGGAAATCCGCCGCGACGACGTCCGGCGTCAGCTCGGCGGGATGCGCCATCCGGTGCCCCTGGTAGTCGAAGGCCACCACCCGGAACCCGGCGAATCCTTCGATCAGCGAACGGCCCAGCTCCGGATCGGCGCCCCATTGCCGGGCCGCCTCGGCCTCCGGCCCTTCGGCAGGCCGGGGGTCGACCGGGAGCAGCAGCACCGGCCCGTCCCCGCGCACCTGCGCTTCGATCCGCGTTCCGTCGTGCAGAGTCGCTTCAGCCATCTCATCTCTTTACGTCGTAAAGTATCGCCGGGCACGAGGGTACTATACGAAGTAAAGAGATGTCGAATCAGCTGGTGACGGCGGGCGACGCGGCGTCGGAGACCAGCTTGCGCGGAGCCCCGGACCCGTCCGCGGGCACCGACCACACGGCGTTCTCCAGGCCGTAGAGAATCGTGTGGTCGTCCTGCCAGAGCGCCTGGTCGTCGACGCTGCGGGGCTCGGCGAGCGCGGTCTCCCGCATCGTCTTGAGGTCGAGCACGGACAGCCGCCAGACGCCCTCGCCGACCTTCTTCTTGAACGCGATCCGCGTTTCGTCCGGCGACAGCGACGGGCATTCCACGTTTTCCCGCAGCGCTTTGCCGCGGTAGGTGTCGTAATCGCCTTCGATCAGGTATGTCTTGCCCTTGGTGCCCAGCGTCGAGTAGAACCGCTTGCCGTCCTTGCTGAACGTGATGCCCCAGTAGTTGACGTCGGCGGAGAAGTACCGTTTTCCCTCGACCAGGACCGGCATCTCTTCGATCGTTTTCTCCAGCTCGCCGTTGTCCAGCTGGTAAATCCCGGCGCGGGTCGAAAACCCGGTAGCGGCATAGGAATCACCGGTGACGAACACCGTCCAGTACACCCGCTTGCCGTCCGGCGAAACGCGCGCCCGGCTCGGCGTCCCCGGCAGGTAGTCCTTGTGCGTGGTGGCGAAATCGCGGTCGAGGATGCTGAAATCGCTGACCGCGGGCAGCGTGCCGGGCCGCACCGCGAGGCACATCCCCGTCGACGCGGATACGGCGAACCGGTCGCACTTCAGATCGCTGAACTTCGGTGCGGCACCAGGATTCGCGAGCGGAACGACGCCGACGTTGCCCGTCTTCGTGCTGCGAAAGAACAGCTGCCCCGGCGCGAGCGAAAGGTGCTCCACCTTCGCGGGCTCAGCCGGACTGGGCCGCGCGGCAACCGTGTAGACCACCGCCGCGGCCGCGAGCACCACAGTTCCGGCAACAGCGAGAAGGACCTTTTTCATGGGCGCACCGGCCTTGCGAAAGCGGCGCCGAGCGCCACGACAGCGAGCGCTCCGGCCGCCACGAGGACTGCGGGCCGCAGATCCCACAACGTCCAGGCAAGTCCGAAGAGGACAGACGAAAGCATCCGGGCGGCAGCCTGTCCAGTTTGGACCACCGCGAGGCCGGTCGCCCGGAGATCAGCGGGCACCAACGGTCCGGCCGCGGCCATCAAAACCCCGTCGGTAGCCGCGTAGAACACGCCGTGCAGCCCCAACGCGAGAGCCGCGAGCCAGAATCCGGACACCGGCCCGCACAACGCGACCAGCGCGGCCACGAGCGCGACGTGCCCGCCGAGAAACACCGGCCAGCGACCGATTCGGTCGGCCAGCTTGCCCAGCGGAACCGCCAGCACCAGGTACACCCCGGCGGTGCCCAGCGGCAACAGCGGGAAGAAGGTCGCCGCGACGTCCCACCGCCGCTGAAGCACCAGGTACACAAAGGAATCGCCGAGCGTCACGAACCCGAGCAGCGCCGCCCACACCGCCACGCGGCGGAAACCCCGCTCGCGCAACAGCCCGAACGCCGCCCGCACGGACACCGCGGCCCGGTCGGCGATTTCCTGCTTGTGGTCACCGACGAACAGCACCAGGAGCATTACCGCGATCGCCGCGACGCAGAAGCTGGTGAAGAACACCGAGGTGTAGCTGCCGAGGCTCAGCGCGAGCACGGCCATCGCGACGAGCGGGCCGAGGAAAGCGCCGACGGTGTCCATCGCGCGATGCACGCCGAACGACCGGCCGAGCGTGTGGGGCTCGCTGCTGAGCGAGATCAACGCGTCGCGCGGGGCGGTGCGCAGCCCCTTGCCGGTGCGGTCGGCGGCGAGCACCACTCCGATCGCCGCGACCGACGAACCGGCCGCGACCAGGCCGAGCTTGCACACCGCGGACAGGCCGTAGCCGAACCCGGCGACGGCCTTGAGCCTCCGCCACCGGTCCGCCAGATGCCCGCCGAGCACGCGGACCACGGCGGTGGCCCCCGCGTAGAGCCCGTCGAGCAGGCCGAACTGCAGCGGATTCAGCCCGAGGCCGAGCACCAGATACAGCGGGAGCACCGCGGTCACCATCTCCGAGGAGATGTCGGTGACCAGGCTGACCGCGCCGAGTGCGACGACGTTCGCCGACACCCGGCGCAGGCCGGCCTTCCGCTCGGTGCCCGCCGCGACGTCCGAACTGCGGCTTGCCGCGATGTACATGCCCGGCCCCTAGTTGTGGCAGGTGTAGGTCGGGCTGCTGTCCTGGACCTTGCCGTCGAGACCGATCAGCTGCTCGGAGAACGTGGTGTCGGTCATCGTCAGCTTCAGCACGCCGAAGGTGTCCTTGAGCAGCTTCGCCGTGGTCGCGTGCGGGGTGTGGATCGGGTACGGGTTCGCCCCGCCCATGCCGCCGATGATCTCGACCGGGCCGGCCGGATCCGATTTGCCGCTCGCGTTCTGCGGGAAAAAGCGCTCGTAGTGGTGGTCGTGGCCGTTGAGGATCAGGTCGACCTTGTTCTGCGCGAACAGGTCCCACAGCTGCTTCGACCCGCGCTCGTCGCCGTGGTCGCCGGAGCTCCACCGCGGATGGTGGTAGTACGCCGCGACGCAGCCCTTGGTGTTCTTCGCCAGGTCCTGCTTGATCCAGTTCATCTGCTCGGTGTCCTTGAGCTCGCCGCCGTCCTTGTCGTCGACGAAGCCGTTGGAGTCGAGCGCGATGAAGTGCCAGTTGCCCATTTCCCAGCTGTAGTACCGCTTTCCGTTCGGCGTGGCAATCTTGCCGAAGTACTGCTCGTAGGCCTTGAACGGCGTGTCGTCGTCGTAGGTCTCGTGGTTGCCGGGGACCGGGTGCGTGATGCTTTTGAACTTGCCCCAGGTCTTGTCGTAGTAGTCCTTGAAGTTCTGCAGGGTCAGGCCGACGTCGTCGGAGTCGTACTGGTTGTCGCCCATGGTGATCACCGCGGCGGGGTTCATCTGCTGGACGAGCTTCGCGGTCTTCGGGTGGATGCAGCTGGAGCTGCTCGCCGTGCACTGCTCGGCGATGTCGCCCGCCGCGGCGAGGACGAAGGTGTTGCCCGCGGTCCCCGGCTTCGTGTGCACCTTGACCGCGCCGCTGGCCGGCGAAGCGTTGCCGGCGGCGTCCTTCGCGCGGACGGTGTAGGTGTAGCCGGTGTCCGGCGAAAGGCCGTTGTCAGTGTAGGACGTGCTCGTGCTGGTGGCGACGGACTTGCCGTCCCGCAGCACCTCATACCCGCTGACGCCGACGTTGTCCGTCGCGGCAGCCCAGGTCAGCCCGACGCTGTTCGAGCCGATCTCGGCCGCGGCGAGATTCGACGGAGCGGTGGGCGGCTGGGTGTCGCCGGACGAGTCCGGCGTGCCGTACGCCTGAAGCTCCCACAGCGAGTAGCCGTACTTCGTGGCGCGCTGGGTGCCGACGAAGCGCAGGAACCGGCCGTGCCCGGACAACCCGGTGAGATCGTCGGTGCCGCCGTCGCCGTTGGTGATCGTGGCGATCGGCTTGAAGTTCTCGCCGTCGTCGGAGATCTCGATGCGGTACTTCTTGGCGTAGGCCGCTTCCCAGTCGAGCTTCACCCGGTGGATCGTGGCGGCCTGCCCGAGATCGACGCGCAGCCACTGCGCGTCGGCGCTGACCGCACTGGCCCAGCGGGTCTTGAGATTTCCGTCGACGGCGTTCTCGCCGCTCAACGCGGACGTCTCCAGCGTGGACGTGCTGACGGGTTTCCCTTGGGACAGCAGCACATCGGCGGCAGCGGCACTGGCGTCGCGCGCGGGCGAGACCGCGGCGGGCAGCAGCACCACCGCGGCCGCGGGCAAGGCGAACCGGGCGAGACTTCGGACACGGGACGAGGACACGTCGCACTCCTTCGGGCCGGACGGGAACAGGGCGGCGGCGTTACGGTTCTGCGGCGTCTCGTTGCGTTAAGAAAGTTTCCTAACTAAAACGGCAGAGTAGCGGGCCCGGTTTCTCCCGGCAAGCCCGGAACGCCCGTGAAACGATCTAGCCCTCGGCTCGCCGCCCCGGTCACCGGAACGCCCGCTTCGCCCTCCGGAAGGTCCGTGAGGGGATCAGATTCCGTGAAGGTGGCCCTCACGGACCTTCAGCGCTCCAGCAGCCGCCGCACTTCCCGCACCGCGGCGCGCCCGGCCCGGTTCGCCCCCACCGTACTGGCCGAAGGCCCGTACCCGACCAGATGCAGCCGCGGCTGCGCGACCACGCGAGTCCCGTCCATCCGGATCCCGCCGCCGGGCGTCCGCAGACGCAGCGGTGCCAGGTGATCGACCGAGGCGCGGAACCCGGTCGCCCACAGGATCATGTCCGCGGGCTCGAAGCCGCCGTCCTCCCAGACGACCCCGTCGGCGACCAAGCGCGAGAACATCGGCCGCCGGTCGAGATATCCCGCCTCCCGGCCCGCGAGCACCTGCGGCGTCACCGGCAGGTCCGTCACGCTCACGACACTCTCCGGCGGCAGCCCGGCCCGCACCCGCTCGTCGACCTTCGCGACCGCCATGCGTCCCCAGTCCTCGCTGAACTCTTCCTCCCGCCACACCGGCGGACGCCGCGTCACCCACACCGTCGAACGGGCGACCGGACCGATCTCCATCAGCGATTGCACCGCCGACGTCCCGCCGCCGACGACAACCACGCGCCGGCCGCGAAATTCCTCGGCACCGCGGTAATCCGCCGTGTGCAGCTGCCGTCCGGCGAAGCTGCCGGGGTAACGCGGCCAGAACGGCCGATCCCACGTCCCGGTCGCGCTGATCACCGCGCGCGCCGCCCACGTCTCCGCGGGCGATTCGACCACCAGCCGCTCCCCCGCGCGCCGCACCGCGGTCACGTCGACCGGACGGTGCACCGGCAGGTCATACGTCTTCTCGAAGCGCCCGAAGTACTCCGACACGGCCTCGCTCGCCGGACGCGCCGGATCCGGGGTCCCGAACGCCATCCCCGGCAGGTCGTGGATCCCGTGCACCTTGCCGACCACCAGCGACGGCCACCGGTACTGCCACGCCCCGCCCGCGCGTTTGCCGTGGTCGAGCACGACGAACCCGCGTTCGTTGGCGAACCCGGCCCGGCGCAGGTGATACGCCGCCGACAGTCCGGCCTGCCCGGCCCCGATCACCACGACGTCGGTCTCGTGATCCGCAGTGCTCATACAACGTTCAACAATTGCCCGCGCCTGGTATTTCCGGCTCAGACCGCCACCCGGTTCCGCCCGCCGTCTTTCGCCCGGTACAGCGCGGCGTCGGCTGACCGCAGCACCTCGTCGAGCGTGTTGCCCGCCTGCGGATAGCACGCGACCCCGACGGACACCGACAGTCCGCTGATCCGCAGCGGACCTCCCACCGCGACGGTCAGCTCCCCCACCGCGACCCGCACCCGTTCGGCGATCCCGAGCACGTCCGTGTCGCCGGTCGCGGGCAGCAGGACCACGAATTCCTCACCGCCGAACCGGCCGACGGTGTCGCTTTGCCGCACCGAAGCCTCGATCGCCACCGCCACCGCCGCCAGCACCTCGTCGCCGGTGAGATGCCCGTACGTGTCGTTGATGCGCTTGAAGTGGTCGAGATCGATCATCAGCACGGCGAACCCGCTGCCGGTCCCGCGCCGCCGGGCCCGGGTGAATTCGCGGGTCGCCAGCTCGTGCCAGCCCGCGGTGTTGAGCAGCCCGGTCTTTTCATCGGTCACGACCGCCACCTGCAACTGCTGCTTCAGCAGGAGATAGCGGTGCAGCAACAGCAACGGCGGCAGCACGAACACCACCAGCACCGGCTGATGGACGAACGCCAGCGCAGCTAGCCCGCCGAGACACAACGTCGCCAGCTCGAAGGCGTTGTCCTCCCAGGTGCCGATGAGGTCCGCGGGCGAGCGGCTGTTCGTGTACAGGTAGATGCCCGCCGCTACGAGCACGACGTTCACCAGCTCAAAGACGGCTGCCGCCAGTACGAGCGCGAGGACGCCGTACGCAGTGTCGAGCCGCGCTTGATCCAGACCGCCGATGGTCAACACCGCAGACGCCGCGAAGCACGACAGCATCGCCCACGCGGTACTCGCCGCGAAGCGGTGCGCGGGCCGCGTACGCACGTGTCGCCACACTCGCAGCCACAAATGCAGATACAACACCAATGCCAGCAGCGCGACCCACGCCGGCGGAAGCAGGAAGGCACCGGCGAGGTACCAGACGGACGTGACGTTGATGTGCGTCTGGCCGCTCATCCACCGCCGCAGCCGCTCGATCCGGCGCGACATTTCGGCCTGCGCGATGCCGAGCCCGACGAGCACGCCGAACGAACTGAACTGCACCGGCCCGCCGAACCCGGTCGCCAGACCCGTCACCATCAGCGCCCCGGCGACGGCCTCGCACGCCATCGCGTAGCCGATCCACCGCCGCCGCGCGACCGCCCACATCGCCCAGCGCGGCGGCCAGCCGCGCCAGGCCGTCACCGCGCCGCGCACCCCGATGGGGACAGGTGCCTGCGTCACGGGCGCCCCCACGCGGTATTCGGCCTACGGAAGTTGCCCAGGGTAGCGGGTCCGCTCCGCGGCTAGCCGGACCGAGCGAAAACTCACCTGCGATCTGCCCACTGGGCACGCTCTGGGTAGCGCATGCGGGCAATCCCGGCACCGGTCAGCGACGGCGCAGCTTCCGCACGACGGCCAGCACGATCAGCAGCACGACCGCGCCCGCGGCCACCGGAGCCAGCCGCTTCGCGACGGACTGACCCGCGTAGTCGAGCAGGTCGATCGCCTCGGTCTCGCCGGTCGAACCGCCCGCCGGAACGCTCCGCAGGTGCGGCTTCTCGTCGGCGACCGCCTCGGCCGCGGGCTTTTCGGCAGCGACCGTTTTGTCCGCGGCGGCGTGCTTCCCCTTGGCCGCGGGCGCCTCAGCGACCTTCTCTTCCGTCTTCGCCGCCGGAACCTCTGTGACGGGGGCCTCCAGCGACGCCGCGAGGTTCCCCGCGAAGGTGTCGAGGATCTTGCCGCCCACCTCGGAGATCAGGCCGCGTCCGAACTGCGCCGGACGCCCGGTGATCGCCAGGTCGGTGGCCACCGCGCCGTGCGTGCCGCCGTCGCGCTCGGTGAGCGTGAGGGTGACCGTCGCGGCCGCCGTGCCGCCGCCGCGCGAGTCCTTGCCGGACGCCTTGATGACGACCTTGCGCGCCGCCTCGTCCTTCTCCAGAAACTCGCCAGTTCCCTTGTACAGCAGCGAAATCGGCCCCAGCTTGACCTTCACCGTGCCCGCGAAGGCGTCCCCCTCCACCTTGGTGAGCGAGGCACCCGGCATGCACGGGGCGACCCGCTCCGGGTCGATGACGGCCTGCCAGACCTCCCCGATCGGGGCGGGGACGGTGAATTCGTGGTCGAGCCGCACGGGCCGACCTCCTCTCCTGCACACTGCTTCGAGCCGTTGCCGTCCACCTTACGGCCGTCTCCCGGGGAGCGTTGCGGTGAAGGACTCCTTGGGGGAATCTGATTCCCCCAAGGAGTCCTTCACCGCCGGTCGGCTCAGGCGCCCACCGCCGCCGCGACGGCACGCCCGGTCAGCACCCGCGCGAGATGCTGGCGGTATTCGACGTCGGAATTCCCGTCCGCGACCGGGCTGGTGCCCTCGGCCGCGTGCGCGGCGGCCGCCCGGATGGTCTCCGCGTTGGCCTGCGCGCCGAGCAACGCCTGCTCCACGCCGGTCGCCCGGACGGGTGTCGCGCCCATGTTCGTGAGCGCCACCCGGGCTTCCTCGATCACACCGCCCTCGGTGCGCACGGTGGCCGCCACCGCGCACATCGACCAGGCTTGGGCGACCCGGTTGAATTTCTCGTAGTGCGCCCGCCAGCCGGTGTGCTGGGGCAGCCGCACCTCGACGAGCAGTTCGTCCGGGGCGAGCGCGGTGGTGAAGTAGTCCTGGAAGAACTCCGCCGCGGACACCGTGCGCCGCCCGTTCGGTCCGGCCAGCACCAGCTCGCCGTCGAGCGCGAGCACCGGAGCCAGCAGGTCACCGGCCGGATCCGCGTGCGCGATCGCGCCGCCGAACGTGCCGCGGTGCCGCACCTGCGGGTCCGCCACCGTGTCGGTCGCCTCCTTCACCAGTGCGGCGTGCTCGGCGATCAACGGGTCGCGCTGGACCTCGTAATGCGTCGTCATCGCACCGACCACGAGCGCGTCGCCGTCCTCGCGCACTCCGCGCATTTCGGCGATTTTCCCGAGGTCGACCAGCGTGGTCGGCGCGGCGAGGCGCATCCGCAGCACCGGCAGCAGGCTCTGCCCGCCCGCCAGCACCTTGGCGTCCTCGCCCGCCGCGGCGAGCGCCTGCACGGCTTCGTCCACCGTGGACGGAGCGACGTAGTCGAACGGAGCCGGGATCACTGGGCACCTCCGGAAGCGTCGATCGAACCGAGACCGCCGCCGGCCTCGCCGCCGGGTCCGCCGGCATTCACGGCACCGCCCCGCACCGCGTTCCACACGCGCATCGGCGTGAGCGGCATTTCGATGTCGTTCACCCCGAACTGGCGCACCGCGTCGACCACCGCGTTGACCACGGCAGGCGTCGAAGCGATCGTGCCCGCTTCGCCGACTCCCTTGGCTCCCAACGGGTTCGTGGTCGACGGCGTTTCCGTACGGGCCGTGGTGAACGACGGCAGATCAGCCGCCGAGGGCAGCAGATAGTCGGCGAACGTGCCGGTGGTGAGTGTGCCGCTCTCGTCGTGCACGGCTTCCTCGAACAACGCCTGCGCGATGCCTTGGGCGAGCCCGCCGTGCACCTGGCCCTCCACGATCAGCGGGTTGACCACCTTGCCGACGTCGTCCACGCAGACGTACGAGCGCAGTTTCACCTGGCCCGTTTCAGTGTCCACTTCGGCCGCGCACAGGTGGGTGCCGTGCGGGAAGGAGAAGTTCTCCGGGTCGAAGGCGGCGTCGGAATCGAGCGACGGTTCGACGCCGTCCGGCAGGTTGTGCGCGGCGAACACGGCGAGCGCGATGTCCTGGATCGTCGTCGACGAATCCGTGCCCTTCACGGTGAACTTGCCGCCGGAGAACTCCAGGTCGTCCTCCGAACACTCCAGCAGATGCGCGGCGATCGGCTTCGCCTTCGCGACCACCTTCTCCGCCGCCTTGACGATCGCGATGCCGCCGACGACCAGCGAACGCGAACCGTAAGTGTCGAGACCCTTGTGCGAGGACTGCGTGTCGCCGTGCAGCACCTCGACGTCCTCGAAGGACACTCCCAGCTGGTCGGCCACGATCTGGCTCCACGCCGTCTCGTGCCCCTGGCCGTGCGCCGACGCACCCGTGGTCACCTCGACCTTGCCGGTCGGCAACATCCGCAGCGACGCGTATTCCCAGCCGCCGGCGCCGTAATCGAGCGAACCCAGCACCCGCGACGGCGCGAGCCCGCACATCTCGGTGAACGTCGAAATCCCGATGCCGAGTTGCACCGGATCGTTTGCCTCGCGGCGCTGCTGCTGCTCGCGGCGCAGCGCGTCGTAGCCGAAGAGTTCCTTCGCCTTCTCGGTCGCGGCTTCGTAGTTGCCGGAGTCGTAGGTGAGCCCGCAGACCGTGGTGAACGGGAATTCCTCGTGCCTGATCCAGTTCTTTTCGCGCAGCTCCACCGGGTCCATGCCCAGCTCGTCGGCCAGCTCGTCCATGATCCGCTCGATCGCGAACGTCGCTTCCGGACGGCCGGCGCCGCGGTAGGCGTCGGTGAGCGTGGTCGTGGTGAACACGTTGGTGCAGGCGAAGTGGTAGGCCGGGATCTTGTAGATCGCGTTGAACATGAACGCGCCGAGGATCGGCACGCCCGGCCCGACGAGGCCGTTGTACGCGCCGAGGTTGGCGAGCAGTTCGACCTTGAGCCCGGTGACCGTGCCGTCGGCCTTCGCCGAGATCGTGATGTCCTGGATCTGGTCGCGGCCGTGGTGCGCGGCGAGCATCGTCTCGGACCGGGATTCGTTCCACTTCACCGGTTTGCCGAGCTTGTTCGCGACCAGCACGGCCATCATTTCCTCGGGCAGCACGCCGATCTTGCCGCCGAACCCGCCGCCGACGTCCGGCGCGATCACGCGCAGCTTGTGCTCGGGGATGCCGAGCGTCAGCGCGGACATCACGCGCAGGATGTGCGGCACCTGGGTGGCCGACCACATGGTCAGCTGCGCGCCGGTCGGGTCGACCACACACGCGCGCGGTTCCATGAACGCGGGCACCAGCCGCTGCTGGCGGAACCGCCGTTTCAGCACGATCTCCGAAGAGGACAGTGCTTCCTCGACGTTGCCGCCGGTTCCGGCCTCGGCCGAATCGAACACCCAGAGGGCGTTCTTGTTGCTGCCCAATTCCTCGTGCACGAGCGGCGCGTCTTCGGCGAGCGCCGCTTCCAGGTCGAGCACCGGCGGCAGGTCTTCGTACTCGACCTCGATCGTCTCGAGCGCGTCATGCGCTTCACTGGCCGACCGCGCGACCACCACCGCCACGCCCTCGCCGGCGAAATTCACCCGATCCGACGCCAGCACCGGACGTCGCGGCGCAGCCATGTCCGGCGTGATCGGCCACGCGCACGGCATGCCGATCGCGCCCTCGGGATCGAGGTCGGCCGCGGTGTAAACGGCGACGACCCCCGCGGCCTCCTTCGCCGCGGACGTGTCGATCGAAACGATCTTCGCGTGCGCCAACGGACTCCGCAGCACCGCGAGATGCAGCATCCCCGGCAACGCGATGTTGTCCGTCCACCTGGTACGCCCGGTGATCAGCCGCTCGTCTTCCTTGCGGCGCCGGGACTTTCCTACTTCAGGCTCGATCGTGGCAGTCATCATTCACCGCCCACGCCGACGTGATCGGCTTGCTCGATCTTCTCGGCTTCCGGCCCCGCACCAGGACTCATGTGCTTCGCGGCGTCGCGAACCGCCTTCACGATGTTCTGGTAGCCAGTGCAGCGGCAAAGATTGCCTTCGAGCCCCTCGCGGACAGCCTGCTCGTCCGGGTCCGGGTTGTCCGCCAGCAGGTCGATGGACTGCATGATCATGCCCGGCGTGCAGAAACCGCACTGCAGCGCGTGATTGTCGTGGAAAGCCTGCTGGACCGGGTGCAACTGGCCGTCGCGGGCCAACCCCTCGACAGTGGTGACCTCGCATCCGTCGGCCTGCACAGCGAGAACGGAACAGGATTTCACGCTGTGCCCGTCGAGATGGACGGTGCACGCGCCGCAGTTGCTGGTGTCGCACCCGACGACGGTGCCCACCTTCCCGACGCGTTCCCGTAAGTAGTGGACGAGCAGGGTGCGCGGCTCGACGTCATCGGTGTATTTCGTGCCGTCGACAGTGACGGTGATGCGCATCAAAGGCCTCCAAGTGCAAATGCCCGCCAGCCCCGGCGGAGGCAGCGGGCCGGTTCGGGAACGGCCAAGGCGCGATCGTGATCGGCCTCACAGCCGAGCGTGCTACGCCTTTCGCGCGCGGACAAGTCCTGATGTCGCACGTCGCTGTGGCGGTTCCGCAGATGCGGTTTTGCTGTTCTTTTCGAGGCGCAGATGCGTGAAACCGGACGGGTGATTTTTCGGTGGGCGGATCTTCCCGAGGGGACGCGGTTTCGAGTCGGGGGTTCACCGGGTTTCTTTGCTGGACGGCGTTTTCGCGGCGGATCGCACTGCTTGGGAGGGTCGTCGCGGCACAGCTGTCTGGGTCTCGCCCTGAACGGTTCGGCGCGGTGCCGCGCTTCCGGCCAGCTTGTGTCCCCGGTGGCACCCGCTGCCCGGAGCACGACCTCCCAGCACCCGGAGCCGCCAGGCACCGGACTCCGGACCCGGCAACACCTCGCACGTCGCCCAGATGCCAGCGTCACCGGACACCGGGTCTCAAGCCGAACGGCACCTGCCGCGCAGGTCGCGCGAAGCACCGGCAGGTCCCGGACTCCGGACCGAACAGCACTCGGATTCCCAGCCCAGCTCCGCACCCGTCCAGCCCGCCGAGTGCCGCCGGCCGCCGGAGCGAGCCCGCGCGCAAGACTCGGCTGCCCCGGCCAACGCCGCCGAAGCCAGGCAGCACCCGGATCCCCGGCTCCGCACCTGTCCAGCCCGCCAACCGCCGGAAGCCAGTCCGCGCGAGACTCGACTACCCCGCCCAAGCCAGGCAGCACCCGAACTCTTGCCCGCACCAGCCAGGCAGCACCCGAACCCTCGCCCGCACCAGCCAGGCAGCACCCGAACCCTCGCCCGCACCAGCCAGGCAGCA
>NZ_FOWC01000026.1 GCF_900115345.1 Amycolatopsis rubida | reverse complement strand
ATCTTGAGTTGTCCTCACAAACACCCATGATCACGCGGTGGCCGCACCCATCTCACCAACCCCCTCCAGCAAGATCACGAACTACAGCTGGAGTACTAACCGGCATAACCACTCACGAACCCCCTACGAACGCCCCTCACGCACCACCCCCTTCGCCAATGCCCCCTCCACCTCCTCGCGCGACAACCCCGCCGCCGCCAGCACCTCCCGCGTATCCGCCCCCGGCCGCCGCGGCGACTCCGCAGCACACCCCGGGGTACGGCCGAGCTTCACCGGCACCCCGACCCCGCGATACCCGTCCCGCTCCACGACCATCTCCCGGTGCCGCACCTGCGGCGCGTTCATCGCCTCGGCGATGTCGTGCACCGGAGCCGCCGGGACTCCCTTCGCCAGCAACAACTCGGCCAAGTCGTCCCGTTTGTACTGTCCGATCAAGACACTCAGCTCAGCCCGCAACTCGCCGGCATTGCCGACCCGATCGGCATTGGACGCGAACCGCGGATCAGAAGCCAGCCCAGGCGCGCCGAGCACGTCGGCCAGCGCCGCGAACTGCCGGTTGTTTCCCGCGCCGACGAAGAAGGGCCCGTCCGCCGTCGAAAAGGTCTCGTAAGGCGCGATCGACGGATGCGCCGAACCAGTCCGCCGCGGCACCGCGCCGTCCGCGAGCCAGGCCGCGGAATGCGGGTGCAGCAAGCTGATCACCGTGTCCAGCAACGAACAATCCACCAGCTGCCCGAGCCCGGACCGCGCCCGCTCGTGCAGCGCCAGCAGGATCCCGGAAAACCCGAGCACCCCGGTCACCACATCGACCACCGGCACCCCGATCCGCAACGGCGGGCCCTCAGCTTCGCCGTTCACGCTCATCAGCCCGCCATAGGCCTGCAGCACCGCGTCGTATCCCGGCAGCCCGCCGAGCGGCCCGTCGGTGCCGAACCCGGTGATCCGGCAATGAATCAGCGCCGGATGCTCCGCCCGGATCGTCTCGTCCGGCCAGCCCCAGCGCGCGAGCGTGCCCGCCTTGAAGTTCTCCACCACCACGTCCGCGCCGGCGAGCAGGGTGCCGAGCAGCTCGCGACCGTCCGGACCGGACAGATCGAGCACGATGTTCTTCTTGCCCCGGTTGAGATTCGCGTAATACGCGCTGGTCCCGCCGGGCAGGAACGGCGGCCCCCAGCCGCGCGTCTCGTCGCCCGCGGGCGATTCGACCTTGACCACCTCGGCCCCGTGGTCGGCCAGCATCTGCGTGCAGTACGGCCCGGCCAGCACCCGCGACAGGTCCAGCACCCGCAGCCCGTCGAGCGCGCCCATCAGTACGACCTCGGCAGCCCGAGCACGTGCTGGGACACGTAGTTCAGCACCATTTCCTGGCTGATCGGCGCGAGCCGCAGCAGCCGCGCCTCCCGGAAGTAGCGCTCGACGTGGTACTCCCGCGCGTAGCCCATCCCGCCGTGGGTCTGCACCGCCTGGTCGGCGGCCTGGAACCCGGCGTCCGCGCACAGCCATTTCGCCATGTTCGCCTCTTTGCCTGCCGGCAGGCCGTTGTCGTAGCGCCAGGCGGCGTTGCGCGCCATCAGCTCCGCGGCGTCGAGCCGGGTCGCGGCCTCGGCCAGCGGGAACGCCAGCCCCTGGTTCTGCCCGATCGGACGGCCGAACACCTGCCGTTCCCCGGCGTAGCGGACCGCCCGGCGCAGGGCGGCCCGGCCGAGGCCGAGCGCCTCGTGCGCGAGCAGGATGCGTTCCGGGTTGAGCCCGTCGAGCAGGTACCGGAAGCCCTTGCCCTCCTCGCCCACGCGCGCCGATTCCGGCACCCGCAGCCCGTCGATCAGCACCTCGTAGGAGGACACCGCGTTGCGGCCGAGCTTGGGGATCGCGCGCAACTGCACCGCGTCGGACTCGATGTCCACGACGAACAGGGACATGCCGTCGGTCGGCTTCTCCGCCTCTTCGCGCGGCGTGGTGCGGGCGATCAGCACCATCTTCTGCGACTGGCCGGCCTTGGTGATCCAGACTTTCCGGCCGTGCACGACGTAGGAATCGCCCTCGCGGCGGGCGAAGGTGGAGATGCGCGTGGTGTCGGTGCCCGCATCGGGTTCGGTCACGCCGAAGCAGACGTGCAGCGAACCGTCGACCGCGCCCGGCAGGATCTCCCGGCGCATTTCCTCGCTGCCGTGCTTGACGATCGTGTTCAGCCCGAAGATCGTCAGGTGCATCGTGCTGCACCCGTTCATCCCGGCCCCGGACGCGGCCACTTCTTCGAGCAGCAGCGCGGCTTCGAGGATGCCGAGCCCGCCGCCGCCGTACTGCTCCGGGATCGCCATGCCGAGCCAGCCCGCGGAGGCGAACGCGTCGTAGAACTCGCGCGGGAACTCGGCTCGTTCGTCGCGTTCGGCCCAGTACTCGTCGGGGAACCGGGCGGCCAGCTCGCGCACGGCGCGCCGGATGTCCTCCTGGTCTTGGCTCAGCTGGAAGTCCACAGTGCTGCTCTCCATTGTGCGTATATGAGAACGCGAAGTTCGGATATACGTCCAACGTAAGACGGCGCGCGGCTCGGGTCAAGCGCCGTGCGGGGTGGTCGCCGCGATAGGGTTCGCATGTACGAACGCAGGGGAGGCTGCCATGACCGAGTCGACGGCCAAGGCCCACCGGACGGTCGGCCGCGTCACCAGCATCCTCGAATGCGTCGCGCGGCAGCCCGGGATGCGGCTGCACGAGCTGTCGGTATCTCTCGACGCGCCGAAATCCTCGGTGTTCGGCCTGGTCAAAGGCTTGGTGTCGACCGGCTACCTGGTCGAGGCCGACGGTGCCTACCGGCTCGGCCCGGCGCTGGGGAACCTGCTCACCGGCGGCCTGCCCGGCATCGCGACCGCGGCCCGGCCCGCCTTGGAAGAACTCCGCCGCCGGTTCGGCGAGACGGTGATGCTCGGCGCCGCGGTCGGGGATTCGCTGATCTACGTCGACGCGGTCGAGTCCGAGCAGCCGATCCGCTATTCGGCGCCGCTGCGCACCCGGCGGCCGCTGTATCCGCCGAGCGCGGGCAAGATCTTCCTCGCGTACTGGCCGGCGCGCCGACGCGAGGCGTACCTGAAGTCAGTGCTCCCGGACGCCGAGCGCGTGCGGGCCGCGATGGACGAACTCGACACTGTCCGCGCCGAGGGGGTCGCGCTCAATCGCGGCGAAACTCTGCCCGACGTGAGCGCGGCGGCGCGGCCGATCCTGGTCGACGGAGAGGTCGTCGCGGCGATCGCGGTCGCGGGCCCGACCCCGCGGATTTCCGGCCGTCTGCCGGAGATCGGCGACGCGCTGGCCGGCATCACCGCGGCGGTCGTGAAGCGCTGGGAAGCCGCGCGCCAGGGCTGACTGCTCGCGAGTGTTGACCACGGTGAGAACCGTGATCAACACTCACGAGACCCGCTCCCGCCCCTTGACCCTGCGCCCGCACGCCTCTTAGCATCCGGATATACGCATCAAGCGTTCCCAAATACGCACGCAAGGGCGCGCGCCGGCTGGCTTCCGCTCGCCTGTGCCCCAGTTCCGGAGAGCAGGACCATGCCCAGTGTTGTGGACGACAGCGTCGGAACGACCCGGAAAGCCCCGCGCGGAGTCGGCGTGGCGGTGGTCGTCGGCTCCGCGCTTGAGTGGTTCGATTTCTACCTCTACGCGTCGATGGCCGCGCTGGTGTTCGGCCAGGTCTTCTTCCCGCCCGGCAACGACGCGGCCGCGACGATGGCCTCGGTCGCGACGTTCGCGGTCGGCTTCCTGGCCCGCCCGGTCGGCGGCATCGTCTTCGGCGCGCTCGGCGACCGGATCGGCCGCAAGAAGGTGCTGTCGTGGACATTCGTGCTGATGGGGGTTTCCTCGGCAGGCATTGGATTGCTGCCGAGTTACGCGAGCGCCGGGCTTCTCGCGCCGGTGCTGCTCGTGGTGCTGCGGCTGGCGCAAGGACTCGGCGCCGGCGCGGAATTCGGCGGCGCGATCGCGGTCGCGTACGAACACGCTGATCCGGGCAAGCGCGGGCGGCAAGGCTCGTGGCCCGCGCTGGGCGTGAACGTCGGGTTGCTCGTCTCCTCGCTCGCCGTCGCCGGACTGACCACTTTGGACAAGGAATTCCTGCACGGGTTCGGCTGGCGGATCCCGTTCCTGGCCAGCTTCCTGCTCGTCGGCGTCGGACTGTGGGTGCGCCGCCGGGTGCCGGAAACCCCGGAGTTCGAGAACCTGGTGCGCAGCGAGAAAAACCGGCCGCGCGGCTGGGCGAACCGGCCGCTGGTGAAGCTGTTCCGCAGCGACTGGCGGGCGCTCGCGGTGGTCATGGTGATCACCATCGGCTACAACGGCGTCAGCTATGTGTTCAAGACGTTCTCGCTCGCCTACCTGACGAATTTCCGCGGAGTGCCGGCGAATGTCGGCGCGCTGGGGATCAGCATCGCGAGCGGGACGGCGATCGCGACGGTGCCGATCGCCGGGTGGATCAGCGACCGGATCGGCGCGAAGAAGGTCGTGGTCGCCGGTGCGGTCGCGACGGGATTGCTGGCGTTCCCGTTCTTCTGGCTGCTCGACACCGGCACCAGCTGGTTCGTCTGGCTGGGCCTGGTGATGGCGACCGGCATCGTGGTTCCGGCGATGCTCTCGGCGCAAGGAGCGTTCCTGGCCAAGCAGTTCCCGGCCGAAGTCCGCTCGACCGGGCTCGGCACCGGCCGCGAGGTCGGGGGAGCGGTGTCCGGCGGGCTCGCGCCGCTGGCCGCGCTGGCGATCGTGGAATCCTCCGCGACGCACGCGACCTGGGGTGTTTCGCTGCTGTTCCTCGCGGGTGCGTTGTGCATCGGGCTCGGCGCGCTCGCCGATCAGAGCCGCAACGCGCTCAACTGAGCCGCGGCCACCTGGTGCGGGTCTTGGGCAGTTCGGGGCCGGACCCGGCTTCGGCGACCGAGCGTTTCAGGCTCGCGCGGTGAGGCAGGACGTGCGCCGGAAAACCGTTGCCGGAAGGGCGTTCCGGCGGCTTCTCGGCACCGGCGGCCACGAGCGTCCACCCGGAACCGAGTTCGATCAGGCTCTGGTGCTTCGTGGTGTAGTGCTCCGGCGAAACGTCAGATGGAAGCGGCTGGTGACCGCGGTGCCACACGTCGCGGAACGGGTGGAACTCCGCGCCCGGAAGTCCGTGTTCCAGCAACGTGAAACCTCGCGGTCGACGCGAGGAATCCCTTCCGTCACAGCGGGTTCGCCCGGTGGCAGCCGCCACGCGCGCACCAGGTCGAGCACCTGCGCGGACGGTCGCTCGGCTCCGATGTCCGACTGCACGCACAGGTTGAACTCGGGTGTCGTGGGCGTCGTCGCAGGACCGTTCGACACCCGCGACACCGTGCAGGAGTTCGGCGGACGAATCGTCGGGGACGTCGAATCGCTCAGCGAGTGCGCTCACCAGTCCGGCCGCGCCCGGCGACCAGTCCCAGGTGCCGGGGCCACCGCGCGTTGACGTAGCCGCCGATCAGATGCACGACGTCGAGCGTGCCGGGCAGTTCGATCCCCGCGCCAAGACGTGACTTCCCGCGGATGCGGGTCGCCGAACAAATGCTGTGCCGGACCCGGACTTCGGCGTCCGGTTAGGTACGGGCCGAGCGGCGGATCCAGGCGGCGGCGATCAGTTCGCCGCCGAAGTCCGGACAGCCGCTCGGCCCGATCAGGCAATGCCGGCGGGTTACCGGGAACGAGTCACGAAGCGACGCTGAGCTGCGTGTCCAACGCCTGGTCGCCCTGAGCCTTCTCGCTTCCGCTCGGCTCGGCCTGGATGCGGTCCTTGGCCACGCCGTCGCCTTCGAGCGCGGTCGAGATCGCCTGTGCGCGCTCCTCGGACAGCTTCTTGGCCTTGTCCGCGTCCGGGTAGCCGGCGTGGGTTTCGACCTTCAGCTTGACGTCGTTGCCCTGCATGGCTTTCGCGATCGCGGTGAGGCCTTCCTTGGCCTGGCCGGCCAATTCCGCCTTCTCCGGCTCGAACTTGATCGGCGAGGCCTGCGAGGCCTGCTGGATCGCGGCGGTGACCGCCTGCGCGGCCGGGCCGCCGTTCTGCCCGGGGGCTCCGTTCTGGCCGGACGCGCCGTTCTGCCCGGCGTCGCCGGACTGGCCGGCTCCGCTGGGCTGGGCGGCTCCGCTGGACTGGGCGGGGTTCTGCCCGGACGCTCCGGATCCGGACGAGTCGTTCGATCCGCCCGACCCGCACGCGCTGACCAGCGCGACGACGGCTGCGGCCCCGACGACCGCCTTGACGAGTGCCCTCTGCATGAGAATTGCGCTCCTTCGGCTGGGTTCGCCGGGATCTGAACACGGGGCCAAGGCGGCGGCAACCGGGGCGCACCCGGTGAACGCGCCGAGCCACCACGCGGTTTCGCGCCGTCAGCAGGGCGAGGGCGGCGGCTCCCTGCCCCGTCCGCCGGACCTGACATCCACCCGGGTGAGGGACCCGCCAAGTCCATAAAGGACAGTGAGATCGCGGCGCGCCGGGCAGTGTATAACGCCCTATTCAGCTCACGTCAGTGCGGTTTGCCCGGCTGCGCCGACGGCGAACCGGAGGCGCGCGTCCGGTCCGATCCAGGGGGGGGCAAAAGGCCCCAGGGGCACCGCGGATTCCCGGGGTGCATCTCAGGGTGTTCCCCGATGCCGGGCGGTCACGGCCCCCAGCATGCTGATCGATGTGACCCTCATAACGCGGAAGGCCAAGACGGCGGCGCCCGTGATCGCTGCCGGCGCGCTGGCTTTTTCGCTGGTGCCGATTCTCCTGTTGCACCTGGTGGCGGCGGGCACGATCGACCCGGTCCGCGACGTCATCAGCGACTACGTTTTCCCGCCGGGCGGGGCGGTGCTGCTGGCCGCCGCTTCGCTCGGGCTGGCCGGTGCGTCACTGCTGGTCCGGCACGCACTGCTCAAGCAGGGGCTGCCGAAACGCGGCCCGGAGTCGGTGCTGATCGCGTTGTGGGTGGCCGGATTGGTCATCGCGACGTTCTTCCCGACTGATCCCACCGGCGTGGAGATGTCGCTTTCCGGTGCGGTGCACCGGTATGCCGGCGCGGCGATGTTCGTGTGCCTGCCGCTGGCGGGCTGGTTGCTGGCACGCCGCCAACCGGAAGCGAAGGCGGTGCGCTGGCTTTCGCTGGCGTCCGGTGCCGCTTCGCTCGCCTTTCTGCTGGCACACGCGCCGTTGCTGGAGCAGTCCGTGCCCGAGTTCCTGGGGTTGTTCGAACGCGTGCTGTACGCCCTGCTCTACGCACAGCTTTTCGCGGTCGCCGCGATGGCCCGGGCCGAGGCGGACTCATGACGATCCTCGCCATCGCGCTTGCCGTGCTCGGCGCGGTTTTCTTTTCCGCCGGCGCGCTTCTGCAGCACGGCGTCGTTACCGCGTCGCCCGGCCGCCCGCGGATCGGGGAGCTGATCCGGGCACGGCGCTGGCTCGGCGGGCTGGTCCTGCTCGGTTCGGGGGCGGGCGTGCACGCGGTCGCGCTGGGGATGGCTCCGCTGACCGTCGTGCAGCCGGTCGGGGTCATCGCCGTGGCGATCACCGCGATTCTCGGCAGGCGGCGGCGGGATCTGCCCGCGGTCGCGGTCACCATGCTCGGCGTCGGGACGTTCGTGACCGTCGCCGCCGGCAGCACCACGAGCACCGAGGTCAGTGCCGACGCGCAAACGCGGGCGGCGTTGCTGGTGCTGGGGGCCGTGGCGCTGCTGACGCTGATCGGCGCGCTCGCTTCGCGTCCGTCGATCCGCGGATTGTGTTTCGGCGCGGCCGGTGGCGCTGCCTACGGCTTCGTTTCGGTGTTGATGCGAGCGGTTTCCCTCGAAATACGCGAGGGGAGCGTCGGCTTCAGCACCGCGGTGTCCGTCGCCGCGATGGCGACGGCGCTGCTGGCCGGCGGCTGGCTCGTGCAGTTGTCCTACCGATGCGGTCCGCCGCACCTCGCTGTCGCGTGCCTGACGGTCGTGGATCCGCTGGTCGCAGTGGGTCTCGGCGCCGGGGTGCTCGGCGAAGCCACGCACCTCGACGCCGCGGCGACCGCGGTCGCGCTGACCGCGGCGGTGCTGGCGGTCGGCGGCGTCGCCGTGCTGAGCCGCAGCAGTTCTTCTTCTGTCCATTCCACCAGATCGGAGCACCCAGTGAACGACGACCGGCCTTTGCGCATCGTGGTCGCCGCCGAGACCTATCCGCCGGACGTCAACGGCGCGGCGCAGTTCGCGTACCGGCTGTCCACCGGTCTCGCCGGCCGCGGCCACGAGGTTCACGTGATCAGCGTCGACCCGGACGGCCCGGCGCGCACCGAACGAGACGGCGACGTCGTGGTGCACCGCGTCCGGTCGCATCGCACCCCGTTCCACCGCACCTTCCGGATCGGCCTGCCCTGGGAGGTGAGCAAGGACGTCGCTGCGCTGCTGGAGGAGTTGCGGCCCGACCTGGTGCACGTCCAGGCGCATTTCGTGGTCGGAAGGTACGTGCTGAAGCACGCCGCCGCGATGGGCGTCCCCGGGGTGGCGACGAACCACTTCATGCCGGAGAACCTGTTCGGCCACGTGCGAGTGCCGGCGTGGCTGCGCGGCGCGGCCGCACGGTGGGCCTGGCGCGACCTGACGCGCGTGTTCTCGACGGCCCGCGTGGTTACCGCGCCGACGCCGCGTGCGGTGGACCTGTTGCACGACAACGGTTTCCCGGAACGGGTGGTGCCGGTGTCCTGCGGCATCGACATCGACCGCTACCGGCTGCGCGCGGTTCCGCGGACGTCCGACGACCCGACGGTGTTGTTCGTCGGACGGCTTGACGAAGAGAAGCGCGTCGACGAACTGGTGCGCGCGGTCGCGCTCGTGCCTCGCCTGCGTGCGGAGATCATCGGCGACGGTTCCTGCCGCGAAGGCTGGGAAAAACTGGCCGGCGAGCTGGGGATCGCCGACCGGGTGCGGTTCCGCGGATTCGTGTCCGAAGAGGACCTGCTGGACGCCTATGCGGCCGCGGATCTGTTCTGCATGCCGGGCATCGCCGAACTGCAGAGCCTCGCGACGATGGAGGCGATGGCGGCGGGGAAGCCGGTGGTGCTCGCGGACGCGATGGCGCTGCCGCACCTGTGCCGTCCGGGATACAACGGCTGGCTGTTCGCGCCGGGCAACGTGGGGGAGCTGGCCGAGCGGCTGGACGCGGTGGTCGCCGATCCGGCGACGCTGGCGCGGATGGGGGCGGCGAGCGGCAAGATGATCGCCGGGCACGCACTGGAGTCCACTGTGGATTCGTTCGAGGCCTGCTACGCCGAGGCGATGGGCCGGGTCGCCGCGGTGCCCGCGGCCGCCTGAGACTTCTGGGGGAACGGGGGGGATGGCCGGGTTCGCCGGACGAAGGGGAGGGATCCGGCGAACCCGGCCGGGCTCAGGCCAGGGTGAGAGCGTAGAGCTGGACGCGCGGGTCGTTCGGCAGGCTCACCGACTGGACAGTCTTGGCACTGTCCACTGCGGAGGCGATGCCGAACAGCCGCACCGGCGGACCGTCGACCCCGCTGCCCGCCTTGATCCGGTGCGGCAGTTCGAGCACGACGGTCGTGCCGGACGGGGTCGAACCGGCCCAGTCGCCGAACGTCACCGGGAGATCCGCGCTGGATCCGTCGCTGTAGTGCACGGTCAGCGAAGTGGACACCGGGCCGTTGTGCGAAGAGCCGATCAGCTGCACCGCCTGGTGCTTTCCGGCGGGCAGCAGCAGTGATTGCCCGCGTGCTTCCACGAAGTTCGCCGCGGTGCCAGCGGGATCGGGTGCCGCGTAGGAAACTCCATTGTGGACGAAGATTCCGGCTTGCGGCATCAGGTCAGCGTCGTAACTCCAGCCGCTGCCGTCGAAGTCGCCCTCCGTCGAGGCTGCGACAGTCGCGGTCCCGTCGTGATTGCGGTCGTGGCCGAGGTCGACCGCGCACTGGGTTCCGGATGTCGTCGCGCATACCGCCGGTTCCCGTACCTCGATGCTCGCGGTGCGGGCGACGGTATTCGCTCCCGGTCCGGATGCCTTGAGCTGCACCGAATACGTGCCGGCTGGCGTGTTCGCCGGAACGGTCACCGTGACCGGAGCGGTCTTCTGCGCCGGCAGCCGGAAGGACCACAACAGCTGCAGCTGGTCGGTCCGCACCCGCCAGCCCGAAGGTGCCGACGAGGTCACGAAGACCGGCTGTGCTCCGGGATTCTGGCCGAGCACGTCCAGGTTCAAGTGGACAGTCTGCGCTGAAGATTGCTGCGGCAGCACTACGGAACTCGGCCGCAGCGTGGCGTCCACGTGCCGACGCAGGTCGCCGGCGGCCTTGTTCACCGACGGCGGTTCCGTGCCCGGCTGCGTGCCCCAGCGGGACGGCGTCGCGCCGACCTGATAGGCGAGCTGACCGCCGTGCGCGACCGCGGCCCAGTCGAGCCAGGTCTGCCGGACGTCCCGGCCGTTGAGCGAAACGCTTTGCACGTAACGGTTCGTATCACTCGCGCCCGGCGCGGTGACGGTGAGCGTGCCGCCTTGCCTGCCCTCGTACTGTCCGATCCGGACGGTCGCCGATTCGAACTGCGGACTGGACACCGCGAGGAAGTTCGCGCCGCTCATCGTCGGGTAGAGACCGAGCGAGGAGAAGACGTACCACGCGGACATCGTGCCGAGGTCGTCGTTGCCGGTCATGCCGTCCGGGCCGGTGGTGAACAGCGTCATCGCCGCGCGGACGACGGTCGCGGTCTTCGCCGGCGCGCCGACCCAGTTGTACAGGTACGGGGAAAGCAGGTCGGGTTCGTTGTTGGGGTTGTAGGTGGCCTTGGCGTAGTAGTCGTAGGGGCTGGCGATCCAGTCCTTGCGCGCGGTGCCCGCCGGGTCCTTGAGCAGATTGCCGTAGGCGAAGAAGGAGTCGAGCCGCTTTTCGGTCGCCTGCTTGCCGCCCATCAGCTCGGCCAGCCCGGCCGGATCCTGCGGGACCAGCCATTGGTACTGGTAGGCGCCGCCTTCGTGGAACTGGTGATCGGCGTCGACCGGGTTGTACGGCGTGAGCCAGGTGCCGTCGGTGGTGCGCGGCCGGAACTGCTTGTCGGCGGCGTTCCAGACATTGCGGTACCACTGGCCGCGGTCGGCGAACATGCGCGCGTCGGCCTGGTGGCCCAGACCCTTGGCCATCAACGCGAGCGCGGCGTCGGCGGCGGAGTACTCCATCGTCGCCGACGCCGGATGCTCGCAGTCGTTGTCGCCGCCTTTGGCCGCGCAGTCCTTGCCGAGCGTGAGGCCGCTCGGGAGGTAGCCGCGGGCGTTGTAGTAATCGACCCCGGAGCGTCCGTTGTACGGCGAATCGGCGGGTGGCGTGCTGGTCGCGTTCTTCTTGAGCAGCGCGTACGCCTCGTCCTCGTGCCCGGCCAGCAAACCCTTCGACCAGGCTTCGACGAGGAACGGTGTTACCGGGTCGCCGGTCATGATGTTGGTCTCGCTGCCCGCCAGCGCCCATCTCGGCAGCCAGCCGCCGTCGCGGCCGATCGCCAGCACGGACAGCGCGACGTCGCGGGCCACTTGCGGTTCCAGCATTTCGAGCAGCTGGTTCTGCGGGCGATAGGTGTCCCAGAGGGAGAAGTTCTGGTACGGCGGGTAGCCGGTGGCGCGGTGGACCTTGCCGTCGAAACCGGCGTAGTCGCCGCTGAGGTCGCCGGCCAGGTTCGGGTGCAGCTGCGCGTGATAGAGCGAGGTGTAGAAGGCGGTCTGCCGTTCGGTGCTGCCGCCGCTGATCTTGATCGCGCCGAGCCGGTCCGCCCACTGCTTGCGCAACGCGGTGCGGGTGGCGTCGAAGTCGTAGCTGTCGCGGGTTTCTTTCGCGAGGTTGTCCCGCGCGCCGGCGAGACCGGTGTAGGAGAGCCCCACTTTCAGGACGACGTCGTGGTCAGTGGCAGCGTCGAAACTGACCCACGCGCCGTTGCCGCCAGTGCCCGCGGCGTCGCGGCTGCCCACGGTGCGGGTGGTGCCGCGCCAGGTGCCGTAGGAGGCGAACGGGCGGTCGAAAGCGGCGGTGAAGTAGACGGTGTGCTCGTCGTGCCCGGCGCAGAAGCCGCCCGCGCGCACGCGACCCTCGATGACCCGGTCGCCGACGACGTGGATCTCGGAATCCTTGACCGGCTGGTTCGCCTGGCCGGTGTTGAACAGCACGTTGGCCTGGCCGGTCGACGGGAAGGTGTAGCGCTGCCAGCCGGTGCGCGGGGTGGCGGTCAGCTCGGCGTTGACGCCGTACTTCTTCAGCCCGACGCGGTAGTAGCCGGGTTCGGCCTTTTCGTCGTCGTGGCTGTACTCGGATTTGTAGGCGTTCTTGTCGACGGAGCCGACGGCTCCCGTGGTCGGCATGACCGGGAGTTCGCCCATCACACCGCAGCCGACGCCGGAGAGGTGGGTTTGGCTGAAGCCGTAGATCGAGTTCTGCTGGTAGTCGTAGCCGCCCTGGCCGCCGGTGTCGGGGCTGACCTGGACCATGCCGAAGGGCGCGCTGGCTCCGGGGAAAGTGTTGCCGAAGTTCCGCGTGCCGACGAACGGGTTGACCAGCGACACCGGATCCGCGGCAGCCGCCGTGCTCGCGGTGGCCGCGCCGGTCGTGCCGGACACCAGCCCGGCGACCGCGAAGGCCGCCGCCGCGACCGCGGCCACCCGTCTCTTCTGCGACCACATGGACGCGCTACCTCCAGGGCTGACAACGTTGTCATCAAGCGAGCCGGTGCGGAGCCGACCGGCTGGTGAGCAGCTTGTCATCCCGGCGGGGGTTTGAGAAGCCCGACAACCGGACAGCTTCCGCCCCCGCCGCTGTCAGTGAGGGGAACCCGGACGGAATCAGATTCCCCGAGGGTGGCCCGCACGACCGTTCACCGGGGCCGCGTGGGAGATCGGTCAGGCACGGATTGAGCCGGGCAGCCGGAGCATTGCCCGCGCCCCGCCGTCGGGGAGGTTTCCGAATTCCAGCTCCGCTCCCAGCACCCGCGCCTGCGCGACGGCGATCGTCAGCCCCAGCCCGTGCCCGCCGCCCCGCGCGATCGGCGTCGCGATGGTGCTGCTCGGCGGACTGCTGATCGCCTTGGACCGCCCTTCCGGCCGCCGCGCGCTGTGGCCGCTCGCCGCGGCCGGCGGGATGGCTTTCACCTGGTACGCGGCGCATTTCGCGGCCTTGAAGCTGATACCGAAGCCGTACTCCCTCGTGTTCCTGGCGATCGTGGTCGCGGTGCTGCTGGCCGCCTCGGCGGCGTGGCGGCACTGGCGGCGGCGCGGTCCGCTGGAATGGCTGGTGCACCGGGCGACGCTGCTCGTGCCCCCCGGGTCAGCGAGGTAGGGCCGCAAGGTCCCGCGGCCGGGTGGCCAGCAGGGTGCACCCGACCGCCGCGGCGTAACCGAGGGCGACCACGGTCATCGGGACGCTCAGCGACATCGCCGAGCCCGCGGTGAGCAGCGTGCCCAGCACCGCGGTGCCGAGAGCGCCACCGGTCTGCCGGGCGGTGTTCAACACCCCGCTGGCCAGTCCGGTGTGCTCCTCGGGAGGCGTCGACATCGCGACCGAGGTCATCGCGGGCATCGCGATCGAGCAACAGCACAGCACCACGCCGCCGGCCAGCACCAGCGGCAGGGAATCGGCCGCGACCAGCAGGATCGCGCCGAGCCCGGCGAGGCTGAACCCGGTCAGCATCGGGACGCGGGCGCCGAAACGGGCGGTGAGCCGTCCGCTGGCGGTGGCTCCGAGGCCGACCGTGACGGTGAGCGGGAGCGTCAGCATGCCGGTCGCGAACGCGGACTGGTGCAGCGGGCCCTGGAGGTACAGCGACAGGCAGAGCAGGGTGCCGTACAAGCAGAAATTGAAGAGCAGCCCGGCGGTGCTCGCCGCGGAGAACGGACGGGACGAGAAGATCGCCAGCGGCAGCATCGGGTCGCGCCGCCGCCGCTCGGCCAGGACGAACGCGAGGCCGGTCAGCGATCCGGCGGCGATCAGCGGAAGTGCCCAGCCGGAGCGGCCGACCTGGATCAGCCCGCCGGCGAGCGCGGAGAGGGCGACGGTGCCGAGGACGAGCCCGTACGGATCGAGGCGACGCTCCCTCGGCGGGGACTCGACGACGTACTGGCAGGTCAGCGCGATGGCGAGGGCGGCGAACGGAACATTGACCCAGAAGATCGCCCGCCAGTCGACCAGCGCGATGAGCACGCCGCCCGCCACCGGTCCGGTCGCGAGCCCGATGGCCGCGATGCCGCCCCACAGGCCGAGCGCGTGCGCCCGGGCCCGCGGTTCCGGGAACTGGCGGACGATCAGCGCGAGCGAACACGGCAGCAGCGCGGCCGCGCCGACGCCCTGCAGCGTCCGCGCGACGACCAGCACCGGAAGGGTCGGAGCGAGCGAACACAGCGCGGAGCCGACACCGAACACGACGGTCCCCAGCACGCAGACCCGTCGCGCGCCGTAACGGTCGCCGAGCGAGCCCGCGGTGAGCATGCCCGCGGCCAGTGCGACGGTGTAGCTGGCGATCACCCATTGTTCACCGCCCAGCCCGCCGCCGAGGTCGCGCCGGATCGCTTCGACGGCGACGTTCACCACGGTCGCGTCGAGCTGGACGATGAAGAAGGGGAGGCAGAGCGCGAGCAGCGCGAGCCGTTGCCTGCGTGCGGAGGTCGGTGCGGTCACGGGACAATCGTGGCGCGGGAACGCTTCGGTGCGGACCGAAGCTTCCGCGGCGGGACCGGTGCGAACGTACGTGAGGGGAACCCCATCGTGGGGTCAAAGGTAACGCCGCTGGTTCCGCTTCTCCGCGACATACGTCTCGTAAGCCGCCCGAGTGGAGTCCACATCGGACACCTCGCTCACCGGCACCTCCCACCAGGCCGACCCCGGCGGATCGGGCGCGAGCGGATCCGTCGCCACGTGCACGACCGTCGTCACCGGATTCGCCTTCGCCTGCTTCACCGCCGCCCGGAATTCGTCCACAGTAGACGCCCGCAGGACGGTCGCGCCGAGGCTGGCCGCGTTGGCCGCGAGGTCGACCGGCAGCACGTCGCCCTCCAGCAGGCCGTTCTCGGCGCGATAGCGGTAGGACGTGCCGAACCGTTGCGAGCCCAGCGATTCCGACAGCGACCCGATCGAAGCGAATCCGTGATTCTGCACCAGCACGATGATCACCTTGAGCCGTTCGGCGATCATCGTGACGATTTCCTGCGCCATCATCAGGTACGAACCGTCGCCGACCAGCACGACCGCCTCGCGGTCCGGCGCGGCCAGCTTCACCCCGACGCCCGCGGCGATCTCGTATCCCATGCACGAGTACGCGTACTCCACCTGGTACGCCTTGGGATCCCGTGCCCGCCACAGCATTTGCAAGTCGCCGGGCATGGAACCGGCGGCGTTGATCACGACGTCGCGGTCGTCCAGCGAACGGTTCAGCGCACCGAGGATCTCGGTCTGCGCGGGCAGGGGAGCGTGCCCGAGGCCGAAACAGGCGTCGGCGGCGCGGTTCCATTCGTCGGCGAGCCGCCGGGTCCGCGCGCGGTAAGCGCCGGAGACCTGCCAGCCGGACAGCGCGGCCGACAAGGCTTCCAAACCGCGTCGGGCGTCGGCGACCACCATCTCGGCGGAGTGCTTCGCGGCGTCGAACCGGGCGACGTTGAGGTTCACGAACCGCACGTCCGGGTTGCCGAAGACGGTGTGCGAAGCGGTGGTGAAATCGCTGTACCGCGTACCAATGCCCAGCACCACATCGGCATCCGCGGCCAGCGCGTTCGCGGCGGAAGCACCGGTGGAGCCGAGCCCGCCGACCGCGCACGGGTGGTCCCACGGCACCGCTCCCTTGCCCGCGTGCGTGTCGGCGACGGGAATCCCGGTCGCGGCGGCGAAAGCGCGGAGTTGCTCCCAAGCCTCGGAGTAGACGACGCCACCGCCCGAGACGATCAGTGGTGCTTTCGCGGCGCGCAGCAGGTCCACCGCGCGGCCGAGCGCTTCCGGAGCGGGCATCGCGCGGTCGATGTGCCAGACGCGGCGGCGGAAGAAGTCCTCGGGCCAGTCGTAGGCTTCGGCCTGGACGTCTTGCGGCAGGGCGAGCGTGACGGCACCGGTCTCGACCGAGTCGGTCAGCACGCGCATCGCGGCGAGCGCGGCGGGGATGAGCTGTTCGGGCCGGGTGATCCGGTCGAAGTACTTCGACACCGGGCGGAACGCGTCGTTCACCGAGACGTCGCCGTAGCGCGGGTCTTCCAGTTGCTGGAGCACCGGATCCGGGCCGCGGCCGGCGAAAACGTCACTCGGCAAGAGCAGCACGGGCAGCCGGTTCGTGGTCGCCAGCGCGGCTCCGGTGATCATGTTCGTCGACCCGGGGCCGGTGGACGCGGTGCAGGCGAACGTCTGGAGCCGGTTGCGCATTTTCGCGAACGCGGTCGCGGAGTGGACCTGGCCTTGTTCGTTGCGGGCGAGGTAGTAGGGGAAAGTCCCGCTGTGCGCGGCTTGCAGCAGCGCCTGGCCGAGTCCGGCGACGTTGCCGTGTCCGAAAATCCCGAAACAGCCGGGAATCAGCCGGTGTTCGACGCCGTCGCGTTCGGAGTACTGGCTGGCCAGAAATCGCACCAGGGCTTGCGCGGTGGTCAGCCTCATCGCGGGCCTCCGAACGGCAGCCGCGGATCGACGTCGTGCGATTCCCAGCTCTGGCGCACCCAGGCGTGCGCGGGGTCGTCGCAGATCAGCCACGCCCGCTCGGGGCCGGGACCGGCCATCACGTTGAGGTAGTACAGGTCGTAGCCGGGCGCGGCCATCGACGGGCCGTGCCAGCCGTGCGGGATCAGCACGACGTCGCCGCTGCGGACCTCTTCCAGGACGTCGATCGGGCGCTCCGGAGTGCCGTAGACGCGCTGGTAGCCCATCCCGCCGCCGGCGACCTCGAAGTAGTAGATCTCTTCGAGTTCGCTTTCGCCCTCGCGCGCCTCGTCGTGCTTGTGCGGCGGATAGGACGACCAGTTCCCGCCCGGGGTGAGGACTTCGCAGACGAGCAGCTGGTCGGCGTCGAAGGTGTGCGGCAGGCAGTAGTTGTTGACCTGGCGGCTGCAGTTTCCGGCACCGCGCAGTTCGGTCGGCACACCGCCGGCGGGCCCGTAGCGGGCGGGCAGTCGCTTCGAGGTCTTCGCCGAGGGCAGGGCGAACCTGCCTCGGCCGGTCACGACCGCTTCGGCATCCCTTGGCAGGTAAGCGAAATCGGTGACCGCGTCGAAGACGCCGGTACGCCCGGCCAGCTCGAACGTTTCACCGGCGACCGACACCGAGCAGCTGCCGGACAGCGGAAGCACGAGCGTTTCCGCGTCTCCGGTGGAGACGGTCTCGGCGCCGTCGAGTTCCAGCACGCGCAGGCCGGAGTAGCCCCATCCCGCCGATTCGGGAGTGATTTCGAGACTGAACTGGTTCACCGCAACCCCACCGCCGTATCGACCGCTTTGGCCACGTCGCCGTCGTGCGGATAGAGCAGCGACCGCCCGACCACCAAACCCTGCACCGTCGGCAACGCCAGCGCCTCCTGCCAGGACGCGAACGCCGCGTCCGGGTCGGTCACCTCGCCGCCGAGCAGCACCGCGGGCAGCGTCGAGGCGGCCAGCACCCGCTCCATGTCAGGGACCACCGGCAGCTTCAGCCAGGTGTAGGCCGAAGACCGGCCGAGGCCGGAGGCGATCGTGATGGACCGGATCACTGCCTCGGGGGAGAGGTCGTTCTTGATCTTCCCGTCGATCCATCCGGACAGGAACGGCTCGACCATCGCGAGCAGTTTCCGGTCGGCGAGCGAGTCGATGGCCTTCGCGGTGTTCTCCAGCACGCTCGGTGTCGCCGGATCGGCCAGGCAGATCCGGGTGAGCATCTTTCCGCCGTCGAACCGCATGCGCGCGATGGTTTCCGCGTCGTAGCAGGCGAACCGGTCGTCGATCTCGAAGCTCGACCCGGCCAGTCCGGTGCGGTTCATCGACCCGAGCACCGTCTTGCCGTCCAGCACGCCGAGCAGCAGCAGATCGTCGATCACGTCCGGGGTCGCGAGCACGCCGGTGACGCCCGGGCGTTCGAGCGCGAGGCACAGCCGCTCCAGCAGTTCGCCGCGGCCGGCCATCGCCAGCGGATCCGCGCCGACGGCGGTCGCGCCCCGGGCGGGGTGGTCGGCGGCGATGATCATCGCCGCGCCTTTGTCGTTGAACGGCGATTTCGCCCGTATCCGCGTGGCGGCGGCTTCGGCGATCGCGCCCGGGTCGTGCACTCGTTTGGCGACGATCCGCTCGACGGTGTTCATTTCGTGCCTCCGAGCCTGCGCAGTACCTGGTCTTCCGTCGGCATCGCGTCCGAACAGGCGAGTTCGCCGGCGACGTGCGCGCCCGCCGCGTTCGCGAACCGCATGATCCGCTCGGTGCCCCAGCCCGCCAGCAGTCCGTGCACCAGCGCGCCGCCGAACGCGTCACCCGCGCCGAGACCGTTGACCACCTCCACCGGCACCGGCGGCACCTCGACCTCGCCGGTGTCGTCCGCCGCGAGCACGCCCTTCGGCCCCTGCTTCACCACCGCGAGCGAGATACCCTTGTCCCGCAACGCTTTCGCCGCTTCCCGAGGCTCGCGCAACGCCACCGCGGTCTCGCATTCGTCGAGGTTGCCGACCGCGACCGTCGCGTGGTCCAGTGCCTTGCCGACCCATTCGCGCGCCTGCTCGCGGGACTCCCAGAACATCGGCCGGTAGTCGAGGTCGAGCACGGTGATTCCCTTGCGGCCGCGGGCCTCCAGCGCGGCGAGCGTGGCCGAACGGCTAGGTTCCTGCGACAGCCCGGTCACCGTCGCCCAGAAGACTTTCGCGGAGCGGATCGCGGCCAGGTCGAGTTCGCCGGGGGAGAGGTCGAGGTCGGGGGCTTTCGGGAAACGGTAGAAGTAGAGCGGGAAATCGTCCGGCGGGAAGACCTCGCAGAACGTCACCGGCGTCGGCAGGTGCGGCGAGGTCCCGACGAACCGGTCGGCCACGCCGTATCCGGCGAGCGCGCGGCGCAGGAATCGGCCGAACGGGTCGTCGCCGGTCTTGGTGATCACCGCGCAGGCGCGGCCGTACCGGGCGGCGGCGACGGCGACGTTGGTCGCGCTGCCGCCGAGGTATTTGCCGAACGAGGTGACGTCTTCCAGGCCGACGCCGGTCTGCAGCGGATAGAGGTCCACCCCGATCCGGCCCATCGTGACGAGGTCGAACCCCGTGGTCATCGCGTCCTCCTCGCAGGCTGTGCTCCGACCGTGCCCCGTGCCCGATGACTTTGTCAAGACATACGGACATGCACGAGGTAGGCTGCGGCGATGAGCACCAGCCCGGCCTGGGACCCGGTCCGCGGGATCGCGGTGGACCCGGCGAGCCCCGAGCCGCTGTACTTCCAGGTCGCGCGCCAGCTGCGGGCCGCGATCGACGACGGCCGCCTCCCCGCGGGCTCGCGGCTGGCGAACGAACTCGACCTCGCGGCAGGGCTGCGGCTGTCGCGGCCGACCGTGCGGCAGGCGATCCAGTCGCTGGTCAACCAGGGTTTGCTGGTGCGCAAACGCGGTGTCGGCACCCAGGTCGTGCGCACGAAGGTCGCCCGTCCGCTGCGGCTGAGCAGCCTGTTCGACGACCTCGCCGGGCTGGGCGAGAAGCCTTCGTCGGAGGTGCTCGTCAACCGCGTGGAACCGGCGGACGCCGACCTCGCCGCGCTGCTGGAGGCTCCCGAGCTGCGGCGGGTCCGCCGGCTGAAGCGGATCCGCCGCACGGGAGGAGAGCCGTTGGCGATCATGAACAACTGCCTCCCGGACGGCGTCCTCGACGTCGATGACGGCGAACTGCGCTCCCGAGGGCTCTACCAGCTGCTGCGGCAAACGGGGGTCCGGCTGCATTCGGCGCAGCAGAGCATCGGCGCGCGGCTGGCGACCGAGGAGGACGCGGAGCTGCTGGGCGAAACGCCTGGTGCGGCGTTGTTGACCATGCAGCGCACCACGTACGACGAAACTGGCCGGGTAGTCGAGTATGGCTCGCACGTTTACCGGGCGTCGCGGTATTCCTTTAATCTCCCGCTGACGCACGGTCCGCAGTAGACAGTCTGCTTAGGACTCGTGGACCCGGGTGAAGTCCGGCTTGCGGCGTTCTCGGTGCGAGGCGAGGCCTTCGCGGACCTCGGGACCGGCGAAGCCGTAGAACTCCAGCGCCAGCGAGGAATCGAAGATCGCGCCCGCGAGCTGGCGGTACCAGAGGTTGAGGCTCTGTTTGGTCCACCGGATCGCGTTCGGCGCGCCGTTGGCCAGCTCGTGCGCGATCTCCCGCGCGGTCGGCAGCAGCCCGGCCTCCTCCTCGACGCACAGCGACACCAGCCCGATCCGTTCCGCCTCGGCGCCGGTCATCGGACGGCAGGTCATCAGGTAGTACTTGGCCTTCGCCATCCCGCACAGCAGCGGCCAGCACACCGCCGCGTGGTCGCCCGCCGCGACGCCGAGGCGGGTGTGGCCGTCGATGATCTTGGCGTTGGCGGCGGCAACCGAGATGTCCGACAGCAGCCCGGCGACCAGGCCTGCTCCGACGGCCGGGCCGTGGATCGCGGAGACGGTCGGCTTGGAGCAGTCGATGACGTTGTAGACCAGGTCGCGGGCCTCGCGCATGGTGCGGGAGCGGGCCTCGAAGTCGGTGGCCAGCTTCTCGACCAGGTCGAAGGACCCGCCCGCGGAGAATCCCTTGCCCTCGCCGCGGAGCAGGACGACCTTGACCGCCGGGTCGCGGTCGAACTCGCGCCAGATGTCGGCGAGTTCGCCGTGCGCGGCTTCGCTGACCGCGTTGAGGTGCGGAGCGTCCAGGACGAGTTCGATCACGCCGTCCTCGTCCGGCCCGTCGACCCGCAGGTTCTCGAACTGCGCGTAGCGGCTCATTCAGCTTCCCTCCGTCGTCCGGACCACCTGCGCCACAATGCCATCGGTTCGGACACCGCCGCCAGATCACGCGCCTTCTTCGGCCAGCTCGACGGCGAGGCTGGTGCTCGGACCGGACGGGCCGACTGAACGGGTGCCGGGGCTGGCCCGCAGTCGCGCGGGCCGTCCGCAGAACAGCGGCGGCTGATCGAGCGCACCCGCGAGGCAGGGGAGTCGAGGCGCAGCACCTCGGTGAGCGCCATCAGCGGCCCGTGCACGACCAGGCCGGGATAGCCTTCGACCCGGGTCGCGTACGGCCAGTGGCAGTGGATGCGGTGCGCGTTCGCGGTAACCGCGTCAGCAGCGTCGGATCGGTGCCGAACTCCCAGGTCGGTCCGGCGGAACGGCGACCCCGCCGGTTCCAGCGCGGCGGCGGTTTCCGGGAATGCGGGCGCGGAGGACGGCCCGGCCCCGCGGTGGAGCATGTCCTGGCGTTCCGTCCATTCCGGACAGTTCCGTGCGCACCTGGACAGTCACCAATTTCCCGGACCGGCCGGACTTCTCGGCGGCCAAGTCCACAATGGAGCGCCGGTGCCCCGTCTCGCCGACCTTCGGCGCGCGGTGGACCACGACCTCGCTGTCGGCGAACATCCGCCGCGGCAAGTCCACCGGCGGCAGCTCGCCGCCTTCGCGCGGAGCGGGGAGGCGATCGTCGAACAACGCGGCGACCGGACCGCTTCCGATTCGGACACGGGTTCCTCAGATCCTGTCGCGGCCGAGGCGTCGGCTGAACACGTTATCAGGAATGGCCAGGACAACTCGCTCGAACGGCGGGGACGAGCAGGCGCCGAGCGGAACGCCTCATGCGATACTTCGCCGGGAAGACGTTCGCCGGAGGGGGAGGCTGAGGCGATGCCCGACACCACGGGCGCGGGAGCGCGCCGCAGCGGCCCGGCGAACCTGAAAGCGCTGGCCGCGCACGAGATCCGGCGGCGGGTCTTCTCCGGCAGGCTGCGTGCCGGGCAGAAGATCGACCAGGAGGCGCTGGCCGGCGAACTCGGCATCAGCAAGCTGCCGATCCGGGAAGCGCTGATCACGCTCGACCACGAGGGCGTGGTGGAGCACATCGCCCGCCGGGGTGCGTTCGTGGCGCGGATGACGCGCGACGACATCCGCGACCATTACCGCGTGTTCGGCCTCGTTTCCGGTCTGGCGGCGGAGCGGGCGGCGAAAAACCTGTCGCCGGGAAGCTTGCAGGCCTTGCACGATCTCGCGGACCGGATGGAGTCCGGAGTGGACCGGGCCGAACAGGAACGGCTGAACTTCGAGTTCCACCGCAGGATCAATTACGCCGCCGATTCCCGCAGGCTGATCTCGATCCTGGGCATCCTGGCGAAAACGGTGTCGCACGGGTTCTACGAGGCGCACGAGGACTGGCCCGGCAAGGCGCACGAAGACCACCGGAAGCTCCTGAACGCGCTCAGCGCTCGCTCGGCTTCGCGGGCACGGTCCATCGTGGAGAAACACTTCTCGGACGGCGGCGAGCGGGCGGTCGCCTTGCTGGAAAGCCAAGGCTTCTGGGACAGCTGACTCCGGGCGTCAGCGCCGCTTCAGC
This sequence comes from Amycolatopsis rubida, assembly GCF_900115345.1. Classification (GTDB taxonomy): domain Bacteria; phylum Actinomycetota; class Actinomycetes; order Mycobacteriales; family Pseudonocardiaceae; genus Amycolatopsis; species Amycolatopsis rubida. The sequence continues at coordinate 42,480 of NZ_FOWC01000026.1, read as the reverse complement.
AACTGTGCCAAGTGGACACCGCGTACGCCGGCCAGCTGATCGGCTTGGGTGCGGCAGGAGAAACCGTCGGCGAGGAACACGGCGTCCGGGTTTTCGCGCAGGGCCGGAAGCAGCGCATTCTCCGCTACGGCAACGGAAACGTCGTAGTGGCCGCGCTCCATGCCGAAGTTTCCGGCCAGGCCGCAGCATCCGGCGAGAGTGTGCAGTTTCGCGCCGGTCGCCGCGAGCAGGGCTCGGTCGGCTTCGAAGCCCATGACCGAGTGGTGGTGGCAATGCGGCTGCGCGAGCACCGTGACCCCGGACAGGTCAGGCGCTTGCCAGCCTTCGGTGTCGGCGAGGAGTTCGGCGAGTGTCGTGACCGCGCCGGAAACCGTTGTGGCGTCAGGATCATCGGGGAACAAGTCGAGAAGATCCGACCGCAGGACGGCGGTGCACGAGGGCTCGACGCCGACGATCGGCAGTCCGGCCAGCGCGTACGGGCGCAGTGTGTGCACGAGGTCACGGAGCTTCCGGCGGGCGGTGTCGAGTTGGCCGGTGGTGATCCAGGTGAGCCCGCAGCACGGACGACGCGGCGGGACGAGCACGCGGTATCCGGCGTCGGCGAGCACCGCCGCGACTGATTCGGCGACGTCGGTGTCCATGCCGTCCGAAAAGGAATCCGCCCATAGCACCACTTCCGGTCCCTGCTCGCGGATCCTGCGCCGAGACCGGGTGAACGAGCGGCGGGCAAACCGTGGTGCGCGGCGTCGAGTGTCCGCTCCGGACAGTGCTAAGAGGATCTTCTCGATGGGCCGGACCGACATCAGCGCGTTGACGACGAGCGGGCCGAGTACCGGGATTCGGTGCAGCAGGCGGAGCCAGTCCGGCAACCGGCCCAGCGTGTAATGCGAGACCGGACGGAGCCGATGGCGGTATTTCCGGTGCAGGGCTTCGGATTTGTACTGCGCCAGGTCCACTCCGGCGGGGCAGTCACTGCTGCATGCCTTGCATGACAAGCAAAGGTCGAGCGACTCGTGTACCGCGGCGTCCGACCATCCCGAGACCAGCGAGCCGTTCGCGACTTCCTGCAAGACCCGGGCACGACCGCGCGTGCTGTCCTTTTCGTCGCGAGTGGCGAGATAGGACGGACACATGAAACCGCCGGCCGCGCGGTTGTCGGCACGGCATTTCCCGACTCCGACGCAACGATGCACGGCACGGGTGAGGTCGCCGCCGTCGTGCGCGAAGGAGAAGCCGCCCGCGACGACCGGGAGCGGATGTGCTCGCGGGCGGCGGAGATCGACGTCGAGCGGATGCGGCCGGACGACCACGCCCGGGTTCAGCAGGTCTTCGGGATCGAAAAGATCCTTGACCGCGCCGAACAGCTCGATTGTTTCGGCCGAGTACATCTGCGGCAGCAGTTCGCCGCGCGCCCGGCCGTCGCCGTGCTCGCCGGAGAACGAGCCGCCGTAGCCGACGACCAGCTTCGCGGCGGCGGTCATGAACGCGCGGAAGACCGACGCGTCGTGTTCGAGCGGCAGGCCGAGCCGGACGTGCACGCAGCCGTCGCCGAAGTGGCCGTAGGGGAGTCCTTCGAGGCCGAATTCGTCCAGGAGAGCGTCGAAATCCCGCAAATACGCGCCGAGCCGCGCGGGCGGGACCGCGGCGTCCTCCCACCCGGGCCACGCCTGCTCGCCGGTCGGAGTCCGGCCCGCGAGCCCGGCTCCGTCCTCGCGGATCCGCCACATCGCGGCGGCCTCAGCACCTTGCGCCAGCACGACGTGGTCGAGCGCCTGGGAGTCTTTGACGAGCCGTTCGGCGTTGTGCCGGGCCTCGGCTTCCGTCTCGCCGCCGACCTCGATCATCAGCCAGCCGCCGCCGTCCGGGAGCGCGGGCACGGCACCGCGGTGGCTGCGCACCAGATCGACCAGCCGGGCGTCAAGCCCCTCGACCGCCAGCGGCCGGTGCGGGAGCAGTCCGGGCACGACGTCGCCGGCGGTCGCCATGTCCGGGTAGCCGAGCACGACCAGCAGCCGCGCGGGAGAGATGCCGACCAGGTCGACAGTCGCTTCCAGCGTGACCGCCAGGGTGCCTTCGGTGCCGACCAGCGCGCGGGCGAGCGAACGGCCGTTCTCCGGCAGCAGGTGTTCGAGCGAGTAGCCGGACACCTGACGGCTGAACCGGCCGAATTCGGTGCGGAGCAGGCTGAGCCGGGTGTCGATCAGCTCGGTGAGGCCCGGCACCGCGTCCGGCCGGCCGGCGGTGAACTGGCGTCCGGTGCCGTCGACCACGCTGAGCTCGCCAACGTTGTCCGCGGTCCGGCCGTACGCGATCGCGTGCGGACCGCAGGCGTTGTTGCCGATCATGCCGCCGAGCGTCGCGCGGGCGTGCGTGGACGGGTCAGGGCCGAAGCGCAGCCCGTGCGGCGCGGCGGCGCGCTGAAGATCGGCGAGGACGACACCGGGCTGGACGACCGCGGTCCGCGCCTGGGGGTCCAAGTCGACAATGCGGTTGAGATGCCGCGAAAAGTCGATCACCACGCCCGGCCCGATCGCATTGCCCGCGACCGACGTGCCCCCGCCGCGACTGGTCAGCGGAACGCCGTGGCCGCGCGCGATTTCGAGGGTCGCGAGAACGTCGCCGGTCTCCCTCGGCAGCACGACGACCTGCGGGACGACCCGGTAATTGGACGCGTCAGCGGAGTACTCGGCGCGACGGCGGACGTCGGCGTGCACCTCGCCGCGCACGTTCGCGCGGAGGTCGGCGAGCAGATCGGTTTCAGTGGGCATCCCGGTGCTGAATTTAGGTGTTTGAAACAGTGTCGTCAATCCGTACGCTGACCCGATGACCTCGGGACGGAGGGGACCGCCGCCGGAACTGGCCAGGGTGCGGCGGGTGAGCGTGGTGGACTCGCTGGTCGAAGAGATGACCCGGAGAATCCTCGGCGGCGAATGGCCGCCCGGGACCGCGCTGCCGTCGCTGCGGCACTTCGCGGCCTCTGCCGGGGTGTCGATGCTGACCGTCCGGGAAGCAGTCCGGACGCTGCAGGCGCGCGGCTGGGTCGAGACGCGCCAGGGGGCCGGCACGTTCGTCCTGGAGCCGGAGGCCGGCCGCTTCGTGCCGTGGCAGCTGGGCGCGTCGGACGTCGCCGAGTACCGGGAGCTGGTCGAGGCCCGGGAGGCGATCGAATCGACCGTCATCGCACTGGCCGCCCGCCGCCGGACCGCCGCTGAGCTGGCGGTCTTGACGGATCTGGTCGACCGGATGGCGGCGGCGTCGACCGACCGGGACCGCTTCCTGGAAGCGGATGCCGAGTTCCACGTCGCGCTGGCCGAAGCCGCGCACAACCGGATCCTGCTGCGCAGCATGCTCGCGATCCGCCTCCCGCTCCGCCGGCTGATGGCCGACCGGCTCCGCGAAGAACTCACTGAACACGGCGATCTCACCCGGTCGTGGGAGGACCACCGGGCGATCGCGGAGGGCGTCCGGTCGGGCACGCCGGAGCCAGGACATGCCGCACTGGCCCGGATCGCCGCCCGGGCGCGGTCCTATGTGGACTCGACACTGCCGGGTTTGCCCGCGCGCCGTCCGGGTAACCGGACTCCCGACGCCGGGAGGTGATCGAGATGGCCGCACACGTGGACGAAGAACTGTGGACAGCATTCCACCGGGTGGTGAACATGACCTCGCGGGAGCTGGCCGACTGGCTGCGCACCCGGGAAGCCGGCCCGCACACCGAGCCGCTGCCGGACCGGGCGGGCCCCGCGACCGGCCGGAAGGTGCTGTCGATCCTGGGCAAACGCAAGTCGGACGTGAACGAGAACGACGTCGAGGTGATGCGCGATGTGGTGGACCGCGTGCACGCCTCGCGCCGGGACGACCTGGAACCCGTGGCGGGCGACGCGGGGTGGCGGCAGGGGCTGATGTCGCTGGGGCACGACCCGGTGAAGCCGGCGCGAGGCTGATCGGGCCGGCTTCTGCTGCGAACGGATGGTGGGGTCGCGGGGCGGCTGAGCGGACCGCTGAGGTTCGGCTCCTGCGGGGCCGGGCTCTGCGGGATGCGCCCAACGTGGCGTTGGGTGCGTCTGAGCGTCCAACGCCGCAGTGGGGTTTCTCAGCGGCACGCGGGGCTTCTCGCCCCTGCGGCGACGGGCCCGGCGCGCGGTGCCCGACGTCGGTGAAGGGCTCCTTGAGCGAATCAGATTCCCGCAAGGAGCCCTTCACCGACGTCCGAGGCGAAAGGCCGCGCCTGCCGGCAGGGGAACTTCGCACATCGTCGGCCGCGGAGAAACCCCGCCGGGCGCGGGACTGAGCGGCTGGGCAGGAGTCGGGTTCGCCGTGATCGTGCCTGCGTACGGGCTTTCTCTTGCCGGGCTCCGAGCCGCCCTTGGTCCGCCACGCCGGACCTCGGCGGCGATCGGCGCTGGGGAAAGCGGTTCCCTTGTGGCGCTGCTCGGCGTTACTGCGCCCGGTCTTTGATGCGAGCAGCTTTGGGGTGTTGGCGGTGGTGTGAGTGGCTTTGGGGTGTTGGTGATGATGCGAGCGGCTTTGGGGTGTTGGCGGTGGTGTGAGTGGCTTTGGGCGCCGGTGATGGTGTGAGCGGCTTCGGGACGTTGGTGATGGTGTGAGTGGCTTCGGGACGTTGGTGATGGTGCGAGCGGCCTTGGGGTGTTGGCGATGGTGTGAGTGGCTTTGGGGCGTTGGCCATAGCGCGAGTGACTTCGGTGCGTCGGCCTGAGCAGTGCCCTGCCCTGCGACCCGGCCCGCGAAGCCCGCTCCAGCGCGGGAAACTCGCCAAAAACCGGTCCGGCGGGCAGGAGCCCCGGGCCTCGGTGCGCCCCCGGGACGCACCGAGGCCAGGGGGTCTTCCCCTCGGCCGGTGGGTTCAGGGTCAGCCGCCTGCCATGGCTCCGATGATGAGGAACGGTTCGGCTCCGGAAAGGACCGGGGCGGGCAGCGCGGTGTCCGGGGCGGTGTTCGACAGGTCTTCCTCGCAGGCGAAGAACCGGACGAACGCCCGGCGTTTGCCGGTGGTCGTGTCGCGGACTGTGCCGCGCAGTTGCGGGTAGGCGCGTTCCAGCGCGTCCAGCAGGGCGTCCCGCGTCGGCGGGTCTTCCACCGGCAGCTGGATTTCGCCCTCGACCTTCGCCAGGCGGCGCAGGTGCGTGGGCAGCTTGACGCGCACGACGGTGGTCATCGCAGGGTTTGCACCTCGACCGAGCACACCGCGGGCAGGTCGCGCACGATCGGGGTCCAGCTGTCGCCCGCGTTGTTCGAGGCGTAGATCTGACCGCCGGTGGTGCCGAAGTAAATGCCTGCCTCGTCGCAGGAGTCGACGGCCATCGCGTCGCGCAGGATGTTCACGTAGCAGTTCTCTTGCGGCAGGCCGTCGGTGAGCGGCTCCCATTCGTTGCCGCCGGCGCGGCTGCGGTACACGCGCAGCTTGCCCTCCGGCGGGTAGTGCTCGGAATCGCTGTGGATCGGGACCACGTACACCGTTTCCGGTTCGTGCGGGTGTACCGCGATCGGGAAACCGAAGTCGCTCGGCAGGTTGCCGCTGATCTCCCGCCAGTGCTCGCCCGCGTCGTCCGAGCGCATGACGTCCCAGTGCTTCTGCATGAACAGCACGTCCGGCCGGGACGGGTGCAGGGCGATCCGGTGCACGCAGTGCCCGACCTCGGCGTCCGGGTCCGGGATGCCGTCGGAGTGCAGGCCGCGGTTGATCGGCTGCCAGGTTTCGCCGCTGTCGTCGCTGCGGAACGCGCCCGCGGCGGAGATCGCGGCGAACATCCGCTTCGAGTTCCGCGGGTCGAGGATGATCGTGTGCAGGCACAGCCCGCCCGCGCCCGGCTGCCAGCCCGGTCCGGAAGTGTGCTTGCGCAGCCCGGTCAGCTCGCGCCAGCTCTTCCCGCCGTCGGTGCTGCGGTACAGCGCCGCGTCCTGCGCGCCCGCGTACACCGTGTCCGGGTCGGTCAGCGACGGTTCCAGGTGCCAGATCCGCGTGAACTCCCACGGTTTCAGCGTTCCGTCGTACCAGAGGTGGTCGCCGGCCCCGCCCTCGTAGGCGAAGTCGTGGTCGACCTGGTTCCAGGTCTTCCCGCCGTCGTCGGAACGCTGGATCAGCTGGCCGAACCACGACGTGGACTGCGACGCGTACAGCCGTTCGGGGTCCGCGGGCGAGCCGGCGAGGTGGTAGACCTCCCAGCCGCCGAAGTGCGGCCCGTCGACCTCCCAGCGCGTGCGGCCCTCGTCCGAGGTGAGGATGAACGCGCCCTTGCGCGTTCCGGCCAATACTCGAACTCCAGGCATGCTTTCTCCCTGACAGCGGCCCTGTGACCTGGCTCAACCTAACCTCGCCGGCCGCGCGCCGCCTCTCCATTCTTGCGCTCCCGCCGGCGCCAGCGGGGGCAGCGCGACCAGCACCGGAGGCGACCACGAGGGCGCGACGTCGAGCCGGACGTCCTGGCGCAGCGGCACCGGCCCCGCACGGATCCGCACCGGCCGGGCGGCCGAGCCGACCGCCTGCACGCTCGGCGCGAGCTGTGTGCGCGGACCGGCGGACGAGGGCAGCGCGCAGGCCAGCAGCCGGTAGGTGCCGGCGGGCACGTCGACGAGCGTGAACTCCAGGTCCGGCCCGAGGAGCGAGCCGCTGACGGGGACGCCGCGCGCGGACGACGCGGCGAACAGCCCGACATAGACCGCCGGGGCTCCGTCGAGCGCGGCGACCGCGGCCGGGCTCAGCAGCGCGCGGCCGGTGACGGCCCCGCCCGCGCAGTCCGGGCCCGCCACCCGCACCGGTTCCGGCGGGTGCTCGGCGAGGAGGCCGGGCAGCCGCCGGAACCGGTGCGGGCTCACCCCGACCGCCGCGGTGAACCGCGTGGTGAACGTGCCCGGCGCGGAGAACCCGACCTCGTGGCAGATGTCGACCACTTTCTCGCCGGTGTCCAGCAGCAGCTCCTTGGCGAGCTGGAACCGTTGCGCGGCGAGGAATTTCCCCGGCGGCAGGCCGATCTCCCGCTCGAACGCGCGCGCCAGGTGGAACGGGCTGTACCGGACGTGGTCGGCCACGTCCTCAAGCGTGAGCCGCCGGGTGCGTCCGTCGGCCAGGAACCTCGCCGCCTCCAGCACGGCGTCCCGCATGTGCACACCTCCTCGGATGTGCCGCCATGGTAAATCCGGGGACCGACAATTCCGGGGCGTCCGGCGTCGGCGGGACGCGGACGGATGTGGAACCGTGGTGAATTCGCCGCGGGCGAGGCAGGGTTCCGGGCGTCAGTCGTCCCTGCCTCGACGACGACATCCGAACGCGGGCAGCTCGCCCGAGCCAGCACGCACCCGTCCGCGAGCTGCCGCTGAGCCAGGCAATTCGGCTGCTTCATCGCAACTTCCCCGGAGCGCAGCCTCGCCGCAGCTTCCGACTGCGCACGAATACGGCATCGGCAACCCCGCGGCGAGCAACGTGCCGCCGGGTTCGACCGACGTTCTCGACGAGCATTTCCCTCGGTTCAGTGCTCGTTCCCGCCGGATCGAAAGCACCGCTGGGGTACCGCTCCCCGTGGAATCGCCCGTCCGGCACGCCCAGTTCGGCGACCACCGCCAGCACCGGTTCAGGGACGCAAACGCAGTACCCGGCAGTCGGGGAAGCGTCGCCCAGCCAGCGGCGCAGCAGTTCCTCGTCGATGCGGCCGCGTTCGCCGGTCCAGCTCGCGTCCGGACGCGACTGTACGTGCGTGATCCGCAACCTCCTCGGATGGCGGCGCTGCGGGGACCAGGAACGGGGAGCGGGCCAGGAAGTCGGCGATGCCGGCTGGCTGCGAAGCACGCACCGGCTGTGGTTGCCAGAGCTGGGAGCGGAAGACACATCGTCCACAATGGAGGTAGACCTCCTGGACAGTCACTGCCGGTTCGCGGTCGTCGGTCGTGGCGACGGTTCCGTTGAGCTGAAGGGTTTCGCCGACGCCGGGCAGCAGGATCACGAACGAAATGCCGTGGTCGATAGCCGGTTCCGGGGGCGTCGGCGGGCAACGCGAAGGAAATCCGCGTGGGCGAGCGGACACGCAGGAAGCCGGGTGGGCGGCCGACGAACGTGTTGTGCCGGGCGGCGTCGGTGGTCCGGTGGCCGCAGCCGGCGAACGGGGAGCGCGCCAGGATCGTTTCGCAGCCTTCGCCGGGACAGTCGAGTTGCTTCGGCGTGATCGCCGCGCCGGGGCGGCCGGTCAGGGCTTCCAACTCCTCGACAGTGGTCGTCCGGCGGGCCGAGAACGCTAGGTTCTCGCTGGTCATGCCTGTATTGCGAGCTTGAGCTCGGATATCCGGCTACTCGCTTTCGGGTCCAGCCAAGCCGGAGATCGGCCGCGAAGTTGCTCGCATTCCGAGCGTCACTTCGCCGCGGCGCGGTTCGCGTTGAAGCGCGCCTTCTTCTGCCGGTTCCCGCACGTGTTCATGTCGCACCACCTGCGGGTGCGGCTCTGGCTGGTGTCGAAGAAGGCGGCTCGGCAGGTCGGCGAGGCGCACAAGGCGAGTTTGCCGTCCCGTTCGCCCGAGACGATGCTGATCGCGTCGGCGGCGATCACTCCGAGGGCATCCTCCACGGGGGCGGCCGAGGTGAGCTGCCAGCGCCGTTTGCCCTCCGGCGTCAGGACCGCCGAAGCCCGGCCCTGAGCGCTGCGGGCGTTGATGATTTCGACCGCGGCGGCGGGGAGCGGGTCGTGGAGCGCGGCCGCGGTCGCGGCCGTGTGAATCGACTCCCGCAGTTCCCGGGCGAGTTCGAGTTCTCCGGTGGTGCAGGAGTCCACGGCGAGGCCGCTCACTGCCAGCCAATCGGCGAGCCGCCGCGGGGTCGGAACGCGCTCGACGGCATCGCCGCAGCGCTCGGTCAGGGTCGCGGTGAAGCTGGTCGCGAGCACGGTGCCGAGGCGGAAGTCAGGGAATCCGGCAGGCATGGAACCAGCTTAGCCGGTTGCGCTCGGACCCGAGCGGCTGCTAGAACCGTCTAAGCCGGTTCCACCTGCACGAGGAGGCCCCATGACCGCTCCGACCAGCGAAGTAGAAGCATTCGAGGCCCGTGCGACGGACGCTGATCTCGACGATCTCCGGGCGCGGCTAGCCGCGGCGAGGCTTCCGGAAGCCGAGACGGTGCACGGTCCCCGCCGCTGGGACCAGGGTGTTCCGCTCGCCGACCTCGTCGATCTCGTGCACTACTGGCGCACCGGGTACGACTGGCGCCCGTTCGAGGCGCGCCTTGACCGGATCGGCCAGTTCCGGACGGTCATCGACGGGCTGGGCATCCACTTCCTGCACCGCCGGTCCCCGCGCGCGGACGCCATCCCGCTGATCGTGACGCACGGGTGGCCGGGCAGCATCGCGGAGTTCGTCGATGTCGTGGACGCCTTGGCCGATCCCGAGGACCCCGGCGCGCCGGCTTTTCACGTCGTGCTCCCGTCCTTGCCCGGCTTCGGATACAGCGACAAACCGGCCACGACGGGCTGGGGCACGGAAAAGATCGCGGCCGCCTGGGCGGAATTGATGGACCGGCTCGGGTACCGCGAGTTCTTGGCCCACGGCGGCGACTGGGGCGGCAATATCACCACGGTCCTCGCCGGCCGGTTTCCGGAGCGGGTTCTCGGTGTCCACACGTTGTTCGCGGAGGGGCCGCCCGGGTTGCCCGCGGACGGGCTGACGGCGGACGAGCGGCGGTGGACCGAGGAAACCCGCCATTTCTGGCGGCATCGCGCGGCGTATGCGAAACAGCAGGCGACCCGGCCGCAGACCATCGGGTACTCGCTCGTCGACTCCCCGGCCGGGCTGCTCGCCTGGATCGTGGACAAGTTCGCGGACTGGTCGGACACCGAGGACAGTCCTTTCGAGACCATTTCCCGGGATCGCGTCCTGGACGACGTCACGTTGTACTGGCTGACGCGATCCGGTGCGTCGGCGGCCCGGATCTACTACGAGAGCCACAATTCGCTGGATCCCGAGCTGCGCGTGGACGTTCCGGCGGCGATCACCATGTACCCCCGGGACACGGAGAAGACCCCTCGGCCCTGGGCGCGGGAGCGGTTCCGGCGGATCGTCCGGTGGCGGGAGCCGGAACGCGGCGGGCATTTCCCGTCGCTGGAAGTGCCGGAGTACTTCGTCCGCGACCTGCGGGAGGGGCTCGCCGCGGTGTTGCGGGGGTGACAAATGGCAGGGGTCCGGCCCGTCGCCGGCTGGTGTGGTGAATCGGCAACTCCGATCCGAAGAGGAGAGCTGGATGCGAAAGATCATGCCGATCGCGCTCGCCGTCGCGGCACTGGCGGGGGTGGTCTCGGCGGCCCCCGCGTCGGCCGGGCCGTTGCGGTGGGGCGCTTGTCCGGGCGAGCCCGGCCTGGAGTGCTCGACCGTGACCGTTCCGCTGGACTACCGGCATCCGGAGGGGCCGACGATCGACCTCGCGGTGTCCCGGCTTTCCGCGGCGAAGCCGGACAAGCGGCGCGGGGTGCTGCTGGTGAACCCCGGCGGTCCGGGTCTCGCCGGGGCGCACGTCCCGCAGCTGCTGCCCTTTCCGCAGGCCGTGCGGGACAGCTACGACATCGTCGGCTTCGACCCGCGCGGGATCGGCGCCAGCGCGGGACTGACCTGCGGCCTGAACGACGCGGACAAGGCGCTCGCGACCAACCCGCCCTATCCGCACAGTTCGGCGGACGTGGCGAAGTCGGCCGAGCTGGCGCAGCGGATCGCCAAGCAGTGCACGAGTTCGGAGACCGCCGGCCTGCTGCCGTTCGTCACCACCGCCAACACAGCGCGCGACATGGACCGCATCCGGGAAGCCTTGGGCGAGGCGAAGGTTTCCTATTACGGGGAGTCGTACGGCACCTACCTCGGCGCGGTGTACACGACGTTGTTCCCGGACCGCAGCGACCGGGTCGTGCTGGACAGCAGCCTGCCGCCGGAGGGATACGACGTCGAGGCGTTGCGGGCGCAGGGCATGGGTTTCCAGCAGCGGTTCCCCGACTTCGCCGGGTTCGCCGCGAAGCACGACCAGGACTACCACCTTGGCGCGACTCCGGCGGCGGTGACGGCGAAGTACTACGAGCTGGCCGAGCGGCTGGACCGGAAGCCGGAGTCCGGGTTCGACGGCACGGCCTTCCGCGGCTTCACGTCCGGGGATATTCGCAATGACGCCAGTTTCCCGGAGCTCGCCACGTACTGGCATCTGCTCGACACGCATCAGCCGCTCCCCGGAGCGGCCGCGAAGCCGGCCGGTGACCGCGGCAGCTTCGCGGTCGGCTACCTCGGGGTGATCTGCGGGGATTCGCAGTGGCCGACGTCGGTGCGGACCTATCAGCGCAACGTCGAGATCGACCAGGCGCGGTATCCGATGTACGGCGCTTACGCCGCCAATGTCCGGGCGTGCGCGTACTGGCCCGCGCCGGTGGAGCAGAAGGTGCGGATCACCGGCAACGGACCGGCCGACGTGCTGATGGTGCAGAACCTCCGCGACCCGGCGACGCCGTTGCCCGGGGCGTTGCGCACGCGCTGGGCGCTCGGCTCCCGGGCCCGGATGGTCACCGCTGACCAGGGCGGACACGTCGCGTATGGCGCGGGCGCGAACAAATGCCTCAACGACACGACGACGGCGTACCTGGTCGGCGGGAACTTCCCGGCGCGGGACCGCTTCTGCCCGGCCGAACGTTCCTGACCGCCGTCCTGCACGGCTATCCGGCGCTGAAGATCGGGGCGAAGAACGCGGCCAGTTCGGCGGTGGCGGTGAGGGGAAGGACGTGCGCGACGTACTGGTCCGGCCGGACCAGTACGACCGCGCCCTCCGGCGAGATCCCGCGGGCGGCGAAGATGTCGTCCGCGGGATCTGCCGCGTAAACCTTCTCGTAGTCGATCAGCGAGAAGGGACCGGTGCGAGGCAGGAAAACCTCCGGGACCTCGCCGAGATCGATGTCCTCGTACGGCCGCGGGTAGACCACCTTCACATCGAACCAGGCGTCGACGTCCAGGTTCTTCGGCGTGTGCGCGACCACCGGGGAGTCCTCGGCACTGCCCAGCCAGCCTGCGAAATCGGCGACCGGGGCGGCGGGCCCGAAAACGTAGATGCGCCACCGGCCGTCGGCCTGGGCATGGTGTCCCAAGTGGACCAGGTTCGCGTCGCAGACTCGCCGGACGGGAGCCGACTTGAAGCGTTTGCCGATCGGGAAACCGGTCGCCAGCTCCTGGTGCTGCGGCGAGGCGATGAGCACCGAAGGCTGGTAGCACGTCATGAAACCGGACGGGAACTCGAAGGTCTTCACGTAGAACTCTTCCAGCTCCGCCGGATCGGCCAGGTCCTCCGGCCGGGTCGCCATGAGGGTCGACCATTCCTTGTCGAAGTCGATGAGGTTTTTCGCGATCAGCTGGCGTTCCGCGGAGTAGGTGGCCAGCAGCGAAGCGGGACCGCGGCCGTCGAGCACGTGGCCCAGTTTCCAGCCGATGTTGAACCCGTCCTGCATCGAGACGTTCATGCCCTGCCCGGCTTTCGCGCTGTGCGTGTGGCAGGCGTCGCCGGTGATGAAGACGCGCGGCGGCCGGGTGTCGCCGGCGGGAACGTCGTCGAATTTGTCGGTGAGGCGATGGCCGACCTCGTACACGCTGTGCCAGGCCACGTTCTTGACCTCCACGGTGTAGGGACGCATGATCGCGTTGGCGCGCGCGATGATCTGGCCGATCGTCGTCTTCCGCACGGTGCCATGGTCGTCTTCGGACACCTCGCCCAGATCGACGTACATCCGAAACAGCGCGCCGCCCTCGCGGGGGATCAGCAGGATGTTGCCGCCGTCGTGGGACTGGATGGCGCATTTCGTGCGGATGTCCGGGAAATCAGTGACGGCGAGGACGTCCATCACGCCCCACGCGTGCAACGCCTGGTCGCCGACGAGCTGCCGGCCGATCGACTCGCGGACCGCGCTGCGGGCGCCGTCGCAGCCGACCACGTATCTGGCTCGGACCACGCGATCCTCGCCGGTGCGCGGGCCGGTGGTGTGCCGCAGCGTGACGGTCACCGGGTATTCGTCGCCCTCGGTCATGGTCAGCGACTGGAATTCCAGGCCGAAATCGGGCGTCATCCGGCTCGGCGAGTGGGCCATGTACTCGGCGAAATAGTCCTGCACGCGGGCCTGGTTCACGATGAGGTGCGGGAATTCGCTGATCCCGGTGGGATCGTCGGGCACGCGCGAGGAGCGGGCGATGCGCTTCGGGTCGGCGGGATCGGGCTTCCAGAACGACATCGTGGTGATCCGGTACGCCTCCTCGACGATCCGGTTCGCGAAACCGAAGGCCTGGAACGTTTCGACGCTGCGGGCCTGGATCCCGTCCGCCTGCCCGACTTCGAGCCGTCCGCCGCGGCGTTCGACGATCCGCGTGGTGACGTGCGGGAACCGGGACAGCTGTGCGGCGGTGATCATGCCCGCGGGACCGGTGCCCACGATCAGCACGTCGACCTCGTCCGGCAGTTCCGCGGGCCGGTCGATTCCGGTTCCGGCGGCGGGCAGGACGCGCGGTTCGCCGGAAACGTAGCCGTGGTGGTGGAACTGCATGGGTTTGCTCACCTCACTGTGAAGCACGCCAACGGGGACCGTGTTCGATAATAGAACTCATTGTTCAATTATTGAGTACATCGATGCTAAGGTGGGCCGCTCCGGCGCACAAGACCCCGCGGGGAAGGACCGAGTCGTGACGGAAGCCAAGCAAGCGGCCGGGTCGCAGACGTTGTCGCGCGGGCTCACCGCGCTGGAAGTGCTCGCCGAGGCCGACGCGCCGCTGTCGATCGGCGAGCTGGCTTCGCGGCTCGGGCTGCACCGGTCGATCACCTACCGCATCGTGCGCACGCTTGAGGACCACGGCCTGGTCGTGCGCGGCGCGAACGGCGAACTGGAGCTGGGGGCACGGCTGGCGGCGTTGGCGCGCAACGTTTCCCGCGATCTTCAGTCGACCGCGTTGCCGGAGCTGACCGTGCTCGCGAACGAACTCGGCATGACCGCATTCCTCGCGACGCTCGACGGCGAGGATTCCGTGGTCACGCTGGCCAGCGTCGAGCCGCGGCAGGCGACGGCGGCGGTGGCACAGCGGCCGGGCAGCCGGCATCCGATCACCGACGGCGCGCCGGGCCGCGCGATCCTGCAGCAGCTGCGCGGGGAGAAAGCGCCCTACGAAACCAGCCATGACGAGGTGATTCCCGGACTGTCGTCGATCGCGGTGCCGCTCGCGGTGCCCGGGCGGCATCCGGCCGCGCTCGCGGTGGTGTATTTGACCGGTCCGGCGGACATCGCCGCGATCGGGGCGCGGCTGGCGCGGGCGGCGCAGGTGATCCGGGCCGAACTGCATCCGTGACGGACGCGGTGGACAGCGGCCGGGCACGGGAGCCACGATGGCGTCCGTGGTACAGACGACGCGCTTCGCCCGCTTCCCGCTCGGACACTTCCCGACCCCGCTCGAACCGCTGGACCGGCTCACCGCGCGGCTGCGCGAACGGCGCCGGGACGTACCGGATCTCTGGATCAAACGCGACGATTGCACTGGTTTGGCGACCGGCGGCAACAAGACGCGCAAGCTGGAATTCCTCGTCGGCGACGCGCTCGCGCAGGGTGCCGACACGCTGATCACCCAAGGCGCGACGCAGTCCAACCACGCCCGGCAGACCGCCGCGGCCGCCGCACGCGCCGGGCTGGCCTGCAAACTGCTGCTGGAACAACGGCAGGTGCGCGACGAGGAGTACGAGAACTCCGGCAACGTGTTCCTCGACGAACTGCTCGGCGCGGAGATCGTGGACCGGGTGCCGGCCGGAACCGAGATGGCAGCGGCGATGGAAGACGTGGCCGCGAAGCTGCGCGCGGAGGGACGACGGCCGTACGTGATCCCGGGCGGCGGGTCGAATCCGATCGGCGCTCTCGGGTATGTCCAGTGCGCGCTGGAACTGGACGCCGCGCCGGTTCCGGTCGACTGGGTCGTGCACGCGACCGGCAGCACCGGCACACAGGCCGGGCTCGTCGCCGGATTGCGCGCGGCGCACAGTCCCGCCCGGGTGCTCGGCGTCAGCGTGCGGCAGCCGGAAGCACGGCAGATCGACGCGGTGCACGGGCTGGCCCGCCGGACGGCGGAGCTGATCGGGGCCGAGGTTTCCCGCGACGACGTGCTGGTGGACGACCGCTGGGTCGGCGAGGGCTACGGTGTGCCGACCCAGTCCATGGTGGACGCGGTGCGGCTGCTCGCCGAGACCGAAGGCATCCTGCTGGACCCGGTGTACTCCGGGAAGGGTTTCGCCGGTCTGCTCGGCGGGATCGCGGAAGGCCGGTTCGCCGCGACCGACCGCGTCGTCTTCGTGCACACCGGCGGCGTCGCCGGGCTGTTCGGCTACCGGTCCGCGTTCACGTGATCGCGGGCATTCTCGGCGGGATGGGTCCCGCGGCGACCGCGGAGTTCTACGCGAAGCTGATCGCGCGCACGGTCGCGGAGCGCGACCAAGACCACCTCCGGGTGGCGATCTGGGCGGATCCGACGGTGCCGGACCGGGTCGCGGCGGTTCTCGACGGGAGCACCGATCCGTATCCGGCGTTGCTCGCCGGTGCGGAAAAACTGCGCGATCTCGGCGCGTCCGTGATCGCCATTCCCTGTCACACCGCGCATTTCTTCCTGCCCCGGCTGGTCGCGGACAGCGGGGTGAGGTTCGCGGACATGATCGCGGAAACGGCGGAATTCCTCGCCGGAAGGACGGGTCCGGTCGGACTGCTCGGCACTCGCGGGACGATCGCCGCCCGGCTGTACCAACGGCGAGTGCCCGAGGCCGAGTGGGCAGTGCCGTCCGAGACGGGGCAGCGGGAAACCGACGCGGCGGTGGCGGCGGTGAAACGCGGCGACTTGACCGCGGGAGCGGCGCATTTCGAGCGGGCGCTGGCGGACGTCGACGCGCCGTTGTCGGTGCTGGCGTGCACGGAACTCCCGTTGGTGGCGGGGAAGGCGAGCGGCGTGCTGGACCCGACGGACCTGCTCGCCGACGCGGTGATCCGCGACTGCGGCGGAAAACCGGTCGACGGCGGGCCGTTCGCCTGACAGAGTCCGGCCATGACCGATCTGCTGACCGCCGCGGACGTGCTGCTCATGCAGGAGCTCGCGCAGCGGATCGCCGCCGTGCGCCCGGAACTCGTCAACAGCGACGCCTCCTACGGCGAGCTGGCCTGGAACTGGGGCAAAGGGCATGCCGCACAGGGCGCGAGCTGGGTCCGCCGGCTGTGGTTCGCCGGCGACGACCTCGTCGCGTGGGGCTGGGCGCAACTGCCCCGGAGCGTGCGGCTCAACGACGGCTCGGTCAACGACGTCACCGGTGCTTACCTGGCGTATCAGGTCCATCCCGGCCACGCCGGACTGGCCGACGAGGTGATCGACTGGTTCGACGCCACCGCGGACGGACTCGAACGCACCGTGCTTCCCGGAGCGGCCGACAAGTTCGGCCTGGAACGCTGGGCAGCGCACGGCTACCGCCCCGATCCGGAGGGCCTCGGCGAGACCGGGTCCTGGACGCAGCTGAACGAACGAGATCTCGAGGTGCTCGAAACGCCGGTGCTGCCGGACGGATTCCGCTTCCGCACCGCCGCCGAGGCCGGACCGGAGGCGGCTGTCCAGGCTCATGTGGCCGCCTGGGGCGTGACCGCGTACACGCTGGAAGGTTACGAGGGCGTCCGCGCGACCCCGGCGTATCGCAGTGACCTGCATATCCTGGTCGAAGCGCCGGACGCGACGATGGCGGCGTCGACGATCATGTGGTGGGACGAGGCGAACAAGACCGTCGAGTTCGAGCCGGTCGGCACCCATCCGGATTACCGGCGGCTCGGGCTGGGCCGCGCGATGCTGTTGCACGGCATGGACCGCGCGCGGGCGGCCGGAGCTGCCCACGCGACGGTTGCATGCCTCGGCGCGCCCGGACATCCGTCGGCGCGGGGGCTCTATTACAGCGTCGGGTTCCGTGCGGTCTCCCGGGACGTGCCGTTGCTCAAGCCTGCGTGAGCGGGGGCTGGCCCATCCGCAGCGCGCCGAATTTCGCGGACGTCCGGACCGCGTCGAAGCCGTAGCTGATCATCGCGGTCTCGTAGTCGCGCAGCGCCGGGAGGAGATCGGTCTCGGTGAGCTTCGCGGCGAGCAGCTCGGCGTCGCGCAGGGCGGTGTTCGCGCCGACGCCGACCGCTGGGCTCATCGCGTGGATCGCGTCGCCGAGCAGGGTCACCGGCGTGGTCGGCCACGGTTCGATCGGCACGCTGGTGCGCAGGAAGACGGGGAACAGCGTCTCGGGATCGGCGAGGGCCAGCAGCTCGCCGGCCTTCGGATTCCACTTACGAGCCAAGGAAACCGTCATGTCCCGCAACTCAAGGCCGGTCGCGGCGCGGAGTTCGACGTCGGAGTACGGCAGCAGTTCGGTGCGGGCGGCGAGCAGGCACATCACGTAGTCGCCGGTGTCGGTGAGGCCTGGCAGCGGCGCCGGACGCCGGGGGTGGACCGGCGCGATGCCGATGTGCTGGTGGTCCGGGCCGAACAGCCCGCGGTAGATCCCGAACCACTCGTCGGGGATCAGTCCGGCGGCGTCGCGGGTGAGCGGGAAGCGGCCGTACATGATGCGCACGCCGGTGTCCATTACGCGTGCGTGCGGCAGGTATTGGCGTCGTATCACGGAATTCGCCCCGTCGGCGGCGACCAGGACGTCAGCGGACGCGGTCGATCCGTCGGCGAAGGTCGCGGTGACGGCGTCGTCCAGGCGGTAGCCGGTGCACTCGCGGCCGAACTCGACGACGCCGTCCAGCCCGTGCAGGAGGATCTCGCGCAGCGTGCGGCGGTTGATCGAGACATCGCGCTCGACAGGTTCCTCCGGCGGCGTCCCGTTGAGATAGCTGGTGCGCGAAGGCGTCGAACTGGCGTCCCAGACCGCTCGGCTGAGCGGCGCGGGAAGCAGCCGGTCGAGCGCGTCGAGGCCGTTCGGGTCGAGCCGCAGGCGATATCCCCGCAACCGGCCGAGCGGGGACAGGTCACGTTCGCAGACTGTGACCTCGACCCCGGCGCGGTGCAATCCCTGGGCGAGCGCGAGCCCGCCGACGCCGGCGCCGATGATCAGGACGCGAAGGTTTCCGGGCACAGCGAATTCCCCTTCTGGACACGGAACGAGGGGACGTGCTGGACGCACCGGAAAGGTGCGGGTACGAGCGCGGCGCGCCGCCCGGACTGCCCACCGGGCCGTGGCTTTCGACGTCCTTGGCCACCATAGCTTTTTCCGGAAGCGGATTGTCAAGGGCCGATTTCGGCCTACGCTGGGGTCATGTGCGCGGCCGGGCCGGAGATCCGCGGGACGCGGGTGGAACTGCTGAGCGCCCCGGGCTGCCCGAACGCCGAGGCGGCCCGGTCGCTGGCGGCCGGGTGCCTCGCCGAGAGCGGCCTCGGCGCGGCGGTCGTCGAACGCGTCGGCCGCTACCGCTCGCCGACGATTCTGGTCGACGGGGTCGACGTGATGGGCACGCCTGAGGCGGTCGCGGGGGACGCCTGCCGCCTCGACGTGCCGACCCGGGAGCGGGTGCTCGCCGCCTTGGCCGCCGCCGCATCGGCGGCCGGGAAAGCCTGACCGGAAGCCGCCGCGGCTCGCGAGTTGTCTTCGGGGCGCCCGTCGCCCTGGTTCACATTACAAATGTAATGTAGCGTGGACGCGACCCCAGCCGGACGAAGCCGAGGAGGTGCGGATGAGCCGGTCCACAACCGCGGACGACCCGACCGGGACGAAGCTCGCCCTGCGCCGGGCGGCGGTCGGCGTGGTCGCTTCCGACGGGCTGCGCGGCCTCACCTACCGCGCGGTCGCGCGCGCGGCGGGCTGCACCACCGGCGCGGTCCAGCACCATTTCTCCTCGATCGACGACCTCCTCCAGTCCTCTTTGGACCTGGTGCTGGAGGAGAGCGCGGAAAACGGCCTGATCGGCGCCCGCACCGGCGTCTACGCGGACGGTCCCGAGGTGCGTCAGCGGTTCCGGGACAGCGCGGACCTGCAAGTGTTCCAGTACCAGCTGGTCGTGGAAGCGGCGCGGCGGCCCGAATTGCGGCCGGTCGTGCGAAGGCTCTACGACGGCTATCTCGCCGCGGTCGGCAAGGAACTGGCGGCCGACGGCGGGCTGGCCCAGCTCGTGTTCTACGCCCTCGACGGAATGTTCCTGCACCAGGCGGCGGATCCGGACGTCGATCCGGGCCCGGCGCTCGAAGCCCTGCGCGGCCTGCTCGCGGCCGCGCGTTAACCGAACCCGTACTCCCGCCCCGGCCGCGCCCGACGCCGCCGGGGTCGAAGTGTTGCCGGATACCGTTGCACCGCAAGAACTTCCCACTGTCCTTTCCGGAATTTCGCCGCCGCTCAGGTGTTGACTTAATCAACACCATGGGGTCAGACTCGGCGCATCCCGAACCGCCGACCCGAAAGGCGTACCCGATGCCCGACACCGCCGCCGCGACCCTGCTGATCGACGGCCGCTGGCAGTCCGCCCCGGCGACGTTCGACGTCGTCGACCCCGCGAGCCTCGCCGTCCTCGGCCAGGCCGCCGACGCGGGGCCCGAACAGGCGCGGGACGCACTGGCCGCGGCCGCGCGTGCGGCCCGCGAATGGGCGGACACCGACCCGGAGACCCGCAGCGGCCACCTGCGCGCCGCGGCCGCCGGAATCCGTGCGCGGCAAGGCGAACTGGCCGCGTTGCTCAGCCGCGAGAACGGGAAACCGCTCGCCGAGGCGAACGGCGAACTGGCCGGGGCCGCCCGGATGCTGGAGTGGGCCGCCGAGGAGGGCCGCCGCGCGTACGGCCGGGTCACCCCGGCGAACGCGGCCGGCCCCGGGCTCGTGCTGCGCGCGCCGGTCGGCCCGGTGCTCGCGATCACGCCGTGGAATTTCCCGGCCAGCATGCTGATCCGCAAGATCGGGCTCGCGCTCGCGGCAGGCTGCCCGGTCATCGCGAAACCGGCCGAGCAGACCCCGCTGATCGCGACCGCGCTGCTGGAAATCGTGCAGGACACCGGTGTGCCCGGCGGCGTGCTGCAGTCGCTGACCACCACCCGGCCCGCCGACCTCGTCGGAGCACTGCTGGCCGACCGGCGGCTGCGCAAGGTCAGCTTCACCGGTTCCACCGAGGTCGGACTGGGCCTGCTGCGCCAGACCGGCGACATCCTCCGCCGCACGTCGCTCGAAATGGGCGGGCACTCGCCGGCGATCGTGTTCGAGGACGCCGATCTCGAAGCCGCCGCGGCGGGCGTCGTCACCGGGAAGTTCTTCAACGCCGGGCAGAGCTGCACCGCGGTGAACCGGTTGTACGTCCACGAAAGTGTCCGCGACGACCTGCTTTCCTTGATCGAAAAGAAAACCGCCGCGCTGAAGGTCGGCCGGGGCGACGCCGAAGGCACCCACGTCGGGCCGCTGATCGACGAGGCCGGGCTGGCGAAGGTGGAGAACCAGGTCGCGGACGCGGTCGGCAAGGGCGCGCGCGTGCTCGTCGGCGGCAACCGGTGGACGGATTCCGCGCTGCCGGGCCATTTCTTCGAACCCACCGTGCTGGACGGCGTCACCCCGGACATGCTCATCAGCCGCGAGGAAACGTTCGGCCCGGTGCTCGCGGTGTCGGCCTTCGGCACCGACGACGAGGCCGTCGAACTGGCCAACTCCACCGATTACGGCCTCGCCGCCTACGTGTTCGGCGCCGACCTGCGCCGCATCTGGCGCACGCTCGACCGGCTCGATTTCGGCGTGCTCGGCGTCAACGACCCGGCCCCGGTGCGTCCGGAACTTCCCTTCGGCGGCCAGAAGAACTCCGGCCAGGAACGCGAAGGCGGGGCCGAAGGCATCGAGGCCTACACCGAGACCAAAGCCGTCGCTCTGCGGTTCTGAACCGCTCCCCGAAAGGAATCCGCGTTGACCACCGCTGACCTCGCCGCCGCCGACCGGCGCACCCTCATCCACCCGCACACCGTCATCGGCGATCCGGCCGAACCGCTCCTCCTCGACCGCGGCGAGGGCGCGCTGCTGTGGGACACCGACGGCAACCAGTACCTCGACGGCACCTGCGGCCTCTGGCAGTGCCCGGTCGGCCACGGCCGCGCCGAACTCGCCGACGTCGCCGCCGAGCAGATCCGCAAGCTGGAGTTCTACTCGTCCTTCGGCGACTACTCCAATGAACCGTCGATCCGGCTCGCCGAACGCCTCCTGTCGCTCGCCCCGGCCGGCCTGGAACGCGTTTTCCTCACCAACGGCGGTTCGGAGGGCAACGAAACCGCGATCAAGCTCGCTCGCCTCGCCTTCCATCACGCCGGTTCGCCGGAGCGCACGGTGGTGCTGGCGCGGCACGGCGGCTACCACGGCATGGGCGGCGCCTCGCTGGCCGCGACCGGGATCGAGGGCCTGCGCGCCGGGTACGGCCCGTTGCTGCCGGATGTCGAATGGCTCGGCAAACCGCACGGCATCGAGCACGGTCCGGACGCGACCGGCATTCTGGTGGCGGAGCTGGAGAAGCGCATCGAGGAGATCGGCGCGCACCGGATCGCCGCGTTCATCGGGGAACCGGTGCTCGGCGTCGGCGGGATGGTTCCGCCGCCGGAGGGCTACTGGCCGCGGGTGCAGGAAGTCCTGCGGCGACACGGAATCCTGCTGATCGTGGACGAGATCGTCACCGCGTTCGGCCGCACCGGGCACTGGTTCGGCAGCGAGCGCTTCGGCGTCGAACCGGACATGATCGTCACCGCGAAGGGGCTCACCAGCGGGTACATTCCGATGGGTGCGGTCCTCATCGGATCGAGGGTGCTGGAACTCGCCGAAGGCGCGACGTTCCTGCACGGTTTCACCTACAACGGCCACCCGGTCGGGTCGGCGGTCGCGCTGGCGAACCTGGATCTCATCGAAAAGGAGAACCTGCTCGAACGCGCCACCGTCCTCGGCGCCCGGCTGCGCGCGCGGCTCGACCCGCTCGCCGAGCTGCCGCACGTGCGCGAGGTCCGCGGCGTCGGCCTGATGCTCGGCATCGAGTTCGCCGACCGGCCCACCGCGCCGGTGCAGGCGGGCTGCCGCGCGGACGGCGTGGTGGTCCGCGCGTCCGGGACCAGCATCGTGCTGTCCCCGCCGCTGGTGATCACCGAGGACCAGATCGACACGTTGGCCGACGTGCTGTGCAAGCACGTCGCCGCCGCGGCGAGCTGAACGGAGGAGCCATGAGACGCCGGATACCGACGCTGTTGTCCGCCGCGCTTCTGCTCACCACCGCCGGCTGCGCGATTTCCGAGGGCGGCCCGAACTCGCTCGTGTTCGCCTCCTACGGCCAGGGCGCGTACCAGGCGGGCCAGCGCGCCGCGTGGCTCGACCCGTACGAGCAGCAGACCGGGACCACGGTCACCATCGACGGCCCGTCGAGCAACGCCAAGCTCAAGGCGATGGTCGAGGCGGGGAAGGTGACCTGGGACGTCGTCGACACCGACGCGTCCGCCGCCGCCGCGGTGTGCGGGAGCCTGCTCGAACCCGTCGACATGGGCGCGCAGGCCGCCGGGTTCCCGGAGGGCTCGCTCACCGATTGCGGGGTGCCGGACGCCTTCTTCGGCATGATGCTGATGTACGACTCGAAGGTCTACGGCAAGCATCCGCCGGCGAAACTCGCGGACTTCTTCGACCCGAAGCAGTTCCCCGGCCGCCGCATCATCTACGGCGGCGACCCGAGCGTCGGCACCATCGAGGCGGCGCTGCTGGCCGACGGCGTGCCGCGCGACAAGCTGTACCCGCTGGACATGCGCCGCGCGCTGCGGATGTACGACCGGATCCGGCCGCAGCTGGCCATCAGCAGCACCTACGGCGACCAGCAGCAGCGGATGGCGGGCGGCCAGGCGGACATGGCGCTGATCGTCAGCGCGCGGGCGTTCTCGCTGCTCAAGGCGGGGGCGACGAACTGGAAGGTGGTGCCGGACATCCCGGTGCCGGTGACCTGGGACGTACTCGTGGTGCCGAAGGGGACGGCGCGCGCCGAGGAGGCGAAGAAGCTCATCCGCTTCGCTTCGCAACCGGCGCAAGCGGCGGACTTCGCCGCGCGGGCGGGCGTGGGACCGGCCAACACGGCCGCCCCCGCCGCCCGTTCGGAGATCGGCCGCCAGCTCGACATCTGGGGCGAGGGCAAGGAGGACCTGCGCGTGCTCAGCAACGTGCGCTATTGGGCGGCGAACCGGCCCGAGCTGGTGAAGGCGTGGTCGGATTGGACGACCGGATGACCGCCGTGGCGACCCGCGTGCCTGCTGTGCGCCGCGCCGGGTCCGAAAAACGGCGGACTTCGTGGCTGCTGCTGCCCGCCGCGGCAGTGGTGCTGGTGTTCTTCTTCTACCCGCTCGCCGTGATCCTGTGGCGGAGCTTCACCGAACCGTCGTTCGGGGCCGGCAATTACCTGGCGGTGCTCGGCGACGAGGTGCAGATCCGCGTGCTGCTGCGGACCTTGCGGACCGCGCTGATCATCACCGTGGCCACGCTCGTCATCGCCTATCCCTACGCCTACGCGATGACGCTCGTCGGCCGTCGCGCGAGGTCGGTGCTGACGCTGCTGGTGCTGATGCCGTTCTGGACCAGCCTGATGGCGCGAAACTTCGCCTGGTACGTGCTCGAACAGCGCGGCGGCGTCATCGACCGGGTGCTGTCGGCGATCGGCATCGACGGGGTCGTGCTGCTGGGATCGGTGGCCGGGGTGACGGTCGCGATGGTGCAGGTGATGCTGCCGTTCATGGTGCTGCCGCTGCAAAGTTCGATGCTGAGCATCGACCGCAGCCTGCTGCACGCGGCGGGCAGCCTCGGCGCGCGGCGTCCGGTCGCGTTCCTGCGGGTGTACGTGCCGCTGTCGATGCCGGGCGTGCTGGCCGGGGTGTCGGTGGTGTTCATCATGTCGCTGGGCTTCTACATCACCCCGGCGCTGCTCGGCACGCCGCAGCAGGCGCTGGTCGCGCAGGTGATCGGCACTCAGGTCAACGACCTGCTGGACTTCGCGGGCGCCGGCGCGCTCGGGACGATCCTGCTGGTCGTCACGCTCGTGGTGCTCGCCGTGCTCAGCCGCGTGGCCGCGCCGCTGGGCACCAGCGCGGCTGGAGGTGCCGGCCGTGGCTGACAATCCGTCCATCAGCAGGGCCGCCGCGGTCCGGCAGCGGAGCCTCGGCTGGGGCCTGCGCGTGTGGGTCGTCCTCGTCGCCTTCGTGCTCGTCGCGCCGACGCTCGTGGTGATCCCGATGAGCTTCGGCGCGGGCTCGACCTTCGAGTTCCCGCCGAAGGACTGGTCGTGGCACTGGTACGCGGAGTTCTTCACCAGCAAGCAATGGCTGGCCGCGCTGGCGAATTCGGTGCAGGTCGGGGTGCTCGCCGCGCTGCTGGCGACCGTGCTCGGCGTGGCGGCCGCGCTGGCGCTCGACCGGATGGGCCGGGGCAAGGGCGTCGTCCGGCAGTTGCTGATGGCTCCGATGATCCTGCCCGGCATCGTGGTGGCGGTCGCGATCTACGGCGTTTTCCTGCGCTGGCAGCTGAACGGCACGATGCTCGGCTTCGTGCTGGCGCACGCGGTGCTCGGACTGCCGTTCGTGCTCACCTCGGTGCGGACCAGCCTCGCCGGGTACGACCCGACCATGGAGAAAGCGGCGGCCAGCCTCGGCGCGCCTCGGTTCGCGACACTGCGCAAGGTCGTGCTTCCGATCATCGCGCCCGGCGTGCTGTCCGGCTTCGTGTTCGCCTTCGCCACGTCGTTCGACGAGGTCGTGGTGGCGTTGTTCCTGCAGACGCCCGCGATCAAGACGCTGCCGGTGAAAATGTACGAATCGATCGTGCTGGAAATCGACCCGACGATCGCCGCCGCGTCGAGCCTGATCGTCGTGTTCACCACCATCCTGCTGTTCGTCCCCGCCGTTCTGCGCCGAAAAGAGCACTCATGACTGACGGAATCGCGACCGCACACGTGACGAAGGCCTACCCCGGCGTCGACCGGCCCGCCGTGGACGACGTTTCGCTGCACATCGCCGACGGCGAGTTCATGACCTTCCTCGGCCCGTCCGGTTCGGGCAAGACGACCATGCTGTCGATGATCGCCGGGTTCACCCCGCTCACGTCCGGGTCGATCACGGTGGACGGTCAGGAGATCTCGCGGCTCAAACCGCACCGGCGGAATCTCGGCGTGGTTTTCCAGCAGTACGCGCTGTTTCCGCACATGTCGGTGGCGCGCAATGTCGCTTTCGGACTGACCCAGCGCAAGGTGCCGAAGCCCGAGATCGCGCGGCGGGTGGCCGAGGTGCTGGAGCTGGTCGGGCTGTCGGCGGTGCGGGATCGGTTGCCGCGCCAGCTTTCCGGCGGCCAGCAGCAGCGCGTCGCTTTGGCGCGGGCGGTGGTGTACGAACCGCGTGCGTTGCTCATGGACGAGCCGTTGGGCGCGCTGGACAAGAAGCTGCGCGACCAGTTGCAGCGCGAGATCGCGCGGATGCACCGGGAATTGGGCATGACGTTCCTCTTCGTGACGCACGATCAGCAGGAGGCGCTTACGTTGTCGGACCGGATCGCAGTGTTCAACGACGGCCGGATCGAACAGGTCGGCACGCCGGAGGAGTTGTACGAGCGGCCGGAAACGTTGTTCGTCGCGCAGTTCGTCGGGGAGTCCAATGCGCTGTCGCTGACGCCGGGGGAGGTGACGATCGTGCGGCCGGAACGCCTGACCCTGCACAGTTCCGCGGATCCGGTCCCGAGCGGACACCAGCGGGCGAGCGCGCGGGTGACCGACATCGTGTACGTCGGCGACCACACGCGGATTTGGTTGCGGTATTCCGACGGCGCGCGCGGTTGTGCGGTGCTGACCGCCGGAGTCGCGCACGAGCATCGGCCGGGAGACGAGGTGATCGTGGCCTGGCATCCAGAACATCAGGCCGTGGTGCCGAGCGGCGACGTTCCGGAATTGGCGGCGGTATGACTGAGGACGTGCTGCTGCGCGGCGGCGTGGTCCGGACGTTCGATCCGGTAGCCGGAACTGCCTCCGCGGTGCTGGTGTCGGACGGCCGGATCGCCGCGGTCGGCGACGACGAGACGGTTTCCGCCGCGGCCGCACCGGATGCGCGGGTCGTCGAGCTGGCGGGCCGGACTGTCCTTCCCGGACTGAACGACGCGCATGTGCACCTGGCCTTCCACGCCGCCGCCGGTCCGGAGTTCTGTGTGGACCTTTCGGCCGCCGCGGATCTTTCCGCGGTAGCCCGTGCGCTGGCCGAGGCGCCGCCGGGGGAGTGGATCGTCGGCCGCGGCTGGCGGGAAACGACGATCGCCGAATTCGCCGACGGCCGAGGGGCGCCCACCCGCGCCTGGCTGGACGGTGTGACCGGCACGCGGCCTGCCGTGCTGCATCACGCGTCGTCGCACGAGGTATGGGCGAACAGCGCGGCGCTGGACCGGGCCGGAATCACCGCGGCGACACCGGATCCGGAAGCCGGGGAGATCGTGCGGGACGCCGCGGGCGAACCGACCGGGGTCCTGGTGGAGAGCGCGCAGGAACTGGTCGCTTCGCTGGTGCCGAAGCCGAGCCGGTCGGTCCGGCTGGATTCGATCGTGCGCGGCATGGAACGGCTGAACGCCCTCGGGATGACCAGCGTGACCGACCCGATCGTCCCGCCGGACCTGTGGCGGGACTACCGGGACCTGCACGCCGCGGGCCGGTTGCGGATGCGGATCACCGCGCTGCTGCACTGGAACTGGCCGTCGCCGACGACGTCCGCCGCCTCGCTGGCACGGCTGCTGGACGAGACGGACTTCTCGGTCGGCGACGACCTGCTGCGGATCGGCGGCATCAAACTGTTCGCCGACGGAGTGCCGACGCACTGCACCGCGTGGATGCACTCGCCGTACCCGTCCGGCGGGCACGGCAGCCTGGTGACCTTCGGCCCCGACGACGACGCGCGCGTGCGCGAGCTGCACGAACTGATCCTGGCCGCGCACGTCCGGCGGGTGCGCGTGCAAGTCCACGTCACCGGGGACCGGGCCGCGGACGCGGTCGTCGACGCGATCGAGGCGGCCCAGGCGGTCGACCCCTGGCCGGCGGCCCGGCACGCGCTGATCCACGGCACTTTCCTGTCCTCCGCCGTGCTTTCCCGCCTGGCTCGGTCCGGCATCGGAGTCATCACCAGCTCGCTGATGCGCACCTACAGCGGCCCGTCGATGGTCCGCGTGCTGGGCGAGGAGAGATGGGCCGGCGCCTTTCCCGCGCGGGCCCTGCTGGACCACGGCGTGGTGGTCGCCGACAGCTCGGACGCCCCGGTGACCGTGCCGGACTGGCGCCGCGGCGTCGCGACCTTCACCGGTTCGCCCGGCCCGAACGCCTTCTCCGCCGTGGCCAGCCCGCTCACCAGGGAGGAGGCACTGCGCTTGTGGACGACCGGCCCGGCTTGGCTCGAACACGCGGAGTCTGCCAAGGGAACGCTCAGTGTCGGCTCGCTCGCCGACCTGGCGGTCTTCGCCCACGATCCGGTCACCGCCGCGGGCCCGGAGTTGCTGAGCGTACGGTCGGAACTGACCATGCTCGGAGGGCGGGTAGTGACAGAGTGAGGTTTCGTGTACAGCAGCAATACCGACGCTGACCGCGGCGCTTTCGTGTGGATGGTGAAGAACGCCGTCGTCCCGCGGCCGATCGCGTGGGTGAGCACGGTGGACGGCGCGGGGGTGCGGAACCTCGCGCCGTTCAGCTACTTCGCGCCGCTGACCATGGACCCGCCGACGGTGCTGTTCTCGATTTCGGAAGCGCCGAAGGACACTTTGGCCAATATCGAGGCCCGCGGCGAGTTCGCGATCACGATAGCGCTGAGCGGCCAGGAGGAACTGGTCGCGCGCACTGCGTCCACAGTGGACTCGTCGGTGGACGAAGCCGAGCACGTCGGATTGTCGTGGACGCCCGGGGTGCGGATCGCCGTGCCCCATCCCGCCGGGGCCGGCCCGAGCCTGGAATGCACGCTGGTGAAGATCGAGGAGTTCCGGGGCTCGCACCTGGTCTTCGGCGAGGTGGCCGGGGTAGCGGTGGACGACCGGTTGCTGCGTCCGGACGGACGGCTGGACCAGGACGTGTACCAGCCGGTGGGCCGCATGGGCGGCGCGACGTTCACCCGGGTGGACAACTGGGTGCGGGTGCCGATTCCCGCTCCGGAGGAGTTCCTCGCCGATGCTCGGCATCCCGACTGGCGTACTTGACCCCGCTGACCGTCGGTGCGGGGAACCCTGCGGGAATCAGATTCCCGCAGGGTTCCCCGCACGACCGAAAAGCTGGCTGAGCCACCTCGAACCCGTATGCTCGGCGCTGTCCGCACCTGAGCAGGGAGGTTCCTGTGGCCGAAGCAACCCTCTCCGGGGTCCTCGACCGGCTCGCCGAGCTTCACGACCCCAAAATCCGGGCGGTCAACGAGAACCACGGCGACGACCACAGCGTCAACCTCGCCAAGCTCCGCGCCCTCGCGAAAGAACTCAAAGCCCAACCCGGCCTGGCCGGCGAACTCTGGCGGACCGGCGACAGCAACGCCCGCCTTCTCGCGCTCCTCCTCGCCCGGCCGAAGCAGTTCGACCGGGACGACCTCGACCGGATGCTGCGCGAGGCGGGCACCCCCAAGGTCCACGACTGGCTCCTCGCGAACATCGTCAGGAAAAGCCGCCACGCCGATGACCTCCGCGCGGCCTGGCTCGAAGACCCCGACCCGGTGGTGGCGAGCGCGGGCTGGGCGCTCACCGCGGACCGCGTCGCCAAGAAGCCCGGCGGGCTCGACCTCGACCGGCTTCTCGACGTCATCGAAGCCGAGATGAAAGCCGCCCCGGAGCGGTTGCAGTGGGCGATGAACCACTGCCTCGCCCAGATCGGCATCGAAAACCCCGGCCTGCGCGCCCGTGCGATCGGCATCGGCGAGCGGCTGGGCGTGCTCAAGGACTATCCGACGCCGCCGAACTGCACCTCGCCGTACGCGCCGGTGTGGATCGCGGAGATGGTCAAGCGGCGGGCTTGACGAAAACCCCGACGAACACCATGCTCGCGGCCAGAAACGGCCCCGCGGCGAGCGTCGCCAGCCACTCGTCCCCGGCTGCCCGCTCCAGCTGGCCCGCTCGCACCGCGCGCTCGGTGTCCCGATCTTGTCCGCGGTCCCGAAATCGCGGAACACCGGCGCCTCGTCCGAAACGTCGAGCACCTCGAACCGCGCGCCCACCGCGAACCGCGCCAGGGAACGGCCGGCAGTCGCGTTCCGGACCATCGTCGAGCACACGAACCGGTTGAACGCGCGGTTCGTGGAGCGCTCCCCGGGATCGACCACCAGACTGTCCCAGTCCGGCTCGGCCACGCACGCCGGCCCGCCCGGTCGCAGGACCCGGCGCGGTTCAGCGAAAACCGCGGCGGGGTCGGCGACGTGCTGCACCATCCGGTCCGTCCGCGCCCCGGCCGCGTCAGCGTCCTCCAGCGGCAGCGCTTGCGCATCGGCCAGCCGGACCGAAACCTGCGGCACGGAAGAGACCCGCCGCCCTGCCTCCTCGACCATCCCCGGCTCGGTGTCGACTCCGGCGACCCAACCCGCGGCACCCACCGCTTCGGCCATCGCGGGCAGGTCGGTGCCGGGACCGCAGCCGACATCCAGCCCGGCGAGCACGTGCCGTTTGTAGTCGCGCCGGCTTCGGCCACGCGGGCGTAATAGTCGACTTGCCCGGTCGCGGAACTCCGAAAGTCTCGGCCATGTCTTCGAATGAACCAGAAAGGCTCAGCTCTCGGCGAGCGCGATGAAGCTGGTCCAGTCCGGATCGGGCAAGCCGAGCCGCGCACCGGCTTCGGCGAGGGCGGAAGCCGCGGAATCGAGGAACCAGGACGCGGTCAGCACCATCTTCGCCGCGGCAGCGGGATCGCGGCGGACGCCTTCGGGAGTGAGGTCCTGCGCCTTGAGCGTATGGACGGCGGAGTCGAGCAGCCGGGCGACCAGGCTGTACGCGTTCGCCGCTTCGGTGGTGCGCGTCAGCGCCCGGAACCGCGGGCGGGCGGCTTCGACGAGATCGGGGACCAGCAGGCAGCGCAGCCGCCGCCCTGTGCTCGCCCAGCCATCCGGACAGCCGCTGGTACCGCTCGAACCGGCTGCGCAGGGCGGTGATCTCGGCTGGCTCGGATCCGCCTTCCCCCTTCCATGAGGGGTCGCGACCACCGCAGATCGACGCAGCCGAGCGCACCGTGCGCGGGATCGCGCCGGTCGGGCGCCGTACTGTCCGGCCATCGGGCGCCCAGCAGCTCCAAGGCGTTGGAATCGCCGCCGACTCCCGAGTTCGAAGCACCGAGCGGTAGCGCTCGTGCTCGCGGTGAACGCGCGCCACCCGCACGTATCCGGCCAGTTCCGGCGGCGACGGTCCGTCGCTCACCCTCCGGTGCCCTTTCGTCCGGTCCCCCGGGAAATGCTGCTCGGCCGGGACCCGCGAGGTGAGATTTCGCACGAACCGCGCGGAAGGAGACCGCACCGCCTAGGGTGTGGCGCACGTGGAGGGAAGACCGGTGCGATTCCGGAGCTGCCCCGCAACTGTGAGGCTCGCCGAGCCGAAGCCAGATACCTCCGCGGGATCCACTGATCGGCCGGCGCCACGCGGATTTGGCCAGGCCGGGGAGCCGCCGCGGCACGCGGGCGGCGCTTCGTCCTGTTCTCCTCCTTCCGGCGCCGGCCCGGCGCGAGGGAGTCTCATGACCGGATCCGCAGGGCTGAGCAGGCGCGGGTTCCTGCTGGGCGCCACGGGCGTGCTGGCGGCCGGGTGCGGCGGCCGGCAAGCAGGCGGCGGCACCGGGATCGACACGTTTTCCGCTGTGCTCAAAGGGTCCGGCACCGACGAACGGCTCGATCCGGGCACCAGTCACCTGTTCATCGACGAGGCGCGGCTGAAAGCCCTGTACGACGGGCTGTTCGAGGTCGACGACACGATGCGGCCGGTGCCGCGGCTCGCCCGCGCCGCCGAGCCGAACGCCGACGGCACCCGCTGGCGGCTCTCGCTGCGCGACGCGCGCTGGCACGACGGCGCGAAGTTCACCTCCGCCGACGTGCTGTACACGCTGTCGCGGGTGCTCGGCCCGCCTGGCCCGCAGCCGTTCATCGCCGCCGCGACGCTGGACCTGGTCGACCTTTCGCAGTCGCGCGAGGTGGACGATCAGACGGTGGAGATCGCGCTCAAGCAACCGTCGTTCGAGTTCTTGACCGCGCTTTCCGCCTACGGCACCAGAATCGTCCGCAACGGCACGAAGGACTTCAAGCATCCGATCGGCACCGGTCCGTTCCGCTTCGAGTCGTTCCGGCCCGGTCGCGAGATGGCGGCGACCGCGTACGACGATTACTGGGACGGTGCGCCGAAGATCCGCCGGTTGCGCGTCCTCAGCGCGGAGAACGACGCCCGCCCGGCCGCGGTGCGCAGCGGTCAGGCCGATTTCGCCGACGACCTGACCCCGGCCGCGGCGAAAACGCTGCGCGCGGCGGACGGGATCGACGTGCGTTCCGCGGCGCACAGCGGCATCTACTACTTCGCGATGAAAACCGACCGGCCGCCCTTCGACAACCCGGACGTCCGGCGGGCGATGATGCGGATGGTCGATCGCGAGGAACTGGTGAAGGTCGCGTTGCAGGGCGAGGGCGAGGTCGCGAACGACGTGTTCGGGAAAGGCTTCGAGTACTACGCCGACCTTCCCCCGCACACTTACGATCCGGACGAGGCGAAAGCGCTGCTGCGCGAAGCCGGCGCGCAGAACCTGGCCTTCGAGCTGTTCACCGCGCCGGCCGCGGCCGGATTCGTGGAGGCGGCGAATCTCTTCGCCGAACAAGCCAAACGCAGCGGAGTGACGGTCAAGGTCCGGGTCGGCTCCGGCGACACCTATTACTCCGAAGCTCTGAAGACCGGGGAGCTCACCATGGGCCAGTCCGGGCCGTTGCCGATCCCGAACCACTTCGCGTCGCGATTGCTCGGCAACGCGCCGCAGAACCGCACCAACTGGCACGATCCGGAATTCGACGCGCTGTACCGCCAGGCGCTTTCCACCGCGAAACAGCCGGACCGCGCCGCGCTCTACCGCCGGATGCACGAGATCCTCCACGACCGCGGCGGATTCGTGTTCTGGGGCAACTCGACCTGGAACAGCGCCGCCTCCGCGAAGTACCGCGGAATTCCCGCCGGAGTGCCCAATTCGCTGAACTGGGCCCGATTCGACAAGGTGACCCGATGACCGTCCCCACCGAAGACCGCGCCCGCTACTGGCTGGACCGCTGGGACCGGCAGCAGGAGTTCTACCTGCCCGACCGCGAGGAGCGGTTCGCGGTGCTCGGCGACGTGCTGGCCGAGCTGGTCCCGCGCGAAGACCCGCTGATCGTGGACCTCGGCGTGGGTCCCGGTTCGCTCGCGACCCGGCTGCTGGCCCGGTTCCCCGGCGCGCGGGTGGTCGGAGCGGACGCCGACCCGCTGCTGCTCGGTCTCGCGGATCTCGCGTACGGCAGCGACCGGTTCCGCACCGTCACCACGGATCTGCGCGAGCGCGGCTGGTACGAGGCGCTCGAACTCGACCGCGCACCCGACGCGTTCGTCAGCACGACCGCACTGCACTGGATGAACCGCGCGCCGTTGCGCGACCTGCTGGCCGTGTGCGGTGAAGTCCTCGCTCCCGGCGGGGTTTTCGTCAACGGCGACCACCTCTACGAGGGCGACGCCGGACCGCGGCTCGACACCTTGACCCGCGCGCTGACGAAGCGGCGCGCGGCCCGGGCCGGAGTGGCGCGCGACGAGGATTGGGCCGCGTGGTGGCAGGCCGTCGAAGCCGCGCCCGAGCTGGCCGGTCTGGTCGCGCGGCGGGCCGGCGGGTTCGCGCACGAGGTGACCGACCGCCCGTCCGTGCAAGATTACCTGGCTTTCCTGCGCGAGGCCGGATTCGCCGAGGCCGGCACGGTGTGGCAGGTCGGGGACGACCGCATCGTCGCCGGGATCCGCTGACGCCCGGCACGCGGTTCGCGCTGCGCCGGCTCGGCATCGGCGCGGGCCAGGTCGCGGTGCTGGTCGCGCTCGTGTTCGGGCTGTCGCTGCTGCTGCCCGGCGACGCGGCGGATGTGCAGGGCAATGACCTGTTCAGCGAGCGGCAACGCGTCGAAACCCGGGAGCTGCTCGGTTTGGACGTCGCGCCGCTGCTGCGCTTCGCCCGCTGGCTGGGCCACGCGGCGACCGGCGATTTCGGCACGTCCTACGCCAGCGGCGAGCCGGTCGCGGACGTCATCGCCGGGCCGTTCGCGATCACCGGCGTGCTGGCCGCGTTCACCACGATCCTGCTGCTGCCGCTCGCCGGATGGGCGGGCTTCGCCGCCGGGCTGAGGCCGGGTTCGCCGCGTGACCGCGTGATCACGACCGTGAGCGTGTTCTTCGACGCGATCCCGGATTTCGTGCTCGCGGTGCTGCTGGTCGCCTACGTCGCGATCGGCCTCGGCTGGTTCCCCGCGACCTTCCTCGGTGCCGACCTGGGCACGATGCTCGCCGAACCCGGATACCTCGTGCTGCCGCTGGCGGTGATGGTCGCGCGGGTCGCCGCGCCGCTGGTCCGGCTGGTCCGCGCCGGGGTGATCGACGTGTCCGCGAAGCCGTACGTGCGGCAGGCCCGCCGGCTCGGCGTCGGCCGGGTTTCGCTGCTGCTGCGGCATATCGCGCCGAACGCGCTGGGCCCGGCGATGCAGGAGCTGGGCCGGACCGGCGACGGTCTGCTCTCCGGGGTGCTGATCGTCGAGGCGGTGTTCGCGCTGCCCGGGGTCGCCTCGACGCTGATCGGCGCGATCGGCGACCGCGACGAGCCGGTGATCCTGGCGATCGTGCTGGTCACCGGGCTGGTGGCGGTGGTGGTGAACGCGCTGATCGACCTGATCGGACGGCGATGGGCGCCGGGCAGGTGAGGGCGCGACGGGTTTACGCGGGCCTGGTCGCCGTGCCGGTGCTGGTCGCGGCTTTCGGCCCGCTCGTCGCGAGCGGGGCCCCGGCCGGGCGGCAGGCTCCGTTCGGCCCGTCGACCTGGTCGCCGTTCGGCACTGACCGGCTCGGCCGGGACGTGCTCGCGGCGGCGCTGCAAGGCGGCCGGACGCTGCTGGTCGTCACCGGCCTGACCGTGCTGTGCGCCTACGCGATCGGCTTCACCCTCGGCATGGCCGCCGCCGCGGCGCCCCGCCAGTGGCTGGAAGACCTGATCATGCGCCCGCTCGACGTGCTGCTGTGCCTGCCGTCCCTGCTGATCATCATCGTCGCGGCGGTGCGCACCAACGGCTCCGCCGTCGCGATCGCCTCGGCGGTCGGACTCGCGCTCGTCGCCCCGATCGCCCGTTTCGTGCGGATGGCGGCGCGCGGTGTCGTGCACGGCCCGGTGATGGACGCGCTCCGCATGCAGGGCGAACCGCGGCGCCACCGCTACGGCCGGTACGCGCTGCGGGAACTCGCGCGCCCGGTCGCCGCCGACTTCGGCGTCCGGCTCGCCGCGGCGATCTACTTCCTCTCCTCGGCCAATTTCCTCGGCCTCGGCTTCGACCCGGCGTCGCCGGACTGGGCGGTGACCGTCGCGGCCAACAAGGACGGGCTCTCCGAAGCGCCGTGGTCGGTGTTCCTGCCCGCCGGGCTGATCGTGGCGCTGGTCGTCGGCCTGAACCTGCTGTGGGACGACCTGCTGGCGGATCCGGGGACGCAGTGGCCGAACCGGTGATCAGCATTCGCGGCCTGACCGCGCATGCCGGGGAAACCCCGCTGCTGCACGACGTCTCCCTGAGCGTGAGCGCGGGCGAAATCGTCACGCTGTCCGGCCCGTCCGGCGTCGGCAAGACGACCGTGGCCATGGCCGCCGCCGGGCTCGAACGGCCCGGGGTCACCGTGCGCGCGGAGGTGGTCGCGCCCGGGAAGGTCGGTTACCTGCCGCAGCAGGCCGCCGAGACGCTGAACCCCGCCCGGCGCGTCGGCCACGCGCTCGGGGAACTGGTCGGGCTCGATGCCGGGCGCTTGTCGCGCGAGCAACGCCGGGAGCGGGTCGCCGAAGTGCTGCGGCTGGTGGCCTTCGAAGCCGCGGACGGCCTCCTCCGGCGCTACCCGTTCGAGTTCTCCGGCGGCCAGCGGACCCGGCTCGCCCTCGCGCAGGTCCTCGCGACCCGCCCCGGCGCGCTGGTCCTGGACGAACCGACCACCGGTCTCGACGCCGTCAGCAAAGCCGGCCTCCTCCGTCAGCTCCGCGCGCTGGCCGACGCCGGGGCAGCGCTGCTGGTCGTCACCCACGATCCGGACGTCGCGGCCACCCGGACGTTGCGCTTGCGGGACGGAACCCTCACCGACGAACCACCGCCCACGGCCATGCCGCTTCCCCGGACGGTCGAGCGGGGTGCGCGCGTGGCTGAGCTGCGCGGGGTCTCAGTCCACTATGGCCGGATGGAAGTCCTCCGCGACGTCGACCTGTCGCTGTTCGCGGGGGAGACCGTCGGCGTGGTCGGTCCTTCCGGCGCCGGGAAGACCAGTCTGGCTCGTTGCCTCGCGGGACTGGCACCAGTCCGCGGCGAGGTGTTCGCCGACGGGAAGCCGGTGCCGTTGCTGCGCAAGCGAACCGCCCGGCAGACGGCGTATGTCCAGTACGTCTGGCAGGAAGCCGCGTCGTCGTTCGACCCTCGCCGGACGGTGCTCGACCAGGTCGCCGCGACCGCGGTCCGGCTGCGCGGCCTGCGCCCGGCGGACGCGACCGGCGAAGCCGGCGAAGTCCTCATCGGACTGGGGCTCACCGAAGCCCAGGCCGGCCGCCGCCCGGCCGGGCTCTCCGGCGGCCAGCTGCAGCGCGCGGCCCTGGCCCGGGCGCTGCTGGCCGAACCGCGCGTCCTGATCTGCGACGAGGTCACCACCGGCCTCGACGCGGAACTGGCCGTCCGCGTCCTGGACTGCCTCGACGCCTACCAGCGCCGGACGTCCGCCGCCCTCCTGCTGATCAGCCACGACACCCGCGCGCTGGCCGCCCGCGCGGACCGGATCGTCGCCGTCGAACGCGGCCGGGTCGTCGATTCCGGCTGACTTTTCCCGGGAAATTCTCGTGGTGCTCCGGCACCGTTTCGGATGGGAATGGCAACACCCCTTCAGGACGTGACGGGCGGCCCGGGGCCCGGGGCCGTCCTCGGGAAATCTCGCTGAGCTGCCCTGGTTGGGGTCCCCCTGCGGCGTCACGGTCAGCAACCCGGTGAAGGGCGACCACACGCTGGCGAACGTCGTCACCTCGGGAACTGCCCGCCGGAGCCGAAGGATCCGCGCCGCGGGACCACGACACCGGTCGCGGGCCTGATCCTGGAGAAGAAGGCGAGCGTCACCGAGGCGAAGGCGGGAGACCAGGTCGTCTACACCGTCGCCGCGACGAACACCGGCCAGACGGACCTGAAGGACGCCACCTTCACCGACGACCTGACCGGCGTGCTCGCCACTGCGGCCTACCACGACGACGCGACCGCCTCAACCGGCTCGACGACCTACGCGGCACCCCGGCTGACCTGGACCGGAGACCTGCCGCTTGGCGCGACCGCGACGGTCACCTACAGCGTGAAGGTCAAGAACCCCATCGGCGACGGACAGAGCCTGCGCAACGTCATTTCCTCGACCACGCCAGGCACGAACTGCCCCGACGCCTCCACCGACGAGCGATGCAAGACGACCACCCCGCTCACGAAGACGCCGCTCATGCCGCCGACGCCGCTCATGCCGCCGACGCCGCCGACAAGTCCCGCCGACGCCGCCGGTCCAGCCGCCGTCGCCGGAGTCGCCGCTGGCGTCCACCGGCGTGGTGCTGATCCCGGTGGGAATCGCGGCGATCGCCCTGCTCGCGGGAGGTGTTGCACTGCTGCTGGTCGCGGTGACGGGTGCCGCGGCGGCCGTGCTGGCCGAGACGGCCGCTTCGACCGCGGACGGGAGACTGCGAACGCCGGCGGCGAACCTGTCGGCGAGAACACGGCGAGAGCGACGCGCCGCGGACGTGCTGGGCGGGGGGCCAGCGTTCGCTTCGAGGACTACGCCGAGCCGCTGGCAGGTGCCGGGGATCCGAAGCCGGCGCCGCCTTCGGACTCCCAGCGGCAGACATCGTCCTCGGCCGGCCGGGGCGCGGCTCCGGATTCTTTCAGGATGGCTTCCGGGCGGGTGGTGCCGTTGCGGTCCGCGGCTGCTGACAGCGCGGTCGCGGCGGCCGCCGGCGGTGTTCGAGCGGGGACGACGAGCAGTGTCAGCCGGCGCATCGAACCGCCGGTCACATGCACGACATGCGGGTCCTGGGAGCGGAAGCCTTCCAGGCGGACGAGCCGTCCCCGGGAGATCATCGTGGGTTCGGCGGGCAGCCAGGCCTGCGGCGC
Source organism: Amycolatopsis rubida (assembly GCF_900115345.1). Lineage (GTDB taxonomy): Bacteria > Actinomycetota > Actinomycetes > Mycobacteriales > Pseudonocardiaceae > Amycolatopsis > Amycolatopsis rubida. The sequence continues at coordinate 5,112 of NZ_FOWC01000026.1, read as the reverse complement.
GAACGCCACCCGCCATACCGGGCCGATCCGGTCGGCGAGCGCCGCGGCGAGACCGGGCACTTCGGCCGTCAGGTCCGCCGAAGCGGGCCACCAGCCGCCGTCCACGAAGCCGGCGACCGGCAGCGGGGGTTTCAGCCGCAGCCGCGCCTCGGCCGGTGCGGAGGAACGGCCTCGGCGCGGTGGCGTCGGCATGGGAAGCTCCGATCCCGGCTTCGGGGCCGGCTGGCATGCGTGAACGGCGAGGCTCGGGATGCGGCTACGCGGGCTGCCGCGAGAGGACGCCGCTGTCGCGAAGGATTTCCAGTGCGGCATCGGTGCTGTCGGCGGCGGAGGCGGCGCTCAGCGCGCGTTCCGCCGGGCCGGGCGGGGCCTCCGGCGGGATCACCAGCAGTGTCAGGTGGCGGATGCGCGGTCCGATCACGACGACGGTGTGCCGCTGGAGGCCGAAGAATCCGGCCAGGCGCACGAGATTCGGGCCGTGCGCCAGCCGGGCGGGCGCGAGATCCCAGGCGGCGGGGTTGAAGCCGATCCGGTCGACTCGGCCCGACCGGTCCGCGAGCGCGGCGACGAGGGCGCTGAACTCGGCGACCGGTTCGCGCGATCGCGGCCACCAGGCACCGTCGAAGCAGCCTTTCGCGGCGCTCGGTTCCTTGAGCCGCAACCGGTTTCCTGGCGCGAGCGATTCAAGCACCGGGCCGGCGGTGCGGTCCTGCGGGACTGGCTTCATCGCGGCGCTCCCGTCCGATGGTGCGGATGGCCGGGCGGCGGACGCCGCCGGCGCTGCGCGGCGGAACAGACTGCGCGCCGGAGAAGGGCTGGGCGTCAGCGGCGCCGGTGCCGCGGCCGGATTGCGCGCGGCTGCGGTTCTTTCCGCTCGCCGGACGGTCCGGCCGGCTGGCGGAACAGGCCGTCGTAGCGGTCGTCCTGCGGCAGGACGAGCGCGCCGGGCCGGGGCGGCTCGGCGACGGGATGGCTGAAAAGCGGGGTGCTGACCGAAGCGGTGATCGGCTTTTCCTTTCGTGACACTGCGAAATCCGCAGAAGACGGGGAGCCAGGGGCAGCTGGGCCACGCCGCACCACCGGCATTCCCTGCTGGGCGCCACCCGCTTGTGCCGTGCAGCGGCTGCGGCGAGGGCGGCTCGGCGGTCTCAAGGCCGCTGGGATGACGGTGATGTGCCGTGGGCCCGGCGGCATGCCGTGCGTTGTCCCTGCGGCGATGGCCCAGGGCCGCCGGCACGAGATACTCCCGGACACCACTGACGGTACACCCCTTCGTCCCGGCCGAGGGCGCCGTCGCGGACCCGGGCCGGGGCGGTGCGCTGCGGCCCGATCGCCGTTTCCCGTTCTCACCAGGGCGGGAAGCCGCATTCGGGTGAAGCGGATTTCGGCGCGCGGCCTGGCGGAACGGCGAGCGCGCACCCGCACCGGCGCGGGTGTAGGCTTCGGGCAAGGACCTCAGACCTCGGTCGCGCCGATCGAATCGCAGCACGGCTGCCGGCGACCGAGGAGGCACCGGGGCATGACGGGAATCCGGAAGGACAAGCCTCTTCGCCCCGCGATTTGACCGGCGGCCCTTTCCGCTCCGCCGGATCCAGCTGTCCCCGTACTCGCTCTTTCCGCTGCCGCGGCGCGGTCCGTCCCGCGGCGGCCAGCGGCGGTCCTCCGCCGCCATCCGATTTGGAGTTTCCACAATGGACGAAACGAACCCGGCTATCCCGCGTGGGCCCGGCCCTCCGCGCCGAAGCGAGTACGCCGAGCTGTCGGAACTGGTGAAGGCGGCCGGGCTGTTCCGCCGCCGCCCCGTGCACTACCTGCTGCGGGGCGGGCTGGCGCTGCTGGCTTTCGCCGGGGCGTGGGTGGTGCTCGCGCTCGCCGGCGGGCACTGGTGGCAGCTGGGCACTGCGGTGCTGCTGGCGGTCGCCTACACCCAGCTCGCGTTTCTCGGCCACGATGCCGGGCACAAGCAGATCTTCCGCGGCAGGCGGGCGAACGACGCGGTCGGCACCGGGCTCGCCGGGCTGGTCGGGCTGAGTTACGGCTGGTGGGTGGGCAAGCACAACCGCCACCACGCGAACCCGAATCTCGAGAACTCCGATCCGGACATCGACATCCCCGCGCTGGCGTTCAGCACCGGGCAGAGCCGGGCGAAGACGGGTTTCCTGCGCTGGATGGCGAAATACCAGGCGTTCCTGTTCTTTCCGCTGCTGCTGCTGGAAGGCCTCGACCTGCACTGGTCGGGGATCAAGGCGGTGTGGCACGGCGGGATCAGATCGCGCGGGCTGGACGCGGTGCTGCTGGCCGCCCACCTCGCCGCCTATCTCGCCGCGGTGTTCCTGTTGCTGCCGCCGGGAATCGCGGTCGTGTTCATCGTGGTGCACCATGCCGTGTGGGGCGTCTACATGGGATGTTCGTTCGCGCCCAACCACAAGGCGATGCCGCACCTGGAACCGGGCCACCAGCTGGACTTCCTCCGCCGCCAGGTGCTGACGTCGCACAATGTGCGGGGCGGCCGCTGGACGACCTTCGCCCTCGGCGGGCTGAACTACCAGATCGAGCACCACCTCTTCCCGAACATCCCGATGACGGCGCTGCGCCGGGCACAGCCGCTGGTGCGGGACTTCTGCCTCGCCCGCGGGATCAGCTACAGCCAAGGAGGGCTGCTGCGCACCTACGCGGACGTCCTGCGGCACCTGCACGAGGTCGGCGGCGGGCTCCGGACCGCGCCGGCAACAGCCGGAAGCGGTTCCCGATGACGGCGGCGCCGGCCCGGAAAGCCCCGGCCGGAGACCGCGGACCCGAGCAAGCGCGAGTGGCGCTGAAATGCGCCGGCTCCCAGCCCGGGCACGTCGACGGCGGCTGGTGGCCGCGTTCGGCGGACCTCGCCGCCGAGCTGCCCGCGCTGGCCGCCGCGCTCGAAGCGCGGGTGGGCCCGCTGGCCCGGGTGTCGTATCACCTGGACGCCTGGGGCGCGACCGCGCGCAAAGTGCTCCTCGGCGGCCGGATCGTGCGGCTGGAGGGGTTCCGGGCGACGGATCCAGACACTGTGGAGGCGATCGGGACGGACTCCCGGCGGGTGCGCCTGCTGGTGGTGCCGCGGGAGGCCCCCGGCGGAGCGGCCCGTGCCGTGCTCCGGTCGGCCGCGGACGGCGATTCCACCGCCACCGCCGCGGACATCCTGGCCGGCAACGGCGTCGCCGGAACGCGCTGAGCCGGCCGTGTCCGCCATGGACTCCTTACCTGCCCGGCCTTGGCGCTCCGCGATGAGCGCGCAGTCCGCGGCACCGCTCGCCGCTCGGTCCGCCGGTGCCTGCCCGGTGTGCCGCCACGAGAAAGCCGGACACGACGCGATCGCGGACCGGTTCTGCTCGGCGACCGCGGCGGGCGGGTTCCGCCGCGCCTGCGCCTGCGCCGCGGGAAGCAGGGAAACCACAGAAGAGGACGGAAACATGACCAGCGAACTAAGCTTTGTCTCCCGGTACGACCAACGGCTCGCCCTGGTGCGGGATGTGCTCGCACAGGACACCGGCTTGACCGAGGCTGCCTGCCAGGCGCTCGCGGCGCGGCTGCTGCACGTGCTCGACGAAGCGCCGGAACGCCTGCGCCGGTGAAGGCCGGGCTTGGCGTCGACGAGGCAGTTCGGCGCCGAGCCCGCGAGTACCGCCGGCTCAGCGGCACGACGCGGGGCGCCGGGGTCGCCCAAGCGACGACCCCGGCTCCCACGGCATCAGCCCTTCAGCAGACCGCGCATCTCAGCGATCTCCGCCTCCTGCGCATCGGCAATCCGCTGTGCCAGCGCCTTCGCCCCGGCATCCGCCCCGTGGGCCAGCTCCGTCTTCGCCATCTCGACCGCTCCCTGATGGTGCTTGATCATCAGGTCCAGCCACGACCGGTCGAAGTCCGGGCCCTTGGCGGCTTCCAGGCTTTTCAGGTCGGCACCGGACATCATGCCGGTCATCGTGTGATCGCCGGACATCTCGTGGCCGCCGGGCATGGAGTGGCTGGTCGCGGCGACGCCCCAGGTCTTCAGCCAGCCTTGCATCTGCCGGATTTCCGGGTCCTGCGCCCGGATCCGGCCCGCCAGGTCGGCGACCTTCGGGTCGCTGCCGCGCGACGGCACCATCTTCGCCATCTCCAGCGCCTGCTGGTGGTGCGGGATCATCTGCTGGGCGAACGCGACGTCAGCGGCGTTGTGTCCCGCCTGCGAGCTGGGCGCCGGAGCGGGCGGCTCCGGGCTGCTGCACGCGCCGAGCAGGAGCGACGCGGTCAGCACGGCGCCGCGGAAAAAGATTCTGCGCACGAAAAAACCTTCTCTCAAAAGGAAAATTGCGAGGAAAGACCGGAAAGGAAATACCGATCAGGTCCGCAGCACGCAGAGAGAAGTCAGAACGGCCCGGCCTCGTCTGCCGGGCGGGCGGCCGGCCGCGGGGGAGCCTCGGGTGCCGTCGAAAATCGCTTGTGCGGCGGTGCGGCGGCGGAAGGCCAGCAGGCCCAGGACGAGTGCGCCCGCCGCGTACAGCACCGCCAGGCAAACGTGCAGCATCGAGTGTTCGCCGGCGGGCATGCCCGAGTCGGTGGCGGCAGCCAAAGCTGGGGCGACCGAGTGCGCCTCGACGGACATCTGGCTCGTCATGGCATGCCCGGCACCCGGCGAAGGCACGTGGTGCATCACGGCGACGCCCAGTGCCAGCGCGAACAGCAGCAGCACCCGCTGCACGCTGCCGAGCCGGGACGTCGCCATGGGAGCAACCGTACCTGGCGCCGGGGAACCGGGGCGGGGCGGACGAAACGGTCACGCTGAGTGGCCGGCGAAGCGGCCCGGTACTGGAAGGTGAACATTCACTCAAGCAGGTTCCAGCCCGTGGCGCCGAGGCCGCCCCCGCTCGCCCGGGGCGCGGGTGTGCTACTAGGTTCGAAGGGGCAAGACTTGATGTCGAAGACAGAAGGAGGGCCCATGGCCCGGTACGAGCTGCCCGAACTCGATTACGACTACGGCGCTCTCGCGCCGCACATTTCGGGTGAGATCAACGAGCTGCACCACAGCAAGCACCACGCGACCTACGTGAAGGGCGCGAACGACACGCTGGACAAGCTCGCCGCGGCGCGGGAGGCGGG
>NZ_FOWC01000027.1 GCF_900115345.1 Amycolatopsis rubida | reverse complement strand
ACTCCACCCGGCTTCGCAGTGAAGCGACCAGTGCGCTCCCGGAGTTGCGGAAGGTCTCCGCGTTGTTGCCGCTCGCGAAGTCCGAAGCCGGCGACTGGGTCACCGCGATGACCCGCGCGTTGTCGACAGCCTTCGTGAACTCGAGGGCCAGCTCCTCGAACTGGCTCGCGACATGCTCCATCCCCGCCGCGTCGAACGAATACCGCCCTGAACCCACTGCAGTGTGATCGTCAGTCACCCTTACGCCCTCCCTGCGCAGAACAACTCCGGCCGACCGGCCGCTCACCCGTCCGGACCACCGAAACCGCCGGGCGAATCCCGGCTCGCCTTTGTGGTCGACCGCGCCGGATGCTGACTGGATTGCCGGGCGCCGATATCCGTCTCCTGAGCGACCTCTGTCGGCACTTGCAGACAATTTATAGCAGGTCTTTTCGATAGGGTGTCACTTATCGGACCTTGCTTAGAACATGATCCAGTGCACTGGGACGAGGCGACGGCGAAGAAGTTCGGTCGCGCGTTGCGTCGCTTGCGCGAAGAGCGCCACATGTCCCAGGAAGCGCTCGCCTTCCAGGCCGGAGTCACGAAAAACCAGGTCCAGCTGATCGAGTCGGGCCGGGCCTCCGGGCGCAAGGACGCGGCCGGTCCGTCGAATCCGCGCATGTCGACGCTCGCCGGTCTCGCCGCGGTGCTCAGCATGTCGGTCTCGGACCTGCTCGAATCCGCCGACCTCTGACCCGGTCAGCGGCAAAGCCGACCTGCTGCGCCGGAGATTGCCCACTCGTGAGTGAATAAGCCTGCGAGCCGTGCACTCACCGACTTGGGGGCCTTGATGCGAGTAGTGATCGCCGAAGACGCCGTGTTGCTCCGGGCCGGGGTCACCCGGTTGCTCGCCGACGAGGGCATCGAGACCGTCGCCGCGGTCGACAACGGCGACGACCTGCTCGGCGCGATCACCGAACACCGTCCTGACCTGGCGATTGTCGACGTCCGGATGCCGCCGACGTTCACCGACGAAGGCTTGCGCGCGGCGCTGGCGGCCCGCAAGGAGATCGCCGGCCTGCCGGTGCTCGTGCTGTCCCAGTACGTCGAGGAAAGCTACGCGGTCGAGCTGCTGTCCGGCGGTGCCGGAGGCGTCGGCTATCTGCTGAAGGAGCGGGTCGCCGACGTGGACGAGTTCCTGGACGCGGTCCGGCGCGTCGCGGACGGCGGCACCGCCATCGACCCGGACGTCATCGCCCAGCTGATGGCCCGCGGCCGCCGCAACCCCCTGGATTCGCTCACCGCGCGCGAGTCCGAGGTGCTCGGCCTGATGGCACAGGGACTCTCCAACAACGCCATCGCGAACTCGCTGGTGGTGTCGCACGGAGCGGTCGAAAAGCACATCGGCAACATCTTCTCGAAGCTCGGTCTCGAGGCCAGCTCCGAAGAACATCGCCGGGTGCGCGCGGTGCTGACCTACCTTGGCCGCTGAAACCCCTCACTCGAACTGACGGCAGCCCCGACGGCGGTCTCTCGCCTACCATGGACTGATGTCCGAGCCGAGCGAGGAGAGTCCGATGTCCGACCGCAGCGTCCGCTTCTTCGGCGGCCCGCTCGACGGACGGGTGCAGGAACTCGCCGACGAGGAACCGGTTCCGGGCACCGTCGTGCGCCACATCCACCTGCACCGCGGCCCGAAAATCGAGACGCGGTACGAACTCGGCCTCACCGAGGACGGCTGGGCCTACCGGGTGCAGGCGCACGAGTCCGAGCCGGAGCCGGACACCCTCTCGTGAGTGTTGGTGCCGGTTCTCACCGGCACCAACACTCACGAGAACCGTGGTAGGGCAAACCCCACCTCGCTCCCCCTGCTGCCCCGACCCCCTTTTCGGTGGTCTCCCCCGCTGTTTCCGAGCCGGGGAACCGACAGGCTCTTCAGCATGACGACGAGCCAGCTGCCGACCCGCGGCACCAGGGCGACCCGAGACAGATTTCTCGACGTGGTACGCGCCGGAGCGATCCTCGCGGTGGTCGCGCAGCACTGGACGATGCCGGTGCTTTCCTTCTCCGGCAACACTCTCGTCACCGGCAATGCCCTCGCGACACCTGGCTGGTGGATCATCACCTGGGCGTCGCAAGTCATGCCCCTCGTCTTCTTCGCCGGCGGTGCGGCGAACCTGATCTCGTTGCGCCGCGCGGAATCCACTCGCGCCTGGTTCGCCGGACGCGTTCGACGGCTGCTCGTTCCGGTGCTGCCGCTGATGGCGGTGTGGCTCGTCGTGCCGGATCTGTTGCACGGCATGGGAGTTCCGCCGCAACCGGTCCAGGTGGCCAGCGCGATCGCCGCGCAACTGCTCTGGTTCCTCTCGGTCTACCTGCTCACCGTGCTGCTCACGCCGTTGATGGTCGCCGCACACCGCCGCTGGGGTCTCGCGGTTCCGGCGGTACTGGCCGGACTGGGCGTTCTCGTTGACGTGGCACGGTTCTCCGACCTCGGAATGATCGGATACGCCAACGCCGTCATCGTCTGGGTCGCCGTGCACCAGCTCGGTTTCCACTACGTCGAAGGCCGCCTCGGCTCGCTCAGCCGCCGCGCCGCGCTCGCCGTGTCCGCCGCCGGTTTCGGGATGACGGCGCTGCTGGTCGCGTTCGGTCCGTACCCGGCGAGCATGATCGGCATGCCCGGCGCGCCGGTGTCCAACATGAGCCCGCCCACCGTCCTGCTGCTGTTCCTCGCGCTCGGCCAGATCGGGTTCCTGCTGGCGTTCCGCGAGAAGCTCGTCTCGCTCCCCCGCGTCACCGCGGCGCTCAGCTGGCTCAGTCCGCGGTTCATGTCGGTCTATCTCTGGCACATGCCGGCGCTGGTCGTCGTTTCCGGAGTGACCGTGTTCGGCCTCGGCTACTCGACGCCGGCCCCCGGTACGTCGATGTGGTTGCTCATGGCACCCGCCTGGTTCGCCGTGTGCGGCGCGGTGCTGCTGGGCCTGCTGCGCCTGTTCGAGCGCTTCGAGACGCAGCCGGACGGCCTGGTGGTGACCGCGCGGACGCCGCAGCTGGTGCTGGCGGGCCTGCTCGCCTCCGGCGGTCTCCTGGGACTGGCCGCGCACGGGTTCGCCCCGCTGAGCGACAGCCTGCTGACCGGTCCGCTGCCGTGGGTGGCGCTGGTCGCGGCCGGGTACACGCTGGCCGGACGTCAGATGTCGATGCCGCGGCGCCGGGCTCTCGCGGCGGTCAAACGCTGAGGAGCTTCGCGGGGGTGTCGTGCAGCACCGCCCGCAGGAACGGCTCGCCAAGGCGATCGTCGGCCGCCCAGCCCGCGATCGCCCGCAGCTGGGTGGCGTAGGAGTACGGGATGTTCGGGAAGTCGGTGCCGAGGACGACGCGGTCGCCCACCTCCGCCAACCGGGCCGTCCAGTCCGGCGGCAGCGGCGACATCGCCTCCGCGAACGGCACGCCGACCATGGTGGTGTCGAGATGCACTCGCGGGTAGCGCGCCATCAGCTCGAACGCGGTGGTGAACTGCGGCATCGCCGCGTGCGCGAGGACGGCGGTGAGCCGCGGATGCCGTCGCAGGACTTCCTCGAACACCTCAAGCCCGGTGAAGTCGCCGCGCAACGGTCCGTGTCCACAGTGGATCACCACCGGCACGCCCGCTTCGGAGAGCGAGCCCCACACCGGGTCAAGCAGCTCGTCCCGCGGGTCGTACGCCCCGACCTGCACGTGCGCCTTGAAACATCGGGCTCCCGCGCGCACCGCACTGTCCACATAGGAAGCAGCGCCCGGCTCCGGGTAGAACGTGCCGGTGGGCACCGCTTCCGGCACCTGTTCGGCGAAATCCAGCACCCACGAGGTGAGCCACTCGGCCATGCCCGGCTTGTGCGGATACACCAGCGGCGCGAAGGCTTTCACGCCCAGCGCGCGCAGCGTGTCGATCCGCTCCGGCTCGGGCGTGCGGTAGTGGATCGGCCACGGCCTGCCGTAGTGCTGCTCGGCGCGGTCGAAATAGGCCCACACCTTGTCCAGCACGGGCTTCGGCAGGAAGTGGACGTGCAGGTCGACGATCCCGTCGAGGCCGAGCCCGGCGATCCAGCCCGGGACGTCGGCGTCGGTGGCCGGACCCGCGCTCACTCCGTGAACCGGCCCTTCAACGCCCGCCCCATCGCGCGGCTGATGTCCTTCTGCGCGTCGCGTTTGGCGAGCGACTGCCGCTTGTCGTAGGCCTTCTTGCCTCGGGCCAGCGCGATCTCGACCTTGACCTTGCCGTCCTTGAAGTACATCGACAGCGGCACGAGCGACAGACCGCTTTCCTTGGTCTTGCCGATGAGCCGTTCGATCTCGCGCCGGTGCAGCAGCAGTTTCCGCGTGCGCCGCGGCATGTGGTTGGTCCAGGTGCCCTGGGTGTACTCGGGGATGTGGACGTTGCGCAGCCACACCTCGCCGTCGTCCACCGTCGCGAACGCGTCCACAAGGGAGGCTTTGCCCGCCCGCAGGCTCTTCACCTCGGTGCCCTGCAGCACCATCCCGGCCTCGTAGGTGTCCAGGATGGAGTAATCGTGCCGGGCCTTGCGGTTCGACGCGATGACCTTCTGTCCACGTTCCTTGGGCATACCGACCACTTTACGTGATGTGTCCGACGGCGAGCAGCCGATTTCTTCTCCGCTAGTGCCGCACGTACAGGCGCAGCGTGACGTACCCGGTGATCGCCGAGATCACGATCGACACCGCCAGCAGGATCGGCGCCACCGGGAACAGCACCTCAAGCGTGGTGATCTGCGGGAACACTTCGCCGGTGAAGACCGTGTCGAGGAAGGACAGCTTCGTCAGAAGCAGGAACACCACCCCGAGCACGGCGCCGACCGTGCCGGCGACCACCGCCTCCAGGAGGAACGGCAGCTGGGTATACCACCGCGTCGCGCCCACCAGGCGCATGATGCCGACTTCCGTCCGCCTCGTGAACGCCGAAACCTGAATGGTGTTCGCGATCAGCAGCAGGGCGGCGACGGCCATGATGAGCGCCATCACGAACGCGATGTTCCGGACGCCGTTGAAGACGTTGAACACGCGGTCGAGGAACTTCTTCTGGTCGTCGACCTTCTTGACGCCGGGCTGGCCGGTGTACTGCTTGATGATCGCGTCGGACCGGTCCGGGTCCTTCAGCTTCACCTGCAGCGACGCGGGCAGTGCCTCCGGGCCGGTCAGTTCGAGCAGCTCGGGCTGGCTCGCGAAGATCTTCTTGAACCGGTCGTAGGCCTGGTCGCGGTTCTCGTACACGACCGATTCGACGCCGGGGTTGTTCTGCAGCGACTGGCGGAGCCCGTTGCAGAGCGCCTGCGTGCAGTTCTTGTCGTTCGCGCTCACGTCGTCGACCAGCGCGACCGAAACCTCGACTTCGGCGAGGAAGTTCGCCTTCATCTTGTCGATCGTGCGCACGGCGAGCAGACCGCCGCCGAGCATGGCGAGCGAGACCGCGGTGGTGAGGATCATCGCGATGGTCATCGTGACGTTCCGGCGCAAACCGGTGACGACCTCGCTGAAGACGAAACTGGCACGCATCGCTCTCGTGATTCCTTGGTTCGGGGCGGGAAAGGGCGGGGGCGGAGGGCGTCAGCGGCCGATGCCGTAGACGCCCCTGGCGTCGTCGCGGATCACGCGACCGAGCTGCAGCTCGACGACGCGGCGCCGCATCGAGTCCACGATGGAATGGTCGTGCGTGGCCATCAGCACGGTGGTGCCGGTGCGGTTGATCCGCTCCAGCAGCAGCATGATGTCCTGGCTGGTGTCCGGGTCGAGGTTCCCGGTGGGCTCGTCGGCGAGCAGCACGAGCGGGCGGTTCACGAACGCGCGGGCGATCGCGACGCGCTGCTGCTCGCCGCCGGAGAGCTCGTTGGGCAGCCGGTCGGCTTTGCCGTCGAGGCCGACGAGTTCGAGCACCTCGGGCACGACCTTGCGGATCGTGGGCCGCGGTTTCCCGATGACCTCAAGGGCGAACGCGACGTTTTCCGCGACGGTTTTGTTGGCCAGCAGCCGGAAGTCCTGGAACACGCAGCCGATGGTCTGGCGCAGGCGGGGGACCCGGCGCCGGGCGAGTTTGGCGACGTCGAAGTTCGACACCATGACCCGGCCCTTGGAGGGCACCTCTTCGCGCAGCAGCAGCCGCAGGAACGTCGACTTCCCGGAACCGGACGGGCCGATGAGGAAGACGAACTCACCCTTGTCGATCTCGACCGACACCCGTTCGAGGGCGGGACGGGTCGAGGTCTTGTAGACCTTGGAAACCTCTTCGAGCCGGATCACGATTCGGCATCCTACCCATGGGCCCCGTTAAGCCCGGGTTGCCGGTGCCTTGGGTGACCCGCGCCTCGTCCCGGCCCGGGTCGGGGCCGTCGTGCGGATCAGGCCGCGTTCGCCTGCTTGCGCCAGCGGATCCCGGCTTCCAGGAAGCCGTCTATGTCGCCGTCGAGGACCGCGGTGGGGTTGCCGACCTCGAATTCGGTGCGCAGGTCCTTGACCATCTGGTACGGGTGCAGCACGTAGGAGCGCATCTGGTTGCCCCAGCTGGAGCCGCCGTCCTTGAGCGCGTCCATTTCGGCCCGTTCCTCCTCCTTTTTGCGCTGCAGCAGGCGCGCCTGGAGGACCTTCATCGCGGCCGCCTTGTTCTGCAGCTGCGATTTCTCGTTCTGGCAGGAGACGACGATGCCGGTCGGGATGTGGGTGAGGCGGACCGCGGAGTCGGTCGTGTTGACGCTCTGCCCGCCGGGGCCGGACGAGCGGTACACGTCGACGCGGATGTCCTTTTCCGGGATGTCGACGTGGTCGACTTCCTCGACCTCGGGCAGGACCTCGACGTGCGCGAAGGACGTCTGGCGGCGGCTCTGGTTGTCGAACGGCGAGATCCGCACGAGGCGGTGGGTGCCCTGTTCGACCGAGAGGGTGCCGTAAACGTACGGGGCGCTCACCTTGAAGGTGGCGGACTTGATGCCCGCTTCTTCGGCGTAGGAGATGTCGAAGACGTCCGTGGGGTAGCCGTGCCGTTCCGCCCAGCGCAGGTACATCCGGAGCAGCATTTCGGCGAAGTCGGCCGCGTCGACGCCGCCCGCTTCGGAACGGATGTTGACCACGGCGTTGCGGGCGTCGTATTCGCCGGACAGCAGGGTGCGGACCTCGAGCGCGTCGATGTCCTTGGCGAGGTCGGCGAGGTCGCCCTCGGCCTCGGTCATGCTGCCGGCGTCGCCTTCGTCGGCGGCGAGCTCGTAGAGGACGCCGAGATCGTCGAGGCGCTGGCGCAGTTCGGAGACGCGGCGCAGCTCGGCCTGCCGGTGGGACAGCTGGCTGGTGACCTGCTGGGCTTCCTCCACGTTGTCCCAGAGGGTCGGGCTGGACGCCTGCTCCTCGAGCTCGGCGACCTGCGCGCGCAGCGCTTCGAGGTCCATCACCGACTCGATCTGCGTCAGCTTGCCGGTCAGGTCCTTCAGTGCCGCATCGAACTCATCGCTCACGTCGGACAAGGTTACGGCAAAACCCACGACCGGTCGCGAACCGGTCGTGGGGCCGGGGCGGCGCTCAGGCCTGCGGGATCGAGTCGAGCAGCTTCAGGGCGGCCTTGGCCTGCGCCTGGGCGAACTCGGCGACGGCCTTGGCGTAGGGGCCGTCGGCGGTCTTGGTGGCGTTCTTGGCCTCTTCGAGCTGGGCCTGGTAGGTGGTGCGGGCGCTGTCGAGCAGGGCGCCGCGCTGCTTGGCCGTCAGGGAGCCGGCGTGCACGAGCCGCAGGATGAGCGGGCTGCGCAGGTGGTCGGGTCCGGCCTCGGACGTGAGCCACGTCTTGAAGGCCTTCTTGCCTGCCGCGGTGAGCACGTACTGCTGGCTCGAACGGGGTCCCTGCTTGCCGAGCCGGACGAGACCCTCTTTCGAGAGCGCCGGGAGCTCGCGGTAGACCTGGCTGCGGGTGACACTGAAGAAGGCGCCGAAGCGCTCGTCGGCGCCCGAGACGAGCTGCCCGCCGGTGGCGGGGCCGTCGTGGAGCAGACCGAGCAGAGCGGCGGCGGTTGCATTCAATTCGGACACCCCTCTACGGTCCCACTTATCCGCCGCTGTGTCCACAGTGGTCACGAATCAGTCCATTGTGGCCAGCGGCAACCCCTCTAACAGCCCAGTCCGCAGGTATGTCCACAATAGACTCTGCCACTCTGAGCAACCACCGCCGAAACGATCACCGCGCCGCAACCACCACCCGAGCGACGGCCAAATGGCGCACAAAAAAAGCCGGGGCCCGTGCATCCGCACGAACCCCGGCTGGTTTTCCAGTAGCGGGGACAGGATTTGAACCTGCGACCTCTGGGTTATGAGCCCAGCGAGCTACCGAGCTGCTCCACCCCGCGTCGTTGTGAAAACAACACTACACCCCCCAATTTCCGCACTGACACCACCCCCTCAAACCCCCCTTCACCAGCAAAAACACCCTCCCCGCCCGTCCAGCCCGCACACCCCCCGCCCAAAAGCCCACACCCACCGAAAAAACACCACACCCCACACCGGAATATTCCAACGCCCCCAACGCTTCCCGACCCTCTACCCAAGACAACAACAAAGGTCTAAACCTGTCCCCCCCCAGAAGCCACCAACCCAAACCCCCAAGACAAGCAACACCGCTGCCCGCCGGGCAACCCCACACCCCAGCACAAGAGACCGCCTTCCAGCCTCCCGAGGCAAACCCACCCAGAGACATCGGCACACACTCAGCAAGAGCCAAACCCCACGAACCAAAAACCAAAAACCAAAAACGAGCCCGCCCACCCAACCGGACCCCACACGGGGTCCAGGGGGCAAGCCCCCTGGCGGGGGTCTGGGGGTTCGACCCCCAGGACACAACGAAAGAGACCCGCCTCGCGCTTTACGCGAGGACGGGTCTCCCATCTCTGTAGCGGGGACAGGATTTGAACCTGCGACCTCTGGGTTATGAGCCCAGCGAGCTACCGAGCTGCTCCACCCCGCGTCGTAGGACCTACCTTACGCCCTGGTTTCGAGCGGGCGCAAAGCAGGTGCCTATTACGTAACCGAGGTCACCCGCCGGGCTGGGACGTCGACCCGGTGGAGGGCGGCGTCGTGGGTTTGGCGGAGTTGTATTCCTTGGTGGCCGCGTCGAGCGCGGAGAGTGCCGCGCCTTGGTCGGCGAAGTTGCCGGATTGCTGTGCTGCCTTGAGTTTGGCGAGCGCGGCCTGGATGTCGGACACCGCCTTGTCCAGCGCCGGGTTGCTGCCGCCGGTGCTGGGCGGCGGTGTGGCGGTGCTGGAGGTCGGCGGGGTCGGCGTGGTGCCTGAGTCGCCTTCCTTCGGTGTGGTCGCCGCCGCGCCGGTGCCCTTGCCGAAGACTTGGTCGAGTGCCTCGTTGAGGGTGGACGCGAAGCCGATCTTGGCTCCGTAGGAGACGAGCACGCGCGCCAGCTGCGGGTAGCTCAGCTGGTTTCGCTGGCGGATGTAGACGGGTTCGACGTAGAGGAATCCGTCCGCGACCGGCAGCGTGATCAGGTTGCCGTAAATGGGAATGACGTTGGGGTTGTTCAGCAAGGTCCGGTCCTGGGCGACGCGGGGGTCGCTCTGGAACCGGTTTTGCACCTGGACGGGCCCGTCGACCTGGTTGGCCCCGCTGGCCGGGGGTAGTCGCAGGACGCGGATGGTGCCGTAGTCCTCCGGATCGGACGAGATGGACATCCAGGCGGAAAGGTATTGCCGTTGCAGACCGGTGAGCGCGCTGGTCAGCTGGAACGTCGGCCTGCCCTCGCCCGCGGCATTGGCGAGGACGTAGTACCCGGGCTGGTTGGCGACGTTCGCGCCCGCCGTGGTGGAGCTGCCGTCCTCGGTCGGGTCCTGCGGGACGCTCCAGAACGCCTGCTGCGCGTAGAACTCCTGCGGGCTGTCCACGTGGTAGCGGGCGAGCAGTTCACGCTGGATCTTGAACAGGTCCTCGGGGTAGCGGAAGTGCGAGCGCAGTTCCGGCGAGATCTCCGAGCTGGGCTTGACGATGCCCGGGAACACCTTCTCCCATGCTTTGAGCACGGGTTCGTTGTCGTCGATCGAATACAGGGTGACGGTGCCGTCGAACGCGTCGACGGTCGCCTTCACCGAGTTGCGGATGTAGTTGATCGAGTTGTTCGCCTGTTTGGTGACGCCGTTGAGCGAGTCGTTGGTCGCTTCGCCGAGCTGCGTCTGCTGGGCGTACGGGTAGTTGTCGAGTGTGGTGTAGCCGTCGACGATCCACTGGATGCGGCCGTTGACCACGGCGGGGTACGGGTCGCCGTCGAGGGTGAGCCACGGGGCGACCTTCGCGACGCGGTCGCGCGGTTCGCGGTTGTACATGATCTTCGAGCCGTCGCCGATGGCGTCGGAGAAGAGGATCTTCGGTTCGCGGTACTCGGCGGCGAACATCAGCCGGTTGAACCAGTTGTCGAGCGAGACGCCGCCCTTGCCCTGGTAGAGGTAGCCGCGCTGACTGTCGGTGTCGTACTCGCCGGGGGCCTTGCCCGGCGTGCCGCCGACGATCGAGTAGTCGGACTGGTTGGTCAGCTCGCCGTAGTAGATCCGCGGCTGGTCGACCTTGATGCCCGGCTGGCCGTTCACCGAGCCCGCGCCGGTGGGGTTGCTCGTGTCGCTCGTGGTGGCGATCGGGTAGCCGCCGTCGGAGTTCGAATCCTTCACCGCACGGTCGATCGTGTTCGCGGGCGCGGCCACGAAGCCGTTGCCGTGCGTGTAGACCATGTGCTTGTTGATCCAGTTGTTCTGGTTCCCGGTGAGCCCGTCGGTCTTCATTTCCTTGGCGGCCACGATGTAGTCCTGCGTGGTGCCGCCGATGGTGTACCGGTCGATGTCCAGCTTGGACGGGAAGCCGTAGAAGTTCTCGCGGCCGACGCGCTGGGTGAAGGTGTCGCTGAGGATGTTCGGGTCGAGCAGCCGGATGTTGGACACCGTGCCGGTGTCGGCCTTCACCGCGTCCGCGGTGGTTTCGGTCTTGCCCGGGTACTGCTCGTACTTCACGTTGGTGAGGCCGTACGCCGCGCGCGTCGCGTCCATGTTGCGCTGGATCGACGGCGCTTCCTTCTCGTTCGCGTTCGGCTTGACCGAGAACTGGTCGAGAATCGCTGGCCAGGCGACGCCGACCAGTACGCCGGAGAGGATCAGCAGGACCAGCGAAATCGCCGGCAACTGCAGATTCCGCAGGAACGCGCCCGCGAAGAAGGCGATCGCGCAGATCACCGAAATGCACAGCAGGATCAGCTTCGCCGGGAGCACCGCGTTGAGGTCGGTGTAGGTGGCGCCGTTGAACAGCGGCATGTTCCGGTCGGACAGCAGCAGGTTGTAGCGGTCGAAGAAGTACTCGACCGCCTTCAGCAGCACGAAAAGCCCGACGGTGATGGCGAGCTGCGCGCGCGTCGGCCCGGCCAGCTGGCCGCCGCGGCCGGCGAGCCGGATGCCGCCGAAGATGTAGTGCGCGATCAGCGCGCCGAAGAAGGAGACGACGACGGTGACGAACAGCCAGCCGAGCAGCCAGTTCACGAACGGCAGGGAGAAGGCGTAGAAGCCGAGGTCGATGCCGAACTCGGGATCTTTCTGCCCGAACGAGGTGCCGTTGAGGAACAGCTGGATCGTCTGCCAGTCCCCGCTCGCCGAGGCTCCGGAGATGACGCCGGTGAGCACCGGGATGCCGATGCCGAACAGCCGGATCCGGCTGACGATCACCGAGCGGTAGCGCGACAGCGGGTCGTCGCGGCCGGATACCGGCACGAACACCGGGCGCGTGCGGTAGGCGATCAGCAGGCTGACCGCCAGCGCCCCGCCGACCAGCAACCCGACCGCGAGGAAGAGCACGACGCGGGTGACCAGCTGCGTGGTGAACACCGAACGCGCCTGCAGTTCGCCGAACCACAGCCAGTCCACGTAGGTGTCGAGCAACCGGACGCCGGCCAGCAGGGCCAGCACGATCACCGCGGCGATGATGAGAAGGATCCGGCTGCGCCGGGACAGCTTCAGGCTCACCGGGGGCCGAGTCGCCACGGCAATGCTCCTGTCTTCGTGAACACGTTCTCCGGGGACAGCGGTGTCCCCCGTGACCTCTAACTCTACGGATGGTGCCGCGAGTTCCCGGGACCGCCCAAACCGGGCACGCGCGGCGCGTCGCGGGGACGCCTGACACGATGGTCGCCATGCCACCGAGTGAGCCGTCTGCCGCCCACCCTGTCGCCGGGCTGGCCCGGGAAGTCGAAGAGTTCGTCGCGGCCGCGGGCTGGAACCAGCCGCCGCAGCTGTTCGCGCTGGTGCCGACCGCTGCGCTGCTGGACGAACAGCCCGAACTGGCCGGTCAGCTCGACCGGGCGAACCCGCTGACGCCGGTGGCCCAGGAGGCGCTGCCGGACGGCGACCTCGCCGAATCGCTCGGCCGGATCGCGTGGCCGGACATCGTGGTCGGCTGCGCGCTGGCGCAGGAGATCATCGTGCTGCCTCCGGACGTGGAGGCGGAACTCGAAGGAATCGCCGAGGCGGACGCCGAAAGCCTCCGTCGTGCCGCCGCGGACCACCCGCGCCGCACCGAGGCCCGTCTGGTGGCCGCCGTCCTGCGCGAAGGCGACGCGGCTTGCGTGATGCGGCTGCGCGGCGTCCAGCCGGGCGACGAGGACGAGAACGCGGTCGACGAACTGGTGGAAAGCCCGGACCTCGCGCCGAACCTGGTCGAAGCGCTGAAGACGACCCTGCAGCCCTGATCCACCGGCTGCGCCCTGTTCCGTTAAGTCCGTGATGGGCCCCTTGAGGAAATCTGATTCTCTCCCGGGGCCCATCACGGACTTTTCTCGGCCGCTGGTCAGCAGTGCGCGGTCGGGCGACCGGCCTTCAGGTTGTCCAGCTGCTTGAGCGCGTCGTCCAGCGTGGACACCTTGATCAGGTTGAGCCCTTCCGGCGCGGCCGAAGCGGCTTCGGCGCAGTTGTGCTCGGGGACGAGGAAGTCGGTCGCGCCCGCTTCCTTCGCGCCGACGACCTTGAACGAGATCCCGCCGATCGGGCCGACCTGGCCGGTCTCGCTGATCTCGCCGGTGCCCGCGATGTGCCTTCCGCCCGCGAGGTCGCTGCCCGGTTTCCCGGGCGGAGTGAGCCGGTCGATGATCGCGAGGGTGAACATCAGCCCCGCCGACGGACCGCCGACGTCCTGCAGCGAGATGTCGACGGAGAAGGGCGCGACCGCGCGGTCGACGGCAGTCAGGCCGAGGAAGCCCTGGGTGCGGTCGTCGCGCTGGGCGAGCGTGACCGGCACGGTGCGTTCCGGCTGGCCGAGGTGCTGGAAGGTGACCTGGACGGTGTCGCCCGGCTTGGTGTTGACGATCGAGGCGGCGACCTCGCCCGCCTCGCGCACCTGCTTGCCGTTGACCGCGACGAGCTTGTCGCCGGGGGCGAGGATGTGGTCGGCCGGGCTGCCGGACACGATCTGCTTCGCGACGACCTGCACCGGGTAGCCGAGGTGGCGCAGCGCGGCGACCTGGGCATTGCTTTGGGAGTTCTGCAGCTGCTGGATGTTCTCCTGCTTGACCTGCTCGTTCGTCTCGCCGGGCTTGTAGTACTCCTCGCGCGGCGCGAGCGCGTAGCGGCCGCTGGCCCAGAGCCCGAGCGCGGTGAAGAGGTTGATGCCGTCGTTGAGCGAAACGGTGGTCATCCGCAGTTCGCCGCTGGTGTCGTAGGTCTGCTGCCCCTTGACCTGGATCACCGGGTTGCCCGCGACGTCGCGGCCGAGGGTGTCGTAGGTGGGCCCGGGGCTGATCGCGACATACGGCACCTGGACCAGGAACCCGGCCACGACGAACACCAGGAACAGCACGCCGCTGACCAGCATCGTCCATCCGCGGCGGGTCATCCGCCGGTCGCTGCGGCCCGGCGCGCGCGACGGCTCGGCGCGGCGGGACTGGTTCGCGGTGTCCTCGTCCGGTTTTGTCACGAGCGACAGCGTACGGTGACTGTGTTCGCTTCCCGGTGAAGGCCACGGTTGACGCGCTGAGCCGGGTCGTACCCGCGTACGGTGGAGCTATGAGCAATCCCCCGTTCGGCTTCGGACCGCCCGATCCCGACAAGCGAGGCGACAACGACCCCTCGAACCCGGGCCAGCCCGGCGGAGCCGAGGCGTTCAACCAGCTCGGGCAGATGCTGAGCCAGCTGGGCCAGATGCTGAGCCAGGCGGGCTCGTCGAGCGGGCCGGTCAACTACGACCTGGCGAAGCAGATCGCACTCCAGAACCTGAGCGGGCGGGACGACGCCAAGATCGGCTTCGCGGCCGAGGGCGGCGACTCCGCCACTGCCGTGCGCGACGCCGCGCACCTGGCGGAACTGTGGCTCGACGCGGCGACGATCCTCCCCGCGGGCGCGACGTCCACGGTGTCGTGGTCGGCGCGGACCTGGGTCGAGAAGACGCTGCCGACCTGGCAGCGGCTGTGCGATCCGGTGGCGCAGCAGGTGTCCGGCGCGTGGATGCAGGCGCTGCCCGAGGAGGCCAAGCAGGCGGCGGGCCCGCTGCTGTCGATGATGGGGCAGATGGGCGGGATGGCGTTCGGCTCCCAGCTCGGCAACGCCCTGGCGCAGCTCGCGCAGGAAGTGCTCACCTCGACCGAGGTCGGCCTGCCGCTCGGCGAGGCCACCACGTCGGCGTTGCTCCCGGCGAACATCGAGAAGTTCACTGAGGGCCTGGAGCTGCCCGCCAGCGAGGTGCTGGTGTTCCTGGCCGCGCGCGAGGCCGCGCACCAGCGGCTGTTCGCGCACGTCCCGTGGCTGCGGCAGCGCCTGCTGGCGACGGTCGAGGAGTTCGCCCGCGGGATCACCGTCGACACCTCCGCGCTCGAGTCACTGGCCGGAAGCATCGACCCGGCGAACCCGGCGAGCATCGAGGAAGCGATGTCCTCCGGTCTGCTGGAACCGCAAACCACGCCGGAGCAGCAGGCGGCTCTGAAGCGCCTGGAAACCCTGCTGGCCCTGGTGGAAGGCTGGGTGGACGTAGTGGTGGCCGAGGCCATCGGCGACCGTCTTCCCGGAGCCGAGGCCCTGCGCGAAACGCTGCGCCGCCGCCGCGCGACCGGCGGCCCCGCCGAGCAGACCTTCGCGACCCTGGTGGGCCTTGAGCTGCGCCCGCGCCGGATGCGCGCCGCGTCGTCCCTGTGGAAGCTCGTCGGAGACCGCCACGGCCTCGAAAAACGCGACGGTCTCTGGTCCCACCCCGACCTCATGCCGACCGCCGACGATCTGGACGAGCCCCTGGACTTCGCCGACCGGATGTCCGAACCGGCAGCTCTCGCGGCTGATCTGGACCCGATCGCGGAGCTGGAGCGCACGGAGAAGGCTGAGCGGGAGGCCCGCGAGGCCGGCGAGGCCAAGGACTCCGGTTCCGACGCCGACGCCGCCGACAAGGGTGGCGAGACTCCGAAGGACGAGGGGAAGAAGGACGAGGGGAACTCGCCTTCCTGAGGCTTCCTGGCCACTTTACCTGGCTGCACTGCCGTCCAGCGCGGACCGTCTCACTTGGTTGAGGCGGTCCGCGCGGCTTTTGTACCGCCGGTGCTCCGCTCTGGCCACGACCTCCGCCTCTCTTCGCAGATGCCGCCGCGCCGCCCAGTCAAGGACTCCGCCACGCCACCGGTTCCGCCGCACCGCCGCGCCACCGGTTCCGCCGGTTCCGCCACGCCACCGGTTCCGCCGGTTCCGCCACGCCATCGCGCTACCGATCCGCCACGCCACCGGTTCCGCCGGTTCCACCACACCAACGCGCCACCGATTCCGCCGCGCCGCCACGCCATCGCGCCACGAGCTCCGCCGCGCCATCGCACCACGAGTTCCGCCGCGCCATCGCACCACGAGTTCCGCCGCCCCGTCTGGTCACGCGTTCTGCCGCACCGTCAAGCACGCCAACCTCAGCTGCGGCGAACCACTCACGCAGCCGCCCCCACCCCGCCGCACCTAGCTGCCAAGCCCATCCGGCCGATGCCCTCGGCCAAGAACCTCCGGCCCCGCGTCGACCCTCCCGACCTCCCTTAGCCAGTCACGCCCGGCCAGCCGTGCACGCCGCCAGCCCTCCTCATTTCTCTCCTCAGCCGCATCAGCCGCAGCCCAGCCGCCCACCGCCCGCCAAGGCCCAGCCGCGCCCGGCCACCGACTCAGTCCTCCTCCGAAATCCCCCACCCAGCCGCCGCCGAAAGCCCCTCCAGGTACCCGATCGCCCGTTCCGTCCTCGGATACCGGTTGACCAGCGCCCAGAACGCCGGGTCATGCCCCGGCTCTCGCAGGTGCGCCAGCTCGTGGACCAGCACGTAGTCCAGCACCCATTGCGGCACCCGCTGGAGCCGGTTGCTGACCCGGATGGTGGCGTCCACCGGCGTGCACGACGCCCACCTGGTGCGCATCGGCGGCACCCACCGGACGCTGGCCGGCAACGCCTTCCCGTCCAGGTACTTGGCCCCGAGCACCGCGCAGCGCGCCAGCAGCGCCGCATCCGACGCCCTGGGCGGTGCCGCCTTCCGTCCTCCCGAGCGCAGCAGCCTGCGCTCCATCTCCGCGACCCAGTGTTTCTCTTCCTCACGCGTCATCCGTGCCGGGATGAGGACGACCAGGGTGTCGTCATTCCAGTACGCGGTGACCGTCCGGTGCCTGCGCTGGCTGCGCCGCACCTCGACCTTGTGTTGAGAAGTGTCCGACGGGGCCTTCTCGCCCCTGCCTCTCAGTGAGGGCATCCGTGCTTCGACCACTCGACAACGGTAAGGCTCAGCACCGACAACTTGGAGCGCCGAAAGGTCACAGCCCTGACTTGTCCACAACTAGATTTCCCTGTGGACAACTCAGCTTCTCACCCACGAGTGGCGTTCCGGAGCTGCCAAGCTGACCGCATGACCCTGTCCAGTGTTCCGCCGCCGGACGTGCTCCTTCCGGCGTATCCGACGTTGCTTCCGGGCATCCACGTGCTCGAACGCGACGACAACGAGATCCAGTTCGGCCTCGACCGCCGCTACGGCATCATCGCCAACGGCCTGCCCCCGGCGATCGTCGACAGCGTCCGCAGGCTCGACGGACGGCGTCTGCTCGAGGACGTCCTGCTCGCTGTAGGCGAACACCGGGACCAGTTCCATCTGCTGCTGAAACAGCTGACCGCGCTCGGTCTGGTCACCGAAGCGGCGAAGAAGAACGTGAAACGGGTCGAGACCGGCGTGTGGTCGCTGCGTGCCCGGCACTATCAGCCGGCGCTCACGGATCGTCGCTGGCAGAGCCTCATCGCGGTCCACGGCAGCGGACGGATCGCCGTGGCAGTCACCGCGCTGCTCGCGACGTCCGGAGTCGGGCATCTCGACATCCGTGCGTCCGGCACGGTCACCGAAGCCGATCTCGGTTCCGGGTTCACGCCCGCTGAGCTGGGCCAACCCCGGCAACGCGCGATCCGGAACGTCGTCGCCCGGGTCGCGCCCGACGTCACCACCGCCCGCAACCAGCGCCGCCTCCCCGATCTCGTGCTGCTCACCGACACCCTCGTCCCGCCGCCGGAGGAGGTGGCCGAACTGGTCGACTCGGCCACCACGCACCTGCCAGTCCGGGTTTGCGAGGGCACGGGCATCGTCGGACCGCTCGTAGTGCCTGGCCGCAGTGCCTGCCTCCGCTGCTGTGACCTGCATCGGACGGATGCGGATCTGTCGTGGCCGAGGATCGCGACGCAGCTGGTAGGCCGGATACCCAGGGCTGATCTCGGTGCCGTGCACGCGTGCGCCTCGCTCGCCGTCGCGCAGGCGATGCGACTGCTCTCGCCGAGCGAAACCCGGCCGCCGGCCTGGAACGCCACGCTTGAGATCGACAGCTTCGACGGAAACCTCCACCGCCGGATCTGGGAGCCGCACCCAGACTGCGGCTGCGGAGCGCCCGTTCCCGTCGAAGACGCTCCCGAAGCGGCGGAGGCGGCTTCCGAGGAGGTGCTGCAAGAGACGTAGGCCACACCTGGGTGGCGTCTGCGGGCTGCGAGCGTCGTGCTCGCCAAGGCAGAATCGCAGAGTGACCGACTTTCGCGACCGCACCGGAGACCGCGATTCCGCCATGCCGCGCCGCGGCGCTGCCCGCACCGCGAAGCTGGCGAGCCTTCCGCTCGGCATCGCCGGACGAGCGGTGGGCGGCTGGGGCAAGCGGCTGGCCGGGCAGAGCGCTGAGCAGGTGAGCGCGACGCTCTCGGCCAAGGCCGCTGAGCAGCTGTTCGAGGTGCTGGGCACGCTCAAGGGCGGCGCGATGAAGTTCGGGCAGGCGCTGAGCGTCTTCGAGGCCGCGGTGCCGGACGACATGGCGCAGCCGTACCGGGAAGCGCTCACGAAGCTGCAGTCAGCCGCTCCGCCGATGCCAGCCAGGCAGACCCACCGCGTGCTCGCCGAGCAGCTGGGCCGGTCGTGGGTCGGACGGTTCGCGCACTTCGACGACGAGCCTGCCGCCGCGGCGAGCATCGGCCAGGTGCACCGCGCGACCTGGCACGACGGTCGCGAGGTCGCGGTCAAGGTCCAGTACCCGGGCGCGGACGAGGCGCTGCGCAGCGACCTGCGCCAGTTGCAGCGCTTCAGCAGGCTGTTCCAGGCGTTCGTCCCGGGCACCGACGTGAAACCGCTGCTCACGGAACTGGCCGAGCGGATGGACGAGGAACTCGACTACCTCGCCGAAGCCGACAACCAGCGCGCGTTCGCGAAGGCGTTCGAAGGCGACCCCGAGTTCCTGATCCCGCGCGTCGTGGCCAGCGCGCCGAAGGTCGTGGTCAGCGAGTGGGCCACCGGCACCCCGCTGGCCAAGATCATCGCGGACGGCGACCCGGCCACCCGCAACCTGGCCGGGCGGCTGCTCGCGGAGTTCCACTACTCGTCGCCGGCACGGGCGCATCTGCTGCACTCCGACCCGCACCCTGGCAACTTCATGCTCACCAGCGACGGCAGGCTGTGCGTGATCGACTTCGGCGGCGTCGCGAAGCTGCCGCACGGAATTCCGCGCCACCTGGGCGAAATCACGCGGCTCGCTTTGGACGGTCATTCCGACGAGCTGATGCGGCTGCTGCGCGAGAACCGTTTCGTGCGAGCAGATTCGCCGCTGGAAGCGGACGAGGTCCTGGCCTATCTCGCGCCGTTCACCGAGCCGCTGGCCGAGCCGACGTTCCACTTCACGCGCCGCTGGATGCAACGACAGGCGGGCCGCGTCGGCGACTCGCGCGGCAACGACTTCCACGTCGGCCGCTCGCTGAACCTGCCTCCGGAGTACCTGATGATCCACCGGGTCACCGCGGGTTCGACGGGCATCCTCTGCCAGCTCGACGCCGAGATCCCCGCTCGCGGCATCGTGGAACGGTGGCAGCCCGGATTCGCCGCCTGAGTTATCCACAAGGCGTGGCGACAACACCGAGTTGTCCACAGATTGCGCAGGGTGGTTTCGCGCAGTTGATCAAGGCGTCATTCTCGAAGTATGACGACTACGACAAGCACTGACTCCCTCGCTTTCGGTGATCTCGTTTCCCACGGCGTACTCCATAGACGGCATCTGCGCGTCGCAGGAATTTCCGACCGAAGAGCCGCACAGCTCTCCGGCCCGGGCGGGCCGTGGCGACAGGTGTATTCCGGCGTGTACCTCGTGCACGACAAACCTCCGAGCCGCGAAGAACTCCTGCACGCGGCCGTTGCCAGGTACGGACGCGGAGCCGTCATCACCGGCACGGATGCGTTATGCGCACACGGAATCAGCCATCCGCGAACTCCGGAGATCCACCTTTTGGTGCCACACAACCGAAGGCCGGCCAACGAACCGAGCGTCATCACCTACCGCACCGCCCGGATGCCCAAAGCAATCCTGATCGACGGCCTGCCCTACGCGAGCGCCGCCCGCGCCGCCCTCGACCTGGCCCGCCGGGAGAACGATCCGGACGAGATCGCAAGACTGGTGTCGCTGCCTCTGTATTGGGGCCTGGCCGACCGCGCCGAGCTGACGACCGAACTGAACATCGGAAACCAGCGCGGTTCAGCCGCCGTACGCACTGTCCTGCGCAACCTCGACGACCAAGAAACCTTCGCGCACGGGCAAGCACTCCGGGTCCTCCAACGAACCCCGCTGCCCACCCCGCAATGGAACGTCGCGGTCTGCGACCGCCGCGGCCGCCGGCTCGGTACCGCGGATGCTTGGTGGGACGAGATCGGCCTGGCATGGCGCTACCGCACCGCGGCAGGCCCAGAAGACTTCAGCCACCTGGCTTTGGCCGCGACCGGCACCGTGCTGTTTCGGTGCACCCCACGGCAACTCCGGGAATCGCCTGAGGAGATGGGCACAGAACTCCTCAACGCCTACCGCCACGCGACGCGCACACCCCGCCCCAAAGTGCGCGCCGTCTACAAGACAGGAAATGCCGCATGATCCGAACCTGACGCCTGGACCGACCTGAGATCGGGCCGGTACCGCCACTGGCGCTCGGCAGGGTGCCCACGACACCGCGGGCCGCGCATTCACCGGTACTCAGTTGGCGACTTGCTCGGCACCGAAACGCACGTGGACGCGAGACGGGAACGCACGTGCACGCGAGACGGGTAACCGGTGTTCGAGAGGCATCCAGCCCCTCGGCGTACCAGCCCAAGTCGCGCACCCGACTGATCGTCGGCCCTCGCCTGGCAGATCGCCGTCGATTGTGGCGGATCCGACCGCGCAGGCCGATCACCGGCAGTCGTCAGACAGCCTGATATCGGTGCTCCGGACATGGTTGCGCGACCGATCCACTCACCATTGCTCGTCGGGCAGCCTGCCCGCGACGGCTGCGAACGTGGCTGCGCGCAACCCGGTCACAAACACTCCCCAGACAGCCAGCCTTCCGGATCTAGTTGCCCACACAGCCCAGTCACCAGTACTCGTCGGGCAGCTTGCCTTCGATGTCCCGGACGTGGTTGCGCGCGCAGTCCGGGCAGAGCCAGCGCTGGTGGCCGTTTTCCTTGGTGCTCACCCAGGCCAAGGTCGCGAACGGGTCGGTTTCGGCCGCGCGTGCTCGGCCGCAGCGAGAGCACGTGGGGTCGGGCGCGGTCACGGTCGGCGTCCGTGGTGCACGGTGCGGGCTCCGAGCAGGAAGAGGTCGCGGCGGTTGCCGAGGTAGTGGGTGCTGTCCGGGTCGAGCAGGGAAGCCAGCGTCGCGCGGTCTTCGTCGGAGAGATGTTCGGCACCGTGCGTCGCGAGACGGGAAAGGTGGTGGTGCACATAGTCGGCGAGACCGTCCGGGCCAGGTGCGGGGTGGTCCGCCAGCGCGCTGAACGAGCTGACGTCAGCGAGTCCGGCGCGTTCGAGCGCGAGTGGCCAGCCGTAGGGCATCGGCACGGCACCGTCGATGCCCTCGCGCATTCCGACGAACCATTCAGCCTGCGCGGCCTTCAACCGGTCTTCCAGACCGGGCCGTCCGAGTCCCAGATCCCAAGGGAGGCAAGAAAAAGATAACCCGCCCTCAGCGAGCGCGACCACGCCGCCAGTCCGCGCGACCGCGGTAAGCGTGCCGATTGCGGCCTGTTGGTCCGGAAGGTGGTGCACGACGCGTGATGCCCATACGAGATCCGCGGGGGGTAGCAAATCGGGCAGGGAACCGTCGGCTAGATCGGCGACTACCGCGCGAATCTCGACTGTCTGCGCGGTTTCCTCGGCTGTCGGTGTGATACCCCCGGCTGCCCGGGCGGCGCCTTCGACTGTCGGGGCGGTGTCCGCGACCGTCGGCGCGGCACCCTCGGCTGTCGAGGCGGTGTCCGCGGCTGTCTGCGCGGCGCCCTCGATTGCCGGGGCAGTGTCCGCGACCGTCGGCGCGGCACCCTCGACTGTCGGGGCGGTGTCCGCGGCTGCCTGCGCGGCACCCTCGACCGTTTGCGCGATGCCTTCGACCGCCCGGGTGCTGTCTGCGGCTGTCGAGGCAGTGTGCTCGGCTGCTGTTCGATGGCCGCCCGATGGCTCCGCGCTGCCGTCGGGTACGCGACCGTTGCTCGTATGCGTTGAGCCGTCCGCGCGGTTGGCCTGCGCGGCATCGGCGGCGGCGCGTACGGCGCGCTCTGCCTCGTGGAGCAGTTCGGGTGTCGCGTCGACCAGGATGATCGTGCCGCCGGTTTGGGTGGCCAGGGCTTCGGCGAAGTGGATGCTCATCCCACCGGCTCCGCAGCCAAGGTCGATCACCGTCGGGGTGGCGGGGAGTTTCGCCGCCAACCGTGCGGCGATGGCGGCGTGGGCGGGAGCGTCGAGGGTATCGGCTGCGCGGAGGAGAACCAGCCGGTCAGCCCAGTCGATGTGATCGTGCGTATGTCCGGACACGGGCTCATTGAACACCCGTCCGCGGTCCCGGACGAGAACGAGCCTGGACTGTCCCCCGACGGACCTTCCAGGCTCGTTTCAGCGAAGCGATCACGGTGGAATCGGTCGCGAGACGGTCGCCTGATCGCAGCTGGGTGCTCAGGCGACGAGAACCCGCGCAGCCCGACCGGGGGCAGGGCAGCCGGAAGGCCGGATCCACGTCCGGGCGACCGGTGCCCGCCAGGACTGGAGGCAGGGCAGCCGGAAGGCCGGATCCACGTCCGGGCGACCGATGCCCGCCAGGACTGGAGGCAATCCTGGCGGCGGGCACCGGGCTTCCGGACAAAGCGGCCGGCCAGGCAAGGAACCGGGTCGAAACCCGGGCCTGCCTGACCGGGCCGTACCGCATTAATTGGGTGGTTGGTAACGCTCCGCTCGGCTGGCCGCCCAGCGGGCTACCCGTGACCAGCGGCGCGCGGCTCGCGCCTGGCGCCACGGGCGTTGGGCTTCGTGTTCGGTTATCAGGTCGCGTATTCGCGCTCGGGACAGTTCTTCGTGAAGCAACATCTTCGTGGTCTCCTGAGACTTGTTCTGCTTGGGTTTCGGCTGAACGCGGACCGGTTTTCCGGTGCGGGCCTCGAAATCGCGCGTGGTGATGAGGTCGACGGTCATGCGGCTGCGCTCCGGGCTGCGGCGGCGGGTTCGAGGGCGGCGTTCTTGCGCGGACGGCCACGGGGCCGCTTGCGCGCGATCACCGCACCGCGCTCGAAGATCTCCCCTCCCCAGACACCCCACGGCTCACGCCGGGCGAGTGCACCCGCGAGGCAGGCCTCGCGGACCGGGCAGCCGGCGCAGAACGCCTTGGCCCGCTCGAGTTCCGCGGGCGATTCGGCGAACCAGAGGTCCGCGTCGCGCGAGCGGCAGGGGAGTTCCGGCTCGGCGACCCCGTCGAGCAGGTCGCCGATGTCGAACCCTTCGGCTAAGGGGCCCTCGGCGAGGGCGATGGCGGATGACATTTCCGTGCTCCTTTGCGGTGCGGTGGTGGAGTGGCGGTGGGCGATCGAACTGGACAACTTGTTCCTTCTTGTTGTGCAGCCAAAAAAACACGAAGGCCGCGGATCCGGTTACCGGTTCCGCGGCCTTCGTGAGCCTTGAGTCCTGACGTCAGGTCAGGAACTTCGCTCCCGTATCGACAACGGAACACGGAACTGCTTGATGGTCGGCAGATCGACATCAACCTGCGGGTACGCGGCAACAACGGCGGCGCTCGCGAGAGTGATGCCGGCCGGGGCCCCGTTGCGCTCGATGCGACGCAATCCGTCAATGTGACGACGCGTTCCGTCGATGTGCGCGAACGTGGACACACCGGTGCCCTGGCGCGGGGCGTCAACGGTCATGCAGAGAGACAGACCGGTGCCAGGGAACGCGAGTTTCAGATTGCTGATCATTTCACCGGCACCGCCTTTCTCTGTCGGACTGCGCCGCTCAAGGCGGCAACTGTCGTGTGTTCTTCCCCAGACCGGGCTCTCGCCCGGGTGCCTACGCAGGTTATGCGCCCCGGCGCAACCGGGGCAACTTATTTTCCCAAATCTCTGCCGAAAAGCTGAAGATCGCCTCCGAGCTGCAGGTTCGCCGCATCGATCACCGCGAAGACGCGGTCAAGATCGCATCGACGACCGGACCACGTCGAGCACTTCGGCACCGAACCGCTCCAGCTTCGTCGCGCCGATCCCGGAGATCGACACCAGCGCGCCGTCGTCGGTCGGCCGTTGTTCGGCGATCGCCATCAGCGTCGCGTCAGTGAACACGACGAACGCCGGAACCTTCAACTCCCGCGAGCGCTCCCCGCGCCACGTCTTCAGCTTCTCCAGCAGATCCTCATCCACAGTGGACGGGCACTTCCCGCACCGCCCCAGCTTGACCTCCATGGTCTGCACCAGCGGACCGCCGCACAGCCGGCAGCGGGCGACGTTCGACCCCGGCTTCGCCACCTGCTGCGAACGGGCGATGCGCGCCGCCGGGTGGTCCTCCGGGATCAGCCCGTACAGGAACCGCGAGCGGCGCCGGTTGCGTCCCCTGCCCTGCCCGCGCGACAACGACCACGACAGCGACAGGTGCTCCCTGGCCCGCGTGACGCCGACATAGAACAGCCGCCGTTCCTCTTCGATCGCGGCATCGTCGCCGTCCGCATGCAAGATCGGCATCGTGCCCTCGGACAGCCCGACGAGGAACACCGCGTCCCATTCGAGCCCCTTCGCCGCGTGCAGCGACGCGAGCGTGACTCCTTCGACGGTCGGCGGGTGCTGCGCCGCCGCGCGCTGTTCGAGTTCGGCGACGAAGCGCGGCAAATCCGCGTCCTCGACCGCCGCCGCCAGCTCCTCGGCCAGCTCCACCAGCGCGAGCAGCGCGTCCCACCGCTCCTTCGCCGCTCCGCCGGACGGCGGCTGCTCGGTGAGCCCGACCCGCGCGAGCACCGAGCGCACCGCGGTGACCAGCTCCAACGAGGTCGGTTCCATCGACGCCGTGCGCAGCGCCGCCATCGCCTGCCGCACCTCGGTGCGCTGGAAAAACCGCTCGCCGCCGCGGACCAGGTACGGGATCCCGGCTTCGGTGAGCGCCTGCTCGTACGCCTCGGACTGCGCGTTCACCCGGAACAGGACCGCGATCTCGCTCGCCGGCACGTCCGCGTCGAGCAGTTCG
Source organism: Amycolatopsis rubida (assembly GCF_900115345.1). GTDB lineage: Bacteria > Actinomycetota > Actinomycetes > Mycobacteriales > Pseudonocardiaceae > Amycolatopsis > Amycolatopsis rubida. The sequence goes on along the minus strand of NZ_FOWC01000027.1, from coordinate 36,229 downwards.
CGGGCCCGCCGCGCGACCGCGCTGGCCTCGGCGGCCTCGTCCTCGTACTCGGCGAACCGCGGCTCCGGGCCCTCCGGACGCTGCCCGATGAGCTTCAGCCGCGATCCGGCCGGACGTCCGCGCGCGGCACCGATCACGCGGTTCGCGAGCGCGACGACCTGCGGCGTCGACCGGTAGTCGCGTTCGAGGCGCACGACAGTCGCCTCCGGGAACCGCCGCGTGAACTCCAGCAGCGACTTCGGCGAGGCACCGCCGAAGGAGTAGATGGTCTGGTTGGCGTCGCCGACGACGGTGAGGTCGTCACGGCCGCCGAGCCACGCGTCGAGCAGCCGCTGCTGCAACGGCGTGACGTCCTGGTACTCGTCGACCACGAAGCAGCGGTACCGGTCGCGGAACTCGGCCGCGACCGCCTCGTGCCTTTCCAGCACGGCGGTGGTCTGCAGAAGCAAGTCGTCGAAGTCGAGGACCTGCGCGTTCGTCTTCAGCTCCTCGTACCAGCGGTAGACCTCGGCGACCTGGGCGACCGGCGCGGGCGTGTCGCGCTGCATCCGCGCGGCGACCGACGGGTAGTCGTCCGGCGAGACGAGCGACGCCTTGCTCCACTCGATCTCGCTCGCCAGGTCGCGCAGCACCTCGGTCTCGGTGCTCAGCCGGACGCGCTGGGCGGCCTGGGCGACGAGCCGGAACTTGTTGTCGATCAGGTCCCAGGGCCGGTCGCCGACGACCCGCGGCCAGAAGTAGCGGAGCTGACGGCGGGCAGCGGCGTGGAAGGTCAGCGCCTGTGCCGCGTCGACCCCGAGGCCGCGCAGCCGGGTGCGCATCTCCCCCGCGGCGCGCGTGGTGAAGGTGACGGCCAGTACCTGCCCGGCCGCGACGTGGCCCGACCGGACCAGGTGGGCGATGCGGTGCGTGATCGTCCGGGTCTTTCCGGTGCCCGCGCCCGCGAGGACGCACACCGGGCCGCGGGGGGCCGCCGCGGCGGCGCGCTGCTCGGGATCAAGCCCGTCGAGCAGGCTCGCGCGGCTCTGCCGGCTCTGGGGAGACGATGCGATGGCCACCCCGCGATCCTCGCAGAGGGGGCCGACAGATTCCCGGCCGGGGACGCGGCCGTATCCTGGTCATATGGCGGGCAAGCAGGACAAGGAAGCGGCCAAGCAGGCCAAGCGGGAAAAGCGCGCTGCGAGCAAGGCCCGGCGCGGCCAGCTGTTCGAGGCGTTCAAGATGCAGCGCCGCGAAGACCCGATGCTCATCCCCTGGATGGTCGGTTCGATCGTGGTGGTCGCCGGTGTGCTGTTCGGCATCGGGTTCATCTTCGGCATCCAGTGGACGCTGCTGCCGCTGGGCATCGTGCTCGGCATCCTGCTCGCCGTGATCATCTTCGGCAGGCGCGTGCAGCGCACGGTCTACGGGAAGGCCGACGGCCAGCCCGGCGCGGGAGCCTGGGCGCTGGAGAACATGCGCGGCAAGTGGAAGGTCACACCGACCGTCGCCGCGACGACCCAGCTCGACGCCGTCCACCGCGTGCTCGGCCACCCCGGCGTGATCCTCGTGGCCGAAGGCGCGCCGCACCGGGTGAAGAGCCTGCTCGCGCAGGAGAAGAAGCGCGTGTCGCGGCTGGTCGGCGACACCCCGATCTACGACGTGACGATCGGGCACGAGGACAAGCAGGTACCGCTCAAGAAGCTGCAGTCGCACCTGACGAAGCTGCCGCGCAACCTCAAGCCTGCCCAGATCGACGCCCTCGAAGCGAAGCTGGCCGCGCTCGGCTCGCGCGGCGCGGCGATGCCGAAGGGCCCGATGCCCGCGGGTGCCAAGATGCGGAACGTGCAGCGCACCATCCGCCGTCGCTGACGCTGCTTGCGAGGAACCCCCGGTCGGTTGCCGACCGGGGGTTCCTCGCATTCGGATCAGCTGGGACACGACCGGCGGCGACCGACCCGCCGATCGCTTGCCTCGGCAGACCTCGACGGCACGGGCCGGCGCGCGAGGTTGTCGTCTGTGAAGGACTTAACGTTCCTGGCGTCGGCTGGCTCCGCCGGAGATCCAGCGGCCCCTTGGACCAGCCTCAGCGCATCCGGATGACGACGGTGTTGGTGGCGCGGTCGAGCCAGTTGCGGCCGTCGGCATTGCGCACCAGCGGCGGGAGCAGCAGCACCGTCAGCACCATCCGGACCAGTGCGCGCCACGCGCCGACCATCGTCGCCCCGTCCAGGCGCGCCACCCGGATGCCGAGGGCCGCCATGCCGGGGGTGAAGCCGAAGAACGTGACCGGGATGACCGTCATGACCGCCCAGACCGCGCCCGCCCAGAGGTTGAACGTCTGCATCGCGGCGGCGTTCTGCAGGTCGTAGCGCACGAACAGGGTCGTGATCAGCGAGGCGAGCGCCAGATCGAGCACCAGCGCGAGGAAGCGCGGGCCACCGCCGGCCACCGCGCCCACGCCCGATTCGGGCAGGCCCATCGACTCGCCACGCCACTTCGGGGCCTCGCGCGGGCCCGCCGCGGTGGAGCCGTCGCCCGCGCCCGGCAGCCATTCACCCGTCCATCTCGCCACCCGTCCAGGGTATGCCGGTGGCGCGGACCACATCCGGCCTGGTCGACTGGGTTGTGACGGCGGCCCGTTAACACCGGCGAAACATTCGGGTGACGGTCGGGCAACACCGCCCTCTTAGCGTGAGCCGAAGAGAGTACAGCCGCCGGTAACGAACGAGAAGGAGTCACCGAGGGTGCCCACTACTCCAGACGACATTCAGCGCCTCATCGCCGACGAGAAGGTCGAGTCGATCGACGTCAGGTTCTGCGACCTGCCGGGCGTCATGCAGCACTTCACGGTGCCCGCCAAGGCGTTCGACCTGGAGGCGTACGAAGAGGGTCTCGCCTTCGACGGCTCCTCGGTGCGCGGCTTCCAGTCGATCCACGAGTCCGACATGCTGCTGCTGCCGGACCCCGAGACGGCGCGGATCGACCCGTTCCGCAAGGCGAAGACGCTCTCGCTGAACTTCTTCGTGCACGACCCGTTCACCCGTGAGGCCTACAGCCGCGACCCGCGCAACATCGCGCGCAAGGCCGAGCAGTACATCGCGGAGTACGGCGTCGCCGACAACGTCTTCTTCGGCCCCGAGGCGGAGTTCTACATCTTCGACTCGGTCCGTTTCGAGGACGCCGAGCACCTGTCGTTCCACGAGATCGACTCGGTCGAAGGCTGGTGGAACACCGGCGCCGACACCGAGGGCGGGAACCAGGGCTACAAGACGAAGTTCAAGGGCGGCTACTTCCCCGTCCCGCCGGTCGACCACTTCGCCGACCTGCGCGACGACATCGTCCGCGAGCTGACGAACTCCGGCTTCGAGATCGAGCGCGCGCACCACGAGGTGGGCACCGCCGGCCAGACGGAGATCAACTACAAGTTCAACACGCTGCTGCACGCTGCCGACGACCTGCAGCTGTTCAAGTACATCGTGAAGAACACCGTGTTCGCCGCGGGCAAGACCGCGACGTTCATGCCGAAGCCGCTCGCCGGCGACAACGGTTCGGGCATGCACTGCCACCAGTCGCTGTGGAAGGACGGCCAGCCGCTGTTCCACGACGAGTCCGGCTACGCGGGCCTGTCCGACACGGCGCGGCACTACATCGGCGGCCTGCTCAAGCACGCGCCGAGCCTGCTGGCCTTCACCAACCCGACGGTGAACTCCTACCACCGCCTGGTGCCGGGCTTCGAGGCGCCGGTCAGCCTGGTGTACTCGCAGCGCAACCGCTCCGCGTGCGTCCGCATCCCGATCACCGGCAACAACGCGAAGGCCAAGCGCGCCGAGTTCCGCTGCCCGGACTCCTCGGGCAACCCCTACCTCGCGTTCTCCGCGATGATGATGGCCGGGCTCGACGGCATCAAGAACAAGATCGAGCCGCCGGAGCCGATCGACAAGGACCTCTACGAGCTGCCGCCCGAGGAGGCCAAGAACGTCAAGCTGGTCCCGGGCGACCTGGGCACCGTGCTGGACACCCTGGAAGCCGACCACGACTACCTGCTCGAGGGCGGCGTCTTCACGCCCGACGTGATCGAGACGTGGATCCAGTACAAGCGCGAGAACGAAATCGACCCGCTGCGGCTTCGCCCGCACCCGTACGAGTTCTCGCTGTACTACGACGTGTGATCGGCGCCGGGAGGCACGATCCCCGTCAGACACGGGACGGCGGCCGAGGAATTCCCTCGGCCGCCGTCCCGTTTTCTGCGTACCCGAGCCTCCGCTGCCGGCAATCAGTGGGACGGCTTGCCGGCGCGGATGATCGCCGAGTACAGCTTGGGTCCGGCTTCATGGGTACGCCGGACCTCAACGCTCACGAGTCCCGCGGCGTGCAGCAAGCTGCGGTAATCGTCCGCCGTCAATGCCCCGCCGAGACATTCGACAGTCCCGTCGGCGGCCGTGCGCTCCGCGTCGGTCAGAGTTTCGTCGGCGAGGATGTCCGTCACGCCCAGTCGGCCGCCGGGACGCAGAACACGCGCGATCCCCGCGAACACAGCCGGTTTGTCCGGGGACAGGGCGATGACGCAATTGGAGATCACGACGTCGACAGTGTTGTCCGGCAAGGGAATAGCTTCGATCGCGCCTTTGACGAACTCGACATTGCCGAGCCCCGCTTGAGCGGCGTGCCGACGAGCGAGAGCGAGCATCTCGTCGGTCATGTCGAGGCCGATGGCGTGGCCGGCGGGCCCGACGCGACGGGCGGAAAGCAGCACGTCGAGGCCGCCGCCGGAGCCGAGGTCGAGGACGGTCTCGCCCGGGCGCACATCGGCGACGGCGAGCGGGTTTCCGCATCCCAAACTGGTGGACGCCACTGCTTCGGGGACGCTGTCTGCCGCGTAGTGCACGGCGCCGAGCCGCTCGGTGTCCCCTGCTCCGGACAGCAGGCCGGGCGCTTCGCCCGCCAACGCTCGCCGAGCAGCATCGGCGTAGCGGTCGCGGATCGCGTCTTGGTCCGGTCTCATCGCGCCACCTCGCAGGCGATGTCGGCGAACTGGGCAGCGGGGCGACCCATGACGACGTCAACCGCGCTAGGGAAGCAGGACAAACACTGCTCGTTGACCCGGTACAACCGTGCGGTGCCCTGCGGCCGCACGAGGACGAACCGGGATTCGGTCAGGACCTTGAGATGCGCCGAGACAGTCGACTGGCTGACGCTCACCTGCTCGACGATCTCACCGACTGCCAGTGGGCGGTCCGCCGAGGCGAGCAGGTGCAAGATCTGGACGCGCGTCGGATCCGCGAGCGCCCGGAACCAGCCGGCGTAGGTCTCCGCGGTAGCCCGGTCCAGCACGCCACACCTCCTTCATCGTCCATCGACGATGGACGATGAAGAGGGAGCAGGCCAGGCGACGGCGAGTTCGGCCAGCAGAGCGCGGACCCGCCGGGCTATCTCGTCGCGGATCGGGCGAATCCGCTCAGCCGGAAGGCCCGCCGGGTCGTCGAGTCGCCAGTCGAAGTAGCGCTTGCCGGGGAACACGGGACAGGCGTCACCGCACCCCATGGTGATCACCACGTCGGCCGCTTGGACGCCCTCGGTGGTCAAGGGCTTGGGAAACTCGCGCGAAAGATCGATGCCGAGTTCGTTCATGACCGCCACGACGGCGGGGTTGACCGTGTCCGCCGGGGCGGATCCGGCGGAGCGGACGACGACCCGGCCCTGCGCATGGTGATGCAGGAGCGCTGCCGCCATTTGCGAGCGTCCGGCGTTGTGGACGCAGACGAAGAGAACTTCGGGGATGGGCACAACGGCTCCTTCGGAGCGGTCACGACGCGGTTTCCGCGGCCAGAGCGGACCCGGCGGCGAACCGGCGCCGAAGCGCGAGAGACACGTAGACCAGGGCCACCAGGACCGGGACTTCGATGAGCGGGCCGACCACCCCGGCGAGAGCCTGTCCGCTGGTCGCACCGAAAGTGGCGATCGCGACCGCGATGGCGAGTTCGAAGTTGTTGCCCGCGGCGGTGAACGCCAGCGTTGTGGTTCGTTCGTACGACAGGCCGACCGCCTTGCCGAGCGCGTAGGAACCGGCCCACATGAGTCCGAAGTAGACCAGCAGCGGCAGCGCGATCCGGGCGACGTCGAGCGGACGGCTGGTGATCTGGTCTCCCTGCAACGCGAACAGGACCACGATGGTGAACAGGAGGCCGTACAGCGCGACCAGGCCGGCCTTCGGCAGGAACCGGGATTCGTACCAGGCGCGGCCCTTCGCGCGTTCGCCCAGCCTCCGCGAGAGGTAGCCGGCGAGCAGCGGGATGCCCAGGAACACCAGCACGCTCTTGGCGATCCGCCACGCGGAAACGCTCAGCTCCGCTTGCGGCAGGCCGAGCCAGCCGGGCAGCACGACGAGGTAGAACCAGCCGAGGACGCCGAACATGACGACCTGGAACACCGAGTTCAGCGCGACCAGCACGGCGGCGGCTTCCCGGTCGCCGCAGGCAAGGTCGTTCCAGATGATCACCATCGCGATGCAGCGAGCGAGACCCACGATGATCAGCCCGGTCCGGTACTCCGGCAGGCCGGGCAGCAGCAGCCAGGCGAGGGCGAACATCAGCGCCGGGCCGATCAGCCAGTTCAGCACCAGCGACGGCCACAACAGCCGCCGATCGGCCGTCACCGCGGCGAGCCGGTCGTAGCGGACCTTCGCCAGCACCGGGTACATCATCACCAGGAGCCCGAGCGCGATCGGCAACGAAATCCCGTCGACCCGCACCGCGGACAACACGGTGTTCAGCCCGGGAATCCACCGGCCGGCGAGAAGCCCGGCGACCATCGCCGCCGCGATCCACACGGGCAGGAACCGGTCCAAAGTGGACAGCTTGCCGACTGCCCCGGGGGACACGCTGGTCATGCCGGTACCGGAGTGTCGCCGGGGACGAGCACGGCCGACAGACGGGCAAGCACCTCCGGATGAACGCGGTAGTACACCCAGGTTCCCCGCCGTTCACCGGTGATCAGGCCGGACTCGCGCAGCACCTTGAGGTGGTGGGAGATGGTCGGGCCGGTCAGGTCGAACGCGTCGGTCAGGTCGCACACGCACGCTTCGCCGCCGGCATGGGAGGCGATCAGCGACAGCAGCCGCAACCGGACCGGGTCGGCCATCGCCTTGAACAGCTTGGACAGCTCGACGGCTTGGTCCTCGCTGAGCGGTTCGCGAGCCAGCGGGGAGCAACAGGCGTCCATCGCGACGACCGGCAACTGTTTCGGCATGCGTCTATCTTGACACCTTTCTAAGTAGAGGACAAACTCAGCCTCGACGCTGATTCGACAAACGTCTATTCAAGGAGGACGAGATGGCACGGATACAGCTCGCGCTGCGGGTCGGGGACCTGGAAGGCTCGATCGACTTCTACTCGAAGCTGTTCGGTGCCGAACCGGCCAAACTCCGGCCCGGCTACGCCAACTTCGCCATCGCCGAGCCCGCGCTCAAGCTCGTGCTCCTGGAAGGCGAGCCAGGCCAGGCGACGGTCATGGACCATCTCGGAGTCGAGGTGGAGTCGACCGACCAGGTCAGCGAAGCCAGCAAGCGCCTCACTGGCGAGGGCCTGGAGACGCTGACCGAGGACGATACGACCTGCTGCTACGCGGTCCAGGACAAGGTGTGGGTACACGGCCCCGGCCAGGAACCCTGGGAGGTCTACACGGTCAAGGCCGATTCGCGGACCTTCGGCACCGACAGCGCCGCACTCGCCACCGCGGCGACGTGCCGCACCCCGGATGCGGAAACCGGCCAGACCACCCGGCCGGAGGGCTGCTGCTCCTGACCGTATTCGGACGCGACGGGTGGAGCGTTGCCATGGCCCGCCAGTATCTCGCTGGCGGGCCACTCGCGTTTCGTCAGCCGTTTTTGGCGCGTGCGGCGACGGACGGCCTCGCCTGTGTCGCCGAACATCACCGGCACGATGGGATGTTCGCCGGGCAGGAGGCGGAAGCCTGCCTGACTCATCCGAGAGCGGAAGGCGGCGGGTGGGAGGGCGTTGGAGAACAGAGCGCTGCCGCAGCAGGTCCACGATTTCGGCATGAGCGCCGGCATAGCCTCCGGACACACCGCCGAGGGCTTTGCCGAATGTGCCGGTGACGATGTCGGCCCGGTCGCGCACGCCTAGGAGTTCGGGAGTTCCGGCACCACAGCATCGGCGAGCGGCTGGAGTGCTGGACGACCGGCCTGGTCGCGGAATTCCTGTTGCCCTACACGCCTCGGACGCTGTCGGCGATCCCGAGGAGGCGGCCAGTTCTGGGTGATGAACGCGCTCCGGCACAGCCTCGATCCCGCGCGGACAACGCCGTCATGGAGGGTTTTCTCAACGAAGTCCGTGCGGGGAACCTCGACTACGACGAAGCAGTGCTCGAAGAGATCGCCGCACGGCACCTCCTCGACGGGGGCCAGCGTGAGCGCGCAGTGCCGCAGCCGCCGCGGAGCTAGCGACGACGGCCGAGCGGACACCGGTCGTCGCCCGGTTGCGCGCACTGGTAACTGGCCGACGCGCGCGAGCTGGCAGACTTGCCGAACACCGGCGACCGGATCGATCCGACGATCGGCGACCGGGTTTACCGGACCCAGAGCAGCGCCGATCTGGCGGAGCTGGCGAAAGAGATCCGTGTCGTCCGGGCGGTCAACGGCAAGCTGGTGCGCGTGGCGAGGAACGCGCGGCTGCTCCGGGACAGTCTCGCCCTCTGGATCGCGGGCGTTCGACGCGCTGCCCTCCCCCGAACTCGTCGTGCAAGGACGCCGGGTGCCCCAGTACACCGTGCTGTTCGGCGAAATCATCGACATAGTGCTGCCCGACGTTCTCAACACTCCGTACGGCTTTCCCGACCCGATGCCGGTGGGCCGACTCGACAAAACTGTCTGGCACGGACCTGCGCCGGGGTGTTCGCCACGCTCGCGGACTTCGGCGCGGTCACGACCGGTGCGCCCGATCCGATTTTCCGGCCCCGGCGGGCCGCTGGACACCGATGCCCGCCCGCGGACCGCGCTTTCCGGCGAAAGCGCCGAACTGGTGAGTCTGACTCCGTTGGCGGCTCGGGCGGTCCGCGCACGCTTGGCCGCCGAAGGCCGCCACGCACCGCTGATCGGGGAGCTGGCCGAGGCCGAACCCGCCGGGCTGCTCGGCTTGTCTCTCCGAGCACTACCCCTCGGCGGCCGCGAAAGCGGAATTGACCGGATGGCCGTCCGCGGCGACCGGGAATCCGGGCTGCCGATCCTGCTGGACGCAGTCCGCCGCGGCCCGTTCCGCACGCGCGCGATGCTCGACGTGCTCGTCCAAGCTCTTCCCGCTGCGGGAGCTGTGCAACTCGGGCCACTCGCCGAGCAGCTCCTGGTCGACAACGGCGAGTTTTCGCTGGAGGAACTCGGCGAGCAGGAAGCGCTGCACGCCATCACCGAGCACCTCGTTCACCTGCTCGAAACCGGCGGCCCCGACGCTCTCGCCCCGATCCCGGCTGCCGAGGCCCCGCCGCCCGACTGCGAATCTGCCTGCCTGCGACCATCCCGACGAGGCTGGCCGGGCACGCGACCGTGCGTCCACTGGCCGGAATTTCCCGTTCTTCGCAGAAGGCCCCCCAATAAGCGCCGTTGAGCAGCCCGGCTGTCCTGATTGGCCCCGGACCGGCGTCCGGGTTTTCTTCCCGCGCCCCGGCCGGTCGTTGATCCGGAGCGGCGACACCTCTTGCCACCAGCGGTCCGGCACCATTATGTTAATGAGAAATCACTTCTTCCGAGACTGTCGACAGGGGGCGGCGAGCAGCCCCTGGCCGGTGATGGGATGGCAACGACGCCTACCAGAGAGGCAGACAAGTACATGGAGAATCTCAGCAGAAGGAAGGCGCTGACCCTCGGCGCGGCGTTGGGCATCGCGGGGATGGCGGGCACCACCGGCACCGCGTGGGCGTGGTCGGGCAAGGGGTCCATCGCCGGGAGCGGGACGGGGGCCGATCCGTTCCAGGTGTGGGACGACACCGCGGACGCGGTCGCCAAGGCGGTGCTGGCCGAGGGCAAGGTGGCGGCGGTCAATACGGCGTGGGAGAGCTGGATCGACAACAACGCGCCGTTGCCCGCCGGCATGCCGGACTATCTGGTGGCGTATCTGCGGCAGGTCAACAAGCTGCCGTCGTGGGCGGATCCGGCCAAGCTCGCCGCTTCGGAGAAGCTTTACACCCGGCTGAGCAGTTATCTGTTCGTCTCGGAGACGCTCGGCAGCGGGATCATGAGCACCGTCATCCCGCGGGAGGCGCGGGCGGTTTACTGGTCGGCCGGCGGCGCGGACATGAAGCAGCGGGCGGCCAAGACGTTCACGTTTGGCTACGACCTGCACAATTCACAAGCTTGGGCACCGGACGGGCATTTCGTCGTTACGGCCAATAAGACTCGGTTGGTGCACGCCGCGGTGCGGAATTTGCTGCCGACGTCGGCGAAGTATCAGTCGGGCGCGGATCAGCCCAAGCCGATCAGCAATGGCGACATTTTGCGGACATTCCATTCCGTGGCGACCTTCGCGCGCAGCAACATGCTCAAGTGGAACATCGCGTTGTCGACGGCGGAGCAGGACGCGGATCTGCATGCCTGGCAGGTCGCGCTGCATCTGCTCGGCGTCCAGGAGCAGTTCATTCCGCGGACGTGGGCGGACGCGGAAGCGCAGGCGCAGCAGATGTTGTGGCCGGTGCTCGGGCCGACCGAGGAAGGGGTCAGCCTGGCGAAGACGTTGCTCGGGTACATCGAGAAGCCGACGCTCGGGCTCGATTCCGGGTTCGTCAACGAGCTGGTGCGGTATCTGCTCAATGACCAGATGGGCGATTGGCTCGGCCTCCCCCGCGATTACGCGCAGGCGGCATTGGTCCGGCTTGAGTGGCCGGCGTACGTGGCGTTCCGGGAGGGGGCGTCCAAGATCATGCCGGGCAGTTTCTCTCTTTTCGACCAGTTCGTGCGCGGCATTTCGATGCTGTACCTCAACAACGGGACCTCGCCCACGCAGACGCCGATCACGCTCCCGGCGGCGAATCGGCCGGGCGCCTAGAGTCCCAGTGCGCTCAGCAGGAAAGCGGTAGCGGCGGCGCGGTGGCCGGGGGTGTCCTCCCACCGCAGCCGCCGGCCGGTTTCGACTACCGCGCCGAAGCCCGCGTGCACCAGCACGCGGGCTTGGTGCGCGTCCAAATCCGGCCGGGCCAGGCGAAGTTGTTGTTCCCAGACGGCGATGTGCTCGCGTTGGGCGAGGATCAGCGGACGTTGCAACGCGGCGGGCAGACCGCCTAGCTCGGCGGCGGCGACGTTGGTCAGGGCGGTGTGTTCGAAGCTGTACGCCACGTAGGTCGCGGCCAGAACGGGCAGGGCTTGCGCGCCGGTAGTGCCGCGGAGGTTTTGTTCGACGGCTTCCGACAGAAGTCCCGCGGCTTGCAGGCAGGCGGCGGCCAGGATTTCGGCTTTGTTGGGGAAATGGCGGTAGAGCGCGGAAGGCACCAAGCCCACCGCCTCGGCGATTCGGGCGTTCGTGACGTTCGCGAACCCGTCGCGCTCGAACAACGGCACTGCGGCGGCGAGGATCTGCGCGCGGCGAGTTCGTGCGACGGGCTGGGCGGGCAACTCAACCGAGGACGCGGTCGGGGTGATCGTTGCGGTGGCAAGGCGGAGGGCGGATTCGGTCAGCAAGTTCTCCGCGCGGTGGTGGGCGATCGACGTGCGGTGCATGGTGATCGAGCCGATCGCGCCGAGTGCGGCTACGGCTCGGAGGTCCGCGTCCGGGGACTGCTGCACCGCCTCGGTCACGCGCGCGACCACTTGGGCGAATTTCGCGCTCAGCACGCGACGGTCCGCCCGGTCGAGGTAGCGGGCTTCCCAGCGGTACAAGCCGCCGGACTCGCGATGGGCGAGCGTGACCCGGGCCAGTGGGCGGAGGACGTCTGCGGCTGGTGCGGCAGCGGGCACCGCGTCGAGGGCGGCGACGAGGCGGTCTGCCATCACGTTGGCGCATTCGGTGAAGAGGGCGTACTTGTTCGGGAAATGCCGGTACAGCGCCGCGGCGGTGATCCCGACGGCGGCGGCGATTTCCTCCATGGACGCCGCGTGGTAGCCGCGCTCGCTGAAGGCGCGGCCCGCCGCTTCGACGATGAGCTGCTTGCGGTTGCGCGGACGGGTTGCCGCAGCCGGTTCGGAGGTCACCGCGGACCCCGAGCGCTCGGATGCGGAAGTACGGCCATGCGCGCCAGTCAATCACGAGACGGGCGGGTCTTCACGTGGGCGCGAGGCGTGGTTAGCGCCACCGCCGGATCCAGGACAGGAGGTCCGCGTCTCGCAGGGACGGGACCACGACGTCGGCCGGAAATTCGGTGCCGGACAGCGTCGGGACGCCGACCACTGGCACGCCAGCGGCGCGGGCGGACCGCAGGCCGGTCATCGAGTCCTCGAACGCGAGGGCCGACGCCGGAGCCACGCCCAGCCGGGCGCAGGACGTCAGGTAGATCTCCGGAGCCGGCTTAGGCGCGGCGACCTCGTCGGCGGCCACGCTGATCGAGAACTCGAAGCCGCCTCGCTTCAACGCGGCTTCCAGGAGCGCGCGGGGCGAATTGCTGGCCACGGCGACCGGCACCGCGGCGGCGGCCAGTTCGACCAGCTCGTGGGCTCCGGGCATCGCTTCGGCTTTGGCGGATACCACGTCGGTCACCATGGCCAGCAGTTCGTCCGCGATCGCGGGACCGTTGCCCGGTTCGCCGAACACGTCGGCCATCGTGCCGGCCGCCGCAGCGACCGACTTGCCGATGACCAGCGCCTTCTGCTCCGGCCCGAACGGAAGGCCACGACGGGCGAAAAGCTCGGTTTCGGCGACGGACCAGCAGGGTTCGGTGTCCATCAGCAGGCCGTCGCAGTCGAAGACCACAGCCTGTGGCGTCCAGTCGAAAAGCATCAAGTCCCCCTCCGGACAGCGGATCTTTCATTCTGTCATCGTCCGGCTCCCTGTTCGAGGTTTCGGCGGATTCGCTCCCGAGCGGCCGAATCGCCGGTTCCCAGGTCGGTGCCGCGAATTTCGTGGCGAAGACCGTCAGCCAGGACGAAACGCGGGTGGTGCAGCGAGGCCAGCGACTCGGTCGGGTCGCCGTCCACCGCGATGACGTCCGCGCGGAGGCCGGGCGCCAACCGACCGGTTACGTCCGCCAGGCCGCATACGCCGGCGGCGACCGAGGTGGCGCTGGCGATCGCTTGCCGCGGGGTCATTCCGGCTTCGGCGAAGGTGTCCAGGCAGTCGGCGTAGCGTTCGAAATGCACTAACGGGATTCCGGCGTCGGTTCCGGCGACGATGATGGCTCCCAGGGAGATCAGGGCGCGCAGGTTGCCGACTACGGCGTCGCGCTCGTCCCACGGGCACATGTAGTCCGCCGCGGTGCAGGCGGTGTTCATGGTCGGGCTCACGGCGATGCCACGTAAAACGATCATCTCGGCGATTCGCGGATCGAATTCCGTACCAGTACGGGTGACCCAGCCACAGTGTTCGATGCAGTCGACTCCGGCGAGCACGGCTCGTTCGATGCCTTCGACGCCCAGCGCGTGCGTCGTGACCGGCAACGAACGGGCGTGTGCTTCGGCCACCAAAGCGGTCAGCTCGTCCACGGTGTAGCGCGCTTCCGACGGATGGCTGCCGGGGGTCATGAAGCCGCCGGTGGTCATGACTTTGATCAGGTCGACGCCGTCCTCCGCGTGCTGTTCGACCGTCGCACGGACCTGGTCGACACCGTCCGCGATGCCGCCCATGGACGCGGCGTGGCCGCCGGTGACGGTGATCGGAGCGTTCGCGGCGAGGATTCGAGGGGTGGCGTTCGGGGTGGCGGCAAGGCGGTCCCGTACCCGGGTGCCCAGGGTGCCGGGTGCGCCCAGGTCGCGGGCGGTGGTGACCCCGGCGTCCAGCAATCGCTGCGCGTTGGCGATCATCCGGCGGCTCAGTGCGTCGTGATCGCTGGACATTTCCAGGGTGACTTCGCCGGAACCCGGGTCCTGGCAGAGGTGGACGTGACAGTCGATCAATCCGGGCATCAGGGTGACGTCGCCGAGGTCGGTCGCCAGGCCGTCCGGAGCGGATTTCCGTGGTCCGGCATAGGTGAGCACGCCATTTGAGACGGCGACGGCGGCGTCGTGGATCAGCGGGGCGGACGCATCGGTCAGCAGCCGCGCGGCGGTGAGGATCATGCGTGCCTCCGGTATTCCGCGAGCGCCGTGCACAGGCGGTCGATGTCGTCGATGGTGTTGTAGCAATGGAAGGAGATCCGGAGGTTCGATCCGCGTGGCGCGGTGACGATGCGGCGGGCGGCCAGGAAGTCCGCCAGGGCAACGGGATCGGCGTCGACCAGTGCGACTTGCGGGCCGGGGCGAGCGTCGGGAGCGGGCCCGTTCAGCGTTTCGCCCGCGGCGGCGAGGCGTTCGGTCGTTTCCGCGACCAGGCGTTCGACGTGCGCCCAGGCTGGCCCGGGGTCGAGTTGGCTGAGGGCTTCGATGCCTGCTCGGGCGGCGTAGGCGGCGGGGATTCCGGGGGTGCCGGATTCGAAGCGGCGGGCGCTGGCCGGGACGTCGAGGAGCGCGGGGTCGAAGTCGAACGGATCGACGCGGCCGAACCAGCCGGTCATCCGCGGCGGCTGGTGGTCTTCGACGCCGGAGCGGGCGAACAGCACCGCGATTCCGGGCAGGCCGAGCAAATACTTGAGGGTGCCGGTGATCAGGTAGTCGCAGTCCAGTCGCGTGAGGTCGACGGGGACGACGCCGGCCGCCTGATAGGCATCGACCAGAACTCGGGCGCCGACCGCCCGCGCGTGCTTGGCGATCTCGTTCACCGGTTGCAAGGAACCATTGGTGTACAAGGCGAACGGAATCGAAACGAGCCGAGTCGACGAGTCGATCTTGGCGCGGTAAGCCTCGATCACGCCGAGCGAACGCATCGCGTCCTGGCTGACCCACCGCATCTGCTCGCGCGCCGGACGTCGCGCGTGCAGCACCTGTCCGACGCTCGGAAATTCCGACGCCATCGACACAATCACGCCGCCGTCGTCGAAGTCGACCGCGTTGACCGCCTGGAAAGCGGCGTGCGACGCAGAGGGCACCAAAGCGATCTCGTCCGGTTGCGCGTGGAGGAAACCTGCCGCGGCAGTGCGCAAGCGCTCGACTTCAGTCATCCACGGACCCCACGGCGCACCCTGGTCGCGCAGCGAATACGCCAGCTCCCCCAACGCCGCGGTGACCTGCGCGGAAACCGCGCCCTGACTACACGAAGCCAGGTGCGTGGTGTCGGCCAAACTGGGGAACTGGGCACGGAACCGGTCGGGATCCACGAGTCACCTCCGCGAGAGCTGCCGTCAGCCACAGTGAACAGCGCGCACTTCCACTGCGCAAGCCTCTCTCGCGTCACCCCGATTGTCGTCATTGACGCGACACAACTCATCGCTCACACTGATGCACATTCATCCAGGCTGAACATGGCGACGCGGGTAGCTGAGGAGCGATCATGACCCGACCCGGAAAACGCCGATGGCACTGGCTGCTGCTCGTCGTCCCGTTCGCGTGGTGCGTCGCGGCGATCCCGCTGGTCAACCGGATCGGCTACGTCTTCGGCTCGATCCCGTTCCTGCTGGTGTGGATGACCGCGGGCGTGCTGATCGGCTCGGGCGCGATCGGTCTCGTCTACGCGATCGACCGCCGCCGCGGCGACCTGGACCGGGTGTGACGCGATGGCACTGGCGCTCGCTCTTCTCATCGCGGTCGGCTCGATCGTCTGGGGCACCGTCGCCGCCGCGCGCGGCCGGGCGATGAATCTGCAGGAATGGTCCGTCGGCGGACGCCGGTTCGGCACCTGGCTGTTCTGGTTCCTGCTGGTCGGCGAAACGTTCACCACGTTCGCGCTGCTCGGCGCGTCACAGGGCGTGTTCAGCGACGGCGCGCCCGGGTTCTACGTCCTCGGCACGGTCGTGCTGACCGCGGCGGTCGGCTATTGGGTGGTGCCGAAGATCTGGCGCGCGGGCAAGCAGCACGGCCTGGTCACCATGGCCGACTACTTCACCACCCGCTTCGAAGCCCGCTGGTTCGGCGGCCTGGTCGCGGTCTTCGGCATCGTCGCGTTGCTGCTGTACGCGCAGGTCCAGTTGACCGGGCTCAGCCTGATCCTGGCGAGCCTGTTCGGCAGCGAGGTCCCGTCGCTGGCCTACGTCATCGCCGGCGGGGTGCTGGTCGCCGGATTCGTACTGGTCGGCGGGATGCGCAGTGCCGCGTTCACCGCGATCGTCAAGGACGTGCTGCTGATCGCGATCCTGCTCGTGGTCGCGATCGGCGCGGCGGACGCGGCAGGCGTCAGCGGTCCGCTGGGCGTGTTCGACGCGATGAAACAAGCGCATCCGAGCGGCGCGACACTGCCCGGACTCCACGGGTCGACGGCCACGAACACCTGGTGGTGGATGAGTTTCCTGCTGCTCACGCCACTGGGCTCGTTCGCGCTGCCGCACATGTTCCAGGTGTCCTACAGCGCGAAGGACGTCGCGACGATCCGTCGCAATCAGGTGGTCCAGCCGCTGTATTCGCTGTTCTACGTCCTGATCGTGATGATCGCGCTCGCCGCGGTGCTCGCACTGCCGAAGCTGACCGGCAAACAGGCCAACGCGTCGTTGCTCATTTTCGTCCGCGAGAAGTACCCGGAATGGGTCATCGGACTGCTCGGCGGCGCGGGCATTCTCGTCGCGCTGGTGCCGACCGCGGTGCTGGTGCTCGCGGCCAGCAGTCTGTTCACCCGCAACGTGCTCGGGGCCCGGTCGGCGAGATGGGCCTCGTCGCTGACTGCGATGCGCGTGGGAGTTCTCGTTTTCACCGCGCTTTCCGTACTTCTTGTCGCACACAGCAACGAAAAGCTGTTGAGCATCATGACGAACGTGTACAGCGCCGTCGGACAGCTGGCTCCCGCGCTGTTCCTTTCGATGCTGTGGCGCCGGGTCACCGCGCCAGGGCTGGCGGCGGGTGCGTTGTGCGGCGGACTGATCGTCGGTGTGCCCGCGCTCGGCTCGCTCGTCGCGCACACCATGCCGGCGGGAACCGTCGTCGGATTGCCCGCGCTCGTCGTCAACCTGATCGTGACGGTGGCGGTCAGCCTGGTGACCCGGCCGCCCTCGCGAACCGCGGTCGAGGTCGGGGCGGGGGACCGCCCAGCGGGACCCGCGGAGGCCGGTGACCTGCGCCGAAGCACCGTTTGACGATAATGATCGGGTGACCGTGACGAGGATCCGCGAGTTCCGCACCCTGCGCGGGCTGACCGTGCGCCAGCTTGCCGACCAGGCGGGAGTGTCGACCGGGTTGATCAGCCAGGTCGAGCGGGGCGTCACCGACCCCAGCCTGGAAACCATGCGGCGGATCGCCGAGGTGCTCGACATTCCGCTGTTCAGCCTGTTCCAGGAGCCGGACGAGGAAACCGTCGCGGTGATCCGGCACGACGACCGGTACCGGATCTCCTCGCCGCACCACGCGATCACCTACACCCGCGCCTCGCCGGGCGGCGCGAAGCTCGAGGTGCTCGAAGGCGTGCTCGAACCCGGCGGGGTCTCGTCCGACGAACTGCGCTCGCATCCGTCCGAGGAATGCGTGGTGGTCATCGCCGGACGGCTCACCGTCCAGGTCGGCGAGCAGACGCACGTGCTCAAGACCGGCGACAGCTGCCACTTCGATTCGACCATCCCGCACCGCTTCCGCAACGACGGCCGGACCACCGCCCGCTTCCTGGTGAGCGTCACTCCACCGAGTTACTGATACTTCCGGCGGAGGTGTCCGCAGCGAAATTGGTCTAGACTTTTCGTTCCGAAACCGGCGAAAAGGACGGACTGATGCGAGGGACGACGGTGCCCCCGGGAATGTGCTGCCGACCGGTCAAAACCGGTGAACTTCCGCTGCACCGGCTTGAGGTGCCCGCACCCGGCGCGGTGCCGTTCGCGGTCGGGTCTTTCGACGCGGTCGGACCGTTGTCGCGGGCGGAATTCCCGCACCGGCACACTTTCCACGAAATCGTGCTCGTCACCGGAGGGACCGGCGCGCACGTGGTCGACCTGACGCGGTGGGAGCTGCGCCCGCCGCACCTCGGCGTCGTCACACCGGGCCAGGTGCACCACTGGGAGGCGAGCGAACTCGCCGGATCGCTCGTGCTGTTCACCGACGATTTCCTCTTCGACCATCCGGCCGACCGCGAAACCCTGCGCAGGCTGCGCGAACGGCCGTGGCTGCAACTGGACCGGACCGAGCACGACCGGACCGCGCGGCTGATCGCCGAACTCGAGGAGGAATTCCGCCGCGGCGGCGAGGACGGCGAATCCGTGCTGCGCGCGCTGCTGCACGTGCTGATCGTGCGCGCCGGACGGCTCCCCGGGATCCCGCCCGCGCCGGCGCCCGCCCGCGCCCGCGCGGTAGCGGCGGAATTCGCGCAGCAGGCCGAAAAATCCGAGCTGGGACTCTGGTCGGTGCGCGCGCACGCCGAACGGCTCGGCGTCACTCCCGGCTACCTCACCGAGGCCGTCAAGGCGGCAACCGGGCGCACCGCGGCGGAACTGGTCCGCGAAGCGCGGACTCAGGAGGCGAAACGGTTCCTGCTGCGGACGAATCTGTCCGTGCGGCAGGTGGCCAGCCGCGTCGGATTCGCCGATCCGGCCTACTTTTGCCGGTTCTTCCGGCGCGAAACCGGGTTGAGCCCCGGCGGATTCCGCCGGACCGGCGACACCGCCCCGAAGATTCACCACGACTGCATGACTCCGTCCATCGCCGCGGGCTGATCTCCTCCCTACCGTCGAGGGGAATCCCGAGCCCCCACCGAGGAGCAGGCATGGACGAAGACAGAAAGTTCAGCCGCAAGGCAGTGCTCAAGGCCGCGCTGGCCGCCGGAGTCGCCGCACCGGTCGCACTCGTCGGCGGTCCCGCCCTGGCCCGCACGAACTTCGCGGGCGGGCAGAAGGTCGAGCCGACCCCGTACTGCCACGACGGCGACGAACCGACCGTCGACCAGATCGAGGGCCCGTACTTCAAGCCGAACTCGCCCGAGCGCGGCGTGCTCGTCGACCAGAACACCCCAGGCCAGCGGCTCACCGTGAGCGGCTACGTCTTCGGGTTGTCCTGCCAGCCGATCGGCCGCGCGCTGCTGGACTTCTGGCAGGCAGACGTCAACGGCGCCTACGACAACGTCGGCTACACCTTCCGCGGCCACCAGTACACGAACGACCTCGGCGAGTTCAAGCTGTCCACGATCGTGCCCGGCCTCTACCCCGGCCGGACGCGGCACATCCACGTCAAGGTCCAGGCCCCCGGGGAGCCGATCCTGACGACCCAGCTGTACTTCCCGGGCGAGCCGCGGAACAACACCGACACGATCTTCGACTCGCGGCTGCTCATGACCGTCCGCGACGCTCCGAACAACGCCAAGGAGGCCGCGTTCGACTTCGTGCTCAACGTCCAGCAGACGCCGACCGGCGGGCCCACGACGAGTCCGACGTCGCCGACCGGTCAGCCCGGCGGGACGTCCTGGACCGCGGGCACCTCGTACCCCGCAGGCACTCGCGTCACGTTCAACGGGGTCAGCTACGTGTGCCGGCAAGGCCACACCGCCCAGCAGGGCTGGGAACCGCCCAACGCGCCAGCGTTGTGGCAGAAGGGCTGATCCCCTCCTCGCGAGAACGGCGGGCTCCCCCGGGCCCGCCGTTCTCCGTTTTCCGGGAATTTCCGGGAAGCCCGGCTCGTGCTGTCGAGTTACGGTCGACGCGTTCGTCTTCCACTGACGAACTCGCCGGACCGGCCCTCGGAGGACACCTGCGGTACCTGCCGGTGATCTACAACTGCGACCGCCCGGAACCCGGCGATCCGGCCTTCCCGGACGCGCTGGCCAGGGTGAACGCGTTCGCCGACGAATGCCGCCGACGCGGGGCGAACGTGACCGAGCATCCGCTGCAAGGCGAGCACACCGCCACCACGGTCAGCGTCCGCGGGGAAAGACGCTGATCACCGACGGGCCGTTCCTGGAGACCCACGAGCATCTCGGCGGCGTCTACGTCCTGGACTGCCGCGATCTCGACGAAGCTCTCGAACTCGCCGCACTGTGCCCGATGGCCGCGGTCGGCACCGTCGAGGTGCGCCCGGTCGCCAGCGTGCCAGGGCTCTCGCACCAGGCATGACCTCGTCGTTGCGGGAGACCTACCGCGTGCACCGGGCTCGGATGCTCGCGGCGCTGGTCCGCGCCCTCGGCGACTTCGAACTCGCCGAGGACGCACTCCAGGACGCGTGCGCGCTCGCCCTGCGCTACTGGGGCGGCGAGCCGCCGGACGACCCCGTAGCGTGGCTGCTGACCGCCGCCCGCAACAGCGCGATCGACCGGCTCCGGCGCGCCCGCCGCGGTCGGGAGAAGCTCGCTCAGCTCGGGGAACAGCCGGAGGCCGCGGTGGAACCGTCCGAGAACAGCCTGCTCGCGATCGGCGACGAACGGCTCAGCCTCGTCTTCACCTGCTGCCACCCCGCGCTCGCCGAGGAGGCGCGCGTCGCGTTGACCCTGCAAGCAGTGGCCGGGCTGACCGCGGGGCAGATCGCGCGGACGTTCCTGGTCAGCGAGGCGACGCTGGCGCAGCGGCTGGTGCGGGCCAAACGCAAGATCCGCGACGCCGGGATCAGCCTCGCCGTGCCAGCCGATCATCTGCTGCCCGAGCGGTTGTCCGGGGTCTTGGCGGTGCTGTATTTGATCTTCACTCAAGGGTACACCGCTCCGGAACATCGGGAGCTGCAACAGGAAGGGATCCGGCTGGCGAAACTGGTCGCGACGCTCATGCCGGACGAACCCGAAGCGCTCGGCCTGGTTTCGCTGCTGCTCGCACACGATTCGCGCACCGCCGCTCGCTACGCACCGGACGGCGACCTCGTGTTGCTCGAAGACCAGGACCGAAGTCGTTGGGACTACAGCGAAATCGCCGAAGCTATCAGGTTGCTGGACCGTGCACTGCGCTTCCAGATGCCTGGGCCGGATCAGTTGCAGGCCGCCATCGCCGTGCAGCACGCGCGGGCTCGTTCCACGGCGGACACCGACTGGGCGGCGATCGCCGGGTTGTATCAGCGGTTGCACGAAACGAGTCCGTCGCCGGTGATCGCACTGAACCACGCCGTCGCGGTCGTCATGGCCACCAGCCCGGAAGAAGGTCTGGCGCTTATCGACGGGATCGACGGGCTCGACCGGTATCACCTGATGCACGCCGCATGCGCCGACCTGTTGCGCCGCCTCGGCCGCACCGACGAGGCGATGGCCGCCTACCGGCGGGCCCGCGAACTCGCTGTCAATCCAGCCGACCGGCGTTTCCTCGCGGGCCGCTTAGCTATCTTGGAGTCCTGATGAGACTGTCCATTCTCGACAACGGACATCGCCTGCGGGCCAGGCTGTTCCTGTCTGTTACCTCGAAACAGCCGCCGGACATCGTGAAGATGCTGCTGTACCGTCCCGGTTTCCTCACCCGGACGCTGCTGGATCTCACCGCTCCGGCGATGCGCGGCCCGTCGTACTGGACGGCCGGGGAACGCGAATTTCTCGCCATGTCAACGGCGTTGCTGCACGAGTGCCCGTTCTGCATCGACTCGCACGCGGAGCTGACCCGGATCGCCGGACAAGGCGAGATCGACCCGTCGCGACCAGACGCGGCGCGCCCTGAGGTGCGCACCGTTCGGGCGTTCCTGGAGACCGTCACGCTGAATCCGGACCAGATCGCCTCTGCCGGATCTCCCGCCGGAGGCGATTCGCGAGGCACTGCGGGTGAACCTGGTGTGGAACATCGTGAACCGGCTCGCGAACGCGTTCGGCTTCGTGCTGCGCGAAGGCCAGTTGGAGAGCGGAACCCGTGCCCTGCACAAATTCGGGTACCGGTTCCCCGGCTTCCTGCTCGCCGATGGTCCGGCAGGCAAGCACGAGGATCCGGTGGAGAACATGCGGTATTCCGTGTTCACCGCGCCCGCGGTAACCGACCAGGCGCTTCGCACAGCGGCGGCGAGCGGGGACGGCTTGCCCGCGCCGTTGCGGCCGTTCGCGGCCAAGGTCCGCGACGCGTCTCACCGGCTCACGGATGCCGATTTCGCCGAACTGACCACGAAATACCAGGAAGACGAGGTCTACGAGATCACCGTCGCCGCGGCCGTCGGCGCCGCGTTGCGCAGTTTCGATTCCGGGCAGCGGAAACTCGACGCGTAACGCGAACCGGCGGCCAGGAATACCCGGCCGCCGGTTCGCGTCAGTCATCCGCTCAGGGACGGTAAAGCTCCTTCACGACGTCGATGTTGTCGTTCTTGTCGACGTGGATCTCGGCCTGCGGCGGGGTCGGGCCGGTCAGCGCCTCCATCAGGGCCTGCTCGGTGCACGGGTTCGTGCCGCGGCCCTGCGGGTCGAGGGCGACCTCGCTGCCCGGGCACAGTTCGGCCGCGCCGAACACCTGGGTGGTCTTGCTGACCGGCAGGCGGTAGATCTTGGGGTCGCTGGGAACGGAGTGGCCGTTGTCCGGACCGCCCTTCTGCCAGGTGATCAGCTGGAACTGGGCCATGTTGACCGAACGGTCGAACCCGGTGAACTGCACGGTCTGCGTCGTGTCCGGGAAGCGGCGCGCCGGGGCGGCGGGCTGCTGGCCGCCCGTGCCCCCGGCCGGCGCGGTCTTGATCATGAACTCGGTGCCGCCGTCCTTGCCGCAATTCACGACGCCCTGGGCGAATTCGTCTCCCGCGCCCAGCGCACAGGTCCAATGCCCGTCGATGTCGAGCACCCGGCGGCCGGGACCCTCGCCCTGCGTCGGCGCCAATTCGTAGTACTTCATCATGACATCGAATGCTTCGGTACAGCCCGGAATGGTTCCGTCGTTGCTCTGCACGGCGATCAGATCCATTTTCGGACCGTCCGCCGGGCCGACCTGACCGCCGAGCTTGCTGCAGTTGACATCGCCGTTCGAGGTGGCCGCGGTGCCCGCCGCGCCGGCCGAACCGCCCTGCGGATTCTGCTTGACGGCCGCCGCGGCGGAAACGTTCTTCGCCGCGGAACCATTTCCGTCGACATTGTTTCCGCTGCACGCGGAAAGCAAAGCAGTCGCGGCGACCGCCCCGCCGACCATGACCAGCTTCATCGACTTCATCGCGGTGAATCCCATTTCATGCTCCCCGTGTCTTTTGGCGAATCTCTAACCCTCAAGACGTGAAGCGCCGAATGACGTTGCCCGGAAGTCGCCCGGAGAACCGTCGTTGCCCCAATGTCGCCCCCGCTTGGTCCATGCGGGCACGACCTCGGCCTGCCTCGCAACCCCCGCCCAGAACACGGGTGACGGTCTCCTCGTCGCGGCGGTAATCGGGGTCCCGCCGCGGGCGTCTTCTCGACCAGGGACTACGTGCCGCAGGCCGTACCGGACCCGGTGGGGCCATCGCGATGGACTAGGCCGGGATGCCGAGCGCCGACAGCCACACCCGGGTCAGCGTCGCCGCCGCGTCGTCCAGCGAGCTGTCCGCGACAAACGCCTGGTAGAAGACGCGTTCGGTCATCCAGACCAGCGCCGCGGCGACCTCCGCCGCGGTTCCGGACGGCAGTCCGGCGCGCTCGGCGACACCCCCCATGGTGTCGGCGAGCGCGATCACCGCCGAGCGCCACGCCTGGTCGATCGCCGGAACCGACGGGGAGAGCTCGACCGCCGTGCGCATCACCGTGCCGTGCTCGCGCCACATCCGGGCGGTCCGCTCGATCCCCTGCCGGACCGCGTCGCCGGGAGCCGACGCGGCCGTGTCCACCGCGTCGACCTCGGCGCGCAGTTCGGTCACCGTCCGCTCGACCAGCGCGGCGAGCACCTCGTTCTTGGACCCGAAGTAGAAGTAGAGCGCGCCCCGGGTGATTCCGGCGTCCTGCGCGATCGTGGCGACGGTCATGCCCGCCCCGCCCGTCGAGTTCAGCTGCTGCTCCGCCGCGTCGAGAATCGCGCGTTCGCGCAGATCCCCCTTGGTCGGAGCGGTCCGACGGCGAGTGCTTCGCTCTTCCACCTGCACGTTCTATCACGCTGACTATTTTTGACGCAGTGCAGATTTTTCTCAACACGGTGTAAAGTTGGCTGCATGACCAAGCTCTTCCTGATCACCGGTGCCAGCTCGGGCCTCGGCCGGGCATTCGCCGAGGCCGCGCTCCAGGCCGGCCACACCGTCGTCGGCACCGTGCGCAAGCAGGCCGACGCTGCGGAGTTCGAGCAGCTCCAGCCGGGGAAGTCCCTCGCACGCATCCTCGATGTCACGGATGACGACGCGGTGTTCCAGACCGTCGACGAGATCGAGGCCGAGGTAGGCCCGATCGACGTAGTCATCGCCAACGCCGGGTATGGCCACGAGGGTGTCTTCGAAGAGTCGACGATGGCTGAGCTGCGCGCGCAGTTCGAGGTGAACGTGTTCGGCGTCGTCGCGACGGTGAAGGCGGTGCTGCCGTACCTGCGGCGGCGGAGGCGCGGGCACATCCTCGGCGTCACGTCGATGGCCGGGCTGATCACCGTGCCGGGCACGTCCTTCTATCAAGGCAGCAAGTACGCCGTCGAAGGCATTCTCGAAACGGTCGGCAAGGAAGTCGCTCCGTTCGGCGTGCACGTCACGGCGATCGCGCCGGGGTCGTTCCGCACCGACTGGGCGGGCCGGTCGATGGTCCGCACCGACCGTTCGGTGCCGGACTACGACCAGGTGATGAACCCGGTCCGCGAACACCGCCTCGCGGCCAGCGGCAAACAACTCGGCAACCCGCGCCAGGCCGCGGAAGCCGTGCTGCACATCCTCGACGTCCCGAACCCGCCCGCGCACCTGGTCCTCGGCTCCGACGCCCTCCGCCTCATCGCGAACGGCCGCGCGGCGGTCGACAAGGAGATCTCGGAATGGGCGGAGCTGAGCCGGTCCACCGACTTTCCGGACGGGGCTCAGCTGCCGGGCTGAGCATCGCGGCGGTGGGTGTCCGCGAGGGAGGCGGGCACCTCCCAGGTGTTTCGCTTGCGCGGCAGGCAGACCGGGTTCGGCGATTTCCGGAAGGATGCGACATCCCCGATGCTCTCCCGCGCACCAGGCGACCTTCGCGCGCGCCGCGGTGTCCGGACCGGGATCGCCGGGCGCGATCTCGCGGATCGCCGGGCCCCGCAGCGCGGTGATCAGCCGCTCCCACAGCCGCCGGGACCCGCCCGCCACGCCGCGGACTCACCAGCGCACACCACACCCGCCACCGCACCGAGACCAGCCCACACCGCACTCCGCACTCCGGCGTGCTCCCCCGGTGCCCCGCAAACCCGCCGAGCGCCGTCAGCCCCGGCTACCCGGGAGGGGACGCCCGCACCCGGACGTCCCCTCCCGGTCACTCCACCAGCAGATCCTCGATCATGATCGGAATGCTCCGCACCCGGATCCCGGTCGCGTTGCACACCGCGTTCGCCACCGCGGCCGCCATGCCCACCGCGCCGATCTCGCCGACTCCGCGGGCTCCGACCGCGTTGTGCAGCGTGTCCGGGTACTCGACGAACTGGACGTCGATTTCCGGGATGTCGGCGTTGACCGGCAGCAGATAGCTCGCGAAGTCCGCGTTCGCGGGACGTCCGCTCGGCTCCGTTTCCAGTCCCTCGTGCAGCGCCGCGGACACGCCCCAGATCATGCCGCCGGACAGCTGGCTCCGTGCCTGCGTCGGGTTGATGATCCGGCCGCCGTCGAAGACGCCCAGCATCCTCGACACCCGGACCTCGCGGGTCAGCCGGTGCACCCGGACCTCGCAGAACTGCGCGCCGAACGAGCTGAACGAATGCTTCGTCATCTCCTCGCCCGGGGCCGAAGATCCCTTGGCGGACAAGGATTCCCGGCCGATCGCACGCAGCAGTTCACCGAAGGGCATGGTGCCGTGGTTGCCGTGCAGCAGCCCTTCCGCGTACGTGACGACCTCGCCCTCGAACGGCGCGCCCGGCTCGGCGGCGAGCGCCACCAGCTCGTCGAGCAGTTCGGTGGCCGCGAGCATGATCGCGGTGCCGGTGCTCGCCGTGGCGGTCGAGCCGCCGGACATGCCGCCCGGCGCGAACTGGGAATCGCCGAGGTGCGGGGTGACGCGTTCCGGGTCGATGTCGAGGGATTCGGCCCCGATCGTGGCCAGCACGGTGAGCAGCCCGGTGCCCGGGTCGGCTCCGCCGGTGGACACGTCCGCGGTCCCGTCCGCGTTGAGCACGATCTCGACCGTCGCCGGGAAGCGCAGCCCCGGGAACATCGCGGTCGCCGTGCCCATGCCGACCAGCCAGTCCCCGTCGACGTGCCCCCGCGGCGACCGGTTCGCCCAGCCGAACCGCTGTGCCCCGATCTCGTAGCACTCGTCGAGGTGCTTGCTCGACCACTGCAGATCGACCCCGGGAGGAGCGAGCGAACTGTTGCGCCTCCGCAGTTCGATCGGATCCATGTCCAAAGCGATCGCGAGCTCGTCGACAGCGCTTTCGAGCGCGAACGAACCCGAGGCCTCCCCGGGCGCACGCATGAACGTGCCCGGCGGGATGTGCAGCGGCACCATTTTCTGGCTGATCGACAGGTTCTGCGTCGCGTACCACTCGCGCGAGGTGCCGTGCGACGTCGGCTCCACAAAGGACCGGCTCATCGAGGTGGCCGACCAGGAGTCGTGCCGCACCGCGATCAACGTGCCGTCGCGATCCGCGCCCAGTGCGATCTTCTGCACCGTGGCCGGCCGGTTCGCCGTCGCCGTGAACACCTGCTCGCGGGTGAGCGCGCACTTCACCGGACGGTCGAGCGCCCTGGCGGCGGCCGCGGCCAGCATCCCCGGAGCCGAGGTGCCCGCCTTGCCACCGAACGCGCCGCCCACGTACGGGTTCACCGCGTGCACGGCCGACGGCTCGATGCCCAGCACCCCGGCCATTTCCGTGGCTTGCAGGTAACTGGCCTGGTTTCCGCTGTAGAGGGAGAGTTCGCCGCCGTCCCACTTCGCGACCGCCGAATGCGGCTCCATCGCGGCGTGGTTCTGCGTCGCGGTGCGATAGGTCTCCGCGACGACCACCGAACTCTGCGCCAGTGCGTCCGCAATGGACTCGACGCCGTCGGCGAGCACCTCGATCGACGGTGCGCTGCCCCGGCTCTCCGGTGCGTCCTCCGCCGTCGCGAGCCCGTCCTCCATCGACGTCAGCGCGGGCTTTTCCTGGTAAGAGACCTCGATCAGCCCCGCCGCGTCCCGCGCCTGTTCGAACGTCTCCGCGACGACCAGCCCGATCGGCTGTCCGTAGAAGATCACGTCCCGGTCGTGCAGCAGCAGCCACAAGTCCCCCATCAGCTGGGACTTGAACGGGTGCAGTTCGAGCGGGTCGAACGGGCTGTAGACGCTCACCACCCCGGGCGCGCTCTTCGCCGCGGTCACGTCCATCGCGGTGATCTCGCCGTGCGCGATCGTGCTGAGCACGATGTACCCGTACAGCATGCCGGGGAACGTGCGGTCCAGCGCGTAATCGGCCTGGCCGGTGACTTTCCGCGGACCGTCCAGCCGCGCGCTCATGCCCGGCTCCCTTCGGTCAGTTCGAGCAGCGCGCGGACGATCGTCCGCTTCAGCAGCGAAGGTTTGAACACGTTGCCGGACAACGGCTTTGCCCCCTCGACGGCCACTGCGGCGGCGGCCGTGAAGGCTTCCTCGGTCAGCTCCGCGCCGCGCAGCGCCTCTTCCACGGCGGGCAGCCGCCACGGCACCGTCCCGACTCCGCCCGCCGCCACACGGGCGTCGGCGATCTTCCCGTCGCGCACGTCGAGCGCGACCGCCGCCGAGCACAGCGCGAACTCGTACGACTGCCGGTCGCGGATCTTGACGTACGTCGAGTTCTCCGCCCAATCCAGCCGCGGCACCCGTACCTCGGTGATCAGCTCGCCCGGACGCAGGTCGTGCTCGATTTCCGGGGTGTCGCCCGGCTGCCGGTAGAACTCGGTCAGCGCGACCGTCCGGGTGCCCTCGGCACCGGCCAGCACCACCTCCGCGTCGAGCGCGACCAGCGCGACCGCGACATCGCTGGCGTGGGTGGCCACGCAGGAATCGCTGGCTCCGAAGATCGCGTGCATCCGGTTGACGCCGGAAATCGCCGAACAGCCGCTGCCCGGCGAACGCCGGTTGCACGGCATCGCGACGTCCCGGAAATACGAGCACCGCGTGCGCTGCATCAGGTTTCCGCCGATGCTGGCCATGTTGCGCAGCTGCTGCGACGCGCTGAGCAGCAACGCGCGCGAGATCGCCGGGTACACGCCGGGATGCGCGGCGATGTCGCCCATCCGCTCCAGCGCGCCGAAGCGCAGGCCGTCCGCGGTGTCGATGCCTCGCAGCGGCAGGTCGTTGATGTCGAGCACCTGCTGCGGCGTGAGGACGTCGAGCTTCATCAGGTCGACCAGGGTGGTGCCGCCCGCGAGGTAGGTGCCCGCGCCGCCCAGCGCGTCCTCGACGGTGGCGGGTGCGGTCAGCTCAAACGGTCGCATCGGCCTGCCTCGCCTGCTCCACGGCGCGCACGATGTTCGGGTACGCCGAACAACGGCACAGATTGCCGGACATGAACTCGCGCACGTCGGACACGTCGTCGCGCACCGCGGCGACCGCCGACATCACCTGCCCGGACGTGCAGAACCCGCACTGCAGCGCGTCCTGGTCCACGAACGCCTGCTGCACCGGGTGCAGTTCGTCCTCGGCGGACAGTCCTTCGACGGTGGTGACGGGACCGCGCACGGCGGCCGCGAGCGTGAGGCAGGACAGCACCGGCTTGCCGTCGACGTGCACGGTGCAGGCACCGCACTGACCGCGGTCGCAGCCCTTCTTCGGACCGGTGATGCCGAGCCGCTCGCGCAGCGCGTCCAGGAGGGTCACTCCCGGCTCGACGCCGAGCTGCTCGGTTCTTCCATTGACTTCAAGGGAAATGTCCACAGTAGGGTTCGCTTTCCCGCAGGACGTCCGCGGCGGACGTCCTGCGGCGTGATGGTGGTGGTGACGGCCCTTCGGGAACACGAGCCGCCGGAGGTAAACCGGATATTCATCCGCTTGGCTCGCTTTGACCGAGGCTAGCGGATTAGAATCCGCTACGCAACGAAGTGGAGCTGGTCCAGGTGACGCTGGAGCAGCTCCAGGTCAGGCAGGCGAAGCAAACGCGGGAGGCGCGATGCCGGTGAGCCCGCGGCGGGCGGACACCCGGCGCAACCACGAACGGATCCTCGCGGTGGCGGCGGAAACCGTGAGCCGGGCAGGAGAAGTGTCGTTCAACGCGGTCGCCAAGGAGGCGTGCGTCGGCGTCGGCACGGTGTACCGGCACTTCCCCACGCCGGAGTCGCTGGTGCTGGCCGTTTACGAACGCGAGGTGAACCGGCTCGTCGAGATCGTGCCCGAATTACTCGCCACGCATTCCCCCGATCAGGCGCTGCGCGTCTGGATCGTGGACCACCTGGCGCACTACATGATGACGAAACGCGGACTGGCCAACGCGTTGCGCGCGTCGCGGAGCGAACTGCCGACGCAGGCGTACACCCGGATGCTCGACGCGCTCGACACCCTGCGCAAGGCGAACGCGGAAGCGGGCACCATCCGGCCGGACCTGAAGACGGAAACACTGATGCGCGGCCTCGGCGGGCTGTTTTTCCTTACTCCGGAAGGAGATTGGCAGGCAGAGACGGAGGGACTGGTGGACCTGGTGTGGCACGGGATGCGACTGGACTGACTCCGGCGACCCGTCCCGAAGCCTCACTCCGAAGTGGACAGAATCTTCAGATCCACCCCGGCCCGCTCGAAATGCCCCCGCGGATCCGGCACCAGCTTGCGCTTCTCCAGATCCATCAATCCCAGCGTGCACTTGATCTCGGCCGAAAGCGTCCCGTCCAGCTTCACAATGCGCGAGGTCATCCAGAACACCTTGCCGTCGCCGAACGAGGCGTCGCAGGTCACGTCCACCACGTCCCCGGCGCGCAGTTCCCGCCGGTACACAATGTTCGATTCGAGCAGCACCGGCGCGAGACGCGATTCGTGCAGCGTGTTGCCGCCGGCCGCCTCGAAGACTTCCAGCCGCGAAACCTCGCCGTACGAGTGGTACACAGCGTGGTTGAGGTGGCCCAGCGTGTCGAGTTCGTAGTGGCGCACCTTGATCCGGGTGCGGAACGGTTCGCGGTCGGTCACGACGTCCAGGCTAGTTGTCGTAGAAGAGTTCCTCGACCACGGCGTGCGCGTGCCGCGTCACACGGCGGTAGGCGTCGAGGAACTCGCCGGGGTCGTCGTCCACCGAGTAGCCGAACACGCGCGCCACCGCGGCCAGGTCGCGGCCGGTGCCGGGCACCTCGTCCGCTGCCTTGCCGCGCACCAGCATCGTCGCGTTGCGCACGCGCGTGGCCAGCAGCCAGGCTTCGCGCAGCGAGTCCACGGATTCGGCAGGCGCGAGACCAGCTTCGGCCAAGGCGGTGAGCGCGTCGAGAGTCGACGTCGTCCGCAGCCCGGGCACCTCATGCGCGTGCTGCAACTGCAGGAGCTGGACCGTCCACTCGACGTCGGCGAGACCGCCGCGGCCGAGTTTCGTGTGCCGCGTCGGATCGGCTCCGCGCGGGAGCCGTTCGGTCTCGACCCGGGCCTTGATCCGGCGGATCTCGCGCGCGTCCGTCGGGTCGAGCCCGCCTTCCGGATAGCGCAACGGGTCGATCATCTCGATGAACCGCTGGCCGAGCTCCTCGTCCCCGGCGACGAACCGGGCCCGCAGCAACGCCTGCGATTCCCACACCTCGCCCCAGCGCTGGTAGTACGCGCGGTACGACTCCAGCGTCCGCACGAGCGGCCCGCTGCGTCCTTCCGGCCGGAGATCCGCGTCCACGACCAGCGCCGGATCCGCGCTCGGCGCGCCAAGGATCTTCCGCACCGTCTCCGCGACCGACGAAGCGAACCGCACCGCTTCGGCGTCCGGAACCCCTTCCGCGGGTTCGCAGACGAAAAGGACGTCGGCGTCCGAACCGTAACCCAGTTCCGCCCCGCCGAGCCGGCCCATGCCGATGACCGCGATCGTCGCCGGAGTACGCCCCAGCTCAGCCTGCCGTTGCCGATAAGCCGCCGAGAGCGCTCCCTGCAACACCGCGACCCACACGCTCGACAGCGCTGCGCAGACCGACGGAACATCCAGCAGTCCCAGCAAATCCGCGCACGCGACACGAAGCAGCTCATGCCGACGCAGCGACCGAGCAGCGGTGACCGCAGCGCTCAGCCCAGGCTGACGGCGTACGGCAGCCCGAAGCGACGTCGCCACTTCGGCTGGCGTACGTCCGGTCAACCGAGCCGGATCTCCCAGCAGCTGCAGCACTTCCGGCGCGCGGACGAGCAAGTCCGGTACCAGGTTCGACGTCCCGAGCAGGAAAGCGAGCCGCTCGACGACAGTGCCCTCGTCACGCAGCACACGCAGGTACCACGGTGTGTCCTGAAGCGCCTCGGACACCTTGCGATACGAGAGCAGCCCGCCGTCCGGATCCGGCGTGTCGGCCAGGCAATCGAGCAACACCGGAAGCAGCGCCTGCTGAATCGCCGCGCGCCGCGACACCCCGGCGGTCAACGCCTTGATGTGCTGCAACGCCCCTTCCGGCGCGGCGTACCCGAGGGCAGCGAGCCGGCTGGCAGCCTGTTTCGTGGTGAGCCGCAACGCTTCGGTCGGCACATTCGCCACCGACTGCAGCAGCGGACGGTAGAACACCTTCTCGTGCAGCCGCCGGATCCCCTGCGCGTGGCGGCGGAACTCGGCAAGCAACGCCTCGCCCTGACTGCGTCCGCGAATCGGCCGAATCCCGCAGGCGCGGGCGAGAATCCGCAGCTCATCGGTGTCCGACGCGGCGGGGAACAGGTGCGTCCGCCGCAGCCGACGCAGCTGCAGCCGGTGCTCGACGGTGCGCAGGAACTCATACGACGAGCTCATCTCCGCCGCGTCCGCGCGGCCGACATACCCGCCGTCGCCAAGCGCGGCCAACGCTTCCAAAGTGGACGACGAGCGCAGCGCGGGATCCACCCGGCCGTGCACGAGCTGCAACAGCTGCACGGCGAACTCGACGTCACGCAATCCGCCGCGGCCCAGCTTCAGCTCGCGTTCGAGATGCTCCGACGCGACGTGGTCCTCCACCCGCCGGCGCATCTGCTGGACCTCGGTCACGAAGTTCTCGCGGTCCGCGGCCGACCACACCATCGGCGCGACCATCTCCGCGTACTGGCGGCCCAGCTCGGCGTCGCCGGCCACCGGACGCGCCTTCAGCAAAGCCTGGAACTCCCAGGTCTTCGCCCACTTCTGGTAGTAGGCGGTGTGCCCTTCGAGCGTGCGCACCAACGCGCCGCTCTTGCCTTCCGGCCGCAACGCCGCGTCGACCTCGAAGCACGCGTTGCCGACCAGCCGCATCATCGTGCTGGCCAGCCGGGTCGCGACGCCGAGGTCGCCGGCCCCGACGAAGATGACGTCGACGTCGCTGACGTAGTTCAGTTCCCGCCCGCCGGTCTTGCCCATCGCGATCACCGCGAGCGTGTCTTCGGCGGACGCGCCGACCTCCTGCTCGGCGACCACGAGCCCGGCCCGCACCGCGGCCTCGGCGAGAGTGGTCAGCTCGCTGGCCACGTCCCGGAACCGCGGGTGCTCCAGCCCGGGTTCGACGAGGTGGCCGAGGTCAGCGGCGGCGATGCCGAGCAGCAGCCCGCGGTAGCCTGCCCGCAGCTCGGATTCGGCGGCGCTCCCGGTGACGTACGTCCCGTCGTCCTGGCGCACCCGCTCAAGCAGCCGCTCCGCGAACTTCGCCGGTTCGGTGCACCGGTTGTCCGCGAGACAACGCCACTCGCCCGGATTGGCGACGAGGAAATCCGCCAACGCGGTGGAGGTGCCGAGCACGCCCAGGAGCCGACCGCGGAACGTGCGGTTCTCGCGGAGCGCGCTGTCCAGCTCAGGCCAACCGGGTTCGTCGGCCTCGCGAATGCGGTCGAGCCCGGCTAGCGCGAGGTCCGGATCCGCGGCGCGGGAGAGGGCGAGGAGGACGTCGGCGGCACCGTCGGCGGGTCCGCCTTCGGTCCACCAGCCCGCAGCGCGCAGTTGACCGTCGGCCCGGGTGTCAGTGAAGCCGTACCTGGCCGCCGAAGCTGTGGTCCGCGCGCGTTCTGCCATCGCTCACACCGTAGCCGGAGCCGGGCGGGTTCAGGCAGCCAGGCGGTCCGGTTCGGTCTCGGCGGCGGAGGGTTCGGGGACCTGGAAGCTGTGTGCGGTGACGGGTTTGCGGCGGGAAAGGAGGTAAATCCCGGCCGCGAAGAGAATGCCGGCGACGCCGACCGCGATGGTCCCGGCCTCGCCGAGCGAGGCGATCTTGCCCGCCGCCGCGCCGACGATCGCCGCCGCGGGCAGCGTGAACAGCCACGCGAGCACCATCCGGCCCGCCATCCGCCAGCGCACCGGAGCCTCGCGACGGCCGACGCCGGAGCCGATGATGCCGCCCGAGCAGACGTGCGTGGTCGACAGCGGGAAACCGAGGTGCGAGGACAGCAGGATCACCACGGCGCTGCTGGTCTGCGCGGAAAATCCCTGTGGGCCTTCGATGTCGGTCAGGCCCTTGCCGAGAGTGTGGGTGATGCGCCACCCACCGAGATACGTGCCGAGCGCGAGCGCGGACGCGGCGCTGATGATCACCCAGACAGGCGGCGCGGACCCGGCAGGGAGACTTCCAGCCGCTACCAGTGTCAAGGTGATGACACCCATGGTCTTCTGCGCGTCGTTGGTGCCGTGCGCGAGCGAGACCAGCGATGCCGAGACGATCTGCCCGACCCGGAAACCGCGCCCGCCGCGTTTGCGCACCAGGAACCGGTAGACGAGGTAGGTGACCGCGGCCGCCGCCGCTCCCGCGATGATCGGGGACGCCGCGGCCGGGATGAGCACCTTGTCCACGATCTTGGCGAAGTGGACGGAGTCCGCGCCCGCGGACACCCAGGTCGCGCCGATCAGGCCGCCGAACAGCGCGTGCGACGAACTCGACGGCAGGCCGACGTACCAGGTGAAGAGGTTCCAGACGATCGCCCCGATCAGCCCGCCGAACACGATGGCGGGCCCGATCCTCGTCTCGTCGACGAGACCGCTGGAAATCGTTTTCGCGACCTCGACCGACAGGAACGCGCCGGCCAGGTTCAGCACCGCGGAGATCGCGACGGCGACGCGGGGCCGGAGTGCTCCGGTGGCGATCGAGGTCGCCATCGCGTTCGCCGTGTCGTGGAAGCCGTTGGTGAAATCGAAAACCAGCGCCGTGCAGATCACGACGACAACGAGCAGCGAGGGGTCCACCCCGACCTCCGAACCCTACGGAAATACCTCTCGCAAGGTACCTGACCGTTTGGGTGAACCGTTAACTCGCCGTAAGTGATTCCGACGTCATCCGTTAAGCCAGCGGCAACTGGCGTTGACTTTCCGGAGCCGCCTCCAGCTGCCCGGCGGCCACCTGGACGAACCGGCGCGCGAACGGACGCCATGTCTCGGCGATGTCCGCGTGCGCAGAGATCAGGGCGTCCTCCTCCAGCGCGCCCGGACGGGTGAGTTCCGCCATTTCCGGTGCCGCCTCGGCCCAGGCGCGGACGACCTCCGGCGTCGTTTCGATGTGGAATTGGACACCGTAGACACAACGGTTCATCCGGAAGGCCTGGTGCGGGTACTTCGGCGTGGATGCGAGCAGCTCGGCGCTCTGCGGCAGGACAGTG
The DNA here is from genome assembly GCF_900115345.1 of Amycolatopsis rubida. Classification (GTDB taxonomy): domain Bacteria; phylum Actinomycetota; class Actinomycetes; order Mycobacteriales; family Pseudonocardiaceae; genus Amycolatopsis; species Amycolatopsis rubida. The sequence goes on along the minus strand of NZ_FOWC01000027.1, from coordinate 1,505 downwards.
ATGACGTCGCGGTGGAACTGCAGGACGTCCGGGAGGAAGGGCATGTCCGCGAAGAGCGGATCGACCCACGCGGCGTCCTTCTTGGACACCAGCCCCGGCCCGACCTCGGGCCCGGACTCGCCCTCCGCGACCTGCCCGCCGGTCGCGACGGCGAGCAGCTGCGAACCGAGACAGATCGCGAGCGTCGGCACGGCGTTCCCCGCCGCGGTGGCGAGCAGCTTCCGGACGTCGGCGAGCCAGGGGTGCTTCGCGTCGTCGAGCGCGCCCATGCCGCCGCCGAGACAGATCAACCCGTCGTACCCGTCAAGGCTTGAGGGCAACTCCTGCTCCGGCGGCAGCCGCACGTCAAGTTCCGCGCCGGCTTCGGCAAGCCACTCCCCGAGCGGGCCGATGGGATCGCTGGCATCGGGCTGGATGATGAGCAGACGAGTCACGACTTCCAGGGTACGGGCTGCCCGGCTTCGGTCGGATAGCCATGGGCGAGCCAGGTCGTGCTGCCGCCGGAGAGCCGTTTCACGGTGAAGCCGAGCCGGTAGGCGCCCTGGCTGGCGGCGTTGGGGTAAATGCTTTCGCAGTAGCAGACGTAGACGAGGTTCCGGTCGAGGTCACGGGTGCTTTCCTCGGTCATTTCCCGGTAGGGCAAGCAGATCGCGCCCGGCAGGTGAGCTTCGGCGTATGCCCCGGGCCGCGGGTCTCGACGAGGAGGTAGCCGTCGGCGAGGCCTTGGGCGAGGTCCCGCCCGAAGTACTCGACGGCCCTCGGAAGATTCGTGGAGAAGAGAGAGGATGCGAGCATCTTCACCAGGGTTTTCCGGGCCCGGACGGCAGTTGGCCTGGAGTTTCGGAGAAGGTGCCGCAGTGGAGCCGGACGATGTTGATCGGCGTCTGCTGGAGCTGCTCCAGTCCGACGACCGCCTGACGTTCTCGGAAATCAGCCGCCGAGTCTCGCGCTCTGCGCCAGCCGTGACCGAACGGTGCGCCGCTGGGAACAGCGCGGGGTAATCACCGGCTACGCGGCGCGGGTCGATCCGGAGAAGCTGGGCCGCCCGATCCAGGCGATCGTGCGGGTCCGCAGCCTGGACGGCCCGCAGTTCCGCGACGCGATCCTCCCGCTGCCGGAGATCACGGACGCCGACCACGTGACCGGTGACGAGTGCTGGCTGCTCCGCGTGCACTGCCGCACGACGGCCGAGCTGGAGCGCTTCGTAGAACGGGCCCAGCGCTACGGAGAGACCACGACCTCGCTGGTGTTCTCGTCTCCCGTCCGAGGCCGCCGGCTGTCGCTGTGACCTGAACATGGTGAAGGCCCGGGTCCTCGCGCGGGGGTTCCGGGCCTTGTTTTGTCCGTGACATGAGTCTGGGCCCCGGGAGAACCGCGGGGGGTTCTCGGACCGGGGCCCAGACTTCTCAGGTTGAGTTCGGCGGTGTCCTACTCTCCCACAACCCTTCGGTTGCAGTACCATCGGCGCAGTCAGGCTTAGCTTCCGGGTTCGGAATGGGACCGGG
>NZ_FOWC01000045.1 GCF_900115345.1 Amycolatopsis rubida | reverse complement strand
CTACCGGCTCAAGCTTCGGCCCCCGACGTCCCGCGGCACCATCAGTCATGCCGCCAGAGCCTAACTGACGACGAATTAACGACGCAGGACACTAGTACTCCAGCTGTAGTTCGTGATCAGGCTGGTGGGGTGTGGGGTCGTCGCTGGTAGTGGCATAGGCGGGCTCGGTGTTGGTGTCCTCGGTGCCAGATCGACCAGGCCGGGATGTCGGTGGTGGTGTGGGTTGGTTCGAGGACGAGTTTGCTGTAGAGGTGCCTGATCTCGTTGCGTGTCAATGAGATCAGGCCCTGTTCCGTGTCGGTGCGGGCGTGGGCTGCGGTGATGGCGAGGAAGGCGTGGGCGAGCATCACCAGGGTCGTCCAGCGATACCAGGAGGTCCAGGTCCGGACCTGATGCTCGTCCAGCCCGGTGAGTTCTTTGCCGGTCTGGAAGGTCTCCTCGATGGTCCAGCGTCGTCCGGCGACCCGCGCCAGCTCGGCAAGCGACGCCGGGCGCGGGCTGTAGCAGCGGTAGAACGCGGTCTCGCCGGTGCGCCGGTTCCGGCGCATCAGCATCCAGCGCTGCCCGGGCTTCCCGGCCTGGCGCAGCCGGATGCGAGCCCACAGGCAGTAACGCCGCCCTTTCGCGCCGGCCCCGGCCGAGAGCTCCTGCCAGACCCGTTTCGGCCAGCCGTCTCGTCGGCGCGGGCGACGCGGTGCGGTGTCGGTGATGCGGTGATCGCAGGCCACGGCCAGCACGTAGGCCTGCTCCCGGTCCCCGAGCGGGTCGCGCAGGCCGGCGGCGTCCTTGCCGTAGGCCTCGTCCCCGGTCACCCACCCGGCCGGGAGGTAAAGCTCCCGATCGATGAAGATATGCCCGGCGGAGGTCGAATACACCACGAACACCGACATCTGCGAATTCCCGATCCGCCCCGCCGTGCCGGTGTACTGCCGCTGCACCCCGACCGTGCTGCCGCCCTTCTCGAGGCCCCCAGTCTCGTCGATGACCATCGCGTCCTGCTCGCCCAGGTT
>NZ_FOWC01000028.1 GCF_900115345.1 Amycolatopsis rubida | reverse complement strand
CGCCTGGCGCCGACGACACCAGCACCAAGCCCGCCAAAGCCACTACCAGCGACGACACCAGCAACCAGCGCCCAATCACGAACTACAGCTGGAGTACTAACCGGGATTGCCACTCACGAGAACCTGACCCAGCCCCAACAGGTGCTCCGTCGCCCCGCCTCCGCTGAACTCCAGGCGCTTCGCGGCGGCGAAGTAGCGGTGTACGGGATGCTCCACATCAATGCCGACACCGCCGTGCAGGTGCACCGCAGTGTGCGCGACGCGGTGTCCGGCCTCTGCGGCCCAGAACTTCGCGGTGGACACGTCAGCGGCGGCGGGAAGGCCTTCGGAGAGCTTCCAGGCTGCTTGCCACAGCGTCAGCCGTACGGCTTCGACGTCGATGTACGCGTCGGCGAGTCGGTGTCGGACGGCTTGGAAGCTGCCCAGCACCTTGTCGAACTGCTTGCGCTCACGCGTGTACGCAGCTGTCAGTTCGAGCGCGCGCTCCAACACACCCAACTGTTGTGCGCAAGCGCCGAGAGCGCCGCGAAGGCGCAACTGTTCACCGACATCGCCGAGGGCGATTCCGGGGGTGTCGTACAGCGTCACCAAAGCAGCGTCGGCATGGTCAGTGGTGGACTGCGCTTCGATAGAGACACCAACGGCGTCCTTCTCGACGATGTACACGCCGTCGTTGGCTTCGACGAGTAAGGCGTCTGCGAAAGCTGCGAAGGGGACCGCGGTCTGCATACCGGTGAGGCGTCCGTCTGAAGCGACGAACGAGCCGCCCAGCGCGACGGAGAGGACAGCTTTGCCGCGCGAAACCGGCAGCAGCCATCGCTCAGCCAGCATGGGGTCGGTGAGGACCGAACCAGCCTGGACCACAGACGACAGATAGGGGACCGGAGCGACCGCGCGGCCGATCTCGATCAGGACAGAACACTGTTCCAGCAGCCCGAAACCACCGCCGCCGACTGTCGACGGCAGGGCGGCGTCGAGGACTCCGGAGCGGGCCATGGTAGTCCACAATGGAGCATCGAAACCGCCGGATCCGTGCGGGCCCAGCGATTCCGCGGTGACCTGATCGGTCAGGATGCGCCGGGTCAGTGCGGAGAGGTCGGTTTGTGCTTCGGTGAGAGAGAAGTCCACCGGGAGAACTCCTAACGCGTCACGGGCTGGCCGAGGGCGGTGGCGGCGACGATGTCGCGCTGCACCTCGTTGGTGCCGCCGCCGAAAGTGAGGATCAACGCCGAACGGTGCAGCCGTTCCAGCCGTCCCGCGAGCACCGCGCCGGGGGAGCCATCGCGCACCACGGCGGCCGCGCCGACCACCTCCATCAGCAGCCGGTACGCCTCGATCGCCATCTCGGTGCCGTAGATCTTGGTCGCCGACGCTTCGGCCGGTCCGAGTTCGCTGGCTGCGGCGGCCCAGGCGATTTTCCAGTTCCGCAGCTTCAGATACTCGGCGTAGGCGTGCACGCGCGCGAGATGCGTCCGGACCCACTCGCGGTCGGTCAGCGACTCCTCGCTAGCCCATTCCGCGACGTCGGCCAGCGCCTTCCGCACCGGCGCGGCGGAGGTCAGCGCGACGCGTTCGTGGTTGAGCTGGTTGGTGATCAGCGGCCAGCCCGCGTTCTCCTCCGCGACCCGCGACGTGACCGGCACCCGGATGTCGTCGTAGTACGTCGCGCTGGTCCCGGGGCCGGCGACGGTGTGCACCTTCGTCCAGGAGAACCCCGGGGCGGAGGTCGGCACGATGAGGATCGACAGGCCCTTGTGCTTGCGCGCCTCCGGATCGGTGCGCGCGGCGAGCCACACGTAGTCGGCGTACTCGATCAGGCTGGTCCACATTTTCTGGCCGTTGACCACGTATTCGTCGCCGTCGCGGGTCGCCCGCGTGCGCAGCGAGGCGAGGTCCGTGCCCGCGCCCGGTTCGGAGTAGCCGATCGCGAAATGCAGTTCGCCCGCGGCGATCTTCGGCAGGTAGAACGCCTTCTGGTCCGGGGTGCCGAACCGCATGATCGTCGGGCCGATCGTGTTCACCGTCAGGAACGGCACCGGCACCCCGGCGACCGCCGCCTCGTCGGTGAAGATCAGCTGGTCGAGCATGCTGCGGTCCTGGCCGCCGTACTCGCGCGGCCAGCCGAGCGCGAGCCAGCCGTCCTTGCCGAGCTGCCGCACGATTTCCTTGTACGCCAAGCCGTCGCCGTACTCGCCGCCGGGCGCGGCGAGGCTTTCCCGCCGCGCCGGCGTCATCAGTTCGGCGAAGTACTCCCGCAGCTCAGCGGCCAGTTCCCGCTGCTGCGGCGTGTAGTCGATCCGCACCCGTCACCTCCACCCCGCCGGTCTCGTTGTGGTGTCGTACCGGGCCCCGGCGGTAAGCTAGAACCTGTTCTAGTTGTACCAGGAGTGGCGGACGGGAGGAAGCATGGAGGTCAGTGTCGACCGGTCGCTGTGCGAGGCGAACGCGGTCTGCGTGGGGTTCGCGCCGGAGGTGTTCGATCTCGACGACGACGAGAACCTGGTGATCGGACCGGTTCCCGAGGAAGAAGTAGAACGTGTTTCGCAAGCGGTGACGAACTGCCCAAAGAACGCCCTGTTCAAGACCGGTTAATCGGGACTTGCTCAATACGAGAACAGATTCTAGTCTGTGCTGCGTCAGGCAGGCTTCGACGAGGAGGCTCGCGGGTGGAACCGACCGCAGGGAACACGCACGGCGACCGGGCTGGGGCTTCTTCGGCGACGCTCGAAGGCAAGGTCGCTGTCGTCACCGGGGCCGGAGCGGGGCTCGGCCGGGCCGAGGCGCTCGCGCTGGCCCGCGAAGGCGCGTCCGTCGTGGTCAACGACATCGGCGAGGCGAAAGACGTCGTAGCCGAGATCGAACAGCGAGGCGGCAAAGCGCTCGCGGTGGCCGGGGACGTCTCGGCGGCTGAAACCGCGAAGGAGCTGCTGTCGGCCGCGGTGGACCACTTCGGCAGCCTCGACATCGTCGTGAACAACGCGGGCGTGCTCCGCGACCGGATGCTGTTCTCGATGTCCGACGAGGACTGGGACAAAGTCATCGCGGTGCACCTGCGCGGGCATTTCCTGCTGTCCCGCAACGCCGCCGCGTACTGGCGCGATCGCTCCAAAATGGAGGGACAGCCGGTGTACGGCAGGCTCGTGAACACCGCGTCCGAGGCGTTCCTGGTCGGTTCGCCGGGCCAGCCCAACTACTCGGCGGCCAAAGCGGGCATCGCGGCGCTCACCATCTCCGCGGCGCGCGGGCTGGCGAAATACGGCGTGCGCGCCAACACGATCTGCCCGCGCGCCCGCACCGCGATGACCGCGGATGTCTTCGGCGAAGCCCCCGAGGACGGGCTCGATCCGCTGTCGGTAGAGCATGTTGCTCCGTTTGTCGCATTCCTCGCCTCGCCGGAGGCGGACTCGATCAACGGTCAGGTTTTCGTCGTGCACGGCGGCATGGTCGCCTTGCTGAAGCCGCCGTCGGTGGAGGAGCGGTTCGACACCGCGAACGGCGCCTGGACCGCGGGCGAACTCGCCGAAAAGGTCGGCGCGCATTTCGCCGATCGCGACCCGGAGCGGATGTTCGCCGCGACCGAGCTGCTTTCGCTGCCCTGAACCCGGAGGACGCATGACTGAGCACCGGCTGTCCGGCAAGGTCGCCCTCATCACCGGCGCGGCCCGCGGACAGGGCGCGGCCGCCGCGCGAGCGTTCGTCGCGCAGGGCGCGAAGGTGGTGATCGCCGACGTCCTCGACGACGAAGGCGAAGCGCTCGCCGCGGAACTCGGCGAAGCGGCGGTGTTCTGCCATCTCGACGTGAGCGACGAGGACGGCTGGACCGCCGCGGTCGAGACCACGGCGGCCGCGTTCGGGCCGCCGACGGTGCTGGTCAACAACGCCGGGGTGCTGTACTTTTCGGAACTCGCGAAGACGCCGCTGGCCGAATACGAACGCGTCGTGCGGATCAACCAGATCGGGGCGTTTCTCGGCATGCGCTCGGTCGTTGAACCCATGGCCGGGGCCGGCGGCGGCTCCATCGTCAACGTGTCCTCTGTGGAGGGTCTGGCCGGGATGCCGTTCCTCGTCGCCTACACCGCGACCAAGTTCGCGATCCGCGGGATGACCAAGGTCGCCGCGCTGGAGCTGGGCGCGCGCGGGATCCGGGTCAACTCGGTGCATCCGGGCATGATCGACACGAAAATGGTGTCCGACGCGGCGGGCGCGGAAGTGGACGTGTCCTGGGTGGGCAAGAAGGTCGCGCTCGGCCGGGTGGGCCGCGCCGACGAGATCGCGCCGCTGCTGGTGTTCCTCGGCAGCGACGAGAGTTCCTACTGCACCGGGGGCGAGTTCGTCGCCGACGGCGGGGCGACCGCCACGCACGCGCTGAAATTGTGACGGGCAGCCGGGGCTGCTGCGCCTAGGGTGACGGCTGGGGGCCGAAGGGACGGCAGTGAACACCGCTAACCGAAATCGGCGGGCGGGGATGGGCAAGACTCGGGGGTGACTACTGGGAGGTGCGGTGGGCGGAAGCGGCTCGGTCACTCTCCCGGGCACCGCGGCGCTGACCCAGGTCGGCAGGCTCGCCACGCTGTCCTGGGAGGTCCTGCGGGCGATCTTCAAACGCCCGTTCCAGTTCCGCGAATGGATCCAGCAGTGCTGGTTCTTCGCGAGCGTGACCATTCTGCCGACGGCGCTGGTCGCGATCCCGTTCGGCGCGGTCATCGCGCTGCAGCTCGGATCCCTGACCACGCAGATCGGCGCGCAGTCGTTCACCGGGGCGGCCAGCGCGCTCGCCATCGTGCAGCAGGCGAGCCCGCTGATCACCGCGCTGCTGGTGGCCGGAGCGGGCGGCAGCGCGGTCTGCGCTGACATCGGCGCGCGCAAGATCCGGGAAGAGATCGACGCGATGGAAGTGCTCGGCGTCAACCCGGTGCAGCGCATCGTGGTGCCGAGGGTGCTCGCCGCGATCGTGGTGGCGGTGCTGCTCAACGGCCTGGTCAGCGTGGTCGGCGTGCTCGGCGGCTACTTCTTCAACGTGGTCCTGCAAGGCGGCACGCCCGGCGCGTACCTGGCCAGCTTCAACGCCCTCGCGCAGGTGCCGGACCTCTGGGTCAGCGAGATCAAGGCGTTCCTGTACGGCTTCGTCGCGGGCGTGGTCGCGGCGTTCCGCGGGCTGAACCCGGCGGGCGGGCCGAAGGGCGTCGGCGACGCGGTGAACCAGGCGGTGGTGATCACTTTCCTGCTGCTGTTCCTGATCAACGTCGTGCTGACCGCCGTGTACCTCAAAGTCGTGCCCCCGAAGGCGTTGTGACATGACGGCCGAACCGATCGAGCAGACGCGCGCGTCCGACCGGACGCTGGAGATCATCGCGCGTCCCGGCGCGAGTCTCGAAGGACTCGGGAAACAGCTGTCGTTCTACGGCCGGGCGCTCGCCTGGTCGCCGCGCACGATCCGCCGCTACGGCCGCGAAACCACGCGGCTGCTCACCGAAGTCTGCTTCGGCACCGGCGGCCTCGCGGTGATCGGCGGCACGCTCGGCGTGATGATCGGCATGACGCTGTTCACCGGCCTCATCGTGGGCTTGCAGGGGTATTCGGCGCTGAACCAGCTCGGCACCGCCGCGCTCACCGGGTTCATTTCCGCCTACTTCAACACCCGCGAGGTGGCTCCGCTGTCGGCCGGGCTCGCGCTGTCGGCGACCGTCGGCTGCGGGTTCACCGCCCAGCTCGGCGCGATGCGGATCTCCGAGGAGATCGACGCGCTCGAAGTGATGGCCGTGCCGAGCATGCCGTACCTGGTCACCACGCGCGTGCTCGCCGGGGTCACCGCGGTGATCCCGCTGTACGCGGTGGGCCTGCTGTCCTCGTATCTCGCGTCGCGGCAGATCACCATCTGGCTCTACGGCCAGTCGGCGGGCACGTACGACCATTACTTCACGCTGTTCCTCCCGCCGGAGGACGTGCTGTGGTCGTTCGCCAAGGTGATCGTGTTCAGCGTGCTGGTGATCCTTTCCCATTGCTACTACGGCTATACCGCGTCCGGCGGACCGGCCGGGGTGGGCATCGCGGTGGGCCGCGCGGTGCGCACGTCGATCGTGCTGATCTCGGTGCTGGACTTCTTCCTGAGCCTCGCGATCTGGGGCGCGAACACGACAGTGCGGATATCCGGATGAGTACCCGCCGAGAGGTGCGCAAACGGCTCCAGTACCAGCTGCTGGGGCTGGTCTTCCTGGTCGTGGCGGCGTTGTTCTTCACCACCACGATCGCCGCCTACCGCAAGGTGTTCACGCCGGTGACGCTCGTGAAGCTGGAGACCGACCACGTCGGCAGCCAGCTGCGCGTCGGCGGCGACGTGAAGGTGCGCGGCATGCTCGTCGGCGAGATCCGCGACGTGCGGCCGGTCGGCGACCACGCGGAGCTGGAACTGGCGCTGCAGCCGGACAAGACCGACGTGATCCCGTCGAACGTTTCGGCGCGGCTGCTGCCGAAGACCCTGTTCGGCGAACGGTACGTCGCGCTCCAGCTGCCCGAGCAGGCGCAGCGGCCGATCAAGGCGGGCGACGTCATCCCGCAGGACCGCAGCAGCACCGCGATCGAGCTGGAGCAGGTGCTCAACCACGTCATGCCGCTGTTGCGGGCGGTGCAGCCGGAAAAGCTTTCCAGCACGCTCAACGCCGTGTCGACCGCGCTGGACGGACGCGGCAAGAAGCTCGGCGAGACGCTGACCCAGCTGTCGGACTACCTCGGCAAGCTCAACCCGTCGCTGCCCGATCTGAAAGCCGACATCACCGGGCTGGCCACCGTTTCCGGCATCTACGACAAGGCCGCGCCGGACGCGTTGCAGGCGCTGTCGGACCTCACCACGACGACGCAGACCATCGTGGAGAAACAGCGCGGCCTGACCGATCTGTACTCCTCGGTCACCGGCACCGCCACCGACCTGACGCGCTTCCTGGAAGTCAACAAGGACAACATCATCCGCCTCACCACCGCCGTGCAGCCCACGCTCGACGTGCTCGCGAAGTACGCGCCGGAATACCCGTGCCTGTTCAAGCAGCTGGCCGGGACGGTGCCGAACGCGGAGCTGGCGTTCGGCAAGGGCACCGCGCATCCGGAGGTCAGCCGCGTGACGATCGAGTTCTCGGCGAGCCGCGGCAAGTACCTGCCCGGCGTCGACGAGCCGAAGTACGACGACAAACGCGGCCCGCGCTGCTATCCGCAGGTGCCCAAACCCGGGCACTGGCCGCAGTATCCGCCGGACGGCGCGGTGCGGGACGGGACGACCAAGCCCGCGCCGCCGCACAATCCGGACGGCACGCTGCCCGGCGACTTCACCAACGGCCCGCTGCCCGGCGGGTCCGGGTCGACCGGCGGCGCGCCGAGCATCGTCGGGTCGGCCGACGAGCAGAAACTGCTCGACCTGCTCGCCTCGCCGACGCTGAACACCACGCCGGACAACGTGCCGGGCTGGTCGTCGCTGCTGGTCGGACCGCTGTACCGCGGGGCGGAGGTGGAGCTGAAATGAGGTCGTTCGTTCCCGCGCTGGTCAAGATCGGCATCTTCGCCGTGGTCACCGTGCTGCTGACCGGGGTGCTCGCCACCACGATCGCGAACACGAACTTCGGCGACACCGCGTCCTACGTCGCGAAGTTCACCGACGCGTCCGGCCTGCAAGCAGGCGACGACGTGCGGATCTCCGGCGTGAAGGTCGGGCAGGTCGAGACGATCGGGGTCGACCAGGGCGAGCAGAACTACGCCGAGGTGCGGTTCCTCGTCGAGTCCGCGTACCGGCTGCCCTCGCTGGCCACCGCGACCATCAAGTACCGCAACCTCGTCGGCCAGCGCTACCTCTCGCTCGGCACCGACGTCAGCGGCGGCGACACGCTGTCTCCCGGCGACACCATCCCGCCGGAGCGCACGAAACCGGCGCTGAACCTGACCGTGCTGTTCAACGGGTTCAAGCCGCTGTTCAAGGCGCTGGACCCGAAAGAGGTCAACCAGCTCTCCGCCGAGATCGTGCAGGTGTTCCAGGGCGAGGGCGGCACGATCACCAGCCTGCTGTCGCACACCGCGTCGATCACGACGGCGATCGCGGGCAAGGACAAGGTGATCGGGCAGGTCATCGACAATCTCAACCAGGTGCTCGGCACGGTCAACGCGCGCGGGCCGCAGCTGGGCGACCTCGTCGACCAGACGCAGCGGCTGGTGAGCGGGCTGGCCGAGCAGCGCAAGCCGATCGGCGACGCGGTGGGCGCGCTCGGCGACCTGACGAACGCGACCGCCGGGCTGCTCGCCGACGCCCGTCCCGCGGTGCAGCAGGACGTGACCCAGCTCGGGAAGCTGGCGAACAACCTCAACGACGCGCAGCCGCTCGTCGAGCATCTGCTGCAAGTGCTGCCGGGCAACCTGGAGAAGTTCACCCGGACCCTGAGCTACGGCAGCTGGTTCAACTACTACCTGTGCGGGATCGAAGGCACCATCGGCATCTCCTCGCTGGACGTGACGCTGCCGATCGTGCCGGTCCCCGGCACCGAACGCGCGCCGAGGTGTGGCCCGTGAAACGACTGAAGGACCGGAACCAGGCGAGCGTCGGCGCGGTGACGCTGGTGCTCATCGTGCTGGTGACCGCGGTGACGTATTTTTCCGACAGCATCCCGATGTTCGGCAACGGCACCACCTACACCGCGGCGTTCGCCGAGTCCGCCGGGCTCGCGCCGGACAACGAGGTCCAGGTGGCCGGCGTCAAGGTCGGGCAGGTGACGTCGGTGGAACTGGGGCACAAGCAGGTGCTCGTGAAGTTCCGGGTGAAGGGCGTGCGGGTCGGCGACGCGTCCACGGCGTCGATCGAGATCAAGACGCTGCTGGGGGAGAAGTATCTCGCGCTGGACACGAAGGGCGGCGGGACGCAGACGCCCGGCGACACGATTCCGGTGCAGCGCACGCGGACGCCGTTCCAGTTGCAGGACGCGTTCAACCAGCTGTCGACCACGGTCGGCGACATCGACACCCAGCAGCTGGCGCAGAGCTTCACCGCGCTGTCGGATTCCCTCAAGGACAGTCCGAAGTACTTGAAGGACACGTTGTCCGGGCTGTCGGCGTTGTCCAAGACGGTGTCCTCGCGCGACGCCGATCTGCACGCGCTGCTGTCCAACACGAGCAAGATCTCGAAGACCTTGTCCGACCGGAACGCCCAGCTGCAGCAGGTGATCAGCGACGGCAACCTGCTGCTCACCGAACTGCGGCAGCGCCGCGAGCAGATCAGCACGCTGCTCAAGGGCACGCAGGAGATCTCGAAGCAGCTGTCCGGGCTGGTCGCGGACAACCGCACGCAGATCGGGCCGACGCTCGCCGCGCTCGGGAAGGTGACCGACGTGTTGCAGCGCAATCAGGGCAACCTCGACCGGAGCCTGCAGCTGATGGCCCCGTTCGCCCGGGTCGGCGCGAACGCGACCGGCAACGGGCGCTGGTTCGAGGGGTATCTGTGCGGGTTGCTGCCGCCGACGATCACCGCGGGCGGGCTGTCGATCAACCCGGAGGGCTGTACGCCGCCGATCTCCGCGCCTGATCAGGGGGTGGGCGGACGATGACTGTCGAAACTCGCGCAGGGCGCAATGTGGTCACCTGGCTTGGGTTTGCTTGTGTAGCAGCGCTTTTGCTGACCGCGGGCATCTACCTGGTCCTGCGCGACACCGGCGGAACGAAGATCTCGGCGTACTTCGGGAAGACCGTCGGCCTGTACGCCGGTTCCTCCGTGCGCGTGCTGGGTGTCGCGGTCGGCGAGGTCACGGCGGTGACGCCGGAGGGCCAGGCGGTGCGCGTGGACATGAAGGTCAACGACGATGTCCCGATCCCGAAAGACGTCGGCGCGGTGGTCGTTTCGCCGAGCCTGGTGAGCGACCGGTACGTCCAGCTGACGCCGTCGTACGACAGCGGCCCGACGCTCGCGAGCGGAACCGTGCTGGCGCGCGACAAAACCGCGACGCCGGTGGAACTGGACGACCTCTACGCGAGCCTCGACAAGCTGTCCACCGCGCTCGGGCCCAACGGGGCCAACAAAAACGGCGCGTTCTCCGACCTGCTGGACACCGCCGCGGCCAACCTCAAGGGCAACGGCAAGGACCTGAACTCGACCGTCAGCAGGCTCGCCGAACTGGCAGGCACGCTCGACGATTCGAAGGACGACCTGTTCTCCACGGTGAAGAACCTGAACTCCTTCACCTCCGCGCTGTCCCAAAGCGACAGCCAGCTGAACGAGTTCTACCAGCGGCTCGCGGACGTCAGCGGCTTCCTCGCCGACGATTCGCACGACGTCGGGGCCGCGCTCGATTCGCTGTCCACGTCGCTGCAGGACGTGAAACAGTTCGTGGCGGACAACAAGAACGGGCTTTCGTCCAATGTGGCCAAACTGGCGTCGCTGACGAAGGTGCTGGTGGACCAGCGGGCCGCGCTCGCCGAGGTGCTCGACATCGCGCCGACCGGGGCGACGAACTTCATCAACACCTACGACGCGGCGTCCGGCACGATCGCGGTGCGCGACAACCTGAACGAGATCACCAACCCGCCGATCCTCACCGTCTGCCGGCTGATCAGCGCGGGCACGCCGAAGCCGCTGCCGGACGCGCTCGGCACTATCTGCAAGAAGCTCGCGCCGGTGCTCGACGGCACGCTCAAGCTGCCGTCCATCCCGCAGGCGCTGAACTCGCTGCAGAACGGCCAGCTGCCCCCGTTGCCGCTGCCGCTGTCGGACGTGCTGACGCAGAAACCCGGAGGTGGCAAGTGAAACGCCTCCGGAAACGGCTGGCGGGCGTGCTCGCCGGGGTGCTGGTGCTCGCCGGGTGCAGCGACGGCGGGTTCAACGGGCTGTACTCGACGCCGTTGCCCGGCGGCCCGGACATCGGCGACCACCCGTACCACGTCACCGCGTTGTTCACCGACGTGCTGGACCTGGTGCCGCAGGCGAACGTGAAGGTGAACGACGTCGCGGTCGGCCGGATCGACCGGATCGCGCTCACCCCGGACACCCGGTCCGCGCTCGTGTCGATGACGGTGAACGGCGACGTCCGGCTGCCCGCCAACGCGCGTGCCGAACTGCGCCAGTCCAGTCTGCTCGGCGAGAAGTTCGTCCAGCTGAGCGCGCCGACCGCGGAGAAGCCGTCCGGCAAGCTCGCCGACGGGGCGCGGATCCCGCTCGGGCGCACGAACCGCAATCCGGAGATCGAAGAGGTGCTGGGCGCGTTGTCGCTGCTGCTCAACGGCGGCGGCGTCGACCAGCTGCAGAACATCAGCCACGAACTCAACGACGCGCTGTCGGGCAACGAACCGCAGATGCGCGCGCTGCTGTCCCGGGTGGACGAACTCGCCACCCAGCTCGACGGGCACAAGGGCGAGATCCTGCGCGCGATCGACGGCCTGGACAAGCTGTCCGCCACGCTCGCCGGGCAGAAGCAGAACCTCGCCACCGCGCTGGACAAACTCGCGCCGGGATTGAAGATCGTCGCCGACCAGCGCGACCAGCTGGTGGGGATGCTGAACGCGCTGAACAAGCTGTCCGGCGTCGCGGTCGACACGGTGAACCGCAGCCGCGACCAGCTCGTCGCGAACCTCAAGGCGCTGGAGCCGACGCTGCGCCAGCTCAGCGCGGCGGGCCAGGACCTGCCGAACGCGCTGCGGATCCTGCTGACCTACCCGTTCCCGGACTACGCGGGCAACGTGATCAAGGGCGACTACGCGAACGTCGACGCGCGGATCAACCTCGATCTCGACAAGCTGGTGCAGAACTTCACGAATTCGTCGCAGCCGCCGTTCCAGCTGCCGACGCCTTCGACGTCCGGCGCTCCGCCCGCCGCGGGGCAAGGGATGCCGCAGTTGCCGTTGCCGCTGCCGAACACGCCGGCCACGGGCGGAGCGAAACCCGGCTACGGCGGGGTACTGGGCGGCTTGCTCGGCGGTCTGGTGGGAGGCGGCTGATGAACACGCGCAAGGTTCGGATCCAGCTGCTGGTGTTCTTCGCGATCGCCGTCGTTTCGGTGGCCTACGCGGGCGGGCACTACGCCGGTCTCGACCGGATTTTCGGCAACCGGGGTTACCACGTGACGCTCAAATTGGCCGACTCCGGCGGGGTTTTCGTGAACTCCGAGGTCGCTTACCGGGGCGTGACAGTCGGCCGGGTCGGGGCCATGACGCTCACCCCGCAGGGCATCGACGTCCGGCTCGACATCGACTCCGGCGGCCCGGACATCCCGTCCGCGCTGCACGCGCAGGTCGCGAACCGGTCGGCGGTGGGGGAGCAGTTCGTGGACCTGCTTCCGGACCGCGAATCCGGGCCGTACCTGGCGGACGGCGCGGTGATCGCGCAGGATCGCACGTCGCTGCCCGCGACGCCGGATTCGGTGCTGACGCATCTCGACGGCCTGGTCGCGAGCGTTCATCCGGAATCGCTGAAGACCGTGGTGGACGAGACGTACGACGCGTTCGCCGGGTCGGGGCCGCAGCTGCGGAAACTGCTGGACAGCACCAGCTCCCTCACCGCGACGGCCGCCCAGTACGTGCCGGACACGCAGGGGTTGCTGGCGAATTCCCGCACGGTTTTCGCGACGCAGGAGCGGCAGGCGCAGAACATCACGGCGTTCGCGTCCGGGCTGAAGACGATCGCCGGGCAGCTGAAGTCGTCGGATCCGGCTGTGCGCAAGGTGATCGACGAGGCTCCGCAGCTGAGCCGGCAGATCAGCGACGTGCTGGCCACGTCCGGGACCGACCTCGGGGTGCTGTTCGCGAACTCGCTCACCACCGCGCAGGTCACCTCGATGCGCAAGGACGCGATCGAGGAACTGCTGGTGGCCTACCCGGTGATCTCGGCGTTCTCGCCGACGACCTCGCCGGACGGCACCGGGCATCTGGGCGTGGTGTTCAACTTCTTCGACCCGCATTCGTGCACGAAGGGGTACGAGGGGACGAAACAGCGTCCGGCCAACGACACGAGCGACGCGCCGGTCAACATGAACGCTTACTGTGCGGAGCCGCCGGGCAGCCCGACTGAGGTGCGCGGTGCGCAGAACGCGCCGTACGCGGGGAAGCCGCCCGCGATTCCGGCCGCGCCCCAGGCTTCCGCGCCTTCGGACCAGGGTTCGCAGCAGCAGCTGCCGGGTCTGCTTGGCCAGCTGACCGCGCCGCTGAAGGGCGGGCTCGGGGCGTTGCTGGGCGGTTCGTGATGGCTGACTCGGCCGAAGTTTCCCGGCCGCCCTTCCTGAGCGGACGGGTGCTGACCGTGCTGGCCGCTGTCGCGTTGCTGGCCGCCGCGTGGTTCGGCTGGTCGTGGTGGAGCGCGGCGCAGGACGACAGCCTCGCCCGCGGCCGCGCCCGGGACGCCGTGCTGGCCGCCGCGAGCACGGAACTGGTCACGCTCAACACGATCGACTACCGCACGAGCGCGGTCGACGTGGACCGCTGGATCGCCGCGACGACCGGGCAGTACGGCAAAGACCTCTCCGGCGACCGGCAACTGCAGATCGACCGCGCCAAACGCACCAGAACCGTGTCGACGGCTTCCCTGGTGCAGGCCGCGGTCACCGACCTGAACCCTTCGGCGGGAACGGCACGGCTGATCGCGGTCCTGAACGTCCGCGTGAGCACCGGCGACGGCGCGCCCTCGGCGAAACAGGCGCGCTTGGCCGTGGACTTCGCACGAGACGGCGACACGTGGAAGATCGGCGGCGTCCAGGCGGTGGGCTCGTGAACCGGCGGACGATCGCCGCGGGGGTGGCCGCGGTCGCGCTGGCGTGCGCGGTGTGGTTCGGGGTGCAGGCGTCGCTGCTGCACCCCGAGGACGACGAGGCGATGGTCGACCCCGTGGCGACCTCGCAGGTCACCGACCAGGTGAGCGCTGCGGTGAAGGCGGTTTTTTCCTACGACTACGCGAACCTGGACCGCACCGCGCGCGCCGCGGCCGACGTCCTGACTGGTTCGGCGGTGGGGCAGTACCAAAGCCAGTTCGCCGCGGCCCGTCAACGCGCGGCGAACGAAAAGCTCGTCCGGACAACCACAGTGCGCGCGATCGGAGTCCGCTCATTGCACGGCGACGACGCGAGCCTGCTGCTTTTCCTGGACCAGCAAACGATTCTGCCCGGCGGTGGCGCGCCTCAGTCGTCTGTCGGGCAGTTGTCGGTGACCGCGCATCGCACCGATGGGCAGTGGAAGATCACCGCGCTGGATCCGCTGTAGCCCTCCGGCCGAGCAGTGCGCCGACCTCGCGCGCGAGGGCCACCGAAGCCTCGATCTCGACCTTGCGGATGGACACGCTCTCCACGAGGAAGCCGAACGGCATGCCGAGCTTGCGGCAGAAGGCGGCCAGTTCGCGGGCGCTCGCCGCACGGCGACGACGCGAGCCTGCTGCTTTTCCTGGACCAGCAAATGATTCTGCCCGGCGGTGGCGCGCCTCAGTCGTCTGCCGGGCAGTTGTCGGTGACCGCGCATCGCACCGATGGGCAGTGGAAGATCACCGCGCTGGATCCGCTGTAGCCCTCCGGCCGAGCAGTGCGCCGACCTCGCGCGCGAGAGCCACCGAGGCCTCGATCTCGACCTTGCGGATGGACACGCTCTCCACGAGGAAGCCGAACGGCATGCCGAGCTTGCGGCAGAAGGCGGCCAGTTCGCGGGCGCTCGCCAGGCACTGCTCGTAGGACTCGGCCAGCGTGTCGTCCGCGTGGCGCAGGGAATTCTCCAGCCAGCGCGGGACGTGGACGCCGAGCCACTGGAGGAACGCCAGCGTCTTCGCCGAACCGCAGACCGAGAGGGTGAACAGGACCGGCCTGGGTTCGAGCTGCTGCTCGCGGCAGGCGTAGAAGTAGTCGGAGACCATGCTCTTGGCCGCGTCGGCGCTGTAGATCACCTGGGAGATGAAGTACGCGCAGCCGGCCTGCTGCTTGGCGATCAGCCGCAGGTGCTCGTCGGGCCGCTCAGTGATGGCGACGCCGCCGAGCAGCAGGTCGGGGCGCACCTCCCGGCGCAACGCCTGCGCCTGCGAGAGCCGGGTGTGCACCTGCTTGCCCTTCGAGGAAGCCCCGACGAACACCGGCAGCACCCGGTCGGTGTCGGCGGTCCGCAGCCAATCCCGCAGCTCGCCCTCGGGGTACTTGCCGACGCACCGGTAGATGACCG
Organism: Amycolatopsis rubida; assembly: GCF_900115345.1. Lineage (GTDB taxonomy): Bacteria > Actinomycetota > Actinomycetes > Mycobacteriales > Pseudonocardiaceae > Amycolatopsis > Amycolatopsis rubida. Next base: position 45,670 of record NZ_FOWC01000028.1, on the reverse strand, counting down.
CCGGACGGGTCCACTCGCTGAGATAGTCCGCGTGGTAGCCGGCCGGGTCGAGCGTCGGCAGGTAGGGGAACGGCCGCTCCCGCGGGTTGCGGTCGCTCTCGTCGTCGATGTCGTAGAGGGCGAGCCCGTCGACGTCGAGGTCGCTCAGCCGCGCGAGGGTGGCGGCGGTGATCTCCCGGATCCGCTCGGGAGTGTTGCTGAGGCGGGGCGGGGTGATGCCGAACAGCAGGACGCCGCGATCGGGGTGGGTCAGCTGGGTCCGGAGAGTGTGGTCCGCCATGAGGCGGAAGTTAGCAGCCGGGGCCGTCCGGGCGCCGCGCAGCCGTTCCGGCGGCGGGAACGGGATTGCCGTCCGAAGACGCGGTCGGACGGCTCAGCTCGCGAACGGACCGCCGTCCCCGAAGACCTGCTTGGCGAACCGTTCCCCGGCCGACCGATGCGCCGCCGCGTCCGGATGCAGCGAGTCCGGCAGCGGGTGCGCGGCGAAATCCTCTTCCCCGTACAGCGAAAGGCCGTCCACGTAGTGCAGCGCCGGATCCTCCCGGTCCCGGACGACCCGCGCCAGTTCCTCCCGGATCACCTTCAGCGTCAGCTTCCCCTCCGCGACGGCGGCGGGATCGCCGGTCGCCTTGAACCGGAGCGTTCCGGTGCTGAAATCCGGGGCGCCCGGACCCGGCGTGTCCTCGTGGATCGGGCACAGCCAAGGCGAGATCACCGCCAGCGGGACATCCGGGCGCCCCTCCCGGATCGTGTCCAGGAACCCGTGCACGGCCGGGCCGAAAGCGCGCAGCCGCATCAGGTCCGCGTTCACCACGTTGATTCCCAGCTTCACGCTGATCAGATCGGCGGGAGTGTCGCGGAGGGCTCGCGCGGTGAACGGGTCGAGCAGCGCGCTTCCGCCGAAGCCCAGGTTGACCAGATCGACCCCGGCGGCAGCGGCGGCCAGCACGGGCCACGTCCGCGCCGGGCCTGCCGCGCCGGTGCCTTGGCTGATCGAGCTGCCGTGGTGCAGCCAGACGCGCCGGGCGCGGGGCAGCGGAGAGATCGGCGCAGTGGTGCGCAACGCGACCAGCCGGGTGGTTTCGTTGTACGGCAACCAGATTTCGACATCCTTGCTGCCCGAAGGCAGGTCGGAGAACTGGACCGTGCCGGGCGGGCCGGGGCGGGTCTCGCCCTCGCCGGTCATCATGTCGAGGATCAGTTCGTCGCCGCCGGAAACGGTCGCGGAGCCGCCGGGGCGCCCGTTCAGCACCAGGTCGTAGACGCCGTCCGGCAGCGGCGGCATGCCCGCGTAGCCGACCTTCGCGCGGTGGGTGTCCAGTTCGATCGCCGTCGACTCGGTGCGGAACGCCAGGCGCACACCGGACGGCTGGGTTTCCGCCATCGCGAGCCTGCTGTCGGTGTTCTGCGCCCGCGCCCGTGCGGTCAGCCGGTGCGGCAGCAAGCCCTGCGGCGTGCGTTCGAGCTCAAGTGCACCGAGCACGAACTCTTCGCCGAGCTCGGTGGTGATCCACTGCATGCCGCCGAGTCTGCCGTCCGCGGCCGCGCGCCGCCAACGGGATATCAGCCGTCCCAGACCCCGGGGCCCTCGCGCAGCACCGCGACCGGGGCGGCCCCGGCGGACGGCCACAGGTCCAGCACGTACCGGAAATGCTCGCCGAACTCGTGGTCGTGCCAGTCCGCGTCCGGCGGGCCGCTCTCCACATAGGACACCCGGACCCGGTACCGCCCGGACGGGACCGCGATCCGGTGTTCCTGGCGCGCGTAATCGGCGGGACCGGCCAGCGTCGCCACGCCGCCGGGGAGGTCGAGATCGGCTTCCACCACGTGGGACGCGTCCGGCGACACCGGCGGTATCGCCGTGCTGACCGCCACGTCGACCTCGACCCAGTCGGAGCGAGCGGTCGCCACGGAGAGCGACGACGGCTCTACCGCCACGCGGTGCACCGACACCGCCTCGCCGGTCCACCCGCCGTCGCCGGGACGCCAGGCGTCCTTGTCCCGCAGGGAAAACTGCCGTTGCTCGGCATGCACCAGGTACCGCACGGGCCCCCACGCTAGCCCACGAGAGCCGGGGGTCACCCGAACTGGCTTGCGCGAGCGGTTTAGCGTGGTGGTATGACCACAGCTCCTGTCGATGTCGACACTGCCCGTCGCGACTACGCCGCGCTGGTCGAGCGCGGACTGTCCCTGGACATCACCCGCGGCAAGCCGTCGCCCCGGCAGCTCGACCTCTCCGCGGATCTCCTGACGCTGCCGAACGGCCAGTACAAGGCCGAGGACGGCACCGACACCCGCAACTACGGCGGGCTCAAGGGGCTGCCGGAGCTGCGCCGCATCTTCGCCGGCGCGCTGCAGGTGCCGGTCGAGCAGCTGTTCGCGGCGGGCAACTCGAGCCTGGAGCTGATGCACGACACCATCGCGCAGGCGATGCTCAGCACGCTGCCGGGCGCCGCGCGCCGCTGGGCCGACGAGCCCCGGATCGCGATGCTGTGCCCGGTGCCCGGCTACGACCGGCACTTCGCGCTCGCCGAGCGGTTCGGCATCGAGCTGATCCCGGTGCCGATGACCGAAACCGGCCCGGACATGGACGTCGTGGAGCGGCTGGTCGCCGAGGACGCCGCGGTCAAGGGCATCTGGTGCGTGCCGAAGTACTCCAACCCGACCGGCGTCACCTTCGGCGCCGAGGTCGCCGGGCGGCTCGCCGCGATGCCCGCCGCCGCGCCGGACTTCCGGATCATCTGGGACAACGCCTACGCGGTGCACCACCTCACCGAGGACGAGCCGGAGCTGGCCGACATCCTCGCCCTCTGCGCCGAGGCAGGCAACCCGGACCGCGCGTTCGTGTTCGGCTCCACCTCGAAGATCACCTTCGCCGGGGCGGGCGTCGGGTTCTTCGGCGCGTCCGAGGCGAACCTCGCCTGGTGGCAGAGCGTGCTGAGCAAGCGCACCATCGGCCCGGACAAGGTCAACCAGCTGCGCCACGCGCTGTTCCTCAAGGACGCCGACGGCGTCCGCGCGCTCATGCGCCAGCACGCCGAACTGATCGCGCCGAAGTTCGCCGCTGTCGAGCGCATCCTCGCCGAGGAGCTGAGCGACCTGGCGACCTGGACCAAGCCGACCGGCGGGTACTTCGTCTCGCTGACCGTGCCCGAGGGCACCGCGAAGGAGGTCGTGCGGCTGGCGAAGGAGGCGGGCGTCGCGCTGACCCCGGCCGGGGCCACCCACCCGCACGGCGACGACCCGGCCGACGCGGTCATCCGCATCGCGCCGACCTTCCCGGAGCTGGCCGAGGTGGAGGAGGCCGTCCGCGCCCTCGCCGTCTGCGTGCGGCTCGCGGTCGCGCAGCGCGCCTGATCTCGCCGGTGCCGGAAACCTCACCGCGCCGGCTCGGCCCGCCGACCGTATCGTCACGTTCGTGAGGGCGACCCTGAGTGAATCAGATTCCCTCAGGGTTCCCCTCACGAACCGCAAACCCCGCGCGCGGCGCGGCACAGTCGTTTCCAGGGGGCGCGATGCGGGTGTTGATCGCAGGCGGCGGAGTCGCGGGCACGGTGACGGCGATGGCGCTGCGGCTCGCCGGGCACGAGCCGGTCGTGTACGAGGCGCATCCCAGCGGGGGAGCGGACACGGGCGCGTTCCTCGTCGTCATGCACAACGGCATGAACGCGTTGCGCGCGATCGACGCCGACCGTCCAGTGATCGAAGCGTCCTTCGCCTCGACCGGCCTGGAACTCGTCGGCCCGGACGGAACCACGCTCGGCGTGCGCGAGTTCGATCGCGAGCTCGACGGCCCGCGCACTCTCACCCGCGCCGCGCTTTACCGTGCGCTGCAACAGGAAGCGGAACGCCGCGGCGTCGAGATCGTCCACGGCAAACGCCTCGTCTCCGCTACGGAGGGCGTCACCGCGACCTTCCAGGACGGCACCACCGCATCCGGCGATGTACTCGTCGGCGCGGACGGCCTGCATTCCGTCGTCCGCACGCTCATCGACCCGCAGGCCGAGCCGCCGCGTTTCACCGGGCTCACCGTGGTCTACGGCTCCACCCGCGCCGAAGGATTTCCCGCCGCGCCCGGCAGCTACCGGATGCTCCGCGGCAGCCGCGCCGCGTTCGGCTACACCACCGCCCCTGACGGCACGACGTACTGGTTCGCCCGCGTCCCCGACACCGAACGTTCGCGCGCCGAGATCGCCGCCGTCACTCCGGAGGGCTGGCGTGAGTTCACCCGCGCCGCCTTCGCGGACGACCCGCTGCCGTGCGCCGCGATCGTGGCCGCGACCGGCGACGACGTGCATGGCGGCCACTCCTACGACCTGCCGACCACCCGCGTGTGGTCGACGCCGTCGATGGTGCTGGCCGGCGACGCCGCGCACGCAGCCTCCCCAGCGGCCGGGCAGGGCGCGTCGATGGCGCTGGAAGACGCGGTGGTGCTCGGCCAGTGCCTCCGTGACCTGCCGGACGCGCCCGCCGCGTTCGCGGCCTACGACCGGTTGCGCCGCGCCCGGGTCGAGAAGCTCGTGGCGGCCAGCGCGGGCAAGGACGTCGGCGGCGAGCGAGGCTGGGCATACCGGCATCATCTGGACTGGACCGCGCGAATCACAGCGTGAGCGGCTCGCCGGCGATACGATCCGCGCATGACTCAAGCCGCGCCACCTCAGCAGTTCCCGATCCTGCTGTCGACCATGAACGATCTGCCCGGGTACCGCGTAGTCCGCGTGTTCGGCGAGGTCTTCGGGCTCACCGTCCGCAGCCGCAACATGTTCTCCAACATCGGGTCCGGGTTCAAGGCGATGGGAGGCGGCGAGCTCAAGGGCCTCACCAAGCTGCTGTCGGACTCGCGCCAGGAAGCCCTCTTCCGGCTGTGCCAGGAGGCCATGCAGCACGGGGCCAACGCCGTGCTCGCGCTGCGCTTCGACTGCAACGAGATCGCGGGCACGGCCAGCGAGATCGCCGCGTACGGCACCGCGGTGTACGTGGTCCCGGACGGTACTCAGCAGCAACAGCAGCAGGCCGCCCCGCAGCAGTACGCGCAGGCGCAGCAGCAGTACCAGGCTCAGCCGCCGCAGGCCTGAGCCCGCGAGCGGCTTGCCCGTGCGTCCGGCCGCCGGGTGGATGCACGGGCACCTAGCGGGCGGGGCCGGGAGGGGTGTGCTCCGCCCCGGATAGCGTGAACCGGGTGAGCAACCCGTTGATCGCGGAGACGAAGGACTCGACCAAGGCGTATTCGGGCATCACGCTGCTCGAATCGGGCGAGATGGTGAAGTCCGGCATCGAATCCGGCGACTGGGCTTCGATCGCGATGGGGGCGGTCGGGGTCGCGCTGGACGTGCTGTCGACCGCGATGGACCCGTTCGGGTCGATCCTGGCTGCGGGCGTCGGCTGGCTGATCGAGCACGTCGGGCCGCTGAAGGAGGCGCTGGAGGCGCTCACCGGCAAGGCCGACGAGATCAAGGCGCAGGCCGAGACCTGGCAGAACGTCGCCAAAGAGCTGGAAAGCATCGGCAAGGACCTGACCTCCTGCGTGGAGAAGGACCTGCAGAGCTGGACCGGCGAAGCCGCCGACGCCTACCGCGAGCGCACCGAGGACGTCGCGAACCTGCTCGGCGCGGCGCAGAAGGGCACCGAGGGGGCGGCGTCCGGGGTGAAAACCGCGGGCGAGGTCGTCGCGGCCGTCCGGATGCTGGTGCGCGACATCATCGCGCAGCTCGTCGGGCACCTGATCAGCTGGGCGCTGCAGGTGCTGTTCACCGCCGGCATCGGGATGGCGTGGGTGCTGCCGCAGGTGACCGCCGCCGTCGCCAAGACCGCCGCGGAGCTGGCCCGGATCACCAAGCAGCTGGTCTCCGCGCTCAAGGCGTTGATGCCGCTGCTGAAGAAGGCGGGTGTCCTGTTCGAGGACGCCGCGAAGGCGCTGAAAGGCATCAAAGGCGGCAAAGCCAAGCCGCCGGGCGCGCCGAAGAACATCGAGACGAAGCCGAAACCCCAGCCGGAGAACGAGAAGGGCGGCGATTCGACGACTGCCTCCGGCGACCACTCCGGGCCGCCGAAGGACGAGGTCAAACCTCAGGGCGACCATTCCCCGCCGCCGAAGGACGAGACCAAACCGCCGGGCAGCCACTCCGAGCAGCCGAGGGGCGAGGAGCCTGCCCCGTCGGACCGGAGCGGCAACCAGGGCGAGACCGGCAAGACACCGCCGAAGGACGACCCGAAAGCGGGGGACACCCGGGGCGGCAAGGACGAGTGCAAGACCGCCGGAGACCCGGTCGACGTCGTGCGCGGCTCCGTCCTGATCGCGGACGTCGACCTCGAACTGCCGAGCCCGCTCGTGCTCGAACGGCTGCACGTCTCGTCCTACCGGTCCGGCCGCTGGTTCGGCCCGAGCTGGACGTCGACGGTGGACCAGCGGCTCGAAGCCGGCCGCGGCGCTGTCCGGTTCTACGCGGCGGACGGCCGGATCCTGGTGTACCCGCGGGCCGCGGCCGGAGAGCCGGTGCTGCCGCTGGAAGGCCCGCGCCGTCCGCTGACCGCGACCGACGACGGATACCTGCTCGCCGATCCGGTCACCGGCACGGAATTGCGCTTCGCCCCTGGCCGAGGCGGCGTCTTCCCGCTGCGTACGGCGACCGGCGCCGCGGGCGACCGGATGGACTTCGAGTACGACGACCGCGGCGCTCCCCGGCTCATCCGGCATTCCGCGGGATACCGCGTCGCGCTGGAGGCCGAGGCGGGCCGCGTCACCGCGATCCGGGTGCTCGGCGACGGACAGGAACCGGTGCTGGTCCGCACCTTCGGCTACGACAGGCTCGGCAGGCTGGTCCGGGTCTTCAATTCCTCCGGCCTGGCAACGCACTACGACTACGACGCCGACGGCCGGATCACCGGCTGGCAGGACCGCAACGGCAGCTGGTACCGCTACATCTACGACGCCGACGGCCGCTGTGTCCGCACGGTCGGCGACCGGGGCGTGTACGACGGCGAGTTCGCCTACGACCGCGAGCAGCGGATCACCCGCTACACCAACGCATTGGGCCACGTCACGGAATTCCACTTCAACGAGGCCTCGCAGCCGATCAAGGACGTCAGCCCGCTCGGCGCGGCCACAGTGTCCACGTGGGACCGTTACGACCGGCTGCTGTCGCGCACCGATCCGCTCGGGCGCACCACCGGTTTCGAGTACACCGCCGAGGGTTTGCTCACCGCGGTCGTCCGCCCGGACGGCAGCCGCGCGCAGGTCAGCTCCGCGCCGGACGGCACGCTGACCGTCACCGTCGAGAGTGCCGAACGCTCCTGGCGGCGGGTCTATCCGCCCGGTACCGCGCCGGATCTGTTCACCGCGCAGGCCGGGATCGCCGCGGCCGAATTCGCCCAGGACCGTCAGCTGACCGGGGGAGAACCGGCACGCGCCGAGCCCGATCCGGTGGAACGCGACCAGTTCGGCCGCCCGCGCGTGGTGGCCGGCGGAACCCGCTTCGGCTGGACGGTCGACGGGAGCCAGGCCAGCCGGACCGGCCCGTCCGGGCGGCGCGAGGAATGGCGTTACGACGCCGAGGGAAACCTCGTGGAACGTGCCGACGCGCGATTCGAATACGGCCCCTTCGACCTGCCGGTCGCGAAGACCGACGCCACTGGCGCCCGCACCTCCTACGAGTACGACACCGAGCTTCAGCTCGTCCGGATCACCGATCCGGCAGGCCTGACCTGGAACTACACCTACGACGCTGACGGCAGGCTCGTCGCGGAAACCGACTTCGACGGCCGCGAGCGGCAGTTCGCCTACGACGCGGCGGGCCAGCTCGTGCGGTCGGTCGACGGGCTGGGCGCGGTCACCGGGTACAGCTACGACGCGCTCGGCAACGTGATCGAGCGTCGCTCGGAAGCCGGGACCGTCCGCTACGAGTACGACCCCGTCGGCTTCCTCTCGCGCGCCACCGAAGGTTCCTGCGTGCTGGAGATCGAGCGCGACGAGGACGGCCGCGTGGTCCGGGAATCGGTCGACGGCCGCACGGTTTCGTATGCGCACGAGGCTTCCGGCATCCGCCGCACCACTCCGTCCGGCTCGGTCAGCGAGTGGAGCTTCGACGACGCGGGGAAGGCGGTCGCGCTGTCGACCGCCGGGCACGAGGTGGTCTTCCGTCACGACGAAGCGGGCCACGAGGTCGAGCGCGTGCTGGGCGGAAGCGTCGTGCTGGCACAGGCTTTCGACGCGGAACATCAGCTGGTCGGGCAGACTTTGGCTGCTGGCAACCAGATCCGGCAGCGGCGCGAGTACCGCTACCGCCCCGACGGCCACCTGGCCGGCGTGGACGACTCGCTGTCCGGCAGCACGCGCTACCAGCTCGACGCCGCTGGCCGCGTCACCACAGTGACCCGGCGAGAGGGCCAGGAGACCTACCGATACGACCCGTCCGGCAACATCCGGCACGCGCGGCTGCCGTTCGCCGAACCGGACTCCGGTTCCCGCGGCTACACCGGAAACCGGCTCACCGCGGCCGGCGCGGTGCGGTACGTCCACGATGATCAGGGCAGGCTCGTCGCCCGCCACGAGAACTCCCGAACCTGGACCTACCGCTGGGACGCGCAGGACCGGTTGCTGGCCGTGGAAACCCCGGACGGCGTGGAATGGCGCTACCGCTACGACCCGCTGGGCCGCCGCATCGCCAAACAACGCTGGCTGCCCGGCGCGGACGCCCCCGCCGAGGAAACCCTGTTCTCCTGGAGCGGCCAGCTGCTGGTCGAACAGGAACACCGGCTGGCCGGTGCCGCCCCGCTCACGCTGACGTGGGACCACCTGCCCGGCACCGTGCGCCCGGTGACGCAGACCGAACTGCTGGGCACGAGCGCCCGGTTCTTCTCGTTCGTCACCGATCCGGTCGGCACCCCGGTGGGTTTGGTGGACGCCTACGGCACCGTCGCCTGGCGCGCGTCGGGCTCGCTGTGGGGCCGCACCCGCCCCGGCGGCACGCCGTTGCGGTTCCCCGGCCAGTACGCGGACGACGAAACCGGCTTGCACTACAACGTTTTCCGCTACTACGACCCCGGCACCGGCCGCTACCTGAGCCAGGACCCGCTGGGCCTGGCCCCGGCCCCGAACCCGGCCGCCTACGTGCCCAACCCGCTCGCCGGCGCGGACCCGCTGGGGCTCGGCAACTGCCTGGGGCGGCAGAAATCCGGCCCGGACGACGAAGCGCGCCCGAACGAGACTCCGGGCGGCGGGAACAACGCCGGGCACGTGCAGGACACCAACCCGTCCTCGGCTCCGCCGCGCGAACCCACCCCGCCGCCGCGCGAACCCACCCCGCCGCCGCGCGAGCCGAGCCCGACGCCCCGGGAGCCGGCTCCGGAGACGACCACGGCGTCGTCGGCCCCTCCACCGCCGCCGCCTCCTCCGCCGGGCAAGGCGCCGGGCGCACCCCCGCCTCCGCCGCCCCCTCCCGGAAAAGCGCCTGCCGCGCCGCCTCCGCCGCCCGGCGGTGCGAAGCCGCCGCCGAAGCCGCTCGCGAAACGGCCGGCGCGGCCCCCCGCCGAACCGCCCAAGGAAACCCCGCCGCCGTACAAGATGAAGACCGGAGACGAGGCCAAGGCCGAAAAACAGCGGATCGACACGAAGATCGACCAGACCCTGGAAAAGGTGCCGCTCAAGGACCGGCCGCCGGTGCTGCGCATCCCGGACGACCCCACATTCACCGCGAGCACGAAGGTGTCGGAGCTGCCGGACTACCTCAAGCACAATCTCCGGCCGGGCGACAACGACAAGACGCTCGGCGAAATGCTCGGGCAGAAACGGTCCGACATCATCGGCCCGGACGGCAAGCCCACCGAATTCGGCAGGGAGGCGAAAGCCAGCGATCTCGTCGACCAGCAGGGCGGCGCCGGGTACAACCCGCGCGACAACGCGATCTGCATGGATCCGCGCAAGAGCGACAACGAGATCGCGCACGAACTGGGGCACGCCCAGCAGAACCAGCACGGCGGGTACACGAAGAACAACACCAACGGTTCCCTGCTGGAATACCACAACGTGCTCAAGAACGAGAACCTGGTCAACGACGGTCTTCGCGACAACTACACGCTCAAGCCGGGCACGAAGCCGAAACCGGGCGAGACCTACGAGAACATGGTCGACGAGATCAACCACATGCCGAACAAAGAGGTTCGGGAACGCAACCAGGCCATGCTGAAAGAAATCGACGAAATGCTGAAGGAACCCCGGTATCAGGGGAAAGCGGACCAGATCCGCGAAAACCTCATGCTGGAGTACTTCACCAACCCGAAGCTCGCGGAGCCGATCCCGCTCTGACGAACGAAAACGGGCCCGCGCCGGAGAATGGCGCGGGCCCGCTTTCTCGTCCGGATCACTTCCGGTAGAGCGCCTCGATGTCGGACGCGTAGTTCTTGTTCACCACATTGCGCTTCAGCTTCAGGCTCGGCGTGATCTCGCCGCCCGCCTCGGTGAAGTCGTTCGCCAGCACGGTGAACTTCTTGATCGACTCCGCGTGCGACACCTGCTTGTTCGCCTCGTCGACCGCCGCCTGGATCTCCGCGCGCAGGTCCGCGTCCTCGGCCAGTTCGGACACCGTCGCCGCCTCCGGCTTGCCGTGCTGGGACTTCCAGGCCGGGAAGTACTCCTCGTCGATCGTCACCAGCGCGGCGATGAACGGCCGCTGGTCGCCGACCACCATCACCTGGCTCACCAGCGGCGCGGCCTTGATGGTGTCCTCTAGTCCGGACGGGGCGACGTTCTTGCCGCCCGCCGTCACGATGATCTCCTTCTTGCGGCCGGTGATCTTGAGGAAGCCTTCCGCGTCCAGTTCGCCGAGGTCGCCGGTGTGGAACCAGCCGTCGGTGAGGGCTTCCGCGCTCGCCTCCGGGTTGTTGTAGTACCGGCCGAACACGACGTCGCCCTTCAACAGGACCTCGCCGTCCTCGGCGATGCGCACCGAGGTGCCCGCGACCGGACGCCCGACGGTGCCGACCCGGAACGCCGCGCTGGTGTTCACGTTCGCCGCGGCGGACGTTTCGGTGAGGCCGTAACCCTCGAACACCGGCACGCCGATGCCGCGGAAGAAGTGCGCCAGCCGCGCGCCCAGCGGGGCCCCGCCGGACACGGCGGCGATGCAGCGGCCGCCCAAAGCTGCGCGGAGCTTGCCGTAGACCAGCTTGTCGAACACCAGGTGCTTCGCGCGCAGGCCGAGCCCGGCGCCGCCCTTTTCCCGCGCCTCGCTGTAGGCGACCGCGGTGGCCTCGGCGGCGTCGAAGATCTTGCCCTTGCCGTCGGCGTGCGCCTTCTGCTTGGCGGTGTTGTAGACCTTCTCGAACACGCGCGGCACGGCGACCACGAACGTCGGCCGGAAGGTGCCGAGGTCCGGGACCAGGTTCTTCACGTCCGGCGTGTGGCCGAGGGTGACCCGGGCGGTGAGCGCGGTGACGGCGATCGCGCGGGCGAGGATGTGCGCGAGCGGCAGGAAGCACAGCAGCGAGTTGCCCTGCTCCATCAGCTCCGGGAAGGCCTCGATGTCCGCGCGGATCTCGGCGAGCAGGTTCCGGTGGGTCAGCTCGACGCCCTTGGGCCGCCCGGTGGTGCCCGAGGTGTAGACGATGGTGGCCGTCTCGTTCGCGGTCACGCCGCGGCGGCGGGTGTGCAGGTCCTCGTCGGAGACCTCGGCGCCCAGCGCGGTCAGCTCGTCGACCGCGGGGGAATCGCCCTCGATCTGCCAGGTGTGCTCCAGCGTGCTGAGCCGCCCGCTGATCTCCTCGACCGCTTTCCGGTGCGCGCCGGTCTCCACGACGACGGCCTTGGCCGCCGAATCGGAAAGGATCCAGTACACCTGTTCGGGCGACGAGGTCTCGTAGATCGGCACCGTGACCGCGCCCGCGGCCCAGATCGCGAAGTCGACCAGGGTCCACTCGTAGCGGGTCTTCGACATCAGCGCGACCCGGTCGCCGTGCCCGACGCCCGCCGCGATCAGGCCCTTGGCCACGGCCGCGACCTGGTCGGCGAAGTCCTTCGCGGTGACGTCCAGCCAGGTGCCCTCGACCTGCCTCCGGAAACTGACCACGTCGGAGAACCGCTCCGCGTTCGCCCAGACGACATCGGCCAGGTTCTCGTCGTCGGTCACCGGCTTCCCGGCGGGGGCGCTGTATTCGCGCACGTGGACCTCCGTGTTCGACGCGTGCGGTTACCCGCCAGTCAACTTAGCGTGCCGTAGACCTTAAGACCATGCTGGCACGGGGCGCGCGGCGAGGTCGTGACATCGTGTCCGGGTGCACGAACCGCCCGCTCTCGATCTTGTCGACGAGACCTTCCTCGTCGTGCCCCCGGCCACCGTCGCGGCGGCGTTCGCCGACCCGCGCTCGTGGCGGCGCTACTGGCCCGACCTGGAGCTGGAGGTCTACACCGACCGGGGGGACAAGGGCCTGCGCTGGACCGTCACGGGCGCCTTGATCGGTACCATGGAGGTCTGGCTGGAACCTGTTCTCGACGGCACGGTGCTGCACTACTTCCTCCGGGCCACGCCTGCCGGTCCCGGCGGCGTCGCGCGCGAGCTGAGCCCGCGCGAACTGCGCCGCGAATTCGACCGGCGGGCGCGCGCGGCGAAGGACGTGGCGCTGGGACTGAAGGAGATCCTCGAGGACGGGCGCGAGCCGGGGATTCCGCCCCGGCCCGTCGAGTAGGAGGCTCTTGTGCGGGTTCACGTCGTTTCGGACGTGCACGGCAACGCCGACGCGCTGAAGCGGGCGGGGGACGGGGCGGACGCGCTGGTCGTGCTCGGCGACCTGCTCGACTTCGTCGACTACCACGACCACGACAAAGGCATCATGGGCGTGCTGTTCGGCGCGGAGAAGGTCGGCGAATTCGCCCGCCTGCGCCGCGAAGGCACCAGGGACGAGACGGTCGCCTATTCGCGCACGCTGTGGGCCACCCTGGACGACCCGGCCGCCGCGGTCGACGAAGCGGTCCGGGAGCAGTACTCCACGTTGTTCGCTTCGATGACCGCGCCGACGTACGCGATCCCCGGCAATGTCGACGCGCCTTCGGCATGGCCGGAGTTCGCCGGCGAGGGCGTGCACCTGGTCGACGGCGAGGTCGTCAGCATCGGCGGCCTGCGGTTCGGCTTCGCCGGCGGCGCGGTGCTGCCGGACGGCGTGCTCCCGCGTCCGCGCAAGGGCGCGGCGTGGCGGCCGTATCTGCGGGCGCGCGAGGAGTTCGACGCGGCGGTTTCGCTGCTGGACGAGGTCGACGTGCTGTGCACGCACATTCCGCCCGCGGTGCCCGAACTGACCTACGACGTGGTCGCGCGCCGCGCCGAACTCGGGTCGAAGGCGCTGCTGGACCTGATCCGGCGGCAGCGTCCGCGCTGGTCGGTGTTCGGGCACGTGCACCAGCCGCTGGCCGTGCGGCGCCGGGTCGGGCACACCGAGTGCCGTAACGTGGGTCACTTCAAGGAGACCGGGCAGCCCTACGTGCTGCGCTGGTGACTGTGCTGTCCGGCTACGCTTCGTCCCATGGCCGAGCAGTCCACGCAGTCCATCGAGGTCGACGCCGAGCCCGCGCGGGTCATGTCGGTGATCTCCGATTTCCCCGCGTACCCGGAGTGGGCCAAGGCGGTCCGCGAGACCGAGGTGCTCGCGGCCGACGACGCGGGCCGGGCGAAACAGGTGAAGCTCACCCTCGACGCCGGGCCGATCAAGGACGTGTACACGCTCGAATACGACTGGGACGATTCCGGCCTCGGCGTCAGCTGGCACCTGGTCAAGGGCCAGATGCAGAAGGCGCAGAACGGCCGGTACGCGCTCGAACCGCTCGGCGGCGGACGCACTCGCGTCACCTACACGCTGTCGGTGGAGCTGGCGCTGCCGATGATCGGGCTGCTGCGGCGCAAGGCGGAGAAGATGGTCATGGACACCGCGCTCAAGGAGCTCAAGCGCAGGGCCGAGGGCTAGATGCGCATCCTGCTGTTCACCGGCAAGGGGGGTGTCGGGAAGACGACGCTCGCCGCGGCCACCGCTGCCGCGCTCGCCGGCCGCGGCAGGAAGACGCTCGTCGTGTCCACCGACCCGGCGCATTCGCTCGGCGACGCGTTCGGCACTTCGCTCGGCGCCGAACCCTCCGAAGTGGACATCCGCCGCGACGGCACGCCGGCTGGTCTCTGGGCGGCGCAGGTCGACTCGCGGGCGTTGGCCGACCGCACCTGGCACGAACTGCGCGCCGAACTGCGGAAAGTCCTGGCCGGAGCCGGTCTGGACGTGCTGGACGCGGAAGAACTGACCGTGCTGCCCGGCGTCGACGAACTGCTCGCGCTGAGCGAGGTGCGGCGGCTGGCCTCGCAGGGGCCGTGGGACACCGTGGTGGTCGACTGCGGTCCGACCGCTGAAACGCTGCGCTTGTTTTCGCTGCCGGAAGCCGTGTCGGGCTATTTGGGCCGGGTGTTCGGCAACCGGCGCGTCGCGGCTTCGGTGCGTCAGCTCGGCGCGCACCTCGACGCGCTGCGCGAACTGCTCACCGACCCGCGGGTGACGACCGTGCGGCTGGTGCTGACGCCGGAACGAGTGGTGGTCGCCGAGGCGCGGCGCACGCTGACTTCGCTGGCGCTGCGCGGCATCGCGGTCGACGGCCTGATCGCCAACCGGCTCATGCCCGCGCCCGGATTCTGGCGCGGTTCGGCGGCGAAGTGGCTGCGCACCCGGCGGGACCAGCAGGACGCGGTGCTGGCGGAACTGGCCGAGGCCGGCTTCGGCCCCGGCGAGCTGGCCCGCGTCGAGCACCGGGCGAGCGAACCCGTGGGCGCCGACGCGCTCACGGAACTGGCCCGCGAACTGTACGGCAGCCGGGATCCGTTGTCCGGCAACGGAAAACCGGTCACGCCGCTGCTGTCGGTGGCCGACGGCGAGGACGGCTTCCGGCTGCGGGTCGCGCTCCCGCTGAACCGGGATTCGGCGGTCGAGCTGGCCCGCGTCGGCGACGACCTGGCGATCACCGTGGACGGGTTCCGCCGCCTGGTCGCCCTGCCCGAGACGCTGCGCCCGTGCCGGATCACCGGCGCGGAATCCGACGCCGACGGCCTGGTGGTCAGCCTGGCCGGGAACCGGGAATCCGGATGAGCGAAGAACACAGCGACGACCACGAGGCGGGGTCGTTTTCCGACAGCCTGAAGCTGGCCGAGGAGATCCGGCTGCTGGTCGAGATGGTGATCGAACGAGCCGCGCCGTGGCTGGAAGGCGTCATGGCCGCCGGGCACGGTTCTCCGGAGGACGCGGGCGCGCCGGGCGCGTCCGGTGTGGAGGACAGCACTTCGGGATGCGGGTGGTGCCCGCTGTGTGCGATCGTCGCCGTCGTGCGCGGCGAGCGGCCGGAGTTCGTGGCCAAGGTTCTCGAACAGGCCGCCCAGCTCGTCGCGCTGCTGCGGGCGGTGCTCGCGGACCGGTGGGAGCCGGAGGAGGGCGTGCACATGCCCGGGTTCCGGCCCGCCGCGCACCCGCCCGCGACCGCGGCAGCGTCCTCGACGGAGCCGTCGTCGCGGATCCAGCACATCGTCGTCCGCAAGCGCGCGGACTGGCAGCCGGAGCGGGAGAACTGATTGCTGACCGTAGGGGTGGACGTCGGCGGCACCAGCGTGCGCGCCGGCGTCGTGGACGAGCGCGGTTCGCTGCTCGACACGGCGCGCGTCGGGACGCCGAGCGAGGAGAACGCGCTCGAAGACGCCATCGCCGGGGTCGTCGAGACCCTGCGCAACCGGCACGACGTCGCCGCGGTCGGCCTTGCCGTGGCCGGTTTCGTGACCCGCGACCGCCGCTCGGTGATGTTCGCGCCGCATCTCGCCTGGCGCGACGCCCCGGTGGCGGACCGGATCGCGAAGCGCGTCGGCCTCTCGGTGACGCTGGAGCACGACGTCAATTCGGCGGTCGTCGCCGAACACCGCTTCGGCGCCGCGCGCGGTGCGGGGGTGGCCGCGCTGGTCGCGCTGGGCACCGGAATCGGCGCGGGTTTGCTGCTGGACGGCGAGATTTACCGAGGAGCCCACGGGGTCGCGCCGGAACTCGGCCACCTCACGGTGGTGCGCGACGGCCGCGCGTGCCCGTGCGGCAAGTACGGCTGCTGGGAGCGCTACTGCAGCGGCACCGCACTGGCCGCGACCGCCGTCGAGCTGCTCGCCCGGTACCCCGGCCGGTCCACCGTGCTGTCCAGGGAAATCGCCGGCGACCCCGGTTCGGTCACCGGCCGCCGGGTGGCCCGCGCGGCCCGCGACGGCGACCCGATCGCCTTGCGCGCCATGGCGGAACTGGCGAAATGGCTGGGCGAGGGACTGGCGCTGGTGGCGGACGTCTTCGACCCGGAGATCATCGTGATCGGCGGCGGAGTGTCGGAGTCCGCGCCGCTGTTCCTGGACGAGGCCCGGGAGCACTACGCCGGTGCGATCACCGGCGCGCGGCACCGTCCGCTGGCGCGGATCCGCACGGCGCATCTCGGGGACGACACGGCGATCGTCGGGGCGGCAGCCCTGGCGATGGACACGTTGTGAGTGCTGATCACGGTTCCAACCGGGATTAACACTCGCGAGGTTCTGTGGAAGGCTGGGCCGGGTGACGCCGATGACCGCCAACCGCTTCGTGCGGTGTTCTTGCGGCAGGCAGCACTGGGGCGCGTTCGGCGCGGCCGGCTTGTTGTTGTGCGATCCCAGCCGCGGCGTGCTGTTGCAGCAGCGCGCGTCGTGGGTGCACAACGGCGGCACGTGGGCCTTGCCCGGCGGCGCGATCGAAGCCGGCGAGACCGTGCACGAGGCCGCTGCCCGGGAGGCGCGGGAAGAAGCCGCCATTCCCGCGTCCGCCTTCCGCGCGATGTCCGCGTCCGTGCTGGACCACGGCGAATGGCAGTACACGACCGTCCTCGGTCTGGCCGACAGCGCGCTGCAGGCCCGGGTCGCGAACGAGGAAAGCGCCGAGATGCGCTGGGTCCCGCCGGACGAGGTGGCCGCACTGGACCTCCACCGCGATTTCGCCGCCGCCTGGCCGGTCTTGCGCGAGCAGCTGGGCCGCGAACTCGTGCTGGTGGTCGACGCGGCGAACGTGATGGGCTCCCGCCCCGACGGCTGGTGGCGCGACCGCCACGGCGCCGCGGAACGCCTGCGCGACCAGCTGACCGAGGTGGGCGAACGCGGCCTGAGCGACGACGCGACGGGCATCGGCGCGGGCCCGGCGTGGTCCTGGTGGCCCCGGGTGGTGCTGGTCGTCGAGGGCAAGGCCAGGGGAGTGGAACCGATTCCCGGCGTCGAGGTCGTCGCGGCGGAGACGGACGGCGATTCGAAGATCGTCGAGGTGACCGCCGCCGCCCGCCGACGCCCGGACGACCACGTCGTGGTGGTGACGGCTGACCGCGAGTTGCGTGGCCGGGTCGGGGATCTCGGCGCGCGGGTGCTCGGGCCGGGGACTCTGCTGCGGGAGCTGGGCGGTTGAGCGGGTGTGGCGCGGTCTCGGCTGTTGTCCGGTGGTTTTCGGGGGATCACCTCCGTAGCGGGGGATGGCCGGGCGTGGGGTGGTCGGGGATCTCGGTGCGCGGGTGCTCGGGCCGGGGACCGTGCTGCGGGAGCTGGGCCGTTGAGCGCCGCGCGGGCATGACTGCTCCGCGGTCAGGCGGCGGTGTTCCGGGCGGAACGTGTCCTGGCGGCGACGGTTGCGCGCGAGTTGCGCGCTCGGCCCGGGAACTCGGTTGCGGGAACTCGGCAGCAACCGCCGCGCAGTCGCCATCGCTTCGCCGCTCGGCAGCGTTTCCAGCCGATCGCGTTGTCGTGCTGGCGGTCGGCCGTGACCCTCGCGATCAGGTCAGCGACGCATCAGCGCTCCCCGGCAGCCGTCACACGGTCTTCACCGAACCTGCGTCCACGAGGTGGTCCGTCCCGGTGATGCTCGCAGCCAGCGGCGACGCCAGGTACGCGATCAACGTTGCCACCTCACCCGGTTCGATCAGCCGTCCAGTCAGCATTCCCGCACCGGCAGGCAGCGCGGCCAGCAAATCCTCGTGCGTCAACCCCATCGACGAAGCCAGCTCGGCACCGTAGCTGTCCGGGCCTTCCCACAGCGCGGTGCGCACCGGTCCGGGCGAGACCGTGTTGACCCGGACTCCCTGCGGCCCGAACTCCTCCGCCAATGCCTTACCGAACGCGGTCAGCGCGGCTTTCGCGGTGGTGTAAGCGATCGGGCCCGAATGCGGCATCCGCGCGCCATTCGAGGACACTGTGACGATCGCGCCCCGGCGTTCGACCAGATGCGGCAATGCGGCACGAGAAGCCCGGACCGCGGCGAGGAAATTCAGCTCCAGCAAGTCCGTCCACTGCCGATCCGCGAGCGACAGGAAGCCACCGGCCTGCCCGCGGGCGCTGTCGCCGCCGCCGACGTTGTTCACCAGGACGTCCACCCCGCCGAACTCCGCGACGGCTTGGTCGATCACCCGCCCGGGGCCGTCGGGCGTGGAGAGGTCCACCGCGATCGGCACCGCGCCGGTTTCCTTCAGTTCCGGGGTGATCGTCCGGGCCGCGGCCACCACGCGCATCCCTTCGCCGATCAGCGCGGACACCGTGGCCAGGCCGATTCCCCGGCTCGCTCCGGTGACTACCGCGGTCTTGTCAGCCAGCTGCAGGTCCATCGCAAAACCCCCAAAGTCGTGTCAAAGGCGATGCAGCTAAGCTAGCAGTTGCAACACCGACGTAGCAACTATGAACCGAGTGGCAACCATGACGTAAACTGGGCACCATGGAGAAACGGGCCCTGCGCGCGGACTCGGAACGGACGGCCCAGGCGATCCTCGAGGCGGCCGAACGGGTGCTCAGCGACAACCCGGCGGCGACGATGGAGCAGATCGCCGAGGCTGCCGGCGTCTCGCGGACGACTGTGCACCGCCGGTTCGCCAGCCGGGAGGCGCTGGTCGACGCCATGACTCTGTGGGCGACGCAGCAGTTCCACAACGCGCTCGCCAGCGTCCGGCCCGACGTCACGCCGCCGCTGGTCGCGCTCTACCAAGTGACCGCGAAGGTGCTGAGCGTCAAGCTCCGGTGGGGATTCGCGATGAACGCGCACCCGGCGGAAGAAGGCGTCCTGACCCCGGACGTGCTCGCCCAATGCGACGTCTTCTTCCGGCGGCTGGAGGAAAGCGGCGCGCTGCGACCCGGCGTCGACCTGGTCTGGGCGCGTCGCGTGTACTGCGCGCTCATCCACGAAGCAGCGCAGGACCAGGGCTCCGACGACCCGGACGCGCTGGCCACCCGCGTCGTCGACACCGTGCTCGGCGGGTTCGGCAAACCCGGCGTGACGATGGGCTAGGGGAGCCCGTCCCCGGCGAGTTCGGCGACGATCTTCGCGATCCGCCGCTCCCGGGTCTCGGCGCGTTTGGCCGAGGTGACGGCTTCAGTCCGTTCCCGTTGGGCGGTAAAGGAAAGCTTGTCGAACGCGGCCCGCGCGCCGGTCCGTTCCGCCAGCGCCGAACCCAGATCGTCCGGCATCTCGACGGTCCGCTCGGCGAGGTCGGCTTCGAGCGCGACCTCGACCGTGTCCCCGGCGGCGACCCCGGCCGCCGCCCGGTTCGCCGCGCTGAGCGGCAGCATGAACTCGCCGGAGTAGACCGCGACCGTGCTGCGGTAGGTGTGCGGGCCGACGGTCACCCGCACCTTCGGCCGCCGCCCCTGCCCGAGCGCCTCGACGACCTCGGCCGGGACCCGGAAACCGGTGGCGGTCTTGCCGTTGAGCTCGACCAGCGTGCTGAACGTATGCGACATCGCTGCCTCCTAGACCCAACGCAGCTAAGCGTGCGGGACGCCGTCGCGCATCTCGGTGACCAGCGCGGCGACCACGGCCTTCAATGATCCGTTGTACTGCTTCGCGACCGCCCGCTGCCGCTGATAGCTCGCGCCGACCCGGAGAATGTTCTCGACATCGCGCAGCTCGCGGACGCAGTCCAGCCGCTTGGCGACCGGTTCCAGCCGGTCCAGCAGCTCGGCGAGGTCTTCGGTGACGAGGCGTTCGCGACCGGCGGCGTCCAGGATGACGATCGCGTCGAGGCCGTAGCGGGCGGCGCGCCACTTGTTCTCCTGCACGTGCCACGGCGGCAGCACCGGCAGAGTTTCGCCCTTGTCGAGCCGGGCGCTGAAGTCGTCCACCAGGCACTGGGTGAGCGCCGAGATCGCGCCGACCTCCTGCAGCGTCGGCAGCCCGTCGCACACGCGCATCTCGACGGTGCCGAAATGCGGGGCCGGGCGGATGTCCCAGCGGATCTCCGAAAAATGGTCGATCACGCCGGTGGTGAACATGTCCTCGACGTAGCCTTCCAGCTCCGTCCATTCGCGGAACTGGAACGGCAGCCCGGCGGTCGGCAGCTGCTGGAACATCAGCGCCCGGTTCGAGGCGTATCCGGTGTCTTCGCCGGACCAGTACGGCGACGACGCGGACAGCGCCTGCAGATGCGGCGCGTAGCGCAGCAGCCCGTCGAGCACCGGCAGCACCTTGTCCCGGTGGTCGAGCCCGACGTGGACGTGCACGCCGTAGATCAGCATCTGCCTGCCCCACCACTGGGTGCGGTCGATCAGCTTGGCGTAGCGCTCCTGGTCGGTCACCTTCTGCCGGTACCACGAGGAAAACGGATGCGAGCCCGCGGAAAACAGCTCGACGCCCAGCGGGTCGGCGACCCGGTGCACCTCGTCGAGCGCCTCGGCGAGGTCGTGTTTCACCTCGCCGACCGTGCGGCAGACGCCGCTGACCACCTCGATCGTGTTGAGCAGCAGTTCCTGTTTGATCCGGGGATGCTCGGCGGCTCCGTCCGGGCGGACCGCGGCGAGCAGTTCCTCCGCGACCGACCGCAGTTCGCCGCTGCGCCGGTCCACCAGCGCGAGTTCCCATTCCGCGCCGACGGTGGAACGCCGGGACGCCCGGAAATCGATCCGCATGCCCGCCCGGTCAGACCTGGGCGCCGTTGCTGGGGTCCGCGCCCGGCGGCGGGCCCTGGCGCACGCGCAGCAGGAGCAGCGCGATGCCGGTGGCGAGCGAGAGGATGCCGAGCGGCGTGGCGAGCGCGGGGCCGACCCCGATCAGGTTCGGCACGATCAGCAGCAGGAGCCCGACGACGAAGAACAGCAGCACGATGAACGCGCCCTTGCGCCAGCGCGGCAGCGGCGGCGGCTCCGGGGGCACGTAGTGCTCGTCGTCCTCGGCCGGGTCGCCGGAGAACATCGTGGTGTCCCAGTCGGTGCCGCCGGTGCGCCAGCCCTCCGGCGACGGCGGCGGGGGAGCGGCCGGGGCAGGCGGGTCCGCGGCGGGTTTCGGCTTGGCCTCGCCCGCTTCGGGTTCGGTTCCGGGGGACGCCTCGGGTCCGGCTGACGAGGAGCCGGAGAACGGGTCCTCGTCCAGGAACACGCCCACGCCCTCGGCCCGGAGGTCGGCCACGATCTCGGCGAACGTGGCGTCGACGTCCTCGGGTCCGTCCGCGCCTTTCCCCCGGTTCATCCGGCACCCACCTGTCCCGCCCGCAGCTGCCGGGCGAAGTCGACACTGCGGCTGAAGATCAGTTCCGCGTCGTGGTCCTGCGTCGCGACGTGGAAGCTGTTCTCCAGCACCACCTCGGTCACCTTCGTGCTCGAGATGCCGTCCAGGACGATCTGCGAATTCTCGGGTTCGACGACGTGGTCGACCCGCGAGTGCAGCAGCAGCACCGGCTGCGTCACCTTCGGCAGGTCGGCCCGCACGATCTTCCACAGCCGGGCGAGGCTCGCCGCGGCCCGCACCGGGGTGCGCGGATAGGCCAGTTCGACCTCGCCGGGCTTCGCGATGTCGTTGCCGATCGCGCGGATCGAGGGGACCACCCGCGACAGCAGCGGCAGCACCTTGGCGTCCAGGCCGAGCCGCGTGACCGACGGGTTGACCAGCACGATGCCGGAGATGTCCGCGCCGAACTCCTCGGCGAGGCGGAGGGCGAGCGTGCCGCCCATCGACATCCCGCCGACGAACACCTGGTCGCAGTCCGCGCGCAGCGCCAGCAGCGCCTCGCGGACTGTGGCGTACCAGTCCTGCCAGGTCGTCCGGTTCGCCTCGCGCCAGTGCGTGCCGTGGCCGGGCAGCAGCGGGCAGCGCACCGCGAAGCCCTCGGCGGCCAGGTGCCCGCCCCAGGCGCGCATGCCGTCGGGCGTCGCGGTGAATCCGTGGCAGAGCAGGAAGCCGGCCCCGGAGGAACCCGGGTGGGAGAACGGTTCCGCGCCGGCGAGCACGCCCATCACGAACGCCCTTCCGAATCGAAGCGGTGGAGTCTCCCCATGCTCTCACGCCGAAGCCGGGTTGTGGGGCCTACTCCGGAAGCGGGGGCCCTTCCGGTCCCGCTGTGAGATCGGTCGCTGCCGCCGGGTGACCGCCCGCTCTCGCGTTGTGCGGGCCGGTGCTTGTTCCGTACGCTGACCTGCCGGGGCCCGCGCGGGCAGGAAAGGACTGGAACCCGGTGCTGTACTGGCTGATGAAGTGGGTGTTCATCGGGCCGCTGCTGAAGACGCTGTGGCCCACCAAAGTCGTCGGCGCCGAAAACATCCCCGAGACGGGTGGCGCCATCCTCGCGGGCAACCACCTCGCGGTCGCGGATTCGTTCTTCATGCCGTTGCGGGTCAAGCGCAAGGTCACCTTCCCGGCGAAGTCGGAGTACTTCACCGAGCCCGGGTTCAAGGGCCTGCTCAAGAAGTGGTTCTTCACCGGCGTCGGCCAGTTCCCCATCGACCGCTCCGGCGGCAACGCCGCGCAGGCCGCGCTCGACACCGCGACCCGGCTGGTCAAGGACGGGCACCTGCTCGGCATCTACCCCGAGGGCACCCGCTCCCCGGACGGGCGGCTGTACAAGGGCAAGACCGGCGTCGCCCGGATCGCGCTCGAATCGCGCGGCGTGGTGGTCCCGGTGGCGATGGTCGGCACCGACAAGGTCAATCCGATCGGTTCCAAGATGTGGTGGCCGCGGCGGCTCGAGGTGCGCTTCGGCAAGCCGCTCGACTTCTCCCGGTACGAGGGATTGGCCGGCGACCGGTTCATCGAACGGTCCATCACCGACGAGATCATGTACGCGCTGATGGAGCTGTCCGGCCAGGAGTACGTGGACATTTACGCGGCCAAGGCCAAGGAGCTGCTCGCCGCCGAGGCGGCCGGGGTGGAGCCCGCGGTGCCGGCTCAGCCGCGGGCTCTGGACGCCGATCGGGTGCCGGAGACAAAGGCCGGCTAAGGCCCCACTAGAGTTCCCCGGTGCGTTTTTTCTACGACACCGAGTTTATCGAGGACGGCGTGACGATTGACCTGGTGTCGATCGGTGTCGTTGACGAGCGCGGGCGCGAGTTCTACGCCGTGTCCACTGACTTCGACCCCGGGCGGGCCGGGGCTTGGGTCCGGGAGAATGTCCTGCCCAAACTGCCGTCTCCGGCGGATCCGGCTTGGCGGAGCCGGGAGCGGATCCGGGCGGACCTGCTGGAGTTCTTCGGGAAGCCGCCCGGGGGGATCGAGCTGTGGGCCTGGTTCGCGGCTTACGACCATGTGGCGTTGGCGCAGTTGTGGGGGCCGATGCCCGCGTTGCCTCGGCAGTTGCCTCGGTTCACCCGGGATCTCCGTCAGCGGTGGGAGGACGCCGGGAAGCCCAAGTTGCCTGCTGCGCCTGGGGATCAGCATGACGCGTTGGCGGATGCTCGGCATAACTTGCAGCGGTGGGGGGTTATCGAGGAGGCTTTTCGGCGGCGGTGACGGGGGCGGCTCGTCGCCTGGGGGCGACCTTGCGCCCGGTCGCTTGCGTGGGGCACCCCGAAGCTGATGGTGCGCATTTGGGGCTTCGGATCGGGGTGCGGGGGTGGTGTGGGTGCCTGGTGGGGCGGGTGCACTGGCTGCGGTTGGGGGTGGGGTGCGTGGTCGCGATGGGGTGTGCCGGTGCCGGTGGCGATGGGCGGAGTGGTCCGTGAGGGGGTCTCGCGCCTCCGGTTGAGGGTCGTGAGGGGAACCCTGAGGGAATCAGAGTTCGTGCGGGTTCCCCTCACGGACAGCGGGTCAGCGGCGGCGGGTGCGGACGGCGGCGGCCAGGGTGTCCAGCAGGTCGTCGGTGGTGTCCCAGTCCATGCAGGCGTCGGTGATCGACTGGCCGTAGGTCAGGTCCGCCGGGCGGCCCAGCACCAGGTCCTGGCGTCCGGCGACCAGGTTGCTTTCCAGCATGAGGCCCGCGATTCCGCGTTCTCCCGCAGCGATCCGGCCGGCCAGGTCGCGGACGACTTCCGCCTGGCGGACGTGGTCCTTGGCGCTGTTGCCGTGGCTCGCGTCCACCACCACTCGTTCCGGGAGGCCGGACTTCGCCAGGCGGGCGAGGGTTTCCCCGACCGAGGCCGGGTCGTAGTTCGGGCCCGCGGAGCTGCCGCGCAGGATGACGTGGCAGTCCGGGTTTCCGGAGGTCGTCACCAGGGCGGCCAGGCCGTCCATGGTGATGCCGGGGAAGACGTGCGAGGCGGCGGCGGCGCGGGTCGCGTCCACGGCTACCTGGATGTCGCCTTCGGTCGAGTTCTTGATGCCGACCGGCATGGACAGGGCGCTGCACAGTTGCCGGTGGACCTGGCTGGCCGCGGTGCGGGCTCCGATCGAGCCCCAGGTGACGATGTCGGAGATGAACTGCGGGGTGATCGGGTCGAGGAATTCGCAGCCGACCGGGAGGCCCAGTTCGGAGACGTCCAGGAGCAGTTTCCGGGCCAGGCGCAGGCCCTTGTTGACGGCGAAGGTGCCGTCCAGGCCGGGATCGTTGATCAGGCCTTTCCAGCCCAGCGTCGTGCGCGGCTTTTCGAAGTACACCCGCATCACGAGGTGCAGGTCTTCGCGCAGAGTCTCAGCCTTGGCGGCCAGGCGGCGGGCGTAGTCGAGAGCGGCTTCGGGGTCGTGGACCGAGCACGGGCCGACGATCACGGCCAGGCGGTCGTCGCGGCCGTCGAGGATGTCGACGGTTTCCGTGCGGCCGTTTTCCACCACTTTCGCGACCGCGGCGTCCGCGGGATGGTCTTCGCGCAACAGCGCGGGCGAGATGAGGGGACTGACCGACGTCGTGCGGCGGTTGTCCAGCGTGCTCGCGTCGGCGGGGGCGGCGACGAGGCGGGTGCTCATGAGCGGGTGGTTCCTTCCTGGTGGACACCGACCCGCGGGGGAATCGCCGAGCCGGTTCGAGATCCGGCTCGGGGTGGAGGTCAGCGCAGGTTCACGCCGCCGTGCCCACCCGGGGCCGGCTTCGTAAACCAGAAATAGCGCTGCACGCCGCCACGGTAACACACCCTCGAACCGTCCCGATCCGGACCGGATTGGCAGGTGGTCCGCCCTGCACCGATCCAGATCCGAGCCGCTACGCTGTCCGCGGACTGTGACTGCACTCTCCCTGCGAGGAAAGACGGAGGCAACAGATGCGTGTCGGTGTGCTGACGGGGGGCGGCGACTGCCCCGGCCTGAACGCGGTCATCCGCGCGGTGGTCCGCAAGGGCGTCGAGGTGCACGGCTGGGAGTTCGTCGGCTTCCGCAACGGCTGGCAGGGCCCGCTGACCGGCGACAGCCGGCCGCTCGGCCTCGCCGACGTCGAGGACATCCTCACCCGCGGGGGCACCATCCTGCGGTCGTCGCGGACGAACCCGTACCAGGTCGACGGCGGCGTCGACCAGATCCGCAAGGTGCTCGCCGACCAGGGCGTGGACGCGCTGGTCGCGATCGGCGGCGAGGACACCCTCGGCGTCGCCAAGCGGCTGACCGACGACGGCATCGGCGTCGTCGGCGTGCCCAAGACGATCGACAACGACCTCGGGGCCACCGACTACACGTTCGGCTTCGACACCGCGGTCTCCATCGCCACCGAGGCGATCGACCGGCTGCACACCACGGCCGAATCGCACCACCGGGCGCTGGTCATCGAGGTCATGGGACGGCACGCGGGCTGGATCGCGCTGCACTCCGGCCTCGCCGGCGGCGCGAGCGTGATCCTGGTTCCGGAGCGCCAGTTCTCCGTCGACCAGGTGGTGCAGTGGGTCGAGCGCCGCTTCGAAAAGGAGTACGCGCCGATCATCGTCGTGGCCGAGGGCGCGCTGCCCGAGGGCGGCGAGGAGAAGCTGCTGACCGGTGAGAAGGACGCCTTCGGGCACGTCCGGCTCGGCGGTATCGGCAACTGGCTGGCCGACGAGATCTCCGAGCGCACCGGCAAGGAATCGCGGGCGGTCGTGCTCGGCCACGTCCAGCGCGGCGGCACCCCGACCGCCTACGACCGGGTTCTCGCGACGCGCTTCGGCCTGCACGCGGTGGACGCGGTCGCCGACGGCGACTTCGGCGTGATGGTGGCGCTCAAGGGCACCGACATCGTGCGCGTGAAGCTGTCCGAGGCGACGGCCGAACTGAAGACCGTTCCGCTGGAGCGGTACCAGGAAGCCGAAGTCTTCTTCGGCTGAGGCTCTCCTGTGGTGGGGGCAACCCCACCACAGTGCCGGGGGCGCGCGGTATTCCGTGCGCCCCCGGCTTTTTTCTACCCTCGGCTCGTGCGAATCTTTCTGGCGGGCTTGACGATGCTCTCGGTGACCGCGGCCCCTCCTTCCACTGTGGACGGTGTCTGGCGGACCGACGGTTACGGGCAGCTGGTCCAGGTGTCCGGCGGCAAGTTGACGACCTACGACGTGACCAAGGCCAGTTGCCTGCCCGGCACTCTTTCCGGAACTGGCGACGGCACGACGTTTTCCACGAACGAAGGCTCGGTCGTCACCGTCCGGGCGGGCAGGATGAGTTTCGACGACAACCTCGGCGCGCGGTCGTTGCGTCGGGTGCCGGGGGGTCTGCCGTCCGCGTGCCAGGCTTCGGGAGCGGACCTGTTCGACGTCTTCTGGCACACCTTTGCCGAGAACTATCCCTTCTTCGGCGCGAAAGGCGTCGACTGGAAGTCCGAAGGGGACGCTGCCCGCCGCGAGGCCGCCGCACATCCGGAACGGCTCTTCGACATCCTTTGTGGACTGATCCGTCCGCTGCACGACGCTCATGCCGGCCTGCTCGCGGCGGGCCGGCACTGCTCTTTTCCGCGACCAGGCACTCCGGAGCTGAACACGACTGTCCCGCGCGCGATCGCCGTAGCCGACGCGAATCTCGGCGCGCCGATCAAGCGGTGGGCATCCGGAGCCATCGCCTACGCGGACCTGCCGGAGGGCCGCGGATACCTGCGGATCAGCGGATTCCACGACTACGCCGGCACTTTCGCTGCCAGCAGCAAGGTCCTGGCGAAAGCGCTGGACGAAATCTTCACCGCCGACCGGGTGCACACGCTGCGCGGCCTGATCCTCGACCTGCGCGTCAACGGCGGCGGGGACGACCCGCTCGGCCTGCAAGTCGCCGCCCGGCTGACCGGCGTCCCGCATTTCGCCTACGCCAAACGCGCGCGCAACGACCCGGACGACCCGACCCGGTTCACCGTGCCGCAACCGTTCTTCGTGCACCCTGCGGCAGCGCCGCGCTACACCGGCCCGCTGACGGTCCTCACCGGCAGCCTGGACGTCTCAGCGGGGGAGACCTTCCTGCAAGCACTGCTGAACCGGCATCCGCGGCCGGTCCTGATCGGACAGTCCACTCAGGGCGCCTTCTCGGACCTGCTGGAGCGGACGCTGCCGAAGCCGGGCTGGACGGTGGCGTTGCCGAACGAGGAGTACCTCGACTCCCGCGGCCGCGCCTACGACGGCACCGGCATCGGCCCGGACCTCCGGGTCCCGGTTTTCGCCCCGGACGACCTCGCCGCCGGAAGAGACCCGGCGCTGGCCGCAGCCCGCCGGTAAGGTGAGCGCATGGGGTCGGTCAAGCAGTTCCAGGTCACTTTCGATTGCGCGGAACCCGAGCGCGTCGCCCGCTTCTGGTGCGAGGCGCTGGGGTACGTCGTGCCGCCGCCGCCGGAAGGGTTCGCCGACTGGGCCGAGTTCGACCGTTCGCTGCCTGCCGAGCACCAGGGCGCGGCGTCCGCCTGCGTCGATCCGAACGGGGTCGGTCCGCGGCTGTACTTCCAGCGCGTGCCCGAAGGCCGCGTGGTGAAGAACCGCGTGCACCTCGACGTGCGCGTGGGCACCGGTCTGGTGGGCGAGGAACGGCTGGCGGCGCTGAAGGCCGAGGCCGAACGGCTGACGGCGTTGGGGGCGTCGGTGGTGCAGGTGCTGGTCGCGGACGAGGTGAACGAGTCCTGCATCCCGATGCGGGACGTCGAAGGCAACGAGTTCTGCCTGGACTGAGGAAGCCGCCGTGCCGGTGAAGGCCACGGCACGGCGGCCGCCGGTTCAGGAAACCGAAACGTTGGCCGGAGCGGTGAACGCGCCGCCCGACACCTGGTAGAACTGCGTCACGGTGAGACTGCCGCCCGCCGGGACGCTGTTCTGGCCGGTGATCACGACGTGCCCGGTGGAGGCGGACGCGGTGCCCGGGTTCGTCATCGACAGCGACTCGTTCGAGGGCAGGTCGAACGACAGCGTCCAGCCGTTCGCCGCCGACGAACCGCCGTTGGTGATCGTGAAGTGCGCGAAGGCGCCGAACCCGTAGTCGTAGTCCGTGGTGAACTTCGCGGTCAGCTTGCCCACCGGGGCCGTCGTGACGGTCCAGGTGAACGGAGCCTGCGCGGTCGCCCCGGCGGAATCGGTGGCCGTCACGGTGACGTCGCTGGTGCCCGCGGCGCTCGGCGTGCCGGTGACGGAGCCGGTCTTGCCGTCGATGGCCAGCCCGGCCGGGAGGCCGTCCGCCGAGTAGGTGTAGGGCGAGGTGCCGCCGGAGGCTGTGACCTTCAGCGAAACCGCCTTGCCCACCACGCTGTTCTGGGTGCCCGGGTTGCTGACGCTCAGCTTGCCGTTGGTGCCGCCGCCGGGGGTGAGGCCGGTGACGCCGTGCGGGGTGCCGAGGCCGGTCGGGCCGTCCCAGCCGGTGCCCGCGTTGCAGATCACGGTGCCGCAGCTGCCGTTGCTGCCCGAGGTGACGTCGTTGAAGTCGCCGGTGTGCGCGTACGGGTACGACGCGGCGTTGTCGCCGTCCTTCGGCGTGCCCGCGAATGCCCAGATGCCGGCGACGATCGGGGTGGCGAGGCTGGTGCCGCCGTACTGCGACTGCTGGCCGTTGACGTAGATCGTGATGCCGCTGTTGGGATCCGCGTCGGCTGAAATGTCCGAAGTGGCCCGATTGTCGCACGCGGTGCTGATCCCGTTCTGGAACGCGGGCTTGCTGAACTTGCTCGAACAGCCGCTGCCCGCCTTGTTCCAGGCGGTTTCGGAGTAGCCGCCGCCGGACGCGGTCAGCGTGGTGCCGCCGACCGCGACCACCTCGGGCGAGGTCGCCGGGTATTCGGCCTGGGCACCGCTTTCGCTGCCCCAGTCGCCGGTGGCGCCGAGGATGGCGACGCCCGGGTGGTTGTAGTGCTGCTCGGCGTCTGAGGGGATCGCGCTTTCATGGTCGGCGTAGCTGTTCGACACGATCTTCGCGCCGAGCCGGACCGCGCTGTCGACCGCCGCCGCGAGGTCGCTGTCCTCGTTGCTGTTGCCCTCCACCAGCAGGATCTTGCAGTCCGGGCAGAGCGCGCTGACCGCGTCGACGTCGATGGCCATCTCGGTCGCCCAGCCGGAGTCGGTCTTGGACGGAAGCGTGCTCGTGCCGTCCTGGCCGACCACAGTCAGGCAGCCGTTCGCCTTGGTGCAGGAGCCCAGGTTCCAGTGCGACCGGTAGTCGTTCAGGTCCTTCTCGATGCCCGGATCGTCGAAGGCGTCGACGATCGCGACGGTGGTGCCGCCGCTCTTCATCCCGGCGACGCCGTAGGCCTTCTGCAGGTCGGCCGGGCTCATCGCGCTGGCCGGGCGGGCTCCGGACGAAACCAGTTGCACGGCCTGGCATTTCGCGTAACCGGCGGGCGCGTTGGCACACGACGCCGGGCTCAGCTGGGGTCCGGCGTCCGCGGCCGGGGCCGAGATCGCCGCCACCCCCGCTCCGAGAGCGAGCGCGGCACCGGCGGCGGCCAGCCGTCTCAAGGTCATTCCTGCACGCATCATCGCGTCCTTCCTCGTACGCCGCTGCCCGGAAGACGGGCGAAAAGCGGTGCCGCCATTGGATTTCACCGAGGCGGTGCGGAACCAGGAACAACCGGCACAACCGGCCGTTGTGCCGGGAGGAGGAACCCGACCTTCGGAGGATGGCCGCCCGTCCCCGGGCGAGCGACCATGGACCGGCGGGAGGTGCGGGACATGCCGGACGGCGCGACGGAAACGTTCGACCGGACGCTGGTCCGGTTGCGCCGGGCGGCCGGGCTGACCCAGGAACAACTGGCGCAGCGCTGCGGGCTGAGCACGCGCGGCGTGGGGAATCTCGAACGCGGGCAACGGCATCCGCGGCGAGTCACCGTGCAGCTGCTCGCCGACGGTCTCGCGCTGCCCGAGGACAGCCGGGCGGAACTGCTCGCAGCCGCCCGGCGCGGCAGGCGACAGCCGCCGGGCCACCCCGTCCCGCCGCCTCGGCCGGCACCGGACCTCATCGGCCGCACCGAGGAACACGCCTTGCTGGACAAGCACATTTCCGGCACAGGCAGGCCGTTTCTGGTCTTCGCGGGACAAACCGGAATCGGCAAGACCCGGCTGCTCGCCGAAGCCGCGACGCTGGCCGAAGCGCGGGGAACGGCGGTGCTCTCGACGGCGTGCTCCCGGTATGGCGGAGAGCCGTACGCGCCGCTCTCCGAAGCGTTCGCGCGGCGCGTTTCCGAGCATCCCGCCGGAGGTGGTCTGGCATTCCTGCTTCCCGAACAGCGCACCGCCGAACCGGCTCCTGCCCGCTGGCTGATGTTCGCCGAAGCAGCGCGGTTTCTCGACACGCTGGCGCGGCGCCGTGGCGTGCTCGTGATCCTGGACGACCTGCAATGGGCCGGTCCGGACGGACTGGCGCTGCTGGCTTCGCTGGTCCAGGACGTCCGGCCGGACCGCGTCCGCTTCCTCGCCGCCTACCGCGACACCGAAATCGCCGCGGCCGAGCCGTTGGCCGACACGCTGCTCGATTTGTACCGGAAAGGTTTGCTGACACAGCATTCGCTGGCCCCGCTGGCGGACGACGACGCGACGACGCTGTTGCACCACAGTGCCGGAACCGAGGTCGGGCAGTCCGCCCGCGACCGGGTGCTCCGGCTCGCCGGCGGACTCCCGTTGTTCCTGGTCCAACTGGGGCACGTACTGGGCAGATCCGGCAAACCGCCCGCGGAACTGCCGTGGGGGCTCGCACACGCGGTGCGGCGGCAGGTCGGTTCGCTGCCCGAACGCACGGCCGAAGTGCTCACCCTGCTGGCAGTGGGGCAGCAGCGGATGGACCCGGACGTCCTGGCCGCGGCTGCCGGGCTGGATCCGGCCGAATTGTCCGAAGTGCTGGCTCCCGCGCACACCGCGCGGCTGCTGGACGAGAACGCCGAGGGTGTCCGGCTCACGCATGAACTGGTCGCCGAGGTAGTGAACGCGGACCTGCCGCCGAGCCGTCGGCATGTGCTGCACCGCAGGCTCGCCGAGGCATTGGGCGGCGCGGCGGCGGCCTACCACTACACGCACGCACAGGACACCGAACGCGCCGCGCAGACCTTGCGGCACGCAGCGGAAAAAGCCAGCAGGCAAGCCGCGCACGACACGGCCGCCCAGCACCTGGGTGCGTTGGCCGACCTGCTGGACCGCACCGGTTCCCAGGCCGCGGTCGCCGAAGCCGCCGAAGCCTGGGCGGACGCGCTCGCCGCCGCCGGTCGGTACGACGCCGCGCTCGCCGCCGCCGAACGGGCGCTTTTGGTGTACCGCAAGGAAGGCGACGAGGAACGGCAACGTCTCGTGATCGCGAGGATCGGCTACCTGCACTACCAACGCGGTACTCCGCGCGAGGGCTTGGCCCGGATCGCTCCGACGCTGACCGAGGACCGGCCCGGCGGATCGGCCGTACGGTTACGGCTGGCTCGCGCCGCGAATCTCTACCAGAGCACGCGCTACCGAGAATCCGTCGAGGTCTCCACGGCCGCGATCGTCGCGGCAGGTTCGGCGGGAGACGAGCATGGCCTAGCGGGCGGACACCTGCGCCGCGGACTCGCGCTGCGCCTGCTCGGCCGCAACGAGGAAGCGCTGGCGGATCTGCACACCGCCGCGGCCACCGCGGAGCTGTGCGGCGACCGGGAGATCGTCGTCCGCGCGCTGACCGGGGTCGCCGTGCTGCACCACTACCGCGGCGAACTGGCCCGGGCCGACCGGCAGTTCGCGCGAATCCTCCGGCTGGCCGAAGAACTCGGCGACCGGGAATTGCTCAGCCGATCGGTCTGCAACGTCGGCGCGAGCGCGATCTACGTCGGCCGCTGGGGCGACGCCCGACGGCGGTTCAGCCAGGCACTGGAACTGGCCGGACACGGCCGCTCGCCCATGTGCGGCGCGATGGCCCTCATCGGGCGCGGCGGCCTGCGGTCAGCTTGCGGCCGCTACGACGCGGCAGCCGACGACCTGGCCCAAGTGATCCGACTGGGCCAGGAAAGCGACAATGCCGACATTATCTGCAACGCCTCCGCCCAGCTGGCGGAGAACGACGTGCGCGCGGGCCGCCCTGAGCGAGGAGTACGGAGGTTGCTGCCTTTGCTCGCGCTGCGAGGGGAACGGAGCTGGCAGATGACCGACGCCTTGCCGTTCCTCGCCGAAGCGCAACTGGCCGCCGGTGACCCGGTTGCCGCCGGGGAGACCGCTGCGGAGGCTGTCGCGTGTACTGAGCATATCGACCACATCCTGGCCCGCACGGATGCTTTCCGGGTGCAGGGGCTTGCTTTTCTCCGGTGCGGGATCCTTTCCTCGGCGGAGGAGAGTATGGCGGAGGCGCGTTCGTTGGCGGAACGGATGGCTTCGCCTTATCTGCTCGCACGGGTCAGTGCGGCGCACGCCGAGCTGTCGGACCGCCTCGGGGACTCTGTGGCCGCGGCTCGGGAGCGGGAGCGGGCGGAGGAGTTGTTCACGGCTTTGCGGCGGGATGCCTTGGCGGAGGAGTGATCCGTCCGTGCGGGGAACCCCGGGGGAAGCAGATTTCCCCGCACGGACGTCGGTGGGAGCGAATGCCCACTGTGGTCAGTCAGATCCGAGCCAGTTCGTCGAGCACCCCAGCAGCTTTCGCGATGTCCTCAGTCAACGGCCGATCCTCCAGCCGCTCGTCCAGCACCCCCGCCGCAGCCGCGAACGCCGCCCGCACCGGCAGATCCACCAGCTCCGCCCTCCGGATCCGCAACGCCCGTACCGCCGCCACCAGTTCGCAAGCCAGCACCTGCCGATAAGCCGCCGCAGCCGCGGCAGCTGCCCGGGCGGCCTGGGTCGAGAAGCTCGCGTGGTCCTCGATCCCACGCGACACCACCGCAGTCCCGAGCGTCGCGGGCAACGCCGCCTGCCGCAGTTCGGTCAGCGCGTCGTGCGCCACGTACTCCAGGATCATCACCCCGGAACTCCCCGGCGGCCCGACCGCGAGGAACGGCCGCAAGCCGGTGAATTCCGGTTCCACCAAGTCCCCCAACCGGGCCACGGACAGCTCCGCGACCTGATGCACCGTCGCGCGGGCTTGGTCGAGTGCAGTCGAGACATACGCGGTGTGGAAGTGCGCGTGGTGGTACGCGTCGCCGTGCACCGTGGAGATCATCGGATTTTCCGTACTGGCATTGATCTCCACGGCGAGCACGTCACGCAGATAGTGGATCGCGTCCAACGCGGGACCCTGCACCTGAGGAAAAGCGCGCAGCCCGAAGGGATCCTGAAGCCGACGCCCCGGCTTGGGCGTGCCGTGCATGCCCAACAGCCGACGCATCTCAGCTGCGCACGCCACCTGTCCGGCGTGCGGACGCGCTTCGTGCACAGGCGTCGCGTACGCCTCGGGGTTGCCGTCGAGAGCCACGTACGTGAGCGCGGCGACGGCGTGGCTCGCGCGGGTGAGCGTGTCCAGGCTCATCGCGGCGAGAGTCGCTTCGGCGAGCGTCGCGGCGTTGCTGCTCATGAACGCCAACGCGTCGCCCGCGTGCACCGGAACCGGTGGCACCGCGCCGATCGCCCAATCGCGTTCCCCAGCCAACGCGAGCGCGGTTTCCGCGAGAGGAGCGAGGTCTCCGGTGCCGATCGCGCCCAGCCGGTGCACCACGGGCAGTGCTCCGGTGCGCACGGCTTCGGCGAGCGCACCGATCAGTTCCGGGCTGATTCCGGACCGGCCGGCCAGCAGCTGGTTGAGCCGGATCAGCAGCATCGCGCGGATCTGGCCGTCCGGCAGCAGTTCGCCGCTGCCGCCGGCGTGGCTGCGCAGCAGGCGAAGGCCGTGTTCGGCGGGCTCGTCCACCGCGTCGTCCTTGTTCGCGCCGACGCCGGTGGTGCGGCCGTAGACCACTCGCCGGGTGCTCAGGTCCTCGGCCAGCTTCCACGAGTGCTCGGCGGCGCGCAGCGCGGCGATGGACACGTCGATCGCCAGCGGGCCTTCGGTGTGTGCCGCCGTGACCACGTCGGCACACCGCAGGGTCCGGCCGTCCACTCGGATCACGGCGTGCTCCTCACTCGGTTTCGTCGAGCCGCTGTTCGAGCGCGTCGAGCCGGTTCGCCCAGAACTGCCGGTAGGGCGCGAGCCACGCGTCCACTTCGGCCAGCGGCTCGGCACGCAGCCGGTAACAGCGGCGCTGCGCGGACACCCGCACGCTCACCAGCCCTGCCTCGCGCAGGACGCGCAGGTGCTTGGACACGGCGGGCTGGCTGAGCCGCAGTTCGGCCACCAGTTCGCCGACCGACCGCTCGCCCTCCAGCAGCAGGTCGAGCAGCGCGCGGCGGCGGGGTTCGGCCAGCACGTCGAAGGTCTGCATCACCCCGGAAATCTGCCTCGCGGCGCATATGCCTGTCAAGGAATGCGCGTACCGCCGAATGTCCGTTTTATGGTCTAAACCATTGACCTGGTGGTCTAGTCCACTTACGGTGCCTTTGTCCCTGCCGTTGCCAGTTCGTCACCGACGGTGACTCCTGAAGGGAGCAACGATGCTTCGCTTGCGCAGAACACGCCTGCTGGCTTTGGCGACCGCGGCGTTCGCCGCCGCGGCCGCGCTCGTCCCCGCCGCGTCGACGGCCGCGCCCGCGAGAACCGAGGCCGCGTCCGGCAAGGTGGTCGGCTACTTCACCGACTGGGGCATCTACGACCGCGACTACCACGTGAAGAACGTCGAAACGTCCGGGTCGGCGAACAAGCTCACGCACCTCAACTTCGCCTTCGGTAACGTCGCGAACGGCGGCTGCGCGATCGGCGACGCGTGGGCCGACTACCAGAAAACCTACGACGCGGCGGGCAGCGTCGACGGCGTCGCCGACACCTGGGACCAGCCGCTCGCGGGCAGTTTCAACCAGCTCAAGAAGCTGAAGGCCAAGCACCCCGGGCTGAAGATCATCTGGTCGTTCGGCGGCTGGACCTGGTCCGGCGGCTTCGGCCAGGCCGCGAAGAACCCGGAAGCCTTCGCGAATTCCTGCTACAACCTGGTCAACGACAAGCGCTGGGCCGGGCTGTTCGACGGCATCGACCTCGACTGGGAGTACCCGAACGCTTGTGGTCTCACGTGTGACACGAGCGGTCCCGACGCGTTGAAGAAGCTGCTCGCGGCAGTCCGGGCGAAGTTCGGCTCGTCGAAGCTCGTCACCGCCGCGATCACCGCCGACGGCAGCGACGGCGGCAAGCTCGACGTCGCCGATTACGCGGGTGCCGCGCAGTACGTCGACTGGTACAACGTGATGACGTACGACTTCTTCGGCGGCTGGGCCGCGCAGGGCCCGACCGCGCCGCACTCGCCGCTGACGTCGTACAACGGCCTGCCGACGCAGGGCTTCTATTCGGACGCGGCCATCCAGAAGCTCAAGAGCAAGGGCGTCCCGGCGTCGAAGCTGCTGCTGGGCATCGGTTTCTACGGCCGCGGCTGGACCGGCGTCACGCAGAGCGCGCCGGGCGGCACCGCGACCGGACCGGCCCCTGGCAAGTACGAGCCGGGCATCGAGGACTACAAGATCCTGAAGACCAGCTGCCCGGCGACCGGAACCGTCGCGGGCACCGCGTACGCCAAATGCGGTTCGAACTGGTGGAGTTACGACACCCCGTCGACCATCGCGGGCAAGACCTCCTACGCGAGGTCCCAGGGTCTCGGCGGCACCTTCTTCTGGGAGTTGTCCGGCGACACTTCGAACGGCGAGCTGATCACGGCACTCGCCAAGTAAGCCCGCTCGACGCAGCCGGGGCGCCGGTTCTGTCGGCGCCCCGGTTTATCGTGCTGCGGGTGAAGTTCAGCGGATTCGGGGAGCACGCCGTCGAGTTCTACGACGGGCTGCTCGCGGACAACACCAAGGCCTACTGGGACGACCACGTGGCGATCTACAAGGAGCACGTCCGGGCTCCGATGGAGGCGCTGCTGGCCGAACTGGAGCCGGAGTTCGGCGCGGGCTTCGGGGAGGCGAAGGTGTTCCGGCCCTATCGCGACGTCCGGTTCGCCAAGGACAAGACGCCGTACAAGACCCACTGCGGCGGCGTGATCGAGTCCGGCCGCGGCGGGGGAGCCTATTACGTCGAGGTCGGCCCGGCCGGGCTGCGCGTCGGCGGCGGCTGCTTCCACCTGGCCCCGGACCAGCTGGCCCGGTACCGCACGGCGGTCGACACCGAACTGCACGGGCCCGCGCTGGAGAAGATCCTGGCGAGCCTGCGCAAGGCGGGCTGGGAAATTCTCGGCGACCGGCTGAAGTCCAAACCGCGCGGGTTCGCCGAGGACCATCCGCGCCTCGACCTGCTGCGGCACCGCTCGGTGTACGCCGTACGCGGCTGGGAGCCGGACGACTTCCTGCACGAGCGCGAGGCGCTGGACCGAGTCCGGAAATCGTGGCGCCAGCTGCGGAAGTTCAACGAGTGGGCACGCGACCGCGTGGGGGCGAGCGAGCAGCCGCGCCGCTGATCCGGGCATCCCCCGCGCGGGTGATTCCGGACCGGCGGGGAGGCGGCGGCGCCCAGCGCTCGCCGGTGCCCGGAACTGAATCCTTCCCGCGATCTCCGGCCGGAGTTTCGGGATCGGTACAGACGCGAGCGGCCCGAGCGACTAGGCTCTCCGGACGTGAGCCGACGCGCGAAGATCGTTTGTACATTGGGTCCCGCGACCTCCACCCCGGAGAAGATGCGGGCACTCGTCGACGCCGGGATGGACGTCGCGAGGATGAACTTCAGCCACGGCAGCCACAGCGACCACAAGCAGGTCTACGACCTGGTCCGGTCCGCGGCCGCCGAAAGTGGCCGGGCGGTGGGGATCCTCGCCGACCTGCAGGGACCGAAGATCCGGCTGGGCACGTTCGCCAGCGGATCGGCGGAGTGGCGCACCGGCGACGTCGTCCGGATCACCGTCGAGGACGTCGCGGGCACCCACGACCGGGTCTCGACCACCTACAAGGGACTCGCCAGGGACGCCAAGCCGGGCGACCGGCTGCTGGTCGACGACGGCAAGGTCGGCCTGGTGGTCAAGGACGTCGAGGGCCCGGACGTCGTGTGCGAGGTGACCGAGGGCGGCCCGGTCAGCAACAACAAGGGCGTGTCGCTGCCCGGGATGGACGTCTCGGTGCCCGCGCTGTCCGGCAAGGACATCGAGGACCTGGAGTTCGCGCTGCAGCTGGGCGTCGACTTCATCGCACTGTCCTTCGTGCGCTCGCCCGCCGACATCGACCTCGTGCACCAGGTGATGGACCGCGTAGGCAAGGGACGGCTGCCGGTCGTCGCGAAGATCGAGAAGCCCGAGGCGGTCTACAACCTCGAGGCCATCGTGCTGGCCTTCGACGCGGTGATGGTCGCCCGCGGCGACCTCGGCGTCGAGCTGCCGCTTGAGCAGGTCCCGCTGGTGCAGAAGCGCGCCATCCAGATCTGCCGCGAGAACGCGAAGCCGGTCATCGTCGCCACGCAGATGCTGGAGTCGATGATCAGCAACTCCCGCCCGACCCGCGCCGAGGCCTCCGACGTCGCCAACGCGGTCCTCGACGGCGCGGACGCGGTGATGCTGTCCGGCGAGACGAGCGTCGGCCGGTACCCGATCGAGACGGTCCAGACCATGGGCCGGATCGTCGAGGCCGTCGAGACGGATTCGCCGGTCGTGCCGCCGCTGTCGCACGTGCCGCGCACCAAGCGGGGCGTGATCTCCTACGCCGCCCGCGACATCGGCGAGCGGCTCAACGCCAAGGCGCTGGTCGCGTTCACCCAGTCCGGGGACACCGTGCGCCGCCTCGCGCGGCTGCACACGCGGCTGCCGCTGATGGCGTTCACGCCGGAGCAGAGCGTCCGCAGCCAGCTGGCGCTGACCTGGGGCACCACGACGCAGATCGTGCCGAGGGTGGACTCCACCGACCAGATGATCCAGCAGGTCGACCACGCGATGCTCGAAATGGGCAAGTACCAGCGCGGCGACCTCGTGGTGATCGTCGCGGGCTCGCCGCCCGGGACCGTCGGGTCGACCAACCTGATCCACGTCCACCGGCTCGGTGAAGACGACCACGCATAAGGGACCTGCCGGAACCCGGTTGCAGAGGCTTCGCCTTCCTCCCCTCCGCCACCCTCAACGGAGGCGCTGCGCGCCACTGTAAATTTTCGGCATGACTGAGATGGCCAGGGAAGCCGCCACCGAACTCGACACGAGCCCCGGTGGCGGCGGGCAGCCGGTGCTGGACAAGCTCGTCGCGCTGCTCGACCTGGAGAAGATCGAAGAGAACATCTACCGCGGCGTCTCGCCCGCCCACTCGTCGGTGCGGGTGTTCGGCGGGCAGGTCGCCGGGCAGGCGCTCGTCGCGGCGGGCCGGACCGTTCCGGAGGAGCGGCGGGTCCATTCGCTGCACGCCTACTTCATCCGCGGCGGCGACCCGAGCGTCCCGATCGTGTACGAAGTGGACCGCATCCGCGACGGCCGCTCGTTCACCACCCGGCGCGTCGTCGCCGTCCAGCACGGCAAGGCGATTTTCTCCCTGTCCGCGTCCTTCCAGAAGGACGAGCCGGGCATCGACCACGCCGAGACGATGCCGGCCGGCGTGCCCGATCCCGAATCGCTGCCGACCTTCCCCGAGCTGACCGCGGGCTACGGCCTGCGCTTCAGCGAGATCCCGCGGCCGATCGACATCCGCTACGTCGGCGAGCCGCCGTGGGTCACCCGCACCACCGGCGAACGCCCGGCGCACCACCGCGTCTGGATGCGGGCCGACGGCGCACTGGCCGACAACCAGCTGCTGCACGTCTGCGTGCTCACCTACGCTTCGGACATGACGCTGCTTGACTCGGTGCTCGCACGGCACGGCGTGTACTGGGACGTCGACAAGGTGCTCGGCGCGAGCCTCGACCACGCGCTCTGGTTCCACCGTCCCTTCCGGGCTGACGAGTGGTTCCTCTACGACAGCACGTCGCCGAGCGCTTCGGGTGCCCGCGGGCTCGCCACCGGACGGTTTTTCACCCGCGACGGCCTGCATGTCGCCACCGTGGTCCAAGAAGGACTGCTGCGGGTCCGATAAGGACCGACGACCACTCAGCGTGGCTGTCCGCAGAGGAAAACACCGAAAACTGCCACGCGGCCGTGGCGGAATTGCGCGGGGAAACACGTTTGGGTAATACCCGCGAGGTGAGGGAAGGTGCCCGGGGCCGGTCGGGGGGCGGCCCCGGACACCACGTCATCCGGTTTTCGCGGTAGTCGCGAATGGCCCCGGACGGCCGTCGTCTACGCTGCTCAGGGCGGTCGGCGCGGCTGGATCCGCGTCTCGGCCCGCAGGATGCCAGAGTACAAGCGCACTCTGCATAATGCAGGTCGGAACGAGGTCTCGGCGACTTCCCGGAGCGCCCGCCGGAATTCGCCGGTGTGATTACTCCACTGACAAGTCGATCACCTGGTTAGATATGCAGTGCGGGCAACAATACGGACCGGAGGTGCTGCCGTGGCGAGAGGCCAGGGACCGACCGTTCGCCGCCGGCGCCTCGCGAGCGAGCTGCGGAGGCTGCGCGAAGCCGCCGATCTGACCATCGACGAGGTCGGCGAAAAGCTGGAGTGCTCGGCGTCCAAAGTGAGCCGCATCGAGACCGGCCACGTCGGCGTCACCCCGCGCGACGCGAGGGACATGCTCGCGCTGTACGGCATCACCGGCGACGAGCAGGAGGCGCTCGTCCAGCTGGCGCGCGAAGCGCGCAAACGCGGCTGGTGGCACGCGTACAACGAAGTCTTCACCGGCACCTTCGTCGGCCTCGAAGCCGACGCGAGCTCGCTGCGCGCGTTCCAGGCGCTGCTGGTTCCGGGCTTGCTGCAGACCGAGCGCTACGCGTTCTCGGTGATCCGCGCGCTGCGCCCGGACGCCGAAGAGTCCGAGACCCGCCGCCGGGTCGCCGCGCGGATGGCGCGCCAGCAGCTGCTGGCCGACGACCCGCCGGTCGAGTACTGGGCGGTGATCGACGAGGCGGTGCTGCACCGCGTGGTCGACAGCCCCGAGGTGATGGCCGAGCAGCTGTACCGGATCACCGCGATGGCGGAAAAGCCGAACGTGACCGTCCAGGTGGTGCCGTTCGGAGCCGGGGCGCACCCCGGCATGGAGGGACCGTTCCTCATCATGGGCTTCCCCGAGCAGGCCGATCCCGACGTGGTCTACGTCGACGACAGCACTTCCAGCGGCCTGTACCTCGAACAGCCCGACGACGTCCGGCGCTACGCGCTGATGTTCGACCATCTGCGCGCAGCAGCGCTGAAACCGGACGATTCGGTGGCGCTGATCACCGACGCGGCCGGCCGGTTCGCCGAACAGGCCGCCGTGGTTCAGAAACCGAGGAACACCGACCCGAGACAGTGAGGATGTGGGGACCATGATGGCCGACCTTTCCGGTGCCCAGTGGCGCAAGAGCAGCTACAGCGGCGGCGGCAACGACTGCGTCGAGGTCGCCTTCGTCGCAGGCGGCGCCGCGGTGCGCGATTCCAAAGACCCGGAAGGCGGAGCGTTCCGCCTGCCCGCCGCCGGTTGGCAGGCGCTGCTGGACGCGGTGCGCGGCCAGGGGCAGGCTTGATCCGTTCGCCCGGCTGATCGCGGCACGGAGACCCCTTACCCCGCTCGACCTGGACTTCCCTAGTCGAAAGCGCGGGTAAGGGGTCTTTTCGCGTCCGGGTGTAGGCGATCACCTGATGCCCGGGGCGGTCCCTCAGCACGAAAGTGGACGTCGTCAAGGAACGACCACTCGCTGGGGAGAACACGATGAGCGACTACCACTGGGACGCCACCCGCGCCGAGGTCGACTACCGGATGGCCGAACTGCGCCGCGCCGCCCGCCACGCGCGCATGAGCCGGGGCAACCGGGTCGTGCGCTGGGTGCGCGCGCACCGCATCACGAACGTCGAGGTGCCCCGCCAGGAAAGGCGCACGGCGACGGTGCCGGAGGCCAGGGCGCGACATAGCGCATGAGCCCCGGGACCGGGTCGGGGACGGTAAGGGGGCCGGGCGGGGCGGCTGAGCCGGAACCGGGTTTCCGGGGCGGCCGCTCCGTCCGCCGGATTTTGTTCGGCTTCGTCCGGGGGGCGGGTCTGGCTCCGCTTCGCTGCCTTGCCTGCCCGATCGGGTCCTGGGCGAGTGCCGGTTGCCGGTTCTTGTTCGGCTTCGTCCGGGGGCGGATCTGGCTCCGCTTCGCTGCCTTGCTTGCCCGGCCGGGTCCTGGGCGAGTGCCGGTTGCCGGTTCTTGTTCGGCTTCGTCCGGGGGCGGATCTGGCTCCGCTTCGCTGCCTTGCCTGCCCGATCGGATCCTGGGCGAGTGCCGCCCGCCGGTTCTTGTTCGGCTTCGTCCGGGGCCGGATCTGGCTCCGCTTCGCTGCCTTGCCTGCCCGATCGGATCCTGGGCGAGTGCCGCCTGCCGGATCTTGTCCGGCTTCGCCCGGCGGGACGGGGAACCGGACCGCTCGCCGCCGGTTCGGACCGGGACCGCTTCGCTCGCCGAGCAGGGACCCGATCCCGCATCGCCCGCGCGAGGTGCTCCTCCGCCGCGACCGCCCCCATGCCGCATCGGGTGCGTCTCGCGCGCCGAATGGGGCATGGGGTGCGTCCCGATCGGACGCGCCACCGCGAGCCATCCGGCTCCCTTCCCGCCGGAAGCTCGCTGCGGTCCCCGCGCCCATCAGACCGGGACCACCCGGAAAAGCCGGTCCCCGGAGAGCCCGCACTGGTCGCCTGAAGGGTCCTTCGTCCGCCGGTCGGACGGAGATCACCGGCCGCCACGGCGAAATCCATGTCGGAACTGTCGGGGGTGTAGGTGAGAATGCATCTCGTGCCTCGTCTCGGTTCTGGTATTCCGCTCGTCGCCCGCACACAGGAGATGCGGCGGCTGCGCGCGGCCTTCGCGCGCGCTGAACGCGGAGAAGCAGGTGCGGTGCTGATCGCGGGTGATGCCGGGGTCGGCAAGACCCGCCTGCTCACCGCGCTCGGGGAGCACGTCACGGGCTGCGGCGGGCTCGTGCTCACCGGCCGGTGCATCGACGTGCGCGACGGCGGTCTGCCCTACCTGCCCTTCGCCGAGGCGCTGGCTCCGTTCGGGTCGTCGGCCGATCCCGCGGTGTCGGCCGCGGTGCGGGCGCGGTCCGCGCTCGGGATGCTGCTGCCGCAAGGCGGCGAACCGCAGCCCGCGGCCACCGGCGACCACGGGCAGGTTTCGGAAGGGGAACGCGAGGGCTTCCGCCGGGTGCGGCCCGAGCAGGACCTCGGCCAGCTCCAGTTGTTCGACGCGGTGCTGGGGGTGCTGACCGAGGTCGGCCAGGAGCAGCCGGTGGTCGTCCTGCTCGAAGACCTGCACTGGGCGGATTCCTCCACCCGCAACCTGCTGTCCTTCCTGCTCAGCCGCCTGCGCGCGCAGCGGCTGCTGGTCGTCGGCAGCTACCGCGAGGAGGACGTCCACCGCAGGCATCCGCTGCGCGGCCTGCTGTCCGAACTGGTCCGGCTGAACACCGTGGAACAGCTCACGCTCGCGCCGTTCGGACCGGCTGACGCGCGGGCGTTCGTCGCGGCGCTGGCCGAGGAACCGCTGTCGCCGGACGTGGTCGCGGACATCGCCGAACGGTCCGAGGGCAATCCGTTCTTCGTCGAGGAACTCCTCGCCACCGGCGCCGACTGTCAGGATCTCCCCGCCGGGCTCGCCGAAGTCCTCCTCGCCCGGCTCGAACGCTTCCCCGCGGAGACGCGCCGGGTGCTGCGGGTCATCTCGGTGGCGAACGAGTCGGTGTCGCATGCCGCGCTCGCGCAAGTGGCGGGGATCGGCGACTTGGAGTTGGACGAGGCGCTGCGGGAAGCCGTGCAGCACCACGTCCTGGTCA
Source organism: Amycolatopsis rubida (assembly GCF_900115345.1). Lineage (GTDB taxonomy): Bacteria > Actinomycetota > Actinomycetes > Mycobacteriales > Pseudonocardiaceae > Amycolatopsis > Amycolatopsis rubida. Next base: position 2,319 of record NZ_FOWC01000028.1, on the reverse strand, counting down.
TCGAGAGAGGTTTCTACACCTTCCGGCACGCTCTTCTGCAGGAAGCGGTCTATGGCGATCTGCTGCCCGGCGAGCGCACGCGGATGCACGCGGGGTACGCCGCGCGGATCCAGTCGATGCCGCAGGGTCGCGGCCACGACGCGAAGCTCGCCTTCCACAGTCTGGAAAGCCGGGACTTCGACACTGCCCTGTCCGCGTTGCTGCGTGCCGCGAACGAAGCGGAAAAGCTTGGCGCGCCGGGCGCCGCGCTGCGGCATATCGAGCAGGCACAGTCCATTTGGGACGCGGTGGCCCCGGAGAACCGTCCGGAAGGCATTAGCGAACTGAAGCTGCTCAGCGAGGCGTCGTACTTCGCCGGCACGTCGGGCGAGCCGGAGCGCGCGGTGGCGTACGCGCGGTCAGCGACCGAAGCTCTCAAACCGGACGCGTCGCCGGAACACGCGGCGAAGGTGTGGCGTCGGCTGGCGGAAACGCTGCTCACCTTGGAAGGCACGTTCGACGAGGCGGTTCAGGCGATCGAGCGGGCCTGGGAGCTGGTCGCGGATCGGGAGCCGAGCGGGGCGCGGGCCTGGGTGCTGGCTTCGCGGGCCGGGTTCCAGCGGCTGCTCGATCAGCCGGACGAGGCGCTGGCCAGTGCGCACACCGCGGTCGCTGACGCGCGCGCTGTCGGGGCGGTAGGTGCTGAGGCGTCGGCGCTGGTCACGCTGGGCACGTTGGCCGACGGCGCAGGTGATCCGGTCGAGGCTCGTCAGCGGTTGTGCGAGGCCGAGGGCAAGGCGCACAACGCCGGTGCCTTGAACGTCGAGATTCGGGCGATGTACTTCCTCGCCCTCAGCTACGACGACCAGGCGGAGATGGATCTAGCGCTCGCTCACGCCGCGCGCGGGGTCGAGAGAGCCGAGGCGGTCGGGCTTACCTGGAGCGCGTACGGGCTGGAGTTGCGCGCTCGGCTCCTTTATCTGCGGTACCTCAGCGGAGATTGGCCGAAGGAGGACGCTGCGGGGCGCGCCCGGCGGGGCGTGTCCAGTGCGGTCGCCGCGCGGATTCTGGCCAACTGGGTGCTGTTCCTGGTGGGACGCGGGCGGTTCGCGGACGCGGCCAAGGCGTTGCCGGGGCTTCGGCAGCAGTGGACGGCGGATCTGCAGATCGCCTTGTCGGCGGGCGACGCTGCGATCGAGCTGGCTGCTTGGCGTGGCGAACACGCCGAGGCACTGCGGATTACCGACGAAGTGGTGTCTTGGCTGGAGAAGGTCGAGACCGCGCTGCTCGGCGGGATCCGGATTGTGGCGCTGGCGATTCCGTCGGCGGCGGCGTTGGCCGCGGAGGCCCGGGCCAAGGGGGATCTGGCCGCGGCCGACGCGTTTGTGGCTGCTGGGCGGCGGCTTCTGGAGCATGGGCGGCGTTGCGCTGCCGAAGGGCACCCCCGGTCAGGGTCTATGGGGCCGGAGGGGCGGGCTTGGCTGGCCCGGATGGAGGCTGCCGCGTCCGGGCTGGAGGGTCCGGCGGATCCTGAGCTGTGGGGTGCGGCGGCCGGGGCTTATTCGTATGGGGCGGTTTACGAACAGGCTGTGTGCCGGTGGCACCAGGGGGAGGCGTTGCTGGCCGCTGGACGGCCGGGGGCGGCGGAAGCCCTGGAGGCGGCGCATTCGGTGGCGGTGAAGCTGGACGCTGTTCCGTTGCGGGATGCGGTGCGGGATGTGGCGCGCCGGGCTCGGGTCGAGTTGTCCGGGGTCGAGGCGGTTCCCGTTGCTCGGCCGCAGGTGAATCCGCTGACGGACCGGGAGCGGGATGTGCTGGAGCGGGTCGCGCTGGGGCGGACCAATCGGCAGGTGGGGGAGGAGTTGTACATCAGCGAGAAGACGGTGAGTGTGCATCTTTCCCGGGTGATGGCGAAGCTGGGGGCCAGCCGGCGGGCTGAGGCTGTGGCGATCGCTTACGAGCGGGGGTTGCTTACTGCTCCGGAGTGAGCGGCTCGTCGCTCTGGGGGCGACATCGCGCCCGGGTGGTTGCGTGGGGCACCCCGAAGCTTGATTGTGCTGACGGGCGGCGGGTGCTTGTCAAGGCGGGAAAGATGCCTTGACAAGCACCCGCCGCCCGCAGGGAGGCTTCGTATCGGGGTGCGGGGGAGGGGCTGGGTGCCTCGACTGCTGGGTGCATCGGCCGCGGTGGGCGCATCCCGGCGGGGCGCGGGGCGGGACCGTCGAGGGTCGTGAGGGGAACCCTGAGCTTAAGTTTTAACCTTTGGTGTCCGTTTTCTTGGTCTTGCCGGGGTTGTGTGAGGGGGCTTGGCGGGCGTTTCGTGATCCTGGCGGGCGTCCT
>NZ_FOWC01000029.1 GCF_900115345.1 Amycolatopsis rubida | reverse complement strand
GAGGACGAGTTGGTCGCACTTCTCATCCTGCCGCTGAAAGACCCGTCCCTCGTCTCAGACCCTGGCCAGCGTCACCAACGTCATGACCCGCAACATCTAGGCCGTCCAGTTCTTTGGTGATGGCATCGCGGCGCGGACCATGCTCGTCCGCCGCGATCGACTGCAAGAACTCGGGCTTGTCCAATTCTGCCCACAAGCTGTCGAGCACAAATTTTTCGGTTTCATCCAGCAAGATGCCAACACATCCCTTGCCCCCGACGTTGGGATGGCAAGTCAGATACGGAACCCGCCGTTTCTTAATTTGCTTGGGCGACCCGGTCAGGCGCGCCCCGCACACCCCGCACACCACCAGACCGCCCGTCAACAGGTACTTGCGGCCAGTCGCATTACCCTTGTGCCTCTCAGTGACCGGATATGTTCCCTTGCCATCCGCACGCTTGACCCGGCGGGGCTGAGACAGCTTAAGCTTGCACGCTTGCCAGGTAGCCTCATCCAAAATCGGCTCCCAATTTCCTCGACCCACAATCGAATTCCGGTAAACCCGGTGGCCCGCCACCGTGGGAAGAGTGACCCAGTTCCGCACTGCGCCAGGGCGAATCGTCCCGCCGTAAGCACCGCGCAAACCCTGCTTGCTCAACTCTGCGGCAATGTTCGCCAACGACCAGCCGGAGAGCACCCACTCAGCGGCCTGGCGAATCGCCGCCGCCTGCTCCGGAACCTGCACATACGTCTTAGAGCCGTCCTTTCTCTTCGCATGTTTGTAGCCGAACGGGCGGACGCCCGGCGGTTCGCCAAGCGCTGCCTTTTCCGCCAGCATGTCATTGACCCGGCTTTTGATCCGCCGCACCTCGGCGGCGCCAAGCACGGCTTTGATGCCAGCGACTTCATCGCGGATGCGAACGATGCCGTCCCGGTCTGTGTGCAGTTCCGTGATTCCTGCCGCGTCCAGCAAGGCCGCCAACTCAAACCATTGAATCTCGCGGCGCTCGATGCGGTACTGCTCCACCGCCCACAGGTGCGCAACCTCTCCCCGTTCGATCGCTTCGCGCAACCGCTCGTACTGGGGACGGACAACATCGTCGGCGGCCGCAGACAGGTCATTATCCGCGAACACCACGACCGGCACGCCCGGCCAGCGTTTTGCGGCGTACGCGCGGCCCCAGCGTTCCTGCGCCTGCACACCCTCCCTGCGACCCGCCCGGTCCACAGAAATCCGGCAGTACAGTGCAACGTACGTGGTCGAAGGTGCATCCTTGCTGGTCATAGCCCCATCGTCACCCGGTTACTTCTTGATGACAACTTATCGAGGGGAAGACCGGCAAGAACCGGCTGCACCTGGACATCGCGCCGGACACCGTGCACCAGCGCGACGAGGCGGCCCGTCTCGTCACCCTCGGCGCGAGAGTCGTGGAAGATCCGGAAAACGACCACTGGATCGTGCTGAAAGACCCCGAAGACAACGAATTCTGCGTGCTTCCCCGGCGGTCCTGACCCCGCGCTACGATCTCCGCCGTGCCCGACCCCCGGATGCCCGCGCACCCCGACCTCGGCATGCTCGCCGGGCGGTTGCTGTTCGCGGTGCAGCGGGAGCTGTTCACCGCGCTGGCCGCCGAGGGTTTCGGCGATCTGAGCCCCCGGCACGGCGCGGTGCTCGCCTACCTCGGCCCGGACGGCGCCCGCGCGACCGAGCTGTCCCGGCTGTCCGGACGGCGCAAGCAGGTCATCGGCACGATGGTCGACGAACTCGCGGCGCTCGGCTACGTCGAACGCCGCCCCGACCCGGCCGACCGGCGCGCGAAACTCGTCTGCCCGACCGAACGCGGGCAGGCGATGATCGCGGCCTCGACCCGCGTTCTCGCCGGGATCGAGGACCGGCACGCCCAGCGGCTCGGCCGGGGCGAGTACGCGGAGTTCAAGCGGCTGCTCGCGGAGGTCACCGACGAGCAGCGGCACTTCGCGGGGCAGTGATCACCGGCCCGGCCAGCCCTGCCGCGGCGGGCCGGAGGCGGGCCATCGCCCCGGCATCGGCTGCTGCGGACAAGGCTGTTGCGGCGGGTACGGCTGCGGCATTCCCGCAGCGCCGTACTGCTGCGGATACTGCTGCCCCGGGTACTGCGGCATCCCCGGAACCGGTGTCCCGTAAGGCATCCCGTATCCCATGGGCGGAGGCGTCTTCGCCGACACCGCGGGCAGCCACAGCACCACCGCCAGTACCGTCATCACCGCGAACGCGACGCTCTCCCACCAGGTATGGGAAAGGATCACCCCGACGAGCGCGCACAGGAGCTGCACCGGAGCGCCCCACAGCAGAATCCGGCCGGCCGATTGCCGCCGCGCGAAAATCATCGCGACGCCGACGAGCACCACGATCGCCAGCACCAGGGAGGCCGCAGACAGGCAATCGGAGACGCTGACGTTGCTCCTGCCGCCCACGATGTAGCCGGCCAACCGGACGCCTCTGTATGCCGCGTAGATCTCCAGCAGCGCGAGCAACACCGCCACCGCGATGCCGATCCCCGGCACCTTCGGCTGAGTCATTCCCGTCCCCCTTCGTCACCCTCCGGAGGGAAGACTCTACCAAGCGCATCCACAGTCCACAGTGGAACAACCGCCGGAACAACGCCCCCGCCCCCGGCGACCGGCCCGGACGCCCTCTACGATCGGCCGGTGACCGCCTACGACGACGTCTTCGACCATCTCGACGCTTCGGCCCTGCCCGAGCGGCAGCAGCACATCCTCGCCACCATCCGGGACTGGGTGGGCAGCCACGGGTACTCGCCGAGCACGCGCGAGATCGGCGAAGCGGTCGGGCTGCGGTCGACGTCCTCGGTGTCGAAGCATCTCGCCGCGCTGGAGGACAAGGGTTTCCTGCGCCGCAGCTCCACCATGTCCCGGCCGATCGACGTGCGCGCCTTCCTCGGCGACCTCCCCTCGCGCGAAAGCGGCGACTCCGTGCCGGTGCCGGTGGTCGGCGACATCGCGGCGGGCACGCCGATCTCCGCGCAGGAGCACGTGGACGACGTCCTGCAGCTGCCGCGCGGGCTCACCGGCCGCGGCACCGTTTTCGGGCTGCGCGTGCGCGGCGATTCGATGGTCGACGCGGCGATCTGCGACGGCGACATCGTCGTGGTCAAGCAGCAGCCCGAGGCGCATTCGGGCCAGATCGTCGCCGCGATGATCGACGAGGAGGCGACGGTGAAGGTCTACCGCCGCCGCAACGGGCACGTCTACCTTGAGCCCCGCAACCCGGCCTACGACGTGCTCGACGGCGACCGGGCCACCGTGCTCGGCGTGGTCGTCTCGGTGCTCCGCAGCATGTGAGCCGTCGTGAGTGGCGGTCCCGGTTCTCACCGGGACCGCCACTCACGACTCGCCCTACTCGACCGCCACCGGCACCCGGGTGTCTGCCAGCACCTCCGGCTCGGCCTCCCGGCCCTGCCACGGCCGTGCGACCAGCCACAGCACCAGCCCGGACACCACCAGTCCGCCGAACATCACCGTGGCCATCGCGACCGCGTTGTTGCCCAGCAGGCCGACCACCGGCGAGACCGCCGCGCCGACGCCGAACTGCACCGCGCCCAGCAGCGACGCCGCCGTTCCCGCGTTGTCCCCGTGCGCGTCGAGCGCGACCGCGGGCGCGTTCGGCAGGATCAGCCCGGCGAAGAACAGCACCACCCACACCGGTACCGCGACGCCGAACATGCCGCCGAAGCCGGTCAGCGCGGTCACCAGCAGCACCGCCGCCGAGGCCCCCGCCGCGACGCTCGCGAAAAGCAGCACCTGGTGCGGTTCGAACCGGTTCATCAGCCGGGCGTTGACCTGCGTCGCGGCGATCAGCCACACCGCGCTCGCCCCGAACATCAGGCCGAACTGCTGCTGGTCGAGCCCGTACTGCTGCTGGAACACGAACGACCCGCCGCTGACGAACGCGAACAGCCCGGCCATCGCGAACCCGGCCACCAGCACCAGCCCGACGAACGAGCGGTCGGCGAACAGGGTCCGGTAGGACCGCACGGTCGCCCGGACCTTGAACGGCTGCCGCCGCGCGGGCGGCAGGGTCTCCGGCAGCGCCAGTGCCGCCGCGACGCCGCTCGCCAGCCCGATCGCGGCGAGCGCCACGAACACCCCGCGCCAGTGCGTCCACGCCAGCAGCGCGCTGCCGAGCGTCGGAGCCAGCACCGGGGACACGCCCATCACCAGGATGAGCTTGGACAGCAGTTTCGCCGCTGCGCGGTCGGTGTAGAGGTCGCGCACGACGGCGAGCGCCAGCACCGCGCCCGCCGCGGCGCCCAGCCCCTGCAGCACGCGCGCCGCGCTCAGCAGCTCGACTGTCGGAGCCACCAGGCACAGCAGCGACGCGAGCACGTGGATCGCGCTTCCCACTACGAGCGGGATGCGCCGCCCCATCGCGTCCGAGAGCGGGCCGGCGATCAGCTGGCCCAGTCCGAGCCCCAGCACCGTTCCGGTGAGGGTCAGCTGGATCGTCGACTCCGTCGTCGACAGTTCGCGGGTGATGTCCGGCAGAGCCGGCAGGTACATGTCGATGGACAGCGGCCCCAGTGCCACCAGAACGCCCAGCACGAGCACCAGCTTCAGCTGGCTCCCGGCATTCGGCGCTTCGCGTGTTTCGTTCACGCCACTCCCCTTCGTCGTGAGCACGCCAGTCACTTACGACGAAGAGGGCCGGGAAATTCCGGAACCCGCGAACAGATCACACCCTGGGAATCCCGCTTGACAAGCTCACCCGAGACCGAGGGCGAATACGTGGAGGTCCGGATCGACCGGGAGCGTCACTGTCGCGATCTTCTTTCCGGCCGGGATTTCCAGCGGCGAGGTCGCGTAAACCGAGGCGCCGCTTCCCTGGCCGCCGGGCTGATTCCGGTACGCGGCGCGGGCCACGAGCGTATTGCCGAACACTGGTTCGGTTTTTCCTCCCGGCAACACCCAGTCACCGAACGAAAGATCGGCGGTCGCCGTCGTGCCGTCGGTGAACGCCACGGCCGCGGTTGCGCGATGGTCCCCGTTCGTCGCCGAACCGACGAAAAGCAGGCGGCCCGCCGGAGTTCCACCGAGATCGAGCTTCTGCCCGGACGGCACCGCGTTGTCCGGGCGGCCGGACGGCGCGGCGGGCCAGACGAACGTCGTGCCCGCTGCGTGTCCGGTCGAACCCGGAGCGAGACCGGCGTCCGCCAGCGCTTTCCGCGAATAGCTGTTCCCGGCGCCGTCGAAATTCGCCGAACCGCCGTCGCCGTCGTCGGAAATTCCGGCATTGCCGAACGCGCCGGCCAGGCTTCCCTTCGGCGCGACGACCACAATTGCCGAGGAAGAAACCGAATGTCCGGCTCCGCGCAAGGTCACCGGCACTTCGTAGTAACCCGCGGGAGTGCCCGCCGCCGCGGTCACGGTCAGTTCCGTTTTCCCGCCGCCGGTTCGGCTGTCGAGCCGCACCGAACGCGGTCCGGACACGGTGATCCCGGCCGGTGCCGAGGTCGAGACGGTCAGCGAACGCGGGTGCCCGCCGAGCCGCTGGCCGTTCACCGCGACGGTGCCGGAGCCGCCCGGTTCGACGGTCACCTGGTTGGCCGCCGAGCCGACGAACGGTTCCTCGCCGTCCCGGTAGGAGGGTGGCTGTGTGGTCGCCGCCCAGTTCCGGTCCGGCTGCGCGGACAGCGCGAAGTCGAGCCGCCCGCCGTCCCGCGCCAGGCTCTGCGGCAACGACGTCCGATCCCACCGGTGCCCGTTCAGGGCCAGGCCGTGGACGTACTGCGTGGTCGTCGAAGCTCCCGGCGCGCGGATGTCCAGCGTGCGACCGCCGGGCAGGGTCAGCACTGCGCGCTCGAACAGCGGGCTGTGCACGGTGAGATCAGGCGTGCCGGGAGTCGGCGGATAGAGCCCCAGCGCGGCCCAGACGTACCAGGACGATTGCGCGCCGAGGTCGTCGTTGCCGGGCTCGCCGTCCGGCGTCGCGCTGAACAGCGTGGTCGCGATCCGGCGCACCACCTCCTGGGTCTTCCACGGCTGGCCGACGTGGTTGTACAGCCAGGGGACGCCGAAGTCGGGCTCGTTGCCCGCCCACATGTACGGCTCGTTCGGGCCGACGTTGAGCTTCTGGAAGAAGGTGTCGAGCCGCGCGGACACCGCGGCCGGACCGCCCATCGCGGTCACCAGCCCGGCCGTGTCCTGCGGCACGAGCCAGGTGTACTGCGCGGCGTTGCCCTCGTCGAAACCGTCCTGGCCGAAGGTGCCGGGCGCGGGCGGCTGGTAGGCCGGGCCGTCCGGGAACCGGCCGTCCTGGCCGCGCGGCTGGAGGTAGCCGGTCGCCGGGTTGAACAGGTGCTGCCAGTTCTGGCCGCGTTTCGCGAAGTCGCGGGCGACGCCGCGCTCGCCGATCGCGCCGGCGAACTGCGCGATGGCGAAGTCGTCGATCGCCCATTCCAGCGTGATCGAGGCGCCGACGCGCGCGTGGTCGCCGCGGGAGGCGTCGTTGTTGGGCAGGTAGCCGCGGGCGAGGTAGTCCGCGATCCCCCGGCGTTCCTGGTACGCGCCCGGCGTTTCGTCCACCGACGTCGCGCCCTTGACCAGGTACTTCAGCGCGGTCTTGACGTCGAAGTCGCGAGCGCCGAAGGCGTAGAGGCTCGACAGCAGCGCGACCGAGCTGTCGCCGGTCATCTGCCCGGTGTAGCCGTTGGCCATCGGCCAGCGCGGCCACCAGCCGCCCTGGACCGCGTCGTTGGTCAGCGACTGCGCCATGTCGCTGGCTTCCTTCGGGAACAGCATGCCGTGCAGGGGCGCGAGCGAGCGGTAGGTGTCCCAGTCGGAGAAGTTGGCGTATTGCGAGCGCCCGGGCGGGAGCGTGCGGATCCGGTTGTCGAAGCCGAGGTAGCGGCCGTCGGCGTCGTTGAACGTGTTGGGGTGCATCAGGCCGTGGTAGAGCGCGGTGTAGAACGTTTTGAGCTGCGCGGAGTCCTTGCCCGCCACGCGGATCCGGCCGAGTGCGTCGCGCCAGGCGTCCTTCGTGTGCTCGCGCATCGCGGCGAAGTCCCAGCCGGGCGCCATGTTCTTCTTCGCGCCCTGAACGTCCACATAGGACATCGAGACCTTGGCGTGGACCACGCCGGCGTCGCCGAACGTCAGGTACGCCCCGGCTTTCGGCGCGTCGGCCTGGTCGCTGCCCGGCTGGACGGTCTTGCCGTCCCAGGTGCCGTGCGCGGTGAACGGGCGATCGAAGGCGATGTCGTAGTAGACGGTGTACTTGTTCGGCTTTCCGCAGAAATGGCCGGTCGTCGCCTGGCCGCTGACCTCGCGGTCGCCGGTGATCCGCAGCCCCGCCGCCGAGTTGCCCGCCAGGCTCGCGCCGCCCTTCACCAGCACCTGCGCGTTCTGCCCCGCCGGGAAGGCGAAGGCCGCCATCCCCGTGCGGGTAGTCGCCGTCAGCTCGGTACGCACGCCGGAATCGGGAAACGTGACGGCGTAATAGCCCGGTTCGGCCTGCTCGCCGTCGTGGGTGAAGCGCTCGACGCGGTCCCACGGGTTCGCTCCGACGTCGCCGGTGACCGGCAGGATCGGGACGTCGCCGAACGCGTTGCAGCCGACCGACGCGTGGTCGAGGCTGAAGCCGCGGATCTTGTCGCTGTGGTACTGGTAGCCGGCGTAGGACCCGTCGGTGTCCGGCGAGAACTGCATCATCCCGAACGGTGCGGCGGGGCCGGGAAAGTTGTTGATCTCGCCGACCGAACTGCCGCCGCGTCCCGTGCCGACGAGCGGATCGACGTACGCCGCCGGGTCGCTTACGAGCGGCGTCTGCGGCGCGGCCGCCGCAACGGTTCCCGCTCCGACGACCGCTGCCGTCGCCAACGCTGCCACGACTGAGTACCGCACGGCACCTCCCAGACCTCGTGTTGTCCGACCTTTCCGGCTCGCGGGCGGCGAGGTCAACCGGATGACAGAGATCTGGCCGGTTTCGACCGGACAGACATCCGACCGGAGGCACGCCTCATACCCGCCGCGCTTCCCGTGCTCGCCGCGCGCGTCCGGCGGCTAGCCTCGACGGGCATGACAGAACCCGCCACCCGGAACGTCGAGGGCTACGAGGTCGGCTCCGGCGTCTCCGTCATCCGCGAATACGCCACCGAACCCGGCACCGGACCGCGGCTGCACCGGCACCCCTACCGCGAAACCTTCGTCATCCAGCGCGGGCGCGCGTTGTTCACCATCGACGACGAGCAGCGCGAAGGCGTGGCCGGGGAGGTGCTCGTCGCTCCGGCGGACACGCCGCACAAATTCGTTTCCCTCGGTCCCGGACCGTACGAGGCGGTGCACATCCACGAGAACGACCGGTTCGTCACCGAGTGGCTGGAGTGAGGCCAAGCCGCATTTGTACGTCCCGTGTATCCCGCTCGGCGATGCTCGGCCCGGACCGACCAGGACCGGGAGGACACGGATGCTCAGGAAACTCGCAGTGCTCACCGCCGGAGCCGCGGCGGCGGCCACGGTCGCCGTCGCCGTTCCGGGCGTAGCCGCGGCGCTGCCGGCGGCGAACATGGAGGCCGTGCTGCTCGCGGCCCAGATCGACCCGCAGCGCGCCGACAGCACGCAGACGCCGGGTGCGCACGACAGCGTCCTGCTGGTCGAGAAGGCGCTGCAGGCCAAGGGGCTGCTGGAGGCCAAATACGTCGACGGCTACTTCGGCACGACCACGATCGACGCCTACTCGAAGTACCAGAAGTCCCTTGGCTACACCGGAATCGACGCGTCCGGCCTGCCCGGCAAGACGTCGCTGGAGAAGCTCGGCTCCGGCACGTACACGGTGTCGAACGTCGTGTCCGCGGGCAGCCACGTGACCTATCACGGCGTCACGCTGAACACGCGCACCAAGGCCATGCTCCAGGCGGCGGAGAAGCTGTTCGGCAAGGACGTCGGCCTCACCCAGGGTTCGTACAACCCGGGCGGCGTCGGCGCGTCGGCCGGAACGCACGACGGCGGCGGGGCTTTCGACGTTTCGGTGGCGAACATGTCCTCGGGGACCCGCGTCGAATTCGCCAAGGACCTCCGGAAGGTCGGGTTCGCGGCCTGGGTGCGCACGCCCTCCCAGGGCGACTGGGGCTACCACATCCACGCGATCGCGGTGAACGATCCGGATCTGTCCTCGGGCGCGCAGCACCAGGTCGGCGGGTACTACCTCGGGCAGAACGGCCTCGCCGACCACGGCAAGGACGACGGCCCCGCGGTCAACCCGAAGCTGACCTGGGAGCAGTACCAGCGCGGCTGACCCGCCCGGCTGCCGCAGTTGCTGGCGCGAGTGCGGCAGCCGTGGTTTTCTGGTGCCATGGCGGGAAACACATTTCGGTTCGGGGTCGTCGCGGCGGCGCAGGAGGGCGGCGCGAAATGGCGCGAAACGGCCCGCCGCGCGGAGGAGCTCGGATATTCGACCCTGCTGTCGCCGGACAATCTCCATCTCCCGACCCCGACCGCCTCGCTGGCGGTCGCGGCGGCGGTGACCACCGAACTGCGGGTCGGGACGTTCGTCTTCGCCAGCCCGCTGCGCACGCCGCGCGCGGCCGCGTGGGAGGCGCACAGCCTCAGCGTGCTCACCGACCGCCGGTTCGAGATGGGGATCGGCACCGGGATCCCGCCGATGCGCGAAGCCGCCGCCGAACTGGGCCTGCCCTATGGCACCGGCCCGGAGCGGCTGGCCCAGGTGTCGGACACGATCTCGCACCTGCGCCGTCTCGACGGCGACGCGCACACGCCGGTGATGGTCGCCGCGGGCGGGCCGAAAGCCCGGCGGCTGGCCGGTGAACGGGCGGACATCGTCACCCTCGCCGGCAGCGTCCTCGCGACGCGTGCCGAGGCCGCGGAGCACGCCGCCGAGATCCGCTCGGCGGCGGGCGGCAGGCAGGTCGAGCTGGCGATGAACATTTTCGTCGTCGGGGAAGAGATCCCGCCGTGGATCCGCGGTTTCATCGGGCACGACATCGAAACCCTCGTCGAGCACGACTCGCTCACCCTGCTGCGCGGCGGACCGGCCGCGATGGCCGAGGAGCTGCAGCGGCGGCGCGAGGAACTCGGGGTCTCGTACTACAGCGTGAACGGGGCTTTCCTCGAAGACTTCGCCCCCGTGATCGCACGGCTCGCCGGATGTTGACCCGGCCGCCACGACCCGCCTGCCACAACACCATCGCAAAGAACCCAGAGCGCCGTGCTGCCAGCGTGAACGGCACCTTCCTCGAACACTTCACCCCGGTCATCGCACGACTCGCCGGACGCTGACCCGCCCGGCGGGAATAGCCGCGCCCGCCGGTGAATTGCATCGAGGGTGAAAGCTGTGACCTACCGCCAGTTCGGCGGCCCGGAAGTGCTGACCTTGTCCGAACTCGCCGTGCCGGAGCCAGGGCCGGGCGAGGTGCGCGTGCGGATCGTCGTGTCCGCGGTCAACCCGACCGACTGGAAAGCGCGCTCCGGCTCCCGTTTCGGCGCCGAGGCCGAATTGTCCGTGCCCAACCAGGACGGGGCCGGCGTCGTGGACGCGGTCGGCGCCGGGGTGGACGGATTCTCCGCGGGCGACCGGGTGTGGCTGCTGCTGGCCGCCGCGCACACGCCGACGTCCGGGACCGCGCAGGAGTACACCGTGCTTCCGGCGGACCGGCTCGTCCCGCTCCCCGACGAGTCCGGTTTCGACGAGGGCGCCGCTTTCGCGATCCCGGCGCTCACCGCGCACCGCGCGCTCACCGTCGCCGAGGACGGGCCGCGACGGCTCGCCCCGAAGGCGTTGGCCGGCAAGACGATTCTGGTCAGCGGCGGCGCGGGCGCGGTCGGCAACGCCGCGATCCAGCTGGCGCGCTGGGCCGGAGCGACCGTGATCGCCACGGTCAGCACCGAGGACAAAGCCGCACTCGCGCGCGCCGCCGGTGCGCAGCATGTCGTGCGGTACACCGAAGGAGACGTCGCCGCGGCGATCCGGGAAATCGCGCCGGAGGGGGTCGACGTGATCGTGGAGGTCGCCGCCGGCGTGAACGCTCCCCTGCACGCCGCGGTTCTCCGTCCGCGCGGGGTGGTCGCGGCCTACGGCGACGACCGCGGCACCGGAACCGTGACTGTCGACTTCGGACAGAACGTCTTCCTCAACAGCCGCTACCAGTTCCTGGTGCTCTACAGCGTCGGATGGGACCGCCTGCACGCCGGTGCGGAAGACCTGAACGCCGCCCTGCGCGACGGCGGACTGCGACTCGGCCCCGAGCACGGACTGCCTGTGCACCGGTTCCCGCTGGCGGAAACGGCTCGCGCGCACGAGGCGTCCGAGAAGGGCGTCACCGGAAAGATCCTGATCGACGTCAGCTGAACACCGGCTCGACCCCGGTCAGCTCCACGCTCGCCGCCCACACCCGGGCGGCGGCTTCGGCGTCCGCGTACGGCCCGCGCACCGGCTCCGGCCGGGGCTTTCCCTTGAGGCCGAACACGCGCGGACCCCAGATCTGACCACTGTGGACATCCGGACCGACCGCCGCCCGCACCGCTGGCCGCGCGCCGCCGTCCTTGCCCTGCAAGGCAATGCGCGCGAGGTTCAGCTTCGTGCCCCGCACGTGCAACGGCGGCCGGTCCGGAGTCAGGCGGTCCAGCGCCCCGCCAGGATGCGCGACGACACTGAGCCTGCTGCTCCCGGCGGCCCGCAGCCGCCGATCCAGCTCCAGCGCGAAGAGCGTCTGCGCGAGCTTCGATCGTTCGTAGGCGGTTTTCGGCTGATAATCCCGCTTGCTCTCCAGATCGGCGAAATCGAGCTTCGCCGATTTCGCCGCGAAGCTGCCCATGGTCACGATCCTCGCCCCTGGCCGCAACCGGTCCTGAAGCGCCGCGGTCAGCGCGAAATGCCCGAGATGGTTGACCCCGAACGACATCTCGTGCCCGTCCCGGGTCTCCCGCCGCTGCGGCCCTTCGAGACGCACTCCCGCGTTCAGCACGACCGCGTCGAGTCCCCCGACCTCGATCCCGTTGACCGACGCCAGGTCGGCAAGGTCCAGCCGCGCCCACGACGCGCGCGCCCCCGGCACCCGCTCGCGGAGGACCCGCAGCGCGACCTCCGCCTTCGCCGCGTCCCGGCTGCCGAGCACCACCTCCACCCCCGCCTCGGCCAGCTGTTCCGCGACGAAGTAGCCGATCCCGGCATTGCCCCCGGTCACCAGCACTGTCATGGCATCCTCCTAAAACTGAAGTGATTCCAACTTTAAACCTGCTTCAGCTTTGGGGTAGCCTCGGGTCGTGGTCAACACCGGACGACGCGAACGCCGCAAACGCGAAACCCGCCGCAGGCTGGACGAGGTCGCACTGCGGCTGTTCCTGAAGCACGGCTACGACCGGGTGACCGTCGCGCAGATCGCCGAAGAGGCCGACATCTCCGTCGCGACCCTCTTCGCCCACGTCCCGGACGGCAAGGACGCGCTGATCTTCGACGACGGGTCGGAACGCCGGGCCGGAATCGTCGCCGCGGTCCGAGATCGCGCCCCAGACGAACCGGTTCTCGCGGCCTTGCACAAATTCTTCGCTGCCCGCGGCCCGTACTCGACGGACATCCCGCCGGAACACGCCCCGAAACGGGACCTGATCGTGCAGACGCCCGCCTTGCGCGAGTACGCGCGCCGCCTGTGGCATTCCTGCGAACCCGGCCTGACGACCGCGCTGGCCGAGGAAAGCGGCTCACCCCGCGACGACCCGGCCGTGCGGGCTTTGGCGCGGTTCGTGCTGGAGATCCCGGATCTCACCGGCACCGCACCGGATCCCGCCGCCGCTTTGGCGTCGGTATTCGCGCTGCTCGAATCCGGATGGCCGCCGCGGTCGTGACCCGCGGCATCCGCCGCCGCAAGCATCCTCAGCAGGCAGCACTGACCTCGCGCACTTCGGCGAGCACTTGCCGCACCAGCGAAGCGAAATCCTCGCCGTTCGTCGCGATCCACTCGTCGTGCGCGATCTCCCAGGCGAGCGCACCCAGTTTCGCGGCCACCCGCGCGGTCCGGCCGGGGACGCCGCGGTGTTCGAGCGCCTCGGTCATCGCATCGACGAGACCGATCCGTTTGCGCGCTTCGCGTTCCCGCAATTCCGGATTGGCGTCCAGCACGGCCTGCCGCCGGGCGCTGAACTCGCGCCGGTCATCGGCGAAAACCTCGCGGCCGAGCACGTCCAGGGCGTGCGCCACCGCCTCAAGCGGCCCGGCCGCGGCCGGTGCCGCCGCGATCGCCCCGGCGAGCAGGCCGGTCATCGCGCTTTCGCCGAAGAGCACCTCGCGCTTGTCCGGGAAGTGCCGGAAGAACGTGCTCTTGGTAAGGCCCGCGCGCTCGGCGATCCCGATCACGGTCGTGTTCTCGTAGCCGCGTTCCTCGAACAGGTCGAGGGCCGCGGCGGCGAGCCGCCCTGGTGCGTCCGGTTGCCAGCGAGCCATGGGACAAGTCTACGGGACTTGGTCTCGTCGCTCGGGTACGGTTGATGAGACCAAGTCCCATCACTGACCCGAGGAGAAGCGACCGATGAGCAAAGCTGTCCGTTACCGGCGATTCGGCGGCCCGGAAGCACTCGGCCTGGAGGAGGTGCCCGAGCCGCACGCCGGACCGGACGAGGTCCGCGTCCGGGTCACCGCCGCCGGGCTGAATCCGATGGACTGGCAGATCGCCGCCCGGCCGGAAACGGCGGCGCGGTTCGGCATCACGCTGCCCGCCGGATTCGGCAGCGATTTCGCCGGAGCGGTGGACGAAACAGGAGCCGAAGCCTCCGGATTCACTGTGGGCGACCGGGTGTACGGGGGCGCGATCGGCCGGTCCGTCGCCGATTTCGTACTGGTCAAAACTCCCGCCTCGACGCTGTGGCGCACACCGGAGGGCATCAGCGACGAGGTGGCGAGCACGCTCCCGGTGGCCGGTCTGACGGCCTCCGCCGCGCTCGCCGCGATCGGGCTCCGCTCCGGGGACACTGTCCTGATCGGCGGAGCAGCGGGCGGCGTGGGCATCTTCGCCGTGCAACTGGCGAAGCTGGCCGGCGCCCGAGTGCTCGGCACCTCCTCCGAGCGCACATTCGGCTTCCTGCGCGAACTCGGCGCCGAACCCGTGGCGTACGGCCCCGGCCTCGCGGATCGGGTGCGCGCCTTGGCGCCAGAAGGGATCACCGCGGCGACCGACCTGTTCGGCAGGGAGACAGCCGAGACCGCGCTCGGACTCGGCGTGGCTCCCGAGCGGATCTCCACCGTCGCCGACGGCCCCGCCTTGCCGGGCGTGCGTGCGACAGGTGCGTTCGACGCGGATTCCGGTGCCCTCGAACGGATCACCGGCGCGATCCGCATCGGGGAGCTCACTGTGCCGATCGCCGCGGCCTTTCCGGTCGAGCAGATCCGCGAAGCGGTGACGATGCAGGCCGGACGCCACGTGCACGGCAAGATCGTGGTCGCGCTGTGAACCGTTGACACAGCGCCGGAAACCAAGTCCGGACTTGGTTTCCGGAACGCCGTGCGCCGCGGAACTCGCCGCAGCCGCGGCCGGGCCGCCCGGCGCCGTTCTCGACGGCAGACGCCGGAAACCCCGTTCCCCCCAACGGCCCTGCCGCTTCCCCGAACCGGACGCCGCTGCGTTCACCGGCCGTTACCACACGCCGCGGACCGGGCGGAACCTGACTTTCGCAGGTATCGCGGAGACTCCGGTCACCGGTATACCTTGACACCGGTCCAGGAAAGGTCTGGACCACTCTGCGGACCGGTACTGGTGTCCGAACGGACGTCTCCGCCGTCCGCCCGAGTCGTCCTATGTGGAGGCATCATGCACCGGCTGGACGCGGCACAGGATTACGCGCTCGGTTTGTTCCGCATCGTCGTCGGGTTCCTTTTCGCCTGCCACGGCGTGAAATCGCTGTTCGGAGTGCTCGGCGCGCACGGCACGGCGCAGGCGGGCGCCTGGCCGGGCTGGTGGGCCGCGCTGATCCAGCTCGTCGCGGGCGGGCTCGTCCTGCTCGGCGCCGCGACCCGCGTCGCGGCGCTGATCGGATCGGGGTCGATGGCGTACGCCTACTTCTCCGTCCATCTGCCGCAAGGACTCTTCCCCATCGAGAACGGCGGCGAAGCGGCCGCGATGTTCTGCTGGGCGCTGCTGCTGCTCGCGTTCACCGGCCCCGGCCGGCTCGCGCTCAGCGGGGCGCTTTCGGCTCTGCGGCCGCGTGACTCGCGCGTCGGCGCGGTCCCGCACGCCTAGCTAACCCACTGCCTGTCCCCGGGTCGACCCGCGCACTATCAGTTCGTACTCCGCCGGCCCGGGAACAGGCGGCTCGATCCCTTCGACCCGGTCGACGAGCACCGCCACGGCCGTGCGGGCCAGGCGCACCGGCCGCAGATCGACCGCGGTGATCGGCGGAACGCCCGACCGGGTGTGCTCGGAATCGGAATCCGCGCCGCAGGCGATGCGCACGTCGCCGGGCACCGCCAAGCCCCGCGCCCGCGCGGCGGCCAGCACCCCGGCCGCGTGCCGCCCGGTCTGGCAGTACACCGCGTCCGGCGGCGAATCCAGCGCGAACAGCTCCTCTCCCGCCGCGCGGCCGCCCGCCTCCCCCGCGACCTCCGCGCGGCGCACCGCCAGCGGCTGCTGCCCGCGAACGCCAACCCAGTCCAGGTAAGCCCTTTCGGCGTCCAGGTTCCATTCGTTGCGATCGGTGCCCAGCACCGCCGCGACCCGCGTGCCGCCCGCCGCGGCCAGGTGGTCGAGCACCTCGGCGACGATCCGCCCGGTGCCGAGGTCGAGGTAGTCCGGCGACGCGGGCCGCGCCGGATCCCGCCCGACGCCGAGGAACGGCACGCATTCGCGGTCCAGCATGGTGATCAGCGGATCGTTCTCGACCGGTTCGGTGATCAGGAATCCGTCGCAGGCGAGCCCGACCGCGGGCGCGTCGGCCCGGGTCGGATCCGGCACCAGCATCAGGCCGTACCCGCGTTCCACCGCGGCCAGCGCGGCCGATCCGGCGAACCGCAGGAAGTAGTCGACGCCCTCCAGGAACGCGGTGTCCGACGGGTCGAGCGGCCGCACCACGAGCCCGAGCACCCCGAGCCTGCTCGACCGCAACCCGCGCGCGACCGTGTCCGGCCGGTAGCCCAGTTCGCGCGCCGCCTCCCGCACCCGCTCCGCGGTCTCGGCCGCGACCGTCCCGTTCCCGCTGAAGGCGTGCGACACCGTCGTCGGCGAAACCCCGGCGCGGCGGGCGACGTCCTTGATGGTCGCTCGCGTTCTTTTCCCGGCCATGGCGCAGCAGCCTAACCTCGGCCAAATCGTTTTGGAACCCGCCGTGGGACGAGCATTGCCCAAATCGATTTGGGTCCTTACCGTGGCCCGAGTCGATTCCCCGGCCCGGAGGTTCGCCATGACCGCTCCCGCCACGCCGCCCGTGTCGCCCGGCGCATCCGCCCCGCCCCCGCCCAGGTCCGGGCGCGGCCCCCGGGTGGAAGCCCACGGCATCGACGTCATCGGCGACGACGAACGGCACGGCCGGGCCCGGGACCTGTTCGGGGTGTGGGCCGCGCCCAACGTCAGCTACCTCAGCCTGGTCGTCGGCGGCGCGCTGGTGCTCAGCGGATTGAGCCTGCCGCAGGCGCTCGCGGTGATCGTCGCCGGCAACCTGTGCTGGGTGCTGGTCGGCCTCGTCTCGGTCAGCGGCCCGGCGGCGGGCGCGCCGAGCGAGGTCATCATGCGGGCGATGTTCGGCGTCCGCGGCAACCGCTTCGTGATCGGCCTGAACGGCTGGCTCGTTTCGGTCTGCTACGTGGCCTTGAGCTGGTCCGCGGCCTCAGTGACGGCCTTCAGCCTGTGCGCGCGGCTCGGCATCGAGCTGAACACCCTGGGCAAGGTCGTCGTGATCGTCGCGGTCGCCGCCGCGACGCTGGTGATCAGCGTCTACGGCCACTCCGTGATCGTCCGCCTCTACCTGCCGCTGGCCATCGTGACGACCGCGGTTTTCCTGGTGCTGGGCGGATTCCTGATCCGGCACACCGCATGGAGCTACCAGCCCCCGGCTCCGCTGCACGGAGTCGCGCTGTGGGCGGCGCTGGCCGGCGGCGTAGCGCTGGTCGCGTCGGCTTCCTTGTCCTACAACAACAGCGCGGACTTCGCGCGGTATCTGCCGCGCGACACCAAACCGTTCGCCGTCGCCGCATGGACCGCCGCCGGAGCCTTCCTGCCGAGCATCGTGTTCACCGCGCTCGGCGCGTTCGCGGCGACCACTTTGGACATGAGCGACCCGCAAGCCGCGCTGGAATCCGTGCTGCCGCCGTGGTTCACCCCGATCTTCCTGATCGCGGTGATCCTCGGCGCGATCGCCAACAACGCGATGACCGTGTACAGCTCCGGCCTCGCGCTGCAGGCGATCGGCGTCCGCCTGCGCCGCTCTCGCAGCGTTCTGCTGGACGGCACGGCCGGCGTGCTGCTCACCCTGTACGCCTTGCTCGTGTCCGATTTTCTCAAAGCAGTCAACGACATGATGCAGCTGATGGTCGTCGTGCTCGGCCCGATGATGGCGATCTACGTGACCGACCTCCTGCTGCGGCGCAACCGCTACGACGGGCACGCACTCGCCGACGAACGCCGCGGCGGCCCGTTCTGGTACGTCGGCGGCGTGCACTGGCCCGGAATCGCCGCCCTCGTCCTCGGCGCGGCAGCTTCGGCCTCCTTCCTCGCGCTTCCCGGGATGTACACCGGGTTCCTCGCGAGCGCGGCAGGCGGAATTGACTTCTCGCTGCCAGCGGGAATGCTGATCTCCGCCGGCGTGTACCTGCTCGCCGGCCGCCCCCGCGCCACCGCCTGACCCCGACCGCGAGGAACGCGATGCACCTGCTCGTCAACGACCCGGAACCGTACACCCGCGGAGTTTCTCGCGGCGCCCAGCTGCGCGAGGGGCCTGACCGATGCGCTGGAGCTGTACCTGCGCTGGTTCGACACTCTCGGCCGCACCGAACAGCAGATCCGAGCCGACGCACTCCGGCTGCTGGACAACGTCGCCGCGTGGCGGAACCGCTACGCCGACGAGATCGCGGGCATCGCCGCAGGCGCCGGGATCGACAGTGGCAGGCGGCCGCGCTCAACGGACGCACCGAGATCATCGCGGCCGCACCGAGCACTCAACCGGAATGCTCCACTCTCGTGCACGTTCCCGAGTCCGGCGCCCCTTACGGCGTTCAAACCTGGGACTGGCACATCGAGCTCGCGGAGTGCTGGCACACGCAGGAAGTCCGCGGCACGCGGTACGCCTTCGCCGGAATCACCGAACACGGCATCCTCGGCAAGATCGGCGTCAACAGCGCCGGTCTCGGCCTGTTCTTCACCATCCTGGGCCACCAGGACGACTCCGCCGCGGGCATCCCGGTCCACGTGCTGGCCGCGGCCGTCCTCGGCGAAGCAGGCAGCATCGCCGAGGCGCTCGACCTGCTGCGAACAGCCCCGATCCGCACGTCCGGCGCCTTCACGCTGCTCGACCCCGGCACGGCAGTCTGCGCCGAGCTGAGCCCGGCCGGAGTAACCGCCCTCGACCCCGAAGCAGGTTTCCTGGTGCACACCAATCACTTTCTCGACCCCGTCGCCGCCGCCCGCGAGAAGCGCGGGCTCTTCGAACCGGATTCCCAGCTGAGGCACGCACTGCTGACCACCCGGCTCCAGGATTGCCCGGCGCCCGCGCACGCCGTCGGCCTCGTCCCCTTCCTCCGCTCCGAACCCGGCGAACCGAAGCTGTGCTGCGTTCCGGACGCGGACGCTTCGTTCGGCGACAGATGGGCCACGCTGGCCACCGTGGTGCTCGAACCAGCTGCCCGAACCGTGCGGATCCACGCAGGCAGCCCGAACACGGCGGCCGATTGGCGCACGTTCGCCGCGGCGGAGACGGTGGTGGCCCGATGACGCCAGTGCACTACCGCGGCGGCCGGATCTTCACCGCGAGCCCGTCCGGTTGGGCGGAATCCATGGTCGTCCGCGGCGAGACCATCGAATACGCAGGCAGCACCGCGGCGGCCGACCGGATCGAAGCACGGGTGGTCGACCTCGACGGGGCCTTCGTGCTCCCCGGTTTCGTCGACGCGCACACCCATCTGGTCATGATGGGCGAAGCGCTGGAGCAAGTGGACCTCTTCTCCGCCACCTCTCCCGAAGACATCCAGCACCGGCTCGCCCGCGCCGCAGCGGACGACCCGGCCGCGCCCCGGATCCTCGGCCGCGGCTGGCTTTTCGACGCGCTCGGCGAGCAAGCGCCGCACCGGAAGCTGATCGACGCGGCGGTCCCGGACCGTCCGGTCTACCTCGCCGCCAACGACGTCCACTCCGCGTGGGTCAACAGCGCCGCGCTGCGCGAACTGGGCATCGACCGCGACACCCCCGACCCGCTCGACGGCCGCATCGGGCGCGACGCGTCCGGCGAACCGGACGGGATGCTCTACGAAACCGCCGCGCTGCAACTGATGCGGCATTTCCTCGACGACCAGACCAGCGACGCCGACCGCGACCGCGCACTGACCTCGGCGTTCACGCACTACCTCGCGGACGGCGTCACGACCGCTGTCGACATGGCGCTCACCGAAGCCGACCTCGCCGCACTGGAACGGGCGCTCGAAGGCGGACGGCTTCCGCTGCGGGTCGCCGGGCACTGGTTGATCGAGCGCACCGGGAACACCGAGGACGACCTCCGTCAGGTCGAGCGGGCGGCGGAACTGAGCGCGCGTCTCTCCGGGCCCTGGCTGCGGGTGGCCGGGATCAAGGTGATGGTCGACGGAGTCATCGACACGTGTACTGCGGCGATGAAGAAGCCCTTCGCGGACGGGAGCCACCCCGGGCCGTTGTGGCCTTGGGAAGCCCTCGCCCCGGTGGTCGCGGCGGCAGACGCGGCAGGCTTGCAGGTCGCGATGCACGCCATCGGCGACGAGGCGTCGGACATCGCGCTGTCGGCGTTGGAGCACGCGATCGAGGCCAACGGCCCGCGCGACCGGCGGCATCGCCTCGAACACCTGGAGACCGTGGCCCCGGAAAACGTCAAGCGACTGGCGGAACTCGGTGCTGTCGCGTCGATGCAGCCGGTGCACGCGGACCCGGCGATCCAGGACAACTGGCGCGCGATGCTAGGCGACGACCGCGTGCGGCGCGGCTACCCGTGGCCGGAACTGACTGCTGCTGGCGCCGTCCTCGCGTTCGGCTCCGACGCCCCGACCGCGCCTCATCCGCCACTGCCGAACATGTACATCGCGACGACCCGCCGTTCCGCGCTGAACCCCGGCCTGGAACCCAACCTGCCGGAATACGCCCTGCCCCTGGCCGAAGCCCTCGCGCACGGCACCCGCGACGCCGCGTACGCGTGCCGATGGGACGGCCTGACCGGACAGCTCGCGCCGGGCCTGGCTGCGGATTTCGTTGTGCTGGACGTAGATCCGTTCACCGAAGCGCCGGACGCGCTGCTGCGGGCCCGGGTGCGGCAGACCTTCGTGGCGGGCAAATCCGATTGACGGCTTCGCCGGGGGTGGGGCAGGGTGGTGATCATGCGGTTTTCGATCTGCATCCCGAACTTCGGCGATTTCGCCGACCCGCGCGCGGTGGCCGAGGTCGCCTCGGCGGCGGAAGAGGCGGGCTGGGACGGCCTGTTCGTCTGGGACCACGTGGTACTGGACAAACGCCCCGGCCGCCCCTTCGGCGATCCGTGGATCCTGCTCGCCGCAGCTGCCCTGGCCACCAGCCGGATCCGGCTGGGCCCCATGGTCACGCCCGTCGCACGGCGCCGCCCGCAGCAGCTCGCCCGTCAAGTGTCCACTTTGGACCTGCTGTCCGGCGGCCGGGTGGTGTTCGGCGTCGGGCTGGGCGCTCCGCTGGAGGCGGAGTACGCCGACTTCGGCGAATCCGCCGACCCGAAGGTGATCGCCGAGAAGCTGGACGAGGGCCTCGACCTGATCACCCGCTTCTGGACCGGCGAACCGGTGACGTTCTCCGGCAAGCACTTCACCGCCCGCGACAGCACGCTGCTGCCGAGGCCGGTGCAGCGCCCGCGCCCGCCGGTCTGGGTGGCGGGCCGGTGGCCCCACCGGCGCCCGATGCGCCGCGCGGCCCGCTGGGACGGGGTGGTGCCGATCTTCGAATCCGCCGGTCCCACGGGGTTGCCGGACATCGCCGAGGTCCGGGACCTGATCGCCTATATCCGGAGCGAGCGGGAGACCGACGCGCCGTTCGACGTGGTGTTCGGCGGGACGAGCCCGGAGGACCCGGCCAAGGCGCGCGGCCTCGTCGAACCGTTCGCCGAGGCAGGGGTCACGTGGTGGGAGGAAAGCCTGCCGTTCGGGAGCGCGGAGGAGGACAAGCTGGAGCCCGTGCTGCGCCGGGCGGCGGCCGGACCGCCCGCGCTGTAGGCCGGTGAACCGGCTCGGCAGCGCGCACGGCGAGCGCGGCCGGACGCCGCCCGGGATCCGGCGCCGCGGTGCCGGACCATCGCTCAACGGCGGAACCCGGGCCTGGCGGAACCCCGCCGATCCAGCGCGATCGACCGCCACCGACTCGCCCGACGCCCGCCCCAGCGGAAACCCGCCGATCCACAACAATCAACCGCCACCGACACCCCCGACACCCGCCCCAGCGGAAACCCGCCGGTTCAGTGCGACTGTCCCGACTCCGCCAACGCGTCGATCGCCCCCACCAGCTCGTTCAACGCGGGCACGGCGGCCGCGATCAGATGGCGCCACGCCGGATGCACCCCGTCCAGCGCCGCGGCCAGGATCGCGGCGTTGTGCCCCTGCCACCGCTCCACCGCGGCGCGCCCGGTGTCAGTGAGTTCCAGCGCCACCGTGCGCCGGTCGTCCCCGCCGCTGGTGCGGGTGACGAGGTCCCGCGAACGCAGCCCCGTCACCATCGTCGTCACCGAATTCGGCGCGAGCTTCAGCAATTGCGCGATCCGGCTCGGCCGCGCACCGGGGTTCTCGAACAGGCAAGACAGCAATTCCAGCTGCGCGACCGACAGCGTGTTTTCCGGATCGGCAGTGCGCGCGGCCCGCCGCATGGCTCGCCGGAGCCGGGCGACGACGTCGGCGAGGGCGGGTTCGGGCGCGGTCACCGGGCCCGCTCCGGGCGTGCCGCCAGCCCGGTCGCCGCGGCCAGGACGCCCGCCCCGGCCAGCACCGCGAGCGCGGCCGTTTCCCCGCCGGTGTGCAGGCACAGTGTCACCAGCGCCACGCCGAGCGCCGTACCCAGTCCGCGCGCCATGTTCACCAGTCCTCCTCCGGTGGCCGACATCCGCGCCGGGATCGCGCTCATGACAGCCGAGTTGTTGGCCGGAATGAACACTCCCAGACCCAGCCCGGCCGCGACCAGCGACACGCCCACCTCCCAAGGAGCGGACGCCGGCCCCAGCGCCGCGCACCCGGCCGCCGCGACGAGCGCGCCCAGCACGGTGCGTCCGCGGGAACCGAGCCGCGCCGGCAGCACCCGGTCGGCCAGCACCGCCGCCACCGCGAACCCGGCGGGAAGACACGTCAGCACCGCACCGGTTCCGCCCGCCGTCCCGAGCACCTGCGGCAGCAACGTCAACGGCCCGAACAGCACCAGGTATCCGCAGAGCGCCCCGGCCAGCCCCAGCGAAACCACCGGCGGCCGCAGCACCGACAGCTGCAGGATCGGGCTGCTCGCCGCCTTTTCGCGCAGCACGAACCCGATCGCCGCGCAGACCGTCGCCCCGGCCAGCGCGATGAGCAGCCACCCCGGCAGCTCCAGGCCGGACACCCCGGAAATCACCAGCAGCAACGCCGTCGACGCGGTCGCCAGCAGCCCGACCCCGGCCCCGTCGAACCGGCCCAGCGGAGTGCGCTCGCGAGTACGCGGCAGCAGGTAGCGCCCGGCGATCAGCCCGGCCAGCCCGACCGGCGCGTTGACGAGGAAAACCCACCGCCAGCCGACCGTGTCGACCAGCAGCCCGCCCACCGCGGGCCCGAGCGCGAGCCCCAGCGCCTGCGCCGCCGCCTGCACCCCGAGCGCGGCGCGCGCCCGGTCCTCGCGCACGCTGCGCACCACCAGCGCGACGCTGTTGGCCTGCAGCATCGCCGCCCCGATCGCCTGCACGACCCGGAACGCGACCAGCCAGCCAAGCGTCGGCGCGAGCCCGCACGCGACCGACGCGAGAGTGAAGACGCCGAACCCCTGCACGTAAGTGAGCTTCCGCCCGACCGCGTCGGCCACCCGCCCGACCGCGGCCAGCAAGCCCACCAGCGCGAGCAGATACGCCAGCGACACCCACTGGACGGCGGCCAGCGGAGCCCCGTATTCGTGCTGCAGCGCGGGGAAGGCGAGCGTGACGATGCTGGCGTCGAGCTGCCCCATGAACGCCCCGAAACACACCGCGCCGACCGCGAACCACCCGGCGTTCGGATGGTCCCGCACCACCGCCGGCCGAGGCCGCTCCAGGCCGATCGTCACTGCCGCCTCCCGCTTGATTAGTTCTGCTACAGAACTACACTACGGGATGTACGTACATATGACAGCCCCGGGATGGTGACATTTACCTGATCGGTGGGGTGAGGTAGATCGAGCGACGAGGTAACTGAAGGTGACGACACCTCACATGATCAGGTGTTCCTGGTAGTCCTCGTCGCTGAAGGCTTCCGCGATGCGCAGCAGCCGGTCCAGGAAGTCCGGGATGTCCTTCGCGATCCCGCCGGGGCCGATGGCGTCGATCGAACCCTCGTAGACCTGGTCCACCACGCCGCCGACGGGAAGCCGGAAGACGGTCCCGCTGCGGTACCCGACCGCGAACGTGCGTCCGCCGCCGTCCGAGGCGAAGACGGCAAGCCGCTCGGTGGTGACCTCGGGTGCCCAGGCGGGAATGTCGGAACGATGCAGGCTGTCCAGCACCCAGTCGAGGGAGTGGATGAAGTAAGCGTTGTGCAGGTGCTCGAAGCTGGCTTCCCTGATGGACGCGTACAGCTCAAGCAGCGACGGCGGCAGCGGCGGATCGGCCTCCCGGGCTTTCCGCAGCGCGACCGGATCGGCCTCGTCCGTCACCGTGTCCGGCTCAAGCTGGCCAAAACGGGCGAAGATGGCCTGAATACGGGGCAGATAGCCGTCGATCGCCCGGCGCATGTCGTCGCGCCACCGCAGGTAGTCCACTCCGGACACGCTACGGCGCACCCAGGCGTCCCCTGCCTGGGTGCACCGCGCTCGCTCAACCGCGCCTCACTGCCGATACGGAGCCGCCGCCGACTGCGCCGCCGTGATCAACGCGCCCTTGTTCTTCGGCCAGAACGTGCTGTCCACGCACGAATACCGCGGCAGGAACCCGCCGCAGCTGCCGCTCTGCCCGCCGACCTCGAACGTGTAGCTGGCGACTCCCAGCGCACCGTAGGTGAAATCGTCCGTCGTGCCGCTGGTCGAGTAGCCCACGGTTTCCGCGTTGGTCCCGACCAAATACCCGTTCGAGTCGCTGAACTTCGCACCGAGCTTGCGCAAGGCGGCGTCGTTCGGCGCGGGGTCCGAGGTGAAGCCCCACGGGACGATGATGTCGTTCCCGTAGCTGTGCAACGTGATCATCGTGCCGCGCGCGGTGTCGGGAGCCGGGTCGTTGTCGCCGCTGCCGCGCTGCTGCGGGTAGATCGCGCGGAAGAGCTTCTCCAGCGCCTGCACCTCGGGTTCCGATCCGGCACTCACGCCTTGGTAGGTCTCCGCGCACGGCGAGTTCGAGTCCGCGCCCCAGCGGAAGGTCGAGTTGCGGTTCAGGTCGATGCCGATGTTCGTCCCCCCGCAATTGCCCCGGCTGGTGTTCGCGTTCTTGCGCTGCAGTTTCGGCGAATTCCCGCCGGAAGCGACGATGTCGACGCCGTCCGGGTTCGAGATCGGCACCACCCACACCTCGGTGGTGTCCAAAATGGACGTCGCGGTGGCGTCGCCGCCGTACCCGTCGGCGAGGTAGTCGATCCAGCGCCAGGCGAGTTCGCCGGTGGAAATCTCCCTGGCGTGGATCTGCGCCATCAGCGCGAATTTCGGCTTCGGGGACTTCGTGGACAGCGTGCAGTCGCCGTCCTGTTTCCTGGTCAGGCAGATCGCCTTGATGTCGTGGCCGCCCTTGCCCTGGGTCTTCCGCCACGACTGGCCGATCGTGTACTCGGTCGCCAGATCCGGATGCGCCGCCGCGACTTTCGCCAGGTGCGCTTCCTGTGCCGCGACAGTGCGGTAGCCGCCGTAGAAGGTGTCGCCCGCGGCGCGTTGCGGCACTCCTTTGTAGACGGTGTCGAAGAATTCCGGTGCGTAGCCGCGGTTCCGCAATTGCCCGGCGACCGACTGGTCCCCGATGACATAGGCCACGCCCTGGCTGGTCCCCGCGACGTCGAACCCGGCGCGAGCCAAGGAAGCCGCCTCGGCGGGCGTAGCGGGCACGCGCCACGAAACCGGATCGTCCGGCACCGCGGCGGCCGCGGCGGTCGTGGTGCCGCCGAGTGCGACCAGCACTCCGACGGCGCTGAGGGTGAGCCGGATCGAGAACCTGCCCGCCATCGGAGCTCCTCACGCAGCGAAGGAAGGCCACCACGTGCGGACGGTGACCACTCGGCAGCGCACAGTGTGCTCTTCGGGACGAATCCGGCCCACCTTCGAAAGTCGGGTGTCAGCAGGTGAGCGAAACCTTCGCGCCGCGCTCGAACGAAACATGGACGTGGTCGTAGTGGTTCGCGGTCTCGCCGCCGCGGTCCTCCATCGCCGACCAGCCGCTGCCGTCGTTGTAGCGCTGCTGCCAGATCACGTACTTCGCGCCGAGCTCGTCCTGATGCGCGAGAACATAAGCGGCCAAAGCGTTTCCGGTCTTCGGATCGACCATGAAGTCCAGCGCGAGACCGGCCGGATGGTCGCTCGCGCCCGACCGTCCGGCCCGGCCGCCGACCGTGTCCACCGAAAACTTCTCCTTGAGGAAATTGCCCGCCCGGGCCACCGCGGGCCGCGTTCCGGCCAAAGTGGACGAACACGCTTTCGCCGCCGGAGTTTCCGAAGCACGAGGGGTCGTTTCGCTGGTCGGCGAAGAAGACGAGGACGTCGCCGGGGCAGCGCTGGAGGACCTCGCCGGCGGCGTCGAGGCAGTGGAGGGAACGCTGCTCGACGGCCGCGGCGCGCTGAACGCGTGCATCTCCGCGGCCGCGGCCGGGAACTGCTCCGGTTCGGCCGAACTGGCGGCCAGCCACACCGGCACCGCCAGGGCGCCCGCGGCCAGCGCGCCCGCCGCGGCCGGCAGCCGCCACGACTTCGATCCGTCCCGATGTCTACCGGACACCTCGCACCACCGTCTCCTCGTTCGGGTCGCAAAGCCGCCACGACATTACGAACTGGACACGGCAATGTCACCGGCAAGTGACAGCGGGCACAGCGCGAACGGGATCACCGCAGGTCAGCGCACGATTACCCGCCGAACGCGCGGCCTGCTCAGGACAGCGGAATCTCCGCCGAATCAGTGAGCCGCAGCTTGCGCCGGGCACGCTGGTAGAACGTCGTCATGCCGAGCCGGACCACCCGGGCCGCGTTCGGCCGGGCGTGCAGGTCGATCGTTTCGCCGGGCCCGACGTATCCCGCCACCTGTCCGTCGACCTCCACCGCGAGCCGCCCGCTCGACGGCAGCACCTCCAGTGTCACGGTGTCGTGCACCGACAGCACGACGCCGCGGCTGTACGCCGAATGCGGCGCGGCGGGCGTGACCAGCAGCGCTTCCACCGCCGGGCTCGTGATCGGCCCTCCGGCGGAGAAGCTGTACGCGGTGGAGCCGGTCGGCGTCGCGACCACTACCGCGTCGGCGGCGTAGCTCACGAACTGCTCGCCGTTCACCAGCACCGCGACCACCGCGCTCCCGTCGCCCGGCACGCGCACCACCGCGACGTCGTTGAACGCGGTCTCGACCCGGCCGCCGAACCGCGCGTCCACCGCCAGCCGCGGCTCGACGGTGAACTCCTCGCGGTCGATCGCGGACAGCGCGAGTGGCAGGTCCGGCACGTCGACCTCGGCGAGGAAGCCGAGCTTCCCCAGGTTGACGCCGAGCACCGGCGCGTGCTGCCCGTCGGCGAGCCGCATCGCGCGCAGCATGGTGCCGTCGCCGCCGAGGCTGACCACCAGATCCGACCGTTTGCCCAGTTCGGCGGGCTGGACGGCGGTCGCCGAACAGTCGACCCTGGCGACCTCGTCCGCGATGCCGAGGATCTCGATCCCGCGCTCGGCGGCCCAGTCCAGCACCGCGTCGACCGCGGCTTTCGCATCGCGGCGCGGGTGCAGGACGAGTCCAGCGGAATGCATGGGGTTCTCCTCGGTCGGCCTGTCCCCAGTCTGCCGCGCCGGAGCCGGTTAGGCTCGGCGCTCGTGATCGAAAACTGGGCTGGCAATCTCACCTACCGCGCACGCGAGGTCGTCGCCCCGCGCACGCTGGCCGAAGCGCGAGAGCTCGTCGCCGGCTCAGCCCGGATCAAGGCGCTCGGCAGCCGGCACAGCTTCACCACGGTCGCCGACAGCCCGGACGGCCTCCAACTCGATCTCTCCGCCGTCGGGATCGCCCCGGAGATCACCGGCGCGACGCTCACCGTCGGCGGCGCGACCCGCTACGGCGACGTGGTCGCGCAAGTGCACGAAGCCGGGTACGCGCTGGCCAACCTGGCGTCACTCCCCCACATCACCGTCGCCGGCAGCGTCGCGACCGGCACCCACGGCTCCGGACAGCGACTTCCCGGCCTCGCCTCGGCAGTGTCCGAAGTCGAACTCCTCACCGCTGACGGCTCCCTGCGCACGTTCTCGCGCTCCGACGCCGAGTTCCCCGCAGTGGTGGTGAACGTCGGCGCGCTCGGCGTTCTCACCCGGCTCAGCCTCGATCTGGAGCCGGCTTTCTCGGTCCGCCAAGACGTTTTCGACGCCCTCCCGTGGTCCGCCGCGTTGGAGCACTTCGACGAAATCCAAGCCGCGGGCTACAGCGTCAGCCTGTTCACGAACTGGGCACGAGACGTGGTCGACCAAGTCCTGCTCAAAAACCGCGTCCCGGCGGAAATCCCCGATGCCCTGTTCGGCGCGCTTCCCGCCGACGGTCCGCGCCACCCCGCCCACGCAGCGGGCATCTCGGCGGAAAACACCACCGCGCAAGGCGGAGTTCCCGGACCGTGGTACGACCGGCTGCCGCATTTCCGCCTGGAATTCGCGCCGAGCGTCGGAACGGAATTGCAGAGCGAGTACTTCGTGCCGCGTGCGCACGCGGTCGCGGCGTTCGAGGCGGTGCGCGGCATCGGCGACCGGATCGCGCCGCTGCTGGTGGTGTCGGAAATCCGCACCGTCGCCGGCGACGGCCACTGGCTGAGCCCAGCCTACGACGGCGACCGGGTGGCGATGCATTTCACCTGGCAGCAGCGGCAGCCGGAAGTGGAGGCGGTGCTGCCGCTGATCGAGGAGAAGCTCAGCCCCTTCGGCGTTCGCGCCCATTGGGGAAAGCTGTTCCACGGTGCGGCGCTGGATCTGGATCATCAAGGGGTGCGGCAGTTCCGGGATGTGGCGGCGGAGCTGGATCCGGCCGGGAAGTTCCGGAATCCGTTCCTGGACCGGCACTTGCTCCGTTAGTGCACAGTGGATAGTCGGTGGCAAGGGTGCGCGAAGCCGGGGGTCGTGAGGTGCCTATGCCGGTTAGAACCGGCATAGGCACCTCACGACCCCCGGCGGGCGGCCCGGGCGATCATCCGGGCCAGGTCCGCCACCAAAGCCGGATCGTCGGGCAGCTGCCCGGTCGCCACGCGGATGTGCGGCGTCCCCGGATTGCCCGCACGCGTCCCCGACCCGGCGGAAACCCCATTGGCCGCCAGCGTCATCACCGTCCGCGACTCCTCCGGAACCGGCACCCACAACGTCAACCCGTCCCGGGCCCGCACCGAAATCCCGTGCTCCCGCAACGCTTCGGTCAAAGCCGTCCGCCGATGCGCGTACCGATGCCGCGCCCGGTTCAGCAACTCCGCGCTGCCGGGATCGGTCAGCAGAAACGCCTGCGCGTCCTGAAGAATCCGGCTCGACCACACCGACCCCGGCCCGCGCTGCTGCCGCACCCGTTCCACCAGCACCGCCGAACCGCCGATCACGCAACTGCGCAGTTCCAGCCCGAACGCGGTGCAGTACGACCGCACCAGCAACACCCGGCCGGGCAGGCGGGCGCCAAGGCTCAGCGAAGGAGCCGAGGCCAACGGCCCGAAATCGTCGTCCTCGATCACCGCGACGTCCTCTTCGGACAGTACGGCGGCGAGTTCCGCGAGCCGCTCCGCCGGAACCGAATGCCCGAGCGGCGACTGAGCACGCGGCTGGTAGACGAACGCCACCGGCCGATGTTCCAACGCCGCGGCCAGCGAGGACGGCAACGGACCGTTCTCGTCGCACCGCACCGGCACCGCATGGATCCGCGACCGGCGCAGCAATTCGCGCAGCCACGGCGTCGTCGGCGCTTCCAGCGCGATCACGTCGCCCGGCCGCGCGACTGCCTGGCAGGCCAGCGCCATCCCGTCCTGCCCGCCGGCCGCGACGGTCCACGATTCGGCGGCGAACGGCCACGCCGGCTTCACCGCGGCGCGCAACTGCGGGGTGATCGAGTTCTTGACCGGACCGCCGAACCGTTCCATGTGGACTCCCGCCGCGACGGCGTCCTCCAGCGGCGGCAGCAGTCCAGGATCCGGGAGGCCGTGTTCCAGGTCGACGGTCTGCCAGCCGGAAAACGCGCGTTCCGGCGGCGGGCTCGACGGAGGTTCCAGCACTATCGTGCCGCGCCGCCGTCCCGTGCCGATCAACCCGGCCGCGCGCAGCTGCGACCACGCTTCGGCGATCGTCGTGGGACTGACCGAAAGCTCCGCGGCCAGCGCCCGCACGGTGGGCAGCCGCGTGCCCGGCGGCACCTCCCCGTCGCGGATCAGGCCGGACACCGTCCCGGCCACGCCCCGCGCCGTGCGCTCGCCGATGCGGGACCCGAGCCAGCCTGCCCCGACCGGCAGCGTCGTCGTCGCGAGTTCGCCCGTGGCCACGCACCGGCTCCCCTCGTCACCCGGAAATCCGAAAACCTCTGACCCGATCAGAAGCTAGAGCGGCAACGGCACGCGGCAAAGGCGTTTCACATCCTGGCGGGCCCGCCCGGTACAAAACGCCCGTGACGTCCGACACCGCCGCAGTGTCCGGCTTCGGAATTTCACTCGATCAGGTTAGGCTACCCTTCATGAGTCAACCCTGGCCGGAAGCATCGGCGCTCGCCGGCACCGGGCTCGCGCTCGGCTACGGCGCGAAACCGGTGGTCCAGGACGCCGGGATCGTCCTGCGCGCGGGCGCGGTCACCGTCCTGGTCGGTCCCAACGGCTCCGGCAAGTCGACGCTGCTGCGCTCGCTCGCCCGGCTGCATCCGCTCACCGCGGGCGAGGTCAGGCTGGCCGGGCAGGACGCGCTCGCCTTGTCCCCCAAGGAGTTCG
Organism: Amycolatopsis rubida; assembly: GCF_900115345.1. Taxonomy (GTDB): domain Bacteria; phylum Actinomycetota; class Actinomycetes; order Mycobacteriales; family Pseudonocardiaceae; genus Amycolatopsis; species Amycolatopsis rubida. Next base: position 11,323 of record NZ_FOWC01000029.1, on the reverse strand, counting down.
CCCGCCACGTCACGCTGCTGACCCAGTCGCGCCCCACGCCCGGCGGCGTGCGCGTGCGCGACGTCGTGTCCTACGGCCGCCATCCTTACCGCGGCCGCTTCGGCTCCGGCGATCCCGAGGGACCCGAACTGGTGGAGCGCGCGATGCGGCACACCGGCGTCGACGGAATGGCCGAGCGCCCGGTGGACGAACTGTCCGGCGGCGAGCTCCAGCGGGTCTGGCTGGCCACCTGCTTCGCCCAGGACACCGGCGTCGTCCTGCTCGACGAGCCGACCACCTTCCTCGACCTGCGCTACCAGATCGAAACGCTGGACCTCGTCCGCGACCTCGCCGACGAGCACGGCGTCGCGGTCGGCGTCGTGCTGCACGACCTCGACCAGGCCGCCGCCGTCGCCGACGAGGTGGTGCTGCTGTGCCGCGGTTCCGTCCGCGCCACCGGCCGCCCGGCCGACGTGCTGACCGCCGAGGCGCTCAGCGACGTCTACGGCCTGCGCATCGACGTCCACGTCGACGACGAGGGGCACGTCCGCACGCGCCCGGTCGGACGGCACACCTCCCGGCCGCGGCCGGTCCGCTCAGCTTGACCCGTCCCCTAGTACAAAGGAAAACCCCCGTGTCCAGTGTGTCCCGTCCTGCCCGCAGGCCGTTCCGCAAAACCGCGGCGGCCGTGCTCGCCACGTTCGCCCTCGCCGCGTGCGGCACCACCGAAGCCCCCGCCGCCGGGGACCAGGCCGCCGCCGCGAAGCCGGCCGGCCCGGTCCAGTTGACCGACGAGCGCGGCAAGGTCGACCTCCCGGGTCCGGCCGCCAAGATCGTGTCGCTGGAATGGGGCCTCACCGAGAACCTGCTGGCGCTGGGCGTCAAGCCGATCGGCGCGGCGGACGTCAAGGGCTACAACACCTACGACAAGGCGATGCCGCTCGCCGCGTCCACTCCGGACGTCGGCACCCGCGGCGAGCCGAGCCTCGACGCGATCGCCGCGCTGCACCCGGATCTCGTGGTCACCACCACCGACCTGCCGGAGAACGTGATCGCGCAGCTCTCGAAGCGGACGAAGGTGCTCACCCTGCGCGGCTCCGATTCGACCGACCCGATCGGCTACCTGCGCAAGACCGTGACCATCCTGTCCGAGGCGACCGGAACGCAGGAGCGGGGCCGCACGCTGCTGGCCGAATTCGACGCCAAGGTCGCCGAGGGCAAGAAGAAGCTGGCCGACGCGGGCAAGTCCGGGGCCAAGTTCGTCATGGCCGACGGCTACTCGACCTCCGGCACGGTCACCGTCCGGATGTACACGAAGGGCTCGTTCCTCGGCAGCATCGCCGACCAGCTCGGCACCGCCAACCAGTGGACCGGCGAGGGCGACAAGGTCTACGGCCTCGCGCCCACCGATGTCGAAGGCCTGACCAAGATCACCGATCCGGCCACGTCGTTCGTCTACGCCGCCAACGACTCCGAAGCCGACGTCTTCACCCAGGATCTCGCGGGCAACGCGGTGTGGAAGCAGCTGCCGTTCGTCAAGGCCGCGAAGCTGCACCGGATCCCGGACGGCATCTGGATGTTCGGCGGCCCGAAGTCGGCGATCGCCTACGTGGACGCGCTCACCGGCGCGCTGACGCGCTGATCCGATGACCGCACCAGCCCCCGCGTCCGCCCGGCCGCTCGCCGCGGGCAAGCCGCGGCTCACGGCGCCGGCCGTCTTCGTGACCGGGATCGTCGCGCTGCTCGTCCTGTCCGCTGTGCACCTGCTGCAAGGCACGTCGCACGTCGGGCTCGGTGAACTCCTGCGCGCCGTTTTCCCCGGCACGGACGACGACGCGCGCGGCCAGGCGGTGGCAGTGCTCGTGGCCAGCCGGATCCCCCGGCTGGCCGCGGCACTGCTCGTGGGGCTGGCGCTCGGGTTCGCGGGCTGCGTGCTGCAGTCGGTGGCCCGGAACCCGCTCACCTCGCCGGACACGCTCGCGGTCAACGCCGGCGCGTACGTCTCGGTGGTCGGCGTCGCGGCGTTCGGGATCTCGCTTCCCTTCTACGTCAACGGAATCGTCGCCTTCGCCGGCGGTCTCGCGGCGGCCGGGCTGGTGTTGCTCGTCGCGCGCAGCAGCAGCGGCGGCGCGGCCCGGCTCGTGCTCGCCGGGTCCGCGATCGCGCTGGCGCTGACCGCGCTCACGTCGGTGCTGCTGATGTTGTTCCAGGAGCGGACCGCGGGCCTGTTCGGCTGGGGCAGCGGCACGACTGTCCAATCCGGACTGCGGCAGGTTTCCCTTGCCGCCCCGGTGATCGCGGTCGGCATCGTCGCCACCCTCCTGCTCGCACACCGGCTCGACGTGCTCGGTCTCGGCGACGACCACGCGCGCGTGCTGGGCATCGACGTCCGCCGCACCCGCACCTTCGCCGTCGTCGTGGCGGTGCTGCTTTCGGCGGTCGCGGTGACCGTGGCCGGACCGATCGGGTTCGTCGGCTTGTGCGCGCCGGTGATCGCGCGGCTGCTGGCCAGCCGGGTGCCCGGGCTCGGCAAACATCCGCTGCTGCTGCCGCTCTCCGGACTGACCGGGGCGCTGGTCGTCGTGGCCGCCGACGTCCTGCTGCGCGCTCTCGTCCCCGCGGACAAAGCGGTTTCGGTGCCGACCGGCGTCGTGACGACTCTCGCCGGCGCGACCGTGCTGGTCTGGCTGGCGCGACGGCAACCGTCTGGAACACCGTCCGCGCGCGGCACGCACGGCACCGTCCGGTCTCGCCGCTGGGTGGCCGGGACCGGTGTCGTGCTGGCGGCCGGCCTCGTCGCCGCGGTGATCGGCGCACTCCTGCTGGGCGACCGGATCGTGCTGCTCGGCGACGTGCTGAACTGGCTGCGCGGGGTGTCGGGCACCGAGGTGTCGTTCGCGCTCGACCTGCGCTGGCCGAGGATGCTCGCCGCACTGCTCGGCGGGGCCGCGCTGGCCGTCGCGGGCGCGCTGGTACAGGCGATCTGCCGCAACCCGCTGGCCGAACCGAGCCTGCTCGGCGTGACGCCCGGCGCGAGCGTCGGCGCGATCAGCGTCGTGCTTCTGGTGCCGGGCATCGGGATCTGGCCGATGATGGGAGCGGCGACCGTCGCCGCGTTCGCGACGTTCGCCCTCGTGCACTGGCTCGCCACCGGTCGCGGATCGAGCGGCCGCGCGCTGTCGTCGGACCGGCTCGTGCTGGTCGGCATCGGCGTCAGCGCGGGCGCGCAGGCGATCACGACGCTCGTCGTGGTGGCGACCTCGCCGTGGAACGCGCATCTCGCGCTCACCTGGCTCGCCGGATCGACCTACGGCCGGGAGTTCAGCCAGGTCCTGCCGGTGCTGTTGTGCCTGGTCATCGCCCTGCCGATCGCCCTGTCCAGCGCGCGGACGCTCGACCTGGTCTCGCTGGACGAGGACGTGCCGCGGGTGCTCGGCGTCCCGCTGGACCGGTCTCGCCTCGCCTTCGCCGCCCTCGCCGCGGTACTCACCGCCGCGGCCGCGTGCGCGGTGGGCGCGCTGGGATTCGTCGGGCTCGTGGCCCCGCACGCCGCGCGCGCTTTGGTGGGTTCCCGCCACTCGCGCTCGCTGCCGGTGGCGGCCGCGCTGGGAGCGGTGCTGGTGTGCGTCGCGGACACGCTGGGACGCACCGTCCTCGCCCCGACCCAGATCGCGGCGGGCCTGGTGACCGCGCTGATCGGGGCGCCGTACTTCGGCTGGCTGCTGTGGCGGAGCCGCGCGAACGCCTAGCCGAACCAGGTGTCGAGTGCGACCTTCAACTCGGCTTCGCCTCCGGCCCACGCGATGACGCCGTCCGGGCGCAGCAGGATGATCCGGCAGTGGCCGCTGGCACCGCTTCGACCCGTTTGCGGCCAGATCGCGGCTCTCCGGATCGAGCACACCGCGTCCGGTGCGAGTGTGGTCCGGCCGTCATCGTCCACAAGGGATCGGTCCGGACTGTGCAGCCCGGCTGGTTCTTCGGCAGGGTAAGGGAATTCGTACCGCTCCGCGACAACCTCGCGTAGCGCGTCGACGTGCGGCCCCGGCGCGAGCAGCGCCGACTGCGCCCGGGTATTGCGCCGCGTTCGCGGAAGGCGACCATCGAAAGCATCCCGTTTCCGCTGATGGCGCAGGGTTTGCGGGAACGGCAGACGGCCGGGAGCACTGTCGAGGACAGCTTCGGCTACGCACTCGGCATCGTGCTCGCCGGACTGGAGGCGAAGCGTCCAGCCAAAGTGCAATGACTCACTAAGTTGTACAGTTGCACTTTTTGCATGGTTCCACTTATGCTGGGCGGCAGACCACACCGGCACGAGAGGGGAAGACCATGAACGAGACACCGCGCATCGCCATCGTCGGCGGCGGCCCGGGCGGGCTGCTCGCCGCGCACGTCCTGCACGGCCACGGCATCGCCGCGACCGTGTACGACGCCGACACCGCCGTGGACTCACGAGATCCCGGCGGCACACTCGACCTGCACGCCGACAGCGGGCAGATCGCCCTGGAGGACGCTGGGCTGTTGCCCGCCTTCCGCGCGCTGGCCCGCGCCGAAGGCCAAGCCATGACCAGACGCGACCACCACGGCACCCTGCTGAAGGAGTTCATCCCCGCCGACGACGACACCGCGGCCCCGGAAATCGACCGCGGCCAGTTGCGCACGATGCTGTACGAACAGCTCGCGCCAAGCACCGTCCACTGGGGACACAAACTCACCGGCCTGACGACCGAAAACGGCGTCCACCGCTTGCACTTCGCCAACGGATCCACAGTGGACGCCGACCTCGTGCTCGGCGCGGACGGCGCCTGGTCGAAGGTGCGCCGCCGACTCACCGACGCGATGCCGGAATACCTCGGCGTGTCCTTTTTGGACGTCCGGTTCGACGACGTCGAAACCCGGCACCCGGAGATCGCGGCCTTGACCGGCAACGGACAGCTGTTCACCACCGACAGCGCCGGCCGGGCGGTGATCGTGCAGCGCAACAGCAACGGGGTGATCCGCGGCTACGTGGCTTTCCGCGCCGAAGAGGACTGGGCCGCACGGGAAAGCGTCGACCTGACCGACCGCGCCTCGGTACGGGAATTCTTGCTGCGCGAGTTCCGCGGTTGGGGCGAGGCAGTGCGTCCGCTGCTTACCGACAACGACGGCGACTACGTGGCGCGCGCGTTCACCGCACTGCCCGCTCCCCTGACCTGGAAACGCGTCCCCGGCATCACCGTCCTCGGCGACGCCGCGCACGCGATGGCCCCGTTCGGCGGGCACGGCGCGAACCTGGCACTGCTCGACGGCGCGGAACTGGCGCACGCGCTGCACGAGGAGCCAAGCGTCGAAGCCGCGTTGACCCGCTACGAGACAGCGATGTTCGCCCGCACCGGCCACCTGGCCGCCGACGCGAACGCGGCGCTGCGCGGTTTCTTCGCCGACCAGCCGGACGGTACCCCGCAGGACGTGCCGGATCGGGAAGAAGAACTCCGCGCCTACGAGGCCCAGGCTGCCGAGTACCGCGCCGCACGCACCCCCGCCGCCCGCTAACTCCCTTCCCCGCCGCACGCTAACTCCCCTCCCCGCCACCGAACGCCGTGAGGGGAACCCTCACGGAATCTGATTCCGTCAGGGTTCCCCTCACGGACCGCCCCGCCGCCAGGATTTCTCCCGGCCTAGGGTTGCCGCCGCGGGCTGGCGGTCCGTGAAGGGCTTTCGTCAGGAGCGCTTGCGGCGCACCGCCACTGCCGCCACCAGCGCGCCGCCGATGAGCAGCAACGCGCCGCCGCCGATCAGGTAGCCGCGGATGTCCGCGCCGGTCGACGCGAGCGGGCCCTGGCCGGACGGGCCGGTTCCGGGGGCGACGCCGCCGGAGTTGTCGCTCGTGATCGGGGCCGGGGCCTCCGAAGACGACGAACTGGACGACGCCGGGCTTGTGCTGCTGGCCGAGGACGACGTCGGCGCGGTCGAAGAGGACGTCTCCGAAGGACCGCTCGGCGTCGTCGAACTGCTGGACGAGGTGGCACTCGACGAAGTCGTGCTGGACGACGTGGTGCTCGTCGGCTCAGTCGTCGTGGTCGACGTCGTGGTGCTGGAGCTGGTGGTGCTGGAACTGGTCGACGTCGACGTCATGCTGGTCGGCGCCGTGGACGTCGTCGTCGGGGCGGTGCAGTCCGGCAGATCCCCATCGAAGGGGTAGGCGTGGAACTCCTGCCCGCCCGCCGCGCCCTCGGACGTGTGCAGCAGGTTGCCCGCGGTGAAGAACCGGCCGTTGGTGCCCGACGCGGTGACCGTCGTGTCGCTGGACGGGTTGCCGACCAGCACGCTGCCCTGGAACTGCGCCTGCCCGGCGATCTTCACCTTCGACGCGTCCGGGAAGTTCCACAGCAGCTTCTCGCGCAGGCGGTTGATCGGGTCCTGGTCGGCGAGGTCGCCGGTGTAGGTGTTGATCACCCGGTTGCCGCCGACGAGGTTCACCAGGACGGTCGCGCCCGCCGGGATGCCGGCGAATTCCAGGCCCTGCATGCCGCCGCCGGGGCCGGTGAGGTCGAAGTCGACGGTGAACACCTGCAGCGCGGACTTCCCGTCGCCGGTGAACAGCGTGCGGTAGCCCTCGTTCTTCGCCGTCCCGGTCGCCGCGGACTTGCTGTAGCAGGTGCTGGCTTCCTGCAGCTGCGGCCGGAGCTGCTGGTACGGGTCGGCCGCGTTCGGGTCCTGCTTCAGCGTGCCGGTCACGGTCCCGGTGACGGTGCCGCCGTAGCGCACGACGCCGCCTTCGGCGAGCAGCCGCTGGTTCGGCGCGACGGTGACGTTCTTGCCGGTGGTGAGGAAATCGCCGCCGTCCGGCGGGGGCACGCGCGAGCCGACGCCCGCGATGCCGACGTTGTAGATCGCGGACGCTCCGGCCCGCTTCGCCATGTCGAACCCGCCGAGCACGACGACGCGGCCCTCGGCCTCGGCCGCGCCTTCGCGCACGAGGAAGTCGCCGCCGGCGAAGACGTTGATGCCGTTGTCCCGTCCCGCGAACGGGCCGTTGCCGACCGGCGGGTACTTGCCGGGGCAGGCGTCGCCGGCGCACGGACCCAAGCCCCCGGGCAACGGAGCGGCGCTCGCGCCCGGACCGGCCACGAACGCCACCGCACACACCGCCGCGGCGATTGCTCCGCCCGCGACGGCCATTTTCCTGGCACGCATGCGGCCGATCCTCACCCGGCGCGGGCGAAATCCGGCAATCGAAACACCGTAACCCACCCGAACGGGTCAGAAAATCAACTACTTCTCAGACAAGTAGACTAGTGACGCTCCACACTCGACACCCCGCCGGAAGAATGTCCCGCAGTAGCCTCGCTCCTGTGGCCCGGCCCGACCAGAAAGCCCCCCGATGCCCCCTCTCGTGCACCGGCACCCGCTCGCCGCGCAGGCCGCCGAAGTCCTTCTGGGACGCATCCGCGCCGGCGAATGGCCGCTCGGCCGCAAATTGCCCGGGGAAACGACCTTGGCCGCGCAACTGGGCGTCGGCCGTTCGACGCTGCGCGAAGCGATCCGCGAATTGGCGGGCAAAGGCGTACTGGATTCCCGCCAGGGCTCCGGGGTTTTCGTGACCGCGCTGGACGTCGCCGAGGAGTGGGACGCGGTGCTGCACCGCGCCGCCATCGGCGCGGTGCTCGAAGCGCGCATCGCCATCGAAGCGGAAGCCGCCGCCCTCGCCGCGCACCGCCGGACGCCGACCGACCTGCGCGCGATCCGGCGCGCGCTCGCCGCCCGCGCGATCGGCGACCCGGACGTCGAACTCCTGGTGGACACCGACACCGCGTTCCACCGCACGGTGCTCGTCGCCGCGCACAACGACGTGCTGATCGAATTGTTCGACAGTTTCGTCCCGCGCGTCCACCGCGCGATGACGGACCTGCTGCGCGCCCGGCCGATCACCGCCCCCGAGGAAGACCAAGCCGCGCACCTGGCGCTCGTCGAGGCGATCGCGGACAAAGACGCGTCCGCCGCCGCGGAACTGAGCCGGGCGCACCTGACCGCCTTGAAGGAGGCACTTTCGTGAGCGAGGTCGTGCTGCAGCTGACCGACGTGGTGTTCCGCAGGCAGGGCAAGGAAATCCTGCACGGCGTGAACCTGACCGTGCGGGCGGGGCAACACTGGGCGCTGCTCGGCCCGAACGGAGCCGGGAAAAGCACGATCCTCGGTTTCTGCGGGGCGGTCACGCATCCGACCACCGGCACCGTCGACGTCCTCGGCGGACGGCTCGGCCGGGTCGAACTGCAGGCGCTGCGCCGCAGCATCGGGCACGTCGACCCGCGGCATCCGCTGCGTTCGCCGCTCACCGTCCGGGAGGTCGTGCTGACCGGCGTCACCGGGAGCATCGACACGCCGCCGCGCTGGCAGCCCACCCCGGCGCACCTCGCGCAGGCCGACGAACTCGTCGATCTGCTCGGCCTGGCCGGCAAGGCAGGCGAACGCTGGCCGACGCTCTCCCAGGGCGAACGCGGCCGCGCCCTGATCGCCCGCGCGCTGATCAGCGACCCCCGGCTGCTGCTGCTCGACGAACCGTCCACCGGCTTGGACGTCGCGGCCCGCGAGCAGCTGCTCGAAACAATCGACCTGCTGACCAGGACCCATCCCCGGCTCGCCTCCATCGTGGTCACCCACCACCTGGAGGAACTGCCGGAAACGACGACGCACGCGCTGCTGATCGCGAACGGTTCGGAGGTTTCGTCAGGACCGATCGACCAGGCGGTGACGACGGCGAGCATCAGCCGGGCGTTCGGCCACCCGATCCGCGTGGACCGCCACGACGGGCGGTGGAGCGCCCGCGCTGCCCGGACCCGCTCCACCGAGGTCGCCTGACGCGAGCCGCGGCCGGCTGCTGTCCGGTGAAAGGCTCCTTGCGGGAATCTGGTTCCCTCAAGGAGCCCTTCGCGGACTTCCGGCGGCCATGGACCGTCAAGCGGTCCGCAGCACCCGCCAGGCCGAGAACCCCAGCAGCACCAGCTCCGCCGCCGAAAAGCCGACCAGGGCGAGCGGGCTGGGCACCCACAGCAGCGTCATGCCGACCAGCAGCACCGGCACCACCAGCCCGGCGTACGCCGCCAGGAAGATCCCCGCCAGCACCTCGCCCCGGGACAGCGGATCGGCCAGCGCCGCCACCGTCCCGACCGCGGCGCGGAAGCCGAGCCCCATCCCGCTCCCGGCGATCACCGAACCGGCCAGGAACAGGGCCAGCGAAGGCAGCAACGCGGCCACCGAAAGCACCGCCAGCCCGATTGGCATCAGCACGAACCCCAGCCGCAGCTGCGACCGAGACGCCATCGACGCGAAGACCACCTGCGCCACCGCCGCCGCGCCCAGCATCGAGCCCGCGGTGACCCCGGCGAGCATCCGGCTGTGCTCGTGCAGTCCTTCGGCGAGCAGGGTCGGCGCGAGCGACATGAACAGCCCGGTGATCGCGAACGCGGCGAACACCCCGATCGCCGCGCCGACGAACGCCGGCCGCGCCCCGGCGGGCAGCGACACCCGCTGCGGCCGGTACGCCGGGCGCTCCTCGCGCCGTTCGACGGTCTCCGGCACCAGGCACACCGCGAGCGCCGCCACCAGCAACACCACCAGGAACACGACGAACGTGCTGGTCAGCGGGCTGTCGATGTACTGCGCGAAGACCCCGCCGACCACCGGGCCGAGTCCGAGCCCGCCCATGTTCACCACGGTGGCGATCAAGCCGGAGCGGCCGAGGTCCTGGTCCGGCCGGGTCACGGCCCGCAGCTCCGACAGGTGCGCGGTGGCGGTGGCCGTCAGCGCGCCGATGCCCACGCCGCACACGAACCGCGCGATCAGCAGGCCCGGGACCTCCGGCCAGAGCAGGAACAGAACCGCCGACAGGGCCTCGGCGAGCGTCGAAGCGAGGATCACGCGACGGCGGCCGAGCCAGTCGCTGACGTGCCCGGCGAGGTAGAGGCTGGCCATCACGCCGACTGCGTACGCCGCGAAGACGACGGTGACCAGGAACGTCGGAAACCCGTCCCGCTGCTGGTAAATCGCGTACAGCGGGGTGGGCACGGTGGAGAACGCGAGGCACGCGGCGAACGCGAAAGCGATGACCCGGAATCCCCAGCCGTGGCTGACGCGCCATCCGGCCGGGGCGGTGAGAGCGGGCGGAGCTGTGGTGACCATGTCGACCTTCCAAACGGGAACCTGCCCCTGGAACGATCCCCCGCCGCACTCATCAAGTCCAACGAAAAGTGTTGGTCACAGTTATCGGGATCCGCGATAATCCGGGCATGGAGACGCGGCAGCTAGAGTACTTCGTGGCAGTCGCCGAGGAGCTGAGCTTCACGCGGGCGGCCCAGCGGCTGTTCGCCACGCAGTCCACGGTCTCGGCGACGATCCGCGCGCTGGAGACCGACCTCGGCGCGACGCTGTTCGACCGGTCTACCCGCCGGGTCGCGCTGTCCACCGCGGGCGCGCTGTTGCTGCCCGAGGCGAAAGCGGCGCTGGAATCGGTGGAGCGGGCCCGCGAGGTGGTGCAGCAGGCGTCCGCCGGTCTGCGCGGGAGTCTCCGGATCGGCACGCTGACCAGCATGAACGCGTTCGACCTGCCGGTGCTGCTCGGCGCGTTCCACCGCAGGCACCCGCTGGTCGACCTGCATCTGACGGTGTCCCTGACCGGTTCGTCCGGTCTCGCCGAGGACATCCGCCACGGCCGGCTCGACGTCGCGTTGCTCGGCCTCTCCCGGGCAGAGCTGGGCGGCCTCGACGCGACGCAGCTGGCCAGCGTGCCGTACTACGCGGTGCTGCCGGACAGCCATCCGCTCGCCGGGCACGAGTCGGTCCGGCTCCCGGAACTGGACGGCGAGCTGTTCGTCGACTGTCCGCGCGGCTTCGGGAACCGGCTGGCCGTCGACCGGGAGTTCGCGGCGCGCGGGCTCTCGCGGCGGGTGGCCGCCGAGGTCGCCGACCTGCGGACGGTGCCGCGTTACGTCGCCGCCGGCCTCGGCGTCGCGGTCCTGCCCGGCACGGCGCGTCTGGGCATCCCCGGCGTCGTGGCGATCCCCGTCGCCGAAACGTCCCTGACCTGGCCGCTCACCGTCGTCGTCTCCGCGAAGCGCCCGCCCTCGCAGGCCCTGCGGACGCTGCTGGAACTGTTCGTCTCGGCCGCGGCGGAGGAAGATATTACGGAGTTCTGACCGGGCCCCCGGCGACCGGAATAGCGACCGGCTCCGCAGCGTCATCCTGTACACGGATTCCCGACGGGAGAGAAGGAAATGACGGAAAAGGCGATTCTGGCCGGCGGGTGTTTCTGGGGCATGGAGGAGCTGTTCCGCCACCAGCCCGGCGTGACCGCGACCCGCGTCGGCTACAG
>NZ_FOWC01000037.1 GCF_900115345.1 Amycolatopsis rubida | reverse complement strand
ACTGCGAGCGTCCGTTGTGCTCAGCCGGTGCCGGGAAGAGGCGGGGCGGTGGACTCGCCGCTGACATCCTCGGCGGTCCGCTCGGCCATGACCGGTGTTCCGGTGGCCAGGAGAAATTGGCGTGCTGCCGCGACCACCGAGTGGCGGGCGGGCAGGGCGTAGCCACCGGCGCTGGCACCGAAGCGCAGCCATGGCGCGAGCCGTGCCAGATACGCCAGCCACAACCGCTCAGCGATCGCGGGAATATCGGCTCGCAGCGTGCGGGCGGCGTGCCAGGAATTCAGCAACGGCTCGGGCCAGCCCGCGGCGTCGCCCCTCCGCGAAGCCAGCACCTGGGCTCTGCGTGAGCACTGCGTCAGCATCGCGGTGAACACCTCCGGCGGCGGAAGCTGCTCTCTGGCCAACCCGAGATCGGCCACCCACGGCACCACCGGTGCCGGTTCGCGCGGTGGGGAGGCGACCGACGCCAGCCGCAGCGCGATCGGCAGCAGCGCGGACGCTTCGCCACGATCCACCGGGTCCCGGCTCATCGACCGCGCGAACGCCTCCGGATGCGGAACACGAGGCAAGGTCTGCCCGACATCCAGACCGGCCTCGCGCACAGCCGCCAACAGACCCAGGCCGTGCCCGTGTTCCCAGCCCGTGTGCATCAAGCCCCAGGCCGGTGCGAGCGCGTTTGATACAGCGTCGCCGGACAGCACCAGCGTGCGGGCCTGCGGATCCACCAGCGTCAAACCCAGCGCCGGTGCACATAAGGGCCGCAGCACGTGGATGGCCAGCAGACGCTGCCACCACGGCGCGGCCAACGGGCTGCACACCGCTCCCGGCCGATCCTGCTCGCGCAGGCGGCGCAACGCCGCCGCGAGCCGGGACTCATCGGCCGGTGCCTCAAGATCCGCAGGCATGCCGGGATCGGCCAGCACCACCTCCCCGGCACCGACCTGCGCGGCGTGGCGCAGGCCGCGCCCCACCGCCGCGCCCCAGCTCGCGCCCGGCAAGGTCAGCACTACGTGCGCCGCGCACAAACCGCTGGAAGCGAACCTCATCTGGGTCGACGGGTCCTTCCGGTCGCTGGTATCAACCAGCACCGTGCACACCGGCCGACCGCGCGCTCCGGCTAGCACCGCATCCTCGACGTGGCGCGCGACCATGCCGATGGTCGCCGTGTGTGCGTGAGCAGGGAGCACGATCACCACCGGCATCGACCTGCCCTCGTTCGAGTCGGTGCGGGATGGGGCGGCGAAACCACGAGCAGGAGGGGGAATCGTCGAATTGCTCTGTGGTTCCGCCGCCCCAGTCCTCGCCGGAACGCCCGGAACCCCTGGGGGAAGGGCCTTAGCGGGCTGCGGCGAGGACATCGGGGGCGGGGTCTTACTCGCCACCATCGGCGTGCACTCCCAGCTGGCGACGACCCCGTGGGGGCTTCCTGTCGACGTCCGGAGTTGTGGCGTCGGCGCGGATGCCCAAGCGGCGTTCGGCCTCCTCCGCGAGCACGCGCAGCGGTCGATCCCGCTCGCGCAGCACGACCGGTGCCAGGTGTGGCGTCATGAGCAGTCGCGCCTTGTCCGCAGTGCGAGGTGTGGTTTTCACTGGCGATGAAAGGAAAAGATCTCGATGCGTCACCAATGGTCGCATCTGCCACGCCTCGCTACTGTGCATTTTGACATCTAGACGATCGTCGGTCATGGAGTTCATCCCCCAAAAGAATGTCCGGTAAGCTACGGCGGATTCAATGACGAAATGGCGATCCGGGAGTCCGCAATTGCGGGGCGATCGCGATTACTAAGCGGGGTGTCGCGCGGGCATCGGCAGCTGGAAAGTCCAGCAAATCCGCGACGCACGAGAACAAGTCGCCGTCGCGCTCCCACGTCACTCCGCCACCTGCGCGCGGATTTCCAGCTATCCGCCGCGCCAAGCAATCCTCCGGGCTGCGCATGCGAATCGTGTCCACCACATCGGAGTCCGGGTGCGCGTACGATCCAGCAAGCTCAACCGGCTCACCGGCGTGATCGGTCACCGACATGAAATGCCACCCGCGCCTTGTCAACTCACCCAGTGACTGCTCACCTTGCGCCGCCCCGGCGCAAGAATCAGGTGTTGGCATGCCCACCATCTCCCAATGAGATGCGGCACGAAAATGCCCGGCCCCGCCCACGTCGCGACAATTAGCTCGCAGTGAGCGAAAATGACCCACGAAACATTCGAGACGAGGCGACCGACGGGCATGACTGCCCGCCGACGCCCGCGAATCTCCGCATTCGCGGCATTCGCGAAAACGAATCGTCATAGCCACCCCTTTCGCGCGTCGTTGCTGAGCGTGAGACAGGCGAGACTATGAGCGAACGCAGCGGGCGAAGTGCCACCAAAGTGCCACAATCGATCATCAGGGCATTGTTCGGCCAGAAGCCGATCCCTGCCTACCCGTCCCTCCTCCGTAGGTCCAGTGTCCAAGCGCCAGAAGTACGGTACGGTGGTTACCGGCGGGTAATCCGAACTGTCAGTTCGGGTGTCTTGAGCGACGTGCTTGGTGTTAGAACGGAAGGCCAACTTGGCCGGCGAGGCGGGAGGCTTCGGCCGATACCGATCGTTGGCCGCGTTCGATCGTCGTGCGCAGCAGCTTGTGCGCCGTTGGCCGGAACTGCATGTCTTCCGTAGCTTCCGACGCGGCCGTTTCCAGCAGTCGGAGGCTTCGGGCGTAGTCCCGGCGTTGCTGGTAGCCCTTGGCTTGGTCGAGCAGGAACGCGACCCGCCGTTCGATCGAGGGTGAGTGTTGGGGTTCGATGCGTTCCGCGAGACGCAGCCCTTCGGCAGCCTCGCCGGATTCGAGTTCGATGCTGACGGCGTACATGGCCACGTTGGTGGGGCCGAAGGCGGTCCAGCAGGTGTTGCGCTCGCCTGTTTTCTCGGCGAGCGGGGTGGCCAGTCGGAGCAGGTCGCGAGCTCCCCATGCGTCTCCGTTGCGCACAGCGGCAATAGCCGCGATGAGCAGCAGTGCTCCGGACAGCGCTAAGGCGTCGAGGTTATCGTTCGCCCGGAACGGGCGGAGATCGTCGACTGCGTGCATAGCGACTGCTTCAGCACCCTCGGCCTGCCCATCGGCTAACAAGACCTGGGTCAGGTTCCAGCGAGCCCCGGCCAAGCGGACCGGGTCGTCTGCCTCTTCCGCGGCCCGGACTGCCCGATCAGCAACCAGCAACGACAGGTCACCACGGCCAACTCGCTTGGTCACGGTGCGGAGCAAGCAGTAGAGGTCCGCCGCCGAGCCGTGCGCGGCGCGGCTTCCCGCCGCGTCGGCACCGTGAAGAGCTGCTTCTGTCTCGCCGATGAGGACGGGCAATTGGGCGGTCAACGCGGTATAGCGACGTGGCGAGGTCTGCCATGTCCTCCACGCGTCGAGCACCGCACGGCGTACCGAGTCACAACCGCGCGGGCTCGGCAACGGTGTCGCCGGGTTGACGAGAGCGCGATAGAGCGCGTCGGCGGCGACACTGTCGGCGCGCAGTCGAGGTGGCGTCGGCGCCGCGCTGAGCAGTTCGGCGAGATCGACATGCAGGACGGTTGCCAGTTCGGCCAGCACGGCGAGCGTTGGGACCTTCTGACCGCGCTCGATTTGGTAGAGGTAGTCCGGTGTGATGCCGGCCAGCCCGGCGACGACCGCCTTGGTTCGGCGAACAGCCGTCCGGTAGAACCGGATCCGCTCGCCCACCACCTGCGCCAGATGATCGCTCATTGCGAAGTTCCCGACCGCCCTCCAAGGTCGTGACCAGGGTAAACGATATTGCCCCGGGCTCGGTCGGCTGGTGGTGAAAGACTTTTCGCATGAGCGCGCCTGAATCGCCCCGAACGCTGGTGTTGTGGGATGTCGACCACACGCTGATCGAGACCCGCGGCGTGGGACGCGCGGTGTACGACCGTGCATTCCACGTTGCGACGGGCAAACCGCTGGCCAGGCTCGCGGCGATCGCGGGCCGGACCGAACTCGGCATCATGACCGAATCCCTGCGCATCAACGGTGTTGACCCCACCGGCGAAGCCGTTGAGCGGCTCGCGGCAGCCCTTGTGGCGGGCTACAACGAGATGGCCGACGAACTCGCCACGACCGGTCGAGCGCTGCCTGGTGCTCAGCAGACGCTCGCCGCGCTGGCGACCGATCCCCGCGCCCACCAAGGTGTGCTGACCGGCAATCTCCGGGAGGTCGCCCGGATCAAACTCGAAGTCTTTGGGCTGGCGCGCTACCTCGATCTGGAAACCAGCGCGTTCGGTGACGATGACGCCAGCCGCCCACGTCTGGTGCAGATCGCTCAACGCCGAGCCTCCGAACGCCTCGGTGTGCCGTTCGACAACAGCCGCACCGTGCTGATCGGCGACACGCCCAACGACATCCAGGCAGCGCTGACCGCCGGTGTACGCGCGATCGCGGTAGCGACCGGCAAGAGCACCGAAGACGAACTACGCGTGGCCGGCGCGGTAGAGGTCGTTCCGGCACTGACCCCAGACATGATCGAGCGGCTGGTGGCCTGAACACGCCCGGCGCGACGCCGCCGACACGCCTTGCGGAACACCCGGTCGAAGGATCGCGGCCCCTCAGCGATGCTGGAAGAACCCGGACTCGACCGCGCCCACGAAGGCGTTCCACTCGTCATTGTCGAACACGAGTACCGCACCGTCCGGGTTCTGGCTGTCGCGCATGCCGACCGCGTTGCTGGTGAAAGAGAGTTCGACGCATTGGTTGCCGTTGGGATTACTCAGGGG
>NZ_FOWC01000040.1 GCF_900115345.1 Amycolatopsis rubida | reverse complement strand
TAAATCGCCGACTTGTCCTTGTTGTCCCCCACCGACGTCAACAACGCGGCCATGTACTCCGCGGTGTAGTTCGCCTTCAGATACGCCGTCCAGTAGCCGACCAGCGCATACCCGGCGGCGTGCGACTTGTTGAACGCGTAGCCCGCGAAAGGCAGGATCGTGTCCCACAACGCTCGCACGGCCTCGCCGGAGAAGCCGTTGCCGATCATCCCGGCCCGGAAGCCCTCGAATTCCTTCTCCAGGACTTCCTTTTTCTTCTTGCCCATCGCGCGCCGCAAGACGTCCGCGCGGCCCATCGAATACCCGGCGACCTTCTGCGCGATCTGCATGATCTGCTCCTGGTACACCACCAGACCGTGCGTTTCGGCGAGGATCTCGCGCAGCGGTTCCTCGAGTTCCGGATGGATCGGTTCGGCGGCTTGCCGCTTGTTCTTGCGGTCGGCGTAGTTGTTGTGCGTGTTCATCGCCATCGGACCCGGCCGGTAGAGCGCGTTGACCGCCACGATGTCCTCGAACCCGGTGGGACGCATGCGGCGCAACAGGTCCCGCATCGCGCCGCCGTCCAATTGGAACACGCCGAGACTGTCGCCGCGGACCAGCAGGGCGAAAGTTCCGGGATCGTCGGTGGCCAGCCGGTCGAGGTCGATGTCTTCGCCGCGGTTGGCTTGGATGTTGTCGATCGCGTCACCGATGACGGTGAGGTTGCGCAGGCCCAGGAAGTCCATCTTCAGCAGGCCGATGGCCTCGCACGACGGGTAATCCCAGCCGGTGATGATCGAACCGTCGTCCCGTCGCCACAACGGAATCGCGTTCAGCAGCGGTTCGCTCGACATGATGACCGCGCAGGCGTGCACCCCCGCGTTGCGGATCAGCCCCTCCAGGCCGCGGGCGGTGTCGAAGATCGTCTTGCACTCTTCGTCGGTCTCGACCAGGGTGCGGACCTCCGCCGCTTCCGCGTAGCGCTCGTGCTTGGCGTCCACGATTCCCGACAGCGGAATGTCTTTGGCGGCCACGGGCGGCGGCAAGGCTTTGGAAATCCGGTCCGCGATCGAATAGCCTGGTTGCCCGAAGTGGACTCTCGCGGAGTCCTTGATCGCCGCTTTCGTCTTGATGGTGCCGAAGGTGATCACCTGCGCGATCCGGTCGGAACCGTATTTCTCGGTGGCGTACCGGATCATCTCGCCGCGGCGGCGGTCGTCGAAGTCCATGTCGATGTCCGGCATGGACACCCGTTCCGGGTTCAGGAACCGTTCGAACAGCAGACCGTGCCGGATCGGGTCGAGATTGGTGATGCGGAGCGCGTACGCGACGAGCGATCCCGCCGCCGACCCGCGTCCCGGACCCACGCGGATTCCAGCCCCGCGGGCGTGCGTCATGAGGTCAGCCGTGATGAGGAAGTATCCGGGAAAACCTTTCTCCACAATGACTTTGAGCTCGTACTCGGCGCGCTCCCGGTATTCGCCGGGCACTCCGTCCGGCAGCCGGTGCTCAAGGCCGGACATCACTTCATGACGCAGCCAGGTGGCTTCGGTGTGGCCCGCGGGGACGTCGAAGACCGGCATCCGGTCCTTGTGCGTGTACACGTCCTCGTACGACTCGACCCGCTCCGCGACCAGCAGCGT
>NZ_FOWC01000041.1 GCF_900115345.1 Amycolatopsis rubida | reverse complement strand
AGCTTGAGTTTTAAGGTCCGGGTGTCAGAGGGGGTGCCCGGTTGATCATGGATGAAGCCCTTGGTTGATCATTCTTCTTGCGACAGAAGGAAGATCACAACCAAGGGCTTCGATGAACAGTGTGCACCACGCCGGCGCGGCCACCGCGCTGGGGGACCTGTCCGAGTTCCGGCAGGAGTTCTACCGGTGCCTGACCGCGCGGGCGGACGCGTTGTTCGAGCTGGCCGACGCGGTGCTGTGCGCCGGCGGGCCGGTGGGCTCGCTGGTCGAGCTGTCGCTGGAGCCTGAGCACCGGCGCGGTCACGGCGGCCTCTACGACAGCCTGAACCGGGGCGGGGTCGACGTCGGCCGGTTCCGCAACGTCGCGGCCCGCCAAGCGATCCCGCGCGGCGACGACGGCCGCATCACGCTGGGCATCGACATCAGCAACTGGCTGCGGCCCGACGCGGGCACCAGCCCGGACCGGCTGTTCTGCCACACCTACGCGCGAGGCAAGGGCCGGGCCCAGATGATCCCCGGCTGGCCCTATTCCTTCGTCGCGGCGCTGGAACCGGGCCGCACGTCGTGGACGGCGTTGCTCGACGTGCTTCGCGCGCGCCCGGGCGACGAGGGCACCGCCCTGGCCGCCGCCCAGCTGCGCACCGTGATCGACGCCCTGATCGCCGCCGGGCACTGGCAGGCCGGCGACCCCGAGATCTGGATCGTCGGCGACGCCGGCTACGACGGCCCCCGTCTGGCGTTCCTGCTGGCCGACCTCCCGGTCCGGGTGCTGGTGCGGATGCGCTCGGACCGGGTTCTGGCCTTCCCCGCGCCGCCCCGGCAGCCCGGCGCCCGGGGCCGCGGCGCCCGGCACGGGGCCCGGTTCGTGTTCGGCGACCCGACGACCTGGCCTGCCCCGGCGCACGCCACGACCGCCGACACCGCCCGCTACGGCGCCGCGCACGCCCGATCCTGGGACCGGCTGCACCCCAAGCTCACCCGCACCGGCGCCTGGACCGGCCACGACGACCCTCTCCCGATCTTGGAGGGCACGGTGATCCGGCTGCAGGTCGAGCGGCTGCCCGGCGCCACGGCCCCGAAACCGTTGTGGCTGTGGCATTCCGCCACCGCGGCCACCGCGGAACTGGTGGACCGGTTATGGCAGACGTTCCTGCGGCGCTTCGACCTGGAACACACCTTCCGGTTCCTCAAGCAAACCCTCGGGTGGACCGCGCCCCGCCTGCGGACCCCCGAGGCAGCGGACCGGTGGACCTGGCTGACGATCGCGGTCTACGCCCAGCTCCGGCTGGCGCGCTGCCTCGTCGAGGACGTCCGGCGCCCCTGGGAACGCCCGCCCGCCGCACCCGCACGACTGTCGCCGGCCCGGGTCCGGCGGGGATTTCGCCGGATTCGCCCGGCAGCGGGATCACCCGCCGGCGCGCCGAAATTCAGCCGACCCGGACCAGGACGCCCGCCAGGATCACGAAACGCCCGCCAAGCCCCCTCACACAACCCCGGCAAGACCAAGAAAACGGACACCAAAGGTTAAAACTTAAGCT
>NZ_FOWC01000043.1 GCF_900115345.1 Amycolatopsis rubida | reverse complement strand
CTAGTGTCCTGCGTCGTTAATTCGTCGTCAGTTAGGCTCTGGCGGCATGACTGATGGTGCCGCGGGACGTCGGGGGCCGAAGCTTGAGCCGGTAGTCCTCACCGATGAGGAGCGGTCGACGCTGGAACGCTGGGTGCGACGACGGAATTCTGCGCAGGCTTTGGCCGCGCGATCGCGGATTGTGCTGGCGTGCGCTGAGGGCGGCGTGCCTCCGGTCGTGGGCGTCGCGAAGGACCTTGGCGTGTCGCCGGACATGGTCCGCAAATGGCGCCGGCGTTTTCTGTCGGACCGTCTCGACGGGCTGGTCGACGAACCTCGGCCCGGTCGTCCGCCGGTGATCGGGGTCGAGGACGTCGAAGCGGTCGTGGTGGCGACCCTGGAAGAAATCCCGAAGGACGCCACGCACTGGTCGCGTGCGTCGATGGCGCAGCACAGTGGCTTGTCCAAGTCGACTGTCGGCCGGATCTGGCGGAAGTTTCAGCTCAAACCGCACCTGACCGAGACCTTCAAACTGTCGACCGATCCGTTGTTCGCGGAGAAAGTGCACGATGTCGTCGGGTTGTATTTCAATCCGCCCGACGGTGCGATCGTTCTGTCTGTTGACGAGAAGTCGCAGATCCAGGCGCTGGACCGGTCTCAGCCGGTGCTTCCGATGATGCCCGGCATGCCCGAGCGTCGTACCCACGACTACGTCCGCAACGGTCTGACCACCTTGTTCGCGGCGTTCGACGTTGCCACCGGCGAGGTCATCAGTTCTCTGCACCGCCGGCATCGTGCCGCGGAGTTCAAGAAGTTTCTCGTCAAGGTCGACAAGGAAATCCCTGCCCATCTCCAGATCCATCTGATCTGCGACAACTACGGTACCCACAAAACACCTGCGATTCGGGCGTGGCTGGAACGGCACCCTCGTTGTCATATGCACTTCACCCCCACCGGTTCCTCCTGGATCAATCAGGTTGAGCGGTGGTTCGGGTTCCTCGCTGATCAGCAGATCAGGCGCGGCACCCACAAGAACGTTCAGAACCTCGAAGCCGACATCCGCTCATGGATCAAGGAACGGAACGAAAACCCCAGGCCCTTCATCTGGACCAAGACCGCCGCAGAGATCCTTGAGTCACTGGCGAACTTCTGCCGACGAATT